>CBDFGR010000001.1:0-312200 GCA_965247115.1 Myxococcota bacterium
TCTTGCTCTCGTTGTGGGAGAGCACGACGATCATCATGCCGGGGTCGCGTCGGATCGCGTCCAGCGCGTGAAAGAGCTGCGTCCACTCGCGATCGGCGAACAGGTAGCCCTTCTGATACCCAAAATCCTCGACGTGCTCGTACGTCTTCCGCCCCCCCTCGGACATGCGACGACACGTCTCCTCCCAGACGAGAGGCTCGACGTGGTCGATCGTGTCGATGACGAGGGTTCGGTAGACGTGCTCCTGACGCTGCAGGCGGCCGACCGTTTCCAACACCCGACCCCCGGGCCTGCGTACCATGAACAGACCTCGCATACATGAGTCCCTCAACCCCCTCTCCTCCTTGCGCCAACCGTCGCAGTCTCGTCGCCACGTCTTGCCCGTCAACGCCGGTGGAGGCGGGAGCGGCCGCGCGCCAGCTAATGGCGGAATTCCGCAGGAACTTCGAGCAAGACGTGCGCGTACCGGACTGGTGCTTCGCGTCCGACGACGACTACGCTGAGGTGGCCGATCGGCTGACCCAATCGATCTGGTGCGGCTCCGAGAGAGGCAGGCTCATGGCGCCAGCGAACGCATCCAGTCCGGCATCCTCATGTTGTGCCGGCATCGCTCGCCCGCTTCCGGTCCGCAGGTATCGTAGGCGCCGAAGTTCCCGCCCACGAAGACCGCGCGGTGGTAGAGGAACCGGATCCAGCGCCAACGCCACTCTACCCTCAGCAGGTTGTCTGCTTGCTCCCCACCAGTGAATTCGACGACAATCCCGTTTCGGCATCACTGCGTGTTTTGCATCTGACGGCGAGATAGTTCCAGTTCTCCTCGCCGTAGATCTCTTCAATACTGCTGATAATTCCCGCGGGAAGGTTCCGGTATTCGTCCTTGGTCGATCGAAAACCTCCCCGGACGAACACGAACTGCCCATCGAACTGACGGGCGTAATCGAGATCAATCTCCCCACCAGTGAATTCGACGACAATCCCGTTCGGCATCACTGCGTGTTTTGCATCTGACGGCGAGATATAGAGCATCGTCAGTCGAGGCTCAAAGGTGATGACGCCCATGGTCTGAACGAGCTGGCCATCGTATTGCTCGGGTACGGCAACGAGCCGAACGAGAGAGATCAACCCAGCACCCTCTGCCAAGGCTGTAGCGGCAACCAAACTGGTCGCAGCCAAGACCGCCAACGCCCGCAAGACCTGCTTCTTGTTTCCCCCGATCGGTCGCACGAAGATCTCTCTTAGCACGTGGGTATCCTCACTTGCGCCGAGGAAATTGCCATGAGCCCGGCCCTCTTAGTGCTTCTCTGATTAATGGCCCCGGACGGGCTGGCTTCGTGATGGACAGTATCCTGCCTCGCGGACTCCGAATCCGCCGGTCGCCGGTTCGATCCCGGCCGCGCTCACCATGGAACGCCCGCGACGTTGCTAACAGTTTCTGCAATGTCGCCAGGAGCGTGTTGGTCTGAAAACCCCGAGTGTCCGCTTTGTGGACGTTTATTGGGCGCGCCAAGCCGAGCCAGCACGTCCGTCGGCAGCTCGCCATAGGCTAGTGGCGGTGTCGGCTGATACCTCTTGCGACGGATGTACTTGGTGTAGTGACGCTCCGTCACGCCCACGGACGAATGGCCCAGCTGGTCGGCGATGTGCACGAGCTCCTGACCATTCGAGAGCAGCTGGCTCGCGAAGGTGTCGCGCAGATCTTTCGGTCGCCACGCTCGAGTGGTCCCGGCACGCGCCAGGATTCTGCGCCACTGCCTCTGCCTCCAGTTGCCCTGGTCGCGCGGCACAATGACACGATCCGGGCTGGGCCGGAACTCTTGTGTGTAGAGCTCCATCAGGACCCGTCGTAGCCGCCTGGAGAGATCCACATAGCGCGTCCTCCCACTCTTGGGTGGATCACCGGGGTACATGCCTCTGGGGTTCGACTCCGAGATCTCGAGGCTGCGGCCTAGGTCGTTCTCGTCCTCTCCCCAGTTGACTGCCCGCCAGCGGATCTGCATGGCTTCTCCGATGCGCAGTCCAGCGTCGAGCATGAGCAGCACCAGCACGTGATCTTCTAGACTCTCCTCTCGGGCCGAAGCAAGGATGCGTTCGATTTCCGCGGGGTCCTCAATAGGCCGGACATGCTTCCCCGCCTCACTTAGAGCTCTGCCCTTCTTGGTCTTGTTCTCCTCCCGGATAATGGCCTGAAAGTCTACGACGGGATTGTGCGCGATGAGCCGGTGACGACGGGCTCGGCGCATAATTGCCGAGACGCTATCGAGATATCGCCGTCCCGTACTTGTCGCTCGCTTCCCCTCGATGCTCTCTTCCCACCACCGGAGTAGCGACTCATCCGTGAGTTGAGATATCGGGATGTCGCCAAAAGCCCGGTCCAGCATTCCGCCAAGACGGAGATGATTTCTGTGGTCATCCTGCGTTGTACCTGCCAGGTTCGACATCCCGTGCTTGAGGTAGGCGGCGGCTGCGTCTCGGAAGAGGAGCTCGTCACCCTCTGGTGTGTAGCCGCGCTCTTCATACTCCAGGATGAGCCTCGACGCAGCGGCCCTTGCTTTCCCGGCGTCTTTGGTCCGGAGGGACTGACGGGGGATGAGTATCTCGTTGCCTTCTACGTACTCCACGTAGTAGTGCGCGCCACGCTTGAAGATTCGAGGGCCGTCTGCCTTACGAGACACGGGCGGCTCTTCTCAGGATGCGCTCCTGGACACGGGACTCCCGGATTCGATCCGCAGCGACGGTGAGGCTATGGGGGCGACTCCGTTCTTGCTCATGCACCCACTCCCTTACCGCCTCCGGACGGAACCGAGGTCTCCGGCCCACGTAGAAGTGCGGGAATCCGCCCCTCATCATCTTTCGCACGGTCTTGGTGCTGCACTGAAGGAACTCTGCACACTGATCGAGACTCCAGCACGGGTCCTTCATGGCACGAGCGTTCCCACAAGCTGGATCGCACCATACCAGACCACACCGCAGATCATGGCAAGTCGAGCCGTCGGCTCAGTTGCCATCTCTTCGCCTCGGTCTGCGAGACGGAGGCGTGTTCTCCGCTTCCTCCATCCCGTCCCATGCCTCCTTCATATGCTCGGCGCAGAGACGGAAGCCGTCGCGATCGACCAGTTGCTCGCAGTCCTCGGAGCCCTCACAGGGGACGCGGTCGACCAACTCTTGGTCGGTGGTTCGTGTCACCTCTGCTCCTTCAGCAGCTTCGCGATGGAGCACCCCGGGTTGTGACCGAGATCAGCCGTGCGCTCGCAGTCGGGGCAGTTGTCGCGACTCGGGTCGAAGTCCTCGGGTAGCGCCGAGAACTTCGGGCCGTCCTCGTTGGGAAGTCCCGGCTCCGGCGTGGCCTCACTGGATCCCTCACTCGGAGCCGGGCGACCCGTTGCATTCGCATCGTCAGAGGGCGTCCCGGCGTTCGCAGGCTCTGCGTTCGGTGCAGCGGGACCGCCGGGCCCCTCGGGTCCGACGATCTCAGGCTCGATCGACTCACCCGCGAAGAGTGCACGAGCCGGGTCCGCCGTCGGAGTCTCCTCGCGCGGCGGTGTGACGTTGATCTCAAGCCTTGACTCGCCGTAGCCGGGCATGTCCTCAGCGACGGGAACACGCCGGGTCATGTCGGCCCAGTTCCGTCGGCAGTCGCGCGCTACGGCCTTCCAGATGAGCATGTCCTTCGGGTACTTTGACCAGACGCTCGGCTCGCCGTTGCGATCCTTCTTGCCGGGGTAGAGCCCAGCCAGCATCGCGTCCTCTAGACTGAAGGTCACCTTGTCGTTCTCAGATTGACCGCGCCGCTTTGAGACGACCCACCCCGTAAGGTTTCCATCCTCGAGCGACCCCTCGGTGCCCATCCTGAGCGACTCGCACTCTTCGCGACTCCGGATGATCGCCACCATCGCCTCGCCGGGAAGACCTACCTTCCCCTTGACGACGTGAAACATCTGCAAGCTCTGGAACGCGTCGAAGCCGATCTCTCTCCCCATCGCCATCGCGACGAAGCAGTCGTTCGGCTTGTTGCGGAAGGGCTCGGGAACCAGGCTCGAGAGGGCCGCCTGCTTCGCGAGCGCGGCGAGCTCCTTTGCGTTGGTCGGACGCAGCCCGCCCTCGCTCATGTCCGCGATCGCCCCAGTGGAATCGTCGATCGTGGCGACCCCGCGTTGCTCCTCCATCTCGGGCTTCTCTTCGCTGGAGCCCGGAGGGTGAACCTTGCAGTTTGTTCCGTGCGGGGAGCCCTCCGGGGCGTTGCAGCTCTTGCAGTTCAAAACACGACCTCTTCGTCTCTTTCGACTCGTCGCAGCCGCCACGGTGGCAGCTCGGTCAGTAGCGTCGACGTTCCGTATCCAGGCCAGACGCCCGACTCCGTACACGCGGCGTACTCCGTCAGATGCGTGCGCACTTCACGCTGACCCGCATCGAGAGACTCCGGCCCGGTCTCATGCGTCGCGACGATGTGCGGAGCCGCCTTCTCGATCACGATGAAGACGAACCGACGCGGCATCTCGCCGAAATGCGCGTCCATCGCCATCCGGTAGAACGCCTCCTGACGGTGGTAGCCGAAGTCTCCCATCGCTCGCGCGAACGCTTCCTTGGAAGCGAGCCGCGCCGTCGTCTTCAGGTCGACGACGATGACGTAGCCCTCGTACTCCGTGATCCGGTCGAGTCTCGCCTTGCAAAGCAGACCCGACTGCTCGTCCTCCCAAACGAGCGTGAGCTCGTTCTGCCCTGCCCCCTTCAGCAGCCGGCGCGCGAGCTCGTTCCGGTTGACCCCGTCGCGCATCGCCAAGACCAGGTTCATGTCCTGGCGCTTCAGAATCCCCTTGCCCGCGTTCTCCGCCTCGAACTCGGCCCAGATGGCCTTGTCCTTCTTGTAGCGGCGGTCGACCTTAGGAGCGACGACCCACTCGTCGTCGAACTTCTCCGGCTCGAGCACGGCGCAGTGCAGAGCGGCGCCGATGTCGAGGTGATCCTTCGGGGGCGGAGGGTGGTCGATCAGGTACTTCGCGTGCGCGGGCGTCCTACCGTCGGCGAAGTAGCTGAGCTTCGTGCTGCGGACCGCGTCGATCGCGTCGTACTCGGTCTCGGATAGGCCACGGTAGACGCCTGGCTTCGACTCTCTCGCCCATCTCTTCAGATCGCTGCGGAGAGGGGAGGAGGGAGTCATGCGGACTCTCCGACCGCGAGCATTCGACACACGAGATCGCATGCCGAATCCTGGAGCGTGAGCACGGTCGGCTCGAGCGCGGCACTCGCAGCGTCCCACGCGGTGACCCTCGCATCGGCCCCCGCCGCGGCCCCCGCCGCGGCTCCCGCAGCGACCCTCGCAGCGTCCCCCGCAGCGTCCCCCGCAGCGGCTCCCGCAGCGACCCTCGCAGCGGCCCCCGCAGCGGCCCCCACAGCGTCCCACGCAGCGTCCCTCGCAGCGGCCCCCGCAGCGGCCCCCACAGCGTCCCTCGCAGCGTCCCCCGCAGCGGCCCCCACAGCGTCCCTCGCAGCGTCCCCCGCAGCGTCCCTCGCAGCACGGATCATCGGCTGCGCCGCGCTTGCACGAACGAGGTCCGTGATCTCGCCGAGTCCGCGCAGCTTCGCGGCATGCGGGCTCAGACTCTCCACGAGATCCAGCCATGCGGGCGTATGGACCCGGCAGAGCCAGTCGAGGGCTAGGTAGGAGCGGGCGAGCTCCGTGTCGGGATCTCCTTCCGATCCCACGAGGCGGGGGAGCAGCGGCTTGAGCAGACGGTCTCGATCCTCGTCTAAAAGGTTGTCATTCCAGCAGCGGACGAAGTCTCCGACCACGGCACTCGTGCACTGCGGATGGTCGCTGTGCTCCTCCCCTGCGAGCCAAGCGACAACTTCGAGCGCGCAGTGGCCTTCGCCGAAGCTTGAGGAGGAACCCGTGCCCAGGTGCAGAGAGTCCAGCTGGGCGAGACGGTCGGGGAGAGGACGCCTCGGGTCGAGAGGGGAAGGGGCGGGATCGGACATCGGAGCCTCCGTCGTAGGGTGACGGAGGGCAGATTATCTCATATACGATAGAGAGTCAACTACTATGAGATATGTGGCCTAGAACGTCGGCGCCTCGTGGACTTACCAGCCTCGCGCATGGCCCTCTGTCGTCCCCGTTCGTGGGCCTCTTCGGCCGCCCGGACCAGATTCGCCACCCCAGCTACAGCCTGCTCGAAGACCCCCAGTTCACGAGCGCGATCTAGGGTCGTGAGGAGTCCTAGTGCCTCGGCGTTCTTCAGGAGCTCGTTGTAGACGTTGTAGAGGTGATCCTTGGGGAAGGTGACGTAGGCCCTGGCGTGCTTTTCATAGTCTGGATGCCGCCCCCAGACCTGGATGGGATTCTTGTCGAGCGCGTTACACAAGCGGGTGATATTTTCGACGGTGACTTTCTGATTTCGCTTTCCTAGCAGGTAGTTGGAAACTTGGCCCTGGCTGAGGCCCATCCGCTCACCGAGTTGGCCCTGTGTCCAGCCGAACTCATCAATCAGTCCCAGAAGGACGGCTCTGAAAACGTCATCCTGGTCGTTTCCGGCCCGTTTCCGGCCCGCAATCTTGTGGACAGCCTTCTTGGGTTTTCCCGTCCGTCGCCCGTCACCCTGCATTGCAACCCCCCGAAAGGACAAGAGTATCACCAGATATCTCAATTCGGATAATCGGGTCGCCTTGACCTAGTATCGGAATAGAGATATAGAGATATTGCAATGCGGCTAAGGGATTATCTCAGCGGTCGGGGTGAGAGCCAGCTCGACTTCGCGGCCCGGGCGAGTGTCCCGCAGAGTGCGGTCTCTAGGCTCTGCAATGGCGGCGGGGTGAGATTCCCGACGGCCGCGAAGATCATCCGCGCGACTAGGGAGTCTCCAGCTCCCGATGGCGGCACGGTCACCTGGGAGGATCTGATCCCAGAGGAACCAAGCGGAGGTAGTTCTGTGCTCGAGCCCGCAGCGGAGGGGGCGGCGTGAGATCACTCGCTGTCTTTCGATCTTCTGGTGTCTCGCCGCAGGACAGCGAACATGTAGAGGGACGTGATTCCTACCGGCACGTAGGTTGCGACCTCCCGCCACTCAGGACTCGTGGATGCGTCTGTAGTGGCCCAGAGAATGACGCCGAGAGCGACTACGAGAAGGAACAGGGCATCGAGCGCGGCTACCAGTCCACCGATGAGAAGTGGCTTGGGGACCAACCGCGCGATCAGCGCGTAGGTGATGACGCGGCTCGCCATTCCGGCCAGCGTGTAGATGACGACGTTGCGGGCGTAGGTCACGAATCCTGGCTCAAGCCCTTCTTCGACTTCCCACGAGAACGAGATAAGCATGAAGAGGGGTTGAGCGACGGCGATGGCCACCAGGCTCAGAAGCCAGCGTACTGCCAGAGGCTTCGAGTCGAACCATTCAGACCAGGTCTGATTGGGGCGTGTCTCTCCGGACAAGGAATTCTCCCCCGCCCCTCGGTAGGGCGTCTCGGTGTGGTTACTGAGAATTCTACGCGAGGGGCGGGTGGTCGGAATCATCGATTTCGATTCTTACGCACCAGCAGTGGAAACAGCTGGAAGCACTTTTTTTCAGGGGGGTGTGACTGCTCGAAAGGAGCCCCCCATGAGGAAGTTGATACTGACAGCGGCTCACCAGATGCTCGTCGAATCGGGCACTTGGGGCCGGTTCGCGGACCGGATGCGAGACGATCTCCAGTGGGATTGCTCGCACCGGACGGCGCTCTCAAAGCTCTCCCAGTGGACCGACTTCAAAGACCCGCACAAGTTCCCGCTCGAGATGTCTGGAGCGCTCGTCGAAGTGACGAAGCTCAATCTGATCTCACCGCTTCTCGACCGAGTGCTGGTGCGGCTGGAGCTCGAGCAGGAGCGCAAGGGTCCGGTCTCGGTCGGTCTGGTGAGGAGAAGAAGCCGCGCCTAGAGGAGGAACGCGCATGGGCGGGATAGCGAAGCTGTTCCGGAAGCACACGGTCGGCGGAAAGCTCGGCCTGTTTGGCGAGGAAGAAGAGAAAGAAGAGAGCTTCACTCCTTTGCAGCTGGAGCGACAAGGTAAAGAGCGCCGACGCAGACAAGGCGCTCGCGCATCCACGATTCTTAGCTCGCCGCTTGACGCCACGACTACCCGAAGGGTGGGCGCCAGGACACTCTCAGGGTTATAGCAGGCATGAGCTCGAGCGCGAGAGGCAGTCTGCATGGGTCGCGGCGGCGCCGACCAGGTGGGGGGGATCCGCGTAGAGCGGAGCGCCGTCGCGGCCTCTCTGGCTGCCGGGGCGAGCGCGGCGTGAACGTCACGGCACCGACGCGTATGGCCCGGCGTGTGGCGATCTCTTTAGGCTCTGTGGATCGGTCGGGGAGACGACGCCGGGGTCCGCAGAGGATGAGCTACCGGGGGTCCCTCCAGAGCTCAGGCCGGGTCCCAGCAAGGGAGGCCGAGAGGGCAGGGCGCGCGGAGCCCTGAGAGAAGCTTGCAGGCTGCGGCGCTCCGCGCGCGACCGCAGAGCTCAGACGAGGGATCGGCTCCAGCCAAGGAGGCGTGGAAAGCGTCGAAGAGCGGAGGACAGGCGCACGAGAAGCGTCGGGCTCTCGTCCTCTGCTCGGACTCAGGATCTCACCAACCAGGATGGCTAAGAGGAAGAGAACAGAGGGCCTCATGCCTCGAAGATCAAGAGCGCCGGACTCGCTCACACCGAAGGAGGTCGCGCGTCTTACTGCTTGGTGTCAGGAAAAGTTCCCATGGTTTGAGCGCGAGCTCCCAAAGCTCGTTGGTACGTGTCTCGATCATCACGGTGCGAAGGGCTCGCTGATGGCGGACTGGCTCCGAACCTGCCAGACCTGGGTGCGGCGCGAGGACGGTTTCCATCCCGAGATCCGGCAGGCCTGGACCAAGCGTCGGCGGCACGAGCGAGACGGCGAGGAGCTTCGGGCCGCTCTGGAGCAGCCGAAGCCAGAGGACCCACAGCTCGCCTTCGGCATGACGATCGAGCCGTCTGTTCAGCCACGTCAGGGACCGATGGGCGCAATGCTGCAGGAGATCCTGACTGCTGCGGCGAGGGGAAAGGCATGAGCAACCAGCTTGACCTCTTCCATCCGATGGCGCGGCGCAACGATCCGTTGAGTTCGCACGACGCGGCCAACGAGCACGAACGCTCTGGCGGAGCTCAATGCCAGCGTGACCAGGTCCTGAAGCTCGTCTGCCGGTTTCCGCGCAGCACCTCCAAGGAGCTCTCCTCCTACGGAAGAGTGGAGCGCCACATGGTGGCTCGGAGACTGCCGGAACTTGAGAGGGAAGGGCGGATCGCCAGAATCGATACGAGAGGAGAGCTCCGCTGGGTGCTCTCGCTGGGCAGGCTGTGAGCCAGCCCACCCTCCATAGCCGCGCGCGCCCAACCTTCATCGCTCAGCGCATTCCTGTACGGGAGCTTACCTGGGACCCGCCCATCCGCGCGGATACCGCTTCTCGCGCCCGTCGCTGCGAGAACGGCAGGTGCAAGCAGAGGACGAGGTTCCGCGTACAGGTTCCATGTCCTGGGGGCAAGCGCTGGGCCCACTGGTGTGGCTGCAAGGTGGCTATAGCGGGCCAGTACGCGAGTGGGCTCTAGCCATGGGCCGTGGTAGGCGACTTCGGCAAGCGCCAGCACGCGCCCACAAGTACGGCGTGGCCCCAGCGCCTGAACGCACGGTGGATGGAATCCTATTCGCTTCAAAGCTCGAGTCGCGTCGCTACTCGGGCTTGAAGATCCTGCTGGAGGCTCAGCGTATCCATACGCTTGAGCTCCAGCCACGCTATCCCTGCCGCGTAAACGGCAAGCAGGTCTGCACCTACGTCGCTGACTTCCGCTACGTGGACGAACACGGTCGAACGGTGGTGGAGGACGCGAAGGGCCTGAGGACACCGCTCTACAAGCTGAAAAAGAAGATCGTGGAGGCGCTCTACGACTTCGAGATCCAGGAGTACGTGGATTGACCTGGGTGTGGGTGACGGTAGCGTTCGTGGCGGGGTTCCTGGTGTGCTCGAAGCAGGTCGCGCACGCCAAGCTGCTAAACCAGCGAACCGACGAGCTCTTCGAGCGGAAACGTACGAGTTAGCAAGAAACGATGCCGAAGTTGCTAAATCAGCGGCAGCAAATGTTCGTAACGCGCTATCTCAAGCACGAAAACGGACAGAAAGCTGCAACCGAAGCGGGTTACTCGGCCAAGTCTGCGGAAGTACAGGCTTCGCGATTGCTAAGACATGTCGGGGTTCGCGACGCGATCCTGAAAGCGAAGCAGCACGCGACCGAGACGACGCAGGTGGACGCGGCGTGGCTTCTGAACCGCCTGGCCGAGCTCGCCGAGGTAGACATCCTTGACCTGTTGGATAAACGCGGCGACATCCGCAAGCTCGAGGACATACCATCCCGAGCTCGTCGGCTTATCGCTGGGCTCGAGATCGAGGCGCTCTACGCCGGCACGGGCGATGATCGGGTGCAGATCGGGCACGTCCGCAAGATCAAGCTGCTGGATCGTCTGCGGGTGTACGACCAGATCGGTCGCCACGTGGATGTGTCGGCCTTCCAGAGCGAGAAGGAAACGGTCGTCCCCGTCCTGGTGATCCGGGACTTCACGGGGATGGCGCCGCGGCAGGTAGAGGAGGGTCTCGAGGCTCTCCGGCTCGAGGCGAAGACGGATGAGCAAGGGAAAGCGGAAGAGCAGTCACAAGAAGGCTGAGGAGGATTCTCCGAAGCCGGATGTGGAGGAGAGCTGCGCGAACTGTCACTTCTTCCAGGAGCGCAAGGGCCGATCCGTGGGCCTCTGTCGTTTGGATCCGACGAGTATTCGGAAGCACCCGGAGGACTGGTGCGGACAGTGGAGCTATGCCGAAGAGAAGACTCAGCGAGAAGATCGGCGTATCGGCTTCTAGGCTGAGCGCTGCGAAGACATGATCCTCCGTCAAGGTACGCAGGCGATTGTTCCCGTTGGTCCCTTTCGGGATGTGACCGATGATGCCACGCCGGAAGCGGGCATCACGCTCGGTGCTGCCGACCAGGCTGAGCTCTTGAAGGTTGGTGGCGTCGCCACGGTGGACCTATCCGGCGCGACCTGGGCGGCGATCACGGGCTGCGACGGCTGGTATCACCTCACGCTCACGACCAGTCACACGGACACGGTCGGTCCACTCATCGTGGTGGTGCAGGATGTCTCCGAGTGCCGGCCTGTCTGGGCCCGCTTCCAGGTGATCGAGGAGGTCGTCTACGACTCGATCTACGCGGCCAGCGCGATGGGCTTCTCGACCACGGAGGCGGATCTCACCAAGCTCAGCACAACCATGCGCACCCTTGCCCTCAAGGGCTGGGCGGTCTCGTCGTTCTGATGCAGGCGGCTCCAAAGATCCCGCTGGCGCTTGGCTGCCCGCAGTATCCGGTGCTGGATGCCTTCATGGCCTGCCGCGCGCCAGTCTCGGTGATCCGCGGGCCACTGGGCGCGGGCAAGACCTTCGCCGCGGCGCAACGGATCCTCGTTCACATGAAGGAGCAGAGGGCCAACGCGGAGGGGATCCGACCGTCGCGCTGGATCGCGGTACGGAACACCTACCCGACGCTGATGAGCACGACGGCCAAGGACTTCGAGGCGGTCTTCCGGGGGCTGGGCAAGATGCGCTACGGCGGGCTCGAGCCGCCGACCTTTCATGTGCGAGCGATGCTCGAGGACGGCACGAAGATCGTGGGCGAGATGATCTTCCTGGCGCTTGACCGCGAGGACTCGGTGAAGAAGCTCCAGGGCATGCAGCTCACGGGCGCCTGGATGAACGAGATGAAGGAGCTCGTGAAGCCCGTGGTGGACATGACCGATGGTCGGCTTGGGCGCTACCCGACCTACGCGGATGGCGGGCTGGAACCCACCTGGTTCGGGATGCTGGGCGACACGAACAGCCCGGACGAGGACCACTGGCTCTATCGGCTGGCGGAGGAGGATCGCCCGAAGGGCTGGGAGTTCTTCGTGCAGCCCGGGGGCGTGTTCCCGACGGGGACGACGAACCACCTGGGCAGGGAGATCTTTCGCCTGAACGCGAACGCCGAGAACCTCTCGAACCTCCCGCAGAGCTACTACGAGCGGCTGATGGAGGGGAAAGACGACGCCTGGATCAAGGTCTTTCTCGCGAACGAGTACGGCTTTGTCGTCGAAGGGAAGCCTGTCCACCCCGAGTACATCGATTCGTCCCACACCTCGAAGGTGGAGCTCGACGTGGACCCGCGCTACCCGCTCACGCTCGGCCTGGACTACGGCCGTGAGCCCGCGTGCGCGATCGCGCAGCACATCGAGCACGTGGGGCGCTGGCACATCATTGACGAGTTCGTCTCGATGGACATGAGCGCGTCGATCTTCGGGCCCGAGCTCAAGCGCTATCTGGATCGGAACTACAGCGGCATGGACGTGGACGCTTGGGGTGATCCAGCGGGCGATGCGCAGGGCCAGGCGACCGAGGACACGCCCATGCTCATCATGCGCGCAGCCGGGATCCCGGTCCGGGCGGCGCCGTCGAACGTGCCGGCGCTACGGCGCGCGGCGATCGCCAACCCGTGCCTCCGGATGTGCATGGACAGCAAGCCGGCGCTCCAGGTGAGCCCGAAGGCAAAGCAGATCCGGAAGGGCCTCATGGGTGGCTGGGTGTACCGCCGGCTTCAGATCGCAGGTCATGAGCGCTACACCGATCTGCCGGAGAAGGGTCCGCTCTCACACCCGTGCGAGGCTGCAGAGTATGCTCTCCTGGGTGGGGGTGAGGGCCGGGCGGCGATCCGTCCCGCGAGGCACGAGCGCAACCGTTTGCGCCAGACGAGGGCGAACATGTGATCGCCCGGGAGGTACAGACGTGAAGTTGGGCCAAGGCGCATGATCTTCCGGGAAGTGCCGGTTGTGGAGCGCCCGGAGTGCGCGAACATCGTGAAGAGCTGGGGCTATCCGCGTGAGATCACGGACGCAGACGTACAGGGCACCTGGATCAAGGCGCTCGAGCCAGGGAACGGGAAGCGCCTCATGGGTCTGGCCTGGTTCACGCCGGGTCCGGATCCGCGCTCCGTCTCGCTCCACGCAACCGGGCTCTCCTCGTTGCAGCCGCTCGGGACGGAGAAGAACCTCCACGCGCTCGAAGTGATCGCAGGGCTCATGGGTGCCGACCGGCTCTACGCCTGCTTGATGCCGGAACACGCAGCGCAGGGGGTTCCTGCGGCTGCCATGCATCGATACCTTCGCATCCGCGGCTGGCATGAAGACGAGTGGGGCTCGTACCGCGAGATTGGAGCGGACTGATGGGCGGATTCCCGACTGAACCGAGCGGCGTTCCGAAGCTCCCGACCGGGCGCAAACTCCCGGTGCGCGGCCAGCCAGAAGAGTCGCTTGAGACGGAGCGCGAGCAGCAGGAGCGGAGCTCGACGGTTACGCGTCAAGACCTGGAAGTGCGGCGACGGCGCGCTCGGGGGAACACAGGAGAGAGTCGCGGCAGGGCGTCGTCCATCTTGGCGACGCCGCTCGGCGGCTTCGGAGTAGGCTCGCGCGTTCTGCTCGGGCTGTAGGAGGAGAACATGGGCGGCATCATCGACGCGATCACGGGCAAGAAGGACAAGAGGATCACTCCACCGGAGAAGCCTGCGCGGATCGACGAGGAGGGAGCCCTGGCCGCGGAGCGAGAGCGCAGGCGGCGACGGCGTGAGGGAGGACGGGGTTCCACGATCCTCTCGTCACCGTTGGGCCTCACGGCTCCGGCACGCGTGGCGACGAAGACGCTCACGGGTAGCTAGCCGTGGCCGACCACAACGTCGAGGAGACCCTGCGACGCTTCGAGGACCTCGAGGCTCGCCGATCGAATTGGGACCACCACTGGCAGGAGGTCTCCGAGATCGTCTGGCCCGATGCGGCCGACTTCACCGTGCAGCGGAGCCCAGGCGAGAAGCGCAATCAGAACCTCTACGATGCTACGGCCGCCATGGCGCTCGAGAAGTTCGCGGCCGCCATGGAGTCCATGCTGACACCGCGCCAGCAGAAGTGGCACACGCTCAAGGCCTCGGACGACGATCTGAACAAGGACCCCGAGGTGAAGCTCTGGTTCGAGCAAGCGAACCGCACACTCTTCACGGCTCGGAACAGTCCACGCGCGAACTACTACAGCCAGAAGCACGAGGGCTACAAGAGCCTCGGCGCCTTCGGGAACGAGTGCCTCTTTATCGAGGAGAATCCGAACGGCGGGATCCGCTACCGGGGTTGTCACATCGCGCAGGTGTTCATCGAGACGGATCCTCAGGGTGTGGTGGACACGATCTACCGTCGCTACCCGCTCTCGGCCAAGGCTGCGCACCAGAAGTGGGGCGAGCGGACACCGGAGAAGGTCCGGATCGCCCTCGAGAAGAGCCCGTGGCAGCCCTTCGACTTCCTGCACGTGGTCGTGCCGCGGGAGCAGGTGGACCCGGAGGCCCTGGATCACGAGGGGATGGCGTGGGAGTCCCTCCAGATCGGGATCGACGACAAGGTCCTGATCGAGGAGTCGGGCTACCACGAGCTCCCGTACAAGTACGCGCGCTACACGGTGAACGCGACGGAGATGTTCGGGCGCGGGCCGGCGATGCTGGTTCTGCCGTCGATCAAGATGACGCAGGAGATGCAGAAGACCTTCATCCGCGCCGGCCACAAGGCGGTGGATCCGCCGCTCCTGGCGCGCGACGATGGCGTGATCGGGATGGGCTCGCAGGGAGTGGAGCTCCGATCCGGCTACGTGACGTGGGGCGGGCTCGACGAGCAGGGCAACCCCGTGATCAAGCCCTTCATCTCCGGCGCCCAGCTCGAGCTCACGGAGGGGATGCTCGAGACCGAGCGGAACGTGATCAAGGACGCCTTCCTGGTGACGCTCTTCCTCACGCTGCTGGAGCACCCCGAGATGACGGCGACCGAGGTGCTGGCGCGGCTACAGGAGAAGGGCCAGCTCCTCGCTCCCACGGTAGGCCGGCAGCAGAGCGAGATGCTGGGGCCGCAGATCGAGCGCGAGCTCGCGATCCTGACTCGCCAGGGCTTCTTGACGCCGCTCCCTCCAGTGCTCGAGGAGGCCGAGGGAGAGTACGAGATCGTGTACGAGAGCCCGGCCATGCGGCAGCAGCGGATCGAGGAGGCGCTTGGGATCCAGCGCACGCTCGAGATGGCGGCGCCCTTCATCGCGGCGGACCCGACCGTGCTCGACGTGTTCAAGCCCGTGGAGATCATCCGGCTCTCGGCCGAGATCTACGGCGCGCCGAGCTCGATTCTGCGCACGGAGGAGGAGCTCGAGGAGCTCACGAAGCGCCGCGAGGAGGAGGCGCAGGCGGCGCAGACCGCGGCGGCCTTGCCCGAGCTCGCGACTGCAGCGAAGGACCTGGCGCAGGCCGGCGCGGTCCGGGCCCCGAATGCTCAGTAACGTCATCCACTCGATGCGGTCGCGCTGGTATCGCGCCACCTTCCAGACCGAGATGGGGCGGCGGGTGCTGGGAGATCTGGCGCGCTTCTGCCACGCCTACACGACGACGCATGTGCAGGGCGATCCGGTGGGCAGCGCGCAGCTCGAGGGACGGCGCCAGGTCTTCTTGCGGATCCGCGGCCATCTGCGGGCCGACCAGGAAACGATTGAGGACATCGCCGAGCGCACGCAAGCGCTCGAGCGGGATAGGAGTGCATGATGGCAGGAGAGGGTGGTGAAGGTACGGGCGATCAGGGCGAGGGACCTGGTGGCGAGGGCGGCGGGGTGGAGACCTGGACCGAAGGGCTGGGCGAAGAGGTCCGGGGCTGGGTAGAGTCAAAGGGCTGGCAGACCGCTGATGATGCCTTTGCAAGCCATCGCAGTCTCGAGCAGATGCAGCGCGTTCCTCGCGAGCGCCTGCTGGAGATCCCAGAGACGGCGGACGATGCGACCGCGTGGAGCGGCGTCTACCAGCGTCTCGGGGCTCCTGCGGAGGCGTCCGGATACGAGTTCCCGGAGGTCCAGGTCGGCGAGGGCCAGGTAGACCTCAGGGGGAAGTTCCGGGAGTGGGCGCACAAGCGGCACCTCACGAAGGACCAGGCGTCGGGGCTCTTCGAGGACTTCCAGGCGGAGATGGGCGGGATTGAGGAAGCGGCGCTCGAGGAGCGCAATCAGCAGAGCGAGCTCGAGATGGCGGCGCTCAAGAAGAGCTGGGGGCAGGAGTACGACGCGAACGTCCTGGCCGGCAAGCGCGCTGCTCGAGGTCTGGGCCTGGACGAGGCGCAGCTCGGCTCGCTCGAGGACGCGCTCGGGACCCGCGAGATGCTCGAGCTCATGGCGAAGATCGGACGCGGGATCGGCGAGTACAAGCTCCCGGACGAGGAGACGACACTCGGCCAGCCTTTCGGACTCACGCCGGACGCGGCCAGGGTCAAGATCGCGGAGCTCCAGGCGGATCCGGAGTATCAGAAGGCCTTCCGGCCCGACGCGACTCCCGTGATGCAAGAGGCCGCGAGGGAGAAGATGCAACGGCTCCAGAAGATCGCCTACCCGGAGGGCGCCTAGCTCTTGACACGGACGGTGGGATAGGGCGACAGTTCCGAGGTCGGCCCGCTTGGCGAGCGGCACAAGCCAAAAGCCAATCCAGGCCCCGCGGTGGCACGCGGGCACAAGCCTCGTCGCCGTAGATCAGAGTTCGCAGGCCCGGGAGACCCCGGCATAAGCCTCGAAGTCGTGGTGCAGCGCGTTCTGCGCTGTGTTTGGAACGAGGTTTGTCATGTCGAACGAGATCACCACTGCGTTCGTCCAGCAGTACAAGGCGAACGTGGCCCTGCTCCTCCAGCAGCGAGGTAGCAAGCTCGCGGGTGCGCTCATGACCGGCACCTCGGTCGGCAAGGCCGGCAAGGTGCTGGAGCAGATCGGCCCGGTCGTGGCGCAGAAGCGGACCAGTCGGCACGCGGACACGCCGCTGATCGAGACCCCTCACGCGGCTCGCTGGGCGTTCCCCAGCGACTACGAGTGGGCGGACCTGATCGACGACCAGGACAAGCTCCGCACGCTGATCGACCCGCAGAGTCCCTACGCCGTGAACGGCGCCTATGCGCTGGGCCGCGCGAAGGATGATGAGATCATCGCCGCCTTCTTCGGCACGGCGAAGACCGGCGAGGACGGGGATGTGGACGAGGCCTTCGATACCGCCACCTACCAGATTGCGGTGGGCGGTGCGGGTCTCACGGTGGGGAAGCTCCGGACGGCGAAGCGGCTCCTCATGGCGGCCGAGGTGGACGTGGACAACGACCCCCTCTACGTGGCCATCGGGGCGACGCAGCACGACAACCTGCTCGGCGAGACGCAGGCAGTCAGCCTGGACTTCACCGACAAGCCGGTGCTGGTCGATGGCCGGATTCGCGCGTTCATGGGCTTCAACTTCATTGACTGCAATCGCCTCGGGCTCGACGGCTCGGGCGACCGCCGTTGCCCGGCCTGGGCGAAGTCCGGCATGCACCTCGAGATGTGGAACGACATCAACACGCAAATCTCGGATCGACCAGACAAGAGCCACGCCACGCAGGTGTACGTGAAGGGCACCTACGGGGCGACGCGGCTCGAGCAGGGGAAGATCATCGAGATCATCTGCGACGAGTAAAAAAGAAGCGTTTCTGATCGGTCGGGCTGGAGCGGCGCGGAGTCGTTCCGCTCCCCGCCTGACCATCGCCAGGGAGGGCAGTCATGCCCAGCATGTACTCCGATCACTTCAGCGCCACGGGGGTCGTGGCCACGCTCGCGGGCGAGATCACGCTCGACATGCAGAAGCGTCTCTCCGCGGGTCTCGGCCACGCGCGGCTGCGCTACAAGCGGGCCCACATCAACGTCGGCACGGCGGCCGGTATCGGCGACAAGCTCCGGCTCATGCAGTTCAAGTCGAGCGATCGTCTCGCGCAGCTCTTTGTCACAAGCGATGGTGGCTGCACGGCGGGAGCCGGGGATCTAGGGCTCTACCAGTCGGGCCTTGAGCACGACGGCGCGGGGATCGACGCGGACCTCTTCGCCAGTGCGCTTGTGGTCTCGGCTGCGATCGCCCGCGTGGACGAGTTCAAGGAGGCGACCACGCTGGGAGATGGCGATCGTGGCAAGACGCTCTGGGAGCAGGCAGCCGTTGGTGCGGCCAGCTACACGGTGGACCCCGGTGGCAGCTTCGACCTCGTCATGACGATCACTATGGCTGTCACGGTGGCGGTCGTCGATCTCGTCTTCGAGGCGATCTACACCTCGGGCGACTAGCCCAAGCCCTTACCCGCTGAGGTTCTTGAGTCTTCCTCTCCCTCAGCGGGCGAGGGGAGCTGGGAGGGGGGGTGAGCTATGCCGAGCGTGACGGACATCGCGAACCGCGCACTGTCGCGGGTCGGCGACAACCGGATCCTCGCGCTCACGGAGGACACCCCGCAGGCGCGTGCCGTGAACGAGGCCTGGGAGATGATCCGCGACGAGGTCCTGCGGGCGCATCCCTGGGGCAGCTGCCAGGCTCGAGTACAGCTTGCGAAGGAGGCGACGGGGCCCGACTTCGAGTACGACAACCAGTACCCGCTGCCTCCCGACTGCGTGACGGTGAACGAGCTCTATGGGACGGATCTCCCGTGGGTCGTGGAGGGGCGCAAGGTCCTGACGGACGCGGGGCCTCCGCTGAACGCGCGCTACACGAAGCGGGAGACGGACGCGAACAAGTACGACCCCCTCCTCTCCTCAGCGCTCGCCTCGCGCCTCGCGGCTGAGGTCGTGGAGGAGCTCACGCAGTCGAACACGAAGGGCGACACGCAGTTCAAGCTCTACCAGCAGATCCTCCGGGTGGCCAAGCGCTCGGATGGCCAGGAGCAGTCCGACATGCCCTTTGCGGAGGATTCCTGGATCCTCTCGCGGGTCTAGCGTCGTGCCGAAGGCCTCGCCCGCCGTCCTCGCCTTCAACGGCGGGATCTTCTCGCCCGAGCTCGAGGGGCGCACCGACCTTACGAAGTACGGATCCGCCTGCCGGATCATGCAGAACTTTGTGCCCCGGATCGCAGGCGCGGCCCGGAAGCGGAGTGGCACGCGCTTCGTGAACGAGGTGAAGACCTCGGCCAACGTGACGCGCCTCGTGTCCTTCGAATTCGGCACCACCCAGGCCTACGTGCTCGAGTTCGGGAACCTCTACATGCGGGTCTACCGGAACGGTGGGATCATCCTGGTCGGTGCAGGTCCGACGGTCTTCGAGCTCGTGACCCCGTACACGACGGCGCAGATTGACGCGCTCCAGCTCGCGCAGAGCGCCGACGTGCTCTACGTGGCCCACCCGAGTCACGCGCCACAGAAGATCACTCGCACGGCGCACGACGCGTGGACGATCACGGAGATTGCATTTGACTGGCAGCCTTTTAGTCCGGAGAACATCGACGAGTCGATCACCGTCTACGCCTCGGCCGCCACGGGATCCACCACGCTCACGGCGACCTCCGGGATCTTCACCTCCGACATGGTCGGGGGCTCCTTCAAGATGCGCGAGCTCATTGGCTCCCATCACGGGGAGTGGGAGCCCGCCTCACCGAACACGGACTACAACGGGCTCTTCGCCACCGGAGACACGCGCTACTGGGGGGGAAACGTCTACGAGTACAGCGCGGGTGCAGGGAATACGGGGACGAGTCCGCCGATCCACAAGACCGGCACGGAAACGGATGGCCATCTGCTCTGGCTTTATCGCCACTCCGGAGCTGGCTACGTGAAGATCACCGGCTATACGAGCCCCACGGTGGTCACGGGGACGGTCACGAAGCGGCTGCCCGCCTCCATGATCGGGTCCGGGAGCCCAACCTTCCGCTGGTCGCACGGAGCCTGGAGCGACAAGAACGGCTTCCCGCGCAGCGTGACCTTCTTCGAGGATCGCCTCGCGTGGGCCGGAACCTCGGGCAACCCACAGACCATCTGGCTCTCGCGCACGGGCCAGTACGAGGACCATCAGCAGACCGACGAGGACGAGAGCGCGCTGATCTTCACGCTAAACACCGACCAGGTGAACGTGATCGAGTGGCTCTCGGCCGGCGAGGTCCTGGTGATCGGGACGGCGGGCGCAGAGTTCGTCCTCTCCGCCTCGAACCGGACGGACGCGCTCACCCCAGGGAACGTGCGAGCACCCCGCCGTGGGACGAGCGGTAGCAAGTCGGGTGTTCAGCCGATCCGGGTCGGAGAGGTCGTGCTCTTCGTGCAGCGCGCGGGGCGCAAGCTGCTCGAGTTCGTCTTCGACTTCGACACGGACTCCTACGTCGCGCCGGACATGACGATCCTGGCCGAGACCGTCACGCAGCCGGGGATCGGTGCGATGGCCTACCAGCAGGAGCCGAACCGCCTCGTCTGGTGCGTGCTCGACGATGGGCAGCTCGTCTCCTTCACCTACGAGCGCGAGCAGCAAGTGACGGCTTGGCACACGCATCCGATTGGCGGCGCGGGCGTCGCTGTGGAGAGCGTTGCAACCATCCCGCACCCGACGGGCGACCGGGACCAGGTGTGGCTCATCGTCAAGCGCACGATCGACGGGGCGACGAAGCGCTATGTCGAGTACATCGAGAAGGACTGGGAGCCCACAGACATCGAGGACTCGTTCTTTGTGGACTCGGGGCTCACGTACGATGGTGTGGCCGCCACCGTGATCTCAGGGCTCACGCATCTGGAAGGGGAGAGCGTCACGATCCTGGCGGATGGGGCCGCGCACGCCTTGAAGACCGTGAGCTCGGGGTCGATCACGCTGGACCGCTCGGCCTCTGTCGTCCAGGTGGGGCTCAACTACCAGGGCACGGTTCAGATCATGCGCCTCGAGGCGGGAGCGGCCGATGGGACCGCGCAGGGCAAGACGAAGCGCATCACGCGCGCAGTGTTCCGGCTGTACCAGTGCGGGGGGGCCTTCCTCTACGGGCCTGACGACGTGCAGGCGAACATGGATGAGTACTCCTTCCGGAAGCCCTCCGATCTGATGGATACGGCCGTCCCGCTCTTCTCGGGCGATACGAAATCGCTCAAGTTCCAAGGGCCCTATGAGCAAGAAGGACGCGTGACCTTCCGACACTCCTTGCCTCTTCCGTGCACGCTCGTCGCCGTTTACCCCCAGCTCCACACGCAGGACAGGTGATCGTTATGGGGATTGACCCGATCACGCTGGCCGCGATTGCAGCCGTGACACAGCTCGCGGGCGGCGTCTTCCAGGCGCGTGGTGCGCAGGCCGAGGCGGACGCGGTGGCTTCTGCCGCGGAGTACAACCAGGCCCTGGCCCTTCAAGAGGGACGGGCCGAGGAGCGGCGTCGGCGGCGTGTCGCCCGACGGGAGCTCAGTAGCCAGCGCGTGGCCTACGCGAAGGCCGGGGTGACGCTCGAGGGTTCGCCTCTCCAGCGCCTGGGCCAGAACGCTGCGGAGTTCGAGGTGGACGCCCTGAACGTCGGGGTCGCATCCCGGAACACGGCAAACCTCGAGCGGAAGCGCGCACGGAGTGCTCGACGCATCGGGCGTCGCCAGGCGGGGGCCGCGTTGCTCTCGGGTGTCTCGCGAGCGGCCTCTCTCGGGGCGCAGATCCTTCCATTGAAGAAGCAGCCCCCGGGGTCTGGTCCCTGATGCCGAAGATTCCACAGATCGCGAGCCGTCCGGTGAGGCTGGGCGCACGCGCCACGGCGCTCGACTTCGGGGGCGGTCGCGGTCTGCGAGCGGTCGGCAATGCGCTGAACGTCACCAGCATCTCCGCGGCGGCCTATTTCGACGCAGGCCAGCGTGCCAACGTCTCGAGAGGGCTGGCGGGCTCGGCGCAGAAGCTCGACGAGCTCTCGCTCGAGTACGACGCCCGGATGGCGGCGACGAGCGACGCGGACGATCCGACCACCGCGATCGCGGAGCTCAAGCAGGAGTACCTGACGCGCCAGCAAGAGGTCCTGAACGAATTCCGGGGCACGATCAAGGGGACGCGCTACCAGCAGCTCTTCGACGCCCGGAGTGCGCCACTCCAGCGCGGCTTCACCCGACAGGTGAACGAGCTCGCCAGGGCCCGGGAGCTCGCAAACATCGAGGCGGGGACACTCAAGACGGTTACCGACCTCACGGATCTGGCTATCCGCACGAAGGATCCAGAGCTCCGGGACGTGTTCCTGGAGCAGATCGACGAGGTCCTGCGTGACGGCGTGGCCGCAGGGGGACTGACGCCGCGGCAGCTCGTGGAGGCCCAGATCCGGGTGGACGAGAAGGTGCGCCAGGCTGATCTCCGGAACGAGTCGCAGACGATCGCGGACGAGTTGATGGACGGGATAGACGACCCTCGAGAGCGCCTTCGTGTGGCGCGCGAGAAGTACCCGGGCGAGCTCAGGGATCATGTCGTTGCCAGGGTCAAGGATCGGAATGCGGAGGAGAAAGCGCTCGCCGACGCGCAGGCCGATGCGCTCTTCGACAACGCGGTGGCGCGCGCGCAGGCGCACGATCTCACGCGCGCCGAGGCGCTCGATCTCGGACTGCCGGGCGGGCGGCTCAACACGGTCATGTCGATCATCGACCATGGCCCCGTCACCCGCGACTGGCCGCTGTTCTACAAGCTTGAGCAGGAGGGATCGAACCCTGGGACGCGGGACCAGTTCCTGGCCCGGAACCTGAATGACTTCGCGGGAGTTCTGAGCCGCAAGGAGATTGGGACCCTGCGCGAGCTCCAGCAGCGGCCGGACGAGGACGCGCTCGACAGCTACCCGGCGAAGGTGAATCGGGCGCTGGCGACCTTGAAGCTCCCGATCACGCCGGAGGACATCGCGAAGGAGGACGACAAGGACAAGGTCGCGCGGTCCACACAGTTCCGTCGGCAGATCGACGCGGAGAAGCGGCGGCGCGAGGCGGAGAAGGGTCGGCGGCTCACCTCGCCTGAGCTCAACGAGCTTGTGGACTTCGGGCTCCAAGAGGTTGCAACGGACGAGGAGGTGTTCTTCCGGGACCAGGACGTGCTGGCTCGCTTCACCCTCACCCGCGAGGACATCGACGACGTGCCGCAGGAGTTCGTCCATCGGATCGCCGATTCGCTCGAGGGCGCCGGTCTCGATCCCACGGATACCGAGCTCATCCGCCGGCAGTACTTCGACATGGTGCAGCGGGGCGACCTCCCATGACCACGCCGCAGTTCCTCTTCGACGACGCGGCCCAGCGGCTAAAGGAACAAGAGAGCACGGAGCCGCAGGAGACGCCGCGGGACGATCCCTTCGCGGCAGCTGCGCAGCGCCTGCGCGCCGAGCAGGACCGGGAGCAGGGGCGCGCTCAGCTCGGAGCCGTGCTCTCCACGCGGACGAACCCGGCCCAGCGGGCGGAGTCGCTCGGGATCGCGGAGCGGCTCGGGCTGCCGGTGGACGTAGTCGAACGCGACCTTCCGGGCTGGCGCAAGCGAGCGCGGCTCCAGCGGCCGGACCTCGCGGCGCTCTACGGCAGCCGCACCCTGCGCGAGGTCTTGGCCGGCAACCTTGGGCCCTTTCTGCTGGACGACCCGGGAGCCGTGCGCGCGATCAGTCAGGAGCTCTCCGAGGCACCGGCAGGCACGTTCGGCCAGGTGGTGTCGGCCCGTTTTCGGCGTGGGCTCCGGACGCCCGACCACGGCGAGCTCGGTACAAAGGTCATGCTGGGCATGGCGTCCGCAGAGGAGCGTCAGCGCTTCGAGCGCCAGCGCAGATTCCCCGTGGTTGTCCCGAACGCACCGGGCCCGCTTGACGACTTCGTCGGCATTGTCGCGGAGCAGCTCCCGATCCTCTTCAACATCGGCCTGCACGCGGGTGCCGGAGCCGCGATTGGGGGGGCGGTCTTCGGCGTAGGTGGCTCGGTCATCCCGGTTGCAGGTACAGCGGCAGGCGCGGCCACGGGGGCCGCTGCGGGCGCAGTCACAGGCGCGGGGTTGGCGACGTTCAAGCTCGAAGGCGGCAACGCCTACTCCGAGCTCCTCACGCTCGCCGAGGAGATCTCGGGAGAGACGGGTGAGCAGATCCCGCACGAGGCGATTGTCGGCACCTCGATCCTCGTGGGAGGGGTGAACGGCGCGCTCGAGTTCATCGGGGCCCGCGCGATCGCGCGCTTCTCGGGGCTCAATGCGCTCATCCGGACCCTGAACCAGCACGGCGCGAAGGATCTCCTTCTCGATCGCGGGATGCGCGGGACGCTCGTCGCCTTCGGGAAGCACGTCGTCCAGGCGACGGCGACCGAAGGCACGACCGAGGTGCTGCAGGAGACGAGCAACGTCGTCGCCGGCAACGTGCTCGTGCGCGCCACGACGATCGAAGAGCCCGAGCTTCTCACGGCCATGAACGCGAAGCGGGTTCTGCAGGCGGGCATGGAGGGCGCGATCGCGGGCGGTGGGATCACGGCAGGTGGGCGCGTCGTCTCCACCGCCGGCGCGGAGGCGCGCAAGGCCCTCGTGACCCGGGAGAAGGGGCTCCGGCTCGACCGACTCGTGAAGCTCGCCGACGCGTCGCAGGCGCGCGATGCCAGCCCCACGGGCTTCCGCAAGATGGTTGCCGGGCTCGCAGAGGAGTCCGGAGGCGATCCGAACGTCTACATCGGAGCGCAGGGGTTCGTGACCTACTTCCAGGAGGCCGACGCGGATCTCGACGCGCTTGCCGAGGCCATCCCTGAGGTGCTCGAGCAGCTTCCGGAGGCTGCCGCTGCGGGCGGTGATCTCGTGGTGCCGGTCGCCGATTACGTGACGCATCTGCGCGAGCACCACGAGGGCCTCGCTCGCTTCGTCCGTCACGACGTGGAGGGCCTGACTCTCGAAGAGGCGGAGGGCGTGGAGGAGTCCGCTTCGGAACGTCTCGAGAGCGAGCTCTCCGAGCTTGCGCCGGAAGTCGAGGGCGAGCTCTCGCGCGGGGAACAGGTGGCGGAGAGCTTCATGCAGCAGCTCATGACCGCCGGGACGATGCGCGGCGAGGACGCGCGGATTGTGGCCGAGCTCCTGCGCGTGAACGCAGAGCGCCGCGCGCAGGGTCCCGCGGGAGAGCGCGCCTTCGAGCAAGCGGAGGACGTGCGTGTGGAAGGGCCGGTCACGGAAGAGCCGGCGGTACGCAGGACGCAGCCGAGCCTCGAGTCGGTGCTCCAGCGCCGAGAGCTCGAGCAGCTCCTGGACGACCTCAGAGAGGGCAGGCAACCGGAGCTCCAAGGGCTGCCTCAGAGGCCCGTGATCCAGCGCATGATGGAGCAGGGGGGTGTGGACCCGAGTTCACCCTTGGCCTCTGAGCTGCGCGCGCTGGGGATCGAATCCTCAGGGCCTGGCTCGGTCCCCGGTCTGTTTCGTCGTGGGGGGAAGAAGGCGGTGGACGACTTCGACTTCTCGACGGACCCGCTCTTCCTGACGGTGCCGCAAGACGAGTTCGGCCGGCCCGAGGAGAACGCGGTGCTTGATGTGATCGACCGTGAGCTGCGTGGTCAGCCGCTTCGGACAGAGGCGGAGCTCGAGCAGATTCAGGCGCTGCGCATCCCGAGGGAGCAGCTCGAGCAGACGCTGGAGCAGCTCGACCTGGACATCCAGGAGCTCTCGAATCGGGAGGTCCTCGCGGCGATCTCTCGGGTGCCGCGTGGCGGTGACTTCCTTCAGGGGAGTCCGCGCGATCCCAAGGGAGAGATCTCCTTCAGCCGCGATCTCGAGAACGTGGTGATCCGGCTCACGGAGTCCGCCGATCTATCAACCGCTCTCCACGAGTTCGGCCACCTCTTCTTCGAGTTCCTCCAGCAGGACGCGGGGCTCGAGGGTGCCGACGCTCAGCTACAAGCCGACTTGCAGACTGGGCTCGACTTCATCGGCGCGAAGGACGTGGACTCCATCACGAACGAGCAGCACGAGACATGGGCTCGCGCCTTCGAGGCGTACCTGCGTGAAGGAAACGCTCCCACCGTAGAGCTCCAGTCGGCGTTCCAGCGTTTCCGCGCCTGGCTGATCAACGTCTACCGGAACGTCCGGCAGCTTCGCGTTGAGCTCAATCCTGAGATCCGCGCGGTCTTCGATCGCCTCCTTGCTACTGACGACGCGATTCGCGAGGCGCGCGAGGCGCGGCAGCTTCTCCCGGCCTTCGACTCCGCGGAGTCTGCGGGAATGACGCAGCGGGAGTTCGCCGATTATCAGCGTGCGCTTCAAGTTGCGAACGCGGCGGCTCAGGAGGACCTGGACCAGCAGATGCTCCGGGAGCTCCGGAGGGTGCAGACGGAGCAGTGGAAGCGCGACCGGGAGGCCGTGCGGAGGCAGGTGGAGGCGGATATCAACGCCCAGCCGGTCTACCAGGCTCGTCACTGGCTGCAGCACGGGGAGATGCTCGAACGTCCGAGCCCTGAGGGACTCGAGCACAGGAAGCTTAGCCGCGACGCGCTCGTACAGATGTACGGGAAGAACATCCTCAAGGTGCTGCCGCGGGGCAGAAACGGCTTCTGGCAGGCGCGCGACGGCGTCCACCCGGACCTCCTGGCCGATGTGTTCGGCTTCCCCTCGGGCGATGCGCTCGTGCGGGCCCTCCAAGCCTCAGGCAACCGGCAGGCCGTGATTGATCAGGAGACGGAGACCCGGATGCGGGAGCGCTTCGGGGACATGCGTCGGGACGGGACGCTGGCCGACAAGGCGCTTGGTGCGACGGAGCGGGACCAGACCGGGCGCTTCTTAGTAAGGGAGGTCCGGGCACTGGCCAAGCGGGCGGGCATCCGCCCGACGCCGGTCCAAGTGGCGCGCGCCGCGTCAGAGCGTCTGGTCGGCGAGAAGCGGATCCGGGATTTGCGGCCCGGCGTGCACCGCTCCGCCGAGGCCCGCATGGCGCGGCAGGCCGTGGAGGCCATCGCAGCGCAGGACTGGACCACGGCGCACGACGCGAAGCGGAAGCAGCTGCTCAACCACTACCTCGCGATGGAGTCCACGAAGGCTCGGGAGCGCTCACTCAAGAATCGGGCCTTCCATCGGCGCTTCGCGGAGGGCCGGGTCCGATCCAGGATCGGGCTCGCCGGAGAGTCCTATCTGGACCAGATCGACGCACTCCATGACCGCTTTGACTTCCGCCGCATCTCGGACAAGGCCGCAGACCGACGGCAGGCCTTGGCGGACTGGATCACCGAGCGGGAGGAGGCTGGTGAGGTCGTAACGATCGACGAGGACCTCCGGAACGACGCGTTCCGCACGCCCTGGCGGAACCTCACGGTGAACCAACTCGATGGGCTCACGGATGCGGTCCAGAACATCGACCACCTCGCGAAGCTGAAGCTTGAGCTCCTAACGGTGCAGGGGAAGCGTGAGCTTGAAGCGCGGGTCGGCCAGGCCGTGGAGACCATCCGGGAGAACGCCCGCACGACGAAGCCCCGGGAGATCGAGACGCGGGATCCGGCTGAGCAGCGTAGGACCACGATGGGCGACTACTTCGCCTCTCACCGGAAGCTCTCGAGCCTCATTCGGGAGATGGACGGGATGCAGGACGGCGGGACCCTGTGGGAGCTCCTGGTCCGGCCGCTGAACGAGAAGGGAGACTTCGAGGCAGACGAGCGCGCGAAGGTCACGATGCAGCTCTCCGAGATCTTCCAGCCCTACCTCGGCTTCGGGGAGGCCCTGCGGAAGACGGCGGCGAAGGTCACGCTGGGTACGCTGACGAAGCCCTCTCTGCGCCAGAAGTTCGTGGTGCCCGGAATGAACATCTCGCTCTCCCACGAGGCCCGGCTGATGGTTGCGCTGAACATGGGGAACGCCGTGAACGAGCAGCGAATCCTCGACGGGCACGGCTGGAGCGCGGCGGATGGTGCGGCCATCCTGGACACGCTCACGCCGACGGACGTGGAGTTCCTGAATCAGATCTGGGAGGCCATCGACTCCTACTGGCCGGAGATCGCGGCGAAACAGAAGCGTGTCGCGGGCGTCGCCGAGGAGAAGGTGGAGGCGGTGCCCCGGGATGTGCCGGGCGGGCATCTGCGCGGAGGCTACTTCCCGATCTCCTTCGACGAGCGGCTGAGCCCGCGGGCAAGCGCGAACATCGCAGCGGACGCGGCGAAGCAGGCCATGAGGGGCGCGTATACCCGCGCCTCTACCCGCAGGGGCCACACGAAGGCCCGGTTCCGAGGCGACGTGGTGCGGCCCATTCGACTCGACTTTGGCGTCATCTTCGAGCACTTCGACCAGGTCATCCATGACCTCGCCTTCCACGAGTGGCTGATCGACGCCAACAAGATCGTGGGGGATCGGCGGGTGCAGAGCGCGATCCTGGATGGCTACGGCTTCCCGGTCCTGCGCCAGATCCAGCACGCGATCGAGGACGTGGCGGCCGGCAGCCTGCCGGCGCAGACCTCCTTCGACCGCGCGATGAACTACCTCCGAAAGGGGAGTTCGATCTCCGGCATGGGCTTCAACGTGATTACGGCGCTGCTCCAGCCCTACGGCCTTACGCAGTCCATGGTTCGAATCGGTCCGAAGTGGGTCGGCCGAGGCCTCATGCGCTGGATGCGCGACGCCGCGACGATGGAGAACACGGCGGCCTGGATCGCGGACAAGTCCACCTTCATGAAGCTCCGGCCGCGAACTCAGCAGCGGGAGATCAACGAGATCCAGAACCGTGTGGGCGGTGGCGACGTGTTCTCTCCCGTGATGGACGCCTACTTCTACATGATCGTGAAGATGCAGCTGGTCGCGGACATCCCGACCTGGCTCGGCGCCTACGAGAAGGCGATGGATGCGGATGGCAACGAGGCTCGAGCGGTAGCCCTCGCGGACCAAGCCGTGCTGGATGCGCAGGGCGGCGGGCAGATCAAGGACCTGGCGCAGATCCAGCGTGGGAGCCCGCTCCAACGGCTCTGGACGAACTTCTACAGCTTCTTCAACACGACCTTCAACTTGACGGCGGAGTCGTGGCGACGCACGAACTTCAAGCAGCCGCGCGAGGTCGGGCGCTTCGCTGTGGACATGCTGCTGCTCTACACGGCGCCGGCGGTCCTGACGGAGATGATGCGGGACGCGATCCAGGGGAGCGGGGATGACGATGCGGACCTCCCGGAGAAGCTGGTGCGCTGGCAGCTCGAGTACCTGGCCGGGACGATGGTGGGGCTGCGGGAGTTCTCGGGCTTCATCGCCGGGTACTACACCTGGGACGGTCCTGCGGGTACGCGCTTCTTCGCCTCCGCCGGCCGGGCCATGCGGCAGCTTGCGCAAGGGGAGGCCGACGAGGCGCAGTTCCGCGCCGTGAATCAGGCCGCCGGGATCCTCTTCCATTACCCCGCGGTAACGGTGGATCGCTTCACGCGGGGAGTGGTCGCTCTTGAGGAGGGCGAGTCGAGCAACCCGGCTGTCCTGCTCACGGGGCCACGACGGGAGCAATAGGAGCGTCCATGACGATCACGGCCGAACAGAACCTTGTCGAGTATACCGGAAACGGTGTTACCACCGTCTTCGCGGCTCCCTGGCGCTACCTGGACGCCGACGACCTCAAGGTGATCAAGCGCACGATCGCGACGGGCGTCGATGCGCTCCAGACCCGGATCAGCGACTACACGGTTTCGGGGGTCGGGGATGCCACGGGCGGGAACGTGACCTTCCTGGTCGCGCCGGTCGCCACCGAGAAGGTGGTGATCTACGGCGATCCGCCGCTCAAGCAGGAGACGGACTACA
Organism: Myxococcota bacterium; assembly: GCA_965247115.1. GTDB lineage: Bacteria > Myxococcota_A > UBA9160 > SZUA-336 > SZUA-336 > JAUXJB01. Next base: position 29,563 of record CBDFGR010000001.1, read on the forward strand.
CGACGGCAGATTCCTTCCCGGCCGCGAGTCACGAGACCGCGCTGGACGTGCTTACGAACCAGGAGAAGGCAACTCGCTCGCGGGTCGAGCGCGCGATTCGGATCCCGTTCGGCGATGGGATCCTGGACACAGAGCTTGGCTCGGCAATCGCGAGGGCGTCGAAGTTCCTGAGCTTCGACGCGGCCGGGGTTCCGATCCTTGCGGCCGGGACCTCCGCGAACCTGGGTCCCGTAGCAGCGTTTATCGACACGCTCCTGGACGATGCCACCGCAGCCGCGGCGCGACTCACACTCCTGGCGGCGTACCGCTCCTATCCGATCGACGAGCTCTCGCCCAATGGCGACTTCATGATCTGGCATACCCGACCTGCATCGGGATCGATCCAGAGTCCTGGGGCGGGCGCAGGTTTCCCAACGGGCGCGATCGCGGACGGGTGGTACGGTGGACCGGGGCCTGGCTCGCAGTACACGTTCAGCAATCCTGTAGACGACCCGAAGACGGGCGCGCGCATCTGCAAGCTCGACTGGGACGCCGCGGTCAGCTCGGGCTCTGCGCAGCACAACGTTGCGGGGCAGATCACCGCAGGCTACTGGCGCGTGACCTTCCTCGAGTTCGCGGGCCGGGAGAGCCCTGAGTACGTTGCGGGCAAGACGATCACGATCGAGTTCGATGCGAAGGCCTCGAGCGCCCTCACTATCGCGCCGATCGGCTGGATCTCTATGGGGCGGTCTCACTGGGCCGCAAGCACCGCCTACTTCGTGGGCGACGTGGTCCGAAACGACTCTCCCAATGGCGAGTTCGGAGGCTCGCGCGTCTATATCGTGACGACTGCGGGGACCTCGGCAGGGTCTGGTGGGCCCACGGGGACTGGGACGGGGATCGCCGACAACACTGTCGTCTGGGACTACGTCGGCGAGACGAAGGGGAGGGAGTACGAGCTCTTTGAGGCGGGCGCTAGCTCGACCGTGCAACAGATCGCGTGGGGTGATCCCGTGGCCAGCGCGCGCTGCGCGCTGACGACGTCGTGGCAGACCTTCCGCAAGAAGATGTACATCCCGGAGCTCGACGAGGGCACGGGCGCAGAATACGGCGGCCAGGCGAACGACAACGGCTCCCGGACGTTCGCGGAGTTCCGGAGCACTGGGGCGTACTTCGGATTTGGCTTCGATCTCTGGCACAACGCCGCTACGAGTCCAATCATCGACATCCGCAAGGTCCGCGTGTGGGTCGGGGAAGAGGTCCACGCGGAGAAGGTTCGGATTCCGCGTGATCTCGCATTGCTCCAGTCGAACGGCTGGAGGCGGATCGTGAATCTCTTTCGGCCCTATGCGAGCCAGATCCAGATGGAGGCGGGCACGTCTGGTGCAGTGAGCGTCACGCCCAGCGTGCAGCACCACCACCCCAGCGCCGCGAAGTTCTGGGTCAAGTGGGATACGAGCGGGACGACCATCGACGCCAGCTACAACGTCACGGCGCTGACGAATAGCGGGGTTGGAAAAGAGACGATCACGATCGGCACGAACTTCTCATCGGCAAACTGGTGCTTCGGAGCCTTGGCAAACTCGAGCGACTCTGGCGATGCCAGGGCCAGCAACCATATCACCATGGGCTCGATGGCGTCAGGATCGATCGCCGTTCTGATCACCGACGGCGCGAACCCGGAGGTCTTCGCGGACGCGTCGATCTGCTGCGCTTTGGGTTTTGGAGACCAGTAATGAAGACAATCCTGATCAAGCTCGACACGGGGACACTGGCGTTCTCCAGGCCCGCCTACGGGCAGCGGCGAATCGAGACTGTCGTCCCCGTTCAGATGGGAACCGACCCGCTGGATACGCGCCAGCAAGTAGTAGTTCGACCACTTGAGCAGGTATTCGTCGAGCGGTTTGGCCGCACGGGAGCCTCCTACGTCGATATGGTGGCCGCGCTCGATCCCATTTGGGCGGAGACCGAGGAGGAGTTTGCCCAGCGCATCGGTGCGGAGCTTCTCCAGAAGCTCGCTCAGGATGGCCACGAAAGCTTCGCCGGCGCCCAGGTGGTCGCGATCGTGGACGAGGGCACGATTCCGTCGGACCAGGTCTCGTGGAAGTATCGAGATGCCTGGGACTGGACCACCGAGGATCCGTCGGTGGACATGGATCTGCCGAAGGCGCGAGCCATCCGTCTGGCGGCGCTCCGTACGGAACGAAACGCCGAGCTCGAGACCCTTGATGTTGAGGCCGTTCGTACGCTTGAGCAGGACAACCGATCGGAGATCAATCGCATATCTACGCGGAAGCAAGTGCTCCGGGATGCGCCGGCAACCCTGACTCCTTCGCTGGACGCGGCGCAGAGCCTGACTGAGCTGGAAGCGATTGCCCTGCCATGACCGCTAGCTGATATGCCCAGCTCCTCCAACGGCTACTGGCGTCCGATTGCAGCCGCCGCCGGGACGGCCCTGGGAATCCTCCTCACCATCTACTTCACGCTGGTCCGAAATGTGGCGAGTGAGGAGCACGTGGAGAAGGCCGTGGCGCCGGTGGCGGAACGGTCCGCATCGAATAGCGACCGGATCGGTGCTGCCGAGCGCGACCTATCGGGCGTCCAGCAGCAGCTACGGGACGTGGAGCGACGTCTCGGCAGCCTCGAAGGGAAGGTGGACGACATCCCCGAGAAGGTCGTCCGTGCGATCCGAGGGGGGACACCATGAAACAAGCTCTCATCCTTGCGCTGCTGCTCCTGCCGTCCTGCGCGATGCAGATCGGGCCAGGAGAGCACGGCTGGGTGATGTGGGATATCTGCGGCTTTGAAGGCGGCGCCGAGGCCGAGCTCGAGGTCATGGGCAACGCCCTGCGGGTCGGATGCAGCGACAGCGACAAACCCGCTGCCGTAGCGGACGAGGTCCCGCGGGTCGGATGCAGCGGCAGCGACAAACCCGCTGCCGTAACGGACGAGGTCCCGATCACGGGCCGCGTCACGGTCGATGAGTGAGCGGGGGGTGAGAGGGGAATGGGGCTTCTAGACGGCCGACTGCAGCGGCCGATCCCGAAGGAGGCGAAGCGGACGCTTGCAGAGATCCCGGAGCACTTCCAGGACGACGGCTGCTCGAGCTCGCCGGACGACCTCTTCGGCTTCGACTTCCGCTGGGCCTGCCGGATCCACGACTGGAGGTACTGCACCCGCTGTCACCCGGCCGGCTCGATGACGTGGCAGCGCAAGAACGACGCCGATGGGGAGCTCAAGGAGAACATCCGCACATCGCTCCCGTGGCGCTGGCGCTGGGTCCGGTTCCTCTACCACCGCGCGGTCTTCGTGGGCGGGAACTTCGGTGCTTACGACACCTGCGGCCCGGAAGCGGGCCTGCGCTGCCGGCACAACAAGAGGAAGCCGGACTGGATGCGTTCGCTGGCGCCATGAGCCTGCCTCTCTCGGAGCCGCACCAGATCGACTGGGTCGATGTAGGCGAGTTCGTCCTCTGGTGCTGGCAGCTCTGCTGCTGGTACGGCGGATCGGTGACGGGGGGCTGCCGCACCGAGAGGCGGAACGCGCTTGTGGGCGGCCACGAGAAGAGCAAGCACCAGTTCGGGTCCGGGTGGGGGGAGGCGATCGATATCGTCTTCGATACGCCTCTGGGCCGCGAGATGGCGATTCTGCGGACGCAGCGCGAGCGGCCTGAGTACCACACCTACGTCGGCGAGCACTACGAGCCGACGCGGCTCCACGTTCAGGGCTGGAAGTACGGGGAGACGCCGCACAGCCGCGCGCTCTTGCTCGAACTTTCCTGAAGGGACATAATCCGCGCTTGCGTCGGGCGAGGGTGTGCGGGTGAACTCAGCGCTGAGGGTCCGGGAAAGCTTCCGGCGATGTTCGCTGGTTCTCGCCCTGCTCCTGGCGCAGAGCGGCTCGCTAGCCCAGGTCCACGCAGCGAGTCACGCGGAGCCCCCAGCCCTCGGGGCCGTCGCTCCGGGCGAGTTGCCGGGCAACCCACCCGTCGGTCACAACGAGCAGAGCTGCTCGGACTGTCTGGCGGGCTCGAAACTCGCCTCCGCCGCCCTCACCAGTTCGGCGAGCCTTGGGCAGCCGTGCGCGGGCGGCGCACCGATCGCCGCCGACCCATGGGCGACCCCCGAAGCCGCCCCGGATTTAATCCGGCGGCCCCGAGCTCCTCCGGCGAAGCGCCTGGCCTGATCCGGCGGCGCCCCGCGCGCCGTACCGATCTCGCCCCGACCCGCCCCGAGGGGACCCGTGCGCGCGGTGTGCACCGGTTCCGCCGGGGCCAGCGCCAAGGCCCGAGGAGCTTGGAACGAATGAGAGTCAAGAGCCGACGCAATCCGTTTATCGCCCCGCTGCGCGCAATCGCCGCCCTGGGCGTCCTGTGCTGCACGGTCGCGCCGTTACCCGCGTGGGGCCAGGAACCGACGCCCGCCGCCGGAACGCCACCCACCTCGACCCACGGCTCGCACGAGCCAATCGAAGAGATCGTCGTGACCGCTTCGCCGCTGGGTCGCGACGAAGCCAGCACGACCACGGCGATCAACGTGATCAGCCGGAATCATCTTCTGACGCACGGCGGCTCCACGCTGGGCGAGGCCCTGGCTTCCGAGCCCGGAATTTCCACTTCGGGCTTCTCCGCGGGGTCAAGCCGGCCAGTGATTCGGGGACAGTCCGGCATCCGCATCAAGACGACCGAGAACGGCCTGGGCACGGCCGACCTGGCCGCCATCAGCCCCGACCACGGGGTGCCGGTCAACCTGCTCATGGCCCAACGGATTGAGGTGCTGCGCGGCCCTTCGACGCTGCGATACGGCGGCACGGCGATCGGCGGTGTGGTGAATGTCCTGATCGACCGGGTGCCGAGCCGGGTCCCCCCAGGCGCTCTGAGCGGGGAGATCCTGGGCGCCTGGGGCAGCGCCGCGGAGCGCCGGGACGGGGCGTTCCTGCTCGACGGGGCGCTGGGCCGGCTGGGCTTGCACATCGACGGCGCGAAATGGCGTTCCGAAGACTACGAAGCCCCAGGTGCGAAGGTGCGCAACTCCCAGACCGACGGCTCCGCGTTTTCCGGCGGCCTGGCCTGGCTGGGCGATGGTTTCCGCCTGGGAGTTGCACGCTCGAGTTTCGAGAACGAGTACGGCGTCCCGGCGGGCGAGCACGTCATCGACCTGAGCAAGGACGTCTGGCACCTGGAAGCCGACTGGCTGGAGCCGGTTCCGGGCCTGTCTCGGATTGAACTGCGGGGGGCGTTCTCCGACTACGAGCACAGTGAGTTCGAAGGGGACCTCCAGGAGTCGGATTTCGATTCCGACGTATCCGAGCTGCGCATGGAAGTCCTGCACGAACCCCTGCTGGAGTCGGGGTCGCTGCGCGGGGCGCTGGGAGCGCACTACATTCGACGCAAGTTCGAAGTCACCAGCGAAGCCGATCCCTTCCTGGAGCCCAGCCGCACCGATACGTGGGCCCTGTACGCGGTCGAGGAATGGCTGTTGTCCGATCGACTGACCGCGGAACTGTCGGCCCGCCTGGAGCGCGTCGAGATCGAAGGCTCGCTGCCGGGGGTGGCGCGATGCGACCAGCGCTTCAACCCCTTCAGCGCCTCGTTCGGGCTGGTGTATCGCCCCGCCGACGGGGTTTCGCTCGCGCTGCGGGCCTCCTCCACGGAGCGCGCCCCCGACGCGACTGAGCTGTATTACCGGGGTGAGCATCACGCCACGGGAACCTACGAGATCGGCGACCCCGACCTGGACCTCGAACGGGCGGACGCGGCCGAACTCACGCTTCGCGTCCGGCGCGGGCGGTTCTCGCTCACGACCGGTCTCTTCTACACGAACTACAAGGACTACATCGACCTGACGGCCACGGGCCGGATGATCGCCGACAAGCACGGCCACGACCACGGAGAAGAAGAGGAGCACGACGACGAGGACCATGACGAGGACGAGGATCATGGGGACGAAGACCATGACGAGGACGGGGATCACGACGAAGAAGACCACGAAGAAGGCGAGGAACACGACGATCACGAAGAAGAGGGAGACGGGCACGACGAGGGCGGGCTGATCGAGGCCGAGTTCCTGCAGCAGGACGCGGTCTTCTACGGCGGCGAACTCTGGCTCGACTACAATCTCTTTGAGTGGGCCGGGATCGAGTTCGGACTGGACGCGCAGTTCGACGCGGTGCGCGGCCGCCTGGACAGGGGAAACGTCCCGCGCCAGCCGCCCTTCCGCTACGGAGCGGGGCTTCACTTCCGCGGCGAACGCTTCGACGGGCGCGTCGGCTTCCTGCGCCACGCCCGCCAGAAGCGCACCGGCGCGCTCGAGACGTCGACCGACGCCTACACACTGTTGGAAGCTTCCCTCGCCGTGCGGCTGATCTCAGCGGGGAACCGCTTGCTGGAACTGGATCTGAGCGGACGCAATCTGCTCGACGAGCGCGCCCGAAACCACCTGAATTTCCGCAAGGACCTGTTCCTGCTGCCCGGGCGGTCGATCCGGGTTTTGCTGCGCGGGCGCTTTTGAACCCGGCCGGATTGGACAAGCCGCCGCGGCACCGCCGATAATCGGGTGCCTCGGCGGCCTCGGCGCGTCCCGCGCCGCTCGGACGCTACGGCGAGCCGGGGAGAGAGGGCCTGACTGGCACCACCACGATTTTCACTCAGGTCGCCGCGGGAACGGCCGCGGTTTACATGGCGCTGCTGCTCGTCGGTTGCACCTATCGGGTTCCGCTTCCGGTGATTCGGGAGGGTGAGCCCAGGAACATCGAGTACCGACAGCTCGAGGTAGACGACTTCTGGGGCACTCCTTGGGGGGACTGCTTGGCGTTCACGTCCACGCACCTGAAATTTCGGCCAACGGAGCCCCCGATGGCTTACGAGCACAACGCCGATGGTGGCGTGACCGCAAGGATTGACGACGGGTTCGAGGTATACGCGATCATGGATCGAGCCATGTCTTTTTGGCACGTCCTAAAGGTCATTAGAGCAGAGCGAGAACAGCCAGAATATCGACGAGGCAGAAGAGCCGTTCCGACAGGAGAGAAAGGGGCTGGGAAGCTCTCCGTGCTCGAGCATGAGCAGGGACACTTCGCTCTAACCGAGATCGCGGCCAGGCTGCTCACGAAGAACATGATGGTGCTTCAGGGCTCCGGTGCAACGGAGACGGAAGCCTCGGACGCATTGTGGAAGGAGAGCAATCGCGAATACGCGAAGGTCAGGGAAGGACTGAGTTCCGGCCACGAGAAGTACGACCTCGAATCGAACATATGGAATTGGATCCCTGACAACCAGTGGGAGTGGAGCCCTCACAACCAGAGGGAGTGGAGCCCTCACAACCAGAGCGTCTGGACGGAGTACTTCGATAAGAGACTGCGCATGACGGACGGCAATGGAGTGCGCTGAAGCCCACCCCCGGGCCTGCGTACTATGAACAAACTTTCCTCGCGTTCACAGGTCATAGATCGCTCAGAAGAAAGCTTTCACGACTGTCGCCGCAATCGCCGCTGCGACCGCGATGCCGCTCAGAACTCCGCCCAATATCCAGACCTTCAAATTGCTGATGTCGGTCTTGGTTGCGATGTTCTTATCCCTATTTTCCTGGATGGCGACCACTCGCTCATCTATCCGAGCAAGTTGCACCTCAAGTGCTCTCACTTGGAAGCGCCTACTCGGGCTACACGACCCGGGTACTGGCCGATGAACGCACACGCCTCTCTGTAGGTGACTGGCTGCAATTCGAGGCTCACTCCGACGATTCTTCGCCGACGGGATGGATGCCCGACGCACTCGGCCACTCTTCAGCCTGCTCCGATTTTTCGACCGATCTGCGTCGGAGATGCTCCCATCGCAAGGAGCGCACGCACGAGCAGATCAATCGTTGCTTCTCCCTTCTCCAGTTTCGCTACACGTGGCTGGCTCGATCCCATTCGAGCTGCAAGCTGCGTCTGGCTCACTCGTCCTTTGGCTCTCTTCTCCTTCACTGCCTTTGCGAGGGCGACCTTCATCTCGATGAATGCCATCTCGCTGTCCGAGAGATCCAGGAGTTCCTGAACCGTCCCGATCTGCCAGCCGTCGGCCTCAAGGGCCTCCAGTTCCTTCTTCTTCATGGGTGAGCTTCTTCCTGAGTTGGGGGGGCTGGACCTGGATCCGTTGGGGGGGACCTTCAGTCCATCGCGGGTCTCAGTCGAGACCTACCGTGTGCTGCCTCTCCTCTTTGCTTCGTCATAGCGCGCGAGGCGCTGTTTGGTTGTTTCGATGACGCCCTTGGGGGTCCGCTTCGTATCCTTGTCGAACCACTGGATCACCACGATCCGGTCGGCGTCGATTCGGTAGAGAATTCGCCATGTCGCCTTCGCCTTTTCGTCCTTGATTCGAAGCTCATGCACCCTCCGCCCGATCGCGGGCATCGGCCGAGAGTGGGGCATCGAGAGCGACTCGCCTTGCTGCAGTTGCCGGAGCAGGAACCCTGCCCATAGGCGAGCTTCCTGACTCATCGGCGGTGTGTGCCATTCTGCGGCGAGCCAAGCAATCGGCTTGTCCTCTGCCATATGCCGAGAATGATATACCTATTTCGGTATATGTCAAGGGGTTGGCTGCCCGTCATTACTTCTGTTTGGGAATTATCCCTGAAACTTTCCACGCCCGAGCCGCCAGCGCTTCGTCTCCGACGGTTTGCGAGGTCACTACGGTCCGATCAGCAAGGCTGTGGTGTTTACGTTGAAGCGATGTGTTTCGAGTTCACCTTCAAGACGGTATTTGGCAAGTTCAAGGTAAGCTGGCTCAATCTCGATTCCTATGGAATTCCGGCCCATGTGCATCGCAGCGATCAGGGTTGAACAGGTCCCGACAAATGGGTCTAGTACAGTATCCCCAGCGAACGAAAACATGCGGATCAGGCGCTCAGCAACTTCCGTGGGATAGGGCGCCGGGTGTCCGTTCCGCGTCGAAGCCCCTTTAATGTCCGTCCACGCCGACTTGAACCAGCTCCGAACCTCCGCTTTGGTCAGCATCGAGAGTGCCTGTTGCTCGGCGGACGGCGAGCGGTAACCTGCTCCCTTCCTGAAGAACAGAATGTATTCCACATCATTCTTAATCACGCCGCCGGGCTGGTAGGGCTTTCCGTAGTAGCGCGCCCCGTTGCCGCTCGCCTCTTGGAGGCCGTTAGAGATCTTGTGCCAGAAGATCGGCGTAAGACAGTCCAGACCCAGCGCGCGGGATCGGACCTGAATATCCGCATGTAACGGCACGACGTAGTGTTTCCCGTTCTTTTTCCTCGACATACACACGTCGCCGACCACGCAGCAGATCCTCCCACCTGGCACCAACACGCGCTCACACTCGCGCCATACGCGATCTAGAGACACCAGAAACTGCTCGTAATCTTCTATATCGCCAAGCTGGTCTTTGGCAGCGGGATGCTTTTTCAACGTCCAGTATGGCGGGGATGTGACAATCAGATGTATGGAGCCCGCTTCTATCTGATCCAGCTTTCTCGCGTCGCCCAGGTGGAGCGTGTGTGTCGTCTTATCGAACGGCTCCGGCCACTGGCTATCCCGATGTCTCTGGTTGGCCTCAAGCAGATTTTCGAGGCTTCCAGATTTCTCCCGAACCGGGTCATAGACATTGAGCGGCTCGTTCATCGTTCGCCTTCTTGACTGACGGGATGGATGCCCGTCTGCAATCGCGAGCTCAGCACTCGGAATGCCCTCGCAGCCACAGCCGGTACGACTCCGTTACCGAGGCAGCGCAATCGGTCCATCCGAGAGGGAACCCCATCAGCCACTCGACCCATGTCGGGTTCAGTGAGCCACCAGCCATCGCCGGAAGATCCGGGCCGTTCGTTCTTGCCCGCTCCTTCGCCGCCCCCTCCGGGGTCCTGCGCCCCTTGATGCTGTCGGCTGCTCGGGGCGTCGGCCACACCAAGACCACCTCGCTCAACGGTCGAGCATTCGTCCCGATCAGATTTTGCTTCGCGTCGCCTGCGGTCGGCGTGGGCCATCTCCCATTCCGCGCCATCGTCTCCAGGCTCTCGCGCACCGGACCCACCCGGCCCATCCCGCCGCCCTGATTCGTCCCGTAGGTCTGGGCGCTGGGCGTCGGGAACATCCTGACGGCATTTTCCAGCCCGACTTGGCGCTTCCCCTTGTCGGTCTTTCCTTTCGCCAGAATGTCCTCGGGCTTCATGGTCCGTCCCCCGTTTGGCACGCCGGGAGTAGGCCAAGATGAAGACGCGCCGCCTGAGGTGCGGTGCTCCGCTTCCGGCTGCACTGAACACACTCCACTCCGCATCGAACCCGAGCCCGGCCAGGTCTCCGAGAATGTGTCCCAGCCCGTGACCAAGGAGGCCTGGCACGTTCTCCAGGAACACGTAGCGGGGTCCCACCTCGCGAACGATGCGGGTAATGTCGGGCCAGAGCCAGCGGTCATCGTCTACGCCCCGCTGGTCCCCGGCCACGCTGAACGGCTGGCATGGGAAACCGGCAGAGATGAGAGCCACCTCACCGCTAAAGAGGCTGCTTGGGAAGGTCGCGAGATCGTCCCAGATAGGCGCGCGATCCAAGGCCTGGTCTTCCATCCGCGCCACGAGACAGGCCGCTGCGTAGGCGTCCCGCTCGCAGTAACCCATACAGCGATACCGTGGTCCGAGGGCAAGCTTGAGTCCCAGCTCAAGTCCTCCAACTCCGGCACATAGAGCCACACCGTTCAATCTCCCTCCGTACCGACGGGATGGATGAACGTCGGTCGAACGTACCGGAGCGGATCGATCAGCTCCCTCATTCGCTTGTAGCACTTGGGAGCCATCCGGAATCGAGCCTCCTCGTGGTAGAGAGCAGCGAGTTCGTACCAGTGCTCCGCCAAGGCGCCCCAGACTGGATCAAGCGCCTCCATCTCGGGTAGCCGTTCCTTCCACTCTGGGAACCTCTCGAGGAGTCGCAGGCACCGGCCCAAGTCGTCGGGATCAAGAGGGTAGGCGCAGGCGTCGGGGTCCTCACGGTCGGGATCAATCCCGGCCATGTATCGAGCGAGCGCCATCGACGACATGCCCGTATCCCTACCCGCCATCCACCGCATGACCTCGCGGAGATCAGCCATTGTCTCGACAAGCGGGATGGATGCCCGTCATTGGACCATCGCTTCGCGTAGGTCCGCAGACACGCCGATGCTCTTCGACAGGGATGTCGAGTGCCCCCAAGATCCATCGGCGGGTGCGGAGCTGGGGTCGATGCCAGCCGCGCTCGATGGCGCGGACGGTGGACCAGTGGACACCAGCCCGCTCGGCCAGTTCCTCTCGGGAGAGCAGCCGTGTCTCGCGTTCGTAGCGTAGATCGTTGGGGTCGCCGTTCGTCGTCATGGAATGTCCGATTGACTGCCCGGGTTGGCTGCCCGTCTGCAATTGCGCCTCTTCCGGTGTGGGCTCCTGATCTGTCATCACTTCTCCTCCTGACCCACGCTGTGGGCACCCGTCGGCGCACAGTCAGCGACAGTCAGGCCATCGGGAAAGATGATGTGCTCGGGGTCCTTGAAGTGGAACAGCCCGTAGCCGTTGCAGTGACACGCCCAGGAGATGCCGATGTCACCACGGAACTCCAGCATCTCCATGCCCTTACGTTTCTCACAGAGGCGCCCGCACATCTGGATCGCGACGCACTTTCGCTCGTTGGTAAGCTCAAACTTCTTGGGTGCTGGCTCCGGAAGCTCTGGCAGATCCGGACCGCACGCGACGAGCACGAGGGCGAGCAAGGTTCGCTTCACTTTCCCTCCTCAGGAACGCCGGGATGGATGACCGTCACCACCCCATCCCCACCGTTGTCTTGATCCGCTCCCGCGCCTGGTCGTGCAGGTAGTCGTGCTTGAGGTCCATCCCGAGGCCTCGGCGGCCGAGCTCGATCGCGACCTTCACAGTCGTCCCCGATCCGACGAATGGATCGAACACAAGCCCGCCGGCCGGACAGCCCGCGAGGATGCAGCGCTTCGCGAGCTCGGTGGGGAAGACGGCCATGTGCGCGCCGTGGTAGGGCTCTGTGGCCAGGCTCCAGACAGTGCGCGCCCGCGAGTCCCTCTGCGCGTGCTGGATCTTGCGCTCGCGCTGGTCGGCCAGAGGAATCGCTCGAGCGTCGCCACGGACCAGCACTCAGTCTCCTTGACCCGCGGGTTGGCTGCCCGTCAGGCGTACCGCTCGAAGGTGGCGGCTGTAGCTGGAGAGTTCGGGATCTTCGAGGACCTGGTTGACTGTCTCGTGCACGCGTCGTCGCGGCTCCGTCGGCAACTTTGCGAGTGGTCTCTGTCGCGTAAGTGCCCGAGAACATTGGCTTGATGTAACCCATACACGCCAACGTAGCGGGTTCAAATCCCGCCCCGGGCACCAACAACCAAAGAGGCGGCGGCGAAGGACCCCACCTACGGTGGTCTCACCTGTTGAGTATCAGCACTGCGGCCGGAGGACTCGCCGTAGGGTTACTTGGGTTGAAGTCGTCTATCACGGTACACACGATAATCGGATGGCTCATGGCGCCGCCCGCGGTCAACTGCCGAACGACTGCGTGCCCACCAAAGAAGCTGAAAGTGTCGTTCTCCTCGACAACGACGGGTGTGGTGGGGGAACCAAGTCCGCCACCCAGATGGATCCGTGTCTGGCCGAGTTCGCTCAGCAAGCCATTGTCGCTCGTGTACTGGAAGCCCAGTCCGCCTGTGTCACTTCTCCTGTCGATGTTCGTTTCGAAGAATCCGCTGGTTATGTCCGCAGAGTTGAGTTCCTGTCCCATGGCCTCTAGGACCTCGGCGTCGGTATCCTCCAAGGCGGCGGCATTCCGTGCCCAGCACTCTGCCTCCGCAGGAGCTGGAGGGTAGAACCCCGGAGTGATGTCGAAATCCATCATGATCCCGTCGTTGTGGGTGTTGCCGGCGTCGAAAATATCGAACTCAGAATTGCCGATTTGAATCTTCTTGGAGCTGTCGGTGCCCACCCGCACGGGAAACGGGGGGAGTGGCGTTGTGTTTTGGTCATCGTCTGGGTAGTCGATGCCGCCTTCCGCGTCGTCCGTCGATGATTGCCTCCCGAAGTTCAAGGTGGCGCCCTCGGGTGCGTCGTTTGGTGGCCCGGTGTTGCAGTGCTTATGATGAGTGCCCACCTCCCTGTTGCAGGGGTGCGCCTGCGCAGGAGCGACCGCCAAGCCCAGTACCAGCACAAAGACTGAAAACGCGCAGAGTGCTGTGAATGTTCCTGGCAAGGCACAGAGCACCACTGATCGAGACCAGGCTTTGGATGAGAAATTCTTTGAGTTCATATCGATTCTCCTTCTGGTACGGCACGCACTGAAGTCCCGGGCCAGGTCGCTGATCCGATGGCGTCCCACGGGTCTGTGAGCCCGCATGTAGAGCACGTTCGTGGTCGAGCAGCTCCCTAGCCCCCGACCGTTCGCGGATCCAATGATCCGAACCTACCCAAGCTGCTCGGCACTAACTTCACCTCAATGTCCCCTCTTCCTCACTTCTCGCAGTCGTGGGATACTGAACACACCATTCGTGGTCGCGGGGTAATCGTAAGTGACTGGATCCTCTGCGGATTCTGGTTCCGCTGATAGGCGTGGGGATGCAAGAGATTCTGTAGGTCGCGTGTACGCTTTCGGGGACTTCGAGCTGCGGGCTGAGAGCTGCGAGCTGCTTCGATCGGGCCGTCCCACCGATCTCCAGCTCATCCCGACGAGGTTGCTCCTCTACCTTCTCGAAAACCGCGAACGGGCGGTGCCCAAGACGGAGCTCCTCGACGAGATCTGGCCGGACACCCACGTGAGCGAATCCGCCTTCACTACGGCGGTGGGAAGGCTTCGTCAGCAGCTAGGAGATGACGGAGCTACTCAGCGCTTTATCCGGGCTCGCCGAGGTCGCGGGTATCAGTTCGTCGCAGAGGTCGAGGAGCGTTTTCAGACGGAGGCTACCCCGAGACGGGAGGAACCGCCTGCACTCTCGGATGGAGATCCGATTCTTCGAGAAGGCTCTCCCGATCGAATCGTTCGCCCGAATCGCTTCGGTCTGCGGACCGCCCAGCGAGGTGCGGTTGCCGTTCTCCTAGCCCTCCTCGCGCTCGTCTGGTGGTACGGGAGGGCGCCCACTGGGTCGGTCAGGGCCCTCGCGTTCGAGGAACGGGACTGGGTGCTCGTCGCCGCCTTCGAAAATCATGCCGGCGAGGTGCTCTTCGATGGCACACTCGAGGCCGCCTTGGCGCGAGAGCTCGGCAACTCGCGCTTTGTCAATGTGGTGCCGCGGGAGCGGATCCAGGACACCCTGCGGCTCATGAAGAAACCCTTGGACACCCGCGTGGACTCCGAGGTGGGCCGCGAGATCTGCCTGCGCGACGGGGGCATCCGCGCGCTGTTGACGGGCCGCGTCGATAAGCTCGGCTCGGCGTATCTGTTGAGCGTAGAGCTCGTCGACCCGACAGAGGGGCTCACAGTCGCGAGTCTGAGCGAGACCGCGCAGGGGGAGGACCAGGTGCTGTCGGCCCTCCATCGGCTTGCCACGAGCACCCGTGAAACGCTCGGCGAGGAGATCCAGCAGCTCCGCGTGAGCGACGAGGAGTTCGAGACAGTCAGCACGACCTCGTTGCGAGCTCTTCAGCTCTTCTCGCAGGCCGATGCCGCGATCGCGAGGCAGAAGAACGACGTCGCAGAGGTGCTGCTGAAGCAGGCCATCGTGGAGGACCGCGAGTTCGCCTCCGCGTACAACCACCTCGCGCACTCGCTCAGAAATCAACGCCGACCGCAGGAAGAGTTCATTCCTTACGCCCGCAGAGCTCTGGAACTGTCCGAGCCGCTTCCCGAGCGCGAGCGCTACTTCATCGAGGGAAGCTACTTCTCTTTCCTGGGGCAATACGACCAGGAGATACTGAGCTACGAGGCGCTTCTCCAGCTCCATCCCGATCACTACTGGGCAAACAACAACATGGCCGCGATGCTGCAGCTTGTGGGCCGAGCGGAGGAAGCCATTCCGTATTTTGTGCGGCGGGCCGAGCTACGGCCTCACGACTTCCGCGTGAACGTCCAGGCCGGGTGGCAGGTCGCCTTGTCGGGAGACTCGAGTCAGGCCGCGCTCCTGTTTGGAAAAGCCGTGGAACTCCTTCCGCCACTCTCGGACCCGCCACCGACGCCGAACGGTGCACGTGCAGTTGCGGCGACACTCCTTTACCCGACCCAGGACCTCTGGCTACGAGGAGATCTGGAGCGTCTGGTAACGGAGCTAGAGCGCTGGGAAGAGAGGCTGCCCTCGATGCACCCCGATCTGCGGAAGGGCGTGGCCTGGTATCTGTCCCTCGGCTATTGGAGCGTTGGGCAGACCAGAACGGATCTCGGTGTCTTCACTATGTCCGATGAAGGGGATCGCACGTTGCGCGCGTTGGCTATCGCGAGCGCACAGGACGATTTGACACTGCTGCGCGAGACTCTACAAGAGGAGTCCACCGACATGAGCGCGTGCTGGATAGACAACACCTGGTGCGTGCCGCTTGCCAGTCGCCGAGTTCAGCTGCTCGCTCAAGCCGGACTCTTGGCCGAGGCACGAGAAGCGCTAGCACAGTTCGAGGCCTTGGACGGCGCCCCTTGGCTCTATAAGGAGAGCGTCCTCCTGGTCCTACGCGGCGAGCTCGCCCTGGCCGAGGGACATACGGATGCCGCCATCTCGTTGCTGGAAGCGGGGCTGCCGCTCGAGAGATCCCGATTCAGCTTCATCCATCTCCCCGGATCGATATCTCTGTCGAGTGCCTTGCTGGAGAGAGGCGAGCGAACCAGGGCCCTTGGCGTGCTGCAAGAGACATCAGAGCTCAAGTCTCGGACCTACGTCAACAGGTGGCAGTGGGTGAACGCCCAGGTCGTTCTCGCAGACCGCTACCGTGAGCTGGGTTACGAGGCCGAAGCCCGAGAAATCGAAGAGGAGCTGCTCGGGCTGATGGCCTATGCCGACCCTGACTTTCCTCTCCTTCTCCGACTTCAAGGGATCAGCAACTCAGCCATCCAGGACAGTGGTTGAGTCCCCACTTACCGAGATGGGCGCGACAGCGCACTTGGAGCTGCGTGAAGGAGGAGGGATGCCGGCGCCATCAGGGTGGACCCAGTCGGACCAAGCCTGCGGGTCCCCCGCGCGGGGCGCCGCGGTTCGATCCGCGTTAGTCGGGGTTGGAGAAGCGGAAGGAGCTTCGGACGGTCTCTTCGGGAGTCTGCTCGAGCAGCGTCTCGAGGGTGTCGCGGTCCACGATCGTCGTGCGCTGGTAGGACATCTCGGGTCGTTCGAGCTCTATGCGGTAGAGCTCGAGCGGGCCGCGCAGGATCTGGCGTATGTGGGCGTGGCCACCCTCGTCGAGGTCTCGCTGGATCGAGCTCAGGATTCGGCGGACTCGCCGCTCTCGCTTCTCGATCTCGTCCAGGTCCAGGTCGAAAGCGCGGGCTCCGCGCAGCCGTCGGAAGCTTCCCGGAATGGACGAAGGAGGCACGAGTTAATGCTATCCGAGGGCTTCCGGGGCGGCAACCGAACGCGTGTCCTCCCGTGAGAGTCGCTTCAGTGTGCGTTCGTAGCGAGTGCGTGCGCTGTCCGCACCGTCGAAGAGATGGACTCCCACGATGGCGATCGGACGGGCGCCGTGGGAGCCGGGGACGAATTCCACGCGGGTCCAGCGTACGCGGCCGCTGAACTCGACAGGTGGGTCCTCTTCGTTCAGAAGTAGCTTCACGAGCATGCGCGCACCGACCCACGGCGGGCGAGGGCAGCGCAGGCACAGGCCGTTTTGCGAGACGTTCACCGTTCGCGCCTCTTCGTTCGCGGCGAAGAAGAGCGCACCTGTTACCGGATTGTGTATGGGGTCGATGCTGGTGGTGCGGGCCAGGAGCTCTGCATCGAACCGCGTCTCCGGCGTGTGTTGAACGGGAGGTTGAGTCGGAGTGGCGTCGACGGTGGGGGAGGGCCAGAGGGGAATCAGGCGCCAGCTATCCGATTGACCGGGGTGCAGCTCCGGAACTGCCTGGAGCGACATGTCGACGGTGTCGCTTAGGTCGTTGTCCTTCATGCGTCCCTCCTCCGCTTTCTCCTCCGAGTTTCGGTGCCAGGGACGGGGTGCTTGACTTTCGTCTTTTCTTCGATACAGTGTCCATCGTCCTCACCCCACAACACGAGGACATTCCCGCTTGGATTCGGAAGCTTGGTGGAGGTTGGAGCAACGCTTGGTGGCGCTGGCTCGCTCCGCAGGGCCATTGCGCGTGGCTCTGGCTGAGCTGTCTGCTTGGCTCGTCGAGAGAGAGGCGTGGCAGCCCCTGGGGTACGCGCGCCTGTCGGACTACGCGGACGAGGCGCTGGGGCGCTCGGCGAGATCGCTGCGGGACCTCGCGCGCGTCGGGCGAGAGCTCCCTTTCCAGCCGCTGCTGCACGCCGCGCTGGTCAGCGGGGAGCTCGGGTGGACCAAGGTCCGACTGCTCGCGCGAGTCTGTACGGCCGCGAATGAGGCGAGCTGGGTCGCGTACGCTCGCAGTCTGACGAGCGCGGCGCTCTCCCGCGCCGTGCGCAAGGTCGACACCGGCTCGCTCGAGGGCGATGGCTTCGAGCGGGATTGGAGTCGCAACCACTGGTTCGAGGTCGCCTGTACGTCTGAGGTGCGGCTGCGATGGCACCAGGCGAGGAACCTGGCGCAGCGCGTGCACGGCGGCCGCGTCAGCTTTGGGCAGTGTGTGGAGATGGTCACTGCCGAGGTGATCTCTGCATTGCCGCCAGACGTCGATCCCGTGCCTCGTACTGGCACCGATGCGGAGAACCGGGATGCTGAGATTGACGTCGGGGGCGATCCTGAAGTCACCGTTCCCCCTTTCCTCGATAGATCTCCTGTACCCCACGACGACACGGTGGAGTCGCTTCCTGCCGCGATCGAGGCGTTGCTCCGCGACGGCGACAACATCGACGCGAGGGAGCTCCATCGCCGCTTGCACAAGGCCATCGAGATGGAGCGGCAGCTCGACACTCGGATTGGCCCCTTGCTCGACCTGCTGATGCGACGGCGCATCTACTGGCTCATGGGGTACACGAATCGCGAGGCGTATGTGCGGGAGAGGCTTGGACTGGATCCCTCGTGGGGTCGGGCGCTCCTGAGAATCGAGCGCGCCGCGCGCGCGAGCCCGGCGTTCGCCGCGGCCTATCGACTCGGGCAGTTGAGCGCGCTCCAGGCGGCGACGCTGCTCCCCCTCGTGCTGGGCGAGCTCGACGAGCACAGGATGACGCCATGGATCGAGCGCGCCGGAGAGGTCTCTCTGCGGCAGCTCCGCGACGACGTCGATCTGGCGCTGCTGGTTCGAGAGACCGACCCCGCGAGGTGGTTTCGGAGCGGGGGACTTCCGGAGCAGGAGCCGGGCAGCGAAGAGGATCAACTCGACGACCGGGAAATCGGTGCGCCGCATAGTGGTCTGGAGGAGACGTGCAGCGTGGGCTGTCAACTCGAGCTGGACGCGATTCGGTTGCTCCGGGTGTTGCTGTGTACGGTGCAGAGGCGCCTGGAGCCAGAGCTCGGGCGCCTCCCGACGCGCGGGGAGGCTCTCGGGGCGATGATCGAGCACGCGATGGCGGAGTGGGGCGGGGATGACGAGAGAGTTCCGCGCAGGTATCGGGTCTTCGCTCGGGACGGCTGGCGGTGTGTAATTCCGGGCTGCACCTCCATGCGCAACCTTCACGATCACCACATCGAGTTTCGTTCCGCAGGGGGGAGTGACGAGCTCGAGAACCGAACCACGCTCTGTGCGTTCCACCACCTGCGGGGGGTGCACGCCGGGGTCGTCCGATTGACTGGGCGCGCGCCGGACCGGCTGCGCTTCGAGCTGCCGCTCGCGGTCTACGCATCGGGCGACCGGCTGCTTGCGACCCTCTAGCGCTTGCGACCCTTTAGAGTAGGGGGGGATGGTGACAATCGAAGGGGTTCGCCCGATCGTGGAGGCCATTCGGGCCGGGCGGCGCAGGGTTCTCGAGGTGACCCTGCCTGCGGCCGCCAAGCTATCGGAGCTCGAGGGGGTCCTGGCGGACGCCGGAATTCCCACCAGACCCGGCAAGCCTGGCGAGCCAGTCGTCGCGACCGCGGAGCCGTTTCCCGAGGAGGGCTTCGAAGAGCTCCTGATCGAGGATCGGCCTCGCTTCCTGGTGGCGCTGGACCGGGTTACCGATGTCGGGAATCTCGGATCGATCGCCCGCTCTGCCGAAGCTGCAGGGGTGATCGGCCTGGTTATGGAGCACCGGCGTGCTCCGCCCATCGGTCCCGGGGCGCTGCGGGCCAGCGCGGGGGCGATCGAGCATCTCAGGGTCGGGCGGACGCCGAACCTGCGCAAGGCTCTGGACCTGTGCAAGGCCGAGGGGCTGGCCGTGCTCGTGGCGGAGCCGGGGGGCCGCCCGATTGATGAGCTTCCGCCCAGTACACTCGCAGGCGAGCTCGTCTGGGTTTTCGGAAGCGAGGATCGCGGCACGCGCTCTGGAATCCGGGATCAGGCAACAGAACTGGTTGGAATTCCCCTCAGCGGGGCAGTTTCGTCCCTCAACGTCGCCTCGGCGGCGGCCTATCTGCTGCTACGCACCGCCGAATTTCGGTTGGCGACGACCGGAGGCGGGCCGACTCTTCTGGCGAACTGAAATTCTCCTGATACAATCGGAGGTTGCGCTGGCGTAGCTCAATTGGCAGAGCAGCTGACTTGTAATCAGCAGGTTGGAGGTTCGAGTCCCCTCGCCAGCTCCACACCCGTGAGGTGAGGAGCGAGGGGACGGGACATAGCCTTACATATCCCCTTACATAGTATGGGACGATTCTCCCGGGCCTCGAGTTAGTGGGGGTGCTCGCAGGGGCTGGGTTTTTTTTACGCTTGGGTCGGGTCTCCGGAGAGGTACCGAAGTGGTCAAACGGGACAGGCTGTAAACCTGTTGGCTTCGGCCTTCGGAGGTTCGAATCCTCCCCTCTCCACCATTCGATACGAAGGAGCGACGACGCGGGAATAGCTCAGTTGGCTAGAGCACAAGCCTTCCAAGCTTGGGGTCGCGGGTTCGAGTCCCGTTTCCCGCTCCAGGTTTGTTGGGCCCATGTAGCTCAGGTGGTAGAGCGCATCCTTGGTAAGGATGAGGTCCGCGGTTCAACTCCGCGCATGGGCTCCAGCGCGTTGAGCAAAGAGGTACGACAAGCCCCCTAGGGCAATGGAATCTCCCTCTGGAGAAGGAATAGATGTCGAAGGCGAAGTTCGAGCGTACGAAGCCTCACGTGAACGTGGGGACGATTGGTCACGTGGATCACGGGAAGACGACGTTGACGGCGGCGATCACGTCGCGACAGGCGTTGTCGAATCTGGCGACGGTGACGTCGTTCGACGAGATCGACAAGGCACCGGAAGAGCGGGAGCGGGGGATCACGATCGCGACGGCACACGTGGAGTACGAGTCGGAGGCGCGGCACTACGCGCACGTGGACTGTCCGGGTCACGCGGACTACGTGAAGAACATGATCACGGGCGCGGCGCAGATGGATGGAGCGATTCTGGTGGTGAGCGCGGCGGACGGGCCGATGCCGCAGACGCGAGAGCACATCCTGCTGGCACGACAGGTAGGGGTTCCTCACATCGTGGTGTTCCTGAACAAGGTGGACCAGGTGGACGACAAGGAGCTTCTGGAGCTGGTGGAGCTCGAGGTTCGGGAGCTGTTGTCGATGTACGATTTCGACGGGGACAACATCCCCGTGATCCCTGGGAGCGCGTTGAAGGCGGGGGAGGCCCCGTCGGACGAGGCGGCGAACGAGTGCATCGACGCGTTGATGAAGGCGCTGGACGAGACGATTCCGGAGCCGGTTCGTGCGACGGACAAGCCGTTTCTGATGCCGATCGAGGATGTGTTCTCGATCTCGGGTCGTGGGACGGTGGTGACGGGTCGGGTGGATGCGGGCGTGATCCACACGGGCGATGACGTGGAGATCGTGGGGATCCGGGAGACGGCGAAGACGGTGGCGACGGGCGTGGAGATGTTCCGGAAGCTTCTGGACGAGGGCCAGGCCGGTGACAACGTGGGCGTGTTGCTGCGGGGGACGAAGAAGGAAGAGGTGGAGCGGGGTCAGGTGCTGGCGAAGCCGGGCTCGATCACGCCCCACACGAAGTTCAAGGCGGAGGTGTACGTGCTGACGAAGGAGGAGGGTGGTCGTCACACTCCGTTCTTCAAGGGGTACCGGCCGCAGTTTTACTTTCGGACGACGGACGTGACGGGAGTGGTGGAGCTTCCGGAAGGGACGGAGATGGTGATGCCTGGAGACAACGTGACGATCGATGTGGCGCTGATCACACCGATCGCGATGGGTCCCGGGCAACGCTTCGCGATCCGCGAAGGCGGCCGGACAGTCGGCAGCGGCGTCGTCGTCGAAATCACCGAGTAGCCTCGTACGGCTCAGTACAAATCACAGGTCAGTAGCTCAATTTGGTAGAGCAGCGGTCTCCAAAACCGCAGGTTGGGGGTTCAAGTCCCTCCTGGCCTGCCAGATCCAGTGAAGTCGTTCGGAAGAGCGAGGAAGAGAGGACGTGAGTAAGAACCCGATCGAGTGGGCCGATGAGTCGCGCGCCTTCCTCGGCGAGGTACAGGTCGAGTTCAAGAAGGTGACCTGGCCCTCGCAGAAGGAGACGGTCGCGGGCACGGTCGGCGTGATCGTATTGGTCACGATCGTTGGGACAGCCCTGTTTCTGGTCGACTGGATGCTGTCGGCCAGCATGCAACTGATTTGGCCCTAGAACCACCTCTCTCCCCCGACACCGACGAGGTCGAAGTGGCAGCGTTTTGGTACGTGCTTCACACATATTCGGGCCAGGAGGCCCGAGCAAAGCAGGCGCTTCTCGAGAAGGCGCGAGCCTTCAATCGAGAAGACGCGATCAAGGAGGTCTTCATCCCGGAAGAGGATGTCGTCGAGGTCGTCAAGGGGCAGCGTCGCACGAGTAAGCGCAAGTTCTTGCCGGGCTATCTACTGGTGAAGATGGAGCTCGACGACGAGGTCTGGCACATCGTCAAGAACACCTCGAAGATCACGGGCTTCGTCAACCCCGGAGGGAGACCGACGCCCGTTCCCGAGGCAGACGTCGAGCGCATGCTCGGGCAAACCAAGACCGAGAAGCCCACGCCCAAGATCAGTTTTGAAGAGGGAGAGGACGTTCGCGTGGTTCAAGGTCCCTTCTCGAATTTCTCGGGTCGGGTGAGCGAGGTTCGCCCCGAAAAAGAGCAGGTTCAGGTGATGGTGGCGGTGTTCGGTCGCTCGACACCGCTCTGGCTCCCCTTCGAACACGTGGAAAAGGCCTGACGTGGCAAAGAAGATCGTCGCGCTCATCAAGGTGCAGTGTCCTGCAGGTCAGGCGAACCCTTCCCCCCCGGTGGGACCCGCGCTCGGCCAGCACGGCGTCAACATCATGGAGTTCTGCAAGGCGTTCAACGCGCGCACGCAGGACCAGCAGGGCCTGATCATCCCCGCGGTGATCTCGGTCTACGCGGACAGGACATTCACCTTCATCACGAAGACCCCGCCCGCTGCCGTTCTGCTGAAGCGCGCAGCAAAGATCGCCAAGGGCTCCGGCGAGCCGAACAAAGAGAAGGTAGGCAGGGTCACGGCAGAGCAGGTCAAGGAGATCGCGGAGATCAAGATGCCTGACCTGAACGCGAACGACGTCGCCGCGGCCATGAAGATCGTCGAGGGAACGGCGCGCTCCATGGGCATCGAAGTCGAGGGATAGCAATGGCACACGGCAAGAACTACCGAGCTTCCGCGGAGAAGATCGACGCCACCAGGAGCTACCCGCTCCAGGAGGGGATCGACCTGCTGCTCGAGACGAAGCAAGGGAAGTTCGACCAGACGGCCGAGGTCGCAATGAACCTCGGCGTCGATCCTCGCCACGCGGACCAGAACGTGCGCGGCGCGGTCGTCCTGCCCCACGGTACGGGCAAGACGGTCCGGCTCATCGTCTTTGCCAAGGGCGACAAGGAGACGGAGGCGAGCGCGGCCGGTGCGGACGAGGTCGGGGGTGAGGAGCTCGCGAAGCGCATCCAGGACGGCTGGCTCGAGTTCGACCGCGTGATCGCGACGCCGGATATGATGAGCGTGGTGGGTCGCCTGGGACGGGTCCTCGGCCCGCGCGGACTGATGCCGAATCCGAAGGTGGGAACGGTCACCTTCGACCTCGAGCGGGCGGTCTCCGAGCAGAAGTCCGGCAAGGTCGAGTTCCGCGTGGACAAGGCCGGCATCGTGCACGCGCCTTTCGGGAGGCTCTCGTTTTCCCGCGAGCAGCTCGCCGAGAACTTCCTCGCGATCGCCGACGTGGTGATGAAGGCGAAGCCCGCCGCCACGAAGGGTGCGTACGTGAAGAAGATCTCGATCTCTTCGACCATGGGCCCAGGAATCCTCATCGACTCCGCAGACATGCAGGCAGCGCTGCGCTAGCAGCCAACAGCGGGAGGCAATCGGACAGGTGCAGACGCGACAGCAGAAAGAGGACGCGGTCAGCGTCCTCCGCGACAAGCTCCAGCAGGCCAACGCCGTGCTCGCCGTGGACTACCGTGGGCTCACGGTGGCGGAGGCGAACGATCTGCGTGCTCGCCTCCGCGGTGCCGGCGATGGCCAGATCGAGTACCGGGTGGCGAAGAACACGCTGCTTCGGCGGGCCACGGAGGGCACGGGGGTCGAGGGGCTCCACGCTTATCTGCTGGGCCCCACGGCTGTAGCGCTCGCTCCGGACGAGCCCTCGGCACTGGCCAAGGTGCTCGTGGACTTTGCGAAGGAAAACGACAGGTTCGAGATCAAGGGCGGCGTCGTCGAGGGCGAGGTCGTGGACCGGGAGACAATCAACCAGCTGGCCGCGCTGCCCGGTAAAGAGCAGCTGCGCGCCATGCTGGCGGGCACGCTTCAGAGCCCGCTGCGGAACCTGGCCGGAACCCTTTCCGGGCTGCTGGGCCAGGTGCGCAATGCGCTCGAACGACGTCAAGAGCAACTGGAAACATGAACCGAAGACCCCGTTCCGGCGCCATTGGGGCGCCTTGATCTGACCGGGGTAGGGAGGAAGGCAGCATGGCAGCGGTAGAAGAGATCTTCTCGCAGATCAACGAGCTCAAGCCGATGGAAATCGCCGAGCTCATCAAGCGGATGGAAGACGAGTGGGGCGTGAGCGCCGCTCCGGCGGCGGTCGCGGTCGCAGCGCCTGGCGCGATGGGCGCCGAGGCCGAGGAGGAGAAGACGGAGTTCGACGTCATCCTCATCTCGCACGGCGAAAAGAAGATCCAGGTAATCAAAGAGGTGCGCGCGATCACTGGCCTCGGCCTCAAGGAGGCCAAGGAGCTGGTGGAGAGCGCGCCGAAGGCGGTCAAAGAGGCCGTCGACAAGGACGAGGCAGAGAAGGTCAAAGAGAAGATCGAGGCCGCCGGCGGGCAGGTCGAGGTCAAGTAGCTCACATCCAACGACGCGGAGGACTGAATGGAAGCTTCCTTCACTAAGGGCCGGCTGCGGAAGGACTTCTCGAAGATCGAACGGATCGTCGACATCCCGAATCTGATCGACATCCAGAACCGCTCTTTCGAGCGCTTCCTGCAAGCGGAAGTGGCTCCCGAGAAGCGCGAAGACGTCGGGTTGCAGGCGGTCTTCAAGTCGGTCTTCCCGATTCGGGATTTCAACGAGACGGCCTCGCTCGAGTTTGTCTCGTACACCCTCGAGAAGCCGAAGTACGACGTGGAGGAGTGCCTCCAGCGGGGGATGACCTACGCCGCTCCGATCAAGGTCACCATCCGGCTGATCGTGTGGGACAACGCGGAGAAGGGGCAGCACAACATTCGCGACGTGAAGGAGCAAGACGTCTACTTCGGCGAGATCCCCGTGATGACCGAGAACGGTACGTTCATCATCAACGGGACCGAGCGCGTCATCGTGAGCCAGCTCCATCGCTCGCCGGGAATCTTCTACGACATCGGTCAGTCGAGCGCCGTGACCACGGCGGGGAAGAAGCTCTTCTCTTCACGCATCATCCCCTACCGTGGCTCATGGCTCGACATCGAGTTCGATCACAAGGACTTGATCCAGGTCCGGATTGACCGCCGGCGCAAGCTCCACGCAACGGTGCTTCTGAAGGCGCTGGGGTACACGGTCGAGGATCTGCTCGAGATCTTCTACTCGCCGGAGTTGATCAAGATCGACGGACGGAAGCTGGTGAAGAAGCCCGCGTCCCTAGACGACCTGGTGGGGCAGCGCGCAACCAAGGCCGTCAAGCTCGGCTCGACGGTCGTGGTCAAGGAGGGCCGGAAGTTCACGCAGGCCGCCGTGAAAAAGCTCGCGGAGAAGAACGTCAAGTGGATCCCGATCGAGATCGACGACCTGATTCGGGAAGACGGCGTCAAGCGCGTCAGCCCCGACGACATCGTCGACGAGAGCACGGGCGAGGTGATCATCGAGGCGAACGAGGTCATCACCGAGGAGATTCTCGAGGAGCTGCGCGCGCGTAAGTTCTACGAGTTCAAGCTCCTCTATCTCGACCCCATCACGACCGGTACCGCCATCTACGACACGCTGCTCGCCGACAAGACGATGACGCGCGAGGAGGCGATCATCGACATCTACCGGCGCTTGCGGCCAGGAGACCCACCGACGATCGAGACGGCGACGACCGTCTTCAACAACCTGTTCTTCAACGCTGAGCGCTACGACCTCTCGCGGGTGGGGCGCCTCAAAGTGAACCACAAGCTGGGGGTCGACGTGCCGCTCGACCAGGGCACTCTGCGAAAGGAGGACATCCTCCTCGCGGTCCAGTACCTGGTGGACCTCAAGAACGGCGACTCGGACAAGCGGGTCGACGACATCGACCACCTCGGCAACCGGCGCGTCCGCGTCGTGGGCGAGCTGCTCGAGAACCAGTACCGCATCGGGCTGGTGCGCATGGAGCGCGCGATCAAGGAGCGCATGAGTCTGCAGGAGATC
Organism: Myxococcota bacterium; assembly: GCA_965247115.1. Lineage (GTDB taxonomy): Bacteria > Myxococcota_A > UBA9160 > SZUA-336 > SZUA-336 > JAUXJB01. The sequence continues at coordinate 55,491 of CBDFGR010000001.1, forward strand.
GAGCAGCTCATGCCGCACGATCTGATCAACTCCAAGCCCGTCTCCGCCGTGATCAAGGAGTTCTTCGGCTCGAGCCAGCTCTCGCAGTTCATGGACCAGACGAACCCGCTCTCCGCAGTGACCCACAAGCGGCGCCTCTCTGCGCTCGGGCCGGGCGGGCTCACGCGGGAGCGCGCGGGCTTCGAGGTGCGCGATGTCCACAACACTCACTACGGGCGGATCTGCCCGGTGGAGACACCCGAAGGACCGAACATCGGGCTCATCGCGTCGCTCTCGACCTACGCCAGAGTGAACGACTACGGTTTCATCGAGACGCCGTACCGCGAGGTGGACGGAAGGAACGTCTCCGGCGAGGTTCGCTATCTCAACTCGCTCGACGAGGAGAAGGTGGCGATTGCGCAGGCGAACGCTCCGCTCAACAAAAAGAACCAGTTCGTCCGGGACACGGTCTCGTGTCGCAAGAACGGTGAGTTCGTGATGCTGGAGCCTGGCGACGTCGACATGATGGACGTATCGCCCAACCAGCTGGTGTCGGTGGCCGCGTCGCTGATCCCCTTCCTCGAGAACGACGATGCCAACCGCGCGCTCATGGGCTCGAACATGCAACGACAGGCCTTGCCGCTCCTGCGCACGGATGCGCCGCTCGTCGGTACGGGCATGGAGGGTGTCGTCGCGCGGGACTCTGGAGCCACGGTGGTGGCCAAGCGGAGCGGCATTGTCGAGAGCGTCGACGCGGGTCGCATCGTGATCAAGCCCGATCGCGACGGCGAGAACTACGATCCGCCGCCGGACATTATCAACCTGATCAAGTACAGGCGCTCCAACCAGAACACCTGCATCAACCAGAAGCCGATCGTCCGCACGGGCCAGCGCGTGGAGCAAGGTCAGGTGATTGCGGACGGCGCAGCGACAGAGCGGGGGGACCTGGCGCTGGGACGCAACGTGCTCGTCGCCTTCATGCCGTGGGGCGGGTACAACTTCGAGGACTCGATCCTGATCTCGGAACGGATCGTCAAGGGCGATCTCTTCACCTCCACGCACATCGAGGAGTTCGAGGCTGTTGCTCGGGACACGAAGCTCGGCCGCGAAGACATCACGCGCGACATCCCGAACGTGGGCGAGGAGGCGCTGAAGGACCTCGACGAGAGCGGGATCGTCCGCATCGGGGCGGAGGTCCGCCAGGACGACATTCTCGTCGGCAAGATCACGCCAAAGGGCGAGACCCAGCTCTCACCGGAGGAGCGCCTGTTGCGCGCGATATTTGGTGAGAAGGCCGGCGACGTCCGGGACACCTCGCTCCGCGTGCCGCCGGGACAGAGCGGGATCGTTATCGGGGCACGTGTGTTCTCGCGGCGTGGCACGGACCAGGACGAGCGCGCGCGCTCGATCGCCGATGCCGAGATCGACGGGCTGCGACTCGACCAGGAGGACGAGATCCGGATCGTGCGCGAGTCGGCGCTCAACCGGATCCGGGAGCTCATGCTCGGTGAGCGCTCGAGCGTGCGCATGGCGGATGAACGCAAGAAGGAGGCCTGGCTGGAGCCGGGGGACGCGATTGGCGCGGAGCAGCTCGACGAGATTCCGCGTAGGAAGTGGCGGGACATCCGGCTCGAGGACGAGTCGAAGACGCAGCGCATGGAGGAGATCCTCGCTCGCGCGGAGGAGCAGGCGACGCTGATCAAGACGGTCTTCGATGAGAAGATCGTGCGGCTCCAGAAGGGCGACGAGCTCCCACCGGGCGTGTTCAAGATGGTCAAGGTCTACGTGGCCATCAAACGCAAGCTGTCGGTGGGCGACAAGATGGCGGGCAGGCACGGCAACAAGGGCGTCATCTCGCGGATCCTGCCCGAAGAGGACATGCCCTACACGGCGGAGGGTGAGCCTGTCGATGTCGTGCTGAACCCGCTGGGAGTGCCCTCGCGCATGAACATCGGACAGGTGCTGGAAGTGCACCTGGGCTGGGCGGCGCGGGGTCTCGGCAAGCAGATCCAGGAGCACATCGACCAGAACTACTCGGCCGACCAGCTGCGTCCGAGGCTGAAGGAGATCTTCGACAAGCCCTACATGAAGGAGAAGATCGACAAGCTCGACGACGAGGGTGTCATGGATGCCGCTCGGCGCTGCTCGCACGGGGTCCACATGGCCGCCGCCGTGTTCGATGGACCTTCGGAGGAGGAGATCCGGGGCATGCTCGAGGGGACCGGCCTCCCGCGGACGGGACAGACGGCCCTCTTCGACGGACGCACCGGAGAGGTGTTCAGCTCGGATGTGACGATCGGCATCATGTACATGATGAAGCTCCACCACCTGGTGGACGACAAGATCCACGCCCGTTCGATCGGGCCGTACTCGCTGGTTACCCAGCAGCCGCTGGGTGGCAAGGCGCAGTTCGGCGGCCAGCGGCTCGGCGAGATGGAGGTCTGGGCGATGGAGGCCTACGGCGCTGCCTATGCGTTGCAGGAGTTCCTAACCGTCAAGTCCGACGACGTCATCGGGCGGACGCGGATCTACGAATCGATCGTCAAGGGCGACTGCGAGCTCCTGCCGGGACTGCCCGAGAGCTTCAACGTGCTGATCAAGGAAATGCAGAGTCTAGGACTCGACATCGACTTGCTCGAGGAAATCCAGTAAGGGGGCAACGTGCGCGATCTCTACAATCTCTTCGAGAAGCCAAAGGACCCGCTGAGCTTTTCCGGCATGCGAATCACCATCGCCTCGCCGGACAAGATCCGGGAGTGGTCGTACGGCGAGGTGAAGAAGCCGGAGACCATCAACTACCGCACGTTCAAGCCCGAACGGGACGGTCTCTTCTGCGCGAAGATCTTCGGTCCCGTGAAGGATTACGAGTGCAACTGCGGCAAGTACAAGCGGATGAAGCACCGCGGCGTTGTGTGCGAGAAGTGCGGCGTGGAAGTGATCCAGTCCAAGGTCCGCCGCGAACGCATGGGGCACATCACGCTGGCGGCCCCGGTGGCTCACATCTGGTTCCTCAAGTCGCTGCCGAGCCGCATCGGGAACCTGCTCGAGCTGACGCTGAAGGACCTGGAGCGCGTGCTCTACTTCGAATCCCACATTGTGATCGATCCGGGGGAGACGTCGCTCAAGCGCGGAGAGCTCGTTGGGGACGAGCGGATCATGGAGCTCAAGGAGGAGTTTGGTCCGAACTCGTTCCGGTACGCCATCGGCGCCGAGGCGGTCCGCGAGATCCTCGGCGAAGTCCAGGTGACGGAGGAGTCCAAGCAGCTTCGGCTCGATATGAAGGAGGCGACGAGCGAGGCCAAGCGCAAGAAGATCGCCAAGCGTTTGAAGGTGCTCGACGCCCTGCGTGAGTCGGGCAATGAGCCGTCCTGGATGGTGCTCGAGGTCATCCCGGTGATTCCCCCGGATCTGCGTCCGCTCGTGCCGCTCGACGGCGGTCGCTTTGCGACCTCGGATCTGAACGACCTGTACCGGCGCGTGATCAACCGCAACAACCGGTTGAAGCGCCTGCTCGAGCTCAACGCTCCGGAGGTCATCATTCGCAATGAGAAGCGGATGCTGCAGGAGGCCGTAGACGCGCTGTTCGACAACGGTCGCCGGGGCAAGGTGATCACGGGGCCGAACAAGCGTCCCCTCAAGTCGCTTTCCGACATGCTCAAGGGCAAGCAGGGGCGCTTCCGCCAGAACCTGCTCGGCAAGCGGGTCGACTACTCCGGGCGCTCAGTCATCGTCGCGGGTCCGGAGCTACGCCTGCACCAGTGCGGCCTGCCCAGCAAGATGGCACTCGAGATCTTCAAGCCGTTCATCTACTCCAAGCTGGAGCAGCGCGGCTACGTGACGACCATCAAGGCCGCGAAGAAGATGGTGGAGAAGGAGCGGCCAGAGGTCTGGGACGTGCTGGCCGAGGTGATTCAGGAGCACCCCGTGCTCTTGAATCGGGCGCCCACACTGCACCGCCTGGGTATCCAGGCGTTCGAGCCGGTGCTGATCGACGGCAAGGCAATCCAGCTGCACCCACTCGTGTGCCACGCCTTCAATGCGGATTTCGACGGCGACCAGATGGCAGTGCATCTGCCACTTTCCGTCGAGGCGCAGATCGAGGCGCGGGTGCTCATGATGAGCACGAACAACATCCTCGGCCCCGCCAGCGGCAAGCCGATCATCACTCCGACGCAGGACATCGTCCTTGGCGCCTATTACCTGACGCGGGAGCGTCTGTTTGCAAAGGGAGAGGGCGTGAAGTTCTCGTCACTCCGGGACGTGCGGTCGGGGTACGACGCGGGGATCGTAGACCTGCAGGCCATCGTGGACGTTCGCATCGACGGGAAGATGGTCCGTACCACGGTGGGCCGGGTCCTCCTGTTCGAGATCGTGCCCGAGGGTCTTTCGTTCGATCTGGTCAACACGGTCATGGACAAGAAGACACTGGGTGACCTCGTCAACGAGGTGTACCGACAGCTCGGGAACAAGGCGACGGTGCTCCTCTCCGACCGCCTCCGCACGCTCGGCTACGAGTACGCCACGCAGGCGGGTATCTCGATCTGCGTGGATGACATGCACGTTCCGGAGGAGAAGGCCAAGGTCATCGAGGAGGCGCAGGCCGACGTGGGCGAGTTCCAGCGCCAGTACCAGGAGGGCCTCATCACCGACGGTGAGCGCTACAACAAGGTGGTCGACCGCTGGGCACTGGTGACCGAGGAGCTTTCCCAGGCCCTGATGTCGCAGCTGGCGGAGCAGGAGATCGTCGGACCGAACCGCGAGAAGGTCAAGGTCGCGAGCTTCAACCCCATCTACATGATGGTGGACTCTGGCGCCCGCGGCTCCGCGCAGCAGGTCAGGCAGCTCGCGGGTATGCGGGGTCTCATGGCGAAGCCCTCCGGCGAGATCATCGAGCGGCCGATCCTCTCGAACTTTCGCGAGGGGCTGAACGTGATCGAGTATTTCATCTCGACCCACGGCGCCCGAAAGGGTCTGGCAGACACCGCGCTCAAGACGGCGAACTCGGGCTACCTGACCCGCCGCCTGGTCGACGTAGCGCAGGACGTGATCATCATCGATCAGGACTGCGGCACACTCGACGGCCTCGACATCCAGCAGCTGGTCGAGGGCGGCGAGGTGATCGAGCGGCTCGGGGACCGCATCCTGGGTCGCGTTGCTCTAAACGACATCGTCGATCCCGTGAACGCCGAGGTACTGGTCGGCGCGGGTAGCGAGATCGATGAGGAACGCGTGCGAGCGATCGAGGAAGCCGGGATCGAGCACGTCACGATCCGCTCGGTGCTCACTTGCGCATCCAAGCGCGGAGTCTGCACCCTGTGCTACGGGCGAGACCTTTCGCAGGGCAAGCTCGTGAACAAGGGCGAGGCGGTCGGTGTCGTCGCCGCGCAGTCGATTGGCGAGCCGGGCACGCAGCTCACCATGCGCACGTTCCACATCGGGGGCACGGCGACGCAGCGGGTCGAGCAGTCCCACGTCGAGGCGCGGAACGACGGGACGGTCAAGTACCTCAGCATGTCCACGATCAAGGACAAGCACGGCTCGATCATCGTCATGAACCGGAACGCGGAGCTGGCGATTGTCGACGCGACCGGGCGCGAGCGGGAGCGCTACCCCGTGGTCTACGGAGCTACCCTCCGGGCAGAGGACGGCGAGGCCGTGAAGGCCGGCCAGCTCATCCACGAATGGGATCCCTTCCAGAACCCGATCCTCATCGATACCAAGGGCACCGTCCGGTTCGGAGATCTCGTCGAGGGTTCGACCATGCAGGAGCAGGTGGACGAGTTCACCGGTCTGTCCCGCAAGGTCGTGATCGAATCGAAGGACCCCGAGATGCGGCCGCGGATCGACATCGAAGACGCGGATGGAAAGCGCCTGCGGCAGGCCCTGATGCCGGTTGGAGTGAACATCTCCGTGGTCGAGGGCGAGGCCGTCGAGCCGGGTGACACTCTGGCACGTATCCCGCGCGAGACCACGAAGACCAAGGACATCACCGGCGGACTGCCGCGTGTGGCCGAGCTCTTCGAGGCCCGCAAGCCGAAGGAGTTCGCAATCGTCTCGGAGATCGACGGCGAGGTCAGCTTCGGTCCCGACGTGCGCGGCAAGCGGCGCGTCATCGTCACTCCCGAGACCGGGGACCCGCGCAACTACGACATTCCCAAGGGAAAGCACATCGCCGTCCACGAGGGCGACTTCGTGCGCGCGGGAGAGGCGCTGATGGGTGGCTCGTCGAACCCCCACGACATCCTCAAGATCAAGGGGGAGAAGGAGCTGGCCAAGTACCTGCTGGACGAGATCCAGGAGGTCTACCGTCTCCAGGGCGTTCCCATTAACGACAAGCACATCGAGGTGATCATCCGCCAGATGCTGCGCTGGGTCCGGGTCAAGGATGGGGGCGATACCGACTTCTTGATCGGCGAGCAGGTCGAGAAGCACGTGTTCGACCGCGTGAACCAGGAGACGGTCGAAGCGGGCAAGGAGGCAGCGGGCGCCGAGCCGATGCTGCTCGGGATCACGAAGGCCTCGCTCTCCACAGAGAGCTTCATCTCGGCCGCCTCGTTCCAGGAGACGACCAAGGTGCTCACGGAGGCCTCGATCTGGGGGAAGACGGATCGGCTCAAGGGCCTGAAGGAGAACGTGATCATGGGTCGGCTGATCCCGGCCGGGACCGGGATGACGGACTACCGGTACATGGGCATCAGCGTGGAGGGCGCGGAGGAGGAGGTCGAGGAGCCGGCCGCCCCCGTGCCGAGCACAGTCCGGGCCCCGCTTACAGAGGAGGCTCCGGGCCTGATGGCGGGCTCCGCCAAGGACTCCAAGGACCGGGATCACGGAATGGAGGTTTGACTAGCCCCTGAGTTGTTGACTTGGGGTAGATTCCTGTTAGTATCCGGGCCCTTTCGCGCGAGGGGCAGCCTGCGCGACGGGGTCCGTTCCAAAGCAATTTGTGTATTTCCCCCGGATCCACCGGACTGTCGCAGAGGGGGGTGAGACTCCCTACCTGGCCACAGTCGACGGGTCTGGATTCGTTCGTTTAGAGGTCGCATGCCGACGATTCAGCAGCTGGTTCGCAAGGGTCGCAAGACCAAGAAGCGAAAGACGAAGGCTCCCGATCTGGCAGGCTGTCCCCAGAAGCGGGGCGTCTGCCTGCGTGTCTCGACCCAGACCCCGAAGAAGCCGAACTCTGCGCTACGCAAGGTGGCCCGCGTGCGGCTGTCCAACCAGCGCGAGGTCTGGGCCTACATTCCCGGCGAAGGCCACAACCTCCAGGAGCACTCGATGGTTCTGGTGCGGGGCGGCCGGATCAAGGATCTGCCCGGCGTCCGCTACCACGTAGTTCGAGGAACGCTCGATACGCTGGGCGTAGATGGTCGCAACAAGTCGCGTAGCCTCTACGGAACGAAGCGGCGCAAGTAATGCCACGCCGCCGCGAGGTCCCGAAGCGCCGTATCACCCCCGATCCCAAGTACGGGGATCGGCAGGTGGCCAAGTTCATGAACGTGCTGATGAAGGCTGGCAAGAAGAGCGCGGCGGAACGGATCGCCTATGGGGCGCTCGAGATCATCGGCGAGCGCACGGGCGATGAGCCGCTCCGAACGTTCCGGCGGGCCATGGATAACATCCGTCCCCGTCTCGAGGTGAAGAGCCGCCGCGTGGGTGGGGCCACCTACCAGGTGCCGCTGGAGGTGCGTCCCGATCGCGGAACCGCGCTTGCAATGCGCTGGGTCGCGCTCTACGCACGCCAACGTTCCGGGAAGTCGATGAAGGAGAAGCTCGCCGCCGAGCTCTTGGACGCAGCCAACGAGCGGGGCGAGGCGGTTCGGCGGCGCGAGGAGATGCACCGGATGGCGGAGGCCAATAAGGCCTACGCCCATTACCGCTGGTAGGCGGGCATCGGTGAGCCTGGATCATGGCACGGGACACGTCGCTTGAGCAGACCCGCAACATCGGCATCATGGCCCACATCGATGCCGGTAAGACGACGACGACCGAGAGGATCCTGTTCTACACGGGGATCACCTACAAGCTGGGCGAAGTCCACGAGGGCAGCGCCACCATGGACTGGATGGCGCAGGAGCAGGAGCGGGGCATCACGATCACCTCGGCTGCGACCACATGCGAATGGCGTGACCACCGGGTCAACATCATCGACACTCCAGGTCACGTCGACTTCACCATCGAAGTAGAGCGATCGCTCAGAGTCCTGGACGGAGCGGTCGCTGTCTTTTGTGCGGTGGGCGGTGTGGAGCCGCAGTCCGAGACCGTCTGGCGCCAGGCCGACAAGTACGCCGTCCCGCGCATCGCGTTCGTGAACAAGATGGACCGGGTTGGCTCTGACTTTCTCGCAGTGACCAAGCAGATCGAAGAGCGCCTCGGTGCGAAGCCCCTGGTCCTACAGCTACCCGTTGGCTCGGAAGACGAGTTTCGCGGTGTGGTCGACCTCTTGACCGGGAAGGCGCTCATCTGGGACGAGGAGAGTCTTGGGGCGAATTTTCACGAGGAGGAGGTCCCCGAGCGGCTGGTGGAAGAGGTCGCGGCAGGCCGCGACAGGCTCTTCGACACGATCGCGGACTTCGACGAGGAAATCCTGGAGCGCTACCTGACCGGGCAGGAGGTTTCGGTGAGCGCGATCCGCAAGGTCATCCGCAAGGCAACGTCCGAGCTCGAGGTGGTGCCGGTCCTGTGCGGCTCGGCGTTCAAGAACAAGGGAGTCCAGCCGCTGCTCGACGCGGTGCTCGACTACCTCCCGTCGCCGCTGGACGTTCCTCCCATGGTCGGGACGAATCCGAAGGGCGAGAAGGTCGAGCGCCAACCGCGCAGGGACGATCCGCTCGCCGCTCTCGCGTTCAAGATCGTCACCGACCCCTACGTGGGGCTGCTGACCTTCGTCCGGGTCTATTCGGGCAGGATCGACGCGGGCTCGTACGTATTGAACTCGACTGACGGCCGTCGCGAGCGCGTGGGCCGGATCATGCAGATGCACGCCAACAAGCGCGAGCAGATCGAGTCCGTCTCCGCCGGAAACATCGCGGCGATCGTCGGTCTCAAGTCCGTCTCGACCGGTGACACGCTTTGCGACGAGCGAGACCCGGTCGTGCTCGAAGCGATCGAGTTCCCCGATCCCGTGATCGAGATCGTTATCGAGCCCAAGACCAAGGTCGATCAGGAGAAGACCTTCGAGGCGCTGCACAAGCTGGCCGTCGAGGATCCGTCGTTTCGGGTCGTGACGAACCCCGAGACGGGGCAGACGCTGATCGCGGGACAGGGCGAGCTCCATCTCGAGATCATCGTCGACCGCCTGCTGCGCGAGTTTCAGGTCGTGGCGAACGTCGGCAAGCCGCAGGTCGCCTACAAGGAGACGATCTCTCGAGCGACCCGCGGCGTGGGACGCTTCGTCCGGCAGAGCGGCGGCAAGGGGCAGTTCGGGCACGTGGTACTCGAGCTCGAGCCGAACGAGTCCGGTGCGGGGATCGAGTTCGAGCAGAAGATCGTCGGTGGGGCGGTCCCAAAGGAGTACTTCAAGCCCGTCGAGCAGGGCGTGCGAGAGTCGCTGCAGACCGGCGTGCTCGGAGGGTTTCCCGTGGTCGACGTGCGGGTCAAGCTCGTCGACGGGTCGTACCACGAGGTGGACTCCTCGGAGATCGCCTTCAAGGTCGCGGGCTCCATGGGGGCCCGCGACGGGCTCACGAAGGGCAAGTCGCAGCTGCTCGAACCGATCATGGCGGTGGAGGTCGTAGTCCCGGAGCCCTACATGGGCGCCTGCATCGACGACTTGAACAGCCGCGAGGGCAAGGTTCGCGGCATGGAGGCGCGCGGCAACACACAGGTCATCCAGGCCGGCGCGCCGCTGCGGAACATGTTCGGGTACGTGAGTGCCCTGCGCTCTCTCACGCAGGGCCGCGCGACCTACACCATGCAGTTCGACCACTACGCGGTGGTACCCGCGGCGGTGGCGCAAGAGATCGTTCAACGGTAGCTCCCTCTGGAGAAGGAATAGATGTCGAAGGCGAAGTTCGAGCGCACGAAGCCTCACGTGAACGTGGGGACGATTGGTCACGTGGATCACGGGAAGACGACGTTGACGGCGGCGATCACGTCGCGACAGGCGTTGTCGAATCTGGCGACGGTGACGTCGTTCGACGAGATCGACAAGGCACCGGAAGAGCGGGAGCGGGGGATCACGATCGCGACGGCACACGTGGAGTACGAGTCGGAGGCGCGGCACTACGCGCACGTGGACTGTCCGGGTCACGCGGACTACGTGAAGAACATGATCACGGGCGCGGCGCAGATGGATGGAGCGATTCTGGTGGTGAGCGCGGCGGACGGGCCGATGCCGCAGACGCGAGAGCACATCCTGCTGGCACGACAGGTAGGGGTTCCTCACATCGTGGTGTTCCTGAACAAGGTGGACCAGGTGGACGACAAGGAGCTTCTGGAGCTGGTGGAGCTCGAGGTTCGGGAGCTGTTGTCGATGTACGATTTCGACGGGGACAACATCCCCGTGATCCCTGGGAGTGCGTTGAAGGCGGGGGAGGCCCCGTCGGACGAAGCGGCGAACGAGTGCATCGACGCGTTGATGAAGGCGCTGGACGAGACGATTCCGGAGCCGGTTCGTGCGACGGACAAGCCGTTTCTGATGCCGATCGAGGATGTGTTCTCGATCTCGGGTCGAGGGACGGTGGTGACGGGTCGGGTGGATGCGGGCGTGATCCACACGGGCGATGACGTGGAGATCGTGGGGATCCGGGAGACGGCGAAGACGGTGGCGACGGGCGTGGAGATGTTCCGGAAGCTTCTGGACGAGGGCCAGGCCGGTGACAACGTGGGCGTGTTGCTGCGGGGGACGAAGAAGGAAGAGGTGGAGCGGGGTCAGGTGCTGGCGAAGCCGGGCTCGATCACACCTCACACGAAGTTCAAGGCGGAGGTGTACGTGCTGACGAAGGAGGAGGGTGGTCGTCACACTCCGTTCTTCAAGGGGTACCGGCCGCAGTTTTACTTTCGGACGACGGACGTGACGGGAGTGGTGGAGCTTCCGGAAGGGACGGAGATGGTGATGCCTGGAGACAACGTGACGATCGATGTGGCGCTGATCACACCGATCGCGATGGGTCCCGGGCAACGCTTCGCGATCCGCGAAGGCGGCCGGACGGTCGGCAGCGGCGTCGTCGTCGAAATCACCGAGTAACGGAGAAGACGATGGCAGACCGCGGCACACCCAAGATTCGGATCCGGATGAAGGCCTTCGACAGCCAGCTGCTGGATATGAGCGTGTCCGAGATCCTGGACACCGCGGTGCGGACCGGATCGCGGACCGCGGGGCCGATTCCCCTCCCGACGTCGATTCAGAAATACACGGTCCTGCGCGGCCCGCACATCGACAAGAAGTCACGCGAGCAGTTCGAGATCCGCACGCACCGCCGGCTCGTCGACATTCTCGATCCCACTCCGCAGACCGTCGATGCGCTCATGAAGCTCGAGCTGTCTGCCGGAGTTGATGTGGAGCTCAAGCTCTAACAAGAAGCATGTAACTATGGACCTGGACAGCAAAATATTCGACGCGCCGGTTCGCACGGACCTCCTTCACGCGGTGGTCGTGGGACAGCTCGCCAAGCGGCGGAGCGGGACGGCTGCGACGAAGAACCGCTCTCTGGTGTCGGGAGGCGGCGCCAAGCCCTTCAAGCAGAAAGGAACGGGTCGCGCTCGACAGGGCTCGAGCCGGGTCTCGCAGATGTCGGGCGGCGGGGTCGTATTCGGTCCCCAACCGCGCGGCTTCGAGCAGAAGATCCCGAAGAAGGTGCGGGCGGCCGCGCTCCGCTCCGCCCTGTCGCTGCGCAAGCGCGATGAGCGGATCCGGGTGATCGACTCCATCGAACTGCCCGAGATCAAGACGCGGCTCCTGGCCGAGCAGCTTCGCGAGCTGGGTACCGAGGATGCGTTGATCGTGACCAGGGAGCGCGACGCTCGACTGGAGCTCGCGGGGCGGAACCTGCCGAAGGTCAAGGTCCTCGCCGTTGCGGGACTGAACGTGAGAGACGTCCTGGCTCGCGAGCATCTCGTGTTGCTGCAGGACGCGCTCGAGGCAATCGTGGAGAGGCTTGGCTGATGAACCCGCGGCAGGTCATTCAGAGGCCGATCATCACGGAGAAGAGCACGATCGAGCGTGAGACGCACAACATCGTAAGCTTCGCGGTCAGCACCCACGCGAACAAGCTCGAGATCAAGTCCGCCGTGGAGGAGCTCTTCGACGTGAAGGTCATCGACGTGCGCACGTCGCGGGTCCATGGCAAGACCCGCCGCATGGGCAAGCACGCTGGGAAGCGTCCGGACTGGAAGAAGGCTCGAGTGCAGCTCCGCGAGGGCGACAGCATCGAGTTCTTCGAAGGCGTCTGAAGTGCCGAACCGAAAGTACCAACCCACTTCGCCGGCTCGCCGCGCCATGTCGGTCGAGGACTTCTCGGACCTGACGAAGAAGAGGCCCGAGAAGAAGCTCATCGCTGCCCTGAAGAAGAGCGGCGGCCGCAACAATCATGGCCGGATCACGAGCTTTCACCGCGGAGGGGGCCACAAGCGGCGCTATCGCAAGATTGACTTCCGGCGCGACAAGCTCGGCATCCCGGCCAGGGTGGCAGCGCTGGAGTACGACCCGAACCGGAGCGCCCGCATCGCGCTGCTGCACTTCGCGGACGGGGAGAAGCGCTACATCCTGGCGCCGCTCGGTCTCGCCGTGGGCGATGAGCTCATGTCCGGAGAGCGAGCGGAGATTCGGCCGGGCAACTCGTTGCCGCTCTCGGTGATCCCGCTCGGCACGGTGATCCACAACATCGAGCTCAAGCCGGGCAAGGGCGGACAGCTGGTGCGATCGGCCGGCGTGGGTGCGCAGCTCATGGCGCGCGAGGGCAAGTACGCGAACGTCAAGCTGCCCTCGAGCGAGACCCGACTCGTCCTGCAGACTTGCAGCGCCACGGTGGGCCAGGTCGGCAACACCGACCACGACAACGTCTCCGTAGGCAAGGCGGGCCGCACGCGCTGGTCCGGTCAGCGACCGAATGTCCGCGGCGTCGCGATGAACCCGGTCGACCACCCCCACGGAGGTGGCGAGGGCCGCAGCTCGGGCGGCCGGCACCCCGTGACTCCCTGGGGCGTCCCCACCAAGGGTCACCGTACGCGCAAGAACCGAAAAACCGATCGACTCATTGTGAAACGACGAGGACAGAAGTAATGGCCAGATCCGTAAAGAAGGGTCCTTACCTCGAGAAGCCGCTCATGAAAAAGGTGGAGCAGCTGAACGACTCGGATCAGAAGCGCATCGTGCGTACCTGGTCGCGGCGCTCGATGATCCTTCCCGAGATGATCGGCCACACCTTTCACGTTCATAACGGCAAGCTCTTCATGCCCGTATTCGTGACGGAGAACATGGTCGGGCATCGTCTCGGCGAATTCGCCCCTACTCGTCGCCAGGCCGCTCATGCCGGCGACCGCAGGCTCAGGCAGAGGTAGGGGCATGGAGGTGCGCGCGAGACTCAAGGGCTATCGGATGGGTGCCAGGAAGGGGCGGAAGGTCGCGGATCAGATTCGCAACAAGTCGTGCGCGCAGGCCCTGGACATTCTTCGCACCACGCCGCGGGAGGCCGGTAGGCCGATCGAGAAGCTCCTGCGCTCCGCCCTCGCGAACGCAGAGGAGCAGAACGCGCGCCACTCCGCGGGTATCGATCTCGACAACCTGTACGTCAAGAACATCATGGTCGACGAGGGCCCGCGCAGCTGGCGCATTCGACCGCGGGCCCAGGGTCGTGCCGCATGGATCAACAAAGCCTCGAGCCACGTCAGCGTGATTCTGGACGAGCGCTAGGCAGAAGGTAGGAGACAACACGTTGGGTCAGAAAGTTCACCCGTACGGATTCCGCCTCGGGATCATCAACGGCTGGCAGTCCAACTGGTACGCCGAGCGGAACTTCGCTGCGCTCCTGCACGAAGATCTACGAATCCGCGACTACATCAAGCAAAAGGTGTTTCACGCCGGAATCAGTCGCATCGGGATCGAACGTCGCGCGGAAAAGATGTCGGTGAACATCCACACCGCCCGTCCGGGCATCCTGATCGGCAAGCGTGGGGCGGACGTCGAGGCGCTTCGCCTGGAGATTGCGAAGATGACCTCGAACGAGGTCTTCATCAACATTCGCGAGGTTCGCAAGGCCGAGATCGACGCACAGTTGATCGCCGAGAACATCGCCGCCCAGCTGATTCGCCGCGTCGCCTTTCGGCGCGCCATGAAGAAGGCCCTGACTTCGGCGATGAAGTTCGGTGCGCAGGGCATCCGGGTCAAGGTGGGCGGTCGGCTCGGAGGTGCAGAGATGTCGCGTACGACCCAGTACATGGAGGGTCGAGTGCCGCTCCACACGCTGCGGGCCCAGATCGACTACGGGATGGCCGAGGCGAAGGCCTCGTATGGCGTGATCGGGGTCAAAGTCTGGGTGTTCACCGGGATCGTTCCCGAGGCGCAGGTACAGGACCAGCGTCTCGGTACCGGCTCGTCCGAGGCGCAGGTCGGCTAGCACATGCTCCAACCCAAGCGAATGAAGTTTCGCAAGGTCCAGAAGGGCAGGCTGCGGGGCAAGGCCATGCGCGGCTCCAGCCTTGCATTCGGCGAGTACGGCCTGCAGGCTCTGGAGCACGGTCGGATCACGGCCCGCGAGATCGAGGCGGCCCGCATTGCCATGACGCGGCACGCGAAGCGGGGTGGCAAGGTCTGGATCCGCGTCTTCCCGTCCAAGCCGATGACCAAGCGGCCGCCTGAGACCCGCATGGGCAAGGGGAAGGGGAGCCCCGAGTTCTGGGTCGCCCCCGTGAAGCCGGGCCGCATCCTCTATGAGATGGACGGGGTGACGGCCGAGGTGGCAAAGGAATCCCTACGGCTTGCGGCGCACAAGATCTCGGTGCGGACGCGGATCCTCGAGAGGACCGAGGCATGAAGGCCGCGGACGTCAGGAAGTTGACCGACGAGGAGCTGGAGGCACGGGTGCAGGAGGCGCGAGACCATCTGTTCAACCTCAAGATCAAGCACGCGACGGGTCAGCTCGAGAACTCCGCGAGCGTGCCTGCTGCGCGCCGCGATCTGGCGCGCGCACTCAGCGTCCGCACAGAGCGAGGTCGAAGCGCATGAGCGAGCGGGGTCTCCAGAAGACGCGTGTCGGCGTCGTTGTAAGGGACAGGATGGACAAGTCTGTGATCGTCGAGGTCACCCGGACCGTGCTGCACCCGCTCTACAAGAAACACATACGCAAGCGCAGCCGGTTCATGGCTCACGACGAGAACAACACCTACAAGATCGGCGACACGGTCCAGATCACCGAGACCCGCCCGCTCTCGCGGCGCAAGCGCTGGCGGGTCAAGGAGAAGCCTGCGTGATCCAGGCCGAGTCGGTTCTGAACGTAGCGGACAACTCCGGCGCACGGCGGGTTTCATGCGTCAAGGTGCTCGGCGGATCGCAGCGACGCTACGCCTCGATCGGCGACATCATCATGGTGTCGGTCAAAGAGGCGCTGCCCAACAGCCGCGTAAAGAAGAAGCAGCTGCACAAGGCAGTGATCGTTCGCACCAGGAAGGAGATCGGCCGCTCCGACGGTTCCTACATTCGCTTCGACAACAACTCGGTGGTGCTGATCGAACAGAACCAGGAGCCGATCGGAACGCGCATATTCGGCCCCGTGGCTCGCGAGCTGCGGGCGAAGCGCTTCATGAAGATCGTCTCCCTGGCGCCCGAGGTGCTGTAGTGGCCGCGAAGGTACGCGTCGGCGACACGGTGGAAGTTCTCTCGGGCAAGAACAAGGGCGCCCGCGGCGCGGTGCTCCGAGTAGATTCGAAGAACAGCAAGGTCCTGGTGGAACGGATCAACCTCGTCAAGAAGCACCAGAAGCCCAGCGGCGCGAATCGACAGGGGGGCATCATCGAGAAGGAGGCACCGCTGCAGCTCTCGAACGTGGCTCTCGTCCACAAGGGCGATCGGACCCGCGTCGGGTTCAGGAGCATCGACGGGCAAAGGGTGCGCTGGAGCCGAAAGCATGACGAGGCGATCGATGCCTGAGACCTACGAGCCGCGAGCTCTGGAGCGCTACAGGCAGCGAGCGGTTCCCGCCCTGCGGGAGCGATTCAGCTACAAGAACCCGATGCAGGTACCGAAGCTCCGAAAGATCACCCTGAACGTGGGGCTCGGCGAGGCGCTGACGAACGCGCGGCTGCTCGAATCTGCCGTCGCGGAGCTCGGCGAGATCAGCGGGCAGAAGGCGGTGGTGACCAAGGCCAAGAAGTCGGTTGCGAACTTTCGCCTGCGCGAAGGCCAGTCGATCGGGTGCATGGTCACGCTGCGCCGCGAGCGAATGTATGAGTTCTTCGATCGCCTGGTGAACGTGGCGTTGCCGCGCGTTCGGGACTTCCGGGGTGTCTCTCCGCAAGCCTTCGACGGGCGCGGGAACTACACGCTCGGGATCCTGGAGCAGGCGATCTTTCCCGAGATCAACCTGGACAAGATCGAGCGCATCCGGGGCTTGAACGTGAGTATTACAACCACGGCATCGACCGACGAAGAGGGGCACGCGCTCCTCAGCGAGCTCGGGATGCCCTTTAGGACGTGAGACGGCGATGGCCAAGGTATCGAATGTAAATCAGCAGCTTCGCCTGCGCGCGGACCGCGCCGCCGGCAAGCTCAAGTTCAAGTCCCGCTACTACAATCGCTGCCGTCGCTGCGGTCGTGCTCGCAGCTACTACCGCAAGTTCGACGTCTGTCGGATCTGCCTCAGGAAACTTGCGCTGGAGGGCAAGATTCCGGGCATGACGAAGTCGAGCTGGTGAGGGGGCCAACGTGCTGACAGATCCGATCGCCGACCTGTTGACGCGGATCCGCAACGGCGGGCGTGCGCGTCTCGTGCGCGTCTCGCTGCCCGGTTCACAGCTCAAGGCGGAGATCGCGCGGGTGCTCAAGGAGCTGGGTTTCATCTCTGGCTTCTCCAAGGAGGGCGACGCGAAGAAACCCACGCTCTCGGTGGAGATCCGCTACAACGCGGAGAACGCCCCGATCATCGAGGGCATCGAGCGGGTCTCGCGTCCCAGCCGCCGGGTGTACGTCGGCTGGGACGAGATCCCGCAGGTCCGCAACGGCTTGGGGATCGCAATCCTCTCAACGCCGCGCGGAGTTCTGACTGATGCGCAGGCCAGGGAATCTCACGTCGGGGGCGAGATCCTGGCGCGGGTGTGGTGAGGAACGATGTCTCGTATAGGCAAGCTGCCCGTTCCGCTCGGTTCCGGCGTGGAGATCAGCGTCGCGGGAGGATCCGTGCGCGTGAAGGGCCCCAAGGGGGAGCTCTCCGAGGCGCTGGCCCCGCTCACGAGCATCGAGGTAGCGGACGGTGCGGCGGTCGTGAAGCGAGCAGACGACTCCAAGCGTGCCCGGGCGATGCATGGGCTCATGCGCAGCCTGCTCGCGAACATGGCCACTGGGGTGACGGACGGCTTCGAGCGCCGGCTCGAGATCGTGGGGGTCGGGTACAGGGCCGCGGTTGCAAACGAGACGCTCACGCTCAACGTCGGGTATTCCCATCCCGTCGGGATGGAGATCCCGATGGGCCTCGAGGTGGTAGCCGAGAGCCCGACGCGCCTCGTGGTCAAGGGAGCCAGCAAGCAGGCCGTCGGCCAGTTCGCCGCGGAGATCCGAAAGATCCGCAAGCCGGAGCCTTACAAGGGAAAGGGAATCCGCTACGCGAACGAACACATCCGCCGCAAGGTCGGTAAGGCGGGAGCGGGGGTGTAGGCATGGCTATCACGGAACGGAGGCGACTCTGGGAGAGACGCAAGCAGCGCTCGCGAAAGCAGCTCCGGACCTGCGAGCGCCCGCTGCTCACGGTCTACCGCAGCTCCAAGCACATCTACGCCCAGATCGTCGACCCGCTCACGGGCCGCACGCTGGCGGGGGCATCGACCCGCTCGCCCGCGCTGCGCCAGGGCTTGACGTCGACCAGCGACGTGGAGGCCGCCAAGCAGGTGGGCTCGGCCATCGCCAGGAAGGCCCTGGACCAGGACATACAGAAGGTGGTGTTCAACCGAAACGGTTTCGTCTTCTCGGGACGCGTCAAGGCAGTCGCCGACGCGGCCCGAGAAGCCGGCTTGAGTATCTAGCGTAGGGAAGCACATGACAGCGAGGACAGACGAGAGGCGCGAGTTACTCAACCCGAACGACTTCGAGCTGGAAGAGCGGGTGGTCAGCATCAACCGTGTGGCGAAGGTCGTGCGGGGCGGGCGCCGCTTCGGTTTCACGGCGCTGGTCGTGATGGGAAACGGGGCCGGGATCGTCGGTTCGGGTATGGGCCGGGCGAACGAGGTTCCCGAGGCGATCCGCAAGGGAGTCGAGCAGGCGCGCAAGAGCCTGGTCCGGGTGCCACTGGTGGAGGGCACTATCCCCTACCAGGTCGTGGGTGAGTCCGGAGCTGGCAAGGTACTTCTCAAGCCTGCCTCCAAGGGCACGGGTGTGATCGCGGGGGGCGCGGTGCGCGCGCTGTGCGAGGCGGCCGGGGTACAGAACGTGCTCACGAAGTGCTTGGGCACGAGCCGTCCGCACAACGTGATCCGCGCGACGCTCGAGGGTTTTGGGAGGCTGCGGGAGCCCGCAGCCCGGCGCGCGGAGCTGCTGGGCTTGGAAGCATGAGCAAAGCAAAAGCAAAACAGATCCGCGTACGGCAGGTGAGGAGCGCGATCGGCTTCCCCCGCGATCAGCGCGCCACACTGCGCGGGCTGCGCCTGGGTCGGCCCGGCAAGCAGGTTGAGCTCGATGACGGACCTGCGGTGCGGGGCATGATCCGCAAGGTGACTCACCTGGTGGTGGTCGAGGAGGCCTGATGCTGGACCGCCTTGCCCCCGGAGCAGGTGCTCGTAAGCCCCGCAAACGCGTGGGTCGCGGGATCGGGAGCGGCAGCGGCAAGACCTGCGGCCGGGGACAGAAGGGCGCGGGCTCGCGCTCCGGCTTCAAGCGAAGGCCCTGGTTCGAGGGTGGCCAAATGCCACTGGCGCGGCGCCTCCCCAAACGGGGCTTCACGAACAATTTTCGCCGGCCCTACCAGGTTGTGAACCTGAAGGAGCTGGAACGCTTCGACCGAGGGAGCGCCGTGGACACGGAGACGCTGTCGCGCGCAGGGCTGGTCGCGCGACCCGACAAGCCGGTCAAGATCCTGGCCGAGGGCGAGATCTCACACGCGCTCAAGCTGCAGGTGGACGCGGTCAGCGCCGCTGCCCGCGCCAAGATCGAGACGGCGGGCGGCTCGATCGAGATCGTGGCCACACGCAAACGTAGGGGGGGCGGGGGCTCGTGAACCCGGGCGCTGTACAGAACATCGGGCGCGTTCCCGAGCTCTACCGCCGCATCCTGTTCACTTTCGGGATGCTCGCCGTGTATCGGCTCGGTTGCGCGGTCCCCACTCCGGGCATCGACCCGGAGCAGGTCCGCAGCTTCTTCGAGGAGACCGGGGGCGGGCTCTTCGGGCTCATCAACTTGTTTACCGGAGGAGCCTTCGAGCAGCTGTCGATCTTCGCGTTGGGGATCATGCCCTACATCAGCGCCTCCATCATTCTGCAGCTCCTCACCGTGGTGATCCCGAAGCTCGAGGAGCTGAAGAAGGAAGGCGAGGAGGGCCGCCGCGTCATCACGCGCTACACGCGCTATGGCACCGTGGTGCTCGCGATCGTGCAGGGCTTCCTGATGGCCACCGCCCTCGAGCAGGGCGCGTTCGGCCAGAATGCGGTGCTGTCGCCGGGCTGGAGCTTCCGGATCATGGCGGTCATCACGCTCACCGCCGGAACCTCCTTCATCATGTGGCTCGGAGAGCAGATCAACGAGAGGGGCATCGGGAACGGCATCTCGCTCGTCATTTTTGCCGGCATCGTCGTCTCGATCCCCTCCGCCACGAGTAATCTCCTCGACCTGGTGAGGACGGACCAGATGACGCCCATCGGGGCGATCCTGCTGCTCGGCTTCATGGTGGCTGTCGTCGGCGCCATCGTCTACGTCGAGCGCTCGCAACGGCGCATCCCGATCCAGTACGCGCGCAGGGTGGTGGGGCGCAAGCAGATCTCCGGCGGCATGACCTACTTCCCCCTGCGGCTCAACACGTCCGGCGTCATCCCGCCGATCTTTGCCTCGTCGCTTCTGTTGCTGCCACTCCAGGTCTCCGCCTGGGGCGGGATGGAGTCGCTCTCCGACTTTGTGAACGACTACCTCGGCTTTACCGGCATGACCTACAACGTGATCTACGTCTCTCTGATCATGTTCTTCGCGTACTTCTATACCGGCATCCTGATCAACCCGGACGACGTTGCGGACAACATCAAGAAGAACGGCGGCTACATCCCCGGGATCCGGCCGGGGAAGCGCACTGCCGAGTACATCCTGCGTGTGCTGAACCGGATCACGCTGCTCGGTGCCTGCTACCTGGCGGTTGTCTGCGTGCTCCCGAACCTGCTGGCGGCGCAGCTCGCAGTGCCGTTCCTGTTCGGAGGGACGGCGCTCCTGATCTGTGTGGGCGTGGCCATGGACACGGTGGGGCAGATCGAGGCCCACCTGGTTGCGCGCAACTACGACAGCTTCGTGCAGGGCGCAAGGATCCGCGGGCGAGGCGGTCGATGAGCGAACAAAACCTGATCCTGATGGGGCCGCCCGGGGCGGGCAAGGGCACCCAGGCGAAGCGGCTGGCGAAGCACTTCGGGATCCCGCAGATCGCCACCGGCGACATCCTGCGCGAGGCGGTGGCCTCGGGCTCCGAGACGGGGCAGCGGGCCCAGGCGATCATGGAGCGCGGCGACCTCGTTCCTGACGAGCTCGTGATCGAGATCGCCCGAGAGCGGCTGGTCAGGGACGACTGCGCCACGGGCTTCGTTCTGGACGGCTTTCCCCGGACGACACGGCAGGCCGAGGCGCTGGACGCTATCCTCGCGGGGAGGGGTCGGGAGCCGGTGCGAGTCGTCGGTCTCGTCGTGGTCGAGGAGGAGCTCGTCCGGCGAATCCTCAGCCGGGGCGAGGGCCGTTCGGACGACAACGAGGAGTCGCTCCGGAACCGACTCGAGGTGTACCGGCGCGAGACGGCGCCGGTACTCGAACACTACCGCGGGGCCCTGATCGAGATCGAGGGCGCCGGAGACATGGACCAGATCGCGAGGGCGATCGTTGCGGCAGTGACAGACGAGCGATGATCCACTTGAAGTCCAAGCACGAGCTCCAGACCATGCGCGAAGCCGGTCGCCACGTAGGCGAGATCCTGCTTGCCATGCGCGAGCTCGCGAGGCCCGGCTTCAGCACCGCGGAGATCGACCGCGCCGCGCGTCTCGAGATCCGCAAGCGGAAGCTCGAGTCCTCTTTCCTCGGGTACAGCCCGGGCGGCGCCCCGCCGTATCCGGCGGTCATCTGCACCTCGATCAACGCCGAGATCGTCCACGGCATCCCGGGCAAGCGCGAGCTCGTGGAGGGCGACATCCTGAAGCTCGATTTCGGCGTCGTCTGCGGCGGCTTTCACGGCGATTCGGCACTCTCCATTCCCGTTGGCGAGATCAGCGAGGAGTCACGCCGCCTGATCGAGACGACCCGGCGTAGTATGTACGAGGGCATCAAGCACATGTGTCCCGGACAGCGGCTCGGCGACGTGGGCCACGCGGTCCAGGAGCTGGCGGAAGACGGGGGCTACTCCGTGGTGCGTGACTTCGTCGGGCACGGGGTGGGGAGAGAGCTGCACGAGCCGCCGCAGCTGCCGAATTTCGGACGCCCCGGGCGTGGCCAGCGGCTCCGCGCCGGGATGGTGCTGGCGATCGAGCCGATGGTGAACCTCGGCTCGCCAGAGGTGAAGGTTGGTAAGGACGGCTGGACGGCGACGACGGCGGACGAGCTGTTGTCCTCCCACTTCGAGCACACGGTGGCGATCACAGACAACGGTCCTGAGATCCTCACGGCGGTTCCGGGAAGTCACTAGGGTGCTGGAGCGCGCATGAAGGTTCGAGCGAGCGTCCGCAGGATGTGTGACAAGTGCAAGGTCATCCGGAGGAAGGGTGTCGTCCGCGTGATCTGCGAGAACCCCAAGCACAAGCAACGACAAGGATAAGACATGGCACGAATTGCTGGCGTGGATCTTCCGCGAGAGAAGGCGATCAAGGTCTCTCTCACCTACATCTTCGGCATCGGTGACAGCTCCGCGGTGAAGATCTGCGACGAGGCCGGCGTGCCCCGAGAACGCAAGACCTTCGATCTGGACGAGAGCGAAGTGGTACGGCTTCGCGATGCGATCGAGGAAAAGCACAAGGTCGAGGGAGATCTGCGGCGTGAGCAGACCCAGGCGGTCAAGATGCTGATGGACATTGGTTGCTACCGGGGCCTTCGACATCGACGTGGCCTCCCGGTGAGAGGACAGCGAACCCATACGAACGCGCGCTGCCGAAAGGGCCCGCGCCGGGCAGTTGCGGGCAAGAAGAAAGCGCCCACCAAGAAATAGGATGCAATGGGAAAAACGAAAAAAGTCAGAAAGCGCGTCAAAAAGAATATCCCTACCGGGGTGGCCCACGTCCAGGCGACGTTCAACAACACGATCGTCACCATCACGGACGTTGCGGGAAACACCATCGCGGCATCCTCCTCTGGCCAGGTGGGCTTCAAGGGGTCACGCAAATCGACGCCCTTCGCGGCACAGATCTGCGCCGAGCAGGTCGCGAAAAAGGCGATGGAGCACGGCGTCCGCCAGCTCGCCGTCATGGTGAAGGGTCCGGGATCTGGCCGTGAGTCCGCGGTGCGCGGTCTCCAGGCATCCGGGTTCCGGGTGACTTTCCTGCGCGACGTGACGCCGATCCCGCACAACGGTTGCCGGCCGCCGAAGCGGCGCCGGGGCTAGGAGGGCGCGTGGCACGCTACCGAGGACCCGTTTGCCGGCTCTGTCGACGCGAGGGAATGAAGCTCTTCTTGAAGGGCGAGCGCTGCTTCAGTGACCGATGCTCGATCGAGC
This sequence comes from Myxococcota bacterium, assembly GCA_965247115.1. GTDB lineage: Bacteria > Myxococcota_A > UBA9160 > SZUA-336 > SZUA-336 > JAUXJB01. The sequence continues at coordinate 78,485 of CBDFGR010000001.1, forward strand.
GCCGCAACTATCCTCCAGGACAACACGGCCAGTCGCGGCCGAAGTTCTCGGACTACGGCCTGCAGCTGCGCGAGAAGCAGAAGGTCCGGCGCATCTACGGCGTGCTGGAGGCCCAGTTCCGGAAGACCGTCAAGGAAGCCGAACGAATGCGAGGGGTAAAGGGCGAGAACCTGATGGCGCTCCTGGAGCGACGCCTCGACAACGTGCTGTACCGCGTCGGGTTCCTGACCTCGCGGAGCGAGGCGCGGCAGCTCGTGCGGCACGGTCACTTCACGGTCAACGGCCGTAAGGTGACGGTGCCATCGTACCGAGTGCGCAAGGGCGACGTGCTCGGGCTGACAGGGCGCGGCAAGAAGGCGGAGCGGATTGCGAACGCCCTGGAGTCGCTCGAGGCCCGCACGATTCCGAGCTGGCTCGAGATCGACAAGGAGAATTTGCAGGGAAGCATCCTCTCGGATCCGGTCCGTGAGGAGCTGACGCTTCCCGTTCAAGAACAGCTCATCATCGAGCTCTACTCCCGTTAGCCGGTAGTGGCGAAGCGGACGCAAACGAAAACTGGAGGGCGTGTATGAACGTCGATCTGATGGTCAAGAACTGGCACGATCTCATCCGACCGAGGCGTATCGAGATTGACAACGATCTGAGTGATACGTTCGGTCGTTTCGAGTGCGCACCGCTCGAGCGGGGCTTCGGTCTCACGCTCGGGAATGCCCTGCGAAGGGTGCTCCTCTCCTCGCTGCAGGGCTCGGCGATCACCTCGATCCGCATCGACGGCGTGCCGCACGAGTTCACCACGATTCCGGGCGTGCTCGAGGACGTCACCGACGTGGTGTTGAACCTGAAGGAGGTTCGCCTGCGCGCGAACTCGCTCGAGCCGAAGGAGATCCGGGCCACGAAGCAGGGTCCGGGGGTCGTGACAGCCGGGGACTTCGTCTCACCCGACTCCACCGTGGAGGTCCTCGATCCCGACCACCACATCGCGACCGTCTCCAAGGATGCGAGCGTGGACCTGACCGCGACCGTTGAGCTCGGCAAGGGCTTTGTGCTGGCAGAGAACAACGCACGCGAGGAGCAGCCGGTCGGCACGATCCCGATCGACTCGATCTTCTCGCCGGTTCGCAAGGCGAGCTACACGGTGACGAATGCTCGCGTGGGTAGGGATACGAACTACGACAATCTGGAGATGGAGATCACGACGGACGGCTCCGTGGCTCCGGCAGATGCCCTCGCCTTCGCCGCAAAGATCCTCAAGGATCAGCTCTCCATCTTCATCAACTTCGAAGAGGACCTCGAGAGCAGCCTGATCGAGCGGCCGGTCACGCAGCAACCGAACGAGGTGCTGTACCGGCTGGTGGAAGAGCTCGAGCTGTCGGTGCGCTCGGCGAACTGCTTGCAGAACGCCGACATCAAATACATCGGCGAGCTCGTGCAGCGAGGCGAGCAGGACATGCTCAAGACCAAGAACTTCGGTCGCAAGTCCCTGAATGAGATCAAGGAGATCCTGGCGGGTCTGACCCTCGGGTTTGGCATGAAGCTCGACGGCTTCCCCACCCGCAAGGAGCTCGACCGGATGCGCGAGGGCGTTTGACGCAGAATGCGGCACCGCAAGGACCATCGAAAGCTGGGGCGCAGCCCCTCGCATCGCAAGGCGATGTTGCGCAACCTCGTGACATCCCTGCTCGAGCTCGAGCAGGTACGCACGACGGAGGCGAAAGCCAAGGAGGTGCGTAGGGTTGCCGAGCGCATGATCACGCTCGGAAAGCGCGGCACCTTGCACGCGCGCCGCCGTGCCCTGCGAACCATCCGCAGCAAAGAGGTGGCCGGCAAGCTCTTCGATACGTTGTCCGAGCGGTACAGCGAGCGAGCCGGAGGCTACACACGAGTGATGAAGGTCGGACGCCGCGTGGGCGACAATGCCGAGATGGCGATCGTTCAGCTGATCCCGGAAGGCGAGTCGGCCCCGGACGAATCGACGCGGTGACCTCTCCGCGCGGACGAGTCGTCCCCCTGCTGGTGGCCGCCGCGCTGGTGGCCACGGCGGCGGGCGTCCTCGCTGGGTTTCGTGGTACGAGCGCGCCCCCGCTCCGGGTGGGGACGCCGGCTCCCAACTTCTCGCTGCCGTCTCTTACCGGTCCGGATCGCTCGCTGGTGGAGCTGCGAGGCCGGGTGGTGTTCGTCAACTTCTGGGCCACGTGGTGCGCCCCCTGCAAAGAGGAGGCACCGTCGCTCGATCGCCTGTACCGCAGCTTCCCGCGCGAGAGCTTCGAGATCCTGGCGGTCAGCATCGACGCTGAGGGACAGGACCGGGAGGTGAGCGAGTTCGGGGTCGACTACGGGCTCTCCTTTCCCATCCTGCTCGATCCCGAGCAACGCACCTACGGGGCGTACAAGGCGAGCGGGGTTCCGGAGACCTTCGTGATCGGGGTCGACGGACGGGTGATCGAGCGCTTCATCGGACCGCGGGACTGGGACCAGCCGCGCTACGCGAGCGCCGTGCGGCGCCTCATCGATGGCTGACCGACGAGCGAAAGGCGCGAGACGGCGCTGGCTGCGCCGAGTGGCCCTGGCCCTTGGCCCCGTGCTCGCACTGAGCGGGGCTTCCGTCGCGCTGGTGCTCGACCGCGAGGACGGGTTACGGACGCTGATCGACCTGCGCCGCCAGGCTCGCGACGCCCACACGCGTGTCGATCGCTTGAGTGCCGAAAAGCAGCGCCTCTCCTCGCTCGTGAGCGGCCTGCGCTCGGACCCCGAGCAGGTGGAAGCCGCCGCGCGCAGCCGGCTAGGCATGCTGCGGCCAGGAGAGGTCGTCGTTCGCATGCCGAACACCGGCGGGCGTTGAGGCCGCCCGGGGACGCCGGCCGTGGATCGTGAGGTGCGCGAACGGCTGCTGGAACGGGTCAGGGAGGCGGCGGCGAGCGTCGTTCGTGAGATCGACGCGACCTGCCTCGACCGGCTCGACTCGGTTCAGGTAGTTCCCAGCAAGGGCCCGGAGCACGGAGACTTCGCCAGCAACGCGGCGATGGTGCTCGCCAAGGCGCTTGCCAAACCCCCGCGCGAGATCGCGCAGCGGATCCAGCGAGTGCTCGGCGAATCCGACGCGCTCGTGGCCAAGACCGAGGTTGCTGGCCCCGGCTTCCTGAACTTCTTCCTCGTGCCCACGCACTGGAACGAGCTGCTCGTGCGCATTCTCGAGGACGCTCCGGCCTTCGGTCGCAGCGACGAGGGCCAGGGGCAACGCGTGATGGTGGAGTTCGTCTCGGCCAATCCCACGGGACCTCTCACGATCGGGCACGGACGCAATGCAGTGCTCGGAGACTGCATAGCGAACCTGTTGGAGGCGACCGGGTACGAGGTCGTGCGCGAGTACTATTTCAACGATGGCGGTCGCCAGATGCGTGTGCTCGCGCAGTCCCTCCGGGCTCGGTACGAGCAAGAGCTCGGCCTGGAAGCAGAGCTGCCAGAGGAGGGCTACCAGGGCGACTATCTGGTCGACGTGGCGAGACAGCTCGCCCGTGAAGAGGGGCGGGGCTGGCTCGAGAGCGACGAGAAGTGCTTCCGGGAGCGCGCGCAGGCGGCCATGTTCGAGGACATCGGTCGAACCCTCGACCGGCTCGGCATCCACTTCGACAAGTACACGAACGAGCAGTCCCTGTATGACGAGGGGCGCGTCGAGTTGGCGCTCGAGGACCTCGGGGCGACAAACCTCGTCTTCGAGAGCGACGGGGCCGTCTGGCTGCGCTCGACCAGCCTCGAGCTCCCGCGGGACCGGGTGCTGGTGAAGTCGACCGAGGAGCCCACGTACCTGCTGCCCGACATCGCCTACCACCGCGAGAGCTTGCGCCGCGGCTACGCGGCGATCATCGATGTGCTCGGCCCGGATCACATCGAGCAGTTCCCCTACGTGCGCGCCGCGATCTCCGCTCTCGGTGAGGACGCGGACAGGATCGAGGCGGTCATCTACCAGTGGGTCAACCTGCGGCGCGGTGGGGAGCTCGTGAAGATGTCGACGCGCAAGGCGTCCTTCGTGACCGTCGACGAGCTGCTCGACGACGTGGGCTCCGATGTGTTCCGGTACTTCATGATCGAGCGTCGCGGTGAGACGCATTTCGACTTTGACGTGGAGCTCGGACGCGAGCGCTCGGAGCGCAACCCCGTCTACAAGATCCAGTATGCGCACGCTCGCCTGTGCAGCATCCTGCGCCTCGCCCCCGAGCGAGGACTCGAGCTCGGGACCCCAGAGCAGATCGACTGGCAGCGCCTCGAGGCGCCCGCGGAGCTGGAGCTCTGCAAGCTGCTGGATCGCTTCCCCGAGCTCGTCGCGCACGCGGCAAAAGCCAGGGAGCCCATGGAGGTCGCACGCTACCTGCTCGACCTGGCGACCGCCTTCCACAGCTACGTCTCGGATGGCGTGCGTCACCGTGTGCTGTCCGATGACCGCGAGCTGTCCATGGCCCGCCTCGGTCTGGTGCGCGCGATCCGCAGCACGCTGGCGAACGGACTGGGCCTGCTCGGCATCGAGGCGCCGGAGCGGATGTGAGGATCTTGACCGCCACTCTCCTGCTTGCCGTCGGCGGGGGCGCAGGGCTCGTGCTGGGCTCGCTGCTCGAAGCTCCCCGGCTACTGCTCCAGAGCTGGCTCGGACCCGTGGTACGTGTCGAGCTTCAGGGCGCCGCCCCGGGCCCGACCACCGAGGTTCTCCTGACGGAGTTCAACGCCATTCAGCACGCGCCGCTCCCAGCTGTCGCCGCGGCGCCTGTGTCCGAGACGACGCCTGTGTCCGAGACGGCCGAGACAATTGGGCCCCGCGAGTCGGGGCCCGTCGTACAGGTGCGGGCGTACCGCGAACGCAGCGAGGCCGAGCGCTTGGTCGGGGAGCTCCGCGCGCGGGGCTTTCAGGCGTTCATCAGCCGGACCCGAGGGGATGCGGGTACGCGCTCCCGCGTTCGTGTCGCACCGCTTGACGGAGAGCCGATCTCCCGGCTGAGCGAGCGGCTCTCCGCCCTCGGCTACGAGACCTGGACGACGATCGAGTGAGCAGCTGGCTGCTGACCGGCGCGAACGGACAGCTCGGGCGCTCTGTCATGGAGCGTGCATCCGAGCTTGGCGTAGACGTGCGCCCCTACGCGCACGCGGAGCTCGACGTGACGGATGCCGAAGCCGTAGCCTCTGCTATCGAGGAGGCGCGGCCCGGCGTGGTGCTGAACTGCGCCGCATTCACGAACGTGGACCTCTGCGAGGAGCGGGTCGAGGAGGCGCAGCGGGTGAACGAGCTCGCTCCCGGAGTGCTGGCCAACGCGTGCAAGGGCGGGCCACTTCTGGTTCACGTGAGCACGGACTACGTCTTCGACGGCGCGTCGCCGTGTCACCTGACGGAGGACGCCCCCACGAGGCCACTCGGTGTCTACGGGCGCACGAAGCTCGGAGGCGAGCGCGCCGTGCGCAGGTCGGGGGCCGATCACCTGATCGTGCGCAGCCAGTGGCTCTTCGGGCCGGGACCGAACTTCGTGCGCACCATTCTGGCGCGTGCGATCGAGGGCGTGGCGCTGCGGGTGGTCGACGACCAGATCGGACGGCCGACCTGGACCGGCTCGCTTGCGGCCGCGATCTTCCAGGCTGTTGAGCTCGGAGCGCGGGGCGACCTGCACCTCGCCTCGGAGGGTGTCGCCAGCTGGTACGATTTCGCTCGAGAAGCCATCATCGAAGCTGCGCGTAGAGGGCTGGTTCGACCGGTCGCCGTCGAGCCGATCCCCACCCGAGAGATGCCGCGCCCGGCCGCGCGCCCCGCGCACGCCGTGCTCGGCCTCGAGCGCGCCAGGAGACTGGGCGTCGCGCTGCCGCACTGGCGCCAGGCGCTGGTCGGGTATCTGGAGCGGGAGGCGGGAGGCGAAGATGCGTAGGATTCTGATCACCGGCGGCGCCGGCTTCATCGGCTCTCACCTCTGCCGCAGGTTCCTCGACGATGGCGCAGAGGTCATCTGCATGGACAACCTGCTGACGGGACGTCTTTCGAACGTCGAGGACCTATTCCACCGGGATCATTTCACCTTCATCAAGCACGACGTGACGAGCTACATCCATGTCCCCGGAGAGCTCCATGCCGTGCTGCACTTTGCATCCCCCGCCAGCCCCGCCGACTTCGAACGCCTGCCGATCCAGATCCTCAAGGTGGGCGCGCTCGGAACCCACCACACGCTGGGCCTCGCAAAGGAGAAGTCCGCCACCCTGCTGCTAGCGTCAACGTCGGAGTGCTACGGCGATCCCGAGGTGAATCCCCAGCCGGAGAGCTACTGGGGAAACGTGAACCCGATCGGGATTCGCGGGGTGTATGACGAGGCAAAGCGCTTCGCCGAGGCCATGACGATGGCCTACCACCGCTACCATGGGCTCGACACGAGGATTGCGCGGATCTTCAATACCTACGGTCCGGGCATGCGGCCCGACGACGGTCGCATGATCCCGACGTTCTTCATGCAGGCGCTCCAAAGCGAGAATCTCACCGTCTTCGGCGACGGGTCGCAGACGCGAAGTCTCTGCTTCGTCTCCGATCTGGTCGAGGGGATCGTGAGGCTGCTCGAATCCGAGTGTTCCGAGCCCGTCAACGTGGGGAACCCGCGAGAGCTCTCCGTGCTCGAGGTGGCGCAAAAGATTCTCACGCTCGTGGGCTCGAGCAGCGAGGTCGTCTTTCGCGAGCTGCCCCCCGATGACCCAAAGGTGCGTCGGCCCGACATCCGGCTGGCACAGGAGCTGCTGGGCTGGAGCCCCGTTGTGTCGCCCGAAGAGGGGCTCGAGCTCACTCACCCGTACTTTCAAGCGGAAGCGGGGGCCGGGTAGCGCGTGCGAGAGTTTCAACAGAGCCAGATCCGCAACTTTGCCATCATCGCCCACATCGATCACGGCAAGTCCACGCTCGCGGATCGTCTGCTCGAGGCCACGGGGACGCTCTCCGAGCGGGAGAGGGTCGACCAATTCCTGGACAAGATGGAGCTGGAGCGAGAGCGCGGCATCACCATCAAGGCGCAGACGGCTCAGATGCGCTATTGCGCGAGGGATGGCGAGGAGTACCTGCTCAACCTGATCGATACGCCGGGCCACGTCGACTTCCAGTACGAGGTGTCGCGCTCCCTCGAGGCTTGTGAGGGGGTGCTCCTGGTCGTCGACGCGGCGCAGGGAGTGGAGGCTCAGACCGTCGCCAACGCGGAGGTGGCGATCCTAGCGGGACTCGAGCTCATCCCCGTGATCAACAAGACCGACCTCCCGAACGCCGATCCCGAGCGGATCCTGCGCGAGATCGAGGAGATCGTGGGCATCCCGACTGCTGACGCCCTCTGCATCTCCGCCAAGACGGGAGCCGGGATCGACCTTGTGCTCGAGGCGATCACGGCCCGCGTTCCCGAGCCTTCGGGAGACCCCGATGGTCCGCTCAGAGCGTTGATCTTCGACAGCTGGTACGACTCCTATCTCGGCGCGACGATGCTCGTGCGTGTGGTGGACGGCCAGCTCGAGCGGGGAGTCAGGCTGCGAATGCTCGCGACCGGCGCGGAGCACGACGCGGGCTTTGTGGGCGAGCTCGTTCCGGACGTCCACGCGGTCGAGCGGGTTGGCTGCGGACAGGTGGCGGTGCTGGCCGCCAGCATCCGCGATCCGAAGGCGGTACAGATCGGAGACACCCTCACCGAGGCGGCGCGTCCGGCCGCCGAGCCTCTTCCGGGTTTCCAGCCGATGCAGCCCATGGTCTGGAGCGGGCTCTACCCTGCGGATCCGGCCCACTACGATGCCCTGCGCGCGGCGATTGCGAAGCTGCAGCTGAACGACTCCTCGTTCTCCGCCGAGCCGGAGACCAGCGAGGCGCTCGGCTTCGGCTTCCGCTGTGGCTACCTCGGCCTGCTGCACATGGAGATCGCCCAGGAGCGGCTCGAGCGCGAGTACGGGCTCGACCTGATCATCACCGCGCCCACGGTCGTCTATCGGGTCGTGAAGAGCGACGGTGCGGAGATCGAGATTCACCGACCCAGCGACCTGCCCCCTGCCGGCGAGATCCGCGAGATCCTCGAGCCCCGGATCCTGGCGCAGATTCACGTGCCTGCCGAGTACCTCGGCGCCGTGCTGGCCCTGTGCCAGGCCCGTCGCGGCGTCCAGCAGGAGCTCGTGGTCCACGGCGACAATCGGGCCGTCGTGCGCTACGAGCTGCCCCTGGCGGAGGTGGCGGTCGACTTCTACGATCGGCTCAAGAGCTCGACGCGGGGCTACGCGTCCATGGGCTACGACCTGAGCGGCTTCGAGCCCGAGAGCCTGACCAAGGTCGACGTGGTCGTGAACGGCGACCGGGTCGACGCGCTCTCGATCATCGTGCACCGCGACTCCGCCTACCGACGTGGGCTTGCTCTGATCCGAAGGATGAAGGAGCACATCCCGCGGCAGATGTTCGAGGTGGCGATCCAGGCGGCGCTGGGCACGAAGGTCATCGCGCGTGTCACCGTCAAGGCGCTGCGCAAGAACGTGACCGCGAAGTGCTACGGCGGCGACATCACGCGGAAGAAGAAGCTGCTCGAGAAGCAGCGCGAGGGAAAGCGGCGGATGAAGCGCATCGGCAACGTGGAGATCCCGCAGGCCGCGTTCCTCGCGGTCCTGTCCAGCGACGAGGGGGGATAGGGCTATAATGCGAGAGGAGTCGGGTATGTCGACGGAGGCGAAGACGGAGACGAGGGAGCGCGGCTCTTTCGAGACCGTGCGCGCCGTACTGGTCGCCGCCCTGATCGCTCTGTTCATCCGCTCCTTTGTTGTCGAGCCTTTCAAGATCCCCTCAGGCTCCATGATTCCGACGCTGCTAGTCGGCGACTACGTGCTCGTCAACAAGTTCTCGTACGGCGTGCGGCTGCCTTTCACAGGGACCCTGCTGTTCGGGAAGTCCAGGCCCGAGCGCGGAGACGTGATGGTGTTCCGCTATCCCGACGATCCGAGCCAGGACTTCATCAAGCGGGTCGTCGGGGTCTCCGGTGACCGCATCGCGGTGCGCGACGGGCGGCTCTGGCTGAACGGCCAGCCCGTAGATCGCATGCCGGACGGCGAGTTCGTATATCGCGATGTGACGAACCAGCGCGAGATCCGGACCAAGCGCTTCATCGAGCGGACCGAAGAGGTGGACTACACGATCATCCACTCGCGCCCTGGCGCGAGCCGACGCAACGGTCCATGGGTCGTCCCCGAGAACAAGTACTTCGTGATGGGCGACAACCGGGACAACTCCCAGGACAGCCGGCTCTGGCGTGAGCCCTTCGTCTCCGAGGAGCAGATCAAGGGGCGCGCCTTCATGATCCACTGGTCCTGGGTCGTCTCGTACGGCTCCGCGCGGAACCGCAGCTTCATAGCAGACCTGCTGCATACCTTGTGGAGGGTGGTGACGCTGCAGGTGGAGAAAATTCGCTGGAATCGAGTTGGTCGCTCGCTCGGCGGTCGCGCGGATTGACGGGGACCGGCGCGTCCGATAGGTTCCGGTCGCTCTTTTAATCCCATCCGGAGAGGTGGGGAAAGGCACTCGATGAGCGAGGCCAGGGCCGACTCCGCTCGCGTCGTGCTCGACGCGCCAGGGATACAGCGCGCCGCCACCCGAATCGCGCACGAGATCGTAGAGAAGAACGGTGGCACCGAGGCTCTCGTTCTGGTTGCCATCGTCAAGGGCGGCCGCCCCATCGCCGAGCTGATTCGCGATCGTCTGCGCGAGATCGATGGCAGCGACGTGCCCCTGGGCACCCTCGACGTCACGCTGTACCGCGATGACGTGATCGGTCACGGCCGCCGTCCGGTCCCGAACCCGACGCGGATGCCCGTCGCGATCGGCGGTAAGCGCATCGTGCTCGTCGACGACGTGATTTTCACGGGCCGGACCGTGCGCGCCGCCATGGACGCGGTCATCGACTTCGGGCGGCCGGACGCAATCCAGGTGGCCACGCTGGTCGATCGCGGTCACCGGGAGCTCCCGATCCGTGTGGACTTCGTGGGCAAGAACATCCCGACTTCCCGCTCGGACAAGGTCGTCCTGCAACGCAACCCTGAAGGAGAGCTCGAGGTGGTCGTATGAGAGGCCTGCTGGGAATCGAGAGCCTCACGCGCCAGGAGATCGAGCGCATCCTCGATACGAGCGAGGCAATGCTTGAGGTCTCTCAGCGCGAGATCAAGCGCGTGCCGACGCTGCGCGGCAGGACGGTGATCAACCTCTTCCTCGAGCCCTCGACGCGAACGCGCGTGAGCTTCGAGATCGCGGCCAAACGACTCTCGGCTGACGCCATCAACGTCTCGTCCTCTGGCTCGAGCCTGTCGAAGTCTGAAACCCTCGCAGACATGGGCCGCAACCTGGCCGCCATGAACGCCGATCTGCTCGTGGTCAGGGATCGGGCGGCGGGCGTACCCAAGATGCTCGCGGACCGCCTCAACCTGCCGGTCATCAACGCGGGCGACGGTTGTCACGAGCACCCCACGCAGGCGTTGCTCGACGTGTTCACGGTGCGCCAGTCGCTGGGCACGCTGGACGGACGCGTCGTGGCTATCGTGGGCGACATCTCGCATAGCCGCGTTGCTCGCTCCGATATCTACGCCTTCACGAAGCTCGGCGCGGAGGTGCGGGTCGCCGGCCCGCCCACGATGATGCCCGCCGGCGTCGAGCTGCTCGGCGTGAAGCCGTGCTACTCGATGGAGGAGGCTCTAGACGGTGCCGATGTGATCGTCATGCTGCGGATCCAGCGCGAGCGGCTCGAGCGAGCTCTCTTCCCATCGGTTCGTGAGTACTCCCAGACCTTCGGGCTCAACCTGCGCACACTGGCCCTGGCCAAGCCCGATGCGATCGTGCTCCACCCCGGGCCGATCAACCGGGGAGTGGAGATCGCGAGCGAGGTCGCAGATTCGGAGCCCTCGCGCATCCTCGATCAGGTCACGAACGGGGTCGCGGTCCGCATGGCCGCGCTCTATCTGCTGACGGGAGATGGGGAGTGAGGACACGAATCCGGGGAGTCCGAATCCTGGATCCGTCGAGCGGGCGCGACGAGCTCGGCGAGCTCGACGTGGACGGGGGTCGGATCGCGGAGCCTGTCGCGCACCAGACGCCCGACGAGGTCGTCGAGGGCGACGGCCTCTGGCTGGCGCCCGGGTTCGTCGATCTGCATACGCATCTACGCGAGCCCGGTCAGGAGTACAAGGAGGACATCGCGACGGGTACCCGTGCCGCAGCGGCCGGCGGCTTCACCGCGGTCTGCGCCATGGCGAACACGGATCCCGTGAACGACAGCCCTGCGGTGACCGAGTTCATCCAGCGCAGGGCCCGGGATACCGCCGCGGTGCGCGTGAACGTGATTGCAGCGGCCACCCAGCAGCTGCGCGGCGAGATCATGTCCGAGATGGCGGGCCTCGCGGCGGCGGGTGCGGTGGCGTTCTCCGACGACGGGGCCGTGATCATGAACGCGGGCGTGATGCGCCGCGTGCTCGAGTACGCCAGGGGCGTCGGCCGTCCGGTCATCGCGCACTGCGAGGATCTGGAGCTGCGCGGACCGGGCGTGGTCCACGAGGGCGCGCACGCGACCTGTTGCGGTCTGTCGGGCTCCCCCGCCGAGGCCGAGACCGTGATGGTCGCCCGCGACATCGAGCTCGCTCGTCTCACGGGAGCCCACCTGCACGTCGCGCACGTTTCGGCCGGGCGATCGGTCGAGCTCATCCGTGAGGCCAAGGCCGCGGGCGTCCGCGTCACCGCAGAGGTGACGCCGCACCATCTCTCGCTCTCCGACGAGGTGATCCGCGACTACGACACGAACACGAAGATGGCCCCGCCGCTTCGGACGGCACGTGACCGCGAGGCACTGCGGGAGGGGCTGGCGGATGGCACGCTCGATTGCGTGGCCACGGATCACGCCCCCCACGCCAGCTACGAGAAAGACGTCGAGTACGGCGAGGCGGCCTTCGGAGTCGTGGGCCTCGAGACGGCTCTCCCCTGTGTGCTCGAGCTCGTACGCGAGGGAAGGCTCTCCCCGCTCGCTGCGGTGGCCCGACTCTCCACGCAGCCGGCCCGGGTGCTGGGCCTGCGCGGCGGAACCCTGGAGGTCGGAAGCCCCGCGGACCTGGTGCTCGTGGATCCGGATCAGGTCTGGAAGCTCGAGAGGCGCGACCTGCACTCGCGCTCACACAACTCCGCCTTCCTCGGCCGCGAGCTACGCGGGCGCGCGGTCCTCACCTGGGTGGGTGGACGCACGGTGTACGCCCTGGACGGGGCTGCGGATTGAGCAGCATTCGGAGCGCCACGCTGGCCCTGGCGGACGGGACTGTCTACCGGGGGGAGGCCTTTGGCGCAGACGGTGAAGGGGTAGGGGAGGTGGTCTTCCATACCGGGATGACGGGCTATCAGGAGGTGCTCACCGACCCCTCGTACGCTGGCCAGATCGTCTGCATGACCTATCCCGAGATCGGGAACGTCGGGGTGAATTCGGAGGACGAGGAGTCTGCGGGACTCTACCTGCGCGGCTTCGTGGTTCGCGATCACGTGGACTTTCCGTCCTCCTGGCGGAGTCGGGAGTCGCTGCAGGATTACCTTCACCGTCACGGTGTGCCTGGCATCTCCGGACTCGACACGCGTGCGCTGGTCCGGCGCCTGCGCACGGTCGGCGCGATGAACGGGGTCCTGGCGCACGGCGAGCACGACCCTGCTGAGCTCGTCCGCCGCGCCTCCGAGCTGCCGGCCATGACCGGTCGGAATCTCGTCGACGAGGTGACGACCGCGGAGTCCTACGCGTGGAGCGAGGGGAGCGACTGGCGGGCGCTCGGTAGGAGACCGAGCCCGACCTATCAGATCCTCGCGTATGACTTTGGAATCAAGCGCAACATACTGAGAATGCTCGCGAACTATGGATTTGATACGATGGTGGTACCGGCCCGAACCAGCGCGGCCGCGGCTCTCGCGCTCGAGCCCGACGGGATCTTCCTGTCGAACGGTCCGGGCGATCCCGCGGCGGTGGACTATGCCGTGGAGACCGTGCGCGAGCTCGTCGGTCAGAAGCCCATCTTCGGAATCTGTCTGGGCCATCAGATTCTCGGGCTGGCGCTCGGCGGGACCCGGACCAAGCTGCGCTTCGGGCATCACGGCGCGAATCAGCCGGCGCGCGAGGAAGACAGCGCGCGCGTGATGATCACCTCGGAGAACCACGGCTTTGCCCTCGACGGCGCAGCCCTCAACGCGGACCCTGACGTGGAGATCACGCACACCAACCTGAACGACGGCTGCGTGGAAGGCCTGCGCCACCGGCAGCTGCCGGTCTTCTCGGTGCAGTACCACCCCGAGGCCTCCCCCGGGCCGCACGATACATCGCACCTGTTCCTGCGCTTTCGCGAGCTGATCGAGAGCTCGCGTGCCTAGGCGAGCGGAGCTCGGGAAGGTGATGCTGATCGGCTCGGGCCCGATCGTGATCGGCCAGGCCTGCGAGTTCGACTACTCGGGCACGCAAGCGTGCAAAGCCCTTGCAGAGGAGGGCGTGGAGGTCGTGCTCGTGAACTCGAACCCGGCCACGATCATGACGGATCCCGAGTTTGCGAGCCGCACCTACGTAGAGCCGATCACGGTCGACACGGTGGCGCGGATCCTCGCGCGGGAGAGGCCCGACGCGGTTCTCCCGACGCTCGGCGGGCAGACTGCGCTCAACATCGCGGTCGGACTGCACGAGCGCGGTGTCTTCGCCGACCTGGGTATCGAGCTGATCGGGGCGCAGATCGATTCCATTCTGATGGCCGAGGATCGCTTGCTCTTTCGCAAGGCGATGGACGAGATCGGCCTGCGTACCCCGCGCTCGAGCTACGTCCGGCAGGGCGGCGACGGGGCCGCCGCGCTCGCGGCGGTCGGCCTGCCCGCGATCATTCGACCGAGCTTTACCCTTGGCGGATCCGGTGGCGCCATCGCGACCACGGAGACCGAGTTCGCGGAGCGGCTCGACTGGGGGCTCCGCATGTCGCCAAGGTCCGAGGCGCTGGTCGAGGAGTCCGTGCTCGGGTGGAAGGAGTTCGAGCTCGAGGTCATGCGGGACACGGCCGACAACGTCGTCGTCATCTGCTCGATCGAGAACCTGGATCCGATGGGCGTCCACACGGGCGATTCGATCACCGTCGCGCCGGCCCAGACCCTGACGGACAAGGAGTACCAGCGGCTTCGCAACGCTGCGGTCGCGATCATTCGAAAGATCGGGGTGGATACCGGCGGCTCGAACATCCAGTTCGCTGTGCATCCCGAGACCGGCGAGTTCGTCGTCATCGAGATGAACCCGCGAGTGTCGCGGAGCTCGGCGCTGGCGAGCAAGGCGACGGGCTTCCCTATCGCGAAGATCGCCGCCAAGCTCGCCATCGGCTACAGGCTCGACGAGATCCCCAACGACATCACGCGAGAGACGCCCGCGAGCTTCGAGCCCACGATCGATTACGTGGTGACGAAGATCCCGCGCTTCACCTTCGAGAAGTTCCCCGCCGCGAGTCCGGAGCTCGGCATACAGATGAAGTCCGTTGGCGAGGTCATGTCCATCGGCCGGACCTTCCGGGAGTCGCTGCAGAAGGCGATTCGATCGCTCGAGACCGAGCAGTACGGACTCGAAACCTGTGAGCTTGCCGACGCCGAGCTCGAGGAGCAGCTGGGCCGCCTGCGGCCCGATCGGCTCTGGCTGGTCGCCGAGGCCTTCCGTCGGGACCGAGAGCTGGCCTGGGTTCAGGAGCGAACGCGCATTGACCCCTGGTTTCTGTTCCACGTTCGCGCCCTCGTCCGTGAGGAGCGCCACTTTCAGCAGACCGGCGACCTGCGGCGCGCCAAGCGTCAGGGCTTCTCGGATCGGTACCTTGCAGCACTCTCGGGTCGGGAGGAGGTCGAGCTCCGCCGCGAGCGCGTCGAGCTGGGCCTGGTCCCGGTCTTCAAACGGGTGGATACGTGCGGGGCGGAGTTCGCCGCGCACACACCCTATCTGTATTCGACCTACGAGCAGGAGTGCGAGGCGGCGCCGAGCGACCGCGAGAAGGTGGTGATCCTTGGCGGGGGCCCGAACCGGATCGGGCAGGGCATCGAGTTCGACTACTGCTGCGTGCACGGGGTGATGGGGCTTTCGAAGGACGGCTTCGAGACCATCATGGTGAACTGCAACCCCGAGACCGTGTCGACGGACTACGACACCGCGGATCGGCTCTACTTCGAGCCGCTCACGCTCGAGGACGTGCTCGCCATCGTGGAGCGGGAGCGGCCCTTGGGGGTCATCGTGCAGTTCGGTGGGCAGACGCCCCTCCGCCTCGCCGTCCCGCTGGAGCGCGCCGGGGTGACGATTCTGGGCACGCCGCCGGACGCCATCGACCGGGCGGAGGACCGCGAGCGCTTCGCGCGGCTCCTGCGCAAGCTCGACCTACGCCAACCGGAAAACGGAACCGCTCGTAGCGTCGAGGCTGCGCTGCGCCTCGCGACGAACATCGGCTACCCCGTCCTCGTGCGCCCCTCCTACGTGCTCGGCGGCCGGGCCATGCAGATTGTGCACGACGAGGTCGAGCTCGACCGCTACATGCGCGATGCGGTGATGGTGAGTCCCGACCACCCGGTGCTCGTGGATCGCTTCCTCGCGAACGCGATCGAGGTAGACGTGGATGCGATCTGTGACGGTGAGCTGGCCGTGATCGGGGGGATCATGGAGCACATCGAAGAGGCCGGGATCCACTCGGGAGACTCGGCCTGCTCGCTGCCACCCTACAGCCTCCCGCCCTACGTCATCGACGAGATCAGGCGCGCCACGCGCGAGCTCGCGTTGGAGCTGGGGGTCCGTGGCCTGATGAACGTGCAGTACGCGGTCGTCGGCGACCAGGTGTACGTGATCGAGGTGAACCCGCGCGGCTCGCGGACCGTGCCCTTCGTCTCCAAGGCCATCGGGCTGCCTCTGGCGCAGCTGGCTGCACGGGTGATGGCCGGCAAAACGCTCGCCGAGATCGGCTTCTCGTCAGAGGTCGAGCCCACGCACGTCTCAGTCAAGGAGGCGGTCTTCCCCTTCGTCAAGTTCCCCGGCGTCGACACGTTGCTTGGCCCGGAGATGAAGAGCACCGGCGAGGTCATGGGAATCGATCGCGAGTTCGGTCGCGCCTACGCCAAGGCGCAGCGTGCCGCAGGCATGGACCTGCCAACCTCGGGGACCGTGCTGGTCTCGCTGCGGGACGAGGACAAACAGCCGGCCCTCGAGGCGCTGCGGGCGATCGACTCCGAGGGCTTCCGACTGATCGCAACCGCTGGCACGGCGACGTTTCTGAAGAATCACGGCTTCACGGTCGAGTCAGTGCGTCGCGCGGCGGAGGGTCCCCCCAGCACGGTCGACCTGCTGCGCAGTGGAGCGGTGCACCTCGTCATCGTAACGACACAGATCGGTGACGCGAAGGCTGTGCGCGATTCCGCCGAGATGCGGCGGACGGCGCTCGAGAACGGCGTGCCCTACTTCACCACGGTGGCGGGAGCGCGCGCCGTCAGCGCTGCGATCAGAGCGCTGCGTGCGGGGGAGATCGAGCCACTCGCCCTGCAGGACGTCCACACGGGCTAGGGCGCGGCGGTGTCGGAGTTTCTCGAGCTGGTTCGCACCATACACGGTCCGCTGGAGTTCGCGCGCGGGCAGCCCGAGCGGCTGGAACGCACGCCGGGACTGCGCGAGAGCCTGCTCGGCGCGCTGCGACGCGGCGCCGAGCTGCACATCCCGCCAGAGGCGAAGCGGCGCCTGGAAGCAGCCGCCCGCGCGCTGGAGACGGGCGACGCAGCCCAAGCACTCGAGTTCGCCTCCGAGCGACTCGCCCCGATCCTCGATCCCACCTACCCACAGCGGGCGCTCAGCCAGCCAACCGTGCGCCTGCCGGGTGTTGGCCCGAAGACGGCCGATGCCCTGGTCCGAAAGGAGATCCGGCGCGTCGAAGATCTGCTCTTCTTCCTGCCGCGATCCTACGAGGATCGGCGCGAGCTGTGCTCGATCGAGGCGCTGCAGGTCGGTCGCCCCGCCTGCTTCCGGGGCACCGTGACCCGGGCCCACGTCGTCTCGAGCCGCAAGGGGCGGAGCTTTCTCCAGGCCGTCGTCAGCGACGACACGGCCTCGGTTCAGCTCAAGTGGTTCCGAGGGGTCGCGCACTTCCGCGACAGGGTCGTGCCAGGCGCGGAGCTGCTCGTGGCGGGAGACGTGCGCCGCTATCGCTTCGCGAAGGAGCTGCACCATCCGGAGGTCGAGATCCTGAACGACGCAACGGCTCTCGAGCACCTGTCACGGATCGTTCCCACGTACTCCGCCGTCGAGGGCGTGCCGCCGCGCACGCTGCGCCGGCTCGTCCAGGCGGCGGTCGAGCACGCAGGCGACCTGGTCGAGGCCTGGCTACCGCCGGAGGTGACGCGGGAGCTCGCGCTGCCGGAAGTGGGCCACGCGCTCCGTGAGGTCCACGCGCCGGATCCCGAGCTCGACCCGGAGCAGCTGCGGGAGCGGCGAACGCCCTACCACATGCGCCTGGTCGCGGAGGAGCTGTTCCTGCTCCAGGTGGGTATCACACTGCGCCGCTCTGCCCTCGCGAGCCGTCGGGCGGCGCCGCTCGACGTCCGCTCTCCCGAGGTCCGCCAAGCGCTTCGCGCGCTGCCATTCACGCTCACGAAGGACCAGGTGCGGGCGTGGGACGAGATCGGCGCCGACCTGGCGCGGCCCCGTCCCATGAATCGGCTGCTGGTTGGCGACGTGGGCACCGGGAAGACGGTGCTCGCGGTGCTCGGCGGTGTGGCGGCGCACGTGTCGGGAGCGTTGACAGCCGTGCTCGCGCCCACGGAGATCCTCGCCGAGCAGCACTTCGAGACCTTTCGCAGTCTGGCGGGACCGCTGGGTCTGCGCGTTGCGCTCCTCACTGGCAGCACACCGCTGCCGGAGCGACGCTCGCTCTTGCGGCTGCTGCAGCTGGGCGAGATCGCGATCGTAATCGGGACGCACGCACTGCTCTCCGGCTCGGTCGCACTGCCCTGGCTGGGTCTCTGCGTCATCGACGAGCAGCACCGCTTCGGCGTAGCACAGCGCCGCAGCCTGGGGCGCAAGGGCGACAATCCGCACCTGCTTGTCATGTCCGCCACGCCGATTCCGCGCACGCTCGCGCTGACGGCCTTCGGCGATCTCGACCATTCGACGCTGCATGAGCGCCCGCCCGGACGCTCGCCCGTGGAGACTCGGGTCGTCCCTCCCTCCGCGGGACGTCAGGTCTTCGAGGAGCTCCGTCGAACGCTCGCCCGCGGCGAGCAGGCGTACGTGGTGTACCCGCTGGTGGAGGAGTCGGAGAAGCAGGACCTGCAGGATGCGACGCGGGGCTTCGAACGACTGCGCAAGGCGCTCCCGGGAGTGCCGCTCGCGCTCATGCACGGCAGGTTGGACGCGTCCGAGCGGAGCCGAGTCATGGCGCGCTTCAGCACTGGCGAGGTGCGAGTTCTGGTGTCGACGAGCGTGATCGAGGTCGGCCTCGACGTGCACGACGCCACCTTGCTGGTGGTACAGCACGCGGAGCGCTTCGGCCTGGCCCAGCTCCACCAGCTGCGGGGTCGGGTTGGACGCGGCAAGAAGGCGGGTCTGGCCATGCTGATGGCGGAGCCAAAGGGCGAGGGGGCGTCGCGCCGGCTGGCGGTGCTCGAGGCGAGCGATAGCGGCTTCGAGATCGCGGAGGAAGACCTGCGCATCCGCGGCGCTGGCGAGTGGCTGGGTACCCGCCAGGCGGGCCGCCTTCCGGAGCTGCGCCTCGCGGACCTGGTCCGGCACGGCGAGCTGCTGCCCCGCATGCGGACCGCGGCCACCCGCCTGCTGCGCAGCGACCCCGGGCTCGAGAAGAACGCCCGGCTCCGCGCCACCGTAGAGCGTCGCTGGGGTGACCGTCTGGACTTCAGCTCTGTGGCATAGCTGCCACCCGGCGGCGCTTGCACCGAGGCCAAGGGATCCCGAGACTGTGCGCATGAGTCGCTTCGAGAAGATCGATCGACTGCCCCCTTATGGGCTGTCGATCGTCAACGAGCTCAAGCTGGAGGCGCGACGTCGGGGCGAGGACGTGATCGACCTCGGGTTTGGCAACCCGAATCACGCCACCCCACCACACATCGTCGAGAAGCTGGTCTCGGCCGCTCGGGATCCGCGCAACCACCGCTACTCCTCCTCACGGGGCCTGCCGAACCTGCGCCGCGCCATCAGGGACTGGTACCGGCGGCGCTTCCAGGTCGACCTCGACGCCGAGACCGAGGTGCTCACGACGATCGGCGCCAAGGAGGGCCTCTCGCACTTCGTCATGGGGACGATCTCTCATGGCGACGTCGTGCTCTGCCCCGATCCTTGCTACCCGATTCACGCCTTCTCGGTGGTGATCGCTGGGGGCGACATCCACCGCGTCCCGCTCCAACCCCTGGACACCTTCGTCGAACGCCTCGAAGACGCGATCTCATTGTGCTGGCCGCGCCCCAAGCTGTTGATCGCGTCCTTCCCGCACAATCCGACCACCGCCTCGGTCGACCTGGCGTTCATGACCCAGCTGGTTGACCTGTGTCGCGAGCAGGAGCTTTTCCTGGTCCACGACCTCGCCTACGCCGAGATCTGCTTCGACGGCTACCGACCACCGAGCGTGCTGCAGGTGCCGGGGGCGCGCGAGATCGCGATCGAGTTCACGTCGCTCTCCAAGTCGCACGCCATGCCAGGCTGGCGGGTCGGCTTCGCGGCTGGAAACGCAGAGATGGTGCAAATGCTGGCGCGGGTGAAGAGCTATCTCGACTACGGGACCTTCCAGCCGATCCAGATCGCCGCCATCGTCGCGCTGGACGGTCCACAGGACGTGGTCGAAACCGTGGTCTCAGACTACCAGGCCCGGCGCGACGCCCTGATCGAGGGCCTGGGAGCGGATTGGAAGATCGAGAAGCCTCCGGCGACCATGTTTGTCTGGGCGCCGCTGCCCAGCGGGTTCGACCAGCTGGATTCGCTTGCGTTCTCGAAGCTGCTGCTGGAGCGAGCGCAGGTAGCGGTGTCCCCGGGTATCGGCTTTGGTCCATCCGGCGAGGGCTACGTGCGCTTTGCCCTCGTCGAGAACACACACCGGACTCGCCAGGCGGTCCGGAACATCCGGAGGCTCCTCAAGAGTGGCTGAGCGCGCTGTCAGGCTGGGGCTCGTAGGCCTCGGCACGGTTGGAACTGGGGTGGTGCGGATCCTCCAGGAGGGCGGAGCGCGCATTGCGGAACGCCTGGGCTTTCCGCTCGAGCTGGTGACGATCGCCGTCCAGGATCCACGCAAGGAGCGGAGCGTGCCGCTCGACGGCTACACGCTGACGGGTGACTGGCGTCGAGTTGTCGACGATCCGGAGATCGACCTCGTGCTCGAGCTCGTGGGCGGCACCGACGTCGCGCGTAGCGTGGTGCTCGCGGCGCTGGACGCGGGCAAGAGCGTCGTGACTGCGAACAAGGCGCTGCTGGCCGAGCACGGGGAGGAGGTCTACGCACTCGCCGCCTCCAAGCGCGTCGAGGTCGCGTTCGAGGGAAGTGTCGCGGGGACGATCCCGGTTCTGCGCGCACTGCGCGAGGGCCTGTGCGCGGACAGGATCGACTCTGTGCTGGGCATCGTGAACGGCACCTGCAACTTCATCCTCACGGAGATGGAAGAGCGACGGGAGTCGTACCAGGCGTGCCTCCTGCGTGCGCAGGAGCTCGGCTACGCGGAGCCGGACCCGACCTTCGACGTGGACGGCACTGACTCCGCGCACAAGCTGTCCATCCTGCTCGCCATGGCGTTCGGCGTTCGCGTCCGTCCGGGAGACTTCGCGGTCGAGGGCATCCAGCGCATCGCGCCGATCGACGTGGAGGTCGCGCAGCGCATCGGTCTGCGCATCAAGCTCCTGGCCGTCGCAAAGCGCGGTGAGCACGGAATTGAGGCCCAGGTCCATCCGACCATGATCCCGACGAGCAGTGTTCTGGCCCAGGTTGACGGGCCCATGAACGCGGTCGAGGTGCAGGGGCTCCACTCGGGCCCCACGCTCTACTACGGAGCCGGCGCGGGGCCGCTCCCCACGGGGAGCGCCGTCGTGGGCGACGTGATGGAGCTCGCCCGGAGCCGCCGGCTGGGAGCGCCGCTGCGCGTGCCGCCGCTCGGGACTCCAGAGCTTGCGGCACTGCCGCTCGCCCGGCCAGAGGATCTGGAAGGGGAGTACTATCTGCGTGTGGGTGCGCTGGATTCACCCGGCGTCCTGGCGCGGATCGCCGGGGCACTGGGAGAGGCCGGGATCAGCATCGCGTCCGTCCTGCAGGAGGAGCGTCGCGCCGCACGCGTCGTACCAATCGTGATCACTACCCACATCGCGCGCCAGGCGAGCCTCGACACGGCCCTGCACGGGATCGAGCAGCTCGCGGAGGTCACGCAGCCCGTGCAGGTGATTCGGATCGAGCGAGGGATCTAGCCATGCAGGAACACCACGTCGAAGGTCGCTTCGAGAGCTGGTTCGAGTGCTTCGCTGGCTGTGACGGCCGCTGGCCCCTCACAGAGGTGATCTACCGCTGCCCGCGCTGCGACGGACTGCTGATGGTGACGCCCGACATGGAGGCCCTCAAGAAGATCCCCGGTGAGAGGTGGAGAGCTGTCTTCGAGGGGCGGGACCACACGACCGAGTGGCCGTACGCGAGTGGGGTCTGGGGCAAGCGCGAGCTGGTCTGCCCGATCGTGCAGCCGGACAACATCGTCTCCATGTACGAGGGCCAGACGAATCTCTTCTGGGCGCGACGCCTGGGTCAGCAGCTGGGCTTGCCGGACCTGTGGATCAAGCAGTGCGGCAATACCCATACAGGAAGCTTCAAAGATCTCGGTATGACGGTGCTGGTCTCGGTCGTGAACGAGATGATGAGCCGTGGCCAGCAGGTGCGCGCGGTGGCCTGCGCGTCCACAGGCGACACCTCGGCCGCACTGGCCGCGTACGCCGCCTACGCCGGTATTCCGGCCATAGTCCTGCTGCCGAAGGACAAGGTATCCATCGCGCAGCTCGTGCAGCCTGTGGCCAACGGCGCCATCACCCTTTCGCTCGATACCGACTTTGACGGCTGCATGGAGATCGTGCAGCAGATCGCCGTGCAAGATGGCATTTACCTCGCGAACTCGATGAACTCCCTGCGCATCGAGGGTCAGAAGACCGTCGGTATGGAGATCGTGCAGCAGTTCGACTGGGAGGTCCCGGACTGGATCGTGATTCCCGGGGGGAACCTGGGCAACGTCTCGGCGCTGGGCAAAGGACTGCTGGAGTTCCAGGAGCTGGGGATCATCGATCGCCTGCCGCGGATCGCTTGCGCCCAGGCGGAGCGCGCGAACCCGCTATACAGCAGCTACGTGCAGGACTTCGAGAAGTTCGAGCCGATGGAGGCGCAGCCCACTCTGGCGACAGCGATCCAGATCGGTCACCCGGTCTCGTACGAGAGGGCGATCGACGTCCTGCGCCGCTTCGACGGAGTTGTCGAGCAGGCCACCGAGCAGGAGCTGGCGGACGCCTCGGCCGAGGCCGACCTCACGGGTCTCTTTAGCTGCCCGCATACGGGCGTCGCGCTCGCTGCGCTCCGAAAGTTGCTCGCCCGAGGCGTCATCAAGCGCGACGAACGTGTCGTCGTGATCTCGACCGCGCACGGTCTCAAGTTCACGGATTTCAAGGTTCGCTATCACGAGGGGGAGCTGTCGGGGATCGCGTCGCGACACGGGAATCCACCGATCGTGCTTCCGCCGGACTACCGCGGCGTGCGGGACGAGATCTTCCGACAGATCGAAGCGCGTTTCTGAGCTACGCCAGCATTCAGCCAGGAGGGATCTGATGAGCCTCGATCGAAATTTGGCGCTCGAACTGGTTCGCGCGACAGAAGCCGCTGCACTTGCATGCAGCGGCCTGATGGGCAGGGGCGACGAGATGGCGGCCGATCAGGCTGCGGTCGACGCTATGCGGGGTGCGCTGAATCGGATCGAGATGGACTCGGTCGTCGTGATTGGCGAGGGCGAGCGCGATCAGGCCCCCATGCTCTACATCGGTGAGAAGGTGGGGACCGGAAGTGGCGAGAAGCTCGAGATCGCGCTCGACCCGCTGGAGGGCACCACCATCTGTGCCACCGGGGGCCCGAACGCGCTCTCGGTGATCGCTGCCGCCGAGGAGGGCGGTTTTCTCCACGCGCCGGACACCTACATGGACAAGATCGCGGTCGGGCCCGCCGGCCGAGGCGCGATCAACATCGACAAGAGCCCGACAGAGAATCTACGGGCGGTCGCCGAGGCGAAGCGCGTGCCCGTGGACGAGCTGACGGTCGTGATCCTCGACCGGCCGCGGCACGAGAATCTGATCGAGGAGGTGCGCAGTGTTGGTGCCCGCATCAAGCTGATCAAGGACGGGGACGTCTCGGCGGCGATCGCGACATGCAGCCGCGAGCACAGGGTCGATCTGCTGATGGGGATTGGCGGCGCGCCGGAGGGGGTGATCGCCGCGGCCGCTCTCCGCTGCCGCGGTGGCGACATGCATGGCCGGCTCATGCCGCGCAACGCCGAGGAGGTGGAGCGCGCGCGGGGGATGGGCGTCACGGATATCCACGCCAAGCTCACACTCGAGGATCTGGCCTCCGGGAACGTCATGTTCGCCGGCACCGGAGTCACGTCCGGGGACTTCTTGCACGGCGTGAGTTTTCGACCGGAGGGCGCCGTAACCCACTCCGTCGTGATGCGGAGCGAGACCATGACCACGCGCTGGATCGAGGCCGAGCACAACTTCCGGTACGATCCGGCCTGAGGCAGCCGCCATGTTCACGGGCATTGTCGAGGCCGTCGGAGAGGTCGCTCGGATCGAGCCACAAGGCGACGGGGCGGCGCTCGTGATCGCGGTGCCCTCCGACCTGTGCGCGGGCGTGAAGGTCGGGGACAGCATCTCGATCAGCGGCTGCTGCCTGACCGTGACGGCTGCGGCGCCCGCCCACCTTTCCTTTCAGGCGATCCCCGAGACCCTGCGCCGCACGGCGCTCGGAACTCGTGCCGTCGGGGACCGCGTGAACCTCGAGCGCGCCATGCGCGCAGACGCGCGCTTTGACGGGCACATCGTGCAAGGACACGTCGATGCGACTGGCGAGATTCGCTCGATTCAGCGGGCTGGCCTGGACGTGATTCTCCGGACCGAATGTGCAGTGGAGCTCGCGCGCCAGCTGGTGCCAAAGGGTTCGATCACAATGGACGGCGTATCGTTGACCGTGATCGAGCCCGACGTTTCCGGCTTTGGGGTGGCCTTGATCCCCCACACGCTGGAGGCCACCACACTGGGGGAACGTCGCGAAGGGGATGCCGTGAACCTCGAGCTCGACGTCCTTGGCAAGTACGTGCTCCGCTATCTCGACCAGCGACTGGAGCCCTCACAGAGCCGCTGACGCGGGCAGAGTCTACCCTCGAATTTCCTGCCGTCCCCGTTGTAGGATAAGTCTGACCGCGCCGGCGAAAGTCAGCTGACTGTAAAAGTGCGTCCTGGGCGGAAGCTCGAACCGGCTGTGGTCGGGAGTTCGCGATGAAGGAGTTGGTCGAACAGATCGTGTTTGCGCTGGTAGATAAGCCTGAGGCTGTGCATATCACGGAGATCCGGGGCACCCACGCCCATGTGATTGAGCTGAGTGTGGCGAAAGAGGATCTGGGGAAGGTCATCGGAAAGGGAGGGGCTCACGCCTCTGCGATTCGGACGATTCTCTCAGCAGCAAGTGGGAAGGAGAACAAGCGATACATCCTGGAGATTATCGAGGACTGATCGCCGTCTCCCTGCTCCGTTTTCCTGTGCCGTGCCCGCATGGCAAGCGTGTCACCCAAAGAACCTCTCACCTTTCCCCCGCGTCTGGCCGATACGTGACGCGGAGAGACCTCCTGGGAATGGGTGACGTCAGCATGCAGAGTGAGCTTTCAGCAAATGAACATCACCGCACTGGACTCGAGCTCCTAGAGGGCGGCGAGGGGCAGCGGGGCTTCGACCATCTCACTCGCGCCTATCTAGAGGCGCCGGACTGCGCCAGCTATCGCTCTTCGTACGCACTGGCTCTGGCGCTCGTGCGGGGCCAGTTCCTGGGTGCAGTCGAGCTGGCGCGAGCTTCGGTCCGACAGGAGTTCTACAACCCGGACCTCTATCTGAACCTCTCACGGATCTACCTCGCCTTCGACTTCCGCGCGGAGGCGGTCCGTTTTCTGCGCCGCGCTCTCATGGTCGACCCCGAAAACGAAGGGGTGCATAGGCAGCTAGCGCAGCTCGGTGTCCGCAGACGTCCCCTTATCCGTTCCCTTCCGCGCAGCCACGTCTTGAACCGCTGGCTCGGTCGGGTGCAGTCACGCGTGCTCGGTATGTCGAGCTGGTCGGGAGCTGGCACACAGAACGCTTGACAAGCTTCCGTCGACGGATAACCTCCGCCGCAGCTCAAGAGCGGAGTCCGTATGGGAAGCGTGATCAAGAAGCGCCGGAAGAAGATGCGCAAGCACAAGTACAAGAAGCTCCGGGCGCGGAATCGACACAAGCGCAAGCGCTAGTCGACTTCTCACGCATCGCGCGGACGCACCGATGACCCCTCATCGGTGCGTTTTTTTTGCGATTTTCGTTGACAGCGGGAAGATTCAGTGCCTACTGTGTCCCGCATCCGAGGCCTGGAACCTCGCGTTTCGAATCGGGAAACGTCACTTCATGCTGCTTGGCCGAAGGGACTTGCCCGAAGAGACCGCAAGCAAAGGCAGCTCGGGCGTGCTCGAAGCCAAGGTCGAAACGCGGAGACGCGCTAGTACTGACGGGTCGGACACGAAAACTAACAGCAACTGGGGGGTGAAAGAGCATGGCAGCTCGACGCAAGAAGGCCACTCGCAAGAAGGCGAGAAAGAAGGCCACTCGCAAGAAGGCCACGCGGAAGAAGGCGCGGCGCAAGAAGGGTACTCGCAAGAAGGCCACGCGGAAGAAGGCGCGGCGGAAGAAGGCCACTCGCAAGAAGGCCCGGCGGAAGAAGGCCACTCGTAAGAAGGGGCGGCGCAAGAAGGCCACACGAAAGAAGGGCACTCGCAAGAAGGCCCGGCGGAAGAAGGCCACCCGCAAGAAGACGCGGCGCAAGAAGGCCACACGAAAGAAGGCTCGAAGGGGCTAGCCGCCTTCGACGCCACGGAAGGAGCCCCCGTCGCCGAGTGGTGACGGGGGCTTCTCGCGTCTGGCGTGTTGACTGACCTCCCTGACCCGTTACTGTTCCGGCGGGTCGAGGAGGACCGAAATGGCGCGTGTCACCATCGAAGACTGCCTGGAGCAGGCTCCCAATCGCTTCGCACTCGTGATCATGGCTGCGGTCCGGACCAAGCAGCTCATGCGGGGAGCACGGGTGTTGGTCCAGGGGAGCGAGAACCGCTCGGTCGTGACGTCGCTGCGCGAGGTCGCCGCCGGCTACGTCCAACCTGACGCCGAGCTGGACGCCGAGGCCGAGGAGCCGGCCACTCCGGAAGAGTAGTCCCGAAGTCCCGAAGCTACAGGACGGTTACGGGCAGCGTGAAGCTGAAGCGAGAGCCCGTTCCGATCTCGCTTGAGAAGCTGATCGCCCCGCCCAGGCTCTCGACCAGTGCCTTGGCAAGCGTCAGACCGAGGCCCGCACCGCGGTGCTTGCTGTCGGGCGAATTGTCCACCAGGAAGAACTCGTCGAAGATCTCGGATTGATCGTCCGGGGCCACCCCGATCCCAGTGTCCGTCACGGCGCAGAGCAGCTGACCCTCCTCGAGCCGGAGCTCGAGCTCGATCGAGCCGCGATGCGTGAACTTCGCGGCGTTGTCCAGCAGGTGCCACAGGATCTGGTTCAGCTTGGCCAGGTCGGTGCGGACCTTCGGCAGGCTGGGGCCGACGCTCCTCTGAAGGGAAACTTCGGGATGGAGCGAGTCCCGAACATTGAACACGGCCTCTTCGACGATCTCTGCGAGGTTCACTTGCTGGAGCTCCACGCGAAGCTCGTTCTGCTTCACGCGCCACAGGTCCAGGATGTTCTGCAACGTGCGGAGGAGCGCGTTTCCGTCATCGAGGGCCCCGCGCAACGCCTCGCGTCCCGCCTCCGAGAGGTGCTCGTGCTCGGTTGCCAGGACGGAGATCACGCGTTCGATGATGCTGTTGAGCGGCGTACGCAGCTCGTAGCTCATCTTCTCGATCAGATCACTCTTCAGCTGCTCGACCTGTCCCAGCCGTTCCTCTTGCTTGATCAGTTCGAGGTCTTGCGCGAACAGCTGCTCCGACAGCCTCAGCACCTCATCCGACGGATCGCTGCTTTCGGGGGACTCCGTGATCGCGCAGTGGTCGAGGATGAGTGAGACCTGCCTCAGGATCGACTCGACCTCGGCGTTCCGCATGCGCGGCCACTCGGCGGGATAGCCAAGGATTGCAACACCCCGTGTTCGCCCGCAGTGGCTGAGTGGAAAGCCGAAGACGCCTCCCGCCGCCCGAGACCAGATGCGTCGCGGCTCATCCGGAGCTTCGGTTCGCAAGGGTCGGTCCGCGTACGTTGCTTCCTGGATGAACTCCGCCAGCAGAGAGCCCGCCGCCATCGCGTCGCTCGCACAGGTGAAGCCGGCCCAGCCGTCGGGCTCGGAGAGGTTCGCGCCCGAACGGTAGATCAGGGCGAAGCCCTGGAGCGTGCCTGCCAGGTGTCTCGCGCCCGCGGCGAGCGCAGAGTTGAGCGTCTCGGGAGTGGAGTAGAGCCCGAGGATCTCCATCGTATCGGCTCCTAGAACCGCGACCCGTCGCCGATGTTCAGCGATCCGTCGTCGGCCTCCACGGCTGCTTCTCCCTCGAGCGCCAGCTTCGTGGCGAAGTCGCGCGGGTTCGACGCGGCGTCGGAAGCCGTCTCGAGCGTGATCTTCGCAGCCTGGTACAGGCTCAGGAGATGCTGATCGAAGGTTTGCATCCCGAGATCGGACCCACCGGCGCTGATGTGGTCCGAGATCTCGACGGTGCGGTTCGGATCCCGAATGCACTCGCGAATGGAGCGCGTCGTGCGCATGACCTCGACGGCGGGTACGCGACTGTTGCCCTTCTTGTTCGGCAGCAGGCGCAGGGAGACGATCGCCTGAATGTTCTCGGAGAGCCGATCCCGAATCTGACTCTCCTCCTCCGCCGGGAAGAAGCTCAGGATCCGGCGCAGCGTCATTGCAACGTCGATCGTGTGGATCGACGAGAACACAGCGTGTCCCGTCTCAGACGCCTTCAGAGCGGTGTCTACCGTCTCTGCGTCGCGCATCTCGCCGACCATGATTACGTCGGGGTCCTGGCGGAGCGCAGCGCGTAGCGCGTCGGGGAAGCCCATGGTGTCGGTGCCGATCTCGCGTTGAGTGATGATTGCGAGCTCGGGCTTGAAGATGAACTCCACCGGATCCTCGATCGTCACGATCTTGCATTTCCGCGCTAGGTTGATCTCCTGCAGCATCGTGGCGAGGGTCGTCGACTTTCCCATCCCTGTGGCGCCGGTGACCAGGGTCAGTCCGCGAGGAATGGGTGCGATCTCGCGCAGCACGGTGGGCAGGTTGAGCTCTTCGAACGACTTGATGCTGAGCGGGATGACCCGGAGTACGATGTTGTGCGCCCGACGCTCACGGCTGATGTTGACGCGGAATCGACCCTCTCCCGGCAGCTCGTACGCGAGATCCACCTCGCGCTGGCCATCGAGGTCCTGCCCGCTGCTCTCGACCAGGAGCCGCGCGATGCTCGCAGTGTCTTCTGGTGAGAGCACCTTGTACTTGAGCTCTACGAGCTCGCCATTGAAGCGGTACAGCGGCAGATAGCCGGCCTGGAAGTGGATGTCTGAGGCGCCCTTGTCGAAACCCAGGCGGAGCAGGCGATGGAGTCGCTCAAGGTCCATGCAGAATTCCAGTTTCCGCATCAACAGATAGATGCGGTTCCTTCACCTTTCGGTATTCGAATCCTTGCGCTTGATGCGATCGGGCCGGGCGAGTCCTCTATACTTGAGCTCATGAAAGTGGCGCTATTGACCGCGCTAGTCGTCTGTCTGACCCTGGCCGGCGGGAGTCAGGCTTTCGCGGACGAGCTCCAGGAGGGCTCCGAGGCCCGTCCGGTCCCTAACCTGAATCTGGATCGGCTGCTAAGGCCGCGTTCCATGCCCACGGTGTACACGCAGTACGGTGGCAGGGGCCGCAGCGCCTGGGAGGCGGAGTTCGCACAGTCCCGCAGCGAAGTGGGAGAGCTCGAGCTCAAGGTGGCGGAAGCCAAGGTCAAGTATCGGGCAGCCTCCGGCGGCGAGTGGAGCTACTCGCCCATAGGGGGGGGCCAGGGCACCACGGCGACGGACCCCGAGGTGCTCAAGATCCGGGCCGAGATCAAGCGCGATCGGCAGTCCCTGGAGACCTCGCGAAAACGCCTTCGGGAGCTGGGAGTCGAGGCTTCCCTGGCCGGCGTCCCGGACGAGTGGACCCTGCCGAGATAGGTCTTGTGGGACCCGGCCGCGGGCGGCCGCGGCCACCCACCTTCGCTCAGGCCTAGCGGCCTTCGCTGCGCGCGCCGCTTTGCGGCGCTTGCGGGGTGCCTTTGCGGCTGGCTTCAGGAGGTCGGGAACTGGGGTCCGCGGAGGCGCGCAGGGTAGTGCGCACTTGGCGGTTCGCTTTCGATGGGGCGGGCTCTGGTTCGCGGGGTTAGGGGTGGGGTTGCGTGTTTTCTGCGTTGGGTATCCAAACTGCAATGTTGCTGGGACATGGCAAGGGCCTGGCTACAACTCGTGCTGCTCGGAGCGCTCACCTTTGGGGTCGGCTGTCAGAGCTTTCGTGGGGATCCGGAGCTGGCGCTGCAGAGGCTCGACGGGGACACGCTCACAGCGGTGGTGGCCGAGCTCAAGGTGCACCTTGGCGAGGATCGCTATCGTTTCCACCGCGCCGTGACCGCAGACGGCCGCGACCTGATTGCGGTATTGCTCTGGAAGCTCGACCGCCTGCAGCAGCTTCGCTCTGTGCCGCGTCAGGACTGGCAGAACGTCGACCTCGTCATCGAGTTCGCGCGTGCTCGCGCGCTCGAGCGCCTGCGCCGCTACGAAGAGGCAGGAGCGGCGTTCGCACGCGTTGCGGCGAGCGGCTCCGTGCTCGCGGCCCCGTCCCAGGAGGCGGCAAGCGTGATGACGCGCTTTGTCGGCTCCGGGGGAGAGCTCGCGCAGACGCCTCTGCAGGAGATCGAGCGGATCCAGGCGCAGCTGCTGCGCTGGCGAGCGCTCTCGCGCGAGCTCGCGGAGACCGCCTACGAACCGCTCGCGCTGGAGGAAGCGGAGCTCTGGGAGATGCTCCGCGTCGATTGGCTCCTGCGCCACAAGGGACAGGAGCACGCCGTCGAAAGCTGCATGAGGCTCATCGAGCAGAACCGCGATTCCAAGCTCTACTCCAGGCATCTTCTGCGCCTCGGTGATCTCTAGCCGACCTCGCCGGGAGCGTGTATCTGCACGCGCAGACTCGCTGGTCCGTCGATCTTGCAGAGTATGAGCTGCTGATCGATCGGGCTCTGGCGGCGTACGAGCTCGCAGCAGAAGATCGTCGTCCCGGTCTGCGCAGCGAGGCGAGCGCTCGGATCGAGGCACTGCTTGCCACGCACCGGGGAGCTGTTGCGTATGCCCGCTGATCGCGACCAGGTGATCCGCGTGGGGATCCGTCTCGTCCTCGTCGCGTTTGCCGCTGGCTTGCTCGTGCTGGCCCTCTCAAACAGCGCGTTCTCACGGGAGCTTCCGGAGTCCGTCGAGGAAGCGACGAAGCTGTTGCTTGCTCACGAGCCGGTGACTGCCGAAGCGCGGGTCGACGAGGCGCGCGAGATCCTGCGAGACGAGAGGCAGGAGCGACTGACACGGATGGGGAGCGCGCTCTTCGACCTGGGCTGGAGAGGGGCGACGCCGGGCTCGCCGAAGCGGGTGCTGGACTCGGGAAGACGTCTCGCGCGCGAGATCCGACACTGGAACTCTCGCTCCTCTGCGGAAGACCGCGCACTTGCGCTGCTCGAGAGCGATGTCCGTGAACAGGCGAGCGACGATCGGGGCCGGGCGCTCTACACCCGATTGAAGTCACGTGAGGATGAGCAGCTAGTGTCTCGCTTCGTCCGCGAGGCCGAGGTTGCACTCTCTCGGGGCGAGCTCGACACTGCGCGGCGCCGGGTCGACCGGATTGCAGCGTTGGAACCCGCGGAGCGAGGTCTCCCGGAGCTACGCCTGGCGCTCTTGGAGGCGGGCGAAAGCTCCGCCCCGCAGACGGTGGATCCTGTCGCGGGGATCGCGAGCTGGGAAGCCCCGCTCGCGGCCGCGCTGTTGACCGATGGATACGACGCCGTGCTCTCCTTTCCGGAGGCCCGAGCCGACGTAGAGCTCGCCCAGGCGGTGGCCGCCTTCCTTTCGGGGGACGGAGCAGGCGCTGTCGCCAGGCTGGAGCAGCTCGAGGACCGGGAGGGTCCACCCGCCGAGCTGGCCGCTGCCTGGCTTGCCAGCGAGAGCTTCAATCCCGAGGCAGCACTCGTGAGCTCGGCGCGACGCTTCCGCGTCCAGCGGGCACTCGGCTGGCTGGGTGGAGACGAGCTCGAGGACCACGGACTCTCGTTCTCGCGCGACGGCTACAAGGCCTGGCAGGCCGCGCTCTCGCCGCTCAACCTCGCCCTCGCTCTGCCGGCTCGGCTGATCAGTAGGCGCCGTCCAGAGTCCACCGACCTCCATGCCGCAGCGAGCGGGTACCTCGATCGCGTTCCCTTCGGGCCGAGTGCCAACGCGGCGAAGGCCTGGCTCGAACAGGGCAGTAGCGGCTTGGGGAGCCGCAACCAGCGCGCCTTCGACGATGGCCGCTTCGTCCTGCCACCCGCGACGACGCGCTACCGAGCGCACGACCCGTTGCGCCTCCTGGTGACGCCAGCGGGACTCGACGTTGTCAGCCGCGATCGCTTCACGCGCCTCGGCATCCGCATGGAGACCGACTCCGCACTGCTTCTCACGACGGTCAACGGCGAGGTCCCGAACACGGCCATCACTATTTCGCGTGACACAGCACTGCGTCTGGCTGCAGGGCTCGCACACGGGGTGGAGCAGGGCGCGTTGATACCGGTCGCAGGAGATGCGACGGCGCTACTCGAAGGGCTCCGGCGCCTGGACGGGGACCTGCGCCGCGGAGCGAACCTGGTACTGGAGCCCTGGCACCCTCGCGCCGAGGGGGCCAGAACGGAGCTGAGTCGAGCGCTGCTGGAGGGCGGCTCGCCCGCACAGCTTCAACAGCTCCGGATCGCCCGGTCTCGCAAGTCGGTGCGGGTCGAGCGCGAGCTGTTCGCTCGCGCCACCGACTGCCCGGTGGAGGCCACGCTGTGCATCGACCGTGCGCGCTCGTATGAAGGTCGGCTGTTCGCCCGCGTCGATGACGACGGCGAGATGCGTCTGGGGCTCGGCGGGAAGCTCGCCCGTGCCAGCCTCTCACTCGAGGTCGGTCGTTCCGGCCCGAGAGCCGCCATCACGCTCCCCTTGGGTCATTGGCTCGGGATCAGTCGCTGGCTTCCGGCCGAGCTGCACCTGAACGTGGGCGCAGACGGCGTGGCGGCGAAGCCCACGCTCGGACGCCACCGAGCCCGGGGCTACGCCTTCGCAGGTCGCTAGGTCAGAGAAGCTGTCTGAGGGCGGTGAGGAGGCGGGCGACGACTTCGGGGCGGGCGTTTTCTCCCATCAGGCCGATGCGCCAGACTCGACCGGCGAGCTTGCCGAGGCCGGCACCGATCTCGATCCCATAGTCGGAGAGTAGCTGCTTGCGGATCGTGGCTTCGTCCGCGACGGGCGGAATCACAGTGTTCAGCATGGGCAGCTGGTGGGCGGGCTCGACGAGCATTTCGAAGCCCAGCTCGGTCAAGCCCAGGACCAGGGCACGGTGGGCCTCGTAGTGGCGGGCGAAGCGCGCCTCGAGCCCCTCATCCAGGACGCGCTCGAGGGCGGCGTGGAGCGCAAGGATCATGCTGACGGGGGCAGTGTGATGGTAGACCCGCTCGTCTCCCAGGTAACGGCCGATCAGGCCGAGGTCCAGGTACCAGCTCTGCACCGGTTTCTGGCGCCCGGCGAGCCGCTCAAGCGCGCGCGGCCCGAAGGCCAGGGGAGAGAGTCCCGGCGGACACGACAGACACTTCTGTGTGCCTGAATACGCCGCGTCGATGGCCCAGTCGTCGAACCGCACAGCCATGCCCGAGAGCGAGGTCACACAGTCGAGCACGACCAGGGCGCCGGCCGCCCGCGCGGCGTGCGCCACGTCGCGCACCGGCTGGGCCACGCCCGTCGAGGTCTCGGCGTGGACAAGCGCCACCAGGTCCGGTCGCGCGGACTGCACCTCTGCGATGAGCCGCTCCGGCGGGATGATCTCGCCCATCTCCGCCTCGACGCGGATTGCCTGCGCTCCCGCCCGCTCGATGACGGAGACCATGCGCTCGCCGAATACCCCCTGGACTGCCACCAGTGCCCGATCCCCTGGCTCGAGCAGGTTGACCAGGCACGCCTCCATCCCCGCACTCCCGGTCGCGGACAGCGGAAGGGTGAGCGCATGCTCGGTGGCGAAGACCGTGCGCAGCTGCTCCTGCACCCGGTCGAGGACGCCGAGGAACGCCGGGTCGAGGTGTCCGATCATCGGGTGGGCCAGTGCGCGCAGCACCGGCTCCGACACGTTGCTGGGACCGGGCCCGAGGAGGAGTCGCTCCGGTAGCTCGAGATCACTCACAGCCCGATGATAGCGGCTTATCGGTAGACTGGGTTCGGGAGGATCGCGTGGACCGTCTGGACTGTCTATTTTGCAAGATTGCTGCCGGAGAGGTCCCGGCCAACCTCGCCTTCGAGAACGAGCGCGTCGTCGCCTTCACCGACATCAACCCGCAGGCTCCTACCCACCTGCAGATCATTCCGCGCGAGCACATTGCGAGCTCGCTCGAGGTCACCGAGAGCAATCGGGATTGCATCGGCGAGCTGGTCGAGGTCGCAGCGCACCTGGCGCGGGAGCTCGGTCTGGCCGATGCCGGCTATCGCCTGGTCTTCAACACGGGCGGCGCGGCAGGCCAGACCGTCTATCACATCCACCTGCACCTTCTCGGAGGACGCTCGTTCGGCTGGCCGCCGGGGTAAAGCCCGCTACTGTCTTGCGAACATGTTTCGAGTCCTTTTTCTGACCCTTGTGTTTGGCGCTGTCGCGATTTGCTTCGAGCCGGGCTGGGATGGCAAGCAGCGTACGTTCTCTCTCCGGCTGCGCGCTCCGAACGAGATTGCTCAGCTCGTGGGCCGCATCGGGACGGAGCTCGTGGCCCGCAGTGCGTCCGCGGTAGAGCGAAACGACGCGGTGCCGGCCGTTGCTTCGGGTCCTTTCGATCCCGAGCGGATCACCGAGGCCGATCGCAAGAACCTGGATCGTCTGCTCGAGGAGAAGCTGCGGGAGTAGAACGCGGTTGCGCCACTTGGAGCAGATCGAGAAGCAGGAAGATGAGCTGCTCGCCCCCTATGCATCTCGATCCAGCCAGACTCGGGGGAGGCTTCGCAGGGAGCCACCCCACCGCTACCGCACCGATTTTCAGCGCGATCGCGATCGCGTGCTCCACTCGCGCGCCTTCCGTCGCCTGCAGTTCAAGACGCAGGTGTTCCCCTTCCAGGTTGGCGACCACTTCCGGAATCGACTCACACACACGCTAGAGGTCGCGCAGATCGCGCGCACTGTGGCCCGGGCGCTCGGCGCGAACGAGGATCTCACCGAGGCCATCGTGCTCGCGCACGACCTTGGACACCCGCCGTTCGGACACGCTGGCGAGAAGGTTCTGGACGAGCTCTCGAGCTCCGTTGGTGGGTTCGAACACAACCGCCAGAGCCTGCGGATCGTGGACTTCATCGAGCGCCGCTCGGAGCACAACGTTGGACTCAACCTGGTGCACGAGACCCGCGCCGGTTTGCTGAAGCATGGCGCCGAGTACTCCCGCTATGACCACCCGGTTCCACTGCCCGAGCTGAGCTCGCAGCCCAGCGTGGAGGCACAGATCGCGAATCTCGCCGACGAGATCGCCTATCACAGCCACGACCTGGATGATGGCCTGCGCTCCGGACTCCTGGCTTGGGATGGCCTCTGCGGTCTCTCGCTCTGGCAGCGTGCACTCGAGGATGGCGCAGCGGAAGGGCCGGAAGACCAACTATTCCTGCGCTCGCGCGTGATTGTCCGCGTCATCGATCTCCTGGCCTCGGATCTCATCGAGACGTCCGCACGTCAGCTGGCCGCGAGCGGTGTGCGCTCGGCGCAGGACGTGCTGCGGGCAGAGGCCCCGGTCGTGAGCTTCTCGGACGAAGTGCGCCAGATGACGCGCGAGGTGGCGCGCTACCTGTTCGACAACTTCTACCGACACCGTGAGGTGATCCGGATGGTGGACGAGGCGGAGCGCATCCTGCGCGACCTGTGGACCGGCTATCGCGACGACCCACGCCGCATCCCCACACACGTGCGCGATATCGAGGGCGACACGATGGGGCGAGCGATGGCAGACTACGTGGCAGGTATGACGGATCGGTTCGCCATGGACGAGCATCGCAAGCTCTTGACTCCTCCCGCGCTTGTCTGACTCCGCGCTCGAGAGGCTGCGCGAATCCTTGCCGGCGGAGCTCCGCGAGCGGCTCGCAACCGAAGAGCACGTGGATGCGTGGTTCGAGGCGGTGGGCGACGAGCTGCCGAGGGCATGGTTGCAGCTCGCGGGCGGTGAGCTCGAGCAGGTCGTGGAGCTGCTCGTCGAGGCCGGGCTCGAGTCGGCCCATGTGCTGCGCCGTCTCGACGAGCTCGCGCCGACCAAGGCCGCCCGCAAGCTCGTTCGAGTGGCCATTCACCGCCTGAAGAGCCGCGGCATCGACGTGGAGCCGACACCGCGTGGGGTTACGCGGAGCGTGCTGCGCCCCGTGAGCGGGTCGCGAGGCTGGGGCCTCGCGACCCCCCCGGACGCGCTGGGTCGGCGTTCGCTGTTCCTGATTCTCCCGGTGCCCGGCGGCGTACGCATGTACGAGATCGGGGTCTCCGACGTGGATGGCATTGCCCACCTGGAGGTCTTTCGGGCGAAGCGCCGGGATGCGCGGGCCTTCGGGCGGCGTCTGCGCGAGCGCGACGGTGTGTCCACCGTCGAGGTCGAGGCGGGCGAGCTGCGCGCGCTCGTTGCGCGATCGAAGGACTCTGCCGAGACTCACGTCGATCCGAAGCTCCTCGAGGAGGTGGTGAGAGATCCCGGCGGGGAGACCCCGGGCGAACGGCTGCGTCGCGAGCTGGCGCCCGCGGTGCAGGAGCTCGATGACCAGACGGCGGATGAGCTCGTCGGCGCCGCAGTCCGGGCGGCCGAGCTGCAGGCGTGGCCGCCCGTGGGAGAGGCCGTTGACGGGCTCGCGGCGCGGATCGAGGCGATCGAGCACAGCCCGCTGGTGCTGACCGGGCTGCAGCAGACCGAGCGCCGCATCGAGCTGATCCGGGAGTCCCGGGGCCGCGTGCTCGACTCGAGCTACCGAGAGCGCGTGGCAGTCCGCCTCGAGGAGTCCGCTGTCTTCCTGCGCGAGGCTGGCAAGCTCGAGACCGGGACCGCGGCGCTCCAGGTCGCGGGCCGGGTGCGTCACGCGGAGGATCCGCTCCACGTATCGTTCCTGGAGCTCATGCTGACCATCGCCCTGGACGCGGCTGCGAAGCGCGTCGACAAGCGCGACCCCACGCGTCTGATCGTTCCGCGCTGAGCTCTGCACTGGAACCGGCCGGCCGGTAATGCAACCGTGTGTCCGGATCTTTGGCTAGGGCCTTGCGGACCGCCACCATGGAGGATGATGTGAGACGACGGGGAGTCTGGCGTAGCCGACGGGGTGGGGGTGGTGCGAACCCATTGCTGGAGCGCCTGCAGCAGCTGAAGCGACTCGGTCTCTTCGATGTGCGAGCACTCGAGAGGCTTCCCGGAGTCCCCGAAGGAATCGAGCTCGGCTGCGGGCGTCGTGACGACCGTTCTCTGGCCATCGTCGCCAGCAATCGCGATGGCCTGGATCTACCCGGCTGGGCAGCCGTGGCAGCGCTGCGAGCCGAGGAAGATCAGCCCGTGCATGAGGTGATGATCGCGGCACCGCTACTGGGCCCGCGAACGCGCCAGGCGGCGCGCCGCGCGAGCGAATCCGGACCCGCATTCCTGCTGCTCTCGGTGCCCGGGCTGGCCTCCGCGTCGCAGGAGATCTTCGCCCTCGCATCTTCAAGCGGCGGACGCCTCGAAGCGCCGCTGGACCCGTCCTCTCCCGTCGTCACGCGAGTGGCTCGCGTGATCGAGGGTGCCGTGGCGGTCACGTCTTCCGGTGGGGTCCGGGCTACGAGCGACGGGCATGCCATCTATCTGCGCGGCGAGCGGGTCGGCGTGATCGTGCGCGAGGGCGAGGGTGCTGCGGTGACAATGCTGACGCCCGACCGACATCGCATTCACGTCACGGAGGGCAACTTCGCTCGCTGGGGTCCGGACCTGCACGAGATGATCGTCCAGCTCGCACAGGACCCCCGCTTGCTGGAGAGCGACGCCGCCGGGCACTCGCGCGCGTTCGAGCGAGAGGCGGAAAGGGTGGGGGCCCGTATCACGACTCGCTGGATCCCATGGAACGACGAGGGCAGCGATCCGCTCGACTGGGCAGGTGTGGACGCGTCAGGGCATGCCCTCCTCGGTGCCAGTGGAACGAGCCTTGGGCTCGCCGACGTCCCGCGACTCCGGGCCGGTCTGCACCTGCTCGAGGCGGAGCGCGAGCTTTGGGTGCCCGGCTCGAATGGCCCGCCCCGGCTCGCCACCGCGTACGACCAGGTGGACTCCGAGGCGCGTACCCTGCTGGGTTCCGCCCTCGTCGAGCGCGCGCCCGGACCCATGGACGAAGAGGCGGACGAGATCCAGGAGCCCAGACCCCGGCGGGGTCGGCGGCGCTCCCGGCGTAGGCGGCGCGGACGCGCGGAAGAGGGCGACCGCGAGGAGACGAGCCGCGCGGATGCCGAGGTCGAGGGTGCAGCCGACGAGTCTCCCTCCGTCTCCGATGACGTCGAGTCCGGATCCGGGTTCGACGTTCGCGAAGAGCCGGAGGCTGCGTTCGAAGAAGCCGAGGCGCCGCGAGAGGAGCCGCGCCGCTCGAGAAGTCGCCGCTCCCGAGGCCGGCGCGGAAGACCGGAGCGGGGCGCAGCCACGACCGAGCAGGCCGCCGAACCGGCCGCGGCCAGGGACGCGGTCGAGCCACCAGAAGAGGAGTCCGAGCCTCTAGAAGCAGAGGCAGAACGACCGGTGGAAGTGGCTCTCGAGGCGCCGGAGACGGACGAGCAGCCTGAGGGCGTCGACCTCGAAATCGAGGCTGCCCTGGCGGAAGCCGAGGAGCCCGCCGCTGCGGAGGACGAGCCGGTCCTCCGGCGGCGCTCCCGCGCAGCGATCATCGTGCGCGACGAGCCGGACAGTGTCCTCGCCGCCCTGGTGCTCGCTCGCGAGCGGCGCAGTGTCGTCTCGTTCCGGGTCTGCCCGCAGGACGGGCTGATGGATTTCTTTCGCGGCCCCGCTACGGATATCCCAGAGAACACGGACGTGCTCCTGGTTGGCTTCACCTGCCATCCACACCCGACAGATACCCTCAACACCGCGGAGCTGTTCCGCGGGCGCCTGCGCTGGTTCGACCACCACGAGTGGGCGGTTGAGGACATGGAGCGGCTCCGCCGCGCGATCGGAGAGGAGGCGACCCTGATCGTGGAGGGAGCGGCGAGCCCGCTCGCTGCCATTCTGCGCACGGCTGAGCGTCGGAGTCGGTTCACCGACAAGCTCGTTGAGCTCTCGGCGCGACGCCTGGCTGAGGGCGACATGGAGAAGTGGGGCTACCGGGTCATGGGGCTGGTCGACAAGATGGCGACCAAGCCCGGCGAGTATCGCAACGAGATCTCTCCGCTGCTATCCGGAAAGCCCGGGGACCTGCCAAGCTCCGACTCGGTCTATCGCGAAGAGGCCGAGTGGGTGAAGGAGAACGATCCCCGCATTGTCCATTTCGGCGAATATCAGCTTGCTGTAGTTCGGGTGCCGAACGGGCTCGATGCCGGTGAGGTGGGGCGGCGGGTGCGCATGAGTACTGGTGCGCGTCTCTCCCTTTCAAGCCGCGAGGGCGAGGACCTGCTGCTGATCGGCTGCAACGAGGAGAAGCGACCGATCAACGTGCTGGGTCTCGCGGACCAAGTCGGCGCACGCGTTTCGTGGGCGGAGACCAAGCCCGGAGGGGACCGGGTGGGTCGGATCCGCGTGGCGGAGCTCGACAGCCACCCCGACCGCATCGAGACGCTGATCGGCGAGATCGTCCGCAACCGCTCCATCCTGTATGGCTAGCGGGCGCGGCGCCGACGCCCAGAGTCTGCTCGTCAAGGAGATCTATCGCTCCATTCAGGGAGAGTCTAGCCTCGCGGGCTGGCCCTGCAGCTTCGTGCGGACGACCGGCTGCGACATTCGCTGCGTCTACTGCGACGAGGAGCACGCCTTTCGAGGCGGCGAGCGGCTGACACTCGACGAGATTGTAAAGCGCGTAGAGGCGCTGGAGGTGAGCGGGCTCGTGCCGGGACCCACGAGGCTCGTGGAGATCACGGGGGGCGAGCCCCTGCTCCAGCGCGGCGTGCCCGAGCTGGCGCGACGTCTGCTCGACTCGGGCTGCGAGGTGCTGATCGAGAGCGGGGGGCACCGCGACATCACGGAGCTCGACCCCCGGACTCGACTCATCCTCGACGTCAAGACTCCTGGGAGTGGCATGGTCGAGCACAATCATCTCGAGAACCTGACGCGCCTCCGCGAGCGCGACGAGCTCAAGTTCGTGCTGTGCGACCGCACCGACTACGAATGGGCACGCTCGTTCCTGCGCGAGCACCCTCTAGATGCCCGGATCCCCGTGCACTTCTCGCCGGTCCACCCTGGCCTTGCGCCGGACGAGCTCTGCGCCTGGATCCTTGCAGACGGACTGCCCGTGCGGCTCAACCTGCAGCTGCACAAGTACATCTGGGGGTCTGACGCCCGCGGCGTCTAGTCTTGTGGGACCCGGCCGCGGGCGGCCGCGGCCACCCACCTTCGCTCAGGGCTACGCCCTTCGCTGCGCGCGGCGCGGTTCGCGCCGCTTGCTGGGTGCTCTTACTGGCGTGCGGCTGCCCACTCTCGCTTCTTTGTGGCACGCGTCTCGTGCGGCGTTTTCGCGGGGACGGCGGGGGGAGTTATGAGTAGATTTCGCCGCCGCGGGTGCGGAATTCTTGGGCTTTCTCGTTGAGGCCACGTTCTCGGGCTTGTTTCTCGTCGGTGTTGTGCTCGCGGGCGTAGTCGCGGATTTGCTGGGTGATCTCCATGCTGCAGAACTTTGGGCCGCACATGGAGCAGAAGTGGGCGACCTTGGCGTTGTCGGCGGGGAGTGTTTCGTCGTGGAACTCGCGCGCGCGCTCGGGATCGAGGGAGAGGTTGAACTGGTCCTCCCAGCGGAACTCGAAGCGGGCCTTCGACAGAGCGTTGTCGCGCAGCTGGGCGCCGGGGTGGCCCTTTGCCAGGTCCGCCGCATGCGCTGCGATCTTGTAGGTGATCACGCCAGTGCGCACGTCCTCTTTGTTCGGCAGGCCCAGGTGCTCCTTTGGGGTCACGTAGCAGAGCATGGCGGTTCCGAACCAGCCGATCATGGCCGCGCCGATCGCCGACGTGATGTGATCGTAGCCCGGGGCCACGTCGGTCACGAGCGGCCCGAGCGTGTAGAACGGGGCCTCATGGCACACGGTGAGCTGACGGTCCATGTTCTCTTGAATGCCGTGCATCGGGACGTGGCCGGGTCCCTCGATCATGACCTGGACGTCGTGCTCCCAGGCGCTCTTCGTGAGCTCGCCGAGCGTTTCCAGCTCCGCGAACTGGGCAGCGTCGTTCGCGTCGGCGACGCAGCCCGGCCGCAGGCCGTCCCCAAGCGAGAACGCCACATCGTAGGCGCGCATGATCTCGCAGATCTCTCCGAAGTGCGTGTAGAGGAAGGATTCTTCGTGGTGCGCGAGGCACCACTTGGCCATGATCGACCCGCCCCGCGAGACGATGCCCGTCACGCGCCCAGCCGTCAGCGGGACGTAGCGTAGTAACACCCCAGCGTGTATGGTGAAGTAATCGACGCCTTGCTCGGCCTGCTCGACGAGGGTGTCGAGATAGAGCTCGGGCGTGAGGTCCTCGGGGCGACCCCCCACCTTCTCGAGCGCCTGGTAGATCGGGACCGTTCCGATCGGCACGGGAGAGTTGCGGATGATCCACTCTCGGGTGGAGTGGATGTTGGCGCCGGTCGACAGATCCATCACGGTGTCGGTGCCCCAGTGGATGGCCCAGAGCAGCTTGTCTACCTCCTCCTGGATCGACGAGCTCACGGCGGAGTTCCCGATGTTTGCGTTGATCTTCACCAGCGAGTTGCGGCCGATGATCATCGGCTCGCTCTCGGGATGGTTCACGTTGTTCGGCAGGATCGCGCGACCCCGGGCGATCTCATCGCGAACGAACTCGGGACTCAGGTTCTCGCGCAGCGCCGCGAACTCCATCTCGGGCGTGATCTCGCCGCGGCGCGCGTAGTGCAGCTGAGTCACCGTTCGCCCGGGCTTCGCCCGCAGCGGCCGGC
Source organism: Myxococcota bacterium (assembly GCA_965247115.1). Taxonomy (GTDB): domain Bacteria; phylum Myxococcota_A; class UBA9160; order SZUA-336; family SZUA-336; genus JAUXJB01. The sequence goes on from CBDFGR010000001.1 coordinate 120,127, forward strand.
GCGCTCCGCCGGGAAAGTTCGCGTCGTCGGCTGTGCGCCGGCCCTCGACCAGGGGACTCGGGGCTCGGGCGTCGTACTCCTCCACGTCGTCGCGTTCCAGGATCCAGCCGCGCCGGTGCTCGGGGAGTCCGCGGCGGACGTCGACCTCGACGCTCGAATCGCCGTGCAAGCCGGAAGTATCGTAGAGGCGGACGGACGAATCCGGCGAGCCGTTGCCAGCGGCAGGGGAGAGGGCCACCTCGCGCATCGGGACGCGGACGTCGGGGCGCGATCCATCGACGTAGACTCTGGTCGAGGCGTCGTGCTGATTCATTCCGGACCCTCCTCGTCTTTGCGTTGCTGGGGAAAAGGTACAGGACAGCCCAGCGGGGGCCAAGCGTTGCCAGGCGCGTAGGGTTGGTGGCGATGGAGGGACTCGAACCCCCGACTCGGCGGATATGAGCCGCCCGCTCTAACCAGCTGAGCTACATCGCCGGAGCGGCTGTTGCCGCGCGGCGCCGTATCGTAGCCGCGCCCAGCTGCAGGATCCATTATGTTCCGCCGCAGCGCCGCGTGAGGCGCCAGAACCCTCCCCCGTAGGAGCGAGCTCGTGGAATCTACCGAGGGACTCTTCGCCCAGCTCGAGAGCCTCTTCAACAGCGGTGTCGTGGGCCCCCTGGCCGGGGTGCTCTTCTGGGACCTGGCATTCTGGGATAACGCCGGCGCGGACACGATCCAGCTACCCATCGTTGTGGCCTGGCTGGTTTTCGGGGCGGTCTTCTTCACGCTGCGCTTCCAGTTCGTGAACTTTCGCGCCTTCCGTCACGCCATCGACTGCGTGCGGGGGGTCTACTCGCAGCCGGGCGAGACCGGCGAGATCTCGCACTTCCAGGCCCTCTCCGCTGCGCTGTCCGCCACCGTCGGCCTGGGCAACATCGCCGGGGTGGCGATCGCCGTCGGAGTCGGCGGGCCCGGGGCCGTCTTCTGGATGATCGTGGCTGGCTTCCTCGGCATGAGCTCCAAGTTCGCGGAGTGCACCCTCGGCCAGAAGTACCGCGTCGTGCGACCGGACGGTCACGTATCGGGCGGGCCCATGCACTACCTGCGCGACGGTCTGGCGGAGCTCGGTCTGCCACGACTGGGAAGGGGCCTCGCCCTGATCTTCGCGGTCATGTGCGTGGGCGGGAGCTTCGGCGGCGGCAACATGTTCCAGTCGAACCAGTCGTATGCGCAGGTCGCGGTGGTGCTCCCGTTCTTGTCGGGAGAGCTAGGCGCAGCCGTCTTCGGTCTGCTGCTCGCCGTCCTGGTCGGGCTCGTGATCATTGGCGGGATCCGGCGCATCGGCGAGGTCGCTGGCTACCTCGTGCCCGTGATGTGTTCGGTCTACGTGGTCTGCGGCCTGTTGATCCTGATGGTGCACGCCACGTCGATTCCCGAGGCCTTCGGCATTATCTTGAGCCACGCCTTCTCGCTCGAGGCGGGCTTCGGGGGCTTCCTTGGTGTCCTGATCCAGGGCTTCCGCCGCGCGGCCTTCAGCAACGAGGCGGGCATCGGCTCGGCGTCGATCGCTCACTCGGCGGCGCGCACAGAGGAGCCGGTGCGAGAGGGCGTCGTCGCCCTGCTCGAGCCCTTCATCGACACGATCGTTGTCTGCACGATGACCGGCCTCGTGGTCGTGGTGACCGGCGCGTACGCGGATCCGGCTGCGGGCACGGGCATCCAGATGACTTCCTTCGCGTTCGCCAGCGTGCTGCCCTGGTTCCCGGTCGTGCTCTCGGTCACGGCGGTGCTCTTCGCGTTCAGCACGATGATCTCTTGGAGCTACTACGGGGAGCAGTGCTGGGCGCAGCTGTTCGGGCTGCGCTCGACCATCGTCTTCAAGGCCCTCTTCGTGCTGTGTACGTGGCTTGGTGCGATCTTCCAGGCGCAGGCGGTGCTGGATTTCGGAGACCTGATGGTCCTGGGGATGGCGTTTCCGAACATCACTGGGGTGCTGCTGCTGTCGGGAAAGATCAGGACGGATCTGGAGATGTATATGGAGCGCTTGAGGGCAGGGGGGTTCACCAGGTATCGGGACGCTGCGCCTGCGCTGGCTGGCGACTAGAGGGCGGCGGTTCCTGGGTCGGGCTGTATAGTTGGTGCTGGTGAAGAAGGATCATGCCGGTGGGGGGCGGCAGCTGCTGGTGTACGAGCCGGATGGGCTCGTGTGCGAGCGGGTGCGGCAGATGGCTCGGGCGGAGGGGTTTCGCAGCTGCGGGGTGGACGACATCGGGCTGTTCCGGCAGCTCCAAGCCGAGGTCCCCTTCGAGCTGTTCGTGGTGGGAGTTCGCAGCCCTGAGGAGCTCGAGGAGCTTGACCTGCGCGAGAAGCTGCAGCCGCTCGTGCTACTCGCGCCGCTCTTCGAGCAGAGCTCGTCTACATATTATCGTGTCGCTCTTCCCGATGCGCTGCTCGTGGATCGAGGGCTCCGAGATCCCGACGCCATTCGGCGCGTGTTGGGAGTGCAACGAGTCCACAGGCCAGAGCAGCCCGAGGGCGACGCGGTGCGCCGCACCTTCGGACCCTTTGGATTGTCAGAGCGCCAGCTCGAGGTGCTGGGTCGTGCCCTCCTGGGTGAGACGAGTGCGGAGGTGGCGCGCAAGCTCTTCATCAGCGAGCTCACCGTCCGCAACCACCTTCACGCCATCTACGAGCGCATCGGCGTCAGCGGCCGCCGGGAGCTACTGGGCCGCTTCGTACAGGCTCTGATCGAGGCGTGACTTGTGGGTCTTGTGGGACCCGGCCGCGGGCGGCCGCGGCCACCCACCTCCGCTCAGGCCGAAGGCCTTCGCTGCGCGCGCCGCGTTCCGCGGCGCTTGCAAAGGAGTCCGCGCGCTTGCGGGGGAGGTCCCGCGGGGCGCTTGCAAGGGTGGGGTGGTCGTGGCGGTGGGTTAGAGGAGTTTCAGGTACTCGATGAGTTGGTGGCGCTCGATGTCGTTGAGCTCGACGTCTGTTTCCCGGAGCATGGCGTCGGTGACGGACTCCAGGGTTGGCCAGCGGCCGTCGTGGCCGTAGGGAGGGGTGGAGGTGAGGCCGCGCAGGGTCGGGGTGTCGATCTTTAGGCCCGTTCCCATGTCGTGGCGCTCGGGAAGTGTGAAGGCGGGGGCAGGGTGACAGTCATCGCAGGCCGCCTTCTTGTATACGGCGGCGCCCCGCCGGGAAGACAGTGTGGCCGGCTCTATGGGAGTGCCGTCGGGCTCGAGGCGGCCGCGGTCGAACGGCTCGAAGGCCAGCACGTAGGCCTCGAGCGCCGCGAGGTCGTAGTCGGCGAGGGTGGAGCCGCCCATCTCGATGGACAGCATGCGCTTCAGAGTGGAGCGGACGTCAGCGAGGCTGCCGTCCCACAGGTACGGTGGCGTCTGCCACAGGCCGCGCAGGGCGGGCACGTTGCGGGCGCCGGGAGTGCCGGGCTCGACCTCGACGCCGGCTCGGTAGGTGAGTCCGTTCGAGCCCCCGCCGGGATGGCAACTGGCGCAAGGGCGCTGGCCATCCGCCGAAGTGCGGGGATCCATGAAGACGAAGGCTCCGCGCTGCACGAGGTCCGGGTTGAGCGCGGGCGGCTCCAGCGGAACGATGGGCGGTGTCTCGCAGCCGACGAGCAGCCACGGGACCAGCAAGAGAAGTCTAGCTCTGCTCCAGCAGCGCATGCTTCTGCACCTTCCCCGAGGCTGTACGAGGCAACTCGGCCACGACGACCACGTCGAGTGGAACCTTGAACGCCGCCAGTCGCTTTCGCGTCCACTCGAGAAGCTCGGCCGTGTCGAGGGGGGGGTGGGCGGGAACGACGTACGCGCGGCCGCTTTCGCCCCAGCGGTCGTCCGGAACCCCGACCACGGCCACCTCCGACACGTTCTCATGCCCCTCCACGACACGCTCCACCTCGGCAGGATAGACGTTCTCTCCGCCGCTGATGAAGAGCTCTGCGCGGCGGCCGACGAGAGTGACGAACCCGTCCTCGTCCATGACTCCGAGATCGCCCGTGCGGTGCCACCCGTCGAGGCGCGAGGCCTCGGTTGCCTCGGGCTGGCCCCAGTAGCCCGACATCACGATCCGACCGCGGACTAGGATCTCGCCTTCGTGGCCCGGCGTTACCGTGGCGCCCTCCGCATCTGCGATCCGCAGCTCGCAGTTCCCGACCGGCCGGCCCACAGAGCCCGCGTTTCGGATCACGTCTTCCGTGTCAAGGCAGCAAAGGATCGAGGTCTCGGTCTGGCCGTACCCCTGCTTGAGGCGTACTCCGGCGTCGAAGAAGCGGTGGATGGTCGCGACGTCGAGCGGCGCTCCCGCGCCGAAGGCGAAGCGCAGGCTCCGCCAGCAGTCTCCGCGTAGGCCGGCCTCGAGCATGCGTCGGTACATCACAGGAACGGCTCCGAGCAACGTAGCCTGGTGTCGGCCGATGCACTCCTGCAGCCCGACCGGGTCGAAGCGATCCACCAGCACGATCGTGGCACCCGCGAACAGCGTCGGCACCGAGAGGATCTTGAGCCCGTACGAGTGGAACAGCGGGACCGGCACCACGACGACGTCCTCGGGCCGCAGTCCCAGGTACACCTCCGCGTTGAGCGTGTTGCAGAGCGTCTTCCGGTGCGGAAGGACGGCGCCCTTCGGTAGCCCGGTAGTGCCACTCGTGTACATGATCGTCTGCGCCGTCTCCCCGCCGGCTGCCAACGCGGGCTCCTCCGCGCTCGTGGGTAGCTCCGCACAAAGCTCGTCCGCACTGAGGAGCTCCATGCCGCAGTCGGCTGGCATGTCGACGTCTCGAGCGCGGATCACGAGGCGCGGCCGACAGTCCTGGATCTGAAAGCCGAGCTCGGGCGGTGCGAGCCGTGTATTCAACGGCACACTGATAGCTCCGAGCTTCGCCGCGGCGAAGTAGACCGCGAGCGTCAACGGCTCGCTGCGCAGCGCCATCGCCACCCGCTCCCCGAGCCCGACCCCACGCAGCTCCAGGCTGCGCGCGACCCTGTTCGTGAGTGCATTCAGCTCGCAGTACGAGAAGCACTCCCCGGTCGCCTCGACCGAGATCGCCGGATGCTCCGGTCGCTCCGCGGCGCGATGCGTGAGCCAGCTCCCAATGTTCACGTCGGGACGACGAAGAGCATCCATGCTCGCGGCAGTATGACTCGCCGCACACCCAACCGCGCAAGCGCCGCGCCCCACCGGCCAGCTCCCACAGCCAACGCACTCCCCAGTTCAGACTCCGGAGAGAACGGCCAACCTCCTACGGGGCTTGGCACCCATGCAAGCGCCGCGGAACGCGGCGCGCGCAGCGAAGGGCAAAGCCCTGAGCGAAGGTGGGTGGCCCGCGACCGCTCGCGGGCCGGGTCCCACAAGACTTAGAAGCTCGCGTTGTCGATGAAGTGCGATAGGGCCTCGGCCATGTCGTTCGCGGACTCGAAGCGGTCCTCGGGCTCCTTCTCGCAGGCCGTGCGGATGACCTGCGAGATCACGTCTGGCAGCTCCGGCTGGTGCTGCCGGGGGTCCGGCAACGTCAGATGGAGCTGCTGATCGACGATGTCCTCCCCTCCGAAGGGGCGGCGGCCCGTCGCCATCTCGAACATGGAGATGCCGAGCGCGTACAGATCGGCCCTGCCGTCGAGCTCGCTGCCAAGAATCTGCTCGGGCGGCATGTACTGCGGCGTCCCCTTCGCCTTGTTCAGTCCTTCGCCGCCCGCCTCCACCGCTCGGCTGATCCCGAAGTCCATCAGCTTCGCCTTGCCGTCGGGCGCGATAAGCATGTTGCTTGGCTTGATGTCGCGGTGCACCACATTTTGGGTGTGCGCGAAGGCGAGCGCGTGACAGATCTCGCGGCCGATCTCCGCCACCCGCAAGGGACGCAGGGCCTGCCGCTGCTTCGAGTCCGGAACGGTCATCAGCTCTCGGACCGTCCGGCCCTGCACGTACTCCATCACGATACAGGGCTGGGCGCCGATCACCGCGACGTCATAGATGTGGACGATGTTCGGATGGTTCATGGCCGCCGCGGAGCGGGCCTCCTGGCGGAACATCTTGAGGGCTGCGGGATTCGACGCCAGCTCCGCCGGCAGGAACTTGATTGCGACCGGTCGCTCGAGCTCCTTATCCCAGGCGCGGTAGACGATACCCATGCCGCCGCGTCCGATCTCCTCGCGCAGGTCGTAGCGCTCGGTATGGTACGCGGCAGCGCTCTCGCTAGAGGCGCCCCAGACACGCTCCTGTAGACGTTCGATTCGCGCTGCGACGTCGCCGAAGCTGGAGTCCACGTCGACGATCTCGTTCAGCACGTCGAGCGCCCCCATGGCATCCTCCGAGCGCTCGAGCGTCTCGGCGAGCTGGGCGAGCAGCTCGAGGTCATCCTTGCTGGTCGGGCTCTCGGGGCGGATCGAGAGCAGTGTGTCGCGCGCACGATCGAACAGCCCCTTCTCGTGAAAGATGCGGGCCAGGAGCTGGCTCGCCGGTCGGCGATCGACGGAGTCGTCGGGGACGGTCCGGAGCACGTCAGCGGCCCGTTCGTAGGAGCCCAGCTCGTAGAAGGCATTCGCAGCGGCCAGGTGGTGGCCGAGTCGTACGCTCATGGAGGCCGCCCGCATGCGATTGCCGGCCCGCTCGAAGCTGTCGCGCGCCTTTTCGATCGCCCCCGCCTTCTCGTAGGCCAGCGCCGCTCGCGACCAGGCACCATCCTGGGCGTAGGCTTCCGCAGCGGCGTCCAACTCGTCGCGCTCCTCCAGCAGCTCCGCCGCACGCGAGAGCTCCCCCGCCTCCATCCAGCACTCGGCGGCGCGCTTCGAGGCACCCGCGGCCTGAAACTGCTCCGCGGCGCGGCGGAGTACGGCGGGTGAACGCCCCCTGGCCGCGAGCAGAGCCTCGCCCGCCTCGACCCCCATGCTCGCCCTGGCGTACAGGCGCGCGGCGCTCTCGGCGTCTCCGATCGTGCTCAGGATCTCAGCGGCGGTGTCGAGCTGGTCCGCCCGCTCGTAGAGCTCGGCCGCCTCGCGATCGCAACCGAGCTGGTGCAGGCAAGTGGCCGCATCCGCCCACTGTCCCGCCGCCTCGAAGTAGTGGGCCGCCTCCGCCAGACGACCGATTTCCCGGTACGTTTCCGCGGCTCTTACCGGCTGCTTCAGGCGCAGGTGGCACTGCGCGACCTTGGCCAGCTCGCCCGCGTTCTGAAACAGCGCCAGCGCACTCCGGACCTGACCCTCGGAGAGGCGCAGCTCGGCCGCCTGTTTGTAGTTCCCGGCCTCGATCAGGCGGCGCACGCTCGCGTCGATGCTCTCGGCGGCCGCAGGTGCGCGCTGGCGCCGCGCGACCCACGCCCCGGCCACGAGCAGGGTGCCAAGCAGCAGCGCGACGCCGACGAGGACGATGTCCATGGCGAGCATCTCGAACTCGCTCACGGCTTGCCGCACTCCTTCTGGTCCGATCTGTCCACCACGGGCGCTCCTGTCTCTCGCGCGAGGATCCGCTCTTCCGCACCACGCGCTCCACGAAGTTTCGGCCTCTGGCAGGCTGGTGTTTAGCCACGCCGCGGCGAGCTCCCTATCCTCTCGACGTGCACCTGCTTCACAAGGAGCTCTCCCGCTTCCTGCGGGAGATGGGCGTCTCGCGAGAGGAAAACGTCCTCGTGGCGGTGTCGGGGGGAGCGGATTCGGTCGCGCTCCTGCACGGGCTCGCAAGCATCGGCCAGCGCGTGGCCGTCGGTCACGTACACCACGGCTTGCGCGGGGCAGCGGCTGATGCAGATCTCGTCTTCGTTCGTGGGCGCTGTGCGGAGCTCGGGCTGGAGTTCCGGGCCGCGCGGGTTGACGCGAGCCGGCGCGATGCGCGCTCTCCGGAAGCTCGCGCGCGGGAGCTCCGCTACTCGGAGCTCGAGCGCATGCGGAGGGAGCTCGGCTGTGCGTGGACCGCGACGGCGCACACGCTCGACGACCAGGCGGAGACCGTACTGCTGAGGGCGATCCGGGGCAGCGGCCTGACAGGGCTCGCGGGCATTCACCCGAGGCTGGAGGACGGACGCGTCCTGCGTCCCACGCTTGGCTTGCGACGCGAGCTCTTGCAGAGCTACCTGCGGGAGCGCGGGCTTGGCTGGCGCGAGGACCAGACGAACGCCGATGTCTCGATTCCGCGCAACCGACTCCGGGCCGAAGTCCTTCCTGTGCTGGAGCAGGTTCACTCCGGCGCGGCGCGCAAGCTCGCCCAGCTGGCGCGGATTGCGCGCGAGACCGAGGCGGCTGCCGACCATGAGGTCGAGCGGCGCCTCGCACGGGCGACTTCCAGGAGCGACGGCGGGGTGTGGCTCGACACGCGCGAGCTGGACTCGCTCGGAACCGAGCCGCGAGTGCGCGCGCTGAGGCTGCTACTCGGCCGTGCGGGACTGGCCAACCGGGTCACGAGTGTGCACCTGCGCCGCGTCGAGACCTTCTGTTTCCATGCGGACCGGGCGCCCTCGCTCTCGCTGCCGCGCCAGCACATGTTGTTCCGTGACGGCGCCCGGATCTGGCTCGGGCCGCTGCCCGGACCGCGCTTTCCCGCGCCCGTCAGCGTCTGGCTCGGGCCGCCGGACCGCCTCGAATTCCCGGAACGAGATGTCCGTCTCAGCTGGAGAGAGCCGGACGAGCGCGCTCTCGGGGGGAACGCTCTGATCCTGCCTGCCCGACCCACCCCACTCCTGTGTATCCGCAGCCCGCGCCCTGGGGACCGAGTCCTGCTGCGCGGCCGCAGAGCGCCAAAGCCGCTGGCAAAGCTGTTCCGCGCCGCACACTGGAGCAAGGGGGAGCGGGCCAGGGCGCTCCTCGTCGAGAGTGCTGGCGAGATCGTCTGGGTGCCCGGGCTGACCGCTGCCGCTCCGCGCTCCGAGAGCGATTCGGGGGTCTGGCAGCTCGTCGTCGAGCCGCTTTCGAGGGCAGCGCAGAGTTGGTAAGATTCTATGACTTCTCGCGTGCTTAGCGCGACCGCGGCACGGAGGCCGTTTGAACCAGCTGTATAAGAACTTGCTGACACTGGCCATGGCCATGTTTGTCCTCCTGGCCATCTTCAGCCTATGGGGTGGCACCCCACAGGAGACGCGGGAGTTCACGTACTCCGAGCTGCTGGCGCGCCTCGAAGACGGCGATGTGGCGGAGGTCCACATCCGCGGCAAGCAGATCGAGGGTCGCTTCACGAACAACGAGCCGTTCAAGAGTCGTGGTCCGACCGAGGACCAGCACTTCCAGGCGCTGCTCCGCGAGAAGGACGTGCGCATCGCCTACGAGGCGGCGGACGACTCCGGGGTCTGGAACTCCGTCCTGATCAGCTGGCTCCCGATGCTGCTTTTCATCGGCCTGTGGTTTCTGCTCTTCCGCCAGCTCCAGTCCGGTGGGGGCAAGGCGATGAGCTTCGGCAAGTCGCGTGCGAAGCTGCTCAACGAGAACCAGCAGCGCATCACGTTCGCAGACGTGGCGGGCATCGAGGAAGCGAAGGCTGAGCTCGAGGAGATCGTCTCCTTCCTGCGGGACCCGAAGCGCTTCACGCGCCTGGGTGGACGCGTCCCCAAGGGGGTCCTGCTCGTCGGACCTCCGGGAACCGGCAAGACCCTGCTCGCGAGGGCCATCGCAGGCGAGGCCGGCGTCCCGTTCTTCTCCATTTCAGGCTCGGACTTCGTGGAGATGTTCGTAGGCGTGGGCGCCAGTCGCGTTCGCGACCTCTTCACGCAGGGCAAGAAGAACGCGCCCTGCATCATCTTCATCGACGAGATCGATGCCGTGGGCCGCCACCGCGGAGCGGGACTCGGCGGGGGCCACGACGAGCGGGAGCAGACCCTGAACCAGCTGCTGGTCGAGATGGACGGGTTCGAGTCTGCGGAGGGTGTGATCATCATCGCCGCGACGAACCGCCCCGACGTGCTCGATCCGGCGATGCTGCGGCCGGGACGCTTCGATCGGCACGTGGTCGTGAACTCGCCGGACGCGCGCGGGCGAGAGGCCATCCTGCGCGTGCACGCGCGCCGCATCCTGCTGGGCGACAATATCGAGCTCGGGACGATCGCTCGGGGCACGCCTGGCTTCTCCGGTGCCGACCTCGAGAACCTCGTGAACGAAGCCGCCCTCCTGGCGGCGCGGCGCGACGCCGACTCCGTGGGCATGTCGGACTTCGAGCTCGCGAAGGAGAAGGTCCTGCTCGGCGCCGAGCGGCGCAGCCTGACCATCTCGGACAAGGAGCGCCGCATGACGGCGTACCACGAGGCTGGCCATGCGCTGGTGGGCCTCCTCGGCGAGCACTCGGACCCCGTGCACAAGGTGACGATCGTGCCGCGAGGGCGCGCGCTGGGCGTGACGATGACGCTGCCCACGGAGGATCGTCACACCGTGACCAAGGACCAGATGCTCGCGATGCTGGACCACATGATGGGGGGCCGGGCGGCAGAGGAGGTCGTCTTCGACCAGCTCACCACCGGCGCCTCGGACGACCTCAAGAAGGCCACTCAGCTGGCCCGCGACATGGTCTGCTCGTACGGCATGAGTCCCAAGCTCGGGCCCATCAGCATCTCCGACGAAGGCGACACGGTGTTCCTTGGCCGCGACATCGCAACCTCGCCGAAGCTCGGACCCGATCGCGCCAGCGACATCGACGCCGAGATCCAGGTCCTGCTGGCGGATGCCTACGGCCGAGCAAAGCAGCTTCTGACCGAGCGCCGCGGCGCGCTGGACCGCATCGCCGAGGCCCTGCTGGAGCGCGAGACCCTGGATACGGAGGCGCTCGAGCTTCTCGTGGAGGGTCGTGAGCTCCCGCCCTTGCCCCAGCCGGAGGCGGAAGAAGTCACGGCTGCCCGACCCCCCGTCGAGGAGGGAGATGGCTCGCCCGAGGCGCCTTTCGGGGGCACACCCGAACCCATACCCAGCTCGTGACCCCTCGAACAGGAGTGAGTCGGCGTGACCGAGGCGCTCTTCGAATGGCTCACTGACCTCTCGACGTCGCTGTCCGAGAACTTCCACCCGGTCTGGGACACGCTCGACATCTTCGTCGTGGCCTGTGCAGTCTATTGGCTCCTGATGCGGATCCGCGGCACACGCGCCGCACAGATGACCCTGGGCCTGTTGATCCTGGTCCTGATCTGGCGCCTGAGCGATCTCTTCGAGCTTGCCACCGTCGGGTTCCTGCTCGACCGCTTCTGGACCTCGGGGCTGATCATCCTGATCATCATCTTCCAGAGCGACATCCGCCGGGCGCTGACACGGGTCGGTGGCGGTCTGTTCGCTGCCGGCCGCAGCCAGGGGGCGCGCTCGATCGAGGAGATCGTGCGTGCCTGTCAGGCGCTGGCGCAGCGGCGTGTCGGTGCGCTGCTCGCGATCGAGCGCGAGATCGAGATCGGCGAGTTCGTGGAGCCCGGAACGACGCTCGACGCCGAGCTCTCGCGCGACCTGCTGATCGCCTTGTTCCTGCCGTACTCGCCCCTTCACGACGGCGCGGTGGTGATCCGGCGCGACCGCATTGCCTCGGCAGGCTGCATCCTGCCGCTCGCCCTGCGGAGCGACATCCCGACGGCCCTCGGGACGCGGCACCGGGCAGCCGTCGGCATCACGGAGGAGACCGATGCCCTCGTGGTGGTGGTCTCGGAAGAGACGGGCAGAATCTCGCTTGTGACGGCTGGTGAGATCGCCGAAGACCTCGACGGCCCGCACCTTCGGGAGGCGCTGCGGCGGCTTACCGGCGGAGCTCGCGGTGAGTCGATGGACCTGGAGGAGTCGCTCCAGGAGCCCGCCCCGCAGAGTGCGAGCTGAGCCGTGCGGATCTTCGACAACCTGATCTACAAGATCGCAGCGCTCCTGGTGGCCACTGTGCTGTGGGCGACTGCGCAGGGCTTCCGCTCGGTCGAGCAGGGACTGGACCTGCCGATCGTTCTGCAAGACGTGCCTTCGGAGCTCGTCGCGGTCGACCAGTCTGCGCACGAGATCAACCTGCGCATCGTCGGTAGCCGGGCTGCCCTGCGCCAGGCTGAGAAGAACCTGCTCCGGTATCCGCTCTCCCTGTCCGACATCAAGCCCGGAGAGGCCCGCTTCTCGGTCACCACGGACCAGCTCAGTCTGCCTCGAGGGGCGCGCATCTCGGCGCGCTCCCCCTCGACGATCACGCTCCAGATCGAGCGTGTGCTGACGAAGCGCGTCAAGGTGCGTCCGGACCTGGGCGGCGCGCTGCCAGAAGGCCTGCGCGTGGAGGCGGTCAGCGTGGAGCCCGGGGAGGTCGTCCTGGAGGGTGCCCGGAGCAGTATGCGCCGGATTCGCGAGGTGATGACCGACCGGATCGACCTCGCACGCCTGCGGGAGACCACTACCCTGGAGACCACCCTGATTCTGGGCTATCCGCACGTCTGGAGGCAGGAGCCGGAGAACGGTCCCGTGCGCGTACACATCGATGTCGTGGCCGACCCGCAGGAGGGCGAGCTGGACGGGACCACGAGCTGATGGAGGTGGCCGAGTCATGAGCGAGCGCGAGCTCTTCGGAACGGATGGGATCCGCGGCCGCGCGAACGTGTATCCCATGACCGCCGAGGTGCTGATGGAGGTTGGACGCGCCATGGCCCACGTCTTCCGGCTCGGCGGCACCGGCTCGCACCAGGTCCTGATCGCCAAGGACACGCGCCGCTCCGGCTACATGTTGGAGGACGCGCTGGCCGCCGGCCTTTGCTCCATGGGCGTGAACGTTCTGCAGGTCGGCCCGATGCCGACACCAGGCCTCGCCTTCCTGACGGCCGACATGCGCTGCGACGCCGGCGCCATGATCTCCGCCTCGCACAATCCCTTCCAGGACAACGGGGTCAAGTTCTTCTCCCGCGAAGGCTTCAAGCTCCCGGACGCCGTGGAGGTCGAGATCGAACGCCTCGTACACTCCGCCGAGCTCGCCGACCAGCGCCCGGTCGGTGCCGATCTAGGCTATGCGCGCCGGATCGACGAGGCTGGCGGCCGCTACATCGTGTTCCTCAAGAAGACCTTTCCACGGGAGTACACGCTCGAGGGGCTGCGTATCGCGGTGGACTGCGCCAACGGTGCGGCCTACAGGGTTGCGCCGGCCGTGCTCGCAGAGCTCGGCGCGGAGGTGATCCCGGTCGGGACCGAGCCGAACGGTGTGAACATCAACGCGGGCTGCGGTGCCCTGTATCCACAGAACGTGGCCCAGACGGTGCGCGAGTACCGTGCGGATCTCGGGATCGCGCTCGACGGAGATGCAGACCGCGTGATCATGGCCGCCGAGGACGGGACGATCGTCGACGGGGATCACATCCTGGCGATGTGCGCGCTGGAGATGCAGAAGAGCGGCACGCTCTCGGGTGGTGCCGTGGTTGCGACGGTCATGAGCAATCTCGGCTTGGAGCGCGCGCTCCAGCGGGCGGGCATCGAGCTCGTGCGCTGCGACGTGGGCGACCGCTACGTGGTGGAGACGATGCTCCGCCATAACCTCAACCTGGGTGGCGAGCAGTCCGGGCACCTGATCTTTCTCGACCACATCGCCACGGGTGACGGGATCCTCTCCGCGCTGCAGGTGCTCGCGCTCATGTGTCGGGAGCAGCAACCGCTCTCGCAGCTCGCCCGCCTGATGGAGCCCGTTCCCCAGGTGCTGCGAAGCGTGCGGGTGCGCGCCAAGCCTCCACTCGGGGAGCTCGAGCGCCTGCAAACGAAGGTGAGCGATATCGAGGCCGAGCTCGGTACCGAGGGCCGAGTCGTGGTTCGCTACTCCGGGACCGAGCCGCTGGCGCGCGTGATGATCGAAGGCGACGATGCCCGCCGAATCGAGACGCTGGCCGCAGAGTGCTGCGAGGAGATCACCAAGGCACTGGGGGAGGACGTCGAGTGAGCCGACCCCGACTGGTTGTGAATGTGGACCACGTGGCCACCCTGCGTCAGGCGCGGCGGGGCGTCGAGCCCGACCCGGTCGCGGCCGCGACCCTCGCTCTGCTTGGCGGCGCCGAAGGCATCGTCGTCCATTTGCGCGAGGATCGGCGTCACATTCAGGATCGTGACGTGCGCCTCCTGCGCCAGGTCGTGCATGGGCTCTTCTGCCTCGAGATGGCCGCCACGCAGGAGATGCTCAAGGTTGCTCTCGAGGTGCGACCCAGCTCCGTCACGCTCGTTCCCGAGCGGCGCGAAGAGCTCACGACCGAAGGCGGCCTGGATCTGGTCGGGCAGCTGGGCGAGATCGGAGAGGTCGTGCGCACGCTCGGCGAGTCGGAGATCCGCAGCTGCGTGTTCATCGATCCAGACCTGGATCAGATCAAGGCCGCCCACCGTGTCGGGGTGCAGGCCGTCGAGGTCCACACGGGACGCTACGCTGACGCCGGGGACGCCGCCCAGGACGAGCTCCGGCGCGTCTGTGATGCCGTGCGCCTGGCTGCGAAGCTGAAGCTCGAAGTGGGCGTCGGGCACGGGCTCGACTATCAGAACGTGCGGCCGCTGGTCGACGTCGAGCAGATCGAGGAGTATTCGATCGGACACTCCATCGTGTCACGGGCCGCCCTGGTCGGCATGGAGCGCGCCGTCTTCGAGATGCGTTCCCTTGTCGGCTGAGCTCGTCGGCGTCGCCGTTCGCCTGATCGAGGTCGAGCGTCTGCGGCGCGCGCTGGAGCGCTTCGGCGATCGGCTGCGTTCGCGGGTCTTCACGTCCGCCGAGCTGGCCTATGCAGCCCGCAAGCGAAACGGGGAGCAGAATCTGGCCGCCCGGCTCGCGGCAAAGCTCGCCGCGCGACAGCTGCTGCGCGAGAGCTCCGGCTCGAGTGCGCGGCTCCGCGATCTCGAGGTCGTGCGCAAGCGCAGCGGCGAGCCGGAGCTGCGCGTGCGGGACGGGCAGCGCCTGCCGGTCTCTCTGACCCACGACGCGCGCTTCGCCCTGGCAAGCGTCTGGCTGGAGGGGCCTCGCCGGCCTATCTCGCGATGTACAAGCGCCGGGTAGCGGTGTGAGTCTGCACGAGCTCCGGGCAGGGGGGTGGCCGTGCCCGACCGGCACCGAGATGGGCCACGTCGACGCCTATGCGATCGAGACGTGCGGCATTCCGGGACGCGTGCTGATGGAGGCCGCGGGCCGTGCGGTCGCAGAGGCCGTGCGGCGCGCGTACCCCGACACACGGCGTCCGCTCGTGGTCTGCGGCGGCGGCAACAACGGCGGTGACGGCTTCGTGATCTCGCGTTTGCTCCGCGACTGGGACCGCACCTGTCGACCGGTCGTGATCTCCTTTGCGGAGCAGGAGCGCCAGAGCCCGGAGGCGCGGGAGAATCTCGAGCTTCTGCTGAGCTCTGGAGTAGAAGTCACTGTCAGGCCGGGCCCGAAGGAGATTAAAGGACTCCTCGAGGGTTGCGACCTCTTGATCGATGCGGTCTTCGGCGTCGGCCTCTCCCGCTCGATCGAGGGTCCGCTCGCGGAGATCCTCCGCGCGCTCGCTGAGGCACGCCTGCCGACGGTGGCTGTGGATCTGCCGACCGGCATCTCGAGCGATCGGGGCACCGTGCTCGGGACCGAGCTGCCGAGCGACGTGGTGGTCACGCTCGGCTTGCCAAAGCTCGGACTCGCCCTGCACCCCCGCTTCGCCGACGTCTGGGTCGCGGACATCGGCCTGCCGGCGGGCGCCGTGAAGCAAGCTGGCATCCGCCAGTTCCTGCTGAGCGCGGCTGCGGCGGCGCGCCTGCTGCCGGGCCGACCCCGCGAGGGGCACAAGGGCAGCTTTGGCCATGTGCTCGTGGTCGCGGGCTCGCTCGGAAAGACGGGTGCGGGCGTGCTGGCCGCCGAGGGCGCACTTCGCGCCGGCGCGGGTCTGGTCACCGTCGGCGTCCCCAGGAGCCTAAACTCGATCTTCGAGACCAAGCTGACAGAAGCGATGAGCCTGCCCGTGGGAGACGACGCTCCCTACCTCAGTGCGGACTCCATCGCGCTGCTGGCCAGCGAGGCCGCGAGGCGAGACGCGCTGGTCCTGGGACCGGGGCTCGGAACCGAGTCCGCGACGGTCGAGCTCGCGGTCGCGCTGCTCGAGCAGGTCACCGTCCCGGCGGTCGTCGACGCCGATGGGCTGAACGCCTTTGCGGGTCGGCCCGAGGCCATCGCGAGCTCCGCCCCGAGGGTGCTCACCCCGCATCCGGGCGAGGCTGCCCGCCTGCTGGGCTGGGCGAACGCCGCCGTGCAGGCCGACCGGGTCGGGGCGGCTCGCGCGCTAGCTGAGCGCTCGCGCGCGGTAGTCCTGCTCAAGGGCGCGAGGAGCCTGATCGCCTCGCCCGACGGAGAGCTGTGGATCAACCCGACGGGCGGCCCTGGGCTGGCCAGCGGAGGAACCGGGGACGTGCTGGCGGGCGTGGTCGGCGCCCTGCTGGCCCAACAGCTTCCGCCCCTCGATGCGGCGCGCCTCGGTGCCTATCTCCACGGCCTGGCCGGTGACCTCGGTCCCGCGGTCGGCGGACTGGCCGGGGAGGTCGCGGCGCGTCTCCCGGTAGCCTGGCAGCAGCTTCTGGAGCGAGAGGATGAGATCCGTGAGCCGGGACCGCTTACTCGCTTCCCGTAGCGCGGAGGAAACTCGCCGGCTGGGCGCCCTGCTCGGAGAGCTTCTGGTGGGCGGCGACGTCGTCGGCGTGTCCGGCGAGCTCGGAGCGGGGAAGACCTGCCTGGTGCAGGGCATCGCGCTCGGCCTCGGCGTCGATCCGGCGATCCCCGTCACCAGCCCGACCTTCACGCTGGTTGGCGAGTACCCAGGTCGCGTCGCCTTGCGGCATGCGGACTTCTACCGAGTAGAGAGCTACGCTCGACTCGACGCTGCGGGCTTCGTCGACCTGCTCGACAGCTCCGGAGTCCTGGTCGTCGAGTGGCCGGAGCGCTTTCCAGAGGCCCTGCCGGAGGAGCGCCTCGAGTTCACGATCGAGCTCGTCTCGGAGTCCGCGCGGCGACTCCGGCTCGCGTGCAAGGGAGAGCGTGCCGAGCAAGTGGGAAGGAGGCTCTGCGAGAAATGGGGCTGATCGTTCAGAAGTTCGGCGGCACCTCTGTCGAGGACATCGCCAGGATCCACCGGGTCGCGCGCCGCGCGGTCGACGCGCAGAAGGCGGGGAACGACATCGTGGTCGTGGTCTCTGCGATGGCGGGCGAGACGAACGAGCTCGTGGAGCTGGCTGCGGAGGTGACGGGTGCGCCCGATCCGCGCGAGTACGACGTGCTGGTCTCCACCGGCGAGCAGAAGAGCGCGGCCCTGCTGGCCATGGCGATCCAGGTGCTCGGCGTGCCGGCTCGCTCGTTGCTCGCCAGCCAGGTGAAGATTCACACGGACAGCCAGCACGGGCGTGCTCGCATCCACCGGATCGATGGCGAGCTCATCCGCGCCGAGCTCGAGCGCGGCGCGGTCGTCGTCGTGCCGGGCTTTCAGGGCGTGTCCCCGCAGGGCGACATCACGACCATCGGTCGCGGGGGATCAGACACCAGCGCGGTTGCCCTTGCGGCTGCACTCTCTGCCGACGTCTGCGAGATCTACAGCGACGTCGAGGGCGTGTTCACGAGCGATCCGAACGTCGTGCCCAAGGCCCGCAAGCTCTCACGCGTCTCGCACGACGAGATGCTCGAGATGGCGAGTCTCGGTGCCAGGATCCTGCAGACGCGGTCGGTCAAGTTCGGCAAGCAGTTCGGCGTGCCTATCCACGTGCGCAGCAGCTTCAACGACAAGGAGGGGACCTGGGTGGTTCCAGAGAACGAGATCATGGAGCGCCTGATCGTCTCGGGCGTGACCTACAACCGTGACGAGGCGAAGATCACCATCTTCGGGGTGTCCGACGTCCCCGGGGTGGCCGCCCGCATCTTCGTGCCCATGTCGGAGTCCGGAATCGTCGTCGACGTCATCGTCCAGAACGTGTCAACGCAGGGGCACACAGACGTGACCTTTACGGTTGCGCGCTCGGACCTCGAACGCGCGCTACCGATCGCGGAACGTCTGGTCGAGGAGCTCGGCGCGGTCGGCGTGGAGAGCAATGACGCGATCGCAAAGATCTCCGTGGTCGGCCTTGGCATGAAGGACCACGCCGGCGTTGCGGCCAAGATGTTCAAGGCGCTCTCGGACGAGGGCATCAACATCGAGATGATCAACACGTCCGAGATCAAGATCTCGGTTGTCGTGGAGGAGAAGTACACCGAGCTCGCGTGCCGCACTCTCCACGACGCCTTCGAGCTGGAGCAGATCGAGCCGGAGCAGGAGGAGCTCTGAAGGACCTGCCCCGGGTCCCGCGGGTACACAGTGCTCGAGGGCTGCTCTGGGCGGGCCTCTCTCTTGCGACGCTCGCCCACGTGTGGGCCCCTGCAGCGCCACCGGACGTGGCGGTCGTTCGCACGGCCGGCGGCTGTCGCCTCGACGCAGCCGGCAGTCTCCCATGTCCGTGCCGGAGCACGCCCGCGAAGATCCGGGTCCTGCTCCGTCTCCCGCTGCCACTCAATTCTGCCAGTGCGAGCGATCTCGAGGCGATCCGCGGGATCGGTCCGGTGCGCGCCGCAGCCATTACCGCGGAGCGGGAGATCCGTGGTGCGTTCGCGTCCGTGGGCGCGCTCAAGCGGGTTCGCGGCGTGGGTCCGGTCATGGCCGAGCGTCTCGGCGAATTCCTCTTCGTGGGAGGGGTGGATCCGGCCTGCTCGATGAGCGGGTCGCAGCCCTCGTCACCGTGAGGGGCCAGGAGGCGTCAGCAACGTCCCTTGGCGCGGGCGCGTCCGGCCTTGAAAGTGCATGAAGCCCGATTGCGACCGATACGGGTTCAGCAATGGTGGCTTGGACGAACCAGATCCTGGCCCGACCCGTGGGAGTCTGGCGCCGCTCGTACACGGTGCGCTGCCTGGGTCGGACCCTGACCGGCTTCCTGCGCGACCGCTGCGCCCTGCGCGCCTCTGCCCTCACGTTCACAAGTCTGCTCGCGCTGGTGCCGTTCCTTGCGGTCGTCCTGGCTCTTCTCAAGGGCGCGGGCTTCGAGGAATCGCTCCGTCCCTTCCTGCTGACCAGAGTTCCGGTCCTGGGCGAGGTCCTGGTCGACCAGCTCCTGGCATACATCGATCGGGCGAACGCGCAGGCGGTCGGCGGCATCGGCTTTGCGGCGCTCTTGTTCTCGTCCTGGACGTTGCTCTTCAACGTCGAGAACTCGTTGAACCACATCCTGGGCGTGCGCAAGCCGCGCAGCACGCTTTTGCGCTTCGGCGAGTACGTCGCGATGCTGATCGTGGGCACCACGATCCTCGTGGCGTCGACACTGCTGCAGACCGTGCTCGGCAACCCCATGCTCTTCCAGAAGCTGATCGGGCCAGCCGCCGCGAGCGGCTTCTCGGGAGTGGCGCTGACGACACTTCCCTGGCTCAGTGTCTGGGTGGGGTTCGCGTTCCTGTACAGCTGGATGCCGGCGATCCGCCTCCAGGCCGAGGCGCGCATGCTCGCGGCCTTCGTTGCCGGTACGCTCTTCCAGCTCGTTCAGCTCGGCTATATCGAGCTGCAGCTCGGCTTTGCCCGCCTGCACGTGATCTACGGTGCGCTCGCTCAGCTACCCATCGTGCTGGTCTGGATTTACCTGTCGTGGCTGGTCGTATTGCTCGGCGCGGAGCTCGCTAGCGCCTTCACCACCCGCCGCATCGCGAAAGACCCCGGCGCCATCAGGGGTCCGCGGAGCGCCGTGCCGCCGCTCGCGCTGGGGCTGATGGCCCTGCGCGCGACCCTCGCGGCCTTCCGGTCGGGAGCCGGCACGCAGCGCGCCGACGAGTTGGCGGCGCGCTTCGATACCAGCGCCCACGCCGTCCGAGAGGCTGTGGAGCCGCTGCTCCGGGCGGGGATCCTGGTGGAGCCGGACGCAGAGCATGGCTATCTCCCGGCGACCTCTCCTTCGACGATCTCGCTCGAGCGGGCGCTCCTCGCGCTTGGTGAGGAGCTCGTCCTCGAGGAGGAGGCGAGACCCACAAGCCGCTCCCGCCGCGAGTAGCTACCCTTACCCGGCCATGCGGCGCATCTACCTCGACTACAACGCAACGACCCCCCTGCGCGCGGGGGTCCTCCAGGCGATGACCGAGGTTCTGGAGCACCACTTCGGCAACCCGTCGAGCGTGCACTGGGCAGGCGCCGATGCGCGCCACAGCATCGACACCGCGCGGCGTCAGGTAGCGGAGCTCGCTGGCGTCGAGCCGGACGGGGTCGTCTTCACGAGCTCTGCGACCGAGGCGAACAACACCGTGCTGCGCAGCGTGGTCCAACGCGCGGCGGCGGGCCAGGACCACATCGTCACCTGCGCCACTGAGCACCCCTCGATCCTCGAGTCGCTGGAGGAGCTGCGCGAGAGCGGCGTGCGAACCACCGTGTTGCCGGTAGAGCGCGACGGGCGCGTGGCCCCGGAGCGCTTTGCCGCCTGCCTCGACGAGGGGACGCTGCTGGCCTCCATCATGTGGGCCAACAACGAGACCGGCGTGGTCCAGCCCATCCCGGAACTGGCCCGGATTGCAGCGGAGCGCGGCGTGCGCTTCCACACCGACGCGGTCCAGGCCCTGGGGAAGCTGCCGCTCGAGCTGGGGGCGCTTCCCGTCGATTTCGCCTCCTTCTCGGCGCACAAGCTCGGCGGCCCCAAGGGCATCGGTGCGCTCTATGCCTGCCCCACGAGCCGTTTCACACCGCTGCTGCGGGGCGGACCGCAGGAGCGAAACCGACGCGCGGGAACCGAGAACGTGCCGGGGATCGCGGGCTTCGGGGCGGCGTGCGCCGCAGCGGGAGCCGACATGGAGGAGCGCTCGGCCCACCTGGCCGGATTGCGCGATCGACTGTGGAGCGGGATCCAGGCGAAGATCCCCGAGGTACAGTCGAACTCGCCTGCAAACTCGCTCCCGCACACGCTAAACGTCTCGTTCGCCGGTGCCGACGGCGAGGCCCTGGTCGAGGCCCTCGACGTGGAGGAGATCGCCGTGGCTTCGGGAGCGGCCTGCCACTCGGGCTCGACGGAACCCTCGCACGTGCTCCTCGCTATGGGCGTTCCCATCGATCTGGGAGCGGGCTCCATTCGTTTCAGCCTCGGTCCGGAGTCGCGGGCTGAAGAGATCGAGCACGTCATCGACATCCTTCCTGGCCTCGTCGAGCGGGTGCGCAGCGCGACGCGGGCGGAGCGTGCCGCCCGGCAGAACCAGCAGCGATGAGCGACCGCTGGATCGTTGCCATGAGCGGCGGCGTGGACTCGTCGGTGGCGGCTGCGCTGCTGGCCAGCCAGGGCAAGGACGTAGTGGGAATCACCATGGATATCGGCGGCGAGGCCCCGCCGCGGCGGACAGCGTCCAGCAAAAAGTGTTGTGGGCTGCCCGACGCGGACGATGCGCGAGCGGTCGCCCGCACGCTTGGCATCAAGCACTACGTCGCGAACTACAGGAGCGCGTTTCGAGAGGCGGTGGTCGAGCCCTTCGTCGAGGACTACCTCGCGGGACGCACGCCCATCCCCTGCATCGCCTGCAATCGTGTGCTCAAGTTCGACATCCTGCTGCAGCGCGCGAGGGCGCTTGGCGGGCGGGGCGTCGCGACAGGTCACTACGCTCGCATTGCCCCCGGTCCCGACGGAGAGCTGGCCTTGTACCGCCCCCGCGATCGCGGGAAGGACCAGACCTACTTCTTGTTCGATCTGCCGCGTGCCGTGCTGCCCTCGCTCTCCTTTCCGCTCGGCGAGCTCGAGAAGTCGGAGGTGCGGGAGATCGCGCGCAGGCTCGGGCTGGCGACCGCGGACAAGCCCGAGAGCCAGGGCATCTGCTTCATCCCCGACGGAAACGTGCGCTCTGCCCTCGACCGGCTGCGCCCCGGTCACGAGCGGCGGCCCGGCGCGATCGTCGACGGGGGCGGTCTGGTGCTGGGCCAACACGACGGGGCGCTCGGCTACACGCTCGGCCAGCGCAAGGGACTCGGCCTGTCGGGCGGACCCTGGTACGTGAGCGAGGTGAAGCCGGCGGAGAACCAGCTCAGGGTGAGTCGCGCGGAGCGGCTGTGGCGGCGAGAGGTGCACGTGAGGGGCTTGTGCTGGTTCGATGGCCAGCCTCCGCGGAATCCCGTTCGGGTGCAGATCCGGCATCGGCAGGCCAGCGTGACAGCCCGTCTCGAGCCGGCCGCGAGCGCGGCCGGAACGCTGCTGCTCGAGGAGCCCGCCTGGGCGCCCGCACCGGGCCAGGCTGCGGTCGTCTACGATGCGGCAGACTCGCGCGTGCTCGGAGGAGGCTGGATCACTGGCTCGGTCTAGACCCCGGAACGAGCTAGAGCGCTGCCTCGGACACTCCTTCTCGAAGCCCGAGTTGCTCGAGCGGGCGCTGACGCACGGCTCGCGCGCTCACGAGTTCGGCAGTGACGAGGGCTCGAACGAGCGCCTCGAGTTCCTCGGCGATGCCGTTCTGGATCTGCTCGTGTCCGAGCGCCTGATGGAGGCAAATTCCAGCGCCGACGAAGGCGCCCTCTCGCGCGCCCGAGCCGAGCTCGTGAACACAGCCGCGCTGGCCGTTCGGGCGCGGGCGCTGGAGCTCGGAAGCTGGCTGCGCCTGGGCAAGAGCGAGGAGAGGAGCGGCGGCCGCGACAAAGAATCGATCCTGGCCGACCTGTTCGAGGCGGTGCTGGGAGCCATGTACCTGGACGGGGGACTGGAGCCCGTGCGCGCGCTCGTGGCTCGGGAGCTCGGGCAGGACATCGCCGAGGCGGCCAGCGGCGAGCGTCCGCTACGCGACGCGAAGTCTCGCCTGCAAGAGGCCCTGCACGCGAAAGGCGAGCCCGGCCCCGTCTACACGATCACCACGGAGTGCGGGCCGGCGCACGCCCGCGAGTTCGACGTCGAGGTGAGCGTGGCAGGTCGGGTGCTCGGATCGGCCACGGCGCGCTCCAAACGCGCCGCCGAGCAGGGCGCTGCGCAGGGCGCTCTGCGCAGGCTCGACGAGTCCGGCTCGTGACCTCGTCGGCGCGGGCCGACCAGGGGCCTCACCGCTGCGGCGTCGTGGCACTGCTCGGCCGCCCCAACGCGGGGAAATCCACGCTGCTGAACGCCGTCCTCGGCGAGAAGGTCTCCATCTCGGCGGCGCGCGCCCAAACGACACGCAGTCAGCTGCTCGGCGTGCTGACTCGGCCCGAAGTGCAGATCCTTTTCCACGACACACCGGGTGTGAACCGAGGCCGAGCCCGTTTCAACCTCGCTCTTACCGAGCGCGCGCTCCGCTCGGCCGAGGACGCGGATCTGCGCGTGATCTTGTTCGAGGGCGGATCTGATTGGGAGCCCGTCGAGGAGCGGCTGGCGGAGCTTCCCGGACCCTCGCTGTTGCTGCGCACCAAGTGCGACCAGGGCCCACCGGGGCCCGTGCCAGACCCGCATCGCTTTGCCGCTGTGCTGGAGGTCTCGGCTCGAACGGGCTCTGGACTCGAGGCCTTTGTCGAGCGGGTCACCGGACTTCTACCCGAGGGTCCGGCTCTCTATCCCGCCGACTTCCTCACAGATGCTCCGCTGCGCTTCCTGGCGGCCGAGCGGATCCGCGAGGTCGTCTTCGACACGTACGCCGACGAGATCCCGTACGCGATCGCGGTGGAGGTCGAGAGCTGGAAGGAGACTCAGGACGAGCTGCGCGTGGCCGCCAACGTGCTGGTGGAGCGGGACTCGCAGAAGGCCATCGTGGTGGGGCGGGGCGGCCAGATGCTCAAGAAGGTCGGTATCGAGTCGCGCAAGAGGATCGCCGAGCTGTGCGGGCTGCGCGTGCATCTCAACTTGTGGGTCAAGACCGACAAGAACTGGTCAAAACGACCCAGGCGTGCCAGACAGCTGGGCTACCTGTAGTTGGCACGGGTGGCATCTTCGGGTACGGTGCTTGGGAAGCTGAAGGACCGGCCTCGTAAACTACACCTGACAGTGTTGTTGTCGTTGGAGCGCACCCCGAAGTGGCCTGCGCGCCAACATGTGGAGGAGCGGCGGTGAGCGAGCGGAGCGACCTGCACGGCCACATCGACCGGATCCTGGAGGGCGGCTCTCCAGCTGCGCACGAGCGGGCGAAGAAGCAGGCCAAGCTCTTCGCTCGCGAGCGCGTCGCGCTGCTGCTCGATACGGACTCCTTTGTCGAGGACGCCCTGTTCGCGAACACTCTCGCCGACGATCTTCCCGCCGATGGAATCGTTATCGGGACCGGACGGATCGGCGGTCGCGTAGCGTGCGTGATGGCGAACGACTCCACCGTCAAGGCGGGCTCCTGGGGACGGCGAACCGTCGAGAAGATCCTGCGCATCCAGGAGACGGCGGAGCGGCTCCGAGCTCCACTCGTCTACCTGGTCGACTCCGCGGGTGCCCGCATCACGGACCAGGTCGACATGTTCCCCAACCGCCGCGGCGCGGGCCGGATCTTCCACAACCAGGTGCGTCTGTCCGGACTCATCCCCCAGGTCTGTTGCCTGTTCGGCCCCTCTGCGGCCGGCGGCGCCTACATCCCCGCGTTCTGCGACATCCTCTTGATGGTGGAGGGGAACGCGAGCATGTACCTCGGCTCGCCGAGGATGGCGGAGATGGTGATCGGGCAGAAGACCACGCTGGAAGAAATGGGGGGCGCCCGCATGCACTGCAGCAAGAGCGGCTGCGGTGACGTGCTCTGCACCGACGAGCGCGAGGCGATCGAGGGGGCGCGACGCTACCTGTCCTACCTGCCCGGTTCTACAGGGGACGTGCTTCCACGCGCCGAGGCGCGGCTGCCGACTCGCACGTGCCAGGACCTGGGAGCTGCGATCCCAGAGGACGAGAACCGGCCCTTCGACATCTTCGAGGTGATCGATCGAGTGGTCGACGAGGACTCCTTCTTCGAGATCAAGCAGCTCTGGGCGCGCGAGCTCGTGACGGGCCTCGCGCGCATCGACGGGCAGCCGGTCGGGGTGGTTGCGAACCAGCCGAAGTGGAAGGGCGGCGTGCTCTTCGTCGACTCCGCCGACAAGGCAGCACGCTTCATCCAGATCTGCGACGCCTTCGGGCTTCCGCTCCTGTACCTGGCAGACGTCCCGGGCTTCATGATCGGGTCGAAGGTCGAGCGCGAGGGCATCATTCGCGCCGGCGCGAAGATGATCTCCGCAGTCTCGGAGGCCACCGTGCCGCGCATCTCGGTCATTGTGAGGAAGGCCTACGGCGCGGGGCTGTACGCCATGTGCGGTCCCGGTTTCCGTCCCGACGTCTGCATCGCCCTGCCCACGGCAAAGATCGCCGTGATGGGTCCGGAAGCCGCGGTCAACGCGGTCTTCTACAACCGAATCCAGGCCACGCCGGAGGAGGAGCGAGCGTCGCTGGTCGCCGACCTCCGAGCGGAGTACGAGCGCGACGTCGACCTCATGCTGCTCGCATCAGAGCTCGTCATCGATGACATCGTCCCACCGGAACGCCTGCGCGAAGATCTCGTGCGGCGCTTTGCGCTGATCAGCGACCGTCCCGAAGACGAATCCCCACCGAAGAAGCACGGGATCATTCCCGTCTAGCGCCGACGCTAACGCCGGGTCCCACAAATGAGCTAAGGTTCTTCCATGAGCACGGTTCAGGCGAGTGTCGACGTGGCGACCGCGGGACGGGGGCCAGTGCGGGTCGTGACGGCAGCGTCGCTTTTTGACGGGCACGACGCCGCGATCAACATCATGCGGCGGCTGCTGCAGCAGATGGGGGCCGAGGTGATCCACCTCGGGCACGATCGCTCTGTGGACGACGTGCTCACTGCTGCCATCCAGGAAGACGCGGACGCGGTGGCGGTGTCCTCGTATCAGGGGGGACACGTCGAGTTCTTCAAGTACCTGCTCGATCGACTGCAGGAGGCAGGGGCGCCACACGTGCGGGTCTACGGGGGCGGGGGTGGTGTGATCTCTCTCGACGAGGTCGAGGAGCTGCATCGCTACGGGATCACGCAGATCTTCCGCCCCGAAGACGGGCAGAAGCTCGGCCTCGAGGGGATGATCCGACAGATCGTCGATGCCGGCGTGAGTCGTCCCGACGTTTCCTGGGAGGAGGAGCTCGAGCGCGTCGGCGTCGAGCGGCCGACGTCCCTGGCCCGCTTGATCAGCCTGTTCGAGGAGCGCGCGGGCACGGAGGATGGTGAGCTGGCACAGCTACGCGTTGCGCTGGACCGGCTTCGGCGCGAGGCCGCACCCGTGGTGGGCTTTACGGGGACCG
Organism: Myxococcota bacterium; assembly: GCA_965247115.1. GTDB lineage: Bacteria > Myxococcota_A > UBA9160 > SZUA-336 > SZUA-336 > JAUXJB01. Next base: position 146,241 of record CBDFGR010000001.1, read on the forward strand.
GTGGGGCGGGCAAGTCGAGCCTCGTCGACGAGCTGGTGCGTCGCTTTCGGCTGGAGGATCCGGAGCGCTCCATCGGCGTGATCTCGATCGATCCCACGCGGCGACGCTCGGGCGGGGCCCTGCTCGCCGATCGGCTGCGCATGAACTCCATCCAGCCACCGCGGGTGTTCGTACGCTCGCTTGCAACGCGGCAGGCACACGTCGCGATGTCGCGCTCGGTCGCGGACGGGATCCGCGTGCTTCAAGCTGGCGGCTTCGACCTGATCCTCGTTGAGACGGCGGGCATCGGACAGGCCGATTCGGAGATCATCGATCTCGTCGACCTCTCGGTGTACGTGATGACGCCCGAGTACGGTGCGCCCTCGCAGCTCGAGAAGATCGACATGCTGGAGCTCGCCGACGCAGTCGTCGTGAACAAGTCCGACCGTCGGGGCGCGAGCGATGCCCTGCGCGACGTACGCAAGCAGTGGCGCCGCAACCACGGCGGCGTCCAGCGCTCGGATGCGGAGACGCCGGTGTACGCGACGATCGCGAGTCGCTGGGACGATCCGGGCACGGATCGCTTCGGCCAGGCGCTCGGTGCACTGATTGCCGAGCGCGGCTTCCGAACGTTCCCACGTCGACTCGTTGGACCGCCGCTCGAGCCCACGGGTCGGCCCATGATCGCCCCTAAGCGCACGCGCTACCTTGCAGAAATTGCGGAGACGCTGCGCGCCTATCGTGCCCGGGCACTCGAGCAGGCGGAGCGCGCGCGCCGCGCCTGGGCCGTAGCCCAGGCACTCGAGGAGCTGAGCGAGGAGTCGCCAAAGCTGAGCAAGGAGTCGCCAAAGCTGGGCGAGGAATCGCCAAAGCTGAGCAAGGAGTCGCGGGAGGGGGACGCGTACCCGGAGGCGGTGACCGAAGAAGGCGTGGCGTCACCCGAGATCCTGGCGCTTCGGCGCACCTACAACAGGCTCCTCGCCGAGCTCGATCCGGAGCTCGTCCGCGAGCTCGCCGCATGGCCGCGGGTGCGCGAGCGCTATCGCAGAGAGAGCCAGTCTTACGAGGTCCGAGGTCGCGACATCCCGATCGCGAACCACGTCGAGACGCTCGCCGGTCTCTCCGTGCCTCGGGTGGCGGTGCCCGAGCTCGACGACTGGGGCGAGCGCGCTCGGTTCCTCGCCTTCGAGAACCTGCCCGGCCACTTCCCGTTCACGAGCGGCGTGTTTCCCTTCAAGCGCACCGAGGAGGAAGATCCCGCCAGAATGTTCGCGGGGGAGGGCACGCCCGAGCGCACGAACCGCCGCTTCCACCTCCTGTGCCGGGGACAGCCCGCGAGGCGTCTGTCCACGGCGTTCGACAGCGTGACCCTCTACGGGCGAGACCCGCACGAGCGGCCCGACGTGTACGGTAAGGTGGGGACCTCCGGCGTCTCTGTCTGCACGGTCGACGACGCCAAGAAGCTCTACTCCGGCTTCGACCTCACAGATCCGAAGACCTCGGTCTCGATGACGATCAACGGTCCGGCCCCCGTGCTGCTCGCGTTTTTCTTCAACGCGACCATCGATCAATGCGTCGAGAAGCATCTGACCGAGACGGACCAGCTCGAACGCGTGGTGCGTGAGCTCGCGGCGCGGGGCCTGCCCGGCTACACGGGCGAGCTGCCCGAAGGGCACAGTGGTCTGGGTCTGTCGCTACTGGGAGTCTCGGGTGACGAGCTCGTGGAGCCAGAAGTCTACGAGCGGATCAAGAGGGACGCGCTCCGCAGCGTCCGGGGTACGGTCCAGGCGGACATCCTCAAGGAGGACCAGGCCCAGAACACCTGCATCTTCTCCACGGAGTTCGCTCTCCGCATGATGGGCGACATCCAGGAGTACTTCTGCGAGAACGAGATTCAGAACTTCTACTCGGTGTCGATTTCGGGCTACCACATCGCCGAGGCGGGAGCGAACCCGATCAGCCAGCTCGCGTTCACGCTGGCCAACGCCTTCACGTACTGCGAGGCGTACATGGCCCGCGGGCTCGAAGTAGACGACTTCGCGCCCAACTTCTCCTTCTTCTTCAGCAACGGTCTCGATCCGGAGTACGCGGTGATCGGACGCGTCGCGCGGCGTATCTGGGCCGTTGCCCTGCGCGAGCGCTACAGGGCACTCGAGCGCAGCCAGAAGCTCAAGTACCACATCCAGACGTCGGGCCGCTCGCTGCACGCGCAGGATATGGCGTTCAACGACATTCGAACGACCCTCCAGGCCCTGCTCGCGCTCGGAGATCACTGCAACAGCTTGCACACGAACGCGTACGACGAGGCCGTCACCACGCCCACGGCGGAGTCCGTGCGCCGTGCGCTGGCAATTCAGCTCGTGCTGAATCGGGAGTTCGGTCTACTGAAGAACGAGAACCCGTTCCAGGGCTCGTACGCCGTCGAGGAGCTGACCGTTCTCGTGGAGGAGGCGGTGCTGCAGGAGTTCGAGCGGATCTCGGAGCGGGGCGGCGTGCTTGGCGCCATGGAGCGGATGTACCAGCGCGGCAAGATCCAGGACGAGAGCCTGCTCTACGAGGCAAAGAAGCACTCGGGCGAGCTGCCCGTGGTCGGAGTGAACACCTTCCTGAACCCCGCAGGGGAGAGCGCAGCAGAGCCCCGCGAGCTGATCCGCGCCTCCGAAGGAGAGAAGGGCCAGCAGCTCGAGAACCTGCACCGCTTCCAGGAGCGCAACGCGGGCCGGGCGGAGCAGGCGCTGCGCAGACTCCAGGCAGTAGCCTCGGCGGGGGGGAATGTGTTCGCCGAGCTGCTCGAGGTCACGAAGGTCGCGAGCCTGGGGCAGATTTCCGACGCCCTCTTCGAAGTGGGCGGACGCTACCGAAGGGCGATGTAGATGCAGGATCCAAAAGGCAAGGCAGATCTCGGTGCCTGGCGTGAGGCCGCTGCCAGAGAGCTCGGCGGAGCAGACCCGGAGAGCCTCGAGTGGACGACGCCCGAGGGCATCTCGATCAAGTCGCTCTACACGGCGGTGGACCTCGAGAACCTCGAGTACACCGACAGCGTCCCCGGCCTGGCACCGTTCCTGCGCGGCCCGCGCGCCACGATGTACACGAACCGACCCTGGACGGTACGGCAGTACGCAGGCTTCTCGACGGCAGAGGAGTCCAATGAGTTCTACCGCGCGAACCTGAAGGCGGGCCAGCGCGGGCTCTCGGTCGCCTTCGATCTCGCGACCCACCGCGGCTACGACTCGGATCACCCGCGCGTGATCGGCGACGTGGGCAAAGCCGGCGTGGCGATTGACTCCATCGAGGACATGAAGATCCTGTTCGATCAGATCCCGCTGGACCAGATGTCCGTGTCCATGACGATGAACGGAGCGGTGATCCCGACCCTCGCCTGCTTCATCGCGGCCGGAGAGGAGCAAGGCGTCCAGCCGGCAAAGCTCACCGGGACCATCCAGAACGACATCCTGAAGGAGTTCATGGTCCGGAATACCTACATCTACCCGCCCGAGCCGAGCATGCGCATTGTGGCGGACGTGATCGAGTTCACGTCGAGGAACATGCCGCGCTTCAACTCGATCTCGATCAGCGGCTACCACATGCAGGAGGCTGGCGCGACGCAGGTCCAGGAGCTGGCCTTCACCTTGGCGGACGGTGTCGAGTACGTGCGCGCGGCCCTGAGTCAGGGGCTCGGCATCGACGAGTTCGCTCCACGACTCTCGTTCTTCTGGGCGATCGGCATGAACTTTTTCATGGAGATCGCGAAGATGCGCGCCGCGCGCCTGCTTTGGGCACAGTTGATGAGTGGCTTCAACCCGAAGGACCCACGTTCCTCCATGCTGCGTGCGCACTCGCAGACCTCGGGGGCGAGCCTCACCGAGCAAGACCCCTACAACAACGTGGTCCGCACCACGATCGAGGCCATGGCCGCGGTGCTCGGGGGCACCCAATCCCTCCATACAAACGGCTTCGACGAGGCGCTGACCCTGCCCACGCCTTTCTCGGCACGCATCGCGAGAAACACCCAGCTCATCCTGTCCGAGGAGACCGGGATCACTCGTGTGATCGATCCCCTGGCCGGCAGCTACTACCTGGAAAGTCTGACGCACAGCATCGCCCGCGAGGCCACGAAGCTGATCGAAGAGGTCGAGGAGCTCGGGGGCATGACGAAGGCCATCGAGGCTGGAATGCCGAAGCTGCGCATCGAGGAAGCCGCGACCCGGCGCCAGGCGCGCATCGACCGGGACGAGGAGGCCATCGTCGGCGTCAACCGCTATCGGGTCGAGGAGAAAACCGAGGTCGAGGTTCTCGACATCGACAACACTGAGGTGCGACGCCTTCAGATCGGGCGGCTCGAGCGCGTCCGGTCGGAGCGCGACGACACGCGCCTGCGCGGGGTGCTCGAGGCGTTGACGGCGGCTGCGGGCGACCGGAGCGAGAACCTGCTCGCGCACGCGGTCGAGGCTGCGAAGGCGCGGGCCACCGTGGGCGAGATCTCCGAAGCGCTGGAGAAAGTGTATGGCCGACACCGCGCCGAGATCCGCAGCGTGTCCGGCGTCTACGCCTCCGCCTACAGGGACGATGCGGAGTTCCTTGCGCTGCGCCGCGACATCGAGGATTTCCTGGAAGATGAGGGCCGACGTCCGCGCATCCTCGTGGCCAAGCTCGGGCAGGACGGCCACGACCGCGGCGCCAAGATCATCGCCACCGCGTTCGCCGACATGGGCTTCGACGTCGACATCGGAACCCTGTTCCAGACTCCGGAGGAGGTCGCCCGGCAGGCCGTGGAGAACGACGTGCACGTGGTCGGCGTTTCGAGCCAGGCCGCGGGACACAAGACGCTGGTGCCCCAGCTAATCGAGGCGCTGGCGAACGAGCGCGCGGAAGACGTGACCGTCGTGTGTGGCGGCGTCATCCCGCCTCAGGACTACTCGTTCCTGCACGAGAGGGGCGTGGCAAAGATCTTCGGCCCGGGGACGGCCGTGCCGGCGGCGGCCCGCGAGGTGCTTCAGGCTGTTCGTGATCGCCGCGCATGAGCCGCCGCGGCCTCACCGCCGCCGACTACTGTAAAGGGGTGCTGGCGGGCGAGCGGCGCCTGGTTGCAAAGACCATCACGCTGCTGGAGAGTCGCCGCGACGATGACCGAGCGCTCGGCCAGCAGGTCCTCGACAAGCTGGTGCCGCACACCGGAGCCGCCACGCGCGTCGGCGTCACGGGTCCCCCCGGCGTCGGCAAGAGCTCGTTCATCGAGGCGCTGGGCCTGGAGCTCGTCGGTGCCGCGCACCGCGTAGCCGTCCTCGCAGTGGATCCGTCGAGCCCCGTCAGCGGCGGGAGCATACTCGGCGACAAGACCCGGATGGAGCTGCTGACTCAGCAGGAGAGTGCGTTCATCCGACCGTCGCCCTCGGGCGGTATCCTGGGGGGCGTCGCTCACCGCACCCGCGAGGCCATGCTCGTCTGCGAGGCCGCCGGCTTCGACGTCGTGCTGGTCGAGACGGTCGGAGTTGGACAGTCGGAGGTCGAGGTCCGCTCCATGGTCGACTTCTTCGCGGTTTTGCTCCAGCCCGGCGCCGGAGACGATCTCCAGGGGATCAAGAGGGGGGTGCTCGAGCTCGCTGACGCCCTTGTCGTGAACAAGGCGGATGGCGAGAGCATGGCTCAGGCCGAGCGTACACGTGTCGACTACGAGCACGGCCTGGCGCTGCTGCACGCGGGCGGCCCATGGCGGGCTCCTGTGCTGACGGTGAGCGCCCGACTCGGGAACGGGATATCCGAGTTCTGGGGGACCGTCGTGGCCCACCGGGAGTGCCTGTTGAAGGGCGGCGAGTTGGAGAGTCGGCGCCGCGCTCAAGCGCGGGCCTGGCTTTGGCGCCTGGTCGAGGACGGGCTGGAGTCCGCGTTCCGCTCGGATGCCCGCACTGCCAAGCGCCTGCTCGAGCTCGAGCAGGAGGTCGAGGTGCGCAGCATGACCGCCCCGCGGGCGGCCAGCCTGCTGCTCGAGGCTTTTCTGGGCCGCTCGGTGCGAAAGCCGCAATAAGCGCCTCAATCAGGGCAGGTATCCCGCCGATATGCAGGGCGTAGGTATAGGCCCGACATGCCGCAGCTGAATCTAGAAACGCGCGAGATCGCGCTCAAGATCGTCTACTACGGACCGGCACGCTCCGGGAAGACGACCAACCTGCAGCAGATCCATCATCTGCTGTCGCCCGAGTCGCGCGGCGAGATGGTCACGCTGGATACCCAGGATGACCGCACGCTCTACTTCGACTTCCTCCCCGTCGAGTTCGGTGTCGAAGGTGGCTATAAGGTGCGGCTCAAGCTCTTCACTGTCCCCGGTCAGGTGCTCCACCGTTCGACGCGACGCGTCGTCCTCGCGGGTGCCGACGCCGTCGCCTTCATCGCGGACTCCCAGCGCTCGACGGCCTCCGCCAACGCCTACTCCTACCGCGACCTCGAGACGAACCTCCGGCTGAACGGGCTGGCCATCGACGAGATTCCGCAGGTCGTGCAATTCAACAAGCGCGACCTGCAGGACATCAAGTCGCTGGAAGAAATCCGGGAGGCCTGGAAGGGCACGGGCATCCCCACCGTGCCTGCCTCGGCGACGCAGGGCGTCGGCGTGCTCGAGACGCTCGAGGCGCTGCTGGTTCGCCTGTATCGCCACCTGGACCACGGCCACTCCTTCTCCTCGAAGTTCGGTCTCGATGAGGAGCGCTTCCTCGCTGGCGTGATGCGCAACCACGTCGCGGAGGAGAAGCCAGAGTAGGTCTGTGGGACCCGGCGCGCGGGCGGCCCTCCCGCGGGTCAGCGACCCGCGGGCCGCTGACGGCCACCCACCTTCGCTCGCCTCCGGCTCGCTGCGCGCGCCGCTATCGCGCCGCTTGCAGGGTGCTCGAGAGTGACCGCCGACCCACATGCACCCTGCAAGCGCCGCGATAGCGGCGCGCGCAGCGAAGGGCAAAGCCCTGAGCGGAGGTGGGTGGGCCGCGGCTGCCCGCGGCCCGGGTCCCGCAAGTACAGAATTGACGCGAGAATCAGCCCCTGATACGTTGCGGACGTGTATCTACTCGGCCCTCGGGTAGTGTGCGTGCCCCGGAGGTCCCCCCCTGGGCACCCCGTGGAGGACCTCTTTGGGCAACCCAAGCAGCGGGGAGGGGACCGTCCCCCCGACTGAGAGCCGAAGCGAAATCTTCACGCAGGTCGAGCGGGCTCTGGAAGATATCGTCGCCGGGAAGATGATCATCCTCGTCGACGACGAGGACCGGGAGAACGAAGGCGACCTGTGCATGGCCGCCGACCTCTGCTCGGCGGAAGCCGTCAACTTCATGGCGCTACACGGCCGCGGCCTGATCTGCCTGGCACTCACCCCGGAGCGCGCGCAGGAGCTCGAGCTGTCGATGATGGTGCCAGACGCCGCAAACACCACGCCCTACGGCACGGCCTTCACGGTCTCGATCGAAGCTCGCGACGGGGTGACGACTGGTATCTCCGCCGCAGATCGGGCGCGCACCATCCAGGTTGCGATGGACCCGGCCAGCACGCCCTCCGACCTGAGCCGGCCGGGCCACGTGTTCCCGCTGATCGCGAAGCCGGGCGGCGTGCTGCGTCGCACCGGTCAGACTGAGGGTGCCGTTGACCTGGCCCGGCTGGCCGGTCTGCAGCCGGCCGGCGTGATCTGCGAGATCATGAACCAGGACGGAACGATGGCGCGCCGGCCGGACCTCGAGATCTTCGCCCGCGAGCGCGGTCTGCGCATCCTCTCGATCGCGGAGCTGATCAAGTACCGGACGCGAACCGAGCAACTCGTTCGGCGCTCGGCGGAGGCCACGCTGCCGTCGCAGTTCGGCGATTTCCGCGCAGTCGTGTTCAAAAACGAGATCGACTTCGTCGACCACATTGCGCTGGTGCGCGGCGAGATCAAGCGCGACGTGCCCACGCTGGTGCGCGTGCACAGCGAGTGCCTGACGGGCGATGCGTTCGGCTCCCTTCGCTGCGACTGCGGCGAGCAGCTCCAGACCGCGCTCAAGCTGATCCAGGAAGAGGGCACCGGAGTGCTGCTCTACATGCGCCAGGAGGGGCGCGGGATCGGACTCGTGAACAAGATCAAGGCCTACGGACTGCAGGAGAACGAAGGGCTCGACACCGTTGAGGCGAACGAGCGCCTGGGCTTCCCACCGGACATGCGGGACTTCGGGGTCGGGGCGCAGATTCTCGCCAACCTCGGGGTATCTCGGATGAGGTTGCTCACGAACAACCCGTCGAAGCGAGCTGGTCTCGAGGGCTACGACCTGGAGATCGTCGACCAGATCCCGCTCGAAGCTCGGCCCAACGAGGAGAACTTCGAGTATCTGAGGACCAAGCGGGAGAAGCTTGGGCATCTGCTGAATCTGATGAACTGAGCGATCGAAGCCCGCAGGTTTCTCGAGGTCTCGTACTCGCGTATGCTCGGCCAGTAGGAGAATCCACGGGCTGGAGGAAGACATGTTCGACACGGTAGAGGACGTCCAGAAACGGCTTCTGGAGCAGAAGTACATCGCCGGCAAGAACATCGGCACCGTGGTGTTCCTGGCTCTGAAGCTCAACAAGCCGGTCCTCGTCGAGGGTCCAGCAGGTGTCGGCAAAACCGATCTCGCGAAAGTCGTGGCGGGGGCCCTTGGACTCCCGATGACGCGTCTCCAGTGCTACGAGGGCCTGGACGAGTCCAAGGCGCTCTACGAGTGGGAGTACTCCAAGCAGCTGCTCTACACGCAGATGCTGCGTGACAAGATCGGCGAGGTGATCGCCGGTACCAAAAGTCTGCGCGAGGCCTCCGAGCGGATCGGCGAGCAGGACGACGTATTCTTCAGCGAGCGCTTCATCGTCGCCCGTCCGCTGCTCGATGCGATCACGTCCAAGGAGCGCCGGCTGCTGCTGATCGACGAGGTCGACAAATCCGACCCCGAGTTCGAGGCCTTCTTGCTCGAGGTGCTCTCGGACTACACGGTGAGCATCCCCGAGATCGGTACGATCCAGGCGAACAACATCCCGGTCGTGTTCCTGACCTCGAACGACGCGCGGGAGATGACTGACGCGCTCAAGCGCCGCTGCCTGCACCTCCACATCGATTTTCCCAGCGAGGAGGAGGAGGTGCGCATCCTGGAGCTCAAGGTCCCGGGGATCGGTCAGCGCCTGGCGGAGGACATCGTCGAGCTGATCCAGCGCATCCGCGCGCTCGACCTGAAGAAGACCCCCTCCATCGCGGAGACGCTGGACTGGGCGCGGGCCCTGCTCGTGCTGAACGCGGACACCCTGGATTCCAACCTCGTGAGCGACACGCTGAACATCATCCTCAAGCACCAGGGCGACATCCATAAAGCGCAGTCCGAGCTCGATGCCCTCTTGAAGAAGAAGGCGAGCGAGGTCCAGGCGGGGCAGCCGCAGGCGGCAGCAGAGCCTGCCGCGGCAGCCAAGAAGAGCGTCCTCCACTAGGCGAGCGTCAATGGAAAAGAAGATCGTCGAGTTCACGAACATCCTGCGGAAGGCCGGCGTGCGCGTCTCGGTGGCCGAGACCCTCGACTCGTTCATGGCCATCGAGGAGATGAGCCTCAGCGACCGCGAGCTGTTCAAGGACGCCCTGCGTACCACGATGGTCAAGCGCGGTGACGATATCGACACCTACGATCGTCTCTTCGATCTGTTCTGGTCGGGCTTCCACGACCAGCTGAAGGAGCAGCTGGCTCAAGCACTCGGCGGCATGTCGGGGGACTTTGATCTCGAGCAGATGCTCGAGCGCCTGCGTGACGTGCTCCAGAACATGGACATCGACCTTTCGGAGCTGGCGCAGGCCCTGCTCAGCATGGACGAGAACTCGCTCGAGCAGCTGGTGAACCAGGCGGGCGACGACGCGGACATCGCCAACATCCGCAACATGCTTCAGATCGGCTTCTTCAGCCGGCGCATGCTCGAGCAAATGGGGCTCGACTCGGCCGGAGGCGAGCTCCAGAACCTGATGGAGCAGATGCGCGAAGCTGGCATGTCGGAGGAGGAGCTCGCCCAGCTCGGCGAGCTGCTGAGCGCCCTTCAAGATGCGCTCCGCCGTGCGGTGCGGCAGTACGTCGAGCGCGAGCTCGACAAGCAGAACCACGACTACATGGAGCGCTTCCACCGCGAGAGCCTGCAGGAGAAGAGCTTCTACAATCTGACGGAAGAGGATTTGCGCAACATGCGCGACGTCGTGAACCGACTCGCGCAGAAGCTCAAGAACATCGTGTCGATGCGGCGCAAGCGCCAGCGCAAGGGCAAGTTCGACCTCAAGTCGACCATGCGCAAGAACATGGGCCACGGCGGGTTGCCGTTCGAGCTGATCTTCAAGCATCGCAAGAAGGAGCGACCGAAACTAGTTATCCTGTGTGACATCTCGAGCTCCGTCGCGAACGTCTCGCGCTTCTTCCTGCAGTTCGCCTACAGCCTACAAGAGGTCTTCACGAAGATTCGCAGCTACGTCTTCGTTGCAGAGCTCGGCGAGGTCACCCAGCTGTTCCGGGACAACGACATCTTCGATGCGATCGACAAGTCGGTCGACGGGGGCGACGTCATCAACCCGTACACTCGCTCCAACTTCGGCATGGCTTTTCACGTCTTCTGGCGAGACTTCCTGTCCTCGCTGGACCTGCGTACCACGGTGGTCGTGATCGGGGACGCCCGAAACAACTACAACGACCCCCAGGCCTGGTGCCTGCGAGAGGTGCACAACAAGGCCAAGAACGTGGTCTGGATCAACCCGGAGGCCCCCGGAGCCTGGGGCTTCGGCGATAGCGTGATGGACAAGTATTTGCCCTACACAGACGTCGCCGAAGAGTGCCGGAACCTGAAGCAGCTGAACCGGCTCGTCGACAAGCTGGTCTTGTAGAGGCTTCGAGCGCCGTCGGAGGGCGGGGAACGTCCCCCGGCGGACTCCGCTCCTTGCGTGCACAGGGGCATCGCTCGCCTCGAGCACCGCTACCACAGTCCTCCGGGGGACGTTCCCCGCCCTCCGACGTCTTGCCGGACCCCAGTGTGCTAAGGGCCCAACAGAAAACCCCCCGGCACCGTAGTGCCGGGGGGTTTGAAGGGTCGGAGAGGGCGGCGGATCACTTGTGGGGGGTGAGAGGTTGGACATTTCAAGACCGAAATGCCGACTCCGCCGCCTTCTCCGTAAGAACTCTCTGAGTGACTCCTGTGTGGGTCAGCTGCGACCCGACGGACACATTATGCATCGGTGGCCAGAGATGTCAATTCCTTTTCTATAGCGTCCGATGCCGTACCGAGTGTCGTCGAATAGGCTCGAAAGTACATGAATAATTCATCTCTATCTCACTGGAAAATAAGGACAATCCGTTCCCCTTGAGCGCTCCCGGTCTTCCGCCTGGGTGCGAACTCTCGACCCCGGTACTGGCGCGGATGGCCGGTTCGAACCGCTCCGCTACCCTCGCACACGCCATGTCCGGTCGTTTTCAGATCCGCACCTTCGGCTGTCAGATGAACCAGCACGACGCCGAGAAGATGTCGAATCTCCTCCACCACGAGGGCATGCGCCCGACCAGCGACGCCGGTGAGGCGAACCTGATCCTGGTGCACACCTGCTCGATCCGCGAGAAGGCCGAGCAGAAGCTCTACTCGGAGCTCGGAGCGTTGCTTCGCCGGAAGCGCCGGGATCCCGAGCTCATCATCGGCGTCGGGGGCTGCGTCGCCCAGCAGGAAGGTGGCACGCTGCTCCGGCGCTTCCCGGAGCTCGATTTTGTCTTCGGGCCGCAGAACCTGGTGCACCTACCGGTGCTGGTCTCGAACGCGAGGGCTCGGATTCGCGACCTGCGAGTGGACTACGACGATGAGCCCACGGCGCGCTTCGAGCTGCCCGAGCGGCACCCCGAGTACACCTCGCCCACTCTCGGGCGTGCCTTCGTCACTGTGATGGAAGGCTGCGACCTGTTCTGCACCTACTGCGTCGTGCCCAGGACCCGCGGCCGCGAGGTGAGCCGTCCGAGTCCGGCGATCCTCGGTGAGGTGGCCGGACTCGCCGAGCGGGGTGTCGTGGAGGTCACGCTGCTCGGCCAAACGGTCAACGCCTACGGTCGGCGTCGACCGGGGCGCGTCGAGGGCGAGCTCCCCTTCGGCGAGCTCATCCGGCGCGTCGGGTCGACGCGGGGCATCGAGCGCGTTCGTTTCACCAGTCCCCACCCGAGCTTCGTCACCCAGGATCTGCTCCGGGCCTATGCGGACGTTCCTGAGCTCTGTCCGCATATTCACCTGCCGGTCCAGAGTGGCTCGACGCAAGTGCTGAAGCAGATGAACCGGCGCTACGACAGGGACGGGTACCTGCGCGTCGTGTCCGAGCTGCGCAGGGCGCGTCCGGAGCTGGCGATTACGACCGATTTGATCGTCGGCTTTCCTGGCGAGACACGGGCCGACTTCGCCGAGACCATGAGCCTGATGCGAGAGGTCGGCTTCGTCGACAGCTTCTCTTTCAAGTACTCGGCTCGCCCGGGAACGCCGGCCGCGCGCCGCGGCCTCGTCGGTGTGGACCCCGCCGAGTCGCAGGCGCGCCTGGAGGAGCTCCACGCGCTCCAGCGGGAACTCACGCTCCACGCGCATCAGAAGCGGGTCGGCGAGGTCATCCCCGTCCTCGTCGAAGGAGCAAGCCGCCGGGGCGGCCCCCAGCTTCGCGGCCGCGGCCCCTACAACCGCGTTGTGAACTTCACGGGCCCCCCACACATCCGCCCGGGCACCATCCAAGACGTCCACATCACCGCCGCCTCCCCCCACTCCCTCCTGGGCCACCACGCCGACCCGACCACCCCCCAAGAACTCCCCCTCCTCGCCCCCCACTAGCCCCCCACACCCCCCGCCCGAGCAGATACCCCGCCTCCCTCCCCCCCGGGTGCAGGCACCCTGCAAGCGTCGCGGAACGCGGCGCGCGCAGCGAAGGGCCTGGCCCTGAGCGAAGGTGGGTGGCGCGCGACCGCTCGCGCGCCGGGTCCCACAAGACCCGCAGCAGGAATTCCCCTCAGCGACCGAAGAGTAGGGGGAACCCGTTGCGGCCCAGAGAGAGGTTGCACTCGGCGGGTTGCCGGGAGGCGGATGGTTGGGGCGGCACCCCACTGTCCCGAGGAGGGTACTTGGCGACGGAGCTGGCGACTCCTGCGAGCGAGGCCGAGGCACCCTTGCGTCACGAGAGTCTGGTCAACGAGAACCTCGAGTTCATGGCGCGACTCTCGCTTATCGAGCAAGCGCTCCCCCTCCTGCGCATGCGTGGGCTGGGGCGTATCGCGGAAGCCGTTCTGTCGCTTCTGTGCGCGGAGGCTGGCGCACCGGATGGCGTGATCTGGGGGAACGCAACAGGCGGGGAGAGCTTGGAGCTGCTGGCAACCCGCGGGAACACGCGTGTCGCCGAGGAGCCGCGCTACTGGTCGGACCCTCGCGTCCAGGCGGGCGAAGCATTGCACTCGGGCCACGCGGTGCGCGTGGCGGCCGAGTCGGGGGCTGCGGCGCGGGTCCTGGTTCCGTGCGACGATGGAGATCAGCTGCTGGCGGTGGCCAGGCTCTCAGGCTGGGAGGCCGGAAGTGAGCCCTCCGAACGGGTCCTCCTGGCCTGCGAGAAGATCGCCGAGATCGGCACGCTCGCGTTCCAGGCGAGCGGCGAGCGTACGAAGAACTCAGCCTCGAGCGTGCGGGACCAGGAGACAGATCTGCCGACCTGCGCCTTCCTGGAGGAGGTGGCGAAGACCGAGCTGCCAAAGGCCCGCCGCTTCGGTCGGCGGATCTCACTGATCTGCCTCGATCTGGAAGGCGCCGATCCGCGCAGGCACAAGGCCGAGCTGGCCAGCCTCGTGGCGTGCGCCTCGCGCACCATCCGGACGACGGACATCCTCGCGATCGAGGATTCAAGCCGCTTCTGGCTGTGGCTGACCGACTCGGAGCCGCTCGGCGGCGCGGTTCTCAAGCGTCGGATCCACGACCGCTTGCGCGAGGCGCTCTCTCCGTCCGCGACCGAGATCCGGCCAGCGCTTGGGCTGGCCACGTTCCCGCGGGATGGCGAGAGCCTGGTAGCCCTGCGTCGGCACGCACTGGATCGCATCCGCATGGCCCGGACCAGCATCGTTCGCGATCTCGGCATCGAGGCGGATACCTCACTCGCGGTCATCGTCGAGCGCCTGCGCGAGCAGGCGACCACGGTGTCCGGCGAGGTCGTGTCGGAGGCCGCGGACCTGCTGGTCGGCGAGCTGAGCTGCCGGCCTCGAGACCAGGGGCTCTTGTTCTTCGCACCGGGGCAGGACTCGGCGGCGTTCCTGCGGCCCCTGATCGCCCTTGGAGAGGCCGATGTGGCGACGGATGTGTTTCTGGCCACGGATGAGGACACGCTGCCCGCAGGCTCCGTGGTGAGTGCCCTGGGGCTGCCACCCCAGGTCTCCGCGGACACGAGCTGGATCGTGCGCTTCGGAGAGGCCGCGCCCTACGCCCTGCTGGCATGGCCCCGCCAGGCAGACGGCTCCCGTCCGGTCTTTCATACCTCTGACCCCGTCCTGGTGGAGCACATGACCTTTCGCCTTCGCGCAGAGGTCGGCTTCGGCATGAGGGCCTGATGCGGACGTTGATCGCGGACCACGATGCGACCCGCGCCAAGGGCATTGCGGAGGCGTGCCTCGCGCGGGGCATCGTCGTCGAGCACGCATCGCACGGGGCCGCCGCTCTCGAGGTCGCGCTGGAGCGCGTGCCCGACCTGGTGATCTGCCCGCTCGAGCTGCCGGTGATCGATGCCGTACGCATGACCGAGATCCTGAGGGCGAATCCTCGTACTCGGGGAGCGTGCTTTCTGTTCCTCACGACCGACGAGCTCGATGCCCCGATCGTGATGGATCCGCGAGATGCCGCAATCCCGAGTCCTTGGGACGTCGAAGAGGTGCTGCGGCATGTCGAGCCGATCCTGGCGCAGAACACGCGGCTCGGAGCCGTGCGTTCGAACAGCGAGGTCTCGGGAAAGCTCACCCAGATCTCACTGCTCGATCTCCTGCAGATCTTCCAGATGAACAGCAAGACGGGCACCCTGCGCATCTCGAACATCGACGGCACGAGCTCTGGAGTCGTGCTCGTGCGCCGGGGTCAGGTCATCGACGCAGCCATTCCGCTCGGTGACGGCACCTCGATCAGTAGCGAGAAGGCGCTCTTCCGCCTGCTGACCTGGAGGGACGGGAGCTTCGAGTTCTTGCCAGGGGAGCCCGCCGGCAGCGCGCGCGTGCAGATGCCGACGCGGTCGCTGCTCCTCGAGGGCATGCGCCAGAAGGACGAGCTCGCAACGAGGCGCGGTGACCTCCCGGCGGAAATCTCGCGGCTGCGCGTGGAGGCTCGCAGCGAGGACGTCCGTTCCTGGACCCACGCGGGGATCCGCGAGGTCGTGGAGGCGGTGGCTACCTACGAGCGGGTGAGCGACATCGTCGACCACTGTCGGATGCCCGACTATCAGGTGCTGTGCGCCCTCTCGGAGCTGCTTGCGCGCGGTGTGCTCGCCGTCGAGAGACCTGGCGGTGTCCCGGGGCACGAGCTCGCCGCGGGTGACGGAAGCATTCTCACGGCGTCGGAGCTGCGCCAGCTGCGCGAGTGGGCGTCCGCCTCACGGCGGACCTCGGGTCCCGTGGTCAAGGTGGCCGTACTCGCCAGCGAGCAAGCACCCCTGGACACGTTTCGGCGCGCGATGGCGGAGTCCACCGACTTCCTGCCGGACCCCCGCATGGCGCGCGAGCCGAGACGAGCGGGCAGTCTGGGACACTTCCAGCTGGGCGACGGACTCAGCTTGAGACTGATCTCCGTGCGGTCGGCTCCCTTCTACGCTCCGCTCTGGGAGGTCGTGACCCACGGGATGTTGGGGGCGATCGTGCTTCTGCCCGAGCAGGGTCCCGGGCTCGCATCCGAGGCGGAGCGGGGCTTCGCGGAACTCGCCGAGCGGGCGGGTGCCCATGTCTTGGAGCTCGTGCAGAGCGACTCGGGTGTGGCGCCGCGCGGGCTGCGGGGCGATGCTGGCGACGGTGCCCTCGTGCTGCCCCGAGCCCCTGCTTCCGGACGCCTTGCGGTACTGCGTACGCTCTTTGCGAGGCTGCTGCCATGAGTATCGACCTGGGAAAGTTTGAGCTCCTGCAAGAGCTCAACGACGAGCAACGCGGCGAGCTCGCGCCGCTCCTCGTCGAGAAAAGCGTCGAGGTCGGAGACTTCATCTTCCGCGTCAACGAGGAGGCCGCCGCGCTCCATCTGATCAGCGAGGGCTCGGTCCGCCTCGAGCTGAAGGGGCGCGAGATCGGCGAGCTGACGGCGGGTGAAGCCATCGGCGCCGTGAGTCTCGTCGTGATCGGAAACCGGCAGTGCGATGCGATCGCCGCTAGCGCGGCGACCCTCCTCACGCTGACCCGTGAGGGGTATCTGCGCCTGCGGGCCGACTCTCCTACGGTTGCGCTCGCGCTGCAAGAGGGGATCCTGCGCACCTTCTCCGGCTTCCTGCGCTGCACCGTGGCCGACCGACGCGCCCCAACGATAGAGGACGCTTGACGGGGTCCCGACCTCACCCTACCTTGCGCCCCCAACCAGACCCGGAGGCGCTCCGTTGTCCAAGGCCCCGCTCCAAGATGGCCTGACCTTCGACGACGTCCTACTCGCGCCCGGAGCCTCGTCCGTCCACCCGAGCGAGGTCGACCTGTCTTCCCGGCTGACGCCGGAGATCTCGCTCACGGCCCCCGTGGTGTCCTCGCCGATGGACACGGTGACGGAGCATCGGACAGCCATCACCATGGCGCAGGAGGGCGGGATCGGGTTCGTACACAAGAACCTGACCATCGAGGCCCAGGCAGACGAGCTGGCCAAGGTGAAGCGCTCCGAGTCCGGCATGATCGTCGACCCGATCACGCTCGAGCCGGAAGAAGCCATCCACGAAGCCCTCGAGATCATGCACAAGAACCGCATCTCGGGCTTGCCGGTCGTCCGCGGCGAGCAGCTCGTCGGCATCGTGACGAACAGAGACCTGCGCTTCGTGAAGGATCTGGAGCGCCCGGTGGCCACGATCATGACCAGCGGCGAGGCTCTCATCACAGTCGAGCTGGGCGTCACGTTGGAGCGCGCCAAGGAGCTACTGCACGAGAACCGGATCGAGAAGCTGCTCGTGACCGACGCCCGCGGGAACCTGCGCGGCCTGATCACGATCAAAGATATCGAGAAGGCGCAGCGCTTCCCCAACGCGAACAAGGATGCGTTGGGTCGGCTGCGCGTGGGTGGGGCCATCGGCGTGGCCCGCGACTGCCTGGACCGGGCAGAGGCCCTGATCGCGGCGGGTGCCGACGTGCTCCTGCTCGATAGCTCGCACGGCCACGCGGAGGCCGTGCTTCGTACTCTCGACGAGCTGCACTCGACCTTCCCTGACACCGAGGTGATCGGGGGCAACGTCGCCACGGCGGAGGGTGCGGAGGCGTTGATCAAGCAAAGCGTCGCCGCCGTGCGCTGCGGCGTCGGACCCGGCTCTATCTGCACGACGCGTGTCGTAGCCGGCGTCGGAATTCCACAGTTCACGGCGATCGTCGAGGCTGGCGAGGTCTGTCGGCGGCACGGCATTCCGCTCATTGCCGACGGCGGGATCAAATACTCCGGTGACATCACCAAGGCCCTGGCCGCCGGAGCCAGCAGCGTGATGATCGGATCGCTCTTTGCCGGTACCGACGAGAGCCCGGGCGACGTCGTGCTGCAGGGAGGTCGCTCCTACAAAGTCTACCGCGCGATGGGCTCGCTCTCGGCGATGCGCCAGGGGGCCAGGGACCGCTACTTCCAGGAGGACGTCGACGAGCTAGCCAAGCTGGTGCCCGAAGGCGTGGAGGCGCGTGTGCCACATCGCGGCCCCCTGTCGAACAGCGTGTATCAGCTTCTCGGCGGCGTCCGCTCGGGTATGGGTCTTGTCGGCGCAGCGAACCTCGGCGAGCTCGTGAGCCGGGCGCGCTTCGTCCGGATCACGGCCGCAGGTCTACGGGAGTCACATCCTCACGATGTGATCATCACCGAAGAGCCTCCTAACTACTGGCTCGACAGCTAAGGTGACGCCGTCCGAGCGGGTCGTCATCGTCGACTTCGGGTCGCAGTACACGCAGCTCATCGCTCGACGCGTCCGCGAGCAGCATGTCTACTGCGAGGTGGTGCCGCCATGGGTCGAGCCCCAGCGCATCCGGGAGCTGGACCCGCAGGCGCTGATTCTCTCGGGGGGCCCCTCGAGCGTGACTCAGGAGGACGCGCCGCCCTTCAACGAGGATGTGCTCGATCTGGGCGTCCCGATCCTCGCGATCTGCTACGGCCTCCAGCTCCTGGCCAAGCACTTCGGCGGCCTGGTGAAGACCGCGACGGAGCACGAGTACGGCCGGGCGGAGCTCGAGCTGCAGGGTACGGACCCGCTGTTCGAAGGGGTTCCCGCCAGGAGCGTCGTCTGGATGAGTCACGGGGATCGCGTCGAGCGCTTGCCGGCCGGCTTCCAGGTGCTGGGAACCTCGACGAATAGCCCCATCGCGGCGATCCGCGACGAGAGTGGGCGCATCTACGCCCTTCAGTTCCACCCTGAAGTAGCGCACACCGAGGCGGGCACGTGCATCCTGCAGAACTTCCTGCACCGCATTGTGGGGCTCACAGGGCGCTGGTCGATGGAGGAGTTCATCGAAGCCCAGGTCGCGGACCTGCGCGCGCGTATCGGCGAGGCGGCCGTCATCTGTGGTGTTTCGGGCGGTGTCGACTCCACGGTGGTGGCGGCACTGCTCGAGCGGGCGATCGGGAGTCAGCTCTACTGCTTCAGCGTGGACAACGGACTCCTGCGAGCCGGCGAGGTCGAGGAGGTTCGGCAAATCTTCGAGAATGAGCTCTCGATACCGCTCGAGGTAGTCGACGAGTCGGAGCTGTTTCTCGCCCGACTGCGCGGTGTCGAGGATCCGGAGAAAAAGCGAGTGATCATCGGACACACCTTCATCGAGGCCTTCGAGCGTGCCGCCACGAGGATCCCGGGCGCCACGTTCCTCGCGCAGGGCACGCTCTATCCGGACGTGATCGAGTCGGTGTCGGTCTGGGGACCATCCGCGACGATCAAGACGCACCACAATGTGGGAGGGCTACCGGAGCGCATGCAGCTCGAGATCGTCGAGCCCCTTCGCGAGCTGTTCAAGGACGAGGTCCGCGAGGTCGCGGAGCGGCTCGGCATCCCGCGGCGGCTCTCGCGCCGGCATCCCTTCCCGGGACCGGGCCTCGCCATCCGCATTCTCGGAGAGGTGAGCGCGGAGACCCTCACCATCCTGCGCGAGGCGGATCGCATCGTCCAGGAAGAGATCCGCAAGGCGGGCTGGTACGACAAGCTATGGCAGGCCTTCGCCGTGTTCCTGCCTGTGCGCGCTGTGGGCGTCATGGGCGATGCGCGCACGTACGAGCACGTGATCGCGGTCCGCTGCGTGACCTCGCGTGATGCCATGACGGCCGACTGGGCGGCGCTGCCGCCCGAGCTCCTTGGCGCGATCTCCAACCGGCTGATCAACGAGGTCGCCGGGGTCAACCGGGTCGTCTACGACATCTCGAGCAAGCCCCCAGCCACGATTGAGTGGGAGTAGCCGCCCGGCTAGAATCGAGCGGTTACCGGGGGGAACGCATTGTCGCGCTTCGCGCATCTGCACCTGCACACGCAGTACTCGATTCTCGACGGTGCGATCGCGATTCCCCGACTCGTCGAGCAGTGTTCCTCGCTCGGAATGCCGGCGCTCGCGCTGACCGATCACGGCAACATGTTCGGCGCCGTGGAGTTCCAGGAGCAGTGCCGCCGCGTAGGAATGAAATCCATCATCGGCTGCGAGGTCTACGTCGCGCAGGGCTCGCGCTTCGAGAAGGATGCCTCGACAGGCGGCTTCGACGGGATCAATCACATGATCCTGCTGGCGATGAACGAGCAGGGCTACTTGAACCTCATCAAGCTCGTCTCCAAGGGATTTCTCGAGGGCTTCTACTACAAGCCACGCATCGATCTGGAGCTGCTGCGCGAGCACAACGCGGGTCTGATCGCAACGTCAGGCTGCCTGTCGGGCGCCATCCCACAGGCGATTGTGGCCGGGAAGCTCGACGCGGCCCGGAGCCTCGTGGAGACCTACTCCCAGATCTTCGAGGATCGCTTTTACCTCGAGTTCCAACGCCACGGCATTCCTAGCCAGGAACTGGTCAACCGGGAGCTGCTCGGCATCCGAAGGGACCTGGGGCTGCCCCTCCTGGCGACGAACGACTGTCACTACCTCGGCTGCAACGACGCCCACTCCCACGAGGCCCTGCTCTGCGTGCAGACGGGCAAGACGCTCTCAGACCCGCAGCGCTTCCGCTTCGACGGCGAGGGCTTCTACGTCAAGGATGCGGACGAGATGCTGGAGGTCTTCCACGACCTGCCAGAGGCGGTGACCAACTCGGTGGAGCTCGCCGAGCGCTGCAACTTCGAGATCGAGACGGGCCAGGGCCTGCTTCCGGAGTTCCAGGTTCCGTCCGGTCAGAGCGCCCGGGCCTACCTGAGGGACCTGGTGCTCCGAGGCCTGAAGCAGCGCCTGGGTCTCGAACCCGCTGCGCCCTTCGGAGAACACCACGCCCCGTACGAGCAGCGGATCCGCTACGAGCTCGAGGTGATCATCTCCAAGGGCTACGCGGGCTACTTCCTGATCGTCTGGGACATGATCCGCTTTGCCCGCGATCGGGGGATTCCGGTCGGACCGGGTCGGGGGTCCGCAGCGGGCTCACTCGTCGGCTACGCGCTCCACATCGTCGATATCGATCCCATCGAGTACGGGATCCCGTTCGAGCGCTTCCTGAACCCCGAGCGGCCCTCGATGCCTGACATCGACATCGACTTCTGCATGCGCCGGCGCAGCGAGGTGATCCGCTACGTCGAGGAGAAGTACAACGGCGAGGGCGAAGACGGCCGCCGCGTGGCCGGGATCGTGACCTTCGGAACGATGCAGGCCAAGGCGGCCGTGCGCGACTGCGGGCGTGTACTCGGCATGCCCTTCGCGGACGTCGATCAGGTCGCCAAGCGGATCCCCGACACCCTCGGCATCAAGCTGTCGGAGGCGCTCGAGCAATCGCGCGAGCTGCGTGAGCTTCGCGACCGCCAGCCTGCGGTACGGGAGCTGCTCGACCTGGCGATCTCCCTGGAGGGTCAGATCCGCAATCCCGGTCGCCACCCCGGCGGCGTCGTGATCTCCTCGAAGCCCCTGCTCGAGGTGGCGCCCCTCTATCGCGACCAGCGCTCCAAGGAGGTCGTAGTCCAGTTCGACGTCCGCGCCTCCGAGAAGGTCGGACTGATCAAGTTCGACCTGCTGGGCCTGCGGACGCTGACGATCATCCAGGAGGCGGTCGAGCGCGTGCGCACTCGCCATGACCCGAACTTCGACCCCGCCAAGACGGACCTCGCGGATCCGCTCACGTACGATCTCCTGTGTCGGGCCGACACCGTCGGCATCTTCCAGGTGGAGTCGCCGGGCTGCTCAGAGCTCGTGTACCGCATGCAGCCCAGGCACTTCCGCGACCTGATCGCGATCCTGGCGCTCTATCGGCCGGCCACGCTTCAGTCGGGGATGATCGACGAGTTCATCGAGGCCCGCCAGGGCCGCCGCCAGCGCTCCTACCTGCTGCCGGAGCTGGAGGAGGTTCTCGCGGAGACCTACGGCGTGATCGTCTACCAGGACCAGGTGCTGCTCATCGCGAACAAGATCGCAGGCTACTCGCTCGGCCAGGGCGACCTATTGCGCTACGCGATGGGGAAAAAGATCCCAGAGGAGATGGAGAAGCAGCGGGTCACGTTCGTGGACGGTGCCGTCGCGAACGGTCATCCCAAGGTGAAGGCCGAGCAGCTGTTCGATCTCATCTTCGAGTTCTCCGGCTACGGCTTCGGCAAGGCGCACTCGGCGGCCTACGCCCTGCTTACCCACCAAACCGCCTACCTCAAGGCGCACTTCCCCGCGGAGTTCTACGCGGCGACCATGACAGCGGAGTGGCGCGACCAGGGCAAGCTAGACCGCTACCTCAAGGATGCGGCGAAGCGCAAGATCGCGATCCTGCAGCCCAGCGTGAACGAGAGTGAGGCCGAGTTCAGCCTCGCAGAATCCGGGCAGGACCTGCGCTTCGGGCTGGCGGGAATCAAGAACGTGGGCGAGGCAGCCGTCGAAGCGATTGTGGCTGATCGGCGTCAAAACGGCAGCTTCGAGAGCCTGTTCGACTTCTGCTCTCGAATCGACAGCAGGCGCGTGAACCGCCGCGTCGTCGAGAGCCTGATCCGCTGCGGTGCGTTCGACTTCACCAAGGCAACGCGTGCCTCGCTGTGGCAGGCGTTGCCCGGTGCCCTCGTAACGGGCCAGCGGGCCCAGCGCGATCGTGAGCAGGGTCAGGGCTGGCTCTTCGATGGCCTCGAGATGCAGGTCGAGCAGGCTCTAGGCGAGGAGGAGGAGTGGACGACAAGCCAGCTCCTGACCGGGGAAAAGGAGATGCTCGGCTTCTACCTGACCGGACACCCTCTGTCCGACAGGCGCGACATCCTGGAGCGCTTCTCGAGCCACACCCTGGACGCGATTCCGGAGACGGCCCGCGGCGAGGTCTGGCTCGGCGGGCTGGTGAGCGGGCTGCGCACCCAGAAAACGCGGCGCGGCGACCTGATGGCGCGCGGGCGTCTCGAGGACCTGAACGGCACCATCAACACCGTGTTCTTCCCGGAGACCTACGAGAAGTCCGCCCCGCTGCTGCGCGAAGAGGAGCCCCTGTTCCTGAAGGGAACGCTCGTCGGGGAAGCCGAGCTCGTGGAGCTCCAGGTGCAGGAGGTCATTCCACTGGCCGAAGTGTGGCAGCGGCGCACGATCCGACTCGCACTTCAGCTCGAGGCTCAGGCGGTCACGAAGGAGCGACTCGAAAGCCTGCGCTCGATCCTCGATCTGGTACCTGGTCCGGTTCCCGTCAAGCTCGAGCTGCTGCTTCCCGGTGGCGCCCAGGCCGTGCTCGAACTGCGCCGCCACCGAGTGGCAATCAGCCCCGAGCTCGTGGGCGAGATCGACGCGTTGTTCGAGCTGCCCGTGGCGCACTGCTGCCTCGCATGACCGCTCTCGGGCTTCGCCAGTCGCTGGCCACGACTCTGGTCGTCGTCCTGCTGGGCGGTCCCGCCGTGGCTGCGGAGCCGATCTCGGTGGGAGCCGAAGGAGCCGTTTCGGTCAACCCGGGAAGCACGCGTTCGATGCGGGACCGCGCGGTCGCGGAGGCGATCGTCTCCGCCGTGCTAGAGGCGAGTCGTCGCTACCTGCCGCCGCCTGTCTTCGAGGTCGAAGAGGAGCGAGACGCGCTACGGGAGATGCTGCGTCCGGCGGCCCCTGGGTTCGTGCTCACCTACCGGGTCGACGGAGCTCCGATCCGCCGACCGCAGGTAGAGGACCCCGATCGCGAGGAGCTGGTCGTGCGGCTCAGCGCCACCGTGGATGGTAGCCAGCTGCGTGACTTTCTCCGGGAGCAGGGTGTGCTCTTCGACTCCGGGCAGCAGCCATCGATCGCCCTGAGCGTTGCGCCAGCCATCGGGCTCACCGCCGCACAGGCGGCGGGTCCCCTGGCCGGCTTTGAGCAGTTCCTTCTGCGACGCCTGGAGTCCGATGGGTTTGTCGTCGTGGAGGCGGCCCTGCGGCCCGCTGGCCTCGAGCAGCCCGAGAACGCGCTGGCCCTGGCTCGTTCGCTCGGGGCGGATCTGGCGCTGGACGTGCAGGTCAGCTGGCGGCGACGCTTGGCGGACTCGGGCGTTGTCGGCGGCGTTGCCGACGTCCGTGTACGCGCGCTCCGCGCGCACGATGGCGTCGAGATCGCGCGCTCGCGCTTCGAGGCGCCTGGCTACCACCGGGATCCCCAGGAGGCGGTCGTGGGGGCCCTCCAGGCGCTGGGCGAACAGGTCGCGCAGAACCTCCAGCTCCAGCTCGAGCGAAACTGGCAGACGCTGGCGCGCGAGGATGGCCCCGTGCAGCTGCAGCTCGTCAATCTGACGAGCCTGCTGCAGGCCCACGCGGTCCGGGACGCCCTGGCGGGCACTCTCGATGCGGAGCGAGTGGTCCTCGTGGAGCTCGGGCCAGGACGCGCCGCCATGCAGGTCGAGATCTCGCTCTCTCCAGGAGCGCTGCAGGACAGGCTCGCGGGGGTCGCCTTCGATGGGTTTCGGCTCGAGCCCGTCGAGGCGGGCCGCGGCCGCGTCGAGCTCCGGGTCGAGCCGAGCATCGAGCGTCCGGACGAGGCCGGGGACGAAGACGTCGGCAGTCCCTAGGATGGTCTTGTGGGACTGGGTCTTGTGGGACCCGGCCGCGGGCGTCCGCGGCCACCAACCTCCGCTCAGGGCTTCGCCCTTCGCTGCGCGCGCCGCGTCCGCGGCGCTTGCATGGTGCCAAGTCCCGTGGGAGGTAGCCGGTTCTCCACGGAATCTGCGGTCCTTAGATGGGGAGGCGTAGCTGGCCGGCTCTGGTCGGGGCTGGGGGGCGATCGGGGCGGTTGGGGGGGTCTCGCGTCGAGGAAATTGACACCCCGGGACTGAATTGATATGGATTCCGCAGCCTTACAGGCATCGGAGTCATCCCAAGGAGGGGGGTCCGGAGGCCGCTAGGTGACTTTCCCGCTGTGCTTCCGAGCCCGGATGAGTTCTCTTGCCATGACTCGATGACCGACGGACAGATTGAGCTCGAGCTCCCCGACGGGACTCGCATGAGGGTGTCGGAGGGAACCACCTCGCTCGCGGTCGCGAGGGAGATCGGCCCAGGCCTGGCGAAGGCTGCTCTCGCCGCCCGGCTGAACGAGCAGCTCATCGACCTGCGCGCTCCCATCCGCAGTGGGGGCTCGTTCTCCGTCATCACCGCTCGCGATGCGGAGGGCGGCGAAGTGATCCGCCACTCAGCAGAGCACGTCATGGCAGATGCGGTGAAACGACTCTGGCCCGAAACCCAGATCGACGTGGGTCGGAGCGACCACAGCGAGAAGTTCCAGTATGACTTCGACATACCGGTACGGCTGACGAGCGACGACCTGCAGAAGATCGAGGCGGAGATGGGTCGCATCATCGCCGAAGGTGTGGACTTCAGCCTGGAGATCGTGACCCGCGAGGCTGCGCTCGAACGCTTCACCGACAGAGGGGAGCGGCTCAAGCTCTCCCGGCTCGGCGACATCCCCGAGGGTGAGGAGATCACGCTGTTTCGACACGGGCAGTTCATCGATCTCTGTCGGGGGCCGCACGTGCAGAACACCAAGCAGATAGGGGCCTGGAAGCTGACCGAGCTGGCCGGCTCCTATTGGCGTGGCGACGAGCGCAACCCGATGCTGCAGAGGATCTACGGAGTCGCTTTCAAGGACAGCAAGGAGCTCGACGCTTATCTGAAGCGGCTCGAAGAGGCGAGGGAGCGGGATCATCGGCGCGTGGGAGCGGAGCTCAACCTGTTTCAGTTCCACGAGTGGGCGCCGGGCGCGCCGTTCTACCTGCCAAAGGGACTCACCCTCTACCACGGGTTGATCGACTATATCCGCGGCCTGTACCCGAAGTACGGCTACCAGGAGGTGATGTGTCCGCAGGTCTTTGCAGCGGATCTCTACAAGACCTCCGGGCACTGGGACAACTTCCGCGACGAGATGTTCGTCTTCGAGGGCAATGACGAGCGCGATCCCGTTGCGATCAAGCCGATGAATTGCCCCGGGCACTGCCTGATCTTTCGCTCACGCAAGCGCTCCTACCGCGAGTTGCCGCTGCGTCTTGCGGAGTTCACCCGCCTGCACCGCAACGAGCGGTCCGGCACACTGCACGGCCTCTCCCGGGTGAGCTCGATGAGTCAGGACGACGGGCACGTCTTCATGGAGCCGGCCGATCTGCCGAGCGAGGTGGACCGTACCCTGGAGATGATCGCGGAGGTATATCGCGACCTGGGACTGGACGGAGTGAAGTTCGCCGTTGCGACCCGGCCGCAGACCTATATTGGCAAGGTCTCCGCCTGGGAGAGCGGCGAGCGATTGCTGATCGACGCCGTCGAGCGCACGGGTACTCCTTGCAGCATCAATCCGGGCGAGGGGGCCTTCTACGGCCCGAAGATCGAGTGCACGTTCACCGACGTGATGGGCCGGGAGTGGCAGCTCGCGACCGTCCAGATCGACATGGCCATGCCCGAGCGCTTCGGCCTGCGCTACGTCGGCAACGACGGCCAGGAACACGAGCCCGCGATGGTACATCGCGCGATCCTCGGCTCGCTGGAGCGCTTCATCGGAATCTACCTGGAGCACACCGGGGGCGATCTTCCCATCTGGCTCGCGCCGATCCAGGTCAACGTCCTGCCCGTCGCGGACCGACATGCGGCGTACGCACGGGGTGTGGTCGAGAGGCTCGTGAACCTGAAAGTGCGCGCGGAGCTCGACGCGCGCAACGAGACCCTCAACTACCGCGTGCGCAGCTCTGAGAAGCAGAAGGTGCCGTACGCGCTCGTCACTGGAGATCGAGAGCAGGCAGCTGGTACGGTGACCGTGAGGCGTCGCGGCGAGGACCGGCAGGAGACGCTTTCGACCGAAGAGTTCGAACAGAAACTACTCGAGGAGATCAATACGCGTGGGATTTCGTAGACGTCGATGGCGTGACGTCAAACCCGATGAAGAGAAGGTCCGAGTTAACTTCAGAATCCGGGTCCCGGAGGTCCGGGTCGTGAATGAGGACGGTCAACAGCTTGGAGTCATGGCGACGGAAGCGGCAAGAGACATCGCCGCGCGGATCGGCCTGGACCTGGTCGAGATCTCGCCCAACGGCAAGCCGCCCGTCTGCAAGATCATGGATTACGGTCGCTACAAGTACGAGCTCAAGAAGAAGGCTTCGAGCGCGCGGAAGACGCAGCATCAAAGCCATCTCAAAGAGGTCAAGCTGCGCCCGCAGATCGACGAGCACGACCTGGCGTTCAAGGTCAATAACGCGCGACGCTTCCTGATCGAGGGAGACAAGGTGAAGACCACGGTGATGTTCCGGGGTCGGGAGATCGTGCATTCACAGCTCGGTCGCAATCTGCTCGATCAGGTGGTGGAGCGTCTCGAGGGCGTGGCAAAAGCCGAGTCGTCCCCGCAGATGGAGGGTCGGACGCTGAGCATGATCCTCGCGCCCGACCGCGACGGGATCAAACGAATCAAGCGAGAGGAAGCTGCTGCGGCCAAGGCTGCGGCAGCTGTCGAAGATGTGGCGCAGGGCGCCGAAGACGCGGTGCCGGACGCCGAGGACGCGGTGCAGGAGGAGGGGGGAGCCGTCGAGGATGGGCCCTCAGCGACGGCCGAAGGCGAGCAACCAGCTTCTGCCGGCAAGGCCGGGTCAGCGTAGCGAGGAGCAGGAATGCCGAAGATCAAGACGCGGCGCGGTGCTGCGAAGAGGTTCAGGAAGACAGGGAGTGGCAAGATCCGACGCTCGAAGGCGTATCGACGCCACATCCTTACCAAGATGAGCAGCAAGCGAAAGCGCCAGCTGCGCAAGGCAACACTGGTCGACGCTGCGGACGCGCCGCGCGTCCGTCAGCAACTGCCGTATCTGTAGGGAAGGAGGCAGCTCTTATGAGAGTGAAACGAGGGCGCGTACGCCACCAGCGTCACAAGCGTCTCCTCAAGCAAGCCTCGGGCTTCCGTGGCTCCCGCAGCAAGCTGATTCGCCCCGCGCGGCTCGCGGTCGAGCGGAGCCTCCGCTTCGCCTACCGGGATCGTCGCCAGCGGAAGCGCCAGTTTCGGCGGCTCTGGGTCACGCGCATCAACGCGGCGGCTCGTCTGCACGGGACGACCTACAGTCGACTGATCCGCGGCCTCAACCTGGCCGGCGTCGAGGTGGATCGGAAGCAGCTGGCGGATCTTGCCGTATCCGATCCGAAGGTCTTCGGCGAGCTGGCAGAGCTCGCAAAGTCGAAGGCTGCCTGAAGGTCGGATCGGGATGCGCGGGGGGGTCGAGAGCCTCGGGAGCCTGGAAGGCGAGGCGCGGGACGCCATCAGCGGCGCGGCGACGCTTCAGGCACTCCTCGAGGTGCGCGCGCGCTTTCTTGGCCGGAACGGCTCGGTCGCAGAGCTGCTTCGCGGGATCGGCAGCCTGGCTCCGGAGCAGCGCGCCGAGGTCGGCCAGGCCGTCAATGCGAGCAAGGAGAACATCGAACGCTGGGTCCGCGAGCAGCGCGCTGCGCTCGAACGCGAGCGTCAGGACCGCTCTCTCGAGGACTACCGCCTCGACGTGAGCCTGCCTGGAGCGTCGCAACGCCAGGGCCACCTGCATCCCATCACCCTGATCGAGCGCGACATGGCTGCGTTCTTTGCCAGCATGGGCTTCTCGATCGAGACCGGTCCGCAGGTGGAGACGGAATACAACAACTTCGACGCGCTGAACTTCCCGCCGGACCACCCATCGCGAGACACACAGGACACCTTCTTGGTCGAGAGCGGACACGTTCTGCGCACGCATACCTCTCCGGTCCAGATCCGCGCCATGTCCGGCCGCACGCCCCCTTTTCGCTTCATCGCGCCCGGCCGCGTCTATCGCAGCGACAATGACGCGACGCACTACCCGATGTTCCACCAGATCGAGGGCTTCTGCGTCGACGAGACGGTGAACTTTGGCGACCTCAAGGGCGTGCTCTATGCCTTTGCCCGCTACCTGATGGGACCCGACGTGCAGTTGCGCTTTCGAGCCCATTTCTTTCCCTTCACCGAGCCCTCCGCCGAGATGGACTTCTCCTGGAAAGGGAGCTGGCTCGAGTGGGGGGGGTGCGGGATGATTCACCCGAACGTGCTCGAGAACTGCGGGATTGACGCGACCCGCTATCAGGGCTTTGCGTTCGGGATGGGGATCGACCGGACGGCCATGCTGCGCTTCGACCTCCCCCACATCAGGTTGATGTTCGAGAGCGACGTGCGCGTCCTCGAGCAGATCTGATGCGCATTCCGCTCGACTGGCTCTCGGAGTGGATCGACCTGCCAGACTCGCAGCGTCTGCTGGAAGAGCGGCTCACGCTCGCCGGTGTGGAGATCGAAGCTGTGGAGCACGTCGGCCCCGATCTCACCGGCGTTTTCATCGGGCACGTCGACGCGAGCGAGCGACACCCGAATGCGGATCGACTCTCGCTCTGTCATGTGGATCTCGGAGAAGGCGAGAAGGCCCAGATCGTGTGCGGCGCCCCGAACGTGGCAGCTGGCCAGAGGGTCGCCGTTGCACGGGCCGGCGTCACGCTTCCCGATGGCACCCGGCTCAAGAAGTCGAAGATCCGTGGCATCGTCTCGGAGGGCATGATCTGCTCTGCTCGCGAGCTCGGTCTTGGGACCGACCACGAAGGCATTCTCGTGCTCGACCCGGCTGCCGTGGTCGGCGCGCCCGCCTCGACGGTGCTGGGCGGCGGACAGGCGGTACTCGACGTGGAGATCACGCCGAATCGCGGCGACTGGAGCTCCATGCTCGGGATCGCCCGCGAGACGCGCGCGCTCTTTGGCGGTAGCGTGCGGCTACCTGACTGCACGCCTGTGGAATCCTCGAGAAGTGCGAGCGACATCCGGGTCGAGATCGAGGATACGGGCGGCTGCTACCGCTACGTGGCCCGCGTCGTGCGCGGCGTCACGGTCGGACCCTCCCCGGAGTGGCTCGTGGAGAAGCTCGAGGCGGTGGGGGTTCGGGCAATCAATGTGCTGGTAGACGTCACGAACCTGGTCTTGATGGAGTTCGGACAGCCCCTGCACGCCTTCGACCTCGGCACGCTGCGAGGCGGACTGATTCGCGTTCGAAGTGCCGTAAGTGGCGAGAAGCTCATCACTCTGGACGGTGTTACGAGAGAGCTGGACGCCGAGGACCTGGTCATTGCAGACGCCGACCGCGCCATCGCGCTGGCGGGAATCATGGGCGGTGCGGAGACCGAGGTAAGACAGGGGACGACAGACGTCCTGATCGAGAGCGCACACTTCCACCCCTCCCGTGTCCGCCGCACCGCGCGCCGCTTCGGACTCAGCACAGAGGCCTCGTTTCGCTTCGAGCGCAGCGTGGACGGCGCGGCCATCGGGCGCGCCGCTGACCGCTGCGCACGTCTGATCGCGGAGCTCGCGGGAGGTGACGTCGCCAGGGGAGCGGTGGAGGCGGTGGGCGAGTCCTTCTCACACTGCGATACGGTCGCACTCGATCCTCAACACCCGAACCGGCTGCTGGGGATCTCTCTCTCCTCCGAGGAGATCACCACGCTCCTGGCGCGCGTCGACATCCGTGCGGAGCTGGCAGCCGACGGCTTGCTGCATTGCCGAATCCCGAGCTACCGAAACGACATCGGCATCGCGGAGGACCTGATCGAAGAGGTGGCGCGCATTCACGGCTACGACCAGATTCCGACCACCCTGCCACTGGGCGCACTCGAGCCGGTCGTCGAGCCGGCGGACGTAGTGATCGACAACGCGGCGCGCGACAGCCTCCGGGCTGCCGGACTCAACGAAACGCGCAGCTTCCCCCGCATGCGCGAGTCGGATGCGGATGCCCTCCGCCTGGCGCCGGACGACGCCCGGCGCCAGGCGCTGCGGATCTTGAATCCGATCCTCGACGATGAGCCCTTCCTGCCCACGACGCTTCTGCCGACGCTGTTGCGCGCGACCCGGCACAACCTCGCCAGGCAGGTTGGGCGTGTTCGCCTCTTCGAGCTCGCGAACGTTTTCCAACGCGTCGACACCAACGGACTCCCCGACGAGCCTCGTCAGGTGGTCGTGGTGCTGACACAGGCCGAGCGGAGCAGCCTGTGGGATCCGCAGGAGCCTCCTCCGCTCTTCTTCGAGGTCAAGGGGATCGCCGAGCGCTTGCTCTGCGATCTCGGGCGCTCGGCCCGTTTCGAGCTTTCGAGCACGGAGCCCTACCTCCACCCGGGTGCCTCCGGCCAGTTCCTGGCGGGCAAGGTCACACTCGGGCACGTGGGGGAGCTTCATCCGGAGGTGGCGACCGCGTACGAGATCGGCGTCCCCTGTGCGGTCCTGCAGCTGGATCTGTCCGAGCTGTTGCGACAGGCGGTGCAACCGCGCCACTTCTCGGAGGTCTCGCCGTACCCGCTGGCCAGGCGTGACATCTCAGCCCTGCTGCCACGCGACCAGGCTGTGGGCGAGGTACTGGCGGCGATCCGGAAGACGGGGGGCAAACCCCTTGTGTCCGTTGTCGTATTCGACCGATACCTTGGGGCGAACGTGCCCGAAGACAAAGTCAGTGTGGCGTTCCGACTGGTCTTTCAGCGGCCCGACCGGACGCTTACCGACGCAGAGGTCGCGAAGATGACCGATCGAGTGGTGCAGATGTTGACGCATCGCTTCGGAGCTCAGCAGCGCTAGCCGTTTTTGCGTGAGGAGGACGATCCATGACCAAAGCCGAGATTGTGGAGACGATCTACGAGCGAGTCGGGTTCTCGAAGAAAGAATCAGCCGAGCTTGTAGAGACCGTCTTCGACGTCATCAAAGATGCCTTGGTCGAGGGCGAGAAGGTGAAGTTCTCGGGGTTCGGGAACTTCATCGTGCGTGAAAAGAACGCGCGGAAGGGTCGAAACCCCCAGACCGGGGCCGAGATCCAGCTCGAGGCCCGTCGGGTGCTCACCTTCAAGCCCAGCCTCGTCTTGAAGAACGCGCTCAACGATACGCCGGTACAGTCCAGCGAGCTGAGGGCGCCGAAGTCCTGATCACGCTCCGCGTGCCTTTGTCGCCGTTTCGAGCTATCAGTCTCGTTCGGGCGTCATGAAGGCCAGACTCAGGGAGGGGTCATGCAGGCAGTCCAGCGGGCACTGGATGGGATTCCGGAGAAGACCTACTACCGGATCGGTGAGGTGGCCAAATACACAGGCATCAAGCCCTATGTGCTGCGCTTCTGGGAGACCGAGTTCAAGATGATGATGCCGCCGAAATCTCGCTCGCGGCAGCGAATGTACCGGCGCAGGGATATCGAGACCATCCTCACCGTCAAGGAGCTCCTCTACAAGGAGCGCTTCACCATCGAGGGTGCGCGCAAGCGTCTCGTCGAGATCATCCGTGGGCGCCGCGGGGATGCCGCCGGGCAGGGATCCGGCATGAGCAGCGAGCTGAGCCGAATCAAGAGCGAGCTCAGCGAGCTCCGAGAGCTGCTCTCCTCCGCCTGAAGCTCAGCTAGACAGCAGGCGTTGCCGCCGGCGGGCGAGTGCAGCCGTGATCGAGTTCGTGACGACCGGCTCGGAGTGCGAGGAGCGGCTGCGCGCCGCGGACTTCTTGCGAGCTCTGCCACTCTTGCGCGGTGGGCTGCTCCTTCGCGGCGTTCCTGTGCGCGCGGATGCCTTCTTCCGTGCGCCTGTCTTCTTCCGGACCGCCTTCTTCCGTGCGGCCGTCTTCTTCCGGGCCTTCTTCCGTGCGCCTGTCTTCTTCCGGACCGCCTTCTTCCGTGCGGCCGTCTTCTTCCGGGCCTTCTTCCGTGCGCCTGTCTTCTTCCGGGCCTTCTTCCGTGCGCTCGTCTTCTTCCGGACCGACTTCTTTCTCGCCGCCATTCCCCCCGCTCCGCTCACGGTTTCGGGACGCAGTATACCTTGTGGGACCCGGCGCGCGAGCGGTCCTCCCGCGGGTCAGCGACCCGCGGGCCGCTGACGCCACCCACCTTCGCTCAGGCCTACGGCCTTCGCTGCGCGCGCCGCTATCGCGCCGCTTGCAGGGTGCCGAGCTCCCCAGCTGGTTGGAGGAAGGGAACGATGGAGGTCGCTACAGTGAGCTGACGACGGGGGAGGGTGATGAAGCGAGAATCCCTGGAAGGGGTCTCCATTGGGCTGGTGGTGCGGGGCTCGATTGGCGGGGGGTTGATGGGGCTCGCGAACCTGGTGCCGGGGATCAGTGGCGGGACCATGCTTCTCGCCGTCGGTGTCTATCCCACCTTCATCTCGGCCTTGGCTGAGCTCACGAGGTTTCGTTTGCGGGCGCCCACGCTGCTGCTCGTCGGGTGCATCGCGCTCGGGGCAGGGCTTGCCATCTTGCTGCTTGCAGGACCCACGAGAACGCTCGTGGTCGAGCAACGCTGGATCATGTACAGCCTGTTTGTCGGGTTGACGTTGGGTGGCGTGCCTCTGGTGCTCAGACTCGCGCGGCGCGTGTCCGTCGCCCTGGTAGTGGGAGCGGTAGGTGGCCTGCTGCTCATGCTCGTTATGAGTGTGGCAGGGGGAAAAGGCGCAGCCGGCGGAGAGTCCAGCCAGGCGCTGCTGGGACTCTCGGGGTTGGCTGCTGCGTCGGCCATGATCCTCCCCGGAGTCAGCGGTGGCTACCTGCTCCTGCTGCTCGGCCAGTACGAGACGGTCCTCGGCGCGATCGATCGAGTGAAGCAAGCTCTTCTCGCCGGTGAGCTCGAGTCGCTGGTGGACGCGCTGGCCGTCCTGGGTCCGCTCGCCATCGGCGTGGTGGCCGGCCTCGTCGGTGTGAGCAACCTGCTTAGCTGGCTGCTCCACCGCTTCGACAAGGCCACCCTCGGAGTCCTGCTCGGGCTGCTCCTTGGTGCGGTGGTCGGGCTCTGGCCCTTTCAACGCGGCGTCGCTCCGGCGCCGGGCGATCTCCTCGAGGGCCGCGTGCTCGATGCCGCCCAAATCGCGGCCCTCGACCCCGCTGGCTGGCCCGTCCGCTTCTTCGAGCCGGATCCGGGCCAGCTGCTCGCCGCGCTCGTTCTGATCGGCCTCGGTTTCGGCGGCACGTGGCTCGTCGATCGAATCGGTCGTCGGCTCGAGGCGCCTGACCCCTAGGAGTTTTGCTAGGCTGAAACGAGCCAGCTCGCACCGGTCAGGAGGACCGTATGAAAACGTTCGACAGGGTGCTCGTACTTACGCTCACGCTCGCACTCTGGGCTCTGGTCGTAGGCCAGGTGACTCGCGCATCCGCCCAGGAGCGGTTTCAAGTCACCCGTGGCTTCAAAGAAGCCGTCGAGCGGGTCGTCGACGAGTACTACGTGGGCAACCTCATCAACGAGGTTTGCTACGTCAACAACGGTGAGGTCCTGGACGGAGATAAGGACGACGTGACCTACCTCCACTGCTGACTCTGAGTTCGTCTCCGTTAGGCGCCCCGCGAGCACGAAGAAGCCGATCCGGCAGCCAGCAAGAATCCCTGCAGGTTCGGCTCGATGGCTTCGAAGCGCAGCACGAAGCTGGTCGGGCCACGCCGGACGACGGTCCCGAACGCGTAGAGCGGGGCCTCGGACTCCTTCGTCGCAAAGAAGAGGCGAACGCGGCTCCCCAGCTCGGGCGAGCAACTAGCCTCAGCGACGTGGGCGCCGGAGAGTGAGAGATCCTCGATCAACCCGCTCCCCTCGCTTCGCCCCGCCGAGAAACATACGCGGCCTGGCAGTCGCGGCGCATCTCGCCGTTCGGAATCGGGGTGGCGACGCGAGCTGCGTCCCAGACGATCTCGACCAAGCTCCGAGCGATGCGTTGATTCCACGCGCATAGTGATCTCCTTCCTCCAAAGCCCCACCTCCTGAGGCCCCCTTGTGGTATTGTGCGAACAGGGAGGGAGCAAGCTCCGTGCCCGGCGTTCGCGCCCGCGCATTCCGCCCAAACGCTCGATGGGTGGCTGGCTTCCGCCCGACGGAAGTAGCGCGGACGGAGCTGCCGACTGGCTGCACGCTGCCTGCGCCTTCGCTGCCGATCGACGGAGAGTCCGGTCCGAATCAGACACGAGGAGATCAGCCGATGAGAGCACGCGCACTTTTGGCGTGGCCGGCGCGAGCGGGGCCCGCTCGTGTGTGCGGCTGTCGGCGGGTTCAGGCGTCGGCAACAACAACAACAGCGGCGATCCCGGCGCGGGTGCGGCGATCGGGCTCGGCTCTGGCGCCGCGGTAGGGGCGGCCTTGTGTGCAGCCTTCGCCCGCCCGAATCTCGAGCCGGTGGCCAGCGTGAGTGGTGGTCCGCTCAACGGTACGGCGCCTCTGACCGTCAATCTGCGGGCGGACGCGAGCGATGCTGACGGAGAGATCGTGAGCTACGCCTGGGATCTGGGGGACGGGAACACCACCAGTGGGGAGAGTCTCTCCCATACCTACAGGAGCCCCGGTGTCTACACGGCCGCGCTCGTGATCCAAGATGACGATGGGCTGATGGCCACGAACTCGGTTCGCATCAACGTGACCGCTCCCGTGAGCGCGCCGCCTCCTGCGCGACGGCCGCCCGTGGTTTTGGGAGACCTATTCTTTGCCTTTGACTCGGCAGAGCTCCTGGCGGAAGCGGACGGACCACTGGGTTCGCTCGTACGCGAGCTCCAGGGCAACCCCGAGCTGCGCGTCCGCGTGTCCGGCTACACAGACAACTCGGGCCCTGAGGAGTACAACCAGGTCCTCTCCGAGAGGCGCACGCAGTCCGTCGCCAGCTATTTGCGTAGCCGGGGCGTGGCTGCCTCACGCATCGACGAACGCGGCTACGGAGAGAGCAGCCCCGTGGCGAACAACGCCACGCGAGAGGGCCGCTCGCAGAACCGCAGGGTGGAGCTCGAGGTCCAGCCGTAGGCGAGACCTGCTCGGCGCGTACGTCGCCAGAGCTGACCACGAGGCGACTCGCTTCGGCGACGCCCGGCGTAGGCGGGCTAAAGCCGTAGGTGCCAAGCATCCGATCCTTGTCTGGGAGCCGGAATGGGCGCCTCTGTCTGCCTGCTGAACGGCTTCTTGCCGGTCTGCATCGGCAGAGAGGATGCCGGTTGGCCGGCGATCCACGGACCAGAGGAGCGCGGCGAACGCAGCCAGAGAACGGGCGGATGGATTCACCTCGAAGAATGGCGAACGAGCGTGTGGGGCTGGCGATGATCGCATCGTCGCTAACCGTGATCGTCGTCATCACGGCTCTGCTTCTCATGTCGCAGATCGAGTCACGCCGCGAGCGGGCTCGCGCGGACGGTGTGAGCCTGGTTGCGCTCCTCTCGAAGATCCCCTTCGAGCAGCTGGTGCCGGGAGACGGCCAGGACGGACCGCTCCAGGTCATCGATCATCTACAGACGAACTCCGACTTCGCCTATGCCGTCATCGTGAACGTTCGAGGGGAGCCTGTGAAGGAGGTGAGCGCACCTGGCGTGATCGTGCCGCGCGCCTCGCTGGGGACGGACCCGACCTCGTGGCGTGGCGAGCGCATCCTCGAGGAGGAGGGTCCGAGGACCCTCCACGAGTTCTTCGGGCCGATCCTCATCCGGGGCGAAGTCGTCGGCCACATCCGGGTCGGCTTCTTCGAGCCCGGCTTCGGAATCATCTTCGAGCAAGCGCCCTTCTTCGCGCTCCTCGCCCTGCCGATCTTTTTGCTCACGCCGCTGTCCTACCTGCTGCTTCGCTTCGAGATCCGACCGCTCTCGGAGGCGAATTCCCGCATCACAGCGCTCCTGGACGGGCAGGAGGAATCGCGGGTCCGGACGGGCACCACCGGCCAGGTCGGGTCCTTCGTCCGCTCGTTCAATCAGTTTGTCGAGCTGACCCAGGAGCGGCTGCAGACCGCGCAGACGCAGCACACCGGTATCCTCGCGTCGTCCAAGGTGCTCTCGTACCAGAAGGCCCGGATCGAGACCATCCTGGAGACCTTGCCGGATGCGGCCATGGTGCTGGACGACACCGGAACTGTGACGTTTGCGAACGCCAAGGTGGAGTCCTTCATCGGCGTTGGTCTGGGTCAGGTACTTGGCCACAAGCCGGAGGCCTGGTGCGAGCACCCCGAGCTGCTCGATTTTCTTGCCCGGTACCATGGCCCGGATGCGCTCCATCGCGCGGAGAGCCTTGAGTTCCAGCCTGACGAGTCCAGCCTGAGGCGCATCACCGTGGGCGCGTACCCCATGGTCCGAGCGCGCAGCGGTCCCGAGATCTCCGGGACGCTCATGCTGTTCCGAGACGTCACCTCGGAGATGCTCACGAAGCAGCGGCAGGCCGAGTTCGTGAATCACGTTGCACACGAGCTGAAGACCCCGCTGAGCACCCTGGCGATGTACACCGAGTCGCTCGTGGGCAAGGAAGGGGCTGCGGACGACTTCCGGGTCGAGGCTTGCAGCGTCATCCAGGACGAGGTCGAGCGCCTCTCCTCCATGATCAGCACGCTGCTCTCCATCGCGCGGATCGAGACCGGAAGCGTCACGCTCGAGCGCCAGCGCGTGCGCCCGAGTGAGTTCCTGCGGGACGCGTTCGAGACGGTCTCCCGGTCGGCCGCGAGAAGCAATCTGAGCTTCAAGTTTGAGGTAACCCAGGAGCTACCTCCGATCTTCATCGACAAGGAGATGATGAGGATCGTCGTGAATAACCTCCTGACGAACGCCACCAAGTACAACCGCGAGGATGGCGAGGTCGCGCTCTATGCGGAGGAGAGCAGCGACGCCTTCGTGATCCGGGTCCGGGATAACGGGCTAGGAATCCCGCCAGAAGACCTGGAGCACATCTTCGAGAAGTTCTTCCGCTCGGACACCCACAAGTCTCGGAGCATCGATGGTCACGGCCTGGGTCTGACTCTCGCCAAGCAGATCGTGGAGCTCCACGGCGGCGAGATCAGCGCCGAGAGCGCTCCCGGCGACGGGTCCGAGTTCTCCATCACGCTTCACAAGACGGCGGCTCTGCTGCGGGAGCCGGCGACCGGATGACGCCGCCGGTGGCGGAATGACGTGCCTGCCTGACGACGAGGGGCTCGCGCAGTCTCAGGGACGACCTGACGCGTGACCGAGATCGGGCGCTCCGTTGTCGGCGTCACGACGTTCCTCGTCCCCCGAGGACCCCTCAACGAGACGTCCAGGGTCTCGGAGCTCCGCGAGACGTTCGACGCGTGCATTGCCGCTCGGGAGCAGCGCTTTGTCGTTGATCTCTCTGGAGTCGCGGTGGTCAACAGCGAGGCGCTCGAGGTGCTCCTCGACGTCCAGACCCAGCTGGCACGCCTCGGCGGAGAGCTAAAGGTCGCGAACGCGAATGCGACGCTGGTCGACGTGTTCCGAATCACGCGGCTCTCGGAACACATCGCCTCCGTCGACGGGCAGATCACGCAGGCTCGCGCGGGGCCGTCGCGCCAGTGGGGAGGACGGGGTCGCCGACTCGGCGAGTTCCTGGTGGAGAACGGGCTCGTCACCGAGGACATCATCACGCGCGCCCTCGACGACCAGAAGAAGTCGGGCGAGCGGCTCGCTCAGATCCTAGTGGACAAGGGCTGGGTCGCGGAGAAGGACCTGCTGGAGGCCCTGGGTGCCCAGCTCGGCGTCCCGTTTGCATGGCTGCGCTCCGGCCTCTACGACCCCGAGGCTGCTTGCCTCATCGATGCGGAGATCGCGCGCCGCCTCAAGGTCATGCCCCTGTTCAAGGTCAAGGGGATCCTGTACCTGGCGACGTCAGATCCCCAGGCTGTGCCCGTCATCGATTCCGTCGAGGATCTGACGGGCTTCAAGGTGAGGCCGGTCCTGGCCTGTACGGACGAGATCCAGAACGCGATCGCGGAGGCGCATGCCGAGCGGAACGACTTGTCCGAGTACCTGGGCGACCTGGGCGATGATCTGGAGCTCGTCGAGAGCCATGCATCCGCGGACCAGGAGGGCATCGACGAGATGGCCGGCGGGAGCCCGGTCATCAATCTCATCAACGGAGTGATCCAGCGGGCCGTCGGCGACGGCGCGAGCGACATCCACATCGAGTCCTCGCGCACCATGTGCCGGATCCGACTGCGTGTCGATGGCGCGCTGTACACGATCATGGCTCCGCCCATGGAGGTGCATCCCGCGCTCGTGTCGCGGCTCAAGGTGATGGCGAACCTCGACATCGCCGAGCGGCGCCTTCCGCAGGACGGTCGGATCCAGGTCGTCACCCGAGGTCGACTCGTCGACCTGCGCTTCAGCTCGCTTCCCGGGATCTTCGGAGAGAAGATTGTCCTGCGCGTTCTCGACAAGGACAACGCAATCCTCGAGATCGACCGCCTGGGCATGACCGAGCCGAATCGCGACACCTACAAGAGCCTGCTGGGTGCGAGCTATGGGCTCATCCTGGCCACCGGTCCGACGGGGAGCGGGAAGACGACCTCGCTCTACGCCGGGCTGAATCACGTGAACAGCTCCGAGCGAAACCTGATCACGATCGAGGATCCGGTGGAGTACCAGGTTGACGGGATCAACCAGAACCAGATCAACGAGGGGATCGGGCTCTCCTTCGCAAAGATGCTGAAGCACATACTGCGCCAGGACCCCGACATCGTCATGGTTGGGGAGATCCGCGAGCACGAGACCGCGGAGATCGCCGTACAGGCAGCGCTCACGGGGTACCTGGTGCTTTCGACGCTGCACACGAACGACAGCCTCGGAGCCGTGACCCGACTGCTGGACATGGGGATCGAGCCGTACCTGCTGTCGTCGGCGCTCGTGGGAGTGATGGCGCAGCGTCTCGTGCGAACCGTGTGCGCCGAGTGTCGAACGTCCTATGTCGTGCCAAAGGAGACCCTCAAGGAGCACGGCATCGACGCGGCCAAGAGTCGCCGACTGACGCGGGGCAGGGGCTGCTCGGTCTGCTACGACTCGGGCTACAAGGGCCGCATTGCCATTCACGAGCTCGTGCGCTGTGACGCGGACCTCCAGCGCTTGATCGTCTCCAATCCCTCCCGCGACAGCCTGGACGCCTACGTGCGGGAGCGGGAGATCATGACGCTTCGCGATGACGGGATGGAACGCGCCATGAAGGGGGAGACGACGCTCGAGGAAGTGATCCGAGCCGTCGGCTGAATCGGACAGGATGCCCATCGAGATACAACGCGCCTCGCGCGTCGGAGCCCAGGGTGTAGGGCTTCGGCTAGGAGAGTGGTTCGCTCGCTCACCGCGGGTACGGGGCAAGGCCCTGATGTTCTTCACGGAGCGGCTCGCATTGTTGATCGAGGCCGGCATCCCCCTGCACTCGAGCCTGGAAACACTCGAGCGACAGGCCTCTGCCTCGGTAAGGCGGATGATTCGAGAGCTCCGGATAGGTGTCTCCGAAGGCCTGTCGCTTTCTCAGGCTCTGGCGAGACAGCCGGAGACCTTCAACAGCACCTACGTCAATCTGGTGGCTGCGGGCGAGCAGGGCGGGTTCCTGCCCGAGGTTCTCGAGCGCTTGAAGGAGATGGACGAGAAGCGCCAGGAGCTGAACTCGACCTTGGTGGCCGCGCTCTCCTACCCGGCCTTCCTCGCCGTGTTCTCCACGGCGGTGGTCGCCTTTGTCCTGCTCGTGGTCTTTCCGAAGTTTGCGGAGCTCTTTGCGAGCATCCAGGACCAGCTACCGCTCACGACGCGCGGTCTGATGTGGGTGAGCGAGGGGTTGGGAAGCTACTGGCCGTTCCTGCTGGGAGGCCTTGCAGGGGCAGTTCTCGTCTTCTGGCAATGGGTGTCTCGCCCCGAGGGCGCCGCCGCAGTGGAC
The DNA here is from genome assembly GCA_965247115.1 of Myxococcota bacterium. GTDB lineage: Bacteria > Myxococcota_A > UBA9160 > SZUA-336 > SZUA-336 > JAUXJB01. The sequence goes on from CBDFGR010000001.1 coordinate 186,589, forward strand.
CGTGTCGTGCTCCGGGTGCCCTTGCTTCGAGACATCGTGGTGCAGCTGAACGTGGTGCAGTTCATGCGCGTCATGAGCCTGTCCATCGGAAACGGTGTGGGGCTTCTGGATGCCTTGCGCGCTTGTCGGGACGTCGCCCGCAGTCCGTCCTTCGAGCGCTTCATCGAGAGGCTCGAGACTCGGGTGAGCGAAGGCGGTCGCATCGCGTCGGGGCTCGATCAGCAGCTCCTTCCCCCACTCGTGCCGGAGATGGTCGCGACCGGTGAGGAGACGGGGAACCTGGCGCTCGTCATGGGACGTGTGGCGGACTTCTACGAGAGGGAATGGCGCAGGAAGCTCGCCCTCGTCTCGAAGATCGCGGAGCCTGCGATGCTTCTCGTGATGGGAGCGGTGGTCGGGCTCCTCGTCAGCTCTCTGATCCTGCCGATCTTCCAGCTCTCTCGAGCCGTAGGCTAGCCCTCTACCTGGTGCGTCTAAAGCGGCTATCCCGGCGGGTCGATAGGCAGATGAGACTCCAACCTGAAACGGAGCGGAAAATGGCGAAGGGACCTCTCAGCCGCAACCACCAGCGAGGCGGGTTTACGCTCGTGGAGCTACTGATCGTGGTGATCATCCTGGCAATTCTGGCGGCGATCGTCGTACCCCAGTTTGCCACGTCGACCGATGACGCGAAGGAGGCTGCGCTGGACAGCACGCTCGCGAACATTCGTGACGTCCTCGACCTGTACTTCGCGCAGCATGGTGAGTATCCGGCCGCCCTTCCCGATGGAAAGAGCGCCGCGGACACCGAAGCCACCTTCATCACCCAGCTGTCGCTGTATACGGATGCAGACGGGGACTCCAGAGACACCAAGGATGCGACACATACCTACGGTCCCTACCTCAAGCTCCCGCAGGTGCCGAAAGAGCCGATGACCAACTCTCGGGCGATCGTGCTCATCAGTGCCGGAAGCCTGAACATGACGGCGGACAACGGGGATCCCGGAGGCTGGAAGTACGACACCGCCACGGGAAAGATCATCGTCAACCACGGCACCTGGGAAGCTCGCTAGACCCGAGAGGAGCCTGCGCCCGAGGTGCGGACGCTCGTGCTGGATGCGGCCAGCAGGACTCTCGATCGCGGAGCTGCTCGTAGTCGCCCTCGTGATGGCCACCGCAGGCCTCGTCGTAGTGGGGCGCTCGACTTCGGTCAATGACGAGGTACGCATCGATCTCGCGACCTCCGAGGTCGCTGGCGCTCTGCGCTTTGCCCGCAGCGAGGCCGTTCGGAGCGGGCAATACCACGGAGCTCGCATCGACAGCGCGCAGCAGCGGATCCGCGTCTATCGGCTCGACGTCAGCAGCCTTCCAGCCGTCGAGGAGTACGTAGTGGCCCACCCTGTCGACAAGCAGCTCTTCGACATCAGCCTCAGGAGCCGATCGTTCACGCCGGACGGCGGAATCACGAGCGTGGAGTTCCGTTTTGGAGGGGATTCGACGCCCCGCGCGTCCGTAGCCTTCGACGCCAGGGGGACTCCGGTCTCTCCGCTCGACCTCACTCTCATGGACAGTGGCCGCGTGACCTTCGGCCTGGACGGTTTGCTCGCAATGGTTTCGATCGCGCCGCTATCCGGGCTGGTGAGGACCCGGTAGTGGATCGCGGCCGACAGGCCGGCTTCTCCTACGTGGAGGTCATCATCGGCACGTTGGTCCTCACGGTGGCGCTCCTGCCGGCGCTCGACGCCCTGCGAGCCGGCATGCTCAGCGCCGACGTCGACGAGTCGATCACGGCAGCATACGTTCGGCTGCGCGACAAGACGGAGCTCGTGCTGGCGCAGCCCTTCTACGCGCTGGCGCTGGAAGAGACGAGCGCCGCCGGAGCTCCGAGCGCGTACTCGGACGCCGTCACGACACCCGGTCGGCGCCTGGTCTACCTGTATCGCCACGACGGAGACGATGCGGACGGGGACGCAGACCCTGCCACGGGGACCGACGCCGGGATCCTCCGCCTGCGGGTCGTGATCGACCAGACCCACCACTCGGTCGAGACCCTGGTCTCCCAGTGAGCCCTCCACTACAGAGGCACTCGGGGTTCACGCTGCTGGAGCTCGTCGCTGTGCTGGCGGGCAGCGCCATCCTGATGGTGGGGCTGAGCGGCGTCGTTGGACGAGCGCTGGCGACCTGGGACGTGACGCGGGAGCAGACGCAGCTCACGCGGCAGGGACGCTTCGCGCTGGACAGGATCGTCGCGGCGACGAACGGCGCGGGGCAGCTGCTCGTCCCTGGCCCGGACAACGCGGCCACGGGCTACAGTGAAGCGATCCGCGACGTCCTGGCCGTGCTGCTGGACCCCACGCTCGACCGGGACCGGGACGGCTTCGTCGATGCCGACAACGACAAGGACGGGCTCGTCGACGAGGACCTGGGCGACGACGCCACGAACGACGGCGCGCCAGGGATCGTCGGCGTCGACGACGACAACGACAGCACAACCGACGAGGGCAGCACGCGGGATGACGACGAGGACGGGCTCGTAGACGAAGATCCTGTGGACGGCACCGATGATGATGGCGACGGCCGCATCGACGAGGACTCGGGGTCGCTCGCCGACGACGATGGAGATGCTATCGCGAACGAGGACTGGCTCGATCCCGTCGTCTTTCGCCTGAGCGGGACCACGTTGCTGGAGCGCATTCCCAACCCGAATCCTCTCGACGGAACGGACTACACAGAGCTGGTGCTCGCAGAGAACGTTAGCCAATTCCGGGTCGAGAGGATCCCACCCGGTACCGATGATCGAGCGCTCCTGGTCCTGATTGCTCTCGAGCTCGTAGGTCCACAGGGCAGTACGCTCTCTCTCAGCTCGCACGTGCGCGTTCCGAGGCGGCGCTGACCCGAATGTCGCGACGGGGCCGCAGCTGACGAGCTGCCTCGCTGCGCAACAGACGCGTCCCTGCCCAGCAAAACACCGAGATTCTCGGGCCCGTTGCCGATACTGACACTACGGGACGAAGTGCACGCGAGAACCCGCGAGAGAGAGCGATGAAGCTGCTCGACGAGATCTGGGAGCTCTGGTCGACCACCCGGTTTCAGGGCGGCGAGCTACGCGTCTACGCCGAAGAGCACATGGTCGACGAGACACGCACGGGTGTTCGCGCAATGAGCGTGGTGTTCCTCATGCTCTTGCTCGGCTCGATCCTGGTGTACGACAAGATAGGCCTGGGCAAGCAGTACCTCTACACCAGTGCCGCCCTCGCGGCGCTGTCGGTCCACGTCTACTTCTCTGCTCGAGCAATCAACGAGATCAAGAGCCTGCATGTGCTCGGGATGACGCTTCTGATCATCAGCGGTACGGCCTTCGTCTTGCTCGCCCATCAGACGGGCGCCTTTGGCGCCGCCCTCTTCAGCAGCGTCGTCCTCCTGTTCATGGTGATCCCCATGGTGCCGTGGGGACTGCGCGAGGCCTCGCTCGTCACGCTATTGATCTATGCCGTCTTCTCGTCCTCTACCTGGAGCATGGGGCACCGCTTTCAGGCCGAGCAGCTCTGGACGCTGCAGCTCTTCATGTTTGCGGCGGCAACGGTGAGCTTGACGCTCGTGGCCCGCGGCGCGAGCGTGCGCAAGCAGGACATCAGCACCCGCTTCGAGCTCGAGAAATCGCACCGGAAGATGGAGATGCTCAGCCACCAGGACGCGCTGACCGGCGCCTGGAATCGTCGCTATCTCGAAGCGGAATTCGACGCCTATCTGGAGCGGGTGCACAAGTCCGGAATGCTCATGCACTTCGCCCTGTTCGACGTGGACAACTTCAAGCAGATGAACGACCTGTGTGGCCACATCTATGGTGACGAGGTGCTCTGCTGGATGGCCGCGAGCTTCCAGGAGAACCTCGGCGAGACGGGCTTCGCCGCCCGAACGGGCGGTGACGAGTTCGGAGTCGTTCTCAGCGGCGATGAGCCCGAATCGCTGCTGACCCAGTCCATCGAGGACGTTCGGGCGGCTGCCGCTCATGAAGCGAGGCCGGGGGCCCCGGAAGTGTCGATCAGCGTGGGACTCGTGACGCTCCTCCCCGGCGTCGACGTGTCCCTTGACTCGGCATACCAGGCTGCAGACAAGGCGCTGTACGAGGCGAAGGAAGGCAAGTCGAGCGGGCCGAGCATGATCCGGATCTCGCGCGTGACGCTGACCTGCAGCACTCGCGGCACAGGGGGAGCCCGGAACCCTGGGCAATGAGGCTCCCGAGCATCAGGTGGCCCCGACGTGGTGTGCACACCGGCATCGGTCCCATTGGCTTCGATCTGGCCGCAGATCAGCTGCACATGGTGCAGATGGAAGCCGAGCGTGAGAGTCTGCGGGTACACGCCTCGATCTCCCGTCCATACCCGGTAGATCGCGAAGCGATTCTCCGGGCGCCAGCGGACCTGAAGGCGCTCGTCGCGGGCGCCATGCGAAGCCAGCCCTTTTGCGGCAAGAAGGTCGTGACCGTCGTCCCGGGGGACCAGGTCAAGCTCATGGTGCTGAGCTACGAGCTCGGCCCGCGAGACTCGGAGCCCGAGCTGATTCTGGCCCTGGTCGAGGAGAGGATCCAGGAGTCCCTCGACGAGTGGGTGGTCGACTACCTCCCGGTCCGGCCCAGCCATGAGAAGCAGAGCGAGCTGTCCGCCCTCATTGCGATCGTACGCGAGGAGGTTGTCATCCAGTATCTCGAGCTCTTGCGCCGCGCCGGTCTCGAGGTGGAGGCGTTGGAGATCTCACCGGTGGCGATCCGACGCCTGGTTACGCGGCTCGCAGTTCGGGACCTGGAGGAGGACGTGATGATCCTCCACTTCGGTCGCGAGAAGAGCCACCTGACGGTCCTGTGGGGGCGAAGGCTGATCCTGTATCGCGAGATCGAGTTCGGCCTGGACCGAGCCATCGAGCAGGTGGCGAAGTCGCCGGATCTTCCTGTCGGGCCGGCCGCGTCTCTGCTCGCGGAGTATGGCGTGTACCCCGACGGTCCCTACGCTGGGTTGGACCGGGCGTCGGCCGAGATCGCCGAGACCGCGCTGGAGATTCTCACACCGGGCTTCGCGGCCGTGGCCGAGCAGATCGAGAACGCGCTCGTCTACACCGCGTCGCGGACGCGGGGGGCATCGGTGGATCTGATCTATCTGGTCGGGACCGTCGCTCGCTGGCCCGGCGTCGACAGGCTGGTGAACTCGCTCTCTTCGATCCCGGTGCGGATCCTGGATCCGCTCCAGGCTGTGACTGGCAGGCAGGGTCCCTCCGCCGTGGCGCAGGGGGGAGCTGCTTCGGGGATCGCGCTCGCGACGAGTCTCGCGCTGAGGGGCTTCGGCGACGGTGAGTGAGATCGACCTGATCCCCGGGCATTACCGGCGGGTACAGCAACTTCGCCGCACGTTTTACAGGCTCGCGGCCGTCGCGGTCGTGGGCATCGTGCTGGTGAGCGCAGCAAAGGTCGGGCTCGTGCAAGGCATTCGCAAGAAGGAGAGCGAGCTCACCCGGCTCAAGACCGTGAGAACGGGGCTGCTGAGCCAGATGGCGCGCGTCAAGGACCTCGAGGCCGAACGAGGCCGCATCGATCAACAGCTCTCGATCCTCTCCGAGCTACGGGGGGGGATTTCCGCGAAGCATACGCTTCTCGCCGTGGATCGTGCGCTCAATGCCCAGGTCTGGTTTCTGAGCTGGACGTTCCACCGCGCGGGGCAGCTGGTCGAGGAGGCAACAGAGGCGCGGAACACCGGCTACTTCATCGTTGTTCCTCCTGAGGGCAGCGACGAGACAGAAAAGACCTGGCGTCTCGACACGCATATGGAGATCCGCGCCCAGGCCGCAAGCCACTCGGCGCTCGCGCGCTTTGTGAGGGAGCTGGTCGAGCAACCCGAAGTCGAGGACGTGAGGATCGTGAGCACGCGCGTGCACGGACAGACTGCGGCTCAGGTTGTGAGCTTCGAGCTCGCGGTCGTCGTCAAGGGCCGGGGTAGCGGGTGATGTTGGATCGACTCGCGAGACAGCTGCGGCCAGAGGCGGTGAGCCTGACAGCGCTCGGGCTGCTCATGCTGGGGATTGCGGCAGCGTACCTCTACGTCCTCAAGCAGCCGCTCTCGGAGTATCGAGGACTTCTGCGTCACCAGGCCGGCGCCAGTGTCGGTCTGCGCACGGGACGCGAAGAGCCCGCTGCGGTGGCACTCGCCGGTCTCCGACAGGAGGTGGAAGAGCTCCAGCAGCGACTCTACGGCGGACCGTCGAGCGTGCCGTTGAGGGAGATGGAGTCGTACGTCATCCAGACGCTCGACCGGATCTCTGTGCGGCACGGCGTCGAGCTTGTCGGCGTGAGGCCGCTGGCGATCGGAGAAGTCTTGATGTTCGATGAGCTGCCCTACGACGTGGAGGTCACGGGCAGCTACATGCGTCTCTGGGACTGGTTGCAGGACATGGAGGCCGAGCTGCGCCCGATGGTGGTGAACTCCTATGAGCTCGAGCGCAGGAGCGATGCAACGCCGGTTGGCATGAAGCTGCGCCTGGTCGCGTACCGGGCTCGTGAGCAACGAGAATGAGGACGTTCCGGCTCGCGCTCGCGCTTGTCTGCCTCGCTGTCAGTGCGGCGACCGAGTCCTTCGGCAACGGAGAGCGCGGACCGAGCCCCCGCTTCGACCCGTTCGACCGACCCTCGCTGACTGGAGACGTGTCCTCCCGGCGCAGCAACCTGGCCTCGGCGAGCTGGAGTCCCTGGCTAAAGGCGACCCTGGTGGCCGGAGAGAGCTCGCTTGCGAACCTCGGCGGCGTGGTGCTGAAGCTGGGAGACGAGACTCACGGCTACCGCCTGCTCGAGGTTCGGGAGTGGACGGCCGCCTTCTCAAAGGACGGCGAGCGCGTCGTATTCGCCGTGGTGCCGCCGTTCGAGCCTGAGCCATGATGCGCTGCAGCTCGCGTGTGCTCGGCTGGATCCTGCTCGCGGCGTGCTGTGCGCCCCAGTCATGGGCTGCGTCCCCTGTCGAGATCTCCGGAGGAGGGGGTCGTCCCATCTCCATCATTGCCCGCGACACCGCCATCGCCGAGGTGTACGAGATGCTCTCGCGCAAGGAACAGGTGAGCGTTTTGATCGGAAAGGGCGTAGCGGGCTCGATCTCGGTAACACTGTTCAACGTCAGCCTGGATCAGGCCATGCGCTCCATTGCCGAGGCTGCGGGCTACGTTGCGGAGCGCAGGAGGCTTTCCTGGATGATCATGACGCGTGAGGAGGCGGGTCAGGACTCGGCCAACGGGAACACCATCGTCCGCACGTTGAAAGTGGAATACTCGGATCCGCAGGCGATCTCGGACATCCTTGCCAAGCACCAATCGCGCTACGGGGAGATCACGGTATTTCCCGACCGCCGCATGCTCGTCGTCGAGGACCTGCCCGACTTCGTGCTCCGCATGGAGCGCATGGTGGCCGAGATCGATCGCGAGCCGGAGCAGATCCTGATCGAGGCGAAGATCCTCGAGATCACGCTCGACGAGAACGACCTGTACGGAGTCGACTGGGCGCAGCTCGTCACCCACGATGATGGCTCAGGCACCTTCGGAGTTCGGGGCCAGACCTCGACAGGGACGTCCGGCTTCTTCCTGGAGGTGATCTCGCCGAGCTTCGAGGGCGCTCTCAACGCGCTCGCCGAGAAGGGTCGGGTGCGAACGCTCTCGACTCCGAGTCTGCTCGCGCTGGAGCACGAGGAGGCGGAGGTCTTGATCGCGGACAGGCTCGGGTTCCGCGTGACCACGACGATCAACGAGGTCACGACAGAGAGCGTCGAGTTCCTGGAGTCCGGCGTCATTCTCCGCTTCCGAGCCTCGGTCGATCAGCTGGGCCGGATTCGGCTCGACATCCACCCCGAGGTCAGCACGGGGACGATCAGCGACGGTCTTCCGAATCAGAGGACGGCGGAGGTGACGACGACGCTCCTGGTCGCCGACGGCGAGAAGATCTTCATCGGCGGGCTGCTCAAGGATACCGTGACGCAGAGTCGATCCGGTGTGCCGTTCTTGATGGACCTGCCGCTGCTCGGCCTTCTGTTCTCGAAGCGCGAAGAGGTCAGCGTCACCACGGAGACCGTCGTGGTGGTGACGGCCTACGTCGCGGGACGCGATCGGCAGCGAGTTTCCGCGGAGAAGACCGGGGCGCTGCAGCCAATCGAGGAGGAGCTCCTGGAGGAACGCAAGGAGAAGGAGCAGAACTTCTCGCCTCCCCCGTCGCCGCCGCCCGCGAGTCCGGAGCCCCTCCCGAACTGAGCCGCGCCCTCTTCCTAATGTCCGGCGAAGGAGCGGTGTAGCGGATTCTCCAGTCCGGGTCTTCGCTCCTCGGCGACGCACGCCACGACCCTGACCGCGGCTCCCTCCGCCGCGCGCAGGGAGTGCTCCAGCCTGGAGTCGAAGTAGATCGAGTCTCCCGGGGCCAGCCGATGGACGTCCCCACCGATGGCGACATCGAGCTGCCCGCTCAGCACGAACAGGAACTCCTCGCCATCGTGAACGGAGGTGGGCGCCTGGCGGGAATCGTCCGGTGGGATCTCGACGAGAAAGGGAGCCATCAGCTTGTCGGTCAGGCTGTAGGAGAGGGCCTGATAGCGGTAGTTCAGTGTCCGGGCCGCCTCGCTCTGCGGCTGTACGGTCCAGCGATCCGCGGAGCGCACCACCTCGACGCGCCGCTCCGGAATGGAGCGCTGGAAGAAGTGACCCAGGCTCACATCCAGAGTCGAAGCGATCTTCGAGAGCTCCCCGATCGCGGGCACGGCCCGGCTCTCCTCGAACGCCCCGAGCTGCTCCTCGGAAAGACCGGACCCCTGCGCCAGCTGCGAGAGCGCGAGGCCTCGATCTTCGCGAATCCTCCGCAGCTTCTGACCCAGCTCGAGCTCGAGTAGATCCCCGTCTGTCATGCCTGGCTCCTGCTGGCTGCAAACCCGGGGAAGTCGACGCCCTCCAGCTTTGCCTTCAGGTCCGCGACGAAGCGTGCGGCCTCGAGACCGTCGGTGATGCGATGATCGACGCTGATCGAGAGGTTCAGCACGCTGCGAGCCTCGAGCTCGCTGCCGCGCAACACGGGTACGGAGCGCAGCGCGCCGACGCCGAGAATGGCGACCTCGGGGTAGTTCAGGATCGGGGTCGACATGACGCCTCCGAGCTTTCCCAGCGACGTGATGGTGAATGTACTCCCGCGCAGCTCCCCCGGTGTCAGGCGACCCTCCCGTGCCTTGCGCGCCAGGGCGTCGATCTCTTCGGCCAGCTCGGCTACCGAGAACCGGGCGGCCTCGTGGATCACCGGCACGACCAGGCCGTCGTCCGTCGCGGTCGCGATGCCGAGATGGACCACGGCTTTGAAAATCATCTCCTCGCGCTCATCGTCGATGCTTGCGTTCAGGACGGGGCTGCGCGCCAGGCTGCGCAGCGTCGCGTGCGCGATGAACGGGAGCGGGGAGCGCGGGCTGCTCTCCGCCACCCGCTCGGACGCCGCGAGCAGGTCCGTCAGATCGACCTCCTCCACGTACGTGAAGTGTGCGGCCGTGCGTCGGGCCTGGACCATCCTGCGAGCGATGGCGCGGCGCAAGCCCCGAAACGGTCGTCGCTCCCAGTCCTCGGGATCCGTCGTCGTCTCGACCGAAGCGGGACCCTGCTCGACGTCCTCGATCCGGTCGCCTCCCCGCTGGGCGCGTTCCACGTCGCGGCGCATGATGCGACCGCCCGGACCGGAGCCCTGCACCCTGTCCAGGTCGACGTCGAGACGGCGCGCCAGGTCGCGCACTGCCGGGACGGCGTCGACGCTCTCTCTTTCCGGACGCTCGCTGGCTTTCTGCTGCGAGCGTGGCCGCTCGGGCAGGGCGGGCGGATGGGCTGACCCGCTAGCGGGTGCTGCCGCTGTCTCCACCGGCTTCGCGGAGCTCGTCGGAGTCGGCACTGCGACCCCGTGACCGGATCCGTCCTCGTCGATCTCGATCAGGACTGCCCCGACGGGTGCGATCTCTCCGACCTGGAAGCAGATCCGCTGGACGCGGCCCGAGTACGGGGAGGGGATCTCGATCTCGGCCTTGTCGGTCAGGAGCTCGACCAGGATCTGATCGTCCTTGACGAGCTCGCCCTCCTGCACCTTCCAGTCCAGAATCTCCGCCTCGACGACACCCTCTCCTATGTCCGGCAGTTCGAAGCGAACCATGGCTAGTACTCGATGACCTCCCTGAGTTCGAAGAGGATCCGGTCTGCATTGGGGAGGTAGTGATCCTCGAGCGTGTAGGGGAACGGAGTGTCGAGCCCGGTCACGCGGCGAAGTGGTGCCTCGAGCCGAGTGAACGCGCGCTCCTGCACGGCCGCGAGCAGCTCTGCCCCGAAGCCGCAGGTGCTAGGAGCCTCGTGGGCGACGAGCAGGCGGCCGGTCTTCTCCACGGATCGCAGCACCGTCTCGATGTCGTAGGGGGCCACGCTTACCAGGTCGATCAGCTCTACGTCGTAGCCCTCACCCTCGGCACGCATCGCCGCATCCTGCGCTACGGGGAGCATGGCACCGTACGCGACGAGCGTCGCATCGACGCCCGGACGCACGACTTCCGCGCGATCCAGCGGCAGCGTGTAGTACTCGGTCGGCACGTCACCGCGACTAGCGCGGTAGATGCGCTTGGGCTCGAGGAAGATCACGGGGTCCGGACACTCCAGCGCGGCGAGCAGCAGACCCTTGGCCTGTCTGGCTCCGGACGGAATCACGACTCGCAGGCCAGGCGTGTGCGCGAAGTACGCCTCCGGGCTCTGCGAGTGGTAGAGCCCCCCGCGGATGCCTCCGCCGTAGGGGGCGCGAATCACGACCTTTGGCGTGTACTGCCCGCCGGAGCGATAGCGGTACTTGGCGAGCTCGTTCACGATCTGGTCGAACGCCGGAAAGATGAAGTCGACGAACTGGATCTCCACGACGGGCCGGAGGCCCGCCAGCGCCATGCCAACAGCCATTCCGACGATGCCGGCCTCGGCGAGCGGCGTGTCGAAGACGCGCTCCGAGCCATACTTCTCCTGCAGGCCCGAGGTCACGCGGAAGACGCCGCCGAACAGACCCACGTCCTCGCCGAGCACGACTGCCGACTTCTCTCGCTCCAGATACAGGTCGAGAGCGTCGTTCAAGGCCTGGATCAGGTTCTGCTGCTTGGTCTCGGCCATGTGAGATCTCTAGGGAACGTCGTGCGTCTCACCGGTCTGCGCGTTCCAGAAGCGCAGGTAGGCGGCGCGCTGCTCCTCGAGCTGTGGCGTGAGCTCCTCGGTCACTCCTTCGAATAGCGACTCCAGCGGTGGGGGCGGCCACGGCTCACACTCCTTGATGAGCGCGGTGATGCGCTCCTCCCACCTGGCGGTCGCCTCCTGTCCGCGCGAGCTGTCCCAGATGCCCCGCCACTGCGCGTGGCGCTGCAGGCGCAGCTCGGGATCGAGCTGCTGCCAGCGCTCGGCCTCCTCCTCCGAGCGGTAGGCCGATGGGTCGTCGGCCGTCGAGTGGGCGCCGATCCTGTACGTCTGCGCCTCGATCAGGCTAGGGCCTGCGCCCGAGCGCGCGCGTCCCACCGCCTGACCGATCGCGTGGATCACGGCAAGAAAGTCGTTGCCGTCCACCTGGATTCCGGGAACGCCGTAGCCCTCGCCGCGTACCGCGAGACTGCGCGCCGCCGTCTGAACCGACTCGGGAGTGGAGATGGCGTAGCCGTTGTTCCGGATCACGAAGACTGCGGGAGCGTTGAACACACCGCTGAAGTTCACTGCAGTGTGGAAGTCCCCTTCTGACGCCGTCCCCTCGCCGAGGAAGGCCAGGGCTACCTGACCGGTTCTCTTGATGCGCGCCGCGTAGGCGTAGCCGCAGGCGTGCGGAAGCTGCGTACCGACCGGGCTGCTCACCGACGGGATGCTCCACTCGCGGAAACAGAAGTGGATCGGCATCTGGCGGCCCTGGCACAGGTCCCGGCTGTTTCCGATCAGCTGGTTCATCAACAACGGCAGGGGGACGCCGCGCCAGAGCAGCGAGCCGAGCTCCCGATAGCTGAGAAAGATTGGATCGTCCTGGCGCAGACAGTAGGCGGCCCCGATCGTAGTGGCCTCTTCACCGGTGCTCGTCATGTAGAAGCCGAGACGACCCTGGCGCTGGAGCATGAGGAAACGCCGGTCCATGACTCGGTTCAGCGCAAGCGTATCCAGGATCCGAAGGAGATCGCCGTCGTCGATCAGCTCGCGGTACTCTTCAGGGCAGCTCCCGTCCTCGTTGAGAATGGCAAAGGGCACGTCCGACACGCTTCGCCGAGCCTCCTACGCGCTCTCTCTGATCTCTGTCTCGAGCTCGACCGGAGTCACGAGCGAGTTGGAGACCAGACAGAGCTTCTCGGCTCGCTCGAGCAGCCGTTGGGCGCGGTCGCGTTTCTGGCCTGGGTCGAGCTCGAGCTCGGCGTGCAGGCGGATCTCCGTGAAGCGCATGCCGCCCTCCGCTCGATCGAGAATCCCCTCCGCCGCGCAGCGAAGGCTCGTCCATTCGAGCGACGAGTTTGTGGCAAGCGTGCGGAACGACAGCACGAAGCAGTCTGCGACAGCGGCAAGCAGCAGCGACTCCGGCGACCATAGGTCACCGGGACCGTCGAACTCGGCCGGTGGCGCGCTCTCGAGAGAGGGCAGCCCCTGTGCCGAGAGAACGACGTTACCGTCCGAGCGCCCCATCGCCTCGAGCCGGTATCGGTGAGGTAGGTCCTGCATGTCGTTTGGCGTGCGAGGGAGGGTACGGAATCCAACCAGCGACGTCACGAGCCCCGCACTACAGCGATCCGACCCCCACCCCCCCGACGGTTGACACCGAACGGAGTACGCAAAGCAAGACAGGTGACATCCACGTGTCCTACCGCTGCAGACGCGCGAAAGCGGCGCGCGGGTCCTTAGTCTGAACTTATTCCGCGTGAGACGACCTCAGCGACGCGTATACGAACGAAAGTGCCCAAGAGTCCCACCTCGGTGACCAGAAGTTCCGACTTCGGCCAAGGAAGTTAAGATTAAGGACCGTCCCCAAGTTGAGATTCCCGCCTGTGGGACTTGGCAGCCATGCAAGCGCCGCGGAACGCGGTGCGCGCAGCGAAGGCCGTAGGCCTGAGGGGAGATGGGTGGGCCGCGGACGCCCGCGGCCCGGGTCCCAAAAGACCTGCAACGGATGGCCTAACTCCGGGTCACGGCTCGAGGCTGGCTCTCCTGGCGCGACTTTCTGCCTCGAGATTGAATAGCCAGGTCCGACGGCCGATAAGAGGTACAGAGGGGGAATCTCAACGGAGCGGATGGCGTCCGAACGCATCACGATCGATATCATGCCCGGCGAGGTCGAGGCGCAGGCTGAAGTTCTGCCCGGCCCGCCCACTGATCGCAGCGCTCTGGACGAGGCACTGCGCGACGAGGGCGTGGTGTTCGGCATCGACGAGGAGGCCTGCGCGCAGCTCGGCGTCTGCCTGCAGGACCCGGACTTTGCGATCCAGGAGCTGGTCCTGGCCCAGGGCACGGCGCCCGTCTCTGGGGCTGACGGCGTGCTCGAGCTCAAGTTCAACATCAACGTGCTGGCGGGCCGGCTGCGCGAGGATGGGACCCTCGACTTTCGCGACCGCGGCCTCCTGGTGCCCTTGGAGGCCGGCGATCTGCTTGGCGTCTACACTCCGCCAGGCGAGTCACATACGGGCCGCAGCGTGGAGGGTCGCGAGCTGCCGGCCGACACACCGCGCGATCCGTTGCCCTGCCTGGGCGAGGGCGTGGAGCTCGACAGTGAGTCAGGCGAGATCCGCGCGACTGTGGCCGGCATCGTCTCCTACCCCGAGGGCGCGACGCTCTCGGTCACGTCCAGCTTCCAGCACAACCGCGACGTGGACCTCAAGTCCGGCGATCTCCAGATGGAGGGGGCGCTTCAGATCACGGGCGATGTGGCGCGCAACGCTTCCGCCTCGGCGACGGGAGACGTGGTCGTCAACGGGATGGTCGATGGCGGGACCGTTCGGGCCAACGGGAGCGTAACGATCGGCGGCGGCGTGATCGGCTCGGAGGGGACCTTTGTCGTGGCAGGCGGCGACCTGGCTTGCAACCACGCGGACGGTGCAGATCTGCGCAGCGGGGGGACCCTCTCGATCGCCTCGAACGCCATCAAGACGCGGGTCACCGCGCGGAAGATTGTCATCGGCGCGAACCAGGGCTCCGTCGTGGGCGGCGAGCTGCGAGCGGCCGAGACCATCGTCCTGGGCAACGTCGGCTCGAAGCTGAGCACGCGCACGGTCATCGCCATCGGGCCGATCCAGGACCACAGCTCTCCCCTCGAGGATGGGGTGAAATCCCTCAGCACGGCCGGGCGCATCCGCGTGATCGGCACCTACGCGGACCTGCTCCCGGACGCCAGGATCGACATCACGGGGGTGGCTCATCCCGGGGTGGTGATCAAGCTCGGGCCCCACGAGCTCCAGCTCCAGGAGGACGTGCGCAGCGTCCGCTTCGTGCACGACCCGAATCTGGACCCCGCGATCCGCATGGACAAGCTCAGGAGCTAGCCAGACCCCGCCGTCTCCGGCGCCCAAAGAGGCGCCCCCCTCGACTTACCTGGAGCCTCAGATGCGGGCTCCGAAAGCCGAAAAGCCAGGGGACGTGCGCCTTCGGACTGCTTCAAGACCGGCGCTCAGCGCGCTTGCCGCCGCCTTCCTTGCGGCGGCTCCCCTCGCCCGAGGAGAGACTCCCTCCCCAGGCCCCGGGACGGCCGGAGGTACCGCCGGGACGCTCGAGGCGCCAGGCCCGTCGCCCCTGGAGACGGGAGCACCGGAGCCCTCCGCCGGCGGGGACACCGAGCCTATCGAGCTCGAGCGGGGACCCGGACCGACGCTCCCAGGGAGCCCGCTGCTGACGACGGCGAGCGACTCCGAGCCGACGCTGCCGGAGGCAGCCGACGCGGAGCCGGACGGCCTTTCCCAGGCGGAGGACGAGGGCCGGGAGCCCGACCCGGCAGCCGAAGCTGCGCCCGCCCAGCTCCAGGACGCGCAGCGTTCGGCGGCGTCGATGCCGGTAGCGCCTGCAGCACCGCGTCGCCGGCCGGTGGTACCCGACACCTACGACAGCTGGGCGGGCCTGCTCGAGAGCTCACTGCGCGACGCCGGGGACTCGGTGCCAAGAGGCTGGCGCCCCGGGCTCGCGCAGTTTCGCGTCTGGGCAGCGTCGCTCTCCGGCACCTGGATCGGACTCGCCCTGGCGACGGCATTCCTGGCGCTTCTCGGAGCGCTGCGCGTGCTGCGTCGGCCGGGTGACCTCATTGTCTGCGTCGAGTACCCGTCGGAGCTGCGCGGCAGCTTCAGTGTCGAGCTGACCAAGAAGAGGCCCAGCCTCGAGCGCTCGCAGCGTGGCGCGCGCGACACGCGTCACCGGCGCGCATCGACCCCAACCCTGCACTGCATGGTCGCGCGTGAGACGGAGTTCTCGCGCCTGCGACCGCGAAGCTATTGGATTCGCCTGGAAGGAACGCTGCAGAGCCCGGATGCCGGGGGCAGCGTAATGCGAGAGCATGTCGACACGCGCTGCATCGACGTGAGACGAGGGGAGACCGTTCGACTCGACTTCGACCTCCGACCTCAGGGCTGTCCGCTCGACGTGAAGGTGCTGTGGGACGGCAAGCCGGTTCCGGACGCATCTGTCGCGGTCATGGGACTTCCCGAGAGCCTTCGGTATGCGCGCGGGGGAACGGCTCGCCTGGAGCTGCCCATCGGCAAGCACCGCGTCGCCGCCGGGAGTCGCGACCGGGTGGGAGAGCTCGACGTCGACATCGAGAGTCATGAACACCGGTCTTTCACCATCGAGCTCTCCGGTGCCGAGGGCATCGTCTTCAAGGGCTGCCCGCCAGCGATCGAGCCGTACCTGCTCGGCGAGCTCGAGGCAGCCGCACAGGCGCTCGAGCGAGAGGGTCAGGAGCCGCTCGCGCACACGCTCCTCGCACGTTTCCACGAGCAGAGCGGCGAGGCCGAACGCGCTGCCGACCACTACCAGACCGCGGGTCTCTACCAGGACGCGGGCCGACTGCGGGCCTCCGTCTCCGACTTCGTGGGCGCGGCGACCCTGTTTCGCCAAGCGGGGGAAGCCGGGAGCCAGGACGAGGCGATGAGGCTGCTCGAGCAGGTGCAGCCCCACGACTCGGCCTACTTCGATGCCTGCTTGATGCTGGCGGACCTGTTCGAGTGCGCCGGTCAGCTCGACGAGGCAACAGCGAAGCTCGAGCTCGGCATTACTGGTATCCGAGACGAGGACCGCGCTGCCGAGCTCCGATCGCGCCTCGCCGAGCTGCTCGGGAGAAACGGCGACGACGAGCGTTCCCTCGAGGTGCTCCAACAGCTCCAGGAGAGCAAGCCCGACTATCCCAACCTCACCACACGCATCGAGACCCTGCGGAAGAAGCTCTCCGCCGAGCGGACCTCTGACGATCCAGGAGAGACCGTCGTGGATCCCGTGCGCGTGACGGATTCCGGGAGTCGCTACGACATCCTCGAGCAGATCGGGCGCGGCGGCATGGGCGTCGTGTTCAAGGCTCGGGACCGCAGGCTCGGTCGTCTCGTGGCCCTCAAGCAGCTGCCCGAGAACCTCCGAGATCACCCCACCGCCGCTGAGCTCTTTCTCCGCGAAGCACGGGCCGCGGCGGCACTGAACCATCAGAACATCGTCACGCTGTTCGACGCGGACGAGGAGTACGGCAAGTTCTTCATCACCATGGAGCTGCTCGAGGGGTCTCCGGTGAACAAGATCCTGCGGGAGAGCGGCCCCGTCAGCGCTCAGGTGTGTGCCCGGCTTGGTCTCCAGATCGCGGCTGGACTCGAGTACGCGCATGGCCGCGGAATCGTCCATCGCGACATCAAGTCAGGGAACCTGTTCTGGACCAATGACAAGGTCCTCAAGATCATGGACTTCGGCCTGGCCAAGATGATCGAGGAGGTCCGGCGCTCCACGACCGTGATCGGGGGCACGCCCTACTACATGGCACCCGAGCAGATCAGTGGGAAGGGAGTGAGTGCACGGGCCGACATCTACGCGCTCGGTGTCACGCTGTTCGAGCTGCTGACGGGCTCCGTCCCCTTTCCCGACGGGGACGTCCCCTACCACCACCGCCACACGCCGCCGCCGGACCCGCGCTCCCGGTCTGCGAACGTGCCCGCTGCCCTCGCTTCGCTGATCCTCGACATGCTCGAGAAGCAGCCGGAGCTGCGCTGTGGCAGTGCCGCAGAGGTTGCACAGCGCCTGACACCCCTGGCAGGCGAGCCGAGCTAAAAGATCGGCTTCTCGATCGGGCCCCATGCACGGGTCGATGCCAGCATGATGGTTGCAACGAACCGAGTGTTGGTCTCGGCTGTCGCGTCCTGGCTAAAGATCCGCGCAGCTGTCACCGAATAGGTGCTCATGAGCCGAGGCTTCAGCGAAGTCGCGGCTCGCTGGGAGAATCACAACCGAGACGGGTGGCGTTACACCGCCCGCTCCTCAGGAAAAGGCAAACCGCCGAGAGGCGGTGACGCAAAGCCAGTGCCCATCCCTTGCGCTGCGCGCGAGGCCGGGTCGAACGGCTGCCAATGGGGGCAATCATGCTCGCGCCTTGGCAGCCGCACCCGCTGCAAGTAGAGATCAGGGAACACGTAAGACTCCGAGGCCGCGGTGAGGCGGGGATCGCTCTCCTCATCACCGTAATCCTGCTTCTCCTGCTCTCCGCAATCGGTCTCGCCGCGCTCCAGAGCGCGCACGGCGAGGCGTCGGCCGGCGGGCGCTCCGCGCGCAAGCTGCGGACCTTCTTCGCCGCCGACGGCGCGTTCAGCCTCGTCTCGGGGCAGCTCGACCAGGGCAACGCGCAGTACCCCGATACGACCGCGCTCGATGAGACCCAGTTCGTGCAGGGGAGGGCGGGCCTCTACACGAGGGTGCGGACGGGGACGAGCGACAACGCCGTCCCGCAGGAGATCCGTCTCGTGGGCCGTACCCGTCGCGAAGGCGACCAGCTGAACGTCAATGCAGGCAACACCTTCTCGTTTGGCATCTACCGGGCAGACGTCGTCGCGACGGATCCCGTAGGGGGACGCGCCGAGCTCCAGGCGCAGTACCGCGTCAGCGAGGGAGCGGACACCTACCGATGAAAAGCCTGCTCCTCGCGCTCGTGCTTACCTTGATGCCTGCGCACGCATACGCCCAGTCGGACCTCGACGTCGTCACCAGTGCTGTCCCTCCAAACGTCATGATCCTGCTCGACAACTCCGGCTCGATGGCACACGCGATGTGGCACGACGACTTCGATCCAAAGCGGTTCCACGACCTGGGTAGCGTAGGGAGTGAGTGCAACATCGGGGCGGTCCCTGCGATCGACGGCTCGGAGGGACTCTGCCAGGGAAGTGGAGACGCGCTCGATCGCTGCCCGGACAACGGTAACCGGCGGCGCTCCGGACAGGACGTGAACTGTGCGAGCAGTGCGATCCCCGGGGGCTGCGCCGCTGCCCCGGTCGGCTGGGACTGCTCCCTGCAAGGGGGCCGGTATCGCTTCGACCTGCCGGACATCACGAGCGGGGGCAACACCAGCTGGTCGCGGAACTACCTGGGCTGGCTCTTCCAGGAGATCGTCGACGGCAACACCCCGACAATCCCGATGGCGGACCGGATCGACACGGCCAGGAACGCGCTGCTGGAGCTGATCGACCTGATCAATCCTCCTGCGATGAGAGAGAACGTCCGCTTCGGACTCACGAACTTCGCCTCGGGTGGTGATCCCGACGGCGGGGTGATCACCGAGCCGATCGCGAGCGGCAACAGGGCCTCCCTCATCGACGAGGTAGAAGATATCGAGCCCTCGGGCTGGACGCCGCTGGCCGAGACGCTGGTCGACATCGCCGAGTACATGTCCGGCGACGCGTCCGTGGGCAGCTGCCTGGCTTCCGGTGCGATCGACCCCTCCAACCCGATGGAGGACGCCGCCTGCCGAAAGAACTTCGTCGTGATCCTGACCGACGGGGAGCCGACAAGGGACGACTTCAGCAACGGGCCCGGCACGGCAGACTTCGTCTGCGCGATCGGGAACGCGGACGGCGACACCAACGAGGTTCCCGACCCGTACAGCGGTCGCACCGACAGCCCCCCGTACCAGTCCCTCGGAACCGACTGGCTGGATGACGTGGCCTACCAGATCTACAACAACGATCTCCGGCCCGATCTACCGGGGCCCCAGAACATCGTCACCTATACGGTGGGCTTCACGATCGACCACCCCCTGCTTCGCGACACCGCGACGAACAGCATGGCCCAGTACTTTGTCGCGCGAAATGCGGGCGAGCTTGCGGCAACGCTCCAGGCGGCGCTCCTCGATATCATCGAGCGGTCGACCTCGTTCAGCGCGACGACCGTACCATCGAGCCGCACGGCATTCGGCGACGGCATGTTCGTCGCCTCGTTCATTTCGAGACAGGGGAACGGATTCTGGGAGGGTCATATCGAGGCCTACCGGCTCTCAGCGGCACTGGAGGTGCTCGACCGGGACGGGAATCCCGCGATCGATACGGCGGACGTCTTCATCGAGCCGCGAAAGCCGTTCTGGGACGTCTACGAGCGCATGCTCGATCCGAGCCACCCGGCTCGTCA
This sequence comes from Myxococcota bacterium, assembly GCA_965247115.1. Classification (GTDB taxonomy): domain Bacteria; phylum Myxococcota_A; class UBA9160; order SZUA-336; family SZUA-336; genus JAUXJB01. The sequence goes on from CBDFGR010000001.1 coordinate 206,200, forward strand.
GATTCACACGACGCTGGCGGGCGCGCAGACCCGTTTCGACGCAGGAAGCATCAACGCTTCTGAGCTCGCCTTGCAGCCTGCAGAGCTCAACCTGTATCCGAACGATCCTGCTGTACCCTTTGCGGATGCGGAGACGCTGGCGGACGCGCTCGTGGACTATCTTTACGGCCAGGACGTCTTCGACGCGGATCGCGATGGGGACGCGGTCGAGCGGAGAGAAGCGGTACTCGGAGACGTCTTCCACTCGAATCCGCTCGTGATCGGCTCGCCCCCACCCGGTCTGCGCAACGAGGAGGGCTACGGGCCGATCGGCCAGCCGGGCACCTTCCTCGGGCGCTACAGGGACAGGCCGCGGCGCCTCTACGCTGGCGCGAACGACGGGATGCTTCACGCGATCGAGGCCGGCGACTTCAACCCTGGAGACAACCCGGCGACGCCCGAGCTCGAGAACGACTACTACGACCTGGGCACCGGCAACGAGCACTTCGCCTACATCCCGAGCTTCCTGCTGGATCGGCTCAAGCTGATCCCCCGCAACTTTCCCCGCACCGAGTACTACGTGGACGGCAGCCCCTCTGCCGCGGATGCGTGGCTCGCCCGCTCGCTCACCGACACCTCCAAGGATGCCGACGAGTGGACGACTGTCCTGGTGACGGGCATGCGCCAGGGAGGCGACGGGTATCTCGCGCTCGACGTGACCGATCCGAGGGCGACCACGGGGGCGCACGGGCCCTACCCGAAGCTGCTCTGGGAGCTTGACGATCCCGCCATCCCGCTGGGCGAGACCTGGTCGGATCCGATCATCAGTCGGATCAAGGTCAAGGGAGGGACGGGCTTCGGAGATCACTGTGGCGCGGCGGGCGACGACGGGGACTGTCGCGAGCAGTGGGTCGCGATCTTTGGCGGAGGGTACCGCTCGCAAGGCGATCCGAACATGCCAACGTACGTCTCGAATCCTGGCGATTCGGCATGGAGCGACGACAGCAAGGCGATCTTCGTCGTCGATCTCGCGACAGGGCAGATCCTTGCACAGGTGGCCTACGACCCGAGCGATCCGCAGCTGAGCCAGATGACCTACTCGCTGCCGAGCTCGCCCGCCGTGCTCGACCTCGACTTCGACGGTTTTGCCGATCTCGTCTACATCGGTGACGCGGGCGGACAGCTCTGGAAGTGGGATATCTCGGAGCTGGCGGAGGACGGGGACAACGATGGCCTCTTCGACAACTGGCCTGCCGGCGTCTTCTTCCGCACTCCTCCAGCTGGCTCTCATCACCGAAGCATCTTCCTGCCGCCGGTGGCCACCTTCCTTTCCGGCAAGCTCGTCGTTGCCTTCGGAACCGGAGAGCGAACGGACCTGAACTACCCCGGCGATCCATCGGCCGATGACAACAATCGCTTCTACGTGATCCGCGATCCCAATCCAACCGGAGTCGCTTCCATTCCGGGCGCGGCGTACGGGGAATTTGATCTCAGCAACGTCACGGGCTTGCCGTCGGACCCCGACCCCACGGACTTCGGCTACTACTTCGTCGCCGACGAGGGCGAGAAGTTCATCACGAACCACGCCGCGTTTGGAGGGGTTCTGATCACGACAAGCTACCGGCCGGACGACGGGACGGGGGATGTTTGCGATGTGTCGGGGCAAGCCTTTGCGCACATCTTCGATCTGGCCTCTGCGGAGGGCTTTTTCGATCCGGCCATCTCGTCCAACCAGGCCCGTCGGATCGCCTCGGGCGTGGGGGTCCCCTCAGATCCGAGAATCACGCTGTCCACCTCGGACGACGGCGGCGTGAAGATCCTGCTGAAATCTTCCGCGGGCCAGCTCGTCACGATCGACGCTCCCGGTCTGGCGCCGGACCCCGTCGACCTCGTCTACTGGCGCCAGCGATTCTGAGCGAAGGAGCTGTGATGCGTCTCTGCTGGATACTCACTGCCGCGCTGATGCTGGGTCCGATCTCAGGTGTACTCGCTGCCGAGGACGCCATCGCCGCGAGCGCCGAGCGCCCGGTCTCCGGACACGTGACGGCCGTCGCGCCTCAGTCCGGGAGGCTCTCGCTCGACGCCACAGTCTTCCACGTGCCCAGCCGCGTCTACGATCTGCGCAAGCTGTCTGTGGGCACGTACGTGGTGGTCACCTTCAAACGCTCCTACGGAAGACGCGTCGCGACTTCCATCGAGATCGTCGAACCTTCGTGAGCCTATTGCAGTTGCGGCTCGGGTGTACCATCTCTCTTTGGCGCACCGGAAGGAAAATCGGTGAAGAAGCGACTGATTCTGGCCGTGTTCTGCGTGGTTCCCCTTCTCCTTCTCGGTTGTGGGGGAGAGGAGGGGGGTGGTGAGACCGGCCAGGCGAGCGGCGCCGGGCCGCAGCAGCCCGCGACAGGTGCTGCCACCGACGAAGGGAAGCCGTGGGACTCCGCGCTGGGTACCGCGACCGTCACGGGGACCGTGCAATTCGTGGGCAAAGCGCCGCGAATGCGGCCCATCGACATGGCGGGCGCCGACGAGAAATGTGCGGAGCTCCACGGTGGCGAGCGACAACTGCCCGAGACCGTCATCGTCAATGACAACGGAACGCTCCGGAACGTGTTCGTCTGGGTCAAGACGGGTATCGACGGCTGGAGCTTTCCCATGCCCGAGGCCGACGCCCTGCTGGATCAGAAGGGCTGTACGTACCACCCGCACGTTCTAGGCATGCGCACGGGCCAGTCACTCACGGTGAAGACTAGCGATCCTACGGCGCACAATGTCCACGCCTTTGGGAAGGCGAACCGGTCCTTCAACCGCTCGCAGCCGGCGGGTGCTGACGACATCGCCGTCCGCATGCGCCGGGATGAGGCGAGCCCTCCCATGAAGGTGAAGTGCGACATCCACCCCTGGATGAACTCCTACGTCGCCGTGGTGAGCCATCCCTACTTTGCGGTGACCGGACCCGACGGCTCGTTTGTGTTGCCGAATCTCCCCCCGGGAACCTACGAGATCGAGGCCTGGCACGAGAGGTACGAGACGATCAAGAAAACCGTCACCATCGGCGACAACGAAACCCAGACCCTCGAGTTCACCTACGAAGGCTCCCCGACGTCCTAGCGGCGCGGAGACTTGTCAGATCGCCTTGATACCTGCCTCGGCGATCTCGAGGTCGACCTCCTCGGGAGCGCCGCTCACTCCGATCGCCCCGATCACCTTGTCGCCCAGACGCACCGGCAGCGCGCCCTTGGCCACCATTATGCGGCCGCCGCGCATGGTGCTCATCGCGCGGAACCAGTTCTCATTCTTTATCCCATCCAGCTGCGCGCCGGTGGCGGAGAACATCGCCGACGTGTATGCCAGGCCATAGGCGATATCGAAGTTGAAAGCGCCGGAGCCGTCCATGCGGCTGAGTGCGGCGATCTCGCCGGCGGTGTCAACCACCACGACGGTCACCGCGGACGCGCTCGAGGGAGAGCGAGCGGAGCTTCCGAGCGCCTTGGCCTTCCCGATTGCGGCGTCCACGACCTGTTGTGCCTGAGCAGCCGTGATAGACATGATGGTCCTCCCGTAGATAGGGACCTAGTAGGCCATCGAATACCGCAGAGGTCAACTGGGAGTTGCCTCTCGCGTGCGTTCGGTCAGTACAGGACGACCGGCTGCGCGGTCGGCGGCAGCTCGAGCCGGATCCCGGCCGCCGCGCTGCGCGCGATGACGTCCCGCATGGCGTCGTCGAACCCGTTGGCCAGTATGCCCGCCTTGGGTGAGCTCCTCGTGCAGGGGTCGCGTGAAGTCGTCCCAATGGATCGCGAGGATCCGCGCGGGCGCGACCGCTCCGACGACGTGCGTCCAGTAGCCGCCGCGGTACTCGGCGTCCATTGTGCCGAGACCCCCGATCCCGAGGAACACGACGTCGGCGCTCAGGTCGTCGAGCGCGTTGTCGAGCTAGCCCGCACTGCCCTGCACCAGAGCGCTCCCGCGCGGGTGCTCGACCAGGATCGAGTAACTCCGAGGCGCTCCAACCACGCCTCGACGGTGGCGACGTCCGGCTCGACGAGCGGGTCCCCGCTACCGTCCAGCGCGAGCTCAATCGCGGGCCGGGAGAAGAAGCCGTCAGTCATGAGCGCGGTCTCGCCGTCGTCGAAAAGCAGCGTTGCGGTGCCGAGGAACGTCGCCGTTACCGCGCCGGGCTCCTTCCCGGCCTCTGTGAAGTAGTCGCGGTAGGCGTCGAGGGGGTTCTCAGGGCCGCAGGCCAGCAGGGCACTGAGCGACAAGCTCAGGATTACACGGCGAAGCGTCGCAGCAATCACGACCGGAAGCGTGACCGGAGCCGCATGAAGTAGGTGCGGCTGTCCATCGACGTCACGTGGCAGTTCTCCAAGACGAGTGTAGACAGGTTGGGCATGGTCGGTCTACTCGCTCGTCTCTATCTTCTCATCGAGGGGTAGTGCTGAACTGGTGCCTACGAGGCTCGAGAGGCTATGATCGCCGTCATACCGTGCCGTATTCGGCGACCGCCACCCCCCAGAGTTGAGGAGCAGATCATGCCCGAGCGCGTCGAGAGCACCCAGACTCTTCCCTGGCCGGTAGAGCGCGAGCTCCCCGGGGTCACGCGCGCGCTGCCGGGGGGCACCGTGGTCGTGTCCAGCGACAGCCACTGGCTCGAGCCCGAGTCGTTCGCGGACTACATGCCCGAGAAGTTCCGGGACCGGGCCCCTCGCGGACACTTCGACGACTCCGGCTACCACTTCGAGATCGACGGGCGAACGACGGACAACCCGGCCATTCCCAGCAAGTTGATCGAGGGTCGCGCCGGAATGTGGGATCCCGAGGTTCGGCTGCAGGAGATCGACTCGGAGCACGTCGACAAGGAGATCCTCTTTCCTCAGCGGATGCTGGGCGTCATCCGCAGGAAGTCCCGGGAGATCCTCGCCGGTGAAGCCGAGCTCCGCCCCGATCTGGGTGACATGGAGTACGTCCAGGCGTGCTTCGACGCCTACAACGAGCTGCTGGCCAAGTTCTGCGCCACGCACCCCGACCGCTACCACGGCGTCGGACTCCTCAATTACTGGGATCCCGACGCGACACGCGACGAGATCCAGAAGATCAAGGCGCTCGGGTTGAAGGGGGTCATGCTGCCCACGCTCCCCCCCGGAGTCTTCTACAACTCCAGGAAGATGGAGGGCCTGTGGGACGGAATCGAAGCAGGCGGACTCCCGCTCTCGTTCCACGTCGGCGAGACGTTTGACGCGCGCGGACTCGGCGGGCTGGCGACGACCATCGTCGTCGCGCTCCAGCCGTATCGGCGGCTCTTCGCGCTGCTGACGTACTCGGGGATCCTCGAGCGACATCCGGAGCTGAGGGTCGTCTTCACCGAGGGCGGCATCTCGTGGGTGGCCGCGAGCCTGTACGACTTCGACCGCATCTACACGAGCTTCGAGTCGGAGATGAACCCCAAGCTCGCGCGGAAACCGTCGCACTACTGGTTTCAGAACTGCTTTGCCACATTCATGGAGGATCCACCCGGACTGCGGCAGCTGGATCTGATCGGCTGGGACAAGGTCATGTGGTGCTCGGACTACCCGCACCCCGAGAGCACCATCGGCTACTCCCAGCAGTCGATCTGGGACATCTTTGATGCCACGGAAACCGTGGAGCAAGCGCAGGCCATCGTCGGCAAGACGGCCATGAAACTCTGGCGCCTATAGCAAACGCCTACGGGGACCCGCGAGCCGCGAGAGGTCGTTCCCGCTTGACCTCTGCGCTATTCGATGACCTACTGGGCCGCCTATTCTCAAGGGAGGACCGTCATGTCGATTACAGCTGCTCAGGCGCAGACCGTGATTAATGGAGCGCTTGCCAAGGGCAAGGAGCTCGGGACGCCCGTGACCATCGTCGTGGTTGACAGCGGCGGCGATGTCTCGGCAATCGGCCGCATGGACGGGGCCGGCGGCTTCAACTTCGATCTCGCCTACGGCCTGGCGTACACGTCGGCGAGCTTCTCCGCCACCGGCGCGCAGCTCGATGGCATCAAGGACGAGAACTGGTTCCGGGCGGCAAGCACGATGCGCGGCGGCCGCTTCATGGTGGCCAAGGGCGCGCTGCCGCTGCGTCAGGGCGACCAGGTGATCGGGGCAATCGGAGTGAGCGGTGCTCCCGAGGAGGACGACCTGGCGATCGCCGAGGCAGGTGTCAAGGCACTCTGAGCGCGGCGATTAGCAAGGCGGGCGTAGGTCTCCCTTAACCGAGACCGAGCCCAACGTGGCAGGGGCCGCGCCGACCCCGGGGGGAGCGCTGCGCGGCGCAAGGCCAGGGTACGTGTGCACGCGGGCTCCCCGGGTATACTCGGCCGCGGGAGGGGCCTATGAGTCACGACATCGTAATTCGAAACGGGACGCTGATCGACGGAACCGGGGACCCCGGCCGCCGCGCCGATGTCGCCATCCAGGGCGACCGGATCGTCGAGGTGGGCGACATCGAGGGGACCGCCGCTCGGACCATCGATGCCGCTGGCCGGGTCGTGACGCCGGGCTTCGTCGACATCCACACCCACCTCGACGCGCAGCTCGCATGGGACCCGATCGGGTCGTCGTCCTGCTGGCACGGGGTGACGTCGGTCGTGCTCGGAAACTGCGGGGTCACGTTCGCACCTTGCAAGGTCGACGACCGCGTCTACCTCGCAGAGCTGATGGAGTCCGTCGAGGACATTCCCGCGGACAGCATCCTCTCCGGTCTGCCGTGGACCTGGGAGACCTACGGGGAGTACCTGGACGCGCTCGACGCCCTCCCGAAGGGTCTCAACGCGGGGGGGATGGTCGGCCACTGCGCCGTCCGCTACCACGCCATGGGCGAGCGCAGCCTCGAGGAGGCGCCGGCCGACGCCGACGACCTGGAGCGCATCTGCGCGCTCGTCGACGAGGCCATCGCAGCCGGCGCGCTCGGGTTCTCGACCTCGCGCACGTACATGCACCGCGTTCCCGACGGGCGCCCGGTGCCCGGAACCTTCGCCGCGCGCGAGGAGCTGCTGGCCATCGGTGCGGTGCTCGGCCGGCGCGGACGCGGCGTCTTCGAAGCGGCCCTGCGGCTCGGCGAGCGCGACAACGCGGAACTCGACAACACGCGCGCCGAGATCGAGTGCATGAGCACCCTGTCGCAGCAGAGCGGTCGCCCGGTGACCTTTGGCCTGAGCCAGAGCTACCGGCGCCCGACCCTGTATCGTCGCGTGCTCGACTTCTCGTCGGAGGGGAACGCGCTGGGCGCCAAGCTGCGCCCTCAGACCACCGGCCGCGGCATCGGCGGCCTCATGGGTCTCCAGGCGCGGACGCCCTTCCACGCCGCGCCGGAGTGGGCCGAGCTCTTCGACCTGCCCCTCGCCAAGCGGGTTGCGGCCCTGCGCGATCCCGCGCGGCGCCAGCGCCTGGCCGCAGCAGCAAACCAGCTCGATCTCCGCTTCGACTTCGACTCGCTGTACGTCCTGGACGCGAAGGAGCCGCGTTACGACTGCCAACCCGAGGACAGCCTCGCTGCCCATGCACAGCGCCGCGGCGTCTCGCCCGTCGAGGCGTTCATCGACCTCTCGATCGAGTCCGAGGGTCGCGTGCTCGTCAACTACCCCGCCCTCAACCAGAGCATGGACGCCGTGGCCGAGATGCTCTCCGACCCGATGGTGATCCTGGGCCTGGCGGACTCGGGCGCGCACGTGGGCCAGATCATGGACGCGAGCCAGCCGACATGGCTGCTGAACTACTGGGTAAAGGAGCGCGCGCTCATGACCCTCGAGGAGGGCATCCGGCGCATGACCTCCGACACCGCCGCGCTCTTTGGGATTCGCGACCGCGGCGTGGTACGCCCGGGGGCCTACGCTGATCTGAACGTGATCGACCTGGACGGGCTCGAGCTACACAGCGCCGAGTATGTCAACGACTTCCCTGGCGGCGCGGGCCGCTGGATCCAGCGTGCCGACGGCTACGCGCACACGCTGGTCAACGGTCGGGTCTTCATGGAGAACGGTGAGCATACCGGCGAGCTAGCGGGGGTAACGCTCCGGAGCGTGTGAGTCCCGACACCCCTCCTCCTCTTGGGGCAGCGAGATCCGCGAGCACCTCCACCGACTCCAGTGTACTCGCCTCGGTGCCTGGCACCTGGAGGTCTCATGCAGATCGACGTGTTTCAATCCATGTGGGCGATGGAGCGGCGGCGGCCGGACGGCAAAGAGTGGAGCCTCGAGGAGAAGATCGAGCGCATCCAAGCCGGCGGCTTTGCCGGGGTGGACGTGTACTCCACCCCCAGCTACGCGCAGGAGCGGGACCGTTGGATCGACTCGCTCCTCTCGACGGATCTCGACATCACACTCTGCTCGTTCCCCTCACCCAAGGAGGGCCTCGAGCCGACGATCGAGGTCGCGAAGTCGATCCGCGACCGGGTCCGCTACATCAACCTGATTCCCAAGGTGACTCCGAACGACCTCGAGCACTGCGCCCGACACGCGCGCGACTGGTTGGAGCTGGGTGCCGAGGCCGACATCCCCGTGTACATCGAGACCCACCGTCACTGCATGACGAACGACTTGATGTTCACCTTGCACCTTCTCGAGGCGGTCCCGGAGCTGATGATGGTCGGCGATCTGTCTCACGTCCTGGTGAACCAGGAGTGGGGCGGCATTCCGACCGAGGCGCCCGAGGACGTGCTGACCGCCGAGGAGCACTCGTATCTCAGCCGGCTGCTGCGGCGTGTCGAGTCGTTCCAGGGACGCGTTGCCACGCGTGAGCAGATCCAGATCCCGCTCGACTCCTGGCAGAGCGAGAAGTGGTACACGCTGTTCAAGTCGTGGTGGGAGGAGGGCTTCCGCTGCTGGCGGGATCGACACCGAGACGAGCCGGACGCGCGCTTCGTGTTCCTGTGCGAACTGGGCCCGCCGGAGTACGCCCTGACGGACAAGGAGGGCTGGGAGTTGTCGGACCGCTTTCTTGAGGCGCAGGTCATCAAGCGCGACGTTGAGGCGCTCTGGCAGCGCCTGGACGAGGAGGAGGGATCAGCGAGCTAGAGCCTTTCGACCGCTCATCGCTCGCCCACCCGCTTCGCGCGGGCGTCCGCCAGCAGGCACAGCATCTCGAAGTACAGATGCGTGCCGGTGATGGCGGTGACGTCGCCACCGCCCTCGAGCGGCGGAGAGATCTCCACGAGGTCGGCGCCTTTCGTCTCGGGGTAGCCAGGCATTGTCAACGGGTGGAAGCCGACCAACCACTGCGCCTCGGCCTCCGATTCGGACTATTGGCGTCTGTACTGATCGTTGACTTCCCAGTTCGCGCATGGTGAAGTAGTAATTAGGAGAAGGCGACGAAGGCCAGTTGCCGATACGCAGGGCTCCGCGATTTGCAGCGTCGGGGGTACGGCGTTCGTGAGCCCCCGTATAGGAACTGAAGGTGTCGCCCTCGGTTCCTCTTCCGCTGCTGGCTGGTCTAGCATTGCTCATCTATGTCAGCCCCGCCCGGGCAGACAGCGCCGTGAACTTGCTCGAATCGGCGGGCGCGAGTAGAGATCGGTCCGTTGTTGTAGACATGTACCGTGCAGCGGCGGAGCAGTGTGACCACGGAGCCGCCGAGGCCTGTTACACAGTCGCAGCCGCTCTCAAGGGCCCTCTAAGGAGCCCGGAGGGTGCAGACAGGCTCATCCGCCGGGCCTGCGATCTCGGTTATTCCTTCGCATGTAGCCAGTTGCTTCAGGCTGCGACGCCCGCTCCAGAGCCCGCAGGCGACACGCGTTTGGTCAAGAAGGAAGACGAAGGTGATACAGCGTCACCGTTCGGTGTGCCTGAGAAGACCTCTGTCGGGAAGGCTGAAACCAAGCACACTGGAGCTGCTGAACAGGGCGACGCCGATGCCCAGTTCAACCTTGGCCTTCTGCATTACAACGGCAAGGGCGTACGGCAGGATTTCGCCCAGGCCCGGAAGTGGTATCTGAAGGCCGCCGAACAAGGCCATGCGGATGCTCAGACCTTCCTAGCTGCGATGGACTTTCTGGACAGAAGACTCGAAGCAGCGAACATGGAGTTGCAGGATAACGAGAAGCGAAACGAGAGCGACAGAAGCAAGATAGCGGCACTTGAGAGCGAACTCGCACTAGCCGAACAGACGCAAGAGGAAGTCGGAAGAGAGATCGCACAAAAGGAGCAAGAGAAGGAGGAACTGGAGGAACAGATACGGGGGGCGGGAACGACTGTCGCTGAGGCGCATCAGGAAGTCGGGGCAATCCAGCAGCGCTTTGACAGGCTGCAACAGGAAAAACAGGGGGTGAGACAGCAACTCGATGCAAACGAGCGAGCTCTCGGCGAAACATATTTCGACCTTGGGGCCATGTCTCTCCAGGAAGGGGTGGACCACCCACGCGATTTGGAAAAGGCGCGGGAGTTCTTTCTGAGTGCCGCCGAAGCGAACCATGCCAAAGCCCAGTACAACCTTGGCATCATGTATAGCCAGGGCCTGGGCGGGCCGCAGGATTTCGCCGAGGCGCGGAAGTGGTCGCTGATGGCCGCCGAACAGGGACTTGCAGAGGCCCAGTACCTCGTCGGCGCCATGTATGTCGAAGGCGACGGCGGGCCGCAGGACAAGGCCGAGGGTCAGAAGTGGCTTCTGAAGGCCGCCGAGCAGGGATTCGCGGACGCTTCGTTCCTACTTGGCATGGAGAGTCACTTCTTCAATGAAGACTACAAAGCGTCCTACGTTTGGTTCGATGTTTCCGCCTCACAGGCGGGGCTAACCTTTGGCTATGAATCTGCGAGAAACAATCGGGACCTTGCGCGCGCCAAGCTTAACCCTGCTTCTCTTGCCGAAGCTAGGACGCTTTCAAGGCAATATCACCAGAGCTACGTGGAGCCGTTTCAGTAAAGCTTCCCGAAGGCTGCGCTCAGCCTCGACGTACTCGCGTAGGGCGTTCCGAACACTTTGATCGACTTCTGAGAGTTCTCGATGTGCCTCTCGATACCGCGCGAACCAAGTCCATCCGATTCGACCTACAAGGAGCACGAACCCCAGCGAGAAGAGATGCTCAATCCAGGCAACCACTTCATTTAGCATCGATCAGCCCCCCAAAGCGGGGCTTCGGCAGGCTGACACACCTAAAGCGACTAGCAGCCTACAGAGCCCGATGTAACCCCCCGAAACTCTTGGTCGGGGCGGCCGGATTCGAACCGGCGACCTTCTGAACCCCATTCAGACCGGCTCCATCGACGCAAGCACATAACCGACTGGAATCGTTGAGGTTGTCCTCTCTCCCCCACCTGCGACTCATCCTGGGACAGCGCTTGGACATCGCTTCGGGTCACCGGGAGTGCCGAGACGCCCGTTCCGCCCGTTAGAGCGACCGGCGCGTGACTCGGGCGATGCGGCGTCCTTGGGCTCCCGCTTCAGTCGCTCGGCGACGCCTGAGCAGCTCCGTGTCTGCCCACTGCGCGGTGTAGGCCTGGCTGCGCTCGAGAGTTGCCGGGACTTCCCGCCAGCCGCGCTCGCGCAGGTCTCGACCAATAACACCCCAGATCACGTCCTGCGCCCAACGGATCTCCGCCATGTCGTACCAAGGAAAGCTCGCCAGTCCCACGCGGCCAGCTTACCCGCCGGGGCAAAGTGTTGACGTCGTACCTCGCTTGTGGTTTGGTGGGCGAGAGGACGAGCCGTGTCGATGTTCCGGACTGCTGTCCTAGCCGCTTCCCTGATCGCGTGTGCCACTCTCAGCGCGGAAGAAGTTCGCAGCCGCGTCGTGGGGATCGATGCGCAGAGGGTCGTCAATTGCTTGGGGCCCCCCCTGAGCCTGATCCCCCTGGGGAGCGAGAATCACCAGCTCTGGGTCTACAACGCGGCCTTGCCCCGGCCCCGCGGGGGGAACGATCCGGTCTATGGCCAGCGCCAACGGGGAGCTGTCCTGAGGTACAAGGCGAAGCGGCTGACCGGGGTCGACCGGATGCCGAGGCCGCCTTCGATCAGCCTCCCAGCGGGTGATCGCCTACCGGGCTTGTCGGTGCCGTACGCAGCCCCGCAGGGCCGCCCCACCTCGAGCGGTCGCCAGCGGCCCGACACTGCCAACGGGGTCTGCCGCCTCAGCTTCGAGATACAGAACGGCGTCGTCGCCGACTTCAGGGCCGTCGGGCGCAAGCACAGTGGCATGAACGCTGACCGCCGCTGCTCGTGGGAGGTGCTCAAGTGCATCCCGTCCCAGGCCGCCGAGGAGTGAGCGAACGCCGGATCCCCCGGGCGAGCTGCTCGTGCAGGCCGACCGCGTGCCTCGTGCGCATCGACGGCTGTGTCGGGCTATCGCTCCGCTCGCTCGCTTACCCGGCCGCGTGGTCGAGTGCGTAGAGCCCTAGAGGTCACGCAGGCGCGCAGCGTGACGGACGCACCTGACCTGCGCACATTCCCCTTGTCACGGCTCAGGTCAGCAGATCGACCCCCGGGGACCCCCTTTTGGCGCTTGTCTCCGCGTAAGGAGTCCCTGCCGAGTTGGTCATCGCCCAGTTGAAATCCTGCTATCGCATTATTGTGTAGTCATGAGTAGGAAGGGGGAACGAGTGGTGAGCGAGTTGGATAGATTGGGCGGCGGAGGGGTTTGAACCCCGGGACGAGTGCCATTGGGGTAGGCTTTTTTGGATATGCACGAGGATACGTACGATCCCCGAGATCTAGCGCGTCGCCACTACCGGGAGACTCTCTGGCTCCGCAACATCCTGGAGTCTGTTGCGAGGGAGCTGGAGCGGATGGCGGCGAGGGGGCAGGGAGAGACTCGAGTGCTTCTTAGCCGAGCCCGACGGGCGCGGCAGCGGCTGCACCAAGGCGTGCCGGAGGGGTGGACGGCGGGGCGATGAGATGGGGGCTAACGCCCTTTAGCGAACGACCCTCCTGCGGGCACCCCTTGACGTGGGTATGCACAGCGGCGTTTGACTCCTCGAAGGCTTCTTGACCCTGCAATCGCCCGGATTGCGTTTCCCCGGCTCGTCGTCGAGCCAGTCCGACGACCTGCAGAATTGAGCTCCGGCTCGAGTCGTCGCATCGACGGACTCGCAGAACTGCGAACGAGAGCACCCATCTAGATCGACCCGTGTATTCGGGGCTGTGCCCGCGCACAGGTCGGCCACATCGAGGACACCATCACCGTCGGCGTCGCTCTCCGCGTCATCGTCCAGCATGGTGAAGAGTGCGTCCAGATTGGCCCCCACCCACCCGGCGTACGCGGCCGAGCCGTCGTAGATCAGCCCTAGCAGCTCCCAGGTGCCGGAGTCAGGATCAAATCGAAACTCCAGCACGTCCTCGTCCTCAAAGCTCACCGCAGACCCTGACACGGCATTCATCGTCCCGGGGCCGTCGAAGGACAACCCGAGGTGGTCATCCACAACGAAAGAGTGGGACGCGTCCAGGTTGAGCCCCGAGGGGACGCCCGCCGCCGAGCCATCGAAGTAGGAGATCAGGTCAGAGCCGTCAAAGAGCACCAGGTCCTCCGGCTGCGTGAGCCCGCCCGAGTTGAGAGTAACCGGCCCATCAAAGGAGAGAAGCAGGTCTCCATTGGTCTCAACACTGACAGCATCGGTGATCAGCACGGCCAGAACCGGGTCCACTGAAGGACGAAACTCGAGGCTGTAGCTGTTGCCGTCGTAGCGCACCACATCTGCAGGCTCAACTACGAGGCCGCCAGGCAGGGCAGTCGGACCGTCGAATTCGAACGAGAGCAGCACGTCATCGTTCGGAAGCACATGGAAGGCGGTCACGTCATTGGTGTTGAATGGGCCGACATCGACCAAGACTGCGGGTCCGTCGTCGAGGAGATCGACAGCCACGTCCTCATCGTTGACCGTGGTCCCACCGAAGGAGGTGCTGTCGATGTCGGGGGAGAAGAACACAGTATCGAAGCGGGGCTCCACCGTGACTACCAGGCTCGTCGAAAACGAATCCTGGCCGTCGTCGACCGTCAGGGACACGGTATATGTACCCCCGGCGGTGTAGACGTGAACCGGATCGGCCAGGTTGCTGGTGTTGTTTGCGCTTGTAGGATCGTCAAAGTCCCAGGCGTAGGTGAGGAGGTCGTTGTTACTATCCGATGCATTGGCGGTGAACTGCACGGGCAGGGAGGGTGTGCCGGTGTTGGGAACCGCAATGGGGCTCGCCGTCGGAATCATGTTTGCCGGCGGCAGAACTGTGATCTCAATCGGGTCCGAGGGGGAAAGGGAGAATGAATCGCTGACCGTGAGGGTGACGAAGTAGGTTCCGGGGTGTGTGTAGAGGTAGCTGGGGGCGACCTCTGTCGAGCGCGGGCTCGCGTCACCGAAGTCCCACAAAAAGGTAATTTGGGCACCCTCGGGATCTGAGCTTTGGGAGCCATCAAACTGTACGGTAAGCGGCAACGGGCCAGTGGTTGGGTCTGCCACCGCCACAGCCGTAGGCGGAAGGTTCTCTGCTACTCGGACGACCACGGTGTCCGGCAAGCTCGAATCCATGCCATCGGCGACAACGAGCGAAATAACGTAGTCGCCAACTACATCGGGAACGAGAAGAGGGTCGGGGGCCCTTTCATCTGAGAGTGCCGCGCGGCTCAGCTGCGGCCTGATCTCGATGTTCCAAAGAAAAGACACAATCGGGTCGTCGTCGGGATCAGTCCCGGACCCCTGCAGTTGGGTGAACTCGCCATAGATCAGATCTACGTCCCCCCCTGCATCGGCCACGGGCGGTTGGTTCTGGGCTAGCACCGTCTGGGGGAGGACGAGTAGGACCGCAAGAACAAGGAGGGCGTTGCGCATTAGGGGCTCTCCCAACCCCGCAGCCCCATCGGCCAGCATGTCCGAACGCCCCGTCGCCAGATACCCCTACCTGTTCCGCCCGCCCTCTAGATACGCGGCCCCGCCACAGAACTCTGTCGTGGCGGATGTGGGCCACTTCACAGTCAGGGCTGCACCGAGCTGGTACTGCCCTTGTAGGCCACCCCGATGCCCCCACTCCCCAAACTCTCCCCCATGGACCTCCTCCAGGTCTCCGCTCCCTTCGACGACGCCGACTTCCTCTACGAGGTGAAGTTTGACGGGTTCCGGGCGCTGGCCTACGTCCAGAATGGCCACTGCGAGCTCGTCTCCCGGAAGGGCCACGTCTACCGACGGTTCGCCGACCTCTGCCAGTCCATGGCCAACGACCTGAAGGCCAGGGCTGCTCGGGCTACGTACCCGACGGTCCGCGTGTTGGAAGTGTCCCGCGGGCGGTCTGCGCAGGCTGGCAGCTACCAGACGTCGCCCAGACGCCAGTCGCAGACGATTTCTCCGTTGAGGTCCAGACGCGGTGACCGCGGCGTTCGAAGGATCATGATGCCGTCGTCATCGGCCGGTGTGCGCTCGCGGCCGCCGGCGCTGTCCACGAACGTCGGGCCGCGCCAGCGCTCCCAGCCCAGGCTTTCGTAGAAGGCGTGGGTCCCAGTCGACAGCGCACCCAGCGGGTAGCCCTCGCGGATCAGCTCGCCCATACGCCTCATCACCCGCGATCCGTGGCCCTTTCTTCGGTACGACGCATCGGTGGCGACGGCCTCCACGAATCCGACACCCAACGTCTCGCCGGAACACACCAGAGTGCGCTCGACGAGCGATCCGTGACTGATCAGGCCATGTAAATCGGTCAGCCACACGTGGGCACCACCGAGTGTGTGGTCCCAGTCTTCGTCGGAGAAGTCGCCCTCGAACGCAGAGTCGAGCAGCGTCCGTAGCTCGCACAAGAAGGACGGCGAGAGCGCACCCGTGGGAGCACTGTGGAGCTCAGTCATCAGGAGAGTCTACAGGCCGGTCCGAGTGGATGGGGGCTGGATGGTGTCGACCTCCGGGACCTCCCCCTCGTGGAACGGAAGCTCAAGCTGCGCAAGCTCATCCCGCGCAAGACCTCGAGCGTGCTGTACCTCGACCACATCAACGGCAGGGGCATCGAGTTGTTCGAGCAGTGCTGCGAGCTGGACCTGGAGGGGATCGTCGCAAAGCCGAAGCAGAGTCCATACCGGGGGCTCAACGGGAAGCCGCTGTGAGTGAAGGTGAAGAACTCGAACTACTCGCAAGCGGAGGGGCGGAGGGAGCTGTTCAGCCGGCGGCGGTAGCGGTGAGAGAGATCAGCGAGGGGTAGCGTGTTCCAGCTCCCTTCCCACCCGCTCCGCGTGCCCTGTGGCGCCTATCTCGGTGTAGAAGCGGTGGGCTTCGCTCCTTAGGCCAGCTCGTCGAGCAGCGCCTTCGCATCCTTCAGGTCTTGTGTGTCGAAACCTTCGGTGAACCAGCTGTAGATCGGGGCGAGGAGCGCGCGGGCGTCGTCGCGTTGTCCCTGGTCGCGGAGCAGGCGACCGAGGCTCGTCGCGGCGCGCAGCTCGTGGGACTTCGCCTGCTGGCGGCGCGCGATTTCGAGCGCGCGGCCGAGCAGGGCTTGCGCCTCCTCGAGGGCGTCTCCGTCCTGGTCCAGGAGAATCTCCGCCCGCAGCCGGTGCAGCTCGGCGTCGTAGTAGTGCTGTCCCTGTTCCTGGGCGCGCGTGACGCCGAGTCCGAGAGCGCCCAGGGCGTCGTCGTGGCGTCCGACCGTCCAGCAGCCCTCGGCGAGCATCGCGAGCATGCGGGGTGCTCCGACCCCGGTCCCGGTCGTCTGTCACCCACTCAAGCAACGCTTCAGCCTTTCGCCGCCACTGGATGACGTGCTGCACTTCTGCGGGCCGGTCCGCTTCCTGATGACCAGGGCCGAGTGCCGTTGCCATGGCAATGCAGCAGGTGCGGTGACGAACTCATACAGCAGACGTGGATTACCTGGTACTAGCGAAGGGTTGGAAGGGCCTCATCTCCCCGGCCTCAGAACAAGGCAGCGAGCCCGCCCACTACCCCCACCACGGCCGCAACAACGTACACCGCCGTGGTCAGCCTGCACGCGGTCTTGCCCTGCTGGGAGAGTCGCTTCTGAGTCTCGATGAGTTCGCTGGTGAGGCGCTCCTCGGCCTGGATCTGTTGCCGAGCCAGACGGTCATGGACCACGATCTCCGCCGCGCGCCGAGCCGCTTCGACCGTTTCCTTGCTGGGTGTGCGGGCTTCGTCGGAGTTCGGCGCAGAGCACAGCGATTGTGCGCGTGGAGAGCGTCTCCACGACCTCCACCCACGCCCGACCCACGTCGTCCTTGTAGACACCCGTCTTGAGGAGCTGGAGCGTGTCGAACTCCTCGGGGGGGGGGACGATGGTGGATTGCGTGAGGGAAGGGTCAGACATCGCTGATCCGACGAGGACTCTACCACCGGGGGCCGTGGCCTCAGATGAGAGGAGTCAAAAGGGCCTGCTCCGCTTCGCGAGCGGGCTCGAAGGGCCCTCAGCAGCGGCGGAACCCGCACTCGAAAAACAGTTCGCACACTATTCGCACACTTCGGGAAACCGAGATCGTGTAACTCTGGTCGGGGCGGCCGGATTCGAACCGGCGACCTTCTGAACCCCATTCAGACGCGCTACCAGGCTGCGCTACGCCCCGTGGCCCGGCAGTATAGCCACTCGCCTGGCGATCGGAGATTTCTCCGCCAGGACTGGAGACTTCGCATCAGGTTGTGAATCCTTGTACGGATGGTGCACGGGAGGCAGATGGGTGGGGGAGGGGTCTGTGCGCCCTTGGGCCTGCTCCTGGCGGCCTTGGCCCTCGGGGCCTGTAGTACCACCGGGCCGCCGGGCTCCGTTCGGACCCACACGGTGAAGCGCGGGGAGACCGCCTGGCGGATCTCTCAGAAGTACGACAGCACGGTGGAGGCGATCGCGCGTGCGAACGGTCTGAGGGATCCGACCAAGCTGGCCATCGGCCAGCAGCTCAAAGTCCCGATCGGAGTCAAGGGTAGGTCGACCTCCTCGAACGGCTCTGGCCGCTACATGGCGCGCGACCCGCGCGGGCGTTCTCCCAAAGTCGCGTTCCGTTGGCCCCTGCGGGGCAAGCTGGCTAGCAGCTACGGCCTACGCGGTGGCGCTCACCACGACGGGATCGACATCTCGCGCAAGTCGGGGACCGCGATTCGGGCTGCCGAGGCTGGCCGGGTGGTCCACTCCGACAACTCGCTCCCAGGCTACGGGAACATGGTCATCCTGAAGCACGCAGGTGTGTATTCGACGGTGTACGCGCACAACCGGCGCAATCTCGTCAAGGTCGGAGAGTTCGTGCAACGGGGTCAGGTGATAGCGGAGGTCGGCAGGACGGGTCGCTCGACGGCGCCCCACCTGCACTTCGAGGTCCGCAAGAACGGCCGTGCGACCAATCCTCTAGACTACCTGCGATGAGTCCCCAGGAGCAGCTCGCCGAGAAGATCCGCGACATCCCGGGCTTCCCGGAGCCGGGGATCTTGTTCAAGGACATCACGCCGCTTTTGCAGGAGCCAAAGTCCCTGGCGCTGGCGTGCCAGCTCCTCGCGCAGCCCTACCTCGAGCGCGAGGTCGAGCTGGTCGTCGGGATCGAGTCGCGTGGCTTCCTGTTTGGCCCCGCCGTGGCACAGCAGCTCGGTGCCGGGTTCGCGCCCGCCCGCAAGCTCGGGAAGCTGCCCTGGGAGACGCTTAGTGAGCGCTATGACCTCGAGTACGGCAGCAACGAGATCGAGATGCACCGGGACGCCGTGCAACCCGGTCAACGCGTCCTCATCGTCGACGACCTGATTGCCACGGGTGGGACTGCGGCGGCCACGGTCAAGCTGATCCGGCGCATGGAAGGCCATCTCCTGGGCGCGTCGTTCCTGATCGAGCTCGCGGCCCTCGAGGGCAAGAAGGCCCTTCCCGGCGTCGAAGTCTCTACGATTCTCTCTTACTGAACGCCGCCCGCTAGGCCTTCATTGCCGGCCCCCGCTGGCCGAATCACATCTGGGGAACTGAGTTCCCGAGTCTGCGACACGGGGGACCGGATGAGCAAGCTGCTCGTCATTGACGACACGACCGACCGCGCACGTCAGCTGGTCGAGAACCTGGCGTCGAGGGTCTACGAGTGGCACACGACCGCCTGGGGCGCGAATACCGTGAGCGAGGCCGCAGCGTTGCAGCCAGACGTGATCTTGCTCGACGTCGGGCCGCGGGGCGTGGACTCGGCGTTGCGCTGCGCGTCCCTGGTCGAGACCGTGGCGAAGGTGATCGTGATCGTGATCGCGCCGTCGGATCGGGAGGCAGACGTCCTGCGCTGTCTGCAGGCCGGTGCCGCGGACTGGATCAACCGGCCCGTGAACGGCGCGCTGCTTCATGCCAGGATCGCCGCGCTGATGGTCGCCCAGCAAGATCATGAGGCACGTCGGCAGCTCGCCGGTGAGCTCGACGAGCGCCGCCGCAGCGGCGACGGCGGACTTGGCGACGACCGCCAGGACTACCGCTTCCTCTCCACCCACGATCCGCTGACCGGTCTGCCGACGCTCCAGATGTTCGACGAGTACGTGACCAAGTCCATCGCGCAGGCCCAGCGTCACCCGCAGACCCTGGCGGTGATCTGCCTGGACCTGGATAACTTCAAGCAGATCAACGATGTGCTCGGACACGCAGTGGGAGACCAGCTCCTCCAGGCGGTCTCCCGGCGTCTGCGCCAGAGCGTGCGCAGCTCCGACATGGTCGCGCGGCTCGGCGGCGACGAGTTCATGATCCTGCTCGTGAACCTGAACCGGCGGGAGGATGCGGCGGTCGTCGCGGCCAAGATCGTCGGCGTCCTGTCGCGGCCACACGAGCTGTCGGGGCAGGAGATCTTCATGACACCCAGCGTCGGCATCTCCGTGTATCCCGACCACGGCGACAACTCCGAAGGGTTGATCGGGCGCGCGGAAGTCGCCATGCGCGCGGTGAAGGACCAGGGCAGAGCGAGCTTCCTGTATTACGTCGCAGACGAGAACAAGAATGCCCGGGAGCGAATGCAGCTCGAGTATCACATGAGAGATGCGCTGGAGCGTGGGCAGTTCAAGCTTTACTTTCAACCTCAGGTCGACGCTCGAAAAGGCAACCTCGTTGGTGCGGAGGCCCTGATCCGCTGGTTCCACCCGGAGCTCGGAATCGTCTCACCGGGCGAGTTCATTCCCATTGCAGAGGCTTCCGGGCTGATTCGACCGCTCGGCGACTGGGTGATCCGTGAGGCCTGCGGGCAGAAGAAGCGCTGGGAAAGCGAGGGGCTGGGGGGCTTTCCGATCTCGGTGAACGTGTCGTTCCGTCAGCTCACGACGGGCCGTTTCGCGGAGACCGTCAAGCAGGTCCTGCGGGCCACCGGGCTCGAGGCCAGGCACCTCGACCTGGAAATCACCGAGAACACCATCATGGAGCAGCTCGCTCAGGCCCTGGAAACGCTCAAGACCTGCGAGGACCTCGGCGTGACCATTTCGATCGATGACTTCGGGACGGGCTACTCGTCGCTGAGCGTGCTGGGAACACTTCCGGCTCATACACTCAAGATCGACCAGTCCTTCGTGCGTGACATACATAAGAGTGCGACACGTGCGGCCATCACGCGGACCGTAATCGCCGTCGCTGCCGAGCTCGGCCTTGCGACGATCGCCGAGGGTGTAGAGACCGAGGAAGAGATGGAGTTCGTGGCGGCGCTTGGCTGCACGCGCATGCAGGGCTACCTGTTCGGCCACCCGGTCCCGCCAGACGAGTTCCTGGAGCAGTGGAGCGACGACGCCGTCGCAGACGTCACGCTGTCCGCGGGCTAGAGTGTACGGCTGAGAAACCAGAAGAGGCCGAGGCCGCACACCGCGGCCGAGCCCAGCTCGGTGACCAGACGTGCCGCGCCGCCTCGGACTCTCTCGAGCCAGAGCAGGAGCGGCCAGGCCAGCGCCACGACGGCGAGCTGCCCGGTCTCGACGCCGAGGTTGAAGCCCAGCAGGGCCGCCACGATGCGGTCGGCAAGCCGATTTCGGTAAGGAAACCCCCGAAGCCAAAGCCGTGGACGAGGCCGAAGGCGAAGGCGACGGCGGTGCGAAGCCGGGCGGGGCGGGTGGCGACGGAGAGGAGCCCGAAGTGACAGCCAGAGAAAAGCGCCAGTCCGAGCAGGATCCCGGACGAGAGGATCCCGACCCCCGCCGCTGCGAGCGCCGCCAGGGCGAGCAGACCCAGCAGGATCGTCATGGGAACCAGACGGCCGCGGTCGGTGAGGAGCCAGGCGTTCTCCGCCCCCACCAGGGCGATCGAAAATCCGATCAGCGCCTCGACTGCGGCGGTATCCGGCTGTAGGACCCGGAGCACTGCGAGCCCGAGCGTGACGCTGTGCGCCACGGTGAAGCCCGTCACCAGGGTCGCGACCTCGCCGAACGTTCGCGCGAGCAGCAGCAACGCGATCACGAAGGCCAGGTGATCCCAGCCTGACAGGATGTGCTCGATGCCGATCCCCCAGTAGTCGAGCAGCGAGCTCCCGCTGAGCGCCGTCTCCCGCTCGCCCCCGGCCAGGTCCAGCGGCCAGTGCGGTGCCCTCTCGGACAACACGCGTTCGACGACACCCCCGTCCGGCAGTAGCAGGCGCGCAAAGTGGAGGTGCGACGGTTCGGCATCGAGCAGCAGGACGCTGCGGATGGAGAGGTCGCGGGGCTGCGGGCACTCGAGCTCCCAGACCCATGACGACCAGCCCTCGCGGGCTCGACGCGGGCTCGGTCTCGACACCGCAGCGCACGGCCGGTCTCCCGAGAAGATGCGCAGATCCGCTGCGAGTCTGCGGCTCGCGCGAGTCACGCCCTGGATGCTCAACGGCGACGCGACACCGATCCGGCTCAGGTCCAGCAGTGTGACCTGCGCGCGCACGCTCGCGCCGGTCTCTGTGAGCTGCCAGCTCGAGTACGAGACGCTGCGCGTGTGAGCTCGAAGCCCGGTCGCTGGAAGCAGAGCGAGCAGGCCCAGGATCAACGGGGCGTAGCTCCAGTGCCTGCTCATGGGATCTGGTCGGCCTGCTCGATCTCGGCGCGGCGGCGCAGCTCGTCGAGCGCAGCGCGCAGCGCCGCATCTCCAGCGCGCCGCACCCACTCGCTGCGAACCTCCGCCTCGACCTCGGCCAGCTCGGGCGTTACACCAGGCTCGCGCCCGAGCGAGTACAGCAACGTGTAGCCCTGCGCGGAAGACAGGGGATCGCTCACCTCTCCCGGCGCCAGACTCAGCGCGGCTTGCGTCGCGCTGGGACCGAGGTACTCGCGGAGCTTCACCGGAGAGAGGTACGTCTCCGGCAGCTGCGCGACCTCAGCGTCGCCGAGCTCACTTTTCACGAGCGCGAACGCTTCTCCAGTCCGGAGCCTGCGCACGGCATCGCGCGCCCGGGCGAGAGCCTGCTCCGAGGAGCGCCGCGGCTCCGAGCGCACAAGGATCTTACCGATATGCGCACGACCCGGGCGTGCAAAGTAGTCGACGCGCTCGTGATAGAAGGCCTCGAGCTCCGCATCGCTCGGGTCCGTGTCCGACGCTGTGGCGACGACGGCCTGGATGACCGCAGCAACGAGGCCTGCGCGGACTCGTGCGTCGTGGCGTGGCAGCTCCAGGTCGAGTGCGTGCTGGACCAGCAGCTCCTCGTCGATCAGTCGATCCAGCACGCGCTGTCGCTCAGCCCGACTCGGGACGGAACGACTGTCGGCCGCGAGTGCGGCGACTGCGCGTTCGTACTCCGCTGAGCCGATCAGGCTGTCATTCACGCGGGCGACCGCGTGCGAAGGCAGGCCGGGAGCCGGCGACAGGAGTCCGAGCGCCACCGTGGCGAGCCCCGCTGCCGCACCCAGGCCCAGCAGGAGCCGCGCTCGATGGGCGTGCTCCGACGGTGTGCTCTCCGTCGTGCTCATCTCTTGCGTCCGGCCCCGCCTCCCGGAAGGCCGATCTTACACGACGGAGCGCGCGACCGGGCTGCTCCGCCCCGCAAACCGGAACCAGACCCGGACTCCTAGGAGTGCGGTGAGGATGGTCGCGTAGATGAGCGGCTCCAGGAGGTCCGCCTTGGTGAGCCACAGGTAGTGGACGACTCCCGCGACGCCCGCAGCGTAGGCGAGCCGGTGGAGCTGCACCCAGCGCCTCTTCAGCCGTCGTATCCAGCCGCGTGTCGAGGTGATCGCAAGTGGCAGCAGGCAGAGGAAGCCCGTGAAGCCGGCTGTGATGTAGGGGCGCTCGAGCACGTCTTCGAGCACGATGCTCCAGTCGAAGAACAGGTCGAGTGCCACGTACGTGGACAGGTGCATACAGGCGTAGAAGAACGAGAACAGACCCAGCGTCCGCCGCCGCGGTGCCAGAAAGCTCCAGCCCAGCAGGCGCCGCACGGGAGTGACCGCGAGAGCGGCGAGCAGGAAGCGCAGCGTCCAGTCGCCCGTGGTGTGCGTCAACGTCTCGATGGGGTTCGCACCGAGGCGGCCCGCCAGCCCGTCAAGCAGGAGGAACGCGGCTGGCGCGACGCCGACGACGATCACCAGGGCTCGGAGGCCGGGCCCACGTAGCCACGTCCGCGAGCCCGCCACGATCGTCCTCAGTAGTTCCTGGCGAGGTCCATGCCCGCATACAGGCCGGCGACCGCTTCGGCGTAGCCATTGAAGGGCAGCGTGGGCTGCTTTGGCTCGAAGAAGCCCCCCCCGATGCGGCGGTGTCGCTTCTGGCTCCAGCGGGGATGGTCGACAGCGGGATTGACGTTCGCGTAGAAGCCGTACTCGCGTGGTGCAGACATGTTCCAGCTCGTCTTCGGGCGCTTGCGCGTGAGACGGATGCTCACGATCGACTTGATGCTCTTGAAGCCGTACTTCCATGGAACCACGAGGCGTAGCGGGGCGCCGTTCTGGTTGGGCAGCACGCGCCCGTAGAGACCCACCGCGAGGATGGTCAGTGGGTGCATGGCCTCGTCCAGACGCAGGCCCTCGCGGTAGGGCCAGTCCAGGACGCGGCGACGCTGCCCGCGCATCTGCGCGGGGTCGTGCAGCGTTCGGAACTCCACGAAGTTCGCGCGGGACGTGGGCTCGAGCCGGCGCAGCACGTCGCCAAGCGGGATTCCGATCCACGGGATGACCATGGACCAGGCTTCGACGCAACGCAGCCGGTAGACGCGCTCCTGCAGTGCGTGCGGCTTGATCAGGTCTTCGAACGCGCGTTCGCCTGGCTTCGCCACTTCACCTTCGATCGCGACCGGCCACGGCTCGGTCACCAGGCTGTCTGCGTAGCGGGCAGGGTCTTCCTTGTCCGTGCCGAACTCGTAGAAGTTGTTGTACGAGACTGCATGGTCAAAGCGGGTGTGGACCTCGTCGGTGCTGAAGGGGCTCGGCTCGAGCGGACCGAGCGGCGCCAGGTCCTCGGGCTTTGTGACCGCGGCGGCCCGTCGTGGGAGTCCCGCAGTGGCGAGCAACGCGCCCGCTCCCAGTGCGGACTCGCGCAGGAACTCGCGTCGACGCAGGTAGAGCGCCTCGTCCGTGATTTCACTCGAGGCGATGTCACCAGGGCGACGAATGCGAATGTGCACGAAGACGGCCTCCTCTCTCGGGCGCTGTTCTCGGCCCGTTCATCGGATGCCACAGAGAGTCTAGTGTTTCCCTTGCGGGCGCCGCGAACGCAGCCACCTCTCAGCCCAGGGTGACCAGGCGGCCGCAGTTTCGGCCCGCCGCCTTGGCGCGGTAGAGCGCGCGGTCCGCCGCCGCCACCAGGGCGGACGGACTCGCCACCGCCTTCGCGTCGCGACAGGCACAGGCCCCGATGGAGACCGAACGTCGCACCGACTCGCCCTGCGTCTCGATCGAAGTCGTGTAGATCACTCTCCGCAGCCGCTCCATGCGAGCCTCGAGCTCCTCGGGGGTAGCCTGCGGGCAGATCACGGCAAACTCCTCTCCGCCGTACCGACACGCCTCCTCGCCAGATTCCGCGCTCTGCAGGATCGCGAAGCCGATCTCTCTCAGCATCTGGTCGCCGACCTGATGGCCGTGGTCGTCGTTCACACTCTTGAAGTGGTCGAGATCGAGGAGCAAGAGCCCAAGCAGCGTGCCGTTCTTGCGCGCGCGCTCGAACTCGACGTACAACGTCTCGTCGAAATAGCCGCGGTTCTTCAGACCCGTCAGCGGATCGGAGATCGCCCGCAGCTCGAGGTCGCTGTTCGTCTTTCCGAGCTCATCCAGCTCGGAGGTCACGCTGCGTACCTGCTCGTTCAGAGCGAGGCTCTCGCGCACCAGGAGCTGGGTCGCCTGCGAGGCGATCGCGGCCAGGCTCGCAGGGTCATTGGTCTCGAGGTCGAGCCCAAGCGCTAGGTTCGGGAGACTCTCCTGGATCTCCAGGAGCACCTCGCAGCAGTCCGCCCGATCGAAGTCCAGGTAGCGGGCCCCCGCGCGTTCGACCCTGGCAGCGCCGGAGACCACGTCCCCGCCGGACAGCAGGTCGCCGCAGATCGCGCAGAAATGGAGAAGCTGCGCGAGCCCGAGGTCCGTGGAGTCTTCCGCCTGCTCTGGCTCGATGTGGTTGCGAATCGTGGTGCAGATGCGATTCGGCAGACCCCAGGCGGCGAGCAGGTCCGCTCCGAGTTCGACGCTGCTGTTCCCGAGCTCTTCTCGCTCGATCTCGTGCAATGCCCTCCCGCTCTCGCGCCAGGTCTCGAGAATCGGGCGATAACGATCCGGGAGGCACTCGGCAAGCACCAGCCGGCCAAATCCGCTCAGCATTCCGCTGAGGAAAGCCTCCTCCTTGAGCGTGGGGAATCTCCTCTCGCTGAGCAGCTGCATGGCGAGGGCCGTCGCGGAGGTACGCGTCCAGAAGTGGCGATAGTCGAAGCCGCAGAGCGACTCGCCTCGACTGATCGACAGAATCGAGAACGAGAGGGCCAGGAGGTTCACGCTGCGCAGGCCCAGGATCAACACTGCCTGGCGTATGCTCGAGATCTCCCGCGGCAGTCCGAACAGGCTCGAGTTCGCGGTCTTCAGCAGCTTCGCGACGAGCGCGGGGTCCTGGCTCAGAGCCTCCGCCAGCTCGCGGATGTCGACCTGGTCGTCTCTGTTGAGCTCGACGACGCGCAACGCCACGGCCGGTGGGGATGGCAGCTGATCTGCTTTCTCGAGCTCTTGCAGCAGGCTGGGGGGCATTCGCGCTCCGAGGGAGTCCTCTTAGTCTTCGTCGAGGTCGGGGGCTCTGCTTTAGCGCGACGCTAGAGACCGGAAACGGGTGCCACTGGCGCGCCACGGTCGAGCTCTTCACCGGCCGGGGACGCGACTGTGCTTGCCGAGGCGCCTTGCAGGGCGCGGATGAGCCCGTCGACGGTCAGTAGCTCTGGTAATACTTCCGGGTCGTCGGGAGCCTCGGGACTGAAGACCAGGTACATGGGGACGCCGGCCCTGCCGTGCCGCGCGAGCTCCGCTCGGATCTCGGGATCGCGGCGCGTCCAGTCAGCCTTGAACGGGACCACCTGCAGGCGCTCGAGCTCCGCCAGCACGCGCTCGTCTCTGAGCACGACCCGCTCGTTCAGCTTGCATGTGATGCACCAGTCTGCGGTGAAGTCGACGAACACCACGCTCCCGCCGCGTACCGAGGAGGAGACCTCGCCGGGGTCGTAGCTTCGCCAGGCAATTGCGCCCGACTCGGCCCCGCGCTCGTCGCTGGTTGTGCGCGTGGCGGGGAGAGTGAGGGTGCCGGCAATCGCGATCAGAGCTACGAGAGTGGTTCCGGCTGCGAGCAGCCGCGTGCTGGCGGTGCGCTGCAGCGCACCGAAGACCCAGGCGGCGAAGCCGACGACCAGCAGGAAGACGAGCAGCGCCACCATGCCATCCGTTCCTGCGAAGCGTCCGGAGAGCCAGAGCATCCAGACAACGGTCCCGAGCAAGGCAAAGCCCAGGAGCGCGCGCAGGTGGAGCATCCAGCCGCCGGAGCGTGGGATCCAGCGGGCCCAGGCCGGGACCAGGGTGACGAGCAGGTACGGGGAGGCGAGACCGATCCCGATCGCGAGGAAGATCCCGACGATCACAGGAATCGAGCTCGCGAAGGCCAGGCCGATCGCCGTACCCAGAAACGGGGCTGAGCAGGGAGTTGCGACGACAACGGCGAGGAGTCCCTCGAAGAAGCTGCGCCGCATCCCCACCGCGCTCGCCTCGAGGCGGTTGAGCGCGCTCGAGTCTATGAAGATCTCGAAGACACCGAAGAGGTTCAGTGCGAAGAGCAGCAGCACGGTGCTGATCGCAGCGACGAAGAGCGGCTCCTGGAACTGGAATCCCCAGCCGACCTGCGTCCCCGCGAGTCGCAGACCGACGACGACGCCGGCCAGGCCGAGCATGGTCACGAGTATGCCGCCGGTGTAGGCGAAGCCATGCCCGATCACCTCGCGGCGGCTGTGGTGGGCGAGCTGGGTCATCCCCACGACCTTGATGGCGAGGACCGGTAAGACGCAGGGCATGAGATTCAAGATCAGACCGCCCAGCAGCGCGAGCAGCACGGCCTGCCAGAGTGGCACTCCCGCCGCCTGCGGTGGCTCGAGCCATGGGTTCTGGATCAGTCCCACCTCTGCGCCCTGGGCGGCGCGCGGAAGCGGGACGTCGATCTCGACCCAGCTGCCGGGAGCGTCTCCGCCCCGAAGTGCTACGACACCCGTGATGCGTTCGGCCGCGTCGGGAGCTTCCTCGAC
The DNA here is from genome assembly GCA_965247115.1 of Myxococcota bacterium. Lineage (GTDB taxonomy): Bacteria > Myxococcota_A > UBA9160 > SZUA-336 > SZUA-336 > JAUXJB01. The sequence goes on from CBDFGR010000001.1 coordinate 233,707, forward strand.
GGAAGCCGTGAAGCGGACGAGCATGCCCCTCTCGTCGAGAGGATGCCGCGAGCTGCCGAGCACCGCGAGCTCAAGTCCCGGGGTTGCATCGGGCACGAACGCCCGCTGGCCGGAGACGGGCCGCAGGGCCACCCCCTCCGGAGCGTTGAGAGCAATCGCGCCTCTGAACGTGTCGCCGGGTCGAACGGCCGTCTGGGAGTAGAGCGCCTCTACCTGGATGCCAAGCGCTTGGGCGTTGCCCGGGACACGGCCCGCATACTGCTCGAAAAGCGCCTCGATCTCTGGCCGCGCCACGACGTCTGCCTCTCGGACCGGCAGGCGCATGCTGAGCTCAGCGTGGCCAGGGACGCACTGGACCTCGCAGGCGAGATAGTCGACCTCAGCCGCGATCTCTACCTCGTCGCCGAGATCGCCCGCGAAGCGTGCAGTCGTGAACAGGAGCACCTCGTCGGCATAGCCGTAGGTGGTCAGGAAGCCGTCCGACTCGGCGAAGACCTCGGGTGCTGGCCACTGGAGCTCGCCCGTCTCGGCTCCGTCGATGCTCCACTCGACCAGGGTCGCAAGTCCGGATTGACCGGGGTTTCGCCAGTAAACGTGCCAGCCCCGATCGAGGCTGAAGAGCAAGCCTACGCGCGCACTTACGCCGGCGTAGACGGCGTCCCGGTCCACCAGCAGGCGTACCTCGACCTTGGCATCCCCCGCTCGGATGACTCCCTCTGAGAACGCGGTCTCTGCTACCTGGGGTGCGCCCCACGCGAGGCGGCCGCCGAGGACGACCGCAAGGACCAGCATGGCTATGAGCGACGCACGGCTTCGCAAGGGGGCAACTCCTATCGCCAGGACCTACGGGAGTGGGGTTCGCGCGGTTACTACCCCCCTAATATCGGCTCCGAGGCCAGATTCTGCCATTCTCGAGCCAGGCCCTGTCCCCGGCTGGCCGTCCCCGCCCCCATCGGCATACAGAAGTCCGCCCTGGCCGCCGATACCCCTGGGAGTCGGTTACTGGCGGAGGTGACCCGGGCATGCGGCGCGCAGCGAGGATTCTGGCGCTCTGCGCTGCTCAGCTCTTGATGCCTCCGGACGCTCCGGCCCAAGAGCTCGACACGAACTGCATGGGCGAGGTCTGCGTCCAGCCTATCCAGGACGGGAACTCGGTCAGCTTCGACGCAATCAACAGCTCCGCGGCGCCCGTGACCGTCACCATCCGTTTCACCTCACTCGCGAACCTGACGCCGTATCCGAGCCTGCCCCCCGTCCACATCGTCCAGCCGCGCGCCTACGCCCGCGTCGCCCAGTTCGTGGCCGCGAATCCTGCGGCGCGCTGGGCCTTCCGGTACAACTGGTCCTGGGTGATGGGCGATGCGAGCGCTCGCCACAACGACTCCACCCTGTACCGGATGCCCTTCGGGGGACACGAACCGCGTCCAGTAACGCAGGGGAACAACGGCCTCTACTCGCACACGGGCGCGCATCGCTACGCCGTCGACTTCGGCATGCCCGTCGGTACCCCGATCCTGGCCGCGCGGGGCGGCCTCGTCGTCCGCGTGATGGATGGGTACACCAGGGCCGGGATCAGCGACGAGTTCCTGAGCAAGGCGAACGCCGTGCTCGTTCTACACGACGACCGAACGATGGCCACCTATGCGCATCTGGACCCCGGCTCCGGCGTACGCGAGGGCATGCATGTGCGCACGGGGGACGTGGTCGGGTTCAGCGGCAACACGGGCTACTCGACAGGACCGCACCTGCACTTCGAGGTCTGGAAGATCGACTCGAGCGGCGCCCTGGCGACGCTGCCCGTTCGCTTCTACGATCGGGTCAGAGGAGCCGTGGCGCCGAAGACGCGCTGGTCCTACCAGCCGGGCTGCAATCCCCGCTGGATTCCCTGCCAGCCCAACGAGCTGCCTGCCGAGCTGAGTCCCGCCAATTCCGGGCACGTGACCCGCAGTGACGATGGGACCTGTCGCTGCCCGAACGGCTCGGTGATCACGACGCACCTGCCATGTCGGATGGTGTGCCCGCGACGCTGACCTCTCCTATTCCTCTGGCTCCAGCACGAGCGCCGCCGAGTTCAAGCAGAAACGCTCTCCGGTCGGGGCCGGCCCGTCTGGAAAGAGGTGCCCGAGGTGGGCGTCGCAGCGTTTGCAGGCGACCTCGACGCGGTGCATGCCGTGGCTCTGATCGGCGCGTGTCTCGATCGCGTCCGGATCGAGCGGCTGGAAGAAGCTCGGCCAACCCGTGCCCGAGTCGAACTTGGCCTCGGAGCTGAACAGCGGGGTCTGGCAGCAGACACAGCGGTACGTGCCGGGCTCCTTGGAGTCGTGGTAGATGCCGGTGAACGCCAGCTCCGTGCCCTGCTCCCGCGTGATCGCGTACTGCTGCTCGCTGAGCTGACTCCGCCACTCTTCCTCGTTCTTCACGATCTTCTCTGTCATGGCTCCCTTCCTCTTCTGCCCCATCATGCCCGTCCGAGTACCGCCGGACCAGCGCGCTCGACCTCAGGATCTCTCGTTACGCGGTCAGCTCAACCGCGCGCGGACGGCCGGCGGCAGCCAGTGCTGCTCGAGCCAGTCCGTGCGATGGGTCTTGAGTGCTTCCGCCAGCACATCGATCCGCAAGTCGAGGGGATCGGTCGCCGAGAGCACGACCCATACCTCGCCGCGGACACGACAGGCAGCACTGGCCACACCGAGCTCGAGCTGGGCGGCGCGCGTCGGCTCGAGCGTACGCACCTCGAGTTCGGTCACCTGTGCGAGCTCGACCAGGGCCTGTAGGAGCTCGGGATTGGTCACGCGGGGAGAGGGTAGCAAGCGGTGAACAGGCTGGCTCCGCCGTCGCGCTCAGGGCTCCCCCCGCGGTGTTCGTTCGCGCTGGAAATCCGCGTCTACGGACTCCTCGAACCCCTCCACAATGATGCGTTGCTCCAGCAGGGCACGCTCGAAGCGGCGCCGCAGTCCCGCCTTGATCAGACTGCGGAAGCCGGGAACGAGACACAGGAACCCGATCACGTCGGTCAGGATGCCGGGCGTGACGAGCAGCGCGCCCGCCACCAGCACGATCACCCCGTCGAGGAGTGAGCTCGCCGGCAGGCCGCCGCTCGAGAGCTCGCTCTGGAAGCGGCGCAGGACCTGGAGCCCCTGCTGACGTGCGAGCGTTGCGCCCAGCACGCCCGTCACGACGATCAGGCCGATGGTGGCGGCGGTGCCGATCCGGCTCCCGATCTCGATCAGCAGGGCCAGCTCGAGTGCCGGAACCAGCGTGAAGAGCAGGATCAGTCGAGCCATGGGCCACGAGCTCGCTCACGCGAGCAGCGCTGGACACTCCTCTTCGATCGCGGGTCGGAGCTCGTCGAGGGTCTCCGTCAGCGCGGCGGCGGCGTGATCCACCTCGGCTTCTCCCATGGGTGTCGAGATGCAGTACATGAGCCGTCCCGCTCCGAACACCCCGCGGCGTAGCATGCCCAGGTGCAGGAGCTCCGAAACCCGCCCCGACTCGATCATGGCCTGTACCGTGTCTCGGGCATTGCGGATGGGCCGGTCGCTCAGGTGGATCAAGGAGAGCGACCCGAGCCCGGTGGCCTGACCGCGGACGCCGGACTGCCGGAACGCGGTGTTGAAGCCAGCACGCAGCCGCTCGCCGAGCCCGTTGATGCGATCGACATCGTCGGAAGCATAGTGACGGAGCGCGGCGATCCCGGCCGCCATGGTGAGCGGGTTTCCGCTGAACGTGCCGGCGTGCATGACCGTGTCGCGACGGTCCGGGTTGAACTGCTCCACGAGATCGCGCCGGCCGCCGAAAGCCCCGATCGGCAGTCCGCCGCCGATGATCTTCCCCATCGCCGTCAGGTCCGGCGCCACACCGCTCCGCTCCTGCAGCCCGCCAAGCGCCACGCGAAGGGTCACGACCTCGTCGAAGACGAGCATCACCTCGTTCTCGAGCGTGATCTCGCGCAGCGCGGCCAGGTAGCCGGGCTCGGGAGGAACCATTCCCATCCCGCCCAGCATCGGCTCCAGGATCAGTGCGCAGATCTCGTCGGCCCCTGCCTCGATCTGGCGGCGGGTGATCTCGGGCTCGTTGAACGGCGTCACGATCACGTCGGCAAGCGAGCTGTCGGAGAAGCTGCGATCGGGGATCACCGCTGCGGGACTGTCGAGGGGCCCGGACTTGCCAGGGGTCGGGACCAGGCTGATCTCGCCGAAGTCGTGACTCCCGTGGTATCCCCCCTCCACCTTCATGACCTTGGGCTTGCCGTTCCAGGCCCTGGCGGCTCGGACACACAATGCGGTGGCCTCGGTGCCGGAGCTACAGAAACGAAGCTCCTCGAGCGAGGGCACGCGCTCGCAGAGCAGCCGCGCCAGCTCGACCTGCGTATCCGTCGGCGCGGCGTACGCCGAACCAATGGACATCTGCTCAGCAACGGCGGCGACGGTGGGCGGGTGCGCGTGCCCGTGGATCAGCGACGTGAAGTTGTTCATGAAGTCCAGGTACTCGTGACCATCGGCGTCGCTGAGCCGGCAACCCCCGCCTCGCACAATGAACGCGGGGTAGGGGCGGTAGTGGGCGCTGGCGCGTGTGTCTCCGCCGGGCATGACCTTTCGAGCCCCCTCCATCAGCTTCTCGGAGCTGCGGGTCCAGTCGCGATAGGCCTCGATCAGTCGATCTGCGCTCGCCGCCATCGACCCAATCTACACCGCGGGCGAAGCCAAATCCCAGCCCTTGTTGGCCCTGCGCCAAAGTGCGAGCTTCCTCGGTGGAGGAGGCTCCATGAGCAGCGAGCAGGCGTTCGAAGCTCCTCGAGCCGGGCGGCTCGAGTTCACATCTGACGAGCTGCTGGCGGAGGCAGCCTACGACGAGCCGCTCGACGCGGCCGGGATCCGCTGCCACGGGGGGTTTGTCGCCGGGCGCTATCAATCTCCTCGGGCGCTCTACCGTGGACCGGCAATCGCGAGCTGGCAAGCACGCCTGCGTCAAGAAGGTGAGCCCCTGCTTCACCTCCCAACCGAGTATGTCCCGCCCCACTACCCGAACTACCCCCAGGCGAAGCTCCTCTTGCAGGAAGGGATCGCACCGCCGATCGCGCGCGCCCTCACGATCATCTCCATCGTCGAGGGCTTCGGCGCCCGCATCCGTGAGGTGCGACTGCCGGACCTGCACAGGTCGATCAAGGAGGACCTCGCCGGCACCGCCCTGGCCCACCTGGAGGGCGGGCTGTTCGAGGCGCACGCTCGCGACGAGGCCGGCCACCGCGACCAGGGCGGACACAAGCAGATGTGGGAGGCTGCGCGCGATCTCGGACTCGACAAGCCAGAAATTCCGGACGATGTGCTCATGCGGATGATGATGCGCGGATCTCGCCCTCCGCGGCGGCGTGCGTTTCCGGCGCTCTCGCCCCGTCTGGAGGACGCGATCACCTTCATGGCCACGGTGATGGTCCTCGAGATCTTCGCAGAGGACGTGTTCGAGTGGGCGAAGGATCTGCTCGGCGATCCGGAGGTCTCGGCAGATCCCGTCGGTGCTGCCGCGATGGTTGCGAACATCCAGGCAGACGAGAAGCCACACGTCGAGTACCTGCGCACGGCGCTCTCGGAGCTGCGCGCGCGCACCCTGATTGCCGAGGACGGCAAGACCGAGCTTCCGGGAGCGGAGGTCATCGACCGGATCTTCGAGAGCAGCCTGCGCGAGGCGGCGACGCGACGCCCGCAGAAGGAGCGCGAGGATCTGCGGCGCGAGATTCGCGAGGCCATCAGCGATGGCCCGCGCGCCAGCGAGATCGCGAGGACCTTCGAGAACCTCGACTCGGGCTGGGTGTTCCCGGCGCCCGATGACGAGCGTCTCGACCTGCTGCTCGAGAGCGCATGACCCTGCCGCAAGAGCTCGCAGAGCGTGCCTACCGCTCGCTGCGGATCGGCTTCACCGCCCTCTGCGTCTGGCTGCGGCTGAAGCTGCCCAGAGGCTGGGATCGCCTGCGCGGCCGCGCTCGGGCCGAGCGCGACATGACTCCCTTTCACCAGCGCAACGCCGACCAGATCTTCCGGACGGCCACGGCGCTGCGTGGGCTCCTGATCAAGATGTGTCAGGTCGTGGGCACACGTTCCGACGTGTTCCCGCCCGCCTACGTGCAAACGCTCTCGCAAGCCCAGGACCGTCTGCCGCCGCGCTCCTTCGAGGAGATCCGCGGCGTCGTGGAAGGGGACTTCCAGAAGCCCCTCGACGCGCTCTTCGCGGACTTCGAGCAGCAGCCGGTCGCCGCCGCATCTCTTGCCCAGGTGCATCGGGCCAAGCTCCTGGATGGGCGGGGCGTCGCCGTGAAGGTCCAGTACTCCGACATCGAGCACATCGTGCGCACCGACCTCGCCGCGACGCGGCGCATCTGCCGGCTGTACGAACGCCTGGACCCACAGCCACTCGAGCTGTTGCCGCTGCTCGACGAGATGCAGAAGCATCTCGAGCTCGAGCTCGACTTCCGCCGCGAGGTGGAGAGCGCGGATCGGGTTCGTGAGCTCTTCCAGGGGGACGACCGAGTGATCATCCCGAAGATCCACTACGAGCTCTCGACACGGCGGGTCATCACGATGGAGTTCGTGAGCGGGATCAAGGTGACCGAGAAGGAGCAGCTCCTCGCCGCGGGGATCGACCCACGCGCCGTCGTCGACGGGCTGATGACGATCTACAACCAGATGATTCTCGCCTACGGCTTCTTCCAGGCGGATCCCCATCCGGGGAACATCTTCGTCCAGCCCGGGCCGCGCTTCGTGATCCTCGACTTCGGACTCTCGAAGCAGCTGCCCCGCGGCTTCGGCCTCGGCATCTTCGAGCTGATGTTCTCGATGATGACGCTGAACGAGTCGGCCATGGTGCGGGCGTTCAACGAGCTCGGCTTCCGCACGAAGACGGGGGACTCGAATACGTACCTGGAGATGGCGCATCGGATGATCGACGCATCCGACGGAGGGACGTTCCGCGGCGAGTTCACGGAGGAGATGACGGACGAGCTCTTCCAGGCGATCCGCGAGAACCCGATCGTGGAGGTGCCGACGGACTTCGTGCTCGTGGCGCGTGCGTTCTCGCTGCTGTCGGGGATCGCTCATACGCTGGGGCACCGGGCGAACGTGCTCGAGACCATGGGTGGGGGCGGAGCTAGCAGCGCTGCTTCTGGGGGGGAGTAGCGGACTTCCTAGGCAGGGGCGGGCGTCGGAGGTCGGGATCTTCCGCCGCCGGACAACGCTCCTTGCGTTCTCGGGGATTGGGGTCGCCTCGGGAACCGCTAACACTGTCCGGCGGGGGAAGATCCCGACCTCCGACGCCCTGATGCCACTCGGGGTCTCCTGCGGTTTCCACTCGGGGTGACGCGGTGTAGACTCCTTGGTGGCTTTTGTTTGGAGGATCCCCCTTTGGCCGGAATTACTCGTTACGGGAGCTATGTCCCCTACTTTCGCCTGACCAGAGCCGCTATCGGTGGCGGGCAGGGGGAGCGGGCCGTGGCGAGCTACGACGAGGACTCCGTCTCGATGGCGGTCGAGGCGGCGCGCGACGCGGTTCGGGGCGCGCCCGCTGTCGACGCCGTGATCCTCGCGACTACCAGCCCGCCGTATGCCGAGAAGTTGAACGCGGCGATGTTGCAGGCCGCGCTTGACCTGCCCTCTGGAGTGCGATCGCTCGAGCTCGGCGCTTCCTCGCGCATGGGGCTGGCGGCGCTGCTGCTCGGGGCAGACATCGCGACTGCGGGGGATCGCGCACTCGTGTGCGCGTCAGACGTGATCATCGGTGCGCCGGGTGGAGCACGCGAAAGTCAGAGTGGGGACGCGGCGGTCGCGTTCCTGACGGGGGGCGATGATGAGGCCGTTGCACGCTTCATCGGGCGCGCGTCGGCCACCACCGAGGTGCTCGATGTATGGCGGCTCCCCGAGGACGCTTTCGCGAAGCAGTGGGAAGAGCGGTTCGGGGCGAGCATTCTCGGGCCGGTGCTGAACGACACGGCGACCCGGGCGCTGCAGGCCTCGGGTGTCGAGCCGACCGATCTCAAGACGGTGATCGCCGACTCGACGAACGCGCGAGCGACGGCCGGGCTGCCACGAGCCCTTGGGCTCAAGCCGGAGCAGCTCGCAGATAACCTGGCGGCTGGTGTCGGGCGCTGCGGCGTCGCGCACGCAGGCCTGCTGCTCGCACGCGCGCTCGACGAGGCGAGCCCTGGCGATCGGATCCTGGTGCTCTCCGCAGGAGATGGCTGCGACGCGGTGGTGCTCGAGGTGACGGAGCGGATCGCCAGTGGTCGTCCGCGCCACAGTGTGAACGGGTGGATCGCGTCCCATCGCAACGATCTCCCGTACAACTCGTATCTCAAGTGGCGTGGGATCCTGCCTTTCGAGCCGCCCCGGCGGCCGGATCCGGACCGGCCGGGCGCCCCGCCGATCGCACGCTCCTATTCGTGGAAGTACGCGTTCGTCGGCTCGCGCTGCGAGGAGTGCGGCGCGGGTCACCTCCCGCCGCAGCGCGTCTGTGTCAAGTGTGCGGCGGTCGATCGCATGAAGCGGGAGCCGTACGCGGACACACCGGGGAAGATCGCGACCTACACCTTCGATCACCTGGCCTACTCGATGCAGCCCCCGGTGGTGGCGGCGATCGTGGACTACGAGGGCGGCGGCCGCCTGAGCTGTGAGCTGACCGACGTCGACCCCCAGGATGTCGAGATCGGAAACGAGTTGGAGATGACCTTTCGACGCCTCTACACAGGGCAGGGCGTACACAATTACTTCTGGAAGGCGCGCCCGCGGCGCTAGAGGAGCAACGGTATGGCGAGCAAAGGGATTTGCGATCGCGTGGCCATCGTCGGGATGGGCTGCACGCCTTTCGGCGAGCACTGGGACAAGGGAGCGGATGACCTGCTGGTCGATGCCGGTACCGAGGCGTTCCAATCGGCGCAAGTCGATGCGGATACGGTGGACGCCTACTGGCTCGGAACCGCGGGCAGTGGGAGCTCGGGCATCATGCTGTCCGAAGCCCTCAAGCTCCCCTACAAGCCGGTCAGCCGGCTCGAGAACATGTGCGCGACGGGGAGCGAGGCGATGCGCAACGCGGCGTACGCTGTGGCGAGCGGTGCCTACGACCTGGTCATGGCGATCGGCGTGGAGAAGCTCAAGGACTCCGGCTTCTCTGGCTTGACCGGCAGCAGGCCTCCGTCCGACGGAACGCAGTCGAGCATGACGGCGCCGGCCACGTTCTCGCTGCTCGCTCCCGCCTACGCCAAGAAGTACGGCGTGGACGAGGAGACGCTGCGCGAGGTGCTGACGCGAATCGCCTGGAAGAACCACAAGAACGGTGCAAAGAACCCGAAGGCGCAGTTCCAGAAGGAGGTTTCCAAGGAGAAGATCGAGGCTTCGCCGAAGGTTGCGGGCATGCTCGGCATCTTCGACTGCTCGGGGGTGAGCGACGGCTCTGCCGCCGCTATTCTGTGTCGGGCCGAAGACGCGCATCGCTACACGGACCATCCGATCTTCATCAAGGCGCTGTCGTTCGTGGCGGGGCCCTCCGAGGGATACTTCAGCCAGGACTACGATTTCACGACCTTCCCGGAGGTGGTGGCGAGCGCAGAGGACGCCTACAAGCAGGCCGGCGTCACGAACCCGCGCGACGAGATCAGCATGGCCGAGGTGCATGACTGCTTCACGCCGACGGAGCTCGTGCTGATGGAGGACATGGGGTTCTCGCCGCGGGGCCAGGCCTGGAAGGACGTCCTGGAGGGGCGCTTCGACGGCGACGGCCCCCAGCCCATCAACGTCGACGGCGGCCTGAAGAGCTTCGGACATCCGATCGGGGCCAGCGGACTGCGAATGATGTACGAGATGTGGCTGCAGCTGCGCGGCGAAGCGGGCGAGCGCCAGATCGCCGATCCTCAGCTCGGCGTGACGCACAACCTGGGCGGGGCCCCGGGACGCTGCGTGAGCTTCGTCTCCATCGTCGGGAAGTAGCGCCAAGCCAGCGTCCGTGAAGTTCACGAAAACGGAGCTGCCGGGAGTCATCCTGGTCGAGCCAGACGTCTATCGCGACGCCCGCGGCTTCCTGTTTGAGTCCTACCACGCCGAAAAGTACGCCGAGGGGGGAATCCGGGAGCGCTTCGTCCAGGACAACCACTCGCTCTCGGAGCGCGGCACCCTGAGAGGCATCCACGTCCAGCTGGCTCGGTTGCAGGGAAAGCTCGTGCGGGTGATCGAGGGCGAGGTCCTGGACGTCGCTCTCGACATCCGCAGGGGCTCCCCGAGCTTCGCCAAGCACACGAGTGTCGTGCTGTCGGCGGAGAGCTTCCGCCAGCTGTACATCCCGCCGGGCTTCGCGCACGCGTTCCTCGTCACGAGCGAGACGGCCCAGGTCGAGTACAAGTGCACGGACCACTACGACCCGTCTAGCGATATCTCGATCGCCTGGAACGATCCAGACCTTGCCATTGCGTGGCCGATCTCCGATCCCATCCTGTCGAGCCGGGACGCGGCGGCACCGCAGCTGCGGGACCTCGTCGACCGGCTGCCCGTCTACACCCCGGCCTGACGCGCCCGGCTCAGGGTTGCCGAGCCAGGGCCTCGAGCCAGGCCAGCCAGATCGTGGCCGCAGTGGCCAGCAGACCGAGGGTCTGAACCACGACGCCGGGCGAGCGTGTCAGGATTCGCGCGAACAGGACTCCGAGCAGGGTCCCCACGGCCAGACCGGAAGCGTGTGCCGCCATGTCCGAACGCTCCCCGGTCCCGAGCATTGCAAGCAGACCGATCCCAGCGGCGAGCGCGAGCCACGCCGGCGCGGAGCGCGAGCGCAGGGAGCGGCGGCGCACGAACTGCTGCCCGCACAGGATGCCGACCGCGCCGAACACCGCCGTCGACGCGCCCACCGCCACGTGCCCCGACCCGTGGACCGCGGCACTCGCGGCGTTCCCGATCGCCCCGGAGAGCAGGATCAGCATCGACCCCAACCCTGGTCCGAGCGACGCGCACACCGCGGTCGCAAAGATCGCGAGCGCGGCCACGTTGCCGAGCAGATGCGGCAGATCCATGTGGAGCGTCAGCGCTGTCACCGTTCGCCACCACTCTCCCTCGAAGATGCGGTCCGACACGGAGCTGCCGAACACGAACCAGCTACCGCGTGGGTCGTACGGGCCTGTCACCAGGAAGAACGCGGCCACGCCGATGGCCAGTGCGACCCCCGCGCGTGTGGAGCCGTAGTGGAGGGCTGCTTTGCGCCCAGTCTCCTCGGCCAGGTCGTCGTCGTAGTCCGCGAGTACCTGCTCCGCCTCTACCGCGCGTTCACTGGGGACGGCGACGACCCAACTCCCGCCGCTCTTCGCGACCTGCGAAGGGATCCCCTGCGAAGAGAGGGCCAGACTCCAGGCTAACGCCGTCGATTGGTCGGGTGCGCGCCGCAGTGGTTCGTCCACTCCTGATACAATCGCACAACTGGCTCGCGCCGCAGCCGTTGCTGGAGGGAACATGCCACTCGATCCGCAGATAAAGGCCGTCCTCGAGGCGATGAGTGCTCTGGCCATGCCGAGCCTCTCCACTGTGCCCCCTGACGTCATGCGCAAGGCCTTCGAAGAGCAGCGCAGTGCGAGGCCAGAGGGCGATTCCGTGGCAAAGGTCATCGATCGGCAGATTCCCGGACCGGATGGGAAACTGACGGTGCGCGTCTACTCGCCTTTCGGAGCCGGGCCCTTCCCGGTGCTCACCTACTTTCACGGCGGCGGGTTCGTGCTCTGTGACCTGGACTCGCACGACAGCACGTGTCGCGGCCTCACCAACGCGGCGCAATGCGTGGTGGTGTCCGTGGACTACCGGCTCGCGCCAGAGGCCCCGTTCCCCGCGGCACCAGAGGATTGCTACGCGGCAACGCGCTGGGTAGCGGAGAACGCGCCCGAGCTCGACGGGGATCCCGCGCGGCATGCCGTAGCAGGTGACAGCGCAGGAGGGAACCTCGCCGCGGTGGTGGCGCTCATGGCACGAGATCGGGGCGGCCCTGCGCTCGTGCACCAGCTGCTCATTTACCCGGTCACGGACCACTCCTTCGACACGCCCTCGTATCTCGACAACGCAGAGGGCTACTTCCTCACGCGCGAGATGATGCAGTGGTTCTGGGGGCACTACCTAAAGAGCGAGGCTGACGGGATGCAGGCGCTGGCATCCCCGCTGTGCGCCGACGACCTCTCCAATCTACCGTCCGCGACCGTGATCACCGCGGAGTTCGACCCGCTACGCGACGAAGGGGAGGCATACGCGGCGCGCCTCGAAGCGTCGGGCGTGCCGACGGAGCTCGTCCGCTACGAGGGCATGATCCACGGCTTTTTCGGCATGACCGATACCGTGGATCGTGCCAAGGAAGCCGTCGCGCAGTCTGGTCGTGCCCTGCGCCGCGCGTTTGGAGCCTGACAGGAGAGAGAACGCATGGACGTTCCGCGGGGCATCCACTACGCGAACGTCAGCCGCTTCTTCCGGGAACACGTACCGGGTGGCGACCGCGAGCTCACCTTCGAGCAGATCAGCGGGGGGCGCTCGAACATCACCTACCTGGTGCGCGGGGGTGGCGCGGAATGGGTCCTGCGGCGTCCGCCCCTGGGCCACGTGCTGCCCACCGCTCACGACATGGCCCGCGAATACCGCGTGCTGACCGCCCTTCGAGATACGAACGTGCCCGTTCCCCACACGCATGCGCTGTGCGAGGACGGCGCTGTGAACGACATGCCGTTCTATGTGATGGAGTACTGCCCCGGGATCGTCCTCGCGAACGACATTCCGGCCGGCTATGCCGAGAGCCACGACGAGCGCCGCCATATCAGCCTGAACCTGGTCGAGACGCTGACCCGGCTCCACGCGGTGGACTACCAGCAGGTCGGTCTCGGGGATTTCGGGCATCCGAAGGGCTACATCGAGCGGCAGGTACGCCGCTGGTCGCAGCAGTGGGAGCGCTCGAAGACCGGCGAGCTGCCGGAGATCGAGGATCTGATCGTGCGCCTGCGCGCGGCCCTGCCCGAGTCACCCCAGCCCACGATCGTGCACGGCGACTATCGACTCGGAAACATGGCGCTCGACCCGAACGACTCGAGCCGCATCGTCGCCATCTTTGACTGGGAGATGGCCACTCTCGGTGACCCGCTCGCGGATCTCGGCTACACACTGATCTGCTGGTACGAGGAAGAAGACCTCCGGACCGATGCGCTACCCAGCGTCACTGCGCGTCCCGGCTTCCTCAAGCGCGCGGACCTGATCGAGGAGTACGCGAAGCGGAGCGGTCGTGACGTCTCCGCGATCGACTTCTATCAGGTGCTCGCCCTGTACAAGCTCGCGATCATCAGCGAGGGAATCTACGCGCGCTACCTCCAGGGCAAAACTCTCGGCAAGGACTTCGAGGGCATGAAGCGCGCCGCCGGCCCCACCGCCCAGCGAGCCATCGACATCGCGAACAGCTCCTCAGACCGCCGCCTCCGAGGAACCGCGCACTAGCGGAGAATCTCTAAAGGCGCGATAGCGAGAGGGACCTCAGGGCGAGGCGCGCGCTTCTCCGGGCACATCTAACGGATCGAGCAACCCATGGCGCCGCCAACCCTCGGCGAGCAGCCACGTACGTGCGGCGGCAACTGACCGAGGCCCCAGACGATGCTCGACTCGCGCAGCACCTCTCTTCCAGCCGGAAAACCAGCGCCCCGAGGAGGCGCGATCCAGCGTCTCGCGCGTAGCGCCGTGATGGCGGGCCGCGTTGAGCAGCACATACCGGATCGCATTCCGGACCTCGCGCGGCGTCTTCAGCACCCGCATGTGGTAGCGATCCGCCAGCAGCCCACCACGCCACCCGAACGCCCGCCACATCGCCCAGACCATCCTCCTACCGAGGGACTTCATCCCCCGACCGAGCGCAGCCCGATCCTTCGTCTCGACGATAAGGTGCGCGTAATCCCGCAAAAGCGCGTAGTGCACCACCCGAAACTCTCCACGGTCGCAACCCCGCGCCAGCGTCTCCTCGAACGCCCGCACGAAGACCGGAGCTCGCAACAACGGAGCCCCTTCGCGCACCCGCAGCGTCACGTGACACGGATGCCTCGACGCGAGACTCAGCCGACTTCGGTGGCGAACCAGCGGATTCGCCCCAGGCTTGCGTCCCGCCCCCTCGCGCCGCCCGCGACGACGCGCCAGAGGCCGTAGATGAAGCGAGAGCTGTCGATCTGACTTTCTCATCTATTCACCAATTGGTGTAGATTAGGGCTTTCTAAGACCGGGCTCTCCTGCGAGCCCGTGTCTCGAAGCTAAGGGCATTGAAGGGAACAGAGAAGCCGGAAGGCCGGCTACTCGAACGGTCTTCGCTCGCGAGTTCCTGCTTCGGCTGGGGTTCGGTGGAAGGAAGAGCGGGGGAGGGCTACTGGAGGCGGCGGGCGTAGAGGTCGAAGACTCGCTCCCAGACTCGTTCCGCGGCCTCTTTTTTGTAGATGCCGGTGCGTTCGGGGAAGCAGAAGCCGTGCTCGGTTTCGGGCCATGTGTCGATCCGGTAGCGTACGTCGTGCTTGTCGAGCGAGGCGATGAGCTCGGGAATCACGTTGTCGGGCACCCAGGTGTCCGTCTCGGCGAAGCCGAAGTACAGCTCGGCCCTGACGCGGTCGGCCAGGAGGTGGGGCGAGTCGAGCTCATCCGTCACGATTCCGACGCCGTAGAGGGATGCGGCCGCGCCGAAGTCCTGCGGAAAGCTCCCGGCGGCAGACACCACGTACTGACCGCTCATGCAGTAGCCGATGCAGCCCTTGGGGCCGGACGCCACCTGCGGCTGGTCCGCGAGGAAGCTCAGCATTCCCCGGGTGTCGCGCACGACGAGCTCGTTGGAGAGGCTCCCCATGGCGGCGAACATGCGCTTGCGCTCCTCGTCGCCAGCAGCGAGATCGAAGCGCGGTCGGCCCAGGCGGTAGTACATGTCCGGCAGGAGCACGTAGTAGCCCTGGGTGGCGATGCGGCGAGAGAAGTCGCGCAGCTCCTCGCGGATGCCAGGTGCGTCCATGTAGAGGATCACGGCAGGGAAGGGGCCCTCGCCGTCCGGGTGAGCCGCGAAGCCCTCCATCCGGCCATCCATGGTCTCGATCTCGTGGGTCCGCTCGATCACCGCTGCCTCCTCTTGTGCGAGGCACCAGCATCGCACACTGGCCGGGTAGCGTGTGATACGGTCGATCCGCAAGAGACGCCACCGGATCAAACAGCTTGCAGCGGGGGTCACGATGAGCGAAGAGGCCGAAGGCAGAGAACACAGGAACTTCGCACGCGCCCGTGAAAGTCTCGCCGCGCGCACTCCTCGCTCCGCTGAGGCAAAGGCAAGGGGATCCAAGGTGCTGGCGATGGAGGTGGTGCAGACAGTCACCATGCCCCATCCGATCTATATCGAAAGCGCCGCCGGCGCGCGCGTCACGGACCTCGATGGAAACACGTACATCGACCTTACGGGCGGCTTTGGTCCACTGGTGCTCGGGCACGGGCCGCAGTGCGTGAAGGACGCGCTAGCGGAGCAGCTCGAGCGCGGCTGGCACTTCGGCATTCACAACGCGCGGCAGGCGGAGCTCGCCGAGCTACTGCAGGAGGCAGGCCGGTGCGTCGATACCGCAGTGTTCGCGAACTCCGGCACCGAGGCCACCATGTACGCCGTCCGCCTCGGCCGCGCCTTCACGAACAAGAGCAAGATCGCGCTCTTCGATGGCTCGTACCACGGAGTCCATGACTACGCGCTCATCAAGGCAGACACCGCGAGCCCGCGTTCGCGCCCCACCACGCGCGTCCTCGGCGGTGGTGTACCCGACGTGATCAAAGGCGAGACCGTGATCGTTCTCCCCTACCGCGATCCGGCCGCCTACGACCTGATCCGGGAGCACAAGGACGACCTCGCCATGGTGCTGATCGAGCCGGTCCAGAGCTCGAATCCAAGACTGGACACCGGCGACTTTCTCCACGGACTGCTCGACGTGTGCCGCGAGAGCAACGTGCTGTTCCTCATGGACGAGGTCATCACGGGCTTCCGCATCCAGTACGGCGGCTGCCAGCAGCACTACGACATCACCCCGGACCTCGCGACGTTCGGCAAGGCGATCGGTGGCGGTCAGCCCATCGGCGCGGTGGGCGGTCGGGGCGACGTGATGAACGGCTTTACGGGCAAAGACGACGCCCCCTTCATCTTCTCCGGGGGAACGTTCTCCGGGAACCCGTTGACCATGGCCGCCGGCATTGCAGCGGTGGGCTATATGCGGGAACGCAAGGAGACGCTCTACCCCTACCTGAATGATCAGGGCAATCGCTTCGCCGAAGCCGTCAACAGCTTCTGCCGCGACAACGACATCCCAGCCCAGGTCATGAACGCGGCCTCGATGTTCCACCTCATATTCCAGGGCGGAGAGATCGGCGGATCGCGGGACATCACAAACGAGAATCGCACGGCCGAGCGCCAGTTCTACCTACACCTCATGAACCACGGAGTGATCGTTCCGGGCATACACCTGGCGTTCCTCTCTGCCGCCCATACACCCGCAGACGTCGATGAGGTCATCGAAGCCTTCCAGGCCTCCTTCCTGGACGTGCGCGAAGACGGCTTGCTCTAGTCGAGCGATAAGACCGACGTTCTCCGGTCGAAGACCGACGTTCTTCGGTCTCTGAGACCGACGTTGTCGTCGGGGCGGAGAACCTCTACTACTTGCGGGGCGCGCTCCCGTAGCTCATTTGGATAGAGCATTCGCCTCCTAAGCGAAGGGTAGTAGGTTCGAATCCTACCGGGAGCGCCAGTCAGCGCTCAGAAGAGCAGGATCTGCTCGTAGAACTCGAGAAACTGCTCCGACGCACCTTCGAAGCGTACGCCAAAGCCCGGACGGGCGTCCGGCTGCTCTAGCTCAGTCGTGCTCCAGACCACGATGCGCTCGATCTCGACCTTGCGCCCCTGCTGGGTGTGGAAGAGGACGCGGATCTCACTGCCCGGCTCGGGTAGCACGTCGGAGCGCAGGAAGAGGCCGCCTTTGCTCACGTTCTTCACGTGACCCTTGCCGCGCACCTCGCCGGACTCGAAAGAGGCCGGGACGCGCGCGACGCTGCGCTTGAGCTTGCGCCGCTCGATCCCGCCTGTGCTTCTCGCCATTTGGCCTTCCTCTCCCAGTCGTCGGGCCTATCGGTCCGCGGCCGGGCAGGCTTGACGAGCGCCAGGGACGGAAAAGCGCCTACTATAGAGTCCGCGCGGGCCTCTGGAGAGCGAATGGAGAAGGCAGACCTCGACGCGGTGCTCCGGCGCCATGGACTGGAGCCACTCACTCGCGCGCGGGTCGACACTCTGCAGCTGAACGTGACGCTGCGCTGCAACCTCGCCTGCCACCACTGTCACGTGGAGTCCGGGCCCAAGCGCACCGAGGCCATGGACGAGGCCGTGGTCGCCCGGGTGCTCGATCTCCTCGCGGCGAGTCCCGGCGTGCGGACGCTCGACCTCACGGGCGGCGCTCCGGAGATGCACCCGGATTTCCGGGTCTTGGTGGAGGGGGCACGGGCGCTGGGACTCGAGGTGATCGACCGCTGCAATCTCACCATCCTCCACGAGCGCGGATATCGGGATCTGCCGGAGTTCCTCGCCAAGAACGGCGTGACGGTGATCGCTTCGCTGCCCTGCTACACCGGGGAGAACGTCGAGAGCCAACGCGGGCGAGAGGTGTTCGACCGCAGCATCGAGGCACTGCGCTGGCTGAACAGCCTGGGCTACGGTCGCGCGAGCTCGGACCTGAGTCTCGACCTGGTCCACAACCCGCTTGGTCCCTCGCTTCCGCCTCCGCAGGGCGAGCTCGAGAAGGAGTACAAGGTCGAGCTCCGGGAGCGCTTCGGGATCGAGTTCCACCGCCTGCTCGCGATCACGAACATGCCGATCAAGCGCTTCGGCGACATGCTCGTGAGACGCGGCCAGGCTTCCGAGTACCTCTCGCTCCTGGTCAATCACTTCAATCCACGCGTCGTCCCCCAGGTCATGTGCAGAACGCTCGTCTCGGTGGGACACGACGGACAGCTCTACGATTGCGACTTCAACCTGGCGCTCGAGCTTCCGCTCGCTGGCAAGCGCCGGACGCTGTGGGAGATCGAGACCCTATCCGAGCTGGAGGGCGATCCCATCGCGACGGCCTCGCACTGCTTCGGCTGCACGGCGGGCGCGGGATCCAGCTGCGGCGGAATCCTCGAGGAGAGCTAGCGACTCTGCTCGGCCTTGCGCGCTTGCAGGATCGCCCGGAGCAGCTCCTGGGGCGCGTCCTGCGGCGGAGGTCCTTCCGAGATCTGGCAGACGGACTTCCCGAGTCGCACTGTGGTCTTGTAGCTCTCGAGATAGTCCAGGCACGGCGGGCAGCAGTCCAGGTGCTCCTCGAAGATGCGGGCCTGTGCGGGGGGCAGCTCCCCGCTCGAGTAGTCGGTCAAGAACTCAACCATTTCTCGACAGGTCATCCCTCGGCTCCCTCGCGCATGTGTGGGTCCAGCAGCGTCCGCAGCGCCAGCCGGGCCCGGTGAAGGCGGATCTTGACGGCGTTCGGCGTGACCTCGAGCAGGTCGGCTGTCTCCTTGGTGTCCAGCTCTTCGATGTCACGCAGAAGCAGAACGTTCCGGTAGATCTCCGGAAGCTCGTCGATCAGCTCGCGCACCATCGCTCGTGTCTCCTGACTCTCGAGCACCTCGTGCGCCGTCCTCTTCCACTCCACCGGTGTGGTGCTCTGATGACCATCTTCGATAAAGGTCGGGAGCAGCTCTTCGATAGGAGTCTCTGGCCGTCGCTTGCGCGAGCGGATCTTCATGAGCGCGGCGTTCACGACGATGCGGTGCAGCCAGGTGGAGAGGCGCGAGCCTCCCTCGAAGCGATCGATGGCCCTGAAGGCGGACAGAAACGCATCCTGCACGACGTCGTGCGCGTCCTCCTCGCTACCCAGCATGCGTCGCGCCACCGAGAGGAGCCTGCCGGCCTGCTCGTTCACCAGCCGCTCGTAGGCGTCGTCGTCGCCGGCGCGCAGACGTCCGATGAGCTCGGACTCCTCGAGCCGGTCGGGAGCGGCGCTCGACGTCGTCATCCACGCCAGGATACCGCAGCGGGAGACGCGGAGCCGGCTTGACACCCCCTATGCAGGAGCGAGACTCGCGCGGCAATGCGAATCGGTCTGCTGACTGGGGGTGGGGACTGTCCGGGTTTGAACGGGGTCATTCGAGCCGTGGTTCGCCGCGCCGTAGCGCGCGACAGCGAGGTGGTCGGCATCCTCGAGGGCTGGCGCGGACTCATCGAAGGCCACACGCGCACGATCGAGCCCGAAGAGGTGCGAGGGCTGCTGCGCATGGGCGGTACGGTGCTGCGGACCTCGCGCACCAACCCGTTCCGTGCGCCCGAGGTGTTCGAGCAGATGGCCGAGAGCTGGAAGCGTCTCGGCCTCGACGCGCTCATTGCGATTGGGGGTGAGGACACCCTCGGCGTGGCTGCCCAGCTCCATCGAGAGCAGAGCTGGCCCGTCGTGGGAGTTCCGAAGACGATCGACAATGACATCTCCGCTACCGACTACACCTTCGGCTTCGATACTGCGGTCTCGATCGCGACCGAGGCCATCGACCGCCTCCACACCACCGCGGAGAGTCACAACCGCGTCATGGTCGTCGAGGTCATGGGTCGCCACACCGGCTGGATCGCGATCCACGCTGGGATCGCCGGTGGGGCCAGCTACATCGCGATTCCCGAGCGCGAGGTGAGCATCGAGGAGATCTGCAACTCACTGGTCGAGCGCGCCGGCTCGGGCCGGAACTACAGCATCGTCGTGGTTGCCGAGGGCGCCCGCATCCACGGCCTCGAGGGCGGTCGCAGCTCTCGGACCGACGAGTTCGGCCATTCCCTGCTGGGCGGGATCGGCCATGCGCTGGCGGAACGTGTCGGCGAGCAGACTGGCTTCGAGACGCGCGTGACCGTGCTGGGCCACGTCCAGCGTGGAGGTACGCCGACGGCCTACGATCGCGTGCTCTCGACTCGTTACGGCGTTCTCGCCTGCGACCTCGTGCACCGGGAACAGTTCGGAACCATGGTGGCCTTGCGGGGGAACGAGGTCCTCGCCGTCGACCTCCAGCAGGCCGTCGCCGAGCCCAAGACGGTCGATCCCCAGCTGATCGCGCTGGCGGAGATCTTCTTCAACTGAGGCAGATGACGCTCACTCGTGCGCGTCGTCAACTCCGCAGCTGCGTGCTCCGATACTGCTCGAGAGCGTGAGAGAATTCCGCAGCAAGGACACCTGGACGATCTTCCGGATCATGGCCGAGTTCGTCGAGGGCTTCGAGACCCTCGGCCCCGTCTGGCCGGCGGTATCGATTTTCGGGGGCGCTCGTGTCCAGCGCTCGAATCCCACCTACGCTCTCTCCCGCGAGATCGCTCGATCCCTCGCAGAGGAGGGCTTCGCAATCGTCACCGGTGGAGGTCCGGGAGCGATGGAGGCCGCGAATCGCGGCGCCAAGGAGGCGAATGCCCCCTCGATCGGCCTCAACATCAAGCTGCCCAAAGAGCAGGACTCGAACCCCTACGCAGACACGGTGATCCACTTCGACTACTTCTTTGCGCGCAAGGTGATGTTTGTGAAGTACTCGTGCGCGTTCGTCGGGCTCCCTGGCGGCTTCGGGACGCTCGACGAGATGTTCGAGTGCCTCACGCTCAAGCAGACCGAGAAAATGAGGAACTTCCCGGTGATCCTCGTCGACTCGAGCTACTGGGGCGGTCTGGTCGACTGGCTGCACGACGTCGCCTTGCGGCGCGGCATGATCTCGAAGCGCGATCTGAAGCTCTTTCGCGTGGTCGACACTGCCGAGGAAGTCACGCGACTTGTCGCGCAAAGCTGGAAGCGCCAGCAGCAGCAGCTGCCCGCGTAGCTATTGCCAGCGGTACTCGCGGCTGCACGTCCTGCAGAGCAGGCGCTCACCACGCCTGGACAGCGGTGCCCCGCAGTCGCAGCGCCCTGCGAGACGGTGGGCGATAGCCTCTAGCTCGGCCCCATCGCCGGCACCGACCTCGATCGCAAAGTGGTTTCCCTCTCGCACCACAATCGCGTCCGACACCAAGAGGCGGGTGCATTCTGGCTCGGCGGTCTCGGGCAGCGTCTCGCGGAGGACGGAAAGGGCACGTCCGGTCAGGTCCTGGATCTTCATGACGTGCGAATACAGCAAAGGCCGTGCCCGCTCCCGAGTGGCCGGGCGCAGCGCGAGGCGGCGTGAGGGCCAGGAAGCTGCCAAAAAGGGGAAGATCCTTGCCCAGCCCGGGCTACTTCAGGACGAAGGTGATGTGGGTCTGCCCGATCACGACCTCGTCGCCATCCTCGAGCTCGGCCGAGCGCTGCTTCTTGCCGTTGACCCGGATCCCATTGGTGCTCTGGAGATCCTCGATCGTATAGGCGCTGTCCTCCCAGAGGATCACCGCGTGCTCGCGGCTCATACTCTCGTCCTTGAAGCGGAGGTCGTTCGTGGGGGCGCGGCCGATCAGGGTCTCGGCCGACTGGAGCTGGTAGATCTCGTCCGGATGGCCATCGCGGCGCAGAATCAGCTCAGCTTCCCTCACAGATCGGCGATCGGCAGCGCCTCTTCGCGGCTTTAGACGTCGAGCCGCCGGTGCTTGAGCGCGGGAAGGCGGGCCCGAATGTCCTCCAGACGCTGGAAGTCCAGCTCCGCCAGGGCCATCCCCTCGCCGTCGGCCGCCGTGGCGAGCACGGTGCCCCACGGGTCGATGATGAGCGAGCGTCCGTAAGAGCGCCGCGTGGTGTTGTGCTCTCCGTACTGCGCTGCGGCCAGCACGAAGGCCTGGTTCTCGATCGCCCGGGCCCGCAGCAATACTTCCCAGTGATCGCGTCCGGTGGGGACCGTGAAGGCGGAGGGAACGAGGAGGATGCGGGCGCCCCGTGTCGCGAGCTTGCGGTAGAGCTCAGGGAAGCGCATGTCGTAGCAGACCGAAAGGCCGATCGCGCCAAGCGACGTGTCTGCTACTACCAGCTCGCTGCCTGCTGCCACCGTGCGCGATTCGTGTAGCGACGCGCCCGGGAGCTCCACGTCGAACAAATGGATCTTGCGGTAGACGCCCCGGATCTCGCCGTCGCTGTCGACCAGGACCGACGTGTTGTAGACACGGGTAGCGTCGTCCGTTCGCTCCGGGAACGTGCCGCCCGCGATCACCACTTGGTGGTGCCGCGCCAGGTCGCGGAGCAGGCGCGTCAGGGGACCGTCCAGGTCCTGGGCAAAGGGATTCGGCCCCGTTTCGAACTCCTCACGCATGACGAGCAGGTTTTCCGGCAGAGCGACGAGCTGGGCGCCAGCCCGGGCCGCTCGCTCGATCCAATGGGTAGCGGTCTCGAGGTTACGCTCGGGATCGCCGCCCGATGTGATCTGAACCACGGCGGCTATCATGCGCGCTGAGCTTAGCACTCGAGGTGGAGGTGCGATGGGGGAGCTGCTGCGGGTGGACCTGCGCCGCGCCGGCATCAAGCGGGCGGAGCTCCAGGCCCACGCAGCAACGCTGCGCTCCGCGCGCACGGACCTCTACGACACCGCGGAAGGGGAGTTCCTGCGCCTACCCCACGACAAGGAACTTCTGCAGCAGATCAGGCGCTACTCCAGGACGCGCCCCGCGGGGGTGACCGACGTGGTACAGCTGGGCATTGGCGGTAGCTCGCTCGGTGCTCGCGCCCTGTGCGCCGCCCTCGTACCGCCAGGCTCGAACGCGCGTCGCGGAGCCCTGCGCAGCCACTTCCCCGACAACGTTGATCCGGAGCACTTCGGCCCCCTTCTCGAGCTGCTTGACCCGCGCCGCACGCTGGTCCACGTGGTCAGCAAGTCGGGCAGTACCCTCGAAACGCTCGCGCAGCTCGCGGCCCTGCGCAGCGCCTGGGGAAAGAGCGCCAGGCTCGACCACTTCATTGTCACCACCCAAGCAAAGAGCGAGCTGGCGAGGTACGCGCTCAAGGAGGGCATCTCGCACGTCCTCACCTTTCCCAAACACGTTGCCGGACGCTTCTCCGTGTTCACCGCCAGCGGACTCCTGGTGCCGACACTGTGCGGTGTAAACGTGAGCCGGGTCCTCGCGGGAGCGCGTGCCATGGAGTCGCGCTGCCGCCGCGACCCGCTCGCTGGCCCAGCGGGCAGACTCGCAGCCACCCAGTTCCTGCACGAGCGCCGCGGCCGCCCGATCCACGTGGAGATGATCTACGCAGACGCCCTTCTCCCGCTCGGCGACTGGTTCCGCCAGATCTGGGCCGAGAGCCTCGGCAAGGGAGGGAAGGGCGCCACTCCCGTCGTCGCCCGTGGTGCCACCGATCAGCACTCCCAGCTCCAGCTCTACGTCGCCGGCCCGGACGACAAGCTCTACACCCTGGTCCTGGTGGACAAGCTCCGCGCCGGCCGCCGTATCACCCGCCGCACCGAATCCCCGGTTCTCCATGGCCGCGACCTCGGCGAGATCCTGCGCGCCGAAGCGCAAGGCACGCGCGAAGCCCTCCTAGAAGCCAACCGCCCCCTCATCGAGCTCCACCTCCCCCGCATCACCCCGGAGATCGTCGGCGAGCTACTGCTGATGCAGCAATACCAAACGGCCCTGGCAGGAGCCCTCTACGGAGTAAACCCCTTTGACCAACCCGGCGTAGAATCCGGCAAACAAGCCACCCTCCACCTCCTCAAACAACCCCCAAAGAAAACCTAGAGACACTCTCCAACCCACAAGCAGGCAAGGAGGCCGGAGGTCGGGGACACTTCCCTTGGCGGACCGTGTAGCGCTGTCGGAAGCAACCCCCACCTCTGCACCGGCAAAAGCGAGGTCCGCCAAGGGAAGTGTCCCCGACCTCCGGCCGGCCTACCGCTACTTCCGAAAATCCTGCGGATTAATAGAATTCCGCCGCATCACGTCGTAAAAATCCTTCCGATCCTTCTTCGCGATGCGCGCCGCCCGACTGATATTCCCCTTGCAGAGCCGCAGAATCCGCGTCACGTACTGACGCTCGAAGGCGCGCTTGGCATCCCGGAACGACGCCATCTCCTCCGTCGATGCCTCCGTCCCGAGCAAGAGATTCTCGCTGCCCACTTCTTCGCCCTGGGCCAGCCGCAGCGCCGAGCGGATCTGTTCGCGGAGCTCCCGTTCGTTGGCGGGCCAGTCGTGATCGCGCAGTCGCTCCAGCGCCTCACGCGTGAACCCCCGCACGGAGCACGGACGTCCCAGCTCTGCCTCGATCTCCTCTCGTGCCTCGGCCAGCGCGTGCGCCGCGAGCGGCAGGATGTCCTCACGCCGCTCGCGCAACGACTGGAGCTCGATGTTGAGCACGAGGCGCCGACCCAGCTCGGGCACGATGCGCCCAGCCCCGGTCAGCTGGGCGAGCGGCTCCGTGCTGGAGCCGATCAGCCGACACTCCAGCGGTTGTGGCTGCCCCCCACCCAGGCGCCGGAAAGATCCCTCCTCGATGGCTGCGCCGAGCAGCTGCTGCAAATCCTTGGGAACGGCCTCCAGGTGCTCGAGCAGCACAGTGCCCGCTCCCACCCTGCTGAAGGCGCCGATCGATTCCGAGGGCAGGGAGGTAATCGCGTCTTCCTCGCTGCCAAAGAGCTCCCGCCCCAGGAGCGCTTCGGGAACGAGCGAGGCGTCGAGCGCGAAGAAGCCTCCTGCGGCCCACTCGCTCGCACTGTGAATCAGGCGTCCCACGAGCTCTTTGTCCACGCCATCTTCGGCGTTCACAAAGACCGGGAAGCGTCCGCGTCCCGCAACGGCAATCTGCTCCTGAGCACGCTGCACGGAACGGCTCGTCCCAATCAGCCGCTCGCTCCTACGACGAGTGCTCTTCTCCGCTGAAGCCAGCTCCGACTCGCCCGCAGCGCCCCCCGGCGCGGTCGGTGAGCTCGACATTGCTTCTCCCCCCATTCCCCAAGAGGTTGACCAGGCTCACTGTCTGTCAGTGGATGTTTTCGCTTCCCGGGATGGGATGCCCGCAGTGCATGGTACCTTCTGGCAACACAATCGTACCGCGTCCGAAGGCCTGACAGGGGGAAAAAGGTGTCGGAGGTCCGCGTTTTACCGGACGATCTCGTCAATCAGATCGCCGCTGGAGAGGTCGTCGAACGCCCGGCCTCGGTCGTCAAGGAGCTGGTTGAAAATGCCCTCGACGCCGAGGCCACCCGCGTCCGTATCGCGATCGCGGAGGGCGGAATGCGCCTGATCGCTGTGGATGACGACGGCCGTGGCATGGACCGCGCCGATGCGGAGCTGGCCTTCCGACGCCACGCCACGAGCAAGATCCGGCGCGCGGAGGATCTCTCCCGGGTCGCCACGCTCGGCTTTCGCGGCGAGGCCTTGCCGAGCATCGCGGCCGTCGCCTCGCTGCGCATGCGCACGCGGCAAGCGGACGCAGCACTCGGTGTGGAGCTGGTCGGGACGGGCGACGGCATCGATTCGGTGCGAGAGCTGGCCTGTCCGCTCGGAACCCACGTCGAGGTGGGGGAGCTGTTTGGCAACATTCCGGCGCGGCGCAAGTTCCTGAAGACCGCCATGACCGAGTCCTCGCACGTGGTGCGCTGGCTCGAGCGCATCGCGCTGGCGCGACCGGACGTGCGCTTCGAGCTCGAGCGGGACGGACGGCGCACACTCTTCTTTCCCCCGACGGCGGATCCGCGCGAGCGGGCGCTGGCAGTCCTGCCGCACAGCATCGGCGGCCGTCTCGTCCAGGTAGAGGGTCGGTCTCCCGGAGCGCGGCTGTTTGGCTTCGCGACCCCGACCGACGTCTCGCGCGGGACCACGAGCGATGTCCACCTGTTCGTGAACGCGCGCCCGGTGCGTGACCGGCTCCTGCTGCAAGCCGTGCGACAGGCGTACCGCGATGCGCTCCCACCGGGCCGGCACCCCGTCGCGGTCCTCTTCGTCGAGGTGGATCCCGGCGAGGTCGACGTGAACGTGCACCCCGCGAAGTCCGAGGTGCGTTTCCGCGACCCACGCGCGCTGAGCGCGCTCGTCCGCCGTAGCCTGGTCGGGGCTCTCGGCGTGCGTGGGCGCAGCGCCGAGCGTGCTCCCCAGATATTCCCCGGGGAAGCATCGAAGGTAGGGGAAGAGCTGACGCCGGCCGACTACGCGTGGGCTCCCGAGCTCCCGCTGAGCTCGACTCCTGGCGCTCCGGGTGCCCCGTTCTCCTTCGCGGCCCTGCGCTACGTGGGGCAGGTGCTCGCCACCTTCCTCGTCCTTGAGGGCGACGACCAGCTCGTGCTCTTGGATCAACACGCGGCTCACGAACGCGTGTTGTTCGAGCGCATGCGCCAGGCACTTCTGGACGGCAAGCTGGAGCGCCAGAACCTCCTGACGCCCATCTGGCTCGAGCTCGCGCGGAGCGATGCGGACGCGCTGCTATCGAACCGTGCGAGCCTCGGCAGTTCAGGCTTCGAGATCGAGGGCGGGGAGGGCACACTCGCCGGGGGCGTGCGGGTGGGCGTCCGCTCCGTGCCCGCCGTGCTAGCGCATGGCGCGAAGGTCGACTGGCCAGAGCTGCTGGAGGAGACCGCCCGCGGGCTGCGCGACCCGGCCGCCCGGGATGCGCGCGACGGGCTCGAGGGGGCCCTGCACGGGATCCTCGCGACCGCTGCCTGCCACGCCGCAACGCGCAAGGGCGACAGGCTCGAGGCGCCCGAAGTCCACTCGCTGCTCGCGGCCCTGGATGACACCATCTGGTTTCCGAACTGCCCACACGGGCGCCCGATCCTGAGCGCGCTCGACGGGGCCGAGCTCGGGCGCCGCTTTCTCCGGCGGTAGCCGTGAGCCCCGCGCCGCCCACTCAGCCTCAGGTGCTGGCTGTCGTCGGGCCCACGGGCACGGGCAAGACCGAGCTCGCCTGTGAGCTCGCGCGGCGTGCCGACGCCGAGATCATCAGCTGCGACTCGCTGCAGGTCTATCGCGGCATGGACATCGGCACGGCCAAGCCGTCTCCGGCGCTGCGGACCGAGATTCCCCATCACGCGATCGACATCGTGTCTCCCGACGAGGAGATGTCTGCCGGCCGCTTCGCAGAGCATGCGCGCAAGGCCGCTTTCGAGATTCATGCGCGCGGTCGCTGCGTGATCCTGTGCGGCGGTGCCGGTCTGTACGCCCGCGCGTTTGCGGGCGGCTTGATCTCGAACGCAGAGGCCGATCCCGACCTGCGCACCGAGCTGGAGGCGCGCGCTACGGAGTCCCTGCAGCAGGAGCTGCGGCAGAACGATCCGATCAGCGCTGCGCGGATCCCGGCCGGCGACCGGGTACGTCTGGTGCGCGCGCTCGAGATCTCCCGCCTGCACGGCAGCCCGGTCTCCGAGGTCCACGCGCGCCACGGCTTTTCCGATCGTCCCTTCGACGTTCGCTGGCTTGGCATCGACCTGGATCGGAAGGCCCTGTGGCACAGGTTGCGGCAACGCGTAGAGCGCATGTTCGCGGAAGGTCTGGTTGAAGAGGTTCGCTCCCTACACTCGGCAGGCTACACTACGAAGTTTCGCCCGCTTCGATCGATCGGTTACCGGGAAGTCGCGAGCCTGCTCGAAGGACAGGGCACCGAGACCGAGGCGCAGGACGCGATCTCGCTGGCGACGCGGCGCTACGCCAAGCGCCAGCGCACCTGGTTTCGCGCGGAGCCGGAGCTCCACTGGGTCGACGGTCAGGATCCGGAGGCGGCTCTACTCCGCGGACTGCGAGAGCTCCGCAGCGGGTGAGGGCGGCTCGGAGCCGGAGAGAATGCTCCAGTAGCTGGTGCCGACGCGGACGGGGCAGGGCCCGAGCTCGGTGCGATAGATCTGGGGAGCCTCGTCCTGCTGCGCGAAGAGCGGCCCGCCGGCCTCCTCGGCGAAGAGGCTGAACAGACCGGGCAAGATCTCGAAGGCGCCCGAGACGATCCGCAGCACTGTTCCTCCCACCTGGATGACGATGAAGACGGGGTAGCTCGGAAGGAACGAGACCCAGAGCTTGTACGGCTCCCCCGTCTCGGAGAGAGCCTTGTAGGCGTCTCGACCCGAGATGTACGGCGCAAACAGGATGTCGGTGGGCGCGAGCGTGATCGAGCTGAAGGCGCGGCAGAGCTGCGTGGGATCGGCACGGGCTTCGCCGAGCGGCGCCCCCAGCAGGATTCCGACGAGAGCAAAGGCGAGTGTGGCGCGGAGCAGCGAGCTTGACATCTGGTTCCTCTGAGCGAGCGTGAGGATGCCGTGAGCGCCTCGAGCATGTCAAAGGCGGCGGATGCGCTGCCGCTGGTCGCCGTCATCGGACGGGCCAACGTCGGCAAGTCGACGCTGTTCAACCGGCTGCTGCGAGAGGGACGCTCTCTCGTCGAAGACACCCCCGGCGTCACTCGCGATCGCGTGGCCGCGAACGCCTGGATCGAGCGACGCGAGGTGCTGCTCGTGGATACGGGAGGTCTGGACCCGGACGCCGAGGTCGGCATTCCCGCGGCCATCCGGGCCCAGGTGGGCGAGATCCTCGAGAGCGCGACGGTGATCCTGTTCGTCGTCGATGCGCGAGACGGTCCGCTCCCGCAGGACACGGAGATCGCAGCTCTCCTGCGCCGGGCCAAGTCCCAGGTGATCGTTGCGGCGAACAAGGCAGACGGGCCGCCCCAGGATCTGGCCAGCGGGGAGTTCCATGCACTCGGCTTTCCGGAAGTCCTGCCCGTCTCCGCTGAGCACCGGCGCGGGCTGGCCGACCTCGAGCTCGCGATTGCAGAGCGGCTGCCGCCGCTCGAAGAGCGTGAGACCCCGCCCGATCCGAGCCCCAGGATCGCGATCGTCGGGCGGCCCAACGTGGGGAAGTCGTCGCTCCTGAACCGGTTGCTCGGCGCGGAGCGCAACATCGTGGCCGGCGAGCCCGGAACGACCCGAGACGCCACGGACTCGGCGCTGGAGCTGGGCGGGAAGCGCATCGTACTCGTCGACACGGCAGGGATACGCCGGCTCGGAAAGCGGCGTCAACATCTGGAGCGGGGCAGTGCGTTCATGTCGCTCCGCTCGATCGAGCGGGCAGACCTCGTACTGCTCGTGCTGGACGCCGCGGTGGGGGTTACCGATCAGGACGCGAAGATTGCGCGTCTGGCCCTCGACCGCGGCCGCGGCCTGATCCTGGTCCTGAACAAGTGGGACCTGGTCGCGGGCACCGATCAGGAAGCGCGCGTGGCAGGTCAGCTCGAGCGAAAGCTCGGCTTCGTCCCGGATCCTGTCGTGCTGCGCACGAGTGCGACGACGGGACTCCGCGTCCGTCAGCTCGTCCCGCGTGCGCTCGAGCTCCTGGCTGAGCTCTGGCTCGACATCCCCACGGCAGAGGTGAATCGCGCGCTCGAAGATGCGGTCGGGCGCTACGCGCCACCTCTGAAAGGGCGGCGGCAGGCCCGCTTCTACTACGCGACTCAAACCTCAAGCAGACCTCTGACATTCCTGGTCTTCGCGAACAATCCAGACCTGATTCCAACGAATTACCGCCGATACATCGAGTCATTCTTGCGAAAACGATTCGGCCTGCGCTCGGCACCACTGCGGGTCCGCTTTCGAGCGCGGCGCAAGGCGGATCGGGAGCGCTAGAATCTCGCGCGAATCGGGGCGGAGGGCGCTCGACGGCAATGACTCAGCCATCGTTACAGCACGGGGACACCGAGACCCGGCTGAAGGGCTTTGATGCGGTCCTGGAGCGCCTGTTCGAGCGAGCGAGCGAACATGCTCGCTCGCTCGCGATCGGCCTGGGGGTGGTGGTGGTCATGGGCGTGGCCGCGGCCGTCCTGTACGACAGGGCTAAGGGCGCGCAGGAGGAGGCGGCGAGCGCGCTGGCAGTCGTCGAGGCCCAGTTCAGCGCGGCCATGGGCGCGCCGCCGGGAGAGCCGCTGCCGCCCGAGCCCGCGAACGCGAACATTGCCCGCCTGGCGCGGGAGGCCGCGCTCGAAGACCTCGAGCTCGTGATCTCCCAACACGAAGGCAGCCAGGCCGCCCGGATCGCGGCGATCCGTGCCGCCGAGATGGAGATCGACCTGGGTCGGCTCGACGCCGCCAGCGAGCGCTTGCGGGAGTTGCCCGCGCGACTCGCTCTGGACGACCCCAAGCGCGCCGTGGCGCTGCGCCTCGCGGGCTATGTGCTCGATGAGCAGGGCGAGCCACTCGCTGCTGCAGAGGCCTATGAGCTGGGCGCACAAGTCACGACGTATCCCGGCCGTCCCATGCTCCTGCACGCAGCGGCGGAGGCGTACGAGAGGGCTGGCGAGTACCAGAGGGCGATCGAGGCCTACCAGCAATCGCTCTCCGTGGCTGCAGAGGAGCTGGGGCAGCCAACGCGAATCCTGCGCCGGATCGAGGCGCTGGAGTACTGGCTGGGAGACGGACCCACCTCAGGGGCCGATAAGGAACATTCTGTTAAATAGAATAGATCCTGGGCCTTGCCGTGGTGACCGGGAGTGTTATATGAGCCCCCTGCCCACAGCCACGCCAAGGCGTGCGTGGGGCTTGAAAGGAGCGGCATTTCGGATGGAGGCTGAGCGGAAGGAAAGACTGGGAACAAAGTGGACCTGCTATTCGTGCGGAATCAGGTTCTACGACCTGAAGAAGCCCGAGCCCACCTGCCCGAAGTGCCAGGCCGACCAGCGCGAGTCGCCGTTGCTGGAGAAGAAGCCGACGCGGGCACGCGCGACCAAGAAGAAGACCGCCCGCAAGAAGAAGACGGCCAAAGCCAAGAAGACGAAGGTCTCAGCGCTGGCCGCCCTCGATGACAATGAGACGACCGTCAAGCCCGACGAAGACCGGGTCCGGCCGGTCGACGAGATCGATCCGAATGAGGTGAGGTCCGAGATCGCGGGAGACGACGCGTAGCGCGACGGCTGCGTCCTACAGGCTGAGAACGCGGCGCTTCATCCGGTTCCAGGGCTTGTCGAGTCCTCGATCGCGGATCGACTGCTCTCGTTCCAGCTCCTTCAGGGCCCCCTCCTGCTCGAACAGCTCCGCACGACGATTGCGCCAGGTCTGGTTGTACAGCTGGAAGCTCTCGAAGCCTCGCACCCTGCCGTGGATGTCGGACGGCGCGAAGCCGTCGACTTCATCCTGTCCGTGCGGGGCCTCACTCACCTGGGCGGCCAGCTGCGTTACCTGCTGCTGGTACGCCTCGATCAGCGCTACCAGATTCTCGTCGGACATGTCCGCATAGGTGCGATTCTGAAGCTCGGTATCGAGGTGCTCGTTGCGGCGGTAATTCAGGAACCCACCCGCGCACAGGCCGACGATCAACAGGACCAGGAGGAATTTCCACATGCACGACGGATCGGCGCAACACAGGGCGGGGTTGAGCCCGCCTTTCCGCAACGGCTAGCGCCGGAGCGTCAGGGGCGACCGTCGTAGAGGAGCTGGTAGATACGGCGGGAACGGACCACGCGGCGCAGGTAGCGACGCGTCTCGCTGTAAGGTACGGACTCTACGAAGACGTCCTTTGCCTGTCGGCCATCGCGCTCGAGCCAGCGCGACACGATGTTCGGTCCGGCGTTGTACGCCGCGATCGCGAGCTCCTCCGAACCCCGGAAGCGTCCGACGAGCCGCTTCAGGTAGAACGTGCCGAAGCGGATGTTCGTGTCGGGCTCGAGCAGGATGTCGGCCTGGAACGCTGGCACGCCAAGCGAGCTCGCGATGCGGTCGCCCGTCTGCGGAATGATCTGCATGAGTCCCATCGCGCCCGCAGGAGAGGCGATTTCCGGCCGGTAGGTGCTCTCTTCCCGCATGACCGCGTAGACCAGGGCGGAATCGAATTCGAACTCCGCAGTGGCCCGCCGAACGGGCCTGTCGAACGGACGAGGCCAGGCCAGCTGCCACGCCTCGCGCCAGGCGGGATCGATGCCCTGCTCTAGCGCTCCCCCGAAGCCGTTGATCACCGTCCGCACCGCTCGGAAGTGGTCGCCGAGCGTGTGAAGCAGCTCTGCCGCGGTCAGGCTCGACTCCCGATCGAGGTCAGAGCCGCGCAGCCAGCTCTCGACCTCGTCGGTCGCCAGATCGGAGAAGCCGGCTTCAATGAGCAGCTTCGCACGATCGGCATGCCGATCGCTCGAGGCGCTGCGCTGACCTACGAACGACCGTTCCAGTCGGGGATTCATGCCGAGGCGGCTCGACGCGATGAGCCCGTAGTACGAGAGCGGGAGTGAGCTCGCGAGCTGCTGCAGATCCTCTCGGCCCGCCGCTTCGTCGAGCTGCATGCGGGCCATGGCGTGCCAGTAGCGCGCTCTCTGGACCTCGATGTCCCATTGGGAGCCGCGCGTCAGCGGACGAAGGTGCCGGAGTGCGGCGTGGTGGTCCCCGCGCATCAGATCCGCCCACCCGAGCTCCCAGCGTGCGGCACGCCGGAGCTCGGGCACCAGGGCCTGCTTCTCTACTCCGCGGAACAGCTCCTCGGCCTGCGCCGGCTGCTGGTCCTGAAGCAGGACCGCGCTCAGGTACTGCGCTCGCGTGCGCAGCGCCGGGTCCGGGCCCTTCGCGATGCTCGCGAACTGCTTGAGCGCCATGTTCGTCTTGCCGGAACGAGCCTGTGCGCGTGCGGAGCGGATGGCCGCGTTCCCGTTGCTGGGGTCTGTCTCCACGATGCGGGCAAAGGCGTCCTGCGCCTCGGGGTAGCGGCGCTGATTGAAGAGACAGTTTGCCCGGCCCTCCTCCGCCTCGCCCCGGCCTTCGCCATCGGCCTCCGCTCGCGCCAGCACCTCCTCGTAGAGCAAGAGCGCGCGCCCGCAGTGTGCCGAGGCTCGCAGGCGCTCGGCGAATTCGAGCAGCCAGCCGAGCGCCGGCTCTGGCGCCCCCGTCGCAGCCGTGAGCTCTACACTCCGCACATACGCTGCCTCGGCCACCTTGGAGAGTGGCCAGCGTCGCCAGGTCTTCCGGTACAGACGCAGGGCATCGCCAGGCAGGGGCTTCTGATCGAACGCCTGCGCCGCCTCCAGCATCAGCGAGGCAGAGTTCTCGGGGTCGCGCGAGCTCTCCCACGCGAGCCGCTGCTCGCGGTAGCCAGCGAGCAGGTCGCCCTGTTCGAGCCGGAGCTGCGCGATCTCGTGGTGCAGCCGCGACTCGACCTCGGAAGGAGGATCTCGCTGCAGACCGTGCCTGGCCGCCGCAATCGAGTCCTCGACCTTGCCCTGCTCGCGCAGGATCCGGGCCCGAATGAGCGCAACGTGGTCCGCCAGATCGCTCTCTTCCAGAATGGCGAGACGCGCCAGCGCATGGTCGAGCTCTCCCTCGCTCCAGTCGTGACGCACCTCGACGAGCACCGTCGCGGGGTCGGCGATCTTGCCCGGGACCGCCGCCGTACCCAGCAGCAGCAGCAGGGCGAGCGCCCCTCGCGCGCCAGCGCGCGTAGACAGGCCGTCTCCGCGGTCTCTCATCCCGTGCCCCTTCATCGTGTGAGGGTAACGCTGGCCAATGTCGCTGCCATTCGCGAGGTGGCCGCCCTACTCTGCTACGTTTTCAGCGCCGACATGAGTCTGCGTCTGCTGCCAGCTCTCCTGTTTCTCGCCCTCGCCTGCGGCGAACGCAGCGCCGAGTTCGCGGAGCCGCGCCGCGCGCTGTGGGTGCTGGCGGAGGGAACGCATCGCACGCTCGAGGATCCTGCAAAGATCGACCAGCTCGTTCGCGATGCGGTCGAGCTCCACGTGAGCGACTTGTTCGTGCAGGTGTATCGCTCGGGCAAGAGCTGGTTTCCATCGGAGCGGGCCGACGACTCGCCCTATCGGGCGATTCGAGCTGCGGGGCACGACGACCCCCTGCCACGCGTCGTCGAGCGAGCGCACGCTGCCGGGCTGCGCGTGCACGCCTGGTTCAATGCACTGTCCCTGGCCCGAAACGAGCGTGCCCCCCTGCTGGTGCGACTGGGACGCGACGCCGTGCTCGTGGATCGCGTCGGTCGCAACCTGCTCGACTACCCCCGGTACGACGTGCCCCGTTCGCCCGACTTCTACACGCGCCTGGGGACCCCGGGAATCTGGCTGGATCCCGCGGGGCCGGGGGTGATCGAGTACCTCGAGGGAACCGTAGACGACCTCGTGAAAAGCGCCCCCGATCTGGACGGTCTGCACCTGGACTACATTCGCCATCCGATCACGCTGCCCATGCTCCCCGGCTCGCGCTTCCGCGGCCTGGACTTCGGCTACGGCGCCGCGTCCAAGGAAGGATTCGTGGCCGAGCGCGGCGGCTTCCGTCTGGGCGATACCTGGGACGTCTACCGGCGCGAGCAAGTGGGCGAGGTTGTGCGTCGCCTCGGCGCGCGCCTGCCCGCAACCTGGGAGCACTCCGCTGCGGTCATGAGCTACGCGGATCGAGCGTACCTGACGGCAATGCAGGACTGGCGCCACTGGCTCGAGCAGGGTTGGCTCGACTTTGCCGTGGCCATGGCGTACACCAGGGATGACACATTGTTGCGTTACATGATCGGCGAGCTGCGGGGAGGCGTGGCTGGCGACCGCGTCTGGATCGGTGTCGGCTCCTGGCTGTTCGTCGCAGAGCCCGAACGCGCGGCTGCGCAGCTGGACGCCGCGCTGGCGGCGGTGCCGATGGGCGTGGCGATCTTCTCCTATGACGCGATCGCAGCGGCCCCGGAGGCACGGGCTGCGCTTGGGCCTCGGCCCAGGGTGGGAGCGGCGGAGTGATCCAGAAGGCAGACCTCGAGTACGAGCTGCCTCCCGGGCGGATCGCTCAACGCCCCGTCGAGCCGCGCGATGCGGCGCGGCTCCTCGTGCTCGAGCGAGCGAGTGGGCAGCTCAGCGAGCTGCGCTTCTCCGAACTTCCAGCGCACTTCGGCCCTCATGATCTCGCGATCGTGAACGACACCCGGGTCATTCCGGCGCGCCTGCGCGGTTGCAAGGTCTCGGGGGGCCAGGCCGAGGTCCTGCTCGTGGAGCGCGAGTCCGACGGGAGCTGGCTCGCCCTGCTCCGGACGGGCGGGCGCTTGCGAGCCGGTCTCCTGCTCCGCTTCGGTGAGCTCGAGGCGCGTGTCGAAGCGGTGCTGCCGGATGGAAGCTGCCGTCTGCGCCTCGACAAGGAGGAGCTGCTCGAGCAGCTCGGGGAGGTGCCGCTGCCGCCCTACATTCGGCGCGACGCGCCGCTGGCCAGCGACCCCGAAGACTACCAGAGCGTCTTCGCCGAAATTCCGGGCGCGGTGGCCGCCCCTACCGCCTCACTCCACTTCACGCCGGAGCTTGCGGCGCGGCTGCAGATTGCCAGGGTCACGCTCCACGTAGGGCCCGGCACGTTTCGGCCCATCCGCTGCGAGCGACTCGAGGACCACCGGATCGATCCCGAGCGTTTCGAGGTCCCCGCGGAGACGGCGTCTGCCATCGGCAGGGCGCGAGCGGTCGGTGGTTGCGTGACCGCGGTGGGAACCACGGTCGTGCGCGCGCTGGAAACCTCGGGAGAGCAGGCCGCATCGGGGCGCACGGGCCTGGTGATCTTGCCGGGCCACGAGTTCCGCGTTGTCGACTCGCTCATCACGAACTTTCACATGCCCGGCTCGAGCCTGCTTGCGCTGGTGCAGGCCTTTGCGGGTGTCGAGGCGACGAAGCGGGCATACGCACACGCCATCCGCGAAGGGTTTCGCTTCTATTCCTACGGAGACGCCATGTGGATTCGCTAGCCGCGATCCCACCCCGCTTCGAGACCCTCGCCCGTGACGGTGCGGCGCGCGTCGGTCAACTGCACACGACCCACGGCGTTCTCCACACGCCGGCCTTCCTGCCCGTGGGTACCTACGGGGCGGTGCGTGGTCTCACTCCCAGCGAGCTCCGCGAGGTGGGCGTGGAGGGCATCCTCACCAACACCTATCACCTGCACCTGCGTCCGGGCGAGGAGTCCGTTTCCCGCCTCGGCGGCCTGCACCGCTTCATGGGCTGGAGTGGCCCGATCGCGACGGACTCCGGGGGCTTCCAGGTCTACTCGCTCGATCACCTGTGCCGGCGCAGCGAGGGCGGCGTCGAGTTCAAGAGCCCCATCGATGGGTCAACGCGCAGCCTGACGCCGGAGAGCTGCATCGAGATCCAGGAGCGTCTCGGGGCGGATCTGATCCTGGCGCTGGACGAGTTCGAGCCGATCCCGCGCGAGGGTTCCGCCGAGCAGGCCCGGCCGATGATGGAGCGTACGCTTCGCTGGGCTGAGCGCTGCCGCGTGGCAGCCACACGAGCGGATCAGCTGCTATTCGGCATCGTGCAGGGGGGCGGCGCCGGCGCGCTTCGCGCGGAGAGCGCCCGAGAAACGGCGGCACTCGGCTTTGAGGCCTTCGCCATTGGCGGCCTCGGGCTTGGGGAGTCTCTGGAGCAACGTCGCGCCCTGGTAGACGTCGTGGTCGCCGAGCTGCCGGAGAGTCGGCCACGCTACTTGATGGGGGTCGGCCCGCCAGAGGACCTGATCCAGGCCGTGTCTCAAGGGACGGATCTGTTCGACTGCGTCGTCCCCACGCGGGACGGGCGACACGGTTCCGTGTTTACCCGAGAGGGCCGGATCAATCTGCGCAACGCGCGCTTCCGCGATGATGGGGGCCCGCTCGATCCGGAGTGCGGCGGTCCCTGCTGCGCGCACTACTCCCGCGCCTACCTACGGCACTTGCTCCGCTCCGGAGAGTTCCTGGCACAGCGTCTCGTGAGCCTTCACAACCTCGCCTTCTACATGAGCTTGATGCGTGAAATGCGAGATTCCATCGCCGCCGGCAAACTTCAAGCATGGGTTGAAGGATGGCGCGCTCGCTATGGGACATCCGCGGCGGCGACCACTTCGGCTACACACAGCGCGGCGTAGGCGGGCAGCTTCGCCCCGAGCGCGCCTGCCTCGATGCGCACGTCAGCATGCACCGGCCAGAGCCGCTCCGACACACGAGCGCGTAGGTCGTCGAGGAACAGGTCCGCGTTTCGCTCAACGATCGTGCCGAGCACGATTCTCTCCGGGTCCAGGCCGATCACGACTCCTGCCAGTCCCGTGGCGAGGTGATCGAGGAACTCTGCTCGGAGGGCGAGGGCGTACGGGTCGCCCGCTCGCAAGGACTCGACCCAGAGCCGCGTGCTGACTCTTGCCGGATCTCCCCCGGCCCTGGCCAGGATCTCGGGCGCCTGCCCCTCCTCGATGTCCTCGCGGATCCGTTCGGCCAGCCCGGCCCCGCTGACGTAGGCCTCGAGACACCCGCGCAGCCCACAGGAGCAGGGCCGACCACCCGGCACGATGGCAACATGCCCGATCTCGCCCGCGGAGAAGTGCGCGCCCCTGTAGAGTCGCGAGTCCAGGATCAAGCCAGCTCCGACTCCCGTGCTCATCGTCAGGTACACCATGTGAGCGCTGCCCTGCCCTGCCCCGAAGCGCCACTCTGCCAGCGCAGCCGCGTTGGCGTCGTTCTCGAGCCCACCCCGCAGGCCAAGTGCGGAGGAGAGCTCGGCTACGAGTGGCACGTCGTGCCAGCCGGGCAGGTTCGGGGCCTCCAGCACCACGCCGCGCACCGGATCGAGGGGACCAGGAGCGCACAGGCCCAGTGCATCCACCTCGGAAGACGAGACGCCGGTCTCGCGGAGCAGATGTCCTGCCTGCGCCTCGAGGGCTCCGAGATCCGCCTGCCAGGACCCGCTCGTCCAGTCCTCCCGGCGGGATTCAGCCACGATCTCGCCGTTCGCGCGCCCGAGGGCGGCGACCGTCTTCGTACCGCCAATGTCCAGTCCCAGGAGCAAACGCTTCGGTTCTGGCAACCCACTCTCCCGTACAGGTCTAGGACGTGAAAATGCCACTTCGTGAATGAGCGGTCCCGTCCGATAGGAGGGGAATGCACAACCGAGTCGTCCCGATCCTGATTCTGGCGAGCGTGACCCTGGCTGGCTGCTCACTTGGCCGGGGCAACCCGGAGTTCCTGATCCCAGCCAAGCGCGTGGCTGTGGTGCGGGATACCGCGGAGCGCTACGGCGACAATCTGCGCTGGGGACGGCTGGACGCGGCGCTCGGGATGGTCGAGCCGGACCGCCGAGCGATGTTTCTCGCGACCTTCCGCGATGCGAACCCCCCACTGCGCTTCACGAATTTCGAGATCGTCACGGTCGAGCTCGGCACCTCGCGAGAGGAGGTGGAGGTGCTGGCGAGCTTTCGACTCTACCGCCTGCCGAACCTCTCAGAGCGGAGCGTTCACGAGCTGCAAGTCTGGCGCTTCGACCCGGCACGAGGCCGCTGGTACATCCGTCCGGACCTGTCGCTGTTTCTCGATTCCGGAGTCAGTGCGGGCGGTCGCTGATATAGATGAGCGGCTTATCGCCTCGTGAGACGACCGTGTGCGGCGTCATGATGCCGTTGCGAGTGAGATACCGCCTGCGATCGACGTAGATCGGCTCGTCCCGCTCGGGATCCACCTGGAGCACGATTGCATCGTCGATCTGCAGCCCGAGCGTGACGCTGTGGTTGGACTTCTCTGGCTTCGCCGGCCTTGAGACCGCCGGCGCCTCGGGCACAGGGAGCGTGGTCAGCGCGGTGGCAATGGAGGCGCCGTGCTGGGCGACGGACAGCCGCTCGTAGTCCGCAAGCGCTCGATCGTCCTGTCTCTCGGCCCGGTCCGCGTAGCGGGCCGGAATCCGTGCGGCGTCATCGGTGAACGAGAGGACGCCGCTTTCGGTCTCGTACTGATAGAAGTCGGCTGACGCCGCCATCGGCGTCAGCAGTAGCGCCGCGGCGAGCGCCGTTCGCAGAGTAGCCGTCATTCGCTTCCCTCCCCTAGCTGACACAAGGCTACTCATGTGTCGCCGCAAGTCCACAACAAAGTGTCGCCCTAGGGGCGCATGCGCTCGCAACACTGCTGGCTACGAGGGCGTCTGCACAGCGGAAACGAGAATCGTCAGATGTCTGTCTTCGAGATGGCGTCTCGCAGGCAACCCGTCCCGAACGCGATCCACCACGGCGTCAAGTCGGCCGTCAGTTCAGTCGATGAACGCCTGAGGAGCGGCGGCTCGATGGCCCTCCGAGTATGGAAGGTGAGAGATGCTGAAAGACGCCGAAGTCAAGCGAGTCATCGAGGCGATTACCGAGTACAGAGAGCTGGTGGAGCATTCCACCGACATGCGCGACCAGCTGGAGTCGCTGCACGAACGCTGGCATGGGCTCAAGGAGGAGCGGGATGGTCTCCGAGTCAGTCTCGACAAGCTCCATCAGACCCTCTCGCAGCTCAAAGCAGACTACCAGGTGATGATGAAAAGGGTGAACGATCTTTCCTCGACAGAAGACACCGTGCTCGACAACGTGAAGTTCCTGATCGACGAGTTGGACTCCACCCTGCGAAAGCACGAAACCCCGAGCTAGGCTGCCACACGACGGCATGACGCTGATGTTTTGGAAGGCATCCAGTCCCTTCACAGACGAGGGCCAGATCGAGGTCGAAGGGCAGAAGGACGGCGAGCGGAACATCCCCGACATGGGATCGTACCAGCCTGCGCAGTTCGAGCAGGCGCTGGTCGCCCACGGAGAGCGGGACGTCCAGCGGATCTACGAGAAGTCCTCGCAGAAGATCGCGAAGCTGCAGCCCATCTTTCAGGCCTGCCAGCGGCGCCTCACAGACCTCGAGACGCGCCTCCAGGCTGTCGGTAATCGCTACAAGGCAAGGAAGAGCGAGCTCGGCCGAGACTTTGCCAGCCGCTTCCCGCACAAGTATCACGTCGCCCTGATCATCTTCCTTGGAGTGGGCGAGTTTCCGCTCAACACGATCGTGTTCCGACTGTTCGGTGAGCCGGAGTTCCTGACCTACGTGATGGCATCGACGCTCGCCATTACCATCCCCCTACTCGGGCTGTTCATCGGCATCCACCTTCGCCAAACCGTGCCAGCCACCATCGGAAACATCCTGATCGGCGTCTTGACACCCGGCGTTGCGGCGGCCTCCCTGTTCTCGATCAGCCAGCTGAGAAACACCTACATTGTCTCTCAGGCCACCGATATCGCGGACGCCGCGTTCACCGGCCAAGACGAGCTGGCCTTTGCCCTCTTCGCCCTGAACGCCCTGGTGTTCTGTGGTGCGATGGTGAGCGCCTTCTTTTCCCACGATGCCGATGAGAAGCTCGACTCCTGCCACGGCTCGCTAGCAGTACTCGATCGGAAGACCAACACGGTTCGAAGACAGCAGCTCAAGATCGGCACCAGGATCAACGGCGAGATCCAACGCGCCAAGAGCAAGGTCGAGCAGGTGAGAGCGCTGTCGAGCGAGCGCATTGCCCTCTACCGACGCACGAACATCCGTTGCCGCAGCCTCCTACCGCCGCCCTCCTTCCGAAAGAGCCCCGACTATGCCGAGCTGGACTGGTGGCCCGAGGTTGCGCTCAACACGGGAAACCGCTCGTGAGACTGCGCCCCCGCCTCTCCCTCCTACTCCTCGCTGGTTCTCTCGCCGGGACCGCATGCTTCGTCTCGTCAACGGCCGTGGACTCCGTCGCGAAGGAGATCATCATCTTCGTGGACTTCTCGGAGAGCATCCGGGGCGAGAACATGTCTTTGATCCAGCAGGACTTCGCGGAGCTCATCCTCCCTTCTCTCGGGCCTGGCGATCGCATCCTGGTGGCCCCGATCAATGAGAGGACCCTCACGAGCTTTCACCCGCTGATCGATGCGACCCTCCCGGCGAAGCCCGCGTTCAACGGCTGGGCGGACAACACCCTGGCCTACAACAAGGAGGTGAAGGTCGTCGAGGAGGAGGTTGCGCGCGTTCGCGAGCAGCTGTCCACGCAGGTGCCCGAAGCGTTGGCCCAAGGAGGCTCCAGCCTGAAGACCGACATCTTCAGCTCGCTCCTGATGGCCGAGAAGCTTTTCGAGGACGAGCCGACCCGAAAGGTCCTGATCCTCATGTCCGACATGATCGTCGACTACCCGCCCTATCGCTTCGACAAGATCGCTTGGACCCCCGAGAAGAACAAGGAGCTGCTCCGCGAGCTTGTCGAGAAGGGCATGATGCCCGACCTCTCCGGCGTGTGCGTCTACGTGTCCGGAGCCTCCGCCGGAACCGCAGAGCTGGCCGGCCAGATCAGCGCCTTTTGGCACGCTTTCTTTACGCTCAGCAACGCGAACCTCGACTCGAGCCGCTACGCCCATGTGCTCCTGCACTGGCCTCCGCCCGAGGCCTGCAGCTAGGGCGCCAGCCCCGTCCCCAGACGAGCCAGGTAGCTGCGGATCCGAGCGGCGTTCTTTCCGACGTCGCTCTGCCCGACTCGCGACAGCGAACGCACGTCGACCCTGCTCCCGGACGCGCTGGCTGCCACTCGGATCACCACGTCGTCTACGAAACCAAACCAGAACGTGGTGTCCGAGGCCTCGACTCGACCCTCGCCTTCGCTCGCGTCGACGATCGTCCAGCCCATCGCCTCGGCCGCGCCAAGGGCCGCCTCGAAGACTCGCCCCGGCTCCAGGTCGTAGCTGGCGGTAGCGATATCTGGATAGGCCTCTAACTGCTGCGCCGCGAGCTCCGCTCCGCCGTACTCCGCAGAGTTCGGTGCGTCCGCCCGCAGCGGCAGGATCGCGACGAAGGCCGGGGGGTCGGCCGTATCCGTGGTGATGTCGTGTATCGGCGGCACCGCCCGGGCCACCCGCAGGTAGCCTAGAGGAACGGTGAACGCGGGCACGGCAAGCACTACTCCGAGCAGCCCCAAGAGCCCAGTGCGTCTCCTTTTCCCTGCCACCCCACCAACCCCGCCGATCGCCGAGACGACGGCCGCTCCAATCGCACCGTACACGGCCCAGCGGAGCACGACAAAGCTCGATCCCAGTCCCCAGAGGCCCAGCTGGTATCCAACCCCGGAGAACGCTGCGGTGAACGCACTGAAGACGGCCACAGCGAGACCGAGCATCGCGACATGTCTCATAGCGGCGATTCTATCCGCTGGGCAGAATTGACAGATCCGCCAGCCCAGATAGACTCGCCGGTCGCCTTGCTGCGGGGTGGAGCAGTCCGGTAGCTCGTCGGGCTCATAACCCGAAGGTCGTAGGTTCGAATCCTACCCCCGCTACCATGTAAGCCCCCGGAATCATTTAGATTCCGGGGGCTCTCCGCGGCTCCGCAAAGAGTGGGTCTTGGGAGTTCGTTGGGACTTTTGGTTGGAGGTCGACCCCAGGAGGATCAGTCGCGAATGGCACGTCGGAAGGCACCAGGACCGCCACCGATCGAAATGCGCCAGTTTACGGAGCCCGAGCTGGTCGACGGAATCCGTAAACTCCGGCGGCGTATCGCCCAAGTCCAAGGACTCGACCCCGAAGCGATCAGCTTTGACGACGCACGGGTACACACCGTCGAGTCGAATGTCCACGTAACGATCAGAGAGGTCTTTGGCTCGAACTCGCCCGAGTTCGATGAGCACCAGTACACCACATCTGGCACGGTGGTATCAACGTGATGGATGACAACTACGTCCGGCAGGGCAAGTTTGCGGAAGGCATTCCTCAAACAGTCGCGATGCTCGAAGGCTTGGTGGAAAGGCTTGAAGAGAAGAGGAGCGATCTCGCAGATGACCGACCATTCTGGACCTCGGGCGGGCTGGAGCCGGTGACGGATTCAAGGCGTGTTT
Source organism: Myxococcota bacterium (assembly GCA_965247115.1). GTDB lineage: Bacteria > Myxococcota_A > UBA9160 > SZUA-336 > SZUA-336 > JAUXJB01. Next base: position 276,227 of record CBDFGR010000001.1, read on the forward strand.
TCCTCGTTCACGGGCATGATGAAGCAGCGCGCGAGAGCGTTGCTCGGCTGCTTGAGAAGTTGGATCTGGAAGTCGTCATACTCCACGAGAAGGCGAACTCTGGCGGGACTCTGATCGAGAAGTTTGAGAAGAACGCCGACGTTGCCTTTGCCGTAGTACTCCTGACGCCGGACGACTTCGATCGCGCTCAGGGAGAACCCGCTGAGGTCGAGGAGCATCGCGCGCGCCAGAATGTGATTTTGGAGCTCGGTTACTTCATTGGTAGGCTCGGCCGCAACCGGGTTTGTCCGCTCTATAAAGAAGGCGTTGTGCTTCCAGGCGATTTCGCCGGAGTGACCTACGTTCCGCTCGACGATAGCGGGGGATGGCAGCTCAAGTTGGCGAGGGAGCTACGCGAAGCGGGCCTAGACGTAGACCTCAATCGGATCTAGAGCGAGGAAGCTCTCAGCGCTGTCTCAACTGCTGACAGTAGGTCGGCCGGCACGTCTGCTTTGCCGAGGTCTAACGGCTGCCTGTACGCTGAGCCACCGGCCCATTTGGCATAGTGCCTCGCCGTCACCGCAACGTCAGCGTGACCGAGCTGCTGCGAGACGTAGCCGAGCTGTACCCCGACCGTGAGCAGCTGGCTCGCGAATGTGTCGCGGAGATCCTTCGGCCGTCGCCTCCCGATTCCCGCAGCCTTGCAGACGTGAGTGAAGTGGCGACTCCGGTAGTTCGAGGAGTCGGCATCGAGCACGACGATCTCGTCGGGTCCGGGGCGCCCGGCCTCGAGATATCGCTTCTGGAGGAGCTGGCGCAACCGCCGTGACAGCGCCACCGCCCGCGATCGCCCGCTCTTCGTCGTGCCTTCGTGGCGACCTCGTGCCTTCGTCGTCGCGATCGTGAGTCCCCGCGAAGTATCGGAGGCATCCCGCCCCCACCAGACGTCGCCCCACCGAAGCCCGAGCGCTTCGCCTAGCAGGCTGCTGAAAAACTCCTCATCGAAGGGTACCTTGGGAGCGAGCCCCAAAGGGGGAGGCGTGAGAGGACAGGGGACGCTTCAGGGCGGGATGTTCAGCTACGTGTCGCTGGAGTCGCGGATTCCGGATGATCATCCGCTTCGAGCGATGCGGCGCATGGTCGACACGGCGCTGCAGCGGCTATCGCCGCGCTTCGACGCGATCTACGCCAGAGGCGTAGGGCGCCCGTCCGTGCCCCCGGAGCAGCTGCTGCGCGCCCTGCTGCTGCAGGTGCTCTACACCATCCGGAGCGAGCGGCAGCTGGTGGAGCAGCTGGAGTACAACCTGCTGTATCGCTGGTTCGTGGGTCTGGAGCTTGACGAGGTGGTGTTCAGCGCCACGGTGTTCACGAAGAACCGAGACCGGCTGCTCAAGGGCGAGATTGCCGAGCACTTCTTCGACGCAGTGCTGGAGCAGGCCGAGACCGAGGGATGGGTGTCGTTGGAGCACTTCACGGTAGACGGGACGCTGATCGAGGCGTGGGCGAGCCAGAAGAGCTTCGTACGGAAGGACGAGGAACGGAGAGACGACGATGACCCGGGCAACCCGACGGTGAACTTCCGAGGCGAGAAGCGGAGCAACCAGACGCATGCGTCGACGACGGATCCCGACGCACGACTCGCCGGTATGAGAGGCCAAGGCGCCCGACTCGCGTACCAGGGACACGTGGTGACGGAGAACCGGAACGGCTTGGTGGTCGCGGCGAAGCTCACGCAGGCGTCGGGATATGCGGAGCGCGAAGCGGCGCTCGAGATGGTGGAAGGTCTGGGAGGCGGGCGTCGGAGGACATTGGGCGGAGACAAGGGCTTCGACACGAAGGGGTTCGTGGAAGAGCTTCGAGAGTTGGGCGTGACCCCACACGTGGCGCAGAACACGACGAATCGACGCAGCGCGATCGACGGGCGGACGACGCGCCACCGGGGCTACGAACTGAGTCAGCGTTTTCGCAAACGGGTGGAAGAGGTCTTCGGCTGGATGAAGACCGTGGGGCTGATGCGCAAGACCCGACACCGCGGCACGGATCGGGTCGGCTGGGTCTTCACCTTCACGGCCGCAGCCTACAACCTGATCCGGATCCGCAAGCTGCTGGAGGCCACGTAGGTCATGTGCGAAACCGCCCCGCGATCAGCGGAGCCCAAGACCGGTTCGAACCGGGAATCGCGCCCCGCCCCTCGGCCGGTGAACCCCCTCGTCGGAAGGACCACCCCTCAACCAGTCACTTTCTCCGCAGCCTGCTAGGCGCGGTCGAGCTACTGATCCGACCAGGAGAGATCCGCGCACTCAACGTCGCCGATTACAGAGACGGGAAGATCACCGTCGCGCACGCGATCAAGGGACCGAACGCGGATTCTCCCAGACGGGGGACCAAGACTGGCGAGTACCGCGTGCTCCCGGTGAGCGACCGCCTCGCGGAGTGGCTCGAGCGCCATGTACCGCGTGACCCGGCGAACCTGCAGGCGCCGCTCTTCATGAACGATCGCGCGAACCGCGCCCAGAACCCGGAGGGTCGCTGGCTGGCGAATGCAGTCTGGGCTGAGTGGAAGCGTGCGGTGAGCGCAGCGGGCCTACCGGACGTCAAGATGTACGAGGGCACGAAGCACTCGACCGCGACAGCGCTGAGGCGCGCTGGAGTGCCCCTGGACGTGATCCAGCAGGCGGCTGGGCATAAGGACAGGCGCTCAACCGAGAGATACGCGAAGCTGGCTGAGGAGGGAGTGGTAGAAGCGCTCAGGCGGCTGAGGCCATGAAATTCTGTCGACGCGGTTGCGACGATTTCGTATGTCCTCATAACTATGCGATTATGCAGAGCTTTTGGTGCCCGGGGCGGGATTTGAACCCGCATGGGGCTTTCGCCCCGAAGGATTTTACGCTTTCCCCGACGGTTTCCCGTCGGCGCGGACTATCTCTTCACCCACGTGGGGTGCCGGGCGCTCGTCGGCGGGGATTATTGTTGGGACTCACCCCGCTAGTCTCTGCACCTTCCGCGGAACCTCTGCCCTCCGCGGCTTGGCTCAGGATTACCATGGCCGGAACACCCGGCTGTAGGCTTCCCTGAATTCACCCGGTTTCTTACCCGCGCGTTGCCGCGCGGGAGACCCGTCCTCGAGTCCTCTGTGTCTGCCAGTTCCACCACCCGGGCACACATAGGGACTATACGGCCTCGCGAAGCCCCGTGCCCCTTCCGAGATCTGAACTTGGCCGGTAGACCTGCGCGGCGAATGCTGGCCGCTCGCCGCCCGGATGCACGCTCTCGGGGTTGAGTTGCGCGCTCTCGGAGTGCCTTCTCCCCAGCACGCGACGCATGCGCAGCTAGCGGACAGAAGGTTCAAGATCCGCCGGGCGCCGGACGATGACCTCTGCATGAAGGTCTCGTTGGCTACAGCGTGACCGTGCTACCCCCCTGGCACGGCTTTGCCCGCATTGCGGGATCGCGCGCTTTCGCCGCACTCCTCGTGCTGCTGCTCTGCGCGGTCGCGCTGGACGCGAACGCCGCGGACGGAGACTTCATCATCGTTCGCGAGGCCACCGCGGGTGACGGGATCACCACCGAGAATTCGTGGGCCACGCTCGACTGGGACACCACGGTCAAGGACGAGGGCGCCGCGCGCCCCACCCTCTCCGGTGGGAACCAGATCCTCCTCGACGCGGGTCACCATCTCATCCTTTACTCGGTCAAGGCCACCCAAGCCAGCGGCGCCAACGACCGCACGGCGTGGGCGAACCGGCTCCAGCTGGCGGGCGGGACGCTCGCCTACGGCTACGGCTTCGCGTACATGCGCGACAACGAAGGCGCCCAGGGCGCGGCCTCGTTCGGCGGGGCGATCATCGACGTGGCGACAGATGATGACGCCCTCACGCTGCAGTGGGCGCGCCAGGACAGTAACTCCGGCAGCAGCGTCACGCGCGATGCGAACGCCAGCGGCCTGCAGGTGCTCAAGCTCGCCGACTCGCTCGACTACCTGCGCATCCGGGAGGTCGGCGGCGGCCAGGACTTCAACACGACGACGTTCACCTCGGTCGACTGGGACACCTCGGACGAGACCGACACAGGCAGCTTCGGGTTCACACCCAGCTCGACGAATATCACCCTCAAGGGCCCAAGCGGCACTCTGTTTCTCACCTTTGCCAACGTCGGACTGACTGGCACCAGCGTCCGAAAGAACACCGAGCTCGCGTTCTTCCTGGACGGCTCCGAGCTCGCCGGGAGCCGCACCACAGCCTACGACCGCGGCAGCGGCAACATCAACGAGGCCTGGCTGAGCGGGGCATTCCTGATCGCGAAGACCAGCGCTTCCGACCAGACCCTGACGGTTCGCGCCCGCCGGGAGGACACGAACGCGGGCGCGATCACGGTCCGGGGGGGAGAGACGGGCCTCACGATCGTGGCGCTGCCAGCCGACGCGGAGGCGATCCGGCTCACGCATAGCGCGGTCCAGGACTTGAACACGGCCGGACCCGACACGTTCCCCTGGGACACGGAGGACCAGGAGGACGCCGCGGCGTTCACTCACGATCCGGTGACGAACAACAGCCGCATCGCGGTCGACGTTGCTGACGACTATCTGTTCTTCGCGCAAGCCTACGCGGAGAACAACGGGGTCTCGCGCGTCAGGCCTTTGATACGGCTCCGCAAGAACGGCGGCTCCGACCTTCCCTACGCCATGGGCATGGGGTACGGGCGAAACTCGGAAGGGTCCGTGAACGCAGGCGTGTGGGTCGGAACGATCGCGGAGGACCTGGTCGCGAACGACTATTTCGAGGCCACCCACACCCGCGGCGCCACGAACACGGGCGCCTTCAACAGCGACCAGCTCTACTTCTGGGGCCTCAGAATCGGGAGCCTGAGCGGGGGCGGAGACTGGTATGCGTCCGCCTGGCCGTACCGCAAGACGATCACGATCGACTCCGCGCAGGTGCCATCGGATCAGACGAACTTCCCCGTCCTCATCTCCTTAGGCGACTCGCACATCGGAGCGAACGCGCGCGCGGACGGCTTCGACCTGCTCTTCACCGACACCGACGGCGTGACCAAGCTCGATCACGAGATCGAGACGTACACCACAGCCGATGGCACAGTCGTCGCGTGGGTCCGAGTCCCGCTGCTCACGAGCGCGACCGACAAGGTGATCCATCTCTACTACGGGAACTCCGGGGCTTCGGACCAGCAGAACGCCGCCGGTGTCTGGGACTCCGACTACGTGGGCGTGTGGCACCTGAAAGAGGATCCGGGACCCGGGAGCCCGGGCGACATCAAGGACTCCACCGGCAACGCCTTTCACGGCACCACCATCGACCCGATGACTTCCGGGGATCAGGGCCCCGGCCAGATCAACGGCAGCATCGACTTCACGGCAACCGGGGACGAGATCATCGGCCCCACGAATGCAGCACTCGATCTGATCGCGACGGACTTCACGATCTCCGCGTGGGCGCTGAATCCCGTCAGCTCATGGAAGACGATCGTGGCCAACGCCCAGGGCGACACGAATGGCTGGAGCTTCCGGACCAGCGCCTCCGGCCAGATCGAGCTGGTGCTCGGGAACGGCAGCTCCGGGACGTACACAACCGGGACCACGACCGCCCCGGCCGGGTGGGTCCACATGACGGCCACCTTCGTCGATTCGTCGAACACGGTGAGCTTCTTCCTGAACGGTGCCGCGGACGGCACGGACACCTTCACGAGCACGCTCACGGCCTCTGACTACCTGGCCATCGGCCGGCGACCGACCGGTGGCAACTCTTACGACAACTGGCTCGACGAGGTCCGCATCTCCAAGAAGTCGCGCTCCGCGGACTGGATCCAGACCGAGTACAACAACCAGAGCAATGCTGGCATTGGCGGCTTCCTCTCCGGTGTCGGCGACTCCGAGACGGAGGACTCCTGGTACGACGCGGACTGGCAGCGCCGCAAGAAGATCACGATCGACTCCACCCAGGTCATCGCGGATGAGACGAACTTCCCCGTCCTGATCTCCTTTACCGATGGCCAGGTCGGCGCCAGCTCGCGGGCCGACGGGTTCGACCTTCTCTTCACCGATACCGACGGGATCACGAAGCTCGACCACGAGATCGAGACGTTCACCACGCCCGCCGGCACCCTCGTTGCGTGGGTCCGGATCCCGCTGCTCACGAGCTCCGTCGACAAGGTGATCTACCTCTACTACGGGAACTCCGGGGCCGCGGATCAGCAGAACGCCTCCGACGTCTGGGACACCAGCTACATTGGCGTCTGGCACCTGAAGGAGGATCCTGCAGGTGGAGCACCGCAGGCCAAAGACAGCACCACAAGTGCGAAGCACGGCACGTCTGCCGGTGGGATGACCAGCGGAGACCAGATCCCGGGCGCCATCAACGGGAGTCTCGACTTCGACGCGGACGACCGTATCGACGTGGGCAATCACCCCGAGTTTGACCTGCCCGTCTACTCCTGGTCCATGTGGGTCAAGGGAACGGTTGCGCCGGACTCCTCAGGCCCGAACGAGCACGTGTTGTGGAACGGGGACTACAACTTCTCGTTCGCCTGGGGACACAGCGCGGCCTTCATGCAGGCCGCCACCCACAAGGATTCCGAAGCCTGGCAAGCCGCCCAGATCGCCACGACGCTCGTGGCAGACACCTGGTACTACATCACCGGAACCTATGACAGCGCCAACATCCGGGTCTATCTGAACGGGGGTCTGGAGGACACGCAGGCTGCCGGAACGCCAGTCGCCACAACGGACGTGCTGATGATCGGCTATGCCGATATCGCGGCTTTCGCGGGTCAGATCGACGAGGTCCGCGTCTCTGACAGCGCCCGCTCCGCCTCCTGGATCCAGACCTCCTACAACAACCAGAGTGCCCCGGGCGGATTCGGGAGCGTCGGTGACGAGGTCTACCCCTCCCAGGCCTCGGCCTCCGTAGGCGGAACGATCATCTCATCGGTCACTGACAGCGACATCGTCACGGGTGGAAAGACGCTCGTGATCACGCTGACGGGCGATACGTGGGTGGCGGCAGGTGGCACTTGCAACGGAGCTGTCGGCGACGTCTGTGGTGATGGGACAGTCTACGCGGGTACGTCACCTGACGGCAGTGTGGATATGTGGGTCACCCGATGTGATGAAGGACAATCCTGGACTGGCAGCTGCACCGGTACCCGATCTCTGTATAGCTGGAACAATGGCACAACAAATTGGACCACTACTGGGATTAACAACTTCATAACAGGTAAAGCCAACACCACGGCGCTCGACGTTCTAGTAGACGCGGGCTCTGGCTATCTGGCTGCCGAGGCCTGTGAAGCGTTGAGTCTCAATGGACACACAGATTGGTATCTGCCCGCTCACGATGAGATGGAGGTGATGTATACCAATAGAGTCGCAATCGGAGGCTTTGACACCAGCCAATATTGGTCGTCCTCGGAGGACGATAACAACGGCGTCTGGGAAATCAGCTTCTCTGATGGCAGTTGGAACGCCGGGGGCGGCAACAAATCCTTCTCAGACACTGTCCGGTGTGCGAGGACTGGTGCCGGAGGAGGTGGGGCTTTTGATTCTGAGCGGCAGAACATCATCAACGGATTGACTTCTGCACAGTCTGAAACGACTGGATGGAATAACGAGGTAAGAGACAAGCAACTTGTCGGTGGCGTTGTGCGGACCAGCGACACCGTGGTCACGATCACGCTGGACGCGCAGGCCAGTTATGACATTACAGCCAGTGAAACGATCGAGTCGACGATTCCTGCCACGGCACTGGTAACATCCGGCAGTGCACTTACGGCGACACCAACGTTTGATATCACGGCCGTCGTGGTTGGAGCTGCGGAGTGGGAGTTCGACGATGGCAGCGGCCAGACCGCGGCCGACTCGTCGGGCAACTCCCGCGACGCGACGCTCGGCAGCACGGGCTCCTCCGACACCAATGATCCCGCCTGGCTGACCTGCGCCATTGGCGGCAGCGTGCTCGAGTTCGACGGCGTGAACGACTACGTCGAGGACGCCGATGGCGAGCTCTACATCAACAGCCTGGACAAGTTCACGCTCTCGGCCTGGATCAAGGCCGACGCCGTCGGCACGGACAGGGGCTTCGTCCACACGATCGTCCCGGACAACAGCGACAGCCAACTCGGCATCCGGCACGACTCCTCCGGTTCGCTGGGAGGCGGCACGAACGTCTTCAAGGTCGGTCTCGACGTGAATAGCGTGCCCGGGGCCCAGCAGCTCGAGAGCTCCAATAGCGCTCAGACAACGAGCTGGCAGCACGTCGCCGTGGTGTGGAAGAGCGGTGATCCGCTCAAGCTGTACATCGACGGCAACCTGGACACGCCGACCTACAACAGCGCCGGAGTCGTCGGCACCGTCACCAACGCTACCACGCTGCGCATCGGTCAGGGCGGAAAGGACGACGTCCTGGGTGGCTGGGACGGTCTAGTCGACCAGGTCCGTTTCTTCGACACCAACCTGAACGCGTCGGAGATCAGCGCACTCGCAGCCACGGCGCCATCGGGCTGTGCTGCGGGGCCGGTAGCCCACTGGGACTTCGACGAGGGCAGCGGCCAGACGGCAGCCGACTCCTCGGGGTTCGGTAACGACGGTCAGCTCGGGAGCACGACCGGCGTGGACGCGAATGATCCGACCTGGGAGTGCGTCACCGGTGGCTACGCATTGGATTTCAACGGGACCAGCGATTATGTGGACCTGGGAAGTCCTGCTTCGCTGAATCTCACTACCACATACAGCGTTGCCGGATGGGTCAAATGGAAAGGGGGAAACCCTAATGCCGTCATCTACGCATCTGGCGATGCAAATGCCGATCATTATCGAGTTGATGTAAACAACTGCACGGCCAATGGGCTAAGCCTGCGAGAGGATGGCGACGCCTGCCACCCGGCAACCAGTGACCTCCTGCCCGCCGATACCTGGCATCACATCGCGGTCATCAAAGACGGTGATACGGGAACGAATCTAGCTTTCTACCTGGATGGAGTAAGTGATGGCACTGCTTCAGCCGGCACCTCTGGAGCCACTGGACTGAAGAGAATCGGGGCTCGAACAGAAGCCACAGACATGTTCTTCGATGGCGTCCTCGACGATCTTCGCATCTACGACCGCGCTTTGAGCGGGGCCGAGGTCAGCGCCCTCGCCGCATCCCCGCCTGCTGCATGCCCGATGGCCCTCGTCGCTCGCTACTGGATGGAGGAGGTTGCGAGCGGCCAGAGTCCGGCACAGCTGATTGACGATCAGGTGAGTCCGCTCGACCTGTCCATCACCTATGACGGCGCGAATCCTACCTACATCGCACCGTCGACCGGAAGGGGCTGGTCCTCTGCGACCACCACCAACAATGGGCGCGCATCCATTCTGGCTGATAGTACGAAGATCCAGACAGCTCTGGACGGCTCGACAAAGGCCAGTATCGAGCTCGTCGTGCGCGTGGATGCGGCCAGCTCCAGTGGTACGCGCCTCATCCATATCGGAAGCTCCACGGAGTCGGGCCATTTCACAGTCGAAGCAAGCCCGACCAAGATTGAATTCTACTTGTTCGGCGAGACGATCAGGGGAGAGTGGAATCCCGCCTGGGATGCCACGCGGATGGCGTTCCACCTGGTGTACGACTCCACCCAGCCGACAGCAGCTGATCGCGTGAAGCTCTACAAGAACGGCGTATTGCTCTCGAAGACCGGCGGCACCGACCCACCTCTGAACGAGACCATCAGTGTTCCGGCGGGCAAGTACTTCGTGATCGGCAACCGCGAAGTCGGTGGTCGATCCCTTGACGGCGACATCACGTACGCTGCAGTCTACGACGGAGCGCTAAGCGCATCCGAGATCTCCAGCCAAGCGACTGCTCTCTTGGCGAATGATGACTCTGTACCGGCCGCGGCAGGAACCCTCTACCGCTCCGTTGGAACGAACGGGACTGACCTCAATACGAGCGCCCGTACCGTCGAAGTCTCCGGTACAACGGCGACCTTCAGTGGAAGCATGCCCGCCAATGTCGGCGTCGGCGACGTGCTCCAGTACCAGGTCGCAGCAACGTGGTACGTCGCCGTCATCTCCGGCCGGACGAGCAACACCGTCTACACCGTTAAGAGCGCGAGCGGCGCCACGCCTCAGGCGGCTGTGGCTGGGACGGCTGTGAACGTGTACCGGGCGTACACCTCGCTCAACAAGTGGGAGTCCCAGAACGAGAACGACTCTCTCAACGATCTTGTCGAGGACTTTGACACCTCCACGGACCTGGTCACCGCCAATACGATCATGCAGGTCGCGGCGTACGCAGACGGGGTAGAGACCGACGGGGGCGCCCTCTCCATCGATGGATGGACTACGGGGCCGACCAACTACATTCGGATCTACACGCCGGTTTCGAGCAGCGAGGTCGGTATCAGCCAGCGCCACACGGGTGTGGCAGGAACTGGCTACGTGCGCCGACCAACGACCGCGACAACGGCGACTTGCTATAGCCTTCTTGACATCAGAGAGAGCCACGTCCGCGTCGAAGGCCTCGAGCTCGACGGCTCCGGCGTCACCACCGGCCGATCCCTGCGGGGCATTCACACGGACTCCCAGGCAGCCGGAAACGACATCCGCATCTCACATAACCTGATCCACGACATCCGCAACTCGACCGCGGATGACAGCGCTGCGCGCTCCGTCGAAGGTATCTATGTACAAGCTGCAAGCGGCGATACCTACAGCATTTCGAACAACATCATCTATGCAATCGAGAATCTCTCCGCGCACGTCTGGTCAAATGTTCGGGGTATGTGGCTGGATACTGGAGCTGCTGGTACCTCGTACGTCTTCAACAACACCGTCTACGACGTCTTGAACAGTGGCAGCGCAAACGACGGTGTAGGGATCAAGCTCAGGACTGACTCTCACACCTACCAGCTCAAGAACAACTACGTCGGGAAGATCACCATGTCGGGCGGCATCCCGACTGCCTACGAGGTACCCGGAGCGCCGACGATTGTCGCCAACAACAACGTCTCCTCGGATGCGACGGCCGACGACTTCGGTGGCGCCGGCAACGTGATCAACCAGAGCACCTACGCGAGCTATTTCACAAATGTAACAGCAGGCAGCGAGGACCTGCACCTGGTGGCCGACTCAAACGCGCTCTGGGGCACCTATGGTGAGGATCTCGATAGCGACCCGAACTTGCCGGTGACGCTCGACATCGATGGTGATACGCGGGACAGCGGTCAGCCCGATGTCGGCGCGGACGAGGTCTCGCTGACTGGGATGACGACGACCTCGACCGATGGGATCTGGTCGGGAACCGAGCGCTACATCCATCACGCCAACGGCAACTACTGGGCGGTCTTCTATGACGGCTCGGAGGGCGTGATCTTCTCGTCCGCGGACGGCTCGAGCTGGACGTCGCAGGGCAACGTGAACGTGACGGCGAGTGAGATCGAGCAGCCGTCAGACATCTCGGCCCGCTTCTCGGGGACCACGGTCATCGTGGCCTACGGCGACGACAACGCACCGATTCCCTACAACCAGCTGTACTACCGCCACGGCACGCTCAATGCCGGCGGGACGGTGACCTGGTGGCCCGCAGCAAGCGACGAGCTGATCATCCAGGCCGGGAATCACGAAAAGCGCACGCACGCGGCCTTCGACAGCAACAGCTTGCCCTGGATTGGGGGCGCTGGCGATGACGAGGAGCGCTTCAACGTGCACCGCGGAAGCGCAGCACAGAGCCCCACGTGGACGGACCGGAGCACTACCAACTATGGCGGAACCACGCAGGGCGGGCCGCACTCGACCGTGCTCTTCCCGACCGCAAATCCCGGCGACATGTACGGCCTCACGAACTCCAACGCCGGGGCGTCAGACCGGGACATCATCGGGGCCGGCTGGGACGATAGCGCAGGCTCGTGGGGCGCGTGGCAGGAGGTCGTATCGAACGATCTCTCCAACTGCGCTGACAATGCGGACGACTGCATGCGGAGGTGGTCGGCGGTCAGGACCAGCCTCGGAGAGATCCACCTGGCCTACATCAACGATGCGGGCGTCATTGTGCATCGCAAGGGCACGAACGCGCTCGCGCCAACCTGGTCCACGCCCAACGCGAATATCACCGGACTGACGTCGCACAGCAAGGTCACGCTCGCGGCGAACAACAACGACCTCACCCTCTTCTACGACAAGAGCGACGACAAGATCTACTACCGCGAGTTCGACGGCTCGAGCTGGGGAGGCGAGACCGAGCTCAAGTCGGACACCACTCCGATCCAGGGCGGCATCTCGGCGTACGAGTCGATCCAGAACGGCCAGATCGGTGTGATCTGGGCCGAGGGCTCCGCGAGCCCGTACGCCGTCCAGTTTGCACTGATGACCCCCTCGGTGTCCTCGGGCTCGGGCGCTGTAGGTGGAACCGTCACCGCCAGCGCGGCCGAGAGCGACATCGTCACGGGTGGGAAGACGGTCGTCATCACCTTGACCGATGACACCTGGGTGGCCGCCGGGGCTACGTTCGACGCACAGCGCCAGAACATCATCAACGGGCTCGACTCCGCGCAGTCCGAGGGCACTGGCTGGGATGCGGTGGTGAAGGCCGGCCTCTCCGTGACGGACGTCGCGCGCACGAGCAGCACGGTCGTGACCATCACGCTACCCGCATTCGGGAGCTACGAGATCACCGCGAACGAGACCATCACCGCGACCCTGCCCGCGACCGCTCTCACGGGCGCGAGTCAGATCGTGGCGACGCCAGCCTTCCTCGTCGCGGTAGACCCCGAAGCAGCCGTCAGCGGCACGATCACGTCCGCGAACGAGGACCAGATCCGAACCGGTGGGCGGACCCTGCTCCTCACGCTGACCGGGGATACGTGGGTGACCTCGGGAGGAACCTTCGACGCCCAGCGCCAGAACATCATCAACGGCCTGGACTCAGCGCAGGTGGAAGCGACCGGCTGGGACGCAGTCGTCAAGGCCGGCCTCGCGGTCACGGACGTCGTGCGGACGAGCAACACCGTGGTGACCATCACGCTGCCGGCCTTCGGCAGCTACGACATCACCGGGGCGGAGACGATCACGGCGACCGTACCCGCGACCGCCGTCACGAGTGCGAGCGTGATCATCGCCACTCCTAGCTTCATCATCAACACCACGAACGTCAGCGGCCAGCAGGAGTTCGTGGACGACGGCGTCTTCACGGTCCCGGGCGGCGTGACCCAGTTCACGATCAAGTCGTGGGGCGGCGGCGGCGGCGGTGGGTCCAAGGACACTGCGGCCGGCGGCGATGGGGGCGGCGGCGGCTACGTCGAGCACCTCGTCACCGGGGTCTCGGGAGGTGACACCTTCAGCGTCGCCATCGGCCGGGGCGGTGAGGGCGGAAACACGTGTGGTACCCACGCCGGCGGGGCTGGCGGCTATCAGGGCGGAGACGGAGTAGTCAGCAGCCGCGGCAACGATGGCGGCGGCGGCGGCACCGCCTGGAGCGCGTTCTGGGGCGGCGACGGCGGGCCGGGCTGCGCTGTGAATGGCGGCGACGGCTCGACCAACGGCTCGGGCGGCGGCGGGGGCGGAGCCTGCGTTGGACAGACCCCGCAGAATGGCTCGGGTCGAAGCCCGGGCAACTCGGCGGAGGCGGCCGGCGCCGGCCAGGGGGGATTGGGTAACAGCACGACCTGCGCCCAGAAGAACGCAGCGGACGGCAAGGTGATCTTCATCTGGGGCAGCGGTGCGATGGCCGGGCTCAGCGGCAGCCTGATCCCGAATGCACTCCAATCGGAGGTCATTGCGGGGGGCGAAACCTTGGTGATCACGCTCACGGGCGACACCTGGGATCCGACGATCGGCGCAGACAACGCGCTCACCACGGCACTCATCAACGGTCTCGTCTCGGCGGGCGGAGGCGCGACGGGCTGGAACGCCGAGGTCAAGGCGAACCTCACGTACAACGAGGTGGTCCGGACGAGCAACACCGTCGTGACGCTCACTCTCCCGGCGCGACCGAGCTACGGTATCACGGCGAGCGAGGTCATCACCGTGACGGTCCCCGCAGCGACCGTCGTTGGTGGAACCGAGATCGTCGCGGCGCCGCCCTTCTCCGTCCTGCCTGCTTCAGCCAAAACGGAGAGCCGCGTTGCCGCGTCTAGCGACGATGCCGAGGAGCTACTCAGCACGAACGCAGTAACGCTCGGCAGCCTGGACCTTCAGCTCATCGACAGCGGCGGTGCTCAGGAAGTCGGCATGCGCTTCCTGAACGTCCTGATCCCGCCTGGGGCCAGTATCACGAACGCGTACATCGAGTTCACCACGACCGTTGCGCAGTCCGGAGCCACGGACCTGACGCTGCGAGCGGAGGCGGTCGACGACTCGACGACCTTTGCCTCGGCGGCCTCGGACGTCTCGACTCGCGCCAAGACGACGGCAAGCGTGGCCTGGAGCAGCGTCCCGAGCTGGAACACCGTAGGCGAGACACATCAGACACCCAATCTCTCTGCCATCATCCAGGAGGTCGTCGACCGCGGCGGCTGGGTCGCCGGCAAGTCGATCTCGATCTTCGTCACCGGAACGGGAGCGCGCACCGCGACCTCGTACGACGGCAACTCCGCGGAGGCCCCGCTGCTGCACGTCGACTTCAATCCCGGCACTCCTCTGCCGCCTCCCAACACGCTCGGCCTGCGCGTCTCGGCCTCGACCGATGATGCCGAGGAGATGGTCAGCACCGGTGCGGTCGATCTCGTAAGTCCGACTCTGGAGCTCGTGGATGACGGCGGTGCCCAGCAGGTCGGCATGCGTTTCCAGAACGTGGCGATCGACCCCGGGTCGATCATCACGCGCGCCTACCTCGAGTTCACGGCCGACGTCGCGAACTTCGGGACGACGAACCTGACCGTCGAGGGCCAGGCCTCCGACAACGCCCCCACGTTCACGAGCGGAGCGAACGACCTCTCGACCCGACTCAAGACCGCGACCTCAGTGGACTGGAGCAACGCCGCGGCCTGGGCCACGGGCGGCCAGACCTACCAGAGCGTGGACCTGTCGCCGATCATCCAGGAGCTGATCGACCGGTCCGGCTGGGTCAGCGGGAACTCCGTCGCACTCTTTGTCACGGGCGGTGGTCGCCGTACCGGTGAATCCTGGGACGGAAACGCGGCCGCAGCTCCGCTCCTGCATCTGGAGTTCATGGCGCCCCCGGTCATGCCATCGACCACGGTGGAGGTCCGCATCTCGGGGAACAACGACGACGCGGAGGAGTTCGTCAGCGGCGGCGCGGTCAACAGGACGAGCACCGATCTCGAGTTCGTGGCGGACCCCGGCGATCAGATCGTCGGCATGCGCTGGGCGAGTCTCCCCGTGCCTCCTGGCGTGACGATCACGAACGCGTACATCGAGCTCACGACGGACGAGACCGGTCCGAACCCCACGACCAACCTGACCTTCTGGGCCCAGGCGGCGGACAGCCCCATCGAGTTCTCGGCCACGACCTCCGACATCTCGAACCGGCCAAAGACAACGGCGAGTGTCGCCTGGAACGGCATTCCGAGCTGGACGACGACGAACGAGACACACCAGACTCCGGACCTCGCCGCGATCATCCAGGAGGTGATCGACCGACCAGGCTGGGCGAGCGGAAACGCGATCGTGGTAATCAGCGAAGGGACCGGCGAGAGAATCGCCCACTCCCACGATGGCGTGCCCAGCGCGGCCGCTCTCCTCCACGTGGAGTACGCTCCGATCTGCGACGACGGGAACATCTGTACGGTCGACGTATGGGACTTCACGACCCAGAGCTGCGGCACTGACGCGGCCGCTGCAGACGGGTTTGCCTGCAGTGACAGTCTCTACTGCACCACAGGAAACTTCTGCTCGGCCGGCGTCTGCGGGGCGCCCGTCGACTGCTCCTACCTGGACGGCATCTGCACGGTCGGCTTCTGCGACGAGGGCGCCGATGCCTGCGTGAAGCAGGACAGCATCACCTGGTTCGATCCGAGCTGGCAGTTCCGCAAGCCCATCACCGTTGACTCCACCAAGGTCACGGGCGACCTCGACGACTTCCCCGTACTGGTCTCGATCACCGATACGGATCTCGCAGCTGCCGCCCGCGCGGACGGCTTCGACATCGCGTTCACGGACAGCGACGGCTTCGCAAAGCTGGACCACGAGATCGAGAAGTACGACGGCGGCTCGGGCGAGCTCGTCGCCTGGGTCCGGGTCCGACTCAGCTCGAGCACAGACAAGACCATCTACATGTACTACGGGAACGCCGGGGCCTCGGACCAGCAGAACGCTTCCGGCGTCTGGGATCCCAACTACGTCGGCGTCTGGCACTTGAGGGAAGACCAGGCAGGGACGGGGAACAACGCTCTCTATCGAGACTCCACCAGCAACAGCTACCACGGAGATGATGAGATCTCGGCAACAGGTCAGACCGGCAAGCTCGGTGCCGGGCAGCAGGTCGACGGGACCGATGACTACGTCGATCTGCCCTCCGCCGCAACGAGCGGACTGAGCCAGTTCGCTTTCTCGATGTGGGTCAAGACCACCGAAAGCGGAACCAACGGGGCCTACTGGCAGCGACCTACTCTGTTCGGCCAATCCACTAGCGGGCAGCCAACCGGAGACTTCGGAGTCAACACGAACAATGGATACATCGGGTTCTGGAGCGGCGTAACACCGGGCTCAGACTCCAGCTATCTTTCGAGCACTCTCCAGGTAAACGACGATGCATGGCATCACATCCTCGTCGCCAACGACGGGGCGAACGCAAGTCTCTATGTGGATGGAGCGTTCCAGAGTTCTCTCGGTACAGGCTTGTCGCTCAATAGCACCGCGTTTTGGCTCGGCGGTTTGGGCGGCCCAGAAGCACCGGGATCTCATCACGGTGGCAGCATCGACGAGCTCCGGGTCTCGGCTGCCGCGCGTTCTGCCGCGTGGATCCAGACGGAGTACAACAATCAGAACTCGCCCGGCACCTTCCACAGTGTGGGCGCGGAGCAGGGGCAACTGGCGACGTGCCAGGACTGCGACGACGGTAATCCTTGTACCGTGGATACGTACAACTCCGGTACGCAGACCTGCACCAATGATGTCGGAGCAGCGGATGGCCTGGCCTGCAACGACGGCCTGTTCTGCACGATCGGAAGCACTTGCTCGACCGGGGTCTGCGGGGCGGCGACAGACTGCTCCTCGCTCGACAGCGCATGTGCGGTCGGCGTCTGCGACGAGGCCGCGGACTCCTGCGTTTCCCAAAGCACGGGGACCTGGTACGACGCGAGCTGGACGCTGCGGAAGCCCGTCACGGTCGACTCCGCACGGGTGACCGCGGACCTGACCGACTTCCCGGTCCTCGTGTCAGTCACAGACACGGATCTTGCGGCGGCTGCGCGGGCGGACGGCTGGGACATCGTCTTCACCGATGACGACGAGACCACGAAGCTCGCGTACGAGATCGAGCGCTATAACCCCGCGACGGGGGAGCTCGTCGCCTGGGTGAAGGTGCCGAACCTCACCGGCAGCACCGACAAGGTGCTCTACATGTACTACGGCAACGCGAGCTCGGCGGACCAGCAGAACGCTTCGGCGGTGTGGGACGCGGACTTCGTCAGCGTGCACCACCTGAAGGAGTCCCCGTCCGGGGGCGGCCCCTCGTGTATTGCGGGGCCGACCGTGTACGCGAGTGCCACTGCCTCAGCTACGTACGTAGTTCCGACGGGATGCGATACGCTGACCATCAAGGCGTGGGGGGCCGGTGGCGGCGCTGGCGGCGGTGGCGGCGGCGACGATGGTGGCAACGGCGGCGGCGGCGGTTTCGCGCAGGCCGACATCTCGGTGACCCCATCCGAGTCTCTCGATATCGTATTGGGCGGCGGCGGACCTGGTGGAACCGGTGCGCCCGGGGGTTGCTCTACACCGCCGACGGGTGGTGACGGCGGCGGCGGCAATGCGACAACGGCCGCCGGTGGCGGCACCGGCGGGAAGGGCTGCGACTCCGACGGCGGCTCTGGAGGAGGAGGCGGCGGCTATGCCGCGGTCAAGAGAGGCGGTGCGTTCCTCGTCGAGGCCGGCGGCGGCGGTGGAGGCGGCGGCGGCGGCAAGGAGAGCGACGGCGGGAAGGGTGGCGCAGGCGGCGGCTCGAGCGGTGTTGCAGGCTCCAACGCCAGTGGCGGTGGCGGTGGCGGTGGCGGTGGCACGACGTCAGCCGGCGGCTCCGGCGGATCTGGAGGTGGATCGACGGGAGCGGCGAACTCAGGCGGCAACGGCGCAGACAGTAACAACAGCAATGATGATGGCGGCGGCGGCGGTGGAGGCCGCTTCGGGGGCGGCGGCGGTGGCGACGGCGATGACGAGGGCGGCGGTGGTGGCGGCGGCGGCTCGAGCCTCGTCAGCGGCACGAACACGACGCTGACCGCCGGCTCCGGGACAACGCCCGCCAACAACGCGGACCCTGACTACGCGGGGAGCGCTGGTGTGGGCGGGAGCGCCAACGGCGGCGGCGGCAGCCCCGGACGGATCGTCCTGATTCCGAGTGGCCCAGGCAGCGGCCCCGGAAGCTCCGTCGCGGACTCGACGGCGAACGCCAACGACGGCGTGACCAACGGCGGGATGGACGCCGCGGACCAGGTGACTGGGCAGATCGGCTACGCCCTCGACTTCGACGGAACCGACGACTACGCCAACGTTTCGCACCACGCAGACTACGAGACGAACGATCGGACGCTCTCGGCCTGGGTCTACAACACGGATTCCGGTGGCGAGTATCGCGGTATCTTCGGAAAGAACCGCGAGGGCTCCACTTCGGAATGGCTGGCCATGTTCCGGAGCAACGATGCGAGCGGCCTCTGGCACGCGAGGTCCGGCGGCTCGAGTTCGGATGGCACCGGTGCTGCAACGGGAACGTGGACCTACCTGGTGATGACGAACTCCCGCGGTGGTGGGGTGACCCTCTACCGAAACGGCTCGAACGTGGACGTCTCGTTCACGAACGGCGCCGGGGAGCCGGTCTCGGCCAGCTACGACGTCTCGATCGGCCGTGTGAAGAGCGTCTCGGAGTTCTTCCAGGGCCGGATCGACGAGGCACGCTGGTCCAAGGTCCTGCGCTCCACGGCCTGGATCCAGACCGAGTACAACAACCAGTCGGCGCCGGTCACCTTCCTCAGCCTGGGCGCCGAAGAGGACGCCGCGACCGCCTGCGGCAGCTGCGACGACGGCAACTCGTGCACGACCGATACCTGGGACTCCGGAACGTCGACCTGCATCTACGACTCGTCCGGGACGGATGGACTGGCGTGTTCCGACGGGCTGTTCTGCACGACGGGCAACATCTGCGCGGCCGGCGTGTGCGGCGCAACCACGGACTGCAGCTTCCTCGACGGCTCCTGCCAGATCGGCATCTGCGACGAGCCCTCCGACAGCTGCGTCCCGCAGCTGCAGGGCGTCTGCAACTGTGATGACGGAAACGCCTGTACTGTGGACTCGTTCGACACGCTTACCTTCACCTGCATCCACGACCCCGCCCCGGTCGACGGCCTCGCTTGTGACGACGGCCTCTTCTGTACGCTGGGTGAGACTTGCTCGGCGGGCTTCTGCCGTAGCTCGGTGACCTACGACTGCACCTCACTCGACGGTCAGTGCCAGACCGGCGTCTGCGACGAGGGCACCGACGCCTGCGTGGCCGAGTGGCACGGCACCTGGAAGGACCCGCTCTGGGGCTTCCGCAAGACCATTACGGTGGACCAGACCAAGGTGCCCTCCGACCTGACCGACTACCCGATGCTGGTCTCGCTCACGGATGCCGACCTGGCTGCCGAGGCTCGCTCCGACGGTCGGGACATCTTCTTCACGGAGATCGACGGAATCACGAAGCTCGACCACGAGCTCGAGCGCTACCAGAGCGGGAGTGGAACGATCGTTGCTTGGGTGCGGATCCCGAGCCTGACCAGCAGCGCAGACAAGCAGATCTACATGTACTACGGGAACTCCGGAGCCTCCGCGCAGGAGAATCCGACGGCGGTCTGGGATGCGAGCTACAAGAGCGTCTACCACATGGACCAGGATCCGAGCAGCTCCGCTCTGGGCTACGTGACGCGCGGAACCGACTGGACGACGGGAACCTCCCACACGGTGGGCGCCGGCGACGACCGCCTGCTGCTGTTCGTGACGGGCCACGAGAAGGCCAGCGCAGACACCGATGTCACGTCCGTCAGCTACGGCGGCCAGTCGCTGACGCAGATCACGCAGGTGGCGGGAGGAGGACCGGGAGCGATCGACGAACGCGTGAGCGCGGGCAGCAACGATTCCGAGGAGACGGTGGGCAGCGGCGCCATCAACCGCACCAGCGGCGACCTCGCGATGGTCCTCACGACTGGTGGCGCCGGCACCGTTGCTCGCGTCGGCTCCTGGACGAACGGGACCTCGCACACGGTGGGCGCAGGATCGGATCGGGTGCTCGTGTTCGCGACCGGGTACGAGAACGGAAGCTCGAATGACACCGACGTCACCGCTGTCAGCTATGGCGGCCAGGCGTTGACGCCGATCGGCCAGTCGGTGGCCGGCACGACAACGCTGGCTCGGGTAGAGCTCTGGTACC
This sequence comes from Myxococcota bacterium, assembly GCA_965247115.1. Taxonomy (GTDB): domain Bacteria; phylum Myxococcota_A; class UBA9160; order SZUA-336; family SZUA-336; genus JAUXJB01. The sequence goes on from CBDFGR010000001.1 coordinate 296,764, forward strand.
TGAACGAGGCGGGAATCCAGGCGTCCAGCGGCACCACCTTCAACGTGACGTACGGGAACGGTTCGCCCAGCAACGCAATGCACGCGGCTGCGACCTATCAGAACGTCGACCAGGCCACTCCAATCGCAGACACCGATGTCGACACGACGACGAGCGTCGATCCGATCGATGCGGTCGTCAACGTCACGGCGGGGGCCATGGCCATCTCGGGCGCTGTCTGCGGAAACAGTGGGACGTACGCATGGGGCAACGGGTGGGCCGAAGGTACGGATCAGGATGGTGGGAGCTCGACCATGTCCACCGCGGACAACCCTGCCACGGGCAGCGGCACGGATACCGCTAGCGCGAACCACTCGTCCAGTATCAACCGCCAGGTCATCGTTGCCGCCACGCTCAACCCCTCATCTTCGGGCTCGAGCCGGCTGGTCGCGATGCGGTCACCAGCGTGGGCCTTCCGCAGGGCGCGAACATCACCAACGCGTACATCGAGTTCCGGGCAGACGAGAGCGACACGGGAACGACGAATCTGACCTTCCAGGCCCAGGACGTCGACGATGCTCCATCGTTGACGACGACCGCCTTCGACATCTCGAATCGCGTGCGGACCACGGCGAGCACTGCATGGAACAGCGTTCCAGCCTGGACCACGGGGACGAAGTACCAGACTCCGGATCTGTCAGCCGTCATCCAGGAGGTCGTGAACCGCGGCGGCTGGTCGAGCGGCAATGATATCGTCGTCATCGTCAGCGGAACGGGTAACAGAGTCGCGGACTCGTACGAGGGCTCAAGCTCCAACGCCCCCCTTCTCCACATCGACTACGACCAGTCCGACTACATCCGAGCGGAGCTCTGGTACCTGAACGAGGCCGGCATCCAGGCCGCGAGCGGGAGCACCTTCTCGCTCGGCTACAGCAACGGCTCGCCGGACAACTCGAGGCACGCGGCGGCGACCTACCGCACGGTGGACCAGAGCAACCCGATCGGAGACAGCGACAACCAGGCCACCTTCACCTCCGATCCCATCACCCGGAGCGTGAGCGTGTCGACGGGTTCCATGGCTGTAGCGGGCGCCGTCTCCGCGGACAGCAGCTCCTACACCTGGGGCAACAGCTGGACCGAGGGAACTGACAACTCGAGCGGCTCCATGCGGATGTCCGCCGCCGACCATCCGGCCGCGAGCGGGGGCACCGACACCGCCAGCGCGAACTACGGCGGCACCCTGAACGCACAGTTGCTCGTCGTTGCAGCCCTCAACCCGGAGACGGGAGGCGCCATCATCCAGGACTCCACGTCGAACAACAACGACGGCCAGACCTACGGCTCCTGGAACAGCAGTGACCGCCTGGACGCGATGTTCGGCTACGGTCTGGAGTTCGACAAGAACGACGAGTACATCGAAGTAAAGCACTCGACGGACTACGAGAACAGCAACGGCACGGTGGAGCTCTGGTTCCGGCCCGACGTTCTGTCCAGCGACATGGGACTCTGGTCCAAGGACTCGAGTGGCTACGATTCCGGCGGCCACCTGACGATCGAGGCGCTGGGCAGCGACTTCCCGCAGGCTCATCTGCAGAGCTCGAGCGCGAACAACGTCGTGAGCGGAGCGTCGATCTCGACGGGCACCTGGTACAACAGCGCGCTCACGTTCGGCGGCGGTGGCATGAAATTCTACCGCAACGGCGGGCAGACCACGAACGGCTACACGGGCGGCATGTCCTCGAACACTGAGCCCATCGCGATCGGCGCCTCTACCGCGTCCAGCGGCAACGGCATCGCTGGTGCACTGAACGAGTACTTCGATGGCCGGATCGACGAGGTCCGGGTCTCGAGCGTGGCCCGCTCGCAGGACTGGATCACGACCCAGTACAGCAACTACGCGACCCCCGGGACCTTCTACTCGGTCTCCGTGGAGGAGCCCCTCGGCTCGAACAACTGTGCCACTCCGGACTGCAACGATGCGGACGTCTGCACGGTCGACTGGTGGGACGTCGGGACCTCGACCTGCGTCTTCGACACGGTCGCCGCCGAGGGCTTCTCCTGTACACCCCCCCAGGCCTGTGCTCCCGGCGGCGTCTGCACGCTCGGTGCCTGCGCCTCGCTGCCCGTGAGCAACACGCCGACGATCACGATCGACTCCACGAAGGTGGTGGAGGATCTGACCAACTACCCGCTCCTCGTCTCCATCACGGACGGAGACCTGCAGGCCAACGCGCGATCGGACGGCTGGGACATCTGGTTCGCCGATTCCGACACCGTGACGAAGCTCGATCACGAGATCGAGAGCTACGACAGCGCCACGGGGACTCTCGTCGCCTGGGTCCGGATCCCGCTCCTCTCGAGCAGTACCGACAAGGTGATCTACCTGAACTACGGGAACCCCTCGTCACCGGACCAGTCGAACCCGCCAGGCGTGTGGGACTCCACATTCGCGGGAGTCTGGCACCTGAACGAGGACCCCTCGGGTGGAGCACCGCAGTCGATGGACAGCACGTCGAACAACAACGATGGCAGCTCCAACAACATGACGAGCGGGGATCTCGTGACCGGCAAGATGGCCGGGGCGCTCGACTTCGACGGCACGAACGACTGGGTCCAGGTCCCGCACAGCTCGAGCGTGAACCTCACGGGAACCGGAATGACCCTGAGTGGCTGGGTGAGCTCGGACGGTCAGACTGCTGATGTCGGCATCCTGCTCAAGTCGACCAGCAGCTATCAGATCCACCTGGGCATCGAGTCCGGCGAGACCGGCAACTTCCGAGTCAACACACCGGACGCGGGCTACACCCGCCTCGATACGACGAGCACGGTGCCGACGAACGGGACGTGGACTTACCTGACGGCAACCTACGACGGAGCAACGGCGAGGATCTACTTCAACGCCAGCGAGCAGGCCACGGACCCCCGCACCGGCAACATCGATGCGACGACCGAGCCGGTGCTCATCGGTCGGCGGGCCATTGGCGACGCCCGCTACCTGAACGGCCGCATCGATGAGGTCCGGATGTCCAACGTCGCGCGCTCGGCGGGCTGGATCCAGACGGAGTACAACAACCAGTCGTCCCCCTCCACGTTCCTCACGTTGACGCCGGGAGGCGGAGCTTGTGCGGTCGGCGATCACTTCGTGATCACGCACGACGGGAACGGCATCAACTGCCTGCCCGAAACCATCACGGTCACGGTGGTCGATGGAGCGGGCGCGACCGTCACGGACTACATCAAGCCCGTCGTGCTATCCACCCAGAACGGCAAGGGAACCTGGATCAACGGCGGCAGCAACAACGGCACGTTCAGCGACCCGACCGCCAACGATGGCCTCGCCACCTACACCTTCGTGACCGCCGACAACGGAGTCGCCACCTTCGCGCTGGACTACCAGGAGGGTCCAGCCCTGGTCGACATCGACGTCTTCGACCCGGCCATCCCGACCTTCCGGGATGACGACACCGAGGGCCTGATCACCTTCTCGCCAAGCAACTTCACCGTGACACAGAACGGTCTCTCCAACCCGCCGCCGGGCACGATCAACGACCCGATCCTGACTCAGACCGCGGGCAAGGACTTCCCGATCCACCTCGCAGCCTTCGGGCAGACGGCAAACCATCCAGTATGCGGTGTGATCGAGGCCTACGACGGCTCGAAGTCGCTGAAGTTCTGGTCCACTTACTCCAACCCCCTCACCGGAACCGTCAAGGTCAGCGTGGACGGTACGGTCATCGCGCAGAGCGAAGCGGCCGCGACCGCCATGAGCATGGACTTCTCGTCCGGACAGGGCGATGTGATCGTCAAGTACAAGGACGTCGGCCAGATCCAGATCACCATGAAGGACGAGAACGTAGTCGAGCCGGTCGGCGGGATCACAGGCGCCACGAACCAGTTCGTGGTCATTCCCGCAGACTTCGACATCACGGTCAAGCGAATGGACGGCTCCGCCAACCCGGCCGGCGATACACCTGGCGGAGCAATCCTGACGACCGCCGGGGCCCCCTTCGAGGCGATCGTGGAGGTCCGCGACCTGGAGGGCTCGCTCACACCGAACTACGGGAACGAGATCGCCCCCGAGGGCATCAAGATCGTCTCATCGACCCTGGTGGCACCGGCCGGCGGACGGAACGGAACGAACAACGATGGCGCGATCGGAAACAACCGCTCCTTCGCGCCGCTGGCGCCCGCCGGCACGTTCAGCGGGAATGCCTTCTACTTCGACGAGGTCGGCGCCATCAAGCTTCAGGCGAGCATCGGAGATGCAGACTACCTGGGAGCCGGAAACGTCACAGGACAAGAGACGGGCTCGGTGGGTCGCTTCACGCCGGACTACCTCGACACCTCACAGAACACGCCCGTATTCCAGACGGCCTGCGGTGCCGGCAGCTATACGTACCTCGGAGACACCTTCGACTACACGACCAGCCCCATGGTCACGGTGACCGCCAAGAACGCCGCCGGGAGCACGACGGAGAACTACGACGGGACCTGGTTCAAGCTCACGGTCGGTGCGCTGACCGGGATCAGCTACACGACCGCCACGGGCACACTCAGCTCCGGGGCGCCGAACGCCCCGACGGTCGTGAATCAGGGCGCGGGCGTAGGCACGGTCAGCTTCAACAACGGGCCGCAGCTGAGCTTCCTCCGCAGCGCACCCGAGGCCGCGTTTGACGGCGAGATAGCTCTCGACCTGAACGTGTTCGACACGGACGCCATCGCCGCCCCCTCGAACCCGCTCTCCTTCGGAACGGCAGCCGCCGGCGGCGGAATCGCCTTCAGCTCCGGCAAGCAGCAGCGCTTCGGGCGGGCCGTACTGACGAACGCGCATGGTTCAGAGCTCCTGCCGCTGCCGGTACCGCTGAAGACGCAGTACTACGACGGCAACAACTTCGTGGACCACGTTGCGGACGCCTGCACCACCTTCGTAGCCGGAAGCCTCAGCCTGACCCCGAACCCGGGCGGGCTGAGCAGCACGGCGAGCATCGGCAACAGCCCGCTCGTGGGAGGAGATGCAGCCCTCTCGTTGACCGCCACCGGAGCGAACAACACGGGCTACTTCGACCTGGCCTATGCCCTCACCGGCCAATCCTACCTGCTCGGCGACTGGGACGGCGACTCCAGCTACGACGACGACCCCGTCTCCCGAGCTACCTTCGGCATCTTCAAGGGAAGCGACATGCTCATCTATTCCCGCGAAATCTACTAGGCGCTCTATATCAAATGTGTAGCGGGCACCGGCCCCTTCTCTCTCATAGAAGCGGGATCCAGCCCGGACATCCGGTTGTCACCCTCGGTCCGCCAACGAGGCGATTCTGCGGAGCTTCACTCCGAAGTCCAGGCCCCCGATAGGGCGTGAAGGCCGGCGATCGAGCGCGGTCCAGAGGAAGCTCGAGCATGAAGACCGACATGGACATCTTCCTGCGGACACCCGAACACGAGATGCTCTATCCGGGCAAGGTCTCCGCAACGACCGACAAGGGCTACAACGCCGTGTTCGAGGGATGGGCGTTCGGCCTCGAGGACGGGGCGGAAGTGCTCGTGTTTTACGAGATCGGCCGCTGCTTCATGCAGCAGCCCGTCCGGGTTCTCTCCGTGGTCGAGAAGAAGAACGACGACGACGGGACCCGCATAACGCTCGAGCTCGAGACCACCGGAGACCCGATCTCTGCCGAGAACCGCCAGTGCTACCGTGTGTCCTGCTACTCGGCGGACGTCGAGGCCCAGCTCGGGGAGGACCCCGAGATGTGCGAGGTGGTCGATGTGAGCGAGACCGGCTTTGCGATCTTCTCCGACGCGGAGTACACCGTCGGCCAGAATCTGCAGGCGACCCTGTACCACAACGGCACTCCCGTGCACGGGACGGCCGTCGTCCAGAGCTACAGGGCCTTCGGCAAGAAGAACCGCTACGGGCTACGAGCCGTGGACGACGAGCGCCCGAAGGCCACGCTCAAGAAGGACCTGTATCGCATCAACCTTGTAGTTCAGCGCGAGCAGTTGGCCCGGCTCTCCGGCAACCGCTGATTCGCGAGCTCAAGTCAGGCAGCTGCCGATCGCCCGGTGATGCCTCGCCGCTGCCGCGCGCTCAGGAATCATCAGACGCTCCCGATACGTAGCGATTGAGCTGCAGCGTGTATGGAGCCAGGGGACCGTGCGCGATCAGGACAAGACTCAAGATCAGCTCATCTCCGAGCTCGAAGGGCTGCGCGAGACCGTTGCCGCTCTGCGCAAGGAGCTGAGCGAGTCCAAGGGTCCGACCGAGACCCTGAAGGAGCTGCGCACGGCAAAGCGGCGCGCCGAGGCCGCGACGCGGGCCAAGAGCGAGTTCCTGGCCAACATGAGCCACGAGCTGCGCACGCCGATGACCGCGATTCTGGGCTACACCCAGCTCATGATGGAGGAAGGAGACCTCACGCGGGCCCCTAAGCGCCGGGTCGACCAGCTCAAGACCATCCACCGAAACGGCGAGCACCTGATGCGCGTGCTCACAGACATCCTGGATCTGTCGAAGATCGAAGCAGGGAAGATCGAGCTCGAGCGTATTGGCACCGATCCCGCGCGCATCATCGCGGACGTCGAGTCCGTGATGAGAGTGAGCGCTGCCGAGAAGAACATCGGCTTTGAAGTGGAGTACATCGGGCCCATCCCGGGCGAGATTCAGACCGATCCCACCCGGTTGCGCCAGATCCTGATGAACCTGGTCGGCAACGCGATCAAGTTCACCGAGCGCGGCGGCGTGCGCATCGTCACGGAGCTCACCCAGAACGACGCCGGGGCTCCTCAGCTCCGCATCGCGGTCTCGGACACTGGACCCGGGCTCGCGCCCGAGGCGCTCGAGCGTATCTTCGGCGCGTTCAACCAGGCCGACGCCTCGACCACGCGAAAGTACGGCGGGACCGGGCTCGGTCTCACGATCTCGCGCCAGCTCGCGCAGCTCCTCGGTGGCGACATCGAGGTGAACAGCGTCGACGGTCACGGCTGCACCTTCTTCTTCACGATCGGCATCGGTCCGGTCGAAGGCCCTTTGGTGGTCCGGGATCCGACTCTGCGCGAGCCGACAGAGGTCACCGATGACGGCGAGTCGCCACAGGACATGATCGAGCGCGTCCGGGAGACGGGCCCGGGGGGCCGCATACTCGTGGTCGAGGACGGCGAGGACAACCGGCGCCTAGTTCGAACCGTTCTGGAGCGCGCCGGCTTCCAGGTCGCACAGGCGGAGAACGGCGAGGTGGGCCTCGAGCTCGCGCTTCGGGAGCGCGACTCGGGCGAGCCCTTCGACCTGATCCTGATGGACATGCAGATGCCCGTGATGGACGGGTACGAGGCCACGCGGCGACTGCGCTCCGCGAGCTACACCGGCCCGATCGTGGCGCTCACTGCGCACGCGATGGAGGGGGACCGCGAGCATTGCATCAAGGCGGGCTGCGACGCCTTCAGCACGAAGCCGCTCGACCGGCGCCAGCTCCTCTACACGATCGTGGCTCTGCTTGCCAAGGAAGACCCCGGCTCCACCGGCGCGCCACCCGCCTAGCTGGCTCCCTAACAGGGATCGCCTACACGCCCGCAACGGGCAACCTGAGTGCCGGCGCTCCAGAGGCAGCCTTTGACGCCAAGGTAGCCCTAGACCGGAACTTGCTCGACACGGATGGGATCGCACCGCCCTCGAACCCGCTCAACTTTGGCACGGCCACCGCCGGGGGCGGGATCGCATACAGCTCGGGGAAGCAGCAGCGCTTCGGGCGCGCCGTTCTCATGAACACCCACGGCTCCGAGCTCGTGCCGCTCCCTGTCCCGCTCAACTTCAACGGGTCACGGGAGCGAACAACACGGGCTACTTCGACCTCTCCTAGCAGGCTGCTGAAAAACTCCTCATCGAAGGGTACCTTGGGAGCGAGCCCCAAAGGGGGAGGCGTGAGAGGACAGGGGACGCTTCAGGGCGGGATGTTCAGCTACGTGTCGCTGGAGTCGCGGATTCCGGATGATCATCCGCTTCGAGCGATGCGGCGCATGGTCGACACGGCGCTGCAGCGGCTATCGCCGCGCTTCGACGCGATCTACGCCAGAGGCGTAGGGCGCCCGTCCGTGCCCCCGGAGCAGCTGCTGCGCGCCCTGCTGCTGCAGGTGCTCTACACCATCCGGAGCGAGCGGCAGCTGGTGGAGCAGCTGGAGTACAACCTGCTGTATCGCTGGTTCGTGGGTCTGGAGCTTGACGAGGTGGTGTTCAGCGCCACGGTGTTCACGAAGAACCGAGACCGGCTGCTCAAGGGCGAGATTGCCGAGCACTTCTTCGACGCAGTGCTGGAGCAGGCCGAGACCGAGGGATGGGTGTCGTTGGAGCACTTCACGGTAGACGGGACGCTGATCGAGGCGTGGGCGAGCCAGAAGAGCTTCGTACGGAAGGACGAGGAACGGAGAGACGACGATGACCCGGGCAACCCGACGGTGAACTTCCGAGGCGAGAAGCGGAGCAACCAGACGCATGCGTCGACGACGGATCCCGACGCACGACTCGCCGGTATGAGAGGCCAAGGCGCCCGACTCGCGTACCAGGGACACGTGGTGACGGAGAACCGGAACGGCTTGGTGGTCGCGGCGAAGCTCACGCAGGCGTCGGGATATGCGGAGCGCGAAGCGGCGCTCGAGATGGTGGAAGGTCTGGGAGGCGGGCGTCGGAGGACATTGGGCGGAGACAAGGGCTTCGACACGAAGGGGTTCGTGGAAGAGCTTCGAGAGTTGGGCGTGACCCCACACGTGGCGCAGAACACGACGAATCGACGCAGCGCGATCGACGGGCGGACGACGCGCCACCGGGGCTACGAACTGAGTCAGCGTTTTCGCAAACGGGTGGAAGAGGTCTTCGGCTGGATGAAGACCGTGGGGCTGATGCGCAAGACCCGACACCGCGGCACGGATCGGGTCGGCTGGGTCTTCACCTTCACGGCCGCAGCCTACAACCTGATCCGGATCCGCAAGCTGCTGGAGGCCACGTAGGTCATGTGCGAAACCGCCCCGCGATCAGCGGAGCCCAAGACCGGTTCGAACCGGGAATCGCGCCCCGCCCCTCGGCCGGTGAACCCCCTCGTCGGAAGGACCACCCCTCAACCAGTCACTTTCTCCGCAGCCTGCTAGGGGCCGGCGCTGCGGCCCCTAGCCTTCGACACGAAGAGCACGAAGAGACAGGAGATTCCCATGGCGAGATTGAAGGGCGTGAGCGACGAGGAGGCGAGCTTCGTCACGAGGTCGGTCTTCCGGGCGGCTGCCAAGAAGACGGGCAAGGTCCCCGACCCGCTGCGCATCTTGGCGCGCAACAGCGGCGTGATGTGGGCGGCCGGCGGCTTCGAGATGGGCTGGGGACGCGCCCGCAGCGTCCCTCCGAGCCTCAAGTCCCTGGCCTCCCTGAAGGCGGCCTCGATGATCGGCTGCCTCTTCTGAATCGACATCAACTCTGCCGTGGGCAGAGCCAAAGGCCTGAGCGAGGCCCAGGTGATGGCGATCTCCGACTACGCGGAGAGCGAGGTCTTCAGCGATCTCGAGAAGCGCGTCCTCGACTACGCGGCCGCCCTCACCCGCACCCCCGCCGACGCGAGCGACGAGCTGATCGCCGGCCTGCGCGCGCACCTGAGCGACGAGCAGCTGGTGGAGATCACGGCGATGATCGCGTGGGATAACTTCCGGGCGCGGTTCAACCGGGGGTTCGATGTTGCGGCGCAGGACTTCTCGGAGGGGGCGTGCTGCCCGCTGCCGGAGCGGCCCGCTACGGCGGGGGAGTAGAGGAGAGGGAGGGAGTGGCCGGGGGGCATCCCCTCGGGCCACGTCGTGGAGGTCGGACCCAACTGACACGTGCCGTGGGAAGCCCGAAGGCCCTGGTTCGTGCCTTGCTCGGGAAGATCGAGCTCGAGTCGACGAAGGGCGAGATCGGGCGGCCCTGTTAGATGGCCCGAACCTCGCTCGACACCCCGGCGCTGCTCGCGCCGCCCCCGGCGAGGAGCCCGGAAGGCGGTTCGAATTCCTTGCGATGATGGAGGCGGCGGGAATCGAAAGCGCTTCCGCCGTCCCGGAAGATCAGTTTTTCCAACAACTTACGATCCCACAGCGTGGAGTGCGACTGGAGTGCAGAGGGGTGATCATCTGGGGCGCTACTGCGGTGTACGGGTCCGGCGCTCCGGTGGGATCGGCGGTTCCTTCTTCAACGAGGCCAGAATGCTCCGTGAGTAGCCCGGATGCGGCTTTCGGTACCCAGGTGTTGGGGAACAGCACGTTCTCACGCTCCGGGGGTCGCTGAGCAGGTTGTCGTTACCCATGTAGACGATGAAGCCCTCGCGACCGGAAACAAGGTGATGCACGCGAGCCCGAGCGTGACTATCGGCTCTCGACGGGATCAAGGCGCAGGAATCGCTGCGGTGCGAACCCGACCATGATCTTGAACACGATCCCGTTTCCGATCTCCGCCGCCACCCGTTCGTGCTCTTCGTCGTCGACGGGAACAGCGATGTAGTCGACAGTCGTTCCGTCCATAGTCACCTGTACGCGCGGGTTCTCCAGTGCGTTGTTGTACCAGGCGCGTGGCCAGTGGTTCGCCGATGCATAGTGCTTTCCGCCGGCAAAGTCGCGCCCGAGCACGCGGTCGGTCGAGACGCCATCGGCATTTGTCGTCGTAATGACGATGGTGTCTCCGATGTCGGGCTGCAGGACCCCGAGCCACGTCTCGAATACGACGACCAACGCCACATACGCGAGGAGCCCGAATCCGACGGTCCTCGCAGCGCGTGAGAACTCCATTGCATCCCTCTGAATCGGCTCGCGGCCGAGCTTCGAACTTCTACCACACCTCGGGCGTCGGTCGCCCGGGGCCCTCCGAGCGCGGGGCGACAGCTGTCTCCAGGATGGCAGACCGGAAGGTGATTCGAGCCTGTTCGATGGTGGAGGAAGTGTAGAGTTCACGCAATCCACGCTCCTTTACTACTGACATGCGTAATCCGTTGATTTGCTGAGCCTTACGAGTGTCAATGGATGTTTCGCCGAGATCCTACGGGCGGAAGTCTTTTCTGCTCCAATTTCCTCCGCTCAACGAATCATTGAGGGCGCTGTCCAGTCAGCCAGGGCGGAAGCGGTGTAAACACCACTTCCGCTGACGACTTTCGGACGTGGGTTCGATCCCCACTGGTTTGATTCAGCCGTTTCCCGACACGGAGACCAGAATGCCCGGATCGTCTTTCTGGACGCTGTTCGTCCCGCTGCTGACGGTGCGCCTCTCGTAGGGGCCGGCACGTGGTTCACGCACCAGCTCGAGGAACCACGGGACGCCTAGCCAGCCCATAAACCTGCCGACAAGGTCGGTACGCGTGTAAGCAACTTCATCTAATTGGCCAACCGATCTGCCATTTCGAGATAACGGCAGAAGGCACTTGCCAGTTGAATCTGCCGTGGCGTCCGGCATTCCGCTTCGAAGATGCGAGGTGAGCTGACCATGATTGACAAACATTTGGCCCGAGACGTCGCCACGTTAAGTCGGTTGAGACTGTACAAGAATTCCATGCCCCTGGGCGCATCTGCATGGCTCGACGTTGCAGTTGAATAGATAGAAATCGGCGCTTCCTGGCCCTGGAACTTGTCCACCGTGCCAACCCGCGCTCCCGGCAAGCGGCGTTGAATCTCAAAAACCTGTGCGTTGTAAGGCGCGATGATAACGATGTCGTCGAGCACAATGGACCGTTCCTTACCGTCACGATCCACCCAAGTGGCGTTGCTTTCCAGAATGTCGTTCACAAGGCTGCCGACCGCTTGCGCCTCTTCGGGCGAGCAGTTGTGATTGCCGTGATGTTCTACGGGCAAGTAGCGCAAACCGGAACCGCTGATCGCTCCCGCCGACTTGATGATCTGTTGTTCCAAACCAACCCTTGAACTGAGCTTGCCCTCGTAGAAGAGCTCCGAGGTGTACGCGGATGTTTCAGGATGCAGCCGCCAAGTCTCTTCGAGGAACAATCCTTTATCTGGAGGTATGGTTCTTACACCGGCCAGGATGTGATCCAGCGCAGAGACGTCCGTGCCGTCCGGATGACTGCCCTGCATCGGTTGATCGAGCTGCTGCGGATCGCCGATCAGCACTACGGCTTTGGCAGCTTGCGACACGGCTAACACATTCGCGAGCGACATTTGCGCGGCTTCATCTACAAATAGGACATCGATGGTCTCGAATGCTTCCGGACGCGACCATAGCCAAGCGGTTCCACCACCCACAGATACGGTCGTTCCAAGTGCAGCGAACAGGTCGTCGTTTTTCTTGGCAAAGCAAAGGCGGTGCTGGGCTTCCTCCAGTTCAGCAGCCTTGTGGCAACACTGCAGGTCCACGTCCATCTCATCTGCTGCGTCAATTGCTGCATCAATCAGATTGCGGATAACCTTGTGACTATTCGCTGTGATGCCGACTGTCTTGCCCTGGCGCACGAACTCACAAATCATGCGCGCCCCCGTGAAGGTCTTGCCTGCGCCTGGGGGGCCCTGCATGGGAAGAATTCCTTGAGAGAGATGCCCACATAGTCTCATGGCTGCCTTGACGGTCGTTTCTCCTTCACGGTGAAGCTCCTGTCCGCCGACACGCGGGGTCTCTTTCAGCAAGAGATCGCGGCCAGCCTGATAGGGCCCTTCTCCTCGCAGGCCATTCTGAGCCACGTATTCGCCAAGTCGCACGAGCGAATCCTTGAGTACCTGAGCATTGACGTATGTATGTGCAAAGACGGCTTTCGGGTGGGTCGCGATGCTGTCCTTACGCTTCTTGATATCAATCGTGCAGTCTGCAAAGGAAATTGCCTCGGATTTCCCAAGCGGGTCTCCACCAAGATTTCGGAGATCTTCGCCGCCACGTAGTTCGGTCTCCTGAGGCGGGAACTTGTAACGGTGAATGGGCGCTCTAGCCGTGCCGCCGTTCTGTCTCGCAAAAATGAGACCGGAGAGCCCAGCCCGCTCATCCAGCAGGTCCTCGTCTGAGAGATCAGCCAACCGGAAATACTCCCACCACACCGATTTTTCCTCTCTGCGGTGCCAGTCAAGGATGTTGGCCAGTATCCACCGCGCGTGTTGCTCCTCATCCCTCTCTTCTGGGTCCGCAGGAACATCCGCGCTGAGACGTTCGATCAGCGCGTTTATCCGAATCAGCCACTCGCTAATATTCTCGCTGGGGTCGCGTTCTCCCGGTTCCGGGCGGGGCACATCTACTCCATCAGCGACAAGCTGCGCCCGCAACGTTTCAAGCCAGTCCCGCAGACCAGCGGCAGAGCGGCAATCATCCTTGTTGTAGAAAACCACAGTCGACTTGGTTTCATCTGCAATTGAGGGAATGTCACTGAGTTCGAGGTTCGCATGGAGATTCGCTAGAGCGGCATTTGCATCGGCCAATGCCGTCTCACGTTCGAAGGCATAGAACGGTTCCAACTTCTTGATGGAGTAGCTTTCGACGCTTGCGCGAACGCCCCGGCGGACAACTTGATAGAGATCCACAAATAGCCCCGCGCGGAGCATTTGGTCGATCTCTTCTTGCCGCGTCGCGTAACGACCCATTAGACGTTTCAACGCCGACGGTTCATAAGGGGCGTAGTGATAGATATGCATGCTGGGAAACTGCTCCCAGCGCGCCATACGAAATCGACAAACTCCTCGAAGACAAGCTTTTCATCGGCACGGGAAAGAGCCCATTCACTCTTGTACACAGCCTTTCCGGATTCATCGATGAACAGGTAGCCAAAAAGATATTCAAGGCCGTGCTCGCCGACGAATGGATCTCCCTCCAGATCGAAGAACATGTCGCCGTCCGACGGTTCGGGGAGGCGGGTAAGGCCGAATCCATTCTCCACCGGAAGCAGTTCGAATTTGCCCTCGCCGGCCTCACGACCTTCGACCTGAACACGCGCCTGCTCGCGGATGTGGCCATAGGACTCAGCTGCACCCCGGTCCGGTTTCCAATCCAGCGGTACGGGCATACCGGCCAAGGCCTTTACCGTACGAATTCGGCGCTGTTTCAGTTCGTTGATCTGAAGCTTCGAGATTCCTGCCACAAGGCAAAGATGGTCATCGCTGCGGCGGCGCTTTTCGCAAGTCTCCCGCCATCTACATATATCGCAGTGTTCTATCGGATCGGGATAAGTCTCTGCCCCGTCTCGTTCTGCCAGGGCCGTCAACAAACCGTGCTTCACCTTCCGAAAATAGGCCGCGTAGTCCGCGAATCGATATTGCTGTAGCTCAAATTCTGACCACGGCGTGACAACGTACATGTACTCAGGCTCCACGCCTTGAGTCCTTGTCAGCAAATCGGAATAGAGACAAAGCTGAAGTACGGCTCCCGCTTTTGTTTCACGCGCGAGCTTTGTATCGACTACCTCGTACGACCAGTGGCCAATGTTGCTCGGGGCTTCGATACGGCACAGAATGTCGGCACGTCCGATCCAATGGTCGTGGGACAACGCACCCTGAACAATCACCTGCACGCCTTGTTTCATAGCCGCAAGCGTTTGAGAGACGGCTTCGTCTGTAACCTCGACTCCATCGATTCTGATAGGTTCTAGACCGTTCTTTGCCAGGTGCTCGACATAGTTCTGCTCGTGGACGGAACCTCGCTCCCAAAGAAGCTGTAGAAGGGGATTATCCCGGACTCTGGGTTTCGCCAAAGCACCTTCGGCGACCGCACGGTCTAGTTCGGAGAGATGACGGCAATTCAGGTATCCGACTAAGTCGCTCGCGCTTAGCTCTAGGGAATCTTTGATTCGCTTCACAAGAGGAAGGCCTCGCTAGGGACGTTGCCGATTACCCCGATCTTGGCGCAGGATAGCCAGATCGTCGTTGCGGATGTTGTTCGCCCTCGTGCTGACAGCGTGCCGCTTATCGGGGGCCGGCGCGGGGTTCACGCACCGACTCGAAGGGCCACGGGACCGGCGACGTCGGATCGATCCAGTCGTCAAACCAGTCCCGCATGACAAGCCGCATTCTCGAGTGGGCCGGAATAAGCCGGGATGAGCCAGAATGGGCCGGAATGAGCCAACCCGCAGTCCTACAAGGGTTTCCAACGTGCTCCCCTACCGCGTCCCATCGATTTAGCCAGTCCCCGAGCCTTTAGGGTGGCGAGGTCTTCCCGCAATCGCCGCTCGTTGGTCTGCGGCCCCAGCTCGGAACGGATTTCACGTAGCGCCAACGCTCGGTCTGACTTATCCAGCAAATCAAGGACTGCCCGCTGCCGCTCGGAACAGGACGCCGTCGCGGATCAGTCCGAGCCCCCGCAGCAGAGGTCCTCGGGTTCCGGCTGCCGGGCTCGTTCAGTCGGCCGTTTCGCACCGCCTCGGCCACAGTATTACGGACCTCGGCCACATCCAGGTCCTCGACCGTCCACCCGGTGGCGGGCTGGTTCTCCCACCGCTGCTCGCTGTGCATGCGCTCGAAGAGCATCTGGTTGTACTCGTCGGCGGACATCGTCA
>CBDFGR010000002.1:0-1392500 GCA_965247115.1 Myxococcota bacterium
GGATGTTGGCCAGTATCCACCGCGCGTGTTGCTCCTCATCCCTCTCTTCTGGGTCCGCAGGAACATCCGCGCTGAGACGTTCGATCAGCGCGTTTATCCGAATCAGCCACTCGCTAATATTCTCGCTGGGGTCGCGTTCTCCCGGTTCCGGGCGGGGCACATCTACTCCATCAGCGACAAGCTGCGCCCGCAACGTTTCAAGCCAGTCCCGCAGACCAGCGGCAGAGCGGCAATCATCCTTGTTGTAGAAAACCACAGTCGACTTGGTTTCATCTGCAATTGAGGGAATGTCACTGAGTTCGAGGTTCGCATGGAGATTCGCTAGAGCGGCATTTGCATCGGCCAATGCCGTCTCACGTTCGAAGGCATAGAACGGTTCCAACTTCTTGATGGAGTAGCTTTCGACGCTTGCGCGAACGCCCCGGCGGACAACTTGATAGAGATCCACAAATAGCCCCGCGCGGAGCATTTGGTCGATCTCTTCTTGCCGCGTCGCGTAACGACCCATTAGACGTTTCAACGCCGACGGTTCATAAGGGGCGTAGTGATAGATATGCATGCTGGGAAACTGCTCCCAGCGCGCCATACGAAATCGACAAACTCCTCGAAGACAAGCTTTTCATCGGCACGGGAAAGAGCCCATTCACTCTTGTACACAGCCTTTCCGGATTCATCGATGAACAGGTAGCCAAAAAGATATTCAAGGCCGTGCTCGCCGACGAATGGATCTCCCTCCAGATCGAAGAACATGTCGCCGTCCGACGGTTCGGGGAGGCGGGTAAGGCCGAATCCATTCTCCACCGGAAGCAGTTCGAATTTGCCCTCGCCGGCCTCACGACCTTCGACCTGAACACGCGCCTGCTCGCGGATGTGGCCATAGGACTCAGCTGCACCCCGGTCCGGTTTCCAATCCAGCGGTACGGGCATACCGGCCAAGGCCTTTACCGTACGAATTCGGCGCTGTTTCAGTTCGTTGATCTGAAGCTTCGAGATTCCTGCCACAAGGCAAAGATGGTCATCGCTGCGGCGGCGCTTTTCGCAAGTCTCCCGCCATCTACATATATCGCAGTGTTCTATCGGATCGGGATAAGTCTCTGCCCCGTCTCGTTCTGCCAGGGCCGTCAACAAACCGTGCTTCACCTTCCGAAAATAGGCCGCGTAGTCCGCGAATCGATATTGCTGTAGCTCAAATTCTGACCACGGCGTGACAACGTACATGTACTCAGGCTCCACGCCTTGAGTCCTTGTCAGCAAATCGGAATAGAGACAAAGCTGAAGTACGGCTCCCGCTTTTGTTTCACGCGCGAGCTTTGTATCGACTACCTCGTACGACCAGTGGCCAATGTTGCTCGGGGCTTCGATACGGCACAGAATGTCGGCACGTCCGATCCAATGGTCGTGGGACAACGCACCCTGAACAATCACCTGCACGCCTTGTTTCATAGCCGCAAGCGTTTGAGAGACGGCTTCGTCTGTAACCTCGACTCCATCGATTCTGATAGGTTCTAGACCGTTCTTTGCCAGGTGCTCGACATAGTTCTGCTCGTGGACGGAACCTCGCTCCCAAAGAAGCTGTAGAAGGGGATTATCCCGGACTCTGGGTTTCGCCAAAGCACCTTCGGCGACCGCACGGTCTAGTTCGGAGAGATGACGGCAATTCAGGTATCCGACTAAGTCGCTCGCGCTTAGCTCTAGGGAATCTTTGATTCGCTTCACAAGAGGAAGGCCTCGCTAGGGACGTTGCCGATTACCCCGATCTTGGCGCAGGATAGCCAGATCGTCGTTGCGGATGTTGTTCGCCCTCGTGCTGACAGCGTGCCGCTTATCGGGGGCCGGCGCGGGGTTCACGCACCGACTCGAAGGGCCACGGGACCGGCGACGTCGGATCGATCCAGTCGTCAAACCAGTCCCGCATGACAAGCCGCATTCTCGAGTGGGCCGGAATAAGCCGGGATGAGCCAGAATGGGCCGGAATGAGCCAACCCGCAGTCCTACAAGGGTTTCCAACGTGCTCCCCTACCGCGTCCCATCGATTTAGCCAGTCCCCGAGCCTTTAGGGTGGCGAGGTCTTCCCGCAATCGCCGCTCGTTGGTCTGCGGCCCCAGCTCGGAACGGATTTCACGTAGCGCCAACGCTCGGTCTGACTTATCCAGCAAATCAAGGACTGCCCGCTGCCGCTCGGAACAGGACGCCGTCGCGGATCAGTCCGAGCCCCCGCAGCAGAGGTCCTCGGGTTCCGGCTGCCGGGCTCGTTCAGTCGGCCGTTTCGCACCGCCTCGGCCACAGTATTACGGACCTCGGCCACATCCAGGTCCTCGACCGTCCACCCGGTGGCGGGCTGGTTCTCCCACCGCTGCTCGCTGTGCATGCGCTCGAAGAGCATCTGGTTGTACTCGTCGGCGGACATCGTCACGGTCGTATTGCCAACCCTGCGATAGGCCGTACCCCGGTACTGGTAGGACCGCGCGGACCCTTGGTTCACGCGGACCGCGATCACATCGAGGTCATCCGTTACGCGGACCCGCTCGATCTCCGGAAAAGCTGGCGGATCGATTCTTTGGATTTCGGCGCTCACCTCCTCAATGGTGTGCTCACCCACCTGCTGACCGACAACATCTCCCGTCGGCGTGACACCGAACAGCACGTGTCCGCCGCATTGGTTGAGCATGGCGCACACGGTTCTGGACGCTTCTCGGCGCGTTCCCGTTGTGGTCTCGAACTCCAGCGTCTCAGATTCGCCTGACGCGGCCAGAGCTGTGATCTGTTCAAGCGTCATAGACGAATCTCATTGCGTCGATCAGTCCGCACCAATCGTCGCGAGTAGACCATCGACGCTGGTTACAACCTCGTATCGAGCCGGTGACTCTCCCACTTTGAGTGCGTTGAAATGTGCTTTTCCACACTCAATCTTGGCGCCTTCGGTGATGCGAAGATCGCCGAGGAAAGGACTGCCCTTCGTTTCGACCACGAAGTACAGCCGCTCTCCCTCATCGGAATCGATCAAGATAGCCCAGTCCGGGTTGTAGCTGCCGAGCGGCGTCGGGACCGCGAACCAACCGGGAAGCTTGGCGTAGACCTTGACGGCGGTGTTCTTCTCAAGCTGGTCCGCAAAATTGGCCTCGATGCCAGATTCGTAGACGACGTGTTCATAGATTGACTTGCTCGCGGCGAGCATGTTCTTCAGATAGCCGGTCAATTCTTCCTTCTCGAAGAGTTCCTGCGCGAAATAGTGCTCGTCTCCCAAGCACTGGTACTTGATGCCGTCGACCAAGGCCTGCTGCTTGCAGCGGTTGATGGCCTGCTCGGCAAGCTCGATGAACTGCTGTGGATTGCGCTTGAAGTCGTCCAGGCGTCGGCTCGCGCTGAGAATTCGCTGGATACTTTGTCGTGTGAGCTGCGTCCGATCCTGGAGCTCCGTGAGCACGTCGGGCAGTTCGATGTCAGCTTCGTCCAACACGACGGTTGCCGATCCGGCCGTCTCGGTCGCCTCCACCCCGGACTGACCAATGGCAATATCGGCCTTACGCCACTGAAGTCGTGTCTTAGGGATCGCCGGCGCTTCCCGAAGTGCTCGAGTGCATTTCTCGAGCAGATCTTCGTTGTCGAACGCCACCCGGTAGGTGGTCTTGTGCTTGATGCGGTCCCAGAGCGCCTTGAATTCCGGGCTGTTGAGCACCGCTTGGCGCGGACGAACCGAGCGGCGCTCGTCGGCGTCCTTGATCTCCAGGCGCCCCGCCAGCTTGCGCAGCACCTTGGCGATCTCCACCTGCTGCTCCGTGAAATCATCAGGGACGACGAACGTCTCTTCCTTGAGTGCTTTCCGGAGCGAATCCTGTATGCGTCCCTTCGTGTCGATATAGCCTTCCGCCCTCAGTTGATCCCACAGGATCTTGGACGCCTCGAAACCGAGAGCCGTCGTCTGTCCGTCGTCACCGGTGACGGGAATCGCGGCAAACTGGTGCACCTCTACGACACCAAAGCGGATTCCCGTGTCCTGCTCGATTTCCTGCTGTAGGTTCTCGGCGAACTCTTCGTAACTCTCCATCGCAACGACGGTGAGTGTGTTGACGTCGAAGCCACGCAGGCGCTCGCCCTTCTGGTTGACGCATAGGCGCAGCCCACGCCCAATCGTCTGCCTACGCTCTCGTTCGGTCTGAATGTCACGGAGCGCGCAAATCTGGAAGACGTTGGGGTTGTCCCACCCTTCGCGCAGTGCCGAATGGGAGAAGATGAATTTGAGCGGTGTCTCGAGGCTCAGGAGCTCTTCCTTCTCCCTCATGATCAGGTTGTAGGCGCGCTCCGCGTTGTCGCGATTGGCCTGATTGTTCTCGGCGGTGTCCGTCCAACCGCCTTTCCTGTCGATGGAGAAGTAGCCGTTGTGGACGTCCTCGGTGGCTGAGGTGAGATCAACCTCCTCAAAGAGCGTGCGGTAGTCCGGGTGATTGGCGAGACGCCGATACTCTTCCTCGAAAATCCGGGCGTAGTCTCCCTTGACGGCATTGCCTTCGTCGTCGTGCTGGCGATAGCGATCCACGGCATCGATGAAGAAGAGACTGAGCACCTTGATCCCTTGCGGGCGAAGCCGTTTCTCCTTGTTGAGATGCTCCCGAATGGTTCGACGAATCATTTCTCGCTGGACGGCGAGGGCATCTACCTCGCCCCAAGCTTCTCCCGGCTCGAGGTAGCGCTCACCGCCGGGCACCCGGAGCTCCACGAATTCGGCGCCCCTCTCGACGCGGATCTCGCCCATTCGGCAATCACGGTAGACAGCGCGGCCCGTCGTCTGTTCGAGATCGTCACCGTCCTGGACGACCTTTACCTGCCGCCGAACTTTTCCCGCGACCTCGACGTCAAGCTCGACCCTGGCGCTGATGGTTCCACGCCGGCTGCTCGTTGAGATGAGCCGGACGTAGGGCCTGTTGTGCGCGCCCTCGACCGTAGCGGACGCCACCTCGATCTGCTTGACCAGCTTGCGCTCATAGGCGTCGACAGCGTCGAGCCGATAGACCATGTGATGCTTGTCCGCGTGCGTTGCTGAGTAGCGCAGTGTGCATAGGGGGTTCATCGCCCCCAGAGCCTCTCTGCCGCGCCCGGCCAAGCCGCCGTCCACGCTCTGCGGCTCGTCGACGATCAGAATGGGCCGCGTAGCCTTAATGAGATCGATCGGCTTCTCGCCGCCCGTCTTCTCGCTGTCCTTGTAAAGGTTGTTGACATCCTTCTTGTTGATGGCACCGACCGTCACCACCATGATCTGGATCTGCGGACTGGTGGCGAAATTCCGCACCTGCCCGAGCTTCGTGGAATCGTAGAGGAAATAGTCGAAGGGTGTTCCGGAGTAGAGTGCCCGGAAGTGCTCATCGGTAATCTGCAGCGACTTGTAGACGCCTTCCTTGATCGCGATGGATGGAACGACGATGACGAACTTGGTGAAACCGTAGCGCTTGTTCAGCTCGAAGATCGTCCGCAGGTAGACATAGGTCTTGCCGGTTCCCGTCTCCATCTCCACCGTGAAGTCTCCCGAGTCCAGGGAGTCAGACGGCGCGACGCCGTTCCGCAGTTGAATGTCCTTCAGGTTTCCCAGGAT
The DNA here is from genome assembly GCA_965247115.1 of Myxococcota bacterium. Lineage (GTDB taxonomy): Bacteria > Myxococcota_A > UBA9160 > SZUA-336 > SZUA-336 > JAUXJB01. The sequence continues at coordinate 5,585 of CBDFGR010000002.1, forward strand.
TTCCTCGGTGAGCAAGGCCAGCCGGTTCCCGATACCGAGATCGTTTGGGGCGAACGCGAGACGCGCTTGCAGCTCCGCTGGGTCCTGTGTGACGGTAAATTCGGTCCGGCAGATCTCCTGCCCGCGGAACAGGTCGCACACGGCTTCAACCGCTTGGATTTGGAAGTCGAGGTTCGGCTCGAAATGGAGTTTCACGGCGGTCTCACAAGCTCCGGACGTTCCCCAACCCGCGCTGACACAGGATGGCCGTGAGATTCGTCTTGGCTACGTCATCCACAAATGCGCTATCGCGGAACACCACGGTGCTGTCGCCGGCAGGCGCAAGCTCGCCATGCCACTCGGCAATGCCGAGCGCTAGAGGCTCGACATCCTCCAGACCGATGTCTTCGTCAAGGCAGGCGATCAACGTGCCAGCGCCGACGGAATGGACGGCTTTACCCGCGATGGCCCGGGCTTCCATGGGCACACAGAGGTCAAGCCCGAGCTTCAGCAAAGGCTCGTAGAGAATGTCTTCTTCTGTTCGATCCCGTTTGATGTGGTCTACGTTTCCGAGCAGCGTCCCAGCCAAGTCTTCGCGGTCTGGGTCCCAAGCACGAATGTTGGAGGTGTCGAGTTTGAAGACACGGAAACCGAGGTCGCCTGAAAACATCGGATTGTCATCTCGGCTCTTGCCTCCAACACGACGGACACGTTCCTTGGCAATCTCCGCAAGGTTTCGCGGCCTAGCCAGTGCGTCACACAGTTCTACCGCGCTCCTCTGATCCCGACTCACGCTGTCAAGCGGCTCAGGAAGTTGTACCAGTATGAACCGCCGACGGATTGAGTCCCGTGAGTTGAGTTCTAGGATGGCTTTTGCCGCTGCGCCCGAACCAGCGAAAAAGTCCATCAAGATGTCGCCGTCATCTCTCAATAGGAATGGGAAAATGGTTGTCAATAATCGGACAGGTTTGGGATTGGTAAAGACCTTTCCTTCGTCTGGGAAGTCTGCTTTCAAGTCATAAGCTCCCAAGCGACCATCTAACTCGAGAACACTGCTGAGTTTTTCCTGATACTCGCTGGCGTATACCTTGAGTTCAACGATCTTTCCCTCATCGCTACCGAAAAGAACTTTGTTCTTGTTCAAAAGGTTGTCCATGGTCTCTTTTGGAAATCTGCAACCCATTAAAGGTTGCTTGCAGGGTTTACCTGTTACCGGGTGAATGATGTCGTACCGATATCCCTCACGGCCGGGATTATGAACGCTCTGGCTCCCGGTATATACGCCTTCAGCGTCAATGTATTTATATCGATCCATCGGTCCCAGTTCCGTTTTGTTTTCCTGGAACCATCTTACGAAGGCATTTGTCAGTTCCTGACCAGAGTATTTAGAAGTTAATTCTTTACCGATGCGTAGGAGAGCTTCCTTCACATCGGACACGTGAGACTACGGGTCAATACAGATGAGCTTCACCTTCCCGGCGTAGCTCTTCTGCAGGAGTTTGAGCACCTCAAGGTTGTCGCCCTCGATCATCAGATTCTGCGTCGTACTCCAGTCGACACTCTCCTCAGGGCACGGGCGCAGAGTTCCGGTCGAAGGAGTCAAAGCGAGCTGCCGGGCTTGGCGCTTGCCGTGCCAGTTGAGGCCGTACTTCTCCTCGCGCTCGTCCACTGCGCCTCCGAGGACCTGCTTGAGTACCTCGAAGTCGACCTGCCCCTCGGTGAACGCCTCGGGAAACAGCATCTTCAGCTGTTCAAGGTTTTCCGCCACGACATCGGCCGAGCGAGTCTCGGGGTCGTTGATCTTGATCTTGATCTTGTTCATACGTTCTTCTCGGCTCACAGTGTGGCGCGCACGCATCGCGGTTGGTCCGCAGGCGCTTGAGTTCCAGGTTCATGTCTGCTTGACGGGCTATTTGCTTTTCCTTGCGGGCGGCGGCAGTCAGCTCAGAGATTCGGGATTCCAGACCCGCGTACTCTTCCAACGCGGCCGTCCGGTCCGTTGCCTCCATCGCTGATGTTGGGATCAGAAACCTGCCCGTGACACTGGCGGCGCGTAACGCCTGCACCGAATCGATCCAGCTCTGGTAGAGGGCATAGAGCGTGGTACGGGGCTGTCGGCTCATCGCAAGTGCGTCGCAGAACGCAGCGGCCAGTTCATCGGTGCAGTCATCTCCAAGCCGGGCGGTGACGACATCGCCGTCGAGCACGGTCTTTCCCGCTTCGCCTTGCGACCAGCGCTTGTGGGCCAGCGAAAGTTCAGGGGCGTCTCCCTGCCATGCGATGAGTAGTACGGGATAGGGGACGGCCCGGTGGACCAGTTCGGTGAGCCGCTCGGAGCGTGTCACGGAACGAAATGTTAGCTTCAGCACGGCGATCTCGAGATACTCGCGGGCTGCGTCACGATGTTCAGCTATCCCGACCGTGGTGGGTTTCAGTGCGGCTAGCCAGCGGATCTCCTCGACGCCCTCCCGGATGCGACGCTTGTCGGCCGCCGTGGGTGCCCCGTTCTCGATCAGAAGCGTTTTCGGCACTCGACGGTCGACAAGCGCACCGGCGGGTAGGGCGAGAGCCGCGATGGGATCAAATGGCTTCATGCCGCCTCCGCCGCCAATACGACGAGGAAGGCCACCACCTCGAAGTCGTTGATGCCGGCGAACTCACTCACCAACGCATGTGTGCCGCCGGGCGTGAAGAGGCTGGCAACCGCGCGCTCTTCGCTTTGTCCCACGATTGAAGCGACCGCAGCAGCCAGGAGCCGTTGCGCAACGCGCATGTCCCGGTCTCCTCGGGTGACCTTGTCAAAGCGGGAACAGGCGCCGGCATCCGGCATGTCGCGGCCCAGGCATAGCGATTTCAAACGGTCCAGAACCTGCTTGGCCTGGGTGAACGACAGCAGCACGGCACCGTCCTCGCCGACGTGAACCAGGTAGTGCGGCGCGAGGGGATACCCAGGCTCAAACTGCCGAGCCGCCGCCGGTCCCTCCGCTCGGAGACAAAAGATCATGCCAGGCGGAATCTCGACGTCGGCCGTTGTGGTCACTGCATAGACACCGAGCGGTAGGGCCGTCAGGGCATCCGGTTGCCCTCTCAGGTAGTCGGCCAGATCGATACGGAAATCCGTCAAGGTGAGGTCCGCAATGGAAACGCCGGACGACAGGTCTTCCAGATCGATGACCGCGTCCTGCAGCTTGAGGAGTTGCTTGCGGCGGTACTCCAGGTCGTTCATCGGATCGCCCGACTGCTGCTCGATCAGGTTCTCCTCACCCGTCGCGGAGATGTCCAGGAGCACCATGCGACCGCTCACTCTTTGTTCCAGCCGCAGATACTCCTCGAGCTCCAGATTGGGCCAGAAGTTCACGAGTTGGATGCACTCATTGGGCGCGCCGATCCGGTCGATGCGACCGAATCGCTGGATGATGCGCACCGGGTTCCAGTGGATGTCGTAGTTGATGAGCCAGTCGCAATCCTGGAGGTTCTGGCCTTCCGAGATGCAGTCCGTGGCAATCAGGAGATCGATTTCACCTTCCTTGGCCAAGTCTTCGGGGCGTTCCTTGGTCCGTGGCGCAAAGGCGGTCAGGATGGACGCGAGGTCCTTTCGGAGATGCGGCAGGGTCGTCTGATTCCCTCCCGTCCCGGTCACGAGAGCCGATTGCAACCCCAGCGTGTTCTGCGCCCATGGCGAGAGTTCGTCGTAGAGGTAGCGGGCCGTATCCGCGAACGCCGTGAAAACGATCAGCTTCCGGTTCTCGGAGTTGATGGGGGCGTGACACTTCCTCTCGATGACTGCGCGCAGCTCGGCGAGCTTGGCGTCACGCGTCGCACTGACTTCGCAAGCCGCCGCGTGGAGCGTGGCCAGGCGATTCCGATCTTCAACCAGATCCTGTTTCCAGCGGATCAGGTCGACGTCTTGAAGCAGGACCTTGACCTTGCGGCCCACCAGCAAGCTCTCGAACGCAGGGTCCTCGATGTCGACATCGGCGATGTCGAGCTCTTCCAGTTCGTCGGCCTGCTCCTCGATGCGTGCGAGTGTCGCCTCCACATCGTTGAGTTGGCGCCGTACCGTAAGCGCGAAGGAGGTCACCGAACTTTCCATGCGCTTTAACGCGTTGACACGCAGGAGCTGGATCAGACTTTCCTCGCGGTCCGCCTGCCGGAAGAATCCCTCACCGCTCTCGAGTTTGGTGCTGTACATCTCGTCATACGCGTCCCGCTTGTGTGGCATCACGTATCGGAGCGGGGCATAGGCAGCCAGGTTCAGACGTCGAATCTCGAAGTTGATTTCGCGGATGGAGGGGAATTCGCCCGCCAGGTCTACGTCGGGTTTGACATTGATGGGTTTCAGTCGCTCTGGAAAACGGCCTGTCTCCGACGTTCCGTAGTACTTCTCGAGATGTCGGCGCGAGCGCGCGATGGTGAGTCGATCCAGCAGCGCGAAATAATCGAACCCCAGCATTTCGATGAGCCGCGACGGCGTGCGCTCGGCATCGTCGAGGTCGAGCCATCGGTTGAACTGCTTCTGTGCGAGCCGGGTCGTGCCGTCGACACTTGAAATGCCGTGGTCGACCAGTGCTGTGTCGTCCCCCTCCGTCGCAAAGGCGATCTGATTGCGCAGGTCGGCCAAGCGGTTGTTGACTGGGGTCGCGGACAGCATGAGCACCCTCGTCTTCACGCCCTCGCGTACGATCCGGCGCATCAACCGGTCGTAACGAGTCTCGCCTCCCTGTCGGGGGGTGCGCTTGTTGCGAAAGTTGTGTGACTCATCGATGACGACGAGGTCGTAGTTCCCCCAATTCACGTAGCTAAGGTCGATATCGCCCGACATGCCCCCGTCACGCGACAGATCCGTGTGGTTGAGGATGTCGTAGTTGAAGCGGTCACCAGCGAGGAAGTTGCGACGGTCGTTGGCGCGATAAAGGGTCCAGTTGTCGCGCAGACGCTTGGGGCAGAGAACCAGAACGCGGTCGTTGCGTAGCTCGTGATACTTGATGATGGCCAGCGCCTCGAACGTTTTTCCAAGCCCCACGCTGTCGGCAACGATGCACCCGCCGAAACGGTTGAGCTTGTCGATGGCGCCCACGACGCCGTCGCGCTGAAACTTGAAGAGCTTCTTCCAGACCTCCGTATTGCGGATTCCCGTGGCTGACTTGACGACTTGCTCTTCGTCCAGTTCATCGCCTTGGGTGCGGAGCATGTGGTGCAAGATCAATGCATAGATGCTGAGCGGATCGCGGTGCGCCGCGAGGGATCGCAACAGGTCCACGACACCGGCCTTGGCTGCGTTACCCACGGCCAAGGCAGACCATTGCTCGTCGAACCATTCACACAACCGCTCGCTTTCCTCGGGGGTCTCGGAGGCCTGGATTAGGTTGAGTGGGTTGCCCGGAGCGAGACCGAGCCCGTCCGTGCTGAACGAGAACGAGCCCAGCACGGCCTGCTGCGGGCTCCCATCACCGTTGCGCAGAACGACAGCACCTTGTGGAACGGGTCGGTCGGCCCGGCGGACCTCGACCGTCTTCTCCACCCAATCCGCGCAGCGATTGGCCAACCAGCGGCCTTGCAGCCGGTTGCGTGCGGCCCGATCTGCCTCGGACCCGAAGAGGCTCAGTTCCACATCGTCGGGCGGTAGGACAAGACGCGCCTTCGCCATTCGGGACAGCTTCTCGGCGAGCTCCCCGAACGCATGAAGGGATAATGCTTCAGAGGCTAAGTCGATCTGATGGCCAGGCCGCAGCAACGGTTGAATGAGATCAACGACGCGATCCGTTCCCGTGTTGGAGACAATCCTCATCGTGGCTTCTCAATCTCCTGGTCCACTTGACGCAATGGCAGACCCCTTTGAATCGATCAATTCTCCCGGTTGGCGCCCGGCCGTTTCACTCCATCGTTGTCCGGTTGCACGCCAGCGGCATTGGTCTTCACCTCGATCCATGAGTCGATTGCCGTTCGACGGAACCGCCACTGGCCGCCGACCTTGAAGGCAGGCAAGTCGCCCTTTCGGACGAGGCTATACACGGTCTTCTCTGTCACCTTGAGGAGGCTGGCGACGTCGGGAATGGTGAGGACATCATCTCGGCTCGTCATAGCTACCCCATCGGAGCGATTCTTGGGAATACATGACCATATTCTAGCAAAGTGTGGAAAATGCGGGAAAGCGTCAAGGAAAAGTTCTTCGACGGGGGCGGACCCACATCACGACCGGGACGGGTGTTGCGCCGACGATTTGGGCCACCCAACCCGACCAATAAGGAGGTCAGGTACCGACAGATCAGAACAGCCGGCGCGAGGGGTGAAGGCCGAGGGCACCTTGCCCTCGGCCTGTTAGCTGGGGCGGGCCGTTATTCCGGCCAGTGGCCGGACACGATCCGGCGCCGTTTGATGCCGGTCTCCTCGACTGCGTAGACCCAGGCGAGCTCTCGGGGGCCGTTCACCGCGGCCGGGACCAGCACCCGCCGGTAGAGGCTGGAACCGCCCGGGCGGAAGCCCTCCAGGCGGTCGATGGCGGGCAGGCGGGATTCGGGGTCGTCGAAGGTGAGCAGCTCCCCGGACACGGCGCCCCACGGGCCCGCTGTGGCGCTTTCGGGGAGCGGTCGGGGGTTTGATCCCATCGAGTCGGACAGGTCCGCCTGTGTGGCCACGTCGGCCAGAGGGTTCGCGGTCCCGTAGGCAAGGACGTCCTCGTCCGGGACCTCGAGCACCGGAAATCCCGGCCCCTCGTAGAGTCGGCCTCGAACCTGCGCCTCCCGGATCTCCAGCACGCCCTGACAAAAGGCGTCGTGGTTCCAGTACCCGCGCTTGAGCGTGCCGTAGACGAAGAGGCTGAACACGGCTGATGTGTTCATCTTCGGGGACTCTCCGGGTTCTGTCGGCTTCTCTCTCGGCGTCATGGTGCCTCCTCGACCGGGGCGTTCTTGCGCCGTCGGGCCTGCGCGACAAACTCGAACGGCTCGATTGAGAAGTCCGCCAGCATCCGGTGCCGGAACACCAGCAGGCTCATCGGTGGAATGCTCAGCTCGCACCAGCCGCGCTCCTCGTCCAGGACCGCGTCCAGATACGCGGCATCGGAGGCGTAGAGGACGGCTCGGTGCCGCGGGTGGAACCGTAGCTCCAGCGGCTTGTTGCCCTTGAGCACGACGATAGTCTCGGGATCGAGCCGGGAGGCCAACACTGCAGCCATCTGCCCGCGGCAGAGCTTGAGACGGTCCTTGAACCGGACGGTGTCAATCGGGCCACCTCTGGCGGCCCGGCCGGCCAGCCGGCAAATCAGCTCGCTGTCCACCTCGGCGAAGCGCCGCAGCTTGAAGCGCCGGAACAGGGTGTTGGCGTTATAGATGGTGCCGTTGTGGGTGCCGAGGATGTCGCCGGCCCGGATCGGGTGGTTGTTCTCGTTGACCTGCTCGTCGCCACGCGTGCGCCACCGCGTGTGGCCGAGCAGCAGCGTGGCGCGGTTGTCGACCCCGCCCAGGACTTCGAGGAACGTCTTGTCGCTCACGAACCGACTGGCTCGCACCGGCCGCTTGAAGAGCCGGTGCTCGCCGTCGCGGTTGAGCCACGCGACGCCGGTGGCATGTGGCCCCCGGGGCTCGTTCAACACGAGGAGCTGTGTGAAGAGCCAGGCGAGATGGTCGCGCTCCTCGGCGCGGCGCCGCTTCTGTCCCAGGATGATTCCGGCCTGACCACACATCAGCGTTTTTCTTCCTCGGGGTCGACCACGAATCCCTTGAACAGCCCTTCGGAGTAAGGCCCGTGGTGTGCTTCGATCCAGCGTGCCGTCTCGTGGAAACCGAGGAATTCGGCGATCTTGAGGACCGCGGGCCGGTCGAGCATGTTGGTGGTTCCGGAGTCCTTCACCGCCTCGAGGCCCCGCCAGACGGCGGCGGGCACCGTGATCGGCTCCGGAGACTCGTCTTCGACGTACTCCGCCAGGCCGTGGTCGATTAGGCAGGCGAGGAGGGCGCCCGCCTTCTCCTGGGGCGTATCGCCTTTGACGACCAGGTCGATCCCGGCCAGCATCTTGGCGTTGCGCAGGATCATGTCGATGTAATCCGCGAGCGTCGTCTGATCGGAGAAGAGCGTCGCCCCCTGCATGGCCTGGACGACCTCGAACTCGGTCTTCCCGGTGAAGGTTTCTCCTTCGCCCTCAAGCGGCTTGCCGTCCAGGTCGGTATTCCTGATGCGCACTCTCATCGCGTGTTTTCTCCTTCGGTTTGAGCGGTGATCTCCTCCTCAAAAGCTGGAGGCCGGGTTTGCGGCCCGGCCTCCGTGGTGATTGATTCCGCCTCGATGGCGGGTGGCGCCTCGGGCGCCGATCTCCCGCGCTTGAAAGCCGAGTCCCCGGGCAGGCACGCCAGCAGGTGTTTGCGCGCGGTCTTGAATTCGTCGCCGATGAGCTCGAGGTGGAGTAGGAAGACCCGGAAGTCGTAGCGCGCGCTTCGGGGATCGAAGCGGCGCTTGTGGCTGGACGCGGCGCGTCCGTTCAGCGCCTTGGTGGCGACGGCCAGCACAAGACTGGATGTAGGCCTTGACCTTGCCGGCGTGGAGCGTCGCCTCGAACCAGCGAAACTCGACCGTGCCCCGGTACCAGACGTTGTGCAGGTTCACGCCGTGGTAGCGGGTGCTGTCGAAGTGTTGCGGGTGGCGGTTGTGATAGCCGTACCAGATGCGGTTGAGCTCGTCAGTGGTCCGGGGTCGGTGGCGCTCAATATCGCGGATCAGGTCGTCGCGCACCGGTCGCGTGTAGGTCTGCTGCCGGTTCTCGGTGACACCGAGCGCCGCGAGGATGAGCGGCTCCTGCTTGTAGACCGTCTTGGCGAGGTTTCCGAGGGTGCGCCCGTCGAAGCGGCTCGCGTCCACGTGGACGTGGATGCCGCAATGCCGGTCGACCTTGGCGCCGCACTTACGGACCGCCCGAATGACCTCCTGGAGGGTCGGGATGTCGCCGTACGCCAGGACCGGGGTGACGACCTCGGCCCGCAGGTGGCTCGGGACGTGGCTGAGGGAGCCGTCGGAGACGACCCTCCAGGTGCGCCCCTGCGTGTCCGCGACCTCCCAGGGGTCGAAAAACCCCGGCCGCCCCGGATGGGTGACGCTGCCGCCCACCACCGACTGGATGGCCTCGGCCACGCGTTTGCGCGTTCGCCAGACCGTCTCGATCTCGACCCCGAAGTGCAGTTCGCGCAGGTCCATCGGGTCTCCTTGCTGTCGGCCCGTAAACCCTTGTCCAGCAAGGGGAACGGGGTGTTCACGTTCACCCACATGAACGCTTCTTCCTGAACAGAAAGCAAGGCGAACCTCGGCCTTAACCAGTTGATATCAAAGGCTTTATGTGGGTGAGGCGGTAAGTCGCGGACAAACCGGGACTTACCGCCTGGGATGGAAGCGCCGGTGTTCGCTCAGCGCTTGACGACGTCCGCCGCGAGCTGCTCGCGATGGATGCGCCGGGCCTCGGATTCCTCTCGGCGGATGCGATCCATGAGGGCTCGGAACTCCTCGGCCTCCTCGGCGGAAAGCCCGAGGTGGGCTTCGATCCGCCCGAGGCGCGCGTCCAGATTGGCGAGCAGGTCGAGGGCATGATCGCGCAGCACACCCTCACGCTTTTCCTGCGGTGAGGGGATCAGTTCGGTCAGGCCGCCCTGGCGTCGCGTGATCATCGGAACTCCACCGTCAGCTGAGCGTCGCGCCCAGGGTGTGGATGCGCGGGTAGACGAGGCGGTTGCCGGTGAGCTCCGCCTTGTAGCGGACCTTGTCCCCGGCCGGATCGGCGAAGGTGTGGCTGTAGGTGTACTCGGTCCACTCCTGATCGATCTCGCGCGTGGAATCGAGGGTCAGCGACTCCCAGGTGACGCCGCCGTCGTTGGAGGCGTACCAGTCGACCGAAGTGCCGCTCGGGATGTGCATCTGGACGTAGACCTTGGTCGATGCCACGCCCTGGGTCAGCTCGTTCTCGCGGGTGACGTAGGTGCCGGAGGTGTGGTTGAGGTAGCCGATCAGGTTCACGTCCTTGAAGTTGAGCGCGGGCGAGTCGTTGGCTTCGCTGCCGGCGAACAGGGCCCGTACCAGGACATTGGCGGCAAGGTTCGGCAGGTTCTCCTCCTCGGCCGGCACGATGGCGTCCCAGGTGGACCCGTTGTCGGTCGAGTATTCCCAGGCGATGCCCGTACCTTCCGGGATTGCCGAGTACTCGTCGAGGTTGAGCTCGCTGAACTCGACGCCGGTGATGGGCTCGAAACGCACCTCGCCCGAGGCCTGGAAGTCGTAGCCGTAGATTTTGAGCGTCAAGTCGGAGGCATTGAGCGGCGTCCAGGTCTCGGCGTTCGAGCTCTCGAGCAATACGCCCTGGGCGTAGGCTTGGCGGGTGATGACCCCGTTTTGTCCCTGCTGTCCGAGGGTGGCGATACGTACCCGGTAGTGGGTGCTGTTGGTGAGGAGCACCACCGCGTAGCTGGTGTTCGCCTGGGCGTAGAAGGGATCGTCGAAGGTGATCTTCGTCTCCCCGTCGAGCGCGATCTCGTCAGGGGCGACAACCTTTTCCGCCAATACGACCTCGTTGGGCAGACCCGTGGTAACGCCTCGGATCTGGACGGTGACGGGGATCGAGGCGTCCTTAGCCGTGAACTCGACGCCCACGGCCGAGATGACGCGGTTGCGGGTGAAGCTGAAGGTCTGCGCCAGGGGATCGCGTCGGCGCCATCGCCACCGCCAGCGCCAGACGGTGCGCACGACCGGGATGCGGACGATGCGGGGCGGCGTCCGGCGCACGATGGTCTGACGGCGGACGATGGTGCGGTTGACGACGACGCGTTGGATGCGGGTGATCACCAGCGGATCGTTGACCTGCAGGTTCGTCTGGGCGGACCCGGCGCCGTCGGTCACCTCGACGATGCGGTTGCCGCTCGGGATGTCGGCGGGCACGACGAACGAGGCGCTCACTCGTCCCGCCGCGTCGGCGGTGACGCCGGTGGCGACCACGCGCCCGTCGCAGCGTACGGTGACGGCGGTGGCGCCGGGGGTGAAGTTGGCTCCTGTCACGGCGACGCCGGTCTGTCCCCGGCGGCCGATGTTGGGTGTGACCTCGACCCCGGCCTCGGGCTTCTCAAACACCGCATAGGGGTTGATGTTTTTGTCCTCGGACCAGTCGCTCTGCTCGATCAGCACCGTCTCGGCGCCGGGCAGCAGGACCAGGCTCCCGTTGAACAGCGCCCGGCTCGCGTTCCGGTCCACCTCGAGCGCGTTGGACGTGGCCGCGCGGCCGGGGCCCACGAACTGGCGCACGGGATCGATGCGCGCGCTCCACTCGTCGTGGTGGATGTCGGACTGGGCGTCGCTCGAGAAGTCATCGGAGTAGATGCCCTTCTTGGTCTGCGCGTCCCGGTTCTGGAGCTCCGAGTTCATCTGGAACTGCGCGTCGTTGATCTTGAGGTCCTCGACGTCCTGGATGATCTCGTGCAGCCGGTCCATGGTGACGCGGGTCAGTCCGAAGTTGACGATCCGCATGGTGACGGAGTTGGGTGGGTAGTCGATGCTGCCCAAGGCCAGCGTGTCCTCGGGGACCAGCGGCAGCTTCGGCCTGTCCGCCGGCGCGCCCTCGAGCCGCTTGATCTCGCCGGTGGTGGCGTAGATCACGTCCTTGCGCCCCAGGGTGTAGTCGTAGTCAATGCTCACGTTGGAGCCGTCCACCGGCGCATCGCCCACGTCGCTCCGGCCGAAGTTCACCAGGCTCAGGTCGTCCAGTGCGATCCGGACCGGCGACATCGTCACGTCGCTGGTGTTGGCTTCGGGCGGTGTGCCGCCCACGATCTCGTCCACACCATCGTCCACGTAGGCGCTCGCCGCCGCGGCGACATCGGCGAGCCGCTCGAAGTCGGCGCGTCCGGTGTTCCCGGTGGCTCGGTAGATGCGGTAGCCCGTGGCGCCGTTGACTGGCAGCCAGGTGAGCCGGTTGATCTCCCCCGCGAGCGTGTCGCGGGCGACGACCTGGTCCGCGTCATAGGGGGTCTCGCCTTCACCGTCCACGGCGGTCACCAGGTAGAAGTACTCTGCCGGGACGGGATGCGCGGATTCGTCGAACCAGCCGCCGTCCACGTAGTCGCTGCCTCGGACCATCTGGCGCGTATAGGTCCAGCGCACGGTGTAGGTGGTCCCGATGGCGGGCTCTTGTCCTGAGCCGAGCCAGTCCACGTGGTTGCCGGACTGCCGCCAGTCGACGCCCTCCTGATAGACGGTGGCGCCCTGGCTCACCTCGAGGATGTCCACCACCGGGTTGGGCTGCAGGAGGTCCTCGCCGCCGCCCACCGACCCTCGGGTGATGTTCGAAACGATGGCGACGATGGCCTCGACCTGACGGGTCGCCTTGAGTGGCGTGCTGTTGACCGGGTAGCGCCGGTTGCCGACGCTGTAGGTCTTCTGCTCGCCGCGCACCGCCTTGGTGGCGACGGACTTCGGCACCACCGTCGTGGTGGGCAGGTCCTTCTGCAGGCGGTAGCCCTGGATGTAGGCGCGACCGGCGTTGGTGATCACCTCGACACTCTCGCCGTCGTCGCTGCCGATGAAGCTGTCGAGCCCCTGGACCAGGTAGCTGCCGGCCTGATCGAAGGTCCGCTCGGCCAGGTTGTCGAGCAGCGAGTTCAGCCCTTCGGCCGCCGCGAAGGCGAGCTGGTTCTCGGTGATGGAGGCGACCGTGATGCGGTCGCCCGGGAGTGTTCCCAGGAGGTCCCGCAGGTGCATCCGGGACTTCTCCTGGACCGTGGTCGTGACCTCGCCCGTTTCCCGGTCGAATTTGTAGATGGCGACGACCTTGCGCTCGGTGACGTTGTTGGGCAGCGCCTCGGCGCTGGTGTCGTGGTCCTTGAGGGCCAGGACCCACTTCTCACGCTCGGCGGTCGGCTCCCCCGTGGCCGGGTTGATCAGCGCGGCGTCGTGGTTGAGGCCGTAGTTGTATTTCAAGAGCTCGACGTAGACGTAGTCCGCGCCCACATCGACGGCCGGATCGTAGGTGAGGACCGCGCCCGGCACCTGCTCGACGGAACCTTCAATGTAGACGAGCCCATCGGCCACGCTTAGGACATTGCCGGTGATCGACACGGTCAGGCCACGGATCACCGAGCCTTCCTTGAAGAGCTGGTCGGCGATCTTCTTGCGCTCGCGATGCAGGATGTCCTGCTGCTCATTGAGTTCGGAGTCGAGCAGGTCGCGGTCCTGGTGATAGCGCACCCGCTTGTAGTTGGCCTCGGGGTTGAAGGTGTCGCGCGAGATGGACATGGGTGTTTCTCCTAGATCTTGATGATCCCGACGAGCTCCACCCGCGTGTCGGAGATCTTGCTGAAGTCGGGGATGTTCTTGACCTCGTAGAGGTAGCCGGCGTTGAGCACCTCACCGGCCGGATTGGTGTCGGGGTGATGGACGCCCCCGGCCGCGTAGTCCGCGTCATGCCCGTCCACGTAGGCGACGTTGCCGCCGAAAAAGCCGTACTCGCGGATGGTGATGCCGTTGGCCTCGCTCTCCTCGAAACGGAAGTAGACGCCGAGGGTCCGGGTCTCCCCGACGGTCTCGAGGTAGTGGACGCCGTTCACGATCAGCGGCCCCTGGGCGTCCTCCTCGAGGAAGGTGCGCTTGTAGAAGCGCTTGCGGGCGTGCTCGTTCTTGAGCGCCCGCTGATCGATGTCCGGCGCGGGTGGATTGAGCGGGTCGGTGAACGTCGCGTCCCCCTCGCCTATGGCGCAGTGGGTAATGCCTTCGACCGGCTCGCCCAGCAGAAGCTTGGCGGTGAGGATGCGGCCGCTTGTGACGATCAATCCGAGGGACATGCGAATCGCTCCTTCAGACCCGGATGCGGTGGCTTTCGCGGATGAGCACGGCGAAGACCGTCTGCCGGCTCGCCGCGTCCGGCGCCACCTTGCCGAGGACGCGTTGGTGGCAGTCCAGCACCGACTCGCGTCCCGCCACGACCCACTGCCGGCTGTCCACAGCCGCCGCCAGCACCATCGAGACGGCTTGCCGGGTGTCGGCCGCCCGAACCTCGGGTCGGACCACCCACTGACGGCCATCCGAGGACCGGGTCACGTTTGCGGTGATCCGCTGTTTGGCATCGCCGCGGATTGAGACCAGTCCGTGGATGCGCGGCTCCAGGTCGCCCTCGAAATGGATCGGCCGCGTGACCCATTGCCCGCCGTCGGCGCGTTGATCCAGTTCCCGAATGACCCGGGCGGCGATAGCCGCCTCGATGGACACCGGCGCGACGACGCGTACCGCCGCGTCCGCCTCCCGCTAGATGCTCGTGCTCACGCTTCAGCTCCCCTTGGACGGTCTTCATTCATTGGCCCCCTACTCAATCGGGTTCTCGGTGCCGGTGATCCTGAGCTTCAGGCCGATCTTGTTCTGCACGGCCGTGGAGGCGGGCACGGTGCAGCGCCGCCAGATCGAAGTGGTGTCGTCATGGTCCTTGTCGCCCACGGTGAGCGACGCGCCCGCTGTGGCCGATTCCAGGCCCGCCTCGGTCAGCGACAGCTTGTACCAATCGCTCTCGTCGCCGCCCGTCTCGTCGACCGGCTCGATCACCAGATCGGTGTAGTCGTAGCCGGAGTAGACAACCGCCCCGGAGCTGTGCGCGGCGGCGGTCGTGTTGGCGTGCCCGCGCGTGACGGTGAGCGTGGTGGTGCCGCCGCCGGAGGTGATCAACATCTGCTCGCTGCCGATGATGATGACCTCGTCGTTGGCGAACCGGGCGGCGGCGAGCGAGACCGACGTCGCGCCCGAGGCCAGAGCCGAAGCCAGGGTGGTCTGCTCGTTGGCGAGGAACAGCTCCTTGTCCTTCGCTTCCCCATCCGTGCCGTTGTAGGTGTCATTGTCCGGGTTCGAGAGATCGCCCTCGGAGATCTGCTGGGTGAGCGCGCTGTCCTCGTAGAGATGAATGGCCACCTGAATCCTCCTTAAGCGGGGGCCGGCCACTGGGTGACGGTGAAGAGATTGGCCGCGGCCGCGAAGCCCGCCCGCGCTTCGGCGTAGTCGTCCTTTTGGCGGAACACGACGGTGCAAGCCGGCGCGGATCGATTGAGGCGGGCGCGGTTCAGATCCTGACCGCCCAGTCGGATGAACGTGACGGCCGGGGTCGGCCTCGACCGGGTCTCGACGACGCAGCAGACGGCGAGCTTGCGCTCGCTGATCCACACGTTCGGCAGCTGCTCGGCGTTGAGGGCGGAACCATTGAGCTGGAATCTCGGATTGCGCCCATGCCAGCGTCGGATCGACACCCCGGCGCGCGCTACCTCGTGCAGGAGCGTGGTGCCGGCGGTGACCCACCACAGCTCCCAGGTCTTCACGGTGCGCGTCAGGCGATGGCTTCCGTTCAGGACGTTGTTGCCGACGACGAAGGTCTCGTGCAGATGCCCGAATCCGATGCGCCGCACCCGTTCCTTCGAAAAAACCTGGACCTCAGACTCCATCGACAGCAGCAATGCGAGCCACTGCCGGAAGAACACCCGCGTGCCGGCGGGATGATGGAACCGCAAGAGGTCCCGGAGCCCGGGGGTGACCGTGTCGCTTGCGAGGCGGTACGCGCCAAGGCTGTGGACCCGTCCGGGCAGCTTCGAGCGGCCCACTACCCCGCGGCGATTGAGTCGCAGCGCCTGGCGGAAGGTTTCCTCGATACGCCCGCTCCAGCCGTGATCGGCGAGCGCGCGGCCGATGGCCGGGAGCGTCCCCTTGCGCCGATAGATCTCGATGGCCTCGCGGATTTCGCGGCGCTGGTTCTCGGCGTCGGCTTGTCGGTCGAAGCGGTGCCCGACCACCTCACCCAGGAGCGGCAGAAACCGCGCGTCGCAGCGGTCTACGTCGAACAGGTCGGGAAAGCGGTCGATGCGTTCCTTGAGTTCGTCGAGCACGGTGGCCGGAATGCCCAAGAACGCTTCGAGGTCGCCGGTCTCGTCGCGTTCCTTGTATAAGGGCGGCAGCAGCTCGACGAGTTTTTTCTCGAAGTAGGGAGCCATCAGGCGGCCCTCCGGACATCCAGACGGACCTCGCCCAACACGGGAATGGTCGCGGCGCCAACCTCGACGTCCTGCGCCGGCGCATAGAGATGCGCGTGGCTCACGCCGCGCACGCCGTCGAGTAGGGCGATCAGGTCCGAGGACGGCACCGCCCGGCCGAAGTCCATGTGTTCGAAGTCGAAGTAGTCGGCGAGCGCCTGCTCGATCCGGCGGCGCACCAGGTCGAGATCTTCGCCTGAGTAGACGTGGATGTCGGCGTCAATGGAGACCGGCCGGTAGACCGGCTCGAAAAGGTTGATCTCGATGGTGATGACCTTGCGCGATTCCAGGAACGCGGCGAGGTCGCGTTTCAGCAGCGCCGAGGGCGGTCCGCCGCCCCGGGGCGCGACCGCCAGGTTGACCTGGTAGTAGCGGATGTTGGCGCAGTCGTTGACGTCCAGCACCTGGGCCTTGGCCACGCCGGGATAGCCCTCGGCCAGCGCCTTGTAGTCGTCCTTGGTGAGTGCCTTCCAGACCGCGCGCACTTCGGCCGGCGCTTGCCGGCGGGCGTGCTCCACGCTCTCGTGGTCCGCGCCCCCGGTGGCCGGAACCGGATTGGTAACAGCGACCGCCACCGGTTCGCCGTCCTGGTGGATAGGACCCGAAAGTTCGGTGACGATCCCGGCGCCGAGATTGCCGCCAGCGCCCAGGGTCTCGAGGTACTCGACACGGATCGCGGCGTCCGCCGTGGGGACTGCGCCGCGCACCCCGTCACCGAAGAGAATCCGCGTCCGGTCCAGCCCGTCGGTCTCGATCTGAAAGTGTTCGTCCGCGCCGCCGCTGTCCTGGAAGTGCTGGACCTCCCGCCAGGCCTGCCCGCCGACCAGGACCCGCAGGCTGCCCTGGGCAATCTCGGTCCCGGTGAGCGGGAACGATGCGTTCGGCTCCCCGGCGCCGGTGAAGGCGTCCTCCTTGCGGCGTCCCTGGCGCGCGTCCACCTCGACGCTCAGCTGGCCCCTGGGGAGGATGGCTTCCTCGACCGTCTCGAATTCCAGGTCCCTGTCGTCCAGACGGGCGCTAGTCCGCGTCCTCGCGGGAATGACGAGATCGGCCTCGAGGGGTGCGGCCAGGGAGAACCGCAACGTGGTGGTTGCGGCCACCGGAGAATCGAGGCGGTAGCCGATGAGCTTGCAGAGCTGGATGACGTTCTGGCGCTGCCGGGCCGTCGGCAGGAAAGCCTCCGCCGCCTGGGCGTCCAGGTAATAGGCCAGCATGTCGCCGACCCCGCAGAAGAGCTCGAGCAGCACGACGCCCAGGTCGGAGGCGTTGAAGTCCGTCCAGCGGTCCGTCAGCTGCGGCACTCGACCCAGCAGCTCCCGTCGCAGGGAGTCGTAGTCCTTGTTCGTGTAGGCGATGCTCGCTCGACCCATCTCGTGTTCAACCGCCGGTCTTGGGGTAAACCGAATTCCGGCCAAGGGAACCGGGGCTTCCCGGACCGGGTGAAAAAACCCGTTTGTTACTTACCGGCGACGACGGTGATTTGTCGGAGGGCGGGCACTTGGGTCGTGGGCCCCTGCTGCGGCTCGCGATGGAAGGGATAGATCAGGTTGCCCTCGACCTGGGTCTGAATGACGCGGTAGGCGATGCGAGCCGGCAGCACGTGGCGGTCGATCTCCTGGGGAGAGGGGTCGAAGGTCACGGCGGTGACGACGACGCGTTTGTCCCACTGCTTGATCGCGTCGACGATGTAATGGCGGATCAAGCCCTTGAGCACCTCGTCGTTGGCCTCGAAGACCAGAGATTTCAGACGAGAGCCGAATTCTGGACGCATGAAACGCTCGCCCGGGCTGGTGCCGAGAATCTGGACGATGCTCTCGCGGATGTGTTCGTGTTCGTTACTGGTGGCCGAGGACACCTGCGCCCCTCCGGAGCGGCCTTCAAAGCGGAAAGGGAACCCCAATCCTTTGCCCAGGATGTCGAGCGCCATCAGTCGCGCTCCTCGCACAGCAGGGTCGGCGGATCGTCGGGGCCGGCGGCTTGATCCGGCTGGTCTCCTTCGGGAAACCGGATGACGAGGTCGAGGCCGCTCGCCGTGGTGAGATGGATCGTGCCGTCGGCTTCGACGATCCCCCGGTGCCCGCTTGTCATCGCCGCGAACGCTCTGGCGCCGCCTGGCACCGGACGCGCCTCGACCTCCTCGCCGATCCCGTCGATGCGGGTGAGGCCGACGATGTCCACCGTGCCGTCCACATTGCCGATCACGGCCACGCGTTCGCGGTGGGACACGTCGAGGCGGATGCCGCCCAGCAGCTCCACCCGGTAGCGGCCGTCGGCCACCTCGACCGGATCGATGTCGAACGGGAGTCCCTCGATGCCGGCCGCTTCATGGGTGACGCGGATCGCCTCGGGCTTCAGGGTCAGTTCCCGGCCGTCGGGCAGATGAACGATGCCGCCACGGGCCGGCTCCAGCGGCACGGCCGCGCCGTCCTCGCCGATGAAGGTGAGTCCGCCCTCGGCGCTGACCCGGACCATCGCCGCATCGATCAAGGTGAAAAGACGCCCTCCATCTGCCAGATCGCGCACCGTGGTGCCCTCCGGCGCGGAGGCGAAGGGATGGAAGTCGGCCGGTGCGGGCTCGTCCATCTGTTGCAGGTAGTCCTGGGCGCTCTCGGCATGGGCATCGAGCACCGCCTGGGCTTCGGCGCGGATCGCCTCCGAAGCCTCGTGGCTCTGTTGCAGCAAAGTCTTGATCTCGTCCAGACGGTCGTGGATCTGGCTCAGATACGGTGTGTCCTCGGCATCCGTCATGCCGAGACCGGCGGCGAGCAGCTGCACGGCTTCGGTGAATTTCTGCTCAGTTGACATGGGTGTCCGGGCTCCCCGTCACGATGCGGGCGCCGCAGGCCGCCGCATCCCCCACCCGCGCGTTGGGCTTGCCTTCGGTCTCGGTGTCGGGACTGCCGCTGACGATGGGGGTGGTGCCGTGACCGGGTATCGGGCAGTCGTGCTTGTCGCCCATGCGGGCTGCCGGCTTGCCGTTGACCAGGGTGCGCTCGGCGCCGCTGACGATCACCCCGCCGTGGTTGGACCGGTCACCGAGCCGGGCTTGCGGTCTCGCCATCGTTAGTTCCCCGCCATGTTATTGATCGCGAAGCTCACGAGACCGCCGACGGCGGCTCCCAGCGTCAGCACCAGGCCGACCACCTTCCACATGGTCTCGACCCCCATCTTGTCGGCGAGTCCGGACTCCAGGGTCTTGATGTCGTCGGCATGCCGGCGCAGGTCCTCCTGGACGCTGTGCACCAGCAGTTCCACCGTTTCCTTGTCCGACTTCTTCTCGATCTCGCGCTCGATCTTCTCGAGCCGCGACTGAATCTCGCGGCGGTGGTCCGCCAGGATGCCGCGGAACTCGCTGCGCCAGGCCTCGAAGGTGCGCACGAGCAATCGCTCGCTCGCCTCCCAGTCAAAGGGTTGCCCTGGATTCGACTCAGCCATTTCTCAGACTCCTTATCGACACCCCGCGTCGAGCTCCTTTTGGTTCCAGGTCATGGGTTGATCAGCACCTTTTTCGCCGAGCGGACGATGACGTTGCCCCGCGCGCCGTCCATGACCAGCCGGCTGCCCGCCGCATCCCGTGCCTCGATGCGATTCTTTGCCGCGTCGAGGATGAGCACCTGGCCGGCCTTGTCCGTGAGCCGGATCATCTCCGCGCCGGCGGTCGAATCGATGAGGATTTCCTGGGCGCCGCCCAGGCCCCAGAGATGGAGCTTCTCCCGTCCCTTGGTGGTGTCGAGCAGAATCTTCTGCCAGCGCGAGCGGGTCTTGTCCGAGGACTGGAGGTGGATTTTCTCGCGGTCCTGCCACGCCTCCAACCGCAGGAACTGACGACAGAGGTCGGTGATCTCGACCCTTGCGCGCTGGTCCTTGATGTCGGTGGCGATGTCGAGCGCATCGCCCTGTTCGGCGTCGCGGGTCCCGCGGCGAAGGGCGTTGCCGACCTGAATGTCCCGCTTGACCGGACAGGCCATGTGGATGATCTGCCCAGCGCGGTCGATGATCTTGAGAAACTCCTCCTCGTCGCGGTCGTCGACGACGATGGTGTGGCCGGTCTCGGTCTTGAGCAGCACCTTGCGCCGCGGGCAGGTGTAGGGCGGATGGCCGTGATACTTCTTGTGTTCGAGGTCGTCACGGCGGTCGCGGGCGTGCTCGACCTTGTCCTCGCAGTCGTGGCAGGTGGGCTCAAAGCAGAGGCGCTTGGACTCCTCCGGCTGCTCGCCCGGGTTGCTCCCGGCCAGCCAGACGCCCGCCCAGATCGGATACTGGACCTGTCCGCCCTCGAACTCCGCCCACACCGACGCGCCTTCCTCGGGAATGAGGAACATGCCCGTGTCCTCGTTGCCGCCGTAGGGAAAGCAGGGCCAGGCCCAGTCGGACCAGTTGTCGCGGCCCTGGCCGAGCACGGCCGGTATTTCCAGCCGGCATCGGCCGAGCCGCTCGGGATCGTTGTTGTCGCGCACAAAGCCCCGGTACTTGCCGTACCAGCGGTGCTTGTAGCGCGCCTCGTGTTCACGGTCCTGGGTCTCGAGCACTACTCGGCCTCGCGGCTTACTTCTTGGGCGGCAGCACCCCGCGCAGCACTTCCTGGGCCACGCGGGTCGCCACGCCGATGGTTTTCTTCTTCGGATCGGCCTTGGACACGGCGTAGTGCAGCGCGTCCTTGGCGCCCGTCTTGAGCTGGCCCTCCCGGGCGGCGATGTCGGTCTTGACCTTCTTGTCGCCGACCCGCTCGATGATGCCGATCACCGCGTCGAGCGCGGCCGACTGGGCCCGGCCCCACGAGGTCAGCTTGAGGATCGCGATAAGGCTGACGATGAGTGTCGTCAGGACCTCGGCGTGATCGAAAAAGAAGGTCAAGGTCTGTTCAAGCAGTTGCATGTGAGTCTCCTGTCGCTTGTTCGAGGGCTTGGGCGAGCGAGACGTATTTCCCGTCGAGTCGACCCCAACGGGCGTGCTCGTCGCGCACGTCCACGTGAATGATTCCGTTGTTCGGATAGATGCGAGCCCGCCGTTTCGGAACGCTTCCACCTTCTCGGCGAGGCAATACATCTCGACGGGGGTGAGGCCATTGATCACGACGTCGACGGCGTTGCCGAGCAGGTGCTGGCTGCGGCGCTTGCCGCCTTTGGCCCGGTTGTGATCGGGGCAGCGATACCCGCTCGTGATCCGCACCGGACGGGCGGCCAGATCGCGCAGCTCTTGCAGTGCCTCGACCAGGGCGGGGTTGATCTCGGCTCGGTCGCAACCGCAGGGGCAGCGGAACTCGTGCGTCGAGAAGTTGCGGCTCAGATCACCCATGGCCGACCCCCTGGAGCTGGCGGCCGCTGTCGGCATCGATCCGCACCATCGCAGGCGGCTCTTCCCTCGGAACGGCGGGCGCTTCCTGCTCGTTCCGCCGGCCCTGGGCTTCGACCGATTTGTCGCCGGCGCCACCACCGAGCGCGTTCTTGCGGAGTTTGAGCTCGCAGTGGTATCCGCCCTCGCCGATGACATGGCGGACCGCGTGGCAGTAATAGACGCCGGAGAATTTCGCGCCGACGCCCTTGATCTCGACGTTCTGCTTAGCCCGGAGCCCCGGGATGCCCATGGTGATGGCCACGGCCTCGACCTGGTGGAGCTCGGCTGCGGCGAACGTCCCTTCGGCCAGGTCCTGGGCCGGCTCCTGGCGCGGCTCCTCGTGAAAGCCTTCGGAGCGCTCGAAGCTCGGCACAATGCGGCCGGACTCCTGCTCCTTGTAGGCGGCCTCGCCCGTGTTGCCGTCCACGAGATAAGTGCGTTTGCCGAGCGAGGGCCGCTCGGGCGTGCTCTCGTTGTCGGCCGCATGCTCGACGGCTGCCTTGCGGCGCGGGTCGACGCCGGCGGCCCGGGTCTGGGTGCCGGCGCCCTTGGCGCCTTGCGATTGAGTGGACGGGCGGAACGAGCGGAGCACGCCCTGCCGGTCGGTGAAATACTCAAGGACGGTGGCGGGGACTTGTGTCAGCGTACGGGGGTGAAAGTGCAGCCCGTCGTCTTGCACGAAAAAGGCGTAGCCGGTCACCCCATCGCAATCCCGGTCGCGGGCCTTGGCTGCCAGGTCTTTGAGGAGCCGGGCATCCGAGACGTTGCTCTGCACGACGCGCAGATGCCGGCCCACCGTGGGCGTCACCACCGGCGTCAGGCCGTTGGCCGCGGCGATCTCCTCGGCGATCTCCGAATAGAGAATGCCGGGCGCGGGCTTCTGCCAGACCTTCTGGTTCTCCTTGCCGGCGAGCTGGAAGCCCTTGTCGTAGGCCTTGAGCCGAATCCTCGGGTCACCGTTTTCCGGGAAGTCGTAGTCGATGTCTTTGATCACCGCCTTCTTGCGCGGCGAGAGGTCGTTCACGTAGCCGAAGCGGGCGACGATCTCGTTGCCCTCCTGGAAGAGCGGATCGTCGACGAACCGCAGATGGCGGTTCGTGACGGACAGCTCCATCACGTCGAGCTCCTCCTCGTTGTCCTCGAAGACGAACGAGGTGATCTCGCCGGTGATGTCGGCCGACAGCGCCTGTCCCTCGATCTGGATCAGGAACGCCGGCTGGAAGGTGTTCAGATCCATTGCGTCCGGTCTCCGCTCGGACCACCCCCTCGGTGGTCTTCAGCGGTTACTTACCGGCGCGGCGGAAAAGGTGTCGGGTCTTCCATGTCCACCGAGAGTCGGAGTGCGGCGATATCGAACAGATGAGCGGATCTGGCGTTCTGCCAGTAGAATCAGAGGTGTGTTGTGAGGAGGGGAAGATTACCCAGCGCAGGGCCAAGCAGGGCCTCGACTGACATGCCCGGCCGTAGGGCCAGCTCCAGAAGTGAAGGAGGACCGATTGAAGGCGGCAAGAAGCGCGTTGGCACTCGCTATCACAATGACGTCGGCCTGGCTGCTCGCACCACCGGCGTCGGCGCAGGGCTTGGTACAACTTGACTATACGGGCTTCACCCTGTGGATGGACTGTAGCCGGCGCGGCCCGGTTGTGGCGCACTACAAGATTGGACCCGACACCGGCAACATCGATGAGAAGCTCAGCTTTCGAATCGATAAGGATGTTAAGGACTGCCAGCAGACGTCGACCCAGACGTACAAGCGGCCGATGAGTGTGCAGAACCAATACGACCGTGGACACCTCGTGCCGGCGAACCACCTGGATGACAACGAGGATGCGTACAAGGCCAGTTACCTGATGACCAACGTCGTGCCGCAGCAGCGCAGACTCAACCGAAAGGGTGGCGCTTGGCGAAAAACGGAAGACCTTATCGAATGCTGGCGCGAGGAGGCGCTTCTTGAGATCTGGATTGGCGTGCTCTGGAGTACTTCACGGCCGGGCCGCCGCGACAGGCGTACGCCCGTGTGCTCAGCCGCCTGCACCTTCTGGATTTTCACGCCGGTCCGGAAAAAGAAAAACACTACCAGGAAGATTGCAGCCGAGAGGATCGCCGAGCTGATCCAGAAGCCGTACCAGTTGCGCACGAGCTCACCTGTGGCGGACGCCGTCGAGAAATAGTCGAGCGCGTAACCCGACAGGTACGACCCGATGAGCATCCCGACGCCGTAGGTGACGAACGTGATGAACCCCTGTGCCGTGCTTCGTAGATGCGCCGGCGCGACCTGGTCCGTGTAGAGGTGACCGGCGACGAAGAAGAAATCGTAACAGATGCCGTGGACGACAATGGCGATGTAGAACATCCACATGCCCGTGTCGGCGTTGCCAACCGCGAGCAGGAAGTAGCGCAGCGCCCACGCGAACAGGCCGAGCAGCAGCACCTGGCGCACGTTGATGACGCGGAGCACGACCGGCATCGCCAGAAGCAGCAGCGTCTCGGAGACCTGCCCCCACGTCATCTTCCCCGCAGCGTTCACCACGCCGACCTCGTTGAGGTAGGGATTGGCAAACGAGTAGTAGAACGTCAGCGGGATGCACGCCAGGATGGACGCGATCAC
The DNA here is from genome assembly GCA_965247115.1 of Myxococcota bacterium. Classification (GTDB taxonomy): domain Bacteria; phylum Myxococcota_A; class UBA9160; order SZUA-336; family SZUA-336; genus JAUXJB01. The sequence continues at coordinate 29,522 of CBDFGR010000002.1, forward strand.
GAAGACGATGTAGGCCCGATCCTTCAGCATCGTGGTGAGGAAGTCCAGGCCAAGAATCTCTCGCACGGAGACCGCTTGTCCCTTCGCACGGGGCGGCGTGTGCGGAAGTGCGACCAGGCTAAAGACGCACATCACCGCCGCGGCGCCGGCGCCGAACAGGAATGGCACGTTGGTCGCCTCGACGCCCATCGCCCCGATGACGTTGTTGATGACGATCCAGCCGACGGCGCCGAACATACGGATCGGCGGGAAGTCACGGGCGACGTCGGCCACCTGCTGCATCGTGATCGAATTGCTGAGCGCGACTGTCGGAAAGTAGCAGAGGCAGAACAACAGCAAGAACGCGTACACGCCCGCAAACGAGGTCGCCTGCGCCGCCATGAACATGAAAACCGCTGCCAGGGCATAGAGCGTCGCCATCACGCGCTCGGTCGCGAAGAATCGATCCGCGACGAGGCCCACGAAGAACGGTGACACCAGCGCTGCGATCGAGACAGTGGCGAACGCCGCGCCCGCCTGCAACCCGGTGAATCCGAGTTCCTGGGTCAGGTAGGTATTCATCGTGACATACCACGACCCCCAGACGATGTACTGCACGAACATCATCACGCCGAGACGCACTTTGAGGAAGCTTGACATCGGTGGGTTCTCGTCTGAGCTCGGCCTAGTGCCGAGCATAGGCGATTCAAGCGGGCGTTTGGTTCCGATAATCCCGCGTTCTGTTCAATAGGGAGGTGTCCCCCCCAGGGAATCCCGTTCCGGAATACGGCTCCAATGGGATTTGAAGCCCCCCGAACGAGGAATTTGCGGCCCCAAGGGCGAGAATTGAAGCGGGTCTGAATCCCGGGACCGAGAGGATGGCCGCAGCTCTCCCGATCGGGGCCAGGAGCTAGAGGGAATGCGAGCTCGAGCGGGCTCGGGCGAGGGCGGCGAACCAGAATCCGGCGGTTCCGATCAGCGAGACCCCGAAAACAAGCCACAGCATTGCGACTGGATCGCCCGTCCTCGACCAGATCGTGGCGGTTGCGGCCGGCGCCAGTGCTGCCGCGACCATCATCGGTGCGCCTATGGCGCCCATCAGCTTTCCGTAGTGCTCTCGCCCAAGCCACTCGGCCGGGGCGACGCCCCGCAAAATGGTGAGGATTCCGTTGGCGATGCCGAATCCCACGGCGAACACGCCGAGCCAGCGTAGCTCTGGCGGCAACAAGATCAGACTCAAGACCGATGCGGGCAGCAGGAGGGTGGCGAGGGCGCCGACGATCACTGTGCGCGCGCGCTCGCCGAACAGCATCATGATCACACGGCCCGTCACCTGCATCGGGCCGACCAGGGCGACGGCGATGAGCATGTTCGCGGTGTCTACGCCGATCGACTTGAGGTACGGAACGATCTGAAACATCACGCCCGAGGTCGTGGCGGACCAGGCCGTGAACCACGCGGCGAGTCCCCAGAACACCGGGTTGCCCAGCCGCTCTCGCATCGGGCTCTGGTTCGAATTCCCGGCTGTCTCGTCTCCTTCGTCGAGCTTCGGATAAGCCGGTCGCCTCTCCGGAGTGACCCACCAGTGAATGGGGACGCAGATCGCGAGGTTGAACGCGGCGAGTATGAGCAGGACGCGGCGCCACGGCAGGTAACCAATCAGGGTCTCGATGAGCGGGATGAAGACCGTTCCGGCGAATCCCGCGATCAGAGTGAGCGCCGTGATGGCTCGTCGCGCGTCTGTGCCGAAGTGCTGAGTCAGAACCGCGAACACGGGTTCGTACAGGATGGCCGCCATGCACACGCCGAGCGCGAGCCAGATCCCGTAGAACGCGTATGGATCGGCGATCGTAGACCACAACGCCAGCAGTACGGCCGCGCTCAGTGAGCCGGCGGCCATGATGTAGCGGCCGCCGTGACGATCGATCAGTGCGCCGACTGGATAGGCACAGAGACCGGTTACCAGCAGGCCGCCCGTTGCAGCGCCGTTCAGGAGCGTGAGAGACCATCCGAGGGATTCCGCCATCGGCAGCACGAACAGCGGGAACGCGTAGTAGGTCGTGCCCCAGGACACGATCTGAGCAGAACCTAGGGCCCCGATCAGGATTCGCGGATGTCGCCGCCGTGCCATGACGCGACGTTACACGGCTGGCCCGCTCACGCACGTGGCCAGTCCCCGGAGCTCGGGTCGGGACATCGGCTGGAGCCTAGCAAGATGGAGTCGCTCCCACGCGCTGCGGGGCGGTACGATGAGACCGATCCGGATCGCCCATCGCACCAGGGAGGACTGACCATGCCCAAGCAAGCGTTCAATCCCGCCGGAGTCCCCGCTCCTGCCGGGGCCTACTCTCAGGTGGCGGTCGTTCCCGCCGGACGGCTCGCCTTCATCGCGGGACAGGTCGCGATCGACCGCGATGGGCAGATCGTCGGCGCGGGGGACATCAAGGCGCAGACGCGGCAGACGCTCGAGAATCTGAAAGCCGCGGTTGCGGCCGTCGGGGCCGGTGTCGAGGACATCGCGAGCGTCACGGTCTTCGTCACCGACATCAGCCAGTTCGCTGCGGTCCAGGAGGTCCGGCAGGAGTACTTCAGCGGGGAGCTCCCGGCCAGCACGCTCGTAGAGGTGAGCCGTCTGGCCCACCCGGACCTGCTGATCGAGATCAACGCGATCGCCAGCCTGCCGGCATAGTGCCGGCGAAGCCGCCTCTGATACATGAGCGGTGACCCCTATCGCAGGTCGAAACACTTCTGTGGCGAGCGGTTGTGTGCCCCGACCTTCGAGCTATCTACCCGACGGTCCACGTCGTAGCCAGAGCTCTAGGGGCCCGATGGTAGAGAGGTAGAGACGCTCAGGGCCCACCACCGATGCCGGTCGTTACTGATAGCTGCTTCGCGGCCTGCACAGTCATCATCTGCATGAACGCGGCGGCATCGGAGTCCCCACTCGTACCCGCACCGGAACCACCGAAGACGGTGGTCGGCACGTTGCGCTTGGCGAACGCATCGGCCCAGACCTTCTGGGTCTCGACGTAGGCGGCCAGCTTCTGCTGGAGAGCACCGTCGGCTGCCATGACCAGCTTCTTCCGAGCAGCTTCACCCTCACCCCGCAGGATGTTGGCTCGCTTCTCTTCGGCAGCTGCCAGCGCGTCCTCGGACGCAACCTTCTTGCGGGCCTCCGCGGCCAGGACGGCCACGTCTCGCGCCTGCTCGGCGGCGGTCACGGCCTTCTGCTTCTCCACCTCGGCAGCAGCTCGAGCCTTGGCCACATTCGCTCGACCTTCAGCAGCAGCCGTCTTCTCGTCCTGAGCCGCAGCTTCCGCACGAGCGAAGGCCGCAGTGGCCTTCATCTGCGCATCTCGCACGTTGCCGATCTGCTCCAGAATCTTCGTCTCGTAGGCGAAGTCATCCGGGAAGAACAGCTGCGTCACCTCGATCCCGTAGGAGGCGAGAGTGTTGGACTTGCGCATTCGGTTGCCGTCCTCATCGAGCTTGACACGAACGATCCGCTGAGTCGTGACCTGACTGGTGATCGAGTTCACGACTTCGACTTCCTCGGACTCCGTCAGGTAGATCCCGTTCTGGAGCTGGTCCAGAGCGAGCTGGGAAAGCTCGGCCTTCCCACCTGAGTAGGACTCTTCGGAGGTCATCAGTGCCCCACTCAGTACCACCGCCTCACGAATGGCCGGCTTGAGCAGGCCATTGGCGACGGAGCCATAGGAGCGGAACTTGTTGTGGATCCTCAGCAGGCCGCTCTCGTCGATGGGGACGTCGAAGCGAGCCGAACCGGAGATCTGGGCCGTACCACCGTCACTGAAGCGCACCGGGATCGCGTTCCCTGCGAGCGTCTCACCGCCGACTGCGGCGGACTCGGGGTTGTCCGAGAACACGTAGGTACCAGCCTGCTTGTACTCGGTGAGAGTGCCGAAGCACTGGCAGAAATAGCCGGCGTCCGAGATCACGCTCAGCGTTCCCGAGGGGAAAGCCTGCTTGACCTGCATGAAACCGGCATTGTTCGCCTCGAAAGCCTTCGTTCCGAGCATCAGGACGAACACTGCGAAGACGGCAAAGCCAATCCCCGCAAACATTGACTTGTTCATGTCGATTCTCCTTGATTTTCTTTTGTACCACGCTTGCCACGCCAGCAGGCGGACGACTACTTGCCTACGTAATAAGGCGTCGCCCTTAAGTCACAGTAGGTCAGCTACTTACGGGGCCGTACCGCACAGGGAGCGAGCCGCCGCGCTGGAGGCGACCAGGACAGTATCGCGATAGCGATCCCTACCGTCTAGGCTCGTTTAGGCCGAGCCACCAATCGCACAACTCCCCGAGATTCTTAAGTCTCGGGGTGTTGGGCGCCCTCCCCTAGCGCCCTCATAACCCGAAGGTCGTAGGTTCGAATCCTACCCCGCTACCACGCTAACGCCCCGGGGTCGTTACGGATCCCGGGGCGTTGCTGCTTCGGATCGGGGCGGGAAGCTCCGTGACCGGGGCACGGCCTTGGCGCTTCGGGATCGAATCGGGGGCAGCATTCGAACTTGGGACGATCGACCGTCTGTTGTCCACACCTCAATCCGTCTAGAGGAGTGCGCAGTTGGCGAAGCTTCAGGAAGAAATCGCTGAGGCGCTCCTCGACAAGCTCAAGAAGTCCCCGAACGTCACTCCAGCGATGGTCGAGGGGCATCGAACGTTGTTCTTGGCCAAGAAGAAGCTCAAACCCGATGACCTCGTGGAGGTATTCTCGCCACCCGTAGGCGGTGAGGTCAAATGATCAAGCTCGAATCTGTCAATATCGAGTGGGCGAGGGGCATCGCCCAGAAGCTCGATCTCGATTTTCAGCAGAAGACCTTCGCCAGCTCAGGGCCTAGTGGCTCAGGCAAGAGCGCAGTAATCGACGCCATTGAATTCGCGCTTGCTAACCTGCCGGCGCTGGCGAGCGTGAGGAGTGCAGACGTGTCCGAGATCGAGATCATGAAGTCTGTGAAGAGCGTCTCGCCAAGGTAGCTTTGAGGAGGGATCTGGACCCATGACCGAGAACCCCGCGAACCCCGCCGCCGTCAACACTTTTGCCGCACACGTGCTTCAAGATTGGGGTGGCGCGCACATTGTGGCCCTCGCGTACATCGGCGATCGGCTGGGGATGTTCCGCGCGCTGGCGGACGCCGGACCGGTGACCTCACAAGGGCTCGCGGACCGCACGGGGCTCGATGAGCGCTACGTAAGGGAGTGGGCAGCCGCCCTCGCCGCAGGCCTGTACATCGAGTACGACCCGTCCGATCAGACGTTCGCGATGACACCGGAGCAAGTCATGGTATTGGCCGACGAGGGAGGAGCCTCCTTCCTCGGCGGCGGTTTCCAGTACGCCCAGGCCTGTGTCCAGCAGGTCCCGCAGCTGATGGACGCCTTCCGGAACGGAGGCGGAGTCGGCTTCTCGGCGTTCGGGCCCGAGATCAGCCAGGCCATCGAGCGGCTCTTCTCCCCCGGCTACCAGCGAGACGTGGCAAGTGAGTGGATCCCGATCCTGGGAGACGTGCACCGACGCGTCGAGTCGGGCGGCTGGGTGGCCGAGGTGGGTTGCGGAGGGGGCCAGGCCCTCGTGCCCGTGGCCGAAGCCTACCCCGCGTCGCTCTTCGTGGGCTACGACGTGGACGAGACGTCGATCGTCCGGGCCCGCGAGAGGGCGTCGAAGGCGGGGGTGTCGGAGCGCGTGTCGTTCGAGCTCACTCCCGCAGAGCAGATTCCACACGCCGAGCGCTTCGATCTGGTCATGGCCTTCAACTGCATCCACGACATGGTGAACCCGCGCGGCGCTCTGGTCGGGATCTGTCGAGCCCTGAGGTCGGACGGCGCCTTGCTGTGGTCGGAGGCGAACGTGGTCTCGGATCGGATCGAGGACAACTTGAATCCCCAGGGGAGGCTGCTCTACGGCACGAGCGCGATGCACTGCATGACGGTGTCCCTGGCCCACGGGGGCGAGGGGCTCGGCAACGTCGTGGGGGAGGACACCGCCCGCGGCATGGCCCTAGAAGCGGGGTTCGTCCACTTCGAGAAACTCCCAGTCGAGAATGCGTTTCATCAGCTCTTCCTGGCGAGGAAAGAAGAGCCGGGGTAGGCCTAGCGGTCGGCGGTCATGCGGAGCTCGACGCGCAGGTGCTGGTACTTCCACTCGCCATTGATCTTCACGTAGTCGTCGTCGTAGCGAAGCGCCATCCACGTCTCTTCGCCGTTCTCGGCGGTGGTCCACGGGCCCGAGAGGTACCAGATGCCGGTGGCGCGGTCGCCGTCGACCTCGATGATGGGATTCGTGATGTTGTACTGCGAGAAGCTGAAGTTCTTGCGAAAGTCGGCGAAGAGTTCGCGGATCGCCGCGTGCCCCTTGGCCTGGCCGAAGTCGGCGCCCTCCCAGATGCCGTCTTCGGCGAAGACCGAAGTCACCCGGTCGGGGTTGTGGAGGTCGTCGCAGATCTCGCAGTAGCGCGCCTTGAGTTGTTTGATCGCCTCGATGTCTTCGATGCGGGTGATGCGTTTTTCGAGCTCGGTCAGATCCATCGTGGGTCTCCTCTGCGGTGCTCTACAGGCTTGGGGCGGCAGGTCGCGCCGACCCGACCCTCATCCTAGCGCCGCCGCACAAAGGCTTGAAGTGGCTGGTACCCGGTCTCCTGCTCATCCATCGAGGACGAGAGACGCTCACGGTCGGGCACCCCGAGAAACTCGAACACCAGCGGCAGGACGTTCTCGAAGGACCGCTCCAGACGCAGGAGCCGTCCCGTGATCTTCTCTCGCACCTGCTCGTCTGAGTCGCGGGTTTCGCGCGGCCGGACAACGCTCATCCCTCGGGTCTCAGCGAATCGTCATGACGGGTTCGACATTGGCTTCGGTCTCGGTTAATGATGATGGCCTTATAGCCATTGCCCGCGAACCCGAAGACTCAAGCGCCCGCGGACATTCGGTCACAAAAGGGGCTGCAACACGATGAAACTCGGTCTCCTGTTCACCGGTCGCGATGCCACGATCCGCGAATTGACGACAATCGCCGAACGCGCCGAGCGCAATGGTTTCTCCTGCGTGTGTATGGCCGAAGCGTGGCGCAGCGGTTGGGTGCCGCTAACTGCGATGGCGGAGGCCACAAACACCATCCGGCTTGGGCCTTACATTTTGAATGCCTATGGTCACAGCCCTTTGATGACCGGCATGGCGGCGATCGACTTCAACGAATTCAGTGGCGGGCGCCTAATGCTTGGGGTCGGCGGCGGCAACCAAGTTATTAACGAACAATGGCAAGGGATCGCTCACGCGCGCGTGCTGACGAAAATGCGCGAATACGTCACTGTGCTACGGCAAATGGCGCGCACGCGACTCGGCGAACACCTTAGCTTCGACGGCGATATCCACCACATGGATTGGACCGCAGCGGTCGACCCGATAGCGGCGCCCTACCCCGTTTATCTCGCTGCCGTGTTCCCGCGCATGATGCGAGTCGCGGCGCAGGTCGCCGACGGTATCGGCGGCGGCGCGACCTTATCTGCCGATTATCTACGCGAGGTATTGAAGCCACAAGCGGCCGTGGCGGCGGCCGAGGTCGATCGCGATCCGACCGCTCTCGGCTGGACCGCAGTGTCCCTAATTGCGGTCGACAACGATCGCGAGCGCGCGCGTCGCGCCGCGCGTGAAGCTATTTGCCATCTATACGCCCCACTGCCGCACCCGTATTACGAATACACCATGCGCGAACAAGGGTTTAGTAGCGCCGCCGACGCGCTGCTGAAGTTGATGCCGGCCGGCGACCTGGAAGGTGCCGTGGCTTCGATCCCGGACGAGTGCATCGACCGCTTAGTTATCGCCGGCACCCTCGATGATTGTCGCAAGCGCGTCGCGGCTTACAACGGGGTCGTGGACGACATGCTGCTACTCAATACCTCACCGGTCACCGACGGCAGTATCCTTAGTGCCTACGACGGCCTGCTACAGCTGCCGACGACGTGATCGGCGGATCTTTGTACGACCGCTGCGGCGTAACACTAGCGCCGCTCGAACAAACGTGTTCGCGGTCTCCGCTTGACTGTTGCGCCGGGCAGCGCGGTCGGATGTAGTTCAAGCAAACGCCGAACCGGTAGCTCAATTGTCTAAGCCCCCGGAGTCTATCAGGTTTCAGGGGCTGACTCGTTGAGCGTTCTCTGGCTGTTGAAACACGACGGGTCGACCGCGTTGATGAAGGCCTCCAGCGATTCCGACGACGTCATCACTACGACGTGGGAACTCGTCGACGCCGTCGAGCGGATCGGCACGGGTGGCCGTCCCCTCCTCCTCGTCACCGCGCGCGCGACCTACACCCGGTGGCCGCCGTAGAAGCTGTGCATGGGAGAGGACAGCGGCAGATAGACGTAGCCCAGCTCCTCATCCACGGTGAGGGGCGGCCAAGCGCCGATGGCCCCGCCGATCTTCCAGGAGTCGTCTTCCCATGTCTCGAATCCGAATTCTCCCGGCTGCGGCATCACATGGAAGGTCCAGCGCAGACGGCCCGTTCGCACGTCATAGGCCCGGATATCCTCCGCCGGAATTCCCTCTTTCACCACCGGAAAATCGCTGCCGGCGCCGGCGCCGCCGACGATGACCACGTCGCCCACGACGATGGGGCCGGATGTCCCGCCGGCGGGAAACGGCTCAGGGGGGCCGCCTCTCCTCAGGTCCACCTTGCCGCCGTCGCCGAAGTCTCGAACGAGGCTCCCCGTCTCCGCGCTCATCGACAGGAGATAGTCGCCGCGCACCGAGAAGATTCGCTGGCTCGAACCGCTGCTCCAGTGGCCGACCCCCCGGGTGCTGCGCCCGGCCATGCCCCGAAAGCCCTCGTAGAGCGGTTCCTGAATCCAGAGCGTCTCGCCGGTCCCGGCATCGAGCGCTTCCACCACCCGACGCTGTTCGAGGCGTAGAGCACGCCGCCGATCATGAGCGGCGTCGCCTGGAGGACGTTGGATGGATTCAGGTCAGGAAACCTCTCGGTGATCCCTGGATCCAAGGCTGGCCGGTGCCAGAGAACGCTAAGCTTGCCGACGTTGTCGCGATCGATCTGCTCCAGCGGCGTGTACTTGGTGTTCGCTTTGTCGCTGCCGTAGCTGCGCCACTCGCCGTGGAACGCTGACTGCTGCGCATGGACCTGGTTCGGCTGCACTACGAGCAGAACCAAGTAGAGCAGGCAGCCGGCTCCGGTGGCTTTCTCGAGAAAGCGATAGACCTGCTCAGCTCGCGAGAGCTCGGTCTCCATCCCTTCGGAGGCCAGTTCTCCGCGAGGAATGCCCTCACCTCTTTACAGAACTCCTTGTGCTCTACCCTGTACCCCAGGTCCATTGCGACTTCTCTCGAGTCGAGCCGTCGGCGGCTCCGGGAGCCGAGGTTCTCACAATCGCTCCGTCGGGCACAACCGGGGAGGCGGGCCGGTGCCTTCCGTAGAGGGCGTGCGCATCGGGGACGACAGGGGCGGATAGACGTAGCCGAGCTACTAGCCGACCCGTTTTACGCTGCCCGACAGATCGTATAGGTTGCGAAGTTCACAGGCTCGCGCGGGCCGACCGCGGGAGCGAGGAGGAAGTGACGTGATCAGAGCAACTCAGGCGCTTCTGTTCGTGGGAGCGCTAGCAGTCGCCTTCGCCATGCCCCCGGAAGACTCGGCGTGGGCCGACTCACACGAGAGCCCCTTGAAGATCTCCCGCATTGAAGTTTCCCCCGACCCGAGCTTCGCCCAGGTCGTGTACGTCGACTCCGGCGGTGCGAGGACGATATACGTGTCGGGACAGGTCGGTGAGTCGGCCGATCTGAAGAGCCAGTCGATCGAAGCCTTTGCGGGCCTGGAGAAGCGTCTCGCGGCAGCGGGCGCCAAGCCGTCCGACGTCGTGAAAATATCGATCTTCGTCGTCGACTATTCACCCGAGAAGATGGCAGACGCTTTCGCTGGATGGGGCCTCGTATTCAAGGATCACGAGTCGTCACCGGCCGCAACCTTGGTCGGTGTGCAGAGTCTCTTCCAGCCGCGCATCCTGATCGAGGTCGAGGCCGTAGCGGTCGTCCCCGTATAGCCCGGAGCTGCGGGAATCGAACCCAGCCTCAACCGCTCAAACCTCCTAATCTGCCAGATACATATCCAGACGCACTCCGACCAGACACGCGACCCGACTTCTGAGGCGCATTTGGACGTCCCGACAACAGAGGTTTTCGGGTCGCCGCGAGAGGTCTCGAGCGGGCCCTAGGGCGCTCCCTACGAACCTGGATCGCGTAGAGTATGCGCGTGATCTGCCCGAGCTGCGGCCATGAGAACCCGGTCGGCTCGCGCTTCTGCTTCGAGTGCGGTGCAGGCATGTCCGTCCAGTGTCCGAGGTGCGGCGCCGAGCTCCCGGCTGGCGTCAGGTTCTGCAACCAGTGCGGAGCCAGTACCTCTGAGGCGGCAAAGGATCGACCGGAACGCGATCCACGCTCCTACACCCCCAAGCACCTCGCTGAGAAGATCCTCCAGTCGAAGTCCGCCCTGGAAGGTGAACGCAAGCAGTTGACGGTGCTCTTCGCGGACGTGAGGGGGTCGGTGGAGCTGTCCCAATCGGTCGACCCGGAGGACTGGCACCGGATCCTGGACAGCTTCTTCCAGGTGCTCGCCGACGGGGTGCACCGCTTCGAGGGTACTGTCAACCAGTACACCGGCGACGGCATCATGGCGCTGTTCGGCGCACCGATCGCGCATGAGGATCACGCGCAGCGCGCCTGCTACGCGGCACTGGCGCTGCACGACGACCTGGCCGTGCAGGCGCGCGAAGTGAAGCGCGAGCACGGCCTCACCTTCTCGACCCGTCTGGGCATTCACTCTGGCGAGGTGATCGTCGGCAAGATCGGCGACGACCTGCGCATGGACTACACGGCCCAGGGAGTCACGGTCGGCCTCGCAGCGCGCATGGAGGAGCTGGCGTCGCCCGACACCATCTACCTGAGCGACGCGACCGCCGCGCTCGTCTCCGGCTACTTCGAGCTGGACGACCTCGGCGAGTTCCGCGTGAAGGGGCTCGACGAGCCGGAGCGCGTACACCAGCTCACGGGCGCGAGCGCGCTCCGCACGCGCTTCGACGTCTCTCGCGTGCGCGGACTGACGCGCTTCGTCGGCCGCGACGCGGACATGGCGACGCTCGAGAGCGCGCTCGAGCAGGCGATCGCCGGGCGGGGCCAGGTCGTGGGCGTGGTCGCGGAGGCGGGAACCGGCAAGACCCGGCTGTGCTTCGAGTTCCTCGAGCGCTGCCGGACGCGCGGGATCGCCGTACACGAGGGTCGCGGCCTCGCGCACGGCAAGAACATCCCGTTCCTGCCCATGCTCCAGGTGTTCCGCTCCTATTTCCGGATCGAGGACGAGGACGATCCGCGAACGGTCCGCGAGCGGATCGCCGGGCGGCTGCTGCTGATGGACGAGGGCTTCCGCGACGCGCTGCCGCTCGTATTCGAGCTCTTTGGGGCGCCCGACCCCGACAACCCCTCGCTCGAGATGACTCCGGACGAGCGGCAGCGTCGTCTCTTCGGCGTGCTCCGGCGCGCCGCGCAGGGCGACGGCGAGCCCCGAGTGTCACTCCTCGAGGACCTGCACTGGCTGGACGCGACCAGCGAGCGGTTCCTCGAGGAGTGGGTCGATGCGGTGCCCGGCGCGAACGCGCTTCTGCTCGTGAACTTCCGGCCCGAGTACCACGCGGACTGGACGCAAAAATCCTGGTACCGACAGATTCCGCTCGCGCCACTCGGACCCGCGGCGACCCAAGAGCTGCTCGACGACCTCTTGGGTAATGACCCGAGTGTGGTCGGCCTGGGGGACCGCATTCACGAGCGCACGGAGGGGAACCCCTTCTTCACCGAGGAGGTGGTGCAGACGCTGATCGAGTCGGGCAGGCTCGAGGGCGAGCGCGGCGCCTACCGCCTGGTCGAACCCGTCGAGAGCCTGGAGATCCCCGCCACGGTGACGAGCCTGCTCGCGGCGCGCATCGACCGCCTGCCCGAACGCGAGAAGCACGTTCTGCAGGCGGCGGCCGTACTCGGTAAGGAGTTCCCCGGGCCGATCCTGGAGGCCGTGGCCGAGCTGCGCCACGGCGACCTCACCGAGGCGCTGACATCGCTCAAGGGCGGCGAGTTCCTCTACGAGCAGTCGCTCTATCCCATCGCCGAGTACGCCTTCAAGCACCCGCTCACCCAGGAGGTTGCGCTCGGCTCCCAGCTCACGGACCGCCGTCGCCGCCTGCACGTCGCGGCGGCCCGTGCGCTCGAGGCGGCGCGCGCCGACCGACTCGACGAGAGTGCAGCCCTGCTCGCGCACCACTGGGAGCAGGCCGGCGACCCCCGCGAGGCCGCGCGCTGGCAGCGCCGGGCGGCCGAGTGGATCATCCGCGGCGATCCCGTAGGCGCGGTCCGGCACTGGCAGATCGTGCGCGACCTCGGCACGCCGCTCGCCGGCAAGGACGACGAGATCGCGCGGCTGTGTCTGCTGGCCTGCCGAGCGATCCTGCAGCTCGGAGGTTGGAGGCTGGACTTCTCCGAAGCCGAGGTCCGCGCGCTCGGCGAGGAGGGCCGCGCGCTGGCGGAGCGCCTCGGGGATCACACGGCCCTGGCCACGCTGCTCGCCTCCGAGAACACGAGCATGGCTACGCTGACGGGAGACCTGCGAGGCCACTACGAGACGAGTCGCGCGGCCCGCGCGCTGCTCGCGGAGGACGCGAGTCGCGAGGACCGGATCTTGGTTCACTTCGGCGTCGCCTTCTCGACCTGGGCCATGGGCCGCGTGGCGGAAGCGCTGCCGCTGTTTGACGAGGCGGTTGAGCTCGGCGCGGGCGATCCACGCGCCGGGTTCGGGTCCGTCGGCTTCGGCATCATCGCCTGGGGCCACATGCATGCATCGCAGTTGCTCGCCTTCGCCGGCCGCTTCGACGAGTCCGCCGAACGCCTGGAGCAGGCAATCCGCCTGGCGCGGCAGCACGGGCTCTCGGAGAACCTGGGCTGGGCGCTCGGGTCCTCTGGGCAGTGCGCGCTCCTTGCGGGCAGTGTGCTCGTCGGCGCGCCCGATCCTCGCGCCGCGGCCGTCGAGTCGCTAGAGCTCCTCGAGGGCGTGGGAGACAGCTTCTCGCGCGTGGTCGGCCGGTGGTCCCTCGCCCACGCCGAGCGGTTCGCGGAGAACTTCGAGGCGGCAGATCGGATCGCCGCCGAAGCGCTCGACCTCATTCGCGGGGCGGGCACTGGGCAGGAGCTCGTGGTCCCCCTACTCAGCACCCGATCCGTCGCGCAACGCGAACGCGGCAACACGGCGGGCGCTCTCGAGCTGGCGCGCGAGGCGGTCGACATCGCCGAGCGTCAACCCTGCATCCACTATGGCATCGACGCCCGGCTCGCGCTGGCGCGTGCGTTGCTCGCGGTGGACGGCCCCGCGGCGCGGGAGGATGTCGAGGCAGGCCTCGCGCGGGCGAGCGAGTGGGTCGACGAGTCGGGCGCGCGCGCGTTCGAGCCTCACATCCTCGAGGTGCGAGCCGAGTTGGCGGAGGTCCTGGGCGACCAGGCAGCGCGCGAGCACGAGCTCCGCGAAGCCCACCGCCTCTACACCGAGATGGGCGCGGCGGGGCACGCTGAGCGGGTGGCGAGAGAGCTGCAGGAGACCAGCGGATGAGCTTCATCCGCGACCGTACCCCACACGACGCCCCGGCTTCGAGCCGGTACAGGTTATGATTGGAGACGGGTTACTGAATTCGGAGAAAAGCGCGATGGCACTCAATCAAGACAACTACCAGGCGATGCTGATCGAGAAGCGGGCCAACGGCGTGGCAATCGTCACCCTGAACCGGCCGGAGCGTCTCAACGCCGTCAACGGAGTGATGCACCACGAGCTGAACACCTTCGCACGCGACGCGGAGAGCGATCCGGAAGTACGCGTCGTGGTGTTGGCGGGGGCCGGGCGCGCGTTTTGCGCCGGGGGCGACTTTGGCCCGGACTCCAACGTCAGCGAGACCGGCAGCGGCGCAGGGCTGAGTCTCGAGGAGGCCCGGCAGATCGTGGATCACCTCCTCGAGCTACGAAAGCCGATCGTCTCCGCCGTCCAGGGCTATGCGATGGGTCTTGGGGCCACGATCTCACTTCTGTGTGACGTGATGGTCGCGGGCCCGAAGACCGTGTTCGCCGATACCCACGTGAAGATGGGCATCGGGGCCGGCGACGGGGGCCAGGTGATCTGGCCGCTTCTCATGGGGGTCAACCGCGCGAAGTGGTTCCTGATGAGCGGCGAGCGGGTGACCGGCGAGGATCTCGTTGGTATGGGGCTCGTGAACTTTCTCGCGGACGACGACAAGATCCTGGAGAAGGCGCTGGAGTGTGCGGACCAGCTGGCGGCCGGGCCCGCTGGCGCCATTTCGGCGTCAAAGGTTCCGATCAACCACTACATCAAAATGATCTCGAATCTGGTGCTACCGCTCTCCCTCAGCCTCGAGGGCGAGAACTTCCGCTCGAAGGACGCGAAAGAAGCGCAGCGCGCCTTTGTCGAGAAGCGGCAGCCCAACTTCGCCACGAGCTGACGGAGAAAGCTACGAGGCTTCGGGAAAGAGGGCGCGCTGCAGTGCGGCGCGTTCATCGGCGATCCAGCGCCGAGACAGCGTCGCGATCAGCCATGCACGCCGCCATCGACGGTGAAGGCCTGGCCGGTGCAGTAGCTCGACCGGTCGCTGGCCAGAAACAGCGCCATCTGGGCGATGTCTTCGGGCTCGCCCAGCCGCCGGATGGGCTGACGCAAGGCCCACTTCTCCTCGTTGCCCTTGACCAGGTGATCGATCATGTCCGTGACGATCACGCCGGGGTGGATCGAGTTGACCCGGATCTCGTACTTCCCGAGCTCTTTCGCGGCGGTCTTGGTCATCCCAGTGACGGCCCACTTGGTGGCCCCGTACGCGGTGGCTCCGAAACCTCCTTCCAAGCCCGCGATCGACGAGGTGTTGATGATCGAGCCGCCGTTCCCGGCGTCGATCATCGCGCGTGCCGCGGTGCGCATGCCCAGGAATACACCCGTCTGGTTGATCGCGACCGTGCGGTTCCACAGGTCGGTCGAGGTGTTGAGGAGCTGGGCGCCCTGAAAGATGCCCGCGTTGTTCATCAGAATGTCGAGCCGACCGTGCCGGCCGATCGTGTCGGCGACGACGGACTCCCACTCGGACTCCGATGTCACATCCAGGTGTAGGTACTGGCAGCCGAGTGCGCTTGCGGTCTTCTCGCCCTGCTCGTCGAGCACGTCGCTGATTACCACCGTTGCACCCTCCCTCGCGAACAGTCGCGCCTCCGAGGCACCCTGGCCCCTGGCCCCGCCAGTCACTACGGCAATCCGGCCATCCAACTCTCCCATGGCTTCCTCCTTTCGCTGTCCCTGGAAGCGACGGGGCAGCGCTGCGCTCCCCATTGTAGATGAGGTGGACCCGTCCACGTTAGCTCCATGCGGTCCACCGGATGATCTCCTCGACCCCTTGGCCCCCAAAAAGATTATGCTTGCCGGCGACACACGTCGCCGGCGGAGGTTCGGATGAGTGACTACCAGGAGATGAGCGAGGAAGAGCTGCGCCGCCGCACGGTCGCGCTGCTCGACGAGGTCCACCCAGAGAAGACGGACGGTGTGACGTTCCGTCGCAAGCAGTACGACCATGGCCTGGCCTGGGTGCACTTCCCCGAGGGCTACGGCGGACTCGGTCTCCGCCCCAAGCTGAACATCGTGGTGGCGGACGAGATCTCCAAGCACTCCAAGGTGGTCCACCACGATCCGCCGGCCAGCATCATCGGCATCGGCATGGGCGCCCCCGTCGTGCTGACCTATGGCACCGACGAGATGAAGAAGGAGCTGCTGCCCAAAATCTTCTCGGGAGAGGAGATCTGGTGTCAGATGTTCAGCGAGCCGAGCGCCGGCTCCGACGTAGCGGGCCTCTCCACGAGCGCGGTGCGCGACGGCGACGAGTGGGTCGTGAACGGTCAGAAGGTCTGGACGACGGTCGCCCACGTCTCGAAGTGGGGCATGTTGCTCGCGCGCACCAACCCCGACGTGGCCAAGCACGACGGCATGTCGTACTTCGTGCTCGACATGCACGCGCCCGGCGTCGAGGTGCGGCCCCTGTACCAGATCACGGGATCGGCGGAGTTCAACGAGGTCTTCTTCAACGACGTGCGCATCCCGAACGAGCGCATGCTCGGCAAGGAGGGCCAGGGCTGGCGCGTCGCCATCACCACGCTGATGAACGAGCGCGTGGCCATCGGCGGCGGCGGGTCCAAGAAGAAGGGGGGCGGCACCACCCAGCTGATCAAGCTGTGGGAGGAGCGCAAGAAGGCCGCGTTCTCGGCAGCTCAGGAGGCGCTGCTGCGCGATCGCGTGACGCAGCTCTACATCGAGAACGAGCTACTGCGCATCACCTCGCAGCGAGCGCGCGCCGCTCAACGTGCGGGTAACCCGGGCCCCGAGGGGTCCGTCTCCAAGCTCGCTCAGGCCGAGATCAACAAGCGCATGTGGGAGACCGGGCTCGATATCCTGGGCGCGGACGGCCTGGCCTTCGAGGCGGGCTACGACCGGCGCCAGGGCGCATTCAGCAGCGGCGGCTCCACCGTCGGCCTGGCCAAGTACCAGTTCCTGCGCTCGCGGGCCAACTCGATCGAGGGCGGGACGTCCGAGATCATGCGTAACATCCTGGGCGAGCGGGTGCTCGGACTCCCGGGCGAGCCGCGCGTCGACAAGGACGTGCCCTGGAAGGACGTGCCGCGCTCGTAGCGGCGGTGGAGAAACGAGCATGGCATTCGACTTCGAGTTCACTGATGAGCACGACGAGCTGCGCGCCACGATACGCGCGTTCCTCGCCGACAAGTCCAACGAGGCCATCGTGCGCGAGCAGATGACGACCGACCGCGGATGGGACCCCGACACCTGGAGCCAGATGGCCGAGGAGCTCGGACTCGCGGGACTGATCATCCCCGAGGAGCACGGCGGCGCGGGCTACACCTACGTGGAGCTGCTGATCGCCATGGAGGAAATGGGGCGCGCTCTGGCCTGCGCTCCCTTCCTTGGCAACGCCGTGTTCGCCGCTAACACGCTCCAGCTCTGCGCGGACCGCGCCACGCAGGAGGACCTGCTCGCCGGAATCGCCGCGGGACGTAGCGTCGTCTCGGTCGCCTGGGCCGAGCCGAACGGACGCTGGGACCCGGGCAGCATCGAGATGCGTGCGCGCGCCAAGGGGGACGGTTTCGAGCTGGAGGGCCGCAAGGCCTGGGTGCTCGACGGGCACGTGGCCGACACCCTGCTCGTCGCCGCTCGCACCGACGCCGGCCTGGGGCTGTTCCGTGTCGAGGCGAACGCCGAGGGGCTCACGCGCGAGCTCGTACCGTCGCTCGACCTCACCCGCAAGCTCGCCCACCTGGAGCTCGCGGCGACGCCAGCTCGGCGGGTAAGCGAGGGAGATCAGACCGGAAATCTCGGGCGCGCACTCGCCCTGACCACGGCCGCGCTGGCCGCCGAGCAGGTGGGGGGCGCACAGATGTGTCTCGAGATGGCGACCGACTACGCCAAGACGCGCCTGCAGTTCGGACGCCCGATCGGGTCGTACCAGGCGATCAAGCACAAGTGCGCCGACATGCTGGTCGAGGTGGAGTTCGCCAAGTCCGCCGCGTACAACGCCTGCTTTGCCGCCGCCAACGACGAAGAGGACTTCCTCGAAGCCGCGGCCCTGGCCAAGTCCTACTGCTCCGAGGCGTACTTTCACGCCGCCGCCGACAACATCCAGATCCACGGCGGCATGGGCTTCACGTGGGAGCACCCGGCGCACCTCTACTTCAAGCGCGCCAAGGCGAGCGAGATCCTGTTCGGCGACGCCGCCCACCACCGTGAGGTGCTAGCGGGTCTAGTGGGTATCTAGCGCCCTACTTCCCCCTCGGGCGGATGCGCTCTGACGCCCGAGCGACTAGGAGCGGATGGTCAGTGCGCTCTCGCCGTCGATGCTCGCGCTGCGGCCACAGAATTCCTCCTGGGTCATGGCCGACATCAATTCGATGTCAGTCGTGTTCGCCCAAGTGCGACTTCCGTCAGCGGTCAGGCATGCGACGTGTCCCATGACGGGTCCGTCGGCATCGAACATCACGGTATAGGATTCCACCGTTACGTTGCCTCTGAATTCCGACACGCATTCGCGCGCCGGTAGCGCATCGATCTCGTCCTGAACGTTCTCGCAGCGAAACTCGTGTTCCGGTGGCTCGCTCGCATAAACACCGTGTGCATGTTTGTACAGATTGCCACCGTTAGCGGTAATCAGCCCCCGCTTGCCCGGATGCTCCCGCAGAAGCTCGGTCATTCGGGCGATGGCGTGCATGACGTAGTTGTTGATGGGGCCGCCGCCGAAGGTCAGTCCCCCGGTCACGGTCAGCTGATCGGTTTCCGAGAGTCCCAGCTCCATGGCGGCCACCTGAACGGCCGAAGGGAAACAGCTGTACAGGTCGACGAACGCAAGGTCCCTGGCCTCGATCTGCGCCAACTCGAGAACGCGACGCCCTACGAATCTGATCCCCGGCGAGGTGTAGAAATTGTCGCGCACCGAGGCGGAGAAACGATCATATCCTTCCGCGCCGGCATGCGGGTACACCCACAGCTCCTCGGCAATGCCCAGCTGCTTGGCTTTGCGCGTCGAGCACACGATCAAGGCCGCGGCCATGTCCACGGAATTGTTGGCGTTCATCAGCTTGGTGTAGGGGAAACTCACTCGGCGATTTGCGGGCGCGGGCGTGCGGATTTCCTCGGCCGACACCTTCTGGCGGATCCACGCATGCGGATTGCCCTGAGCCACGGCGTTGAAGCGAGACCAGAGCTCCGAGATACGTACCAGATGCTCATCGATGGTCTCGCCACGGTGATGGCGAATGGCGTTGTCGTACATGGGGTACACCTGGATTGCCTGTCGAATACCCTTGGCGACCTCGAACTCGTGATGCTCGGGGTTCTGCGCAGAGCCAAACAGCAAATCGTACTGCCCCGGTGCATCGCGCTCGGACAAGGCGACTCCCGCCCGCCGTGCCTTGCCAGAGCTGTACCCATTCTCTGCGCCGGTGATCAGCGCCAGGTCCAGCTCGCCAGCGAGAATCGACGCCGCGGTCTGGTTCATGAGCGCCTGGTTCTGATTGCCACCCACCAGCGTGCCCACGGTCTGCGCGCCCGGAGCGCCGATCCTGCCCGCGATCAGCTTGGCCGGATTGGCGTAGCGCCACATGCCGCGCACGACGCGCACGGACTGCGCTTGTTGGAGCACGCCGCCGACCCCGGTGTCCTTCTCGGCCCGGTTGCACGCTTCGAGCATCATGTCCACGGGCTCCAAGGCGTCGTCAAGGCTTTCGATGCGCTGGCCGAACTGGCCTACGCCGACCAGAACCGGTGTGTTTGGACTGGTCACTGGTTCACCTCGCCGCGTCCTGCGGAACTACGTCAGTCCTCTTCGACCCAAGATGGTTTGCGTTTCTCGCGAAACGCAGCCATGCCCTCCGCGGCCTCCTCGGAGCGGAACATGCGCCCACTCCATTCGGCGGTCTCCTTGAAGCCCTCCTCGATGGAGAGCTGCGGCACCCGACGGACCAGCTTCTTGCATTCGACCACAGCGGTCGGGCCGCCGAGATTGATCATCTCGATTTCCGCCTCGACCGCGGAAACGAGCTGGCCGGCCGGTACCGCCCGGTGTGCCAGGCCCATCTCGACTGCTCGAGTTCCCGTGAAGCGTTCACCCGTGACGAAGAGTTTCATACCGTAGTGGGTGCCGAGCTTGCGAAGACAGACCACGGAGATCACCGCAGGAATGACGCCAATTCGCACCTCGCTGAAGCTGAACACCGCCTTGTCGACAGCGATGACGATATCCGCAGCGCCAACGAGGCCGAGGCCACCGGCAAACGCGGGGCCGTTTACGGCGGCTATCACGGGCTTGTCGCTCTCCATGATCTGGGTGAGCACGTCCGGATAGGGGACAACTCGCCGGCCCTCGATGGCCTGCCCAGGCGGGCTCTTGAGATCGGCGCCGGCACAGAATGCCGGACCCGTGCCCGTGATGACGATACAGCGTATCCCCGGATCTTCGTTCGCGGCCAACAGGTGCTCGTACAGTTCACTCACGAGAACTGAGGAGAGGGCATTGCGGTTCGCAGGTCGGTTGAGGGTGATCCACGCTGCGCCGTCCTTGATATCGTACAGAGTCGCTTCCGTGGTAGGCACGTCTACTCCCCTTGCTCTGCGAGTACGACTAGCATCTGGCCATTGTCAACTTGATCGCCCACGGCAACGTTGACTTGTGTGACCGTCCCGTCGACTGGGGCTGTAATTCGATGCTCCATCTTCATGGCTTCGAGGATCACGAGCAGCTGACCGGCGACGACAGAATCTCCAACAGCGACCTCTGTAACCAGAATCTTGCCCGGCATCGGGGCCAACAGTCCGCCTGTGAATTCAGCGGCTCCAGCCCCCGGGAACCGCGGTAGCTCGGTAAGCTCGGTGTCACCGCTGGGTCCGTGCACGAACCAGCGGTCGCCGTCGCCTGTCACGGACATACCGATCCGTCGCTCATCTACTGCGAGATCGATGTTTTCACCGTCCACACCGAAGAGCGTCACCGTGCAGTTGCACTCGCCGACTCTGACCTTGAAGGTGCCATCGCGCTGGGCCCGGTACTCCACTGACATTTCCGCATGCCCGTCTGAGAATATGACGCGTTCCGGCGGCATCCGCGAGTTTCGCCAGCCTCCAGGGACGTCCGACAACACTTTCGCGCTGGCACGGCGCTCGTGTTGCGCATACATCACCACGGCGATAGTGGCATCGATCTGCTCGGCGGACGTGGAGGCTCGCACCCTTGCCGGGGCCACGCGCTCGATGAAATCGGTCGTGGTATCGCCCGCAATGAACTCCGGTGTGCGGAGCGTTGCAACCAGGAAGTCCCGGTTGTGAGTGATGCCCTGAATGCGGGTTCTCTCCAGCGCGCGCGCGAGCTTGGCTACCGCTTCGCGGCGCGATGGGGCGTGGGCAATAACCTTGGCGATCAGCGGATCGAATTCCGCACTGACCTCACTCCCAGACTCGATGCCCGAATCGAAGCGAGCGTCTCCCGACGGTTCCCATGCCAAGACGACGCCCGGTGCCGGAAGAAAGTCATTGGCCGGATCCTCGGCGTAGACGCGAGCCTCGATGGCGTGGCCTGCAATCGCGAGGTCGTCTTGACCGTAGCCGAGTTCCTCACCCTCAGCGAGGCGTATCTGCTCGCGAACGAGATCGAGCCCTGTGATCGCTTCGGTGACCGGATGCTCAACTTGCAGGCGCGTATTCACCTCGAGAAACCAGAAGTCCTTTCCATCGAGCAAGAATTCGACCGTACCAGCCGAAGAATAGCCGATGGTCTTCGCCGCCCTGAGCGCTGCTTCGCCTATCTGGGCACGAAGCGCCTCATCGACGGCCGGCGACGGTGCCTCCTCGATGATCTTCTGGTGACGCCGCTGGATCGAGCATTCGCGCTCGAACAGGTGCACGAGGTTGCCGTAGTTGTCGCCCAGGATCTGTATCTCGACATGGCGCGAAGCGGTGAGCCATCGCTCCAGAAAGACCGTCTCGTCCCCGAAGTAGGCGGCCGCCTCTCGGCGCGCGCCGTCGACCGCATCGGCGAGTTCGCGCTCCGTTCCGACCACTCGCATTCCCCGTCCCCCACCGCCCGCAGATGCTTTGACCAGGACGGGGTAACCGATTTCCTCCGCGGCAGCAGTCGCGTCAGCGCCGGGATTCAACGCCTTCGCGGATAGGGTCGGTACGTCGGCTGCGAGCATTAGTGCCTTCGCGGCCAGCTTGTCCCCCATCTGGCTGATTGCGTTGGGCGAAGGGCCCACCCACGTGATGCCCCGACTAGTGATGGCTTCGGCGAAGGCTGTGTTCTCGGCCAAGAACCCGTAACCTGGATGCACGGCGTTGGCGCCCGATGTCTCGCAGGCCGATAGGACCTTGTCCAGGTCAAGATAGGTCTCGACTGACGACCGGCCGTTGAGGGCGATGGCCATGTCGGCGTCGCGGACATAGGGCGCGTTGGTATCCCCTTCGGCATAGATGGCGATCGTGCTGATCCCCATGTCCTGGGCTGTGCGGAAGATCCGGCGTGCAATCTCGCCACGATTGGCAACCAGGAGCTTGGTGATGGGCTTGACGCTCACATCCGCCACGTGCCGAACTCCTTCGTCCCGGCCACTTTCTTGTTATGGCAGGCCGAGAGCGCGAAGGCGATGACGGTCCGGCTGTCTCGCGGGTCGATCATACCGTCGTCGGAGACGCGTGACGTTGCGAAGAGTCCCTTGGACTGCTCTTCCGCAAAGAGTATCGCGCCTTCTGCGCGTCTGGCGTCTGCTTCCTCGTCGAACTCGATCCCGCGGCGCTCGGCCGCGGCTCGTCCTACTATGGTCATGACGCCGGCCATCTGTCTTGGCCCCATCACGGCAATCTTGGCCGTGGGCCAGATGAACGTGAAGCGCGTACCGTAGGCACGGCCGCTCATGCCGTAGTTACCGGCGCCATAGGATGCGCCGACGATCATCGTGATATGGGGCACGGTGGAGTTCGTAACGGCGTTGATCATCTTTGAGCCGTCCTTCGTGATCCCGCCCTGCTCGAAGTCTGTGCCGACGATATACCCCGTGATGTTGTGGAGGAACAGGAGCGGGACGTCTATTTGATTACACAGCTGGATGAACTGCGACGCTTTCTCCGATGACTCGGACATCAGAGCACCGTTGTTGGCGAGGACGCCCATCGGATAACCCTGGACGGAGGCCCAACCGGTGACCAGCGTGGGACCATAGCGGGGCTTGAACTCCTCGAATCGCGAACCATCAACGATGCGCGCTATGACCTCGCGGATGTCGAACGGCTTGGTCAGATCCTCCGCCACGATTCCCAGCAACTCCTCGGGATCATAAAGCGGTTCGTCGGCCGGCATGCTCGGCCCAGGCCCCTCCTTTCGCCAGTTGAGATGCGCCACGACCTCGCGACACAGTCGAATCCCGTCAAGCTCGTCCTCGGCGAGATAGTCGCCAAGTCCCGAGATGGCTGTGTGCATGTCGGCCCCACCAAGGGCCTCCGGATCGGCGTCCTCGCCCGTTGCCATCTTCACGAGAGGTGGCCCGCCGAGTGAAACCATTGCTTGGTTGCGCACGAAGATGTTGTAGTCGCTCATGCCGGGTTGGTAGGCACCACCCGCGGTCGAGGCGCCGAAGACCACCGATATGGTCGGGATACGCATCTTGGACAGCTCAGTGATCTCGTAGAAGAGTCGCCCCGACTCGGCAAAGTGAGTCGTGCCAACGCGGCGCATGGCATCTTCGAAGCTGCCGCCCTCGCCGCCACCGCCACCACCGCCACCACGTAGGTCGGCGCCCGCCGATTCGACGAACTGCACATAGGGTATGCGGTTCTCTCGACAGATCTCGAGTCCACGGGTGAGCTTCTTCCCGTTGAACGCGTTGAACGCTCCTGCGCGCACCGATGGGTCGTGACCGAGGATCACGCATTCCACACCTTCGATCACGCCGATGCCAACCACGAAACCGGATCCGACATTGACGTTCGAGCGCCAGCCAGCAAGGGGACTGATCTCGAGAAACGGTGAGTCGCGGTCCAGCACCCAGCTGATGCGATCGCGAATCGCCATCTTGTTGCGAGCGCGCAGGCGTGCCATCGCCTCCTCGCCGCCGCCTCTGGCGGCTTCCTCGTAGAGCTCGTCGAGGAACGCGAGCTTCTCGAGCATGTTAGAGCGGTTTTGAGCGTACGTTTTCGATCGGGTGTCGAGGTTCGATTCGAGCACTGCCATGACGTGATCCCTCTAGCTACATTTCAAAGGCGCGCTGATACCCGTCTCGCTTCGTGATGCGGTCCCAGTACTTCCTGACGTTGGGCGTGAAGGCCTCGTTGATGTCCAGGGATTGCGCGAGCACCAGGGAGTACACGATGCAAATGTCGGCGATCGTGAAACGCCCAGAGCAAAGATACTCGCGGTCGGCCATTGCATCTTCCACCGAGCGTAGCCTTCCCAGGAACCACTTCTTGTAGTCGCTAGCGACCTGGGGGTTGCGTTTGTGCTCGGGCTCGAGGCGCGTATAGCGCAGAACCAGAGTCTGGGGAAATGTCAGGGTGGCGTCGCTTCGATGCAGCCAATTCAGATAGGCGCCGTAGTCCGCTTCGTTCTTTTGCACCGCGAGGTCAGTGGGCCCATAGGTGTCCACCAGGTACTGACAGATTCCCGCCGACTCGGTCATGATGACATCGTCATCTGCCATGCAAGGCACCGTGCCGAGCGGATTGATCTTCAAGTATTCCTTGTGCAGGTAGCGCGGTGGAAATGGCATGGTGATCAGCTCGTAGTCGAGCCCCATTTCCTCGAGCGTCCACAGCGGGCGCATGGAGCGCGCGCGAACACAGTGGTAGAGCTTGATTGTCATCGTCTCCCCCTAGGACTTGGGCCCAGCCGCACTCATCATTCTATATCAGGAGTGCCGTGCGCGGTCGGACCTCGGATTGCTAGGCGGAGCTAGGGCGCGTCAGAGCGTCGCCTTCACGCCACGGCGAAATCTGTCCTTCGTAGACAGACGGACCCATGCGGAAGTGCGCCGCTTGGTCGAGCGTTTCGACAAACGGCATGTCTATCGGATAGACGCTCTCGACACTCGGGAGAGCGCCCGCCTTCGAAACGTGGCCCCAAAGCGGGTGTCCCATCACTTCCTCCGCGATGCAGGCCGCCTCGATGACCTTGTCGAGGTTGTAGCCCGTCTCGATGCCCATCTGATGGCAGAGATGAACGAAATCCTCCGTCGGCACGTGCCCCGCGGCGCGACCATTACCACAGTAGGGGCAGCCTCCCATGCCGCCAAGAGACGTATCGAACTCCGTGGTACCCAGCATCAGGGCTTCGTAGAAACTCGCCATGGTTACACCACGGGTGTTGTGCAAGTGCATGTGGAAGGTCGTGATCTCCGGATACTTCTCCTGAATGGCCATCAGGGTTTCTCGGACTGTATGCGGCATGTTCCAGCCCATCGCGTCCAGGAACGACAAGCGCTTTACCTCGATTCCAGCGCTGTGCCATTTGCCCATCATGAGATCCAGGAGCTCCATCCGTTGCTCCAGGCTGAACGGCCCTTCGAAGTTGGAGCCGAACGGATTGCCGAGCGCCACCGATCCGGACTCGGCGCTGGCATCGCGCGCGGCTCGGATGGTGACTTCCATCGCAGCGATCTGCTCCGCTTGCGTGCGATTGTAATTTCGGCGTGCGAACGAGTCGCAGAACTCGACGTGTGTGCCAAAACCGCCCCGTTGCACGTCGATCTTCGGATAGTACGCGTTCGCGCGATCGAATCCGCGCTTGTTGAACACGGCGGCCGTGTACCTTATCCCCGGTTTGGGCACGAACTGCTCGGCGATCTCATCGATGCACGCCATCGACGGGGTCCACTTGGGATGAGCGAACGAGCCGATCGAGATGACCTTGGCGCCCATCTCGCCGATGGCATCGAGAAGGCGAAGCTTTTCCGAGACCGGAATATCCGGGCTCTCGATCTGTAGGCCTTCTCGCATCGTGTCATCGGTGATGGTGACGACCTTGGGCAATGCGCTGCTCATTGGGCATTCTCCGAGAATCTGAAGGAACAAGTTTATCAAGCACAGCGCGCTGCGTCGAGGAAAGATGAGACAATCGCCGCCAGCACATGGCGGATCGCAAGATCGCATTCAGCAGCAAGCTTAGCTTCGGCATCGGACAGGTCGCCGAGGGGCTCCAGAACGCCGCGTTCGGGATCCTCGTACTCTTCTACTACAACCAAGTCCTGGAGGTGCCCGGGACGCTGTGCGGCCTTGCCCTGGGGATCGCGCTGATCTTCGAAGCCGTCACCGACCCCCTGGCTGGGTCCCTCTCGGACAACTGGAAGTCGCGGCTGGGCCGGCGGCATCCATTCATGTACGCGTCGGCGATTCCGCTGGCGCTGGCATTCTTTGGACTGTTTAGCCCGCCTGAGCTCGGCTCGGTCGGGCTGTTCCTGTGGCTGCTCGTGTTCGCGATCCTCACTCGAGCGGCGATGACGCTCTACCACGTGCCGCACATGGCGCTGGGCGCGGAGCTCACGGAGAACTTCGAAGAGCGGACCGTGATCGTGGCCTACCGCCAGGCCTTCGGAACCTTCGGGGGCATGCTCGCGGTGGCGCTCGCGTTCGGCTGGTTCTTTGCGGACGCGCGAGGTGGCCGGCTGAACGTCGCGGCGTACTCGCCGTACGCGATAGTGCTGGGCGTGCTCATGGTTCTCACGATTTGGATCTCCGCGTACGGGACGCAGAAGGAGATCCCCCACCTGCCCGTTCCGGGCGAGCGTTGGCGCGAGCGCGGTGTGCTGGGCCGGCTGGTGCACGAGATCCGCGACGCCTTTCAGAACGCCTCGTTCCGCTGGCTGTTTGCAGGCGTGCTGATCCTCTCTCTGATGGTGGGCGTCGACGGAGCGCTCAACCTCTACCTGTATCAGTACTTCTGGGAGCTCGATGGCCAGCAGATCCTGCTGCTGACAATCACGACTCCCGTGGGCCTGATACTCGGGACCTTCTTCGCGAAGTCGCTGCACGGCCTGTTCGACAAGAAGCCAGGCCTGGTAATCGGTGTCACGGGCTGGGCGATCTGCCAGATCGTACCGGTGGTGCTGCGGCTCATCGAATGGTTCCCGGAGAACGGCACCGCGCTACTCATGTGGCACCTGCTCGGCTACAAATTCTTCCAGGGCGTGATCGTGGCGCAGGCGCTCGTGAGCTTCGGTTCGATGATGGCCGACGTCGCGGATGAGCACGAGCTCCAGTCGGGCCAGCGTCGAGAGGGCATCTTCTTCGGAGCGGTCGCGTTCTCCGGCAAGAGCGCCTCCGGGCTCGGCAACATCGTCGCGGGCCTGGGCCTGGACGTGATCTCCTGGCCGCGCGGCACGCATATCCAGACGGCAGCGGACGTAGCGCCGCAGACCCTCGTCCAGCTGGGGCTTCTCTACGGGCCGATCGTCGCCGGATTCGCGATCGTCTCGATCTGGTGTTTCGCGCACTACACGCTGAACCGCGCTCGCCACAGCGAGATCCTTGGCAAGCTGCAGCAAGTGAGGCAAGCACGGGGCTGACCTCGGACTGGGCGCAGGAGACAATGACCTAGGCGATGGTTCCACTCGCGCGCAGGCGGGCGATCTGGGCTTCCGACCTGCCGAGCTCCTGCAGCACCTGGTTGGTATGCTCCCCCAGTGCGGGGGCCGCCGTGCGGATCGCGGTGGGCGTCCCCCCGAAGCGTGCCGCGGGACGCGGCTGACGCACGCGCCCCAGGGATTCGAACTCCTGCTCCACGATCAGCTCGTTGGCGATCACCTGCGGATCGTTCGCTACCTCGCCTCGGGGTCGCATCGGGGCGCACGGAACGCCTGCCGCGTCCAGACGACGACACACCTCGGCGACGCCCATTCCCTGAAACATCCCCTGCAGCTCCCGCTGCAGGGACTCGAAGTTGCGACCGCGACGGTTGGGTGAGCGGAAGCGCTCGTCCTTGATCAGCTCGGGCCGTTCCATCTCCGCGCACAGGGCGTGCCACTCGACATTCGAACTGGGGTATACCGCCATGAACCCATCCGCGGCCTCGAAGACAGCGTAGATGTCGGTCATGGTCAGACCCCGTCTGACGTCGTCCCCGATGAAGGTCTCGTTGACCATCCCGTCGGGCCACAGGAACGCGACGGCCGCGTCCAGCATGGCGAGCCGCACATGCTGTCCCCCCTTGCCCGTGGCTCGCGCGAGCAGGGCCGCCGTGATCATCTGCGCGGCCGTGAGCGACGTGACCTTGTCGCACACAATGTTGCGGACGTAGTCGGGCCGGCCGACCGCGGGATTCGTTTGCGTCTCGACCATGCCGGAGATCATCTGGATGACCGGGTCGTAGACGCGCTTTCCCGCGTACGGGCCGCGGTCGCCGAAGCCCGAGATCGAGACGTACACGATGTCGTCCTTGACGCGCCGAACGTCGTCGTAGCCGACGCCGAGTCGCTCGACGGCACCGGGCCGGAAGTTCTGGACGAACGCGTCCGCGGTTCCTACCAGCTCCAGCAGCAGCTCGACGCCTGCAGGGTTTCTCAGGTCGATCGCGATGGAGCGCTTGTTGCGGTTGATCGACGCGAAGACGGTGGACACGGTGCCCCGGCGATAGCCGACGGTCCGCACCATATCGCCGATGCGCGGCGGCTCCACCTTGATCACGTCAGCGCCCTGGTCGGCCAGAATCTGGGTGGCGAAAGGGCCGGAGACGATCGCCGTCAGGTCGACAATCCGGATGCCCTCGAGCGGACCTGTCATGCCGGCCCTCCCATCCGACGCACGGCCCCGTGCGGGCTAGGCCTGGATCCCCCAGTTGATCCCGTTGCGGAGGAGGGTCTGGAAGCCCTCGGTATCCCAGGAGCCGCGGAACGTGCCCGGACTCTTCTCGTCGGGGGAGACGCTGGCGTCCACGAAGGGCTGGCCGCCCGTGGACGGCGAGTGGCAGTGACCCAGGGCGAAGTACGTCACGCCCCCCTGGCCGACGTCCTTGGTGTAGCCCAGGACCCGCGTCTTCCCGTCTGGGAGCAGCGCGGCGGTGTGGTCGTACTCCACCCACGAGAACGTCGACGGGGTCGGGTCCTTAGGAAGCTCGGTAGTGAGCAGGAAGTGATGCTTCGACTCGGGGTCGAGCTCCAGGAAGTAGAGCTCATCCATGACCTCGAAGGACTCGGGGAGGCCGCGGGTGAGCGGGTGCGAGCGATCCGCGACGTCGACGCGGAACTTGCACAGCGGCGGGTGGTGGATGAAGAGGGCGCCAAGGGTCTCGTGGTGGCTCCCCTTCTCCATCTTCCGGCCCCCACCGGGGAGTCGCGCAGCCTTTCCGCCGGAGCTGCCGTGCAGGGCGAGCCAGCGACCGCCACCCTCGAGCCAGCTCCGGACGAACTCGTTCTGCGCGTCGTTCAGGTAGGGTCCGGCCACGTAGGTGACGAGGAACTGTCGATCGGTCAGCCACTGCTCGATCGCGCTGAAGTCGTTCGCGACGGTTGCGTGGACCTCTTGCCTCTCCTGCAGGAGCTGGAGCAGACGCAGGCGCGCGTAGTCCATGTCGTGTCCGGCGGTCTGGCCCGCCGGGAAACCCCCGGTGACCACGTGGACTCGGACGGGTTCGGAATGGCTCATCGGACGCTCCTTCTCGCAGGTCGACGTGCGAGCATCCCACGATCGCGCCTCGTCGTCTAGGGAAGGCGACAGGCGCCGCGGGACTCAGCAGGTCGGCCAGTACGTCAGGGGGCGGGCCTCCGGGGGCGACACTGGGCGGTTGGCGAGCAGGCCGAGATCTTCGGCGAGGATGCGGCGGGTGTCGGCCGGGTCGATCATCTCGTCGATTCGCATGGTTCCAGCCGCCTCATAGGGAGAGGTGGCCTCGGCGACCTGCTGAACCAGACGCGCGCGCTCTTCTTCGCGCTTGTCCTCGTCGGCGATCTCCGCTAGCTGACGCGAGTAAGCCACGTTGACACCCACGTCGGGATCCATGAAACCGATCTCCGCGCCAGGCCAGCTGTATACGCCCTGGTTGCGCGCGTTTGATCCATTCATCGCGGGCCAGGCCAGTCCAAAGGCCTTGCGGATGCAAACGGTCAGGGTCGGGGTGGTCGCCGCTTGGAGCGCCTGCATCATCCGCATGCCCCAATGCAGTATCCGGTCGTGCTCGACGCGACGGCCGACCATGAAACCGGGCACGTCGACCAGGAATACGATCGGGATGTTGAATGCATCGCACACCACCATCAGGCGGATAATTTTCTGACACGCCGCCGGGTCGAGCACCCCGGCCTGGTACGTCGGGTTGTTCGCCACCAGGCCGATCGACCAACCATCCAGCCTTCCGAGGGCACACACGATGTTCCGCGCATACGCGGGCTGGAGCTCGAACACAGAGTCGGGATCGCAAAGACGCGCGACCACCTTGCGCATGTCGTAGCCGCGCTGTCTTCTCTCGGGAACCAACGCTGGAAGCTCTGGATCCGGGTCGAGGGTGCCTGTCGGCTCCGCTCGCGGCGCTGGTTGCCGATTGTTGTCAGGTAGATACGAGAGCCAGCGCCGGATCGCCTGGTAAGCCTCGTCGTCCGTGTCCACTCCGAGGTCGATCTGGCCGGTCTTGAGGGCGTGCACGTCGACTCCGCCCACGTCCTCGAACGAGATGATCTCGCCGGTCGTGGGTTCGAACACGCGGGGCGACGTCACGGCCAGGCAGGAACCGCGCACCATCACGACGTAGTCGGATAGGGCCGAGAGGAAGGAGGAGCCTCCGAAGGACTGGCCGATGATCGCCGTGGCCATCGGAACGCGATGAAAGCGATCGGCCATGCTGAAGCCCGCGGCGGCGTCGGAGATGCCCGCGGAGCCGATCAGGTCGGGAATTCGGCCGCCTCCGGTCTCGCCGAAGTGCACGACGGGCGTCCCCATCGCAAGGGCCCGGTCGATCAGACGCTGTTCCTTGCGGGTGCCGATGATCGAGCTCGACCCTCGCAGGACGGTAATGTCGTCGCCGAAAACCGTCACCGGGCGACCGTCCACGGTTCCGTGCCCCCCGACCTTCCCATCGCAGGGAGTCCGGTCGCGATCCTCGATTCGCATCGAGCGCGTGAAGGTGCCGAGCTCCCGGAACGATCCGGCGTCGAGGAACGCATCGAAGTGATCGCGGATGGTCCGCTTGCCCGCCGCGTGCATGCGGGCCACTTTCTCCTGTCCCCCCATCTCCCTGCGGATCTTCTCCGCCCGCGCGTGCAGATCAGAAACCGGATCGCTCATTGAGATCCTCCAGCAGCCGAGGAGCGCATCAAGGCGCTCCTCCCGACAGAGCTCGACCGCGCCGCATTGCCGCTCGGCGGGTCGATCCGCCCTGGGCTCTCGCGTACGTCGCTCGCGCTCGTCGATCGGGCTTAGTCTTTGGGCTCCAAGACCACGACCGGGATCTCGCGGGCGCCAGCGGCTTTCTGATAATCGACGAACGGCGGATACATCTCAGCCATCTGCGCCCAGATTCGCTCCCGCTCGGCCCCGGTCGTTACCCGCGCCGCGGCCTCGAACTCATCGTTCGCGACCTTGATCTTCACGTTGCCTTGGGACGTCAGGTTGTGAAACCAGCCGGGATGCTTGGGATGGCCACCCTTCGACGCGATGATTGTGTAGCCGCCTTCCACCTTGCCGTAGAGCAGGGGCATGATGCTCTGCTTGCCCGACTTGCGCCCGGTCGTGAAAAGCAGAAGCGTCGGCAGAGGGCCAGGGCCGCCCCCGACCGTCGAATCCCAGAGGTGCGCGGCTTCGCCATCCTCGAGGTAGAGCTTGCGGTGTTGTGCGATCCAACCGCTCTTGCTGGCTTCGATGATCGGGTCACTCATTGTTCGAGACTCCTATGGTGCTAACAGGGTGATAGCCAGTGCGATACTGATGCTGCTTGCGAGATTATAGACTAGGGAGACCACCGTGGCGGCGGCTCTGGAATCAGCCGCTGAGATCGCTGCCAGTTTCGCGTATAACGTGACGATGAGACGGATCCACCACCACATCGGCGGGCAGGCCGCGCCGGGCCGCTCCGGCCGCACCGGACCGGTCTTCGACCCGGCCACGGGCGAGCAGCAGGCCGTCGTCGACTTCGCGAATGCCGACGACGTCGACGCGGCGGTCGCCGCGGCCCGAGACGCATTCCCGGCCTGGCGCGAGGCTTCCCTCTCCGCCCGCGCCCAGATCCTCTTCCGGTTTCGGGCGCGCCTCGAGGAGCATCGCGACAAGCTCGCGCGGGCCATCACTGCCGAGCACGGCAAGGTGCTCTCAGATGCGGCCGGAGAGGTCGCTCGCGGAC
This sequence comes from Myxococcota bacterium, assembly GCA_965247115.1. Lineage (GTDB taxonomy): Bacteria > Myxococcota_A > UBA9160 > SZUA-336 > SZUA-336 > JAUXJB01. The sequence continues at coordinate 61,450 of CBDFGR010000002.1, forward strand.
TCGAGAACGTCGAGTTCGCCTGCGGCGTGCCGAACCTGATGAAGGGCGGCTTCAGCGAGCAGGTGGCTGGCGGCGTGGACGTCTACTCGATCCGCCAGCCCCTGGGAATCACTGCCGGCATCACTCCCTTCAACTTCCCCGTGATGGTGCCGCTCTGGATGCTCTCGAACGCCATCGCCTGCGGTAACAGTTTCGTGCTGAAGCCGTCGGAGAAGGACCCCAGCGCCGCCCTGATCCTCGCGGATCTTCTCGCGGAGTCCGGCCTTCCTCCCGGCGTCTTCAACGTCGTCCACGGAGACAAGCTGGCCGTGGACCGGATCGTCGAGCACCCGGACGTCGCGGCCCTGAGCTTCGTCGGCTCCACACCGGTCGCCCGCCACGTGTACGAGGCCGGGACCCGTCACGGCAAGCGGGTGCAGGCGCTCGGCGGGGCGAAAAACCACATGGTCGTGCTGCCCGATGCCGATATCGAGATGGCGGCGGACGCAGCCGTGAGCGCCGCCTACGGATCGGCGGGCGAGCGCTGCATGGCGATCTCGGCGGTCGTCGCCGTCGGCGATGTCGCGGACGCGCTCGTCGAGGCCATTCGGGCTCGGATCGAGAAGCTCCGGATCGGCCCGGGAGCCGACCCGGACTCCGAGATGGGACCGCTGATCACCCGAGAGCACCGCGACAGGGTCGCCGGCTATCTCGACATCGCCCAGAGCGAAGGCGCCGCCGTTGTGACCGACGGACGGAACCGGGAGTTCGAAGGAGACGGCTACTTCCTCGGCGCGTCGCTGCTCGATCGGGTGCAGCCGCAGATGCAGGTGTACCGCGACGAGATCTTCGGGCCCGTGCTCTCCGTCGTCCGGGCGGAGGGGTACGAGGACGCCGTCGCCCTCGTGAACGAAAACGAGTACGGAAACGGGTGCGCCGTCTTCACCCGCGATGGTGGAGCTGCGCGACGCTTCCAGTTCGAGGTTGATTGCGGGATGGTCGGCATCAACGTCCCCATTCCGGTGCCCGTCGCCTACTACTCGTTCGGCGGATGGAAGGCCTCGCTGTTCGGCGATACGCACATGTACGGGCCGGATGGGGTCCATTTCTACACGCGGTCGAAGGTCGTCACGAGCCGCTGGCCGGACCCAGCCACCAGCCGGGTCGATCTGGGCTTTCCCCGTGTCCGATGAGTAGCTTGAGTTGAGCACGTACGATCCCACTACCTTCCGAGCGCGCACGTCTTTCGACCGCATGGGCATGGGCGTGAGCTGCGGTAGGTAACAAGTAGGAGGGCACGGTGGAGCTATACGATGCCATGAGCACACTGCGCGCGGTGCGTCGCCTACGGCCCGACCCGATCCCGGAGGAAGTGCTGGATCGGGTGTTCACCGCCGCAACCTGGGCGCCGACGGGTGGCAACGTGCAGCCCTGGCGGATCATCGCGGTCAGAGATGCAGCCAAGAAACAGGCGTTGGAGGATTTGTACCGACCCCGCTGGCAGGGTTACGTTCCAAGCTACCGCCAGCGCATGGCATCAATGCCACCGCAGCAGCAGGCGAAATCGGAACGCACCCTCGCCGCCGGCGACTATCTGTCCGAGCACATGCACGAAGCACCGGTGCTTGCCGTGTTCTGCTACAACCCGCACATCATGGCGATCACCGATGAGGATCAGTCCAGGCCGAGCGTCGTCGGTGGCGGATCGGTGTACCCGTCGGTGCAGAACCTGCTGCTCGCATGTCGCAGCGAAGGCCTCGGCTGCGTGCTCACGACGCTCTTGTGCATGGACGAACCGGCCGTGAAAGTGCTCTTGGAGATGCCCGACGATTGGTACACGTGCGCCCACGTGCCGATCGGCTACCCGGTGGGCGGCGGACACGGCCGTATTGCCCGGCGGCCGAAGGAGAAGATGGTCTTTGACGACCGGTGGGAGCGATAGAACCCACTGGTGGCTGGGTGACGCCGCAGCACCGGTAGAGTGTGACTGCCTTCGTTCGGGCAATGCCGGTTAGAGAATCGGAGGGGCTATGTCCGGGTACAAGGATCGTGATCTGGGAATGCACCGGGATATCACCCGACGTGACTTCGTCAGTGGCGTTGGGGTTGCTGTCGGGGGGTCGCTCATCGCACCTCGATTGCTCTCCGCTCGCGAAGGTGCATCCACTGCGCCCAGGATGCAGGAATACTATCCACCGGCCCGCACTGGAATGCGCGGAAGTCACGCCGGTTCGTTCGAGGTTGCCCATGCGCTCCGCGATGGGAACACCTGGACCGATGCCGCCAACACGGGTGAGCACTACGATCTCGTCGTGGTCGGAGGAGGGCTAAGCGGGCTCTCGGCGGCCTACTTTTTCTTGACCTCGGCCGGCCCCGGCGCACGTGTGCTGGTCATAGAAAATCACGATGACTTCGGCGGCCACGCCAAGCGCAATGAGCTGACTTATCGAGGCCGTACGCTGATGCTGAACGGCGGCACGTCGTACCTCGAGTCCGTGCGCCAATACAGTACCGTCTCCAGGACGCTCCTCGCCGCGATCGGCATCGATGTGGAAAACGCGATTCCCACCAGCGCCGCGGGGATGGGATTCTACCGATCGCTGGGACTTGGAAACGGCACGTTCTTCGCGAAAGAAGTGTTCGGCGAGGACCGACTCGTTACGGGACGTGAGGCGCCCGAGGAATTCGGGAGCAGCGGATGGGCCGATTGGCTCGCACAGACGCCGCTCTCTTCGGTCGCACAGAGGGACATCGCGCGGCTCTACGATGACCGTGCGAATCCGGACTATATGCCTGGACTGTCGGATACGGACAAGAAGGAACGCCTGGCGCGGATCAGTTATCGGGACTTCCTCCTCGATCTCGCCAAGATTCACCCCGATGTAATTCCATTTTTCGATGACGAGCCGAAGGGTAGCTTCTGCGTGGGCATCGACGGCTATCCGGCGCTCTATGGCTGGGCCCAGGGTTATCCCGGGTTCCAGGGAATGAACCTCGAGCCCTTTTCCCGGGTGGGTCCGCTAGCGCACATCGGGGGCGGACAACACGGCCTCGAGAGCGAGTGGAACCATGGGCCGAACCTCTACTTTCCGGACGGGAACGCAACCGTAGCCCGGCTCCTGGTTCGGGCCGTGATTCCCGACGCGCTTCCGGGGACGACGCTTGCGGATTCGATCACGTCGCGCCTTGCGTACGACCGGATCGACCGCGAGGGCTCCAACGCCCGGATTCGTCTCAACAGCACGGTGGTATCTGTGCGCCACCTGGGCGATCCAGATGCGGCCCGCGAGGTCGAAATTACCTATGTGCGGGACGGCAAGGCCGAGAAGGTACGCGCGGATCACTGTGTGATGGCGTGTTACAACGCGGTCATCCCGCAGCTCGTTCCCGAGCTGTCAGACGCGCAGAGGACGGCGCTCATGTATGGCGTCAAGATGCCCCTCGTCTACACGAGCGTCCTCATCCGTCAGTGGACGGCCTTCACGAATCTGGGCATCTCAGGGGCGAGTGCACCGGGGATGTACCACACCGGCGTGAGGCTCGGCCGGTCCGTGCAGTTCGGTGACTACCGACCCTCTAGATCGCCTGACGATCCGATGATTCTGCACATGTCCAGGATGCCTTGCGCGCCTGGACGCCCGAAGAAGGAGCAGCATCGCATCGGGCGAGCGGATCTTCTGGCCGCGACCTTTGAGACCTTCGAGCGCAACATCCGGGACCAACTCGGTCGTATCCTGGAGGGCGGAGGGTTCGACCCGACCCGAGACATTGAAGCGATCACGGTGAATCGCTGGCCCCACGGATACGCCTATAGCTACGACACCTTGAACGATCCGATCGAGTGGGCGTTGTTCGACCCCGACGATCGGCCATGCGTGATGGGGAGGCGACGATTCGGTCGGATTTCCATCGCGAACTCCGATGCGGCTGCCTCGACGCACACGGACTCAGCCATCGACGAGGCGCATCGAGCAACACGAGAGCAGCTCATTGTTCGAAGCCGCAGCCGGCGAAGAGCCTCCAGCACGAACTAGGTGAACCCGGGGTAGGACCAGAGCGTGTTGGGGGCGGACATGTTTGGACTGCCTTTTGCCACGGCTGCGTTGCTTGTCGGATTTCCAATTCTGTGGATCGTCTACACCATTGGATTTCTCATCGTGACCCGCAATTGGCAAGAGGATTCCACCAGCGAGGATGATCAGGCGTGAATTCTACGGTCATCCTTTTCCTGATCCTGTATTTCCTGGTTGTGTCAGGCATAGGGGTCTGGGCGATGCGCGTTGGGGCAGGCCGCAACCTCGAAGGTTACCTCCTTGGTGGCCGCAAGGTGGGACCGCTTGTTACGGCGCTCACACTGCAAAGCACCTCGATGAGCGGGTACATGTTCCTGGGTGCCGGTGCCCTGGGATTCAGCGAGGGCTATTGGGCCTTGTGGTATGCCGCAGGTGATATCGGCGGCGGGGTACTGAATCTCTCCATCATCGGCCGGCGTATGCGCAAGTTCTCCGAGTTGATGGGTGCGTTGACCTCTATCGAATACCTGGAAAAACGATATCCATCCCCCGCGATACGCCTGATAGGTGCCACTCTGACCGTATTCCTGCTCGGAGCCTACGTGCTGGCTCAGTTCATTGCGGGGGGCAAAGGAATGGCGCTGGTCACGGGCATGCCCTATGCCGCAGCCCTCTTAATCGCTGTCAGCATCATCATGTTGTACACGCTGCTTGGCGGATATCTCGCAGTTGCTTATACGGACTTCTTTCAGAGGGTCATCATGCTGATCGGCATGGTCTGGATCGCCACCGCGGCGCTTGCCGAGGTCGGTGGGCTAACCGCAGCTAACCATGCCATAGGTGAATTGGACCCAACGTTGTTGTCCGCGTGGGGTAAAGATCTAGCGTTCGAAGGCCAGTGGGGCATCGCCATCGGTGCGGTCATGGTTTTCTCGATTGGCAGCATGGGATGGCCTCATCTGGTAACACGCCACATGGCAATGACACATCCAACCACCGCGCGCCGTGCCGGCGGATACGCCACCCTTTTTAATCTGCTTTTCGTCTCTGCGCCATACCTCGTCGGCATCATGGCGCTTGTCATCCTACCGAGTCTGGGGGACCCGGAACTCGCTGTATTCAACGTTGCTGAGAAACTGCTACCACCAGCGATTACCGGCATAGTCATGGCGGCCATCATGGCGGCGATCATGTCCACGGCAGATTCCCTGTTGTTGCAGACTGGCTCCGTGGCTTCCCGGGATATCTATGAGCGGTTTATCAACAGGCGGGCCTCTGAACGGCAAATGGTGTGGATTTCACGCGGCCTGGTATTGGCCATCGGCATCGTCGGTTACACGATTGCCCTGCTGCAGCCACCAACCGTCTTCGGAATCGTGGTGTTTGCGACCAGCGTATTGGGCAGCGCATTCCTGCCATCGTACGTCTGCGCTGTATGGTGGCGAAGCGCGAACACACCGGGCGCGATTGCTTCAATGGTAAGCGGCGCAATCGTCGCCTTTATGTGGGAGCTGCTGGGCCTTGCGAGAACTACCGGCTTACATCCCATGCTCGCAGGAATAGTCAGTTCGACCACCGCCATGATTGTGGTCAGTCTTGCAACGCAGCGGGTTGCGCCGGTCCCAGATCACATTGTCGCCACCATGGATGCAGCGGCTAGACTCGACAATCGCGCGCGGTGAGGCAACGGCTCTGTGCGGTGTTACTCCGGCTCCTAGATCGGAGTCTCGTGGCGCTGGCCGGTCGGATCGATCGTGACCCTGCGCGACTTCAGGGGCTTGTCGTTTAGACGATCCAGGGTCCAGTCGGCGATCATGGTGAGCCAGTTCTCGCCCAGCGCTGCGGCCGAGGAGCTGCCGATTGCGTGCCGGTCCCCTTGGTATTCGACCAGCTCGCGCGGGCAGGTCATCTTGTCGATCAGCTCGTGCGAGTACTCGATCGGGCTCAACTCGTCGTCTTCGCCAGCCTGGACCAAGACCGGTGCCGTGATGTCCTGCACGGTTCCGCGCAGGTCGAACTTCTCGACGAAGCGGTCGAACTCATCCTCGTCCTGGTAGCCACTCATGTACATGAAGCGCAGCTTGAAGGTGGGCGAAGCCTGGTTGAAGATCACGTTGCCGCCGGGCTCGTGGCAAACGAAGGTCACGGCAACACCCTTGATCTTGTCCCCTAGCTCGGCAGCGCCTTGTAGACCGAAGTAGCTACCGAAGCTGAGCCCCCACAACGCGATGCGATCCGGGTCGATGTGGGGCTGCTGTACCAGCCAATCGTACACCGCCTTGGTCGATTGGCGGTGGTTGTCGGGGGTGACGTGAATATTGCGAATGCAGCACTCGCCCTGCCCCGGGCCGTCGAACGCGAAGTTGGCGATGCCCCGCTCCAGGAACTTATCGCCGTACATCGAACACATGATTTCCTTGGAACCGTCCATGCCATCGATGCCGATGACCGCGGGAAACTTCTCGCCGGGAGCCGGTTCGTGAGGCAGGTTCAAGTGTCCGGGAAGCGATGAGTCGCCGAACGGCACTTCCGCGGGAACGATCGGGTGGGGGGCGTACTCGACGTACTTTGCGTAGTTCGCGCGCATGCGATCGTTGTAGTGGATCAGCTTGTCGGTGTTCTCGTAGATCGGCCAGCGCGACTGCGAGTAGAGCAGAGCGGCGATGAAGTAGCTCTCACGCGCGGCTACCGTGCGCCCCTGGGCGTCGAAGTCCTGGGCCTTCTTTTCACGGCGCGCACCTGCCGCCGCAAACTCACGGTGGATGTCCGTGAACTTGCGGACCCGATCGCTCACGGTGCGGAAGTCCCCGACTCCCTCGATCCCACACGGGTAGAGGGTGTAGCCGATGCGCGGCTGATCCCACTCGAGCCCGTCGGTGCGGATGATCGAATCGATGATCCAGCGCTGCTCTTGCCAGCGCTTCATGAGTCGCTCGGTCTTTGCGTGCATGGCCACGGTTGCGTTCCTCCTAAGAGGTGTAGTCCAGGAAGTTGATCATGCCCGAGTGCGCGGTCATGCCGCCATCCACCGAGTAGGCCATACCGGTGATGAACGATGCCGCGTCCGACGCCAGAAATAGAATGAGCTCGGCCACCTCTTCGGGCTGTCCCATGCGGCGCAGGGGGTGACAGTCCCCCATCTCCTTGACCAGCTCTTGCTCTCGATCCCCGCCCAGTAGCTTTGCCACACGCGTCTGAATGGCGCCGGGACAGACGCAGTTCACGCGAATGCCATCGGCCGCTACTTCGAGCGCGGCTGCCCGTGTCAGATTCACAACGCCGGCCTTTGCCGCGTTATAGGCAGACATGCCGTAGTCGCCCTTCAAGCCGGAAACTGAGCCCGTGTTGACGACCGCTCCGCCACCCTGCTGGCGCATGATAGGCAGTACGTGCTTCAAGCTCAGAAAGACACTGGTCGTAGTGACCCGGAGCGTCTCATTCCACTCCTCGAGTGTCAGTTGCTCGAGTGCCTTGGGTAGCCCGAGACCGGCGTTGTTGATCGCGACGTCGAGGCGACCCCAGCGATCGAGGGTCCGTTTGATCATTTCCTGAACACTGTCGGCGTCGCCGGCGTCGCCCTTCAGCCAGATCGCATCGGCGCCCTGCTCGGTGATCGACTTGCACACCTCCTGCGCACGGCGGCCACTGAGATCGGCCACCATCACGTTGGCCCCCTCCCGCGCCAGGCTCCGCGCGGTGGATGCACCGATACCAGAGCCCCCCGCCGTCACGAAGGCCACCTTGTTCTCGAAGCGCATAGTCACCACCTCCGCCTCCTCGCTAGTTGACCTGAGATGGTAACAGGCAGGCCCTCATCGGTGCTTGGCCGACGCCGTAGACCCCTATCTGGCCGGTGAAACCCCCCATGTGATATCTATCCTCCACCGCTCCTACTCGGTGGCGGAGCTCGACTGTTCGGAGAGCTTGATCAGCACAGAGACTTTGCTGAGCCAGGTCGTCAAGAGTCGTTACCGAAGAAAGCGCGTTTAGACTGGGGGCCGGCTCATGAGAATCAACCTCACCCAAGTCTTTGTCGACGATCAGCAGAAAGCCCTGCGCTTCTATACCGAAATTCTCGGCTTCGAGAAGAAGGCCGAGATCCCTCTGGGCGAGTTCCTGTGGCTGACGGTCGTTTCTCCTGGCGAACCGAACGGCACCGAACTTCTTCTTGAGCCCGACAACCACCCGGCTGTGAGACCGTTCAAGAGCGCGCTCGTCGAGGACGGCATCCCCTACGCGTCCTTCGCCGTAGGGGACGTCCATGCCGAGCACGAACGGCTCTCGGTCAAGCGCGTCCGATTCACGCAACCCCCGCTGGACGTGGGGACGGTCGTCACCGCCGTCTTCGATGACACCTGCGGCAACCTGATTCAAATCGCAGCTGCGAAGGATGCCTGAGTGTGAGCAAGCTCTGCTTCAGCTACGCGACCCTCACGACGGCGGGCCCCTGGCTGCGGCACGCGCAGGCTTTGCGCAGCGAGCTTCCGTCGCGACTCGGCGAGGGCCGGCTCTACGCGGCCTTCTCCCCGCAGTTCGGGCTGGCGTCGGACCAGCTGGTGGTGATGACGTCCTGGGACGACCCGGAGGGCGTCGGACCGCGGGTGGAGCGCGAGCTGCGCGCGATCGACGGCATAGAGCGGGTCGAGCAGCACATGGTCGCTCCCACGGCGCGACCAAAGACGGCCGACCCGCCCACGCGGAAGGGCCTCTACGTACACCGCTGGTTCGACCTGGAGCCGCGCCATGTCGACGAGGCCGTAGAGCTGTCGGCTGTCGCCTGGGAGAGCTTCGAGCGCACCTTCGAGGTCGAGGTCATCGGCTTCTTCCGCACGTTGGATGGCGGTGCGGACCAGGCGCAGCTCATGCTGCTGAACTGGTACCCGAGCCTGGCGGCCTGGGAGACGTCGCGCGACTTCGATGCGGACCCGAAGTCCCGGGACCGCTTCATGCGTCGGGCCCAGCTCTCGCGGCGCACGAGGGCAATTACCACATCGCTCGCATGGTGACCGCAGGGAGCGTCTGACCTGCCGAACGCGACCGCGATGGTGGCATGACTCTCAAGTTGCAAAGGAGGCGATACCGATGGGTTACGAGTTCCTGGAATATGAACGTTTGGACCGGGTCGGGCGCATTACGCTCAATCGGCCGGAGAAGCTCAACGCGCTGAGTGCTGGGTTACAGGCAGAGATCGTCGAAGCTGCGAAGGAAGCCGAGGCCGATCCGGACATTCATGCGCTCCTGCTACGCGGTAGGGGCCGCGCGTTCAGCGCGGGCTATGACATCACACCGACCGCCGAACGCAGCGAGGACCGCGCGAGCGGTACGATTCGCACCGACATCACGCGCATGGAGGAAACGGTGGCGCGATGGAATACGTTGTGGAATCTGCGTATCCCGACCATCGCCCAGGTGCACGGATACTGCATCGCGGGCGGGACTGATCTCGCACTGCATTGCGACATGATCGTGGTGGCGGAGAACGCCAAAATCGGCTTTACACCGGTCCGGGCGATGGGTGCACCGCCGACGCACATGTGGATTTACTCGGTGGGGCCGCAATGGGCGAAACGGATGCTTCTGACAGGCGATCTGATTGAGGGAAGCAAGGCATGCGACATCGGCTGGGGCGGTGGACGCCGTACCGGCCGATCAGCTGGATGACACCGCGCTTGCACTTGCGAAGCGCATCAGCCACATCGGTAAGGACCTGCTGACCGCCAACAAATACGTCGTCAACAAGGCGATGGAACTGATGGGCCGCTCGCTATTGCAGCAGATCGCTTTGGAGCACGACGCCATCGCGCACCTTGCACCGGAGGCGCTGGAGTTCGGCCGTATCTCGCAGGAGGAGGGTCTGAGGGCCGCCCTTGCCTGGCGGGACGGCCCGTTCGAAGAGTGAGCCCGGAGCCGAGAAACCCGCCGACGATCAATTCGGGGATTTTCGCACTTCGAGTTCGGATCAGGTGAGATTGACGATCACGTTCTTCGTCTGGGTGTATAGCTCGAGGGCGTGGCGACCCATCTCGCGACCGTAGCCGCTCATCTTGTAGCCGCCGAAGGGCGCCGCGGCGTCGAAGACGTTGTGGCAGTTGATCCACACCGTCCCCGCGCGCAGGCCCGCCGCTACCCGGTGCGCTTTCTTGATGTCTTGCGTCCAGACGCTCGCGGCCAGCCCGTAGCTCGTGTCGTTGCCGCGCGTGATCACCTCGTCGAGGGCGTCGAAGTCCTGCACGCAGACCACGGGCCCGAAGATCTCCTCGCGCACGATGCGCATGTCGCTGCTCACGCCCGAGAAGACGGTGGGCTTCACGAAGTGTCCCTTGGAGAGCCCCGAGGGGCGATCCGCTCCGCCGGTGAGGATGCTGCCGCCCTGCTCCGTACCCGACCGGATGTAGCCCGTGACGCGTTCGTACTGCTCGCGCGAGACCAGCGGCCCCATGTCCGTGTCGGGATCGAAGCCCTCCCCCAAGCGCGTCTCGTCGGCGATCTTCTGCACGCGTTCCACCAGCTCGTCGCGGATCCGCGGCGCGGCGAACATGCGCGAGCCCGCACAGCAGCACTGGCCGTGGTTGAAGAAGATGGCGCCGGCCACTCCGGCGGCCGCCAGCTCGAGATCGGCGTCCTCGAAGACGATCGAGGGCGACTTGCCGCCGAGCTCGAGGCTCACCCGCTTGAGGTTGCCCGCAGACGCCTTCACAATCTCGTGCCCGACCTCGGTGCTGCCGGTGAAGGCGACCTTGTCGACGCCGGGATGTCCGGCGAGGGCCGCGCCCGTGTCGCCGAAGCCGGTGACGATGTTGACGACGCCCTCGGGGAAGCCCGCCTCGCAGAAGAGGCGCCCCAGGAGCAAGGCCGACAGCGGCGTCTGCTCGGCTGGCTTGAGCACCACGCAGTTGCCGCAGGCGAGCGCGGCGCCCAGCTTCCACGCCGCCATGAGCAGCGGGAAGTTCCAGGGGATGATCTGCCCCACGACGCCCACGGGCTCGCGCAGGGTGTAGTCGAGGAAGACCTCGCCGGCGCCCGAGTTGATGGGGATCGTCTCGCCCTCGATCTTCGTCGCCCATCCCGCGTAGTAGCGAAAGTGGTCCACGGTGAGCGCCACGTCTGCCGCGCGCGCGACGGCCAGCGGCTTGCCGTTGTCGAGGCTCTCGAGCTGCGCCAGCTCCTCCGTATGCGCCTCGATGAGGTCCGCGAGCCGCCACAGCAGCTGGCCGCGCTCGGAGGGATTCGCGTGGCGCCAGGGCCCTTCCTCGAAGGCGCGGCGCGCGGCCGTCACCGCGCGCTCGACGTCCTCGGCGCCTCCCTTCGCGACCGTCGCCAGCGCCGTCTCGCGCGCGGGGTTCTCGACCACGAAGGTCTCGCCCGACGCTGCGGGCTGCCAGCGGCCGTCGATCAGGAGCTGGTGCGTCTCGCCCAGGAACGACTGGACGGTTGGATGCGTCTGGGGAATCGCCTGTGCGGTGCTCATGGCGTGGACCTCTCAACGAGGGGGATTTCCTCGATTATGCCAGAATCCCTGGGGCATGGATGCTGAGAACGCAGATACCATCTGGGATACCGGTACCTACTGCAGCGGGGAGTACGGCAGGGGGTTCAGGTAGTAGGTTGACTCCTCGGGGGCAACCTCGCGCAAGGGGCCGCTCAGGTCCCCGGCCCCGAAGGGATCGCCGGGCCGGTACGACAGGTCGCCGATGCCGCCGTTCAGAATCCAGATGCCGGTGAGCTCGCCGCTCTGGCCGAACTGTGTCTCGTAGGCCGTAGCGAGCGTGGCCGTGCCCAAACTCTCTACGGTGTCGGCGAGCTGCCCCATCAGGTCGTAGGCTTTCGGCTGACCGCCGGGTGCCAGCTGCAGGATCGCCTGGACGTACTGCCGAGGCAAAGCGGGCCGATCGGCCAAGGCGGACTCGAGACGCTGCTCCGTCGCATAGGGTACGCCGACCGCAGTCTTCTTGGTCTCGCCGAGAACCACGCCCGCCTTCTCCAGCTGCTCTGGCAGAACCGTCTGGACGGTGGGATCCATCGCCAGCGACGCCATGGCCCGCTCCATGTCGCCGAGCGAGTCGAAGCGCAGCAAGAGCAGGTCCTGTCCCGTGGTTCCCCCGGTCCGCTTCCACGCGCCGAGCAGCTCCAGTCCGTGCTCCGCAAGCTTGGGGACGACGAACTCCCCGTAGAGCTCTACGTAGCGGTCGAAGACGCGGCTCGTGAGCGGGTGCACAGTGTGTACGGCTTCGAGGTAGACCGCCATATCTCTCTCCCCAGGTGTTCCCCAGCGGGCAAGGCCATCCTAGTCCGAATGCTCGCAGCGTGCGTTGCCTAGCGTTTCTGGCACCGTGTAGGCTGTGGCTGCACCACGCCAATGGGTCGGACCAGGGAGGTCACCGTGTTTTCACTCGAGGGGTTGAACGCATTCATTACCGGGGGAACGGCAGGTATCGGTCTTGCGACCGCACGGCGTTTCCGGCAGGCCGGCGCCAACGTGGCGATCATCGGCCGCCGGGCCGAGGGCGAATCCATCGCCGCAGGAATGGGCGCAATCTTCATCCGGGCGGACGTCGGCGAGGAAGAGCAGCTGGCTTCGGCCTTCGCCGAGTCAGGGACTACGCTAGGCAAGCTCGACATCGTGATGAACAACGCGGCCTTTGACAATACGGGGCCGCTGATCGACGAATCCGATGCAACCGAGTTCCAGCGCGGCATCGACGTCAACCTGATGTCCGTGTACAACGGGCTCCGGTATGGCCCCCGTCAGATGAACGATGGCGGATCGATCATCAACATCTCTTCCCTGGCCGCCAAGATGGGCCCGCCGGGTTACTCCCAGTATTCCGCGATCAAGGCGGCAGTGTGCAGTTTGAGCCTGACTGCAGCATTGGAGCTGGCAGACCGCGGTATTCGTGTCAACTCAGTCTTGCCAGGATCCGTCTGGTCCGAAATGCTGCCCAAGGATCACTGGGAGGTAGCCGCTACCGAGGAGCATGCGCCGCTGGGCCGTGTCGGCGAGGCCGAAGAAGTAGCAGCGCTGTGCCATTTTCTGGCCTCACCCGACTGCCGCTACATCACGGGGCAGGCCATCGTGATCGATGGCGGAGTCTCGAGGGGGTGGTAGGGCGACACCATGGCGATGTCTCGGTTCACTCGATCCTATAAGCCAACGCAGCGTTCTCGCTGCAGATCTGACGGCGCGCCGTGGCGGAGAGCGGAGCCACGAGCTGCTTGAGCGCCGAGATGTAATCGGGGCTGTGGTCGGGGTGGGGGAAGTCCGAAGCCCAGAAGAAACGATCGGCTCCTACGAAGTCAATGATGTACTTGAGCGATTTTTCGTCCGGGTCGGCCGAGATCCAGCACTGTCGGCGAAAATAGTAGCTGGGCGGCTCTTTGAGCGGGATCGGAGCAACCGCACTGTGAAGAACCGCATCCATCCGATCCAGCAGATAGCCGATCCAGCCGGCCTGGGATTCGAGCACGATCACCTTGACCTTCGGGAAGCGGTCGAAGAGCCCATGCCAGAAGAGCGCGACGAAGCCCTGGATGATGGCCTGGGTCACTATCACGTCGAAGTACCAGCTGAAATCGATCGGCTCCCTCGGCACGACCTCTTCAAATCGCCCATGGACCCCGTAGTTGTTGAAGCTGAACGGCTCAAAAGCCGGATGCAACGCGATCGGAACGTCGAGATCCTGCGCCGTAGCCCACAGAAGATCGTAGCCCGGATGACCGTGAGACTTGCGGTCCCAGGTAAAGGGCGGCAAAAATGCGCCCTTGGCACCCGCGTGGATCGCACGCTCCAGTTCCTTGGCCGCTTCGTTGACGTCGGTGAGCGAGATGTGCGCGATCGGAACCAATCGACCCCCGGAATCTGAACAAAAATCGACGATCCAACGGTTGTAGGCCCGACAGTAGGCCGCGGAAATCTCCGCGTCCGAGACTTCAGCTTCCCAAGTCAATCCGACGGTCGGATACAGGATTGCCTTTGCAAGACCCTCGCGATCGAGCCGCTCGACCCGTTCTTTCGGGTCCATCGATCCGGGAGGCGCATCTCCGACGTAGGTGCGGTTTGGACCTGGCTCCATATCGGACTGACCCATTGCACCCATCAGGGCCGGGAAGCCGGGTACCATGTTTTTGGATTTCTTGCCGTCGAATTCGAAGTACTCCAAGCCCTGGTCGTCCTTGCGAACACGAATCGCGCGATCACGATAGCGAGGCTCGAGATAGGTCTCCCAGAGGTCCGGGGGCTCCAGGATGTGACCATCAGCGTCAATCGCACCCGTGATGTCGACATCACCGTTCTCTGAAGTAACTGACATAAGAACCTCCTTCAATTCAGCGGTCCCGACCCGAATGCGCCTCGACGCAACGTCTTGAGTTTTTGAACTCAGGGCGTCGCTTTGTTTGTTTCGTTCTTGAGAAACCGATCGTGCCAGCCGAGCGCGCGCTCCATGCCGTCGACCGCGTGGGCTGGCTCGCTCAGGCCGTGCCCTTCTCGGGGATAGCGGACGAAGACCGTCTCGACGCCGACTTGCTTGAGCGCGATGTACATTTGCTCGGCCTCCACGACGTTGACGTCTTGATCCTCCTCGCCGTGGATGAACATCGTCGGCGTCTTAACGCTCGCCACATGGGCGAGCGGTGACCGTTCCCACATGAACCGGGCGATGTCCTTTTCCCAGGGGTGGCCGCCGAACTCGACTTCGATGTAGTCCTGGGCCCAGATGGTGTATCCCAAGCTGATCAGGTTGCTGATGCTGGACTGGGGAACTGCCGACTTGAACCGACCCGTTTGGGTGATGATCCAGTTCGTGAGCTGGCCGCCGTAGCTCCCGCCTTCAACGCCCATTCGATTCCGATCCAGATACGGTGTCTCGGCAAGGATGTGGTCGAGCCCCGCCAAGACATCCTTGGCCTCAGCGCCGTTCTGATCCCCGACGGTTCCGTCGGCGAACGCCTGTCCGTAGCCGCTGGTGCCGCGATAGTTGATCATCACCACCGCGTAGCCTTCCCCGGCATAGAGCTGGTTCCAATGTGCGAACCGTACCCTTGTTGGTGGTGGGGACCACCGTGGATGCGAAGGATGACCGGTTACTTTTGGCCAGGCTCGAATCCGCCAGGGGGCACGAGAAATCCCTGAGCCGGGGTGCCGTCAAAACTCTCGAAGTCGAACGCTTCGGTGACCGAGACCGCCCTTTCGGCGAGGAGGTCAGCGTTCAGTCGCGTCACCTGGCGAGCTGGGCTGGCACTGTCCTGCACGTAGACTTCGGCTGGTGAGCTCAGGCTGGTAAACGCGAAAGCCGCCACTCCTGAGGCGGCAACGGAGAAATCGCCGACCAGACCTGGCTCATCCATCACCGCTACGGGGTCACCCCCATCGGCGTTCACTCGGTAGAGCACCGTACTGCCTCGGTCTTCTGCGGTGAAATAGACGACAGGCGCATCGGGTGCCCAAGCGACGGCCATGGCGCGCCGATCGAGATTCAGAGCCAGCTCGCGAGCCGTCCCGCCCTCGGCCGGCATCACCCAGACGTGCGGGTCCTCGGCGCTCGACTCCCTGGTGGTCACAGAACGAGTGCCGGCTCGAAAAGCGATCCTCCTGCCGTCGGGTGACCAGGTGGGTGTGTACTCGCTTCCCTTGGTATTCGTGAGCCGCCGGATGTGCCCGTCGGAGATCCTCACCGTGAAGAGGTCGTAGTTGTGAACGCGGTCGTAGTGCTCCTCACGGTTCGAGACGAACGCGATCTCAGCGCCGGACGGCGACCAGGCAAGGGAATGCTCGTAGTACGGTCCCTCGGTCAATTGCTTCACGTCTTTGCTAGCGAGCGTCACCATGTACACGTGCCAGCGCCGATTGTCGTTCATGCTCGCCCAGGATTTGTAGCTGTAGCGGGTGATGACCATCGGATCGCCCGGCGGTGCCTCGGGACCCGGATCGGCGGACAGGTAGGCCAAGGCCTTGCCATCGGGGGACCAGCTGAGTTGGCTCCCCACTCCTTGGTAGGCGAGCGTATCGTTCCCTGATTCGTACGTGGCCACAGTCTCTTTCGTGCCCGTGTCCAACCGGGCGACGACGATGCCGGGCTTGAATCGTGCGCTTGGCCGCGCCTCCCGGTCCCGGTCCCGCCGCTCCACCACCCGTGAGGTACGCGATCGATCTCCCGTCGGGGGAAAAGCGGGGCGTGCGATCGTTCGCCCTTTCATCGCTGAGCCTACTCAACTTTCCTTCCGCTAGAGACAGCAGCCAGATCTGGGATCGCGACCGATTGGCCTCCCGATCAACAAACTGTTCGACGAATGCCACGGTGGAACCGTCGGGCGAAATGGTGACGTCCGACGCAGACCGGAGCCGAAAATGATCGTCGGGTCGAAACTTGCGCTCAGCCGCTGGCGTTTCCGTCATGGCCACCAAGGCCAAACTGCTGGCCAGCAAACCGAGTACGAACTTTCCTTTCATCGGTCTATTCCTCCCACCGTCCGGGCCCAGGGGAGTCCCATCGTTTCTCCCCCGCAGGGCTCCTTGCGATTGTATAGGATCGCCTCATGAGCCAGACCCACCGGTCATCCGCATGACAGAATGAGATCAGCGTGAACTACGGATTCGTCCTTCCCTACGGCGACGCGCGTACCGTTGCGGACCTTGCGGCCGAGGCGGAGAACGCCGGCTGGGACGGGTTCTTCGTCTGGGAGGCCGTCTGGGGAATCGACGCGTGGGTCGCCCTCGCCGCCGCCGCGATGCGCACCGAGCGGATCCGCCTGGGTACGCTGCTGACAGCGATCTCTTGCGTGCGACCGTGGAAGCTCGCCAGCGAGAGCGCAACGCTCGACAACCTCTCGAACGGCCGCGTCATCCTCTCGGTGGGCCTCGGCGCTCCCGACACCGGCTTCGACAGCTTCGGCGAGGAGACCGACCGTAAGACACGCGCGGAGCTGCTCGACGAAGGCCTCGAGATCCTGACCGGGCTCTGGAACGGCCAACCCTTCACGTACTCGGGCAAGCACTACCAGCTCAAGGAGACAAGCTTCTTCCCACCCGCCCCACCCATCCAGCAGCCCCGGATCCCGATCTGGGTGGTGGGCGCCTGGCCTCGCAGGAAGTCGATGCGCCGTGTGCTCCGCTACGACGGCCTCATCCCGAACGTGATGGATGCCGAGGGCAAGCACGAGCAGGTCACACCCGACCGCATGCGTGAGATGAAGGAGTACGTCCTGGGCAACCGCACCGAGACGACCCCCTTCGACTTCGTGACGGAAGGACGTACGCCGGGCGACGACCCCGCGAAAGCGGCAGAGCTCGTTCGCCCCTGGGCCGACGCGGGCGCGACCTGGTGGATCGAGGAGATGTGGGCCGCCCCAGACGCGGTCGCCAGCCCCGAAACCGTGCGCAAACGGCTCTCGCAAGGACCGCCCCGCTTCGAAGTAGGCTGAGCGCACCCACGGCCTTCGATCCAGTACCTGACCCGCCCGGTCGACGGCTAGGCGAGGTGCTTGGTGATGAAGTCGCCGACGATCTGGTTGAAGGTGGAGGGGTCTTCGAAGTAAGAGGAGTGACCGACGCCCGCAAAGTCGTAGATGCTGGCGCCCGGAATGCGCGCGGCGACCTCATGAAGGTCCTTCTGCGCAAAGATCGCGTCGTGCTCGCCCGCCAGGAGCAGGGTCGGAACGGCGAAGTCCGCGAGCTGCTCGTCGGAGACCACGAGGTCGAATAGACGGCGGATCTCCTCGGGGCCCAGGCCGGCGTTGAAGGCGGAGAGCTGGGAATAGAGGAACTCGCGCTCGGGTTCTCGCTCGCCAAAGTCGGGCGCCATGGCGAGCCGGGCGATCCCCGCCGTGCCCGGCCCCTGGGCGCTCGAGAGACGCTTCTGCAGTTCCTCGAGCGCCGGGGTCATGATTCCCCCGGGCGTGCCGCACAGAACCAGGCAGGCGACTCGGTCCGGAGCTCTCACGGCCGTCTGCATGCCGGTCCAGCCACCCATCGACTGACACACGAGGGCGGCGCGCTTGATCGAGCTCGCGTCCAACATCGCCAGCAGGTCGTCCGCGAAGGCGCTGGGTTGGAAGTCCGCCGGGGCGCACGGTGAGCGCCCGAAGCCGCGGTGGTCCAGGGTGAGCACGGTGTGGTCCGGGGCGAAGTGCGGAACCTGCTGGTACCAGCTGGCTGCGTTGCCGCCCGCCCCGTGCGCAAACACAACCGCAGGTCCCTTACCGTGAACTTCGTAGTAGAGCGACAATCCGTCGCGATTCAAGACAGCCATAGGCTACTCATACCGACATACTAGAGTGGACTGCTTTTCCCTTCACGAAGCAAGTTCTCTTTAGCTCTGCCTTTGACCCAACCCAAACTGCCACTGCATCGATAACCGATGAGTTGTTGCGCCTTCTCTGACAGCTTTTCCGCTGCTTCCGGTGGAACAGTTAGATACTGATTCTCTTCTTGTCTAACCCAGTCAACGACGTAGGAACTGAAGAAAGCAGTTCTACCCTCTGGACTGGTGCTTGCGCCTGCTCCATGCAACGCCCTCGAGAGCCAGACTACAGCCGAGCCCTTGGGCATTACGGCTTGCGCAATCTCATCTTCCTTCGCAATCCGATCCTCGGACCACTTATGGCTTCCAGGTACCAACCGCGTGGCGCCATTCTCGAGAGTAAAGTCCGTACCCGCCCAATTCACGGATACGATGAACTCTCGCATCTCGGGAATATATTCGATGTACGGCTGGTATATGGCATTCTCTCTGTGGAGGATTTGGTTCTCTCCACCGCGGTGAACTTCCAGCATGACCGAGGCGCCCAAATTATAGTGATGACAGTTTGGACCGTTTTCTGGGTCTGCGCCTTTCGATATCGCCTGCTTGCTTCCAGCATCGTTTTCGGACACTTGTGCGAAGCCGCTGTCATAAGGACCCGCTGTCGTTTTACCTCGGCGACGAGGAATCCGCTTCGAATTGGGTGACATAGGTCTTGCTGGCAACAGCATCGCGTCAGCTATTTCAAGTACTTTGGGGTGGAGCAGCAGGCTCTCTGTATACGCTGGGCTTAGAGCTGCAAGACCTCCAACGGTTTTGTTTCCCTCGGGCCAGATAACAGAGTCGGAGGTTTCCATTTCGGCCTCCGATGTTCTTTCACGTATTTCTGCGTACACCCGATCCATCAGATCTGCCGGAGCCAGGTTTCGCACAACGACTCCACCGTCCTTCTTCAGGGCAGATACAATTTCCGTTGTTGCTGCATCTGGCTCAAACGTGGAAAGGTAAGCGCTCATGTCGATTTCCCTTTCGCAATACCAAAGCTGGCCTCGGGGAGTCCCATCAGGCCCATTATACTCAACCTTGATATCTGGGAGGCAAAATGACGGTCGATCTGGCCAATAGCGACAAGCTACTCACAACTACTCGAGGCGTCCGCAAACGCTTCGATTTGACCGGCCCGTCGAGCGGTCCCTGATAGAGGGGGCAGTCGAAGTGGCCCTTCAGGCACCGACTTTCTTCGCGGTGCAGTTTATCGTGGTAACGGACCCGGATCGTCGCAAAGAGATGGGTGATCTCTACTGTGAAGCGCACTTGCCCTACATGGACACAGCCCAGAAGGAACTGACAGCAGGGATGAACGCCGAAGAAGCGGCTCAACTCGGCCGACACTGGGACATGATCCGCTGGGCCACGGAGAAAATGTACCGGGTGCCAGTCCATGTTCACGTGGCGGGACGGGGGGTCGATGGTTATCCGGGGCTCCAGCAGGCGAGCTTCTACGGTTGCGTCCTGCCACCGGCCTGGTCGTTCATGCTGGCGCTCAGAGCCAGGGGGATCGGCTCCAGTTGGACCACCGTTCATCTGCAAGACGTGTACAAGGAGCGAATCCAGGAGCTGTTCGGACTTCCGAGCGACTACTCGCTGGGTGTGTTCCTGCCCTGTGGATACTACACGGGCGAGGATTTCAAACCCGCGAAGCGGCCCTCCGCCGCTAGCTCGCTTCACTGGGACAAGTGGTAGGCCCGCTGTTGCCTTGATCAGACGTCGAAGCGATAGGTGCTTCCGTCGCGCACGATCTTGCCGCCCACCGGGTTCGCGAAGTGCGTCCCCAAGACCAGCACCGGCTTGTCGGCGTAGCGCTCGAGGAACAGCTTGCGCGTCTCGCGCGCGGTGTTGCTGTCGGCATCGAAGGGAGTCACCCAGTCCGGGCGCGCGATTTGACAGGGGTGGTGCATCATGTCGCCCGTGATCACGGCCTCTTCGCCGTTCGAGGAGATGCGAACGCTGACGTGCCCAGGAGTGTGACCGGGCGTCGACTCGAACCAAATGCCGTCGCTCACCCGGTGGTCGTTCTTGACGAGGTCCATCTGGCCGGCGTCCATCACCGGTTTGACGGATTCGCCAAAGACGTCGCCAAAGGGATCCTCTTCGAGGTCGCGCCAGAAGGAGAACTCCTCCTCGACGGCCAGATAGCGGGCGTTGGGGAACGTCGGCACCCACTTGCCGTTCTTCTTGGTGGTGTTCCACCCGACGTGGTCGACGTGAAGGTGGGTAAGGATCACGGTGTCGATCGAATCCGGGTCGTGCCCCATCTGTTTGAGATCTTCTATAAAGGGCAGCTGGAGGTTGGCCCAGGCCTCCATGTTGATGCTCTTGTCGTTCCCGATGCAGGTATCGACCACCATCTTCTGGTTCGGCGTCTCGATCACCAGCATCTGGATATTGAGGATCAGATTGTCCTCGGGCGACACAAAGTGGGGTTTCAGCCAGGGGATTTCGGCCAGATTGCTCGGCGTGGCATCGGGGAGCACTTCGAGCTCGCCGCCCGCCGCAGTGATTTCGATCAGTTGGCTAATCCTGGTATCGCCGATCTTCCATTGAAGCATTCAGTGATTCTCCCTTCGCGGTCATTCTACCCCACTACGTTCTGAGGAGCGCGAAGCACTTCTGTGAATTGAAGATCCAGGTCTCCAGGTAGTCGACGATCTCGGGCGTGCGCTCCGGGACGACTCCCGCCATGCAGATCCAGTTCCGGAACTCCTGATCGCCCGCAGCGTAGATCGAGTCGTTGCTGAGCTCGGCCCAGCTGCGTTGGTTGCCGCTCTCGAGCTCCTCGAAGCGAGCTCGATCGTACTCGCGATCGGGGTAGAGCCACCAGTGCTTCTCGGTCAGGAACGCGTGCGACCAGCCTGAGGACGCCAGTACGACGACGCGCTCGCTGCGCGCGTCCAGAACCTCGCGCAGCTTCTGGCCCAGTGCGAAACAGCTGCGAGGTGTCGGGCCGGAGGGAGCCGGGAAGTCGACGTAGGGGTCCTTCTCGCGCTCGGGCCGCGAGTCAAAGACATGTGCCATCGCTCCCCGACTCGAAATTACCGAACGGCCATAGGAATTGACCGAGATCGGAATGATCGGGTGCTTCCAGCCTTTCCGATTCCAGTCCAGGTAGACCAGCGCGTTTGCAAACGCGTGACCCAGCCCGCGCTCGTGGTGGAGGTTCTTGTAGGAGTACGCAATGGGATGGTCCGCCTCCATCAGGTCGTCGACAATCTCCCTGGCCAGCCTGCCTGCACCAGGGAAGACGAGCTCCGTGTCCGCATCTGCCCTCCAGATGTTCTCGGGGCTCACGAAGGGCCGGGTCGCGAAGCTGTCCATGCAGAAGACATTGAACGGCGGGATGATGTCTTCCTTGAAGTTCTCGTACTGATCATCCCCCAAGATGATGACCGCATCGGGTGCAAACTCGTCGATCGCATGGCGGACTCGAGCGAACGCACTGCGGAGGCGGTCCTGGTGCTCTTGAGCGCGTTCCACCTCGTGGTTCCAGTCGTCCTGCATCTCCTGCGGCCAGCTCGATGGTTGCTTCTCTTTCTCCGGAATTCTCGGACTGCGTAAGATGCCGCGAAGAACGTTTGCGTAGGTCTCGGGCTTTCCCATGAGAGGCGGGTAGTGCGTGCAGCCGGCACCGAGGATCTCTCCCATCGTCAATTCCTTTCTCAGGCGAACGGTCCCAGGCCTCTCGAGTCTACTCCCCGCTGGAGCCTGGAGGCTACTCGGGATTCTAGGGATCGTTGAAACGAAGGTCTCGTCGGAGTCTCTTTACATCCGGCGGGGTTTCTCGTATGACCCGGGACGATGAGTGATGTTCTGAAGCCCTATCGGGTGCTGGATCTGAGCGATGAGCGCGGTCAGCTGTGCGGCCAGATCCTGGGCGACCTGGGTGCCGATGTGATCCAGGTTGAGCCACCGGGGGGCTCTCCCACGCGTCAGCGTGGACCCTTCGCGGGTGACTCCGGTGACCCGAACGACTCATTGAGCTGGTGGGCCCTCAACCGCAACAAGCGGAGCCTGACACTCGACCTGACAGCCGAGCGAGACCGCGCGACGCTGCGCGCGCTGGCCCGCAGTGCCGACTTCTTGATCGAGTCCGAGGCTCCCGGTGTGATGGACGAGCTGGATTTGGGCTATGACGCGCTCTCGGAGCTGAACCCTGCGCTGATCTACGCTTCGATCACACCCTTTGGAGTCGAAGGGCCGAAGCGAGACTACGCAGCCACGGACCTGACCACCGTCGCTGCGAGCGGATGGATGATCGTCAACGGCGACGCGGACCGCCCGCCGCTGCGACTCGGGGCGGTACCGCAGGGATTTCTGCACGCATCGGTGGATGCAGCCAGCGGCATGCTCGCTGCACACTACGAGCGTCAGCGCTCGGGTCGCGGGCAGCGGGTGTCGGTATCTGCGCAGATCTCGGCGGCCCAGGCCTCACAGTTCGTCGTGCTCTCCGCAGCCTGGAACGCCGCGGCACTCAGTCGTACTGCCGGAGGTATTCGCGCCGGCAACTCTGTGATCCGGTTCATCTATGCGGCCAAGGACGGTCACGTCTCGCTGACGTTCGCCTCCGGCTCCGCCCTGGGTGTCTTTAGCCGGAGATTCATGAACTTCGCCTGCGAAGAGGGCTTCTGTGACGAGGCAACGCGCGACATCGACTGGCTCCGCTACCACGAGATGATCGCGAGCGGCGAGCTCTCGCTGGAGGAGTACGAGCGCATCGAACGCATCCTGGAGACGTTTATCGCGAGCAAGACCAAGGACGACTGGATGCGCATCGCCCTCGAGCGCGATCTGCTGATCGTCCCGGTGGCAAACGTCCGCGACCTGGTCGAGAACCCGCACTTTCGATCGCGGGGCTATCTGGCCGAGATCGAGCACGCGAGTCTCGGGCGGAAGGTGCGCTACCCGGGCGCCTTCGCGAGGATGAGCGACTCACCGATTCGGTACCGCCGGAGAGCCCCAGACGTCGGAGAGCACAGTGCCGAAATTCTGGAGGAGCTTGCGCGTCGCCCCGCTCCCGAGACGTCGCGAGTACCCGTTGAGCCGGCTTCGGGAGGGCCGCTCTCGGGTCTCAAGATCCTGGACTTCATGTGGGTCATGGCAGGTCCGATCGGCACGCGCGCGCTGACCGACCTGGGCGCGACCGTTGTGCGGATCGAGTCGCCGACGCGCATCGACGCCGCGCGCACCCTCGGTCCGTTCAAGGATGGCTCGTACGACCCGGATGCGGCGGGACTGTTCGCGAACTGCAATGCTGGCAAGCTGGGCCTGGCCGTCGATCTGACCAATCCGGCCTCTCGCGAGGTCGTACACGACCTGGTGCGCTGGGCGGATGTGGTGACCGAGTCGTTCTCGCCGAAGGCAATGCGCAACTTTGGCTTCGCCTACGACGATCTGGTGAAAGTCAATCCCGACCTGATCATGCTGAGCAGCTGCCTGATGGGACAGATCGGCCCCCAGGCAAAGCTCGTGGGATTCGGCACGATGGGTTCCGCGACTGCTGGCTTTCAGGAAATCACCGGTTGGCCAGACCGACCGCCCGCGGGCCTGTTCGGCGCGTACACTGACTACGTGACCTGCCGCTTCACGGCGATCGCGGTCCTGGCCGCGCTGGAGCACCGTCGCCAGACCGGGCGGGGTCAGTACGTCGATCAGTCGCAGGTCGAATCGACAACGCACTTTCTAGGTCCGGTCGTGCTGGACTACGACGTCAATGGACGAATCGCGGGGCGGATCGGAAACGCGGACCCGCACATGTCGCCCCACGGAGTCTATCCCGCGGCGGGCGAAGGGGAGTGGGTCGCCGTGGCTTGCCGCAACGATGCGGATTGGAACGAGCTGTGCCGCGCTCTGGATCGTTCGGAGCTACAGACGGACGAGCGGTTCGCGGAGCTATCCGGGCGCCTGGCGCATGCCGAAGAGCTCGACCATACGCTTGCCGAGTGGACGGCGACGCGGAAGGCCACGGACATCGAGCGGGAGCTGCAGGCGCGCGGCGTCCCGGCACACGTCGTTCTCGACAGCGCGGGGTTCTGCTCCGACCCCCAGCTCGAACATCTCGGTCATCTAGTCGAGGTCGAACACCCGACCAAGGGCCCGATGATTCTGGAGGGGCCGCGCTTTCAGCTCTCGCGTACGCCCGCCAAGGTGTACGCAGCCGCGCCAACGCTTGGACAGCACAACCACATGATTCTCCAGAACCTCCTCGGCTACGACGAAGACCGCATCGCCGAGCTCGTGATCGCGGGCGTCCTGGGTTGAGAAGCAATCGGGCCCAGAACCCCGACGCCTCTCCTCACTAGCCGGGCTCTACCACCGGAACGGATCCACCCCTACTGCAAATCTCTGGGTTCGCAGTCCCACGGAGCCCCGGGGCGAGCCCGCGCTCTTGCCGGGGAGAGTCCTGAGAAGATTCGCCGTTTCGCCTGCGAAAGCGTTCCATGTGAGCAGACCCGAAGTCCCGCTCCGTAGCATGGAAGTTGTGTTCACGACAGCGCAGCTCGATCCCCTCGATCGAGTGACACCGGGACCTCGCCCATGGCTCGCCGTGATGAAATTCCAAAAGGTCGGCCGATTCGCAGCGACGTCCGTTCTCGCTCACGAAAGCACACCGCCCGCCGTCTCGCGCGACGACCGCCCTCTTGATCTCCGCCGGAATGTGCCGCGATGCACCTCTCTTTCCAACCTTCCTCTTGGACGAACGCCGAGGCCGGGAAGTCTCCGCAAACTTCTTTCGTCTCGCCTCCTGTCGCAGCAAGGTGAGCGCCCGATCAAAGATCTCCGCCAGCTCGCCATCCGGGATCTGATGCTTGAGCAGGGCTTGGACCTCGCTCAGTTTCTCGTAGAGTGCTTCGCTCGCAGTGAACTGGATCTTGAACCGCTTCTCGCCCAGTGGCTCAGGCGCATGGTTCTGGGAGCGAGGGTTGGGAAGCCGCAACGTTGGAGTTTCGCCAGGGGGAGGAGACCCACCTCGTGCTGCCGTGGCGTCATGGAGCTTCCGCACTGCCGACCTGACGTCGGGCTTGGGCGAAAGATCGGCCAGGAACCGCTCGATCTCGCGCTTGGTCCTGTGTCGCGATCGGCCGAGCAGCTGTACGTGGTTCTCCAGGGTGAGATGTGGCGCCAGCAGCGTAATCGCGGCCAGGTGGATCTCGCCTTGGCGGACCCGCTCCAAGAGGACCGGGTACGTCCGACCCAAGCGGGCCGCCCGGATCCGTTGGAAGGCCGACGCTTCGGAGAGGCTAAGCATCTCCACGCAATACTGGAACATCGAAGGGAAGCCCTCGTCGGCGAAGAGGCGACGTGCGTCGACCTCTCCGATGTGAGCTAGAAGATCTGCCTCGACGTCTCGGTCTCTAGAGACGAGCTGGGCGAGCGCTTGAAGTAGCTCAGAGTTCGTAAGGGTCTGGAGCGATGCTGGAGTCATTCTTGCCTTTCTCCGGAACCTGATGTGATCAGGACAAGAAGATAGCACGACGCTTTTTGGTGTCTGAGGCGCTTCTGGATGCGGCGATCGGAGCACGTCGCGAGTTCCGAAACGGAATCCCGACAAACGGCGCGCAGACGAAGCAGAACGCAGTCAGAAGGCGGATATCAACTGTGAGAATCGCTCGGACCAAGTGCGGCAGAAAACCTGTCAAGGGCCGCGGCTGACTTTTTCAAAGAAAGATCTGCAACGTGGCAGTCTCTCTCTTAACTCTTCCCGGGAAGAGTTCGAACTAGGACAGGCTCGGAGCGTGGGCTTGGGATGCTCGACATTCTCGACCGCTATTGACTAGGCTTCTACCCCTCACCATCCAGGAGGCATGTCGCCATGGCCGCATCCGCCCAGTCTTCCTACGGTTTCGACGATCGCAATATTCGCTGGCACAAGTTTGGCGACTTCGATGGTTTCGTATTTGCCATGTACGACGTAGATGATGAGAGGAACATCGTCGACTTCATTCTCAAGTTCGAGTCGAATAGCGTGATCTTCTTGCATAGACACATGGCGCACACAAACACGCTGGTCGTGCAGGGGGATCACGTGATCTATGAGCCGGATGGCAAGGCGGTCAAGGAGGTGCGGCTGACCGGTGGCTATACGTCCAGTCCGGCCGGAGACGCCCACCGCGAGGGTGGAGGGGCCGATGGCGCTGTCGTCTACTACAGCGTTCGGGGGCACGATGATCGATTGTTCGACGTCCTCGACGATGACCTGAGCGTGACAGGCGCCCTATTCACGAAGGACTTCAGGGACGCGCTCGACGAACAGCGACAGGCCTGAGGGCACAGGGTGACGCGTGCCGAGATGACCGGTCGACGGAGTCGCGCTAGCGCGGCTCGGGGAGACTCAGCGGCCGATCGCCCCAATTCGGACTGACGTCGCCTAGGAAATCAGCCGCCCGACGCCTGGCCCAGCTTGCGGTAGTCCCAGCTCACGATACGCTCGGGCACCAGCCTCAGCCAGCCGTGGGGCGTGTCAGACATGTCGAAGCTCATCTCGCCGCCGTCCATGTACTTGTCGGCGAAGAGCCGCTCCGGCTCCTCGAGCTCCGGGTTGGGCTCTCCCGCGCGAGGCACCTCCCCCACCCGCTCGACCTTGCCGCTGAGCTCGACGCCGCGCAGCTCGCCGATGTCGTGCCCGGTGTCCACCACGACGCTCATCCTCGGGTCCCGTTCGAGATCCGTCCAGCGCTGGCTCTTCACCAGCGACATCAGCCAGATCGCCTTCCCGTTCCAGACGAACCAGAGCGGGCTCACGTGCGGCCCGCGCCCGGCGCTCACGGTGGCAACGCGGCAGATACGTTCGCCGCGCAGGAACACGTCGCGCTCCTCCGGCGTCATCATGGTTTCCTTCCCAACGCGCTGTCCGTCGGTCATGACCGGGCCCTCCCTGTACGGCTACGGCGCGCCGCCGTCGAGACGCAGAATCGATCCGGTGCAGAAGCTCGAGGCGGCGCTCGCGTAGTATAGCGCCGCGCCGACGATCTCGTCGGGGCGTCCTCCGCGCTGCAAGGCGTGCGTAGTCTTGACGCGCTTCTCGAATTCCTCCAGGTCCCAGGCCTTACTGATGTCGGTGAGGAAGGGGCCGCACATGATGCAGTTCACGCGCACCGTGGCCCCGAAGGCCTTGGAGTAGGCCTCGGTCATCGCGTTGAGGCCGGCCTTTGCGGCGGCGTATGGGATGACCGTGGGCCGCGGCCGAATTGCCGCCTCGCTACTCACATTGATGATCGACCCCCCGTCTCCCTGCTGCATCCGCGTGCCGACGATCGCCGTCAGACGAAACGGGCCCTTCAGATTGACGTCGAGGACCTTGTCGTAGAGCGCCTCGCTCACATTCACGATGTCGTCGTAGAGCGGCGACATGCCGGCGTTGTTTACCAGGATATCGACCTTTCCGAAGCGTTCGTAAGCGGCATCGGTCAGCCCCTCGAGCTGGTCCCATTCGCCGACGTGGCAGCTGTACGGTAGGGCCTGGCGCCCGAAGCGCTCCTCCACGTCCTTCGCCAGCGCCTCGCAGTTGTCGAGCTTGCGACTGGTGATGACGACATCGGCGCCGTGCTTGGCGAAAGCGAGCACCATCTCGCGGCCCATCCCGCGACTGCCGCCGGTCACCAGCGCGACCTTGCCCGATAGATCGAACAGATCTGCCATGCATCCTCCTCGTGTATATCGATCATACCCGCAACCCCTGGGCTTCCATGTGGCACGCTCAGGCGCGCGGTCAACTCAGCGGGAGCGGCTAGCTCTCGACGAACTCTCGTCCTGCCGCGGCGCCTCCGTCGACGGAATACACGCTTCCCGTGGCGAATGGAGCCGCATCTGACGCCATGAACATCACGGCGCGCGCGATCTCCTCCGCACGGCCGATGCGCCTCATCGGGATCGTCGAGGCGATCGCAGCCACCCTCTCGTCGCGGCTGAGTCCCAGGCCGGCGTAGACGCTCTCCTGTATCGGCGTGTCGATGTCGCCTGGGCAGATCACGCTGACTCGAATGTTCTGTTCTGCTGTTTCGAGGGCCATCACCCGGGTCAGGTGGATGATGCCGGCTTTGGCCGCACCGTAAGCTCCGAAGCCCCGATACCCCTGGAGCCCCGCGTCCGAGGCCATGTTGACGATCGAGCCGCCCGAACCATGCTTCTTCATCACGCGCAGTACGGCCCGGGCCATGTAAAAGGTCGCGTGGAGGCTGGTGTCGATCACGAGGTGCCAGTCGGCGTCCGTGAACTCATCAATCGGCCCCGCGCGGCCGACGCCCGCGTTGTTGAAGAAGATGTCGATGCGCCCGAAGCTATTGACCGTCTGGGCCACGACAGCATCACACGCCTCGGAGCTTCGCAGATCCGCGAGCACCAGGTCCGCCTTGCCCCCCGCTTTGGCGATCTCGTCCCGCACCGCCTCTCCGCGCTTGCGGTCCCGGCCGGTCAGCATCACCGCGGCGCCGTGCGCAGCGAACTCCCGTGCGGTCTCGGCTCCGAGACCCGAGGTGGCTCCGGTCACGAGAACCACTTTGTCCGCGAATGCGTCCTGCTTGAAGATGTCTTCCATCGTGGTGGTCTCTGGTAGCTCCCTGCCTAGCTCTCGGGGGGTTTGTATCCGCTGTGTTCGAGAGCACCCTTCACGGTGTGCAGCCGCGGAAACCGCTCTCTGAGTGCGTCGATGTCGATTTCGGGCCAGCCGGTGTCTCGCATGAAGGCGAACAGCGGCATGACAGCCTCCCCGAAAGCCTCGACCGGTACTTCCTGTGCCGACATCGGACGGCCGTTGTGATCCGCAAACGCTGCCGCGAGCTCGGAGGGTGTCAGAGCATCGCCCGCAAGCTCGAGAGTCTGTCCGAACCAAGGCGCACCTTCACTGAACACTTGAGCTGCGATCATGCCGAGGTCGTCGATGTAGATGTACTGCTGCTTCACGCGGTTGCTCGGGTCGAAGCCGGGGTAGCCGATCGTCGATGCGGTGGCTGCGCCGAAGCCGTCCGAAAAGAAATTTTCAACGAAGAACGCCGGGCGCAGAATCGTGAAAGGCACGTTGCTCGCGTGCAGGTGCCCCTCGATCTCGATCTTCGTCGCGACATCTGGCAGATGGGCTGGCTTCAGCCCAGCCACGCTCGTGTACACGAGATGCTTTACCTCGTGTTTCTCACACAGATCGACCACACGCTTTCCCTGATCCACCTCCTTGGTGTTGCCCTCCTCCGTGTAATCGTTCACCTGCACGGAGAACACCCCGAAGAGGGGCGCGTACGCAGAAAAGACGGCGTCCAGCGACTCCGTGCTGTCTGCGTCACACTGGGCGAGCTCGACATTGGCGAGCTCTGCCACCCTCTGCGCCTTCTTGGCTCCCGGGTTGCGGGTGATGGCAATGCTTCGGAAGCCGCCCGAGGCGCTCAGGTGCCGGCACACGGCGCCGCCCTGTGTTCCTGTCGCCCCAAGCACCAGAACCGTGCGCAGATCCATGTGAGCCTCCCTCCTTTCCCATCATACCCGACCGAAAAAGGGGACGAGTCCTGGTAGTTGACCTTACCTCACGGCTACTGCAATCCTGAGCCCTATGTTCCCGGGCCCCACAGAGCTCATCATCATCTTGGTGATCGTGATTGTTATCTTCGGCGCCACCAGGCTGCCGCAGATTGGCGAAGGCCTCGGCAAGGGCATCCGAAACCTCCGCGTCGGCATAAAGGAGGCGCAGGAGATTGATGTCACGCCGACCGACGATCAGGAGGATGAGGCCGAGCCGAAGAGTTGAGCGAACAGTCCCTCGAAGTCGCCACCTTGTCACAAGCCCCACCCTCGTGTAGATATGCGAGAGAGTCCGGCTACGAACCTGTTAGGGGGATCCGCCATGGGTGCATCCATTGCGAGCTTCAGCCGAGACGACAAGGCAGCAGATGTAGCGGCGGCGCTTCGACGAGACGGAGTGGCCATCGTGCGAGAGCTGGTCGCGCCCGAGGTCATGGACGTGCTCACCGGGAAGCTGGCGCCCGAGCTCGAGGAGAAGGAGCCCGGAGGCGGTCCGAGCTTTGGCGGCCGGATGAAATCTACCTTCCGACTCTTTGCGCGCGGGAGCGAGTTCAGCGAGCAGATGCTGCTGAATCCGCTCTTGCTCGAGGTGACCGACGCCATCCTGCTTCCCGAGTACCCCATGGCCCCGTCCGCAGGGGCTCTGACGAGACCGCCGAAGCGGGATTCCTCCGCTTCGGAGGACGTCATCCCGGAACTGGCGGTAACCAGGGATCCGATCCTGGGCCCCAACTGCCACCACTACCGGGTGAACGTCGGAGGCGCGCTGCAGGTCTGGGGAGGTGGAACGGCGCAGCCCCTGCACCGCGAGATGGATATCTACCGCCCCTTCCTGGAGCACAATCCCGAGCAGCCAGAATACATCGTGGCCATGAACTGGGCGGGCACCGACTTCACGCTCGACAACGGTGCCACCCGGCTGGTTCCGGGGAGCCACCGCTGGCCCCAGGGGCGCAAGGCGGAGGAGCACGAGGTGGCTCAGGCACTGATGCCCAAGGGCTCGGTCGTCTTCTGGCTGGGCAGCGTGCTGCACGGGCTCGGGGCGAGCCGAAGCGACGAGGCGCGCACCGGGATCATCTTCACGATGGTCGTGAACTGGCTCGCCACGGAGGAGAACCAATACCTGGCGGTGCCGCCGGAGATCGCGCGGACCCTGACCGAGCGGGCGCAGCAGCTGCTCGGCTACCGGTCGAGCGCCACTCTTGGCTGGGTTCCCGGCCTCGACAGTGAAAACATGCTGGTCGTCGGCAAGAGCGGTCCGCCGTAGCGGTCGCTCGGATTCACTCGTCCCGGTAGTCGGGCTTCTTCGTGTCGGCCCAGGCCTGTACAGCCGCAGCAGCGTCCTTGGTCCGGGTCGCCAGGATCTGGTTGCGATTCTCGATGTGCAGAGCCGTCTCGAGCGACAGGCCACCCTGCACCTGGTCGATGACCTCCTTGGTGATGCGCAGCCCGAAAGGCGTCGAGAACACAATCATCTCCTGCGCCAGGTCGAGCGCGGCGTCCAGTAGTCGCTCCCGCTCCACAATGCGACTCACCAGTCCGATCTCGCGCGCCTCCGTCGCGTCGATCAGTCGGCCCGTGTACATGAGCTCGGCGGCCATGGCGGATCCCACCAGCTTGGGCAGGAAGTAGCTGCTGCCCATCTCGCCGCCACCGAGACCAATTCGCGTGAAGGCGCAATTGAAGCGGGCCTCTGGCGCGGCGATGCGCAGATCACAGGCCAAAGCGATCGAGAGTCCCCCACCCGCCGCCGCGCCGTTCACGGCCGCGATCAGAGGCTGCGCGATCTTCCGCATCTTGGCCACGAGCCCCGCGTAACCCTGCTGCATGCGGTATTGCATCTGCAGTGGGCCGAGGCCGTCTTCCCAGGGGCCGTTCTCGCCCGAAGCACCCGCCCTGAGGTCCGCGCCGGAGCAGAACCCGCGCCCTGCCCCCGTCACGATGACGACTCGCGTGTCGAGCTCTCCGCCGAGCTCATCGAATGCGCTATGGAGGTCGCGCAACAGCTGATACGAGAGGGCGTTCAGCCGTTCGGGCCGATCCAGGGTGACGACGGCGATGTGATCACGAGGCCTCTCAATCCTGACGTATTTCAGTGTCACCTTTTTGATCCTCGGCTTGGACTCGTTCGCGGTCGTCGTCTATCGTAACGACTCCCGATCTCCAGCCCGGGGGCCGCGCCGAGTGGACGCCCCCTCTGGACCAGTTTAGACTGGCCGACGGCTCCCTACATGGCCGCGTCACGACGACGATCTTCGCGGGCGAGCCGCAAACCAAGAAGGAGACCGAGAAGATGAAGCACAGAACCACTCGCAGCGTGCACGCGTCGCAGCTCGCAATCGTGATGGCCGTCTCGCTCCTGGTCGGTGGGCCGGCGCCGGCCGCTGAGCCCGGCAGCGAGACACAGATGAAGGGGCTGGAGCAGCTCTATACCGATTTCGGAGTCTCCGCGGCGGTGCGCGCGGGCGACTTCCTCTACATCGGTGGCATCGTTGCCCTGGACGGCGACGGGGGCGTGATGGGTCCCTACGATGGCAAGAAGCAGTTCGAGGTCGTCTACGCGCGTATCAATGAGCTGCTCAAGGCTCACGGGGCCACCGCGAAGAACGTCATCAGCGAGACCATGTACATCACCGGGTGGCAGTTCATAGCTGCGGGGGGCAACATTCGCAGGGCCTTCTACGTCGACGCCAAGGCCGCCTTTCCGACGGCCGCCGGCGTCCAGGTCGTCGCGCTCGCAGATCCCGCGCTCGTCCTCGAGGTCGAGATCGTAGCCTACCTGGGCGATTAGGAGCCACGATCTCGAGCGCGCGGCGGGGGTTCGCAGAGACACCCTCGCGCTCAATCTGGCCAGTGATCGGTCGATGGTGAGTGCCGTGTGCCGACGCCCGATGACGGAGATCAATCAGACTGCGCGATCACAAGTGCACAACCTCCGCTTTCAGGCCATACAAGATGAAGAGAACCTCCTGCTTCTCCCTCTCGCCGATTCCGTTCTTGTCAAGCGCCGCCATTGCGTCATCGAGCGCCGCCACGAACTCCCCCTCATCGATGTTCATCCCCCTGTGCGCCGTCAACATGTCCTTCCCTTCGTAGACACTCGGACCACCAGAGCCGGTGATGAAGAACGTGGCAACCGCGTTCTTCACAGCTGGAACGTCACTGTCCGCGTAACGCGGAGAAATTCGGGGGTTGTCCAGATGGAACTCCACGATGTCGCTCGCGATTGCCGTGATGCCGTCGGTCCCACCTAGCAGGCTGCGGAGAAAGTGACTGGTTGAGGGGTGGTCCTTCCGACGAGGGGGTTCACCGGCCGAGGGGCGGGGCGCGATTCCCGGTTCGAACCGGTCTTGGGCTCCGCTGATCGCGGGGCGGTTTCACACATGACCTACGTGGCCTCCAGCAGCTTGCGGATCCGGATCAGGTTGTAGGCTGCGGCCGTGAAGGTGAAGACCCAGCCGACCCGATCCGTGCCGCGGTGTCGGGTCTTGCGCATCAGCCCCACGGTCTTCATCCAGCCGAAGACCTCTTCCACCCGTTTGCGAAAACGCTGACTCAGTTCGTAGCCCCGGTGGCGCGTCGTCCGCCCGTCGATCGCGCTGCGTCGATTCGTCGTGTTCTGCGCCACGTGTGGGGTCACGCCCAACTCTCGAAGCTCTTCCACGAACCCCTTCGTGTCGAAGCCCTTGTCTCCGCCCAATGTCCTCCGACGCCCGCCTCCCAGACCTTCCACCATCTCGAGCGCCGCTTCGCGCTCCGCATATCCCGACGCCTGCGTGAGCTTCGCCGCGACCACCAAGCCGTTCCGGTTCTCCGTCACCACGTGTCCCTGGTACGCGAGTCGGGCGCCTTGGCCTCTCATACCGGCGAGTCGTGCGTCGGGATCCGTCGTCGACGCATGCGTCTGGTTGCTCCGCTTCTCGCCTCGGAAGTTCACCGTCGGGTTGCCCGGGTCATCGTCGTCTCTCCGTTCCTCGTCCTTCCGTACGAAGCTCTTCTGGCTCGCCCACGCCTCGATCAGCGTCCCGTCTACCGTGAAGTGCTCCAACGACACCCATCCCTCGGTCTCGGCCTGCTCCAGCACTGCGTCGAAGAAGTGCTCGGCAATCTCGCCCTTGAGCAGCCGGTCTCGGTTCTTCGTGAACACCGTGGCGCTGAACACCACCTCGTCAAGCTCCAGACCCACGAACCAGCGATACAGCAGGTTGTACTCCAGCTGCTCCACCAGCTGCCGCTCGCTCCGGATGGTGTAGAGCACCTGCAGCAGCAGGGCGCGCAGCAGCTGCTCCGGGGGCACGGACGGGCGCCCTACGCCTCTGGCGTAGATCGCGTCGAAGCGCGGCGATAGCCGCTGCAGCGCCGTGTCGACCATGCGCCGCATCGCTCGAAGCGGATGATCATCCGGAATCCGCGACTCCAGCGACACGTAGCTGAACATCCCGCCCTGAAGCGTCCCCTGTCCTCTCACGCCTCCCCCTTTGGGGCTCGCTCCCAAGGTACCCTTCGATGAGGAGTTTTTCAGCAGCCTGCTAGGCGTTCATAGAGGCTGGACATGGAGCACCTAGGCCTGTTCGATCCGAAGGAGTGACCCGAAGGTGGATGTCCGGTCGACTTCCAGAACTTCCGGTGAGTCGGCAGAGACGCCGACCTTGAGTCCTCGCTCTGCCAGGAGCTTTGCCGCGGTCCGGAGGTCGCGCGACTGCAGGACCAGGGCGAACATGCCCTCCCGGTTGTTGTCCAGGAAATCCAGGATGGATCTCGCGAACGGTCGGTCGCGATCGATGACCGACACCAGCTCTATCGCCCCACCAGATGGCGGGTTGCAGATCGCGCAGCGTACACCCCGGTCGGCGTCGACCGACGGTTCGTCGATATCCATGGCGAACTTGTAGCCATATGCGGTTGCAGCGTCATCCAGATCGCGCACGGCGATGATCACTCGTGCGATTCCAGACAATCCTGGAGAGTTGGAATCATCTGCGGGGTCTCGGTCCGGCGATCTCTTGAAGGAGTCCACGGGGTAGACCCGGATCAGGACGCCATGAGTCGAGTTGGGGTGAACGTCTCGACCACCGGCGCCGGGCATGAGTGGAAGAACATTCAGTCCGCGGCCGGAAAGATCCACGGCTTCAGCGTTCGGATCCGGGGCTTCCAGCATGAGTGCGAAAAGGCCCTCGCCCCGGCGGTCCAGAAAGCGTTGCAGGCTCTGGCTGAGAGGCGCAGCTGGGTCCGCGGGCGACATGAGCTCAATGTTGCTCCCGCCCTCGGGCACACACATCGCCACCTTTGCCCCAAGGCTGGCGACGCTACTTTCGGACGCGTCGATGACTGGCATTCCCAGCTTGTCCCTGAAGGTGGCAACGGTCGTTGGAAAATCGTTGACAGCAACTGCGATACGCGGCATGCCCGTGATCACGGTGCGCTCCTCCTTTGTGGTGTGACAGCGACAGCGAGGGGTACCTCGGCATGGGCCGGGAGCTCGATGTCGAGCTTGACGGCCGGCGGAATGGTGGAGAAGCCCGCTCGCTCGGCGACTCGCGTGACAACGTAGTACACGACGGGCGTTACGAGTAGAGTGAACACCGTCGAGAAGAGCAGGCCGCCCACCACAACCGTGCCGATTGGCTGGCGGCTCTCGGCTCCCGCGCCGGTCGCGAGCATGAGGGGCACGGCGCCCAGGATCGAGGTGGTGCTCGTCATGAGGATGGGGCGGAAGCGCGTCCGGCCGGCGGACGCGAGCGCGGCCAGGAGCTCCTTGCCGCGCGCCCGCTCCTGGTTGGCGAAGTCGACCAGCAGGATCGAGTTCTTCGTCACGAGACCCACGAGCAGAATAATCCCCACCTGGCTGTACAGGTTGAACGTGTTTCCGGTGATGTACAGCGCGAGCAGTGCCCCGAGCGATGCCAGCGGCACGCCGACCAGCACCGTCAGTGGGTGGACGAAGCTCTCGAACTGCGCCGCGAGCACGAGATAGATCACCAGGAGCGCGATTCCAAACGTCGCAAACACCGCTCCCGATGACTCCACGTACTCACGCGAGATGCCGGAGAGCGCGGTCCCGAAGCCCTCGGGCAGCTCCTCGTCAACGATCTGTTGCACGGCGGGCAGGGTTTCGCCAAGCGTTGCGCCGGGGAGCAGGTTGGCCGTGATGGCGGCCGAGCGCTGCAGGTCGTAGTGGTTGAGCGACGTGGCGCCTGTCACGGCTTCGATGCGGATCACAGCGGACAACGGGACCATTGCCCCTTCGTAGCCCCGCACGTGAATCTCGCCGAGCTGCTCCGGCACGCTGCGAAACGTGCCGGCCAGAGACGTCACAACGTCGTACTGACGGTTGCGCAGCACGAACTCGTCCGAGGCGTTCTGCGAGACCAGCAGGCGCAGGCTATCGGCAACCGAGCTCACGCGCACGCCGATGTCGGCTGCGCGCTCGCGGTCGAACTCGATGTCGAGCTGCGGGTTGTCGAGCTTCAGGTCCGTGTCGACGTTGGTCAGGCCGGACACCCTGCGGACGCGTTCGAGAACGCGGTCGGTGACGGCGCGCAGGTCCGCCAGGTCGGCGTCCGAGCTCTTGAGGATGACGTGAATGTCGTTCTGGCGCATCTGCCCGAGCGACGGCGCCTGTACCGGAAGCACCAGGGCCTGCGGGATCGCAAGCAGGTCGGGGGTCACCTCTGCCACGATCTCCTGCTGTGATCGCGAGCGCTCGCCCCACGGTTTCATCCGCACGTAGAGCATGCCGTCCGCAGTGTTCGCGGGGCCCTGGAAGGTCGACGCGATCGTGGCGAAGAAGCCCTGCACCTCGGGGATCCGCGCCACTCGCTCCTCGGCCTGCGCAATTGCCTGAAACGTGTAGGCCGCGGTCGAGCCCTGGGGCGCCTTCACGAATGCCATCCAGTTCCCGCGGTCCTCGAGTGGTACGAGGGTTCGGGGGATCCGTTCGAACACCGCGTAGAGTCCGATGAGCGTCGCGAGCATGAAGATGCCTGAGACCATACGGTGTCGAAGGCTCCAGCCCAGTGCGGCCTGGTACGCTGCAGTGATACCGTGAAAGAGCGCCTCGATGCCTCGCGAGATCCGACCCGTCGAGCGGACCGACAGGTAGCGCGAGCACAGCATGGGGACCAGTGTCAGCGCTACAAATGTCGAGATGAGAATGGCCGCGGTCATCGTCCCGGCAAACTCCCGGAAGAGGCGCCCGGTATTCCCTTGCATCATCGAGAGCGGAACGAGGACCGACACCACGGCGATGGTCGTGGCGATCACGGGGAAGCCCACCTCGCGTGCTCCGTTCAGCGCGGCGCGGACGTGCGCTTCTCCAGCTTCGCGGCGCCGATAGATGTTCTCCATGACGACGATCGAGTCGTCGACGAGAAGGCCGATCGCCAGGACCATGGCAAGCAACGACAGCACGTTGATCGAAAAGTCGAGTACGAGAAGCACGGCCATGGTGCCAACGAGCGACACAGGGATCGCCACGGCGGTGATCGCTGTGGCCGTAGCGGAGTGCAGGAAGAACAGGTTCACGAGCACGACCAGGAAGAAGACGATCCCCAGTGTCTTGGCAACTTGCTCGAGCGACGCCTCGACGAAGATGCTGCTGTCGATGGCGACGTCGAAGTGGACGCCCTCTGGCAGCGCTCGCTGCACCTCGGGGAGCCGATCTCGTACGGCCTGGGCCACCTCGAGCTCGTTCGAACGCGATTGCCGGCTGACGCCGATGCCGACAATGGGCTCCTGGCTGTGGCGACTGACGTTCTGGTAGTCCTCAGCGCCGAGCTCCACCCAGCCCACGTCCCCGATGCGGATGGGGATGCCGTTCTCCTCTCGGATGACGATCTGCTCGTACTCGCGGGGGTCGTCCATGTGCCCGCGCACGTTGACCGTGAACTTGCGAGCCGCCGCCTCGATCTCGCCGGCGGGTACCTGGAGGTTGTTGGCGCGAATCGCGCGCTGTACATCGGCCGCATCCACACTGTGGGCGGCCATCTCGACGGGATCCAGCCAGACTCGCATGGCCAGGCGCCGAGCCCCCGCGATCTCGATTCGCGCGACCCCCGGGATCATCTGGAGGATGGGGCGCACGATGCGATCCGCCATGTCGGTGCGGTCGACGGAGGAGTAGCCCTTGCCTTTCAGCGCGATCCAGATGCTTCCAGACCCGTTCGCACTCGCCTTCGTGATGATGGGGCGCTGGACCCCGTCAGGGAGCTGGCCGAGCACGCGCTGCAGCGCGTTCGACACGTCAGTCGACGCCAGGTCGATATCGCGGCCCGCGTCGAACTGGATGTTGATGAAGCTCATCCCGAACGCGCTGGTCGACTCGAGGCTGTGGATGTCGTCCACCGTGTTCAGCACCTGCTCGAGCGGCTCGGTGACGATGGCCTCGACCGTCTCCGGACTTGCGCCGGGGTAGAGGGTCCGCACCGAGACCACCGGCCGTTCCACGTCGGGGTACTCCCGGATCGGGAGCGCGCGAAACGCGATGACGCCCGCCACCACGATCAGCAGGTTCAGGACGGTCGCGAGGACGGGTCGTTCGATGGAGACGTCAGAAAGCCGCACCGCGCGTCCTGCAATCCGCCGTGGGTCCGTACCAGCCCAGCTCGAGGAGCTGGTTCTCGGTCGGCGTGTGGGGCTGGGGAGCTGCGAGCGTACCCCCCCGGAGCTTCTGGTGGCCGGCCACGACCACTGTCGCGCCACGCTCCAGGCCCGCGGTCACGTGGACGCCGTCCACGA
Organism: Myxococcota bacterium; assembly: GCA_965247115.1. GTDB lineage: Bacteria > Myxococcota_A > UBA9160 > SZUA-336 > SZUA-336 > JAUXJB01. Next base: position 99,971 of record CBDFGR010000002.1, read on the forward strand.
AGTAGTCGCCGAGCTGCACCTCCTTTTGCGCGGCGATCCCGCCGTCGTCCAGCGTGTAGATGAGGAACTTGGTGCCGAAGCGGACGATCGCCTCCTGCGGAACGACGAGCGCCCCGGGGTACATGTCGACGAGAAGCCGCACGCGGGTGGACATGCCGGGCCACAGCTCGCCGCCGGGATTGGGGATGGTGGCCCGCAAGCGCAGCCGTCGCGTCCGGGAGTCGACCTGGGGATCGATCGCGTCCACGCGGCCCTCGAAGCGCATGCCGCAAAGCCCGACAGTGCCGAGAACGCGCTGGCCGAGCGCGATGAGCGCGGCGTGGCGCTGGGGAATGGCGAACTCGAGCTGGAGCGGGTCGGTGCGGGTGATCTCGACGATCCGGTCTCCGGCTTCCAGGTACTGGCCGCGATTCACCTGCCGCAGGCCGAGCACACCGGCGAACGGAGCGTGGATGCGCGTCTTCTCCAGACGGGTCTGCGCCTCCCGCAGCGCGCCGCTGGCCGCGTCGAGCTGTGCTCGAGCTTCGTCGGCCGCCTGCTCGGACGCCACGCTGGCCGCCCGCAGCGAGCTCGTGCGGCTCTGCCGGTACTCGGCGCTCTGGAAGCGGGCGCGCGCCACGGCGGTGGCTGCCTGGGCTTCGGCGTCGTCGAGCGCGGCCAGGAAGTGCCCGGTCTCGACCGCCCGACCCTCCGGAATGTCGAAGTCCGTCACGGTGCCCGCGATCTCGCTGGCGACGACTGTCGTCTCCGGACTCGAGAGTGCGCCTACGGCCGGCAGCACACGCGGCAGGTCTAGCGGCGCTGCGGTGACCACGTGGACCAGGATTGCGGGTCCCACTGTCTCCTGCGGACTCCCGCGAGACTCCGAGCCGCACGCCGTGAGAAGGAGCAGCGCACAGATGCCCGGCCAGGGGCTGATCAAGGCGACCAGAACGGCCCTCATGCCGGCCCTGCCGGTCCGAGAACTCGGCCGAACGCCTCGCGAACACCGGGGGCAAGCCGGGTGAGAGGTTGGCTCGGGTCGCTGTACAGGGCGTGCTCCGCAGCGTTCGTGAGTAGACTTAGCAGTCTGAGCAGACCGAGCCTACCAGCTTGGGCGCTCTCAGTGCACGGTGTCGCTGCCCGCCGGATCGACGGGCTCGGGCTGGGGGCCGGCCTGGTGATGCACCAGCTTCCAGGTCCCGCCCTCGCGGGCGAATACATTGGTGGCGACCAGGGTGCCGCCCTCGAGACGTTCGCTGCAGATCACGAACCCGCAGTCACCGAAGACGTAGGCGCGCGCGCCGAAGCAGGCGATCCGCGGAGGCTGGCCCTCCATGATGCTCTTCCAGCTCGCGATGACGGACTCGCGCCCCTGGAGGGGTGCCCAACCGGGGTGGATGCAGGCCACAGGGGCATGGGCGGCCCAGACCGCGGCCAGAGCTTCAAGGTCGCGCTGATCAAACGCGCGATAGAAGGCGTCATTCGCGTTCAGAATTGCCTCTTCGTCGGCGGGCACAGCAGCGCTTCTCGTAGTTCGGTCCGGCGCCTAGTCTACCAGCTGCCTTGAGCCAGTCCCGCTACTCCAGCTCCAGCTCAGCCTGGTAGGCGTAGAGCTCTCCCTCACGCTGAGTGCGCACGACGATCAGATCTTCGATCTCTGCGTGGAGTTGTCCGCGCGTCTCCGACAGCTCTTTGATCTGCCCCAGCAGGACGAGACGTTGCTCGCTCGTGGCTTCATCGCTGATGAGGGCTGCTTCTCTGGCCACCAGGTCCTGCTTGACCTGCTCCAGCGCTCTCTTCTTGTAGCTGATCTGCCCGTTTGCACTGGCGACGCTCGCTCTGAGCTGCCGAAGATGGTGGCCCGCGTTGTAGGCATCCAGGAAGTCCGCTTCCAGGTCAGCGGGGCATACGCCTGCGTACCGGGCGCCGCTGCTCCCGAGTGCGAAGGCCTTGGTCGGTTGACAGTACTCCTGCAGTCCCTCTGACCGACCCTGTTGATAGGCAGCAAGATCGGGCGCGATCCCATGCTTGGCACACGCCTTGCGGTGCCGCGCGAGATGCTGCGATCCGTAGCCCCGCGCGCCATCTTCGTAGCCGATCATCTGCCAGTCGCTGACCAGGCATTCGGCCTTGTTCATGGAAGCACAGCCAAAGAGCGCCAGACCACAAACTCCAACAAGCAAGACTCTAGACGTTTTCACCACGCACCCTTCCTTCTCTGAGAAGAACTACGGCATTTCCACAGCGCTTTTCGAGTCGGAGAGGTAGCCGCGGCGCGCCCGGGCACGTCTGGCGGGCAAGTCACAGTGGTGGCCAGGGTCCAGAAAGGGCTGGCCGCGAGCCGAGCCGGATCGATCAGTCCGCCACGAAGCAGTAGAACAGGCCGTTCCCGCCCGTACCCACCAGATCGCTCTGGCTGCACCCTCTGGAGCCATGCGCGGAGTTCCATGACGTTGGGTTGGGACCACCGCCGGTTCGGTCGTGATGACCGACCTGAGCGCTGCCCTCTCCGCTGCTCGTCCAGTTCTTGCAGGTCTTGTCGTCATCACCTGGGAAGACCGTTCCGTCGAGCTGTGAGCCGGTCAGGATGTCGTGCATGTTGGGACTATCGCCCCGACCGTTGACCATCTTGCCGTTCTCGTCGAGCGACGTCTCTTTACCGAGGTTGTTGTCGTCGCCGTGTAGATCATCGACGTCTCTGGCGACCTCCACGCCCGAGGTGTTGTGCCAGGGGCCCTTCCCGATCCGGTCACGGGCGTTGACTGCGGCTCCGTCGGCCGAAGCACTTGCGCTCAGATAGGCGCGCCAGGTGCGATCGCCGGCCCCGGCTGCTTCCGCCAGCTTCTGGCAGTGAGCGTCGGCTCCCATGAGGCCACCGAGTGCGGCCCCGTTGCCCGGCCCTGCGCTCGTGATGAAGAAGCTCATGGATGCCGCCGCGGGAGCGTCCTGCGCGAGCAACGCGTGCAATCCCAGTACAGACAGCACGCTGACGAGAGCAAAGATTCTCATGTGGTGACCCTCCCGGCGGTTCGACAAAGCCCGTGATTGGAGGCCAACCCTACCATCTAAGCACCTGGGATCTCGAGGGATTTTGAACCGTTCAGGTCACCTCGATCACAACCGATGGCACGAAGGGGCACGTGAGAGCAGTCGAGAGGGACGCCATGCGCGAGCTGGACAACCAGGGCGGATTTGTCCTCGTCGCCATCGTGATGGCGCTCGCAATTGTTGGCGCCGTTGCCTTCCTGCTGAATCGCGAGGGCAGTATGGGAGTCAGGCTGGCAGGGAGCTCCTTCGAGGCCACCCAGGCGCGCTATGTGGCCGAAGCAGGCCTCGAGCATGAGCGCTGGCGGCTCAACCAGGCGGGCTGTGTCGCGTACACGAACCTCCCCAGCACAGCGCTCGGGAACGACAGCTACAGCGCGACGGTCGCGAGTACCAGTGGCTCGCCTGTGACGATTACAGGCACCGGGACCCTCGTCACTGGTGCATCTCACCAGCTGCGCCGAAGCGGCGTCCCGATCTTCGGCGACCTGCGAACCGACTCCATCCGGCCGACCTCGGGCGGGATCCGCGACACCTACCTCGCAGACGGAGCTCTCAGCAACACCGCCTTCGGTGGGAGTCCGGATCTGGTGGCCAGCGATGCGACAAGCGTGGACCGCGCACTCATCCGCTTCGATCTCTCGAACCTGCCCACCACCACGCGAGTGACCTCCGCCATCCTGGAGCTCGAGCTGGAGGACATCGCGTTCGGAGGTGCAGGGAGCGCGCGGGTGCACAGGGCGACTGGCCGCTGGAGGGAGTCGGAGGCGACCTGGAACGAGCGCCGGAGCGGCGCGACGTGGACCACTCCCGGTGGAGACTACGACCCGCAGATCGAGGCAAGCACGGACATCGACGTGGCCCAGCTCGGGTCGACGCAGTGGGATGTCACGCCCCTCACCGCGAGCTGGGTGCGTGGGACAAACCCGAACCACGGGCTGCTGTTGGCCGTGAGTCCCGGCATAGACGGTGCCAGCTTCTCGAGCGGCGATCGGGTGTGTGGGCAACACCCGAAGCTCACGGTGACCTATAGCTGCGAGTGCGGACAGCCGTGCCAGCTCGTAGAAGCACTCGGTCAGACCTGCGCCTGGGACAGCCTACCCAATGCCAATGCCGCCGAGTTCTCCACCGCTGGCGGCGGGGACATCTGGGATATCACCTTCCTGCCCGAGTGCGGGGCGTTCAACGCTGTCGCGGCCCCGGCCGACGGTGCCTGGCTGGGAGTGGACTACTCGAGCAGCACGGTCTACATGGTCGACATGGCGGGCAACCTGCTCACGAGCCTCGTGGTAGCCCCGCAGCACATCCTGGGCATCGAGCTCGTTCCGTCGGGGGCGTGGGTCGACCATCTCGCGCTCGCAGACGAGAGCGATCAAGCGGTCTACTACGTGGACCTCGCTGGCAACGTCCAGGGCTCCTTCTCGACCTCGGGCTTTTCGCAGCACCCGGTCGGAGTCGCATTCATCCAGAGCTCCGCCACCGGGATCTACGATGGGCATCTCGCGATCAGCAGCGACAAGGACGGGTTCGGCACGAGTAGCTCGGCGGTCTACGTCGTAGATCAGGCGGGCTCCCTGAAGATAGCGATCGACCTCTCGGCACTCACACCGGAGCCATGGGGTGTCACGCATCTACCTGGAACTGACCGCCTGCTTGTGGCAGCAAAGGACGGCTGGGTGTACATGATCGACTTCACGGGAGCGCTCATAGCGCAATACGACGCCGCGGCCTTCGGCGCGACCCAGGTCCAGGGCATCGCTGTCAACCCCTTGACGGGTGACCACGTCGTGAATGATCACGACACCGCAACGGTTAAGTACCTGAACTCCTTTGCCAGCGGCTATCGCGACGAGTTCAACGACAACCCTCCCTCTTACGCCGGAAACGATGGCGCTCTGACCTGGAGCAACGACTGGCAGGAGCTGGGCGAGAACGATGGCGCCAATCAGGGCAGCGTAACGGTCAGTGGAGGCTCGCGGTGCGCTTCGTCGAGATGCCTCCGCATCGGTGCGAACGGGGCCAGCATCGTCGATCGAGGAGTGAGCCGCGAGGCGGATCTGTCGGGATTTGCCCGTGCGAATCTCAGCTTCAGCTACAGGCGCCGGAAGCTCAGAGACGGGGTGGGGAGTGTCACGCTGGCCGTCTCCCGCGATGCGGGCCTGAACTGGACGGATCTCGCCACGTACGACATTGACGCGGGAAGCGACTCGGGTCAGGTCCTGCAGGCCTTCGACATCACCCCGCACATGGGGCCCAGCACGCAGATTCGCTTCCTGGGCTCGGGCAACAACGCCGAAGGGTACGTCCGCTTCGACGACATCGACATCGCGTCGGCAGGTTGCGGCGGGTCCTGACGCTGGCTGCCGTCGCACCCTCACGTCGCACGCTGCGCTCGCCTCAGCGGTAGTCCTCTGCGCGGTCTTGCGGCTCGAAGCCCAGGACCTTGCGCGGATGTTCCAGGTCGCGGTAGCTCCACTTGTTGTCCGAGAGCACGAAATAGATGTCGTAGCGGAGAGCACCGGGGGCACTGAGCGAGCGTTCGATCGCGTCGAGGACGTCGCGCTGGCTGCACCAGACGGAGAAGTGGCGCAGCTTGGCGGGCCGGTCCTGCGCGTTTACGAAGCCGATGCGAAGGCAGAGAACCGACAGCTCGCCGGTGTCTGCAAAGCGCCGGCCAAGCGCCTCCGCAAATACCTTGGTGCTGGCGTAGATGCCGATGGGACGCGTGGCCATCGTGTGATCGATGCAGGTCCAGCCCTCCGGGACGTCGTCGTAGCGACCTTCGACGATCGCACGGTATGGCTCTTCCCGCTCCCAGCCAGCCACTGTTGCGCCACTGCTCGCGAGGATCACGCGCTTTACGCCGGCCTGGCGCGCCGCTTCCAGTACGTTGTACGTGCCGACAATGTTCGTCTCCAGAAACTCGTCCCAGGTGAACTGATCGCCGGACTTGCCCCCGAGGTGCACCACCACATCCTGGCCCTCGAAGGCCGGACGGATAGCATCGAGATTCGAGAGATCCGCCCGAAAGGTGTGCACGCCGGGCACCACACTGCGGTTCAGCGCCGCGAGCTCGTACCGCCCTTCGAGCCGCGCGCGTAGCGCGCCCCCGATCAGGCCGCTCATGCCGGTCACGAGAACTCTCTGCGTCACTCTGTCCCCCCGGCCTGCTCGACGATGTCTTTCACGAACCGGGCGAAGATGGACTCCAGCGCGCCGTTGAAGGCGCGCACCGCAGCGCTGACGCTGTCTCCAGCCGCTCGAGCTTCGTTCTCGTAGGTGCCGCTCCACACCAGCCGGTCGCTGCGCCGGTCGCGGAGCGCGAGGCCAAGCTGCACGCGGACCCGCTCTGCGTCAAGCACGCGCTCAAAGCGCTGGAGATGACCCGTGATCTCATAGTCGGCGGGGACCCGGAGCTCGGGCGTCACGATCCTGCGCGCAACGCCAGAGGAGCGCAGGTAGCGCACCAGGTCGTCGCGGAGGAGCTCGGCGGGTGGCTCCGTCCAGTGGTGATACAGGTGACGCTGAACCTGCACATCGCTTCCGTTCTCGCTGTAGACGATCGCGCGGTCGCGAGTGAGACCGTCCGCTGCGAAGCGCTCCACGACGACGACCGCGTCGAGCGCAGGGCCCGCGGGCCCGGACGCGACGTCGGGACGAGAGGCCAGCCGATAGTACCGGTCCTGCGGGACCGGTTCGGCTGCGCAGCCCAGCACGAGCACCGCCAACAAGGCCGCAATGGTCCGCGAGATCACGCTACCTCTCTCCCGAGCTCACGGGCGGCGGCCTGCCGTCGAGCAGCACCCCTGGGTTCGCCCGGATCTGCCGGCTGAACTCGTTCATGTTGCGCGTGGTGCCTTCCAGGTTGTGGTTGAACGTATCGATGTGCCGGGCGACCGATTCGAGGCTGTAGCGGAGGTCGACCAGGGATTGGTCCAGGTTCTCGCGGTTCTGCGCCACGGTCTCCGCGACCAGCTCGATGGCTTCATCAAGGCTGCCGCGGGTCACCCGGAGCTCGGCAGAGAGCTTGGCGAAGCCACGGGACGTCAGCTCTGCGTTCTCGAGCAGCTGATCGACGCGGACCACCGTCTCGTCGTCGAACAGCTCGTTCACCCGTGCGCTCGTCTCGGAGAGATCACGGGATACGGCCTCCAGGTTGGAGGCGATCGCAGGCATGCGGGCCGAGAGCTCTTCCAGGAGCGGCCCAACGCGGCGCTCTACGAGCTCGGCGAGCTCTCCCGCCGCATCGTTCAGCGCGGCGAACACGTCCGCAGATTCCTGGCTCGGGATCTCCGCACCGGGCTCCAGACTGCCTGTTGCACTCTGGCCGCGAATGTCTAGCTCCACAGACGAGAGCAGCCCGCTCGTGACATAGACCCGGCTGTCGGCCGCGACCGACCAGCCCTCGCGCAGGCGGAGCTCTACGCGGAAGCGCTGCTGGGCAGCCCGCTCAATTTGCACGAGTCGCTCCACCTGTCCCACGGGATAGCCGTTGTACAGGACGCGCGTGCCCCTCGAGATCCCGGCCACGCGCTCGAAGACCGAGTGATAGGAGTCCGTGGCGCCCGTGCGCCCTGCGAGCAGCGCAAGCGCCGTTACGAGCAGGGCACCCGCCGCCAGCACGAATCCCCCCACCCAGAGGTAGTTGACACGGGCCTCCTGCACTAGGCCTCTCCCGTGAGCCGGCTCAGGTACTCGTCCGGGTCGAGGGGAGCGTCGTCGGAGCGCCGGTGAAGCAGGTCCTGGACCCGAGGGCTCTCGCTCTCTCGCACCTGATCCGTGCTGCCGCTGCTCAGGATCTGACCGTGGTCGAGCACCGTGATCCGGTCTGCGATGCGGAACGCGCTCTCGATCTCGTGCGTCACCACAACGATCGTCATGCCGAGTGCGTCCCGCAGCTTCAGGATCAGCTCGTCGATCGTGGCGGACGCGACCGGATCGAGCCCGGCAGAGGGCTCGTCACAGAAGAGCAGCTCGGGGTCGAGGATGATCGAACGAGCGAGCGCGGCGCGCTTGGTCATCCCGCCCGAGAGCTCTGCGGGCATGAGCTTGTCGAACCCGGCCAGGTTCACGAGCTCGAGCTTGAGACGCGTCATGATGTCCATGGTCGTCTCGTCGAGTCGCGTGTGCTCCCGGAGCGGCAGCTTGATGTTCTCGGCCACGGTCATGGAGCTGAATAGCGCCCCACTCTGGAAGGCGACTCCCATTTTGCGGCGCAGCTGCAGCATCTCCAAGGCCGGGAGACTGGCGAGGTCCTTACCCAGGATGCGGATGGTCCCGTCCCTGGCGCGCTCAAGCCCGAGCAGGTGCGCGAGCAGTGTGCTCTTCCCGGCTCCGCTGCCTCCGATGATCACCATGATCTCGCCGCGCGCAACTTCCAGGTTGATCCCGTCGAGAATGCGGCGTCCGCCGTACTCGGTGACGAGGTCGCGAACCTCGATCGCAGCCTGGGGATTGGCGTCGTTCACTCTCTCGTTCACCGCGTCAGCAGGAAGGCCACCAGCATGTCTGCAATCACGATTGCCGCAATCGAGTGTACCACCGAGCGAGTGGTCGCCCGGCCGACACCCTCCGCACCTCCCGTCACCGACGAACCGTTCACGATGCTGACCAGCGTGATCAGCACGGCGAAGAGCACGCTCTTGCTGAGCCCGTGCAGGAGATCGTCGACCGACACCACGAGGAGTAGGCGTTCGAAGTAGGTGCTGAGACTCATGCCCAGGTCCGCGGATACGTAGAGCCCCGCTCCCAGCAGACCCACCATGGCAGCCCAGATGGTCAGTGCCGGCAGCATCACGAGCAAGGCAGCCAAGGCGGGCGCGGCGAGGAAGCGCACCGGGTTGATGCCCATCACGCGCAGGGCATCGATCTCCCGGTTGATCTTCATGGTCCCCAGGCGAGCTGTGAGGGCCGAGCCAGAGCGACCCGCAACGAGGATTCCGGTGATCACGGGCGCGAACTCCCGTGTCACGGAGAGACCGATGCCGATCACGACCTGCGACTCCGCCCCGAACGTCTCGAGGGTGTCGATCCCCTGGATCGCCAGCATGGCGCCGATCGTTCCGGCCAGGACCGAGACGATCGGGATCGCCAGGACGCCAATCTGCATCATCTGCTCGGCGACGGAGGGCATCCGAACGGACTGGCCGCGGCGCGGGCCCATGAACAGCCAATAGACGCTCTCTGCCAGCAGGGAGGCGGCGAGCCCGACCTCTTCGACTCCGCGCGTGGCTCCTCGACCGAGCCGCTCGACGAGCTCGCTAGCCGTCATCACCCAGAGCCTGTGCCAGGGTCTCGTGGATCGTGAAGACCGTCTCGAGCCGCGCGAGCTGAAGGACCCGGAGCGCTGCAGCGCTGACGCGGACGAGACCGAACTCGTGTCCCTGCTTGCGCGCCAGCTGGAAGGCCTCCACCAGGCTCGCGATGCCGGAGCTGTCGATGTAGGAGACCCGCGCCATGTCGACGAGGACCGGGCGACCGGTCCCTACCTGCTCGAGGAGCAAGGTGCGCACCGCCGGCGAGGTTTCCAGGTCTACCTCGCCCTCCAGTGCCACGACCGATCGGCCCCGCTCTTCCGTCACCGCGTGGCTCATCGGAGCTGCTTGACCATCCGAAACAGGTTTCCCTTCTCGGAGATCTGCGGAACGAACCCGCACTCGTCCATCAGCTCCTGGATCAGATGAACCCCGAGCCCGCCCGGGCGAACATCGTCCAGATCGCGCGGCGCGATCTGCTCCGGCTTCACGCGCGGAGCGAAGTCGCGCAGCCACAGCAGGAGCCTGTCTCCCTCCTGCTCCACCCGGAGCAGGATGTCGCCCTCCTGCGCAGAGCCGTAGGCGTGGCGGATGATGTTCTGACAGGCCTCGTCCACCGCCAGCACGATCTCATCCACGCAATCGCGCCCGCAGCCCACACCCCCCAGCGCCTCGCGGAGCTGGGCGCGGACGCCCTTGAGCTCGCTTGCCAGCGCCCGCACCCGCAGCTCCAGGACCGTCCGAGGCTCAGCCATCGACGCCGAGCACCGTCGCGTCGTCTCGAAGCGGGTCCCGACTGACGTGGGCGACCAGCGCGTCGAGCCGCTCGCCGAGCCGCAGTCCGGCGTAGTGGCGAACGAGCTGCTCGAATCCGCCAAGGCCGAGCTGATCCCCCCCCGGGTCCGGGCGCCTCCGTGAAGCCGTCCGTGAACACGTACAGGGTCCCCTGGTCGAGCTTGAGCTCGTGGGGCTCGAATTCCGTATCGGGGAGGATGCCCAGCGGTACCGCCCGGGGCAGCACCGCGAAGAAGCTCCCATCCCGACGGTGCAACAGCGGTGGCTCGTGTCCGGCGTTTGCCAGCCGAACCCTGCCCGTTGCCGTGTCATAGCTGGCCGCGACCATCGTGACGAACATGCCGCGCGCCGACGTCTCGCAGAGCTCCGCGTTCAAGCGCGCGAGGATGTCTTCGGGCTCGTGACCTCCGCGGGCGAGGAATCGCGATACAGGCTCGCCGTCTTCGCGCCGAGCAGGGCGGCGTTCATGCCCTTTCCCGAGACATCACCCACCGCAAAGTGGATCCGGCTCTCTCCCACCAGAAGGAAGTCGAAGAAGTCTCCCGAGACCACTCGGGCTGGAGCGTTGGCCCCTGCGATCGGGAAGGGAGCGGGCTGGCGCTTCGGAAGCAGGCCGCGCTGGATCTCCGCCGCCAGCTCCAGCTCGCGCTGGATCCGCTCGCGCTTCATCAGCTCTGTCGCAAATCTCGTGTTCAACAGGGCCAGGGCCGCCGAGGAGGCCATGCTCAGCAGCAGGTGCTGATCTCGATCGTCGAAGAGTCCGTCGCCGCCCCGCTTGTTCAGGAGCTCGATCGCGCCGAGGCAGCGTCCCTGGACGGAGAGCGGGGCGCACAGAATGGAGCGGGTCTTGAATCCAGTCGTCGCGTCGACCCCGGACGCGAAACTCGAGTCGGCCGATACGTCGCGCACGAGCTCGCAGCGGTTCTCGCGCACGCTGCGGCCCACGATGCCCTGGCCCGGCTCGAGCCGCAGGCCCGTGATCTCGGTGGGCCCCGTGCAGGCGCGACAGACGAGCTCTCCGGTCTGCTCATCGACCAGGAAGACCCCACCCTCCTCTGCCCCGACCCAGGCCGCGATGCGCTTGACGGCGGTCTCGAGCGTACGGTCCACGTCGAGCGTCGAAGCGAACTCCCGCCCGATCTCGGCGATCAACTCCAGATGGGTCCCGAGCTCGTCCGCTCCCGCCATCGCCGCTCCGACCGCCCCCGGGGGAGAGTTTACCGTAGACCACGTTCGTGTAGGATCCGGCCATGCTCTGGCTCGCCCTGGCCGCTCTCCTCTGGACCTCTCCGGCAAGCGCTGCGGAGCAGGAGCCGAGTCTGGCCGAGGTGACGGCGTGTGCGCAGCTCGCGGTGCCCGATACGCCACGGATCTGGTCGATCGCGTTCACGACGCGGACGCGTGCCGGCGTCGAGAGAAACGTGCGGGCGAACCTCTTCACGCGCCATGACGAGCTCGAGCGGCGCGTCCTCGTTCTGCGCGTCACGCGACCCGCGGACGTAGCGGGCTCGACGTTGCTGCTCCTGGAGCGTGAGGGGCCCAACGAGATCTTCTTCAACTCACCGGAGCTGGATCAGCCGCTGCGCATCACGGGCGACGGCGCCCAGCTCAGCCTGTTCGGCACGGACTTCTCGTATGAGGACGTCGAACGCATGTACGGCCTCAACCGACCGGTTGAGAACCGACGCCTCGACGACGGGCTCGTGGGGGATCAGCCGGTCTACGTGGTGGAGAGCAAGCCGGCGGGCGGGCCTGGCGACTCGGCCTACGAGGCGGTGGTCGCCTTCATCGCCAAGGACACCTGCGTTCCGCTTCGCACGGAGTTCTACGAGGCCGATCGGCGGCTCCGCAAGGTGCTGACGATCGATCCACGCGAGCTGCGCCGCGATGGGGCGGTCTGGATTGCCCATCGCCTTCTGATGAGTGACGTGCTCGACGAATCCGAGACCCGGCTCATCATCCTGAGCCAGGATCCCACCACGAGCTTCCCCGAGCTTCCCGGCAACCCGTAGAGCGGGAAACCGAAACGGTGCATCCGAACCCTAGAGCTTGTTGTAGCCGTCGAGGGCGGCGACCTTGTAGGCCTGTGCGAGCGTCGGGTAGTTGAAGACCGAGTCCCGCAAGTACTCGATCCCGCCACCGAGGGCGAGCACGGTCTGCCCGATGTGCAGGAGCTCCGAGGCGCCGTCCCCGATGATGTGCACTCCGAGCAGCTCCAGGCTCTCACGGTGAAAGATGAGCTTTAGCAGCCCCGTTTCGTCTCCCATCATCTGCGCCTTGGTGAGCTCCTCGTAGCGCGCCAGCCCCACGTCGTAGGGGACCTTGTCCGCGGTCAGCTGCTGCTCGGTCTTCCCGACCATCGCGACCTCGGGGATCGTGTAGATCCCGTACGGCAGGAAGGTCGGCGAGTACTCGAAGGGCTCCCCGAACATGTGGCAACTCGCGATCCGTCCCTGCTCCATCGACGTGGACGCGAGCATGGGAAAGCCAATCACGTCGCCAGCCGCGTAGATGTGGGGGACCTGTGTCTGGAAGTTCTTGTCCACCGGGATGCGACCGCGCTCGTTCGTCTGCACGCCGGCGGCATCCAGATTGAGGCGATCGGTGTTCGGCTGACGCCCGACCGCGTAGAGGAGCTGGTCGGCGCGAACCTGCTTGCCGCTCTCCAGCACGGCAGTGACCTGCCCGTTCTCACTCGACACGGACTCGACCTTCTCACCCAGCCGGAACGTGACTCGCCTGCGCCGCAGATGGTAGGTCAGGGCCGAGATCATCTCCTGGTCGACAAAGTCGAGGATCGTGTCCCTGCTATCGATGATGGTCACGCGGATTCCGAGGGCGGCCATGACGGAGGCGTATTCGAGGCCGATCACGCCCGCGCCCACGACGATCGAGGTCTTGGGCAGGCTGCCCTCCACGATCTCTGCCAGGTGATCCGAATCGAAGACTCGCTCACCGAAGGGAATGTCGGGGTTCTTGGCGGGCCGCGTGCCGCACGCGATCAGCAGGTGGTCCGCACTCACGGTTTCGATGCCCTTCCCGTTCTCGATCTCGAGTACGTGAGGATCTCGAAAGCGCGCACTCCCCTCCACGACCTCGACGTCGTTTCGCGAGAGCTGATCCTGAACGACCTGCTTCTCTCGCTCCACCACCTTTTGCACGCGAAACATGAGGTCCTTGACCTCGATCTTGCTCTGCAGGGTGTAGCCGCTGCCATAGAAGGCACGTTGCCGGAAACCGGTGAGATAGAGCACTGCCTCTCGCAGCGTCTTGCTGGGAATTGTTCCGGTGTGGAGGCACACGCCGCCGAGCATGTCGGGTCCGTCGACGATCCCCACCCGCTTGTCGAGCTTGGCCGCCGCGATCGCCGCCTTCTGTCCCGCGGGGCCGCTCCCGATGACGAAGAGGTCGTAGCGTTCAGAGCTCATAGGTGGGTTCGGGCAGCAATCGCCGGAAAATAGCACAGCCGCGCGACTGTCGGATCCGCGACGAGCGTGAAGAAGCTCGCAGCCCCAGCCTCTCGCCACCCTGACCTCGCCCGTGCTCGTGTGCCTTCCGCCGGCAGCCCATGGCACTTCCACATCGGCGTCCACGCACGAGCCGCGGCGAGCTCCGCGAGCTAGCATCTGGTTGCACGCATGAGTGGTCGCAGACCTCCAACGTCCAAGACTCGGGCAGAGGAGCTCGGCTTTCGCATCGTCGAGCTCCCACGGCCGCGCGCTCGCTCGCCCGAGCCGAGCGTATGCCCGAGCTGCGAGCAGCCCTTCTCGGAAGTCGCCACCCTGCACGAGGACATCGAATCGGGCGACGGCCACAGCGTCGTGCACCTGGAGCGGCGAAGAGGCCTCTGTCCCTCCTGCGGCTGGATCGACCTGTAGCGAGGGCTGCTAGCGCTTCGCCCGCTTCCCGAACATGATTCCCGCAACGCGGCGAATCTGGATCTCCTCAGAGCCTTCCGTGATGCGATAGCGCCGGTGGTGCCGGTAGATGTGCTCGAACGGCTTGTGGCGCGTGTAGCCGATCCCGCCGTGCACCTGAATGGCGCGGTCCGCCGCCTCGCAGACGAGGCGATTCGCCCGGTAGTTGCACATGGAGACCTTGTCGGTGACGTCCATGTGGTGGCCGCGGTCGAGCTCCCACGCGGTCTTGTAGACCAGGTTGCGGACGAGCTCGCACTCCGTCTGCAGCTCGGCGAGCGGGAACTGGATCGCCTGGTTCAACCAGAGCGGCTTGCCGAATACCTGGCGCTCCTTCGCGTAGCGAATGCTCTCATCGATGCAGAACTGTGCCGCGCCGACACCGGAGGCCGCCTGGCGAATCCGGTTCTCGTGCACGAAGGTCTGAGCGAGCGCGAGCCCCCTGCCCTCCTCGCCGAACAGCGTGGTCGAGGGTACGCGCACGTTCTCGAGCGAGACCTCGGCGTGGTCGCTCGGCATGTTGAAGGTCCACCACATGAAGTCGACCTTGAAGCCGGGAGAGTCGGTGGGAACCAGGAAGCACGAGATGCCGTCCGCCTCGCCGGGCGCGCCGCTGCTGCGCGCGAAGATCATGTCCCAGTTCGCGTCGTGGAGACCAGAGTTGAAGCGCTTGGTCCCGTTCAAAATCCAGTCGCTGCCGTCTCGCGTCGCCGTGGTCTCGAGCCAGGTCGCGTCGCTGCCGTGGTCCGGCTCCGTGAGACCGAAGCCCACGCGGTGCGTACCCGTGATCATGCCGGGCAGGAACTCCTTCTTCTGCTCCTCGCTGCCGAAGCGCAGCATCATGATCACGCTCGGGAAGTTACCGACGATCGACGCCTCGTTCTGCAGGTCGTTGTGCAGTCCGAGCCCCTTGGCCGCGAGGTGTTCCCGGATGATCGCCATGGCCAGGTTCGAGCCGTCCTGCCCCCCGAGCTCTTTGGGCAGCGCAAAGCGCAGGTGGCCTGCCGCGTCGGCCCGTTGGCGCGTCTCGTGCAGGAGCTCCTCCCACTCGGCGCGCGGCCGGCCGCCATTCTCCCAATCCGTGCGGGCGTTCTCCCTCCGGTGATCGAAGAACTGGATGTTCTCGCGCTCGAGTGGCTTGATCTCGCGCTCGATGAAGAGATCGAGCTCTGCCAGCTTTCGCTCTATCTCCTCGGGAATCTCGAAGTCCATGGGAGCTCCTCCGGTGTTGGGACGAGGCTACCCGGTCTGCTCGAACGCAGGCCGTAGCAGCATGAGTGTGTCGTACTCGAGCTCCGCTACGCGTCGGCCGCTGGCAGCCATCACGATCGAGGGCACCGACCCGTCGATGTGGGTGGCAGCCTGGTTCGCAAGGCCCACGCCCCAGCGCAGCGTCCCGTAGGTCTTCCACCAGTGGAAGCTCGGCTCGCTCCAGCTCCCGCCCGCAGTCTCGTAGCCCTCGCGCAGGTCCCTTCGACCGGCGAAGCCGCCGACCTCGAGCGCGTCGCTGCGGAAGCGCCACATGCGCACGCACAGCCAGCCGAGATCCTCCATCGGGTCCCCAACGTGGCACGCCTCCCAGTCGAGCGACGCGCGGAGCCCGTCGGGACCGACGATGATGTTGCCGTTGCGGAAGTCCCCATGCACCAGGCAGTTCGCCTTGGGAGGCGGGGGCCGATTGCTCTCCAGCCAGCGAAACGCGAGCGTGAACGCAGGGGAAGGTTGGAGCAGCGCGTCGATCTGAGGCCCGAGCGTTTGCAGCGCATAGCTCGCGGGCTCCAGGTCGCCGGGCCGCTCCATGCCAGGGTGGATCTGCTCCGTGGTGACCGTATGCAGACGCGCCAACGCCTCCCCGCACTGCCGCCCGAGCCGGGGTCCCAGTCCCGGCGTGGCCTCGATCAGCCGCAGGACACGGCGCGGGATCGTCTCGCCAGCAATGCGGGTCCCGATGAAGAAGGGACCGCCCACGAACGCTGGATCGCTGCCCGTGGCGTGGATGTGCGGGACCGGCATGCCCGCGGCCTCGGCCAGGCGAATCCCCGAGGCCTCAATCTCGATGTCGATCATCTGGATCGCAGGATTCGCGATGACGGTCGCCACCAGCTGGAGCGTGGAGTCGCTGCGCACCGCGTCGAAGAGCGTGTTCCGGCGCCGCGCTCCTGCCGACGCGAGCTGCACGTTCTCGACGCGGACATGGCTGTCCCATTCGCGCGACAGGAACGCCTCGAGCCCCTTCCGCGTGGATTCGATCACGCTCACGGCTCGAGCTCCGCTGTGAAATCGTATGCATCGTGTCCCGGCTTGGTGATCGCGAGCTTGCCTCGCACGATCTCGACCAGCGCCGCCCACGCGCGTCGTTCGAACTCGGGGTTGGGAGCAACGTTCAGACGGTCGACGAGCGCCTGGCTCAGCGCCTTTGCGTCGCGGCCCGCGGCGTCCTCTCCGAGCACCTCCGACAGTAGCGCGACCTCGCTCGCCTCGTGGCGCGCTCCAAGCTCAAGCTCGCGCCCCAGGATCCGGCTCAGGTTCCCGGCCACCCGCACCTGGTGCTGCAGTGGCTCCTCCCCCTCGAGCGACTGGAGCACCTCTCCTTCCAGGAGCTCCGCGATCGTCGCCAGCAGCTCCTGCGCAGTCGGGCGATCCTGCATGAGCGTAGTGTCACACAGCTCGGATAGACGCGTCCTGGCCTCTAGAAGTGGTAGGCGTACCGGATGCCAAGCGTGTCCAGTCCCTCGTTCTCGTCTGCGAGCGAGGCGTTAGACACGTGGTCGAAGTAGAGCGAGATCCGATGCCGCGCTCCCAGATCGTGGCCAATTTCGATCGGGACGTGGAACAGCACCTGTGAGCCGAGCTGCTTCTCGTCCGAGCGCAGCGTCTCCCGCTCTCCGTCGTGCACGGCAAGCCCGAGCCCGAGCTTGAACAGCCAGCCCGAGTCCGTGCGGTAGTGCCACGCGAAGCCGCTGTAAAGCTTGCTCGTGTCACCGCGCGTGTTCACGGTGAACCCGACATACGGACGCAGCGTGCCGGAGAGGAACGCGACGTTTGCTCGACGCGTCACGAGCTCAACGTTGAGGTCGACGCCCTCCTCCGCGCGGGACCCGCTCCAGAGGCCGTCGACGTCGTGGCCGAGTACCCCGACGCTGACCTCGTAGAGCCATCCGGTGTCGGCGTCGACCTCTGGCTCCGACGCGGGCGCAGCTGTCGCTGTGAGCGCAAAGAGCGCGAGCATGGCGCAGCGTGGCAACACGAACGTACCTCCGAACCCTTCCCCCATGTGCATCGGTGCTGGAGCAGCGTCGATAAAGCGAACCGGCGCTGGGGTTGCGGCTCAACCGAGCGGTGGGAGCTCCTCGGGGAGAACGGCGCTGCCGCGAAGCGAGGCTCTTCGGACCCGGCCCGCCTCGATCTCGAGGTGACGAGGTGTGCCGGGGTTCCTGGCGGAGGGGGTCTCGCCAAGGGTCACGATCTCCGCGTGTACCCGCCCTGGCGCGAGCTCCAGCAGCCCGACGGTACCCAGTCGCGTCTCTTTCTGGTGGGGCAGGATCGGGCTCCCCGGATTGATGAAGAGCACGTCGCTGCGGAACTCGAGGCGGTCGACGTGCGTGTCGCCAGCAACCAGGACGTCGACCTGCTCTCCGCCGAGCGCCGAGCTGCCCAGAAGCGCTTCCATCGGACGGGTCTCGGGCCGTAGCTCGTGGACCATGCCGATCCGCCAGCCCTCCACCGCCAGGAGCTGGCGCTCCGCAAGGCGTCGATCCGTGAAGAGATCGTTGTTCCCCCGGGCCACGAGTACGGGGGCGAACTGCTCACACCAGTCCAGGACCGCCGGCGCGGTCACGTCCCCAGCGTGTAGAATGAGGTCGACCCCGCTCAGAAACTCGCCCATCTCGGGGCCGAGCTCGTCCAGGCTGTGGACGAGCGACGGAAGGTGCGTATCCGCCAGGAGCCCGATGCGCATTGGGCCACGCTAACACGAAGGAAGACGTGATGCCCCAGCAGCGCACGGCCGCGATCGTCGGAATCTACGAGTACCCCCTCAGGCTCGCGCCTGGGGTCGATGCCATGCAGATCAAGGCAGAGTCGATTCGGGCAGCACTCGACGACGCCGGCCTCGGCTGGGCCGACATCGACGGTCTGTACGACGCGAACGATGGTGCCGGCGGCGGGGGCCTCGGTCTGGCGGCCTACCTGGGCATCCACCCGGCGGTGACGGACACCACTATGGTCGGTGGCTCGTCCTACGAGTTTCAGGTCGCGCACGCCATGCGCGACATGGCAGCGGGCAAGTGCAAGGTGGCGGTGCTGAGCTACGGATCCAAGGCGGCGTCCGGTCGGGTCGCGATCGGCACAGGGGGCCGGATGGGCGCAGGCCCGGCGACCTGGCTCTCGAACATGGAGTCGTCCTACGGGTCCACGCTGATCTCCAATTACGCGATGATCGCGAATCGGCACATGCATGAGTACGGCACGACCTCGGAGCAGCTGGCAGAGATCTCCGTCGCAACCCGCTATCACGCCATGAGAAACCCCGAGGCAGTCAAGGCAATGACGGATCTCGAGTTCGTGGGCGTGAACGAGACCACGATCGCAGACGTGATGGAGTCGCGCATCGTCGCCGACCCCCTGCACCTGCTCGAGTGCTGCATGATCAGCGATGGCGGCGGCGCCGTCGTCATCGCGTCTGCGGAGGTTGCCAGGAGCTGCCGCAAGCCACCGGTGTGGATTATCGGAGGTGGCGAGGCGACGAAGTACATGGAGAACGGCGCCGACATGACGACGAGCGCCGGAGCCAGCAGCGCGCCGATCGCCTTCGCCGAGGCAGGCGTGACTCCCGACGAGATCGACATCGCGATGATCTACGACTCGTTCTCGATCACGGTCCTTACCTGTCTCGAGGACCTCGGGTTCTGCAAAAAGGGCGAGGGAGGCGCGTACGTCGAGGGCGGCGGGCTTCGCTACGATCGTCCCGGCCAGCCCGCGCTCAACACCGACGGCGGTGGCCTCTCCTCGAACCACCCCGGCATGCGGGGAATATTCTTGCTCCTGGAGTCCACCCGCCAGCTGCGCGGCGAGTCGACCGCGCAAGTGCCAGATGCGCGCCTCGCCGTTGCGCACGGTAACGGCGGCTCACTCGGCGGCATTCACACAGGCGGGACCGTCATCCTGGCCCGGGACTGAACGCAGGGAACTGCAGCGAAGAGAGGATCGATCATGCCCAACCGCCCACAACCCCGCTTCCCCGAGCCCCACACCGAGCACTACTGGGAGGGCACGAAGCAGCGCGAGCTCCGCTACCAGACCTGCGACGCATGCGAGGAGCTCGTCTTCTATCCGCGGCTCCATTGCACAGCCTGCGGGGCGAACACGCTCACCTGGAAGGTGTCGAAGGGCCTGGGAACCGTCTACACCTACTCGATCGTGCGCCAGAATCGCATCCCCGGCTTCGTGGAGCTCGGCGCCTACGCGGTGGCCTACGTCGATCTGGACGAGGGCTTTCGAATGCTGACGAACATCGTGGGCGTCGATGATCTCATGAGCGACGTGAAGATCGGCCAGCGCGTCGCGGTCGAGTTCGAGGAGCAGGACGAAGGCGAGTACCCCATCCCGGTCTTCCGCCCCGCCTAACCAGGCGGAGAGCGGCTAGCCGGCCTGGCGAAGAGGCGGAGCTTCTGCGTAGGCGGCCTCTCGGCTCAGCAGCTCGATGTCGCGGTCGAGGCGGCCGCACAGCTCGCGGGCGTAGTCCGAGAAGGCCTTGTGGCAGAGGGCAAAGGAGATGGCGTCCTTGACCCGCGACGGTCGCCGCAGGAGCGTGGCTCCGAGCAGGCGCAGCGTGAAGAGTCCGCGGCGCAGGCCGTCGCGGAACAGCAGCACCTTCATCACGCGGGTGAAGAGCCCGACGTCGCCGGCGCGGATGGACTGTCCACGGCGGATCTGGGGGCCGCGGCCGAGGATGAAGGCCAGCGTGCGTTCGCGGTAGTGGCGGAACGTGTAGAGCTGCTCGAGCAGGCGCCGGTAGCCGCGATAGAGCTCGAGGCGCGTCATGCCCTTGGGCTCGATGTTCGAGAACTCGAACTGGTCGCCCGTGCTCTCGCTGATGAGTCGGCCTTCCTGGACCATGCGCGCGTGCAGCGGCGTCTCCGGCATGGCCTGCAGCATGCCGGTCATGGACACGGGGATGCGCGCCTCCTGGCTGAAGCGGAGCTGCTCTTCGAAGATGGCCGGATCGTCGTGGTCGAAACCGACGATCATCCCGGCCTGCACCTGGAGCCCGTACTCGTGCACCTTGTGGACGGCCTCGACCAGGTCGCCACGGGTGTTCTGGGTCTTGCGCGTCTCTTCCAGACTTGCGACGCGAGGACTCTCGATCCCGATGAAGACGGTGGTAACGTTGGCTTCGCGCAGCAGGCCGAGCAGCTCCTCGTCTTGGCCGACGTTCAGCGATACCTCCGTGTTGAAGTCGACGGGGTAGCCGTTCTCTTTCCCCCACACGGCCATCGCGCGCAGTAGCTCCTTGGCGAGCTTCTTGTTCCCGATGAAGTTGTCGTCAACCAGGAACACCTGCTTCGCGCCCAGCCGATGGCACTCGTGGATCTCCTTCATCATCTGCTCGACGCCCTTCACGCGCGGCCGACGCCCGTAGACGACGATGATGTCGCAGAACTCGCAGTTGAAGGGACAGCCCCGCGCGAACTGGATCGTGAGCGCGTGGTAGCGATCGACATGGAGCAGATCGAAGCGCGGCATGGCCGACAGGCTCATGTCGGGCTTCTCTTTGGTCGTGTACTCGGACTTCCAGGTGCCCGCCTCGAAGTCGTTCACGAACTGAGGCCAGGTCTCCTCGGCCTCGCCGCAGAAGAGGACGTCGCAGTGCTCGCGGAGTTCCTGCGGACACAGCGAGGCGTAGGGCCCGCCGATCGCGACGAAACGGCCCCGCCTCCGGAACTCGCTTGCGATCTCACGCATGCGCCGCTTGTGAACGATGTAGCCGGTGATTCCAATGACGTCCGCTTCCACATCGAAGTCGATCTCTTCGACGTTCTCGTCGCAGACAGAGACCTCGTGCCCAGAAGGCGTAAGGCCGGCCACGGTTGGCATCGAGAGGTTCGGGAAGACGCAGCTGCGTCCGAGAGCCGGAAGGATCGAGTCGTAGGTCCAGAAGCTCTCGGGGTTGCGCGGAGTGATCAGATGAATCTTCACGCCGCCAGAAAGACTAGCCCCCTCCAGCCCACGACTTTGTCGTTTTTTCGTAAAGATTCGCTCAGACGCCGACCACGAAGCTGACGCTGGTCGTCCCGCTGCCTCCGATGTTGAGGGTCTGGAAGGTCCGCGCCCCCTCCACCTGGAACTCGCCGGCCTGACCCGTCACCTGCCTGTAGGCGTCGAGAAGCTGGCGGACCCCGGTGGCGCCAACGGGGTGCCCGGCGCCGATCAGCCCCCCGCTGGGGTTGATCGGGTGCTTGCCATCGATCTCGAGCCAGCCGGCGTCGATGGCCTTCCAGCTCTCTCCGGGCTCCGTGATCCCGAAGTGATCAATCGCCATGTACTCGGACGTGGTGAAACAATCGTGCGTCTCGATCCCGTCGAGGTCCTCGACGCCCGCGATGCTGGCCCGCTCCATGGCCGCGGTGATCGTGCTGCGAACGTGCGGGAGGACGTAGCACTGCTCACGGGACTCCTCGATCTTGTCCTGGAAGCGGAGGCGAGCCGTGTTGTGGCCCCAGCCCTTGATGCGCGGCACCTTCGCGATGTCGAGACCCCTGCCTCGGGCGTAGCGCTCGGCATACGCGCGCGACGCGAGGAATACACAGACCGCTCCATCGGTCACCTGCGAGCAGTCCGAAATGCGGATCCGTCCGCCGACCTGCGGGTTGTCGTCGGAGCGAGAGAGCGCCTGCTCCTTGGTCATGTACCAGGTACGCGTCTGTGCGTTGGGGTTCAGCTTGGCGTTCGCATAGTTCAGCCTGCTGATCTCCGCGAGGTGCTCGTCCGCCAGGCCGTAGCGCTTGTCGTACTCGTCGCCGAGCTGCCCGAACAGCTTGGGGAATGGGAACTCGATGCCCTCGGCCTCCTGCTCGTACCAGGCGGCGGTGCCGAGATACGCCCCGCCCTGGGCCGCCGAGACGGTCTTCATCTGCTCGATCCCGACAACGGCCTGCAGGTCGTAGCGACCCGCCTCGATCTCTGCAGACGCGGCCAGCAGCGCTATGCTCCCCGACGCACAGGCAGCCTCGTGTCGCGCCGTCGGCAGGCCGCTGAAGCTCGGGTGCACCTCGGTAAAGAAGGCACCGAGGTGGCCTTGCATGCAGTAGAGCTCGGCCGCGAAGTTCCCTACGTGCGCGCTCTGGATCTCCTCGGGAGCGATCTCGCAACACTCGAGCGCTCCCACGACCCCTTCCCGCATCAGTGCCGAGAAGTGCTTCTGCTCCTTGGTCCAGTTGCGTGCGAAGTCAGTCTGATAGCCGCCGAGAACGTAGACCTCGGGAGTCGCTGCCATCGGAATCCTCCAGGCTTCGCGGGCTCAGCCCGCGACGAAGTAGCGTCCAACGTTGATGTGGGGGTGGTGAAAGAAGCGCTCGGGCTCGCCGGTCCGGGCGGCCTCGACGAGCGCATCGGGAACGGGCAGCCCGGCAGCTCCAATCATGTCAACGGCGCAGCTCGCGCCCATGGTGTCGACCAGCAGGCCCGGCGGGGCCCAGTTGAAGCCCGTCCCCATGATCCGGTCTATGCCGTTGATCGTCTCGGTCACCTCGCCCACCCGGTGGAAGGCGTAGCTGATGTAGCCGGCGATCACCTTGCGCGCGAGCGCGGCCTCCTCGCCACGGGCAGCCAGAAACACCTGCATGCCCTCGGAGTACCGCCCCTGCCTGTAGAGGGTCGCCACCTCGTCGATGTACTCGAGCGATGGCAGCTCGATCTCCGCTTCGGACCGGTATTCGCCGCTGGCCGGATCGAGCGCGAGACGTGTTTCCCCGTCCATCTTGAAGAACCCTGCGCCGGACTTGTCTCCGAGAACTCCCTGGTCGATGAGCCTGGCCATGTAATCCGGGAGCCGCAGCGTCTCACGAGCTTCGTCGTGAGCGTTCTCGTAGACGTTGTCGACGATGGCGCGGTGAACGTCCCAGCCGACGAGATCAATCGTAGCCAGGGGCGTCAGCGCCCGGCCGGTGTACGGCCCGATGATGCGATCCACGAGCGCGGACCCGAGCTGCTCGGCCAGCTGAGCGACCTCGTTCAGGACCTTGAAGCCGACCCGGTTGCCCGCGAAGGCCGGCGAGTCGTTCGTGCGGATGACCTCGCGGCCCAGCCGGACGCGCGCGAAGGCTTCCACGAAGTCGACCACCTGCGGGTCTGTGTCCCGGCCGGCGATGAGCTCGGTACCGACGATGACGTTCGGCGGGTTGAACAGGTGTACGCCCAGGAAGTGCTTGCGGAAGGAGTCGGAGCGGCCCTCCGCGAGGTCGTTGATCGAGAGGCCGGAGGTGACCGTCGCCACGATCGAGTCGTCGCGGCGCACCTTCTCCACGCGATCGAACATCTGCTTCTTGATCCCGAAGTCCTCGGTCAGGGCCTCGAAGATCAGGTCCGCCTGTGCGACGGCGCTCTCGAAGTCGGCGTCGTAGTCGCCGGTCTCCGCGCGGCTTGCGAGGCTCGACGAGCGCACCTGTTGGATCGCGGCAGCCAACCCCTCCGCTGCTTTGCTCTGGCTGCGGGCCAGAAACGTGACGCGCGAAACGGCCCGTGTGAAAAGCGCCGCGCTCCCGTAGCCCATGGTGCCATTGGCACCCAGGACGACAATACGATCGATCTTGCGGCTCGCGAGGAGCTCCGTCAGGCTGGATCCGGACATATCGAGATCTGTGCTCCTCTGTGCGGCCGTATCCTAGCCTATCCAATCGGAGACGCGGACACCGTCGCTCCGGGCGTAGTCTCCTCGATCTCCGGGACGGTGCGCGCCTCGCACTCCCACAGCGCCTCGAGCCCCTGCAGCGTGAGCCTGCGCCGCCCCGGATCCGCGACGAGCACGGTATTCACTCGTTCGGCGGCCTGGGCGAGCCACTGCGCCGTCTCGCTCTCATACAGGACGTCGCTTGCGAGCAATACGTCGCAGCCGGGGAGCACGGTTGCAGGCTCAGTCACACGCTCGATCCGTACACCGTTCCGAGCAGCATTCGAGGAGCACGCCTCGAGCGCGGCAGGGTCGGAGTCGCAGGCCACGACCGCGGCGGCCCCCGCCAGCGCCGCTGCTATTGCTACGACACCGGAGCCGGCGCCGAAGTCGACCACCAGCCGATCCCGAACGAGGTCGGGGTGGTCTAGGAGCCAGCGCGCGAGGACCTGTCCACTTGCCCAGCAGAACGCCCAGAAGGGGGCCCTCTCCCCCAGGAACTCGCGGGCGTCCCCGTCGAGATCAACGGAGGGGCTGAGCAGGCATAGCCGGATCTCCGAGCAGAGGGCCAGGCGCTGCACCTCGAGGCGGAACTCAAACCGCGCGTCCGAGTCGTGTGGGGGGTCGCCGGTTGGAACGGTCAGGCTAGAGATGGGGACTTAACCTATCGGAATAGTGGAACTCTAGCAGGACGGGAGGGTCCGGAATCACGCTGGCACCTCGGGTTCCGGACCGTGATCTGCGTAACCTCCGCTGTCCTGGGGGCGTAGAGTGGCTGCCCATGAAGCGACAGCGTCGAAGCATACTAGCCCTCCTCG
Source organism: Myxococcota bacterium (assembly GCA_965247115.1). Classification (GTDB taxonomy): domain Bacteria; phylum Myxococcota_A; class UBA9160; order SZUA-336; family SZUA-336; genus JAUXJB01. Next base: position 124,668 of record CBDFGR010000002.1, read on the forward strand.
CGAGCGTCAGCGCGACGCTCCTTGTGGGCGGGCTGTTCGGCTGCGCCGGTGTTGTGGCCGTCGTACGGGGAGGCAGCGACTTTCGGGTCGAGCACCCCAGCCTCCCCTCGCACAACGCCCTCTCTTCCTACCACAGGGGGGTTCCTGCGACCGCAGAGCGCGCTCTGCTCGCCTTCGGTGAACCAGACGAGATCATCGACCTGGGTCCGGAACGAGAGCGCTGGAGATATCGCATCGGCGTCAGACTCCACGGTGTGTCACTGCTGCTGATCGTGATCCCGCTCCCGCTGCTAGTTCCGACCGGAGTGCATCAGGGGTACATGGAGCTCGAGGAGGGCATCGTTGTACAGGTGCACGGCTCTCAGAACGCGGACGTGGCCCGGATCGGCTGCATGATCGGTCCGATCGCCGAAATGTCGGGCGACGGAGGCTGCTTCTCCAAGTGGGGAACTCCCCCTCACACGGCCCGGCTCGGCTCCGGCGAGCTCTGGCTGGGCCCGCCTCCCACCCTCCGGGAAGCCCCCTAGAACCCGCCTTTGCGGGCCTGCGTCGCGAGGGCCTTCTTGGCGGCGAGAATGGCGTCGTAGACCTGCTGCGACATCTCCCTCCAGAGGGTCTCTGAGCCCGGGTAGACTGTCCGCAGCAGGTCCGCCATCACCTTGTTCGCCGCGCCTATCGCGACGGCGTCGTAGTATTTCTCCTCGACGGTCTCGAAGTTGGCGCTCTCGATGTCGGCCAGGTAGCGCGCCATCGAGGCGGCGATCCCCTCGGCAAAGACCTCGTGGTTGGCGATGATCTCCCGGATCGTCGCCTCCGCGGTTGTGTCCTTCTCGACCGTCGCCATGTATCGAACTGGGGTCGGCACCAAGAACCGGATCTTGAGTCCGCCGGACCCTGAACGGGCCTGGAGTCCGCCCATGGCGGAGACTCCCATTCACGGCATGGTCCATCCCGAGCTCGAGGCGGGGATCCGACGGACTAGTGACCAATCCTCCTCGTCCGCCGTGAGCGCGCTGCAGTGTCGCCCGGCGGCTGCAGGACAAACCGGACGACGTGTCCGGCACGGCAGGCTTCGCGCCAACATCCTGGTACGCGGCTTGCGTGAGCGGAGTCCCAGCCAGGAGGACGACATGCACAGACTGACGATCGCGGTTCTCACCAGCACAGCCCTCGCCGGGTGTGTGGTGGTCCACGCGGAGCTACCCGAAGAGCTGATGCACGACGGAACGGTCCAGGTCGACGACATTTCGTTCGGCACCGTCTGCACGCACGAGGACCAGGCCTACTCCGCGGGCGCCACGCACTGCATGTCCGCTAGCCGCATGCGCTGCAACTCGGACGGCGCCTGGACCGACACCGGCCGCTGCTAGCGGGGACCCAAAGGTGATCCCACTTGCGACCCGCGGCGGCTAATCCTCAAGCATTCTTGTCGGAAACGAAGCAGCGATCGACCAGCTATCTACACTGGAAGATCCTCGTCTACTCCGGGAAGTCGCGGAGCCCCTTCGACCTCCGCATCTGACGCTGGAGCTTCACTCCGAAGCTCACTCCTTCCGATAGGGCGTAAAGACCCTCGATCCCGATCCAGGGGAAGTTCGAGCATGAAGACTGACATGGACATCTTCCTGCGGACACCCGAACACGAGCCGCTCTTTCCGGGCAAGGTTCGCGCCGCGACCGACAAGGGCTGCGACGCGGTTTTCCAGCGAGGGGCGTTCATCCTGGAGGACGGCGCGGAAGTGCTCGTGTTCTACGAGATCAACCGCCACTTCATGCAGCAGCCGGTCCGGGTTGTGTCCGTGGTCGAGAAGGGCCGTCCCCATCCTCGAATCCTCCAGGAGGAGAGAAACGACGGGGAGACGCGCATCAGGCTCGAGCTCGAGACCACCGGAGACCCGATCCCTGCGGAGAAACGCGAGTGCTACCGTGTGTCCTGCTACTCGGCGAACGTCAAGGCCCAGCTCGGGGAAAATCCCGCGATGTGCGAGGTGCTCGACCTGAGCGCGACCGGCTTCGCCATCTACTCCGAGACTCAGTACACCATCGGACAGACGCTAGTGGCGACGCTGTACTACTTCGGCAGGCACGTACTCGGGGCGGCCGTGATCGAGAGCTCCGCTGCCTTCCGAAAGAAGAACCGGTACGGGCTCCGAGCAGTGGACGACGAGCGCCCGAAGGCCACGCTCAAGAAGGACCTGTACCGCATCAACCTGGTAGTTCAACGCGAGCAGTTGGCCCGGCTCTCCAGCAACCGCTGACTCGCGAGGGGAGCTGCACCCCCTCCTCCCCCCGCACAGCTCGGCCATGCGAACCCAGAGCTGACGCTGGGAGTCCACGCGCTACGTCCTCCAAGATGAGGAGGAAGACCTCTCCTTCCTCGACTACGACAGGCGTGCGCGGACTTGACTCTCTATTTTTTCGACAGTGCTGTCGAAAAAATATGCCAAAGCTCGTCGATGCCGCCGTGCAGCGGCGCGAGATCTGTGACGTGGCACGACAGGTGTTCGCCAAGCGCGGTCTCAATGGGACAGGGCTCACCCACGTCGCCGAGGCGGCCGGAATGGGGCGGTCGAGCCTCTACCACTACTTTCCCGACAAAGCGTCTCTGCTGCGCGAGCTGGTGCGCGATCAGTTGGAAGTCGAAGAAACGCTCTTTCACGCCGCACTCGAAGGCAACGAGTCACCGCTGGATCGCATTCTGGGTCTGATGGAGGCCCAGGTGGAACTCTTCCACTCGTGGCGGCACACCGCTTCGCTGACCGTCGAGATGTGGTCGACTCAGTCCTCGCGCTTCCGCCCGTTCTTTCGGTGGATTCGGACGTCCCTCGCGGCTCTGATCGAAGAGGGACAACAAACGGGCGAGATCGATGCTGCGATCGATGCGTCTCACGCGGCCACGGCCATAGTCGCGCTGATCGACGGGCTGCTGCTACAGTACATCGTTGACTCGCGCGCGTTCGACGACCCCGACACCTGGCGCGACACGTTGGTTACGAGCGTTCGCAAGCAGCTTCAGTCCGAGCCGAGTGTATGAGTTCACTCGCCCTCATGCGTTGGCTCGAGAACACGCCCGCGCGTTACGACCGAGGCATGCGGGTCATCACGCTCGGGCGCGTCGCCGAGCTGCACGAGGCTCTCGTCGCCGCGGCGACCCAGAAGGCTGACGCGCGCGTGCTCGAGATCGGCTGCGGCACAGGCGCCGTCACGCTACGCCTGGCCGAGCGGGGCGCGCACGGGATCGGACTAGACCAGAACCCGGAGATGCTCGAACGGGCGCGCACGCGGCTGGCTGACGCGGCTATAGAGCGCTTCGAGCTCGTCGAGAAAACGGCGTCCGAGATCGATACGCTCCCCGAATTCGCGTTCGACGCCGTGGTCGCGGGGTTTAGCCTCTCCGAGATGTCCACTGCCGAGCGGGGCTTTGTGCTGCGCGAGGCTGCAAAGCGCCTCGCTCCGGACGGCGTGCTGGTAATCGCCGACGAAGTGCTGCCGCAGCGGGCCGCGGCTCGTCTCCTCTACCGCCTGCTCCGTTTCCCGCAGGCCGCGCTCGGATGGTTGCTCGCGGGCTCACTCTCACGTCCGCTCACGCACCTCTCGAGCGAGATCTCGGATGCCGGCTTCGAAGCGCCACGCGAGAGGCGCTGGCTTCTCGGGAGCCTCGGGCTGTTCGTCGCGCGGAGGCGGGAGTGATCTCGCTCGGGGACCTTGCCGCCGAAGTCGTGCAGACCGCGTTGCGGCTTCTGCCCTGGCCAACCGAGCCAGGTCTGCGACGCGCGGGCAACCCGGGTCCTTCGAGTCCCGTCCTGATCACAGGGAACTTCGACCTGACTGTGCGCCGCCTGATGCGGGCGCTGGAGGGCGTCGACGCCTGGGTTGTCGTCGCCTCGTCGGGCGGCATCAACGTCTGGTGCGCAGCGGCCGGCGGCCACCTCGGCACACATCAGGTCGTGAGCGCGCTCAAGACGAGCGGGATCGAAGAGCACGTCTCGCACCATCGCGCGATCCTTCCTCAGCTCGCGGCGACGGGCGTGGTTGCACGCGAGGTGTCGCGCCGCTGCGGCTGGCGAGTGCGCTTCGGACCCGTCCGCGCCGAGGACATCCCGGAGTATCTCGACGCGAAGGCAAAGAAAGTCGACTCGATGCGGCGCGTGCGCTTCGGCGTCCGCGAGCGGCTCGAGATGGCCTGCACCTTGGGTGTGGCTCCATCCATCGTGGTGGGTGCAGTGAGCCTGTTCTTCGCGCCGGGGTGGGCCTTGGCGCTCGGCCTCTGGCCGTGGCTCCTGGCTTGCGGTGTGTTCCTCTTCTACGACCGGGTGCGCGGTCCACGCCGGTGGGTCTTCACGGCCGTAGCGCTTCTGCTCGCGCTCGTCGGAGTCGCGATCGCAGGAGGCGGACCGATCGCTCTCGTGAGCGTCGGCGTCCTGACTGCGGGACTCGTGCAGGTCCTGACGTTCGACTACGCGGGCAGCACCCCCCTCGAGGGCGGCAGCCACTTCGAGAGCCGCGATTGGAGCATCTCGCTCGATCTCGAGCGTTGCGCCGGGGTCTACTCGTGCTGGGAGGTGTGCCCGGAAGCCTGCTTCGAAAAGCGAGAGGACGTGCGCAAAGTCGACCTCTTACACGACGAGCGCTGTGTACGCTGCGGCGCCTGTGTCGTCCAGTGTCCGCAGGACGCGCTCTTTTTCGAAGCGGAAGACGGGCGCCGCATCGAGCCCGACACCATTCGGCGTTTCAAGCTCAATCTTCTGGGGTCGCGCTCGGTGGAGGTCAGCGACCCTTCGGAACGCGGGCCAGAGCGCTCCCCGTAGCGACTTGACGTAACGCCCGCACGAGAAACCTGGAGCGCGAGACCGGACTCGAACCGGCGACAACCACGTTGGCAACGTGGGCGGATACCTTGAAAACGCTCACGAATCCCGCAGAAGCGTACCGAGGGATACTAGATAACCCGGAATGGGTGTGCAGAATGGGCGAAAGGTATCAGCCAGTCACGCCAAAGACCCCGGCAACCGCTCTCTTTCTATCTGACTGACTTGTCAGCCGCTCGGAACGCGGTGGCCTTTCTCTCCTCGACGTCGCCCTCGTCGTCCGCGAACATCTGCGCGAAGGTCGAGTTGAACACCTCCATCCACCTGCGCTGCTGCGCTTCCGTCAGGCGCTGCTGCACGGACTCGGGGGGGTCGGAGATGCGGCTGAACAGCCCCGTAACCTTTGGCATCCCGGTCTCAGGGCAAAGGGCCTGGGAGCGCGCCGACGTCACACTGACCGCATCGCGGGTGGGGTAGAGGGTTCGTCAGAGGACCCTACTCCCGAAGACCCCTGTTCAGGAGGAGCTTTTCGAACGCCGCCAGCCAGCACTCGTAGTAGGTCGGTGGCTGCGAGCCCTCGGACCGTGCGATCTCGGCGATCAGATGGTCGCGGAACTCGTCCCACTCGTACAGCCCTTGCTCGGACAGCGAGACGGCCATCGCGAACAGGCGTCGTTGCCAGCGATCGTGGAAGACGAGTTCGCCGTTGGCGCGGGGTAGCGCAGCTTCGCCGTCCATGTTCGCGACGCCCGGGTCGGTAGGGCGGTCCACCTAAGCACCTCCCGCAGTCACCATCACCTTGCTCACGCCGATCATCGAGTCGCGCGTGACCAGCGCCGCGAGCTCCTCCTCGCTCATCTGCTCCGTCCCGCTCGGCCGTTCCGGAAGCACCAGGTACCGGATCTCTGCGCTGCTGTCCCAGACGCGGACCTCGACGGACTCGTCAAGCTCGAGCCCGAACTCCGCGAGCACGCCGCGTGGGTCGATCACGACTCGAGATCGATACGGCGCGCTCTTGTACCAGTTGGGCGGAAGCCCAAGGACCGGCCACGGGTAGCACGAGCATAGGGTACACACCACGACGTTGTGAACCGTGGGCGCGTTCTCGACGACGACCATGTGCTCGCCTTGCAGGCCACCGAAGCCGAGCTCCGCGATGGCGGCCGTGGCGCCCGCGAGCAGTCGATCCTTGTAGGCGAGGTCGACCCACGCCCGCGCGACGACCTTGGCGCCATTCATGGGTCCTATGTCGGTCTCGTACAGCTCGGCCAGCCGATCGAGCGCGGCGGGCGAGACGAGCCCCTTCGCGACGAGCAGCGCCTCTAGCTTGCTCACCCGCTCTTCGAGAACCTGCAGCTGTTCCGGCGAGAGCGTGTTCTCGAGCCGCGAATCGGGTCCGTCGTCGTGCGCGCTCATGGCCCTTCCTCAGTCCCGGACGCCGGCTCGAGGTAATCCTCCCAGAGGTCGAGGAACAGGTAGTCCGCCGCGGCGGTGCCGGGTCCCCAGAGCCCGCGTGCAGCAAAGCGGACAGAGTAGAGCGGCTGCGGCTGCTCTCCTTCGCCGTGCGCATTCGTGTCGGGATAGACGAACGTCCCGTGGACGCGAGCGATCACCCCACGCTTCCCGCGCGCATAGCGCGGAAGACGCGTGTGTCCGAACGGATGGATGTTGCGCGCCATCACGAGGTCGCCCACAGCGAAGCGCGGCGTGAGCCTGCCCGTGCTTCGTTCGAATGGAGCACCTCCCCGAACGACGGCTTCAGCCTGCTCCGGAGGCGCCGGGGTACTCGCGGGCTCACCCGTAGCCTCCGCCACTCCGGTGGCAAGCTCCTCCGCCAAGACAATCCCATGCTCGACGGCCAGGGTCTCCAGGCCGGCCAGCCAGTGCTCGTAGTACGTCGATGACAGGTAGTGGATCGGGTCCATCCGCTCGAGCGAGTGGCGTACGGCGTCGAGCGTATCGATCTGGCCCATCCACGAGTTGAGCAGACCAAAGACACGTCGCTCCCAGGCGGCGTGGAAGACCGGCTCGTCTTCCTCCCGCTCGATCGCCCCGAAACACGTCATGCCGCCCATGTCGTGGACGCCGTTCATCGCCGGGAGAGTTTATCAGTGCGCGGGGTCGAGTTGAACACCTCCATCCACCTGCGCTGCTGCGCTTCCGTCAGGCGCTGCTGCACGGACTCGGGGAGGTCGGAGATGCGGCTGAACAGCCCCGTAACCCTTGGCATCCCGGTCTCGGGGCTCCAGACGAATCTGTCACGAGTCGACATAGTCGATGATCGCAGATCTGTTCAGATCTCGGTTGGAGCGACGGACGTCGACTTCAAACCGGTAGCGGAGAACTCCCCGCGACACCCGCAGCGGTGACGTCCGGGGTTTGCTGGAAACAAAGGGGGGATGCAACCTCGCGTGAATCAAACAAAACCCGCCGGACCTTCCGGCCACGCGAGGAGACATCCCCTTGGCAACGAGAGTACTGAGCAGCGAGAGGACGAGCCAGAAGATCCGTGAGCTGATCCAGGAGCTGGAGGAAGGAGACGGCCTGGAGGGGCTGCTCCAGCTCGCGATGCGCAAGATCATCGAGGAGGCGCTGGAAGCCGAGGTCAGCGATGTCCTGGGCCGAGGCCACTACGCGCGGCGACGCGAGGGGCAAAAGGGCTACCGCAATGGATCGCGACCGGCGCGGGTGAAGAGCGCCGAAGGTCCGATCGAGTACCGGGCTCCGCAGGTGAGCGACACCGACGAACCCTTCCGTTCCGGGATCCGTCCCGAACTCGAGAAGCGGACGCGCGCCCTGGAAGAGCTGGCGGTGGAGATGTACGCGAGAGGACTCTCGACCCGCGACATCGAGGCCACCTTTCGAGGCGAGGACGGACGGTCCTTGCTTTCGCGGACAGCCGTGAGTGAGGTCACGGAGCAGCTCTGGGAAGAGTACGAGGCCTTTGCGACCCGGGACCTCTCCGAGTTCAAGCTCCTGTACCTGTTCGTGGATGGCGTCGCCGAGCGCCTGCACACCGGTCAGCGTCGCGAGATGGTGCTGTGTGCCTGGGGCATCACCGACGAGGGCGAGAAGGTTCTCCTGCACCTGAGTCCGGGCACGAAGGAGGACACGGCGAGTTGCACGGCCTTCTTCCAGGACCTCAAACGTCGCGGCCTCGAGGATCCGCTCCTCGTCGTCACGGATGGAGCCCCCGGTCTGATCCGCGCGGTCGAGGAGTGCTTTCCCCGGGCGGAGCGACAACGCTGTTTGGCCCATCGGATGCGCAACCTCGCCTCCAAGATCTCCGAGCCCGACTGGCCGGAGTTTCGCGCCCACGCCAAGGCCTGTTACGAGGGACCCTCGCAAGAGGTCGCTCGTCTCCTGCGCGACGACCTGGTCCGACGCTACGAGAAGACGTTACCTACGGCCGTGCAGTGCTTCATGGATGATTTTGAAGCCTGCATCGCCCACTTGCGCTTCCCGGTAAAACACCGTCGCGTGATTCGGACGACGAACTTACTCGAGCGCCTCTTCCTCGAAGAGCGCCGTCGCATGAAGGCGGTCGTACACGCCTTCGGAGAGCGTGCGGTCTTGAAGCTGATGTATGCTGCGTTGATCCGGAGCGCCGAGTCCTGGCGGGGCATCGCGATCAGCGCCTTTGAAGCCCGACAGCTCTCTGTGATTCGGGAAGAGCTTGACCAGAACCACGAACGCCGTCAGGCTCCCGCCATCCCGTCACGCGAAGCCAATCCCCGGTCCCGCGTTTCCAGCAAGAACCGGACGTGACCCCCGCAGCTGCCGGGCTACCGCCGCCAGGGGTCTCCCCTGGGCCACAGCCCCAAGGTCCGCTACTTCGACGCGCTCTACGGAGATCGTCACTACCGGGGATCACCAGCGCCGCCAGGTCGGCCACACCACCGTCCGCACGATCACCGAGGTCTACGACTCCTTTATCGACGCCGCCCGTTGGCCCGACGAAGAGGAGCGCCGCACCGTTGCCGAACTCTACGGCTGGGGCGTCAGCTCTGAAGATGGAGTGGAAATCTGGAGTGCCCCCCGTGTAAACCCTGGTGCGCCCGGACAGCATACGACCCTGAAGGGCTGACTTCGTAGATCGTGCGCAACTGGTTGATTCAGTGCACGAATCGTTGGAGCACGAGACCGGACTCGAACCGGCGACAACCACGTTGGCAATGTGATGCCGACCCGCGTAAGTGCACGGGAAGCCCGGAGCTGCGGCCTCACCTGACCCAGGGGGTGCCACATGGGTGCCCCGGGGCTCCCACGTGGCACCCACCCCGATGAGAGCGCTGCGCCGAACACGCACGGTCGGCGGTTGGTACACCCGTCGATCGGGCCGATTCCCCACAGGAGAAACCATGAGCCCCCGCACCCGCAAGCGCGTTGGGAGCGGCGTCTGCCCCTGCTGTAGCCGGACCTTTCAGCAGCTCGCCCGGCACATGAAGGCGAAGCATCCCGCCTACACGGAAGTGACGGGCGGGTCTTAGACCCCGAGTGCTGGTCCGTGGCGACGCTCGAGCGATTCCTCTGGCCGACCAGGTGGCCGACTGCGTCGTGACCAGCCCTCCGTACTGGGGCCTGCGGACCTACGAGCTCGACGGCCAGATCGGCCTCGAGGAGACGCCCGCTGAGTACCTCGAGGAGCTCCTGGCCGTGTTCCGGGAGGTACACCGCGTCCTGAAGCCAGAGGGGACGCTCTGGCTCAACCTGGGCGACTGCTACGTCTCTGCCCCGAGCAGCGGCCACGGCTGGGACAAGAGCACGCTGACGCTGCCGAAGAGCCGCGAGCGCAAGATCCAGCACGCGCAGAGGGCCTCGCGGCTCAAGGGCCGGAAGTTCGAGGGCCTCAAGCCAAAGGACATGGTCGGGATGCCCTGGACGGTCGCGCTCGCGCTGCGCAACGAGGGCTGGTATCTGCGGCGGGACATCATCTGGCACAAGCTATCGCCAATGCCCGAGGCAGTGAAAGATCGCCCAACGTCTGCGCACGAGTACCTGTTCCTGCTGGCCAAGTCTCGCCGCTACTACTACGACGCAGAGGCGATCAAAAGAGCCAACCGTCACCGCCAGCCGTGTGTCTCCCCGCCCGGTCAACCCAAAGGCCAAGGTTCCAGCTGGTTGGGACACGCGATCAGGTTCCCACCGTCACCTCACAGGGCGCTATCCGGGCCCAAAGCAGAACGCCGGAACTGCCGCGCGCATCGCCAACTCTGTCGAGACTCGAAGTGCGCGCACTGTCTGGAGCCTGGCCACAGAGCCCTACCACGGCGCGCACATGGCCGTCTTCCCCACCGAGCTCGCGAAGCGCTGCATCCTCGCGGGCTGTCCGGCCGGCGGGCTTGTGTTCGATCCATTCGTCGGATCGGGGACGACTGTGAAGGTCGCGATCGAGCTCGGCCGCCGAGGCCTCGGGATGGACCTCAAGCACGACTACCTGCACGACCAGGCGCGGGAGCGGATCAAGACAACGGTGGGGATGGGGTGGTGACGGTCATCCATCCCGGCGTTCCTGAGGAGGGAAAGTGAAGCGAACCTTGCTCGCCCTCGTGCTCGTCGCGTGCGGTCCGGATCTGCCAGAGCTTCCGGAGCCAGCACCCAAGAAGTTTGAGCTTACCAACGAGCGAAAGTGCGTCGCGATCCAGATGTGCGGGCGCCTCTGTGAGAAACGTAAGGGCATGGAGATGCTGGAGTTCCGTGGTGACATCGGCATCTCCTGGGCGTGTCACTGCAACGGCTACGGGCTGTTCCACTTCAAGGACCCCGAGCACATCATCTTTCCCGATGGCCTGACTGTCGCTGACTGTGCGCCGACGGGTGCCCACAGCGTGGGTCAGGAGGAGAAGTGATGACAGATCAGGAGCCCACACCGGAAGAGGCGCAATTGCAGACGGGCAGCCAACCCGGGCAGTCAATCGGACATTCCATGACGACGAACGGCGACCCCAACGATCTACGCTACGAACGCGAGACACGGCTGCTCTCCCGAGAGGAACTGGCCGAGCGGGCTGGTGTCCACTGGTCCACCGTCCGCGCCATCGAGCGCGGCTGGCATCGACCCCAGCTCCGCACCCGCCGATGGATCTTGGGGGCACTCGACATCCCTGTCGAAGAGCATCGGCGTGTCTGCGGACCTACGCGAAGCGATGGTCCAATGACGGGCATCCATCCCGCTTGTCGAGACAATGGCTGATCTCCGCGAGGTCATGCGGTGGATGGCGGGTAGGGATACGGGCATGTCGTCGATGGCGCTCGCTCGATACATGGCCGGGATTGATCCCGACCGTGAGGACCCCGACGCCTGCGCCTACCCTCTTGATCCCGACGACTTGGGCCGGTGCCTGCGACTCCTCGAGAGGTTCCCAGAGTGGAAGGAACGGCTACCCGAGATGGAGGCGCTTGATCCAGTCTGGGGCGCCTTGGCGGAGCACTGGTACGAACTCGCTGCTCTCTACCACGAGGAGGCTCGATTCCGGATGGCTCCCAAGTGCTACAAGCGAATGAGGGAGCTGATCGATCCGCTCCGGTACGTTCGACCGACGTTCATCCATCCCGTCAGTCAAGAAGGCGAACGATGAACGAGCCGCTCAATGTCTATGACCCGGTTCGGGAGAAATCTGGAAGCCTCGAAAGTCTGCTTGAGGCCAACCAGAGACATCGGGATAGCCAGTGGCCGGAGCCGTTCGATAAGACGACACACACGCTCCACCTGGGCGACGCGAGAAAGCTGGATCAGATAGAAGCGGGCTCCATACATCTGATTGTCACATCCCCGCCATACTGGACGTTGAAAAAGTATCCCGCTGCCAAAGACCAGCTTGGCGATATAGAAGATTACGAGCAGTTTCTGGTGTCTCTAGATCGCGTATGGCGCGAGTGTGAGCGCGTGTTGGTGCCAGGTGGGAGGATCTGCTGCGTGGTCGGCGACGTGTGTATGTCGAGGAAAAAGAACGGGAAACACTACGTCGTGCCGTTACATGCGGATATTCAGGTCCGATCCCGCGCGCTGGGTCTGGACTGTCTTACGCCGATCTTCTGGCACAAGATCTCTAACGGCCTCCAAGAGGCGAGCGGAAACGGGGCGCGCTACTACGGAAAGCCGTACCAGCCCGGCGGCGTGATTAAGAATGATGTGGAATACATTCTGTTCTTCAGGAAGGGAGCAGGTTACCGCTCGCCGTCCGCCGAGCAACAGGCACTCTCGATGCTGACCAAAGCGGAGGTTCGGAGCTGGTTCAAGTCGGCGTGGACGGACATTAAAGGGGCTTCGACGCGGAACGGACACCCGGCGCCCTATCCCACGGAAGTTGCTGAGCGCCTGATCCGCATGTTTTCGTTCGCTGGGGATACTGTACTAGACCCATTTGTCGGGACCTGTTCAACCCTGATCGCTGCGATGCACATGGGCCGGAATTCCATAGGAATCGAGATTGAGCCAGCTTACCTTGAACTTGCCAAATACCGTCTTGAAGGTGAACTCGAAACACATCGCTTCAACGTAAACACCACAGCCTTGCTGATCGGACCGTAGTGACCTCGCAAACCGTCGGAGACGAAGCGCTGGCGGCTCGGGCGTGGAAAGTTTCAGGGATAATTCCCAAACAGAAGTAATGACGGGCAGCCAATCCCTTGACATATACCGAAATAGATATATCATTCTCGGCATATGGCAGAGGACAAGCCGATTGCTTGGCTCGCCGCAGAATGGCAGACACCGCCGATGAGTCAGGAAGCTCGCCTATGGGCAGGGTTCCTGCTCCGGCAACTGCAGCAAGGCGAGTCGCTCTCGATGCCCCACTCTCGGCCGATGCCCGCGATCGGGCGGAGGGTGCATGAGCTTCGAATCAAGGACGAAAAGGCGAAGGCGACATGGCGAATTCTCTACCGAATCGACGCCGACCGGATCGTGGTGATCCAGTGGTTCGACAAGGATACGAAGCGGACCCCCAAGGGCGTCATCGAAACAACCAAACAGCGCCTCGCGCGCTATGACGAAGCAAAGAGGAGAGGCAGCACACGGTAGGTCGACTGAGACCCGCGATGGACTGAAGGTCCCCCCCAACGGATCCAGGTCCAGCCCCCCCCCAACTCAGGAAGAAGCCCACCCATGAAGAAGAAGGAACTGGAGGCCCTTGAGGCCGACGGCTGGCAGATCGGGACGGTTCAGGAACTCCTGGATCTCTCGGACAGCGAGATGGCATTCATCGAGATGAAGGTCGCCCTCGCAAAGGCAGTGAAGGAGAAGAGAGCCAAAGGACGAGTGAGCCAGACGCAGCTTGCAGCTCGAATGGGATCGAGCCAGCCACGTGTAGCGAAACTGGAGAAGGGAGAAGCAACGATTGATCTGCTCGTGCGTGCGCTCCTTGCGATGGGAGCATCTCCGACGCAGATCGGTCGAAAAATCGGAGCAGGCTGAAGTCGAAGTGACCCCAGATCTTAGATGTCGGACCCAGACCGTAGGGTAAGCGGACGGACTTGACAGCGAATTCTTCGGAGAGGAGCGAAGAGTGGTGAGCGAAGAAGACGACTTGCGAGCCGAGGTCGAACGGTTGCGAGCCAAGGTTGCGGAGATCGATAGGAAAAAGAAGGCTCGGATCCAACTGAAGGTCAGCCAGAAAGGGGCTCTGTCGCTCTACGGGCTCCGCCGATTCCCGGTCACACTCTACGCGGACGAGTGGGAGGAGGTTCTCGAAAGGAGCGATGAGATCCGCAGCTTCATCGCGGAGCATCCCGCCGAGCTCAAGCGGAAGGAAGAATGAGCCGCCCTCTCAGCCCGTGCCGCTCGCCGATCGCCTATGACTCCTGGTGAGTTCATCGCCAAGTGGCGAGCGTCGGAGCTGAAGGAGCGCTCGGCCTCCCAGGAACACTTCATCGACCTATGCCGGCTCCTGGACGAGCCGACGCCGGTCGAGGCCGATCCGACATCAGCAAGCTCAAGCAACACATCAAGGACGAGGAGCAGACGGCTCTCCTCAAAGCCCATGGCAAAATCGAGACGCGGAAGCGCTTCAAGCACTCTTCCGGGAACCAGTTGCTAGAGGGCCGGCCGTCGAATCGACTGTATTTCGACGAGTCCGGGAGTCCGAACGCATCCGATCATCCGAACGACCAGCCGTTCTTCGCGTTGGGTGCCATCGCGATCTCTGCCGAGGAGGAGCTCGCCTACAGGAAGCGCGCAGATGAGATCAAGATGGAGTTTCTTGGCAAGAGCTCCGTGACGTTCCACGAGCCCAAGATGTCATTTCGTATATTCCAATTAGGAGGGCGGTTAAGTGAATATCCACGCTACGCTGTCATCACTTTTGCTCGCAATGCTCACCGTGCTCAACCCACATGCGGTGGCCGCCGCCTGCGTCGAAGACAGTGCCGAGGTGGTGGTTCGCGTCTATCGCTTCAGTGAAGGCCCGCCCGCGTACGCCTTCATGGTGATCAACAACGCGAGTGCTCCAATCCGTACCCTTAGCATTGGATGGGGCACGGAGCCGTCTCTGCCTATCAATGCGGAGAACATCCCGACGAGCGTGGGTTCTCCAACGGGCTGGGAGGGGAACTATTTCTTCTCGGACAATCACCCGAGTGAGTACATGCAATACCTCTGGGAAGCCAAAGATTCGGAGAGAAGAATTTCGCCTGGGGCGTCTCTTTCCGGATTTTCGGTACAACTACCCTACCCAAAAGCACGGAACAGCGATGGCTCTTCGGCCCACGAGGGCGTCCAGTCATACGGGCCGATCTGCGGGATGTTCCATTTGAAGTCCTCCTAACCGGCGGCATATGTTATGCCGGTTTCATGTCGGTGGACTAAAGCGCCCACACGGGCGAAGCACCTGATTGGCTCAAGCAATGCTCCCTGTTTGTTGGTGTGCGTACATGGTTGCGCTCGCGGCTGTGCTAGTCGTCGGGTTAGGAATCTGGACGCAGTTCCACATATCGCTGAGGTCTTTGGGGCCTGACACGCTCGTTTTCTTGTCCTTGTTTGTGTTTCTCGGAATCCCGATATTCGGGGCAACGACCTGGTTATCGAGGCGCGTACTACTAGTTGCTAATCATTTCTCTTCGGTTGTACCCCTGTATGTTTTTATGGCCGGAATGTTGTTGATGATCGCGGCCCGTCCTCCGCAGGGTGTTGGCCTTGAAGGCGGTGACATCGCTGCCCGTGTGTCAGTATTTGTAGCGGTGGTCGGGATCATCGTTGACCTTGTGCTAGGGAAAACTCTCGCGAAGGGATCGGATACCCAGGACCCGTTGCGCTGAGCCGCTACGCCAGGCTCAAGCCGAGATCAAGGTGGTGAAGCCGCATCGCTTACCCAAGATGAGGATACGCGACGGGATCTTCTCCTTCGACGGTGATACAGCTAAGCAGGCGGCATTCGACCGCGAGGTCGACCGGCTTGTCGGCGGGACGAATTTCGTCGCGTTCGGTGCCGGCATCCGGAAGGACGCGTTTCAGGAAGACTTTGTCGCAACGAAGATCAATCCGTACCTACCGACTGATGTGTACGCTGTCGCGATCCAGATGGTGCTCGAGCGCTACGTCGACTACCTGGCTGTGGCCACCCGAGAAAAGCCGAGAGGCCGGCTGACGTTCGAAGCACAGGGTCCTCGAGAGGACGCTGAGCACCTCATGCACTACGCGATGACGCTGCTCGGGGGTACACAGTGGGTCCCCGAATCGGCGTTTCAGGCGAAGCTGGAGACTCGGGTCGAGTTCGTGCCCAAGCATTGAGGCGCATCGAGACTCGGTGCCTGGAGACTAAAAGCGCCGGACCCCAAGGGAGTCCGGCGCCGATAGCGGGGGGGGGCGCTTCTTCTTTGTCCGCTTCGCCATGCTTAGCGCCAAGGATAGAGAAATGCTCGCTCCCACCTTTGCTCTAGCGGCGCGAGATCGCCAAGAAGGGCGCGGCGGCTCGCTGGGGCAAGCGTAAGGAATAATCCGAGGAATATTCCTCTTGACTTTGGGTCGCTCTCTGGCGGAACGGTAGCGTCCTAATTTGAGTGGCTACCTTTACGGATTCTGGAGCCACTTGGCATTCACGGAGACGCTCTCCACTTGCTCTACGGTCTCCGAGCAGAGGGTCTTGGACGCGATTCGACGGGCGCTGCGTGAGCAGGAAGAGCCGCAGTCGACCGAGGAACGGGCCAAGACACTGATCGAGAGAAGTGCCCAGAAGAAGCGAGCGGTGAGGTAGGATGCAGTCTGAGGAGTGGGGGGTGCCCAAGGCACGACTCTGGACGGATGACCGGGGACGGCTGAACGTCGTCGGCCAAGGCGTCCTCATGCGGGCTGGAACACGGGTCAGACGCAAGCGCCGCATGATCGTCCCCAAGGGGGATCCCGAGCTCGGCGCCGAGATCGTCAGGCAGCTCAACGTCCAGTTCGCGATGGGCGACGCCTCCTGGCTGGAGGGCCAAACGGATCCGGAACCCAAACCGGTTCGACCGAGCACGCTGTCGGAGTGGGCGCCGCTGTGGCTGCAATCGTGCGCGCCTCCCGTGATCGGGCAGCGCACCTGGTACAACTACAGTATCCACGTGCGCGACCTGGTCGAGCGCCTCGGACAGAGATCGCTCGGCTCGATCGACACGGCCGAGGTCCTGCACCTCCGGAGCGCGCTTGAGTCGTCGAGGGGCAAGCGCGGGGCGCCACTCTCGCGTACTACCGTCAAGGACCGTCTCGGTGTGCTGGCCATGATGCTGCGTGACGCGAGGATCGAGGGCCTGATCGCCACGAACCCTCTCGCGGATCCCCTACCCCGTCGACGAACGAAGCGGGGAACCGGAACGCAGCGGGTCCGGCGCGTGCAGTTCCTCCCGTTTGAGGCCAGCGAGCTCGCTGCGCTTCTTCGAGTACTCGGAGCACCCGCCGCGCCTGTCCAGAAGGTCTACTACCCCCCGACGGAGATGCTGCTCCTCACCGGACTCCGGTGGGGCGAGGTCGCCGGCGTTCTCTGGGATGACATCTCGTGGAAGGGCCGGCGCGTGAACATCCGACGCGCGGTCGTGCGCGGACAGGACGATCCGACCGAACCGACGAAAACCGGCGCGCAGTGGGAGATCGAACTTCGCGCTCCGCTCGAGCATCTGCTCCAAACGCAGCGAACGCGAAGCTATCTCGGCCGCGTCGATGGTCGCGTGTTCCCGGGGCGTCGTGGCTCCGTGATGAGCTACCACGAATGGCGGAAGCGCGGGTGGATCCCAGCGCTCCGCGCAGCCAAGGTCTCCCCGCGTGAGGGCGACGCGCAGAAGGCGCTGCGCAAGTCATACGTCACAGCGGCCCTCATCTGCGGCGAGAACGCGAAGCGGATCTCAGAGACACTCGGCCACGCGAACCCGCGCATGATCCTCGAGAAGTACGACGCCTTCCTCGGCCCAGAGTCATGGCCTGAGGCCGACGAGGTTGCGATGCTGAGGCAGATCTACGGGTGGGGAAACGTCCGACCCGAGGGCTCCCATGTGGCACCCCGAGGATCCCATCGTCGGAGCTGAAACTCGCAACGAGCGCTAACTACGCGGATAACAATGGAAAACTGGAGCACGAGACCGGACTCGAACCGGCGACAACCACGTTGGCAACGTGGAGCTCTACCAACTGAGCTACTCGTGCGTGAGGAGTGTTATGCGGCGCGTCTGAGGCGGCGTCAAGGGGTCGCTGGGGGTGCTCCCCGGCGACTCAGGTACCCGACGAAATAGGCGTACCCCGACCAGAGCGTGAGGCCCGTCGCGAGCACCAGCAGGAGCACTCCGATCGCGTGGGTGGGCAGCCCGAGGACCGGGTAATGCAACAGCAGCACCGTCAGCGCGGCGATCTGGAAGCCCGTCTTCCACTTCCCCAGCGGGGCCGCGGGCAACAGCACACCCTCAGCAGAGGCCATCGCTCGCAGCCCAGTGACGGCGATCTCCCGGCCCAGGATTACGACGGCCATGATGACGCCCAACTCGTTCAGGCGTTCCGGCACCGCGACTAGAACGACCAGCGCGGTCATGACCAGGATCTTGTCTGCCAGCGGATCGAGCAGCTTGCCGATCCTGGTCTCCGCGCCGCGACGCCGCGCGACGTAGCCATCGAGCAGGTCCGTCAGCGACACGCCGAGGAAGCCCAGGCCCACCAGCGCAGACCACCACGGCCCCTGCCACCACAGGTTCAGCAGCAGGAGCGGGGTCGCCGCAATCCTGGAGAGCGTGATCAGGTTGGGCGCGTTCCAGATCTTCTCGATGGGCACAGACCCACTCAGCCCCGTGGTTTCAGCGGAAGTCTGCATGATATCGCTTGTAGAGATTCATGACTCGCTTCACGTAGGTCCGGGTCTCCGGGTACGGCGGAATCCCCTTGTAGCGCCGCACCGGCTCCACTCCCGCATTGTAAGCCGCCAGTGCCAGCTGCGGCTCCCCAGGAAAGAGCTCGAGCATGGCGCTCAGGTACCGCGTGCCTCCATCTATGTTCTGCCACGGGTTGAACGGATCGTCCACCCCCAATGACCGAGACGTGCGGGGCATGAGCTGCATCAGTCCCTTCGCGCCCTTGCGGGAGACGGCGCGAGGATCGAAGGCGGACTCCGCGTGGATTACGGCCTTGACCAGAGCCGGAGAGACGCTCTGCTCTCGGGCCATTCGGGAGATCAGTCCATCCCAGGCCCGCGTCGGGACGAAGGCACGCCGGGGCCGTGGCATGGGCCGGACGGGCCTCAGCTCGTGGGGCGTGAACCCGGCGTGACGCGGGTGGTCGCTGAAGTGAATCGAGCCGTCCGGATCGGTCCAGCTGTACACCTGGGCCTGCGAGGCAACCGGCAGTGCCAGAGCCGCCAGCAGCAGCAGCTTGTCCGCGAATCCCAGCCAGCGTGGCATCCAGACACTCCCTCCCCGGCACGCCGGGGCCTAGTAGGCAGTCCCAGCTCCCGACTCCTTATCGGCGCACACCAGCGGCGGGTTGACCCTGGACCCTTGACCCGATCGGCAACAAGTCCGAGCCCTTGGGGAGCGCTTCTGCGCCCTCTCTGGCTCACCCTCCTACAGCGACTTAGAATGCCGGTCTCATGGAGGTCGAGAGTCGTTTTCTGGTGCTCGGCAGCGGGATTGCGGGGCTCAGCTTCGCATTGCGCGTGGCAGAACACGGCTCCGTCGTCGTGGTCACAAAGAAGGGGACCGCGGAATCCGCCACGAACTACGCGCAGGGTGGCATCGCCGCCGTGATCGATGCGGGCGACTCGTTCGAGGCGCACGTTCGCGACACGCTGGAGGCAGGAGCCGGGCTGTGCGACGAAGAGGTCGTGCGCTTCGTGGTCGAGCACGGGCCAGAAGCCGTCCGCAGCTTGATCGACTTCGGCGTGCGCTTCGACGCGAGCGAGGGTGGGGACGGCTACGACCTGGGGCGAGAGGGCGGCCACTCGCGGCGGCGGGTGCTGCACGCCGCGGACTTCACCGGACAGGAGATCGAGCGGGTGCTGGTGGAGCGCTGCGAGGCGCACCCGAACATCCAGCTCGTCGCAAACTCGATCGCCGTGGATCTACTCACGACGAGGACGCTCGGGCTCGCGAACTCCACGCGAGTGCTAGGCGCCTACATCCTCGATGAGGACAGCGGCGAGATCTCCACCTTCCGCGCCCCGGTCGTGCTCCTCGCCACAGGCGGCTGCGGCAAGGTCTACGTGTACACGAGCAACCCCGACATCGCCTCGGGGGACGGCGTCGCGATGGCCTACCGCGCTGGCGCCAGCATCGCGAACATGGAGTTCTACCAGTTCCACCCGACCTGCCTCTATCACCCCGAGGCGCGCTCCTTCCTGATCAGCGAGGCCGTACGTGGAGAGGGCGGGATCCTGCGCACAAGAGCGGGCGAGCGCTTCATGCCCCGCTACGACGACCGTGCGGATCTGGCACCGCGCGACATCGTTGCGCGGGTGATCGACTTCGAGCTCAAGCGCTCGGGAGACGACTGCGTCTATCTCGATTGCACGTCGCTGGATCCATCCTTCATCCGCTCACGCTTTCCAAACATAAGGGAGCGCTGCGCGCAGTTCGGCTTCGATCTGGCGAAGCAACCGATTCCCGTGGTCCCGGCTGCTCACTACGCTTGCGGCGGCGTCCGCACGGATCTGCGCGGCGAGACGGACATCCGCAACCTGTTCGCCGCAGGCGAGGTGACGTGTACCGGCCTTCACGGAGCCAACCGCCTGGCCTCGAACTCGCTCCTCGAGGGTGTCGTGTTCGCGCGCGCGGCGGCCGACGAGGCGATCGCGCGCAGCGGGGAGGACCTGGAGCCAGTACCGGCCCTGCCCCGCTGGGATCCGGGGCGAGCAAGCGATCCCACAGAATCGGTTCTCGTGAACGCGAATTGGGACGAGATCCGGCGCATGATGTGGAACTACGTGGGCATCGTGCGCAGCAACAAGCGCCTGGCCCGCGCCCGGCGCAGGATCGAGCTCCTGCAGCAGGAGATCCGGGACTACTACTGGGACTTCACGCTGACCCCGGGGCTGGTGGAGCTGCGCAACCTCGCGACCGTCGCGGAGCTGATCGTAGAGAGCGCGCTCCAACGCCGCGAGACGCGCGGCCTGCATTACACGGTCGATTATCCCGGGAGGGCCGAGGTCGCCAGCAACACGGTGCTGAAACGCAGCGCAGACCCCGCCTAGCCTCGGTCGGCGAGGCGATCCGCCAGCACGAGATCGGCCGCGGTCTCGAGATCCGGCGCGGACGGTACCGACCTCGCTAGCGGATTGCTCGTGGCGGAGCTGAGCAGGACCGCGCCCCGGCAGCTCGCCCGTTCGGCCAGCTCGACGTCGGCCTCGCTATCCCCGATGACCCAGCTCGCGGGCAAATCGGCCCCCAGCTCGTCACGCGCTCGCTCGAGCAAGCCGGGGGCCGGCTTGCGGCAGGCACAGCCCTGGTCGGGCCGGTGCGGGCAGTGATAGGACTGCTCCACCCGGAGACCGACGGCGGCCAGCTCGTCCAGAAGGTGTGCCTGGAAGCGCTCGTAGGCGGCCAGGTCGTAGTAACCCCGCCCGATTCCGCTCTGATTCGTCACGATCGCCAGGCGATAGCCGGCTCGCGTGAGCTTGCGCAGCCCGGCGACCACGCCCGGCAGGAGCTCGTAGTCCTCCAGCCGATGCACGTAGCCAGGGTCGCGCACCAGCGTGCCGTCCCGATCGAGGAAGATGAAGCGACTCACCCTCGAACAGTCTCATCCGGGGGGACGCCGGACCGCAAGCGCCGCGTGACGGCCGCCCGACAATGGGGCACGATCCGCATAGCGCACTCTCGAGGGAGCACTGGATGCCGAAGAAGGTCGCCCTGATCACGGGCGTGACGGGCCAGGACGGCTCGTATCTCGCAGAGCTGCTGCTCGACAAGGGCTACGAGGTACACGGGGTTGCCCGCCGCACCTCGATGTTCAACCGCGAGCGGATCGAGCCCGCACGCGAGAGCGCGCAGCGGGACGGAAAGGTCTTCGAGCTGCACTACGGCGATCTCGGTGACTCCAGCAGCCTGAACCGGATCATCGCGCTGGTGCGCCCCAACGAGGTCTACAACCTGGCTGCGCAGAGCCACGTGGGCATCTCGTTCCAGCAGCCCGAGTACACGAGCGACGTCGACGCCACGGGCACGCTGCGCCTGCTCGAGGCGATCCGGAGCAACGGCCTGGACGCGCACTTCTACCAGGCCTCCACCTCGGAGCTCTTCGGGGAGGTGTCCGAGACCCCGCAGCGAGAGACGACTCCCTTCCGACCGCGCTCCCCCTACGCCGCGTCCAAGCTCTATGCCTACTGGATCGTGCGGAACTACCGAGAGGCATACGACATGCACGCCAGCAACGGGATCCTGTTCAACCACGAGTCGCCTCGCCGCGGTGAGAACTTCATCAGCCGGAAGGTGACGAGCGGCTTGGCCAGGCTCAAGCTGCGCGGGACGCAGCCCCTCCGAGTCGGCAACCTCGAGGCCGTGCGGGACTGGGGCTATGCGCCGGAATACGTCGAGATGATGTGGCGGATGCTGCAGCAGGACGGTCCCGGCGACTACATCGCGGCGACCGGAGAGAACCACTCGGTGCGGGAGCTGATCGAGGCTGCTGCCGCCTGCGTCGACTACGAGGTCGAGTGGGAGGGCGAGGGCGTTGCGGAGGTAGGCAGAGACGCCCGGAGTGGCGAGGTGATCGTCGAGGTGGACCAGACTTTCTACCGCCCTGCAGAGGTCGACCTCTTGCTGGGGGATGCGAGCAAGGCCAAGGAGGAGCTCGGCTGGGCTCCCACAGTGCGCTTTGCCGAGCTGGTCCAGATCATGATGGACGCCGACATCAAGCTCTGGAGCACCTAGTCGCCGCTGGGCTCCGTTTCCGGTTGGAACAGAGGGATCTGCATCTCCTCCGCTCGGATCTCGTCCACGGGAATGACGTAATCGCCGGAGAAGCAGGCGTCGCAGAAGCCGTGCTTCATCGACGACTCGACGCGGCGGAGCGCCTCGAGCGACAGGTACGCGAGGCTGTCCGCGCCGAGCGTCTCGCAGATCTCGGGCACGCTCTGGTTCGCGGCGATCAGCTCGGCGTGTGTCGGGGTGTCGATCCCGTAGTAGCAGGGGTTGATCGATGGCGGACAGGAGACGCGGACGTGCACCTCGCGTGCCCCGGCGGCGCGCAGGGCGGTCACCAGCTTGGTGAGCGTCGTCCCGCGGACGATGGAGTCGTCGACGACCACGAGGCGCTTGCTCTCCACCACTTCGCGGATCACGTTGTGCTTGATCCGCACCCCGAAGTGGCGAATCGATTGCTCGGGCTCGATGAAGGTGCGTCCGACGAAGTGATTACGGATCAGGGCCGTTTCATACGGCAGGCCGACAGCCTCGGCATAGCCGAGCGCTGCCGGGGCCCCGGAATCGAGCACAGGGACGACTATGTCCGCCTCCACGGGCGCCTCGTGCGCCAGCTCGCGCCCGAGCTGCTTGCGCGTCTGGTAGACGTTGCTGCCGAAGACCAGCGAGTCGGGCCGCGCGAAGTAGACGTGCTCGAACACGCAGAGGCGCTCCGGGACCTTCGGCAGCGGCTGCACCGAGCGCATGCGGCCGCGGCGGATGATCACGATCTCTCCTGGCTCCACGTCGCGCTCGAAAGTGGCTCCGATCAAGTCGAAGGCGCACGTCTCGCTGGCTGCAACCCACGCCGGACCCAGGCGGCCCAGCGAGAGGGGGCGGAAGCCGTACGGATCCCGCGCGGCGACCAGCACGTCGTCGACCATCATCACCAGAGAGAAGGCGCCACGTACGCGCGAGAAGACGTCGGAGAGGCGTTCCGGGAGCGTGCCGCGGGCCCGGGCGAACAGGTGCACGAAAACCTCGGAATCCATGCCGGACTGGAAGATCGAGCCGTGGCCCTCGAGCTCCTCACGGATCGCATTCGCGTTCGTCAGGTTCCCGTTGTGCGCGAGCGCCACGTCGACGCCTCCGCTGCTCGCCAGGAAGGGCTGGGCGTCGCGTAGCCCGCTGACACCTGCGGTCGAGTAGCGGACGTGCCCGATCGCGTGGCGACCGGGGAGACGCCCCAGGATCTCGTCGTCGAAGATGTCCGCGACGCGGCCCATGGCCTTGTGAACGTGCATCTCGCCACCGTCACGCGTGACGATGCCCGCAGATTCCTTGCCGCGGTGCTGGAGAGCGTAGAGTGCCAGGTACGCGTGGTGCGACGCCTCCGCGTGCCCAGAGATGCCGACGATGCCGCACTCTTCGCGAAACCGATCGAGGTCGTCTGGCAGGTCTCGCATTGCCCGTCCCGTCATTTCAGCGCCTCCGGCAGCGTTCCGCCCCATACATCGTGCGCTTCCGCGAGCGCGACGTCGACACCTGGCGCGATCCGGATGCGATCTCCGCCGGTCTCGCCGATCACTCGCGCCGGAACGCCCGAGCGTTCGGCCAGCTCGAGCAGCTCACCTCGCTCCGCCGGCCCACAGCTCACGACAGCGCGCGAAGCGGACTCGCCGAACAGGGCGGCCTCGGGTCGCAGACCCGAGCCGGGCAGCTCGGCACGAAGTCCAACTGACGACCGCAGCGCACACTCGGCAAGGCTGACCGCGAGCCCTCCGTCGGACACGTCGTGCGCGGAGCGTACAAGCCCGTCTCTGGCAGCGGCGCGCAAGAGCTCGTGCAGACGTCCCTCTGCCTCGAGATCGAGCAGGGGGGGGACGCCGCGCTCCAGGCCATGCCGCACCGCCAGGTACTCCGACGCTCCGAGCTCCCCCAGATTCTCGCCGAGGAGGACGATGGAGTCGCCCGCCGACTGGAACGCGGCCCCGACCGCATGGGTGACATCGTCGAGCAGCCCCAGCATGCCGATGGTCGGAGTGGGCGGGATCGAGCCCTCTCCGGCCGTCTCGTTGTAGAAGCTCACATTCCCCGAGACGATCGGGACCCCGAGCTCGCGGCAGGCCGCGCCCATCCCGCGCACGCTCTCGGAGAACTCCCACATCGACTCAGGCCGCTCCGGATTCCCGAAGTTGAGGCAGTTCGTGACGGCGTAGGGGCGAGCGCCGGTCACCGCGACATTGCGCGCCGCTTCGGCCACCGCGAGCTGCGCTCCCAGGTAGGGATCCAGCGAGCAGTAGCGCGGGTTGCAGTCTGTGGAGAGCGCGATGCCGAGGTTCGACCCTGGAACCCGCATCACAGCGGCGTCGCCGCCCGGACGCAGCACCGTGCTCGATTGTACGATCTGGTCGTACTGCTGGTAGACCCACTCGCGGGAGCAGAGGTTCGGGGAGCCGAGCAGCTCGAGCAGTGCGCCAGAGGGATCGGCCTCGGGAGCGAGCGCGGCCACGTCCAGCTTGCGCCGCTCGTCCAGATCGGCGGGGCGCACGACCGGGCGGTCGTAGACGGGGGCGCTGCGAGCGATCGGGTCGACGGGAATGTCGACAACGTGGGAATGCCGCCAGCGCACCTGCATTCGTCCGGTGTCCGTCACCTTCCCCACGACGACCGCCTCGAGATCCCACTTCGCAAAGACGTCGAGCACCTCGGCCTCGCGGCCTGCCTCCGCCACCAGCAGCATGCGCTCTTGCGACTCCGAGAGCAGCAGCTCATAGGGGCTCATGCCCTCCTCCCGCTGCGGCACCAGGTCCAGATCCATCTCGATTCCGGTCCCTGCGGCAGAGGCCATCTCGAAGCTCGAGCACGTGAGACCCGCGGCTCCCATGTCCTGAATGCCGATCACGGCGCCCGTCGCCATGACCTCGAGACAGGCCTCGAGGAGCAGCTTCTCGGCGAACGGATCGCCGAGCTGCACGGTCGGGCGCATGGATTCCGTGTCAGCGTCGAACTCGCTCGACGCCAGCAAGCTGGCCCCGTGGATGCCATCCCGACCGGTTCGCGAGCCGACATAGATGACGGGGTTGCCGGGGCCGCTCGCCTTGGCGAGGAAGATCCCGTCAAGCGGGGCGATCCCCACGTTCATCGCGTTCACGAGGATGTTGCTCGCGTAGCCGGGGTGAAAGCTGACCTCGCCACCAACGGTGGCGCAGCCAAAGCAGTTGCCGTAGTCGCCAATGCCTGCCACAACCCCGCGTAGCAGGTAGCGCTGACGGGGATCGTCGAGCTCGCCGAAGCGCAGCGAGTTCAGACTCGCGAGAGGCCGCGCCCCCATGGTGAAGATGTCCCGCAGGATGCCACCGACGCCGGTGGCCGCGCCGCCGTGCGGCTCGATGTAGGACGGATGGTTGTGGCTCTCGATCTTGAAGACGGCGGCCCGGCCCTCGCCGATGTCGACCACGCCCGCGTTCTCTCCGGGACCGTGCAGTACCCACGGAGCCTCCGTCGGCAAGGCGGCGAGATAGCGCTTGCTGGACTTGTAGGAGCAGTGCTCGGACCACATGACCGAGAACACCCCGAGCTCAGGGTACGTCGGGTCGCGTCCCAGGAGCTCGAGGACGCGCGTCCACTCCGCATCGCTCAGGCCGTGCTCGCGCGCGAGCTCCAGGTTGACCTCGGGCTCCCTCACGGGCGGCAGCTTCGCAGGAACGAGCGCAGCAGCGTGGCACCATCGGAGCTGCCGAGCAGGGGATCCACGGCGTGCTCCGGATGCGGCATCAGTCCCAGGACGTTCCCCGACTCGTTTCTGACCCCGGCGATGCCGTCGACCGCACCGTTCGGGTTTGCGCCAAGGTAGCGGAACGCGACGCGCGGGGGTCGGTCAGGATCCGGGACATACGCTCCCTGCCCGTGCTTGATCGGAATCGAGAGCGACCCGCCCAGGGGAAGCCCGGCGCCCAGCAGACCCGGATCTTCGATCTGGAGCTCCACGTCGCGACACACAAAGCAGAGATCGCGGTTCCGTACCATCGCGCCGGACAGCAGGCCGGCCTCGCAGAGCACCTGGAAGCCATTGCACACCCCAAGTACCGGCCGCCCCGATTCCGCGAGAGCGGCCACTGCCCGCATGACGGGCGAGAAGCGCGCCATGGCTCCCGCGCGCAGGTAGTCCCCGTACGAGAAGCCGCCCGGGACCGCGACTCCGTGGAGGTTGTCCGGCAGGCGCCTGTCCTTGTGCCACACCATCTGCACGTCAGCGCCGACGCGCGAGAGAGCACCGGCCATGTCGCGATCGTCGTTGGAGCCGGGGAACACCACCACCCCGATGCGGGGTCCGGGTGTCTGGGGCAGCGTCTCCGGCTGGGCTTGCGTCGTCACGCGGCTCGTCGGGCTCTGGAGGGATCGCCGGAGGCGGCGGGGGCTCACGCTCCCCCCTGGGAACGGGTACAGCCGCAGTGTGCCAGCCGCTTCACTGAGTTTCAACGCGCGGCGCGGTAAACTTGACGCATGAGGGACGATCCGAAATCCCCTGGCGCGCCGCGAGACCTCGGCTACGAGGAGGTCGTCGCGCTGCTACGCCGCGAGCTGCGCGCTGTCGCACGCAACGCCCGCGTCTTTGGGCTACGCTCGCGGGCCCGGCCTTCGCTGATGAGTGCCCGCAGCTGGGCGGAGCTCGCCCAGATCGAGGCCGAGCTCCAGGACATCCTGGAGCACACGCTGCGTCTCGAGCTGCACGTGGAGCCGTGGACGGGGTGGGGAAGGACGGCCGTCGGAGTCGGCAGCTTCATCGATAGCCTGGCGGGCGAGCGGCGCCTGCTGACGCGCCTATTCGGCACCGCCGCTCACCATCCGATCGAGCGCTGGCGTGCCGGCGTGCCGCAGCTGGAGGACGCCTTGTGGCCCTTCCTGAGCGGGCGAACGCGCTATCTCGCGAACACCCTGGCCCTAGCCCTGAACGAGCCGGCGCCCTTCGCCCAGCTGATCTGGCACCCTCGCCGCCGCCAGTTCACGTCGTGACTTGTGGGACCCGGCCGCGAGCGTCCGCGGCCACCCACCTCCGCTCAGGCCCAGGGCCTTCGCTGCGCGCGCCGCTTTCGCGGCGCTTGCATGGGTGCCAAGCCTCGTAGCAGGGTGCCGGTTCTCCCCGGAGTCATAACTTGGGGACGGTCCTTAATCATAACTTGTTTGGCCTGAATCGAGACTTCTGGTCGCTGGGGGCTATGAAACGCGGATTTCGTATTGCTCGATGACGGGGTTTGCGAGGAGCTTTTCGCACATTTCTGAGGCCAGGTGGCGAGCTTGCTCGGCGTCCGCGGCGTCCAGGTCGAGGTGAATCACCTTGCCCGTCCGTACTTCGGCGACCTGGTCGTAGCCGAGCTCGCGCAAGGCGCGCTCGACCTGGCGGCCCTCGGCGTCGAGCACGCCGGGCTTCAGGGTGACGAGAACGGTGACCCTCACGACTCCGTGGCTCCGGCGAGCACCCGCTCAAAGATCGCGTCCACGTGCTGCAAGTGCCGCTCGAGGTCGAAGCACTCCGCGAGCTCGTCGGGCTTGAGCAGCTTCCCCAGCTCTTCGTCTGCCTGAAGGCGGTCGTAGAGGTGGCCGCCTTCGTCTCCGGTTGCGAGCGCGTGCCCCTGGACGAGGCGATAGGCCTCCTGCCGGGAGAGCCCGTGTCGCAAGAGCGCGAGCAGGACTGCGCCGGAGTAGACGAGCCCTCGGCTGGCATCCAGGTGCCGACGCATCTGCTCCGGGAACACCTCGAGTCCTGCGATGAGCTCGGCGAGGCGGTACAACATGAAGTGCACAGTTGTCGTCGCGTCCGGTCCGACGACCCGTTCGACGGAGCTGTTCGAGATGTCGCGCTCGTGCCACAGCACCGAGTTCTCGAGCGTCGCACTCGCGTAGCCCCGCACCACGCGCGCCAGCCCCGCAAGCGTCTCGAAGCGCCAGGGGTTGCGCTTGTGCGGCATGGCCGAGCTCCCCTTCTGCTCGGCGCCGAAGAACTCCTGGACCTCGCCCACCTCGGTGCGAGCGAGGTGGCGCATCTCTACCGCGATGCGCTCGATTCCCGTCGCTGTTTGCGCGAGCGCATTGACCAGCTCGGCATGGCGGTCGCGCGAGACGATCTGCGTCGAGATGGCGGCAGGCGCAAGTCCGAGCTCGGCCATGGCCGCGGCCTCCACCTCCGGACCCAGGTGGGCGAAGGTGCCAACCGCGCCAGATGCCTTGCCCACGGCAACTGCCTCGCGGGCGCGTTCGAGACGGGTGTGGTTGCGCCGCATCTCGTCGAAGCCGTAGAGCAGCTTCAGTCCGAAGGTCGTCGGCTCCGCGAAGATGCCATGGGTTCGACCGACGCACACGGTGCGCCGGTGCTCGAGCGCGCGATCTCGCAGCGCGTCAAGGACCCTGCGACTCTGCTCGAGAATGTGGTCCATCGCGTCGCGCAGCTGCAGGGCCAGGCACGTGTCGAGCACGTCGGAGGACGTGAGGCCGAGATGCACGTAGCGAGCGGCGGGGCCAATCTCCTCGGCCAGCGCGTCCAGATACGCGTTCACGTCGTGGTGCACCCTCGCCTCGATCTCTGCGACGCGCTCCGGATCCACCTTTGCGCGCGCCTCGATCGTCTCGAAGGCCTGGCGCGGGATCTCGCCGCGGTCTGCCAGGGCCCGACAGACCGCAACCTCGATCCGGGTCCAGAGCTCATACCGATGCGCATCGGCCCAAAGCGCCGCCATCTCGGGCCGCGTGTACCGCGAAATCACTTTGCTCTCCAGCGCACGTTCACACCGCGGGAGGCCACCCGCGCGCCGGGTCTCACGAGACTAGCCATGACGGAGATAGTAATAGGCCAGAAGCATGTAATACATGACGGGGATCACGAGCAGAGCGGAGTCCACGCGATCCAGGACACCACCCACTCCAGGCAAGATGCTTCCCGCATCCTTCAGGTCGGCGTCGCGTTTCAGCACGGATTCGACCAGGTCCCCCAGCACGGCAATAACGGTGAGGAGTGCACCGAACAGGCCCGCCGCGGTGTAGGTCAGCTCGTTGGAGAGCCCGCCCGGAATGATCTCGTCGAAGACGAACTTGGTCAGGAGGCAGCAGAGCGTCCCGGTCACGACTCCGCCGAGCGCTCCCTCGAGCGTCTTGTTCGGACTGATAGCGGGAGCGAGCTTTCGGCGCCCGAACTTGGTTCCGACAAAGTAAGCCCCGGTGTCGGAGAAGACCGCGGCCACCAGACAGAAGATGATGAAGAAGAAGCCGAGCTGCGGCTCGAACTCCAGCGTCGGGTAGCGGTTCGACAGATCCTTCGCGATGAAGCGCACGGAGACGGCGTGGGCGAGCAGCCAGCCCACGTAGAACACCCCGAAGAACGTGGCCGAGATGCTCATCATCGCCTCGCGGATCTGCGCATGGGTCAGCTGCAACAGCATCACCGTGAGCAGCACAGCCGTCATGAAGCTCGTGGCGAGGAAGGCGTCGCCCACGTAAACGATGAGCGGCAGGGCCGCAGCCGCGAGCGTGCCGAGCAGCCGGTTCGGCGTGCCCCCCTTCGCCGCGATAAAGCCGTAGAACTCATTGATCGCGATGCTGCTGAACACGATCACCAGGCCCACGTACCAGAGCCCGCCCACGTAGCAAATCCAGAGCACGGGCGGCACGAGAAACGAGGTGGTCACGAGCCGCAGCGCCAGGTTGCTGGGTCGCCAGCGCGCCCTCTCGGGCTCGCGCGCCGATGGTGGCTGCGGGTGGATGCCGAGCCCCGGAGGTGACCTCTGTTCGGGCTCCGCGCTCCCCGTCACATCCTCTGGCGGTGGATCTTGAATGCTCATCCGCGACCGGTGTGTCCGAAGCGGCCCGCACCCCGCGACGTCGTGCCGAGGGCCTCGGACTGCTCGACCTCCTGGAAGACGGGCTCGGCGACAGGGGCGATCACGAGCTGCGCGATGCGATCCCCCCGCGCGAGACGCACGGCCCGGTCGCCGGTGTTGTCCAGGATTACGTGAACCTCGCCCCGGTAGTCCGCATCGATCGTGCCGGGGGCGTTCGGCACCACTACACCGGACTCGAGCGCGAGGCCGCTCCGGCTCCGCACCTGACCCTCGAAGCCCGGCGGGATGGCGAGCGCGAACCCCGTCGGTACGGCAGCGCGCTGGCCGGGAGCCAGCTCGAGCTCGGCGTGAATGGCGGCGCGCAGATCGACCCCCGAGCTGTGCTTCGTTGCGGGCTCGGGTAGGGGCAGATCGGCGTCGGCCTCGCCCCGGACCCGCAGGATGCGGATGACGGGCTTCATGTCGGCAGAGCCCAACCTGCCGTGGGCAGGCTGTCGGAATCGACGGGGCCGACGACGGCCAGGGGGAGCGGCGCCCCGAGCAGAGAAGCGGCCAGTGCGTGGATCTCGCCGAGCGTGACTCGCTGCAGCTCGTCGAGATCCCGCTCCAGCTCGAGGTTCTCCTCGCCGAGGAGCACCTGCTCAGCGAGGTAGCCCATTCGCGCGCCGGTCGACTCGTGACCGAGCAGCAGACTGACACGCAAATGCTCGCGCGCCGCCTCGAGCTCCGCCGGGCTGATGCCAGCGTCGCGTACGTTCCCGAGCTCGCGGCTCACGACCTCCAGAGTTTCCTCGAGTTTCGCCGGTGCGACGCTGAAGCTGACGTCGAGGCGGCCCGTGTCCGTGTAGCTCACGAGCGAGGAGTAGATCGAGTAAACGAGCCCGCGCCTGTCGCGCACCTCGCGGAACAGGCGCGAGGAGTAGCCGTCCCCTACGATCGCGGAGAGCAGCTCGGCCGCCGCCCAGCGGGGATCCCGACCGGAGACACCTGGCGCGGAGAGCGTGACCTGTACCTGCTCGAGCTCCCGCTGCATCACCCGGGTCACCGGACGCGGTCCCTCCGGACTCGCAGAAGTTTGCCTCTCGCCAGTCGGGATCCGCCCGAGATGGCGGCTGGCCAGCTCGACCAGCTCTGCGTGATCAATCTTGCCGGCCGCGGCGATGACCAGCCCGCCGGCCACCAGGTGGCGCTTGTAGTGGGCCCGGATGTCGTCGACTCCCAGGCGACCCACCGCAGGAGCCGAGCCGGCAATCGGCATCGCGAGCGGGTGGTCCCCGAAGAAGACGGAATCGCTGAGCTGTCCCAGCAGATCCTCTGGCGAGTCCTCCACGGCCCGGATCTCCGACAGGATCACTCTGCGCTCGCGCTCCACCTCCTCCTCGACTCCCGCCGGGAGGGCCTCGGTGGCGAGATCGCCAAACAGGGCCAGCAGACGCTCCAGGGTCTCGGCCAGCACGCGCGCGTACAGGCAGATGGTCTCTTTGCTCGTGTACGCATTGGAGACTCCACCGAGCAGATCGATCTCGCGGTTGATCTGGTCGGCGCTCCGGCGCGGAGTCCCCTTGAACACCAGGTGCTCGATGAAGTGAGACACGCCGTTGTCGAGCTGGGTCTCGTGTCTGGATCCGGTCGGGAAGTACAGACCCAGCGAGATGCTCTCGACACCCGGCATCGACTCGCTCACCACGCTGGCCCCGGAGTCGAGGACGCTTCTCTCGGGAGGCACTGCGGCTCCTCCTGCTCAGGCGACGCGGAGCCTTCCGCCCCCCGCCGCCCGGGCTCATCGCCTCAAGATCCTGCCAGCTGCTCCTCGATGGCGGCCCGACGCGAGAGTCGGATCTTCCCACTCGGATCCACGTCGAGGCACTTGACGATGACCTCGTCTCCCTCGACGCAGATGTCCTCCACGCGCTCGACCCGATGGTCGGCCATCTCGGAGATGTGCAGCAGCCCGTCCGTGCCAGGGAATACCTCGACGAAGGCACCAAAGTCGGTCACTCGCTTCACCTTGCCGAAGTAGAGCTTTCCGACCTCCGCCTCCTGCGTGATCTCCTCGACCATCTGCTGGCATGCCTCGAGCGAGGTCTTGTCCGGCGCAAAGAGCGTACAGCGGCCCGAGTCCTCGATGTCCACCTTGGCCCCTGTGGATTCCTGGATCCCGCGGATCACCTTGCCACCCGGCCCGATCACGTCGCGAATTCTGTCCGGCTTGACCCAGAGGATGCTGACCCGGGGTGCGTTCTCCGAGAGCTCCTCGCGCGGCTTGAAGTTCGGCAGCAATGCGGCCGTCTCCCGGGCCATGCAATCCAGGATGTGCAGTCGGCCCGCGCGCGCCTGCTCGAGCGCGGTCTCCATGACCTCCCAGTTCAGCCCGTCGATCTTGATGTCCATCTGGATCGCGGTGATGCCGTCGCGCGAGCCCGCCACCTTGAAGTCCATGTCGCCCAGGTGGTCTTCATCGCCAAGGATGTCGGAGAGCACGGCGTTGCGATCGCCGTCCGTGATCAGTCCCATCGCGATGCCCGCGACGGGTGCGGTGATCTGGATGCCCGCGTCCATCAGCGCCAGGGCGCCCCCGCACACCGATGCCATGGACGAGGATCCGTTGCTCTCCATGATCTCGGAAACGACCCGAAGCGTGAAGGGCGACTCCTCCATGTCCGGCAGCACTGCCCGGAGGGCGCGCTCCGCCAGCGCTCCGTGGCCCTGCTCGCGTCGGTTTGGCGCGCGCAGCGGGCGAACCTCGCCCACACTGTAGGCCGGGAAGTTGTAGTGCAGATAGAAGTTCCTGTAGAAGGTGTCCCGCAAGCCCTCGATCATCTGCTCGTCGCGCTTGCCACCGAGCGTGATCGTGACGACAGCCTGAGTCTCTCCGCGCGTGAACACCGCTGAGCCGTGCAAGCGTGGGAAGGCCTGGACGTGACACTGGATGGGCCGGATCTCGGTCGCCGACCGGCCGTCCAGCCGGGGCTCGCCGGAGAGAATCGCTTCTCGCATCACCTCCGAGCGGAGATCGTGAAGGATCTCCTTGACATCGGACGCGAGCTCCTTCGCGCCATGCTGGGCCTCCTCCACCTCGGCCAGGGTGCTGAGCGTGCGCGTCTGATTCTTGTAGTCGGAGAGGAACTTCGGGAGGACCTCACCATCGATCTCGTTCAGTGCGCGGTAGCGCGCGTGCTTTTCGGGAGTACGACTCGCGACCACGATGCGCTCGCGTGCGAGCGCGTCGATCTGCGAGACGAGGTCCGGATCCGGCTTCTTGGAAGCGACCACGCGCTTCGTCTTCCCTGCCCGACGGACGAGCTCGCCCTGAGCATCGAGGAGCGGCTGCATCTGCTCGTGTCCGAACCGGAGCGCCTGCAGCATGTCGGCCTCGGAGACCTCTCTTGCGCCGCCCTCGACCATCACGATGGAATCCCGGGTGCCCGCGATGATCACGTTGATATCGGTCCCGTCCATCTCGTCAAAGGAACCGTTGGCGACGAGCTGACCGTCGACACGCACCACACGCACCGCGGCGATCGGCTCGGGGAAGGGGATGTCCGAAAGTGCGACTGCCGCAGACGCGCCGACGAAAGCCAGCATGTCCGTGTCGTAGCCGGGCTCGGCCGACAGTACGGTCGCGGTCACCTGGGTCTCGTCTCGATACCCGTCAGGAAAGAGGGGACGCAGCGACCGATCGATGAAGCGCGAGGTGAGAACCTCCTTCTCGGTCAAGCCTCGCTCTCGTTTGAAGAAGCCTCCCGGAATCTTGCCGGAGGCATAGATCCGCTCGAGGTAGTCGACCGTCAGCGGGAAGAAGTCGATGCCCTCGCGCGGCCTCGCCCTGTTCGCCGTGACGAGCACGGCCGCCTGCCCACACGACACGATCGCGGCGCCGTTCGATTGCTTTGCAATCCGACCCGTCTCGATCTCGATGACCTTCCCATCCACATTACACTCAACCTTGTCCATCTTCGCTCCATCGACCGCTGGCCGACGCTCTTGGGTCGACCGCAGCCTGCGTTGCCGCTTCGGTACGAGATGTGGGTGGGGGCTAACTAGATGATGCGGAATGAGCGACGTGCGCAGCCTGGCTGTGCACATCGCTCATCCCACATCTCGCATCCATCATTCAAAAGGCCGGCACACCTGGCCGGCCTTTGCCCCATAAAATCTACCTTCGGATCTCGAGCCTATCGATGAGCTCGCGATAGCGAGCGTCATTCTTGCGCTTGAGATAGTCGAGCAGCGCGCGCCGCTGGCTAACGAGAAGCAGGAGCCCTCTGCGCGAGTGGTGGTCCTTCCGGTGCACTTTCAGGTGCTCCGTCAGGTACTTGATGCGCTCCGTGAGAAGCGCCACTTGAACCTCGCTCGAGCCTGTGTCCCCGTCGCTGCGCTGATAGTTCTTTACGATTTCTTGCTTGCCTGCGGCGTCGAGCAAACCTTCCCCTTTGGAATCGCGCTGTGTATAGCAGAGGCCTATCGCGGCCGCAATCCGCGTCGCACGGCTAACTCTCCGTCCCTTCGGGGATTTCTGCGCTCGACCCGGCCACGCGTGGCGCGGACTTCGTGCCCTCCAGGAAGACTCGAAGGGTGCGGAGCTCGGGAATGCCAAGGCGCGCCTCCGCGAGCGCCACCAGGCGTCCTTTCCTGACCAGCTGCACCGTGCCCTCCGGCGGGACGCCCTTGACCTCGTGTCGTCCGAGCTGGATCCCGTTTCCGACGCGGCGACACGTTCGGGCGTCCACCTCGTAGGTGGGAAGATCCGTAGCGGCGGCCATGGGGATCACGCGCTGTGCTCCCCACGCCTCCAGGTCATCGAGCGCGAGCGACTGGTGCAGGTGGAACGGACCGCTCCGGGTACGCACGAGCTGCCACAGGTGCGCTCCTGTGCCAAGCGCCTTGCCCAGATCGTGAGCCACGGAGCGCAAGTAGGTTCCCGCACTGCAGTCGACCTCGATCGAGACCAGCGGAGGCTCGTAGTCCAGGAGCTCCACCCGCTGAAGCCGGACCCGCCGGGGCTCCAGGTGCACCGTCTCTCCTCTCCGGGCGCGCCGGTAGGAGGGCTCTCCGTCCTGCTTGACCGCCGAGTAGGGGGGCGGCGTCTGATCGATTTCGCCGCGAAAGCGCTCGAGCGTCTTCTCGACCACCTCGCGATCGGGCCAGGGACCCGCCATCTCTCCCGTGACCTCGCCCTCGCGGTCGTAGGTCGTCGTCTCGACGCCGAGCCGGATCTGGCCGGAGTAGCTCTTCTCGCCGTGAGTGAGCAACCGCGAGAGCTTCGTCGCCTCCCCGAGCGCGATCGGCAACACCCCGGTCGCCATCGGGTCCAGCGTACCCAGGTGTCCAACCCTGCGCTGCTTTGCCCACTTGCGCACTCGTTGCACCACGTCGTGCGAGGTCAACCCCGCAGGCTTGTTGATTACGAGGAACCCGTCGATCACTCTTGCTCCTTCACCGCGCGCTCCCCCTCGACCTCGCGCAAGATCGCCTCCACCCGTTCGGCCTGCTCGAGCGACTCGTCCAGTCGGAACTCGAGCTCCGGCACACGTCGTAGCTTGAGCTTCTCGCCGAGGCAACGCCGGATGAAGGGTCCGGCCTTCTCGAAAGCCTGCAACGCTTCCTGCGGGTCTCCCCGCGTCCAGAAGAAGACCCGGGCCAGGGAAAAGTCGGGAGTCGGCTCGACGCCGGAGAGAGTCACCGCTGCCAGGCGCGGGTCCGAGACGCGCTTGCGGAGGATCTCCGTCACCCGAGCACGCAGGTCGTGGGCGACTCGTCCGCGCCGGTGATTCACTCCGCGCCCCATTCCGCCGGAGTCGGGTCCTCCGGCAGCTCGATCTCCTCGAGCTCGTCCAGCCGCACGACGGCAACGTCATCCGCCACCACCTCCGCGAGGCCCAAGCTCTCCACGTACCGAATCGCCTTCTCCATCTGACTGCGCAGGTGCTGCGGATCTACACCCACCATGACGCACCCGACACAGACCGAGTGGAGGTCGTCGTGGTCCGCGACCTCGGCGGTCGAGATGTTGAAGCGCTGGCGCAGCCGGCTCTTGATTGCGTTCGACACCCTGCGCTTGGCTTTGATCGTACCGGCTTCAGGGAGCGCCAGCTCGATTAAGGCAGCCGCGATCCGCATGAGGACCTCCGGAGCACTGGCACGAAGCACGCCCTACAGCGTGTCGGCAATCTCCTCGATCTCGAAGCTTTCGATCACGTCGCCGACCTTGACGTCGTTGAAGTTCTCGAGCCTGAGGCCGCACTCCAGCGGCGCCCTGACCTCGCGCACATCGTCCTTGAAGTGCTTGAGGGAGCCGAGTGGCCCGGAGTAGACCGGCACTGCGTCGCGCAGCACGCGTGCGGAGATGCCACGGCGGATCATGCCATCAGTCACCGCGCAGCCAGCGATCGTACCGATGCGCGGGACCACGAAGAGCTGGCGGACTTCCGCGCGACCGGCCACGCGCTCCAGCTCCTTCGGCGGGAGCAAGCCCTGCATGAGCTTGGTCGCGTCGTCCAGCACCTCGTAGACGATGTCGAAGATGCGAAGCTCCGTTCTTTCCGTCTCCGCGAGCTTGCGCGCCGCCGGCTCCGCCCGCACATGGAAGCCGATGATCACAGCACGCGACGCGGAAGCTAGCATCACGTCGCTCTCGGTGATCCCCCCGATGCCGCTGTGGAGAATCCGCAGCTTGACTCGATCCGTCGACAGGTTCTCCATTGCCTCGCAGATGGCTTCCATCGTGCCCCGCACGTCGGCCTTGACGACCACGAGGAGCTCCTTCAGGTCCGAGTCCTCGAGCTGGGCGAAGACGTCTTCTGGCACGAGCGAGACGGCTTCGCCGGCAGACATGCCAGCGCGTCTCTCCTCGTCGCGACGATGCTCCGTGATCCGCTTGGCCTCGCGCTCGTTCTTCACGACTGCGAGCTCGTCTCCCGCCTCTGGTACGGCAGAGAGCCCAATGAGCCGGACTGGTGTCGCCGGAAGCGCCTCCTTCACGGTCTGGCGCTGATCGTCCTCCATGCTGCGAATACGACCGGATACGTTGCCGACCGCAATGGCGTCGCCGTGGCGCAGCGTGCCTTCCTGCACCAGGATCGTCGCGATGGGGCCGCGTGCCCGATCGAGCTGCGCCTCGATCACGATCGCGCGGGCCCGGCCCTTGCGCGACGCCTTGAGCTCCAGAAGCTCCGCCTGCAAGGCGACCATCTCGAGCAGCTTGTCGATGCCCTCGCCCTTGAGAGCAGAAACCTCGATACAGATCGTGTCGCCACCGAACTCTTCCGCGACGAGCTCGTGCTCGAGGAGGGCCTGCTTGACACGCTGGCTGTCGGCACCCGGCAGGTCGATCTTGTTGACCGCGACGATGATCGGCACGCCGGCTGCCTTCGCGTGATTGATCGCCTCGACCGTCTGCGGCATCACGCCGTCGTCGGCGGCAACCACGAGGATGACCACGTCGGTCACCTCCGCGCCGCGGGCGCGCATCTGGGTGAAGGCGGCGTGGCCGGGAGTGTCGATGAAGGTGATCTGATGTCCGCCAGCCTGCACCTGGTAGGCACCGATGTGCTGGGTGATCCCGCCGGCCTCCGCGTCCACAACGTTCGTCCGCCGGATCGTGTCGAGTAGCGAGGTCTTGCCGTGGTCGACGTGCCCCATGACCGTGACAACGGGTGGGCGCGGCTCCAACGAGCCCTCCTGGGGAGCAGGCGTGCTCGCCGCGGCCACGGCCTTCTCGATCTGGGTCTCTACGTGCTGGACCTCGTAGCCCAGCTCCTCTGCCAGCAGGGACGCGGTTTCCAGATCAATGAGGTCGTCACGCTCGATCTCCGGGAGGAGTGCAGCGGCCTTGCGCAGTACCTCGCGCACCTTGAGGCCCGTCTGACTCGAGAACTCCTGGAAGCTGATCGAGTTGGCGATTCGCAACACCCTGGTCTTCGGCGGAGCCGTCGGCAATGCCAGCTTGGGTCGCGTCTTGGTCCGGGAGCGTCGCCCCGACTGAAGGCGCGACTGCTGGTCAACGATCATGCGACGCCGCTCCAGATGCGCCTGCACGTTGCCGCGCGCCTGCCTCGCGATGCTGTCCTGCTCCTTGAGGGTCTGCCCCTCGAGGACCTGGCGCCGCTGCAGCCCATGACCCGTTTCCGGTCGAGACGGCGCCCTTCTCCCGTCGGTCGGGACCGGTGCTTCCGTGGGAACGCTCGGGGTCGGAACCGGCCCCGGCAGCAGCTCGGACTCGGAGCTCTGGGCCTCTGCCGCGATGGGCTCTGGCTCGGCTTGAGCTACTGCCGCAGCAAGCGGATCCTCCACCACCACGACCGGTCGGTCCACGTGCTGGGGGATGACGGTCCCGGGTGAACCCTCCGCGGGCGCTAGCGGATCTGCCACAGGGAGCGCGGGATCGGGAGCCGCTCCCCCGGCCTCTCCGGCGGCAGGCTCGAGAGCTGCCGCGACCTCCGGCGCTGCCGCCGGCTTCTTGCGGCGACGGCGAATGACTCCCGTCCCGACGCGCTTCGATTCGGTCGGCACCTCGGGTTTGCTGCCGAACTTCTCGCGCAGTATGTCGACCTGCTCCTCGTCGAGAGAGACCATCGCCGTTCGAAGCTCGATCCCGAGCTCCCCGGCCTTCTCCAGGAACTCCTCCCGCTCGAGGCCGAACTCCTCAGCAAGCTTGTAGGCTCTGATCTTCGCCATGCTCGCGCCTCGCGGTGGCAGCCAGATCGGCTAGCCGCCCGGAGGTCCGTCCTCCGTAGTCGCTGCGGTGGGCGCAGGCGTGGGTGCAGGCGTCGAGCGGGGGGTCGTCCCCGCGACGCCCTCCTCCTGGGCTCGCGCGGCCTCTTCCTCTGCTGCCGCAGCCGCCGCCGCGGCGGCCTCGAGCTTCTCGACGTTGAGCTTCTGCGCCTCCTCCTTTACCGCTCCGGCGCCCTCTTCCGAGATCCCCGGAATGGAGGTCAGGAGGTCGACCTCTGCCGCGGCCAGCTCCTCGAGGCTCGCGATGCCGTTGTCCATCAGCACCTTCGCCTCGTACTCTCCGGCCCCTTCCACGACTCCCAGTGCGCGCGCAAGGTCCTGCTCGACCTCACGCATGTAGGACTCGCTCTTGATGTCGATCTTCCAGCGCGTCAGCTGGACGGCCAGGCGAACATTGCCGCCCTTCTTGCCGATCGCGAGGGAGAGCTGGTCGTCCGGAACCACCACGTCCATCGCGCGGTTCTCGTCGTCGACCATCACCCGGACGACCTGTGCGGGCGAAAGCGCCGAGACGACATACTTCACAGAATCGGTGCTGTACGGGACGATGTCGATCTTCTCTCCACGCAGCTCCTGCACGACGGCCTGTACCCGGCTCCCGCGCATGCCCACGCAGGCCCCCACCGGGTCGACGTCCTTGTCCTTCGACACCACCGCAATCTTCGCGCGCGCTCCGGGCTCGCGCGCCGCCGTCTCGATGCTGACGATCTTCTCGTAGATCTCGGGCACTTCCTGCTCGAAGAGCTTGCTCAGAAACTCGGTGCAGGAGCGCGAGAGCACGATCTGCGGACCCTTCGACTCGCGTAGCACGTCGAGGACATAGGCCCGGATCCTCTCGTTGATCCGGAACATTTCGCGCGGCACCTGCTCCTTGCGCGGTACGATCGCCTCGGCGCGACCGAGATCGACGATCAGGTTTCCCTTCTCGATACGCCGCACGATGCCGTGTGCGATCTCGCCTTTTCGGTCCTTGTACTCGTCGTACACCATCTCGCGTTCGGCGCCGCGCACCTCCTGGATGATCACCTGTTTGGCAGTCTGCGCTGCGATCCGTCCGAACTCCGCGGTGTCGAGCTTGACGCCGATCTGGTCGTCGAGCTCCACCTCGGGGTCGTGTACGCGCGCGTCCTCGACGGAGATCTCCCCATCCTGCTGGGGTGTACTTGCGACGACGGTCTTGAACTCGAAGAGCTCGATCTCACCAGACTCGATGTTGAACTGCGCCTCAATCTCGCGCTCGGCGCCGTACTTGCGACGCGCCGCGGTGACCAGAGCCTTCTCGAGCGTGTCGATCACCACCTCACGGCTGATTCCCTTGTCCTTTACGACCTGATCGATGATGCGGCTAAGATCGAGCTCCATGCTTATCCTTTCGCCCGCGCTTTCGAGTCCTGTGGATAGAACGCCGTCGCTCGCTTGACCTGGTCGAAGGGAATCGAGAAGTCGCCGGCCTCGGTGCGCAGGCTTGCCTCGCCACGCTCGAACGCCCTGAGCTCGCCTCGAAACCGCCTGCGCCCCGCCACGGGGGCCCGTGTCTCGAGCCTGAGCTCGCGCCCCACGACGCGCTCGAAGTCCACCTCACGGCCCAACGTCCGGTCGACCCCGGGGGAGCTCACCTCGAGCGTGTAGGAGCTCGCCATCAGACCCTCCGCATCGAGTCCGTGGCCGACCTCGCGCGACACAGCGGCACACTCGTCCACGGTCACCCGCCCGTCCCCGGACGGCGTGTCGAGCACGATCAGCAGTCGCGCACTCCCGCGACCCTGCTTGAGGCTCGCGTCCACGAGCTCGAGGCCGTTCGCGGTCACGACCGGCTCGACGACCCGCAGGAGATCTGGCGGGATATCTCGGTACATCGATGGATGGCTTCGCTCCTCTCTTTTTCCCACTTCGGGAACAGCCGGAAAGCACAAAAAAAAAGCGGACGGGCTGCCCACTTTCCACGAGTTCCCAGGTCGACTCGACGAGGCCAGAGGTATCAAAATCCGCCCCGACTAGCAACTCTAGGTGCTTGATTCTAAGGGCGAATTGTCGCGCGGCCGGTCAGGCCGGGAAGCTCTCGAGAGCCCCCACCAGCTCACTGGCGCGCGAGATGCCGTGCTGGCGACAATAGGCGTCGAGGCCGTCGCGGACGTCGAGAGCGGCGCGCGGATTCGTGTAGGTGAGCGTTCCGACCTGAACCGCCGAGGCGCCGCAGAGCAGGAAGGCGACGGCATCCTCGCCGCTGGAGATTCCACCGATGCCGCAGATCGGGATCTGCACCGCCTGAGCCACCTGATACACCATCCGGAGTGCGATGGGCAGGATCGCGGGCCCCGACAGCCCTCCCAGCGTATTCCGAAGGGTCGGCCGACGGGTGTGCACGTCGACCGCCATGGCCTGGACGGCATTGATCAGCGAGACCCCATCCGCGCCCTCGTCCTGGCAGACTCGGGCCATCTCCGCGATCGAGGTGACGTTCGGCGAGAGCTTCACCAGCAGGGGCAGGCGGCTCGCGCCGCGGCAGGCCCGCACCAGCGCGCCAAGCGTTGCGGGGTCTTGCCCGAACTCGATCCCGCCGGACTTCACGTGCGGGCAGCTTGCATTGATCTCCAACGCGCGCACTCCGGGCGCGTCGTCGAGTCGCTTGCACACTTCTGCGTAGCGCTCGATCTCCGTCTCGAAGCAACTCGCAATCACGACCAGCTCTGGGGGAAGTGCGGGAAGCCTGTCACGCAGGAAGGCGTCGACGCCAATGTTCTCGAGGCTGATCGCGTTCAGCATGCCGGCCGGGGTCTCGGTGATCCTCGGCGGCTCGTTCCCCTCCCGGGGTTCGAGGGTCAGCGATTTCGCCACGATGCCGCCGAGCTCGGTCAGGTCGAGGAAGGGCTCGAGCTCGGCGCCGTAGCCGCAGGTTCCGCTCGCCAGGAGAACGGGATTGGCGAGCTCCACACCCGCCAGGGTCGTGCGCAGATCCGCTTCGCTCACGCGGCGCTACTCCAGTCCAGCTGCGCGGCCTCGAAGACCGGGCCGTGGCTGCAGATGTAGCGAAAGCCTTGTCTGGTCCTGACGGCGCAGCCGAGACAGACGCCGAAGCCACAGGCCATGTGGCTCTCCAGCGAGACCTGGCAGCGGGCGCCCGTCGC
Organism: Myxococcota bacterium; assembly: GCA_965247115.1. Classification (GTDB taxonomy): domain Bacteria; phylum Myxococcota_A; class UBA9160; order SZUA-336; family SZUA-336; genus JAUXJB01. The sequence continues at coordinate 166,443 of CBDFGR010000002.1, forward strand.
GACGGCGAGATCGTGGACGCCGCGCAGCATCGGGAGGGGGCCGCAGGCCAGGACCTCGTGCTCGGCCCGGATCTCCAGCAGCTCGGTCACGAGCCCGGCGCTACCCATGGATCCGTCCTCGGTCGCCAGCCGCAGCTCCACGGGCAGGGCTCGGAAATCGTCCAGGCCGAGGAGCTCGGCCTCCGTCGCGGCGCCGAGGGCGACGACGCTTCCCGCGGGGACCGAGCAGGCGAGCTCGTAGAGCGAGGCAATGCCCGTCCCCCCGCCCACCAGAACGGGAGCTCCGGTCGGCGTCTCGAAGCCGTTCCCGAGCGGCCCCAATACACCGATCGGTGCCCCTGCACGGAGCTCGGCAAACAACGCCGTGCCACGTCCCACGATCTTGAAGCGAAACTCGAGGTTTTCGCCGGAACAGCGGTAAATTGCCATCGGACGCGGTAGCAACGGATCCCGCTGCAGGCCTTCGGGATCGAGCTGCAGCATGGCGAACTGGCCGGGTCGCTGGCCTGGCCAGCCCCGCACCCGCAGGGCGAGCTCGTGCGGGCCCGCGTGCAGCACCCGTCCGATGGCCCGCATCACAGCGCAGCGCCCATGAGCAAAGCATCCTCCCCATCCGCGTAAAAGCCCGGACGCTGGCCCTGGATCGCGAAACCGAGGCGTTCGTACAGAGCCAGGGCACTCGCGTTGGACGAACGGACCTCGAGTGTTGCCGTCCTCACGCCCTCCTCGCGTGCCCGAGCGAGGTAGTCGCCGAGCAAGTGAGTGCCGAGCCCACGCCCCTGCCACTCAGGCTCTACGGCAACCAGCAGAACCTGGCTCTCCCCCAGTACGCGTCGCCCCAGGACGAAGCCCCGCACGCGCCCTCCGACCTCGCGGGCCGTCACCGCATGGCAGCCATCCTGCTCGAGCGCCTCGCGGAGCCCGACTTCGGACCACGGCTCCGCGAGAGTTCGGGCCGCGACACGCGCCAGGTCCTGCGCGTCCGCTGAACCCGCCAGCGAGAGCTCACACTCCATCTCGCCGCTTCTCGACCTCGACACCCAGGCTTCGCAGCTTGCGCGAGAGGCTCTCTCGGGCCAGACCCACGACCTGAGCCGTACGCGAGATATTCCAGCCATTGGCGCGCAGCTTCTCGACCAGATAGTCGCGCTCGAATGTCTGGCGCGCTTCGGACAGCCGCTCGGACGCAAGTCCGCGCGAGACCCCAGGCGGCCGCGCGAGAAGGTGCGTGGGCAAGTGCTCGACCTCGATGACCTCGCGCGGTGTCATGAGGACCAGGCGCTCGACGATGTTCTTCAGCTCGCGCACGTTTCCTGGCCAGGGGTAGCCAACGAGCTTCTCGAGAGTCGTGGGCGAGATCTGCTTGGGAGCGCTTCCCGACTCCGCCGAGAAGCGCGCGAGAAAGCGCTCGGTGAGCTGCGGAATGTCGTCGCGGCGCTCGCGCAGGGCCGGCACGTGGAAAGGGATCACGTTCAGCCGATAGAACAGGTCCTCGCGAAAGCGTCCTTCCGCCATCTCGCGCGACAGGTCTTTGTTGGTCGCCGCGATCACGCGAACGTTGACCTCGATCTGTGTGGTTCCCCCGACGCGCTCGAAGCGGTGCTCCTCGAGAATGCGCAAGATCTTGGCCTGCGTCATCAGGCTCATGTCCCCGATCTCATCTAGGAAGATCGTGCCGCCGTCCGCCAGCTCGAAGCGGCCGTGCTTTGTCTGCAGCGCGCCCGTGAAGGCTCCCTTCTCGTGGCCGAAGAGCTCGCTCTCGATCAGCTCCTCGGGAATGGCAGCGGAGTTCACCGCCACAAACGCCCGCTCGGCCCGCTTGGAGCGGAGATGGATCTGGCTCGCGACAAGCTCCTTGCCGGTGCCGTTCTCCCCGGTGATCAAGACCCACCCGTCGGTCGGGGCGGCAATCGCGATCTGCTCCTTGAGGGCCTGCATGATCTCGCAGTCGCCGACGATCTCGTTCGTCTCGTAGACCGCGCCGCGGAGCTCGCGGTTCTCGAGCGCCAGCCGCGTCCGCTCGAGCGCGTGATCGATGCATAGCAACAGCTTGTCGTAGGACAGGGGCTTTTCGAGAAAGTCGTAGGCACCGAGCTTGGTGGCACGCACGGCGGTCTCGATGGTGCCGTGGCCCGACATCATCACCACCGGCAGCGTGGGGAAGCGCTGTCGCAGCTCCCCGAGGACGTCGACCCCGTCGCGACCCGGCATGGCGACGTCGAGCAACACGAGATCGGGGGGATCCGACTCGATCTGGGCCAGGGCACCCGCGCCGTCCTCCGCGCCCAGTGCGGTGTACCCCTCGTCAGCGAGGATGTCGCTGACGGAGCGGCGGATCCCCTCCTCGTCGTCCACGATCAGGACTCTGTTCACCGCGCTCAGCTCCGAACGAGCGGCAGCTCGACGATCACCCGCAGACCACGGGGCTGGTTCGAGCGCACGCGGATCGTTCCGGAATGGTCGGAGACGATGCGGCTGACGATGGCGAGCCCGAGGCCTGAGCCCCGACTCTTCGTGGAGTAGTAGGGCTCGAAGAGCTGGGCGCGATCCTCGGCCGGGACGCCGCAGCCCGTGTCCGCAACCTCGAGCTGGACCGTCCCGAGCGCGCCGTCCATGCGTGTTGACACCGCAATGGCGCGCTCTGCGCCTTCGGCCTCGTCGATGGCCGCCATCGCGTTGTCGACCAGGTTCAGGATCACGCGCTTGATCTGCTCGCGGTCGAGATCGAACGGCGGGAGCGCCTCGGCCAGATCGGTCTTGAAGAGGATCGAGCGTCGGCCCTGGTACATCGACACGGTCTCCACGACGAGCTGGTTGAGATCGGTCGGCGCGGGATCGGTCGCGGGCAAGCGCGCGAAATTCGAGAACTCGGCGAGCAGATTCTTCATCGCGCCCACCTCGCTGGTGATCGCGTCGGTGCACTGGGCGAGCAGCTTCTCGGACTCGGAGTCTGCGAGGCTACCGGCCAGCTTGCGGCGCAAGCGCTGCGCGGAGAGCTGGATGGGCGTCAGCGGGTTCTTGATCTCGTGCGCGATGCGTCGCGCGATCTCGCGCCACGCGGCCATTCGCTGCACCTTGAGGATCTCGGACACGTCGTCGATCACGACGACGTAGCCGGCGGCCGCGCCCTCGAGGTCGAGCCGCGACACGGTCCAGTTCAAGGTCCGCAGCTCTTCGCCCACCACGATCGAGAGCTGCTTGCGCACGGTCTCGTAGGCGCCCGCGCCGAGCCGCCGCTGCAGGCTGCTCAGCGTGTCGAGGGCCTCTCCTTCGATCAGCTCCCCGATCTTGTGTCCCACCGAGTCGTTGCGGGTGATGCCGAGCAGCCGGCTCACCGAAGGGTTGATGGTCAGGATCACACCATCCGAATCGAGCGAGAGTACTCCGGCAGCGACGCTGCGAAGGATGATCTCCATCTGGGCACGGCGGCGCTCGAGGTCTTCGCGGCTGAAGGAGAGATCCGTGGCCATCCGGTTGAAAGAGCCCATGAGTTGCGCGAGCTCGTCCCCTCCGCTGGGGTCGAGGTGGACGTCGAGGTTCCCGGCCGCGACCTCGGCGGTCGCCCTGGCCAGGCGTTGAATCGGATCGGTCACCTGCTTGGCGAGTCGAAACCCGAGCCACGTCGAGAACAGGAGCGAGAGTAGAGTGATCATCGCGAGCAACACGAGCATGCTCGCCTGGAAGGTCCCCTCACTGGGTTGCAAGCGCCGGTACGCGTCGGTGGCCGCCTGGATCGCGGCCACGTGGGTGCCGATCGCGCGCGGAACAAAGCGATTGACCACGACCACGCCCACGATGTCCGCGCGATTGAAGGTGGAGTGTACCGGCACGACCGCGCGGATCAGCTCGCCCTGCCCCGCCTTCTGGATCAGCGTGCGCGAAACGCCTTCCAGGCCTGCCGCTATGAAGCTCGAGTCCGGCGCCTCGAACGCGACGACCGCCACCTCTGGGTGAATCGCCGTCGCGAGCTCCTCGTGCTGAGCGCTGAACACCTCGACGACGCCCAGGTCGTAGTCTGCCGGTTTGGCCTCGGCGAAGGCTCGCAGCTCCTCCAGCGAGTCCTCGCGTAGGAGCCGTCGCTGCTCGATCTCCGCTGCAATGCGGCGCGCGAAGTAGAGCGCGCGATCCTCGGCATCCGAGTAGTACGCGTCGGCCACCTCCAGGGATTGATCGAGTCCGTCGGATAGCTCGAGCTCGAACCAGACGTTTATGGCGCGCGAGACCACGAACGCGGAGAGAGCAAACATGGCGATCGACGACAGCGCGGCCGCAAAGCCGACCGACACCACGAACTTGGTGTTGAGCTTGGAGCCGATGATGCCGCGGCGACGCTCGATGACCAGCTTGGCGACGTTCCGACCCAGGAGGAAGACAAGAACGCCGATCCCGATCACGTTCAGGTGAACGAGGGCCAGGAAGACCAGGTCGCTGCCGATCGGCAACGAGCGAGACGATGTCAGCAGGCTCTGCTCTGCAGCGACGATGACCGCCAGGCCGACCCCGACCAGCCCCGCCAGACGCCAGTCTCGGCGCCTGCGGCGCCGTTCCGCCGGCGGCAGGGTAGCCCGACCGCGCGGGGCCGGCTCCGGAGGCGTCACAGTTGCTGCCACTCGAGCAGAACGCTACCCCAGCCGGAGGCTTTGTTCCAACCCCATTTGTGCGCGCCTTCAGTACATAAGCCGCCGGAAAGTCTTCGCTTTGGCCTTCTTTTGGTTCAAGCGACGTGGCTTTTTTACCGATGAGCCCTAGTCGTGGAGCCCAACACGTCGCCGGCCATGGACGACTCGCGCGTTCAGCGTCTGCTCGAGCAATTTGCCGTCGACCCGAGCGACACCCCCGCCTTTCGCACCCTCGAGGAGCACCTGTTCTTCGTCGAGGCGTGGCAGCAGCTCGCGGGCGTGTACGAGTGTCGTATCTCGGCCACTCCTGACGCGGATCCCGAGCGCGAGCGCTTGCTCCTGCGGCTCGCGACCGTGCTCGAGGAGCGCCTTGCAGATGTCGACGGTGCGAGGCAGCGACTCGAGGAGCTGCTGCGTCAGAACTCCGAGCACGCCGAGGGCCTGGCGTCTCTGCGGCGTCTGCACACCCGGGCCGGTGAGCTGACCGCGGCTCTTCAGCTCGCCGAGATCGAGGAGGGTCTACCGCTTCGCGCGCTGGATCGCGCGAAGGTGCTGGCCGAAATCGGCTCGCTGTGGAACCGCGCGGGAGACCCGACCGAAGCAGAGCGTCGTCTGGAAGAGGCGCTACAGCTCGATCCGAGCTGCGATCTGGCACTGGAGGAGCGCGCGAACGGAGCGGCGGAGCTCGGGAGGAACGAGGAGGCACTCCGGCTCCACGCCGTACGTGTGAAGTCCCTGGTGGGGGCCGCGCGCTGCGACGTGCTCGGTCAGATGGTCGAGCTCTTGCCCCCAGCACAGAAGGATCGAATTGGCACCCTGCTGCGCGAGATCGTGCGTCAGTTTCCCGACCGCCCGGACCCGATCCGTCGCTTGATCGAGATCGAGTCCGAAGCTCGGGAGTACGAACGGGTCGACGAGCTGCAGCGGGCTCTCTGGAAAGCCCTGCGAGATCCCGTCGAGCGTGTGCGCCTGGCACTGGAGGCGTCCGCGCTGCAGCTGCGGGAGGCTGCCGACCTGGGGGCCGCGTTCTACTGGGCGGACCTGACAGACGAGGTAGCACCGGGAGACATCGACGTGCAGGAGCTGCGCGCCAGGTTGTTCCGGCGCACGGGCCAGAGCGAGAACCTGATCGCCACACTCGAGAAGCTCGTCCGCATAGACGGACCGACGCAAATGCGCCTGCTCGAGCTCGCCGTGCTGCAGGAGCGTGAAGGGCGACCCGAGCTGGCCACCGAGTGGCTCCAGCTACTGCTGGAGCAGAATCCCGGCGATGGCGAAGCACTGCAGGCGCTCGACCGCTGTCTCGTGACCCTCGGCCGGCACGGGGAGCGCGCTCGGCTGCTCGAGCGGCGCGCCCAAGACGCGAAGAGCCCCGGCGAGGCCGCCGACCTCTTGTGCGAGCTGGCCGACCTCTGCATCGGGCCGCTCCAGGACCTGCCCGCCGGAGAGGACGCCTATCGCAGGGCGCTCGAGCGCGTCGATCACTCGGCAGCCTCCGAAGGCCTGCGGCAGCTCCTCGCCAAAGGCGAGCGCTTTGCGGATCTCGCCCGACTCCTCGAGCAGCTGGTGGGTCGGGAGACCAGGTCGAAAGTCCGCTCCGAGCTCCTGACGGAGCTCGGAGAGGTCCGGCTCCAGTCGCTTGCCGACGCTTCCGGCGCTCGCGAAGCCTTCAGCCGGGCACTCGATGCCGATCCGGAGGCACGCTCGGCGCTCCAGGGCCTGCGCAATGTTGCGGATTCCAACGGGGACTCCGGCGCGCTGCTGGAGGCCTGTCAGCGGGAGGTCGAGCTCGAGCCCGATCCGGCTCAGCAGATCGCTCTCTTGCGGGAGCTCGTGGGCGTTGCGCGCTCGGCCGAGCAGCTGCCCCGCGCGCGACGCGCCGCCCAAGCCTGGACCGAGCTCGAGGCGTCGCGCGAGTCGCTCGAGGCGCTTGCCGACATCGGCCGCAGCATGAACGACGAGAGCTGCGAGCGCGGTGCGCTCGAAGCGCTCGAGGCGGTCCTGGCCGACGAGCCGGGGGCGCGTGCCCGGGTGCTCGCCCGCCTCGGCGAGCTCGCTCTCGAGCTGGCAGATCCAAACGCCCTGAGCGTTGCCTGTCACTGGTATCGCGAAGCCCTGGTGCAGGCTCCAGACGAGGCCGTGCGTTCCAAGCTGATCGAGCTGTACAGGGCGGGCGGCCAGCTTGCAGAGCTGGTCCACGAGCTCCGCGCCCGACTCGAGACCCTCGCTGGCCAGGAGACGATCCCGTGCCGAGTCGAGCTTGCCGAGGCCCTGCGCCAGCTGGGGGATCTCTCTGCTGCCATTGAGATCCTCTGGCCTGCGTTCGAGGACGATCCCGGCCATCCGGACATTGCGGAGTCGCTCGAGGTCTTGCTCCGGGAGCAGGGCCGGGACGAACAGCTCCGTGAGGTGCTCGGTCGTCGGCTCTCCGCGGAACGCGAGCCCACGCGACGCCGCGGCGTTGCACAGAAGCTCGCCGAGCTCCTGCTCGACGGGCAGGGGCGAGCCCCCGACGCTGTGGCCGTCCTGCGCGAGGTCGCGGACCCCAGTCGCAACGAGAGCCTGGAGGCGCTGTTCGAGCGCGCCCTCGAAGCATCGAGCGTACGGGGGGAACGCGAGTCCTGGCTGCGCTCGCGCACGGCGCACGTCGACGCGCCGCAGCAGGTCGAGCTGCTTCTGCAGCTGTCCGCTATCCAGGCGGAAGACGGGCGGCGCGACGAAGCGATCGAGACCGTACGCCGCGCGCACCGGTTGCCGGCCGGCGCGGCTCTCGAGAGCGTCCAGAGCCGGCTGCTGAGCTTGCTACGCGGGCACCGCTCGTCCCGCGAGCAGCTCGACCTGCTGGGAGAGCTACTCGAAGAGACGGAAGAGCCCGCACCCCGCGCGGCTTTCCTGATTGAGCGCGCCCGCATTCAGGCGGACGACCTGGATGCGCCGGACCGCGCGATCGAGGAGCTCGAGCAGGCGCAGCAAGAGGCGGAGCTCAGTGCGGACGAGCTCGGAGTCGTCTCGAACCTGTATGCGCGCACCGGTGCTGTGGTTCAGCAGGCCAGCGCCCTGGGCGCGCTCGCCAAGCTGACGAAAGATCGAGACGAGCGGCGCCGCACGCTGCTTCGGTTGGCTGCACTTCGTCTGGACGGTCCAAGCGCTGCGAGAGATCGTGACGAGGCCGAGGTTGGGTTGCGGCAGGTCCTGGAGCTGGATCCAGCGGATCGAGAGGCCTTCGATCGACTGCTCGCGCTCTACGACGAGGACTTGCGCAGCACCGACGTGTGCAAGCTCCTGCAGGCCCGCCTGGCGCTCCCCGAGCTGCGGACGAGCGAGCGTAGCTCGCTAGCGCTCCGCCTGGCCACGCTACAGATGGAGCTTGGCCAGCCGGAGACCGCTGCGGAGACGGTCCGAACCGCGCGCGCCGCGGGCATCGATCGGGCGGCACTGAACGAGCTCCTGTTCGCGGCGCTCGAGGCCGGAGGCGAGGCCGAGGACAGCGCGGAGCTGTCCGAGGAGCGGGCCCGCGTGGAGAGTGGGACCGAGCGTGCGCGCTGGCTGAAGCGCTGGCTGGACACCCACGCGATCGATGGAGACTCCGCCCGCGAGCGGCTCGAGCGGGTCAACGAGCTGCTCGCAGAGCGGCCCAGCGACGCGGAGCTCATCGCGCTCCGCCTACCGCTGCTCCGCGAGCTCGGGCTGCTGACGGAGCTGGCCGAAGCCCTGGAGGACATCGTGAGCGGCAGGTCGCCACTTCCCGACGGACGTCGCAGCGTATGTCTGCGCGAGCTACTCCAGCTGTATGAAGGGGCGCTTTCGCTGCCGGAACGCGCGCTCGAGTGGATCGAATCCGAGGTGGAGACCGAGCCCAGTCTGCGTCTGCGCGGCGCGGACCTGGCGCGCGATCTCGGACAACCCGCGCGCGAGGCGGCGTTGCTGGGGCCGCTCGTTCAAAGCGATGGGCCAGCTACACCAGACTGCGTACGCCGTCTCGGACTCGCGCTCTGGCAGAGTGAGGATCCTGGCGCTGCGGAGCAGCTGCTCTGGCGTGCTCTCGATAACGATCCGAAAGATCGCGAAGCCCTCGAGGCCCTGCAGGCCTTGACCGAGGAGCGGGCCGACCCGGTGGGCCTGCTCCGGGTCCTCGACGCGCGCTTCTCGCTCGAGTCCGGGGCGACACGCAAGACTGTCGCCCGCGAGGGTCTCGAGCTGGCTGCTCGCGAGGGTCAGAGCCCGCTCGAGCTGCGCTGGCTTCGGCGCGTGCAGTTCCTCGAGCCGCTAGCCATCAAGGAGCGGGCGCGCTGGCTGGAGCTCGAACGCGAGCTCGGCGATCGACCCGGCATCCTCCTCGCACTCAAGGCCCTGCGTCAGACTGCTCTCTCGCCACTCGAGGTGTCGGAGCTCCTGGCGGCGGAGGCGGACATCCACGTCGAGTGCGGCCAGCTCGGGCTCGCGCGCGAGGGGTACACAGAGACGATCCGGATTTCCGCCAATCCTCCAGTAGCCTGGCTCCAGGCACTCGAGGTCATCCTCAAAAGTCGGGGCCAACTGTCTGAACGTGCTGAGCTCTTGCACCAGCTCTCGACCCATCCCGACCTCTCTCTCGAGGAGCGGCGGGTCTGGCAGGAGGGTCGCTTCGCCCTGCTCACGTCGCATCCGGAGCTCTGCGAGGCTGCTGCCGTCGAGCTGCGCAGCCTGGCGTCGAGTGCGGAGACGGATCCCGCGCTTCGAATCGAGCGGATGCGCCAGCTGCTCGGCGTCTACGAGGAGCTGGAGCGCAGCGCCGACTGGTGCGAGCTCGCTGCGGAGCTCGTGCCAATGCTGCCCGAGGACGAGCGCAGGGACCTGCAGCGTCAGGTCGCCTCCCGACTTGCGCAGCCGCTCTACGATGTCGAGCGGGCGACGGCAGCCTGGGAGTCGCTCCTATCCGAGCTGCCAGAGGACACCGAGGCGCTCGAGGCCCTCGCCTCGCTGTTGCGACGTCCCTCCACCGAAGCTCGCCTGGCCGAGGTGCTCGAACGCTGGGCGGACTGCGGCGCGCCCGAGCCTGCGGCGTGCTGGCTCGAGGCCGCGGAGCTGCGCTGGCGCGAGCTGCGTGACGCCTCCGGTGCGCTCGCCGACGCCGATCGTGCCCTCGAGATCGACACGACACTCGAGCCGGCACATGCCCTGCGCAGCGAGCTGTGTGCGCATCTCGACCGGGTGGAGGACGAGGCCACGTCACTGGAGGCGCTGATCGAGGCGGACCCGAAGAATCCTCAGGCGACGGAGTGGTGGCTTCGTCTGGCCCAGATCGCAGCCCGAGAGCCCACGGGTCGGGAGCGGGCCGAGGAGGCGGTCGACCGTGTCCTGGAGCTCGGCGCTACCACCATGGCCCAGGCGACCGGGCTCCGAGCGGTTCTGGAGCGCCTGGGAGATTGGTCCAGGGCAGCCGACCTGCTCCACACGGAGATCGATGCGGCGGAACCCGCGGACAAACCCGACCTCCTGCGCCGCCTGGCGCGCGTCAGCTGGGATGAGCTCCACCACGCCGAGGACACCTCGAGCGCGTTGGCCGCACTGTCCGAACACACAGCGCTCGACGCGGAGGAGCACGAGCGCTGGGCCGAGGCGCTGGCGAGCCTGGGGAGCTGGCCCGAGACGATTGCGCAACGGCGCGCTGCTCTCGAGGCCGCGGGCGAGCAGACCACCGCGCGCGCCTGGCTCGAGCTGGCCCAGCAGATCCTCGAGAAGCTCGACGACCTCTCCCAGGCGTGCGAGGCCTGTGATCGGGCGCTGGCCCTCGAGTCGGACGACGTCGAGGCCTTGAGACTGCGGGCCACTCTTGCAACCCGGCTCGACGATCCGCTGAGAGAGCTCGAGATCCGCGAGCGACTCGTCGACCTGCTCGTCGACGAGAGGGCGGCGGCGCGCTCTAGCGCGCGGGCCGGGGACCTCGTTCGGGAACACACGGACGATATCGGTCGCGCGATGAACCTGTATCGCCTCGCCCTGCGCCGGGATCCTTCGCTCCTGACCGCACTGCTCGGGGCTGGCGAGCTTGCGTTGCAGCTGGGGGAGTGGGCCGAGGCGGAGCGGCGTCTCGGAACCGCATGCTCCATCTTGCCGGAGAGCGAGCTCTGCGAACGCCTGGCGGACACCGCCCTCGGCGCGGCGACGGCCGCCGCACAACTGCAGCGGCATGCAGAGGCATTTCGCTACCTCGAGCTCTCCCTGCAGCAACAGCCCGAGCACCCGGGCGCGCTCGATGCGATGACGGAGCTCAGCCTGCGGCTCGGATCCTATGAGCGCGCGCTCGATTGCCTGCGCGCGCGCCTGGACACGGGTGCGCTGGAGCCCTATACGCGTGCCGATCGCCTGGTCCAGCTCGCCCAGGCCTACGAGGGCGTCGGGCGTCGAGAGGAGGCCGCGAACGCGCTCGAGGAAGTCCTCTCGATCCGGCCTCAAGACGAGATCACCCGGGCACGAACCGTCGACCTACTCGAGCAGCTTGGCGAGACCGAGCGCGCCATCGCCCAGGTCGAGGACTGGATCGAGCGCTCCGCCTCCGAGTTCGTGCCCCGCCTGGAGCTGCGCGCGGCCCGGTTGGAGCGCACGCTCGAACGCCGCACGGAGGCCCGCCGACGGCTCGAGCGGGTCGTGGAGGCAGACGATCCCCCGGCCGCTGCCTGGGTGGATCTGGCGGAGCTCACGCTGGCGGACCTCGAGCCCGAGAGAGTCCTCGCCATCGCGCGCCGGGGACTCGACCGGGTCGAGACCCTGAGCGATCGGGCGGCTCTGCTCTGGACGGAGACCCGCGCCCTCGACGCGCTCGAACGCGAAGATGAGACCGCCGAGGCGGCCATGGAGACGCTGACCCTCTACCCGGGAAACGTCGCGTGTGCCGAGCTTCTGGCCGGGAAGCTGTCCGCCCCCATCGACCGAGAGCGAGCGGTACGAGAGATCGAGCGCTCCCTCGATACGGGGAACGCAAGCCCCGCCGCAGAGGCGGCTCTGTGGGAGGCGATCGGACGAGCCTACTCCGGTCCGCTGCAAGCCATCGAGCGCGCCCAGCTCTGCTACCGGCGAGCACTCGAGTGCAATCCGCACCGCTCCAGCACCACCGAGGTGCTGGCAGACACCGCGGCCCTAGACCCCTCCTCCCACCACGAGTCGATCCACATGCATCGCAAGCTGCTGGACGAGTTCCCCGCCCGGCTGGGTAGCTGGAACGCCATCAGGCTGATTGGCGCGCATTGGAAACGGGAGCGCAGCCAGTCGACCAGCGAGCTCGTGCTGCGTGCGCTCGGTGTTCGCTCGGACGAGTTCGGGAGCAGACGCGCTCGGCCGCTGGTCGACGCCGGGCCTCCGGCTCAGGCCGAGCTACGCGCAGCGAGTCTGCTGCTGCGCACGCTCGCGGGTCGTGGCTCCGAGGATCCCGCGCCCCGCAGCGACGACGCAGGACTCCCCGAGGAGCTTCGCCGCGAGCTCACCAAGATCGCCGGTCCCCTCTGGAACCTGCCCGACGAGACCCTTTCCCAGGTCTGGCGAGAGCCCCTCGGCGAGGATCGGGATCCTGCACACTGGCTGACGCGGCGCACGCGCCGCCGCCTGCGCCGCGTTCTCGATGCGGTCGAGCTCGACTCTCTCCACTCCGTTGAAACAGCGAGCTGGCGCGCTGAGGTCCTGGCAGAGGCGGCCGCACGCACCCTGGAGCGGGGCCACCTCGACCTCGACGATCTCCTCCACGCCCTCCTGGGCGTCTGGCCAGCCACCCGTCACCTCGAGACAAAACCTGCCGACAACTCCGGCGCCGTCATCCAGATCTGCCCCCCCGCCCGCCGCCTACTCCTCCGCATCGCCACCGCCACCCTAAGCGGACTGGGCCTCTCCTAGCCGTCCCGTCGCGCATCGGCAGAAGTCCGACGGCGCTACGTCAGCGAGCGAGAGCGAGCGGTCGGACCCGTGCGGGAACGCCCACCGGAACCGGACCGTGGGCACCGGGCACTTCCACCGTCCAGCAGCCCGGGTTCGCGCGGATCTCCGCGACGAGCGCCTGATGCAGCGCGTGCCCGCTCCGCATCGCCTTCACATGGCCGCGCAACCTGAGTCCGAGCAGCGCGAGGTCGCCCACCAGATCGAGCGCCTTGTGGCGCACGAACTCCTCGGGAAAGCGCAGCCCCTCGCGGTTGAGGACCCTGCGGTCGTCGAGCACGATTGCGTTCTGAAGAGAGCCACCCAGTGCGAGGCCGACCGCCTGCATCTTCTGCACGTCGGCGAGGAAGCCGAAGGTCCGCGCCGGCGCGATCTCTCGCGAGTAGACCTCTGGTGTCACCTTCACCGTCGGGAACGACTGACGGCCGATCGAGGGGTGCGCGTAATCGATCCCCAGCGAGACCTTGAAGTCGCGGGAGGGCAGGACGCGGACCCAGCGATCGCCGTCTCGCACTTCGATCGGCTTGGTGATCACGAGCCTGCGGCGCATGCGCCGCTGCGGCTTGAGCCCCGCGTGCTGGATCATGTAGACGAACGGCGCCGCGCTGCCGTCCATGATCGGGAGCTCCGCGCCTCTACACTCCACGGTGCAGTTGTCGACGCCCATACCGTAGAGGGCGGAGATCAAATGCTCGACCGTGGACAGGCGTGCATCCTGGTTACCGAGGGTGGTTGCCAGAGTCGTGTCGACGACCCACTCTGCCCGCGCCGGGAAGCGCACCGGCCGCGGCAGATCAGTCCGCAGCAGCAGGATCCCGGTGCCAGCAGCAGCGGGGCGCAGGACGAGGTCCACGGGCTTTCCGGAGTGCAGCCCGATCCCCGTACACTGCACTCGAGACGCGAGCGTGTGCTCCACCGGTCTCAAACGACAACCCCTCCCCTCATCCCAGCGACGCGTTCCCTGACACGCCGCCCGCAGGACACTAGCAACGGACATGCCAAGCCTGCGCCACCGCGTAATTTTTCTGCCGAAGACTGGTACAGGCCCGGATTCTATGACGATTTTGGTTCCCGATCGCCTACCTCCTGGCTCGACGCAACCATCCAGGACGGGCTGGAGGATGGCCTCCCGGTGACGTTTCGATTACGGCGTGACGTTTTCGTCACGATCCGTCGAACGTTCCGGCGGCTGGAGGCCCGCTGTTCACGCGGCCGGCGGCGCGCCGCTCAGGCGCTCGACCTCCTCGATGATCTCTCGCGCGGAGGCGAAGCGCTGATCGGGATCCTTCTCGAGACAGCGCAGGATGATGGCGGCGAGCGCCGGAGGGAGATCGGCCTTGACCGTCAGCGGATCCGGTGGTGCCGTGTGTACGTGGTGGTAGGGCACGTTGCCCTTCTGGAACGGGAGCTCTCCCGTCGCCAGCTCGAACAGCGTGACACCGAGCGAGTAGATGTCGGTGCGATGGTCGATGTTCCGCCCCAGCGTCTGCTCGGGCGACATGTAGAACGGGGTGCCAGAGACGAGCGTCGTCGCCTGGCGGACCTCTTCCATGAGCTTGGCCAGACCGAAGTCCATGATCTTCACCTGCTTCTCCGTAGTCCACATCGTGTTGGCCGTCTTCACGTCGCGGTGGACTACGCGCCTGCTGTGCGCGTAAGAGAGAGCCTCAGCCATCTGCTTGAGGATGTAGATCACTCCGCCCGGAGCGATCGGCCCGCGTCGATGCAGGATCTCCTTGAGCGTCGTTCCGTTCACCAGCTCCATCGCCAGGTAGAAGCCGTCGTCCGACTCGCCGGCGTCGTAGACCGTGACGATATTCGGGTGGTTCAGCTGCGCCGCAGCCTTTGCCTCCCGCAGGAAATTGCGTAACGCGTTCGGGTTCTCGCGCAGCCCCTCGGGCAGCACTTTGTATGCCACCTCGCGCTCGAGCACTGAGTCCCGGGCCAGGTACACCACACCCATTCCCCCGCGTCCGAGCTCGCGCATCCTCTCGTAGCGACCTGGCTGGGCCTGCGCGTTGGGCGACGAGGTCGGGACGGGATCCGCGTTGCGTTGCTCCTCGAGGCCTTCCCTGGCCGCAGCAAGACGGTCCGCGACGTCGCGATAGTGGTAGTCGAAGCTCATGACCTTCTCGTAGATCTCGATGCTGCGCTCGAAGTCCTTGCGCTGGTCGAGCGCCTTTCCGAGCTCGTAGTGCGCCTCGACGGTCGCCCGGCTCATACCCTCCGCACCCGCAGCCTGCTCGAACTTCGTGATCGAGAGAGCCGCCATGCCCTTGTTCGCGAAGATGCGGCCGAGCAAGGAACAGGCTTCGGTGTAGTGCGGGTTGCCGGACTCGACCTGCTGGAACAGGCGAATCGCCTCGTCGTACTGCTCGAGATCCGCGAACGCGGTGCCCGCCTCGAATACCTTTCCGGCCTTCTCCAGCATCTCTGCGCGGCGAGGCGTGTTTCCCGCCAGCGCGTAGCAGTCCGCGGCCTGCTCGAATTGGTGGTTGGACTCGAAGGCCTCGGCAGCGCGCTCGGGCTGCTCAGCGGCGCGGAACATCTCGGCCGCGGAGGCGTGGTCTCCCCCCTTCATGTAGCACTCTGCCGCCTCCCCAAAGCGCTCGAGCTTTCGGTAGAGGTCACCCGCGGCCGCGAATTCGCCGGCGTTCTCCAGGTGCGTGACGGCCTGGGCGTCATCCCCCTTGTCGCGCAGGTACTCGCCAAGCGCGCGCTCCGCGGCCTCAGTGTTTCCCCCCTTCTCGAGCGCCTTCGCGGCCAGATCGCCGCGACCGACGCGGAGGAACAGGTCGGAGGCGCGGTCGTAGGCCTCGAGCTGGTACGCCACCTTGGCCGCCCGACCGAACGCACCCGCGCGTACGAGGACCGCCTCAGCCTCCTCGTAGAGCTCGAGCTTGGTGAACAGCTCGCCGGCCTTGCGGGCGAGCCCGCGCAGCTCGCGCGCCTTCGCTTCGTTCTGCGCGGCAGCCCCCCCTCCCTCATCGTCGAACGCGGCCAAAAGGGCGCGCGCAGCCTCGAGGTCAGAGCCCGATTTCAGGAAGGACTGGGCCGCGTGACGATGGAAGCCGACCTCCTGATAGCAGCGGCCCGCCTCCCTGAAGTTCTCCGCGCGCTCGAACATCTCGCCCGCAACCGAGTACTTGTCCACCGATAGGTAGCATTGCGCGGCATCCTCGAAGCGCCCGATCTGCGCGTAGATCGTGCCAGCCGCCTCGGTCATGTCGCCACGACGATAGAGCTCTGCGGCTTCCTCGAAGCGGTTCTGGTCGTGTCGGACCTCCGCTGCGCGGTCGAACAGCTCTCCCGCGATCAGGAGCTCGGCCGCCTCGTCCTTGAGCTCCTGATCGAGCAGGTAGCGCGCGGCCGCCTCGATCCCACCCGCCTCGCGGATCGACGCCGCGACCCGCGCGTGCTTCTTCCGGTCCCGGCTCGAATACGTCGGCGCGGCCTGGGTGTCGGCGGCGTACCCGGGCAGCGCCTCCGGCTGTGCGGAGGTCATCCCGTTCGCCTCAGGACCGGTGGGCCAGACCGCGAAGCCCAGCAGGCAGAGGCTCGCGGCGAGCAACGCCGCGGAAAGCGGCAGCACGGAGATCTCCTCCAGCTTGGAGAACACCGCCTCCATATTTTCCAAATGCTCGCGAGCGCTGACCGGGTCCGGACTCTCCCTTGCCGTGCTCCTTGCTTGCTCGCGCAGCGAATCGATCAGCTCGGGACCCTTCTGGTACAGCACGACCCCCCCGATCCCGGCCAGGAGCAGCGGGACCGCGACGCAAAACGCAAGGATCCTTAGGGCGATTCGCACCTCTGGCTCATCGTCCGGAGCACTCCCCACGTTGAGAACGCAGCGCGCTCGGGGAAGCGCCAGCGGGCGACAGCAACGAACAACTTCGCGGTCGGAGCGGAGCCGCGAGGCGCTCTACTCAAGCTGGCTACACGCTCGTGAGAGAGCTCCTAGAACAGCTTCTCCTGGGCGACTCGGTCGGGCTGCAGGGGATCGATCCCGAAGTGCTCATACGCGCGCTTCGTGGCGACGCGTCCGCGCGAGGTGCGATCGAGATAGCCCTCCTGGATCAAGAAAGGCTCGTAGATATCCTCGATGGTGCCCTTATCTTCTGCCGTCGTCGCCGCAAGCGTCTCGAGACCGATCGGTCCGCCGTCGTACTTCTCGATCAGCGTGAGAAGGATCTGTCTATCCATCCGGTCGAAGCCGGCCTCATCCACCTCCAGGCGAGCCAGAGCGTGGCGGGCCTGGGCAAGCGTGATCCTGCCGTCTCCCTTGACCTCGGCGTAGTCGCGCACGCGACGCAGAAGTCGGTTCGCGAGGCGCGGCGTACCCCGCGAGCGCCGGGCCAGCTCGAGCGCGCCCTCGGAATCCATCGGGATGTCGAGGATGCGGGCGCTGCGCCGCAGAATCTTCACGAGCTCGGCCGGCGCGTAGTACGAAAGCCGCGCGATGATGCCGAAGCGGTCGCGGAGCGGAGATGTCAGCAGACCGGCGCGCGTGGTGGCGCCGACGAGAGTGAAGCGGGGGATGTCGATCTTGACGCTCTGCGCGGAGGGCCCGTGACCGATGATCAGGTCCAGCTTGAAGTCCTCCATGGCCGGGTAGAGGATTTCCTCGACCGTGGGGTTCAACCGGTGGATCTCGTCGATGAAGAGCACCGAGTCCGGCTCCAGGTTCGTCACCACCGCGGCCAGGTCGCCGGCACGCTCGATCACCGGACCTGACGTCACGCGCAGGGGCGCACCCATCTCGCGTGCGATCACGTGAGCGAGCGCCGTCTTGCCCAGCCCGGGAGGGCCGTGGAAGAGCGTGTGATCGAGAGGTTCCCGTCGCTCCCGTGCGGCCTCGATGAACACGGAGAGGTTCTCGCGGAGGCTATCCTGACCGACGAACTCTTCCAGCGTGAGCGGTCTCAGCCGCGCCTCGAGCGCGCGCTCGGATTCGAGCGCTGTCGGGATCAAGGTGTCATCCGGCCGCGACACGCAAGGCCTCTCGTATCAGCTCTTCGAGTTGCAGCTCGCCCTCCGGGACCTGTTCGAGCGCCCGGCGGACAGCCTTGTCGGCGTGGCTGCGAGGGTAGCCCAGGTTGACGAGCGCGGAGACGGTCGCCTCCTGTGCATCCGTGGCACCCTCGCTCTGCTCCTCGATCAGCTCGAACAGGGCGACCTTGTCGCGCAGCTCGATCAAGATCCGCTCGGCCGTCTTTGGGCCGACTCCGGGGACACCCGTCAGCGAGGCGACGTCCTTGCGGCGGACGGCCAGGAGCAGGCGTTCCACCGGCAGGCCGGACAGGATCGCCAGCGCCACCCTCGGCCCGACACCGGCGATCCCGATCAGGAGCCGGAAGCCGAGGCGCTCCTCCGGGCTGAGAAAGCCGTACAGCTGGAGCGTGTCCTCTCGAACGTGCGTGTGTACCTCGAGACGTACGGTCTTCCCTGGATCCGGGAGCTCCACGAAGGTCGAGAGCGGCACGCGCAACTCGTAGCCGACCCCACCGACGTCGAGCACGAGCGCGTCGGGCGCCTTCTCTGCCAGCACCCCCTCGAGTCGGCCGATCACGGGCGGGGCTCCCGCTGCTCGCGAGCATTCGCGCCCGCCAGCCTCGAGTCGAGCCGCTCGGAGAGCGCGTGGCAGATCGACACGGCGAGCGCATCCGCCTCATCGGGGCCAGGGAGAGCGTCGAGCTGCAGCAGATGCTGGACCATGTGCTGGACCTGTGCTTTGTCCGCGCGCCCGTAGCCGCTGACGGCGAGCTTGACCCGGGTCGGGGCGTACTCGGCAGCTCGCAGACCGGCGCCACCGCAGGCGGCCAGGGCTGCACCCCGCGCATGACCAAGTAGGATGGCCGAGCGCGGATTGCGATGACTGAACACCGCCTCCAGGGCGACCGTATCTGGCGCGCACTCGACGATGATCTGGGAGATCGCCCCGTGGATGTGGCCGAGCTTCGCGACCAGGCTCGGCTCGCTGGCTCGGATCACCCCGCTCCGCACCCAGCGGAGCCGGGAGCGCTGCAGGTCGACGATGCCCCAGCCCGTCCTCCGAGAACCCGGATCGATGCCGAGTACACGCATGCTCACCCCCGCCTGACAGGGGGAGTCTAGCGCGTCAGCTGGTCTCGGCCGCCTCTCGCAGCTCTTCCTCGGAAATATCGAAGTTGCCGTAGACGCCGCGCACGTCCTCGTGGTCGTCGAGCGCCTCGAAGAGCCCCAGGACGACCTGCACGTCCTTACCCGTGACCGTGACCGTGGTCTGAGGCAGCATCTGGATCTCCGCGCCCGCGGGCCGGAAGCCTGCGCTCTCCAGCGCCTCCTTGACGGTTGCGAAGTCCTCCGGGGAGGTCTGCACCCTGACAGCGTCCTCATCCTCGACCACATCCTCCGCGTTGGCGTCGATGGCGGCCTCCATCAGCGTCTCGACGACGAGCCCCTCAGTATCGAACTCCAGCACCCCTGCGCGGTCGAACAGGTACGCCACGCAGCCCGACGAGCCAAGGTTTCCAGCGTGCTTGCTGAAGATGCGTCGCACCTCGCCGACCGTGCGGTTCCGGTTGTCCGTCAAGGCATCGACGATCACCGCGACGCCGCCGGGGCCGTAGCCCTCGTAGCGGATCTCCTCGAAGGACTCGCCTTCCAGCTCGCCGGTCCCCTTCTTGATCGCGCGCTCGACGTTGTCCTTTGGCATGTTCGTCGCCCTGGCCTTCGCCATGGCCAGGCGCAGGCGTGGGTTCGCGTGGGGATCCCCGCCGCCGAGGCGCGCCGCAATGCTGATCTCCCGGATCAGCTGCGTGAACACCTTGCCCCGCTTGGTGTCCTTCGCGCCTTTCTTGCGCTTGATCGTCGACCACTTGGAGTGCCCGGACATGAGGTTTCGGGGATACCACCAGAGCCGCGAGCGGTCAATCCAGAATTGGCAACTTCCTTTGGCCTTCGCGTAAACCCGCCATCGCTGCGTGCCGATGGGAGGGGCACGAGCCGGAGGCGCCTCGGCTTCGGAGGCGGGAATGAGCGACGCGATCACGATCGGAATCGATCTGGGCACGAGCAACTCGTGCGTCGCGACGGTTGAAGACGGAACCCCGCGTGTCCTCCCGAACCGTAGCGCCGAGCGAACCACGGCCTCGGTCGTGGCGTTCCGCGAAGACGGCAGCATCGCGGTCGGGAACCAGGCCAAGGCCCAGATCATCCTCGATCCAAAGCACACTGTCAGCTCCGCCAAGCGCCTGATCGGGCGCTTCTACTTCAGCGAGGAGCTGCGCAAGGCCCGCGCCATCTGCAACTACGAGATCGTCCCCGGCGAGAATCACAGCGTCCGCATTCAGATCCGTCAGGAGCAGTTCAGCCTGCCCGAGATCTCGGCCTTCGTTCTCAAGGAGATGAAAGAGATCGCGGAGAACGACCTCGGCCGCGAGGTCACGCAGGCCGTGATCACCGTACCCGCGTACTTCAATGACAACCAGCGCCAGGCGACCAAGGACGCGGGGCGCATCGCTGGTCTGGACGTGCTGCGAATCCTGAACGAGCCAACGGCCGCGGCCCTCGCCTACGGCTACGGACGCGATCTCGCCCAGAAGGTCGTTGTCTACGACTTCGGTGGCGGAACCTTCGACGTTTCCGTCCTGGAGATCGGTCGTGATGTCTACGAAGTGCTGTCGACCTGCGGCGACACTTTCCTCGGCGGCGACGACATCGACGACCGTCTGATCGACCTGCTGGCGGACAAGGTGCAGGCCGCCGAGGACATCAACCTGCGCAGTGATCCGGTAGCGTTCGAGAGGCTCAAGCAGGCTGCCGAGCGCGCGAAGATCGAGCTCTCCACGAACGACTCCGCGCACGTGTCCATCACGGATCTCGCCGAGGTCGACGGGCGCCAGGTCGGGGTGGAGTACACGATCACGCTTGATGAGTTCAACGCGCTGATCAGCGACCTGATCCAGCGCACCTTCAAGGTGTGCGACGAGGCGATGCAGGACGCGGGCCTCACCAACAGGGACATCGAGGCGGTGGTGCTGGTCGGAGGACCGACACGACTGCCGACGATCCGCGAGGCCGTCGAAGCGTACTTCCAGAAGGCCCCCGAGACCGAGATCAATCCCGACGAGGTCGTCGCGCTCGGGGCCGCGATCCACGCCGACTCACTGGCCTCGACGCAGTCGAGCACGTACCTGCTCGACGTCACGCCGCTCACGCTGCGCCTCGGAATCGCGGGTGACATGACCGAGCCGATCATCGAGCGCAACAGCCCCGTGCCGATCGACCACACGCGCACCTTCACCACCGCCCGCGACTACCAGGAGGCGATCGCGGTGAAGATCTACCAGGGGGAGTCGCGCGCGATCGACGCCAACGAGCTCCTAGGCGAATTCGAGTTCAAGGGCTTCGAGCCCGGACAGAGGGGCGTCGTCCAGATCGAGGTGACCTTCGAGATCAACACGGAAGGGATCGTGAACGTGCGCGCACTCGATCCTGCCACGGGCACGGCACAGTCGACCACAGTCCGACTGTCGAGCGGGCTCTCCGACGAAGAGATCGATCGCATCGTGACGCGGGGCCGCGCGGCGGATGTCGCGAAAGGCCACAAGCCCGATGCGACGGGATCCAAGGCCCCCAAGCCCGCTCCGACCGCCGCCGCTCCCGACCGCGAAGAGCTGATCCTGGACCTGGACGACGACGAAGTGGATGGTGAGATCGTCTCCATGAGCTCCTCTGGCACGTTCGCAGAGGGTGTGCAGGAGGAGGAGCTATTCGGCGCGATCGACAGCGACCTGGCGGAAGAGGACTTCGGCGCCGACGGAACACAGGGCGGACGGCTCATGGACCTGGAGGAGCCGGAAGCAAAGCCTGACACCTCCAAGTCTGGTGACAGCGACAAAGGCGGCTGAGGCACACCCCCCCGATGACCGAGGAAGAGATCAAGGCACTCACCCGGATCCTGGACCGGGTGGACTACTACCGCCTGCTCAAGACCGAACGCGGCGCCTCGAGCGCCGAGATCCGCTCCGCCTATCACGAGGCTCGGCGCCGGTTTCATCCGGATAGCTTTCTCCGCCACGACGACGAGATACGCTCGGCGGTCGACCGGATCGCCCGACGCATCACCGAGGGCTACGTGGTGCTGCGCGACAGCCGAAAACGCTCGGCCTACACGGCTGGGCTCGAGTCCGGCGCGCTGCGATACACCAGCGAGATGGACGAGCAGGCCAAGGCCAAGGCCAGCAACAAGCGCGGCGAGACTGCCAACGGCCAGAAGTTCTACACGATGGCCCAGGAGGAGGAGCGCGGCGGCGACACGGCGAAAGCCGTCGGGCACCTGCGTATGGCCCTCACCTTCGAGCCGGCGAACGATTTCTTCAAGCAAGAGCTCGAACGTCTCCAGCCACCCAGGAAAAAGAAGAAGAAAAAGCAGGCCTGAGCCTCGTTTGACCTCGGCCTCCCCCGCGTGCAGAATCGCCGCTGGACGCGGCCGTCACGAGCAGACTCGTGCGCCTGCCGTGCGCCGACCCGGCGCGATCCTGGACGAAAAGGGGACTCGACAATGGCGGAGGAAGCAGCGGCCTCGAAGCCGCTCCCAGTGGTTCCATTTCTGAAGCTCCCCGACGACGGGGACCCCTACCTCGAGGGGCAAAAGTGCAAGAGCTGCGGATCGGTGTTCCTCGGCGAACGCTCCGTCTGCTCGAACTGCGCCGCCAGAGATCAGATCGAGGCGATCAAGCTCTCGAATCAGGGCGAGCTCTACGTGTATTCGATCACGCACCGCTCGTTCCCCGGCATCGAGACGCCCTACATCTCGGCGGTCGTCGACCTCGACGGTGGGGGGAGCGTCAAGGGAAACCTGATCAACATCGACCCGGACCCCGAGAAGATCAAGATGGGTATGCGCGTCGAGGTGGTCTACGGGATCGCTCCGCGCAAGGATCGCGATGGCAACGAGTACATGGCCTACTACTTCCAGCCGGCAGCGGCGTAAGGGGGGAATTCAGATGAGCAACGACGTCTACATCATCGGAACCGACATGATCAAGTTCGGGAAGTTCCCGGACGTCAGCATTCAGCGCCTGGCCGCCCAGTCGTCACTCGGCGCTCTGGACGACGCGGGAGTGACCATCAAGGACTGCGAGGCGCTCTACTGCGGAAACCTGATGCAGGCGAGCGGAATGGTTGGCCAGCGCCTGTTGCAGGAGATCGGCCAGACCGGCATCCCCGTGATCAACGTGGCGAACGCCTGCGCAACGGGAGCCACCGCGTTCCGCGAGGGCTGGACCGCCATCAAGGCAGGCCTCTACGACGTGGTGCTCTGTGTCGGCGTCGAGAAGATGGCCGGAGCCGGCCTGCTCGGTGGTGGCGGTGGTGGCAAGGGCATCCCGACCGAGGGCCTGCTGGGCTCCGGCACGATGCCTGCGGTGTTCGCGGAAGCCGGGATGGAGCACGCCCGCAAGTACGGGACAACCTTCGAGCAGTTCGCGAAGATTTCCGTCAAGAACCATCACCACTCCACGAAAAATCCCAAGGCGCGCTACCAGATCGAGACGCCGCTTCCGGAGGTGATGAACTCCGAGATGATCGCCTACCCGAACACGAAGCTCATGTGCTCCGTGAACGTGGACGGCTCCGCCGCGGCAGTCATCTGCTCGGAGAAGAAGGCCCGCGAGCTCGGCATGCAGCGCGCGGTCAAGGTCTCGGCTTCCGTGCTGACGAGTGACCGCTATACCGAGCGTGATCTCACCATGCCGGACGTGAACACCTGCACGCGCGAGGCGGCGGCCAAGGCCTTCGAGATGTCCGGGCTCGGGCCGGATGATCTCGACCTGGTCGAGCTCCACGACTGCTTCGCAACCGCAGAGATGCTCCACTATGAGAACCTCGGCCTCTGCAAGGACGGAGAGGCGGGGCGCATGATCGACGAGAAGGAGGTCTACAACGGGGGCCGTATTCCGGTGAACGTCTCCGGTGGCCTGCTGTCGAAGGGGCACCCGCTCGGCGCGACGGGCATCGCGAACATCTACGAGGTAGCCACGCACCTGCGCGGCGAGGCCGGCGAGCGCCAGGTCACCGACGCCAAGGTGGGTCTGACCCACGTGATCGGCCTCGGCTCCGCCTGCGGCATCCACATTCTCGAAAAGGTCTGAGCTCAAGCCCAAGGCCTTCGCTGCGCGCGCCGCTTTCGCGGCGCTTGCAGGGGAGTCGTGTCGGTCCCGCTCGAATTGGGGCTAGCCCCCTGCTTCTTTGAGGGCGTCTTCCAGCGCCTCCCAGGGGAGGAGGGCGCAGCGTTGGCGGGAGGGGAGCTGGGCAACTCGATGGAAGGCGCGGAGGCGTTCGTCTAGTTGCTCGCCGGCGTCGTCGCCGCGGACGACCAGTTCCACATCTCTAGCCAGAGCGGCGATGGCGGCGCGGTCCATGCCCGCCACGATCTCGGTCATGACGCTGCCGGAGGCCACCGCGATGCTACAGCCCCGGGTACGCGACGAGGTGCTCGAGACACGGCCGTCTCTCAGCTTGACCTCGACCCGCACCTGATCGCCGCAGACCGGGTTCACGACGAGCGAGCTCCCGTCCGGGGCGTCGAGTGGGCTGCGGTTTCGGGGGTGCCGGAAGTGCTCGAGGACGACCTCTTTGTAGAGGGCCTCGATCGTGTCCTTCACCGAGACGAGGGCTTCGCGGTCCCCGCCTCGCGCTCCTGGCCGGCCAGGTCGACGCCCTTCACCTCGACGAGCGGTCGGCCGCTGAAGCCGGCCCCGCGGTAACGCGCGAGGATCTCCGAGAAGATCGAGAGCGCGATCTCCTGCGGCGTTCTCGCCCCCACGTCCAGACCCGCCGGCGCGGAGACCCGCTTCAGCAGCTCGAGCTCGAAGCCGTCCTCGTGTAGGCGCTCGAACAGGAGCGCGCTGCGCTTGGGGCTCGCGACCAGGCCAACGTAGGCCGGACCCTGTCGCAGCACCCTCTCGAGCGCCTCGTAGTCACTCTTGTGCTGGGTTGTAATGACGACGTAGGTCTCCTCGTCCGCTTCTAGCTTGGCGTATTCCAGGTCCTCGGTGATACGAACGTGGGCGTGAGGGAACGCCTCCTCGCTCGCCAGTGCGTCGTTCACCGTAACGTGGAACTCGAGCAGCTGGCCGATCCTCGCAACGGTCTCGGCAATGGTCCCATGACCCACGACGAGGAGCTTCGGCTCTGGTGTCATGGGCTCCACGTAGACGCTCATGTAGCCGCCACACGGCATGCCCACACCGAGCACCTCGTCGTCCAGATCAAGCCGAATGACCCTCGGGTGGCGCTCCGCCAGCGCCTCGAGTGCAGCGTCCCGAACCGCGCTCTCCGCACAGCCCCCTCCGATCCAGCCATAGACCAGCCGCCCCTGCTCGTCGAAGAGAGCCTTCGATCCCGGACGCGCCGACGCACTTCCATCGATCGAGACGACCGTGGCCACCACGACCTTCTCGCCGGCCGCGACGCGTTCCGCCAGCTGCTTGGTGAACTCTCTTGCCGAAGGTCCGCCCATGCGTTCTCCCTGGCCAGAGTCTACGTAGCGGGAGGCTCCGCGTAAACGCCGCAGCCGAGATTGACAGGTGGAGAGCCCTCCCTACCATCGGCCCTGCCCCGCTTGCCGAGGATCCATGCCGATACACTCCGCGCCCCTGTCTGTCCGACTGGCCGCACTCACGGTCGGTGTCCTGGTCCTCGTGCTGCTGAGCTGGGCGGGCCGCCGGGCGCTGGCCCAGGAGGAGTCCCCGAGAGTCGGCAGAACGTTGCCCCGCTTCGAGGGCACGCTCTTGCACGGCGGGCGCGCCGGGACCGAGCTTCTGCAGTCGAAGCGCGGCGTGATCTTCGTCTTTGCGACGACGGATCGGCAGGTGGAGCGGATGGCCGCGATCATGGCAAGCCTCATCCCCGAGGCGAACGCGGCGAATGTCCAGCTCCTGGGCATCAGTCGCGACCGGCAGCCCGCGAGCGCCGTCCGCTTTGCCAGCACGCACGGGCTCGACTTCCCCATTCTGATCGATGCGGACGGGGGAATCGGCCGCAAGTTGAAGCTCGCTCCCGGCGACGCTGGCGTGCTGGTCGTGGACGCCGAGGGCTTCCTCATCTACGGCTGGGGCGGCGTCGAGGGCGACGCCGATCGCATGGCGGAGTATCGCGAGAGTGAGCTGCGCCGCATCCTGCACTTCGAGCAGGCGGCGGATGCGGTGCTGCCGGAATTGGGAATCGCCCCTGCGGCTCCTCCGTTCACGGTCCGCAGCCTCGGCGGAGACAGCCTCACCCTCGAGGAGCTGGGCGGGAAGGTCGTGGTTCTCGTCTTCTTCCTGCCCAGCTGCCCGCACTGCCACGAGGCACTCGCGTACCTCGACCGCCTCGTGCGTGAGCTGGAAAATCCGGACCTCCGCATCGTGGCCGTGAGCCGGAGCAACCGGAGGTACGTGATCGAGGAGATGGCCGAGACCCTGGACCTGAAGCTCGCGCTCTACACGGATCCAGGGGGTACCGCGGCTCGAGACTACGCCCACCGCCTGTCGGTGCCCGATACCCTCGTGATCGACCGCGAGGGCCGCGTCGTCATGCGGCAGCGCGGCTCCGGCGGACGCGTCTATGCCCTGCTCGGCATGCAGGTCAGGCAGGCCCTTGGTGTGCCGAACCCGATCGTGCTGGACAAGAACGGCTACAGTGGGGGGGAATTCTGCGCGGTCTGCCATGCGGGGGAGCGCACGACCTGGCAGCTCACGAACCACGCTCACGCCTTCGAGACCCTGATCGAGCACGGCGAGGAGCGAAACGCGGAGTGCCTGCCGTGTCACACCGTCGGCTGGGGCGAGCCGGGCGGGTTCGGCGCTGCGAGCCGGTACGCCCACCTCGAGGGCGTGCAGTGCGAGAACTGCCACGGTCGGGGTGGGCCGCACCAGTCGCCACAGTTCGCCAAGGTCAGCCTCGAGAAGACCTGCGCGGGCTGTCACACGCCCGAGCACTCGCTGCGCTTCAACTTCGCCGAGAGGCTGCCGCTGATCTCGCACTCCGCGAACGTGCGCTTCGCCGCCCTATCGCTTGAAGAGCGCAAGAAGCTGCTCAAGGAGAAGGACCTGCGCGAGCGAAGCTTGTTCGAGACTGCCGACTACGTGGGCTCCGAGACCTGCCAGACATGTCACGCCAAGGAGCACGCGCTCTGGTCCGAGTCGGCGCACGCGACGGCCTTGCAGACGCTCGAGTCCTCCAAGGAGGCGGAGAACTCCGAGTGTCAGAGCTGCCATACGACCGGCTTCGGCGAGCCCTCGGGCTGGCCCGCGAGCTCAGCGCTCGAAGGAGTCGGCTGCGAGAGCTGCCACGGCCCCGGCGGAAGGCACGCCGAGGACGGCGCGCGCGACGGGATCCTGCGACTCACCGAGAAGTGCGAGACGTGCGTACTGCTCCAGATCTGTGGCTCCTGCCACGACGAGGCGAACGACCCGGGCTTCGAGTTCGAGCTGATGGACAAGCTGGAGCTGATCCGACACGGCTTCCGGGAGCCAAGGGTTACTGTGGGACCCGGTCCGCGGGCGGCCGCGGACCACCCACCTTCGCTCGCCTTTGGCTCGCTGCGCGCCGTCGCCTCTGGCGACGGCTTGCGGGCTGCCCCGCGGTACCCACCTTCGCGCGCCTTCGCTCATGGCGACGGGTTGCGGGTGGGGGCGCGCTGACTCATGCCAGGGGAACGTGGTGAGATTTTGGGGCGGATTCGGGAGTCGTTGCGGGAGCTGGGGGAGGAGGGGATCGAGTTTGTGGGACGCGGGGCGGCGCGGGCTCGGAGCGTGCGGCGGGAGCCGCGGCGCGCGGCGGAGCCGCGTTCTCCGGAGCGGGGGGCGTTTCGGCCGCGTGTGGCGGCGCTTGCGGAGCCGACCGAGCTTTCCGCAGCCGCCGCGGAG
Organism: Myxococcota bacterium; assembly: GCA_965247115.1. Classification (GTDB taxonomy): domain Bacteria; phylum Myxococcota_A; class UBA9160; order SZUA-336; family SZUA-336; genus JAUXJB01. The sequence goes on from CBDFGR010000002.1 coordinate 193,858, forward strand.
AAGGCCGCGGAGCTGGCGCGGATTCGGGAGGACCTGGGGGAGTGCACGCGCTGCTCGCTCTGCGAGCAGCGACGCAGCATCGTGTTCGGCGAGGGGAACCCTGCGGCACCGGTCGTCTTTGTGGGCGAGGGGCCGGGTGCGGACGAGGATCGTTCGGGCAGGCCGTTCGTCGGGAGGGCGGGCGAGCTGCTCTCGAAAATCGTTCTGAGTGTCGGCTGGACACGCGAGGACGTCTACATCTGCAACGTGGTCAAGTGCAGGCCGCCGGGGAACCGCGATCCGCGGCCGCCGGAGGTAGCCACGTGTCGCCCCTTCCTGGAGCGCCAGCTCCTGGCGATTCGGCCGGAGGTGATCGTTACGCTGGGCAAGCCGGCCGCGAGCACGCTGCTCGGTCGCCAGGTCGCCATCACGAAAACGCGGGGGATCTGGCAGGAGTGGAATGGCATCCCGCTCATGCCGACCTACCACCCGGCGTACCTGCTGCGCAACTACACGCGCGAGGCTCGCCAGGCAGTTTGGGATGACCTGCGAGCCGTGCGCGCACGTGTCTCCGAAAGCCAGGGCGAGTAGCACCGCGACGTTGCTCAGCGCCTGCATGCTGCTGGCGCTCCCGCTGCGAGCCGACGAGCTTCGCGTCGGGCTCGGCAGCGCACCGCTTCCGACGCCCGACGGAGGCGTGCTGGCGGGCTACGCCTCCTTCTCCGACCGGCGTGCGACGGGGATCTGGGGACAGCCCGAGGCACGTGCGATCGTCGTCGACACGCCTGCGCTACGCGTCGGGCTCGTCGCGCTGGACATTCTGATTCCGCGCCCGGCTCTGCGCGAGTCCCTGGGTGCCGACGGCCAGGAGCTGGGCCTGGACCTGCTGGTCGTCGTCGCCACGCACACTCATTCGGGCCCCGGCGGCTACATGCCAGGCTTTGTGCCGGAGCGCGTGTCGATGGGGAGCTTTCGTCCCGGAGCTGTCGCGGACCTGCGTCGGGCCGCGCTACGGGCGCTTGCCGGGGCCGTGTCGGATCTGGCACCGGCTCGTGTTTCCAGCGGGATTGCACGAGCTCAGCTGTCCGCGAACCGTCGGTCGGCGGACGGCGGACGGGAAACCGCCCTGCCCTTGCTGCGCTTTGACTTCGCCGCCCGCGCTCCCATCGTGCTCTTTGCGTACGGCACCCACCCGGTCGTGCTCCCGCCGAGCTCCCTTTGGTACTCGGCCGACTTCCCCGGTCGTTCGCGCGCCTGGCTCGAGGAGCGAGGCTGGCGCGCGCTGTTCGTGCCCGGTCCGCTGGGAGATCAGGCGCCCACGAGCAGCCTGGGCCCGCTCTGGCCAGATACGCTGGAAGCGCAGCGCGCGCAGGCGAACGAGATCGGCGCAGCGCTGGGTCGGGCGGTCCTCGCGGGGCTCGGTGAGCTGCCGCCGTCGGGACGGGCGGAGCTGCAGGCGGTCGAGTCCGTGGTCCAGGCCCCGCCGTCAGACCTGCGTCGTTTCTGTCCGCTCTGGTGGCTCGGCCCGTTGAGCCGACGAGCGCTCGACCGCGAACTCTCCCGCAGCGTGCCAATCGTGGCGGTTCGGGTCGGACGCGCCGTGCTGCTCGCACTCCCCGCCGAGCCGGTCTCTGGCCTGGGGGACGAGATCCGAGCTCAGGTGGATCCAGGCCTCGACGCGTTCGTGATCGCCCACGCGAACGACTGGATCGGCTACGCGGTCACCGAGCAGGATTACGCGGCCGGTAGCTACGAGGCCTGCATGTCCTTTCACGGCTCGGGCTTCGGCCCCTGGCTCGTGCGGGCCGCGGGCCAGACGCTGCGGTTGCTACACTCGACTCCGTGAGCCGCGCGGACACCGAACTGCCGGTCCTCTGCGGGATCGTCTTGCACCCCGCCGGCCACACGCTGTCTCCCCTATTACACCAAACTGCGTACGATGCGCTGGGTATCCGCGCGCGGTACCTGGCCTTCGACGTGACGAGTGAGAATCTCGCTGCCGCTATTGCAGGCATGCGCGCGCTCGGAATCCGCCAGCTCTCGGTCTCGCTCCCGCACAAGGAAGCCGTGCTCGCACTCGCCGATCGCGCGAGCGAGCACGCGCGGCGGATCGGCGCCGCGAATACACTGACACGTGTTGGAGACGAGATCGTGGCCGACAACACCGATTGGCTGGGTGTACGCAAGACGCTGGACGCCCTGGAGGATTGGCCAGGCAAGCGCGCGACCGTCGTAGGCGCCGGGGGAGCCGCACGAGCGGTGGTCTACGCGCTTCGCGCGCTGGAGCTCGAAGTCACCGTTGTGAACCGCAGCACAGAGCGGGCGGAACGGCTCGCCGCGGAGCTCGGGGCGAGCGTAGGCACGCTCGACGACCCCTGGGATCTGCTGGTCAACACAACCCCGCTCGGGATGGATCCCAACGCGGACACGACCCCGGTCAAAGCGGAGCGCCTGGCCCCCGGCACCCTCGTCTTCGACACGGTCTACCGACCGCTCGAGACGCGCCTCCTGCGCGAAGCGCGGACCCGCGGCTGCCGGACCCAGGATGGCCTCGACATGCTCGTCCACCAGGCCCGAGAGCAGCTCCGCTTGTGGTGCGGCCGAGCCCCAGACCCCGCTCCCCTACGCCGCGCCGCCCTGGAGGCGCTGAACACCGGCTAGATGTTCAGGAGCTGGGCGACCCGTTCGCGGTGTTGCGTGGGATCCCCGAAGGTCACCTCGATCGCCTTGGCGCGCTTGAAGTAGAGGTGACAGTCGTACTCCCAGGTAAAGCCGACCCCGCCATGGATCTGGATGTTCTCCGCTGAGCAGTGACGGTACGCATCGCTGGTATAGGCCTTGGCCATCGACGCCGCGAGCGGCGCCTCGCCAATGCCCTCGGAGTACGCCCAGGCGGCGTAGTACGTGATCGACTTGGAGGACTCGACCTCGATCAGCATGTCCGCGCACTTGTGCTTGATGGCCTGATTCACGCCGATCGGCTTGCCGAACTGGATCCGCTCCTTGGCGTACGCGACGGAGTCGTCCAACACCTTCTGGGCGCCGCCGACGGCTTCCGCCGAGAGCGCCACGAGCGCACCCGTCCGGACCTTCTCCCAGGTCGACCAGCCCTGGTTGAGCCTGCCGAGCAGCTTTGCTGGAGTCCCGTCGAAGGTCACCTCCGCGAGGCGGCGGGTCATATCCATGGACTGAAGGGGGGTGATCGCCAGGCCGGCAGCGCCCTTGTCGACCTGCAGAAGCGAGATACCCGCCTCGCCCTCACCGCCGCTGCGAGCGGCGACGATCAGCGTGTCGGCGTTCTGGGCGTCGGGCACGAACAGCTTGGTGCCGCTCAGCCGATAGCCGTCGCCGGTCCCTTCCGCGCGCGTCGCGACGTCGTTCGCCTGCTCCGTCCCTGCCGCCTCGGTGATCGCGAAGCTCAGAACGCGGTTGCCGGCGGCGACATCGGTCAGGAGCTCCTTCTTCGTGGGCTCGTTGCCCGCGTCGAGGACCGCGAGCGTACCGAGCAGGTTCGCGAAGAAGGGCGAGGGCAGCACGGCTCGGCCCATCTCCTCGAGGATGACCACGAGGTCGACGAAGCCAAGCTCCGCACCCCCGTACTCCTCGGGGATGAGCAGTCCGGTCCAGCCGAGCTCTGCCATCTTCTTCCACATGTCCGGCGAATAGCCGGGCTCGGCCTCCATCAGCTCGCGGACGATGGTCGACGGACACTCGTTCTCCAGGAACTCACGAGCCGTGGTGCGGAGGAATTCCTGCTCTTCTGTGAAGCCAAAGTTCATTGGGGGGACATCTCCTAGGCCGACGGACGAGTCTATCGCGCGCTCGAAATCGCGGTCAAACGACCCCAGCGCCCCAGCGCACTGGCTGGCGGGGCGGCGTCGGAGGAAATAAAGTTGCACCCTGATCTCTCGTTGAGAGACCTGGAGTTTTGCGTGTTCCCGCGCAGGGATTGCACCGAATCGGAGGTTTCCCGCATGCACAACGTTCTCGCCAGAGTCGCAGTCCTGGCCCTGCTGCTCGGCACGGCGGCTTGCCAGCCAGCGGGGTCCGCCGCTGATCTGCAGGAGATCAAACGGGTGCAGGCGGATATCCTCGAGCGGCTCATCGCGATGGAAAAGAAACTCCCAACGGCGCAGGCGCGGGCCCAGCGACCCGAGGAGGAGTTCGATCGCGTTTACACGATCGAGGTCGGCAAGGCGCCCATCCGGGGCAATCCGAACGCCTCAGTCACCATCGTCGAGTACTCCGACTTCCAGTGTCCCTTCTGCGCGCGCGCCCAGCCGATCCTGGAAGCGGTCCTCGAGAAGTACCCGGATGACGTGCGACTCGTGTACAAGCACTTCCCGCTGAGCTTCCACAAGGCGGCCAGGCCGACGGCGATCGCCTCGCTCGCGGCCATGGAGCAGGGCAAGTTCTGGGAAATGCATGACGTCCTGTTTGAAGCCGTCAGCGACCTCGACGCCGCCAAGATCCAGGAGTACGCCGAGAAGGCAGGCCTGGACATGGAGCGCTTTAATCGCGACATGGAGGCGAACAAGGCGGCCTATGACAGTCTCGTCACCACGGACTATCGCAACGGGACCGAGGTCGACGTCCGCGGCACGCCGACGCTCTACGTCAACGGCAAGAAGGTGCGGGTGAGGACGGTCGAGGGCATGAGCGCGATGATTGACGCCGCGCTCGAGGCAAAGCCCAGCTAGTCCGCGAGGGCCGCCTGAAACGCGAGGATCCGCCGCGCGTTCGCGCCGAGATCGCCCTGCCCCACGCGCGAACGGGAACGCATGTCGACTCGCGAGCCGAGACCTTCCGGCCGAATCCGGATCGCGACGTCGTCCACGAAGTGGAAGATGCGGCTCCTGGCGATGGCCTCGATCCGACCGCTGGCGGGCTCCTGTCGTGTCACCTGCCAGCGGGGCATGGCCCGGGCCGTTGCCAGGACCCTGTCGAAAACCTGGGCCGGAGGTTCGGCCAGCAGAACGGGCTTCACCGCCGGATAGTGCTCGCGCTGCACTTCGGCAAAGTAGGCCAGGGGCTCCTCGGTCTGCAGGGTCGCCCCCGGGGCGGCCGCCACGTCGAGGGTGAAAAGAGGGCGCTCCTCGAGGTCCGTCGAGATGTCGTTGATCCCGACGTTGCCGGGCCGCGAGAGAAAGACCGCGACCAGAACCAGGAGCGGCAGCGTGGCCCCTTTGACAGCGGAGCCGCGCCACGGCTTGGCGGTCACCGTGGCGAAGGCCGCCGCGGCGGCCAGCGTGATGGCCGTCAGCAGCGACAGGAAAATCGCGATGAAGAATGGGTAGAAGCCGCCGAGGGGCCCCCAGAGTCCAAGGAACGCGCCGAGGGGCGGGATCGTGAGCAGCGCGGCAATGACCATGGTCGGGAACATCCAGAGCGACATGTCTTTCTCCCGTTCCGTCCGAAGGTCCCATTCTAGTCGGACTCCGATGGACAGTCGTGGCCGCTTGTGCCGCGCGGGCTCAAGGGTCAGGCTTGCGGCGTACTCCGCATGAACCACGCCCACTCGCACTCACCCACGCCGGGCTCCACCATCCGGGGCCGACTTCGCATCGCGTTCGCCTTGACGAGTCTGGTGCTGATCCTGGAGGCGATCGGCGGCTGGCTTACGGGCTCGGTCGCATTGCTTGCGGATGCGGGGCACATGCTCACCGACGCTGGAGCGCTCGGGATTGCGTTCTTCGCGGCCTGGATGAGCGAGCGGCCCCGCACCGCCCAGAAGAGCTACGGGTACGGGCGAGTGGAGATCCTGGCGGCACTTGCCAACGGCCTGTTGCTGGGAGGCGTGAGCGTGGCGGTGGCGTTCGAGTCGATCTCGCGCCTGGGGGAGCGGCAGGACATCGCCGCGGGGCCGATGCTGGCCGTGGCCGTGATCGGCCTGCTCGCGAATGTCACCTCCGCCATCTTCCTGGCTCCGTCAGCGCGCGAGAACCTGAACGTGCGCGGGGCGTTCTTCCACGTGATCGGAGATGCGCTGGGGTCGCTCGCGGCGATCGGAGCGGCGCTCTGTCTCTTGCTCTGGGACCTGCACGCGGCGGACGCACTCGCCGGGCTCTTTATCGCGGCGCTCCTCGTCGCCAGCGCCGCACGTCTGATCCTGGAGTCCGTCGACATTCTTCTCGAGGGGACACCTAGGCACCTCGACCTGGAGGAGATCGCCGGACGCGTCTTGGCCCTGCCGGGGGTGCTGGCAGTGCACGATCTCCACATCTGGACGGTCACGGCCGGATTCCCGGCGATGAGCGCGCACATCGACCTCGAGGCCGGAGCCGATGGCGAGGGCGTACGCCGTGCCGCTCACCAGCTGCTCCATCAGCAATACGCCATCGAGCACACCACGATCCAGACCGAGGCCGCACCCGGGCTGCTCTCGATCGACCCGCCGTCTTCCGAGCAGTCCCTGGACGGCTGAAGGCCAGCTCCATGGCTTGGGGCTCTGGGTCCCGATCGACCGGGCGGCTATAATGCGCCCGCGCCAGCAGGGCGCAGCCCGGAAATCGCCAGCGGAGAGTGGATGTCAAAGAAGGACCTCGTTCAGGTCAGCGGTCAGGTAGAGAAGATCCTGGGGGGTGGCCGTTACCGAGTGAAGCTCGAGAACGGACACGTGATCACGGCGCAGCTCTCTGGTCGCATGCGCCGCTTCCACATCAGGGTCATCCTGGGAGACCGCGTGCAATGTGGCGTCTCGCCGTACGATCCAACGCACGGCTTCATCACCTACCGCGAGCCTGCGGGCGGACGTACCACGCCAGCCCGCCAGGGCTAAAGCGGCGCACCACCCGCCTCTCCAGCCTTCACGCCCGGCGCTCCCGGCCGCGCTCGACTCTGAGCCCGCTGCGCTCGACTCTGAGCCCGGGGCCGGGTAGCGTGCTGCTGCCTCGGAGCCTCTCGACGGGAGACGTGCATGAGTTCGAGCGAAGCTGCGCAAACGGTCCTGATCCTGTGCGGAAGTCCGAGCGACCTCGATCTCGCGCTGGACTGCGAGAACACACTGGACGAGCTCGGGATCCAGAGCGCGATCCGCGTGCTGTCGGCCCACCGCACGCCGGAGGCCACGGCCGAGTGCGCGAAGAACGCGGAGAAGGAGGGCGTCGGGGTACTGATCACTCTGGCTGGTCTCTCGGCTCAGCTGGCGGGAGTGGCCGCCGCACACACCCTGCTCCCCGTCATCGGCGTGCCCCTCGCGGTTGGGCCGCTCAGCGGAGTGGATGCGCTGCTGGCCTCCGCTCAGATGCCCCCCGGCACTCCGGTCGCGACGGTCGGAATCAATCGCGCAGAGAACGCCGCCATTCTCGCAGGTCGGATCCTGGCCATCTCGCGACCTGAGCTACGCGAGGCTCTAGAGCGAAAGAGGGCGCGGGATCGGGAGCGCTACGAGCCCGAGCGGGTCCGTTCCGAGCTCGAGAAGAGGCGCGAGTCACGCAAGGGATGAGCTCGCAGGCGCTGATAAGCCTCGGGCTCCTGCTCGTTGCAACCGCCCTGCTCTGGAAGGGGGCAGAGTGGACGGTGGTCTCGGCCTGCCGCATCGCGCGGCGCATCAACGTGTCCGATGCGTTGATCGGCACCACCATCGTCGCGCTCGGAACCTCCGCCCCGGAGATTGTCGTGACCCTGGTCGCGGCCCTGAACGGGCAACCCGATATATCCGTGGGAAACGTGGTTGGCTCGAACATCTTCAACCTCGGCTTCATCCTGGGAGGTTGCGCGCTGTTCACCGTCATTCCCACGACGCGCAGCCTCGTCATGCGAGACACCGCGGTCCTGCTCCTGGCCGCGACGCTGCTGCTCGTACTGCTGGGCGACAACCTACTCTCGCGCGGGGAGGGTGTCTTGATGGTCTCGCTCCTGGTCGGGTACATGCTGTTCCTCACCCTGCGCAGGGCCGACCCTGCGCACGAAGAGGAGGAGGTCTCGCTCGAGAGGGCAACCGCGATCGACTTCATCATGCTCGTGATCGGGCTGGGCGCCGTGATCGGCGGGGCCCACATGCTGGTGCAGTCGGCGTCGGCACTCGCAGCGCGCGTGGGCCTCTCCGAATGGAAGATCGGAGTCACCATTGTGGCTGGCGGAACCTCGTTGCCCGAACTCGCCACGTCGATCGCAGCGGCGCGCCGGGGCCGCACGGGACTGATCGCGGGAACCCTGATCGGCAGCGACCTGTTCAACCTGCTCGGCGTGCTGGGGCTGGCTGCGTTTCTCCACCCGCTTCAGGTGAACCCGATCGCGACGCCGGGTGTCGTCATGATGACGATGATGGTCGCCTTCGTGCTTCTGTTCATGCGCACGGGCTGGCGCCTGACCCGCCTGGAAGGACTCATGCTGGTCGCACTCGCGTTGGTACGCTGGAGCCGCGACCTGGCTCCACAGGTCTGGGGGCTCGCTCCTGGTGTGTGGTATTGAGTAACGGAAGCCCCGGCGAGGTGAGCTTGTGAAGCTGCAGCTGCACTGGCAGGTGCTGATCGCGATGGCCCTAGGTGCGGCGTTTGCCGCGCTCTTCGGTGCGGTTCCGTTCGTCGTGTCCCTGGGTGAGATCTTCATGCGTCTGATGCGCATGATCATCGTGCCGTTGATCTTCACTTCCATAGTGAGCGGAGTGGCCTCGATCGGGGACGCTCGGAGCCTCGGTCGCCTCGGCGCGAAGACGATCGTCTACTACGCGACGACGAGCCTGGCGGCCGTCTTGTTGGGGCTCACCCTTTGCAATCTCATCCAGCCTGGCGCTGGCCTCGAGGCTCCGAGTATCGAGCAGATCCGACCGGAGGACCTGGAGACGCCCGGCTCCCTCGCCGAGATCATCATTCGAATGATCCCGCTCAATCCGATCGAGGCGGCTGCCTCCATGGACATCCTCGGTCTGATCTTCTTCTGCATCTTCTTCGGCGCCACGATTGGCACCATGCACGGCAAAGGCGGAACCACCCTCAGGGACTTCTTCGCCTCCGCTTTCGAGGCGATGATGAAGCTGACGGGCGTCGTGATCCGGTTCCTTCCGATCGGCGTCTTCGGGCTCATCGTCACCGCTGTGGGCAATGTGGGCTTTGGTGTAATCGCGCAGGTCGGCAAGTACATGATCACGATCGCATTGGGCCTCACACTTCACATCCTCGTGGTCCTGCCCGCGATCTTCTACCTGCTCACCCGCGTCAGTCCGGCCGCTCACTACAGAGCCATGGGCTCTGCCATGGCGACGGCTTTCTCCACCAGCTCCTCATCCGTCACGCTGCCAGTGACCATGGCCTGCATCGAGAAGAACGCAGGTGTCTCGAACAGGGTGACCAGCTTCGTTCTCCCCATGGGGGCGACGATCAACATGGATGGCACCGCCCTGTACGAGTGCGCGGGCGCGCTGTTCATCGCCCAGGCCCTCGGGGTGGACCTGGACCTGACCCAACAGGTGGTGGTCGTGATCACGGCGCTCCTCGCCTCGATCGGCGCCGCGGGCATCCCGTCCGCCGGGCTGGTAATGATCTTCATCGTCCTCGAGGCGGTGGGGCTCGGGAGCCCGGCGGCGTACGCACTCGTGGGTTTGATGCTAGCCGTCGATCGCCCGCTCGACATGTATCGCACGATGGTGAACATCACGAGCGACAGCATCGGTGCCGCAGTCATCGCCCGCTCCGAGGGCGAGACCCTGGCCTACGAGACCAGGGACCCGACCGAGGCTGCGGCCTAGCTCCTGCCTAGAGCTCTTCCAGCTCCAAGAGATCTTCGATCGTCTGGCGGCGCCGGATCAGCCGAACCTCTCGTCCGTCGATCAGTAGCTCCGGAGCGAGTGGCCGCGAGTTGTAGTTGCTGGCCATCGATGCGGCGTAGGCGCCAGCGTCGTGAAACACGACGAGGTCTCCGACCGTCGCCGCAGGAAGATCGCGTGGAACGACGACGCCCCCTTCAACCTGCGTGAACACGTCTCCCGACTCGCACAACGGCCCGCCCACCACCGTCGGCTCCGTGGGCCCGGTTGCGAGTGAGCCCGCGCGGGTGACCACACTCATCTCGTGGTAGCTGCCGTACATGGCCGGCCGCATCAGGTTGTCGAAGCCCGCGTCCACCAGCACGAAGCGGTTCGGGCCCATGCGCTTGGTGGCGCGAACCTCCGCGACGAGAAGCCCGGCCTCGGCGACCAGGTAACGCCCCGGCTCTAGCTCGAGCGAGATCGCGTGCCCGAGGCTCGCCTCAATCCGCTTGCGCGCCGCGTGCCAGAGCAAGAAGAGAGCCTGCGTGTCCAGTGGCGGATCGCTCTCGCGGTACGAAATGGGCAGCCCGCCGCCCGCGGAGATCGCCCGCAGATCCAGGTTGAGCGCCCGCACCTGCTCGACCATCGCCTCACAGACCCGCTTCAGATGCTCGAAGTCCGTGCCCGAACCGATGTGCATGTGAAGACCCTGCAGGTCGAGCCTGTATTTCTCGATGTGGCGAGCCGCCTCATCGAGGTGCTCGTGCCAGATCCCGTGCTTGCTCCATTCGCCGCCCGTGTTCGTCTTGCGGCTGTGGCCGTGTCCGAAGCCCGGGTTCACGCGAAGCCAGACGCGGTGCCCGGGCTTGCGTCGACCGAGCTGCTCCAGACTGTCGGCAGAGCCGACGTTGAGCGGCACATCGAGCTCCACAATGCGATCGAGCGCCTGCTCCGTCACGATGTCCGCCGTGTAGACCACGCCGGGCCGGTCACCCTCTCCGGTGTAGCCAGCTCGCACCGCGCGCTCGAGCTCGCCGAGCGAGACGGCGTCAACGAGCACTCCCTCGGCGCGCATCAACCGCAGGATGTGAAGGTTGGAGCACGCCTTCTGCGCAAACCGGACCACGTCGAACCCGCGCAGACGCTCGATGCGATCGCGGATCAGGCCCGCGTCGTACACGTACAGCGGCGTGCCGTACGTCCCGGACAGCTCCCTCACCTGCTCCGCGTCGACGTAGCTCACCCCGAAAAGGGTAGCACGAGCCGGCCTCGCCCGATCACATCTGCTCGGCCAGGTAACGTTCCTTGCCGATCTCCTCGATGATGCCGAGTTGGGCCTCGAGATAGTCGAGCCCTTCCTCCTCGTCGTGCAGGATCTCCTCCAGGAGCTCGCGCGTGCCGTTGTCCGCGTTGTCGCGGCAGATCGCGATCGCCTCGTTCAGACGCTTGACGGCATCCTTCTCCAGCTCCAGGTCCGAGCGGTGCTGCTCGGGCACGCTCTCGCCGACACGGATGGGGGAGAGGCGCTGCATGTTCGGGATCCCTTCCAGGAACAAGATGCGCTGGATCAAGTGGTCCGCGTGCTTCATCTCCCCGATCGACTCGCACTTCTTGTTCTCGGCGATCTTCGAGTAGCCCCAGTTCTCGTTCATCTTCGCGTGGATGAAGTACTGGTTGATGGCCGTGAGCTCCGCGGTCAGCACCGCGTTCAGCGCCTCGATCACTTCGGGACTGCCCTGCATCACCCTCCCCCTTGCGAGTATCTGGCGTCGTGCTGCGAGGATGCGGCGCAGCATGCAGGATGTCAACGTAACTGTTTGATCTACCTGACAAATTGCGACAGGTACTGCTTCTCTATCTCAGCTCCGGTGCCCTTCCGGCGCTGCTATGATCCGTGAGGTCCGATGCATCGCAAGCCTCTGCTCGACCAGCTCGAACGCTATCTCACGGTCCATCCAGACGACCGGGTCCGGGTCGATCACGTGCGCCAGTTCGTCCGCGTCCACGCGGACTGCTTCGAACGCAGCTGTCAGGACGGCCATGTCACGGGCTCGGCCTGGATCGTCTCGCCCGACCACTCGAAGTTTCTGCTCACCCATCACAGGAAATTCGACCGCTGGCTGCAGCTCGGAGGACACTCGGACGGTGATCCGGATGCGCTGCGGGTGGCGCTGCGCGAGGCCCGAGAAGAGTCAGGACTGACCCGGCTCGGCGTCCACTCGAGCGACGGCGTGGATCTCCCGCTCGACGTCGACGTGCACCTGGTGCCTGCGAGCGGAGGGGAGCCCGCGCACTTGCACCACGACATCCGCTACCTGCTGGTCGCGGCAGTGGACCAAGGGCTGCGGGTGAGCGACGAGTCGATCGAGTTGCGCTGGTTCGCGCAGGAGCGCGCCGACGAGATCCTCCCGGAGGCGGGCCTGCTACGCATGGCCCGCAGGGCCCGGGAGCTCCTGCGGAGGTGACACCGCGTCAGCTCGCCTGGAAGTCCTTGTAGGGAGTCACGCCCCGGACCACGCCCTTGTCCCTGAGCTCGCCGATCGTGAGCACGTGACCCGTGTAATCGATCGGCTGGCGTGCGATCCAGAGGGCGGCATCCGACATGATCACCGGGTGCTCGAACTCCATGGTCGACATGTCGGCCAGCGTGTCCGTGTAGCCCTCGCTCCAGACATTGAGCTCGAGCCGCAGCACGTTGACGGCCACCTTGTTCGCGAGTGATACGGCCAGCGACTGAGACATACCCTCGAGAGCGAGCTTGGTGGCGGTGTAGTTCGCCCTCTCGAACTCGGGACTCAAAGCCGCGCCGGACGAGACGTTGATGACCCGACCCTCGCCCGCTTCGATCATGCGGGGGCAGATCGCGTGCATCAGGTAGAAGGGGCCGTTCAGGTTCACGTCAACGCCGAGTCGCCAGCGCTTGGTCGTGTCCTCGAGCGCCGGTGTTGGTGGGGCGACGGCGGCATTGTTGATGAGCAGATCGCAGCGTCCCCAGTCCGCGTACACGCGCTGGGTCAGCGCGTTCACGCCTTCCTCGTCCCGCACGTCGAGCGGAGCCACCATCGCCCGACGTCCGGTCTCCTCGACGAGCTTCGCGGTCTCGTCGATGGATCCAGGCAGCTTGGACGGATGGGCGCTCGTGGAGCGCGCCGCGCAGACGACATCGTAGCCCGCTCCCGCCAGATCTATGCAGAGCTGCTTGCCAATGCCGCGGCTGGCTCCGGTAACGAGAGCGACGGGCGCGGTCATGTTCTCCTCCTTGACTGGTGGTCCCGATCCTACCGCATCGGGTCCGGTCTGCGCAGGCTCCGCGGGCGCTGCTCACGCGGGTCAGATCGGGCCCCGTCGCGCCGATAGAGAGCGGCGATGGACCTCGCCACCATCATCGGCATCGTGCTGGGCTTCGGCCTGATCGTCGGGGCCATCCTCCTCGACGGTTCGCTGACGGCGTTCATGAACCTTCCCGGCGCCCTGGTCGTGATCGGAGGCACGATCGCCGCGACGCTGATCAAGCAGAAGCTACGGAGCGTGCTCGCCGCATTCAGTGTCGCGAAGCAGGCGTTCCTGTTTCGGCTCCCCCCCATCGAGGAGCTCGTCTGCAAGCTCCACGAGCTCTGCGAGCTCGCCCGCAAGGACGGCGTACTCGCCCTGGAGGAGGTCGAGGTAAAGGATGCCTTTCTCGCCCGCGCCCTGGTCATGGCGATCGACGGGCTCGACGCGGACTTCGTCGTCTCAAACCTGCGCCGCGACGCGGCCTCGCTCCTGGGCCGACACCAGAGCGGGCAGCAGGTCTTTCGATTCATGGCTTCGACCGCGCCGTCGATGGGCATGATCGGCACTCTGATCGGCCTCGTGAACATGCTGCAGACGCTGGATGATCCCGCCTCGATCGGGCCGGCCATGGCGGTGGCGCTGCTCACGACCTTCTACGGCGCAGTGCTGGCATTCCTGGTCTTCGGCCCGATCGCGGAGAAGCTCGAAGCGCGCACGAAAGAGGAGCTGCTGCGCAGGAATCTCGTCATCGCCGGCATCGAGTCGGTCATCTGTCGCCACAACAGGAACCTGACCCAGACGCATCTCGATGCGTACCTCGCTCCCAGACAGCGCCAGGCGTCGAGCCCAGACGGGGGGCAGGACCGACGGTGAGCGAGGAGAGCTTCGAGACGGAGGAGACGCTGCCGGCTGCGGGAGCACCGGCCTGGATGGCCACCTTCGCGGACATGATGACTCTCCTGCTCTGCTTCTTCGTGCTCATGCTCTCCTTTGCCTCGATCGACATCGTCAAGTTCCGCGACATGCTGGGCTCGATGGAAGAGGCCTTCGGCGCGGTCCGGGTCGATCCGGGGCCGTGGGACGCGGCCACGTCGGTACCGGTGGAGCTTTCTGGCCAGGACACCCTCGTGCCGCCTCCCTCGGAGCCGGCCGCGGAACTGCCCACAGGAAATCCCGAGCTCGCGCGCGGCATGCGCGAGCTGACGGAGCGCGCCGAGCTCCAGGGGCTGGTGCGAAGCGTGTACACGGATCGCGGGCTCACCCTGCGCATGGAGGGCTCGTTCATGTTCGAGTCCGGGTCGGACGAGATCCGACTGGGCGCGATGACGCTGCTCGACGAGATCGCCGTCCTCGCGGAGAGCTCCGACCAGCTGATCTCTGTGGAAGGACACACCGACGACGTGCCGATTCGCAGCGCCCAGTTTCCGACGAACTGGCACCTGTCGACGGCGCGCGCGGTCGCAGGCGTGCTCCACCTGACCGGTCCCGGCAAGCTCGATCCGGCGCGGCTCCGCGCTACGGGCTTCGCGCACACTCGCCCTGTCGCCTGGGGCCAGAGCGACGAGGCGCGCAGGGAGAACCGTCGGCTGGAGATCGTCTTTCACACGCCCAACGCTCCGCGCTGAGCGCGTTGGGAGCGGTGGCCGTCAGCCGTCGAGCAGGTGCTCGAGGTTGCCGGCGTAAAAGCGCTCCCGGGTCTGGTCTCCCAGGTCCCCGAGCGAGCGCTCGAAGCGCGCCAGCGGGTCCCTTCCGCCCTCGGCGTGCGGGTAGTCGCTCGAGAACAGATAGAGCTCGTCGTTGGACTCGCGGATCAGCTGACCCACGTCTTCGAACGCGTAGGGGGTGAAGCGAAGCTGCTCGCGGATCTGCTCGGATGGGCGGCGCCCCATCTCTCCCAGCTGCGGCTCGGAGCGCGACCAGATCTCCACTGCATGGTCCAGACGACGGAGCATGGCCGGTACCCAGCCGGCGCCAACCTCGATGCAGCCTCCGCGCAGTCCGGGAAAGCGTTCGAGCACTCCGTCCAGAACGAGCACCGAAAGAAAGCGCTCGTAGGGCTGATAGATCACGCTCAGATCCTTCGACCCGATCACCTCGGGCCCGCCGCGAGCGCTCCGCCACTCCGGGTGCCCGTCGTTCATCCACTCGGGAGCGATCGAGAGGGGCGCGCTGCCCACATGCAGGATGAACGGAAGGCGCGCCGCGGCGAGACGCTCCCAGAACGGGTCGTGCTCCGGGTGGCCCGGCGAGCGCCCGCCTGGCGCGCGCGCGGGAATCCAGAGCGCGCCGATCCCGGCCTCGAGCGCCGCATCGACTTCTGCCAGCGCAGCGGGAACGTCATCCAGCATGACAAGGCCAACGCCGAGCAGCCGAGCATCGGCGGAGCAGAACTCGCCCATCGCCCGGTTGTGCGCCCGCGCAGCGCTGTATCCGAGCTCCCTGTCCTCGGCACCGAAGATCTGCGTGGCCGTGAACGAAGAGAAGATCACCTGTCGCTCAAAGCCCAGCAGATCGAGTGCCCGGCCACGCTCCGCGCCGTTGAAGGCTCCGAGGGCGGCGTACCACTTGGGACCACGCAGCAGATCGTCACCGCGCGCCAGCAGCTCGTCCACCACCTGCGGTGTGTGTGCGGGAGGTCCGGCTCCCCGCAGGAGCTCGACGTCGTCGAGCCCGAACGATTCGCCCCCGCCGATGACCTGGTGGAGGCGCTCCCGAGTAGCCCGGTCTGCGTGTGCGGGCAGGAAGTCTGGAAGCTCCATGAGGTGGCTGTCCGCATCCAGGATGCGGCGCGTGCCGGCGTAGCTCATGCGGTTATTCGTGAGCGAGCGACGGGCGCGGCCGTTCGGAGATCCGGTCCCTACATGAAGTAGGTGGGCGCCGCATGTTCACTCCGAGCGTCCCGTCGGGCGGGCTTGCTCTTCTGCTCCCAGTGGTGGCTCCCGTGACGAACATTGTAGGCGGATCTCCGGAGCCGCACCCGACGGCTCGCTCACGGACATCCTAGCACCGTCGCTGCACCCGTACACAACGGTCCGCACAAGCGAGGCTAGCGTCGACGCCTGCGGCCCAGGTCGTCGCTCCATTCGTAGTGGTGGAGCGTCCTCCCCCGTCTCCTCGCCTCCACGCGGGCAGCACGCAGGAACAGCCGTCGTGCTCTGCGGAACTCACCAGCGCGCAACGCCCGCTGCGAGGCGCGACTCAGGCGTTCCCGCTGCGCGACCAGTCGCCGGTCGCGGCGGTGCTCCGCCCTGGCGACCCGTGGGTACGCGATGTCGGGATGTCCGAGCCTCAGGTGGAAGCTGCCATCGCGCGTGGCGCCGATCTGGATGTACGGGGCGCCGTGTTCGGCGGCAGCCTCGCCCGGTGTGGCAGCCGCGCAAAGCAGCACCACGGAGAACAACAGTCCCGGTCGAATCAATCTACGCATTTCTGTTTCTCCCATCGGAAGCTCGCGAACGTCTCGCGGTCTGTTCGTTCGGACTCCCAGTCCGGGCCGAGCCTTCGAGGAGCGACGGGCTTTCTGCCACGGCTGCCGCAGCTGTTTCATGGCGCGCTGAAACAGGCGCTCGAGCCAGTTCAGGTACACTGTAGGAGTGAGGCTCGAGGGCAAGGCTGCGATCGTCGTGGGCGCCGGTCAGACCCCAGGGGAGACGATCGGGAACGGGCGCGCTACTGCCATCCTGTTCGCGCGGGAAGGGGCGCGGGTCATGCTCGTGGACCGCGACCTCGACTCCGCCAGCGAAACCGAGAAACTGATCCGGGACGAAGGGGGCGAGTGCTTCTGCTTCGAAGCCGACATCACCAGCGCGTCGAGCTGCGAGGCCATGGCCGCAGCGTGTGTGAAGGAGTACGGGCGAATCGACATCCTCCACAACAACGTGGGCATCGGAGAGGGAGACGCGGGCGTCACCCGCCTCCGCGAGGAGGCGTGGAACCGCATTCTCGACGTCAACCTGAAGGCAATGTTCCTGAGCTGCAAGCACGTGCTGCCGACGCTGCGGGAGCAGCGCTCCGGCGCGATCGTGAACATCTCGTCCATCGCCGCGGTGGCCGCTGCTGGAATGGTCGCCTACAAGGTCTCGAAGGCGGGTGTCAACGCTCTCACGCACGCGATCGCGACTTCCGGAGCCAGGTACGGTATCCGTGCCAACGCGATCATGCCTGGCTTGATGCACACGCCCATGGCGATCGAGGGTCTGCTTCAGGCGCGCGACATCTCCCGCGAAGAGCTCATCAAGAGCCGCGATGCGCAGGTCCCGCTCGGCGGAAAGATGGGTTCCGCCTGGGACGTTGCGTACGCCGCGCTCTTCCTGGCGTCCGACGAGGCGCGCTTCATCACGGGCGTGATTCTCCCAGTAGATGGTGGACAGAGTGCCCGGATCGGCTAGATCGAACTCTTCCCGGCGAGAGTTCGCAGCATTTTCCGCTGAGTCCTCGGAGGGGGCGGCGTGATCTATCTCGAGGCTGAGAACGATCGAGGAGTGGCAGCGGTTCGACCCTGGATCGAAGCGGCGGAGCGCGTGGTCGTGTTGACGGGCGCCGGTATCTCGACCGACTCCGGCATCCCCGATTTCCGCGGGCCCCAGGGCGTGTGGACCAAGAACCCGGGCGCGGAGCGGATGGCCACCCTCCAGAACTACATGGCAGAGCCCGAGATGCGAAAGCAGAGCTGGCAGAACCAAGCCGCCGGCGCGAAGCGCGGGGCGAAAGCCAACGCTGGACACATCGCGCTGGTCGAGCTCGAGCGTCGGGGGAAGCTCCTGGCGTTGATCACCCAGAACGTGGACGGCCTCCATCAGGACGCCGGAATTTCGGAGTCGCGGATGATCGAGATCCACGGCACGATTCACGCCTTCACGTGCATGAGCTGCGGCGAGCAAGGGCCGATCGAGCGCGTGCTCGAGCGCGTCCGGGCCGGCGAAGCCGATCCTGCCTGCCGGACCTGCGGCGGCATCTTGAAGTCCGCCACGATCTCGTTCGGGCAGAGCCTGGTCCCCGAGGATCTGACGCGCTCGGAGCGCGTGGCCCAGAGCTGTGACCTGCTGCTGGCGATCGGGTCGACCCTCTCCGTCTACCCGGCCGCCGGGGTCGTACCGATTGCGAAGCGATCGGGTGCCAGGGTCGTGATCCTAAACGCCGAGCCGACGGAGATGGATCACCTCGCCGACGCGGTGATTCGAGGCTCGATCGGCGACGTCCTGCCGCGCCTCACCGGGGCCTAGCTCGTGACCGCCTGGCGCCCGTCGCTGGGGCTACGGCCCGGAGCGAGACGGGTGCCTCAGAGCCAGGCCGCGTACGCCTCCAGGAAAGCCTCGTGCCCACCGCTCTCGATCGGGGCTCCGTGAGCGACCAGGATGCGGTCGAAGTCCCAGGCGGCGATCCTGCGCAGCGACGCGCGGACCAGCTCGGGATCGCGACGCAGGATCGAGCGCATGATGCGCGAGGGACCGAAGCGCCCGCTCGCATCCGCGACCACGCCCCAGAACAGCCTGTCCCACCGACGCGGCAGGTCGAGCAGATGGAAGCCGAGGTCCGCGAGCAGCAGGGTTCCGCTCGCCCGGTGCAGGAAGGCGACCTCGCAGTAGCCGCCGATCGGCCCGATCACCTGCTGGTCGAGCTCCTTCGACCAACCGCCGACCCGGTCTCGCTCGAGCTCACCGGCCAGGCGGAGCTCTGCGCACTTCTTCCCGACGCCAGGCGCCCCCCAGAGCTCGGCCCGGGGGTAGGCAGCGACGAAGTCGGCCAGAAACAAGTAGTGGTAGGTGTTCGGCGCAACGACGAAGCGCACCGCTCCCAGCTGGTCGAGCCCGTCGCGCAACCCGGGCGTGAGCGGCAGCGGCGACCACACGAACAGGCTGCGATCGCAGAGCGGCACGATCACCATGCGCGCCGGGATCCGTGCGCCCGGAGGCACGCGTAGGGTCCGTTCCTGGTACCACAGCCCGTCTCCGAACAGGCGCACGCGTGCGTCCGCGGGACCGAGCAACGTCGGCCGGGTGAGCGCGAGCAGCCGCTCTACCAGACCGGGACGAGGGTCCGCCATGCACAGAGCATACTCCGTGGAGCTGCGAGGCTCGGGCTCAGGCGTCGCGGATGATCGCGATCAGCCGGCCGCGGACCTGGTCGACCTCAGCGATGCGCAACGCAACGCCGGGTGGATCCTGATTCAGCTTGACGACCGTGCCGCTGCACTCGATCTGACCGTGGGGCGGTGGGAGAATCAATGGGACTACGACCTCGCTGTCCAGCTCCGGCTCCTCCGGCGTCGACACCAGGAGGCCCCCGTACTTGATGTCCCGCTCGTAGACCTCCGCGAGATGTGCGGGATCCGAGAGATCGACCCGGAGCCCGGCGCCCGGCGCTGCCACGTCAGGAGACAAGATGCTCTTCACGACCTCGCGGATGCCGACGAAGCGGAACCCGACCGTGGGCTTGAACATCGAGCGGGCCTGCGGCGGGTAGACCTTGCGGCGTACGACCACGACTTCTGCGAAGAAGCTCGTCTCGGGCAGGATGATCTCCAGGTGGAAGCGCTGGCCGAGCTGCAGGGTCTTGCTGGTCTCGATCAGCAGGCCCTTGTTGGACACGTTCGTGGTGAAGCCCCGGCCCTCGAACTCATCGTTCCAGAAGCGCACGTCCAGGCGACGTCTCTGTCGCTGACTGCGGCGGCGTTCGTTTTCTTTGCGCGACATGCAACCGGCCCTGCCGTCCTCATCGTCCGGGAGCGGCACCGACTTGACAGGAAAGCCCGGCCTCACGGCGCCAGCCGCGTCACCCAGTCAGGGACAGATGCTGACCTTGAGCGCCCCGGACCTCTTGTCCGACGCGATCGCGAAGGCGCGGTCCACCTCGGAAAGGGGGAGCTGATGCGTGGTCAGGTGCGCGAGGGACTCGCGCTCGGTGTCCACGAGCCCGGCGGCAGTCTCAAAGTCCGCCTGTCCACCGATCGGGCGGTGGTAGCAGTTCGACCAGCACAGATCGAGCTCCTTTGACAGGGCCTGTAGCGGATCCAGGGGCGGCGCATCCACGAACACACCCAGCACGCTGACGACGCCGCCCGGTCGCGCTGCGGCGCAGGCGGCTGCGAGGGTGTCCGCATGGCCGCCGACAGTCTCGACCACGAGATCGAAGGCCGCGCTGCGCCCCAGTCCCTCGAGCTGGCCCAGACTGGCTTCCTCCTCGGTCAGGACGCGCTTGGCGCCAAGCGATTTGGCCGCCTCCGCCTGCTGCGCGTAGCGCGCGGTCATCCACACCTCGGATGCGCCGAGCGCTCGCGCGCACAGCAGTGTCACCTGCCCGATCGCCCCGGCCCCCAGCACGAGGATCCGTTGGCCGGACTCGAAGCCGCCGCGCGCAAGGCCGTGGACCGAGACCGCGATGGGCTCCGCAAGCGCCGCGACCTCAGGGCGGAGATCTGCAGCGACGGGGTAGACGCGATGCTCCGGGACCGCGATGTACTCGGCGAGCCCGCCGTCCAGATGCCAGCCGTACAGCTGCACGTCCCGGCAGATGGAGTCGCGGCCCGAACGACAGTACTCGCACGCTCCGCAGCTTCGCAGCGGCTCGACGACCACGTGTGTGCCCGGTGCGATCTCGCTGACCCCGCTCCCGACCGCATCGATGACACCGGCCATCTCGTGGCCGGGCGTGTGGTCGGGGGGCATCTGGTTCGCGTGGTAGCGGTGCAGATCGCTCCCGCAGATGCCACAGGCCTCGATGCGGACCCGCACCTGCCCCGCTGAGCACGCCGGTAGGGGAAGGTCTCTCAGCTCGAAGCGCCGCGGCCCCGCCGCGTGTGCCGCGCGCATACTCGTCCTCCCGCTCACGCGTCCCGTCGCAGGAGCGTCTGCGCGCTCTGCGCCTGGTCCCGTCGTTCGGGAAACAAGAGGCGGATCGCCGCTCCGGAGTCGGGAGTGCTCTCGACTTCGATCCCGCCGCGATGCGAGCGCAGCACGCCGAGAACTGTCGCCAGCCCGAGGCCCCGCCCCTCCGGCTTGGTCGTGAAGAACGGATCGAAGATCTTCTCCAGCCTCGCCGCATCCATGCCCCGACCGGTGTCCACCACGCAGAGCGTGACGTAGCTTCCTGGGGCGAGCGGGTCGGTGGTGTAGAGCGAAGGTCCGACCTCCCCTGCGCGAACCTCTCGGGTGCCGGTGGAGAGCGTCACGATTCCACCTTCGGGCCCGATCGCCTCGGCAGCGTTCAACAGCAGGTTCATCACCACCTGCTGCATCTGGCCAGGGTCCGCCTCGACGGACGGCAGGTCTGGAGTCAGCTTTGATCGCAGCTCGATCGACGGAGCGATCGCTCCCTCGAACAGGCCGACGTTCTCCAGGATGAGATCATTCAGGATCAGGTCCCTGTACTCGAACGCCCCCAGGCCGGCGTAGAGGAAGAGCTGTTGCGCGACCTCGGCCGCCTTTCGTGTAGCCACCGCGGCGCGCTCCAGATTCGGTCGTACCGAAGCCTGCGATCCCAGCTCGTCGAGGCCGAGGGAGATCTGGCCGAGGATCACGCTGAGCAGGTTGCTGAAGTCGTGGGCTACGCCAGCCGCCATGATCCCGAGACTCTCGACCTTGTCCACCTGCCGGGCCCGCACCGAGCTCGCTTCGGGTTGGCGGAGCGCAACGATGGCTCCGGACACGCGCAGACCCACGCGGATGGGCACGACAACGTACTGCAGGGAGCTGGACACGCCGTCGGGCCGCGAGGGCTCGCAGGTACCGGAGCTCGAGCGCCCGTCGCTCAGGATCTGCTCGATCGGAACTCCCGGCAGGGCCTCGGCGCCAGGGCGCCCGGCGAGCTCCTCCACCCCGCGCCCGAGCAGGCGCCCGGCCGCCGGGCTCACAAAGCTGAGGGTGCCGTCCTCGGCAAGCCCGCAGATCCCCTCGTCGACGGAGTCGAGAATCAGGTGCAGCTGGCGCCCGAGCTGCGCGAGCTTCGCCTGAGACGCCTCGCGCTCGGCGATCTCCTTCTCGAGCCGCTCGGTCGCGCGCGCGAGCTCGGTCTCGCGGTCAGCGATCCGGCGCGAGAGCGCCTCTTCCCCCGTAAGCAACAGCAGCCCCGCTCGACCAAGGCGCCGCCACACCCCGAGCAGTCCGGTGTGCATGCGTCGGGAGACCTGTCGGATCGCGTTCACGCAGAAGCCACTCCCATGGTGTGCGCTCCCTCAGCTCCTAGCCCGATCTCGCCCCCGACTCGAAGCGGTAGAACGCAAAGTCGGGGATCTGGTCGCTTCGGGGTGCCTGCGCCCCTGGACGGAACTTTGCCGCGAACGAGACGAGGATTGCATCTCGCTCCCAGGAGTTGACCCGCTCGACGTAGCCCGGATAGATGCTTCCTGCGATCTTGAGACGAACGTTCGGGTTCTGGCGCACGAACTCCGGCCACTTCTTTGTCGACACGTTGAACGACGGCAGGTACAGCCCCCCCTCATGCATGAAGCAGACGACCGTGATGGAGTGCGGAAAGCCAGGGCGCGTCTCCAGCGCTACGGTCGTGACACCTGCGGTGAAGCTCCAGTCCGCGACGGGCTCGGTCACGACCTCTCCGTAGAGTCGTCCGCCGGGGATGCGCCAGACAGGCTCGCACGCCGTTAGCACGAGCAACGAGCCGAGAACGAGCAGTCGGATCAAGGCGTGGTCCCCTCGGCCCGGCTACAGCGGGCGCGGAATACGACCCAGCTCGTCGAGCAGAGGCTGACTGTACGCGATGCGGCCCGTCAGCTCTGCCGGATCCCCGCTGCAGAGCGCCAGTCCCGCTTCCGCCATTACTTCCGGAGCCTCGAGTCGCTCCTTCGGGAGGCCCTCGTCCAGGCGGTGGTACTTGGCGCCAGGGGTCACGACCAGCCCGTTCGGCGACAGCGCGTTCACGGCAATGCCTGCACCATAGAGCTCCGCCGCGAGACCGCTGCTGAAGCGTTCGATCGCGGCCTTGACCATCCCGTACACGGTGCCGTGGAAGACTCCCCCCGTGTAGGGTCGCTCTGGGTGGCGGGCCGCGCCCGACGAGATATTGAGGATCCAGCCCGCCCCGCGCTCGCGCATCGCCGGGATCACACGCTGTGCGAGATCCACCGGTGCCATCACCTGCACCTCGAACATCAGGTCCGCGCGGCGACGCGGGAAGGTGGCCATCTCGAGGAAGTAGGTAACTGCCGCGTTGTTGACGAGGATGTCGGGATCGCCTGCCTGCTGACGAACCTCCGCCAGCAGCCGCTCGCGATCCTCTGGCTTGTTCAGATCCGCCGCGATGGGGATGGCCTTGCCGCCCGCGTTCTCGATCAGGGATGCGGTCTCGTGAATCGTGCCCTCGAGCGGGCTCTGACCGCTCTGCGTCGTTCGTGCGGTCAGCGCCACCGTCGCGCCTTCTCCCGCAAAGCGTCGTGCGATGTCCGCACCGATTCCCCGACTCGCACCCGTGACGACCGCGATCTTTCCGTCCAGTACGCCCATGACTACCTCCGTCGAGGGGACAGTCTACGGGATCGGCGCGACGCGTGTCTCGAGCGCTCCCTACCCGTCGAAACGCTCCGTTCCGTCGGCCCAGGTCGGCGGCGGCGGGGAATCGAGCCGGTCGAGGACCGCGCGTTCGCTGAAGCTCATGCGACTGCGCACACGAAGCGCGCCTTCGCCTTCCCCGTACCGGACAGAGATCTCGTCCTCCATCACGACCCGGTAGGGCTGGCCCGTCGCCATGTCCAGCCAGACTTCCCCGTTCAGCTCGCCCTCGACGCGATCCAGCTCGACGCCAAGCGTCGTCGAATAGTCCGTCGCGTCGATCGAAGCACGCAGCTGGATCCTCGCACACTGGACGCCGTTGAGCTCCTCGTACGCGATCAAGCGCTCTTCCACGTCGAGCACCAGGCCCAGCTTGCCGAGCGGGCTCGCCGGAATCCGCCGCACTTGCCAGGTCGTACCTGGCGAGACCTCGCCCGGCGGAAAGGACGGGAGCGCGTAGCGCAGCGCGGGTTGTAGCATGAGCATTTTGAGCAGAGGCCGGGCCTCGCGACGTCCCCGGACGTCGATGCTGAGCGGAGTTCCGAGCCTGTCACTCCGCATGGTCGCGAACGGGCGACCCAGCAGCACCTCGGGCCCGATCTGTCCGCGGCGCTGGTTCCGCACGTCCAGCTGCGGCTCATCGTTGAGCATCATGCGCACGCGCTCGTCCGCGATCTCGATCAGGCTCTTGCTCGGACCTCGGGAGTTCAAGACCTCCTGCTTGAGTGCGGCCATGACCAGGATCGAGGCAATCTCGTTCTCCGTGTTCGAGTCCGTGGTCCGCTGCAGGTAGTGGAGCTCGAGCGTCAGATCCTCGACCGAGCGCTGGGGCTCGCTCAGGGCGGCCCCGCCGCTTACCATCGTGTAGCCCGAGAACTCGAGCTGGAGGCGATACAGCGTGCCCTCCCGCCCAGGCGCCTTGTACCGGATCTCGACCGGCCCCTCGGGTGGGAAAGGCACCATGCGGGCTCGGGGAGGCGGCAGCGGAGGCGTTGTCATCGGAGGGGGCCCATCGCCGGAGCCCCCACACGCGACGGCGACGAAGAGCAGCACTGCGAGGAGCGGCAGCGTGCATTGGCCGGGATCGAAGTCTGCGGTCTGTCGTGTCACGGGTCGGCGGCAAGATAGCGAAGCGTTGCGCGAGTGGGTGTCTCGAACAGCAGATTCTGGCCGGAAGCGCAGCGCGGGGGGCAGCCTCACGCGGGGCTGCGCGCGTTGGGGGATCAGCCGATTCGAGCCTTGCCCGTCTCGTCGCGGTGTTTCGCGAGGTAGCGCATGAAGGGGGTTCCCCCGGTTCCGACGTCCGTGGGGTTCGCCCGGTCGGCGCCACTTTGCAGCTCGATGTAGCTTGCAGCGTAGTCCAGGTGCAGCGACCGGAACGCCTCCAGCCAGCCCACACACTGGTCGTACGCGGCTCGTAGCTCGCGAGCTCCGCTCGCGCAGGATTGCACGAACGGACGAACCGTCCCAGCCTCGTCGAGGGCGTCCAGGAACGCCCGATGCCCCGGAGGCATGTAGTGGCGCATCTCGACCAGGTAGCCGCGCAAGGGGTCGTCCGCGTGGGCTACGCCGAGGACGGCGTCGAGCGCGGGAATGATGCCACTCTGGGCCCCCGTCTCGCCTCTGAACTGCTGCGGGTGCCCGTCGAGCACCTCCACGCCCTCGTACACCACTCCTCCGGGCAGTGCCGGATGATCCTTCCAGCCGTGGATGTAGGGGCGAACGCGCCGAAAATAGACGTATGGATCGCAATGCTCCGGCAGGCGAGCCAGCGCGCCAAGCATCGACTCGATACCTGCCGAAATCGCGTCCAGGGAATCCATGAGCGCAGCGACGTCCTGCTTGGACACCGCGCGCAGAGCCGGCCCGAGCTCGCAGAGAGCGCGCGCGGCTTTGAACTCGATATCGACGTGAACACCGATGAACCAGTCCTCGTCCGCTCCGCCAAGGAAGTTCTGCAGCAGCATGATGTTGCCGAGCTCTACGGGACCTTCTGCATCGATCCGCGACCAGTTGTCGAGCGCATAGGACGCGTACGAGAGCACAGGAGGACGGCCCAGCCGCAGGGCGACCTCGCACCAGGGTACGGCGATGCTCGCGGGGATGCGTTCGGCCGGCGCGTCCCCCGACCAGACGTACGCGTGGCCGACATAGGAGAGGAGCAGCATGGCGCGCCGCAGCTCGGCCTCGTTCTCCAGCTCGTCGACGGGCAGCTGCGGCAGGCTCTCGAGGATCTTCCGGATGTGCCCCGTGAGCAGGAGCCGCGGCAGGTCGTGCCCCACCTCTTCGAGCGCGTCGAATTGCTCGGGCAGCTCGCGCAGGGGGTCCGCCAGCGGCAGAAAGCCGCGCTCGCGTGAAAGCCCGAAGGACTTCAGGTCGTCCACGGGGAAGGACGGAGACCGACGCTCCATGCTCCGAGGATACGTCTCGCTCGGCGTAGCCTCCAAGCAGCAGAGCAGCAACGTGCGACAGGGATGTCCAGCGACACACTGCGACGGAGTGGAGAGCCGGTCTTGTGGGACCCGGCGCGCGGGCGGCCGCGCGCCACCCACCTTCGCGCAGGCCTACGGCCTTCGCTGCGCGCGCCGCGTTCCGCGGCGCTTGCGTTAGTGCCCGCGGGCTAGGAGTTGTTCGGCGTCTTGGGAGGTGCCGTGAAATGGGCCGGAGGATTGCAGTGCCAGCGCTGCGACTGCGGTTGCGAAGCGGGCCGCGCTCTTGGGATGGTATTGTTCGAGACGGCGATGCAGGTACGCGGCCATGAACGTGTCGCCGCAGCCGGTGGGGTCGACTGGATCCGCTACGGGAACCGCGGGAACGTGATGGAGCTGCCCTTCGCCGAACACGAGCGCGCCGTCGCCGCCGAGGGTGACGAGCACCTCGCGCGGGCCGAGTTCGGCCAGACGCCGCGCGGCCAGGCCGACGTCTCGCACTCCGCTCAGTAGCAGTGCCTCGCCGGCGTCCACTTTTAGCGTGGTGACGTACGAGAGTGTCTCCTCGGTCTGCGCAAAGCGACGCGGGACGATCACTCCGTCCTTCACCCCTCTCACCAGGCCCTGAGCATCGAGAGCTACCTCTCCCCTGGCAGCGGCGCTCTCGACCATGCCCACGGCCATATCGCGATTCGTGAGCGGGCCGAGATGGAACACGCCGGCGCGCAGATTGCCCAGCTCCGCAGCTTCGAAGGGCGATCCGACCGTACTCACCCGCTGCGCGCGCGGACCCGAATCGACGCTGTCGTAGCGATTCTCGAAGACTGCAGTTCTCGGGCTCGGCAACGCGATGACCGCTTCGCACTCGCCCCTCAGCTCCGAGAGCAGCTCCGGCTCGTCTTCGGCAGCGAGCTTGGTGAGAACCGCGACCTGTCGCCCGAGGCGACACAGCGTAAGGGCCAGGTAGTATGCAGCTCCTCCGGGCTGCCTCTCGACCCGCTCGCCGATCCGGACGACGTCGCGGCTCACGTGTCCGACCGCGCAGACGTCGAAGTGCTGCAGCTCAGCCCCGCTCATGCGGCTCCGGCGCTGGACATTGTGCTCCCGCCACTGAAGAGTAAAATGCCGCCAGCTACGCTCACAGTCGCCATGGAGGCTACTGGGTGAACCGCTTCCTCTCGCAGTATGAGTTGGCGACAGCGCTGGAAGAAGTCTACGACGAGCTGAGCCCGGCGTTCCAGACCCTGAGCCGGTTGGACACGTGAACGGGATCCACGATCTCGGCGGCATGCACGGCTTTGGACGCGTGCCTATCGAGGAGAGCGCCCCGTACCACGCAGCGTGGGAGCTGCGCGTTGCAGCCATCATGCTGGGGCTGCTGCGTCGAGGCCTCTACAACCTCGATGCGTTCCGACATGGAATCGAGAGCATGGAACCGGGCCATTACCTGCGGGCGAGCTACTTCGAGCGCTGGCGCACGTCGGTCGAGCAGAACCTGATCCGGAGTGGAGCGCTCCGCGCAGACGACCTGGACGAACGCCGTCGAACCATCGACCAGGGCACGAAGCCGCCGACACCTCAGCAAGGTCGGGACGAAGCGCACGCACCGCCTCTCGGCCAACGACCGGGCTTCGTCCGAGAGATCGACGCCCCGCCTCGCTTTCGCAACGGAGAGCGCGTCCGAACGCGCAACCTGAATCCCGCCGGGCACACGCGCCTTCCCGGCTACGCGCGCGAAAAGAGCGGCCGCATCGATCGTGTGTATCCTGGCTTTGTGTTCCCCGACACGAATGCCCACGGGAAGGGTGAGAATCCACAGTACCTCTACAACGTCCGCTTCGAGGCGTCTGAGCTCTGGGGCGACGCTGCCGAGCCGGCTTCCTCGGTGGCCATCGACCTGTTCGAGAGCTACCTCGAGCCCACACTGGAGGAGCGCGAATGAGCGACGACCAGCAATCCCTGCGCACCGAGGCCCTCGAGTCCCTGCTGAGAGAGAAAGGCCTGGTGGATTCGAGCGTGATCGACGGAGTGGTTGAGCGCTATGAGAACGACCTCGGCCCCATGATCGGGGCACGCGTCGTGGCGCGAGCATGGCGCGACGCGGACTACAAAGCGCGCCTCCTCCAGAACGCTCCGGCCGCCCTCGCCGAGCTCGGCATCGAAGCGGTCGAGGAGGCACAGCTCGTCGTCGTGGAGAACACGACGCAGGTCCACAACGTCGTGGTCTGCACGCTGTGTTCCTGCTACCCCTGGTCTGTCCTCGGCCTGCCGCCGAGCTGGTACAAGGACCCTGCGTACCGTTCCCGGGTCGTCCGCGAGCCCCGCGTGGTGCTCGCAGAGTTCGGTCTCGCGCTGGGGGCGGACGCCGAGGTGCGGGTCTGGGACAGCAGCGCAGAGGTCCGCTACATGGTGCTCCCGCAGCCTCCCGCGGGCGCGGAAGGACTGAGCGAGCCCGAGCTCATGGAGCTCGCCAGCCGGGACTCCCTGATCGGCACCGCGCTCGCCGGGCCGCGGGCATGAGCGACGACGAAGTTCGCCCCCTACCCATCGATGGCCCGGGCGCGCCGCCGCGCAAGAACGGAGAGCTCGTCTTCGCTGCACCCTGGGAGGGACGCGCCTTCGGCATTGCGATGGCCCTGTGCGATCGGGAGCTGTTCCGCTGGGACGAATTCCGCCGGGAGCTGATCGCCGAGATTGCCAGCTGGGAGCGCGCCCATCCCGACGGCGTCGGCTGGAGCTACTACGCCCGCTGGCTGGCCGCTCTGGAGATCCTGCTCGCGGACAAGCGCATCATGGCGCCAGTAGACCTCGACCTCCGGGAGCAGGAGCTCGCCGCCCGCCCCGAAGGGCACGATCACCGCCACTAGGCTGTCCCGAGTCCGGACCCCTACGCCTGCGCAACGCCAAGGCTGAGGCCGGGATCCATGCCCGCGGCCTCGCGGAGAGCCGCCTTGGTGTAGAGCTCTGCCATCTTGCCTCGCCAGGGGGCCTGGAAGTCGGTGTTGTCGAGAGGGGTCGCGACTCGGCGGGCCAGACGTGCGGCGGTCGCTATGCCGCCCTCAGTCAGGGCCTCGCCCTCCAGTGAGCGCTCCGCTTCGCTGGCCGCCACGGGACGGGACGCGACCGCTCCGAGGAAGATCCTGGCTCGTTCGACGTTTCCTCCGGCATCGGTCCAGAGGGCAACCGCGACGGAGAGGACAGCGAAGTCGATGGCGCCTCGGCGCCGCAGCTTCCAGAAGGCCGAGCGACACCGTCCGCTGTCAGCTTCGGCCGGCACGAGAATATCTCCAATGATCTCGTCAGGCTGTTTGCTCAGGTAGTCGATTCCATCGTTCCGGAACAGGTCGGAAATTGGGATGGTTCGCTCTCCGTCGGCCGAGATCAGCTGCACTCGGGCCCCGAGGGCGCAAAGAATCGGGGCGGCATCACTCGCCGAGTGGGCCCAGCAAAGCGGCGAGCGAGGTGCAACCCAGCATACCGTGCCCTCCTTTTTCAGACAGTAGTCCACCGAACGGCGCCAGCTTTCGCTCTGGTTGTAGTACGTGCAGCGCGTATCTACACAGAGGTTCCCACCGAGTGTGCCGAGGTTGCGCAGCGGCGGCGAAGAGATACTCGCCACCGCGCGCGCGAGCGAAGGGTAGCGCTCGCTCGCGAGCGAGCTGTCGAGCACGTCGCTGAGCAGCGAGGTCGCGCCGATGCGCAGCTCCGCACCGCCCGTGCCGTTCCTCACGCCGCGAAGCTCGGGAATCGCCATCAGGCTGACGACGCTGTGCGGTTGATGCAGGCCTCGCTTCAGGTTCGGCCACAGATCCGTCCCACCCGCGA
Source organism: Myxococcota bacterium (assembly GCA_965247115.1). Lineage (GTDB taxonomy): Bacteria > Myxococcota_A > UBA9160 > SZUA-336 > SZUA-336 > JAUXJB01. Next base: position 223,548 of record CBDFGR010000002.1, read on the forward strand.
CCAGCAACGCCTCGGGGCCCTCGCCTTGGAGCATCTTCGCGGCCTCCACCGCATTCCGCGGCCGGCGCAGCTCAAACTCTGGCAGACGAAGCATGCTTCCTCCTCGCCAGGGCCTCTTCTCGCCTGCTCATGGTTCCGTCCGCCCGGAGGGAGCTCTTGCTGCGCGGGTCGTCCAGGCTGCGACCGTCTCCGCCCTCCTGCGGTGTCGGGATGCGCAGCGGTGGACCCACATCGAACTCGGGAAACGCTGTCGGGCCGAAGCGCGCGGGCTTGCCCTGCGCTTTCGCCTCGAGCGCTTTCGCGATCATGTGCGGGTGGATCGGCACCTGGTCGATCCGGGCGCCGACAGCGTCGAAGATCGCGTTGGCGACGGCCGGCATCACCGGGAGCAGCGGTCCCTGCCCCGCTTCCTTCGCACCGAATGGTCCCTTCGGGTCCGCATCCTCGATGATGTAGCTCGTCACGCCCGGCATCTCGTGGAAGGTGGGACTCTTGTACTCGAGCATCGTCGGATGCCGGTGCACGAGCGCCTCCGACAGGCGCGGCGTCAGGCGCCGAAACGCCTGCTCCTCCATGAGGGCCTCTCCGAGTCCCATGTAGACGCTGCCCTCGATCTGGCCCAGCACCAGCACGGGGTTGATGGCCGTACCAACGTCGTGAGCGATCCAGACGTGCTCGACCCGATACTGACCGGTGGACGGTTCGACCTCGACCTCGATCACGGCGGCGGAGTACGAGTAGGTTGGGGAGGGTCCGACACCAGAGCCGCGATAGCGTCCCGGCGCGCGAGGCGGTGTGTAGGAGCCCGGTGTCGCCAGCGTGCCGTAGCGCGTCTCCGCCGCAACGACCGCATGCGCGAAGCTCATACCCCGCTCGGGGTCCGCGCTGTCGAAGACCCGGCCAGCGGCAAAGACCAGGCGCTCTGCAGGAACCTCCAGCTCCTCGGCGACGGCCAGGGCCAGCTGCTCGCGCGCACGCTCCGCAGCCTCGAGTGCGGCGTTCCCCGCCATGAGCGTCACGCGCGAGGAGTAGCTGCCGAGGTCGACCGGTGTCAGCCCCGTGTCCGCGCCGAAGACCCGCACGTCCGCGAGCTCGACGCCCAGCACCTCGGCGACGATCGCGGCCATCACGCTATCGCTGCCCTGCCCGATCTCCGTCTGCCCACACAGGATCGCAACGCTCCCGCTGCGGTCGAGCTGAACGACCGCGCCCGATTGCGGCATGTGGTTCCAGTTGATGGGAAGTCCCGCTCCGGTCAGGTAGGAGCTGCAGGCCAGACCCAGGCCGCGTCCCTCCGGCAGCTTGCCGTAGCGCTCTCGCCAGCCGCTGCCCGACACGACGGCCTCGATGGCGCGGCCCAATCCGACCGTACCGAGCTGCAGCCAGTTCGCCGTCACCGAATCGGGGCTCACCAGGTTCTGCAGACGCAGGTCCGCGGGATCCATGCCGAGCCGTTCCGCAGCCTTATCGAGCTGGATCTCCAGCGCAAATCGCGGCTGCGGCGTGCCGTGACCGCGCTTGGGCCCGCACGGCGGCTTGTTCGTGAAGGCGCGAATCCCATCAAAACGATAGCGGGGCAGTTCGTACGTCACCGTCTGCAACGCCCCGGTGTACAGCAGGCTAGCGGCGCCGTAGCTGCCGTAGGCCCCACCATCGAGGGCAGACTCCAGATGCTGTCCCGTCATGGACCCGTCGCTGCGAAAGCCGGTCTTGATGCGCATCTGGACCGGATGCCGTCCCCGATGACAGTAGAAGACCTCTTCGCGATTGAGCGCACACTTGACCGGGCGACCGAGATCGAGTGCAAGCTTCGCCACGATGATCTCGTGCTGAAACGGATCCGTCTTCCCTCCGAAGCCTCCGCCCGAGGGGGCGGCAATCACCCGGATCCGCGCGGGCGGCAAGTCGAGCACCGCCGCCAGGGCGACGTGGACGTAGTGAGGAACCTGCGTAGAGGCGTAGACCGTGATGCGGTCGTCCCCGTCGGGAAGGGCGACGGCTGCATGCTGCTCGAGGGGCAGGTGCGTGCTGCCGTCGTAGAAGAACAGATCCTCGAGGATCAGGTCCGCCTCGTCGAAGCCCGCCTCGACATCGCCAAACGATAGCGACGCGGAACGGTGTATGTTTCCCTCGACACCGTAGTCCTGGATACGGGGCTCGGGAGTCGCGAGTGCGTTTTCCACGCTCGAGATCGTCGTGAGAGCCTCGTACTCGACATCGACTGCCAGGGCCGCAGCCTGCGCCTGCTCTTCGGTGAGCGCCGCCACCGCGGCCACGGGCTCGCCAACGTGACGGACCCGATCGACCGCGAGGGCGGTCTCGTCTCGCGAGACGGGCATGATGCCGTAGCGATTGGGCAGGTCCTTTCCGGTGATTACCGCGAGCACGCCGGGCATGGCCTCCGCCTGCGAGCATTCAACGGAAACGATGCGAGCGTGCGGAACGGTGCTCCGGGTGAGCGACGCGTGGACCATACGGGGAAAGACCAGGTCGTCGGCGTAACGGGTCTCGCCGGTGACCTTGGCGCGCGCGTCGATGCGGCGAAACGGAGTCCCGATCACGCTTCGGCCGCCGCGAGCGGTGCCCATCCGGTCAGCCACCCGGTGTCTTCGGTGGGAACGATGCCCCGAAGAACGCTTCCCGCGGGGGCTCTTTCGATTCCCCCCGCAGCAGCGCTCCCGCCCACTCCACGGCCTGAACGATCCGCCCGTAGCCCGTACAGCGACACAGATTTCCGCCAAGAGCTTCGCTGATCTCGGCCTCGCTCGGAGACGCATTCGCAGCGAGCAGGGCCTTCGCCGTCATCAACATCCCCGGCGTACAGTACCCACACTGTGCAGCGCCCAGATCGGCGAACGCGGCCTGCAGCGGATGCAGCTCAGGCCCGCTCTGGAGACCCTCCACCGTCTCGATCGAGCGTCCCTCTAGCTCAGCGGTCAGCACGAGACAGGAGAACACGCTCTTCCCGTCCAGCAGTACCGCGCAAGCGCCACACTCGCCAAGCTCGCAGCCGTGCTTGGTACCGGTCAGACCGCACTCTTCGCGCAGCACCTCGAGCAGCGTGTGGTGGGTGGGGAACGCCAACGTTCGTTCCTGGCCGTTGATTCGCAACGTCGCGATCGTCGTGTCACCCAACTCGGTCGCCCTCCGCGAACGGCAGCGCAGCCCAGAATGGTAGCACGGGCTCATTGGACCGCCCCCGGTGCGAGATCTTCGGCCGACAGTTAGAATCGTCGCCGATGGGTTCGCTGATCCCGTCCGAGGAAGCTCCGTACAACGCGGGCGCGGCGTTGCTGGAACGAGCTGCGGCTGGCGGCTCGAGGCCGCTCTTGCGCTGCGAAGCTCGCAACTGCAGCGGCGACGAGCTGGTCGCCCGAACGCTCGCGGTGCAGCGAGAACTCGAGGCGGCCGGGCTGCTTGCCGGGGACCGCGTGCTGCTTTCGGTTCGCGACACGCCGGCGTTCTACGCGATGTTTCTCGGGGCGATGCGGGGCGGGCTCATCCCGATCCCGGTCTCGACGCTCCTTCCGCCAAAGGATCTGGCCTTCATTGCACACGATGCCGAGGTGCGCGCGGTCGTACTGGACGCTGCGCTGCCCTCGGCCTCGCGGGAGGCCGAGCTGTATCCGCGCGGTGTGGAGCTCCGGCGCGTCGATGGCTGGGAGATCGAGGGAGTAGAGCCAGGGCACGCGGCTCCGGCGCCCGCCGAGACTCGGGCGGCGGACCCCGCGTTCTGGCTCTATACCTCAGGCACGACCGGCGAGCCCAAGGGCGTCATCCACCGCCATGTCGACTTGCCCTTTACGGCGCAGACGTACGGGCGCGAGGTTCTGGAGATCGGTCCGGCCGATCGGATCTTCTCCGCGCCAAAGCTGTTCTTCGCGTTCGGCCTCGGCAACGCCCTGACCTTCCCGCTCTTCCTCGGCGCGCAGACCGTGCTCCACCCCGAGCGCCCGCAGCCGGAGTCCGTGTTCGCGCTGCTCCAGAGCGAAGAGCCCACGGTGTTCTTCGGTGTGCCAACGTTGTTTGCCGCGCTGCTCGCCCACCCAGATCTGCCTGAGTCGCTCGGTCCGCTGCGCATGTGCGTCTCGGCCGGCGAGGCCCTCGCCCCCGCCCTGTACGAGCGCTGGTTGGAACGCTTTGGAGTAGAGATCATCGATACGCTCGGAACCACCGAGATGCTCCACGGCTTCATCTCCAACCGACCGGGAGCGGTGCGGCCGGGCTCTAGCGGCGTCGCCGTTCCCGGAATGGAGCTGCGAATCGTGGATGAGGCAGGCACGGACGTCCCACGGGGCGAGGTCGGTACCCTGCTCGTCAAGGGAGCGAGCGCGGCGCGCGCGTACCACAACAGACCAGAGCAAACGGCGCGCACCATGCTCCCCGGTGGCTGGCTTCGAACCGGTGACAGCTACCGGCAAGACGACGATGGCTTCTATTACTACATGGGACGGGGCGACGACCTGATCAAGGTGAGCGGTCAGTTCGTCTCCCCGATCGAGGTCGAGGCGACGCTCATCGCCCACCCCCGTGTGGTCGAGGCCGCCGTGGTCGGACAGGCGGACGAGTACGGCTTGCTCAAGCCCAAGGCCTTCGTGGTGCTGAACGATGCCGCGGCAAGCGACGCAGTCGCCGCAGAGCTCCAGGCCTTCGTCAAGTCGCGCATCGCGCCGCACAAGTATCCGCGCTGGATCGAGTTCGTCGACGCGCTCCCGAAGACGGCGACAGGAAAGATCCAGCGCTTCTTGCTGCGCAAGGAGTCCACATGACCGACCCCGGCGCCCCCGCCAGCTTCGACACGTCGCCCGAGCGCTATCGCCACTGGCAGCTATCGATCGCCGGGCGTGTCGCACGCCTGGCCCTGGCGGTCGACGAGTCGGCAGCACTGATGGACGAGGCCCTCCTCAAGCTGAACAGCTACGACCTGGGCGTCGACGTAGAGCTCAGAGACGCGGTACGTCGGCTGCGCCTGGAGCACCCCGAGGTGGCCTGCGTTGTGATCGAGAGTGCGCTCCCCGACATCTTCTGCGCGGGCGCGAACATAGCCACGCTAGCTGGCTTCTCGCACCCGCTGAAAGTGAACTTCTGCAAGCTGACCAACGAGACACGCCTGGCGCTTGAGGACGCGACCGCTGCGGGCCAGACCTACGTAGCTGCGCTGCGAGGTACGGCCAGCGGTGGCGGGTACGAGCTTGCGCTCGCCTGCGCGCGCATCCTGCTCGTGGACGATCGTCGCTCGGCCGTCAGCCTCCCGGAGCTGCCACTTCTCGGCGTGCTGCCAGGAACGGGGGGCGTCACCCGCCTGGTCGACAAGCGAGGCGTGCGCCGCGACGTTGCGGACCAGTTCTGCACGCTCGAGGAGGGCGTACGGGCGCCGCGGGCGCTCGAGTGGAACCTGGTGGACGCAATCGCACCGCCGAGCGGGTTCGACGCGCTGCTCGCGGACGAGATCTCCCGCATCCTCGCCGCAGCGGGTCCGGCACCCAGCGCCGAGCCTGTCGCCATGGGTCCGATCGAGCCCGAGCTCGAGGAAGCCACGCTCTGCTATACACATGTCAGGGTCGACCTGGACCCCGAGAGCCGCACCGCGCGCATCCGGGTCGGGGTTCCCGAAGCCGCGAGCGGCGACGCGCTCACCGCAGCCGTGCGCCTGGCTCGCGAGCTCGACGACGCCTGCCTGCGTTTGCGCTTCCACTACCCCGAGCTTGGCGTGTGGCTGTTGTACACGGTGGGCGAGGCCGACGACGCGAGGGCGCTCGATGCCGCGCTCAGCGGGGAAAGCTGGCTGGCGGACCAGGCGCGCGCGTTGCTGGCTCAGGTCTTCAAACGCGTCGAGAACTCGGCGCGCAGCTGCTTCGCGCTGATCGAGCCCGGCTCTTGCTTCGTCGGCACCTTCTTCGAGCTCGCGCTACTGGCCGATCGCAGCTACATGCTCGATGGCGACGATGACCTGGCGATCGAGCTCAGCCCGACGAACGGCGGTGCGTTTCCGATGGCGAACGGCAGGACGCGCCTCGAGACGCGCTTCCACGGAGACCCGAAAGCCCGCGACAGAGCTCTGGCAACCAGCGGACCGATCACTGCGGGCCAGGCACTCGGCCTCGGGCTGCTGTCGGTGGCGCTGGACGACATTGATTACGCGGACGAGGTACGGATCGCGATCGAGGAGCGCGCCAGCTTCTCTCCGGACGCACTGACCGGACTGGAGGCGAACCTGCGTCTCCCCGGTCCGGAGACGCTGGAGACGAAAATCTTCGGACGTCTCTCCGCCTGGCAGAACTGGATCTTCCAACGGCCAAACGCCACGGGTCCCGAGGGTGCGCTGCGGAGCTTCGGCCAGCCTCGGCGACCCAAGTTCGATTGGAGGCGAACGTAGAGAGAACATGGCCGTGCCGCGCCGCTACGCGCTATCCTGACCACGCTTGAGCGCCCCCACGTATGGGAAGACACATGTCGGTTGACCTGCAGGCCCGAATCCCGAACAACGTGGATCTCTCGGAGGACAGGCGCCTGCAGCGCGCGCTGGAGAGCTGGCAGCCCGCGTTCCAGGACTGGTGGTTCGAGCGTGGTCCGGACGGTCTGCAGGAACACGAGGTGTACCTGCGAACGGCCGTAGGGGTGGATCGTGAGGGCTGGACCCACTACGACCACGTGCGCATGCCGGACTACCGCTGGGGCATCTTCCTCAGTCCTCCGCAGCCGGATCGCGTGATCGGCTTCGGCGACCGGGCGGCCGAGCCTGTCTGGCAGGAAGTTCCGGGAGAGCTGCGGAGCCCATTGCGACGCCTCATCGTGACCCAGGGCGACACGGAACCCGCCAGCGTTGAGCAGCAGCGCCAGTTGGGAGCGACAGCGCCGTCCCTCTACGACCTGCGCAACCTGCTCCAGGTAAACGTGGAGGAGGCGCGGCACCTGTGGGCCATGGTCTACCTGCTGTTTCGCCACTTTGGCCGGGACGGTCGCGCCGAGGCCGAGGAGCTGCTGATGCGCCAGAGTGGGGCCGTCGACCACCCACGAATTCTCGGCGCGTTCAACCGCCCGATCTCCACCTGGCTCGACTTCTTCTGCTTCACGACCTTCACGGATCGCGACGGCAAGTACCAGCTCGCCGCGCTCGCCGAGTCGGGCTTCGACCCACTCGCCCGCACCTGCCGCTTCATGCTCACCGAGGAGGCGCACCACATGTTCGTCGGCGAGACGGGCATTCGGCGCATCGTCGCGCGGACCGCGGAGCTGATGAGAGCCGACCCGAACGAGGATGCTCGCGCGCAGGGGGGGCTCGACCTGCCGCTCTTGCAGCGCTTCATAAACTTCTGGGTCAGCGAGAGCTACGATCTGTTCGGGAATCCTGACTCGTCGAACGCGGCCACCTACTTCGCAGCGGGACTCAAGGGTCGCTATCAGGAGTCCAAGGCGGGCACCTACACGGATCACGAGCTGCTGGATGGCACCCACCCTGTGGAGCAACCCGCGGCAGACGGAGGGATCGAGATCCATGCCGTGCCGCTGCGGCGCGCGGCGAACGCTCTTCTCGTCGAGGCCTACACACGTGAGTGTGAGAAGACCATGGTGCGCTGGAACCAGACCCTGCAGAACGCAGAGCTGGACTACCGCCTGAGCCTGCCGAGCCCGCGTTTCAATCGCAAGATCGGCCCGTTTCAGGGCAGCCTCTACCTGCCCGATGGCAGCCCCGCGCGGCACGCGGACGAGCTTGCGGCGCACCTTCCGAGCGCGGACGATCGCGCCTACGTCGCGTCGCTACAGACGCGGGCAGTCCTGGAACGCGGACAGCACGCGCAGTGGATCGCCGCGCCAGCGAACTCGATCAACCGGCAGCCTCTGGACTTCGAGTACGTGCGCCCGTAGGGGCGAGCACGCTCCGTAGGGTCTCCGTGTCGATGTTCCCACCGGTCAGGATCATCGCCACGCGCTGTCCCTGCAGTCGCTCGCGGAGCAGGTCGAGCCCGGCCAGTCCCGCCGCGCCGGCGGCTTCCGCCAGGTTGTGCGTGTAGCGCAAGAGCTCGCGAATCGCCTTGGCCAGCGCGTCTTCGCTCACCGTCACGAAATCGTCGACTTCGCGCCAGATGAGCTCGAGCGTCAGCTCGGCCGGCACGCGCGTGGCGAGGCCGTCGGCGATCGTGTCGGCGGAGTCGGTGGTGACGACGCGCTTCTCTCGCCACGAGAGGTAGATCGAGGCAGCGCGCTCGGCCTGGACGCCGATCACTCGGGTCTCCGGGCTCAGCACCCCGCGGACGACGCACGTCCCGCAGATGCCGGAGCCGAGCCCGACGGGCACGATCACGGCATCGAGACCGGGGACGTCCTCGAAGAGCTCCAGCGCGTACGTGCCCACACCGGCGATCAGCAGCGGCTCGTTCGCGGAGTGCACGTAACGCAGACTCTGCTCCCGGGCAAGCTCCTCCACGTGCAGGCGAGCCTCGTCGAAGTCCACGCCGTGCTCGATCAGCTCCGCGCCCCAGGCGCGCATCGCCTCGTTCTTCTCGGGATTGTTGCCGTGCGGTACCACGAGGACGGCCCGCGCATCGAATAGCCGCGCCGCGTATGCGAGCGAGAGACCGTGGTTGCCGCGCGTTGCCGAGATGACGCCTCGGACCCGTTCCTCCGCGGAGAGCGACGCGAGCAGGTTGATGCCGCCGCGAACCTTGAACGCCCCCACGGGCTGGTGGTTCTCGTGCTTGATGAAGAGCTCGCACCCCAGCCGTTCGGAGAGCGCCGGGTACGAGAACACCGGGGTCCGAGGCAAGTGGCGCATCACGATCTCCCGCGCGCGCAGCACGTCGTCGTAGCTCGGTCCTTCCACGGAGACCGGCCAGCGTACACACAATCGCGACCAGCGTCGACTTGGCCGCTTCGACCAGCCGGTGATACGATCGCGTGCAAGAGGGGGCTGGCGCGGCGATGCCGGAGCACTCGAACGTTCTGGTCGTAGGCGGAGGCGTCATCGGTGTCTGCACGGCGTACTCCCTCGCCGAGCGCGGCGTGAACGTGCGCCTGGTCGAGCGCGGCCAGATCTGCTCGGGCTGCTCGCACGGCAACGCGGGCTTGATCGCCCCGAGCCACAGTGTGCCCCTACCCGCGCCGGGCGTGATCGGCCACGCCCTCGACTGGCTTACGGACCCAGCGAGTCCGTTCTACATCAAGCCTCGGCCAAGCACGGAGCTAGCTCGCTGGCTCTGGCGCTTCCGCGCGGCCTGCACCAGACCGACCATGCTCGAGAGCACCCGGTTGCGCCGCGAGCTCAGCCTGGCGAGCCGTGAGCGATACGCGAAGCTCGCTTCACTTCCCGGACTCACCTTCGGCTACCAGCAGCACGGGGTCCTGCTGGCCTTCCGAACGCCGGCGGGACTCAGCGAGGCCCTGCTGGAGCTCCCGATCCTTGCAGACCTCGGAGGGCGCTGGGAACGACTGTCGGCCCAACAGCTGGTGGAGCGGGTGCCCCTACTCAGCACGGATCTTGCCGGCGGCGTCTATCTGCCGGACGACGCCCACATCACGCCGGGAGACTTCGTTCGCGGGCTGGCCGGCGAGGCGAGCCGGCTCGGCGCCGCGATCCACACGGAGACCGAGGTTCTGGAGATCGACCCGCAACGCGGCGGCCCCACGCGAGTCTCGACCACGCGTGGGGAGTTTCAGTGTGACGAGCTGGTGCTCGCCGCGGGAGCCTGGTGCCCTACCCTGGCGCGCCCGCTCCAGCTGCGGCTCCCGGTGCAACCAGCAAAGGGCTACAGCATCGGCCTGCCGCGTCCCGCCGAGTTCGGCGAGCATCCAGTGATGCTCGGCGAGGCACGGGTTGCCGTGACGCCGATGGGACACCAGCTGCGCCTCGCGGGGACGCTCGAGCTCGCGGGACTGGACTTGCGCGTAAATGGACGACGCGTGCGTTCGATCGAACGGGCAACCCGCGCCTTCCTGCCAGGCCTGCCCCCTTCCGAGCCGATGGAGATCTGGCGAGGGTTGCGCCCGCTTACACCGGACGATCTGCCCATCATCGGGCGACCGGCTGGGAGAGCCGGCCTTGTGCTGGCCACCGGGCACGGCATGATGGGCATGTCGCAGGGTCCCATCACCGGAGAGCTGGTTGCGCAGCTGGTCAGCGGCGAGCCGCCCGCCATCGACGTGAAACCGTTCTCGCCCGACCGCTTCGCGTGAGCCCGCCCCCCGGCCCGAACGCCGCCTACCCGTCTGTCAGCTAGCGGGGAGCCCGGTCGCGCGGGCGTGGATCTCGCGCACGGCCTCGATACTGTCGGCCTCAGCGGGACCCTTGTCCGTGCGGTAGCGCTTGACGCGCGCAAAGCGCAGGGCGAGACCGCCGGGATAGTGGGGACTGGACTGAACGTCGTTGAAGGCGATCTCCACCACGAGCTCGGGCTTCGCGTACACCGTGCGACCATCGCGTGCGGCCTCCAGCGCGAGCAGCCTCTCGGTCTGCCAGCGGAGGAGCTCATCGGTCAGACCCTTGAAGGTCTTGCCGAGCATCACGAAGCCACCGCTCGCGGGGTCGCGCGCGCCGAGGTGCAGGTTGCTGAGCCAGCCGCGCCGGCGCCCGCTGCCCCACTCCGCTGCAAGAACGACGAGGTCCAACGTGTGCGCGGTCTTGAGCTTGAGCCAGGTCTGCCCCCGTCCCCCGGCCTCATAGGGTGCTTCGGGTGACTTGGCCATGAGGCCCTCGTGCCCCCGCTCGAGGGCCTCGAGCCAGAACGCCTCTGCGGGTCCGCGCCGGGCTGTAACCAGACGCGGCACGCGTTGCGTGTCGGGAACCACAGACGCGAGCGCCGCTACGCGCTCGCGTGCGATCCGATCCACGAGGCTCTCGCCACCCAGATAGAGGCAATCGAAGTAAAAACAGGAGATCGGCAGCTCCTGCCGCAGCTGCTCTACGTTCTGCCTGCGACCGAAGCGACGCATCGTCGTCTGGAACGGCAGGGGCGCTCCCTCGGCACCGAGTGCAATCGCCTCGCCGTCCAGGATCAGCTCGCGAACGGGCAGGGCCCGGGCCGCCTCGACGATCTCCGGCACGGCTTCGGTCACCTCGTTCTGCTTCCGGGAGTAGACGCGGATCTCTTCCGCACACTTGTGCACCTGGATGCGTGCCCCATCGAGCTTGAACTAGAGGCCCGCTTCCTCCATCCGCGTGAACACACTGTCGAAGCCGTCCGCCGGCTGGGCAAGCATGGGAAGCACCGGGCGGAAGAGCTGGATCGAGAAGGGCGCCAACCCAGCGCTGCCCGCAGCGAGAGCCGCCCGGGCCACTTCGACGAGGTCTCCAGAGAGCATTGCGGCCCGCCGCACTTCGCCCGAGTCGACGGCGGCGGCTGCAGCAATGGCCTCGACCATGAGTCCCTCGGAGGCGCCCTGTCGCAGCTCACCCCCGAGGAGTCGCAGAAGGAACTCCTGCTCGGCCGCGCTCGCTCCCGCGAGCAGCTGCCCGAGCTGACGCGTGCGTTCGCGTACCGACCCGGCGCCCCGGATTCCCGCCAGACGGTCGAGCGCTGCGTGGACCGACCGCAGCTCGAGCGTTGGCAGCGACGCCGCGTCGATGTGCGCGGCCTCCCGGAGCGCCGCCCAGCCAACACCGAGCTTGCCCCGAGGCAGTGCTCCGCTCAGATAGGCGACACCGGTTCCGAGCTCGTGAGACCCGAGGCGGCGCAGACACTCCGCGAGCAGTCCGATCTTCTGCTTGCGCGAGCGGGTCCGGCGCAACGCATCCGACGTCTCGACGATCGTGCTAAGACGCACGCGTCTCGCCTGCCGTCGGGGGATTCCCGAGCTCGCCCGGGGTGTTCCCCTCTTCCAGCGAGAGCCGCTGGCTCGCGCCGGGCGCCTCGGATTCGGAGCGTGAACGATACTCCCGAGAGGGGCTCTACGCGGCGCTTAGAGCGTGACGATGGGGAATCAGGGTCCCCCAGAGACCCCCGAACGTCCACTTTAACGTCCACTTTGGACGACAACGATGAGCAGCTAGCAGAACCAGAGCCCAACGGCGATCGGGAGGAGGAATGAGCAACTCCACCTGGACCGATTCGCCCAACGTCTGCGCACGAGTACCTGTTCCTGCTGGCCAAGTCTCGCCGCTACTACTACGACGCAGAGGCGATCAAAGAGCCAGCCGTCACCGCCAGCCGTGTGTCTCCCCGCCCGGTCAACCCAAAGGCCAAGGTTCTAGCTGGTTGGGACACGCGATCAGGTTCCCACCGTCACCTCACAGGGCGCTATCCGGTGAGCGAATCAAGACGCCCGTAGGGATGGGGTGGTGAGCAAGATCGAGTGGACCGACGCCACGTGGAACCCGGTTCGGGGCTGTACGCGCGTCTCGCCTGGCTGCGAGCACTGTTACGCGGAGAAGATCGCACATCGGTTCAGCGGTCCCGGTGGTGCCTATGAAGGTCTCACCGAGCAGCGCGGCGGGCATCTGTACGGTGCGCGCTGGACTGGCAAGATCCGCCTAGTGCCCGAGAAGCTCGAGGAACCGCTCCACTGGCGAAAGCCGCGCATGGTCTTCGTCAACTCCATGTCGGACCTCTTCCACGAGGGCGTGCCGGACGAGTACATCGACGAGGTGTTTGCCGTGATGGCTGCGACACCGGAGCACACGTATCAGATTCTCACGAAGAGACCGGAGCGGATGCTGAAGTGGTCTCGCGTTGCGATGGAGAGCAAGCCCACCGTGCGCTGCAACGAGTACGCCCGGTTCGATGACGGTCTGTGGTGCAACAGTGAGACGCAGATCCAGTGGCCGCTCCCGAACGTCTGGCTCGGCGTCTCGGTCGAGGATCAGAAGCGCGTGGACGAGCGGATTCCGCTGCTGCTCCAGACGCCAGCGGCGGTGCGGTTCCTCAGCGTCGAGCCGCTGCTGGGGCCTGTGGATCTCTTTCCCTGGATGCCTCTTGGGCGAGGGCTTGAGCTCGACTGGATTATCGTTGGAGGCGAGAGCGGACCTGGCGCGCGACCGTGCGACGTGGGCTGGGTTCAGTCGATTGTCGCGCAGTGTCGCGAGGCGAGGGTGCCGTGCTTCGTGAAGCAGCTCGGCTCTCGACCCGTCGATGCCTCGTGGCGATCAGGCGTCTATGCGCCTGAAGATTATCGAACCCCTCGGGTTGCCGGCGGAGGCACCCCACCGAATCTCTTACTGCTGAAGGATCGCAAGGGCGGCAACCCCGACGAGTGGCCTGAGGATCTTCGCGTGCGGGAGTGGCCGAGTGCGTCGGGCAGCAGTCAATCGGACATTCCATGACGACGAACGGCAACCCCAACGATCTACGCTACGAACGCGAGACACGGCTGCTCTCCCGAGAGGAACTGGCCGAGCGGGCTGGTGTCCACTGGTCCACCGTCCGCGCCATCGAGCGCGGCTGGCATCGACCCCAGCTCCGCACCCGCCGATGGATCTTGGGGGCACTCGACATCCCTGTCGAAGAGCATCGGCGTGTCTGCGGACCTACGCGAAGCGATGGTCCAATGACGGGCATCCATCCCGCTTGTCGAGACAATGGCTGATCTCCGCGAGGTCATGCGGTGGATGGCGGGTAGGGATACGGGCATGTCGTCGATGGCGCTCGCTCAATACATGGCCGGGATTGATCTCGACCGTGAGGACCCCGACGCCTGCGCCTACCCTCTTGATCCCGACGACTTGGGCCGGTGCCTGCGACTCCTCGAGAGGTTCCCAGAGTGGAAGGAACGGCTACCCGAGATGGAGGCGCTTGATCCAGTCTGGGGCGCCTTGGCGGAGCACTGGGACGAACTCGCTGCTCTCTACCACGAGGAGGCTCGATTCCGGATGGCTCCCAAGTGCTACAAGCGAATGAGGGAGCTGATCGATCCGCTCCGGAACGTTCGACCGACGTTCATCCATCCCGTCAGTCAAGAAGGCGAACGATGAACGAGCCGCTCAATGTCTATGACCCGGTTCGGGAGAAATCTGGAAGCCTCGAAAATCTGCTTGAGGCCAACCAGAGACATCGGGATAGCCAGTGGCCGGAGCCGTTCGATAAGACGACACACACGCTCCACCTGGGCGACGCGAGGAAGCTGGATCAGATAGAAGCGGGCTCCATACATCTGATTGTCACATCCCCGCCATACTGGACGTTGAAAAAGTATCCCGCTGCCAAAGACCAGCTTGGCGATATAGAAGATTACGAGCAGTTTCTGGTGTCTCTAGATCGCGTATGGCGCGAGTGTGAGCGCGTGTTGGTGCCAGGTGGGAGGATCTGCTGCGTGGTCGGCGACGTGTGTATGTCGAGGAAAAAGAACGGGAAACACTACGTCGTGCCGTTACATGCGGATATTCAGGTCCGATCCCGCGCGCTGGGTCTGGACTGTCTTACGCCGATCTTCTGGCACAAGATCTCTAACGGCCTCCAAGAGGCGAGCGGAAACGGGGCGCGCTACTACGGAAAGCCGTACCAGCCCGGCGGCGTGATTAAGAATGATGTGGAATACATTCTGTTCTTCAGGAAGGGAGCAGGTTACCGCTCGCCGTCCGCCGAGCAACAGGCACTCTCGATGCTGACCAAAGCGGAGGTTCGGAGCTGGTTCAAGTCGGCGTGGACGGACATTAAAGGGGCTTCGACGCGGAACGGACACCCGGCGCCCTATCCCACGGAAGTTGCTGAGCGCCTGATCCGCATGTTTTCGTTCGCTGGGGATACTGTACTAGACCCATTTGTCGGGACCGATTCAACCCTGATCGCTGCGATGCACATGGGCCGGAATTCCATAGGAATCGAGATTGAGCCAGCTTACCTTGAACTTGCCAAATACCGTCTTGAAGGTGAACTCGAAACACATCGCTTCAACGTAAACACCACAGCCTTGCTGATCGGACCGTAGTGACCTCGCAAACCGTCGGAGACGAAGCGCTGGCGGCTCGGGCGTGGAAAGTTTCAGGGATAATTCCCCAAGTGGAGATCACTAGGGTGACCTCAGAACTCGGATTAGGCCCCGTCGAATCGACCGACGGGTACAGACCCAGCGGGTCAGGAGGGAGAATGAGCCACACGCCTACGCCGTGGATGTATCAAGAGCGCGGGCCGCGAGAAGTAAAGCTTCTCCGGGTTCACTATGAGATCGGCTCTCAGGCAAATGGGGAAGGAATCGGACTTGCTTTTGGCGACGATGAAGTGAACGCCGAGCACATCGTCCGCTGCGTGAACTCCCACGACGCGCTCGTAGAGGCGCTGCTCGAGGCGCAAATGGAGCTGCTCCATGTCGCCGGGGGGCAGGGTAAGCCTGAGGCTGCGAAGGACATGCTCCCCCGCATCCGGGACGCACTCAACTTGGCCGATGGACTGACGGGCAGCCAACCCGCGGGTCAAGGAGACTGAGTGCTGGTCCGTGGCGACGCTCGAGCGATTCCTCTGGCCGACCAGGTGGCCGACTGCGTCGTGACCAGCCCTCCGTACTGGGGCCTGCGGACCTACGAGCTCGACGGCCAGATCGGCCTCGAGGAGACGCCCGCTGAGTACCTCGAGGAGCTCCTGGCCGTGTTCCGGGAGGTACACCGCGTCCTCAAGCCAGAGGGGACGCTCTGGCTCAACCTGGGCGACTGCTACGTCTCTGCCCCGAGCAGCGGCCACGGCTGGGACAAGAGCACGCTGACGCTGCCGAAGAGCCGCGAGCGCAAGATCCAGCACGCGCAGAGGGCCTCGCGGCTCAAGGGCCGGAAGTTCGAGGGCCTCAAGCCAAAGGACATGGTCGGGATGCCCTGGACGGTCGCGCTCGCGCTGCGCAACGAGGGCTGGTATCTGCGGCGGGACATCATCTGGCACAAGCTATCGCCAATGCCCGAGGCAGTGGTGGATCGCCCAACGTCTGCGCACGAGTACCTGTTCCTGCTGGCCAAGTCTCGCCGCTACTACTACGACGCAGAGGCGATCAAAGAGCCAGCCGTCACCGCCAGCCGTGTGTCTCCCCGCCCGGTCAACCCAAAGGCCAAGGTTCTGGCTGGTTGGGACACGCGATCAGGTTCCCACCGTCACCTCACAGGGCGCTATCCGGCCCCAAAGCAGAACGCCGGAACTGCCGCGCGCATCGCCAACTTTGTCGAGACTCGAAGTGCGCGCACTGTCTGGAGCCTGGCCACAGAGCCCTACCGCGGCGCGCACATGGCCGTCTTCCCCACCGAGCTCGCGAAGCGGTGCATCCTCGCGGGCTGTCCGGCCGGCGGGCTTGTGTTCGATCCATTCGTCGGATCGGGGACGACTGTGAAGGTCGCGATCGAGCTCGGCCGCCGAGGCCTCGGGATGGACCTCAAGCACGACTACCTGCACGACCAGGCGCGCGAGCGAATCAAGACAACGGTGGGGATGGGGTGGTGACGGTCATCCATCCCGTCGGCGAAGAATCGTCGGAGTGAGCCTCGAATTGCAGCTCGACGGAGCCATCGGCTCGAGCTCCTGAGCCACAGCATCGAGCTTGTCGCGGAGCCAGAGGGTCTCTCGGTAGTGGCGGCGGGCTAGGACGCTGGGGTCGTGGGGGGTCCTGGTCCATCGCGAGAAGAGCCTATCCTGATGCGACCAGGTGTGCGGCCCGCGCAGAGCTACTCGTTTTGCTGCTGAACGCTTCCCCCGCGTTCGCCCGGTGGAGGGCTTGACGAATCGGCTGCCATCGTAGAGAACCGTAGTACGTCGGGTGGCCACCTCGATCCTCATGGCCAACCCGTCGAGCGAGGTGGCCACCCATGGCGGAAATCATCACGATCCGACCGGCAGACCTGCTGATCGACTCGGATAACCCGCGTCTGCTGCAACCCAACAGCGGCCAGCGCGAGGCTCTGCAATCTCTCGCCGCGAGCCAAGGCCGAAAGGTGCTGGTACTGGCCGAGGACATCTTGAAATACGGCATGAGCCCAGCAGACCTCATGATCGTTATGTCACATCCAAAGGA
Source organism: Myxococcota bacterium (assembly GCA_965247115.1). Taxonomy (GTDB): domain Bacteria; phylum Myxococcota_A; class UBA9160; order SZUA-336; family SZUA-336; genus JAUXJB01. The sequence continues at coordinate 240,456 of CBDFGR010000002.1, forward strand.
CAATCTCCGTCGCTACGTTGTGCTTGAAGGGAACCGACGACTGGCCGCCCTGCGTGCACTTGAGAACCCAGAGGTGATCAAAGGCCACGTCGAACCCAGCGTCCTCGCGGCGGTGCGCAAGTTGAGCAAAGAATACGAAGAGGCACCCGTCGAGTCCTTAAACTGTGTGTCCGTCAAGGACCGAAAGGAATCTGACCACTGGATCGAACTGCGGCACACCGGGGAAAACAAGGGAGCCGGCCTTGTCCCGTGGGGAAGTGACGAAGCCTCGAGGTTCAAAACCAGAGGGAGTGGAAAACGGGAGCTCTATTCGCAGGCGCTCGACTTTCTCGAGGAGCGTGGAGACCTGAGCCCTGAGAATCGCCGGAAGGTGCCGGCGACGACCTACAGGCGCCTCTTGGGAACTCCCGAAGTGCGGGCGAATCTCGGCATTGAGATTCAGCACGGGGAAATGAGCCTCCTCGGCACTCCAGCGAGCGTCGCGAGGGCACTACTCTACGTTGCGAGTGATCTTTCCAGCCGTCATATAAAAGTAGCCGATGTATATACCCGCCCTCAGCGGCTCGACTACGCCAGAAAGCTCCCTCCGAATATCCTCGTCAAACACACAAGGAAGAGCAGGGCCGGAATCTCGGTGTCCGGTGTACGCAAGAAGACGACGAGGAAGAAGGCGAGGCGTCGCCGCGTCCGTGACACGCTGATTCCGAGCGATTGTATCTTGCAGGTCACGGAGGAGCGGCCGAGTGAGATCGAGCACGAACTCAGAAGTCTGAAGCTCTCTGATTACCCGAACGCCATCTCCGTGCTCTTCCGCGTGTTCGTCGAGTTGAGTGCTGACGCCTACGTAGAAAGCAACGCGCTATCACCCGAGAACGACAAGCTCCGATCCAAGATTGATGCTGTTCTCAAACACTTGCGTGCAAACGACAAGCTAACGCGTCAGCAGGCGACTCCGGTGCGCCGAGCGCTTCAAAAGGACTCGTTCCTAACGCCGTCCGTGGACCAAATGAACGACTACGTCCACAATCAGTACGCTTTCCCTGCTTCCTCGGACCTTCGCGCCTTCTGGAACGGTCTCCAGCCCTTCATGATGGCGGTTTGGTCGGTCAGATGAAGATCCGGCGAGAGGTGGCCAACTTGCGACGAACTATCTAGCCTCCGGGCGTGCCCTTCTACTCGCCGCTTCGTTACCCCGGAGGCAAGCGTCGCCTTGCACCTGCGATCATGCGCCTGGTCGAGGACAACGGGCTCAAGGACATTCAGTACGTAGAGCCCTACGCTGGCGGCGCCTCGGTCGCGATCGCGATGCTTCTAGAAGAGTACGCCTCGGTCGTGCACATCAACGACCTGAGCCTTCCCGTTTACGCATTCTGGCACACGGTTCTGAACCAGACGGACTGGCTCTGTAGACGGATCGAACGAGCTCGCGTCACGATGCGCCAGTGGCGAATCCAACGGACAATCTACGAAGCGGCAGGGACGGCGGATCTAGCCGAACTTGGGTTCGCAACACTCTTCCTGAATCGCACGAACCGATCGGGAATCGTTGGCGGTGGCGTTATTGGCGGAAAGTCCCAAGATGGCGAATGGAGTATGGACGTTCGATTCGGACGGCCGGAACTCATTCGCAGAATCCGAGCCATCGGTAGATACGCCAGCAGAATAAAGCTCTACCGGATGGACGCTCTAGACTTCACTGGGACAGTCGCTTCGCTCGGTCGAAACACATTCACCTTCTACGACCCGCCCTACATTGAGAACGGCCATAAGCTCTATTTGAACGACTACACGATCGCGGGGCATCGCCGGCTGGCTGCGCGCGTGTCTAGGCTCAAGCGCCCCTGGGTCGTTACCTACGACATGGCTGCGATTGGGCATGGTCTCTACGAGAACTTCCGGCGGGTTGCCTACGAGCTTAGCTATACGACTCAGGACCGCTACCGAGGTCGGGAGGTAATGTTCGTCTCCGACGGCTTGCGGCTGCCGAAACTGACGGCGTTGATGGGTCCGCGTATGCGACTCATACGCCACCAGACCCAGGTTCATTGATCCCGACTTCGGCATTCTCGAGCCCCGGCCTGCCGCCGCGCGACGCCATCCGCTATTTCCGTCGAGGGGCCTACTCGAATCGAGAGAATTGGACGGCCTCCTCAGTGCATCGGCTGGATCTTACGCGGGGCGCCACAAGGGTACGAAGGAAACCTCCTCCCACAGGTCTGCACCGACGGCCTACTCGGTGACCTCATCCAGGAGCTGATCGAGCTGGCCGGTCCATTCGGAGCCCTCAACCGTTGGTCGATGGTGGAGGTGGGCCGGACAGAAGGGCTTCGGGCCGCGGTCCATCGTTGCCGTTGACCGGAACCGGTACTCCCAGCTCTTCGTCACTGGGTGAAGACATGCTGCCAGCACCTCGAACTCGTCGGGATGGTAGTAGCGACTGCACGGGTCTCTTTTCGATGCGCGAGTCCGTTGGAAGTCCACGACGGCTGCCCCCGATGCGCGCGTCCGCCGCAGGACGTTCTTGCATTCGATGTGAACGGGCCGCCTGCGTTTGTACTCCACCCAGAAGTCCGGCCGGCCGTCCTCGTCGATCTTCTCGAAGGCTGTGACGCTGGGCACTTGGCCCAGGTGGGTCACCAGATGATCCTCGGCCGCCGCGCCTCGCAACGCGGCCTTGGCACGGAACGCGAGGCCGTGGAGGAAGCGGAGGATCGCGTCGTCTGACGTGTAGCCCAGCTCCTCCTCCAGCTTCTGTCGCACGTCATCGAGAGTGAGGATCTCAGCGGGCTGCTCAGGCACAGGAGCCAGCTGCTCTGCGATTAGGAGACGCTCTCCAGGATCGAGGCCGATCGTTGCTCGCTCAACCTGAATGAAGCGGAAGAAGTTCTCGGGCGTGAACGCGAGGAGGGCCTCGACCTCCGCGCGATCTTCAGGCATCGGCCTCTGGCGCCGGGCCTCCGAGCGCTCGCGCTCCCACCCCAGCCAGCCGGACTGGCGTGTGGCCTCGACATGGTGAGTCTTGAACTCGACAGACCGGCTGAAGCGCGTCGGGTTGTGCATCGCTGGATCGCACGCGACGAAGACGCCCTCGTCCTCGTCGATCCCGACGCCGAAGAACAGCGTGATCTTTCGCCCGTCAGGATCCAGCCAGATCTCGTGGTACTTCGGATCGTCACGCGTACCGAAGTCCGAGCCGTACTTCACCTGGAAGCGGTGCTCATCCTTGGGTCTGCCCTGCTGGCCGTACTTGCTCGCTGTGAAGGCGTAGCACACCAGCTCGAGCATCTCGCCGTCTGGCGACTCGACGGTGAGCTCGTAGGGCGCCGTCGTGGGGTCCGGCTCGCTCAGAACCCGGCCCCCGCTACGCTCGACGGCGTCGAGAATCCGACGAACCCGCGCCTGCCCCAGCGAGCCGAACTTCCGCATGTCATGCCGCCTTCGCCGATGGGCACAGGTCAGCGATCGCGCACTCGCCGCACCTCGGCGATCTCGCAACGCACACTATCCTGCCGTGGGCAACCAGAGTCACGTGGAGGGATGCGCGAAGGCCGGGCGGGATGTGCTCTTCGAGCTCTCGACCGCGCGTGTCTGACCATGAGCCCGCCGGGGCCAGGTCGAGCCGCTGTGCGATTCGCCACACGTGCGTATCGACCGGGAACGTGTCCCGTCCGAGGGTGTAGAGCATGACGCACCGCGCGGTCTTGGTCGCGACGCCGGGGAGCGTGGTCAGGTACTCCTCGACCTCCTTGTCCTTCAGGCCACGCAGCCGCTCGAGGCTGAGCTTGCCTTCGCGGCGCTCGATCTCGTCGAGGATCTGGTGAAGGTGTCGTGCCTTCGTCTGCGCGAGCCCGGCATCCCGCAGAACGAGCTCGAGCTCGTCTCGGGGCGCGTCGCGAACGGAGCCCCATGTCGGGAGCTGCTCTCGGAGCGCGTTGTACGCCCGAAGGTACTTGACCTCCTGGGTCATCCTCGAGAGCGCGACGAAAATCAGGTCGTCGAGCGGATCTTCAGGGTTGTGGTGCCGGGGCTGGTCGTACTCCTCGCGGAGTCGCCTCTCGATCTCGAGGATCCGTGACTCTTCAGCCGTGTCGCCCAAGGGCACCCCTCCCGACGCCCCATCGTACCGCTGCGGCTACAGAAGATCCGGTGCCTGTGACTCGCGCCTGCGGGCCGCGGGACCTCGGCCTTCCCCGGGATGAGCGCGATGGTCGCCGATTAGCGCCTCATACTTTCTGGGCAGAGAGATCACCTTCTCGGGCGCCGGCACAGGTTCGCGCCGTGGGGGCATAAGCTTCGGCGGTCGCAGCCGGCGTCTGGACCCGAGCAGCTGGTAGCGAATCTCCATTGCCAGAAGCTCAGCTAACAGCGACGGGACGGCGTTCCCGAGCATCCGCTGGATGGCGCTGCGTCCACAGTCAAACGAGAGCCCGTCGGGGAACGTCTGAAGCCGGCACATCTCGTGGGCGGTGAGCCGACGGCTGTGCCAGTGGAACGGTCCCGTTGCGGTCCCAGGCTGGGCCTGGATCGTCCAGGCGGGACGGCTCTTCGCGAGCTTCAGAAGGAACGACCAGAAGCGCGTACGCCAGCCGAACAGTGGGTAGCCGCCGCCTCGCGGTGTGTGCCACAGGTAGTTCTCGCCCTCCGGAATCGTCGGGAGGAGGTCACCCCACTTCCCACACACCTGCAGCGACTCGTCATCCGGCTCCTCAGGAAGATCGCCGATGGCGTCCCATGCCGTGTGGTACGGCTCGCGAGCCTTCGTGAAGAGGTCAACGTCGCTCTCATCGCCGTGGGTGGGCTCAGGGAACACGAACGGCGTGCCATCTCTGGCTCCGATGAGGAGCACGCGCTCCCGCTGCTGCGGTACACCGAGCTCGGCAGCGTTCAGCACGCCCCACGAGACGCTGTACTTGGCTCCAGCCTGACGGTTGACCTCGTGAATCCCCTCAAGGAGATGTTGGAGGCCCTCGTCCTTTCCCTTGTACGCGAGGCCCTGGACGTTCTCGAGGAGGAATGCCTTCGGCCGTATGTCTCGAAGCACCCGAAGGTAGGCAGTCAGCGTGTCCGAACGAGGATCATCAAGCCGTGACACGTCTCCGGTCGACCAGTAGCCGCTCTTGGAGAACGGCTGGCAAGGCGGGCCAGCGATGAGAACGTCGGCGTCCCCAGCACGGAGATCAGCTGCTTGCAGGAGCAGCTCGGAGTCAAACTCGTGGATGTCACCTTCGAGGACCGGCCACTTCCGGTTGAGCCGGAGCGTGGAGCAGCAGACCGGGTCCATCTCCACTGCGACGGCGGTTCGGAAGCCGGCCGCCTCGAAGCCAAAATCGAGGCCCCCGACTCCCGTGTACAGACTGATCGCCTTGAGCAAGCTCTCCTCCCCCGGGGCACCCATATTCTACCAGAGACGTGTCCCCAGCTTGCCCGGCTCGCCGGGGCCTCATCTGCCGTGAAGCTCTGCTTGCCTGTCGTCTGGACGTACGCACCTTAAGCAAGCCGACCCGGCAGGAGCTCGCGGCTGTGCGGCGCCTCCCCGTACTTCCAGCCCTGGACATGGAGCCGCGTAGGCTCGTAGTCCTGGCCGACGTACGTGTGGTACTCAGGCCGCTCGTGCTCGGTCCGCTCGATCGCCATCTGCCGCCCCTCGGGCGTGTCGAAGACGATATCTACGCCCTCCCCCCACCCGGGCCCGAACTGGTGCTTGCTCTTCTCGTGACCGCCCACGAGGGCGTTCCGCCTCTCGGTGCGGCAGCCCCCCGTCACCGATCCGCCATACCAGCAGCAGAGCTGCCAGCACCAGAGGACGAACTCGCCTACATCGACCCAATCGATCTGGTACGGCTCCGAGAGAGGCAGGCTCATGGCGCTGCCAGCGAACGCATCCAGTCCGGCTTCCTCTTGTTGTGCCGGCAGCGCAGGCCCGCTTCCGGTCCGCAGGTATCGTAAGCGCCGAAGTTTCCGCCCACGAAGACCGCGTGGTGGTAGAGGAACCGGACCCAGCGCCAGCGCCACGGCAGCGATGTGCGGATGTTCTCCTTGAGCTCCCCATCGGCGTCGTTCTTGCGCTGCCACGTCATCGAGCCGGCCGGGTGACAGCGGGTGCAGTACCTCCAGTCGTGGATCCGGCAGGCCCAGCGGAAGTCGAAGCCGAAGAGATCGTCCGGCGAGCTCGAGCAGCCGTCGTCCTGGAAGTGCTCCGGGATCTCTGCAAGCGTCCGCTTCGCCTCCTTCGGGATCGGCCGCTGCAGTCGGCCGTCTAGGAGCCCCATTCCCTTCTCATCCCCCGCTCACTCATCGACCGTGGCGCGGCCCGTGATCGGGACCTCGTCCGCTCGAGCGGGTTTGTCGCTGCATCCGACCCGCAGGCCGTTGCCCATGACGTTGAGCTCGGCCTCTGCGCCGCCCTCGAAGCCGCAGACATCCCACCGGACCCAGCCGTGCTCTCCCGGCCCGATCTGCATTGCGCAGGCGGGCAGGAGCAGCATCCACGCGATCATCGCAATCCGCACTACGCTTCCTCCGAGAGTGGCGACTTTGGGTCGAGCTCCAGATGGATGTGGCCCACGAGCACGCGCTCTCCCTTGCGCGGGCCCGATCGGAGGGTGTGGTTGTGTTCCTCGTAGAGGACGTCGTAGCGGCCCTTGCCGTACTTCGCCTCGAGGCGTCCTTGAATCCGGCCCGCCCACGCGGGGCCCTCGACCTCCCAGGGCTTCACGATGTTCCAGACGCGCAGGTCGAAGGCCTTGTCGGCGTAGTGGAAGCTTCCGTCCTTGTGGATCCCGTCGTTGGCGCTGGTGATGACGATGCGGCCGTCGGTGGTGACTGGCGCCGTGTCCTGCGCGGCGTGGAGCATGCAGACGACCTCTGGCTCCAGGTGGCCTGCATTCAGCTTGACCGCCGCACTCTTGGTCCGCAGCACGGGCCTCAATCGGCTTCCCCCTCCGTGCGCCCTTCCATGAAACTCAGGCGGCTTTCGTGGTCTCCGACCTGGCCGTTCATCTTCTCCTGAGCGACGCGTAGCATTTCGACGCGCTCGAGGATCCGGCCCGTCCGCAAGAGGGTCACAGCGATGAGCGGAACCATCGCGACGGCAATTCCCGACGTCGTGAGCTGGATCCAAGTCTCCATCACCGAGTACCCTCCGGGACCCGAGTACCCTCCGGGACTTCGACCTTCCCCGAGGTGAGGCTCAGCGAGCGCAGGGCTGTCACAGAGGTACCGAGAGTCTGCAGGACAGCGTCGAGCACCTCGGGCTCGGAGCCGAACTCGTCGAGGAGATCATGGATGATGGGCAGAGCACTTGCGCCGATCCCCCTGGCCACAGGCCCCGAAGGTCCCCACTTCCGAGTGAGCCATCGCTTCGCGCCCGGGATCGTCATCAGCGTTGCGAGCATTCGGTACTTGACGATCCGCATGAGGGTGGTTGGAAGGTTCGTCAGGTCTGCCATCTTCCGGATCTGCGTCCCGGCAGCCAGCACGCCAGCGGTCGTCGCTGTGGCCTCGCGCTGGAGCTTCGCTGCGCCGACCGTCGCGTAGTCCCGCATCAGGTCGAAAGCATCGGGCCCAAGGATCTTCCTAAGCTTGATGGCCGAGTCGATCTGGTCGTCGCCAAACCACGTGTTCATGAGCCTCACGAGCTTCTTCGCATCTGCAGCGATGCCGGAGTCCTGCAATCCCAGAAGGACGCTCATGAGCTCGTCGGGATTCGGATTCCTCTCTGCAGCCTCCATCATCGTCGCCATCATCCGACGGCGGATCCTGCGAACGAGCGGATCCTTGTCTCCGCCTAGCTTCTGGAAGACCGCGAGCACGTCCTCCGCCGATCCCTTCTTCATCAGGTGCCGGACGAACTTGCTCGGCTCGATCGCGGAGCGGCCCAGGTCGTTCCGTAGGAACGGCTTGACGACCTCGTTCTGGTATTCCCGAGCAGCCCTGTCCTCGAGTTGCTTGGCGCGTCGCAGCGTTGCGAGGGCCTCGTCGCCCTTCAAGTTCCGGAGGTCTGGCAGGTCGATCAGTTTGTGGGACGCAGCTAGGGTTCGGAGCTGCTGATCGATCTCGGGGACACTGTCACCGTAGAGTTCCCGCTTCATCGATGGGCTCAACCCATCCCAGGTCCCCACGAGTTTGTCCGAGCTGATCGACGTCCCGCCGTCGCGCCGCAACAACGACTTGGAGTTCTCCAGCATGTCGCCGAACTGCGAGCCGACCAAGGCCTGATACTCGGCAGAATCCGCACCGAAGAAGGTCTTGATGCGCTGGACCGTGTCGAGCTCGCCGGCATTCACGTACCGGCGGAAATAGGTGCTCTTGGGGACGAAACCGTGCTCGGTTGCCTCGACGAAGAGCTCACGCACACCGCGCTCTAGGAACTGGTCGTGGAACTTCGCGTGGTAGGCGTTTGCGAGTAGTAGGGCGTCTGCAGCGTCTCCATGTCCCATGCCGCGCAGCCTGCCCGGTACCTCTTCCAGCCCCCGAGTGATTCCTCCGGCCAAGAACTTGAGCTGGCCGTCCGGGATACCTGCGAGGATATCGGGCACGCCTATTGCGTCGTTCAGCGTCTGCCGGAGCACCTTCGCCTGCCGAACCGTGATCGGCCCGTCGATCTGCAGGAAGGCGTTGAGCTTCGTGCGGACGGCTGGATCGAAAGCGATGGGAGAGATGCCCCCGGGAAGCTCCATCTTGATTGCCTGGCCGCTCGCGTCGAGGATTGGGCCGTCGACCACCTTCGGCCTCTCCCGGACCGCGTCTCCTAGCAAGTTCTCCACGCGGCGCTGGAGTTCCCCGAGATCGACGATCTTCATGTCGTTCGCGGTCCCATTGTCTATGGGCGTCTCGTAGAACCCACCGAAGAGTCGTTCGTCATTCGCGCGGAACACCTGGCGTCTGGTCTGGGCGCCGATCGTCGCGAAGTTCGCAGCCGTCTCGACCGAGAGCCCTATCGGTCCCTCGCCGCCGCCCATATCAGCCCGGATCGCCGACAGCTTCCTGGAGGCCTGCTGCTCCGCGCTTCTCTCGAAGCTGTTTCGGACGCGGATGTAGCGGTCGTACTGGTCACTCAGCCTCAGCGTGGCCTCGATCCCGATTTCGCGAGAGGCGGCGAGCTCGCCGAACTCGGATCCAAGGTCGTTCTGCAGCCACTGGATTGCCTCGTCCTCTTGCCGTGCCAGCTTCTGGAGCCGGCCTGCAGAGCCCGGAAGGCGACCGTAGAACGACTCCGCTCGCAGCAAGCTGGGCGCGCCACTGATCTCTCCCGTGCTCAACAGGTCGCGGGCAACCTTCTGACCAGGGAGTCGACCCGCGAGCCGATCGGCCGCCTCAATCAATCCTTGGCGCTCTGCGACTTGCTTCCCGAGCGGTGCGACGAGCTTCTTACCAAACTTACCGCCGAGAAAGGACAGTGGTGACAGGAGGAGATCGGTTGAGATCTCGGCAAACCGTGGCTCCAGTGGATCGCCAGTAATTGGCTCGCCAGTAAGAAATCGTCCCGCCGCCCGGCCAGCCAGGGCTCCGGCCACATCTCCAACGATAGCTCCGCCGGGGAACGGCAACGCGGCACCAATCACGGAGCCTACGGCGGCTCCAGTCACCTCGGTGCCAACCCTCACGGCACCTGCCGCCTCTGGCGAAAAAGGTACGCCCAGCACCGTCGAACTCCGTTCCAAGGTCTCGCGCACCGACCGCTCCAACTGCGTTGCCGGGTCTTCTGGCTCCGGCCTCTCGAGCTCCGGGACTCTCGATTCGGCGACCTCGAAGGTCTTGCCGGTCGTGACCATGCGTCTGAAATCTTCGCGCGAGAGTTGCGGGCCGGGGAATGGGCGAGCAGGATCTTTCAGGAACGGGTCGGTCGCATCATTGGGGCTCACCGTTGCGAGCTCGCGGAATCTCTCACGCGTTAGTCCCATCAGTCCGTGAACGCGCCGCGACGCTCGAGTTCGGCTTGGGCAGCCTCCATCGTGAGCTCGCGGGTCCGGACCATGACAACGAGCTGGTCGACGGTCAGATTCGTGAGGTCGAGGTCTCCGGTAGGTGTCTCGCCCTTGAGTAATGCAGTCGCGCTCTCGAGGCTCGTGTTGATCTGCCGCTGGAACCCGTCGAGGAGGGCAATCGTCTTCTTCGGGCTGCTGCGTAGGCCGGTGAGGCCTACCTGTCGCCGCAGGCGTTCGAAGTCCTTGTCGCTGACGGCCCGGCCTTTTTGCGCAAAGAGGATGCGGGCCATGTCAAAGGCGATTGCAACCTCAAGTTGTTCGAGTTCGGCCATCGTGGTGTCAAACTGACCCTCGAAGTTGAAGTCGGGCGTGAAGATTTCGGGCGTGAAGGCCGCTGTGGCGAGAACTTCGCCGAAAGCTCCCGTGATCTGCGCGACGGCGTCCTGGCGGAGACTGCGGATGAATCCGGGTGTGCCGAGCACCTTCTGGCCGTGTTCTCGCACAAGCGATCGTGCAAGAGCGAGGTTGGTACTCGCGCTCGCGCCCGCAGCGAGGATCTCCCTCTGAGTGCGGGCGCCGATCCTGTCGAACTCGCCCGCACCAGCGACCTCTCCCCGAGTTGGAATCCCGAGCTTCCATGCGCCGGCCTCGAGCAGCCCCGGAATTCTGGGATCGCTGGCAAGGAAGTCACGCTCACTGCCATTCGGCATTCGCAAGCGTGTAATTCCTGTCTCCTGTCGTTTCGGCTCTGGCCCCCGCGCCGACTCAATGATCGACTTGGATTCAGCACCCGTGCCTCCGGCAGCAAAGTGCTCTCGCCTCGCCGCTTGCAGACCGTCCACACGAATGTCGCCGGGCTGGATACGCCTTTCATCAGCGGCCTGGGCGGCTTCTGAGAGACTCGCACGCGATTCGTAGAGCTTAGCCCTGGCCTGTGCTTCCGCGGCCGCCGCCTGGCGCTGCTGGAGGACGTCGAAGATCTGCGCCATGCCGGTGTCCGGTGCCAACTGCTGGATGAACCGGAACCCGGTCTCGGGGTCGTCGCGCAGGACCTCCGCGAGCTGCGCGCCCGTCGGATCGTTCGGAGCGCCCGCGCTTTCCAAGATCTGCGCGGCGAGCTCCGCCTGGTCTCGGAGGTTGCGACCCTCGACGATCCCTCGAAGAGCTCCGCCGATTGCTGAACCGAGTGCTTCGCCGCCCATTACCCGAAAAATCCCCCCGCGGCTCCTCCGATCGACGCTCCTGCTACGGCTCCGGCCGGACCACCCAAGAAGGCGCCACCGATGCCTCCGGCGATGGTTCCCAGCGCACTGCCGAGACCCCCCCTATCCTTGCTCTGCACACCCGGAATGGGCGTGTTGAGGCTCATCGGCAAGAGTCCCAGCGCCGGATTGAAGACCGGCTGCGCCTCTAGGAAACGCCGGAAGGCGTCGGCCATCTGTTCTCCCTGGATCGCACGCTGCGTCTCGCCGGTCGTCGCGCGAACCGCGATGCCACTGAGCTCGTTCGCAAGGGAACTCTGGATCGCGGGTCCGACGCGGTCGAGCGCGCGCTCGCGAGAGCCGATCTGCGCGAGCTGGAGTCCCGACCGCGCAGCCAGGAGCTGCTCGTTCACGTCCGATCCTGCGAGCGCGAGGGCCCGAGCGCGGACACCGGAGTTCGCGATCCCTCTGGCGGCAAACCGCTGATCGATGCCGGGGAGGATGTCCCGCTCGAACTGCCTGAGCGTCGGCCGGGCGATGCCCGCCTGGAAGATCTCTTCCAACTCATCGGCACGGAATGCCGGATCCGCAGAGAGAAGACGCTCGAGCGCCGCCGTGCGTTCGCCACCGCTACCGAAGCTGCCCGCAAGTTCGAAGCCTTGCTGCTGCAGCTCGGAGGCCCCGGGGGCGAGGTCCCCGGTGAACTGCGGCCCGGGCTGGCCGATCTGGGGTCGAAGGAAGTCGTTGATCGACTTCGTGATCGCGAGTCGTTCTCCGATCAGCGCGGCCGCGCGGCGTCGTCCACCGGACATCCTAGCCCCCCAATCCCGGAATCGGCCGCCGGGACACCGACCCGATGATCTTTTCCGCAACCCGGAGTTGTGGCGTCAGGAACCGCGCCGGCCCGACATTCCCCGCCGGCAGACCACGCGCGGACAGATCGAGCATCTCGAGAAGCCGGCGCCGCTCGGTCGCGCCCGCGAGACCTTTGAGTGCGCCCTTTATGATGTCTCGAGTCGTGACGCGCGCAGCATCGCTCGAATCACCTGTGTTGCCCGTAACGACGTCACCAAGCCCACGTAGCACACTGCCGAAGAGGCCGCCCTCGGCCTGGGGGTCGAGTCCGGGGACTGGAATTCCGGGAACTGGAATTGGTGTGCGGATAGCCATCTGGATGGTTCCCTAAGGCTCGAGGTCTTCCACTCGTCGCGTCAGATAGTCGATCTCGCCTTTCAGCTCGTCGAACTCGTTCTCGATCGAATGCCGGAAGCGCCGGAGCATTCTGGCTAGCTCTTGGGTGTTGCGCTCGCGAATCGCCTTCTCTTGAAACTCGAGCTGCGTACGCGTCTGCTGTCGTGGCGGCTGGGTCATGTCCTGCGGAACCTCCCACTGACGTCGAACCACGGCACGACAGCGTCGATGGCGATGCGACTGTTCGACAGATTCTCGATCAGAATCTGGTGGAATGGCGCCTGGCGTCCAACCGGGATCCGTCGGATGACTTTCTCCTCGCCAGGGGCACCGGGCGTCAGGTCAATGGTCTCGATCAGGTAAGGCGCGGCAACGTACCCTCCGCTGATCTTGACAGTGAGCTGCACTCCCGGGTTCGCATCGGCAATGATGTCGAGCTTCCCGAGGCGCACTTTGCGCATCGCTCCCCTGCGCCCGTCCACGAGCGGATTTAGGCGCTGGGACAGCATCGTCAACTGGAAGAGCGACTCCTGCGGCTGCTCGTTTCCGTCGAGGGTGTGATCGAAGTACTGACCGCTCACGGGCTGATAGACTCGGCTCTCTCGATCGCCTGCCAGTGGAATCGGGAATCCCGCGCTCAGGCCTCCCTCGTCCCACGCGAACTCCGAGGTATCCCAAGTCCCGGGCGCGGTATCCCAGGTGAGCTCTGTACCGGCGGACATCTCACCGAAGCAGTGCGCTGGGAACTCGTGAACGAAGCACGCCAGGGTCAGCGTGTTGATCGCGAGTATTTCCGTCGGGAACGATTGGCCACTGGCCGCGTAAGCGAGCCACGCCTCGTGCAGCGGCTCGAGTTCTGCGCCATACACGAATGCCGCAGCCTCGGGGTCCGCCTTCAGCACGAAGTCTGGGATCTCCCCTGCTTTGAAGGCCAGGGCCTCGTTTCCATCGCAGCGGAGAAGAGAGGTTCTACCCCAGATGATCGCCTCGTCGACGACCGACACTCCGCCGAACCGTGACAGCGAATCGCCTTCGCCGCGAAGTCGGCGGAACGAGAATGGCGCGAGCGGGTCGGGATCGCCGACGAGCTCGAAGACCTCCGCTTTCTTGTCGCAGAAGATGATGCACTTGTCACCGATCAGCCGTACGTGTTGGATGTGACTCTCGCTCGGCACGTCGGCGCTATCGAGCCCATCGAAAGTCTCGAGCTGGTCCACGCGTAGCCAGCGAACGCGACGCTGCTTGTCATTGCCGCCTTCCGTCGTGCGGAAATAGACGAGCCGCTGTTTGAACTGCAAGGTCGCGTATGCGCTGGCGATGTCCTTGTCCGTGCCCCCCGGTGTCGTCAGATCGGTCTTCTGCTCTCGGAGCCCGCCAACGGGATCCCACAGCATCGGCTTATCCTTGCGATTGTTCATCACCAGCACGTTCTGCATGACCGTGAAATCCATGAAGTGCTGCTCTAGCCCGCTCCAGGTGTCGGACCCCGTTACATCGGTCACGCCCGCCGCCGCTGGGTTCGTCTCCTCGAACCGCTCCTCGGCGCCGTTGAGCTTCCAGAGGCGCCGAGTGTCCAGCGCGACGACCTGTTTTGACCCCGCTGCGTCGACGAACCCGTAGATACCGACGACCGGGAGCTTGCGGTTGTACTCGTAGTCGATCTTGATGTCCGCGAGCGCGTCGAAGGATCCGACGGAAGACAGCGTGACGTACCACTTGCCGTTCGCGACGTTGATCTGCGCAGCGGAGATACTCGCGATCTGCGCCGCCACGCCTCCGTCCCACGACTCGAGGTTCCAGATCGTCCCGCTAGCGAAGACATCGATCCGGAAGTAGTACGGTGGGATGTTGAGGTTGATATTGTACAGCGACGGACTCGGCTCTTTCGGGAGGATCGGCTTGTTCGTAATTTTGCTCGCGTTGCTTACCGTCGGAAGCGAAGGCCAATTGCCGATCGTCGCCGGCGTCGGCCCGGCTCCTGTGTCTCCGAGGTCCTCCTGGGTGAGCTCCGTTCCCAGCGTCGCAAAGTGCTTGAAGCCTTGCCGCTTGAACGCGCGCCCTCGGAAGATCCGGACGTTCTTCAGCTCGCGCCATGCACTCTGCGGGGAGATCCATGGCTCCTTACCTTCGTACGCGCCGAACTCGAGATCTGCGATGGGGAACGGTTCGTACGACACTATGGGTCGTCCCCGTCTACGCTTCCGGGACCGTCATTCGTGATGGAGCCGCTGCCAATCTTGTTCGCACCCGCAGCGCCGCCTGCTGCACCACCTACCCCGCCACCCGCGTTCGTGGGAGCGCCGCCCGAGCCTCCGGTCCTGCCAGGCGAGTTGGGCGGGGCCGTACCGCCGCTCCCGCCGCCGCCGCCTCCCCAGAGTTCGAGCGTCGCTCCGATCTCGGGACGCAGGTGGATGTCCTCTCCGACGTTAGGGGCCTCCAGCGCAGGACCACCCACTCCCCCCGCGCCGAGACTGCGCGCGACCGAGCCGGCGGAGGACGTGCCCGCTCCCCCGGCACCGCCCGCCGTGGCCGTGCCGGCGAGACCGTTGACGGCCGGCGCTTCACCATCCCCGCCGAGGCCGACCTGAGCACCACCGCCGCCGCCGCCGCCCCCGCCCTTGCTGCCCGAGATGAACGGAGGCGAACTCACCCTCACCGCGCCCTGGCCGCCCGCTCCGCCCTTGCCAACAATCCGCGCGGAGTTCGTGCCCTGGACGACGATGTTGACGTCCCAGCCCGTCCCCCAGCCGGTGCCTCGAGTCATCGCCGGCGTAGCAGTGGAGGTGGATCCGATTTCGATGCTGTTCTGGATTATGACCTGGACGAGACCGTTCGTTACGTTATTGGCAGGATCGAACGAGCCACCAGCGTTCTGCGCTTCCGTGAAGATGTTGTAATCGTTCACATCTGCGTTGATCGAGAGCTCGATCAGTGGTTCGCGGCCGAAGTGTGAGACCGGAAATGGATACATCTAGCTGAAGTCCAGCTGGGCGACGCCGTAGAGATTGGTTCCGTCGCTCACGAAGGTGAGGATGCTGACGTCGCTCGCGCCCGCCGCGACGACGGGGACCGTGCCGCCCGGGAATTTATAGGTCGCGTGGTACGCGAGTGTGCGGCCGCCGGTCCCATCCTGCTTGACGATCAGGATGTAGGTCCCACCCGCGTGCTTGTTCGAGAGAGAGCCGAGCGTGCGGTTGCCTCCGAGCGTCACGATGGCGACTTGCTGCGTATCTCCATTCCACGTGATCGTCGCGGCGTCCGTCAGCGTGACCTGATCGAAGCCCTTGTACCCCGTCATCTCGGTGACGACGCCGACACCGATGCCGAGGCTCTGCCAGGCCGCGCCGTCGTAATATTGGAGCTGCTTGAGGTCGCTCCGGATGTAGAGGCGTCCGGCGAAGAGCTGGGCCCCGGGGAGTGCTGCCTGCGCCGTGGCATTGCCTGTAGCGAACTTATGTAGGCCCGAAGTGCCAGTCGCGCCTCCAGTTCCGGGGAACGTGTGCTCGCGATTCAGCGCCTCCTCGAGGTGCGCGTTGTTCGCGCGAATATTGTCATCAGAGACTTTTAATGAGTCGCTTCCCGCTGGCTTGTTCTTGTCCCAGGCCATCAGAAATCCGCTCGGTTGGGCGCGGCCCGATGCGTCGCGCCCGACGTAGTCTGAAGATTGCGGAGCGTCGCTTCCCAGAGCGGAGTGAAGCGCTGCACGATCTCGTCGTCGCCCTCGAGGAGCGCGGTGAACAGGGTAGCTCCGGCCACCACGGCATCCTCGAGATCGAGAGCGATTGCGCTCACGTCGTTGTCGTCTGTAGGCGCCGGAGGATAGATGTTGCCGTAGAGCGTCAGCTTCCAGGGGCCCGCTGTGTCATCAAGGATCGGACGGAACTGCACCGTCTTGCCGCGCACGAGCACGCGGTCGGGCGTGCCCTTCGAGAGATCCTCGAAACCGAGGCCGCGCCAGAAGTCGTCTGACGAGCTGTACCAGCGCGGGCGTACGTCCGTACCCGCGGCGTTCACGAGGATGAGTGGCAAGTGCAGGCTGTGCGCGTCCGCGGGCCAGTCGTAGATGCCGGTGGCGTCCCCCGAGATCGGGTTGGCGGTGTCCGCGATGGTGAGTTTGTTCGAGCCCTTGCGGAGGTGAGAGTTGACGAACTGCGGGATGCGCACTCGGAGGGTGCGAACTAGCTGCCTCCGGACGCGCACTCCGATCGTGCTCGTCGGCATCTCGCCCACGTACCCGAGGTTCTCGAGCCCCTCTCTGAGCAGGTCATTGACGCTCGGCACGTCACCCCCGTCGAAATCCTACTGCGGCTCAGGACCTGGACGTGTCGCCATCACCATGACGTTGAACACGCCGTCGCCATCCGCCGCCAAGGAAACCTCGAGCTGCAGCAGCGTGTCGGCCGCAAGCGGCGCGTTCAGCGTCTGCGACTTGGTCATCGAAGTCAGACCCAAAGCGTCCGCGGCGCTGCTCACGTAGATCGTCGCACCGCCGATGATGCGGATGAGCGGGTTCACGGCCCCGGTATCCGTGTCGGCCGTGGTAACGGCGATCCAGCAGTCGAGAATCACCGACCCCTTGGGAAGATCCCAGAGGTCGTCCTTCTCGAGGGCGACGTTGAGGCCCGTAACGCCCGGCTTCCAGAAGGTGGATACCAGGCCCGAGTGGACCGCCAAGCTCCGCATGCCTCTACTCATCTCATGCTTCCTTTCAAGAGACGGCCTACGCGGACGGCCCGTCCTTGGTGTCGATGCGGATCGTGGCGAAGTCCGCAGCTCCACCGCCGGTGTTGAACTGCGGCTTGCTCATCCCGACGACGATCCCGGCCGCGACGCCTTGCTCGTTGCCGTAGTCGTCGAGAGACTCCGCCCAGTTGAGGAATGTCCCCCCACCGAAGGCCTGGCGCCGGACGCGCGGTAGCGCGTTGCCGAAGGCCACAACCATCGACTGCGCACCCATGAGGAGCGCGTGCGAGCGATTCCCGGCGTCACCGATCGCGATCACCAGTCTCGGCAGGTAGTCGCTCGAGTGGATGATCACGTCGTTGTAGATGCCGAGCGCGCCGGTGAAGAGTGGATTTCGGCTCCCGCGAGGACTCGAGTCCCGGTGAAGTTGCTGCCACTCGGTAGTCCGCTTGAGCGCGGTCTCCTGGAACGGCGTGAGGTACATGACGTACATCTGCCGCCCCTCGACCATTGCAGGTCGGATCGTCGGCACGGCCGTCCGCGCCTTCTCCTTCGCGAAATCGATGTACTCGAGCGTGAACGTCGCCGTCGTCGCATCGATCTTGTGCTCCGCGTCCGGAGCGCGCAGCGCGTTACCTGCGAAAGGGAGGGCGGTCGAGAGAGTACCGTACGCGATTCCGCACGCATAGGCGAACAGGAACTCGTCCAGGATCACCGCCCAGCGGTTGCGCAGGTTGCGCCGCGCATCCTCGCGCAGGTCGTGGACCGTGCGCTGCTGCGACATGCCCTTGAACTCGTGCGCGAGCCGCTTCTGGTCGATCAGCAGGCTGTCCTGGTAGTACCGGAGAGCCTCGCCCTTCCCCTTCAGGCGCTCGTCGCCGTCGACGCCGTAGCCCTGAAACTGTACGAGCAGATCGAACTTGACCTGGTCGCCCGCCCCTCGCTGCAGCTCGTCGAGCCGCTGCACGATGGCGGTGTCCGTCGTTCCCATGAGCTGTCGAAACCGAGTCTGGAGGATCGCCTCGATGAAGGTGACCCGACTCCAGACCTTTACCGTCTGGGGATCGTTCGTCCCGAATTCGGTGAAGGCCAAAACCAACCCTCCTGGTGGAAGTCACTCGCCATGTCTGTCTGCGAGAGATGCACTCTGCATCTCCCAGTTCCAGATCGGCTCTGGCGAAGCCACTTCACGGATTGGTTAGGCCCGTGCGCCCACGTCCGGTTTAGGTTCCGGCAACCACGTCACGGCTTCTCGGCGCCGTGCAGCCTTCTAATTTGGAGGCGTGGACGACTCGAGCTCTCGAATCGCACCCTGCATCAGCCTCTCCACCTCTTCCGGGTTCTCCCGGACGAGCTGGTCTATGGTCTGATCGAACAGCTTGTTCATGTGCGAGTCCGGTTCGGGTCGAACGCCCCCACGGCGATTCATGGTAGGAGGCTTTTCTGGGAGAGGCAAGGCTGGGCTTGCCGTAGCTGCTGGCGGAGTCGCGCTCGGCGCCGGCGCCGCAGGTTCCGTCGGGCTTCCCGGGACCGCGGGTTCCGGAGTTGCGTCCGGAGCCAGTCCGGTTGCCTCCCCGGCCGGCCGCCCTCCCGGAAACCACTTGCGGCTGTACCCCCTTACGATGCGTTCGAGCACGCGACCACCGTGCACCATGTCCATCAGGTCCTCGACCTCGACGTCGGGGTAGTGCTCGTTCATCTGCTCATCCAGCCGGTACGCCTGAATCACGCGCAGCGTGTCATCCTCGGTGGTGAGCTGGTGACCAAACTTCGCCACGGCGCTGCGAACTCCGCTGGCAATGAACTGACGAGCGAGCTCCAAGCGATCGAGCGTGCGCGCGTTCGCGGGATCTCGCGTTGCGATCGCTGCTATCTCGCTCTGAAGCTGCGTTCGTGACTCCGCGGCGGGATCCGGTTCGGGCGTCTCTGGCTCGGGTGAGACGCTCTTGAGGAACTTCTCCGCGTGCTCCGTGGGGATATAGAACTCGCCGGTCTCCTCGTCCCGCTCCACTTGCAGGCGCTCCGGCTTCTTCGGCTCGGCCGTCGGTTGTGGCGGTGCGGCGGCTCCGCGCACCTGGTGCAGAAGCGCCTCCGCGGCTCGCCGGCGAGCTTCCGACTCGAGCACCACGGATCTCAGATTCTCGGCCTCGCTCGTGGCCTCGGAGCGCTGCTGGTTCGAGCGCGCGATCGCTCCGCGCTGGCCGACGTACTGGCTGTAGAGGCCCAGGATCTCCTCGCGCGCGGGCTGTTGTAGGTCGAGACGACCGACCCACTCCTTGAACTTCTCCGGGTCCGAGAGCGGCGAGTCCGCTGCGGGCGCTCCGACGACCGGCTCGACGGGTGCTTCCACGATCGGCATCGGAGGCTCTGCGGTCACAGTCGGCGCGGGCGTGACGGACGGCTCCGGAACCGCTGGTTTCTTGGTCGGCTCGGTCGCGGGATCGGGTTCTGGCTCCGGCGGTCTCAGAACCTCCAGGTCCTCGGCCGTGACTTCCATGCCCTCCATGCCTTCGATCTTCGGGAGTTCGGGCCCCGGAACGACCGTGGTCTCCTTGTCAGCCATGCCTACGTTCTCCTTCTGGCGCCGGGGCGATCTCGCCCACTACGCGCGGTCTGTTCTGCAGCTGCGTCGTTTCAACGCGCAGCGAGTTCACGTACTCCTTCAGGTCGCTCACGAGGTACCGGATGCACTGCCGCGATAGCCGGATGAACGGGGGGCCGTGCCGCTTGCGTCGCCACTCCCACATTTGCCTCGTAGAGATGCCGAGAAATCGCGCAGCCTCTTCCGTGGTCCACAGCTCGTCTTCCATGCCTTCGTCGTCCTAGATGCCGGGGCGTACGCCGCGGTCGGCTTCGGCCAGCATTCGCGCATCGAGCGCGATCTCTGGGTTCAACACGGGATCCTGCAGGCGCGTCTCTTCCTCCATGTCCGCGAAGCGGAGGAAGTCGCCAAGGGTCTCGAGCAGCACCTGCTTCTCGTCGTCGTCGGCCTTCTGGTACACCGCGAGCAGCCGCGCCAGGAAATCGCGCTCGCTCTTTAGGTCCTGGACGAGCTCGAGCTGGGTGTTGTGGCGCTCTCGCTCCTCGAGTTCGCCAGCCTTGAGCTGCGTCTCGAGCTTCTGGATCGCCATGTCGGAGGCCAGCTTCGCCGACAGCTGCTGCTGCGACTGGCTCGTCTGCTCGGCCTGCGCGCGATTCAGCGCCTCGATGTGAGCTACCAGTCTGTTCCGCTTGTCTTGCGCGATCGGCAGCTGATCGACGAGCACGGTCGGATCGATCGGCACCTGGAACTGCACCATCTGCAGCATGATCTGGAGCTGCAGGAGCGAGATGGTCGTGTTCGCAGCCGTTAGATCCAGCTCGATGTCCCACTCCATGTCGGCCAGGCCCGAGATCCGCGCGGACTCCTGGGTCGTGAGGTCCGTGACGACGCCGTCCCGGACGCGCCAGCGGTTTGGATTCCCGAGCATGGCCTCGATCTGATTGTCCGGCAGCACGTTCACGATGATGTCGATGACAGCCTCGAGCTGACGTTTCTGGTAACTCTGGTAGTTCTGCAGGTTCTTCGTGATCGCCATGATCGATCGGCGGTAACGCAAAAGCGCGGTGGTCGCGGGCTCGTTCGCCGCACGATCGCCCAGCATGGTGTCGATATTCACGCCCGAAATCCGGAAGAACATCTGAAGTGCGCGGTCTGCCATTTCAGCGGAAGCGCTGGGCATCGTTGGCACCTCCCGCTTCTGGATCTTGCCTGCAGCCAAAGCGCCAGTCTTGAGCTTCGTGATCGCTCCGGCGGTCCTCATCGTTGTCTCCGCGTCGTCGTCATCCACGAACGCGTCGGCCTCGGCGAAAACACCGGGCATCACCTGAGTGTTTAGCATGTGCAGCGTCTGCGAGTGACGCTTGTTGATCTCTTTCTGCGGGTCGACCAGGTCGCGGATCAACCCGCGCGGCTCGCCGGTCAGATGATCGCGGTCGCAGACGTACGCCTTGATGGAGAAGCCGCGCATCGGTACGGGCTGCACGTCGTCGAAAAGAATTTTCGTGCCGATGAGCTCGAGCCAACGGATCTCTTCCTCCCATACCGCCGAGAACTCGATCGGCAGGCCTGCCTGGCGGAATATGCGGAAATTCCGTTCGCTGATGCGTTCGGCCTTTCGAGTGTTCGGATTCAACGCATAGAAGCGTCGCACCGACTGGCGATATTCCACGTGGAGCACTCGAATCAGTCGACGTCGTCGGTCGAAGTAGAGCGTGTCTTCCGCAGCACCGGGTAGATCCAGCGGACTCGTCGGCTGCACGTGGAGCTCTTGGCTCGTCTCGGGGATCTCGCGATACCCGATACCCGAGTGCACCCGCTCGAGCTCGAAGATCTCGCGCACCTCGGCTGCGTGCTGGGGGAACTCTTGCGCGAACTCCCCTTCTCGTAGCCATCGGTTCCAGATGATGAACTGTGCATCCCGGAGATCTCGACGCTGAGCGCCTGGATCGATGAGGATCTCGAAGGGGTGGACGGGGTCGATGGTGAAGTCCAGAAACATCGGATTGCCGGCGCGCGGGTTCACGTCGACGACCGTGTACCCGATGCCGCCGATGCAGCCCTTCTCGAAGGCCTCCGAGTCGGCGAAATCCGCGTCTGTTTGACGACGGATTGCCTTCCAGAGCCGGTTGAAGATCATCGCGCGAAACTGATCTTCGGGCCCGACGGGCATGGCACGGGCTTCCCGCTTCGCATCCTCGTGCGCGCCGATCATCTCGCGGATCACGACCTGCTGCAGGTTGAACGTCAGAGCAGGGCGATTCTGATCTTTCAGCACCGCGAGATCTTCGGGATCCCACTGGTTCTCGCCGCCGGAGTGGAAACGAAAATCCCGCCGCATCGTGAGGAACCACTTGTTCCACACATCGAGGGTCTGCGTGAAGAGGTTCCGAGCCGCTACGAGCTTCTGCTCTTCTGTCAGGCCGTGAAAGAACATGCGCCCTCAGGCTCCTACTCCTGCTCCGATGGGACCCGCTGCTGTGGCGGGTCGGTATTCGGAGTGTCGCCGCCGAACTCTTGGGGACCAGGACGTTCCCGGCCTTCGCCCGTCGGTGGCACCTCGGGGGGATCGCCCACCTCCGGCAGACGATTGGCGGTCGGGTTCGAAGGATCCTCGGGGTTCGGAGCGGGCGGCGCGACCGCCTTCGATTCATCGGGGACGAGATCTTCGCGGATCCCGCTCGGCAGTTTGTTGAACGCGACGCGCTCGTAATGGGCTTGGAAGTCCTGGGCCCGTTCGACGAATCGGTGGCTGTCACGGAGATCCTGGCACAGGTAGTCTCCCGTACCTCCGCCCGTCACGTATGCGGGACAGATCTGCCCCTTGGCATTGCGGTACTGCCGCTGCCGCACGGTGAAGCCGCCCTCGCCGTACACCTGCTGAGCGCGCACGTACTGCCTGACCTTCTTCTTCGGGTCCGGATCCGCGAGCTCGCGGACGTAGAAGTTCGCGTTCTTTGCCTCTTCCATCTCGAGCATCGTTTCTCTCCCTGCTATGCGGACATGAACGAACGCGGCCGTGATCGCGTGCGCCCTCTCATCCGCTGAACCTTGGTTTCGATCGACGCCTGCTCGGCCGCGATCACCGAGTAGTTGAACGAGTGGCGGAAATCGTCGTTCTTCACGCCCTTGCAGCGCCACTTCGCTGTCGGATCCCCGGTCCTCGGGTCCTCCTCGAGGATGCGCACCAGGTTCTTCATCTGCGGCATGATGAGATCGCGGAACTGCCGGTCTGGCCGTGGCAGCTCCACCAGCTTGGCCACGATGATCTTGTGCGAAGCGTCAAGGCTCTCGGTGCGATTCACGTTCACCATCCGAGACTTCGGATCCCAGAGGTAGCTCTCCTTGCGGTGCGCGTCGTAGAGGCAGCCCCACCAGCCGGACTCGGTCTTCACGAAGTCGCGGACCGCGCGCGTCTCGGCGCCGGCGTCCATGACTCCGATCTCTACCTTGTAGCGCTGATTGAGGTCGTGGACGTCTTGGAAGCTCTCGGCGACATGAAACGCATGGATGCGGCGGTGCGTTTCGCTCCGTCTCGAACCGACGGTGTAGTAGATGTACTTCTTGCCAACGTCGGCGCCGGCAAACGACGGACCCTCGTACGCGAGTCGGCGCGGGTTGGTTCCGCAGCACGCAAGGATCGCGGCGTCGTCGAGGCTCTGCTCGATGTCCGCGTAGGGCTGCCCGAGATTGGAGTTGTAGAACTCGGACATCACGGTGCGCGGGTCCTTCCATCTCTCGTAGAGATCGTTCAGGTCGACCGTCGGGGAATTCAGCTGGGAGATGTAATAGCCGCGCCTCTTTCGCGAAGGATGGGCCGGCACCCACTCGCCGTCGATCGTGTAGACCTCGGCGCTGCAGTGTGTACAGATCTTGATGACCCCTCGATCTTCGGTCTCCAGGAGGCACCCGGGGAACTCGTCCTCAAGACAGGTCCAGCGAGCGCAGCTTCGGCACTTGATCTTCCACTGGCGCATGTCGGTGCGAAGGTACTCAAAGTGGATCCCGTACTCCGGGAACGTCGGAGTCGAGAGCTTAAACTCGTGTGCGAGATCCGAGCCCGATAGCCGCTCGCGCGCGAGAGCCACCATCTCGGGAGTCATCTCATCGAACTCGTCGTAGACGACGCAGTCGACCGGGATCGACTTCAGCCCTGTCCGGGCCTTCGCCCCGCGGAAGTAGAGGAAACAGTTGCCGATCTGCTTCACGTTCGCCGAGTCCGTCCCGTGCACCGTGTCTCGGAGGGCCGGGTTGTCTTGGAGCATCCGGTCGAACCGGGTACGCGAGAAGTCCGTGACATCTTCCCGTGTAGGGAAGAGGTAGAGGATCCCCCGGTTGTAGAGCCGGTCAGCGCGATCGATTGTGCGAAGGACCTCGAGAGTCGTGAACCCCATCTGCGCGCCCTTCATGATCACGACCTGCTCGCTCTCGTCGTCATCGTAGAGCTCCCAGAGATAGGGGTAGGGCTTGAGATCGAAGTTGACGCCGTCCACCTTCAGCGGCGGGTTCGTCTTGGAGAGCCGATACGCCGTCGATTGCTGGAGGAGCGTCTCGTGCAGCTGCTGGTCGGTCATTGCCCTCATGCGGCGCCGCTCACCATCACGTTGAACGCTGAGGCGCAGTCGAGCGCCTGGTCTAGGTGCGCCTCGGGGTCATCGAAGTCGCGGAAGGTCTCGACGCGGCACATGGCGGGGCGTCGTTCGTAGATCGCGCACTGGTTCTCCGGCGTCAGCTCGCGGCAGACTCCGTCGCCCCGATCGAACGGGAGGTGGTAGAGGGGCTTGCGACAGCACGCCCCGCAGCCGATGCACCTCCAGCGGCCATCGTCGTCCAAAAAGTCCTGAGGGCTCACGGGCGTCAGTTCCGAACTTGACTCGGCCGCGGACAGTTGCAGTCACGGGTCGTGAGAACGAAACGATTCGTCTTCTTCTTCATACAGTCCTCGAGGCAGCCATGGCACGCCTGAAGCTTCACCCCGTAGCCGTAGCGAGACAGCTCTCGAAGACAAGACAGCCACCGGAACCTGAACCTCCGGGTCAGGATCGCCGGATTGCTCGCACGCGATCGCTGCGTTCGCCCACATGACCTCTTCCCGCACGCACCGGATCGCAGTAGTGACGTCTGGGCCCGCAGGCGCATGGTCCCGGATGACGCTCGACATCGCGTACCCCGAGCTCCGGATCGCCTCGAAGCGCAGAGCGACGTTCGGATCCGGATGGTTCTGCGGAGAGTGGTACGTGAACCAGTTCTCCAGGTTCGAATCGGGAACACGGCGACCCCGAGGAGGAGTGCCGCGGGCCGCCGCCGGGCTGTTCGTGAGCTTCACGCCGCGCGGCAGCTCCACGACGTTGCCATCCGACGCAAGGCACAAGTAGAACTCGATGGTTTCGCGGAGGGCCTGCCCGCAGTTGTCGTCCGCGGTCGCGGGCGGCTTCCGCTTGATTTCGTCGTAAAGCGGCCGCAGCTGCTCGAGGAGCTCCTGCGGGCTCATTCTCCCATCAGACAAATCGCACCCCCTTTGGCCGATATCGGTCGCGCGACTGCCGAACTCGGCGCCGCTCCGTCTCGATCTCCGAAACAGACTGACTCCCCGTGCACCATCGGCAGTCGGCCGCGCCGCCGGTGCGTACCGAGTAGGTCGACTTGCAGAAGTGCGACCGTGCCGTGTACGCCATTCGATCAGTCCGCCGGCGAGATCTTCTCGACCTGGTGCTCGTCGATCCAGTCGGCGACGCCACGCAGTACGTCCCGTGTCCCCTTCGGCCCGGCGTCCGACGTGATCTCGACCTTGCCGATACCCTCGACACGACCGGTGAACGTCGCACTACCACCGTTCTTGCGCTGGCTGATGGTCAGCTCCATCCGCTGCATCTGCTGGCCGATGATCGGGACGTCCATCAGGCCGCCTCCCTCTGAGCGTGGCGCCCAACGAATGCTGTGCACTCGGTCGGCCTCCCGGCCAACGTCCTGAAGCGGTTCTACAAGCGGCGCCCCGCACCTCGGGTTCTCGCACGTAAACGCTCGATGACTCCGATGCGGCACGCAGTTCCGCTCCAGCCAGTCCACGATCGCGGAATCGCTCATCCGAGGCCGTATCCGCGGCTTCGCCATCACTCCAGCCCCGGGATCCGCGCAGCAGGCGATTCCGCTTCTTCTGGCCCTGTTAGGGTCGAACTTGAACCAGATTCGACCCGCTGCGCAGCCAACTCTCGAAAGTGCTGCGACAGCAGATCGTCCGCGGTCGGAAGAGACACACGCGGCTCCCGATCCACCTCGACGACATCACGAGAAAAAAATTCGCCCTCGACTGCGGGAGAAAAATTTCCGGCTCAGGGGAGGACAGGGATTCGGCTTGTGGGTGGGTAGAGGGACCCGCGCTCGCGCTAGCTGGGGCCCCACCTTGCGCGGCCCCCACCCCCTCCGCTCCGGCCAGCGCTGGGGACCTCTCAGCCTCTGTGACGTCACAGCTCTGGGCCGCCGTCCTCGCAAGTATCCGAGATCGCTTGCGTATAAACGTCGCCCCCCGGATTAGGAATCCGGTGAGCATCGGGAGGGGCATACTCGAGCACGAGTTCACGCGCTACCTCGCGCAGCTTGAGGCGCAGACCATCGGGCAGCTGCGCGCCGTCGAAGCCGGTGATCGGCTCGGCTGTCGCGTCCGACGGTGAGTACGCTGGCAGCTTGCCCCAGCGGCGCTCGACCAGGTAGATAGCGCACTTACGCGCATCGGTGAGAGTCGGCCACAGCAGTTTGCGCCGCTTCCGGCCCTTGCGATCGCTGTACGTGAGCACGATGCCCTCGCCGCGCGAGATGCGTTCGAGCATGGCCAGTTGCTCGCGTGCGTCGCCGATCACGCTCTTGACGAGCGCCAGCGCGCCCTTGCGCCGTCCACCGCGCGGATTGCCGCTTTCTCCAGGCTTGAACTGGTGCGGCCGCAGGTTGGCCATGCTGCGCTCGTTGGCAGCGACCTTCTCGGTGAGGTTTACAGCGCTTTCGTCCATCGGAGCGACTACTGCCCTCAGCAGTGGGCTGGTTACATGCAAGCCCGTCTCTTCTCGGATGACAAGGGGGATGAGGCTCGAGGGTTACGGTGTTCGCTGGTGTGCGACGGGGATCGACGCGCGTAAGACGTGAGTGTGGGTTGGGCCGGAGACTCGGAGGGGAGAGGGAAGAGCGTCGGCGAGGGCGGGTGACGTCGGATCGTCCGAGGGCTGAGGTGCTGTCGAATCTGCGCGCGCTGCGGGAGGAGCGAGGGCTCTCGATGGCGGCGGTGTCGCGTCTCGCGTGGCTGAGCTATGAGACGGTGCAGCGGGTGGAGCTTGGGCAGGTGCTGGCGATGCAGGTGAGCACGCTGGTGCGGGTGGTGGCGGCGGCGCTGCGGTGCAAGCCGGTGGACATCGTGCCGGGGTTGGGGGCGGTACCTCGGGTGTTGGAGCCTCCGAAGGTACGGCAGCGGCGGCGTGGTCTCTAGGCGGTGGGGCTGGCTCTCGCAACTTCGGGTGGAACTCGAGGGGTCGGAGCCCAACTGAGCCGGACCGCTCTTACGGTCTCTGGGGGTCCGCCGGGTGTAGACATACCTGTAGCCTTGTTCGGGCGCGGGGCGGATTGGGAGAGATTGCGGGCAGCTATGTCGTGGGATCGGATGCGCTTGAGCGTCGGCCAGTTACGGCACCCCTGCGCCTTGCGGCGCTTCTGAACCTTCGCTCTTGCGCGATCGGGCCCGAGGCGGCAGCGGCTCTTTGGCGTGGTCCGGGCTTGAGTGAGCCGCGTTCCCGGTCCATAGCGTGCCTGCTCGGGGAGTTCACGGGATGACCTGGCGTGGGAGGTCTCCCGGTTGGGTCACCGGCACCCGCGCCGGCCTGATCCATCATCGGAGCTTGTTCGCCTTCCGCCCGTGTTGCTGCACGGCTCGCACCGTCCGCCCATCGGGTCGGAACCAGAGAGTCACGCGGACGAGCTGGCCGTGGATCTCGCGCCAGACCGTCCTTTCTCGAGGCCGTCTTGTCCTCTTCCCCCACGGCGGGGAAGGCTAGCGCGCCTGGCGCTTCGCTGCTCGGCCGAGCGTGCGCCGGGACTTCTGGCGCTTCGCCGCCCGGAGAAGCACTCGCCGGACCCACGCGGAGAGGCTGAAGCCGGCGCGGTCGGCAGCCTGGTGGTCGCGCGTCACGCTCCTCAGCGCGTCGTGGGGATCAGCTATCGAGGCGGTCACGTGCCTGCCCTTCCGGCAGGGCCGAGGCGGCCCGGTGATCGAGCTTCGCTGCACTCTTCGCCATTCCGCATAGTTAGCCGACATATGGAAATATATCGATCTCGTGGTACACCAGGGCTGGAAAGGCTTTCGCTCGGTCATCTCCATGGAATGCCTTAGTATGCTAGGTATACAGAAACGGAGCATTCCAGTGAGCGCTGCATACGAGAAGATCACCGACAAGACGGGCTACTCACTCAGCGTCGGTTCGTTCGTTCGCGCCGATAAGATACCGGGCACCCGATCGCATGTGAAGCGGGAGGATCGAGCGCCTTGAGGGCAACGTCGTCTGGATCCGGGTAGAGCGGGGCGGAGCTGCGCCCCTTCCAGCCGGAGCGCTCTCGAAGTGCTCACGATGAGCGCCAGAAAGACGAAGCGGCCGCTCTGGGCGCGCAGTGCTCGCTCGAGATGCTGTGTTCTCGCAAAAGCCGAGGGCACGACGATGACGACGGCGCTAGCGCCGGACTGGCTAGGGTCGGAGAGCACACCCTCCCGGCTCCCGAAGGGGCGGCTCCACAAGGTCGAATGAGCGACGGCTGCGGCTACGTCGCAGACGCGTGACCGCGAAATGGCTCGACAGCTATGGCGCGCCGCTATGCCCCTGCGACCGGAGAGCCAATGCGCGACTGTCGGCCGCTCGAGCTGCTCCCGCGTGAGGCGTTTGGCCCCGAAAATACAGAAGGGGCTCTCGTGGGGGAGGCGCTCTACGTGACGCTGCGTCCGCGAAGCTTACTGCGGATTCTGCGATCGGTTTCACGAGCGCGGGGACGTCATGGTCGTCCCGCGCTTCCGGTTGGGTAGGCGTGGGGGTGCTCCTGAAGGGCGCTATTGCGTGGACTGCTCGGCGGGGATCGAGCGCGAGGCGAGCGGGATCGTTCCGCGTGGTTGGCCGAGCGTCTCGGGGTTCGATTCGACCAGGGCGCAACGCGCGCCGCAGAACTTCCACCGCCGGCGCTGGGCGCTGTACCGATGAGCTGCCCGCGCTATCACTGCCCCCCCCCACGCGGCCGCCTTCCGGCGGTCTGGCGGCACGGTGTGAGTGCGGGCGAAAGCTCGCACACGAACCACACCGGTTGCTCTAGCCATCGCCGTACCACGAGGCGAAGTCGTCGAGCCGAATACACACAATCGCGTCGCTCAAGCGATGGCTCTTCCGCTTGAGCACCGCCAGCGGGAGCTTGGATCCGTTCCGGTCTGACTGTCGAGCTTGATCCAGCGCGTCGATCGAGTCGGCCCAGTGCACGACCTTGCGTAGCTTGCACTCGATCGCGAAGGCGTCGTGCACGACATCGTCTCTCCCGCCGTCCTTGCTTCCGTAGTCGGGTCCGCGACGATGGCCGCCGAGCTTCTTGGCGACGTAGCGCTCGAACTTCTTCCAAGCCGGGTTAGTCGCGCCCATCGCCACGTAAGCTCAGGGCTCTTGCACTCGGGGAAGGCGAGGAGGACGGTGATTCTTCGGCGCGCTGCCCCCCAGGATGGCGCGGGGTCCGAGTATTTCTCACCGTCCTCCTCATAAGGTTCACGGCAGCGCCTTCGCCCACTCGGGCGTGTACCCGCGCGCGTATGGATGGTCGCTCCGTTCCGGAGCAAGACGCTTCGTCTTGCTCGCAAGCGGTGACGGGGGCGGTGGTGAGGGATGCATCCGCGCGACCTGTTGCTGGATGTGCTCTCGGATCGGCTCGGCGATGAGCGCGAGCTCAACGGGCGTTGCTGGGCGACCATCTACGGTTACCTTGCGCTTCCGCCAGTCGATCATGGCCGAGCCGAGCGGCAGCAAGTCCTTCCGTGGCGTCGGTCTGCTCGACGCGTTTTGCGTGAACACGATCCGAACGACATCGAGCCTTGCCCCGCTCGCGATCTTCCCCCAGTGCTGAAGCACGAGCTCCTTGTCCGGTAGACGGAGCATCACGTGGGCCAGGTGCATCCCGCTCATTCGCGGTTGACGACGGCGCGCTGCTTCAGGAAGTCTACCGCCCATTTCGGGCACGGCTCCCACTTCTCGGGCGACGAGAGGAACGGCCCCCCGGCGCCCTCGGGCGGGACGACGCCGAGCAGGCCGTCGCCGACGACGCCGACCGTGTAGCAGAGCACGACGTTCGCTCGCTGCGGTGGCTCCTTCAGCTTGACCTTCTGGCCCTCCTTGAAGTCGGCTGCATATGCCAAGTTCACGACGAGCAAGGCGATGAAGGTCGCGGCGATCGCGAGTAGCACGCTGCGCCAGATCCCATCGAGTAGCTCCTCTTTCACGACTCATCCTCCTCCACGCTCGCACCCTGGAACAGCGCGAGCTGCCGCCCGACGTGGTGAAGCTTGATCTCCACGTCGTCGATCGGTTTCGTCTCAAGTTGGATCGACACCTTCGAGAACTTGATCGTTACGCCAAGCTCACCTGTGTCCGGGTCCGTCTTGAAGATGCACTTCGGCTTGAACTCGGCGGCGGCCTTGCCGCCCTTGATCGAGTCCGAGATCAACGGAAGCTCGGGCAGGAGCTTCGTGTAGATCTCCCCCGAGACCCTTACCGCGAGCTCCTCATGGTGTTTCTGTTGCACTACTGCGCTCCTCCTTCTGTACCGAGCGGATCGCCCGCTCGATGGCTTCCTCGTACTCGCGCTGAAGCAGTCCGCGCGCGAGCTGGCTGTGACAACCGAACAGGTTCTGCCGCGTGCGGTACACCTCAGACGCGACCATCATCGGGACCTGGTCCAAGTGGACATCGCACATGACGACGATGGGATTCCGTGGTGCTCGCTGGCAACCCGCTACGCGACACACGCTCATAGCAGCCTCGGCTGGTGCGGATCGCTGGATCGAGCTTCGCGCGTCCTCTCTCGATCGTTCATCTCTCTGGGCTCATCCAACGTCTTAGCCTTAGCCACTGCATTCCCCCCTGAATCAGAGCGTCATTTGCTCTGCTGCTGCTGGCTTTGCGGTCTTTGGCGAATCGAAGCCCAGCGAGCAGACGTGCCGCTCCCAGACCTCGAGGACATTCATGGGTTGGCGTGTAGTACCGACCAGCATCCATCGTTGCTGATACTGCGGGAGCCACGGGATCTCGCCGACGGCCTTCTTCGGTGCATAGTGCGCGTGCATCCCGTTCCCGCGCGCGACGACATCCCGGAGCAACGCCCGGTCTCTCTCATCGTCGGTGTAGCGGAGACCCTCCGTCGTCGCGATCAAGGATCGAAAACGGTCCTCGACCTGCTCGTACCAGCGATAGAACTGGCTCTTACTCGTGGTGCCGGCGCCGTGGACTCCGTCGTGCTTCGCGATCGCAAACGCGTAGGCATCGTTGGGGAACGGCTTAAGCATCGGCTGGTCCCGCAGCTCGATGCGTGCAGCGAGCCGTAGGTGCTCGAGCTCGTAGCCTTCTCGATCCAGCTCCCCTGATCGCAACGCGCGCTCGATGTGCACGAGCTCCTTACGGGTCTCGCGGTGCTGCACGCAACGCGCCATCATCGTCCAGCGAGCCTCATCCGGAGCCTTCGCGTCGCTGCTCGACTTCGCGCTTGTACTCGCTGACTCGGTCATCGGTGATCCCCTCAGGTCCTGGCGCCTTCCTCGAGGCCTCCAGGTACGTATCCACCTTGGCGTCGCGGAACGGTGCATCGAAGGTCAGTGCCTCGCGCGCGTTGAAGTCCCGCGTCACCTTGTCGATCCCTCCCCAGCTCGCGACACAGCCCCGGACGAGCTCCGAAAGCTGGTCTGGCTTCAGGTCTCGGTTGTGGCGCAGGAAGCGGCCGAGCAGCGCGCGGCGCCGCGCCGTCACCTCGTAGCGCTTGCCGAACGACGCGAAGGCCTTCTCGATCTCCGGGATCGCGGCCTCGAGCAGCGGATCCGGGGCCCGGTTGCTGCGACCGTTCGGTTTCCTTTCGAGCCCGGGCAGGCCGGGCGGAGCCCGTGGGGTGTGTGTGTCTTGAGAAAGCGATGGATCAGAGTTCAGAGGCTCGGCTTGGCTAGGCATGGCATGGCTTGGCATGGTGGTGCGCACAGATGGGTCGTTTGTGCGCACGGACGCTCCTTTTGTGCGCATACCTGCGCTCGCCGTGCGCATAAAGCCATCGTCTGTGCGCTCGCCGTGCGCATCCATGCGCTCACGCGCGGCGTAGAGCTTCTCGATCTCGGCCCTCTCCGCCTTCGAGACCCGAGTCAGACGAGGCCGAGAGCCGTCCGCGAAGTAGAGGACGGCGCGGCCGAGCCGCATGTGCACCGAGTCCTCGCAGTGCTCGGACCAGTCATGGAGAAGGAGGCAGTCGCCGATCTCGTCAAGCCAGGCGGCTTCGCGGAGTGCCTCCAGGAGCGCGTCGGGTGCGCCGTCCCAGCCGCAGCCATCGGCGATGTCGTCCGGGTCGGTCTTTGAGAGATCTCCTTCCGGCGCGTAGCGCGCGGAGTACTCCCAGAGCCGCTGCATCAACCCGACGGCGTAGTTGTGCGCGATGGCGAAGCCGACGCCGAGCTCGGGGCCGAGGAGACGCGCGAGCTTCCGCATCTTCGGGTGCGCCGGCGTGCCTTGCTTCAACCTCTCGCCCCCCATGGGCTAGTGCGGTGGTGCTGCTATCTCCCTGCGAACCGGATGCCCGGGGTAGCCGCGTGTACCCGGGGGCAAGCGGAGAGATCTAACGACGCGTGCGAGGTGCCGTCGCGACCTGCGAGAATTGCTTTCCCCCGCCGCTCGCAGCCGTGTAGGCTTCCCCACAGCGACCCCGACTCCGGGGCGGAATGGAAATGACGTTGCTGCGAGCGCTGGCCGGCCTCCTCGTGATCTGGACGCTCGTGGCGTACTCCTGCGAGAGACTCGTCGGTCCCACGCCGCTCTCGCGGGTCATGACGTGGCGCCAGGAATCCTCGGATTTCGCCGCGCTTCGGCGCGCGGTCCTGTTTCGGGCAGAACGGTGTATCGAGGAGGCCCAGTTTACTTCGGAGCAGGTGTGGATGCTGTGTGAGCACGCTCGCGCGGACCTCATGATTTACAGCACGTCGATAATGGTTGAGCGAGACGCCCGGGCTCGAAAGGATGGGTCGCGATGCGACCGATCGAGATGCGGTCGACTCGAAATCTGCATGGAGGCGATCGGCAGCCGTGCGAGTTTCGCCGAGCAGTACACCTGCAAGGACCTCCGTCGGTGACAACCGTGCATCCGCAAGAAAAGTTGACACCGCGCCCACGGACTCAGTAGAAAGATCCGCGCGACACTTGTGGGGCGGTGAATACGGAGCGGTGGATGGAGTGCTTGTCACGCCGCGCCTTCGTCCGCGCAGTTCGCACCGGAGTCGTCGAACTCGCCGAAGACAAGATCGACGGCCTTGATCTCGCCGTTCGAGTCAGCGATCGGCAGGCTCATCTTCACGCTGGGAGTCGCGTCGCATGTGCTCGGGCGCGAGGTTCGGAATATCGCGGCGGTCTCGCGTGCCGCACATAGACTCGGCAAGATGAAACTCA
Organism: Myxococcota bacterium; assembly: GCA_965247115.1. Taxonomy (GTDB): domain Bacteria; phylum Myxococcota_A; class UBA9160; order SZUA-336; family SZUA-336; genus JAUXJB01. The sequence continues at coordinate 273,682 of CBDFGR010000002.1, forward strand.
CCGATGACTGAGCGAGCCCCTCTTGGATCGAACTGTACCGTCCCGATATCCGGAGGTGGATCGAGTCCCTTGGGCACCTGGAGTGACCTCACGCGGCTCCCTCTGTGGCGGGTTCGGCGGCGCTTACGCGGCGTCGCGCGGGAAAGTGGTCCTCTGGCCGGACTTTTCCTCCGGTGGCTGACGTGATTCGGGCCCAAACCCGACCCCGAACGTCGCCTCCGTTGCAGACCCTGGAGACAGCGCTCTGGTAAATCCCAGAGCGCTTTGCAAAGGCGATCTGAGTCTCGTCTCGCTCAAATAGGTATTGCTCGAGCCGCATCGGGAAGAGAGTTATCCTTATTTGGCTCAAGCGTCCATCTTTATTTGGCTGGACCTCCGCTATCCAAATCGGGATTCCCGCATTAACCTTTGAGGTCGGGAGGTTTCGATGACTAAGCGGGGGAAATACGTGCCGTGGAAGCCGCGTCGCGTAGAGTTCGAGATGACCACGGGGAAACGAGCTGGCAACTCTTTGGAGGACGTTCTCCGGGATCTAGTCGTCAAGGCGCGCGACGATCTGGGGATGAACCAGAAGGACTTTGCGAAGAATCTCGGGATCAGTCAGTCGGCCTTGAGCAGATTCGAGAGCGATGCGCCGAACCAGTCGGGGAATTCTGAGCAGCTCAAATCGTCCGCGTTAACGAGGATTTGCGTTCTTCTCGATGAGAATCCTGTGAACTTTCTCATCGAACACCCACTGTACGACGGCGCGACGCGTGCCCGCATGACGTTTCCAAAGGACCATCTATACCGCCGCTACAACGCCCAGCTCAAAAACGCCGAAGCGCTGGGACTGCTTCCAAATCTCAAGCGGGCAAAGGACTTGGGAGTGTTCGAACAGGCGGTCGCTGCCGTCGCCAATGTCGTCGAGGCGGCGGAGGAATCCCGCGCCACTATGCCACCACTACAGCCACGCCCGGGTCCGCGTGATTCCCATCGTTCACCTAGATCGTCCCAAACTCGCCGATCCTCTTAGGTCAATTCCTAATTTGGGTTGAATCGATATCCAAATAAGGTTACATTTGACCTCCGTCACCTACGACGGAGGCCTCGATGCCCGATCCCGCCCCTTCCCCTCCCGACCCGAGGCATCCTCTCCCCGACCGTCTCGCCCAGCTGGACTCCCTGCACCTGAACACAGGTGCCTCCTCAAGCTTCGACGAAGGCCACTGCGCGCTCGAGGTGGTCGCCTGGCTCGCAGGGGAGGAGCACAGCGACCATCCGCAGTGCACGAGTGCCGTGGTCGGAGACTTCGTCCGCTGCTGGAATGACAACCTTTTAGACGAGGATCGAGACCGTCTGCTCAAGCCCCTGCTCCCCCGCCTCGTGGGATCGGAAGGAGATCCCGACACGGAGCTCGCCCGCTCCTACCTAGCCCTCGACTGGCTCTGCCGGGTCCATACGCCCGCATGGCTGGATCTCGTGGAGAGTCTGAGCCCGCATGCCGCGAAGCTGCGCGGACTCGGCGAGATCACGGACCTCGTTCGTGCAAGCGCGGCGCAGCCGATGATCCGTGCTGCGAGGGACGCTGCGGGGGACGCTGCGAGGGACGCTGTGGGGGCCGCTGCGGGGGACGCTGCGAGGGACGCTGTGGGGGCCGCTGCGGGGGCCGCTGCGAGGGTCGCTGCGTGGGACGCTGTGGGGGCCGCTGCGGGGGCCGCTGCGAGGGTCGCTGCGGGAGCCGCTGTGGGGGCCGCTGCGGGGGACGCTGCGAGGGTCGCTGCGGGAGCCGCGGCGGGGGCCGATGCGAGGGTCACCGCGTGGGACGCTGCGAGTGCCGCGCTCGAGCCGACCGTGCTCACGCTCCAGGATTCGGCACGCGATCTCGTTTGTCGAATGCTCGCGGTGGGGGAGTCCGCATGACTCCCTCCTCCCCTCTCCGCAGCGATCTGAAGAGATGGGCGAGAGAGTCGAAGCCAGGCGTCTACCGTGGCCTCTCCGAGACCGAGTACGACGCGATCGACGCGGTCCGCAGCACGAAGCTCAGCTACTTCGCCGACGGTAGGACGCCCGCGCACGCGAAGTACCTGATCGACCACCCTCCGCCCCCGAAGGATCACCTCGACATCGGCGCCGCTCTGCACTGCGCCGTGCTCGAGCCGGAGAAGTTCGACGACGAGTGGGTCGTCGCTCCTAAGGTCGACCGCCGCTACAAGAAGGACAAGGCCATCTGGGCCGAGTTCGAGGCGGAGAACGCGGGCAAGGGGATTCTGAAGCGCCAGGACATGAACCTGGTCTTGGCGATGCGCGACGGGGTCAACCGGAACGAGCTCGCGCGCCGGCTGCTGAAGGGGGCGGGGCAGAACGAGCTCACGCTTGTTTGGGAGGACGAGCAGTCGGGTCTGCTTTGCAAGGCGAGACTCGACCGGATCACGGAGTACGAGGGCTACGTCATCGTCGTCGACCTGAAGACGACGGCGCGGCTCGCTTCCAAGGAAGCGTTCGCGCGAGCGATGGGAGACTTCGGCTACCACCGTCAGGAGGCGTTCTACCGGATGGCGATGGACGCGCATTTCGGCGAGATGCCGCGTCGGTTCGTCTTCATCGTGATCGAGAAGGCGGCTCCGCACATCGTCGCGACGCATGAGACCGGGCCGGAGTCTCTCGATGCGGGTCAGCGTGAAGTGCGCACGCATCTGACGGAGTACGCCGCGTGTACGGAGTCGGGCGTCTGGCCTGGATACGGAACGTCGACGCTACTGACCGAGCTGCCACCGTGGCGGCTGCGACGAGTCGAAAGAGACGAAGAGGTCGTGTTTTGAACTGCAAGAGCTGCAACGCCCCGGAGGGCTCCCCGCACGGAACAAACTGCAAGGTTCACCCTCCGGGCTCCAGCGAAGAGAAGCCCGAGATGGAGGAGCAACGCGGGGTCGCCACGATCGACGATTCCACTGGGGCGATCGCGGACATGAGCGAGGGCGGGCTGCGTCCGACCAACGCAAAGGAGCTCGCCGCGCTCGCGAAGCAGGCGGCCCTCTCGAGCCTGGTTCCCGAGCCCTTCCGCAACAAGCCGAACGACTGCTTCGTCGCGATGGCGATGGGGAGAGAGATCGGCTTCGACGCGTTCCAGAGCTTGCAGATGTTTCACGTCGTCAAGGGGAAGGTAGGTCTTCCCGGCGAGGCGATGGTGGCGATCATCCGGAGTCGCGAAGAGTGCGAGTCGCTCAGGATGGGCACCGAGGGGTCGCTCGAGGATGGAAACCTTACGGGGTGGGTCGTCTCAAAGCGGCGCGGTCAATCTGAGAACGACAAGGTGACCTTCAGTCTAGAGGACGCGATGCTGGCTGGGCTCTACCCCGGCAAGAAGGATCGCAACGGCGAGCCGAGCGTCTGGTCAAAGTACCCGAAGGACATGCTCATCTGGAAGGCCGTAGCGCGCGACTGCCGACGGAACTGGGCCGACATGACCCGGCGTGTTCCCGTCGCTGAGGACATGCCCGGCTACGGCGAGTCAAGGCTTGAGATCAACGTCACACCGCCGCGCGAGGAGACTCCGACGGCGGACCCGGCTCGTGCACTCTTCGCGGGTGAGTCGATCGAGCCTGAGATCGTCGGACCCGAGGGGCCCGGCGGTCCCGCTGCACCGAACGCAGAGCCTGCGAACGCCGGGACGCCCTCTGACGATGCGAATGCAACGGGTCGCCCGGCTCCGAGTGAGGGATCCAGTGAGGCCACGCCGGAGCCGGGACTTCCCAACGAGGACGGCCCGAAGTTCTCGGCGCTACCCGAGGACTTCGACCCGAGTCGCGACAACTGCCCCGACTGCGAGCGCACGGCTGATCTCGGTCACAACCCGGGGTGCTCCATCGCGAAGCTGCTGAAGGAGCAGAGGTGACACGAACCACCGACCAAGAGTTGGTCGACCGCGTCCCCTGTGAGGGCTCCGAGGACTGCGAGCAACTGGTCGATCGCGACGGCTTCCGTCTCTGCGCCGAGCATATGAAGGAGGCATGGGACGGGATGGAGGAAGCGGAGAACACGCCTCCGTCTCGCAGACCGAGGCGAAGAGATGGCAACTGAGCCGACGGCTCGACTTGCCATGATCTGCGGTGTGGTCTGGTATGGTGCGATCCAGCTTGTGGGAACGCTCGTGCCATGAAGGACCCGTGCTGGAGTCTCGATCAGTGTGCAGAGTTCCTTCAGTGCAGCACCAAGACCGTGCGAAAGATGATGAGGGGCGGATTCCCGCACTTCTACGTGGGCCGGAGACCTCGGTTCCGTCCGGAGGCGGTAAGGGAGTGGGTGCATGAGCAAGAACGGAGTCGCCCCCATAGCCTCACCGTCGCTGCGGATCGAATCCGGGAGTCCCGTGTCCAGGAGCGCATCCTGAGAAGAGCCGCCCGTGTCTCGTAAGGCAGACGGCCCTCGAATCTTCAAGCGTGGCGCGCACTACTACGTGGAGTACGTAGAAGGCAACGAGATACTCATCCCCCGTCAGTCCCTCCGGACCAAAGACGCCGGGAAAGCAAGGGCCGCTGCGTCGAGGCTCATCCTGGAGTATGAAGAGCGCGGCTACACACCAGAGGGTGACGAGCTCCTCTTCCGAGACGCAGCCGCCGCCTACCTCAAGCACGGGATGTCGAACCTGGCAGGTACAACGCAGGATGACCACAGAAATCATCTCCGTCTTGGCGGAATGCTGGACCGGGCTTTTGGCGACATCCCGATATCTCAACTCACGGATGAGTCGCTACTCCGGTGGTGGGAAGAGAGCATCGAGGGGAAGCGAGCGACAAGTACGGGACGGCGATATCTCGATAGCGTCTCGGCAATTATGCGCCGAGCCCGTCGTCACCGGCTCATCGTGCACAATCCCGTCGTAGACTTTCAGGCCATTATCCGGGAGGAGAACAAGACCAAGAAGGGCAGAGCTCTAAGTGAGGCGGGGAAGCATGTCCGGCCTATTGAGGACCCCGCGGAAATCGAACGCATCCTTGCTTCGGCCCGAGAGGAGAGTCTAGAAGATCACGTGCTGGTGCTGCTCATGCTCGACGCTGGACTGCGCATCGGAGAAGCCATGCAGATCCGCTGGCGGGCAGTCAACTGGGGAGAGGACGAGAACGACCTAGGCCGCAGCCTCGAGATCTCGGAGTCGAACCCCAGAGGCATGTACCCCGGTGATCCACCCAAGAGTGGGAGGACGCGCTATGTGGATCTCTCCAGGCGGCTACGACGGGTCCTGATGGAGCTCTACACACAAGAGTTCCGGCCCAGCCCGGATCGTGTCATTGTGCCGCGCGACCAGGGCAACTGGAGGCAGAGGCAGTGGCGCAGAATCCTGGCGCGTGCCGGGACCACTCGAGCGTGGCGACCGAAAGATCTGCGCGACACCTTCGCGAGCCAGCTGCTCTCGAATGGTCAGGAGCTCGTGCACATCGCCGACCAGCTGGGCCATTCGTCCGTGGGCGTGACGGAGCGTCACTACACCAAGTACATCCGTCGCAAGAGGTATCAGCCGACACCGCCACTAGCCTATGGCGAGCTCCCGACGGACGCGCTGGCTCGGCTTGGCGCGCCCAATAAACGTCCACAAAGCGGACACTCGGGGTTTTCAGACCAACACGCTCCTGGCGACAGTGCAGAAACTGTTAGCAATGTCGCGGGCTTCCGTGGTGAGCGCGGCCGGGATCGAACCGGCGACCGGCGGATTCGGAGTCCGCAAGGATCAGGTCTCGCAGCGTCCGGTCCTTGAGGCGCTCCGCGACGGCGCGGCCGATCGACGCCAGGACATCGTCGACGCCGGAAGACGCCGGCAAGCGCCGCGGGCCCTGCAGGGTCCTGTTCCCTTCGCGTCTGACGGCATCGAGAATCTGCGCGACGTCGACGAGCTCGGGCGCCCGACCGGGCATGTACGAGAGCTCGGGACCTGCGGCGTTGAGCAGCAGCCCGTGTCGCTCGAGCGACAGCAGGACGTCTTCTACCAGATCGATCGAGATCCCGCTCCAGCGTGCCAGAGCCCGCAGCGTCTCCGGCGCGCCGCCGGCAAAGTGCGCTCGACCGATCCGGGTCATCAGCAGCAGCGCCAGCTTCTCCCGGTCCTGGCCCGACAGGAGCCGAGCTTCTCCCTCGGGAGTGAGCTGCTCGGGGTACTGTACGTAGAAGGCGAGACGCGCCCCGATCAGCAGGATGAGCCAGCTCACGTAGAGCCACATGAGGAACAGGATCAGCACGGCGAAGCCGGAGTAGATGGCCGTGTAACGCGTGGATGACGCGACCACAGTCGCAAAGCCGAAGCCCAGGCCCTCCCAGAGAGCTCCGGCAACCACGCCGCCGATCAGCGCCGCACGCAGCTGCACCTTCGCATTCGGCACGAACGCGTACACGAACGTGAACGCCGCGATTACCAAAAGATAAGGAACGAGCTCTCTCACCATATCGACGGCGCTGCCGAGCGCCTGTACTTCCGTGAGGCGCTGAACGGCGGAGGCGCCCGCAAGCGAGGCCGTGAGTCCGATCGCCGAGAACATCAGCACGGGACCTACCATCACGACGGAGAGGTAGTTGCTGAAGCGCTGACCCAGGCTGCGACTCTGACGCGTGTGCCACGCGTAGTTGAACGAGCCCTCGATCTTTTGAATCAGGGAGATAACCGTGTAGAGCAGCATGGCAAGGCCGAGAGAGCCCAGGATGCCGACGCGCATGTTGTCGACGAAGCCGATCACGTTCTGGCTGATGTCTGCGCCTCTCTCGCCGAGGGGCGCGAGAAAGCGCAGCAGGAGTGGCTCGATCTGGTTGTGCACGCCGAAGCCTTTGAGCACGGAGAAGCTCAGCGCAAGCAGCGGGACGAGCGAGAGCAGGCTCGTATAGACGAGACTCATGGCGTGGAGGGTCAGCTGGCCCTCTCGAATATCCACGACGAGCGCGTATACCGTGCGCAGCGCCCGCATTCCCAGGGCACTCAGCGCGGGCCGTCCGGCGAGATCTACGCGCCAGATCGCGCGCTCGATGACGTCACCCAGGCCCCTCATATCGTCCCGGCCTCAGCAAGTCCCGGGAGCGTAGCCGCGTCTACCCCGAGCTCGTCGCAGTAGACCTCGTGGTTGTGCTCGCCAAGCAGTGGCGCACGCCTTCGCACGCGAACGGGCGTGCCCGAGAACCGGTAGGGCGCCGTGGGAATGCGCGCGGAGCCCGCGTGGCCCCGCACATCGAGCGCGTCGAAGAAGCCGCGGTCTTCCCAGTGCGGGTCGTCGAGGTTCTCCTCCGGCTGCCGCACGATCCCCCACGGCAGGTGCAGCGCCTGCGCGCCACGGTACGCCTCTTCCGCGCTGATGCGCGCAAGGAAGCGCTCGACCACGCTGCCGAAGTGGGCCTGCTCCGTCGGGGAAGCCCGTGAGATCGCCACGCGGTACTCCGGGTCGCGCAGATCTTCCACGGCATCGTGCTTTTCCATCCAATCGAGCAGCCCGTTGAAAGTCCGGAGGTCGCGGGGCATGCCGCCGCCAATGATGTTGATGTACCGTCCGTCCGCGGTGGGGAACTGCCATGGCGAGGTCATCTCGGGCGACGAGTGTCGACCGGTCTGACGCTGGACGAGCTCCCGGCGGTACTCCCAGTTCGGAAAGGCTCCCTCGGTCGTGCAGCTGACCGCCTCGTGGATCGAGAGGTCGACCAGCTCGGGGCCTTCCACCCGCCCGCCTTCCAGCGCGATCCGCGCCGCCAGAGTGCCGCAGACCGCGTACTCACCCGCCATCCAGAGCGAGTGCTCGTAGCCCGGGCGAATTGGCGGCAGCTCGTGATCGTCGTAGCCGCTACTCATCATCGGCCCTCCGAGCGCAATGTGGACGAGGTCGTTTGCTGCCCAGTCTGCGCGTGGACCTTCGCGGCCGAACGGCGTGATCGAGCACCATACGCTGCGCTCGAGCCCAGCGTGTCCGGCCCAGTGCCCGAAGCCTGCATCCAGCGCGTCGAGAACGCCGCGCCCTGCCGCGTCGATCACGACATCGGCAGATTCGCTGAGCCGCCACCACAGCTCGCGTCCCTCAGAGGACCCCAGCTCGAGCGTCACGCCGCGCTTGCTCGTGTTGAAGTAGGCGTAACGAAGCGAGCGATCGGGACCAGGGCGACCACCGACAAAGGGTCCGAGGCTCCGGGCGGCCGAGCCGGACGGGGGCTCCACCCGGATCACATCCGCTCCGGCATCGGCGAGCAGCTTGCCCGCAACCTCTCCGAGATCGCCGATCTCCACGACGCGCAGCTCCTGAACCGGGCCAGGGCTCGCCCCCGTGCTCACAGCGCCTCTTCCTCGCGCAGCTGCACGATCTCCGACTCGCGATAGCCCAAGCGCCGGAGGACGTCGTCTGTGTGCTCTCCGAGCGCAGGGGCGCCGCGGCGCACGCTCCAGCCAAGTCGGCGCAGCTGGAACGGCAGGCCCTCGTAGTGGCGCGGTCCGAGCTCCGCGCTCGGTGCCATCGGGTAGAAGCCGCGTGCGTCCAACTGCTGGTCGCGCTCCATCTTGTCCTGCGTCGTCTGCGCTACGCCTGCGGGGACGCCGCGAGCCTGGAGTGCGTACATGAGCTCGTGCGGCTCGCGGCTCCGCGTGCGGGCCTCGATGGCCCGGTCGAGCTCGCCCTGGTTCGCCACGCGCGCGGCGTTCGTCGTGAAGCGCGCGTCGGTATCGATCTCCAGCGCGTTCAGCACCTCGCACAGCGCTTGCCACTGTGCGTCGGTCTCGGCAGCGATCGCGATCCAGCGATCGTCTCCTGCACAGCGGTACGTGTTGTGCGGCGCCACGTTCGGAAAGCTCGAGCTATTGCCGCTGCGTTCCGATGACCTCCCGTTGATCTGGCGGTCGAGCATCTGCACGCCGCACATCATCATCCCCGTCTCCACCTGGGAGAGATCGATGCGTTGCGCACCTGCCCCCCGGGCGCGCTGCCGGAGCGCCATCAGGAGCGCGATCGCGCCGTAGTAGCCAGCAGAGTGGTCGAGATAGGAGAAGCCCCAGCCGGCTGGCGGCTGATCCGGGAGTCCGGACAGGTACGTCAGCCCGGAGACGGCTTGCGCCGTGGGTCCCCAGGTCACATAGGAGTGGTCGCGGCCCTCATGGCCGAAGCCCGAGAGCGACAGGTAGATCAGCTCGGGGTTCAGCTGGCGCAGCCGCGGCCACGAGAACCCCATGCGCTCGAACGCTCCCGGGCTGTAGTTCTCCGCGACGATGTCCGCCTCCGCGATGAGCCGCTCGGCCGCCTCGCGGCCGCCGGGGTGATGCAGATTGAGCGTGATTCCCAGCTTGTTGCGGTTCAGATTGTTGAAGAGGCCCGAGCGGTTGAGCGATCGCGCGCCATCCTTGGCCGGAACCGCGAAGCGCAGCGAGTCGAGGTAGTCCTCGTTCTCGATCCGGATCACCTCGGCTCCGAGGTCCGCCAGAATCCGCGTGGCCTGCGGACCGGCGACGATCCAGGTGAAATCGACGACCCGCACCCCTTCAAGCGGAAGCGGCCGGCCCCCGCTGTCGTCCTGCGGTTCCGAGTCGCGAGGGTCCCGGGTCTCCGCCATGCACGCTCCTCACGCTGTCGGCTCGTGTGAGCCTGCGTGCGCAGCGGGCTGGCTGTCAAGCTCGGGTAGAATCGGCCAGAGCGAGGAGGTCGCAAGCCATGGAATCCAATCGCCAGATTGTGATCGCGGAGCTGCCCCGCGGGCCGCTCCAGGAGACTCACTTCGCGCTTCGCGAGGCTGCGCTTCCGCAGCCGGAGCAGGGAGAGGTCCTGTGCCAGACGCTCGCGCTCTCCATCGACGCAGGTTCGCGGGCCGGCCTGCAGGGCAGCGCGAGCTACGCGGGGCCGTCTCGCGCCGACGTCGTCATGACCGGAACCGCTGTCTCACGGGTGCTCCGCTCGAACTCGGCCACCCTCGCAGAGGGAGATCTCGTGACCTGTCCCGCGGGCTGGCAGGCGTACTCCGTCCACCCGGTCGCAGGCGTGAGCCGTGTCGAACCCACGGGTGCACCTTCCCAGTACCTTGGCGTCTTGGGCGGGACCGGACTGACTGCGTACTTCGGTCTGCTCGACATCTGCGATCCCCAGCCCGGTGAGACGGTCGTGGTCTCCGCAGCCGCGGGCGCCGTTGGACACGTCGCGGGTCAGATCGCGCGCATCAAGGGCTGCCGCACCGTCGGGATCGCGGGGAGCGCTGAGAAGTGTGAGCTCCTGACGGAGCACCTCGGCTTCGATGCCGCCCTCAACTACAAGGAGGACGACTTCCGCGCGGCGCTCAAAGAAGCGTGTCCCGATGGAATTGATGTGTACTTCGACAATACCGGCGGCGACATTCTGGGCCTGGCGCTCTTTCGTATGAACGAGCGCGGACGTATCTCGTGCTGCGGCGTCGTGTCGCAGTACGACACTGCCAGCCCGGCGTCTGGACCTCGCGGCGTTCCCGGCCTGCTCGTGAACAAGCGCCTGCGCATGGAGGGCTTCATCGTCTTCGACTACGAGAAGCGCTACGCAGAGGCTCGGGCCGAGCTCTCCGGCTGGCTCGAGAGCGGGGAGCTGATCGCGCTGGAAGACGTCTTCGAGGGACTCGAAGCGGCGCCGCGCGCTCTCGTGGACTTGCTGGCCGGCGGGAACGTCGGGAAGCGCGTCGTGCGCGTCGCCGACTAGACGCCGTGTCGGAGCCGCAACAGCACTTCGTGATCCGGGAGGCGGAGCCTGCCGAGTTCGCCACGATCGGGGCGCTGACGGTCGAGACCTACCTCGCGCTCGATGGCATGCCGCCGAGACAGGCCTTGCCGGCGTACTACGCGCAGCTCGAAGACGTCGAGGGTCGCGCAGCCCTGCCCGGCGTCACGATCCTGACCGCGACCAGCGCCGAGGGCGAGCTGCTCGGCGGCGTGACGTTCGTCCTCGATCTCGCGCACTACGGTGCGCCTATCGCGAGCTATCCTGATCGGGCCGCGGGCTTCCGCATGCTGGCCGTCTCCTCGACGGCGCAGGGTCGCGGTACGGGGCGTGCGCTCACCCTCGAGTGCCTGCGCCGGGCACGCGAGGCCCGCAAGCAGCACGTGCTGCTCCACACGACCGCGCTCATGAAGGCAGCGCAACACATCTACACGAAGCTGGGCTTCCGCAGGTTCCCGGAGCTGGACTTCGCCGCGCGTGGAATCGCGATCGAGGGCTTTCTGCTCGACCTGTAGGCGTCGTCTCTCCTGAGGGGAGCTGCCGCGGCACGTGCGGGAGTGCCTACGTCTCTCGAACCTGCCTGGCTGAGGCTTCGGCTCGCGCCCCGACCGACCGAGCTGCCCCATCCTGCTCTGCCATGATCTCGGCCTGCACCTCCGCAACCTTCGCCTCCGTCAGGGGATAGGTCCACAGGAGTGGCATCGCGACGAATTTGAAGACCGCCGGAATAACGGAGTAGAGGCAGGCGAGCATGAATAGAGTGAACTCCGAGTTCGTTGTGGCGCCCGGATCCGCCAGCGAGTCAAAGCCAGCAACGACCGCGAGCGTCAGCCCGACCCAGACTCCAAGAGCATAGGCCCCCTTGCGGATCATCGACCAGATCGAGAAGTAGACCCCGGCTCTCTGCTGGCCGCTGGTCGCCGTGTCGACGTCGATCACGTCCGCCAACATGGCCGAGGGCAGAGCCGACAGAGCGCCGACGGCAGAGCCCTTCAGAGAGATGATGAGGATGAAGAACAGGAGCTTGCCCGTGTCGATTCCCATGAAGCGGGCCTCGACGACCTCATACAGGGAAGCGGGCAAGAACGAGAGCAAGCGCGTTATCTCGAACGCGTCGAACCACGCGATAGGCGCTAGGGTGATCAGCGGAACGAAGGACGCCCAGAACGCGTACCAGCCGATCGCGATCATCGTGGCGCGATGCTTGCCGATCTTGCGGGACAGCTTGATCCACAGCGGAATCGCCGCCAGCTGGCACACGAAGTACGGCGCGAGGTAGAGACCGTAGAGGTCACCGGCAACGAGCACGTGCTTGACGAAGAAGAAGCTCAGGCTGTTCGTCATCGCGGCGCCGAGGCTCGAGAACGCGAAGATGATGATCAGTCGCAGGGCGGGCCCGTTCCTGGCCACGTACTTCAGCCCCTGCCGGATCGGGATGCGTTCCTGCCTGCGCTCGACGACGGGCCACTCCGGCACCACGATGGTCGCATTCAGCACGACGAGCGGCATGAGCACGCACATGACGCTCACCAGCACAAAGACGGCGTCTGAGGGCTTCGTATAGCCGAAGAACAGGATGACGGCGGGAGTGAAGGCCGCGAAGAGAGCCCCGCCGACGGTGAAGCCCTCCTTCCAGCTCATGATCACGGTGCGCTCGTTGTAGCCCCTGGAGAGCTCTGCGCCCCACGCGCTGTAGGGCAGATCCTTGATCGTCGAGCCGAGGTAGACGACGACGATCATCAGGAACATCCACGTGTAGCCACTGGAGAACGACCAGCCCAGGAACTCGGTTTCCGTGAACTCGATGGGCGGCACGAACAGAAGCCACATCCCGAGCGCGAAGATGGGCGTGCCGAGCAGTACGAAGGGCTTGCGCCGGCCGATCGGGGTGCGGATCCGGTCCGAGATGAAGCCGATGAGGGGATCCGTCAGGACGTCCGTGAAGCGCGAGAGCACGATGAGAGTGCCCACCACCAGAAGCGAGAGGCCGAAGCCGTCCGGGTCCGCGTAGATGGCGGGCAGATACACCGCCATGGGCAGGCCGGCGAGTGCCAGTGGGGTGGCTGGCGCTCCGTACGACGCCATCACGAACTTGCTGAGGGGTCGCCGCTCGCCATCGGAGCGAGGCGCCTGCCCCTCTGGCTGGATCGCTTCGGCCATCGTCACCACTCGTTCGCGGGCCGAGAATACCATGCCGGGCTCGCGCGGTTCCTGGCGGTCGGGCCCTGCCTCTCGCTACTCCAGCGACCTAGCCGCGAGACCCTCCAGCTTCCCGGAGAGAGACGCCCTCAGCGGGCCGGGAGCGCGAAGTGAGCAGCGCAAAGCCGCAGACCATGGCGCAGACGACCAAGCCAAGGACGGCCAGGGCCCCGCGCTCGCCAATCGCATCCGCCACAACGCCGATCGGAAGCGCCATCAGGCCGAAGCCGCCAAAGGCGAGCATGGTGAGCGACATGACGCGTCCAAAGAAGATGGGGTCGGTGCTGCGCACGATCAGGGCCCCGTTGAGCGTCATGAATCCGCCGAAACCGAGACCGACGAAGAACACGGCAAGCGCGGCGACCTCGTACGACGGGGTCGTGGAGAGTACAACGATGCCGATCCCGAAGAGCAGGCCCATGCACCCGAACAGGACGGTGGCCACTCCGTGGTCCGCGTAGCGCGCTACCGCAAGGCTCGCTGTCAGGGCCCCGAGTGCGGAGACGAGGGAGAGGAACGCGAACGCCTCGGCTGGCTCACCGAGCTCGTTCTCGAGCAGACCCGGCATCACGGTGATGTACGGAAAGCCCACCATGATCACCATCACGTAGAGGAGCACGGACAAGCGCAGACGGGGACGATGCAAGACGTAGCGGAGCCCCTCCATCACGTCCGCGAGCACTCTCGTCTCTCCAGCATCGGCGCGCATCCTTGAACGGGGGAGCAGCATCAACAGCGCAGAGGAAACGACGTACAGGGCAGCCATGGCGCCGTACGCGCCGGCCGGTCCCGAGAAGCTCCAGTACAGAAGCAGGCCAGCGATGCCCGGTCCCAGCACCTGAGAGGCGGTGCTCGCTACCTGCGCGAGCGCGACCCCGTTGCCTCGCATTCGAGGCGGAACCAGGTCCACGACCAGCGCATGCCTGGCGGGTCCCACGAACGCGAAGCTGACTCCGATCAGGAACGACCCGCCTGCCACGAGGGCGATGTGAATCGTATCCGTCGCGAATGCGATTGCGAGCGTCAGAAAGACTGCGGTCGGCACGGTCTGCGCCAACCCGACGACTCGCCGCTTGGGCCAGCGGTCCGCGAGCGCGCCGCCCAGCGGACCCAGCGGGAACATGGCGAGTCCCTGCGCGAAGATGACTGCGCCGACCGCGGTGTTGCTACCGACGAGGTCGAACGCCACCACGCTCTGCACCACCGTCGACATGAAGAACGCGAGGAGCGCGAACGTGGTTCCAATCCAGAGAATCCGATAGTCCCGGAGTCGGAACGCGGCGAAGGTGGTCTCGAGCCAGGACAAGGCGGGCCAGGATACCCGCTCGAGCGTCCTCAGTCTTCCTGCAGGGCGCGAAGGGCCGCTTGCATTTCTTCCGGTGAGACGTCGCGGGTGTGCTCGTGAAAGCTCCAGAGATGTCCTTCGACGTCGCGGACTTCGTATCGACGATCGCCCCAGAACTGATCTTCCGGCTCGGAGATCACGGCGCAGCCGGCCGCCTTCGCGCGCTGGAAGTGGCGATCGATATCGTCCACGTACACGATCAGCGCCTGAGTCGCGCTGCCGACTCGCTTCGGGCTGCCAATCCCGTGCGCGCCGACGCCGCCCACCATGATGCGACTGTCCACGACATCCAGCTCGGTGAGCACGATGGACCCGTCCGGGTTCTCGATGCGCTCGTCCTTGCGCTCCGCGAAGCCGAAGGCACGCTCGAGGAAGGTCACGCCGCTGGCCACGTCTTCGTACGCGAGTCTCGCGACGATCCGCTGGCCCCCTTCTGGCGGGTTCTGCGCCACGCGGTTCTCAGGCCTCGAGCTGGTAGCGGATCGGCATGCGCTTGACACCACCCAGGAAGCTCGAGCGGACCCGCTCTACAGGACCTGCCAGCTCGACCGAACCGAGCCTCGGGACCAGCTGGCGGAAGAGCTCGCGCAGCTCGATTCGCGCCAGGTTTGCGCCGAGACAGAAGTGCTCGCCAATGCCGAAGCCCAGGTGGGGGTTCGGATCCCGGTCGACACGGAACCGATTCGGGTCCGTGAAGATCTCCTCGTCTCGGTTCGCCGAGGGATAGAACAGGCAGAGGTGCTCGCCGGCGCGGATCTTCTGACCGCGGATCTCGACGTCCTCAATCGGCGTGCGGCAGAACTGGATCACCGGGGACGTCCAGCGCACGATCTCCTCCACTGCGGAGTCGATCAACCCTGGGTCGCGCCGAAGCTTCTCGAGCTCTCCCCGGTTCTCGATCAGCGCCAGCAGCCCACCGCTCGCAGCATTGCGCGTCGTCTCGTTCCCCGCCACCACGAGCAGCAGGAAGTAGGAAAGCAGCTCGAGCGGGGGAAGCGGCTCCCCTTCGACGCGACCTCGAACGATCACGCTCACCATGTCGTCGCGTGGCTCGGCGAGCCGCTTCTGCCCGAGCTCCGCGAAGTACTTGAACAGGGACTCGCGTGCGCGGCGCACCGTCTCGAACTGCGTCTCGCCGCCAACCTGATAATCCGGGTCCGCGGAGCCGGCGATCTGGTTCGTCCAGCGGAACATCAGCTCCCAGTCCTCACGCGGGACACCCAGCATGTCGGCCAGCACGGAGAGGGTCAGCGGAGCGGTGACCGCATGCACGAAGTCGGCCTCACCCTCGCCTGCCGCCAGCGTATCGAGGAGCTCGCGCGTGATTCGCTCCACCTCCGCCGTCAGACGTTGGATCGCGCGCGGCGTGAACCAGCTGCTCGATACCTTGCGGTACTTCCCGTGCTCGGGCGGGTCCATGTTGAGGAGCTGCCGGATGAGACGGGGCTGACCTTCGGGTACGGCGCCCTCGCCCGCCGCCTCCGGAGGGAGCCCGCCTGTCTGGTCGGGGTCGCCGCCTACGAGCACCGCGATCCGGGGGCCGTTTCGGAACAGCTTCGGCTGCTTCGAGATCCGCACCACGTCCTCGTACCGGGTCACCGCATAGAAGGGGTTCTGCACACCCTTGTCCAAGTAGAAGATGGGGGCCTCTCGGCGCAGGAGCTCCCAGGCTGCGTGCGGGTAGCCGCTCTCCGCGTAGGTATCCGGTCCGATGATGTCGATCTCATCCAGTGTCAGCTTGTTTCCCACGCCTGCGCTCCGATTGATGAGACACTAGTGTAGCGGGTCGAGCTCATCGCCGGAGTCCTGGACTGAACATGACGATCGGGGGCGGATGTCTGTGTGGTGCGATCCGTTTCGAGGCGAGCGCACCTCCGCGGCGCGTTACCCACTGCCACTGCAGCATGTGCCGCAAGGCCCTCGGCACGGTCGTGGCCACTTTCGCAACGTTCGAGAGCGACGCCGTCCGCTGGCTCCGGGAGCCCGCCCGCTACGACTCGAGCGAGCGCGGCTGGCGTGGCTTCTGCTCGACCTGCGGATCGAGCGTCTGCTTCGGCTTCAACCCCCGCCCCGAGCGCATCTACATCGCGCTCGGGATCTTCGACGATCCTGCCGAGTTCCCAGCTGGCTTCCACGACTACCGCGACGAGAAACTCAGCTGGCTACACATTGACGAAAAGCTCCCCGACGCCAGTACCGCGCGAGATCGAGCCTCCTAAGCTAACGGCAGCTCGGTCCCAGGCAGCCGAGGAGTCGAGCGCCATGGGCCAGGCCAGTGGTCCACCGTGTCCACGCTCCCGAGGCTGAACGCAGGACGGGCTGGCCCACGGCTTGAAGAGGCTCGCGGGTATCCCGGTCGTGTTCTCGGCCTAGACGGGCTGCGGCGCGAGCTCATCACCACGCCCTACCCCCGGTCACTCGGGCGTGTCGACGTCGAACGTCCCCCGGGGGACGTTGTCTTCCCTCGCGAAGCGCGCCATGTGCTCAGAGCCGTAGTCGCCGCATAGTGGTTGTGGCCCCAGCAGCGGAGCTCGATCTGCTCGATCGAGTGCCGCTTCGACCTGGCCCACGGATCCAGATGGTGGTACTCGAGGAAGTCCCGCGAGGCGCAGCGACGACCGTTTCGCCCTGCGAACGCACAGCGACCTTCGTCCCGTTCGAAGACCGCCCGCTTGATCTCCGCCGGAATATGCCGAGAAGCCGTTCCGGCCTTCCGCGACGCCCCTGATCGAGTTCGAGGTCTCGACGTCAGCGCGAATTTCTTCCGCTTCGTGTCCTCGACCAGCAGGGTGAGAGCTCGATCGAAGATTTCCGAGAGATCGCCACAAGGAACCTGGTGGCGGAGCAGTGCCTGCGCCTCCCGAAGCTTGTCGCACAGCGCCTGGCTGGCGGTGAACTGGATCTTGAAGCGCTTGCCGCCCAACGGGCTCGGGTCAGGATTCTGTGCGCGGCGCGGCACCTGACCCGAGGGAGCGGACCCAAAGCTCCTAGTCCCCGTCCCGGGCGTTGACCCGGCGATCTCCGAAGGCACACGGCCAGCAGAGACCTGCCTGCGTTCGGGGAGCTGCCTGACTCGTGGCGGCACGTCTGGCTTCGGAGCGCGATCCGCCAGGAGCGCTTCGATCGCACGCTTGCTCTTGTGGCGCGCCAGATCGAGCAGCTCCTCATGATTCTCCGGGGTGAGCACAGGGGCGAGCAAGCTGAGTCCCGCCACATGGAGCTCACCCTTGCGAAGCCTCTCGAATACGGCGGGATAGGTACGCGCGGCTCGAGCCGCGTGGATCCTGTGGCGGGCCCTCGCCTCCGAGAAGTGAAGCACCTCCGTGCAGTAGCAATACATGGACGGGCAGCCCTGTTCGAGATAGAGCCTGCGGTGATCGACCTCCGCAATGTACGCGAGCAACTCCGCCTCGTTGAGATGACTCTTCACAACGAGCTCGTCGAGTCCCCGGAGCAGCTTCTGGTCGGAGATTGTCTTGAGAGAAATTTTCATGTGATTGTCTTTTGTTTCGGGACCGAGTAGAGGTGAAGACCGAACAATAGCACGTCGCTTTTCGGTGTCGGAGGATCGCCCACGTGAAGCGATCGAACTCGACCGAGACTCCGGGAACAGAATTCAGGCGAACGACGTGCAGACGGCAGACACCGCGGCGACGCAGGAACTCCGGGTACGGAACTCGGACCGTTTCGTTTTGGTTCTCGAAACCTGTCAAGGGCTTTGTTGCACTTTCGGGAAGAAACAGAGACTCGGAACAACTGCCCCCGGGGGCAGTTCGAGCACGAGGGTGGAGCGGACATGACGCCGGGCTGTCAGCGACTTCTCTGCCGTTGCATCGAGTACAGGATCGCGCCGAATATTGCCCAGCCGAGCACCATGGCCCACTCGTAGGGCCACACCAGTGCCGAGGGGCTCCAGGGCAGATAGATGCAGAAGAGGCCGGTGGACATGAGGAGCGCGATCCAGCCGACGAGCCGTCCATGGCGCAGGCGAAACGGGCGAGGCATGTCGGGCTCGCGGTGGCGCAGTACCAGGAACGCCAGAGCCACCATGCCGTATGCGATCACGATTGCGAAGCTCCCCGCGTCGATCAGCCACACGAGAATCGTGCGACCGAACAGCGGGGACACACACGACAGTCCTCCGATCAGCAACACGCCAACGTACGGCGTGCGGTACCTCGGGTGTAGACGCGCAAAGGCCCGCGGCAGCATGCCGGAGTGCCCGAGCGCATAGAGCACCCGGCTGCCGCCGATGATGAAGGCATTCCAGCTGGACAGGATTCCCCCCAGACCCCCGACGACGAGCAGCTTCCCGGCCCAGGCTCCGCCCCAGACCAGCGCGGTAGCGTCCGCCGTCGCCATACGGCTCCCCGCCAACGCCGTCGGATTCCTCCGGCCCTCGGCATGGCCGAGGCCAGCTCTGCATACGCGAGCCCGATGAACACGACCGCGGTACCGCCAATGCCGAACGCGATGACTGTGCCCGCGTTCAGGAGCCATTCCCCTGTGAGCAGGACCCAGCTCCACCCGATCATCGCGCCAAAGGCGAGCGTCAGGACTTCGCGACGGCGGAGCACGCGAACGAAGTGGGCGTCGGACATTTCGCCGGGGGATGGTATGACAGAATGGCCGATCGGATCGCCCTACCTGCCGCCAGCCGGGAGCCTCGAGTGATCGAACGCTTGACCGCACGAGACGAGTGGAAGTTCTTCGGAGTCTTGCCGCTGGCGGATCGCGCGCTCGCCAGCGCCTGGTGGACGCTGCTCGGGCTGCGGGGCCTGCTCCCCGCTCTGTTCGCGATCGCCATGGGTGTACTGGTCGGCGCCGTACAGCGGGGCGACGACCTGGCCGTTCCACTCGCGTGGGTCGGCAGCGTGTTCGTACTGCTGCAGGTACTGGCTCCTCTGCACGACGCGACCGGCGCGAACCTTGGCAGCAGAACCGCCGCCTGGCTCTACGACAAGCTCACCAGCGCCTGCGTACGCCCGCCCGGAATGGGCCATCTCGAGAACCCAGAGCTCACCACTGACCTCACGATGGGCCGGGACTTCGACCTGGGCATCAGCGGACCACCGCTGGCGATCTCCATGAACTTCATCGCCGGCGGCCTGGTGCAGATGTTGGGCGGGCTCGCCTCCGCAGTCGTCCTGGTCGCGTATACCTGGTGGGCACCCCTGCTGCTCGCCGGTGCCTGGCTCTCCACACACTGGCTGTTGCGCGAGAGCGGAGTCTGGCGCGACCGCAATACGGAGGAGGTCCGGGGGGC
This sequence comes from Myxococcota bacterium, assembly GCA_965247115.1. Taxonomy (GTDB): domain Bacteria; phylum Myxococcota_A; class UBA9160; order SZUA-336; family SZUA-336; genus JAUXJB01. Next base: position 293,147 of record CBDFGR010000002.1, read on the forward strand.
CCAGCGCCACGCGGACTACGCCTACCGCCTCGCCGTCGATCCACCCGCCGCAAAGGAGCTGCGCCTGTTCGGTCTGGCGGGATGGACTGTCGAACGCTTCCGCAGGCAGCGTCGTCTCCTCTTCGACCTTCGCTGGGAGGCCACGCGGCTGCGGGAGCGCCCCGTGCTGTGGTGCCTGCTCCTTGTTCTCGGGGCGAACCTGCTGCTGTTCTGGTCGCTGGCCCTGTCCGCTGCCGAGGGAGTCCTCGCACTCGACCGCATGGTCACCTTTGCGAGCGCCGCCATCAGCACGAGCATGATCGGCTTCGGCGGCCTCTCCTGGGCACTCGACGGGGCAGCGGCGCCCACCGGCGCCGTGCTGCGGCTGCAGCGAGCGATGGACCCGGCCGGAGCGCTCGTCATCGGTCGGGCGTCGGCGGACGGAATGCCAGCGCGCGAGATCCGCTTCCGCGACGTCCGCTTCGCCTACCCGACCACGGGAGTGGCCGTCCTCGAGGGCTTCGACCTCACCATTCCCGCTGGCTCGTCGCTCGCCATCGTCGGACAGAACGGCGCAGGGAAAACAACGCTCGCGAAGCTGCTGTGTCGGCTGTACGACCCGGAGGCAGGCGCAATCGAGGTGGACGGCGTCGACCTCCGGACGCTCGAGCTGGAGTCCTGGCGGTCGCGCCTGGCCGCCGTGTTCCAGGACTTTGTCCGCTTCGAGCTTCCCCTGCGGGACAACGTGGCGCCATCGGGCGCACCCGATGCTGTGATCCTGGCCGCTCTGACCGAGGCCGGTGCCACCGACTTCGCCGACCTCGATACCGTGCTCGCGCGGGGCTACCCGGGTGGTACCGAGCTCTCCGGTGGACAGTGGCAGCGCGTCGCGCTGGCCCGAGCGCTGTGCGAGGTGCGGCTCGGGGCGGGTGTCGTGTTGCTGGACGAGCCCACGGCGCAGCTCGACGTGCGCGGAGAGGCCGAGATCTTCGACCGCATCCTCGCGGCAACGCGCCACACGACGACGATCCTGGTCTCACACCGCTTCTCCACCGTGCGACATGCGGACCGTATCTGCGTTCTGCACGGTGGCCAGGTGGTCGAGCTCGGCACGCACGACGAGCTGATGGCGGCCGGAGGCCGCTACAAGATGATGTTCGAGCTGCAGGCTTCGCGCTTTGCCGACGGCGGCGATGACGAGGAAGACATTGAGCTCGATGTCCTCGAGTAGCGACATGCCGGCCGCGCTGCCCGCGATGTGGCGAGCGCTCAAGCGCGGCTACGAGGCCGAGCCGTTGTTGCTCTCCGTGGCCTTTGGCCTGTCGCTCCTCGCCGCATTGCCGGACGCGTTGCTGGCGCTGTGGCTCAAGTTCCTTGCAGACGGCGTGCTCGAGGCAGACCGAGGACTCGTCATGATGGCGGCCATCGGGCTGGGTGCTTCGGCTGCGGCGACCTGGTTCCTGAACGTCATCAGCGACCGCACGCAGCGCCGCGTCCGCGAGAGGGTGACCATCGCCCTCGAGTCCCATGTAGCCGGGCTCCAGGCCTCCGTCGCAACCGTCGAGCATCACGAGAGGCCCGAGTACCTCGATCGGCTTGCGGTACTGCGCGACCAGGTCTTCGTGCTCGACCACATGTACATGTCGCTGTTCACGACGTGCGGTTGGATCCTGCGGCTCGGCGTCACGATCGCACTGCTCATGTCGATCCATCCTGCACTGGCTTTCCTCGCCGGCTTCGCGCTACCCACCGTGCTGACCTCGACGTGGCGGCCGGCAGTGGAGCGCGCGGCCGAGGAGCGGGGCGCCGCCGCGAACCGCCTTGCACGTCATCTGTTCGACACGGCCACCACTGCGCCACCCGGCAAGGAGGTGCGCGTGACGCAGATCGGCGATCGTCTCGTATCGGGGCGTCGCGAGGCGTGGGAGCGCTGGTACGGACCCGTTGCTGCCGCGCGCTGGGGCAGTGCGGTCTGGCACACCATGGGGTGGGCACTCTTCGGGGCTGCATACGTGGGGGCGGTAGTGTTCGTGGCCTGGGGTCTCCAGGCGACGCCGGGCGCCGTGCTGCTCGTACTGGCGGCGGGCTCGCGCCTGTCGGCCTACATCGGCGCGACCGTTGGGGAGATCGGCTTCCTGCGTGGAACCTGGATGGACGGTTCCATGCGCATGGCGTGGCTCGAGGATTACGCCGCAGCGCTGCTCGAGAACGCCGACGCCGCAGTTCCCTCACGCCTGACAGACGGCATCCGCTTCGAGCACGTGTCGTTCGCCTATCCCGGCACCGATCGGCGGGTGCTCGACGACGTGAACCTGGAGATCGAGGCCGGCTCCGTCGTAGCCATCGTCGGAGAGAACGGCGCAGGGAAGACGACGCTCGTAAAGCTCCTGTGCCGTCTCTACCAGCCCATCGAGGGACGCATTCTGGTCGACGGCGCCGAGCTCGCGCGCATGCCCGTGGACGCCTGGCGAGAGCGACTGGCGGGAGCGTTTCAGGACTTCTTCCGCTTCGAGTTCCGCGCCCGCCATAGCGTCGGCCTGGGGGACGTGCTGCGGCTGGACGACGAGCCCGCAGTCAACGTGGCTGTCGATCGGGCCGGCGCGGAGGACGTCGTAAAGCAGCTGCTCTCCGGACTCGAGACGCAGCTCGGCCCGACCTGGCCCGACGGGGTGGAAATCAGCTTTGGCCAGTGGCAGAAGCTGGCGCTCGCACGGGGCTTCATGCGCGATCGCCCATTGCTGCTCGTACTCGACGAGCCCACGGCGGCGCTCGACGCGGAGACGGAGCACGCACTTTTCGAGCGCTACGCGGCCGCCGCGCGCGGTGGCACCGAGGAAGCACCGGACGGCCGCATCACGATCCTGGTCTCCCACCGCTTCAGCACCGTGCGTATGGCAGACACCATCGTCGTTCTCGACGGCGCGCAAGTCGTCGAGGTCGGCAGCCACGAACAGCTGATCGCCGCCAACGGACAGTACGCGAGCCTGTACGAGATCCAGGCGGCGGCCTACCGATGAGGAGGAATTCGCGCCGATGAGGCTCCCGGTCGAAGACGCGTGGCAGCGCGACGTCCACCATCTGAGAAGACCGGACGTAGATCGCGATTACCAGCTGTGGGTCGCGACCTCGCCGCACTACACCGCTGGAGACTCGAGCCACTCGCTGGTGCTCTGCCTGGACGCCCACTGGACCTGGGGCACGGCCCTGGACGTGGCTCGCATCCTGGGCTTAGGGCGAGAGCTGCCCGATCTGATCGTGGCCGGTCTCACCTATGCGACCGACGACTGGCGCCAGATCGTGCAGTTCCGGGCGATGGACCTCACCGTGACCGCCGTCGACGCACCGCCCGAGACGGGTGTCCGCGTTCCCGGCGACCAGCTGGGCGGCGCCGAGCCGTTCCAGCGCTGGCTCGAGGGCAGCGTGATCCCACTCCTGCGCGATCGCTATCGCGTGGCAGACCTGACGCTGCTCGGTCACTCGTTCACGGCGCTATTCGGCCTGCACGTGCTGCTCACCACCCCCGAGGCGTACGGCCGCTACCTGCTGGCGAGCCCCTCGGTCTGGTGGGACGACGGGATCATGTTCTCACGGGTCGACGAGGCTGCCGAGCGACGAACGGATCTCCCCGCAGAGGTGTTCATGTCGAGCGGGGGTCTCGAGACCGGTCCCATGGCCCGTCACGAGGAGCTCTCGGAGCATCTGGCCTCGAAGAACTTCGCCGGGCTCCGGCAGACCTTCGTGCACTTCCCGGACGAGCACCACAACTCGGTCGTCAACGCGGCCATCTCCCGTGGCCTTCGCGTGCTGTTCGCAGGACATGGAGCGGCGCGGCGCGAGAAGAGCCGGATCAACCACCCATGATGAACGCGACCAGCTTGTTGCCGTCGAGATCGCGGAAATAGCCGCCGTAGAAGCCCCCGTCGCCGCGCGGCCCTGGGGCCCCTTCGTCCGTGCCGCCGAGCTCGAGAGCCTTGGCGTGCAGCTTCGCCGCGTTCTCCTTGGAACCCGCCGCAAGGGCCACCATGGGCCCGTTTCCCGAGACGGCAGCCTTCTCATCCCAGGGTTTGCAGACTGCGAGCATCGGGGCGCCAGGCTTGGACCCCCACATGATCAACCGCTCGTTGACCATGACCCGCTTCGCGCCGAGCTCGCCGAGCAGCGCGTCGTAGAACGCCCCGGCGCGCTCGAGGTCTTTCGTACCTAGTGTCACATAGCCGATCATCTTGACTCCTTCCGTCTTCCTGCAGTCGGTCTCTCGCGCCGGACTATACCACGCTCTTGTGGGACTCTCTGGTCGAGCGACCCGTCTGGAGCGGCTCGCAAGTCCGAGCGGCGACCTGTTAGGGTGCTTCGGAATGCCTACCGATCTCGAGATTGCTCGAGCCGTGTCCCCGCGTCCGATTGTGGAGGTGGCCAGTGAGCTGGGCCTCGCACCTTCGGACCTCCGCCCTTACGGACACGACATGGCGAAGATCAATCCGGCAGTACTCAAGGGCCCGCCCCGCCGCGAGGGGGAAGGAAGCCTGATCCTGGTCTCGGCCATAACTCCAACACCGGCCGGTGAGGGCAAGACCACGACCAGCATCGGACTGTCGCAAGGGCTCGCCCGGCTCGGCGAGTCCACCTGTCTGGCCCTGCGCGAGCCCTCCCTCGGGCCCACGTTCGGGATGAAGGGCGGAGCTACAGGCGGTGGTCACAGTCAGGTGATCCCGACCGAGCGGATCAACCTGCACTTTACGGGCGACTTCCACGCCATCACAACGGCTCACAACCTGCTTGCCGCCCTCGTCGACAATCATGTCTACTTCGGGAACGAGCTCGGGATCGATCCGCGGCAGATCCTGTGGCGGCGCGTGATGGACATGAATGACCGCGCGCTGCGCAACGTGATCGTGGGGCTGGGCGGCAGCACGCAGGGCGTCCCGCGCGAGACGGGCTTCGATATCACGGCCGCCTCCGAGGTGATGGCGATCCTGTGCCTGGCCGAGAACGAGGACGACCTGCGCGCCCGGCTCGACCGGATCTTGATCGGCTTCACCTACGACGGGGAGCCCGTAACGGCGGAGAAGCTGTCGGCCTCGGGTGCCATGCTCGCGCTCCTGCGCGACGCGCTGTGGCCGAACCTGGTTCAGACGCTGGAAGGCACACCTGCGGTGATCCACGGCGGTCCCTTCGCCAACATCGCGCACGGCTGCAACAGCGTGATCGCCACGCGTACGGCGACGCATCTGGCGGACTGGGCCATCACCGAGGCGGGCTTCGGCTTCGATCTCGGCGCGGAGAAGTTCTTCGACATCAAGTGCCGAAACGCCGGACTCGACACCGCGGCTGTCGTTCTTGTGGCCACGCTCCGAGCACTCAAGCTGCACGGTGGGCTGCGGCGCAAAGAGATCGACGATCCGAACCCGGAGGCTGCAGAACGTGGGCTTCCCAACCTGGAGAAGCACATCGAGAACATCAGCCACTTCGGCGAGGTGCCGGTCGTCGCGCTGAATCGCTTCGCGGGCGACACCGAGGAGGAGATCTCGGTCGTGCGCGAGCGCTGCAGCTCGCTTGGCGTGCCTTTCGCGGTGACCGAACATCACGCCCGGGGGGGCGAAGGCGCGGAGGAGCTCGCGCGCGCCGTGATGGCCCACGCGCGGCGCCACCGGGGGTTCACGCCGCTCTACAGCACGGAGGAGTCGATCCCCGACAAGATCCTCGCCGTTGCGCAGAAGATGTACGGCGCCAAGAGCGTCTCCTTCACGAAACAGGCCAAGCGCGAGATCAAACACACGCAGGACCTCGGCTACGCCGACCTTCCTGTCTGTATCGCGAAGACCCCGGCGTCGCTCTCGGATGATCCGACCCTGCGAGGGCGGCCCGATGGCTTCGACGTCACGGTTCGCTCGGTCCAGATCAACGCGGGCGCCGGATTCCTGGTGGTCCTGACCGGCGACATCCTCCGCATGCCAGGCCTCCCGCGGCGACCGCTTGCCGAGAGGATCGACCTTGCAGGCGGAGAGATCGTCGGGCTCGAGTGACCCGGCACCAATCCGGCATGGCCGGCTCGGGAGATCCAAGATGGCAGAAGACATGAGCGTGGGGCTTCAGCTCCGTTCTACCGTGAAGAAGAACGGCACCCTCGAGCTATCGCTCGCGAGCGTCGCAACCCCAGAACCCAAGCCCGACGAGGTGATCGTCCGCGTCGAAGCCTCTCCCATCAATCCCTCCGACATGGGGCTCCTGTTTGGCATGGCCGACATGAGCACTGCTGCGGCATCCGGCGGCGCCGACAACCCCGTGGTGACAGCGAGGGTCCCGGAGGGGTTGATGCGACACATGGCAGCGAGGGTCGACCAGGCCTTGCCGGTCGGCAACGAAGGCGCCGGCGTGGTCGTTCAGACCGGCGCTTCGGACTCGGCACGTGCGCTCATGGGAAAGACCGTGGCGATCCTCGGCGGGGCGATGTACGCCCAGTACCGCTGTATCCCCGCTGCCCAGTGCCTGGTCTTGCCGGAGGGGACTACGCCGGCAGAGGGCGCTTCTTGCTTCGTCAACCCGCTCACCGTCCTGGGTATGGTCGAGACGATGCGGGCGGAAGGTCACCGCGCGCTGGTGCATACCGCGGCCGCCTCTAACCTCGGTCAGATGCTGGTCAAGCTCTGCAACGAGGAGAAGGTAGACCTGGTGAACATCGTGCGGAGGCAGGAGCACGCAGACCTGCTCAAGGGCATCGGGGCCACCTACGTCTGCAACTCGAGCGTAACGACGTTCATGGAGGACCTGACCGACGCGCTGGCAGCTACGGGCGCCACGCTGGCTTTCGACGCCATCGGCGGCGGCAAGCAGGCCGGACAGATCCTGACCTGCATGGAGGCGGCAGCGACCAGGGACGCGAAGAACCTCGGTCGTTACGGGTCGACCGTCTACAAGCAGGTCTACATCTACGGCGGCCTGGATCGAGGCCCAACCGAGTTCAACCGGAACTTCGGCATGACCTGGGGCATCGGCGCCTGGCTTCTCACTCCGTTCCTGCAGAAGATCGGGGCCGACGGGGCTCAGAAGCTGCGCGAGCGCGTCGCGGCAGGGATCAAGACCACGTTCGCCAGCCACTACACCAACGAGGTGTCGCTGGTCGAGGCGCTGCGGCTGGAAGCGATTCGCGCCTACGGCAAGCAAGCCACGGGCGAGAAGTACCTGATCCGCCCGAACACGTGATCACAACAGGTCCCTGATCGTCCTCCTCGCGAGCTGCGACATGTGGACCTCGTCTGGGCCGTCGGCGATCCTGCAGTAGCGGCTCATCATGTAGATGTGCGCGATCGGTGTGTCCTGCGTCACGCCCATTCCGCCGTGCGCCTGCAGCGCGCGGTCCGCCACGTTCTGACACATCTGAGGCGCGATGATCTTGACCATGGAGATGTAGTCCCGCGCGCCCTTCGGGCCGAACTTGTCCATCTTGTCCGCTGCGGCGAGCACCAGCAGACGGCACTGCTCGATCTCGCAGCGCGAGCGCGCAACGTCGTGCTGGATGCTGGTCTTCTGCGACAGCTTCTCCCCGAAGGCGACGCGACTCTCGATGCGATTGCACATCAGCTCGAGGCAGCGCTGGGCCATGCCGACGAACATCATCGCGTACTGGAAACGCCCCGGTCCCAGGCGGCCCTGCGCGATCTCGAAGCCCCGACCCTCGCCCAGGATGAGATTCTCGGCGGGCACGCGGACGTTGTCGTAGAGCACCTGAGCGTGGCCGCCGGGCGAGTCCACACTTCCAAAGGCGCGCAGCGGCCGCTCGAGCACCACGCCTGGCGTGTCCTTCGGAACCAGGATCATCGAGAACTGCTCGTGCCTCGGCGCGTTCGAGTCCGTCTTCCCCATCATCACGAACACTTTGCAAAGCGGGTTGAAGGCGTTCGAGGTGAACCACTTGCGACCGTTGATCACGTACTCGTCGCCGTCGCGGACGATCGTGGCCTCCAGGTTCCCGGCGTCGGACGACGCGACGGCCGGCTCGGTCATCGAGAACGCCGAGCGGATCTCGCCTTCCATCAGGGGCAGGAGCCACTTCTCCTGCTGGGCCTTGCTGCCGAAGCGCGCGAGCACCTCCATGTTGCCGCGGTCGGGGGCGCTGCAGTTGAACACCTCCTGCGCCCAGGGCACCCGCGCCATCTTCTCCATGATCGGCGCGAACTCCAGGTTGCTGAGGCCGGGGCTGAACTCCTCGTACTCCTTCGGGAGGAACCAGTTCCAGATCCCCGCCTTCTTGGCTTCGGCCTTCAGGTCCTCGAACCACGGCGGGTAGAGCCACTCGTTCTTGCTGTCATCCACCCACTCCCAGTGCTCGAGCTCGCGCGGGAAGATGTGCTCTTCCATGAACTTGTCGACCTCGGCCATGAGCCCGAGCACCTTGTCGCTGGGTTCAAAATCCATGCTCGTCCCCTCGGTGGTTCACCTGATCCGAGCGTACCACGGCATCGCGTTCTCGACCCCGCGCAACGGAGCCCGGCTCAAGGAGTGCGATTTGCAGTGCGCTACTCGCTCGAAGCGAGGTCTCTGCGGCCCTTCTCGCTCGCTCGCGCGGCATGATCGAGGATGTTGCGGGCCATCGAGGAGGTCTGGGACTGGGAGTTCGAGCGGTATACGGCCGTGCGCACCAGGTGCACCTGCGGATCGTCTGGAGCCGCGGAGCAAGCGACTTCGACCAGGTGACACGCGAGTGCGTGGCGCCCCTCCCCGGATAGGGCGCGGGCACGCTCGAGAATCGGCCGGGTGCCGCCCGCGAGCGCGACCCACTCGGCGCCCGCGTCCGACCGGGGCGCGGGCAGCAGGTTGTCGTACTCGCCGTCCCACCAGCCGCCGTAGCGCCGCCAGATCATGCGGATGAGGAAGCGGGGATCGTCGTAGACGGGGCGCAGGAAGGGACGCTCCATGAGCTCGGTCGGCAGCTTGACCGCGTGCATCACCTGGTCGAGCGTCCAGCCCTTGTTCATGAGCGTGACCGTCTGGTCCTCGATCGAGCGCAGCAGGGTCGCCGTCTCGGTGAGCGCCAGGTGGATGCGGTCGGCTCCGAAGATTGGCAGGCCATGCCCGGGCAGCAGCGTCTCGGGCTCCAGCCCAGCCATCTGGTCGAGCGCATCTGCCCAGTCGCTGACGTAGCGCTGCACCTTCTGCGGGTTTCCAGCATTGGGAACCGCGTAGATGAAGAGGTCGCCGGACGCAAGGATCTTGCGCTCCGGGATCCACACCCAGGTGTGGTCGTCGGTCTCGCCGCGGCCGTGGTGCAGGTCGAAGGTGAGCTCGCCGCGACGGAAGGTCAGCCGATCGCGGTAGACCACGTCCGGGTAGCGGTACTGCTCTGGCCAGCGGAATTGCGGTACGTCGATCGCGAACTGACGCCGGTTGATGGCCGTGTTCCAGCCCAGCGTCTTCTTGTAGCGGTCGAAGTGCTGGGGCATCAGCTCGTGGGCGTAGATGATCGGCGCAGGCCAACCCTTGTCACGGGCTTCCTCCTCGAAGCGCAGCGTCGCGAAGATGTGGTCGATGTGGTGGTGCGAGAACACCGCGGCTACAAGCGGCGTCTCGGGTCGCCAGGCGCGGACCTCGTCGTAGGCCGCCTGAATCTCCTGCATCGTGCCGGCGTCGAGCATCACCAGGCCATCGCCCGTGTCGATCACGTACATGGCGGCGATGCCCTTCAGGGCGAGCAGGCCCGGCGCGAGCTCGGTCGAGCCCTCGTAGCGCGTGTGAACCGGGTGATGCTCGTGCACGATGTCGAGCTCACCCCGCCAGGCCTTCTCGGCCAGCTCCCGCAGATCGGTCATGGTCGGGTCCTCCATCGAAGGCCTTTCGGTATGCTACCGGAGGCCGCCCCGTCCGTGCTTCGCGGCGACCGGAAGGAGAAGCTCGTGAACCCGATTTCCGCGGATTCGCACGTGATGGAGGCGGAGGACGTGTTTGTTGGACTCGCGGATCGATTCGGCGACGAGGCGCCGCGCGTCATGTACGCGGGCACCGAGCAGGATGCCATCGTAATCTCGGCCAAAGGAGCGCGCGGGATCAGAAAACGCATGGGCTGGGCCGGAATGCGCCAGCGCGACGGCGTGCCGATCGAGCGCCGCCCGGGCCACAAGCCCGAGGTCGACAACTTGAACGGCAGGCACCAGTGGGGTGAGGGCTAGCTCCACATGTCGCGGAGTCTGGCACCGACGTCCACGCGGACCTGGGACCTCGACCCGGGGCCCAGTGCTGCGTGCTCGCGGCCGCTCGTGTCGCGCTGGAAGCGGTCGAGGATCTCGTCGGGCAGGAACCGGCTCCGCGGTGCGTACACGTGCCCATCGCCATACCGATGCTGGTGGTGCCGGAAGAAGCGCAGCGGGTGGATCAGGTACAGGTGGTCCCGCGCTCGGGTCATCGCCACGTAGAGCAGACGGCGCTCCTCGTCGATCTGCTCCCCGCTCCCGGTCGCCATGTCGGACGGGATGCACCCATCCGAGGCATTGAGTACGTAGACCACGTCCCACTCGCGCCCCTTCGCCGAGTGGATCGTGGAGAGGATCAGGTAGTCCTCATCGAGCAGGGGCGGACCGGCTTCGTTCCCCGTAGCGTCGGGCGGGTCGAGCGCGAGCTCGCTCAGGAAGCGCTCCCGAGTGGCGTAGGCCGACGAGATCTGCTCGAGCTGCTCCAGGTCCGCCGCTCGCACGTGCGGGGCAACGTAAAGCCGCTCCAGCTGGGGCTCGTACCAGCGGCGAACCATGCCGACCTGGCCGTGCCAGTCGGTGGCGGAGTCGCGCAGCGACAGCAGCAGCTCGCACAGGGCGGGCCAGTCCGCTGCGGCGGAGGGAGGCGGTCGCACCGCCCGCAGGACTCCGAGGTCGAATCCAGCCGCCTCGAGGCGATCCAGCGCGCGCCGGGCGAGGCGCGGACCGATCCCCGGCAAGAGCTGGAGCGTCCGGAATGCGGCGACCGAGTCTCGCGGGTTCTCGGCCCACCGCAGCAGGCAGAGCACATCCTTCACGTGGGACGCCTCGAGGAACTTCAGTCCCCCGAACTTCACGAACGGGATGTCGCGTCGCGCGAGCTCCACCTCGAGGGCGTCGCTGTGGTGTGAGCTGCGGACCAAGACGGCCTGTCTCTGCAGCTCGATACCGGCTTCGCGATGCCGGAGAACTCGCTCGACCACGTAGTCCACCTGGCACACCTCGTCCTCTGCGGTGCACAGGATGGGCCGCTCCGCGGAACGCCGGTTCGAGAACAGCTCCTTTCGAAAGCCGTCCGCGGCATCCGCGATCACCGCGTTACACGCGGCGAGGATCGGCTGGGTCGATCGGTAGTTCTGCTCCAGCGTCAGGACGTTGGCCGGTGGCTCGAACTGATGGGGGAAGTCGAGGATGTTGCGGACGGTCGCCGCACGGAACGAGTAGATCGACTGCGCGTCGTCGCCGACCACGGTCACACCCGCGCCGTCCGGCTTCAGGCCGAGCAGGATCCTGCCCTGGAGCGCGTTCGTATCCTGGTACTCGTCGACCAGCACGTGATCGAAACGCTCCTGAACGGGCCGGGCCAGCTCCGGCTCCACCATGAGGTGGTACCAGTAGAGCAGGAGGTCGTCGTAGTCGAGCACGTGGTGCGCCTGCTTGTCAGCGACGTAGGCGCGAAACAGCGCCCGCAGCTCGTCGGTCCACTGGCCGCACCACGGGAACGCGCGGCGGAGCACCTGCTCCAGGGGATCGCGGGAGCTCACCGCGTGGGAGTAGATAGCCAGGCAGGTCGCCTTTCGGGGAAAGCGCCGCGAGGTGCGCGCCAGGCCGAGCTCGTCGCGCAAGAAGTCGATGCGGTCCGCGGCGTCAGAGCGATCGAGAACGGTGAAGCTCGGATCGAGACCGATCGAGTCCGCATGGAGACGCAGCAGGCGATTCGCGATGCCGTGGAACGTGCCCGACCACGGCAGGTCAGCTGCTCCGCGCGCTCCCCCGGATTGGTGGCAGATCCGGCGCGCGCGGCGGGTCATCTCGGCCGCCGCACGCCGCGTGAACGTGAGCAGCAAGATCCGCCGCGGGTCCGCGCCGTTCCCGATCAGGTGGGCGACCCGATGCGCGAGCGTGTGGGTCTTTCCCGATCCCGCGCCCGCGATGATCAGGAGCGGCGGCGGCGCGGCGTTCTCTGCCGCGGGGCCGATCCCGTAGCGAACGGCGGCCGCCTGTCCTGGATTGAGCTGCTCGAAGATCGCGCCCGGATCCATCTCCCCCCGCCGATCCGGGCTCGATCCCCCGGACCCGCATTAGTAGGGCGATCAGAAGGCGAAAGCAAGGGGCCGCCGGGGACTCCCCGCCTCGCCCGTGGGAATCAGTGGGGGAGCCACGCGATGGCGCGGACCTCGCCGAACTCTCGCTCGAGCTTGTGCCAGGTCAGGCCGCCGTCCTCGCTGACGTAGACATAGCCGAACAGGCTGTTTGCCACGATTCGATCCGGGGCTGCGGGATGGGTTCCGAACCAGTACACCGTGGAGTTGGGCGCCGCCGAGAGGTCCGCCGGCTTCCAGGTTCCCCCTCCGTCCGCGCTGCGCTGGATGGCGCCGATCTTTCCTGGCACGGAGTCGCCGTTGCCGACAAAGAGCACGTCGGGATCGTCGGCCTTGACCGCCACGCCGCGGCAGTACGAGATGCGATTGCCTGCGAAGAAGCGGGGAAACGAGTGCTGGGTCCAGCTCTCTCCCTCGTCGCTGCTGATGATCGCACCCGAGGGGGTGCCGGCGACGATACTCGCGTGCCCATTGCTCCCGACGCTGAGCGCCAGACTGTGCACATCCTGGGAGAACATCTCGTCGCCGAGCGGGGCTGTGCGGCGGAAGCTCTCACCGCCGTCGCGGCTCACGAACACCCCGTCGATCTCGACACTGACCCAGATCGTGTCGCGATCACGCGGATCGAACACGATCGACGTGACCTTGGGCGCACCGGCCAGGCACTCCTTGGCAATGTCGATCGAGAGCGCCTCCCAGTGTCCGCCCCCGTCGCGGGTGCGGTACAGAGCGGGTGGCTTCGTGCCCGCCAGGATCACGTCGCCGTCGTGTGGGTCGACCGCGACGGACCAGATCTGAAGGCCCTCCATGGGGGACGGGACGACCTGGAAGCTCGCGCCGCGATCGTCGCTGCGCAGGAGACCGACCTCGGAGCCGGCGTAGACGCGTTCGGGATCTCGCACACTCGTCGCCAGCGCACGGATCTGGATCTCACCCGGCTCGGCCGAGAACGGGAGCGAGAGCCCGCTCTTCCGCCAGTTCTCCCCGCCGTTGGAGCTCTGCCACACGCCCGCCCCGACGCTCCCCACCAGAATCGTGAAATCACCGGCCATCGGACCCCTCCTTACACACCGCCTCGATCCGGATCAGCTGCAAGCGGCAAACTCCGTCGCCGGGTCTCCGCTTAGCCTGGCGTGGTACATGACCCGAGGCTCCTTCATGTTCCACGGACGGGCTTGATGAAGCAAGCAGCGGTTGTCCCACACGACCGCATCACCCGGGGACCAGGTGTGGTGGTAGATCCGAGGCGCCTGGCACGCGAAGTCGACCAGGTCCTGCAGCAGCCGCTCGGATTCGCCCGGGTCCATCTCCGGAATGCCGTACGCGTGGCGACCGATCAACAGCGAGGGTCGTCCGGTCTCCGGGTGGATCTTCACGAGCGGCCGCAGCGGCGGGTCCTGGCCGTGGAAGCCGTAGCCCTGGTAGTCGCTGCCCTCTTTCGGTACGTGCCCGAGCTTTGCCTGGCTGTAGTACAGCGAGTGGTACGCCGACAGGTCGCTGATCCGAGCCCGCATCTCGTCGTCGAGGGCGTCGTAGCCGGCGCGCATGTCCGCCCAGCCGGTCTCGCCCCCGCTCGACGGAACGACGTGAGCCGAGAATACGGCTCCCTTGGCCTGCACGGGCATGTACGTGCTGTCGCAGTGCCAGCGCATGTTGCCCTTGAGCACCTTGAGAACGTCATCGTCGTCGTCCTCAACACGAACGGTGCCGTCCTCCCGGACGTTGCTGAGCGGCGCCAGGTCGAACTCCAGGTCGCCAAAGCGCTTCGCGAACGCGACTTGCTCTTGGTTGGTAAGGTGCTGAGCCGGGAAGACCAGGAGCGCGTACTCGAGCCACGTGTCGTAGAGCCGGGCAAACGAGTCATCGTCAAGCTGCGCCAGCCGGAGACCGGTCACCACGGCTCCAAACGTCGCCTCGAGGGGCTCGACCCCGAAGCTCTTGCCAATGGTCATGGTGTTCCCCATACCCGATTTGTATCGAAGATCGGCCTGGTGGTAAAGCCAACACCTGGAAGCGGGCCGCGCGGCTCTCGAGCTGGAGCTGACGCGTCTCAGCCAGACGCGACCGGGTGACGTATCATGGCGGCCCGGTTCAACGAAGGAGATTCCCATGGCAAGTGAGGCTCTCGAGACAATCGTCGGAATGTTGCGCAGCGCGGGTCCTATCGAGGGGGGAAGCGTGCAGGAGATGCGCGCGGCCATGGAGGCCGGCAGTGCCGCCACCCCGGTTCCCGAGGGCGTGACGTTCAGCCCGGTCGATGCCGGTGGCGTCCCGGCCGAGTGGAACGACGCCGAAGGCGGGCGCCAGGACCACGTCCTCATCTACTTCCACGGTGGCGGCTACTGCATGGGTTCGCTGAGTACCCACCGGGGCCACACTGCGCGGATCTCGCGCCTCGCCAATCTCCGCGTACTCTCGGTGGACTACCGACTCGGCCCGGAGCACCCGCATCCGTCCGCGGTGCTGGACGCTGTTGCTGCCTACCGCTTCGTGCTGGATCAGGGAATCGCACCGAGCAAGATGGCGCTCGCGGGCGATTCCGCGGGTGGCGGACTCATGCTGGCGGCGCTGCTCGCGATCCGGGACCAGGACTTGCCGCTGCCCAGCTGCGGTGCGGGGATCTCCTCTTGGACCGATCTGACGGGTTCGGGTGATTCCATGAAGACCAGGGCCGACGAGGACCCGATGATCGGTGGCAGTGACGCCCTCCAGATCATGGTCGACGCGTACATCGGTGTGGACGGAGACCAGAAGGCTCCGCTCGCCTCGCCACTCTTCGCCGACCTCTCGGGCCTGCCTCCCCTGCTGCTCCAGGTCGGCACCGCGGAGGTCCTGCTCGACGATTCGACCCGCCTCGCAGAGCGCGCCAAAGCGGCCGGCGTGGATGTAACCCTGAAGGTGTGGCAGGACATGTTCCACGTCTGGCATGCGTTCGCCGAGATGCTGCCCGAGGGCATGGAGGCCACACAGGAGCTCGCCGACTATCTGAACGAGAGGCTCGGATAGAATCCCTATTGGCAGCTCCGAACGCCCAGGAGCTCGCTCCATTGATCCTCGGTCAATGAACCGTCCAGCTGTTGGACCTGACCTCGACGAGAAACGTGAGTCGCCGGCAGCCCGCCCCCAGTCAGGCTCCGAAACACGTCCCCCCGTGGATCGATCAGTACGTCGAGATCCAGCTCGTTCTCCCGGACGAAGTGCCTGACCTTCTTGACGTCCTCCCCTACGTTGACCGCCAGCACTTCGAAATCCGACCCGCAAGAGCTCGCGGCCAGCCTGCTCAGAATCTGGAGCTCCAGCTTACAAGGCGGACACCACGTGGCCCAGAAGTGGAGCACGATGTCCTGCTCGGGTGAGCCAATCGGCACGGTGACCGTCTTGCCGTCCAGATCCTCGAGGGACGCTGAGGGCCCGCTTGCAATGACAAGGGGCAGAGCAAGCAAGAGTGCGAGCCGCTTTCCACTCCTCATACGGAACCACCCAGACTAGAACGTGAAGCCGAGACCGGCCTGAAAGATGTATCCCTCCTGCTGATCTCCGTTCAACCCACCGCTCCCCAGCGGGATTCTGAGCCCCAAACGAAGTCGCGGAGAACGCTCGCTGCCCAGGCTCCGTAGATCAAGCTCAAGGTACGGAGAGGCATAGAAGATGCCTCCGCCGCTGTCGCCGTACGACAAGCCGCGGAAGTCGTCCTTCTCGGCACGGCGATAGTTGAGCTCCAGAGCGCCCCGCACCTCGTTCGTACCGAACAGGCCCAGGTGTGCTGCGTCTGTCGTCCACGCGACGTTGGCCAGAAAGACATCCCCGTACTCGTAGTCGAGACCACCCTTGGAGTTGAAGCGATAGAACACGCTCGCGTACATGGAGCCGCGTTCGAAACGCTGAGTCCCAGCTAAGCCGAGCCCCCAATCCCAGGACCCGGTCCCGACTTGAAGGTGCGGGTCCAGAACTCCGCCGACTCGCTTCTCGTCCTGTCCGGTCGGTAGCTTCAGCATCAGGCGACCCTCGAGCCAGCGTGACGGAAGCACCTCACGATTCCGCCAGAGAACCCCGGTGGCGTACAGGGATACGTCACCGAGTCCCGAGTTCCGCAAGTTGTGACTCGGCTCGTCATGGGGCATCTCTTCGATCCTGACCCAGCGGAACGGGACGCTGGCGGTCAAGGTCAGCCGGTCCACGGGGGTCCAGCTCGTGAAGAGCACCGTCTCGTGAGTCAGGTTCTCTTCTCGGTCGGGGCGTGAGGGGGAGTGTTCAGCGTCCTCGTGATGCTCCTCTTCCGCATCATGGTGAGGGAGGGCTCCGCTCTTCTTCCAGAACCTGCGATTCTCCACGTAGAGCTGGAGAGATCCAACCTGCTGTGCAGAAGCGCCCTCAGCCGAAAAAACGGGATCTCCAGGCTGACACACAGAGCAGCCCAGGGACGGAGTTGCGTAGCCGGCCCCAACGAAGCTAGAGATGCCTATAGCGAGGGTACGCGCAACCAAGCTGCGCATGGGTCTTCTCCTGTTCCCTGAGAGTTGGCGGTGCGTGGACCCGAGCCTCGAGCGAGGACCGGGGGCTCAACGCGCGGGAGTCAGGAAAGGGCGATCGGGACGTGCTCCGGTAACGCGACACTCCCAGCCGGCATCTCTCGTCGATACGGGACGTCGGCTGGGCGCGCTGGTTCTGGCTGCATCATCTCGGGCACCTGCGCGAGGATGAGCGGGAGCCGTGGGCCTGCTCCCGAGCTAGCAGATGTGGAACACCCGCACGGGCAGACGGCAGACATCGCCAGCAGATCCTCGTCCGTGTGTGCCCCGTGGTGGGCGGCGACCCCGGCTGCCTGAACGCTCTCGGTGTGAAACGCCGGCGTGGACGGCGGGCATGGCATCAGCGCAGCGACGAGCAAAGCTGCCATCGCGATCGCTGCCGGGAGCTGGGGACACGGACGCATGTCTCAGCGTAGATCGCGAGAGACTTCGACGTCAAACCCACCGAGTCCGTTCCCGACAGATCGCGACCGCGAGTCGCCCACCGGGGCTCAGGGGACGACGCGTGGCGCACTGAAGTCGCTGAAGTCCCCCCACGTTGCCCGCCACATCGATCGCAGCAGCGGCGCGATGCGGCCGCCGCGTCGCCGGGCGTACCGCTCGGCGGGCCCCGTCCTGCGCCCGCCGGCGTCGTAGGCCGCGCGGATGCCCCAGAGGCCCTGATCGGGTGGGTCGCCGGGTAGCCCGTACCGCAGATCGTCGATTTCGACGACCGCCGAGTCACTCGTGGCGCGGACCCTCCAGGAAATCTCGCCCATCGCAAACAAGCGGAAAACCCGACCCCGCCAGCTACTCAGCAAGTCCTCGGCACGCGGATCGGGCGCCGGCGCGGCGAAGCTCTCCCACCAAGGCTCGCCCGGACGCCAGGGCGTGTAGAGCCCTACGCGGATCTCGTCGGGTGTGCGCGCCACGAAGCGCCGGAGCCAGGGCTGGAACATCGTCGGATAGACACGGACGCTCGCGTCCTCGAGCCCCTCCGCGGCGAGAGTGCGGCGCAGATCCCGCTCCGCTGCGGCATTCAGGAGGACGCCGTAGCCCAGGTACAGGGTGGAGAAGGCAAGCGCGATCGTCGCAGCAGTGCGCGCGCGTGCGGCAGAGACCCTGCCAGCGACCAGGCCCAGCGCGAGCATCGCCGAGTAGATCGGATCGATGATGCCGACGCCATTCCACGCAAAGCGTTCGCGCGAGAACGGGGCAAAGAGCTGGGTTCCGTAGGGAGTGAAGACGTCGAGGAGCGGGTGCGTGAAGAGCACCAGCACGCAGAGCCCAATCCATGTGCCGAGCCTTGCCTGGGCTCCGTCCCGCCAGCGCCACAGACACCACCCAAGGAGCGACCCCGCGACGGGCCCGAACCAGAGCGCATGGGTCGTGCCCCGGTGATAGATCATCTCGCCAAAGCCGCCGTGAAGCGGCGCCGCGATCACGTCGAGGTCTGGCAGCATCCCGATCAGCGCACCCCAGCCGAGCGCGCGCCGCCCGAGCGAACGAGCGAACCCGGCCTGGCCGATGGCGGCGCCGAGCAACCCCTGAGTGATCGGCTCCACGACCGGCGGAGACTAGTGCATGGGTTGCGTCTCCACCCGGATGAGAGCGGTGGACTTGTGCGCTCGCCGTAGGGGGTCACAGCAGCAGATCTCTGGCGTGAGGATTGAGGAAGCGGCCCTGGGGGTCGAGCTCCTGACGGACCTTCTGGAATTCGCTCCACATCGGGTAGAGCGCTTCGAGATCCGCGGCGCCGAGACTGTGGATCTTGCCCCAGTGAGGCCGGCCCTTGTAGTTGCGGAAGATGGCCTCGACGTCGGCGAAGAACGCTTCATGGGGGAGCTCCGCCGCCTGATGCGCCGAAATCGAGACGGTCGGACGCCCGTAGGCCTGGCTCAGGAAGATGTCGTCGGCCGCTACGGTTCGGTACTCGAGCGGCCAGTCGATTTCTCTGTACTTGCCGAGCATGAGCTGACGCAGCTCGGCCAGGCACTCGGGTCCCCGCTCCGCTGGCACCGAGTACTCGATCTCGTTGAAGAGCGTGTTGCGCGGGGATGGGAAGATCTCGTCACTCCAGCCAATGCGCTCGCCAACGAGCTTCTCCTTGTCCTCGTAGTGCTCGAGATCCTCCGTCGCGTCGGTGAGGTTGAGGGCCTTCATCAGGCACGCATCGCGCTCCGACACCCAAAAGAACTCGAAGTGACGATTCGCCTGAATTCGATCGGCCAGCTGCGCGACGCAGTCCTCGTAGGGGGCGATCCAGGTCCGTTCGTGAAGCCGGAAGGCGGATACGAGCTGCATACGAACGTGAGTGATGATCCCGAGAACGCCGAGGGAGACCTGCGCGGCTCTGAGCACGTCGGGCCGCTCCCGAGTCGAGCACTCGACCATGTCCCCGTCGGCGGTCACGAGGCGCAGCCCCACGACACGAGTCGAAAGGTTGCCCACATCCTTCCCCGTGCCATGAGTCCCGGTGGCGATGGCGCCGGCGACGGCCTGGCGGTCGATGTCGGGAAGCGCCTCCATGGCGAGGCCGGCTTTGCGAAACGGCTTGCCCAGGTGATAGAGCTTGCTGCCCGCCAGAACGGTGGCCTCGCTTCGCTCCGCGTCGATCGACTCGATGCCGCGCAGGCGGCTGAGCACCATCGCCATCCCATCGGTAGCACACAAGGGAACGAACGAGTGCCCGCTGCCCACGGCGCGCACCGTGTACTGAGCTTCGGCGGCCTTGCGCACCGCCGTGATCACGTCGTCGACGCTGGCCGGCCTGGCGATCTCCTGCGGGGAGAACTGGACCGAGTCCGACCAGTTCGACCACTCGTGGGCGACTGCGGCCCGGGGAGCGAGTGGGTACCCGAGCGTCGCCGCCGCGACGCTGGCGCTGCGCAGGAGCTCCCGCCGCGTAAGCTCCGGCTCCTTCGTCCGGCCCCTCACTGGGATCGGCCGCGAGCGCTGATGGGCCAGAGCTCGCGCACGGTGTCGTTCCGGTAGGGGTGGTAGACGTCGTACAGGTTCACCGTTGGATCGCAGTGGGACACGATGAGTTGCGCTTTCTGGCCGATCTGCAGCGGGCGCTCGGAGCTGGTGAACTGCACGATTCCATGCTCGTCGCCGCCGTAGAAGTACGTGAGTCCCTCGAGGTCGCGGAACCGCGGCTTGGCTTCCGGCTCGTGGGCGAACGCCTTGAACCCGGCGTCAATCGTGATGAGCTCTGGTACCGGCTGGCTGATGGCGGTGGAGAGGACGAAGAGCGACGGAAGGAAAGCGTCGAAAACCTCGCTATCGACATCGCCGATGGCCCGGTACTGGACGTCCATGAACACGTACGAGCCGAGCTGCAGGTCCGTCATGCCCTCGACCTGGTCATCGATGTCGTACGTGCCGGTGCCGCCGCCTGAGACCACCTCGATCCCGAACCCCGCTCGCTCGAGGAGGCGTCGGGTCTCGAGGCAGGGCTCCAGCGACTCGAGTGAGCGCCGTTTGCGCTCCTCGTAACCTTTGACGTGCATGACGTGACCTGCGTAAGCCTGCAGACCATCGAGCTGCAGCGCCTGACTCCCGCCGATCTTCTGGGCCAGGTCCAGCGCAGCCTTGCCGGGGGCGATGCCGGTGCGTCGCGTGCCGGTATCGAGATCGATGAGAACACGCAGTTGAACGCCCGCGGCCTGTGCCGCCTCGTCGAAGTCCTGCACGTTCTTGGCGTGGTCCACAACGATTTGCAGTCCCGGTGTCTTGCCTGCCAGGGCGACGACGCGCCGGATCTTGGTCGGAGTGACGACGGGCGAGGTGATCAGGACATTGTCGATCCCCGTTTCGACCATCACCTCGGCCTCGCTCAGCTTCGCCGCGCACACGCCGATGGCGCCGAGCTCGATTTGTCGCTTCGCCAGGATCGGGCACTTGTGTGTCTTGACGTGGGGACGGAGCGCCACGCGTTTGCCCTCAAAGTGGCGTGCCATCTTGGCCAGATTGTGGTCGAGGGCATCGAGATCGATCAGCAGCGCGGGCGTCTGGACGTCTGCCACGGACAGCGGCGTGGACAGCTCGAGCGGCTCGTGGAGGGGCGTCGACCTGCCGACGGGCGCTGCGCCCACACTCCGCGCGCCCAGGGCCGCGAATCCCGCTACCGCTCCGCCGACGAAGGCACGTCGAGAGAGCGCGCGTTCAGTCATTGGACGGTCCGCCCCGGTCGGGCCTGGCTCCCCTCCAGGAGCCGAAGCTGGCCGCCTCTGCAATCCAGCGCCTGAGGATCTGTCTCTGTTCCTGGGAGAGCGCGTTGCCATCTACTGGCATGAAGTCGAAGTCTTCCGTGGGCAGCCCGGTCCGGATGTAGAGGGAGCTCTCGTCCGGCTGGCCGGGAACCACTACCGGGCCGAGATCGCCACCCCGCAGGATCCCCTCGGGAGAATCGAGACGCAGATTCGCGTAGTGCTGCAGCCCGTGGCAGGAGACACAGCTCTGCTCGAGGATTGGCCAGACCTGCTGTTCGAAGCTGACTGGCTCCTTCCCGGCTGCGAGAGTACCCAGACCGAGACCCAGCAGGGTGGCCGTTCTCCGCAGCAAGGTCGCACTGTGGCTTGCGAAGGAGTTCTTCATCGATCGCAGCTGAGCCACTCCAGAGGGGCTTGACGAAGAGTCGGAGGCAACCCTCCCGGCTCTAGCCGGTCCCGGCCATCGCCGCCTCGATCTTGTGGCCGTCCGGATCGCGCACGAAGCAGCCGTAGTAGTCCTCGCCGTAGTCCGGGCGCGGACCCGGCCCCCCATCGTCCCGGGCGCCCGCGCTGATGGCCGCATCGTGGAAGGCCTGCACCTCCTCCTTCGAGGTTGCGATGAACCCGACGTGGCTTCCGTTGGCTGGCGCGGCCGGCTGCCCGTCGGAAGGACTCTGCACCCAGAACTCCGGGAACTGCTTGCCGTAGGCAACCGCTCCGGGAAAGTCCAACACGCGCTTGCAGCCGAGAGTTGCCAGCACTCGATCGTAAAAGGCCGTCGCCCGCTCGAAGTCGTTCGTGCCAATGGAGATGTGCGATAGGATGCTCGGATTCTCGTCAGGCATGCTCTCCACCCGTCAGCTGTCGGACAACCATCCCTGCCCGGTGGGGTGAGCGTACACTACCATCTGCTATTCCCCCTCGCAGACGAAGCTGGCTTCGTCATCGCTGCTCCCGTCACCCCTGTAAGCCATCACTTGCGGATGCGGCTGTCGGCTCGCTACTCCGTTCGGTGCAGAAAACGCTCGTATCGCCTGGCTTGACGCGGTCAGCTCTTCCGGTTGGTCTCGAGCATCTGGGCTGCGCGACCGAGGTAGTCGTTCAGCTGCTTGTCGTGGCGGCTCGTGGCTCCTGGGTTGCGTTCGCGTGAGTACGGCGCCCACCGGGGCAAGGCGCCCTCCGGCCGATCACCCATCACGGTCACACGCTGGATGATCCGCTCTTCGGCGAAGTCGTTGACCAGGAAGTGCTGTGTGCAGCGGTTGTCCCATACCGCCACGGTCCCCTTCGTCCAGTGATAGCGAACCGTGAAGCGCGGATTCGAGACCCACTTCGTGAGATAGCCGAGCAAGAGATCGCTCTCCTCTTGACTCAGCTCGACGATCCGGCGCGTGAAGTGCTCGTTCACGAACAGCGACTTCCGCTTCGTAACGGGATGCACGCGCACTACCGGATGCACCGTCATCAACTCCGGCTTGCCGTGTGGCGACGCGTCGTGCAGCGCCGTCAGCCCCTCGCACAGATCCCGGAGCGGTGCGGAGAGCTCTTCGAATGCCAGGTACATGTTCGCCCACATCGTGTCCCCGCCGACCTCGGGACAGCGCACCATGTTCAGGATCGAGCAGACCGACGGCTGGGCCTGGAACGTAATGTCGCTGTGCCATTCGTCCGCGATCCCACCCCGACTGGCCGCAAGCTCGAAGACCTCGTCGTGCTCCGTGAACGGATTCCGCAGATTTGGATGCCCCTCGAGCGGCCCGAAGTGCCGCCCAAACGCCACGTGCTCGTCGATCGTCAAATGCTGCTCCGGAAAGAGCAAAACGAGGTGCTCCGTGAGAAGCGACTGGACCTCGTCCACGTCCGCCTCGTCTGCGCTCCCCAGCGAGATCCCCCGGACCTCCGCCCCCAGAGCCGGCGCCAGCCGTGCAGCCTCTAGCTTCCTGTCCATGGCAGGCTCCTTCTCGAGCTCGTCGAATGCGTCACCCTAGCAGGTTCCGGCGGTCGGCCGCCCGTGCCGCGATGCGCGACTGCTCAAGACAATCCCTACATCGCGAGCGGCCGCGTCTACGAAGTCATGAGGGGGAACTAGCGAGCGGTCGATCCCAGGCCCCTCCACGAGGATCTCAACCCTCGATCAGCCGGCCCCGTTCGTCGCGTAGCTCTGGACCTTCGACGCGGGCGCGACCGTCACCGAATTTCTCGTCTCGCGCCTGTAGCGCCGCGCGAAGTCCTTGCTCTTGCGCAGTGACCTGGAACTCGCGAGCGCTCGGGGCCAGGTGTGCCCGGGCGTCGTTCTCGCACGCGATCCGCTGGAGCGTGCGCGCCCCCATCAGCTCGAGACCGACGTTGATGATCCGCTTGTTCGCAGAGAGCAGCGCCGGATCGATCTTTTCGAGCCGATCCAGCAGGCCTTCGACCTCCTGCTCCAGGAGATCCGCCGGTACCGCCTTGAGCACCAACCCGATCTTTGCCGCCTCTGCCCCGGTGACGGTGTCCCCCGTCAGCGTGAGCCGCTTGGCCCACTGCGGGCCGACGTTATAGAGCCACATGTTGTTCGGAAGCGCGCCAAGGTCGCGCGCCGGCGGGAAGCCAAAGACTGCATCGTCCGCGGCAATCACCATGTCGCACAGGAGGGCCACATCGGTGCCTCCTGCCAGGCAGTAGCCGTGCACCTGGGCGATGACGGGCTTGTGCATGTCGAAGATGGCCATGCGCAGGCGCTGTGCGCGCTCGAGCTGCCAGGTGTCGTCGTCGAAGCTGCGCGCACCTCGATGCCGCGAGTCGTCTCCGTTACTCCTCGGACGGGGCGTCAAGTCGTAGCCAGCGCTGAAGGCCCGGCCCCGGCCGCGCACGACGACGGCGTGAACCTGGGTGTCGTTGTCGGCCGCCCACAGCGCCTCGTTCAACTCCTCGAGCAGCTCGCCGGACAGCGCGTTCAGCTTCTCCGGCCGGTTGAGCGTGATGCGGGCACGGCCGCGTTCGACCTCGTAGAGGATGGTCCGGAAATCGCTCATCGTGTCTCCCGTCGGTAGTGTGATCCCATTCTACCCGGACCGGACGAGTGGCAGGGCCGATAGGTCCGGCGGTCCGCCGTCCAGTTCCTGATACAATCTGCGGCGCATGCATGGAGCTCCCCGACGGAGGTGCCTTCGTTGACGCAAACAGACCAAAAGCCCAAACCGCGCGCGTCAGATGTTGAACGATTTGTCGACAGCGTCCAACACCCGGGTCGTCGCGAAGACGCGCGCGTGCTCCTCGACCTCATGCAGGAGGTCACAGGAGAGCCGCCGGCGAGACACGGATCTGCCATCGGCTTCGGGAGCTATCACTACCGCTACGAAAGCGGCCGTGAAGGTGATTCCGTGCTCGTCGGGTTCGCGCCACGGAAGGCCAACATGGTTGTCTACATCATGCCGGGCTTTTCCGAGTATGGAGATCTGCTGTCAAAACTCGGGAAGCATCGAACCGGGAAGTCCTGTCTGTATCTCGGAAGGCTCGATGCCATCGACCTGAAGGTTCTACGGCGCCTGATCAAACAATCAGTGAGCTTCATGCGGCGTAAATACCGTCGCTGAGCAATCGCGGTTTGAAGCCAGAGGTCACACTCGCAGGGGATGGATTCCAGCTTCGGGCGTGGGAGCTGGACGATGCCCCGTCGGTGGCCAGGTACGCGAACAACCGCAAGGTCTGGATCAACCTCACCGACCGCTTCCCCCATCCCTACGACCTCGAGAACGCACGCGAGTGGCTTCGTCGGCACGAGACGGGGGAGGATCCGGAGCTCGCCTTCGCGATCCAGATCGGGGATGAGGCCGTCGGATCGATCGGCGTGCTGCGCAAGGACGACCTCGAGGTGCGGGTCGGGGAGATCGGCTACTGGCTCGGCGAGCCCTTCTGGGGCCGGGGGATCGCGACGAGCGCAGTAACGCTCGTCACGGACTATGGATTCGCGAACCTGGACCTGGTGCGGATCTACGCGACCGTACTCGAGTGGAATCTCGCGTCGGCGCGCGTACTGGAAAAGGCGGGTTACGAGCTCGAGGCCACGCTTCGCAAGGGCGCCTTCAAGGACGGCAAGGTCGTCGACTCGCTGCTGTATGCGCGAGTGCGCTAGCGCTCAGGCAGCCTACGCCCAATCCGACGAGGAAAGACAAATGAAATCAAACGATCGTGATGGAGGTGGCGGGAATCGAAGACCGTGCCGCCGCCGAACCTCTACCGTGCTATAACCGCAGACTCGGTTCGTAGCCGCCCATTCATGCCTGACACCATGCCTGCCACGCTCGGCACCTCGAATCCCGCGATCCGCACGCTGTTGCTGTGCGATCTCGTCGCCAGCACGCAACTCGTCGAGCGCATCGGGGACTCGACCGCTGCCGATTTGCTGGCGCGTCATGACCGCTTCGCACGTGACCTCGTGTCCACGTTCAACGGCAGAGAAATCGACAAGAGCGATGGCTTCCTCCTGCTGTTCGAGCGGCCCATCGAGGCGGTTCGTTTCGCGCTCGCCTATCAAGCCAAGCTGCGCGAGCTTGGCGCCGTGTTCGATTCGGCCATGGCCTCGCGGGTCGGTATTCACCTCGGCGAAGTTGTGCTTCGCGAGAACCCGCCCGAGGATGTGGCGCGCGGCGCGAAGCCTCTGGAGGTCGAGGGACTGGCCAAAGCGGTTGCAGCGCGTGTCATGTCTCTTGCGGGCAACGGACGCATCTTGCTCACCCGTGCAGCGTACGACTTCGCACGGCGCGCCTCGGTGGGCATGAAGGATGAATCGCCGCTGCGTTGGGCCGAGCATGGGCGCTATCGCCTTGCCGGGGTCGAGGATCTCGTCGAGGTGTGCGAGGTCGCGGAGCCGGGGGGAGGAGACCTGGCGCGGCCACCCGACTCGGAGAAAGCGCATCGTGCAGTCGATGAAGATCCGCCGCCAGCTGTCCTCGATGCTGCACAGTCCGTGGCGCTCTCGACCGATCATGCGAATACGACTGTGTCCGCGGAGCCCGTTCTCGCCGTCCTGGCCTTCGACAACCTATCGAGCGATCCCGAGATGCAGTTTTTCTCGGACGGCGTCAGCGAGGAGATCATTCAGCGCCTGTCACGCGGGGCAAAGCTCAAGGTGATCGGCCGTACGTCGAGCTTCCAGTTTCGCGGCGAACGCAAGGCCGAAGCGGCGCGGAGCCTCGATTGCTCTCACGTCCTCGATGGCTCCATCCGCCGGGCCGGAGGGCGCGCGCGCATCAGTGCACATCTGGTCGAGGCGTCGTCGCGGACCACGTTATGGTCGGAGCGCTACGACCGCAGCCTGGAGGACATATTCGCCGTCCAGGATGAGATATCCGAGAGCATCGCCGGCGCGCTCGATCAGGCGTTCTCCAGCTTCTCGACCAGCGCCGTCGACCCGGCCGTCTACGACCTCTATCTGCGCGCCAGCCCGAAATCCTACGCGCCGGACGAGCTGCGGACCCAGGTCGGCCTTCTGGAGGTCGTCACCCAGAGCGCGCCGCATTTTGTGGAGGCCTGGGGCCGGCTGGCGTACTTGCGGGCCTTTCTGCACTTCTATCAGCCCTTTTCCGATCGCGCCGCGAGCGCCGGCCTGGTAGCGGCCGAGGCGGCCCGCGCCCTGGCGCTCGATCCGCAGAACGTCGATGCCATGTGGGGCCAGCTCTTCGTGATCCCGCCGTTCGGACGGTTCGTCGAGGGCGACGCGGTCGTGGAGCGCATACGACAGGCGCCCGGTCCAGGCGATGGCGGTCGGTACATCGGCTGGTACCTCCGGACGATGGGTCGGGTTCGCGAAAGCCTCGAAGAGACAGAGCGCGCATATCGCTTGGACGCGCTGGATCCGATGTCCGCGAATGGCCTCGCGCTCGCGAGAATGGCCGCAGGACGCGTAGTGGAGGCGGTGCCTGTCTATGAGGACCTCGTGACGCGGGTGCCCGACATGAGCTTCCCCGTGTCGAGCCTGCTCCGGGCCTATGCTTTCCAGCAAGATTGGGCGGCGGTCGACCGATTGCTGGAGCTTGCAGCGAAGCGCCAGTTGCGTGAGTTCCAGGACGGCCTACCGTTCATCCGCGCCAAGCGGGACCCCACGCCGCAGAACATCAGCGCTTGGCAGAGCGCTCTTGAAGCGCATGTCAACAAGACGGGATGCGTCGACGTCTCGCGTCTGGTGTATTCAGCGCATCTGGGCCTTGTCGACGAAGCGTACCGGGCCGCCGAGACCGCCTGCCTGGGACCGATTGGAACCAGCGACGACATGATGGGCCCAGACGGCTACCGCACGTCGCTGTTGTTCCAGGCTGGAATGCCCGAATTGCGCAACGACGCGCGCTTCGCACGCCTGTGCGGGCGGCTGGGACTCGTCGAGTTCTGGATGGCGACGGACAAATGGCCCGATTGCGCCGATGAAGTCCCTTACGATTTCAGAGCCGAGTGCGCAAAAGCGCGGCACACCCCGAAGCAGGATTTCGGGTTCTACTGAAACCAGGCAAGGCCGCGCTTCAGGCGATGTTTGGACATGAAGTCTGGAAGAGCCTGGTGAAGGCGGGTTTGCCGTCCAGCGGGCTCTCACCCGCACCGTGGTAGGCTCGCAGCGTGCGCGCGATTGCCGAAGACCTCTGGGTCGCGGAGCAACCCCTGCGCTTCGGGCTGCTCCAGCTCGGTTCGCGGATGACGGTGATCCGGCTGCGTGATTCGTCTCTTTTGCTCCACTCTCCGATCTCTCTAACGGAGTCGCTGCGCGTAGAGATCGAGCAGCTGGGCTCCGTTCGCTTCGTGGTCGCACCGAATCGATTCCACCACCTGTTTGCCTCCGCATGGATGGTCAGGTATCCGCAGGCCAGGCTCTATGTCGCGCCGGGTCTCCCGGACAAGCGACCAGATCTGACTGTCACAGGGGTGCTTCCTCAGGACGCGCCCTATTCGTGGCTCGCGGATCTGGAGTGCATCCTGTTCGAGGGGCTCCCACTCGCGAACGAGGTCGTCTTCTTCCACAGGAAGACCCGCACGCTGATGTTGTGCGACCTGGCGTTCAACATCGGTCCCGAAGCAGCGTGGCTGACCCGTCTCACATTTCGGTCCTGGGGTGGTCGCGACAACTTTGGCCCCACGCGGTTTGAACGGCTCATGATCCGCGACCGGCGTGCGGCGAGGCAATCGCTCGAACGCATCCTCAGTCTCGACTTCGACCGGGTGATCGTCACACACGGAGTCGTTCTGGAGAGCGGCGGACTCGAAGCGATGAGACGTAGCTTCGAGTGGTTGCTGCCCGCCGCGGGTCCCCGTAGGGGCTTGACGTAACGCCCAACCGCCGAACTCAGGTCAGAACGCTCTTCAGTCAAAGACAGCGGAAACAGCACCCAGCCGATCGAATGTCGCCCTGAAGGACGTGCCTGGCGTGACCTCCTCAGCTCGGCTGAGGCCGCCGGACATTACGAATTCTCCCTTTCTGAGCACAGTCCCGTATTCCGACATTTTATTTGCAAGCCAAGCCACTGGCTCTGCCGGGTTCCCGAGCGCAGCGGCCCCCGTGGCTGTGGAAACGATGTTTCCATCTTTTTCGAAAACCATACCGGTTAGACGAAGATCGATTTCAGGCGTCAGTGGCGTTAGTCTGCCGCCGAGAATGACAATTCCACTGGTGGCATTGTCCGCGATCGCGTCGAGAATGGTCGGTTCTAAAGTTTTAATTCGAGTATCCTTCACTTCCAACAGTGGCAAGACGCCCTCGGTTGCAGCCAGGACATCGATCGCCGTAACGCCCGGCCCTTTGAGATCGTCCTTTAGCAAGAAGCCAATTTCAGCTTCTATCCGAGGTACGATCATCTTTTTTGTGGAAATCGTCTCGCCTTCTCCAAATACCTTATGGTGAACGATCACTCCAAAATCCGGTTCATCGAGACCGATCAGTTCCTGCATGGCTTTGCTGGTTAAACCGATTTTTCGGCCAACGATAACTGCGCCCTCTTTTTCCTTTAGCCTTATTGTCTCGAACTGGATTCTATACGCATCATCGTAGGTCATATCCGGATGCAGATGGTTAATCGGATCCATCGGCTTGCATGTTTTCTCTGCCTCAATCAACTGTAAGGCAATTTTCTCGATGGTTTCGTCGCTAAGAGACATGCACCCTCCATCCGCGCCCCTGGGGGGGACCGACGAGCTGCCCGGCCCCAGCCTATCCCGGCCGCTAGAACGTGTCGAGCGGCCCTTCGCCCTCACGACGGGCCGGTCGAATTCATGGGGGCAAGCGCGTATCGTATCGCAATGAACAAGCGCCCCTGGCAGCCTGTATCCCTATAGGAGAAACCGCCATGCCGATCGAAAAATCAGTCGAGATGCCAGGCTACGACCCGCGTGACTTCGTCGGGTACGGCCGGAACCCGCCCCACCCGCGCTGGCCCGGAAACGCCCGTATCGCAGTGAATATCGCGCTCAACTATGAGGCTGGGGGCGAGGAGAGCGTCCTGGAAGGCGACGAGCAGTCCGAGACTGTCCTCACCGACTTGCCCGGGGGCAGATACCCCGGAAAACGCCTCCCCTACGTCGAGTCGGTCTTCGAGTATGGCGCTCGCTGCGGCGCTTGGCGGCTGCTACGCATAATGCGCGAACGGGGGATCAAGTGCAGCTTCTTCGCGGTCGTGCAGGCCATCGAGCGCAATCCCGAGATCGCCATTGCTGCGGTCGAGGACGGGCACGAGATCGTGAGCCACGACTACCGCTGGATCGACTTGCAGAATGTGCCGGAGGCGCAGGAGCGTGACTACATCCGTCGCGGTGTAGAGGGAATCGAGCGGATCACCGGGGCGCGTCCCGTGGGCTGGATGAGCGGTCGCCCCAGCATGAACACGCGACGCCTCCTCGTCGAGGAGGGCGGCTTCCTGTATGACCGCAACAGTCTCGCAGACGAGCTCCCGTTCTGGGTGCGAGTTCACGGCAAGTCGCACCTCTGTGTCCCGTACTCGTTCGAGACCAACGATCTGCGCTGCAGTGTTCCCGCCGACTTCGTGACCAGCGACGACTACTTCACGTATATGAAGGATGCCTTCGACTGCCTGTACGCCGAGGGCGAGGTGGCGCCGAAGCTCCTGACCGTGGCCACTCACGATCGTTTGCTCGGGCGGCCTGCGCGGGCCGTCGGCTTCGCACGCTTTCTCGACTATGTCCTCGAGCACGAAGGGGTATGGTTCGCGCGGGGAGACGAGATCGCGCGGCACTGGATTGAGCGCTTTCCCGCGGACGGAGGCCAGTGAGGCGATGAACTTGCCATGACCGAAGATGCCGAGCGTCTGACAAGTCAGGGGGCTCCCGGACCCGGACCCGAAGAAACAGCGGAAGGCTCGCTGGCGAGTTGGCTTGCTGTCGCTGGCAGCTTCATGGGTCTGCTCCTGGGCGCAGGGTTTAGCATCGCAACATTCGGCGTGTTTCTGGTCGCCATTGAAGCGGCAGAGGGATGGAGCCGGACCGAGATCAGCTGGGCAGGGTCTGTGACTCTAGCGGCCTACGGGCTCACCTCTCCATTCGTGGGCAGCTGGGCCGCGAGGGTCGGCGTCCGCCGCCTCTTCATTGTCGGTTCGGTCGGAATCGGTATCACGCTGGTATTGGTCAGCTTGGTTCAAGAACTCTGGCAGTACTGGGCAGTGTATGCGTTGCTGGGATTCGTCGCTGCGTTCCTCGGAATGGTCCCGATCACTCAGCTGGTATCAGGCTGGTTCACGGTCAAGCGCGGCGTCGCCTTGGGTGTCGCGTTTTCGGGCGTCGGCTTTGCCGGATTCTTGTTGGCTCCACTCGTAGGCACCATGCTCCACAACATGAGCTGGCGAGACACGTATTGGATGCTCGGACTCGGCATCGGCCTGGCGCTGCTGGTGTTTTCTGTGGCCACTGTGCGAGACGGGCCCGGGGCCCAAATAGGTGCCGCACAATCCGGAAGCAGCATGCGAGATGCACTCGGCGTAGCGATCGGCAGCCGCGGATTCTGGCTGGTCGCCCTCTCGGGAGTGCTGTTTTTCGGCCTGTTCCTCAGTGTTGTGGCCTATTCAAAAGCTCTGGCGATCGATCGGGGGATGTCCGACGCAGCGGGAACCGGCGTTGCTGCACTCGTAGTCGGCATGGGCGCCGTCGGTAAGATTCTGATGGGAGCCCTGGCGGATCGCCACGAAGCCAAGTGGGTCCTGGCCGGCACCTTCCTCTTGCAAGGCCTGGCGCTGCTCCTCGCGGTCGTCGCGGGTGGGGGCCCCTTGATCTGGGTGTTCGCGATCGCCTTCGGCATTGGGCAGGGGGGCGCTTTCACGCTTCCCCCGCTCGTTCTGGGAAAGCTCTTCGGAACGAAGTTGCTGGGCGAGCTAGTGGGCCTGTATCTGGTGGCCACGGTTCTTGGTTCCGTCCTAGGAGCTCCACTCACGGGTGTAATTCGAGATGCCACTGGCGACTACACGGTGCCGCTGATAGGCCTGGCGGTCGCTGCATTCCTCGGCTCACTCTGCGCGAGTCTGATTCGGTATGAGGAAAGCCAAGTGTAAAGGTCACGAAGGCGGAACGAGAGGGAACACCATGCCACGACGGTACGACGAGAAGAAACTCACCATGAGCGATCTCAACGCGATGGCCCAGAAGTGCAGCAACTGGGGTCGCTGGGGTCCGGACGATCAGATCGGTACGCTGAATTTCATCGGTCCCGAGCAACTCAAGCACGCAGCAACGCTGGTGACCAAGGGGAAGTCCATTTCGCTGGGGCTCGAGTTCAATCAGGACGGACCGCAGACCGGCAATTTCCGTCGCTTCAACCCCATCCACGTGATGCTAGCCACGGGCACGGACGCAAGCGCGGGTAAGCACACCGAACCCAACATCCAGTACGCCGACGACATGGTCACCATGCCGCTGCAGTGCGGCACACAGTGGGACGCGCTCAGCCACATCTTCAACAATGGCAAGATGTGGAACGGCTACGACTCAACACTCGTCGATGCCGCCGGGGCCAAGAAGAACGGCATCGAGAACGTCAAGGCCAAAACAGTGGGTCGCGGCGTGCTCCTCGATGTCGCGCACCAAAACGGCGTGGCCAGCCTAGACGACGGGATGGCCATTACCAACGACGATCTCGATGCGACCGCCGCCGCACAAGGAGTGGAGATCCGACCCGGAGACATCATCATCGTCCGCACCGGGCACATGGAGCGCTGTCTCGCAAAGGGCGACTGGGAGGGCTATCCGGGCGGCGACTCGCCCGGCCTCGCCTTCGAGACAGCCGAGTGGCTTCACTCCAACGACATCGCAGCGATCTGCACCGACACCTGGGGCGCCGAGGTCCGCCCGAACGAAGTCGCCGAAGCATTCCAGCCCTGGCACTGGGTGGTTATTCCGATGATGGGCGTAACGGTCGGAGAGATCCTGTATCTGAAGGACATCGCCGAGGATTGCGCCGCCGATGGTGTGTACGAATTCCTATTCTGCGCCCCGCCGATCCCGATTACGGGCGCGGTGGGCTCGCCGATCAATCCGATCGTGTTGAAGTAACTGGGCGTAGGGAGAGCAGGCTGCGAGGTTGAGCTCAAGGAGGCACCCTACATCTCCCTGACCCCGTAGACTCGGGGTCAGGACTTCCGGGCGACAATGAAGCGGCTGGGAGGGAAAGGTGGATAGAAGCCGGTTTCGATGATCTCGAAGTCCCTGCTGGTGATGATGTCCTCGAGCTCGACGACCTTCAGACACTTGACGTCGGGAACGAGACCCAGAGGTTTCATGACGGCCAGGAGGAGACTCCAGAGACGGCTTTGTTCGGCAAGGCAGATCGTCTTCGAGATGAACAATCCGCCGGGCTTCAGCAATTCATTGACCCTGTGGACGGCGCCGGGGATGTCCTCGAGCAGGTGCAGGAAGTTGAAACCCATGACAACGTCAAAGGATCCCTTCTCCAAGTCTTCATCGTACAGAGTGGCTCGATCGAAGCGCACATTCTCCACCTTTTGAGTCACGGCCTTTTCCCCGGCAATTTCGATCATGCGTGAGGAGATGTCGCTGGCAGTGAATTGCTTCACGCTGGGAGCCAAAAGGAGCGCGGTGGTTCCCGTCCCGCACCCCACCTCGAGGACGTTGTCGTTTGCAGACAGGTGTTTCCTGGTGCAGTCCAGGGTCTTGTTGTAGCTCTCCATGTCCTTGACGGGCTTCTTCGAGTACTTGTCAGCAAGCTTGTCCCAGAACCTTGCAGAGTCACGCATTGCTTCCTCTACTTTGAAGGGGGGAAATCCTCAGCGTCTTGCAAGCGTACCTCGTGGTAGCATCGCAGTCGCATGGTCGAGAGAGGAGTGGCGATGGACTCACTGCAAAGCGACGTGGAAGAAATCCGCAAACTCAAGGCACGCTACTTCCGTCTCATGGACCAGAAGCAATGGGCCAAGTGGGAGCATTGTTTCACCGCAGATGTAACGGCGGTCTACGAAGGGCCGCCCCGTCTGAGCCAGACCGACGATCCCAACTCAATCGCCCTCGCAGGGCGACGCGAGCTCGTGGCGGGGGTAAGCGGGTTGCTCACCGATGACGTGGTCTCGATCCACCAGGGCTTCATGCCGGAGATTCAGCTCACGAGCTCGACGAGCGCCACCGGGGTGTGGGCGATGTCCGACTACCTGCGCCTGCCCCGATGCACCTTCAAAGGATGGGGCCACTACAACGAAGACTACGTGAAAGAAGCCGACCAGTGGCAAATCAAGAGAATCCACCTCACCCGTCTTCACACCGAGGAAGTCTGGCAGAGCTCCTAACTAGGAGGCTCAGTATTTGATCAGCTCGTCTACGACCGGCTTTACCTCTTTCATGAACACTTCCATGTTGTGGATGATGCTCTCTTTGGGTTGCTGGGCGAAGTGGGTGACCCACATCATGTACTCAGCGGGGAGCACCTTCCACTGCTCGATGAACTGTTCGCACATCTGATCCACTGTTCCAGAGATCCAGAGCCCGGTGTCTAGGATCGGATCGATCAGTTCCTGCGGCGTGGCGTCGAGCGGAGCGAGCTTCTCGCCCTCTACATTCGAGCGGCCCAGGGCATCGAAGAAGGGGCCGTAGAAGTGCTTGAAGATATCCGCGTTGTGAGCCGCGACGTTGGCCCGCGCCTCTTCGGGCGTGTTGCCGTGCTCGAGCCAACGGACCACCATCTGGTTTTGCCCCAGCGCGAATTCGCGGCCCGCACTGCGTGCTACATCCACGTAGGTCTGCCCGTGAGCGCGAGCTCGATCAATCGGCGTGAAGTAGCCGGGGATGAAACCGTTGCGCGCCGCGAACTCGACCGTCTCGATACTGGCGTTGCTGGCGACAAATACCGGAGGGTGAGGCTTCGTGTACGGAGCGGGAACGACGCTGATACGGTGCACATTGCCGTCGGGACCGATCTCGCCGGGCGCCCCCAGAAGCGCGGTCGAATCGACCATGGGCCAGCCGGGGATGCCCTGGTCGTGAGGGAACGGGATCTGCCAGCGATCGCTCTTGTGCTCGATGCTCTCCTGGGTCCAGGCGTCCAAGACCATCTGGACGCTCTCTTCGAAGATCTCGCGATTGATCCGGTCCGCTTCGTCCTTGCCGGAAAGCGTGGCGCGGTTGCCGATGTGCTGACCCAGTACTTCGGTCCAGCGGCTCTGGTAGCCGCGGGCAAAGCCGACGAAGTG
Source organism: Myxococcota bacterium (assembly GCA_965247115.1). GTDB lineage: Bacteria > Myxococcota_A > UBA9160 > SZUA-336 > SZUA-336 > JAUXJB01. Next base: position 327,783 of record CBDFGR010000002.1, read on the forward strand.
GCGACCTCCGCTCATGTGATCCAGCAGCGCGGTTTCTTCCGCGACGCGCAGCGGGCTCTGGGCGCTCATCACGTAGCCCAGCGCGCCCACGTTGATGTTCTTGGTCAGCGCCGCCCAACGGGCATTCATCACGCCCGGGTTGGGTCCCACCTCGTAACCCTCGGAGTGGAAGTGGTGCTCGATGCTCGATACGCCCCAGAGACCGAGCTTGTCGGCAGCGATCACCACATCGTCTAGGTCGCGCATCGCCTTCTGAAAGCGTTCGGAGTTGCGCCCAATCGGTCGCAGGGCAATACGCTCCTCTTCGTTCTCCGCGGGCATCATCGGGTAGATCTGCAGGATTACTTTGAGACCCATCGCACGAACCTCCTTTGCGGCGTCCAATCTTCCTCCCTCTGGCCATGGAGGTCAAATCGGTGTCAGGTCAGAACGCAGCTTGTCTTTCCTATACCCTCTCAGAACGGCGTCGGATCTACGAATCGCCTGAGAACGTTGTCGGTGATTCGCGAAACGTTGTTCTCGTAGTCGTTGTGCGAGAGGCTTCCGGCCCAGGCAATCGAGCTCGCGGAGAACACCGCTCCACCGCCCGGAATCTCGTAGAACACCATGTCGGCGCGAACCAGCTCGCTCTGAGAGCCGCTGATGGCAGGGGAGTTGATGAGGATCTCGTCGCAGACGACAAGATAGGTGTCGGTGTGGCCCTCCGAGGAGGCCAGGACCAGCGCATTGGCCGGCGTTCCGAGCAGCCGATCCGCCCGGTCGAGCTCGAGCCCGGCCGCGCCGCCACCGACGAGTCCGAAGTCGCCGATCCGCTTGTCGTCCCCAACCCCTTCGAAGATCCAGCTCGCCCGCGGATCGAAGCTGTCGGGCTTGCGGACGTAGTACGAGGAGATGTCGAAGCCCTGGGCGGAGAAGCCGGTACCCGCAATCATCTGCGGCGGCAAGCCCTGGCGCCGCCACAAGCCGCCGTACTCCCCAGTGAAGCTGTGGTAGTACTCCCCGGGCTCGGCCGCCCAGGCGCGGATGCCGTCCTCGGCCCGGCGCACCTCGATGACGCCCGGCTTGTCGGGGTGGTATGCGATCCGCCAGTACCACCCGTTGGCGCCGAGGTACATCAGCCGTCCGCCGCGCTTCTCGTATGTGGCGAGCGCATCCCACATCGGCGTCGACCAGTACTCCGGATGGGTGCCGGTCAGGACCACGCGATAGGGGGCGAGCACATCGAGACCTTCGTAGTGCAGATCCTCGTCGGTGACGACATCGTAGCTGTGCCCCTTGGCCTCGAGCCAGTCGGTGATGTGGGTGTCGGCGTTGAACTGCCACAGAGCGGAGCCAGCGCCACCGAGCCACATTGTGTACTTCGGGCGCATGTTGAGGATCGGGCGCAGGCGCGACGAGTAGCACACGCCGCTGCCGTCTGAGTGCGTGTCGTAGTTCGATGCGCCGTACTCGCGGTGCTCGTTGAGGAACACGTCTTCGGGCGAGAACGTGGCGATCCGGCCGCTGAGTAGCTGGGCGAGCGGCGCGTCCGTCGCCATATGCTCGTTCGCGTAGGCCATGTAGCTCGCGGTCGGCAGCAGGAACGCGATATCGGCGCTGGCGATCCCGCGCTTTGGGCGCACGCAGAAGGGTATGTAGTCCTCCGCGTCCCCGGACCGCAGCCGTGCTGCGTAGACACCGCTGCTCAGGCCCTGTGGAATCGTCCATTCGAAGTCGACGTCCCAGCCGGCGTCGTAGAGGTCGTCGTCGTGAAAGTGGATGGCGCCGTACTGCTCGGGCGCATGCCGCCACGACATCTCCTCACCCGTCCAGTTGTGACCCTTCATCCCGCGGGCGGGCAGGTTGATGGTCTCGCCGTGCGACCCGCTCCCCGAGATGTCCGTCACCGTCTCCGAGGAGATATCGCAGGAGAAGTCCCACGCCGCCGCCATTGCGCTCTGCAATGCGCTCGGCACCGGTCCCTGCTTGAGCGCCTCGATCTCGACGCGACTCAGGACCCGGTTCGCCAGGCGCGGGCTGTCGAGCTTGCCATTGAAGTGTCCGCCGCACACGACGCGCCCCTCGACGGTAGCCTCGTAGTGGGCGGCCATGATCAGCGGCGCGTCGTTCTTGGCGACCGCCTGGAGCGACGACTCCTTGTGGACGGTCGCGGTGGAGTCGATCGTGGCGTATTCCACGAGCGGCTCCTGATAGAGGCAGACCTCCCTGCTCGTCGCATCGTAGCTCGCCGCGACCACGTACCACTCGCGCGCGACGAGTGCTTTCCCACTGCTGATGGACTCCGTCTTCCCCGACCCATCGCCCAGCAACAGGGCCGCCGCCCCCAGCTCGTCGATGATCAAGGCGAAGCCGCGCTGGGAGCTCTCCGACCACTTGCCGATCAACGACTGCCGCCCCTTCTCGGGCGTGGTCGGCCAGACCATCGACTGCAGCGTGAAGCTCGACAGCGCTCCAAGGACGGGGCTGTCCGGCACGAGCACGTGGGATCCCGAGTAGACCTCCTGCTTTCTCCCCCGGTGCTCGTCGCCCCCCACCCCAGCGATCACCTTCTCCTTGAGTCCGGGACCCTCAGGGTTGAGATCCCCGTGAATGATCCGCACGAGGTCGGCCTGGTAAGACGTCGGCCCGTCACAGCTCACCATGAACCGTATCGTGTCATCGGGAGCTGCGCTGATCTTGTCGCTGTAGCCGACAATCTTCTTCATGCGTCGAACCTGAACCGCCGCCCTTAATCGGCCAGCTCTTGGCCGGTGTGCTTCTTCCAGCGCAGCTTGAACACGTGCCGTTCCGCATCGTCGATCGAGCTGAACACCTGATCTTCGAGTAGCCTGATCGGTTGGCCCCGCTGCCCGGTCAGCTGGCCAAGAACCCACTCTTCGTGTGGCTTTCTGCAGATCAGCACGTACTTGTCCTGCATGGGTTCGCCTCGAAACACGTTGAGCACCTTCTGAAGAGCCGGGCTGTGATGACCGATGGGCTTCGCCCGGAACTCGTCCGCCAGGGGCCTGTCGCTGGAGCTGACCTTGTACACCGCTCCGATCTCTCCCTTGTCTACTCCGAGTAGCATCTCACTCTCTCGGGCGATCGCCAAGCGCAGACTTTGGGCTCAGGCTCCAAGATGGTGTCTCCAAACAGGAATTCGTCACGTAGGCTATGCGCCGCGAGGCGGCGATCAGCCCGGGCTGTCGAACAGCGCTCTGGAGATCACGATGTTCTGCACCTCCGTCGTACCGTCGACGTAGTGCGCCATCTTGGCACCCGCCAGATGCCGGGCGAGTGGCTGGTCGTGGCGAAAGCCGTTGGCGCCGAGCGCCTGCATGCACTGCGCGAGCCCGTCCATCGCTACCCGCGCCGCGAACTTCTTTGCATGCGCAGTGCGCACGATGGCATCCGGGGCGCCCGTATCGAGCGCCGCGGAAGCGGCTTGGGTCAGCCCGTTGGCCGCCTCGATGTCCGTGGCGACATCGGCCAGCAGCCAGCGCAATCCCTGGCGGTCGGAGAGGGGTGCGCCGAAGGCTTTGCGATTCTTTACGTAGCGGACCGCCGTTTCGAGACCCCGCCGAAGAAGGCCGACGCACATTGCGGCGACCACAACCCGGGCCAACCCAATTGCGTCCATGGCTCTGCGGAACGCCTCACCGGGTGGGCTGAAGAGCTGACTCGCTTCGAGCTCGACGTTGTGAAACCGGAAGCCGCCGGTCCCGGAAGCGTGCGCGCCGAGCATCTCATAGGCCTCTTCTCGCACCACGCCGGGCTGGTCGGCGCGGACGAGGAACGCGCCGATCCCGCGGGAGCCCGAGCCCGGCTCGGTCTGCGCGTAGACCCGGAGCACGTTCGCCTCGGTCGCGTTCGTGACCCACGTCTTTTCGCCGTTGAGTAGCCACGAGTCCCCGTGTGCGATCGCGGTGGTGCTGAGCGCGGAGGCATCGCTACCCGCTCCGGGCTCCGTCAACAGGAAGGCGCCGAGCACGGACCCGTCCAGCAGCGCGTCCAGGTAGCGTGCGCGATCGTATTCAGAGCCCTCCCTCGCGATCGCGCCGGCGAGGTTGTTGTGGGGGACGAGCGCGAATGCGAACGCCATGTCGGCGTAGGCGAGGTGCTCCAAGACCTTGGCCATCTCTGAGACCGTCAGCTGGGCACCGCCCAAGTGAGCGGGAACGAGGAGCCCGCACAGCCCTCGTGCCGCGGCAGCGGTGAAGGTCTCACGCGGCAAGCGGCGCTCGCGCTCCCAAGCCGCTGCGTTGGGGTCGATCTGCTCTACCGCGAATTCGCGAGCGATCGTGATCATCTCGGCCACTGTAGAGCGCTCGCCTGTGGTTTCCATCCCGGTCCCCCAGATATTGACGTTCCCTGAGTTATACCACTGCTCGTTTGGTGGCCTCGGCCATGGTGGGTCGAGCGCGGCCGGGCCCGCGGGGACCCCGAGGCAAGTCTGCCGCGATTCGCGAAAGGGCTGTCCTGGTCAATTCCGACATGACTGCGCGATCGGAACTCTTGTAGGATGGACGCGTAACTGTCTGTTGAGTCTTTCGAGGAGGCCAGATGAAGGGAGTAAGAATCGCTCTCCAGGTATTGGGAATACTCATACTGATTCCCGCGGTCGCGATAGCAACCTTGAGATTCGACAATCTCAACGCCGACGGTCCATCGATCCTGTTTCCCGGCGGCGAGCTGGTGTCCGGCGAGCTCTATACCGGCCCGGAGCCGGACTGGAGTTTCACCGACGACGTGCAAATCGTCGAATTACAGCTCGTCGATCCGCTCAGCTCGCGTCGTATTTTCATCATGGAAAGCGACGGTAAGGTCTACATACCCTCCGGATACATGCGGTCGATGCTTGGCAGAATCTGGAAGGACTGGGCGTTCCAGGCTGACGAGGGAGACGGCCTGGCCGTTGTACGCATCAACGGCATGCGCTACGAGCGACGGCTGCTGCGGATCAAGGAAGGCCCCGTGCTCGACGGAATTGCCGCGAAGTTGGCAACGAAGTATGGCGGGGGAGCGACACCGGAAGCCATTCAAGCCGGGCGGGCGTCAGTCGAAGCCGGCGATACCTGGATTTTCGAGATGGCCCCGAAAGGTGGATGATTCGATGAAGATCCAGAACTACTTGATAACCTGTGCTGCCATATCGGTGGCGGTCTCGCTGACGATCTTGTACGTCCCGGGGGTTTCGGAAACCGTTGAGGGCACAATGCTCGCGTTCCTCGCGGCTAACGCCCGCTAACGAACTCGAAGCTGTAGCATAACGCGGAGGCCCCACCGCGGGCTCCCCGCCGGGCAATTCTGCAGATAAAGGTTGGAAGCGCGAATGAGCTATCGCCTGGGCGTCGACGTCGGCGGCACGTTTACCGACCTCTTGCTTGTCAACGAGTCGGACGGCTCCACGTACATGGCGAAGGTCCCGTCCACGCCGGAGGATTCGTCGCAAGGCGTCTTGCACGGGATCACCGTGATCTGCGAACGGGCCGGCATCGACGCGCAGCGGATCTCGCATGTGATGCACGGCACGACCGTGGCTACGAACGCGATCCTGACCGGGAGCGGCGCGCGCGTGGGTCTGGTGACGACGCAGGGCTACCGTCAGATCCTGCAGATCGCGCGCTCCTTCGTACCAGGAGGCCTCGGCGGCTGGGTCATCTACCAGCGGGCCGATCCGATGGCGCCGCTCGAGCTCACGGTGGAAGCACGAGAGCGTGTCGGCGCGGATGGGCGCGTGGTGGAGCCGCTTGACGAGGCGCAACTGCGCAGGTCGCTCGGGGAGCTGCGCGCGCGTGGCATCGAGGCGCTGACGGTCTCGCTGATCAACTCGTACGCGAACGATCTTCACGAGCGGCGGATCGGTGAGATCGCGAACGAGGAGCTGCCAGGCGTGCCCGTCTCGCTCTCCTCCGAAGTCATCCCCGAGATGCAGGAGTACGAGCGAACGCTCACGACTGTGGCGAACTCGTACGTGCGACCCGTCGTGGAGAGCTATATCCGGAAGCTGCGCGCAGAGCTCAGCACGCGCATGCACGACGTGCAGCTTCACATGCTGCGCTCGGACGGGGGACTGGCCTCGGCCGAAGCGGCCCAGCAGTACCCCGTGAACCTCCTCATGAGCGGTCCCGCGGGAGGAGTAGCTGGCGCGATCTGGGGCGCGCAACAGGCGGGCTTCCAGAACCTACTCACGTTCGACATGGGCGGGACGTCTACAGATGTCTGCCTCGTGCAGGAGGGTCGGGCGCAGCTGCGCCGCGAGACCAGCGTCGGCGACTTCACCGTGCGGGCTTCGTCAGTCGATGTGCGCACGGTAGGCGCCGGTGGCGGCTCGATCGCGCACGTGCCGGAGCTCACCCGTGCACTACGGGTGGGTCCCGAGAGCGCGGGCGCGGACCCCGGGCCGGCTGCATACGGGCATGGCGGCGAAGCACCGACGGTGACGGACGCGAACCTGGTCCTCGGCTACCTGCCAGCGTCGGCGCGGCTCGGCGGCGAGATGCGACTCGAGCGGGAGCTCGCGGAGCGCGCCCTCCGTCCCCTGGCGGAAGCCCTGGACCTCTCGCTCGAGCGCACTGCGGCAGGCATCGTGGACATTGTGAACGAGAACATGTGCGGAGCCCTGCGTCTCGTTTCCGTGGAGCAGGGGCACGACCCGCGCGAGTTCGCGCTGATCGCCTTCGGCGGCGCCGGTCCCATGCACGCGAACGCACTCGGCAAGCTGCTGCAGGCCTGGCCGGTGATCGTGCCCCCTGGCCCCGGAGTGCTCTGCGCTTACGGCGACGCGACCACGCGCCTGCGCGACGAGGCGTCGCGCAGCCTCATCCGGCGCTTCTCCGAGACCAGCTCCGACGAGGTGGTCGCGATCCTGGAAGAGCTGGCTGCAGACGCCGCCGGGGCGCTCGATGCGGAGAACGTGCCCGAGCCCGAGCAGACGCTCCAGTTCCAGGTCGACGTGCGCTACCACGGCCAGGGGCTCCTGCTCACAGTCGACCTCGAGCTCGACGCGCTCAAGAACCGCGGCCTGGATGCCGTCGGTGAGCGCTTCGACGCGATGCACGAGCAGCTGTTCACCTTCGCGCTCGACGCCGACAAGGAGCTCGTGAACCTGCGAGCCGTCGCGCAGGGTCAGGCGCCGGCCGTCGCGGCACCCGAGCTCGAGCGCGGGAGCGAGGATCCCGCCGCGGCGCGAACCGGAGCCGAGAGAGTCTTCGTGGACGGGAAGCACCGGGACGCGAACGTCTATGCGCGGAGCCTGCTGCGCGCAGGCAACCTCCTGTCGGGCCCCGCGATCGTGACCGAGATGGACTCCACAACGCTCATCCTGCCCGATCACGTGGGGCAGGTGGATGCAAACGCGAACATCCTGATCCGCCCCGACGAGCGGAGCTGAGGTCGTCATGCCCGCAGAGATCATCGAGACCAACCCCGAGGCGTTCCAAACGGTCGACGTTGACCCGATCACGCTCGACATCATTGAGAACGCTCTGCGAAACGCGCGCTTCGAGATGGACGCCGTGCTCTTCCGCACCGCGATGTCGCCGGGAATTCGCGAGCAGCACGACGAGTTCCCGATGATCGCGAACCGCGATGGAAAGATGGTCGTGGGCCAGTTCGGCTCCTTCATCCACGGCTTCCTGAGCGCCTATGACGGCAGCATCGAGGACGGGGACGTATTCCTGACCTCCGATCCGTACAGCTGCCACGGAGCTGTGAGCCACGCGAACGACTGGCTGGTGCTGATGCCGATCTACGCGAACGGCCGCGTAATCAGCTGGGCGGCAATGTTCGGCCACATGACGGACATCGGTGGAAAGGTGCCGGGCAGCCTGCCGACGGACGCCCGGCAGATCTTCGAAGAGGGGATCGTCATCCCCCCGATCAAGATCTACAAGCGTGGCGAGCTGCAGAAGGACGTGCTCGAGCTGATCCTGCACAACTGCCGGCTGCCACACTGGAACCGCAGCGACTTCAACGCGATCGTGGCGGCCTGCCGGAGCGCGCGCCGACGCGTGCTCGAGGCCGTCGAGCGTTTCGGCGAGGACACGTATCACAACGCGCTGGAAGAGCTACTCGAGCGAAACCGCCGCGCCATGCGCCAGCTCATCATGGAGACGATCAGGGAGGAGAAGCAGTACTTCGAGGACTACATCTGCGACGACGGCCTCGGCATGGGCCCGTACAAGATCGCGTGCACCATGTGGCGCGAGGGCGAGCGGGCGATCTTCGACTTCGAGGGTACGGACCCGCAGTCCATCGGACCGGTGAACCTCTACCTGAACGAGGAGATGTTCAAGATGTTCTGCGGCGTCTTCATGATCATGGTCTTCGACCCACAGATCCTCTTCAACGACGGGTTCTACGACCTGATTGAGGTCAGGATCCCTGAGGGGACCTTGCTGAAGCCGCGTCGACCGGCCGCGCTCTCCTGCCGAACCCACGCGCTCGGCCGGATCTTTGACGTGCTTGGCGGCCTGCTTGGGCAGGGGAACCCGGAGTTCCTGTGCGCGGCCGGTTTCTCCGACAGCCCCCACTTCATGTACTCGGGCTACGACAAGAATGGAGAGTGGTATCAGCTCTACCAGATCGGGTTCGGCGGCGTCCCCGGGCGACCGGTCGGAGATGGCCTGGACGGGCACTCCCTCTGGCCGAACTTCACGAACGTTCCCAACGAGTTCCTCGAGAGCTACTTCCCGCTCCGGATCGATATGTACGAAACCCTCGCAGATAGCGGTGGTCCCGGGCTACACCGCGGCGGCAACGCCCTGCGAATCGGTTACCGCTTCCTCGAGCCGGGAGAGATCTCGATCCACGACGATCGCTGGCTCACGCACCCCTGGGGCGTGAACGGGGGCCTGCCCGGTGCGCGCAGCCGCAAGATTCTCGAGCGGAGTGACGGCACCCGGGAGATCCTTCCGTCCAAGTGCGATCGGATCGCCGTCCAGCCTGGAGATCTGCTGCGCTTCGAGACCTGGGGTGGTGGAGGCTGGGGCGACCCCTTCAAGCGCGATCCGGCCCTGGTCGCCAGGGACGTGGATCGCGGGCTCGTCACGTCCGAGGGCGCGCGTCGCTACGGTGTCGTGCTCGCCTCGGACGGCGCGGTCGACACGGCCTCGACGGACCGCCTTCGCAGCGAGCTGGCAAAGAAGCGCGGCGAGACGCAGCTCTTCGACTTCGGGGGCAGCCTGGAGGAGCTCAAGGCCCGCTGCCAGAGCGATACCAGTCTGATGCCCCCGCAGCAGCCTCGCTCCCAGACCTGGGTGAGGGCGGGCCGAGAGATCTCCGCCCGATGACGCCAGAGGAGGCTACGGCCGGGGCCAGCACGCGGATCGACTGCGTCGCTGCGGGGCGGCGCGTACGGTGAGCTCCTGGGAACCTGCCAGACCGGGAGCGCGATGGAACCCGTAGAGGAGCTACTCGACAGGTGGCCGGGAGTGCGGGTGGACGCCGACAACGCCGCGTACTACCGCGGCCTCTCGGCTCGCCAGCTTCTGATCCAGCGGTGCCGCGAGTGTCGCGTCTGGCACCATCCTCCCCGCTCGGTCTGTCCACGCTGCTGGTCGCGAGACGTGGTAGCCGAACCGGTGAGCGGGCGCGGGACGATCGGGCTGCTGACGGTCCTGCGTCAGGGCGCACCCCAACCGGGCGTCGACTACACGGACGGCCACGCCCTGGTCGCGATCGACCTCGAGGAACAAGCCGGGCTGCGGCTGGCGGGCGCGATCGTGGAAACAGCGGCTGCTGACATCCGGATCGGCGCGCCCGTCGAGCTGGTCTGGCGCGAGGTCGACGGTCGGCCTCCGACGCCGGAGTTCAGGGTTGTGTCCTCGTGAGCGGACGCAACCCGGCAAAAGATCAGGTCGCCATCGTGGGCGTCGGTCTGTCCCCGTACTCTCGCGACCGCCAGGGCGCGACCGCGGGCTCGCTGGTGATCGATGCCGTCCTCGCCGCGGTCCGAGACGCCGGCCTCGAGGCCGGGGACATAGACGGAATCTGCGGCTCGAGCGTCGCCGCACAGTACGTACAGGCGGCGCTCGGAATCCCGGGGGTCACCTGGTTTGCGAACCCGCCCGCCGTGATCGGCAACCAACTGGTGGCTGCCGTCGCCGCCGTGTCCTCCGGCATGTGCGACACGGCGCTCGTCTACCACCACGCGTACCGACTCCCGTGGGCGTCGCGTTCGGCGGCCCGAGATCCGCTGCGCAGACGGGCCAAGCTGGGCGTGGCCGACACGCGCAGCTGGTGGGGCACCGGCCACGCTGAGGCCGGAGCCAACTCGATGCTGGGCGCACACGCGTACGCCGCGTGGGCGGGGCGCTACCTCCACGACTACGGCTACACCCGCGAGCACTTTGGCCTGGTCGCCATCAACTCCCGGACGAATGCCGCATGGAACGAAAATGCCGTCTACCGCCAGCCGCTGTCGATGGAGGGCTATCTCCAGGGCCGCATGGTCCGGGACCCGCTCTCGGTCTACGACATGGACGTGCCCGTCGACGGCGCCAACGCGTTCGTCGTCACGACGGCCGAGCGCGCGCGGGATCGACCGCACAAGCCCGTCCTCGTTCACGCGGCGACGCTAGGCCACACGGACTACGGCTCGGAGGAACAGCTGCTCGATCTCGATCACAGCGGCCAGACCGTCGTCGCCCGCAGGCTCTGGGCAAAGTCCGACCTGGAGCTGGCCGACATCGACCTCTATTACCCGTACGAGGGCTTCTCCAACATCGCGCTCTCCTGGTTCGAGAGCATCGGCTACTGCAAGCGCGGCGAGGGGGGCGACTTCGCCCGCGACCAGTGGAACGACGAGCAGCAGCGGTTCCTGATCGCAGGTCGAATTCCGGTCAACACGCACGGCGGGAGTCTCTCGGAGGGGGGAACCCAGGGCGCGGGGCACCTCCACGAGGCCGTTCTCCAGCTGCGCGGGGACGCCGGCGAGCGTCAGGCCCGAGCCAAGGCCGCTCTGGTCACCCCCGGCGGCTTCTACTTCAACTCGCAGGGATTCATTCTGCGCGCGGACTGATCGAGAAACCTCTATTCCGCGAGGCCGTGCCGGAGCAGCTTCCCGGGAGTCGCGCCCGTGCAGACCCCTTCCTCGAAGGTGATCTCCCCGTTGACGATGATCGCCTTGTAGCCGATTGCGCGCTGGACGCGCCGCCACTCCCCGCCGGGCAGGTCGTGCTCGACCTCTCCGATCCAGGGCGGATCGATGGCGAGCTCGTCGATGTCGTACACCACCACGTCGGCCGCGGCTCCTTCATGGAGCACCCCCCGGTCGCGGAAGCCCGCCGCCTGGGCCGGCAGGTTCGAGAGCCGGTAGTGGGCCTCTTCGAGACTCACCACCTCTTCGTCGCGGACGAGCCACGAGAGGAAATCGGTGGTGTAGGCGCCGCCCGTGAAGAACTTCGTGTGCGCGCCGCCATCCGAAACACCGGGGATGGAGTACGGCTGGCCGATCATGTCGGCCATGAACTCCGCGTTGGATCCCCGGTCCGGTCCGAGGAATTCGACGTTCAGGTCTCCGGCGAGCGACAGGTCGAGCATGGCCTCGATGGGGCTCTTGCCCTCGGCGTCGGCGATCTCGCCCACCGACCGGCCCACGTAGGGCTCGAGCTCGTCTTGGCCGTTCACGCTCTGCACGACCAGGTGCTTGGGGTTGCCGCCGACACCCGCCTGAATGATCTGCAGGCGACGGTCCGCGGCCTCGGCCTCCTTGACGAGGGCCTCGCGAAGCGCCGGATCCTGCATCTTCTGGCGCTTCTCCTCCTTCGTGCCCGTGGTCACGTCCCGCCATGCCGGCGAGGCGTCGTACAGGTTCCAGTGCTCCAGCGTGAAAGCGAAGCCCGCGCGCCCGGTCCCGCACTGCGCGTAGATCGGCAAGCCCCGCTCGCGGCAGCGCTCGATCCAGCGCAGCGGCCGGCGATGGACCTCGGGGTCTCTCCGCGACGGGATCACGACGTTGTGAAGGATGGGGCGATTGGCTGTCTCCGCCAGCTTCTCGAGGAACGCGAGGTCCTTCTTGATGGGCCCACCCTCGGCCTGGGTGATCTGGATGAAGCCCTCGCCGCGCTCGCGCAGCACCTCGGCGAGCGCCAGGATGTCCGCGTCGGCCATCGTGTCGGTCACCATTGGCGAGCCGTCGAAGTCCGCCTGCACCGAGTCGGGACCGAGGCGCTGAATCGAGAAGCCGCAGAGGCCCGCATCCATCCCCTCGTGGAGCAAGCGCTGCATCTCCTTGCGCTCGTCATCCGTTGCCGGGCGGCTCTTGGCGGCTTCCAGTCCCATCACGTAGGTCATGAGCGAGGCGGTCGGCATGTACTGGATCACGTTGACGCCCTTCGGAGCCCTTTCCAGGCTGTCGAGGTACTCGGGGATCGTCTCCCAATCCCAAGTCATGCCCTCTTTCATCGACGGATAGGGAATGGCCTCGGTGCGGGTCATGGTCAGCATGGAGCGCTCGCGGAAGTCGGACTTTACCGGCGCGAAACCGAAGCCGCAGTTGCCGAGCACGACCGAGGTCACGCCGTGCCACCCGGAGATCGTGCACCAGGGGTCCCAGCGGATCTGGGCGTCGTAGTGCGTGTGCAGATCGACGAATCCCGGCGCCACGATCAGGCCGTCGGCGTCGATCACGCGCTCCGCGGATCCGACCGCTTTACCGCCGAGCTGGGCGATGCGGCCGTCCTTGATAAAGACGTCACCCACGTAGCGCTCGGCGCGCGTACCATCGACGATCGTTCCGCCCCGTAGCTGAAGATCGAACTGGGCCATGGCTCCCCCTTCGCGTGTAGCGTCGTGGCACGATTCTACGCCTCTCCGTGGGCGGGACAACCCGGAACTCCGGCCGATCCTCGAGAAGAAGCTAGCGCCAGGCAACTTCCAGAATCTCGTAGTGCGGTTTGGAGTCCCAGACCTTCGGCACCAGACGCTTCGGGCCAATGACGGTACACTCTTGCCCAAGACTCTCAGAGTGCATTCAAAGGGGAGACTGAAATGTCGGAGGCAGTATCGGCAGACAAGCAGACCGCCGACGTGCTCGATGCGCTTATCATCGGCGCTGGTTTTAGCGGAGTCTATCAGCTCCATCAGCTGCGTGAAAAAGGATTCTCGGTCAAGATCTTTGAGGCGGGAGAAAGTCTTGGCGGTATCTGGTACTGGAACTGCTATCCCGGGGCTCGAGTGGATTCGCATGTTCCGAACTACGAATTTTCGATCAAAGCGGTCTGGGAGGATTGGAACTGGACCGAACGATTTCCCGGATGGGATGAGCTGCGACAGTACTTTGCCCACGTAGACAAAAAGCTCGATCTGTCCAGAGACATCCAGTTCAACACCTGGGTCAGCGGCGCAGAGTTTGACGAACAGAACAATCAATGGATCGTCTACACTAAGGACGGTAACAAGACTCGCACACGCTTCCTTATTAGTTGCATGGGTTTTGCTGCCAAGGCCTACACTCCCGACTTCGATGGTCTCGGGTCGTTTGCAGGACCTTGTCACCACACCGGTCACTGGCCCCAGGAAGGCCTGGATCTGAGCGGCAAGCGGGTTGGCATCATCGGGACCGGCGCGAGCGGGGTGCAGGTAGTACAGGAGGCAGCAGCGGTTGCATCGCACCTGACCGTTTTTCAGCGCACGCCGAACATGGCGCTGCCAATGCAGCAACGAAGGCTCGACGTAGAGACACAACAAAACCTGAAGCCAACCTATCCTGCCAAGTTCAGGCAGCGGGCAGTTTCCAGTTCAACCCTGTTCGACATCTTTCCCGATGAGCGGTCGGCAAAGGACGTTTCGGAAGAACTGCGCCAGGCAGTCTTCGAAGTAGCATGGCAGAAAGGCGGCTTTCACTTCTGGTTCGGCACGTTCAGCGATATTGTGATGAATGAGGAGTCCAACCTGCTGGCCTATGAGTTCTGGCGCGACAAGACGCGGGCGAGATTGAACGATCCGCGGTTACGGGAAAAACTGGCGCCGACGAAACCGTTGCATCCGTTTGGCACCAAGAGACCTTCACTGGAACAGAACTTCTACGACGTATTCAATCAGACCAATGTCGATCTCGTGGATCTGCGTGAGTCGCCAATACAAGAGATTACGCCCACGGGACTTGAAACGTCTACCGATGCCTACGAGTTCGACATCCTGGTGCTGGCGACGGGTTTCGACTCCAGCATCGGAGGCTTCATGCAGATCGACCTGAAAGGCCGGGGCGGCAAACGATTGGACGAAGTATGGTCAGACGGTGTCAGGACCTATCTTGGCTACTCCATACCTCATATGCCGAATCTGCTGCTGCTGTATGGCCCACAAAGCCCCACGGCTTTCTGCAACGGGCCAAGCTGTGCGGAGCTTCAGGGGGACTGGGTAGTCGAATGCCTGTCGTATCTTCGGGATCACAATCACTCCCGGATCGAGGCCACGGACGAGGCGGCGGCCAGCTGGGCCGCACACATCGCGGAACTTGGCGAACGCTCGCTCTTCCCTCGGGCTGACTCCTGGTACATGGGGGCCAATATCCCCGGCAAACGCCGAGAGCTGCTCTATCACACTACGCCCCAGGACTACCTGGAACGGTGTCAGGCCGCGGCAGAGGCTGGTTACGCGGGTTTTGATCTGAGCTGACGTCCACGGGTGCAGCGAGTAGACTTGTCAGCCGGAGACGGAGAAAGCATGGCTGAGGAGACGAACACGCTGCTGGCGCTCGAGCCCGCGCACGTCCAGGCCCGTGCCATCCGCGAGGGCAAGACGTCGAGCCGCGCGCTGCTCGAGCTCTTCATTGACCGGATCGAGAGTCTCGACGGCGACATCAATGCGGTCGTTACGCGCGACTTCGACGCCGCGCGGCGCACGGCGGATCAGGCGGACGCCGTACTGGCGCGTGGAGACCCGATCGGTCCGCTGCACGGTCTACCGATCACGATCAAGGACGCCCTCGAGACCCAAGGGTTACGCTCGACTGGCGGTGCGGACGACCTGAAGGACTACGTGCCCACGCGCGATGCCCCCGTCGTGCGCAAGCTCAAGGACGCCGGCGCGATCGTCATCGGCAAGACGAATCTTCCCGAGTGGTCTGGCGACGCCCAAGCCTACAACAGGCTGTTCGGCACCACGCGGAATCCGTGGAACCTCGAGCGCGGCCCCGGCGGTTCCTCCGGCGGCGCCGCCGCGGCCGTCGCCACCGGGATGACCGCGTTCGAGATCGGCACCGACATCGGCGGATCGATCCGCTTTCCCGCCGCATTCTGCGGCGTCTTCGGCCACAAGCCGAGCTTCGGCATCGTGCCTTCGACCGGGTATCTGGATCACGCGGACGGGGGAACCACGGAGGCCGACGTGAACGTGATCGGCCCGATCGCGCGTTCGGCGGAAGACCTCGAGCTACTGCTTCCTCTCCTCGTGAAGGACACTCCGCCCTGGGACGTGCGTCTCGACGAACCCGCGGATGTCGCAGCGCTGCGCGTAGCCGCGTGGCTCGATGATCCGGCCTGCCAGGTGGATCGCGAAGTCCTGGAGGTCACGACGCGCGCCACCGACGCCCTCGAAGCCTCGGGTACGGAGGTCGACCGGGATGCGCGCCCCGAGCTCGACTTCGCCTCCCTTCGCGTCACGGGTGGACTCCTCGTGATGTCGGCTAATCCTTCGGACAAGGAGATCGACCTCTCGCACAAACGCTGGTTCGAGCTGCACAAGCAGCGCGTCGAGGCGCAGGCGCGTTGGGCCGAGTTCTTCGGGCGCTACGACGTGCTCCTGCTGCCCGTGTCGTTCGTCCCGCCCTTTCCCCATGTACACACGAAGATGAGCGAGCGCACGCTCGCATGCAACGGCGTGGAGCGTCCCTACTGGGACATCGCCTCGTGGACTCTGCTGGTGGGCATGGCCTACCTGCCCTCGACGGTCCCGCCCATCGGCCTGTCCTCGAGCGGGCTCCCGATCGGTATCCAGGTCGTGAGCCGCTACGGAGCGGATCTGACGACGATCCGCTTTGCCGCGCATCTCTCGCGGCTGTGTGGGGGCTACCAGCCACCTCCCATTGCCCTTCAAGGCAGCTGAACCGGGAAGGAACGCCCGCGGGCTCCTCCGTACGGCTTGGTATCAGCGCCGCCAGAAGCCTGGTGTGAGGATGACGAGCGCCGTGTAGATCTCAAGCCTGCCCAGGATCATGAGTCCGCTCATGACCAGCTTCGCGGCTGGCTCGAAGTGGTCATACGTGGTGGCCGGGCCGACACCGCCGAAGCCCGGCCCGACGTTTCCCAGCGTAACCGCCGCCGCCGAGAAGCCCGTGTGCAGATCGGAGCCGAGCAGGCAGAGCAGAGCGGTTCCGAAGCCGAGAACGACGATCCACATGCCGATGAAGCCGAGCACGCTCAGCATCACCTGTTCTTCGATCGTGGTGCGTCCCAGCTTGATCGTCCCGTAGCCATGCGGATGCACCAGCCGGAAGAACTGGGAGAACGCGAGTCGCACCAGCACGAGCACACGAATCACCTTGACCCCGCCACCCGTGGAGCCCGCCATGCTGCCGACGAACCACAGGCAGAGGATGGCCGCGTGCGAGAGCGGCGGCCAGGAATCGTAGTTCTGTGTCGAGTATCCCGTCGTCGAGAGGATCGAAGCGGTCTGGAACGCGGCGTGCTCGAGTGCCCCGGCGGTGTCCGGGTACGCGCCGTCGCTGCCGAAGCGCAGGTCGAGAGTGATCAGCAGTGCGACGAGCACGAAGATACCGAAGTAGAGCCTCAGCTCCGGATAGTCAGCCCACGGGATCCCGCGGGTGAGCGAGGTGTGGAGGATGGCGAAGCTCGTACCTCCGAGCAGCATGAAGATCGATGTCACGACGTTGATATAGCCGGAGCCGTAAAAGCCCAGAGACGCGTCGTGAGTCGAGAAGCCAGCAGTGGAGATGGTCGTCATCGCGTGGCAGACGGCATCAAACGGACTCATGCCACCGAGATAGAGCAGGCCACCATCGACGATCGTGAGCCCGAGGTAGATCGTCCAGAGCAGCTTCGCGGTCTCGGCGATGCGGGGCGTGAGCTTGTCCTTGGTCGGTCCGGGCGCCTCCGCCTTGAAGAGCTGCATGCCTCCCAGGCCGAGAATGGGGAACACGGCGATGCCGAGCAGCACCATGCCCAGACCACCCATCCACTGCGAGAGGCTCCTCCAGAGCAGGACGGAACGCGGCAACCCGTCGAGGCCGGACAGGACCGTGGCGCCCGTCGTCGTGAGTCCGGACGTGGACTCGAACAGGGCGTTCACCGTGGAGATCTGCAGGCTCTCGTTGTGCATGAAGGGCACCGCGCCGAGGAGACACGCCGAGACCCAGGCCAGCGTGACCGCGATGAACGCCGAGCGATGCTCCAGCGCCAGCTGTACGCCCCGCGCCTGCACGAGACACAGGGCTCCCAACACAGCACCGAGACCCACGGCCGTCGCAAAGGGCTGCCACGGCTCTTCGAGCACGACGGCCATGATCAAGCTGGCGGTCTGTGCGAGTGCCACCACACTCAACACCACCCCGACCAGCCAGAGGATGGTCCGCCAATTCATCGCCGGCGTACTCTAGCAGTCCTTGTGGGGCGGGTCTCGTGAGATCTAGCGCCTCGCGGAGGACTCGTTCATCGCTGGTCCCCGGATCGACCGGCGAAGTCCTCCGGGGCTACTCAGCACGCTGGAAGTCGTCTGGTACTTTCGGGAACGCGTAGCGAATGGGCTCCGTGACGCCGTCCCAGGTCCTCGAGAGGTGGCCCACGTACGCCAGCAGGCGCTTGTACTTTCCGTACGCTCCCCCCTCCAGGTTCTGCCCGCACGAGAGTTCGATGTGGAACCCGAACTCGCTCATCAGGTCGAAGTAGTGCACGGTCGGCATGTCGGGGTTGCCGGGAGGCCCGCTCCCGGGCTTGCCTGCGCCCTCGATGAGCTGGATTGAGGGCACCCACCCCGCGGCAAAGCAGGCGTCGACCAGCTCGACGTAGCGCTCCCGCGGCACGGTGAAGTTGATGTGCTGGAGCCCGTTGCCCCGAGATTTGAGCCAGTCGTTGTGGCAGGAGGGCTCTTCGTTGTACGGCTGGACCAGCTCGATGCCCGTATCCGCGTTGAACCCGAAGGCGACGAGCGCGCGATATGCCGTCGGCTCGCCGTAGTGCAGCTGTGTGGCGCGAAGCTTGCCCTTTCTGCCCCCGCCCGCCCTCACCTGCGCGTCCCACCGGTCCATGCGATCCTTGGTGATGAAGAACCACGGACCGATGCCGAGGGCCATGTAGTCGGCCATCGCCTTCTGGATGTCCGACACGACGTGGCCGTAGTGGTCGAAGGGCCCGCAGATCTCCCGGATCTTGCGCACCATCTCGCCGTCCCTGCTCGCCATGAATCCCTTCCTCCATCCTAGGTCCTATTGATTTTACAACCCCGCCCCGGCAATCACTTCGGTTTGGGCAAGCTCTCGCAACGCGGCCTCGCTCAGACCGAGCTCGGCGAGCACTTCTTTCGTATGCTCGCCGAGCCGAGGCGGTACCCCGGACGGCGCAGTCGGCGCGCCGTCCACCGTAAAGCCGGCACCCAGCACGTCCAGCTTGCCGTCCTCGATGCCGGGTACTCCCGAAAGGTGCGTCAGCGCGCCGCGGTGGGCAAGTTGCGGATTGGCAAGCACCTCCGCCGGAGTTTTCAGCGTGCCGCTCGGCACGCCGGCCGCGCGCAGCACTTGATCCCAATGCTCTGCGGTGTTCGTTCGAAACAGCTCGGCAAACACCCCGCGCAACGTCAGCCAGTTGTGGTGTGCGGCCTGAGCCGTGGCAAAACGTTCGTCCGCGAGCAGGTCGGCCCGCCCCAGCCCATGGGCCATACGCTCGAATAGGCGGCGAGTGTTCGCGTTCACGAGCAGGACGCCGTCCTGGGTGTCGAACGTGCCGGCGGAGCCGGACCGCGCCAGCGGGTTACGGCCGACGCGCGGGCGCTGCTGACCGGTGGCCAGGAAGCCGTAGTAGTTCAGACCCATCAGCGCCATTGCGGATTCCAGCATCGACACGTCGAGATAAGCGCCTTGCCCCGTGTGCGCGCGGCGCACCAGCGCGGCAAGTAGCGCGGAGCTCGCGATCACGGCGGTGCCGGCGTCGATCGCCGCAAAGCCGACCCGCACAGGCTCGTCCACCGTGCCCGTCGAATCCATCATGCCGGACTCACCCTGCATCAGATGGTCGAAGGCTGGCCGGTCACTCTCCGGTCCCGTCTGCCCGTAGCCGGAAATTGCGCAGTACACGATGCTGTCGTTGACGCTGCGTGCGGCCTCGTAGCCGATGCCCAGCCGGTCCGCGGTGCCGGGTCGCAGGTTCGACACCACCGCGTCGGCACCCCCGATCAGCCGTTGCACCAGCGCCAGTCCGGCCTCGGATTTCAGGTTCACCGCAACAGACCGTTTGCCCGCGCTCTGGCCGAGAAATCCCGGGCTCATGCCCGGCTCGCTGCCCGCGCCCATGCCGCGCATCATGTCACCACCGTCCGGCGACTCGATCTTGATCACCTCGGCGCCCATCAATGCCAGCTGATACGTGCACAGGGGCCCGACGTGCACGTGCGTGAAATCGATGATGCGGGTACCGGTCAGAAGGTTGGACATGGGAGTGTGAATGGTACCCGACGCGGCACACGCCTCGGCAGGCTCGACACTCTCTCGCTCAGGTAGTTAACTGGCTAGTTAATTACCAAGGTATCACAACTGCGAAAGTGCCTTGCCCAGCGCTTCTACCACCGACGCTCTATACGGGTCACGCAACGAAAAGATCACGGTGTCCACGCCCGCCTCACCGAGTGCCATTGCGGTTTCCGCAGTTTTGTGAGGATCTTCGTCGGCAGGTAACGCAATCTGCACTGAGCATTCGATGTCGCTGATGTCACGGCCGACGCGCTCGCAGTGCGCCTGTAGTACCTCGTACTTGTGGCGAAACCGATCCGGTGATGCGAACGGCAGGTTCCAGTGATCCGCGTACCGGGCAGCAATTCTGAGCGTACGTTTTTCCCCCCCGCCGCCAATCACGATCGGCGGGCCGCCCCGCTGCGAACCTTTAGGTTCACAACGTGCTTTGTCCAGCTGGTAATACTCGCCGGTGAACGTGGTGTACTCTTCCCGCAGCAGCGAGCGCACCACCTGCACGCCCTCTTCGAAACGGTCCATGCGCTGCCCTAGTGAAAGCAGATCGATGCCATAGGCGGCACACTCCCCCTCATGCCAGCCGGCACCCAGCCCTAGATTCAGTCGGCCGCCGGTAATGATGTCGAGAGACGCGGCCATATTTGCCGTCACTGCGGGATGTCGATACGGCATGCCCTGCACCATCGCGCCCACGCGTACCCGTTGGGTATTTACCGCCAAGGCCGTCAGGGTCACCCAGGCTTCCATGCAGGAGCCGTTCGGATCGCCAACCAGCGGATAGAAGTGATCAAAGTTCCAGCAGCTGGTGAATACGTCCACCTGGTCGGTGGCCTTCCAGACGTCGAGCATGTCCTGCCAGCTGCAGTGCTGGGGCGGCGTCTTGACCCCGTAGTTCATCGATTACGCTCCCTTGGTTGTCTTGCCACTGGTGTCCAGCCCCAATAGCTCCTTGCCGAAATCCTCATAGGAGCCATCCGAAATCATCGCATGCTGCGCAGACACCGTGAGGTCCCGGTGAATACGCTGCAGCACATTGCGGCTCGCCACCGCACCTGCACCTGCCTGGCGCAGCGCCCGGCCGCCAATCGCGAGCGAGCGTTCCGTGGCATGGGCACAGACCGCCCTGAGCTTTGCCGCTGCCGGCATGAGTCCGGCCGGGTCAACCTGGCTGATCCTTGTCATTTCTTTAGCAAGGCGTCTCACGCCGGCATAGAGGCTTTCCCACTCGGCCTCGAGCCTTCCGAGCTCCGTCTGAAAGCTCTGTTTGCTGGCCACCGACTGGGATTCCAGCAGACGGTACTTCGACGCGGCCTGCTCGGTTACCTCGTCAAGCGCCCGGCGGGCACCACCCAGCGACACCGAGGCGTGTTCGATGGGCAGTCTCGGTCCCGGGTCGCTTTTTCGCCAGCCGCTACGCGGTGTCTTCGTCAGGACAAGCCGCTCGGGCACGAACGCCTCGAACACCGAGTAGCTGCTGCTGCCCGAGCCACACAATCCGGCCACGTACCAGTCATCGTGAATCTGCACCTCTGCGATCGGGACCACCAGACCCACGGATGTTTCGGATCCGGCGACCAGGCAATTGGCGACAATATAGCTCGCATGATGAATACCGCTGCCAAATCCCCATTTGCCGCTCGCGACGTAGCCGCCCTCGACGGTCCGTGCTTCACCGGATGGCTTGAGTGAGCCTGCGGCGACAGGCAGGCGCTTCGGCCAGTGCTCTTGCGAGAACACCTCCTTTAGACCTTCGTCCGGCAAGCCGGTTGCCATCATCGCCGTCGCCGTATTGCCGATCATCATCGTCCAGCAGGCCGACATGTCGGCCCGCGCCACCGCGATCATGACATCGATCTGGGTCACCAGGTCGGCATCGTAGCCGCCGCGTTCGCTCGGTACCCAGAGGCCAAAGAGCCCGGCTTCATGCAGCGCATTCACGGCTTCGGAACACAACGTGCGCAGTGCTTCCGATTTCGCCGCCGTTTCATCCAACAGGGAGAAAATGTCAGCCACTCGTGCCAGCAGCGCTTCCCGGGTGGGAAGTGACGTGTTCATTGCCCGGCCTCCTTGCGGCGCGGAGCATCATAGTCCTCACGCGGCCGAGCTGGAAGGCGGGAATCAAACCCGCGTCTGCGTGCGTCGCCCCGTAGCTGGGGCGGCCTCTCGATCGAGGGGTGACGTTACCTAGGTGCGAGCCCTCGCGCCGTTTCCATGGCGTCGACCACGCCGGGCTCCAGATCGAACACCACCGTATCGACCCCATTGTCGACGTAACGCTGAACCTTCTCCCGAACTTCCTCCATCGGGCCGTGCGCCACCAGCGAGTCCACGAAGGCGTCCGGAATCGCGGCGGCGGCACCCTTGCGGTCGCGCGTCTTCCACTTGTCCCAGCACTCGCGCAGCTCGTCCCCGTGTCCCATCCACTCCTGGGCGGCGGCGTAGCTGGGTGCGTTCAGATACTCGTTGAGCCCCGCGCGCCACATCTCGCGCACCTTGTCCACGTCTTGGTTCGGGGACACGTAGACGTTGCAGATGATCTCCGCGTTCGGGTTCTTCGCCTTCACGTGGGGGACAATCTGCTTGATGTCCTCGGCCGAGACGTTGTTGAGGACGGCACCATCGCCGAGCTCGCCCGAGAGCCCCAACATCCTGGGGCGGACCGCGCCGATCACGATCGGCGGCGGCTGCTCGATCTTCGCCGCCAGCTGAAAGCGCTTCACAGTGAAGGTCTCGTACTCCTCGTCCACCTTCTCCCCGGCAAGGGCCGCGCGCAGGAAGCTGAGCGTGTCGCGCACCCGGGCGTAGGGCTTCACGTAGGGTACGCCGTTCCAGTTCTCAACGATAGTCTTGGTGGAAGCGCCGATGCCGGCGACCACCCGCCCCGGGGCAGCCTGGCAGAGCCCCGCGATGGACATGGCCAGGATCGCGGCGCCGCGGGTATAGGCCTGGGCGATGCCGAGACCCAGACGAACCGTCGGCGCGTAGGTCGAGGCCACGGCCAGGGGCGTGAAGGCGTCGAGCACGTAGTTCTCGTTGGACCAGATGTCGGTGTAGCCGAGGTCGGGAATCTCCCGGAGCGAAGGCCCCAACGCGTGCAGCGGTTCGACAAAACTCGAGAGTGTGATCCCGTAGCGGGCCAGCGGATTTCCTCCTGGTGTGAGCCGTTGGGGCGGCTACTGCGGAGCTGCTCCTGCACCGATCACCACTTCAAACTCCGTTTCCAACCCAGATGAGTTCTCGAACCGCCCCAAGAAGTTGCGCACTTCCGACCAGGCCACACTTCGTGCCTGCTCAGATAGCTCTGCCACCGCAGCACGATAAACGCCAAAGGCGCTCCGCATCATTTGTAACGCCGCATCCGCCGAATCAAGGCTCAGACGCACCCGCATCAACTCCGTCTCGACCTCGATGTAACCGCTCTCAGCGAAAGTGCTCTCAAGCAATCCTGGAGCGCCCAACGCGAAGATACCCGGCTGCCCAGGAGGCGGCGGCTCCTTCCCCGCGTGACGGAGCAGTATCCCCAGCGGACCCGACATAAACGGGTTGTTCGGTGGCGTCGTGAACACCAATGCGGCGAACCTCCCGCCGGGCCTTAGCGAGCGACGAACCGCCGTCGCAGCGCACCGAGGATCGGGGAACAACATGAGCCCTAACCGACAGATCGCCGCGTCGAAATCGTGCGAGACGTCAAGGTCTTCCGCCGCGCATTCAAGGGTCCTGATATTCGAGACGCCCTGTTGCTCGGCCTTCTTAGAAACCTGGCTCAGCATCGTAGCTGAGATGTCACTGGCGACTATCGCGCCGTCTGCCCCTACGCGTTCGGCGGCCTGAAATGTCTGGCTACCCGCACCGCAGGCCAAGTCGAGCACCTTGGCACCTGGGGCCACCGCAGCGATATCGAGCATCTGGGCCGTCGCGTCACGAAATCCCGACGCGAACAGCTCCTCCCAAGTCGCCCACCCCAGTGCGGCGGCCTCCCATGTCTTACGTGCGTCGGCCTTTGTAAGCCTTGCCATTCTTGCCATCCGCTGCGGAGACCAGGGTACGTGACGTGGAGTGCGGAGAGCAAGCGCTTTAGCCCCCGCCAAACGGCGGGAGTCAAAACGAAAAGTATGTGCGCACGTGAAACTGAGTCGCTCTTTCGGCATCGCCGAGCTCTAGCTAGTGCGGCTGCGGCGGCGGCTCGGGCGGCGGCTCGACGAGCCGCGGCGACTGCTTCGCGAACGCCCGCTTGCTTTCGGCTGTCCACCGCGAGCGCGTCCTTTGGGTGCGCGGCGAGTCTCCGGCTTAGCCCCGGTATCGGGCTCGAAGCCCTCAACGTGTCGGCGCTGGATCGGCGCGCCAATCATCCGTTCGGTTGCACGCACCCAGTCGCGGTCATCGCTGGTGACAAACGTGCAGGCAATGCCCTCTTGCTCGGCACGGCCGGTGCGGCCAATGCGGTGAGTGTAGGCCCCGGGCGTGTTGGGAACGTCGAAGTTGATCACGTACGAGACATCGCTCACATCGATGCCGCGCGCCGCGATATCGGTAGCCACCAGGACGTCGTAGCGACGCGACCGAAACCCTTGCATGGCCCGGTCGCGTTGCGGTTGAGACATGTTGCCCTGAAGGCACACCGCGTTATGCCCGGCCTTGGCCAATTGCTCGGCAAGCCGCCGTGCGCGGTGCTTGGTGCGGATGAACACGATCGCGGAGTCGCAGTCATCACCGGCCAGCACGTGTTCGAGTAGCGCGCGCTTGCGATCCTCGGCGACCAAGACCAGCGCGTGATCGATCGTCGATGCGGGCGTAGCGTTTGCGAGTTCGACGACATGAGGGTCGGTCAGCACATCGTCAGCCAGTCGGCGAATCTCTTTCGGCATCGAAGCCGAGAACAGCAAGTTCTGTCGATTCTGCGGCAGCGTCTTCAGGATCTTGCGGATGTCCGGCAGGAACCCCATGTCGAACATGTGGTCGGCTTCATCGAGCACCAGCGTTTCGACCTGGTCGAGATGAAGCAGTCCCTGCTGGAGCAGGTCGAGCACGCGGCCCGGGCAGCCGACTACGATGTCGGGGCGCTGACGCAGCGCCTTGACCTGCGTCGAGATCGCGACCCCGCCATAGATCGTGATCGGCTTCAGCTTGGTGAACTTTGAGAGCGCGCCGATCTCGGTGGCGATCTGAGTCGCGAGCTCGCGAGTCGGAGCCAGCACCAAGGCGCGCGGCCCCCTGCCCGGCTCCTCGAGCAGATAGTCGAGCAACGGCAGCGCGAAGGCCGCCGTTTTGCCCGTGCCGGTCTGGGCCAGACCCAGTACATCTCGACCGTCGAGACCCGCGGGAATGGTTTCAAGTTGGATGGGTCGGGGATCTTCAAAGCCCGCGGCGCGGATCCCGCGCACCAGCCGTTCGTCGAACTCGAATCGGTCGAATCCCGTCGATTCAATGGATACACGTGCAGACACAGTGAGTTTGTTCTCCGCCGTTCGCGCGCAGGGCTTACCTGGACGCCAGGGCCGTAATGTTTCGACCCACACAACAGCGAAGGGCAAGATGGATTCCGGGGCGGCGCGTCCAATCACACTCTCACAGGAATGACAGAACCTGTCGTGCGCCGCGTCGGGCAGCTGCCCGATCGAGGAATGAATAGCCGTTCCCGCGACCTCGCGCCAGTGGTCGGTGTGGCGATTTGAGAGGGTTTCTCGGGTTCTGACAGTGGCCTGCCCGTCCGATCGAGTCATCTGAGGGCCGGGGGGCAGCCTCAGGCGATGGTCAGAAGATCCTGAGGATTCCTGTAGAGAATCTTCTCGATCAGCGCCTCATCGAACCCCTTGTGACGCATCAACGCCGTGACGGTCTCCGGTATGTGCTGCCAGCCGTGACCGCCATACTTGCGCTTCCAATGCTGCAAGGCGAGATCGTGTGACATAAGCACATGCGATGCATGTCCAGCCTCTACCAGTGCCATGATTAGATTCAAACGAATTGCATCGTTGGGCTGGTCTACGTTGTCGCGCTGCCGATATGATTCTTCCCATCCAAAGCCATCGAATTCCAGGTACATTCCTGTCTTGGCAAGCTCCAGAAACGGTTCCGGATCAAAGGAATTCGGCGCGGGCCTGGAAGCCAGCCGCTGATCGACATGGCACATGATTGTGCGCGACAGGTCCGCTTTTTCATCTTCGAGGATTCGTACCGCGGCCCATATTGCGTCCGGCCCGAACCCGGGATGAACGCTAAGTGCGACGCCGCTTGCTCGTTGTGCCCGTGCGGACGCCCTGAGCACTTTTTCTTCATCGGGATGGATTTGTGTGTTCAGTCCGACCTCGCCGATGATGCCTGCCTGTACGCCACCTGCGACGCCTTTATCGAGCTCACGCATGATGCGCTGCTCGACAGCGCCAATGTCCATGCCAGCAATTTCACTCGGATGGTATTCGTGCGTGTAGTAGCTGGTCGCCATGACGAAGTGCACGCCGGTCATACGAGCGACCTGCTGCAGACCGCGCGGGTCCCGGGCAATTCCGATCGATGTCTGATCGACAATGCATCCGCCGCCGTGCCGTTTGAACAAATTGGCCTCGTAGATAACGTCGTCCACGATCGTCGACTTGAAGTTGCCGTAGTAGAACCAGTTGCGTGCTACGTCTGCGCGATTCTCGAGGGAAATCGGCTCGTTCCATTTCGGCCGAAACGAAGCGGCAGTGCCGGGTCCTTCCTGGCCGGGTTCCCAGCCGGCCTCAGGAGTACTGGCGGCTGCTTTTCCTGACTCAGTCTGGTCGATAAGCACGTCCGCGCAGCAGGCCCCAAGGGTCATGTCGAGCAGGACATGCTCGTGTGGCAGGGTCAGGCCAAGCACTTCGGGAGATATGGGGCCCAGAACAGTCTGCACTTGACCTTTATGAATCACGTTTCTCTCGTTTTCTTTTGATTTGGTTCCACCAAGTCACGAACTGACTTTGGGCGGGTGTCGCCGATCCTCCTAGGTCTCATTGTGGAAGTCAATCGACAGCGGCACCAGAACTGAGTATCCGCTCCATGTAGGTGGCACCGAGGCCGTGCCAGTTGAACTGGTGGTGGAGGCGGCGGGAATCGAACCCGCGTCCGAATAGCGTCTTTCGCCTGCGTCTACGTGTGTAGCTCCGTGTTCTGTTTTAACTCCTGACCCGAGGCTTCGGAGCCCGCCTGATCAGGAGCGAGCCGGGATCTTTTCTCGCGCGCATCCACCCGACAGGAATGCGCGCCAGCCTGCTGGGTATGACACCCCCGCGGCTCAGCAGGCGTCGGCCGCGGGCATGCTCGCTGTCTTAGGGTTTAGCTAAGCAGCGAGAGCGAGGTTTTCATCGGCAATTATAAGTTGCCTTGCCGCGGGTTTAGCGAGGACACAGCACCTCGACACGCAACAGACGCTCTCGGCTACCCGTCGAAACCGATCGCCCCCGTGAAGCACAGTCTAACGGATGGGGGGGCTCGGGGCCTTTGCTAGACTCGGCGCTCTGCCTATGGCCAGGCGTCTGAAACAGCTCGGCGCGCTCGCTGCGATCGGGGTCGGCGCGTCCGGCTTCTATTGGCTCCACCTGGGGAGCAACGTCGAGTGGACGCAGGAAGCCTTCCAGAGCTACGTCTCTGACCTCGGACCGCTCGGACCCGCCATCCTGGTAGGGACCATGGCGATGCGCCCCTTCCTCGGCCTGCCCTCGGGCTTGATCCTGCTCACGGCCGGGCTGCTGTTCGGGACGCTGGCAGGGACATTCTACGGCGTACTCGGCGGAACGCTGGGCGCCGTGATCGCCCTCGGAGTGGCGCGGGCGCTCGGACGCGAGGCCGTGCAGCGTCGCATCGGCGGCAGCCTGGCCGCCTTCGACGACTACCTGACGCGGCGCGGGCCTCCCTGGCTTGCCGCGTACACAGCGATCCCGGTCTCGGTGCTGAGTCCCGTCTACTTCACGGCGGGCGTGACGCGGATGCGTGCGACCCCCTTCACACTGGCCATCGCGATCGGCTTCCTGCCACGAGCGGGCCTCTACACGTTTCTGGGGAACACGTTCCGCGAGCCAAGCAGCTCGAACCTCGCGATCGCGTCAGGCCTGATGGTCCTCGCGCTCGCCGCCATCCTGCTGGCGCGCCGCTACCTGTTCCCGCCCGCAGTTCTCGATCAGTCCCGGCGCTGACTAGCGGCGGCGCGCCTCGCGCTTGGTAATGCGCTGGAGGTGGCGATCGGACTCGCGCTTGGCAATCGCCTCCCGCTTGTCGTATCGCTTCTTTCCGCGCGCGAGCGCCAACTCCACCTTGGCCCGGCCGCGCTCGAAGTAGAGCTCGAGCGGGATCAATGTGCGACCCCGTTCGTGGACCTTGCCGCGCAGGCGATGAATCTCGGTCTTGTGCAGGAGCAGCTTGCGGGGACGCACCGGATCGTGATTCTCTCGATTGGCCTGCTCGTAGGGCGAGATATGCGCCTTCATCAGGAACACCTCGCCGTTGCCGCTGATGCGCGCGTAGCCGTCCACGAGATTCGCGCGACCCTCCCGCAGCGACTTGACCTCAGAGCCGACCAGGACGATTCCGGCCTCGATCGTCTCCTCGATCAGGTAGTTGAACCGGGCGCGACGGTTCTTGCAGATCGTTTGACGCTTCGCCTCGGTCACGAACGCGGAGACGGTGGCAGCGTCTCGGCCCCGTCCGCGATGCTGTCGGCGATTCCGGCCGAGATGATCAGCTTGAACGCCTCCTCGACGGAGAGCCCCGTCTCGACGGTCTCGTGCTCGGGAACAAGCAGAAAGTAGCCCGTGGTCGGGTTCGGCGTGCTCGACACGAAGAGCTTGAGAAGCTTGCCCGGCAGATCCGGTGTCAGTCCGCTCGACTCGCCAGTAACAAATGCGTACGTGAAGATGCCTTTGCGCGGATACTCGATCAGGACCACGCGGTCAAAGCTCGAGGGCGATGCCCCGTCGCCGACGACGGCGGCCATGAACTGCTTCAATACCGCGTACAGACTGCGAGCAACCGGAATCCTCTCGACAATATTCTCCCAGAAGCCGAGGGCGCTCTTTCCGACGAAGCTTCGAGTGAGCGCCCCCACCAGCAGGATGACCGCGAGAGTGACGGCTGCGCCCAGGAAGCGCGGCTG
This sequence comes from Myxococcota bacterium, assembly GCA_965247115.1. GTDB lineage: Bacteria > Myxococcota_A > UBA9160 > SZUA-336 > SZUA-336 > JAUXJB01. Next base: position 356,507 of record CBDFGR010000002.1, read on the forward strand.
CGCGACCTCCAGGCCCAGCGCGCGAAACACGAGGGGCAGGACGAGCTTGTCGAGCTGGTCGACGAGCCAGAGAACGCCCAGCAGGGTGAAGCCGACCGGGACGAACACGAGCAGGCCGGCCAGAAAGTCGCGCCGCAGAGCGTTGACGACCCTACGCCAGATTCTGCCCCACACAACGAACCTCCACCGCCGCTGCTCCCTCGGCGATGCCCGTCAAGCTAGCGGAGCCGGTTTTGCGAGTCGACGAAGCAGATGCACGGCTGGTGCTTGCGGGCCTCAGCTGTCTCCATCTGAGCGTAGCTCGCGATGGTGACGCAGCAGCATCACTCCTCCCCCAGCAGGGTGTTGTCGATCAGGCGTGTACCGTCGATGAAGACGGCCAGCGCCAGGACTGCGGGCCCCCGGATCTGGTCGAGCGGCTCGAGCGTTCGCGCGTCGCAGAGCTCTACGTACTGGATCTCCGCCGCGTCCTCCTTCTCGATGCGGCGCCGTGCCACGTCGACGAAGTAGGCCGCGTCTCGCTCGCCATCACGGAAGAGCCTTCTCGCTTCGACCAGGGCGGCGTTCAGGCAGCGCGCCTGCAGCCGCGAGTCCTCATCGAGATACGCGTTGCGCGAGCTCATGGCGAGGCCATCGGGCTCCCGGACCGTCGGGCCGGGCACGATCTCGACGCCGAACAGGAGGGCGTTGCTCATGGCGCGGACGACCTGCAGCTGCTGGTAGTCCTTCTGGCCGAAGACTGCGACGTCGGGGCGCGCGGCATGGAAGAGGCGGGCCACGACCGTTGTCACGCCGCGGAAGTGCCCCGGCCGGATCCTCCCGCAGAGCCCGCGCGTCAGCTGCTCCACGTCCACCCACACGGGCGGCACGCCAGGGGGGTACATCTGAGCGGCGCTGGGAGCAAAGACCACGTCGACGCCCAGCGCTGCGAGCTTGGCAAGATCCCCGTACAGGTCCCGGGGGTACGCCTCCAGGTCCTCGTCCTCGCCGAACTGGGTGGGGTTCACAAAGATGCTGACCACCACCCGCTCGGCTCGCTCTCGGGCCAGACGTACGAGCGACAGGTGCCCCTCATGGAGGGCTCCCAGGGTCGGCACGAGCCCCACGCGCCGGCCGCCGCGGCGGATCTCGTCGGACCAACGCTGTAGGGCGCGAACCTCGGAGATGACGAGCGGCTCAGTAGGACTCATTGTCGCCGGGAAACTTCTGGAGCCGCACGTCCTCCGCGTACATCTGGGCGGCGCGCCGCACGATCGCGCTCAGGTCCACGTACTGCCGCACGAACTTCGGCGGCGAGCCCGACTCGAGACCGAGCATGTCGTGCATCACGAGCACCTGGCCGTCGCAGCCGAGCCCAGCCCCTATGCCGATCGTCGGGATCTCGAGTGCCTTCGTGATCTCCGCGCCAAGCTCCCGGGGCACGCACTCCACCACCACCGCAAAGGCGCCTGCCTCCTGGACCGCCAGCGCCTCGCGTAGCACGCGCTCGTGTCCGGCATCGCCCTTGCCCTGGACTCGGTAGCCCCCAACGGCGTGGACGGACTGCGGCGTCAGCCCGACGTGGCCCATCACGGGGATGTCCATGCGCGCGATCGCAGCGATGCGCTCGGCGACACGCCCACCGCCCTCGAGCTTCACGGCCTGTGCGCCGCCCTCCTTGATAAAGCGCACCGCCGTGTCGAGGGTCTGCTCCTCGCTCGTCTGATAGCTGCCAAAGGGCATGTCCCCGACAACCAGAGCGCGGCGCGCCGCGCGCGCGACCATGCTGCAGTGATAGAGCGACTGCTCGAGCGTGACGGGCAGCGTCGTCGCGTGGCCCTGGACGACACATCCCAGTGTGTCGCCCACAAGGAGAATGTCGATCCCGGCCTGATCGAAGATACGCGCAAACGGGAAGTCGTAGGCCGTCAGCATCGCGATCTTCTCGCCGCGTCGCTTCATGCGCGCCAGCGAGGGAACCGTCACGCGGGACTCGGTCATGGCTGAACTCCTCTTTCGCGCCCGCCAAAACAGAGCGCCTCCGACGGTTCGGAAGGCGCTTCACGGTCTGACGGTGCGAACGGTTCAACCGTTCGAGTCGAAGCCACCTTCGGTCTCGGTCGCGGGATCCAAGCGTCTGGCTCTATCGAAGCGGACTATGTGAGAGGAAGACTACGGGCGGGGCGAACGGCCTGTCAACCGTGCCCGAGAGCGTCCTCCCGCGACCCGCGCGCGGCCGTGATGGCGTTCGCCAGCGCCACGAACTCGATCCCGGACAGGGTCTCACCCCGACGCATCGGATCGATATCCGAGGCCCGAAAGGCCGCCCCGTCGCCGTCTACGAGGCCCCGCAGCGCTCGGCGCAGGGTCTTCCTGCGGTACTGGAACGCCCCACGCACCACCTTCCGGAGCGTAGGCAGATCCTGGATCTCGGGGAGCTGCGGCGCCGGATCGAAGACGAGGAAGGTCGAACGAACGCGAGGTCTCGGGACGAACTCCTCCGGACTCAGGTCGAGCGCGCGTTCTGCACGGCTGAAGAGCCCCGCCCAAACCGACAGGGTGCCGTACGGACGCTCGCTCGGCCCGGCCAGGACGCGGTCCGCAACCTCGCTCTGCAGCATGAACGCCCAACGCCGGAACGGATTCCGCGGTCCGAGCAAGGCTCCGAGCAGGCGGCCCGAGATCCGGTACGGCAGGTTCCCCAGCAAGACGCAGGGCTGGCCCAGCTCTCGGCAGATGCCACCGAGGTCCGCGCGAAGAGCGTCCTGATGGCGAACCTCCACGCTCCCTGGCAGGCGCGCCTCGCCGAGCGCGCGTACCAGACCCCTGTCGACCTCGAGCGCCACCGTGCGGCGGGCCACGCGCGCAATCGGCCGCGTGAGCTCGCCGAGGCCCGGTCCGATCTCGATGGCGGCATCCTCCGCAGTGAGCCCGGAGAGCTCCACGAGCCGCCGCGCCGTAGTCCCGGAGCGCAGGAAGTTCTGGCCGCGGGTCCGAGATGGAGCGAGGTGGTAGCGGTCCAGGGTGTCCCGTATCGAGGCTATGCCCTGCCCTCCTCGGGCTCGAGCCGGATGCGCGAGAAGGCCTCGAGGCCGAGGTCGGCGCTTTGCCCTTCCGACAGGAGCCGATCGGCCACGGCCGCGATCATGGCCGCGTTGTCCGTGCAGAGCGGAACCGGGGGGAACGCAAGCCGGAGCCCGAGCTCTCTCTCCAGTACCGCCATGCGCTCGCGCAAGCGGCCGTTGGCCGCCAGGCCTCCCACGACGGCCAGCCGGTGCAACCCGGTCGCATCGATCACGCGGCGCGTCTTCTCGATCAGTACGTCCACCGCCGCCTCCTGAAACGAGGCGGCCAGGTCGTTGACGACCTGCTCGGGGAGCGCGCCTCCTGCGCTCTGCTCCGCTTTTCCCACTTCGAGGGCGACGGCGGTCTTGAGGCCGGAGAAGCTCATGTCGAAGCCCGGGTCCCGGAGCATCGGACGGGGAAAGGCATAGACGTCAGGGCGTCCCCCGCGTGCCCTCAGATCGATCTCACGGCCGCCCGGATACCCGAGCCCAACCCGCTTGGCAACCTTGTCGAAGGCCTCTCCGGCGGCGTCGTCCCGGGTCTGACCAAGCAGGCGGATCTTCGCCAGGTCACGGACCTCGTAGAGGGCCGTGTGCCCTCCCGACACGACGAGCCCGATGAACGGCGGCGCTAGGGGCGTCGGAGCCAGCGTGGCGGACGCAAGGTGGCCTTCGATGTGGTGGACCCCGAGTAGCGGCTTCCGCGCCCGGTAGGCGAGCGCCTTGGCAAAGCAGAGCCCCACCAGCAGCGACCCGATCAAGCCCGGTCCACACGTCGCGCCGATGCCGTCCACCTCCTGGAGGGACACGCCAGCCCGCGCCAGCGCCTCGCCGACGATCGCGTGCACGTGGCGTACGTGATCGCGGCTCGCGAGCTCTGGCACGACCCCGCCATAGGGGGCGTGGACGTCGTCCTGCCCGCGCACCACCGACGAGAGCACCTCCTTCCCGCCGCGGACCACGGCCGCAGCGAGGTCGTCACAGGAGGACTCGATGCCGAGAATGAGGGACACGGTCGGGTTAGACTTCGCGCTTCTCTTGCTCGCTCTTGCAGTCGATGCAGAGATCGGCGACGGGACGGGCCTGCAGGCGCTTCAGCCCGATGTCCTCGCCGCACGAGATACAGGTTCCGAACGTACCCGCTTCGATCTTGGCCAGCGAGGCCTCGATCTTCTCGAGTAGGGCGCGCTCGCGCTCGCGCAGTCGCCCCACGAACGCGACGCCGCTCTCCGAGGACGCGCTGTCGATCTCGTCCGCGAAGTCGTCGGGGTCGAGGTGGACGTCTCCGGTCATCGCCTTTTTGGCATTCGCGACAAGCTTTTCCTTGGTCTTGTTCAAGGATTTGATGAACCTTCTCTGGTCGCTCTTTCTCACGGGCCTAGTCTCTCCAACTCCCTCGTTGCCTCGAGCACGCGGTCTGAATCGGGGTGCTCCATGACGATCCGCTGGAAGACCTGACGCGCCGCAGGCGCGTAGGCCGCGGTCTGTTGGCTCCGGGTTCCGATCTCCAGCAGGGCCCGCCCTTGTCGGTAGAGCGCGTCGGGAACTTTATTGCCATTCGGATAGCGCTTGACGACGTCTTCGAAGACCAGCACTGCGCGCTCGTGATCCCCGAGCTTGAAGTGGCACTCTCCCATCCAGAAGAGCGCGTTGTCAGCGTAGTCAGAGGACGCGTGAGTTTGGAGGAAGCTCTCGAACTGGTCAATAGCGCGTCGATAGTCTCCGGCGCGGTAGAGCCGGAAGGCGTCCTCGTAGTCACGGATCTCGCTGCTGGCACCTCCAGACGCACTCGTGAGGGGCACGCGAGAGGGTGCGTCCGCCGCCCCGGCGCCGGGCGCGGGTAGGTCCGTCGCCGCTCCGAGGGGGCTGCCCAGCGAGTCTCGGGGACTGACCGCGGCAGCATCGGCGCCGCGTGGGGTGCGCCGAAGCTCCTGCTCCGCCGCGTGCTGCACCGCCTCAATCTCGCCGCGCAGCATCGAGAGCTCGGAACGCAGCCCGGCCACCTCCTCTCCCAGGTCGGCGAGCCGCTCGCTCACTCGAGCGGTCTCGCCGGGAGGGGGCGCCTCGCGCTTGAGCTCGGCGACGTCGCGCTCGAGCGCCTGAAAGCGTGGGAGCATGCACCCCGACAGGACCAGGACAGCTGCCCAGGCCGCGACGTGGGGAGGACCGCTAGGCCTCACCGTATGACGAAGTCGTCGCGCCGGTTCTTGGCCCAGGCCACCTCGTTGTTGCCGCGCACCGCCGGGCGCTCTTCCCCGTAGCTCACGGTGCCGATGCGCGAGGAGTTGACCCCCAGATCCCTCAGGTAGCGCCTGGCGGATTCCGCGCGCCGGTTCCCGAGGGCCAGGTTGTACTCGGTGCTCCCGCGGCTGTCGCAGTTGCCCTGGACTTCGATGCGAACGCCGGGGTTCTGCTTGAGCATCTCGGCACTCGCGCGCAGCGTGGCCTTGGCGTCCGGGCGCAGGCTCGAGTCGTCAAACTCGAAGTAAATGGTCTCGATGTCGACGGAAACCTGCGAGCGCGTTGGAGTCGGGGACCCCCGCGTAGGCTCGGTTCCGCCCTCCTCCCCGAAGCCCCGGCTCGGCTCTGGCTCGGGCTCGGGCTCGGGACTGCGCGAGGCGCAGCCGGCGACCGCCACAGTCAGAATCACCACTCCCATCACACCTAGAAGTCTCTTCACCACCCCGAGTCCTCCTCTGCCGTGTGAAATCGCGTAAGCGCTCGATTTCTAGCGGTATCTGGCAGAAGTTGCAAACCCCTCTTCGAGTTCCGACCTCATCTGGGCCAGCTCGACCACGCGGGATTCGTACAACCACCAAAGCCCTCTGTCAGTCGCACTAGGTTACGCCCGTCCACGTCAATCCGGTAGAGGTCATAGCGGCCGCGGCGAGTGGAGCTAAAGATGAGCTTTCGGCCATCGGGAGCCCAGGCTGGATCCTCGTCACTGCGCGGGTGCAGCACGAGCGGCGTGGTGTAGCTGCTCTCCGGATCGATCAGATACAGGTCGAAGCTCGTGCCCGTCCTTGCCATGTAGACGATCCACTCGCCAGTGGGAGACCAGGCCGGGCTCGCGTTGTAGCTACCCTGATACGTCAGGCGTCTGTCCCGTCCGCTCTGCAGATCCTTGACGTAGATCTGCGGGGAGCCCGAACGATCGGAGACAAAGGCGAGCTGTTTGCCGTCGGGTGACCAGGAGGGTGAAGTCTCGATCGACCGACCGTTCGTGAGTCGCTCGAGCACGTTTCCTCCCGAATCCACGCTGTAGATGTCGGTGTTCCCCGCGAGGTTCATCACGACGGCGAGCGCGCCGTCGCTTGGAGCCCAGACACCTCTGTACTTGTCGTACGGCTGGTCGAGCAACCTCACTCCCTTCCGCGGTCCACGAAAGATCAGCCAGAGATCCGGTCGTCCGCCTTTGAACGACGTATAAACGAGCGATTTTGTGTCCGGCGACCAGCCGGGAAACAAGTTGATCGCACCGTTTCCCGTGACCCGACGCTTGTTCGCCCCGTCAGCCTCCATCACGAAGACTTCCTTGTTCCCCTCCGTGTCGGAAACGAAAGCGATCTGCGTTGAGGACACGCCTCGGCGACCGGTAAAGCGCTCCACGATGTCGTCGGCCAGCGCGCGCGCCAGGAGCGAGACCTGCACGGCGTCTCCGTCTTTTCTCGCCTGTTTGCCCTGCAAACGACAGCGTATGGTGTCCCATATTTTCAGATGGGCACGCAGCCGGCCGCGCTCGAGCTCGAGGCGCCCCTGCACCAGGGCGTCGGCACCGATGCTACGCCAGCTGTCACAGTTCAGCGTCGAGCTCGTGAAGTTCTGGGTCTCGCTCGACTCGAGGAAGGCTTCCTTTGGCACGACCTTGAGCAGACCCGAGTAGTCCAGGGCGCCGACGAGGGCCTGGTGGAACTGGTCGCGATGGACTGCGACGTCCCCCTCCGCCGCAAAGCGCTGGACCGCTACCTGATAGTCGCGACCTGCCGAGCCGCGAATGTCGATGTGGACCTCCTCCTGCGCCTGCACGGGTAGAGCGCCAACGAGAGCGACGAGCGCGAGGCCGAGCGCGCGCATCACACCGACTCCCTTGGATCGAAGGTCAGCGTGAGCGTTAAGGCGCCGCGAGGCGGCACAGGGAAAGGTTGGACCTTCCAGATGGCGCGCTCTGCGGACTCGTCGAAATGTGCATTGCCGGATGTCTTCACCAGATCGAGGGAGCGCACGCCTCCGCCCGCGTCCACCTCGACCCGAAAGTGCACGATGAACCGGCCCTGCGTGGAGAACACCCGGGCGCCGGCCCAGTTCGCGTAGAGCAGCGCCTTAATGCGCTTGCGGTACGCAGCCATCTCCGGGTCAAAGCGACCCGCTCGGGCCTCGGTCGTGGATGCGGGCGTGGGCGTCGTCGGTCCAAGCTTGTCGCGCAGCTGCGCAACGATCTGCTCCGCGCTCAGTGCCGGCCGCGGCTTTCTGGCAGGGGGCTTCCGGGTCGACCGCGGCCGCTCGGGGATCACGACTTCTTCGACGACCTGACGCGGCTTTTGCCGGGCCGGCGCCGATGGCGCTGGCTGCGCGACGACCTCGATGAAGATCGGAAGGGGCTCGAGGGGGCGCGCGTCTGAGCGGGGCGACCAGAGCAAGGCCCCTCCCAGAGCCAGGTGCCCTGCAGCACTCCAGGCCAGCATGCGCCGGAACGCGGTGCTCTCTGCCAGACTTGCGCGGGGGTCGGACGAGTGGCTCACACCTCGGGCTCAGTCACCATGCCGATCCGACTCGCTCCGGCGCGACGTAGGATCGCGAGCGCCTTCGCCACGGTGCCGTAGTCGACCTTCGCGTCGGCGCGCAGGAAGACCTCCCTGTCCCCGCGGGCCGTGAAGATGCTGTCGAGCTTCGACTCGAGTTCCTTCATCGGCACCTCCGAACGTTGGACGAAGATCTGACCGTCGCGCTTCACGCTGACCACGAGTGGCTCGCCGCTGCTCTTCAGGCCCTCCGTCTGCGTCTTCGGCAGCTCGACATCGATGCCCTGCTGGATGAGCGGTGCGGTGATCATGAAGATCACGAGCAAGACGAGCATGACGTCGACGAAGGGCGTCACGTTGATCTCCGACATCGCCCGGCGCCGGCGTCTGGGGGCAGCGGGCTCGAAGGGAGCGCTCATGCGGCCCTCGCCGCCCGCTCCCGCAGCACCTCGCCGAACTCACTCCGAAACGCATCCAGTCGATCGCCGAGGCGCCCGACGCGTGCACTCGAGTAGTTGTAGGCGATCACGGCCGGGATCGCCGCGAACAGCCCGACCGCCGTCGCGACCAGAGCCTCGGCGATGCCGGGCGCAACCACCGCAAGGCTTGCGGAGCCCGTCGCCCCGATGTCTGCGAAGGAGTTCATGATTCCGATCACGGTTCCGAACAGCCCCACGAAGGGCGCGGCACTGCCGGTGGTCGCGAGAAACGAGAGGCCCCGCTCGAGCCGGTGGGTCTCGTCCGTTTGCACCCAATCCAGACGGCGGATCACGCCGTCGACCCGGCTCGCGGGCGACCGCTCGTCGCTCCTGGCAAGCTCTTCGAAGCCCACGCGGAAGACCGCGGCGAGCGGACTCCTCGGCCGCTCCCGGGCCACGTCGTAAGCCGCCTCGAGCCGGCCACCGAGATAGGCCTCGAGAAAGGTCTCCGTGTCCTGGTCCGCGCGCGCTAGCTCGCGGTACTTCAGCAGGATCACGGCCCAGGACGCGATCGACGCCAGGACGAGGGCGATCAGCACGACCCTGACGACCAGACTGGCGCCTACGATCAGCTCGAACATCGGTCTCACTCCGGGGAGGAGTCGGCGGGCCTCGTTCCGAAGCCTGACGAAGCCGCGGAAGGCTACTCGGCGGCCGTTCTGGCGTCAACGGAGGCAGGGAGGCAGAACTCGGCTAAGATCGGACGCTCCCGACCTCTTGTGACGGGAGAAGGGGGACCCATGGAGCTCTCGGTTCGGCGCACCGACCCAAGGACTGTCGACTGTGACGCGCTGGTCGTTCCGCTGCTCAAGACGGAGCGCGTACCGCCCAGCCTGCGAACACTCGACGCCGCAACCGACGGCCTGATCGGCAGCTACCTGGGCTCGGGCGACCTGACCGGCAAAGCAGGAGAGGTGCAGAGCCTGCCGACGCAAGGCGTGGGGTCGGGCCGTGTGATCTTCGTTGGCCTGGGCTCGGATCGAGAGCTCGACGCCGAGGGCCTGCGGCGTGCGGGCGGGCGCGCGATGAGCGCCCTCGGGCGCGCAAAGGCAAAGCGGGCCGCGCTCCTGGTCCCCTCGCTTCGGCGGATGGGAGCGGACGCGGTCGGGAAGGCGCTGGCCGAAGGACTCGTCCTGGGGGCGTATCGCTTCGACAAGTACAAGACCATCGACGAGCCGCAGCCAGTGCTCGAGAGCTGCGAGCTGATCCCTGCCGACGAACGCCAGAGCACGCCGATGCGCCGGGGAGTGCGCATCGGAGAGGTCGTGGCCACGTCGGCAAACCTCGCGCGCGACCTGTCCAACGAGCCAGGGAGTGTGCACACCCCAGCCTGGATGGCGGAGCAGGCACGCAAGCTGGCAAAGGAAACGGATCTCCGGGTCAGTGTGCTCGCAGAGGCCGAGTTGAAGAAGGAAAAGATGGGGGCGATCCTCGCGGTGGGCCGTGGCAGCGCGCACCCTCCTCGGCTGATCGTCCTGGAGTACGGGGCAAAGCGAGCGTCGGCGCGACGCCCCACGATCGCCCTCGTCGGCAAGGGAATCACGTTTGACACGGGCGGGATCTCCATCAAGCCGGCCGCGGCAATGGACCAGATGAAGCACGACATGTCCGGCGGCGCCGCAGTGCTCGGCGCGATGCGCGCGATCGCCCTCTTGAAGCTGCCCCTGCGCGTCGTCGGAATCGTGGCGGCCGCGCAGAACATGCCCGACGGCGAGGCGTACCTGCCAGGAGACATCGTCACGAGCGCTAGCGGGAAGACGATCGAAGTCCTGAACACCGATGCCGAGGGCCGGGTGGTGCTGGCCGACGCCTTACACTACGCCGCGCGCTACCAGCCGAACGCCGTGATCGATCTGGCGACCTTGACCGGCGCGTGCGTGGTCGCACTCGGTAGCGCCTGCTGTGGACTGATGGGGAACGACGACAAGCTCGTCGCCAAGGTAAGAACAGCAGGCGAGCGCAGCCATGAGCGCGCCTGGCCGCTCCCGCTCTGGGAGGAGCACAAAAAGCAGGTCAAGGGCGCGGTCGGCGACGTCAAGAACACTGCGGGGCGTGAGGCGGGATCGAGCACCGCGGGTGCCTTCCTGTCGTACTTCGTCGATGACACACCTTGGGTCCACCTCGACATCGCTGGCACGGCATGGACGAATAAGGACGAGCCCTATTGCGTCAGAGGGGCCACGGGCTTCGGCGTGCGGCTGGTGGTGGAGCTGCTCCAGAGCTGGAAGTGACCTGGGCCGGCGATCGAGGGCTTTGACAGCTCGGAGGTCGCCATCTACCATCGCGCCGCGTTTCGGCAGGAGGCTCGAAATTGCATCGAGGAGGAATCGGCATGCGCGTGCTTTTCAGCCTGACTTTCCTTACGGCGATCATTGCGACGCCACCCCTGGCTTACGCTCAGGCCGACTTGGAGAAGGGCAAGGCGCAATACAATCTCTACTGCGTCACCTGCCACGGGGAGCTCGGCGATGGTCAGGGTATCGTGGGCAAGACCCTGAACCCGCCACCGCGGGATTTCACCATGGGCGACTTCAAGTTCGGCGGAAGCGACGAGGAGATATTTCAGGTCATCTCCGACGGCGCAGTCTCCAAGGGAGGATCGCCGCTGATGGCCCCCTGGGGTGCGGTGATCCCGGAGGCGGATCGCTGGAACATCGTCGCCTACATCCGCAGCTTGAAGAAGTAGTCACTCCGTCACGCGCAACCGGGGGCGCTATCCTCTGGGCGTGAAGCAATCCTCTGACGAGCCGCTGGGCGAAGGACCCGAGGCAGAGGAGCCGGGGACCGAGGTCCTGCCCACTTCTGGATCGACGGGGTCCGAAACGACCGAGCTGGTCCCGCAGGATGCCCTGGGCCGCTACTTCGCCGAGGTCGGCAAGCACTCGCTCCTGACAGGCGAGGAGGAGCGCGAGCTCGCCACCCTGGTGCACGATCACAAGGATCCCGAGGCCGCGGAAAAGCTGGTGCTGTCCAACCTGCGCCTCGTGGTCAAGATCGCGATGGAGTACCGACGGGTCTGGGTGAACCTCCTCGACCTGATCCAGGAGGGCAACGTCGGGCTGCTCCAGGGCGTGCGGCGCTTCGACCCGTCCCGCGGGGTCAAGCTCTCGTCGTACGCTTCGTACTGGATCCGCGCCTATATCCTGAAGTACCTGATCGACAACATCCGCATGGTTCGAGTCGGCTCGAGCCGGGCAGAGCGGAAGGTCTTCTTCCGCCTGAACAAGGCGAAGCGCGAGCTGCAGCGAGCGGGCTTCGAACCGGAGCCGCGGCTCCTGGCCGAGAAGATCGGCGTGAAGGACCACGAGATCGTCGACATGGAGCACCGCCTGTCGCAGGGAGACCTGTCGCTGGACGCGCCGACGCGCCGGGATGAAGGAGACTCAGCAGCGATGGGTGACTTCATCCCGGCCGAGGGCCCGGCGACGGACGACCTCGTTGCCGACGCCGACATGCGTCAGGTGTTTCACGCGCAGGTCGACAGCTTCGAAGAGGGCCTGGACCAGCGCGAGAGCCGGATCCTGCGCGAGCGCATTCTGGCGGAGGATCCGAAGACTCTTCAGGAGCTCGGCGACGAGTTCGAGCTCACGCGTGAGCGCGTGCGCCAGATCGAGAAGAAGGTCGTCGCTCGGCTCTCCGACTACCTCCACGACAACCTGCCCGACTTCGAGCTGTGGGCGCCGGATTCCCGCTGACGCGAGAGCTCAAGGCCCGAATAGCGGGCGGTGGAAGTAGCGCAGCACGATCGTCACGGCGATCGCCGCAGCCACGACGAATGGAGAGAGCTCGCGCAGGCCCAGCAGCGTCTCTTTCCCCGTGAACGGGAGAAATGGTGTCGCTGCGTGAAACGCACCGAACCCGGTCGGATCTGCTGCCAGCTTGCGGCGGTCCTGGTGCACCGCACCGATCAGCGAGAACAGCACGAAGCCCCCGAAGAAGGCGAGATCCGAGCGGGCGCTGTTGGGAAGGCTGTGCGCGAGAGCGAAGATCGAAAGACCCATGAGCAAGGGGTGCCGTGTGATCCGATAAATGCCCCGCGGCATCGCAGCGCCCGGGACTACACCCGCCGGGCTCGGGTTCGCCAGGCTCGCAGCGACGAACACGAAGGCCATACCCATCAGCACGTACACCGTCCAGCGCAGCAAGGGACCGCTCCCCAGAACCCAGAGCTGCGGCCCGACGTGCTTGTTGTCGAAGTACGTGGCCACCAACGGAATGAAGATCGCCAGCGCGACGAGTGAGTAGAGCGCGAGAAACGGGACCGAACCGAGGCTTTCGACCAGTCGCCCTCGCAGCCGGATGCTCGACAACCCGACGTGCGTCGCGGCGAACATGAGCCAGAGCAGACCAATCGTGGGGGCCGGATCCACGTGCTGAAGATAGCGAGGGGGAGGTCTGCTAGCCGGCAGCGGGGGTCAGGGGGTCGCGCGGGAAGCGGGCGCGGACGGCGTCGAGCAGGCCGGCCTCGAGGGCCTCGAGATCCCAGCCGGTCTCGCGGTGCAGCGCTCGCTCCCACGGCTCGCCCTTTTGGCAGCGTTGCAGCCAGCGGGCGATGGCTCCGGGGTGTCGGGTCTCGATGAGCTCGACGGCCGCGTGCGACTCCAGGTAGGCGAGCAGAGCGCGCTTCCCGCCGAGACCGCTGAAGCCGCGCAGGATGGAGGCCAAGGGGATCCAGTCTCCGGAGCGATCGGCGTCGAGCAGCCGGCGCCACTGGCCCCGAGACATCCCCTCGCGACCTCTCGCACCGGCCTCCAGGCGTTCGGCAATTCCCTCGTTCAGGAAGAAGGGCTGGTAACCGCCGAAGACGTCGCTGAACAGCGCGTGCGCGTACTCGTGCATGACCAGGGCGTAGAGCTCCTGGCGCGGGTGACGAGCGGAGACCACGTGGATCGCCCCGTCGTAGAACCCGACTGTCGAGAATCCGAAGCGGTGCTCGTAGGCCTGGAGGTAGTGCGCCCGCGTATAGAGTCGAACCTCGAGCGGCTCGGCGAGCTCGTGCGCGAGGTCGCGAGACAGCTCTGCGCGGGCCCGCTCCAGCAGGCTTGCCACCATCGCGCCGTATTCGCGGCCCGCGAACTGGTGGTCGTACGTGATGCGGAAGTGGGGCGTGTCCAGGCTCTGCGTCGTCCACAGCTCGCTCGTGCCGCGCGACAGCACGAGCTCCTCGTCGATCTCCACCAGGAGCCGACTCGCTGTCTCACGCCATTCCTCCGGAAGCTCCGCGGCCATGCCGAGCACCACCTCGAGAGCCTGGCGCGCAGGCTCGAGGCGGCCTCGCTTCCGTTCGACCAGCGCGAGCAGATAGGCGGCCTCCGGGCGCTGGGGGTGACTGACAAAGAGGCGACGCAGGACCCGGAGCCCACGCCCCACCTCTCCCCGCTGCACGTCATCGCGAGCGCCGAACACCGAGCGCAGGTAGCGATCCCCCTCGCTGCTGGTGCTGGTACTGCCGCGGAGCGGCTCCCCCCGAACCTCGCTCCCCCACTGCAGTCTGAGCTCCGCCGGAGCTACGCGACGCGCCGTCGCCGACGGGGGAACCCCGTCGTCGGTGAGATACGTGTGGCCTGCCTCGTCGATCCAGACCTCGACCGTACCTGGCAGCAGCAGGGCCGCCACGAGCATGCCCAGCAGGAGTCCCAGGATGCGGCGTGCAGAAGCGCTCACGCGCTCTCTCTTCGGCAGCCCACCCCGGGCCGCTTAGCGCCGCAGCTGCCCCACGACGTGAGCGATTTCGGGAAGAATCAGGCGCTCCATGGCGAGCCGCACTGCCGCGGAGGAGCCGGGCATCACGTAGACCACGGTGCCTTCCGCCGTTCCCGCCAGAGCGCGCGACAGGACCGCCGCCGCCCCGATTTGCTCGAAGGAGAGCATCCGAAACAGCTCGCCAAAGCCCGTCAGCACCTTCTGGAGCAGTGGCTCGATCGTGTCCGGGGTGACGTCCCTCGGGGACACCCCCGTGCCGCCCGTGACGATGATGGCATCGACGTCGGGGTTGCCGAGTGAGGCGAGCACGGCCGTGCGGATCGCGTCTCGATCGTCCTTCAGGATCGTGCGATTCGAAACAGCGTGGCCGGCCGCCTCGAGGCGTTCCTGGATCAGCTGTCCCGACGAGTCGGTGGCTGGGGTCCGGCTGTCGCTGACCGTGAAGACTGCGGAGCGGACCGACTCGGGCGCGTAGGCCCGATGCTCGGCCGGAGCGTCCGGGTGCCCACGAGCGTGAGACTTGTCGCTCACGGCGTGTCCTCTACCCAGTAGGCTCCTCCGTCCGCGAACTCCTTTTTCCAGATAGGCACGGACTCCTTCAACGTGTCGATCGCGAAGCGACACGCCTCGAATGCCTCCGCCCGGTGCGGTGCGGCCGCAGCGATCATGACCGCGGCGTCGCCGATCTCGAGTCGACCGACTCGATGGCTGAGCGCGAGGCGCACGTCTGGCCAGCGCTCGCGAACCTGCGCGAGGATCTTCTCGAGCTCCTTCTCGGCCATGGGTCCGTACGCTTCGTACTCGAGGTGGTCGATCCCCTGGTCGCGAGCCCGATTGCGAACGACGCCGTTGAAGGTCACGACCCCCCCGCAGTCCGGACCGAGCACGCGCTCGAGCAGTGTATCCATCGAGAGGGGCGTCGACTGCAGAAGCCGCAGCTTCGCACCTCCGCTCACAGGTGGGAGCAACGCGACCTCGTCCCCGTCGGACAACAGCGTCCCGAGCGGCGCTCGCTCGGCGTTCACGGAGATCACCAGGCGGCCGCGGTAGCGCACGAGGGGCACGTGCGCCTCCTCGAGCTGCCCCACCAGCTCGCCGAGCGAGCTGCCCTCCGACAGCTCAACGTCGAGCTCCTTCTGCCCGACCATCTCGCGCAGCCCGGCAAACAACAGCACCCGCAGCTTCATCCCCCGAACCTACCACTTGTGGGACCCGGCCGCGGGCGTCCGCGGGGCGGGTCCCACAAGACCCGGTCCCACAAGACCTGCTAGGGGCTGACTTCGGCGTCCTTGCCGTTGGCCTTCTTGTTGGCTTCCGGCTGGGGCCTGGGAAGCTCGACGTCGCTCTGCTTGGAGACCGCAGCCTCCTCGCCGTCCATCTTTATCTGTCCGTTGAAGAAAGCGCCGTCCTCGATCAGAAGTCGGGCCGTATCGATGTTCCCGCTCACCCGAGCGCTCCGGTGCAGCGTCACCTGGCCTGGGGCGCTGATGTCGCCGCGCACCTCGCCGGAGATGATGACGACCTGCGACTGGATCGTCGCCTGCACCCGACCGCTCTCTCCCACGATCAGAGTATTCTCGCTGGCGATCTCGCCATCGAAGCGACCATCGATGCGCACCGTGTCCTTGAACGACAGTTTTCCGGAGAACTCCGACCCCTGATCGATGAAGGCAGTGAGCGCGCCGACTCCTCCCGTGACAGGTGGCTCGGTCGCGCGATTGGCCTTACGCAAGTCGTTGAATGCCATTGCTCTCCTCGTATGTCTTCCGCTGGCTTAGTGGGGAAACTGCACCTGAGCTGCGTATCGGCGAAGCAGCCTGTCGACTTGAGCGCTCGCTCCTTGTGCGCTCGCTCCCCGTCCGGCGTGACGGCTGATATTCTTCCGACCGATGGCCGCCGGCAGTACAGAGGCCGCGCGAAGAGAGCTCCGGCTCTCGCGAGCACGGGACAAGGTCCACGGAGCCTATCTCTTCGAGGGCGGCCCAGACACGCGTGCCCGCGAGCTCGCGATCTGGTTCGCGCGGCTCTTGCTGTGCCGGGCAGACGAGGAGGACCCCTGCGCGACCTGTCACGACTGTCGCCTTGCGCTCGCGTCGGTGGCCGAGAACGCAGACCGCCCGGCCCACCCCGATCTGCACTGGGTCGAGCCGGAGGGTGCGTACGTCAAAGTTGGCCAGGTGCGTGCCCTGCAGCGCAACCTCAGCCTCGTTGCGAACGAGGGCGGTCGGCGCATCGGCCTGATCGTTGGAGCGGAGAAGCTCACCGATGAGGCCTCGAACGGCCTCTTGAAGACGCTCGAAGAGCCTCCGCGCGGCACGACGCTGCTCCTCGTGACCGACCGCGCGCAGGCGCTGCTGCCGACACTGCGTTCTCGCACCACGCACATGCGTGTTGCTCGGACGCCCGAGAACGAGCTCAGGGAGGCGCTCATCGCCGAGGGCTTCGATCAGGACGACGCCTGGCTCGCGAGCGCACTGGGAGGAGGCAGCCTGATCGGGGCTCGGAGCTGGGCGGACGAGCACCTCGACCGAGCCCGGGAGATGCACGAGCTCCTCGCCGCCCTGGCGAGTCGTGGCGCGAGCGAGATCCTCGACTTTGCCGAGTCGTTCCGCGGAGGCGAAGCCGCCCGTCAGCGAGCCGAGCTGCTGCTCGACGTCACGGGCGCGTTCGCACGCCGCCAGGTCGCAGCAAGCTCGGAGGGCAACGACCCGAGCGGAGTCGGCCGCTGGCTCACCCACTACGAGTCCGCAACCCAGTCCCGCCTGGAGCTACGCAAACGCAACCTGAACCCCCAGCTCCTGGTCGAAGGCCTCCTCCTAACCCTCCGCGCCACCCTCTCCTAACCCCACCCTAACCCCAACAAAGTCGGACGCAGAAACGTCCCCACCGACCCAGCGCTTCGCGAACCCAACCGATCCGATCGAGCCGAGTCGGCGAGGAGTCGGAGGGCGGGAACGTCCCCCGCAGGATCGTGTAGCGGTGTTCGAGGGCTCTCGGCTGCAGGCTCAGCTGAGTAGCGAGATCCTGCGGGGGACGTTCCCGCTCTCCGACGTCCCCCCGCCCACACATTCCGTCCGAGTACCGAACCACCCCAGTCCTGACTCCACCAAGCGTTCCGCTACATTCCCCCCGCGATGTCCACACCCTTCTACGTCACGACCCCCATCTACTATCCAAACGGCGTCCCGCACATCGGGAGCACGTACACGACGATCTGCGCCGAGACGTTCATGCGCTACCACAGGGCGACGGGTGAGGAGACGCTGCTGCTGACCGGCATGGACGAGTACGGAGAGAAGATCTCCGAGGTCGCGCGCGAAGGAGGTATCGAGCCCAGGGAGCACGTGGATCGGATGGCTGCGCGCTACCGTGCTACCTGGGACGAGCTCGGCATCCAGTACGGCCGCTTCATCCGAACGACAGACGAGGACCATCACGAGAGCGTCGCACACTTCTGGCAGACGATATACGACCGCGGCGAGATCGAGTTCCGGGAGTACACCGGTCTCTACTGCGTGGGCTGCGAGCGCTACCTGACGGAACGCGACCTGGAGGGCGGGAAGTGCACGCAGCACCAGACCGCGCCAGAGCCCCGCAGCGAGTCCAACTACTTCTTCAAGATGTCGGCTCACTTCGACTGGTGGATCTCTCAGCTCGAGAGCAACCCGCAGCTCGTGTCGTCCGATCGCTACCGCAACGAGGTGCTCTCGCTGCTCAAGAGCGGCGCGCTCGAGGACCTATGCATCTCGCGCCCGCGCGAGCGCCTGACCTGGGGCATCCCCGTTCCCTGGGACGACGACTACGTGACCTACGTCTGGACCGACGCCCTCGTGAACTACCTGACCGGCGCCGGCTACCCGGACGCTCCAGGCTGGGAGAAACGCTGGTCGGGAGTCCATCACGTGATCGGCAAAGACATCTTGAAGCCGCACGCCATCTTCTGGCCGACCATGCTCCATGCCGCCGGTGTTCCGACCTACCAGGGCCTGCACGTGCACGGCTACTGGAACATGGACAACGTGAAGATCTCCAAAACGCTTGGCAATATGGTCGACCCGCTGATCATGAAGGAGAAGTACGGCTTCGAGGCATTCCGCTACTACCTGCTGCGCGAGATGTCCTTCGGCCTGGACACGGACTTCTCCGAGGAGGGGCTGATCCGGCGGGTGAACGCCGACCTGGCGAACGACCTCGGGAACCTGCTGAACCGCTCCGTCGCCATGCTCGGAAGGTACTTCGAGGGGATCGTGCCGGCCCACGACGGAGAGAGCCGCTTGCGCGCGGAGGCGGAGCGCGTGGCATCCGAGGTGGATCGGCACTTGCGTGCCTTCAGCACGCAGCGCGCTCTCGCGTCGCTCTGGGAGCTCGTCTCAGCGGCCAACAAGTACATCGACGCCGAGGCGCCGTGGCAGCTCGCGAAGGACACGGAGAAGAGGGATCGGCTCGCCACCGTAATGACCGAGGTGCTCGAATGTGTGCGCGTGATCGCCGTGCTGCTCGAGTCCTTCCTGCCGGAGACGAGTGGCAAGATTCTCCAGAGCCTCGGCGACCCGCCGAACGCTGGCAGTCTGGACGAGCGATTGCGCTGGGGTCAGCTCGCGCCCGCCACCGAGACGGAAAAGATCGACGCCCTCTTCCCGCGGATCGAGGCTTCTTGAGACTCGTCGACAGTCACGCGCACATCGGGGCGCCCGAGCTGCTCCCCGAGGCTCCCGACCTCGTGCAAAAAGCACGGCAAGCCGGGGTCGAGGGCATCATCGCGATCGGAGCGGGCTACGGGGTCGGGAACAACGCGGGAGCTGTCGCGCTTGCGTGCGAGCAGCGAGGTGTCTGGGCGACGGCCGGCGTTCATCCGCACGATGCCTCGCAGTGGAACGCGCTCGCCCTGCAGGCCCTGGACGGTTGGGCGGCGCACGAACGCGTCGTGGCTATTGGCGAGTGTGGTCTCGACTACTGGTACGAGCACTCGCCGCGCGAGGTGCAACGGGAGTGCCTGCGCGGGCAGATCGCGCTCGCGCGACGCACCGGCTTGCCGTTGGTCATCCACGTGCGACCCACTCGCGATTCGCGCGACGCCTTCGAGGAGCTGCTCGAGATCTTCGACGAGGAGGGCGCGGATCGGGCGGGGGGTGTGATTCACTGCTTTACGGGAGATCTCCCCTTCGCGCACGATTGCCTGGCACGCGGCTTCGACATTTCCTTCTCGGGCATCCTCACCTTCAAGGGCGCAGAGGAGCTGCGCGAGGTCGGCGCGGCCCTGCCGCTGGAGCGGCTCCTGATAGAGACCGACAGCCCGCTGCTGGCCCCGGTACCTCACCGTGGGAGCCGGAACGAGCCAGCCTTCGTGGCCGAGGTGGCCGGGTGCCTGGCAGAGCTGCACGACCGCAGCGCCGAGGAGATCGGCGAGCGAACGGCCGAGCGGGCCTATCACGCCTTCCGCATCCAGGCCGAGCGCTAGCTGGCCCCAGCCAGGAAGCTGTCACCCGATGGACACGACGAGCCCAGCTCACTCGCGAAGCAGAAGCCGGTAGGCTCGCGTCATGGCGGCGAGCACGACACGCGTGTGAGTTTCCCCTGGCCCGCCGGGTTACTCCTCCTCGGCCGGCGCGACGAAGCGGTTCTGGAAGGCCTCTAGCCCGAGCGGGAAGTCTTCGCCGAGCGAGCTCGCGACCTGCCAGATCTGCTCGCTCTGCGACGAGCGAGCGCTCAAGCTCTCCCCCAGGATGTCGCCGAGCTCGAGCCAGCCGAGCAGCTCTGCTTCCTCAGCAAAGGCCGAGACGCGCAGGCTCGGCGGATCCAGACCAAAGTCCGCCGTCAAGGCGTCGGGCCGCTCGATCCCCGTCGCGTCGAGCAAGCGGATCGCGTAAAGCAGATCCTCGAGGGTGAACGGCGCGAGCTCGGGCGCACCCCCCTCTGGAACCCACTCGCTCTCGCTCCGTGCGTAGCTGCTGCCCGCATCTGCCCTGGGGAAGCGAAGCTCGATGCGTGTGACCTCTGCCTGGTCGAGCTCGAAGACCCGCTTGTACCGAAACTCGAAGAACGTGCGCGGAATCCCGGAGAGCAGCCTCTCGGGCACCGCGTACAGGACGTCGGCCGCGTCGACACGCACGTAGCCCGTGCCCTCGGAGCTGCCGAGCTCGAAGCCGGTCGTTGCCCCGCTCTCGCGGACCAGCGAGACCTGAAGCTCGGGGAGGGCGAGCCCATAGCGCGAGAGCTCCTGGGGAGCGTCGATGAACTCCGATGCACGGGCCAGCACGAGATCCTCGACCAGGCGCTCGATCCCGCGCGAGTCGGCGGGTTCCTCGGTCGGGGCGACCAGGTTCCAGCCGTCCTCCGTGCGCACTGCGGTCACGATCAGACTCCCACGGACGCGCAGCTGTAGCTCAGCGACCTCGTCCGCGGCGAGCGCGGTCAGACGCTTGTCGCGCAATCGAAACAGAGACGAGGACAGCGGCTCGAGCTCTACCCGCTCGGCCGTGTGCACGCGGGACTCCTCGCCAGCGACGGCGAAGTAGCGCGCCTCGCCGATCGGCGTGTCCTCACCGAGGTAGAGCTCGAGCGTCGCGTCGGAGGTACGGGCAGATACCACCACGCGCTCCTCTTCCGAGAGGCCGAACACGGTCGGGTCTTCCGCGTGCTCCTCGATCGTGAGCCCCGCCTCGAGCGTCTCCAGAGCCTCCAGGGCGCGCTCGACGGCCCCCGCGTCTGCGCGAAACTCGAGCGGAGTCTCGAGCCGCCACTCCTCGGCGCGCACCAGCCTGGCGCGTCCACCGCCCTCCAGCGGCAGCTCGAGCTCGGTGATGTCTTCACTCGCGACGTCGAATACTCGCCGCGCCGCCTGCTCTGCCAGCTCGCGCTCCGCCGGAGCGCGGATCTCTCGCAGCCAGACGAAGAGCCCCAGACCCAGCGCGAAGGCGGCGAGCAGGAACGTCCCGCGCAGGCGCATCTAGAGCGACCGGATCACGTGCGGCGGCGCCACCAGCCCAGAATGCCGGCCAGCAGGATCGCTTCGGGAAGCAGGAACAGCGACGCGAAGCGGAAGTTGGCGAAGGCCTCGAGCGTCATGGCGACGTTGGATGCGCGCGGCAGCTTGCGGTCGATCGTGATGAAGCTCTCCTCCCCGACGAGCCAGTTTATGGCGTTGAGGAAGAAGTCCGCGTTGAAGAACTCCGCGATGTAGCGGTTGCGTGCAAAGTCCGCATCTCCGATGACGACGAGCCGGCCCTCTCGGCCCTCGTCCTCCGTGTCGAAGGTGCGGGCCACAGCCAGGGCGATCGGACCCGAGCGGTCCACACTGTCATCGAGCTGCACCTCGCGTCGATCGACGAAAGCATCGAGATCGGTCTCGGCCCAGCTGGTTGCGCCTGTCGTGGCCAGCTCGACGATGCCGTTCGAGGCGTCGACCGAGCGGACCGAGCGTGCCAGGGTGAAGATCGTCGGCTCGTTCCCGAGCTCGTCCGTGATCGGGTGCGAGCCGTAGCTGGTCACGACCGGCTGGACTCCTAGCTGTGGCCCCGCGAAGAGCTGAAGCTGCTCTTCGACGACGATGTCGTTCCCCAGCTCTACGCCCCAGCTGCTGAGCGTCTGCTCGAGGTTGCTATGCACGAGGGGATCAGCCAGGACGAGGAGCCGGCCTCCACCCCGGAGATACGTGTCTAGCATGCTGAGCTCGCGCTCGAAGAGGGAGTGGGTTGGACCCCCGATGACGACGGCATCCGCATCGGTGGGCACCTCTGGCTCGTTCGCGAGCAGGACCTCGAGCCCCTCGATGTTCTCGTCCTCCAGGCTCGCACGAACGCGCGAGAAGCCCTCGACCTCCTCATCGAAAGGCCCGGCCTCGCCATGTCCCGTGACAAAGTAGACCCTCTTCTTGCTCGAGATGGCGCCACGGATGGCCCGTGTGATCTGCTCTTCGGAGACCTCATCGATACGGACCGTTCCGGTCGCGGTCTCGCACGGCCCGAGGCATACGATCACCACACCGTCGGACCGGATCTCGAAACGAGCGGCGAGATCCGGGCGCCGGTTCGGATCGAAGAAGTGCAGCGATATGCGCTCGCTCGCGTAGACGTACTGGTCGAGCTGCGGCTTTGCGGCCCCCTCCCCTCCGCTCGTGAAGAAGGCGTAGATCGTCATGCCGCTCTCTGGGATCTGCTCCAGCACCGTCCGCGTACCGTCGGTGAGGGTGTGCACCTGCGCCTCGGTCACATCCCAATGCACGGGGTGGCGCACAGACAGGAACGCGAGCAGGCCCGCGATGGCGCACAGGAGGACGGTCTGGATGATGACGTTCAGCCCTCCACGCCGCGGCTCGCTGCCGAGGATCTCGGGCAGCGCGGACCAGCTCCGCAGCGCAGCCAGGCCGAGCAGTAGGGCTCCCCCGCCAATGTGCAGATAGACGACCGGCGCCGAGGCAGCGACGAAGAACCCGAACAGCCCGAAGATCAGCACTACGCTGCCGATGCTCGCGAGTAAGGCGCCCACGCCCCTGGTCCTTAGCGCCAGCGCAGCGAGTCGATCGCCGCGCGTCCGAGCGAGAGAAAGATCACGATCATCGCCCCGAAGTAGGCCAGATCCTCGGAGCGGAGCTCACCCCGCAGCCCCTGCTCGTAGTGCGAGGACGTGCCGAGGTAGCGCAAGAGCGCGCTCACGGCCTCGTTCTCCGCGCCCTCCGCTGCCGCGGGGAGCACGAGCAGCACCAGACCCGCCACGATGCCCACGGAGCCGGCGATGATCTGGTTGCGTGTCAACGCGGACACGAAGCAGCCCAGCGCCGCGAGTCCCGCGCCGTAGCAGAAGAGCGCGAGCAACCCGACGAGCGTCTGCCACGGCTCCGGGTTCCCGTACAGGAAAAGCAGCCCCGGATAGATCGCCGTCAACGACACGAGCAGCGCGACGATCACGAGTACCGCCAGGTACTTGCCGACCACGATCTCCCAGACGCTCACCGGACTCGTAAGGATTAGCTCGATCGTCCCCGTCGACCGCTCCTCCGAGAACGCACGCATGGTGAGCAACGGAATGAGCACCAGAAAGACGATCGCGAACGTGAAGAAGGCGGGTGCGATGACGACGTCGTTGAGGTTCCACTGCTCCAGGAGATGCAGCATGCCGAGCGCCTGGATCTGCTGTACCTGCGTGAGGAACAGGCCGAGGCTCGCAAAGAAGATGAAGCCGGCAAAGACCACATAAACGGCGAGAATGACGAAGGCCACTGGCGTGGCAAAGACCGAGCGCAGCTCGCGACCAGCGATGGCAGGGACGTGCCTCACGGCTTGGCTTCCTCCCCCGCGGCCAGCTCAGCTCCGGCGGCCTCGACCTGGCGCAGGAAGACCTGCTCGAGTGAGCCCTGCTCGCGCACGACCTCAAGACTGCTGTCCAGGCGCATCCGGCCGTAAACGATGATCATGACGCGCTGGCAGATGGTCTCGACCTCGGCCAGGAGGTGCGTCGACAAGAGGATGGTTCGCCCCTGCTCGTGACTCAGCGAGCGGATCAGGTCCCGGATCTCCGTGATCTGCACGGGGTCGAGACCAGAGGTCGGCTCGTCGAGCACGAGCACATCAGGATCGTGGACGATTGCCTGTGCCAGGCCCACGCGCTGGCGGAAACCCTTGGAGAGCGTCCGGATCACGCGGCCCGGAACCTCTGCGAGGCCGCAGGACTCGAGCGCATGCTCGACCTTCGCGCCCCGTTCGCGCCGCGGCACGTCGTGCAGCGTGGCTACGTAGCGGACATAGTCTTCCACGCGCATCTCCGGGTAGAGCGGCGGCGTTTCTGGCAAATACCCGACCGCCCGCTTCGCAGCCATCGACTCGGAGCCGAGGGGGTGCCCTGCGATCGTCACGCGGCCGGCGCTCGGCGGCATGTAGCCGGTGAGCACACGCATGGCGGTGGTCTTGCCTGCCCCATTCGGGCCGAGGAAGCCGACAATCTCTCCCTCGTTGATGTCGAACGAGAGATCCTCCAGCGCGACCAGCGCGCCGTACCGCTTGCTGAGGCCGTCGACCTCGATCACCCCGCACCCACTCCGTTCAGAAAGAGGTCTACCACGACGCGGCCGCCTTCCTTCTCGAAGCCATCGGGCGGACGGAACAGCCCGAGCACCTGGCACTGCAGGACCAGCTGGAGCCCGCCGAGAAAGAGCAACATCAGCAAGGAAGGATGCACCCTGTTCGAGAGCTGGCCCTCGGACTGGCCCTGCTCGATGATTCGAGTCACCACGCCGAAGGCGCCGGCAATCTGGTCGACGTGGATGGGCTCCAGGAATTTCGACATGTGCGAGAACTCGAGCAACAAGAGCTCCACCACCTGCGGGCGCGTGCGATACCCCTCGATGAACACGCCCGCCGCCCGCTCGAGTCGGTCGCGCGCGTCGCGCCCCCGCTTGGAGGCCTCCTCCAACCGCTCGCTCACCTGAGCCCAGCGCTGCTCGAAGATCGTATTGAGGATCTCTTCCTTGTTCTTGAAGTAGTGGTACACGAGTCCATATGCGATGCCTGCTTCCGTCGCGATGTCCGCGATGCGGGTCGCGTAGACACCCTTGCGGCTGAACACCTCGAGTGCCGCGTCGAGTATCTGTTCCCGCTTGGCGGATCGCTCGTGCTTTGGCCCGGTCATGTGGATGGGTTGCGGGAGGTCTGACCAATCTAACCATGCACCTCCGCGCGAGCAACCCGCTGCTCCGAGAATGCCTGCGAGTCCGCTACCCT
Source organism: Myxococcota bacterium (assembly GCA_965247115.1). Lineage (GTDB taxonomy): Bacteria > Myxococcota_A > UBA9160 > SZUA-336 > SZUA-336 > JAUXJB01. Next base: position 381,184 of record CBDFGR010000002.1, read on the forward strand.
AGCCAGGTGCGCGTCGCGATCGTGATCGAGCGTTTTGGGGCGGAGACCGGCGGGGTCGAGTCCGCCGGACGGCACCTCGTGTCCGAGCTGGCGGCCCGCGACGTCGACGTGACCGTCTTCTGCCGTGAGGCCGGCGGGCCGGCGCCCGACGGCGTAGCTGTCGAGACCCTTCCCGTGTCGACTCGCTGGCAGCCGCTGCGCCTGAAACGGTTCTCGGCCAAGGCCTCCGAGGCAACGCGTGGGCGCTTCGATGTCGTGCACGGCCTGTCGCGCACGCGCGAGCAGCACATCTACCGAGTCGGGGGAGGCTGCCACGCCGCCTACATGGAACGGGTGTACCGGAGCCCCGGACTGCTGCGCGCGCTCTCCCCGCGCCATCGGACGATCCTCGCGATCGAAGAGGCCGTGCTTCGCGACGAGGCACAGCTCATCCAGTGCAACGCCCGCTGGGTCAAGAACGAGCTGCGCCGTCGCTATTCGGTCGCCTCCGAGAGGCTCGTCACGATCTACAACGGCGTCGATGCGGAGCGCTTTCACCCGCGCCAGCAGCTCGCGCACCGCGACAGGATCCGCAGCGAGCTCGGCGTCGCAGGTCCGCTGGCGCTGTTCGTGGGCACGGGCTTTGCCCGCAAGGGGTTGGACCTTGGGATTCGCGGACTCGCCGCGAGCGGCGTCGCTGCGGATCTTGCGGTAGCGGGCGCGGGAGATTCCGGCCCGTTCCGACGACTCGCCGCAGAGCTCGGCGTCTCCGAGCGCGTGCACTTCCTCGGCCCCCGCTCTGACGTCGAGACCCTCTACGCGGCCGCGAACCTGTTCGTGCTCCCCACGCGCTATGACGCCTTCTCGAACGCCTGCCTGGAGGCCATGGCTTCAGGGCTGCCGGTCGCAACCACGCCGGCAAACGGCGCCTCGGAGCTGATCGAGCCAGGGACGAACGGACTGCTCTGCGAGGGTGACTTCACTCCGGCCTTTCGCGCGCTCGCAGACACGGAAGCCCTCGAGAAGCTCGGCCTCGAGGCGCGGCGGTGCGCAGAGCGACTCACGTGGAAGGCGCACACGGACCGGGTCCTCGAGCTCTACGCAAGGGTCGTCACGTGAGTGACGAGCTCTCCGAGCTGGCGCGCAAGCTGCGCACCGGTGACTCCCCGGCCGGGGCTCTCGTGCTCAAGCGCAGCCCGGTGCGCGTCGTCATCCGCTCCGGAGATCGCCTTCTCAAGCTGTGGCTGCGCCCGTCCAAGGCGCCCAGGCGCGAGGCTCGAGCCATCCGCCTCGCGGCCGCCAGGGGCCTCCCCGTGCCCGAGCTCCTCGGTGGGGGAGACGACTGGGTCGCGACGCGCTGGCTCAACGGTCGTCCCGCGGAGCGCGGCGACATTGACCGGATCCTCCCCGTCGTGGAGCACATGCATGAGCTCGGGGGGCTGCACGGCGATCTTCACCTCGGGAACATCCTGATCTGCCAGGGCGAGGTGCGCCTGCTCGACCTGCAACGAATGCGCTTCCTCCCGAGCACTCCGGCACTCCTGCGCCGACGCGAGCTCGGCTACTTGGCCTACTCGCTCGGTGAGCCCCTGCCGGCGGTCCTGGCGTCGGCGCGCTTCTGGTGCGATCGGCGTGCACACACTCACTGGCGGAGTCGCACCAAGCGGGCACTCAAGGAGAGCTCTGGCTTCACCCCGTTTGAGCGCGCTGGCGTCCGCGGCTTCCGACGCCGGGAGGTCGACCAGGACCGCCTGCGCGCCGCTCTGGCGGAGCCGAACGGCGGCGAGCTTCTCAAGGACGACCCCCGCACGCGGCTGCTCCGCCACGAGCACTGGATTCTCAAACAGCACCCGTCGCAGCGCCAGGCGCGCTCCGCCTGGGTCGCGGCGCAGGGCCTCGAGTCGCGCGGAATCCGGACGGCGCGGGCGCTGGCCTGGTCGGGTCGCTGGCTCGTCATGGAAGACGCCGGCCCGACGCTGTCGGACTGGATCGACGCCGAGTTCGCGCAGACCTGCGGGCGCGCGCACGACGAGCTGGCACGTGTGCTGGGCGAGCTGCTCGGTGCGCTTCACCGACGCGGGATCTACCATGCGGACCTCAAGGCAAACAACATCGTCTGGTCTCCAGGCGCGCCCGCCCGCCTGCTCGACTACGGCCGCGTACTCTTTCGGAAGACACTCTCACACCACAAGAGGGTCAAGAACCTCGCTCAACTCAACGCCGCGCTTCCGGACGCCGTGCCCGGCGCGCTGCGGGAGGCCGCGCTCGCGCATTACGTCCGGAGCAGTGGCTTCGAGGGCGACATCCACGCGCTGCGGCGTAACGTGATCGCGCTGAGCTTGCGCCGTCAGCATCGCTGGAGCGGCTGCCCGCGAGAACAGCGGCAACACATCGAGGCGGAATGACACTTCGGTCGATCGAGATAGTGGAGGATCACACGGCCCACGGCCGCTGCGACGAGGGGTTCATCACGGTCTCGCGCCTGGTGCTGCGAAACGTCTACGAGGACGGATCGACGTCGGAGCCGTACCCGTGCGACATCGCTTCCAGGCCGGGCAGCGACGCAGTCGTCGCCATCCTGTACGAGCTCGGAGCGAACGGCGACGTCCGCGTCATCCTGCGAGAGGGTCCGCGCGCCCCGATCTACCTGCGAAAGCACAAGCGCTTCGAGCAGCCCGACCCCCGCGAGTACCGCTCCATCGTCGAGGTGGTCGCCGGGCTCCTCGAGCCGGGCGACGGCTCCGACGAGGACGGCCTGCGCCGGCGCGCGTCGATCGAGGCCCGCGAGGAGGCGGGAGTCGACCGAGCCCCCGAGGGCTTCACTCCCGTCGGCGGCGAGAGCTTCGCGAGCCCGGGAACTAGCGACGAGAAGGTCTTCTTCTGTGCTGGCCAGGTCCAGGGGGATACGGATGCGCCCCGAGGCGACGGCTCGGTCATGGAGGAAGCGTCACAGCTCGTGCGCTACGAGCTCGGCCGCGCTATCGAGCTCTGTCGCGCGGGACGAATTCCGGATCTGAAAACCGAAGTGGCCCTGCTGCGACTGGCGGATCACCTGGGCTACATCCCCCAGCTGGGTTGCTTCCGTCACGAGCTGCCGCCGAGCTTGCAGCAGCGCTACCGACGACTCGGGGTGGCCGCGGCCGCCGTAGCGGCGGAAGCGCGTTGAGCGGACCTATCGTCGGCGTGATCGGAGCCCGGCGCACGCGTCAGGGACTCGGTCCCTTCGTCGCTCGCGAGCTCCACGCCGCGGGGGCAGCGGTCGCATGTGTGGTGGGCACGCGCCCCGAGACCGCCCAGGCGGCGCGACGCCAGCTCCGGGACGAGCATCGTATCGACGTCCGCAGCTACGCGGACGTCGATCACATGCTGAGTCGCGAGCGTCTCGATGCGGTCGCGATCCTCTCCCCCAGCGAGACACACGAGCGCTACCTGGAGCGCGCGCTCTCCGCCGGACTGCACGTGCTCTGCGAGAAGCCCCTGGTGTGGGGTGTTGCCGACCTCGCGAAACGAGCGACGTCGCTCGTCGATCGCTTTGCAGATCGCGGCCTGCTCCTGTGGGAGAACTGCCAGTGGCCCTACACGCTGCCGGCGTTTCGGGAGCTGCACCCGCAGCTCCGACCGGACCCACCTGCGCGCTTTTCGATGGAGCTGTCTCCGACCTCCAGCGGGAGCCGCATGCTCGGGGACAGCCTCCCCCACCCGCTCAGCATGCTCCAGGCGCTCCTCCCAGAGACCCCCGGTGAGATCGTCTCCCCCCGTTTCGACGTGGGTCCCGAACGCACCCTGGTCGGGTTCGAGTACCGGGCAGGGAACAGCCACGTCGCGGTCGAGATCGCGCTCACGCGCACGGCTGAGTTCCCGCGTCCGGCCGCCTACGCCATCGACGGGAGCCGGGCGCGGCGCCGGGTCCGACTTCCGGACTACGAGCAGAGCTTCTCGGAGGGGGACCGGAGCGTGGCCATCCCGGACCCGCTGCGGGCTCTGATCCGAGCCTTCCTCGGAGAGCTCCAGGACTACCGCGGGGGCGCCCCGGCTCGTCGGAGCAGCTCGATCGCGGATCGCATGGCCCTGCTCCAGACGCTGGTCACGGCCTTCGAGACCGGCAGCTCGGAGGGCGAACCCCTTCCTGGCTGGTAAGATCCCGGAATTGGTCTACGCTGATCCGTCGGGCGCGGGCGAGCGGGCGCGCAGGAGCCTCGCGACGGGCTCCATTGAGGGGTGATGGTGGCGCACGGGATCCACGATTTCACGGCCAAGCTCAGACAACCGGCGCTGGTGCCTCACGTGGAGGCCTATGTGCGCTGGCGCCGGGCGGTGCTGGCGGCGCGCGAGCGGGGCGAGCCGGAGCCGAGCGCACCCGAGCTCGCGCCGATCTCCATCAACCTGGACCTCACGACCGCCTGCAACTACGCGTGTACGCATTGCATCGACTGGGACATCCTGAACACGCGGCACAAGTACAAGGAGGCCGAGCTTCGCGACTCGATGAAGCTCATGGCGGACCGCGGCATGCGCTCCGTCATTCTGATCGGGGGTGGCGAGCCGACCCTCTACCCGCGGTTCGCCGAGTTCGTCGGCTTCCTGAAAGAACTCGGCCTGCAAGTCTCGATCGTCTCGAACGGCAGCCGCTGCGATCGGCTGGCCGACGCCGTGGTCCATCTCGACCAGCGCGACTGGATCCGGCTCTCGCTGGATTCGGGGAGCAACGAGCTGTTCGTGAAGATGCACAAGCCCGTGAACAAGACGCTCGACCTCGATGCCATCTGCGAGGGTGCCGCTGACATCAAGCGCGCCAATCCATGCGTGCCCGTCGGCTTCTCGTACATCATCGTTTGGAGTGGCGCGTCTCGCGACGATGAGGAGATCTCTGAGAACATCCACGAGATCGTCCAGGCGACGGAGCGCGCGAAACGCTACGGCTTCGACTACATCTCGCTCAAGCCGATCCTCGAGCGCGAGGCAGACGGCGCGGAGGTGATGGACCCCGCGAAGGCCAGGACGCAGATCGCGTCCGTCGTGAAGCGGATTCGCCGCGAGGTCGACCGGGCCAAGGAGCTGGCCGACGACAGCTTCAGTGTCTACGAGAGCATCAACTTGCGCGTGCTCGAGCAGGGCAACTGGAAGGAGTTCACACGCCAGCCACGTACTTGCCATATGCAGGCCTTGCGCCAGGTGCTGACTCCTACCGGGCTCTACAACTGCCCCGCTCATCGCGGCGTGCCCAAAGCGAACCTCGCGGGACCCACGGCCTACAAGAGCGAGCGCGACGCCGCGGTCACAGGCGTGGGGCTCGCGAAGGTCCTCGATGACTTCGACGCCAGCCACGAGTGCCGGAACGTCACCTGCATCTACAACGGCGTGAACTGGTGGCTGGAGAAGCTCGTCGAAGATCCTCGAGAGTCCGTCGGGATCGGCGAGGATCGCGCAGACTTCTTCCTGTAGGGGCCGTCGGGTCGACAGCGGTGCCAAGCACACCCCGAAAGATCCTGGTGCGCGCGCCAAACTGGGTGGGCGACCTCGTGATGGCCTCTCCCGCGCTGCGCGCGCTACGCGCGGCACACCCCGCAGCAGAGCTGGTGCTCGAAGGTCTCCCCCACCATGCCCAGCTGGGATCCCACCTGCCTGGAGTGGACGCTTTCCTCGCGGACCGCCATCGCGGCGCAGGGGCGTGGCTGGCTCGCGCGCTACGTCTGCGGCAGGGCGGCTTCGACTGGGCCGTACTCCTGCCAGACTCCGTACGGGCCGCGCTCGCTCCCTCTCTCGCACGCATTCCGGTGCGCGCCGGCTACGGCCGCGATCCTGCCCGCCGAGCTCTCCTCACGCTGTCCCTCGACCCTCCTCGGGACGCCGGCCAGCGCCTCCCGATCTCGATGATCGAGCGCTACCTGCGGATCACAAGAGCACTTGGCTGCGACGACTGCGGCGAAGCTCTCGAGCTGGCCGTGCCGGATCAGTCGCGCGACGAGCTGGATAACCGGCTGTGGGCGGCGGGCGTCGAGCAGAGCGAAGGTCTGCTCGTCGTGACCCCCGGGGCGAGCTTTGGCTCGAGCAAGCTCTGGCCCGGCCAGTACTTCGCGCAGGCCTGTGACGAGATCATCCGGCGCCACGGCCTGAGAGCGGTCCTGGCTCCCGGGCCCGGCGAAGAGCGCATCGCCCGCGAGATTGCGGCCGCGATGCAGAGCCGCCCGCTCGAGCTGTCCGATCCTCCGGCCTCGCTCGGCGAGCTCGTCGCCCTGATCGACCGAGCGCAGCTGGTGCTCACAAACGACACGGGCCCCCGACACATTGCGGTGGCACGGAAGCGTCCGGTCGTGGTGCTGATGGGTCCGACCGATACGCGCCACACCCAGCATCTACTCGAGGGACAGCGGGTCCTGCGCGAAGCCGTGGAGTGCAGCCCTTGCCACAAGAAGACCTGTCCCATCGATCACCGTTGCATGACCCGTCTGTTGCCGGCGCGCGTGGTCAACGCGGCCGAGGAGCTCCTCCTGTGAGTGGCAGGATCGTCGCGGACTACCGGGACCTGGCGGAGATCCTGGCCGCCGAGCGCGCGAAGGGCCGCAGTGTGGCGCTGACGAACGGCTGCTTCGACCTGCTTCATGTCGGTCACACGAGACTCATTGCCGACGCGCGTCAGCTCGCGGACGTGCTGGTTGTCGCCCTCAATAGCGATGCGAGCGTGCGCCGCCACAAGGGCGAAGGTCGGCCCTACGTCCCCCTCGACGAGCGGATGGAGGTAATGGCCGCGCTGGACGCCGTCGATCTCGTGACCAGCTTTTCTGAGTCCACGGCGGCGGCCCTCCTCGGCGCGCTGCGGCCTGAGGTACACGTGAAAGGGTCGGACTGGACCCCGGACACGGTACCCGAGCGCGACGTCGTGCTCGGCTACGGCGGCCGTATCGCCATCTGTGGTGACCCCAAGGAGCATGCCTCGAGCGAGCTGATCCGACGGCTCGAGGGCTCGGACTCCTGATGAGGACTACGACGTGGTCTTGATCCTGACCCAGAGATAGTAGGAGCTCCCGAGCGAGCCCTTGCGCCCCTCCTCCAGCTCGAAATCGGGCGCCGACGGACCGCTCGCCAGGATCTCCTGGAACTGTGCGACCTTCTTCGGCAGGTCCGCCTGGTTGGGACTGTGGAAGATCACGTCGACCTGCGGCTTGCACGCAAGCACGTTCAGGATCAGCGTGGCCAGCGTGAACAGCTTGTGCGGACCCTCGATGCTCTCCACAGAGAAGGAGGGAGTCGCTACGGTTTCCAGGCCAAAGTTGTACTCGATGCGCATGGCTCCTTGCTCCTCAAAGGGGGGCCAGATGACAGGCAGAAAGATGACCGGCTCCGACCTCGCGGAGCGCGGGAGTCTCGTTCACACAGCGCTCCACAGCCCGCGCGCAACGCGGGTGGAACGGGCAGCCCGACGGTGGGTCGATCGGACTCGGGACGTCGCCCTGCAGCAGGATACGCTCGCGGCCCGCGCCGGGCTCGGGCACCGGCACCGCCGACAGCAGCGCCTCCGTGTACGGGTGCTGAGCGCTCTGATAGAGCTGCTCCGACGCCGCCAGCTCGACGATTCGGCCCAGATACATGACCGCAACACGATCGGAGAGGTGCCGTACGACGCGCAAGTCGTGCGAGATAAACAGGTAGGCGATGCCGAAGCGCGCCTGCAGATCCAGGAGTAGATTCAGAATCTGCGCCTGGATCGAGACGTCGAGCGACGAGACTGGCTCGTCGGCGACGATCAGCTTGGGCTCGAGTGCCAGCGCGCGCGCGATTCCCACCCGCTGCCGCTGACCGCCGCTGAACTCGTGCGGATAGCGGGTGGCGTGCGAGGGTCGCAGTCCGACGATGTCGAGCAGCTCGGCCACCCGAGCCTCCCACTCGCTGCGGTTCGCCAGCCCGTGGATCCTCAGGCCTTCGCCAATCGTGTCGCCCACCGTCATGCGCGGGTTCAGCGAAGCATAGGGATCCTGAAAGATGATCTGCATTTTCCGCCGCAGCGCGCGCATTGCCGCCTTCGGGAGGCGTTGGATGTCCTGGCCTTCGAACCAGATCTCGCCAGCATCCACCTCGAGCAGCCGCAGCACGAGTCGCGCAAGCGTGGACTTGCCGCAGCCCGACTCGCCGACCAGACCCACGGTCTCTCCCGCTCCGAGCTCGAGATCCACGCCGTCGACCGCACGCAGTGGGCGTCCGCGGCCGAGCAGACCGCCTCCGATGTGAAAGCTCTTGCTCGCCCCCTGAAGCCGCAGAAGCGCCTGACTCATGCGCCTGCGTCTTTCGGCTCGGGGTTGTGGCAGGCAACCGCTTGACCACGCGCGACCATGCCGAGCTGAGGGTCGCTCCTCGTGCAGAGCGAGATCGCCCGCTCGCAGCGATCGCGGAACGAGCACCCCGACGGTCGGTCGACCAGGTCCGGGACCACGCCAGGAATCACATGAAGCGGCTGCCGCGGCTTGCTCGTGGGTCCGGGCATTGCGCGCAGAAGGCCTCGCGTGTAGGGGTGCCTCGGAGCGCGGAATATCTCCGTGACGCTCCCGGTCTCGACCACGCGTCCGGCGTACAGGACGGCGACGCGCTGGGCGACCTCGGCAACGACACCGAGGTCGTGGGTGATCAGCATCACGGCCATGTTGAAGCGTTGCTTGAGCGTTTCGAGCAAGTCGAGGATCTGGGCCTGGATCGTGACGTCGAGCGCGGTGGTGGGCTCGTCGGCGATCAGCACGTCGGGATCGCAGGCCAGGGCCATGGCGATCATGACCCGCTGGCGCAGACCGCCCGACAGCTGGTGTGGGTAGTCGCGCAGCCGCGCCTGGGGCGCCGGGATTCCGACCAGCTCGAGCAGCTCGATGACCCGGCTGCGCCGCTCGCCGCGCTCCAGATCTGTATGGACCTCGAGCACCTCTTCGATCTGATCTCCCACTCGGAACACAGGGTTGAGGGACGTCATCGGCTCCTGGAAGATCATCGCGATGCGACGCCCGCGGATCTGGCGCAGCTCCTCTGGGCTCGAGCGCACGAGATCCCGCCCGTCGAAGAGGATCTCGCCCGCGTCGATGCTCCCCGGGGGCTCGGGAATCAGCCGGAGGATCGAGAGAGCAGTGACGGTCTTCCCGCAGCCCGACTCACCGACGACGCCGAGAGTCTCTCCCATGTGCAGATCGAGATCGACGTCGTCGACGGCAGGCAGCATTCCGTGCGCGGTCCGAAAGCTGGTTCGCAGCCCGCGCACGCTGAGCACGGGCTGGCTCAACGCTCCAGACTCTCGGGGGCGCGGAACAGCCCGCGGTCGAGCTCGGCGTTGAGCTCAACGGTCTTGAAGCGCAGGTCTGCATGGAGCTTGATGCGCGGGAAGCGGAGCACCATGCGATCCGGGAAGCGTCCGCCTGGTACGCTCTTCCAGCCCCGGTACTCCACGCTCCAGCGCACGTTGCCTCTGGCATCCAACGACGTGTAGAGCAGCAGGTCCCCGTCTGGACCGATGCGTAGTCGCGCGGAGTCGGTCCAGACCTCACGCTCGAGGTCCCGCGCGAACACCGCCTGCGGGGTGCCGCGCAGCGTGGTGGGCGCGCCGAGCAAGGCATCGACCGCCTCTGCGACGCCCAGGTCGAGACCGAGCGTATCGAGCAGCAAGAACGGCGAGACCTCGCCCGCCGCGAGCTCCACACCGTCGTAGTAGGTGTAGCGCTCGCCATCGGTGACGAGGAGCGTCTGCGTCTGCCCGAGCAGGTTCTGGCTCTCGAGCCGCAGCCAAGCCGGCCGCTCCGCAAGGATGATCTGGCGCACACGCCCGGATGTCGACCGAGACTCGAGCTTCATGCTGCCATCGGCGCGGACGCTGCGCCGCGCCTCCCCGAGCGCGTGGACGCGGCGCAGGCGCTCAGCGATCTGGTCGCGCTCGAAGTCCACGCGCGTGAAGTCCTCGCGCGGCGCGAGCGTAGCGCACGCGCCGAACTGCAGGCTGAGCAAGAGGGCTGCCGTTGCAGCCCGACTCAATTCGCTGCCTCGGGGACTCCTTGCAGTTCCAACTCGAGCAGCTCGATCTCGCCGCGGATCTTCTTGGCATCCGACTCCTGGGGTCCCAGCTCGAGCGCTCTTTGGTAGGCGGAAATGGCCTCGTCGAAGCGCGAGACGGAACGGTAGGCGTCTCCGAGGTGCCATGTGATCACCGGATCGTCACGCTCGAGCAGCTCGAGTGCGAGCTCGAGCTGCTCGATGGCCTCGACGAACGAGCGTCGCGCCTCATCCGCCCTGCCCTCGGCCAGAAGCTTGAGGCCGCGCTGGTAGTGGACCCAGCCGAGGCTGTCGGTGATGTAGCCGTCGTCCGGCCGCAGCTCGATCGCCCGCCGAATCAGCTGCTCGGCCTCGTCGAGACGCTCTCCCTGATCCGCCCAGGTGTAGCCCACGAAGTTCAGCGCGCTCGAGTGATTGCTCTCGAGCTCGAGCACCTGGTTCATCAGCTCCAGCGCCCGGTCGTCACGACCCGACTCGCTGTAGATGACACCCAGATCGTAGTAGAGGTCGGGATCGTCGGGGCGCGAGGCGATCAGTGACTCCATCGCGCTGATCGACTCGTCGTAGTGTCCGCTGCGTCCGAGCACGCCGGCCATGTAGACGGAGAGCGCGGTATTGTCGGGATCCGCTGCGATGGCGCGGCGGATGTCCGCAAGCGCCTCGTCGTTCTCTCCCAGACCCTCGTTGATGCGCGCCATCAGGGCCCGGGCGTCGGCAAAGCGGTCCGAGCTCGGCGCGACGACCTCGAGGACCTCGAGCGCCGCGCCGTCGTCGTGGGCCTCATGATGGATCAGGCCGAGGAAGTAGCGCACCTCGTCGACGTAGCGCTGGCCTTCTCCCGTAGCACCGTTCGCACTCACCAGCTCGAAGCTCATGATGGCGTCGTCGAGCCGCCCCGCCTGGTAGTACAGGAAACCGAGACGGAACTGTGCTCCGAGGTAGCTCGGGTGGTACCCCACGAGCTGCTCGAGCGTCTCGATGGCGAGATCTCGGTCGCCGGCTTCCTCCTGGATCTGCGCCATTCGTGTCAGCGCAGCCGGGTCCCCTGGCACCAGATCGAGCTTGCGGCGCCACACCGCGAGCTCGCCGGGCTCGTCGTCGGCCGCGCGGCGGGTGCGTGCGATCGCGTCGTAGAGTCCGCTCTGCTCGGAGTCCACCTCGAGCCCGCGCAGATACACCTCCTCGGCTCGTTCGAACTGCTGGTAGCGCTCGAGGGCGGCGCCGAGCGCGAAGTACCCGCGCAGATCATCCGGGTCCGCGGCGATCATCTCCTCGCCGACACGCATTGCCGACGGAAGCCGGCCGAGACGCAGATAGAGATCGAACAGCGTGAAGAGACCCGCCGTCTCCAGCTCACCCGCCAGGTAGGGCGGCTCGAGCAGGGCGACGGCATCCTCCCAACGTCGCAGGTTCGCGTAGAGGGAGGCGAGGTTCGCGCGCAGGTTATCGTTTTCGGGATCGAGCTCAAAGGCGCGCTCGGCGTAGCCCACGGCTCGCTCGGGCTGACCCACGCGCACCCAGACCCCGGCCAGGTGGCCTTGCAGGCGCGACGAGTCGGGGTCGAAGCGCGCCGCCTCCTCGTAGGCCTCGGCCGCCTCGAGCAGGCGCCCGTCGAGCTCCAGTTGACGGGCGCGCAGGAACGCCGTCGAGGCCGCAACCTCCGTCGGGTACTCGATTGCGGCTGCTGGCGGGGCCTCGGGCTCAGGCGGCGGCGCGGGGGTCGCGCAGGCGGCCAGCCAGCTGGCCCCCAGGAGAGCACACAACGGAGCTCGGATGCGCGAACAAGCCATGCTGCGGGATCCAACCGGGGCGGGCATTACAGAGAAACCCAAGTAAGTTCGGCATCCTAGCAATGGTCGTAGGGGGCGGCAATCCGGCGCACCCGGGGCTGGCAGCGGTAGCCTCAGGCTGCGTTCAAGCGTACGCATGGCCACTGCCGGCGGCGCAGACCCTTCCTGTCAACGCGTGACGCCTGAACGACGGAGGTGCGTCCGGACTTGCTCGACGCACGTCTCGAGATCCACCTCCGCTGTCCGGAGCACGATGTCGGGACGCTCCGGCCGCTCGTAGGGGGCACTGATGCCAGTGAAGTCGGGAAGCTCGCCGGCCCGGGCCTTCGCGTAGAGCCCCTTCACGTCGCGGCGCTCGCACTCCTCGAGCGGGCAGTCGACGAGCACCTCGATGAAGCTACGGGGTGCCAGCATCTCCCTCACCCGCTCGCGGTCCTTCCTGTAGGGGGAGATGAAGGCAGTCAACACGATCACTCCCGCCTCGTTGAACAGGCTCGAGAGCTCGCCGCAACGGCGGATGTTCTCGCTCCGATCAGCGGCGGCAAAGCCGAGGTCGGAGTTCAGACCCGAGCGAAGATTGTCCCCGTCGAGTACGTAGGCACAGACGCCTTGCTCGATGAGCGCCTTCTCGACTGCCCGCGCGCAGGTCGACTTGCCGGAGCCCGAGAGCCCCGTGAACCAGACCGTCGCCGCAGCGTGGCCCAGCAGACGGACGCGATCCTCGCGCGACACCTGGCTTTGGCTTGGCGCGACGCTCTCCGGCTCGCGACTCATCTGTCCCGCTTCACCTGTTGCCAGACCGGCGAGAGTGCGCGCAAGCGCCGCGTCTGCTCGATCAACAGCTCCGCCGCAATGTCGACCTCCTCTTGCGTGGTCGAACGCCCGAGCCCGAAGCGCAGCGAGCTGAGCGCCCGCTCCTCGTCGAGCCCAAGCGCGCGTAGCACGTGAGATGGCTCCCGGGTCGCCGAGGTGCAGGCGGATCCCGAGGACACTGCCAGGTCGGGGAGCGCCACCAGCAGCGCCTCGCCCTCCACGCCAAGAAAGCTCACGTTCAAGCTCCCCGGAAGGCGGCGCACCGCATCGCCATTCAGCTCCAGCGCCCCGAGCTCGGTCGACAGCCGCTTCCACAGGCTCTCGGTAAGGCGGGCCAGTCGGCGCGCCTCATCCTCGCGCAGCTCACACACGAGCTCGCAAGCCCGGCCGAAGCCGACGCAGAGGGGGACCGGCAGGGTCCCGCTGCGCAGGCCCCGTTCGTGACCGCCGCCGTGCAGGATCGGCTCGAGTCGCAGGCGTGCACCCCGTCGCACCCAGAGAGCGCCGACCCCCTTTGGTCCGTACAGCTTGTGGGCCGAGAGGGACAGCACGTCGACGCCGAGCTCGCGAACGTTGAGCGGGAGCTTCCCGCCGGATTGCGCCGCATCGCTGTGGAGCGGGACTCCGCGCGCAGACGCGATGGCGGCGATCTCTTCGAGCGGCTGAATGACGCCGATCTCGTTGTTCGCGTGCATCACGGACAGCAGCACCGCCTCGTCGTCGAGAGATCCCGTGAGCCGTTCGAGGTCGACGAGCCCGCCCCGATCGACCGGCAGATAGGTGACCCGAAAGCCCTCCTTCTCGAGCGCGCGACAGGGATCGAGCACCGCGCGATGCTCGGTCTGGACCGTCACGACGTGCCGGCCGTGCTCCCGCCGCGCACGCGCGATCCCGAGGATCGCGAGGTTGTTCGACTCGGTCGCGCCCGAGGTGAACACGAGCTCGCGGGGGTCGGCGCCAATCAGGTCCGCGAGCTGCTGCCGAGACGCCTCGACGGCCTCGTCGGCCTTCCAGCCGAACGCGTGCGTCTTGCTCGCAGCGTTCCCGAACTCGTCGGTCCACCAGGGCGCCATGGCCTCGACAACGCGCGGATCACAGGGCGTGGTCGCGTGGTGATCCAGATAGATCGGAAAGCGAACGGACATCGCGGCGCCTACGCGCCGAAGCTCTCCCCGCAGCCGCAGGTGGAGCTGGCGTTCGGGTTCTCGATCTTGAAGCCGCTCCCGTTCAGGTCGTCGACGTAGTCGACGCTAGCGCCTGCAAGGTAGACCGCACTCTTCGAGTCCACGAAAACGGGGACTCCGAACTGCTTGGACTCCTGGTCCCAATCCGTTGGGACGTTGTCGAACATGAGCTGGTACTGGAGCCCTGCACAGCCACCGCCCACGACTTTGACACGCAGGCCAAAGCCGTCGCGCCCATCGCGGTGAATGAGCTGCTTGACCTTGCTCGCGGCTGCCTCGGTAAGGCTGATGACGGACATGCACTGCCTCCGTGCGGGGCCCCTAGTCTACGGGGATTCCAGCGCCTCGCAAGCGTCCACATCGCTCATCGGGCACTCCCCGCGAGATCTGTAGAGTCGGGCTGCCGGAGTAGCACGAAGCGCTCGCGGTTGCCCTTGGGACCGGCCAGAACGCTCTCTGCCTCGGCGAGGCAGCGGAGGCCCATATCCTCGGCGACCTCGCGAACGCGGCGGCTTGCCAGCAGACGCTTGGCCGCATCTCGGACCACGCCCCCTCGACCCACAAGGGAGCGCTCGAGCTCGAACTGCGGCTTCACGAGGACGAGCAGGCGGCCCCCCGTGCTCGTGAGCGCGGCGAGCTGCGGCAATACCCTGCGAAGAGAGATGAAGGAGAGATCCGCAGTCACGAGGTCGAAGCGGGGCTCGGCCGGATCGAGCTCGAACGTGCGAACGTTCGTGCGCTCGCACACGAGTACGCGTGGGTCCTCGCGCAGGCTGAGCGCCAGCTGCCCGTACCCCACGTCGAGTGCGAACACGGACGCGGCGCCGTGCTGAAGCAGGCAGTCTGTGAAGCCGCCGGTCGACGCACCAATGTCGGCACAGCGGAGCCCGGTCGGATCGAGCGCAAACGCAGCAAGCGCGCCTGCGAGCTTCTCGCCGCCGCGCGAGACATACGGGCTGCGCGCTCGCAGCGTGAGTACGGAGTCGGCGGGCACGACGCTGCCCGGCTTGTCCAGGATCCGATCTCCCAGGCGCACATCGCCGGCCCGGATGCGCGCCTGGGCGCGGCTCCGCGTCTCTTCGAGACCCAGCTCGACGACGCGCGTGTCCACCCGGACGCGTTCGCCCGTCACTGTCGGCCGAGAAGCTCCCGCACGGCCCGCTCGATTCCGGCCGCGTCAAGCCCCAGCTCCGCTCGCCATTCGGCCTGAGAGCCGTGCTCGATCAGCTCGTCGCGCACGCCCAGCGCGCGCAGCGGAACCTGGATGCCCTCCGCCGCCAGCGAGGCCGCGACCGCGTCACCAAAGCCACCCATGCTGCTGTGCTCCTCGATCACGACCAGCACCCGGCAGCGCCGCCCGAGCGTAGCCAGCCAGCGCGCATCCAGCGGCTTGACGAAGCGGGCGTTCAGCACGGCGGTGGAGATGCCAGCCGCCTCGAGCTCCCCCGCGGCCAGACTGGCCTCGTGCACGCTCACGCCGATGGCGATCAGTCCCACGTCTGTACCATCACGCAGGAGCTCCGCCTCTCCAAGCGCGAGCGTCTTGACATCGGAATCCAGCGGAACACCGAGCCCGGGTCCGCGGGGGAAGCGGACGGCCGCAGGCCCGGGGTGCTCGATGGCCGTCTTCAGCATCTGGCGCAGCTCGTTCTCATCCTTGGGCGCCATCACGATCATGTTCGGGAGGGTCCGCAGGTAGGCGAAGTCGAACAGTCCCTGGTGCGTCGCGCCGTCTGCGCCCACGAGCCCCGCGCGGTCGAGCACCAGGGTGACGTCGAGATTCTGCACGCAGACGTCGTGGACGATCTGATCGTAGGCCCGCTGCAGGAAGGTCGAGTAGATCGCACAGACCGGCTTCATCCCGCCCGTTGCGAGACCGGCGGCGAAGGTCACCGCGTGCTGCTCTGCAATGCCCACGTCGTAGAAGCGATCGGGGAAGGCCCGCTCGAAGCGGTCGAGTCCGGTCCCTCCCGCCATCGCCGCGGTGATGCCCACGATGCGAGCGTCGTCGTGTGCGAGCGCGATCAGCGCGTCGGCAAAGATCTCCGTCCAGGAGGGGGGGCCGCCGCTCGACTTCTTCATCGCGCCAGAGGACACTTCGAACTGCGAGACCCCGTGGTACTTGATCGGGTCCGACTGCGAGGGCGCGTAGCCATAGCCCTTTTCCGTGCGGCAATGGACGAGGACTGGGTGTTCGTTCTCTTCGATGTCCCGCACGTTCTTGAAGGTCTCGATCAGCTCGTCGAGGTCGTGCCCGTCGATCGGACCGATGTAGTTGAAGCCGAGCCCCTCGAACAGCTGCGCGGGCGATATGAAGCCCTTGAAGCTCTGCTCCGCGCGCCGCGCGAGCTCGACCAGCTCATCGCCGGCGATCGGCACGGACTCGAGGAACGCTTTGACCGCGTGCTTCAGCCGTCGCACTTGCGGCGCAGACCATCGGCGCGCGAGAAAGCTCGTGAGCGCACCCACGTTCCTCGAGATCGACATCTCGTTGTCGTTGAGGACGACGAGCAGGTTCGAGAGCTTGAGATAGCCGGCGTTGTTGAGCCCCTCGTAGGCCATTCCCGCGGTCAGCGCACCATCGCCGATCACGGCGATCGTCTTGTTGCTCTCGCCGCGGCGCCGCAGCGCCTCGGCGACCCCGGTCGCAGCCGAGATCGACGTGCCCGCATGGCCCGCGCCGAACACGTCGTAGGGCGACTCGTGGCGACGCAGGAACTTTCCCATGCCGTCCTTCTTGCCGATCGAGGGGAACTGCTCGCGGCGGCCGGTCAGCATCTTGTGCGGATAACCCTGGTGGCCAACGTCCCAGATCAGGCGGTCCCTCGGCGTGTCGAACACGTAGTGGAGCGCGGTCGCGAGCTCGACCGCTCCCA
Source organism: Myxococcota bacterium (assembly GCA_965247115.1). Lineage (GTDB taxonomy): Bacteria > Myxococcota_A > UBA9160 > SZUA-336 > SZUA-336 > JAUXJB01. The sequence continues at coordinate 397,840 of CBDFGR010000002.1, forward strand.
GACCCGCCGCGAGGTGACCGCCCGTCTTCGAGACCGTCTCGATGATGGCACTGCGAAGCGCTGCGGCTACCTCGGTCATGCGTTCCGGGGGAAGGCTCCGCAGGTCCTGCGGCGAGAGAATCTGATCCAGGATCGAGGTCATGCGGTACCTACGGTAACCGCTGCGTCAGGCTCTCGGCCAGCCCTCGCAGGGCCCAGGTCGCAGGGCCGACCGGCTCGAGAGCCTCGAGGGCGAACCCGATCTGCGCCTGTGCGAGTCGCCGTGCGTTGGCGGCATCCGTCACGGCCAGGATCGAGCACTCGTCGGTGCCGGCGTCGAGCAGGTCGTCGACCAGCTGGTAGGCCAGGCCGTAGGCATGCCCGTACGCGTCGAGTCGCTCCAGATCCGGCCTCTCGAGCCCGCCGAGCAGTCCGCCGGACCAGGCCGAGAACTCGAACAGCGCGGCCGTCTTTCGGGAGTGGATTCGCGTGATGGAGGCGAGATCGGCTCCGCCGGCCTCGAAGCCAAGGTCGTCGACCTGTCCCCCCAGCAGGACCCGGGAGCCGGCGGCCCGGACCAAACGTGCGACCAGCGCGGACGGGATCCCATCCAGCGCCAGCTGCCCGATGGCCTCGGCGAAGAGCCCATTCCCGGCGAGGATCGCAGTCGCCTCATCCCAGACCACGTGTACCGTGCGGCGTCCGCGGCGCTCGTCGTCGTCGTCCATCGCGGGCAGGTCGTCGTGTACGAGCGAATAGGTATGGACGAGCTCGATCGCGGCGGCCGCGGGCAGCGCGCGACTTGGATCCGCTCCGGCTGCGAGCGCGCCAGCGAATACCATCGCCGGACGCAGCCGCTTGCCGCCGGAGAAGACCGCATAGCGCATCGCCTCGTGAAGCGAGGCGGGCGGCTCGTCCGGCGGGGGAAGGAACAGGTCCAGGTGCTTGTCGATCCGCTCGCGGCTCTGCGCGAGGAACGCGTCGACCGAGACGGGGGGGCTCATGGGTGGCGTCCCGGACTCAGGAACCGTCCGGCAGCTCGAGCTTGGAGAAGACGGTCCAGCTCTTGAGCAGGTCCACCGCGCGGCTGAGCTGGCGATCAAAGGGCAGCCTGCGGACGAACGCCTCCTCTTTGCTGAGGACGGGCTCCTCCTCGCTCGGAGTCTCCGCGGTCTCCGTCGTCTCTGCCGCAAAGTGCCCGGCCAGATCCTCCTCGCCAAAGCTCTTCTGCTCGCCCGCCTCCCGCAGCGCCGCCACCTCGCTCTCGGTGTACGGATCCTCCAGGATGTCAGGCTGAATGCGGGTCTCCTGGATGCTGCGACCGCTGGGCAGGTAGTAGAGCGCCGTCGTCAGGCGCAGGCCCGACCCATCGTCGAGCGGAATGATGGTCTGCACGGAGCCCTTGCCGAAAGTCTCCTTTCCGAGCACGACCGCGCGCCCGTGATCCTGGAGCGCTCCGGCGACGATCTCCGACGCCGAGGCGCTGCCGCTGTTGACGAGAACCACCATCGGGTACGTCGGCTGGGTACCCTCGCGCTTGGCGCTCCACTCCATGCGATTGCCGCCCCCGCGACCCTCCGAGAAGACGATCAGGCCGTCTGTGAGGAACACGTCAGCGACCTCTACAGCCTGCTGGAGCAGACCGCCCGGATTGTCTCGCAGGTCGAGCACGAGCCCACGGACGTGGGGCACCGGCCCGGAGACTTCCTCCAGCGCCTCCAGCAGCTCGTGAGCCGTGCGCTCTTGAAACTGACTCACGCGCACATAGGGGATGTCGGAGTCGATGACATGCCAGCTGACGCTCGACAGCCGGATCGAGGCCCGTTTGATGATGAAGGGCTTCGGCGCCTCCCAGCCCTCGCGAGCGACCTCAATCATGATCTTGGTGCCACGGGGACCGCGCATGAGCTTCACGGCCTCGATCAGGTTCATGTCCTGCGTGGACCGGCAGCTCTCTTCCGTCGTATCCGGACAGACGCGCACGATCTGATCGGCCGCGCGGATACCCGCCTGCTGCGCGGGCGTGCCGTCGATCGGCGCGACGACGGTCACGAAGCCGTCGCGCTGCGTGATCTCGATCCCGAGACCCTCGAACTCTCCCTTCGTGTCGCGCTGGACCTCCTCGTAGAGCTCTGGCGAGAGATAGGTCGTGTGGGGATCGAGGACGTCGAGCATGCCCTTGACAGCACCCTCGACCAGCTCGCGCTCGTCCACGTCCGTGACGTAGTGGGATTTCACCAGGTGGATCACGGTGGGGAGCAGATCGAGGTCCCCGTAGTTGTTCGCGGCAAAGCTGGGACGCAAGGCGCCTGCGCCGCTGAGCAGGAGCAGCCCCAGGGCCAGCGCCAGCGTCGCGGTTCCGAACAGTCGAAGCTTTCTCATGCCGTTCCTTCTCTACCGTGGTGCCAGCCAGTCGAGCGGGTCCACCGGCTTGTTCATGTGGCGTATCTCGAAGTAAAGCCCGGGTCCAGAGATAGATCCAGTCTCCCCCACCCTGCCTATGGTCTGGTTCTCGTCCACCCAGTCCCCCGCCGCGGTCTCCAGCTCGTCCAGATACCCGGAAACCGTCACATTCCCTCCGCCGTGGTCCAGGATCGCCAGCTGTCCGAAGCCACGAAGCCAACCCGCGAAGAGTACCCTGCCTCGTGCGACGGCGCGGACCGGCTCACCGAGCTGCGACTCGATTTCGATGCCAGTACGGAGTGTTTCGGTCCCAAATTCAGGATCCTGTTGACGTCCGAACGGGAGTCGCACGACTCCCTCGACGGGCCAGGCGAGGGCCCCCACCTGGAGTCCCGCACCCGAGAAGCCCACCCCCGAGCGCGGCATTTTCTCGATGGCGCGCTCCAGCCGCTCCGCCGCGTCGCGTAGCTCCCTGGCGGCACGCAGCTCGTCCCGCGAGCGGGAGTGGAGCAAGGCGATGGCGTTGCGCCGCTCGACCACGGTCTGACGAATCTGGTCCTCGCGACGGGCCAGCTCCTGCCCCGTACCCGCTAGCTCCTCCAGCAGCGCCAGGCCGAGGTCCCGCTGGCGCTGCCAGGCGGTTTGCGCCTCCCGAAAGCCGGCGAAGAGCTGGCGGTCCTGCTCAAGGACCCGGGTCAGCCCTTGCCTGCTGCGTGCGAAGGACTGGAAGTCGCGGGCTGAGTAGAGCACCCGCACGCCGCCGACGGATGAGAACTTGTAGAGGGAGACCAGGCGTGCTTCCAGCCGCGTCCGACTCGCGTCCATCCGCTTCGCGGCAACAGCGGTGCGAACCCGCGCTTCCGCCAGGTCCTGCTCCGCAGTCCGCGCGTGGCTGCGTAGCCGCGCTATGCTCCGCCGCAGCTCGTTGAGCTCGCGATCGATGCCGTCGAGCTCCTCGAGGAGCCCGTCCGCCTCCTCGCGGTAGTCGGCGGCGCGCGTCTCGCGCTGCTCGATCTCACGCCGGACGCTCTCGAGGCGCGATTGCTGGTCAGCCTGCCCGCCGGCTGGCAGTAGCAGAAGAAGCACCGCGAGCAGCAGGGGACTCAGGGTCTCTCCTCGAGCCGGAACAGCGAGACGACGGCACCGCCGCAGCCGAGCCCTACACCGAACAGCAACAGCACGAAAATCTGCAGCGGCCCGAAGAACTCGGGCTTGGCGGAGCCGCTCAGGAACTCGAGCGGCTCTCCGACAATCGGGAGACCGATCGCCCAGAGCGCGTAGAGCAGCAGCAGCGCCACCGCCGCTGCGATCCCTCCCTGCAATCCCCCCTCGAGATAGAAAGGAAGCCGCACAAAGAGCCCACCGGCACCCACGAGTCGCTGGATCTGGATCTCGTCCGCGCGGGCGTGAACCGTCAGCCGAACCGTGCCGGCCACGATCGCTCCCAGCACGATCGCGAGAAAGATGCCGAGCCCGAGCCCCAGCCACTCCGCCACCCGGACGACTCGCGCGTAGCTCGTGACCCAGTCCTCGCCATAGTGCACCTCCGCGATGCCGGCAAAGGTCCGAACGCGTTCCGCCAGCGCCCCCAGCGCTGCGGGCGAGCGCATGCTCGCATCGAGAGCGAGCTCAAAGGACGCCGGCAAGGGATTGCGTTCCAGGCCTTCGAGGATCGCCGCATCGCCGCCGAGCTGGGCGCGCAGTCGCTCGAGCCCCTCGCCGGGCGAGACGAAGCGAACCCCCGACACACCCGGGAGCGCGACGAGCTCGCGCGCCAGCTCCGCAGCCGCCTCCGCGTCGGGCGCGTCCCCCTGCGGCGCAAAGGCCACGATGCGCAGGTCGCGGCCGAACTCCTCGAGCACGTCGCGCATGTTTCCCACGATCAGCAGATACGCGCCCAGCACGAGCAGTCCCGCCGACATGGTCCCGACCGAGACCGCCGCGACCAGCGGCGCGGCAAAGAAGCCGCGCAGACCATTGCGACACGCGAGCACGAGCCGACGCGTTGCCCCGCCCCGCATCAGCGCCTCCCAGCGACCTCGCGAGCCCGCACGCGCGCTCGTGGCTGCTCGTCCGCGACCAGGCGCCCGTCGGAGAGATCGATGCGACGATGAGGGTAGCGACCCAGGAGCGTAGGATCGTGGGTCGCGACGATGACGGTGGTGCCACGCGCGTTGGCGTCTGCGATGATGTCCATGATGTCCCGGGCGAGCTCGGGATCCAGGTTCCCCGTCGGCTCGTCGGCCAGCAGGAGCGGCGGATCCGTGACCAGCGCGCGGGCAATCGCGACGCGCTGCTGCTCTCCTCCGGAGAGCGCTCGCGGTCGGTGCTCCATGCGATGCCCCAGGCCCAGGCGTTTGAGCGTGCTCCAGACGCGGGTCCGGGTCTCGCGCCGCGAAGCGCCCGCAATCTCGAGCGCGATCGCCACGTTGTCGTGAACCGTGCGGTCTGACAGGAGCTTGAAGTCCTGGAAGATCACACCGATCTGGCGTCGCAGACGCGGGATCTCCGACCCCCGGACGCGGCTGATGTTGCGGCCCGCAACCAGGATCTGTCCTGAGGTCGGGTGCTCTGCACCGAAGAGCAGGCGCAGGAGCGAGGTCTTGCCGGCCCCACTCGCTCCTGTGAGGAACACGAACTCACCGCGTGCGATATCGAGAGAGACGTCCCGCAGCGCCCGGACACCGCCGTCGTAACGGAGCTCGATGTGGTAGAGCTGGATCAATGTGAGTGCCCGGAGGGGGGCTAGCGTGCAGAGATGTACTCGAGAACGAGCTCGTCGAGGGGTCGGTCGCTGATCACGCCGGCGCCGAACGCCTCCGCAGGCTCCATGCCTGCCATGCTGTCGTCGGCTGTCGTCCCAGCACCGATCTTGGCGTCGAGCGACCCGTCCTTCAGCGCCTCCACCATCACCCGGTGCTGCTCCTCCATGAGCTGGCGGACCCTCTCCTCGAGCTCACCGGTGCGGTCGTCCTTCCCGAGCTCGTAGCTCGACTTCGTCGAGTAGAGAATCGCGCCGCCCTCGTACAAGAGCGTGATGATCTGAGGACTCTCGCGCCCGCCGTCCTCGGTCTGCACGTGAAACGTGCGCCCGACGTAGAGGACGTTCGTATTGGATCCCCCGACCATGGCCTCTCAACCCCTCCCCGGAGAAGTGTGCACTACCGACAAGCCTGTCGCCATTATCGGCTCAATTCTCTTTACCCTTTGAGCTGGACCCACCCTTGAGCAGGACCGACGCCCTCGCAGCTCGGCACGATGCGCGGCCACGCGAGTGGTTTGCCCAGAACGGCATAGGTTGATTTGAAGGAGACTCGGACGGCGGAGTTCGCTACTTGGAGGCGCGGATGACAGTAGAGGGCCAGGGAGTCTTCCGCGTGCGCCAGTGGCTCGCTTCGAAGTGGATGCGGCTGTTGAGGTTCTTTCGCGACTCGACCAATTTGGGGTTGGTTCTGCTGGCAGTGGTGGTGGGACTCCTGGGCGGGGCCGGGGCGATTGTGTTCCGGATTCTCATCGCGGAGGCGCACGCGCTGTTTTTCGGGGGGAGCGAGCGGGTCCTGCCCTTCCTCGGGGATGCGCGGCTGATTCTGCTGCCCGCTGCGGGACTTCTGATTGTCACGGCAATCGTGCGGCGCTGGGCGCCGGAGGCCAGAGGGCACGGCGTGCCAGAGGTCCAGTACGCGGTGCGTCGGCGCGGCGGGAGGATCCGACCGCGCGTGGCCGCGATCAAGGCGCTGGCAAGCGCCCTCTGCATCGGCAGCGGGGGCTCCGTCGGGCGCGAGGGTCCGATCGTTCAGATCGGCAGCACGCTCGGGAGCACCGTCGGCGGCCTCCTCGGGCTCCGTGAGGGCAGCGTCAAGCTGCTGGTCGCCTGCGGCGCCGCCGCGGGCATCGGGGGCACCTTCAACGCGCCCATCGCGGGGGTGTTATTCGCGATGGAGGTCATCCTGGGCACCTTCACCGCGCGCAGCTTCGGCGTCGTGGTGCTCGCCTCGGTTGCGTCCACTGCGCTCGTGCAATCGATTGTCGGACGCGAGCCTGCCTTCGCGCTGCTGCAGGTGTTCTCGCTGGTGAGCCCCCTGGAGCTCCCCCTCTATCTGGGACTCGGAGTGGTGGCCGGCGCGCTCGCGGTCGTCTACGTGCGCACGCTTTACAGCCTCGAGCACGCCTTCAGCCGCGCGCCCGGCAGTCCCTATCTCAAGGCGTTGGTCGGGGGCCTGGGCGTGGGTCTGATCGGGTACGTGAGCGTTCTCTACCTGGGAGGCCCACACCTGTTCGGCGTTGGCTACGAGGCGATCGAGCAGGCGCTGGGCCTGGGCAAGCTGTCGGCGGTCGGACCAGGTCAGATGACACTCGCCGTGCTGGCCACCCTGGCCGGACTCAAGATCATCGCGACCTCGCTTACGCTCGCTGCGGGTGGCTCCGGTGGCGTCTTCGCACCCGCGCTCTTCATCGGCGCGATGACGGGCGGGGCGTTCGGGATCGCGGTCGGAGAACTCGCACCGACGCTGACCGCACCGCCTGGGGCGTACGCGCTCGTCGGCATGGGGGCGCTCTTTGCGGGCGCCGCGCACGCACCGCTCAGCTCGATCCTGATCCTCTTCGAGATGACGGACGACTACCAGATCATCCTGCCGCTGATGCTCGCGGTTGTGGTCAGTCACCTGGTCGCGTCCTGGCTCAACGCGGATTCGATCTACACCATCAAGCTCCGCCATCTCGGCGGCACCTCCCCGTTGCAGGCGGCGCGCGGGAGCGTGCTCGATCTCGTGCTGGTCGTCGATGCCATGAGCCCGGATGTCCACTCGGTCACTCCCGAGGTCCCGGTCATCGACCTCGTCAACGAGTTCCGCGATGAGACGCTCCGCAGTCTACCCGTCGTCGATCGCGCGGACTCGTTCGTAGGCCTGGTGACCGCAACCGACGTACAGACCGCCCTCATCGGGGGAAGTGGCGACCGGCAGACCGCCGCGGACATCATGACTACGAGCGTGGTCAGCTGCCGCCCGGACGAGAGTCTGCGCGCGGTGCTGCAGCGAATCAGCGATCAGGACGTCGCGCAGGTGCCCGTCGTAGCCAAGGAGGATCCGTCGCGCCTGCTGGGCCTGCTCCGCCGCGAACAGATTCTGTGGGCCATCGGAGAGATGACCAGCGAACACGGGCGCCTCCTGGACCGGGTCGGCCTGGATCAGTCCGCAGGGGAAGACTCGGTCCAGATCTCGCTCGAGGTGCGCGCGGCGCATCGTGAGCTCTGCTTCAAGCGCCTGCGCGAGCTCGAGCTCCCGGAGCAGTGCCTGGTCACGATCCTCCGCCGCGGCGACCGCGCCAGCGTCCCGAACGGCAACACCGTGATCGAGCCCGGAGACGTTCTCGCCCTCGTGACCACCCAGAGCCACGAGACCCGCCTACGCACCTGGATCTCCCTTCTCGACACCTCGTGAGCCTTGTGGGTCTCTTCTTGTGGGACCCGGCCTTGTGGGACCCGGCCGCGGGCGTCCGCGGCCACCCACCTCCGCTCAGGCCTTCGGCCTTCGCTGCGCGCACCGCGTTCCGCGGCGCTTGCACGGTTGCCGGTCTGGCTGGCAGTTGGAGAGCGAGAAGGCAACCTGCAAGCGCCGCGGAACGCGGCGCGCGCAGCGAAGGGCTTGGCCCTGAGCGGAGGTGGGTGGCCGCGGACGCCCGCGGCCGGGTCCCACAAGACTCAGTGCTGCGGTTCGGAGCGGCGGGAGTAGTTGCCGCCACTCCAGGCGTCTAGATGGGCGACGAGCTCGCGTGCGCGAATCGTGAGCTCGGCGCGCTCGGCCGCGGCATCCGCGTCGAGCGCGGCCAGGCGGAGGAGCAGGCGCTGGCGCTCGAAGTAGAGCCGGTTCACGCGCTCCAGTACCTGGTCTCGCAACTCCACCAGCTGACGCCGTTCGCGCGAGATGTCGAGCGCCTGGTCGGGCAGGGCGCTGCGGGCGAGCTCCCATACGAATGCGAGGTCGAGGCTGAGACCGTTGTCCCGCTCGGATGACGTGTCGAACAGATTGCGCACGCGACCCGAAGAGAACACCTCGTCGTGGTCGCTGTCGCGCGCTCTATCCCGGTCGAAGGAGAGCGTCGCCCGCACCTGTGGGATCCAGGCCGCGCGTCGTGCGCGCTCCTCGATTGCGGCGATGCGACGCGGCGAGATGTCGAGGTACGCCAGGACGGCGCGATGCAAGCTGCGGATCTCCGATCGCTGGGCGGCCAGACCTTGTAGCGCCAGCACGGGCTTGAGCTCCGCGCTCAGCTCGAGCGAAGCGACACCGCGCCGTGTAGCAACGAGAAGGCGCTCGCCCGAGTGCACCAGGGCTACGGCGTCGGCATGGACGGCCGCCTGCGGGACGCCGCGTTCGAGCTCGGACAGCGCGATCGGGTAGGCGCCTCGCTCCGAGGCTACCCACAGTGTGGAGCCCACCAGGGCGATGTCGCGCAGCTCTCCGACTCCCGGTTCGAGCCGCCGCGCTCCCTTCGCGTCGAGACTCCAGAGGCCGCGCGGTACGCACAGGATGGAGCCTCCACCGATGTCGACGGCGGCACGCAGCTCCCACCAGCCTTCCTCGAGTCCGCGCAGTACGCGCTCGAAGGCTGGACCCTCGCCGCGCCGCCAGATGGCCCCCTGCATGGCCACCCACACCCCCGCAGAGGACGCGCGCACGGACGTGACGGCCCCGCCGGGCAGCGACACCTCGCGCTGAAAGCTCGCCGCACCTTGGGCTCGCGCGTACAGGCCCGACTCCGTGGCGACCCACTCGGTATCCTGACGGTCGCTCGCCACGGCGCGGACCCGCGCCCCCACTCCGAGTGGAATCTCCGCAGGCCAGTCGGCGTCGCTTCGCCAGCGGTAGAGCCCCGCGGCGGTCGCGATCAACAAGTGCCCGTTCGCGCGCGCCAGGTCTCGAACCCCTCCGCGCGCCAGGATCAGTGACCAGCCATCGCTACCGTTCTGGTAGAGACCCCGCTCCGTGCCCAGCACGACCCGTTCGCCGTGGATCGCGACGCTGGTCGGTGGAGCGGGTGATGGGGCCGCGAGCCAGACCGGGAGGAGCAGCAGGTGAAGGGCCGCGAGCATGCCCGAGGTCATGAGCAAACGCCGTGCCGCGTCGCGACGGCAAAAAATGCCCTGTTTCAGCCACCTGCAACAGAGATGTGAACGACCACTGGCACGCTCGTGAACCTGCGCACAAGCTCTCGGGGAACACGCTGCCACGTGCTTGACAGTCTCCCCCCCACGTCTAGAATCCGCCGCAGGCGCGCGGACTTCGGGCGCACGCAAAGCTGGAGGCGGCGAAGATTCTCGAACCCAGGCTCATGCCCCGCCTCGTGCTCGCCCTTGTCCTCGGGGGCGCGACCGGCTGCTCCACCCCCGACGAGCCCGCAACGGGGCTGTATCAGTGGGTAGACGACTCTGGGGTCGTGCACTACACGACGGATCGCGAGCTCGTCCCGGAACGGTTCGAGTCGAGCAGGCGTCTGTTGAGCTCCGACCGGGGCAGCCGCGAGCGCGCGCTGGCCGCGCGGAGCGCGCCTGTTCGAACGGTGAACGAGGCGATGCCTGCGGTGCAGAGCCCGCCACCGGCGACGCAGAGCCCGCCTGCGGTGCAGAGCCCGCCACCGGCGACCCCTCCCCGCCGTGAGATCGACGTGCGCGCCATCGCCGAGCTCGAGGCCTCCATCGAGCGGGACCGCGAGTCGCTCAAGGACCTGATCAGCGAGGGCGAGTGGGAGGGTTCCGAGGTGACCACGAATTTGGAGCTGCGTGAGCTCGCAGAGCGCCTGGCGCGGCAGGAGTCGGAGCTCGCGGCGTTGCGCGGAAACGCCGAGCGCTGAGCCCGGTGGGTCGGCCCGTCGTCGCCCTTGCTGGTGGAGTGGGTGCCGCCCGCTTTCTCGAAGGGCTGGTCCAGGTCGTCCCCCCCGACCAGGTAACCGCGGTCGTGAACACAGGCGATGACCGCGACTTCTTTGGCCTGCGCGTCTGCCCGGACCTCGACATCGTGACCTACACGCTGGCAGGGATCGTGAACAGGGAGACGGGCTGGGGCTTCGAGGGCGAGACTTTTCACTGCCTCGAGGCACTCGGGCGACTGCGCGACGACACCTGGTTCGCGCTCGGCGACCGAGATCTGGCCACGCACGTGCAGCGGAGCGTTCGTCTGCGCGAGGGCGCATCGCTGACACAGGTCTGTGCCGAGCTCGCCAGCGCCTTCCAAGTGGAGGTCGAGATCCTGCCGATGACCCACGATCCCGCCCCCACCCGCATCGTCGCCGCCGATGGCAGCGTGAGCGACTTTGAGGAATACCTGGTCCGCGACGGCGCGCCGTCGGAGTTGCGGGAGGTGGATCTCCGCGCGGCGGCGGCCGCGCGGCCGACCGCGGAGATGCTCGAGGCGCTCGATGCTGCAGAGATCCTGCTCATCTGCCCCAGTAACCCGGTGGTCTCCATCGGCACCATCCTCGCGCTGCCCGGCGTGCGCGAACGGCTCCAGACCCGACGCTGCGCCGTGGGCATCAGCCCCATCATCGGCGGTCGTCCGGTCAAGGGCCCGGCCGACCGTCTGCTGCCTGCCGTTGGCGCGGAGGTCTCCGCGCTGGGCGTGGCGAAGCTGTATCGCGACCTCATCAGCGGCTTTGTGATCGACCGCGCAGATGCCCTGCTGGCAGCGGAGATCGAGGCCCTCGGGCTCGCGGTGCGAGTCGAAGACACGCTCATGAAAGACGCGAAGGTCGCGGCCAACCTGGCCGCAGCCGTGCTCGAGCTGGCAGGGTGGAGCGCGTGAAGGTCGCCGCCGTCGTGCCCTTCAAGTGCTTCACGCGCGCCAAGGGTCGCCTGCGCGCCGCCTACTCCGACGTCCAGGTGGAGCAAATCCTGCACGCTCTGCTCGCAGATGTGCTCCACGCGCTGCGCTCCGCGAGTGCGGTCGACTACGTCGGCGTTCTGACGGACGACGAGGCGGTCGCCGCCGTCGCGAGCGCGGCGGGGGCCGACGTCCGTATGCGCGCACCCGACCCGGGGCTGAACGAGGCGATCGAGCAAGCCGCGGACGAGCTCGAGGCCGCAGGCTTCGAGGCTCTGCTGGTCGCCCTGGGCGACCTTCCCCTCTTGCAGGCCGCGGACGTCGACCAGGTGATCGAGGCGGGGCTCGAGCACCCGGTCGTCCTCGTGCCCTCGGCAGACGCTGGTACCGCGCTCTTGCTGCGACGACCCCCGCGCAGAATTCCAGCCCGCTTCGGTCCCGACAGCGCCGCCCGTCACGCGGAGGCCGCCCGCGAGGCTGGGCTGCGCGCGTTCGAGCTCGACTCGTTCGACGAGCTGTCGCGCGTTGACCTGGACACGCCCGAGGACGCCCTCCGGGTACTCGCCTCCGGCGTCCCGTGTCAGACACGAGACGTCCTGCGGAGCTTCGTGCGATGAGCATCCGCCTTCAGGCGATCGAAGGCGTACCGGAGATCTCTCCGGGAACGGACGTCGCAACGCTCCTCGCGGAGCGCGTTCCCCCAGGGCCCGGTGTGCTGGTGGTCGCGCAGAAGATCGTCTCCAAGGCGGAGGGTCGCCTTGTGCGACTGAGCGAGGTAGAGCCCTCCTCCCGCGCGCGCGAGCTCGCAGCCAAGGTCGACAAGGACCCCCGGCAGGTCGAGCTGATCCTGCGCGAGTCCCGCCGCATCTTGCGCGCGGTGCCAGGCGTCCTGATCTGCGAGACGCACCATGGGCTGACCTGCGCGAACGCCGGCGTGGATCTCTCCAACGCTCCTGACGACGAGGTGGCGATCCTGCTACCGGAGAATCCCGACGCGTCCGCCGAACTCATCCGGCGTGCACTCGGGCCGGGCCGAGGCGTAATCATCTCCGATACCTTCGGTCGGCCCTGGCGCGAGGGGCTCGTCGACGTCGCGATCGGCGTGGCCGGGCTCGCGCCCCTGCGGGACTTCACCGGCCAGACCGACCGCCGCGGCCGCGAGCTCGTCGTTACCGTGATGGCATACGCGGACCAGCTGACCGCGGCAGCTGGCATCCTGATGGAGAAGGAGGCGGGGCTGCCCGCCGTCTGGATCGAAGGCGTCCCCGTCGGGGGCGACGGAAGCCTCGCCGACCTGCTGCGCGACCCCGAGCACGACCTTTTCCGCTAACGCAGCTCAGTCGAGCAGCGGTGTGCCGTCGGGTCGACGGATCTCGAGCTCAGTCCAGCAGCGCATCCAGGCGCCTACGGGAGCAAGTCCCCTGCCCGTCTTTCCCGAGACGGCCACCAGGTGTTCTCTTGGAAGACTCGTCCGTGACGCGACCTGCTCGAGCGCTCGCGCGATCTCTCCCTTTTTGAGCTTGTCGATCTTCGTCAGGATCACCCGCGCCTGGATCTTTTCCGCAGCGAGCCAATCGAGCAGGTCGAGCTCCTCCGACTGCAGGCCGCGCCGCGGATCGACGAGCAAGAGGGCGCCGCGCAGCGCTGCGCGTGTGCCCCGAAGGTAGGATTCGACGAGCCCGCGCCAGGAGCGACGCTCCACGCGGGCCACCGCCGCGTAGCCGTAGCCCGGGAGGTCGACCAGATACGCCGAGGAGTCGAGTCGGTAGAAGTGAATCCGCCGGGTCTTGCCTGGACGTCGGCTGGTGCGCGCAAGTCGGCGACGGCCCACGAGCACGTTCAGGAAGGTGGACTTGCCCACGTTGGAGCGGCCAAGGATGGCCACCTCCGCCAGACCGTCGCGCGGGAATTGCTTCGGCCCGTCCGCATCGTACGCGAGTTCGACATCCACCAGTCCGGCTCCTTGCTGCTCCAGACCACGGAAGGTAGCCTCCCCAGATGAACAAGGGCGTGCAGATCGCACTCGCGAGCCTGGCCGCGTTCGCCGGCTTGATCTGGGTGATCGCGAGCGGCACCGCGCAAGACGGGGCGTTTCGCTACTACAAGAGCGTCAGCGAGTACATGGTGCACGCACCTGGGGGGAATGGCGGCAGCGAGCAGCTGCGCGTCCACGGCTTCGTGGTAGGTGGCTCGATTGCAAAGAACCTGGGAGCGGGCCACGTCGACTTCGCGATCGCCGACGCCGAGCCTGTGGAGACGCTGCCTGTCCGCTTCCTCGGGATCGACGTGCCCGATCTCTTCCGCGACGGCGCGGAGGTCGTGGTCGAGGGGCGCTTCGAGGGTCAGACCTTCCTCGCGGAGCGCGTGATGGCGAAGTGCCCTTCCAAGTACGAGGCCGAGACGGAAACCGAAGCCTGAGGAGCGGGGGTGCGCCCCGAGCTTCCCGGCGGGTGTGGGGGACGATACGTTGCTCGTGACGCTGGGTGAGTACTCGCTTTTCCTGGCGATCTTCTTCGCCGTCTATGCGACGGCGGCCGCCTTGATCGGCGTCTTCAGGAACGCGCCCCAGTGGCAGCGCAGCGCCGAACGCAGCGTCGTTGCGCTCTTCGTTCTGCTCTCGCTCGCGATGCTCGGACTGGAGGCCGCGCTCATCGGCGACCGCTTCGACCTGGCCTTCGTGGCACAGATCTCTACCCGGGAGCAGCCCTGGCCGTTCAAGCTCGCGCTCTGGGGAGGACACGACGGCTCGCTGCTGCTCTGGGTCTGGATGCTGGGGTTGATGAGCTTCCTGGTCGTACGTCAGAACCGCCACCGCAACCGGGTCCTCATGCCCTGGGTGATCGTCTCGATGATGGCGAACGTCCTCTTCTTCCTGGGCCTGGTTGCGTTCGTCTCAAACCCCTTCGACCCGCTCCCTCCCGGCGAGGCCTACTCGAACGGCGCGGGCATGAACCCGCTGCTCCAACATCCCGTCATGCTGATCCACCCGCCCATTCTCTACACGGGCTTCATCGCGTTCTCCGTGCCCTTCTCCTTCGCGGTCGCTGCCCTTGTCACGCGCGAGCTGGGACAGAACTGGTTCCGCGCAACCCGACGCTGGACGCTGACCGGTTGGTTCTTCCTCGGGGTCGGCATCATGCTGGGCGGCCGCTGGGCATATGAGGTGCTCGGCTGGGGAGGCTACTGGGCCTGGGACCCCGTGGAGAACGCGTCGCTCATGCCCTTCCTGGCAGCCACCGCGTTCCTCCACTCCGTGATGATTCAGGAGAAGCGCGGGATGCTGAAGATCTGGAACATCACACTCATCGGGCTGACCTACTCGCTCTGTGTGTTCGGCACCTTCCTTACACGTAGCGGTGTCGTGCAGTCGGTACATAGCTTTGCGAACGCGGGCTGGTTCGGTACGCTGTTTCTCGGCTACGTCGCGCTGATCGCCTTCGGCTTCGCCGCGCTCGTGCTCTGGCGCCTCCCGTTGCTGCGCAGCGAGAACAAGCTCAACTCGGTGGTCTCACGCGAGGCGAGCTTTCTCCTCAACAACTACGCCTTCATGGCGCTCCTCTCGATCGTCTTCTTCGGCACGCTCTACCCCGTGTTCTCCGAGGCGCTGACCGGCGCGCGCGTGCAGATTGGCCCGCCCTTCTTCCGCCGCTTTGCGGGACCGCTTGCGCTCTTCCTGCTGTTCCTGACGGGCGTCGGACCGCTCATCGCGTGGCGTCGCGCAACCTGGATCAACCTGCGAAAGAGCTTCCTCTGGCCCTCTCTGATCGCTCTCGCGGTGGCCGCCGTGAGCTGGGGCCTCGGCGTGCGGCGCTTCTGGCCGTGCGCGTTCTGGGCGCTCTGCGCGTTCTCTGCCGCCACCATCGGCGAGGAGTACCAGCGCGGCATCCGAGCGAGAATGCGCCGGGGCGAGAACGTGGGACGCGCGTTCCTCGAGCTCATGCGCCGCAACCAGCGCCGCTACGGCGGCTACATCGTTCACCTTGCGGTCATCCTCATGTTCGTGGGCTTTGCAGGAGCCGCCTTCAACCTGGAGGAGACCAAGCTCATGCGTCCAGGCGAGGTCTGGAGCCTGAACGGATACGACCTGGAGTACCGACAGAGCCGACCCGTCACGCACCCCCACTACGCCGGAGCGGTGGCGCGCCTCGCGCTCAGCGGGCACGGGCGCCCGCTCGGCATCCTCCTGCCCGAGAAGCGCATGTATTACCAGCAAGAGCAGCCCGCGACGATCCCCGCCGTCTGGAGCACGCTGCGCGAGGACTTCTACGTGATCCTCGTGGGCATCGAGCCCGACCGCTCGGTCGCGGTCAAGGTCTACATCAACCCGCTGGTGAACTGGATCTGGATCGGCGGCTTCGTCTTCGTGTTCGGCAATACGCTCCTGCTATGGCCGCTTCCGAAGCGGCTCGGTGGCCGGACGGAGA
The DNA here is from genome assembly GCA_965247115.1 of Myxococcota bacterium. Taxonomy (GTDB): domain Bacteria; phylum Myxococcota_A; class UBA9160; order SZUA-336; family SZUA-336; genus JAUXJB01. Next base: position 413,462 of record CBDFGR010000002.1, read on the forward strand.
GTTGAGGGGCTCCCGAGGCAGAGCCCTCCTGCTGGCTGCAATGCTCCCCGTCGCGGCCCTTCCGCTGACGACCGGTGCCGCAGAGATTCGCGGCACGGTAATCCACCCTACGCGACCGGACGTCGCCTCCGACCTCGAGGTGCGGCTCCTGGGACTGACCGAGGACAACGAGCCGATTCGCAGCAGCGTGCGTACCGACACCGAGGGGAGCTTCCACTTCGTCGATCTGCCGGAGCCCGCTGCCTATCTCGTAGCGGCGTCTTACGACGGGATCTCGTTCCCCGGGGGAACCGTGTCGTTCCGAGCGGGAGAGGCTCCGAGCAAGGCCCCGCTCGTCTTCCACATCTACGATCGGACCACGGACGCCACCGCCCTCAGCGCGCCCTTGCTGAGCTGGGTCATCGAGCGTGAGGCCGGTGTCTATCAGGTGAGCCAGAGCCTGTCGGTGCGAAACGGCGACTCGCGAGTCGTCGTCGTCGAGGCTGGTGAGCCGCCGCTCCTGCGCATGCCTCTGGCGCCCGGACACGGAGAGGTCCGGGCCGCCCTGGGCCGCCTCGCCGAGGGCGTGTCGATCGTCGACGGCAGCGCCGAGCTGCGCGGACCCTTGCTGCCGGGAGAGAGCGAAGTGCGTCTGCGCTACGAGCTTCCTCTGGACGGGATGCTGGAGACGGAGGTCGGTGCGCTGCAGCCGACCGCGGCAGCTGGCGGCTGGCCCGATGGCGCCCCTCGCGTCGAACGCCTGGAGCTCTACTTGAAGGACTTCGGGATTGCCGTCGACGCCGGGACCCTCCACCCCGCACGACCGGCGCGCAGCGGCGACGTCATCTACCTCGCCTTCCTCGGCTTCGAGCTCGAGCCCGGGACCCGATACCCACTCCGGGTCTCGCCCCTCTCCCCTTCTCCGGCCCCGCCCGTCTGGTCGACGGTCCTGCTCGTGGCCCTGCTCGCGGGCGTGAGCCTCTACGTGGTGGGACGTCCGGTCGCGATGGCCGCCACGGAGCCGGTGGTCGACGCTCAGGCTCCTGGGGAGCTGGAGAAGCGAGCCCTGCAGGACGCGCTCTCGGACCTCGACTTCGACTTCGAGACCGGGAAGCTGTCCGTCGAAGACCGCGACCGGCTACGCGCGGAGCTCACCGGAGAAGCCGTCCGCTCGCTGGCACGCAGACGCGGCCTGACCCGAGGCAAGACTCTGCCGGCCGAGGAGCCACGCTGCACGTGCGGGCATCAGGCGCGGGAAGGCGACAAGTTCTGCGCTGCCTGCGGCAGGCCGTTGTGATCCAGGTCGAGGAGCTCGAGAAACACTACGGGAGGGTCGCGGCGCTCCGCGGCCTCTCCCTCGAGATCCAACCGGGCACGGTGACCCTCGTCGCCGGTCCGAACGGAGCGGGGAAGAGCACCTTGCTGCGAATCCTGGCCGGGCTGACACGCCCCACGAGCGGTCGCGTCTCGATCCACGGCCGCGATCCGTTCGGCCGCGGAGCCGCGGCGTCGCGGGGACGGGTCGGCTTCGTTGGCCAGGAGCTGGCTCTCTACGGCGAGCTCACCGTCGAGGAGAACCTGCGCTTCGTGGCACGCCTTCACGGGATCAGCGTCGATGACGCCACCACTGGCCTCGATCCTCTTCACGAGCTCGACCTGGAAGCGGTCGCCGGGCAGCGGGTCCGCACGCTGTCGCAGGGCTACGGGCGCCGTACCTCGATCGCGCGTGCGCTCCTGACCCGCCCCGAGGTGCTACTGCTCGACGAGCCGTGGAACGGACTCGACGCGGAGGCAGCTCGCCGCCTGGTAGCCCTGCTCGCCGCTGAACGCGAGCGGGGCCATACGGTGGTGGCGGCCCAGCACGGCGCGGGAGAGCACCCAGGCCTGTTCGATCGCACGATCGAGCTGGCGGCGGGCAGGCTGGCGCCCTGCCGTGCTTCGACCCCGTGAGCCAGCCGGGTCCGCGCGTCGCAGCGGCCGTCCTCGGCAAGGATCTGCTGCTCGACCTGCGCACCCGCGACCGGCTCGGTCACATGGCGGTGTTCGCCGCTCTGGTGGTGGTCCTGCTGGGACTCACCCTGCCCTCCTCCCGAGGTGCGCGCGCCGACTGGATTCCGGCGCTGCTCTGGATTGTGTTCCTGTTCACATCGCTGCTCGGACTCTCACGCTCGTTCCAGGCCGAGACGGACGAGGGAGCCGTGAGCCTGCTCATGCAGGCGCCGTGCGACCGGGGTTGGGTCTTCCTGGGCAAGGCCGTCGCGAACCTGATCGCGCTCTTCGGTCTTCAAGTCTGGACCGCGATCCTCTTCAGCGTCTTCCTGGACGTCGAGTGGGGACCTGCGCTGCCTGCCGCGCTCGGCATAGCACTACTCGGCGCCACGGGGCTGAGCGCGCTGGGCTCGCTGCTGTCTGCCATGTCGATGTTTGTCCGGTTCCGTGACTTCCTGTTTCCGATCCTGCTCTTTCCCCTGGTCCTCCCGCTGCTCGTGATGACCTCCCGCATGACGGAGACCGCGCTCGAGGGCGGAGCCATCTCCGGCCTCGCCTGGTTCGTCCTCGTTCTGTACGACTGGATCTTCGTCTGGATTGGCTACTTTGTGTTCGACTACGTCTTGGAGGACTGACTGGTGGAGACCGAGCTCCTCCCCCTGCTGAGAAACGTGATCCTGGGAATCGCCGGTGTCGGCCTGATCGCCTGGTTCGCGAGCGACGAGGAGCGCGCGATCCGCTCCACCCGAATCACGGGGCCGGTGGCCCTGCTGCTCGGCATCGTGTGGTTGGGGATGGTCGCGTTCTACGCACCGCTCGAGAAGGTCCAGGGAGTCGTGCAGAAGATCGTCTACGTCCACGCGCCCTGCGCCCCTGCGGCCTACCTGGGCTTCATCCTCACCGCGGTTGGAGGCGTCGGCTACCTCCGCACCCACAAGCAGAGCTGGGATCGCTTCGCGCTGTGCTCGGCTGAAGTGGGCGTCCTGTTCTGCACCTTGATCCTGCTCTCGGGCCCGATCTGGGCAAAGCCGATCTGGGGCCACTGGTGGGTCTGGGATCTCCGGCTGACCTCGATCCTGGTGCTCTGGTTCGTGTACGTGGCCTACCTGTTCCTCCGGGGTCTGGCTTACGGCAGCGACAGCGCTCGCACGTTTGCCTCGGTCTACGGAATCGTCGGGACGGCCGGGATTCCATTCGTCTACTACGCGGTCGACATCGCGCAAGGCAGCACCTTGCACCCCGAGAATCCAGCGCGCAGCCAGCTCCCAACCGAGATGGTCTTGACGATCGCTGTGGCCATGTTGACCTTCCTCGTCTTTTACCTCTACCTGACCGCGCAGAGGCTCGAGATCGCATGCGTCGAGGAGCAAGTCCGCTCTCGCGCGACACAGCTTACTGGACAAGTGTGATGGGTTACGTGATCGCTGCATACGTCGTCGTGCTGGTCCCGCTGATGGCCTACGCCATCCACCTGAGAGCTCGGCGCCGCGCGCTGCTCCAGGAGCTGGAGAGCGTCGAGAGATAGTCACAGGCTGTCCACTCGCCTGACTTGACAACGCCGGCAAGTTCGAGTTACACCCGCAGGGGTTGTCGCGGCTTCGTCCCCGACGCATTCCCTCCACTCAGGTCAGGCCCCCCAGTCTCCCAGCTCGCTGAACTCTGGTCAGGGCAAGACCTCGACGGAGGCGTCGGAGCCGAAGTGGGGGATTGACCTCCATTTCACGGTGGGACGCGACTCACCCGGTTCGGGGCGACGGGTGTCAGAAACGTGCAACAGGGCGGCAGGCGGCAGTCCCAAGAGGGCCAAGCAAGATCGTGTAGGGGCGGTGCAGACCGCACTGGCACGGATGTTGGATGCTCTCTTGACGGCTGCGGGCGCACCGGAGGCCGACGGGGGTGACAGCGCGTGAGGCTGCTCGACCTCGTCTGGTTCGGATGGCGAGGATTGACGGGGAAGACCCCGAAAGCCGTCCCATCCATCCACCGAAATCCCCGAGGCGGACGTAGGAAGATCGAGGCAGCAGGACGGAAGTCCACTGGGAGGTCGAGCGAGATGGCGAGAATGAAGCGCGGAGTCGGCTACTGCGAGAACACCGACTGTGAGGATTACGCCAAGGGCGTCTTCCTTCTCAATCACGGCGACACCTTCTACTGCCCGCGCTGCCGACAGCTCGGCAAGGTCGAGAAGGAGCGAGGCTTTTACACCGGGAACTCGGACATCTTCAAAGAGGTCCGCGTCGAGTACAACTTCGACCCGATCCATGGCATCTACCGTGAGATCGCGATCGTGCGCGATGAGAGCCTGTGGGGCCGCAACAACGTCTATACGCTCCAGAGTCCGCTGATCAAGACGGAGAAGCGAGCGCTCAAGGTGGCAGAGGCAATCCTCGCGAACCTGAACCGCTACCGGGGCCTGCTCTCCGGCGACGACATCCCGCGCACCACCGAGATCATCCTGTCTTTCGACGACGACTTCGACGAGTTCAGCCGGAGGCTTAAGCAATTGTCGAAGGAGTGGGAAGCTAGCGGGCTGCGGGAGATCGGGCGGTAGGCGTAGGACGGGAGGCCATCGGAGGCCGGGAGACCCTCCTCCTGGCGGACTCCGCTCCTTGCGTGTTCAGGCGCATTGGCTCGCTTCGGGTACCGCTACCACAGTCCGCCAGGAGGAGGGTCTCCCGACCTCCGACTCCCTGCCCTGCGTGGCGTGGAGGCACCCGGCAAGCGCCGCGGGAGGCGGCGCGCGCAGCGAAGGGCGCAGCCCTGAGCGAAGGTGGGTGGCCGCGGCCGCCCGCGGCCGGGTCCCACAAGACTAGTAGATGATTTTGTTGATGGAGAACTCGACGATGCCGCTGGCACCGGCGTCGAAGAGGTCGGGGATGAGCTCGCGGACGACGGCTTCTTCGATGATGGTGTTGATGGCTACCATCTTGCCGTCTGCAAGGGAGGAGATGGTCGGGGAGGCGAGTGCGGGGAGGAGCTCGACGACCTTGGAGAGCTGCTCCTTCGGGCAGTTGAGCATCAGGCCCACCTTGCCGCCCGCGTTGATGGCGCCGTTCAGCATGAGGGCGAGACGTTCGAGCTTGCGTTTCTTCCAGGGGTCCTGGCTAGCGGCTTTGTTCGCGATCAGCCGCGGGGTGCTCTCCATGACCGTTGCGACGACCCGCAGCTCGTTCGCGCGCAGCGAGGAGCCCGTCTCCGTTACCTCGACAATGGCGTCGGCGAGCAGGGGCGGCTTGACCTCCGTCGCGCCCCAGGAGAACTCCACCCGGGCCTTCACGCCCTGCTTCTTCAGCCATGCGCGGACCAGGCCCACGCCTTCGGTCGCGATCAGCTTGCCCTCGATGTCGGCGACTCTCCGGATGTCCGAGTCCTCGGGAACGGCGAGCACCCAGCGCGTTGGTCGAAAGCTCTGCTTCGAGTACTCGAGGTCGGCCAGCTCGTTCACCTTGGCACGGTTCTCGACAATCCAGTCGTAGCCCGTGATTCCGGCATCCAACGCTCCAGCCTCGACGTACCGCGCGATCTCTTGCGCGCGAATCAGTACGCACTCGATCTCGGGGTCGTCGATGCTCGGATAGAGCGAGCGCTCCGGGAAGGACACACGATAGCCAGCGCGCTCGAACAGGCTGGCCGTGTTGTCCTGCAGCGATCCCTTGGGAAAGCCGAAACGGAGCACCTGCGTGCCATCTTTTGAGCGACGCGCACCGAGAGCCATGGCGCTCCGAGGTTAAGGAGTCTGGAGGGCTCGCGCCAACCGCAGCTGGCGTTGGGGCAGCTCGTCCCAGCGCTCTCCTGGTCGGAACTTCGCCTCCCGCCGAGTCGGCGAGCCATCACTGCTCAGGACCGATTCTTTGACGAGCAACGTGAGAGCGTTGCTCGCTGTCACCGGCGAGATGGCCTCGGGGAAGCGGGCCTCTCCGAGCGCGAGATACTCTGCTTGGATCAACTCGGCCGCGGAGAGCAACGCATCGCCCTGCCCCTCGCCGCTCGCAGCAGCTACGGCCGTGAATAGCGCGTTGTAACACTCGAGGAGAGGAGCGAGCTGCGCGCGCAGGAACTCGATCCAGCCCGCGCCCTCGAGGCTCTGCTCGAGGCAGCCGTCCTCGCGCTCGCGAAGCCAGCCGCGCTCGAGCATGTGATCGACGATCTGCTCCAGACGCTGCGTGCGCCGCTCCCCTTCCAACGGAAAGAACTCGAAGCGCAGCAGCTCGAGCCAACCAGACGCGGTCTCGACGACCTCGCAGCGCTGGCGCGGCTCGCGCAGCGCATGCGCCACGGCCCCAGGCCAGGCAAGAGACGAGAGGATCGTAGAGCGATAGTAGTCGAGCGATCCACGCCCCCCCTCGCAGATGGTTAGCACCGTGCCACCTCGCGAGGGCGTGCGCGAGACCAGGCCGCTCTTGAGCAGGAGGTCCACAGTCGCCTCGGGCTGCCCCCGGGTCATACACTGTTCAAAGGGCAGCGTACGCGGCACCTCGAGTAGGCGGAGAAACGCGTCGATCTCGCACACGCGCTCCACGAAGTCCGCCTCGCGCACGGCCTGAACTGAACTCCCGAGCAGTGAGACCGCAGCCACGGAAGTCCGACTCGCAGTGATCAGCTCGTTGATTCGGCGCGATATCTCGATCCCCAGGCGTTCGGTGGCCACACGCAGCTCGGGCGCCTTGTCTTCGGAAGAGTCGGTCTCGTAGCGGGAGACGTACTGCGACACCGGCAGCGGCTCGCCGAAGCGAACGATCACGCTGCCAAAGCGGTTGCGGAGCACACTCCGGGCCTGGAAAAGCTGCAGCAGGTTCTCCCCGCGCTTCGATTTGCCGTCACGCTCCTCGCTCATGCTGCGTTCTTCGACGAGGCGTTCGTACGTGAAGCCGACCGGCACCAGGTAGAGCTCCCGGCGCGCGCCTCGGGCGTAGGCCTCCAGTGTCATCCCGAGCATGCCGAGCCGCGGCTGCAGCGTCTTGCCAGTGCGCGAGCGGGTCCCCTCGATGAAGAACTCCTGGCTCGCCCCATCCTTGATCAGGAGCTGCACGTAGCTGCGAAACACGGCGGCGTAGACCTGGTCGCCCTCGAAGCTTCTGCGCAGAAAGAAGGCCCCGGCGCGCCGGAAGATCGACCCGAGCGGAAAGAAGGCCAGGTTGATACCCGCCGCCACGTGTGGCGGCACCAGATGGTGTTGATAGAAGAGCCACGAGAGGATCATGTAGTCGAAGTGGCTCCGGTGGCTTGGAACGAGAACGAGCGGGTGGAGCTTGGCGGCTTCGACAATGCGCTCGATGTCGTGAACGACGAAGCGTTCGAACACGCGCCGGAAGATTGCCCCCACGACTACACTCAGGACCGCGAGCATGGTCGGGCTCTGGTTGGCAGCAATTTCGCGCAGGTAGCGCCGGGCGCGTGTCTCGGCACCGAGCATGCCGCCAGAGCCCGTGGCGTCCGCCTCCGCAACGGCCCGGCGCACGGCGGGATTCCCCATGACCGCGTCGTGAATGCGCTGGAAGCTACGCAGGGCAGCCCCGAGGATCGGCTTCTCCTCGCGGCGCAGGAAGATCAAGAGCGAGCGCCGCACCTGCACGATCACGCGGTCGCGCCCGTCGGCCCGGTGCTCGTCGACGAACGCTCCCAGGTCGATCGCAGAGCCGACCCGCACCGCCAGGTTGCGATAGTTCCAGAGGAAGGAGATCAGCTTGCCGAGGTCGGTCGGCCGCTCGGGCCCGCCGTAGAAGAGGTTTAGGAAGGGTCGCTGGGGGCGAGCCCCCTTGCGCCAAAACAGGGTCAGCGGGACCAGCGAGATGCAGCCAGGGTGAACGAAGCGCGTGTCGATGATCTCGCGCAGGTAGTCGAGCTCGGAGCGCCCGGCCACCACGGCCTTGGCGCGACGCCGCAGCCGCGATCCCATCTTGTCGCTGCGCAAGAACAGAAACGCCTTCCCGCCCTCGCCTACCAGGTGCCGCAGGTGAAGGAGCTCGGTGTTGCGCCGACCACGCTTCCCGAGCCGCAGTCGATCCGTGATGCTCCGAAACAGCAGCGGGACCGCCTCGGAGAGCGGCCGGTAGTAAAAGAAGCGAATGCCGTTCGCGAAGGCGGACAGCTCGAGCCCGGCAGCGATAAAGAGCCAGTTGAACAGGAAGTAGTCGAGGCGCGAGCTGTAGCGCATGACGTAGACAACGCTGCCCCGCTCGCCGAGCTCTCGAAGCTGCTCCGCGTCGGCGCTGGAGAAGCGGAAGCCCGCAAAGAAGCGCCGCGCGAACAGGCTCGCGAGCCAGCCGAAGTGCGACGTCATCGCCGTCACTCCATCGGCCGTCCGCGCCCCCCCGAGCTCCGGGTCGGTCTTCTGTACCGGGGTCAGAACCTCCGCTTCAGCCACAGAGAGGAGTGAAGCAGGGAATCACCCGGTTGGCTAGTCCCGTGGGACCCGGCCGCGGGCGGCCGCGGCCACCCACCTTCGCTCAGGCCGAGGGCCTTCGCTGCGCGCGCCGCGTTCCGCGGCGCTTGCGTTGTGGGACTCGGGCGCGGGCGGCTTGTGGGACCCGGCCACGGGCGGCCGCGGCCACCCACCTTCGCTCAGGCCGGAGGCCCTTCGCTGCGCGCGACGCGTTCGGCGGCGCTTGCGGGTGGCTGGACGAGCGCCGGGGGCGAGGTTTGCTAGACGAATCGGAAGTTCTGGTCGGGGAGGAAGATGGAGTCTTCGTTGGCGGCGATGTCTTGGGGGGTCACGCCGGACTCGGAGGTGAAGCCGTCGGAGCCGACGACTTTGAGCTCCGCGACCCGGTTGCCTGCGGCGAACAGGAACTTGCCCGTCTTGTCCTTCGACAGGTCGCTCACCATGTAGAGCACGGCGGGCGAGACCCGCGCGGGATCGAAGCGCTCCTCTGCCTGTTCGCTGTCCATGCCGGGCAGGTCGTTTGTCATGCGGGTCACGGCCATCGGAACCAGACCCCAGACGCGGATGTTGTACTTCTTGCCCTCGAGCGCGAGGCAACGCGTAAAGCCAGCGATGCCCGCCTTGGCGGCGCCGTAGTTGCACTGACCGAAGTTCCCGATCAGACCGGACGTGGAGGAGGTGTTCACGATGACACCGCCTTCCCCACGCTCCTTCATGTGAGTGTAGACCGGGCGCGTCACGCAGTAGGTGCCCTTGAGGTGGACGTCGATCACCGTGTCCCAGGTCTCTTCGTCGATGTTGGCCATCGTCTTGTCGCGCAGGATGCCGGCATTGTTGATGAGAATGTCGACCCGACCAAAGGTACTGACCGCGGTGCGGAGAATGTTCTCCCCGCCCTCCACCGTCGAGACCGAGTCGTAGCTGGCCGCCGCTTCGCCGCCGGCGCCTCGAATCTCCTCGACGACGGTGTCGGCCATGGCAGCACCGGAGCCGGCGCCGTCACGGGTGCCGCCGAGATCGTTGACTACGACCGAGGCTCCTTCGCTCGCGAGTAGCAGCGCGTGCTCGCAGCCGAGTCCGCCGCCCGCCCCAGTGACGATCGCCACTTTTCCGTCTACGAGTCCCATCCTACGTCTCCTTGCGCCCAGCCCTCGGCGAAGGCGTCGCTGCACTCATTCGAGAGTGACGAGCACCTCGCCCTCTTCCACGCTCTGGCCTTCCTCGACGCGAATCTCCGCGACTTTCCCCCCCGACGGCGCTTCGACGGGTAGCTCCATCTTCATCGACTCGATCACGACCAGCACGTCGCCGGCGCTGATCTCTGAACCCACCGCTGTCTCGATGCTGAAGACGGTGCCGGTAATGTGTGCCTCGACGTTCGTGGCCAATCTCAGACCTCCGCTTGTGCCCAACTCCACCAGTTAGGCGCCGCACACTTTCGCACACGCACCTCCCGACTGGCAATCGGCCCCGCCACGGTCCACCGAGCATGCTGTGCTAGCTTGCGAGCGCATGCTTGAGACCCTCAGCAAAGGATTCCGCAACGCCCGCGAGAAGTTCCAGGGAATCACCCGACTGAGCGAGGAGAACATCGCGGACGCGCTGCGCGAGGTCCGTATCTCCTTGCTCGAGGCGGACGTCGACCTCGGCATTGTTCGAGACTTCCTGGAAAAGGTGAGTGAACGCTGCCTGGGGGAGAGCGTCAGGCTGCGGGCGGGCAAACGAGGCCGCCAGGCCCACATCACACCAGGAGACCACTTCACAAAGGCATGCTACGAGGAGCTCATTGCCCTGATGGGCGCCGAGGAGCCCATCGAGCCGGCTCCAACGCGCACGCGGGTCCTGATGATGGTCGGACTGCAGGGTACGGGCAAGACTACGACCTGCGCCAAGCTGGCCCTCCACCTGACGAACGCGGGCGAGGAGCCGCTGCTCGTCGGGGCGGACGTGCGAAGGCCGGCCGCCCGGGAGCAGCTCCGCGTGCTCGCGGAGCAGGTGGGCGTGGAGGTGTTCGCCCCGGAGGGCGAGGACGCGGCCGAGATCTGTGCCAGGGCGCTCGCCTACGCGCGCGAAAAGCGAAAGAACACCGTGATCCTCGACACGGCGGGGCGACTTCAGATCGACGCTGAGCTGATGGAGGAGCTCGGGCGAATCCACGCCCGCACTTCGCCGGAGCTCACGACGCTCGTGTGCGACTCGATGATGGGGCGCGAGGCCGTCAACGTCGCCAAGGGCTTCGCGGAGCGGCTCGAGCTGAACGGCCTGATCCTGACCAAGCTGGACGGCGACTCGCGGGGGGGCGCAGCGCTCGCGATTCGCGCGGCCACCGGCATCCCGATTCGCTGCATCACGATGGGCGAAGGCAACGACCGACTCGAGACCTTCCGCCCGGAGGGGCTCGCCTCTCGCATCCTCGGCATGGGCGACGTCGTGGGTCTGATCCAGGACTTCGAGGAGGTTGTGGACGTCGAGGAGGCCGAGAAGGAAGCCGAGCGCATGCTGCGCGGGAACTTCAGCCTCGAGAGCTTCCTCAGCCAGCTCCGCATGCTGCAGAAGATGGGTCCGCTCAAGGAGCTCGTGGAGAAGATCCCGGGCATGAGCGACATGCTCCCCGAAGGTGCAAGCCTCGAGTCCGGTCAGCTGAAGAAGATCGAGGCCATGATCCTCTCGATGACGGCTCGGGAGCGCGTGCAACCCGAGATCCTCGATGCCTCCCGCCAGGAGCGCATCGCGCGCGGTTCGGGCACGCAGCGTCGCGACCTGGCGGACATGCTCGAGCGTTTCGGCGCCATGCGTACGCTCATGGGACAGATCGGCCAGTCCGGTCCCGGCATCCTTGGCAAGGTGCCGGGACTCGGCAAGATGTTCGGCGGTGGCACTCCCGGTATTCCCGGCGGACTCGACCCTGCGCAGCTGGGGCTCGCTGGCGCCCCCAACCGCCGGGCCGCACGGGCGCAAAAGGCCGACGACCGGCGTCAGAAGCGCAAGCAGATGCGCAAGCACAAGCGCCGAGGCAAGGGCAAGAAGCGGTGAGTCTTGTGGGACCCGGGCCGCGGAACGGCCGCGGACGGCCTTGTGGGACCCGGGCCGCGGGCGGCCGCGGCCCACCCACCTCCGCTCAGGGCTACGCCCTTCGCTGCGCGCGTCGCTTAGCGACGCTTGCAGGGTTCATGGTTCCGGCGGTTGTGTGATCTTTCCGGCGATTGTGGTTAGGCGGCGCTTGCGAGGTGGGCTTTCTGGTGGGCGCGGTTGGCGGCGCTGAGCACCGCCTCGAGCGACGCCCGTACGATGTTCGCGTGGCGAGCGACGCCGAAGGACGTGGAGCCGGATCCGGTGGCGACCTCGACATAGGCTACTGCCAACGCGTCCGCTCCTACTCCGAGCGAGTGCTCGCTGTAGTCCGCAACGCGCAGGTCGATCCCGAGCTCGCTCCGCAGCCCGGCAACGAAGGCGTCGATCGGCCCGTTCCCCGTTCCGCGCAAGCTCCGAGGCTGACCGTGGACCACGATCCTGGCGTCGAGGTCGATCCGCTCCGCATTGTCCGGATCGGGCATCGCGTGGTGCTCCAGGTAGGAATAGGGTTCGCTCATCGCCAGGTACTCACTCTCGAAGGCCTGCCAGAGCTGTTCGGGCGCAACCTCCGTGCCGGTCTTCTCCGCGAGCTTCTGGACCACCTGGCTGAACTCGATCTGCAAGCGGCGCGGTAGGTGCAGTCCGTGGTCCTCCTCCATCACGTAGGCCACCCCACCCTTACCCGACTGGCTGTTGATGCGGACCAGGGCATCGTAGCTGCGGCCGATGTCGGCCGGATCGATGGGCAGGTACGGCACTTCCCAGCGCTCGGATCCGCCCCGACCCCGGGCGTCGAAGCCCTTCTTGATCGCGTCCTGGTGCGACCCGGAGAAGGCGGTGAACACGAGCTCTCCCGCGTAGGGATGCCGCGGGTGCACGGGCAGACGGGTGCAATGCTCCGCGATCTGTCGGAGCGCGTAGAGGTCGCTCAGGTCGAGCCCAGGATCGACGCCCTGCGTGTGCAGGTTCATGGCCAGCGTGATCACGTCGACGTTTCCGGTGCGTTCGCCGTTGCCGAACAGCGTTCCCTCCACACGCTCGGCCCCGGCCATCTGGGCCAGCTCGGCCGCAGCGACGGCCGTACCCCGATCGTTGTGCGGGTGAACGCTGAGGATGATGGAGTCCCGTCCGGCGACACGGCGACCGAAGGCCTCGATCTGATCCGCGTAGATGTTCGGTGTCGCCATTTCGACGGTGGCCGGTAGGTTGACGATCATGCGGCGCTCCGGCGTGGGACCCCATACCTGCATGACCGCCTCGCAGATCTCCAGTGCGAAAGGGAGCTCGGTGCCCGTGAAGCTCTCCGGCGAGTACTCGAAGACGATGTCGATCTCGGGCAGCTCGTCTGCGAGCTTGCGCACCAGCTCCGCGCCACGGACCGCGATGCCCACGATCCCTATGGGATCGAGACCAAACACCACTCGGCGCTGGAGCTCGGACGTGGAGTTGTAGAGGTGGACAATCACGCGACGCGCACCTCGGATCGACTCGAAGGTGCGCCCGATGAGCTCGTCGCGTGCCTGTGTGAGCACCTGGATCGTGACGTCTTCGGGGATCCGATCCTTCTCGATCAGCTCGCGGACGAAGTCAAACTCCGTCTGTGAGGCGCTCGGAAAGCCGACCTCGATCTCCTTGAATCCGACGTCGACTAGCCCGTCGAACATGCGGCGCTTGCGCTCCACGCTCATCGGCTCGATCAGGGCCTGGTTTCCATCGCGCAGGTCCACACTGCACCAGGTCGGCGCGCGCTCGATCATGCGACCTGGCCAGCGCCGATCCGGCAGCCAGATCGGCTCGAAGGGCTGGTACTTGTGGTTGGGCATTGCGGTCATCTTCGTTCCTCACGGCCGGTCGACCCGGGGCCGCCGACCTCACTCGGTGAAAGCTCGGAAAGCGCGTGCGATTGCAGGGCGGTTACGGCCATCGGCAGGCCAGTGATCGGGCCGACGACCGCCGCTAAGGGCGAGGCCGAAGAACGAGCAGCGCTGGGAGGCGTGGAAAACGCTCATGGTATGCGAACCTTGTTCGAGAAACAGACAGACTACGGAGAGAAAGGGATCGTCCCGGCGCCCTCAGGCGACCGGGCCGCTAAGCCTCTCCAGGAGAATCTGTCGGTCGGTTCGCAACATCGAGCCCGGCACGTTACACACCGCGCCCGCGGCGGTCAAGCAGAAGCGCGCAGTTTCGGTCGCGCATTGGCCGAATCTGGTGAACACCCGCGCAGCGGGAGTCCGCGGGCGGCGCCTCCCGGCGTCCCGAGCCGGCATGCCGCTTGCTCGGCTCTGCTGGAAGTTGGGAGGCGAGAGGTGAACGAGAGGATACCGCGCGTTGGCTGCGCCGGCGACGCAATCGCCTCCCGGTGCTCGCTCTGGTCGAGACCAAGGAGCTTCCGGAGGCCTCCGAGCTCTTCGGGTCTGGTGTCGAAGAGCTCGTGGTGAGAAACGCATCGGCCCGCGAGAACTTGATCGCGCGAGTGGACAGCTTGCGTCCGCGCGATTCTGGCGAGCCGCGCATGAGGGGCGTCGAACGCATCGCCGCCCGGAGTCCCGCGATGCGCGCGGTGCTGCAGCTCGTCGAGAAGGCGCAGCGGAGTCGGGCCACGGTCTTGATCCAGGGAGAAACCGGCACGGGCAAGGAAGTGATCGCTCGCGCGGTCCACGAAGGGGGTCGCAATCGCCGCGGGCCCTTCGTCGCACTCAACTGCGCCGCCTTTCCCGAGACGCTGCTCGAGAGCGAGCTCTTCGGCTCCGAACGAGGCGCCTTCACCGGAGCGAACCGCTCGCGCGCTGGTCACTTCGAGCAGGCAAGCGGGGGCACGCTGTTCCTCGACGAGATCGGAGAGACCTCGCTCGGCTTTCAGGTCAAGCTGCTCCGCGCCATCCAGGAAGGGGTCATCCGCCGGCTCGGCGCTACCCGTGAAGTGCGCGTGGACGTGCGGATCGTGGCGGCAACGAACCGTGAGCTAGAGCACTCGGTGGAGCTCGGAGAGTTCCGGCGCGATCTCTACTATCGGCTCAACGTCTTCCCGATTTCGATGCCGCCGCTACGCGCGCGCTGCGAGGACATCGTTCCGCTGGTTCGCCAGTTTCTCGAGGCCAGTCCAGACAACGACTCGCTCCGGGACGTCTCCGAAGACGCCGCTCGTCTGCTTGAGACCTACACCTGGCCGGGAAACGTCCGCGAGCTGGAGAACGAAGTCGCACGGATGATCGCTCACGCGACCGGCGAAGCGGAGCTGACGGCCCGCATGCTCTCCCCCCAGATTCGCGACGTCTCGCCGGCATTGCCCGGCGAGCTCTCCTCGGAGAGCCTGCGGGAGACCATGGCCCGCTTCGAAGCCTGGGTGCTTCGCGGAGCGTTGGAGCGCCACGGTCAGCGCCGCATCGCCACCGCGCGAAGCCTGGGCATCACGCGCGAGTGTCTCTACAAGAAGCTGAAGCGGTATGGGATGCAGTAGTGGACATGCGGATCGCATGTAGATATGTTTTGTGCATGGGAATGGTCCAGATCAGGAACGTCCCAGACGGTCTCCACCGGGAGCTAAAGGCGAGAGCCGCGCTGGCTGGGATGTCGCTGTCGGACTACCTGCTTCGCGTCCTGCGTAGAGAGGTCGACCGGCCCTCGCGGGAGCAGTGGCTGCGTGAGCTCTCGGAGCGCGAGCCGATCGATGTCGGAACGCTGCCGGAGGAGATCATTCGGGAGCAGCGCGGACCGCTCCCCGTCGATGAGGACAACTGAGCTGCAGTGCTTGTCCTAGATGCGTCGGCCCTGGTGCACCTGGTGGTCCCTTCCGGGCACGCCGCCTACCTGCAGCGGGCGATCGACGATCCAGAGGAAACGCTCCACGCTCCGCACCTGATAGACGTCGAGGTGACGCACGCTCTGCGCGGCCTGACGCGGCGGGGTGCGATCACGGAACGCGTAGCGGCGCTCGCGCTACGCACCGCGTTGGGAGTCGATCTCCAGCGCTACGCCCACACGGACCTGCTGCCGCGGGTCTGGGAGCTGCGCCACAATGCGACGGCGGACGATGCAATCTATCTCGCGCTGGCCGAGGTGCTCCGAGCACCGCTCGTAACCCGAGATGCACGGCTCCGAGACGTTCCCAGCTGTCGAGCGCACATAGAAGTGATCTGATGAACGTGCGCAGCCATACGCAAGCCGAGCGGAACATTGATCTTCACTTGTTGACTCACTCTAAGAACCCTGAGTCGCTCCCTTGAGGCGGGCGATCCGCTCGTCGAGCGATGGGTGCGTCGAGAAAAGTCTGCGCAGTCCGCCAGCGCGGCCGCCAGAGATCCCGAACGCGGCCAGCTGATCGGGGAGTGGCTCGGCTCCCGCCTTCAAGCGCTCCAGCGCGGCGACCATCTTGCCGGTCCCCGCCAGACGGGCGCCGCCGGCATCCGCGCGAAATTCGCGCAGACGCGAGAACCACATGACGATCACGCTGGCCAGCACCGCAAGCACGAGCTGCGCGATGATCGAGGTCACGTAGTAGGCGATGCCGTGACCACGTTCCGTCTTGAACACGACCCTGTCCACGTAGTGGCCAATGATCCGCGCGAAGAAGATCACGAAGGTGTTCACAACGCCCTGGATCAGGGCAAGCGTCACCATGTCGCCGTTCGCGATGTGACTCACCTCGTGTCCCAGTACTGCGTCCACCTCGTCGCGCTGCATGCGCTGCAGCAGGCCCGTGCTCACGGCCACGAGCGCACTGTTGCGGCGAGCACCCGTCGCGAAGGCGTTGGGAGTGGGGGACTCGAAGATCGCAACCTGGGGAGCGCCAATTCCCGCGGCCTCCGCGTGCTGGTGCACCCTCTGTACCAGCCAGCTCTCGGTCTCGCCCCGCGGGTCAGCGATCACCTGCGCGCCCGTCATGCGCTTGGCGACCCATTTCGACATCGCAAGCGAGATGAACGACCCGCCCATGCCGATGACGAGCGCCATCACGAACAGGCTACCGAGGTTCAGATCGACGCCCCGCTCATCGAGCACGCCCTCCAAGCCCAGCAGCTGGAAGACGGTCCCCAGCACCATGAGGATGGCGAGGTTTGTCAGGAGAAACAGAAGGATTCGCTTCATCTGGTGCTCCAGCTTCGATCGGGCGGACTCTATCGAATCGGGACTTGCCCGGCTCTCAGAGGCGCACCAACGCTGCAGGCGCGACCTAGCACCTGAAGCTCAGGGGCTGCACCCCGAGCCTGGAGGGAGGCCAGCCGAGGCCGTTGCCGGACGGCACGGCCTTTGCTCTACCCACCGGCATGAACACGTCCAGTCATTGGGACGACGAAGTGGAGCGGGGATTCGAGGGAAGGGCCGAGCGCCACGATCAGGCTCACAAGCGGGCGCAGGCCTACGCGGCCCGCAGGAGCGCCTTCTGGGAGGAGTTCGTCCGCTACCTCGGGGTCACGCTGCTCCTGCTCTGGATCGTCCGGCCGCTGGGAGTCGTCGTCGCGATCTGCTGGGGGCTCAAGCTGTGGACTCGCTACTCGCGTCTTCACGTCGCTCCCAGACTGAGGGAGCACTGGACCGAGCGTGAGCTCGAGCGGCAGGCGCGGCGGGCACCGCGGCGCCGCGCTCGCCACCGCGGCGCGAGTAAGCCCTCGGAAGCACGAGACCTGCTCGAGCGCGTGGGTGACGACCCGGATTCTTCGGTGAACCTGCGGCTCGCCCGAGACGCCCTTGCCGATGCCGAGCGTTTCAGCGGCTCGGACAGCGGCACTTCGGAGGCTTCTTCGGCGCATGGCACCGCCTTCAACGTTGCCGACGTCCTCGAGCAAACCCTGGCTTCGCAACGCGAGCGGCTGGAGCGCGGGGGGATCGGGCTGTCCGTGGAGTTCGACAGCGTTGGCCGCATTCGGGGCCGACGCAAGCCAGCTGGCGACCGCCTTTTGCGAAGTGCTGGAGTCGGCCATCGACTCGCTTGAAGCGAGCCAGACTCCGCGGCCTCGCATCGAGGTGGAGATGGGAGAGAACCTCGCCCGAACGCAGGTCTGGGTGCGGATCCGTCACAACGGGCCCAGCCCGGGCTCGCGCGACGACGAGGAGATCATTCTTTCAAAGAACGGGGAGGAACAGTCATGACAAGCGAACGACCGCGTGGGTTTTTTCGGCGCGTGAGGAGCCTCATCCAGGGCGTGTTTGGAAGCTGGATCCGGGACCGCGAGCACGAGAACCCGAGAGCCGTATACGAGAGCGCCATCCAGGAGCGCATGAGCCACTACGCACAGCTCAAGCAGGCGGTGGCCGGGATTCTGTACATGCGCAACAAGCTGCACGCCGAGATTCGCGAGCGCCGGAGCGAGATCAGTCGCGTGCGCGAGGACATCGACCGTGCGGTGAAGCGCGCGGACGACGAGGTCGCCCTCGCGCTCATCTCGCATCGGGACTCCTTACAAGGGGACCTCGAGCGGTCCGAGGGAGAGCTCGACGCCGTTCGGCGCGAGGTCGACAGCTCGCGCAAGAACCTGATCACGTTCCGCAGCGAGATCCAGGCGCTCGAACGCGAGAAGGTGCGGATGCTCGCCTCGCTGGCCAGCTCCCGCGCCAGGCGCCGCATCCAGAACGCGCTGGAGGGACTGTCCGTGGAGGGCGACATGCGCGCGCTCGAGTCTGTCCGCGAGCACATCGGCCATCTGGAAGCAGAAGGCCGGGTGGAGCTCGAGGTCGAGGATGGGGGTCTGCAGAAGCGCATGAAGCAGATCCGCGCCGAGGCACGTCTGGAAGGTGCGCGCCGCGAGCTCGAGGAGATGAAGCGCGCACTCGGCACCGAGCGCCTCCCGCGTCCGGAGACGGACAACAGCAGAGTGGTCAGCCTCTCCCCGAGCTGAGAGCAGCCATCACGCCCGAAGGCAGGCCCCCGGTGCCAGGCGTACCGGGGGCCTTGCTCCGCAAGGGCCGCGTTCGCGGCGTTTGCGGAGAAGACTACTCTCCGGGCGTGCGACCCGTCATCGGCATGCCTACCTGCCTCGACGATCGAGGCCGGTGGAGAAGTGGCCGCAGGTATCACTACGTCGATGCCAGCTACGCCAGCGCGCTAGGGATCGCGGGCGCGCTGCCGCTCTACCTGCCGCTCTCGAGCGATCCCGCACCGCTCATCCAAAAAATCGACGCGCTGCTGCTGCCGGGCGGCGACGACATCCCTCCCCCCGTCCCCTACCCCGCGCACGTGCGCTTCGACCCGGCGCCGGAGGATCAGCTCGCGTTCGACCGCGCGCTGCTCGATGCAGCCCTCACGCGGAACTTGCCCGTGCTTGGCATCTGCTACGGCGCCCAGCTCCTGGTCCTTCGCGAGGCGGGCGCGCTCCACTACGACATCGCGAACGACGTGCCGGCCGCCGCTCCGCACAAGCTCGATGAATCTTGCGGGCGGCACGCCATCTCGGTCGAACCGGGCACCCGACTCGCCTCCGTCCTGGGCCAGCCCCTAGATCCCGTGAACAGCCTGCACCACCAGGGCATCGCAGACGCCGGTCCGAGCCTGCGCGTCGCCGCTCGTGCACCGGACGGAACGATCGAGGCGGTCGAGGCACCGGGCCCCGTGTTTACCCTCGGCGTACAGTGGCATCCAGAGAAGCTCGCTGGGTCGCACCGCGAGCTGCTGTTCCGCGCCTTCGTCTCAGCCGCCGAGGGATACCGCCAGGAAAGCCGCTAACCCGCAACCAGGTGCCGCGCGCCTCCGCGAGAAAGGGCTCGATGTTGGATGTGCTCGGGCTCTTGCGCACGGGGTGGTTGGACAGCTCGGTCAGCTGGGTCAGGTCTGCGCCAGTCGCGCAGCGGATCTCGAGCGGCCTCTGGGATGTAGAGTGCCAGGATGCTCGACCCGACCGCCGGACGCGCTACCCTCGCGCGTTCCGCTTGATACCCACATCGCACAGCCCGTGAATACGCTCTGGATATTCGGCTACGCTCGCTCGTCTGGCGTCCCGCGTTCCCACACCGTGAGCGTCGGGCGGCCTTCATCGAGGGCTGGGAGCGACGCTTCTGGCAAGGCTCGACGGACCACCGGGGCGTGCCAGGGGCGCCAGGACGAGTCGTTACACTGGTGCCCTGCGAGGGTAAGACCTGCTGGGGCATGGCCTACCACGTGCCGGGCGAGGACGTCGCCGCCACCCTCGACCAGCTCGACCACCGAGAACGCGGAGGCTACGCGCGCCGGAACGTGACGCTCGAGTTCCGCGACGGCGAGCGAGTGGACGGGCTGATCTACGTCGCCACGCCTGCCAACCACAACTTCCTGGGACCCGCGGAGCTGATGGAGATCGCCACACAAGTCAGGGATGCCTCTGGACCGAGCGGCACGAACCAGGAGTACGTCCCTACGGCTGGCAGATGCGCTGCGCGAGATCGATGCGGAAGACCCGCACGTCTTCGCCCTCGAAGCCCTCCTACGCTGACAGAACAAGTCATGTGGGACCCGGCCGCGGGCGTCCGCGGCCACCCACCTCCGCTCAGGGCTACGCCCTTCGCTGCGCGCGGCGCCGCCCGCGCCGCTTGCAGGGAGGTGCGACGGCGGTCAGAACTGAACTTGGGAACCGGCCAGAGAAGTGAAGATTAAGGACCGTCCCCAAGTTGAGATTCCGTGGAGAACCGGCAACCCCCTACGGGGCTTGGCACCCATGCAAGCGCCGCGGAAACGCGGCGCGCGCAGCGAAGGCCGTAGGCCTGAGCGGAGGTGGGTGGCCGCGGACGCCCGCGGCCGGGTCCCACAAGACCCGGTCCCACGTGACTCAGTCGTCGTCGCCGACGGGGCGGCGGCCGCGCTTCAGGGTCGAGCGCTTGCGCTTCTCGCGCAGCCGCTTCGCCACCGCTGCACGGCCCGGCCGGGTCCGCTTCCGCGGCCGCGGAGCCCGCGCGACCTCCTCTAGCATGTCCCGAAGCTTCTCGAGACAGTCGCCGACGTTCCGACCCTGGTCACGAAAGCGCTGACTCGTCAGTACGAGATCGCCATCGCGAGAAACGCGTCGACCGTAGCGTGCGACGAAGCGGTGCCGCACGTCCTCGGACAGGCTCGGGCTCCGTTCCACGTTCCAGTGCATGGTCACCTTGGTGTTGAGCTTGTTCACGTTCTGGCCGCCCGGACCCGAGCTGCGCGAGAAGCCGAAGCGAAGCTCGCGCAACGGGATCTCGATCGTTCCGACGTGCAACATCTCGGGAAGTCTAGTGCGCTCGCGGCTCGGTCGCCTTGACCGGCGCCGGCGCTCGGGAAAGAATCGCACGGTGGCCGACTCCGCACCCGCACCCCCTACCGGCGCACGCTCCTCGACCCTTCGCTACCGCGTGCCTTTCTACGACACCGAC
The DNA here is from genome assembly GCA_965247115.1 of Myxococcota bacterium. Taxonomy (GTDB): domain Bacteria; phylum Myxococcota_A; class UBA9160; order SZUA-336; family SZUA-336; genus JAUXJB01. Next base: position 434,187 of record CBDFGR010000002.1, read on the forward strand.
GGCATGCGCATCGTGCACCACGCGAACTTTGTGCGCTATTTGGAGCTTGCGCGCATTCTCTTTCTCGACGAGCACGATGTGCCGTACAAGCAGTACGTCGACCAGGGTCTCCACTTTGCAGTGACGAACGTGGAGCTGGCATACAAGCGGGCGGCCTCGTTCGACGATCTTCTCGACGTCACGTGCTGGGCCCAGTCGGTTCGCGGAGCATCGCTGCGCATCGGCTACAGCATCCACCGAGGAGACGAGCTGATCGCAACCGCCGAAACTCGTCACGCCAGGGTGACGGACGCCGGCCGACCCGTGCGGATCCCGCCCGAACGCCGCAGCACTTGCTAGGTCTTGTCTAAGCGGCCGGCACCTGGGCTAGCGCGTCGTCCCAGCTGGGGCGGTCGGCTAGCAAGCGGCGGTACTTGATGACGTCTCTTGGGCGGTTGAAGGCAAGGACGCCCGAGAGGCGACCGGCGCGACCGAACAGAACGGTGAACTTGCGCTCGGCGATTGAGCCCGCGATCAGCTTGACCTCGTCGTCGGGCCGTACCTGGCCGGCGACCTGGATCTTGACACCGTACTGGTCCGACCAGACGAAGGGGACCGGCGCAAAGGGCTCGGCCGCCTCGGGCCCTGCGAGCAGGGTCTCCGCTGCTGCAACACCCTGCTCCACGGCATTGGTCCAGTGCTCCGCCCGCATCTGTTGCTCGAAGAGCGGGTTGTACCAGCGCGCTACGTCCCCAGCCGCGACGACGCCCGGCGCACGGGTCGCACAGGTCGCGTCGCAGACGACGCCATCAGCAAGCTCGAGCCCCGAGGACCCCAGCCAATCCGTGACGGGAGCCACACCAATGCCCACCACGACGAGGTCGGCGGGGACCGCGCTGCCGTCGCTCAAGCGCAGCGACTCCACGCGTCCGGAGCCCGCGAAGCCCTCGACGCCCACACCAGTACGAAGGTCCACACCCTCTTCGCGATGCAGCTCTGCACACACCGCACCGAGCTCGCGCCCGAGCCCGCGCAGGAGCGGAACCTCGAGCGCCTCGATCAGGGTCACCTCGAGCCCGCGGGCCCGGCACGAGGAGGCGACCTCTGCCCCGATGAAGCCCGCGCCGACAATCGCCACTCTCGGACCCTCGGAGAGCCCGGCGCGAATCGCCAGGGCATCGTCGAGCGTGCGCAGCAGGTGGATTCCCTCGAGCGGCGGTGTGCCAGGGAGCTCGCGCGGAGCGGAGCCCGTAGCGATCACGAGGCCGTCGTAGGCAACAGAGGCCCCGTCGTCGAGCTGCACCCGTTGCTCTGCCACGTCCAGAGCGACCCCGCGGCGCCCGAGCCGCAGGTCGAGGTCGAGCTCGGCGTAGTCCTCCCGGCGGAGCGGCAGCCGGTCCACGTCCCAGGTGCCGGTGAGGATCTCCTTGGAGAGGGGAGGCCGGTCGTAGGACAGGTGCGGCTCCGCGCCGATCAGCGTGATCGTCCCGTCGAAGCCCTTCCGGCGCAGCGTCTCGACGGCGCGCAGGCCGGCCAGCGAGGCACCTACCACCGCAATAGCGCGCAGCGTCACCATGCGCTCTCCCCTCCCCGACCGATTCTAGCCTGCGCCCGCTGTCAGCGGATCGCGATGGGGTTGATCACCATCTGTACCGCGCCCTCGAACCTCGGCGTTCCCAGCACGAAGAGAAACTCCCAGGCCTCGTCGGCGACGAGCTCGTCCGTCCTGATGTTCTCCAGGATGTAGACGCCGTGCTTCGCGAGCAGCAGCTGGTGCACGGGGTAGACCTGAGACGAGTCTTCGGAGGGGAGAACCTCGAGGGCCCAGCCGTCCGCTCCCACCGCCACGACACCGAGCCCTGCCAGGTACTCGGCCCCACCCGTGCCGAGACCGGGTTGACCCGCAAGGAACTGCTCTGGATCGCTCTCGGACAGCGCCTGCCAGCCCGTGTTCAGGATGACCACGTCGCCGTGTCGCACGGCCACAGCTTGGCGCTTTGCGGCCGCATCGATCTCCTTGCGGTTGATGGCAGTGCCTGCGGCAAGTCTCTCGACGCCGTGCAGCGCCGCAACGTCCAGCAGCACGCCGCGCGTCACGATCGGCGGCAGGGCGTGCGTTCCGAACTCGATCAGCCCGTCCGGCCTCAGGAAGTCGGACGCGGGCGTACCGTTGTAGTAGCGGTGGTCGATGCCGAGGTGTCCCAGCCCGTCGAGCTGTGTTCCGATGCCGAGCCAGCTCAGAAGCAGGTCGTCGTTGTAGGTCATCAGGTTCGTGCCCGCCCCGGGCGCCGACGCATCTCCTCCCGTCATGGTAAGGAGCTGGAAGCTCCGCGTCCCGAAGGCCGGGGTGGCGCGACCCGTCACGACTCCGAGCGCGTAGGTCTTCCCGGTGCGGACGAGCTTCGCCGCCTCGAGGACCTTCGCTGGCGAGAGATTGTTGATCGCTCCCAGCTTGTCGTCGGCCCCGTACTTCGACGGGTACCAGTCATCCTCCGCGCGAACCGGGGTGGCGAGCGCAAGGGCAAGCAGACAGATGGTGACACTGGTACGCATGGATGATCCCCTTTACCGAGTAGAACCGTATTCAATCAGCTGCGGGCGACCCGCTCAATACGCGCTCGCCGCGTGGGCAACGCGCCTCCGATACACTCTGCTCGTGACTGCCCCGGAGCCTCGCGTCGGTCTCCTGCTTCTGAACCTCGGTACGCCCGCTTCAGCGGGAGCTCCGGACGTCCGGCGCTACCTGCGCCAGTTCCTGAGCGATCCGCGCGTCATCGACGCATCGCCCCCGGCCAGGGCAATCGCCGTCGCTGCAGCGGTGCTCTTCCGCGCTCCGAAGTCTGCAGCGGCATACGCCAAGATCTGGACCGCGAGCGGCTCGCCGCTCCTGGTGCACGGTCACAGCCTGCGCAGCGCGGTGGCCGAGCGTCTCGGAGAGCGGGCCGTGGTGGAGCTGGCGATGCGCTACGGAGAGCCAGCCGTGCGTGCGGCGCTCGAGCGGCTGGTGGCGGCCGAGGTGGAGCGCATCGTCGTGCTGCCCCTCTTTCCCCAGTACGCGTCGTCCTCGTCCGGATCCGCACTGGAGCTCGTGCTGCGCAGTGCAGCAAAGCTGTGGAACGTGCCGCGCCTCGAGACGCTGCCGGAGTTCTACGACCATGTGGGTTTCATCGCCTCGCTGGCAGAGGTCGCTCGGCCGCACCTGGCAGACGCGGGCGCGGAGCACCTGCTCCTGAGCTACCACGGCCTCCCGGAGCGCCAGGTGCGAAAGAGTGACGCGAGCGGCGGCCACTGCCTGCGCTCGGCGGACTGCTGCGACCGCATGGGCGTCGCGAACCGACGCTGCTACAGGGCGCAGTGCGCGGCGACGTCGCGCGCGCTCACCAGCGCGCTCGATCTCGACCTGGGTTCGTGGTCGATGTCGTTCCAGTCCCGGCTCGGACGCACTCCCTGGATTCGTCCAGACACCACGGACGTCCTGCCCGAGCTCGCCGGCCGCGGCGTCAAGCGGCTCGCGATCATGTGTCCCTCGTTCGTCGCCGACTGCCTCGAGACGCTCGAAGAGATCGGCATCCGTGGGCGCGAGCAGTGGCGAGCACTCGGCGGCGAGTCGCTCGAGCTGATCCCGTGCCTGAACGCCCACCCGCGTTGGGTCGACACGATCGCGAGCTGGGTGCGACTCCCGGACCCTGGAGGCTCGGAATGAAGCGCGCAGAGAAGGCCGAGCGGATCCAGAAGATCCTCGACGAGCTGTTTCCGAAGCGACTCGTACCCCTAGATCACGTGGACCCCTACACCCTGCTGGTCGCAGTGCTGCTGTCCGCCCAATGTACGGACGTCCGAGTGAACCAGGTGACCCCGATCCTGTTTGCACGAGCCTCCACGCCGCAGGCGATGGCCGCGCTCTCCGTGCCCCTCATTCGCAGCATCATCCGACCCTGCGGCCTGGCGCCCGCCAAGGCCAAGAACATCCACGGGCTGTCGAAGATCATCACCCGAAAACACGGCGGGCGGGTCCCCGAGAGCTTCGAGGAGCTGGAAGGTCTCCCCGGTGTCGGACACAAGACGGCAAGCGTCGTCATGGCGCAGGCGTTCGGAGTGCCGGCTTTCGCCGTCGACACCCACATCCACCGACTCGCTGCGCGCTGGGGCCTGTCGAACGGGAAGAACGTCGTCCAGACGGAGCGCGATCTGAAGAAGGTCTTTCCACGCGAGGACTGGGGCAGCGTCCACCTGCAAATCATTTACTTCGGCAGGCAGCACTGTCCCGCGCGCGGGCACGACCTATCGACTTGCCCGATCTGCTCCTGGGCCGCGTCCAAGCGCCGCATCGCGGCGGAGGCGCGGCGCCGCTAGCAGGGGTGGCTCGCACTCAACGAGCGGTCTCGGCCCGGCGCGCATCCAGGGCCGCGCGGACCTCCGCATGCTCCGCCTCGTTGAGGCGGAAGCGCGAGAAGATGGCCGCCCCGAGCAGGAAGCAGACCAGCGGGTACAGCGCGTACAGGGCCAGGATCGCGGTCTTCACCGTCTCGGTCTGCTCGGCGTTCGGAACGTAGCCGGAGAACTGGAGCACGAAGCCCGTGAAGAAGAGCGTGACGCCGAACGACAGCTTGAAGACGAAGTTCCAGGCGGAGAAGTACGCACCCTCCTTGCGCTCGCCGGTCATGTACTCGTCGTAGTCGATGACGTCGGTCTGGACCGAGGGGCTCACGGTGCCACCGCAGCCGGCGGCCAAGCCTGCTGTGAACGCGAGGGTGGTGATCAGGCCGATGCTGCCCTCCTCGAGAAAGAACATCCCGCCAAAGGAGAACGCGGTCAGAATCATGGAGAACATCCACAGGTGCTTCTTGCCGAACCTGCGCGACAGCGGGATCCAGAGCGGGACCGAGGCAAAGGACGGGATCATGTAGCAGAGGATGAAGAGCGGTGCGAGCTGCGGCCTACCCACGACGTACTGGGCCACGTAGAGCGTGAGGATGCCGATCGTCGCGGCGCCGAGGTTCTCGATGAGGGTCACGATCAAGAGCAGCCGCGCGTGCGGGTTCGCCCAGACGTCCGCGAAGGCCTTGAAGGGTCGCTGGCCCCCGCGGCCCTGGTACTCGGGACGCTCGCGGAGCCGCATTGACGCGACGAGGATCATGGCCCCCGTGAGAATCGACGCGGACAGCGCCAGCTGCTGCGCCATCTGCCGCGAGCTGGCTTCCCCTGCAGCCTCGGCGCGGATGAGCAGGGCCATGCCGACGAGCGACAGGATGGAGCCGACCGTCCAGACCGCGTGACGAACGCCGAAGATCCGGCTCCGGTCGTGGTAGTCGACGGTCAGCTCCGCCCCGAGTGACATGTGCGGCACGATGAAGATGGTCATCGCGGAATAGAAGAGGAACACGCCGATCGCCATCCAAGCGACGAGCGGCGCGCCCCGGAGCGCCTCCGGGGGCGCGAAGACCATCACGTACGCAAGGCCGATCGGGAAGGCGCTCACGAAGAGCCACGGCCGGCGCCGCCCCGCACGGTGGCTGGTGCGATCACTCAGGTAACCGGCAACGGGATCGGACAGCGCGTCCCACACGCGTGACAGTCCGAAGATCACGCTCATCGTTGCCGGCGCGATGAGCAAGACATCGGTCGCGAACTTCATCAGGTAGAGGCCGACCAGGAGGAACATGTAGCCCGCACCCACGGTAGGGAGCGAGTAGGTGAGGATCGTTCCAAGTGCGAGCGGCTCCCCGCGCGCTTGCGCGCCTGCAGCCTCAAGCGTCTGCACCTGGTCGGTCACCGAGCGAAGCTTAACATTCTCGCGGGGTTCGGCGCCTCGCGCGTTCTCGCGGGGTTCGGCCCCGCGCGAGTCCTGGAGAGTTGGCGCTTTCGGACCCCGGTCCGTGCTACGTGCCGATGCGGGTGACCTGAAGGAGGGGGACGCCCGGTTGGACCTCGTCGGGGAGGTCGACTTCCGCTTGCAGGTGCCAGATGCCGTCGTCGGCGGGATCGAGGAGGATCTGGATGGCCCTCCAGCGCTTCGGACCGGACGACTCGATCTGGGAGTATTCGGCCAGACGGGCGCGGGGTGTGAAGTCGATGCGCTCGTACTCCTCCAGGTATGGGGCCATGGCTAGCCGGAAACGCAGCGCGTCCCACGGGTCTTCGGGGTCCTGGCGGACGCAGCGGGCAGCTTCTTCGTAGTCTGCTGCGGCAAGAGCCGCGACCAGTCGGTGCAGCTCGGCACGGATGCGCGCCCGCACGGCACGGGGATCTGCGGCGAGATGGGCTGCCAGATCTGCCGTGGGCTCATCGGCGGCGTCCGCCGTCTCCGGCGACACCAGCCCCTCCCACTCGGTGAGGAGGCTCGAGTCGGCGCGCTCGATCAGCAGACGAAAGAACGCGAGCACGTCGCGGACCTCTTCGGTCTTCGTGGCATCGGACGTGCCCTGCAGCAGTGAGTTGTAGACCTGGCCGAGGTAGCGCAGCAGGAGGCCCTCCATGCGTTGCATGCCGTAGTGCCGGATGTAGTGCTCGAAGCTGTAGTAGCCCTCGAACATCTCACGCGCGATCGACTTGGGACGCACGTCATCGCGGTGCACCCATGCGTGCTGCTCGGCAAAGAGAGCGAAGGTCTGCTGGATGAACTCGGCATTGGGCTGGGGCGGCTCGATTTCCTCGAGCAGCCGCACGCGCTCCTCGTAGGGAACGCGCTCTGCCTTCAGGTGCGCCAGCAGGTCGCGTTTGATCCGGTCCCGCTGCGCGCGCAGGAGTGCGGTCGGGTCTTCCAGGATGGCCTCGACGAGGCTCACCAGGTCGAGCGCGTAGTCCGGCTCGTCCACGTCGAGGTAGCCGCTGGCTTCTACCAGGTAGAGAGAGAGCGCGTGGTGGAGCGAGAAGTCCCACTGCAGCTCGTCTGGCACGCGCAGGCGCCGGCCGGCCGAGTTCGGCTCGCGCGCCAGCTCGACGACGCCGGCGCTACGCAGCCCCCGCACCAGCTTCGCGGCATCGCGGCGCAGCCATCGCTTGCGGACCGCGCTCTCGTGGCTCATGTCGATCAGCTCGATCAGGGCGCGGTAGGGCCGCGACGGATCGGGGGACGTCTCCTCGCGTCGAAGCACGTTGACGACGGCTCCATGCGTCACCCGAAAGCGCGATACCAGGGGCTCGGGAGGCCGCTCGATCAGGCTCTGGAACGTGGTGTGGTCCCAGGAGACGAAGCCGCGAGGCGCTCTGCGCCCGCTCTTCTTTTTCCCGCGGGCCAGCGCGCGCTTGCGCTCGATCACGTGCTCGGGCGCCTGACAGACCACGCTCCCCCGCTCGTCGAAGCCCTTGCGGCCCGCGCGTCCCGAGATCTGCTTGAACTCGCGCACGCGCAAGACGCCGAGCCTCCGCCCGTCGAACTTCGTCAGCCGCGTGAAGAGCACGGTGCGGATCGGGATGTTCACGCCAACACCCAGCGTGTCGGTCCCGGAGATCACCCGGAGCAGGCCACGTTGGGAGAGCTGCTCGACCAGCAGTCGATACTTCGGCAGGAGCCCCGCGTGGTGCACGCCGATCCCCGCGTGGATGAAGCGGCGGAGGTCCCGTCCGTACGGTGTGTCGAAGCTGAAGTCTCCGAGCGCTGCCGTGATCGCGCGTCGTCCCTCCGCACTCACGAGCCTGAGGCTCGTCAGTCCTTGCGCGAGCTCCGCACACTCACGCTGGCTGAAGTTCACGACGTAGATCGGCCCCTTGCCGGCTTCGAGGAGGTCCGCGACGGTCTGGGCGAGCGGGGTCTTCCGGTACTCGAAGTCGAGCGGGACCGGACGCTCGTCGGAGTCGACGAGGACTACCTCGGTCCCGGTGCGACGCGCGAGATCCTCGCGGATCTCGCGCGTATCGCCGAGCGTCGCGGACATCAAGAGGAAGATCGTGTCGGGTAGCAGCAGCAAGGGGATCTGCCAGGCGACTCCCCGCGCCGGGTCCGCGTAGTAGTGAAACTCGTCCATGACCACGTAGTCCACCGGCAGCGCGCTGCCCTGACGCAAAGCCATGTTCGCCAGCACCTCGGCCGTGCAGCAGATGATCGGAGCGGCCGTGTTGATGCTCGCATCCCCGGTCAGCATGCCCACGTTCTCCGGACCAAAGTCGCCGCACAGCGCGAAGAACTTCTCGCTGGCGAGAGCCTTGATCGGCGCGGTGTAGAACGAGCGCCTCCCCTCGCAGAGCGCCTTCCAGTGAAGTGCCGTCGCAGCGAGGGACTTGCCCGAGCCCGTGGGCGTGTTCAGCACCACGTGCCGACCGGCCATGAGCTCGAGCCACGCCTCCTCCTGAGCCGGATAGGGCTCTAGACCCTGGCTCGCGATCCAGTCCAGGAAGCGGTCCAGGATCTCGTCCGCGTCGAGCTTTCCGATTCGCTCGAGGCGGTCAACCAACACGACGGATGACCACGAGACGCCCCAGCAGGTCCGGTCGCGGTCTCACCGCGTCGTGGATATCTACGCGCCGTCCTACGACCTGGACCAGGCGGGGCCCTTCAGAGGTCTCCACGTAGCCCTTGGCGCGCAGCGCATCCAGGGCTTCCAGGAGTGCCACCAGCCGGCCCTGCTCGATGCCGTCCAGCACAGCCAGCTCCTCGGTCGCGAACTCCTCGTGAGCGTGGGGCTTCGGGACGACCGCGGCCTCTCGGCGCGCGGCGCGCAGCCCGTCCGGATCGGGTGGGAAGAGCAGCACCGGGTCCACAGCGGCCTGCGTCGCACGCAAAACTGGCGCATCGGGCTCCAGCTCGTGCAGGAGCTCGACCAGGTCCTCGACCTCTGCCTCGGGAACGAGGTCGATCTTGTTCAGCAGCAACAGGTCTGCCGAGGTCACCTGATCTTCAAACGTGCCCTCGAGATCGCGTCGGGCCAGGAGCTGCTCCGCGTTCACCACGACGATCGCGAGGTCGTCACCGATCCAGCGCGAAACCGGCTCTCGGTACAGGTTGAGCTGGGTGTCGTACGGGAGCGCGACGCCGGAGGTCTCGATCACGACCCGGTCCGGCCGCACCCGCTCATGCAGCATTTCGAGCGTGTCGATGAGCTCATCGGTCAGCTGACAACAGACACAGCCCCCCTCGAGCTCCACGTAGGCCTCGGCACCCTCCCCGAGCAAGGTCTGGTCGATCGCCAGCTCGCCGAACTCGTTCGAGATCACGGCCACGCGCTCGCCGCGCCGCCGGGCATCGTCGAGCAGGTTTCGGACGAGTGTCGTTTTGCCGGAACCGAGGAAGCCCGACACGACCAGCGCGGGCACCCCCGTGCGCGCACCCTCAGTGCTCTCCGGAACGTCCACAGCTCCACGGTAGCGTCGAGCCGCGGCACCCGCCCGATGAGTCCGCGGCACCCGCCCGATGGGTCCGGGGAAGCCGCCCGATGGGTCCGGGGAAGCCGCCCGATGGGTCCGGGGAAGCCGCCCGATGGGTCCGGGGAAGCCGCCCGATGAGTCCGGGGGGACCGCCCGATGGGTCCGGGGGGACCGCCCGATCAGTCCGGGGGGACCGCCCGATCAGTCCGGGGTCGCGAGATAGCAACCCGGCTCTACCTCGCGCAGGCGACCCTGTCGCAGCAGGCGTTCGATGTGGAGCGCCATGCTTCTCGTCTCGACATCGAAGCCGTTGGGGACGTCGTCGCCAGGGCGGAAGACGAAGCGCGTTGTGGCGATCTCGTCCAGCGTGTGGGGCTCTGCGAGGAACTCGAGCAGGCGACGCTCGCGCGTGTCGATCATGTTCGCGAAGCGGTCGAGCCGCTCTAGGAAGGCCGCGCGTCCATCCAGCACGCCGATATGATGAAAGGTCGCGTAGTGCGGCACGTCCATCCCGCGCACGAGCGCGAGCGTCCGCTCGAAGTCCTCGAGATCAGACCAGGCATCGCCGTAGAAGGGGCCGAAGCTCGAGAGGTCGATGTCGCCCAGGAACAGGATTCCCTCGGGCTCGACGAGGAACAGGCAGTGGCCCCGCGTGTGCCCCGGAGCGTGGATCGCGCGCACCCTCGTGCCGCCAAGCTCGAAGATCTCGGCGTCGGAAAAGCTCACCGCGTCTTCGCGCGCCTCGAAGTGAAAATCGTCGCGAACCCGCCGCCGCCAGCGCTGTGTCGTCTCGCGGGAATAGCCGTAGATCTCCATCATCGCGTCGAGCGAGCGGATGCCAGGCAGATCGAGCTCGTGCAGGTGCCACGTCGCCTCGGGAAACAAGTAGTTCCCGGCCACGTGGTCCTCGTGGCAATGACTGTTCACCACCATGTCGACGTGCGGCAAGTTCGCGCTCCGCGGCAGCAAACCCAACGAGGGATCGATGATCAGACTGCGCTCGCGTCCTTCCACCAGGATCGAGTTCCCGTCCGGATACTTCCCCCCCTCCGGCCCAAACAACACGGTCGCCCTCCCGATCCGCCGCTCCTCGAGGTTTACCAGCTCAGTCACCGCACCAGCGTACCACCCGGCAAGACCGCTCAGCTCTCAAGAAGTCCCGTCCCAAGTTCCGACGCTGATGCACAACACACGACGCACCTCCCGCAAGCGCCGCGGCGCGGCGCGCGCAGCGAAGGGCAACGCCCTGAGCGAAGGTGGGTGGCCGCGGACGCCCGCGGCCGGGTCCCACAAGACGCGTTGACGATCTCCAGAAAGAGCGCGATATAGCCTGCGTAGCTTTGGCGGGGAGAGTATGACCGACCCGACGGGCCAGATCCCGGCCCACGTCGACGTGATCAGCGTGCGCCTGACATTCGGGGATCGGAAGGTCTTCGACGGGCTCTCGTGCCGCTTTCCGCAAGGGCGTATCTCCGTGATCCTCGGCGCGAGCGGCATCGGAAAGAGCTGTCTGCTCAAGCTGATCGCGTGCCTCATGCGGCCGCAATACGGCGACATCTGGATCGGCGACGACGAGATCACGTGTATGCACGAACGCGAGGCCCGGCGTATGCGTCACAAGCTCGGCATGATGTTCCAGGGCGGCGCACTGCTCGACTCGATGACAGTATTCGACAACGTCGCCTTGCAGCTTCGCGAGCACAGGGTCTGCGCGGAGTCCGAGATCTCCGACCGTATCGCACACCAGTTCGATGCCGTCGGGCTCAAGAACGTGAACCAGCTGCTTCCGGGCGAGCTCTCGGGCGGGATGAAGAAGCGCGTAGCCCTGGCGCGCGCCATGATCACGGAGCCGGAAATTCTACTGGTCGACGAGCCCTTCTCTGGCCTCGACCCACCCACGGTCCGGCTGATTGAGCGGCTGCTCGCAGAGGTCAACGAGCGCACGGGCATCACGATGATCATGACCAACCACCACATCGGCTCGACCTTTCGCATTGCCGACGAGATCGCCTTTCTGGCGGACGGGGCCTCGATTTGCGGCACCCCGGACCAGCTCCAGAAGAGCATCGACCCGAGGATCCGGAACTTCCTCGATGCTGCGGCATCGCCCGAGCCACAGATGGAGTCAGATTGAACGGGATTCAGCACCTTGGCCTGCGCTGCCTGATCGTCGTGCAGGTTTTTGGACAGATGGGCGTCTTCGCCGCACGCCTGATCTCGTCGGCGCTGACGCCTCCTTTCCGCGTGCGGCGCCTGGTCGACGAGATCTTCAACGCGGGGGTGCTCTCGCTTCCCATCGTCTGCACCTGCGGCGCTGCAGTTGGGCTGGCGCTCGGCCTGCAGGGCTACAACACGCTCACACGCTTCGGCGCCGAGGAGTCCCTGGGGGCCCTGGTCGGGCTCAGCCTGGTCCGCGAGCTCGGGCCCGTGCTGACGGCCCTGCTGGTGACCGGGCGCGCAGGCTCGGCCATCGCATCGGAGATCGGGTCCATGGTCGCAACCGAGCAGCTCGACGGTCTGAGGATGATGTCGGTCGATCCCGTGGACTTCGTCGCCACGCCAAAGGCCGCCGCGATGGTCTTCGTCCTGCCGCTGCTCTCCGCCCTCTTCATCGTCTTCGGACTCTTCGGAGGCTGGCTGATCGGCGTCCAGGTGCTGGGCATCGACCACGGGGCCTTTGTCGGGGGTCTCGAGTCGGCGATCGACTTCTCCGATGATATATTGGGAAGCCTGGTCAAGGCGCTTGTGTTCGGGATACTCATCGGCCTGGTCTCGACCTTCAGAGGCTATACATCAGCTCCGAACGTCGAGGGGGTGAGCCGCGCGACCACCGGTGCCGTCGTTCAGGCTTCCGTTGGCACCTTGATCTTCGACTACTTCATCACCGCACTCTGGGGGGTGTAGATTGGCCAGCTCACCGATCCGTGATCTCTTGGTCGGTGCCTTCGTGCTAGCGGGCGTAGCGGCCATTGCGTACCTGTCTGTGCAGCTTGGCGCGCGAGCGTACACGGGTGAAGGAGGACTGATCCTGACCGCCGCATTCGACGAGGTCGGCGGTCTGTCACCCCGTGCCCCCGTCGTGATCGGCGGCGTCACCGTGGGGCAAGTCCGGAAGATCAGCCTGGATCACGAGGAGTTCCGGGCGATCGTCACGATCGACATCGACGCGGAGCTCGAGATCCCGGACGACAGCGCGGCCTCGATCCTCACCCAAGGAGTGCTCGGCGACCAGTACGTCGCCCTCGAGCCCGGAGGCTCGCCAGACCTGCTCGAGAATGGGCACGAGATCGCGTACACGCAGAGCGCAGTAGTGCTGGAACGGCTGATCGGGAAGGTCCTCCAGAGCTTCGGAGGCAGCGCGAATTGACCAGACGATCCAGAACCTGCGCCGTTGCGACGACGGCACTCGCCGTACTGCTGCTCCACCTTCCGGCACCGACGGCCCTGGCGGACGAAGGAGATCCCTGGGAGGGCTACAACCGGGGGATGTGGTGGTTCGACGACAAGGTCGACCGCTACGTGCTGGAGCCGATCGCGGTGGGCTGGAGGTTCGTCACCCCGAACGTCGTCCGGACCCGGCTTCGGAACGTCTTTCTGAACATAGGCTTCCCCCTACGCTTCGTGAATGACCTGCTCCAGGGCGACGTCAAACAGGCCGGGCGGGAGACGGGCCGATTTCTGTTGAACACGACCGTGGGAGTCGCCGGGATCTTCGATCCAGCCAGCGAGTACGGCCTGGAGATGCGCGCGGAAGATTTCGGGCAGACTCTCGGCGTCTGGGGCGTGCCTCCTGGCGCCTACGTGGTGCTCCCCTTCCTGGGTCCCTCCGGCGTCCGCGACGCGACCATGCTGCCGCTCGATTTCCTTGCGGGTGCCTGGCCTGCGCTGATATCGCCCGCGGCGAACACGGCCATCACTGTCACGAGCCGGGTCAACGCGCGTGCTCTTGCCATCGAGGACATCCGGGAGGCGCGCGCCGCCTCGCTCGACTACTACGTGGCCGTGAGAGACTTCTACCGACAGAGGCGCGCCGCCCAGATCCAGAACGGGGAGCTTCCGGACGAACAGGTCAGCGACGACCTCTACGAACTCGACGAGGAAGACGATGACTAGGCTGACGCTCTCTCTCCTGACTCCGCTGCTGCTCGCCGGCGCCGTTGCGGCCGCACCCGTCGAAAATCCCGACCAGGCCACGGCCACGGCCGCTGCCAGGAGCACCCTCTCCGATACGGTCGACGAGGTGCTTGACGTGCTGCGCGACCCCGACGGCACAGACGCCAAGCTCGTGCGCCTCGAGGCGATCACGGACCGGCGCTTCGACTTCCCGCGCATGACCAAGCTGGTGCTCGGCCGGAACCGCAAGAAGCTCTCCGAGGAGCAGCAGGTCGAGTTCCAGCACGAGTTCAAGCGGCACCTGACGATCACGTACGGCAACCGCATCGAGGGCTTCGCAGAGGAGCAGATCGAGATCGGAGACGCCCGCCTGGAGCGGAACGGCGACGTGACGGTCAAGACGAAGATCGTCGGCGGCGCGGCCGATGGCTTGCTCGTCGACTACCGGATGCGCGAGAGCGAGGGCAGCTGGGGGATCATCGACGTCGTCATCGAGGGCGTGAGCCTGGTGCAGAACTTTCGCGCGCAGATCCAGGACATCGTGAGCTCGAAGGGCGCCGACCAGCTCATCGTCGAGCTCCGCGCAAAGAACCAGAGCAGCGCGAGCGGGGCCGGCTCCGACTGAGGGGCTTACGGCTCCTCCAGCGACCCGAGCCTACGGCTCCCGAGAAGCGACCGGAGCCTACGGCTCCTCGAGCTCCTTGAACGCATCGGTCACCTGCGTCTCGACCTCCCGGAGCTTGCGATCGAGGTCCTTGATCAGCGTGGCCCCCAGCTTGACGTCTTTCGCCAGCTCGTCGATCGGCGTGCGCGAGTCGTCCAGGCGCTCCAGGATCCTCTCCAGCTGCTCGACCTTTTCCTCGTAACTCTGGCTGTCTTCAGCCATTCTGTCCCTCCAGAAGTTTCTTGACGACGCTCTCGACGTGTCCGTCGGAAAGCTGCGTGAGGGTGGACTGGCCGGTTACGAGATCATCCACCGAGCGCACGAGCTCGCCCTTAGCGTTGTAGACGAGCGAAAAGCCACGAGCCAGGGCCGCCGCGGGATCCGCGGCGCGGAGAGCGCGCAGCTTCTGTGCCAGGATCTGACCCTCCCGCTCGAGCCTCTGCAGCACGAGCGGGGGTCGGAATCGGTGACCGAGCACGTCGCGCAGCTGGATGCGCTGCTGCGTCAGGCGTCCCTCCGCCCTGGCCCGAAGAGCGGAGCGGACACCGGCGAGCCGCGCGTACTGCTCGGAGAGTCGGTTCGCAAGGCTGGAGCTCAGCTGGTTGGCAGCCGCACGCAAGCTGGCCGTGCGGACCTCGAGCAGCTTTCGGGTCCCCTGGTGCAGACCTGTGCTCGCACGTTCCAGGAAGTGTCGCTGGTGATCGTGGCGCACGCGCCAGAACGAGCGAAGCTGCCTGAGCGCACCGCGCACGAGTGCTTCCACCCCACTGAAGCGGGCGACGAGCTCCTCCGCGACTCCGGTGGGCGTCTTGAAGGCGCGAGCAGCGACGGCATCGAGCACACTCTGGTCCGCCTCGTGCCCGATGCCGGTCCAGACGGCCACGGGCATGGCGGCGATCCGGCGCGCAATGGCCTCGTTGTCCAGCCAGGCCAGGTCCGTTCGCGTGCCCCCGCCGCGCACGATCACCACCAGGTCGACGTCGAGTCGGGCACAGCGGTCCAACGCGTCGAGGATCCGCGCCTCCGCCTCGACGCCCTGGACCGCCACGTCCGCCAGGGAGATCCGGAAGCCGAAGTCGCTCCCGGCGAGCGTCTCGACGAAGTCCCCACACGCGGCGCTGGCCGCGCTCGTGATGAGCGCGATGCGGTTCGGGAGCAGAGGGGGCTCCCGTCGGGCGTTCTGCTCCAGCAGACCCTCACGCGTGAGGGCCTCGAGAATGCGGCGGCGCTTGAGCTCGAGCTCGCCCAGCGCGACGGCGGGATCCATGTCGACGCCGGAGAGCGAGAGCCCGTAGCGCGCATGGAACTGAACACGGCACTGCAGGCCGACCACGCTCCCGTCAGCCAGCTCGAGCGCGAGTCCTGCGGCCTCGAACTTCGCGCGGATGCGGGAGAGCTCCAGAGGCCAGATCGTGCAGCGCAGCTGCGCCCGCACCCGGCCCTGCCGATCGCTCTCCACGAGATCGCAGTAGAACGCGCCTCCGCGCTCGGTTCCGGAGCTGATCTCCGCCTTCACCCAGAACGTCGCAGACAGCGCAGGCTCCAGCAGCTCTGTCAGGCGTCGCGTCACTGCGGACAGGGAGAAGAACTTCGGCGGCATGTCGCTCCAAGGTACCGGATCTCGCGCGCGAGCAGCAGCTACAATCCGCCCGTACCCGCGCGCCTCTGCCGTGGGAGTGGGGTGGCAGGCAGTTGATCTCGCTCGACGAAGAAGCGCGGACCCTGCAACTCACGATCGACGACCTCGTCGCGCCGGGATCGCCGCGCGAGAGCGTGCGGAGCGGCGGGCGAGAGCAGCTCGAGGCGGAGGCACGCGCTCGCCATCTCGCGAAGCGGACGGGCGAGCGCATTCGCGAGCGCGTGGAGCTCTCGTCGGAGTTCGACTGGCGGGGCTACCGCGTGCAGCTTCACGGGCGTGCAGACGCGCTGTGCGAACGCGACGGCGAAGTGGTGGTGGAGCTGCAGCGCTTCGTTCCGGCGGAGTCAGCAACGCGGATCCAGGATGCGGTCGCGCACGTGGGACTGCTGTGCCTTCTCGTGCACCGCAGCGGCACCCCGGTGCTCAAGGGGCTCGTAGTCGATCTCTCGCTCGTGGACGAGGCGGCGCACTCGCTCGACGTCGTCTTCTCGGTCCCGTCGTACGAGCGCGTGCTCGACCTGCGACTCGAGGTACTGCACCGGACCTGCCTCGAGGAGCAGCGTCTGGCGCGAGCCAGGGCGGACCAGGCTGAACGGCTGGCCTTTCCGTTTCCCGAGATCCGACCGGGACAGGACTCCATGCTGCGCGAGGTGGAGGGAGCTGCCCGCTCGGGACTGATCCTGCTCTGCTCGGCGCCGACCGGAATCGGCAAGACCGCAGCGGCTCTGCACCCCATGCTGAAGCGCGCGCTCTTCGAGGACCGAACGCTCTTCTTCTTGACCGCCCGTGTCTCCCAGCAGGAGCTGGCGCTCGAGACGCTGCGTCGCCAGCTGCCTCCGCGGGGGGCCGGGCTTGCCGTTCAGATCAGCGCGAAGGACCGCGTCTGCCCCATGGAGAGGCTGGGCTGTGCCGAGCGCGGCTGCCCGCTCATGCGCGGCTTTCGCGAGCGACTCGCGGCCTCTCGACTGCTCGAGAGCCTGGCAGAGCTCGGCGTCGTGGACAGTGCGGAGCTCACCGCGCGCGCGCTGGCCGCGGAGCTTTGCCCCTTTGAAGTATCCCTCGAGCTCTCCCTCGCGGCGACGGTCGTCGTTGCGGATTTCAACTACGTCTTCGACCCCAACGTCTATCTCCGGCGCTTCTTCGACGCGGACCACCGGCAGCACCTGCTGATCGTGGACGAGGCGCACCAGCTTCCCGAGCGAGCCCGCGAATGCTTCTCTGCCGAGCTGGTACCCGACACCCTCTCGGCGCTGGCAGACGACTGCGACCTGATGTCGCCTCCCGCGTACGGCGAGGTGGCCACGTTGCTGCGGGACGTCCGCGACCACTGCGAGCAGCTGGCCCGCCGCCTCTCCGAGGAACGCGGGGTGCCCGCACCCTGGGTGGAGGAGCCGGACCGACGCTTCTGGGAGGAGATCGGGGTCCGCGTCGAAGGAGCCCTGCTCCGCTACGCCATCTGCAGGGCCCTCGAGCCCGAGCGTCCCGCCGTGTTCGCCCCGCGCCGCGATCCGGGGAGCCGTCTCTTGCAAGATCCCCTGCTCGCAACGCTGTACGCGATCGCCGACTACAGCCGCGCCAGCCAGCACGACCCGGAGTCCTTTGCCGCACTCTGGAGTGAGGGACACGCCAAGCTGCTCTGCCTCGATCCGGCCTCGCTCTTCGGCGCTCGCATTCGCGGCTTTCACGCCGTGGTGTGTATGAGCGCGACGCTTACACCCTTCGACTTCTTCGCCGGTCTGCTCGGCGTCGAGGGCCCGCGCGCGCTCGAGCTCGACATCGACTCACCCTTTCCGCCGGAGAACCGGCTCGTGCTCACGGTCCCCGAGGTGGACACGAGCTATCGTCGACGCTCCCTCGATGCGCAGCGCATCGGCGCGATCATCACCGGCTGTCTGCGCGCACGGCGCGGCAACTACCTCGCCTTCTTCGGGAGCTTCGCGTTCCGCGACGAGGTCCTGGCGACGATGGAGCCGGGGCCGTATCGGGTCCTGTTACAGACGCCGGCCATGTCGACGGACGGCTTTCTCGAGCAGCTGCGGCGCAACCGCTCGGAGACACTCCTGCTTTGCGGGGTCCTCGGCGGCGTCTTCGCCGAGGGCGTCGACTATCCCGGCGACACGGCCATCGGCGTATTCATCGTTGGTCCCGGACTGCCGGCGGTGCGCGCCGAGCGGGAGCTGATCCGCGCCTACTACGAACAGCAACGCGGCTTCGGCTTCGAGTACGCGTACGTCTACCCTGGGCTGAACCGAGTCATCCAGGCCGGCGGCCGCGCGCATCGCACTCCCACGGATCGCGCCGCCATCGTGCTGCTCGGGCGTCGCTTCTCCGAGCCGCTCTACCGCGATCCCCTGCCCTCGTGGTGGCGGCAGGAGCTGGAGCCGGCCCAGGATCCAGCCGCCCGACTCCAGGAGTTCTGGAAGAGCCAGGATCCGCTGATACCTTAGCCCGCCGATGCTGATTCCGATTCCGGAGCTGATGGGCGCGCGCCGAATCCTGTGC
Source organism: Myxococcota bacterium (assembly GCA_965247115.1). Taxonomy (GTDB): domain Bacteria; phylum Myxococcota_A; class UBA9160; order SZUA-336; family SZUA-336; genus JAUXJB01. Next base: position 452,384 of record CBDFGR010000002.1, read on the forward strand.
GTGCAGCCTCATTACGACGACAACGACATCGCCGCCGGCGGCACGATCGCCGCGCTGAGCTCGGCGGGAGCCGAGGTCTTCTACCTGACGGTGACCGACGACCTGGTTGGTGTGATCGATCCGCAGCTCTCCGACGAGACCGCAACCGCCGAGCTGCGCGCCGATCAGGCTCGCGCCGCGCGGGAGATCGGAGTCAGCGCCCACTACTGGCTCGGGCATCCAGACGCGGGAAATTACGACTACTTCGAGCTGCGCAACGGCATCATCCGGCACATCCGCATGCTGCGCCCGGACTGGGTGATGACGACGGATCCCTGGCTCCCGAACGAGGCGCACCGCGACCATCTGGTGACCGGGCGAGCCGTCGCAGAGGCATGCCTGCTGTACCGACTCGTGCGCCTCGGCTGCGGAGACGCGGAACTCGACAGCACGTACTCGCCACACGTACTCGAGGGGGTGGCGTTCTACTTCACCGCTCAACCCAATACGGTGTTGGACATCGAAAAGACCAGAGAGCGCAAGCACAGAGCCATCGATGCCTACCGCACGCAGCTGGGCCCCGCTGCCCTGGAGCTGCTGCACCGCACGCTCGAGCTCAAGGAGCGCCGCTGGGCGGAACGAGAGGGCTTCTGTCACGGCGAGACGCTCAAGGTGCTCCATCCCGCTCACCTCCACTGCAACCCAGACGCAGAGGACATGGACTGAGGTGGCGTACCGAAGCCCGCCGAACCGCGACGTCAGCGCCGCACAGCCAGGAGAGTTCCGAGCTCTCCAGCTCGGCCCCTTTCGCGTCTGGCCGCCGGTGGTGTTGGCACCGATGGCCGGCGTGACGAACGCCCCGTTCCGCCGGCTCTGCGGCAGCTACGGCGCCGGACTGTACGTGAGCGAGATGATCACCGCACGAGCCCTCGTCGAGGGCCACGCGAAGACGCTCAAGCTCTCCGGCTTCAGCGCAGAAGAGAGCCCGCGCAGCCTTCAGCTCTACGGGGTGGACCCGCGCTATGTGGGCGAAGCGGTCGCCTGGCTGGTCGGTGAGGACCTCGTAGATCACATCGACCTCAACTTTGGTTGCCCCGTCCGCAAGGTGACGAGGCGTGGCGGCGGGGCCGCGCTCCCGCTCAAGACCCTGCTCTTGCGCGCCATCGTGCGCGAGGCGGTGCGCCGTGCCGGCCACGTGCCTGTGTCGATCAAGTTTCGCGTCGGCATCGATGAGCACTATCAAACCTTCCTCGACACCGGCAGGATCGCGGAGGAGGAAGGCTGCGCCGCGATCGCGCTCCACGCCCGGACCGCCGCCGCGCTCTACGCGGGAGAGGCACGCTGGGAGAGGATCGCAGAACTCAAGAGCGCCGTCCGCTCGATCCCCGTGCTGGGCAACGGAGACATCTGGGAGGCGCACGACGCCTTGCGGATGATGCGCACGACGGGTTGCGACGGAGTCGTCGTGGGTCGGGGTTGCCTTGGCAGACCCTGGCTCTTTCGAGAGCTCGCCGACGTCTTCGACGGCCGCGAGCCGACCGCTCCGCCCGACCTCGGCAAGGTGGCAGCGATCATGCTGGAGCACGCTCGTCTGCTGGTCGACTGGTTCGACGAGAGCTACGCGATGCGCGGGTTTCGGAAACACGCGACCTGGTACACGAAGGGGTTCCGGGACAGCAAAGAGCTGCGGCGCCTGCTGACCGGCGTTTCGACCCTGGCAGAGCTCGAAGCGACCCTGGCGAACGTGCCGGCCAACGAGCCCTTCCCTACCAGCGCCCTGCGAGTCAGCCGTGGAAAGAAGAGCGGCACGCAACGGGTCGTGCTGCCCGAGGGATATCTCGACAACCTGGAGGACGCCTCCCCACCGGCCCTGGAGGCAGTGGAGGCCGTTTCGGGCGGTTGAGCCCCGGCAACGCCATCTAAAGTCCAGCGGCGCGTCGGCCGATTCCGGGGAGACGGATATGGGGGTGGCAGCTCCCCCTGTCGGCGGTCGGCAACTCCCCCGGAAACCCCCCAGGTTCCCTCAGGCGTTCGCGGCAGTCGAAGCAAGGGCCAGGCCCGAGCGGGGTGTACCTGCCAACCCAGTAAGGGCGGGGATGAACGTAGGGACTGGACTCTCGCCGGGAACGGTACTCGCGGGACGGTACGAGATTCAGAGTGAGATCGGCCGCGGCGAGCGTTCCATCGTCTTCGAGGCGCTCGACACGCAACGCGAGCGCCGCGTAGCCGTCAAGCTGCTATCTCCCCTGGCCGCTATCGCCCACCTCATGCGGGAGCAGCTGCGGCGTTACTCCGACGAGCTCGCCAGCGTGCAACACGCCGGCATCCTGAAACCGATCGAGCTGCTCGAGGCGGGCCTCGAGACGCTGATCGTGATGGAGCAAGCGGAGGGGAGCGACCTCGGGAGCCAGGTCGCTGCACAGGGTCCGCTCAGCCCGCACGAGGTCGCAGAGATCGGTCGTTGCGTGGCGGAGGCGCTCGCGGCCGCACACGCCCGGGGTCTGCTGCACCGGGGCGTGAAGCCGTCGAACGGGTTGCTGCCGGAGGCGGGTGTGCCGCTGTTGACCGACTTTGGCTGCTCGAACCTCGACGGCCACGAGGCGCCCCTGGAGGACCAGAGACCGGCCAGCAGCATCGGGTTCCTGTCTCCCGAGCTGCTGCAGGGGAGCTACACCGACGCGCGCTCGGACATCTACGCGCTCGGGATGACTCTGTACCACGCGCTCGTTGGCGAGCTCCCCGCGGAGCTGCAGGAACCCGAGAGGCCGGTGCATTTGTCCGAAGGGTTCCATCCAGCCCTCGTTCGCCCCGACGTTCCCCCCTGGCTTGACCATCATCGCGCGCGCCACCTGCGCCGAGCCCTCGTGCCGCATCGAGACGGCAGAGACGTTGGCCCGCGCACTCGACGAGCAGGGGCTTCCGGGGGGAGTCGGCACCTCGCGCGAGGCCTACCTGGCGGATTGCTGCATCCTGTGTCGCGAGCCGGGCACACTCGGACGCGCGGTCTGCCCACATTGCGAGGACGCAAAGACCGTCCACGCGAATACGCTGCTGAAGCTCGTCGCGCCAAACGGGCAGATGGCGGACGACGAGGAGCGTGTCCGAAAGCTGCGCGGGCTCACCGGCTCGCCCGGAGACGAACGCGCCGTGCGCAGGGTCGCCCGGGGTAAGCAGCCCCTCGTCAAGCTGTCGCGTTCGCAAGCCCAGCGTGTCTCGCAGCGGCTCTCTGCGTACGGCTTCGAGAGTCGGCTCGTCCCGGTAGATTCCACCTGGGCCGAGCTGCCGGACTGGCTCGTCACGTTGGCCCTGATTCCGATCGGCCTCGGCTTCGCCCTGGCGCTTAGCAGGCTGCGGAGAAAGTGACTGGTTGAGGGGTGGTCCTTCCGACGAGGGGGTTCACCGGCCGAGGGGCGGGGCGCGATTCCCGGTTCGAACCGGTCTTGGGCTCCGCTGATCGCGGGGCGGTTTCGCACATGACCTACGTGGCCTCCAGCAGCTTGCGGATCCGGATCAGGTTGTAGGCTGCGGCCGTGAAGGTGAAGACCCAGCCGACCCGATCCGTGCCGCGGTGTCGGGTCTTGCGCATCAGCCCCACGGTCTTCATCCAGCCGAAGACCTCTTCCACCCGTTTGCGAAAACGCTGACTCAGTTCGTAGCCCCGGTGGCGCGTCGTCCGCCCGTCGATCGCGCTGCGTCGATTCGTCGTGTTCTGCGCCACGTGTGGGGTCACGCCCAACTCTCGAAGCTCTTCCACGAACCCCTTCGTGTCGAAGCCCTTGTCTCCGCCCAATGTCCTCCGACGCCCGCCTCCCAGACCTTCCACCATCTCGAGCGCCGCTTCGCGCTCCGCATATCCCGACGCCTGCGTGAGCTTCGCCGCGACCACCAAGCCGTTCCGGTTCTCCGTCACCACGTGTCCCTGGTACGCGAGTCGGGCGCCTTGGCCTCTCATACCGGCGAGTCGTGCGTCGGGATCCGTCGTCGACGCATGCGTCTGGTTGCTCCGCTTCTCGCCTCGGAAGTTCACCGTCGGGTTGCCCGGGTCATCGTCGTCTCTCCGTTCCTCGTCCTTCCGTACGAAGCTCTTCTGGCTCGCCCACGCCTCGATCAGCGTCCCGTCTACCGTGAAGTGCTCCAACGACACCCATCCCTCGGTCTCGGCCTGCTCCAGCACTGCGTCGAAGAAGTGCTCGGCAATCTCGCCCTTGAGCAGCCGGTCTCGGTTCTTCGTGAACACCGTGGCGCTGAACACCACCTCGTCAAGCTCCAGACCCACGAACCAGCGATACAGCAGGTTGTACTCCAGCTGCTCCACCAGCTGCCGCTCGCTCCGGATGGTGTAGAGCACCTGCAGCAGCAGGGCGCGCAGCAGCTGCTCCGGGGGCACGGACGGGCGCCCTACGCCTCTGGCGTAGATCGCGTCGAAGCGCGGCGATAGCCGCTGCAGCGCCGTGTCGACCATGCGCCGCATCGCTCGAAGCGGATGATCATCCGGAATCCGCGACTCCAGCGACACGTAGCTGAACATCCCGCCCTGAAGCGTCCCCTGTCCTCTCACGCCTCCCCCTTTGGGGCTCGCTCCCAAGGTACCCTTCGATGAGGAGTTTTTCAGCAGCCTGCTAGAGGCGATGCAGTGCTCTTTGGCGCCGGCCTGGCAGGAGGCCTCGTCCTGCTGCCTCTGGGGCACAGCCTGATGCAGCATCCGCCGCTGATTCCGGACCCCACCGGCCCGCGACCCGCGCCCTCGCTCGCGCAGAAGGTGGCGGAGGTGATGCCTGAGATTCAGGGAGGCGAGGCGCGCAAGCTGCTCGCCGAGATCCTCCGCCTCAGCAGGGACGTCTCACTCCGGCTGGCGAACTGTGCGGACAGCGCGGAGACCAGGGAGGCCCTCGTCGCCCTGGGCCTCTCCGCCTGTGACGCGGCCCGCGAGCTGGCGACGCTGGACCCGATCCTCGATGCCCTGATGCTGCACGGGGAGCACCGCTTCGAGCCGCCCCCGGGACTGCTCGAGAGTCGCGCGCGGCTCGGAACCGCCAGAAGCTGCCTGGCTCAGTACCTGCTCGAGACGACCGCGACATTGAGTGTCGTGCGCGGCGTGGAGATTCTCGACGCCGCCGAGATCCGTGGGGAGATCGCCGCCATCCATGCGCGGCTCGACGAGGAGCTCGATAGCCAGCGGGTCGCTGTGAAGCAGGCCTTCAGCCTCTTCCCGCTGCGCTCGACTCCCGTCGACGAGAGTTGAACAGCGCGCCGACTCCGCTACGCAGAGCCGGCGCGCTCACTTCCCGGTTCGTCCCTCAGGCGCTCGCCGGCTTTTGTGCGTTGCCGCTCGAGCTCGCCTCGCGACCGGGCAGATCCCTTGCGGGGATACGCCACTGCTTCCCGATCCGAACTGCTTCCAGCTGGCCGGACTCGATCAGGCGATACACCGTGCGAGCCGAGATGCGCAAGAAGCCCGCTGCTTCCCGAACCGTGATCAGATTCTCATCCATTGTGAACCCCCCTCACTTTGTGTCTCTTCCGGGGCCCCAGAACGTCATCCCCGGTGATTGCAACGCGCTCTGGATCAGACCTTGCCAGCCGCGCCCGCTAGGTACCGTTTCGTCATGTTCGCCGGCTCCTTGATGAATAGAACGGCTCATTCCTTTCTGATTGATTGATTCCATCGCCCCGCGGGGCGACGAAACCCGAAACCTCTCTGAAACGCGGAGGTTGCACGAAACCTCCGGCCGGGGCGCGCGTCTCACTGGCAGCCAGAAACCCGACGAGAGGCAGTCCAGACGATGGTGGAGCATAGGCCCCCGGACCCGAAACCTGCGCCGTCCGGCTACAGATCCGCGCTCTGGCGCGCGTTGCTGGCGGTCCTGGCGATCGCCGCCCTCGTCTTCCTCGGCCGACAAGCCGGCGGCGCTCTCCAGCAGTTCGCTACCTGGATAGACGCGCTCGGCGTCTGGGGACCGCTCGCCTTCATGCTGGGGTACGCGATCGCCACCCTCGCCTTCATCCCGGGCTCACTCCTGACCCTCGCCGCAGGGGCGATCTTTGGAATCGCCTGGGGAACGCTCTACGTGTTCGTCGCTGCGAGCGTGGGCGCGTGCGCCGCATTCCTCGTAGCTCGCTATGTGGCGCGGGGCACGATCGAGCGCAGGCTCGAGGGAAACCCGAAGTTCGCCGCGATCGACAAGGCAGTCGGCGGAGAAGGCCGCAAGATCGTCACGCTACTGCGCCTGTCGCCGGTCTTCCCGTTCAACCTGCTGAACTATGCGCTCGGACTAACCCAGGTGGGCTTCGGCGACTACGCCGTCGCATGCCTCGGAATGCTGCCTGGCACGCTCCTCTATGTGTACACCGGCTCGCTCGCAGGAGACCTCGCGGCTGCCGTCTCCGGCGCCAGTACCAGCCCTAGCGGACCTGGACACTGGGCGCTCCTGGTCGTGGGGCTGGCCGCGACCGCAGCCGTGACCATCCTCGTGACCCGCGTGGCTCGTCGAGCCCTGCAAGAGGTCACGGGAGAGGTGGAGGACTCCGCCGAGCGCGCCTAGCGCTCGGACGTCAACCCGGCGAAAGCCGGATGGGAGGCGTCTCCCCGAGCCAGGATCAATGCGTAGAGAAAAGGCGGCGAGGCGGGCGCAAGGCGACCGTTCACCAGCACCATGGGCGTTCCCCGTAACCCCTCCGCGAGCGCCCAGTCGATATCGTCCTGCAGCTTCGCCTTCGTAGCCGCGGAATCCATACAGGCCACCAGTGCGCGAGCCTCGGTGTAGCGGGCGGCGAGTGAGACGACCTGCTCCGCGCTGAGCGTCTCCTGATTCCGGAACAGGTCGCTCGAGTAGGCGAAGGCGTCCGGGGTTGCCTCCATGCAGATGCGCGCGAGCGCCGCTCGGCAACGCACGCTGTCGCCGGGCCCTCGCGGGGGGCCGACAGCGTTGCACGCATTGTCGAGCGGAAACTGCCGCTCCTCCACGGAGAAAGAGCCGGCCGGCAGGCTCTGCTCCAGCGCCTCGAGCCCGCTGTGGAAGACAGCGCAGTGTCCGCAGAGCGTGTCCGTGAAGTCTGTGAGCCGAACCGGGGCCACGGGCGAGCCATGGAGTCCTCTGGCTGGACGTGGAGCCGGTACCGGGGTCTGTGAGAACGCTTCGAGCGCGGCGGCGAACGCCCGCTTGTCCGGGGGACCGAGATCGGCGACAAACTGTGCGAGACGTTCGTCGAGGCTGCCAGTCGCATCAGAGCTCAGCTCGAGGTCCGGGACCCGGCTCTCTACGGCTCCCAGTGGTGTCCGTGAGCCCGGGTAGAGCAGGACCACGAGGAACACGGCGGTCAGCGCCGCAGTCGCCGCCCCGCCTCGAGCCAGGTCGGCGGGCGCCAGACCGCGCGTCGTCGAGAAGACGACGCCGACGAAACCGCAGACGAGGAGGTACGTCAGCAGACAGTTGCCACAAATGGTCCCGGCCGCGATGGAGACGACCATGAGAACGAGTACCGCGACAGTGCCGGCCGCGGCCGTCGCGACCAGCATCCCGAGCAACAGCACCGATCGGCCCGCGCCCAGCAGTGCGACCGCCACCGCAAGCGCAACCAGCCCCCAGATCAGCCCCCAGCCCGCGATGGGGAGCCCAGTCGCGGTGTGGATCGCAGTCGCGAATCCGGAATCCCAGAGCGCGGTGCAGCTGGCGGCTTCTCCGAGGGGGCAGAAGACCTGCCCTCCGCTGCGCGAGCTGATCAGCTCGGTCCACAGGAAGAGCCCCCACAGCCCACTCGCGCTCGCGAGCGCGCAGAGGGCTACGAGTCCCGGCTTCCCTGGGCCGCGCACCGTGCTGGCCATCCGATCTCCTTCGCGAGATGCAGAACGAAGCTCGAATCTACCGAAACGCAGCGGGCCCGCGCTGCCCCACCCCCAGGGAAGACGGGCGGAGCTTCTTTCCGGTCAGCTGCGTATGGCAGCCCGCAGAGCAGCGCTGCGGGCATTTCGGGCTGGCGCGTCGTTTGCACCACCCAGCACTCAGCGAGGATGCAATGACAGAACCAAGCCCACGCCAGCAAGCTGGCTATCTCAAGCGTCTCCTGCGCCGCGGCGAGATCGAGATCGTCGACTCCTCCAGCGGCCGCGCGGTATCCGCCCTCGTGAGCCTTTCCGGCCGTACGATTCGGATCACCCCGTCACCGGAGCGTCTGTTTGAAAGCACGACGACGGAGGGAGGGGACGAGAGCCGCTGGCAGCTCTTGTTCGGCCGGCTGCGCGAGTCTGTGACGCTGGAGGAAGCGGAGGAGCTGATCCGCGCGGTCGGGGACGAGCAACGGCGCAAGCGCTAGCGGGCGTACATCCCCTGTAGCACCCAGGCGGCGGCCAGAAGACCGAGGCTCGCGCCCACGATCGCGGTCCATCCCGCCCGACGATGGAAGCGAGTCCGTGCGGCACCGAACTCGTGGGGGCGCTCCGAGAGCAACCCCAGCTTGAAGGCCTGGAAGAGCGCGACGACGCCGCCGAGCACCATGCACGCAATACACGCCTCGTGAAAGCGCAGCACCCAGACGTACGTAGGTGACCAGAGCTCCAGCTGCTCGCGTCCCAGGAACACGAGCTTCACGATGTAAGAGACGAGAAACAGGCCCACGAGCGACGCAGCGCTCAGCATGAAACGCTGGTGTCGCCGTACCCGACGGCTGCGGATGGCGCGCACACCGGCGTACAGCAGGCTCGCGATGACGGCCATGTTGATCAGCGCGCCCGTCCAGTAGGCGGTCTTCGGATCGATCTGCATTGTGCCCCTGTGGGGCCCGGCCCGTCTTGTGGGACCCGGGCCGCGGGCGGCCGCGGCCACCCACCTCCGCTCAGGCCTTCGGCCTTCGCTGCGCGCGCCGCTCGGGCGGCGCTTGCAGGGAGGTGCGTCGGGATTCGGAGCTTATCGTCTCTTGGGCGAGATTCCGAACTTGGGGACGGTCCTCAATCCGAACTTCTTACCGGATCGGAACTTGGGGACGCGGAGGACTCTTACGGGGTGTAGGGAGGGGGGACGGGGTAGCCGGGGAGGGGTTGGGAGAGGATGCGCTGGTACCAGGGGGGGTCTACGTGGGGGGTGGCGCGGACGACGAGAACGGTGCCGACTGCGAGGACGAGAACCGCTGCCGCCACGGCGGCCCGGGACGCCCAGACGCGCCGGTGCAATCGAGCCTGGGAGACCGCGGTGGATACGCCGAAATCCGTCGGCGCCGCCAGGACGTCTTCTCGCCACAACCATGCTGCGATCTCGCCCTGGCAATCCGCAGAGGAGGGGTACAGGATCTTCCGCTCGAGCTTGCGACGCACCGCCGCCGCCGAGCCGCCGCGCTGGTTCGCGCGCGGCCGCAAGCAGCTGCGAACCAGACGGCTGAAGTGTCGCGCTGCGGCGGGGACGCGCTTTCGCAACGGGCGATAGCGCTCCTTCTCCATCCGTGCGAGCAAGGTCTCGGCTTCGTCGTCCTGTGGCCCCGGATAGGGAGTCTCACCAGCGACCATCTCGTAGCAGAGGATGCCGAAGGAGAACAGATCGCCCCGATGGTCGACCCGGGCACCCAGCATTTGCTCGGGCGGCATGTACGGTGGCGTGCCGATCATGATGCCGGGTTGGGTCAGCTTGGGCCCGGTCGGGTCGAGCGCGATCCCGAAGTCCGCGATCTTCACCTCGCCAGAACGTCCGAGGAGGATGTTCGCAGGCTTCAGGTCCCGGTGAACCGTGCCGCTGGAGTGAATCGCCTCGAGCCCGCGAATGATCTCGAGCGCGATGCGCCCCGCGATCTCCGGCGGAACGCGCTGCACCTTCTCCAGCACTCCGCGCAGGTCGATCCCGTCCACGTACTCTTGCGCAATGTATTGATCGCCGCGATACGTGAAGCAGTCGTAGACCGCTACCACGTTCTGATGGTGAACCTCTCCTGCCGCGTGGGCCTCGCGCCGAAAGCGCTCCAGGAACTCAGGCCCGCTGGCGAGGTCGTCGCGCAGCTTCTTCAGAACGGCAGCCCGCTCCAGCCCGTTTTGCCGACCGAGATAGACGACGCCCATTCCCCCGCGGCCGATCTCCTTCTCGACGGCGTAGTTCCCGAGAGTCTTCCGGCCGGCCTTGGCCACTACGGGACTGAGAATTCGGGCGGAGCGTGCTCCGTCTCTTCGAGCACGTACTGGAACACGTGGTCTCCGAGCTGGAACCGATCTCCGTGCTTGAGATCCGCTGCAGTGACTGGCGCGCCGTTCACGAGCACACCGTTGGTGCTGCCGAGGTCGAGCAGCCGATAGGCCTCGTCTGCGAGCTCCAACGCTGCGTGCTCGCGCGACATGGCCGGATCGTCAAAGGCGAGGTCTACGTCCGGACCGCGTCCCAGCGTCAGCCGTGCGGACATGAGCTGGTGCTCGCTGCCGGCAGCCCCCCCCGAGACCTGGACGATGGTCACCCGGACTCTGGCCAGAAAGGCGGATTCAAGGTCTTTGTCGCCTCGTCGCTGGATCTTGCGCGTAGTGCAGTCGCTCATTCGGGTCCCTTCCACCTCCGCGTAGCCGAAAGATCGGCTTGCCAATTCTTGTACTTGAGTGCCACGCTCGGGCGAGAGGTCAGCCAGAACGACGAGGAGACTTGCGATGGAGTACGGCGTCACGCTCTTTCCGACCGACTATTCGATAGGCCCCGCGGAGCTCGCAATCGCCGTCGAAGAGCGCGGCTTCGAGTCGGTCTGGTTTCCCGAACACACGCACATCCCGCTCTCCCGCAAGTCGCCCTGGCCGGGCGGCCCGGAGCTGCCAAAGATGTACTACGACGTCCTCGACCCGATCGTCGCGCTCTCCTGTGCCGCCTCCGTGACCCGAACCCTCAAGCTCGCGACCGGAATCTGCCTGGTGGTTCAGCGCGATCCCTTCCAGCTCGCGAAGGAGATCGCCAGCCTGGACCAGATCTCGGGCGGGCGCGTACTGCTGGGCGTGGGTGGAGGCTGGAACGCCGAAGAGATGGCAGATCACGGCACCGCGTTCGAGACCCGGTTCGCCCTGATGCGTGAGCGGATCGAGGCGATGAAGGTGATCTGGTCGGAGAGCAAGCCCGAGTACCACGGAGACTTCGTCGACTTCGACCCGATGATGACCTGGCCGAAGCCCGTGCAACAGCCGCACCCGCCCATTCACGTGGGCGGGATCTTTCCGTACGGCGCGCGTCGCGCGATCCGCTACGGCGACGGCTGGATGCCGATCGGCGGTCGCGGTTCCGATCCGATTGCCTCGATGCCCGAGTTCCACGAGCTGGCCCGCAGGGCCGGACGCGACCCCGCGAAGCTCGAGGTCACGATATTCGCGCAGCGTCCCGACGAGCCCGAGCTGGGCCGGTGCGCCAACGCTGGCGTCTCACGCGTGGTCTTCGGCCTGCCGTCCGCGGCCCGGGACAAGATCCTTCCGCTCCTGGATCGCTGCACGGAGCTCAAGAACAAAGTCGGCTAGGGCTCGTCGCGGCGCGGTGGATGTGCCAGCCCGAGAGCGCGGAGACGCCTCGCTCACGAGTGGCAGGGCGTCTCATGCAACGTCCGACTGCATCCGGAGTCCCTCCCGCTCTCGCGTATCATGGAGCTCTGACAGCGCTCTGGAGGGAATCGCGAATGAGCACGCTCGGGCTTCTGCACCCCGGCGCAATGGGCGTCACGGTGGGAGCGGCCGCTCTGTCCGGCGGGTCGCGAGTGGTTTGGGCTTCCGTGGGACGCAGCGCAGCGACACGGCAGCGGTCCGCAGAGGCGGGCCTGGAGGACGTCGGAGGTCTGGAGGGCTTGGTGGCAGAGAGCTCGGTGATTCTCAGCGTCTGCCCGCCAGCTGCGGCCGAGAAGCAGGCCAGAGCCGTCGCCGGACTTGGCTTCTCTGGCGTTTACGTCGACGCGAACGCGGTGTCGCCGCGCACGGCACGTACCATCTCCGGCGCCTTCGCGGATACGCCGGCCGAGTTCGTCGATGGCGGCATCATCGGCCCTCCCGCGCAGACCCGAGGCACGACGCGGCTCTACCTCTCCGGTCCCAGGGCCGCCGAGATCGCGAGTCTGTTTGCGGAGACGGCACTGGCGGCCCACGCGCTCGAAGCGCCGGCGGGTGCCGCGTCCGCACTCAAGATGGCGTACGCCTCCTACACCAAGGGAGTCACCGCCCTGCTCGCCGCGATTCACTCGCTAGCGGACGCGGAGGGCGTCCGTGACGCCTTGCTGCGCGAATGGGCCCAGTCTCAGCCCGACCTGGCGAAGCGCTCGGAACGCTCCATCCCGTCGAGCGCCCTCAAGGCTTGGCGCTTCGTTGCTGAGATGCGCGAGATCGCGTCGACGTTCGAGGCGGCCGGGCTTCCCGGTGACTTTCATCGTGCCGCAGCCCAGATCTACGAGCGGCTCGCAGGCTTCAAGGACGCTCCAACGCCGCCGAGCGTGGACGAGGTGGCGAGGACCCTTCGGAGCTGAGCCTGGGAACGGGGTCGGAAAAAACTTGCTCGGGTGTGACGCAGCTCACAGCCAGGTTCCTCGGGATCGGCGAACATCTGGGACATGGCGAGGAGAACACAGGCGAACCGAATATCCCTCTCGGGCACGCCGTCCGGCCATCTGCCGGAAGTTCTCCTGGCCTCCGGCGTCCTGATCTCCCTCATTGCGTGGATGACCGGTACCTGACGAGGCGGCCCGAAAGGCTGCCCTCTTCCCCGCCCTCCGAGTAATCCCTCCTCGGAGGGCGGTTTTCTTGCGGGAGCAGGGCGTGGGCTGAGTTTTCCTTCTTGTGGGGACGCTCAAGACGCTGCTGTTTCGGGACGATAGCGTCGGCATGAAGGTCTATGTCTGGGCGTTGGGTTTGGTTGTCGGGGCGGGGTGTTCGTCGCTCGGTGGGGGGGAGGACCTGCGCTTGGAGCTCGAGCAATCGCAGCAGCAGGCGCAGCGACTGCAGCGGGATGTGGAGCGGCTGCATGCCGACATTCGGCAGGCGGAAGAGACGCTGATCACGATCGAGTCCGGGCTCAAGGGCGTACACACGCGGGCGGAGGCGGTATCCGCGCTGGCCGACTCGCGAATCCTGGTAGAGCGTGCTGCGAAGCTCGCACCCTGGAGGGCGACGAGCGCCCAGGAGGCGCGCGAGAAGCTGGTGGAGGCGGACAGACACGTACAAGCGGGCCACTTCGGTTCGGCCATCTTCTTCACGTCGAGGGCGCGCCGGATCGCATCCACGCTCATCCTGGAGGCAGAGGCCTTCACACAGGCTCGGAAGGTGCGCTACGTGAACGGCCCGAAGGCGAACCTGCGCTCGCAGCCCTCTACCGGCGGAAAGATCCTGGAGGTACTGGGCAAGGCGACGCCGGTGATCCCGGACCGGCTCGGCGGTAGCTGGATCCGGGTCCGGACTCCATCGGGCAGGGTGGGCTGGATCTACGCGAAGCTGCTCTCCGAGCAGCGCTGAGGCTCTCCCGCTTCCAGCGGATCTCAGTCCTCTTCAGCCACCACCACGCAATCCTTGCCCGCGCCCTTCGCCGCGTAGAGCGCGCGGTCCGCCTCATTGAAGAGCCGTTTTGCATCGCCCTTGTAGACCGAGACGCCGACCGAAACGCTGACCGAGATCTCCGTCGATCCACGCCGCGTGTCGATGGTCACGGGCAGGGCTGCCACCGCGGACCGGATCTTCTCCGCGACAATGTATGCGCCCCCGACGTCCGCCTGCAGCGTCAGAAGCGCGAACTCCTCGCCGCCATAGCGCGCGAGCACGTCGGTGTCGCGAATCTGCGCGAACATCACCTCCGCCACGCCGCGCAGCGCCTCGTCGCCGGCAGCGTGTCCGAACGTGTCGTTCAGCTTCTTGAAGTCGTCGATGTCGATCATCACGAGTGCGAGCAGGATCTCCGAGCGCCGCGCCCGCTTGATCTCGAGCGGGAGCTGGTCGTGAAAGTAGCGGTGGTTGTAGACGCGCGTGAGCTCGTCGGTGATCGACAGCAGCTCCAGCTTCTCGTTCTGTCTCTGGAGCTCCCGCTGATGTTTGTACAGACGGTCCGTCATCTGGTTGAACGTCCGGGTCAGGAGCGCGATCTCGTCGACACCGCCGGGATCCGGGATCTCCACCCGTGTCTCACCCTGCGCGATGCGCTCTGCGCCCACGGAGAGCGCCTTGAGCGGCCTGACGATCGAGATTGCGATCCGGAGCGCGACCAGCGCGAACAGCGCCACGATCCCCAAGTTCCACAGGAGCACCCGACGAATCAGTCGAAAGACAGGGGCGAACGCAGCGTCGTACTGCTCCTCCACGACGATCGCCCAGCCAAAGCGCGGGAAACGCACCGCGGAACCGACCACGTGGTCCCCTGCCCTGGTGACGTAGTTGCTGACGCGCGGGGTCGCGTCCTCGTCCGGCAGCGCAAAGCCGTACCCCTCGCCGACGACACGCGTGCGTGTAGCGGTCAAGTAGCGCCCGTCCTCTCCCACCACGAATATCTCGCGCTCAGGACCGAACTCGTCCCCGGCCAGCAAGCCGTCGAGCGCCTCGGGGTCGAGCACCGCATGTAGGGAGCCCAGGCGTCGCTCGCCGCGCTTCACTGGCGAGGAGACCAACTGCAGGCGGCCCTTCTCATCCAGAAGCATGTCGCCCACTCTCGCATCGCGGTGTCTCGCGATGCTGGTGCGAAGCTCTTCGGGAAGCTCGCGCGACTCGCCCACCCAGAGGAGCGTCTGCCCTGCCTTGTCGAGCACGAACAGCGCTGCGAACTGATCGAAGCGCTCGAGGACGTAGCCCAGATACTTCTCCACCTCCTCGCGCGCCCGCTTCGCCTCCTCGCCACTGGCCGACTTTCCCAGCGAGTCGAGGTTGGCCTCCACGGTGCTACTGCGGGCAAAAGTGTCCACGTCGAGTCGGACCTGGGCGTACCACAGGTCCACGCGTTGCTCCGTGCTCTGGAGCAAGGCTGGGAACCTCTCGTTGATCTGGCCGCTCAGGAAGCCGTGGATCGATTGGATCGAGGCCCAGGTGACCAGCAGCGCGGTGAGCACCGTGGCTGTGAATACCAGCACGATCATCCGGGCCGTGAGGCTCTCGGACGGACGCCGCAGGAGCTTCAGCAGTCCCGGCACGAGACGAGTGGGGGAGAGGAGCTCGAGAGGTCTCCACAGGTACCCGGCCCAGCGTCGAAATACCCCGCGGCCGCTCTGCTCGCTCCTCGTCCGTGGCACGCATGCCCCTATCTGGCCGGAGCCCTACTCAATCCGCGTCGGGCTCGGCGCCCTCCAGCAGCATCAGCTGATCCAGGCGGTCGAAGAGCTCCAGAGGCATCTCGGTGAACATGATCGCCGTGCCCCGGTCGGGATCGACGCGGACGACTCGGCCCAGGGCCTCGACCGGTGCCACCTCGGGGAAGTCTGCAAAGCTGATCACGATGTTGCACTCCTCGTCCTCGTCCAGGCAGTGGTCGACGTAGAGCCCTCCGAACCCGACGTCGATCACTGGACAGCGCGGTACGTCCCGAGCAGAGGTCTTGATTCTCGCCGTCATGCGGGCCGTAACCCGGGCGAACTCGCGGGTGTGCTTCCAGGGCTTCTCCATCTCGATTTCTCTCATCGGCCGCTCGTCTCCGCTGCTAGAGACTCCGATGCCGACCATGTCCCGAGCGGCCTCGGGCTGCTCTAAAGACAGGACCGAGACGGGTCGATCCATCCGGTAATGACCCCCTCCACCCGGACTGCCCCCACGGTCTCCGTACACCCCCGCCAGACTCGCCATACTCGCGCAGCGAGGCTGACGTGGCTGTTCCTCAGCGTCTGCGTTGGACTGAGCGGCCTCGGATCGGGGAGCGCCGGCGCAGCCGCCGAGCTCGACGAAGAGGCGAGCTCCGAAGTGCAAGTGCACGAGGTCGCCGCGCGGCAGGAAGAGGGCCGGCGAGACGACGCCTCCCGCTCCTTCCGCACGGAGTACCGCGTGACGCAGGGCTACCGGATGGAAGAGCTCGACTGGAGCATCGGCATCCCGACGATCAACGTGCTCTCCGAGCTGAAGTGGGAAGAGATGCAGAGCACGTTCACGCGTCTCGAGGCGATGGTGATGCTTCCTGGCCGCTTCTACTTGCACGGCGACGTCCAGCACGGCTGGATCGTCGATGGGGAGAACCAGGACTCCGACTATCTCCTGCCGAACCGCCAGGCCGAGTTCTCGCGCTCGAACAACCAGTCCGATGTCGGCGACTTCTCGGGCTTCTCCGTGGGGCTCGGGTATCACACGCCTCCAGTCCACTTCTGGGGGGAGAGCTATGAGTTCGGGCTCAGCTTCGGCTACGCGCACCGCGAGCAGAATCTGGTGATCCGGGACGGCTTCCAGACCATCCCGGCCCTCGGCGCCTTCGCGGGCTTGCGCAGCAAGTACGATACGCGCTGGCTCGGCCCGTGGATCGGCGTCGAAATCGTGGGCCGCTCGCCCGTGACAAGCTTGACCTTCACCGGAGCGGTTCAGTACCACATGCTGTACTACGAGGGCGTCGCCGACTGGAACTTGCGCACAGATCTCGCGCACCCGAAAAGCTTCGAGCACGACGCACACGGTGATGGGCTTGTCGCGCGCCTGGCCGTCAAGAAGGACATCCGCGAGCACCTGTTCCTCGAGCTCGGTGTCGAGTGGTCGCTCTTCTCCACCGACACGGGCGACGACATCACAAACTTCGCGACCGGAACGTCCAGTGAGATCGACCTGAACGAGGTGAACTGGACTGCCTTCAGCGCAAAGCTCACCTTCGGCGCCCGCTTCTAGCGGGACTCCCTCTAGGGCGCGTCGGTGATCGTGACGCGCAGCCGCCGCCTCGCGTAGTCCCGGCTGCCGTACGCTCCCTGCTCCGCGATCGCGATGATCTGGTACACCGTCGCTGTGGTCGAGGCCTCGGTGTGATCAGTGCTCGCGCAGGTCACGTTCACCGTGAAGCCGTTCAGCCCGCCCTCGACGAGGCTCACGTTGGTGGGAGCGAAACAGACGCCGGCAGTGGCCAGCTGGTAGATGCCCCACTCCACCCCGCTGCGCGCGGCCTGAAAGGCGTGCGCGCCCTGGAGCGCGAGGTTCAACGTCGACCGCTGCGCGCCGCCGAGGTTCACCATGATCGAGGCCGCGGCAGAGAGCACGACCAGCAGGAAGATGGCGCTGATCAGCCCGAACCCACTCTCTCTCCGCTCGCGACTCACGGCGAGTTGCTCACGTGGATCTGGTGCAGCAGCCGCGCGCTCTCCCCGTCCCGCTCTACGGTGAGGTCGATCGTGACCAGCCCCGAGTGCGTGGCGGTGGAAGTGTTGTACCGGAAGTCGCACCCCGTCACGTTCGTGGCAAGCAGGGCGATATTGCCCGCAGACAGGGGAACGACGCTTCCATCGGCGGGCTGCGCGCTCGCGATGGCGTAACCCGAGTAGCGCACGAGCTGTTCGGTGCCGAGATCGCAGAGGTAGCTCACCGGCGTGTCGACCACATACATACGCTGTCTCGGCGATGCAAGACGGAACTGCAGCGTCGGGGTCAGGACGATGCGGTCCTCGTCGCCCTCATCGACGAGCTGGAACCCCCCCGCGACCCCGCTCGTGATCACTCCAGGGTTCGAAGCTGTCGCGGCATCGCTGTAGATGGCTGCCTCCGTTGGGTAGATCGCGACGCGATAGCCAGCGGGAGAGCCGACCCCGTAGGCCAGGCCGAGCTCCTGGAAGCGTCCCAGGATGTCGAAGCTGTCCTCCTGGCCCGTGAAGTCGAGCCAATGGGTCGCG
Source organism: Myxococcota bacterium (assembly GCA_965247115.1). Taxonomy (GTDB): domain Bacteria; phylum Myxococcota_A; class UBA9160; order SZUA-336; family SZUA-336; genus JAUXJB01. The sequence continues at coordinate 470,093 of CBDFGR010000002.1, forward strand.
GGCGTGTGATCGACGGTGGACGGGTTCACGCCGGCCTCCGCCCGATAGCGTGCTCCGTCGAGCACGTGAAGGAGCTCGAGCGCCAGCCCGCCGCCGCCGATCCTCAGGCTGTTCGGGAGCGCGGAGCGAATGTCGCGCCCCATCCGACGCGTGGCCGCTTCCGTGGTATCGGTGAGCGAAGCGCGCAGACGCACGTTGCCGTACGCCTGGAGCGGCTTGAGCGTGAGCGTCGCCGTCATCCCGATCACCACGCTGAGCAGCAGCACCACGACGATCAGCTCGATCAGGCTGAAACCGGAGTTCGAGCCGCGGGCGTAGCCGACAGGTTGTGTTGGCTCCCATGGCATCAGTAGTTGGTCCTGTAACCGCTCAGGGTGAAGTCGACGATGGCAGCGTCATTCACGTTCACGTCCACACGGATGACCTCTGTGTTCCCGTTCAGCGTGTCGAGGTTCGCGTTCGCGGTCTCCACGCTGACCGAGATCGTGTAGCCACCCAGACCGGGGATGGCTGTGTTGTCCTGATCTCTTGCACCGACGTCCACCAGGAGGTCGTAGTCGCAGACGTTGTCGTAGAGGTCGCGGCTGGCTTCGTTCGCCGGACATATGCCGCCCCCAGCGCCCAGATCGGGGTCGTAGTAGTTGTTGAGCAGAATCTCCTCCAGGTACGCCTCTGCAACGACCAGCGCCTGCTGGGCGACCAGTGGGTCTGCACTGCTCCGCACCGATCGGTTGATGGAGAGCAGCGTCCCCGTGACCGCGATGCCGACGATCGTGATCGAGATGATGAGCTCGATCAGCGTGACGCCGCTCGTCTCCCGCAGTCGGGCCGCGAGGCAGCGCCGAGGCTCAGGGCGCGTAGACAAGGCCCGTCTCGCCGACCACGCTGATGGTGCGTCCACCCACCGTGATGGTCGCGTCGGTCATCGTCTCCGCAGCGTCCATGGCCCGGCCCAGCGGGTCAAAGAGCAGCGGTGACACGCTACTGGTGACGATGACACCTCCCGGCGCCGTGCCCACGTACGTCAGCGCGTGGGTGCCGGGGTGGACCACCGCCTGGGCGTAGCCGGCGCCGTCACAGCCGGCCGCGCTCGTCGGGCCATCCTGCAAGTTGAGGGTATAGGTGCTGGCCGTGAAGCTGACCTGGACATTGCAGCCCGTGCCGATGGAGAGCTTCTGGGCGTAGCGGACAGCCGCGAGGGTGTCGTCGAAGAAGAAGGTGCTCTGGAAGTCGTCTGCCGCGAACAAGCGCGGGCCGGCCACCGCCGCCAGGATGCTCAGCAGCGCGATCACCGTGACGAGCTCCACGATCGTGAATCCCGCCCTGTCGCTCATCGACTCTCCTCGAACCCCGGCAAACCGAACGAGCGGGACGGAGGTTCTCCTCCGCCCCGCTCGTCAATCCGCGCTGCCGGGTCAGGCCAGACCCGCCCAGCAGTCAGGCTCAGGTTACGGGCAGGGTGTGGCCGCCACCACGATCTTGCAGACCTTGCCAGCGGCTTCCTCGTACCGGAGGATGCTCGTGGTACCCGGCTGGGCATACTCGGCAAAGTCCGTGGCGGTCGTGTTCTGCTCGGTGCCGGTCCAGCCAGAGGGCACGACGCCAGACATGATCTGACTCCAGAGCTCCCCTGCGATGTCCTGGGCTGTATTCGCGCTGTCCAGAGTGGGATAGCCCGCCGCGTTGATGAACACGCTGGTGCCGTCGATGTCTACGCTTGTGGCGGGCTTGCTGTCGACCAGCCACTTGGAGTGGACGATCCCGATCGCGGCGGAGAGGCCGCCCTGGACGCCGTCGAAGGCCGCAGTCTCGGCGCTCGAGGTGAAGTCCGCAAACTTGGGTAGGGCCACCGCCGCGAGGATGCTCAATACAGCGATGACGACAATCAGCTCGATGAGAGTAAAGCCGTCGTTGTTCCGAGGGGTCATGGCTAGTTTTGCTCCTTCTATCCGTCCACCAGCGACCCCATCCCTGAGGTCCCGCGGTCCCTTGTCCAGGCCTTGGATAGAGTCCTCCGATGGCCTTACAGCGCCCGCTTCTGTGCCCCTATCGTCCGTGCCCGAAAGCAACTTGACCCGCGTGGGTCAGCCAAGGCCCGAGCCCGCCAGGTTCCACATCGGCAGGTAGACGGCAAGTGCCAGGACCAGGACCATCCCCCCGATTCCGATCGTGAGTGCGGGCTCGATCAGGTCGGTCAGCCGCTCCAGGTCGTAGCTGACCTCCTCCTCGTAGTGCTCCGCGATCTGCAGATGCATCTGCCCGATCTCACCGGTCTGCTCGCCGACCTCGATCATCTGCACGTCCGAGGATTCGAAGAGCTTCGCGTTCCCTGCGGCCACGGTCATGGTCTCGCCCCGCTCGATGCTGTTGCGCATGGCTGTGATGCGTTTCTCCATCCACACGTTGTCGACCGCGCGACCCACGAGCTGCAACACCTGGATCAGCGGCACACCCGCGGTGAAGGCCATCGCGAAGGAGCGCGCGTAGCGGGCCAGCGTAGCCCTGCGCACGATCGCCCCCACGACGGGCAGCTTGAGCTTGTACTTGTCGATCACGTAGCGACCGGGTGGCGTTCGCGCGTACGCGCGCCAGGCCGCGATCCCGCCCACGGTGCCGACCAGCAGGTACAGCCAGTACGCCAGCATGAAATCCGACATCCCGATCAAGAACTGGGTCGCCCACGGCAGCTCCGCGTCGAACTTGCCGAAGAACTTCGCGAACGACGGAATCACGAAGATGTTGATCAGAACCACGGCGGCAAAGATGACGCCAATCACGACCGTGGGGTAGCGAGTCGCGGCCTTGATCTGCTTGCGTGTCTGATTGTCCAGGGACAGATACGCTCCAACCTGCTGGAAGGCCTCGTCAAGCTGACCCGTGTTCTCCCCGACTTCGATGATGCTCGTGAAGAGGTTCGAGAAGATCCCGGGATGGCGCTGAAAGGACTCACTGAGCTCCCGGCCCGCTTCCAGGCTCTCGCTCACCTCGGCCAGCGCAGCGCCGAGAGCCGGATTGCGCGCCGTGGCGGCGAGACCGGCGATCGCTCGGCGCAGCGGCACGCCAGCGCGAACCAGCGTGTGTAGCTGCCTGCAGAACGGAACCAGCTCCCCTGGTCCGACCTGACTTGCGGCCCAGCGCTTCTGGGCCCAGTCTAGAAGGTCCTTCTCTGGAGGCTTCAGCACCTTGATGCGGATCGGCGTGAACCCGGCCTCCATCAGCTCGCCGGCGACGGTCATGCGCGAGAAGCCATCCACCTCGGCCTCGACCAGCTCGCCGGCTCTGTTGCGGGCGCTGTACGCGAAGACCGGCACCTACACCCTCACTCCCCGATGTACGCTTCGACTCCGCTCTCCAGGGACTCTCCCGCGTCGTCGAACGAGTCGGCCTCGCGCGGTGGATCGTGCTCGACCACGAGATCCAGCAGCTTCTCCTCGGTGGGTCCCTCGTCGGCGGGGGCCTCCTCGATCTCCTCGGCAAGCCGGAAGACTTCCTGGATCGTGGTGATGCCCCGGCGCGCATAGTCGAGCGTGGCGAGGGCAATGGGCCGGAACTCGGACTTGGCCTTGGCCGCTTGCTCGTACTCGTTCTGCTGCCCCTGGCGCAGGGGCGTGGCCACGGACTCGTCGATCTCCAGCAGCTCGTAGACGCCGAGGCGCCCGCGATAGCCCGTCTGGTTGCAATCACCGCAACCGCGCCCGTGCTGGAAGGCCTCCTCCCCGCTCGGAGTCTCCATCGCGGAGAGCCAGCCCCGCTCCCGCTCGTCGGGCTGGTACGGCTCGCGGCAGTTGTCGCAGATCTTTCGCACCAGGCGTTGGGCGATCACCGCGCGCAGTGCAGAGGCGGCCAGGTAGCCCTCGGCCCCCATGTCGACCAACCGCAGCGGCGTCGCGATGGCATCGTTCGTGTGGAGCGTCGACAGGACCAGGTGACCCGTCATGGCCGCACGCAGACCGGTCTCGGCCGTCTCCTTGTCTCGCATCTCCCCGATCATGATGACATCCGGATCCTGGCGCAGGGAGGCGCGCAGCACGCGCGCAAAGGTCAGGTTCACCTTGGCGTTCACTTGCACCTGGTTGATGCGTGGAAGTCGGTACTCGACCGGATCCTCCACGGTGATGATCTTCTTGCCCGGCTCGTTGAGCTCACGCAACGCCACATACAATGTCGTCGTCTTCCCGCTTCCCGTCGGACCCGTGACGAGAACCAGGCCGTAGGGACGATGAATGAGATCGCGCAGCCGCACTAGCAAATCGTCCGGCAGGCCGAGCTGATCCAGGTTCTCCGTGCCGGTCGACTGGTCCAGCAGGCGCATGACCACGGCCTCACCGTTCTGAACGGGCAGCGTCGAGACACGGACGTCGATGGCTTTCTCGTTCACCCGCATGTTGAAGCGCCCGTCCTGGGGCAGGCGCTTCTCGGAGATGTCGAGACTCGACATCAGCTTGATGCGCAGCACCAGGGCGGAGGCGATGCGGGTCTCCTTCATGGTCTGCTCGTGGAGCACGCCGTCGATCCGCTGACGGATCCGCAGCACGTTCTCGTCCGGCTCGATGTGAATGTCGGAGGCGCCTGCCTGGACCGCATCCTCGAAGACCGACTTGAGCAGCTTCGCGACCGGAGCCTCCGAGCCCTTCTCGTCCGCGTCGATGTCGACGAGCTCGAGCTGCGACTCGCCGCTGAGCTCCTCGTCGAGCTGCATCGCGAGGCTCGAGATCTCGTCGGTGCGTCGGTAGAAGCGATCGAGGGTGCGTAGCAGGTCGGCCTCCCGCACCAGTGCCGGCTGGATCGGTCGCTTCAGGATCCTGGAGAGCTCGTCGAGCGCGAGCAGATCCGTGGGGTCCGCAAGGCCGACCTCGAGATCCTTGTCTGTCTCGCGAATGACGATCGCGTTGAAGCGGCGCGCGTGCTGCTCGGGAAGCCGCATGACCGTGGGCTGCGAGAGGTCGGCCGCCGACAGATCGACGAATGCGATGTCGAGCTGCCTGGCGAGGAAGTCCAGCAGCTGGGTCTCTTCGACGTAGCCGAGATCGACCAGGATCTGGCCGAGCCGCATGCCGCGCTTCTTCTGCGCCTGGAGGGCAAGCGTCAGCTGCTCGGCCGTGAGTAGCCCGTTCTCGACTAGAAGCTCGCCAATCCGCAGCTTGCGCCGCAAGGCCTACCTCCCTCCGGTGCCGAGGGCCGTGATCCTGGACTCGACGTAGCGCCGCGACTCCGGGCCGAGGCCTGCGAGTGCCGCGGCGGCCCGGTACGCGAGCAGGGCGCTGCCCGCCGCATCCTCACCCTCCAGCGAGATCCCGAAGCCCATCCACCAGGCCGCGTTCTGCGGCTGGGCTCCCAGCACCCGCCGGTACAGATCGGCTGCCAGGCCGTGCTCGCCCATCCTCTGATGCAGCGCCGCGATCAGCGCGTGATACTCGGGGTCCTGCGACAGCGGCGGCGACGCGCGCCCCAGAATCTCGAGCGCCTCCGCTGGGGTGCCGCGCTGGCTCAGGATCCGAGCCCGGAGCTTTGCAAAGCCCGGACGGGTGGGCGCCAGCACCATCCCCGTTTCGAGCTCGCCCACGGCCTCGTCGACCCGCCCGAGCCGGATCAACAGGCCCGCCCGAGCCTCGCGCGCGCGATGGTGATCGGGGTCGCGCTCGAGCAGCTGGCCGAGAGCTTCCGCAGCGGCCACCTCATCCCCATCCCTGGCAAGACGCAGCGCGCGTCCGTACGCCTGATTCTCCGCTTCGCCCGCCTCCGGCATGTGGCGAGTCTTGCCAAACCGGCCCTTCCGTGAGCGCGCCGACCGGGGAGACTTCGCCTGCCGGGCCGGTGTGCGGGGCGGTTTCGATTCCGCTCGTGAGCGTCTGGCGCGCTCCGAGCCAGGCGAAGGAGCTGCTGAAACAGGCGCAGCCGTCCGCTGCTCGACCAGGCGCGCGGGCCGAGATCGGGGGCCGAGCGGATTGACACTCTCCGGTGTCGACTTGCGGGACGTCGGCAGAGGGCGGGCAGCTGGTGGCTCGGTCGGGGAGTCCTCGGCGAGGGGACTGCGCTTAGAGACCGCGGGGAGCTCAAACGGCGAGTCCTCGACGAGTGACGTCAACGCGTCAGCCAGGAGCCGCTCCCCGACTTGCGGGGACATCCGCGCTTGCTCTTCGCTCGGGCCCTGCAGGAGACCTCTTCCCAGGGGGACGGCAACGAGCAGAGCCGCGAGCGGGACGGCGGCCCACTTTGCGACTCGCTGGAAACGCCGCTTCGGCCCCAGGCTTGGCAGCGCGAGTCGTACTGGACGCCGAGATGGGAGGCTCGCATGAATGCGCAGCAGCGCCCGGCAGCCGGCTTGCCAGAGCGCGGCTCCCGCTCGCGTGAGCTGCCGGGCCGCCGTGTACGAGCCCTGCTGCAGTGCCAGCCTGGCTGGCGCCGTCATCGCGATCCGGGTTGCCCCATCGGCTTCCAGCGCCGAGATCCGCACGTGGCGCCGCTGCACCTCGTCGTCCCCGCCCGCGCAGGCTTGCGTCAACGAGCCATGGCAGACCACGTTCACGAGTCGGGGCACACCGCCCGTCGCCTCGAGAACCGCGTCGAGGGCACAGCCGCTGAAGAGGGTCGGGTTCTTAGACCCTGCGTGTGCCAGTCGACCGGAGACGTAGCTCTCCAGCTCTACACGCTCGAGCGTTCCGAGCTCGAACGAATACGTGAGGCGCTGCCCGAGGCTGGAGGCGGGCGGGACGATGAGCCGGGCGTGCAGCTCCGGGAGTCCGAGCAGCACGATCTGAACGCGGTGGGACGGCTCCGGCTCCAGGTCCGCGAGCAGCTGCAGCGCCTCCAAGCTGCGGGTGCAAAGGCAGTGGGCATCATCGATCAGGACGACAAGGCGCCGACCCTCCTCGGCCAGATCGAGCACGCGGCGGGAGATGCTGCGAAGCACTCGGGTCGGCGCCTCGGTCCGCTCGCTCTGCTGCTGCGCTGCGGAGCCGAGCAGCTCTGCCGCCCGTCCCACGACACCCGCGAGCAGGGACGTGAACGGCGCTCGCTCGAGCACGGCGCCGAGCAGCCCCGGGAGCGCTCCGGACAGCAGCGGAGGGTCTTGCGCGTTCTCGGACGTCCGGGACTCCTCGATGGCGTCGCGCAGCGCGCCGAGCAGGTCAGACGAGCCGAGCGACGCACCGGAGAGCTCCAGCACGACAGCCTCGTCAGAGAGCTGCTCCGTCAGCCTGCGGCTGAGGACCGTCTTGCCGGTCCCGGCGTCTCCGATGATTGCGACGAGGCTCTCACCGCTGCGAAGAAGGGCCGGCAGCGCGTCCAGAATCTGGCGGCGCACACCCGTGGCGCAGAAGAACCCGGGCGCCGGAACCAGTCGGAACGGCAGCTCGTTCAGTCCGAAGTGCTGCAGGTACATCGCCTCCTCCCGCCTCAGTTCACCGGCTCGGGCAGTCGAGAGCGCTCCATGCTCTCAACCCGGTCGCGCGTGTCCTCGAGCTGTTGGCGCCAGGTGTCGGGGCCGACCGCGATCGCGCGGAGCAAGATGACGAGCTCGTTCTTGCGTTTTACATCTCGCTGGTGACGGAACAGGCTGCCCAGTAGCGGGATCCGATCCAGGCCAGGGGATCCTGCCCACTCCTCGACGGTTATTTCCTGCATCAGACCGCCGATCGCGATCACCTGCCCGCTGCGCACCCGAACGACGCTGTCCGACTCGCGAATCGTGCTGAGGGCGAGCGGCAGCTGCTGCGTCGTGCCCGAGATCGTGATCGTCTTGGTCTGATCGGTGACCTCGCTGATCGACGGATGCACGTGCAGGATGATCTCTCCGTTCTGGCTGATCTGAGGCGTCACGTCGAGGGCGATCCCCGAGAAAAAGGGTGTCAACTCGATCTCCGGCGTGGTTGTCGTCGCCGTTCCCGTGACAGTGGTACTCGAGACCTCCGTCACGAAGAACTCGTCCTGGCCCACCTTGATCACGGCCTTCTGGTTGTTGAGCGTCGAGATCCTGGGGCTGGACAGAGTTCGAACGCTTCCCTGCGTCTCGAGGAGCTCGATGAAGGAGAGAAAGTCGTCAGAGCGGATCGTGATGGAGAACACCCCACCAAACGCGCTGAGCTCGGTTCCTTCCGGCGGTACTGGCGGGCCCGCGGGGTCGAGCAGCCCAGCGTTCCCCGCGATCCCGGACAACCCACTCGCCAGCGCGGTTCCCCCGCCCGTCTGGGCAGTGAGTACCGTGGTCGAGTTGCTCAGCTCGTGCAGGTGAGCCCAGTTGATGCCGGACTGGAACCCGTCGGTGAGCGTGACCTCCAGGATCTTCGCCTCCAGAACGACCTGGCGCCGGAGGTTGACCTGCGCCTGCTCGAGGAAGCTCGCTACTTCGCGAAGCTCCGCAGGCATGGCACGCACCATGATCAGGCTCGCCTGGGGAATTGCCGTGACCGAGCGCCCTTCATCCTGGCCGATGATACTGGTGAGGCTCGAGGTGATGTCCTGCCAGAAGTTGACACTCCCGGTCGTCGAGATGCGGCTGCCCGTCTCTCCGGTGGTTTCGCTGACGGTGCCTGAGCTCACCGTCGTCTGCGTCCCGCCCTCCCGGGCAACGTCCAGGTAGTTCACCTCGAAGATCCGCGTCTGAAGGCCACCCGGCAACACGTGATAGCCGTAGGACGTCCTGCGGAACTGGTAGCCATAGACGTCGCGCACTGCCTCCATCGCCTCCTGAATGGTGACGTCCTTGAGGGCAAGCGAGATCTGACCGTCCACCGCGGGATCGATCACCACGTTGTAGGGCGTGTCCTCGACCAGGTTCATGAAGAACTGCCGCGCGTCGGCCTCGTCCACAGTCACGTCGTAGCGACGCTCGTCGTCCGGCACCGCACCGGGGCGGCTCAATCGTATTGGCGGCAGGAGCGCCTCGCTGACGGCCTCGGGGAGCGCGCGGCCGGGCGCCGCGGGTACGCGCGCGGTCTGGTCCAGGCTCTCCTGCATGATGGCGGTTGCCGGGAGCTCTGGCGGCTCGGTCGGCCCGGGCGCGGGGCCAAGAAACTGGCAGCCACTCGAGAGCGAGACGGTCAGCACCGCCGCGAGCAGGCCTGGTGTGGAGCGCCTACTCATCGAGAGCCCGCACCGCAGCATCGGAAGCCGGGACGGCCTCCATCCCCGATTCGACCTCGGTACCCTGCTCGGTCTCGAGACCCGGTTCGGCCACGGCATCGTGGTCGACGTCGAGATCAGACTCTCCCTGTGCTGACAACTCTCCGGCCGCTGACGACTCTCCGGTGTCAGGCACGGTCTCCGCACCGTCCTCGAGCTCAATGGCGGACTCGAGCTCCACTCCCGGCTCGACCCCGCCTCCAGGCTCGGCGCCTGTGTCGAGCTGGGCCTCGGCCGTCGGCTCGGCCAAGAGGTCCGAGTCCGCTTTGATACTCGGCCCGAAGCTCGCGGCAAGCTCCGGCAGCGACCCCGGCTCCACCTTCACGGGGAGGGCGTAGAAGCGGAGCTCGTAGGGACCCGAGATCCCCCTGAGAGTCACCCTCGCGGGGTCGATCTTGACCACCCTCGCGCCAGCGACGAAGTCACCTTCCTCGACTCTCTGGCCGTCGATCGCCGCAAAGCTCGCGCCGGGCGCGACGACGGTCGTGGTCAGCCGGTTGGCCGAGGTGGGCGCGCCCTGGCCTCCACCGGAGAGCGTCGGCGCGTCGCCCGTGCCACCCGTGAAGCTCGGGGGGCGTGTCGGATCACTCTGGATCGCCACCTTGGGAACAGTGGCGCCGAGCGCAAAGACGCTGGCCATGCTCAGCACGAGCACTGGCGCGCGCCGCTGTCGCGGCTCAGACACCGACCACTCCTTCCTGCGTGGAGAGCGACCGGAGCGTGAGCGTGACGCGCGCAGTGGGATATTCGACGACCTCGTAGTCGAGGGTCTCCCAGTAGAAGCGGCGCGGGAGCTGCTCGATCTCGCGCAGGTACCGCACAGTGCTTGGAAAGTCCCCAAGGACTTCGATGACAACGCCGTGCTTGAAGAGGTCGCCACCCTCCATCTCGACATCCAGCTCTTCGGGCGTCTCGAACAGCGGCTCGACCGGGAGGTTCTCCAGGCGGACGAGGCGCAGTCCCTCCGTCTTGGTCAGCATCTCCTTCAGGACCCGCGTCATCTCCGCCGGAGGGATCAGATCCTCCGTCCGCGTGTCCACCACTCCGCGCAGGCGATCGAGCGAGTCGAGCAGGTTGTCCTTGCGCGCGCGGTTCTCCGCGTCGAGGTCGATGGAAAGCTCGGAGGCGAACTGCTCGGTCTGCCGCTCGAGCTGCTGGATCTCCAGCTCGAGCGACGAGATACGCTTGTCCGATTCGACGCGTCGTAGCTCGAGCGGCTCCATCAGCGCGGCGTTCCAGAGCATGAGCGGGATTGCCAGAGACGCTGCCGCCAGGATCACCCGCTCCCGGAGCGAGCGCGCGTTCAGCCAGACGATGAGCTTGTTCAGCTGTCTCACGGCGCATCCCCCGAGATCTCCTCGAGGAAGGCCTGGAGGAGTGAGGACTTGGCCGTGTCTTGCGCCGGTTCCGTACTCAGGGCGAAGTTGATCACGGGCGGACCCGACTCCGGAACCTGCATCAGCAACGCCTGGAACTCGCGGCCAACAAACGCGGGCTCCGGACCCAGCTCCTCGATGAACTGGGGCACTGCCTCTGGCGAGAGTGCGCTTCCGGCCAGCGACAGGCTGCGACCACCCGCTGTGATCTGGATGCGCTTGAGCCAGACCGCGTCGACCCGCTGCCTGGCCAGACCGAGCAGGTGCTCCGAGAAGCCCTCGCGATTGGCTAGCCCGTGAGAGGTCAGCGCCTCGAGCAGGCGGTTCTTGCCCACCACGGTGTGATCGAGGGCAAAGACTTCGGCCGCGAGTGCCGGATCGGGCTCTCGCCTTTCCTTCCGCTTCTTGAGCTCCGCGAGCAGATTGATCTGGCTCTTCTTGCTGGCCTCGAGGCTGGTCACATGACCTTCGGGCCCCCAGGTCTTCCACAGCGAGTAGCCGTAGATCAACAGGAGCAGGGCCAGGATGGCTCCGAGGGCGGGCACCAGCGTCTCCGCGAAGAACGGGAGGGCGACGTCGCTGAATTCACCCTGCAGCAGGTTGACTTGCTGGGTCATAGCATGCCCTCGCGCAGCGCTCCGCCAACGGCGGTCAAGCAGCGGGCCTGCAGGGTCTCGTCCAGAGGCTCGTCACAGCGGACCAGCTGGTTCAGGTCGAGAGGGCGGACCTCGACGCTGAGCTGGTCCGCCAGATAGTCCGCCAGCATCGGCGCGGGTGTGGCGAGAGGCGCGATGAAGAGCACAGAGATCGGATCCTGGCCGAACTGACGCTCGTAGTAATCGACGGAGCGCTGTATCTCCCGGCGCAAGCTCTCGAGGCCATCCCCGTCGCCGACGGGAACCTCTGCACCCGGCTCCGGCGACTTCTCGTCGAGCAGCTCCAGATCGACGTCGATATTGCGGGCAAGGTACAGGAGACCCTGGCGCGTCACGGTTAGCAGGCCGAGACCCGGGGTAAGGAACAGCAGGCCCACGCCGTGCTCGTCATGCGGGAGCAGCGCGGCCACGTTGCGGAGCGCGAGCTCCACGACGTCGATCGCCTTGATGCGCAGGCCGGAGGAATGGATCGCGGCGGCGATCTGGTCCACCTCGCGCTGCGGCGCCGCCGCCACGTAGATGCGGCTGGCTCGATCGGCTGTCGATGACGTGGGCTCAGGAGTGTCGAAGACATCGATCACCGCGTCCTCGATGTCGAAGTCGACCAGGTCCTTCACGCTCCAGCGCGCCGCATCGCGCAGCTCCTCGGCCTCGACCTTCGGCGCATCGATCTGGCGCAGTGTGTACGTGTCGGCCCGGGGCACGCAGATGCAGCGCGAGCGCCCGAGCTTGTGCGCCTTGACGGCCGCCGATAGCGTCTTCCCGAACGCCTCAGGCTCGTCGTTGGCGAAGAACTCGCCCATCACGAGGCGGGGCCTTTCGCTGCCCTCGCGTGTCAGGTGCACGAGTCCGAAACCGTCCGGCGACAGCCCGATCGCCGTAACGCCCCTGCGCCGGCCCGCGCGCCTCAGAAACGAGAGCAAATCACCCCTCCAGCGATGGACCGCAATCACTCGTGCAAACCAGCACGCATGACTGGACCCAACTCCCTGCACCGGATCATTCGTCTTTCGCAGGCTTGCGCTTGAGTTGCGCAGCCCGCGTTAAATGGAGGGGAAGTGGTGCCGATTTGGAATACTGGACTTCTCGGTACTTTATTCTAGGATCGTCCCATGCGAATTCTCGCGCAGGAGGAGTACGGGCTTCGCTGCATCCTGCAGCTGGCGCGCCAGAGAGGGTCCGAGCCTCTGACCATCGCGGCGATCGCCGAGGCAGAGGGTCTCAGTCGCGAGTACGCGGGAAAGCTCATGCAGCTCCTGCGGCGCGCCGGTCTGGTGAGCAGCGCGAGGGGACCCGGAGGGGGCTACCTGCTCGCACGGCCTCCATCAGACATCTCGGTCTGGGAAGTCGTCGAGGTGCTGGGCGGAGGACTCTTCCCGCGCGACTTCTGCGCCTGCCATCCCGGGCGCGCAGACCACTGCGTCCACGCAAGTGATTGCTCGATCCGCGCCCTCTGGCACACCGTCGGAGGCGTGGTCCGCAACGTCCTCGAGGAAGTCGCGCTCTCGGACATGGACCGAAGCGAGACGTCGATGACGCTCTGGCTCGAAAACTCCGTCGCAGAGGGGGCCTGAACGGCCCCGGCGTGGCGCACCTGGAGGAACCCGATGAGCTCTGACCCCACAACGCAGGAGAAGATCTCCACCCTCGTGAAGTCCAGCCCCGTGATGCTGTTCATGAAGGGGACGCCGCAGATGCCGCAATGCGGGTTCTCTGCCCAGGTGGTGGCGATCCTCGATCGCCTGGCACCAAGCTACGGCACCTTCGACGTGCTGTCGGACCCGGCAGTTCGCGAAGGCATCAAAGAGTTCTCGCGCTGGCCCACGATCCCGCAGCTCTACGTGCGTGGCGAGTTCGTCGGAGGCTGCGACATCATCACCGAGATGTTCCAGACCGGGGAGCTCGGCAAAACCCTCGCCCAGCCCTGAGCTCCCGCTCCGGCAGTCGCCCTCCCCGCCCGCTCAAGTCGAGCGCGAAGCGTGCCGACAGCAACGCTGCAGGGGTCCCCCGACCCCGGGTCCGGTTTGCTCATTCGAGCGGAGTGCTGCGGGATGATCAAGGGTCAGAAGGTCGTCGTCGTGATGCCGGCGTACAACGCGGAGAGAACCCTCCGCAAGACCTATGCCGAGATCATCGACCAGGGCGTCGTGGATCGTGTGATCGTGGTCGACGATCAGAGCGGCGACGACACGGTCGCGATCGCTCGAACGCTCGACGGGGTCCGGCTGCACGTCCACCGCGCGAACCGGGGTTACGGCGCGAACCAGAAAACGTGTTACGCCCTCGCCCTCGAGGAGGGCGCGGACGTCGTCATCATGGTGCATCCAGACTACCAGTACACACCGAAGCTCATCGTGGCGATGGCGTCCATGATCGCCTGCGGGCTCTACCCGTGTGTCCTGGGCTCACGGATCCTCGGCGGCTACGCGCTGCGCCAGGGTATGCCCGTCTGGAGATACGTCGCGAACCGGCTGCTGACGTTCGCCGCCAACCTCGTCCTGGGCGCGAAGCTCTCCGAGTACCACACGGGGTATCGGGCGTTCTCGCGTGAGATTCTCGAGCAGCTGCCGCTGGAGGCCAACTCCGACGACTTCCTGTTCGACAACCAGATGCTGCTCCAGGTGCTCTGGTTCGGTCACACGATCGGCGAGATCACCTGCCCCACGCGCTACGCTGCGGAGTCCTCGTCGATCAACTTTCTGCGCAGCGTCAAGTACGGGCTCGGGTGTCTTGCTATGGCGGTCCAGTTCCGACTCGCGAGGGCGGGACTGGTGAGGACGCTGCGCTTCCCGAGGTCAGAGGCGTGGCGCTGGCTAGACCGGCTCGGCGGGCTTGTGCGCGATCACGATGAGGGTACCCGCGCGCCCGAGCAGACGTAGCACCGCGCTCACCAGGACCGCGACAGCCCCCAGCGGAAGCAGGGCGAGCATCGCGCACCGGTACAGTGCAGACAGATCGCGCCTGTCCTCCTCGCAGTTCCGCAGCACGTCGTACAGGGCGTTGTGGCGCAGGCCGATTCGGTTCAGCGCCGTCTGCAGCAGGCCAAAGGGATCCATCTCCCACTGCCCGGTGCGAATCGAGTCGATCACGAAGCCCGACTGGCACAGGAGCGACCGCAGCGTCTGCTCGCTGAACTGGAAGAGGTGACGCGGCAGGTCCAGGTGGAACCAGTCCTCGCCCCCGAGCCGGGCCTGCAAGGAGGCGTAGTTCGGCACTGCGACGAGCAGAGAGCCGCCCGGCCGCAGAGAACGGAAGCAAGCAGCAAGCGTGATGTCCGGGCTGCGCAGATGCTCGAGCACGTGCCAGATCGACACCAGGTCGAAGTAGCCGTCCGGGTACTGTCCCACTCGCAGCTCGCCAAAGTCGGTCGGCACCTCTTGACAGGCATGCGCCGCCATCGTCGCTGACAGCTCGGTGCCGCGAACCCGGTAGCCCCGATCCCGCAGCAGACGCAGGAACAGACCGCGGCCGCAGCCGACGTCCAGCACGTGGCCGCCAGGCGGCAACAGGCGTTCCGCGAGACGTACGCGCGTCCGCCGTGCGAGGCGGACCGCGAGCTCGCCGCCCCGACGGAAGCGCCGGCCGGGCTGCCCGTAGGCGCCCCGCTGCGCGCGCTCGAGCTCTTCGTCTGGCGGCAGGAACTTCTGGAGCACGAGCCCGCAGCCGAGGCACCGCTCCAGGGGAAAGCGCCGCGCCGGACCCACGGCACCAGGGAACTCGTCGACGCTGTCCACCATGTGGCAGATCGGGCAGGCGAGTCGCTTCTCCGGCTCGTCGTTCATCGCGCGTGCCGACTCCCGCTCACCAGTAGATCCGTCGCATCAGTCTCGGCATGCCGCCTCTCCAGGCGCGGATCCAGCCGAACTCCAGGTTCGGGCGGTCGTCGGTGACCAGCGGCAGGTGCCGGACGGCGTCGCGGTCGATCGGGATGGTGCTGCCGAAGTAGTCGGAGGTGACGCTTCCCCACTCGCTCGCATCCCGGGCCACGTTGGGATCGGCGAGACGGGCGCGGATCCGCTCGTCGGAGACCTCGATCGGCTGCATGGAACCGACCACGTGCACGCCGATCCGATTCCCACTCGGAATCTCGAGCGTGTGCGGGAACGCCTCCGCAAAGGTGCGCAGCAGCATGCCGAAGGTCTCCCAGTCGTCGACTCCCGCGAGGCTGCCGGGCAGCGGGATCCAGTGCGTCATCAGCCCACCGGGCTTCAGGCGGTCTCTGGCCAGCTCGAGGAAGTCGAGGGAGTAGAGGTGGTTGACTCCTGCGCCATCGATCGGCGGAGGCGGATCGACGGTGATCACGTCGTAGCGCGCGGAGCTCAGCTTGAGAAAGCTTCGCCCATCGTTCGTGACCATCCTCCCGCGTGGATAGGCGCGAACCTGCTCGGCGTCCAGGTGAAAGAAGGGAAACGCCTCGAAGACCTCATCCACGAGCTCGACCACCGTGACGCTCCGACCGTGCGAGACGGCCGAACGGTACGTCGTCCCCATGCCAAAGCAGATGACAAGCGTGTCCTCGGGATCCGGATGCAGGAGCAACGGTACGTGCGCCATCATCTTGGTATCGGTGACGCGCGCGGTCATCCCCGTATGGTTGACCAGCAGCATGCTGGCCGGGCCGGGGTCGCCGGCCAGCGTCAGCACCGTCGTGATGCCCTGGACGCCCGTCTGGTGGTAGAGCATCTCAGCGCCCGGCCGTGACGCGCCGAGCCGCTGTCGGAACCGGTCCTCGTCGCCCAGGCGCACGACGGCGATCAGCACGAGCGTCAGTGCCACACCCGCGAGCGCCAGGGTGCCGTCTCTGCCTGTCGAGCCAATGTCGGCAGCTGCCAGCAGCGCTGCTCCGACAAGCGCGGTCGCGGCATAGAGAGCGACCAGGGCGTAGATGCCCTGAAACAGATCCAGGTGCGGCGCGATCACGAAGCCACCCAGCAGGCCACCGACGACGGCGCCTACCGTGTTCCAGGTGTAGGCCCGCGCGACACGTTCGCCTGCCGCGTCCACGCTCTCGGCATCCAGGATGCGCGTGGCGAGCGGAAACACGGCCCCGGACAGGAGTCCTAACGGAAACAGAATGATCGAGGCCGCCACGTAGAACAGCAGAAGCAGGGTCGGCGGCAGTGCCTGCCCGCCCAGGGGCCGCAACGCATCCGCGAGCCCGTAGAAGAGCGAGATGGAGACGAGCATCCAGCCGGCACTGGCCAGCTGGCTGGCGACGAGCCAGACCGGCAGCCTCTCCAGGCGCTTGACGACGCACGACACACCCGCACTCCCGAGAGCGATGCCGACGAGATACACCATCAAGAGCATCGCAAAGGCATACGTCGAGTTGCCGACCAGGCCCTCGACGGTCCGGGTCCAGAGCACCTCGGATGCAAGGGCGGTCGCTCCGCTGGCGGCCAGCACGCCGAGCACGAGCCGCGTGAGCCCGGGTCCAGCTGCGGGAGGCGGGTTGTGCTTCCGCGCCGGCGCGACGTCGGACTGGATGCGGAGGGCCGAGACTCCGACGATCAGGTTGAGACACGCCGCGAGCACGGTCGTATTGCGTACGCCGATCAGCTCGATCGACACGAAGCTCACTACCAGTGTGCCCAGCGCCGCACCGAGAGTGTTGGCTCCGTAAAGCAGACCCACCTTCCACGTCGTGCCGCGCTCGCTTCCGCGATGAAAGAACTCGCTCAACAGCGGCAAGGTCGCACCCATGAGCGTGGTCGGGACAATCAGGACCAGAACGGCCAGCATGGCGCGGACGGAAAGACCCCAGAGCAGAGATGCGTCCTCGCTCACCAGAGCGGCAAAGATCGCATCGGTCCCCGCGGTGAGGAGGGGGAAGCCCAGCGCGAACGCGCCGATCCCGAGCTCCAGGCAAGCAAAGAGGCGCAAGGGAGCGCCGACGCGTGGCAGCCAGCGTCCGACGAGCCAGCTTCCGAGCGCGAGCCCCGACATGAAGCCGCTGAGCACGATCGCTACGGAAGGCGTGGTGCTGCCGAACACAAGCGCCAGCCAGCGTGCCCAGATGATCTGGTAGGTCAGGGCAGTCGAGCCCGACAGGACAAAGATCAGGTAGACCCAGACGCGAGACCCCATACGCTAAAAGATCGGCAGCGGGACGGACTTCTCTAGCTGGATCTGCAGCTTCCCGATATGAACCCTGAGCGAGCGAAGTCGGAGGCACCTGGCGATGAAGAGCCTGTCTTGGGAGCGCCTCACGCCACTGCTCCTCGCAGCCTTCACCTTTGCGGCCTACTGCCAAGTCGGAGGCCACGACTTCGTCAACTTCGACGACAAGCGGTACGTCCTCATGAACCCGAATCTGGAGGCGGGGCTGAGCCTGGAGGGGTTGTCGTGGGCGTTCTCATCGCTGTACTTCAGCAACTGGCACCCTATGACATGGCTCTCGTATCTGCTGGATTACGAGTTCTGGGGTCTTCTGCCAGGTGGCTATCACCTCACGAATCTTCTGCTGCACATCGTGTCCACTCTGGCGCTCTTCGCGGCGCTCCGCAGGCTGACGGCCACCGTCTGGCGAAGCGCGTTCGTGGCAGCCTTGTTCGCCCTCCACCCGCTACACGTGGAGTCCGTCGCCTGGGTATCCGAACGCAAGGACGTGCTCAGCGGCCTGTTCTGGATGCTGACCCTGTGGAGCTACGCCGTGTACGCCGAGCGACCCTCCGTCTGGCGCTACCTTCGGGTCGCCCTGTGTGTGGGCCTTGGGCTCATGGCCAAGCCCATGCTCGTCACGCTGCCTTTCGTCCTGTTGCTGCTGGACTGTTGGCCCCTAAGACGCCTTCAGAGCACGGAGTCGGGGCGAGTGATCGACGGCAGAAGACTCGGCACTCTCCTCGTGGAGAAGCTGCCTCTGCTCCTGATGGCGGCGGGCGCGTGCTGGATCACGATGGTCGCCCAGCGCCGGAGCGGCGCCCTGATCGAGATCGAGGAGCTGCCCCTCGGTCTCCGGCTGGGAAACGCCATGCTCGCCTACATCTGGTATCTGGCGAAAGCGATGTGGCCCACCGGGCTTGCTGTCTACTACCCGCACGCCGCGCACGGCCTCTCCATCGGCCTCGCAACGGCGTGCGGGCTGCTGCTTGCAACGATCTCTGCAGTGGTGCTGCGCCTCGGACTCCGGAAGCCCTACTTGCTCGTCGGCTGGCTCTGGTACCTCGGAGTGCTGGTTCCCGTGATCGGGCTGGTTCAGGTCGGACAGCAAGGCATGGCGGATCGGTACACCTACCTACCGCTGATCGGCGTGTTTCTCGGCGTAAGCTGGGGTGGCTACGATCTGTGGACTCACTGGCGTCTCGACCGCCGCTACCTCGCACCGTGCGCGATCGGCGTGCTCTGCATCCTCTTCAGCGTGTCTTGGGTTCAAGTCGGCCACTGGAAAAACAGCATCACTCTGTGGGAGCAGACGCTTCGAGTCACCTCCAACAACGATCGGGCTCACTCGAACCTGGCAACGGCCTTGCTGCGGCGCGGAAACGCGGAGGAGGCCTTCGCGCATTACGTCGAATCACTCAGAATTCAGCCACGGTCCTACATCACCCAGACCCGGGTTGCGGCACTGCTCGGGAACCAGGGCAAGCTGGAGGCGGCCCGTCGACACTGGGCGGTCGCCATCTGGCTCTTCTCCGAGATGGAGCGCGGCTGGCTATTCGCCGAGATGGATCTCGGAAAGGGTCACGTCCGAGACGGAGCCGAAAGCGTGCCTCTGAAACGCGGTCGGGAGCTGGCACTCCTCGGTCGCGCCGACGAGGCGATCGTGGAATTCGAGAGGGCGCTGGCTCTCGACCCCACCTCCGTCGAAGCCATGTTGGGACTGGGGTGTGCACACCTGGGGCAGAATCGACGGGACGAAGCGATCCGACACTACGCTGAGGCCCTTCGACTCCGCCCGGACTCGGCACCGGGACACTACAAGCTCGCGATCGCCCTCATGCTGGACGGGCGTCCCGAGGAAGCAGGCGAGCACATCTCGCAGGCCGCCCGCGCCAACCCGAGGCACAGAGGTCTCCGTCATCTAACCCAGCGCTTCAAAGAAGCCACCGAGGAACCTGAGGACGGAAACGTCGGAGTCCAGCGCGGCCTGGCTTCTGAGCTATAGAAGCGGGGACTTCAGCGCGGGGAACTCACGCGGCAGGCGTGGACTGGTAGCATAGGTCGTTATGTCTGTCCGACTCGAGAAGGCCTGGGAGCCGCTACGCGAGGAGGCGCTGAAACGGCTGCGCGGACACCTCGGCGTGTACGAGCTGGCCGACGCCTCGGGCAAGACGCTCTTCATCGGCTACGCCGGAGGTCGCTCTCGCTACGGACTACGCGGCGAGCTGGAGGAGCAGCTGCGGCGTCGCCCCGGCCAGGAGCTCCAGTTCCGCGTCGAGGTCAACATGTCCTATCTCTCCCGTTACGAGGAGCTGCTCATGGCGCATCGGGCGGATCACGGCCGGCTGCCCGAGGAGAACGCCAGGGAGCCGCGACGCAAGCTCGGGCGGCTGAGCCCTCACTGAGGCAGGAGGCATCTCATGCAACTGAAACCCACCGAGGAACAGCAGCAAATTGTGGACATGGTCCGGCGCTTTGTACGAGAGGAGATCGCGCCGCTCGAGGCGGATCTCGATCCCGACGCGAGCGAGCTCAAACCCGATGACCACGAGCGCCTCGTCGCGAGGGTGCGGGAGATGGGGTTCTACGGACTGGACATCCCAGAGGAATACGGCGGACCTGGCATCGACCTCATCACCCGGACGCTCATGGCAATGGAGATGTCTCAGCACCGCGCCGGACTCTACGCACCGTGCTTCGGCGTCTTCGGCGGCGCCGGACTCGCGCAGCTCTACGAGGCCGATGAATATCAGAAGGAGCGCTACCTCTACCCGATGCTGCGTGGTGAAAAGAGCGGCTTCTTCGGATTGACCGAACCTTCGGGCGGGAGCGATCCCGCTCGCGCGATCCGCACGACGGCCGTGCTCGACGGCGACGACTGGGTCCTGAACGGTGAGAAGACGTTCATCAGCGGAGCAGACAGGGCAGACTTTGGCATCACCTTCGCCCGCACCGATCCCGAGAAGGGGCGCAACGGAATCACGTGCTTCATTGTCGACACCGACTCACCGGGCTTTCACGTGCGTCGCGTGGTCCACACGCTCCGCTCGTCGCACTACGCAACGGAGCTCCAGTACGACAACCTGCGCGTGCCGCGCGCGAACGTTCTGGGTGAGGTTGACCGCGGCTTTGCCATCGCCAACGATCGCTTGAGCCGCCAGCGCATCCCGTACGCGGCCGGCTGCATCGGCGTTGCGATCCGCGCTCAGGAGATGGCGATCGATTACGCGAAGCAGCGCGAGACCTTTGGCGACGTGCTCGCGAGCCGCCAGTCCATCCAGTGGATGATCGTCGACAACGAGATCGACATCCGCACCGCTCGCTGGATCACGCTCGACGCAGCTGCCAAGGCGGAGCGCGGCGAGCCCTTCCGCACCGAGGCCGCGATGGCAAAGCTCGTCGGCAGCGAGGCGGGCTCACGCGTCGTGGATCGCGCGATGCAGATCCACGGCGGCTACGGCATGACGAAGGACCTACCGCTCGAGCGCTGGTACCGCGAGATGCGCATCCGCCGCATCGGCGAGGGCCCCAGCGAGGTCCAGCGCCTCATCATGGCGCGCGACCTGATCGGCGGCTCGTTCCACTAGTCGTGGGACCTAGACAGACGTAAACAACCTCTGAGGCATCACGGTTTTCGCATCACGCATAGATGTGTACGAACGGAAGTACACGAACATCCCCCGGGGGATGTTGCGCTTCGCAAGTTTACGCGCGGCGGCGGAGCTCTCTGGGGCGCGTTCCTAAACGTTGGTGCGCGCGCGCAGGCCGCACGCCTCGATCTTCGCGGCGAAGTTCTCGAGCCACTTCCGAGGCAGCGCGGAGAGTCGCTCGGCGCCGGGCTGAAGCGAGGGGCGGGCAAGGCCGTAGAGCTGGACGCCGAGGAGGGGAAGTCCCTCCCCCGCCAGCTTTCGAAGCGCGGCCAGATATGCCTCTTGCTCGGCCGCGGAAGGCGGAGCGCCGTCCTGTGCGAACACACAGGTTTGAATCCACGTGGGGCACAGCTCGGCCGACCGGCGCAGGCGCTCGAGGTGCCGCTCGGGGTCGACTGCGCGACCGCAGATCCCGCGCGCGCCCTCCGCCGTCGCGCTGTCGAGCTTGAACCAGATCTCTCCGCCGAGACTCGAAAGCTCGGCCAGCGCTCGATCGATGGCGGGCCGACCGACCATGCTCCCGTTCGTGATCAGGAGCGGTGTCACCTCGCCTTGCAACGAGAAGTCGTCCAGCACTCGGGCGACGGCGCTCAACGCCTCGCCGAACTGCGGAGACGTGGTCGGCTCGCCGTTGCCCGAGAGGGCGACATCGTTCAGGCGCCGCAACCCCTCCGGAGCACGGCGCTCCAGCCAGTCGCCGTTCACGATCTCGTCGAGCAAGCCACGCAGCTCCGCCTCGAGCCGTGCGAGATCGAGCTGCGGCGCGCTCCCCAGCACCAGATCCGGGACCTGGCAGTACACGCACGCCCAGTTGCAGGCGTTGTTCGGGTTCAGGTTCACGCCGACCGAGACGCCCGCGCTGCGCCTGGACACGACCGCGTAGACGTACACGAGCCCTTCGGAGCCTCGATCGTGATCCGTGACGGAGAGCAGCTGCGCGGAACGAACTCGGGTGGTCACCGCCTGGACTTACACTCCCCGGCGTTCCGCTTCAAGTCGAGCAGCCGCCCTCATCCGGGAGACCTATAATCTCGAGCCTCGGGAGACAAGTGTGCTGATCACGAGCCTGCGCCGCAGCTCCAAGATCCACGGCGACGTGGCAGAGCGCTTCCGGCGCCATATCGACAAGGGGTGCGTCCTCGACGTGCCCGCCGGAAAGGGAGAGAACGCCCGCGCTCTGGTTGCGGGCGGGTTCGAGGTGCGCGCCGCAGATCTGTTTCCGGAAAGGCTTTCCGGGTCGGGCTTCCCCGTCGACGCAGTGGACCTGACGCAGCCGCTGCCCTACGCGGACGAGCGCTTCGACGGCGTGCTCTTCTCGGGGGGATCGAGCACCTCGATGCCCAGGTGGCCGCGCTCGGGGAGATGGCCCGGGTGCTGAAGCCGGGAGGCGTGCTCATCGTCACCACCCCGAACGTGCTCCACCTGGAGGGCCGGCTGGGGCAGCTGCTCACGGCCCACGCGTATCGCAACCGCGCGATGGTCGTGGAGACCGCGGCCTACTGGTCCGGAGATCCGCCGCCCGGAGCCGGCACGGCGTCGACGTACTTCGGGCATGTGTTCCTGATCGACGCCTTTCAGCTGCGTTTCTACCTGACGCACGTCGGACTCGAGGTCGTCGAGGTCGACACCACGCGCTACTCGTGGAAATCGCTGCTGCTCGCCCCGTTCCTCTACCCACTGGTGTGGTGGGCCACGCGCGCCCTCCTGGCTCGCAAGCGCTCCCGGGTGCCGCCGGAGCTGCAGCTGCGCTTGCGACGCGAGATCCTGAGTCCCGCAGTCCTCTTCGGTCGCAAGCTGATCATGGTCGCGCGCAAGTCGCGAAAGACGTGAGCCTGGAGCTCATGGCTGCCGAATCTCGAGTCCTGATCTCCGCAATCAAGAAGGCGCTGCGCGAGCGTGCGAATCCCGCGAAGGCGGGCGGGATGCAGGCCTACATGAAATCGGAGATGCCGTACCGCGGCGTCCAGACACCGGAGATGCGAAGGGCCTGCAGGGAGGTCTATCCGCACTATCCGCTCCCGAGCTTCGACGCCTGGCGCAACACGATCCTCGCGCTGTGGCGCGGCGCCCGCTACCGGGAGGAGCGCTACGCGGCGCTGGAACTGGCGCGCGCGAGGCCCTATGCGCCGTTTCGAACGCTGCGGGCCGTGCCGATGTTCGAGGAGATCGTGGTTACCGGGGCCTGGTGGGACTACGTGGACTACGTCGCGAGCCACCATCTGGGTGACATCCTGAGGCGGCAGCCAGCTGGCATGAAACGGCGCATGCGCGCCTGGTCGAAGTCCCCCGACATGTGGAAGCGCCGCAGCTCCATCCTCTGCCAGCTCGGCTTCAAGGACGACATCGACCTGGACCTGCTCTACGAGTGCATCGAGCGCTCGGCGTCGAGCGACGAGTTCTTCCTGCAAAAGGCCATCGGCTGGGCCCTCCGCAACCACGCCTGGACCGATCCGCAGGAGGTGATCCGCTACGTCAGGAAGAACAGGGCCTCCCTCCGCAAGCTCTCCAAACGCGAGGCCTTGAAGAACGTGATCAAGCAGGGCCTGCTCGACGCCGTCCCTTAGCCGGCTGTCTCTCGACGCTGCGACGCGGCCTGCTCGAGCCGGCTCAGCAGACCTGATAGACGCGATACTCGACGGCGCTCGGAAGGGCGCGACCTTCTGCCACGGCAACGACGGAGTTCAGCCAGGCGTAGTTCGGGTCGCCCGTCTCGAAGCGCGGCTGCGTCATGAAGTAGGCGTCGCCGTACTGCGTCTCCCCTCCCCCGGAGAGGGCTTTCGAGACCGCCTCGTTGGGCACGAGCACGCCGTAGTACTGCACGTAGATGCGGGCGCCGTCATCTGTCTCGAGCGTGGCCCGCACGTCGAGCCGGATGACGCCGTCGCTGCCCACGAGAAGCCAATCGCCCCCGCTAGCAAGGAGCCTCCCCTTGAGCCGCGGCCCCTTGAAGCTCCCGCCGGTCACATCGAAGATCTGCCGGGTCCCCGACGGGCCGCCGCCCACCTCGACGGGAGGCTTCAGGTCCGCTCTGAACATCATCAAGTACTCGAGCTTCGGCATGCAACTCCTCCGCGGTTCAGATCATGCCAGGGTTGATCAGGACCCCGTTGTGGATCAGAAACGACATCACGTCGCTCACGAGCTTGCGCGCCTTGGTCCCGGAGAGTCCGGATGCCGCCCGAAACGCGCGGATCTGCTCGACCAGCTCTTCTCTCCGCTTCACGCTCCCGAAGCGCTCACCGGTCGCTTTGCGCCGCACAAAGCAGAACGCGACGAGCTCGTCGGGATCCTTGTCCGCGAACGCGCAGAAGGCGGCCAGCACCTCGAGCTTCTCTGGCTCCTCCATCAGGGGCTCGCCGCCCCACTTCTCGCTGAGGCTGCTCGCCCACGTGCGCGTACTCGCGTAGTCCTCGATCGGCTTCTCGAGCCCCAACGGGCTACTCGGGCAGGCCGAGCTTTCGCGCGAGCTCCCGGATCTCCGCCTGGCGATCGGGGAGCGGCGCTGGAGCCTGAATCAAGCCTTCCCTGCGGAGCTCCTCCACCACGTCCTGATCCCGGCGGAAAGGCTGGCCCACCTTTCCCTCGAAGTAGAGCTCCTCGAAGGGAGGACGCGGCCGCTGTCCGCCCGCCTCTCGCGACTCGAGCGCGTAGCCGACGTTCATCACGTAGAGCGGAATCCACGCGTCCGGGACTTCGAGCAGCTCCTTGGCTGGCGCCGGGTTGAACGCCGTCCAGCAGACGCCGAGCCCCTCTTCCACGGCGACGAGCAGACCCTGCGTCGCAGCGCCGCCACAGTCGAAGGCCGCCGCGATCGGATAGCCGGGATTCTTCGTCATGGGCTCGAGGAGCTGCGGATACACGAACTCGTCGACGAACTTGTGGCTCCAGCCGTGCGTCGGGTTGAGTGCGCCCACGTCCACGAGCTCCCGCAGCCGCTTGCCCTGGTTCTCGGTCACGACCGCGGTGTCGAGGTAGCAGTAGATGTGGACCGGCGCGAGCTCCTGCACCAGGCCGGCGACCGGCACCTTCAGCGCCTCCATCGTCTCGTCCGGGATCTCCGAGCGATTGATCACGACCGCGTGCAGCCAGTGTGCGTTGACGGCGCACGACGCGATGCGCATCGCCTCCAAGATCTTCTGGATCTTCTCCCGCTCCACTGGCCGATCCGAATCGAAGTAGCGGATCGAGCGCCGCAGACCGAGGACCTGTTTGAACTCCATGGGGGACTCCTGCTCGTCGAGGTTCTGGGACCATGAAACCGCCGATCCGTCGGAATTACAAGCCCGCCAGGAAGCTGTAACCGGCCTTGGTGGAGCGTCGGGCGCCAATACACACGCAACGGAAAGCAGTACAATCAGCCCAGTGGGCGAGAGGCCCCCGGAGGATCCGATGGACATCGACACCAGGAAGCTCCTGGAAGAAACATGGAACGTGCCGCTCTTCGAGGCGGTCTTCTCGCGCCGCTCGCGGCGCTTCGGCCTCGGCATGGAGATCAAGCACGGGCCGAACGCCTACAAGTCGGAGGCGGAGCCCATCCCGCTCAGTCTCGAAGAAGAGGCCATGCTCTGCATGGCGGCGACGGGGATGTCGGGGATGAACCTGTCCGACATGCCGCACACCACGAAGGACCAGCTCGAGGAGGGCGAGGTCTGGGACGGCAACTGCAACACCATGCTCGAGTACAACGGGCGCACCTTCCCCAGCCCGTGCGGCTCCCACGCCAGCGAGCTCTTCTACACGAACGACGAGGGCACCTACGTCGTCAAGGTCCGCGGCACGCACCCGGAGCGCATGCGCGAGATCTCGGAGCTCGACGATCTGGAGAAGCTCGTCGAGACCTTCAAGGATCGGCGGATCGCGATCAGCGAGGAGCGGCTCGACCTGCCGCACACCTCACCGGCGCTCATGTCCTTCAACACCTGGAACGCGAACCAGCCCGGCTCCACGCTCTTCATGCCGGTGTGCGACGTCACCGAGGAGCTGATCAACTGCATGATGCTGCTCCTGGAGCAGGGCTCGTACCCGATCGACCCGGCGGACGGCAAGCCGCTCGGCTGCGAAAAGTGGGTGAAGGAGGGGCTCGCGAGCACGCCCGTGCCCTACCCGAACGTCGAGCCCATGGTCGCGCTCGGAGCCTCGAACATCGAGGTCGGCTTCATGACCCAGAACCTGCTCCTGACGGAGACCGCACTCGGGCTCGGCGGCTGGCCCTTCGGCGGCTTCAACGCGATGATGGCGCTCGGTGGGACTCCGGTCTGCCGGGGCCTCGGTTTCCGCTTCGAGACCGCCGAGCACGGTCCCGCTGCCGGCTTCCCCTACCCCGTCGGCAAGGACGGCGTCTTCGAGACGCACCACCCCTACTACTTCAACGGCTCGCTGGACGACGCGGTAGACGACGTGATCGAGAAGAAGTGGGGCGCCGCGGGCATGTTCAACCCGGACAACGCCGACAAGGCGCCCTACAAGAAGCTGGGTCAGATGGAGCAGGGGATCCCGAAGACGGATCCCGCGATCATCCAGTGCACCAAGGACATCCTGAACGCCGTGTGGGAGAGGTGGGGTCGTTTCCCCGCCTTCGTGGATCCCTGCCTCATGACCATCATGATCCAGGCCCACCACCTGGAGTGCGGCTTCTACGACGAGTACTACCGCGAGGGCGCGTACGGAGAGCGACACCGTCGGCATCTGGAGAAGTGGCACGGCAAGCGCAGGTCGGGCCTGAAGGCCGCCTGAAATGCGAGTGGAGTCGCAGGCGGGCACCTTCATCCTGAACTTCGAGCAGCTCGAGCCGGCCGACGGTGAGATCCTGATCATCGGCAAGATGGGCGTCTGGGATGCGAAGACCTACATGTCGCCGCCGGAGTTCCTGCGGCTACTACTCATGACGTTGACGCCGAGGATGCTCGGCTTCTTGATCAAGACGCTGTTCGGCGGCGGGTTCCGGACCCGCTCCGAAGGCGCGAACTAGGAGGAACCATGTCACGAGCAGTCGTGGCCGGCGTGGGGATGACCCGCTTCGGCAAGCATATGGATACGGGCTTAAAGGCGCTGGGGCGCGAGGCGGTCGAGGCCGCAATCGCAGATGCCGGCATCGACAAGGAGAAGATCGACGCCGCCTTCGTGGGCAACGCCATGGCCGGACTCATCACCGGCCAGGAGTGCATCCGTGGACAGGTGGTGCTGCGCTCGGCAGGCATCGGCGCGATTCCGGTCGTGAACGTGGAGAATGCGTGCGCCAGCGCCTCCACCGCGCTGCATCAGGCCAACGTGATGGTCGCCGCCGGGGTCTACGATGTCGTCCTCGCGCTGGGGGTGGAGAAGCTCTACCACGCAGACAAGAAGAGGAGCTTCGCCGCCATCGGAAGCGCCGTCGACACCGAGGAGATGGCGCAGATCATGGAAAGCCTGAAGAAGAACGCCGCGGCCCAGGGCGCCAAGGAGGCTTCCAGCGGCGCCGGGGAGAAGCGCAGCATGTTCATGGACTTCTACGCTGCGTCCGCGCGCGCGCACATGGAGCGCTTCGGTACGACCGCACGCCAGTTCGCCGCGGTGGCTGCGAAGAACGCCCAGCACGGCGCGCTGAACCCCAAGGCCCAGTTTCGCAAGGCCCTGACGGTGGACGAGGTGCTGGCCGAGCCCATGATCGCAGAGCCCCTCACGCGGCCGATGTGCTCACCGATCGGCGACGGCGCGGCCGCGGCGCTGATCGTCAGCGAGGAGAAGGCGCGCGAGCTCGGCCTGACGCAGCCAATCTACATCGACGCCTGTGTGCTGCGCTCCGGGTGGGACCACGCTCCCGACGAGGAGGGAACCGTCGGGCGCTGCACGCGCGAGGCCTACGAGAAGGCTGGAATCGGTCCCGAGGATCTCGACGTGATCGAGTGCCATGACGCGTCCGCGCCCGCCGAGCTCACCTATTACGAGCAGTTCGGGCTCTGCAAGACGGGCGAGAGCGGCGCGCTGATCGACTCCGGCGCCACCCACATCGGGGGGCGGATCCCCGTCAACCCGAGCGGAGGGCTCCTGCGCAAGGGGCACCCCGTCGGAGCGACAGGCCTGGCACAGCTCACCGAGTTGGTCGAGCAGCTACGCGGCCAGGCCGGGGCTCGCCAGGTCGAGGGAGCCAGGGTGGGCATGGCGCAGAACGGAGGCGGGTCAGTCGGCAACGACGCCGCCGCCATGTGCGTGACGGTGGTCAGCCGCTAGGAGAAGATCTGTGGCCCGAGAGAGTTCCGAGGCCTTTCTGATTGACGTCATCGCGGCGCGCGCGGAGCGCAACGCCGACTTCCCGGTGCTCACGTTCGAGTGTGCGGAGAAGGAGGACGAATCTCGGACCTTCGGCCAGCTCCGCGAGCGGGCCAACAGCCTGGCCGCGGAGCTCGTCGCGCGGGGGCTCGAGCGGGGCGATCGCTTCGGCCTGATGATGCGCAACCACCCCGAGTTCGTGGAGTCCATGATTGCCGCGTCGACCAGCGCCACGGTCTTCGTGCCGATCGATCCGCGCACCAGGGGCGAGAAGCTCGCCTACACGCTGCGCAACTCCGGCTGCAAGGGCATCCTGGTCGCAGACTACGGCCTGCCGCATCTGGAGGAGGTCCGGGCCGAGCTCCCCGAGCTCGGCTTCGTCCTCGTGCTCGAGAGCGGCGAGGACGGCGCGCCGTTGCTCTCGGAGTTCCGGGATCTGGAATCCCTGGACGAGGTGCTCCGCAAGCCTGCGGCCACGGTGGACTCGCGCCTGCAGAGTCCGTCGGACCCATTCCAGATCATCTACACGTCCGGCACCACCGGGGATCCCAAGGGCGTGGTGCAGGCGGGCGGCCGCTACGGCAGCATGTCAGCGTTCGGGCGCGTCGTCTTCGCCTTCACCGAGGAGGAGAAACTCTACACGGGTCTCTCGCTCACGCACGGAAACGCGCAGGCGGTAACGCTCGCGGGCGCGCTGTGCCTGGAGATTCCCGCGGTGATCAGCCGCCGCTTCACCAAGTCGCGCCTCTGGGACATCTGTCGCAAGCACGGCTGTACGACCTTCTCGCTGCTCGGTGGCATGGCCACGGCCATCTACAGCGAGCCTCCCAAGCCGAACGACGCCGACAACCCCGTGCGCATGGTCACGAGCGCCGGCATGCCGCGCGCTATCTGGGAGAACTTCGAGAAGCGCTTCGACCTCAAGATCCTCGAGTGGTACGGCGCCGTCGAGGGCGGCCTTGCCTGCAAGCCGATCGGTCAGGGGCCGATGGGCTCCTTTGGCAAGGCCGGGCCGGGCCTGGAGATGAAGATCCTCGACGAGAACGACGTCGAGTGCGGCCCCGGCGTGCAGGGAGAGATCTGCTCGCGCCCGGCGAGCGGCGCTGCCCCCAAGGTCGAGTACCACAACAACCCGGACGCCTCGAGCAAGAAGACCCAGGGCGGCTGGCTGCGCAGCGGCGACATCGGCCACCGCGACGCCGATGACTGGCTCTTCTTCGACTACCGCAAGGGCGGAGGGATCCGGCACAACGGCGACTTCATCAACCCGGGCTTCGTCGAGGGTGTCATCTCGGAGCACCCGAAAGTGGCGGACGTCTTCGTCTACGGCGTCCCGGCGAAGTCGGGCGCCCCGGGCGAAAAGGACGTGGTCGCCGCCGTCGTTCCCCTAGGGGGCCAGACGCTCGACCCGAGCTCCGTGTTCGAGCTCTGCGTCTCCGGACTCGAGCCCAACTTCATCCCGTCCTATCTGCAGGTGGTGGACGCGATCCCGAAGACCGCGTCGGAGAAACCCCAAGAACGCTTCCTCGCAGAGCGCTTCGCCCCTGGCGCCGAAGGCATCCACGAGCGCTAAGGGGGTCTTGTGGGACCCGGCCCGCGGGCGTCCGCGGGCCACCCACCTCCGCTCAGGCCTACGGCCTTCGCTGCGCGCGCCGCTCATGCGGCGCTTGCAGGGAGGTGCGTCGGGCATCGGGCGTCGGGAATCCTACCAAGCACCTTCGACCAGCGTGGCTTCCTCGTTGCCCGGCCAGGCCGGAACGGTGGCGATCAGGAAGACGAAGGGCTCGTCGCTCGTGGTGCGAAACTGGAAGGCGACGCTGGGCGGGATGTGGAGGCTGAAGCCGGGGCCGGCGTCCAGCAGCTCCTGCCGAGCGCCCGACTTGAGCCAGATCTCGGCGCTTCCGGAGGCCACGTACCAGAACTCCTCGACGCTCCTGTGTTTGATGGCTCGCGAGACAGCTCCAGCCCGCAGCGTGCAGTGCGCGAGGCTGGCTCCAGCGCTGCGCACGAGCTCGCGGATCTCCGAGCCATCGGGCGCCAGCACGTACTCCCGCTGCGCGAGCAAAACGGGCTCGAGCGAGCTGGAGGAGGGCTGGGGCACAACCCGTCAGTCCTCTTCCACCAGGACGATGTGAACCTCGCGCGGACCGTGGACGCCCTTGGTGATCACGAACTCGATGTCGCCCGTGCGGCTCGGACCCGTGATCAAGGTCACTGCGCTCGCAGGGTAGCCCGGGTCCGTGGCGAGCCGCCGGAAGAGCGCGGCCAGATCGGGCAGCAGATCGGCCGCCCGCACGACCGCGACGTGGACTGGGGGCAGCAGTGAGATCGCCCTGCCCTGTCCCGGGCGATGCAGGAGCACGAGCGTCCCGCTCTCCGCTACGCCGTACTCCGCCTCCGTGAGGCCGACCTCGGCGGCCGCGATCGCGACGCGCAGATCGTTCTGGCCGGAGTCGTCGAGCCGGATGCTGGTGAGCTCCAACCCGTCTCCGCCGACGTCGAGCGCACGCAGCCCGTCCGTGTCCCCCTGCACGATCCGCTCGGCGCCGAGCTTCTTCAGCAGCTCGCGGACTGCCTCGCGCGCCTCCGCGAGCGATGACACTCGAAGCACCTCGGCCTCGGCAGCCTGAGCCTCGCGCGCAAACTGGTCGGCGAGATTCTCGAAGGCCGATTCCTCGGCCGCCTTTGTCGCCTGTACTGGCGGCGGCGGGCTGCTCGACTCGCCACGGCCCCCGACAGCCAGGGCGCGACGAACCTCCGCGAGAAACGTGCCTCGGTCAGTCGTCGCCACGCATCTCCTTCCAACGCTCTCGGAAGCTCTCGCGCGCGAGAGCGGGGAGGTCGCGACTCGCCGTCCAGGCAGAGAGGAGGGGGGTCCCCTTCCTGTTCCGCGGTATGAGCGGGCTCAGCCAGCGCGCAACTCTCGAGATCGCGCGATAGCGGGCTGGGGATCGCACGAGCCAGCCGAAGCTCCGCAACAGCGCGCGCTCGAAAGCTCGGCCCCCTACGCCGTCGACCACGCGCTCGCGCTGGGCCAGCAGTAGACGCGGCAGGTCGATCCGAACCGGGCACACCTCCTTGCAGGCTCCGCACAGAGAAGACGCGAAGGGCAAGGGCGCGGCCGCCGCGTGCCCGACGAGACTCGGGGTCACCACCGCGCCGATCGGACCGGGGTACACCCACCCGTACGCGTGTCCGCCGGCGTGCCTGTACACAGGGCACACATTCAGGCACGCACCGCAGCGAATGCAGTAAAGCGCCTCGCGCAGCGCGGGATCGGCCAGGATGGCAGTCCGCCCGTTGTCGAGAATCACCAGGTGGAACTCGTCGGGACCGTCCTCCTCGCCGTCTCGGCGCGGACCGGTGAGCAGCGAGACGTAGCTCGACATCTTCTGGCCCGTCGCGCTGCGCGCCAGGATGCGCAGGAACACCGCGAGCGACTCCATGTCGGGAACCACTTTCTCCATTCCCATGACGGCGATGTGGCAGCGAGGCAAGGTCGTCGACAGGCGCGCGTTCCCCTCGTTCTCGACGATGGCGATCGTACCCGTCTCGGCGACCGCGAAGTTCGCGCCGGTGATCCCGACATCAGCCTCGAGGAACTTTGCGCGCAACAGCTCGCGCGCCTCTTGCGTGAGCTCCTCACGCTTCGCCTTTCTCTCGGTGTGGTGCTTCTCCTCGAACAGATCAGAGATCTGGTCCTTGGTCTTGTGAACCGCCGGCACAATGATGTGGGAGGGGGTGTCTCCGGCGATCTGGATGATGTACTCGCCCAGATCCGTCTCGACCGGCTCGACTCCCGCCGCAACGAGGGCGTCGTTCAGGCCGATCTCCTCATTGGTCATGGACTTGCTCTTGACGGCGATGCGCCCACCCCGTTCGGCGACGATCGCGAGCACGATCTGTCGCGCCTCCGCGGCATCACGCGCCCAGTGCACCACGCCGCCATGGGTCTCGACGCTCGACGCGAGCCGATCGAGGTGTAGATCCAGCTCTTCGATGGTTCGCCGCTTGATCTCGCGCGCGCGGTCACGCAGCGCATCTCCAGCAGGGAACTCGGCAAAGGCGTCGTGGCGCGCCTGGCTCAGCCGGCCCGTCGCGGCGTTGAGCGAACCTTGCAGCTCGGCCTCCCCCAGGGCTCTGCTGGCGTTTGCGGCGAAGCGGTTCGCGTTGACCTCCATTAGCGCGAACCCGCGACCGGATCGAGACCCGCGACCGGATCGAAACCCGCGAGCAGCTCGGCGACGTGGAGCGTCCGGATGTCGGAGCCTCTCCGGGCCAACCCGCCGCCAATGTGGAGCAGGCAGCCAGCATCCGAGGCCGTCATCAGCTCGGCGCCGCTGGCCTCCACTGCCCGCAGCTTGTCGGCGAGGATCGCGCTCGACAGCTCCCCGAACTTCACGCTGAACGCGCCGCCGAAGCCACAGCACGCGGAGGAGTCGGCGAGCTCGACGAGCTCCAGACCCGCGATGCCCGAAAGCAACGCGCGGGGCGCCTCGTCCACGCCGAGCTCGCGCAGCAGGTGGCAGGAGGGATGGTAGGCGACGCGGCCGTTGAAGCGCGCGCTCGACTCGAAGCCGCGGTCCACCAGAAACTCGGTCAGCTCGAACGTGCGCTTCCCGAGCTCTCGCGCGCGCTCCTGCCAGCTCGGCTCGTCCTCGAAGAGGTGTGCGTTGAAGATCCGGGCCATGCTCGTGCAGGAGCCCGAGACGGAGACCACGGCATCGTAAGGCTCGAAGATCTCGACGTGGCGACGCGCAAGCGGCCGTGCCAGCTCGCGATGGCCCGCGTTCCAGGCCGGCTGGCCACAACAGGTTTGCGCTTCTGGGAACGCGACCCGGCAACCCGCCTCCTCGAGCAGGCGCACGGCAGCCTCGCCGACGCGCGGCAGAAACTGATCGACGAGACAGGTCACGAACAAGGCCGTCTCCGTCACGGGCGGATCTCCACGCGAACCAGTCTACGCTACGAACGCAGCCCGGTCTCGCCGACCTTCACATCCGCTCGGAGAAACGCGTAGATGCGGGCCGCTGGATCGAAGCCTGGATCGTCGCTGGACCCATGGCAGAAGCCGCGCGGGCAACGGCGCCCGCTCTGGAATCCCTCGCCAGGGCCAGGCCGCTCCATATCGTCGAGACACTCGAGCAAGCACCCGCAAAGGGAGTAGCGACTGACGTTCTCCGGCACGGACGAATCTGCGTGCCGCTCGCCGGCCTGTTCGACGCTCAGGAGGAGCGCGCTCGTCTTCACAAGCAGCTCGCCGCCATCGGGGCATCCATCGCCCGCCTCGAGGCCAAGCTCTCGAACCCGGACTTCGTCACCCGGGCACCGGCGACTGTCGTCGCAAACGATCGCGAGAGGCTTCGTGCCGAGGAGTCTCAGCGAGCGGGCCTCTGGCAGCACTTGGAGGAGTTGGACTAGCTGCTCACAAAGCTCGAACTCTTCCCGGGGAGAGTGACTAGCAGGCCCGCACATTCTCCAGAAGAACGGGCACCCCTTGACAGGCTTTTGCCCGCACCGGCGTCCGACGACTCCCGCCGCCGAGAATCGTCTCCTGGCTGCGACCCTTTCCGTGGGATCCGTTGGGCCGGATTCCGCTTCACAAGTCCGGACGTCTTCGGATCATCGAACACCGCGGACTCTCAGACACCAAAAAGCGTCGTGCTACCCTCTCGTTCTCCACTATTCGGTCCCGTGGAAAGGCAAGGATGATCCCTGCATCACTCGCGATTCTTTCAAACCCGGAGCTACTTGAGGCCTTAGCGAAGCTCGTCGCTAGAGACCGACATGTCGAGGCGGAAGTTCTAGCGCACCTCGGAGAAGTCGACTCGCGTCGGCTCTACGCCGCCGAGGGCTTTCCTTCGATGTTCAAGTACTGCACCGACGTGCTCCACTTCTCCGAAGCGGCGGCCTTCCAACGGATCCGCGCGGCGCGCTTGGGTCGTGCGTACCCGGTCGTCATGGAGCGGATTCGGCGAGGGGAGATCCACCTGGCCGGAGTTACGCTCCTGGCACCGCATCTTACTTCCGAGAATCACGTAGAACTGCTCGATGGCGCGCGGTACAAGAGCAAGCGCCAGATCGAGGTATTCCTGGCTGACCGGGCGCCTAGCAGGCTGCTGAAAAACTCCTCATCGAAGGGTACCTTGGGAGCGAGCCCCAAAGGGGGAGGCGTGAGAGGACAGGGGACGCTTCAGGGCGGGATGTTCAGCTACGTGTCGCTGGAGTCGCGGATTCCGGATGATCATCCGCTTCGAGCGATGCGGCGCATGGTCGACACGGCGCTGCAGCGGCTATCGCCGCGCTTCGACGCGATCTACGCCAGAGGCGTAGGGCGCCCGTCCGTGCCCCCGGAGCAGCTGCTGCGCGCCCTGCTGCTGCAGGTGCTCTACACCATCCGGAGCGAGCGGCAGCTGGTGGAGCAGCTGGAGTACAACCTGCTGTATCGCTGGTTCGTGGGTCTGGAGCTTGACGAGGTGGTGTTCAGCGCCACGGTGTTCACGAAGAACCGAGACCGGCTGCTCAAGGGCGAGATTGCCGAGCACTTCTTCGACGCAGTGCTGGAGCAGGCCGAGACCGAGGGATGGGTGTCGTTGGAGCACTTCACGGTAGACGGGACGCTGATCGAGGCGTGGGCGAGCCAGAAGAGCTTCGTACGGAAGGACGAGGAACGGAGAGACGACGATGACCCGGGCAACCCGACGGTGAACTTCCGAGGCGAGAAGCGGAGCAACCAGACGCATGCGTCGACGACGGATCCCGACGCACGACTCGCCGGTATGAGAGGCCAAGGCGCCCGACTCGCGTACCAGGGACACGTGGTGACGGAGAACCGGAACGGCTTGGTGGTCGCGGCGAAGCTCACGCAGGCGTCGGGATATGCGGAGCGCGAAGCGGCGCTCGAGATGGTGGAAGGTCTGGGAGGCGGGCGTCGGAGGACATTGGGCGGAGACAAGGGCTTCGACACGAAGGGGTTCGTGGAAGAGCTTCGAGAGTTGGGCGTGACCCCACACGTGGCGCAGAACACGACGAATCGACGCAGCGCGATCGACGGGCGGACGACGCGCCACCGGGGCTACGAACTGAGTCAGCGTTTTCGCAAACGGGTGGAAGAGGTCTTCGGCTGGATGAAGACCGTGGGGCTGATGCGCAAGACCCGACACCGCGGCACGGATCGGGTCGGCTGGGTCTTCACCTTCACGGCCGCAGCCTACAACCTGATCCGGATCCGCAAGCTGCTGGAGGCCACGTAGGTCATGTGCGAAACCGCCCCGCGATCAGCGGAGCCCAAGACCGGTTCGAACCGGGAATCGCGCCCCGCCCCTCGGCCGGTGAACCCCCTCGTCGGAAGGACCACCCCTCAACCAGTCACTTTCTCCGCAGCCTGCTAGGCCCGAAGTCAGGTCAACGGTGCGAAAGCTCCCTGAGGCCAGGACAGCCGGCGTCGCATCTTCCCCTCATCGGGCAATGCCAATCGTGTCGCCTCGCTCACCACGCCCCAGGTGCCCTGCGCCTGAACCACTCGGAGAGAAACGGTTCAAGATCCAGTTCACGGCAAGCGGCGCACTGTGCGAGAAGCTTCGAGAGGTCCAAGCCTTGCTCCGGCATCAGATTCCTGACGGAGAACTGGCGGCGATCTTCGACCGGGCACTCACCCTGCTGCGTGAGGAGACGAGGCGAAAGAAGTTTGCTGAGACGTCCAAGCCTCGGGGTCCGTCGACGAAAGCGGTCCGGAAGAAGGGTGCGTCGCGACACATTCCCGCGGAGATCAGGAGAGCCGTTGCCGCGAGAGACAGTGGGCAGTGTGCCTTCGTGAGCGAGAGCGGACGTCGGTGCCGGTCAGCGAACCTTCTGGAATATCATCACGTCGAGCCGTGGGCGAGATCCCGGTGTCACTCGATCTCGGGGATCGAGCTGCGTTGCCATGAACACAACCAGCACGCTGCAGAGCGGGACTTCGGAGTTGCTCACGTGGCACGCTTTCGAAAGCAAAGCAGTGAGCCGCTTTGCAACTCTCCCCGGCAAGAGTCCGAGCGCGGGAGCCCAGACCCTACCAGCTCTCCTTGAAGGGGCGCACGTCCAGCTCTTGGGACCAGGAGCTGCGGTGTTGCTTGTGAAGGTGCCAGTAAGTGTCGGCGATCGCGTCGATGTCGAGCATGCCGTCCACGCCTTTCTGTTCCTCGTACTCTGGTGCTCGCTTCAAGATCTTGTCGCCTCGGATGCCGCCGTCGATGATGACGTGCGCAACGTGGATGCCTTCGGGGCCGAAGTCTCGCGCCATGGTCTGCGCCAGCGAGCGGAGCCCGGCCTTCGCCGAGGCGAAGGCGCCGAAGGGCGGTCGACCCCGGATCGAGGCGGTCGCGCCCGTGAACAGGATCGTGCCGGTGCCGTTCGGCAGCATGCGTCGCGCGGCCTCCGTGCCGACAAGAAAGCCGCCGAGACAGCCTACGCGCCACGCGCTCTCGAAGATCTGAGCATCCATCTCGCGCAGGCTTCCCCACTGGCCGCTGCCAGCGTTGTAGACGACCAGGTCCAGCGGACCGCTACCCCCCGCGTCGACGCTGTCGAAGAGCCGCAGCACGTCCGCCTCGTGCGTGGCGTCCGCCGTGACGGGAGTGGCCTCCCCGCCAGCAGCCATGATGGTCTCCGCGAGCCCCTCCAGCTGCTGCTTGGTGCGTCCCGCGGCAAAGACGTGGTGTCCCTCACGCGCGAAGCGCTGACACAGGGCGGCGCCGAGCCCGGCCTCCGGACCCACCCCTACGACAACCGCCTTCTTCCGGTCACTCATGCCTGGTCCTCCATAGGCGAATTCTATCCCGCCAGAGGCGCCAGGCGTGCAATCTCCCGCTCCAGGATCCGGCGCGTGATCGCGATGGCGCAGGCGTAGGTGGACTCCACGCCGAACGCGCCGAGGCTCTTCGAGAGCAACGATTGACGCCGACTGTACGGCGTGTCCGAGGCGTAGTGGAGGACCCCGATGTCGAAGCTGCCCCGCTCATCGAGGCTCACGATCTGGTCGTTCGGGTGTCGGCGCGGGTCGACCAGCTCGTAGATCGCCGACATGTAGGGCCCGGCCTCCATTTCCAGCACGGTGTAGCCCTCGCGGTAGAAGACTCCCATGTAGTTCGGATTCTGCAGGAAGGCTCCGCGCACGGTAACGGCCTTCTGGTTGTCGAGCACGCTCGCGCGCTCCATGTACGGGATCAGATCGTCTGCGACGAACGCGTTGCGCAGCATGTACGTGTTGTCGGAGTGCTCGTCGTGTACGACCCGCGAGATCAGGACGTCACCGACCTGCCCGTTGAGCGTGGCCGCCTTGCCCATCACGTACACGCCCAGCAGCGGACTCACGCAGCGCCCCACCTGAGAGAGCAGGTGATACGCCGCCATGCCGAGCGGGTAGTCGATGTTGATGATGCGGGCATCGCTCCGCCGCAGCGTCTCGAGTCCTGGTAGGGATAGCCGCGGGTCCATGCGCTCCGGCCGCAGCCGGCCGAGCTCGATCACCTGGGCAGCCACGTCCACATGGGCGCGGTTCTCGACCGAGCAGATCCCGGAATCCCGATCCCAGGTCTGAACTTCTCGTAGCGCGTCGGGCTTCCCCTCCAGGTGCGTGCGCAACGCGAAGTAGAGCAGGTTCGGAGTCGCGCCCGAATCCGCCCCGAGCTCGAACGGGTCCAGCCCGGCGGGGTACTTGCGCCGCAGCGTCTCGAGCGGCTCCTCGCGATGCGCGAGCCCGTATCCTCCGAGCAGGTTCGCCAGCGAATGCGTGTTCGACGATACGAAGTAGACCGGCTGCTGGCGCGCCGCTCCCGACGGGAAGCCTGCGCCCTCCACCTCCTCCCACCACATCTCCGCAGCCCGCTGGTACTCGGAGAAGGAGCCGGTCAGCAGACGTACGCGCAGGTCCAGGGGTCGCGTGGCCAGGGCGCGTAGGCAGTCCACCCAGCCCGCGCCGAGCGCCTCGCGCAGACGCTCGGCGTCGGACTCCGAAACGCGCAACGCGGCCGCCAGGTCGACGCCCTTGCAAAGCGGATCATCATCTCCCGAG
Source organism: Myxococcota bacterium (assembly GCA_965247115.1). GTDB lineage: Bacteria > Myxococcota_A > UBA9160 > SZUA-336 > SZUA-336 > JAUXJB01. The sequence continues at coordinate 508,290 of CBDFGR010000002.1, forward strand.
AGCCGACGGCTCACTCCGCCTTCCACCAGCAGCGCGTGCATCTTGTTCCACTCGAGCTGGTACGCGGTGATGATCGGCAGGAGATCGTCGATGTCCGACGCGCTCGCGATGTAAGCTGCCAGCGTCCCGCTGCCGTCATGGCGCAGCCGCCTGCGTCGCCCACGGGTGTGGAGCAACTCCCAGGCACTCACGTCGTAGCCGAAGCTCTCGAAGGTCTGGTCGGACTGCCCGAGGACCACCCGCTGTACGCTCGGCATGGACTCGGGCAGCCGTCCGGCGGCGTACCCGAAGGCCGCGATGTCGGGCAGGGGCTCTCGCGCTCCGGCATGCAGGCTCGCGTTGCTGAATGAGTGCGCCTCTTCGAAAGAGCGGACGCGCACCTCGCCGCTGCTGCGCAAGAGCGAGTAATAGGTGCGGATGTAGAGGTCGATCTCGTTGCTGATCGTGTCCGGCTTCTGACGCTCCATCTACGGCGGGAAGATAGTGCACTGGCCAGGTCGAGCCCGGCCGCGGCCCGCTCGAGCCGACGACGCCAGCGTCCGGGCTTCGTCGGCAGGCGGACTTGCCGCCACATCCGGCCTACTCGCTTCCCGTATGATCTCGGCAGCGTGACAGAAGCCTCCAAGCCACAGTTCGGCGTGGTCCTGGCGCGGAACGTGGGCATGCACGCCCACGACGGCGTTTGGCTGGCGACGGACGTCTGGCGCCCCGCGAACGAGGGGGAGCCGCTCCCAGGGCCGTTCCCTGCCGTGCTCGTACGCACGCCATACAACCGCACCGCGATGCTCGAAGCCGGGGAGTTCTGGGCCCGCCACGGCTATCTGGCGGTCTTTCAGGATTGCCGCGGACGCTTCGGCTCCGGCGGCCGCTTCAACCTGCTGGTGGACGAGGGACCCGACGGCTATGACGCCGTCGAGTGGATCGCCGAGCTCCCCTACTGCAACGGCCAGGTTGGTACCTACGGCACGTCGTACCTGGCCTGGGCTCAGAGCGCGCTGGCTCTGGAACGCCCGCCGCACCTGCGTGCGATGTGGGTGCACCAGGGCGGCTCCAACGGAAACACCTCCTCGCTGCGTCACAACGGAGCTCTCGAGCTGCGCTGGCTCACGTGGGCGGTCAGCCACGGGGCTGTCTCTCCCGAGGCGCAGCGCGATTCATCCCTCGCCGCGGAGCTCGTCGCGAATACCGAAGAAATGTACGAGTGGCTGTGCAGGCTGCCCTGGCGCGAGGGGAACAGTCCGCTCGCGCAGCTCCCGGACTACGAGCGGTGGGCGCGCCAGCTCTACGAGCACGGCGACGCCGACGAGTACTGGCTGCAACGCGGACTGAACTTCGAGGTTCATCACCAGAGCAGCGCCGACGTGCCGACCATGTATTCGGGCGGCTGGTACGACTCCTACACGCGCGCTACGACGAACATGTACGCGCTGCACAGCGCACGGATCGAGAACCAGCGGCTGCTGATGGGTCCCTGGACCCATGGCGACGTACCGCTCGACCGCACCTGGGCGGGCGAGGTCGACCTCGGGGACCGGGCTCCGGTACCCGGGAACCTGGCGCCGAGTCAGCTGGAGCTCAAGCTGCGCTGGTTCGACCACTGGCTGCGCGGGGTGGACACCGGCATCGCCGAAGAGGCACCGGTGAAGATCTTCGTGATGGGCGGAGGCGCTGGCAAGCCAACGGCCGAGGGCCGCCTCCTGCACGGGGGCCGCTGGCGCGATGAGGCGGCCTGGCCGTTGGCGAGAGCGGTTGCGACCCCGTTCTACCTGCAAGCGAAGGGCCGGCTCGGCGAGCAGCCTGCAAAGGCAGCGGAGGCCGCAGCCGAGACGTTCCGCTTCGATCCCGAGCGCCCGCTCCCAACGATCTCCGCCAACACGTCGTCACTGAACGAGATCGTGCCCACGCCGGCACGCGTGGAACTCGCCACTCCGCTCTCCCTGATGCGCGTCCAGGTAATCCAGGGCGGCGCCGATCAACGCACGCGCCCGGACCTGCACGGCTGCGAGCCGCCCTTCGGTCCGCTCGAAGAGCGCCAGGATGTGCTCGGCTTCGCCACGGATCCGCTCGAAGCCGACATGGAGGTGACCGGGCCGGTCGAGGCTTGCCTGTACCTGTCCTCCGACGCCCCCGACACCGACCTGTTCGTCATGCTGCAGGACCTGTATCCGCCGAGCGAGACGTGGCCCGAGGGCTATCGACTCAACGTTGCCGACGGGATCATGCGGGTGCGCTATCGCGCGGGAATGGACCAGCCGCGCCTGCTGCGCGCGGACGAGATTGTCGAGGTGCGCTTCCCCCTCTACCCCACGAGCAACCTCTTCGTCGCCGGACACCGCATCCAGGTGCTGGTGAGCTCCGCGTCGTTTCCACGCTTCGACGTCAACCCGAACACGGGCGAGCCGCTCGGGCGACACACGCACATGCGTGTCGCGAGCAACACGATCCATCACTCCACCGAGCACCCCTCGCGCATCATCCTGCCGCTCGTTCCGTGACCGGCTCCGCGCTCGACGACGCCTCGCGAAGGCGCGCAGCGCGCTTTACAAGCGAGTCCGTCCCTCGGCAAACCAGCCGGTAGAATCCGCCAGAGGATCTCTCCTTGCAGCGCTCCGACCCACCTGGCCAGGTCTCCGCTCGCGCAGGCGCGACCACCCCTGCCGAATCCGCGAACGCACTCAGCTATCCGGGCTACCGCCGCTTCTGGTTCGCCGCCATGGCGCACGTCTTCGCCATGCAGTTCCGCTTCATCGGGTCCGGCTGGCTCGTGCACGAGCTGACCGACTCGGCTTTCTGGCTCGGTGTCCCCGGCATCATCTCCGCGCTGGTGACGGTGGTGCTCATGCTGCCGGCGGGAGCGCTCGCGGACCGCGTCGACAACCAGCAGCTCCTCGCGCTCGGCCGGGCCCTCACGGGGATCGCGCACTTCGCCCTCGGGCTCCTCACGCTCACGGGAGTGGTCGAGGTCTGGATGGTGCTCGTCTGGGCTGCGGTCACGGGAGCGCTCGGAGCTTTGACGACCCCCGCTCAGAACGCGCTGCTCCCCCGACTGGTCGAGCGTAGCGCCATGGCGAGCGCGGTCGCTCTGAACGGTGCGATCTGGAGCGGGATGCGTATCATCGGTCCCGCGCTTGCCGGTCTCGTGATCGCCCTGGTCGGCATCGGTCAGGCGTTCTTGGTGACCGCGGCCGGCTTCGCACTCTCGACGTACCTCGTCGCCACGCTCCGGCTCGCGCCACTCGAGCGCGTGGGTGGGATGACCGACTCCGGGATCTTCGCCGGTCTGCGCTACATCGGACGGAACCAGATCTTCCTCGCGACGATCGGCCTGTCCTTTCTCACCTCGATCTTCGGCAGCTCCTACGTCGTGCTCCTGCCGATCTTTGCCGACGACATCCTGCATGCGGGCGTGCGGGGCTTCGGCTACCTCGAAGCGGCTGCCGGAGTCGGCGCGCTGCTGGGCACGCTGGCGATCGTCCGCATCCCGGTGGGCCGGCACGCGGGCGCGGTGATGGTCGGGGCCGCGGGACTCTTTGGCCTCTGGATCGCCGGCTTCGCGGCCAGCACGACGCTCACGCTATCGATGGCCCTTCTGTTTGCCGGCGGCTTCTTCTCAGCGATGTATCTGAACCTCGGCATGACGACGCTCCAGCTTCTCGTCCCGGGTGAGCTGCGCGGTCGGGTCATGAGCGTCTGGGGGCTCACCTGGTTCCTGTCCTCCGTCGGCGGCTTCGTCGCCGCATCGATCGCTGACGTGCTCGGTGCGCCGTTCGCCGTAGCGCTCGGCGCGCTCTCGGTTTCGGGCTTCGCGCTGATCGTCTACGTGGCCTTCGCGGAGGTTCGAAACGGCGAACTCAGCGCGTGATACGATCGGCGCCACCGCGCCAGAGGAGACCCGCGTGCCCATCCAGGAAGGAAAGCCAGCGCCCGCCTTCACGTTGAAGAACGCGAGCGGCAAGAGCGTCGCGCTCAAGGACCTTCGCGGCAAAGACGTGATCGTCTATTTCTATCCCAGGGATGACACGCCGGGCTGTACCAAGGAAGCTCAGGGCTTCCGTGACCTGGCAAAGCAGCTCGAGAAGCGGAACGCCGTGGTGCTGGGCATCTCGCCCGACGACGCGGCGTCTCACGCGAAGTTCAGCAGCAAGTACGAGCTCCCCTTCACCTTGCTCTCGGATCCTGACCGGAAGGTGATGATGAAGTACGACGCCTTCGGAGAGAAGATGATGTACGGCAAGAAGACCACCGGGGTGATTCGCTCCACGGTTTGGGTCGGACCGGACGGCAAGGTGAAGAAGCACTGGGCCCGCGTCGCAAAGGCCGCTGATCATCCCGCGAAAGTGCTCGAAGCGCTCGAGGCGGAGGCCTGACACCAGGCATGCGGCACATCATTTACGGGGCCGGGGCCATCGGCGGCTCGGTGGGAGCCAGGCTCCACCAGCACGGTCACGACGTAGTTCTCATCGCGAGAGGGGCGCACCTGCAGGCGCTCCAGGAACGCGGGCTCGTCTTCAAGACTCCCGACGAGACGGTCACGCTCCCGATTCCGACGGTGGGGCATCCCTCCGAGCTCCGCTTCCAGGACGGCGACGTCGTGTACCTGTGCATGAAGTCCCAGCACACCCTCTCCGCACTCGAGGATCTTCGAGCGGCTGCAGACGACGAGCTTCCCGTGATCTGCTGCCAGAACGGGGTGGCCAACGAGCGCATGGCGCTGCGTCACTTCCAGCGGGTGTACGGCATGATGGTATTCCTGCCAGCCACGCACCTCGAGCCAGGTGTCGTACTGCTGAACTTGAAGGAAACCAGCGGAGTCCTCGACGTGGGCCTCTATCCCTCTGGCACCGACGAGCGGATCGAAGAGGTCGCGACGACGCTCGAAGACGCGACGTTCACCGCCCGCGCCGACCCGGCGGTGATGAGGCTAAAGTACGCCAAGCTGATCGGGAACCTGAACAACGCCCTGCAGGCAGCGTGTGATGCGGGACGGGATGGCCAGGACATCTCGAAGCAGCTCGGGGACGAGGCGCGTGCCTGCTTCCAGGCGGCGGAGATCGACTGCGCCGGGCAGGAGGAGTTCCGGAAGCGCCGGGAGGGCTTGGTCAAGATCGCCCTTGTCCCTGGCCAGGAGCGCTTCGCAGGATCCTCCTGGCAGAGCGCGGTGCGCGGCGTGGGCTCGATCGAAGCGGACTGGCTGAACGGGGAGATCGTTCAGCTCGGGCGACTTCACGGCGTGCCGACCCCAGCCAACCGAGCGCTGCAGCAGATCGCCAACGAGCTGGCCCGCGCGCAAGGCAAGCCCGGCAGCGTGTCGCTCGACGCCGTCCGAGCGCGCATCGAAGAGGCCCGGGCCGGGTAGGCCCAACAGCAGGCAATCGGAACTCGCGCGGACTCCTCGGTCCCCTTGCGCCAGCTCTCCCGGGCGGGCTTTGGAGAATCGGCACCCGGCCGATATCCGAGCTGAGGACCTGCGTAGTGCTCCGAATCGCCATCCACGCCGAAGACATGAAGCCTCGCGTCTTCGAGTTCGACTCTGCTGAACGCGTGTCGTTCGGGCGGGCTCCGGAGAACCAGATCGTCCTCGATCCCACCTATGTCTCCCGCTTCCATGGCGAGTTCGTGAAGGAGGACGACCAGTGGACGGTCGTCGATCTCGGCTCACGAACGGGGCTCCGCGTCGTGCAGCCCGATTCGCCGGAGTCGCCCCGCGAGCTCCACGAGGGCGATCGTATGGTGCTGCGAGGGGGCGAGACTATCCACATTCTCTACACGGTGCTCCAGATCGAGCTCAAGCCGGCTCTCGACGCCGGGGACTCGAGCCTGGACGAGGGGTCACAGACGTTCACCCTCTCGCCCATCGCGTCCACCAAGCTCTCAGAGGCAGCAACGCTTCCGGATAATCTTCGTTCCGACAGCCACAAGCTGGAGCTCCTGCTCGAGCTGGCAAAGGACCTCTCGCGCCTGGATCGGCTCCACGAAGTGCTGGAGCGCATCGGGCTCACGGTGTTCGAGGCGCTGCCGTCCGCCACCCACTTCTCCATCTGCGTCCCCTCCCGAACCGGCGCGTTCACGCCCATATTCGGGACGCTCCGCGACGGCTCCGCGGTGCCGCGCGAGGAAATACGCGTATCGCAATCGATCCTCGGCCAGGCGGTGGAGCGCCAGATCGCCATGCTGTTCGATCCCGCGCAGCTGGGCGCCTCCATGTCGGAGAGCATCGTCCTCAACCAGATCGCCTCGTCGATCGCCGTGCCGCTGCGCGGCTCGCGCGAACACATCGGTGTGATCCAGATCGACAATCGCGCCTCGAGCCTCCCGTTCAGCCAGCGGGACCTGGACTACACCATCGCGATCGCGAGCAGCGCCGCGTTCTCGCTCGAGCGGGCCCAGTTCCAGGCGGACATCCAGCGCATGTTCGAGGGCTTCGTGGATGCCAGCATCACCGCCATCGAGGCTCGCGACCCGACGACGAGCGGTCACTCGCGCCGCGTCGCCGCCTTCTCCGTTGCCCTGGCGAGAGCGGTGAGCCGCACGCGCGCGGGACCGCTCGCCGGCAACGAGTTCAGAGAAGCCCAGCTCACAGAGCTCTCCTACGCCGCGCTGCTGCACGACTTCGGGAAGGTCGGAGTGGCGGAGTGCGTGCTGACCAAGGCGAACCGCCTCTATCCCGAGCAGCTGGAGCAGGTCCTGCTGCGCTCCCGCTTGATCCGTGCCGCTTCCCGGAACGCGTTTCTGGACGACGCGCTTGCCAACCACGTCCCGCGAGACGAGGCCCTGGAGCGGTTCGAGAGCGAGATGGCGGAGACCAGCCAGCGCCTGGACGAGGCTCTGGAGCTGATTCAAGAGGTGAACGCGGCGGGCTATCTGAGCGACGAGCTCCTGGAGCGGATCCAGCAGGTCGGAAAGATGAGCTTCCCCGACGATACGGGACAGCACATGCCCCTCATCACCGCCGAGGAGCTCACGTCTCTCTCGGTGCGCAGGGGCACGCTCACAAAGGAGGAGCGCAGGGCGATCGAGTCCCACGTGATCCAGTCGTTCCGCGTGCTCGAGCAAATCCCCTGGTCGGCGGACCTCGAGAACGTGCCCTCGATCGTGCTCGCGCATCACGAGAAGCTCGACGGCTCGGGCTACCCGCAGGGCCTCAAGGCCTCGCAGATCCCGATCCGGGCGCGCCTGCTCACCGTCTGCGACATCTTCGACGCGGTCACCGCATCCGACCGCCCATATCGCTCGGCCATGCCCATCGAGGGCGGGATCGACATCCTGCGCAGCGAGGCGGAGTCCGGCGAGATCGACACCGATCTCGTCGAGCTCTTCATCGACGCCCGCATCTGGGAACCTCGCTAGCGGAAACCCGGCAGCGTGGTTCTCATGGTATTCTGCGCGCCATGGGTGCATTTGCGGAGTATGAGAGTTACGACGCTGTGGGGCTGGCCGAGCTCGTCGCGAAGGGTGAGGTGTCGGCCGAAGATCTGCTCGACTCGGCGATCGCGCGCGCGGAGGAGCACAACCCGACGCTGAACGCTGTCGTGATCACGCTGTACGACGAGGCAAGGGCAGCGGTCCGGGCCGGGCTGCCGAGCGGACCGTTGCGGGGGGTGCCCTACCTGCTCAAGGATCTCGGTGCCCACTACGGTGGGGCGCGGATGACTTCCGGCAGTCGCTTCTTCAAGGACTACGTGTCGGACCACGACAGCGAGCTCACGGCGCGCTACAAGCGCGCGGGGCTGGTGGTGTTCGGGCGCAGCGCCTCGCCGGAGTTCGGACTCACCTGCACGACCGAGTCGACGTTGTTCGGACAGACCCGAAACCCGTGGAGCCTGGAGCACACGGCGGGCGGATCCTCAGGGGGTGCCGCCTCGGCCGTGGCAGCCGGCATCCTCCCCAGCGCGCATGCCAGCGACGGTGGAGGCTCGATCCGGATCCCGGCGTCGTGCTGCGGCCTCGTCGGCCTGAAGCCCACGCGGGCGCGCAATCCGCTCGGACCTGATGTCGGCGAGAACTGGAGCGGGATGAGCACGGTGCACGCCGTCACACGCTCGGTTCGGGATAGCGCCGTCCTGCTCGACGCCACGCACGGCCCCGCGCCGGGCGATCCGTACTACGCCCCCGCGCCAGACCGCCCCTTCGCGGCGGAAGTCGGCCGCTCGCCGGGAAAGCTGCGGGTCGCGCTCCAGACCCAGACCTTCAACGGGGCCGAGACCCACCCGGATTGCGTCTCGGCCGCCGCCGACGCTGCGAAGCTCTGCGCCGAGCTGGGCCATGAGGTGAGCGAGGCGACCCTCCGCGTCGACTCGGAGGAGCTCGCGCGAGCAACGGGCGCCATCGTGAGCGGGAACATCCTGTTCCTCCTCGAAGACCGCGCGCGGACCCTCGGGCGTTCCCTTGCCGAGGGCGACGTCGAGCCCCTGACCTACCAGATGGCGCGGCGCGCGGAGTCCGCTGGCGCCGCCCGCTACGCCCGCTCGATCCGCGCAATCCATGCCGCGGGGCGCCAGGTCGCGGCCTTCCTCGAGCGCTACGACGTCCTGCTCACACCGACCATCGCCACGCCGCCGCTCCCGCTGGGCGGCGCGCTGACCTTGACCCACCCCGATCCCGAAGAGCATCTCGCCAGCCTGGTGCGAATGATCGGCTTCACCCAGCTCTTCAACGCGTCGGGGAACCCGGCGATCTCCGTACCGCTTTGCTGGAACGAGGCTGGACTCCCGATCGGCGTGCAGCTCGCGGCGCGCTTTGGCGACGAGGCGACGCTGCTGCGCCTCGCCGCGCAGCTCGAGGAGGCGCGTCCCTGGTTCGAGCGGCGCCCGCCGCGCTAGGGCTCAGAGCGCCTTCGCGGGCTCGAGGAGAGTCGTCACGAGCTCGTCGAGCCTCTTCCGAACGGCGTCGGCGTCGCGCGCGAGCGCGCCCACAATGACCTGGTCGGCGCCTGCCTCGGCAAAGCGCGCCAGGTCGTCCGCGTCGACCACCTGACCCGGCGCGGCCACGCTGATCTCCACGTCGCTGCGCGTCCTGCCCCGCGCTGCGAGCAGCTCGTCGAGCCGGCGCATGCGAGAGGCGAACTCCTCTGGCGTGAGGTTGAAGCCGTACCAGCCCTGCCCGATGTCCACTACCCGGCGCAGCGCCGCGTCACTCTCACCGCCGAAGTGGATGGGTGGGTGCGGCGACTGCACGGGCTTCGGATACTGGCGACAGGCGGGCAGCTCGTAGAACTCGTCCTTGTACTCCGACACCTCGTCGCACCAGAGGCTTCGCATCACCTCCAGGTACGAGCGGCAGCGGGAGCCGCGATGCTCGAACGGAACCTCGAGCGCGCGGAACTCCTCCGCCAGCCAGCCCACACCCACGCCGAGGTCCAGACGACCGCCCGATAGCCAGTCGACATTCGTCGCTTCCTTCGCGGTGTAGACGGGGTTCCGCTGCGGCACGAGGCAGATGCCGGTCCCGAGCCGGATGCGTTCGGTGACCGCGGCTACGAAGGCGAGGCCCGTGAAGGGCTCGAGAATCCCCTGCTCGCTGGAGATCCGGATCCGGCCGTCCTCGGCATACGGGTAGCGCGAGCAGTACTCGTCGAACAGCACCACGTGCTCGGCGACCCAGAGCGAGTGGAAACCACGCTCGTCGGCTGCGCGGCCGACCGCCTGGATGTAGTCCGGCGTGCAGAGCGGGCTTGCAAACGGTGCGAACAGTCCAACGCGCATGGCGACCTCCCGAGAGCTCGAGTGAGAGAGCGGGCCAGCAGTGTATCATCGGGCCGCGGCGGCGACGGAGGTCTGGAATGAGGACGAGTGCGAGAGCCTTGTCCCTGCTCTTGCTACTTCTGGGACCGGCCTGTAGCGCCGAGCCGGGCGGGCGAGAGCTCCTGCTCGCCACCACTACGAGCCTGCAGGACTCCGGTCTGCTCGACGCGCTGCTGCCACGCTTCCGCGAGCAGAACGGCATTGCGGTGCGCACGATAGCGGTGGGCACCGGAGCCGCGCTGCGCATGGGTCAGGAGGGCAACGTCGACATCCTGCTGACCCACGCACCGGAGGCGGAGCAGGAGCTCGTGGACTCGGGTGCCGTGCTGGGGCGGCGTCCGCTCATGGAGAACTTCTTCGTGCTCGCGGGCCCAGCGCCAGACCCGTTCGGCATCGCGAGCGCCGGCTCCGCCGCCGCGGCCTTCCAGCGGCTGTGGCGCGAGCACGCTCCCTACGTGAGCCGAGGCGACGACTCGGGTACGCACAAGCGCGAGCTCGCGCTACTTCGGGCCGCTGGCCTCGAGGCCGTGGGAGACTGGGAAGACTACGTTCGAACGGGCTCGGGCATGGGGCTGTCACTTCAAGTCGCGGGCGAGAGACAGGCCTACATCCTGTCGGATATGGGCACGTTTCTGGCCTTCGAGGAACGCACGAAGCTGGCCTCCCTCTCGCGCGAGGAGCCGGCGCTCCGGAACGTCTACTCGGTGCTGCGGGTGAGCCCGGAACGCTTTCCAGGACGCATCCGGAGCGAGTCCGCCCTCGAGCTCGAGCGCTTCCTCGTGAGCCGAGACGTCCAGCTGCGAATCGCGACGTTCGGTCGCGAGCGCTTCGGACAGCCGCTCTTCCGCCCGCTCGCGGGCGCGGCGGAAGACGGAGCGGACGTTGACTGAGCTCGACCCGACCCTGGTCCTGGAGATCACGGCCCGCACGCTCGGCGTGAGCTTCGCAGCCCTCGCAATCTCCGTCGTGCTCGGCGTCCCCGTCGGCATCTGGGTGGGCAGCCGGCGCTTCGCCGGCCGTGGCGCCCTGGTGAGCGCCATCAACTCGGGCATGGGAGCACCACCGGTGGTGGTCGGACTTGCGGTGGCGCTCTTGCTCTGGCGCACGGGCCCGCTCGGCAGCTTCGGCCTGATGTACTCGCGCGAGGCCATCATCCTGGCACAGGTGCTGATCGCCCTGCCCCTGGTCGTGGGCATCACACTGGCCGCGGTGGGCGCGCTCGACGCGGAGTGGTCGCTGCAGGTGCGCACCCTCGGGCTGTCGCTGCCATGGCGCACCTGGCTGCTCTTGCGGGAGATCCGTCTGGGCCTGTTGGCGGCCGTGATCGCCGCGCTTGGCGCGATCCTCTCCGAGGTGGGGGCGGTGATGATGGTCGGCGGCAACCTCGAAGGCGAGACGCGCGTATTGACGACATCGATCTTCATGTACACACGTATGGGACAGTTCGAGACCGCGATCGGTCTTGGCGCCGTGCTGGTCGGGCTCATGCTGCTCCTGGCCGGCCTGCTGACTGCGGTCCAGCAGGGCGGGCGCAGATGAGCGCGCCTGTTCTGTCCGCACGTGACCTCTTTGTGCGGCGGCGTTCGCCCAGCGGCAGCTTCGAGCTTCGCGTCGCAAGCCTCGAGCTCTTTGCGGGAGAGGCTCTCGCGATCCTTGGCCCGAACGGTGCGGGCAAGACGACCCTGCTGCAGGCGCTCGCCGGGCTGGAACGCCCCGAGAGCGGTCAGATCACGCGCGCAGCCTCAGGCCCCGTCACCATGGCGTTCCAGCGGCCCATCGCCTTCGAGGGAAGCGTGGAGCACAACGTGAGGGCCGCGCTCTTGAGCTCGGGGCTTTCCGCCTCAGACCGGCGCCTGCGCGTGGCCGAGGCGCTGGGACGCTTCGGGATTGAGCGGCTGGCCCGGCGCCGCGCCAGACAGCTCTCCGGCGGGGAGCTGCGGCGTCTGGCACTGGCCCGAGCCTTCGCCTTGCGCCCGGCGGTGCTGCTGCTGGACGAGCCCTTCGACGATCTCGACGCAGCGGCGCAGGAAGCGCTGTCCCTCGACCTGCGCCGGGCCATGGACGAGACGGAGGTCGCACTCGCCGTCGTCACACACGACTTGCGTCGCGCGGCGCTCATCTCGGACCGGATCGCCGCACTGATCGGGGGACGCATCCAGCAGCTCGATCTACGCGATGAAGTACTGCGGCGACCGGCCACGCTCGCGGTAGCCCGTCTGGTGGGCATGTCGAACCTGATCCCCGGGACCGTACTCGACTCGCCGGGAAGAGAGCAGGTTCGGGTCGAGATAGACAGCGCTCACCAGATCGATGTTCCCGCTGCACTGCCCGGTGGGAGCGCCGTGTGGCTGGGAATCCGCCCCGAGCACCTCAAGCTCGACGTTGGAGGTGGCGGCGGCACACCAATCGGCAAGGGGGTCATACGCCAGCTCGTCTCGGATGGGGTGCTGACGCGCGTCAGCCTGGACTGGGCCGGCTTCGAGCTGCGCACGCACCTGGTCGCCGGGAGAGGTCTCGCGCGCAGCCTCTCCTCGGGGGACTCGGTCACCCTGTCGGTTCGGGCCCACGACCTGCACCTGATCCAGCGTGCGCCGGAGCAGGTCGAGTTCAGAAGCTGACCGAGAGGCTCTCATCCGCCGGCGACCAGAGCTGGCGGCGTTTCCTCGAGAAATGGAGGGGCTTGCCGTCGAAGCCGTCCGGCGGCAGGGCGGGCATGTAGTTCGGAACCAGCGCGCCGAGACCTTCGGGCAGCCGGCCTCGCTCGGCCTGGTACGCCTCGACGGCAAGGCGGGTCTGGAGCAGTGAGATGCGCGTGTCGGTCTGGCAGCGCGCTTGCTCGGCGCTGCGGAAGTCGGGCGCCAGGATCGCCATGTAGAGCTGCCCGACGCCGTTCGGTGCGACGAGCTGACGCCATCCGGTGTAGGTATAGCGACTCGCCAGCTCGCGGGCGGCCGAGAGCTCCGAGCAGACCCGCGGCGCGTCGGCCTGAAGCGCGCGGAAGTACTCTGCCAGCTCCTTGAAGGTCCGGTTCGGGTGGAAGATGTACGAGTCCGGTGCCAGCCGGATCGCCTGACGGCTCAGGCCGCTGAAGGCACCGACCCCGGCGTCACGGTCCGCGAAGCCCGACTCGAAGGCGCGAACGGCGCCGATCTTGATCGACTGGTACTCCGTCGCCCACATGCGGCTGCGCGCGTCGGGGTTACTGCGGAGCGCCTCGACCTGTCGGATCAGCCGGCGCGCCCTGCCCGGCTCCAGCGGCCTGCGATTCACCGTATCCTCGAGCGATTCCAGGCCGATCCCTTTGATCGTGATGCCAGCCTTCGCGTGGGCCAGAGCGGCGCCCCGCGCCCCTTCGATCAACCTGCCCAGCCTGAGGATGGCGATCCCGTCGGCCAGGGCTAGGCGCTGCTGCGCGTAGTCCGTGCGCAGCCACGCCCGCTGACCCAGGAGCTCCGCGATGTTGATCCAGCGTGAGACGTCGGGCGACTCGTCGCCGGGGCCGAGATACGGGGGAAACTGCATGTCCGGGGCCGCCAGCAGATGCACCAGGTGCTTGAGGGCGTAGCGGTTCTGGTCCAGCAGCTCCGGGGAAACTGCGGCTCCTTCGGGCCACTCGAGCTCCGCGGCGGTACGGGCCAGGTAGGTGTAGCCATTGTCCTCTTCCGAGAGGGTCTTCAGCTTGACGCGCAGATCCGAGTCCGCGGTCTCTTCCAGGTCCCTGCCCTGGTACACCATCCAGCTCGGCACGGCGCAGACCAAAAGCAGTAACGCGAGGCTCAGGAACAGCTTCACGTGTCGACCCTCCCGACGGCCTATCGGCCCCGGGAGAGCCCCTACTTGAGAGCCCCGGAACTTCTGGCCGATCCGGGGGTCACACGCGCCACTGCTACCCAACGCCCCGGGATCCGCACGTCGGAGAAGGAGGCCTAGCGCACTGGATCGCAGCTGCTCGGCTAGAATGCGCAAGGTCTCGCGGCGGAGGCGGCCGGGATGAGAAAGCAGCTACGCAAGGCGCTCGAGAGCGAGAGCATGGTGGTGGCCCCGTTCGTGTACGACGGGCTCCAGGCCAGGCTCGCCGAGGCGGCCGGGCTCGAGGCCGCCTATATGACCGGGTTCGGGACGGCTGCAGCACGAGGGCTACCCGATCTCGGACTACTCGGCGCGGCCGAGATGGTAGAGAACGTCCGAAGTCTCGCCGCCAGCATCCGCATTCCGTTGATTTGCGACGCCGACACGGGCTACGGCGCCGCGCTGAACGTCATCCGTACCGTCCATGCGTACGAGGACGCGGGTGCCGCCGCGCTGCACCTGGAGGACCAGGTGTGGCCCAAGCGCTGCGGATTTCTCGACGGGAAGCAGGTGATTCCCCTCGAGCAGATGCTGCCAAAATTGCGGGCGGCCTGCGGCGAGAGGCGCGATCCGGATCTGGTCATCATCGGCAGAACGGACGCGCTGCAGCCGGAGGGCTGGGACTCGGTGGAACGCCGCGCGCGTGCCTACGTGGAGGCGGGTGTCGACCTCGTCTTCGTCGACGGGATTCGCACGCTGGAGGACCTCGACCACTACGTCGAGCGACTCGGCGACCTGCCGCGGCTCTACAACGGCCAGCTCCTCGCGGCCTCCGAGATCGAGGCGCGGGGATTCAAGCTGATGATCCACCCGGCCACGCTGGGCGTCGTCTTCGCCGCTGCGCGCGACGCCATGCGGGAGCTCAAGGAGACGGGACAGATCGGGGAGCCGGGCGGGCTGCATGGCTTCGACGAGCTGGTTGCCCTGCTCGGGGTGCCGGAAGCCCTGGAGACCGCACAGAAGTACGAGAGCTAGCCCGCTCGTGGCCGAGGCCTAACGCTCCTCCTCGGGATACAGCTCCGCGTAGCTGGGATCACCGTGCTCCCACTGCAGCTCGGCCGCGTTCAGGGAGTCGCAGACGGTATCCATCTCCACCTCCGGCGGGATGTTGATGGAGATGAAACCGGCCGTCGCGCCTTCGTAGCTGCAGCCCAGCTCAACGAGCCATTCGAGGATCGTGGCCGACTCCTCAGACTGGTCTGCAGGCGGGTCGAGAACGAGGCGGACCGTGCGATTTCCGGACTTCCTCACAACGCGCACCAGGGTCGGTATGTCGCCCTCGCGCTCCGGGCGCGCCTCGATCACGTCCTGCCATGACACGCCGTAAGCGTAGAACGGGCTGTTGTCGAGCTTGTAGCGGTCGTGGCCCACAGGCGTAGCCCACAGGGTCTCGACGCGGTCGGACCGATCCCTGAGCTCGACCTTCACCATCTCGGGGTCACTCATCTGCAGGCCCCCCAACCTCACAATGGCGTTTTACCCTATCACGGCAGGTCTCTCAGTCGAGGCAAATGCGTGCGCGACCCCACGCCCGCTCGGTCCCCGGATGGGGTACGGCGATCCGGCGCCGCGAAGCCCGCGCATCAGCCGAGGAGACGCCCTCTGCAGATCGGCGTGCACGAGCCGATCAGGTCGACGCGGTAGTCGTCGTGGACATGGACGGACAACCGGCCACCGGGCATGCACACCTGAACCTGATCATCGACGAGCCCGAGACGCCGCGCCGCCGCGGCCACTGCGCAGCTGGACGAGCCCGAGGCCAGCGTCGCGCCCGCGCCCCGCTCCCAGATCAGCACCTCGACGGTGTTGCGTCCAAGCGGACGCGCGAGCTGCACGTTGATCCGCTTTGGAAAGCGCGGATGGTTTTCGACCTGGGGGCCGATCTCGTGCAGGTCGATCTCGCGCAGCTCGTCCATGAAGATCACACAGTGCGGGTTCCCGATGGACACGCAGGTCGCCTCCACCTTGCGCGTCTCGAGCTCCAGGCGTTCGCCGAGCATCTGGCGCGCGGGCCCGGTGGCCCCGACGGCCGCGCTCTCGAAGCTTGCAACCCCCATCTCGACTTTGACCCTGAGCACGATGTCGCCGCGCCCGAAGAGCGTCACGCGCACGACTCCGCCCGGCGTCTCGACGCTGAAGGCGCGGCGGCGCGTGTAGCCGAAGTCGTGCAGGAAGCGCGCGAAGATGCGAAGGCCGTTCCCGCTCTTCTCTGCTTCGGAGCCGTCGGGG
Source organism: Myxococcota bacterium (assembly GCA_965247115.1). GTDB lineage: Bacteria > Myxococcota_A > UBA9160 > SZUA-336 > SZUA-336 > JAUXJB01. The sequence continues at coordinate 524,108 of CBDFGR010000002.1, forward strand.
TTGAAGATGCGCAGACCGAAGTCCCCGCGCCGCGAGCGGACGCGCGCCAGGATCCCGTCACAGCCCAGACCGTGGTGTCGGTCGCATAGCTTTCGGATGTTGCTACGAGTGAGGCGCTGCCCGAAGCTCAGCGTATCGATGGCGACGTAATCGTTGCCCAGCGCGTGGTACCTCGCGAACTCGCGCGGCCGAAGACGTCGCTCCGCTTTCACCGCTCCTCCTGTTCCACTCCTCGGAGCGTTCGCTACAGGCGAGCATCATATCCGAGCTAGAGGTCGTGCGTGGGGAGGGTAGAATGCCGGCATGAACCCCGGACCGCGCGAGCGAGGCATACAGACGATCTGCCTTCTGCTGCTCTCCACGCTGGCCGCCGCCGCCGCTCTCTACTGGCTGCGGCCCGTGATGGTGCCCTTCGTGCTCGCCGTGTTCATCGCCTACGGCCTCTCGCCGCTGGTCGACCTTTCGGTGCGCCGGCTCCGCTTTCCACGCGCGCTCGCGGTCGCCGGCACGCTGGCACTGGCCTTCCTGTTGCTCCTCTTGCTCGGCGGACTGATCTCGGCATCGGTGGGACAGCTCGCCTCGAACGCGGAGGCGTATCAGGCCCAGCTGAGCCAGCTGCTTGCAACCGTGGCCGAGAACCTGCCCTTGGAACGCTATGGCGTGAACGCGGACCTGCAGCTGGATCCGCTGTCGCAGATCCCGGCCAGCGCCGTCGGCAACATGCTGCTGGGGACGACGAACGCCCTCGTCGATCTCCTCTCGCAGTCCATCCTCGTGCTGATCTTCGTCATCTTCCTCTTGATCGGAAGTGGTGGGCGGGCGCCGCTGACCGGAGTGTGGAGCGAGATCGAGTCCAACATCCAGCGCTACCTGGCAACAAAGGCCGCCCTCTCCGCCGCGACCGGGCTGCTCGTGGGACTGGTTCTGAGCGTGCTCGGGGTGGACCTCGCACTCGTGTTCGCTCTCTTCGCCTTCCTGTTGAACTTCATCCCCAGCGTCGGCTCGGTCATCGCCACCCTGCTACCCCTGCCCGTCGTGCTGGTGAGCCCGGAGATCACACCCTTGACGGCGGTGCTGGCCATCGCGATTCCCGGCGCCATTCAGCTCACTATCGGGAACGCGCTCGAGCCGAAGATCATGGGCGACACCCTGGATCTTCACCCGGTCGTGATCCTGATTATGCTGATCTTCTGGGGCATCCTGTGGGGCATCCCCGGCATGCTGCTCGCCACCCCGATCACGGCCGTCTTGAAGATCCTGTTCGGCAGGATCGAGCAGACCCGACCCCTCGCCAACCTGCTCGCGGGCCGCCTCTCCCCCGGCTGATCGACCCCCTCAGGGGTCCTCGCCGCCGGTCGGGATCCTCTCGATCAGGCTCTGCCAGGTGGCCTGGATGGTGTCCTCGAAGGGGATCAGCTCCTCGCGGAAGGTCTCCTGGGCGAGCGTCAGATCGGAGATGCCCTCCCACACGATCCGGCCGGACCGGCCGTCCCAGAGCTGGAGCTGGAAGCGCGCATTGGCGGAGGCCGTCTTGCCGAGCCGGAGCCCGAACACGCTGAGACGCGTGCTGAAGGCCTCATTGAAGGTCACGAGGATCGGCACGGCAAAGTACCGGACGCCGACCACGTCCGACATCTGGACCAGCACGTCGCGCTCGAGGATGTTCGTCTTGTCGTAGATCTCGAGCATGGCCGCATACTCGTCAGCCAGATCCGCCTCGTTGATCTTGCTCGAGGCAAGGTTCGGGTGCACGAGCCCGCGCTCCAGGCGTCGCTGCAGGGTCTCGACCAGCGCCTGAGAGATCGCCTGACCAAAGGTCTCACGCCCGAATCCCACGCGGACGGCGAGGCTCGTCAGCCCGCCGCTCTCGAGCTCTTGAACCCCGAAGCCCGGCTCCCGATACAGCTCTCGCGAGTTGACCGCACGTTGCATCCGCGAGTTGCTCTGAGGAGCCCGGTAGCAGCCGGCGATAGCGGCGAGCAGGATCAGGAAGAGGACCGGCGAGCGCGGGCTCGCATGAAGCAGGCGCCGGCTCAATGCGTCGCTACGCTCGCGGCGGCGACGAGCGCCACGGTGCCCTTGTCCTTCTCGATCCATACGAACGCCTCGGTGCGTGGCGGATCCTCCGCCGCGGGTCCGGTCACCACGCCCCGCACCGTGATGTGCTCCCCCGGCCAGACGATGTTCGTGAACTTGACGTCGAGGGTTCCGCCGCGCCACCAGGGCTCACCGAAGTGACGCTCGAGAACCTCCCCCACGTAGGCCATGGTCATGCGCCCTCCGACCACGACGTCGGCAAAGCCCAGCTCCTCGGACGCCTGCCTGTCCGTGTGGTAGTTGGCGTGCCCGTGGAAGAAGATGCCGCACATCTCCAGGCTGATCGTGCGGTCGAGCGACTCGATGGGCTTGCCGTCCGGAACCTGGAAGCGGCGCGCGCCCTCCTTCCGCGTCGGGTCGCGCAGCGCAACCTCGCCGCTCTCCTGTCCGAGCAAGTAGGACTGGTGGTGGCGCGCCACCGCGGCAGGCTCACCAGCAGCGTCGAGCAGGGTCATCTCCGTGTTGACGACGGTCCGGTCGCGACGCTCGTAGATATCGAGGATGCTGCCGGACACCTCATACCGCTCGCCGAGTCGCAGGGCCTCGTGAAGCTCCCACTCCTGGCGCATCCACAGGTTTCCGAACGCACTTGCATAGCCGCTCGCAGCAGTGAACGATGAGTCCGGGATGCTGGCCAGCATCGACGGAAGCTCAGCGCCCTCCGGGGGTCGTTCGAGGGCCAGCCCGTCGTAGTAGTGGTCGAGCGCTTCGCTCGAGACCGTGAAGGATCTCGTCGGAAGCTCTTGACCGATCCGCGGCTCCGTTTCTTCACTCATGCTTGCCTCCGGGGTGTTTCGTTCTCTCCGATTCTGGGTTCCCATTCTAGGCGCTCGAGATGCTGCGCCGAAACTCCAGCAGGTCCTCCTCGATCAGGTCGACGGACGCCTGCCAGAAATCGGGTCGCTCCAGATCGACGCCGAGGCTACGCATGGCCACGGCCTCGGCGGTGTCGCTGCCCGTCAGTCGAAGCAGCTCCTCGTACCGGGGCAGGAAGTCGGGACCCTCCTGCTTGGCGCGCGCGAAGATCCCCAGACTGAACAGATACCCGAAGGTGTAGGGAAAGTTGTAGAAGCTCGTGCCCGTGATGTAGAAGTGGAGCTTCGAGGCCCAGAACCAGGGATCCAGCTCGTCTTCCGCGAGCGCGTCGCCGTAGTTGTCACGCTGGGCCTCCAGCATCAGGTCCCTCAGGCGGCCGATGCCGAGCTCGCCCCCCTTTCGTTCCTCGTAGAGCGCACGCTCGAACTCGAAGCGCATCGGGATGTTGAGGAGGAACGTGGAAGCGTCGCTGAGCCGCGAGTCGAGCATCAGCGCCCGCTCCTGCGCGGACGCTGCGGGATTCGACAGGACGGCGTCGATCACGAGCTGCTCGGCGAACGTCGAGGCGGTCTCGGCGAGCGTCATGGGATAGCGCCTCGCCCAGGGGCGCATGTCGCGCATCAGGTAGCCGTGGTAGGCGTGGCCCAGCTCGTGCGCGAGCGTCGACAGGTCGCCCAGGGTCCCGTTGTAGGTGATGAAGATGCGCGACTCCCCGATCACGGCGGAGGTCGAGCAGAAGCCGCCGGGCCGCTTGCCGCTGCGCGGCTCGTAGTCGATCCAGCGCTTGTCGAAGGCGGAGGCGGCGAAGTCGGCAAGCCCAGGATTGAAGGCCCCAAAGGCCAGCAGCACCCGCTCGCGCGCCACGTTCCATGGCAGCTCTCCCGCTCCCGCCTGCGGCAGGGGCGCCATCAGGTCCTGGAAGCCGAGCTTCTCCTTGCCGAGCAACGAGGCCTTTTTCCTGAGATAGTCGCGGGCGACCTCCTGCCGCGCTGTCACCACCTCGAGCAGCGTGTCGAGCGTGCGGCGCGTGATGCCAGCGTCGAAGAGCGCAGGCTCCAGGAAGTGCGGCACGCCGCGCTGAGCATAGAGCGTGTGCCTGGTGCCGGAGATCGCGTTCAGACATGCGGCCGTCACGTCGCCGACCCGCTCCCATGCCCGGTTCGAGCCCTCGAGCGCGGCACGGCGCACCTCCGGCTGCGGGTCCTCGAGCAGGCTGCGCACGACCGACACCGGAAGGTGACGGGCCTCGCGGCCGGGAACGGCGAGCTCGAACTCGAGCTTCCCGGAGAGCTGGTCGTACAGGCGGCCCCAGGCCGAGAGCCCATCCACGGAGAGCTCCGCGGACAGCTCCTCGAGCTCGCTCTTCATGCTCCAGCGCGCCCGCGTTCGCAGCCGGGTCAGGAAGTAGGCAACGTCGCGCAATGCTGGCTCGTCCAGCAGGCGAGCGAAGCGCTCGCGGTCGATGCTCTCGAGCACGGCGCGGAGCGCCACGTAGACCTTCTCGAGCTCGACCCGTGCCACCGTGGCGGAGGCGGTCTCGCTCTGAACGCGCTCGTCGCGGGAGTCCGCCGCACCGAGGCAGCCGAGATAGCCTGCCAGGTGACCGGAGCGTGCCGTCGCGCTCTCGAGCCGCTCCAGCAGGCTTGCCCAGTCCGACAGGTTCTCGTCCTCGATCTGCCCGAGCTGAGACAGCTCCCGTTGCAGCGCCGCCACGTCCTCGGCGAGTCGGCTCCGAAAGTCGCGGTAGCTCAGACCCCTGAGCTCGGCGAAATACGGCGTCATGTCCCAGTTCGGGGCTGACTCCACACCTCCCATCGGCTCAGTATAATCGCAGGCAGGCGCGGACGCGCAGCCAGGAGAACACGCGATGCTGACTCAGGACCGCTACACCACGATCAAGATCGAGAAACGCAAGAACGGGGTTGCGATCGCGACCCTGAACCGCCCCGAGAAGCTCAACGCCGTCGACAGGGCGATGCACACTGAGCTAACGACGCTCTCGCTGGACGCCAACGAGGATCCCGACGTCCGCGTCCTGGTGATCACCGGGGCCGGGCGCGCCTTCTGCGCCGGTGGCGACTTCAGCGGCTCCGCCCAGTCTCCCGTCCGAGGAGGAGGCCAGACGATGCGCGAGGCGCGCCAGATCGTCGACAACCTGCTCGACTGCGAAAAGCCCGTCATCACTGCGGTGAACGGCTACGCGATGGGCCTGGGCGCGACGGTGGCCCTGCTCGGCGACGTGGTAGTTGCGGGCAAGAGTGCCACTTTCGCGGACACGCACGTGCGCATGGGAATCGGAGCCGGCGACGGCGGCCAGGTAATCTGGCCGCTGCTGATGGGAGTGAACAAGGCCAAGTTCTTCCTGATGACGGGCGACCGCCTGCCCGCGGAGGAGGCCGAGCGCGCGGGCTTGGTCAACTTCCTGGTGGAGGATGACCAGCTCATGAAACAGGCACTGGAGATCGCGGACAGGCTGGCCGCGGGTCCGGGCCAAGCCATCGCGGCCTCCAAGATGCCGATCAACAAGTACATCAAGATGGTCTCGAACCTGGTGCTGCCCCTGTCACTCAAGCTGGAAGAGGCGAACATGGCCGGCGAAGACGCCCGCGAGGCCGCGCTCGCCTTCCAGGAGAAGCGCGAGCCCAAGTTCACGGGCAGCTAGGCGGCAGCTCTCCGAGAACACGAGCATGGCAACTACGTTCCCGTCACTGGGCTTCTTCCGCGAGCTCGCGAGCCGCATGAACGCGGACCGAACGACCTTCGAGAAGCTTGGCGTCTGCGACACCGTGATGGGCGTGCGCGTCCTCGGAGAGCCCGCGCTCCTGTACGCGCTCACCTTCGAGGTGTTCGAGTGCGTCGAAACGAAGGAGCTCTCGAGCCCCGACGAGGCGGAGCTGGACTTTACGCTGGAGGCTCCGCTCGAACTCTGGCGCGAGATGCTCACATCGATTCAGAAGAGCGACGGCGCGAAGGCCGAGTACACGCTGAACAGCCTCTCGCACCTCGGCAACCGCATGAGGGTGCAGTACGACGACCCGGACGGCCACGACAAGTTCTACCGCTTCATGGCGACCCTGCAGGCGTACTTCGACCAGACGAGCGACCTGGAGCTCGAAGACGCCTGAGCCAGAGGGCGGCGAGCCTCAGATCACGCCCTCTTCCGCGAGCCTGGCGAGCTCGTTCTCGGACAGGTCCAGCAGCTCGCCATAGATCTCCGCGTTGTGCTCGCCGAGGCGGGGGAAGGGCTCGAGCGGCAGCTGGCCGAGCTCGGGGAAGCGCAGCGGGCTGTGCGGAAGCACCACGGGGCCCATGTCACGATGGTCGACCCGTTGGAGCATGCCTCGCTCGTGCATGTGGGGGTCGTTCATCACCTCGCCAAGGTCGCGCACTGGAGCCAGCGGAACCCGGTGCTCGCGCGCCGTTCGCTCGGCCTCCGCACGGGTCAGCGTCGCGGACCACTCGGCGATGATGCGATCGACCTGTTCTGCGTGACGGCCTCGCTCGCTCCGGGTCGCGAAGCGTGGGTCCTGCGCGAGCTCCACCCTCCCGATCATCTCGACGAGACGCTCCCAGTGCTGCTCGGTCACGCAGATGATGGCGATGTGGCCGTCCTTTGTCGGGTAGACGTTATATGGGGCACTCGCGCGACCCGCGGGCTGGTTTCCGTTCCGTCCCGGCACCTCGCCCGTCCGGTGGAAGGCCGTGAAGAGCGTGCTGAACGTGAAGTACATGGTCTCCTGCATGGCCACCTCCACGAGCGTTCCCTGGCCCGTACGCTCGCGGCCGAGCAACGCTGTCAGCACGCCGCTGTAGAGGTGGATCCCGCCCAGGATGTCCGCCACCGCCCCCCCGGCTCGGAGCGGCGGGTCGTCCGGCTGCCCGGTCACGCTCATCATTCCGGAGACCGCCTGGATGGTGTGGTCCATCGCCAGCTGATCGCGATCCGGTCCGGTGAGCCCGAAGCCCGTGCCCGACGCGTAGATCAGGCGGGGGTTCGCTGCGGAGAGCACGTCGACACCCACGCCGAGACGGTCCATCACGCCAGGCGCGAAGTTCTCGAGCAGAACGTCGCCGTGCTTCACGAGCTCGATCAGGAGCTCGCGCCCGCGTTCCTGCTTGAGATCGAGCGTGACGCTCTTCTTGTTCGAGTTCATCATGGCGAAGGACATCAGCGGCGAGCCGCCTGCAAGGACGCGCAGGCGCTCGCCCGCGAGGGGCTCCACCTTGATCACCTCTGCACCCGCCAGCGCCATCAGCAGCGTGGCATAGGGACCCTGGTAGATCTGGCCCAGGTCGATCACACGAACGCCGTCGAGCGGCTGCGAGTTCTGCACCATGACGCGCCGTTGTACCCTTGCGCGCTCCGGGCGTCAAACGCGCGCCATTCGCCAGGTGCTAGGCTCCTGGCCGGATGAACGTCCTGAAGATGGCCTGGCGGAACGTGTGGCGGAATCGCCGCCGTACCCTGGTCACGGTCGCCGCGATGACCCTCGGCCTGACCTCGATGATCCTCGTTGCCAGCATGCTGGCGGGCTTCCTTCGCGACATCGAGCGCGACGTGCTGGACCTCGAGGTCGGGGACGTCCAGATCGTTGCCGCCGACTACCGCGATAACCCCTCCATCTACACGCGCATTGAGGATCCGGAGACGCTGCTCACACAGCTGGAGGAGGCTGGCCTTTCCGCCACCGCTCGCCTGCTCGCGTACGGTCTGGTCGCCGGGGACGAGTCGGCAGCAGGAGCCTCCTTCCTCGGGGTGAACGTCGAGCGGGACGCCCGGGTGAGCCTGATTCACGAGCAGCTCGCGCAGGGCGAGTGGCTCGCTCGCGACGATCCGAACGGCGTCGTCCTGGGCCGCCGCCTGGCGAGCAGCCTGGGGCTCTCGCTCGGCTCGCAGCTCGTCGTCCTGACACAGGCTGCAGACGGCAGCATGGCGAACGACCTCTACGTCGTTCGGGGCGTGCTGCTCGGCATTGGGGATGGCATCGATCGCTCGGGCGTCTTCATGACGGAGGCCGCGTTCCGCACGCTGCTCGTCCTCCCCGCTGGGGCCCACCAGATCATCGTGCGCCGACCCCTCGAGGTCGACCTGCCCACCGCCGCGGGCCAGGTCCACGAGCTGGCTCTGGAGCACGACGTCCAGACCTGGCGCCAGCTGCTGCCGACGATCGCTTCGTACATCGACTCGGCGCGCAGCATGATCTACATGATGTTCGTCGTCATCTACGTTGCGATCGGCTTATTGATTCTCAACGCAATGTTGATGACCGTCTTCGAGCGAATACGCGAGTTCGGCGTGCTGAAGGCCATTGGTGTCGGTCCGTTCGAGGTGCTGCTCTTGATCCTGGCCGAGAGTGCGTTCCAGACGGTCATCGCGGTCGTCGTCGGGCTGGGCCTCGCCGTTCCCGGCGTACTCTACCTGACCTATAGCGGGATCAATGTCGGCAGCATGGCCGGAGTCTCGATGATGGGAATGTCCATGAACCCGATCATGCGCGCGGCGGTGGACATCGGCGTGTTCACCGCTCCGATCGTGACACTTCTTTCGATCGTCGCTCTCGCGGTGATCTATCCGGCCGCGAAGGCCGCGCTGATCCGCCCGGTCGAGGCGATGCGCTACCAGTAGGAGGACCCCCGTCGTTGACGCGTACCAGACTCCCATCGACGGCCTGGCGGAACCTTTGGCGGCACCGCCGCCGCACCCTGCTCACGCTGCTCTCGATCGCGTTCGGAACGATGCTGGCAATCATCATGACCGGCATGGCCGACTCGATGTTCGGCGACATGATCAACCTCGCGGCGCGCATGGGCGGGGGGCACGTCACGCTGCAGCACCCGGAGTACCTGGACAGGCCCGCTCTCAAGCGGACGCTTGCCGACACGACGGGGCTGCGAGAGATCGCACTGCGCGAACGAGAAGTGGAGCGGGTGGTCCCGCGCATCACGGGACAGCTGCTGCTCTCCACGGCGGCCCAGAGCTACGGCGCCGCCTTCATCGCCTTCGATCCCACACTCGAGGACAACGCCACGCTCTCGATTCTCGACAGCCTGGTCGAGGGAGAGGTCTTTGCCTCCCCGGACGACAAGGGGATCATCCTGGGCTCGCGCCTCGCAGGCAACCTGGGCGCGCGGCTGGGCCGCAAAGTCGTCTACACGCTCGCAGACAAGCACGGCGAGATCACGCGTGAGGCAGCGCGTGTCACCGGGATCCTGCGCACGGGCTCGCCCAGCGTGGACGCCGCCCTCGCGCTGTTGCCCATAGATACCTTTCGCCGGGCCGTTGCGTACTCCGCCGACGAGGGCATCCAGGTGGCGGTCTTCCTTTCGGATCAGCGCCGCGCGAATGCGGTGGCCGCACGCCTCGCGGACCGCGTGGGCACCCACGTCTCCGCGCTGACCTGGCAGCAGGCCCAACCCGATGTCTCCAGCTTCATCACCATGAAGATCGTTGGCATGCAGGTGATGGAGGTACTCGTGATGCTGCTAGTAGCGGCGGGCATCTTCAACACGCTCTTCGTGAGCGTGATGGAACGAATTCGCGAGTTCGGGATCATGCTGGCGATCGGCTTCAGCCCGGCGAACCTGTTCGGGCTCGTCATGTTCGAGAGCTTGTGGCTCGGGCTCGTAGGTCTCGTTGGCGCCGCCCTGCTTACCGCCGGCCCCTACTACTACCTGGCGACCATCGGCATCGACTACGCCGGAATGCTCGCGGGGACCGACTCCGGCAGTGCCGAAGTCGCGGGCATCGCCATGCCCTTGCAGATGCGTGTGGGCATCACCCCCGAGCACGTGGTCATGATTGCGGGGCTCGTGCTCCTCGCGACACTGCTCGCAGGCATCCTTCCGGCCCGCCAGGCGGGTCGCGTCGTACCCGTCGAGTCCATCCGGCTGGTGTGAGATGGCAGACACGCCCATCGTCGAGCTCGAGAACGTGACCAAGCTCTACCGCCAGGGCGCGGTCGACGTGGCCGCCCTGCGCGGGCTCAGCCTCGCGATCGATAGCGGCGAGTTCACCACGCTGTGTGGTCCCTCCGGCTCCGGCAAGACCACGGCGCTGAACTTGATCGGCGCGCTCGACACCCCAACGTCCGGCCACGTCCGCGTGGAAGGGCGTGATCTCAGCACGCTGAGCCGGCGCACGCTCAGCCACCTGCGCCGCGACCGCATCGGCTTCGTCTTTCAGAGCTACAACCTGATCCCGGTGCTCACGGCATACGAGAACGCAGAGATGGTGCTCGCCCTGCAGGGCGTCGAGACCTCCGAGCGCCACGAGCGCGTGATGCGCCTGCTCGCCAGCGTCGGCCTCGAGGGTATGGAGGAGCGCCGGCCCGACGAGCTCTCCGGCGGACAGCAGCAGCGCGTCGCCATCGCCCGCGCGATCGCACCGGACCCGGCCATCGTGCTGGCCGACGAGCCCACCGCGAACGTCGACTCGGAGACCGCGGACATGCTGCTGGAGCTGATGGAGCATCTGAACCGGGAGCACGGCGTCACCTTCCTCTTCTCCACGCACGACCCCAAGGTGATGGAGCGGGCGCGGCGCGTGATCCGCATCGTCGACGGCCGCGTCGACCAGGACGACATGCGAGCCACGTAGGGAGCCGCTGACGCCACGGGCCTGGCCTATCAAGTACGCTACGTGCACCAACGAGGGGATCCGATGTCAGAAGCACTCAGCTTGAACGAGGCCCGCCGGAGCGGCGCACTGCGGCTCGTCCTTCCGCTCGGCATTCCCAGTCCGTGGTCCGAGTCGGCAAAGGGAATCTTGCGCCTCAAGGGAATCGGCTATACGCCTGTCGCGCACGATGGCCGCGACACCGCCGCACTCCAGGAGTGGACGGGTCAGGCCAGCGCCCCTGCACTCGTCGACGAGGACGAGCGCGCCTACAGCAGGTGGGACGAGATCCTCTTCTTTGCGGAGGAGCGCGAGCTGGAGCCGCAGCTCATCCCCTCCAACGTCCAGGATCGCGCTCTCATGTTCGGGCTCGCCCACGAGCTCTGCGGACACCTGGGGCTCGCCTGGTGCCGGCGCCTCACCATGGTGGACGATTCGCTGCGAGAAGGCAGACCGCTACCGAAGGAGATCGCGGAACGCATCGGGGCGAAGTACGGCTACAGCTCGGAGGCGGCGGCGCGGGCGCCGGGCCGAGTCCTGGACATCGTCGGGCTCCTGGCCTCGCAGCTCGCACAGCAGAAGCTGCGCGGGCGGACCTTCCTGATCGGGGAGCAGCTCTCCGCACTCGACGTCTACTGGGCAACCTTCGCGGCCCTGATCGATCCGCTGCCAGACGAGCTCTACCCGACTCCGGCGATGATCCGGGAGGCCTACACCGTTCAGGACCCGCAGGTGCTCGAGCTCTTCGACACGGACCTGCGCGCGCATCGCGATACCATCTACAGCCGCTTCCTGCCCGGGGAGACCGCCTGACCGACGCGATCCTGGCTCAGCCCAGCGTCGAGCCGGAGGACGTAGTCGCCTCGTCGGTTCGCGAGGCGGCCGCGTGATTCGAAGGGGCTACGCCGCTCCTGTATGATGCCCGGCGTGCGTACGCGTGGCACAGGCCCCCCTCTCCTCACTGGACCCTTCGTCAAGCAGGGGACTTCGTGAACCGAGGGGCTCTGGAAGGCCTGTCCGTTGTGGAGCTGGGGCGCATGGTAGCGGCGCCCTACTGCGGAAAGGTCCTCGCTGACCTCGGAGCCGACGTGCTCAAGCTCGAGCAGCCGAGGGTCGGCGATCCAGCGCGGCGTCAGGGGCCGTTCCCAGCGGATGTGCCACACCCCGAGCGCAGCGCCCTCTTCCTGTACCTGAACACGAACAAGCGCTCCGTCACGCTGGCCCCGAACAACGAGGCAGGACGCCAGGTGTTCGAGCGGCTCGTGGCAGAGGCGGACGTGCTCATCGAGGACTGCGCTCCCGGGGAGCGGCAAAGCCTCGGGCTCGATCTGGCGCAGCTCCGCGAGCGGAACCCGAGCCTCGTCATCACGTCGATCACTGCCTTCGGAGAGACAGGACCTTACCGCGACTACCGCAGCCACCACATCAACCTGTATCACGCCAGCGGCCACACTTCGTTCGGCTACAAGGACCAGCAGGAGGACGGGCGCCCGCCGCCAAAGGCCGGTGGCTACCTCGGCGAGTACGACGCCGGACTCACTGCCGCGGTGGGCACGCTGGCGGCGATCCTCGGTCGCGGCCAGGACGGCCAGGGACAATGGGTAGGCGTGTCGAAGCTCGAGGCGCTGATGTGCATGGAACGCGTCGACATCGGACGCCTGACGAACGATCCGAATCCCCAGCCCTGGCGGGGTGGCATTGGCGGGATGATGAAGGCGAAGGACGGCTACTGCATGATCACGGCGTCGCAGGACCACCAGTGGCAGGGGATCGTTCGCGCCATGGGCAACCCGGAGTGGGCGCAGAGCGAGCGGTTCAAGGACGAAGCCTCTCGCCTCGAGCATCGCGACGCCATGCGGGAGAACCTTGACGCGTGGGCGGCCGTGCACACGCGCGACGAGATCTACCACCTGCTCCAGTCGGAGGGTACACCCGCTGGACCGGTCCGGAACGTGGCCGAGGTCCTCGAGTCGCAGCAGTCCCGGTCACGCAACTACTTCGCGAGGGTCGAACACCCAGTGGCCGGAGCACAGCAGTATCCGACCCTGCCCTATCTGTTCTCGCTCTTCTCGGACGCTGCAACGCGGACGAGCCCCGCCCCGCTGCTCGGTGAGCACAACGACGAGATCTACTGCGGGCAGCTCGGCCACACGCGAGAGGAGCTGTCTCAGCTCGCCGACGCAGGAGTGATCTGATGCCCGGCGCTGGAGAAAGCGGCGAAGGGCCCCTAGCCGGCATCCGCGTCACGGACTTCACCTGGGCCTGGGCCGGGCCGCACGCAACGCTGCTGCTGTCCATGCTGGGAGCGGAAGTAATCAAGATCGAGAGCCGCACGCGCATCGACCACAGCCGCCTGCGCTCGCTGATGGGGGGCGCTACCCAGGGCGGCCCGGATGCCTCGCCCCTCTTCAACGATCTCAACCTGAACAAGTGCTCGCTCACGCTGAACCTGCGCGAGGAGCGCTCGCGAGAGATCGTGCGCAAGCTCGTGGCGAAGAGCGACGCCGTACTTCAGAACATGCGTCCCGGCGTCCTCGACCGGCTTCGACTTGGCTACGACGACCTGCGCGCTGTGAAGCCAGACATCATCATGCTCTCGTCTTCGGCCGTCGGAGCCACGGGCCCCGAACGAACCTATGCGGGCTATGCGCCCACTTTCGCATCGATGAGCGGCATGGCCCATATCACCGGTCACCCCGACCTGCCGCCGCTCCCGCTCAGCGGCTCCGTGGATCTTCGCGTCGGTACGGCCGCGGCCTTCGCGACGCTCGCGGCGCTCTATCATCGCGGGCGCACGGGCGAAGGACAGCACATCGACCTGTCGTCGACGGAGATCATGAGCTCGATGATGGGCGAGGTCTTCCTCGGCTACGAGATGAGTGGCCAGGTCCCGGAGCGGATGGGCAACCGCGACATCACGATGGCCCCACACAACTGCTACCGCTGCCGCGACGAGGGCCGGTGGGTGACCATCGCGGTCGGCAGCGAGGAGGAGTGGTCCGCGCTGAAGCGAGCGCTCGGCGATCCCGCGCTCGATGAGGAGGGCTTCGGGGATCCCGCCTCCCGCTGGCGCAACCAGGCTCGCCTAGACCCGATCATCGAGCGCTGGACCGTGGAGCGCGAGGTCGCCGAGGTCGTGAAGACCCTCCAGGCGGCCGGAGTGGCCAGCCTGCCCGTGAACTCGGGCGCCCAGATCTCCCGTGACCCCCAGGTTCAAGAGCTGGGCATCCTCCAGAACATCGAGCACCCCCTACTCGGCGAGAAGGCCGTCGTCGGCGCCCCCTGGACCTTCAGCAACGCCAGCGTCGGAGTCCGCTACCCCGCCCCCCTCCTTGGCGAGCACAACCACTACGTCCTGAGCGACATCCTCGGCCTCCCCGACTCAGAGATCGACCAACTAGAAACCGACGGCGTCCTCAACTGATAACTTGGGGACGGTCCTTAAATCATAACTTCTTCTCGAGCGACGGTGGAGGCCCGCAACGCTTCGAAAAGAAGTTATGATTTAAGGACCGTCCCCAAGTTATCAGGGAGTGTTGGAGCGGAGGAAGGTGAGGATTTCGGTCTGGGTTTCGGGGGGCTCGGTGGCGGTGCCGTGCTCGGCGCCTTCGACGGCCAGGCAGCGGACGTTCGGGCGGCCTTCGGCGAGGGCGTGCCAGCCGACGTCTGGGAAGACGCTGTCGGCGGTGCCGTAAACACAGAGCAGCGGCATCTCGAGCTCGCCGAAGCGCTTGGTCGCGTCCCAGTCGACGTAGGCCGCGTATGTGCGGAGCTCCCCCGCGTACTTGGCCATGCGCTCCTCCCGGGGGACCTTTGCGAGCTGAGCCCGGATCTGGTCGCGCCGGCCTCCGCGCGCGCTCTGCTCTCCCGCGGCGGTGGAGGGCCTCGAGGCGGCGAACAGGTCGAGACCGACGGTACCGCCCTCGCGCCGGGCAGCGTAGGCGGCCTCGACGCCATCGGTCTCGAGGATACGGATGCGCGCACGCAGCTTTGAGAGCAGCTCCTCGTCCTGCGAGAGCCAGGGTGCCGACTCCGCAACGACCAGACCCGCGGCGGCCTCGGGATGGTCGAGTCCGAAGGCAAGGGTGATCGGACCGCCCGCGGACGTTCCCCACACGTGGGCGCGCTCGTGACCCAGGTGCCGCAGCAGCTCGCGGATGTCGTCCGCAAACTGCTCCATGGTGTGCCGCGTCTCGGGATAGCCCGAGCGGCCAGACGAGCGCCTGTCGTACAGGATCACCGAAAAGTGTTGTGCGAACGACTCGACCCATGTCGGTACGCCGGCGCCAGCCCCCGTCCCGAGTCCGCCGAAGCCGCCGTGCACGAACACGAGCGGGAAGCCCGAGCCGTGCGTCTCGTAGTAGAGCTCGGTCCTGTTGATGGCTGCCGTGGGCATTTTCTTCTCCTCAGGCTTCGCGGAACGGACCGTCGCGTCGCTCCAGAAACTCGCGCAGTCCCTGCTCCTGGAGAACGCTCATCAGCTCGCGCTTCTCCTCGATCTGCGACGAGTCGAGCACGAGCGCGTCGTTCGCGCGGTGGAGCTCCATCGCGTTCTTGAAGCCCATCATCTCGTAGGCTCCCTTGATGCTGCGCTTGGTCAGCTGGACCGCATAGGCCGGTACGCGCGCGACCCGGCGCGCAATGCGCAGGGTCTCGGCCTGCAGCTGGTCCGGCGGCAACACCTTGCTCACCAGACCGAGGCTCAGCGCCTCCTCCGCACCGATCGTATCGCCGCTGTAGTAGAGGTAGTGCATCGCCTTGCTGTTGTTTGCCAGGTAGGGAAGAAGCAGCAAGGGCGAGAGCGCGAAGTGCCGGATCTCGGGCTCACCGAAGGTCGCTGTCTCGGCCGCAAGGGTGATGTCCGCGACGAGCGCAAGGTTTGAGCCTGCCGCGATCGCGTGCCCGTTCACCGCCGTGATGACCGGCTGGCGCAGGTTCCAGATCCGCATCAGCGTGTCGAAGTTGAGCCGGATCAGACGCAGGAAGTCGGACTCGTCTTCGATCGAGATCCCCCCGCGATCGCCCGGGGTAAGGTCGAAGCCCGTCGAGAACGCCCTCCCCGCGCCCGTGATCACGACCACACGAACCTC
Organism: Myxococcota bacterium; assembly: GCA_965247115.1. Taxonomy (GTDB): domain Bacteria; phylum Myxococcota_A; class UBA9160; order SZUA-336; family SZUA-336; genus JAUXJB01. The sequence goes on from CBDFGR010000002.1 coordinate 539,726, forward strand.
CGGGTCGGCCTCGATGCTATCCAGCGCGGTGCGGAGCTCCGCGAGTAGGCCCTGGGACAGGGAGTTCAGCTTCTCGGGTCGGTTCAGCGTGATCGTCGCGATGCCTTCGGACTCGTCGTAGAGCAGAAACTCGTAACCCATTCTTCCTCCGCGTGGCTCTGCACCATCATGAAGGCCCTCGGTCACGGAGTCGACTCTCCTCCGGTCGGGAGTGATTTGCGCCCGCGCGGTGGGCTCAGTATGAATGGGGAGCATCGCCGGGAAGGATCTCCCCGTGGCTACGGATCTCGCTGCTGACAGAGCGTCCGAAGGGGCGACGGGCGCCCTACCAGACAGGCGCACCCGCGGCAGCATGCGCGAGGTGGGGATTCTCGCCTGGCCGATCATGTTGCAGATGAGCGCCGAGACGCTCATGCAGCTGATCAACTCCGCGCTGGTGGGTCGCCTGGGCGCGACGGAGCTCGGAGCCGTCGGGTTCAGCGGGATCTGGGTCTGGACGTTGCTCACGCCGTTCTACGGCTGCGCCATGGGCGTGCAGGTGTTCGTGGCGCAGGAAGATGGAGCGGGCAAGGCGGACGGCTGCGGCAACTGGGTGTGGCAGGGTCTGTACGCGCTCGTCCCGGCCTGCGTGCTCTGGACCATCGTAGTCGCGTTCTCGTTCGAGTCCCTCGTCGCCTTGATCGGCCCGTCCCCTGAGCTGCAGGAGCAGTCGGTGCTCTACGCGCAGGTCCGGTTTCTCGGCGTGCCCGTGGTGGTAGCGGGGGGCGTAATCACGTCGTTCTTCCGCGGTCTCGGCAATACCCGCGCCCCCATGATGGCTACGCTCGTCTCGGTCGTCGCGCATGTGCCGCTGGCCTACGGGCTCATCCTCGGTCGGCTCGGACTGCCAGCGCTCGGGATCACGGGTGCAGGCGTAGCGATCGTCTCCGCCGAGCTCGTGTACCTTGGGATCCTATTCGCGATGCTGCTCTCGCGCCGGAACCGAAGCACGTATGGCACGCGGCCCGGGCGGATCAACGGTCGTGAGATCCGACGCCTGCTCCGCACGAGCGCCCCGATCGGCGGGCAGTGGCTGCTCGACATGACGTCCTTTGCGCTCTTCACCTCCATCGTGGCGCGCATGGGCGACGCCGAGATGGCGGCAAGCCAGGCAATGCTTCAGCTCCTGTCGCTGTCCTGGATGCAAGCGAGCGGGATCGGGACCGCGGCCGGAACCCTGGTCGGCCGCTACGTCGGCGCTCGAGATCTCGATTCCGCGGCTCGGAGCTACGGGTCTGCCCTAAAGCTGGGGATGATTCTGGTCGGATTCGCGGCGGTCCTGTTCCTGAGCATGCCCGAGCTCCTGATGCGCGTGTTTTCGAGCGACCCGGAGGTGCTTGCGCTCGCCCGGCCGTTGCTCCTGCTCGGCGCCTTCTTTCAGGTCATCGACGCCACCGTCATCGTTACGATGGGCGCGCTGCGCGGCGGTGGAGATACGCGCTGGCCGTTCGTCGTGCAGGCGACCCTCGCGTGGATGCTGCGCATCCCGCTGGTCTGGCTGGCGGCCGTCACGCTGGACGGCGGCGTAGTGGGTGCCTGGGTCGGCGAGACCGGCTACCTGTTCGTCCTGGCCATCGCAATCGTGTGGCGCTTTCGCGCCGGACGCTGGCGCTCGATCCGGATCTGATCCCCGGCCCCGTTCAGTCCGGAAGCGATGCGAGGAAGTCGCCCATCCGTGCCAGCATGGTCTCGTGTTGCTCCGCGGGAATGGGATGTCCGCACTCCTCGATCAGCTCGAGGCGCGCCCCCGGAATCGCACGCGATAGGATAACGCCGCCCCCCGGCGGAGTGAGGCCGTCGTCCAGCCCCTGCAGAACGAGGGCCGGCATGGCGAGGCGGCCGAGCTCAGCCGTGAAGTTGTAAGCACTGCAGGCGCGTGCGGCGGCCGCGTAGCACTGGGGGTCGTTGCGGCGAGCGGACTCCTCTGCCGCGGCCCGGATCGCGGCCGCGTGCTTCTCCGCATAGGCCTTCGCGTAGCTCAGCCCGGGACCCTCGGTCAGCACGGCGGCCATTCCCTCCTCTTCGACCAGCCGCGCCCGCTCGAGCCAGCCTTTGCGCGCCCAGTCCCCGACCTCGCTCGTGGTGCTCATGAGGATGAGCGCGTCGGTACGCTCGGGGAAGTCGAGAGCGAAGCGCTGGGAGATGACACCGCCCATGGAGATACCCACGATGATCGCGCTCGGAATCTCGAGATCCCCGAGTAAAGCGTCCAGGTCTGCGGCCCAGACTTTCGGATCGACGGAGCCGTGCGGCCTGTCCGAGCGTCCGAAGCCGCGCACGTCCCAGCGCAACACGGTGTAGCTGTCCTCCAGGGCCTCCGCGGTAGGTTCCCAGGACTCGAGGTTCCCGCCGAGTCCGTGGGTAAGCACGATCACCGGCCCGCTGCCGCTCACCTCGTAGTGGAGCCGTACGCCGTTCACACTGGCAAAGTTGCCGTTCCCATCCGTCATCCTGATGTCCTCCCGAAACTCGTCCAGCACCAGGGAGCTGGACCGGCGACATGCGACCCCTGTATAGCTGAGCGAGGGCGCGGACGTCGAGCGGCCGAGCACGGTCGCGCCCCCCTCGACGGCGGCGCGAGGCTCGACGAGCCGGGCTAATCCGACCGGAGTCCGGGGAGCGCGCCCGCCTTTGTGTACAGGATGCAGCCCGCGGGGGAGCGCGGCTCCTGCTTCGCGCCAGCCGGAACACGCAGCCAGGTACCGGCCCCGTAGCGACCGTGCTCGTCCTCCAGTGCGCCCTCGAGCAGGAGGATCTCGATGCCGCCGTCTCGCTCGAGGAGACCGGGAGCAGTACCAGGAGCCTACCGCTCGAGGCTGGTCACATCGCGAAACCCGGGCTCGCGATAGAGCGTCCTCGTCTCGACACCTGGCAGGGAGGTCGACTCCCAGTCGAGCGCGCCCGTGTCCTGAGCCACGTGTTGGCGCCCCTCGCCGCCGTACTGACGGAGCTTGACGAAGAGTACGCAGCCCTCACGCGAGAACGGTACGTGTCGGAAGCCCTCAGGGTTCAGCAGGTAGGTGCCGGCCGGCCAATCACCGTGCTCGTCGGAGAAGGTCCCCTCCAGCACCAGGATCTCTTCTCCTTCCGGATGGTCGTGAGCGGGAAACGAGGAGTCGGGCTCGTAGCGCACGATCGAGGTGACCTGGCCGGACTCTGCACCGCCGACGAGGTGCAGACGCTTGCGCCAGACGCTTCCACTTGGGCTCGCCTGCCACTCCATCGACGCGCTGTCCATCTGCGCGCGTCGCGTCAGATCTCCGTGGATCGATGCATCCGTCATCCGTGTCTTCCTCTCGTTGCAGGCTTTGACTCCGCCTGGGCTCATGGAGTTTCAGATATCCTGGCCCCGATGCGGACTCGCAGCGACGTGTTCGAGCCGTTGCTCAGCTGGCTACGCCGGCACCGGCCCGGGAGCGGGCCCTAGTCGCGCGCGGGCCCGTCTCGCGCACCGCAAGGACATTCCGGGCTAGATCTCGGGGTCCTTCTCCACGTCCTCGAGCGCGTCTTGCATACCTTCCTCGAGCTGGCGCAGGCCTTCCTCGAGCGCCGACCCGAGCTCGCGGGCGCCGTCGACGAGCGCACCGCGCACGCGCCCGGCGACGGCAGTAACGACGCCTTTCGCGAGATCTCGCTGAGTTTGGTCCACGTCCACCTTCCAGAGGTCGCCCTCGCGCACCATGTGGGTCAGGAAGCGCGGACGCATCTCGAACTCGCCGAGCCTGGTCAGCACGGATGTCTCTATGGTGGCGGCCCGCTCGTTTCGGAGCGTCTCCCCAAGCGTGAACTCCACGATCTCGTAGTCCTCGGCCCAGTCGCGGAGGTCCGAGCTCATCAAGCTCGCGTGCTCCATAGCCAGGTCGAGATCGTCCTCGTGCACAGCGTCCCAGAACTGTGTCGCAACCTCGGCCGGATCGCTCCGTTCCGGGAGGCAGCCGCAGCCGCCGGCCAGGAGCAAGACGGGCAGCCACGCCAGAGTACGCACTGGTCTCATGCGCTCCATCCTACACTGACATCCCGATACGCTCTCCGTAGGGTCAACCAGCAGACGATCACATGATCCGCGGAATTCAGGTTCCATCCTCTGAGCTGGCTCCCAGCTGAATCTCCCCGAGCACCTCGGGCGGGAATTCGCCTTCGAACACGCGGTGACCCGCTGTGAAGCCTCCGTCGACGGCCAGTGCGTGGCCGGTCACGAACGACGCGTCGTCGGAGGCGAGGAACGCAGCGGCCGCCGCGACCTCTTCCGGGCGGCCGAAGCGCCCCAGCGCGTGCGAGCGCTCGAGGTGCTCGCGCGCGGCCTCGAGGGGCTCGGTCTGAAGAAGTGCCGTCATCGGCGTGTCGATGAAGCCCGGGCAGACGCAGTTAACGCGAATCCCGCGGGTCCCGTAGTCGATCGCCATGTTGCGGGTAAGCAGGACCACGCCACCCTTCGACGCGTTGTAGGCACTGATACCCTGCCCGCCGATCAGTCCTTCGATGCTGGCCACGTTGATGATGCAGCCTGCACGCCGCTCCGCCATTCGCCCGACGACGTGTTTGCAGACCAGGAACGTCCCCTTCAGGTTGATGTCGATCACGCGGTCCCATTCCTCGCCCGCCAGCTGGTGCACGGGCCCGCCGCCGGAGACGCCGGCCGCGTTCAGAACCACATCGATCTTGCCAAAGCGCTCCTCGACCGCTCGTACGGCGCGCTCGATCGCCGGCTCCTCGCGTACGTCGACCTCATGGAAGCTCTCACAAGGAGTCGTCTCGGCGGGCTTCTGCACGTCGACACCCGCCACTCGGGCGCCCTCCGCCGCAAAGCGGACCGCGCATGCGGCCCCGATGCCAGACGCGATTCCCGTCACCAACGCAACCCGCCCCTCCAAGCGCTCCATCCTTCCTCCTTCGCCAGTCCGGTTGACCAGCCGCGCTCATCCTCTCATGGTAGGGGGGAGACGCCCTAATGAGTCACACGAAAAATCGGGGAATTGCTGACGTGGAGACAAAGCTGTACTCGGAGCTGGCGGAGTGGTGGCCGCTCATGTCCACACCTTCGGAGTACGAGGAAGAGGCCGGCTTCTACACGGAGATCCTTCGCGAGGCCTGCGCCCCGCGCACGGTGATGGAGCTCGGAAGCGGCGGAGGGAACAACGCGTCGCATATGAAGGCCCACTTCGAGCTCACGCTCGTCGATCGCTCGGCCGAGATGCTCGCGGTGAGCCGCGAGCTCAATCCGGAGTGCGAGCACGTGCAAGGGGACATGTGCGACGTACGCCTGCGTAAGGTGTTCGACGCCGTCTTCGTTCATGACGCCGTCTGCTACATGACTACCCCGGCGGACCTGGCTCGTTTGATCGAGACGACGAACGTCCACTGCCGGCCCGGCGGCGCCGTACTCTTCTGCCCGGACTGGTTCCGAGAGACCTTCGAGCCCGTCACGAGCCACGGAGGGCACGATGGACCCAAGCGATCGTTTCGCTATCTCGAGTGGGACGGCGAACCCGCTCCCGGCGAGGACACCTACAGGACGGACTTCGCCTTCCTGCTGCGAGAGTCAGGCAAGGTGCGGGTGGTGCACGACATGCACGTGTTCGGGCTCTTTCCGCGCGAGCGCTGGCTCGAGCTCTGCCGGGGGTCCGGCCTGGAGCCTGAGCTCCGCAAGGTCTTCCACACGGGGGGGAACCGGGAGGGCTCCGAGCTGATCCTCTGCCGGAAGCCCGCGTAGAGCTCGAGCGGAAGGCTCAGCTCTCCCCAGGCTCGAGCTTCTCCTGGCTGAGGACCACGCCGCGGTCGGAATCGAGGGTGACGACAGCCACGCTGCCCCATTCCGCCCTCCCGTACTGGGGCGAGGGGCTCCCGGAGTAGCAGGCAGTGGTCGAGCGTTCGCTCACGTCGCGGAACACGTGCACGTGCCCGAGCGCGAGGTAGTCGAGCCCTGAGTCTCCGATCTCTTCGGGAGTGATCAGCGAGGAACGCAGCTCGCTCCGGTCGGGTACGAGGTGCCCGTGGGCGATTCCGACATGCCAGTAGTCCCCGCTTCGATCGGGCACACCCTCGAGCGGCTGGTTTTCGTGATCGTGCTCCACCATCGCGCGTCCCCACACCGTGCTGTGGAGCTCAGGGAACTCGAGGACGTCTCCGTCCTCCGCCATCAGCGGGTGTACGTGAGAGCCCGCGTCGCGAAAATCGACCTTCCGGTACACGGAACGGTCGTCGTAGCAGTCATGGTTTCCCGGCAGCAGGACGACGGGACAGGACGCAGCGCTCAGCGTAGCCATCACGAAGTCAATCTCGGGCCGAGCGATCCGGCTCGAGTCGAACAGGTCGCCCGCGATGAGGAGCAGATCGGCCTCCTGCCTCCGCGCGGTGTCGACGACTGTGCGAAATGCGATCTCCTCCAGCGCGCGGGTGGCCGGTCGCTCCTCGCTGCGAAAGCCCTCGCTGTGGATGTGCACGTCGGAAGTGTGGACGAGCTTCAGGGTTCTGCGCGACATCGCTTCCTCAGCGCGGACGGCGCCACTTGCTCCAGTCGAAGGGCTCGACCCCGTCGTCTGCCAGCTGCCAGATCGACACGTCCGGCTTGCCGTTCTCGATCTCGAGAAAGCCGATCGTGCCGAGCTGTGTATTCAGGTTGTGCGGGTAGGTGGGCGAGCCAGGGTTCACACAGACCACGCCGTCCACCACGTCGATCGCCTCGACGTGGGTGTCCCCGTAGATCAGCACCTCCGGCCGTTGCTCCGGGAAGAGCCTGCCGATCGCCCGCTCGAGGGTGAGGTGCGGCGGCATCTCCGGGATCGGCACCACGTGCGTGAGCCCGACCGACACTCCGCCCAGGTCGAGGGACCAGGCATCGCGGAGCCGATCGTCATCGGGCTGCACGCCTCGCCCGCCCGACCCGTCGTCACCGTTCCCCCGAGCAACATAGATCGGTGCAACCTCATTCAGCTCGTCGATCACGCGGAGCTCGTGGATGTCTCCAGCGTGCAGGATCAGGTCGACATCTTGGAACGCATCGAAGACCTGCGGCCACAGCTCCTCGCGCGCCTCCGGAATGTGCGTATCTGAGATCAGACCGATTCGCATCTACTCGACGTCCGCCCCCCCTCGACTCACCGTGACATTCTGTACCGCACCGACCCACGCTCTGTCCAGCGCTCAGCTGCGAGTCGTACGCCGGAGCAACTCGCGCAGCACGATGATGTCCTGGCGGTCCTGAGGTCGATCCGCGGCTTCCTTCGATCGGATGATGTCTTCCAGGCCCGAGGCGTGGACCTCGACGCCAAAGATCTCGAACGCCACGGCACCCTCGATCAGGTCGTCGTACCCGTCCGTTCCGGCTGGGACGAACACCACGTCGATCCGTCCAGCCGAACTCACGAGATTCCAGATCTGAGACTGCGCGAGACTCTTCGCACTGCAGTCGAACGCCAACCCCGCCGGCTGGGTGTCCGTGTAGACCCGCGCATCGAGCTCCCGGAGCGCAGCAGCAAGACGCTCCAGGTTCTCTGCGTCCCGCGAAGGAGTGATGTCCGCATCCGCAGTCACCCGTGGGAACCCTTGAAGCCGTGCTGCAAGTGCGCCGATCAGGACGTACCGGACCTCGTGTCGGGCAAGAGTCCGAGCGATGAGCGCCGGATCGAGCGCCGCATCAGACACGGCGGGCGGCAGACACGAACGCGTTCACGTTCCGAACCTCGATCAGCCGCTGCTCCGGCGTCAGCGCCAGAACGCGATCGATGTCGGCGAGCATGTGCGTATCGGGGCAGGGGCTCAGCACCAACTCCGCTCGGAGCTCGAAGCCCGCAGCTTCGAGCAGCCGCAAAAGGGTATTGGTACTCGGGCTGGTCTGACCATTCTCTATGCGCGCAACCACTGACTGAGCGGTTCCCGCGCGCTCGGCCAGCGTTCGCTGGGTCAGGCCGGCTCGCTGCCGGGCCTCGCGCAAGAGCTCACTCGGGCTGAGCCTCTCCTTCATCCCCACACAATAGCTAATCAGCTATCAAAAGCCGGGGCCGGAGCCTCCTACCCTCACGTAACGGCTCAGTACGTGAACTTCGGCTGCCAGCCCTCGGGTCCCTCGGGGAGCAGCTCCAGCAGAGGCCAGACCGAGCAGAAGTCGTCCCCCGGGCCGAACTCCGTATCGCTCACGCGTACGATGCGATCGCCGTCGCGCTGGAACACGGAAACCCCCGGCCACCAGCTCTCGTCCCTGCGGTAGCCCAGATCGCTGGCAAAGCTCGTACCCTCGTGGGACACCATGCGAAAGCTCCAGGCCCTGCTCTCGGCGAACTTGCGCTGCGTCTCAGGGCTGTCCGGGGTCGAGACCACAAAGGCCGCGCGGTTCTCGAGATGATCGATCACCCCGTTGAACCCGTCGGCCCACATCGTGCAGTAGGAGCAGCTCCTCCCCATGTTGTGCACGACGAAGAGGTGCTCGCGGTCGCCGAACAGCTCCGAGAGCTGGACGGGCTTCCCAGCCGCAGTCGTGAGCCGGTAGTCCTGGACCGCGGCCGGCTCGATCTTCGACTGTACCTCGCGCAGCTCGTCGCGTAGCTCGGCGATCCGCCCGCGAACCTCTCGCAAGCGTTCCGTTGCGTCCTCGTAGCGCATGGCTCCTCCTATGCTCGAGCGCGCTTCCCGCGCACTCTCCGGGGCTGGCTTGTGTCCGGCTCCATCCGTCTGATGATCACGCAGCCGGTCGGCGCGCGGAGAGGAGATGGTCGATCGCGCTGCCCTTCCCTTCCACCGCCCGAATCCGCTCCTCGGCACGTTCCACCTCGAGGCCGAGCTCGACGAGCGCTTTGCTGAGGGAGTCCGGGTCCCACAGCACGCCGGGGTGCTGCGGGCCGCCGACGCCCTCCGTCAGGTTGCGAAGGGCGTGGCCGATCATCAGCAGAGCTCCGCCCGGGGCGAGTGCTGCAACGGCGTGCTGAAGGGCCCGGGCCTGGTCGGCCTCTGGCAGGTGGAGATACAGAACAACGACGCGCTCGAAGGCCTCAGGCGGGGGCTCGTAGCTGGTGACATCGGCGCAGATCCACTCCACGTCGACACTGCGCCTGCCGGCGAGCCCCCTGGCGCGCTCGATCGCGACCTCGGAGAAGTCCACCGCCGTCACCTCGAAACCACGCTCGGCCAGCCAGATCGCGTTGCGGCCCTCGCCACAGGCCAGGTCGAGGACGCGGCCGAGCGGCTCCGCGTCGCCGAGCTCCTCCGCGAGGAAGCGGTTCGGCTCAATCCCCCAGACCAACTCCTCCGAGGAGTAGCGTTCATTCCACTGATGCTGCTTGTTCGTCGTCGTCATTCGCTTGCCCGTCTTCGCCGCATCGCGCCCGAGCCAGCGTCGCACGCGATTTTGTAGAGAGTGTACGCACGGACGAAGCGCGGCTGCACGCTGAGCTCCGTGCACCAGGCCTGGAGCGAGCGCAGCGGAGGCGCTCTGTCAGGACGCCCCCACGTGCTCCTCCTCTCGAAGGCGATCCGTGTCCGCGGCGAGCTGTCGCACGAGCTCGTGGATCGCACGCTGCCCGAGCTCGGCAAGCTGCTCGGGTCCGACGTTGAGCTGGGTGCCCTGGCCCGTGGCCTGGCGGATCGCCTGCTTCGTGAAGTACGTCGCAACGAGCAGCCGATTCCGCAGCAACACGGCCTGGAGCTCGAGCGTGTACGCGTCGGGCTCGCCGTAGTCCGAAGCTGCTAGCTCGAGCTCCCAGACTGAGGAGGCGTCTGGTGACCACTGGAGCACGCCGGCAAACACGCGGGCAGACTCCAGCTCCTCTTCAAAAGCCAGCAGCACGCCCCGCGGGCTGAGGTGCGAGCGGTCGAAGGAGCCCTCGCGAACGCTCACGGTCACCCCGAGCGGCTGGGCGGGAGGCTCGATCGGAGGTTCCGCAGGTCCAGGCGGGGAAGCCGCGCATGCAAGCCACGTGATCGCAATCCCGACCCGTGCCAGGGCAGCTCGTTTCATCGGGCCTGACTCTAGCCCAGCGTCCGGCCCAGTGCGGCCGGAGACGTCGCTTGACCCCGACGCCGCGCCCGAACACGATGGCGGCTCGAGAAGAGGAGATGCAATGCCAGAGGTAAAGCTGGGCATCGGCACGCCGAGAGGCGCCGGACACGGCACGATCGACGAGAAGCGAGCTGCCCTCGCGGCGGTCGCCGACGCCGGGCTCGACCACGTCGGTGTGGGCGACCATGTGAGCTTCTTCACGGGTCGCGGCTTCGACGGTCTGATCCAGGCGGCGCAGCTCCTGTCCCTGCACGACACGCTGCAGGTCTACGTCGCGGTGTACCTGATTCCCCTGCGCCACCCCACGCTGGTCGCGCGCCAGGTCCAGAGCGTCATCGCGCCGGCGCCAGGACGTCTGATCCTCGGCGTGGGCGTCGGTGGCGAGGATCCCCACGAGTCCGAGGTCTGTGGCGTCGATCCCAAGACCCGGGGCCGCCGCGCAGACGAGGCCCTCGAAATTCTGCGCGCTCTCATGACCGGCGAACCGGTCGATTACTCGGGCAAACACTTCCAGCTCGAGAACGCCATCATCCAGCCGCCCATCGAGCCGCGAGTGCCCATCGTGATCGGCGGCCGGTCGGACGCGGCGGTACGGCGCGCGGGACGCGTCGGCGACGGGTACGTCGGCATCTGGATCTCGGCCAAGCGCTTCGCGGGCATCCTCGGCCAGATCGATGCCGAGGCAGCCGCCTGCAACCGGGGCGAGGTCGCGTGGGAGCACGGGATGTTCGTGTGGTGCGGGCTCGACGACACGCGCGAAGCGGGGCGAGCGCAAGTGGCGCAGTCCATGGAGGACATGTACCGCATCGGCTTCGACAACTTCGAGCGGTACACGCCGTACGGCCCGCCGGCAGACGTCGCAGACTTCCTGCGCCCATACGTCGAGGCGGGCTGCACTCGCTTTCACCTTGCCGCCGTGGCGGAGAGCGACGAGGCCCTGATCGCGCATGCCGCCGAGATCAAGCGTCTGCTGAGCTCCTGATCGGAGGTACCCGTGGATGTCACGCGCGAGGAAGAAGTAGCGACCCTCGCCCGTGAGCTTGCCAGGACGGGTCTTCACATCGCCTACCTGGTGAACAACGCGGGGATCCAGGGGCCCGGCCGCATCGCCGAGTTCGAGACGCGCACCTGGAGCCGCGTCATGCGCGTGAACCTGGACGGCACCTTCTACCTGACGCGCGCGTTCAGCGGCGGCATGATCGAGCGTGGCTTCGGGCGCGTCGTGAACCTGGCATCGCTCTACGCCTACCACCCGGGGCCCGGTCAGCATCCCTACGCCGCCGCGAAGGCCGCGATCACGGGCCTCACCCGCTCCAGCGCGATGGAGCTGGCGCGCCACGGCATCACCGTGAACGCGATTGCCCCCGGCTACATCTTCCACGAAGGCCTGCGCGACCTGTTCCGCGAGGGTGTTTTCGAATCGCTCGTCGAGCAGGTCCCCGCGGGCCGGGCGGGTCGGCCCGACGAGATCGCCGCCACCCTCGACTTCCTGCTGTCGGAGGACGCCGGCTACATCACCGGTCAGACCCTACACGTGAACGGCGGCGTCTATCTGCCCGGCTAGCGCTTCCAGGGACGGACCGTAGCCTCGGCCGCGATCAGGGTTTCCCCCTTCTGGTTCTTCGCGACGAGATCCAGGTCGACGTGCTTGCTCCCGCCTTCCTCGTACACACGGACCACCTTGCCCGAGCACGTGACCGTGTCGCCGGGCCAGACGCGTGACGTGAAGCGGATCCCATAGCGCCTCATCGACTCCGGACCGAACCACTGCGTGGGAACCCGACTCAGCACTCCGGCCGTGAACATGCCCATCCCGAACACGGTCGGAAGGCCCGCCTTCTCGGCGAAGGTCTGGTCGTGATGGATCGGGTTGAAGTCCCCGCCGCCGCCGGCGTAGCGCACGAACTGGGTCCGGTTGATGTCCGGCACCTCGAAGCTCTGCTCGTCCCCTACCTTGACTGTTTCAAATGCGTCGCTCATTCCTGCACCACTCCCGCCGTCTGGATCAATGTGTTGCGCGAGCGCACCACAATCTCGCCCTGCGCGTCGCGGTAGATCGTCTCGCTCTCGATGAACTTCATGCTCCCGCCGCGGCGGCCCTTCTTCTCGTAGCTCTTCATCTCGCCGGGCTCGCTCGTCAACACGTCGCCAGCGAAGACCGGCCGCTCGTAGATCAGCTCCTGGCCCCCGTGCAACACGAAGCGCATGTCCAGGCCCTCTATGCGCTGACCGCCCGCGCTTGGCTCCGGGAAGAAAGCGGACGCGGTCGAGAAAGTCGGGGGCGCCACGACCGACGGCAGCCCCGCAGCCTTCGCCGCCTCCTCGTCGTGGTAGAGCTCGTTGTCGTCCAGGATCGAGTTCGCGAACTCGTGGATCTTGCCGCGCTCGACGGGAAAGCCCGGCGGGTTGATCAGCGCCATGTGGTCGCTCCTCTGCGGTACGGGTCCAGACTACCACGGCTACGTGCTACCTTTCTTCGCGAAGGGGAGCCAGCATGAACTTCGACGACAACCCGGAAGAGGCGGCCTTCAGACAGGAGGCGCGAACCTGGCTCGAAGCGAACGCGAGGCTGTTGCGAGAGGGAGAGACGAATCAGGGCTTCGAATCCGACGACGACGACGACGACTCGATTGCGGCCGCCCAAGCCTGGCAGGCCAAGAAGGCCAGCGCAGGCTGGGCATGCATCACCTGGCCTATGCAGTACGGGGGTCGCGAGGCCACGCCTATCCAGAGCGTGATCTACACCTCGTACCGGACCCTGACCGCGCTCTCGCGCGGCCAGACGCCGGGACCCGAGGGCTCCATCAGCAAGCTCGTCTCCGCAAAGATGGACCAGGAGATGGCGTCGCTAGCGTCGAGCTCCAGGGTGCCGTGGGGGCCGTGCTCGACGAGGACGTCGCGGCACAGGAAGCGGAATGGCAGCAAGCGTACCTCTGGGCACCGGGCATGCGGATTGGCGGCGGCACCGATGAGATCTTGCGCAACATCATTGCCGAGCACGTGCTGCGCCTACCGCCAGAGCCGCGCCTCGATAAGACCGTGGCGTTCCGCAGGGTGCCGAGCGGAAAGAGCTAGAGCGCGGCGAGGAAGGGACGCACGACGTCGAGGAAGCCCGGCGTGTTCTGACCGTGCACGTTGTGTCCCGACTCGGGCACGGTGACGAGACGCCCATCGGGTAGCGCAGCCGCGAAGCGCCTCGCCGCCTCCTCGGTGAGGACGTTCGAGTTCGCGCCGCGCACGATGAGAACGGGGGGCTTGAGCACCTTCACGTCGTCCAGGGTGATCGGATCCAGCGGGGCTGGGGTCTCCCCCATCGATGCCATTCGCCGGCCGTAGTCGCATTTGCTGACGTACTTGCCGTCGGCTCGCTTCATCAGGTTGTACTTGACGGTGCGTTCGATGTGCACGCGCGAACGGAAGGGATCGTAGCGCCTGACGTTGGCCACGAACTCTTCAACGTCGTCGAACTCGCGATTGTGGTTGACGAACTGGCCGATCGAGCGCGCGCCCTCCGCCGCGACCTCCGGACCGATGTCCACGATCACGAGCGCCCGGGCCACGTCGCCATGATCGAGCGCCAGCCGGAGCGTGTTGCGTCCCCCCATGGAGTGCCCGAAGACGATCGGCTGCCCGAGCCCCAGCGCGGCGACAATGGCCTCGGCATCGCTGGCCATCGCCTGCGACGTGTAGTCGGAATCGCGCGCCCACTCGCTGTCCCCGTGGCCCCGCTGATCCAGCGCAATCAAGCGGAAGCGGTCTGCCAGGTGGAGGCTTACCAGGTCCCAGGAGTGGGCCGACTGGTTGCCCCCGTGGAGAAGCAGCACGGGCGGTGCTCCGAGGTCTCCCCATTCCAGGAAGTGGAAGCGCTGCTGGCGCACCACGGCGTTCCGCGATACGTAGCGGATGTCCGGGCTGTGAGGAATTCCGAGATCCGTTGCGCTCGTGAGCAGGCTCTGGAACTCGTCGAACCGGGTCATGTCCAGCGACTCGGTGCTTGCCGAGAACTCGTTCAGGTACATATGTGGTCGGGAGGATACCCCTAACCGCGACCGCGGTGCAGCAAGCGGGCCTAGTAGGCCGACAGACCGCCATCCGCGGCGAGGATTGCCGCATTGACCATACGAGACTCGTCACTCGCCAGGAACAGCGCGATCTGCGCGATGTCGATCGCCTGCCCTACCCCGAACGGGTAGCGCGCTGCGGTACGGGCGGCACGCGAATCCTCCGCTCCATCCTCCGTGCCGGGCAAGTTCCCGAAACGCGCCCTCACCCGGTCGGTCAGGACGACACCCGGGCAGATCGCGTTCACGCGCACCTGCTGGCTCGAGTACTGGCTTGCGAGCGAGCGCGTGAGCGAGATCACCCCGCCCTTGGCCGCGGAGTAGATGTGCATCGGCACGCCCGACAGCGCCGCGGTCGACGACATGTTGATGACCGAGCCCCCGCCGGCCTTGATCAGCTCCGGGATTCCGAAGCGGCAGCACAGCATCGGCCCCTTGAGGTCGAGCGCCATCGTGTGGTCCCACACCCAGAGGGGAACGTCGGTGATAGGGGCGTCCTCCGGTAAGGAGCCGCCCGCGCAGTTGTAGAGGACGTCGAGCTTGCCGAAGCGGCTCACCGTCTCCCGCACCGCGCGCTCGACGCTGGCGTCATCGGTCACGTCGGTTTCGAGGAAGAGCGCCTCCCCGCCCGCCTCCCGGACCGCCTTCTCCGCCCCGCTTCCGAGCTCCGGCTTGAGCTCTGCGATGGCGACCTTTGCGCCCTCCTGCGCGAAGAGCTCTGCAGCTGCGCGTCCAATCCCCGTGCCGGCGCCCGAGATCAGCGCAACCTTACCCTGTAGTCGTGCCATGCCCTGTCCTTCCGAGTGTGCGCGCCTAGCAGGCTGCTGAAAAACTCCTCATCGAAGGGTACCTTGGGAGCGAGCCCCAAAGGGGGAGGCGTGAGAGGACAGGGGACGCTTCAGGGCGGGATGTTCAGCTACGTGTCGCTGGAGTCGCGGATTCCGGATGATCATCCGCTTCGAGCGATGCGGCGCATGGTCGACACGGCGCTGCAGCGGCTATCGCCGCGCTTCGACGCGATCTACGCCAGAGGCGTAGGGCGCCCGTCCGTGCCCCCGGAGCAGCTGCTGCGCGCCCTGCTGCTGCAGGTGCTCTACACCATCCGGAGCGAGCGGCAGCTGGTGGAGCAGCTGGAGTACAACCTGCTGTATCGCTGGTTCGTGGGTCTGGAGCTTGACGAGGTGGTGTTCAGCGCCACGGTGTTCACGAAGAACCGAGACCGGCTGCTCAAGGGCGAGATTGCCGAGCACTTCTTCGACGCAGTGCTGGAGCAGGCCGAGACCGAGGGATGGGTGTCGTTGGAGCACTTCACGGTAGACGGGACGCTGATCGAGGCGTGGGCGAGCCAGAAGAGCTTCGTACGGAAGGACGAGGAACGGAGAGACGACGATGACCCGGGCAACCCGACGGTGAACTTCCGAGGCGAGAAGCGGAGCAACCAGACGCATGCGTCGACGACGGATCCCGACGCACGACTCGCCGGTATGAGAGGCCAAGGCGCCCGACTCGCGTACCAGGGACACGTGGTGACGGAGAACCGGAACGGCTTGGTGGTCGCGGCGAAGCTCACGCAGGCGTCGGGATATGCGGAGCGCGAAGCGGCGCTCGAGATGGTGGAAGGTCTGGGAGGCGGGCGTCGGAGGACATTGGGCGGAGACAAGGGCTTCGACACGAAGGGGTTCGTGGAAGAGCTTCGAGAGTTGGGCGTGACCCCACACGTGGCGCAGAACACGACGAATCGACGCAGCGCGATCGACGGGCGGACGACGCGCCACCGGGGCTACGAACTGAGTCAGCGTTTTCGCAAACGGGTGGAAGAGGTCTTCGGCTGGATGAAGACCGTGGGGCTGATGCGCAAGACCCGACACCGCGGCACGGATCGGGTCGGCTGGGTCTTCACCTTCACGGCCGCAGCCTACAACCTGATCCGGATCCGCAAGCTGCTGGAGGCCACGTAGGTCATGTGCGAAACCGCCCCGCGATCAGCGGAGCCCAAGACCGGTTCGAACCGGGAATCGCGCCCCGCCCCTCGGCCGGTGAACCCCCTCGTCGGAAGGACCACCCCTCAACCAGTCACTTTCTCCGCAGCCTGCTAGACGAGGAACGTGAGGTTGTCGATGACCTCGTCATTCGCCACCAGCTCGACCTTCTTATAAGCGATGCGGAAGTCTCCCCCCTCGGGGCGCAGCCGATAGAACGAGCGGCCCGCAACGGTACACTGCTTGCCCAGACGGATCTCCGTCAGGTTGAAGTTCGCCGAGGCCAGCGTCTCGCCATCGTCGCCCTCCTCGACCTCGACGTTCGAGACGATGCGCCGCATGCGAGACTTCGGGATCTGCGTCCAGGCTGCACCGCTCGTGAGCCGCGAGATCTGCATCTCGAGCTGAGGCCGGTGCGCGTAGACGATCGACACGTACTGATTCGTATCGAGGTCGTCGCGGTTCGACGGGATCCAGTAGACCGCGTCATCCGTGAAGAGGTCGAGCCACTCCTTGTAGCGGCTCTCGTCCATGAGCCGCGCCTCGCGGTAGAGGAAGGCCTCCACCGCCGGGCGGTCGGCGCTCACGCTTCCGCCTCTCCCGTCATCAGGCGCTTCCAGTGCCGCCACATGGCGCGCTGCGGAACCTCGTCGGTCACCTGGCCGTAGCGGGTCCCGTCCGTGTCCACCTTCTCGCGGTGGAGCCCGCGCTCGAAGCGCAGCCACGGGTTGACGGTGCTCTCGAGGCCGCCGCGCACGCGCATGAACATCTCGATGTCGTCGGGGACGCCGCCTCCCGCCGGGCCGTAGAAGCCCTCGTGGTTGCGGAGGCGCGCGACGTTGAGCTCGTCGGGGGCGCCGGCCAGCAGCATCGGGCTGAGCCGGACCTCCGTGCGGTCCACGTGGATCGGTCGGATCGTGCGGATCTGGTTCTGCAGGACCACCAGGTTCGGGAACACGTGCATGTGTGTCCCGCCGATCAGCAGGAGCTCCTCGGCTCGGCGCTCGCCGTGGCTCGCGACCATGTCTTCCCAGTAGCGCTTGCCCCAGGGAGTCGCCTTCAGGCGTTCGAGGCGCCGGCGGAGCCCGTCGTCCTCGAGGTTGTGAGCTCGGTAGTCGAGCATGCTGTGGCCGCCGCCCAGGTCGCGCGAGCGCCCCAGGGAGCCGCCCTCGAACACCTGAGCGATCCTCGCACCCGTGCGTTGCTGGAGCCCCTGGAAGAAGGCCTGATGCGCGAAGTTCGGATGGTAGCCGTCGATGGAGTTCTCCATCTGCAGCTTCCAGTTCGCGTCATAGCCGTACTTGTTCGTGCCGGACTGCCCGACGATCTCGCCCTTTGGCGACAGGTCACAGAAGAGATCGAGCTGCTCCCGGACCGGAGCGCCGAGATGCTCGGCGAGCGAGATCCCCTCTGCCGAAACGCTCGCAAAGACGAAGCCGCGATAGCGCTCGACGCGCGGGGGCGAGGCGAGGTTCCAGTCGCTCTTGTCGAGATCCGGTCCGTAGCCGTCCGCATAGGGGATGGCCTTGAGCTGTCCATCGCAGGCGTAGGTCCAGCCGTGGTAGGCACAACGCAGCACGCGCCCACTCCCCTGCTCGCTCTGGCAGAGCGTCGCGGCGCGATGCGCGCAGCGATTCATCAGCACGCGGACCCGACGGTCGTCGCCGCGGATCAGAAGTACCGACTGGCGGCCGATCCAGGCCTGCTTCCAGTCGCCGGGATCGAGCACCTCGGACTCGTGTCCGATGTAGACCCAGCCGCGGTAGAAGATGCGCTCGAGCTCGTCCTGAAAGATCTCGGAATCGAGATAGCAGTCAGCGTGAACCCGGTGCGGCCGCACCAGCCGGTCGTAATCGATGGCGGTCATACGCTGACGCACGGTCGATACCGAGACCTTACACCCCGCCGAAAGTACCGGTCAATCTCGCTAGACTGAGGCGATGTCGGCACGTCTCCTCGCACTGATCTGCCTTCTGGCTGCGGGACCCGCGTACACGGCCGAGCAGATCGACGACTGGCCTCGGGAGCACACGTACCTCGATGGCTCAAAGCTGGTCCTCTACCAGCCTCAGATCGAGAGCTGGGAGGACTACGAGCATCTCGAGGGCCGCCTGGCGCTGGCATTCGAGCCGGCTGGAGCGGAGAAACCTGCGCTCGGAGCGTTCGAGTTCGAGGTCGATTCCGAGACAGACCTGGAGAGCCGCCAGGTACGGCTCACGAATCTCCGGCTCCTGAACGGCCGCTTCCCCTCTCTGGACCCCTTGCAGTCGGAGGACCTGCGCACCAAGGTCGAGGCCGAATTCCCAGAGGAGACGGTGACGGAGCTCGACAGGATCCTGGCAGGGCTGGAGCGCGGCAAGGTCTATTCGGAGGAGGTCGACGTCAGGGAAGACCCGCCCAGGATCTTCAGCAGCGAGGAACCGGCAATCCTGGTGATCCTGGACGGAGAGCCGATCCTGAGCCCGATCGAAGGCAACGACCTGCAGTTCGCGGTCAACACGAACTGGGATCTCTTCTTCTACCCCGACACCAAGACCTACTACCTGCGCAACGAGGAGAGCTGGCTCAAGGGGACGACCCTCGGTGGCACCTGGTCCCCGGCAGGAAAGCTCCCCAAGAGCTTCAAGAAGCTCTCGAAGAAGGATGAGAACTGGAAGGAGGTGCGCGAGCACGTCCCGGGCAAGAAGCTCGCGCCCGAAGATGTTCCCAGGGTCTTCGTGAGCGAGGTGCCGGCAGAGCTGATCCTGCTCGACGGGGAGCCCGAGATCGCGTTCATCACACCGAAGCTGCTCTGGGTCAAGAACACAGAGAGCGATCTCTTCCGGTCCAACAGCGACGGCAAGCTCTACTACCTGGTCTCGGGGCGCTGGTTCCGGGCCGAGAGCCTGGACGGCGAGTGGGCCTTCTGCAGCGCCGACCTCCCGGAGGACTTTGCCGAGATCCCTCCGGACCACGAGCGCGGCGATGTGCTGGCCGCTGTGCCGGGAACACCACAGGCCTACGAGGCCGTCGTTCTGGCGCACATCCCGAAGAAGGCGGAGGTCGAGCGCAGCGAGGTGAAGGCGACGGCAACCTACCAGGGCGAGCCCAAGTTCGAGAAGATCGAGGGCACGTCGATGTACTACGCGACGAACAGCCCGAACGACGTCATCAGGGTCGGCGATCTCTACTACATGTGCTTTCAGGCGGTCTGGTTCGTCTCCACCAGTCCACAAGGACCCTGGGAGGTGGCCGACAACGTCGCCCCCGAGATCTACACCATCCCCCCGAGCTCGCCGGTCTACCACACGACCTACGTCTACGTGTACAGCTCCACCTCCACGCACGTGACCTACGGCTACACGTCGGGGTACGGGGGCGTCTACTACTCGTACGGCACCGTCGTCTACGGAACGGGCTGGTACTACCCGCCCTACGTCTACTACGGCGACTACTATCCGGTGTACTACAGCTACCCCTACAGCTACGGCGCCGGCACCTACTACAATCCCGACACCGGCACGTACGGGCGCGGCGCTGTAGCGTACGGACCCTACGGGGGAGCCGGCTGGGGCGCGGCATACAACCCGACGACCGGAACGTATGCACGAGGCGCCGCGGCCTACGGCCCGTACGGGTCGCGAAGCTTTGCAGAGGCGTACAACCCGCGCACCGGAACGTACGCGCAAACGCGCCAGGGCTCGAACGCCTACGCGAGCTGGGGGGCGACCGGGGTCTCGCGCGGAAATGACTGGGTTCGCGGCGCGCACTACTCGGACTCTCGGGGCACGGTGGGCGGAATCCGAACCTCGGAAGGGACCGGCGCGATCCGTGTCAGCGGCGAGGAGGGAAGCGGCTTCGTCGCGAAGGGCAAAGACAACGTGTACGCGGGAAAGGACGGCAACGTTTACCGCCGCACCGAGGACGGCTGGGAAAAACGGGAAGACGGCGAGTGGCAGTCGTCGGAGAGGCAGCGGGGCGAGGGCGACCGCACCCGCGAGCGGGAGCAAACCTCGGACCGGCAGGTTGACCGACAACGCGACGCGCAGCCGGGGGACCGCCAGGCCTTCGACCGGCGCGATTCGAACCGTGACCTCAGCAGCATCACCCAGCCGCGCGACAGAAGCCGGGATACCTACCGACAGCTGGACCGGGATCGGCGCGGCCGCATGGAGGGCGGCCGCCGCTCCGCGAACTACGGCTCACGGCGCACTGGAGGGATGAGATCCGGCCGCGGTGGCATGGGACGCTCGAGAGGCGGGGGACGCCGGCGCTGAGGACCCCCTGGGCCTGGCGGCGGGGCGGCCCGTAGCGCTCGAGCGAGCCTGATTCGGGCTAGTCCTGCTTGAACTTCTCGTCTGCGGCGAGGCGTTTGCCGAGCGCCTGGATGCGAGCACGGATCGCCGGCGAGAGGCTCATGCCGGCCGCCTCTGGCCCGGAGGCGTTGAGGACGTCGACGTGCTCCGAAGCTGCCGCCCCCCGCTCCTTCATGATCGCCATGACGATGCCGAGGATCTCCTTCTGCGCGTACGGGGGCATGCTCGCAAGCTGCTGGTTCGCGATTCTGCCCTGCTCGCTCTGGCCAGCGGCGGCCTGGCGGGCGACGTCGTTCATGAGCAGCATTTGAAGCTGCATGAGAGCCGCCTGATCGTGGCGATCCTCCGCGTTCGCGACACCGGGAGCGAGCGGGGCGAGCGTCAAGCTCGCGGTGACACCGATCGCCAGAGCCGTTCGAGTCACCCATCTGCTCATCGTGACTCTCCTTCGTCCAGAGCGGTCTACGTCGAGACAGCTGGCTACAGCGATCCCCTCTAACCGTCGGTTCCGACAGGGCAATCCTTTAGCCGTGCGACAGGAGGTCGGTCGACGCGAGCCGCACCAGCTCGTAGAGGCCAGGCGTCAATGCTCGGACGGTGGTAATGCTGCACTCCCGCATCACATCACCGCTGTACGGGCGCCGAGCGAAGCCCGCGTTCGCGCCTTCTAGCTCCTCCAGAGAGAAGATGTTCCGCAGGAAGTCGGCCAGCACGCCGCCATGCGTCACCGCTACGACGAGACCGTCGCTTTCCTGCTCGCAGATCAACCGCACGAATCGCTCGAGTCGGCGACCCGCCTCGATGGAGGAGTCCCCCACCGCGGGAACGAAGGCTCGCTCGCGGTTGCACCGGCTCCACATCGCAACGAAGTCAGCCTTGGTCTGGTCGGGTAGATCGCCCCAGCTCGCACGCTCGCGCAGAAGGGAACATTGAGAGCTCGGGAGGCCGTGGGGGTTTGCGATGATCTCGGCGGTCTTCAAGGCACAGAGCAAGGGACTCGTGTAGACCTTCGTGATCGTCCTGTTCGCCAGTGCAACCGCTGCCTTCTGCGCCTGCGCGCGGCCCTCCACGGTGAGCGGAGAATCTCCGGGACCCCTCTCCTCCCTTCTGCCGTGCCGAACGAAGTGGAACGTCGTCATGTCGGCAAACACGCAGGTGAGTTGTACGGCGGCTCCTGCGCTGTCGTATGCTGGGTCCTCATCGCTCGAGGATAGCCCGACACATGGAACTCGAAAGGAAAGTCAGCGTCATCACCGGCGCGGCGAGCGGCATCGGCGCGGCCACGGCTCGGGCATTTGCCAAGCAGGGGGCCAGGGTCGTCGTGGCGGATCGGAACGCCGAGGGAGCCACAGCGGTCGCCAGCGAGATCGGCGGGCTCGCGGTGGCCTGCGACGTCGGGCAAGAGGCCGACATCGACCGCCTGGTCGCCCGGACCCAGGACGAGTACGGCCCGGTCGACGTCTTCTTCAGCAACGCAGGGATCGGGACGGGAGGCAATCCACTCGATACCGAGCTCCCCGTCTGGCAGCACCAGTGGGAAGTCAACCTGATGGCCCACGTGTACGCGGTGCGCGCCGTGCTTCCCTCCATGCTCGAGCGCGGCTCGGGCTACCTGCTCCACACGGCCTCGATGGCCGGCGTCCTCACCTCGCACGGCAACCTGACGTACGCCGTGACCAAGCACGCGGTCGTGGGGCTCGCCGAGTGGCTGTCGATCACCTACCACGACAAGGGCATCCGCACCTCTCTTCTAGCACCGCTCGGTGTACGGACGCCGATGCTGGGTGATTCGAGCTCTGAATGGACGCGCAGCGCGGCAGGTCCGATCAAGGAGCCGGAGGAGGTCGGGGACATGGTGGTCGAAGCCATCCTCGAGGAGCGCTTCCTGATCCTGACCGACCCCATCGCCCAGAAGTGGATGGAGTACAAGACCCTCGACCCCGAGCGCTGGCTGCGGGGAATGCGCCGCTTGCAGGCGAGGATCGACGCCGAGCGGGGTTAGGAGTGGGTGCTCTCCAGGCGCTCGGCATGCGCGGTCGCGCCGAGCTCCTGGTAGAGCCGCTGTGCCTCGCGTAGCTCGCGCTCGGAGTCGGCAGCGCCCCGAGTACGCAACAAGCGCGCGAATTCCTCGCGAACGAAGGGCATGAAGATGTGAGCGCCGCTCTCAGCGATGGCGGTTCTGGCCTGCCGAAGCTGTGACTCGATCTCGGACGCCGCGGTACGTCCATCCGTTGTCAGCAGGACGCGGGCCAAGACGATGCGAGGTTCGATGCTCCACTTGGTCTGCACTCGTTCCTCGAGTCGGTCGGTGGCCCGCTCGGCCATCGCTCTGGCCTTGTCGAGATCGTCGCGCAGCAGGTACGCCTGTGCGAGCTGTCCCTGCCGGAGCGCCTCGAACTCCTGAAAGACCTGCTCTCTCGTACCGAGCTCGAGCGCCTCTGTCAGTGTCTGGATGGCGAGGTCCGCCTGCCCCTCCAGAAGCTGAGCTCCGCCAACCCAGCCGAGAGCGGCCACACGCCCGCCCACGTTCCCGGTCCTCTCGGCGTTCCTCAGTCCTTCCTGGCTGTAGGAGAGCGCGCGGGGTCGGTCGCCCATCAGGATCGCAAACCTCGCGCAGGTGCCCCTCGCTTGCCCCGCAGCGCGCTCCCCCGGTCGGGCGAGCCTAAGCACCTGCTCCAGCTCTTCGAGTCCCTCGCGAGGACTCCCGTGCAGACACAGATACCAGCCCCGCAGGTATCTCAGGATCAGGTAGGGGTCCTCGCCGCGCGGATCGGTCCGGTCTCGCGGATCCGTCGGGAGTCGGGCCAGTGCACCCTCGAGCGTCTCCAGCGAGTCCTGCAAGCGCAGCTGGTTGGCCGCCACGATACAGGCCGTCGAGGCCGAGACGCCCGGCTCGTCGAGCTGCGCGGCGATGGGCAAGATCGACTGCACCTGAGCTTGCGCCCCCTTGGGACGACCGCGATCGATGAGCCTGTAGTAGTAGCCGGTCTCGAGTCGCCACTGCGCCGGCAGGTCGCCTCGCCTGCGCGCCAGCAGCTTCGCGTCCGCGTAGAGCCGCTCCGTCTCTTCTGGCGATATTCCGATGCGGAAGCTGTACGAGACGATCTGCGTCTGGGCCTCCAGAGCCAGCGCCTCGGTCTCCGTCGACTCCGGCACATCTCTAAGGAGGTCGAGGACGGACCTCCAGTGCTGGGCCGTCTCCGACACCGTTCTCCAGCCGATCCAGTCCGCTGCCCGTCGATGCCAGCGGGCCGCCTCGAGCGGTGTGCCCGATCGCTCCCAGTGCTGTGCGATCAGAGCGGCTTGCTCGTCGCGGGTCTCGGCGCTGTACGCTTGGAGCGCTCGCGCGACTCCCGCATGGATGGGGCGCCTCTTCTCCAGGAGCTGCGACTCGAAGGCGACCTGCTCGGTCAGTGGGTGTCGAAAGGCGTACTCCGTATCGGGGTAGAGCGCCCGCTCGTACAAGAAGTTGGTCGCCTTCAAGGTCTCGAGTGCAGCTCCCAGCTCGCTGGCGGGAAGGGTCGACACCGCCGCGAGGATGGGCTCGGTGAACACGCGCCCGATGACCGCTGCCGTCTGCAACACTTGCTTCTCGCGGTCGGGCAAGCGATCGATGCGCGCGGCCAGCACCGCCTGCACCGTCGCGGGCACTTCGAGACGCTCCACAGGAGTCACGAGCCGGTATGCACCATCCGAACCTTCGAGCTGCTTGGAGTCCGCTAGCGAGCGCACGAGCTCCTCGGTAAAGAAGGGATTCCCCTCGGTCCGCTCGTGAACGAGCGCGGGCAGCGCCTGTAGGGAAGCGTCGTTGCCGAGAAGATCGCTCAGCAGCTCGGCGACGGCCTGCGGCGAGAGCGGTACCAGGGGAAGCTGCTGGTAGCTAGCGCCAGACATCCACTCCGCGCCGTACTCGGGACGGAAGTTCACGAGCAGCAGGATCCTGGTCCCGCTCACGGCCTCGACGATCTGCGCCAGAAAAGCGTCGCTCGCCGAGTCGATCCAGTGCAGATCGTCGAAGAAGAGGACGATCGGCTCGCGCTCGCTCAGCGCTTGCACCAGACGCCGGACGAAGGTGAAGCTCTGCCGTTGCTGCGCGCCAGGGTTCTCGGGATCGTCCCGCAGGACCGCGCGTTCGGGCTCGCGAACCCCAAGGAATCCGAACACCAGCGGCAGTCGCTCCTGGAACTGCGGGTCCAGAAGCACGAGTCTCCCCGCGATCTTCTCGCGGGCTGCGGACGGATCGTCGTGCTCCTCGATCCCGATGATGCCGCGCAGGAGCTGCAGCAGAGGCAGAAACGGAACGGTCTTTCCGTGGGACGGACAGTGGGCGGAGTAGACGGCGATTCCCTTTGCGCGGCAGGTGCGCACGAACTCGTCGCAGAGCCGACTCTTGCCCAGTCCGGCCTCGCCGCGCACACCCACGACCCGGCCCTGGCCTTCTATCGCCCGCTGGAGCGCCGCATCCAGCGTGGCCATCTCCTCGTCGCGCCCCACGAAGCGCGAGAAGCCGCGGGAACGAGCGAGGTCGAGCCGGGTTCGCGCCTCGCCCACGCCCTCGAGCTCGTAGATCGCGAGCGCGTCGTCCGTCCCTGCGAGCTTTGACTTGCCAAGGTCGCGCAGCTCGAAGAAACCCTCGACGAGCCTGGCGGTGTGCTGCGTCAGGTAGACGCGTCCGGGCTCCGCGAGACGCTCGACGCGGGCGGCCAGTCCGACCGTGTGTCCCTGCGCAGTGTAGTCCATGCGCAGGTCGTCCCCGATCTTTCCCACCACGACCTCACCGGAGTTGAGTCCGACTCGCACCGCGAAGCTGAGCCCTCGCTCGACGCGCAGCTCGTCGGCGTAGCGCCGCAGCTCGGCGCGCAGATGGAGCGACGCGTAGCAGGCCCGCTGCGCGTGATCCTCGTGGGCGATGGGCGCGCCGAAGAGCGCCATGATGCCGTCGCCCGTGTACTGATTCACGCTCCCCTCGAAGCGGTGCACGCCGTCGGTCAGGATCTGGAAGAAGCGGTCGAGAATCACGTGCCACTGCTCTGGATCGACCTGGCCCGACAGCTCGACCGAGCCCTTCACGTCTGCGAAGAGCACCGTCACCTGTTTGCGCTCGCCCTCGAGTGCGGACTTGGACTGGAGGATCTTGTCGGCGAGGTGCCTCGGCGTGTATGCGCGAGGGTCGCGTTCGGGCCCTGACGAGGCTGCACCGGTCAGCGGGCGTGCACACTCACCGCAGAACTTGAAACCTGGCGGGTTCTCGAAGCCGCAGCCGGGACAGCCCGCCAGGGCCTGAAGCGGCTGCGCACAGTTCCCGCAGAACTTGATTCCAGCAGGATTCTCGAAGCCGCAGGCCGGGCAGCTCACAGCTCGAGCTCTCGCATCACCCGCTCAGCCCTCGAGCTGTCTAGAGATAGGTCGCGATCGCCCAGATTGCGGCGACCAGGACGACGAGCGAGGTAGCGCCCGCACCGATTGCCCGGAGTGGGGGGGCCGTGGTATCGGGCTTCAGTCCCAGAGGATGGGCGATGCGTGCCAGGAGAAGCGTCGCCCCGAAGACGTGGAGCGCCGTGCCCGAGACGCCGTTCAGCTCGAGGACGCCGATCAGGATGAGCGCGAGCGGAACCCACTCGGAGAAGTTTCCGTGGCGACGAAAGGCCACAAGCTGCTGGGGGTTGTCTCCAGCTCCCAGCGAGACTCCTGTCTTTACCCGCAGAAAGCCGGAACCAGCTGCCAGGACCAGTCCGACCAGTGCGAGAAGGCCGGCATAGAGAGCCGTGATCGGCACGAGCATGAGATCCTCCTCCAGACGTATCCGGTAGTTGCCGAGCGATCCTCGTCGGGCTCAATTGTGACACGAATCCTGGCAGGTGAGCTGCGAAGCGGGGAGCACAGCAACGCGCGCGCAGAGCTCTCGCCCTTTGGCGGGCTCGGGGTAGAATCTCGTGCACATCAGGGAGGTGCCTCATGCCTGAGCCGCTCGAGGGGCTTCGCGTAGTCGAGCTGGGAACCGCGCTCCAGGGACCCGCCGCGGCCCTGTTCCTGTCCGACATGGGGGCGGAGGTCATCAAGATCGAGCCGCCCACCGGAGAGGCAAGTCGGGTGCATCGCGGAGCGAACGTGCCGTTTCCCCAGGAAGCGCACAGCTCGTTGTTCGTGGCCGCAAATCGCGGCAAGAAGTCGCTCTGGCTGGACGCGAACGGCGAGCGCGGTCGCGCGACCCTATACCGACTGCTCGAGACGGCCGACGTGTTCGTGTCCAACTACCGGCAGTCCGCCCTGGATCGTATGGGCTACGGCTACGAGACCCTGCGCGAGCTCAACCCGCGGCTGATCTACTCGGTGGTGAACGGCTTCGGGCCAAACGGCGCGTTGGTCGACAAGGCGATGGTGGATGGAGCTGCACAGGCGCGGGGCGGGCTCATGAGCCTGACGGGTCGTCCAGACGGAGGGCCCACGATCGCGGGCGCGGCGATCGCGGACACCTCGGGCGCCATGCAGTTCGCCCTGGGGATCATGACGGCGCTGGTCGCGCGCGAGCGCCATGGCGTGGGGCAGAAGGTGAACACGTCCGGCTACGGCGCGCAGATCTGGCTGCAGATGTGGGAGCTCACGCACTCGTCCATGACGGGCAAGGCGCTCTCGCGAGACGGCGACCACCTCATGAACATCCCTGGCATGTACGGCATCTACGAGACGAAGGGTGGAGAGTTCCTGTTCCTGGCCTTCCCGCTCGACAAAGCCTCGTGGCTGGCGCTGTGTGGCTTCCTCGACGAGCCTGAGCTCGCTGCCGATCCGCGCTGGCACAGCACGGCGCTGCGTATCGGCATGTCCGATCCGGACGAGCACTACGACCATCTGCGGGAGAGGCTCACGGCGGCTTTCCTCCGCAAGCCCATGAAGGAGTGCGAGGAGTTCCTCGACTCCGAGCCCGAAGTCATCTGGAACCGGGTGCTCGGGCACGACGAGGTCATCAACGACCCCCAGGCCCTCGCCAACGACTACTTCGTCGACATGGAGATCTCCGGGGTGGGCCCGACCCGGGTCGTGGGCAACCTGGTCCACCTGAGCGAGACGCCGGGATCCGCGAAGGGACCCAGCTCCGAACAGGGGCAGCACACCGAGGAGATCCTGCTCGAGCTCGGCTACTCGTGGGACGAGATCACGGCCCTGAACGAGGAGACACAGGCGGGCATACGCCGCGCCTTCGTCAAGGCCGGCATCGAGCCTCCCGCCTGATACTCGCCAGCGCGAAGTGCGAGCGCAGCGAGGACCGGGTCAGGACTCGAAGAGGGCCTCGGGCAGCAGCGCCGAGACAACGTAGTTCGGCACGTCGACCACGTTGCTCACGCGCAGGTCGCATGCCACGCTGCAGATGATGTAGGCCTGCTCGCGAGTCCAGCCCCTCTCCTGCAGCAGGTCCAGCATGTTCAGGAGCGCATTGCGACAGGCGAGTGTGAGGTTCTCGCCTTCGTTCACGCCCTCATCCGTGATCGGCATGCCCATGGCGGCGACGAACCCTCTCGGCGCAGCCCACTCGGGCGGCGCGAAGTAGCCCGGGTGCGAGAAGCGCGGGCCCCGCATGCTTCGAGCGCCTGGCGCGTCTTTCACGACGCGAAAGCGGAGCGCCACCGTGGCGCCGATCTCGACGGCCATGACGCACACCTCCCCGTCGCCCTGAGCGAAGTGGGCATCGCCCGTGGAGAAGAGCGCGCCCTCCACGGACACGGGCAGCAGCAGCTTCGCCCCCTTGGTGAGCTGCTTGACGTCGAAGTTGCCCCCGTTCTCGCGGGGCGGCAGCGTGCGCAACCCCTCGCTCGCAGGGCGCCCGTGACTCGGGACGGCGCCTGCCGGGTCAGGAAGAAGTGCCACACCCCCGCGTTCCGTCAGCTCCCGCTCGCGCTCTGTCCATGCCCCGACCTCCGCGTGAGAAGGCGAGACGGCGGAGATCCCCATGAACGGAGCACCCGGGATCCGCACACCCGCTAGCTGCGCAGACGTGGCCCATCCGTCGCTGATGCTCCAGTGGACGAGGAAGGGCGTCGTGCACACATCGCGCAGGAACCCGAAGCCCGGGAGGATCGCGCTGACACCGCGCGGCTCCGGAACGATGTCGAGAAACTCCACCTCGAGCAGATCGCCCGGCTGTGCCCCCTTCACGAACACAGGCCCGGTGAGCGGGTGGACGACGTCGGCGTCAAAGTCGGACAGATCTGCCACGGTCGCGGTTGAGGCGAGTTGACCGTCGATCGCGTCCCGGGTTTCGAGCACGACCTCCTCGCCCTCGTCCACTTCGAGGATGGGCGAAATCTCCGGGTGATAGCGGTTGTGCCCGGTCGACGGCTCATCGCGAAGTGCCTTCCCCCGGTCGATCTCGATGCTCTTCATCTGGCTCTCCCTTGTCGCCGCGCAGCTGGCGAGCTCCGCGCGCTCGACCCAGCGGGAGGTAGACGTGAACCTTCCGCCGCAGCTAGGGTACCAGGCCATGAGCAAGGGCATCTATGCGGCGTATGCGGCGCTGTGCTACGTCGTCTTCTTGGGCACGTTCCTCTATCTGGTCGGCTTCGTGCTCGATCTCGGCGTGCCAAAGACCATCGATTCGGGGGCCGCTGGCTCGGTCGGAGCCGCTCTCGTCGTCGATTCGCTCCTCGTCCTCCTCTTCGGCCTTCAGCACACGGTGATGGCGCGGCCTCGCTTCAAGGCTGCGTGGGTCCGCCTCATCCCCCAGCCGATCGAGCGCAGCACCTATGTGCTCGCGAGCAACCTGGTGCTGATCCTCTTGTTCTGGCTATGGCGTCCGATTCCCGTCACGCTCTGGGCGGTCGAGTCACCTGCTCTTGGGGTGGTCCTGACCGGGATCGCGCTGATCGGGTTCGGGATCGCCGTCTACTCGACCTTCCTGATCGACCACTTCGACCTCTTGGGCCTGCGTCAGGTGGCAGGGCACCTGCGCGGCCAGACCCCTTCCGGGAAGGGGTTCCGGACCCCGAGCCTGTACAGGCTCGTGCGCCACCCGCTCTACCTCGGCTTCTTGATCGCGTTCTGGCTGACGCCGCACATGACGGTCGGACACTTCCTGTTCTCGGCTCTGAACACGGCCTACATCTTCATCGGGATTCCGTTCGAGGAGCGCGACCTCGCTCGAACTCTCGGAGACGACTACATCCGCTACCGCGAGAAGGTGCCGATGGTCCTCCCGCTTCCCAGGCGCGGCTGAGGCCTTCTCGGCACGATTGCTCGCGTACCCGCGATCGCTGGAACGACGCCGCCTGTTCCTGGACTAGAAGCGCACCGCGAAGCCGTTGGGGGTGGTCCGCACGACTTCAGCCGACAGATCGACGGAGCGCATCTTCTGCCCCTCGGTCCAGTAGAAGATCGTGAGGCCCATCCGCTCGCCCGGATATGCGGAGGTCGACGATGGCTCGATCAGCGCGCCCGACATGGAGATGTTCGCAACGGCACCTCCGCCTTCGAGCTCATGTCCACAGTAGGCAACTACCGCCCGCATCTTGTGACGCGGACGGACACCTTGGTTGCTCGTCATAGGTCTCCCCTCGCACCTTATCGGTGGTGCCAGGGGGCGACTTTAAGCGACCTTTGAGACAGTCTAGGCCAGGGAGCTCAGCTGGCGCATGTAGCGGCGGTCGCTCGCGTCGAAGCGATCGCGGCGGTGCATGCCGCCGAGAGCATCGAACAGGATCAGGTCCCCGACCTGCCAGTCGTGACGGTAGATGAACTCCTCCTGGGTCGAGTGCTCGAAGAGTTCCCCCAGCAGGGCGGCGCTCTCGTCCTCCGGGACGTCGAGGATCCAGCGTGTATTCGCGGGGCTCACGTAGAGCGCCTCGCGGCCCGTCTCGGGATGGCGCATGACCACCGGCCGGACGTACTCGGGAAGCGGCGGGCGCTCGATGGCCGCTTTGGCATCGCGCTCCTTCTTGAGACGCCCCGCCTCCTCGATCTGCGCTCGGTCCTCGGCGCCCATCACGAACTCGCGAAGGTCGTGATGGGCGCGCATACCGCGGAGCTGCTTGACTCGCTCGTCCGGCAAGGTCTCGAGCGCCCGATACATGTCGCAGAAGTGGGTGCTGCTCGGGGCCCGCGGCAGCTCGACGGCATCGAGGAAGCTCTCCTTCGCCACGCGGTCCAGGTACGAGTAATCCAGGTGCCAGGGGAACTCGACCGCCGCGCCCGTTCCCAGCGGGTACCCCTGCTCGTCCTCCAGGTTCGTGATCGGCAGGATCTCGGGATACTCGGCGGGGTCGCGCAGGAAGTCGGTGCCCACGATCAGGTCGCCAAAGTTCCTGGCAAAGCGCACGAACTCGGGACCCGTCGGGGGGACATGGCCGCGAAACAGCAGCACCAGGTGCTCCCGAAGGGCCTGCTTGAGCTGCTCGATTACGTCTGACGGGACGTCTTGCGTCAGATCCACCCCGCGGACCTCGGCACCCCGGGGCTGTGCCAGCGGCTTGATCTCGACGGTCATTCGCACACGCTCCGACTTGGCTGTGGACTAGTGTATAGCAGCGGCAAGAGGCGGGCGAATGATCGTGCTATCGCGCCGCGCTCGGGCAACGGGCCGGAGATCGCCGTGCGCGCAGACTACACTCACCATCGGAGTGGGAGACACAGCGACACACGCAGGCACCGTGTCTTGATCCAGTCCCGAGAGCGCGTACCCCTGGGGACACTGGTCATCTACGCGCTGCCCACCGCGTCATTCGGCTTCATGGGCGGGCTCATCTCGATGTACCTGCTCAAGTTCTCGACGGACGTGTTGCTGATCGCGCCCGCGGTGATGGGCCTCTGGTTCGGGTTGTCACGCCTCTGGGATGCGGTCTCGGACCCGCTCGTGGGCTACTGGAGCGACCGGACAAAGACCCGCCTCGGCCGCCGGCGTCCCTGGATGATCGCGGCCGTGCTACCGCTCGGGCTGCTCTTCGTCGCGTTGTGGAGCCCGCCGGTTACCCTCACGGGGAACTTGCTCGCGGTCTGGACAGGCGGGGCGATCATCCTCTTCTACACCGCCCAGACCGCGCTCGGCATCCCGCACCTTGCCCTGGGAGCGGAGCTCACGCTCGATTACCACGATCGTTCGCGGGTCTTCGGCGCGAGGATGATCCTGGAGTTCACGGGCGTCATCCTTGCCGCCAGCTCGCTCGTGCTGCTCGAGAGGGCCAGCGACCAGCGCACGATCGCGACCGAGCTCGCGATCGCCGGCGCGGTCCTGACCATGGGACTCGTCCTGCTCACCGCCACCCGGATCCGCGAGCGGCCGGAATACCAGGGCCGCGGAGCGACGGGCTCGTATGGCGCGTTTCGAGACGTGCTGCGCAATCCCCACGCGCGCCTTCTCGTGGTCGTCTTTCTGCTGGATCAGCTTGGCTTCTCCGCGCTGATCACGCTCCTCCCCTACACGAGCCAGTACATCCTGCAGGAGACGGGGATGACCGGGATCTTCGTCGGGGCATCGATCGTCTCCGCCCTGGTCGCATACCCGATCTGGTTCCCGCTCGCGCGGCGCTACGGCAAGCGCAATCCGTGGATCGTCGCGACCGTGATCAAGGCAGGCGCGTTCGGCTGCATGTTCTTCCTGCAGCCGGGCAACTGGGAGCTGATCATCGCGCTGATCGTGGTGATCGGCGCGGTCCAGGGCGCGGGCAACATCCTCGGACCGTCGATCAAGGCCGACGTCGTCGACTACGACGAGTACCAGACCGGCGAACGCAAGGAGGGCTCGTACTTCGCGATCTGGAACGTGGCCACGAAGGCAGCAGCCGGCGTGGCAATCGCGCTCACCGGCTTCGTTCTGAGCGCGGCCGGGTTCCGGCCGAACCTCGAGCAGAGCGAGACCACGCTGCTGTCCATGCGCCTGCTCTTCTCGGCCTTCCCCTGCCTGCTGAACCTGACGACCGCGCTGCTACTGGTGCGCTTCAGCCTGAACGAGCGCGAGCACGCCCGCATCCGCGCCGCCCTCGATGCCAGGTCAGGCATATCCCAGGGGGCAGGCGATCACGGGTAAGATCCCGTCAGAAGGAGCCCGTCGGAGGATCTCGTGTGCCTTCGCGACGTCCATGAATACGCCGGCGCCTCGGTCGCCGCCATCTAGACGATGCGTCTCCCCGCAGGTTACTCTTGACCCGGAGACGAGGCGGCAGGCTTCGTGGTGGGCCTTCCCTGCCGAGAGGAGCTCGAATGACAACTTCTGCAGGACTCCGTGGTGTGATCCCGGCGATTCCGACGCCGTTTACCCCTGACGGAGGCAAGGTCGATGAGGTCGCCCTCGAGCGGGTTGTAAGGCATGTACTCGACGGAGGCGTCCACGGGATCATGACCACGGGTGGCACGGGCGAGTTCCCGCATCTCTCCCGAGAGGAGCGCCGCCGCGTAACGGCTGTCGTCGTCTCCGAGGCCGCGGGGGCGGTCCCGATCTACGCTGGGACAGCAGCCTGCTCGACCCTGGAAGTCCTCGCGCTCACAGAGGATGCTCGAGCAGCCGGCGCCGATGCAGCCATCTTCACGCCGCCGTTTTACTTCCCGATCCCAGAGGACATGCTCCACCAGCACTTTGCCGATACTGCAGCGGCCGACATCCTGCCGGTCGTCGTCTACAACAACCCGCTTTACACGGGAAACAACCTCGGCCCCGCACTGATCGCCTCGCTCATGGAGCTCGACAACGTGATCGGGCTGAAACAATCGAACGACGACCTGGGGCAGCTGGTCGAGGCTCTGCGGCTCAGTAGAGCAGGGAGCGAAGCCTCGCTGCTCACCGGCATCGATAGCCAGTTCTACGCGGCCCTCGCCGTCGGTGCGCGCGGGATCTTCTCGACCGCCGCCGCGATCGTTCCCGCCCAGATGGTGCGCCTGTACGAGCTGGCGCAGAAAGGCGATCAGGTGGGGGCGCAGGCGCAGCACGAGCTGCTCCAGCCGCTCAACCGCTTCCTCGAGTACGACCCGGGCTACGTCTCGCCGACGAAGGAGGCGCTGCGGATGCTCGGGCTCGAATGCGGACCCGTGCGGCGGCCGCTCCCCGACTTCCCGGATTCCGAGCGGGCTACCCTCCGAGAGGCACTGGCGGACCTCGAAGTTCTGAAGGGGGTGGCAGCATGAGGCTCGTGACATACGAACACGACTCCCGGCGCGCAATCGGCGCAGTCCACGACGGCAGCGTCATCGACCTCCAGAGCGCATACGCCCGCTACCTCGCTGACGTCGAGGATGACCCACGAGCGGCGAAGATCGCCACGGTTCGCATCCCTGTCGACATGACCGGGTTCGTCGCAGGACTGGAGCCGTCGTGGCGGGCAGCGGAGCATGCTCTCGACTATGCAGTCGGGACGGCAGCCGGGGAATTCGCGCGGGCGCTCGAGGACGTCAGACTGGTCGCACCCCTCGTTCCTCCCACCATCCTCAACACCGGCCAGAACTACTGGGATCATCGTGACGAGAAGCCCGCCGTTGAGCAGCACGATCCTGAGTTCTTCCTGAAGGCCCCGCTCGCGGTCATCGGCCCCGACGAGCCGATCGTCTATGACTCGGTGGTCACGAAGAAGCTCGACTACGAGGTGGAGCTGGCGGTCGTGATCGGAAAACCGGGACGTCACATACCGAAGTCCCAAGCGCTCGAGCATGTCTTTGGCTACACGGTGGCGAACGACATCACTGCCCGAGACCGGCAGGCCGTTCCTCATCCCGAGGGCGGCTGGGAGTACCGGCTCGGCCCCGGAAAGAACTTCGATACGGCGGCGCCGCTCGGACCCTGGATCGTCACTCGGGACGAGATCCCCGATCCGCAGAGCCTCCAGCTTCGGACGCTCGTGAACGACGAGCTGCGCCAGAACAACTCAACCAAGAACATGATCTGGGACGTTGCCACGCTCGTGTCGTTCTTCTCCGACTTCTACACGCTTCAGCCCGGCGTTGTGATCGAGACCGGAACACCCGGCGGAACGGCGTGGGCGACCGATCCCGAACTCGGCGGTCGCCCCTATGAGCGGGAGGACGTCAAACGCGCGGGCTACCTCGAGCCGGGCGATGTGGTGCGCGTTGAGATTGAGGCGATCGGCTCGCTTAACAACCCCATCGTCTCGGCACGAGAGACAGGGGAGTGAGGCAGGAGAGGAGGAAGTTTGATGGCCCGCTCGATCTACATGCCCGAGATGACCAACCTCCAGGTGCGCGAGTTCCTCGATGGTGGCGGGCAAACAGTCATCGTCCCGGTAGGCTCGACCGAAGACCACGGTGACCACGGCCCGCTCTGGACCGACGTATACATCCCGACCGAGGTGGCCAAGGCGGCGGCGCCGGAGTTGCAGGCACTGGTGGGTCCACCCATTCCATTCGGTCTCGCACACGACCACCGCGGCGCCAGCGGCCTCGTGCACCTCCGCCTCGAGACCTTCGTCGGACTCCTCAAGGACGTCAGCCTCTCTCTCGCAGACTCGGGTTTCTCCCGGATCGTTCTCTTGAACGGCCACTACGTGAACAGCTGGGCGATGCAGTATGCGACGGCCCAGTTCTTCGACGAGTTGCCCGAGGGAGTCCGCGTGTATCCCTTCCCGTACTGGCAGGGGCTTCCACCCGAGCGAGCGGCCCAGTACATGGGGCCCGACACGGGTATTCATGCCAACGTCGGTGAGACGTCGATCGTGCTCGCCATCGACGAGGGCCTCTGCGACATGGATCGGGTCCGTGACTTCACTCCCGACGTCGGCGAGCTGCGCACCAACCTCCTTGGCCTGCTCGACCCCCTCTACCTCTCGACCCCAGGGTCCTTCTGGTCGATGCTCGAGCCCGGGGGCGGCACATGGGGAAATCCCTCCGAGTCGACCGCCGAGAAGGGCAAGCAGTTCCTCGAATGGTGTGCCGAAGCGGTCGTCAACCTCGTTCGCGACATGGAGGATGTTCACGATCGCCTCGAGCCGAGCTACCGAGCGAGTCGGCCCAATCGGGGCCGTGCCGTTCGCTGATCTCGAGGAATAACTTCGATACGGCGGCGCCGCTCAGGCCTGATTCAGCACTTTCAGGTACTGCTCACGCACCTCCGCGATGCGCTCGTCGAGGTCTTTCGTAGTCCAGTCGGCGGTCGGGATCGGCGGCAGGACGACGGCCTCGACGGTTGCGGGGCGCACCACAAAGGCGTGCTTTGGCATGGCATCCAGGGCATTGCGCAGAACGATCGGCACGACCGGGACGCCCGCCTGCATGGCGATGTGAAAGGGGCCCTTCTTGAATGGCCCGAGGCGCGGCGTGGGACTGCGGGTCCCCTCCGGGGCAATCACGAGGGAGCGACCCGCGCGGATCTCGTCCACGACGGGACGCAATGCCTCGATCGCCTGCTCGGGGTCGGAGCGGTCGATGAACACGGTCCCGGCCCACTCCGCGATGCGTCCGAACAGGGGAACCCGCAGCTCCTTCTTGCCAACGGCGATGACGTCGCGCCGCACCATCTTCGTGACCAGGACCGCGTCGATGTTGCTCTGGTGGTTGAAGATGAACACGACCGGGCGCTCGAGCCACAGGTTCTGCTCGCCCTCGACACGAAGCTCCACCCCGGCGATCGCCGTACAGAGATCCGCGCTCGCAGACATCGAGGCGTTGACGAAGTGCCGCCAGTCGCGATTCAGCAGCGCCCCTGGCAGCGCGAGCAGGGGCGCGTACGACATCCCGGTGAGAGCGAGGCCGGTGCGAATGACGTCGATCGGCCGAGCGCGGCCGCGGCTCTCGAAGCGTGCCATGGGCCAGGCTCTCCGCCGCGCCACCCGTGCAAGGTTCGAATCGGGGTTCACGGGACGCGGCTTGCCGACCGCCTGGAGCAGCGGCAGATCCTGGTAGTTGTCGGTATAGAAGTAGCTGCGGTCCAGGTCGAGCCCGTACTCGAGCGAGAGCCGCTCGGCGCCTTCCGCCTTGCGCCTGCCGTCGCAGGCAAACGCAACCCGACCCGTGAAGCGACCGTCCTCGACCTCGAGCTCGCTGCAGACGACGAGCTCCACGCCGAGATCGCGCGCGAGTGGGTCGATCTGGTAGCGCGTGGCGGACGAGATGATCGCGACGGTGTGACCGCGCTCCAGATGAGTCTCGACCAGCGCGCGCGACTCAGGATAGATCAGCGTGGCGAGCTCTTCTTCGAACAGACGCTCGCCGAGCTCCTCGAACTCCTTCTCGGAGATGCCCCGCATGAAGCCGGCCAGGGTGGCCATCACTCCGGAGAAGCCGAGCGTTCCGCGCCGAAAGCCGGCGACACTTGCAAGTGTAGAACGGATCTCCGCCAGCGAGATCCCCCGGCTCAGGATGCGATCCCGCCAGAAGGCGGCGATCGAGAAGCCCGCGATCAGCGTGCCGTCGAGGTCGAAGAAGGCTCCGACCCTCGGGCCCGCGGGCCCTTCGCGAACTTCGGAGGTGAGCCACTCGTGAAGGGCCATCCGCCCATTATGCGGGACCCGGCGCGGGTCTTGCGGGACCCGGCGCGCGAGCGGTCGCGCGCCTCCCGCCTTCGCTCAGGCCTACGGCCTTCGCTGCGCGCTCCGCTTCCGCGGAGCTTGCGTTGCGGGACCCCGCGCGCGAGCGGTCGCGCGCCTCCCCCTTGTTTACTTCGAGAGCCGGCGGATGGAGAATCGGGGCATGGCAAGCGAAACGAAGTGTCTGGTCTACGCTTCCTCGATCAGGGAGAACGCGCTCCTTGCATATGCGCTCGACCGAAATACCTGCTCACTCGTTCCGATCGGGAAGCCGATTGAGCTCGGCGTGCCGTGGGCTCTCACGCTGAGTCCGGACGGGCGGTTCCTCTACGCCGCCGCTCACGTGGAGCATGTCATCGCGACGCTCGAGATCGACCCCGTTTCTGGAGCACCGAGGCTGCTCGACGTCATGCCGCTCGACACGATGAAGGTCTTGCGTGCCGCGGACCAGAAACGCGGGGTGATCCACAAGATCCCGACCTATCTGACCGTCGACCCGACGGGTCGGCACCTACTCGTGTGCGACTACTACAGGGACACGCTGGCCTCCTTTGCCCTGGCCGAGGACGGGCGCATCCGGGGCGAGACTGCGGCGAGCGTGAGTGTCGGACCCGGCGTGGGGCACTCGCCGGAGCTCCCCAGCCACCCCCACTCGATCCAGCTGGATCCGAGCGGGCGGTTCGTGGTGGTGCCGCTTACAGGAGCCGACAGCATCCACTTCTTTCGCTGGGATGGCAGCACGGGCCGCATCTCCGACAAGGCCGTGGGGAGCGTGGCCACGGTCGGCGGGACGGGTCCTCGACACTTCGCGTTTCACCCCTCGCGGCCGCTCGTGTACTTTGCGAACGAGCGCGGGGAGCATCACTCGAGCGTTACGCTGTTCGAGCGAGCAGATGGCGAGCCGACGCTGCGCGAGCTCGACACCTGGTCGACGATCCCGACTTCCCACACGAGTCCGAATGCCATCGCGGACATCCATATCACCCCGGACGGGCGCTTTCTCTACGTCTCCAACCGCGGTCACGACAGCCTTGCGGGCTACGCAATCTCGCCCGACGACGGCAGTCTGGAGTCGCTCGGCCAGTTCGCCACCGGAGCCGCGCCCACCACGTTCGCGATCGAGGCTGGCGGGGAGCTCGTGGTCTCCGCCAGCACCCGCGACGGCACGCTGTCGGTCCATCGCATCGACGCGGAGAGCGGCTGCCTCTCGAAACCCGAGGTGACCGAGTGCACGTGGTTCGGCGACGAGACCGACCGGATGGAGCCGGTGGAGTCCCGCGCTACCGAGCAGGGCACCGGCGTGCCCTGGGTGCTCACTCTGACCCTGCCTGCCTAGCCGCGTTCCACTCCCGTTGCATTCTTCGAAGCAGAGCGGGGTAGACGACCAGGCGGCGAAAAGGATCGATGAGCGCCATGTACCAGCGGGTCCAGCCGCTGACGGGCTGGACGTAGATGGCCAGCCAGACCCGGTTGCCCTCCGCAGTGGGTTCGAGCGACGTGGACAGGAAGGCGTGAACAGTCGCGTTGCGAACCTCGAGGAGAGCTTCACCCGGGAGCTCGAACACCACGCGAAACGGGCCCGGGCCGGCTGAGCCAGGAGGCGAGAGAGAACGAGCCCGGTCCGCCTCTCGGAGGCGGTGGATATAGGAGTGAGGGTCCGGTTCGGAGCCCCTTAGGTCCCAGCCAAGAGTCCGACCAAGCCAGGCGCGCAGGCGAAAAAGCTGCGCGGCCGCCCATCCCACATCAGAACCGTCAAGGTCCGGCACGAACCCCGGGACGTCACGCAACGTCGCGCCCGGAGCGCCGCCAGAGAGATCGACCGTCCAGACGTCGCGCAGTGGAACGTCGGTGAGCAGCTCGTGAACGAGCAGGTCCCGAACCGCGAAGCTCTCAGCACTCGCCTTCATCGGCTCCCGGTCTTTGCTTTCAGGAGAATCGGTCCTATGCTAGCTCTGCTTGGCATGCCAAGCAGCCCCCAGAGAGGGAATTCTCGATGCCCGAAGCCGCAGCGCGACCGACCGCCCCGAACCCGCTCTGGCTCTTGCTGGAAGCCCCACGCCTGGTCCTCGAATCCGCCACCCTGGCACCCTCCGTCCCGGTTCTCTGGCGGGCCCCGCGCGGAGACGGGCACCCCGTGATGGTGCTACCCGGTTTCTGGGCCGGCGATCAGTCCACGCGGGTGCTGCGCGAGTATCTGCGCCGACTGGGCTACGGGGCCCACCGCTGGTTGCTGGGCCGGAACACGGGCCTTCCCGAGGGAGCCGCCAGGCAGCTCATGGATCGCGTGACCGATCTGCATCGACGCTACGGACACCCCGTGAGCCTGGTGGGCTGGAGCCTCGGCGGGATCTACGCGCGCGAGCTCGCGCGCCAGGTCCCGCACGCCGTACGCCAGGTAATCACGCTGTCCAGCCCCTTCGGTGGCGAACACCGTGGCCACCGAGCGGGCTGGCTACACCGCACGGTGACAGGCGAAGACATCCCGCCGGAGTTGCGCAGGCGCATGAACCGCAACGCCGGACCGCTGCCGGTACCTTCCACAGCGATCTTCAGCAAGAGCGACGGGGTCGTGGGCTGGCGTGCCTGCATCGAACCGGAAGCGGAGCACACCGAGAACATTGAGGTGGTCGGCAGCCACTGCGGACTCGGCTTCAACCCCGTGGTGCTCTACGCGGTGGCGGACAGATTGTCTCAGCCAAAGGAGGGCAGGAAGAGCTTTGACAAGAGCGGCCTCCGCCGGCTCTTCTACTCGTAGGAGACCCCCCAATGATCAGCGGACTGGGGGACTCACGTCTGCCTCGCCCCGGAGCTCGTCGAAGGAGTCGCGCGTCATCTGGACGAACGTCTCCAGGTCGGGCACCAGGTCGTAGTCGGCGTTGAAGCCCCAGCACAAGCGTCCGTCGTAGCTCGTCAGCGCAATGCCGAGACCCAGCCGGGCAACCAGCGGGACGTGCGGGTAAATCTCGAGCAGCGTCGCGCCGAGCGTGTAGATCGGGACCTGCGGGCCGGGAACGTTCGTAACGACCAGGTTGAACGGGAGCATGCGCGTGAGGTTTCGTGCGCCGAGGCTGAGCAGCGTTGACGGTGTCCACTCCGCGGCCTGAGTCAGTGTCTCCGCACCGACGGCGCGACGCGACTCCTTGAGCTTCCGGGTTTTCTCACTGATCTGCTTCAGCCGTCGTCGCGGATCGCGCTCGCCTATGGGGAGGTCGAGGACCCAGGCCGACACGCGGTTGCCGAGCTGCCCCCGTTGCTCGTCGCTGCGCACGCTGACCGGCGTCATCACGCGGAACGAGATCGCATCGGGGTCCACGCGCCGGTACGTGAGGAAGCGGCGCACCGCCCCCGCAACGACCGCCAGCACGACGTCGTTCAGCGAGCCGCCGAGCGACTTCCGCACGGACTTCACGTCGGCCAGGCTCATCACGCACCAGTCGAAGCGCCGGTGCGGCCCGATTTCCCGGTTGAGCGGAGTCTCGGATGGGCGTCGGAGCGACGTCCCGAGCGTCTCGAGCGCCGCCCGTGCGCGCACCAGAACCTCCCGGCGCGCGTCGTCGGCCTCGCGCGTGAATTCGCGAAAGTCGCGCAGCGCGGTGAACGGGAGGCGCATGCGCCGACGCACCTCCTCGCGCAGCAGTCGGGAACGCGACGGCCTGGGATGCGGCAGGAACGGCGGCGCCTCCGGGATGGTCGTGTCGGGCCTTTGCGTCATCAAGACGTTCATCAGGTCGACACCCGAAACGCCGTCGATCATGCAGTGGTGCACCTTGGAGATGATCGCGAAGCGATCGCGCTCGAGGCCCTCGACGACCCACATCTCCCAGAGCGGGCGCGAGCGGTCCAGGTGCTGCTCCATGACCCGCGCAGAGAGGCGCTTGAGCTGCTCCTCGTTGCCCGGGCGAGGCAGGCTCGTGTGCCGGATGTGGTAGTCGATGTTGAAGCAGTCGTCGTCGACCCAAACCGGGTGGTTCTCGAGCGGGATGTAGCGCAGCTTCTGGCGGTAGCGCGGGATCTTGTGCAGCAGGCCGGCGGTCAGTTGCTTGAAGGCCTCGGCGTCGACGCCGCCATCGGCCTTGCGCAGGGGCCCGGCCTCCAGAATCTGTGTGGAGGCGACGTGCATGTAGGCGTGCGGTTGCTCGAGCACCAGAAAAGAATTGTCGAGCGCCGACAAACGGTCGTAGGAGTAGCGGGCCACGAGAAGCTCCTGCGCTGTTCCTGGATTGTGTACCAGCAGGGGTCCGTCGGGGTGCTTGATCGGCCAAGCGGCTGCTACACTGGCTCGCGTGAAGAGGAAGCAGGGCGGCGCGCTGGGGGACTTCATCCGCGACCAGCGGGAGATCACGCGGCTCTCCCTGCGCCAGCTCGCGAACCTGGCCCGGATCTCCAACCCCTACCTGAGCCAGATCGAGCGCGGAGTCTATCGCCCGTCCGCCGACATCCTCAAGTCGCTTGCC
Source organism: Myxococcota bacterium (assembly GCA_965247115.1). Lineage (GTDB taxonomy): Bacteria > Myxococcota_A > UBA9160 > SZUA-336 > SZUA-336 > JAUXJB01. The sequence continues at coordinate 580,987 of CBDFGR010000002.1, forward strand.
GAAGCCCTTGGAATCTCTCCGGAATCTCTGTTTGCACGGGCGGGGCTGCTGGACGAGGACGAGGAGGCGGAGCGAACCATCGGGGTCGAGGAGGCGATCCGGCTGGACCCTGAGCTCTCCACCGAGCAGAAGGAGGCCATGATCGGCGTGTACCGGGGCTTCGTGGACCATCCCTAGGGTTGATTTCTCAAGCAGATTGCTTAGTATACCAAGCAATCAATCACCCACGCAGGATAGAGGATCAACACCATGCCGCAGTACAACGAGCTCACCGAGGATCTGGGTAGCCGGCTGACCGACCTGATCGGGCGCATCCAGACCTTCCAGACGGACGCGATCAGCGCGGTCCGCGAGCGCGTCGAGTCCTTCCTCCCCGAGCTCCCGACACCGGCCCTCCTCGAGGATCTCCCCAGACCCGAGCATTTGGCCCGCGCGAACTTCGCCCTGGCCGAGCAGCTGCTCCGCGCCCAGAAGCGGTACGCGCTCGGCATCCTGGACGCCCTGCAGCCCTCCGAGAAGGCTCCTCCGACCGAAGAGAGCGAGCCTGTCGCGGTGGAGCCGACACCCGAGCCGTCGAGAGACCACTCGGCAGCGTAAGCATGCCGGGGCGGCCCACCGATCGGCTGCTCGACCGGGTCCAGCGCGACCTCCGCTACGCGTGGATATTCGGCGGCCTGATGCGCCGCCTGGTGGGGGTCGCACCCTGGGGCGGAACCACCCTGGCCGACGTGATCGAGCGACAGGTCGACCGCACGCCTCTGGCCGAGGCTTTGCGTTCCGACGCTGGCGTCATCACCTACCGCGAGCTGGACGAGCGTGCCAACCAGTACGCGCACTGGGCGCGCTCGTCCGGGGTCGAGGCCGGCAACGTGGTCGGGCTGCTCCTGCCCAACGAGCCGGATTTCGTCTTCGCGTTGCTCGGGCTCGCCAAGCTTGGCGCGACGAGCGCGCTGCTGAACACGAACCTCCAGGGGCGGGCGCTCGCGCACTGCATCAACCTGGCGCAGCCGGGGCACCTGATCGTGAGCCCGGAACTCGCGAATGCCTACACGTCAGCACGAGAAGAGCTCGATCGAATGCCGACACCGTGGTTTGTCGGTGGCGAAGCGCAAGACGGAGAGGATCTCGAAGCCGCTGTCTCGAGCAGCCCCACGGATCGTCCCGACCGAAGCATTCGCGCCGGCATCGGAGCCCAGGACAGGCTCTGCTACATCTACACGAGCGGGACAAGCGGCCTTCCGAAGGCCGCGAACATCAGCCACTTCCGCTACCTTGGCGCCGCGGTCAGCGCCGCCGGCATGGCGCGGATCAGCGCCGACGACCGCAGCTACGTCGCCCTCCCCCTCTACCACGCTGCAGGCGTCGGGGCCGCGCTCGGTGGCGCGCTCACGAGCGGCGCTACGGCGGTGCTCGCGCGCAGATTCTCCGCGAGCCGCTTCTGGGTCGACTGCGTCGAGCACCGCGCCACGCACTTTCAGTACATCGGGGAGCTGTGCCGCTTTCTGCTGAATCAGTCGGAGCGGCCCGAAGAGCGCGAGCACACGATCCGCGTCTGCGTCGGCAACGGACTGCGCGCGGAGGTGTGGGTGCCCTTCCAGAGGCGCTTTCGCATTCCCGAGATCGTGGAGTTCTACGGTGCGACCGAGGGCAACGTGGCCGTGGTCAACCTCGACAACAAGGTCGGCTCGATCGGCCGCGTCCCGCCACGGCTGCGCTCCGCGATGGGGATCCGCCTGCTGAAGTACGACGTGGAAGGCAACGAGCTGGTTCGGGACGCCACCGGACGCTATGTGGAGAGCGAGCCGGGCGAGGCCGGTGAGGCGATCGGCAAGATCTCCGCGCTGGGCGGCTTCGACGGCTACTCGGACGACGAGGCGACCGAGAAGAAGGTGCTTCGAGACGTGTTCCGGGGTGGAGATGCGTACTTTCGCAGCGGTGACCTGCTGCGAGTGGACGACGAGGGCTACTTCTATTTCGTAGATCGGATCGGGGATACGTTCCGCTGGAAGGGGGAGAACGTCTCGACCCAGGAGGTGGCAGAGGCGCTGTCAGGCTTCCCCCCGCCGTGCGGGACGTCGCCGTTTACGGCGTCTCTGTCCCGGGGAACGAAGGGCGCGCGGGGATGGCGGCGTTGGTCGTTCATGGTGAGCTGGACCGAAAGGCATTTGCCGAGCACGTGGCACAGAACCTCGCCGCCTACGCGCGGCCTCTATTCCTGCGGCTCCTGGCGGAGATCGTCGTCACCGGGACGTTCAAGCACCGCAAGGTCGAGCTCGTCGAGCAGGGCTTCGATCCTGGCCATGTCGCCGATGTCCTGCTCTTCCTGGACCCGCAATCGGGCAGCTACGAGCCGCTCGACCCCGAACGCTTCCGGGAGATCGCCGCGGGGCGCGTTCGACTCTGAGCCGTCGCACCCCACTCCCGCGTATACTCTGCGCGAGGGAGGATGCGGTGTCGGAGTGGGTTGGAATCGAGGAGGCGCGCAAGCTTCCGGGACTGAGGCTGGTTCTTCTGCGAGGGCGCCCGAGCCCGTGGTCGGTGGCGACGCGCTCGCTCTTCGACCTGAAGAAGGTTCCCTACGTCAAGGTGCATCTCGCGGAGGAGGATTCGGGCGGGGCACTGGTCGAATGGACGCGTCAGGCCAGCTTTCCGGCCGTCATGTACGAGGACGAGCGGCCGCGAACTGGCTGGGCCGAGATCCTGCTCCTGGCCGAGAGGCTCGATCCCCAGCCGCAGCTGATTCCCGGCGCTGCCAACGATCGCATGCTCATGTTCGGACTTGCGCACGAGCTTTGTGGCGAGATGGGACTCGCATGGTGTCGCCGCTTGACGGGACTGGCGGCCCGTCTGAAGAGCGCGCCGAAAGACGCAGACGTGCTGGACTACGCACGCAAGTACGGCTCGGGCCTCAACGAGGCGGCGAGCGCGACCCAACGTGTGGTCGACATCTTGCGTATGCTCGCGCAGCAGCTACGAGCTCAGCGCGAGGCGGACCGTGAGTTCCTGGTCGGCGACACGCTCAGCGCCGTCGACATCTACTGGGCGACGTTCTGCAACCTGATCTCACCGCTCCCGAACGAGCGGATGCAGCTGCCCGATGACGTGCGCAAGGGCTTCACCGCCGAAGATCCGCAGGTGCGCCTTGCGCTGGATCCCCTGCTGCTGCAGCACAGGGACAAAATCTACGAGCGCTATCTGCCGCTGCCTGTGGAGCTGTAGCCCTAGCGGACCTCGACGGCATCGCCGACCTTCACGCGGCCCTCCTGTACGACCGAGGCGTAGACCCCGAGGTTCTGGTCTGCCTCGCGCACCAGGCTGCGCATGATGCGCGGCTCCTTTGGCAGACCCGGCTGGGCGGCCGTGGTCATCACGCAGCGGACGCAGTGGAGAGCAATGTCGAGGACCACCGGGCCGACATGGAGCTTCTTCCCGATCCAGCTCTGCTCCGTGAATCCAGACGCCGCCGTCTCGACCAGAAAATTGGGGCGGAACCTGCGCACATCGACCTGCATAGCAGGTGTCGCGCCCCTCAAAGCCTCGAGTGAGGAGGTAGACAGGACGAGGATGGGGAAAGCGTCGAAGTACGTCCCCGGCGGCGTTGCGTAGCGCAACACATCGGCGTAGTCCGAGAGGTCGGGAGTGGGCTCACCGACCTCGAGACCGAGGATGGACCGAAGCTCCCCCTCCGCGTCGTCCGGGTTGTCGAGTGCGGCCGGCTTGTAGTGATCCAGGTTCTCCTTCGGCTGCAGCGGCCAGAGCGTGATCTCTCGCCCCATCGCCTTGGACAGCTTCTCGCCGATCGAAGGGTCGTCCGAGCGGACAGTGTCCCCGTCGGGGAGCACGACCTCCACGTGGGATACGACGCCGGAGCTGGGTGGTGCGCAGAACGACGCCCCACAGCCGAGCAGTCCCGCGATTCGTTTCGCGCCAACGATTGCTTGCTTCTCCTCGTCCCGGACCGCCCACACGCGATCGCCAAGGACTCCGGAGGCGTGGACCGCGGTATCCTCGAGCTGCTCCCCCTGCATGGACTTGACCGGATAGCGCCAGACTTCCGAGATGGTGCCGACCTTCATTCCAAGCTCTCCTTTGTTACGCCGATGTGCCCATGATACCTCGACTTCGTCCGGGCCAGCACAGCAGAGAAATGGGAAGAGCAACGGCCGCAACGCCCGTCGCGATGAGATAGGTACCGCGAAACGCCGGCGCGAACGCGTCCGCGTCGCCGCCGTGGGAGTCGAGCAGGCCCGCGAAGACGGCGCTGAGGACGGCAACGCTTGTGACCGAGCCGAGGCTCCGCGACAGCGCCAGAATCGATCCGCCCATACCGAGCCGATCGGCGCTGACGCTGCCCATTACCAGGCTCGCGTTCGCAGCCTGGAACACCCCGAAACCGATCCCGAGCAATCCCATCCGCACGCCGACTTCGACGACGCTCGATTGCTCATCGAGGCGGCTCAGTGCATACAGGACTGCGACCGTAGCGGCGGTTGCAGCAGTCGACAGATGGGCAGCCGACATCCGATCGCACAGCCAGCCGCCGAGCGGCGCGACCACTGCAGACACCATCGGCATCAGGACGAGGAGTACGCCGAGTGTCGTCGCGCTCGTTCCCAGCACGCTGACGGCGTAAAACGGAAAGATGAACAGGTTGACGAATGTGGCCATGAACAGCAGAAGCGCGTTGACCACGGCCGGTAGCAGTACGCGGTCCCCCAGCAGAGCAAGGTCCAGCAAAGGTCTCGCGGCACGCCGCTCGAAGTAGCCGAACGCTGCCAGGAAGATCGCGGCAGCAGCGCCGAGGCCGATGACGGTCGGATCCACCCAGCCGTGACGGCCGCCGAGCGTGAGAAAGAGGATCAGCGTCACGAACGCGACAAACGACGTCAGCGCTCCGGCGACGTCGAAGTGGGGTCTCGAGCGTTTCACGACCCCTGTATCGTCAGGGGACGCATCCGCTGGCGCCTCCTTCAGCGCAAAGAACGCGAACCCGAACGTCGCGACACACAGTGGCACACGCGCGAGAAAGATGGACGGCCAGCCAAACGCATCGACCAGCAGGCCTCCGCCAATAGACCCGGCAATCAAGCCGAGGGTGCCAATGGCGGCCATCAGACCGAGTGCACGACCGCGTTCTCTGGCGGGAAACAAGCGGGTCACGAGACCTGGTGCAGAGGCCAGAATCAACCCGTTGCCGATAGCCTGAAGCACGCGCAAGGCGAACACACTCGACAGGGTTTCATCCGCAAGGCCGATCAGCAGCACCGCGAGCGTATACACCGCGACGCCGCCAAGATAGAATTTCCGCAACCCGTACAGGTCCACCGCACTTCCGAGCCCGAGCTGCAAGCCCGTCGTCGCGCCGACATAGAACACGATGATCCACTGGATCGTCTCCACGTCGGTGGCGAAGCTCGCCGTGATCTCTGGCAACGCGACGTTCACTGTCACATCGAGCGTACCGAGAAACAGACCGAGTGAGGCCGCGACCAGGCCGCTCCATTTGTTGGCGAGGTTCACGGCGCCACATTCTACAGAGACGCCAGAGGAGGATTGCGCCAATACGCGACGACAGCGAGAGTTTGTTGGTAGCATGGTTCACCCAAGGTGCTCGAAGAACCGCTGCAAGACCGGCCCGTCGCTACGGGAGAGCGCGGCCGACAGCCCCGTTTCTTCTACGGCTATTGGCTGATCGGCGCAGCGTTCATCGCTCAGTTCGTCGCCGTTGGCGCCATCGTCTACGTGATGGGCCCGTTCCTTGCCCCCATGACCGAGGAGCTCGGGTGGACTCGCGCGGAGTACACCATCCCCCGCTCGCTCGGGCAGTTCCTGATGGCCGTCACCGGCTTCGTGATCGGGACGCACGTGGATCGCTACGGTGCCAGGCGCCTGATGCTGATCGGCATCACGCTGCTCGCAGGCTCACTGTTTGCCATGGGCTCGATCGATACGCTCTGGCAGTGGATCGTGCTCAACGGGATCCTTGCAACCGTCGGCGCCGGCCTGATGGGCAACCTTGTGGTCAACGTCACTCTCGCCAGGTGGTTCGTCGAGCTGCGGGGCCGGGCCATCGCGTTCTCGGCCATGGGCGTGTCATTTGCTGGCGTGCTGCTGACACCGACGATGACGATGGTGATCGATACGTGGGGGTGGCGGACGGGCTGGCACGTGCTCGGGGTGGGGGCGGCTCTGCTCGCTTACCCCGTCGCGCTCGTCATGCGTCGCGCGCCTGAAGACCACGGGCTCCACCCAGACGGGAAGTCGGATGCGCAAGTGGCGGCGGGGCTTGCCCGACGCGCGCGGCTCGACTACGCGAGCTCGCTCACGCGCTCACAGGCGCTGCGGACCGGGGCATTCTACCTGCTGGTCTTCGCGTTCGGGCTATCGCTCGTCAACCTGAGCGTGGTCATCCTGCACGCCATCCCGTTCATGACCGACGCTGGCTATCCGCGTACGACAGCGGCCCTCACGTTCACGCTTGCCTCGGTCCCCGCGCTGCTCTCAAAGCCGCTCTGGGGCTACTTCATCGACAAGCTCGACCCAAAGCCACTCGCGGCATTGAGCTCCGCACTCACTGGCGTGTCGTTACTCATCATCCTGATGAGTGTTCGGGCAGGAGCGGACGCGATCGTGTACGTGGGCTTCCTCCTGCTGGGCTGCGGCTGGGGTGGAATGATCCCCCTGCAAGAGGTGATCTGGGCCTCGTTCTTCGGCCGCCGCTACCTCGGATCCGTGCGCAGCGCGGCCCTGCCCTTCTCACTGATCCTCGGCGCCGGCGCCCCGCTGGCAGCCTCGTACTACTTCGACTACGTGGGCGACTACGACGGCGCCTTCTTGGCGATCGCCGGACTCACGCTCCTAGCCGCCGTGCTGCTGCTGTTGATCTCTCCGCCCGAGCGCCAGGTGACTCAATCCGAGGAGCTCGCGTCTCGTTCGGCGAGCAGCGCGTAGACTCGCAGCACCGTCAGCAACGTGATGTTCCGCACGAGGTCCGCCGGTGCCTCGGCCAGCGGATTCAGCGGGTACGCCCCGAACACAGCGGCAAGATCGAGGCGGGCTGCGGCCTGGTCCGCGCTCAGACCCGAGTCGCGGGCGCTCGAGACCTCGGTCCAGAGCTTTCGCAGCGAGGTCTGGGCCATGTCGATGACCGCGCGATCTCGGGTGGCCTCCCCATGGCCGGGCAGCAGCAGATCGAAGTCGAGCTCCTTCAAGCGCTCGAGCGTCTCCGCCCACTCGTCGACGTAGGCGTCGCCGGTGTAGGAGGGAAAGGGTAGAAGCAGATCGCCGGTGAACACGAGCCGCTCACGGGGCAGGTACACGACGACGTCGCCGCCCGTGTGGCCGCGCCCCAGGAAGTGGAGCTCGGGAATGGCCCCTGTAAAGATGCGGTACGTCCGCTCGTCGAGCACCGGTCCCAGCAGCCTCTCGCGGGTGTACTCGTGCCCCACAGTGGCGACCCCTGGCGGGAAGCTCAGATTGCCGTGAGCGTGGTCGAAGTGGAAGTGGGTGTTGACCAGGTAGCGGACCGGCTTGTCCGTAAGCTCTGCTGCGGAGGCAAGCAACGCGCGCGCGGCTGCGGGAGTCACGTGAGAGTCCACAATGATCTCCCGAATCGGGTGCCCGCCGACATGCCACGCCAGCGCCACGGGGGCACCCTACTCCGCCCGGCGCCGCGTGTCACAGGCTCCTGCGCGCACCCTCTGCCCTGATCTACAATCGGGCGAGATGTCGCGCATGAAGCCAGAGGTTCTGAAGGACTTCCTGCTCCAGCCCTACGTGGGGGTGGTCGCCACGCTGCGCCGGGACGGGCGGCCGTACACCGTGCCCGTCTGGTGGCTCCACGACGACGGGGCGTTCTGGATCACCGGGACCACGAGCCGCGTCTGGTGCAAGCAGCTCAAGCGGGACCCGCGCGCGTCGCTCTGCATCGAGACAACAGACGGTGCGCCCCGCCACGTCGAGGTCGATGGACATGCGACGGCCCACGAGCTACCCGACTTCGACATCTGGCCGGTCACGCGGCTCCTGGCCGAGAAGTACGTTGGCCGCAACGATCCCGCGAACGACGCAGCGGTCGACGCGTTCTTCGCGAACATGCAAACCGAGCCGCGACTTCTGTTCCGGCTCGAGGGCGATGTGTGGCGCACCATCGATCTGACCGTGTACCGCGGCAAGCGCGCCGATCGCGAGTTCCAGGCGGCCCAGGGCTCCGACTGACGGCGTCCCCGCCTACGCCCCCTGCAGCAGGAGCTTCACCACATCGGAGAGCTTCGCATCGAACTCGTCGGCGGCGTCCGCGCCCAGCTGCCGCAGCTCGTTCAGGTTCTCCTGATCGACCCTGTCCAGGTCGCTGTTACCGACCGGGATCTCTGGCTGTACCCGCAGGTACTGCTCGGGGCGGCCGACCGCATCGAAGATCTGCTCGAGCTGGTAGTCCACGGTCTCGGCAACGCCGGACATCATGATGCTGATCACGGGCTTCGCCCACTCGGCGAGACCCCAGTCCTTGGCCTCTGCATACGCGTAAGATTTCTCGTTCGAGCCGCTGCCGAGGGAGAGGATCAGCATGTCGGCCGCACGCTTGTCCGCGTGGACCCGGGCCTCGGCGTAGGCGCAGAGCGCTGGGTTGTTGGCGAACACGCCGCCGTCGACGAGCGGAAAGACCAGGTTCGCGTCGGACTTGACCCGTGCACACTCGAAGTACGTCGGTGCCGCAGACGTTGCGCGGGCCACGTCGCGGACGAGAAAGTTCCGATTCGGGTCTCCCTGCGCGAGGTGCTGTTTGAAGAAGTGCGCGCGCCGGCGCCTGACGTCGTACGCGGTGATGAGACAGGGTTTGAGCAGGGCGCTCAGCTTCAGCTGGCCGAGGTAGTCGTGGAGCGCCTCCTCCAGTCCCTCTGCCGGATAGCGCTCGTCGAGCAGCCCCGCAGCGGAGCGAATCTTGTGCCCCAGGGGAATGTCGAAGATCTCGTCCCCCCGCTCGAAGTAGAGCTCGAGCGCTTGCGAGGCCGTGAAGCGCGGCCGCGTGGGCTGGTCCGAACTCGGGCAGAGATAGACGCAGCCGAGGATCCCGCCGGTGCTCGTCCCCGCGATGAGGTCGAAGTAGTCGGCGATGCGCGCGTCCTCGTTCCCCGTCTCCTGCTGGAGCTTCTCCTCGACAGCCATGAGGATCCGGGCCGGAATGATGCCGCGAATCCCTCCGCCGTCGATCGAGAGAATGCGATACAGGTCGGCCACTCCGCTGATTCTAGGACCCCGATCGGACCGGTTCGAGAGCTCCATGGCGCAGGCGGACGTCGGTGGCGGTTGAGGCGGGAGTGGTACAATCTGAACCCAACATGGAGTGGCTCGAAGAGCGGGTGGACGTCGGAGGAGATGCTCTCATCGTCCGGAGGACCGGAAGCGGGAGACCGCTCCTCGTGCTCCACGAAGAGCTCGGCTGTCCCGGACCCGTCGCTTGGCAGGCGACGCTGGGCGAGCAGCGAACGCTTCTCGTCCCGCTGCATCCCGGCTTCAGTCGCAGCCCTGCAAGCGACTGGATCGCGAGCGTCCGCGACCTCGCCTGCTTCTATGGCCGCTACCTACGGGAACAGGAGCAGGTCCCGCTAGACGTGATCGGCTTCTCGTTCGGCGGCTGGATCGCAGCGGAGATGGCGGCGAACGACCCCACTCTCTTCTCGCGAATGGTCCTCGTCGGTGCAACAGGTGTCCGCCCCCCGGAAGGCGAGATCCTCGACATGTTCCTGTCAACTGCAGAGGACTACCTGCGGGCGACCGTGCTCGACCCGGCCGCGACGAGCGAGTTCACGAGCCTGTACGGAGCCGAGATCACGCCCGAGCAGTTCGAGGCCTTCGAAGACGCCCGCGCCCAGGTCGCACGACTCGCCTGGCGGCCCTACCTGTTCAACCCGAGCCTTCCCCATCTTCTGGAAGGGGCCAACGCTCTCCCCACGCTCATTCTGTGGGGAGACAAGGACGGCGTGGTCCCGCGCAGTGCTGGTGAGGTCTATCGGAGAGCAATCCCGGACTCGAAGCTCGTAGTCTTCCCGGACTGCGGGCACCGCCCAGAGATCGAGAAACGCGAGGAGTTCCTCGCCGAGCTACGAGCCTTTCTCGGCTGACAGCCGAGAGCCAAGGAGATCCACCGTGCACATCATGTGGTTCACCGAGCGGGCCTACCACGAAGACGACCCCGCCAGGAACAAGGCGTTGGAAGACGAGATCCTCCGCAAGCAGAGCTTCTGGGGGACCCCGAACGAGTTCTTCGACCGCAAGCGCGGCGCCGAGCTGCTCAACTTCTATCTCGACGAGAAGATCTACGCCGAGGAGCTCGGCGGCTTCGACGGGCTGATGCTGAACGAGCACCACGGCACGCCGTTCTGTCTCGGCTCGGTGATGGACATGGAGGCCGCGATCATCGCGAAGACCACGAAGACCTCGAAGATCGTGCTGCTCGGCAACCCGATCCCGGTTAATAACCCGCTGCGGCTGGCGGAAGAACTCGCGATGATCGATCTGATCTCGGGCGGCCGGCTGGTTCCCGGCTGGGTGCGCGGCACCGGCACCGAGCAGCTCGCCAACGGGGTGAATCCGGCGATCAATCGCGAGCTCTTCGAGGAGGGCCACGACCTGATCATCCGGGCGTGGACCGAGGACGGCCCGTTCCGCTACGAGGGCAAGCACTACCACTACCGCATGGTGAACCCGTGGGTAAAGCCGCTGCAGGAGCCCCATCCACCCATCTGGATCCCGGGACTCGTCAGCCCGGACACGGCCAGGTGGTGCGCTCAGAAGCGCTACCCCTACGTGGCGCTCGCCACGTACCCGGAGCCCACCGCGGAGCTCTGGCGCATCTACTCCGACACCGCCGCGAAGGAGGGCTACCAGGCGGGACCCGAGAACTTCGGCTACATGCAACCCATCTTCGTAAGCGACAACCAGGAACGCGCCGAAGAGCTCGGCAAGCGCTTCCTCTTTGGCGGCCACTTTGCCCACTTCGCACGGCCCGAGTGGATGTTTCCCCCGGGCTACAACTCCAAGGAGGCCACGCAGCGTCTCGCTCGCCAGTTCGCGAACCCGAACCTGCCGGGACACTCCATGGTATCAACGTGGACCGACGAGACCGACGTAGAGGAGATCCGGCGCCAGGTCTACGGCCGCTTCGATACCGCGCAGCAAGACCTGCAGATGATCGCTGGAACGCCGGACTACGTGATCCCACGCCTCCAGTACGTGCTGGACATGCTGCGCCCAGGGATCCTGTCGTTCTGGATCGACGGGCCCATCCCCCGCGACGAGCGCGCGAAGTGCCTGCGCATGCTGAGCGATGACGTGATTCCGGCCGTGCGCGAGCACGGCAAGAAGCTGGGACTCCGCTCTCCCTTCGAGCGCCAGCCCGGCTCGGTCCCGCTCAACTCGTCCGGGGTCCCGGAGCCGGTCGCATGGCCGGACACGCAGCCGTCCTACTGAACGGGCTCACACGGTCCTACTTCACCGTCAGGAGCCGGGAACCCTCCCGAGCACTGCGGCCGCCTCCTTCTCCACCGCCGTGCCTTTGAAGAAATCTGGATTCGTCTCGCCCCAGAAGTGGATGGGGTTCGTGAATACGAAGTCGCGGAAGTCGTCTCCGCTCATCAGGCCTTTCTCGACGAGCTCGTAGGCTTCCGGCAGGACACCAGCCATGTCGGCGACGTCGAAGTGGCCGATGTCCGAGCCGAACAGAGCGTTCAAGCGCCCATTGAAGGGGATGGCCTTGCGGTTGAAGGCCAGGGCGTTCATACGGTCGTCCGCCTCGCAGCCAAAGTAGAGACTCCTCGTGAACAGGTCGCGGAAGTCCTCGATGTCGTCGATCTTGCAGGCGGCGAAATCGTCGAGATTCTCGATGCCGCCGGTCTCTACGGCTCCACTCAGCGTCATGGCGGCCTCGAACGCCCCGTCGCCTTCCAGGGCAGCTGCCATCCCCGGGCTGCCGTACCTCTCTGCCAGCTCGCGAAGCTGAGCCTGGTCGAGGTTCTCCGGATTCACTTCCTCCAGCGCCTGGAGATTTCGCTTCTCCCAGTGCTCGATCAGATCGGCGTAGAGCTGGCAGGCCCAGCCCACCCCGCCCTCGAGGAAGGCGAGCTTCAGGTCCGGGAAGCGGCGGGTCACCCCACCAAGGAAGAGTGCCTTGCACACTGCCTCGCCAGCAGAGGCAAAGTGGCCAATGTGGTTGTAGACGAAGTTCGACGGCGAGTTGCGCAGAGCAAACCCTCGTCCGCCGGAGTGGAAGGTCGGCGATACGCCGAGCTCGACGCACTTGGACCACACGGGATCGTAGTCGTGCTCGCTGTCGATGCCGAGCACGTCGAACCAGACGGCAGTGCGCGACGCCTCCGGATGCTCCCTAGCCGAAGGAATCGGGCGGCGCATCATGCTGGCCATCAGGATGACTTTGAGGCCGAGCTGCCGGGTCACGAACTCGAGCTCCTCGATGGCCTCTTCCGGAGTGTGCATCGGGATCACCGCGGCCGGCGTGAGACGATCTGCGACGTCGGCGAAGTACTCGGCAGAGAAGATGTTGAACGCGCGGGAGGCGGCACGGCGAACCTCGCCGTCTCCATGCATGGCCACTCCCAGGCCGGCGGTCGGATACATGACGCTGAAGTCGAAGCCGAACTCGCCCATCCGTTCGTACAGAAGCTTCGGCATCAGCGCCGTCGCCCGGTCTCGCGTGTTCCTGGTAGGGAAGGACCAGAACGCCTGCTGCCCGATCCGCCGCTTTTGTCTCTCCGCCAGCGACATCGAGAGCTGGCTCCCGACCATCTCCGGAAAGAAGGCAAAGCCCTCCAGGGCCTTGTCCCCGCCGATCTGCCGGAGCCGCTCCCGGATCAGCGGGCCGAACTCGAGCCAGTGGCCATCCGCGTCGATGACGGGATGACCGAGCTGCGATCGAAGCTCTGCTGCACTTGCACTCATACCATCCTCCTCACCTGCATACAGCATACTCCGGGGATGTGATAAAGGGGACTGGCAACAACCGAAAAGGAGCCGGGGATGCTCCTGGGAAAGGAGCAGCACCGACGTGCACGGCCTGCGCGAGCTACGCGTGATCGATCTCTCGACCGGCATCGCCGGGGCCTACGCGACCAAGCTGTTCGCCGACGCCTGGGCCGACGTCGTGAAGGTGGAGCCCGCGGGCGGAGATCCGCTGCGGCGCTGGTCCGCCACGCGAGGAGAGCTTCCGGAGAGCGAGGACGGAGCGCTCTTCCGATTCCTCCACACCTCCAAGCGCTCGGTGGTCGGAACGCCAGCTGCCCCGGAGGTCCTCGAGCTCGTCGCCGCAGCGGATCTGGTCGTCGAGTCGTTTCCCCCGAGCGCGTCCCCCGCGCGCGATTGGTGTGAGCGCTACCCTGGCCTCGTCGTCCTCTCCATCACGCCCTTTGGACACGACGGCCCCTACGCCGAGCGTCCGTGGACGGAGTTCACGGTGCAAGCGGAGTGCGGCTCCATCGCGTCGCGCGGGCTCCCCGAGCAGCCACCGATCATGGCGGGCGCCAAGATCACGGAGTGGGTCGGCGGAACCTTCGCTGCCGTGGCAGCGCTCGCCGCAGTGTCGCGCGCGCGGCGTTCCGGACAGGGCGAGCACGTGGACTTCTCCCTGCTCGAGGTGATGAACGTGGCCAGCGGGATCTACTCGGACCTGATGAGCAGCCTGGCGGGACGGCCGCTCCCGAACGTTCCGGGACGCAGGGTCGAGCTTCCCTCCGTCGAGCCGACGAAGGACGGCTGGGTCGGCTTCGCCACGAACTCGGCCCAGCAGTACCAGGACTTCCTTTTGCTGATCGAGCGTCTCGACTGGAAAGACGACGCCGAGCTCGCTTCCTCCGTGGGCCGCTGGGCCCGGCGCGAGGAGTGGGACCGTGCAGTCCGAGGCTGGACCCGAAGCCACACGACGGCGGAGATCGTCGAGAAGGCCTCGCTGCTGCGGATCCCCGTCGCCCCGGTGAACCACGCGGCCAGCGTGCTGGAACACGAGCAGTTTCGCGCCCGCAACGTGTTCATTTCCAATCCGGGCGGCTTCCTGCAGCCGCGACCGCCATACCTCATGGATGGGGAGGGTCCACGTCCGCTCGAGCCCTCGCCCGCGCTGGGCGAGCATTCGGGACAGGTCGAAGTGACCAAGAGGAAGCGGCGTGCGCGCGGCACGACACCGTCCGGAGCAGCAAACGCAGCGCTGCCGCTGGAGGGGATCCGCGTGCTGGACGCCACTGCGTGGTGGGCCGGGCCGTCGGCCACACACATGCTCGCCACCCTGGGCGCCGATGTGATCCACCTGGAGGCGGCCCAGCATCCCGATGGGATGCGCTTGTATGGCGACCCGTTCATGGCGGATGACTGGTGGGAGTACTCCAGCATTTTCCTCGGCACGAACACGAACAAGCGCGGGCTTACGCTGAACCTGGCGGACGCTCGCGGTCTCGAGCTGTGCCGCAAGCTCGTCAGTTGCTGCGATGTCTTCGTGGAGAACTACTCTCCGCGTGTCGTCGAGCAGTTCGGCCTCGGCTGGGAAGGGGTCCAGACGCTCAACCCGCGCATCATCATGGTGCGCATGGCGGCCTTCGGGCTCTCCAGTCCATGGCGCGACTACGTGGCCTTCGCGCAGACGATGGAGCAGATGACGGGTCTGGCGTGGGTCACGGGACACGTCGACGACCAGCCACGCATTCAGCGCGGACCCTGCGATCCGCTTGCCGGAATGCACGCCGCCTTCGCAACCCTGGTGGCGCTGGAGGAGCGCGAGCGCACCGGCCGTGGCCAGCTCCTGGAGTGCACCATGGTGGAGGGAGCCCTCAACGCCGCGGCCGAACAGATCGTCGAGTACTCCGCGTACGGCATACAGCTCGAGCGCGACGGGAATCGCTGCCAGGAGTGCGCCCCGCAGGGCGTGTACGCCTGCACGGGCGTCGAGCAGTGGCTGGCGCTCTCGGTAGCAAGCGACGCGCAGTGGCAGGCCCTGGTGCGCGCGCTCGGCCTGCCCACCTGGGCGATGGACCCTTCCCTCGACACGCGGGCTGGACGGCGCGACTCGCACGACGTCATCGATCGAGAGCTCTCCACGTGGGCGAGCGATCGCGACCTCGCGGAGACCGTCGAGATGCTGCTCGCGCACGGCGTTCCAGCGGCGCCCGTCCTGGACGGTCGCGAGATCTATCGACATCCGCAGCTCACGAGCAGGGGGTTCCTTGAGCCGTTCGACCACCCCGCGGTGGGCCGGCACGTCGTCGCGACCGTGCCGTTTCGCTATGCGACCCGCGACCACTGGCTCCGCTCCCCCGCTCCAACGCTCGGCCAGCACAACCGAGAAATCCTGAGCCAGCTCCTGGGGCTGAGCGACGCAGAGATCGACGCTCTCGAAGAGGCCGAGGTAATCGGAACTCGCCCGACAAATCTGTAAGTCGTTCAGGACATGGCAATGCCAGAGTTCAACTCTCCCCGGGAGAGTTGAACTCTCCTGAAAGAAAAGACAGGAAGCCCTTGACAGGTTTGTCGAGCTCAAACGAATCCGATCACGTGCTTCGCTGTAACTTTGTTCCTAGAGCCATGGACGCTTCTCTACGAGTGGCTATCGCGCATTCCGTTCTCGAAGTCTCGTGCTCATTCGATCGGTCGGCATAGCTGATCCTCCGACACTGAAATATGTCGTGCTATCGTTCGTACCTCACATCTCCTCGGTCCCGAACGAGAGGCACGAATGGATTCTCTCAAGACTGTTTCTAATCATAAACTGCTCCGTGGCCTGGACGAACTCGTGGCGATGCGCCGCCAGAACGAGGCAGACCTGCTCGCGTACCTTGCCGAGGTCGATCAGCGCAAGCTCTATCTGGGAGAGGCCTGCTCGTCCATGCATTGCTACTGCACGGAGGTGCTCCGATTCTCGGACGCGACTGCCTTTCACAAGATTCGCGCTGCACGGACTGCGCGCGCATATCCCGCCTTGTTCGAGAGAATTCGAAAGGGCGAGATCCACCTGGCGGGAGTGATTCTGCTCGCGCCCCTACTCACTCCGCAGAACCACGTGGAACTGCTCGACCTGGCGCACCACAAGAGCCGGCGTGCGATCGAGGTGCTTCTCGCCAATCGCGCTCCAAAACCTGATGTGCCGGCGCGGGTGAGGAAGCTCCCAGAGCCCAGTCCGGCCCCTGTGATCCCGATGCGCTCCGAGACCCGTAGTCCGCCGCACGAGACTTCGGGCCGCGAAGCGGCCGCCTCACCTCCGATTCGACGCGCATCGAGTCCAGCCCCGAGCCCGCTCGGGGCCAATCGGTTCAAGATCCAGTTCACGGGCAGCCAGGCGCTCTACGACAAGCTCCGTGAGGCGCAGGCTCTGCTCAGTCACCAGATTCCGGACGGCGATCTCGTGGAGATCTTCGATCGAGCGCTCACGTTGCTGCTCGAGGATACGAAGCGGAAGAAGTTCGCCCAGACGCCGAGACCCCGAGCTGGGTCGAACCCCTCAAAGCGGACCGGAGCCGCGACCCGGCACATCCCGGCGGAGATCAAGCGTGCCGTCTTCGCGCGGGATGGAGGTCATTGTGCCTTCATCGGAGCGAACGGCCGCCGTTGCGGTTCACGCGACTTTCTCGAGTTCCATCACCAGGACCCCTGGGCCAAAGCGAAGCGCCACTCGAGCGACCGAATCGAGCTCCGCTGTCGAGGGCACAACCAGTACGCAGCGGTGCAGGAGTATGGGGCTGCCTGCATGGCGCGATTCGCGAGGCAAAGACCACTCTCCAAGGGAGAGTGCAACGTAAAGCATCGGCAGGAATGAGCAATGTAGACTTCGGACCGGGGACGCCAGGACCCAGGTTGACCTAGTCCGGCGCGGGATTCAGACTTGGGAACTTGAAGGAGGGGAGTATGCCCGACAGCAAGGCCTCAACCCCGATTGGGGTGAATCATCTGGTCCTGAACGTGCGCGATATGGAGGCGTCTCATCGCTTCTACACCGAAGTGCTCGGTTACGAGCAGGTCGGGGAGCTCGGCGACGTCTTGCCCATGACCATGCGCTTCTACTCGACGCACGGGAAGCACCACGACGTTGCGCTCGTCGAGCAGGACAAGCCCGATCCACCGGACTCAGACTGGAGCATGGGCGTTCCCAACGGGCGGCGGATCAATCACTTCGCCATCGCGTATCCGGATCGGGATTCCTTCCTGAACCAGCTGCGGCATATGCAGGAGTGCGGCGTTGATTTCAAGGTGCGTGGCGACCACGGGATGACGCACAGCGTGTACATCAACGACCCCGACGGGAATGGCATCGAGGTGCTCTACGAGCTGCCTCGCGAGTTGTGGGAGGGCGACGTGAACGCTGCCCTCAACTACTTCAAGCCGCTGCCCGTCGAAGGTCCCGAATCGCTCGAAGACACCACGGACTACGTCAAGTTCGGAGAGAGCTGAGAGCGGGCTGACGATCGTGAGCAACGGGCGACCACTCTCGGCGAGCCTCGCGAGCAATCCGGATCTGGACACCTGGATCCGCATCGAGCGCGACGGGACTGTGATCGTGTCGACCGGAAAGGTGGAGATCGGGCAGGGGATCAAGAGCGCGGTCGCGCGGATTGCGGCGGAGGAGCTCGACGTGCGCCTCGACCAGGTGAAGGTGCACGGGGCGGATACCGGCGAGGGTCCGGACGAAGGAATGACCGCCGGGAGCACATCGATGGAGGTGGGCGGCGATGCCATGCGGATCGCTGCGGCGGAGGCCCGGCAGGTCATGCTGGAGGCCGCCGCCCAGCGGCTGGGCGCTCCGCTCTCCCAGCTCCAGGTCGATGGCGGCGTCGTGCGCGCGCGAGGGTCCTCGCGCTCGGTCAGCTACGGCGAGCTCCAGGGCGGACGCCCCTTCGACCGCAAGATCACGGGCGAGGCGACGCCGAAGGCGCCCGAGACCTACCGCATCGTCGGCAAGCCCGCGCCGCGGATCGACATGCGCGCAAAGCTCACGGGCGGTGCGTTCGTTCAGGACCTGCGGCTGCCGGACATGCTGTTCGGGCGCGTCGCGCGGCCCCCCGGCTACGGGGCGCGCCTGCTGAGCGTGGACCTGGCTGCCGTGCGGGCCTTGCCGGGGGTCGTGGAGGTGGTGCGCGACGGTCAGTACCTGGGAGTGATTGCCGAGCGCGAGGAGCAGGCCGTCCGGGCGCGCGAGCTGCTGCGCGACACCGCGGAGTGGAGCTCGCCGGATCCGCTTCCGGCAGACCGCGACCTGGTCGAGTGGCTGCTCGAGCAGCCCCGGGAGAGCTACCCCGTGATCGACGGGGCGGCGCAGGAAGGGGCGGTCGAGCCGTACGTCGAGCCCCCGAACGCGCGCGTCACCCTCCACGAGCGATACGCGCGCCCGTTCATCATGCACGCCAGCATGGGGCCCTCCGCCGCTGCCGCACAGCTGCGGGACGGCCAGCTGACCCTATGGACCTCCGCTCAGGCGATCACCTGGTTCCGCGAGGCGGTCTCCACGGTCCTGGACCTGCCCCCCGAGTCCATTCGCGTGATCCATTCGGATGGCGCCGGCTGCTACGGACACAACGGCGCCGACGATGCCGCGCTCGACGCGGCGCTGCTGGCGCGCGCAGTGCCCGGCAGACCCGTTCACCTGCAGCTGATGCGGGAGGACGAGCACTGCTGGGAGCCGTACGGTCCGGCGATGGTGGTCGACGTGCGGGCGAGCCTGGACGCGACCGGTCGCGTGATCGACTGGAGCCACGACGCCTACAGCCCGACCCACATCGGGCGGCCGTGGCCGGGCGAGCCGGACTGCAGACTCCTCGGGGCCTGGCACCTGGACCCGCCGTTCGAGCGCCTCGCAGCTCCGGCCCGGCTCGGACCGGAGATCGGCGTCCACCGCAACGCGAACCCGGGGTACGCGTTTCCCCGGAAGCGGATCACGAAGAACCTGGTCCGGACGCAGGCGTTCCGCACCTCGGCCCTGCGCGGGCTCGGGGCCTACGCGAACGTGTTTGCAATCGAGTCGTTCATGGATGAGCTCGCGTACGCCGCCGCCGCGGATCCCCTCGCCTTCCGCCTGGCCCATCTCGAAGATCCTCGCGCCCGCGCGGTGCTGGAGGCCGCGGCCGAGGCGATCGGCTGGCCCGGACCCAGTGAGGATGGCCGCGGTGTCGGGATCGCGTACGCGCGCTACGCCGGGGCCAAGGGCTACGCGGCCGTCGGCGTGGAGCTCGGGGTCGAGGCATCCGGCGCCATCCACCTGGAGCGTGCCGTGGTGGCTGGAGACGTGGGACAGGTCATCGATCCGCAGGGAGTCGCCGCCCAGCTCGAGGGCGGCTTCGTTCAGGCGGCGAGCTGGACGCTGCTCGAGGAAGTGCGCTTCGACGCGACCAGGATCCGGAGCGTCGACTGGGAGACCTATCCCATCCTCGGCTTTGCCGAGGTGCCGGAAGTAGAGAGCGTGCTCATCGACCGGCCCGGCGCTCCGACGCTGGGCGCTGGAGAGGCGAGCACGGGTCCGACGCCAGCGGCCATCGCGAACGCCGTGTTCCGCGCGACCGGACGTCGTCTGCGGCGCACTCCCTTCACGCCCGAGCGCGTCGCCGCTACCGAGCCGAGCCGCGACTAGAAGTGATCGGGACAGTGCGGGGCGTGCCGCGTCCCGAACAGCGCGTCCGCGCGCCGAATGCCGTCGTCGGAGCCCGAGATCAGCCCCCAGGCGGCGAGCTCTCTGGCCGTGCGAAACCCCGTGTACAGCGACGCCAGGCTCTTGACCGACATCTGCACGTCCGCCGGACCCGATGAGCGCGAGACCTCCGCCCCTTGCGGCGACGCCGCCACGCGATACGTACCGCCGTTCCAGGGCGCCAGGTCGTCCTTGTCGATCTCGATCGAGAGCTCGCCCGCCTCGTCGTAGCCTCGAGCCTCGAGCGCCGTCGCAGCGTCGACGATCCGAAGCCAGATGCCCTCGTGATCGCGTGTATTCAGCAGTCGCGGCTCCAGAAAGAGCTCGGGAGCCGGATCGTCGAGCGGCGCCGAACGCCAGAGCACGCGGCCGACCAGGTCGTGACGGGCGAGGAAGCTCCAGAGGCTCCGGTACGCATCGAGCGTGAGCCACACGAGATCGCGGACGACGATCTCCTCGTCGCGGGACGGGTGATCCCGCTTCCCGGCGCGCAGGGTGTAGATGACGTAGCCCTGTCCCTCGCCCGACGCATCAGAGCAGATCCCGACGTGGATCGGGCCATCAGCCGCGACCTCCTTCAAGGCATTGTTGAGCCAGAGGGGCCTCGCACGATGCAGGTAACAGCTCCTGTCCGAGATGTATTCGATGTAGAGCTGCTTCGCGATTCCGTAGCCCGCGTCCACGTCGAGCCGCTCGACCGTTGCGGAGCCAGGATCTCCATCGTGAAAACCGATGTCCACGGTATCGACCGAGTACGTTCGCTGAACGGTCGTCATCGCGTAGCCGTAGCGCTGATAGATCGCGGCCTGAGAGGCCCAGAGGGCCGCAACCGCCTGGCCGCGCTCTCGCATGTCCGCAAAAGCCTGCGTGGTGAGCCGGCGGACGAGACCCTTGCGGCGGTACTCTGGCAGGGTCCCGACGGTTGACACGCCGGCGAGAGGCATCGCCCTGCCGTTCGCCCGCATGGTGAACGGGATCGCGGAGGTGCTGGAGACCATGCGGGGGCCGTCGAACGCACACAGCGTCCACTCAGCCCGGTTGGCCGTAGCGGCGAAGCTGTCGGGACCGTCGCCGAAGGTCCCGCCGTAGTTGTAGCCGCACAGCTCGCCCAGCTGGCCCATCTCGTCTTGCGTGGCGGGTCGGATCTCGAAGCCCATCGCGTCTCTCCGCTGATTCTACCTATCCCCGCCTCAGGCACTCAAGCGCACGTTCGTAGACTCCGCGACCAGATCGTCGGCGGCGCCCTCCCACATGACCGGGCGCTCGCCGCGGACGGTGATCCGGTGGCCGCTGCGCTCGGCCGGCCAGTAGTCCCAGATGGCGTGATGCAGCACGCAGCGGTTGTCCCACACGGCAATCGCGTTCTCCGTCCACTGGAAGCGGCACTGGAAGGCGACCTGCTCCACGTGGTCGAGCAAGAAGTCCAGCAGCGCCTTCGCCTCGAGACGCGGAAGACCGTTCAGGTGCTCCGTGAACTCCCTGTTCACGTAGAGCCCCGGCCTGCCGCTTTCGGGATGGAGCCGCACGACGGGATGATCTGCCTCCGGCCACGATCCGGCAGAGTCCTTCGCCTCGAACTTGAAGAGCTTGCGGTAGGGACCCTCTCCCGAGTGGTGCGCCGTCAGGCCTCGCAGCAGGCCCCTCATCTGCGGCGAGAGCGCAGCGTATGCCGCATACATGCTCGCAAACAGCGTGTCCCCACCGTTCGCTGGCACCTGGTGGAGCTGCAGGATGGTGGCGTATGGCGGCTCCTCGTCGCATGACACATCGGAGTGCCAGCGGTTGCCCGCCGCCACACGCGTCTCCTCTGTGGTCCGCATCTTCATCAAGCCCGGGTACTCCGCGTCGTGCCCGCGTGCGGCAGGGTGCACGTGGACGGGCCCGAAGCGCTTCGCGAACGCGATCTGCTGAGCGGGACTGAGTGCCGGCTGATCGCGAAAGAAGATCACCGAGTGCGCGACGAACGCGCGCCGGATTTCCTCGAACTCCTCATCGGACAGATCGATGAGGTCGGCACCGATGATCTCGCCCCCGATCGTGGGCGTCAGGGCTCTGGTCTCCAGCGGCACATCCTATTTATCCACGATCTGGCGCTGAAGAACAAGACGGTGCTCGCTCAGGAGGCATGGTCCAGCTCCGCCCTCATCCGGCCTCACCACTCAGTCGCCGCCACCGAGAACAACCCTCAGGAGCCGTCGTGACGGGATGCCCGAGGACCCGTACATCCGACGGCCCAGGGCGTACTCAGTCTGCGCGTCAGCGCCCGGTTCAATGTCAGCGCCGTCCACTCGGATTGACGGCGCGCCGACGAAGCGATGCCGCTCGGCTTCCCGCTGGTCGCGAACGTCTGTCTCCTCGACCTCTGCGTCGAGGCCGAGTTCGGACAAGGTCGTGTCGATCAGCTCGCGCGTCGGTCGGTGGTGCGGACACCCGTCAAAGTACAGGAGTTCGATCTTCACGGTCTGGTGCTGTGCTCCGGCTCCGCAGTGTGACCCAGCTCGTCCCCCTCCCACTCCTCTTCCCAACCAAATGCTTTGCTCATGTCGCCTACCTCCTAGCTCTCTCCCACCGATCCAGGCGAGTCAGTCCTGCCTTTCATGGGAACTCCTCGACCTTGCGTCCGCGAATCATCCCCAGCACGTGGGGAACGGCGCGGAGCTCTCATCCCGGAGCCGCGACGACAGCCGCCACGATGTGCGACGCACCTACCACTCCGAGCACCAGCGCCAGCAGCAGGCCGAAGGTGAGACCCAAGGCGGCGCCGTTGGGGCTACCGCCAAGTGCGAGATCCGCGGCGCATGCGAAGACGAACAGGCCGCCCACACCGAGACGCACCTGTCGCCGGGGCCACGAGCGCGAGAACGGCATGCCGATGACCTCTGGGATCACGTACAGCATGAAGCCGAGGCCGATCCAGGCCATCGGGTTCGCCAGGTTGACGCCGTCTACCAGCCTTGGAAAGTCGGCAACCATACCGGCAAAGAAGTAGAGGAGCGCCAGGCCAAATAGCAGTCTCACCGCTCGGCCGATGGGACCAGGCCGCGGGAGTCGCTCGACCTCGGCAGACGCGGTTTCCCCGCTCATGGGCCAGAAAGGTAGCGCTTGAACCCTGGTTTAAGGTCAACCCCCCTTCGCCCGTGCGGAGAGATCGTCGATCACCCCGCAGCGGCCCCTGCGCTCGTGTCTGTGGCACTCCTCCAGAGAGCGCCGCAGCACGCGCTGGACGTGGCGCAGCTCCCGCATACGGTCGGCCACGGCCTCGAGTCTGCGCTCGATGAGGCGCTGCACCTTGCCGCAGGGCGCTGGGCGCAGGAGCTCGGTCTCGTCCCGCAGCGTGAACGCCGTCCCCTGCGCCGCCCGGATGAAGCGGAGCCGCTCCACGTCTTCCCGGAAATAGAGGCGGTAGTTCGAGCCGTTGCGACCCGCTGGGCGGAGAATCCCCTCACGCTCGTAGTACCGGACCGTCGAGGTCGGAACTCCGGCCGCCTTCGCTAGCTCGCCAATCGTGAACATCTCCTCACCTCCTCGTCTGAGGTTGTACCTAACCTCAAGGTGGCGCGCAGACGCGACCAGACCAGCGGCTGCGCCTTGTTTCCGGCGGCTTTGAAACGCGCGTTGCAGGAAGCCCGAGCCCCGGAACCGTAGCACTCGCCGAAACGTCGGCGCCCTACAGTAGGGGAGCTTGGAAGAGCAGTGATGGCGGGTTCTGGTCGCGCGTTAGGGGTCTCGGGTTGGTTGGTCGCCGCCGCTGTCAGCATCATCTACCTGATAGTGAGCTACGACGTCACGATCCGAGAGCGGGGAGCTCGTAGCCGGGCCGCACTCGCCGCAGCCGTCAATGTAACGCCAGGCGGGGTGCGGCCAGTCGTCGACGAGCGATACAGCGATCTTGCGGCTGAAGCGCAGATCGCCACAGGGGCCGATCTGCCGGTGGTAGACCGGAGACTCGAGGCTGCCGAGCGCGAGTTCCCCTCGGACTATCGGTTCACGTATGAGCGAGCAACACTGGCTGTCTACGGTCGAGCCGAACATCACGAGGCGTTCTTCCACCTCCGGAGGGCGGCAGAGAAGGCGATCGGGACGGAGAGAGCCGGCGAGATGCTCGATAGATTGGAGCATGACGGAGAGGCCGACGGACGCTTGCGGAAACTGGCTGTGGGACACGATGAGTGGTCGGTGCTCCACGAAGCGTTGGAGCATCGGGACGGAGACCGACTCTGGCACTCTCACTCGAGACATCCACCCACTCCCACGACTCGGAGGAGGGGCCCGTCCGATGACAGTGTGCCAGCTCGTGTGAGCGCCTCATCCCCACTCGAGTACGAAACGCCCTGCCTTGATGCGTTGATTGCGCTTCGGCAGGTGCCAATGGACCCAGGGGCAAGAACCGCATATCACCGCCTGCGGAAGGTGTGCCTGGGGGGTTCCCCGTCTGGCCAACCCCCGACGTCAGCTCCAAGTCCCCGCCATCACTGACCACGTCCGCTGGGGCTGCTCGATGGAATCGACCGTGGAGCCGAGGTCGACTTTCGCGTGTGGGAGGAGCGAGGTATCTACACCGCAACGGAGACTCGCGCCGTCGATCTATAGCTGAACCCAGGCCGATGGCCGAGGAGGCACGAACACGTGTTCGAAACACTTCTCGATGGGACAGCGCTTCCGAATCTGCACCCCGCGCTCGTCCACTTTCCCATCGCCCTGGCGGGTGTAGCGCTCGTCTTCGACCTCGTGTCACTCGCGCGCCAAGGAGAGTGGCGAAGCTCGGCGGTCGCACTCTGGTGGCTCGCGGCGGGCGGGGGACTCGCCGCCTACCTGGCCGGCGAGAAGGCCGAGGAGAGTCTCGGGATGCTCGCTCCAGCGGCGGAGCGCGCGGTTGGTCTGCACAGCGACTTCGCCTGGTGGGCGCTCCTCGGCCTCGGGGCGGTCGCGCTCCTGCGCACCGGCACCATCTTTGGTTGGGGCGGTCGCCCGCTGGCCTGGCTGGGTGTTGCGGCCGGCCTCGGCGTACAGCCCCTCATCCTGCGCACCGCCGATCTCGGAGGCGCGCTGGTGTTTCAGCACGCGGTCGCCGTGACACACGTCCCCCAGCAGAATCCCGAGCCGGAAAGGGCCAGGCTCGCGGCTGAACCGCGCCCGAGCCCGCCACCCGACCTCGTTCGCGTAGCAGACGGATCCTGGACATGGACTCCCATCCCGGGTGATGTCACCGCACTGGGGCGCGTTCTCGAGCTCTCGGGCGCTAGCGCCCTCGAGGTCCAGGTGCTGCCGGGTGGCCCGGGCCTACGGCTCCGGGCCACCGGGGAGGGGAGCCTGCTTCTCCCCGAGCGCTTTGGGGATGTTCGAGTTGAAGGCGACCTCGACGTGGCCGGCTTCGATGGCACGGTGGGACTCGGTGTGCTTGCGCTCGAGCAGGAGGACGGCCTGACTCTCGAACGCGAGTCCACTGGAGACCTCGCGCTGGTGCGATCCCGCCAGGGCGCCCGCGAGCTGCTCGACCAAGGTACACCCGCACTACAGGAAGGCAGCATCCAACTCGCGCTCTCTGCAATCGGCGGCCACTGGAAGGGGTATCTGTTCGATCGGAGCCTGGTGCACGCACACGGCAGCCTGTCGGGAGCTCTGCGTCCGGTGCTGACCCTGCGCGGAGCTGGCGAGCTCACGCTGCTCGCGCTTCGCGTCACCTCGATGGCAGATCAGGACTAGTCGCTAGCTTTGCGAAACTACCAGAGCTCGCCGCGGGGCAATACGCTCAGCAGGCGAGCGCGTAGACATCCTGGCTGCCGTCCGGAAGTGGATGCTCACTCCACGACGCTCCGGAATCGCTGGTCGTGAACACCTGCCCGCCCCGCGTGGCAAACGACACGCGATTCGGGGCGTCGGCGCTCGCGGCGATGATCATGGCGGTGCCCTTCACTCCCACGCCCCGATCGAAGCGCCGCCACGACTGACCGAGGTCCTGGCTGATGCAGACCGAGCCGGCGTCGCTGAACGCAGCCCCGCTGAACGCGCCGAGCAGCGTGGAGGTATCGTAAGGGGCTACGCGCACATCGCGTGCGTAGGTCAAGGGTGAGAAGCGACCGATCTGGAGGTCGGTCCAGGTCTCGCCCCGATCGGCGCTCTCGAACAGCCCCATCCGGTTGGCGAGGAACACGCGTCCTTTCGAGACAGCCATCGCGTGGCAGTCGACCATCCCCTCGGACTGGGAGTCGCTCCCGATCGCGCTCTTCAGGTGATCCTGCTGGGCCAGTCGGAGCAGCCCGCGGGAGCAATCCTGCCAGGACTCTCCGGCATCCGCGCTCCTGATCACCCCCGCCACCTCGATGCCGGCGTAGATCTCGTCTGAATCCGCCGGATTGATGGCGATGCGCGTGACGCGATTCGGAAACCCCATCTCGACCGCACCCGCAGGCGTCAGTGTCGGCAGCGACTGCCACGACCGGCCGCCATTGTGGCTGCGATACAC
Source organism: Myxococcota bacterium (assembly GCA_965247115.1). GTDB lineage: Bacteria > Myxococcota_A > UBA9160 > SZUA-336 > SZUA-336 > JAUXJB01. The sequence goes on from CBDFGR010000002.1 coordinate 607,116, forward strand.
GCCTGCAGGACCCGTCCCAGCGTACATGATGGTGGGATCGCCCGGGTGAAACACGATCGACCACACCGTCACGTCCTCGCCCGCCACAGGCAGGTGGCGCCAGCTGTCACCGCAGTCTTCGCTCAAGTGAACGCCGTACTGCGTTCCCGCGTAGATGATGTTCGCCTTGTCGGGATGGACCGACACACCGCGCACCTCTACGTCTGCGGCAAGCGAGAGCTTCTGCCACGACTCCTCGGTGAAGGCGCGGCGGAAGAGGGCCCCTGGCCCCGCACCTCGACCTGGAATGAACTGCGCTGTACCCGCGTATAGATAATCGCCCATGGCTCGGTTACCCCTCGATGTGTCGCGTCGCTTCCGTCGATTCTACACCGGATCGGCCTCTGCCGACGTCCAATTCCAATGGCCTGGGGTCAGTCGTCCGTCAACCCCCGGTACAAGAACAGGTACCTGCTGTCAGAGACGTGGGTGTATAGTTCGGGGACATTCGAGCTGGAGGTGCAGGGTGCCCACACCCATGAAGATCAAAGCCGCGGTGTTTCGAGGGGTCGGAGTACCGCTCAGCATCGAGTCGGTGGAGATCGCCGATCCGGGCCCGGAGGAGGTGCTGGTCCGGACTGCGGCCTGTGGGGTGTGTCACAGCGACCTGCACTTCGTGCAGGGTTCGATCCCGGGGCCGAGCCCCTGCATCCCGGGCCACGAGCCCGCTGGCGTAGTCGAGGCGGTCGGGGAGCGCGTCAAGCTCGTGGCGCCCGGCGACCACGTCATCGCGTGCACGTCGATGTATTGCGGAGACTGCCCCCAGTGCCTGCGGGGCCACAGACACTTGTGCGTGAACCGCCGAGCCTGTCGACGGGGCGCGGACGAGCCACCCCGCCTGTCGCAGTCCGGCTCCGAGATCTACCAGTTTGCCGACCTCGCCGGCTTCGCGGAGCGAATGCTCCTCCACGAGCGGGCGGTGGTGAAGATCGACGACGACCTGCCGCTCGAGACGGCCGCACTCGTCGGCTGCGCCGTCATGACGGGTGTGGGTGCCGCGCTGAACACCGCGCGCGTGGAGCCCGGTTCCTCGGTCGCGGTGTTCGGAGCTGGCGGCGTTGGCATCTCGATCATCCAGGGGGCGCGCCTCGCCGGAGCGCGCCAGATCATCGCCGTCGATCTTCTGGATCGAAAACTCGAGACGGCTCGCCACTTCGGCGCAACCGACACTCTCAACGCAACGGATGGCGACGTCGTACGGGCCATCAAGAAGCTGAGCGACGGCGGTGTCGACTACTCGTTCGACGCGGTGGGCAACGTCGGCCTGGTCGAGCAGTGCTTCTATTGCCTGGGGCCGCGCGGCACGGCGACTGTCGTGGGCGCGATCCCGCCGGACCAGAAGCTCCAGCTCACTCCGGGTCATTTCTTCCTCGAAAAGCGGATCATCGGCTGCATGATGGGCTCGAACCGCTTTCACCTCGACGCGCCGCGTTACCTCGAGCTCTACCGGCAGAAGCGGCTCGACCTGGACTCCATGGTCAGCCGGCACGTCGCCCTTGACGACGTCGAGGATGCATTCCGAGCAATGGAGGCCGGCGAGGTCACGCGGACGGTCATCACGTTCAACTGAGCGGGCACGAGGTGCACATGGACGGATCCGACCTGCGAGACCGGACTGCGATCTGCGGCGTAGGCTTGTCCGCATACGGGAGGCGACTGGGCCGGAGCGCAATCGACCTGGGCGCCGACGCCCTCCGCGCAGCGGTCGACGATGCGGGCCTCGCGCCGGGCGACGTCGACGGGCTGATCGTGAGCTTCGGCACGCCGAGCGGCGCCGACGCGGACACGCTCGCGCACACGCTCGGACTGCAGCTGCGGATGTACAGCCAGACCTGGGCGCACGGCCGCTTCACGGCCACATGCATTCAGCAGGCGGCCATGAGCGTCGCCGCCGGCCTTGCCGAAGTCGTCGCATGCATGGCGTCGGTGAGCTTCACGGGCTCGCGTCGTCCCCGATTCGGTGGCTCGGGTGACCGCGAGGGCGCACGCGAAGGCGGAGGAGGCCACGGCGAGGATCCCGTCTACGGCATGACGTCTCCCGGCGCGGGCGCCGCACTGGTCGCCCGCGCCTACTTCGAGCGCTACGGTGCCACGAGCCGCGACCTGGCCTCGGTGGCCGTCGCGTTTCGCCGCCACGCGTCGCTCAACCCGACCGCGATGTGGCGCGAGCCGATCACCGTCGAAGACCACCAGGCCTCACGCCTCGTGTGCGCGCCGCTCCACTTGCTCGACTACTGCCAGGTCAACGACGGTGCCGCCTGTGTGATCGTGACGTCCGCCGAGCGGGCCCGCGACCTGCGCAAGCCCGCGGTGCTGATCAGTGGCATGCAGGGATTGCCGGCCGGGCGCGACGAGTTCATCTGGAGCTACCCCGGCTTCGGGATTGCTCAGCAGGAGAGCGCGCCCCACGCCGCGGAGCCGGCGCCCATATATCGCATGGCCGGCCTGGAACGCGCCGCAGTGGACGCGCTCTTCACCTACGACGCGTTCTCGATCCTGGCCTGGATCGCGCTCGAGCGCTGGGGGTTCTGCAAGCCTGGCGAGGCCGCCGCTTTCACGCAGGACGGCCGGATCGAGCTGGGCGGGGCGCTCCCGATGAACACGCACGGCGGGCTGCTCTCCGACGGCCACATCCTGGGCTGGAACCACCAGGTCGAGATCGCGCGGCAGCTGCGCGGCGAGTGCGGCGTGCGACAGATCGAGGGGGCGGAAGTCGTGCAGTGGGCCAACTCCTACGGCGACTCGCTGATCTACCGGAGCGCGGCGTGAGCGCGGACTACACCAAGCCGCTGCCCGCGGTCTCCAACCTGAATCGCCCGTACTGGGAGGGGCTCGTCCGTCGGGAGCTCCGCCTGCAGCGCTGCAACAAGTGCAGCCGTGTCTGGTATCCCCCCGGCCCCTGGTGCCCCGCGTGCTGGTCGGAGGATCACACCTGGAGCGCTCTCTCGGGCCGGGGTCGGGTGAGCTCCTGGGTCGTGTTCCACCAGGCCTACTTCCCGTCCTTCGCCGACGAGCTACCCTACAACGTGGCCGAGGTCGAACTCGACGAGGGACCGCGTCTTCTGACGAACCTGGTCGACGTCGCCGAAGATGAGATCCGGATCGGGCTTCCCGTCGAGATCGTCTACGACACCGTGGTCGAGGGCGTGACCCTCGCCAAGTTCAGACCCGTAGGGGGCTGATGTGGCGGGCGTGCTCGACGGAGTCCGCGTCTTCGACCTGACCCTGGTGGCGGTCGGGCCGTGGGCGTCGAAGCTGCTCGCTCAGCTCGGTGCCGACGTGATCCGTGTGGAGTCGCCCGCCGGAGACATGTCGCACGGCATCCCTCCGAGAATCCACGGCACGGGCGCCCTGTACATCTCGGTCAACCACAACAAGCGGCAGATCGTGCTCGACCTGAAGCGCGACGAAGACCGCGAGAAGGCGCGGCGCCTCGTCGAGGTGTCCGACATCTTCCTGCAGAACATGCGCCCCGGCGCTGTCGAGCGCCTCGGGCTCAGCTACGAGGCCGTCCGCAAGATCAACCCGCAGATCGTCTACCTTTCGGCGTCCGCCTACGGGAACACGGGTCCTATGGCCACCGAGGCCGGCGTCGATCCGCTGCTGCAGGCGTTCAGCGGCTTCGGCAGCATCAGCGGCCCTCCCGGCTCGCAGGGTGAGATGTACCGCCACCTGGCGCACCTCGACCTTACGACCTCCTCGACCATCGTCGAGGCGGTGCTGCTCGCGCTGCTCCACCGCGAGCGCACGGGCGAGGGGCAGCACGTCGAAGTCGAGATGCTCACGTCCGCCCTGTCGCTTCAGACCAGTCGGCTCGCAGAGTTCTTCGCAACGGGCTCCCCTCCGCAACCGAGCGGGAGTGCCGCCGCGACCACGGCGCCACACGAGGCGTTTCGCTGCCGGGACGACGTCTGGCTCGCGGTGGGCGTCGTTTCGGACGACCAGTGGCCGCGCTTCTGCCGCGCACTCGGGGTCGAGGGCCTCGTCGACGAGCCGCGCTTCGCCGACAACCCGTCGCGCGTGCGCCACCGCACGGAGCTCTCGACAGTCCTCGCCAAGTGCTTCGCCTCGCGCGCTGCGGCGTGGTGGACGCTGCGTCTCACACGGGAGCGCGTGCCGAACAGCCGCATCCTCGACTTCGACGCGATCCGCACACACCCGCAGGTCGCGGCCAACGCCCACCTGCTGGAGCTCGACACGCCGCACTGGGGGCGGCTATGGGTAGAGAATGTGCCCTGGCGCTTCGAACGCACGCCCGCCGATCCGGTGCGGCCCGGCGGCTTGCAGGGCGAGCACACCGAGCAGGTACTGGCCGAGTTCGGGATCAAGTGATGCCAGGCCCTCTCGACGGCATTCGCGTGCTCGACCTGACGCAGGGCCTGTGCGGCCCCTTCGCGACCCTGCGCCTTGGCGACGCGGGCGCCGATGTCGTGAAGCTCGAGCCCCCGAGCGGCGACGCAGCGCGGCGCATGGGCCCGCCGTTCCTCGGGGACGAGAGCGCGCTCTTCCTCGCGCTGAACCGGAACAAGCGCAGCGCGGTCGTCGACCTCGAGAGCGGGCCCGGTCGCGCGGCGCTCGCGCGACTCGTCGCCCGCGCGGACGTGCTGGTCGAGGACCTGGGGATGGGGCGGATGGCCGAGCTCGGACTCGACCCCGGGCGGGCCAGCACCGCACACCCCGAGCTCATCATCTGCTCGATCAGCGCGTACGGCGACGAGGGTCCACAGGCCGACCAGCCCGGCGCTGAGCTCGTCATCCAGGCCATGGCCGAGTACACGCGCTCGCTCGGCCGCATCGGGGAGCCGCCCGTGCGCGTCGGTGCCGACATCGCCAACCTGAACACGGCCATCTTCGCGACCCAGGCGGTGATCGGCGCTCTGCTCGCCCGCGCGCGAACCGGACGCGGGCAGCGCGTGGCGGTCAGCATGCTCGGCACGCTCCTGCACCTGCGCGGGATCATGTGGACGGCGATGTCGAACCCCGACGACTGGTGGGGCTTCCACCTTGACCATTACACCAACCCGCCGGAGACGGGCTACGAGACCGCGGACGGGCGCATCTTCTTCGGCCTGCGCCGGGGCGACAGCGAGGACTTCGACACTCTGATGCTGTCGCTCGGGCTGCAGGATCACACCGTCGACGAGCGCTTCGGCCACTTTGGCCGCGACGCCGCCCCACTCGGCCGCCATGCCGTCGAGGCGAAGCCGGTCTGGGAGGGCGCCTTCAAGCAGCGCAAGACCGAAGAGCTGCTCGAGCTCTTCCACGCGGTAGACGGCGACGCGGTCCCGTATACCAACTACGCCGAGATCACGTCGCACCCGCAGGTCCGCGCGCTCGCTGCCCTGTGCGACGTCGACACCGGCGACGACGCCACGTTCCGGACCGTGCGCGCCCCGTGGCGGCTGCCCGCGAGCCCGGCATCGGTGCGGCGCGGCCCACCGAAGCTCGGCCAGCACACGCAGGAGATCTTTCGCGAGGCTGGGATCGACGTCTGACCTCGCATCCGGGTGTATCCTAGGCAGTTCACGACCGGGGTGGCAGAGAACCCGACGCTGACCATCGTTGGCCATCCAGCAGGCCAACAATCACCCAGCAGCTGAGCGAGCGGGCGCTCTAGGAGGTTCCTAGCGATGGCCGCCGATCGATCCGGCGACGAACACGCGACGTGGATCGCCCAGGTGCACGAGGAAGCCCTCGAGCCCGAGCTCCCGATCTGCGACCCCCACCACCACCTCTGGCTCGACACCGGCCATAGTGGTTGGCCGTACACTCTTGAGGACCTACACGCCGACACGGGAGCGGGCCACAACGTGCTGCGCACGGTGTTCCTCGAGTGTGGGGCCCAGTACCGCAAGGGCGGTCCCAAGCACCTTCGGCCGGTGGGGGAGACCGAGTTCGTCGCCGAAGTCGCCGAGCGAAGCGCAACATCGGGGCAGGCCGAGATCGCCGGGATCATGGGCAACGCCGACGTATCGCTGGGCGACGCCGTCGAAGAAGTCCTCATCGCTCACGCGGAAGCCGGCGGCGGTCGGTTCCGGGGAGTGCGCTACATCACGGCCCAGGACGCGCACCGCCCGCTCGCGATGGGTTCGAGCTCGCCTATGGACGACCCCGCTTATCTCGCCGGCGTCCGCAGGATCGGCGCGATGGGATACACGTACGACGCCATGGTGTATCACCCGCAGCTGCCCGAGCTCGTCGGAGTCGCGCGCGCGTGTGCCGATACGCCGATCGTGATCAACCACCTCGGCGGGGTCCTGGGCACCGGCCCGTACAAGGACCGGCGCAAGGAAATCCTCGAGCTCTGGCGGGGGGCCATGGCGAGCCTCGCATCGTGCTCGAACACCTACCTGAAGGTCGGCGGCATCGGCATGCCGATGATGGGCTTTCGCTGGGACAAGCGGGATGCGCCCCCTACCTCTGAAGAGCTCGCCGACCCCTGGGAGGAGCCGATCCGCTACGTCATCGAAGCGTTTGGCCCCAGTCGGTGCATGTTCGAGTCAAACTTCCCGGTCGACAAGCGGGGAGCCGGCTATGTCGTCTTGTGGAACGCCTTCAAGCGGATCGCCGCGGGCTATTCTACCGACGAGAAGAGGGACCTGTTCCACGATACTGCCGCGCGCGCCTACCGGCTCGACACGCTCGCTTGACCAGTTCGCTCGAGTTGGTCGTCAGGAGTCAAGCACAGTTGACACTCGAAGCTGCGACCACCTAGGGGCGTGACGGAATCACAGTGGCTCCACTAATCAGTCTGCCGGCCGTCTTCATGCGCGGCGGAACAAGCAAGGGGCTCTTCTTTCGGGATTCCGATCTACCGGAGGAGCCGGCCGCCCGCACCCAGTTCTTCCTGGCCGCACTCGGGAGCCCCGACCCGTACGAGCGCCAGCTCGACGGTCTGGGTGGCGGGATCTCCTCGCTCTCCAAGGTCATGGTCGTGGCCACGTCGGACGCGCCGGACATCGACGTCCAGTACACGTTTGGTCAGGTGGCAGTGGATCGCGCCGTGGTGGATTACTCCGGCAACTGCGGGAACCTCTCCTCTGCAGTCGGGCCGTTCGCAGTCGACGAGGGGCTCGTCCGCGTATCGGGCGACCGCGCGGTCTTGCGAATGCTCAATACGAATACCAGCAAGATCGTGCGCTCCGAGTTCGGCCTGGTAGGGGATCGGGCGGAGGTTGACGGAGACCTCGCCATTCCCGGCGTCGCGGGCCGTGGAGCGCCCGTTCGGCTCGACTTCCTGGATCCAGGTGGCGCGGTCACGGGCAGCCTCCTGCCCACTGGGACCGTGCGCGAGACGCTGAAGGTGAAGGATTGGGGGGCCTACGAGGTATCGATCGTCGACGCAACGACGCCCGTAGTGACAGTCCGGGCTCGTGACGTGGGACTGAAGGCCACGGAGCAGCCCAACCTCCTACAGGCGGACACCCTGCTTCTACGCAGGCTCGAGGCGATCCGCGTCGCGGCCGGGGTAGCCATCGGATTGGGAACCGAGGAAGAGGTGCGCCGCGATTTTCCGGCGACCCCCAAGCTTCTGCTAGTGGCGAAGGCTGCGCATGGACCGAGTCTCGACGGAAGCGAGCTCTCCGCTCCCGACATGGACCTGATGGTGCGCGCGATCTCCATGGGTCTTCCCCACCGAGCGGTGCCGCTGACGACAGCCATGTGTCTGGCGGTAGCCGCGCGTATCGAAGGAACGTTGCCGCACGAAGTTGCTGGAATCCGCACTTCGGATGACCTTCGCATCGGGCATCCCTCGGGAATCTCCACCGTGTCTGCGAAGGTGGATCGCCAGACGCAATGGAGGGCTCAACGTGTCAGCGTCGTTCGTACCGCGCGCCGGTTGATGGCCGGGGAGGTGTACGTCCCCTCGTCTGCGGACAGCGGCGGGCGCAAAGCCCGCGGGAGCGGGGTCGCGTCGTGACCGCCGCTTCCTCTCTGCGCCAATTGATCGAACGGGACAACGCGCTGGTCGCGCCGGGGGTCTGGGATGGGCTCTCCGCACGCATGGTCGAGCGCGGGGGGTTTCGGCTGGTCTACGCCAGCGGGGGTGCCATCTCTCGCAGCGCGGCACTGCCGGATCTGAACCTCCTCTCCGTGGACGAGGTCGTAGGCAGGGTGAGAAGTATCACCGCCGCGGTTCAGATCCCGGTGCTTGCGGATGCGGATACGGGGTACGGCGGCCCGTTGAACGTCCACCGCGCCGTCCGGATGTTCGAGGATGCAGGCGTGGCCGGCCTTCATATCGAGGACCAGGCCTTTCCCAAGCGGTGCGGCCACTACGAGGACAAGACCGTGGTCAGCCCAGCGGAAATGGTCCAGCGTCTACACGCCGCGTGCGACGCACGCCGCGCTGCCAGTTTCGTGATTGTCGCGCGGACGGATGCGCTTGCCGTGGAAACGTTCGACTCCGTCGTGGAGCGGGCTCATCGGTACATGGAAGCGGGCGCCGACATGATCTTCGTGGAGGCACCGACCACGGAGCGCGAAATTGAAGCAATCGCCCACGCCCTTCCGTACCCCAAGGTCATCAACATGTTCCACGGCGGGAAGACACCCGTGGTGCAGCTGGCGCGGCTGAACGCGCTGGGGTATCGCATTGTGATCGTTCCATCCGATTTACAGCGGGCGGCCCTGTTCGCGATCAACGAGGCGCTGGCGAGCATCCGCCGCGACGGCAACACACAGGCGATCTCGGATCGCATGACCTCTTTCGCGGAACGCGAAGAGATCGTCCGCACCGCGGACCATCTCGCCCGCGCCAAGAGATACGTCGGCGATTCGAGCTGAGCGCTACCGGAGGCCGCATGGACTCTTACGATGTGATCGTCGTCGGGGCCGGAAACGCGGCCTGCGCTGCCGCGGTTTCCGCGCGCCAGCTGGGCGCGAAGCGAGTCATCGTACTGGAGAAGGCCCAGGAGGATCTGCGCGGTGGGAATACCCACTACAGCGGCGGCCTGCTCCGCGTCGCCTTCGAAGGCGCCGAGGACCTCTTGCAGCTCATTCCCGATGTAGAGAAGCAGGCGCCGGGGTTTCTGAAGGGAGTCACGGCGTACACGGGAGGCGACTACTGGAACGATCTCCAACGCGTTACAGAGGGCCGCACCGCAGAAGATCTCGCCGAGATCCTGATCTCGAAATCGTTCGACACCGTCAAATGGATGAAGGGCACAGGCATCGAGCTCGAGGCGGCCGTAGCCCTGAGCGCGATCAAAGTGGACGGCGAGCTCAAGTGGCCCACAGGGGCAGTCGTGCGCGCCGTCGCAATGGGAATCGGACTCTCCCGAATGTGGTTCCAGACCCTGGCTCACCACGGAGTCGAGGTGCGCTACGGCACGCGCGGGGTGCAGCTCTTGCTAGAGCACTCCGGACGCGTGACCGGTGTTCGAACGATGGGCCCGGGGGGCCTTGAAGATCTCTCGGGGCACACCGTTGTACTCGCCTGCGGCGGTTTCGAGGCCAATCCCGAGTGGAGGGCTCGCTATCTGGGCCCTCCGTGGGATCACGCCAAGGTGCGCGGTACGCAGTTCAACACGGGCGATGGCCTGCGGATGGCGCTAGACGTGGGCGCGCTTCCCTTCGGTCAGTGGACCGGCTGCCATTCGACGCCCATCAGCCTCGAGGCGCCGCCCTACGGCGACCGCAAGCTGACGGACCAGACCAACCGGCTGTCGTACCCGTTCGGGATTCTCGTCAATCGGCGGGGAGAGCGCTTCTGCAACGAGGGCGAGGACTTCCAGTGGTACACGTACGCGAAGATGGGGCGCATCATCCTCAACGAGCCGGGCGGCTACGCCTACCAGATCTTCGACTCCAAGGTCGCCGGCTTCCTGGAGCCGCGCTACAAGACGAGCCGACCCGTCCATGCGGACAGCCTCGGAGGCCTCGTGGCGCAGCTGGATGTAGACCATGAGGCGTGCTCGAAGACGATCGCTGCCTACAACTCGGCGTCGCGCACGGGCAGCTTCGATCCGGTCAAGCTCGACGGGCTCAGGACCCGGGGACTGGCGATCGACAAATCGAACTGGGCCCAACCCCTCGACACGCCGCCGTACAGGGCGTACCCCGTCACCGGCGGCATCACGTTCACGTTCGGAGGGCTGCGGATCAACGAACGCGCCCAGGTCATCGACGTGGCCAACAACGTGATCCCCGGCCTCTACGGTTGCGGTGAGATGGTGGGCGGACTCTTCCACAGCAACTACCCGGGTGGTACCGGCCTGGTTTCCGGCGCCGTGTTCGGACGAATCGCCGGGGCGGAAGCCGCGAGCGGCTAAACCTCCGATGAAGAGGGAGTCGAGCGCCACGACGCCCCGGACGCAGAGCCTAGGGCGTTCAAGGGCATCAGCATCATCTCCGCGACCGGACCCCGTCGACTACACCTTCAGCCAGGGCGAAGCGCGCGCTCCCCCAGGCACGTCCCATGGATCGAGTAGCCCATGCCGCCGCCACCCCTGGGCCAGCAGCCACGTGTGGGGGGCGGCAACCGATCGAGAATCCGGACGACACTCGACTCGCGCCCTACTCCTCTTCCAACCGTCAAACCAGCGCCCCGATGAAGCGGGATCCAGCTCCTGGAGCGCCCTGCGGCGATGCCGCGCCGCGTTGAGCAGAACGTACCGGATCGCATTCCGAACCTGGCGCGGCGTCTTCAGTATCCGCAGATGGTATCGGTCCGCCAGCAGCCGGCCCCGCCACCCGAACGCTCGACGCATCGCCCATCCCATCCTCTTAGCAAGAGACTTCATCCCGCGACCGAGCGCGTACTGATCCCTTGCCTCGACAATGACGTGCGCATGGTCCCGCAAGAGCGCGTAGTGCACCAGGCGGAAGTCCCCCCGGTCGCAACCACCCACGAGCGAAGCTTCGAACGCCCTCACAAAGGCCGGAGCTCGTGGCGACGGAACACCCGCGCGCAGCCGCAGCGTCACGTGGCAGGGATGTCGCGACGAGAGAGTCGGCCGACTCTCGTGCCGAACCCGAGGATTCGGTCCGGGCCTACGCCCGGCACCGTTGCGCCAGCCGCCATGACGGGCTTGAGCCCGTAGGTCAAGCACGAGCTGTCGGTCCAACCTCTTCACATGTTCACCAATCAGTGTTGATAGCGGCTTTCTTTAGATTAGTGGTGTTTCAGAGGGCTCGGTGTCGGTTTCACTCGAGTTTCCGCCCGACAGAGAACTCCACCAAGCGAGCGGGGCCGCGCCACCCGACCCACCATTCGAGCCAATCAGCGACGGTGCGTATGAAGGACAACAGAGCGGGTGTTCACGGACCGTCTTGGCGCCCGTTGCGAGGCGGGAGGAACTAGGTCTGCGCGAGCGGTCTGCCGGGTGTGAACTCGCACGGCATGCGCTTCAGGCCGTGGATGAAGTTCGACGCCAGGCGTTCCGGGTCCGCGCTCACGCGGAGGTCGGGCAGGCGCTGGAAGATCTGGCGGAAGGCCACGAGCATCTCGCGCCGGGCGAGGTGGGCTCCCATGCAGAAATGGGCCCCCGGCCCGCCGAAGCCGACGTGCTCGTTCGGGCTGCGCGTGATGTCGAAGCGATGCGGCTCGTCGAATACCGCCTCGTCGCGGTTCGCCGAGTTGTAGAACATCACCACCTTCTCGCCCTCGCGGATCTTCTGGCCCGAGAGCTCGGTGTCGCGCGTCGCCGTGCGCCGGAAGTAGATGACGGGGGTCGCCCAGCGCACGATCTCCTCGATCGCGGTAGGAGCCATGCTCTCGAAGTCCGCCGCCCACTTCGCGCGCTGCTCCGGGTGATCGGAGAGCGCCTTCATCCCGTGACTGATCGCGTTGCGCGTCGTCTCGTTGCCGGCCACGACCAGCAAGACGAAGAACGACCCGAGTTCTGACTCGTCGAGCTTCTCGCCCTCGAGCTCCGCGTTCACGAGTGACGAGGTCAGGTCGTCGGTCGGGTTCTTGATACGCTCCCGACCCAACTCCTGCACCAGCTGGGCGAGCTCGGCGCCAGCACCGAGCAGCGCGGGAACGAGCTTCTCCGGTTCGGACACGTACTCGGGATCAGTGGCCCCCAGGATCACGTTTGTGCGGTCGAACACGAACTGATGCTGGCTCTCGGGAATGCCCATCATGTTGCAGATGATCCAGAGCGGCAACGGAGCGGCGATATCCCCGACGAAGTCGCACTCCCCGCGCTCAATCACGGCGTCGATCACGCGCGTCGCGATCCGCGCCACGTCCTCTTCCGTCTGACGAATCATGCGCGGCGTGAAGCCACGCGAGACGATTCGTCGCAGCCGCGCGTGCCTGGGGTCGTCCATGCTGATCATCGACCCGAAGAACTCCTGGAACGGCTGGGGCAGATCGCCAATGTTCGTGCCCTTCCCGGAGCAGTAGAGCTGCGCGTTTCGGCTGATCTTCAGCACGTCGGCGTGACGTGTCACTGCCCAGTAGCCGGGGCCCTGCGGGAGGCCCTCGAGGATGGTCTCGGGCTCCGCGTGGAAGGAGATCGGCCGCTCGCGCCGAAGGGTCTGGAACGCGCCCTCGCGCTCCTCGAGCGGACGCCTCCAGAAGTCGCTCGACGACAGCTCGATCTCGTCGACCGCGAGAACGGGGACAGGCTGCATGGGTCCTCCTACGCTCGATTCTACAGATCGTAGGCCGTGGTGACCGCGTCGCCCAGAAGGTTCCTGCCCGTCGTCTCCGAGAGCCCGGAAACCAGGCGCTCGAGCTCGTCCATGTAGTTCTCGGGATGATCGAAGTGGGGGAAGTCGGTGGCCCAGAAGAAGCGGTCGTTTCCGACGTGGTCGATGATGAGCGGGAGGGCCGTCTCGTCGGGGTCTCGGAGATCCAGCACTGCCGGCGGAAGTAGAAGCTCGGCTTCTCCTTGAGCGGCACGCTGTCGCCGAGGCTTGTCTCGTACGTGGCGTCCATGCGGTCGAGAGAGGCCCCGATCCAGCCCGCGCCCGACTCGAGCACGATCGTCTTGACCGCTGGGAAGCGATCGAAGAGGCCCCACTGGAACAGCCCGTAGAAGGCCTGCTGCGGACCCTGCATGCCGAGCGCGTTCTGCATCCAGCGGGCCTGCTTCATGCCGTCGAAGCGCTGGTACGTGCGGATCTTCGGGTGCTCTGACATGGGGTGAATCGCGACGGGCACACCGAGGTCCTGGGCCTTCGCCCAGAACGGGTCGTGCTCCGTGTGCGCGTGCGGGATCCGGGTGAGCGTGTAGGGCGAGAGGAAGGCCCCCTTTGCCCCGGAGCGGACGGAACGCTCGAGCTCCGCTGCGGCCTCCCCGGGATCGACGAGCGAGATGTGCGCGATGGCGACCAGACGCCCGGCGGTGTCGCTGCAGAACTCGCAGATCCAGCGGTTGTACGCGCGCGCGTAGGCCAAATGGAGCTCCGGGTCCTCGAGCTCGCACTCCCAGGTCAGGCCAAGGGTCGGGTAGAGGATGGCCTTGGCCAGCCCTTCGCGATCGAGGAGCGCGACCCGCTCCTTTGGATCGGTCGATCCGAAGGGCGCGCCAGCCAGGTAGTCGAGGCTCGACAGCACCCCCAGCTCCTCACCGGACTTGCCCATGCCACCACCGAGGATGTTGAGGCCGGAGGGGGTCAGGAACCGGGACGGCTTTCCCCCGATCTCGATCACCTCGCGATCGCCGTGCACGGTCAGCCGCAGCGCGCGTTCGCGCAGCGGAGGATCGATGTAGCGCTCCCACAGATCGAGTGGCTCGAGGATGTGCCCATCGGCGTCGACGACGTTGTCGTATGAGAGCGCCATGCGAGGCCTCCTCTACGGAAGCCTACCACCGCTCGAAGACAAGGTGCGTCGAGGTGATCGCGGATCATCTCCGGCAGATCAGCCGGAATCTCTTCAGTCATGCTGTCTGCCGCCGCTTGTTAGACCGCGTACAGCCTGCGCAGCCCGCGGCTCGCCGTCACCAGAAACGCCGAGAGGTGGGTCTCGTTCTCGAGCACCTCGTGGCTCCACACGAGCCCAGGATAGCGGCGCTCCTCGAGCAGGCGGACGAGCTTGTGGTAGTTGGCCACGAGCACCTGGAACGGACCGTCGGGCTCGGCCTGCTCGAGCTCGCCCAAAGCGATGTACGCCATGGCGTCGAATGGCTCGCCGGATCGGGCTTCCTCGAGGTCAAAGAGGACGTCCCTCTCCCCGAACACGGCCGGGTTCCCGATGATGTAGCGGTCGAAGAGAGGCGAGCGCGAGAACAGCGCGTACAGCTCGAAGAGCCCGCCGTACGAGCCTCCCAGGAGCCCGGCTTTAGCCTGAACGGCCGGATAGCTCTCGCGGATGCGCGGATCGAGCTCCTCCTCGATGAAGCGAAGGAAACGGTCGGCTCCGCCCACCTCGAGGTCCGCACCGATGGCCTGTTTGAGAAACTCCGGCGCCGGCGTGCCGGGCGGCGAGTAATCGCGAACCACGCCGGGAATGCGGAGTAGGACCCCGGAGTCGAGCAGCTCCTCGGCAACCGGGTACCCGATGCCCACGACAAGCAGCGACTCGATCGGCGAGGTCCCGTCGCTTGCAAGCAGACGTGCGAGCTCCGCGATGCTGGCAAAGGTGATGTTCCCATCGAGCACGTAGAGAATGCGGCCGCGCTCTGGCGTCGGGCCCGACAACGAGAGGAGACGCGCCACCGATATCTCGTAGCTGTCGCCGACGTGCTGGGACTTCATCGTGAACCGGTCGGAGGAAACAAGCGGGGCGGAGGTCACTTCTGACACGCTGGCTCTCCTGTCCGGTTCCGGCTCCCCCAACCCGGCCGCAAGGTAGCCTGCTCCCCCTGCTCCGATGGCCGTCAGCATGTCGCGGCGCGTGATCACTAGGCGCGCAGGTCCTTGACGACCTCGCCGCTCTTCACCACGAGCAGGATCTTCTCACGCTCGTTCCAGAGCTCGGGCTTGTCGAGCGGGTTGCCATCGATCGCGATCAGGTCGGCGATCCTGCCCTCCTCGAGCGTTCCGAGCGAGTCTCCCATGCCGATGATCTCCGCGTTCGTTCGGGTCGCAGAGATGAGGGCCTCCATGGGCCCGATGATCTCGGATTTCAGTATGAGCTCCAGGCCACGGTCTCGCTGGTCGGGCCCGATGAGGTCCGAGCCCGAGCCCACGCGGAGCCCGGCCTCGCGCGAGGCGAGCACGGCGTCTGCCATCGCCTCATAGGTCCCCCGCGAGCGCTCGGCAATGACCGGAGGCAGTCCCATCGCGGTGACGTTCTCCTGGATCTTGCGCACAACGGCAAACGTGGGCACGTGGCTGACACCGTGCTCCGCCATCAGCGCGCCGGTGGCCTCGTCGATCTGGGTCCCGTGCTCCACGCACTTCGCGCCGGCCTCCACCGCGTTGCGAATGCCCTGGTTGTTGTGGGCGTGAACGGTCACGTAGCTGCCGCGGGCCTCGGCCTCGAGCACGGCAGCGCGGATCTCCTCGACCGTGAACTGGGTATCGGTCAGCCGGTCGTTGCGGGAGACGACGCCCCCGGTGACGCACATCTTGATGAAGCTCGCACCGCGCCGGAAGCACTCGCGGGCGTTGCGGCGCACCTCATCAGCACCGTCGGAGATCAAGCTGAAGGCGCTGAGCCCCGGGACGTGGTGGTTGTGCCAGTCGCAGGACGGCTCCCACTCCGCGCCGAAGTGCCCGTGGCCGCCCGTCTGGCACAGCAGCGGCCCGCAGTGAATGGCGCGCGGACCGCGCACGAGACCCTTCGCGATCGTACTGACGATGCCGTCGTCGATCCCTCCCGTGTCGCGCACCGTGGTAAACCCGGCGTCCAGCGTCTGCTCGCAGTTCCGGAACATGGCCGCGGCCGTCTCGGCGACCGAGATCGACCACCCCATGGCCCGGGAGAGATCGGTCGACGTTCCGATGTGTACGTGCGCGTCGATCAAGCCTGGCATGAGCGTCAGCCCGGTCAGGTCCACCACCTCCGCACCCCGCGGCGCAGAGCCACCGAGGCGCGTGATGCATCCGTCCTCGACCACCACCGTGCTATCGCCCACGGGATCACGCCCCGTGCCGTCGATCAGCGTCGCTCCTCGCAAGACGATCGCCATGTCTCGCCCTCCTGCCTCCCCGAGCTTGTCACCGCGGCCGGCAGACGGTCAAGCAAGCAGATCTCGGGTGGCCTTGCGAGAGAGCTCCTCACGCACCAGCGCCCCATGGGGACCATACCCTCGTCGGCAGTTGCCGAACTTAGGGACGGTCCTTAATCCGAACTTTTTTCGTCCGATCGAGGAGTTAGTTCGGATTAAGGACCGTCCCTAAGTTCGGGCGCGATAGAAGGGTTGCCGAGTTCCGACGGGAGTCGCAAGGCGAGGGGAAGGGCGAAGGCGAGAGCGAGCCCGCACCACGCTGCGACAAGCCAGCCCAGGCCGGGGAACCCGTAGCCGGCTGCGGCGAGGCCCGTTGCGGCCGGCCCGATCGCTCCGCCCACGGTGCGCGCGCCCGCAGCGGCCGCGCTCCAGCGCCCTCGCGGATCGAGCGCGGCAAGGCTCCCCATCACGTAGGTGAACGCGACGAAGATGGTACCACCCCAGACGGCCAGCAGGACGGCGTAGGGGCGGCTTGCTGTGACGTGCCCGATGGAGATGGCGGTCCCGAGCATGATCAGCAGGGTTGCTGTGAGCGGCACGATTCGTCCAGCGCGCGTGCCGAGCCAGGCAGCGAAGACCGCGCTCACGGCGCTGGCCAGCGTTGCAATGGCAAGCACGTTGCCCATCTCCGCGATGGACAAGCCGACGCCACTACCGATCCGCTCGGCGAACGCCCACACGCCAAGATCGGACGCACCGAGCAAGACCACCGCGAGCATTGCGGGCAGAGCGAGCGCCCGCCCGGGCGCATCGCGCAACCGCGACCCTCTTCCGGCGTCCTCGATAGGGGCACGCGGCAGCCACACGACGAGGGGAAGTGCGAGAAGCGAGATTCCCGCCAGGACCGCGTAGCCGCCCGCATACCCGGCCGGCTCGAGCGCGTACGGCATGAGTGCAAGTTCGATCGCACCGAGCGGTGTGGACACTGCGAAGAACAGCGCGAAAATGCGGTCAGGCTGTGACGATGCTGCGATGGCGGCTTGGGCCGCGGCGGCCGCCATGCCGATTCCCGCGCCGGCGACCAAGCGCGAGATCACGAGCCAGGTGAAGCTCTCCGCGGGCACGCCAATCGCGTGGCCGACGACAGAGATCGCGGTCCCGAGCGCGGCGAAGGCAACGCGCGAGCGGCGCGCTACGACCGGTGTGAGCCCGATGGCAAAGACTGCAATCGCGGCGAGTTCACATGCGCTGAGCAGGCCTATCCGCTCTGCCCCGAAGCCGAGCTGCTCCGAGATCGAGCCGAGCAGCAGCGGCAGCGCGCTTCCGCTGAAGAATTGCAGGCCCAGCGCGGCCACTACCGAGATGACTACACGCACCTCGATCTGACTGGAACGACTTCCCGAATCCGTGGACCTCACGGCGCCTGTGCGACCGCGTCGATCTCGGTCGACATCTCTTCGTGCAGGAGGCCTACGGCTGCTCGATCACGGGATTTTCGAGACGGCCAACGCCCTCGATCTCGATGCGCACGACAGCGCCGGCTCGCAGGTACTGCGGCGGATCCATCGCGAATCCAACACCGCCAGGCGTACCGGTCGACACGATCGTTCCCGGCAGCAGCGTGAAGACCGTGGACAGGGTCTCGACCTGAGCGTAGCAGTCGTAGACCAGGTTCTTGGTGTTGGAGTCCTGGCGCAGCTCCCCGTTCACCCAGGTTTGCAGCCGCAAGCCATGCGGATCGCCGAGCTCGTCAGGGGTCACGATCCAGGGGCCGATGGGGCCGTGCGTGTCGAACGACTTCCCAAGGGTCATGGTCGGAGCCCGAAATTGCCAGTCGCGCACGCTCACGTCGTTGACCACCAGGTAACCGGCGATCACCTCGTGCGCGCGTTCGCGGGAGACGTTCCGCGCGGGGCGACCGATGACGAAGCCGAGCTCGCCCTCGTAGTCGAGCTGGTCCGAGACCCGCGGGAGGTGGATCGGATCGTGCGGCCCGGTCACACAGCTGGTCTGCTTGTTGAAGAACAGGGGGAACTCCGGGGTTCCGAGCCCGGCCTCCGCGATGTGGTCCGTGTAGTTGAGGCCGATTGCGAGAAACTCCGGTGGCCTCAGCACGGGCGCTTCGAGCTTCACCTCGCCGAGAGGAAGCAGGGACCTCGAGGCGGCAACTGCGCCGCGGGCGGCTTCGAGGGCCGCCTCTCCGGCTGCGAGGAAGGCGGTCATCTCCGTCGGCAGATTCGGTTCGGCCGCCGACAGGTCGACCACTGCGTCGCCCTCGACGACGCCGATTCGGGTCCGGCCCCCGTGGGTGAACGTGGTGAGCTTCATCCCACTAGGCTCGGACGAAGTCGAGGATCAGCCGGCTCGTGGCGTCCGGCTGCTCGTACCCATAGTAGTGCCCGCAGTCGGGCACGATCTCGAGGCGGGAGCCAGGCAAGGCCTTGTGGAGGGCCTCGGACAGCGCCGGTGGCGTACGGCCGTCCTCGGCGCCGCAGATGATCAGAACGGCCGCGCGCACGCGCGCGAGCTTCGGTCCGAAGTCGGAGAGCTCGTCGAGCGCGCTCACCATCTCGGAGTAGTCATCCGAGCTGTTGCGCAGTAGCGTTTGCCGCATCTTCTCGACCGCGGCGGGGTTCTGCTCCCTGGAGTAGCGGCTAAACGCCGCTCGAGTGAAGTCGAAGGTCGCATCGATGATCTCCTCGACCGACGCCCCGCCATCCGCGAGCCGCTGTCGCGCCTCGAAGCCTGATTTGTCCTGCACGACCCTCTCCGGACCCGGCGACCCGATCGGGATCACGTGGCTCGCGCGATCGGGGTGCTCGGCCGCGAAGTTCAGGGTCACCGAGCCGCCGAGAGACCAGCCCGCGAGCGCCGGCCGCTCCAGCCCGAACGCGTCGAGCAAGTCGAGCAAGTCCCTGGTCCAGACGTCGAGCGACAGCTTCGGCTCGGGCGGGCGGGTCGTCTTTCCGAAGCCCCGCAGGTCGTAGCGGTAGACGCGCCTCTCTCGGGCGAGCGCCGGGACCATTTCGTCCCAGGTGATCAGATCCGCTCCGCCGCCGTGGACGAGCACGATCGGGGCGCCCTCGCCCGCAACCTCGTAGTTGACATCCAGGTCTCCGATGGTTCGCTGCACTCTTGGATCTCCTTACGCGGCCACGAGCCAGAACTCGCGCAGCTCGGCGGGCGCGAGTCCGGCGGGCGGCGCGCCGCGCGCCGCATAGAACTCGACTCCCAGCCCGTCGGGATCGCGCACGAACAGGCTGAGCTTTGCAGGGTGGTCGCGACGGACCTCGATCTCGATACCCGCGTCGCTCAACCTCGGCTCCGCGGACTCGAGGTCGGCCTCGGTCACCTCGAACGCCATGTGGTGGTAGCCAGCGGACTGGCCCCCCTCGGCCTGATAGAGCACCAGGGAGTAGGGAGCCGCGCTACCGCGCAGGACCGCCAGGCCAGCGTCCTCGGAGTAGATGACGTCGCTGAAGCCGCCAACCTCCCGGTAGAAGGCCAGCTGTAGGGCGAGGTCGGCGCAGCCGAGCGCCGCGTGAGTCGTGAGGCGGGACTGCACCAGCGCCTCCTCCACGCGAGCGAGGTCCGGATCGATCGAGTAGTTCCGCTCCCGCGACGGGGTGGAGGCGCCCGGCGTCCAGGGGCCGGTCACCAGCTTCCCTTCCAACTCGCCGAAGATAGCCCGCCAGTCCTTCGTCGAGTCGGACGTGAACTCGAGCATGTTCCGTTCCGCGTCGAGCAGGTACACACTCTTCGCGAGAGTGTGGTCGACCGTCATGATGATCTCTACACCGAACCCGACGGCCCGCTCGTGAGCCGCTACCAGCTCCGCCTCGTTCTCCATCTCGAACGCCAGATGGAACAGACCGGGCCGCCGCCCGAACTCTGAGGGCACGAGCAGCTGCCCTTCGCGGCCGATCAACGACTCCTCCGACAGCTGCGTGAGCCCGA
The DNA here is from genome assembly GCA_965247115.1 of Myxococcota bacterium. Taxonomy (GTDB): domain Bacteria; phylum Myxococcota_A; class UBA9160; order SZUA-336; family SZUA-336; genus JAUXJB01. Next base: position 627,125 of record CBDFGR010000002.1, read on the forward strand.
CGTCGTGGTGCGTATTACCGTTGCTCATGAAGCCGGCGTGGATGGCAGGCTCCTGGAAGCACTCCTCCAATCCCACGACTCGATTGTAGAACTCCATCGAGCTGTGGACGTCGGAGATGAAGAGATTCGCGTGACCAAAGCGGCGCGGCCGGAACTGGGGCTCTGCCATGACGAGTTCTCCTTCCTAGCTGTCGGTTCGCAGGGCTGGGTCTGCCGCCTGGAGGCGCCGCACGACGTACTTGCCCAGCTCCCACGTGGTGCGCTCCAGGGGCGAGAAGCCACCGGTTGGCGAGAAGCGGGAGCTCATGCCCGTGTGGGTGCCCCGAGCGCCGGCCATGTCCTGGTAATTGAGCTCCTCGAAGCCGTTGATAGCATCCTCGACATTCCGCTGGAAGTCGGGCATGCGGGTGGTGCTCTCCGGGTAGCACAGGTTGATCCGCACCTGAGTGCGATCGACGCCCTCGGGGAAGAACAGCAGGTAGAGCGCGCCGTCGGGCACGCAGGCGATCAGGGTGTTCGGGTAGATCAGAAAGATGTTGAACGATTGGAGCTCGAATTCACTGAGTCCATCGATCGCCGGGAAAGGCGACTGCTCGAGCTGGGTGCCGCTCACCCAGGGATGCGGCTTCTCGCAGGGCGTGAAGGAGGTCGTCCAGGCGCGCTCCGGATCCTCCTCGCCGAAGGTCTCGGCCACCCGATAGAAGTGCGCCACCTCGGGATGGGTCGCGGGAACGTGGTACATGTCGATGCCCTGCTCCACCGAGAGCTTCCAGTTGCACTCGTTGGTGAAGATCATGGGCTCGCAGGCGCGCAGGTCGCTGAAATTGTAGTTCCCGAAGCGATCCTCGAGTCCAGCGAGCCTGGGGGCAAGAGGCCGGGCGTTCGGGTCGAAGTTGACGAAGAGGAACCCCTGCCAGACCTCCGTCTTGAGCTGGTGGAGGCTGTGCTGCTTGCGGTCGAAGCCCCTGGCCTGACCCATGAGCGGTGCGTTCAGCAGCTCGCCCTGCAGCGAATAGGTCCAGCCGTGGAAGGGGCAGCTGAAGTTCCGGCAGCGGCCACGCCCGTCGACGACGAGCGCACCGCGATGCCGACACACGGTCGACAGCACCCGGACCTCGCCCGTGTCGTCGCGCACGACGACCAGCGGCTCACCGTAGAGCTCGAGCGTGAAGTAGTCGCCGGGGCTCGGGACCTCGTCCACACGTCCCACGCACGACCACTCCTTCGAGAAGATCTCGCGAGTCTCGCGCTCGAGGATGTCGGAAGAGCGGTAGTAGTATGACGGTAGCCGCTGCGAACGTTCGAGGGGGTTCAGCAGGGCGGTGAAATCGGAACGCATCTCCTCCGATGCCTTGATCTGCGCTCTCATCAGACCACCTCCCCTACTCGGCGAGCTCCCCCATCGTCTTCCGGATCACGTAGCGATCGACCTCCCAAGTCGTCCGCTCCACGTGTGAGAATCGCCCTGGTCGGAGCAAGCGGGACTTCATGCCGCGCTGCGTGAGCCGGGCACCGACCATGTCCTGGTTGTTCGTGATGGCGAAGCCCTCCATCGCGTCGTTCAGGTGCTTATCGAAGTCGGGAATCTTGAACGTGCTCTCGGGATAGTAGAGGTTGATCGTCACGTTGGTTCGATCGGGGCCTTCGGGATAGGCGGAAATCGAGAGCGCCCCATCCGGGAGCGGAGCTACCAGGGTGCTCGGGTAGATCAGGAGCATGTTAAAGCTCTGCAGCTCGAAAGCGCTCAAGCCCTCGAGAGCGGGGAAGGGGGACTTGGCCATGTTGGTCCCCGTCACGTACGGGTAGGGCGCCTCCGCCTCGGTGAAAGACGTCGTCCACACACCGTTCGGGTCCTCCTCACCAAAGGTCGCAGCCATACGCTTCTGGGTCTTGGGCATGAAGTGGATGTTGGGCACGTGGTACATGTCGATCGCCTGCTCGATCGAGAGCTTCCAGTTGCACTCGTTCCAGAACGGCAGTGCTTTTGTCGCCCGGAGCGAGCTCAGGTTGTAGTTCTTGAACTTCTCAGAGAGCCCCACGAGCTTTGGGCCGAGCGGGGACGCGTCCGGGTCGAAGTTCACGAAGATGAAACCCTCCCAGATCTCGACGCGCAGCTCGGGCAGGGGCCAGTCGCTGCGATTGAAGTCCGTGGCGCGGTTCATGTTCGGGGCCCCGATCAGCGCCCCGTCCAGATTGTAGGTCCAGCCGTGAAAGGGGCACTTGAAGGAGCGGGCGTTTCCCTCACCCTCGACCACACATGCGCCGCGGTGCCGGCAAGTCCGCGAAAACGCGCGGACTTCTCCTTGCGTATCGCGCAGAATCACGATCGGTTCGTCAGCGATGTCTTTGCAGAAGTAATCTCCGGGGTTCTCGATCTCATCCACGCGACCGACCCCGAGCCACTCCTTCATGAAGATCTTCCGGACCTCGAGCTCGTAGAACTCGCGCGACGTATAGCAGTGGGGCGGCAGCGTGTGGGCCTCGTTGAGAGGCCGCATCGTGGCGGCGAGCTGCTCGCGGAGCTGGACGTCGATCTCGGGCGTAGTCGCTGATGCGGTCACTTCGCTTCCTCCTCCCCTAGGATCTCAGTGTCGACGACTATACCAGACCCTCGAGCACGTCTGCCAAGCGCCTGTGCCGATTGAGCCAGATACTCGGCGGAGGAGGTCTGTTCACTCGCTGGTCATCATTGTTGCCCCGGGTTAACCTAGCGCTCAGGGGTCAGATGAAGGGGAGGCAGACAGATGGCTGGAGCCACGGTCTTTCATCGCTTCGTCACAGACGCGAACCCGATCCAGGTCGAGTGGATCGCGATCACGGCCGACTCGGCCCAGGACAACCCCGACGGCTCAGTCAAGAGCCATCTGATCAACCCCCTGCGCGCCGTCCTTCTGCCAGCCAACCAGGACCGCGGCGGCACTCCATCCGGGGCCAGCGTCGCGCTTCGGCAAGGCTCACCGGAGCTGACTCTCCACGATCTCGAGAGCGATCAGGAGATCATGGTGATCGTGATCGGTTTCGGGAGCGTCGACTACACCGAGAAGTACAGACCCGAAGGGACCGGACGCGAGTCTTGAGCCGATGGACAGCATGGAACCAGTGAGCAGACTGAACGGGGCCCCTGCAGAGGGCGAACCCCTCGCAGCGGAGAAGCTCGAGCGAATCGACTACTTCGAAGATCTGCGCGAGCGCTACGTTTCGTTCGACGGGCTAGGCTCCCGCTGGCTCCCGAAGGACCCGGACTCGCTGTCCCTCGACAAGCCGGCATACCTCAGGCTGCATCACCTCATGTCGCTCACGCGCGCCGTCGAGGAGACGCTGGACTCCGCGTTTCGGGCCGGACACGTCCCCGGAACGGCATTCTTCGGCCGAGGAAACGAGGCCGCGAGCGTAGGCGGGGCCTTCTGCCTGCGCGACGACGAGTGGCTCGTACCCATGCATCGCAACTGCGGCGCCCACCTCGCCAAGGGCCACCCACCCGAGAGCATCATGGCGCAGTTCTTTGGCCGCGTGGACTCCCCTAGCGCGGGTCGCGAGGGAAACCTCCACCTGGGCTATCGCCCAAAGAAGATCACACAGCTGATCAGCCACATCGGCACCATGGTGCCGATCGCGGCGGGGCTGGCCCTGGCCACCAGGTCGAAGGGCCCGGGCTCGGCAGTCCTCACGTACATCGGAGACGGTGGGACGAGCACCGGGGACTTCCACGAGGGGCTCAACTTCGCTGCCGTGCGCCGCCTCCCCCTGGTCGTCGTGATCGACAACAACCAGTACGCATACAAGACGGCGCCGTCGGAGCAGTACGCGTCCCCGACCCTGGCCCAGAAGGCGCCAGGCTACGGGATTCCGGGCTACCTGATCGACGGCACCGACCTGAGGCTCGTCCTACAGGTGTGCGGACGGGCGCTGGAGCGCGCCCGCGCGGGCGAGGGCGCGACCCTGATCGAGAGCGTCACGATGCGGACCGTCGGGCATTCCGTCTACGACAAGTTCAAGGATTACGTCGATCTCGAGAACCTGAAGCGCTGGGTGGAGCAGCGGGACCCGATTCGTCTCTTCGACCAGGTGCTGCTCGATCATGCCATCGCGACCGAGGAGGAGCTCCGCGCCTCGCACGAGCGCGCGCGCGAGCAGGCCGAGTCCGCACGTGATACGGCGCTGCAGAGTCCGTTCCCCACTCCGGAGAGCGTGACCGAGGGCGTCTACGCCGAGTGAGCCGATGAGCCAACCCACGTATCGCGAAGCGATCAGTACCGCCCTCTGGGAAGAGATGGAGCGGGATCCGAGTGTGTTCCTGATCGGCGAAGATATTGGCGTCGGTGGGGGCGCCTTCTACATCACAAAGGGATTCCAGAAGCACTTCGGACCCGAACGCGTCATCGACGCGCCGCTCTCGGAGGCGGGATTTACGGGTGCCGCGATCGGCGCTGCTCTCGACGGAATGCGCCCCGTCGTGGAGTTCCAGTTCGCCGACTTCGTGACCGAGACATTCAAGATGATCGTCGACTTCGCAGCGGGCAATCACTACCGCATGATGGGACCCGTGCCGCTGGTCCTTCGCCTTCCGGCAGCCGCTCTCGCCAGTGCTGGTCCGTTCCACAGCGTGAACCCAGAGCCCTGGTTCTTCGGCACACCCGGCCTGAAGATCGTTGCGCCCACAACGGCGTACGACGCCAAGGGCATGCTCAAGGCCGCGATCCGCGACGAGAACCCGGTCGTGTACATCGAGTACAAGAAGCTCTACAACTACCCGCTCGCAGAGCTCCCTCTAGTGTTGAGGCCCGAGGTGCCCGCCGAGGACTACGTTGTTCCCTTCGGCGAGGCAAGGATCCTGCGCCCGGGCGAAGATGTGTCGCTGGTTACCTTCGGGACGACAGTACTCGAAGCCCTCGAGGCAGCGGAGATCCTCGCCGGCGAGGGCGTATCGGTCGAGGTCCTGGATATGCGTTCGCTTGTCCCCTACGACCACGCAGCCTTGCTCGAGACGGTACGCAAGACGGGCAGGCTTCTCATCTTGCACGAGGCCCGCAAGCGCGGGGGCATCGGCGCCGAGTTCGCCACGATCGTCGCCGAAGAGGCGTTCGAGGAGCTCGACGCGCCGATTCGACGCGTCACCGCGATCGATACGCCCGTCCCCTTCAGCCCCCCTCTCGAGAAGGCCTACCTTCCAAACTCGGATCAGGTCGTTCAGGCGTTGCGCGATCTGGCCGCGTATTGAGCTGAGCGCCGCTCGTGAACGTCGCCCGGATTCGGATGCCGCGAATGGGATCGGGGGTGCATGAGGGCACGGTCGTCGAGTGGAAGAAGAGCGCCGGAGACGCAATCAGTAAGGGCGAGGTCCTGCTTGCCGCCGAGAGCGAGAAGGTGGACTTCGAGATCGAAAGCCCCGCCGACGGAGTGCTCACCCGAATTCTGATCGAGGCGGGGACCGAGGTGCCTGTCGGGGAGATCCTGGGACTGCTGGAGACGGAGGCGGTCGTCCCGGACGCGACCCCGGAGCTCGAGCTCAGCGACTCGCCGCCGGAGCCGGGCGACGCTCGCCCCACGGCGCCGCCGAAGTCGGACGAGTGGGTGGCGCCGATCGCGCCTCTGCCTCCCCGGGAGGCGCGCTCGGCTCCGACGCGTGCCGCGAGTACCGCGGCTACCGGGCGCTCACGCTCTCGGCCGACCCGACTCTCGCCACGCGCGCGCCGGCTGCTGGAGGAGCACGGTCTCTCAGAGGACAGCGTCGCCCGCATCCCCGGGACCGGCGCGGGCGGTCGCGTGACGGCGCGCGATGTCGAGGCGTTCGCGCACGACACGGCCGCCCAGCTCCCGGGCGCGCCGCTCGCAACGAAAGCCGGCACTGCTACACAGATCCCCGTCGTGTTCCGCCCGCTAGCCGAGGGGGAGCCTCTGGAGACTCGCGTGGCGCACGGACCGGTGCGGCGTCGCATCGCCGAACGGCTCAGCCAGTCGGCTCGAGAGATTCCGCAGGTCACCAACCACGTGGACGTCGACCTGGCAGCCATCGCCACCTGGCGGCAGCTGCACAAGGACCGCTTCCGGCGCCGGCACGCAGCCCCGCTCACCTACACCCCGTTCTTCGCACTCGCCATCATTGCCGCCTTGCGGGACCCCGCTCATGCGAGGTTCAACGGCACCTACGAGGAAGACGCTGTCGTCGTAAAGCGCTTCCTCAACCTGGGGGTCGCCGTAGACGCCCCCCAAGGTCTGGTCGTGCCGGTGCTGCGCGGAGCGGACCAGCTCGATTTCGTCGAGCTGGTCCAAGGCCTCGAGGACCTGACCTCGCGCGCACGGGCCGGCAAGCTCTATCCCGGCGAGATGCGGGAGGGCACCATCTCGCTCAGCAACTTCGGCGTTGCCGGCGTCGTCTCGGCAAACCCGCTGATCAACCCTCCCCAGCTCGCCATCGTCGGCACGGGAGCTGTGGTTTCCCGAGTCGTGGCGCTGCCTGGAGACACCATCGGAATCCGCCCCGTGCTACAGCTGTGCGTGACCTTCGACCATCGGGCCAATGACGGGGGCGCAGCCGGTCGCTTCACCTCGGCGGTGGGCGCCGCACTGGAACACATGGACCTGACGCACCTGCACTACTGAGCGGCTTCGGAGAGGACTCCGCGGTCGAGGCGCACGGCGACAGGCAGCGTGACGAGCAAACCCAGAAGCCCTGAGACGAGGACGGCCCAGCCAAGGCTCGAGTACCCCCAATTCTGCGCCAGGAGCCCCATCGTTCCCGGACCCATGGCGCCACCGACCGTGCGACAGGTGATGGCGAGCGAGCTCCAGCGACCGAGCGGGTCGAGCGCGGCGAGACACCCGATCGCGTAGGGCAGCGTGAAGAAGGTCGCGGTTGCCCAGATCGGCAACAAGACGATGAACACCGTCGGGTTCTCCGTGCGCGCCATGCCCATGCCCGCCAGCACGATCACGGTAATGCCGAACACGAACGGGCGCGTCCGGCCAAAGCGAGTGCTGAGCCACGCCGCCAGGCCTGCGCCCCCACTGCTCAACAGGGTTGCCAGGCCCAGCGCCTGGCCGATCGCCGGCAGGGAGAGACCCATCCGAGTCCCGAGGCGCTCTGTCCAGACGTAGAGCCCCACCTCTTCGCCCCCGAGTAGCAGCACGCCGAGAAGCACCGGAATGGCCAGGACCGCTCGCGGCGCGTCGCGGAGGCTGGTCTTCGCCTCTGTCTCCTTCCCGACGGGCGGCGGCGGGAGCCACGAGAGGAGCGGGAACGCGAGCAGGCAGATCCCGGCCAGCACGGCGTAGGCACCGTGATAGCTCCAGGCCTCGATCGCGTAGGGCTCCAGGGCGAGCAGTACCGCGCAGAAAGGCGTCGCGATGATCAGGAACAGCGCGAACAGCCGATCCGGCTCGCGCGCGGCCGCGATGGCAGCGTAGCCGGCGGCGTAGAGCATCCCAACGCCGGCTCCGATCGTGACGAAGGCAACGAGGAGCACCTCGAACGACTGCGCCGCGATCGCGATCACGTCTCCCAGAAGAGCCACGGCGGCGCCGGCGCGCGCGAGGGCCACGCGGGAGATCCGGCCAACACGCGACGAGAGAAAGAGGGAGACACCCGCGATCGCGGCGAGCTCGAGAGTTCCGATCAGCCCCGTCTGGCCCGGCGTCAGGTTGAGCTCGTCCACGATCGCACCCAGGATCAACGGGAGGGAGCTGTTCGTGCAGAAGCCGACGCCGAGCGCAGCCACGACCGAGGTGACCACGCGCACGTCGATCCCGTGACCCGGGGCCGAGGGTTGCCCGTTCGAGGACGCGATTTCGGGCCCTGCGCTCACGCTCGCTCGCGCTCGGCGCTCAGTGGTCCGCGACGACTTCGTAGAAGTGCGTGTCGTTGCTTTCGAAGTACCTGCCGATGGAGGCGGGGAGCCGCTCGCCGGGCTTCGGAGGCCCGTGGTTCCGCTGCAGCTGCGCAACGTGAGCGTCGAGGGCTGCCTCATCCGTCCACTGCTCGTAGACCACGAAATCGCGCGGATTGTCGACGTCGCGCAGATAGGCATAGGCAATGCAGCCCTTGTCCTCCGCGTGGGTCGTGCGGGTGATGCGCTCCGCGAGCTTCGCGTACTCTTCCTCCATGCCCTCGTTGATGCGGAGTTTCACGACGATCGTTAGCATGCTCGCTCCTTTCAGGCTTCGGGGGAGGCGCTCTCGAGCGCCTCGGCTATGGCGACGATGCGCCGGGCCTTCCGGGCCAGCGCGATATCAACGAAGACACCATCGACGGTGAGGGCGGCGGAGCCCTCGGCCTCGGCCGCCTTTGCGGCCGCGATGACACGGCGGCAGAACTCGACTTCCGCCGGATCCGGTCCGAACCGCTGATTGGCGACCGGAACCTGGTCCGGATGCAGGCAGAGCTTCCCCTGGAAGCCGAGGAGTCGCGCCCGCTCGCAATCCGCCAGGAAGCCCTCGGCGTCGCGCACCTCGAGGTAGGGGCCGTCGATGGGTCGCTCGCAGCTCGCGGCGCGCGCATCGAGAATCAGCTTGGCCCGCGCGTAGGCGAGCTCCTCGCCGCTGCGCGACCAGCGAATCGTGAGCAGATCCAGCTCACGGGTGAGATCACCGCTTCCCAGCACCAGCGTGCGCACCCGCGGACTCGCCGCCGCGATCTCGGCGCCACACACGATTCCCCCCGGCGTCTCGACGAGTGGAAGGATCGAAACCGGCCCGGCCAGGTCGCGCTCGCCCTCGAGCTCGGAAAGCCGTCCCGCGAGCTCGACGACCGACTGCGGACTGGCCTTTGGCAACATGACCGCATCCAGGCCGGGGGCGGCGACCGCGTCCAGGTCTTCCTTCCACAACCCGGTCTCCAGTGCCTGGATCCGCACGCAGGTCAGCGGCACCTGGACCTCGGCGAGTGCGTCGCGCACGATTGCGCGCGCGCGCGCCTTCTCGCGCGCTGGAACCGCGTCCTCGAGATCGAGCACGACGGCGTCGGCGCCGGACCGAGCCGCCTTCCCGATCCGGTCGGGCCGGTTGCCCGGGACGAACAGCACCGAGCGCAGGAGCGGGATCGGGCGGTCCGTCATTGACCCGCCCGCAACGCTGGCAGGACCTCCGCCGAGAGCAGCTTCAGCGACTCCATGGCTGCCTGCGCCGGCATCCCGACCCAGTCGGTTCGAAACACGAAGTGGTTGATCCCGAGCTCATCGCGCCAGAACCGGAGCTGAGTCAGGCAGTCCTCGGGCGAGCCCAGAATGAAGCGGTCGCGCGCGAGCTCATCGAACGGGACCCGGAACGACGTGCGACCCGGTAGGGCGCGATCCTGACCCCAGTCCGCATAGGCTCGGTATTTGCGTTCGAGGTGCGGGCGAACCCGGGCGACCGCCTGGGCCCGCGTGGGAGCGCAGTGGATCTCGCGAAGCGCGGGTCGCGCGTCGGGAGGAGGCAGTCCGGCAGCGGCGCGCGCCGAGTCGAAGAGCCCGAGCTGCCGCTGGATCGTTGCCACGGTCGCGTGCGGGTTCGCCAGCCACGCGTCGCTCAGGCGCGCGGCGCGCTCCACTGCGGCGTCGGCGTTCGCGGCCATCCAGATCGGTGGTCGCGGCTTCTGCACGGGACGGGCAAGCAGGGTTGCGCCCTCCAACCGGCACCCTGGCAGGTCGGCGTCGACCCGCTCTTCAGTCCAGAGGCGCTTCACCAGCTCCAGATTCTGCTCGAAGCGCCTCACGCGCTCGCCCTTGCCCAGACCGAACGCGTCGAACTCCGCTTCGCGGTAGCCCAGCCCGACTCCGAACACCAGGCGCCCACCGCTGATGATGTCGAGCGACGCGAAGAGCTCCGCAACTTCCACCGGATTGTGCAGGGCGAGGAGAAGCACGCCCATTCCGACGCGCATCGAGCCCGACTCGGCCGCCAGGCGTGCCAGGAAGGGGACGGGCTGCAGCATTGCCAGCGAGTCGGTCAGGTAGTGTTGCCCGGCCCACACGGAGTCCCAGCCCATATCGCCGACGAGGCGGACCAGAGCTAGCTGCTCGCCGAGTGCGGCAACCAGGTCTGTGCCCGGGGGCTGTTGATTGGTCAGGAACAGCCCGACCCGGATCTCACCCCGGGTGGGGTTCACCTAGACGTCGCCTCTTTCGCGCAGCTGGGCGATCTCGTGGGCCGAGAGGCCCAGGAGCTCGTGCAGCACCGCATCGGTGTCGGCGCCGAGTGCTGGTGCAGAGGACCTGGGACTCGGCTCGGTATCGGACAGGCGCAGAGGCGACCCGATCTCGCGCAGGACACCGAGCTTTGGATGTTCGACCTCCCACAGCAGGTCGAGCTCCTCGAGCGCGGGATGGGCGAGCGCCTCGCCCAGCTCGTAGACGGGCGCGCACGGAACACGCCCACGCAGGCGCTCGATCCACTCGTCGGTCGTACGCTCACGAAGCGCGTCGGACAGGAGGGCGATCAGCTCGTCGCGGTGGCGCAGGCGGCCCTGCATATCGCGAAAGCGCGGATCCGCTGGCACGTCGGGAAGCCCGAGAGCCTCACAGAGGGGCGGGAAGAAGCTGTCCTTCATGCACATGATCAAGATGCAGCTATCCCGCGTCTGGAAGTTCTGGGCCGGTACCGCCGTCTGATGCGCGGCGTTCGGAAGCTTTTCCGGTACGAAGCCCAGGTTCAAATTCCAGGCGGCGAGGTAGTTGAGCATGGAAAGCGCGCCGGCGTAGAGCGAGGTCTCCACGTCCCCGCCGCGGCCCGTCGAGCGGGCTCGCTGCAGGGCCGCGAGGAGGCCGACGATCGAGATCAGACCGGAAGCGAAGTCGATCACCGAGACAGCGCAGCGCGTCGGGGGGGCATCGGGCTCCCCGGTGAGCGCCATGTAGCCCGTCATCGCCTGGATCAGATAGTCGTAGCCAGGCTCCGCGGCGTGGCTTGACTGCGTCCCGAAGGCGGAACAGGAAGCACACACGATTTGCGCATTCACGGATCCCAGAGCCTGGTAGTCGAGGCCGAGCTTGCGAGGCTGGTCTCCGCGCAGGTTGTTGTAGATGGCGTGGGAGACGCGCACCAGCCCGTGGAGGATCTCCTGGCCCCCAGGTGAGCGCAGGTTGAGCGTGATCGAGCGCTTGTTCCGGTTCATCGACTGGAAGTAGACCGAGTCGTTCTCGACCCCGTCCGAGAGCGGAGGCACACCACGCGCCGCGTCGCCTCCCGTTGGGTGCTCGATCTTGATCACCTCGGCGCCCAGCTCGGCCAGCTGCATGGTGGCCCAGGGACCTGCGCCGAACGAGGAGGCCGTCAGGATGCGAACGTCCGCGAGCGGGAGGGGCGCGAGCTCGCTCATTGGTGAACCTCTTCGACCCGCGATGACCTAGCCGAACGCCCGGAGGAACTCGATCATCGCGCGACTGGTCGCCTCTGGCTGCTCGTAGGGGTAATAGTGGCCACAGTTCGGGATGATCCTGAGAAGGGAGTTCGGGAGCGCCGCGTGCAGGTCTCGGGACATCTGCAGCGGTGTGCGACCATCGGCGTCGCCGCAAAGTACGAGCGTGGGACATTCGATCTTGGCCAGGTCGGTCTCGCTGATCGGCCCCGCCACCGCCCGGACCATCTCCGCGTAGCTCGTCGGCTCATTGCGGAGCAATGTCTGCCTGAGCTTCTCCAGCGCCTCCGGATTGTGCTGGACGGTGTAAGGGCTGTGCGCGGCCTTCGTGAACTCCCAGGTCTTCTCGATGATCTCCTCGATGGGAGCCCCACTCTCCGCGAGCTGCTGCCTCAGCTCGAAGCCGCTGCGGTCCGTCGGCACCGGGCGCGGTCCCGCCGCTCCCATCGCGACCAGGGCCCGCGTTCGGCCCGGATTCTGCGCCGCGAAACGCGTGATGATGGCGCCGCCCAGCGACCAGCCCGCGAGCGCGGCCTCGTGCAGATCGAAGCCCTCCAGAAAGCCCCGCAGGTCGTCCACCCAGAGCTGCTGCGAGAGCGGCGGCTCCGGCGGGCGGACCGTCTGGCCGAAGCCGCGCAGGTCCATGGCATAGACGGTGAAGTGCGGCGTGAGCCGCGGAACCAGCCACTCCCACGCGAGCGAGTCAACACCCCCCCCGTGCACCAGCACGAGCGGCGGCCCCTGGCCATTTACCTCGAAGAAGATCTCCAGGTCTCCAATCGATCTGAACACGCTACCTCCCTCAGCGAAACGCCGTGACGAAGGTGATGATCGACCGGCTCGTCGCCTCGGGCTGCTCGCGGGCGTAGTTATGGCCACAGTCGGCGATGATCCTGAGGTAGGAGTTGGGAAGAGCCTTGTGCAGGTTCTCGGACATCTCGAGCGGAGTGCGCGAATCCGAGTCGCCGCAGATCACGAGTGACGGGCAGGTGACGGCTTTGAGCTTTCCCTCGAGGATCGCCGGATCTTCGCGGCAGCGGAGCATCTCGGCGTAGTCGGTGGGGCGGTTGCGGCTCAGCATCAGCCGAACCTTCTCCACGGCCGTGGGATTGTGCTCGAGGCTGTACTTGCTGAACGTCACTTTGGTGAACTCGAAGGTCCTCTCGACGATCTCCTCCATCGTTATGCCGCTCTCCACAAGCGCCATGCGATCTTCGAAGCCCTTGCGGTCCCAGACCCCCGTATGGGAGCCGGGCGCGCCCATCGGGATCAGGTGGGTCACCCGATCGGGATAGACCGTCGCGAAGTTCATCACAATGATGCCGCCGAGCGACCAGCCCGCGAGCGCGGCCCTCTCGATCCCGAAGCTGTCCATGAAGTTCTTGAGATCCTCGGTCCAGACGTCTGCATGCAGCTTTGGCTCCGGCGGCCGCACCGTCTTGCCGTGGCCACGCAGATCCATCGCATAGACCTGGAAGTGCCTGGCAAGGCTCGGGATGACCTCCTCCCACCAGACCGCATCCGCCCCACCGCCGTGGAGGAGCAGTAGCGGATGCCCCTCGCCCTCTACGACGTAGTTGACCTCCAGATCCCCGATCGTCTTGAACATCACTCCTCCCGACGCCGAGCTCTAGATGAGATGCGGCTCCAGATCTGCGTACGTTTCATCTCGCCTGAAGTAGAACTCAACCCCGAGCCCGTCAGGATCCTCGAGGAAGATGCTGCGCTTGCTCGGCACATCGACACGACGGGTCACCTCGAGGGAAGCGCCCGAGAGCATGCCCTCCGCCGCCTCGAGGTCGGCTTCGTCTTCGATCTCGAAGGCCATGTGGACCAGTCCTGGCGGGCGGTCGTGCGTCGCCCGAACGAGCGCGAGATCGTAGCCGTGTCGCGGTTGCTTGCCGCGCAGGAGAGCGACACCCGCCTCGGCGCGGGAGTGCACGACCTGCAGCCCCCCGACCTCCGCGTAGAAGCGCAGGCAGTCGTCGAAGTTCGCGACGGAGAGCACGGCGTGTGTGATCCTGGACGGGTGGAAGATCGCGCCCTTTGCGCGCTGGATCTCGGGGTCGACCGGGTAGAAGGACTCGGCGACCGGCGGGGAGTCGCCAGGAACCCACGGATCGGTGATGACCTCGTTCTTGAAGGCCTCGAAGATCGCGCGCCAGTCCTTGACCGAGTCGGCGTAGAACTCGACCCCGTTGCCGTCCGGGTCGAACAGGTAGACGCTGCGCGAAAGCTTGTGATCCACCGTCATGCGGAAGTCCACGCTGGCCGCCCGCGCGCGCTCATACCCAACCACGAGCTCTGCCTCGTTCTCCATCTCGAAGGCCAGGTGGTTGATCCCAGGCTTGCGGCCCCAGGTCTTCGGGTCGGACCGCGGCTGATCGGAGCCCAGGATCCGGTCATCCAGGATCCGTGTGTCCTGGATCTCGACCATGCCGATGTCGTGGTGCGTGTTCCCGTTGCTCAGGAACCCCGCGTGGATCGCGGGCTCGCGGAACACCTCTTCGAGGCCCGCGACCTCGTTGTAGAAGGCCATCGAGCGCTCTAGCTCGCCCACATAGAGATTCGCGTGCCCGAGCCGCCGCGGCCCGAAACCGATCTGTTCGCCCATTATCATTCCCCCTTTGTGAAACCGGGAGCTGACAGCAAACGCATCATGATGCGGCGAGCTCCTCTCCGACCGTCATCCGGATCACGTACTTGTCTAGCTCCCAGGTAGTTCTCTCAAGATACGAAAAGCGCCCCGGGGGGAGCAGTCTCGACTTCATCCCCCGGTGTGTGAGCTTCGCACCCACCATGTCCTGGTTATTGGTCACGATGAACCCCTCCTGCGCAGCGGCCAGGTGCTTGTCGAAATCGGGGATCTTCGTCGTGGACTCAGGATAGTATAGGTTCAGCGTCACGTTGGTTCGCCCCGCCCCCTCGGGATAGAAGAACAGAGCCAGGGCCCCTGTCGGCAACGGCGCCACCAGCGTGCTCGGATAGATCAGGAACATGCTGAAGCTCTGCAGCTCGAAGGGCGTGAGGCCTTCGAGCGCGGGAAACGGAGATACAACTTCGTTGGTGCCGGTCACATAGGGAAAGGGGGCGTCTGCCTTCGTGAACGAGCAGGTCCAGCTCTGATTCGGATCCTCTTCACCGAAGGTGGCTCCGACTCGCTTCACGCTGCGCCGCATGAAGTGGATGTTGGGCACGTGGTACATGTCGATCGCCTGCTCGGCAGAGAGCTTCCAGTTGCACTGGTTCCAGAACGGCATGCCCTGGGTGGTCCGGAGCTCGCTCATCTTGTAGTTCCCGAATAGCTCGGAAAGCCGGACGAGCCTCGGTCCCAGCGGAGCCGCGTCGCGATCGAAGTTCACGAAGATGAAGCCCTCCCACACTTCCACGCGGAGCTCGGGGAGCGACCAATCGCGAACGTGGAAGTCCGCCGTGCGGTTCATCTGCCGGGCTCCGAGAAGCTCTCCCCGGAGGTTGTAGGTCCAGCCGTGAAAAGGACACTCGAGGTATTTCGTGCTGCCCGCACCTTCGACGATGCAGGCTCCCCGGTGCCGACATGTTCGGGAGAACGCGCGCAAGACCCCCTTGTCGTCGCGCAGGATCACGATCGGCTCCTCGACGATGTCAGCGCAGAAGTAGTCGCCGGGGCTCTCGACCTGATCGACGCGACCGACGCCCAGCCACTCCTTCATGAAGATCTTCTCGATCTCGAGCTCGTAGAACTCCGGCGAGGTGTAGCAGTACGGCGGGAGGGTGTGAGCCTGGTCGAGGGGTGCGAGCACCCTCCTGAGCTGCTCTCTCAGCTCGCTCCTGACCTCCAAATGGTCTCTCCTTTGTTGCTGGCTAGGGGCGCTTGGAGCTCGACCTGGAGGATCTGGGACCGTTGCCGAAGATGCTCAGGTCCTCCGAGTCGAAGCTACGGGAGACACTGATCCCGTACCTGCGAGGGGGGGCCGCGTAGACGTGGGTGTTGTTGAAGCTCGCGACGCGGAACGCGGTGTTCGCGTAGTTCCGATCCAGCAGGTTCTTGCCCCACAGCGCGATCTCGGTCTTGCCGTCAGGAAGCAGGAGCGAGATGCGGCCGTTCAGCAGTCCGTAGGCGTTCTGCTGCGCGTCCTTGCTGTTCTGCACGTCGTAGTACGTCTTTGACTGGTGGTACCAGTCGGCTCGAACAATCAGCTCGCCCATGGGGAGGCTAGCTCGGTAGTCGCCTCCCAGCCCGAAATTCAGCGCAGGTGCGTTCGCGAAATGGAGCCCGGCCCTGTCGATGGGCCCTCCGGTGTCGGGATCGACGTCGTCGAACTCGTCATAGCGAGCCCAGGTGGTCCCCACCTGCCCCTCGATGCGGAGATTCGAGGCGACCAGCGCGGTGAGCTCGAGCTCGATGCCGGAGATCGTCGCTTTACCGGCGTTCCGGACGGTCGAGACGATCCCCCGACCCTCCTCTCCTCCTCCCTCAGTTCCCTGGCCCGACTCTCCGAAAGCGATCAGCTGGATATCGTCGTACTCACCGTAGTAGAAGACTCCGTTTGCGATGACGCGGTTTTCGAACAGCTGGACCTTGACGCCGGCCTCGAAGCTGTCCAGGGTCTCGCTCTCGAAAGGGTTATCCAGCTCTTCCTGACGCAGCAGGAACCCGTTGAAGCCGCCACTGCGAAACCCGCGACTGTAGCCGGCGTAGAACATCAAATCGTCGTTGGGGCGGAAGCGGACGTTGAACCGGGGCGTCCAGCTCTGAAAGCGGTCGCTTCCCTTTCCAACGAAGACCGGATCGCCCGCGAAAATCGCGAACTCGTTGACGATGTCAATCTCCTTGTAGTCGGCTGTACGCCGGACGCCAGCGGTGACGGAGAGGCTGTCAGTAAGGTCGTAGGTGAACTCCGCAAAGCCCGCCAAGCTCGACGCAGTTGCGGTCTCATCGACCCCGACCCGCTCGGGCCCGAAGATGTCCGCGAAGAAGTCGGTGTCGTCGTTGAAATCGCCGACCTCGCGGAACCAGTAGAGTCCGGCCACATAGTTCAGGCGGCCGTCCGCTGCGATGCCGGTGAACTGGATCTCCTGGCTGAGCTGATCCTCTCGGTTCGACGTCAGGAGGAACTCGTTGCCGATGTTCTCGCGACTCATATCATCGTCGAAGCGGAGCTGGTACTCCTGAGCTCGCCAGGCGGTGATGGACTTCAAGGAGAGCTCGCCAAGGAAGCCCACCTCTCCCAGGTCGTAGTCGATGATGGCCGTTGAGGACCAGGTGTCGACGTCGTTCTTGCCTGCCAGCTGCGAGTCGACATCGTGGTAGTCCGCTGCTCGGACGGCGTCACAGGACTCCTGGTATGGGATACCAAAGAGCCCGGCAAGCTCCACGACGGCGGCGCCCTGCGGGGCCGGTGGATCGATATAGAAGCACTTGGCAATGGGCGACTTCGTGCGGCTGCGTGAGTAGTCATAACTCACGTTGATGTCGAGCCGATCGTTCGGGATGAAGCGCAGAGCGGCGCGCACGGCTCTGTTGTTCCCGGTCGCGAAGTGCGAGCCATCGAAAATGTTGTCCAGGTAACCCTCGTCGTTGCGGAGGCCCAGGTTGAGACGGAGGAAGAGCTTCTCGGCGAGCGACCCCACCCCGATCGGGACGTTGAGCATCAGCTTGCTCATGACCTGCTCCTGGTTGCCGAGACCCGCCTCGGCGTAGGCCTCGAACTCCGGCTGGGGCTTCCTGGTGATGTAGTCGATCGCGCCGCCCACGGTGTTCCGGCCAAAGGTCACGCCCTGAGGGCCGCGGAGCGCCTCCACGCGCTCGAGATCGATCACGTCGAACAGGCCTCCCGTCATCCGTGCCAGGTACACGCCGTCGACATAGATACCCACCCCCTGGTCGCGGGTCGGCGTGAAGTCCTCCTGTCCAACACCGCGGATGTAGACCTTGGAGTAGGTGCTGCCCGAGACGTTCTCAAAGGTCAGGTTCGGAACGGACCGGGTCAGCTCCCGGTTCTCGAAAACGGAACGTATGCTCAGATCCTCGGCGGAGAAGGCAGAAACTGCGACTGGGACGTCCTGTAGCCTCTCCTCGCGTTTCCGCGAGGTCACGACGATCTCCTCGATGGCATCGGGGGCGTCTCGAGCCTCAGGGGACTCCGTGGCGACCGACTCCTGGGCGGCCACGGGAACCTTGCCTTCGGGCTCGTCGGCTGTAGCAGAGAGTACTGGCCCAACAAACAGGACGAGCACGACGAGTGCGAGTCCGCGAAGCCCCCACCTTGACAGCATAATCAACATTGAGAGCAGCATTGCGCACCTCCGGGGGCCCGCTTGCATACTCGCACCGGGCCCGAGAATAACCCTACGGCTGCGATGCTCCCACGCAGAGCGCTGCCAGTCAAACGACCAAAGCTGGCCTCCGAATACGCAACCCGCGCCCCACCACGAGGGCGCTTGGCAGTCATGCGGTGCCGTGTCACACTCGCTGTGAATCACCGAAACCGGAGGTGGACATGGCCAGCTACAAAGTGCTCGGCACTGATCACACGGCGTACACGGTCTCGGACATGGACCGGAGCGTGAAGATGTTCTGTGAGGTGCTCGGCTTCGAGCTCCTGAGCGACGACGAGGCCGAAAGCGGTCTGGTCAAGGAGCTGACCGGCGTGGACGCCCCGCTCCGCTTCGTCTACCTGCGCGGGCCGGACGGACACCAGGTCGAGCTCGTGCAGTACCACGGACCCGCAGACCGGGGGCAGATCCACTACCGACCCTGCGACACCGCAGCCGCTCATATGGCGATCCGCGTCGACAACGTTCCAGCCGCCGTGGAGGCGGCCAAGGGCGCCGGACTCACGCCTTACAACCAGATCGTCACGATGGAACACGAGGACGGCGGCGTCACGCAGTCCGCGTACATGCGCGATCCGGACGGACTCACCATCGAGCTGCTGAGCCGCCCAAGCTAGACCTGAGGCGCGATCCGTAGATGAAGATCACTCCGGTCCATCCACAGGAACCGAAGCCCGAACACAACATGCCGTTCGTCCCGGCGTTCTCGGTCGAGGGCGGGCGCACGATCTGGTTGGCCGGCTGCGGCCCGATTCCGATCTACCACAAGCACCCGCACGATCCCATCGAAGAGGCGGCGTGGATGGAAGGCGGCTTCCGCGCGCAGTGCGACAAGACCTTCCAGAACATCCAGACCGTGCTGCAGGCTGCGGGAGGCGACCTCGCCAACATCGTGAAACTGACGATCTACCTGACCGACATCTTCCGGGATCAGGACGTGCTCAACGAGATCACCTGGAAGCTGTTCGGCCACGAGCGCATGCCGCCTCGAACGATCGTCGAGATCGCGTCGCTTGCCCACAAGGACATGCTGCTCGAGATCGACGCGACCGCAGTCGTCCCCTGAGACGGCCCTCAGCCCGGAATCCCGACCACGCACTCCACCTCGATGAGCAGCTCCGGGAGCGCCAGGTTGGAGACCTCGACCAGCGTGCTCGCGGGTCGCGCGTTCCCGAAGAATGCCTCGCGGATGGGGTTGATCTTCGCGCGGTCAGCGATGTCCTTCAGGTAGATGGTGACCTTCAGGATGTCGGCTGGGCTCGCTGCCTCGGCGCTCAGCACCTTGCCGATGTTGCTGAACACCTCGCCAGCCTGAGTCAGCACGTCGCCCTCACCGATCACCTGGTGTTGCTCGTCGAGCGCCACCATCCCCGAGATGAAGAGCAGATTCCCGAACCGAACCGCGTCGGTATAGTGGCTGATGGGCGGACTGAGACTGGCGACCCGGACTTCCGTGCGCGTTTCCTTGCTCATGGACGCATGATAAGCGCCTGGCTTCCGGATTGACATTCCAAAGAGGACGTTCCAGCCTAGCTGCGAGCCACCGAAGGAGGAAAGCAATGCAGAAGGAGGTCATCAACCCAGATACGCTCGCGCCTCCGGTCGGCCACTTTGACCGGGCCGTACGTATCGACAATACCCTCTACATCTCGGGAACGTCGGCCCTGACGCACGTCACGGGGGGCCTGCGGGAGCGGAAGATTCCGCCGACGATCGAGGAGCAGACCCGGCTCACCTTTGAGAACATCCGGAGAGTGCTCGAGGCGGCGGGAGGCCAGCTCTCCGACATCTTCAAGCTCACGGTCTTCCTCGTGCGAGCGGAGGATTTCGAGGTCGTCGACCAGATCACGCGCGAGTTCTTGCCCGCGCGCGGCTTCATCAACTCCTCTTTCCAGACCGACCTACTCAACCCCGATCTGCTGATCGAGATAGAGGCGACCGCTCAGCTCAAGTAGGAGAAAGACCCATGGGCAACGCGCTAGTGAATCACCGATTCCTGACGGACATCAATCCGATCACCGTGGAGTGGATCAAGCTCACCGGAGACACGCCTCAGGACAACCCGGAGAAATCAATCGGGAGCAACCTCGTAAACGTGATCACCGGAGTTGTGCTGCCCGCGAACGCGGACCTGGGCGGACAGCCGACCCGGATGAGCCTGGAGATCGTGCCGGGAAGCCAGGAGCTCCTACTACACGACCTGGACGACGGCCAGGAGGCCCTCGTCATCCTGATCGGCTTCGGGCGGCGGGACTTCCGCGACGTGTTCCAGAGAGAAGAGGACACGAACCAGTCGTTCGCCGCGTCCGGAGGCGAGGAGGAGTAGCTCAGGGACTCGCGAGGACGACGGGATTCGAGAGTACGCCGATTCCCTCGATCTCGCAGCTCACGACGTCACCCGGCTGGAGATAGCCGGGAGCCAGCACAACATCCTCGCGCTGCCGGGGTCGTCCCCCGAGCTCGGGGTCGGAGCCCCAGGCCGTGCCTCCCGGCGTACCCGTCGAGATTACGAAGCCGGGCTGCAGCGTCAGGTACGTCGAGAAGAAGACCACCAGCTCGGCTACGCCCCAGATCATGTGCGCGGTGGTGTTGTTCTGGCGGAGTTCGCCGTTGACCGTAGTGCGCAGCGCCAGAGTCTGGGGGTCGGGAATCTCGTCGCTGGTGACGATGACGGGACCCATCGGGGCGCAGGTGTCGAAGTTCTTGCTCCCGCCGATAGCGTAGGCCGCGGTACCGTCGGGGCGCAGCTTCACCTGACGGTCGCGCGCGGTGCAGTCGTGCATGATCGTGTAGCCGAACACGTGCTCCAGCGCCCTCTCCACCGGGATGTGGCGGCCTGCCTTGCCGATCACGATGGCAAGCTCGGTCTCGTAGTCGAGCTTCTTTGTGACCTTCGGATCCAGGATGATGTCGACTCCGGGACCGACGACGCACTGGGGGAGCTTGATGAAGAACTCGGGCTCCTTTCCTTCGACGGGGGGCTTCTCCTCTCGGTGGTCGTAGTAATTCTCCCCGCTGCACAGGATCGCCTCCGGTCTCAGTGGCGCCGCGAGGCGGAGCTCGGCGAGCTTGCGCCGCCCGCTGCCCAACTCTCGACTCGTCCCGAGCGCCCGTTGCGCGAGAGCCCGACCGGCTGGGCCGGCGGCGATGAAGGGGATGGAGTCGACTACGCTCGCGCGTTCCGAATGCGAGAGGCTTCCGTCGGCCTCGAGCGCCTCGACCAGGTCGACCACCTCGTCGCCGTCGAGCACGCCCAACCGGATCCCCTCCGGCGTTCCATAGCGGAGCAATTTCACCAGAGGGTCCCTCCTCGACTGTCAGTCATCGCCCGGGACGGAGTATGCCGCGTCGGTCTCCAGGCTGTCGCTGACCGAAGCCCCCTCCATCTCCACGGTCTTGGGCTCGGTCCGGAACCGCACGCTCCACTTGAGTGGGTCGCCCACCTCGGGGCCGAAGAGATCCTCCTTCCCCTCCTCGACCGCAGCGAGGGAGGCCTCGACAACGGACTCGGGCGAAACCTTCGGGCAGTCGAGCTCCCCGACCATTTCCGTATCGACCGCATCCGGCAGGACCGCCACAACCAGGGTCCCCTGTCCCGCGAGCTGCGCCCGTACGCCGTGTGTCATGGACCAGGCGGCCGCCTTGGACGCGCAGTAGAAGCCCTGGTAGGGAATGTGCACCAGCGCCAGATTCGACAGGATGTTCACGATGGCACCGCCGCCGTTCGCCTTCAGGACCGGAGCGAAGGCCCGGCACATGCGGAGCGTTCCCCAGAAGTTGACCTCCATCTGAAAGCGGCCTTCCTCGAGATCCGGGGCGCTGACCACCCCCACGTCGCGCAGCACGCCCCCGTTGTTGATCAGGAGATCCACTTCGCCGCAGCGGTCTGCGACCGCCTGCACCTGGTTCGGGTTCGTGATGTCGAGCTCAACGGGCACGATCCGCTCGGGGTCTTGTTCGACGACGCTCCCGACCTTTTCGAGATCCCGAGAGCCTGCGTAGATTCGACCCGCCCCCGCCGCGCACAGTCCCGCAATGAACGCCCGCCCGATGCCGCGATTCGATCCCGTAACCAGCGCGGTGCTTCCTCGGATCTTCATCTCGCATGCCTCCACGGGAGACCCCTTCGGATCCGGGGCCACTCGGCGATCGCGACGAGTAGTGGCGCACCGTACACCACGAGCAGGAAAACGACGAGGTCTGTTGCGTCCGGACTCGTGGTGCCGGCGAGGATTCCGGTGAGAATCGGCACCACAGTAACGGCGAAAAGCCCAGCGACCGTGAAGAGGCCGCTCAACGCCCCGATGGCAACAAGGCGAGCTCCCCGCTTGCTCAGCTCCGCTCTACGCAGAACTGTGTATCAACCAGCGACGAGCCCGATGCTCCCGGTCAACAGTAGCGCCCAGTGGATAGGAGGCAGCGAGCCTCTCGCGACTGCTGCGCCGCCGTAGGCCGCGCCAGCGCTCACTGGTAGCAGTGCAGCCCCCTCGAGGACCGAGATGAGAATGCGCCGAAAGTTCCACGTCATCTTTTCTAGCGGACGGTGTTCGCCGCCCGACCCTCATCGGCCGACGCGATAGCCACCTCCGAAGCCGTAGCGAGCCCTCAATCGGCCGGAACTCAAGCCGGAGGTGTGGTGACTCCGTGGACGTCTGGCCATGCGAGCCGCGTTCCTCTCGTTGGGGCTGAGCTTCCCGTCTCCGTCCTTGTCGTACCTGCGGAGGAGGTCTGCTCGCTCGCCGGGACCTCGCATTCGCTGAACCTCGCGCGCCGCGATCAGCTCCTCAACGGAGATCTCACCGTCGCCATCGATGTCGTAGCGGCTCGTGCGGGCGGCGGCGTAGTGCTCCGCCCGATTGAGGACGCCATCGCCGTTGAAGTCCCGCTTCTCGAAGCGCTCCTGCTTCTCCGCCTGCGAGACCTCGTCGCCGCTGGCGGCAGAGGCCAGGAAGCCCGCGGAAAGGGCCAGCACCGCGATGGCGCCAACTTTCGCGCGCTCACTCAGGCGTGGTCGCAACGCTGTACCTCCGAGAGCGGATACCTGATGGTACTAAACCGAGCGCAAGTCTTCACGTTGCGCGAACCCGTCCGATCCGGGGGCGGCCCCTACAGGTTGCCCACCTCGTCAATAGCGGCCGTTCGCCTGATAATATGCAGAAGGGCCGCTAGTGACCCGAAGCGGACGATTCCCACCCGACAGGCCTGCGGGACTGACCCCACTGACTGCGAGACCGTCATGCGGTATCGGCTACCGCAGTAACTAGGAGAAAGACATGTCCAGCCCGAACATCGACAGCGTGATTGCAGTGGTACCGGTGAAGGACCAAGCCGCGGCTGTTGCGTGGTACAAGAAGTTGCTCGGGCGGGAAGCGGACGTCGTTCCGGCGGATGGGGTGGCGGAGTGGCAGCTCGCCGAGAACGCATGGCTTCAGGTAACAACCGACCCGGAGTGCGCGGGCAGCACGTCGGTCATCGTCGGAGTGAGCGACCTCGATGCGCTGTGCGCCGCCTGTGCCGACGCCGGCGTGTCACTCGGCGAAGTTGTCGAGTATCCGGACATTGTCAAGACGGTTGACGCGGTCGACCCGGACGGGAACAAGGTTTTCTTCGCCCAGAAGCTTTCCGGTTGAATGCCGCGCAGGCCGACGAGAGGGCGCTACAGGTTACCGACCTCGTCCTCCAGCAGGCTCGCCAACTTGTCGCGGGCCCACTCGCGGCGGGCGGGCAGGTGCTGTGTCGGCCACAGTCCGGGCGCCGGCTCGTAGTCGCGAAGAACCTGCCGGGCGATCGTCACCTTGTGCACCTCGTCCGGGCCGTCGGCAATCCCCATGGCTGGCAGGCTCGCCCACATGGCCGCGAGCGGCAGCTCGTTCGAAACACCGATGGCCCCGTGCAGATGCAGCGAACGATACACGACGTCGTGTAGGATCTTCGCGGCCGCCACCTTGACGGCGGCGATGTCCTTTCGCACCGCCCTGTAGTCCTTGAACTTGTCGATCCGCCAGGCGGTGCGCAGGACAAGCAGCCGGAACTGCTCGATCTCGATCCAGGAATCCGCGATCCTCTCCTGAACCATCTGCTTCTGCGCCAGCACCTCGCCCTGGGTCTCGCGCGAGAGCGACCGCTCGCACATCATGTCGAAGGCCTTCTTGACTTGAGCCACGGTACGCATGGCGTGGTGGATGCGGCCGCCCCCCAGACGCGTCTGTGCGATCACGAAGGCGCTGCCCTCTTTGCCGAGCAGGTGGTCGGCCGACAGACGGACGTTCTCGTAGCGGACGTAGCCGTGAGAGCCGTGGCCTTCCGGCTCGGTGCCGACTCCGACGTTCCGAACGATGTTCACACCCGGGGAGTTGGTGGGCACGAGGAACATCGACATGCCGTTGTACGGGCTCACGTCCGGGTCCGTGACGACCATGACGATGAGGAAGGACGAGTAGCGCGCGTTCGACGAGAACCACTTCTCGCCGTTGATCACCCACTCGTCGCCGTCCCGCTCGGCACGAGTCTTAAAGCGCGTGGGATCCGCGCCCGCATGAGGCTCGGTCATCGAGTAGCAGGAGACGATCTCCCCGTCCATGAGCGGCTGCAAGAAGCGCTTCTTCTGCTCCGGACTCCCGTAGTGCGCCAGGATCTCCGCATTGCCCGAGTCGGGCGCCTGACAGCCGAACACGCGGGGTGCGAAGCTCGAGCGACCCAGCAGCTCATTCAGGAGCGCGAGCTTGAGCTGTCCGTAGCCCGGACCACCGAGATCGGGACCAAGATGACAGGCCCAGAGCCCACGCGTCTTGACCTCCTCTTGCAGGGGCTTCGTGGCCTTCAGGACGCGCGGGTCTGACAGGTCGTACGGATTACCGAGGACCAGGTCTAGCGGCTCCACCTCTTCGCGCACGAACTCGTCTACCCAGTTGAGCTCCCGCTGGAACTCGGGCTCGGTTTCGAAATCCCACGGCATCACGCACTCCCTTCGCTTCGGTTGCGAGTCCGGATTCTCTCACATCCAGGCGGGGAGGGAGCCTATCCCTCGAACCCTGCCTCCGGACTTCACCCCTTCTCGATCACCTCAACCTGGTCGAGCGGGGCGTAGAAGTACGAGCCGGGCCGGAAGTCGTACCCCAGATCGCCGAGCAGGCGGCGCTGTCGGGGATTGCAGCGGTCCTTGACGTCCGAGACCGTCTCAAAGTCGTACGCTCGCACGAACATCTGGCAGTAGTTGTAGAGCAGCACCTTTCGCCCTCTACCTGACAGATTGGGCGACGGGCCGTGCCAGAGCGAGTGCGAGAACAGATAGCAGTCCCCCGCCTTTCCCAGCAGCTGCACGGCTCCCGGCGTATGGGGCGACAGCCGCGGCTTCCCGTCAACGGGGAAGGGCCGCAGGTGGCTGCCGGGGAACACCGTGAAGTTCCCGCTGTCGGGCCGGGTCACGTCCGACAGCAGGTAGATGGCCTTCATCGCGAGCGGGCGGCTGGTCTCGGTCACCCGAATCTGGGCGAGCGCCTGTCCGCCATCGGTGTGCGTGTAGCCAGGGAAGTCGGGCGTCGAGGCGCGCACGATCGCGTGCGTCATGCTGAGCAGTACGTAAGGCCCCATGATATCCACGACAAGGTCGAAGACGGGCGAGCGATCCATCAGCTCGATGAACGCGTCGTGGTACGAGAGGATGTCCCGACGGTCCATGGATGCCTCGGGATCTAGGTCGGGAGTCTGCTCCACCCAACCGTAGTGGCCCACCGGCAGGTCGGTCGGCTCCCACCCTGGCAGGTGGCGCACGCGGTCCATCTCGCCGCTGAGGAGCTTCACCTCGTCCGGGGCCAGCACCTGCTCGAGCTGCAGATATCCGTCGATCGCCCACTGGCTCTTCTGTGCTTCCGTCAGACGAATCACGACCGCGGAACTCCGCGGGCCGCTAGGCCCGAACCTCGTAAAAGGCATTGAACGGGTTGTCGACCTCGAGAAGGCGGAAGTGGCCGAAGCCCGCCCCCTTGCAGTACTCCTCCGCGAGCTTCGGTCCCCAGGCTGCGCCCAGCCCTTCACCGTCGTGCGCGAGCGACTGGGTCAGGCAGTGGAGCGTGCTCATGGCGTACATCATGGCGCCGCCAGGGTTCAGGTTGTCCTCGAGCGTCTCGCCGACGCGCGGCTCCACCATCAGGTAGGTACCTCCGGGTGCGAGAGCGTTGCGAATGGCGCGAAGCGCTTCGCGCGGCTTGGCGATGTCGTGCACCACATCGAACGTGGTGATCAGATCGAAGGGAGGGTCCGTCGGGATGGAGTCCGCACCGAGCTGCTCGAACCGAGCGTTCGAGAGCTCTTCGTTCGCCGCCTTTGCGCGCGCCCGCTCGATCGAGCGCGCATCGATGTCGTAGCCCACTACCGTGGAGCTGGGATACGCCGTGGCCATGGCCAGCACTGCGGCACCTGAGCCGCAGCCGAGGTCAGCCACGCGCCCTCCCCGCTTCAGTCCGTCCACTACGGCTGGCATCGCGTTCAGCCAGCGCCGCGTGAGCAGGATCCGTACGCCGGGGCTGTTCGATCGGTCCATGCCCTCGATCATGTCAAGACCGAACTCGGAGAACGGCACCCCGCCTCCCTCCCTGACAGCCTGTGCGACACCGGGTACTGCCTTCAACAGCGCGGGAATCGTCTGCGCCCACCCGCAGAGAAAGTAAGGGCTGTCCTCGTCGGCCAGACAGGCCGCGTACTCGTCCGGGAGCTCAAACGTCTCGGTGCTCGGCTCGTAGACCAGAAGCTCCGCCGCCGCGAGACCCGAGACAAGCTCCCGCAAGTAGCGCTCCTGCAGGCCCGTCTGTGCGACCAGCTGCTCGAGCGTCAGCGGTCCCTGACCAGTCATCGCCTTGAAGAGCCCGCAGCGGTCCGCCACCCCGACGATACCCATGACCGTCGCGCCCGTTGCCATCTGCATGAACTGTGTCATGAACTCGCGCACGCGCTCTCTGTCCATCGCAACCTCCCTGACTGCGCACAGTCTACTACGCCGAGAGTTGATACCCTGATGCCATGAGCGTTCGCTTCGGCCTCGCCTATGACTTCCGCAACCCCGATCGCTGGGAGCGGCCCTGGGCGGAGGTCTTCCAGGCGCTGCTCGAGCAGATCGAGTACGTCGACACGCTCGGCTTCGACTCCATCTGGATTACGGAGCACCACTTCGTCCCCGACGGCTACGCGCCGTCGCCGGTCCCCCTGCTGGCGGCGATCGCGGCTCGAACGCAGAACGTAAAGCTCGGCACCGACATTCTGCTTCTGCCGCTCTACCACGCCGTCAAGCTTGCGGAAGATCTCGCCACCGTCGATCTCATCTCGGAAGGCCGCCTGATGCTCGGCATCGGGATGGGGTACCGCGACGAGGAGTTCGAGGCCTTCGGTCAGACGCGGCGTGAGCGTGTCGGCCGCACAGAAGAGGGCATCGACGTGTTGCGAGGCGCGTGGGCCGACGGCCCGTTCAGCTACGAAGGTCAGTACTACAAGCTCCGGGACGTCGACATCACGCCGAAGCCCGTTCAGCGCCCGCACCCTCCGCTGTTCCTGGCAGCCACGTCGGAGCCTGCTGCGCGCCGAGCTGCACGGCTGGACCTGAACCTGCTTCCCCAGGGGGATGTCCGCGTCGCCTACGAGCCCTGGCTGGACGAGCTCGCGAAGCGCGGCAAGCAGCCCGAAGACTACCGGATCGGGCTCATCAAGCCGTGGTTCGTCGCCGACAGTCGCGCCGATCCTCTTTGGCGGCGTGCGCGGGAGCACGAGCACTACCGCGCTTCCATCTACGCGCCGTGGATCAAGGCAGGCGGAGGTCCTGGCCTCCCACCCGGGGACCCGCGCCCCATCGACCAGTCGTATCTCGTCGGGCCGCCCGAGCAGCTGATCGAGCAGCTCGAGGCGTACCGCACGACGACGCTGCCCGCGACCGACATCATCGGCTGGGGCACGCCTGTCGGCATGGAACCAGCCGAGGTCACACCCTCGCTCGAGCGCTTCGCCAGGGAAGTCATTCCGCACTTTCGCTCGCGCTGAGCAGGCGCGACTATACTCGTGGAGGCGTTCCGTCTCGGCTACACGCTACCGCAGTAGCCCGGACCGCTCGCCACGCACTCGCGGTGCGAGCCACAGGTAGAGTGCAGTCTGGAAGGCAACAGCGTGGACACGTTCAAGGAGATCTATCGTCGTGCCGCCGCCCGGCATGGTGGCAGCAAGGCCCTCGACTCCCAGCTCCCGAGGCCGAAGACCCGCGCCACCTTGCAGCGAACTGCAGACCACCGCTACCTGTCCGCGATGACTCGCGGGGTCTTCCAGGCGGGCTTCGTCTGGCGTGTCGTCGAGAACAAGTGGAAGGGCTTCGAGGAGGCCTTCAAGGGCTTCGAACCCAAGCCGCTCGCCCGCCTCTCGAACAGGCAGCTCAACGCACTCGCCCAGGACACTCGTATCATCCGCAACCCCCAGAAGATCCACGCGGTCCGAGAGAACGCCCGCCTCCTGGTGGAGCTCGCCGCCAAGCACAAGGCCGCAAGCCGCTTCTTTGCGAGCTGGCCGGAGGAAGACATCGTTGGCCTGTGGGACGTACTCAAGCGCCGGGGTAGCCGCCTCGGAGGCATGACCGGTCCCATGTTCCTCCGCACGATGGGAAAGGACACCCCCATCCTCACGAACGACGTGCTGTTTGCGCTCCGAGAGCAGGGCATTGTCGAGACGAAGAGCCCCAGCTCCAAGAAAGCGCTCCACGACATCCAGACCGCCTTCAACACCTGGCGCGACGAGAGCGACCGCAGCCTCTCAGAGATCAGCCGCGTCCTCGCATTCAGCGTGGGAGAGATCCACTAGCGGAACTCTCCACGGGAAGAGTCCTACGAACGCTCGAGTGCGTCCTTGAGCCGAGACGGCTGGACGCGATCAGCTCGCGCCATGGCGAACGAGATCAGCGGGCGCAAGAGACCCCAGAGGAAGCCCTGCGTTCGACACTCGGCGTCCAGGGTCAGCTGGGTGCGATACCTCCCGGGAGTAATTGACAGCATCGCTAGCTTGAGGCTTATGTAGATGAATCTATGGCTAACCCCGGCATGAGGATAGGAGTCTCGCTTCCGGTCAGGGAGCTCAAGAACGACATGGCAGCGGTGCGCGAGTTCGCGCAGGCCGCGGAGGAGCTCGGGTTCACCCACTTGCGGGTCCCGGACCAGGTAGCGCGCCCGAAGAGCGGGCATCTGCACGAGCCGCTGACGCTGCTCAGCTATGTCGCCGCCCTGACGTCGCGCATCGAGCTGGTCCCGTCTGTGATCGTCCTGCCGGTGCGCCAGACGGTGCTCGTCGCCAAACAGGCTGCCGAGATCGACGTCTTGAGCGGTGGTCGGCTGCGTCTCGGGGTCGGCGTGGGCGGGAGCCGGGAGGAGTACGTCGCGCTTGGCCAGGACTTTCACACGCGCGGGCAGCGCTGCGAGGAGCAGATGGGGCTGCTGAAGCTCCTGTGGACCCAGGACATGGTCTACTTCCGGGGACGCTGGGACCGGGTCGCGAGCATGGGCCTCGACCCCCTGCCCGTGCAACGCCCCATCCCCATCTGGATCGGCGCGAGCTCGGCCACGCTGCTGGCACCTTCTGGGCCAGTCCTGCGACGGATCGCACGCCAGGCGGATGGCTGGTTCGCGATCATCCCCCCTGGAGACGTCCCGAGGGTGCGCGACAACCTGCGGCGCTACGCGGAGAGTGCCGGTCGAGATCCCTCGGAGATCGGTACGGAAGGCGGGGTCGGGGTCTGCGGTAGGACGCCACAGGAATGGATGCAGATCGTCAACGACTGGCAGGACGCCGGCGCGACACACGTGTGCATGCGGACGCTCGGTGGCGGCCTCGACGCCGCAGGGCACATCGACGCCCTTCGCACGACGCGGAAGGTCTTGGACGGCGCGTAGAAAAGTCGACGCTCAGGCGTCCCGAGACCCGCCACCGACTGGGGGCAACACGGTGAGCTCGTCGCCCGCTTTCAGCGGCAGCGAGAAGTCTCGTTCGATATTGCCGTTGAGGGAGACCGCGTTGATGCGTTTGGTCGGGAGCTCGAGGACGGTGAGGCTGTCCTTGATGGTGGAGCCCTCGTCAAGGTCGAGGGTGCCGCCTTCGGGCATCAGCTTCTTGAGGACGCCCATCAGTTTGACCTGGATCTGCACCTCTACGTCGGCTTGGTGCTCACGAAGACGGAGTGGCTGGGGCCGGCCTGCGGGCTCACCTTGGAGTCGCCGTGGATGTACTGGCGGGTCTTGGATGGGCGACCGAGCAGGGTCTGGCCGGCGAGCTTTGAGGCCACCTCGTTCGCGATGTAGGCGCGGCGGATGTCGAAGGGGTTCTCTCGGAGGAAGTCCTTCCAGGGACCGAAGTTCGTTCGCGTCTGCATCAGGCCCTTGACCATCCCCAGGTCGGTCAGCATGCCCACGTCCTGGGCCCTGCCGACGAACATCGCTCCCGTGAGCTCATCGCCGGTCCACATGAGCTTCCGGTAGATCCGCGAATCGGGATTCTCCATCGTCATCTCTTCGGCGCTCGCGTCCAACCAGTTGCCATAACTCGCGCACTGGAGACCGCAAACATCCAGGATGTTCATCAGCAGGCTGCCAGAGTAGCTCACGTCCTGGCCTGCCATGTTCGCGCCGGCGACCCGACCGTGATCCACGGCTGTTGGCTGGATCGCGTGGATCTCTGAATCGCTGCTGTAGTAGACGGGGCCGCGGGCCACGTCTCCTGCCGCATAGATGTCGGGGAAGTTGGTCTGCAGTCGGTCGTTCACCGCGATGCCGTCGGCAGAGGCCTCGATGCCCGCGTTGACGGCCAGCTCGACGTTGGGCTTGACGCCGGTGGCCACGATCACGAGATCCGCTTCGATGGTCGCACCGTTCTCGAGCTCCACGAGCTTTGCATCACCCTGCGAGCGGATGTTCGTCACGGTGGTGCCGCAGTGCACCTCCGCGCCCTTGCTCCCGAGCCAGTCCGAAACGATCGCCGCGGCCCTTGCATCGAGCATGCGCGGCAGGATCTGGGCCTCCCGCTCCACGACGGATATGGACCAGCCCCGCTTGTACATGGCGTTGAGCATGATGAAGCCGATGAAGCCCGAGCCGATCATGACCACGCGCGGCTGGCGATCGCCGGCGACATCGAGTGCGCCCTGCGTGTCGGCCAGAGTCCACAGGGACTGGACTCCCGGGAGATCAACGCCGGGAACGGGTAGATCCAGAGGCGCGGAGCCAGTCGCGATCAGGAGCTTGTCGAAGCGCAGATCGCTCCCGTCGTCGAGCTTCAGCTCCTTCCCGTTGGCGTCGATCTCGGTCACGCGTGCGCCAATGCGCGACTCCACACCGAGCTTGCTGTAGTACGCACCATCCGCGATCAGCGTGTGATCACGGCCGACGTCGCCCGATAGCCAGTACGGGAGCGCCATGCGAGCATGGGCGGGCTCGTCGCCGATCAGGGTGATTTGCGAGTCGCCGGTACCGACTTGTCGAATGGTCTCGATCGCGTTGATGCCGGCCGGGCCCCCGCCGATGATGACGTGATGAGTCGGCATGACGTTACCCCAGAGACGACAGGCCGAGCTCGGCCAGCTTGTCCTGCGACGGCACGCCTTCTTCGTCCCAGCCCCGCGTCCGATAGTAGTCGGTGAGCATGGCGTCCAGGTTCACGGTCACACCCGCCGACGGACCTTCCGTGAAGGGCTCCTCCTGATACCGCTTGGGGATGGAGTCGTCCGCCTTCGTGAGGCCGGCTCTCAGATTCCAGAGCTTCTCCAGATTCCACGTTCGCTCCCCGACCTTGACGAAGTCGTCCGGTGTGAAGGGCACGCCGGTCGCGGCCGCCGTCAGCACGGCCATCTCCTCGAGCGGCGCACCCGTACCGGCGGCAAACGAGCACAGTCCCGTATTGTCGTAGACGGTGGTTCGGTCCTGCTCGTTTGCCACCCACTCGCCTTTGCCCTCCGGAGTGTGAGGGTCGTACTCGCCGGAGGTCTCGATCCCCGGAGTCCAGGCGCGCAGGTGGCAGCCGCCCCGGTTGCAGGTCGCGTAGGCGACGCCCATGCCCTGGAACCCGCGCGCATCGTACGCGGGGTATTCCTGGCCCTTCGAGCCGATGAACACCTCGGGATGATCCAGCTTCTCCCCCATGCGCTTGGAGCCCTCTGCAATTTCGTCGCCAAAACCTTCTCGGTACGCAGTTGCCTCGATCATGCGAATCAGGGCCTTGCCTGAACCCCACTTCAGCGGGATCTCGACCTGATCGTCGCCGATGACACCGCGCTCGTAGAGCTCCATGGCGGCGGCCAGCGACGCGCCCATCGAGATCGGATCCATGCCGAGATCGTTGCACAGCCAGTTGGCCATCAAGACGGCATCCAGATCCCCGACGCCGCAGTCGGCTCCTAACCCCCACGCAGCCTCGTACTCGGGGCCCTCACCGGCTCCCTTCCAGTTGCGCGGGTGCATGTTGACCATGTACTGGTCGGCTTCGTCGCCCAGACGGCAGACGCGGCCACACGCGATGGTGCAGGCGAAGCACGCCTTGTTCGTCACCAGGCGGTTCTCGACGATCGCGTTGCCGTTCAGGTTCTCCGCCTCCTCGAACTGGCCCTCCGTTGCGTTGCGGGTGGGCAGCCCACCGAAAGAGTTCGTGAGGTCGATCGTCGACGCGGTTCCCATCTCCGTGAACCCGGCGCGAGCTTCGCTGCCCGCCATCTCCGCGCGGACCTCCCAGAGCTTGCGCAGGAACGGCTCCGGGTCGGAGAGCTCGACCGCCCCCGTTCCCCGCACCGCGATGGCCTTGAGATTCTTGGAGCCCATCACGGCGCCCACGCCGCTGCGACCGGCCGCACGGTGCTTGTCGTTAATGATGCAGGCGAAGCGGACGAGCTTTTCTCCGGCTGGTCCGATGCACGAGACCCGAAGCTGCGGGATCCCGAGCTGCTGGCGCAGGCCATCCTCCGTCTCGAAGACGCCCTTGCCCCAGAACTCGCTTGCGTCTCGCACCTCCACCTGGTCGTCGTAGATGTAGAGGTAGCTCGGCTTCGGAGCCGCACCTTCCAAGATCAGCAAGTCGTAGCCCGCGAACTTGAGCTCAGGTCCCCAGTGACCGCCCGAGTTCGAGGTCGTGATCGCGTTCGTGAGCGCTCCCTTGGTCACCACCATGTAGCGCGCTCCGCAGGGAGCGGAGGTGCCCGTGAGGGGACCCGTCACGAAGAGGAGCTTGTTCTCGGGGGAGAGCGGATCGACGGTCGGGTCCATCTCCTCGAACAGGTAGCGATCCCCGAGGCCGCGACCTCCCACGTACTCCTCTTGCCACTGCCGCGGGATGTCCTCGGTCTGGATCGAGCCGTCCGTCAGGTTCACGCGCAAGGCTTTGCCGGTCCAACCTCCCATCACTTGTCTCCTTTTGCGGCATTGCGGTAGTTCGTGTCCACGTCCTGGGCCCACGGCCCGAACCAGGCGCCCGTCTCGTCCTGATCCGTGAACTTGATTGCATCCGTCGGACAGGTCTTGACACAGGCCGGGTCGCCACCACACAGGTTGCACTTCGATGCCTTGCCGGTGTGCGGAAGTGTGTACACCGTTCCGAACGGGCAGGCGAGCGTGCAGAGATGGCAGCCGACGCACACCTCGTCCATCACGATCTTGGCCTGCGTCTCCGGCTCGACCGCGATGGCGTTGACCGGACAGGCGTTCATGCACCAGGCCTCGTCGCACTGGACGCAGGTGTAGGGCGCGTAGCTCGCCTCCTCGTCGAACACGTTGACGCGGATCAGGCTGTTCGACGGCTGAAAGGTGCCCGTCTGCACGAAGGCGCAGGCGAGCTCGCACTGCATGCAGCCGGTGCAGAGCTGGGGGACGATCTCCAGAGCCTTGGCCATCTCAACCTCCTCGACGGTTCTTCATATCATGGAGCATGGGGCGAATTTCGTGAACTCTTTTCGATGCGGCCGGTTGGCCGCTGGACAGAGACGATAATACGACGGAATCGGGCCCCTGGCGACCCGGGCCCGCCGAGGCGAGAGCCTGGTATGCTGGCCCGAACACAATCCTGAGGAGGTCCCCCCGTGAAGGCAGCCATTCTGGAGGAGGCGAACAAGCCACTCTCGATCGAAGATGTCGACATCATCGATCCGCGCCCCAACGAGGTGCTGGTCCGAACCGTCTGCAGCGGCGTCTGTCACTCCGACCTGCACTTTGTGGACGGGCTCTGGAGCCTCCCGCTGCCGACCGTGCTCGGACACGAGGCAGCGGGAATCGTCGAGAAGGTGGGCGACCAGATCAGCTACGTGAAGCCCGGCGACCGGGTCATCATGTCGTTCCGGCCGTTCTGCGGCTCGTGCTACTACTGCCTGTCGGGTCGGCCGAACCTGTGCAGCGACCAGACTCACAACGCGCTGGCGGCCTCGCGTCTGTCGCGCGGCGGCAAGCCAGTGCTGCAGTTCGCGAGCGTGGGTTCCTTCGCGGAGTACATGATCACCACCGAGAACGGCGTCGTGAAGATCCCGGAAGACATGCCCATGGCCGAGGCGGCCCTCATCGGCTGCGGCGTGATGACGGGCGTGGGTGCGGCGCTCTACACGGCGAAAGTGCCCGGCGGGGCCAGCGTGGCCGTGATCGGCTGCGGCGGCATCGGGCTCAACATCATCCAGGGCTGTCGGCTGGCTGGCGCGGGCCAGATCATCGCGATCGACGTTGTCCCGTCGAAGCTCGAGCTGGCGACCCGCTTTGGAGCGACCCACACGCTCGACGCGAACGATGTCGACTTGCGCGCAGCGGTCCGCGAGCTCTCCGATGGAGCGGGGGTCGAGTACGCCTTCGAGGCCATCGGCAGCACCGACTGCGCGCGCCAGGCGTTCGACATCACGCGGGCGGGCGGAACGGCCGTCATCGTGGGCATGATGCCGCAGGGCTCGGAGATCAAGGTGCCGGGCCCCGCCTTCTTGCAGGAGAAGAAGATGATCGGCTGCATGTACGGCAGCACGCGCTTCCGCGAGCACATGCCCAAGCTGATCTCGCTCTTCCTGCAGGGCAAGCTCGACCTCTCGAGCCTCGTCAGCAGACGACTCGAGCTCGGTGGCGTGAACGAGGCGTTCCGCGCCATGAAAGCAGGCGAGGTCGCCCGCTCCGTCCTCGATATCAGCAGCGCTTAGCAGGCTGCGGAGAAAGTGACTGGTTGAGGGGTGGTCCTTCCGACGAGGGGGTTCACCGGCCGAGGGGCGGGGCGCGATTCCCGGTTCGAACCGGTCTTGGGCTCCGCTGATCGCGGGGCGGTTTCGCACATGACCTACGTGGCCTCCAGCAGCTTGCGGATCCGGATCAGGTTGTAGGCTGCGGCCGTGAAGGTGAAGACCCAGCCGACCCGATCCGTGCCGCGGTGTCGGGTCTTGCGCATCAGCCCCACGGTCTTCATCCAGCCGAAGACCTCTTCCACCCGTTTGCGAAAACGCTGACTCAGTTCGTAGCCCCGGTGGCGCGTCGTCCGCCCGTCGATCGCGCTGCGTCGATTCGTCGTGTTCTGCGCCACGTGTGGGGTCACGCCCAACTCTCGAAGCTCTTCCACGAACCCCTTCGTGTCGAAGCCCTTGTCTCCGCCCAATGTCCTCCGACGCCCGCCTCCCAGACCTTCCACCATCTCGAGCGCCGCTTCGCGCTCCGCATATCCCGACGCCTGCGTGAGCTTCGCCGCGACCACCAAGCCGTTCCGGTTCTCCGTCACCACGTGTCCCTGGTACGCGAGTCGGGCGCCTTGGCCTCTCATACCGGCGAGTCGTGCGTCGGGATCCGTCGTCGACGCATGCGTCTGGTTGCTCCGCTTCTCGCCTCGGAAGTTCACCGTCGGGTTGCCCGGGTCATCGTCGTCTCTCCGTTCCTCGTCCTTCCGTACGAAGCTCTTCTGGCTCGCCCACGCCTCGATCAGCGTCCCGTCTACCGTGAAGTGCTCCAACGACACCCATCCCTCGGTCTCGGCCTGCTCCAGCACTGCGTCGAAGAAGTGCTCGGCAATCTCGCCCTTGAGCAGCCGGTCTCGGTTCTTCGTGAACACCGTGGCGCTGAACACCACCTCGTCAAGCTCCAGACCCACGAACCAGCGATACAGCAGGTTGTACTCCAGCTGCTCCACCAGCTGCCGCTCGCTCCGGATGGTGTAGAGCACCTGCAGCAGCAGGGCGCGCAGCAGCTGCTCCGGGGGCACGGACGGGCGCCCTACGCCTCTGGCGTAGATCGCGTCGAAGCGCGGCGATAGCCGCTGCAGCGCCGTGTCGACCATGCGCCGCATCGCTCGAAGCGGATGATCATCCGGAATCCGCGACTCCAGCGACACGTAGCTGAACATCCCGCCCTGAAGCGTCCCCTGTCCTCTCACGCCTCCCCCTTTGGGGCTCGCTCCCAAGGTACCCTTCGATGAGGAGTTTTTCAGCAGCCTGCTAGGCGCGTCCGCAACCGAGTGGCGGCACCCGGGCTGCTCCACAGCCAGATCACTCGCCGGCGGTATCCGAGCTCTTCCGGATGCGTCGATGCCACGAGCCAGGGGCGCGTGGAGCCGTGTTCGGAGGGCAGCTGCTCGAAGGGGATGAAGCCGCGCCAGTCATAGTATCGGGACCCACCGATCACGGGGAGGAGCGTGGTCTGTACCGCGCGAATCGGTAGCTTGCCCGCGACCTGCCTTCCGATCTGCTTCGCATCCGCGTAAAGGAAGGTAGCCACCGGACCGGGGTAGCGTTCGAGCGAGGCTCGAAAGCCGAGCCAGCTCCCGGAGTGCTGGAGCGAGAGGAGCGCTTCGATGCCGCTACGCGGACCGCTGCCGACCCAGCGCAGCGCCAGGGCGCGCGCATTCGGATTTCCGGGGAGCAGCGTTCCGAGCAGCGGCCCGTTCCGCGTCGTCAGGATCTCCACTACTTCGTCCGGTGCGCCGGCGACGCGGATGGTTTCATGACGGCTCTCGGCCGCGAGCCAGCGGCCGTTCAGCTCGTAGCGCGGCGGCGCCTCGGGATGCAGGTTCTCCTTCACCAGCTCGGTGACACTCGCGTGTGTCGCTACCTGGCCCCACGCGATCGCCCGACTCGTGCCCGTCCAGAACACCGGGATCCCGGGCCAGGTCGCTCCGGACAGCTCGAGCTTCGGCGTGTCCAGGTGCGCAACGTACGAGAGCGGCGGAAGCCCGAGCTCCGCGTGGGAGTCGATTGCCAGCAGCGGAGCGCCCGTGGCGGACCGTGCCCCGCCGACGACGAACCCAAGACTTCCCACCCGGCCTCGAAGACCGACGTTGCGCGCCAGCGCGTCCGCCGTCTTTCCGAGCTCGAGCATGGTGCCCAGGGTGTCGTGGGCGCCGTCGCTCTGACGAACCGGGAAGAAGTCGCTTGACGCGACGCCCCCGAACCTCTGCACGAGCTCGTCGAGTAAGAGGCTGGCGCCGAGCGAGCGACTCAAGAGCCAGCCGCGCAGTCGCACGATCGCCAGCGTATCCTCCGGCTTCCACGGCTCGGGGTTGTGGCCTAGCCAGCGGAACTCTAGCGGTGCCCGGACCCGACCCGCGTCGACCTCTGCAAGCCACCCGTTCACGCCGTTGCTGTAGGCACCCAGAACCTCGCGGACCTCCTGGCTCACGCCGAGCCACTCTCCGTTCGCGGCGACAGCGATCGCGAGCGTACGCGCGAGTCGGTCCGCATCGAGCGCGGACGGACCGAAGAGCTCCGAAAGGCGGCCCCGCGCCGACATGCGCAGCAGCTCCATCTGCCACAGTCGATCCTGTGCGTGCGAAAACCCGAGCCCGAGGTATGCGTCCAACGCTTGCTCTGCCTGGATGTGAGGAACCGCAACACGATCCCGGACGATCTCCACACGGTCGCTCAAGCCAGCTACGCTGAGCCGCCCCTGCGCAGGCGGGCTCCCGTCCCGTGTCGCGCGCACGAGAGCAGCGCCCAGGAGACCCAGTACGACAACGCAGCCCAGCCCCGCAGCGATCAGGAGTCCGCGTCGCGCTCGGAGTTCGTCCGCGAGACTCACGCCGCCGCGGGATCGGGCATCTCGCCCTCGAGCACGACCTGGGCTATGGCGTGCGACCGAGTCAGCGAGGCACCGACGAGGACCCGCTGGAAACCCCGCCGCTTCGCGAACTCCAGCGCTCGCCCCGACAGGCGGAGCTCGAGCCCGTTCTCGGTTTCGAGCGTCTCGAAGTCTCGCCAGCCGACTCCGCGTCTCCAGCCTGTCCCGATCGCCTTCATTCCCGCTTCCTTGACCGCAAAGCGCAGTGCGAAGTGGGGCGTGGGGCGCCCGCGCTGCTGGCAGTCTCGCTGCTCGAGCGGCGTGAACAGGCGATCGCGCAGACGCGCGCCTCGGCGGTCGAGGGCCAGCTGGAGTCGCGCGATCTCGAGCACGTCGATGCCTGAGCCCACAATCACCGCTGTTTCACTCTAGCACAGGTCACGTCCGACCGCGCACCGCCTCCCTCACCTAAACCATTGAATTCAGGGAGTTTCCGAGGTTTGACGGGGTCAGGGCACGTAGCTATGCTGCGCCCTCAGAGGGAGGCGCTCATGGCAACAAAAGTCGGGATCAATGGCTTCGGCAGGATCGGCCGCTGCGTGCTCCGCAGCGCTCTCGGCAGCGGGTCTTCGCTCGATTTTGTCGCAGTGAACGACCTCACCGACGCAAAGACCCTGGCTCACCTGCTCAAGTACGACTCGGTCCACGGCGCACTGGGAACGGAGATCGAGGCACTGGACGGGCGGATCCGGGTGGGAGACCGCGAGCTCCGTGTGCTCGCGGAGCGGGATCCCGGAAGTCTTCCCTGGGGCGAGCTCGGGGTCGAGGTCGTGATCGAGTCCACCGGCCTGTTCACGGAGCGCAGCGCGGCTGCCAGGCATCTGGAGGCAGGCGCCAAGAAGGTGATCATCAGTGCTCCCGCGAAAGATCCTGACATCACCATCGCGCTCGGCGTAAACGACGAGGTGTACGAGCCGGATCAGCATCACGTGCTCTCGAACGCATCGTGCACAACGAACTGTCTCGCCCCGATTGCCAAGGTGCTGCTCAAGGAGTTCGGGCTCACCCGTGGCTGGATGACGACCACACACGCCTACACGAACGATCAGCGCATCCTCGACCTACCTCACTCCGACCTGCGACGTGCGCGAGCGGCGGCGGTTTCGCTGATTCCCACGTCGACTGGCGCCGCCAAGGCCGTGGGGCTCGTGCTCCCGGAGGTGGCAGGAAAGCTAGACGGTATCGCCATCCGCGTGCCTACATCCGACGTCTCGGTCGTCGACCTGGTGGCCGAGGTCGAACGAGAGGCGACGGGAGATCAGATCAATGAGGCGTTTCGCAAGGCTGCCGAGGGACCCATGAACGGCGTGCTCAGCGTCTGCGACGAGCCGCTCGTATCGATCGACTTCCTCGGCAACCCGCACTCCTCGATCGTGGACGCAGCCAACACCAAGGTGCTCGGCGGCAACCTGGTCAAGGTGCTCGCCTGGTACGACAACGAGTGGGGATACGCGAGTCGCCTGGTCGACGTCGCCGAGTTGATCGCCTCCAAGCTGTGACCCTCGGGACTCGGTCCGTCACGGACCTGTCACTCGAGGGACAGCGCGTGTTTCTGCGAGCAGATCTGAACGTTCCGCTGC
Source organism: Myxococcota bacterium (assembly GCA_965247115.1). Classification (GTDB taxonomy): domain Bacteria; phylum Myxococcota_A; class UBA9160; order SZUA-336; family SZUA-336; genus JAUXJB01. Next base: position 666,400 of record CBDFGR010000002.1, read on the forward strand.
GCGACGGCTCCGTCGCCGACCCTACGCGCATCGCCGCCTCTCGAAAGACCCTGGAGTACCTGTGCAAGCATGGCGCTCGCGTGGTGCTCGCCTCTCACCTCGGACGCCCTCGAGGTCGGCCGGATCCGGCGTTCTCGCTGCGTCCCGTCGCGGAGGCCATGGGGCTCCCGCTCGCTCCAGACTGTGTGGGCAGCGAGGTGCAGCGTCTGGTGAATTCGCTTGCAAACGGAGAGGCACTGCTGCTCGAGAACCTGCGCTTCCACGCCGGCGAGACCGCCAACGCTCCGGAGTTCGTGACAGCGCTCGCAGGGCTCACGGACGTTTATGTGAATGACGCCTTCGGGAGTGCACATCGCGCGCACGCGAGCACCGTGGGCCTGCCGCGTGCGATTGCGCGCCGTGCTGCCGGGTTTCTGCTGGTGCGCGAGATCGAGGCGCTGTCGCGCATGCGCGACGCGCCCGAGCGACCGTACGTCTGCATCCTTGGCGGGGCGAAGGTATCCGACAAGCTGGGCGTGCTCGACGCGCTCTGTCGACGCGCGGACATGGTCGTGATCGCCGGCGCCATGGCGTTCACATTCCTACTGGCGCGGGGCGAGCCCGTGGGCCGTTCGCTCGTCGAGCCCGATCAGCTGGAGACCGCGCAGCGGCTGCTTGACGCCGAGGTGAACATTCTGCTCCCGGTCGATCATGTCGTAGCCGCGTCACCCGACGCTGCCGACAGCGCGACGACGGTAGCGCGGATCCCGGAGGATCTCGCCGCTTACGACATCGGCCCCGCCAGCACTGAAGCAGTTGGCGAGCAGCTCCGCGGAGCGCGGACCGTCTTCTGGAACGGCCCCGTCGGGCTGTTTGAAACACCTCCCTTTGACCGCGGGACCCGCGCGGTGGCGGAGCTCGTCGCGCGGAGCTCGGCGTACACCGTGGTCGGTGGAGGCGACTCGCTTGCGGCCGTAGCGTTGACCGGGCTCGGCGACCGCATCTCCCATCTGTCGACTGGCGGTGGCGCCTCGCTCGAATATCTCGAGGGTCGCACGCTGCCGGGCATCCAAGCGCTCGAGGCGGACGAATGAGAACACCGATCATTGCGGCGAACTGGAAGATGCACAAGACGGCAGCCGAGGCGGCGAGCTTCGCGAAGGAGTTCAGGGATCTGCTCAGGAACCGGGACGGCGTCGAGGTCGTGATCGCGCCTCCCTACCCTGCCCTGGCTGAGCTCGGACGCGCACTCGTCGGCAGCGGAGTCTCCCTTGCTGCTCAGAATGTCCACTCCGAGCCGAACGGGGCCTACACGGGAGAGGTTTCGGTGGGGATGCTCGCCGAGCTGGGTTGCAGCTACGTGATCGTAGGTCACTCCGAGCGGCGAGCTCTCTTCGGCGAGACCGACGCCTTCGTCAGCCAGAAGCTGCGCGCGACCCAGGATGGGGGGCTGCATCCGATCCTGTGTGTAGGGGAAACCCTAGAGGAACGAGAAGCGGGGCGGACCTTCGACGTGGTGGCCGAGCAGCTCAAGGGCTCTCTGGGCAACGCGGATCCCGCTCAGGCCGGGACTCTGGTAATCGCGTATGAACCCGTCTGGGCAATCGGTACGGGGCGGACGGCAACCCCAGAGATCGCGCAAGAGGTCCACGCCTTTGTCCGCGGCCAGCTCGAGCAGAGACTGGGGAAGGTCGCTGGGGAGATCCGCATCCTGTACGGTGGCTCGGTCAAGCCCGATAACGCCGCCGCGCTCCTCGCACAGCCCGACATCGACGGCGGGCTGGTGGGTGGCGCGAGCCTTGACCCCACGAGCCTGTGCGCGATCATCCGCAATGGCGGTTCCGGGCAGGGATAGCCGCTCCGAGAGGATCGATGGAAGTTCTGATCCAATCACTGCACCTGGCGACATGCCTGTGCCTGATCGCGATCGTACTGCTCCAACACGGCAAGGGAGCCGACATCGGCGTCTCCTTTGGCGGCGGCGGTAGCAACACCGTCTTCGGAGCTCGGGGAGCCGGGAACTTCCTGACCAAGCTCACGACCGGAGCCGCCGTCGTGTTCATGATGACGAGCTTTACCCTGTCGCGCATGGCTGGCGACAGCGGCGTCGCCGACATCCTCCAGGCTCCCGAGACGCAGGCACCGCTGGTGCCCGAGCCCCCGCCGTTCGAGTCGAGCTTTCCAGAAGCCGAGCCCCTGAGCGAGGGAGCTTCGGGCTTCGAGGGCTTCGAGGTGATCGACCCTCCGGTCGCGCCTGAGGCGACGGACGAAGGAGACCCCACCGGGGACGAGACTACGCCCTGAGAAGGGTTGCGCCCTGAGAAGGGTGTTGAATCAGTCTCTCACCCAGGTAGATTCAGTCCCCCGGCCACTGCCCAGGTGGTGAAATTGGTAGACACGCCAGGTTGAGGGCCTGGTCCGGATTTTTTCGGGTGCTGGTTCGAATCCAGTCCTGGGCACCACGGAAGCTGCATCACTCACGCCCCGTGGGCTCTCGTGAATCGGGCTGCGTTCAACCCCGTCGAGTGAGTGGCTCTACCTCTGGCCAGACGGCCTCCCCGTTGCTGCGGAACATCTCCACCACCGGCGGTGAGAGCCACTTCGAGACGCCACCCTCGTAGGCTGGGAGCGCCTTAACACGGGCGTACCAGCCAGCGACCTGCGGGCGCGCCTCAATCAGTTGTGTCATGGCCAGGTGATCGAGCCGGAGCACGTACGGGAGCACTCCGGCATCGGCGAGACCAAAGGCGTCTCCCGAGAGCCAGCCGCCGGGTGAGAGCGATGCGTCCATATCGTCCACGAGCTCGAGCATCTGGCTCAGACCACCCGCAAACTCGGGCGCCTCTACTCCATTCTCGATCACGCTGCGACGGGCCGCGCGCCGCCCGGGGTCGGGAATCGCTGCAATGTTCGCCTCGCGCACCTCCTCGGGCTGCCGGAGCAGCACGGGTCGCGGCCCGATCGCGAAGGTCACGATGCCGGTCGCCGGATGCACCTTCTCGTCGAGCCGCTTCGTCCACATCCGAGCCGCGTGACGGGCGACCGGCTCGGCGGGCCGCATGGGCGGATCCGCGAACGCATCGTCCAGGTACTCGTTGATGAGGGTGGACTCGATCAGCACCGCCCCGTCATGGACCAGTGTAGGAACCACGTGATTCGGGTTGAGCTTCACGTAGGCGGGATCGTGCTGCTCTCCGGCAAGCAGGTCGAGCTCGTGGGAATCGAAGTCGATCCCCTTGTGGGCGAGCACCAGACGGACCTTCTGCGAGCAGGTCGACAGGGCGGCGTGGTAGAGCGCGGGCATGGATCTGGACCTCCTTCGGACCGGTGATCACCTTACTGCATCCGCGGTCTCCAGTCCGAGACGGCCACCGACCCAGCTACCCCGTTGAAGAGGATCGGCTTTCTCGGATCTCCGGGCCAGGTTCGCGGCGGTCCCAAGCGAGCAGGGCCGAGCAGCCGCTAGACGCGCAACGGCACCCTCACCCTCAAGTGCTGACCTGACGTCGAGCCCAGTCCTGGGCACCAGGAGAGGTCCGAGTCTCGCGGACTACGACCTTTCTGCAAGTGAGTTCTTCAAGCTGTTCGAGCAGGCTCCGAACGCGCGGTCCCAGTCTTGGTCGGAGATGTCGCCCTCGAACGCAGAGTCGAGGAGCCCTGCGCCTTCAGGTCCGCCATCGCCCGCTCGAACGCGAGGGGACGGGGGTTGCAGCACGAAACCGCCCGCTCCGGCGGCTACAGACATGGTGCTGGCTCCTCGGTTAGCGAACCTGCGCTTACGCGTTGGGATCGAACTTCCAGAACGTGTCCTTGATCAGGATCTTGCCGTCCTCGTCGAGGGTGTAGATGTCGCAACCATTGGCGTTGATCGTCGTGCCATCGGGCCGGGTGCCCTTGACTACCCACTCCGAGACCGCGCGGTTGCCGACGAAGAACCGGGTCGGCTTCTCCCAGCGCATGTCGCTGATCGTCTCGAAGCGGTCCTTGAGGAAAGAGCCGATCGCCGCCTTGCCTTTGAGGATCGTGCCCTCCGGGTCCTTGCCGTGAGCAAGCCGGAACTCGCCGTCCTCGGCGAAGAACTCGACAATGGCCTCGACATCCTGCCGGTTGAAGGCCTCGGCAAACGAATCGAGATACTCGTTCGACAACGCGGGGACTCTCTGTTCTGCAGGTACGTCCATATCAAACTCCATTCATCGGTTGGATTTCGTGTGATCGAACTAGGCCCGGCCTGCATGCTTCAGCAGGAAGCCCAAAGTGGTAGTGACGAACTCCTTGGGATGGGAATAAGGCGTGAAGTGGCCACCCTCCTCGATGAAATGCAACTCCGAGCCCTCGATGTGCTCGTGTAGATAGCGCGATTGGGACGGCAGCGTCGAACGATCGAGGCTGCCGCAGGTGATCAACGTCGGTATGCCCTTGATCAGGCGGAGCCGATCGCGTGTGTCGTGGGACTTGACCGCCTGTCCATGTCCTAGGATGGCTTTTTCGCCCATGGGATAAGGGTTGCTATTGGCCCGCTCGATGAACTGCGCCACACGATCCTCGTTCGTGTTGCACCATTCGGGGCTGAAGAAGCTCACGATTCGGGTGCCCACGTTCACCACTGGATCGTTCTGGGCGATGAGTATGCTGCGGATGTTCACCCAGCGGTCCATATGAGGGCAGGGCCCACCTTCCCAGGTCGAGTTGAGGGAGAGCGTGAGCAGCTTTTCCGGATAGTGGATCGCCATCTCCTGGCCGATCGCACCACCCATCGAGAAGCCGCTGAAGTGGATCTTGTCGAGCTTGAGGTGATCCATCAGCGCGGTAACGTCGTGCACCATGTCGAGAATCTTGTAGCCCGGCGGCGGCACGTCGCTCTGACCGCCGCCGCGGGCGTCGATGATGATCGTGCGGAAGTAGCGCGCGTAATCGTCCAAGGGGTCGAGCCAAGCCGTGTGATCCTGACCGTAGCCGTGCACGAGCACGAGTGGCTCGCCTTGGCCGTGCTCCTCGTAGTAGAGCTTCAGCCCATCGTTCTCGTAAAATGGCAATGTTCCCCTCCCGTGATCGCGATTCGACCGTGCCGACTCCTCCGGTCGACCCCATGTCATCTCGCCGCACGTACTCTTGATCGCCGGCCATAGTACCCTAGGGGGCAGCGAAGCGAGCTCAATGTTTCAATGCGTAAGAGCCTGGGTCGTGCGCGGTGCCGTTTTTCAGTCGGTGATCGTGGGTGGCGGTTACGGCACGGGGCGCGAGGTTGTAGAGTTCATCAGCGGGAATGGTCCTCAGGGCGGTCTCGTCGCAACCGCATTGATTGGCGTCCTGTTCAGCCGATCCTCGTGTGCTGTGTGTTCTGCTACGAGGACCCGGATGAGGCCGCAAGCTGGCGGTGCACTACATCACCGAGTACCCACCCGGGTCGAACTCTGCCACTCTGTTCCCGGAAACTATCGTGAGAGGAAGTGAACATGGCGAGTGGCTCGACTCCCGAGGGCGTTATCGAGCTGGATGAGCTCGAGATCCTGGTCGTCGTCGACAACGAGACGGATACACTCTCGAGCGTCGACAAGGACGTCCCGCAGATCCCCGAGATAGCGAATCTGGCTGCGCGGACGCCTCCCACGCGCCACTACGAGGGGCACGAGTGCGTGCAGGTGTTCGACAAGCTGTGCTGCGCCTGCCACGGCCTCTCGGTCTTGATCACGGGCCACCGCGGGGGCGAGGAGCGATCCATGCTCTTCGATGTCGGCCCGTACCCAGACGTCTGGCTCGACAACGCCAGGCGCCTCGACGTGGATCTGTCCAAGATCGAGTGCCTGTTCCTGTCGCACTGGCACTTCGATCACAGCGGGGGACTGCCCGAAGTGATCTCGGCCATCACGCGCGCGCGGTCGGCCGCTGGACGGTCCGCGCCCGTCGTCGACCTGCATCCCGATCGGCCTGACCAGCGGGGCGTCCTCATACCCGGCGGTCCGCTGCTAATGCTCCCCAGGGAGCCGAGCTTCGACGCCATGAGGCAGGCCGGCGGCCAAGTCACCACCCACGACGCCCCACATCCGCTCTGCGACGGCTTCTTCTTCGCCAGCGGAGCGATCGAGCGCGTCACTGAGTACGAAAAGGGCCTGGTCGGCCACCACACCTTCCGCGGCGACGAAGGCGGCCCCGACCCCCTGATCATGGACGAGCGATTCGTCGCGGCGTGCGTCCGCGGCGTCAGCGTGTTCTCGGCGTGCTCGCACGCGGGAGTCGTGAACGCGTGCCTCGAAGCCAAGCAGAGTTTTACGGACATGCCCGTCGATGTCGTGCTCGGCGGTTATCACCTGGCTGGACGAGCGATGGAGGAGCGCATCGAGCCGACGGTCCGGGACCTGCTCGCGCGCATCGAGCCCCGCGTCGTCGCCCCCGGGCACTGTACCGGCTGGCGGGCGAAGGCGTGCCTTGCGGAAGCCTTCGCGCCGGGCCGTTACGGCCCCAGTGTCGTGGGCACGATGTATCACCTGCAGGCGGACGCCTAGCGCGTGACTGGCGCAGCTAGCCCAGGAACGCGAACGAGTTCCCCACGAGTAGATGCGGGTCCTCGAACGCAGCGCGACGATCACCGGCCTCGGCCAGTCAGAGGTGGGGCGGCGCCTCGAGCGCGATCCGCTCGCGTTGACGGCCGACGCGTGCCTCGCGGCGATCGAAGACGCTGGCCTGCGTCGCGAGGACATCGACGTCCTGTCCACCTATCCCGGAGGCATGGCGGGTGGAGGCGCAGGTTTCGCCGGACCCGGGATTCCGGAGGTACACGATGCTCTACGCCTCGAGCTCTCCTGGTTCAGCGGTGGACCGGAGTTGCCGGGGCAGCTGGGTGCGGTCGTGAACGCGTGCATGGCGATCGCTACGGGACTGGCCAGCCATGTGCTGTGCTACCGGACCGTCTGGGAGTCGACCGCGCAGGGAGCTGGGCGCCGCGCGCCGATCGGCCAGGGGGCGCGCCGCGCCGTCGGCTAACTCGCTCACCAGCGGATTTCCTCCCCTCCGATCTTGCACCGGGTATTCTCCTGGGCGATGGCGGGATCCGAGATCGAGCGTAGGCTTGCGGCAATTCTGTCGGCGGACGCGGTCGGCTACTCGCGTCTTATGGCGGACGACGAGGCGGCGACGATCCGCTCGGTTCAGGAGAGTCGGGCGCTGATCGGCGAGGTGGCGGCCACCTACGGAGGTCGGGTCGTCGATGCACTCGGCGACAACATCCTGGCCGAGTTCCCGGCCACTCTGGCAGCCGTCGAGGCCGGGATCGAGATCCAGAATCGACTGCGTGAGCGAGGGTCAGAGACTCCGGAGAGTCGTCGCATGCAGTTTCGCATCGGCATCCACCTAGGCGACGTCGCGACCGACGGCACGTCCCTCTACGGCGACGGGGTCAACATCGCAGCACGCCTGGAAGGGCTCGCAGAGCCGGGAGGGATCTGCATCTCGGGCGAGGTTCACGGTCAAGTTCGGGGTCGGATCGACAGGGACTTCAACGATCTCGGAGACCAAGTGGTCAAGAACATCCCGCAGCCGGTTCGCGTGTACCGGCTCAAGTCGGCACGTGCGGAGCCCGCGACGAGAGAAAGCGGGGGAGGACGCCGCAGCATCTGGACCGCGGCAGCCGCGGTGGTCGCTGTGCTGGCGGTCGGTTTGTTTGCCTTCTGGCCCGGGGAGAGGCTCCCCGAGCCGGTGGCGATGGGGCCCTCGATTGCGGTGCTGCCGTTCGCGAATCTGAGCGCGGATCCTGACAACGAGTACTTCTCGGATGGCCTGTCCGAGGAGATCCTGAACTCCCTCGCCCAGCTGCGGGGGCTCAAGGTCGCAGCGCGCACGTCGAGCTTCGCCTTCAAGGACCGGAACGTCGACCTCGTCGAAGTGGGTGAGCAGCTCAACGTAGGTACGCTGCTCGAAGGCAGCGTGCGGAAGCAGGGGACCCGCGTCCGGATTACCGCGCAGCTGATCAACGTCTCGGACGGCTACCACATGTGGTCGGAGAGCTACGACCGCGAGCTCGACGACGTCTTCGCAGTCCAGGCGGATATCGCGAAGGAGGTCGCCCGGATGCTCCGCGTGACGCTGCTCAACGCGGAGGCCGAGCGGATGGCAGTGCCCGACACCCAGAACTCGATGGCGTACGACAAGTACCTCTGGGGACTGCAGCGAGCCAGCGAGTTCCGCGTTACTTCGGTGCTCGAAGCGGTGGACTACTTCAGGGAGGCGACCGAGCTCGATCCAGACTACGCGAAGGCGCATGCCGGCGTCACGAACGCGCTCGCTCTGGCGTACACGACATCGGCGATCCCGGCTGAGTCGTTCGTCCGCGAGGGCGCAGCGCACGCGGAGCGGGCGATCGAGCTCGATCCCGGCTTGAGCGAGGCGCACTGCGCGCAGGGGGCGGTACTCCTGGCCCAGGGGCAGGCACGCGAGGCCGAGGCGGCCTTTCGGCTGGCCCTGAAGCTCAACCCAGGGAACAGCCCGCGGCGTTCTCCTATGGGAACATGCTCGCCGGGCAGCACCGCTTCGAAGAGGCGCTCGCCATTTTCGAGCAGGTGCTCGAGCGAAGTCCTTTCGATGCCACGCTCCGAGGCTACAAGGGCTGGACGCACGATTACCTAGGTGACCACGAGGAGGCGCTGGCCTCCTACTCGCGCGCTCGGGCCATCGACGCATCAAACCCGTTCGGATTCTTGGGCCCAGGCTTCGCGACTGCTGCCACAGGAGAGCTCGCCGCCTCGGCCGACTGGTTCGAGCGCGCCGCGATGGTAGACCCGAGCGATGCCGAGCTCTTCGCGTGGGCCGCGCTCATGCACCTGTCGCTCGACGACACGGCGAGCGCGACCCGGGCCGCGGAGCACGCCGTTGAGCTGAATCCGCTGAACACCGTACCGCTAGCCGCGCGCGCACTCGTGCACGTGTTCGTCGGAGAGGACGACCGAGCGGTCGAGGTGGCACGACGCGGACTCCTACCCGATGTGGTGCGCCGCTTCGGGAACACGATCGCGTTGCTCCGGATCCTGCGGAACGAGCTGGTCGCCAGCGATCGGATCGACGAGGCGATCAATGTGTACGAGGCGGCCTTCCCGACGCTCCGGACCGCGTCGCCGTTCCGGAACTTCCACGCGGAGTTTCCGCAGCACCCGATTGGCGAGCTCGCCCGGGCCGCCATCGACGTCGCCCATCTTCGAAAGATGGCAGGCGACGTAGCCGCGGCCGAGCGCCTGATCGACCTCACCCTGGCGGCGCACGACCGCGATCCCTATCTCGGCTACCTGTGGCTGTATGGGCCGGGTACGGTGCGCGTGGAGCTCGCGTTGATCGAGGGTCGCCACGAAGCAGCACTGGAGGCGCTCGATGCCCTCGTGGACGGCGGCTGGAGCGTCAGCTGGCGCTGGGAGATCGAGCGCAACCCGATCTACGATCCGGTGCGGGACGACCCCCGGTACCTCGCGATCGTCGAGCGACTCGAGCGGCACGTCCTCGCACAGAGGGGCGCGATCGAGTCCGCCTCGCGACTCGCGCGATAGAGACTGCTGCCCGACGGGCGGCTCCAGCCTCCCGCGTCGGGATCCACGGATTGTAGAGATGCAATAGTTTCGCGGTGTATCGTACTGTCAATTTCTCACCACAAGGGGAGCGAGCATGAAATTCGGTGTGATCTACGACTTCCGTAATCCCCCGCAGCCGGAATTCTTCGAACCGTGGCCCGAATTCTACGCCGGCACGCTCGAACACATCGAGGAGATGGAGCATCTCGGCTTCCACGCGGTGAGTCTCGCCGAACATCACGGCGACCCGGACGGCTACAATCCGGGTATCGCGGTGACCCTGACCGCGGCGGCGATGCGCACCAAGCGGGTTCGCATCCAGTCGAACATTCTCCAGTTGCCTTTCCACCACCCCGTCCTCCTGGCCGAGCAGCTGGCGGTGCTCGACATCCTTTCGGGTGGGCGATTGGACGCGGGCTTTGGCCAGGTCGGGGAGACCTTCGACATGGAATTCTCGATGCTCGGGGTGAATCCCAAGTTTCGGCCGAGTCTTCTCGAAGAAGGGCTCGAGATCATTCGACGCTCGTGGATCGAAGACGACCCGTTCGACTTCCACGGGAAGCGATACGACCTGCGGGGCGTTTGGATCAATCCGAAGCCGCTGCAACGGCCCCACCCCCCGATGTACGTCGTGGCGCCTTCTTATGCTGCGAAAACGGGAACAGCGATGGACCGCGTGGCGCGAATGGGGTTGGACGTCGGTGCAATCGGCGGCTTCTTCACAGGTCTCACAGGGGGTGAGATGTGGAGGCAGTGGTGGGAGGCATGGCAGCGTGCTTGCGAACGCAATCAGCGTGATCGCAGCTACGCCCGGATCCACACCTTCGGCACGTGCTACGTCACAGACGATCCAGAAAAGGCGTGGGCGGAACATCGCCTCGGTTTTCTGCACAGCTTCAACTACGAGCGGCAGGGAGTGCGCCCCTACAGTTCCCTGTTCATGGAAAAGCCACCGGAGCGGCCCGAGGACATCCCGGGGTGGGAAAAGGTGTTCGTCACGCCGGACTATGCGATCGCCGAACTGCGCACTTTCTATGCCGACGGGGCGCCGGACGAGATCCATCTGATCGGCAAAAAGCCCGGCATGAGCTGGGAACAATCGGGGCAGTACATGCGGAATTTCATCGAGAGGGTCGCACCGGCCGTCCAGGATTTAGCGCCCGAACGCGAATCCGCTTGCCGCGAGAACGCGACGTAAAGGGGCGCTCTGGGGACTGACGGAGCACGGCCTCGAGCCGCGCTCCGATCCAGAGCCCTGAGCCACCCCGCCGAGGCCACGGGCCCGTAGACGTTCACGAGGGAGTCGATGCGCGAAACGGCCTATCTGCTGTCGGCGTCGTCCCGAATTGAGCTGAGTTACTCTCCTACCCTATGGAAGGGCACTCAAGAGGGCCCTTCGGGTTCTGACAATGGCTTCCCCGTTCGATCGAGTCGTCTGAAGGTCAGCAGAGAATTTCCGCGGTATCATCGAATAGTACACAGAGGAGAGGCAGCATGAGGTCCACACTTGCACTTCTTAGCACCGTCGCGCTGCTCGCCGGGTGCGAGGATCCGGCTCCGCCTCCTGCCGAGACGGTCGTCGAGGCAGGGCAGATCCAGATCGTGCATCCGGACGAGTATCTCGAGGAGTCCGACGGAACCGCGCTGTTGCGCAAGCTGGCCACCAGGTCCCGCGGATCGAATCGAGTCGAGTTCCAGCATGTCGTGCTTACCGAGGCTCTGGAGGGGGGGCCAGTGACCTACGACAGTCAGGACGAGTTCGTCTACGTGCTCAAGGGCCAGATCGACCTCACCACCGAGGGTCAGACACATCACATCGGGCCCGGCAGCTTCTTCTTCGTTCCCCAAGGTTTGCCCTACGACTTCAAGGTGATCGAAGCACCCCTCGAGGTCGTTGCAGTCTTCTCTCCGCCGGGCGAGTAACGGAGCGGTCGCCGACCAGCGGCATCGGGGATCCGACCCTATTCGACGCCAAACGCGAGCAGCACGTTGCCTGGGGCGGTCAGGGTGATGTTGTAACCGGATCCCATGAACAGCATACCCCCGACGATCGCCGGCCCATGGCCACCGATCGAGCCCCCCCTGGCTCGCACACCGTTCACCGTCTCGTACTCTTGCATGGTGTTGTATTCCCACAGGACCTCGCCGTCCGCCGTCGAGTACGCGCGCAGGGTGCCGTCCCTGGCCCCTGCGAACACAACGCCGGGGATGACCGTGGCCGCCCCGAACAGTCCCGAGCTGCACCAGGTCGCCTCGGGGTCGGAGCAGTTCGTCGGCTTCGCGTGCGTCGTGGACCAGACCCGCTCGCCCGTCGCTGGCCGGAGCGCGACCATCGCACCCGTCTCGTCGGTGTCGCATTGGATCCCCACGAACTCCTCGGCGGCACCGGCAGAGCATACCGCGAGGGGTCTGTAGTAGAGCTCTCCATCCGCGGCGGCGCCCATGCCGGAGCCTTGTGGCCACACTCCGTCACCGGCCTGCGCGACCCACAGCACAGCGCCGCTATCGTCGGGGTCCAGTGCCGTGATCCTCCCGCTCTCTTGTCCCGCGATCAGAATCTGGCGCCCGTTCGGCAGCGTGTACAGGACGGGCGACCCCGACACGTCGTCGTTGCGATTCCGTATGTGACCGGGGCAATTGATCGCGCGCTCGGCCTCGGTCGTCCCATCTCCCCCGCAGTTCTGATCGTTGGCCAAGAGCTGGGTCGACCAGCGCCTCTTGCCGGTGTCGAGGTCGAAGGCGATGACGGCGTCACTGGAGCCCGAGTCCGGCACATCGATATAGCCATTGCTCGTACCGACGTAGAGGACGCGGCGCCGGTAGTCGAGCGTGGGCGCCGCCCAGATCGCGGCACCCGATGGGCCGTACAGCTGCGTGCCGGCGGAGTTCTTCCTGATCGGCCTGGGACGTTCCGGGATTGTGTAGGTCTTCCAGATCTGCTGGCCGGTCTTCACGTCCAGGGCCACCACGCTGCCCTGGGACGTGCAGCACTCGTACGAGGGGTTGGAGGGGCGGACCTCCTCGTACGAGCCTACGGGGACATACAGGCGTCCCCCCTGGGCATCGAGCACAGGCGACCCCGAGATCTTTGCCGCGCTATGGTCGTCCACGCGCACCGTCCACAGCGGCTCGCCCGTTTCCGCGTCTACGGCGTGGACGTTCGGCCCCAAATCCCCGAAGTACGCGGCGTAGCGGTCTTGCGACCCGGGCACGGTCCCCACGTTGACGGCCGTCACGACGGCTTGCCCGGCCTCGAAGGACCAGTGCACGCAGCCGGTCTTCGCGTCGAGCGCGTACACCATCCCGTTGTCGCTACCCACGAATACCCGACCCCCAGCCACCGTCGGCTGACCCCGGACCTGGCTGCCCTCCGGAAAGCCGAACGCCCACTTGCGCCGCAGCCGCGGCACTTGCTCGGCCGTCAGCCCCGCCGCAGCGGACGGCTGAAAGCGAGCGCTGGACGTGGGATCGGGGCTCATGCCGTTCCAGTGCGGCCCGGCCGACGGATCGCCCATCGGCATGCCACTGGCGCAGCGGTTCGGCATCGCCGCAGCCGAGCGGTCCGCCGCGTTTCCGAACGGGCGCCCGGTCAGGGACATGGCCAGCCCGCGCCTCTCCTGCTCCGAGAGCTCGCTCACATTGGCCGCCATCGAGCCGGTCGTCAGCGCCTTGAACACCCGCTCCGGGGAGAACGCTCGGAGGGCTTCGCGACTGACCGCGCCGGGGGCGTGACTGGTCGCTCCATGGCAGACCGCGCACTGCTCCTCGAAGAAGAAGAGCCACCGAGAATCCGTCACCTGCGCCGATGTCGCCATCGGCAGCAACACCGTGACGGCGACAGACGCCACAACAAACCACCTCATCATCGTGCCTCCTCTTCGTCGGCCACGTCTCTGGAGCAGTGGCTCATCTTGGCCGCCACAATGGCAGCGGACTGCCTGCGGGTCAATCTCGCCGCTTCCAATCTCGGCCGGGGCCTCGTAGGGTAGGTGAGGAGAGTACCCATCCCGATGTCCGACTGCGTATCCCCGGTCAGGAGCTCCACGGTCTCCATGCCCCGACCCGCCCGCTACGCGCCGATCGCCAGGTTCGGACGCACCTCCTCACGCACGTGCCGGGAAGTGGCCCCCGGGAACATGATCAGGCCGTCGCCAATCTCACTGGCGAGCTTCGGGTCGAGCTGATCGGCGGGCAGCGGATCCAGAGTGCGGTTTGTCCAGGCGGATCGTCACTCTCCCTTCCGGTGTGCGGAGTTTCCCGTACAATGGGCTCATGGTACAGATCGTCGTTCTCGATCCGTCGGCGTCGCCGCGTGTCACCACGCGGCCCTTGGCCGACCGGCCGACCTCGCTCGTAGGCGCGCGGATCGGCTTCCTCAGCAACAAGAAAGCCAATGCAGACCTGCTCCTAGACGCGCTTCGGGGCCTCCTGCTCGACCGACTCGGCGGCTTCGAGACCCTTCGAGCCGAGAAGTCCGCCCCGCTGCCGGCTCCCAAAGAGGTACTCGAGGAGCTCGCCGGCTGCGACGCGGTCGTCAGCGCGATCGCCGATTGAGGCTCCTGCACGTCGTGGAGTCTCCACGACATGCTGACGCTCGAGGGGCGCGGTGTCCCGACCGCCCTCGTCGCGAGCGACGAGTTCGCGCCACTCGGCCGAGCCGAGTCCATCGCGCGCGGTCTGCCCGGTCTACCGCTCGTCACGGTGCCGCACCCGCTCGCCGGGAACCTGTCCGAGCTGGTGCGCGCCAAAGCGTCTGGGTGCGTGGACGAGGTCGTCCAGGTGCTGACCCAGAACGCCCAGGAGCTCGGCGCGCGCTATGAGCCGCGCTTTCAGCAGCTCGCCGAGCGCCGGCTCTCGCAAGACGCGGTCTGCACAGACGCCGTTTGCGCCATCGATCCCGCCTACCGGTGAGCGCACAGATCGACCGCGCGGTATGTGAGCGCACACAGCGACACCGCGCTCCCAGGCTGAGATGAACGCGCGGCGCGTCACCCTCGACGACTCCCCCGAGGCCGTCGACGCGTACTTCGCCGAGCAAGGCTGGTCCGACGGCCTTCCGATCGTCCCGCCAACACCGGAGCGGGTCGAAGCCTTCGTGGCCGCGGCGGGGGGAACGGCCGAGCGCGAGCTCGGCGCGGTCCCGCCCCGAAACGGCATTGCGACGCTCGAGAAGCTCGCGATCAACGCGGTGATGGCGGGTTGCCGACCCGAGTACTTCCCTGTTATCACGACCGCCATCGCGGCAATGCTCGAGGAACCCTTCAACCTGTACGGCGTCCAGAGCACGACCCACCCGTGCGCGCCTTTGGTGATTGTGAACGGTCCCCTGGCCCACCGACTCGAGCTGAACGCACGCTACAACTGCTTCGGCCCCGGCTCGCGCGCGAACGCCACCATTGGCAGGGCGATCCGGCTGATCCTGTTGAACGTCGGCGGCGCCGCCCCGGGCGTCCTCGACCGCGCCACCCAGGGCCAGCCCTCGAAGTACGCCTTTTGCATCGCGGAGAACGAAGAAGAAAACCCCTGGTCGCCGCTCCACGTCGAGCGCGGCTTCGCGCCGGACGACAGCACGGTGACCGTGTGCGGCGCCGAGAACCCGCACAACATCAACGATCACGTGAGCGATACGGCGGAAGGCATCCTCGTCACGGTCGCCGCGTCCATGGCGAACATGGGCTGCAACAACGCCTACCTGTTTGGCGAGCCGATCCTGGCACTCGGCCCGGAGCACGCCGCGCTGTTGGAACGCGACGGCGTCGGCAAAGACGAGATCCGCCGCTTCGTGTTCGAACACGCCCGCATCCCGCGCGCGGTGTGGGAGCGGGGCGGGATGTTCGGGATGTCGGGTGCGCGCACCGATCTCTTCCCCGATGCCGACGCGCTGCCCATCCTGCGGCGGCCTGAGGACTTGATCGTGATCGTCGCCGGAGGCCCCGGCCGCCACTCCTCGTGGCTGCCGACCTTCGGCGCCATGACGCGGGCGGTTACGCGGAGAATCGAGAGCTCCGCCTAAAGCCGGCCGACACACGAGCGCGAATCGAGCGCGCGACACAGGAGGGGTAGGCGATGCTGCGTTTCGAGGAGTACGCGGAAAAGTACGAGACCATCCGGATGCGGCGCGAGGACGGCATCCTGGAGCTCACGTTCCATACGGGGGGTGACACGCTGCAGTGGGGCTCCAGCCGCACGCGGAGTTCCCAGAGGCGTTCCGGGACATCGGGAGCGATCCCGATAACCGCGTCGTGATCGTGACGGGGACCGGCGAGGGCTTTTCGGGCCCGCACGCCACGCCCGATCGCTCGCTCCACCTGACGCCCGCGCAGTGGGATCGCGTTTACTGGGAGGGCAAGCAGCTCCTCATGAACTTGCTCGACATCGAGGTCCCGATGATCAGCGCGATCAACGGGCCGGCGCTACGCCACTCCGAGATCCCGCTCCTGTGCGACATCGTGCTCGCGGCGGAGGAGGCGGCCTTCCAGGACTCGGCCCACTTCCCGAACGGCATGACCCCCGGCGACGGCATGCACGTGGTCTACCCTCTGCTGCTCGGACTAAACCGGGGCCGCTACTTCCTGCTAACGGGCCAGACCCTCTCCGCGCGGGAGGCGCAGGCGATGGGACTCGTGAACGAGGTGCTGCCGAGGGACCAGCTGCTCGAGCACGCTTGGACTCTGGCGCGCGAGCTCGCCCAGAAGCCGCGCCTCGTACTGCGCTACAGCCGCGTGCTGCTGGTCCAGCAAGTAAAGCGACAGATGCAGGAAATGCTCGGCTACGGCCTCGCGCTCGAGGGGTTGGGCGTCGCGGATGCGACGCCACCGGAGGCCGCCTCGACAGGTTGAGCGCGATATCGCGTTCGTATAGCTTGCTCGAGCAGGGTCTCTCTTCCGCGAGAACACGCGTCGGAGGTGCGCAGATGCGAGTCGGCCTGTCCCTTTTCTTCCAGAACTACTACGACTGGGGGCGCTTCGAGGCGCGCGAGGAGGAGGCGCCGATCGGCCTGGACGCGGGCGTCTACGAGGACGAGATCTCACTGGCCGACATGGCTTCCGAGTACGGCTTCAACTCGCTCTGGACGGTCGAGCACCGGGTGTCGCCCAACACCTTGGTCCCGGACCCATCGGTCATGCTCGCGTACCTGGCCGGCCGCACGCACCTGGACATCGGCACGATGGTCATCGTGCTGCCGTGGCACGACCCCTTGCAGACCGCCGAGCACATCACCATGTTGGACAACCTGCTCCAGGGCGGGCGGCTCACCATCGGCTTCGGCCGCGGCGCCGGCCGGCGCGAGTTCGACGCGCTGCGCATCTCGATGAGCGAGTCGCGCGGTCGCTTCCTGGAGGCGCTCGAGGTCGTTCGCAAGGCCCTCACCCAGGAGCGGTTCTCGCACGAGGGCGAGTTCTTCCAGATCCCCGAGACGACCGTGCGCCCGCGGCCGCGCAGCTCCGACTTGCTGGACCGCATGTACTGCGCGTGGGGCAGCCCCGAGACGCTGCCGATCGCCGCCGAGGCCGGTCTGAACATGCTCGTGATCCCCCAGGCCAGCTGGGAGGAGTACGGCAGCCAGATGCGGCAGTCCAACTCCATCCGCGCCGAGCACGGCTGGGACCCGATTCAGCCGATCGTCGTGTGCCATGTGTTCTGCCACGAGGACCCGAATGAGGCCCGCAAGCTGGCCGTGCACTACATCACGGAGTACTACGAGACCGTCACGTGGCACTACCGCTTCCAGGAGCTGGATGAGCCGAGCTACAAGCACTACAAGCAGATGGGCGCGGGCCTGAAGCACGTCGCCGAGACGGCCAAGCTGAAGACACCCGAGGAGTACCTGGGCTCTGCCTTCGACTGGGTCCACGGCTCGGCCGTTTGCGGCACGCCGGACCAGTGCGTCGCCAAGCTCAAAGAGGTGCAGGAGATGACCGGCGCCTCCGAGGTCGTGTCGATCTTCAAGTATGGCGGCATGCCGCGCGACGTCGCAGCGAGCAGTCTGAAGCTGTTCGCTGAGAAGGCGCTGCCCCAGGTCAAGGGGCTCAACGCCAAGCTGCCCAACTTCTAGGCCTTACCGCTCTTTCGCCTTCCAGCTCCGGCCGCTCGCCTGCGAACTCGCCCCTGCGCTCCGCCGAGTGTACACTCGATTCGAGTACCGCAAGCGAGGAGGGGCAGACCGTGCGACTCGAGATCCGTCCTCTGCAAGAGCCGGTGGGAGCGCTCGTCCACGGCTGGCGGCCGGACGAGGAGCTGACCGCCATGGACTGCGACACCATTGTCGCTGGGCTCCGCGAACATCTGGTCCTGGTCTTCCGAGGTCACGAGCAGCCCAGCGACATCGCTCTGGTGCGCTTCGCCAGTCACTTCGGAGACCTGGTAAAGGGCTCGGAATGGTTCCGAGACGCGGGACAGCATCCGGCGGAGATCCTCCCGGTCTCGAACACCATGGGCGCCGACGGTGTCCCTGAGGGAACCGGCGCCTCCATGGAGCTCAACTGGCACTCTGACTACTCGTACGTGGACCGTCCGGGCAAGGAGAGCTTCCTCGAGGCCATGGAGCTGCCAGACGATCCGCCACTCACCAGCTTCTGCAGCCAGTACGTCGCCCTCGAGACGCTACCGCCGGAGACCGTCGACAGGCTGCGGACGCTACGAGCGTTCCACAGCATTACGAACCTGCGCCGAGACGGCGTCGAAACCGAGGCGCAACGCGACTACCGGGCCGGGTTCAAGGCGAAGCGTGCCCGAGACAAAGCGGCCGGAATCGAGCGTCCGAACATCCCGAACGCGGAGCACCCTGTCATCGTGCGCCATCCCGAGTCGGGTCGCGAGCTGCTCTACGTCAGCCCGGGGATCACGCGTCACCTCGTCGGCCTGCCGCACGACGAGAGCAAGTCGCTGCTCCAGGAGCTCTGCAAACACTCCACCCGCCCGGGGGGCGTCTACGCCCACAACTGGGAGGTGGGAGACATGATCGTGTTCGACACGCTAGGCGCGATGCACCGGCGCGAAGCCTGGGATAGAAAGCAGCGGCGGCGCATGCGGCAGCTCAGCACGATGGTAACGGGCGGAACGGACGGGATCCAAGTCCGCGATTCAGCTCCCTTGTCTTGCTAGGTGGTCTTCGCGTGGCCGAACCTTCGCGCCATTGCGAGGTAGCAGATCAATGCGACTGCGATCGCCCCGGCGAGCAGGCCGTAGATGCTCCGAAGTCCGAAGGCCACAGACAGTGACCCGGAGAGCGCCGGGCCGAGAGCGCCGCCGAGTGTCTGCGCCGCCGGAACAAGTACGATGTAGCGCCCCGCCAGGTCGACGTTCGCGATCAGGTTCATCTGGTACGGCAGGCTGAAGTTCCACGCGACGTTGAAGATCAGCGCTGCGGCGGTGAACCCGAGGCCAGTGCGTACGTCGAGCGCTATGAGGATGAAGATCAGGAACAGGACTGGCGACGCCCACAGCGCCGGCGCGAACGGCAGCCGCTGACCGAGCGCACCTGCTAGCGCCGCCCCGCTCGCGCCGAGTACCATCGACGTAGCGAGGGCGGTGCCGATGGCCTCCCCGGATACGCCTGTCGCGTTCCCGATGCGTTCGAGGAACGCCCACGTACCGTTCAGTCCAACGAAGTAGATCGCCATTGCCGCGATGCCGAGCAGCGCCCATCGATGCAAGTTGACGCGCCCCTCGGCTGCCGGCGGTTCGGGCCGCCCTGGTCGCTCACCGCCGTCGGGGATCCAGCGAAGCAAGAGCAGCGCGGGAGCGAAAAGGGCCAATAGCACGGCGACCACGCCGGGGAACCCATAGCGCGGCACGGCGAACGCAGGGATCAAGAACAGCGCCACAGCGGCCAGCAGCACCTGCGCTGTGATGCTGAACCCGAAGGCTCGCGCGGGGTCGCGGGCGTCGGACAACGCGGCCAATGCGGGCGCGAAGATCGACGCCATCGCTACGCCGATCAGCGGAAACACGATCAGCAAGCCAGCAAACGAGTCGACCGTGTAGAGCGCCGCGATCGCAGCGACGCCGCTGCAGATCGACCAGCCGACGTGTCGCCGCCACCGCACGCGGCGGACCCAGAAGTACGACGACACGAGCACAACCGATGCACCGAGCAGCCCGACAGCGGCGAGCAGGCCGAGCTCGTCGTTACTGGCGCCGAACCCGTCTGCCACCGCCCCGAGTAGCACCGGCATGGTGTTGAACAGAATGGCCCCGACGGCGGTCATGTAGCTCGCGGCGGCCATCGGGCCAAGTTCGTCGATCCCGGATCGCTTCATCGGCTCCTTGCTCGACGCGGAGCGCTAGCGGCCCATCTTGAGCCGGTCTTCCTGGGCCCAGCCTTCGCTGAAGGGGACGGTGAAGTAGGGGGTCAAGCGCATGGACTTGAACTTCCAGCTGCCGTTCTCGCGGATGTACTCGTCGTCGTAGCGGGCGGCGACGAAGTAGGCCTCGCCGCCGGAGATGGTCTTCGCCTCGAGGTAGCAGAAGCCGCGACCCGTGTCGCCGTCTACGTCCACGATGTGGTTGTGGATGAACTGCTTGACGAACGGCAGCAGGCCGGGGATTGCGTCGAAGAAGCGGGTGAGCTCGTCCCTGCCTCGGGCGCTGCCAAGGTAATCAAAGTCGAGCTCCGCGTCGTCGCTGAAGAGATCGGGGATGCCGGATGGCTTGCTCTCGTTGAAGCTCTCGTGATAGCGGCCGCGCAGGCGCCGGATCTGTTCGATATCCGTGAGCTCCTGGACCCGCGCCTCGAGGGCGCTGATCCGCTCTTCCATGTCCTGTGTCATGTCCACTCCTCCCTCCAGCCGCGGGCCGTGCGCAGCGCGCGGATGCTTCCCTGCTTGATGTACAACTCTTCTCGCTTCACCCCTGCACCGATCAGCCTCAGTCGACCTCAATCATCGATCGCCTTGTTCCAGCGTCTGGCCCTCGGCGCGGGCGATCAGCACCCCCAGGATGTCCGAGCCGCTGTGGTACCCTCCCGAGCCCGTCGGGAATCCTCGAGTAGTGCATGCGCGGCCTCGCAACGCTCTCAGTTCTACTCGATTAGGCCCGAGGTGGGTGCGCGGAGGGCTCGAAGCGTGTCAGGCGACGCGGCCTAGCTCGCGGACGCCGGGTCGGGCCTTCGCCCCGCCAGCAGCAGGACCGCGACCATCGCGATCTCGATCCCGATCACGATTGCCATGCCTGCGTGGAACCCGTCGGCGAAGAGGCCGATCGTCCGCCCGACGGCCAGGGCGCCGACGATGACCGCGGCGGCGTTCAAGAGCTGGCCGTGTCCCGCGCGTAGGCCCAGCACGCAGAGCACTGTTGCACCCACGAAGAGCCCTCCGAGCTCGGCGCGCGCCGTGCTCAACGCGGGCAGGCCCTGGAGCATGATTCCCTGCTCCGAGGCGATGGACTCGGGCGCGAACATCCAGCGGACGCCCAGAAACGCGAAAAGCAGCGCGGTGAGTCCCACGCCGATATTCAGAGCAATGCGCATCGGTCTCCTCCTGGTTGGTGACGCACGATACCTGAGATGAACGCGTTGAGTCTAGGTCAAGTAAGGGCAGTCTGAGGGTCTGATCACGCCTTGCCTCAAGTTATCTGGTCGTTCTGAGTTCCTACGGGACGTCTTCGAGCCACAGCTGGACCAGCTTGTAGCCGACGGCGAGGAGAACGGCGCCGACGAACAGACCGATGATGCCCTGGAGAATGAAGCCGCCGATCGCGCCCATGAAGATCACCAGCATGGGTACGTCGACACCGCGGCCCAGCAGCATGGGCTTCAACACGTTGTCGCTCACGCCGACCGCGATCATCCAGATGCCGAAGACGATGGCCCCTGCCGTCGAGCTGGTGGCGAAGACGTAGAAGATGATCGGTCCCAGTATTAGTAGGGTCGGGATCTGAATCACGGCCAGGAGCAGGACCAGCAGCGTCCAGAGGCCGGCCGCGGGTACATTCGCGACGAGTAATGCGACCCCGGCCAGGACCGCCTGGATCAACGCCACCCCGAGGATTCCGCGGGTCACGCTCTGCACCGTATTGCCGATCAACTCGACGAGCGCATCACCGCGCTCCTCAACCAGTCGCCTCGCGAGCCTGCGGGCCGCTGCGGTTGCCGGCTCGCCGTAGGAGAGCATTACACCGGCGATCACGATCGAGAGCGCGAACATCACGATCCCGAAGCCCGCGGTAGCACCTCCCGACAGGATCCAGTGACCGATCGCCTTGAGCTGCGGCTTCGCCTGGCCGAGCGCTGCGCCGAGGTTCTCCGAAGCCGTGGCCCAGAGAGCGTGGACCCTGTCGCCGACGATCGGCCAGTCGGCGACCTGACCAGGCGGTGGCGGGACATGGATGTCGCCTTCTCTGAAGCTGACAGCCAACCCCGTGGCCGACTCGACAAGACTCGTTGTGATCAGGACGGACGGGACGAGCAGGAGTAGCAGAAGGCCGACCACCAGGATCGTGGCAGAGAGCCCCTTCCTCCCGCCCGTCACCCGGGCGAGCCTCTGGTAGAGCGGATGGATCGCGATGGCGAGGATGATGCCCCAGACGATGGGGTGGATGAACGGACGCACCACCTGGAAGCACCAGATGACGAGCAGTGCAATGAGACCGATGCGAAGACTTGTCTCAACGGCACGCTTGAAAAAAGCACTGTCTTCGACTGGGGACATTGGGAGAGGACTCCTCTGTGGGATCGGCTACGAAGTGGACTTCTCGCGCGCGCCAAAGGTAGCAGCGAGGGGGTTGGCGCTGAGGCCGTGGGCGAGAACGCTGAGCACGACCGTGCCGACCGTCGTCGCGACGATGGTGTCGCTGCCGGGCAGATTCTCACCGTAGACGATCACTACGAAGACGATGCTTGCGAGGCCACGTGGGCCGAACCAGCCCAGGAAGAGCTTCGCGTTCGTTGGCACGCCGAGACCGAGTAGGGAGAGGAAAACGGGGAGCATCCTCACGACGGTCAAGCTGAAGATCGCGTACACGCCGACCCGCCAGTCGAGGTCCCCGGGGTGCTGCAACACGACCGCCGCGCCAAAGATCACCCAGGTGATGAGCGCAAGGGCTTCGCCCGACGATTCTGCGGCCTTGAGAACCTCTTCCTTCCGCTCGTGCGTCAGCGCGCCGAAGGTGAGCCCTCCGATGAAGCAGGCGATGAAGCCGCTGCCACCCGCGAACTGCGTCAGGGCGAAGCAGGCAACAGCGAGCGCGGTGATCAGGATCCGCACCCAGGGCTCGACGACCCAGCCGCGCCGCCCTGCGGAGCGGAAGCTCCGCGCAGCCAGAACGGTGAGGCCCACGCCGATCACCGCGCCGATGCCGATCTCCTGTACGAGGAGCCGGAGCGCCAGCGAGCCGGTGCTCCCCTCCGCGCCGGTCTGAGAAGCCAGGGCGAGGAACGTGAACAAAATGGGCACGCAGATGCCGTCGTTGAGTCCGCTCTCGACGCTCAGACCCTGACGGATTGGCACCGGTACGATCGGGTTTGCCACGACGGCCTTGCCTAGCGCGGCATCCGTCGGCGCGAGAAGAGTTGCGAGGATGGCTACTTCGAGCAGCTCCAGCCCGGGGAACAGCAGCACGCCGGCGCCAACACCGAGCAGGATCGTGAGCGGTAGACCGAACAGCAGCATGCGCTGCGGAAGCTGGAAAGTGCGGCGCAGGACGGCCAGGTCCGCGTTGGCCGCATCGGTGAAGAGCACGAGCGCGAGGGTCAGCTCCGCGACCAGTCGGATCCCCTCTACGCTGATGCTCAGATTCAGCAGGCCAAGCCCCACCGGTCCGGCGATCGCCCCGAAGAGCAGATACACGAGCGGCCCGTTGACGGGCGTACGAGCGAGCCGGCCGGCCAGCACGCTGTACGCAAAGGCGAAGATCGCAAGGATGGCGAGGTTCTTGTACATGCTCTCACCTCAATGGATCATGGCGAGCGCCCGAGTCCCCGCACGAGCTCGTTCAGCAGCGCCTCCACGACGGCGGGGTCTTCCAAGAAGGCGTAGAAGGAGATTTCGCGCTGGGCAGCGACGAGATCCTCCAGGAAGCGGTAGCGCGCGTTGGTCAGACCAAGCTCACCGTTGAGCAGCTCCGACTGCGCATCGAGCAGGTCGAGGATCGAAGCGATGCCCAGGGTGTAGGAAGCGTCGACGATCTCGAAGTTGCGAGCGGCCGCAGCGAGTTGCCGCTCGGCGAAGCTCACGCTCTCGAAGGAGCCGCTCGCCTGAGCGAATGCGAAGCGGATCGCCTGCTCCAGCGACTGGGAGGTCGCCCGCCGTTCGGTGCGCAGGCTCGCCAGCGCCTCGTGCGCCTGATCGAGTCCGGCGCGCTTCGCGCCGCCCTGGTAGAGCGGAAAAGTGAGCACGCCCTTCATGATCCACTCGGTCTTGTTGGAGTTGTCGCCAGAGCGCTGATTCTTCAGGTGGTCGACGCCGGCGCTGAGGGACACCTTGGGGATCCAGTACGCACGCCGGCTCGAAACAAGCTGCCGCTCCGCGACCGCGATCGAGGCGTCGAGAGCCTCCAGGTCGGGTGAGCGCCGAAGACCCAGATGAACCAGGAAGTCCCGCATTTCACGGTCTCCACCCGCGGAGAGGATGGCCTCGGCGATGCCCTCCCTGGCGTAGGCGAAGCCGTACTCGTCGATGGTCGCCCGAAGGGCCGTGGTGGGGGACTCCGGAGGCTCGTTGCGGACGCGATTCAGCTCGAAAGTGTTCTGGAGCACGCGCACCTGTGCCGCGCGCACGTCGGTGTCGTTGGTCGCGAGCTGGGTCTCCCAGCGCAGGATCTCGTTCTCGCTGGACCAGCCCGCGGCGATACGCGAGCGAGACTTGTCGAGGCTCGCGAGCGTCAGCTCGCGGTTGCGCTTCTGGATCTCGAGCAGCTGCAGCCACCGGTCGAGCTCAAGAAAGGCGTTCGCCGCAGCCTGGATCACTCCGAGCCGGAAAGCCTCGAGCTCCCGGACCCGCCCGTTGTAGACGTGCTTCTGGATGTCGAAGCCGGCCCAGCTCTCCTCGTCGTAGAGCGACTGGCTCAGCCCCGCCGCGAACAGGAGGGACCTGTTCCGGTTGTTGTCCCGTAAAGAGTCGGAGCGATCTTCGTCGAGCACTTGCGCGCGCGCACCGATCTCCACCTGCGGCAGCAGTGCGGAACGCGCAAGTCCGATGTCCTCGCTAGCGGCCGCCAGCGCCTGACGCTGCGCGCTGAGCTCGAGGTTCGAGGCGATTGCCTGTCGGACCGCGTCGGAGAGCGAGACCTGCGCAGCACTCCCGACGGACGCCAGCATCAGCCCCAGCGCCAGTATCGCACCCGGACCGCCTCCGCGCTTCGCTGTCCGGAAGCTCACTCTGGTACCATCGCGACTGACACCCTACTCGAAACGATCGCGGATGCGGAAGCGGATAGGAGGCGACGCAGGGCTCGGCGTTGGGCTTAGGCGGCTTGGCGACGGCGCGCTTCGGTGGCTGGTGACCTTCTTCTGTCTGGCCTCTCCAGCGGGCTGCGCGCCTACAGTCGACGTGGGCGGGGTCTACTTCCCGGGCTGGCTGGTCGCAGCGATTGGTGGCGTTGTCGCATCCTACGGCATCGTACTCTGGCTGGCTCGACGTCCGGACACCAGGAAGCTGGCCGACTCGGGACTCTTCTTCTTGAGCCTGGTCGCGGGCGTCGCACTCGCAATCTGGTGGGTGTCTTTCAGCAGCTTCTAGGGAGGGCGAGTGAACCGCACACAGCGCATCGCAGTCGTAACAGCGTCCTTTGTCATCGCTGCGATCCTCGCCTGGCTGCTGCTCGCTCGCTCCGAGCGCTATCCGCAGACCGACGACGCGTACGTCGACGCGGACGTCGTCGGGATCGTCGCCCAGCTCTCGGGGCCCATAGTCAACCTCCCCGTGGTGGACAATCAGGCCGTGCGAGCGGGCGAACTCCTGTTCGAGATCGACCCGCGGCCGTTTCAAATCCAGCTGGAGCAGGCTCGGGCGCAGCTGGACCGCACGGGGCTCGACGTCACGGCTCTGGCCGATGCCGTGAGCAGCGCCGAGGCCAACTCCGCTACGCGGAGGCCGCTCTTCGCCTCGCAGAGACCCAGTGGCGACGGGTGGAGCCGCTGTCGGAGATCGGTGCCGTGCCATTCCAGGACCGCGACAGGGCTCAGGGGGCGCTCGACGGCGCACGCGCAGGCCTGGACAACGCGCGCGCCGAGCTTGCCAGGGCACGCGCGAATCTGGGGGAGGCCGACGCGAACAACCCGGACATCCGAGGCGCCCTCGCGGAACTCGAGCGCGCCGAGCTCGAGCTGAGCTATGCCACCGTCGCGGCTCCCGTGAACGGGTACGTCACCGACCTGGATCTGAGTCCAGGGAGCTATGCGAATGCGGGAAGTCCGATGCTCTCGCTCGTGAACAGCGACAGCTGGCGCGTGGTTGCCTACTACAAGGAGACCCAGCTCGAGCGTATCCGTCCCGGCCAGCCCGCCTACGTCTACCTGCCGGCGTATTCCGGGGTGCGCTTCGAAGGCTCCGTGCAGGGCATTGGCTGGGGCGTCGAGCAGCAGGAGGGCGATGGGGCACGCGGCCCGTCTGGAGTCCCCAGCGTGACGCCGACCGTCGACTGGGTGCGCATGGCTCAGCGCTTCCCGGTGCGCATCACGATCGCGGGTGACGATCCTACCCATCAGCTACGCAAGGGCATGCGTGCGACGGTCCGGATCGACACCAGTGCGGAGTCGGACGGGCGCTGACCGGCGGATCGACGGGAAACGTGACCGAGATCGCCCACGCTCTCTTGCGCTTCCCTGGGCGCGGCTGGCTGCGCCGCGCTCTCACGCTCTCGCCAGGTGCGGCGCATGTGATCCGCTTCAGTGTCGCCGCTGCGGTGGCGGTCTGGATCGGGAAAGCCCCGGGCCTCGTCGAGAATCAGGGGTACTGGATCCTGCTCACCGTTTTGATCGTGATGCAGCCGACGACCGGGGGCTCCCTGGTCCGTGGCCTGCTGCGACTCGTGGGGACGCTGGCAGGGGCAATGACGGCGATCCTGCTCTTCAGGCTCTTCGCCCAGCATCCGCCCCTGCTCATGGCCGCCATGTTCCTGGTCCAGGCGATCGCCGCCTACGGGAACTCGGGTCCCCGCTTTCAGTACGCCTGGTTCGTCTGGGCATTGACGAGCGCGATCGTGCTCGGCGAGGCCTTGGCGGGGCAGAGCGCCGTAGAGACCGTGGCCTTCCAACGTGCCTCCATGCTCGGCATCGGGATCGTCCTGATCTTCGTGGTTGACTCCCTGCTCTGGCCCGCGCGCGCCGAGCCGCAGCTGCGGCAGAGCCTCGCCTCGCGCGCGCGTAGTCTGGGCCAGGCGCTGAGGCGGGCCATTGCCCCTCCCGGAGCCGCCGACTCGGCACCGACCTCCGAATCGGGGGTTCTCGCCGGTCAGCTCGGGCTCGTCGACGCGGTGCGCTCGGAGCTTGGAGTGTCAGGCGCCACGGCGGATGCACTCGCGCGCTTGGCGATGCTGCTGGAGACCCTGGCGTCGCGCGCGCGCGTGCTCGCGGGTCGAATCGAGCATACGCCGGAGCTCGCTCTCGAGAGTCGGGCACTCGACGCAGCGCTGCGCGAGCTGGCCCGCCAGATCGAGGCCGGGCTCGAGGAGATCGCCGATGCGCTTACCGCTTCCCGGCCACCCGTACGCTTGTGGGACGATCTCGAACGGGCACTGCTTGCGGTGGAAGCCGAGCGGGACCCTTGGGTCCAGCGCAGTGGCCGCAGGGCGCCGCTTGAGGGGCACGCCGCCGACATACGGGATCTGGTTGCGGTGCTGCGCACGGCGGAGGACGCACTGTCGCCGATCGAGCGGTCGCGGCCACCAGCAACATCGGGATCGCAGCTGCAGTTCAGTCCGGACCCGCTTCGTCTTCGTCTGAAGATCGCGCTGCGGACCGGGACAGCCGTGATAGCCGCCTTCGTGATTCCGCTCGCACTGGGCTGGCCCGTGAACACTCTCGTGGCGCCGGTCGCCTTCATGTTCTGTGCGTTCAACCGTGGAGCCGGCGTGCTGGCGCTCGCGATGCTCTCGGCGATCCTCGGGTTGGGCTGGCTCGTGGCGGATCTCTCTCTCGTCTACGTCGCCCCACACGTGGGTCGCGCGCCGCTCGCGCTGGTGATCCCCTTCGGGGTGACGGCCACGTTCGCGCTCATCGCCGCCCGGAGACCGCAGCTCGCGCTGCTCCCGTCGGTCGGAGGCCTGATCGCGCTCCTACCGGTCTTCGGCGGAACGAGTGCACCCACTGACGTGTACGGGCCCTACAGCACGGTGTCTTACATGGCGATCGCGGTCGGGATCGGCTGGCTCTTCAGTCGGCTGATGTGGCCGGCGACGGCGGCGGGGCTCTTCCGCCAGCGGGTTGCCCTGCAGCTCGAGCTGTGCCTGGACGCTGTCCCCGGGTCTCCGGAGTCGGACGGGATCGAGCGCCGCCGTCGTGCTGCGAACTTGATCCGAGGCTGCACGCGGCAGACCGTGCAGCTCGGGCCCCTTCACCGCCAGGCGCTTCACGAACCCGTCGAGCGTGCGCTCGACGAGGCGCGTCGTGTGGAGATCCTTCCGCTCGCGCTGGACCTGATGGACGCGGTCCTCGGCTACCGCCCGGCAGACTCCGTACCGCTGCTGGAGCGCGGGGGTGCGCCACTGAGACCTCTGCTCGAGGCACTCCTGCGCGCGGAACGCGCGCTCCTCGAGCGCATGCAGTCCGCCGTCGATGTCCTGCGGGGCGAAGCCGCGTATACGCCTTCGGATCTGGCGGAGGCACAGCGCGTTTTCGAGGACCGCCTGTTCGAGCTGAGCTCAAGTCCAGTCGATATTTCTGACCTGACCGACGAGGAGAAGCGGCACCTGCTCGTCCAGCTCGACCGCGGCCACCGGCTCGTCGCCCGTCAGCTCACCATCGAAGACTGGTTGGCCGGCTGGCATGAGGCGGAGCGGTTGCAAACGTGAGACCATGAGGCTCCGTTGACGTTCGTGGAGAAACTCGAACTAGGACACTCCAGTTGCAGGCGCTTCCTCGGAGTCCAGCTCGAGTATGCTCCCGGTGACACCCTGGTTAACCAGCGTCGCGAGGAATGCCGCGTTACGAGAGCTTGCGCAGATCGGAGCGATCGCGGGAGCGGCGTCGTCTCGCGATCAAGCAAATCAATGAAACGGTCGGTCGCCTTTCACCGTGACGCGGATGCCGTCGCGCACCTCCAGGTGGTAGTCCCACACCGCCATATGCTGCGTGCAGCGGTTGTCCCACATGGCTACCGAGTTGGCTTGCCACTGAAACCGGCAGTGGAAGTTCGGATTTTTCACATGCTCGAACAGCATGTCGAGCAGCGCACGGCTCTCCAGCGCGTGCAGGCCTTTGATCCTTCGCGTGAACCCGGAGTTCACGAACAGCGCCTGGCGGCCGGTCACCGGGTGTGTGCGTACCACCGGATGCTCCGCCTTGGGGAACTCACGCTGCGGCGGATGGTCGCCGTAGACGCCGGTGTAGTCGGCCACGTGCAGCGCGGTCAGCGGATCCAGGAACTTCCGGATCCCTTCTGACAGAGCGTCATACGCAGCGTACATGTTGGCAAACAGGGTATCGCCGCCCTGCGTCGGTACGGTATGCAGGTGCAGGATGCTGCCGAGCGGCGGCTCCTCGTCCGCCGATACATCGGAATGCCAGCCAGAGCCGTTGTTGCGGAACGAGCTCTTGTCCGTGCGGATCACCATCAGCTCGGGGTTGCCGTGTGCATACGGCGCGGCAGGATGCACGTGCAGCTCGCCGAAGCGCTGGCCGAAGGTCAGATGCTGGTCCGGAGTCAGCGCCTGGTCGCGAAAAAACAGCACCAGGTGCTCCATCCACGCAGCATGAATCTCGCCGAACGTCTCGTCGTCGAGCGGCTTGGTCAGATCGGCACCGTATACTATCGCGCCAATGGTCGGGGTCAGCGGCTCTACGTCGATCAACCGGTAACGCACGCGCGCCCCCTCCGTGGTTGGGTTGTCGGGCGGGCCTGGAGCCCGGCTCCACAGCGACTTTGGATTGCAATCATACGTACTGCAGGGGGGCGGCCGCTCGTAGGCTACTATCACAGAGCATCTAGACGCGCACGGTGAGCTCGAAGCCGCCCGCGAACGGGAGCGTCATCGTGCGGAAGCGGTTCTTCGGATCGTTCACGAACTCGAAGTAGTCACCGTAGAGGTCCGCGTACCCCGCGGTGTTGTCACACACCACGATGGCTCCCTGGCGCAGGCTTGGGGACACACGTTCCAGGGCGGCTAGGGCCACCTCCCAGATGTCCACCAACATGAAGTCCACCGGACCGCCGACGTCCTGGAGACTCTGGCGGAGGTCGCCCTCGCGCAGCTCGATGAACTCGGCAAGCCCAGCCTCCTTGAAGTTTGCACGGGCCACCTCCGCCTTCTCCGGCTCGTACTCCGTTCCGATTACCACGCCGTGCTCGACCTGATTGTCGCGCACGGCGGCCGCCAGATAGAGCGTCGAGACCCCGAACGAAGTGCCCGCTTCCACGACACGGGCGGCGCGCAGGGACCGGCAGAGCTGGTAGCAGAACTCCGCCTTGTCGCGATCCAGGGCGACCATCTTGTCCGAGAAGAAGCGATGCATGTCGTCGTCGAAGACGAAGACTCTCTCCTGGTCGAGCGTGCCTTCTTGAATGCGTCTGGCGAAATAGGCGCCCATTTCATCGTCCTGCGCCTCGCTCTGCGCGTGCAGGCGATCGAGCAGGGCCTCGAGCTTCGGATCGTTCAGCGGGGATGTCATGCTTGCCTTCTCCCGATCCGTTACAGCTCGTCTGCCGAGTAGTTGCTCTTCTCGTGGAAGTTGAGGGGTTGGGTGAGCGCCCCGACGAAGGTCAATTTTTTCACCACCCGACCGCCATGCAACGCCCGAGCAGGCACGAACATGTAGGCGCCAGGCTTGATGGTCGTCACGCTGCCGTCTGCCGGATCCACCGCTTCATACTCGCCGGATACGAAGTACAGGTGAGTGTCCCAGGTGTGCCAGTGTGGTTCCTCCATCGGCCCCTCGTTCATTTCCACGGAGAAGGGGCCAAAGCCCCTGCCTGACAAAGTCCAGCAGTGCGTCTTCTTTGCTGTTGTACTTGTCGCTGTGGATCTCGATTGCCATGGTGCACCTCCCGTCGCAGGGATCGTAACACCAAAACTCGGTCGGGAGTTGAGCCTTTCGGCGATCCTCAACCCAGCACCCCCGCCAGGTAACGCGCGTAGGAGCGCGACATGACCAGGAGAAAGGCGGATGGGTCGCGGAGAATCTCAGTGGCGACACCGGCCACATCCGTGCGGGCAGCGGCTCCAGCAGGAAACATCCTCTCGCCCAGGTCGAGGGCACACACGGACGGAAGCAGCGTCGCGGCCTCAGCAGCGGGTATCCGGAACGCAGCCCGGACGTGGCCGAGGTCGACGATCGCCACGTGGTCCGGCGGCGGACCCAAGACGGTCCATTCGCCAGGGGTAACGCACCAAATGAGCCGCTGCCCTTCGTGTCTGACGTGGCCCACGGGGCAGCCGCGCTCCGAAGGGTCGGCAAACGTACGCCACTTCGGGGCAAGCGACATGTCTTCCCAGCCGTCGGGCAGCTCGTCGAAGGGCGACATTGCTGCAGGGGAGAACTCAGCCACGAAGCCGCACCCCCTCGGGATCGAAGTGGGCATGATGCTCCATCACCCGCGCCTCGACTCTCTCACCACCGGGGAGGACGATGGTCAGCAACGACCCGGGCTCGGCGAGCGCAGCGGCGACTTGTGCGAGGCAGATCGCCCGGTCGAGCGTCGGGGACCATCGCGAGGAAGTGACACGGCCGACGATCCGGGCGCCGTCGACGATCTGGGACCCTTCGGGCGGGACTACGCTGGGGGCGGCGGGCTGGATCGCAACGAGCAGCGGGGACCCGCCGGCGCTATCCCAGTCGTCGGCCTGCCACACCAGCTCTGACTTGCCCACGAAGTCGTCCTTGTCGGTCTTGATTGCCTGGCCGATGCCCGCCTGCCGGCCACGCAGTAGCGCATCGGTGTCTTGACCGACGATGAAGTGTCCCTTCTCGAGGCGCATGATCCGCTGCGCCTCCACACCGAACGGGGCAATGCCGAAGTCACCACCGGCGTCGAGGATCGACTCCCATACGTGCAGCCCGTAGTTCGCCGGGACATGGACCTCGTACGACAGCTCTCCCGTGAACCCAATGCGCCAGATGACGCAGTCGGGAACGCCGGCCACCGTACCCACCCGCACGCGCATGTACGGGAACGCTCCCGGGTCGAGGTCGACGTCGGTCACGAGCCGCTCCATGAGCATCCGAGATTTTGGTCCAGCGACATTCATGGAGGCGAAGCCGTCGGTGACCGCGGTCATCTGGATGTCCTTGCCCCGGAAACGGGTCTGGATCCACTCCTCGAGCCAGTTCCATACCTGCCCGGCTCCGCCAGACGTCGTGGTCATCAGGTAGCGAGCCTCGGCGAGCCGCCCGGTGACACCGTCATCGAACACCACACCATCCTCACCGCACATCACGCCGTATCGCACCGAACCGACAGCGAGCTTCCGCCACCGGTTCGTGTAGACAAACTCGAGCAGCTCGGGAACGTCTGCGCCCTGCAGATCGATCTTTCCGAGCGGGGTCACGTCGATCATGCCGACGTTCTCCCTGACGTTGCGGACCTCGCTGTGTGGATCTCCGTAGTGGTCGGGGCGGATCCATTGCCCGGCGACCAGACGAGCTGCACCTTCGGCCTCGTGCCACGAGTGCATCGGCGAGTACCGGACCGGCTCCAGCATCGGCCCCGCCAGAGCCCCCAAGCTCATCGGAGCATAAGGTGGACGCCACGTCGTCGTGCCGGTCTCGCCGATGAACGTTCCGGTGGCCTCGGCGTGGATGGCCACGGCGTTCACCACCTCCAGCTTGCCCTGGATCGGACCCATGGTGACCGTGGTGAAACGCTTTGCCAGCTCGATCGAGTCGTAGCCCTCGCTGATGGCCGCCAGCAGATCCTTCGACGATACGTCTTCGGAGAAATCGACGAAGCCGTGGGAGGTCGTCCTGAAGACCTCGGGGTGGTCGGCCGCAGGGAGCTCGGGGATGACATCGCCGTCACCAACGGGTGCGTCGTCGGGAGTTGCCTCGGGCGCGGCTGCCGCAGGGGTTACACGCTGCAGCGCCGCCCTCCCCTTCGCCGCGCGACGAGCCGCCTCGCGGCCGACCGCGGTGCCGTGGGCAACCAGGTCGGCGCCGGATCCATCCCCGAGGATGCCTCCGGTGGCCAGTACCGCGTCGGGCAGGTCGCCGGGGAGGAAGCGGGCCGCCTTCGGGGAGTACGTCGGGCGGTTCCCTGCCATGTTGAGCAGCGCCGTTGGCGTGGTCCAGCCCACCGCGGTGACCAGCAGATCGGCTTCGACCCGCCTCCCCCCTGCGAGCTCCACGGCTCGCACGCGCCCCCGGCCGAAGGCCCGCACGATGTCCCCCCCGGCACGGACGTCGACCGTCACGACCTCCGTGCCGGTCCGGCGGAGCGCGGCGGCTGCGGCGTCGCCAGAGCCATTGGCCGTCACGACGACGGCGCGTTTCCCAGGCTTGACGCCGTAGAGGTTGATGAGCCGCAATACCGCAGTCGACAGCTGGACCCCCGGGAGATCGTTTCCCTCGAAGACGTAGGGACGTTCGATGGTTCCTGCGGCCACTACGAGGGCCTTCGCCCTTGCCTTCACCAGACGCTCGGCAATCCCGGGCACGTTGCGTTGGACGACGGCGACCCAGTTGTCGAGATACTGCCCGACCACCACCGAATCGGTCATCAGCTCGATGGCGTCGTTGGCCTCGACCCGGGCGCGCAGCTCTGCGAGGAGCGCCAGCTCCGCCGTGTCGCCCCAGCGGAGGTGGCCCCCGATTCTCGCTTGATCGTCCACGAGGATTACGGACGCACCCGCCTCGGCGGCAGCGATGGCAGCCGCCATCCCCGCTGGCCCGCCACCGGCGACGAGCACGTCCGGATGGGCGTACCTATGGTCGTATGCCTCGTCGCCCACAACGGGCGACACCTCGCCGCCGGCGCTGAACCGGCGCAGCACCCGCTGGTACCACGGCTGAAATGCGCGCGGCCAGATGAAGGTCTTGTAATAGAACCCCGGGCCGAGGAAGCGGCCGACGAGCCGGTTGGCGGCTTTCAGGTCCAGGGCCAGGGACGGCCACGCGTTCTGGGCGTCGACACGCATCCCGTTTTCGATCCTGCGTTGACCGGCGCGTACGTTGGGCTCGTCGCCCACCTGCACGAAGAGGTTCGGGTCGTGCTGGTCTGCGGTGAGGATGCCCCGGGGACGGTGGTACTTGAAGCTGCGGGAAAAGACTGAGACTCCGCCGGCAGCGAGGGCCGATGCGATCGTGTCGCCGTGGTAGCCGTGGCGTGGGCGACCGTTCCAGTGGAAACCTACGGAGACGTCACGGTCGATCTCTTCACCGGGCTGTCGAGAAAGACGCAGGTCATCCATCGACCAGGTCCTCCACGGAGCGGATTTGGTTGGTGACCGTGTGGCGCTCGATGCGCAGGAACCTGCGGCAGCCCATGCCGTGGAACCACTGCTCGGTGACCCAGCCGGCCAGGTTCGATTCCTCGTACAGGTAGCGCCGCCATTCCGTTCTGGTGGACGTCGGCGGTGGTCGTTGCTTCTGCTCGTGCTGATAGGTGAACTCGGAGCTGTTGCGGGACCCGCAGTGCGGACAGACGATGAGCAGCATGTCTTTAGTGCCCCACAGCCGCGGCGCCGCGCTCAGCCATCAACTCGCCGCGCTGGAAACGAGCAAAGTCGAAGGGGACGATCAGCTCTGGGACTTCCCCGGTGGCAATGAGACCCGCCATCGCCTCGCCAGCCACCGGACCCGCCTTGAAGCCGTACGTGCCCCACCCGACGTCGACCAGGAAACCCTCGACGGGCGTCACGCCGATGATCGGGGCGAAGTCGGGGGTCATGTCACAGAGACCGGCCCACTGGCGCAGAACGCGCGTGTTTCGCAGCGAGGGCATGAGCTCGAGCACGTGGTGGGCAAGGCCTTCGATGAACTCGAGGGAGCCTCGAGTCGAGTAGGAAGCGAAGGGGTCGACACTGGCCCCGAAGACCAGCTCCCCCCTGGAGGTCTGACTGACGTACACGTGAAGGGAGCCCGAGACCACGACCGGGTGGAGGAAGGGTTTCACTGGCTCTGTCACCGCGGCCTGGAGCGGCCGCGTGTGGATGGGGAGCCGCACGCCGGCCTGTGCCGAGACCAGCGACGACCACCCCGCTGTGCAATTGACCACCACCGGTGAGCTGATGGTTCCGGCGGACGTCCGGACTCCTTTCACCCTTCCCTCTTCGACATCGACGCCGGTCACCTCGGTGCCTTGATGGATGTGCACCCCGCGGGCGCCCGCGCCCGTTGCATAGCCCCAGACGACCCCGTCGTGCCGGATGATCCCGCCGGGCGGGTGCCACAGGGCGCCCAGGATGGGGTACCGGGGATGCGACGACACGTCGATGAAGGGCGCGAGCTCAGCCACCGTCGCGGGGTCGATGACCTCCGAATCGATACCCTCCAGCTTGTTGACCTCTGCCCGCCACCTCATGGTGCGCAGGGACGCGTCGGTGTGGGCGAGGGTCATGTGTCCCCGCCGCTCGAAGAGCACATTGAAGTTGAGCTCCTCCGAGAGCCTGCCGTAGAGGTCGAGCGACCGCTGATAGAACCGGGATCCCTCTGGCGTGAGGTAGTTGGAACGCACAATGGCCGTATTGCGCCCCGACCCGCCGCTGCCGATGTACCACTTCTCCAGGACGGCCACGTTGGTGATCCCGTGGTTGCGGGCCAGGTAGTAAGCGGTGGCGAGCCCATGCACACCGCCACCGACGATCACGACGTCATAAGACCGCTTCAGATCGTGGACGGGGAACTGTCGGGGCCAGGCCTCGCCGGTCAGTCCCCGGCGTAGCAGCCCGAAGGCAGAGAAGCGGCCCTTCGTCACTTCTCCCCGCCCGGGATCCAGCTCGTGCCGGCCAGGGGCACCCGCGCCATGGCCGCGGCCTCGACCGTCAGCGCCACCAGGTCCTCCGGCTCGAGGTTGTGGACGTCAGACTTCCCGCACGCCCTCGCCAACGCGGTCACCTCCATAGTTAGGGAGGAGAGATAGTTGGCGACGCGGCGAGCGCCCATCTCCGGGTCGAGGCGTCGCTCCAGCTCCGGTGTCTGGGTTGTGATGCCCATGGGGCACAGCCCGGTTTGCATGTGGTGGCAGTAGCCTGGCTCGGTCCCGATGGCTGCGTAGTCTCCCGTGGCGTCGTACTCGACGCCATCGATCGTATAGGATCGGCTGTTGCACCCGAGGGCGACAAGCGCCGCCGTGCCGATGCTCACGGCATCCGCCCCCAGGGCGAGCGCCTTGGCAACGTCGCCGCCGCTGCGGATCCCGCCGGAGACGATCAGCTGCACCTCGTCCTGCATGCCGATGTCTCGCAGCGCCTCGGCCGCCTGGCGCACCGCCGGCATGGTAGGGATGCCGGCGTGCTCGATGAAGACATCCTGGGTGGCCGCCGTGCCTCCCTGGAGCCCGTCGACGACGACGACCTCCGCTCCGGCAGCCACACACAGCTTCACGTCGTTCTCGACGCGGGTGGCGCCGATCTTGATGAAGACGGGCTTCTCCCAGCTCGTCGCCTCGCGCAGCTCCTCGATCTTGATGCGCAGGTCGTCGGGACCCGTCCAATCGGGATGGCGGCTCGCCGACCGCTGGTCGATGCCCGGGGGCAACGTTCGCATGTCGGCGACGCGCTCGCTGACCTTCTGCCCGAGGAGCATCCCTCCGCCACCCGGCTTGGCGCCCTGGCCGATCACAACCTCGACGGCGTCTGCCTGCATGAGGTCCGTCGGGTTGAACCCATACCGTGATGGCAGCAACTGGTAGACGAGGATCTGCGACGCCCGCCGCTCCTCCGGGGTCATCCCACCGTCGCCGGTGGTCGTCGACGTGCCGACCATTGTCGCCGCCCTCCCCAGGGCCTCCTTGGCGTTGGCCGACAGCGCCCCAAAGCTCATGCCGGCGATCGTGATGGGGATCGCGAGCTCGATGGGCTTGGACGCAAAGCGGGTACCGAGCACGGTCGTGGTATCGCAACGCTCCCGGTACCCCTCCAGCGGATAGCGTGACGCGGAAGCGGTAAGAAACACCAGGTCGTCGAATCCCGGCACTGCTCGCTTGGCACCACCGCCGCGGATCTCGTAATGACCCTCGGCGGCCGCCATCTGGATCTGGCCGATAGTCTCCGGGGGGAAGGTCGCATTGTGCCGCCGGCCGTGGGGCGGAATGAGGGGGACGGGGGTCTCGGTCATCAGTAGGCCTGTCCCGAGAGGGCCTCGAAGGTGTACAGCCTCCTCGCCGAAGCGACCCGGGTCATGTTCTCCGGCTCGATGTGGTCGAAGCCGCTACGGTCGACGAGCCCCTTGAGCAGCTGGACGTCCTCGGCGGTCGGCTCCTCGATGCGAGCATCGGAGCCCAGCGAGTCGATCTTGCCCCCAACGTAGATGACGGCCTCGTAGAGGCTGTCGCCGAGGCCTGCGTGGGCGTCGCCACCGACCACGATGGTCCCGGCTTGCGCCATGAACCCGCTCATGTGCCCCACGTCCCCTGCCACGACAATTGCCCCACCTTTGAGGGAGATCCCGAGGCGGGATGAGGCGTCCCCGGCGATGAAGAGCTCACCGCCGCGGGCGGAGGCGCCTGCACACTCCGACGCGTTGCCGTTCACCCTGACGGTGCCCGCCATGAGGTTCTCGGCGACCGACCACCCGACGAACCCGTTGACGGTCACGTTGGGTCCCTCACCCAGACCGGCGATGAAGTACCCGGCATTGCCGTCGATGGTGACGTCGATCTGGTTGAACAATCCCACCGCAAGGTTGTGCCGCCCCCGAGGCTCGGCGATCGTCACGGAGGTTCCGTCGGGAAGCTCCCGCAGCCGGCGGTTGATCTCGGTCGTGGTCAACTCGTCACAGCTCAGCGTGACCATACGTGGATCTCTCTCGGCATGGGCTCGAAGACATCGGCCTCCTCGATTCCAGGCAGGCCGGCCAGGGCGTGGAACTCCGAGGCCATGGCCACGTAGGCGTCGGTCTCGGCGATGACCGCCGGCTTGCAGGCGAAGGCATCGCGCACCACGGCGAACTCGGTCTCGGTGGCGACGAGAAGGGTGAAGAAGCCATCGAGGGTGTCCATTAGCTGTCCCAGCGCCCCACCGAGGTCTGCGCCGTGGGCCGTCTCGTAGGCGAGGTAGTTCGCCGCGACCTCGGAGTCGTTGTCTGTGACGAAGGTGACCCCGGCGTCGATCAGGCGGCGCCGCACCGTAGCGTAGTTGGAGAAGGAGCCATTGTGGACGAGACACAGATCGGCTCCCGCGGCAAAGGGGTGAGAGTGGGTAGTCGCGACCGCCGACTCGGTGGCCATTCTCGTGTGCCCCAGCCCCTGGTATCCAGACCGCGACGCGATGTCGTACCGGTCGCAGATGGCCGCCGGATGACCGACGTCCTTGTAGACCTCGACGGCGCGACCGTAGGACACCACGCGGATGGTGGGGAACGACCCGGCGAGAGACTTCTCGACGAGCTCGGGCTCGGCGTCTAGCGCGAGTACCGCGTCGCCGGCGACGCGGCGGACCTGTACCGTCGTCCCCAGCTCAGAACCCAGACCCTCGCCGAGGGCGTCCCAGTCGTAGCCGGGCCCCGGCGCGCACACCGACCACCGCAGCATCCCTTCGGGCAGGCTGTCTTCGTAGAGGCCGATGCCGGCGGAGTCCGGTCCGCGGGAGCTCATCGCCGCCAGCATGGGCGTGAGCAGCTCACCCAGCCGCGAGTGAAGCACCTCGTCTCGAAGATGGAGCCCGACAATGCCGCACATGTTGCTCCCCCCGACGCCTTCTCGGTCATGCCGCTGGTGGCTGGGTTCACTCATAGTATACTGCGTTTCACGCTAGGCAACATCCTCGGGGCGCCGACAAGTCGCGCCACCGCCGGAAGGAAGGGAAAACGTGTCCGCACACTCCGCGCTCAAGGAGCAGGTCGAACGCGACGGGATCGAGTACTTCTTTGCGATGTTCGTCGACATGCACGGCAGGCAATGCGCCAAGCTCGTGCCAAAGGATTCGTTCGACGTGCTGATGAACGACGGGGTCGGGTTCGCCGGTTTCGCAGCAGGCCCGATGGGACAGAGCCCGGCTGACCCGGACATGATCGCGATTCCCGATCCGGCTTCGTACACACCGGCCCCGTGGCAACCCGGGCTGGCGGTCTTCCAGTGCGACCTCCAGGTGAACGGCAAGGACTGGCCCTACGCCCCGCGACGCATTCTGAAGCAACAGCTCGCCAGGGTCGCCGAGCGGGGCCTCGTCTTCAAAGCGGGCCTCGAGGCCGAGTACTTCCTCGTGCGGCGCAACGACGATGGCTCGATCTCGGTGGCCGATCCTCTCGACGTCGCAGCCCAGCCCTGCTACGACGCCAAGGGCCTCACCAGAATGTATGACCACCTCACCACCGTGTCGTCGTACATGAACCGACTCGGGTGGGGCAACTACGCCAACGACCATGAGGACGCCAACGGCCAGTTCGAGCAGAACTTCACGTACTCGGATGCCCTGACAACGGCCGACCGGCTGGTCTTCTTCCGCTACATGGTCCACACGATCGCGCAGCAGAGCGGCCTACTGGCGACCTTCATGCCCAAGGCGTTCTCCAATCTCACAGGGAACG
This sequence comes from Myxococcota bacterium, assembly GCA_965247115.1. Lineage (GTDB taxonomy): Bacteria > Myxococcota_A > UBA9160 > SZUA-336 > SZUA-336 > JAUXJB01. Next base: position 705,700 of record CBDFGR010000002.1, read on the forward strand.
GACTCCACGTGCATTCATCGCTGTGGTCGGAGAGCGGGGAAGAGCTCTTTCGCGACGAGTCCGATCTCCGCGGCCTGGGGCTATCCAAGCTGGCCTACGCCTTCATGGGCGGGATCCTCGACCACGCTGCGGCGCTGTGCGCCATCACGGCGCCCACCGTTAACTCCTACAAGCGGATGGGGGTGGGCCCTCCGACCTCCGGGGCGACCTGGGCCCCGGCGTACATCAGCTACGGGGGCAACAATCGCACCCAGATGCTGAGGGTGCCCGAGCCGGGCCGGATGGAGAACCGCAGCGTCGACGGCTCGGCCAACCCCTACCTGGCGCTGGCAGTGCTCGCTGCCGCCGGAATGGATGGCATCGACCGCGATCTCGACCCCGGGGATCCGAACGAAGACAACCTCTACGCGCTCCCCGTGTCCGAAGCGGCACAGCGCGGGATCAAGATGATGCCTAGCACTCTGGTGCACGCGCTAGATGCGCTGTCGACAGACGACATCGTCAAGGCCGCACTGGGCGAGGTCCCCGGCGGCAGGTACGCCGACTACTACATCGACGTGAAGCGTGCCGAGTGGAGCGAGTACCACTCCCAGGTGACGAGCTGGGAGACCGATCGCTACCTGACCCTGTTCTGAAGCGTCGTGACTGAGAAGGAGCGATCCGTCAGCGCCGAGCGCGTCCAGCGCATGCTCGGCGCCACCATTGCGCAGTGCGTGCGCGAATACCGTCTGGGGCTCGGTCTGACGATCACCCAGCTCTCCGAACGCGCCAGTCTCTCGAAGGGGATGCTCTCCAAGATCGAGAATGCCCAGACCTCGCCGAGCCTGGCGACGCTGGCCGCGGTGGCCGCTGCGCTGGGAGTTCCCGTGACCGCCCTCTTCCGGGGTCTGGAGGAAGAACACGACGCCATCTACGTGCCGGCCGGCCAGGGCATCGACATCGAGCACCAGAGCGAGGACCGCCCGGCCGGCCACCGCTCCCAGATGCTCGGCACCATGCGAGGCCCCCACCGACTCCTCGAGCCCGTACTGGTCATGCTGACTCAGCCCACCGAGGTATTCCCGCTCTACCAGCACCCCGGCGTCGAGTTCCTCTACGTGCTCCAGGGCAAGATGGAGTACGGGGCTGGCACATCCCGCTACATCCTGGGACGCGGAGACAGCCTCCAGTTCGAAGGCGAAGTCCCTCACGGCCCGACGGCGCTGCTCGAGCTGCCGATCCGCTTTCTATCCATGAAGGGCTACGGGTCGGTCGGTTAGCGGATCCAGTTGATCGCGACGAGAATGACCAGCGCGTTGCTGAAGTCGAGGAAGAACCCCCCCACCACCGATACGCTCAAGAAAGGTTGAAACACCCTTCCGTGTCGTCTTGCGATCGCTTCCATCGCGGCCAGGGCGTTCGGAGTGGCTCCCAACGCAATTCCGCAATGTCCCGCGGAGATCATCGCGGCGTCGTAGTCGCGCCCGGCCCATCGATAGGTCACGACGGCGACGAACGCGATCGCAAGCGCGACCTGTGCCAGAAGGAGGACACCGATCACGGACACGACCTCGGACAGCGCGGCAAAGGAGGTGTCCATCAGCGCCAGCACCAGAAAAATCCCGATCGAGAGTGAGCGGACGGGTTTCAGTGGTTCTTCGATTGCAGTGAAACGAAGCGAGTCGAGGAGATTCCGGATGATCGCGCCCACGATCATCGAGCCCATATAGATCGGGAACACCAATCCCGCCTGCACGAGCGCGTGGCTGAGCCACGCCCCGACCTTGAAGCAAAGCATCAGGATGAGGATCAGCGCGATCGTCCCGACTCGCTCGCGGTAGAGGGCGGAGAGATCGCGAAAGAAACTCCCCCCACTGGGTGCGAGGCGTGTGGCGGACACGGACTCGGGACTCGGCTTCACTCGGTAGCGCCGGATGAGAAAAGAACCGACCGGACCTGCGACGACGCCCCCGATCACAAGTCCAAAGGTGGCGGCGACGAAGCCAATCGCGCGAGCATCGGGAAGACCCGCTGCGGTGAGGAGCTCCGCAAAGCCCGCGGTGGTCCCGTGGCCCCCGGTCATGGAAACGGGTCCACACGCGAGCCCGAGCGCCGCGGGCTGCCCGGCCGAGATGGCGCCTGCAATCCCGACGACGGCCTGCGCGGCGGCCAGCACCGAGGACGCGGCGAAGAGGCCGAGGCCCGCGCGACCGCTCGAGCGGATTGCAGAGACACTGCAGCCGAGACCCACCGACGTGAAGAACGCGATCAGAAAGGGTTGATCGAGCTCGAGCGGAGGACTCTCTTCCGAGGCTGAGAACAGTACGCGCCAGAGATCGCCACCGAGGGCCCCGTCGAAGTGGATGTCGAACGAGAAGAGCGAGGCCAGCAGCGAGACCACAGCAGACGCCAGCAGGCCGCCCGTCACCGGCCGTGGGATGCACAGCTCCCGCAGGATCGCGATCCGCGCGGTCAGCCAATCGCCGGCGAGCAGGGCGAAGAGGGCGCAAAGCAGGAAGAGCGGGCTCGCAAGCCTAAGCTCCGCCTCCACGGCCCCCGTCCCCGGCTACGAGGTAGCTCTCCAGGTAGCTCGAGCGTTCGCCGCTCCGCGCCCACAGCACCGGAAAGAACGCTTCGTCCATGGTGCAGTCACCCGGGCGTTGGTAGCGACTGTAGACCGGTCCCTTATTTTCGGGATGAAAGTGAGCCGCCGAGGACATGCAGTGCGCGACCACCGAACGCCGCTCGTGCGCCCCGCCGTTCGCCGAGGAACCGTGCCAGGTGCGCCCGTGGTGAAAGGCCCCGCCGCCAGCTGGCACCACCACCGGAACGATCTCCGGCGCGACTCCCTGGCGCGCAGCCGCCTCGCGCATTTCGCGCTGCGGGTCCTCGGGCGCGTGAAACTGATCGATCATCTGTGCCAGCGGCCAGGCGTGGGAACCGCGCACGTACTCGAGGCTCCCCCTGTCGGCCGCCGTGTCGTCGAGCGCGATCCAGCAGCTCGCCATCGCCGGCGGAACTACCCACGATTGGTAGCTCTCGTCCTGGTGGAAGCCGAGGGCTCTTCCGTGCGGCGGTTTCCAGAGCACGTTGTCCTGGTTGATCCGCGCGCCAGGCCAGTTCATCAGCAGAGCGCAAGCGCGCCCGATATCCTCGCGCAACACGACTCGCGCGATCTCCCGATCCGCCTTCCAGCCGTTGCAGATCTGGCGGGTCAGCTCGGGCGGGTCGCGACCCTCGCGCCAATTCCATTCATCGGGCTGAATCCCGGTCCCGAACTCCCCCCGGAAAAGCGGCGCGAAGCGCGCCACTATCCGCGCGACGGTATCCGAGTCGAGGATCCCTTCGACGACCACGAAGCCATCCCGGCGAAAACGCGCGATCGCGTCCTGCGAAAGCGAGATCACCTGCGCCGCCGCACGTCAGAGATCCGCGTCGTTCTCAATCGCCTGGGCGAGTGCGTCGCCATCCCCGAGCTCGCGCTCTCGGTCGGCGTACTCGCGGGATTCGGAGCGAATCTGCCAGATCACGAAGAGCGTCCAAAGCGCAAAGCAGAGCACGAAGAGCGCGACTTCCCAGCCGACGAAGGGATAGAGGGGCCCGATTTGCGTTGGGTCACCGAACCAGCTCGAAACAAGACCTGTCTGCACAAACGTCTCCTCACCGCCTCGCGCGCCTAGCTGCGGGCGGCTCGCTGCTCTGCCTCTACGACGGCGCGACGATCCCGGGCCACCTCGGCGGCGACGCTTGAATCGAGACCCGCCAATTCGACCGCGTGCGGGATCCGGAGCAACCCTGCGCGCTTGAGTACGAAGCCGAGGCCGAAGCAGGGCAAGAAGCCGAGCCCGAAGAACATGATCAGGGCGCCCGCCACCTGCCCCCACGGCGAGATTGCAGCGTAGCCCGCGGTCGGCGAGCTCGGATACCCCCACAACACGAACCCCGCGACGACAACACCGATTGTTCCCGCATAGCCGTGCACGGCGACCGCGCCCACCGCGTCGTCGATTCCGAAGCGTCGCTCGACCCAGTAGTGGAGGCGGTAGGCGCATACGCTGCCGCCCGCACCGATCAGCGCCGCTTGCAGCGGGTGATAGAGATCGTTCCCGGCCGACGCGGTGATGATTCCGGCGAGTCCGCCGGAGAAGGTCCAAAAGGGATCGCCCTTCGACGCGAAATAGCCGCCGAGCATGCCGCCGGCCAACGAGAGCAGAAAGTTCAGGGTGACGGCGCTCAGTGTGGTCGGGGTGAGGTAGATCGTGGTGGCAGAGAAGAAGGGCTCGCCGTCGGCAGGTGCCACATTCACGATCGGAACGTTGCAGGCGGCGTAGAAGCCCCAAAAGCCGGTGTAGATCAGGAAGAGGCCGATTATGACCAACCAGGTGTTGTGCGCTGGGAAGGGTCTCGGCTGGCCGTCTGCGCCAAAGCGGCCGATGCGGGGTCCGAGATGGATCAAGATCGCCAGCGCGGAGCCGCCGGCGAGTCCGTGGATCACGCCCGACGCATAGGCGTCGTGATAGCCGAGCACTTGAACCATCCACCCGGTATCCGACCATCCCCACGCAGCGTCGATGACCCAGGTCAGCGAACCGACCAGAACAGCGAAGAGCCAGAAGGCGCCCGAACGAATTCGTTCGATCACCGCGCCCGAGACCACCGAGGCGGCGGTCCACGAGAACAACAGAAAAGCGGCCCAGAACACCCCGTTGAGGCGCGCCCAGCTCATGTCAGCGGCGCTGAGGGTGTCCCGGTAGGGCGCGCCGCCCATGTGCGCGCCCATCATTTCACTCCACGGCGTCGCCCAGGGCGCGGCTTTCAACCCGCCCGTAAACCCCGGGCCGTTTTGAAAGGCGAAGTAGATCCACCAGCCAAAAAAGAAAAAAGTGACCGTGACGGCCGGGATCAACATCGCGTTCTTCATCAGCGCATGGAGCATGTTCTTCCGCCGCGATACCCCGACCTCGTAGAGGCAGAATCCGACGTGGATCAGGAACATCATGACGACCGTGACCCAGTAGTAGAACTCGGTGAAGATCGTGCTGAGCGCGCCGAGCTCCTGGTTCAATGGGCTCTCTCCAGGGGCACGCCGTCTTGCGAGACACGCGCGCTCGAGTCGCCGCGCGCGCCGACCAGATCGCGGCGGGCCCGTTCCAGATGCGCCTCGAGGACGCGGGCTGCCGCCGCAGCGTCTCGGCTTCGGAGGGCCTCGTGGAGCTGGCGGTGCTCGAGATTGTAGGCGGCGATCCGTTCCCGGGTGAGGATCTTGTCCTTCATGCGGTTCCACTGGTCGTGGCTGCGGATGTCGTTGATGTGGTGGTAGAGCCAGATCATCAGCGGGTTGTGCGTGCACTCGACGACGCAGAGATGAAAGTGCTCGTCGGCACGGGAAAAGGCCTCTCGATCGCTGCTGGCCGCCTCGAGGTCTTCGAGCGCGGCGCGCAGCTGCGCGAGATCGCGCGCTGTGGCGTTCGCCACCGCCAGCTGGGCTGCCCGCGGCTCAAGGGTGAGGCGGACCTCGATCAGCTCGAGGGGACTCGTCCGCTCGGCAATGGGATCGGGCGGAGTGAGTGTCACGAAGGTTCCACTCCCGATCCGGCGACTCACGAGCCCCAGCGCGTCGAGCCGTCGCAGCACCTCTCGGACCGAGCCCCGCGATGCCCCCCAGTGACTCGCGAGCTCGCGCTCCGGCGGCAGACGCTCACCCGGCGCGTAGCGACCCTCGAGGATGGCCGACGTGAGCCGCGCCGCAATCTGGTCCACCCCGCGCGGTGGCGCCGTTGGCAGATCAATACGCGGCAGATTCCCGTCGTGTGACTGAGCCAGTTTCGAACCTTTCAGCCCAAATCGGTTTACTTATGGTCCGAGCTGTGTACTTATGGTCCGAACTATGTTCGACTCGAGACCCTCTCGTCAAGACAAAGCGCGGGGGCGAGCAGACTGAGCCTTCCGAGCCACACCGAGTTTCTGATCATCGGGGCCGGCATCCACGGGCTCTCGACGGCCTGGCACCTAGCCGAGGAACTTCGGGCAAAGGGGCGTGCGGGCAGCGAGATTCTCGTGATCGACAAGGGCGGTATTGCTGCCGGCGCCAGCGGCATCGCCTGCGGCGTCATCCGCAACAACTACTACCAGCCGGCGATGCGCGAGCTGATCGCTCACTCCGTCGCCACCTGGGAAAGCGACCCGGCGGCCTTCAGCTATCACCCCGTCGGCTACCTGCAGATCAGTCCCGAGGCAATGGGCGAAGACGTCGCTCAGATTCACCAAGAGCAGCGTGCGATCGGCTACCCGTCCGACTTCATCGGGGGCGAAGCCGAGTCTGCGGCCTATCTAAAAGGTCTCTTCCACGACTGGCAGGCACGCGGCATCACCTCGGTCCTTCACGAGAAGAAGGGAGGGTTCGCGAACAACACCGCGAGTATTTACGGAATCGCGACCAAAGCCGAAGCGCTCGGCATTCGCATTGCCACCGGGACCTGCGTCACCGGCTTTGAGTTCGATACTCGTTCGCCCTGTGTGACCGCGATCGAGACGAATCGCGGTCGGATCGACTGCGGGCAGGTCATCGTCGCCGTCGGGCCCTGGATCTGCCAGCTATGGGATCTCCTGGAGCTGCCACGGGCGATCTCGATCCGTGGTAGCGACGGGCTCTTGCACGACGACATACCGATGTGGCGCTACCTGGCGCTCGAAGAGGGGACGCTCGGCGTCGACCCGGACCTTCAACGCACCAACGACGGCGGTGCGGCACCGGTTGTGCACGTCGATACCGACGCGCCACTCTACTCCGACGTCGACGGCTCGCTCGTGACCGACGAGCCGTGGGGCATCTATTACAAGCCCGATCGCAACTTCGGCGGGATACAGGGCGGCTCGATGCCCTACGTGGTCGATAAGCCCGCCGAGCACGTCAGCATCGACCCCTACGGGCCCGCCAGCCCCGAATTCGTGGTCGATGAGAGCTTCGCCCACAAGTGGTGCTCTGCCCTGGCCTTCTGTCAGAAGCGTTTCGTCGGGTTGAGCGATCGCTACAAGAACGAGCCTTCCGGCGGCCTCGGCTGTTTTACGCCCGACAGCTTCCCGGTCTTCGATCGTTTCCGCGAGAACGTCACGGTCATCGCCGACTCGAACCACGGCTACAAGCTGATCGGCGTCGGCAAGCTCGTCGCCGGCGAGATCCTCGGGGAGCCGAGCGCCCTGCTCGAGCCCTTCCGTTTCTCCCGTTACGCGACGGGGGAGCTCCACCCCACTTCCAACAGCCCATTCCCCTGGAGCTGAACCGCAGAGGCTGGAATGACGGACCTTGAGCAGCACGTCTCGTTACCGGGTCGCGACACTCTCGTGAAAGAGGTCCGCGAGAAGATCGATACGCTCGGCATCAAGTACATCTACTACCAGTTCGTGTCCGTCACCGGACGCATCGTCGGCAAGGGGGTACCCGCGGCCCACTGGGAGCAGATCGCAGAACGGGGCTTCCAACTCGTGTACGGCTCGACGGCAAACCTGTACACCGACCGCCACCGCAACTATATCGGCTACGGACCCGAGGCCTCCGAGCTTGTGGGCATCCCGGATCCCGAGACTTTTGTTCAGTTGCCGTGGGACAAACGGGTGGCGCGAGTGTTCTGCACGTGCTTCCGGAACCGCGAAGAGGAGGAGAACCCCGGCGGCCATCTGAGCTCCGATTGCCGCGGTAACCTGCGGATCCTCCACGACGCCTTCAAGAAAAAGCACGGGATGGAGCTGCGCCACGGAACGGAGCCCGAGATGATGTGGCTTCGTCGCGACGCTGCGGGAAACCCGGACGGCGGGTTCTCGAAGCCGAATTGTTACCACATCGATCAGTTCGAATCGCTGCGCCCCGTGTTCATGCAGGTGATCGAGTACTGCGACGCGATGGGCCTCGACATGATTCAGGGCGACCACGAGGACGCACCGGGCCAGCTCGAGTTGAACTTCACCTTCGACGACGCACTGCGCACCTGCGATCGGCTCACTACCTACCGTCAGATCTGCGCCCAGGTGGCGCGCGAGCAACAGCTCATCGCGTGCTTCATGTCGAAACCCTTCATGGGCGTCTCGGCTTCGGGCTGCCACCACAATATGTCGCTCTGGTCTGGCGGCGAGAGCGTCGTCAACCCCCTCGCCAACGCTTCGATCCCCGGGCTGGACGACGTCTTCACCTATCGCCGCGCGGGGCAGAACCACTTCCTCCCGGATGCCGGTGCCGTCGATCGGCGGAAGCCCGGAGCGATCGGGCTCCAGTGCATTGGCGGTGTGATCGAGCATCTGTCCGCCCTCACTGCGATCGGCTGCTCGACCGTAAACTCCTACCGTCGACTTTGGGACACCGGCTTCTGGGCACCCGTCTTCGCCGACTGGGGCTATCAGAACCGCACCTGTGGTCTGCGCGTCTCGGCGCCAGGTCGCTTCGAGTACCGCGCCGTCGATTCGATGGTGAATCCCTATCTGATGGCGGGCGCCCTGCTCCAGGTCTTTGACGACGGAATCACGCGCGACCTGGACCCGGGGGAGCCCGAGTCGCGCAACATCTACGAGGCGCTGGAAGCCGGCAAGCTGGTGAAGAAGCTCCCACTCTCGCTCGGTGAAGCGCTGGCTCGCCTCGAGGAGGATGAGGTAGTTCGTTCCGCGCTCCCCGACGAGATGTATCGCGTCTTCATGCACTACAAGCGCGACGAATGGGAAAAATTCATGGCGACCGTCACCGAGTGGGACGTCGAGACCTATTTGGATTGCCTGCCGTAGAACCAGGAGAAACGCGATGTGTGGCATCGCGGGTGTAATTCACAAGAAGGCCCCGGGCGAGATCGGGCGCGAGCTCGCCTCGATGCTGCAGGCGATGCGGCATCGCGGGCCCGACTCCACCGGCTTCGCCCTCTACGGAGCGCCCAAAAAGGACCACCACATCATGCGCTTCAAGGTGGCCGAGCAGGAGGATCTGGCCAAGAGCGTCGAGCTCCGTCGCCAGATCCGCGAGCGCAAGGCCCTGGTCGACACGCGGCTCCTCGATCTCAACGCCGTGGTCGAGGACGAATCCCAGCCCACCGAATACGCGCACCGCTACGTCCTTCAGTTTTCGGGAGAGATGCGCGAGCTGGCCGACTACATCGAAGACCTGGAAGGCGTGGAGATCCTGTCGCTCGGCCATTCCCTCGAACTGGTCAAGGATCTCGGGGACGCCAACCGCGTCTGCTCGGACTACGACCTGGGTGGCTTCGCTGGAATGCACGGGATCGGGCACGCACGCATGGCCACGGAATCCGATGTGGACATCCGCTCCGCCCATCCGTACTGGGCCTATCCCTTCGATGACGTGGCCGTCGTCCACAACGGACAGCTCACGAACTACTGGACCTACCGGCGTGCGCTAGAGCGCCGCGGGCATCGCTTCATGTCGAACTGCGACTCGGAGTTGATCGCGGTGTACCTCGCTGACCGGATCGATCGTGGCGACGATCTCGAGGAAGCAATGCGACGAACGCTCGCCGAGCTCGACGGCGTCTTTACCTACCTGGTGACCACCTCGGACGCCCTGGGCATGGCGAAGGACGCGCTGGCTGCCAAGCCGATGGTCCTCTACGAATCGGCCGAGTTGATCGCGCTCGCCTCCGAGGAGGTTGCGATCCGCACCATCCTTCCCGGCGAGATCGAGACCGTCGACCCCTACGAAGGGGAGGTTCGGGTATGGCAGAGCTGACTCCGGAGGCGCCGTCGCAGCGCACAGGTATGCACGCCGAAGTGCTGGCCGGTCGCACCCAGCAGGTCTTCTTCTCTCCCGAAGAGGAGGAGAACTTCCTCTACCCCGATTCGTTCGTGGTCGACCTCGAAAAACACAGCGAGTTCAACGCCGAGAAGATCAGCGCAAAGGACGTCAACCGAAAGATCTCCGAGCTGATGCGGGAGGGTTGCGGGAGCATCACGATCCGCAACCCCGGCGCGAAGCACTCCATCGCGGTGGGGATCCTGAACCGGCTCTCACTCCAGATCGAGGGGAGCCTAGGGTACTTCGGATGCGGGCTGATCGACGGCCCCAACGTGCGGATCGCGGGGCGCGTTGGCTGGTCCTGCGCCGAGAACATGATGGCGGGCACCGTGGTTGTCGAGAAGAACGCGGGCTCGCTATTCGGCGCGGCGCTGCGCGGCGGGGACCTCGTCTGCAAAGGAGATGTTGGCGCGCGGACCGGCATCGATATGAAGGGCGGCACGATCCTGGTCGGCGGTCGCACCGGCGCCTTCTCCGGGTTCATGATGCAGCGCGGCCGGCTGGTCGTATTGGGCGACGCGGGCGAGAACCTCGGCGACTCGCTCTACGACGGAACCATCTTCGTCGGAGGCAAGATCCAAAGCCTCGGGATCGACGCGGTCGAGGCAGAACTGACCGCTCTCGACATTCAGTGGCTGGAGCGAAAGCTGGAGCTCTATGGGCTCGAAGCACCAGAGGGCGCGGCGAACATGACCAAGATCGTTGCGGGCAAGCAGCTTTGGAACTACGACAACCTCGAGCCTGCCGAGAAGAAGCTGGTGCTCTGAGCACCGAAAGGAAGCGGGCATGAGTCCGGAGCGCAAGAAAGCGGAGCGTGCGCGTCACGTCCTCGGTCACAGCAGCCTCTTTACGCCCGAAGTCATCGACGACATCCACATCAAGGCCGAGCTCGGGCGCTACCGGATGCGCGGCTTCTCGATGTTCAAGCGTATTCCCAGCTGGGACGATCTCACCTTCCTGCCCGGCACGCTGACCCGCTTCGTGATCGAAGGCTACCGCGAGAGATGCGAGACCCGGACGGTTCTCGGACCGCGCGCCAAGCGTCCGCTCGAGCTCGACATCCCGATCTACATCACAGGGATGAGCTTCGGCGCGCTCTCCTACGAGGCGAAGATCGCGCTGGCTCGGGGGGCCACCATGGCGGGTACGGCGACTTGCTCCGGAGAGGGCGGGATGATCCCCGACGAACGCCGCTACTCGACAAAGTGGTTCTACCAGTGCATCCAGTCGCGCTACGGGTTCAACCCACACCACCTCCGCCTCGCCGACGCGTGCGAGTTCTTCATCGGGCAGGGCTGCAAGGTCGGACTCGGTGGCCATCTGATGGGACAGAAGATCACCGATCAAGTCGCCGAGATGCGCTCGCTTCCCGCCGGTATCGATCAGCGCTCGCCGGCGCGCCATCCCGACTGGCTGGGACCCGACGACCTCGCGCTGAAGATCGAGGAGATCCGCGAAGCCACCCACGGCGAGATCCCGATCCAGCTCAAGCTCGGCGCCGCGCGCGTCTACGACGACGTGCGGATGGCCGCGAAGACCGACCCAGACTGCATCTACATGGACGGCATGGAGGGGGGCACCGGCGCCGGCCCGCACCTGGCGGCGGAGGATACCGGCGTTCCCGGAATCGCCGCGATCCGTCAGGCGCGCAAGGCCCTCGACGACGTGGGAAGGTCGGGGGAGATCTCGCTCATCTACGCTGGCGGGATTCGCAACGGAGGCGACGTTGCCAAAGCGCTGGCGCTTGGCGCCGACGCGGTCGCAATCGGTCACTCGTCGTTGATCGCGCTCAACTGCAACAGAGACATCCCGGAGTCGGACTTCGAGACAGAGATCGGTGTCGAAGCAGGGAGCTGCTATCACTGCCATACGGGGCGCTGTCCGGTGGGGATCGCTACTCAGGACCCCGAGCTGCGCAAGCGCCTGAATCCCGACAAGGGCGCCGAGCGCGTTTATAACTTTCTGCACACCCTCGCGCTCGAATGCCAGATGCTGGCCCGCGCCTGTGGCAAGACCAGCGTGCACTCGCTCGAACCCGAAGATCTGGCCGCCCTGACAATGGAGGCCTCGGCCCTCGCCATGGTTCCCCTCGCGGGCACGCAGTACACCGTTGGTCAGCCCGACATGAACCGCTACTAGGAGTACCTCCGTGGGCGACCCAAAGGACGTCGATCATTTCCTGCAAAGCGACGGGATCGAGAGCGATCGAGAGCGCGACATTGGCCAGCACATCGGCTACCGCTACGACGTCAACCTCCTGCCCGACTACGAGCGCCTCACGCCCTTCCTCAGGAAGTACATCGAGGTGATGGGGTGGAGGGATCTCAACTGGCTCGAGGACGTCCACATGGGGTATGAGGAAGGGCGCTCCGCGGTCTTCGATCGCAACATCAACGGCTGGGTCACGGTCTCGCCAGGCATGAAGCTCCCGGACAACCAGCAGGATCGCGACATGATCGCGCGCGAGCTCCTGGTGAAGTTTCAGATGTCGCGTCAGCACCCGATGGTCGAGCTCAACGAGGCTTACCGAAAGTTCTGACGGCGGATACCAGCGTGGTCAGCGTCCTCCTTCGCGCTCAAACCGCGGTGTAGCCGCCGTCGACCAGGAGGTCGGCGCCTGTCATGAACGAGGACTCGTTGCTCGCGAGGAACACCGCTGCAGCCGCGATTTCGTCGGGCTGACCCAGGCGCCCCAGCACGTGACGAGGTGCCAGATAGCTCCGGGCGCTCTCCATGTCCCCGAAGGCGGCGACCAGCCTCTGCGTCTCTATAGCCCCGGGGGAGAGGCTGTTTGCCCGGATGCCCTGGTCGGCGTGATCAACGGCGAGTGCGCGCGTCAGGTGTACGAGACCTGCCTTCGTGGCGCAGTACGCCGGCGTGCGTGGCATGGCGACGCGCGCGAGCTGCGAGGCCACGTTGATGATGCTTCCCCCGCCCGAGTCGGCCATCAACGGAATCGCCTCCTTGCAGGTCAGGAAGGCTCCTCCGAGGTTGACGTCGAGGGTCCGTTGCCAGTCGCGATAGTCGATCTCGGTCACGCGACCGCCGCCATCCTGTCGGGCAGCGGCGTTCACCAGGATGTGGAGGGCCCCACAGCGCTCGCGGACCGTATCGACGGCCGCGTGCACGGACGTCGGGTCCGCCACATCACAGCGCAGTCCGAAGGTGTCGCCAGCGGGGTCCGCGAAGGCGCGCGCGGCCGCCGCTGCGGCTTCCGCCGCTTGCCGATCGACATCGAGGCAGGCGACCACAGCCCCCTCGGCGGCGAAGGCCAGCACGATTGCGCGGCCAATGCCTGCGCCGGCACCGGTCACCAGCGCTACGCGGTCGCTCAGGCGCTGGCTCGACATCGCCGGAGGCTCAAATGCCAAAGAACGTGGCGGCGTTCCGGCCCAAGATTTTCTCCACGGAGCTCTCGGGGAGTCGGGCTAGCGCTTCTCGCGCTTTCTCCACGGGTCGCACGAAGCCCTCGGCGTGCGGGTAGTCCGAGCCGATGAAGAACTTATCGTCCCCCACGAGCTCGACCATGTAAGGCAGCGCGCGCTCGTCCGGATCCGCCGAGACCCAGACGTTGCGGGCGAAGTACTCGCTGGGTGGGCGCTTCATCTGCGTGGTGTGACCCATGTAGCTGTAGCGGTAGTCGAACCGATCCAGCCACTCCACGACCCAGCCGCTCGCAGACTCGACAACGGCGACCCGCAGCGTCGGGAAACGCTCGAACACGCCGTCGTAGACCATCGTCGTGAGCGCCATGCGCGGGTCCTGGATTAAGTTCATGCTCGCGAACATGAAGTCGGCACGCGGCTCGCGGTGCCACTCGTTTCCGAGGTACTGGGGATGGACTACGAGGTGCAGATTCAAGGCCAGATCCAGCGCCTGGGCGGCCGACCAGACCTGGTCGAAGTCCGGGTGCCCAAAGCTCTTTCCATCGACTGGCATGGCGCCGACGAAGGCCGCGCGGGACCCCTCGCCCGCCAGCCACTCCAGCTCCTGGACGGCTGCGGCTGGGTCCCGGAGGGAGATGTGACCTACCGGGTACAGCCGATCCCGGTACCCGCCGCAGACCTCGAGTGTCCAGCGGTTATAGGCGCGACAGTGAGCCGCCGCGAGCTCCGGGTCCCGCACCATCGCGTCCGTGAGGAGCCCCAGCGACGGATAGAGGAACTGACATGCAAAGCCCTCGCGATCCAGGAAGGCGATGCGCTCGGACACGTCGTCGAGGTCGCGCCCGAACACCTCGGACACGTCGAAGGAGCCGAGGCCCTTTCCCTCTTCCTTCTGACCGTACCCGACCAGAACACCCAGCAGATCCTCGGCGCCGTAAGGGGAGTATCGGCCATCGGCAAAGACCGCGAGGCGATCGTCATCGGGTCTTCGCGTCAGCCTCAGACAGCGCTCGCGGAAGCGCGGCTCGATGTAGCGCTGCCACAGATCGAAAGGCTCGATGAAGTGACCGTCTGCATCGATGATCCGTGCCATATTCAAGCCCCTGACAAGAGTTCCATGATACCAGGTTAGGAGTTGATGTCGTTGAGGAATCTTCCTGCGTGGAGCCTTTGTAGCTTCATGGCCCTGGGCCTGGCCCTTCCATGCGCTGCGCAGGAGCTACAGCCTCGGCGGTGGGGCCACCTTCCGATGGGAGCCAACTTTGCCGGCGCAGCCTATTCCTACACGGAGGCGGACATATTCTTCGACCCCATACTCCGTCTCGATGACGTCGAGATGGAGGGGCATACATGGGCGGCCAGATACATCCGCACGTTTGAGCTGCTCGAGAGATCCGCACGCGTCGATTTCGTGCAAGCCATCCAACGGGGTCGTTGGACTGGACTGGTCAATGGCGTTCCCGCAGCCACGAAGCGGACTGGCTTGTCCGATTCAATCGTGCGCTTTGCAATCAATCTGTACGGAGGTCCGCCGTTGGAGGGTAAGGAGTTCGCTGCCCACCGGGCAAAGACGGAGGTCGAGACCATCGTCGGAGCTGCTCTGGCGGTGCACCTTCCGACTGGTGAATACATGGATGACAGACTCATCAATCTAGGCACAAACAGGTTTACGTTTCGCCCACAGCTCGGAATCGTGCACAACCGGGGACCATGGTCGATGGAAGTCACAGGTGCGGCCTGGCTCTATACGGACAATGATGAGTTCTTCAATGGGAGCAAGCTTGAGAACGATCCGCTCTACACGATCCAAGCTCATCTCATTTACAATCTTCACCCCGGCCTCTGGGGCGCAGCGAGTGTTGCCTACGGCTACGGCGCAGAATCCAGCCTGAACGGCGAAGCGCAGGGAGACCGGAGGGGGAACCTGGTCTGGGCGCTCGGCTTGGGCTATCCGATCACACAGCGCTTTGGCGTCAACATCAGGTATGTCGGCACCCGTTCCCAGGAGTCCGTCGGTCAGGACTCTGACCAGGTGGTTGTGAGCCTGGCTGTCTCATGGTAACCGCACGCTACTTCGGTGACGACCGCGTCGCGCATCGCCGAACTCCGCGCTGAGCGGCGCCGCCTCGTCGAAGAACTCGAGCGTTCGGTCGGCACGCTAAATCGCGGGGAGGGCGGGCCGATACGCCTACAGCTGCGTCAATCCGATGGAGGAACGCGTGGACATCGTCGCCAAGATGAAACGGGACTGGAACCGTCGCGCCCGGCACGACGCTCGCTTCTGGATCGCGACCAACGATTTTCGCAACGATGCCGAGTTCGATTCCTCAGGGGAGGCGACACGGCTAGCGCTACTCCGCCTGCTTGGCGACCACTACGACCCTGGCTGGACAGTGCTCGAAGTGGGCTGTGGCATCGGACGGGTGCTCAAGCCGCTGGCCAGGGACTTTGCCCGTCTCTGCGGCATCGACGTCGCTCCCGAGATGATTGCGCGCAGCCGCGATTGGCTGGGGGGACTGAGCAACGTGGAGGCCCGCGAGGGATCTGGCGTCGATCTCTCGGGCTTCGCGGATAGGAGCTTCGACCTCGCCTTTTCTTACGTCGCTTTCCAGCACATGCCGCGACCTGTGTTCGCGGCCTATCTGGCGGAGATCAACCGGGTCCTGCGCGATGGTTCCCTGTTCGCACTGCAGGTGATCGTTGGCAGGCTAATCGACCCATCGTTCGAGGACACGATCACCATCCGTGCGTACGAGCCAGATGAGCTCTGTGCTCACCTCTCGCTGAGCGGGTTCGAACTCATCTCGGATCTCCCCATGCTGACGCCGGAAAATCCGCTTGCCAGTCCCTTCCTTCTGGCTCGCCGGTCGCGGCCCATCAACCAGCCGCAGGCGAACGAGTGGCACGGACTCAGGTGTCGCAACGAGGTGTCCCCTCTAGACGATCACCTGCACCTCTATCTCGCTCACGATCAGCTGGTGCGTGGGCAGCGCAAGGCGGCGATCGACACGCTCTCCCGCCTGGTTCTGAACAGTCCCGCGCACCTCTGTGGCTGGACCGAGCTCGTCACGCTTCTGCTCGAGGAGGGGCAGGTCGTCCCGGCCATCGACGCGCTCGAACGGATGTTGCGTGCAAATCCGGAGTACGAGCCCGCTCGTCGGCACCTCTC
Organism: Myxococcota bacterium; assembly: GCA_965247115.1. Lineage (GTDB taxonomy): Bacteria > Myxococcota_A > UBA9160 > SZUA-336 > SZUA-336 > JAUXJB01. The sequence continues at coordinate 722,018 of CBDFGR010000002.1, forward strand.
TGAGCTGCATACGCTCGTGAGGAGGTCACACTCGGGCAGCTGCTAGGCCCGCACGGCGAGCTGCACTGCGGGGTACCGGACCGGACCCAGGCTGAATTTGCCTCGCCGACTGGTTTATCCTTCCTGCCATGAAGATTGCGCTAGCACGCGTGCGCGAGCTGCTGAAGCGCAAAGGGAGTGTGGGCGAGCGCTCGTTCCTCGAGGCAGCCATGGCAGTGAGCGCGCTCGTGTCTATGGCCGACCGAGAGGTTCGTTTCTCGGAGCAGATCGGCCTCGACTACGTGCTCGATAACGCGAAGCGGCTCGAGACGGTGGATCCTCACGAGGCCGTCGAGATTCACCGGCGCTACGTCGAGGCGATCCGCGACGATGCAGCCGTGGGGCAGCGCGCCGCACTCGAGGTCATCGCGCGCTTTCGAGAGGACCCGGACTCCGCGAGCTTGCTTCTCGCGGTGGGACTTGCGATCGCAAAGGCTGACAGCGAGGTCTCGGCCGTCGAGGACCGCGCGCTCGCCGAGATCTGCGACACACTGCAGCTTCCTCACGACGCGCCATTCCTCTGGAAGCATCCAGGTGAGACGAGCTAGATCCTGAGCGCTACAGGTCCGACTGCCCCCCTGTAGGAACGCTCAGCAGCCAAACGACCAGGGTCAGCAGCGCTGCGCCCACAACGAGCTTCGCCCAGGGGTTCACGACGAAGAAAACCAGCGAGCTCCCACCCACGAGTCCGATCATCACGATCGCCGTGACCTTGACATGCCTGGCAATGCTGCGGGACTCGCGCCAGTCCCTGATCATCGGGCCGAACAGGCGGTTCGCGAGCAGCCAGTCGTAGAAGGGCGTCGAAGAGCGCGCGAAGCAGGCTGCGGCCACCAGCAGGAAGGGCGTCGTCGGCAGCACGGGCAGCACCGCTCCGAGCGCACCGAGCCCTACGAACACAAATCCGGTTCCGAGGAGCAACGTACGCACGGCCCTGGACTGGATGAGCGCCGGTTTGGGAGCCCGCTCGCGTTCCCGTTTGACAGTCACCTACGCCGCAGAGACCTGATCCAGGTGGACGTCAGTCTGGGGAAACGGGATCGAGATCCCCTGTCGGTCGAACTCGACTTTTACGCGTTCCATCAGGTCGAAGTAGACCGGCCAGTAGTCTCCCGTCTTGACCCACGGTCGGACCGCAAGGTTGACGCTGCTGTCTGCCAGCTCGAGAACCGCGATCGTCGGCGCTGGCTCTTGAAGTATGCGCTCGTCCGAGCTCACGATCTCGTTGAGCGTCGCCTTCGCCTGCGCCAGGTCGTCCCCGTAGCCGATCCCGAATACCAGGTCGACACGCCGCGTTTCCTTTGCGGAGTAGTTCACGATGCTCCCGCCGATGATCTGCCCGTTTGGCACCGTGATCTCTTTGTTGTCCGCGCTGCGGAGCTTGGTCGCGAAGACCTGGACTCCCTCGACGGTACCGGCAACACCGCCCGCCTCCACTGAGTCACCCGTCTTGAAAGGCCGGAACAGCATCAGCATCACACCCGCGGCAAAGTTCCCCAGCGAGCCCTGGAGAGCGAAGCCGACGGCCAGACCGGCCGCCGCGATGACCGCCGCGAACGAAGTCGTGTTGATTCCCAGCTGACCCAGCGCACTGATCCCCACGAGCGCGATGAGCGCCATGTAGACGAGGTTGCAGACGAAGGTCGTGAGCGTGGCATCGACCACCGCACGCGTCATCAGTCTGCGCGTCAGACTTGTAAGCAGGCGAGAGAGCCACCAGCCGACGATCAGTACGACGAGCGCCGAGATCAGCATGGGTCCCCCGGCAACGAGCGCCTCTCGAAAATTCCCGACTATGTCTTGCATTCTTTGCTCCATTTCCTCGAGAAAGATCAGCATTCTCTCATACCGCGATTGCTGCGATACGACCTGTCTGCTTGCTGACCCGCTGCTGGGCCACCGTGCCGCGGAGAGGTGTCAGGAGCTCTCGGAACCGTTCCCAGGGGCATGACGGAGCTGTCGCCTTCCGGACCGCCACGCAGACTCAGCGCTCATGCTCGGACGGCCGGGTCCGATACGCTCAGCAGGAGCTGTGGTGGACGGTCTGACCCTCGTGTTCGGTCTCGGGGAAGCGCTCAGCGGGAACGAGCTGACGTTCCTGTTGACGCTCGCCCTCCTGGCGATTTTCATGCTGGCGGTCCCCTTCCACCTCTTGCGAGCCTCCGAGCGCTCCATTGCCTTTGCCCGTTCGGCGCCTGCGACTCTGGTGAGTGTAGGAGTGCTCGGGACCCTCGTGAGCCTGTTTGCAACCCTCCAGGCCTTTGACACCTCCGCCAGGGATGCCAGCCTACCGTCGCTCGTGGAGGGCCTGCGGGCTGCCTCCGCAACCGGTCTGCTCGGAGTCCTGCTGGCGCTCACGTACCGGACGTACGAGAGGCTGGTCCCACCGCGGAAGGATTCCCCAGGGTGCTGACGAGGGCAGCCCCGAGCCCGCCGGGCTGGCGCTCGAGACCGCGACGGACCTCACGAGCCTGAACGCGACCCTCGTGGGCGAATTCCAGAAGCTCCATACAGTCCTCGAGACCCAGCTCGAGGAGAGCCGTTCCGACTCGCAGCAATCGTTCGAGGACCTCAGTGTCGGCGTGCAGACTCTGAACGAGCAGGGCGCGGAGACGCTAAAACAGGTGGAGGAGACGCCGCTGGTCTCCGCCGACGAAGAGTGCGAGGCCGAGCCGAACGCACCTGCGCGCCGCTTTCTCTTCCGCATTCCGGTCGACTACGAAGCGGGCGGACAGTGCGGGAAGGGCACCCTGATCGATATCTCCTCTTCTGGAGCCCTGATCGAGGATGTCGACCTCCAGCTGATCCTCGGCGCGTTCGTCGAGATCTGCTACAAGCTCGAGGGCGAGGAGAAGCCCACCTTGCTCTACGGAAAGGTCGCCCGTGAGAGCGAGTCGGGCTTTGCCGTGGAGTTCGTCGAACGACGCACCGGGTAAGCTCGTCGCGTCAGGCGCGATCGGCAACGCCGTCGTCCGAGAGCCGCGCGTCCGTCTCTCTGCCCAGCCTCCGCAGGCTGCCGAAGCTCAGTCCCAGCACTTGAAGCGAGACCAGCCCCGCGACGCCGATGACGGCGAATTGAAGACCGTGGACCACGATGGCGTAGCTCAGCGCCGCCTCGCGGCTGAGCGCGAAGGCAGCGAAGGCCAGGACCGCGCAGGCCTCGAACACGCCGATGTAGCCGGGAGCGGACGGGAGGGCGACACCAAAGGCAATCAGGACGAGCGTGAAGTACGCAAGGTAGGGATCCGGCTCGAGTCCGAAAGCGAGCAGCCCGAGCCACAGTACCGCGCCCTCGATCAGCCAGACGGCGAGCGACAGAAGCGCGAAGAGGAGCAGGGTTCGGTCCAACCGTAGAAAGGCGAGCGCACCCAGGGCCGAGCGCCAGAGCTGCTCGACACGGTCTTTCACACGATCCGGGAGCCAGCCTCCCAGGCCGCCCGCTATCCCTTCGATGAGCTGGGGCCGAATGCGGACCACGAGAACGGCTGTTAGCGCGACGAGAAGTACGGACGCCACAATCCACCCCGTGCTGGCGAGCGCTCGGTCGAGGCTCTCGGGAAACGGTGTGATCACGGCTGTGGCGCAGAAGATCAACAGGAGCACAGCGCCGTCGAAGGTCCGTTCTGCCACGATGGAGGCGAGTCCAAACGCGGTAGGCAGGTCCTCCCGACGGCGCAGCGCGAGCGCGCGCACCAGCTCACCGAGTCGCGCCGGCAGCAGGTTGTTTGCCATCATCCCCACGAAGATGATCGAGGTCGCAACTCCCAGCCGGACGGGTTTCGCAGGACGGAGCATGAGCTGCCACCGCAGGCCGCGGATGAGGTAGGCACAGAGGTAGACGGGAATCATCAGGGCAAGCCAGGAGACCCGTAGGTCTCGGAGTGAGTCGACGAGGCGTTCGACGTCCAGCCGACGTACGACCAGGACGAGGGCGACCAGGCTGACGACGGGCCCGATCAGCACGAGCGGCCAGCGTCGCACCCCTGAGCTACCTCCCTCGGCCCACCATTCTCGGAACCTGGCCGCTCAGCCGAGGCTCCCGTACTTGCCCCGAAAGTGGAGCAAGGGTGCGACCTCGCTGGCCTCGGCCTCTTCGAGACGGCCGACGCAAATGACGTGATCCCCAGCATCTACGGCCTCGTGAACGGAGCAGTCGAGCCACGCCAGGGCTCCCGGGATGCGCGGACAGCCCGTGGCGCCAAGCGTGCACTCGAGGCCACGGAAGCGGATCTCCTCCTTCTGCTTGTTCGCGAACAGATTCGAAAGCTCGTCCTGGCCTCGAGCGAGGATGCTCACGCTGAATGCTCTCGACTGCTCGATGACTCCCAAAGTGCTGGAGCTCTTGTCGGCGCAGACCAGGATCATGGGAGGATCCAGACTCACTTCATTGAAGGAGGACACCGTCATTCCGTGGCGCAAGTCACCGTGCTGCGAGGTCACGATCGTGACCCCGGTCGCCCAGCTCCCGAGCACCCGCTTGAACGTCTCGCTGTCGACAGCCACTACTTCACCTGAACCTGGAGAACTTCGCTGAAGCGTACGCGCCCGGAGGCCGAGAAGAGCCCTCCCCTCGGCTGTGTCCCGGTGATGGTCTCCACTCCCCCATGAGGTGAAGCCTTCTCCGTTCCGTAGAGGAACGCCGCGGCCAGAGGGTACGTACCGGGTCGAGCCGGAGCGCGCAGGCGGTACGTCACCGAGACCTGATCGTATTTGTTCTGCACCGGGTCTGCCTGGACGCCGGAGATGTTTACGTATGAGATGGCGGGCGACAGCTCCGGATTCCGGCGATCGGTGAACTTTGTCTGCGGTTGTCCGTCTGGACCCGTCACCGCGGGAGCCTCCAGAATCTGCCAGCCGCGCGAGGGAGCCGGGCTCGCCTGCCAGCGCTGGTTCGAGTCGACGAGGGCGATCCCGACGACGGGCCCCCCACCTCCCCTCGCCTCGACGGTGACGTCGATCACCTGGCCGGCATTCACGCTGAGCGGAGCGAGGATCCGCACACCGGAGTTCTGGTCGATCTGTCGGATGGCAGCGATCAGCGCCCGCCGCTGCGCAGGATCGAGCTCCCCGTAGGGAGTCTCGTCCCCGGCGACCTCGATCGTGGCGAGGTGCTTGTTGTCGGCGAGCTCGGCGTTCGCTCGCTGCTCCGGCACTCCGCCGAGCTGCTCTATGGAGACTGACGAGTGGCACGCGGTGCAGAAGGGCGCGACGTCAGTAACGTAGTTTGGAGTACCACCAGGGTAGGCCAGTGCCGATGCCGGCAAGACACAAAGGGTGGCGAGCCACCACTTTCGAATCGGTCCCGTCATGCTCAGAGCTCCTCGTGACAGCTGTGGCAGGCTCGTCGCACACGAGCCGGTTCCAAAAATCCGAACTGGGCCGCGCCCTTAGTGGAGTGCGACACGTGACAGTCAACGCAGCGATAGACGAAGGACGGCAGATTATGAACGTCGATCGCGTGGTAGTCGTCGGTCCGGTCGCTCTCGTAGGTCTCGTGGCACTGCACGCAGTCCTCGTCCCAGAGCGGGTGATCCATCGAGACGGGCTCTTCGAAGCGACCGAACAAGTAAACAAGGGCGTCCCGTGCGGCCACCGTCTTGACTCGGAGCTGGTTCGCGAAGCTCGCTCCCCCGTGGCATTCGATGCAGCGGAACTCGCTGTCGGCCTGGTAGTGGAGCGAGACCAGGTTCACGGGCGGCGTTGCCATCAGCTCCTGCATTTTTTCCTCGTGAAGAGGGGTCTGCTCACTCAGGTGGCACGCGACGCAAAACGAATTGTTGGATTCGAGCCGATTGGTTATCACCCATCCGATTGGTCCACCGACCGCGATGAGGAGGATGCCAGTCGCGATTGCCAGCTTCACCGCGGCGCCATCCTACCCGAATCGGGGCGCGATGTGGATCAGCGCCAGATCGGTGACGTTCGTCTGGGTCGGACCGGTAACGTGAAGGTCCCCTGTAGCGCGGAGTAGCGGGTAAGAGTCGTTGCGCGCAAGGTGAGCGTCCGGGTCGAGGCCCTTTGCGTTGGCGCGTTCCAGGCTGCTCGTGTCGGCGAACGCTCCAGCCGCATCCGTTGGGCCGTCACTCCCGTCCGTTCCGGCAAATAGGGCGGTGATCCCCTCCGCTCCCTGCAGCTCCAGAGCGAAAGCCAGCGCCAGCTCCTGACAACGCCCGCCCATTCCGGGGCCCCGCACGACGACCGTGGGTTCTCCACCGGCAATCAGGAAGCCCCCACCCGTATCGCGCGCCCGCCGCGCCTGCGTCGCGAGCGAGTGCCCCAGCGGCGCGGCCTCGCCGTACAGAACGGAGCCGAGCATCCGCACCTGCTGCCCACGACTCTGTGCCTCCACCCTCGCAGCCTCGAGCGCATCCTCCAGGCTTGCAACGACCCGGAAATCATTGCCCTCCTCTTGCGCGGGGTCGGGCTTCCAGGTCTCCGGGCGTTGACCCGCTGCACCCTGCTCCAGGTGTAGGCGTACAGCCGGGGCGGTAGCGTTCTCGAGCCCACGAGCGCGGAGCACGCTCAGCGCGTCCGCAAAGGTGGTGGGATCGGGAACCGTCGGGCCCGAGCCGATTCGATCTGGCAGATCCCCCGCCACGTCGGACACGGCCAGAGTCAGCACGGAGGCGGGTCGAGCGGCGACCCGCAGTCCTCCCCCCTTGATGCGGGACAGGTGTTTGCGCACGGTGTTGATCTCGGCGATGTCGGCTCCAGCGTTCAGCAGCTGTCGGGTCAGCTGCTGCTTGGCTTCGAGGCTCACGCCGTCGGCCGGCGCGCACCAGAGCGCGGAGGCTCCGCCAGAGATCAGCACGAGCACGGCATCAGAGGCGCCGAGTGAGCGTGCATGGCGGAGCGCCCGCTCTGCGGCGTCCACTCCGCTCGCATCTGGAATGGGGTGCGAGGCTTCGAGCACCTCGAGGGATGGGATTGCGAAGGCGTTGCCGGTCTTGGTCACGATCGACCCCCCGGAGACTCGAGAGCCGAGCTCTGCGAGCGCAGCGCGGGCCATGGCGCACGCGGCCTTCCCCGCACCCAGCACACTCAGGCGGACCGGGGGGTCCCAGGCACGCAGCGCCTTCTCAACGGCCCGGCCCGCGTGCACCGCCTCGAGCGCGGCAGCGTGCACCCCGGCCAGAAGCTCTCGCGGGTTCAACCCTGCTCGTCGGGAATGAGGACGATCTCGATACGCCGGTTGCGCGCACGGTTCTCGACGGTGTCGTTTGTCGCAACGGGCTGGTGAGGACCGTAGCCAATAGCGGAGAGTGCGGAGGCGTCCACACCGGAGCTCTCGAGGAAGCGCAGGACCTGGACCGCACGCGCCGCGGAGAGCTCCCAGTTCGACGGGTACCGAGCGGTGGAGATGGGCCTGTCGTCCGTGTGGCCGCCGACGCGGACGGAATACCCCGAAAGGCCGCGGATCTGTTCGGCAACGGCCTCCAGCACCGACTCCCCGTCGGGCTTGATCTCCGCCAGCCCGGAGTCGAACAGGATCTGATCGGAGGCGCTCACTTGCAGACCTCCTCGGAGTGCCTGGATCTGAATTTCCCCGCGCTCGAGCTCGGCCTCGAGTGCCTCCACGAGGTTGAGGTATGTCGAAGACATCTCCTGAATCTCGCTCTCCCGGGCCCTCAGCTTCTCACGCTCACTCTCCAGACCCGCGCGCATGCGCTCGTTCGCGAGGCGTAGATCCTCTGAATCACTCGTGAGCTGGACGCGTTCGAGTTCCAGCGATTTCAGCTCGAGGTCGAGGCGCTCCTGAGATCGTTGCAGCTCCACGATCTGTTGCTGCAACTCCGCCGCCACGTCGTCCTTCTTGGCGAGCTCGTACTCGAGGCTGCGAGCGCGCGACACCTCGGCGTCGTAGACGGTCTTGGTCACGATGCAGCCCGTGAGGAGGGTGGAGAGCATCGGGAGCAATGCGATGCGAATCATGCGCTCGGAGTATCGCGAAATACTCGCTGCAGCACCTCTTCGATTTGCTCGATGGGCTCGACGACAAGGTCTCCGAGCTGGCGATCGGCGATCTCGACAAGGTCCTTCTGGTTCGCCGCTGGGATCAGGACCCGCTCCACGCCGGCGCGCTTCGCGGCCAGGATCTTCTCCTTGATGCCCCCCACCGGCAGCACCTTCCCCCGCAGCGTGATCTCGCCCGTCATCGCCAGGTCCGGCGGAACGGATTCGTCCTTGAGCAGGCTCGTGAGCGCGGTCACGATGGCAATGCCCGCACTCGGACCATCCTTGGGGGTCGAGCCGGCGGGGATGTGGATGTGAAAGTCGCTGGTCTGGAAGATTCCTGGATCGATCCCTAGCTCCGACGCGCGCGTGCGCACGAGTGAGACGGCCGTGTGCGCAGACTCTCGCATCACGTCACGGACGGAGCCCGTGATCTTGAGCTCGCCCTTTCCTCGCATCCGAGTGGCCTCGATGAAGAGGATCTCGCCGCCCGCGCCGGTCACTGCGAGGCCGACGGCCACGCCGGGGTTGTGGAGGCGGCCAGCCACCTCTGGCTCGAACTTGATCACTCCGAGCAGCTCGTGCAGGTCCTCCGTCCCGACCTCATCCACGCGGCCCGACTTCTCGACGAATCGCCGTGCCAGCTTGCGCGCGACCTTGCCGAGCTCGCGCTCCAGATTCCGTAGTCCCGCCTCGTGCGTGTAGCCCTGAATGATCGTGCGAATCACCTCGTCGCCAATCTCGGGCTTGTGGTCCTGCAGGCCATGTCGCTCGAGCTGGCGGGGCCAGAGGTAGCGCTTGGCGATCTCGAGCTTGTCCTCGTCGGTGTAGCCCGGAAGCTCGATGATCTCCATGCGATCGAGAAGCGTGAGCGGAATCGTGTCGAACACGTTAGCCGTCGCGATGAAGAGAACCTTCGAGAGATCGAACGGAACCTCCAGGTAGTTGTCGCTGAAGGTGTGATTCTGCTCGGGATCGAGGACCTCGAGGAGCGCGGACGCCGGGTCACCGCGAAAATCGCTGCCGAGCTTGTCGATCTCGTCGAGCATGAAGACAGGGTTCCGCGTCTTCACCCGCTTTAGACTCTGCAGGATGCGCCCCGGCAAGGAGCCGACATATGTGCGGCGGTGCCCGCGGATCTCGGCCTCGTCTCGCACACCCCCGAGCGCGATGCGCGCAAAGTTCCGATTCATCGCGCGAGCGATCGAGCGCCCGAGCGAAGTCTTCCCGGTTCCCGGCGGGCCGACGAAACACAGGATCGGACCCTTCAGATCCTTCTTGAGCTTCAGGACCGCGATGAACTCGAGGATCCGCTCCTTGATCTTCTCCAGGCCGTAGTGGTCCTCGTCCAGGATCTCGCGGGCGGAGGCCACGTCGAGCGCGTCCTCGGTTTCGGCGGACCACGGCAGGTCGGCGATCCACTCGAGATAGGTGCGGATCGTTCCGGCCTCCATCGCGCCAGGGGGCTGTGATATCAGCCGGCCGAGCTCTCGCTCGCTATGCTCGCGGACCTCGTCGGGCACGCCCGCCCTCTCGATTCGCTCGCGCAGCTCCTCCACCTGCTGGGCAGGGCTGTCGTGGTCGCCCAGCTGACGCCGGATCGCTCGCGCCTGCTCCCGCAGGATGTACTCGCGCTGGTTCCGTGAGAGCTCCTCTTGGACCTGTTCGCGGATCTCCTCCTCCAGGTGGCGCACCTCCTGCTCCCGGGCCAGGTGTTCGGAGAGCCGCTCGAGGCGTGCCCGCACCTGCGTGGTCTCGAGCAGCTCCTGCTGCTCTTCGACCGAGAGGTCGAGATGGGCCGCAACCACGTCGGCCAGCATGCCGGAATCCTGGATTTGGACGATCAGTGCGCGGACCGCGTCGGGTACGCCGCCCGACGCCCCCGAGATTTCGAGAAACTGCTGGCTCACGTTCCGGTGCAGAGCCTCAGCCTCCAGGCCCTTCGCGGTGTGCTCGTCGAGCGTCTCGATGTGAGCTAGCAGGTAGGGTGTCGTCGACTCGTACGCGCCGATCGCACAGCGGCGCAGGCCCTGCACAAAGAGACGCAGGGCGTCCTCCCCGGTCTTCACCACGCGGAGGATCCGGACCGCTGCGCCCACCTCGTACAGGTCCTCGGGTCCCGGCTCCTCCACATCGGGGTCGCGAGACGCGACGGTGACGAGCAGGCGATCCCCCTTGAGTGCGCTGTCGACGAGCGCGCGCGCTCGGGCAGTGGTCGCGACCATCGGCTTGACCACTCCTGGGAACAGCACCGTGTTGCGCAGGGGCAACACCGGGAGAATCTCGGGGATGGCTTCGCCTTCCTCCGAGGTTTCCAGCTTGCCGTCGAGCTCGTCAGCGTCAGTCGTCATTGGTGCTGAACGCGGAGGGCTGCGCTCGGTACCGTGGAGACAGCCCTCCCGCGGTTACTTCTCCTCCGTGAATTCCGCGTCGACCACGTCGGGTCCGTCGCCGGAAGACTCCGTTCCCGCCTCGGAGGCCTCTCCACCGGCGTCTGCCTGCTCCGCCTCGCGCTTATAGAGCTCCGCGCTGATCTTGTGAACGGCCGACTGGAGCTGCTCCGCTTGAGTGCTGAGCTCCTCTCCTGTGGCGTCCTCCTTCTCGAGCACGATCTTCGACGCACTCATGGCGTCCTCAAGGGTCTTCAGGTCGCCGACCGGGATCTTCTCGCGGTGCTCGTTGAGCGTTTTTTCCGCCTCGTACACCAGGCTGTCGAGCGCGTTGTGCGCGTCGACACGTTCGCGACGCCCTTTGTCGTCGCTTGCGTGGGTCTCAGCGTCCGAGACCATGCGATCGATCTCTGACTTCTCGAGGCCGGTCGAGCCCTCGATCCGGATCGACTGCTCCTTGTCCGACGCCTTGTCCTTCGCGGATACGGAGACGATACCGTTCGCGTCGATGTCGAAGGTGACGTCCACCTGCGGAACGCCACGCGGCGCAGGCGGCAACCCGTCGAGGATGAACTTGCCCAGCGAGCGGTTATCCAGCGACATCTCCCGCTCGCCCTGGAGCACGTGGATCTCGACCTGCGGCTGGTTGTCGGCGGCCGTCGAGAAGGTCTGGCTGCGCTTGGTCGGAATCGTGGTGTTCCGCTCGATCAGCTTGGTCATGACGCCACCCAGGGTCTCGATACCAAGCGAGAGGGGCGTCACGTCGAGGAGCAGTACGTCGCTGACGTCTCCGGTCAGCACTCCCGCCTGGACGGCGGCGCCGACCGCGACGACCTCGTCGGGATTCACACCGCGGTGCGGGTCTCTCCCGAAGAAATCCTTTACGAGCTCCTGGACCTTGGGAATGCGCGTCGAGCCACCGACGAGCACGACCTCGTCGATCTCGCTCGGGGCGAGCCCCGAGTCCTTGCACGCGGCCCGGACCGGATCAAGTGTACGGCCCAGAAGATCATCGACCAGCTGCTCGAACTTCGAACGGCTGAGCTTCACGTTCATGTGCTTCGGTCCGGACTGGTCGGCCGTAATGTAGGGCAGATTGATTTCGGTCTCGGTCAGAGTGGACAGCTCGATCTTCGCCTTCTCTGCGCCCTCCTTGAGTCGCTGCATGGCCATCGGGTCCTTGGAGAGATCGACGCCCTGGTCCTTCTTGAACTCGTCGACCAGGTAGCGAATCACCCGATCGTCGAAGTCGTCACCGCCCAGATGCGTGTCGCCGTTCGTCGAGAGCACCTCCACGGTGTTGTCACCTACCTCGAGTACGGAGATATCGAATGTGCCTCCGCCCAGGTCGTAGACGGCGATCTTCTCCTCCGTCTTCTTCTCGAGCGAGTACGCGAGCGACGCTGCCGTCGGCTCGTTGACGAGCCGCAGCACTTCGAGTCCGGCGATCGTGCCGGCGTCCTTGGTGGCCTGGCGCTGGGCATCGTTGAAGTAGGCCGGAACCGTGATCACGGCCTGGGAGACACTCTCGCCAAGGTAGGCCTCTGCCGAGGTCTTGAGCTTCTGGAGCACCATCGCGGAGATCTCGGGCGGCGTGTACTTCTTGCCGAGGGCCTCGACGACGACCTGGTCGTCCTTGTCGCTCAGCACCTTGTAGGGCACGAGCTTTTTCTCGTCGCTCACCTCACCAAGGCGACGACCCATGAAGCGCTTGATCGAGAAGATGGTGTTCTCCGGATTCGTGATGGCCTGACGCCGGGCGATCTGCCCCACCAGCCGTTGGCCGTCCCTCGTAAACGCGACCACGGACGGCGTCGTGCGCCCGCCCTCTTCGTTGGCAATGATCTTCGCCTCGCCACCCTCCATCACGGCGACCGCCGAGTTCGTCGTCCCCAGATCAATTCCAATCACGCTTGCCATGACCACCCTACCCCCGACGTAAAAAAATCCTAGCTAAATCAAATACTTACGGACAAGCCCGTGTTGACGTCCCAAATTAAGCCCGTCCCCAACCCTGTCAAGCCGGTGCCGGTCGGACCACCCCGCAAGCCTGTCAAGCCGGTCGGGCCACCCCGCAAGCGCTGCGAAGCGGCGCGCGCAGCGAGCCGCAGGCGAGCGTAGGTGGGTGGCCGCGGCCGCCCGCGGCCGGGTCCCACAGTAGAGGCCCCAGTAGTGCCCGATCGAGATTAGGATAGGGGCGAACCTGGAAGACGACGGTTCGCGCGTCCTGGAAGTAGCGAGAGCCCCACCAGCCGCGACCAAACACCTCGATTCGAATCCGGTTCTCGCCCTCGATCAGCCCCAGGATGGCGCCCTGCGCGCCGTTGCTGCCGAGCGTCAGCAAGTGGGTGACGTCGCGGTTGTTGAGCAGGCAGCGAAACGTATCGACGGCCACGCGTTCGTGACCGGAGAAGCCGACCTCGACCTCGACCCCGCCGAAGGAGATCTGCTGACCGGGTGTCGGCCGCAGCACGTGGACCAAGGGGCGTCCAAGGAACACCAGGCGTCGGGCGCGCTCGCTGAGCGTACCCTCGCCCATGGCCGCGAGCCCGATACCGCCAGCAACCAGCAGTGTCAGCAGACTCCCTATCGCGACCCCCCGGAACAGGGTTGTCCTGCTACGCATGACGTCGACTCGCGCCGCGCGAATGAGCCTCTCGAAGGCGTTTGCAGCAGTTCCCCATCGGGCTAGAATTCATTGGAATTGTTGAGGATTCTCTCGGCGGGGACGAGCGCTCGCGATCCCCGCGGGGCGCATCGACAGCGGCGCGGCGCAGCGCCCTGGGAGTTAATGTGCTCTTGAATTCCGGCCTTCGCATCGTCCAGGGAGTGCTCCTTCTTACCTGTGTATATCTTGTGTATGCCGGGCTGGCTCCGGCCATGAGCAACGCACCGCTCGAACCCGCGCGCATCCCCACCGTGGAAGAGCCGCAAGCCGGTAGGCACCCCTGGAGCCACTATCGGATCATAGGCGAGCGCAACTTGTTCCGGAACGCAACTACCGGGCCGATTGCTCCCGCGAGATCTGAGGCGATCGCGGAGAGCAAGCTGCGCATGAAGCTCCACGCGACGATCTCCGGGGACGGAAGCTCCCTCGCCACCCTGGAAGACCTTTCCACGCACGAGCGGTTCTACGTGAAGCCTGGAGACGCGGTGGGGAATGCGACGGTCGAGTGGATCGAGCGCCGCAAAGTCGTGATTCGAAACCAGGGGAAGCGCGAGGCCATCACCATGGATGATGAGACCGCCGCCAGTGCGACGCCGCAGCGAGCCAGGACCCGGCGCGCCTCGTCTCGGAGCCGACCCGCTCGCAGCCGGGCACAGCGGGGTCGCGAACGGCTGTTGCAGCGCCTCGGGCGGCGCGCCCCGACGCAGGCCGTCGCGCCCGCGTCCGCTAGTCCGAGCCTGATCGAGCAGGCCACGTTCCGTCCGGCCTTCAACGAGGTCGGCGAGGTGGAGGGACTGCTCGTGGAGAACCTCCGTCCCGGTAGCGCTCTGGCCGCAACGGGCTTGGGCAACGGCGCGGTCTGCAGCTCCCTCAACGGCGTGAGCCTGACGGACATCGAGTCGTTGCAGCCAGCCTCGCTCTCGCCACAGGGCCAGCAGACGTGCCTCATCTGCCGCGACGAGCTCGGGAACGAGCAGAACTTCTGCCTCTGATGTCGAGAGCGCTCCCGATCCTGGCTCTCTTCAGCGCCCTGCTCTGGGGGGCGGACAGCCGAGGACAGGGAGGGGACGGCGAGCCCGTGAAGCTCGACTTCCAGAACACGGAGATCACGGATGTGATCGCCATGATGGCGGAGCTCACGGGCAAGAACTTCCTCTACGATCAGGACAAGGTCAGCGGCAGGGTGACGGTGATCTCACCGACACCGGTCAGCGTCGACGAGGCCTACCGGGTGTTTGAATCGATCCTGCAGGTCCGGGGACTGACGACCGTGCCTGCGCCCGGAGGCGTGCTGAAGATCGTACAGATCCGCGAGGCAAAGGAATCGGCGATCGAGACGCTGCCGAGCCATGCTCCGATTCCGAACCGGGATCTCTACATCACCCGACTCATCCCGCTTCGCTACGTGAAGGCGGACGCGATCAGCAACACGCTGCGGCCGCTTATCTCCCGGGAATCGAATCTGATCGCCTACCAGCCCACGAATACGCTCATCGTCACGGATACCGCCGCGAACATCCGACGCCTGGTCACGATCATCGGGGAAGTCGACGTTGTGACCTACCGCGAGCAGGTCAAGGTGCTGCAGATCCAACACGCGGACGCTTCTGTGCTCGCGGCGCAGCTGCAGGAGATCTTCTCCGAGCCCGCTAGCCAGGCGGCGAGCCGGGCCCGAACGACCGCACGAGCGCGGCGAACCGCCCGCACGCCACAGGGGGCTGCCGGTACTCCCGCCGCTCCCGTCATTGCAGGCGTATCGGGAGAGCCACGCTTCATCACAGACGAGCGCACGAACTCGATTATCGTGATCGCAACGCGAGGCATGATTCAGCAGGTCGAGAAGCTGGTGCCCCTGCTCGACTACGAGCGCAAGGGCTCGGGTCGCATCCACGTGTTCAGGCTCCAGAACGCGGACGCGGAGGAGATGGCGCAGACGCTCTCTACACTGACCACCTCATCTGCGGCGACGATCGGCGGACGGACGACTTCCGGAGCAACGGCTGCGGCCGCGGTTGCCGAGCTCGGGCAGGGTGTCCGCGTCACCGCCGACGCGCCAACAAACTCCCTGATCATCCAGGCCAGCTCGGAAGGCTTCGCGGCCATGAGCGACGTCATCACCGCCCTCGATATCCGCAGGCCACAGGTGCTAGTCGAGGCGCTGATCATGGAGGTAAACATCACGAGCAACCAAGATCTCGGACTCGCGTGGCTCTACCAGAACGAGCTCAACGTAAGCAACTCCGCGGTCTCGGTCGGCGTCGACCCCGGTGGCGTCTTTCCGAACCCGAGTGGGACGCCGCCCGCGAACACCGGAGCGGGTCTGATCGGCTCGACGGCAGCGGACCTAACCACGGCCGTGCTCGGGAAGACCATCAACATACCTGGGGTCGGCGACGTGCCGATCATCCAGGGAGTCCTCATCGCATCCAGGAACGATGCGAACACGAACCTGATCTCTGCGCCGGTGATCCTCACGGCGGACAACGAGGAGGCGGAGATCATCATCGGGCAGGAGATCCCGATCCCCACGACACTGCTCGAGACGGCCGATCCCTCTGCTGCAGGCGGCTTTCAGACCTCTCAGAACATTGCGCGCGAGAACGTCGGCGTGACTCTTCGCGTGACGCCCCAGATCAGCGAGGGGGACACGGTGCGCCTCGAGATCTTCCAGGAGATCAGCGAGGTGGAGTCGACGGATGACGAGCTCGGTCCGACGACGCGGAACCGCCAGGTCGAGAATACGGTCTACGTCCGCGACGGCGAGGCGGTGATGCTGGGTGGGATCATCTCGGAGAGCCAGGGCGTGGCGGAGAGCAAGGTGCCGTTCCTGGGGGACATCCCGATCGTGGGCTGGCTGTTCAAGACGACCAGCGACACGGTGCGCAAGGTGAACCTGCTGATCATCCTCACGCCGCGCATCGTGCGCGATCCGGAGGACCTGGAGCAGCTGACGCTGGAGCGGCGCGAGCGGTTCCGGGACAGCGCGAGCGCGGGCTACACCGCCGAGGAGCTCGCGGAGCGTCAGGCGGCGCTCGACGCGGGGGTGGAGCTCCCGAGCGACCCCAACCCGGTGCGGCGCGAGCTGGAGCGGCACGACGGGCGGCATCCGGTCGCGCTCCTGCCCGATCTGCGCGCACAGAAGCGGGAGCGTGAGCGCGTGCGCCGGGAGGAGCTTGAGGCGCTGCAGGCCGATGGGGACGGCGGCGCCTACCTGGTCCAGGCCGCCTTCTTTCACAACCCGGCGGAAGCGATCGCGCTCTTGCAGCTGCTGATCGATCTCGGCTACGACGGGACCGTGTTCTCGCGCCCGGAGTCTGGGGACCCGGTCCACTTTGTACAGCTCGGCCCCTACGTGTCCGAGGAGAGAGCGAGGCAGATCGCGCGCGACGTACGCTACGAGGCGGACGTGGATCCCCTTGTCGTGGTACAGCGGGGAGAGAGGTGAGGTGTCCAACGCGCTGGAGCTGAGCGCCGCGCTTCTCGACGCCACGTCGCTGACGGAGGATGAGCTCGAGGTCGCGCTGCGTCGACAGGAAGAGTCGGGGCAGCGACTGACCGAAGTGTTGCTGGAGCTCGGCCTCGTGCCTGAGCCGGAGCTGCTCGGCCTGCTCGGCGGCCTGTACGGTATCCCGGTGCGCGACACACTTCGAGCGGATGAAGTGGACGGAGAGCTCGCGACGCAGCTTCCGATCTCCTTCGCCAAGCAACACCACCTGCTGCCGATCCGACGCGAAGGAGACAGACTCGAGATCGCGATCTCGGATCCGCTCCTGACGGACCCACTCGACGACCTGCAGCTGCTCTTTCCCGGGGTCTCCTGCGAGCCCGTCCTGTGCAGTCGACGGGCCATCCTGAACTGCATCAACCAGGTATTCGACCGCGCGAGCTCCGCGGAGGAGGTCAGAGGAGAGCTCGGCGACACCGAGCTTGCCGACGTCGCCTCTGAGCTGATCGAGGAGCCAAAAGACCTGTTGGACTCGAGCGAGGAGAGTGCCCCTGTCATCCGGCTCGTGAACTCGCTCTTGCAACAGGCCGTCAAGGAGCGGGCCAGCGACATCCACATCGAGCCGCAGGAGCGGGAGGTGTTGGTGCGCTTCCGCACCGACGACATGCTCTTCGAGCCAATCCGCCCGCTGCCCCGGCAGCTGCATCAAGCAATTACCTCGCGCATCAAGGTCATGGGGAGGTTGGACATCGCGGAGCGGCGGCTACCGCAGGACGGACGCATCAGCCTGAAGATCGCGGGCCGCGACTACGACGTGCGGCTGTCCACGATCCCGACGCAGTACGGAGAGCGCAGCGTGATGCGCCTGCTGCCCCGCAGCCAGGACTTGCTGAGCATCGAGAGTATCGGGCTCAGCGAGGAGCTGCAGCACGTGCTCCGCCGGCTGATCCGACGCAGCAACGGTATCGTGCTGGTCACCGGACCGACGGGCTCCGGCAAGACCAACACCCTGTACGCGGCACTCGCCGACATCAACTCCCCGGAAAAGAACATCATCACCGTGGAAGACCCCGTCGAGATCCGTCTGGAAGGGATCGGGCAGATCGAGGTAAAGCCACAGATCGGCCTCACGTTTGCAGCCGGTCTGCGCTCGATCCTGCGCCAGGATCCCAACGTGATCCTGGTCGGCGAGATCCGCGATTCCGAGACCGCAGAGATCGCGATCCACGCGAGCCTCACGGGCCAGCTGTGCTTCTCTACCCTACACACGAACGAGTCAGCAGGAGCGATCACGCGGCTGATCGACATGGGCGTCGAGCCGTTCCTGATCGCCTCGTCGCTCGTCGCCTCGCTCGCCCAGAGGCTCGTGCGCCTTCTGTGCGTCAGCTGCAAGGAGGCCTACCGTCCAAGCGACGTGGAGCTGGAGGAGATCGGACTCGAGCGCGAGCAGCTCGAGATGGGGAGGCTGTTTCGCGCCAAGGGTTGCGCGGCGTGCAACCAGACCGGCTACCGGGGCCGCGCCGGGATCTTCGAGATCCTCATCGTGGACGACCATATCCGCAGCATGATCACGGGCGGCATCGACTCCAAGTCGATTCAGGAGGAGGCCGTCCGCGCGGGAATGACGACAATGCGGATGGACGGCGCACAGAAGGTGCTGCATGGACTGACCGCTGTCTCCGAGATCATGCGCCAGACCCAGGAGGAGGCGGTCGCCGCGATCGACCCGGAGGCCGGCTAGCGACCATGCCGGTCTACCGCTACAAGGGCATCGCCACTCCGAACCGCCGGGTCAGCGCAACCATCGATGCGGACAGCTTGCGTGGCGCGCGCGCCAAGCTCAAAGGCGAGGGTGTGTATCTGACCTGGATCGAGGAGGGCCGGACACGCTCCAGTGCTTCGGAGCTCCTGTCGCGTTTCCGCATCTCCGCGTTGCAACGCGTACCGGACCTCGCCCTCGCGATGCTGACAGGGCAGCTTTCGACGCTGCTGGGCGCAGGAATCCCGCTCCTGCAGTCTCTGGCCGCCCTGACCGAACAGGTGGAGAACGACCGCCTCCGGAACGTGGTGGGCAAGCTGCGCGAGCGCGTGAACGAAGGGACCCCGTTGGCGGACGCCATGAGCGAGTACCCGCAGATCTTCGACAACCTCTACTGCTCCATGGTGCGGGCGGGTGAAGCGTCCGGCAAGCTCGACCTGGTGCTGCGCCGGCTGGCGGATTACGTCGAGAGCCGCATGGAGCTGCGCAACAAGCTGATTAACGCGATGATCTACCCGGTCCTCATGCTCGTCGCGAGCGCGCTCGTGGCCGGGGTCCTGCTCGTCAAGGTGATCCCTACCATCACGAGCCTGCTCCAGGACCTGGATCAGGAGCTTCCCACCGCCACGCTGGTCGTGATCTCCATCTCCGAATTCCTCACGTCCTGGTGGGTCTACCTCGTGGTCGGAGCCGTGCTGCTCTACAGCGTGTTCCATCAGGTCACGCAGACCAAGCGAGGCCGTCTCGCGTGGGATCGCTTCCGCCTCCGGCTGCCCGTGCTGGGCCACACGCTGCGCTACGTGGCGATCGCGCGCTTCGCCCGCACGCTGTCGACGTTGCAACAGGGCGGACTCGACATCGTGCGCGCCCTCGGGATCTCCAAGGGTGTCACCGGCAACGCGGTGATCGAGCTCGCGCTGACGGACGCCGCCGAAGCGATCACGCACGGCGCCACCATCGCAGCTACGTTCCAGCGCAGCGGGGAGTTCCCGGCCATGGTGACGCAGATGGTGGCTGTGGGAGAGGCATCCGGGGAGCTGGACAGCATGCTTGAACGTGTTGCGGAGACCTACGACCAGCTCGTAGACAACAGCCTGAACCGACTGACCGCGTTGACGGGACCCATTCTGCTTGTCTTCGTCGCAAGCCTCGTGGTGCTCATCATCCTCTCAACGGTTCTACCCCTGCTAAATCTCACGCTCGCGCTTTAGGCCGAGATGAAAGGGACCGCACCATGAGCCATCGCCACCTCAGACATCGAACCCATCCGGATCGCCCCGGCTTCACGCTGATGGAG
This sequence comes from Myxococcota bacterium, assembly GCA_965247115.1. Taxonomy (GTDB): domain Bacteria; phylum Myxococcota_A; class UBA9160; order SZUA-336; family SZUA-336; genus JAUXJB01. The sequence goes on from CBDFGR010000002.1 coordinate 741,569, forward strand.
ATCCTGGTCGTCGTGTTGCTGATCGGGATGCTGATGACGCTCGTGGGCTCGCGCCTGTTCTCGCGCCTTGACGAGTCGAAGATCACCATCGCGGACGGCAAGCTGCAGAAGCTCGCGCAGCAGCTCGAGCTGTACAAGCTCGACAATGGCCGCTACCCCACCTCGGGGCAAGGTCTGATCGCGCTCGTCGCCATACCCAGCACAGATCCGCTGCCGCGTCATTACCCCAAGGCCGGCTACGTCCGACAGGCGGACCTGCTCGACCCGTGGGGAACCGAGTACGAGTACGAGCAGCCGGGGCCCCACAATACCTACAGCTACGACCTGTTCTCTCTCGGCCCGGACGGGCAACCCGGAGGGGACGACATCAGCAACTGGGACGACGCCGAAGGCCAGCCGTGAACCGCATCGAGGGTGGGGAGGGCTTCACCCTCCTCGAGATGCTCGTCGTTGTCGCGCTGATCGGACTCCTCGCCGGCTTCTTCATGAGCTTCCCCTCCACGACTCCTGGTGCGCTGCGCCACTCGGGGCGCGTCGTTGCCGCAGAGCTGGGCTACACGGCTCAGCGAGCGATCTCGACCGGAAAGCTTCACCGCTGGCTGATCGATCTCGACAAGCAGACCTTCCGGATCGAGCAGCAGGTCAAGCTTGAGGAACCACCCGAGGCCGAGCTGCCCACACACGCGGAGCTCCTCGACCTCTCTCCGCCATCTTCCCTGCGAGAGTACGCACCGGTCGAGAACCGCAGCGGAGAGTGGCGCTGGCTCGACGACACCGACGTCGTCATCGACCGTGTGTTGATCGGGGATGATTCGTACGCCGAGGGTGAGGCCACGGTGGCTTTTGCACCGGACGGGGGAGCGGACCCGGCAGAGGTCTGGCTCCGCGATGAGGCAGGCCGCAACATGCGGGCACGCGTCGTCGCGTTCACGGGAGAGATCCACCTGGAGGACGCGGTGCGTGAGTAAGCCCGCGCGATCCGATACCGGCTTCACGCTACTCGAGGTCCTCATCGCGGTCTTCGTGTTGGGGACGGTACTTGGCTCGCTCGTCACGCTCGTAGGAGGGAACCTGGCCCGGCTGAGCGACGCGCGCGCTGAGCTCCTGGAGATGCGACTGGCGGAGCAGCGCATCCGCGAGCTGGAGGACGAGTTCCAGAACGGCGCGGAGGCAACGGACGGCCTCGATTCCGGTCGCTTCGAGCAGCCGAACGACGGTCTCGCATGGCAGGTACTGGTCGAGCCCTACCGGGTGCCGTTGCCTCCGGGATACGAGGGTGTCGAGGTCGCATCCCCGCTGTTCGACACGCCCGAGTCAGACGCCGAGGTGGTGCTGCGACGCGTAGAGGTCCGGGTCTTTTCGGTCGAGAGTGAACCGAACTCTGCCAGGCCGCTGGTCATCCTGATCCCGGAGCCGCTCGCGGAGGTGGAAGTCCCAGAGGGAGAGAGCTCGTGATCCGCCCCCAGCAAGCGCCGCGAAAAGCGGCGCCAGCGGGCTTCACTCTGCTCGAGATCCTGATCACGATCGCCATCATGTCAATGCTGATCACGGCAGCGGTGCAGGCCTTTCAGAGCATCACGCTTGCCGAAGAACGCGCTCACGCGGGCGTGGGTCGCGCGCGCTCCGCGCAGGTCCTGCTAGACCGCATGGAACGCGAGCTCGTCGGAACGGTCCTGGTGCCGCAGCTCGAGCAGGAGGAGCCCATCCCCCAACCCTACGTCTTCATGGCTTCGGACAGGACCACGCAGAACAGCGACTCGGACGCGGTCCGGTTCGTCACACTGACAGCGACCCGGACCCCCGGCTCGGCGCCGCCAAGCGGTCCGCGCGTCGTGACGTACGCCGTTCGTGAGGCGGAGCTCGATCTGCAGGACGAGCTCCATGAGAGCGGCCGACTCGAGCTGGTGCGGCAGGAGGACCCACTCTCCGACGTACCCGACCGCGAGATCATCATGCGCGACGGCCAGGTCGTCGCGGAAGACGTCGCCAGCTTCGGGCTCCGTTACAAGAGCGACAGTGAGGCCTGGCTCGACGGCTGGGACTCGACGGATGCGTCGAGGCTGGACGAGGTGCCGCTCTCGGTAGAGGTGGCGGTGCGCCTCTGGGAGCAGAATCCGGACGGTGACTTCGTGCACGGCGAGGAATACAGCCGCACGATCGAGCTACCCCTGCGGCCGGCCGATTTCCTTCGACCAGAGGGAGATGAGGACGCGCAGGCCTGCGGCAAGACGGTCGAGCAGTGCTGGCGAGAGGACCTTCGCAACGCGGTCGACCTCATGAGCGCGATCGGCCGGCGTGCGCAGGACCTCTACGAGTCGATCCCGCCAGCGACCTGCTGGAACTCCGACGACCCGGACCTGCTCTCTCTCAAGGCTGCGCTCGAGGAGCTCGAGGACGTCGATGACAACATCGGGAGCGCCTGCGAATGAGGCGAGACGGCCGCGAGCAAGGGGTCGTATTGTTGCTGGTGCTCGTCATCCTCGTGGCGTGCATCAGTACGGTCTACGCGTTCACGCGCACGACCACGCTGGAGGTGCTGAGCTCTCGCCACCGCAGCGAGCGCACGCGTGCAGAGCTGCTCGCGCGTTCCGGGGCACGCGTCGCCGAGCGCGCCCTGCTCGACGACCTTGACTGGGGCGACGACCTGACGCGGCTGCTGGAGTCTGAGCGGGATGACTGGGCCCTGCTCACACGAGCACCGATCCAGGTGCCGGGTGGCGGCGAGCTCCGCATTGGGATCGCGGATGCCGGCGCGCGCATCAACCTGAACGGCCTCATCGACGCCTCAGGGCAGGCCCACCTTCCGAGCAGGCCCTTCCTGGAGACGGCGCTCGAACGCATCATCGATTCGATGCCCGGCCGAGCGGAAGAGAAGCTCTACGACACCGATGCCATCTCGGTCGGAATCCTGGACTGGCTCGACACGGACGATCAGACCGCGTCGTTCGGCGACAACGAGGCGCGTTTCTACGCTGGGATGGACCCCGACGCCATTCCGCTCGATCGCCCGCTCTTCTCTCTCGACGAGCTCGCCGGGGTGCCAGGTATGGATCGGTTGCTGGTCGAAGCGCTCAAAGACTACTTTACGGCCTACCCGATGTTTCCCGCCGTGGACAAGAGTGGGGTGAATCCCAACACAGCGCCCGCACACGTACTCGGCCTCGTGTACCACTACCAGGGCAACGCCAGCGAGGGTCGGCTCTTCGACCGAGACGACGTGTTCCGCATCCTCCGTTTCCGCGACGAGGAGCGCGTCTTCTGTCGCGATTCAGCCCTGGAGGGCTGCGAGAGCTTCCAGGAGCACATGGAGATCTTCGGCGATAGCGTCTTTCCGCCCTTTCAGTTCGCGAGCGACGTGTTCGAGATCAAGGTGGAGGCCAGCTACGGCGAGACCCGAGCCTGCGTCTCCCGCGTGATCGATCGCAGCGACGACGAGGTCCGCACGCTCGCGTATCGGATCGAGTGCTGATGTTCGATCGCGTGATCCTCGGCCTGGATCTCGGCAGCTACTCGATCAAGGCGGTCGAGCTACGCGCAGACCTGCGCAGCATGGAGTTCGTCCGCTTCGAGGAGCAGGTGCTCCCACGCTCGGCCTCGGGCGACGAGATTGAGGCCGCCGTCGAGTCCTTTCTGGCAGAACGCGAGCTACCGCTCGAGTGTGTGGTGGGGGCGCTTCCCACCGCGAGGGTGACGCAGCGGCATTTGCGCTTCCCCTTCAGCGGCAGCAGACGCGTGGCGCAGGCCGTCGACTTCCAGATCCACGAGGAAATCGCCTTCCCGCTCGAGGATACGATCCGCGCGCACGAGCAGGTGAGGCTGGCAGGTGACCAGACCGAGGTGCTCGTAGTGATCGCGCAGCGCGAGGAGGTGCGCGCGTACCTCGACACGTTGCACCGAGTGCGTGCGGAGCCCCGCATCGTCGACGTGGAAGGAGCGGTGCTCGCAAACCTCTCCTGGCAGCTGGAAGACCCGAAGCGGGGTCGCGTCATCCTCGACGTCGGCCACAGCAAGTCGAACCTCGTCCTGCTCGCCGGGGGACGCCCCATCCTGTTGCGGAGAATCCCGGTCGCCGGCCGCCACTTCACAGAAGCGATCGCAGAAGACCGAAACCAGAGCATCGAGGATGCCCAGGCCCACAAGCACGAATACGGCGTATTCGAGGTCGGGAGCACCAAGCCCGCCTCCCAGCTGCTGGATGCTGCGCTAGAGCGGCTCGCCCGCGAGACGCTCCGCTCGCTTCAATCTCACGTGGTCGACCCTGGAGACCCCGCCTCTCCGTCGCAGCTCCTGGTCGTCGGTGGCTCGGCCCAGCTCACGGGGCTGTCCGCGTTCTTGTCGGAACGCACGGATCTCGAGCCAGCCGAGCCCCCGCTCGACGACGGACCTCGCCTCGACGCGGACCCATCTCGTTTCGCACAAGCCGCCGCGCTGGCGGTGCGCGGCGCCGGTCGTAGAGCCACGACCCAGATCAACTTCCGGCGCGGCGAGTTCGCGTACGCCAAGGACCTGTCCGCGCTGAGGCGGCAGCTTCAGCTCACGCTCGCCCTGTTCGCTCTCGTGCTCGCACTCTGGCTGGCGAGCACCGTCTCGAAGATGATCATGAATGAGTCGCAGGTCGACCGACTGCAGCAGACCATCTTCTCGATCCACCGCGAGACCTTCCCGACCTCTCGCGCTACCGGAAACTTCATGCAGGCGATGGAGACGGAGTACGGTCGTGCCCGCGAGCTGGCCGACCATCTTGGCGTGACGGGTCGCGGTCTCACGATCCTGGATGCCTTGGGCGAGATCTCGACGCGCGTGCCGCCGGCCCTCGACATCACGTTCGACGAGCTCAGGATCGACAGCAAGAACATCACCGGCCGCGGCCATACGCCGGACTTCGTCTCGGCCGATCAGCTGCGCAGAGAGCTCTCGCAGATCGACGGCTTCGGAAGGGTGCTCGTCTCGGACGTGGCGACCGACTCGCGCAGGGGGGGCAAGAGCTTCACACTGAAGATCCGCCTCGAGGAGGGATCGTGAACTCGTTCCTCACACCGCTCCGGACGTACCTGGCGGGACTCTCGCCCCGCGAGAGCTGGCTGCTCATCCTGGGGGTCTGTCTCCTGGGCGCCATCGTCTTCGACCTGTTCCTGATCCGTCCGATGAGCGCCCGCGCCGAGCTGGCCGAAGCAAAGACCGTGCAGCTGGAGCGAGACGTGGCGCGGGCGCTGCGCATCGCAGGCGAGGTCCGCTTGCTGCAGGGAGAGCTCGTTAGCGTCGAGAAGCGGATCCGATCGGGCGAGCGGACGAACCTTCTCTCCGAGCTGGAGAAGCTGGCGGCGGATGCCGCGATCGGCGACGGGCAGCTCGAGTCGATCAAGGAGCGCGGGGCGTCTGCCAACCCACGCTACCCCGAGACGCGCGTAGAGGTCTCGTTGAAGGGGACGACCGTGCAGCAGACGGTGGACTACCTGTACCGGATCGAGACGGCCCCCATACTGCTGATCATCCGCTCGCTACGGGTGAAGGCCCGCGGCGGGGACGAGCAGCTGGTCGACGTGCAGTTCTCGGTCTCGACCTTCGAGCGCACCTAGCGGCGCTCGCCATGAGTGCCGCAAGTCCCACCCGGGGACTCCTCATCGATGCCGTGGGTACGCTGATCCGGCTGCGAGAGCCGCCGGGAGCCGTGTACACGCGCATCGCGATGCGACATGGCGTCGAGCGCGAGCAGGGCGATGTCGCTGCCCGCCTGGGCGAGCAGCGCATCACTCCCCCTCCGCTCGACGGAGTTCCGCTGGCTGATGTTCCGGGGCGCGAGAGAGCGGCCTGGCGCGAGATCGTTCGGGGGGCCCTCGGAAGCGTCGCTGCGGATGGACCCTGCTTTGCGGAGCTGTTCGATTTCTACGCGGGCCACGCTGCCTGGGTGGTCGAGGAGGGAGCCCCGAAGGCCCTCCTCCGGGCACGCAACCAGGGCTTTCGCGTGGGAGTGGTCTCGAACATGGATTCTCGCCTGCAGGGTCTTGTGCGGGAGCTCGGCCTTGCACCGGCGCTCGATGCAATCGTGCTTCCGTCGAACACGGGCCTCGCGAAGCCCGACCCACGAATCTTCCAGGTCGCGCTCGAGCGTCTGGGGAGCGCGGCGGGCCTGGCGCTCTACATCGGAGACCGCGAGAAGGACTGCGTCGCTGCCGCTCGCGCATCCGGCCTGCGCGGGCTGCGCTATGCACGCGGAGAAGCCTCGTCGGACCCCACGCTGCTGACGGACTGGCGCATGCTGCAGGCTCACCTGACCTGATACCCTGCTGGCATGGACTCCATGCAGGGCATGAAGCTGCCCGACAGCGAGCGCTGGTCACCCCGCGTCGTCGTGGTGCGAGGGTTGAATCCGGGACCCTTTACCGGGCCCGGCACGAACACCTACCTCCTGGGGACGGGAGCCGAGCGGCTACTACTGGACACAGGCTCCGGGGTGAGCGGCTATCTCGAGCTGCTGGAAACAGCGCTCCAGGAGATCTGCGACGACGCGCGGCTCGGCGAGATCCTCGTAACGCACACGCACCCCGATCACCTGGGCGGCGCGCCTGGCGTGCTCGAGCGTTTCGGCGAGCGCAGCGTCTCGAAAATGCCCTGGCCCGAGCGCGATCGGCACGTGTCGGTAGAGATCGTGCCGATCGGCGACGGGGACCGCTTCGAAACCGACGGGGTCACGCTGCGAGCGCTCCACACTCCCGGTCACGCGCAGGATCACCTCTGCTACTACCTGGAGGAGGAGCGCGCGCTCTTCACCGGTGATGTTGTGCTGGGCGCGGGAACCACCGTCATCCCGCTCGATGGCGGAGACATGGCGCTCTACATGGACACGCTCCGACGAATGCTGGACCTAGATCTGGAACGTATCTATCCGGGTCATGGACCGTACATCTCGAAGCCCAAGGAGAAGATCCAGGAGTACATTGACCACCGGCTCGAGCGCGAGCAGCAGATCGTAGCGGCCGCAGCGAGCGGAGCCTCGACGGTCGAGCAGATGGTGGAGCTGATCTACACAGACACGCCCCGCTACCTGTATCCCGCGGCCGGACAGTCCGTTCTGTCGCACCTGCTCAAGCTGCAGGTGGAGCGGCGGGCTTCGCGCACGACCGATGCAGGGGGCGAAGAACACTGGGCCATTGCCTGAGCCGAACCTCCCGGACGCGATCCTCCTCGAGCAGCTCGGCTCGACCGACCGAAGCAGACAGCGCAGCGCCTGCTCAGCCCTCGCCGAACGCCTTGGCGAGCGCCCCGAGCTCAGAGAGGCTCTCCTGTCGACCGTTCGCGAGGGGACTCCACTCGCGCGCTTTGCCGCCGCCTTCGTTCTCTTCGGAGCCGAGCGCCCGACCCTGCGGCTGCTGCCTGCGCTGCTCGATGCGCTCGAGCTCGAGGACGGCGATATTCGCTGGCAGGCGACACACATGCTCGCCACGCTGGGCCACCTGCAGGGGGAGGTGCTCCCCGTGGTTGTGCACGAGGCCAGGAACGCGCCGAGTCCCCTTCGGCGCCGCATGGCGCTCTACACGCTCCGCGAGCTCGCGCCAGATCGGGAGGAGACCGCGGCGGCCTGCGCGGACGCCCTCGACGATCCCATTGCGGAGGTGCGGCGCGCCGCACTCACCTGTTTCGGAAAGCTCAGCGGCGCCGGACGCGAGGCGTTGGAGCGCGTGCTCGGGATCGCGACCAGCCACTCCGACCCTCGCATGCAGAGCCTCGCGGCAGTCGCGCTGCCAAACCTGCTCCGCGCTCACCCCGAGGCGGGTCCAGCCGTGAGGGAGCTGTTGCGCGGACTCAGCCGCTCCGACCAGCCTTCCGTGGCGCGCGCCGGCGTCCAGGCTCAGGGGCGACTCGACGAGAACAGTTGAATTCCGCCCGGAAGGGTTCGAGTATCTGAGTTGGCAATGGGAGACGTTGCACCCAGACTCGTGCTCGCAAGCTCTTCGCCGCGACGGTACGACTTGCTGAGCTCGGAGGGCTTCGAATTTCTCGTCGCCGAGCCGAACGTGGACGAGTCGGCCCCGGCGAGCGAGCTTCCCGAGCGGACGGCCGCGCGCCTCGCTCTCACGAAGGCCCGCTCCGTGGCGGAGCGAGTGGGCCCCGAGAGCTGCGTGCTGGCCGCAGACACCATCGTCGTGGTGGACGACCACGTCATGGGAAAGCCGCGGGATGAGGAAGAGGCAATCCACATGCTGCTGCGCCTCGCGGGCCGAACCCATCGCGTAATCACCGGCTACGTCGCGCTGCTGGACGGGAGCCCGGCAGAGTCGGGCGTGGAGGTGAGCCGGGTGCGCATGCGCACGGTGACCAGCGAAGAAGCGCGCGCCTATGCGGCGACGGGTGAGCCGCTCGACAAGGCCGGCGCCTACGCGGTACAGGGAGTCGGCGGGCGCTTCGTGGAACACATCGACGGATCGCGCTCCAACGTGATCGGCCTCCCGCTCGAGGTCGTGGTCCCAGCACTACGGCGACTCGGCGTGGACCCGACATGAGTGGGATCGGCGCGCGAGCCGAGGCGCTGCGCAAACGGATCGAGACGGCCGCGCGTGAGGCGGGCCGCGATCCTGCGGACGTTCAGCTGCTGGCAATCTCCAAGACCTTTCCCGCCGAGCGGGTGCTCGAGGCGAGCGCGGCCGGCCTGCGGTCGTTCGGTGAGAACCGCGTGCAGGAAGCAGAGAACAAGATCCTCGAGGTTCGGGCCGCGGCGAAACCGCGCCTGGACTGGCATCTGGTGGGTCAGCTCCAGCGCAACAAGGCACAACGCGCCGTCGAGCTCTTCGACTGGATCCACTCCGTCGATCGCCCGGCGCTCGCGACCGCGCTCGAACGGCACGCGGAAAGGTTGCAGCGGCGACCGCGGGTCTTCCTCCAAGTGAACGTGGACGAGGAGGAGCAGAAGGCCGGCGTGGCCCCGAACGAGCTGGCGCAGCTGGCCGAGCACGTCGACGCCATGGCCCACCTGGAGCTGGTCGGGCTCATGGCCATTCCGCAGGCGTGCGACGATCCCGAGCAGGTGCGACCCTCCTTCGCGCGACTGCGCGAGCTGCTGCAGCAGCTGAACCAGGGCCGCGCGGAGGAAGCCCGCTTGACCGAGCTCTCCATGGGCATGTCCGCGGACTTCGAGGCGGCGATCCGCGAGGGAGCCACCTGGGTTCGGGTCGGCAGCGCCATCTTCGGGGAGAGGGTACAGAGATGAGCCGTCTGCCGGAGTCTGTCGGGACGATCGGAGGGGGGAACATGGCCGAGGCCCTGTTGCGCGGGCTGCTGCGTGCGGGAATGAAGCCGACACAGCTCTGCGCTTCCGATCCCGTTGCCGCGCGGCGCAACCTGCTGAACGACGCGCTCGCCGTGCGCATCACGGAAGACAACCTCGAGCTTGCCAGCAGCTGCGAGGTCGTGGTGCTCGCCGTCAAGCCCGACGTCGTCGACGCCGCGGTTCGGGGGCTCCCGGCCGAGGGCGGGCCGCTCTTCGTCTCGATCGTGGCCGGACGCTCCACCGCCAGCCTGCGCGCGGTACTTCCGCGCGGAGCCCGAGTCGTTCGCGCCATGCCCAACACTCCGGCCCTCGTCTCCGCCGGCATCAGCGCCCTGGCGGACGACTCGGGCGCCAGCGGGGAGGATCTCGAGCGCGCCGAAGGTGTCCTGGGCGCGATAGGTCGCGTGCTCCGCCTTCCCGAGACGTGCATGGACGCTGTGACGGGACTCTCTGGCTCTGGGCCAGCCTACGTGTACGAGTTTGTCGAGGCTCTGAGCGAAGCGGGCGTCCGCGAGGGCCTGCCCGTCGCAGCAGCTCGGGAGCTGGCGCTGGAGACGGTGCTTGGCGCAGCGCAGCTCGTGAAGGAGTCGGGCGAGCACACCGCTGTGCTCAGGGACAGGGTCACGTCTCCTGGCGGCACGACCGTCGCGGGTCTCGCCGCGCTCGAGCAAGCGGGCTTCCGGGCGGCGCTACTGGCGGCCGTTCGCGCCGCGACCGCGCGCTCGAGAGAGCTCGCCGGCGATTCCTGAAAGCGCTCAAGCCCCGCCCGCTTCAGGCCGATCCTGCCTGCCAGAGATGCGTCTCACACCTATCGAGATCCGCCGCCACCAGTTCAAGTCCCGGCTGCGGGGCTTCGATCGCGCCGAGGTCGAGGCCTTCCTCGACACCGTGGTGGCCGATTTCGAGGAGGTGGTGCGGGAGAACGCGCAGCTGCAACGCGAGTCCGAACGGCTCGCCCGCGAGCTCGACACCTACCAGAGCCGTGAGAAGACGATTCAGGAGACACTGACCACCGCTCAGGGAATCGTGGAGCAGATCAAGCGAACCGCCTCCAAGGAGGCCGAGTCCATCGTGGTCGAGGCGGAGCTGCGTGCGGAGAAGCTGCTCCGGGACACCCGCGATCGCCGCGCCGAGCTATCCCACGAGGTAACCGAGCTCCGCCACCTCCGTACCCGCCTGGACACGGACCTCCGCAAAACGCTCGACACCTACACCCGCATGATCGAAGCCTTCCGCGACTCCCGCCGCCCCAAGGCCACAAGACCCCCCACTCCCGCCAACCGCCCACGGCGCGCCCCGGAAACCTGATTCCTGCCCGGGGCGTTTCCCGCTCCCCGACGGCGCGGGGGAGTCGAATTGACTCACCCCACTCTCGGGCTTACTCTGCCGCCCCGGTCTGAGTAGCCCCCCGGAGTTCCCCACCTCATGCCCACGTACGAATACGAGTGCACCAAAGGTCATCAGTTCGAGGTCGAGCAACGGATTACGGACGAGCCCCTAACCCGTTGCCAGTCTTGCCGTTCCAAGGTGACGCGTTTGATCTCGGCCAGCACCTTCATCCTCAAGGGTGGAGGCTGGTACGCAGACGGCTACGGTACGTCGAAAGCCAAGGGGAGCGAGTCCGGTGAGTCGTCCTCCTCGAGCCCAAGCTCGAGCTCGTCAGACAGCACGTCGACTTCCTCCGACAGCTCCACGAGCTCCTCCGACAGCTCGCCGAGCTCCTCCGACAGCTCCACGAGCTCGTCCGGTACCGCTAGCGGGTCCTCCACCAACGAGTCGTAGGACACGCTCCGGCTACAATCCCCACAGCAGCTCGGGAGGTCGCGGGGGGTGACCACAGTCGTCAGCGGAAGGACGCTTGCGGAAGAGATTCGCAGTTCCGTGCGCGAGCGTGCGCTGGCCCTCGAGGGAGGTCCCGCGTGTCTCGCAACGGTCATCGCGGGCGACGATCCCGCCTCCAAGCTCTACGTCCGCAACAAGGGGAAAGCAGCCCGAGACTGCGGCCTCGAGTCGCGCCTGGTCGAGCTGCCTGGAGGGATCTCCGAGTCCGAGCTGATCCAGGAGGTAGGCCGCCTCAACGGGGATCCGGGGATCCATGGGATCCTGGTCCAGCTCCCCCTCCCGGAAGGGACGAGCCCCGCCAACGTGGCCGCGGCGATTCAGCCGGAGAAGGACGTCGACGGCCTCCACCCCACGAACGCGGGTCTCCTGCTCAAGAACGAGCCGTGCCTTGCTCCCTGCACACCCCTCGGCTGTCTCTTCGTCCTCGATCGACACTCGATCCCGATCGAAGGTGCGGAGGCCGTTGTGATCGGACGCAGTGAGATCGTGGGCAAGCCCGTGAGCATGCTCCTGCTGCACGGAAACGCAACGGTGACCGTCTGCCACTCCCGTACGCGCGACCTGGCCTCGGTCGTACGCCGGGCAGACATCGTCATCGCAGCGGTCGGCGTCCCAAAGCTTGTGAAGGGCAACTGGATCAAGCCGGGGGCCGCCGTGATCGATGTGGGCATGAACCGGCTCGATGGCAAGCTGGTCGGCGACGTGGACTTCGACGCGGCGAACGGCGTTGCGGGATTGCTGACGCCGGTGCCGGGCGGTGTGGGCTTGTTGACGATCGCGATGGTGCTGCGAAACACGCTCACCGCATTCGAGTCTCAGAGCCCCAAACGAAGCGCGTGAGCGAGGGACTCTCGCACACGCCGTTGTTCGCCCGACACCGCGAGGCGGGCGCCAAGCTGGCCCCGTTCGCCGGCTTCGAGATGCCGGTCGTCTACAACTCCATCGTCCTTGAGCACCAATCCGTCCGAAACCAGGCGGGGCTCTTCGACGTATCCCACATGGGCGAGATCCGCCTGGTCGGCGCCGATGCTGCCGCTCTCGCGCAGCGGCTATTCACAAACGACGTCCAGAGCATGCAGCCCGGCCGCGTTCGCTACGGCATGCTGCTGGACGAGGACGGCGGGGTCATCGACGATGTGACGCTCTATCGGGTAAGCGAACAGGAGCTGTTCTTCTGCGTCAATGCGGCGAACACGGCGAACGACCACGCCTGGATGCGCGACGTGCTGCGTTCGGCGCGGCTCGCGTGCCAGATCGAGGACGAGAGCGCCGAGACCGCGCTGCTCGCGCTGCAGGGTCCCGCCGCGATCGGCATCATCGTAGACCTGCTGCCGGACGGCGAGACGCCTCCGCGGCGCTGGCGCTACAGGCGCACGGAGCTCGCGGGTATCTCGGTGGGTATTTCGCGCACGGGCTACACCGGAGAGGACGGGGTGGAGATCTACGTGCGTGCACAGGATGCCGTCCGGCTCTGGGATCGGCTGCTGGATGCGGGCGAGCTCACGCCGACGCCTGCAGGTCTCGGTGCGCGCGACACGCTGCGCCTGGAGATGGGCTACCCCCTCTACGGGCACGAGCTCGACCGCGCACACACGCCAATCGAGGCAAACCTGGAGCGCTTTGTCGCATTCGGGACCGGCTTCATCGGCGAGGAGGCACTCGTGCGAGCCCGAAACTCCGGCCCGCGGCAGCTCCTCGTCGGCCTTGTGCTCCAAGGGCGCCAGGTGGCGAGAGCAGGCTTTCCGCTCCTCGCCGGGGACGCCCAGGGCATAGTGACCAGTGGCAGCTACGGTCCCAGCGTCGAGCGATCGATTGCGATGGGCTACGTTCCCGCCGAGTCGGCGCAGCCCGGAGCCAGCATCCTTGTCGAGGTGAGAGGTCGGCACGTGCCGTGCGAGGTGGTCGGGCTGCCCTTCTTCAGCAGGAAGAGAGGATGACGGAGCACACACTCAAGTTCCCCGAGGACTGTCGATACTCGGAGTCGGACGAGTGGGTTCGCATCGATGGTGCCCTGGCTCGCATCGGCGTTTCTGATTACGCCCAGTTCGAGCTGTCGGACGTGGTGTTCGTGGAGCTTCCCGAGATCGGAGCGCGGCTCGAGGTGGGTGCGGCGTTCGGGGTGGTGGAGTCTGTCAAGGCTGTGAGCGATCTCGTGGCGCCCATCAGCGGCGAGGTCGTCGAGGTCAACGAGACGCTCGATGAGCACCCGGAGTGGGTGAACGAGGATCCGTACGGCCGCGGCTGGATACTCGCCATCGCTCCGGAGGAGCCCAACGCGATCGACGGCCTGCTGTCGGCGGAGGAGTACCGCGCCTCGGTCAAGTCGCGCGCGGATCATTGAGCTATCTGCCGCACACCGATGACGAAGTCCGGACGATGCTCGACCGGATCGGTCTGGAGCGTAGCGAGGACCTGTTCGCCGCGGTTCCCGAGAACCTGCGACGCCGCGCCGGGCTCAAGCTCGCGCCCGAGCTGGACGAGCCTGCGCTGCTGAAATACTTCGCCGCCCAGGCCGCTCGCAACGTCTCGGTTCGGACGAACGCGAGCTTCCTCGGAGCCGGCGTCTATCACCACTTCATCCCCTCGAGCGTCGGTGCGCTGGCCTCGCGCGGCGAGTTCATGACAGCCTACACGCCGTATCAAGCCGAGATCAGCCAGGGAACGCTGCAAGCCATCTACGAGTTCCAGACCATGCTCTGCCAGCTCCTGGCACTCGATGTCGCGAACGCGTCGCTCTACGACGGAGCCTCGGCCACCGCGGAGGCGGCGCTGATGGCAATGCGCGTCACGCGGCGCCAGGTCATCTACATCGCCCAAGGCGTACACCCGCACTACAGAAAGGTCGTCGAGACGTACACGCGCGGTCTCGGCGCCGAGCTGGAACTGCTGCCCCTCGGTGAAGACGGACGCACGCAGCTCCCGAACTCGCTTCCCGACGAGTCCGCGGCCGTGATCTTGCAATCTCCGAACTTCTACGGCTGCATCGAGGACCTGGCGGCCGCTGCAGAGAAGGCGCACACCGCCGGCGCGCTGGCGATCTCCACCACCACGGAGGCGCTCGCGCTGGCGCTGCTCGAAGCACCGGGAACGCTCGGGGTGGACATCGCCTGCGGCGAGGCGCAGTCCTTCGGCGTCCCGATCTCGTTCGGCGGGCCCCACGTGGGCTTCATGGCCGCGCGGGCCAGGCTCGTTCGCAATCTGCCAGGACGTCTGATCGGCGAGACCGTGGACAGCGACGGCCAGCGCGCGTTCGTCATGACGCTGACCACTCGCGAGCAACACATTCGCCGCGAGCGAGCGACGAGCAACATCTGCACGAACCAGGCACTCATGGCCCTGCGGGTCACGATCTTCCTCGCGCTCATGGGCAGGCGGGGCCTGCGCCGACTCGCCGAGATGAACCATGCGCTCGCGTGCTACGCGAAGCGCGAGCTGACGCTGGCGGGACTCCGACTTCCCTATGCAGCAGCCGCGTTCAACGAGTTCGTCGTCGAGGTTCCCCAGCTCGCCGAGCGCCTGCGCCGCTGCCAGGAGCAGGGCATCCAGCCAGGCGTAGCGCTCGATGAGCTCGGCGACGCAACCGACCGTCTGCTGGTCTGCACGACCGAGATGAACGATCGCGAGGAGATCGATCGCCTCGTGCGCGAGCTGGCTGCGTGAGCACGCCGGGGCGCAGCGGGCTCGTGTTCGAAGAGCCGCTCCTCTTCGAGCGTTCCCGGCGCGGCCGGGCGCACGTCCCGATCGCACACCCCGACGTACCTTCCGTCGACCCGGAGGTCTCCATCGGCGCTGGGCTGGTACGTCAAGACATTCCCGACTTCCCGGAGCTGTCCGAGCCGGAGGTGGTGCGCCACTTCACGCGCTTGTCGCAGTGGAACTACGGAATCGACTCCGGGCTCTTCCCGCTGGGCTCATGCACGATGAAATACAACCCGAAAGTGAACGAGACGGTTGCCGCCTTGCCCGGAATCGTCGACGTCCACCCCCTGAGCCGGGCAGAGGACCTGCAGGGAATCCTCGCCCTGGCCTTCGAGCTCGAGCAGGCGCTCGCCGAGATCTCCGGGCTCGATCGGGTCACGCTGCAGCCGGCCGCGGGTGCGCAGGGCGAGCTGGTTGGAATGATGATGATCCAGGCCTATCACCGCTCCAGGGGAGAGGAGCGGCGCACGAAGGTGCTGATCCCCGACACCGCGCACGGCACCAACCCGGCCAGCGCGGCGCTGACCGGCATGCAGGTCGTCGAGGTGAAGAGCAACGACAACGGCATCCTGGACCCCGACGCGGTCGCGGCCCTGCTCGACGACCGCACGTCGGCGCTGATGCTCACGAACCCGAATACGCTCGGGCTCTTCGAGACCCACGCGGAGCGCCTCGCCGAGCTCACCCACCGGGCCGGCGGATTGGTCTACCTGGACGGCGCGAACCTGAACGCGCTCATGGGGGTCGCGAAGCCAGGGCACATGGGCGTGGACATCATGCACTTCAACCTGCACAAGACGTTCTCGACGCCCCACGGCGGCGGCGGCCCTGGGGCCGGTCCCGTGGGGGTTCGCAATCTGCTGGCGCCTTTCCTCCCGATCCCGGTGATTCAGCGCGAGCACGAGCGCTACCGGCTGGACGAGGACTTTCCACTCTCCGTCGGTCGGGTCCACGGGTTCTTCGGAAACGCAGGGGTCTGGATTCGAGCGCTCGCCTACATCCGCACCTTGGGAGCGCGCGGGCTCGGGCTGGTCACGGAGCGTGCCGTCCTCAACGCAAGGTACCTGTTGGCCGCACTCCGTTCCTCCTACCACGTCCCCCACGACCAGCCGATCATGCACGAGTGCGTGCTCAGCGACAGGCACCAACAGGCGACTGGCGTCACGACGGCCGACATCGCGAAGAGACTGATGGACTACGGGTACCATCCGCCGACCATCTACTTCCCTTTGGTCGTCGCAGGAGCGATGATGATCGAGCCGACGGAGTGCGAGTCACTCGAGTCCCTCGACGGTTTCATCGAGGCCATGAATCGTATAGCCGAAGAAGCCAGGACAGACCCGGAGCAAGTGACGGGCGCACCGACCCGGCCGATCGTGCGCAGGCTGGACGAGGTGCGAGCCGCCCGCAAGCCGAAGCTGCGCTGGATGCCGGAGGATTGAGTTGTCGCCAACGCTGCGCCTGGTGGCGGTGGCGCTCGCTTGCGCGAGCTGCGCAGTCGTACAGCGTGAGAAGCCCGGACTGTCCGACAGCATCGAGCATGAGAAAGCGCTGACTGCGGATATCCACCGGCAGATCCGCGACAACGCCCCCCTCGTGAGCGATCCCGTGCTGCTGGACCTTGTGTACGAGGTGGGGGACCGGATTGTCGCCGTCACCGAGCCCCAGCCGTTCATCTACCGCTTCTTCATCATCGAAGACGACTCCCTCAACGCATTCACCATCGGGGGGGGCTATATCTATATTCATACGGGGACGCTCGCGCAGGTCGGTGACATTGCCGAGCTGGCAGGACTCCTGGCCCACGAGATCGCTCACGTGCGCAAGCGCCACATCGCCCGGCGAGGCGAGGGTCAGAACGTCGCAACGCTGACCACGCTTGCGAGCCTCGCGGCCGTGGCACTCGGTGCGGACCCCGGTGTCATCATCATCGCGCAGGGCTTGAATGTCTCTCTGCAGCTCAAGCACACACGAACACACGAGGCAGAGTCGGATCGGGAGGGGGTCGGCTACCTGATCAAGGCTGGCTACGACCCGTACGGAATGCAGCGTTTCTTCCAGCGCATCCAAGAGGCCTACCCGAGCCACGGCAACGAGATCCCCACCTACCTGTTCTCGCATCCGGCCATCGATGAACGCATCGCGAGCATCCCGCTGCTCGTGGAGCGCAATGGCGGCGGGGCGGGACTGCAACGCGAGGATGTACGCCTCGCAGACATCCAGGCACGCCTGGCAAAGCTGAGCGAGCCGGTCGTGGGGGGATCCGGATTGAAGGCCCGAGCGGAATTTGATCGAGATCTGAGCGACCCGCTGCTGGCTCGTGCCAGCGATACGCAGACCGATGAGCGCGCCCTCGATTTGCTGGGCCAGGCTGAGATCCTGGAGCCGAATGACCCCCGCATCTTCCTGCAGCGGGCAGAGATCCATGAGAGACGCGAGGACCTCGAGGCAGCGCTCGCGGATCTCGAGCGCGCCTTCGAGCTCGACCCCAGTACTCCCGTCGTTGCCCAGTCGCTCGGGCGCCTCCACAAGAAGCTGGGTAATCCCTCGCGTGCGGTCCTCTACATGGAGCTAGCGATCGCCAACTATCGACCGGGCAGCCGGAAGCGCCAGCTCGCGGAGCTCGAGGTCGAGCGCATGGAGTTCCCGCTGCTCGAGAGCAGCACATTCTCCCGCCTGGAGCAGGGGGACGACGCGCTCGAGGATCACGGCGTGGAAGCGGCCCGCTTCACGCGGGGCGACGCGATCGTGTGGACAGGACGCGTCAGCGAGCGCTTCGATAAGCGGACCCCGCCCATCGAAGTGAGCTGGCGCTCGCCATCGGGTGAGGTCGTGTTGCACGAAACAGTGCGACCGAAGCGCAAGCGTACGGTCACGTCGACCTTCGACTCCACCGACGCCGAGCTGGGACAATGGACACTCGAGGTCGCCGTGGGAGAGACCTCGGAGGAACAGCTCTCGTTCGAGCTCGTAGAGGCCGACTCGCAGCGCCACGGCGCCTAGTGGATCGGCCCACGGCGGCCGCCTATGCGCGACACGCTGGCGAGTGGATCGCAGCGCGCGGACCCAGCCCCCTGGCCACGAAGCGTCTCGAACGCTTCGCCGCCAGGCTGCGCCGGGGAGCGCGAGTCGCGGACCTGGGTTCCGGCCCCGGCTGGTACGCGGAAATCTTGCAGGCGGGTGGCCTTGCGAGCGTCGCCCTCGATCTCACTCGCGAGATGTTGCGCGAGGCAGGACGCAGGTATCCCCACCTCCCGCGCGTGCAGGCGGACCTCGGCGCCCTGCCCTTCGCCCGCGGCTCGTTCGATGGCGCCTGGGCCATCAACTGCCTCTCTCATCTCTCGGCGGCAGAGCTGCCGCTCGCGCTCGCCCACCTACACCATTCGCTCCGTGTCGATGGCTTCATCGAGTTCACCCTGGTCGATCTCGAGACTGTTGACCCCACGGCGGACGAGCTCCGTCGCGGCACAACGCAGCGCCGCTTCGACGACGACCGCTTTGGCGGTCGGCTGTTCACCGCAGTCACAAAGGACCGCGCGCGGGTGCTGCTCGAGGGCGCTGGCTTCGACCGGATCCGGATCGAGCGTCCCGAGCAGCGACCCGTCTGGCTCTGGATCCGGGCGCGCAGGAGCTACACGCTCCCCGACTACCGACGCCCCGGTCTGGACTTGCTCGTCTGCGGGCTAAACCCGTCTCTCCGCGCGGCCGAGAGTGGGATCCCGTTCATCACGGGGAGCAACCGCTTCTGGGCCGCCGCCACGAAGGCAGGGCTTGTCGGGCGCGAGCGCGATCCGTGGGATGCGCTCCGAAGGGGCCTGGGATTCACGGATCTGGTCAAGCGCCCGACGCGAGGTGCGAACGAGCTCACCGTCGCCGAGTACGCCGCGGGCCTTGAGCGGCTCCGGCAGCGGGTCGGCGAGGAGCGACCGGGGGCAATCTGCTTTGTGGGTCTGGACGGTTGGCGGCGTGCCGTCGATCGCAGTGCCGAGCCCGGCTGGCTCGCGGATGGAGTCGGAGGCCGCCCGGCGTACCTCATGCCGTCCACTTCCGGCCGCAACGCGCAAACGGACCTGACCACGCTGACCCGCCACCTGCGTCGCGCGGCGCGCGGCTCGAATCCTGGAGGCCAGCGGGCCCGCAACGACGCCTAGCAGGCTGCGGAGAAAGTGACTGGTTGAGGGGTGGTCCTTCCGACGAGGGGGTTCACCGGCCGAGGGGCGGGGCGCGATTCCCGGTTCGAACCGGTCTTGGGCTCCGCTGATCGCGGGGCGGTTTCGCACATGACCTACGTGGCCTCCAGCAGCTTGCGGATCCGGATCAGGTTGTAGGCTGCGGCCGTGAAGGTGAAGACCCAGCCGACCCGATCCGTGCCGCGGTGTCGGGTCTTGCGCATCAGCCCCACGGTCTTCATCCAGCCGAAGACCTCTTCCACCCGTTTGCGAAAACGCTGACTCAGTTCGTAGCCCCGGTGGCGCGTCGTCCGCCCGTCGATCGCGCTGCGTCGATTCGTCGTGTTCTGCGCCACGTGTGGGGTCACGCCCAACTCTCGAAGCTCTTCCACGAACCCCTTCGTGTCGAAGCCCTTGTCTCCGCCCAATGTCCTCCGACGCCCGCCTCCCAGACCTTCCACCATCTCGAGCGCCGCTTCGCGCTCCGCATATCCCGACGCCTGCGTGAGCTTCGCCGCGACCACCAAGCCGTTCCGGTTCTCCGTCACCACGTGTCCCTGGTACGCGAGTCGGGCGCCTTGGCCTCTCATACCGGCGAGTCGTGCGTCGGGATCCGTCGTCGACGCATGCGTCTGGTTGCTCCGCTTCTCGCCTCGGAAGTTCACCGTCGGGTTGCCCGGGTCATCGTCGTCTCTCCGTTCCTCGTCCTTCCGTACGAAGCTCTTCTGGCTCGCCCACGCCTCGATCAGCGTCCCGTCTACCGTGAAGTGCTCCAACGACACCCATCCCTCGGTCTCGGCCTGCTCCAGCACTGCGTCGAAGAAGTGCTCGGCAATCTCGCCCTTGAGCAGCCGGTCTCGGTTCTTCGTGAACACCGTGGCGCTGAACACCACCTCGTCAAGCTCCAGACCCACGAACCAGCGATACAGCAGGTTGTACTCCAGCTGCTCCACCAGCTGCCGCTCGCTCCGGATGGTGTAGAGCACCTGCAGCAGCAGGGCGCGCAGCAGCTGCTCCGGGGGCACGGACGGGCGCCCTACGCCTCTGGCGTAGATCGCGTCGAAGCGCGGCGATAGCCGCTGCAGCGCCGTGTCGACCATGCGCCGCATCGCTCGAAGCGGATGATCATCCGGAATCCGCGACTCCAGCGACACGTAGCTGAACATCCCGCCCTGAAGCGTCCCCTGTCCTCTCACGCCTCCCCCTTTGGGGCTCGCTCCCAAGGTACCCTTCGATGAGGAGTTTTTCAGCAGCCTGCTAGGGGCAATGCGCCTATACTCGCCCGACGCGGAAGCGCGAGGCGGGCTGGTGCCGCTCTTGGACTTCAAATCCAATGGGGGGCCTGAGTGCAGGTCCTCGGCGGGTTCGATTCCCGTGCGCTTCCGCCACGAGAAGGCCGCTCCGGTCGTTAGAGCACACAGAACACGCGGAGCAGCCGTTTCAGAGTCCTCCTATTTGTCACGGCTGTGTCACGGGGTTCTAATCCCGTCGGTCAAGAGGAGAAGCCGTGAGAAACGCCGCGCGCGTGGAGATCGAGGAGCGGATCTTGGAGTGGCAGGCGCAACTCGATTACGAAAAGAGCCGCGACTGCTGGAGCGGCAAGGAGAACGCCAAGATCATGCTCGCCGCTCACTACCGAGTGTACTTCGATCTGTTCCGCGAGGACTTCCGAGAGCTCCAATCCGAGGCGCTTGGCGAAGAGATCAAGCCGAACGGTAAGGACCGACCGACGCCTCCCAACACCGTCGGTCCAAGGAGCCAGAGTGAGTAAGCTAGAGCTAACGCTAGCCATCACATTCTTTTTGGTAGGCGTCTCGATGATCTATGCCGCGGAGCCCAAGGTCATAGATGAGGGCGTGATTTTTGACGCAGACACCATCGGCTTCTACACCATCACGCCCCCGATCAATCCCTGCACCGGAAAGATAGACGAGAGGGACGACGCAGGGTGGGCGGAGTGGAGGAGCACCTCGGGGAAGATGTGGCTCGTTTGCTTGCGAGACCCGACGCCTGTGACTGGTGGGCTTCCCTACTGGGAGTTCTTGGAGCCGACGGGTACAGACCCAGCGGGTCAGGAGGGAGAATGAGCCACACGCCTACGCCGTGGATGTATCAAGAGCGCGGGCCGCGAGAAGTAAAGCTTCTCCGGGTTCACTATGAGATCGGCTCTCAGGCAAATGGGGAAGGAATCGGACTTGCTTTTGGCGACGATGAAGTGAACGCCGAGCACATCGTCCGCTGCGTGAACTCCCACGACGCGCTCGTAGAGGCGCTGCTCGAGGCGCAAATGGAGCTGCTCCATGTCGCCGGGGGGCAGGGTAAGCCTGAGGCTGCGAAGGACATGCTCCCCCGCATCCGGGACGCACTCAACTTGGCCGATGGACTGACGGGCAGCCAACCCGCGGGTCAAGGAGACTGAGTGCTGGTCCGTGGCGACGCTCGAGCGATTCCTCTGGCCGACCAGGTGGCCGACTGCGTCGTGACCAGCCCTCCGTACTGGGGCCTGGCGGACCTACGAGATCGATGGCCAGATCGGCCTCGAGGAGACGCCCGCTGAGTACCTCGAGGAGCTCCTGGCCGTGTTCCGGGAGGTACACCGCGTCCTCAAGCCAGAGGGGACGCTCTGGCTCAACCTGGGCGACTGCTACGTCTCTGCCCCGAGCAGCGACCACGGCTGGGACAAGAGCACGCTGACGCTGCCGAAGAGCCGCGAGCGCAAGATCCAGGCGGCGGCGCAGAAGGCCTCGCGGCTCAAGGGCCGGAAGTTCGAGGGCCTCAAGCCAAAGGACATGGTCGGGATGCCCTGGACGGTCGCGCTCGCGCTGCGCAACGAAGGCTGGTATCTGCGGCGGGACATCATCTGGCACAAGCTATCGCCAATGCCCGAGGCAGTGATCGCCCAACGGCTGCGCACGAGTACCTGTTCCTGCTGGCCAAGTCTCGCCGCTACTACTACGGGCACTGCCTCAGTCTGAAATCTTGAGCGGCTGATCTCCCGCTACCGGACCATGCTGCATTTCTCTATCCTTGCCGCTAAGCATGGCGAAGCGGACAAAGAAGAAGCGCCCCCGAGACGTGATCGGAAACGCCGTGCGCGTGATGCGGGTCGCGACTGGTGAGGAAGACGCGGAGACGGCGGAGGAGACCGAGGAAAGCCCTGCTGCCCAGCTCGGCCGGAAGGGCGGCGAGGCCCGGGCGAAGCGTCTGACTTCTGAGCAGCGGCGCGAGATCGCCAAGAAGGGCGCGGCGGCTCGCTGGGGCAAGCGTAAGGAATAATCCGAGGAATATTCCTCTTGACTTTGGGTCGCTCTCTGGCGAAACTCCTGGCATCGCGCGACTGCACGATGGGGGTGAGCCAATGACCAAGCGACCGATGATCGAGGTGATGGCTTGCATGGATCCTTATCTCGATGACCTCAATGCGATCTGCCACGAGGCCGTGACGACGTATCAGGGAAAGGAATATAGCGATCGCGTCCGTTTGGAGCACACCCCAAGCACTCAGGCGAACTGCATCCACTCGCACATGGTCGCCGGCGCCCATCGCCTTCTCTCGGACCGGCCCGGTATCAGATTCCTCGAAGTGCGGGGTCTGAACATCTGGCTCTTCGGCTCGGAAGTGATCGTGAGGTTCAAGAAAATGGATCCCAGTGGACGGTCGCAAAACTACCAGACGCAGCAGGCAAAGGACTATGACGGCGGTGATGATCTGCCCGGCGTTCCACCGCCAGCTTGTCGGGTGACCGTTGGCTACGTGCTCGACCCACCGGGCTCTGGGATTCGCCGAGTTCAAGTCGCGCGTCCTTTCGGGCAGCAGGTCGAATGGTGTGCGGCGATCGTGCCTCCAGACGGGCGTCTGCCGGGAGCGCGGCTCTGGATCGATGTGACAAGTCAAAGGAATTTCGGCTAACTCATTCCGCGGAGCGGCACCGTGGACGAGTTCAATCATGAAATGCTCATCCTCGCGCGTGAAGCGCGAGGCTTCACGCAAAGTGCGCTGGCAATGCGTATCTCTGTCGGGCAGGGCACGCTCTCGAAGTTCGAGACAGGAGTCGCGCAGCCTCAACGCAGGACCGTCACCGCTCTGGCCCGCGCTCTCGGCTATCCAGAGGCGTTTTTCCGCGAGCCTGGACATGCCTACGGATTCCCGCCGTTCCATTACCGAAGGCGCAAGAAGCTGTCGGCGAAGGCGCTCGGTCGGATCATCGCGGAGATGAACATTCGGAGGCTTCACGTCCGCAAGCTTGCGCTCTCCTACCCCCCTCCTGCGAGCACCCTCATCCCCGAGATCGACATGGATGAGTACCAGGGAACCGACAGCCGCGTGCCTTCCGCGGAGGATGTTGCGCGGTCAGTCCGCGAGGCTTGGATGCTCTCCAGTGGGCCAGTGCCGAACATGATGGAGTTGATCGAGCAGAACGGCGGCATCGTGGTTCCCTTCGCGTTCAAGACCGCGCTGCTCGACGCGATGAGCCAGCGTATCGACGGAATGCCAGTTCTGTTCTTCGTGAACGTCAATTCACCTGCGGACCGGGTTCGCTACACGCTGGCCCACGAGTTGGGCCATATGTGCTTGCACACGACGGCACTCAAGAGCGACGAAGAGATGGAGCGTGAGGCCGACGCGTTCGCGGGTGCGTTTCTCTTGCCTGCCGACGAGATCAAATCACAGCTACGACGCTTCGACCTCAGACACGTCGCGAACATGAAGGCGTATTGGAAGGTCGCCATGCAGGCGATCGCCGTGCGTGCTCATCGACTGAATCTCATCACGCCGTACCAGTACAAGATGTTCTGGATCGAGATGGGGAAACTCGGCTATCGCCGACGCGAGCCGAACGAGCCCCTGCGCGAGACTCCGACGCTTCTGCACAGGATGGTTGCGTTCCATCGGAGCGAGCTTGGCTACTCGGTCGAAGATATGGCGAAACTACTCTGCCTCGAAGTGCCCGAATTTACGCTGATGTACGGGGCAGACGCCCCGTATGAGCCCGAAGTGGGTCGCAATCATCTTCGCCTCGTAAAGTGAACTTATTTGCTTGACGTTAGGCATAAAAGTTCATATAATGAGGCTATGAACAGGTTGCCCCTTGAGAAGCGCGTCCAGATCCTATCGATGCTCTGCGAGGGCTCGTCTATGCGCTCGGTTTCCCGAGTGGCAGATGTGTCGATCAACACAGTCACCAAGCTTCTGGTAGATGCCGGAAATGCTTGCGCCGGGTTCCATGATGAGACGGTTCGCGGCGTTAGGGCGCAGCGTATCCAGTGCGACGAGATCTGGTCGTTCTGCTACGCAAAGGCCAAGAACGTCCCAAACGCAAAGTCTGCGCCCGGATATGCAGGAGATGTCTGGACCTGGACCGCACTCGATAGCGATAGCAAGCTACTTGTTTCGTATCTGATCGGTGGTCGCGATACAGAGTATGCCGTGGCGTTCATGAACGATCTGCGTTCGCGTCTTGCCAACCGTGTGCAACTCAGCACCGACGGGCATCGCGCCTATCTGAGCGCCGTCGAGGATGCATTCGCGGACGACGTAGATTATGGACAGATCATCAAGATCTACGGAGAGCCACCGGGTCAGGACAAGCGCTATGGCCCCGCTATCTACAAGGGTACGCGCAAGTCGCGCGTGATCGGCTACCCAGATCCGCGGTACGTTTCGACTTCGCACATTGAGCGCAGCAACCTCTCATTTAGAATGCATATGCGCAGATTTACGCGGCTGACCAATGCACACTCAAAAAAGTTCGCGAATCACTGTCACATGGTCGCTCTATACACAGTCTGGTACAACTTTGCTCGGCTTCACAAGTCCATACGGATGTCGCCGGCACTGGCTGCCGGGATCTCCGATCATCTGTGGGACATGGCCGATATCGTCGGGCTGGTTGAGAAGGCCGAAGCGTCACGCTCCCGGGAGCGTGGCTCCTACCAGAAACGAGTTTCAAACTGAGGCAGTACCGAATGGTTGGGTTGCGAGTCGGGTTCGCGGCAGCCACCACCAATTCACTCACCCTGACAGGGCCGGCGTCGTCACTGTGCCACATCCGAAGAAAGACCTACCGATTGGAACGGCACGTAACATCTACCGTCAAGCCCAGTTGAAGTGGAGGGATCGCACATGAGGTATCCCATCGTCGTCCACAAGGACGAAAGGAGCTGCTACGGCGCTACCGTGCCGGATCTTCCTGGCTGCTTCTCGGCCGGAGATACGCTGGACGAGGCGATTGAAGCCGCCCACGAGGCAATCGCTTTTCACCTTGAGGGCTTGCTCATGCGGGGCGAGCCGATCCCCGCACCATCGCCGCTGGAGGTACACCAAGCCGATGAGCATCTCGCCGACGGAGTCTTCGCGATCGTCACCGTTGACATCTCGAAGCTCTCGAGCAAGGCCGTGCGAGTCAACATCACGGTTCCAGCCCGCGTGCTCGCGATCATCGATGAAGCCGCGTCGCGGGAAGGAGAAACGCGCTCCGGGCTGATGACGCAGGCGGCGCTCCGTTATGTGGAGCAACAGACGAATGAGGGCAGGTGAGCCCATTCCAAAACCGCTTCACCGCTACTCCGTGGTAGCCTGACCGTATGACCCCGGACGAGTCTGCGCGTCCCAACAGGAGACCGCTACGGAACTTAGGTTCCTCCCCAAGGCGAAAACGCGGAGCTAAGTCTGGCCCCTCCGACTCAGAAAGAAGACCCACACAATGAAGAAGAAGGAAATGGAGGCACTCGAGGCCGACGGTTGGGGGATCGGGACCTCCCAAGAGCTCCTGAACCTCTCGGGCGGACCATCGTGGGACTGCAACGGGTGGAGGGCAAGCGTCTCATGCTCCGGCCACCCAAGTCGGTCAGGGGCTAGATGGCGGACAAGCAAATCACTGCTCTGATCGTTCCACAGGGCAAGATACTCGACTTCATCGACAACAAGCTCCGAAAGGAGACACCGGAAGAGTACGTCCGGCAGGAGATCGAGAAATCGCCTGCAGGCTTCTTGAGATCTTCGATGCAGACCAATGTGATATCGCAGTGCTGGTGACTGGCGACACGGATCTAGCCCCTGCCGTGCGGACTGCCCAAGCTCTCTATCCTGAGAAATCGATCTTCTTCGCATTCCCCTTCGCAAGACAGAACCAAGAACTCCAAAAGCTGATCCCGGGACACACGTTCAAGCTTAAGTACCCTCGCTATCTCCAGCACCAGTTCCCCGATCCACTGGTGCTACCAGGAGGCCGCGCGCTCACAAAACCCGCACGCTGGTAGAACTGGCCTGTGCGCTAAGTACCTAGTTCCGAGAGTCCTCGACCGCTACGCGCTCTTCCGCTTCCCCCTTTCCGCGCTTCTTGGCGCCCTTGCGCTCGGAGCGGACTCGGCCGTGAGGCTTCTCCGCCGGGAGGTCGAGCTGAACGTGGTCGATCGGAGCTCTCTGGGCTTGCAAGTAGGGGAGATAAACCGGGGGAAGCCCGGGTCTTTCGTTCTGAAGCAACTGCTCCACTGTCACGACCTGGATCTTCGGGAAGGGCTGCCCGGTCATCGGCCAGCTGTAGGTCCCGGCAGCGTCTGCAGCCCGGGTCATCCCGGGTGTGGGTTCCCTCATAAGGATCAAGACTCCGAGCTGTGCATCCTCCGCGGTAAGCGTCCCGTGGAGTTCTCGAACCATCGCCGGCCCTATGTTCTCTCCTCCTTTGACTGAGACGATTCCCAACCCAAATTCGCCCTCCGGAAGGTCGAATCGTAGTCGGCCGTCGACACCTTCATCACCCACTTGCTTGTCGTTTGCCTGAGCCTTCAATCGGGTGACTGCCCAGGTCTCAAAGTCGAACCTGTTCTTCTCCCAAAGGGCACAAGCACCGGCTAGATCTTTCGGCTTGCCGGCGACCCCATAAGAATCCGAGATCGTGGAGCCATATCGGTCATGCAATCGAGTCTCGATTACATCGATCGCGAGATAGGCGATGTCGATTCCGATCCACGTTCGACCTAGGGCCTGCGCCGCATCAATCGCCGTCCCACATCCGCAGAACGGATCAAGGACCGTATCGCCCTCATCACTACATGCGCGTATGATCCTTTCGAGGAGAGCGAAAGGCTTCTGTGTCGGGTAGCCGAGACGCTCCTTCGAACTGTTGTTGAGCTTGTCGATTTCCCATACGTCATCGACGGGCCGCCCCTCCAGCATTGCATCTGCCACGTAGCGCTTGATGCGTTTCCCACCGCCAGCATCCGATAGGACGTAGTCACCATGTTCGTCGTGTCGCAACTTCTGCTTCCGAACCTTCAGATACTCCTCCTGACTCTCCCAAGGGATGCCATAGCCATTGAATCGCTGAGCGTCCCCAAGCGCGTAGAAGAGCAAGACATCGTGCCGACGCTCAAAGTGGTGCGCCAGCCGTTTGTTCCACCCGGAGTAGTGCCAGATGATCTCGTTTCGGAAGCAACGCGCACCGAAGACGGCATCCATGAGTACTTTGAGATAGTGACTTGCCCCGGGGTCGCAGTGAAGCACGATCGAGCCAGTGGGCTTCAACACTCTTCGGAGCTTTATCAGCCGCGGAGCCATCATGGCCAAGTACGCCATCATGTCCTGCTTCTTCAGGAACCTCTTGAAGGCGTATAGGCGCTCAGCGACTTCACCGCCCTCTGCAACGCCGAGTTCGAAGGCCTCCGCTGCGCTCGGTGTCCATCGCCAGGTGTCTTCGAACGCCCGTCTCTGGGCAGATGATCTTCGCCCTGAGGGATCTAAGAAAAACTGGTTGTAGTCCTGCTTGCTATTGAACGGCGGGTCCAGATAGACAAGATCGACCGATGCCTTGCGGATCTCAGGGAGGACTTCGAGGTTGTCGCCGTAGTAGAGGACGTTGGGACTCGCGGGCTCGAGATCCAGCTCGAAGTCCGTCTGTGTGCCCGCAGCGTCTCGCGCGACACCGCGCCGGGTCGCCCTCTTTCGCTTCCGTGAAGTTGCCATCGTTACGAATCCCTTACAGGATGAACGGATGCGGGGGAGAGCGCATGAATGGCGGCATTCATATCGCACGCGGTTACCCGAGGCGCAACACCTTGGTGTCGCAATACTCAGAGGAAGCCTGCATCTTGTAGGGCCAAACCTTCGTAGTACAACATGCGCAGGTGCCGAGTGCGTCCAGCCCGCACGGAAGGGCACTAAGACCGCTGGCCTCATCCCGACAGGTCGAGCTGGAGCTCGCGCGGGTGTGGCGACTGTGAGCCGGGAGGGCGGCTCGGGAAGCGAAGCGCTGGGGCTTCGAGCGCATCATCACGTACACCCTTGAGTCAGAAGCGGCCACGTCGCTCAAGGCTTGCCGGTGGACGCCGACGGTGTGATTCGGGGAGGGTCGTGGAACTTGCAAGCGACGATGGGAAAGGGAGCCCGCTACCTGTCGGTAGTCCGCGATCTGAAAGTCTCGTTGATTTACACCTTGACAATAGACTCCGAATTGTTGATAATCAGAGTGTAAATCAAGGAGTGCAGACAATGCAGATCAGGGAGATAGAAATCCGCTATCGAGTCCGGGGAGAGGTCGAGGATCAGCTGCGGAATTCGGCGCAGGTCGCCGCCGCCGTTCGGCGCATCGTGGGTCACGACCCGAGGGAGCACCTCTGCGTGCTCTACATCGACGCGCGCCACAGGATATTGGACGTGGAGATCGTCTCGATTGGGACCCTGACCCAGTCCCTCGTCCATCCCCGCGAGGTCTTCCGTACAGCGATCCACCGCTCCGCTCGTGGCATCATCATCGCGCATCAGCACCCGTCAGGAGATCCGACACCATCCGACGAAGACTACGAGGTCACACAGCGGCTGATCGATGCGGGCAGCATCCTCGGCATCGAGGTCCTCGATCACGTGGTCGTCACGACCAGAGACTTCACATCGCTGCGGGAGCAGCACCCCGACTGGTTCTGATTAGGCTCGATGGCTCGCCGGGGAAGGCAGGGCTACCGGTGGCCCTTTTGATTTGCAGATGGTAATTCTTACGCTAGGAGTGCTAGAAGAGAGGGGAGAGCATGAGAGGCGGGCAGACGATGGGGGGCGAGTACCCGAAGCCGCGGGGTGGCCTAGTGGACGCCGCAGCTGGATCGGAACTCCGGAAACCAGGAGAGAGCTATGCTGCCGCAATCAAGCGCCTGGGGCGCGAAATCATCGAGCTAGAGCTCGAGGCGGCAGGCGGAGATCGGAAGCGCACGGCGCGCGCTCTACGCCTCACGATCGAAGAGCTCGAGGAAGAGCTCCGCTAGGGAAGGGCCCCGTGGGGACGAAGAAGGCGAGGCGCGGTGGAAACCGGCCGGGTGCGGGGAGGCCTCCAAAGCACCCGAGCGGACGGAGCGAGCAGGTGAGCATTCAGCTGCCGCCGCCCGTACTCGGTGCATTGCGCAAGGAGGCTGAGGCGCAGGGGAGGAGCCTTTCGGACATCGGGGCAGAGATCCTCGAGCGGAGCCTGAAGCGGCGCGGACGGCTCTAAGGATGCGACCCGCGCGTGTCGCTTGTGAACTGGAGGAGTATCCCGAACCCTTGTGCGCTCCTTGCGATTTGGCAGCTCCATCACGGCCCGTGGTAGCCTGACCGTATGACCCCGGACGAGCCCGCGCGTCCCAACATCCTCTACTACGGTGACAACCTCGACGTACTCCGGCGGTACGTGAAGGAAAGGACGAGGTGGCTGGAGGCGACTCGGGAGCTGATTAGAGAAAACCCGGGGATGCACGCATCCCCGGGGTGCCAATTGAAAAACCCCGGGTTGCACGCAACCCGGGGGGGTCAAAGAGTGCCGGCATGCTGAGTATCGGCAGTCTCATTGGGAAAATCAATGCGAAAAGCGGCCTTCTTCATCGACGGAAGCACGGTGAGGCGGTAGAGTCGGCCTTGCTCCCCGAGGAAGAGGCTAAGATACACGATACGACCACGGCGTTGGCGCATGAAAAGAGACACGAAGATGTCCAACTGCCCACCTTTTTTGATCCTGCTACTCATGCCGCTGCTTGCGGCCTGCATCACCAACACGCGCGAGAACGACTTCCCGCGCGCAACGCTGCTGGGCGTCGATTCGCCGCCGTCGATCGAGACCGCGGTGACGGACTTCAACGCGCACCTGGATGGCGGCAAGCTAGTCAGCTCCCATGCCCAGGGGCGCCTCCAGTTTTCACAGATGACCCGACGCTGGCAGAAGCGGGGTGCAATTTCGGGTGCGGAGTTTCGGCGCGACGAAGATTGGACGGGCGAGTCCGATTCGTATGTGGTGATGTCTGGACGGCAAGTGGGACGTTCGAGTATCGCTCTGCAGATCCTCTCGGGGCTGACGCTGACGCTGATTCCGTACTACGTCGACACCACGAGCGAGCTGGAGTTCAAGCGGCAGGATGCAGCGACAGGCGAAGTGACCGCCGCTCACGCGAAGATGCGCACGTACCAACTGGTATCGCTGCTGTTCTTGCCGTTCGCGCCCTTCAGCCTGGCGGGCGATATCCGCCAGGCGAACATGCTTGCGGACAGCGTCTATTGCCAGCTATGGCGTGGGGAGGGCTGCGAGTCCGCCGAGCCCGGCTCCAAGGGATGGAGGGTCGAGCCACGAGCAGCGGATTGACATCCACCCAAGGCATTTGGACTTAGTAGGAAGGGCGTTGCGCGGGACCCCATCGAGGACCCTGCGGAGATAAAGCGCATCCTCAAGGCCGCTCGGGAACATCGACACGCCTGAGGACGACGAGGTCGGCTACTACCAGGCGGCCGAGGCGCTCCGCCAGATGGCCGAAGACAGAGCGATCTACTTGGTCTACGAAAACCCCTACACGCTGAGCCGCGGCCGCTTCGGGCGACTCCTCGCGTACCCCTACGCGGACGGCGTGAACCTGAACCTGGAGATGGTTCGAGCCGGCTGGACGCCGTTCTACACGAAGTACGGTGTGGGCCGCTTCCCGGCCGCGTTCATGCAGGCGGAGGCGGAGGCAGCGCGGGCGCGCCGCGGGCTCTGGTCTCATCAGTGAGGGTCCCGACAGCCTGCGGAGGCGACGCAGCTGATTAGTGAGAAGGTCGCCTGTACAGGTACTCGAACACGGCCCGCACTATCCAGAGCACAAGCCAGATACCCGCGACGGTCCCCCCGGCCGCCTTCGAGACGAAGGCCATCATGAAGGCAGCAAAGGCGAGAACACCGACTCCTAGATAGAGGTTGTGCTTCTGGCCGATCGTCTGAAGGCCTCGAACCTCCTTTTGGTCGGCGACCTGAGCCTCGAGTTGGAGCTTCTCCATCGCCCGAGCGTGCTCTCCGTTGGCGCGGAACTCATCGTGAATGGCCTCAGCGAACTCCGGAAAGGCGTCCTTATAGCCGCGCATCTGCTCAGGAGAAGGCATGTGGGCCCACTCCAATACGGCCTCACCACTGCCATCCTCGCTTCTGCGGACCCCA
This sequence comes from Myxococcota bacterium, assembly GCA_965247115.1. Taxonomy (GTDB): domain Bacteria; phylum Myxococcota_A; class UBA9160; order SZUA-336; family SZUA-336; genus JAUXJB01. Next base: position 772,957 of record CBDFGR010000002.1, read on the forward strand.
AGTCGTCCACCCGGTCCGCGTAGCCCTTGATCGACCGGTTGCTGCTCGGGCGGAGGAGGTACGAGCTCCGCCGTCTCTACAGCAGGCTCATCGACGACGCCTTCTTCGGAGTCAGCCCGCTCGTCCGGCATATGCGGGGAGACTCGCTAAGGGGACTTCGGGGTGTTGCTCGGCGGCTGCCCGAAAGGCCGCTGCCGCCTGCTGTCCGGTCTGCCGTAGAGTGGCATGCGTATCCGACCAGGCATTGATCACGCTCGCACGTGACACGAACTCGAGACCGGGCGGATCGAAGTACAGGGGACTAAACAGCATGGCTCCTCCAGAGAGCCACGCCCGTCGCCTATTCGCTCGTCGCAGACCAGACATGGGGGTCACATCCAGCGGGGGATCGAAAGTTGCTGCTTGGTTCGTCGAGAAGATACACGTACTGGGCGAGGTCACGGACCTGCGTCCGATCCTGACAGATCGAGACGCTCCTGGTCTTGCGACGGCGCGGCGCTCAGCGCGCTTGGGCATACAGACTCCCCGTGGGCCACGATGCTCGGCCCGTCTCCCCTCGATACCGTCTCTTCGGCAGATTGGGCCTAGCGAGTGAGCGGAGTGTAGCACGGCCGCCAAGGGCTCTTCGTGGCGATTTCGCTTCATCTCATCAGGAGATTTCCCCTTTGGCTGCCGGGGTTTTGCGCGTCTGTGAATGGACTGGGTGGCATTCCCTATATCGCCACGACAGCCCTGCAAAAAGTGGGCGGGATCGCCCTGGCCGACAAGGGCAGCAAACGCCGCAGACCTGCGCATTTGGTTCTTGTTTTCTCTCCTCATATGAGGTGGAAAAAGAGGAACCACCCGGGTGGTTGGGGCCATGAGTGCACGAAAGCTCGCACCATCCGCGCTCAAGGTTGTCTAGCCAGCCCGCACGGCAGGGCACTAAGACGGAACTAGGTACTTAGCGCACAGGCCAGGGTGACGTCCGGGGTTTGCTGGAAACAAAGGGGGGATGCAACCTCGCGTGAATCAAACAAAACCCGCCGGACCTTCCGGCCACGCGAGGAGACATCCCCTTGGCAACGAGAGTACTGAGCAGCGAGAGGACGAGCCAGAAGATCCGTGAGCTGATCCAGGAGCTGGAGGAAGGAGACGGCCTGGAGGGGCTGCTCCAGCTCGCGATGCGCAAGATCATCGAGGAGGCGCTGGAAGCCGAGGTCAGCGATGTCCTGGGCCGAGGCCACTACGCGCGGCGACGCGAGGGGCAAAAGGGCTACCGCAATGGATCGCGACCGGCGCGGGTGAAGAGCGCCGAAGGTCCGATCGAGTACCGGGCTCCGCAGGTGAGCGACACCGACGAACCCTTCCGTTCCGGGATCCGTCCCGAACTCGAGAAGCGGACGCGCGCCCTGGAAGAGCTGGCGGTGGAGATGTACGCGAGAGGACTCTCGACCCGCGACATCGAGGCCACCTTTCGAGGCGAGGACGGACGGTCCTTGCTTTCGCGGACAGCCGTGAGTGAGGTCACGGAGCAGCTCTGGGAAGAGTACGAGGCCTTTGCGACCCGGGACCTCTCCGAGTTCAAGCTCCTGTACCTGTTCGTGGATGGCGTCGCCGAGCGCCTGCACACCGGTCAGCGTCGCGAGATGGTGCTGTGTGCCTGGGGCATCACCGACGAGGGCGAGAAGGTTCTCCTGCACCTGAGTCCGGGCACGAAGGAGGACACGGCGAGTTGCACGGCCTTCTTCCAGGACCTCAAACGTCGCGGCCTCGAGGATCCGCTCCTCGTCGTCACGGATGGAGCCCCCGGTCTGATCCGCGCGGTCGAGGAGTGCTTTCCCCGGGCGGAGCGACAACGCTGTTTGGCCCATCGGATGCGCAACCTCGCCTCCAAGATCTCCGAGCCCGACTGGCCGGAGTTTCGCGCCCACGCCAAGGCCTGTTACGAGGGACCCTCGCAAGAGGTCGCTCGTCTCCTGCGCGACGACCTGGTCCGACGCTACGAGAAGACGTTACCTACGGCCGTGCAGTGCTTCATGGATGATTTTGAAGCCTGCATCGCCCACTTGCGCTTCCCGGTAAAACACCGTCGCGTGATTCGGACGACGAACTTACTCGAGCGCCTCTTCCTCGAAGAGCGCCGTCGCATGAAGGCGGTCGTACACGCCTTCGGAGAGCGTGCGGTCTTGAAGCTGATGTATGCTGCGTTGATCCGGAGCGCCGAGTCCTGGCGGGGCATCGCGATCAGCGCCTTTGAAGCCCGACAGCTCTCTGTGATTCGGGAAGAGCTTGACCAGAACCACGAACGCCGTCAGGCTCCCGCCATCCCGTCACGCGAAGCCAATCCCCGGTCCCGCGTTTCCAGCAAGAACCGGACGTGACCCTATCGCTCGCCAGCCGACCGGTCCTTCCGGTCATGACAGTTGAGCTAGGATCGGCTGGCCCGAAGCACCCGGACGTGTGACCATCTGTCTGGATCATTTTGTGCCCACGTACTATCAAAGAATCGCAGGTCGAGTTTGCAAACAGCTAGTTTTTCGACACTTTCTGCCCTCAAGCCGACGTAGCTCAGCTGGTAGAGCAGCTGATTCGTAATCAGCAGGTCAGCGGTTCGAGTCCGCTCGTCGGCTCCAGCGCTTCCAGGCACTTACGCCGGAGTCGCCCGCCCCTGGGACGCCGGAATGTAGCAACGGTGTAGCAACGGGGAGCACCTGTCCGCGCACAGCCGATGCCATCGTGGAGTCGCCGGAGCAGCTGCAGTTCATGCGCTGGCTCATGCACGCCGCCGCGCCCATGAAGCCCCGCGTGCCCGGCTTCAACAACGACATGGAGCGCTTCGCGGCCATAGAAGAGCTGCCCCTCTCGGACATCCGCTGTCCGACCCTGATCACGCACGGGACGGCCGACGGCGACGTACCGTTCAAGCACGCAGAGGACGCCTATCAGATCATCCCAGACTCCCAGCTCCACCGGATGGAGAACGGATGGCACCTATTGTGGCTGAGTGAGGGCGCAGACGAGATGGTCCGCAGACAGATCGAGTTCGTGAAGGCGCACTCCGAATCGAGCCGAACGGTCAGCCAGCCCCGCGTCGGGGCGTAGCCAGCACGTGGTCTTCGTCCAGGCCTTCGATGAAGTTCAGGGCGCGGCTCGAGCGGTAACCGAGTAGCTGCTGCGCCTTCTTGGGGAGCGTGCTGGCGAGGGCGGATGGCACCGCCATGAACTGGTTCTCTTCCTGGATCAGGCGATCGAGCCCAAACGAGAAGATCAGCCCAGTGCGCGGCTCGTCGACCGCGCTCGATCCCAGCCCGTGGAACACGCTGCCCAGCCAGACGGCCACCGAGCCCTTCGGCATCACCGCCTGAATCACCTCGTGCTCCTCGGGCTTGCGGTCCCGCGGCCAGCCGTTGCTGCCCGGAACGAAGCGCGTCGCACCGTTGTCGCGCGTGAAGTCCGTGAGTGCGACCATGAAGGCCAGCGTCAGCTCCGGCCCTTCGGGATCGCGATGCCAGTAAGGCAGGTAGCGCCACTCGTCGCGGTGTAGCATCTGGTTCGCGCCGCCCCGGCACACCTGCATCGCGACGCTGGCGTTGATGTGGTAGTGGTGGCAATTGGGGCCTTTGGCGGGATCGATCACGTCGAAGAACTTCGGCTCGGGTACGGGAGTCGAAGACGACGCCATCGGGAACTCGGGAAGCAAAATCCCGTCGGCCAGCTCGAGCAGGCGCTCGTTGCACAGCAGGTGCTCGCTGAACTCCGGCCCCCGCGCGAACAGCGCAGTCACGGACCGCTTTCGATGGCCAAAGAACTCGCCGCCGCCCGGCTCCTGCTCTTCGAGCTCACCGGCCACCTTCGCAGTGAGCGTGTCCATGATCTCTGGCGCGAGCAGGTTCTCGATGATCACGAGCCCGTTCTCGCGGATCTCGGCCACGGCATCGGCCATGTTGTCGTCTCTACGAAACCGTCGGATGGCGTTCATGGTCGGTCTCCGTGGCGCCGCCTCCCCCGTGAGGAGCAGTCTATCGCTCTTGCGTGAGAGACTCCAAGGCGACTCCCGAGTGCCGAATCGGAGATTTCGATGTCGAGCAGTGTCGTCGCCAGAGGCCCAGCCCGCCTCTCGAGCTCGCGCCCCGGGCCTCAGACCAATCGATAGGACGGGAAGGGCCATTGTCACAACCCGAGAAACCCTCTTAAACTCCCTATCCCCCCAGGTCTTGGGTTCTGCTATCGTTCTCCGCCGAGGGGCCTTCCGATCGGCTTACAGCTTCTGGCCTTACCCGCCTGCTCTGTTTCCCATATCGAGTTTGCCTTTCCTGCTCGTGCGCAGGGCCAGGCGGCCAACGTTGCGGGCGGTTTACATAGCGCCCGACCACCTGAGGTGGAAAGTCCGGCCCCGGAGTCTGGCGCAAATGCCGCGAACTCGAGAAGAAGGTGCGGCAGAGGAATGTCAGTTGAGTAAGAAGCTATATGTCGGAAATCTTGCCTTTTCTACCACCGAGGACGAGCTACGGGCCGCCTTCGAGAAGGGGATTATATCGCTGTTTACCCAGATTCCGATCTAATGGGAATTAGGTACTTTGACTGAATCAACCACCTATCGAGGCTGCCGCCATGGGTGATCTCATCAGCTTCCCGGGAGGCGAGTCTCATCCTCAGGACTCGGAGCAAGAAGGCGAAGAGTGTCCCGCGCCATCTGAATCAGGTCACGCCGATCCCAAAGAGAGGTCTGGGGATACTTCCCCTCCAACTTCGGATCTGGAGTCAGAACAAGAACGACCTTTCCGTCTTCTTGGGTCTGGCCGTTGTCGCTATACGCCCAAGTGGACACCTGAGATGGAACGCCAGTATTACGTATGGTTGCGGTCATATCTTCGTCAGACAGAACCTTGATGCCGCCGTCGCTACGTCGATCGGTCATTTGCTCATTCCCCTTCTTGCGTCCGTCTGACTTCCTTCACGCTGTTTACCCAAGGCCCCGATCACTTCCGAGCTCGTGATCCAGGCTTGAGATAGCGCCACTCGTCTTCCTTCTTCGGCGGACTACGCATCAGCGCTCGCGCGACATTCTCCGGTGTGTCCGGGATCGGGTCGGGCATGACCAGCTTCTCCGGCCGGCCTCGGCGACGTTTCTGTTTGTTCGACTCTGACTGATTACGGTTTGCGGTCATCTCGACTCTCCAAAATACTGCTTCAGGAACTCAAAGACTTCACGCTTTTGCACCTCGGACGCCGACTGAACAATGGCGAAGACATTAAGCCAGCCGGTTTCATCATCCCAATAGTTCTTCTTCATGACTTGGTGACGCCCGCAAAGGGGTTGCCATTTTGTCGGGTCTTTGGGGTTAGCCTCAGCGTGAAGTGCGTGAGGCGTTCGATGGTCAGGTGTGAGTTTGACTGTCCCTCCGCCCACAAGGTCGGTATCGCCGTTACGCAAGTTGCAAGTTATGCCGCTTTCCTGCCAAGCGCACCGATCTTCGTATTGAGCTAAAACGAGTTTCCAAGTAGCTGCCGTGGGGCGTGTACGGCGGAGTGCTGTAGCTCGGCGCTCCGCGTTCGGCATCATGTACTCACTGACCTTCAGCTCGTCTCGGTTTCGCCAAGATAGGATCGTATAACCCTCGTCGGTTCGTAATTCCGAAAGGCGTTGATGCCAGTTTTCAGGGATACGTCCCGACTCGGGGTCAGTTGCAACTTCGATCAACTGTTCACGAGTGGCCACTTTACCAGGATTATCCAGAAAGAATGCCTTGATGCGCTTCCGTATCGACCCCTGGCGGTATGTTCCTTGAATGGTGGCATTTCTATCTTCCATTCAAACGCCGGTGCTTTGCGATTCTTGATCGCGTCAGAGTTAGGGATTCGGGAGAATTGTCACAGAGGATTCCATTTCGCTTGAGGCGAAGGCACGCTTCGCCCGTGGTTCCAGAGCCGCACATGGGGTCAAGTACAGTGTCGTTCTCTTTGGTGGACATGGACAGCAACGGCTCAATCACCGAAAGCGGTTTTTGAGCCGGGTGGCCCGTCTGCTCTGAACGCCCAACAAATCCGATATTGAGCGACGCTTCCAGTACCGAGGAAGGGCCGGGCACAAAACGCATCTTCCCATTGTAGAAGCGTTTGAGTTGCTCCTCATTCAAGAAGTGCTCCGGGTAAACCGGCGCGTTGTCCGATGCTATGTGCAGGCAAGTATTCTGCGCTGATCTCCACCCTCTAATGACGGAAGGACAGTTCTTGTAGTACCACGTGAGCCATGCCACAAGACCGAAACCCGATGGGATGTGAGCGATCTGGTGGGCGATAATTTCCGGAAATCCCCAGATGAAGACGTGTTCAGAAATCTTGCACGCAGCATGGATGACGTCGGTAAGCCAACCGTCATAATCTGGTCGGAATCCACCGACTCCTTTGTTGTACCAAGGGTCGAGTATGACCGCATTTACGGGTGGAACCACCGCAAGCGTATCCAGCACATCAGCCGCCGGAAGCATCTTGATAGTTGGGCGCTTTATGCGGGGGCTACGAGATTTCCGCTGCTTTGTGGCTGACGCTTGAACCGAGCCATCCATCACGTCGTCTCCGCCGACGCCCCGGTGGCCTGAATTAGATCCCGGTATCGCAGGCGCTTCCCGAACATCGCACTCGCCACGGTCCGCATCTGGTCGAGCGTGTCGTACTCACGGACGTTGTGCCGCCCGGCGAATTCGCAGACGTAGCGGTTTAGGTGCTTCGGGGACATCTTGTGATACGTCCCCTGATAGCCACGCTTGAGCATTGACCAGAACGACTCCACGCCGTTCGTATGTGCTTGGCCTCGCACGTACTCCCCCACGCTGTGACGGACGCTCTCGCGGTTCGGATAGCCGCTGTACGCGGTCGCGTCGTCGGTGTAGACCTTCGCGCCTGGTGAGACTCGACTGGCAACGAACCCCTGGAGGGTCGCGGAGTCCGTCGCGGACACAACGACAGCGCTCACGCGCTTTGTGGTCCGATCCTTCACGCCGACTACAGCGGTTTTGCCCACGGGTCCTCTCCCCAGCCGCAACTTCTTTCGGGCGTGTTTGTTGCGTTCCCGCCCGCCCAGATACGTCTCATCGACTTCCACCGGCCCCGCGAAGGGCTGCTCTCCACCGCTCCCATCCTGCCACACCTCACGGATTCGGTGGGCCAAATGCCAGGCCGTGCGCTGAGTGACGTGTAGATCACGGTGCAGCTTCATCGACGCAACGCCCTTGAGGTTGGTGTTCATCAGGTAGATGGCGAAGGCCCAGACCTGGTAGCCCTTCTTGGAGTTCTCCATGACCGTCCCGGTTTTGAGACTGAAATCTTTGCGGCAATCGCGGCAACGGTAGGGCTGGGGCTTGCGCGTGGGGCGCTCCTGAATGTTCAGGGAGCCGCACTTGGGGCAGGCCACGCCATCTGGCCATCGAGCCTCGATGAACCAGCGCTCGGCCGCCGCGTCGTCCGGGAACATCTTGGCCACCTCGACCATCGACAGGCCCTTACGGTGCGCCTTTCCCGGTCCCTTCTTGCCGCCCTTCGCCATTCCCGGCCTCCTTATTTATGGCGACAGTTTACCCAACTAGCAGGGCGGCGTCAAGGGAATCTGGGTAAACAGCGATATAATCCCCTTCGAGAAACACGGCCGCGTCGAGTCCGTGAACGTGATCATGGATCGCGATACCGGCCGTTCTCGTGGCTTTGGGTTCGTCGAGATGGACGAAGCCAGTACCGCGGACGCTGCGATGCGCGCCCTCGACGGGAGCAATCTCGGCGGCCGAGACCTCAAGGTCAACGAAGCGAACGAGCGGGGTCGCGGCGGCGGCGGCGGCGGCGGCAGAGACCGCTACTAGGTCGGGTCCAACAAGGGGGGTGCGCCCGCTGCCTGGGCGCCCCCTTCGTCTTCTCAGGCTCACAGGAGCCAGCCGGCGCTATGACGACCAGTCCGCCGAAGGAGACCCCCCTACGCGCTGCGATCGGCTCACGCTCACTCGCGCGCGAGTCCGGTGTAGGGCGGTGCGAAAACCAGCAGCTCAGCAAAATCCTGCACTCGCGCCGATTCTTGACCGATCGATCCGCCGAGTCTAGGCTGCTGCGCGCTCCCGGCCCTGCGTACCGGAGCACCTGCCCGATCCGAGACGAGGGGAAAGACAGATGGTACTGCCGGGACTGGCGCTCGTTCTCGCCGTGCTGTCGAGCTGGCCTCTTGCGCTCTCGATCGAGGGGCGAGTCAACGCGGAGAAGATCGCCCTCTGCGCCCGGGACAACCGCCCTCCAGAGAACACGCTGCAGACGGTCGAGCTCACCTCGACGGATCGCCTGGGAAACGAGCTCGTGCGGCGCGCGACCGTCTACCGCGGCAACGCGCCCGACGGGGTGCGCGCCCTCTACGTGCAGCTCATCTATCCCTCGGATCTGAGCGGGTCGCGGCTGCTGCTCGCGGAACGCAACGGCCTGACACAGATATTCCTCGCGGTCGCCGGAACGCCGGATCTGAAGCGGCTCAACGCGCCGAGTGACAGCCCTCGGCTCTTCGATACAGACTTCTCGTCCGAGGATCTCGCGCGGCTCTACGGCATGAACAAGCCGGGGCGCTCGACGCGCCTCAAGGATGGCCAGCGCGAGGGTCGACCCACCTACGTGATCCAGACCCGTCCCTACAACAAAGAAGACTCGAGCTATGCCCTGGTCGTATCCCACGTCGACAAAGAGACCTGCATCGTGCTCAGGGTCGAGCTCTACGATCGCCTCGACCAGCTGAGGAAGGTCCTCACCGTGCCGCCGGACCACGTCAAGCAGGTCGGCTCCGTCTGGATCGCCCACGATTTCACGATGCAGGATCTCCTCGACCAGACGCAGACGCGCTTCATCGTCGAGCGTGTGGAGAGTGGAGATCGGGTCCGAGATCTCCCCTTCCCCGTCCCCGCTCCGAAGTGAGCCGACTCCCTACCAGCGCTCCCAGCGAACGATCTCGTCCTTCGACAGCCGCGGTCGCGACTTGCGAGCTTCGCCGCTCTCATCGGGGTAGCCGAGCGTGATCACGTTCGCGACGACGTGGCTGGCTGTGATGGTGAGCGACTGGTCCATGGAGGCCAGCTCGTCCGCCGTGTGCGAAACGGTGGGCGAACCACAGCCTTCGGCACTCGCCTGCAGCACAACTCGCGACGGAAGGGTTCGCTGCGAACCTCGTCCAGGCGCAGCTCGGCCACTCGAGCCTCGCGACCACCGATCGGTATCTCCGACACATCGCTCCGCAGCAGCTGATCGACGCGGTTCGGAGACGGGCCTGGGACGTTCGAACCCCTGCGGGCCGGGCCCTTTGACCCATTCACGGCCTGCGGCATCGAGCAGCTGCTCGCCCGACGGGGTCTGCTCGATGCAGAGGATCTCGGCTACCGGCCTCGGGGAGCGGCGGGAGCTCGCGCTGACGCTCGCATAGGCGCTGCGTCCGGGGGTTATCATTGTCTAGGAGGTCCCGATGAGGAACGCTCGAAAAGCAACTCTCCTTCTCGCCACAGTTCTCATGTCGGTTCCGATCTTGAGCCAGGTCGGCTGTGCTGCAGTTCGGGGCACGGCCAGCGCATCTGACCGATCCGGGTTCCTGGGAAACTACTCGGAACTCGGGCCTCGAGAGGGGTACGAGGTCCAGGAGGTCTACATCAATCCGGACGCCGCGTGGAAGAGCTACGACTCCGTCCAGATCGACTCCGTCACTCTCTGGGTCAACGATGAAACTCAGTCTCTCGAGGACGAAGAACGCCAGATGCTCACCGACCTCCTGTACAAGGCGCTCAACGACCAGCTGACTGAGAAGTTCAAGATCGTGGATCGACTCGGACCAAACTCAATTAGAGTGAGGGCGGCTCTCACGCAGGTGAAGGGCGCGAAGGTGGCTCTTAGGACCGTCTCCTCCATCGTCCCCGTGATGTTCGTGGTCTCTTCTGGGGTGGGCCTTTCTGGCGACGTTACGAACACCGTTGGCACTGCAACTCTTGAGGCGGAGCTCCTCGACTCCATCACTGGCGAGCGACTCGCCGCCACGGTCGATCGGCGTGCCGGTACCAAGTCGGTGCTCGCTGGGTCCCGCACCTTCGAGAAGTGGGGGGACATCCAAGCGGCCTGCGAGTTCTGGGCATTGGGTCTGACACGGACACTTGTCCGGCTCGGAGTCCAGGTCCGAGACTGAGTCTGGGGCGACTCACTGCCCGCACCACAAGGAGTCCAGCCCCAGGGGAAACGCGGGTGCGATCTTCTGCTGCCGAGTACCATGTTGAGGTCGATCTAGTAAGACCTAGCAAGTGCGCGCCGTCGCGACTCGCGCACTCCAGGCAGAACTTGGCGTGGTTGGGGTTCTCGTGGCCGCAGCTCGCGCAGTTCACCAGGCTCTCGAGAGCCAACTGACCCGGTGCGCCCACCGCGGGGGTCGTCGAAGGCAGTGTGCGAAACGGTGTGCGAACTGGTCGCAACAGGCGCAAACAGGACGAAACCAGGAGTACCGTATGTCCCCGATTTTCGTACCGCAGGCAAACAGACCGCAACGCAGCACAACGTCCGGGACGAATTCGTAATCAGCAGGTCAGCGGTTCGAGTCCGCTCGTCGGCTCCGCGATTGCAACCACTTACGCGCCGGCTCGCATAGCTCCACTCTGATCGGGAAGCATATGGGAAGCAGTGGAGCCGACCGATAGGCGCCCACATCGTGATCCCCCCCAGATGCCCCCTCCCCCCAAGACAAGGCCAGATCCGACTCGAGTTCGGTCTCGAAAATCTCCAGCAGTTATCCGGTACATGCGGTTATTCTAGACGGACCACCCGAACCCGGAGAACCGAGAACGCCATGAACGTAGAGAACGCACTCACCCCGACGGAAGAGCAGATCAAGGAACTAGCGGAGGCGGGACACGACAAGCCGATCTACATGGTCAACCTGCTCAAGTTCAAGAAGAAGGCGGAATACCCGGACGATCGCGAGACCGATCTGACCGGTCAGGAGGCCTACGGGATCTACGGCAAGGAAGTCGCGGCCCATCTCGCCAAGGTCGGCGGCAAGGGCGTGATCGGAGGGCAGGTCACCGGGCTTCGCCTGGGTGTCGTCGAAGACCTCTGGGACACGATCGCGATCGCGATGTATCCCAACCGCAAGGCGATGCTCACCATGATCACGGACCCCGACTACCAGAAGAGCGCCGTGCACCGCGCAGCCGGCCTCGAAGGCCAGCTCAACATCGAGATGGTGTTACTTGCGCAGGCTACGTCGCCACGGCAACCAGATCCGACCGCAGGCTAGGGTCGAACCGGGTCCACGACTCGAGCCTGTTGCCCGACGGGCATCTATGTAACAACGATGTAGCAGCGGGAACGGCACAGCACGGCTCAACGTGGGACGGTCGCCGGCATCCAAACCCTTGATCCGGCGTCCCATGTCGTCCCGCGGCGTGCCGTCGGGGGCGATTCGTAATCAGCAGGTCAGCGGTTCGAGTCCGCTCGTCGGCTCCATGATGTCACGCACTTACGCGCCGACACCCATAGTTCCACTCCGACCGGGAAGCACATGGGAAGCAGTGAAGCCGACCCGATGGGCGCCCAAATCGCCTTGTCCGCGATCCCGCCAGATCCCCCCTCCCCCCCCCAAGGCATCGCCGGATCCGACTCGGCGTTCGGCCGAGAGAATCTCGGGCAGTTGGAGCAGAGGGCAATACGCCAGCCCGCGAGTCGTGAGCTGCGAACAACAGACCACTTCCTGCTCCCAACTAGGCACGCCGACACAATTCCAAGTGGTCTGCAGGTTGGTAGCGGGGGAGGGATTCAACGGAAAAGCAGCAGAATTCCGGCTGTAGTCCGAGTTCCGATTGCGGCCTGACCCGGACCCCTCGGCAGCATGAGATCGGCGTCTTCGTTGGAGCGCAAGCTCCCGGAATGTCGCTCGGTTCGAGCAGGAGACTTTGCTTGGCTGATTCGGTCACCGCCAGCCTTCCGGGCGAATTCGACCCTGTTAGAACTACCAGTTGACCCCATGGGACGGCTTGTGCTCAAGTCCACCGCCCCCAACAGACGATGGCTCGTCGCGGCATCGGATCGCAGCAAGGAGCATGGATTTGGGTACTGCAAAGATACTACTGACGCTGGTCGCTACGTGTCTCTTTGGAAGCACTGCACACGCGCAGGCGCCTCCAAAACAACAACCCTCTAGCGACGAAGAAATCAACGCTGCGTTGGCTGGCGGCGTCCCTTTGGGTCGTTGGAGCGAAGGCCTTCTATTTGAAGGCATATCGCCTCAGCCCTGGTTGAAGAGCGCCGCGAACTGGTTTCCCAATACGGAAGAGATTCAGCCGAACGAGATGCGGATCATCTTCATGGGAACGTCGCCGAGTATTCGTCCGGGGCAGATGAACACATCCATACTCGTCCAACTGGGCAACGGCGACAACTTCGTCTTCGACCTTGGCGAGGGGTCGATCGCCAACTATCCCGCAGCCGGAATCGCCCTGAACCAGATCGACAAGGTCTTCATCACTCACCTCCATGTCGATCACTTCGGCTCGTTGCCTTACCTGTGGATGTTCGGAACCTGGGCGGGGGGGTGGCACCAGCGCCTGAATGTCTACGGGCCTTCCGGCCGCACCTCCGAGTACGGCACCGCCAAGATGGTTGAGGGCATGAAGATGATGCTCGGCTGGCATACCGATGCCTTCAGCGTGTTCCCGGTAGGGAAGGGCTGGGACATTCAGGTTCATGAGTTCGACTTTCGTGACAACGGCGGCGTCATCTATGACAAAGATGGTGTCAAGGTCATTCACTGGCAGCGCTCGCATGCGAAGGACGGCGCCTCGGGCTACCGGCTCGACTGGAATGGCTTGAGCTTCGTGTGGACCGGTGACGGACGGCCGAGCGAACTGGATATCAAGTACGCCCAGGGCGTCGATGTCTATGTCACCGAAATGCAGGCGGAACTGATCGCGATCAGCTCGGGTGTACAAGGTGTTCCACCCTTCCTCGGGCGCTACACCGTCGATACGCACCATACGCCAGCGTATGCGGCAGGGTATCTGGCCAGCAAGATCAAGCCAAGAATCCTGATGACGACGCACATGGCCTTCGATCCCTACCAGAACGAGGAATCGGTTGCGGAGATCCGCGAGTATTGGGATGGTCCGTTCCACTTCGGCGCACCTGACGGGATCGTCGCCAACGTAACGAAGGAGAGCATCTGGGTGCGAGAGGGCATCCTGCCGGACTTCCCGAACAACCGCGCGCCGCAGTTCGACTTCACCAATGGACAGCTAGTCGTGCCGCATCCCACGACCAGCCGAGAGGAGATCCAGGAACCGTTTGTGCGGGAGCAGCAGATCGACCCGAAGGAGTACTACCCCAAGGGATACCACCCGCATCTGCTCGAAGATTGGCCGGTTGAAGGTGACCTGGTAATCCCGCTCGAAATGGCTCCCAAGGATCTTACGGATGGGATGGGCGCAGAGTGGCGGTTGAAGCAGAAGAACCGCAAGGTGCTTGAGGAGCAGAGGAAGGAGTGACGTTCTGGCGAGGGGTGCCGCCCCCGCCTGTGCAGCCGCTCCAGCCCCGCGCGGATCGCGCTGCTGTCGACATTGGCGTACTTCTCGACCCGGTACGCAGGTGCTTCGGCTCCGATGGCGGCGTAGCGGCTGCGGGAATCGAACCCGCGTCCGCCTGGGGCTAGGTGCGCGTCTACGAGAGCATGGAGCTGCCCGAACGCCTCGTCCTCGATGTCCGAGACATCCCACCGACCGTCGAGGGTGAGAGAACCTGTCCTTTCGAGTCATGACCCAACCGGCCACGCGAATCGCGTCCGCCTGAGGATGGCCGCGACGGGCCGCGATCTGGCCAGGAAGCGCTCCCAGTAGAAAGGCCGCGAAGATCCCGACCCCGAAGAAGCACCGCGAGAACGACGAACGTGAATACATCGAGTGGCCCCATGACCTCAGCGAGACGACACCCACGAGCGATCCGTCCTCGGATTCCTACGGCGCTTCCCTGCGAGGTCCGGCCCAGTCCGTGACGGGTGCGGTGACCGCGTCGCCGCTGAGCCACAATCCCGGACGACGATCTTTCGGATCCACGCAACCCGTCCCGACGAGCATGACCAGACACACGAGTACCACCTCTAGGGTTCGCTTCTCCATGATGTCTCCATTTGGATCGTCGTGGATGTTCATGCTGGCTGGGTTCGTGCAATGGATGCGATCTCGACGGCTGCGTTCAACGCCGATACCGCACCGCAGACCATGATCCGCGCGGGCGGATCGTCGGAGATGCGGTTCGGTTCCCAGGTCTGGTTCACGAATCCTCAAGGTTGATCTGGCGTCCAGCTTCGGCGGCGATCTCGACGGAGCGCAGTCTCTTTTCGTGATCGTAGATCGAAGACACCAGCATCAATTCATCTGCGCCCGTCTGTTCGATGAAGTTGGCGATTTCGCGAGTCACGATCTCTGGAGTTCCAACCGCGGAGCAACTTCCGATCTGGGCGAGCATCGCCCGCTCTTGGGGACTCATCTGGCTCTCGAAGTCCTCCACCGGAGGCGGCAGCTGACCTGGCGTTCCCAAGCGCAGATTGATGAACGCCTGCAGCGACGACGATCGCAAGAAAGTCGCTTCTTCTTCTGTTTCCGCCGCGCAGACGTTGAACCCGAGCATCACATAGGGTTCACCCAACTGTTCCGAAGGTTTGAAACGTTCTCGATAAACCGCGATCGCGTTCATCATTTGCGCAGGTGCAAAATGTGACGCGAATGCGTACGGAAGCCCGAGCATCGCCGCCAGCTGGGCTCCGTAGAGGCTCGAACCCAGAATCCAGAGCGGTACGTTGGTCCCTGAACCCGGAACCGCCGTGACCTTCTGCCCCGGTTCGGCTTCCTTGAAGTAGTGCTGCAGCTCGACCACGTCTCGCGGAAAGTCGTCGACACTTCCTCCAAGCGTCCGACGTAACGCTCGAGAAGTCAGCGGGTCCGTCCCCGGTGCACGTCCCAACCCGAGATCAATGCGCCCGGGATAGAGGGATGCGAGCGTTCCAAACTGTTCTGCGATCACCAAAGGCGAGTGGTTGGGCAACATGATCCCGCCGGCGCCCACCCGGATGCTCGACGTCCCGCCAGCGATGTATCCGATCACCACTGACGTCGCCGCACTCGCGATGCCCTTCATGTTGTGGTGTTCCGCGAACCAATAGCGCTCAAAACCCCATGTCTCTGCGTGTTGCGCAAGATCGAGAGAGTTGTGAAGGGCATCGGCAGGTGTACTGCCCTGGGCCACCGGAGCGAGGTCGAGGATTGAGAATGGCGTCATCTGGAACCGTTGTTTAGCGCGCTAACTGCCCCGATGGTATGACGCCCAATCTCGGCGAATCGCGCAACTACTCGGAGCCACCTACTTGACGACCTGCAAGGAGGGATTCTGGGCACACACTCCCTCGCGATCGCCGGCCCCCTAAATAGTGCTCGATTTCGAATGCCTTGAGCGCGGGCCAAAGTTGGTCGGAACGCGGCTTGCGGTGCCAACGGAGTGATCGATGGCAACTCGCCAGACTTTCGCAATGACGCTCATGACTGGGGTCTACTGGTGGACCGTCCGGAGGATCTCCGCTGCGGATCTTGCAACCTCTAGAAGATCCAGGTCCCCACGGATCTCTCGGTAGCGGACCTCTCCTTCCTCCAGTTTCGGCGCGATCAGCACTGCCGAGCAGCACCAGTCTGGCGTTCGTACTCAAGGCACTGCTCGACGTACGCCTTCGCGTGTGGATGGGTCGGGTTCCCTTCCAGCTTCGCCTTGATCTTCGCGTGCGCGGCTTGGGTGCTCGCCGCTCGTTGGGCCGGCCTCGTTGGCAGCTGTAGCGACGGTGGTTTCATTTTCTGACCGTTACTCCAGGAGGCAACGGACTGCTCACTGATTGTTCCACGGGAGAATCGGAGATGGGTAATTCAATTGTGCCTACTCGCGGTGCACCGTGTTAAGATGTTCTACGCTTTACGCTGAAGTCACAGGAGGACGGAAATGAGCTATATGCCAAAATGCCTGGGGCACGTGAACATTTTCGTGAGAAATGCTGAACAGGCTCGCGATTGGTATGAGGACCTGTTGGGCTTGCATACCTACGATTTCAAGCCTGGTGTCGCCGCCTTTATGTCGGCCGACAAGGAAATCTCTCACGAAATAGCCTTGCTGGAGGTCGGTGAAAATGCTCCACTGCAGCAAAAGGGGCAGGTCGGCCTGAACCACATGGCTTGGTACATGTACAACCTGGAGGACTTGAAAGAGCTATATCACAGGGTAAAGGAAAGGAATATACCCATCAAAAACATCTCGGATCACGGCCTGTCCATCGGGATTTATATAGAAGACCCCGACGGCAACGGCATCGAGCTGTCCTACGAGCTGCCACGGAGCCAATGGGGCCGGGAAGATAACATCTTTATGGCTGGTAGTTTCATCGAACGAGGCCGCTTCCCCGGGCCCTGGGACGCAGAGATTGCGGCGAGCCACATGGCCCCGGGCGAGCTGGCTATTCCGTACAGGCCCCCAGCCACCCGGTAAGGCTCACCCAGATACACAAGCGATTGGGGGAGGGATAGGGAGTTCAAGAGGGTTTTTCGGGTTCTGACATTGGCCTTTCCGTCCGATCGAGTCGTCCGAGGGCCCGGGGGCGGACGATTCGGAAGCCAGCCAGCCGTTGCCGTGCTGAGCGGCGCGGCGCAACGCCACGTCGGCATGTCCGCCGAAAATGAAGGGTGGGTGTGGCTGGGTCTGGGGCTTGGGAGGCACGGTATAACTCCTGCCCGAATACTCCGTCACGTTGTCGTTGAACAGGCTCAGCATGATGTCGATGGACTCGTTGAAACGCTCGCCGCGCGTGTTCCAGTCGCGGCCTACGATATCGAACTCCTCCTGCAGCCAACCGCCTCCCATGCCAAACAGGAAACGGCCGCTGGAAAACAGGTCGAGGGTGGTGACCGAACGCGCCAGATGAAACGGATCGTGCAGCGGAACGATGGAAACCGAGATGGCCAGCCGCAGAGTCCTCGTCAGGGCCGCGAGATAAGCCAGCACCGCATAGGGATCATAAAACGGTAGCTTGGAATGAAAGGCCTGATGGGCTTTGCCCCCCTCGCCACTGTAGGGATACCGGGATTCACTTGCTACGGGGGTCACGACATGCTCGCCCAGCCACACCGAGTCGAAGCCCAACTCTTCCGCCAACAGGGCCACATCGATGATCTGCTGCGGCCGGAGGGGGAAGAGAGATACGCCAAACTTCAAGGATTCACCTTCGGTTTCGCATTATCAACGATGCAATAGGCAAAGGACTGCTCAGCCGTGCCAGAGAACGCTAATTGCACACGAGCGCCGATGGCAATGTCACCGCCTGGCGCATCAAGCTGGGCGGCGATACGGCAGGTGGGCGCATCATCCGGGCAGACAAGTCCCACCACGTAGGGTTTGGCAACCGACGGCAGCAATGGGCGTTGGACGTGTGTGAACGTGAAAATCGTGGCCGCCGAGCCAACCACCTGCCAGTCATAGTGGCCACCCTTACATGCGGGGCCGCTGGCGGACGGATACCAATCCCACTGCCCACACACGGAACAACGTGGCAAGCGCAGCTCATGTTTGGCAATGCCCTGCCAATAGGGCGCCAGCTCGGGTGCCGAACGAGGAGGAGGAAACAGGGGCCCAGGCGCGGCCATGATCAACGTCTCATGGTGATCGATTGTCTACTGTTTGATCGTTCGTAGTTCTCCAGTGCCATTCTATCCCTTGTCTAGCTCGCCCACTCCAACCGCAGCGTCTTTTTCTGGCGTCCCCTAGGGACGTCTCATTAGCTTCCCAACATATTATTTATATTGGAATTTTCTTCGTAGACGGTCTGGCTTTGTACCGTACCTTGTACCAATAGGTGACGGGGTATCTCCCCGTCCCACGCCCACGGCGCTAGCAACCCGGCCGCCAGCGACAGAGAAGTCCCCACCGGCTGACGCAGAAAGCTCCGGGCATCCGGTTACCGATCGACCTGGGATCCTGTCAGGAGTTGTGGAGCGAGTAGCGCCTTCGCATCCTTCAGAACCTGCGTGTCGAAGCCTTCGGTGAACCGGTTATAGATGGGCGCAAGGAGGTCGCGGGCTTCGTCGTGCTTGCTCTGGCGCTGCCAGCAGCGGGCCAGGCTGGTGGCAGCGCGTAGCTCGTGCAATCTCGCCCCCTGGTTCTGGGCGATCTCGAGCGCGCGCTCGAAGAGCGACTCTGCACGCGTCTCTTCGGAGTCTTCCGTCGCGATCAGCAGCTCGCCCTTCGCCCGGTGGAGCTCCGGCTCCCAGAAGCGCTCACCGTTCTTCTCCGCGGATTGGAGGGCCCTCTCGATCACCTGCAGGGCCATGTCCGGCTGCCCCGCCGCCGCATGCGCTTCGCCACCGAGTCCGAGGAACGCGGGCGCGAAGGACCGGGATCCCGTCGCGGCGAGGAGCGAGGCTCCCTCCCAGTACTCACCGATGCTCGCAGGCTCGGAGCTGGAGATCGCGAGGGCGCTGCCGCGAAGCATTTTGCCGGAGCCGACAAAGAAGATGAAACTCTGGCGCTCCGCGATCGCCAGAATCTCCTCAGCCAGCTCGAGTACTTGATCGACCTCCCTACGCATGTACCGGCAGAATGCGAACAGGGTGAGCGCGGAGGCCACATCGAACGGTTGGTCCAGTTCCCGAGCCAGCTCGACTCCACGCCGGGCTCGTTCGAGCGCCGTGTCCAGGCGGCCCAGCTCTGCGACCGACAGCGCGGAAAAGCTGTTTGCAGCAACGTTCACCTCGACGATGGTGCGGAGATCGCGAGACGGCAAGGGCCCGCGGTACGAGATCACTCGGTCCAAGTGGCGCAGTGCGTCCGCCGGGTGGCCCTGCAAGCCGAGCGGGGTCCCAAGGCACACGTCGCCGGTAATCGCTATCGCTTCGTCTCCGACCTCCTGCCCGAGCGCAACGATCTCGCGGGCCACCCGGACCGCCGAATCGAGCTCGGCACGGTTGTTGTGGACAACGGAGAGTCCGGCGAGTGCGTGTGCCCGCAGGCGCGCATCGGCGAGAGAATGGCACAGCTCGTATGCCCTTGCGTAGGCGCTTGCGACGTCGTCGTGGGCGAAGCCCTTGGTGGCGACCAGGTTTTTGCTGAGCCCGAGCTGCAACTCCAGTTCCTGCGGTTGGCGATCGGGGCCCTCTGGGAGATTCGCAAGGAGGTCGAGGCCGCGCTTGAATAGGCGTGTGGACTCCTCAATGGCCGAGCGCTCAAACGCGAGATCCGCCGCGCGCCCATATGAAACGGCCGCCGGTACGGGTAGATCGGCGCGCTCGTAGTGGCGCGCCAGAAGCTCGGGCTCGGCCTTCGCCCGCCCCGGGAAGTGCTGTTCGAGTATCCTCGCGATCCGTTTGTGAAGAGGTTGGCGAACGCTGCGCAGCAGCGACCGATAGGCCGTCTCCTCGATCAGTGCGTGCTTGAACGAGTAGATCGCCGCGGGTGGGGCACCGCGCTGGTAGACGAGCTCGGCCTCGACGAGCCGAGCGAGGCCCTGGCGCAGTGCGGCGTCATCGAACTCCGCCACAGCCGCAATGAACTCGTAGGAGAACTCGCGCCCGAGCGTGGCGGCCAGCTGGGCCACCTGCTTCGCGGCGGAGAGGCGGTCGAGGCGCGCCATCAGCGAGTCCTGGAGTGTCATCGGGATGGCGAGCTCTTCTAGGTCTCCCGTGAGCTCGTAACGATCCTCGCGCTGGGAGAGCATTCCCGACTCGAGGACCGACTTCGTGAGCTCCTCGACGTAGAGCGGCATACCTCCAGCGCGCTCCAGGATTCGCTCGACCACGGGATCCGGGAGCGCGCGATCACCCGCGATCGCTGCGATCATCTGTGACGCCGTATGGTGTTGAAGACGGCCGACGGCGACCGGCGTCACGTGGGAGCGCGCGGGCCACGGTGGCTCGAACTCCGGCCGGAATGACAACAGTGTCAGCACCCGGGCGCGCGGGATCTGCTCGAGCAGGCGCCCCACCACCTCGAGGGTCGAGGGATCGCACCAATGGAGATCTTCGAAGACCATCACCACGGGCTGCCGTTGCCCAAGCGCAAGGGTCCAGGCCGCGAGCGCCCCGATCGTCTCTTTGCGCTGCAGCTCGGCGCCGAGGGCGGGGCGCCGATAGGAGCCGGGATGCGGAATTGCGAAGAGCGGAGCGAGCAGCGGAACCAGCTCCGCCGTCGAGAGACCCGCAAGCTCGAGTCCCGCCTCGAGGCGGCCCAACTTCAGCTCCCACGCGTCCGTTTCCTTAAAGCCGCAGGCCTGCTGCACGAGCTCGATGATCGGCTGGAAGGCACTGTCTCGGGCGTAGGGCGAGGCCTGGCACTCGAGCCAGGTATGCGACGTGTCGGCCAATCTCTCTCGGAGCCCGTGAAGGAGCCGCGATTTCCCAACGCCGGCTTCGCCCGAGAGGACAACGGCCTGCCCGTCGCCTTCGATGACCTGCCACCAGCGATCCAGCAGCAGCCCCAGCTCCTGCTCCCGTCCCACCAGCGGGTTCAGGCTGCTTGCTGCTTTGAGGCGACTGCGAATGCCGCTCTGCTGCAGCACCCGGTGGACCCGGATCGGCTCCGCGACGCCCTTGAGGACGGGCGTGCCCAAGTCCTGCGTAACGAAGAGCCCCAGAACGAGTCGGTGCGTGGCGTCGCTGATCAACACGGCGTCCGGCTCGGCCACGTTCTGCAGCCGGGCCGCGATGTTAGTCGTCTCGCCGACGGCAAGGGTTTCGCGACGGTCGCCGTCACCCATCTCGCCGACCACGACCGGACCGGTGTGGATTCCGACACGCACGCCTAGCCGTACCCCGCTCTCACGCTCGAGGCGGTCGTTCACGCGCCCGAGCGCCAATGGGATCTCATGCCCTGCCCGGACCGCGCGCTCGGCGTCGTCTTCGTGGGCCTGCGGGTAGCCGAAGTAGACCAGAAGCCCGTCGCCCAAGTATTGGGCGATATGCCCCTCGTAGCGGCCGATCACCTCGGATGCGCCGTCTTGATAGACGCGGAGCACCTCCCGCAGCGCTTCCGCGTCAAGACGACTGGAGAGAGCCGTCGAGTCCACCAGATCGCAGAAGAGCACCGTGAGCTGGCGCCGCTCGGCTTGGGCGCTGAGCGTGCCCGCATGTGTGGGCGAACCGATTACCCGTTCGGGCGCGCCCGCTTGCAAGGTGCCAGCCGTCCACGCGATAGCTTTGCTCTCTCTCGCGGCGACCTGCTGGATGTCTACGAGCTCGTTAACCAGCTCGTTGAGCGCCTCGTCGTCGAGCTCAAACTCGCGCTGTAACGCCCCGCGCGAGACGCGGCCCTGCTCCTCTAGATAGGCTTTGGCGCGCCGGATCGTCTCAAGGAAGCTCATCGCGAAGGCCGGGTTCCAAATCCGCACATTCTGGTCGCCTCGAGAGTCGAGGTCAAAGGAGCCCGACTCTGATGAGCACGAGGCAGGAATTCGTAATGACTCTCGGCCAAGATGAGGGCCTCAGCGCAATTTTCACGGAACAAGGTTCTGCGCAGACCGTAGTGGGGCAGATGTGGGGGCATTTGGGTGGTCGGACATTCTAGATCTAATTTGAATTCAACTGCATAGCTATCAAATTGGAAGGACGTCCGCTCTGTCGAACTGGCTTTGCCTGGCATTGCATTGGATAGTGCTCGATTCTCGTTCCTCCTCATACGAAATTCGAAACCCCATGGCTTCGAACGACCGCGCGGCTTCGGCGGCCGCCACCCAGGGGCGCTTGATTTGCGGAATCGTGACGCCGAAATGTGGCTTTGCCATGCGCTCCTCCCGCGCTTTTTATTGGCTGGGCATTAGTCGGGCATTCGCCATCCAGCGCAATCTCTAACGCGCTTCCAGACGCACAAATACCCGGGGTGGAAAACCCATCAGCAAGCGCGCAACAAATGGCAGGCGGTTGTCTTCCAGCACACGGTCGTGTTCGGCTCCGTCCACCGGTACGGCTGTGTAGTCACCGCTTTGTGCGGCGTGTGCGCCGCCAAACTCGATGTGCACTTCTGGATTTTGTTTCACCTGACTGAACCACGCTCGGGGCCAATGGTTTGCAGCAAGGTACAGTTCGTCCTGGCTCTCAAATAGCGACAGCACGCGTTGTGTTTTGCTGCCGTCGTTCTCAGTCAGAGTAATGACCAGGTTCTCCTCGCCGCGGGGTTGGGAATAACCGAGTCATGATTCGAACGCCGCAACCAGGGCGACGTATAGACCAAGAACGACGAGCAGAATCTTGATTGGCAGTTTCACAGTGCTTGGGCCCCGGATTGTTCGACAGGTACGCGTCGTAATCAGCTGCGTCCCTGTGTTCCTCCAAGTTGTCGAAGGGATCGGGGGGCACGGCACCATTCCCCTCCTGGCCAGTGCCAGAGGCTGTGGGTTTTTCCTGTGCGGTATCTTCGTTCTCAATCTCCTGGGACATCGACTTCACCTCTAGTCCGGCGTCCCTCGGCGCCCGGACTCCTTCTTCTTACGTCGAGGGCCAGCTCAAACTGGACCCCTTGACCCGGGCCCTTTGGCACCGGCCGCCGCAACAGGGGATCTGCAGCAGCTCTCCCCCGAGAGGATTCAAGCTCGGTATCGACCGGCGTTTCTTCGCCAGAACGGAAATAGCCACTCAGCGATAGAGGCCTCCCATAGGCACGGGAAGCCGCGCAGATAAACCTCGAGCGCGTCACGCTGATTGATGTGACCTGAGGCTATCGCGTGGGCAAGTTCATCGATGTGACTTCTAAACTCCTGCGCATGGGCTTTCGAGTGGTGCCGCAGGAGGGCCGGTGTCAAGGCCGCGAACCTGTCCGCATCGTCCGCCGAGCGGTTTGCGACCCTGAGCCGAGGTCCGACGTAGAGAGGCGTGCGTTCTCGTCCGCAAACGCCACAAGGTCGTCAACCGCATAGACAACAGCAGCGCCGAGCTTTCGATATCGGGGTCCAGTACCAAGAACTCGCCAGTTACAGAGTGTCTTCGGCGCTACCCCGAGATTCTCAGCCGCTTCTGGCGTTCTGAGTAGCCTCTCCACTCCAGCCCTCCGGTCCCCATAGGGATACGAAGGACGCTACCGGGCAGCCGCGATGAGGTCACTGCGAAGATCGCGCGCCTTTCTCGCAGTAATCCTCCCAAACATCGTGGCATCGACTACCACGCCATGCATCCCAGGCCACCCGATCCGAGACCGAGAAGTGGGCTACTGCCCAGCGCACGGCATCAGTCGCCTTGGCTCCATTGAGAACGTGGGCGAACACTGTCTCCGAGAGACTCCGGTTCCTCTCCCGCTCGGTGTGACGGGAGAACGAAGTCCCCCGACCTTTCCCCGAGTAGCCGAGTTCTCGTGCCAAGAACCTCGGAAAGTCCCCTTTTGGGACATCTACCATCAGCTTGCGAATGGCTGAGTCCTGACGGTCGAACGTTGCGTTGGCCCACGCGGGAACAGCAACGCCGTTCTCTCTGGCCAATGCACGGGCGTCGTGTGCGTAGATCAGCTCTGACCGCTGACGAAACAACTTCTCCAAACCGTTCAGCCTATGGCCCAGGCGTGCCATGCGAGCCCGCTCCGCGTGCGGCCGCAGTCGCGGGTCAAGAGCCGCGAGATCAGCGAGCAGATCAGCGAAGCCAGACGCGCTCCTTTCCGCAAGCCCAGTACCAGCACGCGCGTGAAGCCTGAGCCGGTCCTTGATAGGGACTTTGCGCTTCTCATAGTAGACCGGGAGGGTCACCTGCGAGAATCCATCCGGACGAGCTTTCCGGTGACCGAGCCGCCCATCAACGAATCCAAGGTTTCGCCTACCAACTCTGCCGCATCCCGAAGAGGACCGTCGGCAAGATGGGCATACCGCTGAGAGGTGGTCGCGCGGCATCGAGTCTCCCCAGGCCGCCGATCAGGGACACCAGTATGTAAGGCAGAACGGTGATCTGAAGGAGGCGAATATAGGCTTGCCCGACGATTTCGAGTTTGCCCGCCGGCTCGCCGAAAAAGACGCCGCAAAAAATGCCGAGTCCTAATCCCCACAGAACGCGGGAGAACGCGCTTTGCGGGATCAATCGCATCTAGACGCATGCGTTTCTTCAGGTGGGATTGTAGGCATCGGACGTCAGCGTTCCGATACGCCGGTGATGCTGTCGCTCATCGCGCGCTCATCTCGATTCGGCCAGCGCCCGGCCTCGACCTGCGCGATGAATGTGCCAATCGCACGGTTGAAGGCTTCGGGCTCTTCCAGATTCACCGCATGGCCCGTGTTCGGCACCACGAGTAGCGCGGCGGAACGGATAACCCGCTTCATATAGACGTTCGGGGCCAGGCAAGGCCAATCCTCGTCGCCCGAGACGATTAGCGTCGGCACGGTCATGGCTTGCATTTCACCTTCGAGGTCGTAAAGCGAAGGCCGCTCCTTTTGGACGCCGAGTTGGGTGTTCGCGGAGCCTTCGGCGGAATGTTCGGCGAGCATTCGCGCGAACTCCGCAAAACCGCGGGGATCCTTATTCTCGAACTGCACGCGGGTTGGCCCATAGGCATAGCCTTCGGCGAAAGATTGCATCGAAGACGTTCGGAGCTTGGCGGCGATCGCGTCGACTTCGCCGTGAAACCGCCCGAGCTGTTCGCGCTCGGCTCCGTAGCCGACGCCGGCGAGGACGAGAGATTCGGCGCGTTCAGGGTAGGTAAGTCCGAAGTGCAGCGTCGCGAACCCGCCCATCGATAAGCCGACGACGTGAGCGCGACTGATATCGAGCTGGTCCAGCACGGCCCGGATGTCGTCGCGGGCAAGGTCTTGGGAATATGACGAGACGTTGGCCGGAACGTCGGAAGGCGGATAGCCCCTGGCGTTGAACGCGATACATCGGTGGCGCCGCGCGAATGCCCGGATCTGCGGTTCCCAGCTTCGGTGGTCTCCCGCAAACTCGTGAACGAATACTACCGGCGATCCAGTTCCGGCTTCCTCAAAATAGAGCCGCACCCCGTCGTCGCTCGTAAGATATGGCATCGTTGTTCACCCCCCACATCCACCCCCCCCCCCACATCGAGGCGTGAGTATGCGCATGATCGACGAAAAGCGTCGAGAGGCTACACAACCCCCAGGATTGACGCAGCGGCGCTTCAGGATTGACGCAGCGGCGGAATCGGCTCCGAGGATGGGGCGACCAGGCCGACGGACCGTCGAAGTCACTCCGCCAATCATGAGCGGCGTCGAGCGGAAGTCGTTGGATGGGGCTCTACACATCGAACAGTGTCGGGCTGGTGGAGGCGCTCGATCCCGGGCCAGCACGAGGAGGGGTGCGGTGGTCGGGCCAACCGCTCCCGAGCTACACCCCAGAGCACCTCGGTCGGTGTAGGGTCTGGGCCATCAAACTCCACTCAAACCAAGAACTTGAGATCGGCGTGGAAAGTCGGGTAGGCGTACACGCGCGACGCGATCTCTGCGGCAGGAATGTCCTTCTCGATTGCGAGGGCGAAGGTGTGGATGGTCTCCTCGGCACCGTGCCCTACGAGGTGCGCACCGAGGATGTGACCGGTCCCTCTTTCGACCAGGACTTTCGCCCAGGCAGTGGTCTCCGCGTGGGTGCGGGCGGAGCGCCACTCCCGCATGTCGTTCATCCGCACCTCGAAGTCGAGCTCTGCCGCGGAGGCTTCGGCCTCGCTCAACCCGACGGTCGCCAGCGCAGGAACGGTGAAGACAGCAGCAGGCTGGAACCCGTACTTCGCCGCTCGGAGCTCCTCGTGAGTCAGGTTGTGCCCGACGATCCTCCCCTCGTAGGTGGCGAGGGGGGAAAGCTGCGGCCGGTCAGGAAGCGAATCCCCCGCAAAGAAGACATCGGGATTCTCGAGGCTGCGCAGATACTCGTCGAGCTCGACCCGACCCTGGTCGAGCGTGATCCCCGCCGCAGCCAGGTCCAGCCCGGCCAGATCTGCGACCCGGCCGGCGCCGTTCACACCTACCTTGCCGCTCGCCACGGCCTTGCTGCCGCCGACCCGATAGTGGACGTCCTGTCCACCGCTGTGATTCTCGATCCGATCGATCGTAACGGAGGTCTCGATCTGCACGCCGAGGGCGCGCGTCAGCTCCGCGATTCGATGAGTCGCATCCGCGTCGAGCGTGGGTAGCACGCGCGGCGCCACCTCGAGCAGCGTGACGCGTGTGCCCGCCCGCGCGAACACGTGCGCGAACTCAAACGCGATCACGCCCGCGCCCACAAAGACCATCGAGTCCGGCAGGGCAGCAAGCTCGAGGAGATCGTCGCTCGTGATCAGATGCTCCGCGCCGGGGATCGGAAGCGGACGCGGCGTCGAGCCCGTCGCCACGACGACCTTGTCTCCGGAGTAGCGTCGACCGCGGACTTCGACTTCGCGCGGACCCGTGAAGCGTGCTTGCCCGCGCACCAGGTCGATGCCGCGGTTGACGAGGCTCTTCTCGAACTCTTCAGGCACGCCATCGACAAAGGTCCGCTTGCGCTCGATGAGCCGTGGCCAGTCCAGCGTCGCAGGGCCAACCGAGATCTCATGCGTCCCGGCCCGGGCGATTTCATCGAGTGCCTGAGCGGCCGCAACGAGGACCTTCTTCGGGACGCACCCGCGAAGCGGGCACACTCCCCCCACATCGCGCCCCTCGACCACCAACGCTCGCTTCTCCGCTGCCCGAGCCGTTCCAGCCGCAGCGAGGCCTGCGTTTCCCGCTCCCAGAACCAAGACGTCGTAGTCAGTGAGCATCGAGCTCTCCTCTTCGCCGGTGGGGGGCTAGGAGCTTCCGCGAATGCGGCGCGTTCTACAACGAATTTCTATTGGGCGCGACGGCTCTCCTCGAGGAGCCAGTCACGGAACGCGACGACCTTGGGCCGCTCCGCCGCAACGTGCGGACACACGAAGAAGAACGCGAGCTCCATCGGGAGCGTGAGGTCGAAGGGGATGGCGAGGCGGCTGGCGGCCAAGTCTGCGGCCGCGAGGGTGCGCCAGCCGAGTACCATGCCAGCGCCGTCAATCGCGGCCTGCATGGCGTGGTCGGGGTGGCTGAAGTGCGGGCCGCGTGAGGCGTCGACGTCCGTCGCGCCTGCGGCCTTCAGCCACATGGGCCAGTCTGGAGCGGCCCGGTCGAAGCGCAGCGAGTCATCGTGAATGAGCACGTGGTGCCGCAGATCCGCTGGTGTTCCGAGCGGATGCGGACCTTCGATCAGATCCGGCCGACACATCGGCACGACGGACTCCGCGAAGAGCTTGCGCACGTCAAGACCGGGGTAGGACCCGCGACCCAGGCGGATCGCCGCGTCGAAGCCGTCCCGATCGAAGTCCACAAGCTCGAGGCTGGCCGAGATCCGCACGTCGATCTCCGGGTGCGCAGCGTCGAATCGCTCCAGGCGCGGAACTAACCACTTCGACGCAAACGCGGGAGCCACGCTCACGTGCACGGGACCCCGCGTGTCGTGGTCCCCCAGTCGTTCAATTGCCTCCGCCAGCCGGTCGAAGCCTTCGCTGAGTCCGGGGAGGCAGGCCTGGCCGGCGTCAGTGAGCAGGAGCGAGTTCCCCACACGCCGAAAGAGCTTCACGCCCAGGTAGCCCTCGAGCCCTTTCACCTGGTGGCTGACTGCCGCGGGAGTGACGTGCAGTTCGCTGGCGGCCTTCGTGAGGCTGAGGTGCCGGCCCGCGGCCTCAAACGCCCGGAGTGCATTGAGAGGGGGTAGATCTCGAGCCATATCAGGATTGAGAATATCTAAATTCTAAGTTGAGAACAAATCGTTTGCCGCGCCGCTAACTGGCTCCTATCTGTCGAAACTGTTGCGGACGCTCGACGTCATAGAAGCTCAAGGGATTTAGGGAAACTCAAGGAGAAGGAAGATGATTGACCTGTACACCGCGGCTACCCCCAACGGCCACAAGGCGTCCCGCCCGTTCAGGCTGGTCGACGCATCGCTCAGCTTCATTGTGCCGCAGGACACCAAGCCCCGTTTAGAGAGCTCGACCTCGTCGGGGCGGATCCCAGAGGTCTTCCCGCTGATCGAGGAGCGCGTGGTGGCGATCCACGACATGCGCGCGGAGGCTGACACGCTATCGATCGACCGCCAAGGCTTCGAGCTGCTCCGCCACGTCACCTCGGTCGACGACCTCTACGATCACACGGCGGTCCGGTCGGTCTACGAGCGCGAGCTCGAGAGCCTCCTCATCGAAGCGACCGGGGCGGACCGGGTGCAGATCTTTGACTACACGCGTCGGTCAGACCACGGGGAAGGCACCGCGAACCCCGAAGGCCAGCGGAGGCCGGCCGGGCGTGTCCACGTCGACTACACCGTGGCCTCGGGACCGATCCGAGCCGCAGACACCCTGGGTGCGGACGAGGTCGAACGTATCCTCCGCACAGGAGGGCGCATCGCACAGGTCAACGTATGGCGGCCGATCGCAGGTCCGGTGCAGAGCTCGCCGCTCGCACTCGCGGACGCGAGAAGTGTCGGCGAGTCAGAGCTGGTGGCCACCCCGCGGGTGTCCCAAGACCGGATCGGCGAGATCTACCTGATCGCTCACGCGCCGGGGCAGAAGTGGTACTGGGCGCCAGAGATGGAGCGCGACGAGGTTCTCCTGATCAAGGGGTGGGACAGCCTCCAGGACGGGCGCTCGCGGTTCACTCCTCACGGGTCGTTCACCCTCCCCGATCAGTCCCTGGCTCCGCCACGAGAGAGCATCGAGGCACGCACCTACCTTGTATTCGAAGGGTTGCCGCTGGTTGGAGCGCCTCGAAGCGCGCCCGGCAGTTCAGCGCAGGCTGATGGTGCCTGAGCCACGCGACCGGAAGAGCGAACCAGAAGTCCAGCGTGCCGTGAGCTACGCGCGCCGAATGCTGGCCTGAACCGGCTCACGTCATTGAGCCACCCAAGAAAGGAGAGCTCAGATGCATGCATTCATGAGATTCAACCAGGGACTGCTGGCGCTGCCCCATCACTTGCAGGCGTGGGTGCTTCTGCTGATCAGCGTCAACCTCGTCACCCCGTTCTTTTTCCTAGGGCACGTGGAGGCGCAGGCCGTTTTGGTCGCCGGCGCGCTCGGCATGGTACTCATGACGGCACTCACCGCCCGCTTCGGCTTCAGCCGAATCATCGGCCTGGGACACATCGCCTGGGTACCCCTTCTGGGCTTCCTGTGGATACAGCTCCCCGATGTCCCGGCGACCGATGCCTTCGGGCTGTGGCTCCGGGCCGTCATCGTGCTCGACGCAATCTCGCTCGCGTTCGATGCCGTCGACGTGGTCCGCTTCGCACTCGGCGACCGCGCAGAGACAGTGCCGACGCTGGCGCCTGCGCGCGGAGAATAGACTCGTGGCCACCAACGAGCCCGGCATCTTCGAGATCATCAACACTACGCGGGCGATGAAGCGGCTGAAGCCGAACCCCGTGCCGCTCGAGCTCCTCCGCAAGGTGCTCGACGCCGGCACGAAAGCGCCGAGCGGAGTCAACACGCAACCGTGGGAGTTCCTGGTCGTGCGGGACCCCGAGACGAAGAAGTGGGTCCAGGAGCGCTACCTGCACTTCACGAAGGAGCGCTTCGGCGCCCTCGTCGACTCGCTCGAAGGAGTGGACACCCCACACCCGCGAATGCTCCGCACCGTGATGCACCTGGCCGAGCACCTGCACGAGGCGCCGGTGCTGCTCTTCGTCTGCGGCCACCGGGACTGGCCCGCCGCAGTGCCGGCCGAGCAGCGCGTGGGCAAGGCGCCAGCGCCTTACGGGTCGATCTACCCCTGCATGCAGAACATCCTGCTCGCTTGCCGTGCCGTTGGGCTCGGCGCCTCGCCGACGACGATGCATCACATGTTCGAGGAGGAGCTCGCCCAGCACCTCGGGGTGCCCGAGGATGTCGCCATCGTCGCTCTGCTTCCGATCGGATTCCCGCAGGGCCGCTTCGGACCCGTGACGCGGAAGCCGGCCGGGGACCTCAGCCACTTCGACCGCTGGGGCCGGCGGGACAGCGGCCCCGTTCTTAGTCCAGAACATATCGCCCCGCGGTACAGCGCGGAGCAGATCGTAGAGAAAGGAGACGAGAAATGTCGTACCTGAGCTACTCGAAGGATTTCCAAGGCGTCGCCGAGGTCTTCCTGCGCGACCCCAATCGCTACGCGCCGCTCTTACAGTTCATCGAGGCCGTCATGGTCGACGAGTCGGCCCTTACCAAAGCCGAACGAGAGATGATCGCCGCCCACGTCTCGAAGCTAAACGGCTGTGACTACTGCCTGGGTGTCCATCAATCGACCCTAGTTGGCCTGCACATCGACTCCCAGGTGATAGCTGCCGTCGAGGAGGGACCGGAGGCTGCTGGCGTCGACGACAGGCTCCGCCCCATCCTTCGCTTCGCCACCAAGCTGACGCAGACGCCCGAGGATGTGGGGCAATCCGACATCGACGCCCTGCGCGCTGCCGGATGGTCCGACCAATCCATAGAAGACACGATCAACGTCATCGCCCTCTACAGCTACATGAATCGCCTGGTCGACGCCTTCGGCATCAAGGGTCATGAGGCGTACTTCAAGCAGGTGGGCGCGGCCCTCGCCAAGCACGGTTACGCCCCGCTTATCAGGACCGCGCTGAAGAAGGCGAGCTGACCACACGATTAGTACACCTAAAGCCTCGACCAAAGGAACGGAGAAAAGGCAATGAGCAAGTTGAGTAACAAAGTCGCAGTCGCTACCGGAGGAAGCAGTGGAAGCCAATGCCCCTTGAACTCGGCCTCTGGTCCACTTGGTCCGCTTGATTTGAGAGAATGGGAGACAAGGGAATCTAAGTTGGTCGAACTTGGATTCGTCTGTCGGACAATGCGGCTCGCATCGCGGACCAAGCGGGCCCCCGCAGAACCTTCAGTCAAAGCGGGGGCTTGTGGTGGCCCGCTCGCGGGCCACGTTCCGGTAGTTGCGGACCACTCGCCGCGTGGCCGGCCGCTGCCGAGTGGCTCGGCCTGTTTGCCCCAGACGGGGAAAGACCAGCTCGGCGGGATGCAACGTTCGGTTACAGTGCTTCGGGACCTTGCACAGCGTCGCCCTGCTCCGCGATCGCTCGACGACGCTGCGAGTTGGCTTCGCGTCGCGCCTGTTCTCGCGTTAGCGACGCCCGCCGGCGCCCACGCGGAGTGAAGCGTGCGGGGGAACAGGGTGGAGACCGAGGAGGTAGAGGAGTGAGGGTGAAGACAGTGGCTGCGGTGGAGGTCGCCCCGCTGTGAAGACCCCCTCCTCGGGGACCGGGACCTAGAAGTCGGGACCCGAAGGTCGTCGAGCCGATTGGGCTATGCTCCCACCCATGATCACATTCTCGTTGAACGGCGAAATCGTGCAGCTCAACGTCGAGCCCGACACCCCGGTGCTCTGGGCGATCCGAGACGAGATCGGCCTGACCGGAACCAAGTTCGGCTGCGGCATCGGCCAGTGCGGTGCCTGCACCGTGCAGCTCGACGGCACACCGGTGCGGAGCTGCCAGCTCCCGGTGACGGCGCTCGAGGGCCGCAACGTGACCACGGTCGAGGGACTCTCTCCCGACGGCGCGCACCCGCTCCAGCGCGCCTGGGTCGAGTTCAGCGTACCGCAGTGCGGCTACTGCCAGTCCGGACAGCTCATGTCGGCGGCGGCGCTGCTCGCGGACAAGCCGGATCCGAGCGACGACGACATCGACGCCGCCATGTCGGGGAACATCTGCCGCTGCGGCACCTACAACCGGATCCGCGCCGCCATACATCGGGCGGCGGAGCTCCAGAGGGAGGGCGCGTGATGGCGGGGGTCAGCCGGCGGGCGTTCCTCCAGGGCACGGGCGTCGCGGCCGGCGGCCTCCTCGCCGGCTGTGTGATCGGCAAGAGCGGAGTCACGCTCGCGTCCGAGCGCTCCTTCGACGGCGCGGCCTTCGACGCCTGGCTCCAGATCACGCCCGACGACCGGATCATCCTGCAGCTCGACAAGGTCGAGATGGGACAGGGCACCTCGACCGGCCTCGCGACGCTGCTCGCCGAGGAGCTCGAGGTCGACGCCGAGCGCATCGAGGTGCGCCACGCCCCGGTCCACGAGCAGTTCCAGGATCCGCTCCAGGTCACGGGCGGCAGCACCAGCATCCGGACGCGCTTCGAGCCGCTACGGCGCACCCGGGGCGCAGGCGCGCGAGCGCATGAAGCAGGTCGCGGCCGAGCGCTGGGGTGTGAGCCCCGAGCTCCTGCTGGCGGAGAACGGAACGATCCGCGACCCGTCGACCGACCGCTCGTTCCGCTACGGCGAGCTCGCCGGCGACGCCGCGCGCATCCCGGCGCCCGACGACGTGCCGCTCAAGTCGCCGTCCGAGTTCAAGCAGATCGGGCAGAGCTTCCCGCGGCTCGATGCGGAGGCCAAAGCGACCGGCCGTGCGAAGTTCGGTATCGACGCGCAGGTGCCGGGTCTGCGCACGGCCGTGGTCGTGCACTCGCCCCACCAGCGGGGTGTGCTCGTCTCCTTCGACGACGCGAAGGCGCGCGCGGTGCTCGGCGTGGAGGACGTGTTCGAAATCTCGACTGGCGTCGCGGTGGTGGCGACGAGCTACTGGCGCGCGCGCAAGGGCGCGAACGCGCTCGAGGTCACGTGGGACCCCGGCGAGAGCCGGGGCGTCTCGAGCGACTTCATCCGGCGGGAGCAGAGGCGTCGCCTCGACGAGGAGAGCGGCAAGACGGTGCGCGACGACGGCGACGTGGGGGACGCGTTCGAGGCCGCCGCGAAGGTGATCGAGGCCGAGTACTACGCGCCCTACCTGGCGCACGCGACGATGGAGCCGATGAACTGTACGGTCGTGCCGGGCGAGGGACGCTGCGACGTGTACCTCGGCACGCAGGCGCCCGACATCGCCCAGGAGTGGGTCGCGAGCAACATGGACTGCCCGCGCGAGGAGGTGTTCGTGCACAACGCCTTCCTCGGCGGAGGCTTCGGTCGGCGCGGCTTCTCGGACTACGCGGGCGAGGCGGCCGAGATCGCAAAGAGGACGGGGAAGCCGGTCAAGCTGGTCTGGTCGCGCGAGGACGACACGACCCAGGACTACTATCGCCCCGCCTCGACCCACCGGCTGCGCGCCGGCTTCGACGAGGGCGGAAACGTGACCGCCTGGGAGCACCGCCTGGTGATCCCGGCCATCTTCCCGTACGTGACCGACGGGTCGCTGAGCACGCTCGCGCCCGAGTGGCTGCGCGGAGTCGCGAACTCGCTCGGCCAGGGCGTCGTCAACCTCGCGATGCGCTACATGGGCCCCATGTCGGCGCGCGAGGGCGCGGCGGAGCTCCCGTACCGGATCGAGAACGTGCGCTTCAAGACACAGGGATGGGACCCGGGCATTCCGGTCGGCTTCTGGCGCTCGGTCGGCCACTCGCACAACGGTTTCGTCGTCGAGGGCTTCATCGACGAGCTCGCGCATGCGGCGGGCCGCGACCCGGCCAAGTTCAGGCGCGAGCTGCTCTCGGACCACCCCCGCCACCTGGCCGCGCTCGAGCTCGCGCTCGAGAAGTCGGTCTGGGGCTCACCGCCCGAGGGCCGCTACCAGGGCCTGGCGGTGCATGAGTCGTTCGAGTCGGTCGTAGCCGAGGTAGCGGAGGTCTCGGTCGAGAACGACCAGATCCGCGTGCACCGCGTCACGTGCGCGGTCGACTGTGGCATCGCCGTGAACCCCGACATCGTGCGCGCGCAGATGGAGAGCGGGATCATCTACGGCCTGACCGCCGCGCTGAAGGGCGAGATCACGTTCGAGGACGGGGCCGCGGTGCAGACCAACTTCCACGACTACCCGATGCTCCGAATGAACGAGACGCCCGCGATCGACGTGTACATCGTGCCGAGCGACGCCCCGCCGACGGGCGTTGGCGAGCCCGGCACGCCGCCGATCGGGCCCGCTGTCGCCAACGCGATCTACGCGGCAACGGGCGTGCGTCTCCGGGAGCTCCCGCTCCGGCTCGTCTAGACTCTACTCTGCGAACTTTGCCTCGGAACAGCGGGATCCTGGCATGGGTGTAGGTGAAGACGGGGGTCTTGGAGTGAGAGTCCCTCCTGGGGGATCCTGGCCTGGGGGCAGGTGAAGACGGGGGTCGTGGAGTGAGAGTGAGGGTGAAGACAGTGGCTGCGGTGGAGGTCGCCCCGCTGTGAAGACCTCCTCCTCGGGGACCGGGACCTAGAGGTCGGGACCCGAAGGCCGTCGAGGTGGACCATCCTGCCAGCTCGCTCGTCCAGGTCTACATACGGCTACAGGGCAGCGTCTCGCCTCGAATCTCGATGCGACAATCCGCCAGGCGAAGGACGCGGCCCGCCGTCTCGGTAAGATCGAGGCCGCGAATCAGGAGGTTCGCGCGCCGCGCGACTGGATCGACTTTTACACCCAGCTCACCCGTCGCCGTCTCCCAGGCGTCCGCATCCAGAAGCGTTACTTGTCGGTACCCGCCGCGAGCTGCATTGCCTTCGATTCCCACATCCTTGATCAGATTCGCCGCATCGACCGGCTCCATCGGTCCCAGGCGACCCGTCTTTAGCCAGATCGCCTCGACGCGCGCGTCACCGTTTGCTCCCATTAGTTCGAGGTCACTTCGAGAGTCGAGACGTGAAGGTTCAAGCCGTGGTTTACGCGGAGGCCGACGCTGCCATCGACGTGGTGGCCAGCCCGCTCGGTCGCGTACACCTCTTGGCCGTTTACGTGGAGGGTCAAGCGCTCGGCTCGGCCTCGACTGCGAGGACGTTCTTGACGGTGGGCGAGTCGGCGCCACGTCACTACCGCGTCGTGTGGCGTCCACCCGTGCAGCGTCGAGGTCGCCATGCCATCGCGACTCTTCACCAAGACGCTTCCGTCCTTCCGAATCAAGAAGTACGTATAAACCTGCGCTTCGCCCTCGAGGTCGCCGCCAAAGAAGATTCCGAACGAGGTCACGGTACCTCACTCCCGCACTCTTTCCACAGGTCGGGGCTCTTCTCATTTTATTCAATTGAATCAGTTAGTTAAGTCGTCTCTTGCATAATCGACGGGACGATCCCGCTGTCGCCGCTCGGGTGGGAGATGTGCCCCCGCTCAGCGGATACTCGGTCGTCACGCAGAAGGGGCCGAGGGCGACGCGACTTGAGCAAAGTCCCACTGAGTATGTTGCGGGCTTTTCGGGATCAGCGAGGGCTACGTCAGATCGACGTGGCTTCGATGGCGGGAGTCGACCCCAAGGTTGTCAAGCGAATCGACCGGGGTGAGATCATGGGCATGAAGATGCGATCGCTCATACGCGTTGCCGCAGCGCTGAAGGTGAGTCCCGTGGATCTTGTACCTGGCCTTGCGGCTGTCCCGAAGCTACGGGACTAGACGAGCTGGTAGACGATCCTCGTGATTATTGTGATTTCTGTGACAGTCCCGCAAAAGGTCCTTTTGAACACATCATCTCTCTCTGATTCTTACGACACACCCCCTACACAAAATCACAGTAATCACAGAATTCGATCGTGCGGAGGTGGCCTTAGGGCGTGACGTCGACCAGCAGGCTGTCCGAGACGAGCCGACCGATTCCGGACTTCAGGAGCTCCTCGAGCCAGCTCTGAAACTCCGAATCGGCATACAGCTTCGCGTTGTTTGCTGCGAACGCGGCCAGGCTAGGGTGATCGATCACGATCGAGACGGTGTTCGTGTTGGGTCCGGCGAAGGTCGCCCGGAAGATCCGCGAAGCCGGGGCGCCGAGGCGCTTCCTGATCGCCATTACCTGCGACTGACGCTGCAGGAATTCGTCTAGCTGACCCGGTTGGACCTCGAACAGGATGACACGTCTTTGCGCGGGTCCCTGTGCCTGCGCGGCCGCGACTGCCGGCAAGCCAACCACAGTCGCCAGGAGTGTTAGAAGAGCCATTCGTCTCACTCGCTCACGGCCGAGCGCGTCCTAGGAAGGAGGGTCCGTATAGGGCCGTGGGCCGTTCCCGATGCAGCCCTGTGCCACTGTGTGCAGCCCCTTGCAAGGCCGCAGGCGCAACTACACGTAACTTCTAGGGGTGGGCGTGTATTCGTAATCAGCAGGTCAGCGGTTCGAGTCCGCTCGTCGGCTCCAGGGATTCCAGGCACTTACGCCGGAATCGCCCGCCCGTGGGACGCCGGAATGTAGCAACGGTGTAGCAACGGGGAGCACCTGCCGGCGGCCCCCAAGTACTGCCGAGGCACAGATGGGTGCGGGACGCGGACGAATTCGCAGAGCCCTAGTCAGGGCCTTCCTTGAGCAGATCCCTTCCGAGGCACTCGATGACTTCCAAGTTGAGGTCCGCCAAATGAAAACGATCAGCTCGGGGCAGCGTCTGGGAAGCGCTCATGTAACTTGCCTACGGCTGCATGGACTGTCATTCCGAAACCGAACAAGGCCCACCGCGCCCGCGCGCGTCATACCCGCGGTCTCAAGCCACCCAGCGCCTCACGGCTGGCGAGAGAGAAGCACAGGGAGGAGTCCAACCCGATCACTGACTACATCGAGAAGCGGTGCAGCCTGACGCGCATCCCTGGTCGCTCCTCTCTGTTCCCTGAGCAGTATATCGGCCGAGCAGCGGCAAAGGGCTGCGATCAGGGGACGAAAAGAGAGAGAAAGGAAAAGAGGGCGGACAGGTCGGGCTGCGCATGGCCGACGCGATCGAGCAGAAACCGGGACCTTATTTCTTGTGGGTGCGGCGCTTCGACCGCTTTTCGATGTAAACAATATGGTTTTCGCACTCGGCGGGATTATTTAGGCGGGAAGGTTCATATTCGAGATCTCCACCGGAGGTGTAACGGAGCATGGGGGTTCGAAGTTCTGCCGAAATCTGGCCGCGTGTAGGCATTCTCGTCGGCTCGTTGGCGTTCTTCGCCTGGGTCGCCTTGAGCACACAGGCTGCCGAGGTGGGCACATACGCCTTCGTGGATGTCACCGTCGTGCCCATGGACCAGGAGCGCGTGATCGAGCGCCAGACCGTGCTGGTGGATAACGGCCACATCGCGGCGATCGGTCCCGTCGGGGAAACCGAGATTCCCGACACGTCAACCCGTATCGATGGAAGCGGAACGTTCCTGATGCCGGGCCTTGCCGAGATGCACGGGCACTTCCCGAACCCGAATCCCGAGATCCCCGATCGCTGGCGCGACGACCTGTTGTTGCTCTACGTCGCGAACGGCGTCACCACGGTGCGGGGCATGCAGGGGCGCGACCACCACCTCGAGCTGCGGAACAAGGTCGAGAGTCGAGAGATTCTGGGGCCGAAGCTGTACGTAGCGAGCCCGCAGTTTCGAGGGGGGGCCGGACTGGGGGCGGTGCGCTCGGCCGCGGACGCGGAGCGACTCGTCCGCGAATACAACGCGGCCGGGTTCGACTTGCTGAAAATCCAGGAAGGACTCCGGATGGACGTGTACGACGCGGTGGCCCAGACGGCGCGCGCGGTCGACATCGAATTCGCTGGTCACGTCCCCAACGAGGTGGGATTGTTCCGGGCGCTCCAGGCGGGACAGCGGACGATCGATCACATGGACAACATGCTTGACGCGATCGAGGGCAACGAGGCCAGGATCCCGGAGATCGTGTCCGCGACGCGAGATGCGGGCGCCTGGGTGATTCCCACACAGGTCCTCTGGGAAGTATTCTTGCTAGCCCCACCCGCGGACCAGCTAGAGGCGCAGCGGACCGAGATCCAGTATGTGCCGCGTGCGATCCGCAGCTTCTGGCGGCAGGCTCTCGAACGGCGGGGTGAACCGGCCGGAAACGCCGAGGAAGGGGCGCGGCGCGCGGCGACCAGGCGGAAGCTGTTAAAAGCGCTGAGCGAGGGGGACGTCGGGATCCTGCTCGGCACGGACTCGCCTCAGATCTACAGCGTGCCGGGATTCTCGATTCACAGAGAGATGCGCGTGATGGTGGAGAGTGGCCTGACACCCTATCAAGTTCTCGCGTCGGGCACGCGGCGTGTCGCGGAGTATCTAGGAACGACAGAGACCACCGGGACCGTCGCCGTCGGCAAGCGGGCCGACCTCATTCTCGTCAACGGAAACCCGCTGGAGGATGTGGCCAACGTCGCAAGACGCACCGGTGTCGTGGTAAACGGCCAGTGGCTGCCGGAGAGCCAGATCCAGGAACGCCTCCACGAGATCTCGGCTTCGAGTCGCTAGCTCGGTGCCATAGCCGCGCGCATCGTAGGCACGGGAACCACATGGGAACCCGCGGGCAAGCGGCATTTAGCCACTCTGCTCGGCCGACTTCTTCAAGAGAGTGAAGCCTGTTAGATGACTTTCGTCTTCCTCGTTGGCGCTGGCTTCAACGTGGATGCGAATCACGTAGCCAAGGCGCGCGCGACGCGGAACGACAAGCTGCACGCCGCGATGATGAAGTCCGCACTGGGCGGCAACGCCACGATGCAGATCAGGCTCTCGAAGCAGTGGCTCGGGATGCGGGACGTCCGCGCCCTGAGCTCACCGGATCGAGTGGTGGTCCGCTCGAGGTCGACAGTGGACTCCGGCCGGTCCTCGAGAAGAAGCTCGCGGAGTTCCTGCGGAGCCGCAGGAAGGGTTGATCAGCCAGCGCATCCTGAGCCGCCTCTGCCCCCGAGGGGCGCTCCCACCTTAGGCACGGGCGCAGACCAGCGCGGCAGGCGACATCGCCTTGCCATCAGCAGGTCGCCGAGAAATCGAAGGCGGCTTTGCCGGTTTGCACCCGCGGGTCCGGACCCGCACCAACGATCACGACATGGCTCATCGCGATCCTCCTTCCTTCGGAACGCCACAATAACGGAGTGCTTGATTCCAGCTGGGTGCGTTATTTCGAATTCTGTTCCAACGCAAATTTTTCTTCCGGCGACATCACCAACCGGTGACGCCCGAAGAAATGAAAATAGGCGGCGCCCAGCATGAACCAGACGGCCACGCCGATAACACCTGTACGATAGGTCGCATCACCCAGTTGAAACGCCAGCGTTATCGCCGCGATGACAACGGTAACGTACGCGCCGAGTTGCCCCAGGGGGCTCCTATACGGTCGATCGATACTCGGCTGATTGCGACGCAATCGGATAAAGCTCACGCCTTGCATGATGTAGGAGAACATGGCCGAACACGGCCATGTTCAGCAGGGTGCCGCCAATGATTGCCGTACCCCGCTCCGCGCCCATCAGAAACCAGACGCCCAGCATAACGGCGAGGCCAAGAAGTGCGCCTGTGACCATGGCAACATGGGGCGTCTTGCGATCCCCGTGCGTGAGCGAGAGAAAGGTCGGGAAGTAGCCCGCCCGAGACAACGAATAGATCTGTCGACCCTCGGCAAAGATGATGGTGTGAAACGAAGCGATCAGGCCCACCACCGCGATCAGCGCGAGTAACTTGGCCGTTTCACCTCCGTAGATGGCCCGGAATCCATCCAATAAAGGCTCGGCGGACTGACCGAGCGCGTGAGACCCCACCCCTATAACGCCGGGATTCAAAAACAAGATCAGAAACGCTGACAGCATCAGCGTCAACATCCCGGCAATGATTCCGCGAGGAATGTCCCGCTGCGGCGCGCGCGACTCTTCGGCCGCCAGAGGCAACTGCTCGATAGCAAGAAACAACCACACCGCAAAGGGCAATGCGGTCAGCGCCCCGGAAAATCCGAACGGTAGCAACGGACCGTGGCCACCAGGCAACAAACCCCCGCCTCGCGCGATATCAAGCGCCGCCCCTGAAAAGTCGAACTGCGGTATCGCGGACACCCAGAAAACAGCGAGGCTTGTCAGTGCCGCGAGGGTGACAAACACCGTCACCCTGAACGAGAGCGCCACTCCCCTTGCATTCAGCGCCACGAACAGGGCGTAAGCCAGCGCCCAATAGACCGGCAGCAGCTCCATCGGCGTTTCGAATATCTGACTCAAGTACGATGAAATGAAAAAGACGATCACCGCGGGTGTCAGCACGTATTCCACATTCTCGGCCAGGCCGGTCAGAAAGCCGCCCCAGGGACCCATGGCGGTACGGGCGAAGGAATAGGCGCCACCGGTATGCGGCAGCGCCGGGCTCATTTCCGCAATGGAAAAGACCAGCCCGAGAAACATCACCATGATGATTACCGTGGCGATGAACATGCCTCCCCAACCACCCACCGCCAAGCCGATGTTCCAACCCGAGAAGTGGCCGGAGATCACCGCGCCCACGCCCAGTGCCCACAGCGACCAGACTCCGGCATGGCGCTTCAAGCCCCGCTTTTCGAAGTACTCCGCATCTTTCTGGCTGTAGCTGACTCCGAAATTGTGGTTGCCTGGCATTCAGACCATCCTGCTACGTTGTTGTTCGTTGCCCCGCTACCTGTTGCGGATGATACGCTGTCGAAATGAATTTCCCTGATCGAAACTTTCGCCTCGTCACGGCACTCCTGTTGGTCTGCCTCCTCCCGTACCCCACCGCCATGGCGGAAGACGCTTTGGGAAATCTCGTTCTAGTGACCGTGGATGGCATTCGTTGGCAGGAAGTGTTTGATGGCGTCGACCCCAAATTGATCGAGGACAGTCGCTATTCCCGAAACCCCGAGCTGCTGAAGAAAACCTACTGGCACGAACAACGAAGCAAACGGCGTCAACGGCTTTTTCCATTTCTGTGGTCGGTGATCGCCTCCGAAGGTGTGCTGGTCGGAGACCGAGAGCACGAAAGCTATATGGATGTCAGCAACTCCTGGTGGTTTTCCTACCCCGGCTACAACGAAATTCTCACTGGGCGAGCCGATCCTGCCATCGATTCCAACGATCCCAACTGGAACGCGAATGTCACATTCTTGGAAATTCTGAATGGCATGACTGGTTTCACAGGCCGTGTGTTGGCCTTTGGCTCCTGGAAGGTCTTTCCCTATATCATCAACGCCCAACGCAGTGGAATCCCGGTGAATGCCGGGTTCGCAATCGAAACGCCTGCTGCAAGCGAACAGATCCGTTGGTTAAATAAGGTCTCCGCTGAAGCGCCCAGGCTTTGGTCGGCCGTTAGGGTTGATTTCATCACCCATGGATACGCCATGGAGGCTCTCAGGCGTCAGCGCCCCCGCGTACTCTATATCGCTTATGGTGAAACCGATGACTTTGCCCATGACCGCAGTTACGACCGCTACGTTGATGCGGCACACCGGACAGATCAGATGCTGTCAGGCTTGTGGGATTGGCTGCAGACTTCGCCCTTTTATGACGGCCGCACCACGCTGATCATCACCACAGATCACGGTAGAGGAAATACGCCGGATGGTTGGCCCCATCACGCCAGTGCCGCCGCCACCGCCAAACGCGGCATTCTGGATGCGCCTGACGGCGTAGTGGGGTCCAACGAAATCTGGCTTGCGGCCATTGGGCCTTCCATCCATTCGAAGGGTCTGACCAAGGGGCGCTGGAAACAATCGCAAATTGCCGCAACCGCACTGGCCAGTCTGCAGCTGGATCCGGTCAAGTTGTTACCACGCGCCGACAAAGCCATGCTCCAACTGTTGCGTTGACGCAGGCACGGGGAAATATCTCCTATTCCCGACGCGGCGCACAGACCTCGAGTTGATGCCCGTCGGGATCGTCGAAATAGATTGATCGTGCCGGCATCCAGTCGTGCGTCACGGGACCCGAGACGTCGATATGGCGGTCACGCAGCCGCGCTGCGACCGCCTCGATCTGCGCATCGTCGGCCGTGAACGCAAAGTGAAGGGGACGCCACGCCTCGGGCCGGGCAGACCTCTGCTTCAACCCGATGCGAGTTGGCGCACTAGTCGCGTTGACGGTGGCGGTTTGGAGGCGGACCTAGCGTCCGAAAGATCGTGGGCGTTCTCTGCTCAGGCGAGGCAGACTGCTCGTCCGCCAGAAGGGACTCAGGCACAGCTGCTCGGGGACTTCGCAGGCCGCTCAGAGAATTTCGTCGATCCGAACGAGCGCCCTCAGCCCAAGGGAGTCTCGGAGCCCAGCGGACTTTGTGTCGTCCGCCGAGTTTCCCACAGGGAGCGTGAGCCCGTGCGGAACCGCAGGTCTCGCCGCAGGTCTCCGTTCCTCGTGACAAAACTCTCTCGTCTATACTAGCCCCGTGCAACGCTCACGCGCCCTGATCCTCTTCGGCATCCTCGTTCTGATCACCGTCGTGCCCGCGCTGATCAAGTTCTATACGGACTGGATCTGGTTCGCGCAGGTCGGCTATCTGGAGGTGTTCCTGCGCTCGATCACGGCGCGGCTCGCGCTCGGGTCGATCGCGTTCGTGCTGGCGTTCGGCGTTCTCGCCGCCAACTTCTACCTGGCGCAGGGGGCGCTGCGGCGGCGCGAGTTCCGGGTCATGGGCGAGGCTGGGCCGCGCATCGTCTCGGTCGACCTGACCCGGATCAAGGTGTTCGTCTACCTCGGCG
Source organism: Myxococcota bacterium (assembly GCA_965247115.1). Taxonomy (GTDB): domain Bacteria; phylum Myxococcota_A; class UBA9160; order SZUA-336; family SZUA-336; genus JAUXJB01. Next base: position 815,287 of record CBDFGR010000002.1, read on the forward strand.
CGGGCGTGCTCGCATTCCTGATCGCCCTCTACGCCTCGTCGCAGTGGGAGACCTGGCTGCTATGGCGCCACGCCGTGCCGTTCGGGTCGACCGATCCGATCCTGGGGAACGACACCGCCTTCTACATCTTTCAGCTGCCGTTCTACCAGTTCGTTCAGGGCCTGGCGCTGGTCACGGTCCTCCTCGCGGCAGCGGGCGTAGCGGGTGCCCACGGCGCGTCGGGGAACCTCTCGTTCGACGCGGCCCGCGGGGTCGTGGCGACCCGCATGGTCACACGTCACCTGTCCGTGCTGGGGGCCCTGGTCCTGCTGCTGCTGGCGGTGGGGACCTACCTCCGGATCCCCGAACTCCTGACCACGGACTCCGGAACCGTCTTCGGCGCCTCGTACGCGGACGTCCACGCGCGCATGCCGGCCCTGCGACTCCTCATTGCCGCCTGCCTGATTGGGGCGGCGCTGGCCCTCTTTCAGGTGCGGCTCCAGCGTCTGTGGCCGGCTGCGGGAGCGGCGGGCCTCTACCTCGTGGTCGCCTTCGGCGGGGCCGCGTACTCGGCCGTCATCCAGCGCTTCGTGGTCGCCCCGAACGAGCAGGTTCGCGAGACCCCCTACATCATCCACAACATCGCCATGACGCGGGACGCGTTCGGGCTGGACGGCGTGGTCGAGCGGCCGCTCTCGGGGGAGGCGCGTCTGACGCTCGACGACCTCGAGAACAACCGGGCGACCCTCGACAACGTGCCGCTCTGGAACGACCAGCCGCTGCTCGACACGTTCGGGCAGATCCAGGAGATCCGCACGTACTACGACTTCGTGTCGGTCGACAATGACCGGTACACGATCGATGGCGAGTACCGCCAGATCATGCTGTCAGCGCGGGAGCTCAACTCGGAGAGCCTGCCGAGCCGCTCCTGGATCAACGAACGGCTCACCTTCACCCACGGCTACGGGCTGACCCTCGGGCCCGTGAATCAGGTCACGCCCGAGGGGCTGCCCGTCCTGTTCATCAAGGACCTGCCGCCCAAGTCCGCGGTCGGCCTGGAGATCACGCAGCCCGCGGTGTACTACGGCGAGCTCTCGAGCGATCACGTCTTCGTCAACACCAAGACCGAGGAGTTCGACTACCCCGAGGGTGAGGACAACAAGTTCACGCGGTACGAGGGCGACGGGGGCGTCGTCTTGGGTGGGCTCTTCCGGCGGCTGATGTTCGCGATCCGGTTCCGGTCCACGGACACGCTCTTCTCGCCGAACCTCACGCCGGAGACGCGCGTGATGCTGTATCGCCGGATCTCGGAGCGCGTGCGGCGGATCGCCCCCTTCCTGACCTACGATCCGGACCCCTACCTGGCGATCTCCGGAGGCGGTCTGGTCTGGGTCCAGGACGCCTACACCACCAGCGGCAGCTACCCCTACTCGACCCCCGCCGCGAACGATCTCAACTACATCCGCAACTCCGTGAAGGTCACCATCAACGCCTACGACGGGAGGACGACGTTCCACCTGCTGGACCCCGACGACCCGATCGCGGCGACACTCGATCGCGTCTTCCCGGGCCTCTTCACACCGCTCGGGGAGATGGCGGACGACCTGCGCACGCGCCTGCGCTACCCGCCCGGCATCTTCGGGATTCAGGCGGCGATGTTCTCGACGTTCCACATGACGAACCCCGCGGTCTTCTACAACCGTGAGGACCAGTGGGACATCCCGTCGATCGATGACGGCCTCGAGTCGCGGCGGATGGAGCCCTACTACACCATCATGAAGCTCCCGGGTGAGTCGGGGGCCGAGTACATTCAGATGCTGCCGTTCACGCCCCGCCAGAAGGAGAACCTGGCCGCGTGGATGGTCGCGCGCAGCGACGGGGAGAACTACGGGCAGCTGGCCACCTTCCAGTTCCCGAAGCAGACAGTGGTGTTCGGTCCGAACCAGATCGCGGCCCGCATCAACCAGGACCAGGACATCGCGCCTCAGATCACGCTCTGGAACCAGCAGGGGTCCGAGGTGATCCAGGGCAACCTCCTCGTCATCCCGATCGAGGAGTCGCTCATCTACATCCGCCCGCTCTACCTGCGGGCGGCCGGGGGCCGCATCCCCGAGATGAAGCGGGTGATGGTCGCCTACCGGAACCAGATCGTGATGGAGGAGTCGCTCGACCAGGCCCTCGAGCGGATGTTCCCGAGCGACGGACGGGCGCTCGTAGCGGCCCCCGAGGAGTTCCGCCCCGATCTGGGGACAGCGGACGGAACCGACCTGGCCGGAGAGGCTCAGCTGCACTACCAGCGGGCCATCCGAGCGCAGCGCGAGGGCGATTGGGCCCGCTACGGCGAGGAGTTCGAGCGGTTGGGCCAGATCCTGGAGCGCCTCGGCTCCCAGCCGACCGACTAGGGTGAAGTATGCCGCGGTCGGGATCGCGGTGCTGTCTGCGCTCGCGTTCGGCTGGCTGTTCTACCAGAGCCGTGTCGCGAATCCCCGGGTGGAGCTCGAGCTACGCCAGCGCCCCGACGGAGAGCGGGCGCGTCGGGTCATGCTCGTGACGCTGCCCAGCGGGCGGACGCTTCCCGTCAACTACCTGCGTGAGGCCGATAGGGTCTACGCGGGCGCGGACGGGCGCTGGTGGAGGGAGCTGCGGGGATCCCCGACTCGAGCCTGTTGCCCGACGGGCAGCTATGTAACAACGATGTAGCAGCGGGAACGGCACAGCCCGGTTCAAGGTGGGACGGCTGCCGCCCTCCAAGCCCTTGATCCGGCGTCCCATGTCGTCCCGCGGCGTGCCGTCGGGGGCGATTCGTAATCAGCATGTCAGCGGTTCGAGTCCGCTCGTCGGCTCCAGGGATTCGCCTTCCATCTCGACTAGTTGCGTGCGCGGGACGACTACCGCAGCCCGCGCCATGCCGACGTGGAACAGCTCGTCGGCAAACCGCCGGTGGTCCGACTTCGGCTCGCGTTCGGTGATCCAACAACGAATTTGCCCGCAGGAGTTTATGGCCCGAATCACAACACGAGCAATCTGCCATCGCTGCTGGGCGCCGCACGTCGACTAAGCGAAACAGACTGACTAGTCAGGCAGCGGGCCGAAATCGGGCGGCTCCACGCGTCGTTCCGATGCAGCTTCGTAGGCGGAAGCGATCCGCAACGAGATATCCTCCTTGCCGGGCTCGGCGCGAAACACCAGCGAAAACGGCAGGCCGGGATAGGGAACCGTTGTCGGCGTATTCGACGGCGACCAGACATAGCGCGTGGCATCGTCGCTGAGGACGAATACCGGATCGTACGCGGTTGTGACATAACCTGCCGGGATCAGCACCTCGGTCAAGCCGGCATTCGGTCCGTACAGGCTTTCCGCTGTGATGTTGTGCGGAATGTTGTACTGGTGCGGTCCGCCGATGATTCCCGGCGGCCACGGCGAGTGCAAGCGCACCAGCGCATCGAGGTTGTTTTCCAGGATCACCATCATGTCGACCCGGCGCAGCAACTCGCGCAGCATGATGCGTTCGTTGACGCCCTGGCGTCCGTCGAGCGGATTGCGCGGGTCGGTGATCTCCTCCCAGTTCAAGAAGGCGGCGCGCTGGTCGTCGCCCCAGAACTTGGAGCGGGCGTTGAGCGCCGCCCAGTCGGCGAGAGTCTCATCGAACCCGGCGGCCCGCCAGTCCTCCGCCCGGCGCGACAGATATTGGGAGATGTGGTAGCGGAAGGTCGTCGACAGCTGTTGCTGCTGCACAGTGCCGATGTCGAAATTGGCCGGCGGCTCGATGCGCGCATCGGCCAGCGCCACCATGTAGTCAATCGGCGCCATGGTACCGGAGCCAAACACCTTGCCGGGCTGGAACTCGGTTGGCGTGACGGCGTCGGCGAACTCTTTGAACAGCGGCTGGCCGTCGGCACCAAGGCGGAACAGAATATCGGGCATGAACACCGGTACTAGACGCGCCAGCGCCTGGCGAAAATCGACCGTCATCTGCTCCATGTCCGGATCCGGCTTGGCCAGTCGGTCCGACGATTCGACAAGAGTGGCATCGAGGTGGTCGCCGAGGATCGCCTTTATCTGGGCGTTGGCCGCGGTGACGATCGGCTCCTCCGTCTTCGAGTCCTCCGGATAAACGAGCGATTCGCGGATCACGCCGAGACGCACACCCTTGAGCGAGCCCTTGGCGCCCGATCCTGTGGCATTGTCGGCGTATGACCCGTCGAGCACAGACGAGCGCGGCACCGTGGTGTAGGGATCGCGCGAGTCGTAGTAGCCGACCGTGGGATCCTTGAGCGCGTCGAGCACCTTGGCACAGTCGCCGATGGTTCGGCACATGATGCCGGCGCGGTCGCAGTAGATGTCGGCGCCTATCGCACCGCCGTTGAAGCCGAGCAGCGCCTTGTGGGGCAGGATCAGTGCGACCGAGTTGTGATTGGCCGGGCCGCGGGTCGACGCGCGGGTCTCCTCGCCCAGGCTCGCCATCACCAAGTTGGTCGACACCGACACCGCCGAGCCCGCGCTCGAGCCGAGCGAGGCCGCCCGTGTGGTGTCGTACGGATTGGACGGGTTGCCGCCCCAAGTCGTGCGCTGGTAGCCCAGGACCGAGGGCAACACTTTTTCGGGGGAGTGGCCGCCGCTGGGATCGCCAACGGCTCCGCCGGGATCGCCGGCCCGGCCGTTATATTCGGTGGCTACCGCCTTGGCGAAGATGATCGCGCCTTTGTCACGCAACTGCTCGACCAGCACATGGTCGCGCGCCGGAAAATCGTTGTCGTAAGCGGCATCGGCGCCGCCGGTCGAGCGCATATCCTTGGTGTCGTAAGGGTCCTTGAACGAAAACACAACGCCGTACATCGGCATTTTTTCCAGATCAGGGTTGGTGCTAAACTCCGCGTCGAGTTCGGCCGCCCGCTCGAGCGCATCGGGTTGCTGGCGGAACACTTCACAGATCGGCGGCGCGCCGGCCGGCAACGGGCCGTCGTCCGGATGCTTATCGTATTCGCCCCAACAGGTCACCGAGCGTTCGCCGCGGATGTTGAGAGTCGCCAATGCGTTTACCTGACCGGCATTGGGCATGCCGGCAATAATGCCGAACTGCTGGTCGACGTCGGACTTCGACGAGGTCGCCTCCATACGGCCAAATTCCAACGGCGGCCCCTTGTATTTGTCCATGTCGGGCAGGATTTCCGAGGCCTTGATAGTCTCGGTGGGAAACTCGATCGGTGCACCACCGCGCACAACCCCGCGCGCTGGCGCCACCGATATGCCGTCTTCGGTGACCAGCATGCTGCAGACGCCGTTATAGGCCCGCACGCGGTCGATATAGTGCTGCACCACTTTGACGACGGTGGTTCGTCCATCCTTAATTGCCGCGTGTAACTCATCGATTGTCGCCTCTTCGAGGCGAAACGCTTTTTGCGATTCCGCTTGTGCGGTCATAATGTTCTCTCCCTCTATTGGCTGCCGCCAATGTGATTCTGACAGCTGCAATCAGGCCGCTTGCGCCTCCACTCTTTTTACCGCTTGCGGCCAGAGATACATGATCGCCGGGATCAGGATGAGAATCAACGGCAGGAACGACAGGCTGACCCCGACCTGTGGTGATACTACCTGAAGGAACGCGCCCACCCAAATGACTAAGATAAGGCTGGCATTCAATCGGCCCAGCCGGTGCAGGAGCGCAACAACGGCGATCAACGCGATGCCACCATCGTAGAACAAGGTACGCGGCGAAATCAGCACAATCGCGACGCTCGCCAGGCCCAATTGCGCGCTGAAATCGGCCTCGCGGCCGCCGCGAAACCACACCCACGACAGGGCAACAATGGTCGCGACGCTGAAGCGCCAGCCCAATACGACAGCAAAGCGGTTACCGTCGCCAACCAGGGCTTGAGCCACACCTTGCCACGACACCAGTTCGGCGAGATTGAACTGGACGTCGAAGCCGGAAAACGCCATCTCCAGATCGAACCAGTCGGCGACCCAGGCCGGTCCCATCACGAAGCTGTTGAGCCCGTACAATACGATCGCGGTGGCGCCGGCGGCGACCCACACCCCCGCCATCTGCGATGATTTGGCCGGCGCTATAGAACACCGGATAGTCGCCGCCGATCCGCCCGGTGATCGTGGTGGTACCGGTTCCCGAGACCATACGACGAAAAAGGCGACGGCGAGCGCGAACAGCGCGCCGCGCGAATACCATTTCAGACGCCACGGGGTCAGGATCGACTCGAGCATGCGGAATTTCGCATCCTTCGCAGAGAAATCGGCGGCGTGCTACGCGAGCGACAAGGCAAACACGAAGTCACTCCGCCAATCATGAGCGTCGTCGAGCGGAAGTCGTTGGATGGGGCTCTACACATCGAACACCTCATCGCTGAATCCGGCAAGCTCGTAGCCATCGGCTACAGTTTCGATCCTAACGACCGCCGCTCTTATGATCCTTTGCTCTTGGCCCTCGACCACGCACCCGAGTTCCCCGGATGTTCCTGAGCCTCCTATCTTCCGCTTAGAGTGAGGGTTCCCACGACACTTCTAGTGCGTCGAGCGCCTGGCCGCCGAGCGATGTTTCGCGCAGCCCAAACCGCGACATGCTCGACGCCTGACCTGCTGATTGCGAATTCGTCCCTGACACTGCATCCCGTTGCGGTCTGTTCGCCTGCGTTAGGAAAATCAAGGGCTTGCGGTATCCCTGGTTTCGCTCTGTTTGTGCCTGTTGCGATCAGTTTTCTCGTCGCCCTCACTCTCGTCTCGTTGAACGCGGGTTGTCTCGGTCCGAGCGATGACTCGAGCAATGACACTGGCCGCGACGCTACACGACCGCTTTTCAACGGCAAGGATCTCGATGGCTGGGTAATCGAGTCTGACGGGCAATTCTCAGTCCGCGACGGTCTCCTGGTGGTCAACAGGGGCACCGGCTGGCTGCGCTCGGTACAGGAGTTTGGCGACTTTATCCTGGAGATGGAATTCCGCTTCCTCGAGGAACAGGCGAACAGCGGCATCTTTGTTCGTACCGGTCCCACCAGTAAGGACGACGAAAACGGCTGGCCGGACAACGGCTACCAGGTCCAGTGCATGGATACGATCACCGGACAGTACCCCCTCGCGACCATGATCCCCTACGGGGCTCCCGATTTCGTGCACGAATCAGACCTCGAGGCCCTCGCCAGGGCCTACCGGCCGACGCGCGAGTGGAATCACTACGAGATCACCTGCGACGGGGAGGACCTCAAGGTCAAGCTCAACGGTGAGCTCATCACCTCAGCCCGCGACATCAAGAACCTCCGCGGGCACATCGGCATCCAGGCGGAGCATGGTCTCCTGGAATTCCGCAACATTGGCGTCACGATCCTCGACTGACAATCAGACTACGTCCAGTTTCTCCGCGTCCCAACGAACCTGCCGCTTCTCCCTGTAAGCGGCGACCGCCATGACGAGAGTGGCCACCACAACTCCCGCTGCCGAGAACGCCGCAGCCCTTGCTGCAGAGCCGGCGCGGGACGAGCCACTGCCTGCGGCCCAGGTCCACAGCGACTGTCGCGGCTCAGAAGCACACGCGACGGATGCCGGGCGCCCCAACGCGGCTCCACGACGCGCGGAGTCGGCGCCCGAAGGGATGCGCGTCGTCGAGGACATACTCCGCTGTCTGGGACGCTCCGCGCGACCTCCACCCGTGGCCCCAGCGCGCCCGATCGGACAGCCCGAGCTGCCGTTCGTCGACGCCCTCTAGAGAGACGATCGTCGGATCCTCGCCCGCCGCTCGCGCTGCAGGCCTGATGCGCGCCGCATCCCAGTCGTGCGCCTCCGTTGGGCACCGGCCGCGCTCAACCCCGGCCGCACTGGCGCACCACCCGCTTGAAGGCCCCGCCCCCGGGCCCTCGGACGACTCGATCGGACGGAAAGGCCAATGTCAGAACCCGAAAAACCCTCGTAGACTCCGTTCCATAGGGTAGGAGCGCAAGACAGACTTGGTCCTGATCGCGGTCCCCGAGAGGCCCCGTTCATCGCCGCCAATGTGGCCTGGGGCTTTGCGTTCTACTTCACGCTGCCGTACCTGCTCGGAACACTCGCCGCCCTCGACCGACGGGGCCTGTGGACGGTCGCGGGCACCGGCGCGCTCGGTGTGGGCATCGCGATTGGACCCGTGCTGACCGGCGCGCTCATTGCGCGCGGCTGGAGCTGGGTCGGATGGTTCCTTGCGGTCTCGACGCCGGTCACGCTCGCGCTCTTCGTCCCGGCGATTCGCGCCGTGGAAGCCGCGGGGCCGAGCAGCAGCGCCGAGCCCGCCGAGCGCCGAGTATAATGGACAGCCTTCGACGCCAACCGACCGAACACCCCAGTCCATAATGTCCGATTGACAGAGGGGGCGGGATCCCGTGTGATGGACCCCGCTGGACGAGCGAAACCCAAAAGATGAGGTAGGTATGAGCACAAAACTAAAGCCGCTGGTCGTCACGCCCGCGGATGGGCAGGCGATTCAACCCTTCGGTCTGAACATGAAGGTGTTGTTGCGCACCGAGGATACCGGCGGCGAATTCTCCGCCCTCTTTGTCGAACATGAACCCGGAGCCGTGGTACCCCCTCACTTTCATCGCAATCAGGAGGAGTACTTCTGTGTGGTCGAGGGTACCTACGAACTACAGATCGGCGACGTGAAGAAAACCGCGGGGCCCGGAACCGTTGCCTTCATACCCCGCAACACGCTGCACACGTTCAAGAACGTGGGGCAGACCGTAGCCAAGATGGTCGACTGGAGTATCCCCGGCGGGCAGGACAAGTACTTCCTGAAGGTGCACGAACTCGTGGCCGACGGAAGTTTTACGGGAGAGATCGCCAACCAGGTAAACGCCCAGTTCGACACACTCTTCCCGTCCTGAGTGGTCTCTAGATTGGGCCTGAGCGAGTGTGAGGGAGGGCCTCTGAAGCCTTGGAGCAGTTTCCGCAGCAGTTGGCGAGCGGGACGTCGCAGGTCATGCGCCAGCCGCGCCGCGCGGACTTGCCGCAGATGGCCGTGTCGCTGACCTGCTTGCCCTTCAGGGGGTCCAACTCCTTCATCATGTGGAGGTTCTGCCCTTAGCAGGCGAGGTATTGAGCCGCGAAATCAATGGGTTCGGGGAGGTGCCGACGCTGTTAAACAAGCGGAAGGCCACACCGCAGGGGGCGGCCTATCCTCCGCCCGGTGACAGGCTAGGCGAGCTTGCCCGCCTCGGCGGCCGTGATGTAACCGGCACCGTACAGCCACTGGACTGTGTCTCTCAGGGTGTCTTCGAGCGGGGTTTTGGGGAAGCCGAAGTCGCTGGTGGCCGGCCCCTGGTCGAACGAGACCTCTGGGCGGTCGGCCGATTCGAGCATCATGTTGACCGACTCGGAGGCCAACGGCATCGCCTTGCCCGTCCGCAGCGCCACCCAGTCGAAGACCCGCCCTGCGATCCGGAGCAACGCGCGCGGCGCCGGCCAGGTGGGGAGGTTGCGACCGGTCATCTCGTTCAGGTTGCCCACGACGTCACGGACGTCGACCAGGGAGCCGGTCAGAAGGTAGTGGCGCCGGCCCTGGCCCGGGGTCATCACCGCTGCCGCCAGGCCGGCCACGTCGCGAACGTCGACGATGGGAAGCGTGCACGGACGCGGCAGCGCAGGAAGACGACCCTTGAAGATGTCGCGCATCAGCGCCATGGAATCGCTGAGCCCTTCATTCGGGTCTCGCGGACCGAGCACCGCCCCGGGGTAGATCGTGACGACCGGCGCGCCCTCTTCCGCGTGCCGGCGCGCGACGTGTTCCGCGGCCACCTTGCTGCGCGTATAGGGACCGCATCCGGTGGAAACGGGACCCGCGCCCTCCACCGTGGTCGTTGGCGGGGGAATGAAGACGCCTGCCGTTGAGACGTAAACCAGGGGGTCGAGGCCCAGATCACGTCCGGTGCGCAAGATGAGCTCGGTGCTTTGGGGGTTCACCCTGGCCATCTCGGACTCGAGGTTCGGATCGAGACTGAACACCGCTGCCACGTGGAGGACCGCGTTCGATCCATCGAGCGCGCGTTTGATGATACCCGCGTCGGTGATGTCACCCTCGACGACCTCTACATCGGATGCAGACAGCCCGTGCATCTCGAGCGCGCGCTCGAGCTTCTTGGGTGAGCGGATCAACACCCGCACGTCGTAGCCCCCACCGCGCAGCGCCGCGACGGTGTGGGAACCGATGTAGCCAGTAGCCCCTGTGACGACTATCTTCATGGCGGAGATTCTCGTCCCCGAAAGAAGCGCAGTCAAGAACGGCCGGCGTTCGGCTGCGGCTGACTCGGACGCTGTCGCGCGAAGCGGGCGCGGGCTCGGCGGACCAGTTCCTCGGGGGAGAGCATAGGTCCCTATCGTACACACTTCGGTGTTGAAGAATTCTTGGCTGTTTACATCAACTAGGCGCTCCGAGCCGCTCCCCTGCAAATGCGCATCCCGTCATTCCTCGTCTTCAGATCCCCCTGCCCCATCCGGATGGGCCTCCTACAGGATCACGTAACAGTCGATGTCTCTACTTGTACAGGCATTCGCGGGTGATGCCCAGGCTTCGCGCCGTGGCGATGCGGCGCTGGCCGTCGCGGTCCAGCGCGCACATCAGCCATCTATAGCTCCAACGGGATGCGGATCTCTCGGGCGAGCCAACGGGTGCTGTGTTCCGGTCGAGTCCTGTCTCCGCTACCAACTAACCCCATGGAATCACGATGTGAAGGAATCTCTCCAGTGATGCAACGACCGTGGTGGATGACCGCGATCGCCGCCTTCTTCGTGCTGAGCCTGCTGGTGAACGTGTCGCGCGACCTGCTGTACCCCGAGTACGGGAACGTGGAGGTGTGGCTCGGGTTCGAGGTGACCGGCGCTGCGGCGCGCTGGACCGCGCCGATCCATTGGGCGATGTTCGCCGTCGGCGCGTGGGCGTTCTGGACGTGCCAGTCATGGGCGCTGCCCGCCACCGCGGCGTACGCGTTCTACGTCGCCTTCAGCCACATCGTCTGGAGCGAGGCAAGCCCCAACGGCCATGGCTGGCCGATAGGCCTGCTTCACGCGGCCGTGATCTCGATCCCGGGCTTCGCGCTCCTCTGGCTCAACTCCCGAAGTCGACGGGAAACGTTACCGGGCGCTTGACGAAGCCCATCGGAGGCCATCTCCACGTACAGCAGGATCGAGACCTGATTCGCGAGGTCGAGTTGGGAACCGCGACACCGACGCCTTCCGAGTAGACTGAACCCTTCACCGAGCCACAGGAGGCGCCGTGGACGCGCTTTGCCGAAGAACCGCCGTGGAGCTCGCCGGCCTGATTCGGGTGGGCGATGTGTCGAGCCGTGAGGTGGTCGAGGCGCACCTCGCGCGCATCGACGAGGTCAACGACTACGTCAACGCGGTCACGCTGATCCTCCGCGAGTCCGCACTGGAGGCGGCCGACGCGGCCGACCGCGCCGACGCCGCAGAGCGCGCGCGTCCGTTTCACGGGGTGCCGTTCACGATCAAGGAGAACATCGACTTCCTGGGCACGCCCACGACGGACGGCCTGCCCTCCCGCGCCAACGCGATGCCCAGACAGGACGCACCCATCGTGGAGCGAATGAAGCGGGCGGGTGCAGTGCCGCTGGCTCGGACCAACCTGCCCGAAATGGGCTCGCGCCTGGACACGGACAATCCGCTGCGCGGCCGCACCCGCAACCCGTGGAACGGAGCTCTGACGCCGGGCGGCTCGAGCGGCGGTGAGGGGGCTGCCCTCGCGACCGGCATGACGCCGTTCGGCCTGGGGAACGACATCGGCGGCTCGCTCCGCAATCCCGCCTACTGCTGCGGGATCGCGTCCCTCAAGCCGTCCCTGGGTCGCATCCCCTTCGTGCTGTCGATCGACCCCGTGGACATGGGGCTGTCGGCCGCGCTGCTGACCGACGGTCCCATGGCGCGCTCGGTCGGCGACCTGCGGCAGGGGCTTGCGATCCTCGCGGGCAGGCACCCCGACGATCCGCAGTCGGTCGATACCCCACTCGAGGGCCCCGTTCCCAACCCCCGCCGCGCTGCGCTGGTCACCGACGTGCCCGGTTGCGAGCTGCCCGCCGCGACCACTGCCGAGATTCGCCGCGCGGGCGCGCTGCTGGCCGATCAGGGCTGGCGGGTGGAAGAGGTCGAGGCTCCGGAGCTCGAACGCGTCACCGAGATCTGGGGCAAGATCCTGATGGGAGAGGGCGGCTTCGAGGAGTCGGAGGGGCTGCTGAGCCCGCCCGTATACCGGTACATGCTGAGCCTTCAGGAGCTCCTCGGCGCCCCCAAGCTTCCTCTTGCGCTCGTGCACAGTGAGCGCCGGCGCCTGCGCAGGCGCTGGTCGGCGTTTCTCACCGAGCACACCGTTGCGATCGGGCCGACCTGGACTCAGCTGCCCTGGCCGATCGATTCCGACCTGGAGCCCGACAGTGGGGCACAGCTCTTCGTGGACACCGTCGGCTTCATCACGCCCGGGAACGTTCTCGGCCTGCCGGCAGTCGCGCTGCCCACTGGCGTGTCCGACGGGTTGCCCACGGGCGTCCAAGTCTACGCGGACCTGTACCGCGAGGATCTGTGCCTGCTCGCAGCCGAGGCCATCGAACGCGGGTGCACGACACCGACACCGATCGATCCGGTCCGTTAGCACCGATGAAAGGGGAACCTTGATGGCGCACGACAACTTGCATTGCGCGGTCAAAGATCGCGTTGCGACGCTCACGATCGACCGGCCCGAGCGCAAGAACGCGATGACGTTCGCTATGAACGCCGAGTACGGGCGTCTGATCCGCGAGGCCACCCGGGACGACGCGGTGCACGTTCTCGTGCTGACGGGGGTGGCCGGCTCGTTCTGTGCTGGTACCGACCTCTCCGACCTCGATGAACGCGCGCCGAAGCCCGGGGTGGCGACGGACCAGAGCGCACACCCGGGTTGGGCTGGTGGGCGCTGGCATCGGGGCCACTAGCTATCGAGCCCTCTGCGTTTGATCTCTGCTTGTGGGTCGCAACGTCAACCGGTGAGCTCGGATCGACGTCTCGACGACGAGGTCCCCGGCCTGCGAGGCAAGGCGCGCATCTCCCTCGACCTGCCAACGGCCAGGGTCGTCGAGCCCGGTGATGTGGAAGCGCGTCGGCTGGCCCTCGACAGCGTCGTTCTGCGGATGGAGTCGAAGGCGGAGTACGTTCTCTTCCCAACGCGCTTCGGCGAGCGCGAGCGTGGGGAAGTCGACGCCCTCGATGAGACCGGGCTGCTTCGCGAGCGGCGCTTCGGACAGACGCGCCCAGGCCCCGGGGCTCACGACCTCGGCGGCGGCGAGGAAGCCGTTGTACTGACCGCGCGGGTACTCTTCGGCAAGTCCGAGGCCCCAGGTGAATTCGCCCCTGGCGCGGTCCCATGTCGGCTCGTAGTTCGCATCGAGTCCGCTCCAGATTGCGGCCTCGAGCTCGTCGAGTCCCCACTCGCGCGAGAGGAACCACGCGATGGCGTTGATCCGGTGATCCCTCAGGTTGGTGAGCCCGCCGCTCGAGATGCCGGCTCTTGCGGCCGCAGCGTCGAAGAGACGCCGAGCCTCCTCTGGCACCTGCGGTGCCAGGTAGAAGCAGTAGGTCAGCGCGAACGTGACGGGAAGACGATGATGAACCTTCAGGAGCGGGTCGTAGTAGGCCGTGACGACACCCGGGACATCGGTCTTGTCGAGGCCCAGATACTCCCGCCGCGCATGGACCCACCACGGATCGAAGGCCGCCGCGTGGAGCCTCGTCCCGTGCCGGTTGTCGTGGAGCCTCAGACCGAGGCCCGCGCCGCTCAGTCAGAGCGGCCAGACCTTCGTATTCTCGCAGTGGCAGCCCTCCGGCCGTTCCTTCCACTGATTCGCCAGGTGTGAGGCGATCGTCGTGTGCGACCAGCGGAAGGTGTTCTCGCCGTCCCGGATCATGTCGAACGGCTCGTTCCAACGATCGTTCGTCGCGATCATGGACCGCAGACCCAGGAGCACCAGGAAGAAGCCCTTGTAGAAGAGCATTCCGTCTGCGGCGATGGGATCCATCTGGATGCCCCAGGGTTCGACACCGTTGGCCGTCCAGCCGGGCACGTCGTAGTTCCCCCAGAGCTCAGTGGGAATCAGGAGTCGATAGACGTCCGGATAGTCGGCGCGGTCCGGATCGTGACCGAACTGGGTGAGCCAGTCGTTCGCCGACCACCAGCCCGTGTGACGCTCGATCAGTTGATCGAGCACCTCGACGTAGGGCTCGCGCCACGCGGGAGTCATCTGCGCCATGAGGCCCATCGCGTAGCTCGAGTCGGTGAGATCGAAGCGAGGCCACGAAGCCATGGGCGGGTCGGACCGATCGTCCCAGTGCGGATGTGGCCGGCCCTCGCGGTTCCAGTCGTCGGGGGTATGGGCCTTCCTGTGCAGATACCGGAGCCATCCCAGCGATCGATCCGAGAGTTCCGTTGCTGCTGTCATGGCCTGCCGCCTGGTCCATCTCAAAAGGAGAACCTTCTGCCACGTGTATCATTGGCGCGTTCGCGGCGCCACGTCGCGGCGAGGGGAAAGCAATGCGACGTTCCGTCTCTATGCCCAGATCCCCGTTTCGCCGGAGGGCGAAGGCGGACTGGGACAGACCTGCACCGGCCGCTCGTATTCCCCCAACGCGGAGCGCGACTTCCCGAGTCTGGTCTACTGGGGCGATACCGACGCGCTAAAGCCTCGTGCGGTAGTCCTCTTCGACGTGCTTGTCGATCTCGTCCGCGCTCGGGCCTTCGCCGCCCGACCACTTGGTGAACATCTTCCCAAAGGAGAACTTGACCCGCTCCGACCAGCTGTCCGGCTGCCACAGCTTGGAGCGCATCAACGCCTTCGCGCAGTGGAAGAAGCACTCGTCGACGCGCACGCGGATCGCCAGCACGGCGGGCTTGCCGCGCGCGGCCATGCGCTGCAGCAGCTCCGGATCCGAAGTCAGCTCCGCCGTCCCGTTCACGCGGACGGTCTCGGGCGTGCCCGGCAGCAGGAAGAGCAGACCGACGTGCGGATTCTCCAGGATGTTCGAGAGACCGTACACGAGCTTGTTCCCCGGGCGGTCGGGGATCACGAGCGTGTGTTCGTCCTCGACGATCACGAACCCGGGACCATCCCCTTTGGGCGAGGTGTCCTGGTTGCCCTGCGCGTCGGAGGTCGACAGGACCAAGAACGGCGAGCGCTGGATGAAGTCGATGGAGTACTCGTCGAGCGCGGACGTGTTCTTCAGATCGATCCCGCGCATCTTCTCGCCGATCACGGCGCGGAGCGCCTCGGGCGTCGCGATACGGTGGGCTTCGGAATCAAGCATGGCGGACCTCCTAGAGTTCGGAGCCGCGAACCGATCTTGCACCGTGGAGCGCATAGAATCGATCGGGCTCGGTACATACTAGACGACGCGGCGCAATCATGGAACCGCTGCCCGCGGCGTGGAGCCCTCTCCCCACGCTCAGCTCAGGTCCGACCCCCCTTGGGCAGCAGGAGCGTCTCGTCGGCGTCGATCCGAGGCGGGGTCCCCCGAACCGCGACCCCGTAGTCTCGGGCCGCTCCCCCTGGTGAGACCTCTTCGTGGATGACGTCTTCCAGCACCGCTTCCGGCGGTCGCGACCGCGGATCGCCGTAACCCACCACCGGCGAGCCTGACCTTCAGTACGTCGTCCTTGGTGACGTTGGTCAGGAACTTGGCGGGATACTCGCGTTCCTCTCCATCGGCTCGGAGAATCGAGACGCTGGAGGGCGCACCGCTCGAACCGCCCTCGAGTCCGTACGGCAGGACGTCGCGCCGGTCGGAACGGATCTGCAGGATCGCCTCGTCGGCCAGGACACGCAGATGGCGCTCCATGGCCAGGCTGCCGCGGTAGTGACCGGCCCCGCCGCTGTCCGGCACGAATGCGTACCGGTCCACGCGCAGCGGCTGCTCCGTCTCCAGAAGCTCGGCCGGGGTATTCGAGTAGTTGATGATCATTCCGGTGCAAGTATCCATCCCGTCCCGGTCGGGGCCGCCGCCTCACGAGCCGACCAGGAACTCGAGGAAGACAAAGGCGTGCCGTCCTTCGCGTAGCTGCCGAAGCTCAGGCCGGCATCGGGGGAGCTCGAGCCGCAGGCGGGAACCAGGTCGGGCCGGATCTTGCGAGCGCTCCGAATACGGTGTCCGCGATGCGGAACCTCGAGAGGCCGCGGGCGGCAACCGGAGCTGGCGGGACCGGGATGACGATTGTGCCCCTGGGAGCGATGACCTCGATCGCGTAGCTGCTCTCCGCACACAGGGAGGAAGCTGGGGAACCTGGCGCTCGATCTACTTGTCGAGGAGTCCTGGAGGGTCGATGTCGGAGGGGACCGGGACTCCTATCGACCCGCCGAGCGCCCGGCGAGGTACGGAAGCGGAAACTTCCGTCGGATGGCAGCGGCAAGCCTCATTCGGTCGCGCAACGATTCCTTCTGGTGCTTTCGTCAGGTTCGTTGTTTCGCGTAGGCTTCCCGGGCGACGTTCCGGATCGGAGCCGGTGCGCGATAGCCGCGTCCAGGTCTGGTTCGGGGTCGAGAGCCGCGCTCTCGCTTGACGACGCGAAGCCCAACAGAGAGGATCTGCCGACCCGAAACATGAGACGTCTCGTCGGTCATGCCGCCCGCCGTCATAGGGGGCACCCAACGCGAGGACTACACGTGGTAGCCCTGCTGGGGCTGTGCGTCGCAGCGGCATCCGGCGGGGTGGCTCGCGCGGCTTCTCCGACCGAATTCAGCACTTCCCCCGCGGCCTGCGCGAACGTGGACTACGGGCGAGCGAATCTCGGGGCCGGAGCCGATCCCGCGACGAAGCCCAACCCGGACGGCCCCACCCTGGTGGGAGCCGGGGTTTTCGTCACGCAGCTGCGCGCGCTCGACGCGGTTCGCGAGGAGTACGCGTTTCGGGGTCACGTGAGGGCGACCTGGTGCGATCCGCGACTCGCCTACGACCCGGACGAGGTCGGTACGCTGGAGCGCGTCTACATCGGCGGGAACGAACAGCGAGAGAGAGAACGCATCTGGTGGCCCTCCGGATTCCCCGTTAACCGCGCGGGCTCGTTCGAGGTCACGGAGCGCGTGGTGCGCGTCGCCCCGGACGGCACCGTGCACAACGACATCAACCTAAGCGTACAGGTGCACGCGGACTTGGACCTGCGCCGCTTCCCCTTCGACCACCAGCGACTCGAGCTGGTGATTGAGTCGACTCGCTGGCAGGTCGACGATTTGGTGTTCGTAGCAGACCAGACGACGACGGGCTTCGCGCAGGACTTCACCATGCAGGAGTGGCAGCTTGTCGGCGTGAGCAGCCGCGTCGAGGAAGTCGCTTCGGTTCGAGGCGCAAGACCGTTTTCCCGCTTCCTCTTCGAGATCGATGTGGAGCGCCAAGCGGGCTTCTACCTGTGGAAGGTGATGCTGCCGATCCTCATCATCGTGGCCATTTCGTGGTCGGTCTTCTGGATGACCGACGAAAGACTTGCCGGTCGGAGCCGCATCACTGCCAGCGGCGTCCTGACCGTGGTCGCCTACCAGTTCGTGATTGCCGACGGACTGCCACGGATCGCCTACCTCACGGTGCTCGACAAGATGATGCTGGTGTCGTTTGCCTTGCTGTCGGTGACGGTGCTGCAGAGCATGCTGGTCGCGCGCTACAACGAATCGTCTCCCGAGACCGCAGTGCTCATCGACCGGACGTCGCGTTGGCTGTTTCCCCTCGTGTACGCGCTTCTGCTTGCAGGGTACGCGTTCGGCGGCGGATAGCGTGCGATTACCACTGATCGTCTCGCCTATGTAGGTCCCTGAGCAAGTCTCTTGGTCGTCGACTTGTCGAAGCTCAACAACGTCACCTACGAAGAGACAGACAGGGCTTGCAGACGGACGCGGCGGTCACGAACCCCGGACGTTGCATCCGCGTTCGGACTGCTATCGAGCTACTCATACTCTTGCGACCGCAGTGGTCCTAGCGGCCCATGCTCTGACCGCCTCGGCCGCGTGTAGGCACAACAACAGCCGACCGCAGAAATGCTGTGGTAGCGTGACTACGGATTGTCGCGGCGAAGGGCTGCCAGCCGTTGGCTAAGCCGCTCGGTCCAAAAGTCCATCGCCTTATAGACGTCCGAGAGCTTCTCCGTGATCCCCGCGACGTTGGCCTTCGTGCCGGCACGCCGGTCCGCCACCGCTCCCAGCCGGACGTCGGTCAACGAATCCAGCAGTTCGGCTTCGAGCCCGGCACTTCCCACCGTGACCGTGCTATCTGCCGTGTTTCCAACCAGCGCAGTGATCACATGCGCAGGTGGCATCACGGTCGTTATCGCCCTCCGCACGCTGGTTCCAGCCTCGGCCTCTGTGATGGCCGCGCGCAGGCGCATCACGCCGGGGCCAGGCTGCTCGGCTATCCGATAGTCTTTCCTCAGTGCCTCCTCCGTTGCCTTGTAGAGGTAGGACGTCAGTGCCTGCCGCTCCTCTTCAGAGAGCTTCTCTGCGTCGACGGAACCCCACAGCTGGACCGAGTCGATCAGAACGGCGTGCCACGAGCGGATCGCGGCACAGAAGATCCCGTACGACTTCATCGACAAGGTGTTTATCAGCCATCTGCACGTCGATCACTATGGCGACCTCGCCTCCTTCTGGCTCGGGGGCACGGTGATGAACCGCCTCACGCCGCTTCGCATCTGGGGACCGAGTGGACCAACGCCAGAGTTTGGCACCACATACGCGCTCGATCTGATGGAGAAGATGTACATCTGGGACGTCGCAACCCGAGCCGGATTCGTCGACTTTCGAGGGGGAGTGCTGGAGGTCCACGAATTCCCGTACGACGGCATGAACGAGGTGATCTTCGACGAGAACGGCGTGGTCATCCGCAGCATCCCGGCCATTCACGCCATAGATGGCGCGGTGAGCTTCATCCTTGAGTGGAACGGGCTCAAGTTCGTCTACGGGGGCGACACCTTCCCCAACAAGTGGTATGTCGAGCACGCGAAGGGCGCGGATCTTGCCATCCACGAGTGCTTCCTCCCGCCCACTCTCATGATCACGAAGCAGGGATTCACCCCCTCGGAGGGGCTCATGGTCGCCTCCCAGGCTCACTCTTCGCCGGAGCAGTTCGGCAAGGTGATGTCTCTCGTGAAGCCGCGTATCGGCGTTGGCTACCACTTCTACAACGACTTCGACACCGCGCCGGAGGTTCAAGAGCGGGTCCGCAGGACCTATTCTGGTCCGCTCGCCCTCGCCGTGGACTACATGGTCTTCAACGTGACCAAGGACGACATCCGGGTGCGGATGTCCGCCATCGACGAAGAAGTCTGGCCGACCCCCGCGCTCAAGAAGAAGAACCCGCCGGATCGTTCGAAGATCATTCCGTTCTCGGACTTCACGCGGTCCGGCGCGCTGCCAATGCCGGAGGTCGTGGGACCGATCTTCGATGAGGTCAACGAGAAGTACGGAACCAAGGTCGAGCCGATTTGGAAGTAGCCGACTCGAGAGTGGGCGTGAGCAGCAGATCGAGACGAGTTTGCCCCTGAACTAGAACGGGTTCCTTTCTCACTCGGGTGACGCCACGACTGGAGTTCCTTGACATGCGCTCACGGGCAAGAAAGGGAGAGGCATATGAAACCTCCATTTAGCGTTGTCGATGCAGACGGTCACATCAACGAACCTGAAGATCGCTTACTGGAATTCCTTGAGACACCCTACCGAGATTATCTCCACCCGTCACTTAGCAACTCCCATGGCACCACCTACCCGACCAATTCCCTCGGCCCCAAATTGCCACCGGGATTCGACCCAACCCTCGGAGGACGCCTCGGTAGCAACGGGCCGATCGGCTTTCCCACCCCGGACGATTGGTTAGAGGCCTTGGATGCCGGCGGCATGGAGCTGACCGTGCTCTATCCAACCACGCTGTTGGGCTATGCCGGTATCATCGATCCCGACTTCCTCGTGGCCCTTACCCATGCCTACAATTCCTATGTGCATGAAGATTGGCTCCAGGTCAGCCCGCGATTTCGTGCTGTCGCCCTGATGCCGCTGCTCGACGTTGAGGAGTCGGTCAAAGAACTGCGTCGCGCGGTCACCGAGCTGGGCTTTGCCGGCGCCTTTGTTCCGGCCACCGGGTTCGGTCTGTTGGGCGACAAGCGCCTCCACCCGCTCTATGCCGAAGCCGAACGCCTCGGTTGTGTGATCGCAGTCCATGGCGGCCATGCCACAGCCGAACACATGCGCTACACCCGGTTTATCCAACGCCACACGATTGGCTTTCCGGTCTCCAACATCATCGCCATGACCCACATGACCTATGAGGGGGTGTTCGAATTATTTCCCACCCTCAGAGTGGCGTATCTCGAAGCCGGCTGTACCTGGGTGCCCTATATGCTGAACCGGATGGATGAAGAGTGGGAAAAGCGCGGCGATGTGGAAGCGCCGATGTGCAAAGAAAAACCGAGCACCTATATCAAGAGCGACCGGGTGTTTATTCACGCCGAGCCCGGCGAGGACTTGATTCCGCAAGTCGTCGACATCCTCGGTGACACCAGCCTGGTCTATGCGTCCGACTGGCCGCACTGGGATCATGAATACCCGGAAAGCGTCGAGCATCTGTGGGATCGCGAGGATCTGAGCGAGAGCCAGAAGCAGGCAATCTTGGCCGACAATGCACGCGCCATGTACGGCTTCAGTGGCGACAGAGCTGGCTAATGGAGGATGCTCCTCTGACAGGTTCTTGCCCTCAGACCAATCGATAGGACGGGAAGGGGGGGACCCTCTAGTTCTCCACTTCGGCCAAGAACGCTTTCAGCTTGGCTATGGCCGTCAGCATGTTCTCTGTCATCGATTGCACGGCGGCCTGCTTGCCGGGATCGGAACTTGTCAAGCTCGCTAGCAGCCCACGGAACCCATCGAGACGCGAGGCGAGCAGCCATTTCTGCAAGCCCTCGTCTTGCGACCACCGAGCCTGATTAAGGTAGTTTGCTAGCGTCGTCTTCAACCAGTCCACGTCTGAATTCGGATGCGGAATCGGTGTGCAAAGCTGATTCCGGGTCGACTCGTCGTACGTCGCCTCGACGTGACCAATGAACGCGGCACTGAACACCTGCTGGCACGTTCGCAGGGATTGAAGTGTGATGGTCTCACCATCGAATACGGGTACAGCCGGACGCCGTTCGAGGCCGTCCGCCGAACAATCTACGTGGAGTGTTGAGGAATCGGTAGGGATCGTCCCTCCATCCAGGACAATGGTATCGCTGTCGATTCGTTGAACTCGCCCCAGTCGCACAATGTTCTCAATGCGACGCAGCTGTTCGAGTTCGAGCCGAGTGACCGTTGCGCACCGGAACATCGTGGGTCTGATGTCATCTTCCAGCCGGAGCAGATGCCCGCTCGCGTTCAGTCGCTCGAACAGATCTTCGATGGAATCTGCTTTGGCAATGGCCTCGACTTGTTGAGCGAAGAAGCCGAGAGCAGAATTGTCGGACAAAGCCGCACCTGGCTGAATGGAGGCGCGATCGAGCATCCAGGAATCGCGCGGCATGATCCATGTGATGCCGTTCGGATCGACCCCGTTCTTCAAGAGCCAGAGACACGCGTCCATGCCCGTCTTGCCGGCGCCTACCACTACATAGCGCTCAAACTCGCCGCTCACGCGCGGGAGGTGGTTGGGCGGGACGCACCGCGCTTCGGATGTCACATCGTACTAGGGGGGACGCACTGACGGCACCGTTACGTTCATGTAAGTGGCGTCCACTACCTTGTTGACCTGGGCCTGATAGTCGGCGCCAGAAACGAGGGAAACGAAGCGAGTTTTCCCCTTGTACAGGCACATGGGGAAGTACTGCACTCGTCCTGAAGGCAGAAACTGCTGTTGCATCACCTGATCGAAGTAGGCGCAAACTTCGGAGTTGGTGGCAAGTTCGTAGAGGCCCTTGTTCCAACCAGTCTGATCGATCGTGTCGCTGCCGAGCTTTCTCGAGTTCACACCGTAGAAGGACGACGGCTGGTGAAGACGAACGTACGGGTAAGCATCGTTCCAGTGGCCGCCTGGCTGGTGATGTTTGTCGACCATAATCACGGTGGCATTGGTTTCGGCGATGAGAACGTCGGAAAACGCCATGCCCATGGCGCCACCGCCAATCACCAGGTAATCCGCCGAGAGGTTCATCGTGTCAATGCGTTCCCTTCAGGTTCAACGCGTAGGATAGGCCCTCGTTCTTCAGCTACGAGAACTTCCTGGTCGCAGAGATAGACGGGCGCCAGATCGCGGGGCTATCCCATCCCTCGCAAGGGTGAAACCATCGCGGCCGAGGCCACCGAGATTCCTCCGTCAGTCAACCGTTTCGACCATCGCCACATGTGCTTTGTCTACGAGTCCTCGCAGCGCTTCGAGCGCGGCGATACGCTCCGGCGAGTCGACATAGACAGCTTCGGCCGCCTTGAAGGCGTCGATGTCGCCCTTGTGGGTAGTGCTCCATACAAACTGGTTGTTGTCCCGGTCGGCATAGGCGAAGTCCACCGAGAAACCATACTGGTTACGAACGGGGATCATCCTCGGGAACGCGGCGAGGAAATCATCCATTCGTCCCTCAGCGATTTCGTAGCGACGCAATTGTGTGGCCATCGATGCTCCTTATCGTGGCGCGGTCCACTCGACCGAGCTTCGTCACAGTATCGCACACTCGCCAGGATGGAACTCTCTGAGCTCGCTGCCGCGCTCCTTGAAGAGAGAGGCGCCGGCCGGGCCGATCATATCTCATTGCGGTTTTCTCGCGCCAGCGTGTACCATACTTGGTACAGGCTGGGCCTCGTTCGTTTCGAGGGCCCGACTCAGTTCAGGGGGACCGTCATGAAGATGGGTGTTCAGCTCGTATTCCAGAACCACGACGATTTCGACGACCGCGGGATGTACCGCCACGAGGTCGACCTCTCGGTCGAGGCCGAGGCGATGGGCTTTGACACGATATGGCCCGTAGAGCACCACTTCACCGACTACTCGATGTGTCCCGACAACATGCAGTACCTGAGCTACGTGGCCGCCAGAACCACGCGGCTGGGACTGGCGACCGGCGCCATCATCGTGCCCTGGAACGACCCCCTGCGGGTGGTCGAGAAGATGGTCCTGCTCGACCACCTGTCCAACGGACGCGCGATCCTCGGGCTGGGGCGCGGGCTCGCGCGCCGCGAGTACCGCGGCATGCGGCAGAACATGGACGAGGCGCGCGAGCGCTTCAATGAGGGCGCCGAGATCATCCTCCGCGGCCTCGAGGAGGGTTTTGTCGAGGCGAACGGCAAGTACCACCAGCAGCCGCGCGTCGAGGTTCGGCCGCGTCCCGTCGCGAGTTTTAAGAACCGACGCTACATGGTGTGCATGTCACCCGACTCCTTCGAAGTCGCTGCGGAGTTCGGGCTGGGCATCATGATGTTCTCGCAGTTCCCCTACGAGCAGCTCAAGGATCGCATCGACAACTACCGCACGGACTACCGTGCGAAACAGGGCGAGGAGCCGCCGCCTATCAACTGCGCCGACTTCGTCTCCTGCTTCCGCGATCGCTCCAGAGCTGAGGAGATCGCGCGAAAGCACATCGTCGGGTACCTCGTGAGTGTCCTCAACCACTACGAGATGCTCGACGCCAGCCACTTCGCCGAGACGGGCCGCTCGTATCAACACTACGCTGAGAGCGCCAAGCTCCTCGAAGAGATGGGGCACGACGGCGTGATGGACGGCTTTCTCGAGGCCAACCTGTGGGGCGATCCCGCGCAGATTCGCAACCGGCTCGAGAGGCGACGCGAGGTCATCGGCGACTTCGAGGTCAACGGCGTGTTCAGCTACCAGAGCCTGCCCTACGACGTGGTTGCGGACAACATGACGCTCTTCATCGACGAGGTGGGTCCGATGCTCAAGGGCTGGTCGCACCTTGTTTGAGCGAGCGGAGGGGCCAGGGGAGCTGACGCGCCGTAAGGCCCTCGCGGCGGGGGCCGGCCTGGTCGTGGGCGCGCTCGAATTTGGTTTCGTGCGAGAGGCCGCGGCGGCGCGAGAGTCCATCACACAGATCGCGACGTTCGGGCTGAACGCGGAGCGCGAGGACGAGGCCCTCGACGCGATCCGGCGCATGTGCGACAGGGTGGAAGCGGAGGAGCCCGGGGTCCTCGCCTACGCCGCCTACCGGAGTGAGGACGATCTGTCGCGCGTCGTGTTTTTCGAGATCTACGCGGATGCCGCAGCGGTCGAGGCCCACGGGACGACGCCCCACATGGGCGAGTTTGGGAGTGCGTTCGGGTCGCTCCTGCTGCCGCCGGTGGAGCTCGAGAAGCTGACCCCCATCGCGGGCTTCACCAACCGGTAGCGTTCATCATGAGCGCGGTTGCTTTCGCCCGCTCGGCTTCACTTCGCTACAACGAAGACCATGTTGCCCGCATCAGCTTTCAGGTTTAGATGGAGCTTTCCATCGAAGAGCACGTAAGTGGCCGTATTCCCCAGTCTCCCCAGGTAGCGCTGATCGAGGGACTCGTCGCCACAATAGGCGAGCGTACTGGGGCCCAGCGTGTTGAACGTGAGACGGCTGCCTTCCAACGTGTACGTCCAGATCAGCCGATTGCAGTCGGCTCGGATGTGGGCATCATGGTCCGATCGTAAGGTCAGGGTGTATTTCGCAGTATCCGGAACGCGGATGTCGCTGTTTTCGTCACCATCCGCCGAGTCCTGGAACTCCTGCCAATGCCAGACTCTCCCTACGAGTTCTGTAGCTCCTTCGGGTGCGTCCTTCTCTTTCTCTCCACAAGCGCCGACCACCACCATGAATGCGCCAATCAGAACCGCCGCTGTCCGTCTCACGTCTGCGTCCTCCTCAAACTGAGCGCTTGTAGGTCTGACCGTGAGGTGCATTCACCCCGAGACGGCGTACCCAATCGACTAGCTCCCCTAGCGCGCCCGCAGCTGCGCGGAGGTCCAGCGCCGATCGTCTCGAGTGTTGTCGCCCACCGCGCATATCCCGATCGAGGTCGAGCTCTGCCTGGTTGCTAGGATCCTCCTAAGGGCCACTCCGCTCCTAGCGGTTCCGCATGAACCGCTTGCGCCAGTCCTGATCCTGGAGATCGTACTTCTCCATGAATTCGTCGAGCATGCGCTTCTGAGCGGGTTGTGCGCCCTCGTCCCAGCGCCCCTGCAGGATGAAGTTCGTGTACTCGCTGGGGCGACCCCTCTCGGGCGGAGGTTGCACCGCCTCGCCCGGGACCGACCAGGCGTCAGCCGGCGCGACGGCCATGCGCTCGCGGATCTCGTCTTTCGTGACGTTCCAGACCATCAGGTCCGTGGCCATGGAGAGCGGCCCCGCGTAGGTCTCTCGGATGTTGTCGTAGAGGCCGTAGCGCGTGCCCTCTTCGTTGAAGAAGTGGTACGCCACGGCGTGGCGTGGCTCGATCGTACTCATAATCTTGCCGAACGCCTGTCCCGACGTATGGAAGGCGCAGCAGGCGCGCCATGCGAGTTGGGGCGGCATGTTGTACCAGCGGACGAAGTCCTCCGGCTGGAGAAAGGTCTCGTGGATTACGAGGTCCGCGCCCTTTGCGTGCTCGAGGAACCACGTGTTGGGGAAGGTGTCACCCCCGATGACGAGCTTCATCCCCGCGTACTCGAGGATGAAGCTCACCGGGCCGTCGCCCGCGTGGACCGCCGGGATGGAGCGGATCGCGACCCCGTTCTCCTCGTACACGACCTGGTTGATGCCTTTGTAGTCGAACTCGTGGACCTGGATGGTCCCCGGAACCGGCGAGATCTGCACCGCGCGTGTCTGGAAATCCCAGTTGGCGAACTTCATGAAGTTCTCCATGGAGTACCGCGTCCCCATCTCGGGCCGAGTTCCGCTCGGTCCCCAGACCTGGAGCGCGCTCGTCCGGCCGGCTGTCCAGCCCCCGGCCCAGAGCGCGTCGATGTCGCCCATGTGGTCGGTGTGCAAGTGGGTGAGGAAGACCTTGTCCAGCATGTCGTACGGGATCATCAGGGCCGCCACGTTGGCCATGGACCCCGTACCGATGTCGAACAGGAACTTGTCGCCGTTTCCCAGCTCCGCGAGAAAGCACGTGGCGGCCTGACCGTGCCGCGCTGCGGGCATACCTGTTCCGCAGGCGATGAGCCGGACCTCGTCCTTCTTTAGCTCCTCGGTGCCGGGGTAGTAGACATAGCGATCCGGCGCCGCACCGGTAGGCGAGGTCACCGTGCCTCCGGCCCCGAGGAACAGAATGACGGTGACCGTCAGGCCGATGCCCGAAAGAAATGCTCCTGTGACTGTGAGTCTCATCTTGCCTCCATCATCGCTTTACGATCCGAAGATCGGCTCCTTGACCAGTCGCGGGATGACCGGCACGAAGTAGAACTTGAGCAAGAACTTCTTGCCGTAGTTCTTCGGGCTCTTCACGAACCAGTTGAATTCGGCGCCAACTCGGACAGGCATGGGCCCCAGGAAGAAGGTCCTACTGATGCCCAGTCCAATCGGGATGCTCCACTTGTCATCACTGTCGGCCTCCCAGTTGACGTCGATCATCGGGGCCGCTCCGATGCTCCACTGTCCTTTCCAGGGCGGCTTGTAATAGTAGATGTACTGGATCTGGGACGTCTTGACGCGCGCCCGGTCGCTGTTCCCCCCGATGGACCAGAGGTGGTGCTGGTGGAAAAGCCCGAAGGTCCAGCGGCCGTCCTTTGCGGGCAGTCGCATGAGGACGTTCGACGGCCCGAACGAGTACCGTTCCGACCCGAATTGATCCTCGGTCGCCGTCGGGAAGCGAAACGCCGGTCCCACGCCCCAGACGAACTTGGACCCATCGGAGAGTTCCCTGGGCTCGGCCGGTGAGAGCATCGACCACACCATGATGTCGCCCCACGCGGTCTCACGGCTCGAACTGACGTTGGAGAGCAGCAGGTCTTTCGGCGAGGGGCGGCTGTTGCAGTTGCCCGGGCAGTCTCCGAACGTCGGTGGATTCAGACGGAGCAGAGGCGCGCTGACCAGCGGAATGATCGGTCGGGTGACCAGGTTCCAGTTCTTCGTGAGCGGGATGGGCAGGATGGGTTGAATCAAGAGGCTGTTGATCCATTGGGAGTCCGGCGCGGGATCTCCGCGGTAACGCGTCAGATCGTTTTCGGTGAAGATGATCCAGAGGTTTCCCAGCGGATTGTCCATCATTCGGGCAATCTCTTCGAGGGACATCCCCCCTCCACTCGAGTCACTCTCCGACGCGTCGTCGGACGTCTGGCCCCACGCAGGTGTGGCCGCCATCAGCGCCGAGGTCAGAGTCAAAGCACAGACCAGAATCGAAGCTCGGTAGAAACCAGCCATCCCTGTCCTCCACAGCAGTGTTCACGCGAGAGCGGATACAAAGAAGCGTACAACGCACGCGCGATCTGGTACAAGCTGACGGGAGCGTGACCGGTCGGGATTCGCGATCTCCGATTCGGATATGGCGAGGGGGGCTTTCGCTCGCCGCACGACACGCGGGAACTAGAATGGGAGGGCGACGGAGCGGAACCTCGACGGCGCTCGCGCTTCTATGCGATCCTGCTTCTTATCTCCCGCCGAGAACAGAGGGGAACGTATGCCGCGTTCGACGATTGACAGGGCGGGTTCAACAAGCGGTTCAACAGCCCGAGTCCCCCGCTGGGATGAGCAACCGGAGACCATAAAGTTCATCCGCTTCGATGCCCTTCAGTATGAAGGTGCGTGGGAGCCGGAAGCCTACGATCCAGCATCGGCGCACGCGACCTTCGAGAGTTCGATCGAAGATGCTATCGAGGCGGAGAAGCTCGGCTTTGACGGCCTGGTTACGACAGAGCATCACTTCGACGCGTGGACCCTGGTGCCATCGCCGAACGTCTACCTCGCTGCCGTAGCGAGGGAGACGTCGAGGATCCGTCTCGGCCAGGCGGTCCAGGTGCTCAGCGTCCACAGCCCCTGGCGCCTCGCCGAGGAGCTGGGCATGCTCGACATGCTGAGCAATGGCCGGGCCGAGATCGGCGTGGGAAAGGGCAACTTCTCAGTCGAGCGAACCCGCTACACGCCGGCGGAGAGCGAGTTGCAGTCGCGATTCGACGAGGCCCTCGAGTTGCTCACCAAGGCGCTCCGCGATCACTCGATTACCTTCCACGGCAAGTACACGACCATCAGCGAGCCGTCCACTGTCTACCCCAGACCCTTTGACACTTCGCTACGGATCTGGATTCCTGCGACGCGGCCCGAGACCGCCGAGCAAATCGGTCGCATGGGTCACAATCTGTATGGTCCCCTCTCTCCGGATGCCTATGGAACCCTCGAGCGCTATGTAGAAGCGGGACGGGCTGCCGGCCATCACCTTTCGGGCGCCAACTACATGGTCGCGACATCCATCATCATCGCGCCCTCAGAAGTGGAGGCCAAGGAGGCGCAGGCTCATGCGAGAGAGATCGCTTGGGATGCGATGATGCGCAGGGGGCTCCCCAAGCCAGAAGCCGAGCTGTACCTTCCCCTATTCGGAGGTGCCATCATCGGCTCCCCCCAGGCCGTCCTGGATCAATTGAGCCAGGGCCTCCTTGCGAGCGGCGCGCGGCGCCTCAATCTGGTTATCCGCATGCGCGGAATTCCGCAGGAGGTAGCCAGACAAACGCAGCGGATGTTTGCTTCGGAGGTAATGCCGCATCTGAGGAGCTTGCAGCCCGGGATCGGGGAGTCCCGCGACTCATAAACACTACGTAGCGATCGGCGTGCTGGAGGGCCTCGTGACCGAGGACAAGCATTTCTCGACGGTGCGTGAGATACTTGAGCCTTCACCACGCGGCGTCAGTGAGTCGCGGACTGTAGCTCGATCCCTAATTTCATGAGGAACAGGATGAAGACAGGTCGTTGGTTCGCAGGAGTTGCCGCTGTAGCGGTGATGCTAGGAGTTGCCTGGACGCTGGAGGTGGACGTTCGCGTCCGGTCAGCTCAGGCGGAGTCGAACAAGGAGTGGCCAAGCACGAGTCCGTTTCCCCAGCACGAGGCGTACTTCCCGGGTAGCGAGACTCTCGACGAGGACGAGATGCGAGTTGTCGCATGCGGTACTGGCATGCCTCAGCCGCGCCTCAAGCAGGCCGCGGCTTGCTTCCTTGTCGAGCTAGGGAACGGCGACAAGTTCATCTTCGACATGGGGGAGGGATCGTTCGAGCGCATCATGGCGCTGGGTATCCCCCTCGACCAGCTCGACAAGGTCTTCCTCGGGCACCTCCACCTTGACCACGCAGGCGACTTTCCGGCCTTCTACTTCACCGGGCCCGTGAACAACCGGCTGACGCCGGTCCGCCTCTGGGGCCCGAGCGGCGTCCGACCCGGCTGGGGAACGAAGGCGTGGGTGGAGAACATGATGGAGATGTGGGCATGGGAAACGGCCACGCGCGGGAGCGCGGTGGATCCGCGCGGGCTCGAGCTCGAAGTTAACGAGTTCGACTGGATGGGGGTCAACGAAGTGATCTACGACGAGAATGGCGTAGTGATTCGCACCCTTCCCGCGATCCACGGGGACCAGTCCGTGAGCTTTCTCCTCGACTGGAAGGGACTTCGCTTTGCGTTCTCTAGCGACAACATGCCCAACAAGTGGTGGCGCGAGCATGCAGTCAACGCCGACCTGTCTGTCCACGAGTGTTTCATTCCGCCGCAAATGATGGTGGAGCGCTACGGCATGACCCCCAGCGAGGCCGTGTTCGTCGGCACCCAGGGCCACACGGCAGCTCAGGCCTTCGGCAAGATCATGTCGCTCACGAAGCCAAAGCGCGCGGTCTGCTACCACTTCCAGAACGACTTCGACACCCAGCTAGCAGTCGCGTCAGAGATCCGCAAGACCTACGACGGCCCGCTCGATCTCGCGCTGGACTTCATGACCTGGAACGTCACCAAGGACGGTATCCGCACGCGTATGGGCGTGCCGAACCACGAGAGCTTCCCGGCCCCGCCCCAGCGTCAGAAGCAGCCACCGGACTCGATGAAGGCTTACCAGTGGACGAAGTTTAGCCTGAGCGGAGTCGAGCCGGAGTCGGCCGCGGTCACGAACGCGCTCATCGAAGCCTTCAACAAACACAACGGTACCGATCTGAAGCCGGCCCTAACCGGGCTTCCCTTCGTGGGCAGACAGTAGTACTCGTAACTGACGCCCGGTGGTTTTCTCCAGACGAGAAGCGCTCACTCTTCTGGGCGGGGGCGCGGTGGCATCGCTGTGCACTGCCTGCTCTCCGAGGTCTTCTTCTCCGCGTGCGGATGTCTCGCTCGAAGGACCCCTCCACTACGCGAGCTTGCTCGACGTCTCCCGCCTGATCGAGGCAGGCGAGCTCTCCCCGGTCGAGCTAGCGGAGACGATCCTCGCTCGAATCGAGCTGCTCGACGGCAGCCTCCACAGCTATCTGACGGTACTGGCCGACAGTGCAAGGTCTGCGGCTCGGGCAGCGGAACAGGAAATTGTTGCCGGCAACCACCGAGGGCCACTCCACGGCGTACCGATCGCCGTGAAGGACCTCTGTTACACGGAGGGTGTACCAACGACCGGTGGTCTCACGTTCATGGCCGACTTCTTGCCTGACTACGATGCGACGGTGGTTACTCGCCTGGCCGACGCCGGAGCCGTCATCCTCGGGAAGCTCAACCTCACCGAGGGGGCGATGGCCGGCTATCACCCGGACTTCCCGATACCGGTCAATCCATGGGACGAATCGCTCGCCGTCGGCGGATCGTCCAGCGGATCGGGCGTCGCAACGGCGGCGGGCCTCTGCTACGCGTCTTTGGGTACCGACACGGGAGGCTCCATCCGCTTCCCGTCGGCAGCAAACGGCATTGTCGGCCTGAAGCCCACGTACGGACGTGTCAGCCGATACGGGGTCATCGAGCTCGCGGGATCCTTGGATCACGTGGGGCCAATGACACGGTATGTGTCCGATGCCGCCGCGATGTTCGAGGCTATCGCTGGATCGGACCCCAACGACTCCACGTCGCTGTCCGACCCCGTCCCCGGCATTCTCCAAACGCTGACCGGTGACATCGGCGGCATGCGTATCGGGTACGACCGTGCGTACGCGACGGATGACATCGATCCGGGCCTGGTCGCGGCGCTGGCGTCTGCGCTCGGGGTGATCGAAGGACTAGGGGCCGAGGTCGTGGACGTGACCCTGCCCGAGTTCACCGCGGACCACTTCGATATGTGGATTGCCCTGTGCTCCTACGAGGCCGTCCGTGCGCACTCCGCGACGTTCCCGATCAGAGCCGCGGACTACGGAGCTTTCATGCGCGGCTTTCTGAAAATCGGGTCGACCGTCACCGACGAGGCCTATACCGCCCTGCGGGCAGACTTCGCCAACCGTTTCCGCGAGGCCATGTCCTCGATCGACGCCGTGCTCTGTCCGGCGGGGCACGTTCCCTCCCCGGCCTCCGAAGAGGTCGGGTACGGTGGAATAGAGGCTATCGAAGCAGCTGCGGAGAGCCCGAACCTCCGGTTCACCTTCCCGGCGGACCTCGCCGGTACGCCGACAATCACGTTGCCCTGCGGCGCCAATGACAGCGGAGCTCCCTACGCAATGCAACTCATGGGCGGCCGGTTAACCGAGCCTGTCCTCTGTCGCCTGGCGTACGCCTATGAGCAGGCTACCGAGTGGCATTCGCGACATCCTGCTGTGTGAACCGCCAAAGGGCGAGTTCGAGCGCGCGGTGCCCGGCTTTCAGCAGAGCTGGGTGAGCGATTTCGCGGAGTTGAGGAGATCACAGTCCCCATCTAGTATGCTGCGTGTCTCACCAGACAGGAAGCACCCAGATGCCCAGCTACGACTCGATCGTCCGCAACGGGCAAGTGCACCGGCGCGCTGCCCGGGTCGCTCGCAGCACGAACTACACGGTATGACCAAGCTCCAGACCTACTTTGCCGCGTATTCGCCATCCGAGAGCGAGACAGCAACAAGCCCCACATTGGAACGGGTTGATCCCAGCAGTGGCTCCAAAGCGATTGCACGCCTACTTGAGCGAGACGGGGCGGTTGTAGTGGAGAACGCGCTCAGCGCCAGTCAACTGAATAGTCTGAACACAGAGCTCGATGTGGTCGCCGAGGGTGTCGCTCCGGGTCTTCGTCATCCCTCCCACGAGGATGTGATCGAGTTCTATGGTCACAACACGATACGTCTCGATGGGTTACCGGCGCGCTCCGAGACGTTTCGGGAAGTCATGACCTCACAACCGATTTGTGGGGTAGCGGATGAATTGTTGCTTCCCAATTGCGACGACTATCTGCTTAACACCGGTCAGTTGATTCAAATCGGACCCGGAGAGACCGGACAATTTCTACATCGCGACGAAGACGCGTGGGCTTTTTTTAGGCCCCCCAAACCGCTGCTGCAAGTGGAGGCGATGTTCGCGCTGACTGATTTCACCCAGGACAACGGAGCTACACACGTGGTTCTCGGGTCACACACATGGCCACCGGAGCGAGAGCCGAAGACAGAAGAAGTCACTCAGGCAGAGATGAGAGCGGGTTCCGCGTTATTTTACTTGGGTACAACCATTCACGGTGGCGGGGCCAATGACACCAAAGACGAATGGCGTAGAGGGATGTTCTTCGGATTTGTCGTGGGGTGGCTGCGGACTGAAGAGAACACCTTTCTGACTGTGCCGATGGAGAAAGTCAAAGAAATGCCGCTCAGGGTGCAGGAGTTGCTGGGATACAAGGCGCATGTCGGTATTGGAGTCGCGGATGTCGGAAGCCCCATGGCTTTGCTGAGGAAGTAGACTTCGGGTCTGTATACCGGATCACCGTCACGCTCATCGCTCGCTGAATCAGTCGAGCAGCTGCGCATACGTGTCGAGCTGCTTCAAGATCGCGTCCTCCGACTCGCTGGGCAGGCCCAGGATCATCCGTTCCACTCCGAGCTTCTCGATCTGCTCCAGCTCTCCTCGGCTGGTCGGCGCGAAGAAGAGTGACACGGAGATGGAGCTGCGATCACGGCCCTTCTCCTCGCAGAGACGCTTCAGCTGTCCGAGCCTCTCCTCCAGGTCACACGCGCCCAAGACCGGAAGCCAGCCGTCGGCGTAGTCGACGACGCGTTCGAGCGCCCACTTGGAGCTCGCACCAATCAGGACCGGAGGATGCGGCTTCTGCACGGGCTTCGGCTCGACCCAGGAGGGCTCAAAGTCGACGAACTCTCCATGATATTCGGCCTCCTTCTCGGTCCAGCACGCCTTCATTGCCAGGACACATTCCCGCGTCACCTTCCAGCGCTGCTCGAACGCCACGCCGTGAGTCTCCAGCTCCTCGGCGTTCCAGCCCGCCCCGATCCCGAACAGGAAACGGCCCCCGGAGAGCACGTCGAGGGAGGCCACGCGCTTGGCCAGGGCAACGGGATGGTGCTCCGGCACCAGACAGATCCCCGTCCCCACCTTCAGCCGCTCGGTCACGGCGGCGGCCTGAGCGAGTCCGATGAAGGGATCGTAAGACTCCCAGTAGTTGCTGGGCAGCTCGTCACCCAGCGGCCACGGCGAGCGCCTCGAGACCGGGATGTGCGTATGTTCAACGAAAAACAGCGACTCGAAGCCTCGTGCCTCCGCCTCGCGCGCCAGCGCGACAGGCTGAATCGAATACTCCGTCGGAAAGATCGATAACCCGATGTCCATGACGTACCTCCAGACCACAGGATATCATGCGCGAGAACCCGCCTGCGACGCGGGCCAAATTCCTCGGACCGTCGAGTCTGTCGTCACGTATGACGCCCAGCTTTACAGCGCGAGGGTAAATCCGCCATTCACCGGATACGTCTGGCCGGTAATCCAACTGTTGGAATCGGATGCGAGAAACAGAACCATGTTGGCAACGTCGGCGGGTTGCCCGGGTCGGCGAATAATGTAGTTCTGCATCCAACGTTTCAGCATTTCCGGGTTGGCCGTCGTCTTTTCCGTTGCGGGGGTGACGGTCAGAGCGATGGCCACGCAGTTTGCGGTGATCTGGTAGCGCCCCAGTGTTCGCGCCACGGAGCGCATGAATCCAGCCGCACCCGCTTTGGCCCCGGCGTAGAGCGCTAACCCCGCATCTCCATAGCGACCGGCGTCCGAAATCATGGTGATAATTCGACCACCTCTGGCTTCGATCATGCCTGGGATGACGGCGCTGGTGCAGTTGATAACGCCGTCGAAATTGACGCCGATGTAGCCTTTCCACACGTCGGGACCGGTTTCCCAGAAAGGAGCGCGCAGCTCCGGACTCGGGTTCACACCCTGATTACCGGCATTGTTGACCAGGACGCCAACGGGCCCGAGGTTTTCTGCGGTCTTGGCCACGGCGTCCTGCACAGCGTCGTAATCAGACACGTCCGCCTGCACCGCAAACGCCTTGCCGCCTGCTTGCCGAATCTCCTCTACGACGGACTCGGCGCGCTCGATGAAGTAGTCGTTTACCGCCACGCCGCCTGCATTGTGGGCCGCAAAATGCAGCGCAATCTGTCGGCCGACACCCTGTCCTGCGCCAGTGACGAAGGCGACGCGGCCAGCCAGATCCAGAATATCACTCATACTTTCATCACTCCCTTTTCCAGTGGTTTCAAAGCCAAGCTCAGCACCTTCTAAAAGCCGAGCACCCGGGGAGCGGTCGCGGTGGAAAGCCGGCGAGCGGTCAGCCGAAGCGGGCGCTGTCCACGACGGCGCGCAGGTGCGTCCCCTCGCTAATGATGCCCCGTGGCGAGTGGACCTGGACCTCGAACGTCAGACGACGCCGCTCGATCTTGGCGAGCCTGGCCTTCACGGTGACCTGCTCGCCCGAGCTTGCGGGCCCCGAGTGCGAGACGTTGATGTGCGTCCCCACCGACGTCTCCCCTTCGTCGAGGTGAGGGGCGATCGCCTGGAGGCAGGTCTGCTCGATGCACTGCACCATCGAGGGCGTGGACAGGACCTTCGCCGCCAGGTGGGGCGGCGACATGTCATCCGTCACGCTCCAGCTCTTCTCGGCCTGGAATCCTTCGGTCAGAGAGTTCTTCATTTGTTGCCTCATGATACCCGGATCGGCGCGGGGGGCGTCTTCCTTCCCGGGGTGATTTCAGGCGGGGTCCTAGATGCCTAGATCCTGCAGGTTGTAGTCCTTGAGGGTGGGCTGCAGGTCCAGCGTCCAGCGGTAGGAAGACTCCTGGCCCGCGAAGGGCTTGTAGACGTAGGGGCTCTCGTCGGGGAAGCGCTGCCGTCGCGCACTGATCGCGTACATGATCAACCTGGACCGCTCGCGGATGTAGTCGTCGTCGTAGACAGCGACGGGGTTGTGCACACCACCGCTCTCTACGCCCAGCACCGACTTGCGCCGGTGAAAGCCGAAGTTGATGGTCACCCGCACGTCCGGGCTCGTGTTCGCGAAGGAGCCGTGAATGACGACCCAGCTGAGGGTCCGCGCCTCACAGCCGACGCCGAGCGCCTCGTGGCCCTTGCGGTCGACCGTCGACCCCCGCTCCACGGGCGCCCGTTCGAGCATGTCGGCCACGTCACGCTCGATGTCCTCGAGCTCCTCCGCCCTGAGCACACCCTCGAAGACGTAGAAGCCGCAGCGAGAGTACGAGTCGAGAATCCTTCGGTCGAGGTTGCCCCCGCAGCGTCGAAGCGGATTGGACCGCGATTACCGAGGGCGACGGCTCGCTTCTCGCCCGCCGCTCGGTAGTCGCCCATGGCCGACTCGTCGGATCCGTAATCGACGATGGGGACCTGCTTCAAAGGTAGGTTTGCCATACCCGGTCACCCCTTCATCGGTTCCGGACGTGATCTTGACCTATATAATCGCAACATGAAAGTCGAAGACTTGCCCTCGGGACTCCATGGATGAGAACACCAATCGGGATCAGCCAAGCACGTTGATCCGCTACTTCGACCCGGATGCTCCCCGGGACGAGACCGTTCGCGCGATCGGCGTGGAGTACACGGGGCTCCTGACGCTCGGCGAGGCTCCCGGGGCCTCGAAGGAGGACTACAAAAAACGCCGCGACAGCATCATTCGCCAGCACGCGGTGACCGTGCGCGACGCGCGCACCAGCCAGATCGGCGGGCTCTCCTCGTGGAAGTTCGAGGTGAACGGCTTCACCTTCGTGCCTGCGCCAGCGCCCGTAGAGAACTTCCAGGACCGCGCGTGCGTCCGTCGCGAGTACGCGCCCCGGCTCCTCGAGCTCGTGAAAGCAACCACTGGGGCGAACCGCGCCTTCGTCATCGGACAGCAGGTCCGGTCCGAGCAGACGGGGCGAGGGACCTCGAGCAGCTCGTATGCCCGGTTCGCCCACTCGGACTACGGCCCGGAGTTCGAGCCCTTGTTTCGCCGGCTCCTGGCCGCGCGCTATGGCCTACCGGAAGAGGAGGCCACGAGCTGCGGGATCTGCTGCGCGGGATTCTGGGCCCCCATCGAGCGCCCCGCCTTCAAGGACCCGCTCTGCCTCCTCGACTGCAGCTCCGTCGACATGGAGAGGGACATGATCCGGTACATATATCAGGGTGACCTGAAATTCGCCTCGAAGCGGCCGGAGGCCGAGAGAGTGCCGGCAGCAGCCCAGGACGCCCCCGCGATCGCCCCGGTCTACTCGCCCAGACACCGTTGGTTCTTCACTCCCGATATGCGTCCGGAGGAGGCGGTGATCTTCAAGCAGTACGACTGGCGGGAGAGCGTCGCCGCGCGGGCGTGCTGGCACAACTCGTTCCGCGACAACTTCCACGACGCCTGGGAGGAGTGCCCGGGTCGTCGCAGTATTGAATTCCGCATCCTCCTCGCTTTCGAGCGCTGAGGATCGCCGCCGGCCACAGGCAGCGCACTTACAGGGTATCCGCTCAGGCCAGCGAGTCCTAGATCCCTACACTCGCGCCAGCGCTGTGGGATGCCCGGTGACTCCTGGGCGACAGCGCCAGATGCAGCCGCCTAGCTTTTCGTCCTCGGTGTTGTCCGCGCTCACCAGATAGAGATCGCCGTAGTCTGCACCGCCGAACGCGCAGCTGGTCACCGAGCGCGCAGGAACCGCGATCTCATCGAGCGCTTGGCCCTTGGGGTCGAGGACGGCGACGCGCCGGCCGCCTACATGGGCGACCCAGAGGTTGCCGTCGCGGTCGACACACATGCCGTCGGGAATGCCTCGTTCGAAGGCGGCCCGTCCGATGTGCCGTCTGTTGGAGAGATTGCCGCCCGCATCGACGTCGTGTACCCAGAGGCCTCGGCTGATGGAATCGACGTGATAAAGCGTCCGGCCGTCGGGCGAAAAGCCGATACCATTAGACACGGCCACGCCGTCGTAGAGCTCGGTGACACTGCCGTCGAGCTCGATCCGATACGCCTCGCCGGGATGATCCGGCGCGCTCCTCAGGTCGTCCACGTCCGCCCGGATGGCCCCCACGTACACCCGGCCAGACGCATCGGGGTGCAGATCGTTGAACAACGCCACGCCGTCGCGCTCGAGGAGTACCCGGAACTCACCGTCGCGCCAATGCGCGACACTCGACCCCGACATGATCAATCCGCCGTCGGCGTGGAGTGCCAGGCCGCCCACCATGGGACGGCGCGTGACCACCGTGTGGATCGTGCCGTTGGAATCGCGACGATGAACCGTGCCGCCGCGTATGTCTGTGAACCACAGAGCACCGTCGGCGTCGGTGCGCGGCCCTTCGACGAGTCCATAGCCGCTCGCAAGCAACTCGAGCTCGATATGCATCAATGCCTCCCAGCCCAACTAGAGAGCGGATCCCGCGGGACTACTGCTCCCAGACGGCGTTGATCAGCTCCGTGTCGAGATACGCGGTGCCCTCGACCACCTTGCCGTCCAGGAGGCGCATCACCCAGGAGTAGGTCTGGTTGTAGGGCTTGCCCGAGCGCATCGTTCCCTGGCCGCGCCACTGGAGCGAAACCCAGTCGTCCTCGGCGATCAGATTGACGACCTTGGGCTCGATCGCACCCGAAAGCCGTCCCGTTAGCGGCTGGATCGCGCCCTCGAGGAAGGCAGCCCGGCTCTCATAGGTTTTGGAGACCGGGGTCGTTCCGATCACGGTCCACTTCACATCGTCGTCGAGCAGCCTGAAGAACGCGTTCCCGTCCCCCTCGGCCCACTTGGCAAACGTATCCGCGATCAGCGCCTTGTTGTCGGCTGCACCCATTGCGCTCTCCCTTCCGTCTCCTTGCAGTACCCTACCACTCATTGCAGACGACCACATTCCCCACATCGAAGACGTCTTACCACCCAAGACGCTAGGTGGTTCAGCCAAGACTCTTGTCTCGGAAGGGATAGAGATGCTGTGCAATCACGCCGCTTGGAACCGGAGCTCCAATGACCCCATAGGACGCCGGCCACTCCCCCTTGGGCAGGCGAAGCGTCCCGAAGAGCAGGTCGATCACAGGAAGGTGCACAGCAAAGTTCGTATCTGCGGCACTGCGGTCGTCGGAGTGATGCCAATGATGGTACTGCGGAGTAACGAGGAGATAGTTGAGGACTCCGAAGTTTAGTCCGACGTTCGCGTGCGCGAAGACCGCCTGAACGCCAACGAGCAGGACGTAGCCTGCGATCGCGCTTTGCGAGAACCCGAGCAGGAAGATGGGCAGAAAGACCACAGACCGCGTGATCAGGACCTCGAGCAGATGCAGGCGCGATCCGGCCAACCAGTCCATTGCAGGCGCCGAGTGGTGGATCGAGTGGATCTTCCACATGAACGGATGCCCATGGTAGATCCGGTGGACCCAATACTGTGCAGAGTCGGCAGCGAAGACGATCACGGGGAATTGAACCCATGCCGGCCAGGACGTGACCACCGCTTGGACCGGTTTGAAGACGGCCCAACCGAATAGAAGCGGGGCCGCGTTCAACGTAACGAGAAGGATGTACGAGACCAGCAGGTGGCTCAGGGCGAAATACTTGAGGTCGGCGCGCCATTGGCCGCGGAGAATCGGCTGGCTTGGGTTCTTCGGAAGGGCCTTCTCGATGGGGATGAAGACCAGACCTGAGACGAGAAGAGCCAGGATCAACCAATCGAGGCCGATGGCAAGCTGGCTCGCCGGTTCGCCGCTCGACTGTACCGATGCGCCTCCCAGCAGGGTCGCGACCGCAGCCGAAGAGATCCCAACCATCGCTTGCTTGCGACCGTTCTTGAACAGGAAGTTGAGTGCACCTGCGGCGGCCGCACAGATGATGCTCCAGTAGAGTACGCGTCGGAGAAGGGGGATATCGTAGACCGCCCGCAGATCTGTCGTCGTCAGGAGTTCCGGGAAAAGGAAGCAGAGCACACCGCCCAGCGATGACACCCCGAGCAGCGCGGATGCGTATCCGCTGATCCAACCTTCCCCGAGCTTGAGCTCAACTTCTGAGTCGCTCACGATCTTCGTCCCCGGCACTCCTCAGGCGGAGTCGACCCTATTCTAGGACCAAACCCAGGACGACCCCATTCACGTCCATCGGCTCGCCCCGGGGGCTCCTCTCCCGGGGATTTGACCGGCCATGCTCAGAAGTCTGCATGGGTCGCTTTATAGATCGGCCGCGCTTTGATGCGCTCCACATAGGCCGCAACCTTGGGTGATAGATCCATCATCTTGAAGTCGCTGAAGAGGGCGAGCGCGCCGCCGAAGACGATGTCGGCTGCCGTGAATTGGTTGCCCAGCGCCCAGCCGGCTTCGGGCGTCATCGACTCCACCGTCGCCATCCCACGAGGCATGTCCCCCCAGCCCATGGACTGGGGGTCGGCCTCGACCCCGAGCGAGGTGACGGAGAGAAGCGGCTCGAGCGTGATGCCGGGGAAGAAGAGATAGCGGTAGTACTCGGCGCGCTCAGTCGAGCCCGAGGGTGGTGCGAACCCCTTGTCAGCGAACTTATCCGCCAGGTAGGCGCAGATCGCGGCGGTTTCGGTGACGACCACCTCGCCGTCGACGAGCGCTGGCACCTTGCCCATCGGGTTGATTGCTCGGTACTCTGGCGAGTTCTGTTCGCCCGCCTCTAGGTCGAGCACGACCTGCTCATGCGGGGCATCGAGCTCTTTGAGCATCCAGTCGGTCGTGACGGCTCGCGTCTTCGGATAGAAGTAATGCTTCATGTGCCTCTCCTCGCAAGGTTGCCTGTTAGGCTATCAGCACCGACGGGTCGAAGCCGAGATCGGCCTTCGCACCTACCCCGATCGAAGCCGCGAGCCAGCAGGTCCGCGAACGCGGTGTGCGAACTGCGCTCATGTCCATGCTCCTGAAGAATGATGCGCAACGGTCACTTGTTAAAAGTCAGAGTCGCTCCTCTAGCAGGATCTCCAGATCGACGAGCTTCCAGATCCCGTCTACGGGGGACACGATGAGCTCGGCGCGGTACTGGTTGCGACGCTGGTGCATGT
Organism: Myxococcota bacterium; assembly: GCA_965247115.1. Taxonomy (GTDB): domain Bacteria; phylum Myxococcota_A; class UBA9160; order SZUA-336; family SZUA-336; genus JAUXJB01. Next base: position 855,566 of record CBDFGR010000002.1, read on the forward strand.
GTCCCCAATGCCCCACCGAGCCGCCCACGTTCCAGGTGGCCGTTGCCACGAAGCCGCCGCTCCCCGCAGGTTCTGCGGAGAGATCGATCAACTCGATTTCCTTAACCTTGGCGCGCGCACCGCCCTGATTCGCCAGCTCGAGGCCTCGTCGAGTCTCGAGGTAGATCTGAGCGAGCAGGTCCCCGTCTACGCTGCGTTCCAACGTGTCGTAGATCTGCTCCTCCCCGCGGAAGTCAAATGCCCGGTACACGTTATGGAGGAGGTCCGCGACGATCTGGCGAGCTCGACTGTCCGAGAGCGCAGCGTCGTGCCCAACCGGGAAGCTCGCAACAGCGACGAGGACAGAGGCTGCCGCGACCACTGCATGCACCCGGCGTCGACTCCTCAACCAGTTGAACACGGCGAGAAGCGCGAGCCCGAGAAAGAGCCAACGTCCGATGAGCATGGATCTGGCGAGCATGCCCGGGGGTGAGGCCAGGACCCGGAGCGTCGGCGGCTCGGGGTTCTTCAGGAAGTTCTGCCACTCCAGCACGCGGTAGTCTGCGTCCAGGTAGGTCTGCAACGGACCAGCCTGGTCCACGGCGGCCGCAGGAATCCTCTCGAAGCGCTCGTCCCAGAGGTCCCAGTCCATGCTGACGCGATCCGGCAGGCCGTCGGTGGCGTACACGAAGATGACCCCGAGGGTGGCGGAGGACAGGTCGAGCTCGACCGGCGGGTCGATCACTCGGCTGGTTCGGAGCGTTCTCTCAAGAAAGTTGATGCGCGCGAGCTCGGGCTCGACTGCCTGGCCATCGATCAGAACGCGTTGGTGGAGCCTCAGGAATTCGGCGGCCTTGCGCTTGAGCTCTGCCTGGAGCTCGACTGGGATCGTGCGGCGTTCCGCCAGCCCCAGATCGACCCACTTCTGGAGGTCGCGGGGCCTGGCGATGATCTCCTTTCTCACCTCGTAGGGCTCGACGTAGATAAAGCCGCTCATCGGTGCGTAGTAGGTTCGGCGCAGGTTGCGGTTCCGAAAGCGTGAGTACCACGGGTCTGCCCAATCGAGGTCGAGCGTCTGGCTCGGCGTCAGGTAGCGAAAATCATTGACGGGGATCCCCGCGTGGTAGACGACGAAGCCGACACTGGTCGCCGCCTCTCCGCGCGGGGCCAGAAACGTCAAGCTCGCAGGATTCGCGGGTAGACCGTACTCGAGCCGCGCGAACACAACGAGCTCCTCTTCATCCTGATTCACGGCCAGAGGCTCACCGGTGATCTCATCCCGTCGCAAGCGTGGCCGTGCCTCGATGCCCAGCAGGCGGCCCGGCAGCGGCTTGCCCGCTTCTGGTTTGATGACCAGATCCTCGCGGAAGAAGAGTTCGAGCCGCTCCGAGAGGGGCCTGGGCGAGTGGCCAGCCCTCTCGTAGATCTCGTCGGGCAGCAGGTTGCGAAACGTCTCGAGGTCCCTGAGGCCGACTTCGAGCTCGACGGTGACCGTATCGTCGTTGACGTAGTACTCGACGATGGTGGTCGCAAACATAGCTTGCGAGCGGATGATCGCATCTGCCCGGGCAGAAGCGGGCAGCGCCCAAACGCAGCCGCACGCGAGCGCTATACGAGCGAACCGAGCGCGAAGGTCCCTAGACATGCTGCTCGGAGTATAGGCTGAAGCGGCTGGCGAGCCTTTTGGCCTACTATCTGCCCGTGGCTGTGCAGATCCAAGAGCTCCGCTTCCGCTACGGGGAGGGCGACTTCCGCCTCCACGTGCCGCAGCTCGCCGTGGAGGACGGCGAGGCGCTCGCGCTGGTTGGCCCCAGTGGGTCCGGGAAGACCACGCTGCTCCACCTCCTCGCAGGCATCGCGGTGCCACAGTCTGGAGAGGTCGTGACTTGTGGAGTGAACCTGGCGACTCTGGATGACAGCGCGCGCCGCGACTTTCGCATCCGGAACATCGGGCTCGTGTTCCAGGAGTTCGAGCTGCTCGAATATCTCGACGTCCTCGATAACGTGCTCCTTCCGCACCGAATCAGTCCTGCACTCAAGCTAGACGCTGAAGTGCGCGAGCGAGCGGCTCGTGTGGCGGAAGAGATCGGGATCGAGAGCCTGCTTGCTCGGTACGTTACACAGCTTTCCCAGGGGGAGCGGCAGCGCGTAGCGATCTGTCGCGCCCTTGCGACCGAGCCGACGCTGCTCCTGGCGGACGAGCCGACCGGGAACCTGGATCTAGACAACAAGGACCGTGTGCTGGACAGCTTGTTCCTCAGCGCGCGTAGAACGGGTGCGACACTGATCGCTGTCACGCACGATCACGACCTGTTGCCGCGCTTTGACCGCGTCATCGACTTTCGGGACTTTCACGCTGCCGGGCGACAGCCTTGAGCGGCACCCTCTATCTGGTCTGGCGCTACCTCACCTATCACCGGCTGAAGTCCGTGATTCTGGTCGGCTCCCTGGGCCTCATGGTCTACCTGCCTTTGGGGCTGAACGTGCTGGTGGTGCAGAGCGCCGACGAACTCACGGCCCGTGCCGAGGCCACGCCGCTCCTGGTGGGTGCGAAGGGCAGTCCGCTCGAGCTCGTGCTGAACTCGCTCTACTTCGAGTCAGAGCCACCGCCGTCGAGCGACTTTGCGGAGGTCCAGCGCATTGCCGACTCGGGCCTGGCGGAGGCCATCCCGCTGCACGTCCGCTTTCGCGCGCGCGGCTACCCGATCGTTGGAACGACCCTCGAGTACTTCGACTATCGACGTCTCGATATCGCAGCTGGACGGCCGATGGCGCTCCTCGGCGAGTGCGTACTGGGGGCCGCGCTACCAGGGCTCCTGGGAGCAGGTCCCGGAGACTCGATCGTCTCCTCGCCGGAGAGCGTCTTCGATCTGGCCGGAGTCTATCCACTCAAGCTGAATGTGGTCGGGGTGCTCCAGCGCTCGCACAGCCCGGATGACCGTTCGATCTTCATCGACGTGAAGACCGCGTGGGTGATACAGGGAGTCGGACACGGTCACCAGGATCTCGCCGCTCCCGGAGCAGACGCTGCCATTCTCGCGCGCGAAGGGGACACGATCACGGCAAATGCTTCCGTGGTCCAGTACAACGAGATCACGCCCGACAACATGGACTCCTTCCACTTTCACGGCGAGCTCTCCGAATACCCGGTGACGGCCATCGTCGCCGTGCCTCCGGACCGCAAGTCCGGTGTGCTGCTGATGGGCCGCTACGAGGGGAACGAGGAAGTGAGCCAGATCCTGCGCCCTGCCGAGATCATCGACGAGCTGCTGGCGACGATCCTGACGGTTCGAAGCTACGCGATCGCGGGCGCCCTCGTGCTCGGATCGGCGACCCTCGCCATGGCGGCACTGGTGTTTCTACTCTCGCTGCGCCTGCGCCGCCGGGAGATCGAGACCATGATGAAGATCGGCGCGCCGAGGGGCCGGGTCGCTGCGCTGATTGTCGCCGAGATCACGATCGTGCTGCTCGCGGGTTCGGTGCTGGCTGGAGGGCTCACGCTGATCACAGCAAGCTACGGGGCTTCTCTGATCCGAGGGGTGCTTCTCGCGTGAGGCGCGGAGCGCTCATCAGCCTGCTTGCTCTCGGAGGCCTCGTCGCGTGTGGCGAGAGGGAGCCCTTGGCCGAGCCGAACGCGAACCCTACGAGCACTGTGCTCGTCTACACGGTCAACTACCCCTTGCTCTACTTTGCCGAGAGGATCGGTGGAGATCGCGTCAAGGCCGTGCTCCCAGCGCCGACAGGCGTCGATCCGGCGCACTGGTCGCCCGATATCGAGACCATTACCGCTTATCAGCGCGCAGATCTCTTGCTCCTGAACGGTCTGGGCTACGCGTCCTGGGTCGACCGTGCGTCGCTGCGACGCTCGAGGTTGATCGACACCTCGGCATCGTTTGCAGAGCGGGCGCTTCCGATCGAGAGGTCGGTGCTCCACACGCATGGGCCGGAGGGCGCGCACTCGCATCGCGGCCCTGCGTTCACGAGCTGGCTCGACCCCGAGCTCGCCATTGCCATGTCCGTTGCCATTCGCGACGCCCTGAGCGCCGCCCGCCCCGCCTCGCAGACCGAGTTCGACTCGGGCGCTGCCAGCTTGACCGCGGACCTTCGGGCACTGGATCGACAGCTGGCCGCAACTGCCGCTCGGATTGGCAACGAGCCGCTCGTCTTCTCGCATCCTGTCTACCAGTACCTGGCACATCGCTACGGGTTGAACGGGCGCTCCCTCGAATGGGAACCCGGTGAGTCTCCATCCGTGCACATGTGGCGGGATCTCGAGGTGCTGCTGCGCGAGCACCCCGCGCGCTGGATCATCTGGGAGGCGGAACCCCTGCCTGACACGCTGCAGCGGCTGGAGGAGCTCGGATTACGCAGTGTGGTGTACGATCCATGTGGCGCGGCGCCCGAGCAGGGTGACCTTCTGAGTGTCATGCGCGCAAACGCTGGACGGCTCGCGCAACTCGGCGACACGTCGTCGAACCCCCTCTGACATGAGGGCAACATGTACTTCTGGCGCGCGACCCCGCGTCGAGTATGGTACAACCCGCTTCCAAGTGCGGTTCCTGTTTCCAAAGGCGTCGGGGTGGCTTGACTGTGAGATCTAGGAGGGACGCGAGGTGAAGAGCATCAGGGTGATCGGGTTGGCGCTGGGTTTGCTCGCGCCTTCCGGGGCCCTTGCCGCCGGGTTCCAGAGTATCGAGCAGGGTACTTGGGACATCGGACGGGCCCTGGTGGGAGCGGCGTCGGCAGCGGACTCTGCTGCGACGGTCTTCTACAACCCAGCAGGCATGACTCTCATCGAGGACACGGAGATCGTGGGTGGGCTCATGGGGGTCCTGGTCGATATTGAGTTCGACACCGAGCCCGGCACCACATTTACGGGTGGAGGCAGCGGAAATGCGGCCTCTAACGCCGTGGTTCCGAGCGGGCCGTTCTTTGTTCATCCCGTGAACGAGCAGCTTTCGGTCGGCTTTAGCTTTACAGCCCCATTCGTCGGTTCTCTCGACTATGGCCGCTCCTGGGCGGGTCGCTACTTCGCTCGCGAGGTGGACCTCGCCATGTACAGGGCCAGCCCTGCGGTCGCCTACCGGGTGAACGACTGGCTCTCACTCGGGGCGAGCGTGGCCATTAACTACACGAGGTTCGACTTCAAGGTCGCGATCCCCACGCCCGGTCCGGATGGCAAGCTCAAGGTAGACAAGGCCGATGAATGGCAGTGGAGCTTCAGTCTCGGTGCGATGATAGAGCTGCAAGAGGGGACGCGCCTCGGGATCAACTACTTCTCAGAGGTCGACAACGACGACCTCGGCGGTGACATCGATCTCACACTGCCTGGTCCTCTGCCTGGCTTCAGCTCCGCTGTAGACGTCAGGTTCACGCTGCCCCAAGCAGCGGTCGCCAGCCTTCGCCAGGAGATCACTGACGACCTGGTCCTGTACTTCGATCTGGGATGGGTCGACTTCAGCGCGTTCAGACACATCAGCGTAGACGTCTCGGGCGGAACCACGGTGAATGCGAACATCCATTTCAGGGATATTACCGTCGGCGGAATTGGCGGGGAGTACCGGATCAACGACCTCTGGACGTGGCAGTTCGGCTCTTCGTACGCGAGCTCACCCGTTGGCGGCTCGGACAGAAGTCCAGCCCTGGCCTTCGACCGACAGATCCGCTACGCCACTGGAATCCGCTACGAGTGGAGCGAGAATCTCACGCTCGCTCTCTCCTATGAGTTCCTGGACCTCGGCAGCAACAACGTCAACATCCAAGGCTTTGGCGGCGCGCTGAAGGGCGACTACGACCCCAACAACGCGCACTTCATCGCCCTCACCGCCCGCCACAAGTTCTGACACATCATGGAGCCGCCGGACTTCCTCCAGCCTGAATCCGCGCGCGGATCAACGCCCCGATGCTCGATGATGTCGCCGATTGGGACGATCTGCTCGCCGTCGAGCGTGAGGCCGCCTGAGGGCATCGCAGGGCCACCGTGATCCCTGAAGTAAAGCGGCAGTCCCTCTGCGAAGTTCGTTCGAACGTCTTTAGGATGCTGTCGTTGATAGTGGATGTGGACGTGGGGTTCGCTCGTGTTGCCGCTGTTTCCGCATGCTCCGATCACCTGACCTTCGTTGACTCGATCCCCCGACCGCACTGTGACGCTGTCCGGTTTGAGGTGAGCGATGATCAGGTGGCCTCCGTCAGCTGCCTCGATAACCACGTGATTGCCAGACGGTGCTGTAACGTTTCCTGAGATGGAGCCGGGTTTGGCATCGGGTTCGTCGCTGACCGCCTGCACAACCTTACCGCCAATGGGCGCGACGACTGGAACGCCATAGCAGCCATAATCGGCCAGAGTTGCGCTGCCGGTGAGATAGGGCTCGATCATCAGGTCGTACGCCCAGCGTTGATCGGATTGGATCGCATGTTGGTTACCGGCGGCGGCGTCACCACCCCAAACAACGCGCATCGCTTCGTCTGTCGGCACGCGAATCACTAGCGCCGGTTCGGTCGAATCGATGTTCGCGGGAAATGCGACCGGCCAAAGCCGAAGCGACCAAGTGATCGGTGTGATCGCAACGAACGACATGGCGAGCGTTGCGCCAATAGCCTTCGTAAAGTGACGCTTCCAAATGATTCGAACGACAACGCCAATCAGATAGACGAGACCAACAAGCGGCAACAAGCTCAGGGTTTGATACCAAGCCCAAATTCGGGCGGTTCCACCAGAAGCAAGCATGCCGAACAACGCGACGAACAGCACCGCTATCAGGCCTAGCAGGCTGCGGAGAAAGTGACTGGTTGAGGGGTGGTCCTTCCGACGAGGGGGTTCACCGGCCGAGGGGCGGGGCGCGATTCCCGGTTCGAACCGGTCTTGGGCTCCGCTGATCGCGGGGCGGTTTCGCACATGACCTACGTGGCCTCCAGCAGCTTGCGGATCCGGATCAGGTTGTAGGCTGCGGCCGTGAAGGTGAAGACCCAGCCGACCCGATCCGTGCCGCGGTGTCGGGTCTTGCGCATCAGCCCCACGGTCTTCATCCAGCCGAAGACCTCTTCCACCCGTTTGCGAAAACGCTGACTCAGTTCGTAGCCCCGGTGGCGCGTCGTCCGCCCGTCGATCGCGCTGCGTCGATTCGTCGTGTTCTGCGCCACGTGTGGGGTCACGCCCAACTCTCGAAGCTCTTCCACGAACCCCTTCGTGTCGAAGCCCTTGTCTCCGCCCAATGTCCTCCGACGCCCGCCTCCCAGACCTTCCACCATCTCGAGCGCCGCTTCGCGCTCCGCATATCCCGACGCCTGCGTGAGCTTCGCCGCGACCACCAAGCCGTTCCGGTTCTCCGTCACCACGTGTCCCTGGTACGCGAGTCGGGCGCCTTGGCCTCTCATACCGGCGAGTCGTGCGTCGGGATCCGTCGTCGACGCATGCGTCTGGTTGCTCCGCTTCTCGCCTCGGAAGTTCACCGTCGGGTTGCCCGGGTCATCGTCGTCTCTCCGTTCCTCGTCCTTCCGTACGAAGCTCTTCTGGCTCGCCCACGCCTCGATCAGCGTCCCGTCTACCGTGAAGTGCTCCAACGACACCCATCCCTCGGTCTCGGCCTGCTCCAGCACTGCGTCGAAGAAGTGCTCGGCAATCTCGCCCTTGAGCAGCCGGTCTCGGTTCTTCGTGAACACCGTGGCGCTGAACACCACCTCGTCAAGCTCCAGACCCACGAACCAGCGATACAGCAGGTTGTACTCCAGCTGCTCCACCAGCTGCCGCTCGCTCCGGATGGTGTAGAGCACCTGCAGCAGCAGGGCGCGCAGCAGCTGCTCCGGGGGCACGGACGGGCGCCCTACGCCTCTGGCGTAGATCGCGTCGAAGCGCGGCGATAGCCGCTGCAGCGCCGTGTCGACCATGCGCCGCATCGCTCGAAGCGGATGATCATCCGGAATCCGCGACTCCAGCGACACGTAGCTGAACATCCCGCCCTGAAGCGTCCCCTGTCCTCTCACGCCTCCCCCTTTGGGGCTCGCTCCCAAGGTACCCTTCGATGAGGAGTTTTTCAGCAGCCTGCTAGGCCCCACCACGTGCGAAACAGCGCTACGAGTAGCCTTTTCTCCCGCCGCCCCCAAGTCGGGCGAACTGGGCTGGAATTTCCCACAAGGGGATTGCTATGTCTCGCTGGTTGGCGCGTGTGCGCGATGCCGCGGAGCAGGCGTAGGCTCGAACAGGCACACCATCCGGACCTCGATATTGCGCCGGCGGAGGGCATCCGGCGGCGAGTTCGGGTCGTCGAAGGATGTGTGCGGACAAAAGTACGCACGGTCGGGGCGCGAGTCGGCTTGCTTCAAGACGATCAACTCGTCAGTCCGCATACGTGGAAAGTAGTGGTGCCGATGGCGCTCGCTGAATAACGGAGCGTAGCCACGGGTGTAGGCCCCTTCGTCGACCTTGCTGAACGCGTACGAGACCGTATTTTCGGGATCGACGCTCTGCGCGTCGATGAGCAGGAGCGGATTGGTCTGGACCTCGCGTTCGATCGGCTGCCAGGCGGTATACCAGGCGAAATCGCAGCGCTCAGCCTCGGCATCGCTGATGACTCCCCTCTCTACCATGAAATTTTGCGCCATCTGCCGCGCGTTCTCTGCACTGTAATCGGAGTGGACGTAGCGTGCGTAGGTGCTGTTGAACTCGGTGGGGTTCTCTGTGCGCACCGAGTGGCGATAGAACTCGACGTGGGCCGGCTGAGTCAGGCGCCGGATCAGGGCCTCGATCTCCGGGTAGTAGACACGCCTCACTTCGCCGTCGTCACGGAAGTTCCGAACACGGCTGCTGTGCGGAACCAGAGCGAAGCCGTGCCTATCGAGGTCGAGCTCCCCGCGCTCCGCCAGGGGACGAGCGCTCGAGACCTCGACGGTGTGAAAGCTCGTGTAGGCTCTCCGCGTCTCCTTGGACCAGATCCTCGGAATCTCGGCGCGCCCTCGCCACTCCGGATTCAGGTAGCGGACGTTCGCTTTGACACGCTCCAGCATCCGACGATCCTCCCTGTTGGCCCCCCATTCTAGCGGGTCGGCTGCGCGAGGCACCAGAGGAGGGGGCGCGGTGATTCACGGCCCGGCGTCGAGACGATGCAACGTGTCGCTGTGGGTAAACTCACCATCTGGGATCGGCTCGGCATCGGGGTCCAGCGCCGGGTTCACGCCGGGAGGGAACACCGCCCCCTTGCTACTCACCGTTGCTGTTTGAAGCTCCTTGTCGAACTTTATGACGTATGTGGCCGCGCCCACTCCGGCGAACGTGCCATCCTCCGGTCGGAAATCGATGTCGACTGCCTTGGCAGTAATCTCTCGTTCTCCGGTCTCTTTCCAGGAACCCAAGGCATTACTGAACCGCAGGCCAGCGGCCCCGCCGCTGAACTGGATCGAAAGGGTCATGCTCAGGTTGCCGTCCTCACTGATTTGCAGAATCTGTGCTGAATCCTTCTGGACTCCTACGTAGGTGCCGGCAATCTTCTTGCCGAGACCGGCTTCGTTGTCAGCCAAGGCCGGGGCCGCGTGGCTCAGCCAAGCGGCCACGGCAAGGAGTGCCAGGCCCGGCATGGTCACGAAGAAGCTACGAGACGCCAGCATATGCATTCTTGATCTCCCTACCCGTAGATGGCGTTAAGCAATCGCAGGGTTCTGTGCGGTGTACTGCAACATCATAGCCGGAGCAGTCATCCCAACGGTGAAGAGGGTGCCAGCGTGGGTGGACGCAGCACGGGCCGCCGTATAGCCTGGTCCTAGATAGCAGGGAGACGCGATGACCTACGCTGGACACTTGGAGGTCTACGACGCCGACAGCCACATCATGGAGCTGCCGGACTTCCTCACCGACTATGTTGAGGCTGACCTGCGCGCCCGGCTCGGGACCACCGACCTGGAGAACATGCCACCAATCCGCGAGTCGATCGATGACATCATCGCGCGCGGTCACAGGCATAGCCCCGAGCACGTCGCCGAGATCCTCGAGATGGGGGACGGCCTGCTGCGGGGTCCTCGCAATCATGACTCCGTCGGTGCCTTCAACCCGGACGAGCGGCGGCAGGTGCTGGACATTCTCGGCTTCAGGAAGCAGCTGATTTTCGGGTCCATCGGCTTCTCTCCGGCCCTGTCCCCGAATCGGGACGTCGATTTTCAGTACCGCGCGGCGAGGGCCTTCAATCGGGCCCTCTCAGACTTCACGCGAGGCGATGGCCGCCTGATGGGTGTGGGCGCCATTGCGCTCGACGATCCCGATCGCGCGACGGACGAGCTCGACTTCCTGCTGCAGCAGCCCGGGCTGGCCACGGTGATGATTCCCCACCGCCACTGCGGCGGTCGGTCACCGGGCCACGATGACCTGGATCCGTTCTGGGCGCGACTGCAGGAGGCGCGCGTCCCCTTTGTCCTGCACGTCGGGGGCGATCCGATTCAGGTCGAGCCCGCCTGGATGAATACGGGCCGCCTCAAACCCACCGACTGGTTCGGCGGCGGCGAGAACGTGCGCGGGAAAGACATCGTCGTGCTCAATCACGCGCCCGAGATGTTCCTGACCGCGATGATCATGGACGGCGTGTTCGAGCGCTTCCCCAGCCTGACGGGCGCGGTCGTCGAGCTCGGCGCCGGCTGGGTGCCCGCTTTTGTGACCAAGATGGACTGGGCGGTCGACATCTGGAAGAAGACCGAGCCCGAGCTGGCCAAGCTCTCACGAAAACCATCGGAGACGATCTCGTCGCAGCTGGCCTTCACGCCGTTCGTCTACGAGGACGTGGGGGAGCTGATTCGCCAGTCGAACGCCGACCTGTACCTGTTCTCGAGCGACTACCCGCACGCCGAGGGAGGCCGCAACCCGCTCGGGCGCTTCGGACGAACTCTGGCCGAGACCGCGGAGGCGGATCGCCAGAAATTCTACTCGGAGAACTTCAAGCGAGTCTTCCCACTCGCGTAGATCGGCTGTGCTCCAGCGCGACTCTGAGCACTCGCCCTGCTCAGTCCGTCACGAATTACCAGATCGTGCGTCATTGTCAGCTGTCTCTTCGCTCCAGCTCGAAGTGATCGAGAAACCACCCGATATATCTCGTGGTTGCATCAATCACCTCCGGAAACGTGCGGACGCCGTGGGTGGCGGTCGGGTACGTTGCGAGCACGGATTCGACGCCTTGCTCAAGCAGTGAGCGGTGAAATTCGAGCGCCTGCGTCGGGGGCGTGCTTTGGTCGAGCCTGCCCGTCAGCTGCAGCGTCGGCGTCTTTACGTTTGCAGTCAACATCGCCGGGCTCCGATCGAAGAACTTGCCGCCCTTATAGGCACTGTCCGCCAGAAACAGCTCGTCAAAGAAGGGAATCTGCGACGTGCGGTGCTGGCTATACCAGTTGGCGACACAGGAAATGGGCACAGCTGCGGCGAAACGATCGTCTTGGGTGATCAGCCAGGCGGACATGAAGCCGCCGTAACTGATTCCCGTAACGCCGAGGCGATCGGGATCGGCGATCTCCTGCTCCACCATCGCATCGCAACCCGTCAGATAGTCATAGGTGTCTTCGCCGCCCATGTCGCCTTTTACGAGGCGCGCGAAGTCCTGGCCCCGACCGCTGGAACCGCGAGGATTCGGATACAGCGACGCGATGCCGTGATCGGCCAACACCTTCGCTCCGCCCAAGCGTCCCACCCATCGATTGCGGCATTGCCACACCGGGCCGCCGTGGATATCCACAACGAGCGGGAACGGTCCGGCGCCTTCGGGACGAACGAGCCACCCCTGGATTTCGAGCCCGTCTCGCGCCATCCAGGTCACTGGCTCCGCACCCGCTTGACTGAACGCGGCGTCGCCGCTCCTCTGGCTGGTAAATGACGTCAACACCTTGTACTTCCCGCCAGATAACTCCACGAGTTCCGGCGCGACATCGTATGACTCACCAATGCCCAGCGCTGCGCCATTCGGTGCTGGCCACACGGATGGATACCAATCGCCGATCGTTCGATCGGTGCCGCACCAGTGTGTGGTGATTTGTTCGTCACTGACCGAGTACTCTCCAACGACCGTATCGAAGCCGCACTGGCCCGCGTAGAGCAGGTGGTCGTCATCACGCCAGATCGTGTGCGTCACTTCGACACTGTCCGTATCGACAACACTGACTTTTCCCGAGATCGTATCGATCAGCTTCAACGTACCGCAAACGATCATCCGATCACTGCAGACAGCTTCAACGATGCACGCATACGTGCCAGACGGTGAAGCCGCTGGCCAGCCGAGCTGATCTTCGGAAACAAACACCGGTCGCAGATTGGCGCCGTCCAGATCGTGACGGATCAGCTTGGACTGATACCAGGATCCTTCGCTATGCGAATCGGATACGACCGACATTATCGCGTCGTTACCCAGCCAGGTCGCCTCCCAGTAGTTGAGCTCTTCTCGTGAGACCTTCTCCGTCTTGCCCGAGGCGAGCTCATGAACGTAGATGCTGCGCCAAAGATTCTCGGCATCCCCCGTATCGATCTCCGGCATCCAGTCGGGCAACTCTTCTGCTTTTACCGCAATGGTCCCACCGCCCTGGCAACCTGCCAGGTCGGCGCCGAAGCCTGCAACACCGAGCAATACTCGCGTGCCGTCCGGTGACCAGTGCAAATACTCGACAAGACCATCGATGGGCGGCGCTTCGCTTGCCTGATCCAGCGCATCGCTTCTGGCCAGGTAGAGCTGATGATTGCCGGCGCCCCGGCGATCGGAGAGGAACGCGAGCCACTGTCCGTCAGGCGACCAGCGTGGCAACCGGTCGCTGTTGTCGGGACAGGGCAGAACGGTCACCGCGCTCGTACCAAGCTCGACCAGGCAGATCCGGGTGATCGGCGATGATGCAAGGTCCTTGAAAATTGTTCCGGTTAGTGCCGCGCGCTGGCCGTTTGGCTCCACACACACATCCGCCGCATCGGACACAACGCTGTCACCCGGTGCGTGAATTGCTCGGAAATAATCTTCAACCTCTTGGTAGAGCTCCGATTGTCGGATATCGCGATTCATCGACGGTCTCCTCATTTGCGCCTCGGCACGCAACCACCAGCATTTTAGTCACCGATAAATTCGGGACGCAACGCCGCGATCCCACGCCAGTATCCTCAGTTTAATGGGAAGATCGAATTAGCGGGAATGAGCGAGGAGGGATGAGTTTGGAACGGTTCGACATCCAGGGTCGCCATGTGGTCGTGACCGGCGCATCGTCCGGGTTTGGGCATCACTTTGCTGGCCTACTCGCAGGATTGGGTGGTCGTGTCTCCTTGGGCGCTCGTCGTGTCGATCGGCTGCAAGAACGGGTTGAAGAGATCCGCGCTCTCAGGGGCGAAGCTGCGCCATTCGAGCTGGACGTGACCCGGCGCGACAGTATCGAGACGTTTCTCAACGCCGCAACCGACACGTTCGGACCGATCGACGTGCTCATCAACAACGCCGGCGTTCAAGCGGGCGCCAAGACGTTCACCATGATCGATGAGGAGGATTGGGATTTCGTGCTGGACACCAACCTCAAGGGACCGTGGATGACAAGCCAGTCGTACACGCAGCGAGTCATCGATGGTGGTTGGGGCGGTGGCAACATCATCAATGTCTCATCGATTACCGATACGCGAACCATCAAAGGTCAGTTTCCTTACGCCGTCTCGAAAAGCGGTCTCACACGCATGACCGAGGTCATGGCGCTGGAGGCGGCGCGCTACAGAATTCGGGTCAATGCGCTGGCGCCGGGCTACGTTCTAACCGACGTCACGCGGGTACTGCTGGAAAGCGACCAGGCCGACAACTTCGTCAAGGGCATTCCCATGCGGCGGCTTGGAGAGTTCGAGGACCTAGACGGTCCCTTGTTGTTGCTGGTGTCCGATGCCTCCTCCTACATGACCGGGTCGGTGATAGTCATCGACGGAGGTCACATTTGCGCTTCGCTGTGAAGGGCGGCGTGGCAACCCCTCCCCTTGCTCCATCGCCCCTCAGAGCGCCTTGACACCTGCCTCGGCGATCGCCAGGTCGTCCTCCTCGGGAGCACCGCTCACCCCGATTGCCCCGATCATCTTGTCGCCCTGACGCAGCGGAAGCGCGCCCTTGGCCACCATGAGGCGGCCGCCGCGCATCGTGCTCGCCGCCCGGAACTAGTTCTCGTCTTTGAAGCCATCCAGATCCGCACCCGAGGCGGAGAAGCTCGCCGACGTGTACGCCAGGCCGTAGGCGAGATCGAAGTTCATGCCGCCGGCCCCTTCCATGCGGCCGATTGCCGAGATATCGCCGGCGCTGTCAACCACGACGATAGTCACAGGCGTTCCAATCTCCTTGCCCTTGGCAAGCGCTCCGTTGACCACGGTTTGCGCCTGAGCAGATGTAATAGACATGACGGTCCTCCCTTGAAATAGGGCCTTAGTAGGTCATCGAACACCGCAGAGGTCAAGAGGGAATAGCGACGGCGACATCATCCAGCGACCCTGATACGCTCGTCAGAGCCCAACGAACTGCCTTGAACTCCCTTCCGTTGGAGGTGCGTGATGGAAGCTAACGTGGTCAGGCCTACCACTGGCGAGAGACGTCTTCGACGGATCCTGGTTGCGGGGCTCTGCTTGGGTCTCCTCTCAACACAATCAAAAGAGGTCCGGGCCCAGCAGTCGACGACACATGGTGAATGGCGTAGCTACGCGAGCGACAAGGCAAACACGAAGTACACGCCTCTGGACCAGATCGATCGTGACAACGTCGGTACGCTTCGCGTTCTCTGGCGCCGGCCAGGCGTGGATCCCAAGCTCACCCAAGCGTTCCCTGACCTGAACCCATACAACGGTTTCCAGTCAACGCCGCTCATGATTGGCGGCGTACTCTACACATCGAACAGCATCGGATTGGTGGAAGCGATCGATCCCGGGACCGGCGAGACGCTCTGGATTCAGGAGCCGCTCCATGAGGGATTTCGGGGCATGGCCGGGGTTAGCACACGGGGGGTCGCTCACTGGAGCAACGGCTCGAGCCGGCGAATCTTCTCGGTGCGAGGCGACTATCTCGTGTCGATGAGCGCGGAGACGGGGAGCCTGGATCGGGACTTTGGCGACGAGGGGAAGGTGCATCTGAAGAGACCCGGCCCCAGGGGGCCGTTTCCCGCCGGCGGGACGTCAGGCCCTATCGTCGTGGCCGATGTGATCGTCGTCGGCGGCGGCCGCGGCGACGATTTTCCTGTGCTGAAGGAGTCCGCTGCTGAGGATATCCGCGCCTATGACGTGCGGACCGGCCGTCTGCGCTGGACCTTCCATGTGGTGCCGCGGACGGGCGAGTTCGGATCCGAGACGTGGGAAGACGACTCCTGGAAGATCGGCGGGGGCATCGGCGCCTGGCCGCCCCTCACCGTGGATGAGGAGCTGGGCTACGTCTATCTGCCGCTATCGTCCCCCATGCACAGCTTCTACGGCGGCCACCGGCCGGGACAGAATCTCTACGGCAACAGCCTTGTGTGCCTCGACGCCAGGACCGGCGAGCGGGTGTGGCACTACCAGCTCGTGCGTCATGACCTGTGGGACTACGATCTGGCGTCGGCGCCGGTGCTCGGCGACATCACCGTCGCTGGGAAGCCCATCAAGGCGGTGATGCAGATCACCAAGCACGGCTTCCTGTTCGTATTCGACCGCGTGACGGGGGAGCCCGTGTGGCCGATCGAAGAGCGGCCGGTGCCCGCATCCACAACGCCGGGGGAGAAGGCGTGGCCCACCCAGCCTTTCCCGACCAAGCCAGCCCCGTTCGACCGCCAGGGGCTTACCGTCGACGATCTGATCGACTTCACGCCGGAGCTACGAGCCGAGGCGCTCGAGATCGTCAAGCCGTACGTGCTCGGGCCGCTCTTCACGCCGCCGTCGGTGGCGGCTCCGGGCCATACCCAAGGTACGATCAGCGTTCCCGGCGCGTCTGGTGCCGGGAACTGGAACGGTGGGGCATTCGACCCCGAGACGGGCATCTTCTATGTCGCCTCGCACACGCACCCGTGGGTGAACGATCTCGTCAGGCCCCCAGCGTTGGTCGAGGCGACAACGCCGTACACCCATGGGCCAGCGGCGGAGGGTCCCCCCGAATACACTCGCCCTTCTTTCGAGCGCCCGCAGGATCTCATGAAGCTTCTTGGCTCCGTGAGTGACGGAGATCCGAGTGACGGCGGAGATCAGTACTTTATCTATGGTCCGGGCGGTCTCCCGCTCGTCAAGCCGCCCTATGGGCGCATTACTGCGATCGATCTCAACTCCGGCGAGCACGTGTGGGTCGCCCCCAATGGAGACGGGCCGCGCAACCACCCGCGCTTGCGGCACCTGAACCTGCCGCCCCTGGGACAGCAGGGCCGAGCGGCGCCTCTCCTCACGAAGACGCTGCTCTTCATCGGTGAGGGCGACCCGGTCATAATTTCGACCCCTAGAGGGGGTGGAGGAAACAAGTTTCGCGCCTACGACAAGGCCACGGGCGACGTCGTGTGGGAGACCGAACTCGCTGCAGGAACCACAGGTGCGCCGATGAGCTACCTGTGGAACGGCAAGCAGTACATCGTGGTTGCCATCGGGGGCGTGGATCACGCCGCCGAGTGGGTGGCGCTGGGTCTCCCCTGAGGGGCCAAGATCACGCAGCACGAGACGGGGTGGGATGATCACGCCGACCGCTCACTAGCTGCAGGCGCCCGCCTCGGGAACGTCCATCGAAGTCGGAGGTCAGTCTTGCGCCTCTTCTCGCATCGCAAACGCTCGGCCGCGGCCGGTCCGTTACCAACGGAGCGACTGCCCCGGAGAGCCTCGACTGAGGTCTGCCACCCTCTTCCACCTGCGCCACGGGAAGCGGCCGCGCCCGGACCGTGGTGTTATGCCGAAGTCGTGGGCCCCATCGCCGATGTCTTCCGCGTCTGTCGTCACGCCACGCAGGCGTCGTCTGAGGCACCGATGCCGAGCCTGCAAGCAGCCGTGGACAATCTCAAGGGGTACGCGTTCTTCCTCGACGCGGACATGGTCGGGATCTGTTCCGTGCCACGCGACGCCTGGCGCGCCTCTCCGATCCAGGGCCACACGCACGCCCTCGCGGTTCTTGTCGCCCATCGCAGGCAGATCCGACTCGCCGAGCCGGGCTTCGACTGGATTGCTGGATCGCAGCAAGTAGCGGCCGACATGAGGGCGATGGAGGTCGCCACAGTCCTGGCCCGCTACATCGGAACGTTGAGTCACGCGGCGACGGCACATACCACCGCGGAAAGCGACGTGGACCTTCACCACGTAGCGCTCGAAGCGGGCTTGGTCGAGGTCGGCAAGAACGGACTCACGAATCCATTGCTGCGGAGCGGCTACGGGCTGGCGGTGGTCACCACCAGCTTCGATCTCCCAGCCGATCGGGCGCTCGCGCCTCGTTCGCCTCTCGAGAACGTCAAAATCCAGTCCGCGTACAGCATCGGCCTGGGCGGGACGCGGGCGAGGTGGCGCAAGCTCGACGGCCAGGATCGGCCCTGGCATCTCGGCAAGTACCCGATGGAGAAGATCCAGCGTCGGGACGAGACGACGACCCTCATCATCGACGAGGAAGTCCAACGCGTGCCGGCGAGGCAGAACTTCTTCAGACGCGCGGGCGCAGGAGATCTAGGCCCGCGACCCATGAAGGAGGTCAGGCGCTTCATTGCGAAAGCACCCCATGGTCTCGCCTCGGCAGACATGCTGGGCCGCCTGAGCCAGCTGCGGGACGGCGAAACGGCAGAGAAGCAGGCTCCGGGTTGCGAGGATCTCGACCGCAATCGCGATGCTGTGAAGGCACTCGGGCACTTCCTGGGCGCTGACATGACCGGCGTCTGCGAAGCTCCCCTCCACGCCTGGTACTCGCACCGCGGCGACGGGTCCGAGATCGTCCCCTGCCACAAGAACGCCATCGTGTTCGTTCTCGACCAGGGCTACGAGACCATGGAGGGGGCGAGCGGCGATGACTGGATCAGCGGTGCCCAATCAATGCGAGCCTACCTGAGGGCCGCAATCATCGCGTCGACCCTGGCCGCTCACCTTCGACGCCTGGGATTCTCGGCCCACTCGTACAGCAGCGTGACCGACGACCTCAACCACATTCCGCTGCTGCTCCGCGCTGGAATCGGAGAGCTGGTTCTGAACCCCTTCGTCGGGCCTCGCTTCAAGTCCGGTGTGGTCACGACGGACTTTCCCATGACTCCGGACAGACCGATCGACTTCGGCCTCCAGGACTTCTGCAGCAAGTGCAACAAGTGCGCGCGGGAGTGTCCAGTGGACGCGATTCGCTTCGGTGAGAAGACCATGTTCAACGGCTACGAGATGTGGAAGCCGGACGTTCAGCGCTGCGCCTCGTACCGGACCACGAATCAGCGTGGCTCGGCCTGTGGGCGCTGCATGAAGACCTGCCCGTACAACGCCGAGGGTGTGCTGGCGGAGCGGCCTTTCCAATGGGCGGCGATCAAGCTTCCCTTTGCTCGCAGCTGGATCGCGCGGCTGGACGACAAAGTGCGCAACGGCTCGATCAATCCGCTGAAGAAGTGGTGGGTCGACATCGAGGTCATCGACGGTCAGCCCGTCGAACCACCCAAGGGTGCGAATCGCAGAGAGCTCAGCTTGGAGGCCAAGGTTCGCAAGGACGACAGCTTTGCCATGTTCCCGCCGGAAATCGCGCCGGGTGCGGACCAAGCCGGGACCTTCCCTATCGATCGCAAGGCGGGGCTTGATGCGGCGCGCAATGCAGAGACCCCGGCGGAGGCGCGGAGGCGCATCAAGAGCTGACAGACGGAGAGAACGAGTCGCTTTTTACAAAGTCCGCGATGCAGCGGAGTGTTGCCATGGTGATGGAAGGTACGACGCTCATCATGAGATCCCCTCCATGAACTGTCCCCATCACCTGTCTGCATTGAGCATCTACTCCAGCCGAGATGGCCGTCCGGTAGAAGGCGATCCCTTCATCTCTCAGAGGGTCACACTCGTTGACAGAGATGACGCAGCGACAGAGGCCACGGAGGTCATCGCGAGTAGCAAAGCCAGGCCAGGCCAGTATGTCCTTTCGGTCGTGGGCGTCCTGGCCATAAGCCAGAGCGCCGTTGCCGCCTCCCATCGATAGGAACAGACCGTTGTTCACACGATCCAGGTGCGAGTCGCCGAGTGCTCCCTCGTGAGTGACCTCTTGCGGCCACGATCCGGCGATGTAGGGACACATCGAGAAGAAGCCCTTGGGAAGAAGCTCAGCCTGGGAACCCTCCCGGAGGGCTTTCAGTGCCACAGCAATGGTCAGGTTTCCGCCGCCGGACTCGCCCGCTACGCACACTTGAGCGCGGTCAATGCCGAGGTCATCGGCGTGGTCGTGTACCCAGCACAGACCGGAGTAACAATCATTCAGGCCCCCGGGAAAGGGCGACAGATCCGGGGTGGAAGAAGGTGTAGTGCTGTTCCTGAAGTCCACCATCATCACCGCAACGCCAAAATGCCTGGCCAGCATCCTGTCAATGCACTTGTACATAGGGTCATCTATGGACCCTGACGCCATTCCCCCTCCGTGAATGTAATAAACGAGAGGAAGAGCACCCTCGTTACTACTGCTACGAGTCAATCTCATCTTGATCGCGTTGTTGTCCGGCTGGGAGGTTATGTCCGTATCCGTGATCTCCAGCCCTTCCTTGCTCCAAAGAGCCCTCACCTCGTCGGACGGCCGAGGTGCATTGAGACCCAACTGCTCCATGGGGTCATGGCGAGTCGCGTTTCTTGCTCTGACAAGGTCCTCGCGAGTCTCGTATTGGACCTCCTCGGAGTGAGGTAACGTCTTAAAGTCGGCGAACATCGACTTGATGCGAGGGTCGATGCGCGGATCCTCCTGCATGTTTGCGGGGTTTGGAAGACGCGGATCAGTCCGTGGGTTCTGAGTGTCATTGTTAGAAGCCATGCCCCAGAGCATATGGGCAACAAACAAGGTTTTCCAGCCGGTAGTCTATGCCCCATTGTGGATGGGTCGTACCCAATTGTGGTGGAGAGTCAGCAGTGGCGTTTGACGAAGGAGTGGCCGAACGGCTGCGCGAAATATTCGATGGCCAGCCGGATATCGTTGAACAGAAGATGTTTGGCGGAATTGCGTTCATGCATTCGGGGAACATGTGCTGTGGAATCGTCAACGACGTCCTGATGGCACGAGTGGGTCCAGACGCCTACCCGGACGCACTGACGAGACCTTACGCACGCGAAATGGACTTTACCGGGAGATCGATGAAGGGGTTCGTCTACGTCGATCCGGACGGCTTTGCCGAGGATGATCAACTACGTGAGTGGGTGAGTCTCAGTCTGGCGTTTACTGCCTCGCTGCCGGCAAAATAGATTCACCCCATGAAAACTGACGCGTGGGGTAGCCTGGGCACAGGAGGATGTCATGAAGAAGGTTCTCTTCGAGAAGCGCGGGGCCGTGGCGTACGTCACGATCAACCGCCCCGAGCGCCTGAACGCCTGTGACTTCGAGACGTACGGCTTGCTCAACGACGCCTGGCGTCGCGTGGAAGAAGACGCCGAGGTTCGCGTCGCCCTCTTCACGGGCGCCGGAGAACGCGCGTTCTGCGCCGGGAGTGACGTCAAGTCTGACTACATCGACAGCGGGGGTGGCCGCCGCGCCGCGGACCGGCGGGACGACGCAAGCGACGCCTTTCCGGGGCTGGCGAGGGTCCGCAAGCCGATCATCTGTGCGATCAACGGTCACGCGAACGGCGGCGGCCTGGAGCAAGCGCTGGCGTGCGACATCCGCGTGGCGTCCGAGCACGCGCAGTTTGGCCTGGGCGAGGTTCGGCTCGGCTGGCTCCCCGGCGGGGGCGGTACCCAGCGGCTCCCCCGCATCTTGCCACTCGGGCGCGCACTCGAGTTGCTCTACACCGGCAATCGCATCGACGCGGCCGAGGCCCTGCGGCTCGGCCTGGTGGACCACGTGGTGCCGCTCGCCGAGCTCATGTCGAAGGCCGAGTCAATCGCGGACGAGATCTGCAAGAGCGCGCCCTTGGCGGTACAGCGCATCAAGGAGGTCGCGCTGCGCGGACTCGACTTGCCGCTCGAGTCGGCGCTTCAGCTCGAGAACGAGGGGTTTCGCTGGCTGATGCAGACCGAGGATGCCATCGAGGGTGCCCTTGCGTTCGCCGAGAAGCGTCCGCCGCGCTGGAGCGGTAAGTAGGACCGTCTCCTCTGTTGGCCTGTGGCCGGTATGATGATAGATCAGTCCTCGTAGAGACCCATAGCAGCGGACTTCGGAGGAGCGAATGCCGAATCTCAGAGTAGCCGTCGACATCGGCGGTACGTTCACCGATATCTGCATCCTGGACGAGTCGACGGGGAAGATTCGGGTAGCCAAGACCGGCTCGACCCCGGACGACCCGCTAGAGGGAGCCATGAAGGGGCTCCAGGATGCCAGCGTGGATCTGTCGGAGGTGACGCTCCTCTCCCACGGCACCACCATCGCGACCAACGCACTGATCACGCGGCGCTTTCCACCCGCCGCGATGGTGTGCACGCGGGGCTACCGCGACGTGATCGAGATCCGGCGCGCCAACAAGGAAGATCTCTGGGACCTCTACAAGGACGTCGCGCAGCCCTATGTCCGCCGCCGAGACCGGCTGGTCGTGAGCGAGCGCGTCGATCACGCGGGCCGCGTCGTCGAGCCACTCGACGAGGCCGAAGCGCGCGAGGTCGCGCGCATCCTCGGCAAGCGCGGCGTTCGCTCCATCGCCGTCTGCTTCATGAATTCCTTCATGAATCCCGCACACGAGCTACGCATGAAGGAGATCCTCGCCGAGGCGCTGCCCGAGGTGGAGATTTCGACCTCGGCGGAGACCTTGCCCGAGATCTTCGAGCACGAACGCTTCTCCACGACGGTGGTGAACTCGATTCTGAGCCCAGTGGTCGGCAGCTACGTGACGCGCATGAGCGAGCAGCTGCGAGAAGGCGGCTACAAGAGCGACCTGCTGATGCTCCACAGCGGCGGCGGCGTGATGACGGCCTCCACCGCGAGGCGCTTTGCCGGCCGCCTGGCGGGCTCCGGCATCGCGGCCGGCGCCATCGCCAGCCGGCACATCGCAAGGCTCTGTGGCTACGAGGACTCGATCGGCCTCGACATGGGCGGCACCAGCTGCGACGTCTCCCTGGTCTCCCGCGGCGAGTCCCGGGTGACCAAGGACTGGCAGATCGAATTCGGCTATCCGATCCGCTTTCCCAGCATCGAGGTCCTGACGATCGGCGCCGGCGGCGGCTCTCTGGCGCAGATCGACGCGGCCGGCTCACTGCGAAGTGGCCCGGAATCTGCCGGAGCCGATCCGGGCCCAGCCTGCTACGGCCGCGGCAACCAGGTGCCCACCACGACGGACGCCAACGTCTTGCTCGGCCGGCTCGGAACCTCGCTCGCCGGCGGTCAGATCACTCTGGATCGCGCGGCCGCGGAGATCGCAGTCCGTCTGGGCGTGGGAGAACCGCTGAAGCTGGATAATGATGCCGCCGCCAAGGCGATCATCAGCGTCGCCAACGCGAACATGGCGGACGCCGTGCGCCTGATCTCGATCGGCCGCGGTTACGATCCGCGTGACTTTGCCCTGGTTGCGTTTGGCGGCGCCGGGGCCCTGCACGGCGCCGCACTCGCGGCAGAGCTCTCGATTCCCACCGTGATCATCCCACCGAACCCCGGTGTGACCTCCGCCCTGGGTTGCCTGCTGGTCGACATCCGCCACGACCTCGCCCATAGCTACCTCAAGCCCGCGGCAGAGGCCGATGTTGCGGACATCGAAGCGCGCTTCGCCGAGCTGGAGCGGGAGGCTCACATTCGACTCGAAAAGGAGGACGTAGCCCCCGAGAACATGGCGCTGCAGCGCTCGATCGACATGATGTACCAGGGACAGTGGCGCTCGCTGAGCGTTCCGGTGGGCGCGCCCTTCGAGTCGATCGAGAGCGCGACCGAGGCGTTCCACCGCGACCACGAGCGGGAGTACGCCTATCGGCGAGACGACGCGCCGATCGATCTCTTCCGTCTCAACCTCTCCGCGGTGGGCATCACTCCCAAGGCGGAGCTGGTCCGACACGCGGGTAACGGCTCGAAGCCCAGGCCTTGGGGCAAGCGTCTGGTGAGCTTCCACGGGCTCGAGCGCGCTGTGGAGAGCCCGATCTTTCTGCACGACGAGCTTCCGGCCGGCGGTCTGATCGAGGGCCCAGCCGTCATCGAGCAGCTCGACTCGACGACGCTGATCCCGCCAGGGGTCCGAGCGGAGACGGACGAGTGGCTCAATCTGAGAATCCACGTCGCGGAGGCGAAGCGATGAGCCAGCAGTACACGGGAAGTTCACTCGATCCGGTCACGTTCGAAGTTCTCAAGAACTCGTTCATCACGACCGTGGACCAGATGGCCGAGCAGGTTCTCAGGACCTGCTACTCCTTCGTCATCTACAACCGCGATTTCTCCTCCGCGCTGAACGACGCGAACGGTGATTCCGTCGCCCAGGGGAACATGGATCTCGCCGCCCACGTGGGCACCCTGCACTACACCTGCAAGGAAGTGATCCGCTTCTTCTCGGGCCGGATGAAGCCCGGTGATGTCTACATGATCAACGATCCATACGCTGGCGGGACCCACTTCAACGACGTCCGGTTGATCCGACCGATCTTCGTGCACGACGAGCTCATCGGCTTCAGCCAGTCCAACGGTCACTGGTCCGACATCGGCGGGAGCGTGCCGGGGTCCTTCGACGTGCTGGCCAAGGAGATGTTCCGCGAGGGCGTGCGCATCACGCCGGTTCGCGTCTTCGACGGCGGGGAGTTCCGAGACGACGTGGCGCACCTGATCGCCGCCAACACGCGCGATCCCGTTTCGGTGATCGGAGACATGCGCGCCCAGGCCGAGGCGACGCGGGTGGCCGAGAGGGAGATCCAGAGGCTCGTGGAGAAGTACGGCGTGAAGACCGTGCTCAGCGGCTTTGCGGAGGTACAGGACTACGTCGAGCGCGCCACCCGCCAGCGGATCGCCGAGGTTCCCGACGGGACCTGGGAGAGCGAGGACTACATCGACCGCGACCCGGCGGGCGAGGAAGGACTGATTCCGATCAAGGTCAAGCTGACCATCCAGGGAGACGAGGTCACCTACGACTTCACGGGCAGCCACCCGACCATCGAAACGCTCTACAACTCCGCTTTCGGGGGCACCTTCTCGGCGATCGTGTCGGGCATGAAGACCTTCTTTCCCGATCTGCCACTGAACTCCGGCTTCTATCGGCCGATCAAGCTAGTGGTGCCGGAGGACACCGTGGTGTCTGCGCGCTGGCCTGTGGCGGTGACCGGGTTCATCATGCCCTTCGAGAAGATCATGAACGCGACCTACGAGATCTGGTCGCAGATCGTGCCGGAGCGCGCGGTCGCCTGCAGCTTCAACATCGAATATCTGCTGACCGGAGGGCGCGACACGCGGTCCGCGGAGAAGCCGACCTTCATGTTCTACGATTGGCTTCCCGGCGGCTGGGGCGGGCGCAACGGCCTGGACGGGTGCAACGTCACGACCGCTTGTTTCGGCACGGGCCTGATGACGCAGCCAGTCGAGGGGCAGGAGCGGCTCAACCCGATCTTGGCGAACGAGTGCCAGCTCCTCACGGACTCCGCGGGGCCAGGGAAATGGCGGGGCGGCGTCGGCCTGGTCAAGACCAGCACGATCGGCGCCGCGGAACGCACGGTGATCTCCTACATCTGTGACCGCGAGCGCGCGATCGTCTGGGGGACCGAGGGCGGGCTGCCCTCCATGCCCCAGGGGCTCTGGCTCCAGCGTGCGGGCTCGGACAAGCGCGATTGGCTCGGGTCGATGTTCTCCGACGTTCCGATCGGGTCAGGAGACGTCTTCAGCCGACCCACCGCGGGCGGCGGTGGCCTCGGCGATCCGCTGGAGCGCGACCCCGAGGCCGTGATGCGGGACGTCGAGGACGACTACGTGTCCATCGGGCGGGCGAAACGGGACTACGGCGTGGTGCTCGACATCGTGGACGCGGATCTCGCGCAGTACTCGATCGACCTCGAGGCGACGCGGGCCGAGCGCGCTCGGATTGCCGGAGCGCGCAAGGGCTGGCTGAAAGAAGACCCGGAGCAGGTGGCGAAGCGCTACCGAGAAGACGAGCTCAATCAGCTCGACCTGGTGCGCCGTTACGGCGTGATCGTCGACTGGGGCAGTGGGGAGCTGCTGCCCAAGACCACCGCGCAGTTTCGCGAGATGATGCAGAGGCGCTCCGCCTCCCACTGGAACGGCGCCCCGGCCACGCGGGCGACGTCGTGATGGGCGAGGAAACCACGACGATCGCATCTGCCTCTCACCGTCAGACCCGCTACAGCCCGGCGCCGCAGCTCACGTCGGCCAAGGCCTTGCCACTGCCACCGCCCACAGCGAACCTCGAGCAGGCCCTGCAGGACATTCGAGAGTACGGAGTCTGCCAGCTGACGGATGTGCTGCAGACAGCGGAGGTCGAGACGCTGCGCGCCATGCTCGACCAGCAGGCCGCCGCCGAGCGGGCGCTTGGCGAGCTTGCGCCACCGACCGGCCAGGAAAACAAGCAGGGGATCTCGAACATGGTGAACAAGGGAGCCGTGTTCCTCGACCTGCTCGAGCGCCCCGAGGTCGACCCTCTTGCCGGAATGATGCTGGGCAAGAGCTTCTTGCTGTCGAGCCTTACGGGCGGGACGTACCACGGACCAACGCACGAGCCGCAACCCCTGCACCGCGACCAGGGACAAGTGCCGGCGACGGTGGATTTCCCGGCTGCGTGTATCCTGTTCTGGCTCCTCGATGACTTCACGCCCGAACGCGGCAGCACCTGGTTCGTCCCCGGCAGCCATCGCTGGCAGGCCGAGCATCTGGTCGAGGCGCCCCCGCGGGAGATGGCCGTTCAGAACGAGGCGCCGGCGGGCAGCCTGGTTGTGTGGGACGGAAGGATCTGGCACGGCGCTGGCGCCAACAGGGAAGGCCACAGCCGGCGCCACATCGCGACCTTCTTCTGTCTGCCCTGGATGCGCCAGCAAGAGAACTGGGGTGTCTCGTGCCTGCAGGAGGTCTTGGACGAGGCCAGTCCCAAGCTCAAGGCGCGTCTGGGCCTGCAGACCTATGGCACGCTTGGCGGCGTGAACGGCACTGCGACTGGAGACAGGAGATCCGGCTTGGGGAACGCGCCGGTCGAGTTCCCCGAGTACATCATCGGCGAGGCCGAAACCCTCCACCCGCTGCGCCGCGTAACGCGCGCCATCCGCGCAGACGGTCAGTCGTAGCCGCTGCACCTCACAGGGGTTTCACTGCCTTCTTCGCTGCGTCTCTGATCCGTTTCTCGTCCTGAAAATAGGTCTCCGGGGGTAGCGGGAAGAACTGCTGCCGCCTGCGCTCGAGCAGCACCTCGAGGCCGCCCCGGTTCGTGAACAGGAGCTTCTCGTTGCGGTCGAAGATGGAGATCGACACGGAAGAGGCGGCAATCGTGCCCTTGAACCTGCCCGAGCCCTTGTTCTGGACTCTCTGTTTGGCGCCGTCCCACTTCGCCCTGTCGGCCTCGTACTCCGCGTTGACCACCTGAAGCCGGATGGCGACGACGGCATCCACCGGGTATCGGAACATCAGCTCGCGATAGCTGTGCTCGCGAACGGCCTGTGTGCGCGCGTTGTCGACCTGGCCGGTACTCGCGTTCTGAACCCCCCCGACCTGCTGTTCCATCGTCGCTCTGAGCGTGCGAAGGACCGAGGCGGGGATGACCTCGTAGCCTCGCTTCTCGAGGTGCTTGGTGATCTCCCCCTGGACGATTACCTCGGCAGAGTCGGGCATTTGAAGCGCTGGCGCGGCATCGATGGGCGACAGTGCCACCACCTTGACGCGGCTCTTGAACAGCTTCTTGTCCATACGGAAGGGCGAATCGTCGGCCGCGGCCGCGGAGAACGCGAGCAACCCGCAGGTCGTAGTGATCGCCGTCAGGATTCTCGTCAGCTTCGCCATCCACTCACCTCATGCTGTCCATGTACGCGCGGATGATGCCCGCGTCGGGGGCATCCTCCGCGAAGCTCAGGTACTGCTCGAACGCGCTCATGGCCTCAGCGTTGGCGTGCTGTCTACGATGGGCCATCCCGAGCTCCTTGTAGGCGGGCGCGAAGCCGGAGTCCTTCTCC
The DNA here is from genome assembly GCA_965247115.1 of Myxococcota bacterium. Taxonomy (GTDB): domain Bacteria; phylum Myxococcota_A; class UBA9160; order SZUA-336; family SZUA-336; genus JAUXJB01. Next base: position 882,681 of record CBDFGR010000002.1, read on the forward strand.
AGCGCTTTCCGGTAGCGATCCATACGCGGGGAATAGTCGGGTCCGTCGAGCGCCTCCTTGCGATAGGTCTCCCCGATCAGGAACTCGGCCTCCGGATCCTCCGGCCTCACCGAGATGTACTTCGTCAGGGCCGCACGGGCCCGGGCATACTGCTGCTCCTGGATGTCGAGCCGAGCGTTGATGAGCAAGGCGGGCGCGATGCCCCGATAGTAGGACTCCGACGCTGGAACCACTCCTGGCTTGTACGCCTGCTTGCTCCTCTTGCGCTCTCTCTTGATCTCTTTCTGGAGGTTCTTGATCCGGTCGTCCAGCTTCGGGTGGCTGCTCCAGAGCCGGGCTGGATCGGCCACGCCGTAGAACGAGTTGTCGCCAAGGGCCTGGAACCCGAGCAGCGCCTGGTCCCGGGAGTAGTTCGCCTTCGCCATCAGGACAAGGCCCTCCTCATCGGCCACGTACTCGAGCTTCCGCGAGTAGCCGTTCGTCACGAGGCCCGACCAGAGACCCTCGGTCGAGCCGATCAGATCGGTATCGATCACGCCCGTCTGCGAGGCCACGGCAACGGTCGCCAAGAGGCCGATCCCCTTGCCGATGATTGATTGCCGTCCCTCGGTGATGAGCTCGCGGTAGGAGTGACGCTGGAGAAAGTGGGAGATCTCGTGGGCCAGGATCGCGCCGAGCTGAGCCTCGTTTTCCATGCCGGCGAGGAGGCCGGTGTGAACGGCGATGGTCCCGTACGGGTAGACCCATCCGCCCAGCGTGGGCTCCCTGACCAGGATGAAGTCGAGGTGCATGCCGAGATGATCCAGGCTGGAGCCGAGCATCCTGTCCGTGATGGACTCGAGATACGCCTCGACGTGCCGATTGTGGACCATCCTTCCACTGTTGCGCAGGTCATTCTCGTGTCGGCCGGCGATGTCCCAGAGCTCTGCTTCGTCCGCCTTCGCCGGCAGCTCCTCGAGCTCGGACACCGGATCCACCCTCGCCGCATTCGCCGCCGGCGAGAGAAAGCTGAGCAGAAGAGCTGCGATCGAAGACAGTCGAACTGCGCCGTTCATCACTTGATCCTCACCGGGTACACCGCGCGCTTCACGGTGCCATTCTTGTGTTCCACGTTGACCACGAGCTGCCAGAGCTCGCTGCCGCTGAACTCTCTAAGGGAAATACTTCCCAGAGTGCCGTCGCGGACGGGAAACTTCAGCTTCCGTCCCACGGACTTCCATCCAGCGGGGTTCTCTCCCGCGCCGATCTGCAGCCAGGCGCGCTTGAATATCTCCGCGTCCGCCGTTCCGCTGATCCGCAGCCTGCTCCCGCCGCCTTCCACCTGGACGGACTGAACGCGATCGATCGCAGCGGTCACGAAGAACTCAGGATCCACGCTCAGCGCCGTCCGGGCATCCAGCATTCCGAAGCCCGCGTACTTGTCCTTGCCCGGAAACTCGATGTCTTCCGCCGTCTGGTACAGGATGCGCTCGACATCGCCTACAGTCAGCTCCGGGCTCCTCGCCAGAAGCAGTGACGCGGTGCCGGTCACGATCGGGGTCGAGAACGATGTCCCGCTGACGTGCAGATAGCGCTTGTCCTCACCGACGTAGTTCGTACCGATCTCGTACTCTTCCGTACCCCGGTAGTTCGCATCGGTGTAGCGCGCCCTGAGGCTCAGGACGTCCACGCCAGGAGCCACCAGGTCCACGCGGTCGCCGAAGTTCGAGAAAGCGGCCGCGCGGTCGTCGGTGTGCGTCGCGCCGACGGTCAGGACGTGCTCGGCGCCAGCGGGGCCGTAGTCTTCCAGCTCGATGCCCTCGTTCCCGGATGCGACGACGACCAGCACCCCCTTCTCGTGGGCGTAGTCAAGTGCCGCCTGCTCGATCCGGCTCGTGTGCGGCCCTCCAACGCTGATATTGATGATGCGGGCCCCGTTGTCCGCCGCGTAGACGATGGCTTCGGCGAGATAGGACGCCCGCGTGGTACCGAAGTTGTTGACCGCTTTCAGCACCATGAGTTTCGCGTGCGGGTTGATGCCGGCGATACCCGCATCGTTGTTCTGGCTGGCGGCGATGATCCCCCCGACCAAAGTGCCATGACCATCGAAGTCCCAGGGCTTGTTGTGACGACCGAAGAAGTCCCAGCCGATGATGTCGTCCACAAAGCCGTTGGCGTCGTCGTCGATCCCGTTGTCGGGAATCTCGTCCTCGTTGCGCCAGATGTTCTCGTAGCTGATGTCGAGGTGATGCCAGTCCAGACCGGTATCGATGACCGCCACCACGACGGGCGCGGCCGTGTCCGGCACCTGATTCCATGCCGAGCTCTCGTCAGCCGTGTATCCAACGCGCTTGATGGCCCACTGGTCGTCCATGGGCTGCCCCCAGGAGCCGCCACCATGCCTGCCCGTCCTCTTATAGTTGGGATCCGTCGGAGTCAGCACGATCCGACACCAGTCGTTCTCGAAGACGAACTCTGTTACGTAGAGCGTGTTGTAGACGAGACCCAGCTTCAGGTCCTCGAAGTTGAGGGTCGTGAACTGTCTGTCACCTATGGTGAGCTCGTTCCTGGAGAAACGGCTCAGGGAGTAATGTAGATCGCGCGCCGGCGCCTCGACGGTGATGCTGCCATAGCTGCGACGGGGCACTGTGAAGTTAAGTGCGTCTGACATCGCATCGGATCCCCCGATGTTCCAAGCGAACCCAGAACGCAGCTGGAACTGCGTATGGCCGTCGTAGCCGAACGTTCCCCTGATCGGATCTTCGCCCGAACCCTCGTCGGAAGCCTCTGAGTTCGGACCCTGGAAGGAGAAGTCGATGTCGGTGGGCAATACCACGTACTGCCGCGGGGGAACGTAGAGCTCGAGTTTCGAGGGATCCGGCTCGAGCTGGAGACCGACCCTGGGCGCCAGCTCGAAGCCGCCGTCCCCGTCGTACTGGGCCTTGGCTCCGAGCATGAGCTCCCCAAATACGTGCGACAAACCGCCATAGTAGAGGTACCCCGGGCCCTCGGAGTCCCACAGTGAACCCCGAGACTCCGCTCCCGAGCGCCCCCACTTCAGCTTGGAATCATAAGAGAGGTGGAAGTCTCCTGACTCGTTCCCGAGGGCGAAGTTCAGCTTGCCGTAGCCACTGACCAACCAGGTCGCATCATCCAACGGGGCCGGACTGTCCGTCCCCGCACGATTGCAATCGGCGTCTTGCGTTGCCGCGGCGAAAGCAATCTGCCCTAGTGGCCCGCGAAAGATCCACGAGCCATCCGTCGGCGAGCCCGGATCGGCAAACGATGCGCCCTCCGGTGTGAAGGCCTGGGTCAGGGACGCCGTGAGGAGCATCGAGATCACGAGGCTTGCGGTGCCAGATCGCATAAGCGCACTCATCCGACGACCCCTCATGGGCCGCCCCGGCAGAGTATCTCACGAGACTCGGGGTCGGGTCGCTACCCTTTCTGATAGCCAAACAAATCCCAGGAGTTACGGATTCAGACGCGTCGGCCCACGCGATTGCTCTACCATGGGGTGGCTGGGTAGTCGACTTGCCGCAAGGAGCTCGAGATGACACTTGAAAAGGTGCCGGCGACGCCGCTGCTGGTGCTGCTGCTCGTATTTGGACTGAGTGCGCCGGGCTGGGCTGGCTTTAGGGTGAACACGCCCTCACCGATCACGGTCATCACTGGGGAAGAGGTGGAGCGGCTACCTGCTCGACCCATCACAGACTTCATGAGTCTGGTTCCTGGGGTCTCGAGCGGGACTGCCGGGGAGCCGACACGGTTTCTCGTAAATGGGATTCGTTCCCCCGAATCGGACCGTCTGATACCCAAGGACGATGTCGAGCGCATCGAGATACTGAACGGTTCGACGGCGGCCACGTTGTACGGGGGGGAACTCACTGCCGACGTGATCAACTTCGTCACCAAGGACGACTATTCTGGATTCAACGTCGGTGGATCCTGGGTATTCCAGAACTTAATGAACTCTTTCAAGGATATCTGGATCTCGACGGAGAATGGCGGAGAGTGCGATACCACGAACGGTGAGCTCCGGTCTACCTTCACTTTGTTCGACCGTTACGACTTTGGAGGGCCCGACTTTGCGAACGGAGGCAACACGTGGCTGTGGGGAAGTCAGTCGCGGGGGTTTGTGCAAGGTGGGTATGGATACCCGAAACTCGGGCTTTCGTACCCGGACTTGAGAGACACCGAGTCCATGAAAAGGACCGGCTTCTCAGCTCTCGCGGCCCTGACTGAGAGTGTAACGGGCGATCCGTCACTTTCTGAAGGAGCCAAGAGTGGCTTCATGGCTGGGCTGTCTATCGTGCTGGCGTACGGGCCGGATTCCCTGTCGGATCGGGCGCACAGCTTGGGCCACTTTGACCCTGTCGAGATCTACGGGCAGTTGAGCCAGTACTCGGCAAGTGGGGCCACTGGACCCGCGTTCACGCCAACTCCGCAAACACAGACCGACGAAGTGGGTGGTGGCGAGCAACTACTGCCCCAACCGTTCGCGGGCTACAGAATACCCTCGAAGTATCTGTTTGAGAATCCGAATGATTGCCCGGAAGAGGTTGTGGACAGCGTGCGACCGCTGATCCGTGAGTGGGCTCAGGCTCGCGGTGGTATCAGCTACTCCATGGACTATCTGAGATATCAGCTGCAGTCCGGCGGAGACACCGGGGAACAGGTGAGGAAGGCGGAAGAGGCACGCAAGCTGCGAGACCAGAAGAACAACGAGATCAACGATGCGCTGCGCACGTGCGTGCCTCAGACGGCATCAACGGAGGCATCTGCTCCCACAGCGACCTCCGGCGCTGAAGCACAGAGCGGCTCCTGGGGGCGCTGGAGCGATGACTTGAAATTGCAGATCTACTTCTCCCGCAATGAACTGGGAGATGATGGGGCGGTCTACAAAGTACCCGCACCGGACGTTCGCGTAGGTCTCCACCCCTACAACCCTGATCTTGACGTTGGTATCCCGTGGGGCTTCCGGTCGTCCAGGGACACCGACAACGGGGCCAGCGAGGACGGACATAGCAAGATCACCGCGGCAGATGGAAGCGTCATCTTTGACATGGATTGGTACGATCCGGGCGTCGCTGCGGGCTTCAGAATGCCCACCGACCGGTCGCTGGTGGAATCGTACGAAACGGGCGCAAAGTCGAACTGGACGGTGCGCGTGGACTGGGACACCAGCACGATCAAGCTCCGGTCGCACCTGGAGAAGACCGACAGCTTCGTTCAGCTGTTTGCGGGACAAGCCCAACAGGGCAGCGCCTCCATACAACATGTTCCAACAGGTCTCTTCGCGAATTATCTGTCGAACGAATTTCCTGTGGGCGGAAATCTCTATCGGGTATATGACAACATCCCGGAGTATCTCAACCTCGATCTGAGTCAATTGTATTCGATATCGGGACAGACGAGTGTCGAGAACAACTCCTGCGGCGAATCGGCCCTACCGCAGAATGGCCTCGGATACCTCAGCCAAGCAGCCTCGCCCGTCCAGTCGGTCGAGGACCAGTGGGCTCTGGAGCACGTCGGGTTGACGGAAGATGCCGCGTTGTCGGAGACGACGTCCAGCGCTGCCGCGCCGATTGTGATCGGTGTCATCGACACCGGACTCGACTGGAACCATCTCGACTTTGCTTGGGAGAACATCTGGCGGAACGAAGACGAGATTCCCGACAACGGCGTCGACGATGATGGCAATGGCTACGTGGATGACATCATCGGCTGGGATTTCATGAACCAGGACAACAAGCCCTGGGACAACGACGGACACGGGACGTTCGTGTCGGGGATCATCGCCGCGACGCACAACAACAGTGCTGGAATCGACGGGATCGACCCGAACGCCAGGGTCATGGTGCTCAAGGCACTCAACAATTTCGGCCGTACGCGTGCCTCGTACGTCGCGCAGGCGATTGTGTACGGAGCCGACAACGGGGCCCACATCCTGAATGTGAGCGTCTCGGGCGGCGAGGTTCCCGGCGTTGTGATCGACGCCCTGGCCTACGCCATAGGCAAGGGCGTACTCGTGATCACAGCGGCGGGAAACAGGGGTGAGAATATCGACCGTGGCCCGCCGGGCGGGGTGCCAGGTGTCATGTCCGTGGCGGCGACGGGTCCCGACGGCAAGCGCGCGGCCTTCTCCAACGTCGGATCGTTGATCAACATCGCCGCGCCAGGGGTGGACATCGTGAGTCTTCGGGCTCGCCGCACGGACTTCATGCTGAACAGTGCCACGACCACCTACCAGGCTCGCGATGCCTACCTGGGCGATGACAATCGCTACTACCGTTCAGCCGGAACGTCCTTCGCGACTCCTATCGTCAGCGGCATCGCCTCTCTGGTCTGGTCGAACCGGCCCGAGCTCACGGCGATACAGGTGCAACGGATCCTCGAGCAGTCGGCCCGAGACGTCGGGACGCCGGGCAGAGACCGCTTCACCGGCTACGGCGTCGTGGATGCACCGGCCGCTCTCGGGGCCGATCCCGAGTTCTTCGTGGAGGCCGCAATTCTCCAGGCCCGACCAGTGGAGGAGGACGAGCAGGTCTTCGTCCAGGTCTTCGGCTCGGCGGATGCCAACCAGTTCGGCCGCGCGTGGCTCGAGATCGGCGAAGGGGAGGATCCATCCCACTGGATCCCGATAGGGGATGCTCTCCCCGACACGGTCAGGCTGGGAGTGCTCGGCATGATTCCCGCCGCCCAACTAGATGGCGCAAACGTCTGGACGGTCCGCGTGCTCGTGGAGCACCAAAACAGCCGGCTGCGAGAAGCGAGATACGTAATCGAGCTCGGATGACAGCCGGAGAGGAACAAAGATGAAGTGGTTTGGTTTGGCATCTCTCGTCGTTGCGGTGTCGCTGCCGATGGTGAGCCGCGCGCAAGTGACGTCCGACCGGTGGCTCTTCCTGTTCGAGCAGCGGTGCGCGGTCTGTCATGGAACCGAGAGCTTGGTTCCCAACGCGGTCAGTCGCGAAGCGTTCAGAATGTTCTCCCCGGAGCGGGTGCTCGAGGCGCTGACGACCGGCTCGATGGCGCCCAACGCGAGCGCCCTGACAGATGAGGAGAAGCGCGGCTTGGCCGAGTACGTGACCGGTCGTCCCTTCGGCAACGTGGCGGACCGCTCTGCGCAAGCCATGCCGAACCGCTGCGGCCCTGACCTGGCGATGGGCGATCCGTCGACCGGCCCGCGCTGGAACGGGATGAGCCCCGATCCCACGACGAGCGCGCGCTTTCAGTCTGCGGCTGCCGCAGGGCTCTCGGCCGAGCAGGTGCCGCGACTGCGGCGCAAGTGGGCGTTTGGATTTCCGGATGGCAGTGCGGTCCGGGGCCAGCCGACGGTGGTCGGCGGTCGGGTGTTCATGGGCAGCGACAACGGAATGGTGTACGCGCTCGACGCGCGCAGCGGCTGCGTGCACTGGTCCTTCGAGGCAGGGAAAGCGGTGGTGACGGCCGTCAGCGTAGGGACGGTGCCCGGCACGCGCGATCGCTACGCGGCCTATTTCGGGGACTACCGGGCGAACGTGCACGCGGTCGACGCCGAGACGGGCGAGCAGCTGTGGACGACGCGCGTGGACGAACACGAGACGACGTACATCACGGGCTCGCCGGTGCTCGACAGCAAGGGCGAGCGCCTCTATGTGCCAGTTGGTTCATGGGAGGAAGGTCCCGGCCTGGCCAACCCAACGTACGAGTGCTGCACGTCGCAGGGCAGCGTACTGGCCTTGGACGCGAAGAGCGGACGGCAGATCTGGAAGACATACACGATCCCCGAGCGCCCCCGGCCGATCAGGAAGAACTCCATCGGCACGCAGCTCTACGGCCCAGCGGGTGCCGGGGTCTGGGCGGCGCCCACGCTCGACTACAGGCGCGGGGTCCTCTACGTCGGTACGGCCAACGGCTATATCGATGTGCCGGATGCGGGATCCAGTGACGCCATCATTGCCTTCGACCTCGACACCGGCGAGAGGCGCTGGTCGACCCAGCTGCTGGCCGGCGATTTGAACTGCCCAGGACTCTTAAGTGATGCGCGCCGGACACTCTGTCCCGGCTTCGTCATGACTGCCAACGACGATGTGTCCGGGTCTCCGGTCCTGTACACGCTGCCGAACGGTCGCCAGATCCTGATTGCGGGGCAGGAGAGCGGAAGAATCACGGCCCTGGATCCCGACAACAACGGCGCGGTGCTGTGGGTGGCGCAGGCAGGGGACGTATTGGAGACCCCGGCACGAGGCTCAGGCATGGGAGCCGCCGCGGATGGAGAGCTCTACTACAGGTCCATCGCACTACCCGACCAGGCCGGTGGGATGGCCGCGCTCCGACCCGCGACGGGCGAGCGGATCTGGTACACCACCCACCCGAAGCCCACGAACTGCTCCGACCCCGAGGCGGACTGGTGTAGCTCGGGACTGTTCGGGGCGGCAACGGTCATCCCCGGCGTCGTTTTCGCAGGGGCGAGAGATGGCACGCTGCGCGCGTACTCGACGGACGACGGCGAGATCTTGTGGGAATATCACACGATGCAGGAGTACGAGACGGTGAACGGCGTCCGGGCCAAGGGGGGCTCGATCAGCGGCCATGGGCCGGCGATCGTCGGGGGCATGCTATTCATGGGCTCCGGGTACAGTGTTGGCTCGGGAGCGTCGGTACGGCCGGGGAACGTCCTCATCGCATTTGGCGTCGAGTAGAGGGCCTGGCCGTAGGTTTCGACTGGGAGGTTGGAAGGGATAGAATGGACGGCGAACCCCGCGAGGAGAGAACCCCATGGAACTAGGCGTGATGATCTTCCCCACCGACAAGTCGATCCAACCGGTCGAGCTCGCCAAAGCGGCGGAGGATCGCGGCTTCGAGTCGCTCTGGTTTCCAGAACACAGCCACATCCCCGTGAGCCGCAAGACCCCGTGGGGCGGCGCCAAGGACATGCCGCCGCTCCCGGAGGAGTACTGGCGCAGCCACGACCAGTTCATCGCCCTGGCGGCCTGCGCGGGGGTCACCGAGAACCTGAAGCTCGGCACCGGCATCTGTCTCGTCGCGCAACGAGACCCGGTATGGCTGGCCAAGGAGGTCGCGAGCCTCGACCTGATCTCGGGGGGCCGTTTCCTTTTCGGCATCGGCTACGGCTGGAACCGCGAGGAGATGCGCAACCACGGCCTGGACTTCAAGCTGCGCCGCGAAATCTTGCGCGAGAAGATCCTGCTCATGAAGGAGATCTGGACAAAGGACGAGGCCAGCTTCTCGGGCGAGCACATACAGTTCGAGAAGAGCTGGTCGTGGCCGAAGCCGGTCCAGAAGCCCCACCCGCCGATCATTCTCGGCGCCGCGGCAGGGCCCAAGACCTTCCCTCACATCATCGAGTTTTGCGACGGCTGGATGCCGGTCGGTGGGCTACACGACTTCGAAGGCGGGCTCAAGGGTCTGGAGAGCGCGTGCAAGGACGCGGGCCGTGACCTGGACTCGCTCGAGCTCGGTGTGTTCTATGCGGGGGGCGTAGACACGGATCAGCTCAAGACTCTGCCCGACGCCGGGGTAAAGCGCGCGGTCCTGCCCCTTCCATCCAAGTCGGCGGAGGACGTGCTTCCGCTACTGGACGAATACGCAAAGCTGCTCGGCTGACTCACGGAGGGCGACAGCGTCGCCGTTCGCATCAGCTCCTAGCGTACCCGGTACAGACCCTGGAGCCGTGTGTAGATTTTCGAGTTCAAGGGAGCGAGGATTTCCCTGAGCTGCGGCGAGGGGTCGCCGAACACCTCTTCGGACAGTTCACCCAACCCGAGGAGTCTGTCGAGGACGTCACCAAGGTTGTCTACGTGGTCCAGCACAGCTTCGGAGCTGGCATAGGTTTCGAGGATCACGCACTCGGTCTCGTCGGCGTTCAGGAAGAAGTCGTATTGGAGGGTCCCGGTGTCCTTCTCCTTGGTGATGGCCATACACTCGGCAGCGGTCGCTTTGAACTCGTCCAGCTTGCCTGGGTGGATCTTGATGTGATCATGGAAATAAAGCGTGCTCATGTCGGCTCCAGCTAAGCCGTGACGATAGCACCTCGCGGTGCAGCCGGACTCGCTCTCTAAGGGAGCTGGCGAAACTCGGCGCCGAGCAGCGGGTGCGGGCCCTCTGGAAGCAGCAGCGACCGTTCGGAGCGGAGCTCGATTGCCACCGACGCGTCGGCGGCGCCGTGCTCGAGCCCGACCACTACGCGCATGCCCGAACCCGGCCAGCTGAAGCGCAGCTCGCCGGGGGTTTCCTCCAGCTCCGCTTCGAGCAGCTCAGCCCATTGGCGGACTGCACGACCCCGATCGCTTGTGCGCAGGCGCACGCCCACGAGCCTGACCGGCGGCGGAGACACGGCCGGCTCTTCGAAGGGAGGAGTTGCCTCGTAGTCGTGCTCGTGCTCGTGGTCGGCGTCGTGACGCGACTCGACCATCTGCACGACGATTCCCATTGCCTGCTTGGGGTGCAGGAATGCCTCGCTCCACTGCGAGTCGCTATCGCGATACCCGACGATCCCGTAGCCAAACGACTCGGCCCGCTCACAGCTGGCGCGCAAGGACGGCACGTAGAAGGTCACGTGGTGGATGCCGGGACCGTTCCGGTCGAGAAAACGGTGCACGAAGCCGCCCGGCGAGCCGTCGGGCTCGATGACCTCGAGTCGACCACCGTTCGCGTAGTCCCAGTGCCACCAGCGATACTCTCCATCCGATCCCCCGAAGCCACTCCGCCCTCCGAGCTCCCCGACAAGGAAGGCCAGCGCAGCCTCGATTCTAGGCGCGGCAATGGCGATGTGATCGAAGGCTACGGGCACGGGCGGCAGCTGTTATAGCATTCGCCTCGTGTCGATCGAGTCCCGCCCGACGCCGAGACGCGAGGGGCCCCTAGCGCCGTTCGGCCTTCCCGCGTTCCGACGGCTCTGGACGGCGGGCGTACTGTTCTCGCTCGGGCAAATGATGGAGCGCACCGCGATTGGCTGGTTCGTGCTCGATCTGACCGGGTCCGTCTTCCTGACGGCGCTGGCCTGGTCGGTACGTAGCATCCCGAACGTTTTCTTCGGCCCGATCGCGGGCGCTCTCGCAGATCGCTACTCGCGCCGAGTCCTGCTTGCAACAAACGCGTGCGTTCGCGCTTCCATCGTGACCGTGCTCGGTCTCGTCGCGGGAGGCGAGGAGGCGGTGCTGCAGATCCTCGTCCTCGTCGGGCTGAGCGGCGTAACGATGACCGTGCAGACCGCCGCCCTGCAGTCGCTCGCGGGAGATGTGGCCGGAGCCGGCCGCCTCGCCAGCGCCATCAGCCTCGTCTCGTTCGGCGCTCGCTCGGTGGGCGCCGTCGGCGCCCTCGCGAGCGGTTTTCTGATCGCCGGGATCGGTGCATCCGGGACCTTCCTGCTCGCGGCCGCGCCGCTCGTACTCAGTGCACTACTGTTCGCCTCTGTGCCTTCCCCGGCACGCGCGCCATCGAACGCCAGGCTCTCTGCCGACGTGCTCGAGGGACTGCAAACGATCGTTCGCGTCCCTATCGTCGGGCTTCTGCTCGGCCTGATGGTAGTTGTGGAAATCCTGGGCTTCTCCTTCAACGCGCTCCTCCCGGCCGTTGCAGACCTGCTCCTAGGCGTAGGGCCTGAGGGCCTCGGGACCCTGATGTCTGGAGCTGCGCTCGGCTCGATGGCCGGGACGGCGTTTCTCGCGCTTGCCCACCGCTCGCCGAAGGGACCACTGCTGCTCGGCGCCGTGTCGCTCTTTGGCGTGCTCCTCGTCGGTCTTGCGGTATCTCAGAGCTTCCTGCTCTCGATGCTCATCGTCGGCGCCGTGGGCGCGATGGCCGCAATGGTCGACGCGCTCGAATGGATGTTGCTCCAAGCGAGCGTCGACGAGCGCTTGCGGGGCCGAGTGCTAGGCGCCTGGAACCTGGCGATCGGCTGGGGCTGGATCGGACCCGTAGTGCTCGGAGCACTCGCCGAGTGGATCGGCGTAGAGAACGCCCTCGCTCTTTCGGGAGCACTGCTCGCCCTGACGGGTGCCCTGGTCGCGTCCCAGTCGCGGCTCCTGCGCCAGGCGTGAAGCCAGCGCAGACCTCGGCGCGAGCGCGAGGCGACCTCCAGCACCCTCCTGCTAGAAGAGACGGACTGCGCCGAGCGATCCGCCGCTATGCCGAGGGGGCGGGCCGGGCGCGCTGGTTGTAGAGCATGCTCCGGCGCCGCTCGATCTCCTCTGGCGAGAGCTTCGAGAAGTCCTCGCGCAGGTCGTCGCCGACCGCCATCCCGCGCTTGACGGCAGGCCGCTCACCCAGCTCTTCGAACCAGCGTTTGAAGTACACAAACTCGTTGATGTCCTGGCCCTGGTTCTCCCAGCCAGCGCACCACGGGTAGCTGATCATGTCTGCGATCGTATACTCGTCGCCGGCGAGGTAGGGTCGATCGTAGAGCCGATTGTTCAGCACGCCGTACAGTCGGTTCGCCTCGTCCGTGAACCGCCGCACGGCGTAGGCCTGGTCGCCCTGCTCTTCGCCCAGCCGGCGAAAGTGGCCGCACTCGCCCAGCTTTGGTCCCTGATTTGCCATCTGCCAGATGACCCACTGGCAGACCTCATACCTCCGACGGGGATCCTGGGGCCAGAAGCGACCCATCTTCTCGGCGACATACATCATCATGGCGCCGGACTCGAAGAGGGCAATCGGCTCTCCACCACCGATCGGATCGTGGTCGACCAGGGCCGGCATCCTGTTGTTCGGGCCGATATTCAGGAACTCCTCGGTGAACTGATCGCCGCGCCCGATGTTGCACGGGACGATCTTGTAGTCGATGCCGAGCTCCTCGAGCAGGATCGTGACCTTCTTGCCGTTCGGGGTCGGCCAGTAGTGGAGATCGATCATCGCCGGTGGTCCTCCCTGTGGAAGCGTGTGTGCCCATCATACATGCGATGGACGGGTACGCGGGAGCTCAGGATCCCGTCGACAAGTCTTCAGACTGGGGAGCCATGCCCTTCTCGGTGAGCTCCCGCATTGCATCGTCGCTCTTCTTCATGCCATCTAGGCCCATGCCGCGGAGCACGTGGTGCGCCTTGGTGAACTGGATGTTCTCGTAGCCGACGATCTCGATGCGGTTGCCCCAGGGATCGAGGAAATCGAGAAAGCGACCGGACAGGATCTCGACGCCCATCTCCCCGAGCGCGCTGCGGACGGCCTCCTTGTCGGAGACCACGAGACCGAAGTGGCGACCATCGTCGGGCCCCTGGCGCCTGCCCTTCTGCAGCGCCAGGAACTGGTCACCAAGGTCGACGAAGGCCATGCTCTCGCTCTTGCCCCGTAGCTCGAAGTCGACGAAGCCGCCGTAGAACTCGAGCGCCTCGTCGATGTCGCCCACTTCCAGCGCCACGTGGTTGAACCCCACGGCCCGCGCTCTGATCCTTCCCATCGCGATGCCTCCTTGCGGACCCGACCGTAGGGTACCATCCACCACAGCCGGGTCTTGGTCGGATGTACGGGCTAGAGTCCCGACGGCCTGGCGGCACGGAGGGGGAAGCTCGGTGGCGAAAGAACGAGCAGGCGACGGCAGGAAGAGGGAGAGCCGCTATACGCGCCGAGGAGCGCTCTTCATCCTAGCGGCCACTGGCGGCTTCATCGTCTTCGAGGTTCTGAGAGAGTGGCTGTTCCCGGAGCTGACAAAGTGGGAGTCCCGCGCGGTCAGCATCGTACTCATGGTCGCGGTGAGCACACTCGCCGTCCTCTACCTCTCGCGCATCCTGGGGACCCAGGAGCGCACTACAGCGCGCATCCTGCAACAGAATCTCGAACTCAGCCTGGCCGATGCGTCTTCGCAGGCAAGCAAGGAGCACGTTCGACGACTTCTGGAGCAGACCTCTGCCATCCCCTGGGAGGCCGACCCAGAGACCTGGATGTTCAACTACGTGGGACCCCAGGCCGTCAGGGTCTTCGGCTACCCACTCGAGGCCTGGTACGAGGAGGGCTTCTGGGAGCAGCACCTGCACCCTGACGATCGAGAGCGCGCGGTGGCCTTCTGTGCCGAGGGCATGAGGCGCAACGACAAGTTCGAGATGGAGTACAGGATGCTGAACTCGAAGGGCGAGATGGTCTGGCTTCACGATTTCTTCAGCGTGGAGTTCGAGGACGGGAAGCCGAAGTCCCTTCAGGGCTTCATGATGGATATCACCGAGCGCAAGCGGTCTGACGAGGAGCTGTCCGAGCGCCTGACCTTCGAGAAGCTGATCTCCGAGCTGTCCGCCTCGCTGATCGACCTCCCCACCGACCAGTTCGACCCGACTCTGAACGCGATACTGCGCCGCGTGGGCGTGTTCATGGACGTGGATCGCTGCGGCGTCGCGCAGTTCGTCGAAGACAAGACAGAAGTACGGATCACCCACATATGGACCGCGAAGGGGAGGCGCACGCCCCCGGGGAAGGCGCAGATGCGGGTCGATCTATCGTGGTTCGCGCGCCGCATGATCCAAGGCAAACATCTCACCTTCAACAGCTTGAGCGAACTCCCCGCGGAGGCAGGAGGGGAGCGCGTATACCTCGAACGCTTCGGGGTCCGTGCCGGTGTCGTCGTTCCGTTGGCCTCAGCAGAGGGCGTGATCGGGCTCTTCTCGGTCCAGATGTTGCGCGCGGAGCGAAGCTGGTCCGAGGAGGACCTGCGCCGACTACAGCTCGTCGGCGAGATCATCGGTAACGCCCTCCTACGTCAGCGCTCCGAAGCCACGCTGCGGGGGCTCAGCGGGCGGCTGATCCAGGCGCAAGAAGACGAGCGTACCCGCATCGCCCGCGAGCTTCACGACGATGTCGGCCAGCGGCTGGCGCTCCTCTCGCTGGATCTGCACAAGCTGGGCTCGAGCCCCAGCGATCCCGACCAGGTCTACCTTCGTAGCGCGGAGCTCGTGCGCCGCGTGAACGAGCTGTCGGGTGACGTGCAGAGCGTTGCCTACAACCTCCATCCGGCGCAGCTCGAGCATCTCGGCCTCGGACCTGCTGTCGAGGGCCTCTGCAAGGGACTGATTGCCAGACACGACCTGCGCATCAAGCTCGACCTGCACGAGTTGCCCGAGCTCTCGGATGCGGTCGCGCTGTGCCTGTACCGCATCACCCAGGAGGCCCTGCAGAACGTCGTCAAGCACAGCGGCGCAGACGCGGCGCGGGTCGAGCTATGGGAAGACGAGGACGCGATCATCCTGCGGATCTCCGACACCGGATCGGGCTTCGAGCCCGGCTCGCCGCAGGGGGGCGGCTTCGGCCTCGTCAGCATGCGGGAGCGGCTGCGGCTCGTCGACGGCCAGCTCACGATCGAGTCGTCGCCGGGGACCGGAACGCGCCTCGAGATCCGCGTGCCGACCACTCCCGCGGACGCCGGCTAGCTGCTACGGGATCTGCCGCCGCCTAGGGACGTGTCCTGCCCCAGCCGTTCCAGTAGGTCACCTCGCGGGCGGGTCGCCGGTCCGCCGGACGCAGGACCGCGTCGCGCACGTATCCGACCGGGAGCAGCACGGTCTGTGTCACGTCGTCGGGAATTCCGAGCACGTCGGCGGCTTCGCGCTCGTGCATCAGGTGTAGCGTGGTCCACGTCGCACCGAGCCCGCGGGCTCGAAGAGCCAGCATGAGCGACCAGGCCGCCGGAAGGATGGACCCGTAGAGGGCCACCTGCTGGGCGACGTTTCCCGCTTCCGCGCGCCCGTGGATGCACGCCAGAATGAGAGCGGGGAATTGGTGCAAGCGTTCCGCGAGACTGCGCTGCGCCGGCCGGATCTCGCTCACGGACTCGCCGTCGCGGGCTGCAGCCTGAGCCTGCGTCGCGTAGGTCGCGAGCGCACGCCGGTACAGCTCCGCAATCGCGGCCTTGGGAGAGGGGTCGGTGATGACCATGAAGCGCCAGCTTTCGCGCTTCGCGCCGGTCGGTGCCTGTGTCGCGATGTCGATGCACTCCTCGATGATCTCTGCCTCCACGGCACGCTCGAGATCGAGGCGACGGCGCACCGACCGAGTCGTGGTGAGCACGTAATCGACTGCGTCGAGATCCATCCGACTCTAGGATAGCGGGAAGTCGCGCTCCGCGCGCCACACGGTACCTGACTCACGCGGTATCATCCCCGCCGGAGACGGAGGGAGCTGCGTGATTCCGAGACTGGCAGCTACTGCGCCATTCTATGGATGGCGCATCGTCGCCGCCATATTCGTCATGCTCGCCGTCTCTTCAGGGCTCGGCTTCTACAGCATGGCCGTGTTCCTCGAGGCGCTCACGACCCAGCAGGACTTCTCTGTAAGTGCCGTGTCGGGCGCGACAGCACTGCTGTTTGTCGTTAGCGGGATCAGCGGGGTCTTCATCGCCGGTCTGATCAGACGCTACGACCCCCGACTGCCCATTGCAGTAGGAGCCCTGATCGCCTCGATTGCGCTGGTACTCATCGGTCGGGCTCAGGAACTGTGGCAGATCTACGCAGCTTACACACTTTTCGGTGTTGGACAAGCGGCGTCGTCGCTGGTGCCAGGAACGACCCTCCTAACCCGCTGGTTCGTCCGCCGGCGCGCGGTCGCGATCTCGCTGGCCTCCACCGGACTCTCCGTTGGTGGTGTGGTGCTCACGCCGCTGGCGGCTGCCGGGATCCAAGAATACGGCATGGAGGTAACAACGCTCTGGATGGCCATCGCCTACCTGGTCGGGATCGTTCCCGTGACGGCCGTGGTCCTGCGCCCGTACCCTGCAACGCTGGGTCTGCTTCCCGACGGCGATCGGGCGTCGGGATTGGAGGAGTCATTCGAATCCTCCGGGACGAGGCTGCGACACGTGCTGTCGTCCCGCTTCTACGTGGCGATGACCGTCGGCTTCGCCTTCGTAATGGCGGCGCAGGTCGGTGGGATCGCCCATCAGTTCAAGCTCGTCGCTACGCGGGTCGATGCGACCTTCGCCGCCATCGCTGTGTCCGCGCTCGCGGCAACGAGCATCGTCGGACGACTCACGGGCGGCTGGCTCGTGACCGTGATCTCCATGCGTGGCTTCACCGTTGCGATGACCCTGCTGCAGGCTGTAGCCCTCGTGATTCTGGGCCTGAGCCAAACTCCAGCTGCGCTACTCGCTGGCACGCTCGTCCTCGGCGTCACCATGGGCAACCTGCTGATGCTGCAGCCGCTGCTCCTGGCAGAAGCCTTCGGCGTTCGGGACTACAGCCGCATCTACGCCATCAGCTACCTCGTCTCGACCGTTGGACTCGCGGCCGGCCCCTGGGTCATGGGCCTGCTTCACGACGCTGCAGGCGGCTACACCGAGGCCTTCCTGATTGGTGGGCTCGTCTCGATCGTGGCGACGGTGTGCTTGCTGGCAGCGGGACCGCTCGCCGCCGCGCGCGGCGCTGAGTCAGTGCCAGCGGCTCGGCCGGTCGCGCAGGGCATCGGAGCCGAGCACGATACATAGGGCCTCGAAGCGGTCCCTCGGCACGCCCTGCCACTCGAGATCGTCCAGCGACTCCGTGAGTGGGACATCGTCTACGAGCGTCGCGAGGTGCTTGTAGAGGGCGACCTCCTCCCGCATCTCGGCGAGCACACCGGCGAGCCTGCTCGCGCCGCGTACCTTGACCTCCCACTTCTCCGCGTCGTCCGGAATCGCCTCGACCGAGCCGTAGTGCGAGAGCAGCGCGCTGGCCGTCTTCGCTCCGAAGCCGGGAAGACCCGGGATCCCGTCTGCATCGTCTCCGACGAGTGCGAGATAGTCGGGCACGCTCTCTGGCGCTACACCGCTGCGCGCGCGCACGCCCGCCTCGTCGAGCAGCCGCTCACGCACGCGATCCACCTGCACGACCTGCCCCCCCACGACGCACTGACCGAGATCCTTGTCTGGCGTCAGGATGCGAACCTGTTCGACCTCGTCACGCCAGCGGAGGGCGGCCGTCGCCAGCGCGTCGTCTGCCTCCCAGCGATCCATGGACCAGACGACGATTCCGAGCGCCTCTGCCGCTTCCTCGACGAGATCGAATTGTGCCCTCAGCGCCGGGTCCACGCCGTCACCCGTCTTGTAGCCTGCAAAGAGCTCATTGCGGAAGGACACGATCGGGTTGTCGAACGCGATCCCCAGGTGGGTCACGTCTTCTGCGGGATCCTCGAGGAGCCACAGCATGGACAGCGCGAAGCCCAGCGTGGCCTTGACATCCTGGCCGCCGGGGGAGACGTGCTCGGGCCGCTTCGAGTAGTGAGCGCGAAACAGCTCGTACGTGCCGTCGACCAGGTGCAGACGCGCGCAGCTCAATGGACCTTGACTCCCATTCCTGATCGGCTGAGTGCCGAGTATCGCCGGGTCGGACCAGCGGAGCTTCGCCCCTACTCTCCTCGGAAATCCGCGTCCGGGACGCTCTTGCGCATCAGCTCGCGGATGGTCTGGCGCAGCTCCTCTGGTGTCGGGCGGCCGACGAAGTACCAGCCGTTGAAGATGCGGTCGATGGTCAGGTCCGGGAGCAGCGCAAAGGTAAAGGGAACCGGGAGGGGACCGTGACGCTTGTCTGTCGTCTCCCGTATCCCGAGCTCGTCTGTCAGGTGCAGCCCTTCGTCACTCAGAAAGGTGTAACGGGCTCCGAGACCAGCCTTGAAGGCGGCCTGGACTCGTGGGGGGTCGACGGATATGACGGCGATGCGGCAATAGGCGACATCCGTGGCTCGGTGGAGCTGGACCAGCTCCTGCAGTTGGACCTGTCATTTGGGTCACCAGGGGCCGCGATAGAACGCGAGGATGAGCGGCTGGCCGTTGGCGACCTCTTCGATCGACACTTCTCGCTCCCGGTCGTCGACCAGGGTCATGGAGGGGAATTTCTGGCCTACTTCGTAGCGGAGTGGCATGGCGCAACCTCCTGCGACGGGAACGGGGTCATACTAGAACGATCGACGTGCCGGGCATTCGGACATGGTTGGGGTCCTTGGCCCTGAGAGAATGTCTATCTTAGGACTCAAGGTGTGGCCCACGTCAAGCGGTGCGTGTCCGTGATGCCGTCAGCGCTCGGGGAAACGTCCCCGAGCGCCGACTCCCTGCCTCTACGTTTGTCTGGGGTCGTACTGGTCGAGCTGTGGGGGGATTTCTTTGAGGAAGCGCTGCATGTGGGTTCTGGTTTTTTGGAGGTCGGGGGTGTTTGTGTCGAGGATGAGGTCGGTGGCGCCGGCGTCCTTGTAGGCGCGGACGGTTTCGGTGATTTCTTTTTGGGTACCGCGGCAGGTGCGGCGGTCTTCTGGGGGGCGGGCGTTGGGGGTGTCGAGGAATTCGAGGACGACGCGGACGGCGATGGGGAGGTCGTCGGGGCGGTCGGCGTTGCGCAGGGCTTCTCGGAGCTGCTCGGTCTTCGGGGCGAGCTCGGCGGGAGAGAGGCTCAAGGGGTGCCAGCCGTCGCCAAGGCTGGTGACCCGGCGAAGTGCAGCTCGGCTGTTGCCACCGATCCAGACCGGGGGGTGTGGTTTCTGGGCGGGTTTTGGGGAAAAGGGCAAGTCGCGGAAGCGATAGCGCTGGCCCTGGAAGTCGGGGGTGCCGCCCGACCAGAGCTCGAGCAGCGCTTGCAGGGTCTCATCGGTGATGGCGCCGCGGGCCTCGTACGGGACGCCGAGAGCCTGGTACTCGTCGGGGGCTGCGCCGACACCTACTCCCAGCGTGACGCGGCCACGGGAGAGCTGGTCGATAGTGGCGAGGGTCTTTGCGAGCCTGGCTGGGTGGTGCCAGGGCAGGACGAGGACCGACGTGCCCAGTCGAACGCGGGTCGTGGCGGCGGCGATGATGGAGAGGATGGTGAGGGCCTCGTGGTAGGGGCGCTGTCCCAGCCGCTCCGCAACATAGGAGGCGTGAAAGAGGTGCTCGCTCACCCACACGGAGTCGTAGCCCAGCTGCTCCGCGAGGCGGGCCAGCTCGAGCAGCTCGGCGGGGTCTTCGATGCCCTGGTTGTTCGGTACGCAGAATCCGAAGCGCATCGCTCCAGCCTACCATCTGGCCAGGAGTGGTAGATTCAACGCGACGGAGGTGCCATGACCGCGCCACTCTCGCTAGCGAGCATCGACATCATCGGACCCGATACGTTCGCCGCCGATGGCTACCCGCACGAGGCATGGAAGCAGCTGCGCCGGGACGCGCCCGTTTTCTACTGGGACCGGGAGATCGGATGCAAGGCATTCTGGGCAATCACGAAGCACGCGGACGTCGTCGCGATCTCGAAGCAGCCGCGACTGTTCCGCAACGGGCCCAGACTGGCCGTCTTTCCGGAGGGGCCACCAGCCGAAGAGCAGAACGAACGCCCTCACCACCTGCTCAACATGGATCCGCCCGAACACGGCCGCTACCGAAGGGTGTCCAGCACCTGGTTCACACCGAGGGCCATCGAGAGCCGGCGTCCGGCGATCGAGGAGCTGTCGAAGCAGCTGCTCGACGAGCTGTCCTCCCGCAGCGAGGCCGACTTCGTCGGGGATTTCGTCGCACCGCTCACGCTCTCGGTCCTCGCCGACATGCTCGGCGTTCCTCGGGACGACTGGCGCGCGATGTTCGACTGGACAAACCAGATCGTCGGCTCGGCCGATCCGGAGTTCCGTCCCGAGGGCGCCGACTCGCAAGCGACTGCAGCCAAGGCCAGGGAGTCGCTGTTCCACTACTTCCTCGAGCTCGCCGAGCGGCGACGCGCCGAGCCGGGCGACGACATGCTGAGCGTGCTCGCGAACGCCGAGGTCGGAGGCCGTCCCATCCCGACGTTCGAGCTGCTCTCGTACTGCCAGCTTCTGGTCGTCGCCGGCAACGAGACCACGCGGAACGCGGCGAGCGGCGGCTTGCTCGCACTGATCGAGAACCCCGGAGAGCTCGACAAGCTCCGGCGCGATCCCTCGCTCACGAACTCCGCTGTCGAGGAGATCGTCCGTTGGACCTCGCCCGTCATCCAGTTCTGCCGCACGCCGGTCGAGGACGTCGAGATCCGCGGGCAGAAGATCCGAGCGGGCGAGTCCCTCTGCCTGCTCTACGCCTCGGCCAACCGCGATGAGGAGGTCTTCGACGCCCCCGACGAGTTCCGGGTCGAGCGCCAGCCGAACCCCCACGTGGGCTTCGGGATCGGCGAGCACTTCTGCCTTGGAGCCAACCTCGCGAGGCTCGAGCTCCGCGTCATCGTGCGGCAGCTGGCGGAGCGCCTCGTCGCGCTCGAGCTCGGGGGCCCCTTCGAGCGCATGCGCTCGAGCTTTCTCGGCGGCGTAAAACGGATGCCGATCCGCTACGAGCTCAAGGCCGGCTGAGGCGCGGCGAGCCCAAGGGACCGCAAGCGGAACGCAGCTTGGGTGCAGCTGCGGTCCCTGGTGGAACGAACCTACTGGCCTTCTTCGCCTCCGCGGGAGCCCCGCCCGCCTCCGTGCTTGTGACCGGCGTCTCCGCGCCGCTCCATCCGATGGCGGCGCGCCTGCCGGGCTTCCTGCCGTTCGGCGTCGCTGAGCGCGCCATCACCGTCGGAGTCGTGGCGCTCGAGCATGCGCTGTTCGCGCGCCCCGCGCGCCACCGTCCGCTCGTCCTCGCTCAGCTGGCCATCACCGTCGGAGTCGTACCTCTCGAGCGCGTGGGCGTGGCGGCGGTCCTTGCGGTCTTCCCTGGCGAGCTGCCGTTCGTCCCGGCTGAGCGTCCCATCTCCGTCGCTGTCGTACCTGTCCAGCACGTGCTGGCGGCGCAGTTCTCCGCGCGCCTGGCGCGCCGCCGCACGCTCGTCCGCGTCGAGCTCGCCGTCGCCGTTCGCATCGAAGCGCTCTAGGGCGCGTTCGTGCATCGACTCCTTTGCCGCCGAGCGCTCGGACTCATCGAGGCGACCGTCGCCGTCCAGATCGAACTCCTCCAGCAGCCGGGGCGGGCCGCCCTCGTCCGCGAGGGCCGGCAGGGCCCACATGCCAAGGGCAACAGTCACCGCTAACGTCCAGAGTGTCTTCATCAGTACCTCCGCAGCTCGTGTACCCGTGTAACCGGCAAGGAGCACTGCGGTTGCGGAGCCAACCTCTGCCGCCTGGCTGCTCGACTACAGCTCGTCGCGGTACTTGAACACGTACGAGAGGCCATGCTTTGCGAAGGCACGGCAGGCCTTGTCCTTGAAGTCAATGGCCTTCTCCCACTCGTCGAGATCGTAGACGTCCCGCTCCGCGACGACGCGGATCTCGCGGACCACCCGCTCTTCGAGCCCCAGCTTCTCCCCGATCTCGCGATCGGATAGGCCTCGGGTACGCTCGGCGGCAGGCAAGTGCTCCTGGACGTTAACCTGGAAGGAATTGCTCAAGCGCAGGACCTCGTTCTTGTGCCGCTCGTAAATTTCGGGTTCGATGAAGAAGAAGCCCATCGATTTCTCCTGATCACTTCTTGGTACGGTACTCGGCGCCAACGGGACAGACGCGAACGCACTCGTAGCACTGGCCCTGGCTCTGTGCTGAATACGTCATGGACCACAGAGTGCGCGTGAAGAAACTGCTGTAGAGAATCATCTTGCGCTCCTCCGTATCCTCGGCGTTCAATGCCGCCTCGAGCCCCTTCTGGAAGCCGGGAATCCAGTAGGTGTGCACGCGAGACGTGCAGCGAGCCACGTCGTAGCTCCGTTCGGCAATCTGACCGTCCTCGATCTTGCCGCCAAGGCAGCCGCCCGACTTGATGGGGCACACGCGAAGACAGGGCGTGGTCCCCTCCGCTTCCCACATCTCCAGACACGGGGGCGCCGGGCAGGCTGGCGTGGCCTCGGGACCGTCCACGTCGAAGGGAAAGGTGGTCACGATCGCCGCATGGAAGAGCATGCCGTACTCGCGATGGAGCACCGGTCCCGCGAGGCTACGCGATCCGCAGCCCGCCTGCCCCGCGGCGTACGCGATGCTCAGGAAGGGTCGGTTCCCCTTGTTCACACCGGGGGGAACGAACAGTGCGTAGTAGCCGAAGTGGCTCTCGATGAACTTCGCCATCCTGAGCCCGAGGGAGTTGATCCGGTCGCTCGTGCCCATGGTTTCCTGGTGCTCTGCGAGCGGGCTCACCCAATCCGCGGCTCGCGGCGGGTTCCCTCCGACGACGACCACGCTGCGCGCCCCCGGTAGAAGATCTCGCGGCCGAAAGCCCTCGGGCGCCTCCGTAAAGGCCTGCGCGTCGGCGACGCCGCAGACGAGCGCCCCACCGTCGAGAGCAAAGGCCTTCAGCTCCCTTGTGGCTCCGGTCGGATCGCTCTTCGCATCCGTGTGGGCGGCGCGTGTCATTTCAGGCGGCGATGCTCCCGTCCCACCGGGCACACGCGCATGCACTCGAAACACTGGGCGACGCTCTCCTTGTAGTGGCCCACCGCGGAGAGGGACTGGGTGAAGAAGTCCGAGTAGATCATGGCCTTGCGCCGGGCCGGGTCCTCGTCGCTCGTGATCTGAACGAGCGCCTTCTGCACGCTCCCCACGCCAAAGTTCATGGCGCGCGCGGTGCAGCGTTCCCGATCGTAGTAGGAGTAGGAGATACCGCCGTCGTCACCGAGCGCCCCGTCGAGGCAACCACCCTCGTCCTTCGGACACGACGCCAGGCACGGCGTCGTCCCGAGCTCGCGGTACATCTGCACGCAGGGCGGCGAGGGAACGCGTCCCGAGTCCCGCCAGTACCGCCGCCAGCATCATGCTCATGGGGGGCGTATGGCCCCCCGTCGGGAGCGAAGGCGCCTGGAGCGCTCCGTACCCGTACTCGCTCTCGATGAAGTCGCACATCACGTGGATCGCGACGTTCTCGCGGAAGTCGTAGCCCGTGATCTCCATCACGCGGTGGTCCGAGCACTTCCATGCCCCTGCGGTCGGCCCCTGGTTGCCCGCTACCAGAACGCTCCTCGCCCCGGGCAGCACGTCACCGGGGCGATGCCCTTCCGGGACGAATTCGTTGAACGCGTCTGCCGGCGCCACGCCGATGACCAGGGCGCCGGCCTTTCGACCCACGTCCTTGATGCGCTCAGTGACGGCTGCCGTGTCGACCATCTCGGACACCGCCCATCTTACCGCCTCCCGCTAGAGATGGAGCGGCCAGATTGCGTTCAGCACCAGACCGAGGGCGAAGAGCCCTCCCGCCTGACGGGTCAGCACGAACGCGGCGCTGACGTACCAGAGCGGCCAGACCGAGTAGTTCTCGGGTGGCGTATCGGGCTTTGGCCGGTCGTAGAAACGGAGCGTCTTCCGCAGCCGCGGTGCGGCCGCGAGCACGAGCAGCGTCCAGATTCCAAGGGTACCGGCCAGGACCAGAGCGATCACTCCGGCGAAGAAGCCAAGCATGAGGCCCTGATTCACACGTCTGGAGAGGGGATCACCCAGCAGGACCGGGAGCGTATGGATCCCCTTCTCCCCGTCGAGCTCGATCTTGTCGATGTGCTTGCCGAACAACACGGTCGTGACGAGCAGTCCGTAAGGGAGCGAGGCTGCCCAGACCCAGCCGGGAAGTTGCCCGGCTGTCACGAAGTACGTGCCCGCGATCATGAGCGGACCCCAGATGACGAACACCGAGGGCTCGCCCAGACCGTGGTGCTTTAGGCGCAGCGGCGGTGCCACGTAGAAGACACTGAGAAAGAAGCCCGCCAGCGCAAAGGCGGCGGCCTCCCAGCCGCGCAGCCAGGTCAGTCCCAGCGCCACCCCGACTCCCGCCACGTTCACGACCGCGATCGCCAGAAGAAGCTGAGCTTTCGAGATCCAACCGGAGAGGACCGGATGTGGGGCGTACAGGGCCCGAGCGTAGTCCGGGGTGTCGACTCCGGACTCCATGTCGAAGTAGTCGTTCATCAGGTTGTTGCAGGCATGCGCCAGCAGCAGCCCGAGCGCGGCAAGGCACCATGGCAGCAGCTCCGCGTTGCCAGCGGGGATCGCGAGCAGCCCCCCGATCGCGCTCGCGAAGAACGTCATGGGGAAGACCGACGCCCGCGTCATGATGATCCACTTGGAGACCGTGTCGGCCTCCACCCCCTCGGGCAGATTGGTCGTCTGGAAAGCCGTGATCCAGTTCGAGGTCAGAGCCATCGTGCGCCTCTCCCCCTAATCCCAGACAGGTGGCTTGCGACCGATCCAGGGCCGGGCGCGCTCCAGCTGTCCGGCAACGCGGTACAGGAGCCCCTCGTCCCCGAAGCGCCCTGTGAACATCACTCCGAGTGGAAGCCCGGCGCTGCTCTGACACAACGGCAGCGAGACGGACGGTTGTCCGGTGGCGTTGAAGATCGGCGTGAACGGCAGGTATTCGAGCATCGGTCGAAAGGCACGCTCGAAATCTCCCTCGTTCGTGTCGAACGTCCCCAGCTTTACGGGTGGCAACGCGAGTGTGGGCGTGAGCCAGGCGTCGACGTCCTCGAAGAAGGCCGCGATCTGACGAGACAGCCGCTGGATCATCGAGATCGCGAGCTGGAAGTCGGAGCCGGAGATCTGCTTACCCCGCTCGTAGAGGCCCCACGACAGTGGCTCGAAGAGCTCCGGCGAGGGCGTGCGGCCGAGGGCTCGCGCGGCGCCGTCGATCCCTGCGGCGTTTCCCACCGCCCAGATGTCCAGAAAAGCCTGCTCGAACGCGTCCACCGAGAACTCCGGCTTGCGTTCCTCTACCTCGTGTCCGAGCTCGCTGCAGAGCCGCGCGACGTCCCCTGCCGCGGCCGAGCACTCCGAATCGATCTGCCCGCCGCGCAGGTTGCCTGTCCAGCACGCGATGCGGAGTCGGCCGGGGTCGCGCGAGACCTCTTCCAGATAGGGACGCTCGGGCGGGGGCGCCCAGTACGGATCCCCGACATCGGGACCCGCCGTGCAGTCGAGGACTGCGGCGCTGTCACGCACCGTGCGGGTGACTACGTGTTCGCAGCCCAGGCCGCCGAGCGAGTCGCCGAGCAGCGGCCCCAGCGGATTCCGCGCCCGCGTTGGCTTCATCCCGACGAGCCCGCAGCACGAGGCGGGAATCCGGATCGAGCCTCCACCGTCGTTCGCGTGGGCGAGCGGAACGATCCCGGCCGCGACGGCGGCTGCCGAGCCACCGCTCGATCCACCGGTGGAGTGGTTTGTGTCCCACGGGTTCCGCGCAGCTCCGTAGAGCTGCGGCTCGGTCGTCGGCATGGTTCCTAGCTCTGGGACGTTGGTCTTGCCGAGCGGGATCAGACCGGCGCGCTTGTAGCGGACGACGAGCTCGGCATCCTGCGCGGCGACGGAGCCCTGCATGAAGCGACTTCCGAGCGTCGTGGGAACGCCCTCGTGATCACCCAGGATGTCCTTGAGCAGGAACGGAACGCCCTGGTACGGTCCGCCAGCGCGGGCTGCTGGCTGACTGGCCGCCCGTTCGCGCGCCAGCTCGTACATTGGTGTGACGACGGCGTTCAGAACGGGATTGTGTCTCCCGATTCGCTCGATCGCTTCTTCCACGAGCTCTGACGCGCTGACCTCGCCGCGGGAAACGAGCTCTGCCAGGCCCAGCCCGTCGTAGGATGCGAATTCCGAAAACCCCATGCGCACCTCCTCCGCGCCAGTCTGAGCCGAAGGGCGCAAGCCTTCAAGCAGCTTTGGCAACCGTGACTCCCCGCTGGCCCGCTCCCGCGTATCGCGTCTACCTGACGCTCGGGGCGAGCTCGGCGTTCTTCTTCTCGACCTACAGCACGCTCTCGGCCATCTACCGCATCCAGCAGGCGGGCCTCGACCCGCTCCAGCTCGTGCTGGTGGGAACCGCGTTCGAGCTGAGCACCTTCCTCTTCGAAGTGCCGACCGGAGTCGTGGCCGACACCATCAGCCGTCGCCGCTCGGTGATCATCCTGATCATGCCCGCCGTCGTGCTCTATGCGTGGGGAGCCCGGCGATCGGCTGACCGGCGGTAGGCCTCGCACGACTCGGGTGATACGATCGCGCGGATGTCGGCGCCGATCGAACAGAGGCTGAACCGCTGGCTGAGTGAGGAGCACGGGATCGAGGAGCCCCGTCGCGTCGTGCGCGCCAGTAGCGAGCGTATCCTGGTCTCCAAGGTCGCGCCCCACTTCGCGTTGGACCTGTTCCAGCTGGTTGAGCTCACGCCCGAGCTGTTCGAGGAGGCACACGTGATCGAGGCCTGCGCAGCTCGGGCTCGACGTGCCGATCCCGCAACTCCGCGCAGCGAGAACTGGCGTTCCGCCCTGCACACGCTGCTCTCCCAGCTCGGAACGCTACGGGGGTTGCCCGACGACCGCCTCGCTGAGATACGCGTGGGGATCGACTCCGTCTTTGCGGTTCTGGAGTCCGTGCTCTGGACGCACCCGCGGCTCGCCGACCGCTACGTGCCGAACGAAGGAGAGATCGCGGCGTACCGCGAGTGTGTCACCCGCCTCGATCGCGACCACGGTCTCTTCACGCGTACTTATGGCCAGTTCGAGGGTCGCAGGGTCGAGAACCACTGCCCAGGTGCCGCGCTCGCGCGCACGCTCCTGGCGCACGCGTGGCGCGCTTGTACGGGCACGCCGGTCCCAGACTCTGGCTCCGAGCACGCGCATACCGAGCCCGCCTGCACGTGACCGAGCGGTTGCCGGCAGCAGACAGCGAGTCACCCGCTGGAAGCCCGGAGGGTGCGCTCTCCGACCTCGTCATTCTCGAGTGCGTCGGAGGTGTCGCCGGGGCATTCTGCGGCAAGGCGTTTGCCGACCTGGGCGCCGACGTGATCAAGGTCGAACCGCCCGATGGCGACCCGAGTCGCCGCGACGGCCCGTTCCCGAACGACGAGCCGCACCCGGAAAAGAGTGGCCGCTTCTTGTACCTGAACGCGAACAAACGAGGCATCACGCTGAACCTCGAGTCCCCGCGGGGACGCGACGTTCTGCGCGAGCTAACGCGCTCGGTCGACGCCCTCATCATCGATTGGGCGCCAAAGGCGCTACACGAGGCTGGGCTCGAGTGGGAGCGCCTGCACGAGGGGAACCCTCGCCTCGTGCAGAGCTGCATCAGCCCGTACGGGCTGACCGGCCCGTACTGCGACTACAAGGGTACGAACCTGACCGCGTACCACGTTGGAGGGCTGGGCCGCGAGACGCCCTACAACCAGGTGACCGACCTGGAGGCCGAGCCTCCCCTCCTCGGTGGCGGGTTTCAGGCGGAGTTCCTCACGGGCTGGACGGCAGCGACGACGTTGCTCGCGGCACTGTGCGCGCGAGATCTGACCGGCACAGGTCAGCTCGCCGACGTGGGGGCGATGGAGTCCGTGGCCAACCTGCTGAGGGTGACGCTCGCGGCAGCGAGCTACACCGGACGCAACCCGACGCGCGAGAAGGCGGGCTTCGGCTGGGTGCAGCCGTGCAAGGATGGCCATGTGTCGCTCTCCCCCTTCACGCTCGACCACTGGTTCGCGCGCTTCAAGCAGATGGCGGGCAAGCCCGACTGGGCGGAGGAGGAGGTGTTCGGAAGCCTGCGCAGCCGGTTGGAGAACGCCGACGTGCTGGAGACGCTGTCAGAGCAGTGGCTCGCCGACCGCTCGCGGAGCGAGGTCTACGAGCTGGCGCTCGAGCACAAAGTCCCCGGCTTTCCGGTCCAGAGCATGCGGGAGGTGGTGGAGTCCGAGCAGCTGCGTGCGCGCGAGTTCTTTGTCGAGGTCGACCACCCACTTGCCGGTCGCGTGGAGCAGCCCGGCCCACCTGCCCGCTACTCGAAGACTCCCTGGCAGATTCGGCGTCCGGCACCGCTGCTTGGACAGCACACGCGGGAGGTGCTGTGTGCTGCACTGGGGTATACCGGAGCAGACGTGGTTGCACTCCGGCGGACGGGGATCGTGTGATGCCACAGCCTCTGGAGGGAGTGCGTGTTGCGGACTTCGGCTGGATCCTGGCCGTGCCTCACGCCACCGCATGGCTCGGTTGCCTCGGAGCCGAGGTGATCCACATCGAGTCCATGGCGCGCCCCGACGTGGTTCGCATGTTCCCCGGCTCGGGGCCAGACGGCCAGGACGGCATTAATCGGAGCGGCGCCTTCAACGGGCTCTCCTACAGCAAGAAGAGTGTCACGCTGGACCTCTCCACCGCGCGCGGCGTCGAGCTGGCGAAGCAGCTCGTTGCGCGCTGCGACTTGGTGACGGAGAACTTCACGCCCGGTGTGATGAAGCGACTGGGCCTCGACTACGAACAGCTGCGGGAGATCAAGCCCGACCTGGTCATGCTCTCCGGCTCCCCTCTCGGACAGACGGGTCCGCAGCGGCGGGCCACCGGCTGGGGGCCGAATACCCAGGCCTTCGCGGGCCTCCCCTACCTGACGGGCTACGTCGACGGTCCGCCCGTGGGCCTCGGCGGCTTCTATCCGGACTTCATGGTCGGCGTGTCCATGGTCTTCTCGCTTCTGGCGGCGCTGCGCCACCGCGCCCGCACGGGCGAGGGACAGCACATCGAGCTCGCCATGGCAGAGACGGTCGCCTCGATGATCCCCGACGCGCTGCTCGATTACACCATGAACGGTCGCGAGCCGACCCGCAGCGGGAACCGTCATCCCGGCATGGCACCTCACGGCGTCTATCCCTGCAAGGGCGAGGATAAGTGGGTGGCGATTGCCGTGGCGAACGACGCGGAATGGCAGACGTTGCGCCGTGTACTCGGAGACCCGGAGTGGACCCGAGGCCCAGAGCTCGACGACACCTTTGGCCGGCTTCACCACCAGGAGCAGATCGACGCGGGACTCTCGGAATGGACCCGAGAACGGAGCCACTACAACGTGATGCACGAGCTACAGGCCGAGGGCATTGCAGCGGCGCCCTGCCTCGACGCACGGGAGCTGGCCGAAGATCCGCAGCTGCGGGCGCGGGGGCTGCTCGTGCAGATCGACCACCCCGAGGTAGGCGCGCGCGCGGTTGCGGGGCTGCCGGGCCGGTATAGCGACATGGAGTACGCCTACGCTCCAGCGCCGCTGCTGGGCCAGCACAACCACGAGGTGCTCTGCGGACTCCTCGGGATCCCTGCCGAAGAGCTCGAGGAGCTAACCGAGCAGCAGGTCGTGTTCTGAGCAGAGTGCTCGCGCCGGCTCAGGAGATGCTGCGCCCTCCGTCGACGTCGAGACAGACGCCCGTCAGGAACTCGGCGTCGTCCGAGGCGAGGAACGCGATCGCCGCTGCGACGTCGCGAGGCTCCGCCAGGCGTCCCATGGGGATACCGCGGATGAGCGCGGCTCGCGCGCGCTCGGTCAGCGTTTCCGCGCCCGTCGCCCCCTTCATGAAGTTCGTCTCCGCAGCGACGGGATTGACCGCGTTCACACGAATCTCGGGCGCGAGCTCGACTGCAAGACCGCGCGTGAGTGTAACCACCGCAGCCTTGGTCGCATTGTAGGCGGTCACGTTCGGGCGCGGTGCCACGGCACCGATCGACGCCGTGTTCACGATCACGCCAGCTCCGCGAGCCTTCATCACCGGAATCGCGTACTTCGCCCCCAGGTAGACGCCCTTCACGTTCACCGCGAACACCCGGTCGAACTCCTGCTCAGGTAGCTCTTCGAGCGGCATTCCCAGGTGTGAGAAGCCAGCGTTGTTCACGAGCACGTCCAGACCATCGAAGCGCCGGACGCTGACATCCACCATGGCAGCCACATCCTCGGAGCGCGAGACGTCGGTGCGGGCGAAGAGTGCACGTCCCCCGTCCGATTCGATCGCCGCCACGACTTCCTTGCCACCCGCCTCGTCGATGTCGGCCACCACGACCGCCGCCCCCTCGATAGCGAAGCGCCTGGCGATCGCCGCACCGAAGCCCGAGGCGGCTCCGGTGACGACCGCGACCTTGGACTGAAATCTCATCGGGGATCTCGGATCGTCACGGTACCCTGGGCGATCCCGACAAGCCGCCCCTCGTTCGTCACGTCGATCCTCACGACCGCCATCCTGCGGGTCATGGAG
Source organism: Myxococcota bacterium (assembly GCA_965247115.1). Lineage (GTDB taxonomy): Bacteria > Myxococcota_A > UBA9160 > SZUA-336 > SZUA-336 > JAUXJB01. The sequence goes on from CBDFGR010000002.1 coordinate 913,447, forward strand.
ATCACGCTGGCGTCCGCAGCGATGGTTCCCGTGCTCACTGGGGCGAGCAGGTTGATCTTGAACTCGGTTGTTGCGGCCCATTGCCCCTTCTTCATGAGCGGGTAGCAGACACAGCCGAGTACGTGATCGCAGACCGCCGAGAGCACACCGCCGTGGATATTCCCGAAGCCCGTCTGCAGCTCCTCGAAGACGTCCATCTCCACGCGCATCGTGCCGGGGCCGACGTCGACGATGTCGAGGCCGAGATACTTCGGGAGGCCCGTGACCCGACCAGCGGACTTCAGAAAGGCTTCGGCGATCTTCGCATCGTAGCGGTCCTCAAAGCCCTGACCCATTCGATCCTCCTGGGGCGCCGGGGCGCCGGGACGTTCACGATACCACCACCGGAAGCGCGAGGTGATAGCATGCACTGCGGCGATGACGACGGAGTCGAAAGAAACCGGGCCTCGGCGCAGCCTGCCTCCCGTAGAGGAGCGTGAGTGGAGGCACGTGCTGTGGGATGTCTCCACAGCGGGCGTGCTCTCGATCGTGCTGAACCGCCCTGAGCGACTGAACGCGCTCAACTTCCGCCTGCTGCGAGAGGTGCACCAGCTGATCCAGCACGCCCGGAGCGCGCAGGAGATCCGGGTGATCGCGATCCGCGGCACCGGTACGCGCTCGTTCTGCTCCGGCGACGACCTGAAGGGCATGGAAGGGGAGCCGGGCGTCGACAGCTCCGCGACCGTGCATCACCCGCTGCTGTCGGCGATTCGCGAGCTTCCGAAGCCCGTCGTCGCCCTGATCCGCGGCTGGGCGCTGGGCCACGGCTTCGAGCTGGCGAACGCGTGCGACCTGCGCCTGTGTGCAGACGACATCGAGGTGGGCGACCACCGGACGACCCGCGCGATCGCACTGAATGGCGGAAGCTCGTGGTTCGTCCCGCGCCTCGTCGGGTACGGACGCGCGCTGGAGCTGCTCATGACGGGCCGACACCTGAAGGCGCAAGAGGCTCTCGAGTGGGGCTGGGCCACCCGCGTCTGGCCCGTGGACGAGTTCGACAAGTGCGCGGCCGAATACGTCGAGATGCTGGCGCGGCTCCCAACCATCACGGCCGGCGTCTACAAGGACGCGATCGAGTTCTCGGCAAATCACAGCCTGCGCGATTCGCTGGCCCACGAGCTCGAGGTCGGCGAGCGCAGCCGGAACACGGAGGACGCGCGGGAAGGCTTCGCGTCCTTCCACGAGAAACGGACCCCCAGCTTCAAGGGCCGTTGAGCGCGGACGCACTCGCCGATCTCGTCGTCCTCGACCTAGCCCAGGACGTGGCTGGTCCGTATTGCGCAAAGCTGTTTGCGGACTTTGGCGCAACGGTGATCAAGCTGGAGCCCGCGGGCGGCGATCGGGCGCGCGCCCTGCCTCCGCTCAAGGAGGGGGCGCCCGAGGGCGAGGCAAGCGGCGTCTTTGCTTACCTGAACGCGAACAAGCGGAGCGCCACGCTGAACGTCGAGACGCCTGCGGCGGGGGACATGTTGCGCCGGCTGGTCGCGAAAGCGGACGTGATAGTCGAGAGCTTCCCGCCGGGCTGGCTCGACGAGCTCGGCCTCGGCTACGCCGAGCTCCAGGCGCTCCAGCCGGAGCTCGTGATGACGTCGCTCTCGTGGTTCGGGCAGTCGGGCCCGTATCGCGACTTCGCCGCAAACGACCGCATCATCCACGCGCTGACCGGCGTGGTGCAAGGGATGGGAACCCCTGAAGGCCCTCCGCTCCTCCCGAGCGGCTACGGGAACCAGTTCGTGGCAGGCACGACGGGGTTCATCGGCAGCATGGGCGCGCTGCACGGACGTCTTGCCGGTCAGGGCGGAAGGCACGTCGATCAGAGCATCTTCGAGGCCGCGCTCTGCTTCACGGAAGTGGGCGGGGTTGCGGCACAACACAGACAGCTGCGACCGCGGCGACTGGGGATCAACCGCTTCCCTCCCACGTTCCCTGGCGGCATCTATCCCTGCAAGGACGGCTGGATCGGGATTACAGCGCTAACCCCACCGCAGTGGAAGGCCTTCTGCGTGCTGGTCGAGCTCCCCGAGCTGGACAGCATGGAGTACGCGACGTCGATCAAGCGGGTCCTCGCGGCAGACACCCTCGAGGCGCGCTTCGGTCCGCGGCTACTCGAGCGCAGCGCCGACGAATGGCTCGAGCGGGGACAGGCCACCCGGATCCCCTTCGCGCCCGTGCCGACCATGGCGGATCTTCTCCGCCTGCCGAATTTTCGCGAGCGCGGCGCCTTCGCACCCATCACCCACCCGGACCTCGGCACGTTCGAGGTCCCGACGACACCCTTCCACCTGCTGCGCACCCCCGCGCGGGCCGGGGGCCCCGTCGCACGACTGGGCCAACACACGACCGAGATCTACCGCGAGCTTCTCCGCGTCGACGAGCCCGAGCTCGCAGAGCTCCGCAGACACGGAGCGGTCTAACCATGACCCGAACGCGGAACGTGGATCGGTTTCTCGACGGTGTGCGGGTCATCGATTTGTCGATGGGGTGGTCCGGGCCGCTGGCGGCGCGGCATCTCGCGGACATGGGGGCGCAGGTGATCAAGGTCGAGGCCTGTCAGCACCTCGACTGGTGGCGAGGCTGGGAAGGGACGCCCGCCGGTGACGAGTTCGAGGAGTCCGTGGCCTTCAACACCGCGAACCGGAACAAGCTCGGGATCACGCTCGACCTGACCTCCGAGCTCGGGGTCGCGCTGCTGAAGCGACTGGTCGAGCTCGCAGACATCGTGCTGGAGAACAACGCCGCAGGCGTTCTGCCGAGACTCGGACTCGACTACGCGAGCCTGCGCGCGAGAAACCCCGAGCTCATCATGGCGTCGATGCCAGCCTTCGGGGGCGAGGGGCCCTGGCGCGAGTATCGCGCGTACGGCTCGACGGTGGAGCAGGCCTCGGGTATTCCTCATCTGAACGGCGCGCCTGACGGACCTCCGACCATGCAGCACGTGGCGCTCGGGGATCCTGTCGCCGGACTGAACGCGGCCTCGGCGCTGCTCGTCGCACTCTGGCACAAAAGACGAACTGGAGAGGGCCAGCGAATCGATCTCTCCCAGGTCGAGTGCCTGTTCCCCTTGGCCGCGCACGGGCTTCTCGAGCAGTCGCTCAACGGGCGGGCCTTCCAGCGCCCTGGCAACGAGCTACCCGGTCAAGCTCCATACGGCGTGTACCCCTGCAAGGGCGACGATCGCTGGGTCGCCGTGACCGTGAGCGACGACGCAGCCTGGCTCGCCCTGTGTACCGCCATCGAACGTCCTGACCTTGCGGACGACCCGAGCCTTCGCGCCAGCGCAGGTCGCGACGCCGCACGCAGCCGCGTCGACGAGGCTCTCTCCACCTGGACTCGCGAGCACGACCCGGAGACCGTCATGTCCCGGTTTCAGGCAGTGGGGGTCCCGGCCGCCGCCGTTCGCTACACCGGAGAGATGCTCGCGGACCCGCAGCTGCGCGCTCGAGGCTTCTGGCAGACTCTCGAGCGTGACTTCGTGGGCCCCCTTCCGCATCCGGCAGCGCCGTACCGCTTCCGCGCAGAGCCGCTTCCCGTGAGCACCCCGGCACCGACGCTCGGCCAGCACAGCCGGCAGGTGCTGACGGAGCTGCTCGGACTGGAGCCCGCGGAGCTCGACGCGCTCGAAGCCCAGGGAGTCATCGGAACGCGACCTGCGCGCAAGGCGACCTAGGCGATAGACATGCGCCTCGGCATCAAGACGGCTCCACAGCGCACGAGCTGCGACGAGCTGCGACTCGTACTCTGGTAGGCTCGAATCCGGGGAGGAACAAGGATGGGCGCCACACAGCTGCACGCCGAGATCGACCCGGACGAGCTCCGGGCGTATTCGTTCAACGTCTGGAACTTCAAGCAGGGCGAGGTCGTCTCGCTCATGATCCACCTGGGCGACCGTCTCGGTCTGTACCGGGCCCTGGAGGGCGCGGGCCCGCTCACCGCGGCCGGGCTGGCCGAGCGCACCGGACTCCAGGAGCGTTGGCTACTGGAGTGGCTGCGAAACCAGACGGCCGCGCGCCTGCTGCGCTACCACGAGGGCGACCGCTTCGAGCTCACGCCAACCGGGGCCGCAGTGCTCGCAGACGAGGAGAGCCGTGCCTTCTCGGCCGGGGCGTTCTCCGAGCCGACAGGGTCCGGTGTCGTCGACCGGCTGGTCGAGGCGTTCCAGACCGGGATCGGGCTCACGTATCAGGAGCTGGGCCCGAACGCGGCCCATCGCACGGAGCGCATGCTCGGCCCCTGGGTGCGGCATTCGCTCGTGCCAGAGATCATCCCCGCGCTTCCCGGCGTATCGGCCCGGCTCTCGGCGGGCGGCGTGGCCGCCGACGTGGGCTGCGGCGCGGGGGTGGCACTGCTCGCCATGGCCGAAGCGTTCCCGAGCGCCGAGTTCCACGGCTACGATCCGAGCGCGCACGCAATCGAGCGCGCCCGGAGCAACGTAGCCGAGCGCGGCCTGGAGAACGTGCGGCTCCAGGTTGCCGGCGGCGAGGACCTGCCGCGCGAGCCGACCTACGACTTCCTGATCACCTTCGACTGCATGCACGACATGACCCGGCCGACCCAGGTCACGGCCGCGATCCGGCGGGCCCTGCGGCCGGACGGGACCTGGCTGATCAAGGACATCCGGAGCAAGCCGCGTTTCGAGGACAACCTGCGCAACCCGCTACTCGCCATGTTCTACGGCTTCTCCGTGTCGGCCTGCATGTCCTCGGCGCTATCAGAGCCGGGCGGCGAGGGGCTCGGGACACTGGGCTTCAACCCCGAGGTGGCGGAGAAGATGGTTCGCACAGCGGGCTTCACGCACTTTGTCATGCACGACTTCGACGACCCGGGGAATCTCTACTACGAGGTCCGGCCCTAGTCGGAGGGGCGGCTAGAACGCGAACTCGTCGGCGGTGAAGGCGTCCAGAGTTGCCTGGAGCTCGCCGGGGTCTTCGGAGATCGGGGCGATGATGTGCACGTGGATCCCGCCGGCGGCGTACTCCCGGATCCGATCCTGGCAGTACGCCTTGCTCCCGATGATGCAGATCTGATCGATCAGCTCGTCGGTCAGCGCGCGCGTGGTTCGCTCGCGGGATCGCTCCGCCCAGCCCTCCTCGATCTCCTTCGCCACGTCGTCGTAACCCGCCCAGACCAGGAGTTTGTTGTAGACCGGGTTGGCGTAGTAGGGCGCGTGGTGCTTGCGGAAGAGATTGCGCGCGCGGTCGACGTCGTCGGTGACGCAGACCTGGTGTCGGTCCGCGACCTCGACTTCGGCGGGGTCCTTGCCCGCGCGTCGGGCACCGGCCGCGACGTGCTCCATCATCATGGGCAGCGCGTCGTGCGGGAACAGGTTGACGATGACGCCGTCGCCGACCCCCGCCGCGGCCTCGAGCATCTTGCCGCGCAGCGCCGCGACGTAGATGGGAACGGGTGGATCGAGTCCCGGCATGCGGAAGCCGTGGCTGGAGATGGTCTTGCCGTCGAAGTTCGTCTTCTCGCCGGCCAGCATCTGGCGGGTGAGCTCCACCGTCTCGCTCACCCGCGTCAGCGGCAGGCGCACCTCGACGCCGCTCCAGCCCCCCATGATCATCTGGCTGGAGGAGCCGAGCCCCAGAATGAAGCGGCCGGCGGCGAAGTGCTGGATGCTGCCGCACGTCGCGGCGAGCACCGCGGACGAGCGCGTGTAGACCGGGACGATCGCGGTGCCGATCCGGACCCGGTTCGTCCGCTCGGCGACGGCCGGGACCAGCGTCAAGGAGTCGACGCCGCCGCTGTCAGCGAACCACACGTCATCGTACCCGCGACTCTCGGCGTAGTCGGCCAGGTCGAGGATCTGCTGGACGTTGGGACTCGATAGGGTGAGACCGGTTCGCTGGCGTGGAGGCATGCGCCCGATCATACGGGTCGGGCGCCTCTCGCACCAAGTAGGTCCGACGGACGCGGAACTGCAGCTCCAGAAGCCGCCCCGCGGTGTCCGGGTCTTGAAACACGCGGGGGTGACGCGAGCGCCGAGCGACTTGCACGTCGCGTGACCGGCGGGGACAATGGCCACTTCTCGAATAGGAGGACCTTGGATGAGCGACTCATCGCGCACAAGCGGCTGCGCCTGCGGCGCAGTACAGATCGAGATTAGTGGCGAGCCCACGGCCATCGCCTACTGCCACTGCGACTCGTGCCGCAGCTGGCTCGGGGCGCCGATCCACGTTGCCAGCCTCTGGTCGACGCCGAACGTGCGCGTCGTGAAGGGGGAGGAGCGGCTTGGACTGTACAAGCGGACCGAGGCGAGTCACCGGCAGTTCTGCACGTCGTGCGGCACACCTGTGCTCGTCAGGCACCCGGCCATCGATCTGACCGATGTGCCCGCAGGCTCGATCGAGGGTCTGGCCGACAAGCCGACGCTGCACGTCAACTACGGCGAGAAGGTTCTCTCAGTCCGCGACGGTCTGCCCAAGTTCAAGGACTTCCCCAAGGACTTCGGCGGCTCGGGCGACACCCTGCCCGAGTAGGGCGAAGCGCGTCGCCGACGACGCAGCGGATCGGTTCCATCAGACCTGCATGGCCGCGAGCTCTTGCTCGGCCTCCTTCTCGAGGATCGTTCCCTTGAAGAAGTCGGGATTTGGCGCGGCGTAGAGCTGCAGCGCGTGACCGAAGGCGAAGCGGCGGAAGTCCTCGGGAGTGATCAGCTCCTTCTCCACCAGCTCGTACGCTTCCGCCGCGGACTCCGTCATGTCCGTGACGTCCCAGTGCCCTAGATCGAAGCTCATGATCGCGCGCAGCTGGGACCCGAAGGGATTGAGCTTGCGGTCGAACGCGATCGCCGCGTGCGGGTCGTCTGCCTCGCAGCCAAAGTAGAAGTGCGAAATGAAGAGGTCCCGAATATCTTCGGCGCTCTCAATCTCCATCGGCGCGAAGTCGTCTCGCAGCGACGGATCGAGCTCCACCGGCCCTACCGCCAGGCCTCCTTCGAGCTGGTCGAGCTTGCTCCGGGTCGCCTCGTCTCCGTAGCGTTCGAACAGCTCGCGCGCGAGTGCGAGATCCAGGTTCGCAGGATCCAGGTTCTCCTGGCTGGCCAGGCTGCGCTTGTTCCAGCGTCCCAGAATGTCGGCGTAGAGGCGCGAGCCATTCACGACGCCTCCTTCGAGGAACGCCACGCGCAGCTTCGGGAAGCGTCGCGTGACGCCACCCATCAGGAGCGACTTGCACAGGACCTCGCCGGCGGCGGCGAAATGGCCCATGTGGTTGTACATGTAGGTGGAGATCGAGCGGCGATCGTCGAAGCCCATGCCGGACGAGTGCGCGGCGACCGCAAAGCCGAGCTCCTCGCACTTCGCCCAGAAGGGGTCGTAGTCGTACTCGCTGTCGATCGCGTAGCTATCGAGCCAGGTCACGCGCCGTGCGAGCTCGGGGTACTTCTCTGCGATCCCGGGCACCGGACGTCTCACATAGGCGGGAATCATCGCGACCTTCAACCCGAGGGCCTTGGCGTGCTCGAGCTCCCTCATCCCTTCCTCCGGGGTGTTCAGCGGGACCGCCGCGGCCACTGTCATGCGGTCGCCGTACTCGGCGTAGGAGGCGGCGGTAAACTCGTTGAAGGCGTGGCAGGCCAGGCGACGAAACTCTTCGTCCCTGATGTGGGGGAAGCCCAGACCTACCGTCGGGTAGAGCACCGCGAAGTCGAGCCCGAGCTCGTCCATCCGCTCGTGGTAGAGCTTCGGCAGCATCGAGGTGGCCCGGTCCAGCGTGTTCTTGGTCGGTAGCGCCCACCATGGGGGGCGTGTGGTGCGGTCGCGACGCCGCTCGTCCCAGCTCATCTGGTACCAGTCCTTGCGCCCACTGCGCGCGCCTCCACCGAAGCGTTCCACGGCCGCGCTGCCCCCAGCCTCCTTCAGGTAGTCGAGAAAGACCGGCGTGAACTCCACGATATGGGAGTCGCCGTCGATCAGGGGATGGTTCAGTCTGGCCCGAAGCTCGGCCGCCCGCGATGAGACTCCGTTCGCCATCTTCACTCCTCCCGCTGGTTGGAGCCACACTATACTCTGTGCCGAGTCGATTCCGAGGAGAGAGACGTGACCCTAGCCAGCGAGAGGAACGCTGCAATCGCGGGAACGGTGGCCCGAATTCGTCGCCTGGAGAAGGACCCCGGCATCACCCGCACCGGAGTAGAAGCGATCCGGGAGGCGCTCCTGGAGCTCGCCGCGCGGGAAGAGCTCTTCCCCCCGGAGACCTTCCTGCACTCCGACCCGGCGACGGCACCGAGCTTGCGCCTCTATCGCCTGTCCGAGGACCCGGATCATCGCTTTGCGCTCTACGCCAACGTCTCGGGCGGGGTCGTCGTCGACAGCCCACCCCACAACCACGCGACCTGGGCGGTCGTCGTCGGCATGCGCGGGGAGGAGACCAACCGTTTCTACAAGCGAACGGACGACGGGGGTATCGAGCAGGTCGGTGAGGTGTGCGTGAGCCGCGGGACCGGGGTGGCGATGCTCCCGGACGACCTGCATTCCATCCACATCCGAGGCGACGAGCCCGTGCTGAACTTCCACATGTACGGGCGTGGCCTGGAGCAGCTGCACGAGCGACGCTACTTCGACGCGACGGATCGCTCCTGGCTCCCGTTCCCTGCGCTCCGAGAGATCTCCGACCTGGACACGTGATCCGTGCCGGATTGGGTCAGCCCGCGGCAGCTCGAGCAGTGGCTCCGCGACGGGGACGAGCTCGCCCTGCTCGACGTCCGTGAGCAGGGGGCGTTCGCCACGGGTCACCTGCTGCTGGCCGCGTGCCTACCGCTGAGCCGACTGGAGCTCGAGGTGGATCGGCTCGTCCCCCGCCGGGGCACGAGGATCGCGCTGTGCGACGCGGGCGAGGCGGGCTGCGAGCTCGCCCGCACGGCGGCCGGGCGACTCGTCGAGCTGGGCTTTCGGGAGCCCCACGTTCTGGAACGCGGCACGGGGGGCTGGCGAAACGCCGGCCACGAGCTCTACACGGGCATCAACGTTCCCAGCAAGGCCTTCGGGGAGCTCGTGGAGCAGCGCTGCGACACCCCGAAGCTCAGTGCGACCGAGCTCCGAGCGCGCCTGGACCGGGGCGAGAAGATCGCGATCCTCGACTCCCGGCCGCTGGACGAGTACCGGCGCATGTGCATCCCGGGGGGAATCGACGTTCCCGGTGCCGAGCTGGTGTATCGCGTTTACGACCTCGTGCCCGATCCGGAGACGCTGGTAGTGGTGAACTGCGCGGGCCGGACACGCAGCATCATCGGAGCTCAGTCTCTCATCAATGCGGGCGTGGAGCGGCGCATCGCCGCGCTGGAAAACGGCACGATGGGATGGAGGCTCGCGGGGTACGAGCTAGAGCACGGCCAGGAACGGCGCGCTCCCGAGCCGTCCGACGCCGGCTTGCGCAGCGCGCGCAGCGCCGCCCAACGCGTGGCGCGAGCGCTCGGAGTCAACACCATCGAGCGTGGCGAGCTGGACCGCATGCTCGGCGAGACGGAGCAGCGCACGCTGTACGTGCTCGACGTGCGCTCACCGGAGGAGTTCGAGGGCGGCCACCTGCCAAGCTCGCGCAGCGCCCCCGGTGGCCAGCTCGTCCAGGCCACGGACGAGTACGTCGCCACGCGCAACGCGCGCATCGTGCTCGTCGACGACACGGAAGTGCGTGCCACGATGACCGCGTCGTGGCTGCTCCAGCTCGGCTGGCGCGACGTATGGGTGCTTCGAAACGCGCTCGCAGGTGTCGAGCTCACGCGCGATGACGCGAAGACTGCCCCGCCCTCGCGCCGGGTGGCGGAGACGCTCTCGCCGGCAGAGCTCCACCGCGCAATCGAGGGCGGCGAGCCGTTCGTCGTGGTCGACCTCGCTAGCAGCGAGGAGTTTCGCGCGGCCCACGTTCCTGGGGCGTGGTGGGGAGTGCGCGCGCGGCTGCGGAGCTGTCTGGAACGCCTTCCGACGGCGGAGGGCCTGGTCCTGACCTCGCCCGACGAGAGGCTCGCGCAGCTCGCCGCAGGAGATCTCGGCGAGCACGACAACGTCCGGGTGCTCGCCGGGGGCACGAACGCCTGGCAGGCCGCAGACCTGCCGACCGAGCAGGGACTGGAGAGGGCAGCAACCGAGGTCGACGACGTGTGGTTTCGACCCTACCAGCAGCGAGGTGCGATCGAACGCTGGATGCGGGAGTACCTGACCTGGGAGGTGGGTTTGGTCGAGCAGCTGGAGCGCGACGCCGAGGCACCCTTTCGCCCGCACGTGCAGGTGCTCCGTTGAGTTGGGGTAGGATGGTTCGCAACCAGGCTGCGGAGCACACAGAGGAGCCCCCATCATGACGATGAATGTGAACCCCATCCCGACGCTGGACGACCGGGTCAACCAGATTCGAATGGCCACGGCGGCGATCGTCAACACCGACATCCTCCCGAACGAGGGCAAGCTCTGGGCCGGGCGTCGGGGTGAGGCGACCAAGGAGGCCCGCCAACAGGCGCGTGAGCTCCGGCAGCAGATCCAGGACAAGGTCAAGAAGTCGGGACTGTGGGCGCCGCATCTCCCGGAGGAGTACGGCGGCATGGGCCTCGATTTCCTGCCCCACGCCTACATGAACGAGGTCCTGGCGTACAGCGTGGGCGCCGCGTCGCTTTTCGGTGTGGTGGCTCCGAATTCCGGCAACCAAAAGATCCTGGTCAAGTACGGCACGAAGGAGCAGAAGAAGAAGTGGCTGCTCCCCCTCGTCGAGGGCACCATGCAGTCGGGCTTCTCGATGACCGAGCCGGAGAACGCAGGCTCGGACCCGCGCTCGATCCAGACGACGGCCAAGCGCGAGGGCGACGAATGGGTGATCAACGGCCACAAGTGGTTCACGTCGAACGGGTTTGCCGCGGACTTCCTGATCGTGATGTGCCGGACCGAGGAGGCGAGCACCCGGGGCGAGGTGAACGCCAAGATGACGCAGATCATCGTCCCGACCGATACGCCCGGGCTCAACATCGTGCGCGGCGTGGAGGTTTGGGGGCGATCGAGCGACCACTGCGAGATCATCTACGACAACGTGCGCGTGCCGGCCGAGAACCAGCTCGGCGCCACCGGCTCAGGCCACGCGGCCGCGCAGGATCGCCTGGGAGCCGGGCGCGTCTACCACTGCATGAACTCCGTCGGCCAGATGTGGCGAGCCTTCAACCTGATGCTGGAGCGCACCATGACCCGGGAGGTGCATGGCGGGCTACTCGAGACCAAGCAGTTCATCCAGGGCTTCATCGCCGACTCCTACATCGACATCCAGACAGCGCGCCTGATGACGATCCACTGCGCCGAAAAGATCGACAGCGGGATCGATCCCAGAACCGACATCTCCGCGCTCAAGATCTACGTGCCGGAGGCGTATCACCGGGTAGTCGACCGCGCCATACAGGTCTGGGGCGCGGCGGGTGTCTCCGGAGATTTGCCGCTGGCTGGGATGTACATGGGAGCGCGAACGCTCCGGATCGCGGATGGGCCGGACGAGGTGCACAAGATCCTGATCGCGAAGAACATCCTCAGGCAGTACCACGCCGGCGAATCTCTGGATTTCGGCAACTGATCCATGGACGTCTACGAGGCTCTCTACACGACGCGCGCCATGCGGCGCGTGAAGCCCGACCCCGTGCCCGCGAACGTGCAGCGTCGCATCCTGGACGCAGCCATCCGCGCTCCCACCGGCGGGAACGCCCAGAGCTGGCGCTTCCTCCTGGTGGATGCCCCGGAGGTCAAGGGACGGCTGGGACCGATCTACCGAGCCTGTCTCGAGCAGCTCTTCGACAACGTGTACAAGGCGCAGATCGAGGCGGCGGAGGCTGACCCGACCAAGCCCGCCAGCGTCGAGTTTCGCAAGATGGTTCGATCGGCCAGGTACCTCGCGCAGAACTTCGAGAAGTGCCCGCTCTTGCTGTTCGCGTTCTCGAAGTTCGACAGCAGCGGAGGCTCGATCTTTCCCGCCGTGTGGAGCGCGATGCTCGCGGCTCGCGCCGAAGGTGTGGGAAGCGCGTTGACCAGCCTGCTCGCGCTGCGGAGCGATGAGACCCAAGAGGTCCTGGGTGTGCCCGAGACTGAGGATTGGCAGATGGTCTGCTGTGTGACCATGGGCTACCCGACGGGTCGCTGGGACGTGGCTCCGCGCAAGCCTGCGGACAGTGTCGCCTTCCGCAACCAGTGGGGAGGCAACCTGGAGCTCGAGATCCCCGAACCGCTGTGGCCGGCAGATCACGCTTGAAACTCGAACCGGACTGGACCGAGGCGAGCTACCGTGGCTCGCGGCCCATTGAGTAGAACTCGTCGTTGGGACGCATGGAAATAAAGTTGGCCATGCGGTTGCTCAGGGCGAAGAACGCGGTGATCCCGGCGATGTCCCAGATGTCTTCGTCGCTGAAGCCGTGCTCGCGCAAGGTCTGAAAGTCGTGATCGCCGATGGATCGGGCGTCCTTTGAAACCTTCATGGCGAAGGTCAGCATGGCTTTCTCGCGCTCGCTGATATCGGCCTTGAGGTAGTTCGTCGCGACCTGATCGGCGGCGAGGGGGTTCTTGGCGCGGATGCGCAGGATGGCCCCGTGGGCGACCACGCAGTAGAGGCAGTCGTTGTCGCTGGACGTGGCGACGACGATCATCTCGCGCTCCGCCTTGGAAAGGCCGCTTTCCTTCTCCATCAATGCGTCGTGATAGGCAAAGAAGGCACGGAACTCCTCCGGGCGATGAGCCAGGGTCAAAAACACATTGGGCACGAAGCCGGACTTCTCCTCTACGGCGAGAATCCTCTCCACGATGTCTCCTGGCAGGTCATCCATGTCCGGCACGGGGTAGCGGCTGATTGGCGCTGCACTCACTTCCAGGGTCCCCTCATCGTTTCGAACAGTGGAGCTTGCTCCGAGCGTACAACGGCTCGGGGGACGGTGGCCAGGTCCGCCGAGGTTTGACGTGGAGTTTCTCTCCGGATGCTCCGGATCCGGAGCGCCCCAGGAGCTAGACTGGCCGCCTGGAGCAAATGAATGGCCGATCTGCAGCAGTCGTGTGTCCTCATCACCGGCGCCACCTCCGGCTTCGGAGAGGCAACAGCCCGGCTCTTTGGCAGCGCCGGGGCGCGCGTCGTCATCTCCGGCCGCAGGAGCGATCGGCTCGAGAAGCTCGCAGCTGAGCTCGGGGGCAAAGCCCACGCCGTACCACTCGACGTGCGCGACCGAGCTGCCGTGTTCCGTGCGGTGGAGGAGCTGCCGCCAGAGTTCGCGGAGATCAGCATCCTCGTGAACAACGCGGGCCTCGCGGTCGGCCTCGGCCCGGCCCAGGACGTCGATCTGGACGACTGGGAGGCAATGGTCGACACCAACATCAAGGGTCTGCTGTACTGCTCGCGCGCGGTCCTGCCCGGCATGGTGGCGCGAGACCACGGACACATCATCAATCTGGGGTCGGTGGCTGGAACCTATCCCTACCCCGGGGGGAACGTCTACGGCGCAAGCAAGGCCTTCGTCCGCCACTTTTCGCTCGAGCTGCGCGCGGACCTCTTGGGGCACAACGTGCGCGTGACGAGCATCGAGCCCGGACTGGCCGAGACCGAGTTCTCGCTCGTCCGCTTCAAGGGGGATGCCGAAAAAGCGAAAGCGGTCTACTCCGGAGTGCAGTCCATCACTCCAGAGGATGTCGCTGCGACGATCCACTTCGTCGCGACCCTGCCGCCCCACGTCAACGTGAACTCGATCGAGCTCATGGCGACGATGCAGGCCTTCTCGTCCTTCGCGATCCACCGCACCTGAGCGGGGGCTGGACCGTTTTGGAGGAGCGCTTCTACTTCGGCTTGTCGCGGCGCACCCAGCGACTCGTGCTGCTGACGTCCTCGATCGGCTCGCCGGATTCCTGCCAGCCCCCGAAGCCCGGCTCCAGGTGCGCCACGTCCGCAAAGCCCATGTCCTGGAGCGCCTTGGCCGCCAGCGCGGAGCGCCCGCCGGCCGCACAGAAGAGAATGGTGCGCCGACCCTGCTGAAACCAGTCGCGGAAGTAGGGGCTGGCCGGGTCGGCCCAGAACTCCAGCATGCCGCGCGGTACGTGCTTCGAGCCCGGGATGGTGCCCAGATCCACGCGTTCCTGCAGCTCCCGGATGTCGGCAAGCAGGACGTCGGCGTCGCCCCTGAGCTCCTTCGACAGCCTCTCGACACTCAGGTTCTCGATCTCCGCCTTCGCCGCATCCACGGCATCGAAGATGGGCTTGATGGCCACGATGGCTCCTCCCCGCTGTTCCCCGTCGGATGCTGTCACACGGAGGCCGCGCCGGGCAAGCCGATCAGGCCCGACCCGTGACCAGGAACTGCGGCAAGATCGCCAGATAGGTCTGCTCGACGATGGCCTTCTCGATATCTGCCGCGAGGGCTTCGAGCTCCGTCTCGTCGACACGTCCCGAGGCACGCGCGTAGGTGCGCATGTTTGCGAGTACGGGACGCATGTGACCCTCGGTATCCGCGTTCGCGCGGATTTGGATTCCGACCTCTCGAAAACCCGCCCGGCGGAACAGACCGTACAGGCTCCTACCGATCAGCGGGGTCTTGAACGCCACGGCTGCGGCCGACATCAAGCGCGAGAGGCGCTCCTGTCCGACGGGTTGGAGGACCAGCATGCCCCAGTCGCTGTCCGTGACGTGCGCGATCCCGTCGGGGCGCAGCACGCGCTGGAACTCCTGCACGGTGACAGCGGGATCGTCCACATACTCGAGCACGTTCTTGCAGACCACGCGGTCCACGGAGTCGTCATCGAGCGGCATCCGGCCCTGCTCGACGCGCTGCGCGCTCACCTGCTCGCCCACTCCCTCGGCATCCGCCCGGGCGCGAGTCCGCGTCAGGAACTCGGAGTTGATGTCGAGCGCGTGGACGCGCCCGCCTCGGCCCACGCGCCTGGCCAGCTCGACAGAGAGATGGCCCGGGCCGCAGCCATAGTCGACGACGGAGAGGCCCTCCGCGATCTGCGCTGGCGCGAGCAGGGGTTCCAGCTCCTTGCGCCACACGAACATCCGCTCGTATGCCTCCAACCGCTCGGGCTCCACGTAGAGCCAGTGGTCGCGGTAGTAGGTCTCGGTTCTCGTAGCCACGCGTAGCACTCCTCAGGACATCATAAGCGGACGGCCGGCCTGGATGGCAAGCGCGCGAGTTGCGCATCGCTGAGCGCTAAAGACCGCGGCGGGAACGGTCGAAGCAACCCCGGAGGAGCGCGCAGGAGCTGCAATGTCGCCGTCTCGCCTCCACTATCGTAGACCTCCGGGCCGCAAGGGTATTGAGCTCCGGGTCGAGCTCGGAGGCCGCAGCGAGCGCTTCCTCGTGATCGACCTCTCCGGAACCGGCATGCGCGTACGAGGCGAGCGACTCCTCCCGCTCGGCGAGCGGCTGCCCTTACTGCTCCGCATCCAGGACGCGGAGATTCGCGCAACTGGCGAGCTCGTGTGGTGCGACGAACGGGACGTGCTGTACAACGACTACACGATGGGGATTCAGTTCTACGTACACGACGGGTACGGGCGCACCACGCTCGAGCGCTACCTCGCTACGTTCTGAGGATCGCGAAGCGCCTCCCATCATCCCCCTGGCTAGATTTTTGACTCAATCCGCTGCTCGAGCCTGAAGGCCACCCGGGTCTGGTCTACTCTCGTGCCGTTCAAAAACGGAGGGACGCGGGATGAGTCAGGTCATGGGTCGGGCGAGCGCGTTCGTAGGCTCGGCTGTGCTCCTGTGGATGCTGAGCGCGCCAGTCGCGGCCGAGGACACGGGAACGATCGAGGAGATCGTGGCGATCCTACGCGACGAGGGTCTGATCGACGAGGCGACACAGCAGAAGCTGCTGGTCAAGCACGCGAGCGAGCAGAAGAAGAAAACCAGCGGTGTGCTGGGGGGTCTCGAGTGGAACGCCGACCTGCGGATGCGCCACGAGGCGTTCTGGTACGACGGCGACGCGACCGGCACGCCGGAGCCGGACAACCGCTACCGCTTCCGCTACCGCGCGCGGATTGGCTTCCAGAAGCAGCTCGGAGACCGGATCCGAGTGGGCATGCGCCTTGCCTCGGGCGTGGGCTCGAACCGCGGTACGAACACGAGCTTCGGCGAGCAGCCTGACTTTCGGCCGGACGATATCTTCATCGACCGGGCCTGGGTCGAGCTGCGGCTCGGGGATGGTCCCGTCAACACCCGCCTGGTGCTCGGAAAGGTGGCCAACCCGTTCCTCTGGAGGGTCGGCCTCGATCGCCTGATGTGGGACCCGGACGTCACCCCGGAGGGCGGCTACCTCCAGGCCCGCAGGAGCTTCGGCGAACGCGCCGAGCTCTGGGCCACCCTCGGCGCGTTCATCGTGAAGGAGAACAGTGGGGCCATAGGCTCGAAGTTCGACCCGAAAGTCTTCGCGCTGCAGCTGGGCGCGAGCCACTCCATCACTGATGCGCTCGAGATCGGGGGTCGGGTCACCGGGTACGAGTGGCGCTCGCTCGACCGTCCCTTCATCAATCGCGCCAAGCTCTTCGGCAATCTCGAATCTGGCTTCGACAGCAAGGCGAGAATCGGCGAGCTCAGCGCCTACGCACGCTTCACGGCCGCGGACGCCTGGCCCGTACTGCTCCACGGCAGCCTCGAGCGCAACTTCACGGCGGACTCGGCGCTGATCGGCGGCGTGCCAACGGACGCAGAGGACATCGCCTGGGGAGCGGGGTTCGAGATCGGAGACGCCACAAAGAACGCCAAGCTCGGCTTCACGCTCTTTCGCGTGGAGGCGAACGCGATCGTCGCCAACCTCGCGGACAGCGACCTGCTCGACGGCCAGACCAACCGCGAGGGCTTCGTCGCGTATGCCTCGCGGAAGCTCGGCCCGCATGTGGAGCTGCGACTGACGTTCTACGAAGCCGAGGAGATCCGGAGCTCGAGTCCCTTCGTGGGATCGCTGCCCGGTGGGGACCGTCGGCGCCTGCAGTCGGATCTGCTCGTGAACTTCTGAGCAGCCACCGTCAGACGAGCTCAGGCGGCGCGCCGATAGACGACCACGTTCCAGACGCCGGAACGCTGCCGCGAGGCGCACGAGAGTCCGTTCCGCCTCACGACCGCGTCGACGTCTTCGCTCTTGTGGAGGAAGACCCGGAAGGGATTGCGTCGCAGCCGAAAGATCGCGTTGATGAGCGGGCGCGCCAGCTTCAAGTACCAGGTGCGACGGGGAAAGACGAGCCCGTACGAGAAGCGCGCGCGCGCCGAGGACAGACCCACCAGGGCATCCATGTCGGGGTAGCAGCAAATCACGCGATCGAGGGTGACGACGTCTGCCGCGTCGAGCTCCGCCGCGAGCTCGACGAAGTCTCCGTGATGGTAGCGCGCACGCTCGGCATAGCCTCTGCGCATCGCCTCCTGCTCGACCACTTCCAGGTAGGCGGTGGACGCGTCCACATCGGTGACTCGCGTCACGCCCGCTTCCACGAGCCCGTGCTGGATCGCCCCGACTCCGCCGCCCATGTCGAGGAGCGACTTCCCGTCGACACCCGCGGTCTCGAGCCCGGCGAGCAGCACCCGCGTGGCCCTCGTAGGGCCCTTGCGTTGGTACGAGCGCAGCTCCCGGGCTGCCGCTCTCTTACCGAAGAGCGACTCGATCCCCTGACACTGGCAGCACTTCACGCGGTCCGATTATAGAAGGCGGGCCGGCGTGGCGGTACCTTCGCGCCACGATCCGCAAGGGGTACAATCGGAGAGCAGAAGAAGATTGACGTGGTGACGATGGCGCGCTTCGCGGATCCGGAAAGCAACGTGATCGGGCTCGTCAAGGCGGAGCAGGGGCTTTGAGGAGACTGAGCATTCTCTGCGCCTTGCTCACGCTGGTCGTCCCAGCAGCCTCTTCACGCGCACACAGCGTAAAGGAGCTCGTGCAAGCGACCCGTGCGCCACGAGAGACCCTGGCACAGCGGCTCGTGCGCCAGCTGGAGAGGATCGAGGTGGAGCGCGCCCTTCTGGCTCCGAGCCGCGAGCAGCGAGTCCGCGAGGCGGAGCTGAGCCTGCGGGGCACGGGCCAGGACCTCGAACGCTATCGACGACGCGCCCTTGCCGAAGACGCAAGGGAGGCGCTCGTCGAGGATCTGGAGCTGTCATGGCTGACCGGCGCCGCGCCTCGCGGCAAGACGGCGCGGATCCTGCGCCGCGTCGAGCTCAGGCGAAGCATCGATCGGGTCCTGCAACGCGTTGCCCTCGAGCGCCGCGTCCAGGCGCTCGAGCGCGGCCGACCGAGGGGGTTCAGGCCATACTCGCCGAAGCCGGCGCTCCGCCTGGGACGCTAAGGCGAACGCGTCAGCGCGGGGTCTCAGTCGCAGCCCGGTCTTCCGCACCCGTGCCCCTGCCCACCCGATCGAGTGCGAGTGTGAGCGGGAGGATGACCAGGATCGCTGTAGCGCAGCACACGACCAGGAACCAGGCAAGGGGCGGAAAAGATCCCCACGCGACGAGCACCCCCCCTATCCCGGGGCCTAGCCCGTAGCCGAGGAGGACGACGCCCCCGGTGGCCGCGGCAACACGCCCTTGTGTATCGATCGCGGCGGCCGTTCCCAGCAGGAACGGCAGGACGAACAGGTAAGCGGTGTTGTAGAGAAGCTCTGCCCCGACGTAGGCAATCGGGCCTGTCGCGTGGCCAAGGATGACTCCGGCCACGCAGATCATGGACATTCCCAGCGTGAGCGGCAGCGTGCGTCCGAAGCGGGTACCGGCCCAGGCCGCGAGGGCCGCACCGGAGATACCGGCGACCGTCGTGGCGGCGAGCACGCGGCCGATCGCGTCGATGCCGAGCCCAACATGACTTCCGATGCGCTCCACGAAGGTCCAGATCGCCCCCTCGCCCACCGAGAGCACCAACGCCGAGAGCAGTACCGCGAGCGCGGGACCGCGCGGCACGCTGCCACCGAGGATCTCGCTGGGCATCCCGGCGGGTACGGAGCGCGGCAGCAGGACCAACAATGGTACGCAGAGCAGCGCGGCTCCACCCAGCGCTGCGAAGGCGCCGCGCTGCGACCAGAGCTCGATGGCGTAGGGCAGCCCGACGAAGAGGCCAGCTGCGGCAAGAGCGCCGAGCACGGTCACTCGGGCGTAGAGGCGATCCGGATCAACGGAGGAGGCGATCACGGCGTTCGCCGTGGCGAAGACGCAGCCCTCGCCGAGTCCGGCAACGACCCTCAGCATCACCAGCCAGGCGAAGCTCTCGGGGAGCGCGGAGAGCAGTTGTGCGCCCGCCAGGACGGCGACCGAGACGAGAGCGACGCCGCGCCGAGAGATGCTGCCCACCCGGGGTGCCAGCAAGAGCGACGCCAGCGCCATGGCACCGATCTCGACCGAGCCGAGGAGGCCCGCCTGCCTCGTGTCGAAGCCGATTCCATCGATCACGGCTCCCACAAGGAGTGGAAGCGAGTTCGAGCCGAGCAAGCCTACCCACGACGCCGCTGCGGCGGCCCAGAGGAGGGTTCGGGGATCTCGGGTCTTGGACATCTGCATGGGCGCACGTTCGAGCACGTGTTCGCAACCGGCGAAGCGGATCGCCTCGCGATCGATCAGCGACCGTCGAACAGGAGAGCCGATGCATCCATGGTAGGTTCCTCCTGCAAACGAACCCGTCGAGGCTGAGTGTATGGGTGCCGCGCGCGGAGCGTCAATTTCCCGGAACCATGCGGACGTCCTCTCCGGGCTGCGCGTGCTGGATCTGTGCACACCACGAGCGGAGCTGGCTGGGCGCGTGCTGGCGGACCTCGGTGCAGAGGTGCTCAAGATCGAGCCGCCAGAGGGATCTCCTTCGCGGCGCATACCACCTTTTGAAGGCGATCGCGCCGACGACGTCGAGGCATCGCTCTACTGGATCGCCGTGGCACTGGGGAAGCGCAGTGCGATCGTGGATTTCACGGTGGGCGAGGAGAGGAGCCATCTCGTCGAGCTGGCAGCGTGTGCGGACGTCGTTCTCGAGTCTTTCGATCCGGGAACCATGGATGCGCTCGGCCTCGGCTGGGAGGCCTTGCAGACGCGGAACCCGCGTCTGATCTACGCCTCGGTCACGCCCTACGGTCAGGACGGCCCAAAGGCGCACTGGCCAGCCTCAGAGCTCGTGATCGAGGCCGCGGGCGGGCGCATCGCCCTCCAGGGGGATCGCGATCGCACCCCGCTACCCATCGGGTTTCCGCAGGCTGCCTTTCATGCGGGTGTGCAGGTCGCAGCCGACGTGGTCATCGCGCTGAACGAGCGCGAGCACTCCGGCAAGGGCCAGCGACTCGACACGTCCATGCAGGAGGTGATGATCTGGACGTTGATGGGTCCGGGCTGGTATCCCGCCGCGCTCGGTGTGAATCCTCCCGGCGCCGGCGAGGATCGTCGGAACGTGGAGCTCCCCCGGGCGCAGCGCCTCTTTCCCAGACTGTGCGAGTGCGCGGACGGGTACATCGTGGCGCTCTTGGGGCCGAGTTTGCCCGGAATCCGCGGAGTCATCCCCGAGCTGTTCACGAGACTCGCGGACCAGGGCGAGCTCGATCCGCGGCTCCGCAACATCGATTGGGCCAACTGGGCCGCGGCGTTCCACGCGGACGAGATCAGCGACGAGGAGGCGGGACTCGCGCTCGCGCAGGCACGGCGCTGGATCCGCACCAGGACCAAGCGCGAGCTCCTGCAGTGGAGCGTGGAGAGGGATCTGCTGCTTGCGCCCGTGCACACGACGCGAGACCTGCTGGACGAGCCGCAGCTCGTGGCGCGCGAGTTCTTCCAGGAGGTCGCGGGCCGCGTGCACCCCGCCGCGCCGGTCCGGCTATCCCGCACCCCGATCCGACTGGACCGAGCTGCGCCGCAGCTCGGCGCAGATCAGAAGACCGTCGACCTCTGGCTCGGGCGCCCCCCAGCAGGCAGCAGGGCGGAGCCGCTCGAGCAGCGAGCGGGCGAGGCCTTTGCGGGGCTGCGCGTCGCCGATCTGAGCTGGGTCGTGGCGGGACCCACCATCGGCAAGGCGCTCGCCGACCACGGCGCGACCGTCGTTCGCGTGGAGTCCTCGGAGCGGGTGGACCTGGCCCGACGACTGCCTCCGTTCAAAGATGGTGAGCCGGGGAAGAATCGCAGCTTCTGGGCGGACACCTACAACACGTCCAAGCTGAGCGCGGCGGTGAATCTCGGTGTCGCGCCCGGACGCGAGCTCGCCCGGCGCATCATCGATTGGGCCGACGTGGTCATCGAGTCCTTCTCGCCAGGTACGATGCAGAAGCACGGACTCGACTATGAGGCCCTGACCCGGGAGCGAGACGACCTGATCATGCTCAGCACCTGCCTGCTGGGCCAGACCGGACCGCGGGCGACCTATGCCGGGTACGGTGGGCAAGGAGCCGCCTTCGCCGGTCTGCACTCCGTTACCGGCTGGGCGGATCGCGCTCCGTGCGGCCCGTTCGGTCCCTACACCGACGTGATCGCGCCAAAGTACGGCATCGCGGCACTCGGCGCGGCCATCCTGGAGCGTCGGCGCAGCGGCCTGGGGCAACACATCGATCTGTCCCAGGTCGAGGCATCGATCCACTTCATCGAGCCGCTCCTGCTGGACGAGACCACGAACGGCCGAACCGCCACGGCCGCCGCGATGGACTCGGCCAGGGCATGCCCGCACGGCATCTACCCCACGCTGGAGACGGAAAGGTACGTCGCGATCGCCGTGGAGACCCGCCGGCAGTGGCGTGCGCTCCGCGAGCTGGCGCCCCTCGACGCGTTCTCGGCGGAGCATTACGACAAGCTGGCAGCCCGGCTCAGCGCGCGGGACGAGATCGACCGGGCTCTGCTCCATTGGTGTGAGGGCCAGCCGCATCGCGGACTCGAGTCCCTGCTGGTCGAGGCGGGCGTACCGGCCTCCGTCGTTCAGCGGCCGCTGGACCTGCACGAGGATGCGCAGCTCGCGCACCGCGGCTTCCACGTGACCCTCGACCACGCCGAGCTGGGACCGATGCTGCTCGACGCGTTCCCGACGCGGTTCTCCGCCAAGCCAAGGATGCTGCACACAGCCGCGCCCTGTCTCGGACAGCACACGGACTACGTTCTGCGCGAGCTTCTCGGCCTGACGCCTGTGGAGATCCAGCGGTACGCGGACGCCAGGGCCTTGGACTGAGCGAGACTCTCAAGCGAGCTCGCGTCGGGCAGTACGTCCTCCCGGATGCCGGTACCGATCGTTGTCGGGGTTCTCCTATGCTCGAGGCCGCTACGAAAGGTCGGGCTTGTCCTTTGCGACCGAGAGGTTCCAGCTGGGAGTCCGCTTCTCCAGGAAGGAGACGACGCCCTCACGCGCGTCCGCCTGGTCTCCGGCCCACGCCAAGAGGGGTCCTTCGCGTTTCCCCATCTCTTCGACCGACGCGTTGATGCCTTCCCACAGGAGCCTCTTGCTGATCGCGACAGAGACGGGGGCCGTGTTGAGCGCGATGTCGCGGGCACGCTTCAGAGCCATGGGCAGCACGTCTTCCGCCGGAAGCGCCTTGGTGGCGAGGCCGAGCTCGGCCGCCTCGGAGCCGAGGATCATGCGACCCGACAGGAGCAGGTCGGCCGCGTTCGACAGGCCCGCAACCCGGGCCACGATCGCGTGTGATGATAGCTCCGCGATGATGCCACGCCGGACGAACGCGAACTGGATCTTGGCCTTCTCCGCCACGTAGCGAATGTCACAGGTCATGGGGTACGTGATCCCCACCCCGACCGCATGTCCGTTGATCGCGGCAATCACCGGCTTGTCGATCTGCCACGGCAAGATCAGTCGGCGCTCTCCCGCAGCTGGCTGCTCTCTGCGGCTCTCGCGTCCTCCAAACGTTTCGCCACCCCCACCGAGATCGGCTCCGGCACAGAACGCTCTCCCGGCACCGGTGACCACGACCGCGCGCACGTCGTCGTTGTCGTTGCATGCGTGGAGCGCGCCGCTGAGCTCCGCGGCCATCTGCCCGTTCCATGCGTTCATCCGCTCGGGCCGATTGAGAGTGATCGTCGCGACCTGGTCCTTCACGTCGAAGAGAATCGCCTCGTAGTCCATCGCTTCCTCCCCGCGGTGGGTGAGCTCTCAGCGCTCTCCCATCATCGCGGCCACCGTCTCCTTCACGCCCCAGTCGGCGAGCTCGGCCGCCGTGAGCCAGCGCATCCCACCGCCGGGGAGACGCGACGCACGGGCCGGACCCTGGCTGAGTGGACGTTGCGTCTCGTTGAATCCACCGCGCCACAGCACCCGCCCCGTCGGCGCGCTCCGCAGGGTGAGCTGGAAGGCAACACTCGCGGTCTGAGAAGCAGAGACCGAGCGCCCAGCCCGGTCTCTGTAGCGGGAGACGTGACCGAGCAGCAGCGCGGTCGCCTCGAATTCCTCCGCAGCCACGCGCGCGGCGACTCCTAGATCGTTGGCGGCGTCATCGCCACGGACGGTCAGCACCCGAGCGAACACGTCGGCGGCCACGACGTTGCTCCCCCTTGCCGCGAGATCCGCGGAGACCAGCTCCTGGATCGTGACTGCCGGACTCCGCGCGTCCTGGGACGCCTCGACGAGGTCTGGACCTTCCGAGAACGGCAGCATCGCAATGCGCTGGAGCAGCTCCCCCGGTGGTGCCGCGTTCTGTTGCTCGACGACGGGCTCGGCCAGCCCACAGCCCGACAGCAGAAGAGCAGCGGCTACTACGCGGGTGATGAAGGGGAGCACACAACGCATGTCAGCTTGCCTCCGAGCGCTTGGTCCGGAGCGTTCCTGTTGCTGCAGTCCCGTCTCGCAACGCCGACCAGGAGCGGCCGCAGAAGAGGGAAGCGCTCGCGTCCATCATACAGGAGGAACATTGCCCTACTCTCCTATCGTGATCTCCAGCTGTCGCTTGATCACGTAGTCGCGCTTGCGACGCGCCTCTTGGGCGAGCACCGTTTCGAGCGTCCGGACGCGCAGCTCCCTCAGGAGCTCCGCCATGCGTTCCTGCGCCTCGACGCTGTCGCTGCTGATCTTCTCGAACGTGACCCGGCGATCGATCGTGCGCGTTCCGCCCGCCTCTCCGCTCACGGTGATGCGGAGCAGGTTCTCGCCGGGGTTCAGCGAGATGTAGCCGTCGAAGGTCCCGTCGGGGAACAGGCGAATGGCCCGAGCGGACTGGCTCGTCGACAGGTTGTCGATCCTCACGCCCGCGAGCCTGGTAAGACTCATATGAGGAACGAAGTCGACGATCCCACCGGGATCCTCGATGATGAGCAGCTCTCCGCCGTTGGCCTTGGCCATGTCCAGGAACACCTTCGGACGGGACGCGACCTCGGGACCCAGAGCGAACGAATAGATGCGAATCTTCGAGCTCGCTGCGTGCTGAGAGGCGCGGACGGCAGCCTTGGCCGCGGAGGTCGGGGGCGCCGGGCGGTTGGGCAGCCCATCGGAGAGAAAGATGATCGAGCGATGCCGGTTCTCGCCGTTCCCGGGAGCCTGCTCGAACACCTTGATCGCTGCGATGATGGCGCCGTAGAAGTATGTCCCACCGGGCCCGGGCCTGGTGGGCAAGGCGTCGAGGGCATGGAGGAGCTCGCTGGTGGGAGTTCCGATGCGGGCCAGAACCCGCTCCGTACGGTCGAAGGTGATGAGACCCATGCGCGTCGAGTCGGGATCGAGCCGCTCGATCAGCCGCCGGGCGGCGATGAGCTGAGCCGATGCGATGGTGTCGTCCGGATCGGAGACGACCTCCAGGGACCGTCCCCCTCCCATGGCAATGCGAACGGTCCGCCCGATCTTGCCGTCCCCGTCCACGTCTGCACCCGACGGCTCGAAGGTACTCGCCGTGCGATCGAGAACGATCACGACGTCGTGGCTGCCGCGCTGGCCCGTGCCCGCCCAGCCGCGAACCTCGACCAGTCCCACCGGCTCGCGGACGATCTGCCGCTGTCTCGGAGATTCGAGATCGGCCCAGATGGCCTCCCCGTACGCGCTTGGTGCGGTCAGGCAGAGGCAAGGAATCAGGGCAAGAGATACAGCGAGAGCGGCGCGCTTCACGAGCATTGGGGGCGATCGATTGTAACAAAGGCGCCGATGCCACCCCTATAATGCTTCGCGATCGGAGGTCGGGAGGCTCGCACATGTCAGCTGGTGGATCCCGGAGCTTGCGCGGTGTGATCGCGCTTCTGCTCGCAACGCTGGCCTCGGCCACCGTTGCCGGCCTCGCGGTCTACCTGAGCGCCAGCAGCGAGCTACGCGCCGCCTCGGACGACAAGTACCTGGCGCTGATGCATGTGCGGCGCGACGCCTTGAGCGAGTACCTCCGCTCAGTCCTGGAGGAGACCCGGTTCTGGAACAAGAACCGGGTCATGCGCAGCGCGCTCATCGAGTTCGCCGCCGCCTGGAAGGAGCTCTCCGAGCCCGAAACCACGCTTCAGAGGCTCTACATCGATGACAACCCGTTTCCGGAGGGCGAGAAAGACAACCTGGAGTCCGCAACCGATGGATCGGTGTACAGCGAGGTCCACTCCCGCTACCACTACTGGTTGCGCAGTTTCCTGCTTCACCGCGGCGTCTACGACGTCTTCCTGTTCGATCCGAGTGGAAACCTGGTCTACACCTCTTTCAAGGAGCGCGACTTCGCCACGAACCTCGTGACCGGCGAGTGGAAGGACACGGACCTGGGAAGAGCCTTCCGAAAGGCCAGGGAGAATCCCTACCCGAGCTACGTCGCCTTCTTCGACTTCTCGCCCTATGGACCGAGTCACGGCGCCCCGGCGAGCTTCTTCGCGAGCGCGGTCCTCGACGACGCCGGTACTCTGCTCGGGGTGCTGGCTTTCCAGATCCCGGCGGATCGGATCAATGAGATCATGCAGGTCACGGCCGGCATGGGCGAGAGCGGGGAGACCTACGCGGTGGGCACGGACCTCTTGATGCGCAGCGACTCTCGCTTCTCGGAGGAGCCGACCACGCTGAAGACGCGCGTGGACACGCGCACGGTCTCCCTGGCGCTCGACGGCGAGAGCGGAATGGACGTCGTGGCTGACTATCGCGGTGTGCCCGTCTTCTCCGCCTATGGGCCGCTCGATTTCGAGGGTGTGCGGTGGGCGGTGATGGCCGAGATCGACGAGGCCGAGGTGCAGCAGCCGGTGGCACGAATCCGCAACTGGGTACTGCTCGCTTCGATCATCGGCGCTCCCCTGGCGACGCTGCTCGGGCTGGTCGGAATCAGGGCCGCAGGCCGTAGGGGCGGCGAGCAATGAGGGGCTGGAACATCGCGCTTGCAGCGGCGCTCGTGCTGACGTGCGGCGAGTCGACCGAGCCCGGACCCCCGCCGCGGGTCGCGACCGCGCTGGTCGTGGAGGAGTCGATTCCCCTCTCCCATGAGTTCGAGGGTCGAACACTGCCCTACGAGCGTGTCGAGCTGCGCGCAGCAGTCGAGGGTCAGCTCCTGTCGGTCGAGGTTGCAGACGGGAGTAAGGTCAGGGCTGGGGACATCCTGTTCGTGATCGAGTCCGAGGCATACGAGACCGCTGTCGCACGCGCTGATCGAGAGCTGCAGCAGAGCGAGGCGTCGCTGGCGAGTGCGCGCGCGAACCTCGCGCTCCTCCAAGAGCGCTTCGAAGCAGGAGAGATGAGCCGAGAAAACTACGAGCGCGAGGAAGCCGAGGTGGAGCAGTCGCGCGTCCTGGCGGAGGCTCGTGGTAACGCCCTGACGCGCGCGCAGTCCGCTCTCGCCAGTACGAGGCTCACGGCGCCGCTGAGTGGTCGCGTCCAGCTCGGCGCGAGCGAGGTGGGCTCGAGCGTCGACTCGGATAGCGGGGTGCTGGCGACGATCACCCGATTGCACCCGATGCGAGCTCGTTTCATGGTCGATCGGCCCGAGGTTCTCGACGACACCGAGCACGGCACCGCTCCAAGGGACAAGCACGATCCCCTTGCGACACTCGAGCTCAGGCTCTCGGATGGCACGCTCTATCCGTTCGCGGGTAGGCTCGAGTCCACCGAAGACGCGGGTTCGGGGAACGTGGAAGTTCTGGCGTTGTTCCCCAATACGGAGGGCACGTTGCTCCCCGATCAGCCGGTGAACATCACCCTTCTCGTGCCCGGCTCTGCCAGGCCACGGCTCCTCGTGCCGACCAGCGCGATTCACAGCAGCTGGAGGGGAAGCTTCGCGCTCATCGTAGATGCGGAGAATCGAGTCGAGCGGCGCAGAATCGAGACCGGAGCGCTGATCCGGTCCCGCCAGATCGTGGAGCACGGACTCGCTGCCGGGGAGCAGGTGGTGCTGGAAGCTGAGGAGGGTATTCGTCCGGGCATGGAGGTAAATCCGGGGGCAAGCGAGAGCTAGCGGATGAGAACACGCTCCGAGCCTCCCGAGTTCCAGCCCGGTCACCCAGCGCACGAGGTGTTCTGGGAGCTGACCCACCTCTATCAGACGGAAGAAATTGGCCTGTGCATGCTGGATCGCGAGCTGCGGTACGTCCGCATCAACAATCTGCTGGCGCGTACACATAGGGTCTCCGTCGAAGACCACCTCGGGCGCACGCTTCGGGAAGTCAGTCGGTACGTGGCGGACGCGCTGGAGCCCCTGCTGCGCAAGGTGATCGAGACGGGCGAGCCCCTGCCGCACTTCGAGCTGCAAAGTAGCTGGCCGGGACCCGAGGAGCGGCGATGGTGGCTGTCAAACTATCGGCCGCTCAGGTCGCAGTCGGGAGAGGTGGTCGGAGTCAGCGGCGTGGTGCGAGAGATCACGGACCTCAAGCGTGCGGAAGACGCTCTTCGCGCCAGCGAGGCGGCTCTGCGCGCCAGCGAGGCGGATCTTCGCGAGCTGGCAGGGAGGCTATTGCAGGCCCAGGAAGAGGAGCGCAGCCGATTGGCACGCGAGCTCCACGACGACCTGAGCCAGCGACTGGCCGTGCTCGCAATCGAGGCGGGCAAGCTAGAGCACGAGCTGGACAGCGACGCCACTATGGGTAGGGCACGCGCTCGCGGGCTCCGCGACCAGATCGCGAGCATTTCCCAGGACGTGCACGCGATCTCACGACAGCTCCACCCGTCGATCCTAGAGGACCTGGGCCTGACCAGCGCCATCGAATCGGAGTGCTCCCGCTACGCGCACCATGAGGGCATCTCGATCCAATACGAGCACCACGACATCCCACCAGAACTGCCGAAAGAGGTCGCATTGAGTCTGTATCGAATTGCACAGGAGAGCCTGAGGAACATCGCCAAGCACGCCCAGACGAACGTGGCTCGCATCTCGCTCGTGCGAGTAGATGGCGAGGTCCTGCTCAGCATCGAGGACGACGGGATGGGCTTCGAGCCGACGGAGGCCGAGAGCAAGGCGGGAGTGGGTCTGGCCAGCATGGCGGAGCGGGCCCGCCTGATGCATGGAGACCTGACGATTCGCGCCGCGTCCGGTAGGGGCACGCACGTCTCTGTACGCGTACCCCTGCCAGAGGCCAGCGCATGACGCGCGCACGTGTGCTGCTCGCTGACGATCATCGGATCGTCGCCGATGGCCTGCGGGGTCTGCTCGAGCCGGAGTTCGAGCTGGTCGGAAGCGTCGAGGACGGTCGCGCCATGGTGGCCACAGCAAACGAGCTGAATCCGGACGTCGTCGTGGCGGACATCTCGATGCCTCTGCTCAATGGCATCGAGGCCGCGCAGCAGCTCAGGAAGTCAGGCTCCAAGGCCAAGGTCATCTTCCTCACGATGCACCCCGACGTCATGTACGCGATGAGGGCGTTCGACGCGGGCGCGGCGGGCTTCGTCCTGAAGCACTCCGCCGCCTCCGAGCTCGTGAACGCGATCCGAGAGGTCCTGGAAGGACGGACGTACATCACGCCGCTCCTGGCGAAGGAGCTTATCGAAGCGTACAGCGAGCGGGAGCAGCGCAACGCCGATCCGCTGAACAGGCTGACTCCCCGACAGCGCGAAGTCCTTCAGCTCCTGGCCGAGGGCCGCTCCGCGAAAGAGATCGCCGCTGTCCTGAACGTCTCGCGCAGAACGGCCGAGTTCCACAAGTACCGCATGATGGAGGAGCTCGGCATCCGCACCAGCGCCGAGCTCATCCAGTTCGCCATCCGCCACGGAGTCATCTCGGTCTAGGGCCGTACCCCCAACCGAGATCTCTCTGGTATCGCGGCCGCTAACCCCACTCGCAGAGCGATCATCTAGGGCGAAGCGCGCGCCCCTCCAGGCACCTCCAACGGATCGAGCAACCCGCCGCGTCGCCAACCCTCTCTGAGCAGCCACGTGCGTGCGGCGGCAACGGACCGAGGCCGCGGACGACCCTCTTTGCGGGCAGCGGTGCCTCTTCTCCAGCCATCAAACCAGCGCCCCGATGAGGCGGGATCCAGCTCCCGAAGCGCCCTCCGCCGATGGCGGGCCGCGTTGAGCAGTACGTACCGGATCACATTCCGGACCTCGCGCGGCGTCTTCAGCACGCGCATGTGGTAGCGATCCGCCAGCAGCCCACCGCGCCACCCGAACGCGCTCCGCATCGCCCAGACCATCCTCCTGCTGAGAGATTTCATCCCCCGACCGAGCGCATGGCGATCCTTCGCCTCGACGATGAGGTGGGCGTGATCCCGCAAGAGCGCATAGTGCACCACCCGAAACTCCCCCCTCTCGCACCCCCGCGCCAGCGTCTCCTCGAACGCCCGAACAAAGCCTGGAGCCCGCAACGACGGGGCACCGTCGCGCACCCGCAGCGTCACGTGACACGGATGCCTCGACGCGAGACTCCGCCGACTTCGATGGCGGACCAGCGGATTCGCCCCAGGCTTGCGTCCCGCCCCTTCGCGCCGCCCGCCATGACGCGCCAGAGGCCGTAGACTAAGCGAGAGCTGTCGATCTGACTGCTTCATGTATTCACCAACTGGTGTAGATTAGGGCTTTCTACTTATTTTGTCAAGGGGTGGTCCGGTCCTGGCACATGGTTTACAGAAGTCCGGGAACATCGTTGACACCTGGGAGATGCCCTGGATGGAAACGAATAAAGAAGATCAAAGGGGGAATTTCGTGATGGAGTTCCTGAGCGGACAGTGGTCGATGACCGAGCTCTGCGAGCGCTACCGCGTGAGTCGTCCGACCGGGTACAAGTGGCTCCACCGGGCCAACGAGGACCTTGCGGGACTCCGCCATCGGTCTCGAGCGCCCACACGCCGTCCCCACCGCACGCCGGCGTCCATAGGTAACAGAGCAGACCGGGAACATGGGCAACAGTCGGGTTTAGGGTGATGACGAATTTTCGGCGAGAGGAGAGGACATGCCCCCTCGAGGGTCGGTACATCGGAATCGACGAGACGGAGGACGAGATCTGGTCGGACTACTTCAGAGACGTCTTGCTCGGTCGCTATCACGAGGAAGAGCGGACGTCTTCGGGTAAAAACCGGGCTCCTGCGAGCCCGTGTCTCGAAGCCAAAGACATCAAGGGAACAGAGAAAGAAAAACACAGAGTGTCACCCATGTTGCCGGTCTAACCGTCAGTACAGGCCTGGTAGATGGTTGGCATTTCAGACCCGGAACCGCTGTAAGAAGACGACAGAGTCAGTCCGGTTCGGTGGATCGAGTTAGAGCAACGGTGGTGCACAACTACCGCGGCTTCGCTCACGGTCTCCTTCGGAGTCTTTCAAGCGGCGCCTCGGGTTTGGAGGGTTACGAAGTGGCGGTAGGAGCCGTTTGGGTGAGACATGAGCTGCGCGTGGGAGCCTGATTCGAGGATGCGGCCGGAGTCGAGGAAGATGATCTGGTCGGCCTGTCGGATTGTCGAGAGGCGGTGCGCGATGACGACGACGGCGCGGTGCAGGCTCGCGTCTCGCAGCGTGGCGACCAGCTGACGCTCGGTGTCGGGATCGAGGGCCGAGGTCGGCTCATCCAGGATCAGCACCGACGCGTCGCGAACGAGCGCGCGGGCGATCGAGAGGCGCTGCCTCTGCCCGACCGAGAGCTTCCCCCCTGCCCGTCCGAGCCTGGTCTGGTAACCCTCCGGGAGCTGGCGAATGAACTCGTGTGCACCAGCGGCTTCGGCTGCGCGCCGGACCTCGGCGTCGCTGGCAGCCGGACTTCCGGTTCGGATGTTCTCCTCCACCGTTGCGTCGAAAAGTACCGTCTCCTGGAACACGAAGGACACCTGCGAGCGGATCGAGTCGCGCGTTGCGCCCTGGAGATCCGCCCCATCCGCTAGCACCCGACCACGTGTCGGCTCGACGAAGCGAGGAATCAGGTAGGCAAACGTTGTCTTGCCCGCACCAGCGGGTCCGACCAGGGCGGTGACCTTGCCGACCGGAACCTCGAGATCGATCCCCCGCAGCGCCGCAGTGCCGTCCGGATAGTCGAAGCCGACGCCCTCGAACGTGATGCTCCGGCGAATGCGCGAGAGCGTCGACGAGCCGGGCGGGTCCTGTTCGCCGGGCAGGTCCATCAGAAAGAAGACCCGACTGAGCCCGGGCGCTTCTGCCTGGATCCGGATCCACAGGCGCCCGAGGGCGCCGGAGTAGCCCGCGAGCTGGAAGTAGTACGTGATCAGCAGGGCGAAGTCCCCCGGGCTCAGCTGCCCACCGATCACGAGGTCCGAGACGCGGAAAAACACGACTCCCCCCAACAGAAAAGTCCCGCCGAGCACGGCCGCAAGGATCCCGATGACGACCAGCACCACCCCGCGGTACTCGGTAAAGGAGCGCCAGCTGTCCCGGTCGAAGCGGCGCCGCTCGCGGGCGTTTCCGCCGAGGCTCTGCACGGCCAGGATATTGCTCATGCCCTCTTCGATGGTGGCGGTCGCCTGCGAGCCCGCTGTCCGGCTCTGCTGCACGCGCTGACGGATCGAGCCGGTGAACGGGGCCGTCACGAGCAACGCGACCGGCAGAACGGCCAGAGCGGTCCACCAGATCTCGGGATGCGCGCCGAAGGTCAGCCGCAAAACGAGGACCGTGACTGCGAAGTTCACCACGGTCACGATCGGGGTGAGCAGGATCTGGTAGGACAGTCCTGTGATCGACGGGGTGTCGTACATGACCCGATAGATCGCGTCCCCGACGCGCTCGTCGTCGAAGGAAGTCATGGGCAGGCGCTGGATTCGCTCGTAGAGTCGCGAGCGGTAGTGGTGGTTGAGCGCCTGCGTGAGCCTCATGGTGAACAGGAAGTCGACAAGCCCGAACAGACCGCCGGCGTAGCTCCAGCCAGCGTTCGCGCTGTTCTCCGTGTTCGTTGCGGTATCGCGTCCCGCCGCGAGGTCCGCGCTGACGCGGTCGCGCTGAGCCGCGCTCGTACCGAAGGCGCCGACCAGCACGATCAGACCGAGCTGGATGCCGGCCATCCAGGCGAGCAGGTCGAGCGTGGACGCTCCGTAGAGCGGAGCGAGGAGCGGCTCGATGAAGGGTGGGTGAGGAGTCGTCGGCTGATCCAGGGGCACCTTCAGGACAACGTGGTCCACGATGATCTTGACCGGCCAGGCCAGCAGGATGGACACCAGCAGGCTGAGCGAGGTCAGCACGGCCTTGGCCGCGAAACGCGGGAAGAAGGGCCGGACGTACTGGAAGGCGCGCCTGAAGAGCTGGGTGGCTTCCCGGTTCGAGATGCGCGCGGCGCCTTGCGGGCTCATGCGCTCTCCTCGAGCTCGACGAGCCTTCGGTACGCACCCCCCTGTCGCTCCACCAGCACGCCGTGCGAGCCCCACTCCACGATCTGGCCCTCCCGCATGTAGGCGATCTGGTGGGCGCGCCGGATCGTCGAGAGGCGGTGCGTGACCAGGAAGATCGCGCGATCCCGTCCCCACTCCTCCAGGTTACGGAGCACGCGGAGCTCGGTCTCCGCGTCGAGCGAGGCGGTGGGCTCATCGAGGATGAGGATCGGCGTGTCCTTCAGAACGGCACGCGCGATCGAGATGCGCTGCCGCTGCCCCGTCGAGAGCTTCGTGCCGCGCTCGCCCAGAAGGGCGTCGTACCCGTCTGGCAGAGCATCGACGAACTCGTCCACGCATGCAACGCGGCCCGCCTCTCGCACCAGCGCATCACTGGCCTCGGGCACGGCGTAGCGGATGTTCTCGCGGATGGTGGTCCCGAAGAGCAGGTTCTCCTGCAGCGCGATGCCGATGTTCGCGCGCAGACTCGCGAGCTTGAGCTCGCGCAGGTCGATGCCGTCGATCTCGATCCGCCCCTCGTCGGGATCGAAGAGGCGGAGCAAGAGCGAGACGAGCGTGGTCTTGCCGGAGCCAGTGGGTCCGACGATGGCGGTGATCTCGCCGCGCCGCGCGCGCAGGTCGACCTTCTCGAGGACGGGCCGGCCCGTCTCGTAGGCAAAGCTCACACCGCTGAAGCGAATCTCAGAGGAGAGCGGCTCGAGCTCGCGAGTATCTTCCGCGTCCTCGACCTCTGGCTCGATGTCGAGCACCTCGAAGACGCGATCCAGACCGACGGCAACGTCCTGGACCTTCGCCCAGAGCCCGAACAGGCTCTCGACACCTTGCGTCGAGTAGCCCGCGAGCGCCTTGGCCCCGTTGAAGAGTCCGAGGCTCCAGGCGCTCACCCCAACGGCAGCCAGCACGCGTGTCGAGTAGACGGGCGTGTCCGCCTGGGAGAGCCAGGCCGCCCACGAGCAGACGGCGAGGAGAACCCCCCCGGCAATGAAGAACATGAGCACGCCGAATACCCCGTCGAGCCTGCGCGCGCGGAAGGCACGCTCGAAGGCGTGGAGCGAGTCGGACTCGAAGCGGCGCTGCTCGGCCCGCTCCGCCCCGTACGCCTTGATCACTTTCACTCCCACCAGAGTCTCCTGGATGCGTGACGTCACGGCGCTGTTGGCCTCGCGGGCCCGCCGGAAGAGTCGACGCAGCGGGTTCGAGAAGCGATAGCCGAGCGCGAACGCGGGAAGGAAGGCCAGGAGCAGTAGCAAGCCCAACCAGGGTGCGAGCAGCGTGACGACACCGGCCGCCACCACGAACCGAAACAGCTGGTAGATCGGGCGCAGCAGCAGCATGGCGATCACGTTCGTCACCATCGCGCTGTCCTGGTAGACGCGATAGATCGAATCCCCGACCCGGGAGTCCGCGTGGAAGCGGAGAGACAGGGTCTGAAAGCGATCCAAGAGCCGCAGACGCAGCACCTGGTTGATGCGCTGCAGGATCCAGACCTGGTAGTAGACGAGACCCGCGACCAACGGGAAGCCCGCGGCGAAGGCGAGGAAGAGCCCCCAGAACCAGCGGGTTCGAATCGCCGCCCGAGTCTCCGGACCGAGGCTCTCGACTCCCACCACCGTTCCGGGATCGAGCTGCAGCAGGGTTGCGGTCCAGGGGCTGATCGCTTCTCCGGCCAGTGTCCCGTTCCAGAGCGCGTCAAAGAACGGAAACAGCAGCGAGACACCACCCAGGGTGAGCGCTCCGGTCGCGCTCGCAAAGAATGCCAGGTGCCACTTGACGCTGACGAGCAGCGGGAACGTCCGAGCAAAGATCTGCATGACCACGCCGAAGTCGAGAGAGTCCTCGCGCTCCGATCGTTCGTGCGTGGCGTCGGGGGTGTGGACCAACGAACGTCCCCTCGTGGCGGGCATCCCCGTACGCGCCTCTGCGTCACCCTACCATAGGCCGGCTGGGCGGCCGGAAAAGGAGCTGGAGTTCGGCTCGCAGGCCTGCCTATGCTGCGTCATATCGCCCGCGAGCCGCGGGCAAAGCAGGAGGGACACATGCCGAATCCGACCCCCGACGAACGGCCCCCGGTTGCGATCGGTCACGTGAGGCACGCAGCAAAGAACGTCGCGGAGACCTGCGACTATCTCGTGAAGCTCGGCCTCCGCCACATTCACCAGACCGACAACTTTGCCGTCCTCGAGCTCCGCGGCGGCACCCACGTGGTGCTGACCGGTACGGAGGAAGCCGTTCCCCGGGGGAGCCAGGCGTCCTTCGATCTGATCGTCGACAACATCGAGACGGCCCGGAAGGAGTACGACGCGTTGGGGCTCTCGCCCTCGGAGATCCAGTCTGGTCGGATCCACAGCTCCTTCACGCTTGTAGACCCGAGCGGCTACTCGATCACGATCAACTCGACGCACGCCGGAGACCGACCGATCTAGCGCTCACCGATCTGGCTGCTTCAGCTCGATTTGGCTGCTTCAGCTCGATTTGGCTGCTTCAGCTCGACCTGGGGAGTGTCGATAGCGAGGTCGATGACCTACAAGACCCGACGCACGCTGGCGGGCCTGCCGCTGATCCACGTCGCCACAGGACGGGTCGAGGACGGGAAGTATCGGCGCGGGATCGCGCGTGGCTGGATCGCGGTCGGAGATGTGTCCTTCGGCGTGCTGCTCTCCATCGGAGGCGCCGCCTTCGGCGGGGTCGCTCTGGGCGGACTCGGGGTCGGCGTGCTGTCGATCGGTGGGCTCGCGCTGGGAGGCTACGCACTGGGTGGCGCTGCTCTGGCAGTGGCTGCCTGTGGCGGCGGGGCCATCGGCTGGCAAGCCGCCCTGGGAGGTCTCGCGGTGGCGCGGGAGTACGCCGTCGGCGGGCTGGCGATTGCGGCTCACGCGAATGACGCGATCGCCCAGGCCTTCTTCGACGGGAGCCGCTTCTTCAGCGCGGCGGACTTCGTCATGTCGTTCTCACCACTGCTCTTGCTCTGCTTCGCTCCAGGCGTCTCGCGCTTCCTGATGCGGGGCAGGCAACGGAGGCAGCCGAGCAGCTAGCGTGCGCCGTCCGCCGCCAGGCGAACGGCCCGCTCGCACATGGCTCGCGCGCCAGCGCTCGATCTCGTTCTCCATCTGGCTCGTAACGCTACCACTCGGGCGCGCAGCGGTGGGCGTAACTTCTCGCTCCGGGAAGGCGTACTGGGTGTGGAGCAGTCGGCAGCTGACGGCTGCCCCCGGCGGTGGGGTCCGGGTCGCTTGGAGGGAAGGGCCGGATCCTGCCGCCCCCGGTTTCGAGCCCTTTCGCGGCGTGTTCGCCCGCTCTACCGCCTGCTTGCCGCCTGTTGATCCCCGCTGCACCCTCGTGACGGCCCCGTGCTCAAGAGATCCGCCTGTCCCGCCGAATCCACCAGGGTCACAGACAGGCGCGCGGAGGCGATCATGGGAGCACACGGGACATGGCGACGGGCTTGCCGGTCGCTGCCGGTCGGCCTGGCAGCCCTAGGGCTGTCGGGCTGCATCTACATGGCGCCTCCCAACACCGCCTTTCGATCTCCGGTCGTCACGACGGCGCCGAGCGCGCCTGCAGATGGCTATCGCCACACGGAGCGCGGTAGTCCGGACATGATCTACGACAGTCGCCTCGGGCTCTACGTGGTACTGGGCTACCCGGACCACTTCCACGATGGCGAGCGCTACTACCGCAGGTTCGACGGACGCTGGCAGCGCAGCGCGCAGCTGCACCGGGGCTGGGCAGAGGTTCGGCTCGGCGACGTCCCGCAGGCCCTGCTTGCCGGATCGTCCCGCGATCGCTCCCAACCTCCCGCTTCCCCGGCCAACCTCGACTACTGATTCCGACCCGCTCCCTGCCCCCGCATCTGCAGCCGCACGTACCCCACGCTCTGGTATGCTGCGCGCGGGGGGCTGACGGAGGAGCACAGCATGGATCTGCTTGACGGCCGCGTGGCGATCGTAACCGGCGCAGGCCGCGGAATCGGGGCCTCACTCGCACGGATCATGGCGGCGGAAGGCTGTGCCGTCGTGGTCAACGACCTCGGCGGACAGGTCGACGGAACCGGCTCAGACAAGGCACCCGCGCAGACCGTCGTCGACGAGATCGTCGCCGCGGGTGGGACTGCCGTCGCGAACTTCGACGACGTGAGCGATCACAAGGCTGCGGAGAAGATCATCCAGTGCTCGCTGGACGAGTTCGGGCAGCTCGACGTGCTCGTGAACGTGGCAGGGATCCTGCGCGATCGCATGATCTTCAACATGAGCGAGGAGGAGTGGGATGCGGTCATCAACGTCCACCTCAAGGGTACGTTCAACACGTCCAAGTTCGCCGCCATCCAGTGGCGCAAGGAGCGCAAGGGCCACTACCGCCTGATCAACTTCACGTCCGGATCGGGTCTCTTCGGAGCTCCGGGACAGCCGAACTACGCAGCGGCCAAGCTCGGGATCGTGGGCCTCACCTACTCCTGCGCGAACTCCCTCGGGCCGTACGGTGTCACGGCGAACGCGATCGGACCGGGCGCCGCCACGCGCATGACCGCCACCGTTCCGGAGCAACGCCGTCGAGGCTTCACGCAGGATCCCGACGACCCAGAACGCTCTGCCGATCGGGTGGCTCCCCCCGTCGTGTACATGGCGAGCACGAAGTCGGACTGGCTCAACGGGCGGGTCATCGGCGCCAGCGGCTTTCGCATGACGCTCTACAGCAACTACGAGGGCATCCGGGAGGTCTCGTCAACCCAGCCGTTCGCGCTCGACGAGGCCTTCGAGCAGATCGAACGCTCGTTCAAGCCCGTCGTCGAGGGCACGACGCGGTGGGGCTAGGCGCGTGAGACTGTCGAAGCCGCGGGTAGAGCCGGTCGATGCTGCGGACGTCGAGGGAGAGAGCAAGGAGCTGCTCGCGCGCGTACAGCGCGAGGATGGAGTCCCGCGCATCTTCCGCACGCTGGTCAGGCATCCGAAGCTCCTCAAGCGTTGGATGGTGTTCGGAAACCACATACTCGCCAAGTCGACGTTGCCCCCCCGCGAACGCGAGCTCTTGATCCTGCGCATCGGCTGGCTGTGCAAGGCCGAGTACGAGTTCGGACAGCACGTGCGCATCGGCCGAAGCGCGGGCTTGAGCGACGAGGAGATCGAACGCATCGGAGTGGGACCGGACGCGCCGGGCTGGAGCTCCGCGGACGCCACACTCCTGCGTGCAGTGGACGAGCTTCACGCCGACGCGTTCATCAGCGACGCCACGTGGCAGGAGCTTGCGCAGCGCTACGAGGTGCCGCAGCTGATGGACGTGGTCTTCACCGTCGGCCAGTACAACATGCTCGGCATGGCGTTGAACAGCCTGGGCGTGCAGCCGGAGTCTCCAGTAGACGGCTTTCCGAGGTGAGCCGCGGCAGACTGCGAAGCGGCGCTCTCGTGGCGGGCCTTGTCGCGGGCCTCGGCTGTGGTGGAGGCGATGGGGGAACCACTGGCTCCGCCGATGAGGAGTACCTGGGCCGCATGGCGGTCGAGCACGCCGAGGACGCACCCGTCGCTAGCAGAGCAGCCAGGACAGAGCCGGCGTCTGCCGTACGCGGAGCTCAGGTCAGGTACGCCACGATCGACGGTGCGCCGGTGACAGGCTATCTGGCTCGGCCGGAAGCAAGCGCGGGCCCCCGGGCAGGGATCGTCGTCATCCACGAGTGGTGGGGCCTGAACGACAACGTGCGCGCGATGGCGGAGCGCCTGGCCGCCGAAGGGTACGCGGCTCTCGCCGTCGATCTGTATCAGGGGGAGTCCGGCGACACGCCGGAGCGCGCGCGCGAGCTTGCGAGCGCGGCCATGGGAAGGGTGCCGACTCTTCAGGACAATCTTCGCCAGGCGATCGCCCACCTGGAGGGGCAGGTCGGGGCGAGCCGGATCGGCACGATCGGCTGGTGCTTCGGGGGCGGCTGGTCCCTCGCGGCGGCACTGCAGAACCCGGAGCAGGTGGACGCGACCGTGATCTACTACGGGCGGCTCGTCACCGACCCGGAGCAGCTGCAGGTATTGCGCGCGCCCATCCTGGGCCTGTTTGGCGCGGAGGACCGGGGCATTCCCGTCGAGACGGTACGCGAGTTCGAGTCCGCGCTACTGGCACTGAACAAGCAAGCGACGGTGTACATCTACGAGGGCGCCAACCACGCGTTCGCGAATCCCTCCGGAACCGCCTACCAGGCGGAGGCCGCCGAGGATGCCTGGCAGCACACCCTCCACTTCTTCCGGGAGCACCTGAGCTAGGTCACTCGAGTCGGAGGCTGACTTCTCCCGGCTCAGCGGAAGTCGATGACCTGGCGCGCGACCTCGCCCAGCTTCAGGGTATCCATTGCCTCGTTGATGTCGTCGAGCTTGATGTGCGTCGAGATCAGGTCGTCGAGCCTCAGCTTGCCCGCCAGGTAGAACTCGATGAGACGGGGCATGTCGATGCGGAAGCGGTTGGAGCCCATCCCCGAGCCCGTGAGCTTGCGTTCGCTCAGGAGCTCGATCCCGTTGACCTCGACCTTGGTTCCCGCCGGGATCATGCCGATCACCACAGCCAGTCCACCAGCGCTCAGCATCCCCCATGCCTGCTCAGCAGTCTGCTTGAGCCCGATCGCCTCGAAAGCGTAGTCGACGCCACCGGCCGTCATCTCCTTGACCTGCTCGACCACGTCGCCCTCACTCGCGTTCACCACGTCGGTGGCGCCGAACTTCCGGGCCAGCTCGAGCTTGGACGCAATGCGGTCGACCGCAATGATGCGACCAGCGCCGGCAATCTCCGCGCCGTTGATTGCGGACAGCCCCACGCCACCACAGCCGATCACGGCTACCTTCGTCCCGGGTTCCACCTGCGCCGTGCGCAGAGCCGCGCCTGCGCCCGTCGTCACGCCGCAGCCGATCAGGGCAGCCCGGTCGAGCGGCATGTCGTCGCGGATCTTCACGATCGCGTTCTCGTGCACGAGCATCTGCTCGGCAAAGGACGAGAGGTGGGCGAACTGGCTGATTGCCTCGCCGTCTTTCGAGAGCCGGGGAGGCTCATCCTCGGCGCGGTCGGTGCCTCGGCCCCCGCAGCGATTCGGGTGTCCGCTCAGGCAGTGGTGGCACTGACCGCAGAAAACCGAGAGACATGTAATGACGTGATCACCGGGCTGTGCGTACGTTGCGTCCGGTCCCACCTCCTCGACGATGCCCGCCGACTCGTGGCCCAGCACCACAGGCAGGCGGGCTCGGAACGAGCCTTCCACAAAGTGCAGGTCGCTGTGGCAGACGCCCGCTGCCGCCGTACGGATCACGACCTCGCGGCCCTTTGGCTTGCTGATCTGGATGTCCTCGATCTCTTGAGGCGTTCCGATCTCCCGCAGTACCGCTGCTCTCATGCGCGACCCTCCTCTTGGGCTCGATGCAGCCTATCACGAGGACGAAGGACCGGACCGTGTTGCAAACGTCCCGGCGAGCACTCCTCGAAAGCGATGATCGAGCGCGAGCACCGCGATCCCACCCCCGATGCAGATCACCCCGTAGAGGACCTGCGCGAGCTGCACGCCCATGGACGCCGCAAGCAGCCCTGCGGCAGCCGCGCCGGCGGTCATGAACGCGCGATCCAGCGAAAGAAAGCTCAGCACGCGTCCCCGCAGCTGCTCTGGCGCCGACTGCAGCATGAGCGAGCGGCTGAGCGAGAAGTAGCTGGTCTGGGCAGCGCCGACGAGGATGATGAGGAGCAGCGGCACGAGTAGGCCGGAGCGCCCCGGCAGGTAGGTCGCAGCAGAGAAGCCGATCAGGAGCACGCCGAAGCCCGTCACGATCGTGGGTAGGATCACGCCGAGCTTGCTCGGCTCGCGGAACGCGATTCCGAGCGCTGCAACGACAGCGCCGACCCCCGTGAGCGCGGACATGAAGCCGTAGCCCTCGCTGCCGATCTCGAGCACCTGGTCCGCGAAGAGCGGCAGGAACACCTGCATGTACGACATGCCGAACGCGAAGTAGACGGCCGAGAGTAAGAGCACGCCGCGAATTGCGGGATCGTAGAAGGCGAAGCGCGCTCCCTCTCCCAGGCCGCGCAGCATGGCGCCAGCACCGGAGCTCGAGGGCCGCTCGTGCGTGGGGACGTCGAGCAGGTAGGTCGACACGACGGCCCCGATGTAGATCACCGCAATGCACGAGAACGCCCCGCCCGCTCCCAGCCAGGCATACGCGAGGCCGCCGAGCGTCGCTCCGGCGATGCGCATGATGCTCTGCGTCCCGCTCATGAGTGCAAGCGCGTTCGTGACCCGGTAGGAGGGGACGGCACTCGGAATCAGGGACTGACGCGCGGGCTGGTCGAAGGCCATCGTCGTTCCGCGAAGGAACGCGTAAACATAGATGTGCCACAGCTCTAGCAGTCCGGCGACGATCACGGCCGCGAAGGCAAAGTTGAGCAGGAGCACGGCCGACTTGTCGAGGAGCAGGATGCGACGCCTGTCGAACCAGTCGCTGATGACGCCCGCCCACACGCCGAACAGGAGCTGCGGAAGGGTGCGGACGGCGATCACCGCGCCCAGGTGAACCTCGGAGCCGTCAGTGATGTCGAGGATCAGGAACGGACGGGCGATCTGCTCCATCCAGAGCGCACCTGCGTGGCTGATCTGTCCCAGCCAGAGGTAGCGGAAGTTCCGGATGCGCAGCGTCGAGAAGATCCCATCGCGGCGTGCCTCGCCCTCCAGGCTAGGCTCCGTGCTCGATCGCGAACTCGAGGGCGCACGGGTAGTACGTCACCGTCTCGGCAGTCTACAGGAGCAAGCACGATTCGCGTCGGCGTGTCACCCTTGCGCCGATGCTGGAGCGATTCCGGCGCTACTGGCGCGAGAACGAGCGGCTGTTGATGATCACCGTGTCGACGGTCCTCGTCATGTCGGGGCAGGGGATCATCACGCCCGTGCTGCCGCTGTTCGCCGCAGAGTTCGGGGCCGGCGTCGCCACGGTCGGTTTGACGCTCTCGATCTTCGGGCTGGCGCGTCTGCTGCTCAACGTTCCGCTCGGCTTGCTCTCGGATCGTTACGGTCGGCGCCTCTTGCTCGCCGGCGGACCACTCGTGAGCGGCATGGGCATGATCGGCTCGGGCCTCGCACCCGACATCCCCCAGCTGCTGGGCTGGCGCTTCCTCGCCGGCGCGGGCTCCGCCATGTACATGACCGGGGCGGCGATCTACCTCGCAGACATCTCGACACCCGCGAACCGCGGCCACTTCGTCGCGACCAATCAGGGTGCGTTGCTGGTAGGCGTCTCGTTCGGACCCGCGATCGGCGGGCTGGTCGCAGACGCCTACGGGCTGCGCGCGCCGTTCTTGCTCGTCGGACTGGCGACCCTGGTGGCCTCGCTCTACGGCTACCTGCGCTTACCCGAGACCCGACCCGCACGTGTCGTCGAGGAAGACATGGGTGGTCAAGCACGCAGCAGCGCTGAGGCCTGGGCGAGCAAGCTGGGAGCGTCGGATTTCTTCGCAGTCTCCGCGGTCACGGCCTCTGTCTTCCTCACCCGCGCGGGAGGACGCATGACGCTCATGCCACTCTTTGCGTCGGCGAGCTTCGGTTACTCCGCCGGCGAGCTCGGAATCGTTTTCGCCATGATGGCGCTCATCAACCTGCTCGGGCTCGCCCCCGCCGCACTGCTGATAGATCGCGTCGGACGAAAGTGGGCGATTGTGCCCAGCGGGTTGGTCGTCGCCCTGGGACTCGGTCTGATGGCGGGGGCCGCGAGCAACCTGCAGTTCCTGCTGGCCGCCCTGCTCGTCGCACTTGGCACTACGTTCTGGGGGCCCGCTCCGGCCACCTACGCAGCGGACATCGCCGCCCCCGAGCTGCGCGGACTGGCGCTCGGACTCAACCGCTCTGCCGGCGACGCCGGCATGGTGCTGGGGCCCGTCTTGCTGGGAGCTCTTGCAGACGCGACATCCATCGGCTGGGCCCTCGCCACGAACGCGCTGATCGTTCTACTGGCGTGCTCGGCCTTCGGGCTTCGCGCAAGTGAGACGTTGAAGGGGAAGGCGCCGGCGGCGGCGGACAGGGGCCGTACGGCCTGAAGAAGCCGAATCCGATTCCGGCCCCCTCCAGAATCCCGCCTAGGCACCCGCAAGCGCCGCGGAACGCGGCGCGCGCAGCGAAGGCCGTAGGCCTTCGCGAAGGTGGGTAGCCGCGGCCGCCCGCGGCCGGGTCCCACAGGACCTCCGGGTCCCACAAAACCTGACGGGGACGAGAGAAGTGGACTAGAATATTCGCATGAGACGGCGCCCGGACCCGCTGCGGGGGCTGATCTTCGTTCTCGCAGCACTGCCCCTCCTCGGCTGCGTTACCAAGCGCGAGCTGGCCTACTCGCCAGAGCAGCTGCGCTCGGAGGTGCACGCCCGGGTCCCTGAGCTTCCGGAGACCGAGATCATCGTTCCCTACGAGCTGGATCCAGCACTCGTGGAGAGGGCCCGCAAGGCAGTCCGCGGCCGCTACGACACAGAGGACAAGGCCCTGGCACTGGCTCGGTCACTGAGCAATCCGTTCTGGTTCGGACTCCGCTACGAGTGGGCGAGCAGCGGCTCCGCCGCCGAGACCATCGATAAGGGCGCCGGGAACTGTCTGGGCCTGAGCTCGGTCTACATCGGGCTGGCGCGCGGTCTCGGGCTCGAGGCCTACTACATCGACGCCACCAGGAAGCTGGAGCGCCACCTGGACGGGGACGTGGTCGTCTCTGCGGGGCACATCGGCGTAGCGGTGAACACGGCCAGGGGCTCGACCCTGGTCGACTTCACCGGCGAGGTCGGGGCGTACGCGATGTTCCGGCGCATCGACGACCTGGAGGCGCTCGCGCACCTGTACAACAACCGCGGCTACGAGGTGATTCACCTGGCAACCTCCCAAGGGCAGCCCATCCCCTGGGAGGACGCGCGCAGCTACTTCAGTCTGGCCACGCAGGTAAAGCCGGACTTCGCGCGCGCCTGGAACAACCTGGGCATCGCGTACGGCCGCCTCGGCAGCAAGGAAGAGGCCGAGCGGACCTACCAGACTGCGCTTGTCAGTGATCCGCGTCTCTCGGCTGCGCATCTCAATCTCGGCAACCTGCATCTAGGGGCCGGCGAACTCGAAGCAGCGCTGGTCTCGCTGGAGGCGGCAGCCCAGCTCGACCGGCGCAATCCCTTTGTCCACTACCTGAAAGGCGTGGCACTGCTCCGAAGCGGAGCGCTGGCCGACGCCGAGAAGTCGCTGGCCCGGTCGCTCCGCCTGAAGCGCGACTTTGCAGACGCACGAGCGCTCCTCGACGATGTCCGTCGCGAGCGCGCCGAGCGCGCGCTCACGAACTAGGCAGCTCGTCCCCCCTTGCCAGTCATCGACGGGGACAGCCACTTCATCGAGCCGCTCGACCTGTTCGAACGCTACGTGGAGCCCGGGTTCCGCGAGCGCGCGGTGCGCTTTGCCCCGGACGCGCAGAGCGAGGGCCGCCGCGCCATGTTCGTCGACGGGCGCCCCGTCGCACTCGGCGACCTGGAGATGCTGCTGGCTGCCGTCGTCGGCTACGGACAGAAGGAGACCGGCCAGGATCTGGGCACTTTCGACCGGTACCTGGTCGAGAGCGAGCGCTGGCAGGATATGGATGCGCGGGTCGCGTTTCTCGAAGCGGAGGGCTTCGATGCCCAGGTGATCTATCCCAGCCTGGGCCTGTTCTGGGAGAGTGCGGTATCGGATCCAGTTCTCGCGGCTGCCCTCTGCCGCGCGTACAACACGTGGGCGCACGAGCTCTGCGCTGCACATCGCGATCGCCTCCATCCCGCCGCGCACATTTCGCTCAGAGACGCGGCGCTGGCCGTGACCGAGCTGGAGCGCGTCGCCAGGCTGGGCTACCGCACCATCTTCGTTGGCGCCGCGCCAGTCGACGGCAAGAGCTTCGGCCACCCGGATCTCGACCCCATCTGGGCGGCCGCGGCGGCGCTGGATCTCGGCGTGGCCATCCACCTGACGGGCCACCCGCACTACACCGGACACCAGTGGTATCGCGATCGCAACCCGGGCTTCATGTTCGTGACCATGAACGTGATCCAGGACCCGCGCATGGCGCTCACCACGCTCGTGTACGATGGCGCGCTCGAACGCTTCCCCGACCTGCGCGTCGCGACCATCGAGGCCATGGTCGGCTGGGTGGGTGAGTGGCTCGAGCGCCTCGACTATCGCTTCGCCTACATGGGCGAAACGTCGGGGATGAAGCGACCCGCGAGCGAGTACTTTGCGCGCAACATCTGGGTGTGCGGGGATCCCGAGGAGAGGATGTTCCCCTACATGGTACGCTTCGCCGGCGACGAGAAGTTCTTTATCGGCTCTGACTACCCCCATGCGGAGGGGTTCGTGGCCCCCCTGGCAAAGGCACG
Source organism: Myxococcota bacterium (assembly GCA_965247115.1). Taxonomy (GTDB): domain Bacteria; phylum Myxococcota_A; class UBA9160; order SZUA-336; family SZUA-336; genus JAUXJB01. The sequence goes on from CBDFGR010000002.1 coordinate 958,387, forward strand.
AAAGGTGCTCGAGGAGTTGCCCATGACATCGGTGGAGAAGATCATCGGAGCGAACGCCGCGGCGTTCTACCGTCTGTAGGAAGGAGTCGGCATGTCGGACACCAGTTTGGAACAGCGCCTGCAAGTGCTTGAGGACATCGAGGCAATCCGGGAGCTCAAGGCACGGTACTGCGCGTACTGCGACGACAGCTACGACCCCGAGGGGATCGCCTCCCTCTTCGTCGACGACGCCGTCTGGGACGGCGGCGTGCTGGGTCGTTGCGAGGGACAGGACAAGATTCGAAGCTTCTTCAAGAACGCTTCGAGCGCAATCAGCTTCGCGATCCACCACGTGTGCAACCCGCTGATCGAGGTCGACGGCGATCGGGCGACGGGTCAGTGGTACCTGTTCCAGCCTTGTACGTACGCCGATGGTAACCGCGCGATCTGGATGATGGCGCGCTACCGCGATGAGTATGTCAGGGAAGCAGGCGGCTGGAAGTTCAGGAACGTGAAGATCGACCTGTCTTTTTCCACGCCTTTCCACGAGGGCTGGGCAAAGACGCGCCTCGCGCCGCTCCGGAGCGAGAACGCGCAGACCTGAGGAGATCAGACATGGCGAGCAAAGCTTTCGAAGAGCGCGTCCGCGTGCTCGAGGACATCGAGGCGATCAAGGCACTGAAGGCGTCCTATTGCTTCCTCACGGATGATGGAGAGGTCGATCGTCTGGCCGAGCTCTTCACCGCGGACGCGGTGTGGGACGGCGGCGTGATAGGGCGCTTCGAGGGACGCGCGGCGATCCGCGAGTTCTTCGTCGACCTGCCCAAGCTAATCAGCTTCGCGCTTCACCTGGTCATGAATCCCCGCATCGAGGTGCACGGCGACCACGCGACGGGACAGTGGTACCTGGTCGAGCCCAACACCACCGCTGGCAGGGAGATGGCCGTCTGGGGCGCCGGGCGCTACGACGAGGAGTACGTGCGCGTGGACGGGCAGTGGAAGTTCCAGCGCGTCGTCCTCGAGCCCGTGTTCTGGACCCCGTTCGACAAGGGCTGGGCGGAGCGTCGCTCGATCCTGGAGCGCTAGCCGCGGCGTGGGACGCACGATCGACGCCGACAGTCACTTCATGGAGCCGCTCGACCTCTGGGCGCGCTACATCGACCCGGCCTACCGCTCTCGGTGTCTCGAGATCCGATACGACGAGCGCGCGGGTCTGCAGGTCGGGATCGAGGGTCGGACCCTGCCCCCTGGTCGGGCGCGTTCGACCCTCCAGGGCTTCGCCATCGGCGTGGCCTACGGTCAGAAGGAGCGAGGGGGTTCCATGGGGAGCTTCGAAGCCTCCGCGGTGCTCGACGGCTCACTCGAGGACATGGACGAGCGAATCCGCTTCCTGGACCGCGAGGGCTTCGACTGCCAGATCATCTTTCCGACCCTCGGTCTCGTGTGGGAAGGGCTCGTCGAGGAGCCCGAGCTCGCGGCCGCGCACTGCCGCGCCTACAACCGCTGGGCCCTCGAGACCTGTGCCGCGTATCCGCGGCTGCATCCGCTAGGCCACGTTTCGCTACGCAATCCTCCGCAGGCCGTGAAGGAGATCGAGCACCTGGCCGCGCAGGACGTGCGAGCGGTCTTCGTAGCCGCCCTGCCACCGGGCGGCAGGAGCCTCGGACACCCCGACTTCGACGCGGTGTGGGCGGCGGCCGAGGCGCTGGATATCTCGGTGTGCCTGCACCTCGTGGTGCACGACCACTACCTCGGCAGCGACTGGCACCGGGACCGCAACCCTGGCTTCATGTTCCTCTCCATGAACAGCATCCAGGACCCGCGCATGGCTTTGACGACGATGATCTACGACGGGGTGTTCGAGCGCTTCCCCCGCCTGCGCGTGGCCACCGTCGAGGCGGGGAGCGGATGGGTCCCCGAGTGGTTGGATCGCTTCGACTACCGTTACAGCTACATGGGTCACTCGTGTCCGATGGAGCGCTCCGCGAGCGAGACCTTCGCGCGCAACGTCTGGGTCTGCGCCGATCCCACCGAGCGCACGCTGCCCTACACGCTGGAGCTCGTCGGCGACGACAAGTTCTTCATCGGCTCGGACTTCCCTCACGCGGAGGGCTTCACCGATCCCGTGGGAAAGGCGCGAGAACTGCTCGCGAAGCTGCCTCCCGCCTCCGTCGATCGCGTGCTGGGTGAGAACGCCACGAGCTTCTTCCGGGTCTGAGCCCGAGCGGGTGTATGATTCCCGCAGCTGCCGACGGGCGACGCACGCCCAGGAGGTTCGCTATGGCGACGATCATCGACGGCGACGGCCACATCACGGAGCCGCGGGCAGTCTGGGAGGAGTATGCGGAGCCCGCGTACCGGGATCTCGTGATCCAGCTGCGCCGAGGTGAGGGTGGGAACGACGACGTGTGGATCGCGGGGGAGCGGCGGCCCAGCTCCAACCCCGCGCCGGCCTGCATACCCGGAGCGCTGGGCAACCCGGATCGGAGGGTGAACTGGGACGACATTCTCCCCGGCGGCTACGACCCCGCCAGCCGTCTCGAGGTGCTCGACGGCGAGGGCTTCGACCAGGCGCTGCTGTTCCCGAGCATCTACCTGATCTGGGGCGACATCACGGATCCTGCGATCGCGGCGGCGACGTGCAGGGCGTACAACAACTGGCTGGCGGATTTCTGCAGCCACGACCCTGCGCGCCTGTACGGGGCGGGACTGGTACCGCTGCAGGACGTGGACGAAGCTGTGCGGGAGACAGCGCGCATTGCGGAGCTGGGTCTGAAGTGCGCCGTGATCCGGCCGGAGCGCATGAACGGCCTGGCGCTGCAAGATCCTGCCTGCCAGCCGTTCTGGGCCACCGCTGCAGACTGCGATCTCGCGGTCGCCCTGCACGGCAGCTTCGGCAGCACCATTCCTGGCTTCGGGCAGCAGCGCTACGACAACCCGTTCTTCACGCACATGGTCTGCCATCCCTTCGAGCAGATGGCGGCCTGTCTCGACATTGTGTGCGGTGGTGTCCTCGACGCCTTCCCGCGGCTCCGGATCGGTTTTTTTGAGTCGGGACTCGGCTGGCTCGGGTACTGGCTCGATCGTATGGACGAGCACTTCGAGACCATGCGCCGCTTCACGCCCTGGCTCACGCGGCGGCCGAGCGAGCTGTTCCGCGAGCAGTGCTTTGTCTCGATGGATCCCGACGACGGGGACGCGCTCGCAGACATCGCCGAGCGAGGGCTCGGGCACTGCGTGCTCTTCGGATCGGACTACCCACACTACGATTGCGTCTATCCCGGCGCGCTGGCGGAGCTTGCGAAGAGCTGCGCGCATGTCGGAGCGGAGGTCCTCGGGCAGGTAAAGCTGGACAACCCGCGGCGCTTCATGGGTCTCGTGTAGACCTGGCACGTGCGAGACGCGAGATTCCCCTCGAGTCCCCGCCGTAACAGGCCGATCAACGGGCAGTGACCAGAACTCGAGTCGAGATCGTCGAGGAGAACCTCGACGCCTACCTCCACGAGGCGACGCCCGCGCCCGCACTTCTCCCTGCGGATGCTCCCCTTGGCGCGGACAGCACGCTCTCGGTCCGCCAGGCACTCGAGCTCTTCGAGGATCAGGTGTTGAGCCGCGCCCTCGACGTTGCAGCGCGCGAGCTGCGCAGCGCGGACCAGGGCTTCTACACGATCTCGAGCGCCGGGCACGAGCAGAACGTTGTGCTTGGAGCGCTGCTGCGCCCGACGGATCCGTGCCTGCTTCACTACCGCTCCGGGGCAATGATGATGGCGCGCTCCCGCAAGCTGCCAGGCTCCGACCCGCTCTTCGAAACGCTGCTCTCGCTGTGCGCCTCGGCGGACGATCCCACAAGCCATGGCCGACACAAGGTCTGGGGCAGCCGCAAGCTCTGGGTGCCCCCCCAGACGAGTACGGTGGCCTCGCACCTGCCAAAGGCAGTCGGGATGGCCTTTGCGCACGCTCGCGCCCGGCGCCTCGGCCTGGGCACCGAGCTGCCTCCCGACGCGATCGTGTGCTGCTCGTTCGGGGATGCTTCGGTAAATCACGCCAGCGCGCTCTCCGGCATCAACGCCGCGCGCTACGCGCAGCGCCAGGGAGCGGCCGTACCTATCCTGTTCGTCTGCGAGGACAACGGCGTCGGCATCTCACTCGAGACACCGCAGCGCTGGATCGCGGATAGCTTCTCCGGCCTCTCACACCTCCAGTACGTACGAGCGGCCGGCGAGATCGACGAGATCTGGGATGCGGCGAGGGCCGCGATCGACGCCTGTCGCGGCGCGCGCGCTCCCGTTTTCCTTCACCTCTTGACGGTGCGCCTCTGGGGCCACGCCGGGAGCGACGTCGAGACGACCTATCACAGCGTCACCGAGATCGAGCAGGTCGAGGCCCGGGATCCACTGCTTCAGAACGCACATCGTCTGATCGACACGGGCGCGGCCACGCCCGAGCAGCTGCGTGAGGTGGTCGAGGCAACGCGCGCCCGCGTCGGCGCGGCCAGAGCAGAGGCGGCGGCGCGACCGAAGCTCGCGAGCGTCGAAGAGATCGTGGCGCCGCTCGCGCGCTGCGATCTCGAGCGCTGCCGTGCGTCCGCGACGGGTCGAGCCGACGCCAGGGCCCGCGAACGCGCGTTCGCCGCGCAGCTCCCGGAACACGCCGCCGCTCCCAGCCGGCGCACGCTGGCCGCGCACATCAACTCCGCGCTCAAGGACGAGATGCTGCGCCGCCCCGAGATGCTCGTGTTCGGGGAGGACGTGGCAAAGAAGGGCGGCGTGTACGCGCTCACCGCGGGCCTGCAGGAGGCGTTCGGAAGCGGTCGCGTGTTCGACACGCTTCTGGACGAGACGACCATCCTCGGTGTCGCCCAGGGAGCCGGCCAGATCGGTCTGCTGCCGGTCCCCGAGATCCAGTATCTGGCATTCCTGCACAACGCGCTCGACCAGCTGCGAGGCGAGGCGTGCTCGCTCTCCTTCTTCTCGGCCGGCCAGTTTCAGAACCCGATCGTGGTGCGGATCGCCGCGTTCGGCTACCAGAGCGGCTTCGGGGGGCACTTCCACAACGACAACTCGATCGGCGCGCTGCGTGACATTCCGGGGCTGATCCTCGCTGCGCCCTCCCGCGGCGACGACGCGGCTCGGATGCTGCGAGGCTGCCTGGCGCTAGCCAGGGAGGAGGGTCGCGTCATCTGCTTCCTGGAGCCGATCGCCCTTTACCACGAGAAGGACCTGTACGAGCCAGGAGACGCAGGCTGGCTCACGGACTACCCCCCTCCCGGGCAGGCCCTGCTGCCAGGCGAGACCGGCGTGTTCCGAGAGGACAGCAGCGACGTCCTCCTGGTGTCGTATGCGAATGCGCTCCGCCTATCGCTGCGCGCCGCCCGAACACTGGAACGCGACTTTGATACGCGCGCTCGCGTGCTCGACCTGCGCTGGCTGAACCCGCTCCCGTTCGCCGCGGTGCGCAGACACGCCGCGGAGTGTGGCCGCGCTGTCATCGTCGACGAGTGCCGGGCGACCGGAGGCGGCATCGCCGATGCTTTGGTCGCGGATCTCGCGGAAGCAGGATTCCAGGGGCCCCTCCGTTCGATACGATCCGTCGACTCCTACATCCCCCTCGGCCCGGCCGCGGCCAAGGTCTTGCTCTCCGAGCAAGACATCGTCGAACGCACGCTCGAGCTCGCCCCGTAACCCCTCCAGCTTCGCACCGAGCTGACCTCACCGCCTACGAACGATCCGAAAGGGAGAGCCGGTGTGCCACCTCAACATGTTCACGCTGATCGCTCTCGGAATGGGCGCGCCTCAGAGCCTCGAATGCCAACCCCCACTGGAGCGCGGGTCCCCATCAGGGCGAAGCACGAGCTGCTCCCGGTACATCCAGTGGATCGAGCAACCCGCACCGCCGCCACCCCTCCGCCAGCAGCCACGTGTGGGCGGCAGCGACTGACCGACGCCCCGAACGACGCTCGACCCGAGCGGTGCCCCGCTGCCAGCCGTCAAACCAGCGGCCCGATGAGGCGGGATCAAGCCGCCGGAGCGCCCTGCGCCGGTGCCGGGCCGCGTTGAGCAACACGTACCGGATCGCATTCCGGACCTCGTGCGGTGTCAGCAGCACCCGCATGTGGTAGCGATCCGCCAGCAGCCCGCCACGCCACCCGAACGCCCGCCGCATCGCCCAGATCATCCTCCTGCTGAGAGACTTCATCCCTCGACCGAGCGCACCCCGATCCTTCGCCTCGACGATGAGGTGAGCGTGATCCCTCAAGAGCGCGTAGTGGACGAGGCGAAACTCCCCCCGGTCGCACCCCCGTGCCAGCGTCTCCTCGAACGCCCGCACGAAGGCGGGAGCCCGCAACGACGGAGCACCTTCGCGCACCCGCAGGGTCACGTGACACGGATGCCTCGACGCGAGCCTCTGTCGACTTCTGTGACGAACCAGCGGACTCGGCCCAGGCTTGCGCCCCGCCCCCTCGCGCGGCCCGCCGTGACCTGCCAGAGGCCGTAGATCAAGGGAGAGCTGTCGATCTAACTTTCTCACGTATTCACCGATCGGTGTAGATTAGGGCTTTCTATATCATTGTCAAGGGTAGGTCCTGGCACATAGTTTACAGAAGTCCGGGAACATCGTTTACACCTGGGAGATGCCCTGGATGGAAACGAATAAAGAAGATCAAAGGGGGAATTTCGTGATGGAGTTCCTGAGCGGACAGTGGTCGATGACCGAGCTCTGCGAGCGCTACTGCGTGAGTCGTCCGACCGGGTACAAGTGGCTCCACCGGCCAACGAGGGCCTTGCGGGACTCCGCGATCGGTCTCGAGCGCCCACGCGCTGTCCCCACCGCACGCCGGCGTCGATCGAAAATCGGATCCTGCGTCTGCGGGAGCAGTACGGGTGGGGCGCGAAGAAGCTGATCCAGGTGCTCGAGCGCCGGCAGCGCGAGGTCGCCTGGCCCTCGCGGAGTACGGTGAACGCGATCCTGGACCGTCACGGGAAGCTTCGAAAGAACCAACGGAGGAGACGCTGGGATCATCCGCGGGCCGCGGCGCTGCGAACCGATCGCCCCAACCAGGTCTGGCCCGCGGACTTCAAAGGACACTTCAAGACGCAGGACGGAAGTACTGCTATCCGCTCACCGTGACGGCTCCGAATCGAGGCAACGTGGCGATTTACCTTGAAGAATCGGCGCCAGGTGGGTGGAGCAGCGCTGCTAGTATGCAGCGAGAGCTGCCGGCTTTTCGATCGAAGGCTGGCAGCCTATAAGCCAGTTAGGCGACCAAGCATAGGGATTTAATGACCGACAGTGCAGAAGCAAGCCTTGAATTGATCATCGAGCGAATCGAGGGTGAGTATTCGAACTTCTCCGTCACCTCACGCTGGGGTCGACGTCAACTCATGCTAGGTCGGAAGATGTTTGCAACATTTTCGGAAATCGACATGTCGTTTAAACTTGGGGAAGGACAGTTAAGTCAGGCGTATTCGCTTGCCGGCGCAGAGGCTTGGAATCCCAAAGGAAGGAAAAACCCGTCTAGGAGTTGGGTGCGGGTTCCCATTTCCCAACAGAAACACTGGATGTCTCTGGCTTTGGAAGCGGCAAAGCACATGAATGCGCATGGCGCCTAACAGGCGCATGAACTGCGCGCCTTCGGCGCCGGACGCAGCAAAGCCGCGCCGGTTATGCGGAATAGGCGCTGGCGCCTCTAGCGTCCGGGGTACTCGTAGAAGCCGCGTCCCGTCTTGCGGCCGAGCAGGCCCGCTTCCACCATGCGACACAGCAGTGGGGGCGGGGCGTAGAGGGGCTCCTTGAACTCCTCGTACATCGACTCCGCTACCGCCATGGTTGTGTCGAGACCGATCAGGTCGACGAGCGCCAGCGGGCCCATCGGATGGTTGCAGCCCTTCACCATTCCCGCATCGATGTGCTCGGCCGTCGCGAAGCCGGACTCGGCCATGCGGATGGCAGAGAGCAGATAGGGGATGAGCAGCGAGTTCACGATGAAGCCGGCCCGATCCTGAGATCGGATGACGTGCTTGCCGAGCACCTCTTCGGCGAACGTGGCGATGCGCTGCGCCGTCTCTTCACTGGTGAGCAGCGACGGCACCAGCTCGACAAGGTCGAGCACGGGGACGGGGTTGAAAAAGTGGAGCCCACACACATGGGCCGGACGTCCGGTCTCCACGGCGAGCTTCATGATGGGGATGGACGAGGTGTTGGAGGCGAGGATCGCGTCCGGGCTCTCCACGACGGAGTCGAGCGTGCGAAAGATCTCGACCTTGGCGGCCTCGTCCTCGAACACGGCCTCTAGGACGATCTCGCGATCCGCGAGCTCGGCGAAGTCGGCGGTCACTCGAATGCGCTCGAGCGCGACCTTGCGCTCCACGTCCGAGATCTTGTGCGCGGAGAGCGCCCGGTCGATGGAGCGGGCGATGCGGACCAGCCCCGCGTCGGCTGCCTCCTCGTCCCGCTCCGCGACGACGACGTCGAGCCCAGCGCGCGCGCAGACTTCTGCCACTCCGGAGCCCATGAGACCGCAGCCCACGATGCCGATTCTCTCCATGCCGATCCCCCTGATCCGTCGCCGTGGGTCCTCCGCCGCGACGGGCTCTGGCAAGAAGTATAAGCCACTAGCTGGTGGTGGGATTCCCCTACCGTCCGCAAGAGGCGCTGCTGGCCGCATCTGTCGCCTCTCGGAGCATGCAAAGGCGTAGCTGACCTTGACGGGGCGGCTGATGAGGGGAGAATCTCGTAGCTGGAGGACAGTGGGAGCTCGCCATTGCTCCAGACTCCTCCATCCCCGCGTTCGCGGGGCTCGCCCCCGCGCCGCCGCGCGAGGATTCACATGGCTGACCGATCTGCAGATACCGACCCCGAGGAAACCCAGGAGTGGCTGGATGCGCTCGCGTCCACGTTGCGGGACGAAGGCATCGAGCGTGCGCACTATCTGATCGAGCGGCTGATCGACCAGGCCAGGCGCTCCGGGGCGCACCTGCCGTACACGACCACCACAGCCTATGTGAACACGATCCATCCGAGCGATGAGGAGAAGATGCCAGGGGAGCCCGGCCTCGAGCACCGCATCCGCTCCATCATCCGCTGGAATGCCATGGCCATGGTGGTGCAGGCAAACCGGAAGAGCCCCGAGCTCGGCGGCCACATCGCGAGCTTTGCCTCCGCTGCGACACTCTACGATGTAGGCTACAACCACTTCTTCCGCGCACCGACAGAGGACTTCGGGGGTGACCTCCTCTACATCCAGGGCCACTCCTCCCCCGGCATCTACGCGCGCGCGTTTGTCGAAGGAAGGCTCTCGGAAGATCAGCTGCAGCGCTTCCGCCAGGAGGTAAACGGCGGCGGGCTGGCGTCGTACCCGCACCCAAAGCTCATGCCGGACTTCTGGCAGTTCCCGACGGTGTCGATGGGCCTGGGACCGATCATGGCGATCTACCAGGCGCGCATCATGAAGTACATGCACAATCGCGGGATCGTCGACACGGAGGGTCGCAAGGTCTGGGCCTTCATGGGCGATGGAGAGATGGACGAGCCCGAATCTCTCGGCGCGATCGGCCTCGCGGCGCGCGAGAAGCTCGACAACCTGATCTTCGTCGTGAACTGCAATCTGCAGCGACTCGACGGTCCGGTCCGCGGCAACGGGAAGATCATCCAGGAGCTGGAAGGGATCTTCCGCGGTTCCGGCTGGAACGTGCTGAAGGTGATCTGGGGCGACCGCTGGGATTCGCTGCTGGCGCGCGACAAGAAGGGCCTGCTGCTCGAACGCATGGAGCAGGCCGTGGATGGCGATTACCAGAACTACAAGGCTTCCCGAGACGGAGGCTACACTCGCGAGCACTTCTTCGGCACGCACCCCCAGCTCCAGGCCATGGTCGCGAACATGACCGACCACGAGATCTCGGAGCTCAACCGTGGCGGAAACGATCCGCAGAAGATCTACGCCGCCTATGCGCGCGCGACGAAGACGGTCGGCGAGCCGACCGTGATCCTGGCCAAGACGGTCAAGGGCTACGGCATGGGCGAGGCCGGTGAGGGCCAGAACACCGCGCACTCGCAGAAGAAGATGGCCGGCGAGTACCTGCGCAGGTTTCGGGATCGCTACCGGATCCCGATCTCCGACGACCTGCTGGAGGAGACCCCCTTCTACAAGCCCGCCGAAGACAGCCCCGAGATGCGCTACATGCACGAGCGTCGCGAGGCCCTTGGCGGCTACCTGCCCGCTCGCCGCAGAGCCACGCGCCCGTTGGAGGTTCCCGAACTCGCGGTGTTCGACTCGATGCTCAAGGGCTCCGGGGAGCGCAAAATCTCGACCACGATGGCGTTCGTCCGCCTGCTGACGGCGCTGACTCGCGACAAGCAGCTCGGCAAGCTCGTGGTGCCGATCGTTCCCGACGAGGCGCGTACCTTCGGCATGGAGGGACTGTTCCGCTCGCTGGGCATCTACTCGAGCGAGGGCCAGCTCTACGAGCCGCAGGACGCCGGTCAGGTGATGTACTACCGCGAGGACAAGGGCGGCCAGATCCTGGAAGAGGGGATCAGCGAGGCCGGAGCGACCTCGTCATGGATCGCTGCCGGCACCGCGTACAGCAACCACGGAATCAACCTGATTCCGTTCTACATCTTCTACTCGATGTTCGGATTCCAGCGCGTCGGCGATCTGATCTGGGCGGCCGGAGACTCTCAGACGCGCGGCTTCTTGCTGGGCGGCACATCGGGGCGCACGACGCTGGCCGGCGAGGGCCTCCAGCACCAGGATGGCCACAGCCAGCTCCTGGCATCGCACGTCCCCAACTGCATCTCGTATGACCCGACCTTTGCCTACGAGCTCGCTGTCATCCTCCACGCAGGCCTCGAACGGATGTACGTGAAGCAGGAGGGAGTCTTCTACTACATCACCCTCACGAACGAGAACTACCCGCACCCGCCGCTGCCCGAAGGTATCGAGGAGGGGATCCTCAAGGGCATCTATGCCTTCGCGGAGGGTTCGAGGACGAGCGGGCCCAGGGTCCAGCTCCTCGGGAGCGGGGCCATCCTGCGCGAGGTGATCGCCGCTGCCGAGCTGTTGCGTGAGGACTTCGGAGTGGAGAGCGACGTGTGGAGCGTGACGAGCTTCAACGAGCTGCGCCGCGACGGGATGGAGGTCGAACGCTGGAATATGCTTCATCCCGACGAGACGCCGCGCGCGAGCTACGTGGAGCGCCTGCTCGGCGACCGGCCCGGTCCTGTGATCGCCGCGACCGACTACTTGAAGGTCTATGCGGATCAGATCCGCTCGCAGATCGGCCCGCGCTACCACGTGCTTGGCACCGATGGCTTCGGTCGTTCAGACCTGCGCGCCCGGCTGCGCCATCACTTCGAGGTAAGCCGGCACTTCGTCGTCGTGGCCGCACTCAAGGCCCTGGCGGATGAGGGCGAGATCTCACCTACCGCCGCCCAGAACGCAATGGAGAAGTACAAGATCGACCCGAACAAGCCCGCCCCCCCGACAAGCTAGAGGACACCGCATTGGCTGACGAGAGAAAGGTCCTGCTCCCCGACATCGGTGACTTCGAGAACGTCGACATCGTAGAGATCCTGGTCTCGCCAGGAGACCACGTGGCCGTCGACGATTCGCTGATCGTGCTCGAGACGGACAAGGCCACGATGGAGATCCCCGCACCCTTCGCAGGCGTGATCCGCCAGATGAGCGCCCGTGTCGGAGACACGATCAGCGAGGGCGGCCTCGTCTGCGTGATGGAGGTGGACGAGGACTCGCTGTCCCTGGCCCCACCGCCTGTCGAGGAGACGGAGGAGATCGAAGAGGAGCCCGCCGCGCCGGAACAGCGGGAGGAGCCGGATGACATGCTCCCGCCGCTGCCCTCCCCTGCGCGTTCCTCGGCGAGCGCCCACGCGAGTCCCGGGGTACGACGCCTGGCACGCGAGCTGGGCATCGACCTGACGCTCGTCCCGTCGAGCGGCCGCAAGGGTCGTGTACTCAAGGAGGACGTGCAGGGCTACGTGAAAGGGATGATGGCGAAGGGGACCTCCGCGGGAGTGCCGATCTCCGGCGTCCACGTTGGGAAGGCTCCCGAGATCGACTTCGCAAAGTTCGGTCCGACCGAAATCGAGCCGCTGAACAAAATTCGCAAGCTCTCGGGTGCCAACCTGCACCGGAGCTGGGTCTCCGTCCCGCACGTCACCCAGTTTGACGAGGCGGATATCACAGAGCTCGAAGGCTTCCGACAGGCCCAGAAAATCGAGGCGGAACGGCAGGGGGTCAAGCTCACGTTCCTGCCCTTTGTGATGAAGGCGATCGTCGCGGGGCTCACGGAGTTTCCGCACTTCAACTCCTCGCTAGACAAGACCGGCGAGAACCTGATCGTCAAGAATTACTTCCACCTCGGGGTTGCGGTGGACACACCGATGGGGCTCGTGGTACCGGCGGTTCGGGACGTGGACCAGAAGGGCATCCTGGAGCTGGCCGGCGAGCTGATGGAGCTCAGCACCAAGGCTCGGGAACGCAAGCTGCACCCCACCGACCTGCAGGGCGGGACCTTCACGATTTCCAGCCTCGGCGGTATCGGAGGCACGTTCTTCACGCCGATCGTGAACCATCCGGAAGTGGCCGTGCTGGGCGTCGGGCGTATGGAGTGGCGACCGGTGTACCACGGCACCGAGCTCGCACGCCGCCTGATCCTGCCGCTCTCACTGTCCTACGACCACCGCGTGATCGACGGAGCGGATGCCGTGCGCTTCACGGGCCGGCTCGTGCACTACCTGTCCGACCTACGTCGCACTCTGCTGTAGGCATGGCCGTCTCGCACGAGGACCGGCCGCCGCCACCGCCGCCACCCCCGTCGCCGTTTGACCGCGGAGACGTCCACGCAGACGTGGCCGTGCTCGGCTCGGGCCCCGGCGGCTACTCGGCGGCCTTCCGGGCCGCGGATCTGGGGAAGAGCGTGGTTCTCGTCGAGCGCTACCCGACGCTCGGAGGCGTCTGCCTCAACGTCGGCTGCATTCCCTCGAAGGCGCTGCTGCACATGGCCGAGATCATCACCGAGGCGAGCGAGCTGTCGACCCACGGTATTGCGTTCGGAGAGCTACAGCTCGATCTGGAAAAGATCCGCGCGCGGAAGAACGAGTCTGTCGAGGCGCTGACCCGCGGCCTGCGCCACCTCGCCAGGCAGCGCAAGGTCCAGGTCATCAAAGGGACCGGGAGCTTTGTCGACCCGCACCTGCTCGAGATCGATTCACCGGACGGTGTCACCTCGGTCTCCTTCGACAGCGCGATCATCGCCGCGGGCTCGCGGCCGGTGGAGCTGCCGTTCCTCTCGCACGAAGATCCTCGCGTCATGGACTCCACGGCCGCGCTCGAGCTCCCGGAGATCCCTGGCAGGATGCTCGTGATCGGCGGCGGGATCATCGGCCTGGAGATGGCGACCGTCTACGAGGCCTTCGGCTCCGAGGTAACCGTCGTCGAGCTGCTCGACCGGCTGATTGCCGGCGCGGATCCAGATCTGGTTCGCCCGCTATCCCAGCGCATCCGCCGCCGTTATGCAGACATCTACCTCTCGACCAAGGTCACGGCCATCGAGCCCCAGACGGACGGCATCCGCGTCGGCTTCGACGGTGAGGGCGTGCCCGAGAGCGACGTCTTCGACCGCGTCCTGGTCGCTGTCGGGCGGCGACCGAACGGCGACACGATCGGCGCCGAGCGCGCGGGAGTGAGCGTGGACGAGCGGGGCTTCATTCGCGTGGACAAGCAGCAGCGCACGAACGTCGGCCACATCTACGCGATCGGCGACATCGTCGGCGAGCCCATGCTGGCGCACAAGGCCAGCCACGAAGGGCGCACGGCCGCAGAGGTCATCGCCGGGCTGCCCTCAGCCTTCGATCCGACGACGATCGCCTCCGTGGCCTATACGGATCCGGAGATCGCCTGGATGGGGATGACGGAGACGGAGGCCATGGCGCAAGGCCTCGCCATCGAGATGGCCAGCTTCCCCTGGGCGGCCAGCGGCCGCGCCTCGAGCCTTGGCCGCAGCGACGGCCTCACCAAGCTCATCTTCTCCACCGACACACGCCGCCTCATCGGCGCCGGCATTGTCGGCAAGAACGCCGGCGAGCTGATCGCGGAGACCGTGCTGGCCGTCGAGCTCGGCGCGGACGCCGAGGACATCGCCCTCACCATCCACCCCCACCCCACCCTCACCGAAACCGTAGGCTTCGCCGCAGAAATGGTCGAAGGCACCATCACCGACCTCTACGCCCCCAAAACCTGAACTCGGGACGGTCATAACTTGGGTCATAACTTGGGGACGGTCCTTAATTATTACTTCTCGCCGTGCGCCCGCAGCTATCGCCGCCCCCTGAGAAGTTATAATCAAGGACCGTCCCCAAGTTATGACCGTCCCCAGGATTAGGGCTTGCGGAACTTTAGGGTCATGCGGTCGCTCTCGCCGATGGCGGCGTACAGCTCGCGGTCGACGTCTTCGAGGAGGTAGGTCGGTGGGAGCGTCCAGACGCCCTTACCGTAGTCCTTCCGGTCCTTTGGGTTCGCGTTGATCTCGGACGCAGCCACGAGCTCGAAGCCTGCGGCCTCCGCGAGCGCGATCGTGTAGTCCTGCCGGACGTAGCCATTCTCCGCCTTCGGGTCCTGCTCGATCGTGGCGTCGGCCCGGTGCTCGACGACGCCGAGGGTGCCGCCTGGCTTCAGCGCGTCGAACATTGCCTGGAAGACGCTCGTCTCGAACCCGCCCGACATCCAGTTGTGGACGTTGCGGAAGGTCAGCACCAGGTCGGCGGAGCCAGTGGGGGCGATCTCCTTGCCCTCCCCCAGTGCGGTCACGACGGCCCGGTCGTAGAGCCCTGGCTCGGAGGCGAGCTTCTCCGCGAAGCGAGCGACCGAACGCTGGGCGAACTCGGAGTCGGACTCGGGATCCGCACCGGCAGCGTAGTAGAGCCCCTCTTCGCGCAGGTACGGGGCCAGGATCTCCGTGTACCAGCCGCCGCCCGGCCAGATCTCTACGACGGTCAGGTCTGGCTCCAGTCCGAAGAAGCTGAGCGTCTCGACGGGGCGGCGGTACCCGTCTCGGGCACTGTATTTGGCCGAGCGGTGCTCGCCCGCAACGGCTGCCGCGAGCGCACTGGCGCCCATCGGAGCCGCCGCCACGTCGCTGACAGCATCGCCCTGTGTGGTGCGCTGCTCACCGCACCCCAGGGTCAAGGCAAACAGACCTACGAGCAGGCTCCGGTATGCGATCTGATTCATTTTCGACCTCCGCAGCTATGCCTACACCAGACCAGAGTAGGCGCACAAGGCTTAATCCGTCAGGCGCTCGCTCAACGCTGCGAGAAGGCCTTCCACGTCGGTGCTCTCGTCCAGGAGCGGGAGCATGGGATCGCCGCGCTCGCGCAGCGACCTGGGGCCCGTCGCCATGTTCCAGCGCGTGGGGTCGAGGCGCGCGCTCACCTGCGACCAGCTGAGCGGCATGGACACCGGAGCGTGCACGCGCGGACGCACGGAGAATGGCGCCGCGATGAGCTTGCCCCGGCCGTTCTGCAGAAAATCCACGTATACCTTGTCTCCCCGCGCCGCCAGCGGCCGAGCGATCGTCGCAATGTCGGGCAGGTCGGTGCAGACAACCCGGGCGAGTACCTCGCCGAGCACCTTCGCATCGGAGTGGTGGAGCTGAGCGGCGAGCGGAACCATGACGTGCAGCCCGTCCTGGCCCGAGGTCTTCGCGAAGTGCGGCGTTTCGAGCCCCTCGAGCAGCCTGTGGATGTGTCGGGCCACCCGCACCACGTCCGAGAAAGGAGCCTGCTTGGGATCCAGGTCCAGGATCAGCCAGTCCGGCTTGTCGAGCTCGCCTCGCCGCGCGCTCCAGACGTGAAGCGGGATCGCACCCGAATTGATCACGTAGAGCAGCGTGCGTAGCTCGTTGCAGATGAAGTAATCGGTTCCCTCGATCTCATCGCGCTCAACCCAGTCCGGCGTGAACTCCGGTGCGTTCTTCTGATAGAAGCTCTTGCCCTCGATCCCGTCCGGATAGCGGGTCAGGACAACGGGCCGGTCCTTCAGATAGGGGGCGAGCCAGGGCCAGACCGCCTCGTAGTAGGCGAGCAGGTCGCCCTTCGTGTACCCCTCGAGCGGCCAGAACACCTTGTCGAGCCGGGTGAGTTCGAGCTGGGGCCGCTGCGGCTCTGGCTCGGCGGCGACCTCAGCCGCGGCGCGCTCCGGCGGTGCCTCGCAGTCTTCAGGCTCCCAGTCGTCTCGGAGCTCGAGAAAGACGGGATGACGAAGCATTCCGGCGCTCGTCACCTCGGTGTAGCGCACCTCGCACACGAGCTGGGGGCGAGCGTAGACGGCGCCGCGCGGGCGAGGGTCCGGAAGCCCCGAGAAGGCGGGCTCCGGCAGCGTTTCCAGCGCAGCCAGCAGCTCCTCGATCGTCTGATCGTCGAGGCCCGAGCCGGCGTTTCCCGCGTAGATGAGCTCGCCATCTCTCTGCCAGGCGAGCATCAGCGACCCGAGCGCGCGACGCGCCCCCTTCCCTGGCAGGTAGCCCACGATCGCGAGGCTCGAACTGCGCGGCACCTTGATCTTGAGCCACTTCTTCGAACGCCGCCCGGTCTCGTAGCGCGAATCGGCGCGTTTGCCGATGACGCCCTCCAGTCCGTGCTGGCGTGCCGCCTCGTAGAGCGCCTCGCCATCGCCCTCAACGTGATCCGCGAAGCGCACGAAGCCGAGCCGGGGCACGAAGCGCGCCAGGACGTTCTTGCGATCCACGAGCGCGGCACCCCGCAGGTCGCGGCCCACGGCGCCGAGCAGATCGAAGGCGTAGAACACGACCGGCGCCTCGACCTGGAGCCGGCGAATCACCTGCGGGTCACGCTGGGTGAAGCGCCTCTGCAGGTGCTCGAAGGAGCTGCGACCAGTCTCGTCCAGCGAGACGACCTCCCCGTCAATCACGAACTCGTCCAGCGGCAGGTGGGCGATCGCGCGGGCCAGCTCCGGGTAGGTCCCGGTCGCGTCCCGGCCCGAGCGCGAGCAGAGCATGACGCTGCCATCACGCTTACTGGCGAGCACCCGTGCTCCGTCGTATTTCAGCTCGAACAGCCAGCCCTGGCGCGAGAAGGGCTGGTTCTCGCTGTCCGCGAGCATCGGGTGCAGCTTGCGCACGTCGAGCTCGCGCCGCGCTGCGCCGAGGCGCTCGAGCTCGCGCTCGACCGGCTCCGCGCGGCTGGCCCCTGCTGCCAGCTCCTCCACCGTCAGGCCCGAGAGCACCGAGGGCTCTGCTAGCTCCGGATCCTCCAGCGGCTCGCCCTTGCGGAGCAGGAGCCAGCTCTTGCCCTCGTCTCCCTTCGTGCGCACCAGGGCGAAGCGCCCCTGGAGCTTGTGTCCCGAAAGCCGGAGGTCGAGCTTGCCACTCTCGAGGCCCTCGCGCGGGGACACCCCGTCCACCGTGCAGTAGGCGCCGCGGTCCCAGACGGTCATCGCACCGGCGCCGTAGTTCCCCTGCGGAATCACTCCCTCGAAATCGGCGTACTCCAGCGGGTGATCCTCGGTCCGGACGGCAAGCCGCCGGTCCCTGGGGTCGAGGCTCGGCCCCTTGGGGACCGACCAGCTCGCAAGCACTCCATCAATCTCGAGCCGCAGGTCCCAGTGCATCCGTGTCGCCGCGTGCTGCTGGACCACGAAGCCCCGCTCCGCGCCCGCAGGCAGCGCGCGCTCCGGACCCTCCTCTCCAAACGGCTCTGGCGTCCGCTCCGGCTTGCGTTTCGCTCTATAGGTCTTCAGATCTGGCACGGGGAACCTGGGCGATGTTAGAATTTTCGCTGTTCTTGCGTGGAGGAAGAGTATGCCAGCACGCGCGATCTCGTCCGGGACAATCAGTTTTGGCCTCGTCTCGATCCCGATCAAGGTCTACTCGGCGAGCCAGTCGAAGAGTGTCCGCTTCAGCATGCTCCACGAGCCCGACAAAGCGCGGCTGAAGCAGCAGTACATCTGCAACGCCTGTAACGAGAAGGTCGACCGCAGCGACACGGTTCGGGGCTACGAGTACGCCCGCGGGCAATACGTCGTGATGACAGACGACGAGCTCACAGGGCTGCAGCAGCAGAGCGACCAGGCCATCGAGATCGAGGAGTTCATCCCGATCGAGAAGGTCGACCCGGTCTACTTCGAGAAGACGAACCTCCTGGGCCCGGACAAGGGCGGCAACAAAGCGTACCGGCTGCTGAGCGTGGCGATGCGGGAGTCTGGCAAGGTGGCCCTTGGTCGCTTCAGCACCCGGGGCAAGCTGCAGCTCGTCTTGCTCCGGCCGACCCAGCGCGGCCTGGCCATGCACGGTCTCTTCTACGCGGACGAGGTGCGCAGCTTCGACGATATCGAACTCGGCGACGACGTGGAGCTCAAGGAGCACGAGATCCAGCTGGCGAACCAGCTGGTGGAGCAGCTGTCCAAAGAGACCTTCGATCCGGAGAAGTACGAGGACGACTACCGGCGCTCCGTGCTCGAGGCAGTCGAGCGCAAGGTCGCGGGTGAGGAGATCGTCATCATGCCGAAAGAGGAGTCGCGCGAGCAGATCATCGACCTGGTCGCCGCACTCAAGAAGAGCATTGCAGACAAGAAGGCGGATGGTGCCACGCCCGCCGCGCGCAAGGGCGCGAGGGCAAAGGGCAGGAGCACGGCGTCCGCAAAAAAATCGGCCGTTAACTAGGCCGCTGCGCGCCTGGGGGGTACGCGCGCCATGAGTCGGCATCTTTCCACCGCGGAGGTATCCAGGATCCTCGGGATCCGGGAGGCGCGTGTGCGCGAGCTGGCCCGGGCGGGGCTGTGTCGCCCCACGCGCAGCGGTCGCTCCTACGCCTTCTCCTTCCAGGACCTGGTCGTGCTGCGCGCCGCCGAGGGCCTGTTCCGGCGCAAGGTGCCTGCGGCCCGCGTGCAGCGCGCGCTCTCCGCGCTGATCCGCGAGCTGCCGGAGGATCGTCCCATCTCGGGCTTGCGCATCTACGCGGACGGCCGGAACGTGGCCGTTAGCGACGGCGCTGCTGCCTGGCTGCCAGAGAGCGGACAGACCGTGCTCAACTTCGACGTCGACGAGCTTGCCGATCGGGTCGAGGAGCTCGGCTCCGCCGGCCCGGAGGAGCCGCGCCCGGTCGATGCCGCGGCCCGCGCCCAGCAGCAGTTCCAGCGAGCCCTGGACACGCAGGACGCGGATCCCGAAGCCGCCGCTGCAGCCTATCAACGCGCACTCGAGCTGGATCCCGGCCTGATCGAGGCATACGTGAATCTCGGACGGCTTGCCCACCAGGCCGGAGATGCGCAGGAGGCGGCACGTGTCTACAAGCTCGCGCTCGAGCGGAGCCCCGACGACGCGATCCTCCACTTCAATCTTGCCCTAGCGCTCGAGGACAGCCACGGGGCAGGTCCAGCAGCGCACCACTACGAGTGCGCGCTCCGTCTCGACCCCGACTTCGCCGACGCCCACTACAACCTCGCCGGGCTGTGCGAGCAACTCGGCCGCAAAGCCGACGCGCTCCGCCACTACCACGCCTACAAAAAACTGACCTAGCCTTGTGGGACCCGGCGCCTGCCTTGTGGGACCCGGCGCGCGGGCGTCCGCGCGCTTCCCACCTTCGTTCGCCTTCGGCTCACTGCGCGCGGCGCTACCGCCTGCCTTGTGGGACCCTACGCGCGGGCGTCCGCGCGCTTCCCACCTTCGTTCGCCTTCGGCTCACTGCGCGCGCCGCTACCGCGGCGCTTGCGGGGTGCCTCGACGTCGGCTTGGTGTCGCTTGCGGAGTTCCCCGAGAAGCAAGTAGTCGGAGGTCGGGAAACGTCCCCCGGAGGACTGTGGTAGCGGTATTCGAGGCAAGCAAATCCGCTGAGCATGCGAGGAGCGGAGTCCTCCGGGGGACGTTTCCCGACCTCCGACGGGGTTGGTCTCGACGTGGTTAGCTTGGGGACAACTCAGTGACCAGAAGTTCCGACTTCGGCCAAACAAGTTCGGATTGAGGACCGTCCCCAAGTTCGGATTCCCGGCTAGGAGGGGGCGACTTCTTCGAGCGGGATTGGGTCGGTGGCTGTTGCGCCTTCGCGGCGGCGGAGGCAGTGGACCTGTTGGTAGCCGGCGGCGGAGATGGCTTTCAGGCAGGCGTCAAGACCGATACCGACCTCCGCGGGGCCGTGGCTGTCGTCGCCTAGGGTGACGCCGATCTCCATCTGTCGGGCTCGCTCGAGGATTGCGGCCAGCGGGTACGGGGGGCCGAGGCCCCTGCGAGGGGGGGCCGCGTTCACGTCGAGCAGCGCGCCGGACTCGCGCACGGCTTCGAGCGCTCGCTCGATCTCGAGCCACGTGCTCTCGTCGAAGCTCGGGTTCTCTCCAGCAAACTTCCGAATCAGGTCGAAGTGACCGACGACGGTCGGACGGAACTCGCTCACCATCTCAGCCAGCTGCTGGAAGTAGGCTCGGTGCAGGGCGGACATTCCTCCGAGGTGCGCCGCGGCCTGCCGGTTCCGCTCCTCGGTCATGTCTATCGGCATGTCCCCCACGTGGTGGACGCTGCCGATCGTGTAGTCGAAGTGTGCCGAGCGCAGCTCGTTCATCCAGTCGAGCCAACCCTCTGGCGGCACCATCTCGGTCTCAAAGCCGACGAGCACCTCGAGTCGTCCCTCGAGCTCTCCTTGCAGGGCTCGAGCGCGGTCGACATAGGCGGAGAAGATCCGCGCCAGATCCGCTGGAGTCAGGTCCTCCTCGCCAGGATAGAGATCTTCCGCGCGGAGACGCGGCGCGTGCTCGGACACTCCGTAGACGCTGAAGCCTCGTTCGCAGGCGCTCTCGAGCACCTCGGCCAGGGAGCCGTTCGCATGTCGGCAGAACTCGCCGCTGTGTCCGCCGTGAAAGCTAAACCAGGCCACGCTCGCGATGATACACTCGCCGACATGGAAGAACTCTGGGATCGCATCCTACGCGCCAGCAAGCTCGAGCCCGATGTCTACGAGGAAGTCGAGGCCGACCAGGCGGCAACGCCTCAGGCCGCGTTGGTGGTCGTGCTGTCGGCGGTCGCTGCCGGAATCGGGAACGTGGTCAGCGCAGGTGTCTTCGGCGTGATCGTTTTCGCCATCGCAGCCCTCATTGGCTGGTACGTCTGGGCATACCTGACCTACTTCATCGGCACGCGTCTGCTTCCCGAGGTGCAGACCCAGGCGGATTACGGTCAGCTCCTGCGCACGATCGGCTTTGCGAGCGCTCCCGGAATGATCCGCGTCTTCGGGATCATCCCAGGGATTGGCGGGCTCTTCTTTCCCCTTGCAGGGATCTGGATGCTGATCGCGACGGTGATTGCGGTGCGACAGGCGCTCGACTACACGAGCACCCTGCGCGCCGTCGGGGTCTGCCTGCTTGGCTGGATCGTCTACGCGGTAATCGCGTTCATCCCCGCCCTCCTCTTCCGCCTGTAGCCTCTGCTCCCGATCGACGTCGGCGGCAACGACTGGGCCTCCGTCTGATTGGCTATAATCCGCCCGCCATGGCTGACGTCCCACGCCTTACCCATCTGAAGCAACTCGAAGCGGAGAGCATCCACATCATTCGGGAAGTGGCAGCAGAGTTCGAGCACCCGGTCATGCTCTACTCGATCGGCAAGGACTCGAGCGTCATGCTCCACCTCGCCCGCAAGGCCTTCTATCCGGCGCGGCTTCCGTTCCCGCTCTTGCACATCGACACGACCTGGAAGTTCTCGGCGATGATCGAGTTTCGCGACCGGGTCGCGAAGGAGTACGCGCTCGAGCTGATCGTCCACACAAACGAGGCGGGTCTGCGAGAAGGCGTCAATCCCTTCGACTCCGGCAGCAAGAAGTACACCGACGTCATGAAGACCGTGGCGCTGAAGCAGGCGCTGGAGGCCGGCGGCTTCGACGCGGCCTTCGGAGGCGCACGCCGCGACGAGGAGATGTCGCGTGCGAAGGAGCGCGTCTTCTCGTTCCGCGACCGTTTTCATCGCTGGGACCCGAAGAACCAGCGGCCCGAGCTCTGGAACCTGTACAACGGCAAGCTAGACGTGGGCGAGAGCATCCGCGTCTTCCCGCTCTCGAACTGGACCGAGCTCGACGTGTGGCAGTACGTCTACCTGGAGGAGATCGCCATCGTTCCGCTCTACTTCGCAGCGGAGCGCCCGGTCGTCGAGCGTGATGGAGCGTTGATCATGGTCGACGACGAGCGCTTCCGCTTCGAGCCCGGCGAGCGTGCCGAGCATCGCAGCGTGCGCTTTCGAACGCTGGGCTGCTACCCGCTCTCGGGAGCGGTCGAGTCCACGGCGAGCACCCTGCCACAGATCATCCAGGAGATGCTCCTCGCGAAGCGTTCGGAACGCGAGGGGCGGGTGATCGACTACGACCAGCAGGGCTCGATGGAGCTCAAGAAGCGCGAAGGCTACTTCTAGCGATGAGTCATCAGTCGGACCTCATCGCGACCGACATCGACGCGTACCTGGTGCAGCACGAGCGAAAGGACTTACTGCGCCTCCTGACGTGTGGAAGCGTCGATGACGGCAAGAGCACGCTGATCGGCCGCTTGCTCCACGATTCCAAGCTTCTGTACGAAGATCAGCTCGCCGCCGCGACCAGCGATAGCAAGACGATGGGCACGACGGGGGACGAGGTCGACCTGGCACTGTTGCTGGACGGGCTGCGCGCCGAGCGCGAGCAAGGCATCACCATCGATGTCGCCTATCGCTACTTTTCGACTGCCGACCGTAAATTCATCATCGCCGATACGCCGGGACACGAACAATACACGCGCAACATGGCGACGGGCGCCTCGACCTGTGACCTCGCGATCATCCTGATCGATGCGCGGCACGGCATCCGCGTCCAGACCAAGCGCCACAGCTACATCGCGGCCCTGCTCGGCATCAAGCACGTGGTGGTCGCGGTCAACAAGATGGACCTTGTGGACTTCTCTCGGGAAGTCTTCGAGGACATTCGCGAGGCGTACCGGGCCTTCGCGGAGCAGCTCGGAATTCGGGATCAGGCCTGCATCCCTCTCTCGGCGCTGCGCGGTGACAACGTCGTCGACAGGAGCGCCGCCACGCCGTGGTACACGGGGCCGGCCTTGATGGAGCACCTGGAGAACGTGGAGATCCACGCCGATCGCAACCTAGCCGACTTCCGGTTGCCGGTGCAGCTCGTGTTGCGTCCAGACGCGACGTTCCGCGGCTACGCGGGGACAATTGCCTCGGGGATCGTTCAGAAGGGCGACGAAGTCGCCGTGCTCCCCTCGGGGAGGCGTAGCCGCGTGAGCTCGATCGTGAGCCCCGATGGCGACCTCGACCGCGCCGTCGCGCCCATGTCGATCGCCCTCGTCCTGGATGACGAGATCGACGTGAGCCGGGGAGACATGATCGTTCACCCTCAGAACACGCCGCGCACCGACCACGACGTGGAGGCCATGCTGGTCTGGATGGCCGAAGAGCCGATGGTCCCCGGCAAGCCCTACCTCTTCAAGCAGACGACGCGCACGACTCGAGGCTGCGTATCGAGCCTGCGTCACAGAGTCGACGTGAACACGCTAGAGCGCGAGTCCGCTCCAACCCTGGAGCTAAACGAGATCGGACGCTGTGGACTGAGCTTCGAGCAGCCACTGATCTACGACCCCTACTCCATGAACCGGGGCACCGGCGCGCTGGTCGTGATAGACCCGCTCACGAACGGCACGGTCGGCGCGGGCGTGATCCTGGGCCTGGACTCTGCCAAGACCGATCAGCTGCGGGGCCGTTTGAGCTCTGTCACGGCCGAGGAGCGGAACGCACGCTACGCGCAGAATCCTGTGACGATCCTGCTCACGGGCCTCGCGGGTTCGGGGAAGTCGACACTCGCCTACGCGCTGGAGCGCAGGCTCTTCGACGCGGGACGGGCGACCAGCGTGCTCGACGGACAGAACATGCGCCTCGGAATCAGCAAGGACCTCGGCTTCAGCTTCGCAGACCGCTCAGAGAACCTGCGCCGCTCTGCCGAAGTGGCGCGGGTGATCTCCGATGCGGGACTGATCTGCATCTGCGCCTTCCTGGCCCCGAGCCGTCTCGCACGCGACAACGCTCGCGACGTGCTCGGGGCGGAGCGCTTCCTCGAGATCCACCTGGACGCGCCCATCGACGTCTGCCGTGCGCGAGACCGAGAAGGCATGTATCCGCTGGCGGACCGCGGCGAGATCGCGAACTTCCCCGGCGTCTCGGCCCCGTACGAGGCCCCGGAGGCGCCGGACCTGCGCCTGGCAACCGACCAGCTCGACGTGGAGACCTGTGTCGAGCGGATTCTCGAGCTGCTGCGCGCGCGCGGCTTCGTCCGCTGAGACAACCATGGAGCTCCCCTTCGATAAGGGAACACGTCACAGGATCTACTTGCTCCGGCATGCGGAGGCGGCCTATGGAAGCCTCGGCCCTTCTGACGACCCGCGCCGCGTTCCGCTGACGCCCCTCGGGCGTGAGGAGGCGGCCGCCATGGCCAAGCTCCTGGCGGATACAGACTTCGACCGGGCTGTGTGCTCGGGGCTGCCCCGCACCCGCGAGACGGCCGAGATCGTGCTCGGCAACCGTGAGCTCCCGCTCGAATCGGTGCCCGAGCTCGAGGAGGTCCGCCACCGGCCGCGCTCACGAGCGGTGGCCGGACCAGATCTCCAGCAAGCGCTGGCGTACGCACTGTGGAGCGCAAAAGAGCCCGATGGCGCGTTTCTCGGCGGTGAGCGCTTCTCCGATCTCTGGGAGCGCGTGATCTCGGCGCTGGAGGCGCTGCTCTCTCGCCCGAGCTGGTCGCGACTCCTCCTTGTCTGCCATGGTGCGGTGAACCGCGTGATCCTGAGCTGGGCCCTGGCCGCGGACAGACAATCCATGCCGAACATGGAGCAGGACTCGTGCTGTCTCAACGTGATCGACGTGGACATCGACGCTGCTACCAGCGGGGTCCTCCGTACCCTGGTCCGCGCTCTTAACCTGACCACGTACGACCTGCCAAAGACCGACCGGGTGCTAACGACGCTGGAGCTCCAGGCCCTCCGCCTCCAGCCGGGAGACCGCTCGGGCGAGTAACCTGGCCCCGCGCCCTACTTCATGCCGGGGAGCACTCCGGCCTACCCCTCATGCCCGTTTCACGACGCCAGCGCGGTTCGGTACCCTTTCAGTCGTGATCGAGGTAACCGGGCTGGTCTTCGCATACCCGGGTGCGAAGGAGCCGGCCGTAAACGATCTGGAGTTCGCGGTCGAGGACGGCGAGATCCTCGGATTCCTGGGACCGAACGGCGCTGGCAAGAGCACCACGCAGAAGGTTCTCACCGGCCTGCTGCGCGACTACAGCGGCAAGGTACGCGTCCTCGAGCGCGAGGTGCGCGACTGGGGTTCCGATCTGTACGAGCAGGTCGGGGTCGGCTTCGAGCTTCCTGTTCACTACGGCCGTCTCACGGCGCGCGAGAATCTGCGCTACTTCGGCTCGCTGTATCGGGGCGAGATAGAGGATCCGGACGCGCTGCTAGAGCAGATGGATCTGCTGGACCAAGCAGACGTGCGCGTCGACCGCTTCTCGAAGGGCATGCGCGTGCGCTTGAGCTTTGCACGCTCGCTTCTGTGTCGCCCGCGGCTGCTGTTCCTGGACGAGCCCACGACGGGGCTCGATCCGGTCAGCGCGCGGCGCATCAAGGACCTGATTCTTCAGCACCGGGCGCGCGGTGCGACGGTCTTCCTCACCACCCACGACATGGCAACGGCGGACGAGCTTTGCGACCGCGTGGCGTTCCTGGTCGACGGGCGCATCGCCCTGATCGACGCCCCGCGCGAGCTCAAGGTCCGCTACGGGGAGGAGCGCGTGCGCGTGGAGTACCGCGTCGACGAGACGCTCGAGGCGCGCGACTTTCCACTGGAGGGTCTGGCTGAGAACGCGGAGTTCCTCGCGGCGTTGCGCGAGCCGTCCCTGGAGACGATCCACACCCAGGAGTCGTCGCTCGAGCGCATTTTCATTCGCGTGACCGGTCGGGAGCTCGCGTGAGCCGGCTCTCCGCCACGTTGCGACTCGATGCGCAGCTCCAGGCGCGCAACAAGGTGTACCTGATCATCGCGGTCGCCGCTCTCGGACTGGCCTTCGCACTTCGTGCGCTCTTCACCCCTGGGCAGCTGCATTTCTTCATGCCGCTGGTGGCCCTCTCCGGCGTGAGCCTGACAACGTACTTTCTGATCGGCGTACTGCTGCTGCTCGAGCGGGGGGAGGGCACGCTCGACGTCGTGCTGGTCTCGCCATTGCGGTCGGCCGAGTACCTTGCCTCCAAGCTCTTGACGGTCACCGCGCTCGCGCTGGTCGAGAGCGCGCTCATCGTGGGCATAGTCTACGGGCTGGCCTTCTCGCTTCCGTGGCTAGTGCTGGCGGTGCTGATGCGCGCCGGCCTGGTCGGCGCCGTCGGTGTGGCCGTGGGCGCGCGCTATCGCTCGATCACGGGCTTCCTTTTGCCGGGGATCGCGCTCACCGTGGCGTTCGATCTGCCGGTCCTCTGGTACCTGGAGCTCTGGCCCAGTCCGCTCTTCTACGTGTGGCCGACGCTGCCATCGCTGCTTCTGGCCAAGGCCGCATTCCTGCCGGTCGACCCGCTCCAGCTGGCCTACGCTTGTGTCTACGGCACGCTGGCCGTCGGAGCCGCCGTGTTCTGGGCGTCGTGCGCGCTCGACCGCTTCGTCGTGCGCGGGGAGCTCGGTTCGTGACCGCGCACGTGACCAGGGCCCTGCGGGTGCTCGCGCCCAACGATCTGCGCCTGATCTGGCGCGACGGCTTCCTGCTGATGATGCTGCTCGTCCCGCCGCTTACCTGTCTGGGCTTTCGCTGGCTGGTTCCGTACCTGACGGGAGTCGTGGCCGAGTGGGTGGAGCTCGAGCGTTACTACGGGCTCATCCTGGCCAACTTTCTGGTCGCCATGCAGCCGGTCATGCTGGGCGCCGTCGTTGGCATCCTCTTCATCGAGGAGCGCGACGAGGGCACGCTGCTGGCGCTCCAGGCCAGTCCGCTCTCGCTCCGCAGCTTCCTGGGCTACCGGCTGCTGGCCGCAATGGGCCTCAGCATTGCGCTCACGTCGATCGACGTGCCACTCGCGGGCCTGGTCTCGGTCTCGCTCTTCGAGCTACTGGCGGCAGCAACCCTCGCCTCGTTCGCCGTCCCGCTCGTCGCGCTCGCCTATGCGGTCTACATCCAGAACAAGGTGCAAGCGGTGACCGCGATCAAGCTGGTGCAGGCATGGGGGGGTCTACCCGTGCTGCTCTTCTTCGCGCCCACGCCCTGGCAGTGGATCGGAAGCGTGCCAGGGCCTCTCTACTATCCCATGCGTCTGTTCTGGAGCGCCGCCGACGGTCGAGCGGAGTGGTGGCTGATCCTGCCGGGACTGATCCTGCAGGGGGCGGCGCTACTCTGGCTGCTGCGCCGCTTCCAGCGCACCGTCTATGCCTGAGACGGTGATTCCCACGTTTCCGTGGAGAGCACACGCGCCAACGAATCGCGATGCAATGGAGCTGCGACTATTCTACGGGCGTCTGCTCAGGCGGCGGCGTCTTTCGGGTATGCGCACATGACGCGAGTCTCGAGGCTGCGTCGCTCGACGGTGTTGTCGGCGCCGCCCCGGTCGTAGAAGGACGTGTGGGGACAGACCTGGGCGACGCCGGTGCGGGAGTCGAGCTGCTTGAAAACAATGAGCTCGTCGGTCGTGAGCCCCGAAAAGTAGTAGAGCAGGTGAGCGGAGCTGTGGAGGGGGAGGGAGGCGATACCCTGGTTCCCCTCCGTGACGTAGTACTCGACCACACTATCCGGGTCCAGCGACGAAGCGTCGAGGACCGTCAGGTAGTTGCGGACATTGTCGCGTTCGATCAGCTGCCAGACGTTGTACCAGGCGAAATCCCACCGCTGCATCTCGCCAAGGAGAGGGCTCTTTAGGCAGGATAGCAGGTCGCGCGCCATCGCTTGCCACCGGCCGGGACGGTAGTCGCAGTGCACGTAGCGCGCGTACGCGCTGAGAAACGTTTTCGGGTTTTCGTTGCGGATCTGGTGACCCATGGAGAAGATGTGCGAGGCGCCCGTGAGCCGTCGGAGGAGCGCCTGGACCTCGCCGTAATACGTCTCCTCGACCTCGTTTTCGTCTCTGAAGTCAGTCACCGCCGAATGCAGCGGCGCCAGGACGAAGCCCGTTGAATCCAGGTCGAGCTCGCCGCGCTCTTGAAGCGGCCGGGCGTCCGCGATCTCGACGTCATACAGCGTCGTGTTTGCGTGCCGCGTCGCCTTCGAGCAGATCCGCGGGCGCTCATTCCGGTCCCGCCAGTTCTTCCACTCGGAATTCAGATATCTGACCTGTGCGCGTACGGTGCCCGCCATCGCCCAACCTCCTGCCGGGCCGGAGTCTAGCCTTTCCAGCCGGGCCGATTCAGTAGACTGCCAGTCCCCGCCCTCCGGCGGACCCGGAGAGGAGACCCTTACAGCTGGACGGTCGCCGTCCCCATGACGCGCGTCTCACCCTGCTCGTTCAGGATCGTCAGATCGACCTCGACGGTGCGATCCTCCTCGTTCACGTCGGTCACGACACTCTTGCAGGTAGGATCCGAGTCCACGAGCACGGGCGCCCGAAACACCGTATCGATCGTCAGAATTTTCGACCCGGGAGCCCAGCGATGTATGAGCCCTGCGAGGATTCCCTGGCTCATGATCCCAGGCACGATCGCCCCTGGCAGCCCCTCTTTGCGCGCCTCCTCGTGGTCCGTGAAACGAGTCGACGCCATGCCGCTCGCGTGGGTGAACAGGCGAATGCGCTCCATGCTCACGTCCGGCTTGAACTCAGGCAGATCCTGACCCAGCTCCACGTCGTCGAAATTGATTCTTGCCATGACTACTCCGGGGGTGGCGTGCGTACCATGCGCCAGTCAACGATCGACACCAGCTCGTCGCGCTGATTCCTGAACTCCATCTGGTGCACGATGAAGATCATGGACCCCGAGCGGCCGGTCTTCTCGTAGATGTCGGCGATGCGGCTGCGACCAACCAGCGTGTCACCAGGCCGCAGAGGCGCTCGCACCTCCACTCTCTTGCCTGCGTCGAAGCCGCCACCGTCAATTCGGGGGAACAGGGCGGGCATCTGCTTGCCGCGGCTGATCAGCTTCGCGGTAAACGTCGGGGGAGCCTGGAAGTCCGGGTCGCTGGAGTCGGTGAACTTCGGCTCCGTCTCCCCACAGGCAATCGCGAAGTCCCGAATCTCTTGTTCCGAGACCTGGAACTTCGCCTCGTCGAACTCCACGCCAATCCACTTGGCCTTCATGTCCTCTATTTGCATGACACCGCCTCATAGGCACCGCCGCGCAGAGCCGCGACGAGGTCGTCCTCAGTACTGATCTCTGCGGAGAAGCGAGTCGCACAGCGCCCGATGTGGCTGACGATGTGTGCGTCGCTTCCCCCAATGCCGGAGTAGCCGTGCTCGTCCGCGAGCGCTTGCGCGTCCAGGTCTTCGTTGCCGCGGCTTCCGCCGTTCAGCACCTCGACGATCTGCACGCCCTTCATCGGACCGCGCTCCTCGTAGTGTGCGCACATCCCCACGCGGGGACGCCCGGGATGACACGGCACCGCGATCGCCCCGCAGCGCTCGGACTCGCGCAGTACCGTCTCCAGCTGCAGGTCGATGCGCGTGAAGTCGAAGGCGTGGAGCAGGTCTTCGTTGACACCAAACACCAGCACGTGACCGTAGTCCGTCTCGACCTCACTTCCCTTCAAGACCAGGATGCCGGAAGAGTCCTCGATGGAGCGGTAGTCGGACTCGGCATCGAACTGGCGATGCTCGGTCAAAACGAGCCCGTCGATGGACAGCCCACGGTTCGTGATCCACTGGCAGTAGTTCTCTACCTTGGCCCTTCCATCGTCCGACTTGATGGAGTGGTTGTGCAGGTCCAGGATCATGCAGGGCGGAATCGGGGAACGCCGAGTCCCCCGTCAACGTCGTAGAAGTCCGCCTGAACGGGCATTCCGATCGTCACTGTCTCGGGGTCGCAATCGACGACATTCGTCATGATCCGAGGCCCTTCCTCGAGATCGACGTACGCGAGCACGTAGGGACAGCTCTTGGCAAAGGCCGGTGACTGGTTCTGGTTCGTGATGGTGTACGTGTGGACCGTCCCGCGCCCGGAAGCTTTGAAGTGCTCGATGTCCGAGGACAGGCATGTCGCGCAGAGAGCGCGGGGCCGCTGCTGCACGGTCTGGCACCCGCGGCAGCGCTGGAGCACCAGCTCGTGCCTTCCGCAGCCCTCCCAGTAGCCGCGGGTTTCCCAATCCGGGTACGGGCTCGGGTGCTGAATTTCCTCTGCCATCAGTTCCTCGTGAGTATCAGCGTGGCGCCGCTGTGCGAGACCCCCAGGCTTCCGCCTGTTCCGTGGACCAGGGCGGTCCGCGCGCCCTCGACCTGCCGCTCGCCGCACTCCCCGCGCAGCTGCTGGGTCGCCTCGATCACGAGGAAGATACCGCGCATCCCGGGGTGATTCGAGGACAGGCCGCCGCCGTCGGGATTCACGGGCAACGCCCCGCCGAGGCCGATCCGCCCCCCCTCGACAAAGCTCCCTCCCTCGCCCGGCTTGCAGAAGCCGAGATTCTCCAGCGTGAGCAGCAGCGTGATCGTGAAGGAGTCGTAGATCGCACACAGATCCACGTCATCGTGCGTGATGCCCGCCATCCGGAACGCCGCCTCGCTCGACTGCCTTGCAGCCATGGTGAGCAGGTCCGGCGCCCCGATCTCCTGGTGCGCAACGGCCTCGCCGCAACCGCGCAGGATGACGGCGGGCTTCGGAAGGTCGCGGGCCCGCTCCGCTGAGGTGACGACGATCGCCCCGCCCCCGTCGCTGATGATGCAGCAGTCGAGCAAGTGTAACGGGTCCGAGATCACGCGGCTCTCGAGCACGTCGTCGACGGTGATCGGCTTGCGCATCTTCGCGGATGGGTTGAGCGAGGCGTGACGACGCATGGTCACTGCGATCTCGGCCAGCTGCTCGCTCGTCGTGCCATACTCGTGCATGTGCCGCTGAGCGACCAGCGCGTAGCTGCCGACGGTCGTGGAACCATACGGAGAGACGAAGGACCCGGCGGCATCGCGACCAGCGCCACCACCCGTACCGATCGCCATGGCGTTAGACGCAGCGGTGCCCCCGTACAGGATCAGCCCGACCTCCATGAGGCCCGCGTGAATGGCCGCCGCCGCGTGGTTCACGTGCGCGACGAACGACGAGCCACCGATGTTTGTGCCGTCGATGTAGTCGGGCTTCAGGTTCAGGTACTCGGCCAGCGAGACGACGCCCATCGCCCCCATGCCCATCCCGGCCGCGAACAGCCCATCGACGTCCGAGAGCTGCAGGCCGGCGTCTTCCAGCGCGCCGCGGGCCGATTCGCCCATGATCTGCCACTCGGTCTTGTCCGGCGCCCAGCGGGTCGGGTGCTCGTGTACGCCCGCGATCGCGATCTGCCCGGAGAGGCTCACTGCTGCAGCTCCGAGAGGAAGGCCGCTACGGCCTGGACTAGCGCCTGCGGCTGCTCAAGGGGCAGGCAGTGACCCGACTTCGGGATCACGACACGTCGGGCACCCGGAATCTGCCCCGCAAGCCGATCGGTCTCCTTTGCGAGCTCCTCCACCTCGTCCTCGCCGCGGACGACGAGTGTTGGAACGGAGAGCTCCGCGAGGCGGTCCTGCGCGTTCCACTGCCTTGCGGCGAGCACATCACCAAGCCGCGCGCGGGGATCCGTCTTGAGATCCTCCATGAAGCCCTGGCGCAGCACTTCGGGCGGGGTCGAGGGAGAATACGCGCTGCGGTTGAACGACCGCCGGGCCTTTCCCTCGGCGATGAGCCTCAGCTCGTCGATCTGCGCGTCTCCCACGTGGAAGTTCGCGGCGGTCGAGCACAGGATCAGCGCGCGCACTCCGCCGGGGTGGTCGAGCGCGTAGCGCATGGCGACCGCTCCTCCAAGCGAGTGTCCCAGCAGGACCGGCCGCTCGATCCCGAGCCGCTCGATCACGCCGCCGGTGAACTCCGCCATGCGCTCGATCGAGGGCAGACTATCGAGTTCGCCGGAGCGCCCGTGCGCAGGCTGGTCGAACGCGACAGGGCTGTGCTCCTCGGCGAGAAGCGGCAACACGCCGGCGTAGTGATTCCCGTTCCCACCAGCGGAGTGGAGGCACAGGACCACCTCGCCGCGGCTCAGGTCGGGCACCGTCTCGGGCAGGGTCGTCGGTCCCGTGTGATGGACGAAAGTCGCAATGCCCGCGATGGAAAAGTACTTGTTCGGCACCGGCGGCAGAGTACTAGGTACCTGATTTCGCAGTCAATTTGCGCTCCAGACCGGGTCTCGCGTTCCAGCTAGAATGCACCTCGCACCCGACGAGACGAAAGAGGAACCCAACATGCGCTTCAGCTTCTGGCCCGGCCCCGCTCAGCCCTGGGAGGATGTCCTCGAGCTAGGACGTCACGTGGAGGCGTCCGGCTGGGATGGGATCTGGTACGCGGATCACTTCATGCCCAATGCCTCGGACACGAGCGGGCCCGTGAACGAGGCGTGGACAATGCTCGCGGCTCTGGCGGCCGCGGTGCCACGCATCCGCGTCGGTCCGCTCGTCACCGGCAACACGTACCGTCACCCCGCCGTGCTGGCAAAGATGGCGGCCACGGTCGACCGAATCAGCGGCGGCCGCCTGGTCCTCGGGCTGGGAGCCGGCTGGCAGGAGAACGAGCACCGGGCCTACGGCATCCCGTTCTACACGACGGGCGACCGGCTGCGGCGCCTGGAGGAGGCCTGTCAGCTGATCAAGGCACTTTTCCACGAGGAGCGTGCCAACTTCAGCGGCAAGTACTACCAGCTCGAGAACGCGCCGCTCGCACCGAAGCCGGTCCAGCAGCCGATCCCGCTTCTGATCGGCGGCGGCGGCGAGAAGGTGACCATGAGGATCGCCGCTCGCCACGCGGACGAGTGGAACGTCTGGGGCGACGTCGAGACCATGCAGCACAAGGTCCAGGTGCTGGATAGGCACATGGCCGAGGCGGGCCGCGATCCGAAGGAGATCCAGCGCTCCGCCGTGGCCATGGTCTTCCTCTCCGACGACGCCGAGTACATCGAGAAGGTGCGAGCTCGAGGCGCAGCTCCCGCCATGATCGCCGGAAGCGTCGACGAGCTCCGACAGACCGTCGAGGCGTACGCGGAAACGGGCGTCGATGAGCTCATCGTTCCGGACTTCAACCTGGGACCGCGTGAGCGAAAGCTGCCGGTCCTCGACCGCTTCATCCAAGAGGTGGCTCCGGCCGCTCGCTGACCCGGAAGACCCGCCAGCTACTCCTCGATGCGTACCAACGTGCCGACCTCGACCCGATCGTAGAGCTCGATCACGTCCGCGTTGCGCATGCGGACGCAGCCGGCCGAGGCTGAGACTCCCAGCTCCATCGAGTCGGGGCAACCGTGGATGTAGATGTTACGCCGCATGGTGTCGACGGCTCCAAGACGATTCCTGCCGACCTCGAGGCCGCCGAGCCAGAGGATCCGCGTCAGGATCCAGTCGCGCCGGGGCTCGGCGCTGAACCGCTCGGGAGTGCAGATCTCGCCGGTCGCGCGACGGCCCTTGAATACTGTTCCCGCGGGACGGCCGGAGCCGATCTTCGCGTGGACGACGTGGTCGCCGCGCGGCGTGCAGTTGCTATCCATCCGCTCTCCGGGACCGTTCTTCGCAGTGGAGACGTCGTAGGCCTTCACCACGTCACGTCCTTCGAATAGCTCGAGGCGCTGCGTGGAGAGACAGAGCTTGATCCAGTGCGTCATCCCGGAGTCGAGGGTAGCGCCCTTCACGTTCGCGACCTTGCTGGGCCCCCGCCACCGGCTAGAGTCCGGGCCAGATGGGTCGCGCCGTACCAGAGACGCACTTCGGCGACGCGCTCATCCGGCGTGTCCGCGAGCTCGGGCATCCCCTGTGCGTCGGCCTGGATCCCCACCTGGAGCGGATTCCCGAGCTGTTCCGGCGCGGCAGCATGACGCCGGCGGATCCGAACACCGCACTCGCCGTCGAGGACTTTCTGGTCGCCGTGCTCGAGCGGGTCGCCCGACGGGTCGCGATCGTGAAGCCACAGAGCGCGTTGTTCGAACAGCTCGGCTGGCCGGGGATCAGAGCGCTGACAAGCGTGGTAGAGCGCGCGCAGGACCTGGATCTGCTCGTGCTGCTCGACGCCAAGCGGGGCGACGTGGGCTCTACCGCCGAGGCCTACGCCCGCGCCTACCTGGCTGAAGAGGCCCCGCTCCCCGTCGACGCCATGACCCTCAACCCGTACCTCGGTCTCGAGACGCTGGAGCCCTATGTGCGGGCGGCACGGGCCAGGGGACGCGGCATCTTCGTGCTGACGAAGACCAGCAACCCGGGCTCGGGCGACTACCAGGACCGGGAGCTCGGGGGCCGGCCTCTCTACGAGGTCGTTGCCGAGTCGCTTCGAGGCCTGGCCGACGAGCTCGCCCCCGAGGCAGGAGGCTGGTCCTCGCTCGGAATCGTGGTGGGGGCGACCTACCCCGAGCAGGCCGCCGGGCTGCGCTCCACCCTGCCGAATGCGCTCTTCCTGGTCCCCGGCTACGGGGCGCAGGGGGGATCGGCGCAGGACGCGGTGCGGGGCTTTGTCCCCGGGCCGGCCGGCCTGGAGGGGGGTGTCGTCAGCTCCTCGCGAGGCGTTCTCTACCCGCCGTGCGCGGACGCCACCGACCCCGCGGCCTGGGAGAAGGCGCTGGACGGCGCGCTGGAGCAGGCGGCTGCAGGCCTGGGCGAGGCGATTCGCTAGCGCGGATCGGGCTGTTCGAGCCGAGATCGTCCAGCTCCCGCCCGTAGAGCTCCGCCTCCGCAGAGCTCCGTCTGCCAGGGACTTCGCACCGTCGACGCGAGCCCCGCCTGGCTCAGCCCCGACCGGGAGAGCCGGGGTCTGATCTGACCTTGCCCACGCTCGATGAGCTGATCCAGCCTTCGCGGCCGTTGGCGAGGCCGACCCGGATCCAACCGTCGCGCTCCTCCAGTACACGGAGCTCGGTGCCCGCGGGGAGAGGCTGCGAGAAACGACGCGGCGAGTGAACGGAGTCGGCGGCCCGGGCCACGACCTCGGGCGACGTCACCACGGCCTCTCGTGTCGCGGAGGAAGCCGGATCCAGGAGGAGCGAGGCGAGCACCGCGCACCAGCCCAGTGCCGGCAACATGGCCAGGTTCCGCAGCGGCGAAGATCTGCGGAGAATCGAGGCGGCGAGCAGCAGCGCGGCGGCGAAGAACAGAAGGGCTGCCAGCATGGAGCGCTCGGCTCGGGACTGGGTGCGATGCCAGAAGAAAAACGTGTCTAGCAGCGATCCGGCTCGCGGACGTGGCACCCACTGGGGAAGCAAGGTCCGGGCGTGCGCGAGGTTCTGGCGGGCTCGCGCATGATCCGGATCGAGCCAGAGCGCGCGCCGGTAGGCCAGGATGGCTGCGCCCAGACGCTCGCCCTGCAGGGCGGCGTTCCCCAGGTTCGTATACAGGTCCGGGTTCTCGACGCCGGTCCGAGCAACGCCTGCGAAGAGCCTCTCTGCGCTGCGAAAGCGCTCGCGCCGGAGGTCTCCCGAGGGCGTGTCGAGCGCCTCCTTGTAGGCGCCGAGCGCGCGCTCCAGCATGTGCTCTCGCTCCACGTCCGCAGCGCGAGCGTCAGGAACGAGCACCATCAGTACTGCGAGAGCGAGGAGCGGGAAGCTCACGAGCTGCCCTCCAGCAGGGCGTCGGCCAGCTCCAGTGCGCGCTGCTGGAACGAGGGATCCAGGGGCTCTTCTGCTCCAGGCTGCGTAGGAGCAAAGGTCAGGGCATCGCACTCCGCGACGAACTCGTCCAGGGCCCGAGGGCAAGCGCCAGCGCAGACCCGCACCATCGCCCGCAGAGCCGCAGCGATGGTCTTCACCGCTTGTGAGCGCGGCTGGCGCTGCGCGCTGGCGATGAGATCCCGCTGCTGCCGGAGGGCGCGGCGCTGCCGAACCAGCTCAGGATCGACGTCTGCCCTCCGACGCAATACGAGACTCAGGCCGAGCAGAGCGAGCGAGACGGCGTAGACAGCGCCGAGCACGACGGACCCGACAGCCACGCGAGCTTGCCCCAGAAGCTCCTCTGGCTCGCGCACGATGGAGAGATTCGCTCCGGCGAGACTGATTCCTCCGGCGCCCGGCTCTGCGTGTACGAGGCGGGCCGTGGCGTCTGCTGCGGAACCGGCCACCGGATCCGCACCCCCTCCGATCACGACGTCGCCCGCCGTCACCAGGGCCGCCGGCCGCACCGAGAGCGCGATGGGTCGAGATTGCGTGGAGAGGAACTCCTCGGCAACCGGATCGAAGTAGGTGTAGTGCAGCGGCGGGATCTCGCGCACCGACTCGGTGATGGCGCGGACGGGAACTGCGAAGCTCTTGGCTCCCGCCTCGACGACCCCGTCGACGTCTCCAGAGGGCAGACGGAACTGCTCTGGGGACAGACCGACGTCCTCGAAGAGCGCGGGCAGGCCCGCACTCTCCAGGTTGCCGTCCCCGCGCAGGACGAGTGTGAGCTGGATGGGGTCTCCCACCTGGACCACGCTGCGATCCGCGCTCACCTCGAGCGTGAAGCCCTGACCGACAGCGCCGGCGAAGCCCGGCGGGCGGCCATTGCTCGGGATCTCGCGCACCACGAGACGCCGGGGCAGGTCCTCTGCGCGGCTCTTGCGCACCCGTTCGGGGACTCTCCCACCGAACAGGTCCCGCCGCCAGCGGGTGGCGATGTCCACCACGACCGAGGCCGGCTCAAAATCGAAGGTCCCCGTCTTCAGGGGGACCATGGTGCGCTCCGCGGCCACGACCAGGAACCCCTCGCCGGCGATGCTCTGCATGCGGACCTCTGCGGGCAGCTTCACCTGTCCAGCGGCAGTTTCCAGAGACAGCTCGGCGTTGCCGGACCCAGGCTCGGGGTCGAGAAAGCGGAAGGCGTCGCTGCGATCGAACAGCGTCGAGCGGATCCGGTAGCGGTGCAGCTGTTCTCGAAGCGGGGTGGCGATCCACCACTCGATCCCCAGCCGCACCCGCTGCCCAAGGTAGATGGGCGTCTCCGGAAGCACGAGACGCAGCCGGATCTGCTCGCTTGTAGGAACGGCCGCGACTTGCAGAGTCACTGCGCTGGAACTCGCATCGAGCTGGGCTTGCTCAACACGAAAGGGCCCGACCCTGTGCGTGCCTGGCGCGCGCGCGGTGAAGCGGTAGCGGTACACGAACTGCACCGTCTCCTCCCGTGTGACCTTCCCGTTCAAGATCGAGATCGAGGAGCGCACGTTCGGGCTCATACCGAGCAGCTTCAGCGTTCCCGCCGACGGCGTCTCCACGCTCACCTCCGGCTGCGGCTCGCGAGCGAAGCCGCTCACCACGAGCTGCAGGTCCACCGGCTCGCCCAGCAGGTACGGCGGAGCCGGGGTCCGCACGCGAAGCTCCTGAGCCTGAGCCGCGCCAGCCAGGAGACCGAGAGCGAGTGCGAAGAGCAGAGGCCTCACCAGTCCTTCTCCACGGTCTCCGAGCTTGTGCGGCGCTGCTGCCGAGCGCGCTCACGCCGACGACGAGCCTCGCGATCCCTCACCTCTTGCAGCAGCTGCGATGGGTCCGCGGCCTGCTGCTCGGCGGCTGCGACGGTGTCGCTGGTTTCAGGCTCGCCTTGCTGGCCAGCATCCGCCTGGCTGCGCTCTCCCTCCTGCCGCTCCGGCGGAGTGAGCAGGGCGAGCGCCTGACGCAGGTGCTCCAGGCCTTGGTCCTGGTCGCTTCGCGCAGCGTCCACCTGGTCGGCTGCGAGCTGCTCGGCCGCGCTCTGCATCGGCGCCTGCGCCGCCAGCGTCAGCTCCGCCGCACGTCGGAGTCGGTCGCTCGCGTCGCGCACCGCTTCCGGGCTCAAGCTCTCCTGCTCTTCGCTCGACGGCGCCGCGGCCGGCGTCTGCCGGGATTGCGCCTCGAGGGCACCAGCCAGGACCCCGGTCGTGTGGGCGAGCTTCGCCTGGCGTGGGATCAGAGGACCGAGTGCGGGCACGGGATTCGGAAGTGCGGCGGTCTGCTCGGTCTCGTCATTCAGCTCCAGCTGCTGCTGGGCGGTGTCGCGCAGCTGCTCGACGATCGAGAAGAAGAGTCGGCGCAGTGCGTCGAGCCCGGCGACCGCCCTGACGTTGGGGCGCACAGCGACTTCCAGGTCCGGTGCGCGCCGCCTGGCCTGTCGTCGGAGCGCAGCGCCGACGTCCTCCATGGCGGCCTCGGAGCGGGCGAGGAGGCGCTTGGCGACCAGCAAACGCGTCCTCTGCTCGTCCAGCTCTTCCTCCGAGGAGTCCGGCCGAAGCGCGGCGAGCTCCTCGTCCAGCTGCTGCCCGATTCGAGAGGCTCGGCTCAGGTTGCGCTGCTGAACCCCATAGAGCCGCGGCAGCATCTCCACGGCAGGCAACGGCGCCTCGGAGGCGAGCTGCCCCAGGCCAAGCTGATCCGCATACGTGAGCTCGATCAGTCCGCGAAGTCCCAGGAACAGCTCGCGGGCCGAGGTGAGTGCGGAGACGGCGGTACGCTCGGCGACGAGCGCCTCCAGGGCGGCGTCCCGAGCCATCGAGTCCCGCGCACGCGCCAAGCGCCCCCACGCCTCCGCGACCAGAGGCTCCGCCTGTCGAACCGCTGCGAGCAGCCGCGCGTCCCCCGGCTCGAGCTCCGCACCCGCGGGCTGGGACAGTCCCGCCACCAGGGTCGCGCGAAGGCTGGCAGTGCGCTCCGTGATCCCGTCCAGCGCATCGACGAGGTAGGCGCTGGAGAGCCAGTCCGGCCGCTGCTGCTCTGAGCCACTGCCCGGGACGCCGGAGTCGCGGAGCGCATAGAGCTGCGTGTAGCCCCCTACCTCTGTCCCGTCCCGGATCAGCGCATCCAGGACCTCGACCGGGTCGCGCAGCTGGTCGCGGGCCAGGTTCAGCTCGGCCAGCGCGACCGAAGCGCGTCGATGCCCGCGCTCCGACTGCTGCTGGCGCAGCTCGCGCCGCGCGTGTCCCATGCGTTCTCGAGCTCGCCGCAGGTGGGGTAGTAGCTGACTGAGCTGTGCTGCTCGGAGCTGGTCCTGAGGCTGACGCTCCGCCTCTGGCTTTGTCTCGAGCTGCCTGCGCTCGCCGTCCGCCTTGCCGGCCAGGAGATCGCTATCCGAGAGGATGAGCCGCTGCTGGGTGGAGAGCTCGCGGTGTCGGGAGCGAAGCGCCTCCTCGGACAGCGCCCCGGCGAGCTGCTTCTGCTCCACGCTCGAGCGTACCCCCGCGACCAGCTGCCGCTGGCGCTGGCTGAGCTCGTCGAGACTCGCGGCAAGGGACCGGGCGTCCTGATCGCGCAGCGAGTCCTCCAGGACGCGTGCGCGGGTGAGCACGACCTCCAGGTTGTGGCGCGCGTCCTCGCTGCCCGGGCGCAGGCGGAGCGAATCCCGGAACCGATCGGCAGCGAGAAACAGCTGTACGAGCGCCTCCTCCGGCGCCCCATCCAGGCGACGATCCGCACTCGCGGCGCTCGCCCAGCCCAGACCGTAGATGGCGCGATAGCGGGTCTCTCCATCCGTCTCGGCGGTGCTCCGCGCGAGCTCGAAGAGACGCTGTGCCTCCTCGAGCTCCTGTGCCTTCAGGCTCTCGAGACCAAGGTTGTAGGCCTCGCGCGGGCTCGGTAGCTCGGGCGTCGTCAGCTCCTCGGGCTCGGCATCTTGTTCCGTAGCCTCTGCGACCGCCCCCTGCGTGGCTGCCGGCACAGGCGGAAGGGGATCCGGCTCTTGCGCCAGTGTCGCGCCAGGAGCGTAGAGCAGCGCGATCACGGCGGCCGCAGCGAGTGGGCGTGCCCGCCCGAGCAGGGTGGCCCCGACCAGGCTGAGCAGCGAGCAGAGCACGAGCCACTGGAACCCCTCGTTGCGGACCGGGCGACCCGAGCCGTCGACCTGGCCGCGCATCAGACCGGCAATATGCGCCTCGTAGATGGAATCGAGGTCGAGAGCGCCGGTCCCGGCGGGAACGTAAACGCCTCCCGTCAGCCGCGCGATCTCGCTCAGCGTCGTCGCGTCGAGGCGCGATCGTACGACCCGACCCTCGCTATCCCGAAGTAGGGCGCGCGCGCCCGTCGTTGGATCCGTCAGGGGGACGTCGCTGCCCTCCCCGGAGCCGAGGCCAATCGTGATGATGGCGATCCCGCGCTCCGCCGCGGCGCGGGCGGCATCCAGCGGAAACGAATCCAGGTCTTCCCCGTCGGTGATCAGCAGGATGACCCTTGCCACGTCTCCCGTGGCTCGAAAGCCGGCCAGGGCCTTTCGGATCGGCTCCTCGAGCCGCGTCCCGCCCCGCGACACACTGTGGGCGCCGAAGTCGTCGAGCACGAGTCGCAGGAAGCTGAAGTCCGGAGTCAGCGGAGCGAGCACACTCGCACGGCCCGCGAACGCGATCAACCCGACGTGATCTCCTTCGAGGTAAGCGAGCAGGTCGCGAACCTCCGCCTTCGCACGTTCGAGCCGATTGGGCACCACGTCCTCGGCCAGCATGGAGCGCGAGACGTCGACCGCAACCATCAGCTCCGCACTCGCTCTTGGGGTTGCGAGAAACTCGAGACCCCACTGCGGACGCATCACGGCCAAGACGGCGAAGAGCCCGCTCAGGGTGAGCATCGCGATCCGCAGCCGACGCTGCGCGGGTGTCGCTCTGTGCACCAGCCTGGTGCGGAGCGACGGTGCGACGAGCAGCCGCAGCGCTCGCCTGGCCCTGCGGTCCGAGATCACCAGTAGCACTCCAAAGCCCAGCACCGCCCACACGCCGTGGATCCACTGCGGCTCCGCAAAGCGCAGCTCACTCACGGGAGCCTCCGGAGCAGGGTGCTGCTCGATACCCCCGCCAAGGCGATGCAGGCGAGCGCGGCCAGCGTCCAGACCTGGTAATGCTCCGAGTACTGGAGGTAGCGAACCTCGGAGATCACGGAGCGCTCCAGCTGGTCGATCTCCGCGTAGACGGTCTCCAGCGCCTCGGCGCTGTCCGCGTGGTAGTAGCGCCCGTCGGTGCGCTCGGCGATGCGGCGCAGCGTCTGCTCGTCGAGCTCTACCTGCATCCTCTGCAGTCGTACCCTGCCGCCATCGATGCGGACGGGAACCGGCGCCAGCCCGTGCCGGCCCGCGCCGATCGCATACACGCGGATGTCGTGCTGGGCGGCGAGCTCGGCGGCCTGCAGCGGCTCGATCGCGCCTGCGTTGTTCACTCCATCGGTGAGCAGGATGATGACTTTGGACTTTGCGGGATGGCGGCGCAGGCGCTCCACTGCCAGAGCGATCCCCTCGCCGATCGCCGTGCCCGCCTCGCGCTGGTCCGCGTTGATCTCGAGCTGATCCAGAATCGCGATCAGGTTCAGGTGATCCAGCGTCAGCGGACAGAACGCGTCGGCGTAGCCCGCGAAGGCAATGAGACCCAGGAGATCGGCGGGGCGCCCGGCGAGCTCGCCACCCCCCAGCACAAAGTCACGAACGATCCGCTTGACCGCGTGCAACCGACTCACTCCGGCGTCGTCCTCGACGAAGTCGCGGGCATCCATCGACCCGGAGCGATCGACGACCAGGCCGACCGCGATGCCCTCCTGCAGCTGTTCTGTTGTCGCATCCCCGGTACGCGGACCGGCCAGGGCAACCGCGAGGAACAACCCCGCACAGGCCAGGAGTACGGCAGGTGCGCGAGCGAGGCGCGCGCGCGGACTCACCGGTGCGCGATCCGGGACGTCGAGGCTCGAGTAGACGACCGCGGAGCGCTCC
Organism: Myxococcota bacterium; assembly: GCA_965247115.1. Classification (GTDB taxonomy): domain Bacteria; phylum Myxococcota_A; class UBA9160; order SZUA-336; family SZUA-336; genus JAUXJB01. Next base: position 1,000,175 of record CBDFGR010000002.1, read on the forward strand.
GCGCGCGCCAGGAGGTAGATCAGCGGCGCGAGCAATCCCGCCAGCAGGAACAGCGGATCTCGGAACTCCGACTCAAACACCGGCTGGCGCTCTCACCGCCGCAAGCTCTGTCTGGCCCCCTCCGAGCTCGCGGGTCTCTTCTAGCACGCGGCTGGCCGCGCCAAGAGAGCCCTCCACCTCTGCGCTGCCCGGTCGGTGTCCCGCGAACTTGACCAGATCGGCGCGACTCAGGAACTCGTGCAGCAAGCTGCGCAGCTCCTGACTCAGATCCGGCGACTCGCTGGCCACCACGAAGAACTCTTCGGTCGTGAGCTCCGGTGAGCGCAGATCGAAGCGCCCTTCGAGGTAGAGTCGCACGATTCCTGAGAGCTTGACGTAGAAGCCGTCGACCTCTGCCGGGCCCGGGCGCGAACCCGATAGCAGGCGGTCGAGCTCCGTGCGCGCGACCTCGTAGGCGCTGCGCTGAACGCGTCGAGCGCTCGCGCCGAGCCAGGCCCAGAGCGCCAGTCCGGCCGCTCCCAGCGCGAGACCCGCAGCTCCGAGCCAGCCCCACAGCGGCAGCAATGGTGGACCCAGCATCGCCAGGGGTGGCAGCGGCGGGCGCAGCTCTGGCGTGGCGCCGCTAGGGAGGACGGAGGCCACCTCGAACTCGATCCGCTCCGTCAACAGCTCGTGGGCGTCTGCACCTTCGGGAGCGCTCTCTGCGCCGGGACGCCTGTCGACGAACTCGACCAGGAGCGGCGGGATGCTGTGCTCCCCTGAGGTAGGCGGCTCGAGCAGGTAGCGCTGGATCGCACGAGTCCCCCCCTCCGGAGTCACGTCCTCGCGGCTGCTGAAGTCGAGGATCGGGAAACGATCGAGTGCCTCACCGAACTCCGGCATCAGGAGCTCGACGCCCTCCTCCGTGCGCGCCTCGATCTCCAGGTCGAGGAGGTCCCCGATGAGCGGCGAGTCGGGCGCGAGACGCACGAAGACCTCCACGGGCCCCCGAGCGCTGCGGCGCTCGAGGCCGTTTGCACCCGCTGCGCTGACGAGAGCGCAGACGGCCAGCAGGGGCGCGAGTCCCCTCACTCTCACCGGCGCTGCCGCCTCTCGCGCATGTGGAAGAACCGGACCAGGGGATCGACACAGGACCCGGCCGCGTCGATGCGGACGACGTCGATCCCTGCTGAGCGAAGGTTGCGCTCCACGCTCTCGGCGCGCTCGAGCGCGAGCCGGGCGAACTCCTGCCGCACCGTTCGAGAGCCTGTGTCGACCACGCGCGTACGTCCCGTCTCCGCGTCCTGTAAGTCCACTAGTCCCACGTTCGGCAGCTCGAACTCGCGCGGATCGGAGATGAGCACCGCCACCACGTCGTGCTTGCGGTTCGCGCTGCGCAGGGCGCGCTCGTAGCCCTCATCGATGAAGTCGCTGACCACGAAACACACCGTGCGGCGAGGCGTGACAGACATCACGAACTCGATGGCGTTGCCGATATCGGTGGCCTCGCGGGCGCGACGCATGCGGCGGCCGCGCGGCCACACTGGCCAGCGAAACGACCGCGGCTGCGCGTGCTCGTCGACGTCCGTTCCATTGGCGAGCACCTCGCGCACCACACGCAGTGCGTGCTTCTGTCCTTTGCGGGGTGGAATGTACTTCTCGATCCCGCTGTGAAAGAGCGTGAGTCCGACCTTGTCATCGTTGCGCGTGGCCGAGAACGCAAGCAGCGCACACAGCTCGGCGGTGCTCTCCCGTTTGGAGCGCGTCCCTGAGCCGTAGTCTTGCGAGGCGGAGACATCCGCCATGAGCATGAGCGTGAGCTGACGGTCTTCCACGTAACGCTTCACGAAAGGCTCGCCCATGCGAGCGGTAACGTTCCAGTCGATCGTGCGCACGTCGTCGCCGGGCACGTACGGGCGCACCTCGTCGAACTCGATGCCTCGGCCCTTGAACACCGAGCCGTACTCACCGGCCAGCACGTCGGCGACTTGACGGCCCGTTCGGACCTGAATCTCGCGAACACGTCGAATGATCTCGCGGGCCAACATGGTTCGGATCGGCTAGGGCACCAGGACCCCGTCGAGAATGACCTGGATCAGGTCGTCAGACGTCTTTCCCTCTGCCTCTGCTTCATACGTTGGTACGATCCGATGGCGGAGCACGTCGGGAGCGAGGGACTTCACGTCGTGCGGCGTCGCGTAGTCCCGACCCTGCAAGAACGCGCTGACCTTCGCGCCCTTCATCAGGCTGATCGAGGCGCGCGGGCTCGCCCCGAGCTCGATCATATCCTCGAGTGACGGGAGCTCGGCTTCGCCAGGATTGCGCGTCGCCTGGACGAGCTCGACGATGTAGTCGCGTACCTTATCGTCTACGAAGACCGCATCCACCAGCTCACGTGCCGCCAGGATCTGCTCCGGGCTGGTGACCTTTTCCACCTCCGGCAAAGGGCGGCCACTCGCCATGCGCTCGACGATCTTTCGTTCCTCGTCGCGAGAGGGGTAGTCAACCCTCACCTTCAGCATGAAGCGATCCACCTGCGCCTCGGGCAGCGGGTAGGTCCCCTCCTGCTCGATCGGGTTCTGCGTGGCGAGCACCAGGAAGGGATCCTCGAGCGGATAGCTGCGCCCGCCGATCGTGGCTTGCTTCTCCTGCATCGCCTCGAGCAAGGCGGACTGAACTTTGGCAGGCGCACGGTTGATCTCGTCGGCCAGAATCAGGTTCGAGAAGATCGGGCCCTGCTTGACGCTGTACGTCGCGTCTCGCGGATTGAAGACCTCCGTGCCAATCACGTCCGCGGGCAACATGTCGGGCGTGAACTGGATGCGGGAGAAGCCCGTGTCGATGGCCTGCGCGAGCGAGCGCACCGCAAGCGTCTTGGCCAGTCCCGGCACCCCCTCGAGCAGAATGTGACCACCTGCGAGCAGACCGGTGAGCAGACGGGTGACCATCGCCTCCTGACCAACCAGAACCTTGCTCACCTCTGCGGTCAGCCGGCGAGCCAGGTCCGCGTGGGCTTCGATCTGACTGCTGAGCTGGGTCGCCTCCAACGCTCCTCTCCTGCTCGACTGGAGCCCCACGGATGAGTGCGGAGTCTACGAAAGTCCGCAGCTGATTCCAGCATCTGGAAAAGGCCGATCGCGTTCACGGGAGCGCATAGATGTGCGACGTCGCCATGCGCGACAGTCTCGCCTCTCAGCAAGCGCGCCGGCCACGCGCCGGATCCCACAAGACGTACTCAAGCCTCCTCTCTGGCATCCGATCGATAGGAGTGCCCGGAGCAGCAAGCGCGGTGCGCGCAACGAAGGCCGAAGACCTGAGCGGGAAGTCGGGTGGCCGCGGCCGGGTCCAGCAAGAAGAGGGCTCGCCATGAAAAGACCATCGGTGCTGGTGCTGGACGACGGTGAGCTCGGGCTCGCGCGGGAGCTGCTGGGCGAGCTCGGAGCACGCTTCGAGCACGTCGAGAGTCCCGAGCTCGACAGCGCGCTGCCGGAGCCCGAGCAGCTGCTCGTAACCACGGCCCAGCGTGCCGAGGCCCACCAGTACCGACGCGGCGTCTCGGCGCTCGCACCGCGCGCTGTTTGGATCGTGTTTCTCGCAGGAGACGACCGCCTGGACAGGACACCGCTCCGGCTCAAGGGCTTCGACCTCCTGGTCCGCGAGCCGGTCCATCCGGTGGCGCTGAGGCTGCTGTTGCTGCGCGCACTCTACTCCGGCCACGACAAGAGGCGCGTGAGACGCGAGGCGTTTGGGTATCAGGTCGAGTTCCGCAGCGGAAAAGCGACTGGAAGCGGAACCTTGACCGACCTGTCGGCACGCGGCTGCCGTCTATTCACTCAGCAGGCGCCCCCTAAGGAAGAGAAGGTCTGGGTCCAGATCCCCTGCGAAGTGGCCGGCGGCGAGCCCTTTGAGCTCCCGGGGACGGTTCTGCGCACGGGCCCCGCGACCACCGAGGGCGGGGACGAGGGCGACACCTCCGTGGGGATCAGCTTCGAAACGCTCGACGCTGAGCTCCGCAAGCGGCTGCGCGCCGTCCTGATCGAGCGCTCGAGTGGTCCAGCCGTTCTCCCGACCAGCGAGGGTGGGGAAGCGGAAGACGAGACTGCGAAGGAGCGCGAGCACTCGCGCAGTAGCTACGGCAGTCGGGTCATGGCCATGTCAGAGTCGGCGGCGTATGCACTGCTCGGCCTCGACGTCTCGGAGGGTGGCATGCGGGTAGAGGCAAATCCGGATCTTCACGTGGGCGACCACCTACGACTGGCGATTCATCCGCGCACAGATCCGTTCCTGGTCGAGGCCATCGTCGTTCGCGACGACGGGGAAAGGGGGCTGGCCCTCCGCTTCGAATGGGTGGAGCCCGGCGCCGAGCAGAACCTCCGTAGCCTCGTCGAGAGCCTGCCGATGATCGAGGTACTCGATGACGGCGAGCTCAAGCCGAGCATCGTTAGCCAGATTCTCCCCCGCGGCGACGAGGACTAGAGCCCGCCCGCCACGCGGCGAGACGCTGCGCGAGCTCGGGGCACGGCGCCCCACTCGCCCATTCTCGATGTGTCTGCGAAAATGCCCTGGAATGCGACCGCTGTACTCCGCCTGCTTCTGGCTCTTCATGGCCCTGAGCTCCCTCGTCGCGTTCCCCGTCGCAGTGCTGATCTGGGCGGTGACCGCCCCCTTCGATCCGAAGAGGATCTGGCTGCACCGCTTCACCTGCGTGTGGGCCTCGCTGTATACGTGGATGAACCCCGCGTGGCTCGTCGACCTGCGCGGACTGGACAAGATCCGGCGGGACCAGACATACGTGATGGTTTGCAATCACCTGTCCTTGCTGGACATCCTGGTGCTGTTCCGCCTGCGCACCCACTTCAAGTGGGTCTCCAAGATCGAGAACTTCCGGATTCCCCTCGTTGGCTGGAACATGTCGCTGAACCGCTACATCCGGCTGATCCGCGGCAGCCGCGCGAGCGCGATCCGCATGATGCGAGAATGCGAGGCCGCGCTCGCCGGCGGAAACTCGATCATGATGTTCCCCGAGGGCACTCGTTCCCCGAACGGGCGGCTCCGCGCCTTCAAGACAGGGGCCTTCGAGCTCGCCAAGAGCACACAATCGGCCATCCTGCCCATCGCACTCGACGGAACCGCGGATGCCCTGCCCAAGCGAGGCTTCCTGCTGCGGGGCCGACACGCAATCCGAGTCACCGTCCTGGACGCCATCCCGCCCACCGAGTTTGCAGATCTCTCCGTCTCCGAGCTCACCCAGAAAGTCCATGATCTGATCGCCGCCAGGGTCGCCAACTAGACTTGTGGCTTGTGGGACCGGGTCTTGTGGGACCCGGCCGCGGGCGTCCGCGGCCACCCACCTCCGCTCAGGGCTTCGCCCTTCGCTGCGCGCGCCGCGTACCGCGGCGCTTGCAGGGAGGTCCCACGGAACGACGGAGGCAAGAAACCGAACTTGGGGACGGTCCTTAATCCGAACTTATTCGGCGTGAGACAACCGCAGCGATGCCTAGATGAACAAATGTGCCTGAGAGTCCCACCTCAGTGACCAGAGGTTCCGGCTTCGGCCAAACAAGTTCGGATTGAGGACCGTCCCCAAGTTCGGATTCCGAGGAGAACCGGCAACCTCCTCGGGGGCTTGGCAACTATGCAAGCGCCGCGGAAGCGGCGCGCGCAGCGAAGGGCGAAGCCCTGAGCGGAGGTGGGTGGCCGCGGACGCCCGCGGCCGGGTCCCACAAGACAAGACTTGATTCAGTCGGGTGGCGGAGTGGCCGATGGCACCTGCATGGGGAGGGACTGGGGGTTCTCCATTGGAGCGGTCGTCGTGGGGGGACTTGTCTACCTGCTCTACGTGTCGCCTCCGAGCTGGAGAGTTCCAGATCCCAGGGATCTACTGACCAGGACCTCCGTGGCGCCGTTGGTGCAGCCGGTCGTCGTGATGGTGGTAGGGACCCCGGAAAACGTCGAGGTCATGCGTCGCTCCGTCAACAGGGATCGCATCGTGGCGAGCCGCAAGAACTCCTTCGCGCTCGACGAGGGGCGCATCATCGCTGCGAGCGTCGGCGATGCTGGGGAGTCCGTGACGGCCGCCGGCTGGATCGATCGACCTCTCGAGATTGTCGCGCCGGCCCGGGTGCGGCAGCCTGCCACCGCGCCTGCTGGGAGTGCACCGCCGAGCATTCACGCCTCCCAGCTCACCCAGGCCCAGGCGATGTCTCTGCTAGACCAGCTGGAGTGAGTGCGGCGCTGCCGCTCAGCTTGCCTCCTCCGACGGCTTGAGCGCGGAATTGTCCCGAATCCAGTCGATGTTGCCGGCCATCTCCCCCCGCTCCGTTTCGAGAAAGTGCGCCACGGCGTCGTGCAGCCGCGAGTCCGTCAGAAAGTGGAGGCTCCAGGTGGGCTCGGCGTCGAAACCGCGCAGCTGCTTGTAGTCTCCGCCGGCGCCCGGCTCGAAGCGGGCCAGGCCGCGCTCAATGCAGTACTCGGCGGCAGCGTAGTAGCAGACGTTGAAGTGGAGGTGACGCAGCTCCCGATCGCAACCCCAGTAGCGCCCGTACAAGGCGTCTCCCTTCACGACGTTCGTGGTTCCCGCGATCACCCGCTCGGCCTGCCGAGCCACGATGAAGCAGAGCCTCTCGCGAAAGCCCTCGCGCAGGAGCTCGAAGAAGCGCTCGTTCAGGTACTGGTGGCCCCAGGAGCGGGCGCGGATGGTCGACAGGTAGAAGCGGTACATCGCTGGAAACAGATCGTCGGGGATTTCGCTGCCCGTGAACATCTCGATCGTGACACCCTGCTCGCGCAGCTGACGGCGTTCGCGCTTGATCTGGTTGCGACGCTTGCTGCGAAAGCGCCCGAGGTACGCGTCGAAGTCGGCGTAGTCGTAGTTGCGCCAGTGATACTGCAGGCCCATGCGACGCTGGTAACCCTGCTTCTCGAGCGGCCGGATCTCTTCCGGCTTGCAGAAATTCACGTGGACTCCCGACAGCTCGTTCTGCTGACAGATCTCTCGCAGCACTGCCCCCAGGGTCTCTATCCAGTGTGCCTTGTCCTGACCCGCGGCCACCAGAAAGCGCGCGCCGGTGACCGGTGTAAAGGGCACACCGACGAGAAGCTTGGGGTAATAATTGATGCCAGCTCGCTCCGCGGCATCGGCCCAGCCCCAGTCGAAGACAAACTCTCCCTGGCTGTGACCCTTGGCGTAGAGCGGGCAAGCAGCGACGATCTTACCGTCCTGCTTGGCGATCAGCGGGCGGGGACCCCAGCCCGTTCTCGGGCCCACCGCACCCGACTGCTCCAGCGAGGCGAGCCAATCCCACTCGAGGAAGGGCGACTCGTCGCCGACGAGCGCGTTCCACTCGTCGCGCGGCAGCTCGGCTACACCCTCGAGAAGCTCGATCTCCGCCATCTCTGCAGAGTCTACCCCGCTGCACCGCTCGCGGCTTTGCCGCACCAGCATGTGCCTGTATCCTAGGCCCGATGGCAGACAGGCCAAAGCCGCCGCAGCGGCCCCGGGGGGACCCCGAGCGTGAGGGCGGGCTCGCCACGGAGGAGAAGAGAGAGGTCAAGCGACCCGCGCGCTTCAAGGTCATACTCTTCAATGACAGTTACACGCCGATGGAGTTTGTCGTAGGGTTGCTCGAGCAAGTGTTTCAAAAAGGGCCTGCAGAGGCGACGCAGCTGATGCTCCAGATTCACAGGGGAGGAAAGGGCGTGGCCGGTGTTTACGTGCTGGAGGTCGCCGAAACGAAGGTCGCCGCCGTGCACCGGATGGCGGAGGAGCGCGGCTACCCATTGCGCGCGGGAGCGGAGCCAGAGTGAGCCACATCTCGAGAGAGCTCCAGATGACGCTGCACTCCGCCGTGCGGGAGGCGATGACCCGGCGTCACGCCTACGTGACCGTCGAGCACCTGCTCTACGCCTTGATTCACGACACCCGAGGCGCGGAGGTGCTGAAGCACAGCGGGGCGAATCTGCGTCGGCTCAAGTCGGATCTCGACCGCTTCCTGAACGATGAGCTCGACTCGGAGCCAGGCGGAGAGCCCGTCGAGACCGGCCAGACGATCTCGTTCCATCGGGTGCTCCAGGCCGCGATGGCTCACGCCGACAGCGCGGAGCGCGAGGAGGTGGAGGCGGGCGACCTGATCGCCGCGCTCTTCCAGGAGCCGGACTCGCACGCCGTCGAGCTCTTGCGCGCACAGGGAACGTCTCGGCTCGACGTGCTCAAGTACATCTCCCACGGCATATCCAAGCTCCCCGGCCCCGAGGCGCTCGGAGGCGAGGGTGAGCCAAGGCAGGCGCCGCCAGGCATGGAAGAGGATGGCGAGATCCCAGATCCTCTCGAGGCCTTCTCCAGGAATCTCACCGACTACGCCGCCGAGGGAAAACTCGACCCGCTGATCGGTCGCGAGATCGAGCTCGAGCGCGCCATCCACGTCCTGGCACGGCGACGCAAGAACAACCCGATCTTCGTCGGCGAGTCCGGTGTGGGAAAGACCGCGATCGCGGAGGGGCTGGCCCAGAAGATCCACAGCGGAGAAGTGCCCCGGGATCTGCAAGGCGCGGAGATCTTCGCGCTGGACCTGGGCGCGATGCTCGCCGGAACCAAGTACCGGGGCGACTTCGAGGCGCGCTTCAAGGCGCTGGTTCAGGCCGTGCAGGAGCGCCCGAACCCCGTCGTGTTCATCGACGAGATCCATACGATCCTGGGAGCCGGCGCGGCGCAAGGTGCGACGGTCGACGCCTCGAACATGCTGAAGCCGCTCTTGCAGTCGGGCGAGCTGCGCTGCATGGGCTCGACCACCTACGGCGAGTACCGCCACTTCGAGAAGGATCGCGCGCTAGCGCGACGCTTCCAGAAGATCGAGATCCCCGAGCCCTCTGTCGACGACACCGTGAAGATCCTGAAGGGGCTGGCATCCAGGTACGAGGAGCACCACGGCGTCCACTACACCTCCCCTGCGCTACGCGCCTGCGCCGATCTCTCGGCGCGGCACCTCCAGGACCGTTTCCTGCCGGACAAGGCGATCGACGTGATGGACGAGGTGGGCGCCGCCGTACGTCTGCGCGACGAAACGCGCAAGACGGTCGGGGTGCGCGATGTCGAGTCGCTGGTCTCGCGGATGGCGAGGATTCCGCTGCCGACGGCAAGCAGCTCGGACCGCGTGCAGCTCGAGGGACTGGACGGAGACCTGCGCAAGGTCCTATTCGGTCAGGACGAGGCGATCCGGACGGTGGTGCGAGCAGTAAAGCGCACGCGTGCCGGGCTTGGCGGCGACCAGCGGCCCGTGGGCTCGTTCCTCTTCATGGGACCAACCGGCGTCGGGAAGACGGAACTCGCCAAGCAGCTCGCGAACAGCCTGAACGTGCCCTTCCTGCGCTTCGACATGAGCGAGTACATGGAGAAGCACGCGGTCGCGCGCCTGATCGGCGCTCCTCCGGGCTACGTCGGCTACGATCAGGGCGGCATCCTGGTCGACGGCGTGCGCCGCAACCCGTACGCCGTGCTGCTGCTCGATGAGATCGAGAAGGCGCACCAGGACCTGTTCGACATCCTGCTGCAGGTGATGGATCACGCCACGCTGACCGACAACCATGGCCGCGAGGCAAGCTTCCGCCACGTCACGCTGATCATGACGTCGAACGTGGGCGCGCGAGAGATGGCGCAGCGCTCGATCGGCTTCGGCGAGGGGGCCAAGGGCGACGGCAAGAAGGACGTCGAGCGCCTGTTCAGTCCGGAGTTCCGCAACCGGCTCGACGAGATCGTGCGCTTCAACCAGCTCTCTCCAGAGGTGATGTGCCGCGTGGTCGACAAGTTCGTCGCCGAGGTCGAGGTGCAGCTGCGCGAGAAGAAGATCAAGATCGAGCTCACCGATGCCGCCCGCCGCTGGCTCGGTGAGAAGGGCTACGACCCCAAGTTCGGCGCGCGTCCCCTCGGACGTGTGATCCAGACCGAGCTCAAGGACAAGCTGGCGGACGAAATCCTGTTCGGGAAGCTGGCTAAGGGCGGGCGGGCTCGCGTCGACGCCGGAGGAGAGGGACTGGTCTTCGAGCTCGTGGGACGCGAGTAGCTCTCGTCTACTCTTCCGCCCGCTTGGCCTCCCGCCAGAGCTCGAGCGGCTCTTTGGGGGACTTCGACGAGAACTCCTCACCCCGCGTCGCGAGCGCCTCTTCCATCTGCCGGAAGCGCGTCTCGAATTTCGCATTCGCCGCCCGAATCGCAGTCTCGGGATCGACGCCTAGCTCCGTCGCGACACTGACGCTGGCAAAGAGAACGTCGCCCAACTCGTCCAGTATGCGAGCGGGATCGGACTCCGTCGCCGCAACGCGGAGCTCGCCCAGCTCCTCCTCGAGCTTCGACAGGCTCTCCGCAACGCCGGGCCACCGGAAGCCCACCCGACGGGCGCGCCGCTGCAGCTTGGCAGCGCGTGTAAGGGCAGGAAGTCCCAAGGGAATCCCGGCCAGCGCCGCCGCGGAACCGCCAGCACTGACCGCGCGCTCTGCCGCCTTCATCTCCTCCCACTTCTCTTTCTGCTCTTCGGCGGAGCGCACAACCTCGTCGGCGAACACGTTGGGGTGCCGTCGGACCAGCTTCCGGCAGATCGCCTCAACGACCTCTTCGAAGCCGAACTTGCCCTCTTCGCTCGCCATCTGGGCGTGGAACACGACCTGCAGCAGAAGGTCTCCGAGCTCGGCTGGCAGCGCAGACCAGTCAGCTCTGCGGATCGCGTCCTCTACCTCGTAGGCCTCTTCGATGGTGTAGGGAGCGATCGTTTCGAAGGTCTGCTCCTGATCCCAGGGACAACCCCGCTCGGGATCTCGGAGCTGTGCCATGATCTCCAGGAGCTCTTCAATGTGCGCCACCCGCGAAGTATAGCCACGTCATGGCTGCACCGATCCTCCTCAGCTGAGCTCGTTCGCGACCTGCGGGTACACGCGCTGGAAGGCCTCGGCCATGGTGTCCGTCTTCAAGCCCAGGTTCGGGGCCGAGTTGCCCCGCGCCTGGACACCGCGGCGCCGCGCCACCTCGGTGTAGTACTGCCATAGGTACTCCTGCGCTTGCATCACCTCCATGGCCTCGCGCTTGCGCGGCCATACCTCGGTGATATCGAGCAGCACGTCCGGGCGGAACTGGCACATCTCGGTCTGGTGTGGCTCCATCAGGAACAGGGGCGGAGCGCCGATCACCTCGCTGTCAGGGTCGTAGCCCGGGGCCTGCGCGATGATCCGCGCCTTCGCCGCTAGCTGGTTCGCCATCACGTGGTCCATGTTGTAGGGATCGATCGCCGTGTGTGTGATCACCAGCGTCGGCTGCACCTCCCGGTAGAGCTTGACGAGTCGGTCGAGCAGCTCCGGGCTCTCGTCGAGCGGATAGTCGTTCGCGTCGAAGCAATGGAGCTCACCGCCGAGCGCTGACGCGGCCTCCTCCGCCTCGACACGCCGGGCGATCTTGATCTCTGGCAGCGTCATCCCCTCACGCCAGAACTTTGCGGACTCGCCGCGCTCGCCGAAGGTCAGACACACCACGGTCGCACGGTGGCCACGGCTCGCGTAGAGCGCGGTCACGCCGCCCGCGTGCCAGACGAAATCCGCGGCGTGCGCGCTCACGACGAGCAGCGACTCCCGCGCGCTGTCCTGAGTCATACCGCGTGCTCCCGCATTTCCTCGGCCGCACGCTGGATCGCGCGAATCATGCGGGGCTGTGCACCGCAGCGACACAGGTTCTGAGAGAGTGCTCGACACACATCAGCGTCACTCGGATCGTCGTTCCACGCGAGCAGCGCCGCGGCCGCCATCAGGATGCCGGGAACACAGTAGGCACACTGGGCTGCCTGCTCTTCCAGAAACGCGCGTTGCAAGGGGTGGAGCGCGGAGCCATTCGCGAGTCCTTCGACGGTCTGGACCTCGCGTTCTCCCACCTGACCCAGCGGTAGCGTACAGGAGTGAACGGCCTCGCCCCCGACAATCACGGTACAGGACCCGCACTGCTCGAGGCCACAGCCAAACTTCGCCGCGAGGAGCCCTAGATCGTTGCGGAGCACGTAGAGGAGTGGTGTCGCCGCGTCCACTTCAACGGCACGATCCTCACCGTTCACGCGCAGCTCGATCGCTTCGGCCTGTGGCACCCGCGAATTCTACACGCCGAACGAGCAGAGGGTCGAGGTGCTCAGGCATCCCTCGACCCGGCGCAAAGGGGCCGCGGTGGGGAGTGGGAAGTCGGCGAGCCCACGCCGGTATACTGCGAGGCGCAGGAGAGAGCAACGATGAGCAAGCGACGTCCCCAGCCTGGTCATTTACGAGAACGGCTAGCGGAGTGGACGCGCTAGAGCTCCTAGAACGAACGCGCAAGCTGCTGCCACAGCTGGGGGCGCGTGCGGCGGAGACGGAGCAGCTGCGGCGCGTCCCCGAGGACACCGTGGCCGCGCTCCACCAGGCGGGCCTGATGCGCGCGCTCCAGCCCCGGTCGTGGGGAGGTCTCGAGCTCGATCCGCTGGGCTTTTACGAGGCCACCGCGGAGGTTGCAGCCGCCTGCCCCTCCACCGGTTGGGTGCTCGCGGTGCTCGGCGTCCACCCATGGCAGCTGGCCCTGTTCCCCGAGCAGGCGCAGCGAGATGTCTGGGAGGAGGACCCCGACACGGCGATCAGCTCCTCGTACGCGCCCACGGGAAGCGTCGAGCCCATCGCCGGCGGGTTCCGCATTCGAGGCCGCTGGTCCTTCTCGAGCGGTTGCGACGCCTGCACCTGGGTCTTCCTTGGCGGCTTCGTCCCGAACGCCGACGGATCCCGCGACATGCGGACATTCCTGCTGCCCCACAGCGACTACACGATCGACGATACCTGGCACGTCGCGGGTCTGGCCGGAACCGGGAGCAAGGACATCGTCGTGGACGATGCCTTCGTTCCCGAGCACCGCACGCACCGCTTCCTCGACGCGTTCCAGCTGCGGAATCCCGGGCGGACCGCGAACCCCGGCCCGCTCTACCGGCTACCGTGGGGCTGCGTGTTCGCTTGGGGCCTCGTCGGGCCGGCCATCGGGGCCGCTCAGGGTGCGCTCGATGCCTACCGCGAGCAGATGTGCGAGAAGCGCTCGGCCTATTCACGCGGGACGGTGGCGGAGGATCCTTTTGCGCAGGTGCACCTCGCGGAGACAGCAGGAGAGATCGCAGCGTCGCGGAGCGAGATGCGCGAGCTGTGGGGCCGAATGACGACCCTGGTCCACGATGGGACGGAGATCCCGATGGAGCTCCGCGTGCGCACGCGCTTCGCCGCCGCAAACGCGGTCGCGCGCAGCGTCCGCGCCGTAGACCGCCTGTTCGAGGCGGCTGGCGGCCATGCCATCTACCTGGACAACCCGCTCCAGCGCTTCTTCCGCGACGTCCACGCCATGCGCGCCCACGCCATCAACAACCTGGACCGCGCCGCCCGCCTCTTCGGCCACTACCAGCTCCGCCCGAACGACCCCCCATCCGACGTGTTTCTGTAGCGGATCAGGCCAGGGCAGCTCCGTTCTCAGCCAGCCATTTGTTCAGGACCTGCTCTGAATCGGGATCGAGAGTGTCTTTCAGCAAGGCGATGCGGTCGCCTTCGAAGGTGGCCGCCTCCTTTCCAGAGAACACGAGGTCGGGGGTGCCCGTTTTCCTGAGGCTCACCCGAAAGCTTGTCGTGAGTATGTCGCCGACCAGCGTGGGCGAATGGAGTTCCAGCGTGCGGCTGTCCATTCGCCGGTCGAAGCCGTCGACGGAGTTCTTCAGCTTGGTCAGCACGGCCTCGCGGCCCTTTGCGGTGGCAGCGGGGTCGTCGGGATCTGCATCGGGCTCGCCCGCGTAGACCGCGTCCTCTGTAAAGTACTGGGCGATGCGCGACCAGTCGTCGTCTTTGTAGCTCTCCTCGAATGCGTCCGCGTAGGCCTGAAACCGCTCCAGGATGCTCATGGGGTCTCCTTCTCGGACGAGTATACCTCGCCGGCAAGCGGCTCGGGGCGGTCGGACTACCCGCCCGGCACCCTGCTTGACGTGGGCGGAGCAGCTGCTTAACGTCGCCGTAGTGATGCTCCAGCGCACCCGCAGCGCAGTGGTCGCATGAAGGCCGGCGTCCTTCAGTTCTTCAGCTGGCCCGAGCGGCGCGTACCCCTCGAGACCGTATACGAGCGCGCGCTCCAGCGCATCGACATCATGGATCAGACCGGCTACGACGCCGTCTGGCTCGCGGAGCACCACTTCAACACGTACAGCGTGTGCCCTTCCGTGCATCTCATGGGCATGCACGTGGCGGGACGGACGCGCAACTTGCGCATCGGCACAGCGGTATCACTTGCGGCGTTCTACCATCCGTTGCGCCTGGCCGAGGAGGTCGCCCTGCTCGACGTGCTCTCGGGCGGACGCGTGAACTGGGGAGCCGGACGCGGCTTCGACATGACCGAGTTCCGGGCCTTCAACGTGCCGAGGGAGGAGAGCTACCCGCGCTTCCGGGAAGCTGTCGACATCGTGCTCGAGGCCTGGCGAAAAGACCGCATCACCTACCATGGCGACTACTTTCACTTCGATGACATCGAGGTCTTGCCCAAGCCGATGCAGAAGCCGCACCCTCCGGTGTGGCTCGCCTCCACCTCCCCCGAGGCGATCGCGTGGTCGGGTGAGCGCGGCTACACAATCATGCTCGACCCACACTCCGCCCACCGCGACATCGCCGCGAAGCGGGAGCGCTACCGAGAGGCGCTGGAGAAGCATGGACACTCCATCGAGGGACGCGAGATTCCGATGGCGCGCCTGCTCGCCATCGGAGAGACGGCTGCGGAAGCCGAGCAAATCGCGCGCAGCGGTGCTGGCTGGACCGTCGGGGCCTATGCGAACGCCGCACAGCGCGGGGGTGTGCGCGGTGCCTTCGAAACCGATGGCGATCCCGTCGAGCGCTACCTGAACGACGTGATCATCCACGGTACTCCCGAGGCCGTCGGCGACAAGATCGAGCAGCTTCGCGAGGAGATGTTCCTGGACTACCTGCTGTGCGCGCCGCTCTCCCACGGTACCTTCATGCTGTTCACGGAGAAGGTGCTCCCGCGCTTCCTCTAGTCGAATGAAGCGTCAGATCCGGGGCCACTTGTAGCCCGACCCGCGGCTAGCACCGAAGCGCCCGCTCTTGACGCGGCTGACGTCTCCACCGTTGGCATCGCCTCCCCTCGGTAACCACAGCTCAGTGTGCGAGCGGTGTTCAGGGTCTGAAATGTCAACCATCGACAAGGTCCCCCCGCCGCACCCGTACCAGGTCGGCAGCTACGTCATCAGGGATCCGATGCTTACACCGACGCGGAGCCGGGACCGGTCTCGAAGACCGTCTGCCCTCTCCTCCTCGAAGCGCCGGCGCACTTGTAGCCGGTCTTCCGGCTGACTCGAAAGCGCTGTCTGTTACCTATGTACCCGGTTCATACCCCTTGACATATTCAATAGAAAGCCCTAATCTACACCAATCGGTGATAGGGTGAAGAAATCAAAGACACAGCTCTCCCTTGATCTACGGCCTCTGGCGCGGCATGGGGGGCGGCGTGAGGGGGCGGGACGCAAGCCGGGGGCCGATCCCCTGGTTCGGCACCGGAGTCGGCCGAAGCTGGCGTCGCGATACCCTTGCCACGTGACGCTCCGGGTACGCGAGGGGGTTCCGTCGTTGCGGGCTCCGGCGTTTGTGCGGGCGTTCGAGGGGACGCTGGCGCGTGGGTGCGACAGGGGGGAGTTTCGGTTAGTGCACTACGCGCTCCTGCGGAATCACGCGCACCTCATCGTCGAGGCAAATGATCGGCATGCACTCGGTCGCGGGATGAAGTCTCTCAGCAGGAGGATGGCCTGGGCAATGCGGCGCGCGTTCGGCCGGCGGGGTGGCCTGCTGGCAGACCGGTACCACATGCGGGTCCTGAAGACCCCACGCGAGGTTCGGAACGCGGTGCGCTACGTCCTGCTCAACGCGGCGAGGCATTGCGGCTCCTCACTCGCGACGGTGGACCCGGCCTCGTCGGGGCACTGGTTTGACGGCTGGCGAAGAGGACGGGCGCCCGGAGCGAGCGGGGCTCCGGTCGCGCCCGCTCACACCTGGCTACTCAGAAAGGGGTGGCGGCGCTACGGATTGCTCGATCCGTCGGACGTGCCCGGAGAAGCCCGCGCCTCTCTCTAGACAGGGGCGCCCAAGGCGGTCGCTAGCCTGACGCGTGGCCCAGCGTTCCCACGTAAGGCTGGACGCGCATCGGATCGTCCTCGCCCATCGCTACAGCTTGTCTAGCCGTCGGCACGCCTCGTCGAGATCCTCGTCGGTCTTCCCGAAGCAGAAGCGCGCCAGCTCGTGACCCTCCTCGTCGTGGTAGAAGGCCTCCCCCGGCACCGCAGCTACCCCCACCTGCTCGAGCAGGTGCATGGCACGCGCCTCGCCCGTGCTTCCTGGCAGCCGGGAGATGTCCGCCAGGACGAAGTACGATCCCTGCGGCGGGTACGGCTCGAGTCCCGCGCGCTCGAGGGCGGCGCACAGCCGATCTCGCCTCGGTTCGAACTCGCGACCTATTGCAGTGTAGTACTCCGGGCCGAGCTGCTCGAGCGCGCGCGCAGCCCCGAGCTGCAGGGGGGTCGGCGGGCACACGTACACCAGGTCGTTCAGCGCCCCAAAGTGGGTCGCCAAGGGCCGGTCCGCGGCAATCCAGCCAACGCGCCAGCCAGTGACGGCGAAGGTCTTCGAGAGGGCGTTCATCGTGACGGTGCGTTCGCGCAAGCCGGGCAGGCTGGCCGGGCTCACGTGCTCGAGGCCGTCGAACACGAAGTGCTCATACACCTCGTCGGTCAAGAGCAGCAGATCGTGGCGCTCCGCCACGCGACCCAGCTCTACGAGCTCCTCCCGACTGAAGATCTTTCCCGAGGGGTTCACGGGTGTGTTGATCACGATGGCGCGCGTGCGCGGCGTGATCGAGGCCTCCAGGTCCTCGACCTGGAACGACCAGTCGGGCCTCGGCAGCCGCACGCAAACAGGCGTCACGTCGAGGGCGAAGAGCGTATCGAGGTGGTAGCCGTAGTAGGGCTCGAACAGGATGACCTCGTCGCCCGGCTCGAGCAGCGCGAGGGCTGCGACGTAGAAGGCCCCGGTCGCTCCGCTCGTCACGAGGATCTCGCCCTCGGGGTCGTACTCGAGCCCGTTGTCGCGCTTCATCTTCCCCGCCAACGCACGGCGGAGCTCCTCCAGGCCGTCGTAGCGCGAGTAGGTGTTGGCGCCCTCCTCGATGGCGGCCTGCGCCGCGCGTCGGACCGCATGGGGCACGGGCGTATCGCAGACACCCTGCGCGAGGTTCACGCCCGCCACCCGGGCACACTCAACCGTCATGCTGCGAATCGGTGAGTGACGGACGTTCCGCGCCCGCTGACTCGGCCGGACTCTCATTCAGGATCCCCCGCTCTGCTCACGAGCGCACGCGTATAGCGATGTTCCAACACCTGCACACTGTTATACTCCGTCATCTGATGGGATCACCACTCGCTCGAGCTCGACACCGGCGCCACCGGCAAGAAGCCCGCCGCGCCATGCTCGACGCCACCGAGGCCCTGATGCTGGAGGACGGCGGGGACGAGTTCTCGATCCGATGACCCCTGGTCAAAGGACCTGACCGAAGGGGCCATCGAGGTGCTGCTGCGAGGAATGCTCGAGGGGAGGCCCTGATGCCGCGCGCTCTCCTCGCGGCGCTGGGCGTTCTGCTCGCCGGGTTCTTCGCCTGCTCTTCTGAGCAGGAGCGTCGAGTCGTCTCGGCGCCACCCGTGGCGACCGCTCCAGTGCTCTCGATCGACCTCGAGGATCAGATCGACGCAAGCGGTGAGGTTCTCGCCCTGCAGCATGCCGAGATCGCATCGGAGATCAGCGGACGGATCACGCAGATCGTGCTCAACGAGGGCTCCGCGGCCGAGGAGGGAGCGACCGTGGTGGAGATCGATCCCGAGCGCCGCGAGCTCGAGCTGTTGACCACGCGCGCGGGACTCGTCGAAGCCGAGACGGCCCTCCGTGAGCAGCGCCGCGAGGCCGAGCGGGTGCGCGAGCTCCACCGGCGGAGCGTCGCGTCGGAAGCGGATCTCGACCAGGCGGAGACTCAGCTGCAGCTTGCGGACTCGCGCCCTGAGCGCCGCGCGGGCCCGCGCGGGGGTGGCCGAGCGTGCCCTGGGCGATGCGAGCGTTCGAGCGCCGTTCAGCGGGCTCGTTGCCCGGCGCTTCATCAGCGTCGGTGAGTTCGTGCAGACCGGCGCGTTTCGCAACGGTCGGGTCGAGGTAGTGAGCGGACTCGACGCCCGGGATCAGGTCGTGACCCGCGGTCACACGTCGCTCGTCGACGGCTCTACCGTCATAGTGCGCAACATCGACGGCACTCCGACACGCCCGCCAGACGGGGCCACGGGGCCCGGGGGTTCGGACCTCGACTGACTCCAACAGCGGCGCTTGCCTGCCGCTGTACACTCGCCCGTCTCGAGGAACCCGATGTCGATTCCCCACCGCTTTGCCCCACTCGCCGTCCCCGGCTTCCGACTCTACGTCGCGAGCCGCTTCTTCTCAGGCGTGGGAATGACGCTGCTGCGCATGCAGATCCTGTGGCACGTGCACGAGATCTCGGGCTCCGCGTTTCACCTGGGGCTCGTGGGACTCGTCCAGTTCCTCCCAGCCCTCGGCCTGAGCCTGGTCGGCGGCGCGGTAGCGGACAGCTACGACCGGCGAAAAATCGCGATCCTTGCAGAGGCGATTTCGCTGGGCTGTACGGCGGTCCTGTACGTGGCCACGTCCCAGGGAAACGACAGCCTGCCGCTCATCTACGGGCTCGTCTTCGTGATCGCTGTCGCGGGCGCCTTCGAGAACCCTGCGCGGACCGCGCTGCTACCAAGCCTGGTCCCGAGAGACCTGTTCCCGGCGTCGGTCACACTCTACACCGGCGTGCAGATGATCGCGTTCATGACCGGACCCGCGCTGCAGGGTGTCGTCGTCGCCACCGTGGGACGGGGCGCTGCATACGGCATGCACTTCGCCTTCGGGCTGATCGCGCTCGTGGGTTTGGCCCTGCTTCGACCGCGCCCGCTCGACGGCCCGCCACAACGGGTGAGCTGGGCGGCGATTGCGGAAGGGTTGGCCTACGTGCGCAACAACCAGGTCGTGCTCGGCTGCATGAGCCTCGACATGTTCGCAGTTCTCTTCGGCGGCGCCGTCGCGCTGCTCCCCATCTACGCCAAGGACATTCTCGGCGCCGGCGACGTGGGCTACGGGATCCTCGCGGCCTCGCTCGAGGTCGGAGCCTTTCTCATGTGGATCCTGCTCATGATCCTGCCCCCCATCCAGCGCCTGGGTCGGGCCCTGATCGTCGCGATCGCGGTCTTTGGCGTGGCGACCATCGTCTTCGGCCTGTCCCGCTCCTTCCCGTTCTCGGTCGCGGCGTACATGGCGGTCGGCATGGCGGACTATGTGAGCGTCGTGATCCGCGGCATCGCCATCCAGCTCTCCACACCCGACGCGCTCAGGGGTCGCGTGAGCTCCGTCAACATGATCTTCATCGGCGCTTCAAACCAGCTGGGCGCCGTGGAGTCGGGCTTCGTCGCGGCGCTCACGAACGCGACGTTCGCCGTCGTGAGCGGAGGGGCAGCAAGTCTGGCCGCACTTGCCTTCGTCGCGAGACGCCTTCCGGAGCTCCGACGCTACACGCTGTCCGCGAGCGTGGCCGCGTACGAACGAGCGGTAGGGGAGGCGGAGGACTCGCTTACGGATCCTCGTTCGAGTTGACCTCGATGAGCTCCGGACCACTCGTCGCCGGGCGGCGCCCCGATGGGCGAGCCGGGTCCTTCAGGTAGTCGGCGAACTCGGGGACGACCTGAATAATCAAGAGGCCGCCTTCGTGAGGGAGGCCACCGACGATCACTGGACGTCCGTGCCGCATCTGCAAGCGGGTGTTGACGACCCCCGGAAGCTCGACCTGCATGTGGAGGTGATCGCGAAGTACCGTGACCGGCAAGACCCGAATACTGGACCCCGTCGGAAGCGCGAGCTCGGCCTGCTCACCGAAGGGAACGCGGAAGACGGTCGGTGCGCAGCGCGTGATCGAACCAAAGCGCATGGGCAGCCGCCTGGAGAGCTCGACGCAGTCGGGTGAGATGCCCCCTTCTTGGGGCAGGGCATGCGCGAGCGAGATCTTGAAGGTCACCGGGGGAATGTCGGGCGCGGCCTGTTGCGCCGAGGCGGCTCCGGCAAAGAGGAAGCTGGCCGCACACGCCAGCAAGGTCGAGCGCTGAAGGACCGTGTGACGCATGCTCATCCCCACCCCCCGCCCGCCTGGAGATCACCTGGGCGGGTCGCCTCCGCGAGCAGCCAGATCACGGTCGCGCCGTCGTCGGCCTCGAATAGCATGAGCGGAGTATCCCCCTGCGCGAGGTCGTAGATCGACTGCGGAACACCCACGTTCAGAGCCACACCATCCTCAAAGACCGCAGGCATCTGCTGTGTGAGGGCGACCGCCTCGATTCCCGGCGCTGGAGTGCGCGAGGTGGCGGCCACACCAGCCCCGGTAGACGACGCTGGGCGCTGCGGCGTCGAGCTCGGCAGCAGCAGGAACAGCGCCACAGCGGCAGCACTCGCAACTGCCGCAGTCGCTGCGGGACGCGCCCAGCTCACGAGCTGCTCAAGTATCCGCTCCGACAAGGAGGCTTCTGCGCGCTCGGCGTCCACGCGGGCCATCGCCGGACGCAGGGCTGCGAGCAGGTGCTCGGGAGTTGGCCCGGGCGGCCCCTCGGCCCAAGCCTCACGAATCATCCCGCCAAGGGCCTTGGTCTGACGCAGATGGCGGTCGCTTGCCGGGTCTGTGCGGAGCAGTCGCTCGACTCGCTCGTCCTCGGAGCGGGAGAGAGCTCCATCCCGGAAGGCCTCGATCCTCTTCTCGACTCTTCGTCTCATCAAACAACGTCCTTGGGGGCTACGTCATGGGCCTCCAGGAAGGTGATCATCTTCTTGCGCGCGTAGTGCAAGCGACTCATCACCGTCCCTTTGGAGATCCCCATCGTTTTTGCGATCTCTTCGTACGAGAGGTCCTCGACCTCTCGTAGCAGGAGCACCTCGCGCTGTCCGTCGGGCAGCTCCTGGACACCTCTGGACACCAGCTCTCGAACCTGCGCTCGCAACGCGGAGAGCTCCGGATCGGCCTCGCCGGGCACGATGCCGCGCGGGTCCAGCTCAACGGCGAGCGCATCTTCCCACTCGACGGAGGGTGCCCGCTTGGCCTGGCGGCGCCGATCGAGGGCCAGGTTGACGACGATCCGATACAGCCAGGTGTAGAACGAGGAGCGGAACTCGAAGCGTGGCAGCCCGCGGTAGGCTTTGATCAGCGCTTCTTGAAGCACCTCGTCGGCAGCGTCAGGATCCCGGACGACGCGGTAGGCAACGCGGTACGCACGCTCCGAGTAGCGCCGGATCAGGGCCTCGAAGGCGGAGTGACTGCCCTTCTTGGCCTCCAGCACGAGGTCCCGGTCGGAGCTTTCGGTCGCCTCCGCCAGAACCCCCGGCAACTGACCCAGCGTCCCTACCGCTTCCAATGCGGGCGCTTCCACTGCGGGGGCTTCCACGGCTGGGGCCTTAGTCCTGCTGGTCCCTGATCCATCATCCCGCACGCTTCGACGCTCACCGGGGGAGCGAAATTCGGCCATTTTTTCCATAGATAGGCTCAGTGAGCCTCGATCCAGCTGCCCCCTGAGCCAATGTGCACATCGAGCGGTACCACGAGCTCGGCGACCGAGCGCATCTCCTCGCGCACGAGCTCCTGGAGCGGGGCGAGATCCGCCGTCTGAACCTCGAAGACTAGCTCATCGTGGACCTGAAGGATCATCTGGGCCTCCGGAGCCCCCCGAAGCTCGAGTTTTCGGTCGATTTCGACCATTGCCTTCTTGATCAGATCCGCGGCCGTACCCTGCAGAACCGAATTCGTGGCCATGCGTTCCGCGGCGGCCTTCTGGACGCGGTTTCGGGCGTGCAGGTCCGGCAGGTAACGTCTCCTCCCGTAGAGCGTTTCAGCGTACCCCCGCAGGCGCGCGTCGGCCACGGCGCGGTCCAGAAAGGCCCTCACCCCGGGATAGCGCTCGAAGTAGGCCTTGATGTGGGCCGCGGCCTCGGACTGGGCGATTCCAAGGCTGCGGGCCAGACCGAAGGACGACTGACCGTAGATGATGCCGAAATTGATGGCCTTGGTGCGCGAGCGCTGCTCGGCGGAGACCTCCTCCTCACTCACCCCGAAGACCTGCGAGGCCGTTCGCACGTGGATGTCGGCGCCCTGGCGAAACGCCTCCACCAGGCCCTGGTCCTCCGAGAAGTGAGCCAGGACGCGCAACTCGATCTGGCTGTAATCCGCCGAGACCAGCAGGCGGCCCTCCGCAGGGATGAAGGCGGTGCGGATCTCCTGCCCCTCCGGCGTGCGGATCGGGATGTTCTGGAGATTCGGGTTCTGGGAAGACAGACGCCCGGTCGCCGCGACAATCTGATTGAAGGTGGTATGGATGCGCCCGGTCTCCGGGTTGACCAGCTCGGGCAGCGCGTCCACGTAGGTGCTCTTCAGCTTTGAGAGCCGCCGGTACATCAAGATCTCGGCGGGGATCTCGTGCCCCTGAGCAGCCAGGTCCTCGAGTACCGACTCATCGGTCGAGAATCCCGTCTTGGTCTTCTTGGTTGGCGGAAGCTTGAGCTGCTCGAACAGGATGTGCTGCAGCTGACGGGGCGAGCCGATGTTGAAAGGCGCTCCGGCCAGCCCGTGGATCCGAACCTCCATGTCTCCCAGGCGCTCGGTCAGCTGCACGTCCAGCGCCGAGAGCTTGGCCAGGTCGATGCGAACGCCGGCACGCTCCATCTTCGAGAGCACAGGTATCAGGGGGACCTCGAGCTCGCGGTAGAGCGGCAGCTGGCCCCGCTCGCGGAGCTGGGCCTCGACCGCCTCGTGCAGCGGCAGGGCGTGTGCGGTCTCGCCGCCCATGTGTTCGCCCAGCTCCGGCGCGGACACCTCCAGTGCGGTGCGGCGCTTGGCCCCCTTGCCAAAGCGGTCCTCGGCCGAGGGAAGCTGGATGCCGAGGTAGGTCCGGACCAGGACCTCGGGCCGCTGCACTTGCTGAGAGGGATCGGCGACGTAAGCGGCCAGCGAGACGTCGAGCAGCTCGCCGCCGAGCTCGATGCCGCGGCGACCAAGAGCATTCGCGCAGCGTTTGAGGTCGTAACCGATCCAGGTCCGTTGCTCCGACACCAACAGCGCTCGGAGCAACGGCAGCGCTCTGGCTGGGTCGAGCTGCGCCATGCTGATCAGCCAGGCGTCGCCCGAGGGGTCTGCCAGCGCGACCGCGACAAGCTCGCCGCGCATGGCGTCCTCAGGCTCGAGGGCACATGCCAGGCCGAGCCGTGCTACGCCCGACAGCGTCTCCGCCAGCGCCTCCAGCTCGGCCAGGTCCTGCACGACCCGCACACGAGTCTCCACGGCGGGAGTCGGGGGCGCGCCCGCGTCAAGCTCCTCGAGCAAGCGCTTGAACTCGAGCTCCCGAAACAGCTCGATCAGCGTCTCGCGATCGGACTCCACGACCCGCGCGCTGTCGAGGTCGAGCTCGATCGGCAGGTCCTCCCGCAGCCGCGAGAGCTCACGGGACAGCCGGGCCATGTCGACGCCAGCGCGCAGGGCCTCGCGAGCGCGCTTTGCCGGGATCTCTTCTACCCTCTCGATCAGCTGGTCGAGCGAGCCGAACTCTTTGATCAGCTTGGCCGCCCCCTTCTCGCCGATCCCCTTCACCCCGGGGATGTTGTCCGAGCTGTCTCCGACCAGAGAGCGGAGGTCCAGCACCGACTCTGGAGGCACACCGAAGCGCGCCTCGACTTCCCGCGGCCCGAAGCGGCGGTCCCGCATGGTGTCGATCACCACGACGTGGTCGCTCGCCAGCTGCATCAGGTCCTTGTCGGTCGACACGATCTCGACGTCGAGACCCTTCTCGGTTGCGGCCCGAACGAGTGTGGCAATCACGTCGTCCGCCTCCTCGCCCTCGTACTCGAGCGACGCAAAGCGGTACGCGCGAACGATGCGGCGGATGTTCGCGAACTGCGTCTTCAGGTCATCGGGCGTCACGTCGCGCGTGGCCTTGTACTCCGGATAGACCTGCTTCCGACGCTTCTTGCCGGGCGCGTCCCACACCACGACGAGATAGTCAGGGGTCGTCTCCCGCAGCGTCTTCTGCACCATAGTCGTGAAGCCCAGCGTCGCGTTCGTGGGTACGCCCGCTGCGTTGGTCAGCGTCGGAATCGCATAGAACGCACGAAAAATCGACGAGCTCGCATCGATCAGCAGCAGCTTCTCGCTCACTCTCTCGGTGTACCACGGCTCCTTCTATCCGCCAACCTGCCTTGCGGGACCCGGCGCGCGAGCGGTCGCGCGCCACCCACCTCCGCTCAGGGCTACGCCCTTCGCTGCGCGCCCCGCTCCGCGGCGCTTGCATGGCTGCCAAGCCTCGTAGGAGGTGCCGGTTCTCCACGGAATCTGAACTTGAGGACGGTCCTAGTAACGATTGGCGAGGTCTTGGTTGGTTTGGATTTGGTGGAGGTCTTGTTTGGTTTTTGTGGGGAAGAAGCGGCCGCGAGGGCCGCTGCGGGGGGTGACGAGGTAGTTTGTGGGGGCGTGCGCAGAGAGCTCGTTGATGAGGCGTTCCATCTGGACGGCGGTGCGACCCTCGACGTCCTTCTCGACGTAGAACCACGTCAGGGGGTGCGGCTCTGCGAGTAGCTCGACCGAGATCACGAACGTGTTCGTAGCGATGACCTCGAGTGACTCGGTGTCGAAGCCCTCTGGCCAGCGGAAGCTCTCGACGACCTGCAGCCCGCCGTCCACGAAGGCGGGCGCGCCGCCCGCATCCCCTGGCAGGCTCTCGGTTACCTCGACGGTGAGCGGGCTTTCGTGCGCGATGTGGTAGCCGACAATCGTCGGATCGAGCACGGCACCGAGGTTGTCGATATTGGATAGCACGAGCAGTCGCACGCCGCGGTCTCGCAGCAGCGCAAGGGTACCGGACTCACGGATGAAGTCGGCGAAGTCTCCGTGGCCCGGCGCGTAGGGGGAGACCGCTCCCGACCGATCGCGGAAGATGTCGCCGCTCGGCGTGAGACGTAGTGACAAGCCCTGAAGAAAGGTGCGCGTGTCCGCCCCGAGCTTCTTTTCGCTGAGGAAACGCTCCGTCGCGGCAGACGTCGCAAAGCTGTTCATGATCACGAATGGAGCTGGACTCAGGCTACGCGCCTGCTCGAGCTTGAGCTCGAGAAAGGTCCTCTCGCCGAGCACCGGAACCATTCCCTTCACCGCGCCGCCAAAGCGCGTTGCCATCCCGCCGTTGAGAACTGCCGCAGCCACCTCACCTGCCTCGAGCGCGCGGCCTCCCAGCTCGGAGTAGCTCTCCAGCTCGGATTCCGAGAAGAGCCCGAGCCTGTCGAGATCTTGCAGGCGGGCGGGCTCGATGCGGCCCGTGATCCGGTTCTGCCGTTTCCCGATGCTACCGGCGGCGATCTCGGCGCGTGTGCGCTCGATCCGATCGCGGTCCATGCGGAGGCCCGGGAGGTTGCCGAATGCCAGCTGGACCTCTCGTTCGAGCTCGTCCCAGTCGACCGTCACGGCCGTTCGCCTCGCACTTGCACTAGCCGGCCCCGCTCCGCGATGATTCCTGTCTCCGAATACGGCGGAACGAGGTCCCGACGAGAATGACAGAGCAGCTCTACTTCGCCTATGGCTCCAACCTCGACGCGGAGCAGATGCGCGAACGCTGTCCCGGATCGACGCTGCGCTTTCGCGCGCGGCTGCCAGACCACCGGCTCGACTTTACTCACTACTCCACCCGCTGGTCGGGTGGTGCCGCTGACGTCGTCCCCGAGCCAGAGAGCGAGGTCTGGGGCGTGGTCTACGAGCGCGTCGACTTCGCGCTCCTGGATCGCTTCGAGAGGGGCTATGATCGCGTCGTGCTGCGCGTGATCGACGACGCCGATCGCGTTCATGAGGTCACGAGCTACAGCGTGCGCGAGAAGAGCCGCTTCGCTCCGAGCGACGTGTACCTGGCGAAGATCCTGCACTGGGCCAAACGCTGGGAGTTCCCAGAGCGCTATCTCAGCCAGTTGCCTGCACCCACTCAATCGCGACTGCGGCCCAGCTAGGCTCGCGAATGCCGGTGCGAGCGACGGTCACGCTTCGGCGCGCGCCTCGATGTATTGCACGATGTCACCAATCGTGCGGATGTTCTCGACGTCATCATCGGGCACCTCGATGCCGAACGCCTCTTCGAGCGCCATCACGAGCTCCACGACGTCGAGCGAGTCCGCACCAAGATCGTCCAGCAGGTTTGCCTCTGGAGAGAGCGACTCCTTATCCACGCCGAGCTGGTCCGTCACAATCAAGTTCACACGCTCGCTGAGCGCTTGCATCCCTACTCCCCCTTTGCTCGCGGCTACGACGCACCGCGGCAAGCTCCTGCCACCTCGAGAGTCACCTGTAGTCACCCTCCAGGGCGCGATCAGTTTCCCCGACACCTGCAGGGTTGTCAACGCGGAACAATGGCTCGAACGCGCTCGGCGAACTTCGCTAGACGTCGTCACTCCCGTCGTAGGCCAGGCTCTCGAAGAGCGGGGTCGTGAGGTAGCGTTCGCCGAAGTCCGGGAGGATCGCGACGATCAACTTGCCGGCGGCCTCGGGCTCTGCGGCCACCCGGAGCGCGGCCACGACAGCAGCACCCGACGAGATCCCGGACAGGATGCCCTCCTCCACGGCCAGCCGCCGCGCCATCTCGATCGACTCGTCGCTGCTCACCTGGACCACCCCGGCCAGCACGTCGGTCTCGAGCACGTCGGGAATGAAGCCGGCGCCCAGACCCTGGATGCGATGCTCGCCGGGACTCCCACCAGAGATCACTGCGGCTTCCACGGGCTCGACCGCGATCGCTTTGAAGCCCGGCTTTTTCGCGTTGAGTACCTGCGCAATCCCCGTAATCGTTCCACCGGTACCGACGCCAGCCACGACGTAGTCGAGCTCTCCGTCCGTGTCGCGCCAGAGCTCGAGTGCGGTCGTCTCTCGATGAACGGCAGGGTTCGCGGGGTTTTTGAACTGCTGCGGGATGAAGCTGTTGGGAATCCTCGCGGCGAGGCGTTCCGCTGCCTTCACCGCACCTTGCATCATGTCCGCTCCGGCAGTGAGAACCAGCTTGGCCCCGTACGCGCGCAGTACGATCCGCCTCTCGAGCGAGAAAGTGTCCGGCATGGTGAGGATGAGCTTGTAGCCCCGTGCCGCTGCGACCATCGCGAGCGCGATGCCGGTGTTCCCGGACGTCGACTCGATGATCACAGACTTTCCCGGCTCGATGACCCCCTCACGCTCCGCGGCCTCTATCATCGCGAGACCGAGCCTGTCCTTGACGCTGCTGGCCGGGTTGAAGCCTTCGAGCTTCGCGACGATACGCGCGGGCGCACCGGCCGCCACACTGTTCAACCTTACCAGCGGCGTGCCGCCGATCAGCTTCGTCACGTCGTTCGCGATCCTCATGTCCTCTGGCCTCTCCTACTCGCCGGATGGTAGCACGAGGTTCGTCGAGCGGATCTTCGCTCCCGACGCACGGAGTAAGAGCTCGCGCGCTAGATGAGTGACAAGCTTGCGGAGACCCGGGCTGCGTTCCGGATGCGTCAGCGGATCGACCCGCAATGTCGTCGACCCATCCGTGTGTCGCGAGATCCGCACGTAGAACGACAGCTTGCGGCCTGCCTCCACGACGAGCGCTTCGATCAGGACATCGCGACCCTCTCGCTCGAAATAGACGCGGTCCGCCCGCAGAACGTCTGCTCCGCTCCGGAGCAGTACCGGCGCAAAATCGCGCACCCACGATTGGAGGTCCAGTTCGCCCTCGAAGACGAGGTGAGGCACTCAGGCTCCCTCGCGGGCGCTGCGCACAGGAGCGAAGGAGTTTCTGTGGACGGGAGTCGGTCCGCGCCAGACGAGCGCGCGCAGGTGTTCCGCAGTGCCGTAGCCCGCGTTCCTGGCGAACCCATAGCCGGGGTAGCGAGCATCGAGCTCCAGCATGCGGCGATCGCGCCAGACCTTGGCAACGACGGAGGCCGCCGCGATCGATCCCACCTTGCGATCGCCGCCTGCCACGGCGCGCTGCTCCATCGCGAGTCCCGGGACGCGCCGTCCATCGATGAGTGCGATCTGCGCTGGCTCCTCGAGGGCTTCGAGCGCTCGCCGCATTGCGAGTAACCCCGCCTGGTAGACGTTCACACGGTCGACTTCCCCCGGCTCGACCCAGCCAATTCCGAGCCCTCGCGCACAGTCCCGAATCTCGAGATCGAGGCGCTCTCGGACCGCGGCGCTGAGCAGCTTGGAGTCGTTCAACCCATCGAGTCGCGTTCGCCGCGGAAGAACGACTGCGGCAGCGACGACGGGACCGGCCAGGGGTCCCATCCCGACCTCGTCGACCCCTGCGATGCACTCGACGCCGTGCAGGCGGAGCTCACGCTCCATGTGGAAAAGTCGGCGCAGCCGGCGACTCTCCGCGTTGGTGCGCTTGCGCCGCAGCTCGAGCTGCAACGCGATGTCGCGGGCGCCGAGGCGCGGATCCTCGTGGAGAGAGCGCAGCAGTTTGCTCGTGACCCTTCCGGACCCGCTCGCGTACTTGCGACGGATCTCCTGCAGCGGTACCCCCCGGACCTCTGGCATGAGAGTCAATCCTCGTCGTCTGTGTCGATCTTCTTCTCTAGCTCGCGCACTCGGCGCAGGAGCTCCGGCAGGCGCTTGGAGGCGACCATCACGCGGCCCCACAGCCTGCGCTCCATGTGCGGATAGCCGAGAACCTGCATGTCTGGCCCGACGTCGCTCGTGACGCCGGTCTTGCCGCCGACCAGCGTACGCTCGCCGATGTGCACGTTGTCGCCCACACCCACCTGCCCCGCAAGAAAGGCGCCCGCACCAACGGAGCTGCTGCCGGACAGGCCGACCTGCGCGCAGAGCGTGGCGCCGGGCCCAATGCTCGAGCCGTGTCCCACGTGAGTCAGGTTGTCGATCTTGACGCCATCGCCGATGCGCGTGCGCACCTGCGAGTGCCCGCGACGGGAATGTCCGGGGTGGGCTGCATCGATCGTGGAGTTTGCGCCCACCTCGCAGTCATTGCCCAGCTCAACCGGACAGCGATGGGGTACACGAACTCGTGTACCATCCTCCCGGAAGACGAAGCCGAAACCCTCTGCCCCGATCACCGCGCCATTCTGGATGACGCAGCGGTCCCCGAGCGTTACCCCGTCGCGCAGCTGGGCCCCGGAGTGGATCTCGCAGTCCACGCCGATGCGAACGCCGGGGTAGAGCGTCACGTGCGGGTGAATGCAGCTGCGATCCCCGATCCGCACGCGACTGCCGAGCACGGCGTAGGCCCCGATCGAGACGTTCAGACCGAGAACGACATCCGCGGCCACGACGGCGGTCTTGTGCGTGCCGGGCGCCGGCCGCTCCCGTGGATAGAGGATGTCGACGGCACGTGCGAACTCCGCGTACGGAGCTGTGGCTCGCAGGCAGGGTCTGCCGCGCGTCTCGAAGTCGGGAGGTGCGAGGAACACGGCGCCCTTGGAGGCTTCGAAGTCCTTGCTGTACTGCTCCCCCGTCACAAAGCTCAGCTCCGACGGGGTCGCATCGCGCAGCCCGGCCAGTCCCTGGATCTCGAGGTCGGGATCCCCCTCGAACGCGAGGCCGAGAGCGGTGGCGAGTTCCTGAAGTCGCACGTGCCTCAGCTTCCGAGGAGCTTCCCGAGCGGCGAGAGGTAGCGCAGTCGCAACGCGCGGTGCTCGGCACGCAGCGCACTCGTGCGGTACGGGTAGGCGAGCGAGCGCTCCCGTTGACGAAAGCTCGGCCGCACCACAGATTGCACGTGGCTGTAGCTCTCGAGTCCCGCGTCGGCGCCAACATGGCTCTGCCGGATCGCGCCCGGCGAGCCCTCGGAGATCGGAACCCAAGCGGTCACGTTGTTCACCGTGACTCGAGCGGCAGCGATGCGACTCGCAAGCTGTCTGGCGCGGTATCGATCTCGCGTCCACAAGCTCGCGCGCGGACGGTAGGTCGAATTGCTGGCCAGACGCACGGCCTCCTCCTCGTCCTTCACGATCTGGACGGGTAGCGTCGGCCCGAAGGTCTCCGCGCGCATCATGGTCATCGCGTGGCTCACGTCCACGAGCACAGTCGGCTCGTAGAAGTAGCCCTCGAAGCCAGGGTTGCGCCGCCCGCCGGTGAGCACGCGCGCGCCCTTGTCGACCGCGTCGCTGACCTGCCGGTCGATGACATCGAGCCGCGCGGGCGAGCTCAGGGAGCCCACGTCGACCTCTCCCCGGGACTCCGGACCCTGACGCAGAACACGGGTCAGCGCGACGACGCGATCGACGAAGGGCTGCGCGACTTTCTCCACGACGTAGACGCGCTCGATCGACGTGCAATTCTGCCCGGAGTTCGCGAACGCACCCCAGACGGCGCAGCGGGACGCTCGTTCCAAGTCCGCGTCGTCACAGACGATCAAGGGGTCGTTTCCGCCGAGCTCGAGTCTGCACGAGATGGACCTGCGCGCGCACTCCTCCGCGACACTGCGCCCGCTCTGCGCCGAGCCTGCAAACGAGATCCTGTTGCAGCCTGCATCGACGAGCGCCATACCCGTGGAGGCATCCCCGGTGAGGACCTGGAAGACCCCTTCCGGCAAGCCGGCCGCCTCGAACAGCTCGGCCAGACCCAGCCCGACCAGAG
This sequence comes from Myxococcota bacterium, assembly GCA_965247115.1. GTDB lineage: Bacteria > Myxococcota_A > UBA9160 > SZUA-336 > SZUA-336 > JAUXJB01. Next base: position 1,030,923 of record CBDFGR010000002.1, read on the forward strand.
GCGTGACCTCTGACGGTTTCAAGACCACGGTGTTCCCCGACATGAGGGCCTGGACGGTCGGGATCACTGACTGGAGCAGCGGGAGGCTACCCGGACTGAGGACACCCACCACTCCCAGTGGACGGTGCGAGAGGACGTGCGTCTCGGTCCGAATCCGACGGGTGCGCTCGCGGTGGTCCCCGAGCAGCCGCTTCGCCTTCTTCGCATAGAACGTCAGCGCGTTGCAGCACGCAGACACCTCGCCGGCAAGCGCCTCAATGCGCGGCTTTCCCGTATCGTTGCAGACCGTATCGACGACGTGAAGGACGCGTTCGACCAGCGTGTCGCGCACCCTCAGCAGCTGCCGACCGCGTTCGTCGAAGCCGAGCTCGGCCCAGCTCTCCTGCGCCGCCCGAGCGCGTCGGACGGCACTCTCCACCTCCGTCGACGTCGCGACCCCGATCTCGCCCTTCTTCTCGAGGGTGGCGGGGTTGAGCACCTCGAGCTTGCGCCGTCCGTGAAGCTCGCGCGGCCCGTCGAGGGGCTGTATCAGCGCCATATGCTGAACGTCTATAGGATCAGCGTATCCGCGTCAATTTGCCCCTGTCGAGACACCCGCTGCCGTCCCGCCTCCTCCGACCGCAAACCACGCGCAACCGAACGCCCGGGGCTTGGCACCCATGCAAGCGCCGCGAACGCGGCGCGCGCAGCGAAGGCCGTAGGCCTGAGCGAAGGTGGGTGGGCCGCGGCCGCCCGCGGCCCGGGTCCCACAGGACAAGGCTCAGGAGAAGTACTCGAGCACGTCGGTCTCCGTCACGATGCCGATCAGCTTGCCGGCCTCCAGCACGGGCAGACAGCCGATCTTCTGGCGCGCCATCGTGCGCGCCGCTTCCTGAATCGACCTGTCCACGTCGATCGAGATCGGGGGCGCCGACATCACCTCGGAGATCTTGACACCCTCCAGGAAGATCTTCTGCTCCGCGGCCGGGAGTCCCATGACGTTGGACAGCGAGGCGCGCAGCAGGTCGCGCTGAGAGACGACACCCACCAGGTCCCCGAGACGCACCACCGGCAGGTGTCGCGTGTCTCCGAACTCCATGATCTCCTTCACGATCCACAGGTTGTCATCGGCCGGGATGGTGACGACGTTGGTCTTCATGATGTCGCGGATGGTCACAGGGCCCGTCTACCACGCCAGGGGTACGGTTACAATCCACTAGGTCCTGCTAGAATTTCGCCATGAGCCAAGCGTGGGAGTCCGAGCCGGACCTCGACCCGTCGCGCACAGGAGAACGCTCGGGCCCGCTCGAGTCCCTGTTCCGGGAAGGGCTACGGCGCGCTGCGTCCCTGGGCTTCAGCTCCTTCTTCCTCACGGAGGAGGCCCTGCGGCGCGCCTTCAACGACTCTGTCCCGCGCGAGTGGATCGAATACGTCGCGCGCCAGGGAGAAGACGTTCGAGCCGAGCTATTCAGGGCCCTCTCGCAGCAGTTCCAGAAATGGCTGAGCGAGATCGACGTCGTCGAGGTTCTGAGCGAGGTGGCACGGCGTCACGACATCTCCGTGCGCCTCGAGATCTCGGCGGCCCCCAAGCAGGAAGAGGATACGAAGAGGGAGTCCCCTCGCTCCCCTCTCGAAGTGATCTCGCGGCGAAAGTGAGGCGGTGAGAGAGCTCCACGTCGGCGTGACTCCGTGGCTCTCGGACCCCGGCGGATCGGGGACCAGCCTGCCCGCACAGGCCGAGACTGCCGAGGCGCTCGGGATGCGCTCCTTCTGGCTCCCGGAGAGCCACTTCGTTGGGGCCGGGCCCATGCCCGCCCCGCTGCTCCAGCTCGCCGCAGTCGCCGCACGCACAAAGACGCTGCGGCTGGGGACCACTTCGTTTCTGCTGCCCCATCGCCATCCTCTTCAGGTTGCCGAGGAGGTGGCCGTGCTGGACCAGCTCTCGATGGGGCGAACCATCCTCGGTGTCGGGCGGGGCTTCCGGAGCGCGCTGTTCGCAGCGTTCGATGTCCCCATCCGCGACAAGCGTGACCGCTTCGAAGCAGCTCTCAAGGTAATGTGCGGCGCGTGGGCCGGCGAGCCTGTGGGAATGGATCCCGACGGCGAGGGCACTGAGACCCCGATCCTTCTCTCTCCCTTACCCGTGCAGCGGCCGCATCCGCCCATCTGGGTGGCCGCGTTTGGACCCAAGGCCCTGCGCCAGGCCGGGCGCCTCGGTCTACCGTACCTGGCCTCGCCGATGGAGACGATCAGTCGGCTGGAGGAGAACTACGCGCTCCACAGAGAGGCCTGTCCCGCGGAGCCGCCGAGTGATTTCGCAGTCCCCATCATGCGCACGCTCTTCGTCACGCGCGAGAAGGAGCTCGCCGATCGCGCCCGCCTGGCCCTGGAGCGCCAGGCCGCCGCGCTGTCACGCTCGCGCACGGTCCTGCGCCGGCCGCAGAGCTCGGTCGACGAGTGGGCCCTGATCGGGGAGCCGGGAGCTGTCTCCGATTCCCTCGCCAGCTACCGCGCGCGTCTGGGGATGACGCACCTTATCGTCCGACCCGGCATCCCGGACATCCCGCCAGTCGAAGTACGCAAGTCCCTGGAGCTCATCGCGGAGCTGGCAGCCTAGGATTGCCCGCCGGCGACTCCGCCGTCGCACTAACGGCGGCAGCCGGGGAACGCAGAGAGGCATCGCGCAAGGCCTTCAGGGCCGCCGAGACCGCGGCGGCATCGACCTGGTCCGGGAAGCGCTCGGCAGCTCGATAGATGGCCTCGAGACGACCGTGCGTCTCGGCGGACAGGGAGGAAGCAAAGGACCGGGTACGCGACGTACGCAGGATGCGCCGATTCAGCGGATCGAAGAAGCGCCCGTCGAAGGCGGCGACCGCATGCATGACCGAGCTCTGGTCGCGCACGTGGATGGCGCCCAGCAGATGACCGAGCTCGTGGAGCACGGTAACACCCTGAATCGCGCCAGCCTTGGTGCATCCGACCACGGCGTGGGCGCCGAGTGGATCTGCGATCCCATAGCGCAGGTCAGCGAGCCAGCCCCGCTCCAGTGGCTCGACCGGCATGAGCGCGAGGACGATCCCGTCGGGAGGTGGCTCGGTGCCCGTGATGAGCTCGTTCAGAGCCTCGTCGAGTCTTGCTCCTTTTGGCGGGACCCACGGCTCCGGGTCGAGAGCGAGGCGCAGGCCCGCCTCTCGCTCGAAGGCCAGGAGCGGGCTCTCGAGCTCTGCGGCAACCCCCCTCGGAGTGAGCTTGCAGCCATCGAGCACTCGAGCGGCGACAACGCGGGTCTCGAGCTCGCCCCGCGTCCCCGCGTACAGGCGGCCCGCGAGACGCTCGCTGTTCATGGCCATGGCATCCAGGACGGCCCGGGTGATGCTGGGGCCCGGGCTCTCCTGGCGAGTCTCGATCCGGTCTTCCCAGACCAGACCCGCGTCGTCGGAGAGTCGGTAGTGGACTCGCACGCTGCCCCGCGGTGCCCCGTAGCGGTTCCGGATCCAGCCGATCCAGAACGGGCTCAGCTCGGACCTCTGGTGTTGCAGACCCTCGAACAGCTCGACACTGGCCACGAGCAGGTAGTCGAGTCCAAGCTCGTCGAGCTCGTCGGCGCTACCGAGATCTACACGCCGGACTGTCGAGAAGTCTCCAGACCTGGCAAGCGTGCTCTCCACGTTGGCCCGGAGACCCTCCACGACGGTGTCGTTGAAGTCGGAGTCTCCCGTTCTGTTGTCGCCCTCGCGCACCAGGCCGCGCCACTCGACACGAACCGGAGGTGCAGACCCCTCCCTCTCGGGGGTCGGCCTTGCATCTCTGAAGTGGCCGATGCCTAGGCTCGGCAGAGCCGACTCGGTCTGATCGAGCGGCCAGTCAAGATGGGGCCCGATCGGCGCCGGCAGGATTCGCAGCGCGCAGCCGAGCCCCGCAACGAGCAGCAGACACGCGAGCGGTTCAGCCGCGCGGTGCATCCCCGTCAGAGCTCGTGAAAAGAAGGAAAGCCATCGACGGCCGCTTCGACGCCTCGCGCATGGCGAACTGAATGCCGTCGAGCGCCCAGCCCTGCGAGACCGTCTCGTTGATGATTCGCTCCAGCTCCTGGTCGGTGACCGACGAGGTCTCCACCACCTTGTACTGCGTCTCAGCCACGACCTCCCCGATCGTGGCGCGCAAAGTCCTTCGCAAAGTAGCTGATCACGCCGTCCGCGCCGGCCCGTCGGATCGCGGTGAGGGTCTCGAACATCGCGCGCTCCAGGTCGATCCAACCGCGCTGGGCGGCCGCGTGGATCATGCTGTACTCGCCGGACACCTGATAGGCGAAGACGGGGACGTTGCAGCTGTCGCGGGCGGCTCGAATCACGTCGAGGTAGGCAAGCGCGGGCTTGACCATGACCATGTCCGCGCCCTCGGCGAGATCCGTCGCAATCTCCAGCAACGCCTCGCGCGCGTTGCCGGGGTCCATCTGGTAGCCGCGGCGATCTCCCGTCTGCGGGGTGGACTCCGCCGCGTCGCGAAACGGTCCGTAGAAGGCAGAGGCGTACTTCGCAGCGTAGGAGAGGATCGCGCGACCCTGGAAGCCCTCCAGGTCGAGCTGGCGACGGATCTCGGCCACGCGGCCGTCCATCATGTCACTCGGCGCCAGGACATCGGCGCCGGCGCGCGCGGCGGCCACGGCGGCCTTTCCGAGCAGGGGGAGCGTGGCATCGTTCTCCACATCCACGCCGTCGAAAACGCCGCAGTGCCCGTGGTCCGTGTACTCACAGAGGCAGATGTCCGCCATCACGACGAGCTCCGGCGCGGCGTCCTTGATGCTGCGGATCGAGCGCTGCACAACGCCGTCGGGATCGAAGGCTGCCGAGCCGAGCGCGTCCTTCTCCGCAGGTATGCCGAACAGGATCACGCCCGCAACGCCCAGATCCCAGATCTCCTTGGCCTCCTCCGCGAGCATGTCTGCGGAGAAGCGATCCACTCCCGGCATGGAGACGACCGGCTCTCGCACCCCCTCCCCTTCGACACAGAAGAGTGGATAGATCAGGTTGGCGGCGGACAGCCGCGTCTCTCTCACGAGATTCCGGAGTCCAGGCGTGCGACGCAGCCGTCGGGGCCGGTGCTCAGGAAATGCCATTCGAAGCCTCCGCGAATGACCGCTCCAGAGCGTCCGCGAGCCCCTCGCTGGTCTGCCGCTCCGCCACCTGGAAGGACGTCACTCCGTGGCACTCCAGGGCGGCCGCAGTCGTAGGTCCGATGCAGGCGAACACCAGGTCTCCGGCTCGTTCGACGATCTCCTCGGCCTCGAGGCAGGCAAAGAAGTGATCCGCGGTCGATGGACTCGTGAGGGTCACGGCGTCGAGACCGTCTTGCAAGGCCGCGGCGAGCTCAGCGGCGGCAGAACTGGGCAACGCCGTGCGGTAAGCCTCGATGGAGTCCACCTTCGCCCCCGCCTGCTCGAGCACTCGGGGCAAGGCCTCGCGTGCCAGGGACCCGCGCGGGAACAGGACAGCGGCGTCTCGCAGCGGGGAACGCGCCTGCATAGCGGCCGCGAGCTCCCCGGGGAGCGCGCGCTCTCCGGGTACGACGAGCGCGGGCAGCCCGGCTCGGGCGGCGGCTTCTGCCGTCGCCGAGCCGATGCACGCGATCCGCAGCTCCCCCAGGGTGGCTGTGCTGTCCAGGTACGGCTCGCTGAAGCGCACGGCATTCGCCGAGGTGAACACGATCCAGTCGTAGCGGCTCGCATTGTCGAGGGCGACGGCGAGGCCGCGCGGATCTTCCGGTGGAAGAAACTCCAGAAGCGGCACACACACCGGCTCCGCCCCACGTCGCTGGAGCTCGACGGCCAGGGTTCCCCGCTGCTCTGCCGCGCGTGGCACCAGGACGCGTCGGCCAAAGAGCGGTCGGTGCTCGAACCAGACCAGACTCTCGCGGAAGCGCGCCACCTCGCCCACGACGATGATCGTCGGCGCGGAGAGTCCGGCCTCGCGGGCCTGCGTCGCGAGCTCTCGCAGCGGAGCACTGACGACGCGCTGACGTGCGGTCGTACCGCTCGCGATGACCGCGGCTGGCGTCTCGGGATCACGGCCCCCCTCCATCACGCGCGCCACGATGTCGTCGAGCCATGCGGTCCCCATGAGTACGACCAGGGTCTCGGCACTCGCCGCCAGACCTTCCCAGTCCACGCGCCGATCCACCGGCTCCTTGCCCCGGTGACCCGTCACCACGGCGACCGACGATGACCAGCGGCGATCCGTCAACGGTATGCCCGCGTACGCGGGCACCGCAAGTGCCGAGCTGATGCCGGGCACTACCTCGAAGGGAATGCCGGCTTCGCGCAGTGCGCTCGCCTCCTCACCGCCCCTGCCGAAGACGAAAGGGTCGCCGCCCTTGAGACGGACGACGTGCCGGCCGCCCCGGGCCTTCTCGATGAGCAGCTCGGCGATGTCCTCCTGCCGCACCCCGCGCGAGCCATCGCCGCGCTTTCCAACGTCGATCCGCTCAGCCTCCGGGCTCGCCAGGTCGAGAATTGCGGGTGGAATAAGCGCGTCGTACAGGATCACGTCGGCGCGCTCGAGCTCCCGGAGCGCGCGCACGGTCAGCAGATCCGGATCGCCAGGACCCGAGCCGACAAGGACGACCCGACCGGTCACGGATCGGTCTCGATCAGCCGACCGGCGCCGCGCTGCAGCAGCTCGCGACCCAGCGTCATTCCGAGCAGCTCGGGCGAGCCGAGCTCGCCCTCCGCGGAGCCCTCGACGCGGTCACGTCCGTCGACCGACATGACCAGGGCACGCAGACGCAGGCGGATGCCGTGAATGGACGCGTGCACGGCAATCGGGGTGCGGCAGTCCCCGCCAAGCTCGAACAGAAGCGAGCGCTCCGCACGCACCTGCCCAGCAACCTCAGGATCCTCGAGTCTTGACACTACCTGGTGTACTTCTTCGTCGTCGATGCGAATCTGCACGGCCAGCGCACCCTGCCCCGGCGCAGGTACATAGCGATCCGGGTCGAGCGGATCGAGAATGCGATCCTCGAGACCGAGGCGGATCAGCCCCGCGGAGGCCACGATGATCCCGTGCAGCTCCAGCGACGAGATCTTCGCCAGGCGCGTGGGGACGTTGCCGCGAATCTCGACGGGCTCGAGCTCGGGGCGCAGCGCGCGCACGAGCGCGATGCGGCGCGCGCTCCCCGTTCCAACGCGTGCGCCGGGCGGCAGCGAGGCGAAACGTTGGCCCTCGGCGCCGACGAACACGTCGCGCGGATCCTCGCGCTCGGGGTAAGCACCGATGGTCGTTCCCTGAGCCAGCCTGGTGGGCATGTCCTTTGCGCTGTGTACGGCCAGGTCGATGGTTCCGTCGAGCAGGGCCTGCTCGAACTCTTCCACCCAGAGTGCCTTGCCGCCAACATCCGCCAGCGAGCCGGAGATCCGGTCGCCGGCGGTGGTCATCTTGATCAGCTCGACCTCATGGCCCCGTGCGCGCAGCTTCCGCGCCACCCGCTCGGCCTGGGCGAGCGCAAGCTCGCTCCCGCGAGTTCCGAGCGTAAGCTGCTTCACGAATCGTCCCCCTTTAGCCCAAATAGATGCCGGATGGCCTCTGCATAGTAGCCCGAGCCGTCTTCGGCCTCTGCCCGCAGGCGCTGCAGGGGCTGATGGAGGATCTTGGCGACGATGGCTTCCGCCAGCCGGTCCAGCGCCTGTGCCACGTCGCCCGAGCCGCCCTCCAGCCGCGCTGCGGTCCGCTGCGCCTCCCCGCGGGCCAGGCTCTCCGCCTGTTCGCGCAGCTCTCGGATGGTGGGCACCAGCGGGAGCGCAGCACGCCAGCGTTCGAAGCGCTCCCGCTCCTCCGTGACGATGGTCAAGGCCGGTCCGACAGCCTCACCCCGGCTGGCGCGACCCTGCTCGGCCACGTGTTCGAGGTCGTCGATGTTGTACAGGTACAGGTTCTCCAGCTGCTGTGCGTCGGGGGCGACGTTGCGCGGCACCCCCAGGTCGATCACGAGCAGCGGACGTCCCTGCCTCCGTTGCATCGAGCTCCGCAGGGGCTCCACGCCTATGAGCGGCTCCTCGACCTCGAGCGAAGTCAGCACGACGTCCGCACGGACCAGCTCGAGGTCCAACGACTCGAAGGGGCCGGAGCTCGCAGCGAGCCGCGCGGCCAGACTCGCGGCCCGCGACTCAGTGCGGTTCAGCACGACGATGTCCGTGGCGCCGGCATCGCGCAGTCCGAGCAGAGCAGATTCCGCCATCGCGCCCGCGCCGAGCAGCAGGACCCGTTTGCCGTCGAAGGGCTCGAAGATCTCGCGCGCGAGCTGGACACCAACCCGGGCCACCGAAACTGGCGACGCAGCGAGCCCGGTTTCGCTGCGGACGCGCTTGGCGGCGCGGAAGGACTGCTGGAACAGCCGATTGAGTACGGGACCGCAGCTGCGCGCCTCCACCGCCGCCCGGTACGCGTCCTTCACCTGACCGAGGATCTGAGCTTCTCCCACGACCATGGAGTCGAGGCTTGCGGCGACCTCGAACAGGTGGCTCACCACCTCGCCATCGCCGAGCACGTACACGCGATCTGCGCTCGCGCTCCCATCGCCGATCTCCTCGTGAAGGAAATGCTCGAGGCGTTCGCGCGCCGGCTGCGGGGAGCGCGCTACCGCGAGAAGCTCCGTTCGGTTGCAGGTCGCCAGGAGTGCCGCTTCCGAGAGGATCTCGCTCTGATTCAGCTTCTCGGTGAGAGTCGAAAGCTCCTTCGTGCCGACGGCATAGCGCTCACGCAGCGCGACCGGAGCGGTCTTGTGGCTCAAGCCCACGAGTAGCAGGTTCATGCGATCGCCCCGAGCAGGCGCACACCCAGGTAGGAGAAAGCGAGGATCGCGAAGCTCACGACCACCCCACGCGCGGGACGCGGCCCGTGCTGGTGGCGCAGTACCCGGAGACCTACGGGGACCAGGTACACGGCCCACGCGCCGAGGAGGAACAAGCTGTGAACCGACCAGGGACTCAGCCCGTGACTCAGGCCCCAGCCGAAGCCCGATACCACGCCCAGTGTGAGCAGTGCGTAGCCCAGGCTCAACGTGGCATGCTCTGCCCGATCCAGGCTCTCCAGGGCGGGCAGCAGCATGCGGGCGCGGCGCTTTTGCTTGAGCTCCCGTTCCTTGGCCAGATAGCCGAGCCCGGCCAGGCTGGCCAGGGCGAGCAGGCTGAAGCCCGCAGTCGAGAGCAGCACGTGCGCGTGAGACCAGGCGCCAGCCCCGAGCTCGGGCCCGAGGGGCTCCCGCAGCCACAGACCGATGTCTGCTGCGCCCGTGAAGATCGCGGCCAGGCCTGCGACCCAGACTCCGACGGGCCGCACCCGCGCAACGGCGAGGGAGCCCAGGAAGGCGAGAACGACCAACCAGCCTATCAACGAGACGGCCGCGGGGAAGCTCTCGAGTGGAACCGGGGGGGTCTCGAAGTGCAGCCCGTAGAAGCCAACGGAGTGTGGCACCGCTCCGAGTGCCACACCCCATACCACGGTGAGTCCCGCCCGCTCTCGCTGTCGGCCCATCCAGCCGTAGAGCGCCGCGCCAAGGTACAGGACTGCGGCGAGCTCGTGCCCGAGGTGCGTCACCGACCCAGCTTCGCCATCTGAGCGCGGATGCGTTCGGCATCGCGCACCTCCTCGAAGATGCGGTAGGCCGGCTCGCCGAAGAGGACGAACCGAACTTCTTCGAGAGAGGTCTCCCCCGCGAGATGGAGCTGCGTTTCCTCGAGCATGATCTCCGCGCAGCGCTGAACCGAAAAGCCCCCGATGCCAGTGCCGATGGCGGGAAACGCGATCCGCGCCAGGCCCCGCTCTTGCGCCAGCTCGAGGGAGCTGCGCACGCACTCTCGCAGGGAAGCTTCCGTGACCTCGCCGCCGAGCGCCATGCCCGCAGCGTGGATCACGTGGTCCGCCGGCAACGCTCCTGCTCCCGTGATCGCCGCTTCTCCGAGACCGATCGGGCCGTGTCGGTCACACTCGGCCTGAATCGTCGGCCCACCCTGCTCGCGAATCGCCCCCGCGACGCCGCCGCCAAGCTGCAGAGCGGTGTTCGCGGCATTGACGACCGCGTCAACCTCGGCGGCGGTGATATCGCCCTCTTCCAACAGGATGCGAGCCATCTCTCTCCGGGGGGCACTACCGTGGCGCCTCTGCCAGCGTCGCCGGGCGTGCATTCTGATGGTGGCGCCCAGAGCGCGCCGCGGCAAGCAAGGACTGATATCCTCGGCCTGGATGTCACGTATCGCGCTCAAAGGCGCGGCTGTCCTCTGTGCACTGGCCTGCTCCCCGCTTTCTGTCTCTTTCGAGGAGGTCCCGCTCGAGGTGGCCCGCAGGCTGCTGCGCGATCCTGGCGTCACGCTGATCGAGGCGGTCGCTGACTCGACGGATGCGCAGGAGGCCCTGCCCGGCGGGCTCCGCTGGCGTCTGGGGGACGGACTCGCCTCGCCCCCGCAAGATCTCCCCTCCGGCCTCGCCCTGGTCATCGCGGAGAACCAGCGGATCGCGCACCGTTCTGCGGCGGCGCTCGCCCGAGCGGGAAACCAGCAGGTCTACGTGTTCATCCCTACAAATGCAGAGGAGCGAAGCAGCTTGTATGCTCTCGCCCTTCAGATCGAGGAGACCGTTCGTGGCGAAGATTCTTGATATCACCGACGCGACCTACGACGAGGAAGTGTTGAACGCGGAACAGCCCGTGCTGATCGACTTTTGGGCAGAGTGGTGCGCGCCCTGCCGCCAGCTGGCTCCAGTGATCAAAGAGTTGGCGGAGGAGTACGGCGACCGGCTGCGGGTGGCCAAGGTCGACGCCGACGCCAACACGGAGACTGCCGCCAAGCTCCAGATCCGAGCCCTCCCGACACTGCTGTTCATCAAGGACGGACAAGTCAAAGGCTCGCTCGTCGGCAACCAGCCGAAGTCAAAAATCCAGGAGCAGATCGAGGCGCTCTTATAGGTAGGCGAGGCGGAGTCAGAGGGCGGGAACCTACTGAACTTAGGGACGGTCCTTAATCCGAACTTACTCCGCGTGAGACGACCGCAGCGACCCCTAGATCAACGAATGTGCCCAAGAGTCCCGCCAGAGTGACCAAAAGTTCCGACATCGGCCAAACAAGTTCGGATTAAGGACCGTCCCCAAGTTCGGATTCCGTAGAGAACCGGCAACCTCCTACGGGGCTTGGCAACCATGCAAGAGCCGCGGAACGCGGCGCGCGCAGCGAAGGGCGTAGCCCTGAGCGGAGGTGGGTGGCCGCGGACGCCCGCGGCCGGGTCCCACAAGACTAAGGCGGACGGAAGTAGCGGATGGGCCAGCGGCGGCGGCGGGCCTTGCGGTAGAGGAGCGGGTCGGGGTTCACGACGACGGGATGGCCGACGAGGTCCAGGAGCGGCACGTCGGTGATCGAGTCCGTGTAGAAGTAGCTGCGCGCCAGGTCGACCTGCTCACTTTCGATCAGCTGCTGCAGCCAGTAGATCTTCCCCTCGCCGAAGCAGATGGGCTGGACGACCCGGCCTGTAAAGACACCGTCCTTCACCTCCAGGTGCGTGTACAGGCTGTGCTCCACGCCGAGGTGCTCGGCCAGCGGCTGCGTCACGAGCCTCGTCGCGCCGGACACCAGAGCCACGACGTGACCCTCCTTGCGGTGGTGCTCGATCAACTCCAAGGACTCGGCGTAGATCGTCGGCAGGATGAACTCGCCGAAGAGCTGCTCGGACTCTCGCTCCATCGCCGCGACGCTACGACCCTTGAAGCGGATCATGGCGTTTGCGGTCCAGCGCTCGAGGTCGAGCAGGTTGAACCGGTAGCGAAAATAGGAGCCGAGGTTACTGACGACGTCTTTCCAGTCCACCTCGCCGCGGAGGTAGAGCGCCTTCAGGTAGAGGGTCGCGGAGTTTTCAGCGAGGATCGTCTTGTCGACGTCGAAGAACGCTCCGATCCTCTTGGCCCCCCCCATGGTCACACTCGGGATTGTAGGCTCAGAAGACGTACCGGCGCATGGAGACGTTCATCGCGAGACCGATCGCGATCATGCACGTCAGCAGAGACGAGCCACCGTAGGACAGGAGAGGAAGTGGGATTCCGACGACCGGGGAGAGGCTCAAGACCATCGCCACGTTGATCGCGCTGGGCCAGAAAAGGAGCGCTGCAACACCGAAGGCCAGGTAGGCACCGAACTGGTCTTTGGACGCGTGGGCGATCATCAGGATGCGAATCATCATGCCGAGATAGACCAGCAGCACGAAGAACGCGCCCAGGAACCCCCACTCCTCGCCAAGCACGGAGAAGACGAAGTCCGTCTGCTGCTCCGGCAGAAAATCGAGCTGGCTCTGCGGACCCTGCAGGAAGCCGCGGCCGAAGAGTCCGCCGGAGCCCACCGCGATCTGACTCTGGATGGAGTGATACGCCGCTCCCAACGGGTCCCGCTCCGGATCGAGGAACGCGAGCACCCGTTCCTTCTGGTAGTCGCGGAGCACGAAGAACCAGCCCGCTGCGGCCACCGCGATGGCACCGACTCCGAGCGAGGGAACGAGCCGCGCCCGAACCGGGGAGATCAGCAAGTAGGTGGCCGACATGAGCAGGAGCAGCATGGCGGTCCCGAGGTCGGGCTGGCGCAGGACGAGGATCGTCGGAAGCGCGACGAGGGCGAGCGGACCGAGCAGATCGACGAAGCCGATCTCGCGGTTCGAAGGGTGGCGTTGCAGGGCGCGCGCAAACAGGAGCAGCATCGCGACCTTGGTGATCTCGGACGGTTGGGCGCGCAGCCCACCGACGACGAGCCAGCGCTGCGTCCCGTGAATGAGCGGTCCGGAGAGCAGCACAGCGACCAGCGCGGCGATGCAGACCACGTAGGCCGGAATCGCGAGGCGCTCGAGGATACGGTAGTCCGGGACCAGAGAGGCCATGAGCAGGCACAGCCCGACCCCGAGCCAGAGCAGCTGACGCCAGGCGGTGGGTGGGATGGTCGCCTCGGACCCGGGAGCGGCGGAGATCAGGTTGACCACACCGATCACGCCCAGGAGCAGTGCCATGCCGAACAGCGGCCACTCGAAGTGCTGGATCAGCCTGCGGTCAATTCCCGGCATGCAGCTGTCTCTCACCCTCCAGGAACTCGACCACCACCTCGCGCGCGATCGGGGCGGCTGTGGTGCCACCATGGCCGCCGTGCTCGACCAGCACAGCAACGACGATGCGCGGATTCTCGATCGGCGCGTAGGTGACGAACCAGGCGTGGTCGCGATACTCCTCGGGAATCTCTTCCTCGTCGGGAGGCGGATCCTCGGCCTGTGCGACCACCTGCGCGGTCCCCGTCTTGGCTGCAGCCTCCACCCCACCGGGAAGACGGCGCATGACGCCGCCGGTGCCCTTGGGATCCTGCACGACCCCACGCAGGGCGTTCCGTACGAAGTCCAACGACGGCTTCGAGATCGCCAACTCGCCCAGAGGCACGGGGTCCCGCTCCTCGATCAGGTTGCCCTGCGAGTCCTCGATGCGCTTCACGACGAATGGCTGGTAGCGGCTTCCTCCCTGCGCGACGGTCGCGTACGTGCTCGCAAGCTGGATCGGCGTCCAGAGATTGAAGCCCTGGCCGATCGCGAGCGAGACGGTCTCGCCCAGGACCCAGGGCTCCCCGAAGCGTCGCTCCTTCCATGCCGCGGTCGGGACGAGACCCGCCTCCTCGCCGCGCAAGTCGATTCCCGTGGGTGCGCCGAGCCCGAGCGCACGGGCGTAATAGCCCAGGCGCTCCACTCCGAGGAGCTGACTCAGGGTGTAGAAGTAGACGTCGCAGGACTCGACGATGGCCCGATGGAGATCGACCTGGCCGTGCCCCTCGCGGCGCCAGCAGCGATAGCGGCGGCGCCCGAGCCGGTAGGAGCCTGCGCAGTGTACGGTCGTGTCCGGTGTTACGACTCCCGCCTCCAGCCCGGCCAGCGCCGAGACGATCTTGTAGGTCGAGCCCGGCGAGTACTGACCCTGGAGGGCGCGATTGTGAAGCGGCGTTTTTGGATTGGCGGTCAGCCGCTCCCAGGTGGGCCGGTCGATCCCGACCGCGAAGGCGTTCGGGTCGAACGCCGGTAGGCTCGCAAGCACCAGGATCTCTCCGTTTCTGGGATCCAGCGCAACGACCGCCCCGGGCTGCCCCGTACGGGCCAGGGCGGACTCCGCAGCCTGCTGCAGACGGTAGTCGAGAGTCAGAACCACATTGCGGCCGGCCTGCGCCTCGATCGCGTCGAGTCGCTCGAGCTCGCGCCCGTGCGCATCGACCAGCACGTTTCTGCCCCCCGTGCGCCCTCGCAGCTCGCGATCCCGCAGCCGCTCCACACCCTCGCGTCCGATCACGTCTCCCACGCGGTACCCCTGGAACTGCCGGTCTGCGAGCTCTTCCTTGTCGATCTCGCCGAGCCAGCCCAGTACGTGCGCAGCGCTCGATCCATAGGGGTAGGAGCGAACGGGCGTGGCCTCCGTGAGAACGCCCTCGAGGGCCCAGAGTCGGGACTCGACGCGGGCGATGCTCCGCCACGAGAGATCGTGCGCCACCGGGAGCGCCGCGAAGCGCTCGCGTCCCCGCGGACGGCCGAGCGCCTCGAGCAGCGGCTCGGGACGCGAGTCGATCAGGCCCGCGATACGACGCAGCGTTGTTGGGAGATCTCCCGCCTCGTGGGGTACCACGAGCACGTCGAAGCTGGGACGCGAGTCCACCAGGATGCTGCGCGACCTGTCGAGAATCATGCCCCGCGGTGCCATCACACGGTGGGTACGCACGCTGTTGCGCTCCGCCGAGACGCGATAGCGATCGCCTTCCAGCACCTGCAAGTAGAACAGCCGCGCGATGAGAATGAGCCAGACGACCGCGATCACGAACACGGCCGAGGTCAGCCGAGTCTCCACGAAGTGATCGACCGGACCAGATCCGGGGAGCTGGGTCACAGGCGGCGTTCGATCACGCCGAGTCCAGCGGGTCGGCCTACCGGCTCGGTGGCGACATCGAGATGCAGGAAGAGCAGCAGCAGCGGGGCAGACACGATCGCCATCATCACTAGCTGTCCAGGCAGGCGGCCCAGGACCGTGCCCCAGCCAAGCGCGCTCTCGGGCATGAAGACGTGCAGCGCGAGCCCCATCAGCAGCGCGTCGACAATGGCGTAGCCCACGACGTAGGCGACCCAGGGTCCAGCGGCCCGCAGGTAGAGCGCTCGGTCTAGAACGCGGGTTGCCACACAGGCCGTCCCGCGGAGCAGTGCAAACAGCCCCGGTGGTGAGCCGGATAGAACGTCGACTGCGAACCCGAGAGCAAAGGCCAGGAACAGCCCGAGGGTTCCGGGGGAGCGCAGGCCCAGCGCCAGGGCGAACACGAGTACGAGATCGGGGCGAATCGCGCTCGGCAGCACGGATGCAAGCAGTACCTGCAACAGAACCAGCCCGAGGCCCACGCCCGCCAGCTTGCCCAGTGCGGTCACTGCGCCCCCTCCTCCGATCCCCAGAGCTCGCTCTCCTCCGCGCTGAAGGTCTCGGCCGCCGGCAGCTCGCGCTGCTCGAGAATCACGAAGACCTCCTCGAGCTTGCGGAAGTCGACGGCCGGCGCCACGCGGACTGTCTGGAACAGGCCGTAGGGCTTACGCTCGACGCTCGCCACCGTACCCACGACGAGCCCCTTGGGGTAGACGCCGCCAAGGCCAGAGGTGAGTAGCTGGTCGCCCTCCTGCACGTCATCCTCGCGCAGCACGTAGTCGAACTCACAGCGCTCTTCGGACCTGCCGCGAACTGTGCCCCGCGCCCGCGAACGTTGCACGTAGGCATCCACGCGGCTCTGGAGATCGATCACCAGCAGCACCTTGGCGGCCCCCGGCGTGGTGCCGGCGACAACGCCCACGACGCCGGAGCCGGTGATGACGGGCATGCCGGCGCGCACCCCAGACGCAGCGCCCTGGTCGATCACGACGGACTGGAACCAGCGCGACAGGTCCTGGGCAATCACGTTCGCGGGCACCATGGGAGCCTCGCGCCGCTCCTGAAACTCCGCCAGGCTCTCGAAGCGCTCGCTCGCCACGATTGCTTCGCGAAAGCGGAGATTCTCCTCCTCCAAGTGGCTGACCGTGTTGCGGAGTGTGTCGTTCTCCTCACGCACGCCCAGGACCGCCACATACTCATCCCAGACCCCTCGCGCCTCTCGCACGGGCAGCGTGACCATCTCCGCCAGCGGCAGGGTGAGTCGGAGCAGCAGATAGGAGCCCAGGCCGAGATCTACGGGCCCCTTGCGCGAGGCCAGGCTGATGACGCACAGCGCCAGGAGCAGCAGGTAGGTGAGGGGGTATCGGAAGCGATTCAGCAGATCGCTCACTGGAGAGTGCTTCCCTCAGCTACTTGGTAACGGTGACATCCTTGAGAAGGTCGAGCTCGTCGAGGCAGCGACCGCAGCCCATCACCACCGCGGTGAATGGATCCTCTGCCAACATGATCGGCAATCCCGTCTCCTCGCGTAAGAGCACGTCGAGGTTTTCGACGAGCGCCCCTCCGCCGGAAAGCACGATCCCCTTGTCGGCAATGTCCGCAGCGAGCTCGGGAGGTGTGCGTTCCAGCACTACCTTCGCGGCCTCGACGATCGCGTTGACGGGCTCCACCAGGGCCTCGCGCACGTCCTCGGTGTTGATCTCGAGGGTCTTGGGCACGCCCGCCACGAGATCGCGGCCCTTGACGATCATGCTCTTCGTCTCGTCGACGGGATACGCGTTGCCGATCTCCATCTTGATGCGCTCCGCCGTTCGCTCACCGATCAGCAGGTTGTACTTGCGCTTCACGTAGTTCAGGATCGCCTCGTCCATCTTGTCGCCGCCGACGCGCACGCTGTTCGAGACGACGATGCCCGCGAGCGAGATGATGGCGACCTCGGTCGTACCGCCTCCGATGTCGACGATCATGTTCCCGGATGGCTCGGTGATCGGAAGACCTGCGCCGATTGCGGCGGCCATCGGCTCCTCGATCAGATAGACCTCGCGTGCGCTCGCAGAGAGTGCCGACTCGCGAACCGCCCGCTTCTCGACCTCGGTGATTCCGGACGGCACCGAGATCACGATACGCGGACGCAGGAATGTGGAGCGGTTGTGCGCCTTCTGGATGAATGCGCGCAGCATCGCCTCGGCGACCTCGAAGTCGGCGATCACACCGTCCCGAAGAGGCCGGACCGCTCGGATGGTTCCCGGCGTGCGGCCCAGCATGCTCTTGGCTTCCTGGCCAACCGCGCGTACGCGGTGCTTTTCGGTGTCTACCGCGACTACGGACGGCTCACTCGAGACGATTCCGCGGCCCTTGGCATACACAAGCGTGTTGGCAGTTCCGAGATCGATCCCGAGGTCGTTCGAGAATACTCCCAGAACGCGATTGAGGGTGTTGCGCATGCCGTCGTCCTTTAGTCCGCTTGTCCTCCGAGGAGGAAGTCATCACGGTCGTAGAGAAAGCCGGGGCCAAAGGCGGCCCCGTCTAGCCGATTCTACGGACGCCGAATCTTCCACGCAAGACAGAAAAATCCTGACGAGAGAGGCCTGGCTTGCATCTTGGAGGCGCTGCCCCTAGCTTGGCTCCCCCGTCTCGATCCCTCCTGGAAGTGCTCGCGAGGATGTCATGAGCCGCGGCTTCAAGTGGATACGAAACGGCGCCTTGTTCCTCGTCATCGCCGCGTTCGTGTTCCTCTACGGACCTGGCGCGGGAAACGTGGGACAGGGCGTGGTAGCCGAGGTCGACGGCGTGCCCATCAGCCGCGACGTGTTCGAGATCTGGCGCGAGAGCATTTCGCGGGGCATCCCCGAAGTGGAGGGCTTGGACCCCACCCAGCAGCGCGATCTGATCGACGCACGCGCCGTGAACTCGCTCGTTCAGCGCTTCATCCTGGCTAACGAGGCGGAGAGGCTGGGCCTCCAGGTGCCGAACGCGGCCCTCCGCCACATAAATCAGCGCAATCCACGCTACCACCTCGAGGGCCGCTACGACCCGGAACTCGTCGAGCTGGCGGCAGCACAGCAGGGCTACTCCATCCGGCAGTATCTGGAGGAGATCCGGATGGACCTGCTTGTGCAGGATTTTCAACGCTTCGTGACCTCCCCCGTACGCGTATCTGACGCGCAGGTACGCGCCAACATCGTGGAGGCGGAGACCACCGTGCGCCTGCGCTTTGCTGTCGCGGAGGCGGAGAGCTTCCGCGAGGGCCTGGAGCTCGCTCCAGAGGACGTGAAGGAGTTCCTCGACACGCACCCCGAGGAGATCCAGGCAGAGTACGAGAGCCGCGACGAGTTTGATCAACCGGAGCAGGTTGTCGCCCGTCACATTCTATTCACGGGCCCGGACGCCCTGGAGCAAGCAGGCGCGGCGCGAGCGCGGCTCGACGCCGGCGAGGGCTTTGCCGACCTGGCCCTCGAGCTCTCCCAGGATGAGGCGACCCGCGAGCGGGCGGGGCTGCTCGGCCCATTCCCACGCGGCCGCATGCTGCCAGCGTTCGAGGAGGCCGCCTTCGCACTGGAGGTGGGCGAGATCTCCGACCCGGTCGAGACGGAGCGCGGCGCTCACCTGATTCTGGTCGAGGCTCAAAGGCCGGCAATTTCGAGCAGCCTCGAGGACGCGGGGCCGCAGCTCGCGCATGAGCTCTTGCTGGAGGAGCGGGCAGCCGAGACCGCGCGAGCGGCAGGCGAAGACCTGCTCGCCACGCTCGCGCTTGGCGAGCCCTTCGTCGCTGCGGCCGAGGCGAGTGGACTCCGGATCGGGACTACGTCGCTCTTCCGGCTGAGCGAGCGGGCGGTACCCGAGCTCCGGGACGTCGAGGGGATTCTGGCGGCGGCCTACGCGCTCAGCGAGCCGAACGCGTTCGCGCCCCGCGTTTTCGAAGGCGGCGACTCCTTCTACGTGATCTCGCTGCTCGAGCGCGAGGAGCCGTTAGGCGAGCTGGTCGAGGAGCAGCTACCTGTCGTGCGCGAGCAGCTGCTGGACCTGACCCGCAGAAACACGCTGCAGCTCTGGCTCGAGGCGCGCTACCGAGAGCTCGAAGGCAGCGGTGAGCTGCGCATCTACCCGCTCTACCCGTTGAACTGAATGCGTCCGACTCTCGGCCCGCTCGCTCTCAGCGTGGGGCTCTCCATTCTCGGCGGAGGCCTGGGCTGCGCGCGCCTGCTCTACAACTTCGGGGAGGTCGAGCCCGCGCGCATCTATCGAGCGGCGCAGCCCTCGCCGCTGTTCCTACGCTGGCTCGTCAAGCACGAGCAGATCCGCACTCTCGTGAACCTGCGGGGCAAGACTCAGGGCTACGAGAGCGCGTTCGCCGCCCGCCACGGGCTGCGCGTCCACAGCTTCAACCTCTCGTCCCGACGCGCGCCCTCAGATGCGGAGGTGCAGCGCTTCCTGGCCATCCTGGCCGATCCTGCGAACCACCCGATCCTGGTCCACTGCCGCAACGGCGCCGACCGGACCGGCTACATGCTCGGCATCTACCGTGTCCAGGTCTCCGGCTGGACCGCAGACCGTGCGGCCGCCGAAATGACCCGCTACTTCCAGCTCCGCGCCCACAACCCCATCCCCCGCCAGATCCTCCAAGAACACGCCCCCGAGACCCCGAGAAGTCAAGATTAAGGACCGTCCCCAAGTTCAGACCCAGATCGGTAAGTTCTAATTAAGGACCGTCCCCAAGTTATGGGAGGCCGGCAACGTGCAAGCGCCGCGAACGCGGCGCGCGCAGCGAAGGCCGTAGGCCTGAGCGGAGGCGGGTGGCCGCGGACGCCCGCGGCCGGGTCCCGCAAGTCAAGTCAGCTCTGTGAAGGCCTCCAGGAGGCGCTGCTTGGAGGAGTGGCGTAGCTTTTCGATGGCGCGGGCCTCGAGCTGGCGTACGCGCTCGCGGGAGAGACCGAGCTTCTCGCCGATCTCCTCTAGCGTGTGGTCCTGCTCGCCCTTCATGCCGAAGCGCCAGCGCAGGATGTTCCGCTCGCGTTCGTTGAGCTGTGCGATCGACTCCTCCGTCGCCTGCTCGAGTCTGAACCGATCCAGCCCGTCCAGGGGCGAGAGCGTAGTCGGGTCCTTCACGAAGTCCTTCAGCACCTTGGAGTCCGTGCCCTTGACCTGGGTCTCGAGCGACACCGGCTCGCGGGTCATCTTCTGCAGGCGCTCTGTCTGCTCGACGGAGATCTTGAGCTCCTTGGCCAGCTCGGAGGTCTTCGGCTCGCGACCCAGACGCTTCGAGAGCGCGTTGAAGGTCCTGTAGTACTTGAGCAGCGTGTCGTGCATGTGGCTCGGGATGCGGATCGTCCTGGATTGATTCTGGATCGCGCGAATCAGGGCCTGGCGGATCCACCACAGCGCGTAGGTCGAGAACTTGTGCCCGCGTCTGTAGTCGAACTTCTCCACCGCACGGATCAGACCGAGGTTCCCCTCCTGGATCAGGTCCTGGAAGGCAATGCCCATGTTCCGGTAGTCCTTGGCGATCGCGATGACGAGCTTCAAGTTGTGCTGCACGAACTTGTTCTTGTGGTCCATCAGCCGGTCGTAAGCCATGTCGACGCCGTCCATCAGCTCGATGAACTCCATCGACCGCATCCCAACGGACAGCTCGACCTCGCGGATCTGCCGACGCAGCATGCGCAGGTCGCGCTCGCGCTCGACCTTTCCCTTGTCCGTTCGCGGCGCGCGCTTGGGCGCCTTCAGATCCTTGACCTGGCGCTCGTAGCTGACCATTGTGTCGCGCGCCGTGCGCAGCTTGCGCCGCACCCGCTCGAAGATCTGCATGGAGAGATCCGCCTGCTTCAGCGCGCGCTGAATACTGCTGGCGACCTTGTGGGACGTGTCCTTCGGCGACTTGTGGCCCGCCTCGTCGTCGTACTTGACGAGCTGCGCCTCGACCTTCGTGAGGGCCTTGTCGAGCCGCTCGCCGCGCTCCTCACCGTCGGGGGTGCCCGAGCCGTATGCCTCCGACATCTTCGCGGTCACGCGGTTCTCGGCCTGCAGGCCGCGCCAGATGTCGACAGCCTCGCGCCAGGTAAAGGGCACGGCCAGGATGCCGGCGCGCATATCGAAGGTGGCCGCCTCCATCTCCTTGGCGAGCATCACCTCCTCCTCCTTGGTGAGAGTCGGAATGCTCGCAATGTCGTTGAAGTAGGAGAGCAGCGTGTTGCGATTGCGCGCCGCCTCCTCGTCCGGATCGACGTTGGAATGCTCAGGATCAACTACTTGTGAATCTGTCCAGCGTTTTGCGCTCATTGGCCTCGGGTCCCTGTCCCCTCAGCGTCGGCGACGCCGAGGAAGTTGGTGCTTGCGCGCCCTCTCACTGCAGCTAGAGGTGCGGAGGCGTCGCCGGAACGACGCGCTGTGTCATGCTTGCAGTACAAAGAGAGCGCACCTCACTCGCTCCAGCCGGTAGCTGCTGGAGTGGGGGGGCGCTACTGGAATGAAATGGGTCGACTTCTTTTCGACCGCGACGCTACGTGACTTTAGTTTTCTTGTCAACAAAAAGATCGCCGCGGGAATCCTTCAGACATTCGGCCACTTATACCGACGTTCCGGTCCCGGGCAAATCAGATCTCGCGCGACTTCCGGATCAGCTGCATGAACTCCGAGCGGGTCTTCTCGTCGTAGCCAAACTCCCCCAGCATGGCGCTCGAGATGGAGTAGGAGTTCTGCTTCTGCACCCCCCGCATCATCATGCACAGGTGCTGGGCCTCGAGCACCACTGCGACGCCCTTGGGCTTGAGGGTCCGCTCGATCTCGGCGGCGATCTCGTTCGTGAGACGCTCCTGGACCTGAAGCCGTCGCGCAAACATGTCCACCAGGCGCGGCAGCTTCGACAGGCCCACGATCCGACCGTCGGGAACGTAGGCGATGTGGGCGCGGCCGAAGAAGGGCAGCAGGTGATGCTCGCACAAGCTGTAGAAGTCGATGTCCTTCACGATGAGCATCTCGTTGTAGGTCTCGTCGAAGACCGCACCGTTCAGGATCTGTGTGGGGTCCTGCTGATAGCCCTGCGTGAGGAACTCGAGCGAGCGTGCGACACGGCGGGGCGTGCTGGCGAGCCCGTGCCGAGACGGATCCTCACCGATCTTCTTGAGCAAGCTCTCAACGAGTCCTTCGAGATCGTTCATGCGTCCTCCCGCCCGCCAGCATATTCGACCGAGTTCTTCGCTGTCTCCTCGAGGCGGATGCGGTGCAGAACTGCGGGGGCGATTTCTCCCTTGAGGGCGTCCCAGACATAACGGGCAATGTTCTCCGCCGTCGGGACCACGTGTTCGAACTCGGGCACGTCGCGGTTCAGGAACTTGTGATCGAGGCTGAGCAGCACGCGCTCACGCACCACGGCGTCGAGCCGTTCCAGCGGCAACAGCCGCCCCGCAGCGTCGACCTCGCCGCGGACGGTTACCTCGAGACCATAGTTGTGACCGTGCCCGCCGGGGTTCGCGCACTTGTCGTACACGGCGCGATTTCGCTCCTCCGACCAATCCGGCCGGGCGAGGACGTGCGCCGCGCTGAGGCGATACCGACGGGTGAGCGTGATCATCGCGTGACCTCCACAAAGAGGTCCCGCGTGGGGTGTAGCCGCACCCGGTGCAGCAGCTCTCCAGGCAGCGCCCCGTCCAGCAGCTCGAAGATCAACCGCGCGAGATTCTCCGCGGTGGGAGGGGTGGAAACGAAGTACTCGGTGTCCGTGTTCAGATTGCGGTGGTCGAAGCGCGCCTCGATCTCGGCACTCATGATCTGCTTCAGCTGCTTCAGATCGATCACCATCCCGGTCTCGGGATCCACATCGCCGCGGATCGTGACCTCCAGCTCATAGTTGTGGCCGTGACTGAGGCTGGAGGCGGCAGCACCGTAGACGGTGCGGTTCCGGGCCTCATCCCAGTCTGGGCGCCAGAGGGTGTGCGCCGCGGAAAAGTCCATTCGCCTCGTGAGTAGCACCTTCGATCCCTCCCGAGGCGTTCTACGCGGCTCTCCGGAGCCGCCTAGTAGTTTCGCAGCAGCCCGATCACCACGCCCTGAACCTCGACGTCCTCAGCCGCGAGCTCCAGCGGCTGTAGCCTCTCGTTCGCCGGGACGAGCCTGATCTTGCCTCCATCTCGGTAGAGCCGCTTGAGAGTACACTCCTCTCGACGGATCAGCGCAACCACGGTCTCCCCGTCGCGCGGAATCTGCCTTGACTCCAGCACGACGACATCGCCGTCGAGAATGTGATCCTCGATCATCGAGTCGCCGCGGACGCGCAGCGCAAAGCACGCCTTGTTGCCGACGATCTCCGGCGGGACCACGATGCGGTCCGGAGTGGAGACAGCCTCGATGGGCGCGCCCGCCGCGACAAGGCCGAGCAGCGGCACCTCGACGCTCTCCGGAGGCGCTGAGCGATCGACGATCTCGATAGAACGGCTGCGATTCCAGGCCTTCCGGAGCAATCCCTTCTGGACCAGGTTCTGGACGTGCTTGTGCACGGTTGCGACCGACGAGAGGTCGAACTCCTCGCCGATCTCCTCCAGGCTCGGCGCGTATCCCTCGCGGCCGAGGTAGGAGCAGATGTAGTCGAAGATCTCCTTCTGCCGTTTGGTCAGATGCATTGCTCTTCCCCCCCGAGACCCGTACTCCCCGACAGGGCGGCCAGGAAGCCAATGGAGCCCGCCCATACCCAACTACGTCAACTAGACATTATTCGAAGAAAGAGCGAAAATCAACCTGGGCAACCCGCAAGCGCCGCGTAGCGGCGCGCGCAGCGAAGGCCGTAGGCCTGAGCGAAGGTGGGTGGCCGCGAGCCGCGCCGAAGGCGCGGTGCGCAGTGAGGCGATAGCCGAACGAAGAGCGGGTGGCCGTCAGCGGCCCGCGGGTCGCTGACCCGCGGGAGGACCGCTCGCGCGCCGGGGAAGTGCCGCGCGCGGCCGGGTCCCACAGGAAGATAAAGTTGACAGCGCCGGATGCCGCCCTATCGTGGCACGAGCGTTGGCACTCGCGAGTGGAGAGTGCCAGTGAGCTCGCAGACACGCCGTGACGCTGCTCGATACAGCCTCGGTGTAGCAAGGGAGACGCAACTGATGAAGATACGACCGCTTCAGGACCGCATTTTGCTCACCCGGGTCGAGGAGGAAGCCCAGACCGCTGGGGGCATCATCATCCCGGACACGGCCAAGGAGACGCCGCAGGAGGGGATCATCGTCGAGACCGGCAAGGGCAAGGTTCGCGATGACGGGAAGGTAACCCCGCTCGACGTCAAGCGCGGCGATCACGTTCTGTTCAGCAAGTACGCGGGCAACGACGTCACCCTCGATGGCGAGGACTACGTGATCTTGCGCGAGGACGATGTGCTGGCCGTCCTCGGTTCCAAGAAGAAGTGAACACAAGGCTAAGACAGGGAGAAGGCATCCGATGAGCGCTAAAGAGATCAAGTTCGATCGCCTGGCAGGGGACGCGATTCTCCGCGGGGTCAATACGATGGCGAATACCGTCAAGGTGACGCTGGGGCCGCGGGGCCGGAACGTCATCATCGAGAAGAGCTTCGGCTCGCCGGTGGTGACGAAGGACGGCGTCACGGTGGCCAAGGAGATCGAGCTCGAAGACAAGTTCGAGAACATGGGCGCACAGATGGTCAAGGAAGTTGCGTCGAAGACCTCGGATGTCGCGGGCGACGGAACGACCACCGCAACGGTCATCGCCCAGGCGATCTTCCGCGAGGGCCAGAAGGCGGTCGCCGCCGGTCACAGTCCGATCGAGCTCAAGCGCGGCGTGGACGCCGCGGTAGAGGCCTGTGTCGCCGAGCTGGAGAAGCTCTCGAAGCCGACCCGCGACCGTTCCGAGATCGCGCAGGTCGGCTCCGTCAGTGCGAACAACGACGAGCAGATCGGCACCATCCTCGCCGACGCCTTCGAGCGCGTGGGTCGGGAGGGCGTGGTCACCGTCGAGGAGAACAAGACCCTCGACACGGAGCTCGAAGTAGTCGAGGGCATGCAGTTCGACCGCGGCTATCTCTCGCCGTACTTCGTCACTGACCCCGAGCGCATGGAAGCGGCACTCGAGGACGCGCTGATCCTCCTGCACGAGAAGAAGATCTCGAGCATGAAGGACCTGCTGCCGATCCTGGAGCAGGTCGCGAAGCTGGGCAAGCCGCTCGTCATCATCGCCGAGGACCTCGAAGGCGAGGCGCTCGCGACGCTGGTCGTGAACAAGATCCGCGGCACGCTGAACATCGCCTCCGCCAAGGCGCCGGGCTTCGGCGATCGCCGCAAGGCGATGCTGGAGGACATGGCCATCCTCACTGGGGGGCAGGTGATCGCCGAGGAACTCGGCATCAAGCTCGAGAACCTCACGCTGAACGACCTGGGGAACGCCGGGCGCGTTGTGATGGACAAGGACAACACGACGATCGTCCTGGGCGGCGGCAAGAAGAAGGACATCGAGGCGCGCTGCACCGAGATCCGGAACCAGATCGAGAACACCACGTCGGACTACGATCGCGAGAAGCTGCAGGAGCGCCTGGCAAAGCTCGCGGGCGGTGTCGCTGTGGTAAAGGTCGGCGCGGCGACCGAGACCGAGATGAAGGAGAAGAAGGCTCGGGTCGAAGACGCCCTTCACGCCACGCGCGCGGCTCTCGAAGAGGGGATCGTTCCCGGGGGCGGCGTAGCTCTCTTGCGCTGTCGCACCACACTCGAAGGCCTCAGCGGTGCTAACGAGGAGCAACAGGCCGGCATCAACATCGTCCTGCGCTCCCTCGAAGAGCCGCTGCGCATGATCGCGACGAACGCCGGTCACGAGGGCTCGGTGATCGTCGACAAGGTTGCGAACAGCAAGGGAGCCATGGGCTTCAACGCCGCGAGCGAGGTCTTCGAAGACCTGATCAAGGCCGGAGTGATCGACCCGACCAAGGTGGTCCGCTCCGCGCTTCAGAACGCCGCGAGCGTCTCCGGTCTGCTGCTGACGACCGACGCGCTGATCGCAGATAAGCCCGACGAAGACGGCGAGAACGGAGCCGGCTAGAGAAGCCTCGCGCGACCTGCCCCGGGTACGAGACCCGGGGCGGGTCGCCTGGCTCCTGGCAATCCTCGGACGGGCTCAGCCCCCGAGGAGTTCCTTTGCCTTCTGGATGTCGCCATCCATGATTGTCTTGCGCCGGTCTTTTTCGGCCAGCGCACCGGCCTCTTGAGCAAGGCGTGCGATGTACTCCTCCGCTGCGGCAACCGCAAGATTGACCGCGGAGGTCGACGAGCGCAGCTCGCCACCGTGCTTGGCTAGAAGACGTTTGACTCCAGCCGCTGGAAGTTCGGCCATGTGCCCCCTCTCACTCCCCCTGGATGCGGGTGTTTGTTGGCCCTAGCATTCCCCAGGCGGACCTGACGCGTCAACTCTCCTTGTGGGGCCCGCCCGCGGGCGGCCGCGGGCACCCACCTTCGCTCAGGGCTACGCCCTTCGCTGCGCGCGCCGCGGTCCGCGGCGCTTGCGGTTGCCAAGACCCGAGCGTCGGGTCCCAACGGTCGGTCTCAGCGGGGAGGGACTTCGCTCAAGGAGGCTCGCCCCTCCGGGACTAGGGGTCCGTCTGCAGGAGGGGCTCGTGCGCTGTTTCCAGGCGGGTTATGAACTCCACCACCTCTGCGGCGACCAGCTCCCCCTCCCGATCTACAGGGATCACGTGGCTCGAATTTTCGAGCACGCGGAGCTCCCGCTCTTCCGAGGACACTCCGGCCAGCACCTGCTCGGAGTTGGAAAGGGCTACCGAGGGATCCTGACGGCTGTAGATCAGCTTGAGTGGTTGATCCACCCGGGCCAGATCCCGAGCCACCTCCCCTCCCAGCAGGACGAGCTGGTGCACAGCGTCGAGGGGCATGCGCTCGTAGCCAGGGTGGCGCTCCCGGGCCGCTCGGTCCAGGATGCCTGGCCGCCTGGGCACCCAGGGCAGAACCCGGCGCAGGATCGGCAGCGCGGTCCGGATCAGCCCCGAGAGCTCGAGAGGGGCCGCCATGACGATCGCCCCGGCGACCGCTCGCCGGGCCGCGAGAGCCAGCGCCAGCAGGCCTCCCATCGAGAGCCCCAGTACGTAGACCCGCTCGTGTGTGCTCGCGAGCTCGTCCCAGGTCTCGAGGCTGGCTTCGAGCCAGGCGCTGCGGTGCGTGCGCGCGAGCTCCCCGGGATCCGTGCCATGGCCCGGCAGCAACGGACCCAGACACGCGAAGCCGCGAGTCGCGAGCGCCTCGGCCGGTGGGCGGACCTCGTACGGTGTGCCGGTCAGGCCGTGCAGGCAGAGCACGGCCGGCCCGCGGCCGCCAAGCGCACCAAACCGAAACGGGCCAGCGTCGACCATCACGCGCTCTCCACTTCGGCCGTCCGCTCGGCCTCGCGGTAGACCTCCTCGATCGGCACGCTGTGCTTGCGAGCGGCCCGCGCACAGTCCTCGTACTCCGCCGCCGCCGTGGCGGCCCCGCCCGGCGAGCTCGCGAGCTTCACCCGGATCCGACCGAACCGTGTCGCCACGCTGCGGGACTCGCGGGCCAGCTTCAGGCGCGGCATCTCGATGTAGCGCACGCCGATCGCACTGGACTCGAGCAGGATGCGTCGGGCGAGGGCGTCTCGATCACCCGGTCGAGCAATGACACGAAGCAGCTGGCCGGGCCGACCCTTCTTCATCGCGAGCGGTGACAGCGAGACGTCGAGAGCCCCATCCGCCAGCAGGCGCTCCATCAGGTAGGGCAGCTGCTCGGGATTCATGTCGTCCAGGTTGGTCTCGATCACGCTGACGACATCGCGCTCGAGCGCCCCACTCACCTCGCCCAGCACCGCACGCACCACGTTCGGGAGCGGGCCTGGCCGGCGCTGTCCCGCCCCGAAGCCCTGGCCCCGAGGCACGAGAGCCGGCATGAGCCCGAAGTCGTCGCACAGCGCGGCCAGCAGCGCCGCTCCTGTCGGCGTAACGGTCTCCCACTCGACGTCGTAGGGGTACGTCGGGATCCCAATCAAGAGCTCGAGCGTGGCGGGCGCAGGCAGAGGGAGTCGGCCGTGCTCGGTCTCGACCTGTCCGCGACCGAGGGCCACGGGCGAGCACGACAGCCGGTCCACGCCGAGGTGCTCGAGTGCGGCACAGACGCCGACGATGTCTCCGATCGCGTCCACGGCCCCCACCTCGTGAAAGTGGACCTCGTCCGCCGCGATCGCGTGGACCTTGGCCTCCGCTTCCGCGAGCCGGCCGAAGACCCGTAGACTGCGCTCGCGAACGCGCGGCGCGAGCGCAGCTCCCGCGAGCAGGGAGCGGATCTCCGCCCAGCGCCTCTCCCGCGCGCTGCGGGCGGGCCCTCGGAAGCTGACCCAGCGTGCACCCAGTGCACCCCTCGTAACGCGCGAGACCCGCATCGTGACGCCGCCGATCCCGAGAGACCGAACCGCGGCGCGCACGCCCCGGGCGGGAGCACCGAGATCGAGCAGCGCACCGAGGATCATGTTGCCCGCTGCTCCGGAGAAACAGTCCAGGTGCAGAACCCTGGCAGGCTCGGACTTCGCGGCAGGCCTGCGCCCGTCGCTGCCGCGCTTGCGCCCGCTACTGGTTGATGAGCGAGGCGACGTAGGCCGCGCCGAATCCGTTGTCAATGTTCACCACCGTCACGTTGGAGGCACACGAGTTCAGCATCCCGAGCAACGCAGTAACCCCGCCGAAAGACGCGCCGTACCCCACGCTGGTCGGGACGGCAATCACCGGCCGTCCGACGAGCCCCCCGATGACCGAGGGCAGGGCCCCCTCCATTCCCGCGATGGCGATCACGACCTGCGCCGAGCGGATCTGGTCGAGGTACGGGAGCAGCCGGTGCAGCCCGGCCACGCCCACGTCGTAGATGCGTTCGACCTTGTTTCCGAACAGCTCGGCGGTCACCACGGCCTCCTCGGCAACCCGTTGATCCGAGGTCCCGGCGCTCACCACGACGATCGTCCCGCGTCCCGGGGGAGGCCCAGGTCCCTGCCGCAGCACAAGGACGTTGGCCGCGGAGTAATGCGTGAGCTGCGGAAGTCCGAGACGCACCTCGGTCGCGACCTCGGCTTCGACGCGCGTGACGAGGACGTTGCCACCGGCCTCGATCAGCGTTTGCGCGATGCGAACGATCTGATCCGCGCTCTTGCCCAGTCCGAGCACGACCTCCGGGTACCCGCTGCGCAGGGCCCGGTGCGTGTCGACACGCGCGTCTTCCAGCTGGCGGAAGGGCAGCTGAGCGAGCTGCTCGAGCACCTGATCGCGGGAGAGCTCGCCCCGCTCCAGGCGTTCCAGCAGGGCATGGAGTCGATCTCGATCCATGCCCGGAGGATACCGCTTCGCCGCTTGTTACGGCTCTCGCGGCACCCAGAGGAAGCGGATGCGTAGGGGACCGTCCCGCTCGATCAGCTCCGTCTCGTACACGATGCCCGTCTCGAAGCCACCGACGCACGCATCTTCGAGCGGCATGGCTCCGCTCCCCTCGTGATAGGCCAGGCGCGGGACGGAAGGCAGAACGAGGCCTCCCTCCAGCATGCTGAAGGCTCCGGCCGCTGCCGAGATGGCGATGTTTCCGAGCTCCCGGAGCGCCGACTGCTCGCGCTCGTTGAAGGGAGCATCCGCGCAGGAGCCGATCAGGCAGGACAGCAGATGGTCCGATGCCTCGAAGGACAGGAGCAGGCCCGCCTGGCCGACCAGCGCGCCGTGGAGGTCGGAGAACACCGCCACGACGCGGTCCTCCGCCGGGAACAGGCTCGAGAACGCCTCGCCCTTCTTGATCTTCCTGCAACGGGGGGCGCCATGAGCAGGGTCCGATCGAGGAGGACGGAGAGCGCATTCGCGGCATGCCCCGCTCCGATACTCGTCAGCTCAGCTAGTCGATCCTCGTTGTGGTTCATACGAAGCTCTCCACCAAAGACCCGGGTTCGAGCAAGAACACAGGCTGTCCATCGGGAAGGATGGCAACGCCTCCGAGCGCCTTGATACCCGCGAGGAGTGCGGGAACCTCGCGCACGAAGATTTCTAGATCCGAGACCGCGCGGTCGATCAGCAGGCCGAAGCCGAAGCCTCGCGTCTCGAAGACGAGCACGTTCGCGCTCGCTCGCGTGGGCGAGGGTCCGAGACCGATGTGCTCGGAAAGGTCGAGCAGGGGCAGCGGCTCGTCCTTGAAGACGAAGAAGGCATCAATGCCGTCGCGCTCGACCTGCGCCTCGGCCACGCTGAGCACCGACTGGAGCTGCCCGACCGGAACGACCACGCGCTCTGTCCCCACCTCGAGCACAAGCACGCGCTGCAGGGCGACCATGGTGGGAAGCTCGATCTCTGCGATCGTTCCGGCACCGGGGCGATTCACGAGCGTGACAGACCCACCGAGGCTCTCGAGGCCGCGCTTGACCGCGTCCATGCCGACGCCGCGGCCCGAGACCTCCGTAACCTCGTCGCGGGTGGAGATGCCCGGCTCGAAGATCAGCTCGCAGATCCGCTCGGCGGGCAGGTCCTCCGCGACCATCTCGGCGACCAGCCCGCGCTCGACGGCGCGCTGCCGAACCTTCTCCAGATCGATGCCTCTGCCGTCCTCTTCGACGCGAACGTAGAGCCGTCCCGAGGACTGGGCGGCCGATAGGCGGATGGTCCCCACGGGGTCCTTTCCCACGCGTTCCCGCTCTTCGGGGGTCTCGATGCCGTGGTCCACGGAGTTCCTGACCAGGTGAAGGAGCGGCTCGTCCAGGTGATCGAGGATGGCGCGGTCCACCTCGACCTCTTCGCCGACGAGCTCGACGCGGACGCGCTTGCCAAGCGCTCTGGCGAGGTCGTTGGCGGTGCGCGGGATCCGCTGCAGGACACGCCGCACGGAGGTGGTACGGATGTCGAGCGCCCTGCGCCGCAGCTCACGGACTACGTGTTCCATGCCGTCGAGCTCTTCGCAGAACTCTCTGTGCAGCTCCCAGACGGGAGCGTCGCGGTGGAGGGCTTCGAGGCGGGCCTGGCGCTGCATCAGCTCGCCCACCGAAGCCAGGAAGCGGTCAACAACCTCGGTCCGTACGCGGACCGATCGCGGGAGCGGAGGCGCCGATAGGTCCGTGCTTTTTTTCCGGAGTCCTCCGGGAGCGGGCACATGGGCGCAAGCGACGGCGGCTGGGCCAGCAGCTCGACCAGATCGGCGCGGGGCGGTGGCGCCTCTCCAGTGGCGTCGACCGCCGCCACCATCTGCTCGAGCCCGTGGAGGACCTTCGAGATCAGCGCGAGGGCGGAGTCATCGGGCTGGCCCCCACTCCCCCGCAGTGGCTCCATCCAGTCCTCGTAGCGATGGGAGAGCGAGGAGACGGAAGCGTAGTCGAGCGACGCAGCCATCCCCTTGATCGAGTGCGCCATGCGGAAGAGCGTATCGATCGCCTCGTCCGCTGCCTGGCGGGACGGGCCGCCCTCGAGCGCAGTCAGGGCTCCCGACATCTCGATCAAGTGATCGTTTGCCTCTTCGACGAACAGGCGTCTGTACTTCTCGAGGTCCATCAACCTCTATCCTTCTCGAGACTTCTCCATTGCCTTCCCGACGACCTCGAGCACCTTGTCCGGCTTGAACGGCTTGACGATGAAGTCACGAGCGCCGGCCTCAAGCGCGTCCATGACCAGGGTCTCCTGGCCCAGGGCGCTACACATGACGATGCAGGCACTCGGGCTCATGCCCATGATCTCCTTCAACGCCTCCAGCCCGCTCTTGCGTGGCATCACGATGTCGAGCATCACGAGATCCGGCGTGTGCTCTTGGAAGAGCTCGATGGCTTCGTTTCCGTCGATTGCTTCGGCCGCAATCTCGAAGCCGCCCTCCGTCAGGATGTCGCGCAACATCTCCCGCATGAAAGCGGCGTCGTCCGCGATCAGAACGCGCTTAAGCATGACTCCTGTCCTCCCTGATGAGCGCGCGACTGTGTCAGCAGCGCTGTCGCACGCTCGAGAAACCCGTCTAGATCCACGAGACCCAGCGTCCCGTTGGCCCGATGTACTTCCCGCACGAACGGGTACTCCTCGTTCACGTTCTCTTCTCTCCCCGTCCAGACCGCGCGGTCGCGATCAATCCGAGACACGTGCCCCACGCGGAGCCCAATCCTCGAGTCGCCGTGTTCCAACAGCAGAACATGGCTGTAGTGCAATCCCGCGTGACCCGGCGCCTGTCTTGCGGGTCCCGGCCCGCGGGCGGCCGCGGGCGACCCGCCTTCGCTCAGGCCTTCGGCCTTCGCTGCGCGCGCCGCTTCCGCGGCGCTTGCTTCTTGCGCCGGCTCCAGCCCGAATACGGCCCCGCCGTTCATCACGACGAGCGGCTCGCCTCGGATGTTCAGGACGCCTCCGACGTTGGGCGGCACGAGCGGGATCAGGCGGGGCTGTTGCGCCCACATCACCTCGGCGACCGCGTCCAGGGGAATCGCGAAGGATCGCTCCCCGAGATCGAACTGCAGCCAGGATGTCGCCACTATCGTGTTGCCTTTCAGCGCGTGCGAAAGCGCAGCGCGACCTCGTTCAGCTCGTTTGACATGCTCGACAGGCGCGCTGCCTGTCGGACCATTTCGTCCATCGCCGCGCGCTGACCGCTGAGCCCGCCACGCATCTCGTCTGCGGCCTTGGCTCCGTTCGTCACCTCTTGCGAGATGCTCTCGATGTCGCGTACCAGGTGCTCGCCGTCACTCGACTGGCGGGTGGCCTGGTCGAAGATGTCGTCGGCCCTGCGCGAGGCCTTCTCGATCGAGGCCTGCACCTGCTCGAGCGCTTGCAGGATCTCAGCCAGGTCGCTGCGGCGCTCGCTCACGTCCTCGCCCATGGAATGGGTGATGGCTGAGACGTTCGAGGAGCCTTCCTCCAGCTGGCGAATCAGCGTCTCGATCTGGCCCGCCGAGTCGCCCGCAGTCTCGGCGAGCTTGCGGATCTCGTCCGCCACCACGGAGAAGCCGCGCCCCGCGTCGCCCGCACGGGCCGCCTCGATCGAGGCGTTCAGCGACAACAGGTGGGTTTTCTCGACGACGCTCGAGATCATCTCGGTAACACGGTGGGCGGACTGGATCTTCTGCTCGAAGTCCTGCATCAAGCGCTCGGACTCTTCGATCTTCTCGAACAAGCTGCTCATCTTCGTGGCCGAGTTTCGCGACACCTCCACGCACGACGTCGTCTGCTCGCTGGCGTCGCTCGTCAGGCTCGACGCCTCGCTCGCAGCCTCGGCGTTCTCCTGCATTGCCGAGGAGATCTCGCGCATCCGCAGGGAGATGTGCTTGACATCCTCCTGCTCCTTGAGCGTGCTCTGCGCCACCGACTCCATGTTGTGGGAGATCTCCTGGCTCGCCCCGTTCACTTGCCGCGACGACTCCGAGAGGTCGAGCGAAGCCTGGGCAACCTCGTCGGCGGCTCGCTGCAGGCGTTCGACGAGCTCCCGCAAGCTCTCGAGCATGGCCGCGACGGAGCGCGCAAGATCGACCGTCTCGTCGGGAAAGCGGCGTCCGCCGCGGGGGGAGAGCTCCGTCGTCAGGTCACCGCTGCTGATGCTCTCGGTGCAGTTGCGGAGCCAGCCGAGGTTCCTGGTGATCTGTCTCGAGTAGAGCGATCCGATTCCCGTGCCGACTCCGAGTGCGGCGAAGAAGGAGCCCCACGCAGGTACACCCGACGCCTCGAGAACGGCGGGCAGTCCCGCGGCTACCGCCGCAACCACGACGAAGCCCAGCACGAACTTGTGCGAAAGATCCAGGCGCAAAGCGGACTCTCGATGCGCAACTCCAGCGCGCAAACCTGTCTACTGTTCGGACGGTCTGCTTCGCGGCTTGAAGTGCTCGTAGCCCGAAAATCCGCCACGAATGCGCTTCCCGGCGCGCAGGAAACGAATGCCACGCCCATGCCTCACGACACCGATTTCCGTCACGCGACAGCCGAGCCGCCTGGCGAGCACGCTGGACAGGGGGGCCCGGGAGCGCACGCTGAAGAGCAGCTCGTAATCCTCCCCGCCCGCCACCGCGAGGGATTCCGGGTCGAGCCCGCGCTCCCGGCTGAGGTCGCGAAGCCCGCGCGGCAATGGCAGCGCATCGAGCCAGATCTCTGCGCCCACCCCGCTCTCCCGCAGGACGTGAGAAAGGTCCCGCTCCAGGCCGTCCGAGAGGTCCACCGCAGCGGTTGCCAGCCCGCTCCGCGCGAGCTTGGGCCCGACACTGAGTGGCGGCTGGGGGCGCAGGTGACAGGCGGCGAAGCGGCGCTGGCCGGGCCCGCGAAGCGGCCCCGCCTCCAGGAGTTCGAGCCCGAGTGCTGCCGCTCCGAGCGTCCCGGTCACCAGAATCCGGTCCCCGGCCCGCGCTCCGCCGCGGCGTAGGGCGGCACCCCGGTGCACGCTTCCCACGGCGCTGACGGACAGGGACCACAGCGGAGCAGAGACCGTGTCGCCTCCGACCAGCGGACAGCCGAATCTGCGCGCGCTCGCGAGCAGCCCGCGCAAGAAAGCGTCCAGCGCGGCGGGGTCTGTGGCGCCAGGGAGCCCAAGTGTCAGCAGGAAGCCCAGCGGCTTCGCCCCCATCGCGTTCAAGTCCGACAAGTTCACAGCTAGAGCCTTGTGACCGAGAGAGCGTGCGTCCGTGGTCCGCCAGCGAAAGTGGACATCCTCCACCAGCGCATCGGCCGTCCACACCAGATCCGCGCCACTCGGAGGCCGCAGGACGGCGGCGTCATCGCCAATGCCGCGAAGCCAGGCTCCGCCGGGCTCGCCAACCCGGCGCCTGATGGTCTCGATCAGTCCGAGCTCCCCGAGCGCGTCGAGGTCAATCCCGCTGGCCACCAGGGGAGTGTAGGGTAGTTACGAGCTGAGCGGCGCGGTCTCGACGCGGCCGCCACGACGTCGGGTCTTGGCCTTTGCCGAGAGCGGCTCGCTGAGCGCGATCTCGAGCACCTCTTCCATGGTGCGGACGAAGTTGAACTCCATGCGCCGCGCCAGCTCTGGTGGAATCTCCTCGAGATCGTTTCGGTTGGCGTGGGGGATGATCAGACGTCGGATGCCTCGGCGCAGGGCGGCCATCGCCTTCTCGCGCACGCCACCGACGGGAAGCACGCGTCCTCGCAGCGTGATTTCTCCGGTCATCGCCACGTCGGAGCGCACCGGGTTGTCTGTGAGCAGCGACAGGATGGCAGTAGCCATGGTCACTCCGGCGGAGGGACCATCCTTTGGCGTTGCCCCCGCCGGAACATGCACGTGGACCTCGTTTCGCTGCAGGGTCTCTGCGATGTCGAGCTCGGCGGCGCGCCAGCGCACGTACGAGAGCGCGGCCTGGCCCGACTCCTTCATCACATCTCCCAGCTGCCCGGTCAGAATGAGGCCGCGTCCGCGCACCATCGTGGCTTCGATCGCGAGCACCTCTCCACCGGTCTCCGTCCACGCCAGACCGCGCGCCAGTCCCGGCTCGGCTCCTCTCGGAATGGCCTCGTTGATCACAGGAGCCGGTCCCAGGTGTGCCTGCAGGTTGCGCAGCGTGATCGAGACCCGATCGGCTTCACCCTCCGCGATGCGGCGCGCGACCTTGCGCAACATGCGGCTGATCTCGCGCTCCAGCGAGCGTACGCCTGCTTCCTGCGTATAGCCGGTGATCACCTCGCGAATTGCAGCGCGCGAGACCTTTACGTTCTCCGACTTGAGCCCGCACTCCTCGATCTGTCTCGGCACCAGGAAGCGCCGCGCGATCACCTCCTTCTCTTCCGGCGCATAGCCAGGAAGACGGATCACCTCCATGCGATCGAGCAGCGGGCGGGGAATCGGATCGACCAGGTTCGCGGTCGCGATGAACAGTGCGCGTGACAGGTCGTACGGTACGTTCAGGTAGTGATCCCGGAAGCTGGAGTTCTGCTCGGGATCCAGCACCTCGAGCATCGCGGACGCAGGGTCCCCCCGGTAGTCGGCGCCGAGCTTGTCGATCTCGTCGAGCATGAACACGGGGTTGATCTTGCCGCCCTGCCGCATTCCCTGAAGGATGCGCCCCGGCATCGCTCCCACGTAGGTGCGACGGTGTCCCCGGATCTCTGCCTCGTCCCGCATCCCGCCGAGGGACATGCGCACGAAGCTGCGACCCATGGCCTGGGCGATCGAACGCCCGAGCGAGGTCTTGCCGACCCCAGGGGCGCCGACGAGACACAGGATGGGACCCTTGCCGCCGCCTCCCCCGCGCAGCTTGTGAACGGCCAGGAATTCGAGGATGCGCTCCTTGACCTTGTTCAGGTACGCGTGGTCGCGCTCAAGGACCTCTCGCGAGACCTTCAGGTCCAGGTTGTCCTCAGATGCTTCGCTCCACGGGAGCTCGACCATCCACTCCAGGTAGGTGCGCACGACCTGAGTCTCCGAGGAATCGGGATGCATGCGGGCCAGGCGCTCGAGCTGGCGCTGCGACTCAGCCTGCGCCTCTTCGTTCATCCCTGCTGCTTCGATGCGGGCGCGCAGCTCCTCGATCTCAGAGTTGCGGTCGTCTCCCTCGCCGAGCTCCTCCTGGATCTGGCGCATCTGCTCACGCAGGAGGATCTCGCGCTGCGTCCGGGTCATCTCCTCGCGCGCGGCCGACTGGAACTCGGCCTGCATGGAGGATACGGCCAGCTCGCGGCGCAGAAGCGTCTCGACTCGCCGCAGCCTCCGCACCGGGTCGAGTATTTCGAGCGTCTCCTGCGCCTCATCGACACGCAGCCGTAGGTTCGCCGCAACGAGATCCGCCAGTCGGCCCGGGTCTTCCACGTTCGCTGTGATCGACAGCAGCTCCGGCGGCAGGTGTCGGAGCGGCAGAAGCTCGGAGATCTTCTCGCTTACGCTACGGATCAGCGCCTCGATCTCGACCGACCACTCCGGCGGCTCATCGGGACCCAACTCCTCGACCTCGACGTCGATGTGGGGCTCGCAGCGCAGGAAGTTCTTGATCCGGACCTTCGATAGCCCCTGCACGAGCACCTTCAGCCGCTCGTCAGGAAGACGCATGAGGCGCATGATCATCCCGACGGTACCAACGCTGTAGATGTCCTCCGGGCCGGGGTCTTCGACTTCCGGATCGCGCTGGGTGGCAAGCGCGAGCAATCGATCCCCCTCGAGAGCGGTCTCGATGGCGTGCACCGAAACGTCTCTGCCGACAAAGAGCGGCAGAATCATCGAGGGGAACACTACGGCGTCGCGAATCGGAAGCAGAGGGAGTGACTCGGGAACCGTGAACGTATTGTCGGGGGAGTCTCTGTCCAAAGGCCGCTCCGCTGTCCTGGTCGACCGTGCGTGCCCTCCGAGCGGCACGGCCCTGTGACCGCAAGAGAAAAATCGACCTGCGGAGCGGTGAACTTGATTCAGGGCACCTCGTTTACGAGTCGGATGGCGCCTCTGTTCACCGTGAGCACGTTTGGCGACTTGCGCGTTCCACCGCTCTCGTCGAACGAGGTCAGCCCAGTCAAGCCGGAGTAATCCTTCACCAGGAGTATGCGACGCCGCAGCTGCTCACGAGAGATCGTTCCGTTGCTCTGGATCAGGCGCCGAAGCAGCATCGCCGCGTCGTATCCCTCCGCGGCGTACACATCGGGCTCCCGACCGTACGCGGCGTAGTAGCGCTGCACGAAGCGCTCCACTCCCGGCTGTGGGCTCCAGACGAAGAACGCATCGACGAAGATGGCGCGAACGGCCTCGCTTCCGCCACGCTCCACGAGCTCTGACGAATTCCACTCGCTTCCGCCGAGATACGTCACGTCGCTAACGTCGTAGAAGCGCAGCTGTGGAAGGATCAGTCCGACCTTCTCGCCCACGTCCGGAATGAAGAGTGCGTCGAAGTCCACGTACGGAGGCAGATCGGCAAGGCTCGGGTCTTCGAGCTGCGCTGCGTTCTCGACAGGATGCCGCAGCAGGCGATCTCGTAGCTTGAGCAGCTCCTTCTCTTCGTCCGTCAGGTAGTGGAGCCCGACGAGCTTCTTGATCTCTTCCTGCACGTCCACGGCGTCGGGGTCGTACCGCTCTACGCCAACGATCCTCCCCCCGAGCGCCTCTACCTTTTCCCAGAACAGGTTCTTGAGCGCGAGCCCCTGGTCGTCGTCGGGGTAGAGGATGGCGAAGCTCCGGTACTCTCGGACCTCGACGGCATAGGACGCGAGCGTACTCACCTCGTCTTCAGGGGTCAGACCGAAGCGAAAGATGAAGTCTCCCAGCTCAGAGATGTCGTCACGTCTCGACAGCGTGAGCAAGGGCGTCCCGCCCGCCTCTGCAGACGGAGCGGCGGCTGCGGACACCGCCGAGCTGAGCGGGCCAATGATGGCGCTTACGCCCTCTTCGACCAGCTCGCGCACGGCACGGGAGCCCGCATCGACCTGGCCCTCCGTGTCGCGTATGGCAATCCGGTAGGGGGTGCTCGGATCGTCAAAGAGATCGAGGGCCAGCACCACCCCTTGCAGCACGGCCTCGCCAAAAGGGGCAAACGGGCCGGACAGTGGCACCGCGACTCCGAGGGTCTCGACGACCGTCGCGGATCCTCGCCGGGTCCGGTCCAAGAGCTGCTGGCGTTCCGCCTCGTCAAGCCCACGCAGGCGCCGGGGCAAGCGCGCCAGCGCCAGCTCGGCAGCCTCGTAGTCCGAGCGGGCCAGCGCCCGGCTCGCGATCTCGAGGTTGACGCGGTCGTAGACGGGACCGCGTGGGAGTGTCGCCACGAGACTCTCGAGCGCCGCGTCCCTCAGCCTGTCCTCGATCAGCTCATCGAGCTCGAGGTCGATCTCGAGCAAGGCGTCGGGGCTGTCCGTGTCGCGACGGCTGAGCGCAAGGGCTCGTACCGCGTCGGCGTAATCTCCGGACGCCCTGGCCAGGTCGGCCCGAAGCCTGTGGATGCGCGGGCGCAGGCGGTCATTTGCAAGACGCCACTCGGTGCGCTCCAGGACACGACGGCCATCCTCGGGCCGGCCGAGGTCGCGATAGACCTCGCCCGCGCGCAGGCCGGCCTCCGGGTTGAGCGGGCTGCGGCTCTCCTCCTCCACGAGGCGCCGCCACGTGGCGGCAGCCCCCTCACGCTCTCCCAACGCCAGCTGGACCTCTCCTAACAGGAAGAGGGCCTCGTCGATCCGGCCGCTCTCGACCAGCTCACGCAAGAAGCGCTCGAGGACGCGCCGCGCCCCCTCGAGCTCACCGCTGGCAAGCTGCTCGCGCGCCAGCGCCAGATCCGCAGCGGCCGCCTCCTCGTATGGCACGGCGATGCCGTTCCGGATCACCGGCGGACGGGCGCAGGCGAGCAGCAGAACCGCTGCAACCGGCCAGATCCAGCGGATCGCGTCTCGCATCAGTCGAACAGGTCGCGCAACGCGTCGAGAAAACCGCGGCGACGTGGGCTGACGGTGTCGCCAGCCTCCTGCGCAAACTCCTCGAGGAGCTCCCGCTGGCGATCGGTCAGCTTGGTAGGAACCTCGACGAACAGCTCCACCAACAGATCTCCGCGCGGTCCGCCGCCAAGGCGCGGAAGGCCCTTGCCGCGCAGACGCAACAGCTGACCCGACTGCGATCCGGCAGCGATCTTGAGGGACTCCCTACCCTCCATGCTCGGGACCTCGATGTCGCAGCCCAGGCTCGCCTGGGAGATCGATAAGGGTAGCTCACAATAGAGGTCGGGCCCGTCGCGCTTGAACAGCGGGTGATCCTCTACGCGGACCACCACGAACAGGTCGCCCGGCGGCCCGCCTCCGTAGCCCGCCTCTCCCTCGCCGGATAGGCGCAGCCGGACTCCACTGTCGACACCGGGCGGGATGCGGACGCTCAGGCTCTGCACCGTCTCGACACGCCCCTGGCCCCGGCAGTCGCCACACGCGCGCTTCAAGCTCTGGCCCTGGCCACCGCAGCGGTCGCAGGTGCGACTGATCCGAAAGAAGCCCTGTTGCATGGCGACCTGACCGTGGCCGCCGCAGCGAGGGCAGGTCTCGCGCTCGCCCCCCTGCCCCTCACAGGTCTCGCAGCTCCGATGCCTGGGCACCCGGATCGACTGGGTACCGCCGACCGCCGCCACCGAGAAGTCGAGCTCCAGGTCGTAGCGCAGATCGGCCCCACGGCGTCCGCCACGCCGTCCGCCCCTGCCGCGTCCAAAGACATCGCCGCCGAAGAACTCGCTGAACAGGTCGCCGAAGCTCGACAGGGGATCGGAGCCCTCGAAGGGATCCACCCCTGCGCCTCCGATGGCGCTATGTCCGAAGCGATCGTAGGACGCGCGCTTCTCGGGATCGGAGAGCACGGCGTACGCCTCTGACGCTTCCTTGAAGCGCTCTTCCGCGTCGGGGTCGTCGGGATTCTTGTCGGGATGGTACTGGTGCGCCAGCGTGCGATAGGCGCGCTTGAGCACGTCGGCGTCGGCGGAGCGATCGACGCCGAGAACCTCGTAGTAATCCCGTTTCACGGTCGCGTAGGCTAGCAAACCCCCGCGCTGGCAGGCCCTACTCCACGAGCTCCTCATCCAGATCGTCGTCACCCATGCTGGCGCGCTCGTAGATCACCTCGGTCATTTTGTAGGCGAGCTGCTGCAGGTCTTCGACGGCGTCCCGGAGCTCGTCCATGCCCATCCCTTCGAGCGCGGCCTGGGCTCTTTCGAGGCTCTCCTCGACCTCCTGGCGCTCGGTGTCCGCAAGCTGCTTTCCGTAGCCCTCTAGCGTCTGCTTGACCGAGTAGACGAGGCCTTCGCCGGTGTTGCGCAGCTCGGCCTCGTCGCGCCGCTCGGCATCTTCGTCGGCGTGCGACTCCGCGTCGACAACGAGCCCGTCTACCTGCTCCTGGCTGAACCCGCCAGTGGCGGTCACCCGTACCTGTTGCTCCTGTCCCGTGCCGAGATCCTTGGCCGACACGCTCAGGATGCCATCGGCGTTGATGTCGAAGACCACGTCGATCTGCGGCACGCCGCGCGGCGCGGGCGGGATCCCAACCAGCTCGAAGCAGGCAAGGGTCTGGTTGTGCTCGGCCATCTCGCGCTCGCCTTGCAGGACGTGCACGCGTACCAGGTTCTGGTTGTCTTCCGTGGTGGAGAACACCTCGTTCTTGCGGGTGGGAATCGTCGTGTTGCGAGCAATGATGCGCGTCATGACGCCACCCTGGGTCTCGACGCCCAGAGAGAGTGGCGTCACGTCCAGGAGCAGCACGTTCTCGGCTTCGCCGCGGATCACACCGGCCTGGACGGCGGCGCCGATCGCCACGATCTCGTCCGGGTTGACGCCGCGATGCGGCTCGCGGTCAAAGATCTCCTGCACCTTGGCCTGGACGCACGGCATGCGCGTCATTCCGCCGACGAGAATGACGCGGTCGACCTGGGCCGGCTCGAGAGACGCATCGGAGAGCGCCTGCTCGCAAGGACCTACGAGGCGATCGATCAGCGGCGCGATGAGCTGCTCGAGGTCGTCGCGCGTGATCGTCTCGGTGAGATGCTTGGGGCCCGAGTCATCCGCCGCAATGAACGGGAGGTTGAGGTCGGTCTCCGACGATGAGGACAGCTCCTGCTTTGCGCGCTCGGCAGCCTCCTTGAGACGCTGCAGGGCCATCGGATCCTCGCGCAAGTCGATTCCTGTCTGCTCCCGGAACTGCTTGGCCAGGTGGCTCAAGAGTACTTCGTCGAAGTCCTCGCCTCCCAGCATGGTGTCGCCGTGGGTAGACAGCACCTCGAACACGCCTTCGCCGATGCGCATGATCGAGATGTCGAAGGTACCGCCGCCGAGGTCGAAGACCGCGATGGTCTGGTTCGTGTCCTGACCGATGCCGTAGGCGAGAGCGGCCGCAGTCGGCTCGTTGATGATCCGAAGCACGTTCAGGCCCGCGATCCGGACCGCGTCCTTGGTCGCCTGCCGCTGTGCATCGTTGAAGTATGCGGGCACCGTGATGACAGCTTCCGTGACTTCCTCCCCCAGGTAGTCCTGAGCCGTCTCTCGCATGCGGGCCAGCACGAGCGACGAGATCTCCTCCGGGCTGCGCACCTTGTCCTGAACACGGACCCAGGCATCGCCGTTCTCGGACTCGCAGATCTCGAAGGGCGCCATGTCCTGAAAGGTACTGACGTCTTCGCCGTCGAAGCGGCGGCCGATCAGGCGCTTCACGGCAAAGACGGTGTTCTTCGGGTTCGTCACCGCCTGTCGCTTCGCTATCTGTCCGACCAGCGTCTCGTTCGCGTCGTTGAACGCGACGATCGAGGGCGTTGTGCGACTTCCCTCGCTGTTGGCAATCACGACCGGCTCACCGCGCTCGAGCGTCGCAACGCAGCTGTTCGTGGTTCCCAGATCGATTCCGACGACCTTGCCCATCGTCTCCCTGCAGACTGGCGGCCGGCGTTGCGTCGGAAGTTGGGGGCTAGTCCGAAGTCTCCTCAGGCCCACTCGACACCGCGACGAGTGCGGCGCGGATCAGACGGTCCTTGAGCAGATACCCCTTCTGGAAGACCTCGGCGACGACCCCCGACTCGTGCTCAGCGCTTGGCATTTGCCGGATTGCTTCGTGGATCTTGGGATCGAATCGCTCGCCCTCGGACTCGATCCCCTGTACGCCCAGCTTCTCCAGCGCCTGCATGAGGGATCGATACGTGAGCTCGATACCTTCCAAAAGACTCTTCGCGTCCCCGCCCTCCTCCTGTCGAGCATGGCCGACCGCTCGCTCCAGATTATCGACCACGGGCAGCAGCTGCTTGATCAGATTCTCGTGAGCGTAGTTGTGCAGGTCCTGGCGCTCTTTCAGCGCGCGACGCTTGAAGTTCTCGAACTCCGCTGCGATCCGAAGATACTTCTCGTTGAGCGCGCCAAGCTCGTCCTGGGCGTCGCCCTCGGAAGCCTCGGCGAGCTCGTCTTCTTCGGCATCGGGGTCGGGGACCGCGTCTTCGGCTGGCGCGGCTGTCTCATCCGCGACTTCGGGAGCGGGGGTCTGTTCCAGCTCCACGCGGAGCTCTTCGGGCAGACTGACCTTGGGCCCCTTGGAGTCCGACACTTCGCTACCTCAGAAGCCTGAACTCAAACGAGCGCCTCGCCGACTCGCTCGGACACGTGGCGAACCAACGGAATCACGCGATCGTAGCGCATGCGAACCGGGCCGATCACGCCGAGCCCCCCAATCGACGTCGAGCCACCGAGCCGCGCCGTCACCACTGCACAGTGTTGCACGTCCGGGTCTTCGAGCTCGCTTCCGATCACGACCTGCAGGCCTTCGCCGCGCACGATCTTGTTG
Organism: Myxococcota bacterium; assembly: GCA_965247115.1. Classification (GTDB taxonomy): domain Bacteria; phylum Myxococcota_A; class UBA9160; order SZUA-336; family SZUA-336; genus JAUXJB01. The sequence goes on from CBDFGR010000002.1 coordinate 1,073,996, forward strand.
AGCAGGCGCAGCATGCGCTCCTTCTCTTCCAGCGCGGAGAGGAGGCGGAGCAGCTGGCCGTCGGCGAAGTCCGCCCGGTGCAGGAGCACGCTCCTGTCTGCCACATAGAACTCCTCGGCATCGTTGGCACCGAGGCCTTCTGAAGACAGGACCACGAGTGCTTTCGACAGGGCGTCACTGCGCCGGCGCTCGCGGCGGATCTCCTCGTGCAGCTTCCGGCGCGCCTCCCCCAGCGAACGTCCCGCGACTAGCTCGGATACACGTGTGGAGATCTTGTCGAGGGCGCGCTGATCAGACTCCGCCTCTTCGATCAGACGACTGCGGACCAGGCCACCGTCGGACACCAGCAGCGCCATGACCCTGTCGCTCGATACCCGAACGAAGTGAACGCGTTGGAGCCGTTGCTGCTCGGGCTCGAGCCCGACGAAAAAGCCCAGCTGGCCGGTGGTCTCGGACAGCAGATCCGCCGCGCGCCGCAGATAGTCGTCGACGGCCCCCTCCGGCTCCCCCAGCGTCAACTCGACCGGGCTCCTGGAGCCGAGCTCCGCCTGAGACTCCCCCAGAAGAAAGTCCACCCAGAGGCGGAAGGCGGCATCTGTCGGCGTGCGCCCTGCGGACGGATGCGGTTGCGCCAGCAGGCCCACCTCCATCAGCTCGTTCATGGTGGCGCGAATGGTCGCCGCGGAGACGTCGAGATGGGACAGGAGCAGCGCCGACCTGGACCCGACTGCCTGGCCCGTGGTGATGTACTCCCCGATCACGCACAGGAGGACCTCGCGTGTTCGGGCAGAAAGATCTCGCAGCGCTCGGACTCGGTCGCCCACTGGCGTCTCCTCGGTCGGCTGATTCGAAGCCTAGCTGTGCAGCCAGCGCGCTTCAACGCCCCACAAAGCGCTGAAAGACCTCGTCCGCAAAGCGGATCCCCCGTTCCGTCAGGCGCAGGGCGCCCTCCTGCTCCCGAATCAGCCCGAGCTGCCACAGCTCCCCCAGCTCGGCGCCAAAGCAGGTCTCGAGCGGAGCGGCGAAGCGCCGACGAAACTCCTCCGGACGAATCCCGTCGAGGCAGCGGAAGCCGAGACCCACGAAGTCGCGCCGCGCCTCCTCGAGCGAGACCTGCCAGGACTCCGCGACCGCCGATCGGCCCTCGGTCACAGCGGCCTGCCATTCTGCCAAGTCCAGGGTGTTCTGAAAGCGGCGACCGGCCAGCAGGCTGGCCGCGGACACACCCAGGCCGAGGACGTCCAGGCATGCCCAGTAACGCTGGTTGTGGCGCGAGCGATGACCCGGACGACAGAAGCTCGAGATCTCGTAGTGCTCGAAGCCCGCCTCGGCAAGGCGCGCCCGCACTCCCAGGCTCATGCGCAGCTCGGCGTCCTCGTCCGGGAGCACAAGCTCTCCGCGCTGCAGGGCCCTCGCGAAAGGCGTGCCCGGCTCGATGGTCAGCGCGTAGGCCGAGACGTGCGGCACTCCGAGCCCGATCACGCGCTCGAGGTCCGCGAGAAACTCCGCTTCCCGCTGCTCCGGGGCGCCGAAGATGAGATCCACCGAGAGCGAATCGAAGCCAGCGGCCAGGCAGCTCTCGAGGCCGTGCAGGGCCTCGGCCGCCCGCTGCGCCCGACCCAGGCGCTTGAGGGTCGTATCGTGGAGAGACTGGACACCGACGGACACGCGGGTCACTCCGACAGCCCGGAACGCGTCGACGCGCGCGGTCTCCAGGTTCCCGGGGTTGAGCTCGATGGTGACCTCCGGTGCCGTCCCGCCGAAGCGCGTCTCCAGGGCACGGAGCAGGCGCTCGACCGAGGCGGGGTGCAGTAGTGCGGGCGTCCCGCCCCCCAGGTAGATGGTGGCGAGCGGGCGGCCCGCGAGCTGGGCGCCGTGCCCCTCCCACAGCCACTCGAGCTCGCGCAGGAGCAGGTCCACGTAGCGGGCTTCCCGTTCCGGCTCGAGTCGCCCCACTCCGAGTACCGCGAAGTCGCAGTACGGGCAGACACGCTCACAAAACGGCACGTGCACGTAGACACCGAGGTCCAGCTTGCTTGTCGCTGCGCTCACACCACCTATCCTATGCCGACTTTGCGCGACATCTGCAGACGCCGAACCCGAAGGAAGATCATGCTCCGCCACCTGGGAGTAGCGCTTTGCGTAGCGCTGACCACGGCCTGTGGACAGCCTCCGCCCGGCGAACCCACACCGATCAGCGAGGAGGGCCTGGTGCGCACGACGCTCGAGAACGGTCTCAAGGTCATTCTGGTCGAGGACCACTCGGCCCCCGTGGTGGCCTTAAATGTATGGGTCCGGGTGGGGAGCGCGGACGAGCGCGAGGACGAGGCCGGGATGGCCCACGTCTTCGAGCACATGCTCTTCAAAGGCACGGAGAGACGGGCGGTCGGTGAGATCGCGACGACCGTGGAGGCGGCCGGCGGCAACATCAACGCCTTCACCTCACACGACATGACCGTCTACCACATCACGATGGCAAGCCGCGACGTTGCGGTCGGCGTGGATGTCCTGTCCGATGCCGTCCAGCACTCGACCTTCGATCCCGACGAGCTCGCTCGCGAAGAAGAGGTCGTCCTCGAGGAAATCAACCGCAGCCTGGATTCGCCGGGCAGTGTGATCTCGAAAGCCATCTTCGAGACTGCGTACGACGAGCATCCGTACCAGCTCCCCGTGATCGGTACGACGGAGAGCGTGAAGAGCTTCACCCGCGAAGGACTGCTCGACTTCTTCGAGCGCTGGTACGTGCCGAACAACATGACTTTCATCGTGGTGGGCGACATCGAGTCCGAGGCGGTGCTGGCACAGATCCGCGAGGGGTTTGCAAATGGCCGCGCTGTGGCGGAGCTGGACCATGGGCGGGCTCGAGAGGGCGCTCAAGCAGGCCCGCGCGCCCGCGTGCTACGCACTCGCTTCGAGCGCAACCTGGTCGAGCTCGCCTATCCGATCACGGCCTTTCGCCAGCCGGACACGCCGTATATCGACCTGCTGTCGATGGTCCTCGGGGGAGGCGACAGCTCCCGGCTCTACCGCAACGTGAAGGACCGCCAGCAGCTCGTGCATTCGATCGGCGCCGGATCGTACACACCCCTGGACCCCGGCCTCTTCATGATCGACGCAACACTCGAGCCGGAGCACATCGAGGCCGCGATTACGGGGATCGCTGCCGAGGTCCAGCGTCTGCGCGACTTTGGACCGACGCAGACGGAGCTCGAGCGCGCACGAGTCGTCCTGCTGTCCTCCCAGGTGTACGAGAAGGAGACCGTGCAGGGCCAGGCGCGCAAGCTCGGGTACTACGAAGCCCTTGCCGGAGGCCTGGAGTACGAAGACGAGTACCTATCTGCCGCTCGCGAGGCGACCCGCGAGGACCTGCAGCGGGTGGCGGCGGAGTACCTCGCGCCCTCACGCGCCAGCGTCGTCGTCGCGCTGACCGAGGACGCGCGGCCTGAGCTCGAAGCCTCCGGGCTCCTCGACGCGTTGGCGGCCGGCTCGAGCGAGCGGCTGGGGCGCCTCGAACGAGAGGAGCTGGCGGGTGGAATCTGGCGCTACGCCCTGCCGAACGGCCTCAGGGTCCTGGTGAAGCCGAACGAGGCGGTTCCCCTGGTCGCCCTACGGCTCTCGATGCTGGGCGGGCTCCTGGCCGAGACGGAAGCGACGCAGGGCATCACCTCGTTTCTGGCGGACATGCTCGACCGCGGCACAGAGCAACGCAGCGCCGCCCAGATCGCGGCGGAGGTCGAGGACATCGCCGGTGAGCTATCGGGGTTCTCGGGGCGCAACAGCTTTGGAGTCGCAGGGGAGTTCCTGCTGGACTCTCTCGACAAGGGGCTGGAGCTGTTCGCGGACGTAGTCCTGCACCCGGCGTTCGACGAGAGCGAGGTCGAGAAGGTCCAGACCGAGCGTCTCGCCGCGCTCAAGCGACGCGAGGACAACCTGTTCGCGAAGGACTTCGAGCTCTTCCAGAACGAGATCTTCCCGGGTCATCCGTATCGCTTCTCGCTCATTGGCACCGCTGAGTCGGTGGAGAAGATCGAATCCGAGGCACTGCGCGCGTACTACGGGACGTACGCGCATCCTTCGAACGCCGTGCTCTCGATCGTGGGGGACGTGGATCCCGATCAGATCGTCGAGGCCATCTCGCTCCAGCTGGGCGGCTGGACCGGACCAGAGACAATTGCCCTCCCCGAGCGAGAGATCTCGGTCCTGAGCAACGCGCCGCGGCTCGTCTCCCTGGAGAAGAACAAGAGCCAGGTGCACATCATCGTCGGCTTCCCTGGCGTCCGGATCTCGGACCCGGACGTCCCGGCTCTCGACGTGCTGACACAGATCCTGTCGGGGCAAGGAGGTCGGCTCTTCCTCGAGCTGCGCGATCGCCAGAGCCTCGCCTACAGCGTCACGGCGTTCTCGATTGAGGGCGTCGACCCGGGTGCCGTTGGCGCATACATCGCAAGCGCCCCCGGCAAGCTGGAGCAATCGCTTGACGGTCTGCGCGAGGAGCTCCGCAAGCTGCTCGAGGGCCCCATCCGTAGCGACGAGCTCGAGCGGGCGCAGAACTACTTGATCGGGAGCCGCGCCGTGTCGCTCCAGCGCTACGGCGCGCAGGCCAACCTGCTGTCGCTAGACGAGCTGTACGGCCTTGGAGCGACGCACCATCTGGACTACGCAAGCCGCATCGACGCGGTAACCGTCGACGACCTGGCGCGGGTCGCGAGGCGGATCATTCGCCTCGAGTCCGAAACCGTCGCCATCGTGCGCTAGCCAGGCGCCTGCATGCTACCCTCCACGCCGACCAGGGGGAAGTCAATGTCTCGGAGATTGGCTCTAGGCTCTCTCGCCGCACTCGCCCTCACCTTTGGCCTCGCGGCGTCTCACGGAAAACCCGAAGCAGCAGGAAAGGAACGCGAGGTGGCCGAGGCAGAAGACGTGCAGGAAGAGACCCCGCAGAACAACGAGGTCGCCGTGGTTCGCGTGAAAGACCTCGGCGTGATCACGCTCGAGTTCTACCCGGACCGAGCGCCAAACCACGTCGAGAACTTCAAGAAGCTGGCACGTGCCGAGTTCTACGACGGCACCAGGTTTCACCGCGTCATTCCGGGCTTCATGATCCAGGGCGGAGACCCGAACACGAAGGAACCCGACACGAGCAAGTGGGGGACGGGCGGCCCGGGCTACCAGATCGACGCGGAGTTCAGCCAGGCCCCGCACCTGCGTGGGACCCTGTCGATGGCCCGCTCCCAGGACCCTGACTCCGCCGGCAGCCAGTTCTTCATCTGCGTCGACCGTTCCTCCTTCCTGGACGGTCAGTACACCGTCTTTGGCAAGGTTGTCGACGGCATGGACGTTGCGGACAGGATCGTGAACGCCCCGCGAGATGGGAACGACCGGCCCAACGACGACGTGATCGTGGAGACGATTCGGATCGAGGAGCGCGGCTAGGCGCCTAGCGGGGCTCACCGCTGGACGCGAGCGAGAGCCTTGGGCACAGTACCCCGTCCATGACGAAGACCGATCCCTTGCGCCAGGCTCACGAGGGGCCGCTGGCAAGGTAGTGCGGATTCGCTAAGTCGTTGGACTTCCACATCCTGGCGCGGTAGCTCAGTTGGTAGAGCAGCGGACTGAAAATCCGCGTGTCGGCAGTTCGATTCTGCCCTGCGCCACCAGAAGAGCACTTTAGTTCCACGGGCTTAGATGCGACAGAACCGACACAGGCCCCGGTCCCTTGGCGACACTGCCTGATTCCTAATCAGCAGATCAGCGGTGCCAGGCCACGCTGATCGAGCGCCAGATCTCCGCCCCTTTCGACGATCCCGACTTCCTCTACGAGGTGAAGTTCCACGGGTTCCGAGAGCTGGCCTACGTCGACGACAGCCATTGCGAGCTCGTCTCCCGGAAAGACCACGTCGATCGGAGGTTCGCCGATCTCTGCCAGGGCATCGCAGCTGACCTGAAGGCCACCAGCGCGATCCTCGACGGGGAGATCGTGTGCCTCGACGACCAGGGCCGCTCGCGGTTCTACGACCTCATGTTCCACCGCGGGGGACCCTACTTCTACGCGTTCGATCTGCTCTGGGTGGATGGTGTCGATCTCCGAGATCTGCCCCTTGTGGAACGGAAGGCGAAGCTCCGCAAGCTCATATCCCCCCCTTCGCGTTGCCCAGCTGGCTTCATTGTCCGCTTAACCGCAAGCGGCCAAGCATCAGTCAGCTCCGGTGAGCTGCAACCACTGTCCTTCGTACCAGTACCACACCACCGACGCCTTCTCGACAAAAGCATCGTTGACTCCGTCGTGATCCAAGCGAGGCGGCTCGAGGCCACCAAACACCTCGTAATGCTCCTGAATGTATCGGGGACTTGCCACACCAAGAGCCCGGGAGAAACCGATTACCCCACCTCCAATGTCTTGGAGATAATTGAGATCAGGCGCTGACGCCAACTCTGCGACCACGATCGTCGACTCCTTCGGAAAAATCAGAATTGAGGACACGCGTTCCAAAGAACACAGCACCGCGATATCGATTTGATCGGGTGCAGTGAACCGTCCTCGAACAATATTTCTGCGCTCTACGCCTGGATACACCTGAGGAATCGTGCACCCCCGCCGTTCCAGTTCTTCCCGGACGGAAGAGGGGAGATCATCAAACACGCCCGGTGCCAACCGTACTGTCTCCCTGTCAGCACGATCAAACTCTGGGAATGCCCTTTGCCCTGCCGCGGTTCCTGCAAGCAACTCTAGTGAGAGGCAGAGCTGAGTGACAGTTCGCATCACCTTCTTCCTTGCGGTCTAACGAGCTGTGGCTAAACCGCTATCTACCTCAGCATACCGACGGGTCTCCGGAGAGCGGGAAGCGGGCCGAGCCAGAGCTTGCCGGAGCCAATGAGGGCGGTGTGCTGTGCCCGCCCACGAGGAGAGCCGTGCTGATGCCCGCGAGCAGGGGCCACGGATGTCGATGAAGCAGGCTCATAGACAGCCCGTGTACGCGATCGGGACACTGGAGGTTACGTCCTCCGACCGGTCGGCATGAACCAGCCCCACCCTCACGGCTGCTGTATCTCGGGGGATAGGGAGCTTAAGAGGGTTTTTCGGGTTCTGACAATGGCCCTTCCCGTCCTATCGGTTCGTCTGAGGGCCGGGCCGCGGCGGCGCCTCTACCCGGGCTGAGCCCCTCTGGGCCCTAGCCCTACCCGGCTCAGGTTCTAGCAGGCAGGTACTCGCCGTACCACGCGATGGCCTCACGCATCGTCGCATCGAATGCGGGCGGCGTATACACCTCGTAGTGGCCGTAGCCCTCGAGCACCACGAGCCGCTTCGGCTCCCCCGCCTTCTCATAGAGGATCCGGGACTCCTCGGGCGGGACCAGCCGATCGTCGTCACTGGTGATGAACAGAATCGGGCGGGGCGCCACCTTGTCGACCACCCACTCAGCGTGATGGCACAGGGTCTCGTCCACGTACTCGAGCGGGATCGTGGAGACCGCAGCCGGGTTGGCCGCCCGGGCCACGGCAGCAAGCTCGGCGGACTGCCGATCCGGCAGCAGCACCTCCCCTCGCTCGACCTGCTCTGACTGCCCGCTCAGCACCCGCGCCTCGCGGTCGGCGCGCGAGCGCTCGAGCAGGTCGTGCCACTCGTCGGGGCGGCGGACGCTGCGCATCCAGCGCCGCCCGTCGCCAACCCCGACCACAGACACCACGCAGCGCACCCGCGGATCGATGGCCGCAACCCAGACCACGGTTGTACCGCCGTAGCTCGTGCCGTAGATCCCGAGTTTCTCGGCGTCGACCCCGTCCTGCAGGCCGAGGAACGTGAGGGCCGCCTGCACGTCGGCGACCCGCGACCAAGGCGCAAGCCGGCTCCGCGCCCCCTCGCTCTCGCCCCAGCCCTTGTAGTCGAAGGTGAGCACGACGTAGCCGGCGTCGTTCAGCACCCGGGCGTTGTCGGGAAGGTATAGATCCTTTACCCCAGTGTAACCGTGACAGAGGACGATGCCCGCGCGCGCGTCCCCGGAGACGAGGCCCTCGGGAGCGTAGAGATCGCCGACTAGCTTCACACCTTCGCTGTAGAACGTGACGGGGGTCTTCATGGGCGGACTCCGGTGATGGACGGGGCGCCGGCGAGCTGCGCCGATGCTGTTCGCTCCGAGGCCAACACGTCGAGGGCCGAGGACCACGCGTCGAAGGCGTCACTCACATCCTGCTCCTATGTACGGTGGAAATGTAATTCTTGCCCGCACCCTTCAGGATCCCACGCTCCAACAACACCTCATTGAAGCGGTGCGCTAGCCCCACGTCGCCGCGACGATAGCCACGATAGTCTTCGATGGGGCCCGATGCGAATACCCCGTCGAAGCATGGCGGCACGCCCAAGACCTCGGCCTCGAAGCTGCGCACGCGCAGCCGCTCGGAGAGTCCGTCCATGAGCCGTTGGCCCGTGGCGAAGAGCTTCTCGTAGGTCCCGGGTTCTCGGAGCACCTCCAACGTCGCGAGACCCGCCGTGGCGGAGACCGGATTTCCCGACAGCGTGCCCATCTGAACCAAGTAGTGCTCCCGGTCGACGCGGCTCGCGTCAAAAGGGGATAGGGAGCTTAAGAGGGTTTTTCGGGTTCTGACAATAGCCCTTCCCGTCCTATCGATTGGTCTGAGGTCCGGGGCGCGGGCGCTCGATTTTCGTGATGCCCGAACGGCGCGCCAGCATATTCGGAACTGGCGCCCACGCTGATATGCTGTTGCTTGCGCTTACGACATGAGCGCGAACTACATAAAAAAGAGATACGGGGGAGGAGACCGTGGACGACATCAGGACGCAGGACGACCCGATCTTCCGTTCCGAAGTGCGCGACGGCATGCGGATCGACTGGGATGTGCCGATCGCCATGGATGACGGGGTGGTGCTGCGCGCCAATGTGTATCGGCCCAACGACGACGGCAGCTATCCCGCGATCATGAACTACGGCCCCTATTCGAAGGACCTGGCGTGGCAGGAAGGCTACGCGGCGGTCTGGGACATGTTCTCGCGCGACCATCCCGAGGCGGTTGCCGGATCGTCCAACATTCACCAGAGCTGGGAAGTGGTCGACCCGGAGAAATGGGTGCCCGACGGCTTCGCCTGCGTCCGGGTCGATTCGCGCGGCGCCGGGCGCTCACCGGGCGTGATCGATTGTTTCTCCCCCCGCGAAGCTCAAGACTTTGCCGCCTGCATCGATTGGGCCGGTACCCAGGGCTGGTCGAACGGCAAAGTCGGCCTGTCGGGCATTTCCTACTACGCCATCAACCAATGGCACGTCGCCGGCCTGCAGCCCAAGCACCTAGCCGCCATGTGTGTCTGGGAAGGCGCCGCCGACTTTTACCGCGATATGACCCATCACGGCGGCATCCTCATGCCGGCGCTGGGTATCTGGTACACGAACCAGGTCAAGTCGGTGCAGCACGGCGTCGGCGAAAACGGCGACCGCAGCCGGGTTCACGGCGAACTCGTCGCCGGCCCCGATACGCTGTCGGAGGCCGAGTTGGAGAAAAACCGTACCGATCTCGGCGCTGAGATCGCCAAATATCCCCTCGACGACAAATTCCACCGGGCACGCTCGGCCGATTGGTCCAAGGTCAAGGTGCCGTTCCTATCGGCGGCGAGCTGGGGCGGCCAGGGGCTGCACCCGCGCGGCAATTACATGGGGTTTGAGCACGCCGCCTCGAAGCAGAAGTGGCTGGAATGCCACGGCCTCGAACATTGGACCGAATTCTACACCCCATACGGTCTGGACCTGCAGAAACAGTTCTTTGGCCACTTCCTCAAAGGCGAGAAAAACGGTTGGAACAAGCGCCCGCCGGTGCTGCTCAAGGTGCGCCACGTCGGCGAGAAATTCGTCGAGCGGGCGGAGAAGGAGTGGCCGCTCAAACGCACCAAATGGACCAAGGTCTATCTCGACCCGGCGAACATGAACCTCGCGGCGGAGGCACCAAAAAAGGCAGCGAAGCTCAGCCATGACGGCATGGGCGACGGCGTGACGTTTTTCCTGCCGCCGGCCGACGAAGATGTCGAGATCACCGGCCCCATGGCCGCCAAGCTGTTCGTGTCGTCGGAAACCGAGGACGCCGACCTGTTCCTGGTCGTGCGCCTGTTTACGCCGGACATGAAGGAGGTCACGTTCAAGGGCACGATCGACCCAAATACGCCGATCGCCCAAGGCTGGCTGCGCGCCTCGCACCGCAAGCTCGACAAGAAAATGACCAAGCGCTGGCAGCCCTGGCACAGCCACGATGAAAAGCAGCCGTTGAAGCCGGGCAAGGTCTACGAGCTCGACATCGAGATCTGGCCGACTTGCATCGTCGTGCCGGCGAGCTATCGGCTGGCGTTGAGTGTGCGCGGTAAGGACTATGTCTATTCATGTGCCAACAACGCAGTCGTGTTACCGGGCTATCCGCCGTTCAGCGGGTGCGGCTTTTTCATTCACACCGACCCCAAGGATCGGCCGAAGTCGGTGTTTGGCAAGCAGGTAACGCTGCACACCGGCCCCGAGTATAAGTCGCATCTTCTGCTTCCGGTGATCCCCGCCACGGGCAAGACTGGCAAGAAAAGGAAGCGGTAGGCGGATCGGGCGCGCCCGGCGCGCCGGGCCTAAAATTCTGGCCGCTTTGCCGGCGCGGACGGCACGCTCGCACTCGGTCACCGGCGCGTCCGCCAGAGTTGCCCGATGGCCGTAGAAGGGTGAACTTCGTTGTGCTGCCGCGCGGGCGCATTAACCTTGCCAGAACCGGGCAGCTCTAAAGGTCTTGCTGATTAATCCCGTATTCAAACCTGTCTCCGTCTGCCCGGCCAACGTGCGAGGATCCGCCGCTGAGAGTTGGCCCGCCGCCACAGGTCTAAAGCTCGCCAGCTGCCTGGTTACAGGCAAGAGGGCTACGTCACCCCTCGATGACCCCAAGCCTGCTGTACCGCTGCGCGCGCGAACTCCGAGCTGAGCGTCTGCTTTGCTGCTCCCGCGGCGCCGCAACCCGATCATCTCACCCTCTAGCTTGTCGATGACGTGCAGAGCGGTAACAAGCGCCAATCTCGGCTCGTCGCCCAACCCGAGATCGAGGAAGACCCCCGTCCCGGGAGAAACCGAGATGGGAATCGCTCAGGTTCCGGGTGTTGGGTCCAGCTGGCGACCGTCAGTGACACGTGTCGCGCGAGGTCAACGCGAAGGTCCTGCGAGCTCGTCCTTCGCCTTCATGTCCGCGTGCAGCGTGCGGGCAGCGAGCAGGAAGAGCGTGATCGCCAGGACCTTGGCGACGGCCACCGCCAGCAGCGAGTAGCGCACCGCCTCCGCGCCAACCGTCGGGTTCAGCAGGTCGTTCAAAATGCCCACGAACTGCGGGCCGGCGCCCATGCCGATGATGTTCAGCAGGAACAGCAGCACGGCCGAGGCGAGCGCCCGCATGCGCACCTTCACGAGCGAGTGCGTGAGAACGATGATCGGTCCGAGGGTCACGGACGAGACGAGGACCGAGGGGAAGTAGAAGATGAGGGCGAGCGTGGGGTCGTCGACGAGCAGGAATGGGATGACGAATGGCAGGTAGCAGGCCAGCCCCAGCGACGGGACCCAGAGGTACCAGCGCACGTCGCGGCGTCCCAGACGATCGGCCAGTACTCCACCAAGCACCGCGCCAATCGCCCCGGCCACGCCCGTTTCGATGCCGATCCAGGTTCCTATTTCACCGGTGCCCATACCGTGGACGCGACCCATGAACGCCGGCACCCAGGTGAGAAAGCCGTAGGCGCCGAAGGCGGTCAGGCCCATGCCGATCGAGTACAGCACGAAGCTGCGCAGGCGGATCAGGAAGCGGGCTACGTCCCGCAAGCTGTCGCTCGACGCGTCGACCGGTACGGTCTCCGACATGCCACGCGGGGGCTCCCTGATGGTGAAGCGGACCACGAGCGCGAAGAGCAGACCAGGCCCCCCCACGACGAAGAACGCGACACGCCAGCCAAAGAACTCGTTGACCCAGCCACCCGCCAGGAGCCCGAGCATGACCCCGACGGAGATTCCCGTGTTGTAGATCGAGATCGCGGTCGCTCGGCGCTCGAGCGGGAAGTAGTCCGAGATCAGCGAGTGGGCCGGGGGCGTCCCCGCAGCCTCGCCGACGCCGACACCGATCCGCGCCAGGGCCAGCTGGCCGAAGGTCTGGACGACCCCGCAGAGGGCTGTCATCACGCTCCAGCCAGCGAGACCCGCGGCGATGATCGACCGGCGAACGCCGCGATCGGCCAGGCGGGCGATCGGGATACCGGCGAACGTGTAGAAGACCGCGAACGCGAAGCCGGTCAGGAACCCCATTGCCGTGTCGGAGGCGCCGAGCTCTTCCTTGATCGGGTCCAGCAGAATGGCCAGGATGTTGCGGTCGAGCAGGTTGAAGACGTAAACGAAGAAGAGGACGGTGAGGACGTAGTTCGAGTACCCGGGGGAGAACTTCTGGGCGCCCTCTCCGGTTGCGGCGTCGGAAGCTCTCGGACGTCTCTCCTGCACGGCTTGCCCTCGCGGCTGATCGCCTGAGCATACACGGGTCCACTTTGCTCGAGCCGCCTACCTCGATGATGGCGCTCCGTTCGGGCGAACGTCAGCCGAGCGCGGGGGTGGCCGAGTCGCGGCCGGAGCGCAGCACGATCCCGGGGCGGGCATCCGTGAACGTCCCGTCCCGCACGATCTCGACCCCGTTCACCAGCACGTGGTCGATGCCCCGAGCCTCGCCGTAGAGGCGGCTCGCCCCGGCCGGGAGGTCCGCCCGCGTGTGGACGGGGCCGGGTCCGATCGAGTCCAGGTCGAACACGACCAGATCGACGCAGAAACCGGGCTCGATCCGGCCGCGTCCGCGCAGACCGTAGAGCTGTGCCTGGACGTCGGTCAGCAAGTGAACTGCTTCTTCGAGCGAGAGCAGGGCGCGCTTTCGCACGGCCCCTTCCAGCATCCCCGCAGGTACCCGCGCGTGTGGGCGACGCGGGCCGTCGGTTTCGGGCTATAAGTTCCGGAGATGCGGCATGACCTCCGCGGCGAACAGCTGTTGCGTCTGTCGCGCCACCGGCTCGGGAATCCCGCGCGTGCGCATGACCATGGCGATGCGCCGCGCGCCCGTCGCAAGCAGACCCTCGCTGAGTTCGTCCAGGACGGTCTGCGGGGGACCGGCCACGGCGCCTGAAAGAAACGGAAGGATCTCCTTGGCCTCTGGCTCGGGCAGTCCCCTGCGGAGCAAGGCGTCCCAGGCGATCTCTCTCGCGCGATCCTGTGCGTCCTTGGCCTCCGCCTCGGAGGGCGCGATGATGATGGACGTCGCGACCATGAAGTTGGCAACCGAGAGCTGATGACCCGCGGCCTGTCCCGCTTCCACGTAACGTTCGAGTGTTCCGTCGGCCTCGCGAGAGAAAACACCGTACAGGTTCTGACCCAGCCTCCCGACTTGCTCCACGACCTCGGGCCGCGTCGCAGGGATCCAGATACGACGCGACGCAGCGTCAAAGGGCTTGGGGTAGACCGTGGAAGGCGCGCTGATCGTCGTGTACCGCCCGTCGAAGGTGATCGAGTGCTCATGCAGAGCCCGAGTGAGCAGCTCGAGGCCCTCGTCGAAGCGCGCCTGTAGCTCGCTCTCTGCAGGGGTGTAGCGGGTTCGCTCGATGGAGAAGTTGCCTTTTCCCACACCGATCTCGGCGCGGCCGTTGCTCAGCATGTCGAGCATGCCCATCTCCTCGGCGAGCCGCCAGGGGCTATGGATGCTGAGCACGTGGACGGCCTGGCCGAGACGGATCCTCGAGGTCTCCCTCGCCACGGCAGCGAGGTAGACGTTCGGCGAGGGCACCACGGTCCACGCGTCGAAGTGGTGCTCTGTCGTAGCCAGGCCATCAAAGCCGAGCTGCTCTGCCTCGATAGCGTCTTCGATCAAGCCCTCGAGGGTCGCGCGCGCAGCTGCTGGATCGTAAGCCTCCGGCTCCCACGCACCCTCATACGGAAGGCCGTCGAAGCGAATGAACTTCGTGATCTCCGGCTCCTCATCCCAGCGAGGGATTCGCGCCGTTCTACCGTTCGCTGCGTCCGTCATGCTCTCACTCCGCCGCTGCGATGTCTTACTGCTGGAAGCGGGGGTAGTAGTTCGCGGGGCCTAGCGCGTTCGCGTCCGTGACCCAGTCTCCGTCGTAAGCCCACTCGGATTCGCGGCCGGGAAGAGGCCCTTGCCAGAACCTTGCCAGCGGATGCCTCGGCTGTCGTCAACACGGCGCCGCCGAACGTGGCGGGTCCCAGCGCCGCCAGCGTGTCGGAGTGCCGCACCAGCGGCATCCCGAGCCGCTCCGCGATGCGATCGGCCGACAGCCGCTTGTACGTGTGGAGCAGGTCGTCCAGGGAGGAGAACGTATAGGCCACGTGGTCGACACCGACCGACTGCTCCTCGGCAGGCTTGAAGTCCGAGTTCTGGATGATGGCGAGCCGGTGGTGCTCGCTGTCGAAGGTCATGAACGCGGCGATCGGATTCTCGAACACGGCCCGCGCGCCGAGCACCTTCTCGTACCAAGCCTTCAGCTTCTGGAGGTCGCGGGTGCGCAGGACGAAATGCGCCATGTACGCCGGCGGGATCGGTCTGTCCAGGCTATCTAGCTCTCTCGACATGCGAGTCCTCTCTGGGAGCCGTCGCTGCGCAGTATCCTGTACACGAGCAGGGGCGCGGGTCAAGTCGCGCGCTAGTTTCTCTCCGATGGCATAAGCCTCCGGAATTCCTGCGGTATTCACGGGCTTTTGATTCCTTGCCAGCGCATGCGGCACGAACCGCCACCGTCGGCAGTCAACGCAACTCCAGCGTACCAGCCGGTTCCTGTAGGGAGGCGGACAAGCGACTGCGGGCCGAGTCTCTCCGCCTGCAGTAGAATCCCAATTCTATGGCAGTGGTGATGTAGCCGAGATGGCCCTGCTCGGCCTCTACGTCGTGCTGGCCGTCGGCGTGTCGTTTCTGTGCTCCATCATGGAGGCGGTGCTGTTGAGTGTCACCCCCGCCTACATCGGAGTGCTGGAGAAGAACGCGCCTGGTTCCGCGCGGCAGCTGCGCGCGCTAAAGGACGACATCGATCGGCCGCTCGCCGCCATTCTCAGTCTCAACACGGTGGCCCACACCGTCGGGGCGGCGGGCGCAGGCGCGCAGGCCGCGGTCGTCTTTGGAAGCGCGGCTGTGGGCGTGTTTTCTGCGCTCCTGACGCTCGCCATCTTGGTGGTGAGCGAGGTCGTCCCAAAGACGATCGGGGCGCTCCATTGGCGCGTGCTCGCGCCCGTCGTGGCGCAGACGCTGGGGCCGATGATCTGGGTCCTCAGCCCTCTGGTGTGGCTGTGCCAGCTCATCACCGGCTTGGTCTCGCGCTGGAAGGAGGACGAGCCAGCGGTCAGCCGGGAGGAGCTCATCGCGATGGCGGACATCGGGGAGCTGGAAGGAGTGATCGAGGCCGACGAAACCCGGATCGTCAAGAATCTGATGCGCTTTCGCGCACTGACCGCTAAGGACGTGATGACGCCCCGCACGGTGCTCCTGGCGTTCCCGGAGTCTGCGACCGTTGCACGAGTCACCAAGCGAGGCATCCCCTTCTCGCGCATTCCCATTTACGACAAGAACCCCGACCAGGTAACCGGCTACGTCCTCAAGGACCAGGTCCTTCAGGCGGTCGCGGAGGATCGCCACGACCAGCCCCTGACCGCCCTGCGCAGAGAGATCCTCGCGGTACCAGCGCGCTTCCCCCTCCCGCGGCTGTTCGACACGCTCGTCTCCCACCGCGAACACATGGCGCTCGTCGTCGAGCACGGCGGGACCGAGGGCATTGTCACGATGGAGGACGTGATCGAGACGCTGCTCGGCCTCGAGATCATGGACGAGGTGGACGAGACGCAGAGCATGCGGCAGCTCGCGCGGCGGCGCTGGGAGGAGCGGGCGGCGCGCCTGGGCCTACTCTCCGAGGAGTTCGTGGTGCCGCCGCCCGGCTCGAACAAACCGGAGCGCGACTGATCTGATGCGGCTGAGGAAAGAGGGTCAGTCGATGCCAGCTTCGCGGCGAAGGCGCGCCTTTCGTGACGCTGCGAGAGAGTCCCAGTGAACGTCACGAAGTGCGCCCTCCAACGAATACAGGTAGTAGCAGACTGAGACGGTCTCTTCCGCGTGCCGTTCGCAGACGCGCCGAAAGACCCTCGCGGGACCGACGCGTTCCAGTTCGTCTCGGGTGCGTATTCCGACCGCGTGCAGACGACGGGCGATCGTCGGGCCGATGTTCCTCAGTGAGCGGATGGACTCATCGTTCTTCCTCACTCGGACTCCTGCCTGCAGGGCTTCCCGCGCGGCCGACACACCTTTTCGCACCGGCCCTGCGTCAAAGTATCACCGCGACGAGCTCATCTCGAACTCACCTCGTTCCTTGAGCGGAAGCGCAACCTCCGTGACGAGCTCTTCTGCCGGTACGTCTGCGGGGTCGTTGGCATAGAACTCCCAGACGGGGCCGAGCGGTTCATGGCCATGCTCCTGCACCCAGGCCAACAGGGCGTGGTAGGCGAGGCCCAGAGCTTCGTAGGGTCCCACGTGCGTGAGGCACGCGAAGGGGCCGCCCGGAAGGCGCGCGATCTTGGCTCTATGCAGCTCGCCGGGTTCCGTCGTGAGCCCAACGCAGGCGTGCACCGCGATTCGATCCTCTCCTTCGCTGAACTCATTGATCGCCAGCACTGGTTCGCGAACTTCGAGTCCGACGCTCCGCAGTTCATCCAACAGCGCGTATACGAGCTCCGTGGTGTCCGAAACGAGGCGGTCTGAATCCGTCGTTCCACTGATCCGAGCGACTTGTCGCTCAGGATGTTCCCGGATCGCGACTTCATAAGGCGCCAGCTCACCGACTTGCGCAATACGCCGCAGGGAGAGCAAGGTTCTCTGGCGCGCGACGACCTCAACTTCGATGCGCGCAGTCTCCGCATCGATCAACTCCTTCAGATCTGCTGGCTCGGCAGCGAGCGCTCTTCGGATCACCGCCAGAGGCAGATCCAGAGAGCGCAGCATGCCGATCATCAGCGCGTCGCGCGCCTGATCCCTGCTGTAATGGCGATACTTGGACTGCGGATCCACGAAGGCAGGCTTGAGCAGCCCGAGCTCGTCGTAGTGGCGCAGCGCTTTCACGCTCAGACGACAGCTGCGAGCGAAGCGCCCGATCGGCATTAGATTGCATTGGACCACGAGTAGAAGCCTAGTCGATCTTGTAGCTGTCTGTATGGTCAGCCGCCGCGGGGATCATCTTGACGACGTCGAGCAGCAGCCCCGTCGGATCTCGGGTGATGAAGTGACGCTGCCCCCAAGGTTCATCTCGCAGATTCAGCACGATCGGCAACTCAAGGCTGACAGCGCACGCATGGATGTGATCTACATCGTCCGATTCCAGTGTCACGATCACTCCGTCTGGTGGATTCTGGTGCCCTTTTGGAACGCTCGGATGGGTTCGCTGCACGAAAGCGATCTCAACCGTTGGATCGCTCGGCGCTTGCAGCTGGACATACCAGTCGGTCTCGAACACTGGCTTGAGGCCAAGAAGTTGTTGGTAGAACTCACTGATTGCTGTGACGTCGTCGGTGCAGATGACCGGGAATAAACTCTTCATGAGAGACCCCCTTTATGCTCGCCTTCGTGGCGCCAGGACCTAGAATCGGGTCTCCCCCAACAGGAGAGTCAAGGCCCAGCCCGTGAATGACTCCACCGAGGGCCCAGCCAGAACGGGAGCAGTCGCCAGGATCGAAGAATCTGTGGCGATCGGGGAAGTCTGTCTTGCGCTCCTACCCTATGGAAGGGAGTTTAAGAGGGTTTTTCGGGGTGTTGACAATGGCCCTTCCCGTCCTATCGATTGGTCTGAGGGCCGGGGCGCGGCCCTTATCTAGCACAGCCATGCCGAGCTGGACTATGCCGCGAGCTTGTTCCGCGCGCCGCGCAGGAATTTGATGGTCGACGCGATGGTTTTGTCCGGACACTCCACCAAGTCCGCGTGGCCGATGTCCTCGTAGACGATCACCTCGCAGCCCGGGACGTTGTCGACCACCCATTGCGCGCCGGCGCCGTCCGGGCCGGTGTGTATCGGGGTTAGCATGTCCTTGGCCGCGGTGATCACAAGCGTCGGATTCTTGATCTTCTTGCAGTCCTCGCGGAGGTCCATTTTCTCCATTGCGAGGCAGGCCTGTACCACCGTCTCGACCGAGTTGAGCCCGACCACCGTGCGCACCATCTCGATCAGGCCGGGCCCTTCCGGGCCATCGAGATAGTCGGCACCGACCGCCTGTGTCACGACATGATCGGCGAACTCCGGCCCGCACCCCCAGGTCTGGGCCATATGGCGCCAGGTGCGGAACATGATCCGCCGCATGGTGTCGCATTTCGCGAAAGCGCAATCGCTGACCACGCCGATGCAGCGATCCGGATATTTCGCCGCGAATTTGAGCGCGATCATGCCGCCTGCGGAGGTGCCCATGACATGGGCCCGATCGATGTCGAGCGCATCGAGGAGTGCCGCCAGATCATCCGCCCAGAGATCGAGGTCATACTGCATGAGCGGGCGATCCGATTGACCGTAGCCCCGCTGATCGTAGCTAATCAGCTTGAACTCCTTGGCGAGCCCTTCCCAGACCAAGCCGAAATTCTGCCGCCCGAAGAGCGAGCCGCCGATCAGAGCGAGCGGCTCGCCCTCGCCCATGAACTCGTAATAGATGTTGATCCCGTTGGCCTCGACCTTGGGCATGATGCTCTCCTTCGTTTGGCGACACAGGGATAGGCCTCGCCGAGCGGCTCGTACTTGGGGGCTGTCTACTCGACAGGGATCTTGAATCGAGAACGCGAGATGATCCGACCTGAGCCCTTCTCGGCGTCGACTTCTCCTCCCTCGTAGACCACCTCGCCCCGCCGAATCGTGATCTGCGGCCACCCGGTGACCTCCGTCCCGGCGTAGATCGAGAACCCGGTCTTTGAGAGGACGTCCGAGTCGGCGATGGTTCTTCTCTCGTCCGGATCCCAAATCACGAGGTCGGCGTCGGAACCGGGCGCGATGGTGCCCTTGCGAGGGTATAGCCCGAAGAGCTTTGCCGCGTTGGTGGAGGACACCTCGACGAAGCGTTGCAGCGAGATCTTTCCCCCGTGGACTCCTTCGGAGAAGAGCATGGGCAGCATCACCTGGAGATTGTTCACGCCGGGGCGAAATGAAGTGATGGTCTGTTGCGGGTCGAGCTTTTCCTCGCGGGTCCAAGGAGCGTGGTCGGTGGCCAGCGTGGCGATTGCGCCGCTTGCGAGCCCCTCCCACATGGCCTCCCGATCGTCCGCTCCTCGAATCGGTGGCATTCCGACGAAGAGCGCTCCGTCGGCCCGGCGGTAGTTCGCCTCCGTGAAGTGGAGGTACAGGGGACGCGTCTCGACGAACACAGGAAACCGCGACTGCACCGCCTCGGCCGCCGCGAGGGCCCGGGCGGCCGACAGGTGGACGATGTAGATCGCCGCCCCCGTGATCTCCGCCATCGCCAGGGCACGTTCCGTCGCGACGACCTCGGAGATGATGGGGCGGCTCTCCGGGTAGTGTGCGAGCGAGGTCTTGCCGGCGTCCGTCAACTCCTGCGCCGCGAACTCGAGCGCGGCGGCGTCCTCGCAGTGGATCGCGACGAGGATTCCCGCGTCTCGCGCGCCACGCAGGAGTCGCAGGAAACCGGGCATTTCCGCGTCGAACGGCTCGAACGGCATGAAGACCTTGATCGACGGCTGGCCGGCGGCGGCGAGCTCCGGTAGCTCCCCGATCACCGCCTCCGTGGGCTCGAAGATGGTCGTGTGGACGAAAACGTCGGCCATCGTCAGCTCTTCGATGGGAACGCTCTCCCGAGCCAGTGTCGCGAGCGGGCCCTCCCCAGGAGCTGGAAACGCCATGTGACCCACCGTGGTGATTCCCCCCGCGAGTGCCGCGCGGGTCCCGCTCTCGAAATCGTCGGCGAAGGCGAACTCCTCCGAGGACGTCAGGTGCACGTGGGGATCGACCCCTCCGGGCAGGATCAGGAGGCCGCTAGCGTCGAGGACCCGAGCATCCGTCTCAACTCGCTCGAGAGATCCGATCTCATCGATCGTTTCTCCCCGAATCCGGATGTCCGCCTTACGCTCCCCTTCGGCGGTTACAACGGTTCCACCCTGAATCAGCAGATCCGTTGCGCCCGCTGGTGGCGAGAGGGTCAAGATCGAGAGTACGGCCGTGGCTCCGGCTGTTCGGATATAGGTCATTCTGCATTATCACTTCCGTGAACCCAGGATGCCAGCTGTAGGCCGTGAGCCGAGTTTGGACAGATGGGGTCGATGATCTAAGAGAGGGTTCCGGGCTCGCTGGAGCAAGGAGTTTCTGGAGGCGGGCAAGAAGCGCCTGCTGGGAGATACGCAGCGAGAGGCGAGCTCGAGTGAGGTCCACGATCTGCGCAAGGAGAACGCCCGGCTCAAGGAGCGGGTGGCCGAGACGGTGCTCGAGAACCGTCCGCTCAAAAAAAGCGGACCAACGGTCCCAGAAGATCTGACGACGTACATATAATTCCCCAAAAAAGGACTCTCCAACGTCGGGACCAGGATATCCGGGTCGTCGTTCACCCTGGTGCTGACGGCGCGCCGCTCGTAGGGACCGGTACAGGGTTCACCCACTGCTCGGGATCAGCTCTCAGAAGGTGATCGACATTCGGCCCAGCACCGCTAGATCGGCCGGACCCGTTCTGTTCTTCCGCCTCATGACTTCCAATTCCAACATCAATGGCAGCGCCAGCTGCGAGCGTAGGGGCAGGCTCCACTGGGTGCCCATGGCCAGCTCCCGTCCATATCCTGTCCACCTTAACCGACTGTAGGGCGTCAGTGCACCCGGTAAGCCCAGCACCCTTAGGCCGCCGTAGGCCACCTCGCTTTCCATCCGGCTCTGGGAACCCATTCCCATTGCTCCCATCCCCGGCGGGCGCGTGACCGTATTAGCGTTGTTCCATAGCGTCGTTCGGCCGCCTCCATCCTGGCCCCGCGTGGAGGTCACCGACGCCCTAAACCCGCGCTGTTTCTCGCCTGGGTCCCAGCTCGCTTGCACGCCCACTCCCCAGTCCCGGTAGTCGCTTTTATGCACCACCAGCACCCGGCCGAGTATGGCCACGTCTAGTCCACTGTTCGCATCCAGATACCCCAGACGGAATCCTGTTTCTGCGCCGCTGCCCCGTTCCGCATCGCCCCCATCGAAACGCCCGCCGGCCTCCACCTTCAGGCTCAGTGACCGCCCCGCTGACAGCTGCTTGGTGTGCACCCACTCCAGCATCAACCGCGCCCGGTGGGCCTCGCCTCGCACCTTCGCGATGTCTTCGGAGACTTCGGTCCCCAGTTGCGCCGTGAAGGCATCCGCCCGCAGCCCCATCTCATTGCTGCCCCGCTTCCATAGCACCGCCCTCACTCCTCCCGAGAACATCCGGAAGTCGGCCTCGAAGTTGTGACTCCTCCCCGGCTCGTTGACGTCCACTCGCCCTCGTCCCAAGCCTCCCATGCCCCACACGCTCACCCGCTCCGTCGGCTGCCAGTACAGATAGGGATGAAACGTGTTCATGCGACTCCCCAACGTCCCATCGATTCCATCGTCGCTGTAATCCATGTTCCCCCAGCTGCGCATGAACGACAGCCCGGCCAACACCTCGTCGTTGGCATAGAGGTCCAGCCCCACATGGGCGGCCTCGAGACCTCCTCGATAGCTCATCTCGTACCGCGTCAGGTTCCCGTTGAAGCGCTGCAGGTCCCCCTGCCCCCACAACGCCGGTACCCAGCTCCTGCTCGTCCCCTTCTGCTGTCCTGCCAAGGGCAGCTCGAAGGACACTCCCGCAAGGTTGAGCTCGCGATTCCTCCTCCCCGAGTACTCGCCCGATCCCGATCTCAGCGACGAGTTCCTGGTCCCCGAACCCTGGAATCGATCCTGACCGTAACCTGGCTGTCCTCCCAACCCGACAGTCGGGCCGGTCCCACTCGGCCCCATGCCGGAGCCGGTCGAGACGCCCGCATCGCCCTGGCCGTGGCCGAACAGGCCCGTCAATCCACCCAGTGAGGCGTTCTGCAGCCACGCTCCCTGCATGCCACTTTCCCGATCTCCCGACTCCCCACTCGATCCCATCGTTGCTGTGGCCCCGGCCTCGCCTCCAGCGCTCTGCACCACCGGACCTTCGGCTCTTCTCCTGCCGGAACCCTCAAGGCTCTCGCTGCCTATCCGCTGGGATTCTCCCGGGCTCGCAGCCGCGGCACCGTTGTCGCTTCCCGGCTGCGCTGCTCCTGCTGCCCTCAGCCGACTCCACTGCCGATACCGCTCAAAGCGACCCTGAATGACCGTCTGTGCACTCTCCCCCATCGACCGCGCCATCACCGCCAGCGCCGCCTCCAGCGTTTGCGAGAACTGCTCCGCCGTGCGCTGCTGCCTGAAGTTCACTGTTGTCTGGGAGATCTCTCCTCCACTGACCGCCTCCGGCAACTCTCCAAAGCTCAACACAATCCCCTCCCCGGGATCGTTCACTTCATCCGCCAACACCTCCACGGAAATCGTCCCCTCGCTCGCGCCTTCCTCAAACACCACCTTCGCCGGCACTCCACTGTAGTCCTCGTCAGTGGCTCCTCCTTTCGGCGCCACCACCAGCGGTACTTCCACCCGCCGGTCCGCCGTCGGCGCCACTTTCACCTCGATGTCGGCCTGCTCGCCTTCCCCGATCTCGTACTCCGCCTTCCTGAAGCTCACCTTCAGCTCCACCAGTCCTTTGTCCTTTAGCACCACTGTCGCCACGGCCGGCTGCCCCGCCATCACTATCTCCGGCAGTTCCCCAAATCCCAGCTCCACCGTTTCGTCGTCCTCATCCCCGTCATGGTTGGCCTCTATCGTGAACGTCTGCTCCGTTTCCTCGGCTGGGAACGTCAGCCTGCCGGTGCCCTCTTGGGCATCCCACTCCTCCAAACCATCTAGGGTATAGTCGGCGACTTCCGTCGCCTCCGGCCGCGTCACCCGGATCGGGATCGCCAGCTCCTCGTCCCAGCCCTGGCTCAGCTTCACCGTCACCGCCACCATCTCCCCACCTTCCCTCGCCGTGTAGCTCTCCTCCTGATAGCTCACCAGCAGATCCAGCTCCGCCTCGATCACCAGAAGCTCCGCCGCCTGGTTGCCGTTGCCGACCCCGTACTCGACCACATTCGCCCCAACCTCCACGATCACTTCACCGTTCTTCGAGGGAGTGATCTCTGCCTTATAGGTCGTCCCCGATCCACTGAAGTCGGTCACCGAACCATTCGTCACCGCGATCTCGCTCCGCTCAAAGCCTGTCACCGGCTCCGAGAAGGTGATTGTCACCTCGAACGCGCCGTCCACCGGAGCTGACACGTCCGTTTGAATCGCGACCGTCACTACCTTTTCGTTGTCGGCCTCGGTCGCCGTGACCGGATCGACATCAATTGGGTAATAGTCCTCGTCGTTGCTTGCCGTGGAGTGGCTGAAGATCGCGACGCCATCCACCTCGTCGGCGTCGTCCTCGGCCGCCGAGACCGTCACCGTCTGCTCCGCATTCCAGTTCGAGTTCGTGAAGGTCAACGTAACCGAATCTGTATACGTATCCATATCCGTATCCGAGCTCACCGTCAGGTCGTCGTCACTCCCATGGTCCGAGGTCGCCTCGACCGTGACATCGTACAGTGGCTTGGTGCCAAGCCTCACCGTGTAGGTCGCCGAGCCGCCTTCCGGCACCGACAGTGTCGTCGGCGAGACCGTCACCCCGATCGAGTCGTTGTCGTCCTCTATTGCCCTGACGCGGGGGGCCCCAATGCCGTCATAGGGGCTGTCGACGGAGCTGGTCACAGAATGCGAAAAGAAGCCATTGCCATCGCTCCCGTCCTCGTCCTCGGCCGCTGAGATTCTTACCG
The DNA here is from genome assembly GCA_965247115.1 of Myxococcota bacterium. Lineage (GTDB taxonomy): Bacteria > Myxococcota_A > UBA9160 > SZUA-336 > SZUA-336 > JAUXJB01. Next base: position 1,097,918 of record CBDFGR010000002.1, read on the forward strand.
TCTGCGGCTCCGACCAGTCCGAGTCCGTGAAGGTCAACGTTACCGGGTCTGCCGTCAGATGCGGGTCGGAGTTTTCCATTGCCATCACCGTGATCGTGACATTTTCCCCCGGCCGGGTGTCGAGCACCACCGTGTATTGCGCCGAGCCGCCCTCTCGCACCGTCAGTATCTGCGGCAAGATCCTCACCGTGGGGACCGGCTCCACCACCGGAAAGACGATCATCACGTTGGCGGTGTTGCCGAAGTCGTCGGTGACCGTCACGGTCGCCGTATGCGTGCTGTTGTTGATTTCCGCCGGGGCGCCGGTGATGAAACCCCCCTCCTGAGTTACCGCCAGTGGCAGCGGCAGAGAGTCGCTCTCGTAGAAAAAGATATCCGTATCGTCAGTGGTCGGACTCATCGTAGAGATCGGTTTGCCCACAAACAGACGCGATGGCGCCGTGTAACTCACCATTGGCGCCACCAAATCCACCGGCAGCGTCCGCGTAACCGTCTTATCCTCATAACCGCTCAAGGTTGCCTCCACCTCAAGCGACAGGCTCGTTCCGGTAATGTAGCTCTCATTGCTTTCCACAGTCACCGACCACCGCGCGGTCGTCTCCCCGCCCGGGATCGCGGAGGTCGTGTTCCACGTCTGCGTGCCGAGGGTCACCTTGACAGCAACGCCGTCGATTATGTCGGTCTGCCCGCTGATGGTGAAGCCGCTCTTCTTCTCCTCAATATTGATCTTGTCGTCGCCCGCGATGTCGTCGTCCACGCTCAGCGGCAGCGTCAAATTCACGTCAAAGTTTGCTGTACCCGTCTCGTTTCCCCCGACGAAATTAGCCTCCACGGTTACGGTCTGGCCATTTCCGTCAGTAATGTAGTCCTGATCGGGCGGCACGGTCACCGACCACTCCCCGTCGCTGTCCGATGTCTCGTTCAGCGATCCCGTGCCGATGGTCACCGTGACAGGTATGCCGGCTGCATCCATTTCAACTCCACCTACAACCTGTTTAGTGGTGCCAGCGATGACGAACCCGGCCCACTTCTCCGAGGCGTCGACCTCGCCATCGGTCGCAATCGAGGTAATGGCCACTGTTTGCTGCGCGAAGGCCGCGGTCGGACAGGCCAGCCAGACCAAACAGGCAACGACGGCGAAAACGCCTGCACGCCCCCAGCCGCCACGGCGGTGCTTGGGGGGATCCCAACCTTCCGGGATCTGTGCCGCCCATTCAGGCAGTTCATCACTGCGCGCGAAGTAACTCATGACAGTGGCGTCGGCCAGACCGTCACCCCGGCTTGGGTTCTGAGCTCCGGCGTGGCGTTCACGCTGGATGGCTCACTGATGTCCAGAGTGCCTTGCACCGCCACCACCGTGAAGGTGTATCCAGTGCCGTTGGTCAACCCTAGAATGGTAGTGGTCGTCTTCAGCCCCACCGTGGCCGAGATCAGCGAAGACTCAACGAACGTGTTGGGGCTGGTGACCTCAGTGTCGACCCGGTAAGTGGCAACCTCGGGATTCGTGTCCCACTCCAAGTCGACCCGGCTGAAGTTCGAGTAAGGCTTCAAATTGGTCGGCGCGGCAAACAGCGGCGTGAAGGTCTCTTCGGCTGGAGGGCTCTCTGTGTTAACGTTCACCGCACGCAACTGGAATTTGTATGTGATGCCGTAGGTCAGGCCGGTAAGGAGGAACGAGGTGGTGTTCGCGTCGCTACCGGGTATTACGGTCCAGTCCGGCTCCCACATGGCGCCGTCGTTGGTGGAGAGGCGGTATTGGTAATGCGTGATCTCGTTCTCTTCGGGCGCGAGGTTCCAGGTGAACGTTCTCGAGGCGCCCGAGTCCGCGTCGCCGTCGGTGGAGTCGAGGTTCGTGGGCGGGCCGAGCTGAACCAGTGCGATCCCGGGGAGCAGCACCAGGGTGGCGGAGAACGCCACGCTCGTCACCAATCGACTACAGCTTGAGGACATTGATCAAATCTGGAGAGGGCTTTCGAGTTCGTGAAGGCAAACAGGGCCGTTCATTGAGGGGCTGCGATCTGCTGGTGTTCCCCCCGGGGAGTATTGTGCATCATTCGGGACTCCCTGTTCTCAGTTTCATTTTGCTCGGTGGGCTACCATCGGAGATCATCGTCGGCGGCCTTCACCTGTAGGCCGTGAGCCGAGTTTGGACAGATGGGGTCGATGATCTAAGAGAGGGTTCCGGGCTCGCTGGAGCAAGGAGTTTCTGGAGGCGGGCAAGAAGCGCCTGCTGGGAGATACGCAGCGAGAGGCGAGCTCGAGTGAGGTCCACGATCTGCGCAAGGAGAACGCCCGGCTCAAGGAGCGGGTGGCCGAGACGGTAATCGAGAACCGTCTGCTCAAAAAAAGCGGGACGGGCTCCGATTTGCCCGAGGACGAGGCGTGAGGGGGAGCGCCTCGGAGAAGCTCGAGCGGATCCGCCTGGTGGAGGGCTCTTCGCTTTCGATCCGGCGCACGCTGACCGAGATCGGGCTGCCGCACTCGACGTTTTCCGCCTGGTACAAGCGCTACCTGGAAGGCGGACCGGAGGCGCTCGAAGACCGCAAGCCACGCCTCTGGAGTTCGAAGCGCGACTTCCAGTTCATCGCCGGTCTCCCCCGCGAGGCCCAAATCGTTAGAATGGCGACCCTGAAACGTCGTGGCAGCGGAGCGGCTGACCCCTCGCAGTTCCACGGCTGGCCGCTCTCAGCTGCAGCATGGCGGCTGGCGAAAGTAGTGTGACGTATGTGTGCCAGTCGGTCGGGCGAAGGTGCGGAATGCTCGGCCCCAAACCCACACATTCGCGGCCGTTCTAAGGTGCTGATCGGATTGTGGTGGTTCCGGAAGTCGGGGGTTCAAATCCCCTCGCCCACCCCAGCATCCCCTGCGTCTCCTTGTCGAGCTACCGGATTTCGAGCGACTCGAACTCCTGATCTCTCATGCTCACGTGGACAGGCGGGAGTGGCCAGTCGATTCCAAAAGCCGGGGACGCGTAGTGGTAGCCATGGGACGCCTCGGGAACGTAGGGAGTGGACATGTGGTAGAGGACCTCGCTCTCCGGCTTCAGGGTCTGAAAGCCGTGAGCGAATCCCCGTGGGATGTACAACTGCCGGCGATTTTCCGCAGACAACTCGGTAGCATACGACTGGAAACGCGTACTTGAGCCCGCGCGCAGATCCACGATCACATCAAAAATCCGACCCTGTGTACAGCGAACCAACCGCGCCTCTTCGTAGGGGGCACTCTGAAAGTGCATTCCCCGGAGCGTTCCGCGCTCTCGGTTGAACGAGATGCTGCTCTGCACGACTGCCGGCTCGAGTCCGTTCTTCACGAATTCCTCGGCGCAGAAGGTTCTCGCAAGGAAGCCTCGCTCATCGGTGTGCGCCTCAACCTCGAGCACGAAGGCCCCCGACAGCGAGGTCTGTTCGAACCGCATCGATCCTCCCGGCTTGACGCCGATCTGCCGGGTGAATCATAACGTCTACTCGACTACTTGAGAGGAGCTGCATGAAGGTCGTTGTACTTGCAGGAGGGCTGGGGACTCGGCTGTCGGAGGAGACGGGACGCCGCCCCAAGCCCTTGGTGGAGATCGGCGGCCGTCCCTTGCTCTGGCACCTGCTGAACTACTACGCCAGCTTCGGGCATGACGAGTTCTGTGTCGCCCTCGGCTACAAGGGCTGGATGATCAAGGAGTACTTCCTGAATTACGCACTCTTGGCTGCGCCCGAGCTCAGCGTCGAGCTGGGATCAAAGAAGGTTTCGACACGGGGAGGGCACGGCGAGGACTGGAAGGTGCACCTGATCGACACAGGCGAAGAGACGATGACCGGTGGACGCTTGCGACGCCTGCGCTCGCGGCTCGAAGGCGAGACTTTCATGCTCACATACGGTGATGGCCTCTCAAACGTAGACCTGGACGCGCTCCTTGAGTTTCACCGCTCACACGGGAAGCTCGCCACGGTCACGGCCGTTCGTCCGCCCGCCCGTTTCGGGGATCTCCTGATCGACGGCGATCGAGTAGTGGAATTTGTCGAAAAGCCCACCGCGGGGGAGGGTTGGATCAACGGGGGCTTCTTCGTCTTCGAGCCACCGGTCATCGACTACGTCGAGGGCGACGGCACTTCTCTGGAACAGGAGCCATTGAGGGCCCTTGCCCGCGACGGACAGCTCCATGCTTACCATCATCCCGGCTTCTGGCAGTGTGTTGACACGCTACGCGAGCTGCGCATCCTCGAGCAGCTCTGGGAGAAGGGCTCTCCCCCCTGGTCGGGCCGGTGAACTCGGACGAAAGGAGCGTTCTCGCCACCGGGGCGACCGGCATGGTCGAGTCGTGGCTTTGCTAGTCCGAGGTGAGGACTTCAACTTCAGGCTCGTGTCGCGGTCAACAGAGATCGTGGATCAGATCTCCTACGCGATGAAGCGCGATCTCCAGCCTGTGGTGCTCGATCAAGCGAAGCTCGAGCTCCGTAGTCAGTCGCTCAGCTCGGCCAAGGCCCCCTGGTACCGGAACTACCTGACGTGAATCCCATCGAGATCTGCCGCTCCTGCGGCTCCCCCGATCTAGAGATAGTGCTGGCGCTCGGTCCGATGCCTTTGGCCAACGCGCTTCTTCCACCAGATCAACTCGACAGCCCCGAGCCCCGACCCGCATTGACCTTCGCGATCTGCTCCCGGTGCTCGCTCGCGCAGATCCTGGAGAACGTCTCCCCCGAGGAGTTGTTCTCCAACTATGTCTACTTCTCGAGCTACTCGGACACCATGCGGAAGCATGCGAAGGACAGCGCCGACGAGCTGATCGCTTCCCGTCGGCTCGGCTCCCGGAGCCTGGTCATCGAGGTCGCGAGCAACGATGGGTACCAACTCAGGCACTTCAAACAGGCGGGGGTGCCCGTGCTTGGCATCGAGCCCGCCAGGAACGTTGCAGAGGTGGCCGTTGGGAATGGAATCCCGACCCGAGTCGAGTTCTTCGGCGACGTCCTCGCAGGTGAGTTGGTGAAAGAAGGGATCCGCGCCGACGTGCTGCTCGCCTACAACGTGCTCGCCCACGTGCCCGACCTGAACGGCTTCGTCTCCGGAATCCAGCGCGTGCTCAAGCCTGATGGTGTCGCCGTGATCGAGGTGCCCGACGTCAGCAACCTGCTCGGGAGCTGTGAATTCGACACGATCTACCACGAGCACATGTGCTACTTCTCATTGACTGCACTCGGTCCGCTCTTTGCCCGTCACGACCTCGAGGTCTACCGTGTGGACCAGATCCCCCTGCACGGAGGATCATTGCGCTTCTACTCGGCGAACAAGGGACGCAAGAGTCCGGAGAGCAGCGTGGCGCGCGTCCTCGCGTCGGAGTCGACGGCGGGGCTCGCGGACCTGAGCGCGTACACAGGCTTCGCAAAGCGCGTGGAGACCCTTCGAGTCGAGCTCGTCGGCCAGATCGATGCTCTCATCGCTGAGGGAAAGACGCTTGCGGCCTACGGAGCGGCCGCCAAGGGCGCGACTCTGCTCAATTACTTCGGCCTCGACTCTGGACGGATCGCATTCGCAGCAGACCGGAGCCCTCACAAACAGGGACTCTACATGCCCGGTGTTCAAATCCCGATCATCGCTGCAGAGGAGCTCGCCAAAAGGCGTCCCGACTACTGCTTGCTCCTGGCGTGGAACTTCGCAGAGGAAATTCTGGAGCAGCAAGCCTCATACAGGGCAGCTGGAGGTCGCTTCATCATTCCGCTTCCCCAGCTGCGGGTCGTCTAGCTCTCGAGGCTCTTGCGGAGCCACTCGACTGTATCTGCGAGCCCCGATTCCAGGCTGTGGGAGGGCTGCCAGCCAGTGCTTCGGAGCTTGCGAGCATTGGCGACGATCATCGGTGGCTCGTTCGGGTCCGTATCGACCGCGCCGAACTCCAGGTCGCGGGGGCCCCGACCCGTGAGAGTCGCCAGGGTCTCGATGACGCGCCGCAGACGTACTGGCTCACCGGTACCAACGTTCACAGTCCCAGACAGACCCGTGTCTCCGAGCGCGACAAGGGCTGAAGCGCAGTCGGCTACGTGGACGAAGTCCCGGATCTGGTTGCCGTGGGAGCACCGGGCGCGCTCGCCACGGAGCAGAGCGAGCACGACGGAGGGAATTAGGCGCGTGCGCGGCTCGCCGGGACCAAACGGAAAGAAGAACCGAGCCCAGGTGAAATTCGTGTCGACCACCTCGCCATAGGCCAAAATGGCCTCGCGGGCCGCGTTCTTCGTCGTGCCGTAGAAGCTGCTCGGCTCGGATGGCGTGCTGTCCTCACTGAGGAAGCCGTGCTGCCACGCATACTCCGCGCAGGTCCCCACAGCAACGACGTGCGCACAGCCGAGGTCGGCGAGGATTCGCGCCAAGTCGAGCGTCATGCTCACACAGCTCAGGTTCTCGGGCGCAGACCAAAAGCGCTGCGGCTCAACGTACCACGCCAGGTGGAACGCACGTTCCGGCCTCAGCTCGCGCAGCTGCGATTCGTACGTCTCTGGGTGCTCGAGATCAGCCTCGATCACCTTCACGCCCCCGAGGTAGTCATCCACCTTGAGCGTAGACTCTCCGGGGCGGATGATTGCAGAGACCTCCGCGCCTCTGGATACGAGCAGCCGGCCGAGGTGAGAGCCGACGAAGCCCGTCATCCCTGTCAGGAGTATGCGCATCGCTCATCCAACGCGACGCAGATACCCATCAGGCCAGTAGGTCACCCGCTTCTCGACATTGCCCTCGTTGAAGCGAAACGTCGGCTCCTCGCGCGCGAACTCGGGATGTCGCGAAAGGAAGTCCTGAATGGCCTCGAGTGGATTGTTCCAGCTCCAGTCCGAGGCGCTTCTCGGGGAGCCAGCGACCTGAGCCATACAACCGTCCTGAACAACGACGTACGAGCCGCTCGTAACCATTGGAGAGTAGGCGGCCAGCTCCGCCAGAACGTGCTCGCGCGTGTGCTTTGAGTCGAGGATGACGATGACCTTCTCCGCGTCCCCGACCTCGACGCGCACCCGATCGACAACTTCGGGATCGATCGAGGAACCCTCGATCAGCGAAATCAGCGACGATAGTCTGTGCTCCTCGATCGCCCTTCGGTTGTGTGGGCGAATCTCGACGTCGATGCCAACGACGCGGCCTCGGCCCAAGGCCTTGCAGAGCGAGGCGTAGAACACGAGCGAGCCCCCGTGAGCGACACCGGTCTCCACGATCACGTCCGGTTCTACCTCGCAGATCACCTCCTGGACGCGGAGGATATCCTCCGGCATCTGGATCAGGGGGCGTCCAAGCCAGGTGAAGCTGTAGACGTACTTGTTGTCCCAGCCCACGCGGAGCCAGGCGTCCGAGACGACCTCGAAGGCCTCGCTGGAGTCCATCGGATACGACCTGGTTCCACCCTCGCCCTCGACGGTAACCAGGCCTTTTTCGGGGTCGATGTGGATCACGGACGAGCAGTATGGGCAACTCGGGCCGTTGCGTCGAGGAGCGCCGCGCGATCACCGGGAGCTGGTAAGATCGGCGAGGTGCTCGATCGCTCCGGTTCAACGCCTCACTCTCGCGAAACGAAAGTAAGGTCTCGTGCTCGAGCCTTCCCCGACTTTCACTTCATGCCACTCGCGGACGGGCTAGCGGATGTGTACGCCCGGATGTCCAACGCTTACACCTAAGGACTGGCTTCACACCTAGGGACTGGCCTCACTCGTAGGCGCTCAGCTGACGGATGGCGCTCTGAACATCTTCGTAGTTCAGGGTCCGGTCCTCCTGGAGAGCCGCCCCAACGATCCCCTCCGAGAGTCGGTACTTTCTGACTCGGCCACGCGCCGTTCTGGCTCTCAGAGTGGCGCCACGCCTCTGCAGCAAGAGACTGAGCGATCCACGTAGTCGGAGGCCAGGCAGCCAGCGGTCTCGCAACCTCCGCAATCCGCGGCTTCGTCGCACCCCCTCGAGCAGGCTCGACCCGCTCGGCTCGAGACGGGGCCAGAGACCTTCCAATGTTTCGTCCTGGCTGGCTCCTCGACTCAGCTGATCGCCTAGGTAGTCGAAGAGGTCTGGACGCAGGTACGGAGACAGGTACGACAGGTGGAGGTAGTCGATCAACTTGCTCAACTCGGGGGGAGGGAGGGAGCTTCCCCTCTCGATCACAGCATCGACGAGAAGCGCTCGGTACGTGACGTAACTCCTGAACAGATCATCCGGAGAGTCGACCAGCCACTCCAGGGGATGCCAGTGCTTGTAGCTCGCGGACGGACCGAGGCTCCGTCCGTAGTAGAGAAGAGGAAGGTGGGCGATCTTACCCTCCACGACGGTCAGGGCGCCCGAGAGCAACTCCTGGCCGAGCAAACTGTCTAGCGGCTGGACCTTCCCCAGAACCACCTGAAGGATCGAGCTCCGGTACACGCTGTAGGTAACTGCCTGGTAGTCATCAAAGAACGCCTGTAGGCGTTCGATCGTGCTGGGCTGGTCCATGGACACGCGGATCGGAAGGAGCGAAGTAATGTCGAGCTTTCGACCCTGATGGAAGGTGAAGTACCCGCCCTGCGCGGCAGCGAAGTCGGGATGCGCCCCGAGATAGCCGACCAGACGTGGGAGGCCATCAAGAAGAACGACATCATCATCGCCGCACAGCGCGCAGAACTCGGTACGCACCTCGAGCGAGCCGCGCCAGAACTTCTCGAAAGGCGAGATCCCCCCAGGGAAGGTCAGATGCTCCACGTCCAGCTTCAAGCTGCCAACCAGATCGGCGCTTCGACTCCGGCTCCCTTCACTTCCTGAGTCCAGGACCAGGATGCGGAAGTCCACCGAGTGGAGCTCCAGGTAGGTCAGGAGTCGTCGAAGAGCGTCCGGGCGATCGCAGGTAGGGACGATCAACGTGAATTTCGCGTCTAGACCGTTCGCCAACGCCGCCCTCTTCCTGTACCCGCGGTGGAGCGATTACGTCCCAGGCGGTGCACCGTGCCGTCGGTATGATCGCACAAATCGACGCCCGGGGTCCGCCGTACGGCGGCCTTGCCCGGGCTCTGGGATCTTCGGTATCGTCCGTGCGATACTGACTTACGTGCTGCAGAGACGCCCGCACAGACCAGTATGACGATGAGTTTGGACCACGATCAACGAATACACTTATTTCGGGACATGCTGCGGGTCCGCAGGGTCGAGGAGCGTATCGTCGAGCTCTATCCCGAGCAGGAAATCCGCTGCCCTACCCATCTCAGTATCGGCCAGGAGGCGGTGGCCGCAGGCGTCTGCGCTCATCTCACGCGCGAAGACTACGCAATGAGCGCCCATCGCTCTCATGCTCACTATCTGTCGAAAGGCGGCGATCTCAACGCGATGTTCGCCGAGCTCTACGGCAAGGCGACTGGCTGCGCCAAGGGCAAGGGAGGGTCGATGCACCTGATCGACCGTTCCGTGGGCTTTCTCGGTTGTGTTCCAATCGTCGGGAGCACCATCCCCATCGGCGTTGGGGCCGCATTCGGCTCGATGTTACAGAATCACGATGGCCTCACGGTGATCTTCTTCGGGGATGGCGCTGCCGAGACTGGCGTGTTCCACGAGAGTCTCAACTTTGCCGCGCTGCACAAGCTGCCCGTCCTCTTCGTCTGCGAGAACAACCTCTACTCCGTTAATACGCCGCTGTCAGCGCGTCAGCCTGACGGGCGAAAGATCACGCAGATCGCGGAGGGTCTCGGTCTCCACGCCATCCAAGGCGACGGGCAGGATGTAGAGAGCGTATACGAGGTCGCCGGCGAGATGATCTCCGTTGCCCGCCAAGGTGGCGGACCCGCCTTCGTCGAGTACGCAACGTACCGGTGGCTGGAGCACTGCGGACCCCTTACCGACACACATCTGGACTTCCGTCCCGAGGGGGAGTACGAAGCGTGGCTCGATCGCTGCCCCGTCTCGCTAGCTCGGGACCGTCTGACCTTGGAGCGGGTGCTCGATGACAGTGCGCTCGCCGCGATAGAGCTCGAGATCGCGGAGGAGATAGAAAAGGCGGTTGACCACGCCAAGACGAGCCCCTTTCCTCAGCGTGCCGAGCTAACGGCGAACGTGTGGGCCTCCTAGCGGCGAGGCCAGCATGAACGACCGACAGCTCAAGTTCTCCGAGGCACTCAACGAGGCAGTTGACCTCTGTATGGACAAGGACTCCCGCGTCTATCTAATGGGGCTGGGAGCTCCTGACCCGTTGGGTGTATTCGGAACGACGAAGGGACTCGCAGAAAAATACGGGCCTCGGCGAGTCCTGGACATGCCGATATCCGAGAGTGCCATGACGGGTGTCATGCTTGGCTCGGCTCTGGTAGGGATGCGGCCAGTCATGACCCACATCAGGCAAGAGTTCGCCATGCTCGCGATCGATCAGATCGTGAACCAGGCCGCGAAGTGGCACTACATGTTCGGCGGCCAATCTCGGGTTCCCATAGTGATCCGAGTGATCGTGGGCAGAGGCTGGGGCCAGGGGCCACAACACTCCCAGAGTCTCCACAGCTGGTTCTCCCACATCCCCGGCCTGAAGGTCGTCATGCCAACGACGCCTCGCGATGCCAAGGGCTTGCTGATTGCCAGCATCGAGGACGACAGCCCTGTCGTATTCATTGAGCACCGCTGGCTACACAACATTCACGGGCCCGTACCTGACGGAGTCTACAGAGTTCCTCTCGGCCTCCCGAACATCCTGCGCCGCGGGAAAGACGTCACGATTGTGGCGTTGTCTTACATGACTCTGGAGGCCGCAAAGGCGGCCGACGTTCTGGCTGACGCCGGAATCGAGGCCGAGTTGATCGACCTGCGCACACTCAACCCTCTCGACGATGAGCTCATCCTCGACTCGGTCCGCAAGACAGGACGCCTCGTCGTCTGCGATCACGCGACCCCGACAGCAGGTTTCGCTGCCGAGGTCGTAGCGAGAGTCACCGAGAAGATCTTCTCTTCGCTCAGGGCGCCTCCGGTACGCATCACACTTGCAGACTGCCCTACGCCGACGACACGGGCCCTGGCAAATTATCACTACCCCACGCCCCGACATATCGTCGCAGCCGTTCAGAGAACGCTCGGTCTTCCGGCAACCGACCCCAGCGACGATGTCGAGGCGGCAGAGTTCTTGGACGTTCCCGACCAGGCCTTTACGGGGCCCTTCTAGCGCACATCGGAGAGAGGAGGCAGGCCCAGGATGAGCCCGAGTACATTCACCGAGAGATACGTCAGGGAGGCCACTGAGATCCTCGAGAAGATCGATCGAGGCGAGCTCGATCGGATCATCGGCATACTGGCGGAGTTGCGACCCACCCGCGGTCGCCTCTTCTTCCTCGGCGTGGGTGGCAGTGCGGCCAACGCTAGCCACGCAGTCAATGACTTTCGTAAGATCGCAGGGATCGAGGCATACACGCCCACCGACAACGTCGCCGAGCTCACCGCCAGAGTGAACGATGCGGGCTGGGAAACATCCTTCTCCGAATGGCTGGTGGCGAGCCATCTCGGGCCGGAAGACGTCATCTTCGTCCTCTCGGTTGGCGGCGGTAGTCTAGAGAAGAACGTCAGCCTCAACATCGTGCGCGCACTGGAACTCGCGAAGAAAGTGGGCGCCCGGATAGTCGGCGTCGTTGGTCGGGACGGAGGCTACACTGCGCGAGTGAGCGATGCTTGCGTCATCATTCCGACGGTAAACACCGAGACCGTCACCCCTCACACCGAGTCATTCCAGGCGGTCGTCTGGCACCTCATCGTCTCACACCCGGAGCTCAAGCAGCATCAGACCAAGTGGGAGTCCGTCGTCTAGCGGATACCGCTCAGAGGATGGCGTAGCCCGCAGCACGGGCATCGGAGTGGAACATCCGTACGGTCTCGAGCGAGAACTCGTCCAGGTCTTTTCCGATCACCTGGAGCTTGTTCAGCACGTCCACAGTTGCCGTGATGATATGGCAGCCTGCCTGCTCTGCCTGCAAGACGTTCAACACTTCACGCGGACTCGCCCAGAGCAGCTCGGCCTTCGGTTTTTCCCCGATGATCTGACGTGCGCGCGCCATCATTGGAGTCGGATCTACTCCAGTGTCTGCGATTCTCCCGGCGAAAACCGAGACGATGCTGGGTGTGTCCGGATGCAGCGCCCTGGAAGCCAACCCCACCTGCTCGAGCGTAAGAATGGCAGTCACGTTGAGAGATAGCCCCTCGCCGGAGAGCTTCTCGATCAAGGGAACCGCCGACTCGCCCTGAGTGTCGGTGATCGGGACCTTGATGTACGTATGGCCGCCCCAGCTCGCGATCTTGTGGGCCTCCTCTGCCATCGCCCCGAAGTCGTCAGAGAAAACTTCGAAAGAGATAGGGAGGTCGGGAATCGCGGCAATCGCTTCACGGGCGAAGGACTCGTAGTCCCGAACGCCGGCCTTGCGCATCAGGGTAGGATTCGTCGTGAAACCGCCAACCAGACCTTCGCTGTACGCTTTCCTCATCCCGGCGAGGTCAGCACCATCCATGAACAGCTTGATCTTCATCGCCCCTACCCCTTCCGACCCCTTATAGGGTAGAACTCGCGACAATAGCAACCCGAAAGTGGGCCTCGAGCGCCGGAGCGAAGGCTGAATTGACAGCGTCAGGAGCTGCGTACATAGTCACCTGCGCAGCCGGACGAGCTCGTCGGCTGGGAGGACGAACCAGAGGTACTACCGGCGCTCTCTTCGCCTCTGGGCTGGCAAAGATCCTCGTCCGAGCGACTCGAGCAACGCATTGGGAAACAACGATCTTGATCAGACCGGAGTCGGTGGAGGCGTCCGGGCCGTCTTCCTGGACCGAGATGGGGTCATCAACGATGTCGTTGTACGAGACGGGAAGCCCTACCCGCCCTCGTCCTTGAACGCACTCAGCATCCTACCAGGAGTTCCAGAAACGCTGGCCGCGCTGCATGTCGCTGGGCTTCGCCTGATCGTCGTGACAAATCAACCCGACGTCGCCTCCGGCATCCAGCAACGCCATGTGGTAGAAGAGATCCACGACTGGCTTGCGAGGACTCTACCCATCGATGAGATCAAGGTCTGCTTTCACGTCGACTCCGACGGTTGTGGCTGTCGAAAGCCGCGACCCGGCATGTTGGAGACCGCCGCCACCGAGTGGGGCCTGAACCTCGAACAGAGCTTCTTGGTGGGTGATCGCTGGCGAGACATCGAGGCCGGGCACGCGGCGGGATGTCAAACACTCTGGATTGATCGTGGCTACGGAGAGCGAAAGCCAGAGGCTCCTGATCATGTAGTGTCCTGCCTCACCGACGCTGGTCGGATCATCCTCAACGCGCTGGGTGCTGATAGACGGGGGATCTCGACATGAGAAAAGTACTGGTTACGGGAGGGGCGGGCTACGTGGGCAACGTCCTCACTCCCCAGCTCCTCGAGGCCGGCTACGAGGTAACGATCTACGACATTCTCTATTTTGGTCGAGACACGCTTCCAACCCATCCGAATCTCGCGGTCGTCGAGGGCGATATCCGAGATACCGATCGACTCCGAAAGACCCTTACAGGGGTCGACGCAGTCTTGCACCTCGCCTGCATCTCGAACGATCCCAGCTTCGAGCTCGACGAGCGTCTCAGCGAGAGCATCAACTACGACTGCTTCGAGCCGATGGTAGTCGCTGCCAAGGACGCCGGAGTCAAGCGCTTCGTCTACTGCTCGACGAGTTCCGTGTACGGAGTCAGCGAAGCGCGAGATATCCGCGAAGACCATCCGCTTGTACCCCTGACGCTGTACAACAAGTTCAAGGGCATGTGCGAACCGCTCTTGTGGAAACACATCTCGGAGGACTTCACCGGCGTGATCATCCGCCCCGCTACGCTTTGCGGATACAGTCCTCGTATGCGTCTGGATCTATCCGTGAACATCCTGACAAACCATGCGGTTACAAACGGGAAGATCACCGTTTTTGGTGGTGATCAGCTCCGACCCAATCTTCACATCAACGACATGGCGGACGCCTATCAGCTCCTGCTGCAGGTTCCTGCAGCGAAGATTCAAGGCGAGACCTTCAACATCGGCTATCAGAACCTGTCGATCACGGAGATCGCCAAACTCGTGGGTATGGTCGTGATGGAGGAGTATCCCGAGAAGGGAAAGATCGAGATCGTAACGACCTCGAGCGATGACCGCCGTTCGTATCACATCAACTCGGACAAAGTCCGAGAAGTTCTGGGCTTCACGCCCAAGCGGTCCATCGAAGACGCGGTCCGCGACATCTGCCGGGCCATGAAAGCCGGCAAGTTGCCCGGAAGCATCAACGATGATCGCTACTTCAATGTTCGGACCATGAAGGTTCTAGCGACCGTATGACGGCTGAGCAGCAAACCTTACCTGGGACCGCAGTCATCACCGGGGGTGCCGGCTTTCTCGGCAGCCACATGGTGGACCTGCTCCTCTCGAGCGGATTCGAAGTTCGGGTGATCGACAACTTCGTGGGAGGCCGGGAGTCCAACCTGGCGCACCACGAGGGGAACCACAGCCTCTCTGTCGAGAACGCGGACATTCGCAGCCTCCAGGTGGACAGTCCGATCTTCCGAGGAGCGCGTTTTGTGTTCCACTTTGCCGGCATCGGGGACATCGTCCCCTCGATTCAGCGTCCAACCGAGTACATGTCGGTAAACGTGCAAGGCACCGTCAACGTCCTGGAGTGCGCCCGCCAGGCCGGCGTCGAGAAGGTGGTCTATGCTGCGTCCTCTTCCTGCTACGGGTTGGCATCCGTGCCGACCAGGGAGGACCATTCGATCTCCCCTCAGTACCCGTATGCCTTGAGTAAGTGGCAGGGAGAAGAGACGCTTCTTCATTGGCACCAAGTCTATGGCTTGCCGGTGAACTCGATTCGTATCTTCAACGCATACGGCATTCGCTCACGAACGACAGGGGCGTACGGAGCGGTGTTTGGCGTATTCTTGAAGCAAAAGCTCTCGGGGAAGCCATTCACCGTTGTGGGGAGCGGCGAACAGACTCGGGACTTCGTCTACGCCACCGACGTCGCAAGGGCCTTCCTGCTTGCTGCTGAAACTGGACGCGATGGAGAGGTTTACAACGTCGGCGCCGGACACCCACAATCGGTCAACACGCTGATCGGACTTCTCGGTGGCGATGTCGTGCACATCGAGAAGCGTCCGGGAGAGCCGGATTGCACCTGGGCGGACATCGACAAGATCGGAAATGAGCTGGGCTGGCATCCAAGAGTCTCCTTCCCGGAGGGGGTAGCCCGCATACTCGACCGGATCGAGGACTGGCGCGATGCGCCGCTCTGGGACCCGAACTCGATCGCGGCGGCCACCCGGGACTGGTTCACGGCGCTGTCCTGAGGAGGATGAACGGGTGATTGAGGGCCAGTACCGTCGAAAGATCAAGACGGCAGCCGAGCTGCGTAAGATCGTCGGCCCCCCACCGCGCACGAAGAAAGTGATCATGTGCCACGGCACCTTCGACGTCGTGCACCCGGGCCACATCCGACACCTGATATACGCGGCGAGCAAGGCCGACGTCCTGGTGGCCAGCCTCACCACCGACGCCCACATCGAGAAAGCGCACTTTCGCCCCTTCGTTCCCGAGGAGCTGCGGGCCATGAACCTCGCCGCTCTCGAGGTGGTGGACTACGTCGTGGTCGATCCAAATCCGACGCCGATCGACAATCTCCGACTCATTCAGCCCGACTACTTCGCGAAGGGCTACGAGTACGTAGATGGGGGACTGCACCCCAAGACGGGAGAGGAGCTCGAGGTCCTCGAGACCTACGGCGGCGAGATCATCTTCACACCGGGGGATATCGTCTACTCGTCGTCACGCCTGATCGAAACCCACCCGCCAAACATCGCCACGGACAAGCTCGTGGCCTTGATGGACGCGGAGGAGCTGAGCTTCGCCGATCTCCACGCCGCCCTCGAGAAGTTCGAGGGAATTCGCGTGCATGTGGTAGGCGACACGATTGTTGACCGATACACCTACTCCTCACTGATAGGAAGCAACAGCAAGACTCCCACGTTTAGCGTTCGCTACGAGAGCCAGGCCGATTACGCGGGTGGCGCTGCCGTAGTCGCCCACCACCTCCGCGCAGCCGGGGCTGAAGTACGCTTCTCGACCGTGCTGGGCGACGATCCGCTCAAGGACTTTGTGCTCGCGGACCTGGAGAGCGCACAAGTGCAGTGCGATGCGATCATAGACCCCACGAGACCCACGACGCAAAAGAACGCGTTCATCGCAGGTGGTTACCGCCTGCTCAAAGTCGACACTCTGGACAACCGTACGATTTCTGACCGGATACTGAATGCCCTTCAACAGCGGATCGCCGAGCATCCCGTAGACGCAGTCGTCTTCAGCGACTTCCGGCACGGGATCTTCGACCGTCAGACGGTACCGAAGCTGATCGAGAGCATACCCGGAGGGACGTATAGGGTCGCCGACAGCCAGGTTGCCAGCCGCTGGGGCAACATCCTGGACTTCCGGGGCTTCAATCTCATCACGCCAAACGAGCGGGAGGCGCGCTTCGCCTTGGGGGATCAGGACTCCGTTGTACGTCCTCTCGCGCTCCAGCTCTACGAACAGGCGAAGTGCGAGACACTCGTTCTGAAGCTGGGACCCCGCGGAATTCTGGTCTACCGTCGGCGCCCGACCGATGACGTGCGGGCGTTCTTTGTGGTTGACAGCTTCGCGTCGAACGTCGTGGATGCCATGGGCTCCGGCGATGCACTGCTTGCTTACTCCACCCTGGGGATGGTCACTACCGGCAACGAGGTGATTGCAGGCGTACTGGGGACCTTCGCTGCCGCCATCGAGTGCGAGCGGGACGGCAACATCCCAGTCTCCCCGAAGGATCTCAGGGAGAAGCTGCAGCAGGTGGAGAGGCAGGCGCACTTTTGCTGAGCTGGGGAAATTGAGCGAGTCGTGAGAGCGGTCGTAGTCGGCCTCGGTGTACAGGGGCAAAAACGCCTGCAGGTAGCCGGGCGAGATGTCGTGGCAACGGTAGATTCGGTCAGGGACGGGGTAGACTACCGCACGCTCAAGGACGTGCCGCTCGATCAGTACGATGCCGCGTTCGTGTGCGTGCCAGAGGCAGCGAAGATCGATCTGCTCGCCTACCTGCTCGGCCAGGGTAAGCACGCCCTCGTCGAGAAGCCCCTGATTTCAGAAGACGACAGCGAGCTGGTGCACTTGGATACGCTCGCTCGATCCCAGGGGGCGGTGTGCTATACGGCATACAATCATCGCTTCGAGCCTCACGTTCGACGGATGAAAGAGCTCCTCGAGTCCGGGCGGCTTGGGCGTGTGTACTTCGCTCGTCTGTTCTACGGAAACGGCACGGCACGCGACGTGCGAAACTCGCCATGGCGGGATCAAGGTTCGGGAGTACTGAGGGACCTCGGCTCGCATCTTCTCGACATCGTCCTAATGTGGTTTGGGCCTCCGAGTGCGCAGTTCCACGTTCGAGCCGCACACCGTTTCGAGAATCGCGCCCTGGATCACGTCATCGTGGGGATGGAAGGGGAGCCCGCCGTCGAGATCGAGGCCACTCTGCTCTCGTGGCGCAACCACTTCAGCGCCGACATCTACGCGGAGCGAGGAAGTGCACACATCGACTCGCTTTGTAAGTGGGGTCCGAGCACCCTTACCGTACGCACCCGGGTCCTGCCCAGCGGTCGACCCTCTGAAGAGGCCGTCGTGCTGACAGAGCCCGATCCCACCTGGGACCTCGAGTACGGCTACTTCAAGCAGCTGTGCCGGGAGGCAGAACCTGGGACGCTGGGAAGGGACGTCTCCCTCAACCGGATCTTGCGTCAGCTGAGCGAAGAAACTCTTGCGGAGGCGCGAGCGTGAGCACTCCGCTCGTAGGCTTCGCCGGCATGACCCATCTGGGGCTCTGCTCCGCGGTGGCCGCCGCTGAGAGAGGCTTTCAGGTCGTCTGCTTCGACCCCGACGAGACTCGTATCGAAGAGCTAGAGGCAGGGAAGCTCCCCGTGGTCGAGCCCGATCTGGAGACGCTCCTGCAGGCAAACAGGAGGCGCGTGCGCTTTACGGCCAAGGCGAGTGATCTCGCTGAATGCCCGTTGGTCTACGTGGCGCCCGACGTCCCGACCGATCAGACCGGAGAGAGCGACCTCAGCGCGATCGAAGGCTTGCTCTCCCTCGTGGAGAGGGAGCGCTCCGACGACTCCGTGGAAGTGATCCTGAGCCAGGTGCCTCCTGGCTTCACGCGGTGTCACCGTTCCTCGGGGGGAGAGCTCTACTACCAGGTCGAGACGCTCGTTTTCGGGCAGGCAATGCACAGAGCTCTCCATCCGGAGCGCTTCATTGTCGGCTCGCTCGACCCCGCTGGCCCCTTGCCTCAACCCTACACGTCGTTTCTCGAGGCCTTCGGCTGCCCGATTCTGATCATGCGCTACGAGAGCGCAGAGCTGTGCAAGATCGCAATCAACGCCTGCCTGGTTGCCTCGATCAGCGCTGCGAACACTCTGGCCGAGCTCTGCGAAGGGATCGGAGCCGACTGGTCCGAGATAGCACCCGCTCTCCGTCTCGATCGCCGGATTGGGCCCCACGCCTATCTCACGCCAGGGTTGGGCATCGCTGGAGGTAATCTCGAACGCGACCTCGCCACGATCCAACGGCTCGCGGCTGAGTTCGGTAGCGACGCAGGAGTAGTACGTGCCTGGGTCGGTCGCAGCCGGCGCAGTCGGGACTGGGTCCTCCGAGTACTCCACCGAGAGGTATTGAGCCACCAGCGCCAGCCTCGCATAGCAGTGTTGGGACTCGCCTACAAAGAGGACACCGCTTCGACGAAGAACTCGCCCGCCGTGGCCTTGATCGATCAGCTCGAGCCCTTCGAGCTCCGCGTCTATGACCCCGTTGTCCCGGCGGCCACACTCGGGCATCCGCGTGTCCAGGCAATGAAGTCAGCCCTCGACGCATGTGCCGGCGCCGACGTCGTGCTGATCATGACGCCCTGGCGAGAGTTCCGCGAGCTCGAGCCCGCGCTCATCGCGCAGAAACTCTCCGGCCACCAGATCGTCGACCCCTACGGAGTCCTCGATAGCAACCGCTGTACAGCTGCAGGACTCGATTACTTCAGGCTGGGGTCGCCCCCAGCGCGAGCCCAGAAAGCCAGGAGAACGCATGCTCGAGCATCTGAGGACTGAGCCCGCTGTGCCAAAGCGCTGCGTGATCCTGGGAGCGGGCGGATTCGTGGGCGGAGCGATCGTCCAACGGCTGCAGAGCGCGGAGGCTCCACTGCTCGCCTTGACGCGGAAGCAGGTGGACCTGCTGGCGCCCGACGCCGCAGCCAGCCTGGCCGACCAGCTTCTTCCGGGTGACGCCCTCGTCCTGGTGTCAGCACTCGCCCCATGCAGGGACATTGAAACCCTGCTGAAGAACCTACGCATGGTCGAGGCCGTGTGTACCGTGCTCGAGAGCATCGATCTCGATCAGGTCGTCTACATCAGCTCCGACGCGGTCTACGCAGACATAGCCGATCCCATCACGGAGAGCTCCTGCCGCGACCCGGCGAGTCTGCACGGCATGATGCACAGCGTCCGCGAGCTGATGTTGCAGACCGCGGCTCGTTCTGCACTCGCAATTCTGCGCCCCAGCATCCTCTATGGAGCAACGGATCCCCACAACGGCTATGGCCCCAACCGCTTTCGCCGTACTGCGGCCGCAGAATCGAAGATCACGCTTTTCGGCAACGGAGAGGAGCAGAGAGACCATGTCGCTGTAGGGGACCTCGCGGAGCTGGTGTCTCTGTGCCTGGCGCATCGGGCCCAGGGAGCCCTCAATGTCGCCACTGGCCAGTCCATCTCCTTCCTAGAAGTGGCGGAACTCGTCGCCGCGCAATTCGACAGAGACATCGAGATCATCCCTACGCCGAGGCAGAACCCCATCACCCATCGGCACTTCGACGCCACAGCGACGCTGAAGGCCTTTCCCAACTTCTTCCCCACGCCGCTCCCAGAGGGCCTCGCTCGCGTCCACCAAGAGGCAACGGCGAATGATGCATGAGCTTGACCTCATGCAGAGCCTGCCCAGGACACGGCGCGACATCGGCGAACGAAGCGGTGCAAAGTCCCCAGAAGTCGTCGAGATAGCACGCCGTTTCGGCAGAGAGTACTTCGATGGGTCGCGCGACACGGGCTTTGGGGGTTACTACTACGACGGTCGGTGGATTCCGGTGGCGAAGGATATCGTCGACCACTTCGGCTTGAGCGCCGGAAGCCGCTTGCTCGACGTGGGCTGCGCAAAGGGTTTTCTGGTCAAGGACCTGATGCAGGTGTGCCCAGGCCTCGAAGCCTTCGGCTTCGATATCTCGCGCTACGCAGTGACCAGCTGCGAGCCCGAGTGTGTCGGTCGCCTCCATGTGGGGAGCTGCGACTCCGTGCCCTTTCCAGACAAGAGCTTCGACGTCGTCATTGCAAAAGACGTGATTCACAACCTGGATCGAGAGGGGTGCCTTCGAGCAGTAAAGGAAGTAGAGCGCCTCGCGCCCGGACGCGGCTTCATACAGGTCGATTCCTACCGCACTCCTCGAGAGCGTGAGGCGTTTCTACGCTGGGTACTGACCGCTCAAACGCACTGTGATCCGGCCGGATGGCGGGCACTCTTCGAAGAGGCGGGCTATACGGGCGCCTACTGCTGGACGATCATCGAATAGGCCAGGCGCGCCTGAGGACTCATGACTCCATCCGTCTCGATCGCGATCATCACACTTGATCGCCACGCCCAACTCGAGCAGACACTAGATGCACTGCTCGGGATCGATCTCCAGCTCGTCTCAGAAGTCGTGGTCATCGACCAAACCGAACATCCGTTCGAAATAGAGCCTTGGCGAGCGCGCTTCCCTGTCCCGGTCCGATTTACTCACCTGCAGCAGAGAGGTCTCGGCCCAGCTCGCAACGAGGCCTTGAGGCACACCGAGGCCGAGATCGTGCTGTTCATCGACGACGACGTAGTTCCCGATCACGAACTCGCAAATGAGCACCTCCGCACCTATGCCGATCACCCGATGGCTGTCGGAGTGGCCGGACATGAGCGCCTGCCCACCGCCCGTGGGGTCGCGCGTCTACGCAAGTGGATCAGGCGCATCCTCATCGAGCTGCATCGACCGTACTTCCGCGCCAGCGAGCACTATCGGCGGTTCCTTGATCCGCGGGGCTACCCGGTCGCCGTCATCACCAGGACGGGACTCTTCTTGTGCGAGTTCGCCAGTCCGGATGCCTGTCGTGTGAATACGGTGCGTGGGTGCAACATGTCGTTCCGTCGCAAGGCGTTACTCGCGATTGGCGGGTTTGATGAGGACTTCGTCGGGCCGCGGCGGGACGAGTCGGATGTCAGTCTAAGCCTGCTAGCTCACTCGCCCGACGATGAGCTCTGGTTCAACCCGCGCGCGAAGCTCCTGCACCTGATGACTCCGACCGGCGGGTGTCGAAGTGACGGGACCCGTGAGCGGTGCGCGAAGCTACTCCGATGCGAGCTCCTCTTCGCACGCAAACACGTCACGCGCCTCGGCTACCTGCTGTGTCAGGCGCGCCTTACCGTGAGCCAGTTCGTGACCCTGGTGCGGTACCCCTCGTTGCTGAGGATTCTCCTCGAACCCGGAGTCTCAAAGTAGGAGGATCAGACCCTCAGCCGGACGTCCGCCAGCGGTACCGTAGATCCCAGAACGCTCTGCGGATCGGCATGGGGCCAACCCGGATCAGCAGGTTCTTCACCTCGCGCCACAGGATGCGCCAATACGGCAGGATACGAAGAGCGGGATGGTGATCAAGGACAGCTGCGCGCACTATCTGAAAGCCGAAGTTCGACAGCACACGCGAGGCATAGAAGGCGTGGGCCACGTCCGCCAGCTCGAGTGAGCGAAGGCGTGTCAAGAGCTCGTCCAGCACTTTGCGCTGCTCTCGCCAGCTCCGCGCTCCGTCCGAGTACGACTTTGCCCGAATTCGAAAGGCGGTGAGAGGCTTCGGCACGTAGCACGCTCCGTAGCGAAACGCGATGACAAGCGTGAGGAACCAGTCGCTGTGCCAGCGGAGCTCATCGGGAAAGCAGCCAATCTCCATGAGTGTCTTGCGGTGGATCAAGGTGCCCGAGCTCCCGATGCTGTCCCCAATCCTGCGAAGGCTCTCGACCAGCCCTTCCGGTGACACGTAATCCGGCCGAGGACTGATCGCAACGTGCTTTGGGGTCATGATCCCGGTGCGATCATCGATGAAGTTCTGGTCGGTGAACGAGATCCGCGCATCTGGAAACCGAGCCAGAAGCTGCAACGAGTGCTCAAAGAAACCCGGGAGGACCAGATCGTCCGCTGAACCAAAGTACAGGAACTCGCTCGTGGCGCTCTGAATACCTCGGTTGATCGCCGCGACCACTCCCCGGTTGCGATCGTTGCGCAGAAGGCGAACGCTCGGGTACTGCGTCGCGAACTTCTCGATTACCTGCACACTGTCGTCGGTGGACCCGTCATCAATGACGATGATCTCCCGGGCCGGCATCGACTGATCTACCAAGGCCTGCAGCGCGCTCTCAACGTACTGGGCGTGGTTGTAGTTCGGGAGAATCACGGAGAGCGTCGAAAGCTCACTCATTGACGATCCACCATTGAGGGCTAGAGGCGCTCAGGCGCGAAGCACGTAGTCCGTCGGCCAGCTTCCGAGGACGTCGATGTACTTCTGCCCCCACTCGACCATCTCTCGGATACCCGCTTCGAGATCAATCTCGGGCTCCCAACCAACGTCCCGGCGGATCGCACTGCTATCCAGCCAGTACTGAGCATCCTGACCAAGTCGATCCCCTGTCACCTCGCAGAGATCGTCGAAGGGAATCTGCATCACCTGCGCAACCGTCGCCACGAGGTCTCGAATCGAGATGGGTTCGGGCGGCCCAGCGTTGTAGACCGTCCCCAGCGGTGCTTTTTGCGACGTGAGGTAAATCGCACGGCCCAGGTCCCGCGCATGGATGTAGGACTTGCGCGCGCGCCCTCCCCCGTGGAGGGGCAGCTTCTGGCCTGTGAGACCCGCGACGACTGCCTTGGGAATGACGCGATGCAGGAGCTGTCCGGGCGCGTACGCATTGGAGGGTCGGATGATGTTCATCGGGAAGTCGAGCACCTGCGAGATCGAGAGCAAGTGCATGTCCCCGGCGGCCTTTGAGGCCGCATACGGGCTGGTCGGCTTCAGGGGGGTGTCCTCCTTCGCGGCGAAGTCCACGGCTCCATAAAGCTCGGAGGTTCCGATCTGGATCCAGCGTTCGAGGTAGTCGCGGTCCATCAGCTCCTCGGTGACCCTCGCCAGGGCCATGGCGTTGGTCTCGAAGAACCGCCAGGACTTTTTCCAGGAAACGGCGCCCTCGCCCTGAGCGGCGAAGTTGATGATGACGCCCGGCCTCTCTTCATCGAGCAAGTCGAGGAGTCGGTCGAGCTCGTATGTAATGTGGATCGCGTGGTACGCGTAGCGCGGATCTCCTTTTCCAACGTTCAAGGAGAACGGCTCCGCCTTTTCGGGGTTCCGACCGACGCTGATCACCTTCTCGGGATCCGCCCGCTCAAGCAAGTAGAATGCCGTTTGGATCCCGAATACTCCGCCTCCGCCAAGAATCACATACTTCATCGTCTAACTCTCTCAGTCATGTACCAAACCAACGAACCCCGCGGATTATAGCCTATGAGAGGTCCCGCCCACATGCTCGGAGCGTGCAGCGTGCCAGGATGCGCGCCCGAGTGATATGATGCACCCTGACGAGTTCCACCAATCGCGCGCATGAGTTCACCCAACAACGCACTGCCTGCACGATCCTCCGACGCAGCGCGGGATAGCGGGATCGAGTACGGCACGGCCGCTCTGTCAGGACGTCTCGCTCGTCTACCTGCGAAGCTCATCAAGAATCTGTGGGCTATGTTTCAGCTGATTCTCTCGAACCGTGGGTTGATCTGGCAACTCACGGTCCATGAGCTGCGTTCGCGGTATGCCGCGACCCTGATCGGGTCGGTTTGGGCGGTCATCAACCCCGTCGTTGTGATCGTTGTCTTCTGGTTCGTGTGCTCCTATGGGCTTCGCATCACCTTCGAGAGCGGGCCACCGTACTTCCTTGTCCTGTTCTGCGGCCTCATCCCGTGGATGACCTTCAACGAAGCGCTCACCGGGGCGGCCGGAGCAGTTCTCCAGCACCAGTACCTTGTAAAGAGGGTCTCCTTTCCTCTCGAGATCCTGCCTATCGTGAACATCGTTTCCGCCGCGGTTGTGCACTTCTTTCTCGTAGCGCTGCTGATGATCATCCTGCTGCTGTCCGGGATCCGCATCACACCACACTCTTTTCAGGCAATCTACTTCCTGATAGCCATGGTGTCGCTGACGATCGGACTGAGCTGGGCCTTCGCTGCGCTGCAGGTATTCCATCGAGACCTCGGGCATGCACTCGCTGCGATCTTGACGATCTGGTTCTGGATCACCCCAATCGTATGGCCAGTACGCGACCTCTCCGATCGAGCGATGTGGTTGATCCAACTGAATCCACTCTTCTACGTGGTCCAGGGGTACCGGAACGCCTTCCTCTATGAGGCACCCCTCTTCGCGATGTGGCCCCTCGACGTCTACTTCTGGGGGTTGACGGTCACGCTGCTTGTTCTCGGGGCAACCGTATTTCGACAGCTTCGGCCCCACCTTGCAGACGTCCTATGAGGGGTCGTTGCGATGGCAACTGACGCAGCGATTAGAGTCACTCACCTTTCGAAGAAGTATCAGCTCTTTGATTCCAAGGCCCATCGAGTCCGCGAGGCTCTCCATCCTCTCCGCCGCACCTATCACCGAGAATTCTGGGCCTTGAAGGACATCAACCTCGAGATCCCGAAAGGCCTCACCGTAGGCATCCTGGGTCTCAACGGCTCGGGGAAATCAACTCTTCTTCAGATCATTGCTTCGGTTCTCGAACCGACGGCCGGTACGGTCCAGGTCGACGGAAAGGTCGCTGCGCTTCTCGATCTCGGAGCCGGACTCAACC
Source organism: Myxococcota bacterium (assembly GCA_965247115.1). Lineage (GTDB taxonomy): Bacteria > Myxococcota_A > UBA9160 > SZUA-336 > SZUA-336 > JAUXJB01. Next base: position 1,122,862 of record CBDFGR010000002.1, read on the forward strand.
CGGATCTGACCGGACGTGAGAACGTAGTCCTGAGCGGAACGATCATGGGGCTCAGCCGCGAGCAGATTCTCGAGCGCATGGACGAGATCGAGTCCTTTGCCGACATTGGGCAGTTCTTCGACCAGCCTATGAGGACCTACTCGTCTGGCATGTTCATGCGCGTCGCCTTCTCGACCACGATCTACGTGGACCCCGAGATCCTACTGATCGACGAGGTCCTCTCCGTCGGAGACATCAAGTTTCAAGAGAAGTGTTTCCGCCGACTCAGAGGTCTGCAGGAAGCTGGGAAGACCATCCTCATTGCCACTCATGATCGCTCGATGGTGCCGCGAATCTGCGAGCTCGGCTTAGTGTTGCATCAGGGTGAGCTCGTCGAGCTAGGAGAGCCCGCTCGAATCATCGACCTGTACGGCCAACTGCTAGCCTTCGGTCAGGTTCAGGACGAGACCGCTGTTCCAGGAGTGAACCTGACTTCCGTTGAGAGTGTAGACGCCTGCACGCAACCGACTCGAGAAGTCGTCGACCCGATCAAGGCCTTTCTCGAGAATCCCTCAGTTGAGGATCGGTGTAATCTGAACCCCACGTATAACAAGTATGAGCAGCGAAGCGGCGACGGGCATTGCGAGATCATCGACTTCCTGATCCAGGAAGGATCCAACCTCAACCCGAGTAGTATCTACGCAGGTGGTCACGTGGACATCTATGCAAAAGTGCGCTTCCACTCAGAAGTCGAGAGTCCCATCTTCGGTCTCGAGTTCATGAACAAGGAAGGCGTCATCCTCTATGGAATCAATACCGAGATGATGATGAAGAGCCTCGAGTCCGGGAGGCCCGGCTCTATTCGCTGCTATCGCTTCAGAGTACGGGCGGCACTCTCACCCGGTGATTGGTTCATCTACTTCTGCATTGCCCGATCCTCGACCGAACTCTGCGACTACCGCTGCGCCCTCTCGCATCTCCATGTCATGGAGCAGCATCGATACACCGGACTCACGAGGTTCGAGACGGAGTTTCGAGAGCTCGAGGCGACGGATCCCTTTCCCTGAACGGAGTCAATCAGCAGTCGGACTCTCGGGATGCGGGACCCTCGATACTGCAGGAAAGTCAGGCCACCAGCCATGGTAGGCAGCGACAAGTGAGATGTCCGGTAGCATCTCGTAGTCTTCTCCGTCGATGCAGCCGAGAATCACCCGGAAGGTGTTGACAGGAGAAATTCGGTCATAGAGTCGAGATCTGCAGGCGCCGGGCAGGCGAATACTGTTCAGAATCCCGAACACTTCCAGGACATCGTCAGAAGTCCATTCGGCCGCTGGACGCTCTCGCATCTTGTTGATCATCGTAGTCCCGTGATCTCCTTGAACGACGATGATCGCCTTCGGGTCGACCTCGATTATGGCGTCAATCGCATCACGAAGCTGAGCTTCCATGCACGGGACCTGCTCACGATAGGCGATCTCCAGGGCGGACCGAGTCGGTTTTGGAGTGCGCCCGTATATGCGTAGCGGGTGCTGATAGTCGCATTGGCTATCGAATGCCAGGTTGTGGACACCCATGAAGTGGACGAACCAAAAGAAGGGCCACTCGTCCTCACCCGGGATGTCCCCCACAACATCGCGAGGCTGATAGGAATGAAAGAACGCGATCGTTCCATCCCGCAAATCAGGCAAATGGTCATCGGGTCCCGTTTCTGTCCAATCGGGCTCGAACCGATCTAGAAGCCAGAGAATCGGAGTCGCCTTGACCAATCCGAGCTCCTGCATCGTTACGAGGCGGCTTCGCTTGCGGATACATCTATCCTCGTACCCGCCGCACTCAGTTGCGGGCAGAAACCCGTTGGTGGTGTGCAGGATTTTGTAGCCTCGGGCTCGAAAGGCGGCTGTCACCGGGCTGTTTCCTCTGAGCAGGGCCCCGCCATCTGCCGTGGTGTTGTATATGGCTTCGGGGCCCTCCTCTACGATGAAGTCCATGTTGAGTGTGCTGGAAATCGAGTAGGCCGTGACCGGGAAGTTGGAGTAGCTCTCATCAGCGACGAAGAAGCCATTTGACTCGAGATAGTCGATGAACTCGGAGTAGTCTGACTCGTAGAACTTCTGAAAGGCGTCGTTGCGCACGAGCGAGTCAACAGTCAGATGGTAAACGTTAGGCCTTGATTCGGGGAGATTGCTGGGCTGGATGAGGGGCTGGCCGCGCCATGGCTTGTAGGTTCCCCTGGCCAAATGCCCTGGCATCTCTGGCAGCTCAGGGCCGGCGCGCTGAGCCACCGCGGAGGCAACGACAGATACACTCATAAGCAGGAGAACCGCCGGAAGGATTCTACGAATCATCGCGAACCGGGGCACGAAGTAGAACGCGATGCAGAGGACGAGCGTGACCACACCCCAGGAGACGATCTTGCCGTGGTCCCACTCCTGCGGAAGCACACCGACCAGGCTGTGGTAGTTGAAGAACATCAGCGCAAGCGCTGCGGTCGCGTATAGGCACTTCACTGTCGACCGGAACAGCGTAAGTGCGAGGATGGCAACGTAGAGCGGAAGCGAAGCGAAGAGGCTGAAGACGAAAGCGGCGAGGAAACGCGGATTGTCTATGTACTCGGCGTCTGCATAGTTAAACGCCCAGAGATTGCAGAAGGGCCATGCGAGGGCCAGCACCAGGACAGCCACTCCGCCGAGGATCTGGCTTCCGCGTCCAGGTCTGCCGCCTGGGACACCTGGCTGTCCTCCTTCTGCTATCGTCATCTCCTACTCAGCCGTCGGTTCGCTCAAGCAGGCCCCCTCGTATCGATTCAGCGACTAGGCGCTACCGTAGTGTATCATGATCACGAGCACTGGCTGCGTTCGTGCGCCAAGGAGACGTTTCGATGACAAAGTATGTTGTTCTTGTCGGCCTCGTGTATTTCGCCTTGTTCCTGGTCCCCAGCGCGAACGCTGGGCTGCTGGTTCAGGACGGCCAGGTCACCATGGTGTCGAACACCACCGGAAACCAGTCCCAGTACAAGGTCGATGTCGTCGGAGGGACTGGCTTGTGCGCGGATACCACTCTCATCTTCAATGAGGCAAGGGCCGGAGATCATGAGGTCTTCAAGCGCGGTTTCGCCGTCGCTCTCACGGCGCTGGCAACGCGATTGCCGGTGACGGTCTATTCCTATGACGACGATAACTGTTACAGCTCCGCCTACATTCACATCCGGGACTGAGTCGGCGCTCCTAGGGCACCTCTCGCAGAGAGTCTGACGCCCTGAAGGCCTTCCTCGGCTCCAGAGGAATGGGGATCACCGGGCCAGCAACCTACGCTCAGTGGCAGAGCCGGATCTTCGCGGTCTCTTGGGCAACATACTTCGCCTACTACCTGTGCCGACTGAACATGACGGTGGCGAGCACTCCTCTTCGAGAGACCTTCTCGTGGAGTGCTGCGGACCTCGGAAAGGTCTTCTCATCGCTGACCCTCTTCTACGCCATCGGTCAATTCGTGAACGGTCAGCTCGGAGACCGATTCGGCGCTCGTATCATCACTTCCCTTGGAATTCTCGGTTCCATCGGGATGAACTGCGCCGTCTTCGTCCTCAGCAGGTACGCGCCTCCAGACGTAGGCCCAGGAGGAGCGAGTTTGACCCTGCTCATCTGCTTCTGGGGTGCCAACGGGTTCTTTCAAGCGATGGGGTGGGCACCACTCGTAAAGGTGATGGCGAACTGGTTCCCGCTCCTCGGTCGCGGGAGGGTAATGGGATGGTTTGGTACCTCCTATCAGCTTGGAGCGGCGGCCGCCGTGGCGCTCGCAACGTTTCTCACTGGCTACTACGCCCATGAGCTCAGTGGCGATTGGCGAATGGTCTTCCTTGTTCCTTCCGGCATCTTTGCGCTCGTCGGAGTGCTGTTCTTCTTGTTTGTAAGGGATTCTCCCGCTGACCTTGGAGTCGTAGATCCGAGCAGCACCGCCGCGAGCGAGATGCGAATCGAGCCACGGCCCATACTTCACAACATCCTTGCGACGGTCCGGGATCCGAAGCTGCTGATCATTGCGAGTGCGTTCTTTCTGCTCGACGTCAATCGCTACGGGTTCGTAAACTGGATGCCGGCGTTCCTCGATGATTCATCGCCCAGCAATTCCAGCCCATTGCTTGCAAACGTCGAGAAGGCCATCAAGCTTGTCATCCATCCTCTCGCCGGTTCCGTCGGAGCTATCGTCGCAGGCTGGGCCACGGATCGGTTCTTCGGGGGACGACGCGCGCCCGTCGTCGCGATCCTGCTGGTTGGACTGGGGATCTTCTCCTTCGCGTTCGTCTCCGTCGATCCCAACGACACGTTCTGGGTCGTCAGCATCGTTGCCATGGTGGGATTCTGTACCTACGGGCCACACATCCTCATGGTCGGACATGCAGCGCAAGACTTTGGTCGTGAGCAGGGATCTGCTAGCGCGGCGGGGTTCATCGACTGCATGGGATATATCGGGGCGACGCTCGCTGGCTGGGGCGCGGGGATCCTCATCGAGCGCGTGGGGTACGCCGTGACCTTTCAGACGTTCGGCTACGCTGCAATTGCCGGGGCCGCCCTGATCAGTTTGCTGTGGCGTACCAGGCCGGTCGCAACACGGCCCCACCAATCGATACGAGTTGGTGTCCGCTGAGCACGACTCAAGCTCGTGGCGGAGCCAAGTTTTCAAAGGCCTCGATCAGTAGCTGACGCGCTCCGGCTTCGTCGATCGTCGCGAGATTGTTCCCTGCCCGCTCCGGTGCGATAAGCCGCCCCTTGAGTCCAGCAAGAGCGCCTCGGTCGGGAACGTGAGCTCTTACCAGCCCTGCGAGATCGGCTATCTGGAAGAGTCCGTCCAAGCGCTCGAGCGCCCGCTCCAGGCTCTCGCAGCCAAGGGACTCGATGACGAGACAGGTACGTTCGGCCGCGACGGAGTGGTTCAGGCGGAGGACCTGCGGCAGTGTGAAGCTGACGGCCAGCCCGTGCGGCAAACCGAGCTCGGAAGTAATCGGATAGGAGATCGAGTGCGCGAGGGCGGTGCGGGTGTTGCTGATGGCCACTCCCGCAAAGTGACTGGCGAGCTGGAGGGTCTCCCGGACCTCGAGGTTGCCCGGAGTCTGGAGCACGAGCTCCAATGCGTCCGGGATCCGGCTGATGGCATTTACGGCGAACAGGTCGGACACGGAGCTGGCATTCCGATTCCAGATTGACTCCATGGCGTGCGAGAGCGCGTCGAGAGCGCTCGCGATCGTGGCCTCTCTGGGGAGCGAGACCGTCAGCTCGGGGTCCAGGATAGCCAGGTCGGGGAATAGTCCGGGATGAGTGAGGGAACACTTAGCCCCCGTATGTTCGTCCCAGAGCGTCGCAAAGGGTGTAACTTCGCTGCCCGTCCCCGCCGTGGTCGGGACCGCGATGAGCGGGCCCAGATCCAGTCCCTCAGCAAGTGGTCGACCGTCGCGAAGGTGGGCCTCGAAGTCCTCCTCGGAAACCTCGGGGGCCCTCAGAACTGTCACCGCCTTAGCCGTATCAATCGCGCTTCCGCCACCCACTGCGAGCAGAACGGGTCCCGGCCTTTCCTTCTCCAGCTCCCGCGCGGCGGCGAGACAGTCGTGAATGGTCGGGTTGGGTGATACTCCGGTGTACACATTTCGCAGCCGGGTCCCGAGTAGACGCTCGACCCGTTCCAACGTACCGCGGCGCAGCGCCCCTGCCGTCATCACAGCTACGGCGTCCCGTCCACCGAGCAGCTCCGGCAGCGCTCTCAGTGACGAGCGGCCGGTAACCAGCCTAACCGGATTTCGAAACTCTCTCACGGCTCATCGATGCGATTGCGTCCTGCGGGATCGAACCACTGGACCGTTTCCGCGGCAACGCGTTCACGGCCCGCGGCATCGATCCGCGAGAGCTCTCGCATGGGGTCCCCAGCCATCCGACCTCCGACTCGCAGCGTGAGAACGGTCGCGCCATCGCCCGCGAAGGCGTGAGGGACGAACGGCTTCATGCAGAATGAGTCCCCGGGATGAAGCCGCTCGGAGAAGGCCTGGCTCTCGATTGTCCAATGCACTTCCAGCGGCCGATCGCCAACTACATAGCCGTATTGGTGCAGGCCGGCTCTCAGATCGAGCTCACGGAGTTCTGAGTCCAGAACGTTGACCTCCAGCGACTTCGAGTGAGCAAGGTGATGCGTGGAGGCTAGCTCGACCATCCGATATCGAGAGATTCCGTCGGGATAGGTCCAGGACGGGCATTCAGCATAGTGGCGGACTACCACGGGCTCCTCGACCTCGTTCGGCGGATGGAGCTCTCGCGAGTCCACGCCCAGAGCAGCCGCGAGGGCGTTCAGCTCTGCCCGGGTGGCAGCGCGAACGCCGGCGCGCAACTCTCCGAGACGTGTCGCAGAAATGGCAGAGCGCCGCTGCAGCTCCTCATGACTCATGGACAACGCCTCTCGGTGAAACTCCAGCAGGCGGGCGGCCGCCCGCTCGGGGGCGCTGAGATCGAGGACGTACGCCTCACGCTGCTCGACTCCGAGAGTTGAGAGCTCTTGGCGAGCATCCCCGGCGAGCTTGTCCCCGTAGGTCAGGGCCAGTATGCAGCCGGGCTCGCGAGCCTTGGTTGAGCGCACAGCGAAGCTGTGAGGAACGAAGGGCGTGATGTACATCGAATCGCCCGTGTTCATCACCGCCACCTGTTTCTGGCCATCCCGCCCCCGATGGTAGAAATTGACCGGGCCCACGAAGTAGGTGAACTGGTGCATGAAGTGGCCGTTATTCCACTGGATTGCTTGGTCCTCTGGGTCATCAGTCGTGACCTCGCAGAGCTCCTTGATCCACTCTGGCCGGAACGGGGCTACCGCGCTCATGGCTGTGTCACGATATTCGTAGTAGGGCTTCCCGGCACGATCCATCACCCGGGCCGACTCGACCGACTCCGAAGCGCGCATGACGCGTAGGCCTTTCGGATTGTCGTCTAGCATCGGGAGGAAGTCCCGTAGGCTCATCGGCCAGATCTCCACTGCCCGCAAAACCAATTCGAAGGGGATCTCAACCCGCTCTTCAAGTAGGTCCTGCATCTCGGCCTCGGAGACTCCGAGCTCCAGGGCCGCGTCGGCCGGTCGACGCTTGAGGTCGTTCAGAATGCCTCGCAGGTGGTGTCCGGTCATGATCCGCTCAGACATCGTCTCCTCCAGCGTTTCGGTAGTCCTCCAGCGTGTCGATCTCGGCCCACCCACCCCTTATGGGAAAGGTTCGAACGACTTGCCCAGAATCGATGAGCTCCTGGAACATGTCGGTCAAGTACGCCTTCCGGAACGTCGCCGCTTGCTGGAAGGGTCGATCCAACCCCTGGGCCTCGATCTCGTGGAAGGTCCGAACGAGAACCTCTAGCCCTGCGCGCTCGATCTTGCAAAGCCCGATGAACTCGGAGTCTGATTCTGCCGGACTGAGGTGCTTGCCTATGCGCACGACGCAACCGTTCTCGCTAACGATGTTCTCAGCCTCCTCGACAGGGTGGTCGAGGCGACCGACATAGCCAGAGCGCCAGTCGAAGTCTGCGACGACACAGAAGGGTCCGTCGTTGCGCACCAGGCCCTGAGCAACCTCTGGCTCATAGACGATATCGGAGTAGCTGACCACCAAGTCATCATCGAACTCGGACTCCGCGTAGAACAGGGAGTGAAGGATATTGTTGTTCAGATAGTCCGGGTTCAGATAGGACCGAGTTCCAGGAACATGTAGCTTCTCAGCGCGATGTCCCTTGACGATAGCGATCTCCTCGATGCCGGCTGCACGCAGCGCGCGGATCTGATACTCGATGATGGCCTTCCCACGGACGCGCAGCGTACACTTTGGTCGCTCCAGCGTGAGTGGCGCCAGCCGACTCCCTGGCCCGGCCGCGACGATGATTCCCTTCACGTCTCTGCCAGCCAGCTCATGAAGAGCTCCTTGACCTGCGGCGGAGCGAGCTTTGGTCGGCCGAGGTTAGGAATCGAGCCGGGTGCGACTTTGACATGGATCAGGTTTGGACCGGACATCTCACGGGCTTCGCGGACGTGGAGTGCGAGCGAGCCTATGGAGTCCACGCGCCAGACATGTCGATAGCCGCAACCCGCCGCGACCGTGGCAAAGTCGACGGTCGGGGAAACTGTGGGCTGCCCACCGGTGGAGTCGTGGACCTCGTTGTCAATCACGACGTGCGTCAGGCCCGAGGGCCCATAGTGCCCGATGGTTCCTAGCACTCCCAGCTTCATGAGAGAGGCACCATCACCGTCCAGGACGACGACGCGGCGTAGTCGTCCCACTCGCCGGCTCGCCTCGTGCAGGCCGAGACCAATCGCCGACGCGCAGCCCATGGACCCGACCACGTAGAGCTGATTCGGTCGATGCCCAAGCGTGAAGAGTTCGCGGCCTATTTTGCCGGTTGTAGCAATCAACGCCTCATCGCCCTCCAGCGCACCACGAATCGTCCTGATCGCTTCGATTCTGGGCATCCGTTCCGGACCCGCGAGCTCAAACACGCCTACGGGGATGGCCTGGGCTCCCACCGACACGGGGGTAGCGGGAAGTGCGCGAGCGTCATGCAACGCCCCGTGCTTCACGATGAACGCGAACGGCCGACTAGAGGCATCGATCGCCTTCTCTGCCCGCTCCAGCGCTGGCTCAATCTCAGAGACCTGATCCGGGAACACCTCCCAGGGGACGTGGACGACCTCCAGCAACCGCTCGATGATTCTCCCCATAAGCTCGTGCTGCGGCTCATCGTCCAAACCGGGAGCGCCACGGTGGCTCACGAGAAGCAACGTAGGGATCCGGAACGGGTACTGAAGCGACGTCAGCGGATTGACCATGTTCCCCAGGCCGGAGTTCTGACACAACGCGACGGACTTGCGTCCTGCGAGGTGCGCACCTGCAGCAATGCCAAGAGCCTCACCTTCGCTCGCAGCGCCGATATAGTCGAGGTCCACACCGCCACAAACGCGGTTGATTAGCGGCGTCAGGAACGAGCACGGAACGCCAGACCAGAACGAGTACCCACGACGAAGGACTCGAACCACGAAGTCGTCGGCCTCGATCATCGCTCCGGCCTCTGCCCGGGCCCCCTGTAGCGATCCGCTGCGATGACATCCTGCCACTCATCGATGTCGAACCAGTGCCCAACGGTGTAGAGGCCATCGATGGAGACGCCTGAATCGAGCAAGAGGTTGAAGAGCTCGGGCATGCGCATCTCGTCGACCCGATCTCTCACGCTAGGCTCCTCGAGCGCTTGTCGGATCCGATGAAGACCCTCGGTGGAGAGTTTCATCATCCCGATCCACTCACCGTGAATCGGCTCCTCCACCTTTCCGTCGATCGCCGCCACCACTCTCTGGAGCGAGGTTGTTAGATCGAAGTCCTCTCGCCGATAAGGGTGCGCGCAGCGAACGAACTCGCCATATCGTCGGCGGTTCTGCGATTGCTCCCAGCTCGGATCGACGGCAAGACAGATGTCCGCCTCAGACTCGAGCAAATGCATGGGGATGAACTTCTGGAATAACACGTCCCCATAGCTAACCAGCACCGGCCCTTGAATGCTCTCCAGACCGGCGCGGAGAGAGTAGACAACCTGTGCGGTGTCGTAACGATCGTTGTCGACGTATCTCAAGTCGGGGAGATCGATAGCCTCCTTCTTGTACCCACGAACCACAGTAATATCTTCGAGTCCCAGCTCCCGGAACGTATCGACCTGTTGTGAGAGGAGAGGCTGACCGCTGATTGAGACCATCGCCTTCGGGCGATCCTGCGTCAGCTCTCCAAGCTCGGAGCCGCGAGAGGCAGCCAGCACGAGGGCCTGAGCTGAGGTCTTCCGAGGGAGGTAGCGCTTCTCTGCCTCCCTCAGCTCCTCTGCGCCCTGGAGGCGGAAGACCTCGGAGACAGGGACGATGCGCTCCTCGATGTCGAGAAGCGTCTCCTCATCGTGGAGCTGCAGTGCAACTCGCTGCATGCTCGTCATGCTCGCGCGCATCAGGTGGTTTGCCCAGATCACCACCCGGAAGCCCGCTTTTCGGAAGACATCAGTCGGAGTGCTGTAGTACATCGTCGGAACGATGATCACCGGGGAGCGTTCGCCCCACTCGCCCTTGAAGGCCAGAACCTCATCCGGGCGACGCAGCTTGGAGTGGATCAAGATAGCGTCGGCACCCGCACGACGATACGCCTCCGCCCGCTTGAGCGCCTCCGCGAGTCCGAGTCCGGAGATGAGAGCTTCCACTCGAGCCACGATGCAGAAGTCGTCGTTGAGCTGCGCGTCCTTTCCAGCCTTGATCTTGCCTGCGAACTCGTCGATGTCCGCGAGGGGCTGCGTTCCGCCTTCGATGAACGAGTTGGTCTTCGGATACAGCTTGTCTTCGATGCAAACACCAGCCACGTCACGCGCCTCGAGTTTGCCAACGAGCCTCCGCATGTTGTTGAAATTCCCGTACCCCGTGTCGCCGTCCAAGAGCAACGGGATCGTCGTTGCGTCCGTGATGTACTCGAGGATGTCCAGGACCTGGGTCCAGCTGAGCTCGTTGTTGTCGCGTACTCCGCAGGCTGCGGATATAGACAGGCCGCTCCCCCAAAGGCCCTTGAACCCAGCCTCTTCGGCGATCTTGGCGCTCAGCCCGTTATGCGCCTCCATCAGGAAGCTCAGCGAGGGGCTGGCAATGAGCTCGCGCAGTCGTGTCGCCCTCGATGCAGCGGCCAGGTCAACCATCTCCGCCTCGCTCTGCCCTCTCCGCAGCCTCGAGGATGCTCCGCGCGCCGACACTTCCACTCGTTCCGAGGTTGTAGACGCAGCGATCGCGAATCGCGCGCAGCCTCTCACGCTGACGCTCGGGAGTCGCACAGAGCTCGGCGATCCGCTTGCGCGCCTCCGCAACATCGTCGGGAGCAACCACCGACCCGATTTCCGCTCGAATCCCGGCCTCTAGCGGCTCCATCCCCAGTTTCTCCCACCTCGGGTTGTTCACCTTCCGCGGAGTATCGACGAACAGCACGGGTCGTTCCAGCCCGAACGCGTACTCAAGGGCCGCTCCCGACCAGTCGCTGATCATGATGTCCGAGGTGTGTAGGGATTCCTGGCCGCTCACATCAGTTTCGACTGTGAGAGATCCGCCTCCTCCAAAGCGTGACCGCAGGCTCGCGGGCAGCTCAGGAAACCGGCGAGTTGTCATCGGGTGAAGTCTCACAGTCAGCCTCAGACCCTCTTCCAGGAGTCCCGCGATCCAGTCGTCCGCCCACTCGGACTCGATGAGCGAGCCTCCTCCCCACGAAGGCGCCATGAGGACGTGAAGTCCTGAGCGGTCGGTTGGATCAGAAGCGGACCGTTTCGCGGCCTGCGCCCGAATCTCGTCGAGCCGCCCGTACCCGTGCTCGATGAGGCGCCGCTCAGGCAGCCCGTACACGTCCTCGGCTCTCCTGAGCTCCTCGACATGGTGAGGTCCGGCGCAGAGGAGCGTATCATAATGATCAAACGCTCCTTCCCTGTAGATCATGTGCGTACTCACGAGCGAATGGAAGACGTATATGTAGTGGACGGGGTGAGAAGAGCGTTTCAGATGAAAGCGGTCGAGATCGGGGAGCGTCATCACGAGCACCGAAGCCTTGAGCCCGCGAAACAGGATCGTCCGGATCGACCCTGAACCGATGCAGAAGGCCCGGACGTTCGGATGCCCGGCCCGGAAGATGGGATCGTCGGCCTCCGAGGTCAGATAGCAGATGGCATGGCCGCGCTGGCAGAGCTCGGAGATGATCGGTTGAAAGTGTGGCCAGTCGTGAAGACCTTCGGCATAGAACACGATGCGTCGCGCGTCCCTGGGCAGGGCCGAGAAGCGCCGCAGCTCGGACCATTCCGCACCAAGTCGCTTGAGCGCCGTGAACATCCAGTCGCTTGTGCCCCGTCGGATCAGGTTTGATCACCGGACGTACCTGAGAAACCTAGTCTGAGTCGTTGGCCGGGTGAACTTCTCGTCGGGCGTCGTCGCCTGCGGCCTTGCCGCCAAAGACTGCCTTGAGGCGACGCCAGTAGGCCTTTGCCAGGAACGCGGCTGCAGTGATGCTCGCGATTGCCGCCTGAAGGAGCATGCTGGTAGTTCCAGCATCGATATAGGCGAGCGCATCACGCGGGAAGGCTACGACCAAGACGGCCAGGGGAACGCCGCTCCAACGAGCAAATCGACGGAGGCTCACCGGGGTGGGCGGGGGGGATGCGCGCACGAGCCCCATCGTATAGATGCTCCCGAATCGGATCAACTTCGAGCCTTGCATCAGCTCTTCCAGGCCGGAGGAGTCAGAAGATCGAGCACCCTTGCTCCAGCCAAGCCCGCGATCGCCAGGAGCCTGAGGCCCAGCCTGCGTCCACTGCTTGCGACGGCGGCTCGAGAGGCAAACACCTCCGCGCGGTGGCCCAGCATCCATTGCAGGTAGCGCCAACCCAGGCCCCAGTGGACGGGGTTCGTCACCAGGACGGTGAGCATCTGACGGCCAAACGGCGAAAAGAGACCTGGGCGGGCTCTGAAGATCGGAGCCACATCTCGGTTTCGAGGCTCCTTTACCGCACTCACAAGTGCCTTCAGCACTCGTCTTTGACGCACCGAATCGGACATCCCGGATCCGGAGTAGGTCCCGGGAGTCTCGCGCATCAGCGCTAGCGTCTCGGGTACCACACACGCTCCGTGACGCAGAGCGAGGATGTAGAAGACGAACCACTCCGAGTGCCATTGGAGCTCTGGGCGAAACGCACCTGCCTCGAGGAGGGCGCCCCGGCGAGCGAGCACGGTATTCCCCGACATCCACAAATAGCTGGTGGCAAGCCTGCGCTTCAGGGCAGCTGGAGGCAGAAAGCGAGCTTCCTTACCGAGGTCGAATGCCAGCCCGAGGTCGAATGCCAGCCCTGTGGCCGAGTCGCCCAGATACTCCCGAATGCGCTCCGTTCCATCCTCGAAGACAGCCAGCCGAGAGAAGCACACTCCCGCCTCCGGATGAGAGCGGAGGATCCTCATGTTGCGCTCCAGGAAGCGGGGGAGAAGCCGGTCGTCAGCAGATGCCCACACCACGAAGTCCATCGACGCCAGGGTCAGGGCGCGCTCGATGGAGGTCATGAGCCCTCGGTTCCTCTTGTTGCGGACAAGGGTGACGAAGGGAAATCGGCGCACGAATCCCTCGATCACAGCCACGCTGTCATCGGTGGAGCCGTCGTCCACCACGATGACCTCGTCCGGCTGGAGCGTCTGGCCACAGATCGCTCCCAGGGAGTCGGGGAGATATCTGGCGTGGTTGTAGTTGCACAAGAGGATCGACACCGTCGGTCGGCCTCGTGGCTCTCTGTGCGCTTCCACGGCCGACCGACTCAGCGGGCCCATGCTCGCTCGAAGAAGCCCGGGTTGAGGGCGTCAGATCGCCGCATGACTACCCGCCACGGGGCCGGCAGCTTGTATGCCGAGCGCCTGATCAGCAACCCGTCGTGAGGGTTCACGTAGCGCCTGCGCTGCTTGATGTAGATCACGCTGCGAGTCTTCGCCGCCATGAGGCCCAGGTAATGGGCAATTTGCTCCCGCCGCATCTCGTGCAGGGAGCTGACCGTAGCGCAGGCGTCGAAGTAGCCGTCCGGAAACATCTCGAGCTGGTTGGGGGTGAGAAACGCCAGATCCGCCTGCTCGAGCTCTTCTGCAACTTCAGCGTAGCTCGAGAACGCGCGAAACTTGAAGATACGACGGTCGCTAAAGAGCCTCGAGAGGTACCACTGCGACACATAGAGCGCCGGTGGAATGTCGAAGACGACGTATCGGCAGGGGGAGGTCGCAAGGAGCACGTGTCCGAGACGGCCGTACCCTGCCCCCAATTCGGCTATCAAGGTGGGTCGATCTCGTCCTGGCTCTGACTGAGTGTAGGAAACGTCCAGCGCGTCGACGATGGCGTTCCGCTCTCGCACCGAGTTCGCGAGATCCTGGGAGATCATCCGCCCATCGCGACGAACGCGGATCGGATTCCCTAACTCAGGCTCCTCCAACTGCGCGAGCACGCCCTCGCGATCGCTCCTGAGCACGTACTCATGAAGCGAGGCAACGTAGAGTTTGTACAGCTTCAGCCGACGCTCCCGATCGTCCTTGAAGATGTAGTAGTCCTCTACCCACGATAACCACAGCCGCGGGTCGCAATCGGGATCGTCGATCTCGTAGCGCACGAGTGCGGGCATCCCGCGCCTCAGCCAGAGCCTTACCAGGTTGACGATCTTTGGATCCCAAAGCGACGAAGGAACGAAGTTGAAATAGGCCTGATTGACCGTTCGCTTGAAGTGGGGCTCGCCACCAAAACCCAGCAGTGTGGTGTGGTCTCGATTCATCACTTCCCAGAACTTCGAAGGTCGGTAGATCTCGGGCGCCGACTCGAGCTCGCCCCGCATCCGTTCGATCTCCACTCGACCTTCCGCACTCAGTAGGTTCCGCTCCACGCCCCTTCTGTGCAGATAACGAACGACATCTCCGTGATGACCAGCACTAGCCAAGGAGAGGGCCTCTCCGCCTCGTGCAGCCGCATCCGCCCCGTTCTCATGCAGGTACCTCACCAGATCCAGGTGCCCAGCGTTCGCGGCTGCGCGTAGCGGTTCATCTTCCGCTTCTCGGATGTCGGCCCCGTGCTGGTACAGCGTCCGCACCGCCTCCAGGTACCCGCCGCTCGCCGCTGCCCGCAGCGCCGCGCCATGCCCTGCGTTGGCGTCGGCACCGATCTCGAGGAGCTTCCGAAGGCTGTCGAGATCCCCTGCGCCTGCCGTTCTAATGACAGCGCCCTCGTCGAACGCGCGAGGGTCTCCGCCTCCGAGCCGGATGTATCTGGCGACCTGCGGGTGGCCGCGCGCCTCGACTTGACGGAGCAGCTCCGCACCACACGCGCTCAGGTTGGCCCCATTTTCATGGAGATACCGCACGACGCCCATGTGTCCGCCGAGTGCAGCTCCCCGAAGTGCGGCTTCCCCTCCGGCCCGCAGGTCGCCACCGCTCGCGTGCAGGTACCTCACTACCTCCTGGTGCCCGCTTGCTGCGGCAGCCTGAAGCGCTGCGTCCGATCCTGCCCGGATGTCCGCGCCGGCCGCGTGCAGATACTCCACTGCTCCCAGGTGGCCGTTCGATGCGGCCGCGCGCAGGGCGCGGCCATCCCCCGCGTTGGCATCGGCACCGATCTGTACGAGCTGCGCCAGACCCTCCAAGTCTCCCGACCGGGCCAGGGCAACGAGGGCGTCCTCATCGAACGCACGCGGATCGCCACCTCCGCGGCTGATGTAGCGCGCTGTCTGGCGATGCCCGTGCTCTTCGATTTGACACAGCAGCTCTGCGTCGCACGCGCCCAGGTCCGCCCCGTTCTCGTGGAGATATCGCACAACGCCCAAGTGTCCGCCGAGTGCCGCTCCCTGAAGTGCGGCTTCCTCTCCGGCTCGCAGGTCGCCACCGCTCGCGTGCAGATACTCCACTACCCCCAGGTGGCCGTTCGACGCGGCCGCGCGCAGCGCCTCGTCCCCGCCGGCGTGGATGTCGACTCCGTTCGTGTGCAGATACATCACGACGCTCACGTGGCCATTGCACGCTGCGCCCTGGAGGGCAGGCTGCCCAGCAGCTCGGATGTTGACTCCGTTTTGATGCAGGTACTCGACCACCTCAAGATGCCCGCTGGCCGCCCCACCGCGCAGCGCAGAGTCGCCTCCTGCCCGAATGTCCCCGCCAGCACCGTGCACGTATCGCATCACCTCCAGGTGACCTCGGGAAGCCGCCTCGATGAGCGCAGCGTTATCTCCGGCTTCGACTGCGGCGCCTCGTTGAACCAGGGAGGTGGCGATCTCCAGATTGCCTGCAGCGGCTGCCGCTAGCAGCGCGTCATTCAGGTCGAGCTGGGAGCAAGTCCCGCTGCTGAGCATGCGATCCACACCAGGGAGATCCCCGGTCGAGGCAGCGGCACACAGCTCGTCGTGTGTCATGAACGCGCTACTAGGCTGCCAGACGTCATTCGTAGGCGTTCAGAGTCTGGATGAGCCGATCGATCGTATTGGCCGGCAGCTCAGCGTGGGGCTGGCTCAGCGACGCAAGGAACTCTTTGTACAGGCGGTATTCTCGTCGTCGGCCACTCGTGGTCGCGGTGGAGACGGTCCGATCTCCTGCCAGTCGAAATCGTCGAACAAGCTCGTGCATCCGTGTCCCAGGGACGACGCGAGCTCGAGCTGCTCGTACGAGCCGAGCCAGGTGGCTGTTGCTGGGTTGCGAGGCGGCCGCGGCGAGGCGCGGCCAGTATCCTCGCATGATCTCTCCCCGTTCCTCATCCTTCATCAAGGCACTGACCAGGTAGTTCATGATCTCCGGGGTGATGTACTCGGACAGGTACTTCAGGTGGATGAGATCGATCAGCTTCAGAAGCGCTGTCGGGGTAGTCTGATCGGATCCGTACTTGCCGAACGCCCGAAGTAGGATTGCACGATATCTCCCGTAGTCCGCAACCAGCTCCTCTGGCGAGGAGATCATGAATTCGACGGGGTGCCAGTGCTGATACGGCTCCGATGAACCGAGAGAACGCCCGTAGTAGAGGAGTGGCAACCTCGCGACCTTCCCCGCAACGGCCGTCAACGCACCTGCGAGAAGCTCCCGACCAAGCAGGCTTTGCACTCGTTGTACTTCGCGAAGAACCTCACGCGCCACATCAGTCCGATAGAGACCGTACGTTACGGCCTCGTATCCATTCATCGTTTCTCGCAGCCGCAGCAGCGGCTCGTCCTGATCAAAGGAGGGTCTCGAGTACACAATCGAAGTGATGCCGAAGTGAACGTTGTCGTAGAACGAGAAGTACCAACCGTGAGCTGCGCTATAGTCAGGACGGGCGTGGAGAAACTCAAGTAGAGGAGGGAGAGCGTCCAACACGACGACATCGTCGTCTGCGCATATCGAGCAGAACTCCGTCTTGACCTCCTGACATCCGCTCCAGAACTTCTCCCACGGCATGACCGAGGAGCCGTACGATACGAAACGAACATCCAGATCGATTCTGTCAGCCAGGCTGGAATTCGCCGTCTTGCTCTCATCGCTTCCCGAATCGAGCACGAGAATTGGGAAGTCGGCCGACTGACGGGCGAGATATTCGAGTAGTCGCGCCAGCTGGGACGTGCGATTGTAAGTGGGGATGAGGAGGGTGAAGTCCTTCGAGTTCATCTAGCGCAGTTTATCGCGCGCAAGGGGATTGTAGCTCAGATGAGCCTAAGTAGTTGAAAACAAGGAACTCCCCGGCGGGGACCCGGGATCTCAGGTTCGCGATATACTCCGACCACGAGCTCATCGCAAGTCCCAGCTCGGCCCCCAGTAGATCCCAATGAACCGACTCATCAGGTCCGCAGCATTAACGCTCCCTCCTATCCGCCGCCTCGTCGACGGACTAGACGAGGTCTCGCAGGAGCGCGATGTCCTGGCGCAGCATCGGGACATCGTTGCGCGGAACCTGGAGGCAGCCCTCCGCGAGCGTGACAGGCTCGCACTGGAGTTTGAGGCGCTACGCTCCTGCCTGCCTTCTGCGCCGGAGCTCGACCGGGTTGCGTGGGACTCCCTTCCAAAGGCGAACTTCGACGAGCTGGGACGGCTCGTAATGGTCGCCGAGAGCTGCGTGGATCGTGAGCGTAGGGACTTCCTGGAGAGACTCGACATACTCGGAGCGCAGTACGCGGCCGCGAGAGGGCCGTTGTCGATCGACGAGAAAATCAGACTGATCAAGGTCCTGAATCTCCTCGCGATCAAGTATGAGTACGTGAATCGATTTTCTTATGTCACAGCCCGACCGCTTGGATTTCTCCTGGATGCCAATAACTCGTGCCAGCTGGGATGTGAGGCGTGCATACACACTTTTGACTCGGAGTTCGCAAAGAAGTTCTTCAACGTTCCCCGAAAAGGCGTAATGAAGCGCGACGTACACGACCGCATCATGGATGAGGCCGGGATCTACAGCTTCCTCGCGTCCTACTACAACAAGAGCGAGTCCCTCCTCAACAAGAACATTCACGAATTCCTACGGGCCGCGAGCAAGCGCCGGATCTACACGCGAATCAGCAGCAACCTCTCGTTTCCAAAGCTGGACGCGGACTCCATTGTCCTGTCAGGCTTGAATATGCTGGATGTATCCGTCGACGGGGCGACCCAGTCGACCTACGAGCAGTATCGCCGCGGCGGAAACATCGACTGGGTTTTCGAGAACGTCCGGCAGCTGGTGGCTGCAAGGAAGCGTCACTCGAGAACGACACCTGTAATTCGCTGGAAATTCCTCACGTTTGAACACAATATCCACGAGGCAGAAGAGGCGTTCCGAAGGGCCGTAGATCTCGAGTTCGACGAGATCTCCTTCAGCATGCCCTACCCGGGACCGACAGTCGTTCCCGCGCCTCATCCAGCCTATACCCCTGACGGCACAGCCACGATTCACACGCTCAACAGGTCTCTTCAAGAGAGTTGGGTCTTTGAAACAGAGAACGGCGACATCTCCGAGGCGGTCGACGCCGCGCTCTCCGGGAAGTTCGTAGAGAGGTATGACCGGCTCAGGTCGGCGCACGGGAGCGGATTCGACGAGAGGGCTCCGGGACGAGACCATTGCGACTGGCTGCACTACAACACCGCCTTCGATGCTCATGGCGTCATTCGTCCATGCTGCGAAGGGGACTACAAGGACCGGGGAGGGTTTGACTTCAGCGATCTTCGCCGCGATGAGGACTTTCTCAATACACCGAGATACGTAGTCGCTCGAAAGTTCGCCATGGGGGAGCGAGCACTCAGTGGTGGGGCGGACCAGCTCGGCTGTTTCGGGTGCAAATACCGCCCGGGACCGGAGGCGAACCTGGGAGGCGTCGATGGGTGGCTTCAGTTCTTTGGAAACAGGATCAGCGAAGATCTGTTGACCAACGATCCCCTCGTTGCCCTGTCCCAGTGGTCCAAGCACAACCATGAAGGGGTCTAGGGATGAGCTGGCTCACGAAGGGAAGTCATGAACGGACGCTGGGATAAGCTGCAAGTCGACGCCGACGAGATGCTCGCGTACACGACCGTCCCCCCTGGCGATGGTCCGTTCCCCGGGGTCCTCGTGTGCATACACGCGCCCGGAGTGGACGGGTTCATTCAAGGCATCGCGAGCCGGCTCGCGGATGCTGGGTTCGCGAGCATCGCGCCCGATCTCTACCACCGCCAGACGGAACCAGAGGAAGATCCACTCAAGCGAATGGCCAAGCTGTGCGACTCCGAGGTGCTCCGCGATCTGGACACCGCGAGTGCCTTGCTGCGCAGCCTTCCGCGGGTAAGCTCAGACCGCACTGGAGTGATCGGCTTCTGCATGGGGGGTCGCCTCGCATACCTGACCGCCGCGCGGGACGCCGCGCTACGCGCATCCGTGGTCTTCTACGGGGGCAACATCCAGGTCCCCTGGGGGGAGGGAGCGGCGCCCTTTGATCTGACCGAGCGGATCGCGTGCCCCGTGCTCGGCCTGTTTGGCGAGGACGACACGAATCCCAGTCCGGACGACGTCGCCAAGCTCGACAGTGAGCTCAACCGCTTCGGGAAGACCCACGAGTTCAAGAGCTATCCTGGCGCGGGTCACGCGTTCATGAACGCGGACCGTCCGAGCTATGTGGCGAAAGCTGCAGAGGACGCCTGGCAGCGCTGCACGGCCTGGCTGACGCAGTACCTCTCATAGCGCCTACGTGAGCGAGAGACGCATCAGCGTCGCCGTCTCCGGACGCAGCTCTCGATACTCGCGGCTGTCCTGCATCTGGGCCGGTGCCCTGTCCAGGGGCACGCTTGCGAAGCCCAGCCTGTTGAAAAAGCCCTCGGCATCGACGGTCAGGAGAAAGAGCTCCTTCAGACCGAGCTCGTAGGCGCGGGCAAGCAGGCTGCGAAACAGCTCCCGGCCCAGGCCCTTGGCGCGCCGATCCGGAGCTACGACCATCGAACGCACCAAGCCCGAGCGCCCGTACGCCTCCAGTCCCACACACGCCACGACCTGGGAGTCGTCAAGCGCGACGATCAGGTTCGCGAGAACCGGGCTCACCTCCAGCGGGGGGAGCTCGGCCTCGGAGAGGAGCGACGAGACCTCTCCAAGCTCGTCCTCAGTGACTGCTCGAAATTTCATGCGTAGCAGATGTCCCCGACCGCGAGAGGCTGTGCGGCGACAGTATAGCTGGGGAGAGCTGCTCCCCCCGCACTCCCGGTTCTTCGCAGCGGGGCGGTCAGATTCGCGGGAGCGGCCCAGTGTAAAATCGCGGCCCATGGATGAGCTCAAGGGAAAGGTCGCCCTCGTGACGGGGGGCTCGCGAGGGATCGGTCGGGGGATCGCCAGGCGCTTCATCGAGGCCGGGGCCAGCGTGATGATCGTCTCGCGCGGCGCGGAGGGCTGCGAGGCGGCGGCCAAGGAGATCGGCGGCGACATCGCCTGGAAGGCCGGTGATGTGGGCCGGCCGGAGGATGCGGAGGCCTGCCTGGACGCGACTCTGGAGCGGTTCGGGGCGATCGACATCCTGGTCAACAATGCGGCCGCGAACCCCTGTGCGGGACCGGTAATCGACATCGACCTGTCGAGCTGGGAGAAGACGCTCCAGGTCAACATCACCGGAGCGCTCGTGTGGACGCAGCTGGCCTGGAGCAAGCACATGCAGGAGCATGGCGGGAGCGTGATCAACGTCTCATCCAATGGCGCCTACATGACGAGCCCGATCCTCGGCGCCTACAACATCACGAAGATCGCGCTGATCCATCTGACCAAGCAGCTCGCGTCCGAGCTCGGACCCGGCGTCCGGGTGAACGCCATCGCGCCAGGCGTGGTCCGCACTGACTTCTCTCGGATCCTCTGGGAGGACGGCCGCGGCGAGCAGGTCGCGGCGCGCCTCCCATTAAAGCGGCTCGGCGAGCCGGAAGACATCGGCGACGCCGCCCTCTTCCTGGCATCGGATGCGAGCTCCTGGATCACGGGCCAGACGCTGGTCGCGGACGGCGGCGCGCTCGTGGTCGACGCGTAGAAGACTCGGAGCGCCTCAGGCGTCGATCAGACCGAAGCGGGTCCCACAGACGTTCACGAGGTCGTCGGAGACCCGACGTCCACGCTTCTCCGCGGCTTCGAGCAGACGCTTGCGGTCCACCACCGCGAGATCGACGCCGCCAAGGCCCTCGCCGCGTCCGTCCGTCGCCTCGACAAAGCGGAGACGCGCGTTCTCGAGCGGCAGCTCCAGCCGCCCCTGCGCGTCGCGCCCGAGCTCGATCTGCGCGATTCCGCTCCAGCGCTCTGCGAGCGTCTTCGGGTCGGGACTCTGGAGCTCGGCCGCGAGGATCCTGCTCACCACGTCGGTGCGCACCGCCGGCTTCCAGTCCGGACCCGCGGGCGACCACGGACCTGCCGGGTCCTCGCCACCCTCGTGCCAGTCGATCTCGAAGAAGGCGCCGCCGGTGTCTTTCGGGTGCAGCTGCATGCCGCGATGGTGGGTGGACTCTAGCGGCTGAGCGATCCGGACGCCGAGCTCCGCAACGCGTTGCTTGCGCGGCTCGACGTCGTCGCACTGCGTGATGACCATGTAGCCACCGTCACCGCCGCGCCTGTCGAGATAGCGGCCGCCTGCGGTGTTCTCCTGGAAAGGCGCCACGACCTCGAGGAACTGGCTCCCGATCGGAAGTAGCGAGTTCTTGAGTCCAAACCGCTCGAGGCCAGGGTCGACGTAGCACACCTCTAGCCCGAAGATCGCCTTCAGCTCGTCGACGCTACTCGCGAGATTGCGCGCAACCAAACAGATCTGTCGCAGTCGTAGCCACATGTCGGTACCTCAGCGCGGCACACGGCCGCAACCCGACCATTAGAATGCATGGGCCCGATGTCGGTCAATCCGTCGCGATTCCTCGAGCGCTACTTCGAGCTCCACGAGCGAGGCAGCGATGTCCGCACCGAGCTCGCCGCCGGGACGACGACGTTCCTGACCATGGCCTACATCATCTTCGTGCAGCCGGCCGTGCTCTCGGGACGCATGTTCGGCATCGAGACGGGCCTCGACTTTGGCGCGGTGATGACGGCGACCTGCCTGGCGGCCGCGCTGGCCACCGTCATCATGGGTCTCTACGCGCGCGCTCCGATCGCACAGGCCCCGGGCATGGGCGCGAACTTCTTCCTCGTGTTGACCTTGATCCCCGCGGCAAGTGCAGCCGGGTACGCGAACGCGGGGCCGGTGGCACTGGGAGTGGTCTTCGTGGCTGGCGTGCTGTTCCTGCTGGTCACGCTCTCCGGGCTGCGCCGCGTCGTGGTGGACGCGATCAGCCCGAGCCTGCGGGGCGGAATTGCCGTCGGGATCGGGCTCTTCATCGCGTTCATCGGACTGCAGAACGCCGGGCTCGTCGTCGTGGATCCTGTCACGGCAGTGCGGCTCAATCCGCTCTGGCTGTCGCCGGACCTGCTCGTGTTCTTCGCGGGGCTCTTTGCCTCCGCGGGGCTGCACGCGCGCGGGATCAGGGGCTCGATACTCGGTGGCATCGTCATCGCTGCCGTCGTCGCGCTGGTCCTGCGCTTCGCCCTGTCTCCGTTCGAGGTCGGAGGCGAGCGGCTTGCCGAGCTCTCGCTCCCCGGGTCAATCCTATCCATGCCTCCCGACCTGTCTCCGACGCTCTTCGTCTTCGACATCGCGGGTGCCCTGTCGCTGGCGATGCTGCCCTTCGTGCTCATCTTCCTGATCATGGACCTCTTCGACACCGTTGGAACACTTATCGGTGTCAGTTCCGCAGCTGACCAGCCCGAGTCGAATATCCTGCCCGTTCCGGAGCGCGCCTACCTCTCTGATGCCGTCGGGACCGTTGCTGGGGCCGCGCTTGGAACCAGCACGGTCACGAGCTTCATCGAGAGCGCCACCGGTGTCGAGCAGGGCGGTCGCACGGGCTTGACCAGCGCAACCACGGCACTGCTCTTCCTGCTTGCGCTCTTCGCGAGCCCAGTCGTGGCCATGATCGGTAGCTACCCGCCGATCACCGCGCCGGCGCTGGTCCTCGTGGGCTCTCTGATGCTGCGCAACGCAGCCCGCGTCGAGTGGTCGGACGCCAGCGAGGCGATTCCCGGCTTTTTGATCGCGCTCGGCATCCCGCTTTTCTACTCGATCAGCGACGGTCTCGCGCTCGGCTTCATCTCCTACCCGGTGATCAAGGTTCTCGGTGGCCGGACCCGCGAGCTCCGCTGGCCCATGGTCGTCACTCCCGCTGTGATGCTCGCCTACGTACTGCTGCTGCGCGGCGGACTCTGAGGCTACGCCGGCGCTCGACACGCGTACTAAGCTTCTGAGCATGGAGCAGCTTCGCGCCATCTATCGCGCGCGGGTCCACGCGCACCATGTGGAGGAGCGGGCCGAGGCGCTGCTTCTCGAGCAAACGGTCGAGCTGCCGCGCTCTGCGGTCCGGGACCCGTTCGTGAAGCGCGAGATCCTGCCGACGGTGGAGACGATCGATCCGGATCCGGAGGGGGGCTTTCGGATCGCGCTCGGCGTTCCGGTCGCCACAACTGCGCTCGATCCGGCCCAGCTCCTGAACGTGCTGTTCGGGAACTCGTCCCTGCAGCCCGATCTCGAGCTGCTCGACGTCGAGCTTCCGGAGGCGCTACTCGGGATCCTCGGGGGACCGCGCTTCGGGCTGGCGGGTTTCCGCTCGGCAGCGGACGTTGCGACGGGACCCCTCACGTGCACGGCCCTCAAACCCATGGGGCTCTCCGCGGAGGCACTCGGCGAGCTGTGCGAGACCTTTGCTCGGGCCGGGATCGACGTGATCAAGGACGACCACGGGCTCGCGGACCACTCCTTCTGCCGCTTCGAGGATCGAGTGACGGCCTGCCAGGCCGCTGTCGAGAGGGCCGCCGATGCCACGGGCCGGCGCGCGCTCTACGTGCCGACCCTCACGGGCACCCCGGGGTCGATCCGCCGCCAGCTCGGCTTTGCCCGGGGCCGTGGGGTGGGCGGAATCCTCGTCTCCCCCATGCTGGTGGGGTTGCCGGTTCTCTCCGAGCTCGTCCGAGACGGCGCGGGGCTGCCGATCCTGGCCCACCCGGCATTCGGCGGGGCCCTGCGGATTGCCCCTGAGACGCTGCTGGGCAAGCTGTTTCGCGCGTTTGGCGCGGACGCGGTCATCTACCCCAACTGGGGCGGACGCTTCAGCTACAGCGCCGAGACCTGCCGGCGACTTGCGGCGGCGCTCAGGGACCCGTGGCAGCCGCTGCTACCGGCCCTGCCCGTTCCCGCCGGCGGAATGGCACTCGAGCGCATACCCGAGCTGGTGGATTTCTACGGGCCAGACGCGATGCTGTTAGTCGGCGGCAGCCTGTACGAGGCCGGCGACGCGCTGCTCGAGCGAAGCCGCAGCTTTGTCGAGAGGGTACGCGACGCATGAAGCCCGTGACCAGGTACCGCGGCGGCTTCCGCTGGGACGGCGTCCCCGTCCAGCCCTACAAGCCGGAGGGGACGCACTTCCGCGACATCACGCGGCAGCTGCTGGTCGGGCCGGACGCGGGCCTGGGCTGCGAGCTGCGCTACTTCGAGCTCGAGCCCGCTGGCCACTCCAGCCTGGAGCGGCACGAGCACCCCCACGCCGTCGTGGTCGTGCGCGGAGAGGGTGGCGTGCTCGTCGGAAGCGAGGTCTTCACGATTCGACCCTTCGACCTGGTCCGGGTGCCCCCCGGAAGCTGGCACCAGTTCCGGGCCTCGGACGCGGTCGAGCTCGGCTTCCTGTGTCTGGTCGACGCCGAGCGCGATCGGCCGGCCCGACCGACGGAGGCCGAGCTCGTGGCGCTGCGCACAGACCCGGAGGTCGCGGCTTTCGTCCGGACCTGAGAAACTCCTCGGAACGAGGAGGACACGATGGCCTACGACTACGAGCTGGTTCGGGTGTCGGTACAAGACGGTGTGGCGGTCGCCACGATCGACAACCCGCCCATCAACCTGATGACGACCGCCCTCTTCGGCGACCTGCGGCACCTGGCCGAGGAGATCGAGGCCGACGAGGCGGTCCGGGTGGTGCTGCTGCGCAGCGCGAACCCGGATTTCTTCATCGCTCACTTCGACGTAGAGGCGCTCATCGCCACTCCCATCGACACCCAGCCGCGGCGGGAGGAGCAGCTCAACGCGTTTCACCGCATGTGCGAGCGCTTCCGCTGCATGCCAAAGGCGACGATCGCGCAGATCGAGGGACGCGTCGGGGGAGGGGGCAGCGAGCTCGCCTCTTCCTGCGACATGCGCTTCGGCGTCCGGGGCAAGACCGTGGTCAACCAGATGGAGGTCCCGCTCGGGATCCTGCCGGGCGGGACCGGCACGCAGCGGCTGCCCCGTCTGCTCGGCCGCGGGCGCGCGCTCGAGGTCATCCTGGCCGGCGACGATCTGGACGCCGAGACCGCGGAGCGCTGGGGCTACCTGAACCGCGCCTTTCCGGCGGACGAGATCGGGCCGTTCGTGGACCGCCTGGCGCGCCGGATCGCCTCGTTTCCCGCAGACGCCGTCGGCGCCGCGAAGGCCTGCGTGGCCGCTGCGGAGAAGCCGCTCGAGGAGGGCCTGCTCGACGAGTCCTACCTGTTCCAGACCGTGCTGCGCAGCCCGGGCGCGCAGGAGAACATGCGACGCTTTCTCAAGCTCGGCGGCCAGACCGCCGAGGGGGAGCTTCGCATGGGGGACTTGTGCGAGGAGCTCGGACGGGGATGACTCGACCGGTCCGCAGACCCCCCGCGGGTCGGCCGAGGGCACCGCGACCACGCGGCGCTCTCGCGCGCAAGCCGACGGCCCTCGATCGGCTCGTCGGCCGGGCGCTGGAGGCCCTGTACAACTGCCTCTACCCGCGCCTGGTGGGGCGCTGGCTCCGGCAGCGCCTGGAGCGTCAGCTGCGCCTCGAGCAGAGCTCCGTGGAGCTCGACCGCTGTGCGGGCGCGCTCGCGGATCTCCGGATCGCGCACCTCTCGGATCTGCACGCCGGCCACTTCATGAGCGAGGCGGACCTGTCCCGGATCTTCGAGCAGGTCGCCAGCGAGGAGCCCGACCTCGTGCTCCTGGGTGGGGATCTGATCGAGCGCAACGCGGCTGAGATCCTGCTGCTCGGCAAGGCGCTCGCCCAGCTTCGCCCGCCACTCGGGATCTTCGCCGTGCCGGGCAACCACGAGTACAGCGCGGAGGCCGACCTCATGCTCTGGCGCAGCTTCCTGCAGGAGCACGGCGTCGAGCTCCTGCTGAATCGTGGGCTGCGCCTGGAGCGCAACGGCAAGAGCCTGTGGCTGGCAGGCGTCGACGACCTGACACACGGAGAGCCCGATCTCGCCGCGGCCCTCGCCGGAGCCAGGGAAGACGAGCCCATCGTGCTGCTCTCCCACCACCCGGACATGTTCCGCGAGGCCGCCTGGGTGGGTGTCGATCTGACGCTCTCCGGGCACACGCACGGTGGACAGATCACGTTCTACGGCAAGACGCCGCTACGACAGACGCGCCTCGGCTACTGGCGCGGGCACTTCGACGTGGACGGCGCCCGACTCTACGTGAGCCGGGGGGCGGGAACGACCCATCTCCCGCTGCGGATTCAGGCGCCGGGCGAGGTTTCCCTGATCCGTCTGCGTCCTACGCGTCGAACTGAATGACGCTGCGGGCCACCTCGCCCCGAGCCAGCTGCTCGAAGCCCCGATTGATGTCCTCGAGCTTCAGATGCTGGGAGATCAGGTCGTCGAGGTTGAGCTTGCCGGAGAGGTAGAAGTCCACATACTTCGGCATGTCGCTGCGGAAGCGGTTCGACCCCATGTTGGAGCCCTGGATCTTCTTCTCGGCCAGAAACTCGACGCCGTCGAGCTCGACCTTGGTACCGATCGGGATCATCCCGATCACCGTCGCCGTGCCGCCCCGCTTCAGCATGCGGAAGGCCTGCTCTGCGGCGATCTTGAGGCCGATCGCCTCGAATGCGTAGTCGACACCCCCCTGTGTCAGGTCGAGCACGGCCTCAACGGGGTCCGCGGAGCTCGCGTTCACCACGTCGGTCGCGCCGAACTTGCGGGACAGCTCGAGCTTCGGCTCGAGCGTGTCGACAGCGATAATTCGCCCGGCGCCAGCGATGTGCGCGCCCTGGATCGCACTCAGCCCGACACCGCCGCAGCCGATCACCGCCACCGTGCTCCCGACCTCGATCTTCGCGGTGATGAACACGGCGCCCATTCCCGTCGTCACCCCGCAGCCGATCAGCGCGGCCTTGTCGAGCGGCATGTCCTTGCGGATCTTCACGATGGCGTGCTCGTGCACGAGCATCTGCTCGGCGAAGGACGACAGGTCCAGGAACTGGTTCACGACCTCGTCGCCCTTCGAGAGGCGCGGCGCCTGGTCAGGGGCGCGCCGGGTCTCTTGCTTGCTGCACAGCGAGGGGCGCCCGCCAAGGCAGTACTCGCAGTGTCCGCAGAAGACGGAGAGGCACGTGATGACGTGGTCTCCCTTCTCCACGTAGCGAACTTCGGAGCCGACTTCCTCGACGATCCCCGCCGACTCGTGGCCCAGCACCGCGGGCATGGGGTACTGGTAGGCGCCGCTGTGAAAGTGGAGATCGCTGTGGCAGATACCGGCGTGAGCGGTGCGGATGAGCACCTCGTGGGGGCTGGGCTTGGCGATGTCGATGGTCTCTATCTCGAGGGGCACGTTGATGCCCCGAAGGACTGCAGCTCTCATGACGGGCATTCTACCCGACGTGTACAATCGCGGAGTGGGTGAGGGAGGCGCTCGGTGAACCAGGACGTGCTGGCGACGCTGCAAGACGAGATGCGCGAGTGCCGACGCTGCAGCGACGCCGGCTTTCCGATCGTGCCCGGCGCGATCCTGTCAGGGGAGGCGAGCGCGAAGATCCTGCTGGTGGGCCAGGCACCTGGCGCCACAGAGGTGGCGACGAACCGTCCGTTCGACGGTCCAGCCGGTCGGCGACTCTTTCGCTGGCTCGAGCGCGCCGGCTTCGCGGAGGACGAGTTTCGCAAGCGCCACTACATCGCCGCGGTCACGCGCTGCTATCCCGGCAGACGCGAATCCGGCCGCGGGGACCGATCCCCCAGCCGCGAAGAGCAGGCTCTGTGCAGACCCTATCTCGACAGGGAGCTGGAGCTCATCGCCCCCGAACTCATCATCCCGGTCGGTCGGCTGGCCATTCGCGCGTTCCTCGGGGCGAAGGCGCTGAACGAGGTCGTCGGCAGCGTGACCCAGGATCCCGAGGGGTGCTGGATCGTGCCCCTTCCCCACCCGTCCGGCGCGAGTCGCTGGTTCAATGCCCCGGAGAACGCTGCGCACGTGGACCGCGCGCTCCGCCATCTGGCGCGGCTGCGACGGCAACTCGGCCTCTAGTACACTCGCGCGCGTGCAGCTGGACGTGGTGCGGAGCCGGGTAGAGCTCCCCGAGCGGGGCGTGGAGCTCGGCATTCTGGACTTTGGCGGTGACGGCCCCCTGGCCCTGTTCGCCCACGCGAACGGATTCTGCGCCGGCATCTACGGGCTTCTGGCCGAGTCGCTCCGCGAGCAGTTCCGGGTCGTCGCCTTCGACGCGCGCGGACACGGCGACTCCTCCAAGCCGCCGCTCGACGCGTACGACTGGGGCGAGTTCGCCCTGGATCTGCTCGCGCTGGTGGAACGCCTCTGTAAAGAGCTGGGCTACGCGCGCGCGGACTACGGCATCGGCCACTCCTTCGGGGGTACCGCCACGCTGACGGCGGCGGCGGAGCGACCGGACCTGTTCGGACGCGTCGCTCTGCTGGACCCGGTCGTCATGCCACCGGTAGAGGAGCGTCCCCCGAACCTGTCAGAACGCCGCAACATCATGGCGGACATCGCCCGGAACCGGCGACGGGTCTGGTCGTCACGAGACGAGCTGCGTGAGAGCTGGGGCGCACGTGAGGCCTTCGCGGAGTGGGATCGCCGCGTCCTCGACTTGTACATCGACGAGGGATTCCGCGATCGGGAGGACGGTCAGGTGGAGCTCAAGTGTTCCGGTGAGATCGAGGCCACGATCTTCGAGGCGAGCCCCCATTTCGACCTGTTCGCGCGCACAAAGAGAGAGGTGCCTACTCCCGGACTCCTGCTGAGCGGCGGTGAGGGACATCTGCCGGCAGCGCTGCACAAACGCCTGGCCGAGAGCATCCCGAGCCTGGAGATCGAGACGATTCCCTCGGGTCACCTGATGCCTATGACCGACCCCGACCTCGTTGCGGAGCGGGTGCTGGCCTTCGCCGCCAGGACTCCGCTCTAGAACGACGGTCTAGAACAGCGTGTAGATGAAGGGCGCGGCGGCCGTCCCGCCAAGCAGCACGAGCGCGCCGAACAGCAGCAGGCACACGATGATCGGGGTGAGCCACCACTTCTTGCTGTCCTTGAGGAAGTCCCAGAACTCCCTCATCAAGCTCGAACGGCTCTCCGCCGCAGCCTGATCCACGAAGTCCTTCGCGCCGTCTGTCTGCTTCTCGTCCACTCGCCTGCCTCAGAACTGCTTGAAGTAGCTCTCCTTGGAGCGCGGCGGTCGCGCATCGACCCAGTAGCTCGACTCGCCCCTCAGGAAGCGCCGGTCCATCGGATCGCGACCGGTCAGGCGCAGGAGCAGCCCGACGGGCGTGATCACCAGGTAGAAGAGGCCGCCCAGTATCACATACGACAGCACGAAACCGATCGGGAGCGCGATCAGCGTGAGCGCAACGTAGAGCGGCCGGTTCGCCGCCGGCGCCAGCACCGCGAGCAGCGCCGACAGCAGGCCGATCCCACCGAGCGTCGCCGCGACCCAGGTGCGGGCCTCCCCCAGACCGAGCGCGAAGATCGCGGTCTCGAGCCAGGCGAGCAGCGCCAGCAGCCCGAAGCCCACCAGGGCGATGAACCCGAACTGGCGCAGCGTGCGCCGATCTGGACGGAGGTCAATGTCGATCAGCTTGCTCATGGACTAGTCGAGCTCGAACTCGGCCAGGTAGGCCTGCCGGTCGATCTCGCCCGCCTCTGGCTGGTCGGCCTTCCGGAGCAGCACGTTCTCGATCACGAGCGCGTCCATGTCGGTGGCCATGAAGCAGCGATACGCGTCCTCGGGCGTGCAGACGATCGGCTCGCCCCGGACATTGAAGCTGGTGTTGATGACGATGGGGGTCCCGGTCTTCTGCTTGAAGGCGCGCAGGATCCGCGTGAAGCGGGGGAAGCGCTCCGGATCAACAGTCTGCACGCGCGCGGAGTAGTCCACGTGCGTGATGGCGGGCACGACGGATCGCACCTTGTGCACACGGTCGAGTCCGCCCGTCGGAGCTCCGTCTGACGGCTCCCTCTTGTCCTCGCGCACCGGCGCCACGATGAGCATGTAGGGGCTGTCTTCCTCCGGCCGCACCTCGAAGTAGCGGTCCACGTCCTCGCGCAGCACTGCGGGCGCGAACGGGCGGAACGACTCGCGGAACTTGATCTTGAGGTTCATCACGGACTGCATCTCGGGCGAGCGCGCATCTCCGAGGATCGAGCGACTCCCGAGCGCGCGGGGCCCAAACTCCATCCGGCCCTCCATGTGGCCCACGACGTGCCCGCTCGCAATCAGCTCCGCGATCTCGTCTACGAGCTTGTCCTCGTCGTCCATGACCCGGTACACGGCCCCGGCGGCGTCGAGCAAGGCCCGTACCTCGTCCGAGCTGTAGCGCGGGCCGAGCAGCGAGCCCTGCTGTATGTCTCGACCTCGGTTGTCCCGCGCGTGCTCGAGCAGTTGGTGCCAGACGAACAGGGCCGCGCCGAGCGCACCGCCCGCGTCGCCCGCGGCGGGCTGGATCCAGACCCGCTCGAACGCAGACTCGCGCAGGATGCGGCCGTTTCCCACACAGTTGAGTGCCACCCCGCCCGCCAGCGCGAGGTTGGGGGAGCCCGTGAGCTCATGAGCGTAGTGAGCGACGCGCAGCATGATCTCTTCGGTCACGGCCTGGATCGAGGCGGCGAGGTCCATTTCGCGCTGCGTGATCGGCGACTCGGGCGCGCGGGGCGGTCCGTCGAGGAGGCGCTCCAGCTTCCGCGACGTCATCACGTCCCGGTGCGTGTACGCGAAGTAGGACATGTCCATCCGGAACGAGCCGTCCGGCTTCAGGTCCAGGAGCTTCTCCAGGATGAGATCGCGGTAGATCGGCTCGCCGTACGGAGCCAACCCCATCAGCTTGTACTCGCCGCTGTTCACCTTGAAGCCGGTGAAGTACGTGAAGGCGGAGTACAGCAAGCCCAGCGAATGAGGAAAGCGCAGCTCCTTCCGCATGCGGAGCTCGTTGCCGCGTCCTACCGAGATGCTGCCGGTCGTCCACTCTCCCACGCCGTCGAGCGTCACGACGGCTGCCTCGTCGAAGGGAGACGGGAAGAAGGCGCTGGCCGCGTGGGACTCATGGTGCTCCAGGAAGACGTAGCGGCGCGAGTAGCGGCCCCCGAGCTCGCGGTCGAGCTCGCGCGGCGTGTACAGCTTCTGCTTGAGCCAGAGCGGGAGCCCCAGCAGGAACAGCTTCAGGCCGACGGGCGCGAAGGACGCGTAGGTCTCCAGGATGCGGTCGAATTTGAGCAGCGGCTTGTCGTAGAACGCGACGAAGTCGAGCCCTTCGGGGCTGAGCCCGCCCTCGGCCAGGCAGTAGTCGACGGCATGGCGCGGGAACCCCGGGTCGTGCTTCCGGCGAGTGAAGCGCTCCTCCTGAGCCGCGGCGACGATCTCCCCGTCGACCACCAGACAGGCAGCGCTGTCGTGGTAGTACGCAGAGATACCCAGGATATTCACCCATGGACTGTAGCACGGCGCAGAAGTAGGCTCTGCGCGCCCATGCTCGCTCGACGGTTGCCGGTGCCCCAGTGGCTGCTCTTGCTCTCTCTCGGCCTGGTGGCTCTAGCGTTGCGCACGGTCCACTGGTGGCGGACGCCGGCCATGTTCAACGACGGGCCGGTCTTCATCGAGCTCGGGCGTGCGATGGCGGCGGGGGACTGGACGACCGCGCTCGGGTACGACCAGCACCCGGGCTACTCGTTTCTCACCATGCTGGTGCAGGGCGTGAGCGGCGACTGGGTCGCGGCGGCGGTGGTGGTGTCGATCGTCTCGGGCGTCGCTGCGGTCCTGTTCCTGTACGCCCTCCTGCACGACACCTTCGACCGGCGCGTTGCGTGGGTCGGCGGGTTGCTCCTTGCAGCGCACCCCTATGCGGTTGCGTACTCGGCCGACGTGCAGAGCGACGGCCTGTATCTGGCGGCCTTCGTCGGCGCTCTGGCACTGCTCTGGAAGGCTCTCGACAGGCGCAGCAGCAGGTTTGCTGTAGCGGCGGGTCTGGCCGCGGGCGCCGCGTACCTCGTCCGACCCGAAGGCGCGGGTGTCGTGCTGATCGGGCTCGGGCTCGTGGGCCTGGAGCTGGCGCGACGCCGCTGGCCCTTCCCGAGCGCCGCCCGCTGGGTGGTCGCGCTGGGACTCGGAGCGGCCCTCGCGATGGCGCCGTACGCGACGCTGCTCAGCGTGAGGAACGGGACCCTCACCTTCAGCCAGAAGAAGTCGATCGAGAGGCTCCTGGGGGTCGGAGATCTCCAGCGCTGGATGGGGCTGAGCGTCGTGCCCGCTCCCGATGGCCCCGATGCCTCTGCGCTCTCGGAGCTGACGCAGAACACACTCTCGTCCGCGCGCTACCAGATCGCTCTCCTGGCTCTGCTGGGCGTGATCGCGCTGCGGGGTCGGCCCGGACTGCGCGGGCGCTTCGTGCTCGTATCCCTTGGGCTGTACAGCCTGGTCCTCTACGCCCTGATCAGAGAGGCCGGCTACGTGAGCCGGCGCCACACGCTCCCGCTCGCCGTTCTCATGCTGGGCTACGCAGCCGTCGGGGTCCCGGTCCTCGGACACTGGATCCTCCGCGCGGGCCAAGCCGCGGCGCGGAGCCACCGTTCGATCGGGGCGGGGGCGGCGCTCGTTGCAGGCCTCGTCGTGGCGCTCGGGCTCGAGCTCGGCAAGGGGCTGCGTCCCCATCGCCTGAACGCGGTCTCGGAGCGCAGGGCGGCGGAGTGGCTGCGGGAGACCTCGACCTCCGGGGCTGCGGTGGCCGCCGGCAAGCACAGGATCGCGTTCTACGCCGAGGCGCCGTTCGTGAACCTCGCGCACCTCCCAGCGGACACGACTTTGCTTCCGCGTCTCCGCCGCAGTGGGGTGCGCTACCTGGTGCTGGACGAGGACGGGCACCAGGTCCTGCTCGCGAGCACGACGGATCCCGAGACGGCGGTGCGTCTGCTCCACCAGGAGGAGGCACACGGCCACGCCGCGTTCGTGTACGAGCTGCTCCCGCCGGCCTCGACTCAGATCTTGGAGTAGCCCGAGCCGTCCATGTCGACTCCGATGCCCGAGGCCTTCTCGATCCAGGCGAACTCGTGCAGGATCTCCTGCGAGTACGTGACCCGGCCTGTGACCTTCTCGAGCGGCTCGGTCGCGAGCAGCAGAGCAGAGCGCGCCATCAGCTCCACGGGCTCTGCGCGCGGGTCGTCCTCGCGCTCGAGCAACCGGTGGTGGAGCACGCCGGGCGTTGCCACGATCTGGGAGGGACTCACGCACGTGACCGAGATGCCGTCGGGGTAGACCTCCTCGGCCAGTCCTTGCGTGAAGCGCTCGAGCGCGGCCTTCTCCGCACCGTACAGCGTCCCGCCTCGCATGGGCGGCCCATCGTAGGGCCCCCGACCCGGACCGATCGCAGCACCGCTCGAGATGTTCACGATGGCGCCGCTCTTGGCCGGAATCATGTCCTCCAGCACCAGGCGGCTCAGCAGGAAGGGCGCGTGGAAGTTCACCGCGACAGAACGCAGCCACTTGTTCTCCGGGAACTGCGCCACCGGGATGAAGTACGTGAGCGCCGCATTGTTCACGAGCACCTGTGCGGGTCCGTAGGCCTGGCGCGTCTCCTCGACGACGCGCCGACACTCGTCGAACTGCGAAATGTCGGCCGCAATGGGGGTCGCCTCACCACCGGCAGCGTGGATCTCCTTTAGCGTCGTCGCGAGAGACCCCCCGAGCGGATGGCTTCCCTCCTCGAGCGTCCTGGCCACACAGACCACGCGGGCTCCCTCCGCCGCAAAGAGGAGGGCCACCTCTTTCCCGATTCCTCGGCTCGTCCCCGTAACGAGTGCGACCTTTCCGTCGAGCTTTCCCATGGCGCACCTCCTGCGTCGATTCTACCGTGAGCGCGCTACGACTTGTGCCACCGCGTGATCGGCGATCCAACCCTCGCGGTAGTAGACGACCTCCAGCGGGGCGACCAGCTCGAGCAGCTCGTTGGCCTCGACCAGAAAACGCTCGCCCGGCTTGCGATGGCGCTCCAGATTGCGGCGCGTCGGGAGCTCCGCGACCAGGCAACCGCCCGGCCCCAGTCGCCTCCGCAGCAGAGGGAACAGGTCGCGCTGCAGATAGGAGAAGCAGCTGATGAGCGAGAAGGGACCCCGGGGAAGCGCCTCGGACTCCAGGTCGAGCACGCTCGCCGAGAGCTCCAGACCCTCGGCCAGGGCGTTGGACCTGCACAGGCGGATCGCCTCGCCGGACACGTCCACGGCCAGCGTCTCCAGTCCCCGGCGAGCGAGCCAGAGCGCCAGCCGGCCCGAGCCCGCCGCAACGTCCAGGGCACGTCCCGAGCGCGGGAGCTCTTCATCGACGGCCGCGAGCCAGTCGGGCACCGGAGTGGCCGCGTGAGAGCCAGCACGATAGCGGCGGTCCCAGCGCTCGCGGTCCGCCTCGGCCATGGACTAGTGGTGAAACAGACGCAAGTTGGTGTGGACCATGGTGATCCCGTACTCCTCGCAGGCCGCCAGGATCTCGGCGTCACGCGTGGAGCCTCCGGGCTGTGCGATGCTCCGCACGCCGTGCTGCACAGCGTGGTCCACGTTGTCACGGAAGGGGATGAACCCGTCCGAGACCAGCGAGACTCCGTCGAGTCCCTTGATCCAGCTGGCCTTCTCTTCTGCGCTGAGCAGCTCGAGCGGCTGTGCTAGCGCCTCGCCAAGCGCCTTCTCCTCGGCAGGCAGCAGGTCGCCCTCGATGTAGCGCACGCGCCAGTTGATCCGCTCCTGGCGCCTGACGCCCTTCTGGAACTCGAGCCCGAGCACCTTGGGGTGACGGCCGAGGTACCACACGTCCGCCTTCGCACCGGCCAGCTTCGTACAGTCGACCCGCGACTGCTGGCCCGCGCCGATCCCGATCATCTGACCACCGAGCGCAAAGCCCATCGAGTTCGACTGCGTGTATTTCAGGGTGATCAGCCCGAGGGTCAGGTCGCGGCGAGCCTCGTCGTCGAGCTTCCCACACACAACAGTGTCGAGATGGGAGGGCAATATCGGCTGGCTGTTGCGATCCTGGGCGAGCCGCATGCCGAAGAGCTCGCGGGACTCGCGCTGTGGAGGCCGATAGCCGGGATCAGCCTGCAAGACGATGAACGACCCCCCCTTCTTGGCGCGGAGCGTCCGGAGCGCCTCCGTGTCGTAACCCGGCGCGACGATACCGTCGGAGACCACCCCCTTCAGGACGTCCGCGGTGGCCTGATCGACGGGATCGGAGAGGGCGACGATATCGCCAAACGAGCACTTGGGATCAGCGCCGCGGGCGCGCACATACGCTGTCGCGGCGGGGGTGAGCTCCTTGCCTTCGACCTCGTAGGCGCGAACAAGGTCGGGGGCCAGGTCTACCGCGACTGCGGCCCCGGCGGGCGACACGTGCTTGAAGCTGGCCGCTGCGGGCAGCTCGAGCGCTACGCGCAGCTCGGAGACGAGCTGCCAGGCGTTCAGCGCGTCGAGCAGGTTGATCATCGACGGCGTTCCGTTCAAGAGGCTGACGGCGGCGCGCCCGCCCTCGAGGGGTTCCGCCACCGCATAGGCCTGGTGGGGATTGCAACCGTACTTCAACTGCATGCTTCGGAAGCTACCACACGGACTCCATGCCGCCTGCAGCGCTGTCGCTGCACCCATTCTCGCTGGACGGCGCCCACTGGACCCCCCTTCTGGCACCGCGATTGCACACGCAGGAGTCACCATGGCCGGCACCACGACCGAGACAGACCGAGTTCGCAAGCAGCTGGTGGCGAGCGCGCTGGCGGGAGTCTTCTGGGCGCTCGTCGTTCTGCTCGTCACCCTCTCGAGCAGGCTCCTCATGTAAGATCCGTCTCAGACGGACACGGAGGAGAAGGCGTGGACCTAGGTATTGCAGGCAAGACAGCCGCCGTGGCTGCGGCTTCGACAGGGCTCGGCTTCGGCGTGGCTGCCGCGCTCGCGGCCGAGGGTGTACGGGTCGCGATCTGCAGTCGGGACTCATCTCGCATCAAGGACGCCGCCAAGCGCCTCGGAGAGCCAGCGGTCGGCCTCGTGGCCGACCTGTCGAGCCCCGAGGGGGCCTCAGGCTTCGTGCGCGAAGCGCGCGAGGCCCTGGGCCCGCTCGACATCCTGATTCCGAACGCCGGAGGGCCGCCCCGGGGGACCTTCGCCTCTACCAGCCAGAAGGCCTATCAAGAAGCCCTCGACCTGAACCTGCACTCGACCATCGCCATGTGCCGGGAGGCCGTTCCGGAGATGCAGAGGCGTGGCTGGGGCCGGGTCGTGGCCATCACCTCGATGGGCGCGCGGGAGCCTATCCCCGTCCTTGCCGCCTCGTCGACAGCACGGGCGGCGGTGACCGCGTTCCTGAAGGTGCTCGCCGGCGAGGTCGCGGTCGACGGCGTCACCGTGACGTCTATCCAGCCTGGTGCACACGCCACCCAGCGCATGGCGGGTCGAGACCTGAACGAGGTCGCAAAGGGCATTCCCGTGGGCTTCGTGGGCACGGCAGAGGACTTCGGCCAGGCTGTGGCCTTCCTGTGCTCCCAGCAGGCGCGCTTCATCACCGGCACGGGCCTCCTCATCGACGGAGGGGTTGGTAGGGGCCTCCTCTAAGGGTCTCGACTTCAGGGGAGAGGCGGCTCGGGGTAGACCTCCACATCGCTTTCGCGACGGGAGGCTGTCGCGGCCTGCGATGCTAGCTCGGTCTCTGCGGCCCGATGGCGCAGCTCGACGAGCATGCGGGCAGCGCGCCTCCGGTCATCGAGCGACTCGACCTCCGGCTTCTCGTAGAACACGCGGCGCTCGACCCGAACGCGGTCCCCGTCGGGATCGAGCGCGGACACCTCGAGCCGATTCCAGCCAGGCACGAGCGGGACGAAGCCGTCGAAGCTGCCGTCGGTAAAGACGCGGACGGCCCGCGCGACCTGCTCCGTCGTGAGGTTGCGAATCCGCAGCCCCGCCGGCTTCACGAACTCGACCTTTGCGAGCTCCTCCAGTACTCGCGCAGGGTGCTCCACCTCGACAAAACGCCCACCCGTTACCTCTGCGATCTCCTTCAGCACACCGGGGTCCTCGCGCGCGTTTTCGCCGAAAGCCAGGGTGTACACCTGTACTCCCTCCTCCGTGAGTTCTCGCGCTGCGCGCATGGCGTTCCTTTCGGCGGTGTACTCGCTGCGCGGAGCGGTCGGCTTGCCGTCCGAAAAGAGCAGCACGATGCGCGGCCGGCTGGGACCCCGCTTGCGGGGAGCATCAAGCAGCATGTCTCGCGCGAGCCATAGGGCACGGGAGATGTCCGTCCCCGTCCAGTCGACCGTGATGCGGATACGCTCCAGCGCAACGATCGCCTGCTCTGGCGAGCCCACCTTCCCGCGAGCGCGAGGCTTGCCCGTATAGGTGAGAACGCCCAGCCGCGCGCGCCGCGCCCCGAGACGATCCACGAGCGTTCGGGCCGCGACCAGCTCCGACTGGATGATCGTGTCGCCAGAGTCGGTCGTCCAGGCGCGATGCGACCGTGGCCAACCGTAGAGAGGCCGCCGGTTCCGGCCGACCTTGCCGTCGCCGTCGATGTCGACGCCCATGGCCATCAAGCTCGTGTTCGACAGGTCGAGAGCGAGCACCACGTCGGCGCTCACGAGCTCATGGATCGCGGCGGCCGAGCCGGATTCGTCCGGCTCCCCGATCAGTGTTCGACCCCGCACCTCTACGAGCGGCGCGGACAGACGTACCTGCTGGTCCTCGGTGGGGCGCTCCAGCGTGAGCGAGAGCGTCTCTTCGGCGGGCGCCCAGGCCGCCAGCCCGAGCACAGCCACGCCGACACCGATTGCGAGACAGCGCACGCCGCCATTCTATCCGTTGGGCGGACTCAGAAGCGGAGAAGCTTGCTCGCGCTTGTTATCCTCGGCTCGTGGCTATCTCGCTCCGCTTCCACGCCGTCGCCGCCGCTCTGCTCGCGCTCTCTGCGTTTGGCACGCTGACTGCGTGCGGCACGATGACTGCTGGAAAATGCGTCCAGGGTGACTGCACCAGTGGCGAGGGGACGTTTCGCTGGCCGAGCGGCGAGGTCCACAGAGGGCTGTGGGAGGAGGCGCTGCCGAACGGTCTGGGCGAGCACGAGTGGCCCGATGGTCGCAACTTCAACGGGGGCTTCGCGGACGGCGGGATCCACGGACGCGGGGTCATGCGCTTTCCGGATGGCGGTAGCTATGACGGCGACTGGCATAGGGGTCTGATGCACGGTTGGGGCATCAGGATCTGGGAGAACGCCGAGAAGTACGCCGGCGACTGGTTCGAGGGTCGCAGGTCGGGCTGGGGGGTCATGACCTGGCCCAACGGGCGGAGCTTCGAAGGCGAGTTCAAAGAAGACGTGGCCAGTGGTCGCGGAACGCTCACCGACGCCGACGGTACGGTCGTTAGCGGTCGGTGGAAGGACGGCCAGCTCGAGAGTATGAGCCCCTGACTGCGTGCCTCCCCTGCTCCCCCACTTCGAGGTCCATCCCGGCCGGGGTCCCTACGTGCTGCTGGTGCACGGGATCATCTCGAGCCGCGAGCAGTGGTGCCTCAACCTCGGCGCCCTTTCCGAGGTCTGCAGCCCGGTGGTGGTCGAGCTGTTCGGGCACGGCCGCTCTCCCGCTCCCGACGAGCTCGCCGCCTACCACCCCGACCGCTACATCGACGCCTTCGAGCAGATCCGTGCGGAGCTGGGACAGGAGCGCTGGATCGCGGTCGGTCAGTCGCTCGGTGCCGCCCTCACGCTGCGTTACGCGCTACACCACCCGGCGCGCGTGGCGGCCCACATCCTCACGAACTCCAGCTCGGCCTTCGCCGAGCCCGCGTGGGAAGAGCGGCTCAAACCCGCCATGGAGGCCTTGCTGCGAGACGTGGAGCGCGAGGGCGCAGCAGCCCTCGAGCGGATGCCGATCCATCCCCGACACGGCCGGCGCCTTCCCGCGCACGTCAAGTCGCGCCTGCTCGAGGAGACGAAGCTGCACGACCCGCGGGGCGTAGCTCTCGGGCTGCTCGGGACGGCTGCGAAGTCGGGCATGGGGGATCAGC
The DNA here is from genome assembly GCA_965247115.1 of Myxococcota bacterium. Lineage (GTDB taxonomy): Bacteria > Myxococcota_A > UBA9160 > SZUA-336 > SZUA-336 > JAUXJB01. The sequence goes on from CBDFGR010000002.1 coordinate 1,162,176, forward strand.
TGGAGCGCAACCGGGTACCGACGCTCTTGCTGTGCGGCGCACAGGAGAAGCGCTTCGAGGCGCATCGACGCAGGGCGGAGGAGCGCATGCCGCTGCTCGAGGTCGTGGAGCTCGCCGCCGCCCACGCCGTGAACCTGGAGGCGCACGCGGAGTTCAACCGCAGAGCCGTGGAGTTCGTGTCGCGTCACGCACGCGGGCTATGATGCCCGCACCGAACACGAGGAGAAGCAGAGCGTGAACCATCCCGTGATCTCGGCCGATGGCCACATCGACTTCCCCCTGCTCCCCGAGACACTCTGGATCGACAACGCACCCGAAAAGCTGCGAGGCCGGATGCCGAAGGTCGTCGACTCGGAGCGGGGACGCATCTGGCAGGCCGCCAATGGCACATCGCTGGGGCTCGTCGGCGGCATGGGCTCCGCGGGTCGGCCCTACTTGCCAGGCGAGATCCATCGCTCCGACCGCATGGCCGAGCAGGGACTCTACCGGGACCAGAGCAGCGGGGTCATGCGACCCGCGATTCCCGAGCTGCGTGTTCGCGATCAGGAGCTCGACGGTGTCCGAGGGGAGGTGATCTACGGGATCCTCGGCGCGGCATCCCGCCTGAACGATGCGGAGGTCACGGACGCGGTCGTGCGCATCTACAACGACTGGCTGTCCGAGTTCTGCCGCAAGGCGCCGGGGCGTTTTGCCGGAATCGGCTGTCTGTCTTCGGGCTCTCCCGATGCTGCGGCCGTGGAGCTGCGCCGCTGCGCGGAGCTCGGGCTCAAGGGAGCCGAGCTCGGCATGTCCCACGACATGCTGCCGCTCTGGCACCCGGACTGGGAGCCCATCTGGGTCGCGGCCGCCGAGACGGGGGTTCCCGTTCACATCCACACGATCGGACCGCAAGCCGACACGCGCTGGCTGCGCGACCCGAGCACGTATCGCCCCTGGCTGGCCACGCACATGAGCGCCTTCCAGATCCCGATGATGGCGGTCACCGCAGCCGTGATCTTCGGGGGAGCCCTCGATCGACACCCCGCGCTTCGCGTGGTGATCGGAGAGGCGGGGATCGGCTGGCTCCCGTACGCGCTCGAACGCTTCGATGTCGAGTGGGAGGAGCAGTTCCAGGACCTGATCCCACGCCCGCCCAGCGAGTACTGGCGCGGCCAGATGTTCGCCACCTTCCAGATCGACCGGACCGGACTGGCCAACCTGGAAGGGATCGGCGAGGACACCGTGATGTGGGGCTCGGACTTCCCGCACCCGGATGGGACCTGGCCCGACTCGCTGGAGATCCTGGAGCCTCAGCTCGCGGGGTTGGGGGAATCCACACGGCGCAAGGTCCTGTACGAGAACGCTCGCCGGCTTTACGGCTTCCCGAGCGAGACGGTCTGAACCATCCGCGAGCTCCCACCCACTTCGACCCGGGGCTGGCGCTCCGCGGTCGCGTCGCTGTCGAACGTCCAGTTCCGCTGGCTCTATTCCAGCAACATGGCCTTCTTCTTCGCGATGAGCGGGCAGGGCCTGGTTCGCTCCTGGCTGGCCTTCGAGCTGACCGGTAGCGAGCTGGCGCTCGGTCTCATGGGCGCGGCGGTGGCCGCCCCCATGCTCCTGGTCGCGCCCGTCGGGGGCGTGATCGCGGATCGCCTCGAGCGCCGCAACTTGATCCTCGCCGGACAGGCATTGGTGGTCGCGACCGAGCTCGGGATCCTGCTGCTCCTCATCGCCGGCGCGCTTGAGTTCTGGCACCTCCTCGCGGCCGCTACGCTGATGGGCTGCGTGTTCCCGTTCATCATGCCTGCGCGTCAGGCGATCGTCGTGAACATCGTCGGCAAAGTCGGGCTCCCGAACGCCATGGCGCTACACATGGGCGGTATGAATGCCTCCCGCGTCGTCGGTCCCGCCTCCGCCGGCTTACTGATCGGCGCGCTCGGCATCGAGGGAACCTACATCATGGGCCTCGGCCTCTACCTCGTCGGGGTCGGGTGCATGCTCCGGGTCCATCGCTCCCACCCGATCGGGGTCTCGGGACCCCTCGCCATCGGCGAGGACATGCTCGACGGTCTGCGCTATCTGGGGCAGCAGCGGCAGGTCGCCGTGCTGCTCCTGTTCGGACTGGTACCGATGTTCCTGGCGATGCCCTTTCAGACGCTGCTGGTGGTCTTCGCCACGGAGGTCTGGGACGAGGGCCCCACAGGCCTGGGCATCCTCAGCGCCGTCGCGGGGACGGGAGGCGTCCTGGGCTCCGTCATCCTCGCCTGGCAGGGACCCACGAATCGCAGGCTCAGGCAGATGATGACGAGCGTGCTCCTCTTCGGCTCGTTCCTGCTCCTGTTCTCGGTCTCGCCCTACTTTCTGCTCGCGCTGCCATTGGTCTTCATTGCCAACATTTTTGGCAGTATCTTCTCTACAGTGAACAACACCGCGATCCAGCTGATCATTCCAGATCATGTCCGAGGTCGAATCTCGAGCTTCCTCATGATGTCGTTCTCGCTGCCGCTGTTGGGAACGCTGCCGCTGAGCGCAGTCGCCGAGATCTACGGCGCGCCACTCGCTGTTGGACTGTCTTCTCTCCTCGCGATGGGCGTTGCCCTCATCTTTTACGCTGCAAGCCCTGCGCTCCGGAACCTGGACCGGGGGGTGCGCCGGGCGCTCGAGGAGGGATCGTGATCATCACCATCTCGCGTCAGTACGCATGTGGAAGTACAGAGATCGCGCAACTGGTGGCCGACGTGCTCGGCTGGAACGTGGTCGACAACCGCTTCGTCGAAGAGGTCGGCGCCCGCGCGGACCTCCCACCCGAAGAGGTTGCGCTCCATGAGGAACGGGCGCCGACCTTCGTAGAGCGCTTCGCGCGCTCTACCGCCCTGGCGTCCCCCGAGCTCTTCCTGCCGGCCACCGGCGCGCTCGAGGAGTTCGGAGAGGACAAGCTGATCAAGATCACCCGCAGCCTCGTCGCCGAGCTCGCGGTCGAGGGACGCGTCGTCATCGTGGGAAGGGCGGGCGCCGCCGTCCTGGAGACGAAAGAGGGCGTCATGCACACGCGCCTCGTCGCGCCCCGTGAGGTTCGGATCCGCCGGGCGATCGAGCGTGCGGGCCACGCCCCCGCCGAGGCGCCGCGCATCGTGGACGAGTGGGACCGGAACCGGCAGCGCTACTACAGGGAATACTACGATCGGGACTGGAACGATCCGGCGATCTACCACATGGTTCTGAACACCGGGGTGCTCGGGTTCCAGGGCGCCGCGGACCTGATCGTGTCGCACGCGCGCGCGCTGGGTTGGTGCGAAGCGGGGGGGAGTTGATGACGAGGGTCGGGATCTATGGCTGGGGAATCGTGGCGCCACGCTCACCGAACGTGGAGGCCTTTGCCGCGAACCTGGAGAGCTCCGACAGCTGGCTCTCCCCCTTCGACGGCTTCGGCCCGAGCACGTTCCTCGCAGGCGAGCCGGAGTTCGACTTCGCAACCTACCGCCCCTGGATCGACGAGCGCTTTCCCGCCAGCAAGTTCCCGCAGCTCGAGCAGAAGATGGGGATGATGATCCAGTACGGGCTTGGCGCGTTCATCCAGGCCCTGGGACAAAATCCTGGACTCGAGCAGACGCTGCAGGAGCTCGGCACGGAGACGCAAATCCTGATCGGAACGGGCTTGGGTCAGCTCCCGACGGACTACGACTGCAGCATCGAGCTCTACCGGGCGCAGCGGCGCTGGGATCGCTTCTGGGCCGACGCCTCGCGCAACTCGGACAGGAACCGCTACGAGGGGCTCGACGCCAGCGGCCGGCGCAGCCTGCAGGAGGAGTGGAACATACCGGCGGATCCCGCCAGCGCCGAAGCGTCCGCGCACGACGTAGAGGAGCGCGAGGATCTCGAGGCAGAATGGAACGCCTTCTGGCTGCGCCGCTCCGACGGGCTCGCCGAGTACCTGCAGGCCTTCAACGAGATCGAGTCGGAGGGCGTGGTGGGCGCCGTCGAGCGGGGGAAGCTCGGACTCATCCGCCGCAAGCGAGCCGCGCTGGATCGACTGCAGAGCAAGTGGAGCTGTCCCACGCCTCCCTGGCTGTCCGTCTCTCCCGACCTGCTCTGGAACATCTCCAACATCCCGGCTGCGCAGATCTCGATGCTGGGACGCCTCACGGGCCCGGCCTACGCGCCCGTTGCCGCCTGCTCGAGCTTCGGCGTGGGCCTGGACCTGGGCCGCCGGGCGATCCAGTCAGGGGTCGCAAAAGCGGTTGTCGTGGGCGCGACGGATCCGCCGCCGCACCCGCTCACCGTGGGCGCCTTCTACAGGGCCAACGTGCTGGCCGCGAACCGCAGCGCCTCGGTCCCGATGACCGACCTGCGCGGCACTCACGTGGCGGGCGGCGCCTGCGTCTGGATCCTGGGCGATCGGGACTACATGAGCGCGCGCGGCTACCAGCCGCTAGGCCTAGAGATCCTCGGGACGGGCGTTACCTCCGACGCCGACCACATCATCACGCCGTCCGAGAGGGGTCCCCAGGAGGCCATGCAGGCGGCACTCGCGAGTGCCGGGGTCGACGACGTCTCGGAGCTCGGGTCCTGGGACCTGCATGCCACGGGCACCCCTGGCGACTTTCGCGAGGTCGCGAATCTCAAGGAGATCCTGCCGGAGGTGGTCGCAATCACGGCGCGCAAAGGCACCTTCGGGCACGGCATGTCGGTGGGCGGTGGCTGGGAGCTGACGGCCCAGCACCTTGGGCTGGTGAACGGACAACTCTTCCCATCGCCTCTCACCGCGGAAACGCTGAATGCCGAGATCGGCGCGCTGCCCTTCCGCTACGTGCTCAGCGCCTCCCAGCCTGAGTCCGGCAGCATCGCCGGAAAGCTCTCGATGGGGATCGGCGGGATCAACGCCTGCGTCATCTCGCGCCGCTGGTCATGAAATCAGCTCCTCTTCGCGCTGGACCCGGTATCATTCCCCACGTGCTGCCCCGTCTGGCCCTCGCGAGCGTGATCCTGCTTACAGGCTGCTTCCTCTGGGGAGGAGGCGAGGAGGAGCCGCGCAAGCGAACGGTCCTGTTCAGCGGCGGCGAAGAGGTCGAGGTCGTCGAGAGCCCGGGGCCCTGCCAGTGGGAGGGCCGCGCACACAGCGTGCGGACCAGGCGTTGTGACGAGGGGACGTCCCGGGAGTGCCTCGAGGACGGCATCTGGCGCGTCACGGGGACCTGCTAGCGCATGGCGGAGGATCTCTACGCGAGCTTCGACCAGCTCGCATTCGATCGACCCCTGCAAGGGGTGCTGCGCATCGTGATCGACACGCCCGGCAAGATGAACGCGGTGGATCGCGCAAAGCACGAGCAGCTCTCCACGGTCTGGCAGGCGGTGGACCGGGATGCGGAGACGCACGTGGTGCTCGTGCGAGGAGCCGGAGGAGTGTTCTCGGCGGGTGGCGACCTCGACATGATCAAGGAGATCTCCGAGGATTTCGAGACACGCATCCGTGTCATGAAGGAAGCGCGCGACCTCGTCTACAACGTGATCAACTGCTCCAAGCTCGTGGTCTCGGCGATCGACGGCTACGCCGTCGGAGCCGGACTCGCAGTCGCCCTGCTCGCGGACGTCTCCGTCGCGTCGCGCTCCGCGCGCATCCTCGACGGACACACCCGGATCGGCGTGGCGGCGGGCGACCACGCGGCGATCATCTGGCCGCTCCTGTGCGGCATGGCGAAATCGAAGTACTACCTGCTGACCTGCGAGCCACTCTCCGGCGAAGAGGCGGAGCGCATCGGCCTGATCTCGCGCTGCGTGGATGACGAGTCGCTCCACGACGAGGCGCTCGCGCTCGCCGGCCGGCTCGCAGAGGGCAGCCAGAGCGCGCTGCGCTGGACGAAGTACGCGCTGAACAACTGGCTGCGCTCGGCGGGACCGACCTTCGACGCCTCCGTGGCCCTCGAGATGCTGGGCTTCGGCGGCGCCGATGCGAAGGAGGGGATGGCCGCGATCCAGGAGAAGCGCGCGCCGCGCTTCAGCGGACCCGCCTCCGAGTAAGCTCGCACCCCAGGATCTTGGAGCAGCATGCGCCTCTGCGAGGGCGCCGAGCGTCTGCTACGGTCCTACAAGACTCGGGTGATCGCCCGAGCAAGGGGGGAGAGCACATGCTTGGCTGGCTACGTCGCTTCTCAGCGGTTTTCGTTCTCGTCGGCTTCGTTCCCGTCGCCACGACGAGCTGCTTCGGGACGTTCCAGCTCACGAGGAACCTCTACCAATTCAATCAAGAGGTGAATCCCGACAAGTGGATCCAGTGGTTCGTATTCCTGGTGCTCAGTATCAGCTACGGCCTGGCCTTCGTGATCGATGCTGTGGTCGCGAACTCCATGGAGTTCTGGAGCGGCCAGAACCCCATCACAGCCGACGCTGGGAGCGTGAAGGTGGTGAGAGGACCCAAGGGGGAAGTCGCCACGTTCACGTGGACGGAGGAGGGAACGGTGAACGTCGTCGTCGAGGGCGTGGCACCGGAGCCGCTCCACCTGACGCTCCGCACGGAGGCAAGGTCGCTCGGGGCCTGGGACGACGAGGGCAACCTGCTCGCTCGCGTGACCGACGTCGGCGGCCAGCCCATGCTCGTCGGAGGCTCGGCGCTCGGGCGCTAGTCTCAGCGCAGTATTCGCGACCGCCCTCGATCGGTACGTGTCCTGCGGCGCGCTCCACCACGTCGGCACGAGCGCAGCCCGACTATACTGCCGGGAGTTCCTGTTGAACTCGGATGGACGCTGGCCGCATCATGGTCGCCAGGTGAGAGCAGGTCATCGCCGCAACATGGGAAACGAGGTCGGGGGGTTTGGGGGGCAAGCCGGGCGTATCGTCCCGCGCCGAACCATCAGCCAGGAACAGGACGTCGAGAGCCTCGATGTGTGGGGGTTTCGCGACAGTGCCTTCCGTATCAATGCGCTGGGCCATGTCGAGCTCACCGGCGCGCGCTACGCGCTGAGCGGTCAGCAGCTGCCAGAGCTGCTGCCCTGGGTGCGCAGGACCATTGGGCTGGAGCTCGATCCACGCGACACCCATCCTTCGCAGTACCCGCCCGCCGTACCGCCCTCGCGCGCGAAGCCCGAGCTCACCGAGGAGCTGCGGAAGCTCCTCGGTCTTGACGCGGTCTCCGAAGAGCCGCTGCTCCGACTCCGCCACGCGCACGGACACACGCAGCAGGAGATGTACGCGATCAAGTACGGCGGGCTGGAGCGCGTTCCGGATCTGGTCGTCTTCCCTGGCCGCGAGGAACAGGTCCTGGCGCTCGTGGAGCTCGCGACCACGCATGACGTTTGCCTCATCCCCTTCGGAGGCGGCACGAACGTGACCGAGGCCCTGCGCTGCCCCGCGCACGACGAACGCACGATCGTCTCCGTCGATATGCGGCGTATGAACAGGATCTTGTGGATCGATCCGGAGAACCACGTCGCGCGCATCGAGGCAGGGGCCGTAGGGCGCGACATCGTCGCACAGCTCGAGAGCTTCGGCTTCACGATGGGCCACGAGCCCGATTCCATCGAGCTCTCCACGCTTGGCGGCTGGGTAGCAACCCACGCCAGCGGGATGAAGAAGAACCGCTACGGGAACATCGAGGAGCTCGTGCTCGACGTGAACGTGGTCACGCCTCGCGGTCTGCTGTCGCGCTCGAGCGTCGCGCCCCGAGAATCGGTCGGAGCCGACCCACGTCGCTGGCTGCTCGGCTCGGAGGGAACTCTCGGCATCATCACGAGCGCAGCGGTCAAGATCTTCCCCACGCCCGAGGTACAGCGCTACGGCTCCATCGCGTTCCCGAGCTTCTCCGCTGGAGTCGCCTTCATGTTCGAGCTGACACGCGAGGGGTCGCCGCCCGCCAGCGTTCGCCTGGTCGACAACCTGCAGTTCCAGTTCGGCCAGGTGCTCAAGCCGAGGGTGGAGGGCTGGCGCGCGCTCAGGAGCAGAGCCGAACGCTGGTTCGTGACGCGTGTGCGCGGCTTCGATCCAGATTCGATGGTCGCCTGCACGCTTGTCTTCGAGGGGCATGCGAGCGACGTCCGCGTACAGGAGAAGAGCGTCTACCGGATCGCGTCGCGCCACGGCGGCATGAAAGCCGGGAGCGAGAACGGCGAGCGCGGCTACCAGCTGACCTTCGGCATCGCGTACATCCGCGACTTCGTGATGAACCACTACATCCTCGGCGAATCTTTCGAGACCTCCGTCCCGTGGAGCCAGGTCGCCTCCCTGTGCGACAACGTGAAGCGGCGCCTGCGCGACGAGTACGAACAGCGGGGACTGCCCGGCAAGCCCTTCCTGACCTGCCGGATCACGCAGATCTACGAGACCGGTGCATGCGTGTACTTCTATTTCGCCTACTACCACAAGGGCGTGGACCGACCGAGTGAGGTCTACGCCGAGATGGAACGAGCGGCCCGAGACGAGATCCTCCGCTCCGGCGGCTCTCTTTCTCACCATCACGGAGTGGGCAAGCTGCGCCAGGAATTCCTGCCAGAGATCATGTCGCCGGCTGCACTCGAGTGGACCCAGGAGCTCAAGCGAGCGATCGACCCGCAGAACATCTTTGGATGCGCGAATCAACAGCCTCGCGGCGCAGGCGGAATCGAGCCTTGAGCCCGAGCCGGCCGTGAGCCCCCCGACGCAAGCCAGGGAGTTCCTGCTCACCGGTGTCACCGGATTCCTGGGCAAGGTCGTGCTGTCCGAGCTGTTGCGCCGGCGCGAAGAGCTCGAGCTCGAGACCGTTCACGTCCTGATCCGACCGGGGCACGGGACCTCTGCAGAGCAGCGCTTTCAGCGCCGCGTCCTGAGCTCGGCCTGCTTTTCCGAGCTGCCCGTCGGCTGGCAGGACCACGTGCGGCCCGTGTCGGGCGACCTGTCGCTCGACAGCTGCGGGCTAACGGACGAGCGGCGCGCCGAGCTACTGCACCGCGTAACCCACGTCATCCACTGCGCGGCCTCCATCGACTTCGATCTCCCGCTTGCCGAAGCGGCCGGGGCGAATATCACCAGCAGCTTGAACGTGCTCCAGCTCGCCAGAACCTGTGAGCGGCTGGAATCGATGCTTTCGGTGTCGACCGCCTACGTGACCCCGAGCACGCGAGGAGTGGGGACCGTACACGAGCGGCTGGCGCAGCTCCCGCGGCCCGCGGCGTCGATCTACGAGGACATCCTGAACGACAAGATCAGCCAGGAGGACCTGCTCGACGAGACCGACCAGCCGAACTGCTACACGCTCACCAAGTGTCTGGCGGAGCACCTGCTCTGGGAGCAGCGCGGGGACGTGCGGCTCACGATCGTTCGACCCAGCATCATCTCCGCCTGCTGGCGCTATCCGTTCGCGGGCTGGATCGACAGCCACGCTGCGTTCGCCGTCTTCGTGACGATGGTGGGCGCGGGTCAGCTGCGGGCCATCGTGGCCGAGCCGGCAGCGCGCATGGACATCGTGCCGTGCGACGAGGTGGCCACGCGCATCATCGATGGAAGCGTGTCGAATGGCGCGAGCGCGGAGCCCCGGATCATCCACGCCACAGCGGGCATCGAGAACTGCTCCCGCGTCGACACGTGCCGCGACGTGATCACCGAATTCTTTGCACGCCAATGGATCGCGCGGCGGCCAAAGGTCACGTACCTCGGCCCGAAATGCCTGCAGTTCCGCCTGCGCGACTGGTTCCACCACCGGCTGCGCGCGGCGACGGCATGGCTCTGGTACGGGCTGACCGGGCAGCTGCACCTGCGACGCCGGGTCCGGAGCCTGGTGGAGCGCCTCGACTACCTGAACCGCGTGTTCCCGTACTTCACCCAGCGGACCTTCGACTTCCACTCCTCGGCGCCGCTGGACCGCGCGTCGTTTGACGCAACGGCTTATCTGCGGGCCGTATGTCGGGGCGTGAATCACCACCTGCTGCGGCGAGACGAGAGCGAGACGAGCTTTGCCGGCCGTCTCCACCAGGGCGTGCGCAGCGACCTGCGCTGGGTCGTCACACAGCCGCGGGGAAACTGGGTGGTGCGCGCTGCGGCGTACCTGGTCACAAAGGCGCTTCGAAGGTGCGCGGACCGCTTCACCGTCGACCTGCCCGCCTTCGAGGCCGCTCGCACGGCGGCAGGCGACCGCCCGCTGGTGATCATTCCGTCGCACCGCAGCTACATGGACTTCGTGCTCTGCTCGTTCCTGTTCTTTGCGCGGCCCGATCTCGAGATCCCGATCCCCCGCATCGCCGCGACGGATGACTTCGCGCGCATCCCCGTACTGGGTCGGCTGTTCACCAAGCTCGGGGCGTTCTACCTGACACGCGGGCTCGGGGCGGAAGACACCGAGCTCACGCGGAAGGTGCGTGCGCTCACCAGCAGCGGGGAAACGCTCCAGTTCTTCATCGAGGGCAGCCGCAGCCGCTCCAGGCAGTTTCTGCCGCCGCGGCGAGGCCTGCTGCGCTGCCTGCAGGGGACGGGTGACGCCCACGCGATCCTGCCGGTAGCGTTCACCTACGACCACGTGCCCGAAGAGGCCGCCTTTGTGGAGGAGCTCGAGGGCGCTCCCAAGCCGAAGATGCGTCTGCGCCCTCTGCTCGGCTGGACGCTTCGCCTGTTCGGGAGAGGGATCGACCTGGGGCGTATCCACGTAAGCTGCGCCCAACCGGTCCTGATCGACAAGACGAGCGACGTGCACTCGGTGAGTCGCCGCGTGATCGCCGCGCTGCGAAGCGAGACGGCGACCACGACGCATCAGCTGCGCTGCTTCCTCGCGCACAATCCGATCGAGGGTGTCGACCTGCCCTGGCTGCGGAACAGCGTCCTCGCGCGTGGGTCTCAGGTCCTCACGAGCGACCTCACGAACGAGGAGCAGGTCAGTCCCTTGATCGAGCGCTGCATGCGCTACGACTGGACGCACGTGTTCTACCCCGAACTCGTGCATGCGTTTCCCGAGCACCCCGTCGTGCGCTCTCACGTGCGAAGGAACGGCCCCGTCCCCGAACGGCCGGGTGACCCGCAGGTCGAGCCTGACTCGAGGCTCCGGCACCTGTTGCTCGAGCTTCTCGAGCCGCTGTGTCGCGACTACCTCACCGTCGTCGCCTCGCTCGGATCTCCTTCCGCCACGCCCGCGGTTCCCTCCGCACAGGAACTCGTGCGCCAGTCGCCAGACTCGCACCTGCCCTCGCTCGAGGAAGCCTTCGAAGACCTGGTGGAGCGCCAGATTCTCCGGCGCGACGCGGCTCTAGGCGAGGGCTACGTATGGGGATCGCGAGCGTCCGACCTCGCGGACTACAGGAAGGCGTGCGCCTGGCCCGGGCTCTCCGTGCAGGCGGCGGAAGGCTCGATCGCGCGGCAAGGCTAGTGGACGGTCCCGTTCTCATCTCCGGAGCCAGCGGCTTTCTCGGCCGGCACTTGCTCGAGACGTACCAGGCGGGGGACGTGGGGACGTCAGTCCTCGCGCTGGTCCGCGATACCGAGGCGTGGCAACGGGAGGACTGGACCGGAGCGCTCGGGGAGGTCGAGTGCATCGAGGGCTCCGTGACCGAGCCGGAGCGCTGGCTGGACGACGAGCGCTTGAAGGGGCTCTCGGGCATCTATCACCTCGCGGCGGTGGTCAAGCACAGCCGCTGGCAGAGCGGCGACGTCTACGAGACCAACGTCGACGGAACTCTGAACATGGTACGCCTGGCAGCAGCCCAGGGCTGTCGCCTGGTGTTCCTGTCGACATCGGGCACCGTAGGCTGCTTTCGTTCTCCAGAGGAGTGTGCAGACGAGCGTTCCCCTCACTGCGAGTCCGAGGTGTCCTCGTGGCCGTATTACCACTCGAAGCTCGTCGCGGAGCGTCGGGCGCGCGGACTCGCAGAGGAGCTCGGCGTCGAGCTCGTGATTCTGCGACCACCCGTCCTGCTCGGACCGAAAGACCACCGCCTGCGCTCGTCGTCGAACGTGCTGCGCTTCTTGCAGGGCAGGCTCCCGTTTCTGATCCGCGGCGGGATTCATTTCGCCGACGTCCGAGACGTAGCCCGCGCCGTCCAAAACGCCATGACGTGTGCGCGCCCGCGCCCCGTCTATCATCTATGCGGAACGGCTTGCAGCATCGAGTCCTTCTTCGCGCAGCTAGAAGAGATCGCCGGCGCCCCGGCACCGCACATCGTCCTGCCCTTCCGCCCGGCCTGGTTGCTCGCGTCGGCAACGCAGCGCCTCGGCGTGCTGCTGCGGGGAGAGCCCCTGACACTCTTGCCAGATCCCGTCGTGGTGGAGATGGCGTCGCGCTACTGGGACACGCGCTCCCTCTACGCGGCAAAAGACCTGGCCTACAGCTCGCGAGACGCGCGGGAGACCCTCGCCGACACGGTGAGCTGGCTGCGGGAGGCGGGAGCCGCCTAGCTCAGTCGCCGGGTATGAGCGCGATCGCGCGCAGGGGACCGCCGCTGCCGCCGCGGATCTTCATGGGTAACGCCACGACGATGAAGCCCCCGCTGGGCAGCTCTTGCAGCCCAGCGAGATTCTCGAAGATCGGAACGTCGCTCGCGGACAGGATCTGATGGCTTTCGAAGCGGCTGGACTGCCCCGCGTCAATGCTCGCGGTGTCCAGCCCAATCGCCTTGATCGCGCGCTTCTGCGTGAGCCAGCGCGCCGCAGCGGGATCGAGGCCAGGAAAGTGGAGCAGCGGCACCGCTTCGGGCCCGCCGGCAGCGGTGCCGAGGTAGCGTAGGCGGTTCCCCCAATGCTCTCCGTACCCCGTTCGAAGCAGCACGATCGACCCATCGGCGATCCTCCCGTGGACCGCCTCCCATGCCTGCAGATCCGAGACCGCGATCCGATAGTCGGGATCGGCCGCGCACGGCGCGGACATGTCGACCACGATGCCGTCACCGATCAGGCGCTCGAGCGGAATCTCGTCGACCGAGGTGTGACCCTCGGCGAAGTGGATCGGGGCATCGAGATGCGTCCCGCCGTGCTCCGCCGCCCGGAAGCGGTTCGCGGAGTAGTAGTAGCCCTGCTCGGTCAGACCAGCCGCAACTACCTCGAGCACGAAGCCCTCGGTGTCGGTCGGCCAGAAGATCGTGTCGGCATCGTAGGCGTGGCTCAGGTCCACGATCGTTGCGCTCGTTAGGTCGCCGCGCGGCTCACACGCGGCAATCGACGCGCACACGAGAAGCAGCGCACCGGTTCGCAAGGACAGGCGCATGGGATCTCCTTACAGGTCGGAATCCCGCCAGGCTATCAGAGCGGCCGCCAACCCGGCCCGATCACGGCATGATACGGTTGGGCGTTGCGGCCCAAGCGGACTTCCGGACCATCATCGTCCGAATACTCGGTGTTTCGTTAGGCTCCACCTCGACGAGAGCTGGAGAAGGAGACCATCGCATGCTCGACCGCTTCCGTGTTCCCGACGAGATCGCCGTTCGTGTCGACGCGGACGACATGCGCGCGACGGTCGAGCGGATGTTCGAGAGCCTGGGTTCGCCGCCGGACGACGCGGTACGCTGCGCGAATGCGCTGCTCTACGCCGATCTGCGTGGCATCGACTCTCACGGCGTGAGCAACATGATGCCCATCTACGTGACGGGCGTGAAGGAGGGCTGGATCAATCTCGCCCCTACCTGGAGGGTCGTTCGGGACGCTCCCGCGGTGGCGACGATCGACAGCGACAAGGGCCTCGGACTCACCGTGGGGCCGCAGGCCATGGAGCTGGCCATGGACAAGGCCGAGGCCTGCGGTGTCGGCGCGGTCGCGGTCACGAACGGCCAGCACCTGGGCGCGGCCGCGTACCACGCGCACATGGCGCTCGAGCGCGACATGATCGGCGTCGCCATGACCGTGGGGGGGCTCCAGGTCGCCCCGACCTTCGGGGCCAGGGCCATGGTCGGCCTCAACCCGATCGCCATCGCCGCTCCCGCGCGCAACGAGGCCCCGTTTCTCTTCGACGCCTCCATGAGCTCTGTCGCGGGGAACAAGATCCGGATCGCACGGCGCCTGGGGGCTCCGGTGGCGCCCGGCTGGATCGCGGAGGCAGACGGAACGCCAATCATGGAAGAGGTCCCGGTTCCCGAGGAGTTCCTGATGCTACCGCTCGGGGGGACGCGCGAGATCGGGTCGCACAAGGGCTACAGCCTGGCTGTGGTCGTCGACATCCTCTCGGGGCTGCTCTCGGGCACAGGCCCGGGCTTCTTGCATCAGCAGGGCCACTCCCACCACTTCCTCGCGTATCGGATCGACGCGTTCACGGAGCTCGACTCCTTCAAGAACGACATGGACGTCTTCATGAAAGCTCTGCGCGAGACCCCGCCCGCGCCGGGGCACGAGCGCGTGGTCTACGCCGGCCTCCAGGCGCACGAAGCGGAGCTGGAACGCAGAGCGCAGGGCATCCCCTATCATCCGGAGGTTGTCGAGTGGTTCAAGAAGACGGCGGCAGAGCTGGGTGTTCGCCACGAGCTCGGCTGAGGAGAAGGATGTCCCGAGCTGCGTCCCCGTTCCCAAAGGTCTGCATCGCGTTGCCCCTGGCTGATCACCTGAACGAGAAGATCGATTCTCTCTGCAAGGCGAGTCGGATCGAGATACGCGCGCCTCGGGGCGAGCTCCTCGCCAAGCTGTCCGATGTGGAAGGCGTGCTCCTCAGCAACGGCGTCCGCGTCGACGCCGAGTTCTTCGACGCAGCTCCCGCTCTACGCGTGGTGGCCGGCGTTGGCGTCGGCTACAACAACTTCGACATCGCAGAGGGCACGAAGCGGGGCGTGGCCGTCTGCAACACACCCGACGTGCTCACGCCAGCTGTCGCCGACCTCACCGTCGGTCTCATCCTCTCGCTCTCGAAGCGCCTCTTCGAGAACGAAGCCCACGCCCGCAGCGGCGCATGGGCCGCACGCAAGCCGCTCCCACCGCTGGGCTTCGACGTCAAGGGCAAGACCCTGGGCATCGTCGGGTTTGGCCGCATCGGGACCGAGGTCACGCGTCGCATGAAGGTGTTCGGCATGCGGACCATCTGGAACGACGTGTTCACAGAGTCGCCCGCGGGTGCACCGGAGAGCAGCTACCGGCCGCTCGACGACCTGCTGCGCGAGGCGGACATCGTCTCGCTGCACACGGACCTCAACGCGACCTCTCACCACCTGATCGGCGAGCGCGAGCTCGGGCTGATGAAGCCAAGCGCCTACCTGATCAATACGTCTCGCGGACCCGTGGTCGACCAGCCAGCGCTCACGGCGGCGCTGAGCAGCTCCGCCATCGCGGGCGCGGCCCTCGACGTGCTCGAGAAGGAGCCGCCGGATGCGCAGGAACCGATCGTGACGCTGCCCAACGTTCTCACGTTCCCACACATCGGGACCGCGACGACCGAGACGCGCCACGCAATGGCGGAGCTCGCCGTGGAGAATCTGCTCGCGGTCGTGCGCGGGGAAACCCCGCGGGCGTGTATCAATCCCGAGGTGCTCGAGAAGCGATAGGTCCGGGGGCTACGCTCCCGCGATGAAACGCTCCGTGGCCTGGCACGCCTCGTCGTCGGTGGCCTGGTTGGGCGGATGCTTCATGAAGTACGACGATGGACCGTGCACGACCCCGCCCTGCCCTCGCTCTAGCGCAAGCTTGCAGCAGCGGATGGCGTCGACAGCCACTCCTGCCGAGTTCGGCGAGTCCTCGACCGAGAGCCTGAGCTCCAGGTTCATGGGCACGTCACCGAACAGCTTGCCCTCCATACGCAGGAAGCAGACCTTGTTGTCGTTCTGCCAGGCCACGTAGTCGCTCGGACCCACGTGGATGTGCCGGTTGTCGATCCGTTCTGCCGCGACGGACTGCACCGCCTCGGTCTTGGAGATCTTCTTCGAGACCAGCCGGCGATGGTTCAGCATGTTCAGGAAGTCGGTGTTCCCGCCCGTGTTGAGCTGATAGGTGTTCTCGAGCTTCACGCCTCGCTTGGCGAACAGGTCGGTGAGCGTACGGTGCACGATCGTCGCGCCGAGCTGCGCCTTGATGTCATCGCCGATGATCGGGAGGTTCATCTGTTCGAAACGGCGCGCCCACTCGGGATCGCTCGCAATGAAGACGGGCATGCAGTTGACGAGCGCGACTCCCGCCTCGAGGGCGCACTCCGCGTAGAAGCGGGCGGCCCTCTCCGAACCGACGGGCAGGTAGTTCAGCAGGACCTCCGCCCGCGAGTCCCTGAGCACATGGACGACTTCGAGCTTGTCGGCCTCCATCGCGTCCGAAAGGAGGAAGGTCCGCTCGTCCGGGTACGAGCCCATGTGCTCCGAGTAGCCGTCGAGGATCCTCCCCATCCGCACCGGAACGCCCGCCTTGGGGACGTCGGAACAGAACACGGTCGTGCAGTTGGGCTCCGCGAAGATCGCCTCGGCCACGTCTCTTCCGACCTTGCGCCGATCGATATCGAAGGCCGCAACGACATCGATGTCGCTCGGGCCATAGCCGCCGATCCATGGATGCATCAGCCCGACGGCGGCTCCTGGATCCGTGTTCTTGTAGGACTCGATTCCCTGAACGAGCGAGCTGGCGCAGTTCCCGATCCCGACCAGAGCGATTCTGATCTTGTTCATTTCCGTTTCATGGTGAGAGAGCAATCAGACGCAGCGGGACCTGCCAACCATCCGGATTAGCTCTCGAACACTCTCATCCGACAGGCCTTCCCGTCAACCCCGGGAGGGCGCGGGCTTGCACTGCCACTGGAATCTATAAGGACGAACGACGGATCAGGGCTGCGGGACGGGGATCCCCAGTGCAAGCGCCAGCTCGCGCAGCTTGGTCTGGACCATGCGCACATTTCTGGGGCCCATGCGCAGGAAGTGGCGCTGGGCCGCGTCGAGTCCCTCCAGCTCGGGGTCGCTCCACTCGTAGGTCACGACCCCCCGACTCACGGGGACTCTGCCCCGGACGACCGGGACTTCCAGCAAGCGCTCGACCGCCAGCGCGAGAGCCCCGTCGAAGTCGTCGTCGTAGCCGAGATCCCGATATGCCTCCACGATGAGCGGATGCACAGTCCTGTACAGCTGCACGGTCCCGCGCTCGTCGAGCGATGCAAAGACGTCCGCCTGCAGATCGTACCGAGAGTAGCTCTGCGGAGCAACGTAGAGCCCGGCCTCCGTCTCCCCAACCGCGAAACGCTCGTCCGGAGCCAGAAAGTCGAGGTGGGCGGAGGGGCTTTCTCCCAGGGAGATGTTGGCAACGACCGCCGCGAACCTGCGGATCAGCTCATCCGTCACGAGCCAGCGCGAGAGCTGCGGGTTGGCCGAGATGCCGCTCACGAGGCCCCGTACGAAGGGATCACTCTCGGCGATGGGCGGCAGCGGCACCTCAGGGGCTGGCAGCCGCTCGGGCGGGGCTGCGCTCACCAGCGGCGGCGTCGGGTCCCGTGGAACGGCAGCGCTCGGAGCGGGCGACGGAACCGGGGCGGGGCGCCACGCATAGAGGTAGACGAAGACGGCTGCCACGAGAACCGCGGCTGCGAGGGCCACCGCTCCAACCCACCGGCGCAGTACCGGTCGCCTCGTAGAGCCGCGGTTCTGCATACAAAGAACCATAGCATGGACCGCTGCCAGGAAAGAGGCGGCTTTTCGCGTTCCTGCCGATGCCGTAGGCTGTCACGCTCATACAAGGAGTGCTGCGTCGTGTACATCGCGATGAATCGGTTCCGCATCCACGCCGGTCATGAGGACGACTTCGAGAAGATCTGGTCGGAGCGGGATTCCTACCTGGACGAGGTGCCCGGCTTCCGTACGTTCCAGCTGCTGCGCGGTGAGACGGTGGACGAGATCACGACCTACGTCTCGCACTCCGTCTGGGAGTCCCGCGAGAGCTTCCAGGACTGGACTCGCTCCGAGTCCTTCCGGAAGTCGCACGCCCGCGCTCAGTCCCCAGCGGGCACACTCGAAGGCCACCCGAAGTTCGAGGGCTACGAGACCGTCATCTGACAGGGAGGGATCAGCCATCAAAGGCATCATCTGCATCTCGCACGCCACTGGAGCAGGAGGAGAGAGCATCGGACGCGCCGTCTCCGCACGCCTTCACTATCGCTACGTCGACGAGGAGATCGTCGTGACGGCGGCCGCGAGGGAGAACCTGGATCCGAAAGTGATCCAGGACGTGGAGAGTCGCCAGTCCTTCATGAGTCGCCTGCTCGATTCGCTGGAGCGCGGCGCGGCCCTCGACGCGCTGGATCCCGAGGGTCTGCCCCACCCCGACGTCGTGGAGGCCGCGCTCGAGCTGAGCAAGCAGGACCATCGCGCCCTGATCCGGGAGGTCATCGCGGAGACGGCGGATCAGGGCGAGGTGGTCATCGTCGCCCACGCCGCGTCGATGGCCCTCGCGGGTCGCGACTCGGTCCTGCGCGTCCTCGTGACCGCGTCAACCGAAACGAGGGCCGGGCGCCTCGCGAAGGCGGGACGCTTGAGTGACGCCGACGCCGCCAAGCTGGTGCGGGAGACGGACCGGGCGCGTGTCGACTACTTCAAGCGCTTCTACAAGATCAGCCACGAGGAGCCCACGCACTACGATCTGGTCATCAATACCGACGTGCTCACCGTCGACCAGACGGTGAGTATCATCGCCAGCGCGGCCGAGGACTGAGATAGGGATCACGTACCGCGCGCCGGACCCGCAACGGTCACGCCACCGTCGACCACGAGCACCTGGCCCGTGATGTAGCGGGCACGGGCCGACGCCAGGAAGCAGACGGCGTTGCCGATGTCCCAGCCCGTTCCCTCAATACCGAGCAGGGACGCCTTGCGCCGACGCTCCCGCGCCTCGTCGCTCATGCCTCCGGCTGTGACCATGGGCGTGTAGACGGGACCCGGCGCAACGCAGTTCACGCGAATGCCGGCGGGAGCATGATCCACGGCCATCGCACGCGTGAGTGCGATCACTGCCCCCTTCGAGGTCGAGTACGCCGTGAGCCCGCGGGGTCGCAAGGCCGAGATCGAGGAAACGTTCACGATCGCGCCGCCGTCGTCACCCGAGCTCATCGCCGGCACCGCGTGCTTGGAAGCCAAGAACATGGTGGCCACGTTGATGCGCATGACGCGGTCCCAGCGCTCCTGCGTTTCTTCGACCACGCTGCCCCGACTCCCGATCCCTACGTTGTTGTCCAGCACGTCGAGGCGACCCCAGCGCTCGAGGGCAGTGCGCACCATGGCCGCACAGCCCTCATCGGTCGCTACATCAACCTCGAGCGCCGCCGCCGCCGCGCCGTCGTGCTCCTCGATCATGGCGACCGTGCGTTCGGCGGCTTTTCCTTCGCGATCGACCACGAGAACGTGCGCGCCCGCGCGCGCAAGCAGGATCGCAGCAGCGCGGCCGTTTCCGATCCCATCGCCCCGCGCCCCTCCACCCGTGACGATCGCGACCTTGCCCGCAAGACCCTGCTCGTCCGGTGGGCTCGCCATTCCGGCGTCCTACGGCAGCCCGGCGCCGGGCACGTCGACGCGGGTGTACTCGATGCGTCCTGCCCGCGCCTCGGCGGCGGCCGGGCCGGACGTGGCGTTCGTGCAGACGAACAGCGTACGTCGGTCCTCGCCGCCGAGCATGCAGGCGTACGCGCCGAGCTCTCCCGACGAGATGCGTTGTACGACCTCTCCTCCCTCGAGCACGCGGAGGATCTCGTTGTTCCGCGGATCTGCGGACCACACCGCTCCCTCCGCATCGAGACAGATTCCGTCGGGCACGTTCTGCCCGAGGTCCGCAAAGACGCGTCGCCGTGACAGGCTGCCGTCGGGGGCGCGATCCCAGGCGGTGAGCCGTGCCGCTCGCGTCTCGCCGACGATGAGCGTCCGTCCGTCCGGAGTGATGACGCAGCCGTTGGGAAACCAGAGCTCTTCGTCCGCGACGGTCACGCGGCCGTCCGGATCGACCCGTGCGAGTACGGCCGTCCGGGGCTCTTCGCCCTGATGGCGATCGAAGCCGAAGTTGCCGACGTACGCCCGCCCCTCCGCGTCGACGACCATGTCGTTGCAGGGCCCAGTCGCCAGCGACGAGAGGTCTGCCACCTCGACCAGGCCGGCCTCATCAAGGCGCAGCAGCCGGCGGTCCAGCATCGAGACCACCAGCAGCCTGCCGTCAGGGAGCCAGCCAAGACCCGATGGCTGCCCGGGCACCTCGACGATGCTCTCGCGCCTTCCCTCCAGATCGACGGCCACCACTTCGTGCGCGTAGAAGTCCGAGAACCAGAGGCGTCCGTCGCGCCAGCGTGGTCCCTCGGGAAACGTGAGTCCGTCGAGGAGCAGCGTCAGCTCGGCCATTGCGCGCAGCACTCTACCTCACCTGACGCTCGCGGCGCTCGACGAGGGTGTTTGCAGCTAGCGCTGGACCGGGGCGTTGGCTGCGCTTGCGGACGCGTAGGCCGTGCGGGACGTCGCCCGCTCCAGGTAGGCCTCGAGGGACTCGGAGAGGGAGAGCTTGTAGAACCGCGCCCATGCGAGGCACGTCGCGAGCAGCATGTCCGCGCCCGTGAAGTGCCCGCCCAGCAGGAACTGTCGGCCGTCAGCCAGGGTGATCTCCGCGGCACGCACCTGCTTCTGGAAGCCCTCCTCCGCTGCCTTAATCGCGTTGGGCGCCTCCCCGTACAGGTTCGCAAGGTCGTTGTGCTTGCGCATGACGTAGAGGGTGTGCGCGTCCAGCTCGGTCATGATGAAGAAGCACCACTGGTAGTACATGGCCCGCTCGGGCGTGCGCGGCGCCGGAATCAGCTCCGTACCCTCGCCGTAGCTCTCCGCCAGGTAGGAGATGATCGCCGCGCTCTCCACGAGCGTGAGCGAGCCGTCCTGCAAGACAGGGATCTTCTGCCTCGGGTTCAGCCTGGTGAACTCGGGGGTCAGCGTCTCCCCCGTGCGTGAGCCGATCGGCCGCGACTCATAGTCGAGACCGAGCTCGTGCAACATCCAGTGAGCTCGCAGCGTGCGCGAGGTCCCGTTTCCCCACAGAATCCGCGCTTCGCCCCCGATCTGCTCGACCATGGCATCCTCGCTGGTCAAGGGCGGTTCGACGCCCACTCCTATGGTAAACGACTAGTCGTCGTCCGAGTCATCTTCCGCGGCGTCGTCGGAGTCGATCTCCGAGTCGTCGTCCGAGTCGGTGTCCGAGTCGGTGTCCGAGTCGTCGTCCGAGTCGGTGTCGGAGTCCTCGGAGCCATCCGAGTCCTCCGCGTCGTCAGAGACGTCGGTCTCGTCGTCGGAGTCGTCGTCGGAGTCATCTGTGTCGTCTGGGCCCTCGGCCGGGTCGCCATCCGTTCCCATGCTCGAGCTGCCTTCCGAGTCACCGTCGGAGTCGTCATCGGAGTCCAGCGCCTTCGCTGGACGGACTGACTCGTCGCCAGGCTCCTGCGGCGCGGAGCGCTCGCGAGGCGCAGCGTGCTCCTCCCGCTCCTCGGACCGGGCACGGAGTGAAATCCAGCCACCCCGCTCCTCGTCCTCGAAGTCGATCTGCAGCGCGGCGACACGGTGGCCGGCGTGGAGCCTGCCGCTCACCCGGACGCGGACACCCCCGTCGACGCGCGGCAACTGCCGCCGCTCCTCGTCTTCCAGCTCTGACAGATCCACTTCCAGCCCGTGGAGCCGGAAGAAGCCATTGCGGCGCCTGTCCGTCGCGTAGCCCTCAACAGAGATCTCCTCGAGAGGGGCGGAGAACAGCTCCTCAGGTTCGGGGCGGACGTGCACGGCACGCAGCTTCCCTCGCTCCCAGAGTCCCGAGACGATCACCCTCTTCCCAGGTGCGATGGCCGATACCTCGGGGAGGAAACCGAGCCTCAGGCGTGCCAGCCGGAACGCCCCTGACTCGACCTTGGTGACGGGTCCTGAGAGCCGGACCTCGCGCTGGGGCGGGCCACGCTCGAGCCTCGACGCGACGATGACGCCGTCGCCCCTGCGCAATCCGCTCACGCGGACGAAGTCACCCACTCGGAGATCGGACACCTCGAGGGACTGGCCCCGTCCGCGGTCGTACACGCGCGCGCCGGAGCCGAGCTTTACGGTCTGGCCCAGCATGGAGAGCTCGCCGCGTGCCAGATCGAAGCCGGCGAGCGGACCCGTTACTTCGAAGTGTAGAGAGATTCGGCGCGCCCGCAGCTCCTCACCGATCCTTACCGCCTCGATCGTCGTGACCTGACCGATCGCCAGCTCTTCTGCACTGGCGGGCTGGCCATCGATCTCGACCGGCGTTCCGTCGTCGTATTCGACCTTGAGGCCATTGGCCAGGATGCTCCCGAAACCGGTGATCGTTCCCATGATCCCGGTGCCGCCGATTCCGTCGTCGTCGCCGCCGGCCGTCAGCCCGGTGCCTCCGACCCCCTCGTCCAGCGGTGCGACCCCGGTGCCTCCCAGTCCCTCCTCGCGAAAGTCCGCCGCCACAGCGTGGCCCGCGATAAGAGCGCTGAGCAAGCCCGCACACAGCTGGACGGCGAGCCGACACCAGAGCACCGCGGTCGCTTCGCGCGCCTTAGCTCGAGCTGTCATCGTGATCCTCGACCGAGCCCTCGTAGAAGTAGACACCCAGCGTCATGCGCCGAGACGCGTGCGACCGATCGGCGTCACGCCGCTTGAGCTCCAGAGCCCGCTCGTTCACGGCCCGGAGTGCCTCCATGCCGAGCTCGTTGGACAGTGTCTGGAGCTCGCAAACGGAATCGTCGGTCAGCCCTCCGTAGTAGACGGCCCGCTCCAGCAGGGGGGCGTCCTCGCCGTTCAGGTTCCGGGCAGCCGTCGCCATGTGATCGGTCAGGTTCCGGCCGAAGTAGAAGGCCTTCTCATCGAACCCCTTCTCCGGGACGAAGGCGTCGACGTTGAGGCAGATACGATTCTCGGCGTCCATGTGCACGACACCGAGCTGCAGCCACTCGTCGAGGACGGAGCGAGAGCGGATGTCCTTGCTGACCGATGCGACGAGCCGGTCGAACGACGGCGCAGGGGTCTTCGTGGACGTGCGGGGAAGCGGCAGGGGCGCCCCATCGGCAGCCCGGAACTCCGGGGATCCGATCCAGCGCGCCACTAGCTGCGCGCCGAGTGTGACGGACGGCGGAGCGCGCTCCGCGTCGGGCACCGTCTCGCGCAGGCGCTTGGCCTCTTTGCGATGGATCCCGGTGAGCAGGGTCACGCGACTGTCGGTCGGAGGCAGGCCATCGATCCGGAACTCGTCGACCGCCAACTCCACATAAATGCTCTTCAGCAGCTTTGCGAGCTGTGGGTACTGGATCTGGTGAGACAGAAGCAGGTGGACCAGCGGACGCAGCAAACGCCGGAGCGCGGCCACCAGCGCGACGGGCGCTGTGCCAAGGGGCTGGGCTTCGGCTCCGCTCTCACTCATGCGTGTTCGGGACGGCCGTGATGTACGTGCCGAGATCGTCGCCAGCGACCTCCCAGTGAGACGAATCGCGCCGCCGATTCAGACCGAAGGAGTAGACGAACACGGTCCGGCGACTGCGGTCCTTTGAGCACTTGTCGCGGATCCAGTACGGCGAGTTCCACGGATCCAGGAAGTATTCGATTCGCTCGGGCGCAACACCGGGCCCGCTCAGCGACCCGAACTCCAGAGTGTGCAGGTCGTCGACATCGTACTTCCGGACAAAGCTGTGCAGGCGCTTGTGCGTGCCGCACTTCGTGGCGAAGGAGCGCTCCCGGCGCATCGCGATCTCCTGAAGATCGCGATCCAGTGCCTGGAGCTCGGTTTGCGTCCGTAGGATGAGCTCGGGAGCTGCACCACGGACAACCAGCCAGCCCGTGCTGGCGAGGCCCAGACCCAAGACGGCAACGCTCGCCGCGAAGGTCGGTCCGGCCTGGGTGGCCAGCAAGGTGAGCAGGAAGCAGCCGCCGAGCAGGAGCTCCACGACCTCGCCCGTGAAACGCACGGGATACCAGAGGTACAGCACCAGGGTCGCGATGAACGACGGTAGAAGCGCAAGCGGTGGGGTCAGCAGCCCCAGCCGCGATGCCAGGGCGCGCAGCGTCGGAATCCGCAGGAGCAGCGGCAAGGCGATGCCGTAGCCCGCGATGATCGCCGTGAGTGCGAGCTTGCGCCAGGCCGTCGACGCGACATTGTGGAGGTTGAACTCCTGCTGGAAGTTGTGCTCCAGGAAGTACGTGGGCGGGCGGTACGCGAAGAGTCGCTGGCCCCAGGAGATCTCCTCCATCGCGACCAGCAGGCAGAAGAGGGCCAGACCGGAGACGCACCATGGCCAGCGCGTGCGTTCCCGAAATGCGTGGGCAAAGCCGACGCCCGCTGCCAGAAAAAATGCCCAGAATGTGCACCACTCGAGTACTCCGTCTTCCTGAACGAGCTGGTAGAACTGATCCGGGGCCCCGCGAGCGA
Organism: Myxococcota bacterium; assembly: GCA_965247115.1. GTDB lineage: Bacteria > Myxococcota_A > UBA9160 > SZUA-336 > SZUA-336 > JAUXJB01. Next base: position 1,186,404 of record CBDFGR010000002.1, read on the forward strand.
GGGTCGTGACTGCTGCTGCCGTCCCGACGAGCAGTAGGTTGGCAAGTACAGCCCAGACCACGCTCCGCTCCTCGACTCCCATCGCGTGAGGTGTTCTTGATGCGAACAGCTTGCGGGGCCCTGGATCAGTGGGGAGCTACGCGGACAGATCGTTCGAGTCCGAATCCTCTTCGGCGTCGGAATCGCCCGAGTCACTGTCCGCGTCTTCGGATTCCGAGTCTTCGGAATCGGAGTCCATGGAGTCGGAATCGGACTCGTCGTCCGCGTCCACGTCTGCGGAGTCGGAGTCCGCGGAGTCGTCGTCCGCGTCCGCCGAGTCGCTGTCCTCACCCTGAGCGATGAGGTCCAGTTCGCCGATTTCCGTTGCATGAGAGCTGCCGGCCGAGAACGGCACGGATAGCCACAAGGCCACGGCAAGAATCCCTGCAATCCGCTGCAAAAGGCTGAGATACACCATTTGGGGTCTCCTCTCGCGGCGCCGTGGCCGCTTGAATTCGGGCCGAGAACGCCTGTTGCATATGTCTCTCGGCAACCCTCAGTCTGAACTTGAGGGAGATTTTCCCACGCCGCTCCCCGGGCCCCGTGAGCTACGGCTCCCCTGATCAACTTCCAGCCCGCGAACGCCGATCTCGCGACCTGAACCCCCGGCGCCGCCCCCGGCGCGAGCCCTTGGAGGGCAACTGCGATGCGCAGCTCGCAAGCACTAGTGTGCGTATGTCTGGCAGTGGTCCTGATGGCACCCGAGGCTAGAACCCAGGAGCAGGCGCAGGACGAGAGTCCCGTCGAGCGCGCAAGGGTCGGCCTGAGAGCGTCTACGCAGCTCCGGGAGCGCCAGCACGAACGGGCAAAGGAGGGTCGTTGGGCCTGGACGTTTCTCGGGATGCTCGCTGCGGGATACGACTCCAACATCTACGAGACGCCCAGCACCGGGCCCACACCGCTCGGGAGCCCTGGCGAGGAGAGCTCGTTCGGGTACGACCTGGGCGTGAAGGCGGCCGCACTCCGATACTTCAACGACCGCGACCGGCTCAGCCTGTCTCTCAAAGCTGTTGGCTCGCCGATTCTCGAAGACAGCGACATCGCGGAGTACGGGCAGGAGCTGCGCGCCCGCTACACCGCGCGCATGTCGAGGCGAGTTCGCTTCTCCGTATCGGGCTCGCTCAAACACGACAACGACAGCGAGGTAGACGCCTTCGGGGCCAACCTATCGCGAGACTACGAGAACTTCGCCTATCGAGCTTCCCCTTCCGTGCGTTACCGGCTTGGCAGAGGCCACTCGCTGCGCCTGTCCTTTCCGCTCAAGAGAAAGGACTACAAGGAGACGAACCTCGAGAACTCACTCGACTGGTGGGAGGCGGGGTCGGCCCTCACGTATCGGGGAAGGGGGCGCCGCGCGTCCATCGAGCTGGGCTACGAGCTCGTCGTTCGCAACTACGACGAAGAGCTCGCGAGCCTCTCGGACGGGACCCTGCTCGCCACGAATCCGGAAGAGGAGCACCGCTACCGCAAGTTTGCGCTCGAGCTCGGGTGGCGCGCAAGCGACAATCTCGAGCTGTTCGGCGGCTACCGTTTCAAGACCAAGGACGACCGCTTCGAGGGCTTCGAATCGTACGAAGACCGCAGGTGGCTGCTGGGAGTTGCCGCGACTCCTCGACGCGAGTGGGCACTCCGGGCAAGCGTCTCCTATGGCCAGAGGGACTACGACAAGCGTCTGGGCCACGTGCCCACCGAAGAGCTCGAGTACGACACGCTCCGGGCCAGCTTTCTCGCCCGATACGTGGTGTCCGGCAACCTCTCACTGTTCGCCCGCTATGGATTCTTGGAGCGAGATTCGAACCGCAGCACGGGGACCTCGTACCGCGACTACGAGATCCACCGGTTCTTCACGGGCGTCTCCTACGGCTACTGACCGTGCTGGAAAGATCCACGAACGGCGCGTCGATACCGCGCGAGCACTTGCGGGTTCCAAAGATCGCGCTGGCGTTCGCTGTTGTCGCATCTGCGTGTGTCTCAGCTCCTCCCGAACACGCCGCCTATCTCCGCGAGATGCGTTCTGCGCCCACAACCTTCCGGATGGCCCGCACCCTGGACCGGACGGCATGGAAACGTGCTCACAGCTTCATGACCCGCTTCAGCTCGATGAAGATCAAGAGGGCGACGAACTCCGTTCTGCAGACCTACCACCCGCCTCGCGACGAGACCCGCTTCGGGTACAAAGTCACGCGTCGTTCCGCGCGCAGGGGGGTCACGTTCACGGTCGACTGCCTCCCCAGAGACCGCTGGGAGAAGCAGCACTGTCGTGAGAATGCGGGGATCGCTGCCACGTACATACGGACTGGTAAGCTACCCTACCCGAATCTGATCCACAGGTAGCCGCTCGTTGCAGTGGATCGGCCGGGGACGCTCCGCCAACGTCTACGTCGGAGACGAAGACGGGCGGCGCGTAGCGCACAAGATCTTCACGCCCGACTCGCTCAGCCGCCTGGTCTTCTACGCGCTCGACGGCGCTCCGAATCCGTACGGCTGGAACGAGCACGCCATCGCCGCCGCCCTCGCGAGACGCCAGATCCTGACGCACCTGGTCGAGTTCTGGTTCAACGGAAGGCTCGCGCTGCCGGCTACCTATGGGTCGGCCTGGAACGAGCAGGCGCAGGCTTACGAGCTCCGCTGCGAGTTCATCCAGGGTCGGCACCTCCCGCTACGCGGTCCCGGGCGCTCAGCTGATCGGCTCGAGGATCTGGTGACCGGCATCATGGCTCCCCTGCAGCGCCACCTGGAGCAGGCGGGCTTCGACGGCATGGTCTGGCAAGCGGGACGCGGAAATCCCGTCGCGGCCAGCAACTTCATGCTGCGTGACGGAGACGGCCCGCCGCGCTGGGTGTGGATCGATCTCGAGTCGGGCGTGCCGGCGCTCTTCTCGTGCAGTCTGCGCGCGCAGCTCCGCTTCTACCTGCCGCGCTGCTGGCAGTATGGGCGCGCCCTGTTCGACGACACGAACATGCACCAGCTCCGCAGCTACCTCGACGAGCGGGCAGAGGAGCTCGAGAAGGAGCTCGGGCGCAAGCCTCTCGAGGAGCTGTCCGCTGCCGTCGACGAGCTGGAGCACCGGCAGCTCCGCTGGAAGTCGCTCGCACGTCACGAGCGCGGCATCGCGGCGCACCGCGCGCAGGGACGCATCACGGAGTCCGAGGCGCGCTGGTACATCGAGCACCGCGCGCGCTGGACGCTGCACCTGCTCGTAGCTGCAGGCGCGGCGACGATCGCTCACCTGCGCGAGACGTTCCGACGCGCCTGGCAGCGACTGCGACACCTCGATCCACGCCGCGCTCTCGCGCGCGGCTGGAGTTTCATGACCTCTCAGTCGTATCGCACAGAGCTCTCACGCAGCTATGTCTCCCGTCGGCTCGATGCCTGGGAGGCACGCGGGTTTCTCGAGCCAGCGCTGGTCGAGCAGCTTCACGCGGAGCTCGGACGCGACGCATCGAGCGCGTACATAGGCGACTTTGGCGTACACCTCATGCTCAAGCCGTTCGTAAAGCTGCTTCAGTGGTGGGTCGTCCCGGCTCTCTTCCTTCTCGGAACGCTCGACGAGTGGGTCGTGGCGCTCGTGCTCGTGAGCGGAGGAGCCGTGGCTCGCACGGCCTACACGCTGGAGCGCCTGGTCCAGTCGGTACTCAGCGGCCAGCCACTGCCCTTGATCGCGCTCGGAGTAGGCACGCTCCCGGTGGCCGGAAACACGGCCTTCCCCGCCGAGCTCATCGCCTGCAGCACGGGCGACACCCGCATCCTCGCGCGCTTCATCGTCTACGACTCCCTCGCCGCCATCGGCCGCGCCCTTCCGATCTGGGGCGGCCCGGACACGCTCACCGAGCACCGCATGAATCGCCTCCCCGACGTCGTTGCGAACGCATTGCGCCGCGCGCTACGCCGCTGAGCCAGTAGAGCCCGGCATCCCGATTCGGATACGATCCCTTGGAGCACGTCTGCTTCGGGGAGACAGAGATGGCAATGGAGACGGGGCGCGATCTGAAGCAGGAGGGCGACGTCGTCCTGATCGACGTTCACGAGGACGGCAGGATCTGGGTGATCACCATGAACCGGCCCCACCGCATGAATGCACTCGGGAACGGCATGGCGTTCGCGCTGACCGACGCCTTCGAGACCTATCGCGATGATAAGCAGGCGCGAGTGGCGATCCTGACGGGTGCCGGAGACCGCGCCTTCTGCGCCGGCGCAGATCTGATCGAGACCGCGGAGATCCGTCAGGCCCAGGCCTCCGGAAAAGCACCCCCAACCCGGGGCATGGGTCGCCTCGGCATCGTCAACATGTCCGAGACGCTCGGCCTGTGGAAGCCTACCATCGCCGCGATCAACGGCTTTGCGGTCGCGGGCGGCTTCATGCTCGCCATGCAGTGCGACATACGCTTGATGGCGGAGCACGCGCGCGTCGGGATCGCGGAGACGCGCTGGAACATGCCCGGCGCCGCGTGGATGGCACCGCTTTGCCGGCAGATGCCGCTCGGCTGCGCCCTGGAGCTGACACTCTGGGGAGACACCCAGTACGATGCGCAACGCTGTCACCAGATCGGCTGGGCACAGGCCGTTGCTCCGAAGGATGAACTCATGAGCCTAGCCCTGCAGTTCGCCAACCGAATGTTGGACATGGGTCCACGTGCCGTGAGCAACAACAAGGAACTGGTCTATCGCGGCGCTACGATGGACCCCACGACCTCGATGCGCTTCGGCTCCGCACTCGAGCAGAACCTGCGCGGTATGAAGGACAGCATCGAGGGTCCGCTCGCGTTCTCCGAGAAGAGACGCCCCAACTTCCTCGACGAGTAGGCCGAGCTGGTGCGCTGCATAGAGGTGCCGGAGGACTGACGCATGGCGGAGTCTCGACGAATCGCGGTCGTGGGCGCGGGAGCCTTCGGGGGCTGGGCCGCGCTCTGGCTGCGCCGTGCTGGTGCCCGAGTCACCCTGCTCGACGCGTGGGGACCGGGAAACTCCCGCGCCAGCTCGGGTGGGGAGACCCGCGCCATCCGCGCCATCTACGGGGGCGGTCGCCTCTACACGACCTGGGTGGCACGCGCGCTCGAGCTCTGGCGAGAAGCGGACGCGAGCTGGGGGACACGCCTCTATCGCAGGGTGGGGGCGCTCTGGCTGTGCGGCGACGACGACAGCTACGTGCGCGCTGCGTTGCCTCAGCTCGCGGAGCTCGGTCTCGCGGTCGAGACGCTCGATCCGGCCGAGGCGCGAGTGCGCTATCCGCAGATCTCGTTCGAGGGAATAAAGAGTGTTCACGTCGAGGAGGAGGCCGGCACGCTCTTCGCCCGACAGGCTTGCCAGGCAGTGGCGCGCAGGTTCTCAGAGGAAGGCGGCGACTGCAGGACGCTCGAGGCGCGGCCGGGCAAGATCCACAGCGGCTCCTTACAGTCCGTCGAGCTCTCCGATGGCTCACGGCTCGAGGCGGACGCGTTCGTGTTCGCCTGCGGCCCGTGGCTGCCCGAGCTCTTCCCGCAGATCCTCGGGAACTCGTTGCGGATCTCGCGGCAGGAGGTGCACTACTTTGGCACACCCCCCGGAACGACCTTCTCCGAGGCGGAGCTCCCGATCTGGATCGACATGGAGCTCGGCTACTACGGGCTGCCCGCGAGCGAACATCGCGGCTTCAAGGTTGCCGATGACCAGCGTGGTCCCCCCTTCGATCCTACGAGTGGCGATCGTCACCCCACCAGCGAGGGGATCGAGGCGGCCCGCGCGTTCGTCGCGCGGCGCTTCCCCGGTCTGCGAGATGCGCCGCTGCTAGAGGCCCGTGTCTGCCAGTACACAAACACCGCGGACAGCCATCTGGTGGTGGATACGCACCCGGAGGCGGAGAACCTGTGGCTCGTCGGCGGTGGCTCGGGACACGGCTTCAAGCTCGGACCTGTTCTGGGCGAGCTCGTGGCGCAGCACGTCCTCGAGGGGAGCCGCCCGGATCCCCAGCTCTCGATCGAACGCCTTGCGGGGCTCGGCGCGCCCAGCGAAAGCGTCTTCGAGCCGCTCTCCTGATTTCTGGCAGACACGCGCAAGCCCTGATCACGGCGCTGCTCTGGTCGGCACTCCCCAGCTGCGGCGCCGAACCCCCAGCATCGCGGATCGCCATCGGGAGCTGCGCCGAGCAGCTGAGACCTCAGCCGATCTGGGAGGCGATCGCAGCCAGCGACCCCGACCTCTTCATCTTCAACGGAGACGTCGTCTATGGCGACTTCGCGCCCGGTCCGCAGGGACGACCTGTGTTCGTGCGAGGCGACCCCGCACACCTTGCGGCGGCGTACGCGGCACTCGACCGCGTGGCTGCCTTTCGCGACTTCCGAGCGAGGTTTCTCGTCCTGCCGATCTGGGATGATCACGACCTGGGAGAGAACGACGCGGGCGGAGACTACCCCCACAAAGAGGACTCCGAACGTCAGTTCCTGGAGTTCTGGAACATCTCCGATGACGATCCCCGCGCCCGCCGCCCCGGGCTGTACCGATCCTGGCTCTTCGGTCCCCCTGGCAGGCGGCTGCAGGTCGTCATGCTCGATACGCGCTACTTCCGGAGCCCCCTCTTGCGGAACCCGGACACGAGCGAGGGGGCGCGGCGATACCTCCCGGACAGGGATCCGAGCAAGACCATGCTCGGAGAAGCGCAATGGTCCTGGCTCCGCGAGGAGCTCAGCCGGCCAGCCGACGTGCGTCTGGTCGTCTCGTCCGTGCAGGTGATCGCTGCCGGGCAGGCCAAGGAGCGCTGGGGGAACTTCCCACTCGAGCGCGAACGGCTCTACGAGCTCATCGGGGAGACGCGTACGAGCGGGGTGATCCTCGTGAGCGGAGACCGGCACCGGGCCGCCCTCTACCTCAAGCGCTCCGATGTGCCCTATCCCCTCTACGAGCTGACCTCGAGCTCGCTCAACCGTTCATTCGCCGATCCGACCGAGCGGGGTCCCTATCAGCTCGGCGAGACCTTTGGCAGGGACAACTTCGGAACGATCGATCTCGACTGGACCGACCGATTCGCAACGCTGAACGTCCACGACCTGCACGGTGGGGTGGTCCGCAGCCTGCGGGTGGATCTCGACGCGCTCAGCAGCAAGTGATCCGGAGGAAGAGCGGATTCGCGCCTACTTGCGAGAGCCTCAGAGCGCCTCACAGCGTACCGTCGTCGGCGGCGTGACTCCGCATTGCAGGGCGTCGGTAACGCCACTCCCGAGCGCCGCGCAGGCGGAGGTGTTCGCGCTCGCGATCGCCGTGTCCTCGCTGTCTCCCCGTCCGACCCGGCACTCGGTGCGACCCTTGAAGGTGAAACACGCGTCGCACTCTACCCGCACCTCCTGGCTCAACCCATACCAGAGCAGCCCCGCAAAGAGCGCAAGCCCCACGATCGTGGCTGCAGCGCGCATTGAGCCGGGCTATCGCTGCGGGTCCGCCGCGCCATTGCTTGACGCACACGCCCGGCTCTCGTCCGCGATGTAGGAAAAGGGGAGGAAGGCTGTACCGGTGGCAAAGCCCACGACGTCTGCGGCCAGCCAGCCGACGTCGGTCAGGACGCCCATCATGGGCCACGCTCCGCCTTGCTCGTCCGCCCAGCCCATCCCGTAAGCAGCGAGATCAAGCGGAACGACGACGATGTACCCAACCGCGAGAACCGGGGCCGCGACCACGGCAGCCAGCCCGGCGCCTGCGGTCGTGGGCACGCAGACAATCGCGTTGCGCCCATACGGGCCCTCGTCGTACGCGACTCTCGCGAGCTGGCGAGCGGGCATAGAGTAGCCCCACGTTCCAGGCTCCGGAGGCGCCTGGGCACAGGCCGGAGCGAGAAGAGCAACAACGAAGAGCAGCGAGAATCGGCGCACTAGGATCTCTACTTCAGTTCCCGCCGATTATACGTACTCGTCTGGCCCGAGCTACCAGCGCACCACGTGGAGCATGAAGTAGACCGACACTCCCGAGACGGAGACGTACATCCACCCGGCCCACGTCCACCTGGAGAGGCGCCGGTGGGTGGCGAGCCGATTGCTGAGCGCGAGGTAGAGCGACGTCAGGATCATTGGGAACGTAACGACGGAGAGAGTAATGTGGCTGATGAGTACGGAGAAGTAGATCGGGCGCACGCTGCCCTGGCCCGCGAAGTGCGTATCGCCGTGAGAGAAGTGGTAGTAGGCGTAGTTCGCGAGAAACAGCGCTGACGAGGCAAAGGCGGCGAGCATGAACCGCATGTGCAGCGTTCGCTTGCGCCTCCGGATCGCCCAGAGACCGCAGGAGATCAGCGCCGCGCTCGTGCCGTTCAGGAGCGCGTTGATGAGCGGCAGCGATGCGCCCCGTGACGCGGTCCCGTCCCCCTCGTGGAAGTAGACCAGCCAGACGAGAAAGCTCATTGCCGCCAGCGTTACCGCAGCGTTGCCCGCACCGAACTGCCTGGGCGTCAGCTGGATGGATGGCGGTGACGACATCTGGCTCGGCTGCAGCTCAGGCGGTCGGGAAGCCGGCTACCAGCGCGCGCAGCTGCTCGTGAGCCCCTTCGAGAATTGGCACGCCATCGCCGACGAGGACCGTGTCGAAATCGAGCTCGAGCAGCTGGCGGACGCTCCCCCGCAGAAGCGGTGGATCGTCCATGACGCGCTCTCGGAGCAGCGAGAGCTCCCCTGGCGGGTTTCCGATCACGGCATCGCCCACGACGAGCAGGCGCCGCGCCGGGTCGTGCAAGGCAATCTCCCCCGGGGACTTGCCCGGAACAGCGACAATCTCGAACGGCCCCACGCGCTGTCCGGCTTCCAGCTCGTCGTCGATCTGCAAGTCCTGATCTCGTGCGTGCGCGGCGTCTGCCGGATGGATCGCGACCCGAGCTCCCGTGCGCTCCCGCACGAGGTTCGCCGCGCGCGCGTGGTTGCGATTCGTGATCAGGATCCTCGTCACTCCCTGTTTCGCTAGCTCCTCGAGTTCGTCAGCAACGGGCTCGACCGGATCGATGCAGAGGTTGCCCGCCTCGTGCACGACCAGAGTGCCGTGGAAGTCGTAGCCATGGGGCTCGGAGAACCAATCCCACGTCCAGATCCCAGGGCACACTTCACGCACGCGTCGAGTCTACCACCTCCCCGTCCGGTCCCTCATCGGATATCGTGATGTCTTGACGCGCACGCCCCTCGCCCTACCTCCCAGATCCAGCATCCAATCGGATGAGGACACCGTACAACTCGTTCACGCGGAGCTCACGTCCGTGATCGCCGGCCATCCACGAGCCACGACGACCTATCGCTTCTACGAGGAGCTGGACGCCTGGCTCGGGCCCTGGGGTCGGCGCGGCTATCTGATCGGCTACGGCAAGGCCTACAACCTCGCGTTCCATGGTAACCCGCTCCTGAGGATGAGGTCCGTCACGCGGAAGTGGGTCTGGAGAACGACGATCCTGCTTCAGGAGGCGCTCCGAGACTACGTGGTCGAGCGGGTTCGGGCCCGAACGATCCGGTCCTTGACGGAGCCCGAGCTGCGAAGCGCCGCGTTCGAGAGTCACGCCAGAGCATACGATAGCGCGGGTCTCGCGAGGGTGGCCCTGGTCGCGCCGGAGCTGATCCCGATCATTGCTTCGATCCCAGCGATCGAGTTCTCGCCGGCGTCGAAGGACTTCAGCCCCTCCGTTGTCCAGGTCTTTTCCACACTCGATCGTGTCGCCCCCAAAGTCCTCGCAAGCGGCCTCGCAATCCTGTCAAGCCCGACTCGGGCCGCTGCGCTGTGGCGTTCGGTGCTCGAGGACCCAGGAAAACTCTGGAACAGGCTCGTGACGTGGCGCGAGCTAAGCGTGCTCCAGACGCACGTCTCGCGCGGCCGCCTCGATCACGTTCCCTGGCTCGACCAGGTAATCCGGCGGCTGAATGAGCGCGAGTTTCCCAACCAGCACTCCACGCGACTGGCCGGCGCCATCGTAAAGGCCGGGAGCGCCGTCGCCTTCTCACCAAGCGCCTGAACACCTGGCTCGCCGACTCGCCCGAAGTCCTGTCGCTCCTCGACAAAGATCATCCGAAATAGCAGTCAGGACGCTTCGCGATAAGCCGCACCAGAAACGGGCTGCGGGCTTCGCGCACTGAAACCTCAGCGGCCGAGATGGCCACATGCGCGAAGCCACTCCCTCTGACTTCCGCCGTCCGGAGTGAGCATCCGCATCGTGGCCACACAGTTTTCGATCGCCTCAGGGTCGATCTCACGGCTCTTGGACGCGGGAGGGGCGGGCTCACATGCCTTCGCGGCACGCCTGGCCTGCTCCTTCGCCTTGCGAAGCTCAGCCTGCATCCGCCTGAGTTGCGCCTCGGCATTGTTCGCTCGCTCGTGATTGCGGGCGGCAACTCTCTGCTGACGCGCGGCTTCGTCGGCGACACGATCCAGCTCCGCCCTGGATGCGCAGCCGGTTGCCACCAAGAGTCCAAGGGTCATCGCTGCGATAGGTCGCATCTGTGGAGTCTCCTCGTCCCCCTGGCTCTTTCAGCGCTTCTCTATCGGTGGACCTACCGATCGTCTGTAGTCCATCTCCCTGTGGCCGCGATGACGAGCGTAGCCAAGCTCAGCCACCGCCGACCCCGCTTGCTGTGTCGTTCAAGAACGCTTCAGTCGAGTGCCGATCCAAGCGGCGGCCCGCGGCGTTCCAAACGCGCAAGTCACGTTCAGGTGTCTGGGCGCGTGGCTGCTCTTCGGCGGCGTCGGCATTTGGCTATCCGGACAGATCGGAGCGCTCACCGAGCCGTTCGGAATCCGAGCGGTATACGTCGGCATCGCCGCGGGCACAGCTCTTGCCGCCGCCGCAACCTTGTCGTTCAGGGACCGGCTAATGGGCCTGCTAGCCGAATGACGCCGGCACCAAGGAAATTCTATAATCCCGTGCCCCGGCTTACCCAACTCGAACAATTTCGAGGGGATCCTATGAACACCCAGACAAAGCTCCGCTCGCATCAGGTGACAGCAGATCCTTCGCAGACCTTTACATTGCCAAGCCAGGCCTATCTGGATCCCGAGATTTTCGAGCTGGAAAAGCGCCAGCTTTTTTACAAGACGTGGCACTACGCCGGATGGGTCGGCGACTTGAAGGAGCCGGGCGACTACATCACGGCCGATCTGATCGACCAGAATGTGATCCTCATCCGTGGCAGGGACGGCGAGCTAGAGGGATTCCACAATGTCTGCCAGCACCGCGGGCATCAGCTGCTCAAGGGCTGCGGCAAGGTCACGACAATCAGATGTCCCTACCACGCCTGGGTCTACCGCTTGGATGGCACCCTGCAAAACGCTCGCGGCACCAAGACGACTGTCGGGTTCGACGTCGGTGCCATCCGCCTGAAGCCGGTTCGTGTCGAAGTGATCGCCGACAAGTTTGTTTTCTTCAATCTGGACATGAATGCAGAGCCGTTCGGCGATCAGGTCACTGATCTCATTAAGGATTTCCGGAAGGAAATTCCAGAATTCGACCAGCTGGTCCGCGTGGACAAAACGGCAACGACATCCGAGGTGAGCCCTCTAGAGGGCATGTATCCGGTCAAGGCAAACTGGAAGATCGTCATGGAGAACTTTCTGGAATGCCATCACTGCCGCGTGGCGCACCCGACTTTCGTAAAAGACCTGACGATGGATGACCTGACCTATGAAGGGCACCGCCTCTGGGCAAAACAAAAGAGCGGAACGCGACGCGAAAATAGCGGCGAGCAGATTTTCTGGACGATTTTCCCCAACCTGACGCTTTCGTTTTCCACCGGAGAAGAGCCGGCTCTCAGTATCGCGGTTTTCGCCGTGCCCGAGGGACACGATCGGACTCGGCTCGGCAATTACGAGAAATTCAGACTGTCCGGTGATGAGGACGGAGTGAGCTTCCAGCCTGATTGGGGACCGGTCGGGATCGAGGACAAGGACCTTTGCGAGTCGGTGCAAAAGGGCCTTGGCTCAATCGGCTATGAGCAGGGTCGTTACATCTATGACCCGAATCATGGTGAGATCACCGAGGAAGCGGCGCATGCGTTCGTCCGCTTTATCCTGGAGGCGCTGGGGAATTGATCGCGGCGTAGGCTCGGACTTCGGACCTGTTGCCTCTCGAGCCCGCAACATTTCGTCCAAGTGGGCGTGCATACAGACGGATCAGGCCCGGCTCAAGACCCGCTCAGATTGCACCGATAAGTGTGGGAAATATTCCCACAGACTCGATGACTCAGAGAGGGACGCGAGGTTCAAGATGCAAGAGAGCGTCAAGGCAAAGTTGGCTAGTACCGAGCAGGCGGTCGGACACGAGACGCATACGGGTAGGGTCCGGTGTCGGCAGGGATTCACTCTGATCGAGCTGATGATCGTGGTCGCGATCATCGGAGTCCTCGCCGGCATCGCCATCCCGAACTTCCTGAAGTTTCAGATGCGCTCAAAGGTCGGCGAGGGCAAGGTCAACCTCTCTGCGATACGCACCGCCGAGGAGGCCTACTACTCCGAGATCGGGACGTACATGACCTGGCCGCTGAACCCCGCCACCGCCCCGAGCTCCCAGAAGCGAGCGTGGACCCCGTGTCCTAACGTTCCCCCTCAGGCCGGAGACCCGGGGCACTGCTTCATCGGCTGGGAGCCCGAGGGCGATGTGTACTACAGCTACATCGTTGCCACGGACTCGCCGCGTCCGAGCAGCCAGTTCTTCGCCGTCGGCGAGTCGGACATCGATGGTGACGGGACCCTGAACCTCTGGGGCTATCAGAAGCCGAACACGAGTGGTCAGTTCTCGATCGCCGCGACCCAGGGCTGCAACACGGTCTTGAACGTCCAGAGATCGACCACCAGCGGGACGAACGTGGCGATGACAAAGCAGGTCGGTCCCTGTAACAGCCCGTTGTTCGGCGTGACGGTCTTCTGAGGTTTACTCAGCCTAAGCGACCGTTCGCTGTTGTCACTAAGCTGTCAATCTCGACTTCGAAGGTGGCGTTGACCACCGCGGTCGAGTTCAACGTGCTGTATCTAATCGAGAATGTCTGGCGCCCCCGGCACGACTCGAACGTGCGACATCCTGATTAGAAGTCAGGTGCTCTATCCAGCTGAGCTACGGGGGCGCGAGCGAGAATCTATAGCAATGTCGGGTGCTTGTATCCACAGCACCCTCGCCCGTCGTCTGTGTCTGGGCCCGGGCTGTGCGTTAGACGCCGTCGAGCACGATCTGTCCGAATATCTCGTGGGTAGCCTCGCTCATCAAGCGCAGGTCCGGCATGATCCCCCCCGGGCCCTCGGACGACTCGATCGGACGGGAAGGCCACTGTCAGAACCCGAAAGCCCTCTTCTCCCTATCCTCCTCCCTGTTCGAGATAGAGATCGCTCTTCACACCCGCCTCGACGATGGGACGCTGGGCGCGTTCCAGGCCGAGCTGCACTCCCCCTCGCACCTGCTTCCAGAACTCGGAGGGAGTCGCAACGGCGCCGGGAGTCAGGGCCAGAATCCGTGGGTCGTAAGAGCCCAACAGACATGTCCAGCGTTCGCCTGTTTGTCGGCCCTGAAAGACCCAATCGTCGTCGCCGCTCCGTCTCGCCTTCAGCCGGAACTGGCGCAGCTGGTTTACGGCTTCTGCTGTGATGAACACGCTCCGCTCAGCGTGGCTCTAGGGGCTGGATCAAGGGGCGGGTCCCTCAGACGAGAGGGCTATCCCGCCAGCACAATCGCGTCCTGACAGTGGCCTTCCCGTCCGATCGAGTCGTCCGAGGGCCCGGGGGGATCGCATCATGTGCCCACTTTGGACAGTGTCAAGAATTATAGGCGGGACGTAGACGGCACCTACGCGGGCGGGATGATGGGAAGGAGGACGTGGGCCGGTTGTTCGGGGCCAAAATGCAATTTTACGTTACCTGAGAAAATCTCGGGCGGCCGGTTCCGGACGTCATCATGAAGAAAGGGACCACAACCCTGGAATACATTCTTCATGGTCCCCAGGGTTCCGCCGGTCTCGCCAGCGTACTCGTAATCCCGCCCCAGCACGCTCAGGGCAATCCGGTATTCAGCAGGTACGACGATACACGTCGGCCAGATCTCGACATCCAGATCGACGACTTCACCGGGCGCCAATGGTTGTTTCTCATCGTGGGTATGGTAGGGGCGGTATTCTTCCGTCAGCTTGGGATCGAGCTTGCGGTGCGATGCTCGCAGCCAGCCCTGGCCGATCGGCGTGTTAGGATCGATTAGGCCCTGAAAGACGACCTCTTCCCCGTCGGGGGCGAACACTCGAAGCACGAGGAAGACGTCGGCGTCTTCTGTGGAGGAGGACAAGAACAGCTTGGCCGCGCTCGGGCCGGTGATTTCCATCTCTTCCTCGAGCGGCGCTGAAAGGAACGTCAGCCCCTCGCCCATGGGGTCGTACTCAACGGATCCCGCGACATTGACGGGATCCCGGCTCAGCCTGAATCCATTTGGATCAAGGTAGAATCGGGTCCATTGAGTCCGCGCAAGGGGCCACTCGTTTTCGAGGCGCTCCACGAAGCCGTCGACCCTTCTGATCTGGAGCTGGACGCGGGGCTGGTCCAGCCATCCATTGTCGAGACCTTTCAAGAAGTGGTCGAAGAAACGCTTCTGGAGCTTGCGGCCGTAATCGGTGTAGAAGTGCGTCCAGTGCTCGAGTCCATGCATCTCGAGCCATTTTTGCTCGGACGCGGCCCGGACGAAACACTCCACGTTCCCTCGCAGGTGCAGACCCTGGCCCCCCCAGTTTCCCGCGGTTAGCAACGGCGTGGTGACCTTCTCCCAGACGGGAGAACGGGCCCTGTGGTAGTCGTCATCGAGGGGATGGGAGACGATGTCGCCCTCTATATCGCAACGATTCTTGGCCAGCTCCTCTTCGGGGAGCGTCTCAGGGCCGGCCGCCCATTCACCGGTGACGGGACTTCTGCGTCCACGTTCGCCGACTCCGTGCTGGACCGTCTTGACCTGCATATCGGACCAGTTGTCCCAGAAAGTTTGTCGAATCCCGCCGTGGTGCGTACTGTCACGGTACCAGTCGGCGGCGGCCTCCCAGGCGCACATCGCCGCCAGATGAGGCGTCTGATGTGACGCCACCTGGTACTGGTTCATCCCGTAATACGAGATGCCGTTCAGTCCGATCTTTCCGTTGCTCCAGGGCTGGATGGCCGCCCATTCGATGCAGTCGAAGAGATCCTTCGTCTCGCGAGGGGAGAAGTGGTCGATATAGCCCGGTGAGCGGCCGGCGCCGCGCGAGTCTACCCGCACGCAGACGTACCCGTCCGGCACCCACTTCTCGGGGTCCATCGCTTCATAGTTCTGATACTTGTTGGTGGAACCTGCGGCCACGTCTGGGTGGTTTTTCTCCATGCGCTCCCATTGATCCTTGTAGCCCTCCTGGAAGGCGATCCCTTTGGCGTACGGCCCATGGCTCAGGATCACAGGGGACTTTCCTTCTTCAATTGGCCGGTAGACATCTGCTCGCAAGACAAGGCCGTCGTCCATCTCAATAGGAACGTCCCAATCGATTCGCATGCCGTCGCGGATTTCATTCTTTTCTTCAATCATCTGTCATCGACTCCAAGAATTCGTAGCCACTTCTCCAGAAACCCAGGCCTGTCTGGCCGAGGCGAAACTAAGCGTATCAGAGGCAGGTCCGTGCTATCGCGAAGACTCGTCGCGAGGAGCCAGGCTCGTGCCCTAGCCACCTGGTCCACTTCCCAGCTCACCCGGCAGGTGAACTCGGGTCGGGTCGTGTGGCGGTCGAGGAACTCGAGCAGCGGGCGGCTCTCGGCCTCGGTCATGCCCTCGAAGCGTGTCCCGAACATGCGATTGACGTACAGGCCCTCGACGCCGGTTTCTGGATGGCAGCGTACCAGCGGATGAACTGCGCTGTGCTCCGGGTGATCGGGTTGGCCCAGGCCGCCTAGCTGTGCACTGCGCGCATTCGCTGCAGCAGCCGCTGCAAACCGGGACTCGGAGCCGAGAAGGCGGCCACACTGCTCGCAAAGCCGGTGTCGCCGCCGATCGATGGGATGATCCGTGCAGGCAGGATCGAGACCAGGCCGCACGGCGAGCGAAAGGTCACGTCGGCGTGCCAGTCGCTGCCGCCGAACAGGCGCGTGCCGTCCGGCTCCTTGCGCATCTCCAGGACCTCCGGCACCCCATCGACCTTCAGCACCCCCTCATCGGCGTGGTGATCGAACAGGGGCCAAAGCGCGCCGTGACGGCACGCAACGTCTCTGGCTCCAGCTCCTGGTTCGGGAGCGCCAGGACGTGGTATCGATCTAGCAGCGCGCGAAGAGCTGCGAACGATTCGTCCGACATCCGTGCGCCCAGTTTCAACCCGCTGACCCGCGCCCCCAGGTGGGGGGCCAGCGGCTCGACTTCGACCCCGACCGGCGAATTCAGGGGCATCAGCTCCGCCTTGCACGCCGGTCTGTAGAGCACCGCCGGCCTGCTTTCTTGGTCGTGCGCTCCGGCTTCCGGCCGGCCGCGAAATCTGCCGTCTCCGCGCGAGTATGCTGGGTGCGAAAGGACTTCGCGCTCGCGGAGTCCCGGTGGGCCCAGAATTTGCGATAACCGTGGAGTTGTGTGGCAGCCTGCATGAGCCGGGGCCTCGAGTCACGCCGGAAGACCCAGGAGCCAGCGACGCCGCGCACTGCCTAGCGCGGGCGGTCTCCCGTGAACTGCCCATTCTAGCCCTTGGTGGGCTAGCTGGCCTCCGGGCCACTCTCGGGGCCGCGAGCCCGATACTCCTGACGTGCTTCGTGTTTCCACCCGGGGGATTGAGTAAGCTTCTTCTCCTGGTCTCGCTCGCACAGGGGAAAGCCCATGGCTGACATCGTGAACTGGCACATCGTCGGCGACTGGTTCGACAACTGCAGCTGCGCCATCGCGTGCCCGTGCACCTTCGCCCAGCCGCCGGACAACAACTTCTGCGAGTCCGTGCTCTTCTGGCACGTGCGCGAGGGCTACTACGGCGATGTCCGGCTCGACGGCCTGAGCATGGTGCGGGTCGGGCGCTGGGAAGGCCATCTCTGGGCGGGTGAAGCCAAGGGCGCGGCCGGCATCTACATCGACGAGCGGGCCGACGAGCGTCAGGCCGAGGCGCTTCCCGCAATCATCGGCGGCCGAGTGGGCGGCTTCCCGTCGATGGTGGCGGACCTGTTCTCGGAAGGGCGCCAGGTGCTGGGGATCGAGCGCGCGGCGATAACCTTCGAAATCACCCCCGATCAATCCCGCTGGGGCGTGGAAATTGCCGGCAAGGTGAAGGCCTGGGCCGAGGCGCTGGTCGGGCCGACCAGCAACCCGGGCGAGTACCCACGCTTGATGAATGCGCCTGGATCCGAGACCGGTCCCGGCCCGCAGCTCGTGACCTGGGGCACGTCGACCGTGTGCAAGGTCGACGCCTTCGGGTATGACTTCGAGTGGACGGTCAACTCCGCCAAGCACATACCCTTCGACTGGCGCGGCCCGCAATGGGACCGGCCTTGAAGGGCAGGGATCAGGCGACTGCCACCCCCTTGGCGACCAGCGCGTCCATCCGCTCGTCGGGGGTGGCGCCTCGTCTCCGTGGACGAGGCCCTGGATACCGGCACCGCGGCGGGGCGGCTCATGCTCACCGTCCTCGCGGGCCTTGCACAGGTGGAGCGGTAGCAGGTGGGCGAGCGGGTCCGGTCGGCGATGGACCGCGTCGCCTGTTCATGTGCACGCCGCGCGGGCGGATCTTCCGTAGGTCGGGAACCACCAATCTGAGGGCCGACGGACCGGTTACTAATTCTCAAGCGGGAGGCGAACCACTCCCCGCAGCGCCTCAGGGAAGACCCAGCGCCACCAACTCGGCGGGGTGATCCTCGCCGCCGATCGCCACCACGATGTACTGCTTGCCGTTCCACAGGCAGCTCATCGGTGCTCCAGTGGTCCCTGCAGCCAGCGCGGTTTCCCAAAGGACGGTGCCGGTGGCCTTGTCGTAGGCGCGAAACTTGTTTCCACCACCGCCTTTCGGGGTCGCTACGATGATCGGACTGCCCTCACCGATGAAGAGGAGAAACGGGTCCGGCGCAGCGCGTCCGAAGTCTCGACGATCGCGCTAAGACGCACGCGTTTCGCCTGCCAAAGCCTTCTTCCCGAGCTCGCGTAGATACGTGCGCTGAAAGGCGACGTAGCCCGACTGCGTGACGCCGAGGCGGTCGACCAGCCGCTCGTGCAGGAGCGGCAGGGCGTGGAAGGGTACGCCCGTACAGGCGTGATGCTCAGCGTGGTAGGGCATGTTCCACATCAGGAAGCGCACCGGCGCCGCGGTAAAGGTCGTTCGGGTGTTCTCGAGCATGTCGGGCACATGCGGGCAGCCGCTGTGCTCCGCCAGGAGCACCAGCCGCAGCCAGGGCTGGCCCAGCAGCAGAGGCAACCACCAGTAGAGGAGCGGGGCCATCCACCCCGTCGCGACCGCCCCACCCGCGATCACCAGATAGGCTGCCGCGTGCCAGCGTGCCTCGCGAACGATGCGCCCGCGTTGGACCTCGGGCACGTAGGGGGCCGACACCCTTCCGCAGGCGTGTCGCCAGAGCTCGCCAAAGCGCTGCGCCCAGTTGTCCCCGCCGCCGACGTGGTGGACATATCGCGACAGGCTCGCTGGACGCGGCGTGACGAGCTCGGGATCGTGCGCCGGATCGCCCGTGAAGCGGTGATGGGCCAGGTGGAAGAGCCGGAAGTGCCGGGCGGGAAGCAGCTGAAGAAAGCCGATCGTCGCGGCCACCGCGTCGCTCAGGCGCCGGCTCGAGAACGCCGTTCGGTGTACGGACTCGTGCAGCCCCGCGAAGAGGGCCACCAGGACGATCCCGTGCGCCAGGAGTGCCGGCGCGACCCAGATGCTCCCAGTCGTCAGGCGGATGGCGACCCCGGTGCCCAGCAAGAGTCCTGTGTGCGCCCCGAGACGGAGGAGCCCCGTCAGGTTGGAACGGTCCGTCAGGCCCTCGATCTCGGTCAGCGGAGCTGCGGTCCCGTGCACGCGGAGATTGTAAGCACTTGTCTGCCCCGAGTGGGTATCCTCGGCGGATGCTGCTCGAGAACAGGATCTGCCTCGTCACCGGCGCCGGGGCGGGCATGGGCCGGGCCATCGCGCTCCGGTACGCGCGTGAGGGGGCCAGCGTTGCCCTGGCCGAGATCGACGCGGACGCCGGCAAGCAGGTCGAGGGCGAGATCTCCGCGCTGGGTCGGCCCGCCCACTTCGTTCAGACCGACATGGCAAGGCTCTCCGAAATCGAGCGCCTGGTCGAGCAGACGGTTGGCGCCTTTGGCCGGATCGACGTGCTGGTGAACAACGCGGGCGTGACGCGCAGCCTCGGTTTCTTCGATGTATCGGAAGCCGACTGGGACTGGATCCACTCCGTGAACGCGAAGGGCCTGTTCTTTTGCATGCAGGCGGTGGCGCGACAGATGCGCGCGCAGGGCGGCGGCCGGATCATCAACATCGCCTCGATCGCCGCCAAGGGCTACCGGGGCACCTCCAACGTCGCCTATGCGGGCTCCAAGGGTGCCGTGGTCGCGATGACGCGGGTCGGCGCCTCCCAGCTGGCGCGCTTCGACATCACGGTGAACGCGATCTGCCCGGGCGTGACGAGCACGGGCATGCTCGAGGGCCTGATGCAAGAAGCGGTCGAGCGCCGGGAGATCAGCGAGGAAGACTTCCTGGCGCGCATCGACGCGTCGATCCCGTTGCGCCGCTCCAACAGCCCCGAAGACATCGCCGGATTGGCGCTGTTCCTGGCCTCCGACGCCGCGCGCAACGTGACCGGCCAGTCGTGGAACGTCGACGGCGGCCTCGTCAACGACTGATTTTTGAGCCGGCGGGTCCTCCGCGGTCTCGACCAGATTCTACGCCTCGCCGGCGCCCGGGAAGACCAACCGATGGGCGGGCGTTCATTCGCCCTCGAACGCATGATCGCCAGCACGTCCTCTCGCCTCTTCTTCCTCAAGATGCCGGGTCACCTCTTTCCACCGCGGGTCGGCGCGCATCGCTGTGAACGTCGGATCGAGCCGTAGAGATTGGAGGAACACTACTGAGTGCTCTTCTACTGCACGATGAACCCAGTGGAACGCTCGGTCATAGTCTCCCAATGCGTCCGTCCGCATCGTAAATCCTGATTGCTCGGCGATAGTGGTCGAGCGCTGCAGTGATGTTGCCGCGGCGACGCGCGAGATCGCCCAAACTGCCATGAAACCAGCGGGCGTTCGGATGGAGCGGCTCCACCTGGGCGTCGATTTGGTCTTCTCGTTTCGAGCAACGCAGATGGCGTTGCTCGACCGGATCGCGGCGCCTCAGGGAAGACCCAGCGCCACCAACTCGGCGGGGTGATCCTCGCCGCCGATCGCCACCACGATGTACTGCTTGCCGTTCCACATGTAGCTCATCGGTGCTCCAGTGGTCCCTGCAGCCAGCGCGGTTTCCCAAAGGACGGTGCCCGTGGCCTTGTCGTAGGCGCGAAACTTGTTTCCCCCACCGCCTTTCGGGGTCGCCACGATGATCGGACTGCCCTCACCGATGAAGAGGAGCGTCTTCGTGAGTAGTGGAGCCGGGCGGCCTTGCTGCCCCAGGGGAGGCAGATTCAGGTGCCGCAAGCGCGGGTGATTGCGCGGGCCGTCTCCGTTGGGGGTCATCCACACATGATCGCCTGTATTCAGATCGATCGCGGTGATGCGGCCATACGGTGGCTTGACGAGCGGCAGGCCCTCCGGACCGTGGATCTCGAACTGCGGACAGCAGTCGCCCTTTCCGGAGAGCGGCGGCCCCGCTGGCCCGTGCATGTACGGCGTCGTCGCCTCGATCAACGCGGGGGGCCTGACGAGATCGTTCACCCAGGGGTGCGTGTGCGATGCGACGTAGAAGATCCCCGTCTCGGGGTCGAACCCCCCACCGTTCCAGTTCGCGCCTCCAGCCCCACCCGGAAGGGTGATCGTGCCCTGCGTGTGCCCCTCTGCCGCCACCGACGGCGGCGTGAAGAGCGGCCCGAGCACATACGGTTTGACGATCTCGAGCGCCTCCGCCCGCAGCTCCGGCGTGAAATCGATCAGATCGTCGACGGTGAATCCCTGACGGTCGAACGGGGCCGGCTTGGTCGGGAAGGGCTGTGTGGGCCACGCCCTCTCCCCGGGCGTCGTGGACGCCGGAACCGGCCGCTCTTCGATCGGCCACACGGGCTCCCCCGTCACGCGGTCAAACACGAACAGGAAGCCGTGCTTGGTGAGCTGCATCACCGCCTTGATGGGCTTCCCAGCGACGGTGATATCGCCGAGCACCGGCGCCGACGCCAGGTCGTAGTCCCAGATGTCGTGATGCACGAGCTGGTAGTGCCACACCCGCTGGCCCGTTTTCGCGTCGAGGCACACGAGACTGTTGGCGAAGAGAGTCTGTCCGGGCCGGTGGGCACCGTAGAAGCCGTGTACGGGAGAGGACAGTGGCAG
The DNA here is from genome assembly GCA_965247115.1 of Myxococcota bacterium. Lineage (GTDB taxonomy): Bacteria > Myxococcota_A > UBA9160 > SZUA-336 > SZUA-336 > JAUXJB01. The sequence continues at coordinate 1,207,831 of CBDFGR010000002.1, forward strand.
ATAGACGTAGCCCAGCTCCTCATCAACGGTGAGGGGCGCCCAAGCCCCCATGGCCCCGCCGATCTTCCAGGAGTCGTCTTCCCATGTCTCGAAGCCGAATTCCCCCGGCTGCGGCACCACATGGAAGGTCCAGCGCAGACGGCCGGTCCGCACGTCATACCCTCGGACATCCTCCGCAGGTCCCTCCTTCACCACTGGAAAGTCGCTACCGGCGCCGCCGCCGCCAACGATGACCACGTCGCCCACGACGATGGGGCCTGACGACCCGCCGGCGGGAATCAACGCAGTAGGGTCGTCCCTCTTCAGATCCACCTTCCCACCATCGCCAAAGTCTCGAACCAGGCTCCCCGTCTCCGCGCTCATCGACACGAGATAGTCGCCTCGCACCGAGAAGATTCTCTGGCTCGAACCGCTGCTCCAGTGAGCGACCCCCCGCGTGCTGTTCCCGGCCACGCCCCGAAACCCCTCATGGAGCGGTTCCTGGATCCAGAGCGTCTCGCCGGTCCCGGGATCGATCGCTTCCACCAACCCGATGCTGTTCGATGTGTAGAGCACGCCGCCAATCATGAGGGGCGTCGATCGGAAGTTATTGAATGGGCTCAGGTCAGGAAACGTCTCCGTGAGCTCGGGATCCACGCCTGGCCGGCGCCAGAGAACGCGAAGCTGGCTGACGTTGTCGCGATCGATCTGCGCCAGAGGGGTGTACTTCGTGTTTGCTCCATCGGCGCCGTAGCTACTCCATTCACCATGGGCCGCCGGCTGCTGGGCATGGACCTTATCCGCCTGCACTCCGAACAGGCTCAAGTAGAGCCCCACAATCAGGATTCGTCGGATCCGTTTCCCGCTATCGGTAGGACTGACCACGCTAGCGTCCATCGTGCACCTCCAATCGCAGAAGTCTACGAGAGCTCGTTGGTCTCTGACAAGCGCATCAAGCAGCTCGAGCGGAACGCAGCTGAGCTGCGGAGGCGTTGTGGAGACAACTCCAACGTTCTGTCATAACTAGGTTTTCTTCGAGCGCTTCAAGGGCTGTGGAGGCCCCATGCGTAGGATGTGACGACGCGGATGAGATGTCTCCTCGTTTCCGACCTCCACTACGTCCTCAAGCAGTTCGACTGGGTTCTGGGGACGGCGGAGCAATTCGACGTGGTCGTAGTCGCGGGCGATCACATCGACATCTCCTCGAGCGTCGACGCTCGTACGCAGATCCTCGTGATCTCGAAGTACCTCAGACAGCTGAGAGCCAAGACCCGCGTCCTCGTCTGCTCGGGAAATCACGACCTGGATACCCGAAACGACGCCGGCGAGAAGTACGCCCGCTGGGTGTCCGCACTTCGCGCCCAGGAGATCCCGACCGACGGAGATTCTTACGAGACCCACGAGACACTGTTCACGGTCTGTCCGTGGTGGGACGGCCCGCAGACCCAACGGGCCGTCGGCGCGCTCCTGGAGCGCGACGCCGCCAAGAAGAAAGCCGCCTGGATCTGGGTCTACCACGCTCCGCCGAGCGACTCGCCGACCTGCCAGGCGGGCAAGCGCTCCATCGGTGACGATGCTCTCGCGGGCTGGATCGACCACTACGAGCCGCAGATCGTTCTCTGCGGACACATCCACCAGTCGCCGTTTTCCAAGGACGGGTCCTGGGTCGATCACAGAGGCTCCACGTGGGTGTTCAACGCGGGCCGACAGATCGGCCCGGTGCCGACCCACGTCATCTTCGACACCGAACGAGAGGCGGCAGTCTGGTTCTCACTGGCTGGCGCCGAGGCCATCGCGCTCGATCGTCCGCTCGAGCGACCGATTCCCGAGCTGACTGAGCTACCGGACTGGCTCAGATAGTCGTGTCCGGGTCGCGCTCGGAGCCAAGCTCGAGCTCTTCGTCTTGTTGATGGACAAGCGCCTCGAGCACTTCGTCGATCATTCCGAAGTGCTCGTCGCTCCCTTCGAACTGCCTCTTCAGATCGACGAGATAGCCCGTGATGCTATCGAGGCGCTGCGCGAGAAGTGTGGCAACGCCGTAGGTCACCTCGGTGTGGGACTTGAGGAATTCGGCCGCGCGCTCGACCCGGTGAACGCGACACTCCGAGATCGTCTTGACCGTCGCTGTGTGCGCGATGTCGAGCAGCACCGAGACCTCGCCGAACAGGGATCCGGGCTCTTCGACCGTGCGGATCTGGAAGCCGCCCTTGAGAATCTCGATCGATCCATCGATCAGGACGCAGAGAACTCCCGCGCGTCCCCCCTCCTCGAGCAGGACCTCGCCGGCAGCCACCCGCTCCTCCGCAAGGTCGCCGCAGTGATTGAGTATCAAGCGCGCCACTTCTTCACTGCGACTCGACTTCGGGACAGGGCGATTCGGGGAAGCAGGCATCCGAGAACCAGGCATCGAAGTCTTCGTAGGAGCGGATTTCTGTCGCTTCGAGGAGGGCTCCGGCCTGGTCGATCAGGCCCGGCGTGACGACAAGGGCCGTCCGGTCGTCGAGCATGACGGTAGGCGTGCCCGAGAGCGGTGCCTGCTCCGCGATCTGCTGGGCAATCGAGCCGTACCGTGACGCGAAGTCCTGAGCGGCTGCGTTGGAAGACCAGCGCGTCAGCCAGACGAGCTCCCATGTAGCGCCGCAGGCGATCTGAAGAAAGCGGTCGCCGCGCCATGTTCGTGCGACGCTCTCACGCTCTGCAACGCCCTGGTACTGCTTGAACAGCGTGTCGATCGTGACGGCCCCGGCGACGTTGTCGGCTCCGAGCTCGCAGCCACGGACAGCGAGATGTTCGGAGAGCTCCCGCCGTGGAAGTGAGACGAACTCGACGGGAACGCGGTGCTCGGGAAGCGAGACCGCTGCGGTGGACAGCGGGGCATTCTCGAGTGCTCGATCAAGCGCGGAGTTTCCGCCCTTGCTGTACTGCCGCGCTGCAAAGACCGTCCCCTCCGCGTAGGGAAAGACCAGTCCCACCTGCAGCAGGAGCGGGACCTGGGCCATGACACCGCGGGGATCCGTCAGACTCTCCCGAAAGAGCGAGCGCACGCGTTCGGCACTCTGGATGTCGCGCCGCATCCCCCCGCCCTCCACCCCGAGCATCGTCAAGGAGGCATCCCCCTCCATGGTGGCACCGAGCGCGCTCACCAGGTCGTCGTTTCGCCGGAGCTGCATGGCCACCGCGAGCGTGCGGCGAAAGTGCTGATGGTGCAGAGCGTGGACAAGCTCGTGTACGACGATAGGGCCAGCGTAGGCCGCAGCGGGATCCGCTACGACGTACATGGTGCGCTTCCGCGGGCTGTACAGGCCCAGCAGCTGCTCCTCGTAGAGGCCGAGCAGGGTCTCGACCAGGTCGATCCCCGGCGGGAGCATTCCGAGCGCGACGTAAGCATCGCGATACCGGGCCTGGTCGCCGGCGTAGGCGGACTCGAGCTCCTCGCGGACGATCGCGGAGGTATCTCCGGGACGGAGCCAGCGGAAGCGGACGGGTCCTGCAAACTCCAGCCCCCGCAGCCGCACGGCTTCGGCCTTCCAGCTCGCAACGACGGGGTCATCGCCCTGCTCGGAGACTCCCGCACAGGCAACGACCAGTGCGCTCGCGCACAGGCCGAGAGCCGGAGCCAGCCAGTTGGCCCTCAGATTCCCCACCCGCTGCGATGCACGATCGGAAGGCGCCGACCACTCCCGTACGCCTTCGTGCTCACGCGGAGCACGATCGGGGCCTGGCGTCGCTTGTATTCGTTCCGATCGATTTGCCGCAGCACCCAGGCCACGGTTTCCTGTGTCGCCCCTGCCGGCGGCTGGATCGCGTCGCCGGGCAGGCCTTGCTCGATGGCCTGCGCCAGGATCTCGTCCAGCACTTCATAGGGAGGGAGCGAGTCCGTGTCGAGCTGGTCTGGGGCGAGCTCTGCCGAGGGAGGCTTGTTGATCGTGTTGTGCGGCACGCGCGGCTCGCCGAGGTTGGAGTGGCGCGCCAGCCCGTACACATCGCGCTTGAGCACGTCGCCGATCACCGCCAACCCGCCTACGAGATCACCGTAGAGTGTCGTGTAGCCGACCGAGAGCTCGCTCTTGTTCCCCGTCGCCAGCACGATCCGACCCTCGTGGTTGCTCTCCGCCATCAGCAGCGAGCCACGAATTCGCGCCTGGATGTTCTCCTGCGTGAGCCCGTAGCTCTCGCTCGGACCGAACAAGCCGGCAAACTGCTCGAGATACGCCTTGTAGATCGAGTCGATCCGAACGAGCCGGACGTCGATGCCAAGGTTTCGCCCGAGAGTCTCTGCGTCGCGAATGCTGTGCTCGGAGGAGAAGGGACCAGGCATCAGGATCCCGAGCACGTTCTCCGCACCGAGGGCGCGCTCGGCGATGTGGGCGGTGACCGCGGAATCGATCCCTCCCGACAGCCCGATCACGGCCGTGCTCAACCCGAGCTTGTGCAGGTAGTCACGTACACCGAGCACCAGAGCGCGCTCGAGCAGCTCGAGATCCGGCTCGAGCGGCGTGACCTCGGGACGACCACTCTCGAAGGGGTCGACGACCGCAAAGTCCTCGTCAAAGCGCGCCAGCCGCTCGACCACGCTGCCCGAGGCGTCGACCACGAAGCTCGTGCCGTCGAAGATCAGCTCGTCGTTCCCGCCGACGAGATTCACGAATACGATCGGGACGCGATGCCGACACGCCGCATCGCGGAGCATGGACTCGCGCAGTTGGATCTTGCCCTGCTCCCACGGCGAGGCCGAGATGGTCAGGATGAGCTCGGCACCCTGCGCCACGAGCTCGTCGACAGGGTCAACGGGATACGGTCGGCTCTCGCCCCAGAACTCGCCGCTCCAGACGTCCTCGCAGATGCTGAGCCCGATCTTCCTGCCGCGGAAGGTCCAGAGCCGGCGCGTGTCCGCGGGCTCGAAGTAGCGAGACTCGTCGAACACATCGTAGGCAGGGAGCAGCGTCTTGGGCTGGACGTGGGCGATCCGGCCGTCTTCGAGCGCCACGGCCGCGTTGCCGATCTTCTTGGGGCGCCCGCCAGGCGCCGGCATGATCGCCCCGGTGACGACCGTCATGTCCTCGGTGTCCGGCAAGAGCGCGTCGAGTGCCGCCGTCTGATCGCGCAGAAAGGTCGGGCGCTCGAGCAGATCCAGCGGCGGATAACCGCAGATGCCGAGCTCGGGGACCACCACAAGGTCCGCCGAGGCTTCGCGCGCCCGGGCGATCGCGTCGCGGATCCGACTCAGGTTGCCGTCGAAGTCCCCGACCGTGAGATTCACCTGTGCGATCGCAAGCCGCATCGCTGCCCGCCCACCGAGTCGTTCTCACCATAGCGCCTCCACCTGGGGCGCACAGGGGCGCTGAGAGCCTCGCAGCCCGGGCTAGAGGCTCCCGCCGATGTACTTGCGCAACGACTCGATCTCCGCCTCGCGCTCTTCGAGCTCGACAAAGAGCAGATCCCGCATCGAGATCATGTCGATGATCGCCCCGTCCACGACCACCGGGAGGTGCCGGCAGCCGGCTCGCTGCATCTTGGCTACCGCGATCAGGCGGCTCTCTCCGGGCGAGGCCGTCACCGGATCGGGCGTCATGACCTCGCGGAGCGAGGTCTTGTCGAGCGAGCGCCCCTTTGCACAGACCCGCCGCAGCAGATCGCGCTCACTGAAGATGCCGACCAGGCGGTCTTGCTCGACGACGAGTACGGCGCCGACCTCGCGCGAGGCCATCACCGAAACGGCAGCCTCGACAGTCTGATCCAGCGCGAACGTGTGCACCACGGGAGAGCGACGCTGGAGAATCTGGGCAAGCAAACCCATGCCTATTGCCTCCGGATTCCACTAGCTTGCTCCTCTTTCCTGTCCGCTTTCAACCGAAAAACGCGAGCTTTTGCTGCGCCGCGTGCTTGCGTCGGAAGTTGCCGCTAGGATCGGACCCGCCCTCGCCTCCCCCAGCCTCGAAAGAAACAGAATGCGCGCCGTCGATGCTTCGCCGATCTCGGACAGCGAGATCGCAGGGGGACTGAGCAGACTGGGCCACGAGAGCTTCCGCGCGGGTCAGCGGGAGGCGGTCGAGACGCTGCTCGAACAAGGCAGGCTGTTGCACGTGGCTCCGACGGGTGGCGGCAAGAGCCTGGTCTACCAGCTGCCAGCCATCCTGCTAGAGGGAACCAGCCTGGTCATCTCCCCGCTGATCTCGCTCATGCACGATCAGGTCCGGGCTCTCACCGCGCGGGGCATTGCCGCGACCTTCCTGGCCTCGACGCTCGAGGCCTCCGAGATGCGTCAGCGTCTCAGGAAGGTGGCACGCGGCGAGTACAAGCTGGTCTACGTCGCACCGGAGCGGCTCGGCTTTCCTGGCTTCCGAGCTCTGGTCACAGATCTCGGCACCCCGCTCATCGCGGTGGACGAGGCGCATTGCATCAGCGAGTGGGGGCACGACTTCCGACCTGAGTACCTGCAGATCGGAGAGCTGGTGCGGGAGCATCCCGACGCGCGCGTGCTCGCCTGCACCGCGACCGCGACTCCCGTCGTCCGCGACGAGATCGTCGCGCGCCTGGAGCTCGGCAGCGCAACGCCACAGCTCGTGCAGGGCTTCGCGCGACCGAACCTCGGCCTGCGCGTGGCAGAGGTCGTGAGCAAGCGCGACCGCGAGCGGCGTGTCGATGCGCTGCTTGCGGAGGCGATCGGGCACCCGGGCTCGCAGCGGGGAACCGCGATCATCTACGCGCCGACGCGCAAGTCATCGGAGCAGGAAGGCGCTCGGCTTCGCACTGCGGGCTGGCGGGCCGCCGTGTACCACGCGGGGCTCGGGGGGCAGGTCCGGAGCACCGTCCATCAGGCCTTCGCGAACGGGCAGCTCGAGATCGTGGTGGCTACCAACGCCTTTGGAATGGGGATCGACCGGCCCGACGTCCGCGGTGTGATCCACCTCGCACCCCCGAGCTCGCTCGAGGCCTACTACCAGGAGGTCGGGCGGGCCGGGCGTGACGGCGCCGACTCGCTGGGGCTGCTGCTGATCTCTCCGGGGGATCTGGGACTGCGGCGCAGCCTGATTGAACGCGGGAACCCCGATGGTCCGATCGACCCGCAGCTGGTAGAGCACAAGTGGCAGCTGTTCCTCGAGCTCATGCGCTGGGCCGAGGGAGGAAGCTGTCGCCACGACGCCGTGCTGCGCTACTTCGGCGACGAGGCCGAGACGCTGGATGGGTGCGGCCGTTGCGACACCTGTCAGACCCTGAACGAGGAGCCTCCCGATTCGGACCAGGTCTCCACCATGGTTCGAAAGGCCCTGAGTGCGGTGGCCCGGGTGAACGGCCGCTTTGGACTCCAGCTGGCTGCAAAGCTGCTGCGCGGGGATGCGGACGAGCGTCTGAGCCGCACTCGCCTCGATCAGTCGACGACCTTTGGCTGTCTCTGCGAACACTCGTTCGACTGGTTGCTGCGTCTGTTGCGGCGCTGCATCACGGCCGGCTGGGTCGACTTGAGCGGGGGCACACGACCGGTCGTCGCGCTCAGCGACTCGGGACGCTCGGTCATGCGCGGCGATCAGCCCGCCCGCATGCTCCTTCCCTCCACGTCGCCACCCAGCCCACCCCCCGCATCCGATACACCCAGGAAGAGGCGCCAGGCAAGACCGGACACGGAGAGGCTCGACCAGGCAGGGGCGCTGCTCTTCGAGGCGCTGCGACGCTACAGGCTCGAGCTCTCACGCGCCCAGGGAGTCCCGCCGTACGTCATCGCCAGCGACCGGGCGCTGCGCGAGCTCGCGCAGCTACGGCCCTCGACTCTGGCCGAGCTTCAGCTGGCGCACGGGATAGGTCCGGCGAAGGCAAAGAAGTATGGCCACGACCTGCTCAGGGTCGTCGCCGCGCAGCCGGGTTGACGGACTCGCTCCTGCGCACGTCCAGGATGGCGGCGCGCAGCTGACCGATCTCGCTCGCTTCGAGCAACGGGACCAGCGGAGCCAGGCTGCGCTCGTCGAGGGCGCTCGGAGCCACAGGCGCAGCTAGCGCCAGAGACTCCACAATGCGCTGGCCGAGCACGAGCAGTGCCGGGCGCAGCTCGCGTTCCAGATCGAGCGGCTCGACTGCCTTCGCGCGTACCTGGACCGCCCTGGCGAGCTCGATCTGGAGCTCGAAGAGCCGCAGCGCGGCACCGGGCTCGAGTCCGACGGCCCGTACCTGCTCTGCGACGCTGGCCAGCACGAGCTCTTCGCGAGCTGGATCGGCGATCGGGCGGTCGTTGTGTCGTTTCCACGCCGCGACCGCAGGCATGAGGGCGAGGCGTCGCGCGATCAGGTCGATCAGGTGGCCCGCTTCCGTACGCCCGCGGGCGGCACCGAGGTGCTGCGCGCGCAGCAGCTCGAGTTCCGGCTCGCGCTCGCGGAGGAAACGATCGAGTGCGGGTCCCAGCGTCGCCGCAGCGGCCGGCGCGAGCCAGTAGACCTTGCGGTCCAGGGGCGGCTCGCATCGCTCGGTGAAGCCGGGGCGACGGAAGTGCGTGAGCTCGAAGCTGTCCGTCACGATGGCATCCACATCGCGGCTCTCGAGCCGCCCGGGCAGCGAGAGGTTGTCAGAAACCGCGTCGATCTCGGCTTCGGGGAAACGCTGTCGTGCCCAACGCTCCAGGACCCCACCCCGATTCACGGCCAGGCGGCCCGGCTTCGGATCACCGAGTACGCACGGTCCACCGCTGGCGACCGCCAAACTCATGCGCCCCACGATGGCCCGCTCGGGTCGCCACGTGACACCGCTCATGGCGACATCGAAGCGATTCGCACGCAGGTCACGAGCCAGCTCCGGCCAGCGAAAGCGCCGCCACTCGATGCGCATTCCCAGCTCCGCAGACAGGAGTTCTGCCACCTCGATGTCGAAGCCTTTACCTTCGAGCGAGAAGGGCGCGTAGTCGCCGCTCGTCCCGATCCGCAGTACATCGGAGTCCAACGGACAGCTGACGAGACACGCGGCTGCAAGCAGCATGCGCGCGGCAGGACGAGTGAGGAACGGGCGCACTGGAGCCAGGCGCTAGCGTCCGGTCCGAGTGCGCTCGTGCAGGTCGAACCAGAACAGCGCCGCGATCACCAGTGCGTGGTGGATCTGTCCCTCCGCGAGCAGCCGAGGGAGCTCCGAGCGCGGAACGAGCTTCACCGCGGTCTCTTCGGTGCCGGCATTCGTGATGCTGCCCACGAGGCGCGCGTCACGAGCCACGAACGAGTGGACGCGGTTTCCGAACAACGCAGGATTGGGATTCACGAAGCCGATGGGCTCGGCCGTATCCGCTGCGTAGCCCGTCTCCTCGCGCAGCTCGCGCAGCGCCGCGTCGAGGGGATCCTCCCCCGGATCGACCATGCCGCCAGGGACCTCCAGCGTGAGCTCGCGCGAGCCGTGGCGAAACTGATGGATCATCACAATCTCGTCGCGGGCGGTGAGCGGGACGATGTTCACCCAGTCTTCCGCGTCGATCCGGTAGAAGCTGTGCTCGCGGCCGGTGCGTGGAGAGCGGGCCAGCGTGCGTGCCACCCGGAACACGCGACAGTCCTGCAGGTCCTCGGTCTCGAGCAGCTCCCACGGTCGGGGCAGGCTCATCGCTCCCCCACGTCCCCACCGCACACACCGGCACGTGTCACGATCCGGTCGTCCTCGACCATGGCGTTGTGGCCTGCTCTGGCACTCCCGATCTCCCTGGCCAACTATACACTCCGCCTCCCTGCTCAGGCGTTGGGCAGCTCTTGCCCAGCCCGTGAGCAGGCGCCCCGCTGGACAGAGTGGAGGCGCCGTCTGCCGTCGGTACACGTCTTGCTCTCGGCTCGCACGGGACCACTCATCGCAGGTGGTAGAGGAGGGAACCGTGCGCACCAAGCTCCATCTCGTAGTAGGCGGCTTCACAGCGCTCGCCATCGCTCTTTCCGCCGGCTTCGCGCTCGGCCAGGAGGGCGATCTCGCCGACATGAGCGGCTTGAACAGCGGCGACGTCGCCTGGATCCTCACCAGCTCCGCGATCGTCCTCATGATGACGATTCCCGGCCTGGCCCTCTTCTACGGCGGGCTCGTCCGAGGCAAGAACGTGCTCTCCATCTTCATGCAGTGCTTCGTGACAGCTGCGGTCGTGAGCGTGACCTGGGTGCTGTGGGGCTACTCGATCGCCTTCGGTCCAGACGTCGGCGGGATCGCCGGGGACCTCAGCCGCTGGGCCCTGAGCGGCGTCAGCCACGTGGCCGGGCCCGACGAGAACATCCCCGAGCAGGCATTCATGGTGTTCCAACTGATGTTCGCCATCATCACGCCCGCGCTGATCGTAGGGGCCGTCGCAGAGCGCATGAAGTTCTCCGCCTTCCTGCTCTTCGTGGTGCTCTGGTCCACGTTCATCTACTCGCCCCTGGCCCACTGGGTCTGGGGTGACGGCGGCTGGCTCGCCGCGCTCGGCGCCCTCGACTTTGCGGGCGGCACCGTCGTTCACATCTCCTCCGGGACGTCGGCTCTCGTCGCAGCCATCATGCTGGGGCGGCGGCGCGGCTACGGGCGGGAGCCCATGCCCCCCCACAGCGTTCCCTTCGTGGTCATCGGAGCGGCGCTGCTCTGGGTGGGCTGGTTCGGATTCAACGCCGGAAGCGCTCTCGCGGCCGACGGAATCGCGACCATCGCCTTCGTGAACACGAACACCGCCACGGGCGCCGCGGTGCTCGGCTGGATGTTCAGCGAGTGGATCGGAAGGGGGTCTCCCACGGCGGTAGGAGCGGCATCGGGTGCCGTCGCCGGACTGGTCGCGATCACTCCCGCTGCGGGCTTCGTCACGCCCGGCGCGGCGATCATCATCGGCGCGGTCGCTGGGTTCCTCTGCTACAACGCCTGCAACTTGAAGAGTCGGCTCGGCTACGACGACGCGCTCGACGTGGTCGGAGTCCACGGTGTTGGCGGGACCTGGGGCGCGATCGCGACCGGCCTCTTCGCCGCCGAGGCGATCGGCGGAACGTCGGGCCTGCTCGAGGGCAACGGGGGCCAGGTGGTCACGCAGCTGATCGCGGTCTTTGCAACCTACGCATTTTGCGGCGTTGGCACCTTCGTGATCCTTGGCATCGTGCGCTACACCGTGGGACTCCGCGTCCACGAGGAAGACGAAGAGATGGGCCTCGACCTCTCCATTCACTCCGAGGCCGCCTACTCCACCATGTCGGGCGGCTCCTCCTTCGGAGAGCCGACCAGCTCGATCCAGAGCAGCGGAGCCGACGCGTCCTGAGGCCATGGGGTTCCTTGGCATCGAGGAGATCTTTCTGCAGGTGAAAGACCTGGAGAAGGCGGTCGACTTCTACCACCACAAGCTCGGCATCCCGCTCGACCGGCGCGACGAGGAGCGCGCCTACCTCCAGTGCGAGAGGGGTCACGTCGTGCTGCAGGTCGAGAATCACACGGGCCGACACCGGGGAGGCGGCCCCATGCACTTCGCCTTCACGGTCACGGAGGACACCTTCGACGTGGTTGCCGCGCGCTTCGTACCCTCCGAGTTCCGGACGCGGGGGCCGATGGAGCGTCAGGCGCCAGGGCGAGGCCGCGCACTCTTCATCTTCGACGCGGACGGCAACGAGACCGAGGTCAACACCCGCTACCTCTACGACGCCCCTCTGCGCTGATTCCGCGCGGAGGTCGGTTCACGCTGCCTGGCCGACAGTCCGGGGCTGGTCCTGGCAACATTGATCATGTCCTCTAGGGGTGGTACTCCATGTTCTTGAGGATGCGACACCGGATCGTTGCTATGGGCGTGGCGCTCGGATTGCTAGCCGCACCCTTGATAGGGGCAGGTGGCCCGGAGTCCATGCCGTGTTGCCGTGACGCTGAGGCATCGGCGCCGTGCCCTTCGGAAGACGGGCCATGCCCCTCGATGATCCCGATGCCGTGTTGCGAAGCGGCTCCAGTCGCCCCGATGTCCGGCTTTTCGAGATCGCTAGCCGGACAACCGATTCACGTGGTTGTGAGCTTTGAGCCACTCGAGGCTGCTCAGCCCAAGGCCCCCATGTACGCGGCCCGTGCGACGGAGCTCGCCGCACGCGCGTCGCCAATGCGCCTCTCGGTCGTCCTGAGAGTCTAGGCGCTCGCTCTCGCAAGGAACGTGTAGCTCGCCGCAGGGGCGAGCTCGGATTCAGCGATGAGCGAGGACGTCTCACATGCATGCGGAGAATTCTTCTTCCGCAGCTTCGAGGCGTGGCGTGCAGGCGGCTACCAGCTTCGGGCTGGTGCTCACCCTGCTCACTGCGCCCGGCTGCGCGGGGACCCAGATCCATCACTACCAGAGCCTGAAGAGCGCATGGGATCGCGCCGAGATCGCCGCCGACCGCGGAGCTCCTGCGGACGATCCCCTTGACCAGACCTCCGAGCTCGAGCGTGAAGCCCTGGTTCGCCTGGTGCTCGAGCGCAACCCGAATATCCGAGCCGCACGCTATGCCTGGCGGGCGGCACTCGAGCGCTATCCTCAGGTGACGTCGCTCGACGACCCGATGCTCGGGATTGGCGCGGCACCTCGCTCGTTCGGATCGAGCGCAGTCGACAGCGCGCCCAAGTACGATCTAAGCCAAAGGCTTCCCTTCCCCGGAAAGCTTGCACTCCGCGGCGAGGTGGTCCTCGCCGAGGCCGAAGCAGCGGCGCAGCACCATGACTCTGTGCGCCTGCGCCTTGCGACCATGGCCTCGCTCCTGTTTGACGACTACTACCTGGTCACTCGCTCTCTCGAGATCAACGCCGAGAACGTCGCCCTCCTCGGTGAATTCCAGCGCATCGCCACCGCGCGCTACGAAGTGGGAGAAGCCTCGCAGCAGGATCCGATCCAGGCGGAGGTGGAGCTCGCGCACAGCCTCCATCGGGATGTGGTACTCGAGACGCGGCGCAAGGTTGTCTCCGAGCAGCTGAACGCACTCCTTCACCGACGAGGAGACCGGCCGCTCCCACCTCCGCCTCGCAGGCTCAACGTCCCCGAGCCACAGTCATTTGACGCACCACTCCTTGTGACCGACGCGCTTCGAGAGCGGCCGGAGCTGCGCGCCGCAGAGGCGCGTGTTCGTGCCAGCGAGGCCACGGTGGGTGTAGCGCGACGTGAGTTCTTCCCCGACCTAACCCTCGCAGGCTCCTACAACAAGCTCTGGCAGGAGAGCGACCTCCGACCCTTCGTTGGGATCACGATCAATGTCCCGCTCCGAGTCGAGCGACGACGCGCTGCGCTCGAGGAAGCCAAGGCCCGGCTGGAGCGAGCGCGGAGCGAGCGAACGGCGCTGGAGGACGACGTGCGCTTCGGTGTACAGGCCGGCGTCGACCGACTCAGCGAAGCCCGCCACGTGATGCGACTCTTCGAAGATCGACTCGTTCCCGCCGCGCGCGATCAGGTCGAGGCCGCACGCTCCGGATTCGAGGCCGGCCGCAACAGTTTCCTCGCGTTGATCGATGCACAACGAAGCTTCCTCAACGCGGAGCTTGGCCTCGAGGAGGCGCGTACCGATCTGACCCGCCGTCGGGCTGAACTCGACCGTTCGTTGGGTCGAGTACCCAGCCTCACATGGGAAGGGACAACGCCATGACGAGTCTTTCCAGGACCGTTGCGCTGCTCACATGCACAGCCCTCGCCGTGGGGTGCGGCGGTTCGCGATCGCAGCCCGTCACGGTTCGCTCGGAAGGCGTCAGGATCGAGGTCGCAGTCGACCCCGCAAGGCTTCGCGTGGGCGAGAACTCGCTGTGGATCGACCTCCAAGACGCGCAGGGCTCGCCGCTCACAGGCGCCGATCTCGACGTGCGCGTGCACATGCACGCCATGGGGGCCATGCCTGCAATGGGCGGACCCGCCGCGGTGGCCGAGGTCGGCGAGGGCCTCTATCGCGCCAACTTCGAGCTCGACATGGGAACCACGTGGCTTGTCGAGATCGCAGCGCAGATGCCCGGAGGGCCGGTTGCGCGGGCCGAGGGGTCCGTCACCGTCGGGACGGCTGGCGTGCGGCTGGAAGGCACCTCCATGCCCACGCCCGAGCAGACCACGCTCGCGGCGAATGATACGGACGCTCGCTCGCGGGCCGAGTTCCGGATCGACCCCGGCCGCCTGCAACGCATCGGGGTGCGCACTGCCCTCGTGGAGCGAAGGGCGCTCGATACGCACGTGCGTGCGGTCGGGCGGGTCGTGGCCGAGGAGACGACACTCGAAGACGTCGCGCTCAAGGTCCGGGGCTGGGTCGGCGAGGTGCGAATCGACGCGGTAGGCGATCCCGTAGAGAGGGGCGAGGTTCTCTTCACCGTCTACAGCCCTGAGCTTTACGCCGCCCAGGAAGAGTACCTACAGGCGCTCCGCAGCCAGGAACGCGCGCGGGGAACGACAGCTCCGGACAGGTCCGACTACCTCGTTCGCGCCGCGCGCAACCGCCTGCGCCTGTGGGACATCGCTGCATCCGATCTCGAACAGATCGAGCGAGATGGCGAGGCGCTCCAGCATCTCCCGATCCGCGCACCCGTGAGTGGCTACGTCGTCGAGAAGAACGTGTCCCGTGGCAGCGCATTCGAGCCGGGGACGCGCCTCTACCGGATCGCACCCCTCTCGCGCGTCTGGGTCGAGGCCGACATCTACGAGTTCGAGCTCTCCTCGGTCCGGACCGGCCAGCGCGCCACAGTCACGCTCCCCTACCTGGCCGATCGCTCCTTCGAGGCGACGGTCGCCTACGTCTATCCAACCCTCAATCCAAAGACGCGAACCGCGCGCGTCCGGCTCGAGCTCCCCAATCCGGATCTCGAGCTGCGCCCGGCCATGTACGCGAACGTGCACCTGCACGTCGAGCGAGGCGACCGGCTCGTCGTACCTCAGTCAGCAGTACTCTACGCGGGCGAACGGAGCTTCGTCTTCCTGTCACTTGGTGACGGCCACTTCCGGCCGCAGGAGATTGCGGTCGGCACGCGGAGCGGCGAGCAGGTCGAAGTGCTCTCGGGCGTCGAAAACGGCGACCGAATCGTAACCTCGGGGACCTTCCTGATCGCCTCCGAGAGCCGCTTGCGAGCGGCCATGGAGCAGTGGTGATGGCCGAGCCTGACCAGCGCGGCGGATGGATCAGTCGCGTGATTGCCGCCGCCACCCGAAACCGAGGGCTCACGATCCTGGCGGTGATTGCAGCGACGGCGTGGGGTGTCTACGCGCTTCAAAACGCGCCGCTGGATGCAATCCCGGACCTGTCCGATGTGCAGGTGATCGTGTTCACGGAGTGGCCGGGCCAGAGCCCGGATCTCGTCGAGGACCAGATCACCTATCCCATCTCTGCGCGGCTTCTGGCCGCGCCCCAGGTCCGCTTCGTGCGTGGGCTCAGCTTCCTCGGCCTCTCCTTCGTCTACGCGATCTTCGAGGACGGGACCGACATCTACTGGGCGCGCAGTCGCGTGCTGGAGTATCTCTCCGGCGTCCAGAGCCAGCTTCCCGAAGGCGTAACCCCAGTCCTGGGCCCCGATGCCACCGGAGTGGGCTGGGTCTTCGAGTATGCGCTCATCGACCGCAGCGGCCAGCTCGACCTGGCCGAGCTCCGGAGCCTCCAAGACTGGAACGTGCGCTATGCGCTCGAAAGCGTACCTGGCGTAGCCGAGGTGGCCTCGGTGGGCGGCTTCGTCCGGCAATACCAGGTCCAGATCGATCCGAACAAGCTCTCGGCATTGAACATCCCACTGCAAGACGTGATCCGGGCCGTCCGCGAGTCAAACGAAGACGCGGGTGGCCGAACGATCGAGTTCGCGGGTCACGAGTACGCGGTCCGCGGCCGCGGCTACGTGCGTCACCTCGACGATCTTCGCCGCGCGCCGCTGCGCGTCGACGCCAACGGCGCCCCTGTCTTTGTCAAAGACGTCGCCCGCGTTCAGTTCGGGCCCGACATGCGCCGGGGCCTCGCAGAGCTCGACGGCGAGGGTGAGGTGGTGGGTGGGATCGTGGTCATGCGGTACGGCGAGAACGCGCTCCGCGTGATCAACGCCGTAAAGGCGCGGCTCGAGGCCTTGCGCGCGGGGCTACCGGAGGGCGTCGAAGTGGTTATCACCTACGACCGCTCGGAGCTGATCGAAGGCTCGATCCAAACGCTCCAGCGCACGCTCTTGGAGGAGATGGCGATCGTCTCGCTCGTCATCTTCGTCTTCCTTCTTCACGTGCGAAGCGCGCTCATTCCGATCTTGACCATCCCCGTGGGAGTACTGCTCGCGTTCATTCCGATGCTGTTCCAGGGCCTCACGGCCAACATTATGTCGCTCGGCGGGATCGCCGTGGCCATCGGTGCGATGGTGGATGCGTCCATCATCCTCGTCGAGAACATCCACAAGCGCCTGGAGCAGTGGGAGCGTGACGGCCGGCCGGGCACACGGGACGCCGTTCTCCTCGGCGCGATGCAGGAGGTCGGGCCGAGCGTCTTCTTCGCCCTGCTTGTCATCACCGTCTCTTTCCTACCGATCTTCACCCTGGAGGCGACCGAAGGCCGGCTCTTCAAGCCGCTCGCTTTCACGAAGACCTACGCCATGGGTTTCGCCGCCGTGCTCTCGGTTACGCTCACCCCTGCGCTGGCGGCGATCTTCGTCAGAGGACGCATCCGGGGGGAAGAGGACCATCCGCTCAACCGCATGCTCATTCGGATCTATACCCCGGTGGTGCGCTTCGTCGTGCGCCGACGCTTCGCCGTCGTCATCGGAGCCGCCCTCTTGATCGTCGGCACGGTACCCATGGTATTCCGACTTGGAAGCGAGTTCATGCCGCCGCTGAACGAGGGAACGATCCTCTACATGCCGACGGCACCGCCGGGCATGTCGATCACCGAGGCGGCGGACGTGCTCCAACGCATGGACCAGGAGCTGCTGGAGTTCCCCGAGGTGGTGCGCGTCTTCGGAAAGGCCGGCCGAGCCCGTACACCCACGGATCCCGCCCCCCTCTCGATGGTGGAGACGATCGTCGTCCTGAAGCCCCGCGCACAGTGGCGGCCCGGGCTGACGTGGGAGGGGTTGGTTCGTGAGATGGACGAGAAGCTCCGCTACCCGGGCATGCCGAATCTCTTCTGGATGCCGATACAGACGCGGACCGAGATGCTCGCAACGGGAATCCGCAGTCAGCTCGGCATCAAGGTCTTTGGAGCCGACCTGGCAACGATCGAGGCCGCTGCAACAGCGATCGAGGACGTCCTGGGGGACATCCCGGGAACCCGGAGCGCGGTCGCGGAGCGTCTAACCGGAGGCTTCTTCCTCGACTTCCACGTGAACCGTGACGAGGCGGCACGCTACGGGCTGAGCGTCCGCGACGTGAACGAGATCATCGAGACGGCGATTGGCGGGAAGAACGTCTCGTACACCGTCGAGGGGCGGGAGCGCTATCCGATCAACGTGCGCTACGCGCGAGACTTCCGGCAGGACCTGGGGGCCCTGCGACGGGTGCTCGTGGCGACGCCGACGGGTGCACAGGTGCCACTCTCGCAGCTCGCCGATCTCGAGTTCGCCATGGGGGCCCCTTTCGTCCGCAGCGAAGCCGGCCAGCTCGTGGGCTTCGTGTTCGTCGATGTCGCCGAGCGTGCAATCGTCGACTACGTTCGTGATGCCCAGCGCGCCGTCGCCGAGCAGGTGCAGCTTCCGCCAGGTACCCGCCTCGAATGGGCGGGGCAGTTCCAGTACTTCGAGCGAGCCAAGGAGCGTCTCAAGCTCGTGGTTCCGTTGACACTGCTGCTGGTGAGTCTGCTCCTCTACTTGAACACGGGCTCGGCGGTCCAGACCGGAATGGTGCTGCTGGCCGTTCCCTTCTCCCTGATCGGCGCCTTCTGGCTGCTCTACTGGCTGGACTACAACATGAGCATCGGCGTCTGGGTGGGGATCATCGCGCTGGCCGGGCTTGATGCCCAGACCGGGGTCGTGATGCTCCTCTATCTGACTCTTTCCCACTCGAAGCGCCTGACCGAGGGGACGCTCCGAAGCTTCGCCGATCTGGAAGACGCCATCGTCGAGGGCGCAGCGTCCCGGGTGCGCCCGAAGCTCATGACCGTAGTGGCCATGACCGCTGGGCTCCTGCCGCTCCTGTGGAGTCAAGGCGCCGGCGCCGATGTTATGAAACGCATTGCCGCACCAATGGTGGGTGGCTTGGTCACGTCGGCCATCCTCGTGCTCGGTGTCTATCCAGCCCTCTTTGCGATCTGGAAACGACGATCGCTTCCGGACGCGGGCGCATTGAGTGACGGACCCCGTGAGTAGACAGCTTGTCGTCGTCGCCACCGAGGAACTTGGATTCCCGTTCGCTCAGGCTTAGACTCGCTCGGTGGCAAGAGCTCGCATCTCTGTGAATAGCAGTTCGCTCCACGGACGCGGCGTATTCGCGCGGACAGCGTTCAAGCGAGGCGACTACATCGCCGCTGCCCGAGGCACGCGTACGGAAACGGATGGCCGCCATGTCCTGTGGGTACTGGAAGACGCAGGCTCCTACCGCGGCGTACGGATCGTCAATTCGCTCCGCTTCCTCAATCACTCGCGCCAACCGAACGCCGAGTTCGAGGGCGCTGAGCTGTACGCGATCCGAGCGATCGAGCATGGTGAGGAGATCACCTTCGACTACGGGCACGAATTCGCACGTGAGACCTGATAGGCTGCACACAGCTGCCCGAGTCGGAGGTGTCATCTCATGGATCGTCCAAAGCCCGGTGTCACTCTCACGATCCTGGCCCTGCTCTTTGTCCTCGTCGCCATAGAGAGCATCCTGAAGCCGTACGCCTCGGGCCCGGAGGCGGGATTCATGCTGCTCGGGTTTCGCACGGATGGGCTTCTGGAGGCGATCGTTGCCCGTGTGCACGCGGTTCTCATGCTCGGACTCGCCTATGGCATCTGGCGACTCAAGCGCTACGCGCTCTACTTCCTGTTGGTCTACACACCGTACATACTGGTGAATATCATCGTGTATACGTTCCGCTACGAGTGGTACTCTCCGGCCGCCCTCTCTGCTCCCGTATTCGCGGCCATCTGGACGTCCATCTCCCTCGGCGTGCCAGGCGGAACGGCCTATCTGCTGTCGCGGCGTCGCCCCGAATTGAGCTGAGTTTCACTGTAGGAACAGTGACAGACGGCGAATAGGCTATGAAGGCCATCCTCCTCAGACGTTATGGCGATATTGATGATCTGGAGTTCACTGAGGTTCCTGATCCCACTCCGCGTGATGATGAGATACTGGTTCGTATGCACGCTGCGGCGGCGAATGACTGCGCGCTGGGGATCATCCGTGCCAAGCCAGCGTTCATGCGAATCTTTCTGGGACTCACAAAGCCCAATGTACCCATTCTGGGCGCAGACATGTCTGGTGTCGTGGAAGCCGTCGGTAACGAGACCTCTCGCTTTAAGCCTGGCGATGAAGTGTACGGCGATCTCAGTGGGGTGGGTTTCGGCGCCTTTGCAGAATATGTATGCGTGCCAGAACATGCTATTCGCCTGAAACCGACCAACATCTCCCATGAGGAGGCTGCAACCGTACCGCATGCCACCGGTCTTGCGATTCAGGGTCTTCGAGAAATGGGGCAGCTCTCTGCTGGTCAGCGTCTATTGATCAATGGTGCAGGAGGCGGAGTAGGGGCGCTGGGTATTCAATACGCAAAGATGATTGGCGCACAGGTGACTGGCGTTGACAGTCCGGTGAAGCTCGACTTTATGCGCTCGTTAGGCTGCGATTCAGTCATCGACTATACTCGGGAAAATTTCACGAACATGGGACTTCAATACGATCTGATTCTGGACAACAAGTCCTATCACTCTCCTGGTGCCTATGCGCGAGCATTGAACACGGGCGGTCGTTACATTTCCGTTGGTGGTTCAATGGTCAGGGTTTTTCAGATCCTGTTGGCGAGTCGTGTTTTTCGTCGTTTGAAACACAAACACCTTAATGTGCTGGGACTGAAGGCGAATACTGGCCTTGCAGACATGACGGAATTGATTGAGACAGGAAAGATTAAGCCCGTCGTAGGCGAAACCTTTGCGTTGAACGACACTGCCCTCGCGCTACACGCGTATGAACAAAGTGAGCAGTGCGGCAGGATCGTCATTAGCGTTCACTGACGGAAATCATGCTTTCTGGGTTTCAACAGCCCCCACATGCGGATCTAGATCGGTGTCCCCAGCGGCTTCAGGGTTTTGGGCATGCGTCGAGGTTCCCAGCTCGACTTCGCGAATCATGTCGCGATCCTCTTGATTCGACGAGGTCCAGAGCTCAAACATCCGACGCAGTGTCTCGATCCGGGGGCGATGCGAGTCCTCAACTACCTCGATTTCACGCTTCTCTGAACGCTCGCCGAAGAGGCTCTGAAGGTCGGTTCGCTTGATCAGTATGACTCTCAGCTTCTGGGTCTTCATCTCGCCGTAGCGCTCCCACGTCAGGCCAAAGAGAAATGCGTCGGTCTTGATTGGTATTCCGACTGCTCTGGCGACGAACGCGTCTGAGAAGCGCTCCGACAATACGTTCAGAACTGCATTCAGCACCAGGTCTCTGTCGCGCAGCTGAGCGATGCGCAGAAATGGCATCTCTCGGGTTGTCAGTCGCGCCGCCTTTAGGACCCGGCTGACCCCATACTCATTGAGCCATACATTGGACGCGCCGTCCTCTAACAAGGTTCGCAACAGCAGTATCTGTGATCCGTCTCGTTCGACGGGTGTCGTCAGGGAGAAGTTGACCTGCTGGGTAAAGCGCCGGTGTCGCCAGTCATACTGGCGTCTGATCGAGACGATACTTATCACCGACCATGTTGCGAGCAACAGCGCAAGTTCCCAATTGTCCAGTACTAGATCGATATTCATTCGTATGTCTACCCGAATTGCGTGGTCCGTGGACGTAGAATCGCCCCATGCCCGCTGCCAAACGCCGCCTGGCTGCGACCATGTTCACGGACATCGTAGGCTACACGGCCCTGGTGGCGGAGAGCGAGGAGAAGGGGCTCGCAGCGCGCGAGCGGCACCGGGAGCTAGTCCGGCCGCTGGTCGAGAAGTGCTGTTGCCGATGACCCCAAAGTGCTAGGCCGGATCGCGATATGCTGGGACCTCTAGACCCAATCCCCCACCAGGAGTACGCCATGCCCCAGCTTTTTGATGGCGACATTCGGACACGCGAAGCTAAGAGGACCCTTTGCATGCAGCGGTGATCGGCGGCTCACTGGGTGGGCTCAGTGCAGCCGTCGTTCTCCGGGACCGGGGCCTCGATGTAGACGTCTACGAGCGCTCCGACTCGACACTCAAGAGTCGGGGCGCGGGAATCGTCCTGCACGAGGTCACCACGCGCTACCTGATCGAGAAGGGCGTGGTCGAGCTCGACGACATCAGCGCCTTTTCCCGGCGCACGCGCTACATCGACGCGCGCGGCGACACCGTCCACGACTTCGCGATCACGTACCGCTTCAGCTCCTGGAGCTCGCTGTACCGCGCCCTACTCTCCTGCTTCGATCGCGATCACTATCACCTTGGACACAATTTCGTGTCATACTCGGACGAAGGAACACAGGTTCGCGCCCGCTTTGAGCAAGGTCTTGAACTCGACTGCGATCTACTCGTGTGCGCAGACGGAATTTCCTCAACTGCGCGCTCGACCCTGCTTCCCCAGGTGGTTCCCGTGTACTCAGGCTACGTGGGCTGGCGCGGCACGGTGAGCGAGGAAGAGCTCACGCCCGAAACCCTTGCCGCGCTGTACGAGACGATCCTCTATTGCGTACTCCCCGATGGTCACATGCTGGCGTACCCCATCCCGAACGTGGATGGAAGCCTGAGCCAAGGCCAGCGGCTGATCAACTTCATCTGGTATCGCAACGTCGCCGCCGGCGAGGATCTCGAGGCGCTGATGACCGACCGCTCCGGTGTACTGCGGTCGATCTCCATGCCCCCAGGCTCGGCCCGAGACGAGTTCGTGGACGAACTCCGCAGCGCAGCCGAAAAGCGTCTGCCGCCGATCTTCCGCGAGCTGGTCACCAGAACGCGGGAGCCGTTCATCCAGCAAGTTCTGGACGTCGAAGTGCCGCGCATGACGTTCGGGCGCACCTGCTTGATCGGCGATGCTGCATTCACCGCGCGCCCACACCCCGCGGCGGGCACGGCCAAGGCCGCGGACGACGCCTGGAGCCTGGGGCAGTGTGCAGGCGACGCGAAGTCCGATCTAGCAACGGGTCTGCGTGTTTGGGAAAAGCAGCGCCTGCAAGTCGGCTCGGAGCTGGTCGCGCGCGGCAAAGACATGGGGCGGCGCTCACAGTTCGAAAACCGCTTCGAACCGGGCGACCCCTCGCTGGCGTTTGGACTCTACCGGCCCGGCGACTCGCGCCTACCCGCGGGGAATGCGGACTCGACTTAGACTGCCGGGCCGCCCCTATCGAGGCAAGCCCGGGAAGAATCCCAGCTTGGGCTTGACGGTCAGGGGTATTATTACGGCCATGGACATCCAGGAACTCAACCGGAAGGTGATCGAGGACTTTCGGGCGAACGGGGGAAAGCTCGAGGGGCAGTTCGCGGGAGCGCCGCTGCTGCTGCTGAATACGACCGGCGCGAAGAGCGGCCTGCCTCGGACCAATCCGCTCGCTTACGTGGCGGATGGCGACCAGCTCGCGGTCGTCGCCTCGTATGCGGGCGGTCCGAACAATCCGCCTTGGTTCTACAACCTCGTAGCGAATCCCGAAGTCGAGGTCGAAATCGGCCACGAGCGGTTCGCGGCCACGGCCCGAATCGCAGAGGAGCCGCAGCGCACGGAGCTGTACGGGAAGATGGCAGCGGCAATGCCTGTCTTTTCGGAGTATCAGGCCAAGACGGAACGTGTGATCCCGGTCATCGTGCTAACCCGCACACCGCTTCCTGGCTGAACGGGGCTCGACCGGGAGCGTCAGGGGCGCGTCGGAAGCTGACTGAGGGGTCATGACATGAAGAGCGGGTTCCGGGTTAGACCGCGACATCCACCTGTTCGAGCCTGCGGAGTTTTGGGGCGAGTACATCGAGCCCCGTTGCCGGGAGCGCGCTCCCCGTGTCCCCAAACGGGGCTTTGGGGCGCTCGTATCGGTCGAACCCGATGAGACGCTCGCCGCGCACGCGATCGCGGAGGTCGGGGACGACTGCTTCGTCCTCTCGACGGACTGGCCGCACGATGACTCGGCCTACCCCCACGCGCTCGAGCACTTCCTCGAGCTGCTCATCTCGGATGAGGCCCGGCGGAAGATCCTCTGGGACAACTGCGCCCGCCTCTACGGCATTGCCTGATGGCTCGTCTCACTGACCTCCGCGGCCGCGGCCATGGGGTCGGCCGTTCAATCATTGGTCGGGGCGGCCGGACTTGAACCGGCGACCTCCTGCTCCCAAAGCAGCCTGCGAGTGTTTTGGTGCGTTTGGCTTCGTTGGCCCGCGTGCTCTAACGCTCTGCTGCGTTTGAGGATTCCGACCCCGCGAGGTTGGCTCCGTTGGGCTACGAGATCCTACGATTGGCGGAGTTCGCACCCCGATTCGCACCCAACGCGGGACCCCAGGCGGCGCGCATCCACTCCTCGAAGTCGCTGAGTCGGCGAGGCCGCGGACGAGGCGTAGTTCGAAGCCGAACTCGCAGAAAGCGACAGGGAATCGGGTTGGTGCAAGCTCGTCGGGCTGCGCTTCAACGGTCGACCGACCGCACTCGTGGCAGAACTTCGCGGCTGAAGGCAGCTCCGTACCACACTGGGGACACGAGGTAGAGCAGCGTGTTCCACACTCCTGGCAGAAGTTGGCCGCGGAGGGGTTCTCATGCTGGCAGGCGGGACAGATCAAGGGCGAGGGCTCCGTGACGGGCGCATCTCGGCTCCTAGCTCTCCGGGAACCCGATGCGGCGCAGCAGGTCCCGGAAGCGGGGGTCGGAGCGCATGGGGTCGAAGGCGGCACTCCACCGAATTGAGGGTGTCCAGGAGCGCTCCTCGTAGGCTCGTTCGAGCCACTCGAAGGCGCGTTCCGTTTCTCCGAGGGCTGCCCACGCCTCAGCAACGTTGATGGGGTCGATGTAGCGCTCACCCGAGAGTGCGATCGCCTCGCGCAGCTCCACCTCTGCCTCCGCGGTCTCGCCCACCAGGGCGCGATAGGCGGCCACGCGCGGCGATGGGCGTGGGGACATCGTTTCGATCTCTCGCACCTGGGCGACAGCCTCGGTCTCCCGCTCTAGGTCCAGATAGATCCAAAACAAAAAGATGCGAGGCAGGAGTCTATCGGGGTAGGGTCACGTCCGGTTCTTGCTGGAAACGCGGGACCGGGGATTGGCTTCGCGTGACGGGATGGCGGGAGCCTGACGGCGTTCGTGGTTCTGGTCAAGCTCTTCCCGAATCACAGAGAGCTGTCGGGCTTCAAAGGCGCTGATCGCGATGCCCCGCCAGGACTCGGCGCTCCGGATCAACGCAGCATACATCAGCTTCAAGACCGCACGCTCTCCGAAGGCGTGTACGACCGCCTTCATGCGACGGCGCTCTTCGAGGAAGAGGCGCTCGAGTAAGTTCGTCGTCCGAATCACGCGACGGTGTTTTACCGGGAAGCGCAAGTGGGCGATGCAGGCTTCAAAATCATCCATGAAGCACTGCACGGCCGTAGGTAACGTCTTCTCGTAGCGTCGGACCAGGTCGTCGCGCAGGAGACGAGCGACCTCTTGCGAGGGTCCCTCGTAACAGGCCTTGGCGTGGGCGCGAAACTCCGGCCAGTCGGGCTCGGAGATCTTGGAGGCGAGGTTGCGCATCCGATGGGCCAAACAGCGTTGTCGCTCCGCCCGGGGAAAGCACTCCTCGACCGCGCGGATCAGACCGGGGGCTCCATCCGTGACGACGAGGAGCGGATCCTCGAGGCCGCGACGTTTGAGGTCCTGGAAGAAGGCCGTGCAACTCGCCGTGTCCTCCTTCGTGCCCGGACTCAGGTGCAGGAGAACCTTCTCGCCCTCGTCGGTGATGCCCCAGGCACACAGCACCATCTCGCGACGCTGACCGGTGTGCAGGCGCTCGGCGACGCCATCCACGAACAGGTACAGGAGCTTGAACTCGGAGAGGTCCCGGGTCGCAAAGGCCTCGTACTCTTCCCAGAGCTGCTCCGTGACCTCACTCACGGCTGTCCGCGAAAGCAAGGACCGTCCGTCCTCGCCTCGAAAGGTGGCCTCGATGTCGCGGGTCGAGAGTCCTCTCGCGTACATCTCCACCGCCAGCTCTTCCAGGGCGCGCGTCCGCTTCTCGAGTTCGGGACGGATCCCGGAACGGAAGGGTTCGTCGGTGTCGCTCACCTGCGGAGCCCGGTACTCGATCGGACCTTCGGCGCTCTTCACCCGCGCCGGTCGCGATCCATTGCGGTAGCCCTTTTGCCCCTCGCGTCGCCGCGCGTAGTGGCCTCGGCCCAGGACATCGCTGACCTCGGCTTCCAGCGCCTCCTCGATGATCTTGCGCATCGCGAGCTGGAGCAGCCCCTCCAGGCCGTCTCCTTCCTCCAGCTCCTGGATCAGCTCACGGATCTTCTGGCTCGTCCTCTCGCTGCTCAGTACTCTCGTTGCCAAGGGGATGTCTCCTCGCGTGGCCGGAAGGTCCGGCGGGTTTTGTTTGATTCACGCGAGGTTGCATCCCCCCTTTGTTTCCAGCAAACCCCGGACGTCACCCGGGGTAGAGCCCCACAGTCTGAGAGAGCTGCTCGAGCGCGAACTCAGAATCACCACTCAGATGCGCGTGCCAGCCCAGCAAGACGTTGGCACTCAAATCCAGCGGATCAAGCTCGCTGGCGCGGCGAAAGTAGGGCTCCGCCTCGTCGATCTGCCCGAGCATTGTGAGCATCAAACCGAGCCTGAATGCGCTGCGGCTGTCGTTGGGGTTGAGCTCGATTGCGCGCCGATACTGGTGCTCTGCTCCTTGGAAATCCGACTCGCCATACATCGACAAGCCGAGCGCGAGGTGTGCCTCGGGCAAGTTCTCGTCGAGCTCCAACGCCTTCAGCGCCGCCTCCCTCTGCAGCGGGATCATCTCGCGCGCCGGAGCCACGCCGAAAGCGTGTAGATACCACCGTGCCGTCGAGAGGCCAGAATGCGCCGGCGCGTAGTTGGGATCGAGCTCGATGGACCGTTTGAACGCCGCGGCAGCGAGCGGGAAGCTCCGCGGGTCGAACTGTGTCCACAGATGGTGCAACCCCCGGAGGTACGCCTCGTGCGCTTCGGGATCGACCCGACGAGTGCCGGCCAGCCGCGCCTGGTCCTTGGGCGTCAGCTCGACTTTGATCTGCTTGGCGACCGCCCGGGCGACATCGCTCTGTAGCGCCAGCACGTCCGACAGCTCGCGATCGTAGCGCTCGTTCCACAGGTGCGTATCGCTGCGCGCGTGAATGAGCTGAACCGTGATGCGTACTCGGTCCTCCGCACGCATGACGGTGCCCTCGATCACTCCATCCACGTCGAGCTCCTGAGCGATCTCGGGTAGCGGCTTTCGCACGTCCTTGTATTGCATAACCGACGTTCGGGAGATCACGCGCAGCGATCCGATCTTTGCGAGATCCCCGATGAGAGCCTCCGTCATGCCGTCCGCAAAGTACTCCTGCTCGGGATCGCCTGAGAGGTTCTCCAGGGGAAGGACTGCGAGGGAGCGGATCGGAGCAGAGCTCGGGACTGTTGTGGGCTCGAAGGCTCCGAAGAACTGCGAGGCCGCTACAGCTGCCGCGCTCACCACTGCTGCGAATCCCACCACCAGGGCCGCTCGCCGCACTCTTCTCGGAGCAGTCGCTGGCGCTCCCGCCTCGATCCTCACGCGGTACACTCGCACCGGATCGGGGATGTTCTTGACCTCTTGCTCGCCCAGATCGTCAAGGCCGAGGTCCAATCTGCTGTGTGCTACGTCGTAGACGGTGCCGGAGATGCAGATGCCGCCTGGTTCGGCCAGACCCTCCAGCCGTGCGGCGATGTTCACCCCATCCCCGTAGATCCGGTCACCCTCCGCCGTGATGTCCGCCAGATGCACCCCGATCCGAAACAGCATTCGGCGGTTCTCGGCCAGGCTCTGGTTGCGGACCTGCAGCACGCCCTGGACCTCTATCGCGCACTGGACTGCATCGAGGGCATTGGGGAACTCCGCCAGTAGGTTGTCGCCGGGCGAGTCCACGACCCGGCCATGATGGTCAGCTACGAGGCTGCTGATGAGGCTGCGGTAGGCCGTGAGGGTCTGGATTGTGCCCTGCTCGTCCTCGGCCATGAGGCGCGAGTAGCCCGCGACATCGGCGGAGAGGATGGCAGCCAGCCTGCGCTCATGGGGTATTGGGAGAGTCTACTCCTGGGCGATTACGGCTGGTGAACCTGCAAAGAGGCTCCCGAGGCGGAGGGCCCTAAGGTGCGTTTCGGCTCGACTGATGGCTAGACGATCCGGACAGATCACACCGCGCGGCGAGCGGAAGTGGCTAGTCCGCTGGTTCGTCGGCAATGATGCGCACGGCAAGCGCAGGTACACGTCTAAGACTGTCCACGGGACGAAGCGCGATGCCCAGAAGTACTTGAACTCCATACTGAGGAGTCAGGACCTGGGGCAGTACGTCGAGCACGGGCGCACCCAGGCGGAGGCGGCGCTGAAGCTCGGGCCTGCATACAACCGCGAACTCGATCTCGTCTTCGCCAACGAGGTGGGAGAGCCGCTGGACCGCCGGAACTTGGTGCAGCAGCACTTCAAGAAGATCGTCAAGGAGGCGGGGCTTCCCGTGAGCCTTCGCCTCTACGACCTCCGCCACACTTGCTGCACGCTGCTGCTCGCCACAGGCGTCAACGTGAAGGTGGTAGGCGAACGGCTCGGCCACGCCTCAGCGGCGATGACGCTCAATGTCTACGGTCACGTTCTGCCAGGGAGGCAGGAAGAGGCAACGAGGAAGCTCGAACGCGCACTGTTTGAGTAGCCGAACACCGTTGCTATCGACGTTGGCACACTACGAGCTACGTGAGAGAACGGGACCAAGCCGTAACTCCCCGAAATCATTGGTCGGGGCGGCCGGACTTGAACCGGCGACCTCCTGCTCCCAAAGCAGCCTGCGAGTGTTTTGGTGCGTTTGGCTTCGTTGGCCCGCGTGCTCTAACGCTCTGCTGCGTTTGAGGATTCCGACCCCGCGAGGTTGGCTCCGTTGGGCTACGAGATCCTACGATTGGCGGAGTTCGCACCCCGATTCGCACCCAACGCGGGACCCCAGGCGGCGCGCATCCACTCCTCGAAGTCGCTGAGTCGGCGAGGCCGCGGACGAGGCGTAGTTCGAAGCCGAACTCGCAGAAAGCGACAGGGAATCGGGTTGGTGCAAGCTCAAGGGGTTGGCGAGAATTTCTTCGATCTACGGAAAAGAGCGTGTCTACGGGCTGTTGCGCCGCGAGGAGGCGCTCAACTCTTCGACCAGCACAGAATGCAGGCCAGCGACATGTCCGCCTCGCTGGCACTGCCGTAGTTGCCTCGGCACGCGGGGGCGTTTACTCGCGCAGCATCACGGACGCGCCGAGCGAGACCGCGAAGGCGACGCCCAGCGCCGCGACGACGGAGGCGCCCGTCGGCAGGTCCCAGAGCGCGCTCGCGACGATCCCGGCGGCGCTGCCGAGCGTGCCTATCAGCCAGCCTCCCAGCAGCCGTCCGCGCAGTGAGGCCAGGAAGAGGGCTGCGCAGGCGGCGGGCACAATCAGCAGGCTAAACACGACCAGCACCCCCGCCATCTGGACGGAGCTTGTGACCACCACGCCGAAGCTCGCATAGAAGACGAAGTCGAGCAGCTTCTCCCGGCGCGCCGGCGGTGAAGCAATGGCGCTTCGCCGTGAGATCTCGAAGAACGCACTTCGCAGCAGCACGTGTAGTGCGAGGACGACCGCACAGAGCAGGGCGGCGATGCCGACCTCCGTCCACTCGACGAAGAGCAAGCGACCTGTAAGCATGCTCTCGACCTCGTCCCGATCGAGCGCGCTCTTCGAGAGCACGAGGATCACGAGGGCAGCGCTCACGCCGTAGACGATCCCGATCAGGGCTTCCTGCGGCAAGCGCCTGCGCTCGGTTCGTACCCCCGCGAAGATGGCAGCGCCCGCCAGCGTGAACGCGAACGACCAGAGGTAGATCGTCGCCGCACTCGCCTCGGACGCCACCATGTGAGCCACGGCCACCCCGAGCGCGGCGAGTTGAGCGAGGGCGAGATCCACGAAGATCACCTCCCGCAGGAGCACGTGCAGACCGAAATAGCCAAGCACACCAGCGAGCAGCAGGCAGGTCACGAACGCGGGAGCAAGCAGCTCGATCACTAGATCTCCTGTCTCGCGGGCGTGCTCACGGCGCGGCCGCCGGTAGCGCGAGGGCATCGAGGAGTGTGTCCACGTTGTACTCGAAGAGCCGCGCGTACGAATCTACCTCCGGCAGCGCGTAGACCTCCTGGGCGAGCACAACGGCCCGGGCACCTGCCCGTTTCGCGACGCGCTCAGCGATCTTCTGGCTGCTGAACGTCTCGACGATCACGACGCGTACGCCCGCCTGGCTCATCTGCTCCGCGACCCGTGCGATGTGCTGCGGCCCCGGGGCGATGCCGGGCTTGGGCTCGACCTCAGCCATCTTTTCGAGCGAGAACCGGCGCAGAAAGTAGGGCCAGGTGCGGTGGTAGGTGACGACTCTGGTCTTCCGGTATGGCTCCATGCGCTCGAGGAGTCGAGCGGTGAGCGCCAGCAGTTGCTGTTCAAGTACTTCAAAGTTCTGCTCGTAAGGCTCTCGATGCTCCGGGTCGGTGCGCAGCAGCGCATTGGCAATCGTCCGTGCGACGATGATCCCATTCAGCGGATCGAGCAGATAGTGAGTGTTCCCGTAGACATGGATGTCGCCGAAGGCGCGCGAGAGCCCGCCCCGCGACGGGACCTCCTGGAGCACGATGCCGCGGGAAGCGTCGATGTTCCCGGAGGCTCCCGGCAACAGCCGCTCGCGGCGCGCGCTGCGCACGAGCGACGGGACCCAGGGCTCCGCGTCGAGCCCAAGGTGCACGAACAGATCGGCCTTGCGCAGCTTCATGACGAGGCTCGGCTTGGGCACCACGTTGTGCGGGTTTTCCCGACCGCGCATGAGAGCCTCGACTTCGACCGTGGAGCCGCCGACTTGACGGGTCAGGTCCGCTAGCGCCGGGCTGGTGGTTACCACGCGCACCTCGGCCCGCACGAGGCACGGCGCCAGCGCCGCGAGCAACGCGATCCCGAGCGTCATTCGCTGCACTGGCAAACTCATCGGTTCACCCAGTACGGGTGCGGCGGGTGCGCACCGATGTAGAAGGTGAGCCCGAGCAGGAGCGAATCCTCGTGGTCGCTTTGGCCCAGGAGGTCGCGCTCCAGATGCTGATACTCCAGGCGCAGGCGCAGCGCCTCATTCAAGTACCAGCTGACGTACGACGAGATTCCCCAGTCGGAGTCGCTCCGGCGTCGTGCCCCTAGGTCGGGAAACTCCGTGTAGTCGTAGCGGATGCCCGCGTACCAGTTCCGATCGAACTGGTACTGCCCGAATACGTAGAGCCCCCAGTTGTCATCGCGGATGATGCCCTGGACCGCATCGTCGAAGTCGCTGTTTGACCAGAACAGCTCGCCCTGGAGCAGTAGGCTGCGGAAGTCGGGGCGCACCGGGTCGCGCCACTGATAGCTGGCGTCCGCTCCAAGCATGTAGCCGGCCGCGTCTCGATCGCCCGACGTCCTGCTGTGCAGAAAGCTGGCACCCAGTTCGAGGGAGCCGGTGTCCCCCACGTCCTGGAACAGCTTCAGGTGACTCAGCACGGCGGGGTTCACCGCTCCCGGGCCGCCCAGGATCGGAGACTCCGACCCGCCGTCGGCGTTGACGACCTGTGTCGTCAGCTCCAGGTAGCGGTCCCAGGGGTTGGGAACGATCCAGTCCACGGACGCCCCGATCGTCGTCAGGCCCTCGGGGCCGAGGAATGCCTGCACGGCCAGGGGACGCGTCACCTGCGGCAGGTCGTGGGTGTGAAGCAGGTTGTTGCGACCGAACGCGGACCGGAACTTCCCGGCCTTGAGGGCGAGATCCCCGGGCAGCGTGTGGATGTTCAGGTATGCCTCCTCGATCTCGAACTCGATGCCGATGTCCACGCCGCCGAAGGGGTCCTCGATCTCCACGTCGCCGAAGGGGTTCTCGATCTCCTCGCCCATCGCGATCACCAGCACGCCGTCCGCTCGGGGCGAGACCGCGCTGCGCAGGTCCAGCTCCGTCTCGCGCAGGTTGAAGCGGTTGCGGGCCTCGTTGTCTCCGTCGCTCGACAGGCTCCCGCCCATATCGAAGAAGGCGGTGATTTGCGGGTTCAGCAGGTTGCCCTGCCCGGTGCCGGGGGCGCCGCCGGACAGCACGGTTCGCTCTCGCGCGGGCGCGCTCCCGGCAGACGCCGAAGCCAGCTGCGCGACCCGGTCTTCGAGTTCGCGGATCCGGCGCTGCTCGGTCTCGTGAACGCTCTCCATCTCCTGCACCCGCCGGGTGAGAAGTTCTAGGGTTTCTCTGAGGGCATCGACGGTCGCCGGCTCGGTCTGCGCGCGCGCGGTTTGCGCGGAGCAGAACGCAGCCAGGACCGTGCCCAGGAAGACGGCACGTCTCATCGCACGAAACTCCCGCCTCGTCCCCGCTGGGGCGAGGTGTTCAAAGGTTCTCTTCAGACCTCAGGATGAGTTCAGCTGAAGAGATCGTGCGGAGGAGCGCGAGCCTCTTCGGGGCTCGCTTCCGGGATGCGCGGCGCAGCGGTCCGAACTGGACGCAGCGCCTGCGCCGTCTCGAAATGGAGCAGAGGGGCGACCTGGGTCGGCCCTGGTGTGAAGGCGTTGCTCCCTGACAGGCAGAAGGGACAGGCGTTCTGGTCGTGGACCGGGGTCGGGGTCGAAGAGGACGAAGGGGCGCCTTCGTCGGCGACCCGGTATGTGGCGCCCAGCAGCGCGTGTCCAGCGACGTTGCTCGCGAAGCCGACGTACGCCGCCGCAAGCAGCACGAGCAGGCGGCACGCGGAGGATCGTCGCGGGCGCGGAGTCATCCTGGAGGCGAAGCCTAGGACGCATCTCCGCAATCTACAACCGCGCGAGACCTGGGCGCTTGTCGCTCGCTCGCCCCCGCACCAGGGAACGAGGCGAACCTGCCGCCGACCCTGCGACTCTACGACCTCCGCCACACCTGCTGCACGCTGCTTCTCGCGTATGGAGTAAACGTGAAGGTGGTGAGCGAACGACTCGGCCACGCTTCTGCCGCGATGACGCTCGATGTGTACGGCCACGTTCTGCCGGGGGATGCAGGAGGAGGCGACGAAACGATTAGAGGCGACGCTATTTCAGGGCGGCTAGCTGGTCCTTCACGTAATTGATCGACACGCAGCCGCCCACACCAAGAGAATTTGCTGCAAGGGCGCGTCCAGTGAGTTCCGCGAACTCCGCGAAATCGATTCCGATCATCCGAACGGACGCGGACTCTTTGGTTTCTCTCGCTAACCTCGCCAGCTCTGCCGCATCGTTCGCATGCGGATTCAGGTTGAAGGTGATGATCCCAACGACTCGATCGGCGGCCGGTCGATCTCCGAGCAGGACGAGCGGACCACCTGAGTTCCCCCTGTTTATGCTCAGATCCAGCCAGGCTACGTCGCGGAACCCCTCTCCCAGGTAGCCTGGCGCCCTCGACTTGGATGAGAGCATCCCCTTAGCGACAACCGGCTGTTCGAGTCCCATTGGGAATCCGGCCGTGAAGATCGACGCCCCCTCTGGCGCATCGGAAAATGACCCGACTTGCAGGGCCACAAGAGCGGCGGCGTTTACTCGCAGGATCGCGAAGTCCTTAGAGATGGATTCGAGCGTCCGGGCTCTGTCCCCCCGATCAACGGCGACCGCAGGGAGCGTCCTTCCGTCCTTGAACTCGACCGAGATGTCGGTTGCGAACTGGATCGAGACCTTGCCCTCGCCAGCGGCGACAGCTTGCTAGACGACATGAAAGTTGGTCACGATCAGACCGTCTTCGGACACGACGAAGCCGGTGCCGTTGGGTTTGTCGCTCACAAGGACTCTGACCACGGAAGCAGTGATCGATGCGTGGCGCTCGATCATCGGATCTGGCTCGCCCGCGAAGACGCTAAGAGTTGAAAACGCAGCAATGAACGCAGCCAGGCAGGGCAACTCGCGGAGCCGTTCGCACCCTACTCGCACCCAAGACGGTCGGTTGCTGCAGTGGAGAATCTCGTAACCCACCGAAATCGTTGGTCGGGGCGGCCGGACTTGAACCGGCGACCTCCTGCTCCCAAAGCAGGTGCGCTACCAAACTGCGCTACGCCCCGACGGCTGCGAGGCTAACAAATCGGGACGAGTTTCACGCGTCGTCGTCGAGGTGGACGCGCAGGAGCGGGAGGAACGAGCGCATGGCCTGGCCCCGGTGGCTGATGTGCCCCTTCTCGTGGGGCTCGAGCTCGGCCATCGTGCAGTTGGGCGCGCGCTCCGGGACGAAGATCGGATCGTAGCCGAAGCCGTCTCTACCGCGCGGCTGCTCGGCGATCGCACCCTCACAGGTGCCATGGCCGATGGCGACGATCTCACCGTCGGGGCGGGCCAGGGCCATCACGCAGACAAAGCGGGCGCTTCGTTGCGACTCACCCTCGAGCTCTCGCAGGAGCTTCGCGTTGTTTGCCGCGACATCCCCGTGCACTCCCGCATAGCGGGCCGAGTACACACCGGGCTCACCGCCGAGCTTATCGACCACCAGGCCGCTGTCCTCCGCGATCGACCAGATCCCCGTCGAGGTGGCGGCCTGCGTCGCCTTGAGCCTCGCGTTCGCCTCGAAGCTGCAACCCGCCTCCTCCACGTCTGGCGCTTCTGGGTGGCTGGCGAGACTCTCGATCGGAACGTCCAGGCCAGCCAGGAACTCCCGAAGCTCGCGCGCCTTCCCTTCGTTTCGGGTGGCCAGGAGCAGACGCCTCATCCGGAGAGCACCTTTTGCTGAAGACGGGTCAGTTCGGCGATCCCCTTGGCCCCGAGCTCGAGCATGGCGTCCAGCTGAGCCTGGTCGAAGGTGGCACTCTCCCCGGTTCCCTGAATCTCCACGAACTGGTTGCCACCGGTTCGCACCAGGTTCAGATCCACGTCGGCGCGGGCGTCCTCCTCGTATGGGAGGTCCAGGAGTACGGCTCCGTTGACGATGCCGACCGAGATGGCCGCCACCGAGTCCCGCAGCGGGTCGCGGGTGATCAGGTCGTTCTCGCGCAGCCGCCGGCAGGCCGCTGCCAGCGCGACGTACGCGCCGGTAATTGCGGCGGTGCGGGTCCCCCCGTCCGCCTGCAATACGTCGCAGTCGACGAGGAGCGCCCGCTCGCCAAGGGCCTCCAAGTCCGTCACCGCTCGCAGCGAACGGCCGATCAGGCGCTGGATCTCCATCGTCCTCCCGGAGAGGCGTCCGCGCACGGCTTCGCGATCACTGCGGGTGTCGGTCGAGCCCGGCAGGAGCGAGTACTCCGCGGTTACCCAGCCACTACCGCGTCCGCGCAGCCAGCCCGGCACCTGCTCGGCCAGGTGAACCGTGCAGAGGACCATCGTGCGCCCCATGCGGATGAGGCAGGACCCGGTGGGATTCTCCACGAAGCCCAGATCCATCTCGATGGGCCTGAGCTCGTCGGGTGCTCGACCGTCGAGTCGCTTCACGGCTGTGCTCCTCGCCCAACCCCGTAGTACGTTGCCACAGCACCCGCAATGGAGTCGGCCAGTGCGTGCTGAGTGTCGCGCTGGCCAAGCCTCCGCTCCTCGGCCGGATGCGTCAAGAACCCGAGCTCGATCAGGGCGGCTGGCATATTCACTCCGACGAGCACCACGAACGGGGCCTGCTTCACGCCTCGGCTCACCCCGGAGGGCGCCAGGCGGCGCTGAACCGCGGCTGCGATCTCGCCGGACACCCGGAGGTGCTCGGTACGGATCAGGTCCCCCAGGATCGACCCGACCAGGTAGCTGTCGTCTGGCGAGGTCCCCACCTGTCGAAAGACCTGGTTCTCGATCATCGCCACTCGCATGGCCTCCGTGTCACTCGCCTCGATCGAGAGAAAGTAGGTCTCTGGACCCTCGACTTTCGCGCTCGCTGCTGAGTTGGCGTGGATGGACAGGAACAGCTCACCGCTGGCTCGGTTGGCGATCTCTGTCCGTTCCGGCAGCGAGACGAACTCGTCGCGATGGCGCGTGAAGACGACGCGGAAGCCCAACCGGGCGAGCTGCTTGCCAATACGTCTCGCGACCTGCAGCACCACGTCCTTCTCCAATACGCCCGCCTCACCGCGCGCACCGAAGTCCGCGCCGCCGTGGCCGGGGTCGATCACTACGACGGGTCGTCGCTTGGTGTTCGCGAGCCCGACCGAGACGCCGGCAACCGTGGCCGCGAGCGACAATAACGCAGCGAGCACAACCCACTGGACTCGGCCGGGCACCCGAACGCCGTGCCGCCACGGCACGTTAGCGCCTTTGCCGACGGCCACGTCCGCTCGTCGTGTCGTCCACTTCCCCCCCTCCTCGGTCACCGTAGCAGCCTCCCCCGCGATCCTCTAGCTTGAGATATTCGGCCTTGGTTTCCTTCTCTGGCGAGACGTTCATGGTCGCAAGAAGCGTCGAAAGGAAGGTGCGGATCTTACGCGCCGTGATCCGCGATCAGCCCGGACACCTGGGTACCATCGCCAAGCTGATCGGTGACGTCGGCGCCAGCATCGGCGACATCGTCAAGGTCCGAGCTGCGGGCGAGTACAACGTGCGCGAGATCGAGATCACCTACGACGACGAGCGACAGCTCGAGGCTCTGCAGCGAGAAATTGGGCGCACGGACGGGATCTCGCTCGAGCAGATCTTCGACCCGGTCCTCGAAGCCCACCGCGGAGGCAAGATCCGCATGCGCAGCACCGTCACGGTCGAGCGCATCGGCGATCTGCGCAAGATCTACACACCGGGCGTTGCCACGACCTGTCTCGAGATTCAAGCAAGCCCGGACACGGTCTACGACTACACCTCGCTCGGGCACACTGTCGGGATCGTGACGAACGGGACCGCGATCCTGGGCCTGGGGAACATCGGCGTGCACGCGGGGCTCCCGGTGATGGAAGGCAAGGCGGTCCTGCTGGACAAGCTGGTAGGCCTCTCGGGCGTCCCGATCTTGATCCCGACCCGCGACACCCGGACCTTCATCGATACCGTGATCCAGATCTCGCCGTCCTTCGGCGCGATCAACCTGGAGGACATCGCGGCGCCGGAATGCTTCGAGATCGAGCAGCGTTTGAGCGCGGAGCTGCCTATTCCCGTGATGCACGACGACCAGCACGGCACCGGGGTGGTGGTACTGGCGGCGCTGCAGAACGCCATGCGCGCCATCGACGCGCGGCTCGACCTGATGCTGGTCGGGATTGTAGGATTGGGGGCGGCAGGGATCGGGATCGCGAAGCTGCTCCGCGCATATGGCGTCAAAGGCCTGATGGGATCGGACATCAACCCCGAGGCCGTGCGCCGCTTCGAGGCTCTCGGCGGCGAGGGGGCCGGGCTCGACCGCGTTCTGCAGGAGAGCCAGGTCGTGATCGCAACCAGCGGCAAGCCCAACCTGATCGCGCCCGAACAGGTTCGACCCGACCAGATCATCCTGGCTCTCTCGAACCCGAATCCCGAGATCCGGCCCGAGCGGGCCCGGGAGGCCGGGGCGCGCTTTGCTGCCGACGGGCGCAGCGTGAACAACGCGCTCGGCTTCCCCGGCATCTTTCGGGGGGCTCTGCAGGCTCGGGCCCGCCGCATCAACGACGCCATGAAGATCGCCGCCGCAGAGGCGATCGCCGAGTTCGCGGAGCCCGGGGAGCTCGTTCCGGACCTGCTCGACACCGACGTGCACCACGCGGTCGCAGAAGCCGTCGAGAACGCGGCTCGCGAGTCTGGCGCCACGTCCGTGAGCGAGGCGACGTGATGCGCTCGCTGCTCTCTGTGCTGGCCAGCGTCTGCGCGCTCGGCGGCGCCGGACTCGCCGCTGCGGACGCCGCGGAGCGCCCCGATCTCACACTGTCCATCGCCTCGCCCACCAACGGCGCGGTCATCGGGGATCCGGGGGGCATGGCCTTCGTATCCGGAAAGGCGCTCGCCCTGTTCGGCGAGTTTCAGACCTTTGACATCGTCTTCGTGATCGACACCTCGGAGAGCACCTCGGCGCCGTCCGGAGCCGACGTCGATGGCGACGGCGAGATCGGCGAACGCCGCGGTGGGAGGTACCTCGGGATCTTCGGCAGGGTGCTTCCGCTTCCGACGAGCGACAAGGGCGATAGCGTCCTGGCTGCAGAGGTCGCGGGCGTTCGCGTACTCCTCGACCAGCTCGACCCTCGCACCACGCGTGTGGGAATCGTCGCGTTCGGTGGAGACCAGGATCCGCTGACGCCCGATGCGTACACGGTGGTCCCGCTGACGACAGACTACCGCCGAGCGCGAAAGGGACTGGACGACATCATGAGCGAGGGTCCGCGCGGGATGACGAACATGGCCACCGCGGTGAACATGGCGGCAATCGAGCTCATGGGTACCCAGAGTGCGTACAGCGAGAGGCGGTTCGGCTCGAAGCGAATCATGATGTTCCTGACCGACGGGATCCCCACGCTCCCGATCGACAGCTCCAAGATGCAGAACGCGCGCATGGCGATCCAGCAGGCCGTCCGGGTGTCCAAGTATAAGATCCGGATCGACACGTTCGCGATCGGAGAGGATGCGCTGTCCGAGCCGGTCGTCGTAGTCGAGATGGCGCGCGTCACGAACGGGGTCTTCACTCCCGTCCGCAATCCTGGCGACCTCCGAGCGGTCTTCGAAGACGTCACCTTCGCCGAAATCGGGGACCTGCAGGTCCGGAACACGACGAACGGCAAGGTCGCGGACTATCTCAACAAGAACGCCGACGGTACGTTCTCCGCGCTGCTCCCGATGGAGGAGGGTGAGAACATGCTCGAGGTGTACGCTCGCTCGACGAACGACACGGAGGCGCGCCGATCAATCCGGGTCGTGTTCCTGCCCAACGCAGAGGTCCAGGAGCTCTCTCCTCGACTCGTGGCCCAGCGCAACCGGCTCCTGGAGAACCGGCTACTGGACCTGCAACGGCGCCGGCTCCAGATCGAGACCGAGCGCGACGACGACCTGCGCCAGGGGCTCTCCGTGGAGATCGAGAAGGAGCGCAAAGAGGCGAGCCAGCGAGCCGAGGATCAGCGCAAGCAGCTCGAGATCCGCGTCGAGGACCGCGACAACTAGAGTCCCGGCTGCGCCTGTCAGAGTCCGGGCTGCGCCCTTTGGGCCTCGCGCTTCGACTTGCGCAACACGGTGCGACGGTTCGTGGCGCGCTTCGCCATGAGCTTGCCACGCATCTTCACGTAGTTGTCCCACGCGCGCGGGCGCTTGTCCTGCATCCACTGCGTGAGGTCCTCGTACGTGTCGAAACGAGTCTTCCAGGCGTTCTCGGATGTCGTGACCTCACACTCGTTCCAGGAGAAGTCCGAGCAGATCCGGGGCCGCTCCTCGTAGACACCGCAGGTGTGGGTATCGGTCAGGTGCTCACAAACGGTCTCGAACTCGATGAACCAGTCTCCCTCCCAGTCGATGTACACGCACACGTCCTTGTGGGTGAGGTACCAGTAGAGCTCGTCGTAATCCTTGAAGGAGCTCGGGTTATCGATCTCGATGGCGATGTAGTGGCAGCACTTCCCACACGCGCTGCAGGGGTGGGCCTTCGGTAGTTCGAGCATCGGCAGCTCGAGGGACGTCCCCTGGGCTTGCGGCATCTCTCCGTTCGGCTTGCTCATCGCTCCTCCGTGACAGATTCACGCACTTAATAGCCCAGCTCGCGAGGATCCTCCCCTTCCGTCCGGGGTCGACCCCAGAACTGCAGGGGGATCTCGATCTTCTTGAACTCCTCGACTCTGGCCGCGCGCCATGCAGCCAGTGTGGCCCAGTAGCTCGACTCGTCGTGGACCGCCCGAATCCGCTCCTCGACGGTCAAGTACGCGATCTGCGCCGGGCTTTGGAGTACCGCACGCGTCTCGAGCCTACGGCCCAGCTCAGCGCCACTGCGCTGTTCGAGCGCGATCGCCGCGCGCAATGCGGGATCGGGCATATCCCGGGCCTTTTCCTCCAGGCGTCGCGCCAGCCAGGGCAGCATGATCTCCGTCCACGCCGGGTCATCCAGCAACCCGCGTGCGAGCTCTCCGGCATCGAGGTCCTCCAGCTGCAGCGCCCTGGCGCGCGCCAGGCGTTCCTCGCGCAGCACCCCCGCTCGCTCCACGCGCTTGTGGAGCCGATGCCGACGGAAGCGCGCCCGTAGCCGCTCGTAGCGCTCTGGCATCCGCTCGAGTGCGCTCCGCGCCGGGGGCACGAGAGAGGGATCGGGCTCGATCCCCAGGTAGCGGGCCTGCAGACGCTCCCAGGCGTGAGCATTGATCGCGATCCGGCCGTAGTGGAGAGCGACCCATTGCGCGGGAGCGCTGCGTTCCAGCAAGCCGAGCCGCTGCCACAGCTCGCGAAGTGTACGTTCGAGTGGACTCGAGAGGCGGGACCACATCGACGGAGTTGCGATCTCGTCCAGTGGGCTCCCGAGCGGAGCGCGGGTCTGCCCCGGATATACCGCGTCCGGAGCTGTCGTCCTGGGGTACGCAGGATCTTCGGACGTGCCGAGTTCCGGCGGGAGCGAGTCGAGCGACATCCTTCGATTGTAGGATTCTCTCTGGGCTTGGCTAGAAGAAGAGCGGCTCGCGCGGCCTCACTCGGCCATGGTAACGACGACCGGCCGCTGCTCGACCCGGAAGTGGGCGTTCTCGTCGAAAATCTCGATGGGCTCCCAGCCCGGGATCTCTGAGAGCGGCGTCATGCTATCCGTCACGACCCCCGTCGGATCGAGCACGAAAGGATCCTCTCTGGATTCACCCTCGAACCAGAGCGTGACCATGTGATGCTGGCCACTGTTGCGCTCGACGACGATAGCGCGGTAGATCTCGTTCTTGCCGAAGCCGAGCTTTCGCAGCAGCTCGAACGTCAGCAGGTCCAGGCCGTCGCAGTCATCCCCGCCGCTCTCCACGACCTCACTCAACGTGGCCCAGTGGTCGCGATCTCCGTCCGGCCGGTAGTGCGAGCGGCTGTTCTCCTGCACCCACTGAATCGTCCGAGACGCGACGTCTCGGCGCAGCTCTGTCGAGAAGACGTCGTACTCCGTACCGAGAGCTGAGGACGTCCGCGGATCCTCGCCGCGGCGCACCGGATCCAGGTGATGCCTTGCCTGCCAGTTCTCGATCTTCTGGGTCCACGGATTGTCCGACGGGGCCGGGACGAAGAAGTTCACCTCTACAGCGGGCAGGAATGGCATCCTCGCTGCACAGGAGAGAGAGGCCAATCCAATCAGAGCTACTGCAATCCCGAGGCCGCGCATTCGAAGAGTCCTCACGTCTAGCAGAACGATCCGAGCAGCCCCTCCAGGGGGCTGGAATCGGTCTACCGGGCCTGCGACTTGAGCGGCCGGGAGTCACGCCTCGGGACCTCCGAGGCGTTGTTGCACAGGAGCGACATCACGCAGCGCAGACGACGCTCAGAAGCGCAGACGACGCCCAGAAGCGCGGGCGATGCTTCAGAAGAACCAGTCGACCTGGATGTAGAACAGGCCCGGCACGTCCGCGTACGCGGCGTCCTTCTTGTCGCTCCCGATGAAGAGCTGTACGCCCACGCTGATCTCGAGATCGGAGCGCGGGCTGTACGCCAGCGAAGGAACCAGGGCCTCGCTGGGTCCGTTCCAGTCGTGTAGCCACAGCACGTTCCCGGTCAGGAGCGGTGTGAACTCGTACCCGACCATGAAGGCCGTCGTGTGGAGCACGCGAGAGGGAAGACGGGAAACGGCCGCAAACCCCTCCTGCTCCAGCCGACCGAGGATCGGCGCCAGGCTACCAAGCCCCGCGAGGGCCCCGAAGTCCTCCGCATCGACAAGGTCCTCGTTGTACGAGTGCTCGACGAGCGCGTAGAGCCCGTTGCCCACGCCGAAGGTGTAGTCGGCCGAGCCCACGACCTGCCAGATGCGCCCGCCCGACTTGAGGTGGGTGAAGGTGGCCTCCGCCCGCACTGCCGCTCCGGCGACGTTCCGCGCGAAGTCCGCGCCGAACACCCAGTCCTTGGCGATGCGGCCGACCATGACCGCGGCATCGAGCTCGATGGTGCTGAGCTCGAGACGTCCCACGGCTCGATGCTGGTCGGGGTCGTCCTGCGGCGACCAGATACCCACGCCCCAGAGCTCAGGAGTGAGACGAACGCGCACGAGCGCGGCGTCCTGGCCAATGCGCTGGTTCGACTCGATGGCCAGCGCCGGAATCGGATTGAACAGATCGGTGGGGTTCCAGATGCGACCCCTGCCGAGTGCGATCCGCTGCCGGCCCAGTGTCACCTCGAGGCCGTCGCCCTCGTAGCGCACCCAGGCGCGATAGAGAAGGTGGCGCCAGAACCCGTCGCGGTGATCCGAGATCGTCCGATCCCAGTCGAACCACGTCGCGAACGGGATCTCCTTGCTGAGCTGGAAGGACACCGAGTCGAGCGCCGAGCCGGTGAAGAACTCGCTGTCGTAGGTGATCCAGCCCGAGATGCGGTCACCGTAGGTGCCCTCGAGGCTCACTCTCGCCCGCTCGAGCAGCAGCCCGCTGTCGCTGCGTCGCGTCGATCCGTCGACGAGCAGCCCTTCTGCATCGATGCTGCGCGTGTGGCGAAAGAGCGTCCGCAGGCTCCCCGAGAGCTCGAGATGGAGCTCCCCGCTCTCGAACTCTACCCCGCGTGCTGGGCTCGCAATCAGGAGCGAGAGGGCCGCCAGCCACAGCGGCAGACGCGTCACGGGTCGCGCCGTTCGTCGCTCTCGATCTGGCCATCCGACAGGCTCACGATGCGCCGCGCTCTCCGCATGACGCGGGGATCGTGGGTGCTGAACAGGAAAGTCACGCCGCGTTCCTCGTTCATCCGCAGCATCAGGTCGAGCAGCGACTCCGCTGTCTTGGAGTCCAGATTCGCGGTCGGCTCGTCTGCAAGGACGATTTCG
Source organism: Myxococcota bacterium (assembly GCA_965247115.1). GTDB lineage: Bacteria > Myxococcota_A > UBA9160 > SZUA-336 > SZUA-336 > JAUXJB01. Next base: position 1,249,779 of record CBDFGR010000002.1, read on the forward strand.
GGGGCCGAAACGATCGCGCGGGCGACGGCGACGCGCTGCTGCTGGCCGCCGCTCATCTCCCCCGGTCGTTTGTCCGAGAGCTCGGCGAGCCCGAGCTCCTCGAGCAGAAGGTGCGAGCGGCGTCGTCGCTCGCGCGCCGACACGCCCTGCAGCAGCAGCACGAACTCCACGTTCTCAACGGCCGAGAGCACCGGCACCAGGTTATAGGCTTGGAACACGAAGCCAAGTTTTCTCAGTCGCAGATCGGCGCGCTCGGCCTCAGACATCTCCGTCGTATCGACGCCGTCGACCAGCACCCGTCCCTCCGTGGGGCGGTCTAGCGTTCCCAGCTGGTTCAGGAGCGTGGTCTTGCCCGAGCCAGACGGCCCACACAGCGTCGAGAACTCCCCGTGCTCCACGCTGAGCGAGACGTCGGCGATCGCACGCGTCTCGACCTCACCATCCCGGTAGGTCTTCGTCACTCTGTCCGCTTCGAGGATCGTCTCTGCCATTCCGACTCTACCTAGACGTGCCGCAGGGCCTCGGCTGGGCGAAGGCGGGCGGCCTTGAGAGCCGGCCACAGGGCCGAGATCACGGCCGTCACGACGGCCAAGGTGACGGGAACCGCTACGTCCGCAAGCTCGACGGCGGGGTACATCCGCACTCCGATCCCGTAGTCCCCCAAGGCATCGGAGAAAGCCGAGATCTCCAGCCCCACCTCGCCCACCCAGAGCACGACGGGAATGCCGATCCCCAGCCCGACCAGCGTCCCGGCCACGGTCAGGAGCAGCGACTCCAGCAGGACGAGCGCGATCAGGCGACGCGCCTGCAGGCCGAGAGCACGCATCACACCGAACTCGCGGATTCGCTCGTAGACCGCAGTAAGGAGCACGTTCGCGATTCCGAAGGCCATGGCGACGAACACCACGGCATAGAAGATCCAGCGAACGTTGCTCATCAAGTCGAGCATGGCCGCGAGGCGCGGCTCGCGCTCCTGCCAGGTCAGGACCTCCAGTCGCTGCTCGGGCAGGACCTCGCCCAGGCGCGTTCGCGACCAGGCCTGCACGACGGTCCCGGCGTCCGGATCGTCGACCGCCGCGACCACGGCCGTGATCCTGTCGCCGACGTCGAGAAGCCGCTGCGCGTCCTCGAGCGCAACGAACAAGAATACCTGATCGAAGGCCGTGGACACGGTGCGGTAAATTCCGCCGACGCGGAACGCCCCCAGTCCGTAGTCGCCGGGAACGCGCACCACGACCTTGTCGCCCAGTCCTACCCGAAGCCGCTCCGCGAGCTCGGCGCCGACCAGAATGGGACGGTTCCGGCGACCGGCCGGCACCTCCAGATAGGACCCCGCGACCAGCGAGTCCGCCACGCTCGAGACGTCGCGCTCGAGAGTCGGCACCACGCCCACCAGTACGGCGCGCGAGCTGCGGCGCGCGCTCTGAATCAAGCCCCCGCCCTGCAGGCGCGGCGCGGCATGCACGCCGCTACGTGTCGAGAGCTCCTCGACGATCCGGCGACCAGAGTCCGGGATGCTCCGATCCGGATCCGGGCTCGCATGGTAACCCTCTGCGTGGACAGCGAGGTGGCCCAGCTGGGTCCGCACCGCTGTGTCCGTCATCTGCTTCATCAAGCCGAGCATCCAGGCCATCAGCACCAGCATTCCCCACAGACCGATGGTGATCGCGGTCACGACGATCGCGCTGCGTCGCCAGCCGCGCCACAAGTTGCGCCAGGCGATCCGCACGAGCACACCCACTTCAGGTCTCGCGGAGCGCGTCGACGGGACGGCCGCGGGCTGCCCGTACCGCAGGTGGCAGCGCGGCGAGCAGGGCCACCACGCTCAGCGCCAGGGCCGTGCCCACAAGCTGACGGGCGCTGAGCTGGACCTCCATCACCGCGTCGATCTCGAAGAGCTTCGCCATCTCCGCGAGCTCCCCAGTTGCGATGGGAAGCGGGTGCGCCGTGAGCCAGAGCAGCAGCGGCACGGCGACGCCAAAGCCCAGCGCGAAGCCGAGCAGCGAGAGCTGGAACGACTCCAGCATGACGAGCGCGAACACCCCCCGCGGCTTCAGGCCCAGCGCCCGGAGCACGCCGAACTCGTGCACGCGCTCGAAGACGGACATCAGGACGGTGTTGAGCAGCCCGAAGCCAACGACCACGATGATCACGGCGAGGGACAGCCAGCCCCCGACGCGGTCCATCAGCATCAACTGGATCACCTCGGGGACGAGCTGCTCCCAGGAAAGGATCTCATAGTTCGTGTCGGGGAACAGGCTCAGCAGCTGGGGGCCGAGGGGCGCGACGGCATCGCTGTCCTCCACGAAGAAGGCGACGTGAGAGACGGCCTGGCCGACTTCCAGGAACTCCTGGAGCGTCTGCAGGTCGATCAGCGCGGCGTAGCCGTCGAAGTCCCCGAGGCCGACCTCTATGGTACCCAGCACCGGGAAGCGATCGGCGGACTGAGAGCCGTAGTAGTCCGCTGCGATCAGGATCACGCTGTCCCCGGCGCCAACGCCGAGATTCCGGGCGAGCACTTCGCCCAGGACGAGACCACGCACCTGTGCCGCAGAACCTCGCGCATCTTCCAGCGAGCTCCCCAGCTTTGTGAGCACGCTCTCTCTGTCCAAATCCACTCCGATCAGCCAGGCGGGCCGGCCTCGGGAGCCCTCGCGATCGGGCATGGCCAGCGCCCAGGACTCGAGCCGCGGCGCCCAGCCCTCGACCAGCGACAGCCCGTCGAGCTCCCGGCGCGAGTCCGCGTCGAGCGTCATCCCGTAGTCCAGCGTGCGGTGCTCCCGATAGCCCGCAAGGCTGACCTCGTAGTGCCCGGGATAGACCCGCACGGTGTTCTCGATCCAGCGCTCGTAACTCCCCTTCTGAATGGCGAGCGTGGTGAGGGTCAGGGCGCTTGCGAACATCGCCGCGGCCGTCGTGAGCGCGGTGCGACGGCGGTTGCGGCCCAGGTTCCGCCACGCGAGCTGGAGCAGCGCGATCAACGCGCCCGCTCCGCCCGCCGGAGGTTCTGCTGCGTGAAGATCCCGTCCTCGAACTTCTGGTCCAGCTCGACGGACTCGATCGTCATGCTCGTGCTCTGCCCCGGCTTGTCGACGGGGACGATCTCCCAGAAATGGGGCATCGGGCGGCCCTGGACCTCGCGAATGTCCGAGAAGCTCATGCGCCGCAGCAGCTCGTACTCGCCCGGCGCGGGCTCGTCGTAGTACAGGTACACGAGCGGGGCGAGCCGCTCCTTCTCGAGCCAAAGCTCGACCCGAGCCCAGACTACCGGTGCCTCTTCCTTCGGAATGAGGTCCACGCCGAGCGCGGTTACGCCGTCGATGAGCTTCTCGCCGAGCGCCTCTGGCCTGTAGTCGTCGATCATCGAGGAGTCGCGGGCCAGGTCGTCGTTCGTGAAGTCACTGCCCATCCAGGGTTGCAGCATCATCGAGGGCGGGATGCGCATGGTCCGCTCCACCCGCGGAAGGTAAGTCCAGAAGGTCTCCTCGAGCCGCAGGAAGCCGACGCCCCGGTCCTTGCTCGGCTCGATAATGCGGATGAAGCTGCGATCTCCCAGCCTGTCGTCCCAGGAGTGGAACTTGACCTCCCGTGTCCAGCGCGGGGTGGTGATGACCATGACAGCGCGCATCTCGGCCGTGTCTCCCCGCAGGGCGTCCTCGGCCCGGCGAACGACCTCGGCCGCGTCGAACGGCTCCTCGCCGCCCGCCGAGAGGACAAAGAGCGGGGTGAGAAGCAGGAGCAACCGACTCAGCCGGGCAGCTACGCGCTCAGAGACGGCCGCCGGAGGAACGTTCGCACCGTGTCTATCCACCGACGTGTTTGTACCAACGTGACCTCCTGGGCGCAAAGCAACCTCGGCCCGTAGGGGCGCGCGACCGCTCGCGCGCCGGGACCCACAAGATTTGGCGGGATCGCACGGCAACAGGTATGAACTGTGGATGGCCAAACCTGGCGGACGTCGTTCCTATCCAAACGTGGATCCTCAGCCGAGCTTCCCCGAGATCGAGCAGCGGGTGCTCGACCGCTGGCGCCGGGACAAGACCTTCCTCGCCTCGCTGGAGGGACGCGCTGCCGGAGAGGACGGCTCCAACGAGTACGTCTTTTTCGATGGTCCCCCGTTCGCGAACGGGCTGCCGCATTACGGTCATCTGCTCACGGGGTACGTGAAGGACATCATCCCGCGCTACCAGACGCTCCGCGGGCGCAGGGTGGAGCGTCGCTTCGGCTGGGATTGCCACGGTCTTCCCGCCGAGCTGGAGGCCGAGCAGGAGCTCGGCATCTCGGGTCGGGTCGCGATCGCGGACTACGGCATCGAGCGCTTCAACGAGTACTGCCGCACGTCAGTGCTGCGGTACACGGAGGCGTGGCAGGAGTCCGTCACGCGGCAGGCCCGCTGGGTCGACTTCAAGCACGACTACAAGACGATGGACCTCTCCTACATGGAGAGCATCATCTGGGCGTTCAAGCAGCTCTGGGACAAGGACCTCATCTACGAAGGCTATCGCGTCATGCCCTACTCGTGGGCGGCGCAGACCCCGCTTTCGAACTTCGAGACCCGCCTCGACGACTCGTATCGAGAGCGCCAGGATCCCGCCATCACCGTTCGCGTCGCACTCGAGCCGGATTCGGGAGATGGAGGACCGACGGATCTCCTGGTGTGGACGACGACGCCCTGGACCCTCCCCTCGAACCTCGCGATCGCAGTGGGCCCGGAGATCGAGTACGCCGTTTTCGAGCTCGAAGGACGTCGCCTGATCCTGGGGGAGGGTACAGTCGCCAAGTACGAATCCCGACTCCAGGACGCGCGCCGCGTCGGCAGCATCCGCGGGCGCGAGCTGGCCGGCCGCCGCTACGTACCGCTCTATCCCTGGTTCGAGAGCAACCCGCGCAGCTTCCGGATCCTTGCCGCGGAGTTCGTCGACACCGAGGAGGGTACGGGGGTCGTGCATCTGGCGCCGGGTTTCGGCGAGGAGGACCTCGAGATCTGCAACGGCGCCGAGATTCCCGTTGTGTGCCCCGTCGACATCGACGGAAAGTTCACGAGCGAGGTGCCAGCCTACGAGGGCCAGCTGGTCTTCGACGCAAATCGCCCCATCATCCGGGAGCTGCAGGCGCGAGGCGCGCTGTTCAGCGAAGACAGCTACCTGCACAACTACCCGCACTGCTGGCGCACGGGAGAGCCGCTCATCTACAGGGCCATGAGCTCGTGGTTCGTCAAGGTCACGGCCCTCCGCGAGCGGATGCTGGAGCTGAACCAGCAGATCCGCTGGGTGCCCGAGCACATCCGCGACGGGCAGTTTGGCCGCTGGCTCGAGGGCGCGCGCGACTGGTCCATCAGTCGCAACCGCTTCTGGGGCTCGCCCATCCCGGTCTGGCGCAGCGATAACCCAGCACATCCCCGGATCGACGTCTACGGGAGCCTGGACGAGCTCGAGACCGACTTCGGCGTCCGGCTCCACGACCTGCACAGGCCGGGGATCGACGAGCTCGTGCGGCCGAATCCGGACGATCCCAGCGGACGCAGCATGATGCGCAGGGTGCCAGACGTGCTCGACTGCTGGTTCGAGTCCGGCTCCATGCCCTACGCCCAGGTGCACTATCCCTTCGAGAACAGCGACTGGTTCGAGAAGCACTTCCCCGCGGACTTCATCGTCGAGTACATCGCCCAGACCCGCGGCTGGTTCTACACGCTCATGGTGCTGTCGACCGCGCTGTTCGACAAGCCGCCCTTTACGAACTGCATCTGCCACGGCGTGGTGCTCGACGAGAACGGCAAGAAGCTCAGCAAGAGCCTGCGCAACTACCCAAACCCCGATGAGATGTTCGACACCTATGGCGCAGACGCACTGCGCTGGTTTCTCGTCGCCTCGCCGATCCTGCGCGGGAGCGACCTCCAGATCGATCGGGAGGGCCAGGCGATCCGCGAGGTCGTACGCCTCGTTCTCAAGCCCATCTGGAACTCCTACAGCTTCTTCTGCCTGTACGCGAACGCGGAGAACATCCGGGCCGCGTTCGGCACCGACTCCGAGCAGCTGCTGGACCGTTACTTGGTCGCAAAGACGCGAGACCTGGTGGACGGTGTAGCCGAGGATTTCGACGCGTACGACATCCCGGCAGCCTGTCAGCGGATCACGAGCTTCATCGACGCGCTCAACAACTGGTACATCCGTCGCAGCCGACCGCGCTTCTGGAGTCAGGAGAAGAGCGCGGACAAGATCGACGCCTACAACACGCTCTACACAGTGATGCACGTGCTGCTCCGCGCCGCTAGCCCGCTGCTTCCGCTGATCAGCGAGGAGATCTTCAAGGGACTCACGGGGGAGCGCAGCGTCCACCTGTGCGATTGGCCGGACGCCAGCGCGCTAACCCGTGACGCCGAGCTTGTAGCGTCGATGGATCGTGTTCGCGAGATCTGCTCCACCGCGCTGGCGCTGCGCCGGGCGCACGACGTGCGGGTGCGCCAGCCCCTGCGTGGCCTCACGGTCGCGGGCAGCGACCTCGGAGGACTGGCATCGCTCACCGACCTGATCCGCGACGAGGTCAACGTGAAGGAGGTCGTGCTCACTCCGGAGATCGACCGCTACGCGAGCTTCCGGTTGCAGGTGAACGCGCGGGCGCTCGGGAGTCGCCTCGGCAAGAAGATGCAAGACGTCATCAAGTGCGCGAAGGCGGGAGAATGGGCTCGGCTCGACGGCGGACGCGTCGAGGTCGCCGGGGAGATCCTCGAGGAAGGCAACTTCAGCCTCAAGCTCGACGCGAAGAAAGACGTCGCCTGCCAGGCGCTGGGATCGAACGACGCGATCGTGATCCTGGATCTGGAGCTCGATGTCGAGCTCGAGCAGGAAGGGCAAGCCCGCGACATCGTGCGCGCCGTTCAGCAGGCGCGCCGAGATGCAGACTTGCACGTCGTCGACCGCATTCACCTGGTGCTCGACGTTCCAGAGGGCTGGGAAGACGCGGCGAGCCGCTTCGGCGATTACATCGCCGAGCAGACATTGGCGCTGCAGCTCGACGTCTCGGCCAGCGCCGCCGACTCGAGCTTCGCGCGTCACGACGCATCTGTCAGCGGGCAACCGATCGGCATCAGCTTGAAGGTCCTACCGAGCCCGTAGCTCGCTGAGCTCCGATTCGCATGGCGCCCAGGAGCACTGGTAGGATGACGAGCGTCCAACACCGAGAGGAGAGAGCCCAGCATGTCCGAGCGCGTATCGATCGAGATCAAAGACGGGATCGCCGACGTTCGCCTGAACCGACCGGAGAAGATGAACGCGATCGACGCCGCCATGTTCAACGGGCTCGTTGCTGCCGGCCGAAAGCTCGCCGAAGACGCGTCTGTGCGCGTCGTCGTCCTCTCTGGAGAGGGTCGCGCGTTCTGTGCGGGTCTCGACTTCTCGAGCTTCCAGGCCATGGAAGGCTCCGAGCGGGACGAGAATGTCGAGAGCGTCTTCGGGCGCGACGGTGAGAGTCCCGCAAATGCGGGTCAGCGGGCTGCCTTCATCTGGCAGGAGCTTCCGATGCCGGTGATCGCCGCTGTGCACGGACCCGCTTTCGGCGGCGGCCTGCAGATCGCGCTGGGCGCCGACATCCGCTACGTGCGGCCTGACGCTCAGCTCTCGGTCATGGAGGTCAAGTGGGGACTCGTGCCCGACATAAGCGGCACGCAGACACTACGGCACATCACCTCGCTCGACGTGGTGAAGGAGCTGGCCTTCACGGGCAGGGTCATCAACGGCACAGAGGCCGTGAAGCTTGGCCTCGCGACCCGCGTCGCCGAAAACCCCCGGGAGGAGGCCATGGAGACGGCGCGTGAGATCGCCTCCAAGTCCCCAGACGCCATCCGTGCGATAAAGCGTCTCCTGAACGACTCCGTGCAGTCGACGCTCGCAGACGGCCTCCAGCTCGAAGCCAAGCTCCAAGCCTCGCTCATCGGCCGCCCGAACCAAACCGAAGCCGTAAAGGCAAACCTGGCCCGCCGCGACCCAAACTTCGAAGACCCCACCTAGCAGCGAACCAAGAAGTTAAGATTGGGGACGGGGGCAGCTAGCCCGGCTGCACGCCCGCAACGACGTTCTCGAGCGGCTGTTTGCGGGCCCAGCACTCCAGGTTTCGCAGGAAGTAGGCGGCCTGACGGCCGCGGTTGCCGAGCGCGCCGCCCGCGCCGTGGGGTGACACGATCACGTTTGGGAGCTCCCACAGCGGGGATTCCTGTGGGAGCGGCTCGACCTCGAACACGTCCAGGTAGGCGCCGGCAACGTGGCTGGAGCGCAGCGCTTCGATCAGCGCTGACTCCTCGATCACCTCGCCGCGGGCGATGTTGAGCACGTGCGCTCCCTCGGGAAGCCGCGCGATCGCCGTCGAGTCGATCAGGCAGCGCGTCTCGTCGTTGAGGGAGCACGCCAGCGCTAGCCAGTCCGCGCGCGGCAGGACCTCGTGCAGCCGGCTCGGGTGCACGAGGTCGTCGACCGGATCCTCCGATCGCCGGGGGCTCCTGCGGACTCCGATCACATGGAGGCCGAGGCTTCGGCCAAGTCGCGCGATCTCCGAGCCGATCGAGCCCAGGCCCACGACCACCAGCGTCTGGTCTGCGAGGTCAACCGGCACCTCGCGTCCGGAGAAGGGTGGCCACTCGCGCCGGCTCTGGGCGCGTTGCCAGCGCGGGAAGCCACGCGCGAGCATCAGCAGCCCACCGATCAGCGTCTGCGCGATCGGCACCGCGCTGGCCCCCGCCGAGTTCGTGAGCAGGATGCCCCCTTCGATGAAGCGCTGGAAGACGGCATGATCCGTCCCCACGTTGAACACGTGGAGCCAGCGCAGCCGCGGCGAACTGCTCGCTGCGGATAAGAACGCCGGCGAGAGCTCCGGAAACATGTCTGCAGAGAAGTGGGCGATCTCCACGCGTGCAAGCTCCTCGGGATCCACACGCCCGTCGGGTTCGCTCGGCAACAGGATGCGCTCCAGCGACACGCCCGTCTCCGATTCGATGCTCTCCACCTGGGCGCCGTACTCGCGGAGAAAGCCGCGGGAGGTGAGGAAGCCCGTCACGCGCCGAGCAGCTGCGACAGGATTGCTCGCACTCCGTCCGGGCTCGCCTTGCCGCCGGTGGCTTTCATGACCTGGCCGACGAAGAAGTTGAAGAGCTTCTCCTGTCCGGCCCGGTACTTCTCGACCTGCCCGGGATGCTCCTCGATCACGGCACTGGCGATGCGCTTTAGCTCGTCCACGTCCGAGACCGCCTCGAGGCCAGACCCGCGCATGATCGTCTCGGGCCGCTCGCCGCTCCGCGTCATCTCGAAGAAGATCTCGCGCGCGCTCGTTGCCGTAACCCGACCGGCATCGAGCAGACCGAGCAGCTCTACCAGGTGCTTGGGCGTGATCGGGAGCCCGTCGAGCGAGGCTCCGGACTCGCCAAGCACGGCGAGCAGGCTGCGCATGATCCAGTGGGAGACCTGCTTGGCGTCCCCCCCGAGCGCAACAGCGCTCTCGAAGAACTCGGCCACTTCCCGATCCTCAGTCAGGACTTGTGCCTCGGCGTGAGGGAGTCGGTACTCGCTCGCATAGCGCGCCCGCTTCTCATGCGGCAGCTCCGGTAAGTCGCGGCGCAGGGCCTCGACCCACTCCTCGGTGAGAGCGAGCGGGGGCAGGTCCGGATCGGGGAAGTAGCGGTAGTCGTCGGCCTCCTCCTTGCCCCGCAGCGGGCGCGACTCGCCCGCGCTCTCGTCCCAGTTACGTGTCTCCTGCACGACCTCGCCCCCGTCCTCGAGCAGGTCACTCTGGCGTTCGATCTCGTGAGCGAGCGCCTTCTCGACGAATTTGAAGGAGTTCAGGTTCTTGAGCTCGACCCTTGTTCCGAGCTCCCTCTGGCCGCGAGGGCGCACGGACACGTTCGCGTCGCAGCGGAAGTTCCCCTTCTCCATGTCTGCATCGGACACGCCGAGGTAGCGGAGGATGCTTCGCAGGCTGCGCAAGTAGGCCCCCGCCTCCTCCGGACTCTTCATGACAGGCTCGGAGACGATCTCGATCAGAGGAACGCCGGCGCGGTTCAGGTCGACGAAGGTCGTTCCGGCGGTGATGGCGTCGTCGTGGATGTTCTTCGCCGCATCTTCTTCCATGTGGATCCGCGTCAGCGCGACGGCGGAACTCTCTCCATCGAGCTCGATCGGAACGGCGCCCCCGGTCGAAAAGGGCTGCTCGAACTGCGAGATCTGGTAGCCCTTTGGCAGGTCCGGGTAGAAGTAGTGCTTGCGGGCAAAGATCGAGACGGGGCGGATCTCGCAGTCGAGAGCCAAGGCCGCGCGCACCGCGAGCTCGACGGCGCGTTCGTTGATCACGGGCAGCACCCCCGGCATGCCGACGTCCACCTCGGTGGTCCGTGTATTCGGCTCGCCCCCGAACTCATTCGGCGCGGAGCTGAAGAGCTTTGCTCGGGTCTTCAGCTGCGCATGAACCTCGAGGCCAATGACCGCTTCCCAGCTCGTCGTCACGCACACACCCTCAAAGCACGATATTCAGAAGCCGCCCTGGAACGTATACCACCCGGCGCGGCTCCTTGGAGTCGACGTGCCTGGCGACGTTCTCGTTCTCGACGGCAAGGGCGTAGGCGCTGCTCTCGTCGGCATCGGCGGGGACACGAACGCGCGCTCGCATCTTCCCCTGAACCTGGACACTGATCTCGACCTCTTCCTCGACGAGCAGCAGGGCGTCCGCCTCCGGCCACTCCGCGTAGGTGATCGACGTTTTGTGCCCGAGTGCCTCCCAGAGCTCCTCGCACAGGTGCGGGGCCATCGGACCGAGCAGCCTCAGAAAGGTCTCCCCGAGCCCGCGCGGTAGCGGCGCATCCCTGTCGACGTCGCGGACGAACACCATGAGCGCAGAGATCGCAGTGTTGAAGCTGAGCTTCTCGAAGTCCTCGGTTACCTTGTGCACGGTCCTTGCCAGGAGCTTTCGCTGCGCCTCGCTGCCCTCCCCCTCTGGCAGCTCGCGCGCCGCGTCCGCGTCGTCGATGAAGAGCCGGTACACACGCTGTAAGAAGCGCGCCACCCCGGGAATGCCCTCCGTCGACCAGGGCGCTGCCTTTGCAAGCGGTCCGATGAACATCTCGAAGAGTCGCAGGGAGTCCGCGCCGAACTCCTCGATCACGTCGTTGGGGTTCACGACGTTGCCACGGCTCTTCGCCATCCGCTCGATTACCTCTTCCAGAGCGATGTCGGTATCGGGTGCGAGTGGGTGCTCCGGATCTGCCCAGCGCACGTCCTTTGGGTCCACCCAGAGCTCGCGCAGCTCCCGTCCCGAGCCGACGTGAACGGGCGTCTCGCTTTCGTAGCGCACGTCGGCGGAGGAATAGTACTTGGGACCATCGTCGGTCTCCTCGCCGAAGTAGCGGTAGCTCTTTCCCTGGATCATTCCAGGACTGAGCAGCTTCTGGAACGGCTCCAGCGTCGAGACCAACCCGAGGTCGTAGAGGACCTTGTGCCAGAAACGGGCGTAGAGCAGGTGCAGCACGGCGTGCTCGGCGCCACCGACGTACAGATCGACGTTCATCCAGTACTTCTCGGCCTCGCTCGAGCAGGCCACCTGGTCGTTGTTCGGATCGCAGAAGCGCAAGTAGTACCAGCAGCTCCCGGCCCACTGGGGCATGGTGTTCGCATCGCGCTTTGCCGGCGCACCCGTGTCGGGGTCCGTGGTCTCGATCCACTCCCTGACCCGCGCGAGCGGCGGCTCGAAGTCTCCCGAAGGACGGAAGTCCTCGAGCTCCGGCAGCAGCACGGGCAGCTCGTCCTCGGGCACGAGCTTTGTCGTGCCGTCCTCCAGGTGGAGGACCGGGAAGGGCTCCCCCCAGTAACGCTGCCTGCTGAAGATCCAATCGCGCAGCTTGTAGTTGATGGCGCGCTCGCCCTTGCCCTGCTGCTCGAGCCACTCGATCATCGCGGCCTTGGCGCGGCTCGTCTCGAGCCCGTCCAAAAAGCCCGAGTTCAGGGCCACGCCCTCACCCACGAAGGCCTCGCGCGAGATGTCGCCTCCGGAGACCACCTCGACAATGGGTAGGTCGCAGCTCCGCGCAAACTCGTAGTCCCGCGTGTCGTGGCCCGGGACGGCCATGATCGCGCCCGAGCCGTAGGAGATGAGCACGTAGTCCGCGACCCACACCGGGATCTTCGCGTCGTTCACCGGATTGATCGCATACCCGCCAGTGAACACTCCGGTCTTTGCTCGCGCCTCTGCCATGCGGGAGCGCTCACTCTTACGGCCGGAGGCCTCCAGATAGTCGCGAACGGCGCCGCGCTGATCATCGGTGGTGATCGCGTCAATCAGGGGGTGCTCGGGCGCGAGGACCATGTATGTGGCCCCGAACAAGGTGTCTGGCCGCGTCGTGAAGATCTCGATCGGGTCCTCGTCGAGCTCTACCAGGGGGAACTTTACGCGGGCTCCCTCGGAGCGTCCGATCCAATCGATCTGCATCTTGCGGATCGATTCCGGCCAATCGACCCCGTCCAGGTCATCGATCAGCCGATCCGCGTAGGCCGTGATCCTGAGCACCCATTGCTTGAGAGGGAGACGCACGACGGGGAAGCCACCGATGTCGCTCTTGCCGTCCCGCACTTCCTCGTTGGCCAGCACGGTCCCCAGCTCCGGACACCAGTTGACGGGCACCTCCTCCTGGTAGGCAAGCCCGCGCTCGTACAGCTTGCAGAAGATCCACTGCGTCCAGCGCACGTAGCTCGGGTCGGTCGTGTCGATCTCCCGGTCCCAGTCATACGAGAGGCCCAGCGCCTGCAGCTGCTGCTTGTAGTTGGCTACGTTCGCGGCGGTGGTCATCCGCGGATGCTGGCCCATGCGCACCGCATGCTGCTCCGCGGGCAGGCCGAACGCGTCCCACCCCATGGGATGCAAGACACTGAAGCCACGCATGCGCTTGTAGCGCGCGTACACGTCGGTGGCGACGTAGCCCTTCGGATGTCCCACGTGGAGCCCCTCCCCGGACGGATACGGAAACATGTCGAGGATGTAGAGCTTCGGGCGAGTCGCATCGATCTCGGCCTTGAAGGTGCCCTCCTCGAGCCAGTGCTTCTGCCACTTGGGCTCGATGTCTCGCGGTACGTAAGGCATGCGGGGACTTTAGCCGCGAGCCCGGCTTTTCGCAGCGCACCATTCCGACTAGACTCCGATGGCCGCAACAGCCGGCCCCGGAGGCGCCCCGATGCCCGACGAGAAGAGCGAGGAGCTCGGCTTCGCGTGGACCTATCCCGAGCTGGGGCCAACCGAGCAGCGTCGCAAGGACGGCCTGCTCCAGCAGCCGATCGAATCTTTGCAGCCATCCAGGACACACACCGTTGCCGACCTGGTGAGGGCCATGTCGGGGATGAGCGTGCAGGCTCGCTGTGTGGGGCAGTGCTACGAAGTGCTCCAGGAAATGCTCCGAGATCCCGATCGCCCGACCATTCTGCTCGGCCTCGCGGGTCCGTTGATCGCGGGCGGGCTGCGTCAGGTCATCCGCGAGATGATCGAGGGCGGACTCGTCGACGTCGTTGTCTCCACGGGGGCGATTCTCTACCAGGACGTCTATCAGGCACGGGGCTGGGGCCACTTCCGGGGCTCCTCGGCCGCGGACGACGGCGCCCTGCGAGACCTGTACATCGATCGCATCTACGACACGTACGTCGACGAGGTGGGCTTTGGAAAGACGGACTCGTGGATCGGGCTGCTGGCGGACGAACTCGAGCCCGGGATCTACTCGAGCCGCCAGTTCATGGACGTGCTCGCCGACGCCGTGGACGACCCGGCCTCGATCGTTGCCACGTGTCGGCGTCTCGGGGTGCCGATGTTCGTGCCTGCCCTCAACGACAGCTCCATCGGCATCGGCCTCACCGAGCACCACCACCGCTGCGTGAAATTCGACCGTCCCGGCATCCACATCGACTCCATCCAGGACAACTACGAGCTCACACAGATCGTCGTCCAGTCGCCTGCGACGGCCGCGATCTACGTCGCAGGCGGCGTCCCGAAGAACTACATCAACGACTCGGTGGTCATGAGCTACATCTTCGACCAGGGGGCCGAGGGCCACCGCTACGCGCTGCAGGTCACCACGGCTGTCACTGCGGACGGAGGGCTGTCGAGCTCCACGCTCGACGAGGCAAAGAGCTGGGGCAAGATCAAGAAGACGGCCGAGCGCGCCATGGCCTGGGTCGAGCCGACGGTCTCGCTGCCCTTGCTGGTGACCGCGGCCCTTCAGGAGCGGCTCGCGGAGGGCCGCACGCGACTCACGTACTCGTGGAACGGAAAGATTCTCGAGAAGCTCGCCACCGCCGAGCGCAGCTGATGCTGGTCGAGCCGGAGGCGCTCGAGCGCCGGCTGGGCGACCCCGACCTGCGCGTGGTCGACGCGACCTGGTACCTGCCGGCGCAAGGGCGGAACGCGGCCGAGGAGTTCGCTCGCGAGCACCTGCCCGGCGCGATCCACCTGGACCTCTCGACTGACCTGACGGACAGCGAGGCTTCCGTCCGGAACACGATCGCAGCGCCGAAGGAGCTCGCTCGCAGCTTTGGCATGGCGGGGATCGGGACCGAGCACCATGTCGTGGTGTATGACAGGCTCGGTGGCTTCTCGGCAGGTCGCATCTGGTGGGCTCTCCGGCTCGCGGGCCACCCGCACACATCACTGCTCAATGGAGGCTTCACGCGCTGGGTCGCGGAAGGCCGGCCGGTGACGGCGGAGCTACGGCGCCTTCCCGCAGCGCGCTTCCAGGCTGCGCCCCGCCCCGAGCTCCTGGCGAGCAAGAGCGACGTCCTGCGCGTGCTCTCCGCGGGAGAGACCACGATCGTCGACGCCCGCCCGCTCGACCGCTTTCAGGGAACCGGGGAGGAGCCGACCCGCTACAAGGGCCACATTCCGAGCTCCGTGTGCATCCCGCACGAGCGCAACCGGGACACCGACCTAGCGTTCCGCCCCGCGGACGAGCTCCGCGCACTCTACGAGGAGGCGGGAGTGCGCTTCGATCGTCCCGTCATCACCACCTGTGGCTCCGGCGTCACCGCGTCTCTGAGCGCGTTCGCCCTCACAATGCTGGGCCACACGGACGTACGGCTCTACGATGGCTCCTGGGCGGAGTGGGGGGAGTTGGACGACGTGCCCCACGAGAGGTCGTGAGCCGGCAACCGCGTTGGACGAAGGGATGCGAGAGACCACCCGTTGATCCCGATACGCGACGACATTCCGGCCAGCGCGATCCCCATCATCAACTACGCGCTGATCGCCCTCTGCACCATCGGATTCGGGACGGAGGTAGCGCTCGGGTCCGGGATCGATCGGCTGATCGAAGCGAACGGCCTCATCCCGGAGCGCTTCCTCACCCTTGGCGAGCGCTTCGGCTTCCTGCGGCCCGTCCTCTACGTACCGTTTCTGACCTCCATCTTCCTTCACGGGGGATACCTGCACTTCCTCCTGAACATGCTCTTCCTGTGGATCTTCGGAGACAACGTGGAAGATCGGATGGGGCATGCTGGCTACACGCTCTTCTTCCTGACTGGCGGCGCGCTCGCTGGCGCGGCCCACGTGGTGGCGAACCCGGCCTCAGTCGTGCCGACGATCGGTGCGAACGGAGCGATTGCAGCGGTGATGGGCGCCTACCTGGTCTTGTACCCGAGGGCCAGGATCGAATCGCTCGTTCTGTTCGGGTTTTCGCTGCGCTGGCTCTCCGTGCCCTCGATCGTGTACCTGATCGCGTGGCTGGCGTTGCAGCTGCTGCAGGGCAGCCTGTCGCTCGGCGAGGCGCAGACCGGGGGGGTCGCCTGGTGGGCGCACGCGGGAGGCTTCCTGTTCGGTGCCGCTCTCGTGAGCGTTCTGGGCCTGCGCGCGCCACCGCGCCTGGAATGAGAACCCGCTGCGCTCGTCGCGCCAGGGGTCGCCGTACGCTGCAAGCAAGACGCTGCGTCGCCCCGTAGAGGCGAGGCGTCGCGCCCCGAACGGGGCGCGACGCTGTGGCCGCTAGTAGGTGAAAGCCACCTCTACGCCAAACCTCCGCGGCGGTCCAGCGTTCCAGTCGAGATCGTTGCCGAAGACATTGATACCGAAGTTGTGATACGGGTCATTGGTGAGGTTTTTCCCGAAGACCGAGACGCTGTACCGGTCGTCCGGGGAGAAGTACGTGATCGACGCATCCCAGATGGTATAGCTGTCGACCGGAACCGTGTTCTGGTCGTTCCCCCAGGTACGATCCCGCCAGTACACCGAGGCCTGCAGAGCCAACGTCCCCTCCGCGAGCACGGGAACCGGGAACTCGTACCTTCCGTTCGCGCTCCAGGTCCACTCTGGAACGTAGGCGTAGTCGAGCTCTCGCCCGACTCCCCCCGGTATGTCAGCCGGAACCCACAGACCACCGGTTCCGCTTCCCTCCCCGGGATTGCTCACGTTGAGGTCCGTTATAAGCTGGGCGCCTTTGGCGCACGGTCCGATCGGTTGTGTGCTGCACACTCCCGAGAAGCTATCGTACTCCGCGTCGACCCAGCCGACCGTCGAGTTGAGGGTCAACCCCTCGATCGGCAGCCAGGTGACCTCCCCTTCGACGCCGGCGACGTGCCCCTTGGCCGCGTTCTTCTGATCTTGAACCACCCCGACCAGGATCGTGCGCTGAATGTCGTCGCCCCGGTTGTAGAAGCCGACCAGGTTCGTGCGCAGCGTGTTGTCCAGCCAGTCGCCCTTGAGACCGAACTCATAGGCGTCGATCCGCTCTTCGTCATACGGTGAGAGCGGGATCGTGTTACTCGCCCGGAGATTGTAGCCTCCGGCGCGGAAGCTGCGCGTATAGCTACCGTAGACCATAAGATCGTCGGTCACTTGATAGCGGAGTCCGGCGTGGCGACTCCAGTAGTCCCACGTGTCTTGTTCGGCCCGCAGGCTATCATCGAACCCGGTGACCGTGTTAATCCCGCGGTCGGACTCGCATTCGGTGAACACCTGGTTGCAGAGCGAATTCCCGAGAATTGACGGCCACACTTTGGCCACCTTCTCCTCCCAGGTCCAGCGCGTACCAAGGGTCATGGTCAGCCGGTCGGTCAGCTGGTAGTCACCTTGGATAAACCACGCCCACGACTGGTGATCCAGTTGACCGCGGGAGGCCCCGAAGGCCCCCCCCAACGGGAAGGAATCAGAGGGTTCTCCAACGGTGCCAAAACCGAAGGTGCAATCCGCCGGCGGCGGATCGTCCCCGCAAGCGGGGTCGGGTTGGCCGGTACCAATTAAGATGCGTCGGTTCTCTCGGTAATCGAGATCCTGCTTGAAGTAATACACACCCGTGGTGAAGTCCAGGTTCTCTCCGACCTGCGTGGCATAGCGGAGCTCGCTACTGACCTGCCACTGGTAAGTATCCGTCGGCCGACGTCCACTCACTCCCGTCGATCCCGTGACACCTCCCTGGAAACCGTCAATCGGCAGGCCATCGACATCGTAGGTGTTATTGACTTTCACATCGCGCCAGCCGGTGATGGATGTCAGAGTGCCAGGGCCGACGTCCCAGGTCCCCTCCACCGTCCCGCGCTGGACTTTGAAGCCCTGGTCGCCCCGGAAGTCGATCGAGAGGTCGAAGTTCGAGGTACCCACCGTATTGCCCGCAGATCCAAGGCAGCGGGTCGGGCTCGTACAGTTGTGTTGGCGTACGAAGTTGCCGTCGGAATCGTGTTGGATCACTTCATAAAGGGCCTCGATATGGATGTCTTCGGTCGGCGACCAGGAGAGCATGGGACGGACCGTCCAGCTCTTGCTGTGGCCTTGCTCTCCCCCCTGTGCCGGCGTGTCGAAGATACCGTCCCGGTCCTTGCTGAGGAGGTCGAGCTTAAACGCCAGATCCTCGGTGATGGGTCCCTCAACGGATAGAGCGCCATCCTTTCGCGAGTAGCTCCCGAGCGTAAACCGTCCCCGGACGCCGAACTCACCCGAGGGCCGCCTGGTGCGGGCGTTGAGGGCGCCTCCGGTCACGTTGCGGCCGAACAGGGTCCCCTGCGGGCCGCGCAGGATCTCCACCATCTCGATCTCGAACAGGTCGTGGATGGCCGCGACGTTCATGCCCGCGTAGATGCCGTCCACGAAGATCCCGACGAGTGGCTCGTCCGAGGTGATGCTCGAGAACATGGCATTCCCTCGGATGGAGAAGTTCGACGTTCCCGCGGACGTCCCGACGTTGGACAGCTGCACGTTCGGAGCGCTTCGACTGATGTCTTCGAAGTCCTCGACGAAGTTCTGCTCGAGAAAGTTCCCAGTGAACGCGCTCACCGAGATCGGAACTTCCTGCAGGGCTTCCACCCCCGCCTTCTTGCGGCCAGTGACCGTGATCTCCTCCAGGCCTCTTGGGAGGCCGCGCGCCTGTGGCTCCTCAGTTGCGACCGCCGCTGGGGCAGCCCCTTCTCCTTCGGCCTCGTCCGCTATTGCGTTCATCGCTGGCAGCGCCAGCAAACCGACGATCGCCCAAACGAAGGCGAGCTTCTTCGAGTGCTCAAGCATCTTTGGGTCTCCTTCCAAGTACTTCCTGGCTAGGAATTTTACTAGGAAAAAGAGCCTGAGGATACCACCAAATTCTCTTCGAAAACGGGAGAAAATACTCGCAGCCTGCCCCATGTCGGGCCTATTCCAGGGACAGGATCTCGCCTTCCAGATCCGGGGCGCGGACTCCGGTCAGGGTGGCCTCGACCAGATCGCCGACCCGGGCGGTGCCCTTCAGGAGGACCATGCCGTCCACCTCGGGGGCTTGGGACCAGAGGCGGCCGGTCGAGCTGCTGTTCGTGCTGCTCTCCACCAGGACGCGGACTCGGCGTCCCACCTGCGCGTCCAGGGCCGCGCGCATGTGGGATTTCTGCAGGTCCATCAGGTGGCGGTGTCGCTCCCGCGCGACGCGGGCGGGCACCTTTTCCGGCAGCGTCTGCGCGCGCGTGTCTTCTTCGTCGGAGTAGCGGAAGACGCCCAGCCGATCGAAGCGGGCCTCGCGGACGAAGTCGCACAGAAGCTCGAAGTCGGCGTCCGTCTCGCCGGGGAAGCCGACGATGAAGGTGGTGCGCAGGACCGCGTTCGGGATGCGCTCGCGCAGTTTCGCGACCAGACGTCGCTGGCGCTCGGCGGTGATTCCACGCCGCATCGCCTTCAGGATCCGATCGCTCGCGTGCTGGAGGGGCACGTCGATGTACGGCAAGAGGTGGGTTCCGCCAGCGAGCACCTCGATCAGCTCGTCGGATATCGCCGTCGGATAAAGATACAGGAGACGCACCCAGTCGAGCGACTCGACGGCGTCTAACGCTCGCGCGAGCGCCGGGATTCTGGGACGATCCGGAAGGTCCTTCCCCCAGGAGCAGGTGTCTTGTGACACGACGTTGATCTCGCGCACACCCTCGCTGCCCAGCGCCGTAGCCTCCGCCACGATGGAGTCGAGCGAACGGCTCTGGAAGCGGCCGCGAATTCCGGGAATGGCGCAGAAGGCGCAGATCCGATCACAGCCCTCCGCGATCTTGACGTAGGCGCTGTGCCGGGGGCCGATCAGCAGCCGCGGGCTGTTTTCGTCGTAGAGGTGGGTGCGGCCGGCATCCACGTATACGCCTCTCTCGCCGCCTCCGAGCGCCCGGTCCAGGATGCTCACGATGTCCGGAAAGTCCCCGGTCCCCACGAACGCGTCCACCTCGGGGAGCTCCTTCGCCAGCTCCTGGCCGTAGCGCTGAGGCAGGCAACCTGCGACGACCAGCGCTCTGAGACGACCTCCTTGCTTCAGCTCGGCGAGCTCCAGGATCGTATCGATCGACTCCTCCCTGGCCGGCTGGATGAACGAGCAGGTGTTGACCACCGCCACGTCCGCATCGTCGAGCTCCTCTGCGATGAGGTAGCCTCCGAGGGCGAGCGAGCCGAGCATGACCTCGCTGTCCACCTGGTTCTTGGCGCAGCCGAGGCTGCGAAAGTGGACTCGGGGTCTTGTCTCCAGCGGATGCGTCACGCGTGGAGAGTACCCCGTGCAAGTTGGACAGGCGAGGCCACATGGTAATCTCTCGCACGATGCGAATCGGCGTGCTCGGCTGTACTCATGACAAGCTCGCGAACGTCGCGAAGATCGTCGACCTGTTCAACGCCGCGAACGTGGAGCGGGTCGTGCATACCGGAGACATCACCACTGCACGCACGCTCGAGCTGCTGGCGGGAATCCGCGCGCCTCTCTACGGGGTGTACGGAAACAACGACGTCGAGCGGGATACTCTCGAACACAGCGCTATGCGCTTCGGCATGCACCTGGCTGACCCCCCGCTGCGCCTGTCGTGGTTCGAGCGAGAGCTCTCCGTGGTACACGATCCTGCGACAATCACGGCTGCCCTACGGGAGGGAAGCGATGTCGTGCTGCAGGGTCACACACACCGCCGGCTGATCGAGCGCGAGAACGGGCGTCTCTGTTTCAACCCTGGCGAGTGCGCAGGCACGCTCGAGGGCCACAACACGGTCGGAGTCGTCGACCTCGCGGACCTCACGATCGAGCTCCTACACTTCTGAGCGTGGTGGGAGAGCTGCTCGAGATCGCGGACCGCATGCGAGCACTCGCCACGACCGGCCTCCACTACGCGGAGACCGAATTTGATCGCGAGCGCTATCAAAAGCTGATGGGGCTCGCGGCTCGCCTGGCCGCACTCGGGGAGGGCAGCGATCCCGAGCAGGTCGAGCGGATCTACCGCAGGGTCGACGACGGCTACGTCACGCCGAAGCTCGACGTGCGCATGGCCATCTTTCGCGGAGATACGATCCTGCTGGTCCGCGAGCGCGCCGACGGGTGCTGGGCGATGCCGGGCGGCTATGTCGACGTGGGAGACAGCCCGTCGGAGGCCGCGGTCCGGGAGACCGCCGAAGAGGCGGGCCTGGACGTGCTCGTTCGTGGCCTGGTGGGCGTATTTGACGGTCGGCTGCAACCGGATGCCCCGGCCCACCTGTTCCACATCCACAAGCTCGTCTTCACTGGCGAGTCCAGGGACCCGGACGCCAGACCGGCGGCGGGGCACGAAACCACCGATGCTCAGTTCTGCCCGCTCGACGCACTGCCTGAGCTCTCGCTAGGCCGCACACTTCCACTCCATATCCGCGAGGCAAAGCGGGTGGCGGAGGATCCCTCGGAGTTGCCCTATTTCGACTGATCCGAGCGATCGCCTGCACCCGCCGAGTACGCCGCTCACACGCGCAAACGCGCGACGTCCTGACGAAGAGAGCGCCTCGTTTTCAACGCCCTTGTTGAGCGCGCGATAGAGCCTCTCTACCCTCGCTGCCGAATGAGGAGCGAAGACCCCGCAGTCCTCTCGGCGCACGTCCTGGTGGTCGAGGACGAGGCGCTCAGCCGTCGCTCGGTCGAACGGGCCCTGAAGGGGATGGGCTGCGCCACCTCGGCAGTCGGCAACGCGAGCGAGGCGCTCGAGGTCGTTGCTGGCGGAGGCATCGATGTCGTCCTCGCCGACCTCAAGCTGCCGGGGATGGACGGACTGGAGCTGATCCGCCGCATCGTCGGACCCTCCGCGGCACCCAGAGGGCGGGGCTTGTGATCCCCTTTTAATTCCATTACTTGCGAACTTCCCGCCCGATTCTCTTGAGCGGCAGCAGGGGAGAGGGGCCGTATAGGGCCGTCCAGGGCCGCCGAGAGCGCATTCTCGAAGCCCCGGCTCTCGCTAGGCATGAAGTGGCCGTAGGTGTCCAAGAGCAGCTTGGCCGTGCTCCATCCGCCCTGCTCCTGAATCCACTTGAGCGGCGTACCCCGCGCCATGTGGAGGCTGGCCCAGGTGTGCCGGAGATCATGGGGCGTGGCGCGCCGTCCGGGTCCCAGGGCTTCCCGGACGATCCGGGGGAACGCTTTCTGCCCGAAGAGCTTCCACGAGAGAAACCCGCCGGTGGCCCCAGTGAACACCAAGTGCTCGGGTCCGACCGGGAAGACCGGCGGCCTTTCCGTAAGCAACACCCCCTGCAAGCGCGTGGAAAGAGCCACAATTCGTTCTCGCTTCGTCTTGGTCGGCCCGAGATTCCGGCCGCTGGAGAGACTCCGGCAGATTCGGGCCCAGCCCGCCTCCACGTCCACATCAACCCAGCGCAGGGCGGCCGCCTCCCCGAGGCGGCACCCCGTCTCCGCCAGGAACAGCACGAGCGGATAGAACCGCGGATACAGACCGCGCGCCGCGTCCAGCACGCGCTCCCGCCCTTCCCAGCTCAGCACGCGCTCCCGCGCCACGGGCCTGGTGGATGTGCCGCGGCCCTTGGGCCTGCGGGCCTTCCAGTCGGCGACGGCATTGCTCGCGACCCAATCGCGCTGCTGGGCGAATGAAAGCACGAGCCCCAGCACCATCAGCAGCATCTTGATCGACCGAGCGCTCCGGGGCCGCCCGCTGTCGACACAGTGATCATAGAGAGCCTGGACCTTCACCGCGCCGATCGACCGCGCGTCCTGGTCGCCAAAGTACGGAATCAGATGGACCTCGATGTCGTTGCGGTAGCGCGCGGCCGTGCCCGGCGCGAGATGGCCCTGATGACCGCGCTCGAGGGGCAGCTCGACCTCCAACCGCAGCCACTCCCGAGCCGCCTCGCGAAACGGCACCGGAGTGGAGCCGCCGGATTTCGCCTCCAGCCCCAACGCGAGCCGGTGGTTGATCTCCTCCGCCACCTTTCCCGCGCGGCGCTTATCCGCAGCCGTCTTGCCGAAGCGCTTCTTCGTGCGCTTGCCCTGGTGGTGGACTACGACCCACCACGCGCTGTTGATCTGCCGAACCTTGGCGGACATTACTTCAGCCTTCCCCTTCCACTGCTCTCACGATGGCCTCAAGCACAACACGATTCGTCATCGAGGATCGAGTAGTAGATCACAATCGGATCGGCTTCCCGGACCGCGTCTGTAGTAGGCCACGCCCAAATCGCCGGGTTTAGAGGCGCGGCAAGAACCGTGGCAGTTTTCGTGCCATCTTCGCATCGGGCCCCTCAATCTCCAAGCGCCTCCAGCATACTCCCCGCGTCCCGCTCGGTGTCCCGAGTCTGCTCTCGAGCCCGCTCCGCCGCCCAGCGCCGGACCGCGTCCACCGGGATGAGCGTGCGGTGGCCGAGCGAGAAATGGGGGATCTGCGAGAGATGATCCCGGAGATGGCGCTCACTGACCCCGAGCGCCTGCGCCGCCTCCCTGAGCCCGAGGGCAACCCGGTTGGCGAGGTCGAGCGTGGGAGCCGATTCGCTCTTCATGCGGCGTCCTCCTCCACCCGCACAACGACATGCTGCATCGCGCGCCGCGGCGCCTTGCGCCAGTGGTAGTCGGGATGCCCGCCCACGAAGTTTCGGGGCTTGTCGTCTTCGAGCACGCGGGCGGCGACCAGGCCGTCCAAGAGCGGCTTGAAGCTGTGCACGAGGTTGTCGTAGTCGGGTTCTTGCATCGAGACCCGGATGCACGTGACGCCAGCATGAGAGAGCGGCGCGGAAGGCGCGCGCGTCGCGAAGCGCCAGTGCACCGCCTGCTTCCAGACGCGGTCCTCGCGATGGACCTGCGCCCAGTGCGCCCGGCGGCGATGAGACTGGAGCGGTGGTAGGCCGTGGAAGATGGCCTCGGCTCGGTAGCTCATTCGGAGACTCACCTGCCCTCGACCGTGACGCGCAGCTTCGCCTGGATCCGGTCGCACGCTTCTTCGCTGCGCGCGAGGTTCTTGTATGCATACCGCTGCACCGAAAGCAGGTCGGCGTGTTTGCCGTAGTTGGAGATCAGCCAATTCACCCGGTTCACCCCCGCCTGCGCGAGGCGCACATCGCGCTCCGCTGCCTTGACCTCCTCCTCTTCGCTGGGCCGCGACATCACGTCGCTCCGCTGGTCATCGGCATGAGATTTCCTCCTCCTTCATCGGTCCGCCCGTCGCATCCGCGCAGCGCGCGGATCCAACGCGAACAGCCCCACCGCTCCCAGCGCGTACTCCCAGCCCTTCACGATCAAGACCTCCTTCATCAGGCTCTCGTTCTCGTCGGTCCGGAGCGACACCACCAGATCCGCCTTGTGATCCCCGAAGCGCCCCTTGGTGCGGCCTTCCTTGTTCAGCTCTGGCATCTCCGGAGCGAGGGCATCTCGTCCGGCCCTGGATCGGCTTCTCTACGGCGCTCGACGAAGGCAGTTCGACGCCGTGGTAGTCTGGAAGCTCGACCGGCTGGGACGCTCGCTCCGTCATCTGCTCGAACTGGTGGACGAGCTAAAGGCGATCGGGGTCGGGCTCGCCTCTCTCAGGGACCCCGGATTCGACACGACCACCCCCCAGGGGGAGCTCGTATTTCACGTGCTCGCGGCCGTAGGACAGTTCGAGCGGGAACTCATCAGAGAGCGCATCCGAGCGGGGCTTGCCCGAGCCAAGCGGTGCCCCAAGAAGGGTAAGAAGCGGCCCGGTCGCCCCAGGAGGGTCCGGCTCGATCTCGATGCCGCCCAGCGACTGATCGCCCAGGGGAGACCCCTGGCGGCGGTAGCCCGGCAGCTGCGGGTGTCGCGGGGGGCTCTCCGCTACCGGCTTGAAGTCGACGTCCGTCGCTCCAACCGAGATCTGAATAGATCTACGATCAGCGGCTGATGTCGACTCGTGACAGATTCGTCTGGAGCCCTGAGACCGGGATGCCAAAGGTTACGGGGCTGTTCAGCCGCATCTCCGACCTCCCCGAGTCCGTGCAGCAGCGCCTGACGGAAGCGCAGCAGCGCAGGTGGATGGAGGTGTTCAACTCGACCTTCGCGCAGATGTTCGCGGACGACGAGGGCGACCTCGAGGAGAGGAAGGCCGCCGCGTTCCGAGCGGCTGACAAGTCAGTCAGATAGAAGGAGAGCGGTTGCCGGGGTCTTTGGCGCGGCTGGCTGATACCTCCCGCCCACCCGGCGTTCCAAGCACCCGCCGCGGCGCTGGACAGCACCGGCAGAAAACCGGCAGGCGAAACCATCAGGTTTCGGCCAGCTCCTAGCTGGGATGAGCCGGATCGAGCGAGTCAGAGCCCGACAGCCTCAACTCCCTCCGCACTCGATCCGCGTGCCCGGTTGCACCCATCTCGCTGTAGAGCGCGTGGGCTTCGCGGAGCTGGCGCTCACGGCCGGCCTCGTGGTCGATGGCGCGACCTTACCTGCTGCTTCTGGGGGACGCGGGGACGATCAGACAGTCGTCAGACGGAGCTCGTCGAGGCGCCTCTGCCGAGAGAGCGCTCCGGTGCTTGCGATGAGGCTCGCGATGAGGTCGAGGTCGGCCTCCAGGCGGTACGCGCGGTCCGTCTGGACCCGTGCCCGCACCAACGCCAACCTCGCATCGATCTCCTGGGTCAGCGCCTCCCTGCCCGGCGCCGTCGCCACATCGAGCGCCCGCTCCGCCGACTCGAGCGCCCGCTCCAGCTCGCCGCACCCTAGCAGCGCCTCCGCGAGGCAGGCCCTCCTGAGCATCGGGTGGCGTACTCCTTCCTGCCCGGCCTTCGGCCGAGCTCCAGTTGTTTGGTTTCAACTGGAAGGATACGCCGCCTTCTTCATTCCCTCGATCCACAACTTCTGGTCATAACCCAGGTCGAACCGAAAGGCAGTCCTCGATGCAGCGCTTGGGGGTGGGGTAACGACGCGGTCGCTGAAGGGCGTTTGCATCGGCAAGTGGGCATGGCTCTAGACGCCTCGGAGCCGAACGAGTGATATAGATCTACTCCGCAGCAAGCTTGACCTGGGCGCGGTCTTTATCCCCTTCATTCTCTGCCCTGAGTCGCTTTCGCCGCCTGAGCCTGTTTATTCTCTTTCACCCCCGAAAGCGACCACGAAAGAGCGAACCTGGTCACGACCATTGCCTATCCCCGGCCTGGATCATTTCCGGTGGGCTCGGGCCCGACCGACGATTGTAATCCCCTGCTGGGCCCGGCATGCTTGACCCGAGCCCCCCCGAGAAGCGTAGGCGAGTTTCTTAACCTCAGGAGACGTTGAGCGTGCCGCTGCCACCGAACCGCGTCGACTATAGCCCCATCATCGACCGGCCCCGCATCGAGTGGCCAGACGGCGCCAGAGTTGCGTTCTGGGTCGCACCCAACATCGAGCACTACGAGTACGTGCCAGAGTTCGACGGGCGCCGAAATCCCTGGCCGCGCACCCCTTACCCGGACGTCCAGCAGTACGGCTACCGGGATTACGGCAACCGAGTGGGATTTTGGCGCATGCTCGAGGTACTCGATGGGCACCACATCAAGTGCTGTGTCTCGCTGAATCTAGCGGTTCTGGAGCACTTCCCGGAAATCGCGGAGGCCATGATCAGCCGGGACTGGGATTACATGAGTCACGGCATCTACAACACCCGATACCTGGAAACCCTGAGCGAAGACCAAGAGCGCGAGTTCTATCGAGACTGCATCGAGACGCTGAAACGCCACACCGGCAAGATACTGAAGGGCATGCTCGGACCCGCAATATCGGGCAACATAAGAACTCCGGACCTCATGGCCGAGGCAGGCCTCACCTACCACACCGATTGGGTGCACGACGACCAGCCCGTGCCCATTCACGTAGCCTCGGGCAAGCTGATATCCGTTCCGTACTCCTTCGAGCTCAATGACGCGCTGGTGTTCACTCGCCATTTCGAAGGAGAGTACTTCGTCGAGATCTGCAAGGCGCAGTTCGACCAGCTCTACGCAGAAGGCGAAGTGAGCGGGCGCGTCATGTGCATTGCCCTGCATCCCTTCCTGTTCGGGCAGCCGCACCGGCTCCGCTATCTGGACGAGATTCTGGGCTATGTCCGATCCCACGACGCGGTATGGCACACCACCGCCGATGAGATCGCCGATTACTACCTTGCTCACTGCTACGGCGAAGCCGTGACGCACGCCCAACAGTTCACACAGAGGTAGTCAACATGCCCGCAGAGCGCCGACCCGGCATGGACCACGAGCACTATCTCTGGTCACCCATTCACACCCGCGGGACGCTTCGATGGCCAGGGGAGGCCCCACTGGCGTTCGCGATCATCGTCAGCCTAGAGCACATGGAATGGGAGCCCCCCGAAGGCGCGTATCAATCACCAGTGCTGGCGGGCGGGATCGGTCGGCGCCCTCCACCAGACTACGCTCGACTTACCCTGCGTGAGTACGGGCATCGGGTTGGCATCTTCCGGGTGCTCGACGTGCTGGAGAAGCACGGCATACCGGCCACCATTGCCATGGACGCTTTGACCGCGGAGCACTACCCCTACCTGGTTCGCCACTGCCAGTCGCGGGGCTGCGAATTCGTGAGTCATGGCATCTCGGTGAGCCGGATGATTACCAGCCGCATGAGCGAGGATGAGGAGCGCGAGTACATCCGCGCTTCCCTCGATGTCCTGACTCAAGCCACCGGCACCGCACCAGCCGGTTGGCTGGGGCCGGAGTACGGGGAGTCGACTCGCACTCCCCAGCTGTTGGCCGATGCCGGGATTCGGTACGTGTGTGACTGGGTCAACGATGAGCAGCCCTATCCGATGACCACATCCAGCGGCGAGCTCTACGCGCTGCCGCTCGCGTTGGAGATCGACGACGTGCATGCCTTGCACGACCGTAGAGTGCCGCCATCGCGTTACGCGCGCTTATTGCTCGAGAGCGCGGAAGTGCTGCGTCAAGACGGGGCCCAAAACGGCCGCGTCATGGTGCTCCACCTGCACCCGTGGCTCAGCGGCCAACCATTTCGAATCGGCGCCCTCGACCGCGCACTCGGCGATCTGATGGAACCAGGCGAAGTGTGGGCCGCCACCGGTAGCGACATCATCAACTGGTACCGAGACCATCCGCCTAGCGACTGAGCAACCACCCAAGCTGTGGGCCCCGGACCGCTTCAAACGGACCCAGGCGCTCCGGCGAGAAGTGGACAATCAGTTCAGCTTCGGCCGGGCGTAGCCATCCTGCGCAAGCGGCATCTCGCACGCCGGGCGGAAGCTGCTTGCGCCGCACTTAAGCCAGGCCGTAAGATCGTTCTCCACAAATTGGCGAAGAGTGGGGAAAGGGGAGGGCTACCGATGTCCAGCGAGCTACTCGGCCTACAAGGGTCGGTCACGGCAGATGAAGAGATCCCGATCCTCGATGTTGGGCCTTTTCTCAGGAGGGAACACGGGGCCCTGCCCCGACTCGCCAAGGAAGTGCTATACGCCCTCGAGAGCATCGGGTTCTTCTTCATCAGGAACCACGGAGTGTCCCAGGATCTGATCGATCGTGTGTTCGCGGAGAGCACGCGCTTTCACGAGCTTCCGCTCGAGCGGAAGATGGCGCTCGTAGTCAACGAGAGCCTCAGCGGGTATCTGCCGTCCGGGAACCAGCAAATCAAGAGCTTCGAGGGCATGCAGGACAACAAGCCGGACCTGGTCGAGGCTTTCTTCATGGCACGCGAGTCCGGAACGAATTCGGATGGCCCGGAGGGGCTGTTCAGCCCGCGCGGCAACCAGTGGCCGGAAGGCCTGCCCGGCTTCCGCGAGACGCTGATCGAGTACTCCGATACCCTCGAGGCTCTCTGCGAACGTCTGTTGCCGGTCTACGCGAGCGCCCTCGATCTTTCGACGGACTTCTTCGACGAGGCCTTTCTCGACGGTAAAGCTCGCTGCGCCCAGCGCCTGTCCCGCTATCCGTCGATCGAGCTCGAAGAAAACCAATACAATACGGCGCCGCACTGTGACGGCTCCTTCATCACTCTCCTGGCGCAGTCGAAGGTTCCGGGCCTACAGATACGCAGCCAGTCGGGGAAGTGGTTCAAGGCTCCCGCTCTGGATGGCTGCTTTCTGGTCAATTCCGGTGAACTGTTGAGAATGTGGAGCAACGACCGCTTCCTCTCGACGACACACCGCGTAATCAACGCCTCGGGCGGGGACCGCTATGCGATTCCGTTCTTCTACTTTCCGAACCCGGATACGCTGATTGAGTGCATGGAGACCTGTAAGGGTCCCGACAACCCGCCCCGCTATGAGCCGATCACCGTGGGTGAGTACTCGGAGTGGTTCGCGAGCAAGAACCTTCGCCACTACGGACCCCGAGGCCACCCCTCTCGAGGAGTATCTGGGCCAAGTCGGTTGCACCGGCCTTAGCTTGATGGCAGAGCGAGGCGATGTTGAGGTCGTCGACAGGATTCAGAAGTTCATGATCGGTTGCAACTGGAAGCTGGCAGTCGACAAGCTCTTTGACTGGTACCACCCACAGGTCACCCATGCGTCGGCCTTCTTTCCGAACGGGTCCGCCCGTGGCTCGATCCCATGACCGGGTACTGCTCCGCGGCGTAGCCGTGTGCCTTCTCGACTGCGTCGACCCAGTATTGGTCGTGCTTATCCTTCCCGTCGCGCTCGGCCCGCAGGTATTGGATCGCGTGCTCGATCTCCCAGCCCTCCAGCTTGGGGGCCGCGCCGGACCGCCAGTAGGGTCGCGATGGACATGTCGATGCCGCTGCCGCTGTCATCCTCAAGTCCCTCAGTGTCCCCTTCTACTCGGGTGGAGAGCCTCAGATCGCGCTTGAGAGCCTCCGCGGCGCGAGGCAGCCACGGCTGCCGCGCCGTTCACGATCCAGGCGGCGAGCTGCGCGAGCACGAGATTCGTGGCGCGGACGTTCACATGCTTCGTTCCGTCTTCGAAACGCTCGGTTCGGATGATTTGGGACGCTGGCGCGACCCAGAGGAAGGCTGACCGACCCGTACCCTCGTCATACGTGAGGTTGCCAGGGATCGCCTTCGCCCTGGTGATGTTGGCCGCGGCGTGCGGAGACAGCGACAACGACGAGGCCGCCCAGCCCGGGACGACGGCTGTGGCTGCGCCGACAACAGCGGCGCCGGCCACCACCTCAGCTACGCCCGCGACTACCGCAGCCGCCCCGGCAACGACTACGGCACCAGCCGAGCTCACCATGACCGTTGCCGAGTTCGCCGATGGCGCGGCGATACCAGTGGCGAATCCTTGTGGCGGTGAGGATTTGATCCCGACGATCAACTGGACAGGCGTGCCCGATGGGACAGTCAGCCTGGTGCTCATCGTCGACGATCCGGACGCCCCGCAGGACCCCATCTTCGTGGTGGCTTCCACCAAAGGGCGACATCGTCGGCGCGATCGCCAACTCGATCCTCGCCGAGGCGACCTACACCGGCACTACGACCGGTAGAACACGCAGCGTCAGGGGAGGGGGATGTTGTACAGCTCGACGGCGTTGTCCTGCAGGATCTGCTTCAAAACCGCGGGTTCGAGCCCGGAGAGGGTCTCCCGCACCCGGTCAAGCGGCTTCGGGTAGAGGCAGGTCGCGTGGGGGAAGTCGGTCTCGAACATCACGCTCTGGGGGCCGATCCAGTCGAGCAGGTGGGTGAGGCCGACGGTCTCGAACCAGAAGCACCCGTAGAACTGTCGTCGGAAGTACTCCGACGGCAGCATCGAGAGTCGCTTCCGGTCTCTCGGCGCGCTCTCGCCGAGCTGGTAGTCGAGGGCTTCGAGGAAGAACGGGATCCACCCGATCCCGCTCTCGACCGACACGAACTTCAGCTCCGGGAATCGCTCAGGGACGGCTGCGTAGATGAGGTTGCTGAGGACGCGGGCGTTACCGAGGAAGAGGTTCGCCGACCCGATCGCCAGCTTCGACTCAGAGCTCATCGACGGCCACGGCGACCCCTGGCCGAAGAAGTCCAACACCGTCTTGGACGACCCGATGTGGAAGTTCACCGGCATCTTCAAGGCCTGGCAAACCTCCCAGAACGGATACCAGTCCTCGGTCCCGAGATCGGGCATACCAGCCTCCTCGGGATTCGAGCACGTGACCACGCCCTTCAGCCCGAGCTCGTGGCAGCGCTCGACCTCGGCCACCGATGCTTCGATATCCCACCAAGGCATGAGCGCCATGCCGAAGACCCTCTGGCCCGACTCCTCCTGCATCTCGGCCATGGCGTCGTTGTAGATCTCGGCACAAGCGATACGCAGGGCCTTGTCCTCGACCCTAATGAAGCTCTGGTTCCCGAAGCCAGCCACGTTCGGGTACATCACCTGAGCCCAGATGCCGAGCTCGTCCATCAGGGCGGTCCGAGCCCCCATCTCCCACGAAGCCGGGTGCACCTCCTCGGTGTTCTTGCGAAGGAACTCGACGCCGAGCACCTTCCCGCCGTCTGGGGCGATCACGCTGACGGCGGACGTGTAGGCGATCTCTATGTCGCCATCGACGATCCACCGCAGGCCCTTGGCCCCCTCCTTGATCTGGGGAACGCGATCCCGGTAGGCGGCTGGCGCCCTGGAAGTCCAGAGGTCAGGCGGCTCGGAAAGGTGCGTATCGGCGTCGATGATTCGGAGGTCGTCGAGCAGGTCTTCGGCCATGGCCTAGATTCTCCTCTCGGGTGGCTCCCAGCCCCTGCTTGGCCGCGGGGCGCTCGCGCCAACTGTCGTCGGCGAACGGGTTCGAACGATCTTACGGTCTGGGCTAAGTGCGGCGCAAGCAGCTTCCGCCC
This sequence comes from Myxococcota bacterium, assembly GCA_965247115.1. Taxonomy (GTDB): domain Bacteria; phylum Myxococcota_A; class UBA9160; order SZUA-336; family SZUA-336; genus JAUXJB01. Next base: position 1,281,191 of record CBDFGR010000002.1, read on the forward strand.
GGCGTGCGAGATGCCGCTCGCGCAGGATGGCTGCCCGGGGGCGGGTCGTCGATCTGCTCGACGGAGATCTTTCCGATCGGGGAGCTGTTCACGAGCGGCCGCCCATAGCACGTGGGCGCTCGGCCCGTCCCCTTCCGGGAATCGGGGTAGACTGCTCTGCATGAAGTTTGGCTTCCTCAGCTCGAATCACGTCGGTGGACCCCGTCCGGATGTCCTCGCTAAGGAGCTCGAAGACCGGGGCTTCGACTCGGTGTGGATGCCAGAGCACACCCACATCCCGGTCAGCCGCGATTCGGCGTACCCGTTCGGCGGCGAGCTTCCCGACGGCTACTGGCACATGATGGATCCGTTCGTCTCGCTGATGGCCGCGGCGGGCGCGACCTCGAGAATCAAGCTCTGCACCGGCATCTGTCTCGTTCTGCAGCACGACGTGCTCGACCTGGCCTGCACCGTGGCGACACTCGACGCCCTGTCGGGCGGGCGAGTCCTGCTCGGGATCGGCGTGGGGTGGAACGAGGAGGAGCTCGCGAATCATCGGCCCGACCTCCCGTTCAAGCAGCGGTACTCGGCCATGCGCGAGCGGGTCGAGGCCCTGCGAACGATCTGGACCAGCGAAGAGCCGGCGTATCAGGGCCGCTGGGACCGCTTCACGGCGTCGTGGGTCTATCCCAAGCCGAATCAACAGCCCGTGCCCATCGCTCTCGGCAACGCCGGCCCCGTCGGGATCGGTCACGCCGCTGAGTACGCCGACGCGTGGTGTCCGATCGACACGGTGCTCGTCCAGATCGGCGGTCCCGCCACGGCGATCGAGATGTTCCGCGACCTCGCGGCCAAGGCGGATCGGGATCCCGAGACGATCCCGATCAGCATCTTCTCGTGGGGGCCGCCGAATCCGAGCCGCTACGAGCAGTACCGGAGCCTGGGCGTGGAGCGCATCGTGCTGCTCCCGCCCTCGATGAACACGGCCGAGTCCGATCGCACACTCCCCTACCTCGACGAGGCCGCGCCGGTCATTGCGGAGTTAGGCGACTGAGGAGCGCTCGCGTGCACAGTGAGGACCAACGGTAGAGGATGCCCCCGCTCGCGGGGCTCCGCGTCGTGGAGATCTCACTCTACGTCCAGGGGCCGATCGCCGGCCTGCCCCTCGCCAGCTTGGGTGCCGACATCGTCAAGATCGAGCAGGTCGGAAGAACCGACTCGATGCGAGCTAGCCTACTCCTTGATCCCCAAAAACCGACTAATCAGCTGTTGCGTCAGAGCGGCGCCGGGCAAGGTGAGCCCCAGGTCATGGCCCAGCTCTAAGGCTAGCTGCAGGTCCTTATGCATCAGCTGCATGAGGCCTTGTGGGCCGTTGGTGTAGGTGTCTTTGTAGTCACGCTGGCGAACCCAGTTGTCGGCGACTTTGCTCTGGCCGGCGCTGGCTTTGACAACTTCTTGGAACATAGTGAGATCAAGCCCGGCGGTTTCGGCCAGTTTCATGCCCTCGGAGGCGGACAGCATATTGATGTAGGCAATAAGATTATGAGCTAGTTTGGCTATTGAGCCCATGCCCAGATCGCCTAGATGGAAGATGTTTGCTCCCGATGTCTCAAACACGGGCCGACATTTTTCAAACGCGGCCTGGTCGCCACCGACCATGTAACACAGCGTCTGGGCTTCTGCGCCACGTTCGCCACCACTGACTTCAGCATCGATAACGCTCACCCCGCGTGCCTCGGCCAGCTCGGCGATTTTGCGGATCGTTCTAGGATGCACGGTGCTATGAATCGCAATGACGCTGCCGGGCTTGGCACCGCTTAGGACTCCACCTTCTTCGAGCGTGACTGCCTCGACCTGGGCGTCGTCTACCACAACGAGTTCGATGATCTCGCCGTGGGCACCAATTTCGTTCGCAGAATGCGCAGTCTTCGCCCCAGCAGCAGCCAGCTCGACCAGCGGTTCCTCTCGTAGATCATAAGCCATAAGGTCAAAACCAGCCTTGGCCACATTGAGGGCCATGGGTTTGCCAATATTTCCAAGACCGATAAAACCGACGCGTGTTGTCATTGTGTGTCTCTCCACATCGTGTACGTGATCATGGCTTCCGCCAACCGCGATCCGCGCTTTATAGCCCCAGACACCTTGGACATATTGCGCGAAGACAACAAGCACCTTGCCTTCGGTGGCGGAATCCACTTCTGCCCGGGCGCCCCGCTCGCCAGGCTCGTGGCGGCGCCTCAGTCGAGCTTGTAGATCCGGCGCACGTTGCTGCCCAGCACGTTGCGGCGCGTCTCGGGGGTGAGCGGCTTCACGAAGTTCTCGAGCGAACGCACCCAGGAGTGCGGGTGGTCAAAGTGAGGGTAGTCTGTTGCCCACATGAAGTTGCCGGCGCCCACGTGGTCGATGATGTGGGGGGCGGCCGTCTCGTCGGGGTCGCCCGAGATGAAGCACTGCCGGCGAAAGTACTCCGCGGCTGTCGGGCCCGGCTTGACCTTCCGCAGGTTCATCGCGTCGCTCATCCCGTCTATCCGGTCGAGCACAGAGCCGATCCAGCCGGAGCTCGACTCCAAGATGCCCAGGCGCAGGGTCGGGAAGCGGTCCAGCGTGCCGTAGGCCAGGAAGGAGAAGAAGGACTGCTGCACCCACGCGCGGACGAAGAGCCCGGCCGCAATGAAAGCGTCATTCTCGCGGGTCCACTCGAAGAGGTCGCCGTTGATGGATCCCGGAACGAAGGTAGGGTGCAGCGCAATCGGCACGTCCAGCTCCACCGCCTTGGCGTAGATCGGGTCGTGGTCGGGGTGCCCGTGGGGGACTTTGCTGTGGCTGAACGGAGCCAGATACGCGCCCTTGCAGCCGTCGCGCACCGCGCGCTCCAGCTCGATCGCTGCGGCCTCCGGGTCAAGCAACGTCAGGTGGGCGATTGGGACCAGGCGACCGCCAGAGTCGCGGCAGAGGTCCGCGATCCAGCGGTTGTACGCGCGTTGGTAGGCCACGGTGATCTCCGGGTCGGTGACCGCCCACTCCCAGAGCAGCCCAATGCTCGGGTAGAGCAGCGCCTTCTCCAGGTTCTCTCGGTCGAGTAGCTCCAGCCGCTCCTTCGGGTCGGCAGCGCCGTACGGGATGTGGTCCATGTAGCGGCGCTCGGGGCTCGGGCGCGGGTCCTCTTCCCCCATGGCGCCGATGACCCCGAGCGAGCCCCTGTTGGTCCGCTCCGACTTCCGCCCATCGATCTCGAGGTACTCCAGGCCCTCGTCGTCGACCTGGATGCGCATCGCGCGCGACTTGTATCTCTGCTCCAGGTAGTCCTCCCAGAGGGTCGCGGGCTCCAGGACGTGGCCGTCGGCGTCGATCGTGCCGTCGTAAGGAAAGCGCAGGATCTCGTAGGCCATCGCAGGGCTCCTATCGGATAGGGCGCCCAGTATACACGCTCCCGCCGACGCCAAGGAGCCGCCCGTACTCTCCGTGACCGTCACGTGAGCGTGTAGCCGCCGCTCTTGCGCCCTCGCATTGGCACTCCGGGATCGGACGAAAGGCAATTGTCAAGAGCACGAAAGCCCTTTTAGACTGTCCGATGGCTCAAAGGAGTGCGACATGGCGGAGCGGACCCTCAAGGCGAACGGGATCGAGATCTGGACGGAGGACTTTGGAGACCCCTCCAATCCCCCAATCCTCTTGATCATGGCAGCGACCGCCCAGGGCCTGCATTGGCCGGAGGCGTTCTGCGAGCAACTGGTCGCGGGGGGGCGGTACGTCATTCGCTACGACAACCGCGATACCGGCCAGACCACCTGTTTCGACTTTGCAACCGACCCCTACACGCTCGACGACATGGCCCGAGACGCGGTGGGCGTACTCGAAGGCTACGGGCTGGAGTCGGCCCACGTGGTCGGGGCGTCGATGGGCGGGATGATCGCCCAGATCTTGGCCCTCGACTTCCCAGAGCGCGTGCGCACCCTGACCCTCGTCTTCTCGTCACCGGTCTCGAACGTGGCCGGACGCGACGTGATGCAGGAGCCGGGTGAGCTCCCCGGGCCCACACAGCCGGTTCTGGACATGCTGGCCGAACGCGCGGAGCGGCCGCCGCAGACGCGGGCCGAGCGCATCGAGGCCGGCGTGAAGCTGTGGCGCACCATGAGCGGCAGCTTCGCCCCCTTCGACGAGAGCTGGTTTGGAGCGCTCGAGACCCGCTGCGTCGACCGCGCGTTGAACCACGACGCGGCGTTCAATCACGCTTTGATCAGCCCCCACACCCCCCCCCGCCCCGACGCATTGAAGGCGCTTCGCCTGCCCACCCTGGTGATCCACGGCACTGAGGACCCGATCCTCCCCCACGCGCACGGGGTCGCCCTGGCGGATCAGATCGAGGGCACGAAACTCGTGTCGATCGAGGGCCTCGGTCACGAGCTACCGCCGGCGGCGTTTGAGCGCTTCTCCGACGCGATTCTGAGCCACACCTCGTGACCCGCGCAGGCGGGCACCGCGGAGCACACGGCACTGAGCTGCACGGATGCGGCCGTCAGGTGTGAACTAACCGTCGTCGTAACGCCCGAGGTCAGACGAAAATATTGTCTCCGACGCCCATCATGCGGGAGACGCCCTCATTTTCCTGGGGTGCCGATGGCCCGTCCCGGTCCGTCGGGTAGGGGTGCCACGGACGGAGCGCGTCGTTGAGCTCGGGGTACTTCTGAACCGCCTTGGCGTTGTCGCCAACGGCTACCGTCTCAGACCACGTGTGAATGGGTTAGAGGTAGCTGCGCCCGTGGCATCAGAGCTTGGAGCTCCTCCAGGATCGCCTTCATGGGCCCGGACACGTCCGCGCGTGTACCGGTCATCGAGCTTTCTCCATCTTGCTAGTTCGCGTGCGACTACCCGATCTTTAGGCCAGCTCTTGCATCCCTACTGCGATAGGACGACTCAGAGTGACCCCAGTTTCGCTTGACAACAGGGCTTCGCCGTGACGCAATCCTGTAGTCATTGCTACATGAAATGGTGCTTGTGCACTCGGAGGGAGACCATGAGTTTGTTGCGAATTTCCTTCTCAGCAGTCCTCATCCTCGGCGGGCTGAGTGTCGTCCCGGCGCCAGCCGTCGGTCAGGAGGCGGAGTCCGAGGCCCAGGAGTCTCAGCGCTACGGGATCGAGGAGATCGTCGTCACGGCCGAGCGTCGCGAGAAGAGCGTACAGGACACTCCCATTGCGATCTCAGCGTTCTCCGCGGCCGAGATCGGGCGCAGCGACCTGGACGCAATCGAGAACATCCAGTTTCAGGTGCCGGGACTCGTGTACGCCGAGGTCGAGAGTTACTCTCAGGTTACCCTGCGCGGCGTGGGTCTCGAGGTCCTAGCCACTGCGGGCGAGCCGGGCGTCGCGTTCAACATCGACGGCGTCTATCTCCCGCGAAGCACCACGTCCAATGTGATCCTGTCCGACCTGGAACGGATCGAGATCCTGAGAGGTCCACAGGGGACGCTGTACGGCCGCAATACGGCTGGGGGTGCGATCAACCTGTGGACCAAGGTGCCCTCGGGCGAGTACGAAGGGGATATTTCGGTCCTCTTCGGGAACGAGAACCGTTTCCGGACCAGGGCCGCGATCTCCTTCCCCATCGGCGAGCAGCTGAGCGCCCGCGTGGGCTTCGCCTCGGACGAGCACGACGGCTACCGAAGGAATGAGTTCGCGGGGGGCGGGGCTCAGCATGGCGGCGCGTGCACGATTGCGAATTGTCGCGTCAAGCGCGAAATTGACGAGCGGGACCACGACTCCTTCCGCGGCGTCCTGCGTTGGGTTCCGACGGACGATGCGGAGGTGCTCTGGCGCTACGCGTATTCCCGCGATCACAACGGGGGGCCCTCCTTCCAGTACGGTACCGAAATTATTCCGGCACTCGCTCCGAGTTTCTTCGGCGGCATTTCCGGCGACCGTGGCTCCAACTTTCAGAACGACTTTCCGAGCAAAATTGTGCGGCGGACTCAATCCTTTAGCCAAACGATCAGCTTGGACCTGAGCCTCCCATGGCTGGGCGACACGACCCTCAAATCGGTCACCGCGTACCAGAAGTTCTACTGGAGATATCACGCCGACAATGACGGCACCGACATCGCCTTCCTCAATGCACTGGACACCGAAGAGACCAAGACCTGGAGCCAGGAGTTAACGCTCAGTTCCGCGGGTGACGGCCCGCTCGAATGGGTGGGCGGACTCTTTTACTTCTCCGATCGGGCGGACTCTGGCCGCTTTGATCGCCCGTTCGAGAACCCGGAGACGTACGTGAACCCGATATTACCTGAGAATCTTGGTTTCAATCTCAACCAGAAGATCGAGGCGTGGGCGGCGTTCGCCCAGGGCAGCTATCACGTGACCGACCGCCTTCGTCTCACGGTCGGGGCTCGCTTCACGCGCGAAGAGAAGGATTTCAAGAATCACATCGATTTCACTGTCACAGACGTACAGGGCGGGTTCTTCGGTATCCCCGGCGGCACTCTGTTAGTTTCCTGCCCCGGCGTCGAACACGATAATGACTGGTCCAAGTGGACGCCCAAGTTTGGAATCGACTACAGCGCGACCGATGACATTCTACTCTTCGCCTCGATCAGCCGGGGCTTCAAGGCGGGCGGAGCGAACGGGTTCGCTTGCGGGGAGCAGTTCGATCAAGAGGATCTCTGGGCCTACGAGGTGGGAGTGAAGAGTCAGTGGTTCAACAATCGACTCCAGGTCAATCTGGCCGGTTTCTACTACGACTACGAGGACTTCCAGGCGCTCATCTTCACCGAGGCCGCTTCGAGGCTCGAGAATGCCTCTGACGCAGACGTCTGGGGTGCAGAGCTGGAGTTCGTGGCGGTCCCCTTTGAGGGGTTTCAGCTCAAGGGAGGGGGGTCGCTTCAGAAGGCGGCATTTGACGACTTCCCTACGGTTGATCAAATGTGCCAACCCGGGGTCCCCGAAAACTTGAACGCGGGGTGCTCGAGAGCCAGGCAGCTGAAGGGAAACGATCTTCCGCGGGCCCCGCGAATGAGCTGGTTCGTCAATGCGGAATACGAGCGACCCATCGGAGATTGGGGCACCGGGGCTCTGCGGTACGAGTTCTCATGGACGGATAAGTACTACTTCACCCCGTTCAACAACTTTTACACGCAGCAGACTGCCTTCAGTCTCAGTAACGTACGTTTTATCTACGGGACCTCCGGCGGACGCTTGGAGGACAGGCTGGGTGACATGGAGCTCCATCTGTACATCAACAACTGGGGCAACAAGGACTACCTCGGTAGCGAAATCGAAGTCACCCTGACAGGCGGAACTTTGGCTCAGTGGCAGAACCCGAGAAACTACGGAGTCGAGCTCCGCTACAGATTTTGAATGACGGGGGGAGAAGGCATTCGCTGGGGGGCAAAACCCAATACGAGCGCTGCCTAGGCAAGCGGCACAACTGCAGCCAGCACCTGCTCACTGCCAACCACACGAGTAGTGTGGCCTTTGCCGGTGAGATCTTCTGCCAGATTGGCATCTCCCGGCCCAAAGCGCCGTACCGTACCGTCTTCTAGGCCGATTTCCATCTGGCCAGAAAGAACAAACACATATTGCCGGCGCGGCGCATTATGCCAATCCATGAATGTATCTACAGGCAGCTCATGGAAAAAGATCTCCCCCGTGGCCTGCGGCGAGGTTAAGCCCGGATGTGAGGCCAGAGCCTGTTCCTCAATATGAGACTGCCCATCGGTGCCTGTATATAAGCGAAAAATACCCATGTTGTTTCTCCTTGACCTTAATGCCTGAGCCTGTGCTAAGCCGCAGAAATATACTTGATGCAGCGGCGCGACCGTTGCCAGGTTCTTCGCGCCGCTCTACGAACGCCGGGGTTCGGCGATGAAGTCGGCGAGATCGGCTCGGCTCGTCGCCTGGAACAGGTCGACGTTGCGGTAGGGATAGTTCACGGGGACGCAACCGATCTTGGGGTCCTCCTCGTCGTCGATCCCCTCTTCGAGGTGGGTCTGCACGAAGAACAGCGCGCGCCCGAGCGTGGCCTGGAAGCGCCCGAGCCAGGAGCCGGTGACCCTCCTTGTCTTGCCTACTACGCAAGGCGTAGGATAGGCCCACCATGGAAACAATGCGCCACGGGGTCTTTATACCTCCGCACCACCCGGTCGACGAGGACCCGACGCAGTGCATCCAGCGCGACCTGCAGCTCATCGAGCACCTCGACGCCCTGGGCTACGAGGAGGCCTGGATCGGCGAGCACCACTCGTCCGGCTTCGAGATCATTGCCTCGCCCGAGATTTTCATCGCCGCTGCGGCGGCTCGCACCGAGCGCATCAAGCTCGGCACGGGCGTGGTCTCGCTCCCGTACCACAACCCGCTCATGGTGGCGAACCGCATCATCCAGCTGGACCACCAGACCATGGGCCGCGTCATGTTTGGCGTGGGCCCGGGTCTTCTGCCGTCCGACGCCATCATGTTGGGGATCCATCCCAGCACGCAGCGCGAGCGCATGATGCAGTCGCTCGAGGTGATCCTGCGCCTGATGAAGGGTGAGACGGTCACGGAGAAGACCGACTGGTTCGAGCTCCACAAAGCGCGCTGCCACCTACTCCCCTACACCAAACCGCATCCCGAGGTGGCCGTCGCCAGTGCGGTAACGCCGTCTGGCGGGCGCGCGGCAGGTCGCTACGGCTTGGGGATGCTGTGCGTCACCTCGACCCAGCGCGATGGCTACGACGCGCTCGGAATCAACTGGAGCATTGCGAACGAGATCTCGCAGGAGGTGCGCGGCGTGCCGATGGACCCGAGCGTCCTGCGCCTCGTGGGTCCGGTCCACCTGGCCGAGACACGCGAGCAGGCGCGCAGCAACGTCCGCTTCGGCTTGGAGAAATGGATTGACTACTTCTTCAGGATCAACCCGGCCGCGCAGCTGGGCGGCGACATCACCGGCCGGTCCCAGTCCGAACAAGACCTGGACCCAGTCGAATCCATGATCGAGTCGGGATGGGGCGTCATCGGCACACCAGACGACGCGATCGCGCAGATCGAGCGGCTGCAAAAGAAGGTCGGCGAGTTCGGCGCGTTCGTCCAGCTGGCCCACAACTGGGCCGACTTCGAGAACACGAAGAAGTCGTACGAGCTGTGGCAGCGCTACGTCGCGCCCTTCTTCCGGGGCGCCAACCGCAACCGCGTCGACTCGTTGCAGTGGGCGTCCGATAACGCGACCGAGTTCATGGGCGCGGCGATGAAGGCCGCGACCGAGATGATCCAGAAACACGAGGCGGAGCGGGCGGAGAAGAAGGCCGCGTCGTAGCCATCCCGCGCCCGTTGCGACCCATCGGAGTCATCGTCAATCCGGTCTCGGGTCCGCGATGTCCGCCGGCTCGCGTCGCGGGCGCGCTCGTCCACGCCCTAGGACGAGCGCAACCAGGTCTCGGGCGTCGTCATCGACGCCGCGGCCGCCGGCAGCGAGCACATCCTACTGGTGCGGGAGCCGTTCCGCATCGCGTTTCCGTTTACAGTGCGGATCCGGAAGTACACGCATACCCAGTCGCCGGGAATCGGCTACGACGTCGAGATCTCGGATCTGCACGATATCTTCAGCTGGGCATTCGGCGATCTGCGCGTGCCGAGCCTCTACCCGGTACCGGCGCACAGTTAACCAACAACTAGAACAACACCAGGAGACGTGAATGCCTACCAGCGCCACCGCCGCCGTGCTGCATGATCCCCATGGGCAGTTCACCCTTCAGGAGGTCGAACTCGACGACCCGCGCAGCGACGAGATCCTCGTTCGCATCGAGGCCAGCGGCGTTTGCCATACCGATGAGATGGCGAAGGGGATGCTGGAGCCGCCGATGGTTTTGGGCCACGAAGGCACCGGAGTGGTCGGAGCCATTGGATCCGGAGTTACCCGGGTCAAACCCGGCGATCGGGTCGTTATCTCTTACGCCTGGTGCGGTACCTGCCGAGAATGCACCACTGCGCATGGCTACCGGTGCGAGCGGGTGCTGCCGATCGCGTTCGGCGGCTCGCGCCTGGATGGATCGAAGACCATCACCTTAGACGGTAAGCTCATCTCCAGCGCGTTTTTTCAACAGTCCTCGTTTGCAACCCACTCGATCACGCTCGAACGAGACGTGGTGCCGGTGGCGCATGACCACGCAACCGAGATGATGGCGGCCATTCCCTGCGGTATACAGACGGGGGCGGGGGCGATCCTGAATTCGATGCAGGTTCGCGTCAAGGACGTGCTGGCGGTGTTCGGCACCGGCGCGGTCGGGCTGAGTGCGGTGATGGCGGGACGATTGTCCGGCGCCTCGCCATTGATTGCCGTCGATATCGTCGATGAACGGCTTGAGCTCGCGCTCGAACTGGGAGCCACCCACGCCATAAATGCGAAAGACGGCGAGGTCGCCGCCAGGATTAAGGAGATCGTGCCGCGCGGCGTCGATTTTTCGCTGGACACGACCGGCAACGAGCAGGCGCTCGAGGACGCCATCAGGTGTCTGGCCATGGGCGCCGAATGCGGCATCGTCACGGCGCCGCATCTCGGCGAGAAGTTCCCGTTCACGCCGATGGGTATTTTTGTCCGCACCGCAACCCTGCGCGGTATCATCCAGGGCTCGGCGTTGCCGAACCTGTTCCTGCCCAAGCTCATCGAGCTGCAGCAGCAGGGCCGCTTCCCTTACGAACGTCTGATCCGGACATACGACTTCGCAGACATCAACCAGGCGTTCGAGGACTCGGCCGCGGGACGCACTATCAAGCCAGTGTTAAGGATGTAGGAGCGATGGAGGGTTCGTTCCTCTCAGCCTCAATCCCTATGCGCACGCTCTGTTCATCGCCGGACACCGCCACCTCACCCTGGGTGAGCCCCTCCCGCCGGCCACCTGGATGGGGTTTCCCGGTGAGGACCCGTCGTGGATCGACCGGGACGAAAATGGCAACGCGACACTGACCCCCGATCGCCTGGCGCAGCTCAAGATGCAGATCAACCCCTTCACAAGAGCAGCCCTTCGGCGATAGCGTCAGAGGGCCGATTCGGCCCCCCGAGGTAGAAGCCGGTCGGGGTACGTACCTCAGCTTCGATCCGGACTTCCAAATGGGTCAGCAGATCCTGAATGGATCGTTCACGGACCTGAAGTGCGAGCCGCTGCCCGACGGGAGCGTGCGCTACCCGAACCACGCGCGCTACGTGCGTCAGATCGCCCGGGCGGCCGAGGAACTTGTGGATACGTTCGACCTGCTCCTTGAGGACGCCGACGCCATCATCTCTGAGGAGGCGCGGGCCGACGTCGGCTTCCGGAACTCGTGCTCCTGAGCGGCACCGTCGGTGTTATTGCCCATGGTGACCCACCCGCCGTAGGCTAAGTACTCTGATCCGAAAGTTCGGTGACGTATTCTGAGCGGCTCAGGCGGCCCGGGGAAGCGGCGGCTGGGTGGCTTCCAGGCGCCGGAGCAGGGCCGCGAGATCTTTGCGCGTGAACTTCCACGCAAAGGGTTGGGCGGCGCATTCGTAGTAATCCCCAACGCGCGCGAAATCGTTTCTCGCAACGCTCGCCCCGGTGAATCGAAGCGTTGTCGATGATCCAGAAGACACGGCAGAAGGCCGAGCCGGCTGGCGGCGTGGCACCGCAGCTCCCGCAGGTGAGCTCGAGCCGCGCGCCGCACGCGCTGCAGAAGGCCGAGCCGGCCGGCGGCGTGGCACCGCAGGTTGGACAGGTCACGGTCCCATCTTACCTCTCGAAGAGAGGCTCCTAGGACCGGCAGTAGCGCGTCAGGTAAACATCAGGTTTCGGCCAGCTCCTAGCGAGGATGAGCCGGATCGAGCGAGCCGAAGCCCGACAGCCCCAACTCCCTCGCCACCCGCTCCGCGTGCCCGGCCGCGCCCATCTCGGTGTAGAGGTGGTGGGCATCGCGGAGTTCACGCTCGCGGGTAGCGTTGTCGTCGAGCAGGCGCGCGATCTCAGCTCGCGCTTCCGCAACTTGAGGCAAATAAACCGTTAGGCCTGTTTCTTCGATGCTCCGGGGCGGCCGTTAGCCTGCACGCGGGCGTCGGCGTCCCTGCGCGGGACCGCGCGCGCCTCGAGCGACTCTGTCGCTACGTGGCCCGGCCGCCCATCGCCACCGAGCGTCTCTCCGCTCTCCCCGACGGGAATCTCTCCTACCGGCTCCGGCACCGCTGGCGCGACGGTACGACCCACGTCGTGTTCGAACCGCTCGAGCTGATCGAGAGGCTGGTAGCCCTGATCCCACCCCCCCGTGCGCACCAGGTCCGCTACCACGGAGTGCTTGCCCCCTGTGCCGGCTACCGCGATGCGGTCGTTCCCGGCCACCTCTATCCGGCCACCACAACTCCCGCTGCCGAGAACGCCGCAGCCCTTGCTGCAGAGCCGGCGCGGGACGAGCCACAGCCTGCGGCCCAGGTCCACAGCGACTGTCGCGGCTCAGAAGCACACGCGACGGATGCCGGGCGCCCCAACGCGGGTCCACGACGCGCGGAGTCGGCGCCCGAAGGGGCGCCCGTAACCTCCGCGCACGCTGATCCTGCACAGTTCTCCTTGGCCCGGCCCCTCAGACAGCGACTCCGGTGGGTGGACCTCATGCGTCGCGTCTTCGCGGTCGACGTCCTCGCGTGTCCGCGTTGCGGAGGCCGCATGCAGCTCATCGCTGCGATCGAACAGCCGCGCGTCGTCGAGGCAATCCTCCGCTGTTTGGGACTCTCCGCGCGACCTCCACCCATGGCCCCGGCGCGCCCAATCGGCCAGCCCGTGCTGCCGTACGTCGACGCCCTCTAGAGAGACGATCGTCAGATCCTCGCCCTAGCTCGGCTGCAGAACCGATGCGCGCCGCACGGCAGCCGTGCGCCTCCGCAGGGCACCGAACGGGCTCAACCCCGGCCGCACTGGCGTACCACCCGCTTAAAGGCCCCGCGCCCCGGCCCTCAGACCAATCGATAGGACGGGAAGGGCCATTGTCACAACCCGAAAAACCCTCTTAAACTCCCTTCCATAGGGTAGGAGCGCAAGACAGACTTCCCCGATCGCCACAGATTCTTCGATCCTGGCGTCTGCTCCCGTTGTGGCTAGGCGGTCTCGAGTTGAGAGTTCGTGCTCGTGGTTCCGTCGGAGCAGCGGCGGAGCCTCTACGAGCTGCTCGGTCTGAGGATTCGTACGAGGGCAACCCCATCGCATCGCGATTCGTTGGCGTGTGTGCTCTCCACGGAAACGTGGGAACCATCCTTCCATCTGGGCCTCTGTCGGCCATCGCTTCGTTTGGTTCTTCGGAGGGGCATAGCTTATCCGTCGGACCTCCAGGCTCTTGGGCCGTCGGCCAGGGAGTTTATGGATGCTCACCTCCGCGGCCACGCAGAGCGTGGCATGCGAACACTCTTCGCGGCTGTGTACTCGAATGATTGCCTTCTCGTCGACTCTCCCGATCGAGCGGTCGCCTAGCCTTCGCACGTCTCCGTGGGCGGACTGGCTCGTCCGGGGTTGTACTCCTCCTCGTCCTTCCACATCCGTAGCACCGTGGCTGCGATCATGCGGGCCAAGCTGAGCTTTGCGAGCGTCGGCTTCGTTCCACCATCGAGAAGCCGCTGGTAACGCGCATGGATGGGATCCTTGTTGCGCTGCGTGATCACCGTCGTCGCGGCGCCCTTGAAGATGCTCTTCAAGACGCGATTGTGCTGGCGGGAGAGCCCTCTCGTCTGAGGAACCCGCGCCTGGATCCAGCTTCCATCGGCCGTCTGGACCCAGTCCGAGCTCGAGCGGGTCACGATACCCAGCCCGCAGTAGCTCCAGAACTGTCGCTTCGTGCGGAAGCGGTGGGGCGTCACGACAATCGGGACCAGTCGTGCTGCGCGGATCGGTCCGAGGCCGGGTGCGGTCTCCAGGATCGGGACGATGGGGTGCTTCTTCGCCTCTCGAAGGAGATCGGCCTCTGCCTGCTTCTTCTGCTCCCACAAGAAGTCGAGATGATCGTAGAGTCTTGTCGCTCTCGTCTGCGCGCTGGAGCAGAGCTGCTTCTGCCACTCGTCGCGGCGACGCGGGCTGTAGACATCCAGGCCGGTCACCAGGACACCGCGCGATCGGTACAGGCTCTTGATCCGAGCCTGCACCCGCACGACGTCTCCGACCCCCGTCATGTGGATCCGCGAGAGCTCGCGCAGGCGCGTGAACTCTCGCGGTGCCTTGAAGACCGGCTTGTCGAGGTTCCCCATGCGCAGCTTCTCGGCCAGGCCATACGCATCGCGCTTGTCGCTCTTCGAACCCCGGCTCTCCGTGATCCCCGCAACCACGATCTCGTCCACGTGAGGACTCAGCGTCTCGTACAGCCACGCGCTCTGAAGTCCCTCTTCGAAGACCAGATACTTCCGGCCCGGAATCATGCGGACGGCCTCGACCAGGGCCTGGCCGTTGGTCTCACCGGGAAGTCCTTCAACCGCTTCCCTGTCTGCGAGATCACCGCCAGCGTGCAGCTCGCGGCGTGGATGTCCATCCCGATGTATCGTTCCATTGGTGCCTCCTCTCGTTGGGTATTGTTGATTTCCCAACTCGAGGATTCCCGACGGGCTCGGGAGGCACCACCCTCCGCCTCCGGGCTCACGGCTCGCCCTGCAGACGCCATACCCCTATGATGCTTATCCCCATCGACAGATTTGGGCAGAGGGGGATCCCATGAAGGTCTGCACCCGAGCGCTCGCTCTCCTCGTCATCGCATTGCCGATGACTCTCCACGCCGCACCGGAGGTCGTGCAGCTGCAGACGGAGGGGCTGAATGCAATCGAGCTCGAGGCCTTCGACCCCTTTCTCGACTCCGTGGTCCTCTCGGGCGTCAGCGAGTACGCGATTAAGGAGCTGTACCGCGGTGAGTTCGTAGCCGCATTGTACGAGGCAAAGCCGGCGCTTCTGGACATCATCAGTACGCCGTTCCCGTTGGACGAGTTCGTCTGGGTGACGAGCGGCGAACTCATCCTGACCGATGTCGATGGACGCAGCGAGAGCTACGTGGCGGGCGACACCCTGCTCGTTCCCAAGGGCTGGAAGGGCACCTGGGAGATGCGCGGCAACTATCGCGAGTTCGTCGTGATCGAGACCCGCGCCAACGACAGTGTGGATGGCTTCTGGAAGAACATCGGGCTGATCATCGCGGGTTGGTTCCGGGATACGCCCCACGTGGTGCCGCTGCCGGCCGAGGAGTTCCGGCGCGCCGAACTGGAGCCCGTGCAGCCCACGTCGGCTGATCTCAAGATGACCGGCGGCGATCCGGAAGCCTGGAAAGCGGTGGGGAGTTCATCGTAGAGCTGTACGCCAGCCCCGCGGCCGTCGTGCAGATCGACGATCCCTTCCCCTACGACGAGTTAGTGTGGATGCTGTCTGGCGAGCTGGTTCTGACGCCGACGGGGGGCGAGGCGGTAACCTACGGCGCGGGTGAGGGCGTGGTGGTGCCCAAGGGATTCGTGGGAACCTGGGAGACGCGAGGCGACTACCGCGAGTTGATCATCATCGAGACCCGGGCCATGAATCGGGTCCACGAGGAGTAGACGATGCCGAAGCCCATCACCCGGCGAGATTTCCTCAACGGGGCCGCGCTCACCGTAGCGGCCGGAGCAACGCTCTCCCCGCAAGAGCTGTTGGCACTCGAGGCAGAGGTGATCTCTGGTCGATCACCCACATACCCACAGGCCACTACTGTGCGAAGGTGGACACGCTCCGCGACGGCAGGGAGTTCGCACGAAGGTTGAGGAAGTTGGACTGGGAATTTCCGGAGTCCTCGGTCCTCGAAGATGAAGGCCCTCGGTGAACCCGTCCGGAAGGTACTTGGCGACTTGCGCGCAGCGCGAAACGGCCCCGAGATCCGCCGACGACGACCGCATCCCAACACCGTCGGTCAGGAGGAGTGATGGCCCGCTGCTACGCCCAGGATCTGGAAGCCTCGAAAATCTGCTTGAGGCAACCGACCCTCGCCTGTGGAACCAATCCCACCTTGAGCGACTCGGGGACTTTCTCACGGCAGGTCGCGTCTATTGTTACCACCCCATCGGGGGGGGGAGCACGCGCACACGAACAGGACGAGGGCTCTCAGGAGGAGGTTGGTCAGCTGCATCAAATACGTATCTAACGGGCAAGCGGAGGCGCACTGCCGATGTTCAGCACACCGACGCAGAACAGGAGCGTCGAGTCCCGCCTAAATGGTCCCCAAACGACGGCTAGCAAGGTCTGTGAGGGGTCCCCGCGCTGAAGGTAGCAGGGCTCGCAGCGTCAGTCCTCGTCGATCTCGATGGAGAGGTCACCGTCCGGGCTTGCGTTCGGTGGAGTTCGCTGTGTCTCGCGGTAGAGCTCGGTCTCCACGCTGCGCTCGCGCAGCCGTTCGCGGAACTCCTCGAGCGTAGCCTCGTGCTCCGCAGTCTCGAGCGCGTCGGGCATGTAGTGCAGCGTGACCTGCTGGATGATCGGTTCGCGGTCCTGGATCGTGGCAAGGACCTCAATCTCGTTACGGCCGTCCTGAAGCTCCAGAAAACCGTCAAACGAGCCATCCGGAAACACGCGCACGGCCCGCGCGGCGGTCTGGTTCGTCTGGTTGCGAATCTCTACGGCTTCTAAGCCGCTAAGTCGGACCTCGGCGAGCCTGGCCACGATGTCTCCGGGATCCTCGAGGGAAACGTAGGAGCCCAGGCTCACCTCCGCGATCTCGCGATAGGTTTCGGCGGTGCGAAGCGGCCCGAGGGCGAACGCGTGGATCCGGATCCCGTACTCCCCGTAGAAGCGTGCGACTCGAAGCGCGTCCCTACTCGCTGCGGGCACACTAGGAGCTGTGGGGCGGCCGTCGGACAAGAGCAGCACGCTGCGTTTGCGTCGAGCATCGGGATCGGCGTGATCGACGAGCTCCTGGAGGCTTACCGCGAGCGCGATCGCATGGCTCGTCCCCGTCGGATCGAACTTGATCTCGTAGGCGTCCAGGGCCGCGAGGACCGCCGAGGGGGGACCAAGCGGGACCAGCACGCGTGCGCTGGCGGTGAATGTTACGAGCGCGACCCGCGTGGTGCGAGGGTCGAGCCGCCCGACCAGCCTGTATGCCGCTGCGAGTTCTGCCTCGATGATCGAGTCATTGGATCCATCCCCGTCTATGTCGCGGTGCAGCTTCGTCAGCGTGCTGTTGGACTCGTCGAGCGCGATCACGACGTCGTGAAGCGTGGTCTCGAACAGGCCGGCGCTCCCGAACAACTCGGTGAGGGGGAGCGGCCCCGTGATCACCTGTCCCTCTTCAGGGGTTTCGAGCTCCAGCCGCGCCGTCAGGTGGCGTGTAGAGCGTCCACCTTGAGTCGCGATTCCGGAATCTCGGATCAGCCGCTCGATGCGGCTCTGATCCACCTCTCTCAGTGCTTCGTCGTGTGGCTGCGAGTTCACGCGTCGCAGCAGATCGCGAGCCTCCGCCGTCCTGTCGGCTTTCAGGTAGAGCTCCGCGAGCTCCAGGTTGAGCGGCGAGTAGCCGGGTGCGCGTGCCCGAGCGGCTTCGAGTGAGCGGATCGCCGCGCCCGGGTCACGTTGACCCTGGATTCGGGCCAAGCCAACGTGCGAAGCCGCCTGGGTCGGGTCTAAGTCCAGGCTCGTCTCGTAGTGGGATCGCGCGCTATCGATGAGCTGCGACCTCGCCGACCGAGATCCGGCCGAGCTCGCGGAAGCGCGTGCGAGCAGCGCATCTCCCGCGAGCCTGTGCACCTCCGGGTCGGCGGACCGTAGCTCGAGCGCCCGGTTGACCAGCGCGCCGGCCTTCACGGGGTCGGTGCTGACGAGGAGCCGCCCGAGAGTTGCGCAAGCCTTTGCGTGATCCGGGTCTGCCTCCAGCGCGGACTCAAGCAGCTGCTGCGCGGTGCTCAGATGCCGCTGGCTGCTGTGCAATGCGAGGTCGGCGAGAAGATACAGCTGCTCGGGCTTATCGAGCGGGGCGAGCTCAACCCACCCGTCTGAACTCGTGTCCTCCAAGGGGAACGGTACGATGGGGATCTTTCCGGTCCGAATGTACTGAACGAGCTCGCGCTCGAGCTCCTCGACATCCGAGCCAAACGCCGACTCGACAGCCTGTTCCGGATCCTCCCCTCTGTGGACCGCCCGGAGGTAGTCCGCCAGGCCCTCATGCCATTGTCGATACCCCTGGAGGTGCCCGTGGTGGAGAAAGTGCGTGAGAGCCCACGACTGCGCGTAGAACATGGCGAGTGCGCGATCCGACCAGCTGAGGATGTCCGTCGCGCTCAGCATTCGGCGTAGACCGAGGAGGTTTCCGTAGACCAGCCAGTCGGCGCGGCCGTGAGGGACATCGCCGAGGTGCACACGGCGTTCGGCGACCCTGACAGAGCTGAGAAACTCTGCGAAGCCCTCGTCATACCAGGCCGGATAGGACACGTTCGACGCGTTCCGGAGCACGAAGTGGACGTACTCGTGGAACGCGATCGGGATCGCTCGCTTTTCTTCGCTGGCGTTGACCGTGAGGAAGTTGCGGTGCAGCCCGGGGACCATGAACCCCTCGACGTTGGAGCGCGGCCTGAACCTGGCAAAGGTGCGAGCGTCTCCAAAGAGGTACACCGTGGTCGGTAGCGTCGGCTGGATGTCCTCGAGCTCCGTTACGCTGATCACGATTTGGCGGAACCGTTCCAGTTCCCGCGTGATCGCGCGGGTTGTCTCTGCGTCCGCGCTGCTGATGCCTTGGAAGTGCTCAGAGCGCAACCGGATCCAGTGCTGATCCGTCACCGGTGTGGCGCAGGCTCCCAGTCCCCCGAAGAGGGCCGTCGTCAGCAGCAGCGCTCTGACGAACCCTATGATGGCTCCGACGTTGTCTTGGGGCGCGGGGGGCATCCTCTGCTCACCCTACCACGGTGGGACTACCGAGCGGGCTCAGGCGCTTTCTCACTAGGCGACCGATAGCCCGCGACGCCCGCCGGCGGCGCCCTCCAATTCCGGTTTGTGGCTGACACCCTGCATCTTGACGAGCGCCCGCCAGTGGTTCGCCGCGAAGACCCGTCGTGTTTCGGTCAGATACGCGCAGGCAAGGAATTTCATCCGACATGATGCTCTTCGCCGCCGCCTTCAGGGCCGTGCCTGCCAGCGGATCGTCGCCGGCCATCTGTATGGATGCTTCAATTGCAATTGCGAGGTTGGAGAGATCCGTTTACACACGAGCGAGTTGCTGATGCATGGGGTGATCTCCCTCCGGAGGTTCTCGATCACGAACCAGATACGAGATGGAACTCTTTGACCAATGCAGATGATGTTGGAGACCATATCCAGAATCAGAGGCTTCCTGGCGGTTATCATTTGACAGTTGATAAAGGTGATTCATCGGTGCGCGTCCACCATGATATTTATGATCCGACCTTAGATCCGTGGTCGGCCCTATGGCACGGGATTGAGTACTTATTTCGCGATCGGTCGCGTTCGATTCGTGGCAACAATTATCCCGACTGGGAATGAATGGCTGTGCGGATCAAACATTACGTCAGTTTACTCTTGAGAGCGGCATTGCTCTTCCTCGTCATTCAAGTTGTGGGATGTGATCGGGGAATCATCACTGAGCTGTTAGTTGAGCAAGATGAACTAGCGAAGCCTGTCCTGATTCTCTCGGTCCCACCTGACGGGTCGAGCGCATTTCGCAAGTCGTTTTCTGTGAAATACCGAGGACTGTATGTAGTAAAGTGGTTTACGACTCTCAAGAACAAAGACGTTAAGCTATATGAGCTTCCTGACAAGACCAGGACCTTAGTAGCCGAGTTCAGAATTTATGGAAACGACAATGTCGAAATAGAGAAACACGACTTCACAGTTGACTTCCCAACCACAGTTACAGGTACAAGTCTTTTCTCACTTGCTTCTCCTAGACAACTTCCGCTCAACCAAAATCTAATATTTGAAGTCTCAGTGTCCATAGCTGGTGGTTCAGAGCTATACGACTCGGTTACTTTTGTGATAAGGAGGTGGACATATTTGTATCACTGAGATGTCCGCTTAGTGCGCCTGCTTGCCGGCCAAAATGTTCGCGTTGTACGCACTGTAGGCCGTGAGCCGAGTTTGGACAGATGGGGTCGATGATCTAAGAGAGGGTTCCGGGCTCTGAGGGGAGAAGGAATCCATGGCCAAGAAGGAATCGGCAGAGAAGGCGGGCCGAGACATCCGACGGAAGACACGACGGCGGTTCTCGGCGGAAGAGAAGATCCGGATCGTGATCGAGGGCCTGAGGGGCGAGGAGAGCATCGCCTCATTGTGCCGCCGCGAAGGCATCGTGGCGAACCTCTACACCCGCTGGAGCAAGGAGTTTCTGGAGGCGGGCAAGAAGCGCCTGCTGGGAGATACGCAGCGAGAGGCGAGCTCGAGTGATGGCACCTGGCGAATATAAGCCGACTACAGCGTCAGGCATCGCGCTGATCGGGCACGAGGTACTTCACGCACAGCAGTATCAAGAGCTTGGGAACTTCCGGTTTAGAGTCCGCTACCTGAGAGAATATCTGGGAGGCCGGCTGGGTGGGTTGAGCCCCGATGAGGCCTACGAGAAAATCTCCTTAGAGCAGGATGCGTCTGCGTTAGAAGATCGAATACAGCCCGATCTCGTAGAACAGGGTTATCCCCGATGAACACCTGCAAGCAAGCGTCGCTCTCTCTACTCGCTGTTGTGCTGCTATTGGTCCTGGGGCTTAGCGTCTGCGATCCCGTGCCATGGGTTCGGTGGTTGGTCGCCCGCAGCTGCTCCGACGTCGAGAAGGAGTTTTTCCGCAAATCGGGTCCCGAACGACGGCGTTTGATCCTCGACTACCCGCTCGAGCAGCAGGTTAATCTCTATCTAAAGTCGTTTCATTGCAGACATCCGGGGGACTTGAGCCTGTCGGGCGTAGTGGCCAGCAACGGAGCAGACATTGTTCCCATTCTGAGAGATCGCATTATAGAAATTGACAGCGAGCATCACAAAAGTGTCCTAGTCGGTATCTTCTTCGATATGCAGTTTTCTGGCTACTATCCGGTTGCTTCGGACACTGAAACCATGAACTTCTTAGAGCAGCAAGCAGCATTAATGGAAGATACCGTGTGGAGGGAACTAACCGTTAGGGATATTATGCTGATTAAGAAGAAAGGCGGGTTGAGGCCAAGCGAAGTCGCACAGTGAGGCAATCGTTCCCACAATCGTCTCGCTCGTTCCCGCGATTCGGTGCTTAGTTGACACCCTGCGGCGGTTTGTGTTCACACCCGACGCAGCGGCCTGCGGATCTCGCTGGGGCTGCGCGGACGTGCGCTCGGTCTGCCTCCGGTTGCGAATAATCGCGCGGAATCATAGCCCTGTCGTGCCGGAAGCAGAGCGACCATTTTGGTCGCTCTTCTGAACCCCCGGATATTGCGATGCTTTCTTCTCGGCCGCGCGTTCGTTCGCGGTTGCAAACGGGGTAGCCACGGGGGCGTTCGGGAGGCTGTTCCCAAACGGCGCCGATTCCGCACTTGGCGCACAAGAGGCGGAAGGCTGGGTAGCGCTTATTGTGAGAGTGTTGACCACTTGGCACTACGAGGGTCGCAGGGCAAGAAACTCAAACTTACCACCGACTGCAAACGAGGCTGAAGCTGCGGGATGGGAGAAGAGGCCACCAGACCAAACGAGTTTTCACGATGACGGCCCCCGCGAAGTAAAATACATCCATCGGGATGGGCGAGAGGCTGTATATAGGAACGGCGCCTTGGTTACAGATCCGCGCATTGCCGGTACTTATAACTACATAAACCCGGGCATGCCTCAGAGTCCATACGACGTTTGGGGTTGGGGGAAATATGCAGTTAGAGGTGCGGCCCATGTAGTCGTTGATGTGCTCCCATATTTTATTGGAGGTAATACCCGAAGCGGAGATCTACAACAATGCTGTTAAGAATGCTGTCGCTAATATTGGTGTCGTTAGGTTTGTTCGGATGCTTGCCGACGTACATTGTTTCAAATGAATTATCTAACAAATACGATGAGAGTAGATACAATGAGAGCAGAGCGTTCTTTAGCGAGGACTATTCATCACTGAAAGACAATGATGTACTTTTCTATATCTACACTGGCTATTACCACAAAAAAGAGAAAAAACTCATTGTATTCTTGGAGTACGATTTTTTGGACGAAGTAGATACCTTCTTGACTAGAGCTGACCTGCTTGCAAATGACCAACTGTTTACAAGTGCCAGTACTGGAGACAGCTATTCAGAGACGCCAACAAAGTTTGATGACTATGTCTTGTACCATGGCAGCGCACGGCTAGCGTTCGATGTTCAGGATATTGATGATCTTCTGGGTAATGACTTGTCAATAGAAATGGGATTTCGTTATAGAGAAATAGACAGTTCCATACGTATTGACATCGATATTGATCTGATGTTTCTTATGCCAACCACTTGAGGTGTCCTCGTAGCCCGATCGATTCATCCTGTACTGAATCACCCCGAGATTCCCGGGAGTCTCGAGCCAGCCGCAAGACGGTCCGCGTCATCGCGCTCACGGCGAGAGTGGCCGAGCGCCAAGCGGATCGCTCGCCTCATCCCGACAGGTCGAGCTGGAGCTCGCGCGGATGGGGCAACTCGCCAACCTTCCAGCCCTGAACGTGGAGCCGGGTAGGCTCGTAGTGCTCGCCGACGTAGGTGTGGTACTCAGGCCGCTCGCGTTCCGTACGCTCCACGGCCATCTGCCGTCCCTCGGGTGTGTCGAAGACGATATCGATCGCCTCCCCCCACCCGGACCCGAACTGGTGCTTGCTCTTCTCGTGGCCGCCCACAAGCGCGTTCCGCTTCTCGGTGCGGCAGCCACCCGTGACCGATCCGCCATACCAGCAGCAGAGCTGCCAGCACCAGAGCACGAACTCGCCCACATCGACCCAATCGATCTGGTGCGGCTCCGAGAGAGGCAGGCTCATGGCGCCAGCGAACGCATCCAGTCCGGCATCGTCCGGTCGTGCCGGCAGCGCAGGCCCGCTTCTGGGCCGCAGGTATCGTAGGCGCCGAAGTTCCCGCCCAAAAAGACCGCGCGGTGGTAGAGGAACCGGATCCAGCGCCAGCGCCACGGGAGCGATGTGCGGATGTTCTCCTTGAGCTCCCCATCGGCGTCGTTCTTGCGCTGCCACGTCATCGAGCCGGCCGGGTGACAGCGGGTGCAGTACCTCCAGTCGTGGATCCGGCAGGCCCAGCGGAAGTCGAAGCCGAAGAGATCGTCCGGCGAGCTCGAGCAGCCGTCGTCCCGGAAGTGCTCCGGGATCTCTGCAAGCGTCCGCTTCGCCTCCTTCGGGATCGGCCGCTGCAGTCTGAAGGTCTGGCGGCTCGCGACGGCATCCGCCCCCACACCGGGGCCGTTGAAGACCCGGTCGGCGTTCCACTGCCCGACCCCGGCCGTCATGGCAATCGAGGTGCCCCGGATCCAGGTCGTGAAGTCACCGTTGTAGACCGCGTTCTCCGCGATATTGATCCCGAGCGTGTCCCTAGCTACCGCCAGGCTCGCGTCGTCGAGCAGCGTCGCGCCGTAGGCCGACACAACACCCGTGTAGTCGGCCAGACCGCCCGCGAGGATCGCGGCAGCGACGTGCTGCTTCGTGGTGAGGTCCGTATCGTTGACGGGGTCCACGGCACCCGTCGCCCGGTTCCCGTTGAAGTCGTAGCGGCCAGAGCCGTCGGTGTCCCCCTCGATCAGGCTGGGGGCGCGCTCCACAAGCTCGCGCGTCCGCTTCTGCTGAAGGGTCACGCGGTCGAGCGCGTCCTCGTGGCTTGCCGCGGGGAAGGGATCTCCAGAGACGTAGTCCGTGAGTTGCGTCAGATCCGGATCGATGTAGATGACGAGGGTCTGCCCCGTAGGCGGGGCCGTAATCATCGTTAGCGTGCCGCCTGCATCGAGTCCCGCTCCCGTAAGCGTATAGTTCGTGGTGATGACCTGGACGACATCCGTCCCGAGAGCGTCATCGTGGAGAAGAGCCGCAATGTCCCCATTCGCGAGGAACTTGAAGGGAACCGCGAAGACCGTCGTGGAGCCGTTCCCGGCGTAGGTGACTCGGGTCTGTTCTGTGGAGATTGTCATGCCTGCTCCTTACAGAAGAGACGCGCCGAAGCCCGCCGCCCTTGTGGTCCCAGAGAGCAGCGATGCTGCGGCCCTGTTTCGGCCAATCTTCTTCGCACTCTTTGCGCGCTGCCTCTCAAGGAACGCTGTGTTCCTCGCCTCGATCCCCGCATTCGTTGCGTCGAGCTCGAGTTCTGCGGCGTTCTCCGCATCGGGAGAGGACGCCTGGGAGGACGCGGCGCTGGCGATTGCCGGGGTCCAGACCCCACGCGGGTTCACCGACCACGAGCATCTGGACGACTTCGCGCTCGTCCACATGAACGGCCGGATCTACGACCCGGTGCTGGGCCGGTTCCTGAGCGCGGATCCGTTCATCCAATTCCCCGAGTCGACCCAGGGCTTAAACCGCTATAGCTACACACACAACAATCCGCTGTCCTTCACCGACCCCTCGGGCTACGTCTTCAGGTTTCCTTTGCCCGTATGGCTTACTTTCGAGACCGTGTCCCTAAACATCCGGAGGGAGATCTTCCTCAGCGACCTAGCCCACTCCATTGCCAATCTCCTCGGTCGCGTGTTCCGGCGTGCGGATACCGAAAGCCCCGCCAACGTGTTCCACCCCGCCGATCCGATCGAGACGCCTCCCCAGGGCGCGGGTGGGGAGGTCGGCTCGGAGCACGGCCGCGACCGCTTCAGGCAGGAAAGTGTCGCCGACTCGGTAACTCGCCGATTTATGGCAGCGGAGGGCCGAATCGTCCGCGACGCTGTCGTCGGAGCCATCGCTTCCACCCTCGGAGGCCAAAAGTTCGCTAACGGCGCAGTCACCGCCGCATTCGGAAGGCTGTTCGCAAACGGTGCAGCCACCGAGGGTCAGGGATTTCCCTTACCGCGCGAAGTCATTGATGCTCTCGATCCTTACTTCGAGAATTTCGACCTCCACGACATTCTTGTCCGAATGGGCATACCGCGGTATGTCCGCGGTGACCGAATCGTAGCCTATACGGACAAAAACAATATCTTCTTCGCACCTGGCAAATATAAGCCGACTACAGCGTCAGGCATCGCGCTGATCGGGCACGAGGTACGTCACGCACAGCAGTATCAAGAGCTTGGGAACTTCCGGTTTAGAGTCCGCTACCTGAGAGAATATCTGGGAGGCCGGCTGAGTGGGTTGAGCCACGAGGAAGCCTACAAGAACATCTCCTTTGAGCAGGCTGCGTCTGCGTTAGAAGATCGAATAAAGCTCGATCTCGAAGAACAGGGTTATCCCTGATGAACACCTTCAAGCAAGCATCGCTCTCTCTACTCGCTGTTGTGCTGCTATTGGTCCTGGGGCTTAGCGTCTGCGATCCCGTGCCATGGGTTTGGTGGTCGGTCTCCCGCAGCTGCTCCGACGTCGAGAACGAGCTTGTCCGCAAATCGGGTCCCGAACAACGGCGTTTGATCCTCGACTACCCACTCGAGCAGCAGGTCGATCTCTATCTAAGTTCGATGCATTGCGTACATCCGCCGGACCGGAGCCTGTCGGGCGTAGTGGCCAGCAACGGAGCAGACATTGTTCCCATTCTGAGAGATCGCATTATAGAAATTGACAGCGAGCAGTCCAAAAGTGTCCTAGTCGGTATCTTCTTCGATATGCAGTTTTCTGGCTACTATCCGGTTGCTTCGGACACTGAAACCATGAACTTCTTAGAGCAGCAAGCAGCATTAATGGAAGATACCGTGTGGAGGGAACTAACCGTTAGAAAGATCATGCTGATTAAGAAGAAAGGCGGGTTGAGGCCAAGCGAAGTCGCACAGGGGGATGTCCCGGAGGCTGTTGGACTTGAAGACTTGAAAGACTGAGGGCGGCGGCTCCTTCCGCCTCCGTGTGTTACGGAGGTGGTGCCAACCATAAGGAAGGAGCCACCATGGCCAAGCATGCCAGTCCGCCCGCTCATCTCCAAGTCGTCGAGTCTCCGAAGACCGTGGCGGTCCAGATCCCGCTGCCCGTTCTGGGGGCGCTTGTGGACGCGAAGAGTGCCCTGTTCGACCTGTGTGTCGGCGTGGGCCAGCAGGTCCTGGGCGTGCTGATGGAGCACGACCGGGACACGTTCTGCGGCCCGAAGGGGAAGCAGGACCCCAAGCGGAAGGCGGTCCGCGGAGGCAGCACGCGCTCAGAGGGAACGCTCGGAGGACGCCGAATCCCGGTCCGTCGGCTTCGGGCACGAGGCGCCGCAGGCGAGCTCGCGCTGCCGAGCTTCGTCTTTGCTGCCGACCGGGACCCGTTGGATCGACACACGCTAGAGGCGATCGCGTGCGGCGTATCGACGCGCAAGTACGCGCGGAGCCTCGAGCCGCTCGCCGAGGCGGAGGAGCGGAGCGTCTCGAAGAGCGCTGTGTCGCGGCGATTCGTGGCGCTGTCCCAGCAGCAGATGACAGCGTGGCTGACCAAGCCGCTTCACGACGTGGACCTCCGGGTCCTGGTGATCGACGGAGTCGTGTTTCGGGACCACACGATCCTGATCGTGCTGGGTGTGGACAGCGACGGGCGGAAGCACGTCCTGGGCCTGTGCGAGGGCACGACCGAGAACAGCCGGGTAGCGCAGGCGCTGCTCCGCGATCTGCTCGAGCGGGGTCTCGACTCCGAGCGCGCACGCGTCTTCGGGATCGACGGGTCGAGGGCGCTGCGGGTCGCGATCCGCAAGACCTTCGATCGGCTGGGGGTCGTGCAGCGCTGCCAGATCCACAAGCGGAGGAACATCCTCTCGCACGTGCCCGAGGCACTCCACGCCAGCGCGTCCAAGGTCTTGGTCGAGGCCTGGGACAGCCCGGACGCGGAGCTGGCGGAGCGTCGTCTGCAGAGGCTCGCCGACTCGCTCGAGACCGAGCATCCCGGAGCCGCGGCGTCGATCCGCGAAGGCCTCGAG
Organism: Myxococcota bacterium; assembly: GCA_965247115.1. Classification (GTDB taxonomy): domain Bacteria; phylum Myxococcota_A; class UBA9160; order SZUA-336; family SZUA-336; genus JAUXJB01. The sequence continues at coordinate 1,308,095 of CBDFGR010000002.1, forward strand.
GAGACGCTCACACTCCAACGTCTGGGGCTCAAGGGCGCGCTGTACCGGACACTGCGGAGCACGAACACGATCGAGAACCTCAACGGTTCGGTCGCGACCTACACACGCAACGTGAAGCGGTGGCGTGGAGGCTCGATGCTCGTCCGCTGGGTCAGTGCGTCCGTGCTCGATGCCACGCGGCGCTTCCGAAGGGTCCGCGGATATCGAGACCTCGCCGCCCTCGTCGTCGCACTGCAGAAGGTCGAAGACCAACAGCAAGACGCCATCCACCCTCAGGTCGCGTAGTAGAATCCCTCAAACCCGGAGCCGCCGTTCTCGAAGTTCAACACCGAACGGGACATCGCCCGCGACGCTGTTGCGGCCGAGCTGGTCGTGCTCGAGCTGGAGGCCCTCGATCACGCTCCGCGTGCGCTGGGCCGCACGGCTCCGCTCTTCCGCTCCCCTGCGCGCATCCTCCCGATCCTGTCGCTCCTTTCGGATCTTGTTTTTCTCGGCTTGCTCCTCGAGTAGACCAGCAAGCTCCTCCTTCCGCCCGCTCAGGACGTTCTGGTTCCAGCCTAGCGATCCCTGTGTCTCGATTTCTTTTTGGAGATCTTCGACCCGCTCGTCGATGGGCTTCTCCAGCAGCCCGATGAACTCACCAAACTTCTTCCCCCAGGAGATCAGGGTCGGCAGCGTTTCGGTGTAGCTCTCTGCGAGCTCGGCGATCGCGTCTGCATTCTGCAGCAACCGAGGGGTCGGGATTCGGAACGACGGTTAGGGCCGCTGCTGATTTTCGGCCGCGTTGGGTGGCCATAAGGATCTCGTTTCCTCCGGTGATCTCGTTTTCTTACGCTTTAGCGACCAAAAGGGTGGGCTCCGGTTCCCAGGACAGCCCAAGAATCGTTTCACCCCCCCCCATCCCCTGTTCGCCGGATGCCTGGGGTCGACGGGCCAGCCGTCCAACCCCACCCGGATGTCGTAGCCGCGCCGCTCCTCGCGCTGCTTGTGGCGGTTGTGGCACGGCGCGCAAAGCGGCTGCCAGTTGCTCGGGTCCCAGAAGCGCTTCGAGTCGCCTCGATGCGGCACGATGTGATCCACCACGCAGGCCTCGGTCACGCGACGCTCGGCCTGGCACAGAACGCACAACGGGTGCGCGCGCAGGTACGCGTGCCTCGCGGTGCGCCAGCGATGGCCGTAGCCCCGCTTTGCTGCGGATAGGCGACTCGCCACCCCTTCACCCTCCGAACAGCGCCGGCCAGAACGAGCGCGCGGTCACGGCCAGCATCCCACCCAAAAGTACGTAGAGCAGCTTGAGGTTGCGCTCGCTGTGTGCCTCGATCTTCCCGAGCTGCGTTTGGATCTCGCCATAGCGCCGCTCGCACAGGATCTCGTGACGCGAGAGCTTCTCCTGGGCCTCGGTGCGGACGCGCTCAACCTCGAGGGTTGCCTCGGTCATTTGCTCACCAGCTGCCGCACGAGGGTTGCGGCGAGACCTTCCTGCCCCGCGGCCACGCGCTTGTCGCGACTGCGCGACACCACCCCGACTCCGAGCACGGCCAGCGCGACACTCCACTGCAACGTGAGAGACGCCAGGCCTTCGAACATCGCGCGCAGGAACTCGGTCGCTGCGCCGCGGTCCTCGGCACCCAAGCTGAACCCCACGACAAGGATCACGCCGACTCCCTGAAGTCCCCAGGTGCAGGCCGAGATGTAGCCCCAGAAAGGACGCCAGCGGCGCACCACGGGATCCTCGGATGCCAACTCCGCACGCATCGTGCGCTGGATCTCGGCCTGCCGCGTCGACTCGACCTCTAGGTGGAGCGAGCGCAGCTCGGTGCGGCGCTCCATCTCCAGCGCCCGCAGCCGCTCCGCCGCGGGAAGATCCGAGAGCGCCGTCTTGATTGCCGCCGGATCCTCCTCACAGCCCAGGGCCGAGGCGATGAGTGTGCCCGCTGCCTTTCCCGCGGGTCCGCCGAGCAATCCGCCCAGAAGCGGCGCGCCGGCCCCGATCACCGCTTGGCTGAGCTCGCGCCAATCCATCAGTAGCTCCACAGCGCCCGGCCGCCGGGGCGGGGGACGCGGTCGAGGTGCAGGTAGCGTGCGGACCGCTCGCCGTTCTGCTGGATCCCCACACCGATCCAGTCGAGAGCCATCGCAAGCGCGAGCAAATCAAAGGCCGCTGCACCCGCCACCCGTACATCCACCGCACCAAGCGTGTGTGCATGCAACGCGCCATTGCCTTTGGCGGCTTCGGTCGGATGCTCCGAGCAGCGATAGCCCGACGAGACGCGCATCGGACGGTTGTATGCAACGCGCAGCAGGCCGAGCGCATCGAGGAACGCCGGGTACTCCTCCCCCTCCGGCAACGCGCCGCAGTGTCGGCAGGCCAGCTCGTCTGCACGGAAGTGCTCGGGCAGATGCACCATGCCATCGACCCTATGGGTCCGTGCCGAAACTTCAACGGGCGAGGTCGACCGCTTTTGACCGGTTTGGTCCGGTTTCGACCACTTATTTTTCCGCGAGAGAACGCCCCAGCTCGGAAACCGGGATCCAGTAGCGCTTCTGACCGCAAGGGCCGGTGGTGATCCGACAACGGATCTGCCTCGTCTGGCACCAGTAGCGAACCGTCCTCACGCTGCGCCCGATCCGGGCGGCGAACGTCTGCGGCGTGAGCTCACGCACCAGGCTGCGCGTCTGTGCCCTCGCCGGACTGCTGCACATTCCCTCCTCAAGCGCCCCAGAGACTCCAGGACACGAGATCTTCTACGAACAGGACCCACACATCGTGTTCCCGCGCACAAGCCCGCAGAAACGATCTCTGGCACACAAGCAAGCTACACACAATCGTGACACAGCGTAGCTCAATCGCGCTGAGTCAGCGACGGAAAAGAGGGGCCGTATAGGGCCGTTTGGCCGTCGTCGAGATCGCGCATGATCGACGATGATCATCGCTGATACGCATGCTGCGCTAACTACACGTCTTTGCGTGGGTTGGAATCGATCCGCCGCATCGTCGGCCTCGACCTCGATCTTCCCTGCGTGGCGATGACGTGCCTGGCCGGCCCGAAACGGTCGATCGAGGCGCTTCGCGCCGGTGCGTTCTGGTTCGTCGAGAAGCCCGTCGAAGAGAGTCTCCCGGCGCTGGAGCGCCTGATTGCGGAGGCGCTCCGGACAGGCCGACCGGGCACGGTCGCTCCCGCCACGCCGCGCGCCGGGGGGGAGACCATCCGGGGAATCGAGAGCATCGTCGGCAAGAGCGACGCGCTGCGTCGCTCGCTCGAGATGGTGCGCCGCGTGGCCGACTCGGAGGCGACGGTCCTCATCCTCGGCGAGAGCGGCACCGGAAAGGAGCTCGTCGCACGCGCGATTCACTTCCACAGCCGGCGGGCGAGCGCGAACTTCGTCGCCGTGAACTGCGGCGCGATTCCGGAGACGCTGCTCGAGTCGGAGCTTTTCGGCCACGTGCGCGGCGCCTTCACCAGCGCGGATCGCCAGCGCGATGGCCGCTTCGCCGTGGCGAACGAGGGGACGATCTTCCTCGACGAGATCGGCCAGATGAGCCCCAACCTGCAGGTAAAGCTCCTGCGCATCCTGCAGGACGGGACCTACGAGCAGGTCGGGTCTTCCATCACGGAGACCTGTGATGTGCGAACCATTGCCGCCACCAATCAGAACCTGCAAGAGGCAATGAGCACGGGGCGCTTCCGCGACGACCTCTTCTACCGGCTGAACGTCGTGCCGGTCGAGCTCCCGGCACTGCGCGAACGACACGATGACATCCCGCTGCTCGTCGAGCACTTCCTGCAGCGGACGGGCGGCCATTTGCAGGGCTTCACGAACGAGGCGATGCAGAAGCTATGCGCGTACGCCTGGCCTGGGAACGTGCGCGAGCTCGAGAGCCTGGTCGAGCGCATGTCCATCCTCTGCGTCGACGACTGGGTCGAGCTCGACGATCTGCCTCAACCCTTCCACATCGCGTCGAGCGCAGACATGGTTCAGGCGCCGCGCGTGCCCGCGTCAGGCCTCTCCTTCCAGCAGGTCGTGGGGCGCTTCGAGTCGGACATCATTCGGCAGGCACTCGAGCGCACGCGTTGGAACAAGAGCAAGGCGGCGCAGCTTCTGGATCTGAACCGCACCACGCTGCTCGAGATGATCAAGAAGCGCGGCCTCGAGCGCCGCCCGCCTCGCAAGCCCGAGCCGGAGCCGGGGCGGAAGCCGTCCTCCCAGGCCTGAGACTCAGGAGCGCCTGCGCTCGTCGAGCCGTGCGCGCTCCAGCACCGTCCTTGCGCGAGCCAGGTGGGGCGCGTCCACCATGTTGCCCTTGAACGCGAACGCCATCCGGCCCGCGCGCTGCTGCTCCTCAAAGGCAGCCACCAGCTCCTGGCTCTCGGCAATCTCTTCCGCAGACGGGGAGAAGGCCGCATTCACGATCTCGACCTGACTCGGGTGGATCGTCATCTTGCCGGTGAACCCCATCTGGGCGGATTCGCGACACTCCCGCTCCAGTCCGGCGGAGTCCCGAATGTCGACGAACACCCCGTCGATCGGTTGGACACCGGCGGCGCAGGCCGCGAGCAGCGTCATGTGACGCGCGAGCCGGAAGATCTCCAGGTAGGCGCCACTCTCGTCGCGGTTGCGGCGCGCTCCGATCGCCGCCGAGAGATCCTCCGCCCCCCAGGTCAGCGCATCGACCCGCGAGCTCCCTGCGAGCTCGCGGATGTTGAGGAGACCGTCTGGCGTCTCGGTTGCAATCACCAGCAGCGTGACTTCCCCTGGGGGCAGGCCGCGCTCCTTCTCGATCCGGCCCAGGATCTCGTCGATCTGCTCCAGCTCCTCCCGCCCGCTCGTCTTCGGAACGACGTACGCGTCTGGCCGGCCGAGCATGGTCCCTTCGAGGTCCTCTACACCCCACGGTGTGTCGAGCGGGTTCATCCGGACGAGCCGCTCCCTCCCGCCAAAGTCGGCTTCTCGGAGCCAAGCCGTCACGGTCTCGCGGGCGGACTCCTTGTTCTCTGGCGTGACAGCGTCTTCCAGATCGAGGATCAGCGCATCGGCGGGCAGCTCGAGCGCCTTCCGAAACATCTTCTCGTTGGCGCCGGGAACGAAGTGGACCGCGCGACGCAGTCCCACGGCCTAGCAGGCTGCGGAGAAAGTGACTGGTTGAGGGGTGGTCCTTCCGACGAGGGGGTTCACCGGCCGAGGGGCGGGGCGCGATTCCCGGTTCGAACCGGTCTTGGGCTCCGCTGATCGCGGGGCGGTTTCGCACATGACCTACGTGGCCTCCAGCAGCTTGCGGATCCGGATCAGGTTGTAGGCTGCGGCCGTGAAGGTGAAGACCCAGCCGACCCGATCCGTGCCGCGGTGTCGGGTCTTGCGCATCAGCCCCACGGTCTTCATCCAGCCGAAGACCTCTTCCACCCGTTTGCGAAAACGCTGACTCAGTTCGTAGCCCCGGTGGCGCGTCGTCCGCCCGTCGATCGCGCTGCGTCGATTCGTCGTGTTCTGCGCCACGTGTGGGGTCACGCCCAACTCTCGAAGCTCTTCCACGAACCCCTTCGTGTCGAAGCCCTTGTCTCCGCCCAATGTCCTCCGACGCCCGCCTCCCAGACCTTCCACCATCTCGAGCGCCGCTTCGCGCTCCGCATATCCCGACGCCTGCGTGAGCTTCGCCGCGACCACCAAGCCGTTCCGGTTCTCCGTCACCACGTGTCCCTGGTACGCGAGTCGGGCGCCTTGGCCTCTCATACCGGCGAGTCGTGCGTCGGGATCCGTCGTCGACGCATGCGTCTGGTTGCTCCGCTTCTCGCCTCGGAAGTTCACCGTCGGGTTGCCCGGGTCATCGTCGTCTCTCCGTTCCTCGTCCTTCCGTACGAAGCTCTTCTGGCTCGCCCACGCCTCGATCAGCGTCCCGTCTACCGTGAAGTGCTCCAACGACACCCATCCCTCGGTCTCGGCCTGCTCCAGCACTGCGTCGAAGAAGTGCTCGGCAATCTCGCCCTTGAGCAGCCGGTCTCGGTTCTTCGTGAACACCGTGGCGCTGAACACCACCTCGTCAAGCTCCAGACCCACGAACCAGCGATACAGCAGGTTGTACTCCAGCTGCTCCACCAGCTGCCGCTCGCTCCGGATGGTGTAGAGCACCTGCAGCAGCAGGGCGCGCAGCAGCTGCTCCGGGGGCACGGACGGGCGCCCTACGCCTCTGGCGTAGATCGCGTCGAAGCGCGGCGATAGCCGCTGCAGCGCCGTGTCGACCATGCGCCGCATCGCTCGAAGCGGATGATCATCCGGAATCCGCGACTCCAGCGACACGTAGCTGAACATCCCGCCCTGAAGCGTCCCCTGTCCTCTCACGCCTCCCCCTTTGGGGCTCGCTCCCAAGGTACCCTTCGATGAGGAGTTTTTCAGCAGCCTGCTAGGCCTTGCGGAGCATCATCGCGGCGCGCGAGCAGCGGGCAACGACTTCGTCGCGCTGATTCAACCCTCGGTGCTCGAACGTGACGATTCCCCACTCGGGGTGCGACTTCGACTCGCGCTTGCCCGCAACCTCGGTCACCGCGCGGATGGTATCGCCGATGAGGACCGGCTTGGGAAACTCGACCCGCTCGAAACCGAGGTTTCCCACCGTCGTCCCCAGGGTCGTCTCGCCGACGGAGAGCCCGACGACGAGCCCGAGCGTGAAGATACTGTTGACGAGGCGCTCGCCGAACTGGGCCCCCTTGGCGAACTCCGCATCCAGGTGGAGCGGCTGGGGATTCATCGTGAGCGTCGTGAACAGGAGATTGTCGGTCTCCGTCACCGTGCGTCCGGGCTGGTGCTCGAAGACATCTCCGACCTCGAACTCCTCGAAGTACTTCCCGGACATCGACCCTCTCGCGACGACTCGTCGAACTGTACCAGATGTCCGTTGAGCAGGCGCCTGGCAGTCAGCTAGAATCCGCCCAGCCATTCGAGAGAGGTCCTGATGCAGAGCCCCCGAGACTTCTTCAAGCCAAAGGCGATCGGAGCGCCACAGCCGGCGCGCGAGATCCCGGTCAAGCCATCGCGCATGATCCACTTCTTCGACCCGAGCAACGAGCGGATGACCGCCAAGGTGCCCGACATCGCCCTTCAGGTGGACATCCTGCTCGGCAACCTGGAAGACGCGATTCCCACCGAACGAAAAGTCGAAGCGCGAGAGGGGCTCGTCAAGATCGCCAGGAACGCAGACTTCGGCACGACCCAGCTCTGGACACGCGTCAACAGCCTGGACAGCCCGTGGTTCCTCGACGACATGACACGACTCGTGGGGGAAATCGGAGATCGCCTGGAAGTGATCATGATCCCGAAGGTCGAGGGCCCCTGGGACATCCACTTCGTCGATCAGCTGCTGGCCCAGCTCGAGGCCAGGAACGGGCTGGAGCGGCCGCTGCTCGTGCACGCGATTCTCGAGACCGCCCTCGGCGTATCGAACGTGGAAGAGATCATCCACGCGAGCCCGCGCATGCAGGGGCTGAGCCTGGGACCAGCAGACCTCGCTGCGTCGCGGCGCATGAAGACGACACGCGTCGGTGGCGGGCACCCCGGGTACCTGGTCCGCACGGACCCGGACCCCGACGAGCCGGATGCGCTGCGGCCGACCGCGCAGCAGGATCTTTGGCACTACACCATGGCGCGTATGGTGGACGCCTGTAACTCCGCGGGGGCCCTGCCCTTCTACGGGCCCTTTGGCGACATTGGCGACGCCGTGGCCTGCGAAGACCAGTTCCGCAACGCGTTCTTGATGGGGTGCGTCGGCGCCTGGTCCCTGCACCCGAGCCAGATCCCCATCGCCAAGCGCGTCTTCAGCCCGCCGCCAGACGAGGTCGCCTGGGCCCGAAGAGTGATCGACGCGATGCCCGACGGCAGCGGAACGATCATGCTCGAAGGCAAGATGCAGGACGACGCTACGTGGAAGCAGTGCCGGGTCATGGTCGAGCTGGCGCGTCTCATCGCCGAGCGAGACTCCGAGTATCGGGAGCTCTACGGCTTTTAGGCGTTCCTAGGTGATCTGGCGGCCCCGCGCCATGAGCATCTTTCCCGAGCGGACCAGCTCGGTGATCCCGAAGGGCCGGAGCAGGTCGACGAACGTGTCGATCTTCTCGCTCGAGCCGTAGATCTGAAGGATCAGCGAGTCTGTGCCGTAGTCGACCACCTTGGCCTTGTAGTGCTCCGCAACCTGGAGGATCTCCGTCCGGCGGTCGAGGGCACACTCTATCTTGACGAGCCCGATCTCTGTCTCGAAGGCGTCTTCCCCGGTGTGGTCGATGGCATGGACCACGTCGACGAGCTTTGTGAGCTGCTTGACCACCTGCTCCAGGCTCTCCGCGGAGCCAGATGACGTGATCGTCATCCGCGAGTAACGGCCCTCTACGGCCGGGCTGACGACGAGGCTCTCGATGTTGAAGGCGCGGCGGGCGAACGTGAGGGCTACGCGGACGAGCACTCCCGGCTTGTTGTTCACAAAGAGCGAGATGGTGTGCACGGCCGCAGACGCGGCGAGCGGCTGCTCCATCTCAGGCACTCCCCACCGGCTTCTCGAGCTTCTGCTTGGGAGCCTCGATCAGCATGTCCGAGATCGCCGCGCCACCGGGAATCATGGGAAACACGTTGTCTTCCTTGACGACTTCCGCAACGACGAGCACCGGGCCCTCATCGTACTCGTGGGCCTCCAGGAGGATGCGCTCTATGTCAGCGGGGCGCCGGATCCGGAGTGCCTTCATCCCGTAGGCGCGTGCCAGCTTGACGAAGTCCGGGTTGCCCTCGAGATCCACGCCGGACAGGCGGTTCTCGAAGAATAGCTCCTGCCACTGCCGCACCATCCCAAGGAAGTTGTTGTTGATGACCAGGCATTTCACGCCAAGATCGTGGATCTGCGCCGTCGCCAGCTCCGCCTGCGTCATCTGAAAGCCGCCGTCTCCCACGACGGCCCACACCTTCTTGTCCGGCGAGCCGAACTTCGCACCGATGGCGGCGGGAAAGCCGTAGCCCATGGTTCCGGCGCCCCCGCTCGTAAGCCAGTGGCGGTTGGACCGCGTTCTGCAGAACTGCGCCGCCCACATCTGATGCTGACCCACATCGGCCGTGATGATGGCGTCCCCCCTCGTGATGGAGTTGAGCCGATCCAGCACGTGCTGGGCGCGCAGGCCTCCCTGCTTCGGGTACTTGAGCGGGTACTGCTTGCGCCACTTGTTGCACTGCTCGAGCCATCCCGCGGTGTCGAGCATCTCGACCTGAGGGATCAGGTCCTCGATCACGAGGCGCGCATCCCCCGCGATGCAGACGTCAGGGCGCAGGACTTTATTGAACTCCGCCGGGTCGATATCGACGTGGATCTTGACGGCGTCGGGGCAGAACGCGTCTACCTTGCCCGTGACGCGGTCGTCCCAGCGCGCGCCGATCGACATGATCAAATCGCAGTGGGTCACCGCCTTGTTGGCGTAGGCGGTGCCGTGCATGCCGAGCATGCCGAGGTGCAGTGGGTGGGTCTCGTCGGCCGCTCCCTTGCCGAGCAGGGTATTCACCATCGGCGCGTGGAGCTTCTCGGCGAGCGTCATGACGGCCTTGCCCGCGTCCGAGATCACGGCGCCATGCCCCACATACAGGACAGGCCGAGCCGATTTCATCAGAAAGCCGGCGGCCTCGGCGATCGCCTCGGGGTCGCCCCGCGTCGGGACGGTGTAGCCCGGAAGGTCGACCTCGTCGGTAAACGGAGCCTCGCAGGGACCCTGGCTCAGGTCCTTGGGGACGTCGACGACGACCGGGCCCGGACGACCCGTCGTGGCCAGGTGGAAGGCCTCGCGCATGATCCGCGGGATCTCTGCCGGGTCCTTCACGAGGTAGGAGTGCTTCACGACGGGGTAGGTGATCCCGGTGACGTCGGCCTCCTGGAACGCGTCGGTGCCCAGGTTCGGGCGGATCACCTGCCCGCAGATCACGACGATCGGCGCGGAGTCCATCAGGGCCGTCAAGAGGCCCGTCACGGTGTTTGTCGCGCCCGGGCCCGAGGTCACCAGCACCACCCCCGGCTTGCCCGTGGCCCGGGCGTAGCCGTCCGCCATGTGCGTAGCTCCCTGCTCGTGGCGGGTCAGGATGAGCCGGATCTTGGAGTCGACCAGAGCGTCGAAGAGGGGCATGGCCGCCCCACCCGAGAGGCCGAAGATGAACTCCACACCCTCTCGCTCCAGGCACTGTACGAGTCTCTCGGCTCCTGTCGCGACTTTCGTATCCACTTGTCCCTCCGGAGCCCGATTCGAGGCCATCCAGGCAAAAGGAGACCGATTCTACCCGCCCCTCCGAGCAATTCCAAGGAGAAGTGGTCACGATTTCGGAAAGTTCGAGCATCGAGAGTCGAAAGCAGCTCAAGATCTCTGTGGAAAGTCCCAGTTTCGGGTTCAGAAGGCGCACGCTCCACGAAAGTGGGCCTTTCCGTCCCGAAATCGGGCTCCTCGACGAACCTTCCGGATCAAAAACAGTGGATCCGGCGTCACGAAGGTCTACACGATCGAGCTGCTATATTCGGGTCGGATGGCGGAGTTCGAATATCAGCCGATCTTCGAGCTGGAACCCGAGCAGGTCGAGTACCGAACCCTGACCTCGGACCACGTCTCGATTGGCGAGTTCGAGGGGCACCCGATCCTGAAGGTCGAGCCGGAGGCCCTCACGTGGCTGGCGCGGGAGGCGATGGTGGACGTGGCTCACCTGCTGCGAGCGAGCCACCTCTCCCAGCTCGCCAAGATCCTGGAGGATCCGGAGGCCTCGACGAACGACCGCTTCGTCGCGGTCGAGCTGCTCAAGAACGCGAACATCGCCGCCGCCGGCGTCCTGCCGGGTTGCCAGGACACGGGGACCGCCATCGTCTTCGCCCACAAGGGAGAGAACGTCTTCACGGGAAGCGACGACGAGGAGTCGCTGTCTCGCGGGATCTACCAGGCCTACCAGGAGAAGAACCTGCGCTTCTCGCAGATGGCGGCCCTCGACATGTATACGGAGAAGAACACCGGGACCAACCTGCCAGCGCAGATCGACATTCACGCCGAGCCCGGTCACGAGTATCGCTTTCTCTTCATCGCGAAGGGTGGCGGCTCCGCAAACAAGACCTTCATGTATCAGGAGTCCCGCGCGGTCTTGGATCCGGAATCTCTGCTCCGCTTCGTGAACGAAAAGCTCAAGACGCTCGGCACCTCGGCCTGCCCGCCCTACCACCTCGCACTGGTGATCGGTGGCACCTCTGCGGAGATGACGGTCAAGACGGTCAAGCTGGCGAGCGCCCATTCGCTCGACGGACTGCCGACCTCGGGCAACGAGCTCGGCCGCGCGTTTCGGGATCCCGACCTCGAGGAGAAAGTTCACAAGCTTTGCAACGAGACGGGGATTGGAGCCCAGTTCGGCGGCAAGTACTTTGCGCACGACGTGCGCGTGATCCGTCTCCCCCGGCACGGCGCCTCGCTCCCCATCGGTCTCGGCGTGTCGTGCTCGGCCGACCGCCAGATCCTCGGCAAGATCACAGCGGAAGGTCTGTTTCTGGAGCAGCTCGAGACCAACCCTGCGAAGTACCTGCCAGAGGTCACGCCTTCTGAGCTCGGCGGCGAGGTCGTGGAGATCGATCTCAACCGTCCCATGAGCGAGATCCTCGAGGAGCTCGGCCGACACCCCGTGGCAACGCGGCTCTCGCTCACAGGCCCGATGGTCGTGGCGCGCGATATTGCACATGCCCGGCTCAAGGAGCGGCTCGAGCGCGAGGGGGATCTTCCGCAGTACCTCAAGGACCACATGGTCTACTACGCGGGGCCCGCAAAACGTCCAGAGGGCTACGCCTCGGGCTCCTTCGGCCCCACGACGGCCGGCCGGATGGACTCCTACGTCGACCTCTTCCAGCAGCACGGAGCCAGCATGGTGATGCTCGCAAAGGGCAACCGCTCGAAGCAGGTTCGCGACGCCTGCGGCAAGTACGGCGGCTTCTACCTCGGATCCATCGGCGGCCCCGCCGCGCGCCTGACCGAGCACAGCATCAAGAAGGTCGAGGTTCTCGAGTACGAAGACCTCGGCATGGAAGCCATCTGGAGCATCGAGGTTGAAGACTTTCCCGCCTTCATCATCATCGACGCCGAGGGGAACGACTTCTACGCGAACCTCACCGAAGCCCGTCCCAAGCCCCTCCTGACGCTCGAGTAGCCCGTCGAAACCTCCCCGGGGGAGCTTCGTCAGAATTCGGCGTAGCCGGGGACTCGGGGGAAGGGGATTACGTCGCGGATGTTCTCCATGCCTGTGGCGAACTGGACGAGGCGTTCGAAGCCCAGGCCGAAGCCGGAGTGGGGGACCGTGCCGAAGCGGCGGAGGTCGCGGTACCACCAGTAGTCCTCGGTGCGCAAGCCACACTCCGCGATCCGAGCGTCGAGCTGCTCCAGGCGGTGCTCGCGCTGTGAGCCGCCGACGATCTCGCCGATCTTCGGCACGAGCACGTCCATGGCGCGCACCGTTCGCCCGTCGTCGTTGACGTACATGTAGAACGGTTTGATAGCGCGCGGGTAGTCGGTCACGATCACGGGTCGGCCGACGTGCTCCTCGGTCAGGTAGCGCTCGTGCTCGCTCTGGAGGTGCAGCCCCCAGCGCACGGGAAACTCGAACTCCTGCCCGCTCTTCTCGAGCACGGCGACGGCTTCCGTGTAGTCCATGTGCTCGAACGGGCTCTCGATGATGTGCTCGAGCGTTGTCAGGATCGTCTTGTCGATGCGCTGGTTGAAGAACTCCATGTCCTCTGCGCAATCCGTGAGGAGGACCTGGCATATCTGCTTGAGGAACTCCTCAGCCAGGTCCATCTGGCCGCGGAGATCCATGAAGGCCATCTCCGGCTCGATCATCCAGAACTCCGCCAGGTGGCGGCTGGTGTTCGAGTTCTCTGCGCGGAAGGTCGGGCCGAAGGTGTAGACGTTCGTCAGTGCGAGTGCAGCGATCTCCGCCTCGAGCTGTCCCGACACCGTGAGGTACGCCGGCTTGCCGAAGAAGTCCTGCGAGAAATCGACCGCCCCGGTAGCGTCTCGAGGCGGCTCAGCGGCGTCGAGCGTGGAGACGCGAAACAGCTCGCCTGCGCCCTCGCAGTCCGAATCGGTGATGATCGGAGTCTGCAGGTAGATGAAACCCCGCTTCTGAAAGAAGTCGTGGATGGCCCGCGCCGCGCAGTTCCGCACGCGCAGGACCGCGCCGATCGTATTTGTGCGCGGCCGCAGATGCGCGATGGTGCGCAGGAACTCGAAGCTGTGGCGCTTCTTCTGGAGCGGATAGTCCTGCTCGGCGGCAGAGACGACTTCGACGCGGCTCGCGCGCAGCTCGAGCTTCTGACCCTTGCCGGGCGATGGCACCAGCTCTCCGCTGACCTCGACGGCGCTACCAGTGCCGAGCTTCGCGAGCCCGTCGGTTGCGCTCTCGAGCTCGTGGGGAACCACGACTTGGAGTCCCGCGAGGCAGGAACCGTCGGACAGCTCCAGAAACGCGACGTCCTTGGCGTGGCGCGCCGTGCGGAGCCAGCCGCGCACGGCCACGGGCTCGCTCAGATCCTCGCGCGCCAGGAGCTCCTTGACCCTGCAGAACTCGGGCATGCCCGTACCTCCCCCGGCGAGGGTAGCCAATGCGCTGCCAGCGGGCCGAGATCGGAGCTACAGATAACGACCGGAGGGCGCGGGCAGGCGGTTCGTCACGCGCTTGGCGCGCTCCACCTCGGCCAGCAGATCTGACGTGAGGACAAACCCGCTCTCCCGGCTCGCCGCCTCACAGCGGGCCTTTGCGCGCAGAACCGCGTGCAAGAGCCGGATCCAGTCGCCGATCGAGCCGTCCTTGTGCTGACGGGCCACCTCGATCCAGTCGACATCCTCGAACAGCTGCCGTCCGGCTCGGCGCTCGGCCGCGTGCGCATGAACGCCGAGGGCGGCCGCGATGTCGTCCGGGACGAGGGGCGTCACCTCGACCACACGCTCGAAGCGACCCGTCGCGAGCAGCGCGGGGCGGATCGCATCGGGCTGGCTGGTCGAACCGATCACCAGCGCGCCCGCTGCCGCGATCGCTCGATCGACGAGCTCGAGCAAGAACTCCATGACCGGACCCAGGGGCAGGTCGACCCGACTCCCGCCGAGCGCCGCGGCCTGCATGAACTCCAGCTCCTCGAAGAAGACCGTCGTGGGCGGCATCTCCTCGAGCGTGGCCCCCCAGGCCGCAAGGAACTCGCCGACCGGCTGGGATGCGTGCACCATCTGCAGCACCAGGCGCGGCACCGTGATCTCCAGAAACGGCATCCCGGTGTGGTTCGAGAGCCCCTCGGCGAGAAGCGTCTTGCCGCAGCTCGCGGGCCCCACGAGAAGCAGCCCGGGAGGCTGAAACGTTCCCCAGTGCGCGTATACCTCGGGGTCCGTCACGGCACAGGCGTACGTCAGCACCTCCTCTTTCGCGGACTCGAGCCCGCCGATGTCGCCGAAGCTGAGCGTCGGGTCGGCTTCGAGGCGCGCGGCCTTCGCGACGAGGGGAGACTTGCGCAAGAACGCATCCCAGATGTTCTTGGCGCGTTGCCGGACGAGATCGGGTGTCGCCATCCCCACATTCTACACGCGCCCGCGGACGCCCTGAAAGCCTCCTGGGCCTGACACTTGCCAGTAGCTCGCAACGCCAATAGCATCGCCGCTGTGGAATTCAAAACCGTCATCGTCAAGACAGAGGGCTCGATCGGGCGGCTGATCCTGAACCGCCCGGAGCGGCTGAACGCCCTGGGCCCCACGATCATGGGAGATCTCACGGAAGCGGCGCACTGGTTCGACCGTCAGCCGGAGGTGCGCGTGGTGATCGTGAGCGGTGCGGGCCGCGCGTTCAGCGCCGGTGCCGATCTCAAGGACACCGCGCCCACCCCGGCGCCTACCTGGCAGGAGCGCCGAGAGGGCGGACAGATCGGGCTGCGGATGGCTGACGCGATCGAGCAGATGCACGCCGTCACCATCGCCCGCATCCAGGGCTACGCGGTCGGCGGCGGTGTCGTCCTCGCGGCGGTCTGCGATCTGCGGGTGGCGGCAGAGGACGCGGTCTTCTTCATCCCCGAAGTGGACCTTGGCCTGCCGCTCGCATGGGGAGGCATCCCGCGACTCGTACGCGAGATCGGGCCCGCGCTCACCAAGGAGCTCGTCATGACCTGCCGACGCTTCTCGCCGGCCGAGGCCAAGGCCGCCGGCTTTGTGAACCGCGTGGTTCCGGAAGCCGAGCTCGACGCAGAGGTCGAGGCCCTCGCGCGCGAGATTGCCGAGAAGCCCGCCGTTCCCGTCATCATCACGAAGGAGCACGTGAACACCGTGACGCGTCAGATCGCCGGGACCACGGCGTACGCCGACGGGGACGTCCTGCAAGGGACATCGGCTGCCCAGGAGTCTCGCGACGCGGGCAGAGCCTACAGGGAGCGGACCTTCAGTCGGCCGAAGTCGAGCTGACGCTCCGCTCGATCCCGTCGAAGAACTGCCACCACATTGCGAGCGACTGCTGCACCGCGCGGCGCACGCGCTCCTGCCACTCGTCGGACGTCGCGTAGCCCAGCACAATGTGCTTGCCGACGTCGCTGTGGTCGGCGTCCGCGGTCTCGTGCACGTCCCAGAAGGCGACCGCTTCGCGCGCCAGCCCGTAGTGCTTCTCTAGCCCGCGAGCGAAGTGAGCGAAGCTGCCAGGAACCTGGCCCTCGGCCGCCAGGTTCATGGCCGCGGAGCCCTCGACGAAGGAGCGCTGCTTGCTCGAGAGCTCGAACCAGTCGATCAGCGCCGCGGTGGAAGGGAGCGGCTTCCCGTGGACAAGCTCCTCGCGGTCCATTCCGAGCCCGAGCCCGAACAGGATGAACAGCTCGGGGTGCGGCAGATCGCAGCCCGAAATGCGTCCGGTCTCCTCTTCGTAAAGGCTCTCGGCAAGCTCGACGCGCTGCGCGGGGTCGGGACAGCTCGCGTGCAGCGCGCTGATCGCGCGCGGAAACTCGCGCACCTGCAGGAAGAACTGAACGGCGAAGGTGCGCAGCGACGATCTCGGCTCCTTCCCCTCCTGGATCCGCAGCCAGAGTGGATGGCCCCCGAAGCTCCTCCCGGCGTCGATGCTGGAGCGGAGCTCAGCGGCAAAGTCTTCGCGCGAGAGCGCCATGCAGTGCATTGTACATCAAGCACGAGATAGAATGCTCGCAGCCAGCACGGCAAGCGAAAGGGGAACCCACGTATGGGACAGAAACTCGAGGCGGGCGAGACCTTCCCGAGCGTTACCATGAAGCTCGTCGGTGGGGAGACCGTCACTCTGCCGGACGACCTCGCGACCCCCTACGGAGTGGTGCTCTTCTACCGGGGTCACTGGTGACCCTACTGCCGAAGGCAGTTGTCTTCGTTCGAAGAGAAGAAGGATGAGCTCGCGGCTCTCGGCGTGAGCGTCTACGCAGCAGCCGTTGACCCCGAAGAAAAGTCCAAGGAGGTCGCGGACTCCGGCGTCAGCTTTCCGCTCGCACATGGCGTGACACGCGAGATCGGGGAGAAGCTCGGATCCTGGTGGGATGACCGGCGGGACTTCATTCAGCCGTCGGAGTTCGTCATGTCGCGGGACGGCACGATCATGTGCTCGTCCTACAGCAGCAGCCCGCTCGCCCGTACCGATCCCGGCGACGTGATCTCGCTCTTGAAGTTCATCGAGTCGCGGAGAAAGAAGAGGGAGGCCGAACGGGGCTGACGGCCTCAATCGTCGAAGGAGCCATGGCGGCCCGCGCCGTCCGCGAAGCGCCGCGCCCCTTCCCGGGTCTCGCCGGAGTCGATCACCTCGCGGCCTAGCCGAGTTTCTTCGGTCATGGCGGCATCGAAGTCCAGATCCCACTGGCTGTAGGACGACAGGCGGTCGCTCCGCAGACAGCGCTGCGGAAACGCGGCCATCTGCTTCGCCATAACGACAGCCTCCAAACGTGCCTGGCCCGGCTCCACCAGGCGGTTCGCCAGCCCCATCAGGCGGGCCTCCTCTCCGGACACACCCCGGCCCGTCAGGATGAGATCCAGCGCGTGGCTGTGTCCCAGCTTTCGCGACAGGCGCACGGTCCCGCCGTCGATCAGAGGCACGCCCCAGCGTCGGCAGAACACCCCAAAGACGGCGTCTCGCGCCGCAACGCGCAGATCGCACCAGATCGCGAGCTCCAGCCCGCCAGCAACAGCGTAGCCTTCGACCGCCGCGATCACGGGCTTTGTGAGCAGCATGCGAGACGGACCCATCGGACCGTCGCCCTCCCGGCCCACGCGGTTGCCGCCCCCCCCGGAGACAGCCTTCAGATCTGCTCCCGCGCAGAAACAGCCCTCCGCGCCGGTCAGCACGGCCACGCCCATGTCCTCGTCTGCCTCGAAGGTTCGGAACGCATCTGCGAGCAGCGCGGCGGTCGCTCCGTCGACACAGTTCCACACCTTTGGGCGATTGATGGTGACGATCGCCACGGGTCCATCAGTCTCGTACGTCACGTTGCTCATATTTCCCCCTGCGAAAAACCACGGCGCTCATTATGCGTTCGGCGGCTTCTCCGGGGAAATGCGAACATAGCGCCGGAATGCCAGCCAGGTCGGAGCTACGCGGCGACTCGATTCGCACAGAGAGACTCGTTCGTCAGCGCCTCGCGACACCCCTGGCGGCCCGAAAGGGCGTCGGCGAGCTGATTCGAGCGCTGCAACCGCTTTCCACCGGGCCCCAGGCGCGGCCAGGGAGCCCGCCGCGCCTCCTGCACAGGACCCGCTTCAACGACGAGGCCGCGCTCGATCGGTTGAGGCAGGAGCGCATGCTCGTGAAGGGTCGCTTCCGGGCCGGAGGCGTTGGATACGTCCTTGCGGAGGACCTGGCGCTCTACGCGAACGCCTTCCAGAAGCCGCTCGAGCGGCCGAACGATACGCAGGCCGAGGTTCTGGACGTCGTGCAGCGAGCCGGCCCGATCACACCAAAGCAGATCAAGGCGGAGACCGGCCTGCTGAACAAGCGGATCATGCCCGCGCTTCACAGACTCCAGACCGCGTTCCTGGTCTACGAGGACCAGCTCGACGACGACTGGGATCGGCCCTGGTACGACTTCGAGACGGAGTGGCCGCGCGTGAAGCTTGACCCGGCGCGGCGCGAGGCAGATCTGGCCGAGGTCCTGCTGCGCTTCCTTCACGCTCACGTCTTTGCCACTCAGGAGCAGATCCGCGACTGGACTCAGCTGCCTGTGCGCACGCTCCAGTCCTTGCTCAGCGAGCTCGAGCAAGCAGGCCAGATCCTGGTGCGCAAGGTCGACGGCCTCGGCGAGGGCTTCTGCCGCGGCGGAGACGGCAGGCTGCTCGACCGGTCTCTCCCGGAGAGCCTGTTCGTTCTTCACAAGGGCGATTTTCTGGTACGTGCGCGGGAGAGCGAGCTCAACCGTCGCTTCGGAGCACGCGACATCCTGCAGTTCTTGCTGATCGATGGCGACTTCGTCGGCGCGGTCCGCGGCCATTGGGGCTTCAAGCCCTTTGATGTGACTGACGTGGCACTCGAGCTGCCCCGCGCGATGCGCGAGCGACGACGCGAGGAGATCCTTGCCGCGGTTGTCGCCGCGTATCCCCCACCCCGGCACCAAGTCCTCCGTTACGCGGGCAAAAGACTGGCGCGCTAGCCCGTGCTCTGCCCGGCCTGCGAGCATCCGAATCCGGAGGGATCGCGCTTCTGCAACCGCTGTGGCGCGAATCTCGGGGCAACTCCCTCCTCTCCGCGAGATGCGCCCCGCCACTACACGCCGCGTCATCTCGCCGACAAGATCCTGACCACCAGGTCGGCCCTCGAAGGCGAGCGCAAGCAGGTCACCGTGCTGTTCGCAGACGTGAAGGGCTCACTCGACCTGGCAACGCAGCTCGACCCGGAGGAGTGGCACCGAATCATGGACCGCTTCTTCCAGATCCTGGCGAGTGGCGTTCACCGCTTCGAGGGCACAGTCAATCAGTACACAGGCGACGGGATCATGGCCCTGTTCGGCGCGCCAATCGCCCACGAGGATCACGCCAGGCGCGCATGCTACGCCGCGCTCCACCTGACCGAAGAGCTGCGGCGCTACGCGGACGAGCTGCGCCTTCACGAGGAGCTCAACTTATCGGTCCGCATGGGTCTGAACTCGGGAGAGGTGGTCGTCGGCCGCATCGGGGACGACCTGCGCATGGACTACACCGCACAAGGACAGACGGTGGGCCTGGCCGCGCGCATGGAGCATCTCGCGGAGCCTGGCAAAGTCTTTCTGACCAGGCACACCGCCGATCTGGTCAAGGGCTTCTTCGAGCTCCGGGACCTGGGTGAGACCTCGGTCCGAGGCGCTGAGGAGCCCGTGCGCATCTACGAGCTGGAAGGTGTCGGACAGCTACGGACGCGACTCGACGTATCGCGCAGCCGGGGCTTCTCCAGGTTCGTGGGCCGTGACGAGGAGATGGCGCAGCTCGAGGCCGCCCTGGAGCTCGCGATCAACGGCGAGGGCGGGGTCGTGGCTCTGATCGGCGAGCCTGGCGTCGGCAAGAGCCGGGTCGGCTTCGAGTTCCTGGAGCGCTGCCGCGAGCGTGGTCTGCCCCTGTACCGAAGCCACGCCCTCTCGCACGCGCGCTCCGTGCCGTTTCTGCCGGTGCTCGATCTCATGCGGGACTACTTCGGAATCTCGGAGCAAGACGGCGACGAGACCGCCCGGGACAAGATCGCCGGGCGAGCCGTACGATTGGACGACAGCATCGCGGACGCGCTCCCGATCCTGTTCGACTTTCTGGGCGTACCAGACCCGTCGCAGCCCGCGCCCCTGACCGATCCCTCGGCGCGCGAGTCGCGGCTCTTCGAGGTCGTAAGCCGGCTGCTGCAAGCGCGTAGCGCGCGCGAGCCCACGGTTCTGATGATCGACGATCTGCACTGGATCGACAGTGGCAGCGAGCGCTTCATCGGACACCTGGTCGACTCGCTGCCGCAGACACGCACGCTCCTGCTGCTGATCTTTCGGCCGGAGTACCGCGCCCCGTGGATAGCCAGGCCGTATTACCGAGAGCTCTCGCTCTCCCCGCTTGCCCCCGCAGCCACAGCACAGCTACTGGCGGAGCTGCTGGGAGTGGACCCCAGCGTCCGCAAGCTGCCCGACCTGATCGAGCAGAGAACCGAGGGGAACCCGTTCTTCATCGAAGAAGTCGTCCAGGCGCTCGTCGACTCGGGGGCACTCGTCGGGGCACGAGGAGCACACCGTCTGGCACAGCCGATGGAAGAGCTTCGCGTCCCGGACAGCGTTCAGGCTCTGCTCGCCGCGCGGATCGACCGGCTCCCGGAGTCCGCGAAGCGTCTGCTACAGACGGCAGCCGTCATCGGCAAGCAGTTCGGCGAGGCCCTGCTCGAGGCCGTCATCGAGCTGCCCCGCCTGGAGCTCGCGGTCCTCCTTCAGCGTCTGCTTGCGGGGGAATTCATCTACGAGGAGGCGCTGTACCCAGAGCCCGAATACTCGTTCAAGCATCCCCTGACGCAGGAAGTGGCGTACGGAACCCAGCTTCGTACCGGCCGCACACGTACACACGCTGCTGTCGCCCGTGCCATCGAAGCTGCGGACCCTGCGAAGGTCGACGAGCAGTCCGCCCTTATCGCACACCACTGGGAAGCGGCGGGCGAGGCTCTCCTGGCCGCGCGCTCGCATCGCTCCGCCGCGGAGTGGGCGGGAATCCGCCACCCGGCGGAGGCGCTCCGACATTGGCAGAGGGTTCCGGAGCTCCTCAGAACGCTCCCTGAGACCGCGGAGACGAACGCCCTCGGGGTGGAAGCCTACGTCCGCATCTTGCTCCTGGGCATGCGCCTCGGCATGACGGAAGAGGAGGCGGCGGAGGTCTTCGACGAGGGGCGGGAGCTGGCGTCGCGCGCCGACGATCCGCATCTGTTGGCCGGTCTGCTCTACCGCTACGGAGCGCTGCGCGGCACGGAGGGAGCGATCGAGGAGGCGCTCGAGTTCAGCCGCCAGGTGCTGAACCTGGGCGTCCAGACGCGCGACCCCGACCTTCTATGGGCAGCACGTGTGGGCGTCGCGCACTGGTCGCACTATCTCGGGAGGCTCCGAGAGGGATTGTTGGTGATCGACCGAGCGCTCTCCCACGCCTCGGACGATCTCGATGTCGGAACGGAGTTTCTCGGCTACCGCCCGATCATCGGACTCCGCATGTACCGCGGCATGCACCTCCTGCTGATGGGACGCCTCGAGGAGGCGGAGGCCTGGCTGCAACGAGCCCTGCGGAGTGCCGAGGACGCAGGCGAGGTAGAGCTACCGGGCTGGGTGCGTCTCTACCAGGGAAAGCTGGCCTATTACCGTGGAGATGCGGACCTCGCCCTCGCCAACAGCCGCGCCGGGCTGGAGGCCGCGGAACAGACGGGCAGCGGCTTTGGTGCCGTACAGGCCTACCACGCGCTCGGCTGCGCGCACCTGTTGCGACAGGAATGGGCAGAGGTGATCGACATGAGTCGGGTGGGCCTCGAACTGGCGCGAAGGACCCGGACCGGCTTGTTCCTCGAGGCGGAGCTGCTGGTCCACGTGGCGGAGGGACAGCTCGGGCGCGGAGAGTGGGCGCCAGCGCGATCGAGTGTTCGCGAAGCCGTGGCTGTGGCGCGACGGCGGGGCACGCGCGTGGCCGAGGCCATGGCCCTGCTTGTGGAAGCGCGTCTTCTGACGCGAACACGGGGAGGGAGCGCCCGGGGGAGAGTCCTGGCAGGGCTGCGCGCGGCTCAGTCGCTGATCGACAACACGGGAGCGCGAACCCTGGAGCCCTACGTGCATCTCGAGCGAGCGAACCTCGCCCGCGCAACAGGGGACCGGGGTACACGGCAGCGAGAGCTTCGCATCGCCCAGCGCCTGTTCCGCGAAATGGGCGCCGGGGCGCGGTCTGTCCGTCTCGAAGAAGAGCTGCGCGGCCTCTAGGTCTGGGACTGGGTGTGGGAGACTTGCTGGTGCCACTCCAGAGCGACCCGATGCTGCTCCGCGATCGAGCTCTCGGGCAGACCGAGCTCCGTCGCCAGCGACGATACCCGGTCCCAGTCTGCCCTCTCGTGTGCGAGCACCAGGGCGCGAACGCGTCCCAGTCGGGATTCGTCGTCCAGGATGCCCGCTTTGATCTCCTCGGACAGCGCCATCTCCTGCACGAGCTCGGTGAGAGGCCGGCCGACGAGCGCGTCCACCAGTGAGAGCAGTCCGACCAGGAACAGGTCGTGGGCGTGTCCAGCTAGCGAGGCCAGCGGAGCCAGGAGCTCGCACACGCGCGCCCGCACCAGACACGTCACGACGAGCTCTGCCGGCTTGTCCTCGCCGAGCTCGCCGATCGCGAGCATGGTGGCCCACTTCTTGACTGTGGCCTCACCGAGCAATGTGAGCGCGCCCTTGACCGAGCGCACGCGCCCCTTGTAGCCGAAGGCTGCCGAGTTCAGCATCCGCAACAGCCGCACGGAGAGGGACACGTCGCCCTTGATGATCTCCTCCAGTCGGTCGAAGTCGAGCTCCAGTCGCGAGACCTCCTGGATGAGCTGCAGGTAGTTCAGCTTGAAGGCGGGAATCTCCTTGCGCGAGATCATCTCGGGGGTGCAGAAGTAGAAGCCCTGGAAGTACTCGAACCCCAGCCGCATGCCTTCGCGGAACTCCTCGACGGTCTCCACCTTTTCGGCCAGGAGGTGCACCCGCGAGCCATAGAGCGTCACCAGCTCCTGTCGCTTGGCGGTGGACGTGGTTAGAAAGTCCACCTTGATGAAGTCCGCCATCTCGATCAGCGGCGCGTAGTCTGCATCCTCGACGTAGTCGTCCAGTGCGAGCAGGTAGCCGGATCTCTTCAGCTCCTTGCAGGCTTCGACCACTTCGGCGTCCGGCTTCACGGTTTCCAGGAGCTCTAGCACCACCCGCTGCGTGGGCAGGATCGAGTAGAGGTGCTCGGTCAGTACACGGCGCGCAACGTTGACGAATGCGAGCTTCATGGGGGCAAGCGCGTCCAGGCCGAAGGTCGCGACACTGTCGTGGATCGTCTGCGACGACGCGGCATCCGCATCGATGCCGGGAAAGATGTTCTCCGGGCCCGCCCGGTACAGCAGCTCGTAGCCGAACACATTCTGGTCCGCGTCGAGAATCGGCTGCCGCGCTATGAAGACGTCCATCTGCCCCTGGGGATTCCTGTCCTCTCTGGAGGTATCGGGCAGCCCCTTGGGGAACTTCAGGGAGGCTGGGAAAGATTCGCGTCTCAGCGGTCGATAGTCCTCTTGCGAGCCCAACTTCGCCGAGGAACGCAGCGCTTTGCCCGACTTGCCCTCCATCGTTCAAGCCGCGCTGAAGAGCTGCGCGTCCAACGTCGGCCCGCTGATCGGGGTGGAGCTCGAGATCGGCGAGTTCGAGACGGAGACGAGCGAGACGATCCCGGAGGGCGAGCTCGCCGTGCTGCCGCTCTCGCTGCGCAGCGACGACGATCAGCCCGCCGCCGACGATCCAGTCGTCGGGCTCACGCTGAGCGTGCCGATCCATGAGCTCGTAACCCTCGGTCGCCGCATGGCCGGCGATGAAGAGCCGGACAAGGAGCGCGAGATTTCTGGAGAAGACCTCGGGGCGTGCGCAGAGGTCCTGACCGTGATGGGCAGTGCGATCGCCGAGTCGTTCCGAGAGCAGCTCGGAGGTCTCGAGCTGGAGGCGGGAGCCTGGTGGTCCACGAGCGAGCCCGAAGAGGCAGCCTTTCCCGACGGATCGCATCTATGCGGAAAGACCACCGTCGACGTTCCGGGCGGAACCGCCGTGGAGCTCACGCTGCGTGTGCCGGACAGCGTCCTCGAGCAGACCCTGGGAGTGCAGGCGGCGGCGGATCGAAGGGAGGTGCTACTCGTCGGAGTCGCCACCGAGCTCGCCCAGACCCTGCAGCCCATCCTGGACGCCGCCGAGCTCAATGTCGCGCTCGCCGATCCCAACGCCGAGGAGGCCACGATGAGCTACGAGACGGCCGACTTGCTGCTGCTCTCGGACGATCGGGACGATGCGCTCGCGCTGCTGGGCAGCCTGCGGAAGGCGGACTCCACCTGGAGGAAGCCGTCGATCCTGTGCATGCGCGAGCCCACGCGAGACAGCGTCGTCCGCGCCATGGAGACCGGCGCCAGCTACGTGCTGAAGCTCCCGACAAGCACGGCCGAGCTGCAGAGGGCCCTCGCGACCCTCCGCAGCGACTGAGCTCGTCACCGACCCGACGCTCCTGCTGCTACCATGGCCGCCCAGGAGGAGCTGTCATGAGCAAGCCGGAGCGGGTCAACGTGGAGGGCCTGGGGAAGCTGCCCGTGTTTTCCCACGCCTCGATCGCTGGAGATCTCATCTTCGTCTCGGGAACGCTCGGTACGAAGTCCGGTTCGTTCGAGCTGGTCGCCGGGGGCATGGCCCCGGAGACGACACAGACCCTGGAGAATATTCGCAGCATCCTGGCGGGTGCCGGCGCGAGCCTGGACGACATCGTCAAGGTGAACGTCTTCGTGACGGACATGAGCGCGTTCCCGGAGATGAACAAGGCCTACCTGGAGTTTTTTCCGGAAGACCCGCCTGCGCGGATCACGATCGGCTGTGCGGCGCTGGCGCTCGACGCAAAGATCGAGATCGACTGCATCGCCGCGAAGCCTAGGCCCGCGCGTTCGTAGCGGGCGCTACGGGATCAGGTAGCTGGCGAGCGACTCGAGTCCTTCGCTGTCTGTAATGGTGATGTAGCCCTGGTCGAAGCGAACCAGACCCTCGCTCGCCCAGGCACGCATCTGCTTGTTGATGCTCTCCCGAGTCGCTCCGACCAGCTCGCCGAGCTCGTGCTGCGAGAGTCGCAGCTCGATCAGCACGCCCGTTGGCGTCTCCTTGCCGTACGTCTGCGCCAGACCGACCAGCTTCTTCGCGAGACGAGAGGGGAGCGTCAAGAAGAGCGTGTCCTCCACGAGCTCGCTGAGCCGGCGCACCCGTCCGGCAAGCAACTGGGCCAGGTTGATGGCCACCTTCGGGTGCTTCTCGAGAAAGGGATTCAGGTCGCGCCGGTGCAGGGTAAGCAGCTCGCACGGCTCGATGGCCTCCGCGGTCGCCGAGACTGGGTATGAGTCCAGAAGAGAGATCTCGCCGATCACCTCGCCGGGATTACTGATGGAGAACACAATCTCCTTGCCCTCCTCACTCTCCCCGAGGATCCGCAGCCTGCCGCTCATGACTCCGTAGAGCTGGCGGTTCTCGTCTCCCTTCCGGATCAGAACCTCTTTCGCGCGAAGCCGCTTGGTCGTCGTGATCTCGACCAGCGCGTCGAGATCGCTCGGGTCGATCCCCTCGAAGATGGAGATATTGTGGAGCAGACGTCGGCGATCCACCCTCGCGGGCGCGGACATGTTCGGCTTCCTAGCGCCCCAGATGCTCGCCGAAGAAGCTCTTCAGCTCGGCCCAGGCATCCTCCGCAGCCTTCGGCTCGTACGAGACGCGCTGATCGCAGAAGAAGCCGTGGTCGGCGTCCGCGTAGTTCTTGAGCTTGTAGTTCTTCCCCAGCTCTCGGAGCTTGGTGTCGACCGCGCCGACCTGCTCTTGCGGAATGAACGCGTCCTTCTGGCCAAAGAACAGGTAGAGGGGCGCGCGGATCTTGTCGGCCTGGTCCAGTAGCGCATCGATCCCGCCGCCGTAGAACGGCGCCGCCGCGGAGATCCGATCCGGCAGGGCGCAGGCCGAGAGGAACGCGAGACGCCCACCCATGCAAAACCCCGTGCAGCCGAGCTTCGCGCTGTCCACGTTGTCTCTTCCCGACAGCTCGTCGAGCGTCGCGCGCATGTCCTCGATGAAGCCGCCGTCGTCGAGCTTCTGCATGAGCTCGATGGCCTGGTCGAGCTGGTCGTACCCAACCTTGTTGTTCGGTAGCTCTCGGTAGTAGACGTCGGGGGCCACGGCAACGTAGCCCTCCTCCGCCAGCCGATCGGCCACACTCTCGATGTGCGGCACGAGCCCGAAGGCCTCGATCAGCACGACGACGGCCGGGTGGGGCCCGGCGCCTTCGGGCTCGGCGAGGTGAGCAGGCATGACGCCGGCGGGCGTCGTGATTTCGATCTTGCTGGTGCGGATAGCCATCGGGATCCTCCTCGTTGGAATTTCCCCGAGTATACTGTGAGCGTCCCGCACCCTACCTAACCGCCGCACCCCGGGGTATGGTACAGCCCATGCGGGAGCGCCCAGGCAGCGGGATCCGAAGACGCGAGTTCCTCCGGGGTGGAGTGGCCGCAACACTGGGGGCGGCGTTGCCGCTTTCGGGTCGGGCGGCCGATCCGAGTCCGGTAGCGCGGGGGTTCCGGCGTCTTGGCCGAACCGACCTGGAGGTCTCGGACATCTCCTTCGGCTCCAGCCGCAGCGGCGACCCCCGACTCGTCGAGCACGCGCTCGAGCGCGGGATCAACTACTTCGACACGGCCGAGTCGTATCGCGGGGGTGTAGCAGAGACAGCCATCGGACGGGCTCTCCGCGGCCGCAAACGCGAGAGCGTCAGCCTGGCCTCGAAGACGGTGGCGGGACGCAACGAGAGTGCCGACGAGCTCATGCGCGCGCTCGACGGCAGTCTGCGCCGCCTGCAGACGGACCGGATCGAGGTCTACTTCAACCACTCGGTCAACGACCCCCGGCGACTCGACAACCCGGAGTGGTACGAGTTCGTCGCGCGAGCCAAGAAGGCCGGGAAGATCCTGTTCAGTGGAATGTCGGGACACGGTGGCCGACTCGGAGAGTGCCTCGACCACGCCCTCGAGAACGACCTGGTCGACGTCATTCTCGTCGCATACAACTTCGGACAGGACCCGAGGTTTTACGAGAATTTCACGCGCGGCTTCGATCTCGTTGCCAACCAGCCAGAGCTACCTGCCCTGCTCGAGAGAGCGCGTGCGCAGGACGTCGGCGTCGTCGCCATGAAGACGCTGATGGGCGCCAGGCTGAACGACTTGCGCCCCTACGAGACCAGCGACGGGACCTTTGCCCAGGCAGCGTTTCGCTGGGTGCTCTCGAACCCGAACGTCGACGCGCTGATCATCTCGATGAAGAGCGTCGAGATGATCGACGAGTACCTCGGAGCATCCGGCAGCGGTCCGGTGCGCACGACGGATCTGGAGCTGCTCGAGCGCTACGCCTCGCGGAACAGCGCGGCGCACTGCCGCCAGGGCTGCAACGCGTGCGCAGGGGCCTGCCCGCACGACGTGGCGATCCCAGAGGTCCTGCGCACGCGCATGTACGCGACGGACTACGAGGACCTTGCTTACGCTCGGGAGGACTACGCGAAGCTCGGGGCAGGCGCGGGCGCCTGCGAGAGCTGCACGCATCAGGCCTGCCTCGGATCGTGTCCCTACGGTCTGGAGATCGCTCAGCTCACACGCTCCGCTCACGGGCTGCTGGCGTGACGATGAGCTGATCGAGGGGCGCTGCAGCAGCGCTGCTCGGGAACACATGCTGCTCGAGCGCGCCCGGCGGGACGCCGAGGTGATCGCGCAGCACGCCCTTGAACAGGGAGCGGGCATCGAGGGTCGGCATGAGATCGCGCCCCTCGTAGAGCGCTCTCTTGCGGATTCCCGGCCAGTCCGACACGACCCGTCCGCCCCGGACCGCGCCACCCAGCAGGAAGGCCGCGCCTGCCGTACCGTGGTCCGTTCCCCGCGTGCCGTTCTCCCCCACCGTCCGACCGAACTCCGAAACCACGATCACGGCAGTCCGCGACCACGCGGGTCCCAGACCCTGTCGGAGCGTCGTCACCCCGCTGTCGAGGCTCGCGAGCTGCGTCGCCAGCCTGCCCTGTCCGGCCCCCTGGTTCGCATGCGTGTCCCAGCCACCAAACTCGAGCACGGCGATCCGCGGACCGTCTGGCGCGCTGAGGAAGGCGGCGGCGGCCCGAGCCAACGCTGCGAAGGCGACCCGGCCGGCGCGGCGTCCGCGCCCTGGTGTTGCACGGAGCGCCCGTTTTGCCATCTCGTCGGTAGCGAGCGCCTGGCGCAACCGCGCGGCAAAGAACGCATCATCGCGGTAGAGGTCAAGGAGACGCGCGAGCGTGTCGGGATCCAGCGACGGCAACGGCGAGGGAGCCCACGACTCGACCGGCACGTCGCCCCGCAGCACCATGGGCACGCTCTGTGTGAGAGCCATGGCCGGTGGGCCTACCCCGGCAACGACCCCGCCCGATCGTGCGAGCAGCGCTCGGTTGAGCCAGCCGCTGCCCGCGTGGGGGACGGCAGTGCCGTTCTCGAGGATGTCCTGGCCGTCGATGTGGGAGCGCTCGCGATACGAGGTCGCGATCGCCTGAAGCACCACGAGCTCGCCCGTCTGATGGAGGCCATGAAGGGTGTTTAGAGCGGGATGCAGCCCGAACGTGCCGTCGAGCTTCAGCACACCGCCCACCTCTCCGGGAGCGGCCAGGGCGAGCCCCTCGCGGGTCCGCTCGTAGCTCGACTCCCCGTACGGTGGCACCGCTGCGAGTCCGTCCATTCCACCGCGCAGGATCACGAGCACGAACCGAGCCTCCGACTGTGTACGAGCGAGAGAGAGCCCCGGCAGCAATCCGAGGGCTGCAAGGGATCCAGCCCCTTCCAGGAAGTGTCGTCGCGTGAGCGACATCTTCCGCGTCAGCGACATCTTCCGCGCGAGCGACATCTTCCGCGCGAGCGACATCATCTGCGCTGGAACTCGGGGCTACCGAGCAGCAGCGCCATCGCCTGCCCTCGGTCCCTTGCACCTTCCAACGCCCGAGACGTCGCGCTGCTCAGCAGCGGCCCGAGGGCACTCGCGGCGACCTGTGTCGGACTCGCGCTGTCTCGACGTCCGAACACGGCCGACCACTCGAGCCTCTTCAGCAGCGCGTCCGCCCCATCCCAGCTCGCAGACCTGTCCCCCCAGCCCGCGGGTGAGGGCGCAGCGAAGGGTGGCTGACTCAGCAGGCGGAGCGAACCGATCAGCTGGCGCTCGCGTGGAGCTTCGACACCGGTGGCACGAAAGGCCGAGACCACGAACTCCTGGGGACTCTTGAGCTTGGTGGCGGGGAGTCGCCAGGCCTCTGGGCTCGACGTGAGCGCGGCCGAGACCCTCGCGAGATCGCCCTCTGTTTCTCGAAATACATGCGCGACGCGCTCGACCACCGGGGGCGGAGGATCATCGGACACGAAGTGCCGCACGAGTTTGGTCGCGAGCAAGCGCGCAGTCGCCGGATGAGCCGCCAGGTCGCGCAGCACGGCGACGCCCTGCTCGAGGCCTGTATCTGGATAGCTCCGCCCAAGCAGCGTCTTGCGACCGGGCTCGTGAGCCGGGGAAAGGAACGCAAAGCGGCCGGCTCGTCCTGTCGTGAACCTCCGACCGTCCCTTCCCACAGTCCAGCCCGTGATCACCTCC
Source organism: Myxococcota bacterium (assembly GCA_965247115.1). Lineage (GTDB taxonomy): Bacteria > Myxococcota_A > UBA9160 > SZUA-336 > SZUA-336 > JAUXJB01. The sequence continues at coordinate 1,337,469 of CBDFGR010000002.1, forward strand.
GCAAAGCGGGTCACGTCTGCCTGCGTGTACCCCCCATCCACGCCGAGCGTGTGCAGCTCGAGGATCTCGCGCGCGAGGTTCTCGTTCAGGCCGCGCTTGCGTCCGCGTGCGCGTCTTGCTGCTCTGGAGTGGGGACCGATGGAGGACTGGTTGTCGAGGTAGATGAGCATGGCGGGGTGCGTCTCGACCGCGAGCAGCATGTCGACGAACCGACCGGTGACATACGGCCGGATCGCCTCGTTCTCGAAGCTCACCGCCACACTCGAGAGCAAGGGCTCGCCGACCACCGAGACGGTGAAGTGGTTCGACCAGAAGTGCACGAGCCGCTCACGGAAGGGCTCGGAGGTGTTGATCGCCGCCAGCGTCCGCGCCGCGGTCTGCTCGAGGTAGCCGCGCTGCTGGGCCATGCGGAAGCCGCGCATCCTCGAGCGGAGCGCGGCCGAGGGCGGGGACTCACTCTTCTGGCGCTTCTTGCCGCGCATCTGGCGCCGCTCGGAGCGTAGCTCCTGTGCAGCGACCAGCTGCTCGTGGGAGGGAGCGAGGTCTTCCAGCTCCGCCGGAAGGGGTCGTCGACGGCCCAGCTGAGCTTCGAGCCAGCCCCTCGGGTCGGACCCGATGGCCGCGAGCTCGCCGGGACGCGCACCCAGGCCGAAGCGGTTCGCCGCAATGGCTGCGCGCGGGTTGCCGTCTGTCTTCACGCGCTCTCCTCCTTCGCCCCCTTGAACCGTCGGGCCGGTCTGCCGTTGCGCGCCACAACCTGCTGGCCGCTCGACGGTTGGACCTCATGAGCCGTGCAGTAAGATCCGGAACGCCATGCGCCTGCCAGCAAAGACTGGGCTCGGAGCCCTCGCGGTCGGTCTCCTCGCGGGAGTGCTCGCTCTCGTGTTGTGGCGCGATGTGCGCTCCGAGGTCGCTCCGGAGCCGACTGCCGCCCTGCCCGTGCCAGCCCCGGTCGCGTCAGGTCTCCCGCCGGTCGCCAGCACAACGTCCGAGGACATGGATCTACTGCGGGAGGTTCTCGCCGCCGAGGTCGCGGCACGCGAGGAGCTCGCGATCGAGGTCGACGAGCTGCACGAGGAGCTTGCGAGCTTGCGCAGCGAGCGAGAACGCTCGGTCGCGGAAGGCGTCCCCCGTGGAGCAGGCTTCTCCCGCCAGAGGCGCTTCTCAGAGGACCGGCTGCTGGAAGCCGGGCTCGATCGGAACCGCGCGGACCAGCTCCGCGAAGTCTACGAGCGAAACCAGCTCGACTTGATGAACCTGCGTGACCAGGCAATCCGCGAGGGGGTCGAGGGCGGTGGCGGCTTCGGGCAGATCTGGGAAGCGAGGGCCCAGCAGACAGCAGCCCTGCAAGAAGAGCTGGGACTCGAGCTGTACGACTTGATGCTCTACGGAGCGGGCCAGCCAAACCGGCTGGTCGTGCGCGACGTCCTGCCGGGCTCAAACGGGGAGATCGGCGGGCTGCAAGAAGGCGACATCATCCGCAGCTACGACGACCAGCCGGTCTTCGGCATGCAGGAGCTGCGCTATCTCATGGCCCAGGGGGAACGACAGACGGCCGTCGACGTCGGTGTGGAGCGCGCGGGTTCCTCCACGACGGTGGAAGTCACCCCCGGTCCGATCGGCGTCAGGCTGCGTCCGGCCTGGCGCCAGCCGGAGACTCCCTAGCCGCGAGCTCAGCCGAGCTTGCCCGCTGCAGCGATGATCTCAGCAGGTGCAGGGCGCTCCTGGTAGCCTTCGTGGCGCAGCTTGAAGCGGATGATGCCGCTTCGATCCACGATGAAGATCGTCGGGTGCGGGATGCCGCTCGTCCGGCCCGTTGCCTCCTTGTTCCTCACGCCATAGGCGTCGATCGTCATGCTGGCGGGATCCGAGAGCATTGTGTACTCGATACCGCGCTCTCGCGAGAACTTGGCCAGCACGCTCCTGGCGTCGTAGCTGATCCCGACGAGCCGCACTCCACTGGCATTGATCGCCGACAGATTGTCCTGCAGTTCAACTAACTGCTTCTTGCAGTAGGGTCACCAGTCCGCCGATCGAAAGAAGACGATCGCAACGGGGCCAGTAGCGAGCAGCGCGTTCAGCGACTGCGTCTCCCCCGACTGGTCTTCCAGGGAGAAGGTGGGCGCCTGCTGGCCCGTGGCGAGACCGACCTCCTCGTCAGCCTGGACCGGCGCCCCCGCCAACAACAGGCCAAGGAGTGGAGCCATCATCTTGAAGGCGTACTTTCTCACGAGCGACCCTCCCCGAGGCCTCTCACGGCCTCTCATCAGCATCCCTACGCTCCAGACCCCCGCCGGGTTTCACTCAGGGGCCACAGAGCCCCGCCCGACGAGATCCCGGGCGCGGGTCAGTGCCCGACGCGCGCTGACGAAGATACCGGGCTCCGACTCGAATAGGCAGTCCTCGCCAATCAGGTCGACGATCCCGAAGGCGCGCAGGACCTGGGCCAGCTCGGGTCGAACCCCGCAGAGCAGCACGTAGGCCCCCCGCTCGCGCGCCTCCTGGCAGAACTGCTCGAGAACCGAGAGAACCGTCGAGTCCATCGAAAGGGTGCGCTTGAGGCGCAGCACGATCGCCCCGGCACGGGCGGTGCCACTCGTCAGCCGATCTTGCAACGCATCCGCTACGCCAAAGAAGAGGTTTCCCTCGAGCTGAAGAAAGACGACGGGCGGAGCCGGGACGCCGATCCCCAGTGCCCGCTCCGCAAACGAGCCATCGGGCGCCTGGACCATCTCGACCAGGTGCAGCTGGCTCGACCGCTGCAAGTAGAGCGAAATGTTCAGCAGGATGCCGACGAAGACCGCGTACGTGAGCGGCAGGAAGAGCGTCGCGCCGAGTGTCGTAAGACACACGAACGTGTCGGATCGATACGCCCGGGACATGCGCACAATCGCCCGCCAGTCCACAAGCTCGTAGGAAATCACGAACAGGATCGCGGCCAGGCTAGCCAGCGGGATGTAGCCCGCCAGCGGCGAGAACACGAGCAGGATCGCGGCCACAAACAGGCCGTTGAAGACGCCGGAGTAGAGCGTGGCGGCCCCGGCCTGAACGTTGAGCGCGGAGCGCGAGAAGCTCCCGGACCCCGGAATGCACTGAAACAAGCTCGAGAGGGCGTTTGTCAGCCCCTGGCTCATGAGCTCCTGGTTCGGCCTGATCCTTTGCCCCGTCTGCCCCGAGATCGTCTTCCCGATCGAGAAGACCTCGAGCAGTCCAAGCAGGCTCAGCGCGAAGGCTCCGCCGAGCAGGGCCTCGGTCGCGGACCAGCTGAAAAGAGGGAGCTGGAACGGCGGGAGACCGTAGGGGAGTGGCTGAATCAGCGGCAGGTTCGCCCCGGTCCAGCCAGCGAGGGCTACTGCCGCAGCACCGGCACACATCGCCGCGAGCGCAGAGGGTACACGTCGTGGAAGACGGCGGCCGAGCAGCACAATCGCGAGCGAGAGGACGCCAACGCTCACGGACGGTCCGCTGACCTCGGACAGGTGGGGACCCGCCCGCAGGATGGCTCCCACAAGCCCGGGCCAGTCCGCCACGCCACGTGGGGACGGGATGCCCAGGAAGCCGGGGACCTGCCCGACCGCAATCAAGATGCCCGCGCCCGCGGTAAAGCCCACGATCACCGACTGGCTGACAAAGCGGACCGCGGTGCCGAGTCCGATTCCGGCGAGGCCGACCTGCATCAGTCCCTTGAGCAGGGTCAGCAGCACCACGAGCTGCAGATAGCGCGCTTCGTGCTCACCGGGCGGCAGGTCCCCGAGCTGGCCCATCACGCGCGCCACGACCGCAGCGACGAGCAACGCCTGGGTGTTGACCGGACCCACCGACAGAAACGGCTGCGAGTTCAGCAACGAGCCGATCAGACACTGCACAATCAGCGTATAGAGCCCGTACTCGGGCGGGACTCCCGCGATCAGCGCCAGTGCCAGGGCCTGAGGTACGGCGACGACCGCGACCGTCAGCCCCGCGACGAGGTCCCTCGTCAGCTTGGCAAGCGTATAGTCGCGCGCCGCGTCGACCGGCTGGCGCAGCATTTCGAGCACGGCGTGGCGTCTACCTTCCCAACCGGGTCATGAGTCGGTCACTGGGTAGTCAGCTCCATGCGGGCGAAAGCATACCTCCGCGACCGCCGGCCTTCATCGACAGAGACTCAATCCGGCAAGAGGCCGCGCAGCATGAACTCGATCGCGGTGTCCCGCGCCACGTCGTCAGCAAAGCGCTGCGAGGGATCCCACTTGATGTGCATGGCCCAGGTCGCAATGGTCTCGATCACGATGCGGCCCGCCACCCGTACGTCGCGCAGCGGACGCAAGACCCCCCTGCTGGTCCTCGACTCGAGGTACGCGGTGACGCGGTCCCGCCCGGCGGCACGGCCCGATTTCTGCCACACGGGCCCGAGCTCGGGGTGATCGGAGCAGCGGTCGAGCAGCTTGATCCCTGTCTGGTGCCGCTCGATGACGGAGTACTGCTCGCGCAAGACTGCCTCCAGCTCGGTCCTCGCGTCGCCTCCGGACTCTTGCCGAAGAGCTTTGGAGAGGGCCGGAAGCTCGCCTTCAGCGGCGAGCTCCCGCTGTACACGACGCAGCAGCTCGCCCGGTTCCGGAGTGGGCACCGGAAGTCGAGCGGGCTGCACGACCCGACCGGGACGATCCGCGTGCGCCAAGCACAGGCCGAACAGAGCCTCCTTGCTCTCGACGTAGCCGTACAATGTGCCCTTTGCCACGCCAAGCGCCTCGGCGACATCCGCCATCTGGGTGTGACGGTAGCCGCGCGCAATGAAGACCTCGGTCGCGGTTCGCACGAGACCGTCGAAGCGGTGTTCCGGGATCCTACGAGCCATGGCCAGTCGCCGGAGACGCGTCCGGCGCGAAGATCTGAAAGCTCTGGGTGAGCAGGTAGTCATAGCCCGCGACGAGCTGGTAGCCGGCCTCGGCCATCTCCGCGACCATCTGGTCGACATTGCTCCAGTGGTCCTGCGTGACCATCCACCCAGTGATGCCCGTCAGGTCGTCCCGATCGTCGAGGTGGGCCACGCGGCCGCGCGGGCTCAGATCCGTCCTCACCCGGGCGAAGTAGGCGATGCGATCGTCGATGTGGTGGTACGTCAGGCAGGTGAGGACGAGGTCGATCTTCTCGTCCGGCAGCAGCGGATCGTGGAACTCGCCGAGGACGACCTCTACGTTCTCGAGCCCTTCGCGCTGCACGGTCGCGTGAAGGGAGTCGATCTTCTCGGCATCCACCTCCACGGCATAGACACGGCCTGTGGGGCCGACCGCTTCCGAGAGCCAGGGCAGGAAGTAGCCATCGCCCGCCCCGATGTCCGCGACACGGTCGCCCGATCGGATCTCCAGCGACTGGACGACGCGCTCGGGGTGTTGCCAGCCATCCCTCCCGGAGGTGGCGACTCGAAGCAGGTCCACTTTCCCGCCACAGCCCAGGAAGGCCAGAGTCAGGAGCAGGGAGATCGGTTGGGCAAGTGCTCGCATCGTGAGGTCTCCTCCTGATTGCCTCGCGAGCAAGGCTATGATAACTGACCGAGTCGGTCAATAATTAGGCCTAGCCTCGCTTCTTGAGGCGGGTACCCTGACGCCGCGTGATCTACATCTGCAGCCTCGAGGAGATGCCGTACCACGTGCGCTCACTGCGAGCGGGCTACCTGGTCTCGCTCGTTCAGGCCGCGTTCCAACCTCCCACCCCTCCGGAAATCAAGGTCGACCGGCACCTCCGGATCCCGGTCGACGACGTCTCGGTCCGCACGGACGGATGGGTCACCCCGGAGGAAGCTCACGTGGAGTCCCTGATCGCCTTCCTGCGCAGCTGGCCGGCAGACGAGCCACTCGTCATCCACTGCTACGCGGGTGTGAGTCGTTCGATGGCCGGCGGTCTGATCGCCCTAACACTCGACGCTGAGGGCCGGGAAGAGGAGGCGGCCCGAGTCCTGCGGGAGGCCGCGCCACATGCCCTACCGAACGCGCGCATCATTGCGCTCGCGGATCGAATCCTGGACCGTCAGGGCCGACTCGTGGCCGCGCGGGACAGCATGGGTCCCGCAACGCCGGTCACGGAGGGGCCGCTCGTCGAGCTCGTGCCCCTTCGCTAGCTGGCTCAGCTCCCGTTTGATTCGATGATGTGACCGGGCCCGTCCCGTAGCCGGCGCGGCCTTCAGCACCGGCGTAGCGGCACCGAAGAGATGGGCATGGCAAGGCAGCTCGCTGCTGTCGGATTCCTGGCTTGCGCGCTGCTGATGCCCGCGCTGTGCGAGGCGCTCTGCCTCTTGCCCGAGCCTGCGATGACCCCGGAGCACTGCCACGAGGGTCCCGCACCGGCCAGCACACCCGCACCAGAGTCCGAGCACTCGGACTGCTGCAATGAGGTGGTATTTGTCGGGTCATCCGCTCCTCCCGAGCTCCGCTCCTTTGCGCCGCTTCTCGCTGCGGCCTTCCCGCTCGACCAGCTGGAGGTCGACCGGCAGGCGCCGCTGGCCCGCCTCCCGAGGCCACCCGACGGAGCAAACTCGCCCTACGTGCGCGTGAACCCGCCCCGCCTCGTGTACCTGCCCTAGCTGCAGCCTCTTCCGCTCCGGGCCAGGGACTACACGAAGATACGTAGGCGGCACTGCCGCCTCGCAGCGAGGTTACGCATGCACTCTCTCAGCTTTGTTTTCTGTTGCGCGCTCCTATTGATGGCTCCAGCCGCGTTCGCGGAGCATCCCGCAGATCACGCAGATCACGCAGATCACGCGGATCATCGTGGTCACGCCGAGGTCGGACCTTCTGCGGACCCTGCTGAAGCCGGCCCGTTCCAGGCCGTCGTCACGGTCCAGGGCATCGTCTGCTCCTTCTGCGCGGCCGGCGCGACCAAGTCACTCTCGAAGGTGCCGGGGCTCGACCCTTCGAGGTTCACCAAGGGCGTCCACGTGGACATCGACAACCAGAAGCTCACGCTGGCCTTCAAGCCAAGCGCACTGCTACCCGTCTCCCAGATCCGGGAGGCGATCCGCAGCGCCGGCTACGAGCCTGTCTCCCTCAGCATCGAGCTGGACGACTGGGAGTCGGCAGAGTGAGGGCCGCGATCATCGGCGTGTTGCTGCTGCTCGCGCTCCCGGCTCTCGCACATCAGCCGGTCCAGGACATGGCGCCGCGCTGGTCCGGTGGCTGGGGCTTGCAGGTTCGGCACGAGTACCGCGCGTCCGACGATCTGCTCGACGGCAGGTCCGACGCCCCAAACCCATTGGGGCGCGAGGAGCGCGTCCACACCACCTGGCTCGAAGGTGTGTACACCTTCCGGCGCGAGCTGCGAGTCACGGCAAAGCTGCCGTGGGTCGACCAGGAGCGTGTGGTGGGCACCGGGGAGAAGCAGGACGCGCGCGGGTTCGGCGATCTGACCCTGGCGCTCCCGCTGAAGCGCTACTGGAACGACGGTCCGACGACGCGAAACTGGAGCTTCACGCCGAGCATCCGGCTGCCCACCGGATCCACTGGGGGCGACTACCCGATCGGTGACGGCAGTACCGATGCCGGCGTCAGCGTCTCACACAGTCGGGAGACCCCGTGGTTCTACCAGTACTACGACTTGTTCTTCTGGAAGAACGGAAGCGGCAGCGGGAATGTGAACCGGGGCGACGTGATCGGGCTCGACGTGAACCTCGCCATCCACCCGCTTCACAGCAATGCGCTGAACGCGGGCGCGTTCCTGATGTGGGACGTCTCGGCACGCTACGAGGCGCGCGGGCGGGGCAGCTCTGGGACTACGGGAGGCAAGCGCGTATCGACGGGGCCGGTCCTGGTCGTGTACTGGCAGAACGTCATGGCGCGAGCCGAGTGGAAGTGGCCCGCCTACGAGCGGGTCTGGGGAGCGCAGCTATCCCGCGGCACCGAGCTCCTCGTAAGCCTCGCAGCGGCGTTCTGATGACGACCCGCGCTCGAACACGAGGGAGCGTCGTGTCCAGCCTGGGACTCGCTCTGCTCGGGACTACGTGCTGCGCCCTGCCCATCACACTGGTCGCGCTCGGCGCTGGCGGAGCGGTCGCCTCACTGGCCGCCAGCGCCCCGTGGTTGATCGCCCTCTCGAAGTACAAGGGCTGGACCTTTACAGCGACTGCCGTAGTGCAAGGCTACGCCTGGTGGCGCTTGCGGAACGCGACACGCTGCGGGCTAGACGAGGCTCGGCGTCTCCACTGGCAACGCAGAGTGCTCGGCGCGTCGACCGGGCTCCTGGCCCTGTCTCTCTTCGCGGCGTATGCGCTGCTGCCACTATCCGGGCTCCTGGCGGACTGAACCTCGCGCGGAAATCCGCCCGGGGGATGCTGCTAGAATAGGCTCAATCATGACAGTCATTCGAAGACTCGGCTGGTGCACGTCCCTGCTCTCTTGCGCGGTGCTTCTGTATGCAGGTCACGCGCGCGCCCAGGACCTAGACCCGAACGCCCAGCTCCGTACCGAGCTCGAGGTCGGCCGCGCGGAGATTCAGGCGAACCGGCAGGCCATCGTCGCGAACGCCCTCAGCCTCAGCGCACAAGAGAGCGAGAAGTTCTGGCCCTTGTACCGTGAGTTTCAGACCGAGATGGCCAAGGTGAACGATCGCCTGGCCAACTTGATCATAGAGTTCACCGAGGCCTATCCGAATCAGTCAGCCGACGAGGCCGAGGGCCAGATCGAGGAGATCCTGAAGATCCAGACGGCCCAGCTAAAGGTCAAGCGGAAGTACCTCCCGAAGTTCAAGAAGGTCCTCCCACTCATCAAGGTGGCGCGCTACTACCAGCTCGAGAACAAGCTGGATGCCGTCATCAATCTGGAGCTCGCGAAGACCATCCCGCTCATCTTCTAGCCCCCCGGAGCGCTTGATGACGATCGCAGCAGAGCGGTGGGTCCGCATCGGACTCTCGCTCGTCGTGGTCACGATGGCCTACAACGTGGCCGAGGCGGGCATCGCGCTCTGGGCCGGAGTCCGTGCTGGGAGCGTCGTCCTGGTCGGGTTCGGACTGGACAGCATCATCGAGCTGGCAGCGGCCAGTGTTCTCCTGTGGCGGCTCTCGCTCGAGTCTCGCGGAGTTCCGCAAGCTCAGCTCGAGCACGCCGAGGAACGTGTTCGCCGCTTCGTCGGAATCACGTTCTTCCTGCTGGCCGCATACGTCGTCGGGCAGGCGTTGTGGGTGCTGTGGAGGGTAGCTCCCCCTGCAGAGAGCCTGCTGGGCATCGTCCTGGCCATCGCCTCGTTGATCCTGATGCCGCTAGTCGCATGGGGCAAGCTGCACGCCGCGCGAGAGATCGGGAGCGCCGCACTCCGCGCGGAGGCAAAGGAGACCCTCGCCTGCTCCTACCTCTCGCTGACCCTTCTCGTGGGCCTCATGGCAAACGCAACTCTCGGCTGGTGGTGGGCCGACCCGGCCGCTGCACTGCTGATGGTGCCCTGGCTCATCCACGAAGGCCGCGAGGGTTTCGAACACCACCACCACTAGACCATCCGCGAGCCAGTGTCCGTCGGCAGTCTCAAGAGTCACCCCGCCGCTCCACATCCAACTGCCCCCGGGGGCAGTTCGCGGAACGCTTGTCCGGGAGTCCTGTCCGCTAGGAGGCTCGCCCGTGGCGGAGCAGCTTGCCCGGCGTCGCGCCGGTGCACTTGCCGTCGTCGAACGTCACCTCGCCGTTCACGATGATCGACTTGTAGCCGATCGCGTGTTGGACGCGGCGCCATTCGCCGCCAGGAAAGTCGTGCTCGATCTCGCCGACCCAGTGGGGGTCCACATCGAGGCCTTCGAGGTCGTAGACGACGACGTCGGCCGGCGAGCCCTCGCGCAGCACGCCACGGTCTCGGAAGCCAGCTGCATGGGCTGGAAGCGCTGAGAGCCGGTAGTGCGCCTCCTCCAGGCTGATCTTCTCCTCGTCGCGTACCAGCCACATCAGGAAGTCGGTCGTGAAGGCGCCACCCGTGAAGAACTTGGTGTGCGCCCCGCCGTCTGAGACTCCGGGGAAGGTGTACGGCGAGTCGTTGATCATGGCGGCCATGTGGTCCGCGTTCTGGCCGCGGTCCGGCCCGAGAAACTCGACCTGGAGCTCGCCGGCGATCGAGAGGTCGAGCATCGCGTCGATGACGTCCTTGCCCTCTTCCTCGGCGATCTGACTGATCGATTTGCCGACGTAGCCCTCGAGCTCGTCGTGACCGCCCGTTGCCTGGACGATGAGCCGATGCAGCGGACCGCCCACGCCGGCCTGGATCTGGCGCATGCGCTCGGCCGCCTCTTTGGTCTCCACCTTCATGGCCTGGCGGATCTTCGGGTCAGCCATCTTGCGGAGCCGCTCCTCGTATGAGCCAGTGGTGGCCGCACGCCAGGCAGGGCTTGTGTCGTAGAGGTTCCAGTTCTCCAGCGTGAACGCAAAGCCGGCGCGCAGCGTTCCGCCCTGACCGAACATCCGCAGCCCGCGCTTCTGGCACTCGTCGATCCAGGCGAGGCGTCGCTCGTGCACGCCCGGGTCGCGCGGGCTTACGGCGACGGCGTTGTGGAGGATAGGGCGACTGCTTACCTCGGCTAGCTCCTCCTGGAACTCGAGATCTCGGTCACGGTTATCCTTCCTGACGTCGCCCTGGAGCTGCGTGATCTGGATAAAGCCCTCGTCTCGCTCACGCAGGACCCGTCCGAGATTGAAGATGTCCTCGTCGCACATGGTGTCGGTGACCATCGGGCTGCCGTCAAAGTCCGCCTGCACGGAGTCTTTGCCCAGCCTCTGGATCGAAAAGCCGCAGAGGCCGGCGTCCATGCCCTGGTGGAGCAGACGCGCCATCTCCTCGCGCTCCCCCTTGGTCGCCGGCCGGGTCTTCGCTGCATCGAGGCCCATGACGTAGATCATGAGCGACGCTGTGGGCATGTACTGAAGGCAGTTCACTCCCAGCGGCGAGCGCTCCAGCGAGTCGAGGTACTCCGGGATGGTCTCCCAGTCCCACTTCATGCCCTGCTTCATCGACTCGAACGGAATCGCTTCGGTCCGCGTCATCATCAGCATCGAGCGTTCCCGGAACTCGGGCCGAACGGGCGCGAAGCCAAACCCGCAGTTGCCGAGCACGACCGAGGTCACCCCGTGCCAACCCGAGATCGTGCAGTAGGGGTCCCAGCGGATCTGCGCATCGTAGTGCGTGTGCAGATCTACAAAGCCCGGTGCGACGATCTGGCCCTCCGCGTCGATGACCTGGTCTACAGAGCCGCTCGCGCGGCCACCCAGCTGGGCGATGCGACCGTCCTTGATCCAGACGTCGCCCTTGTAGCGCGGAACCCTCGTTCCATCGACGATCGTCCCGTTCTGAATCTGGAGATCGAAATCAGCCACGATGCTTCCCCCGCTGACTCTTGATGATGGTTCGAATTCTAGATCGGATTCCTATGCAATCCAACCTGCTTTCTGCGGCGACGAACTCGGCGCGAGACGCAGCTAGTCCGAGAGGTACCGCCGCTCCAGATGAGTCTTGAAGAAGCGCGCGTTCAGGGGCTCCCCTGACACCTCCAGCAGCAGCTCCCTCGCGCTCAGGAGCTGGCCGCGACCGTGGATCTGGGCTCGGAGCCAACCGATGAGCGGCGCGAAATCGCCGCGGCGGATCTCCCCCTCCAGCTCGGGATTGGCCCGTGACGCCGCGTCGAACCACTGTGCAGCCGTCAGAGCGCCGAGGGTATAGGTGGGAAAGTAACCCAACAGTCCGGCGTACCAGTGAACATCCTGCATGCAGCCGTCTTTGAAATTGCCGCTCGTCGACAGGCCCAGATAGCGCGTCATGAACTCGTTCCACGCCTCCGGAACGTCCGCCACGGCAAGCTCCCCGTTCATCAGACGCTGCTCCAGCTCGAAGCGCACGATGATGTGGAGCGGATAGGTGACCTCGTCGGCGTCCACCCGGATGTATCCTGGCTGGACGCGCGTCGCGAGTCCATACAGGTTGCTCGCCCCCCAGGCGCTGCTTCTGCGGTCGGGGCCCAGATGCTGGCGGATGATGGGCGCTGCGAACTCCATGAACGCCTGGCTGCGCGAGACCTGCATCTCCAGGAGCAACGATTGGCTCTCATGCACCGCCATGCCAAGGGAGCTGCCCACCGGCTGATGGCGCCACTCCCGAGGCAGACCCTGTTGATAGAGCGCGTGACCGGTTTCGTGCAGCACGGCCAGGAGTGATTCGAGGAAGTCGGCGTCGTTGAAGCGCGTGGTGATCCGGGTGTCGTCGGGGACGCCGCCGCAGAACGGATGGTGGCTCACGTCGAGACGGCCGTGATGAAAGTCGAAACCGAGCGCCTCCATCATGACCTCTCCCAGGGCACGTTGTCGCTCAGGGGCGAACGGACCCTTCAAGGGCAGCGGTTCAACTTGCCGTGCGAGCACGCGCTCGAGGAAGTCCGGCAGGAACGTCTTCAGATCGTCGAAGACGCTCGCCACCTCAGCGGTTCGCGTCTCCGCCTCGTATCCATCCAGCAGCGCGTCGTAGGGCTCCAGCCCGAGCTGTTCGCCGAGCGCCGCAGCTTCGTCGCGCGCGAGTTGCACCACATCCCGCAGCAAGTCTCTCACCGACTCCCAGTCGTTCTCCGGCCGCGCCACACGCCACATCTGTTCGCAACGCGCGCTGACGATCTGCTTGGCTCGCACCAGGGACTCGGGCACGGCGCTCGCCCGACGCTGTGCGCGCCGCATCTGCCTGAGGTTGGCCTGCTGCCAGGCATCCATGCGCCCGAGACTGCTCTCCGCCTGGTCCAGCAAACCAGCCAGCCGCGGATCCGTGAGCATCTGATGCACGACCCCCGCGATGGTTGCCAGGGCCTCGCCCCGCGCCTCACCACCCCCAGCGGGCATCATCGAGGCGTCATCCCAGCTCAGCATGGACTGCGCGTGCCCGAGGTGACTCAGCTCGCGAAAGCGCGCTTCCAGCTGCTGGTAGGGTGTCATGGCGACCACTCAGCTTATCGCAGGGCGCAGCCGCAGCGCCTCGCTGGAGGTACACCAGTCATCTGCAACCGATAGTGCTACTTCTCCAGGGGAGCCCGTGTTCACCGCCCCCCTGGACCCACAGGAATGGCGAACTCGATCGGACTTCTCAACGAGAAGTCGCTGCACGCACAGCTCAAGCTCTGGTACGCGGATCCGGGAGACCGCTTTGAGGTGCCTGTCGACGGGTACATCGTCGACATCGTGCGCGGCGACCTCCTGATCGAGATCCAGACCGGGAGCTTCTCGGCCATCCGACGAAAGCTGCGCTCGCTCCTGGAGGATCACGCGCTGCGAGTCGTGTATCCCATCCCGGTCGAGACGTGGATCGTGAAGCTGCCCGCAGGAGCCCCGGGCAAGGGCGGCCGGCGACGCTCGCCCCGCCGCCGATCTGTCTGTGACGTCTTCTCGGAGCTGGTCGCCTTCCCCGACCTGATCGCGAGGCCCGGCTTTTCGCTCGAGGTGCTGCTGACGCGCGAAGAGGAGGTACGAGAGCTTGCGCGAGGCCGTCGCCGTCGGCCGTCGTGGCACACGCTCGAGCGGCGGCTCCTTGGCGTCGCGGACCGCTGCATCGTCAGCGAACCCTCGGATCTCGCGCGCTGGCTCCCGGAGGAGCTGCCCGAGCCGTTCGGGACGGCCGAGCTTGCACGCGCGACCGGGCGCCCACGCTGGCTCGCGCAGAAGATGGCCTACTGCATGAGCCGCGCGGGCACAATTTCGGAGGTCGGCCGCGCGGGCCGAGCCAAGCTCTACTCCCGGATTGCGGCAGACGAGTGGAGCCTTCCTGCGGACTAAGCTGAGGAGATCCCGCTGCTAGCTCGTGGGAAACTCTCTGTGTTGCGGTGCATCATCGGCAATGTCCACCCACGCTGCCTTCGACCCGACAAAGTAGTGAGCACTGATCCTGACACCGGGATCATCATCGAGGATACCCGCCGGTATGGCTACCTGTTCCCCCAAGGCCATGGGCAGATTCGCACCGCATACCTTGCAGAAACTTCTCACTCCTTGTTCTGAAGATTGGTACTTGCTGACCAAATCCTCACCCTGAACAATCTTGTAATCGTCGGTCCGACAAGTCGCAAAGGTCGCGAAGGCAGCGCCATGGGCCTTGCGGCACATGGAACAGTGACAATTCATCATGTCGCCGAAATCACCGCTTATCTCGAATCTGAAGCCCTGACATAAACAACTGCCGCGAACCATAAATCCTCCCGATGTCATTATCGTGGTTGGGTTACGTTGCTACCACTCTCCCAGCTTCTGTCGAGCTGAGCCGCGGATGCGTATGCTGAACGAGCACCCGAGACGGCTCCACCGAGCGGTGCCGACCTGGAGGTGCCAGCGATTCGCTTGACAGGAGAACACCGATGACGCGACCAGAGGCTCTGAGACAGGACGGATTTCCATCGAGCACGCAGATGCTCCAGAAGATCGGCGCGGAGATGGTGGGGACCTTTGCGCTCGTGTTCGCAGGCTGCGGTGCCACCATGATCGATGCGATCACGGGCGGGACCATCTCTCACCTCGGTGTCGGGCTGGCCTTCGGGCTCGTGATCATGGTCATGGTCTGTGCGACCGGCCATATCTCGGGCGCCCACTTCAATCCAGCCGTAACGCTCGCGTTCGCAGCGACGGGCGGCTTTCCCTGGCGCGAGGTTCCTGGCTACCTCGCGGGCCAGGTCGTCGCGGCTGTCCTCGCAGCGGCCAGCTTGCTCGCGATCCTGGGCAGCGCTGCCGATCTCGGCGCCACGTCTCCTGTCGGGGCTCATGAGCAATCGTTCGCGCTCGAGGTTGTGCTCACGTTCTTCCTCATGTTCGTGATCACCGCAGTAGCCACTGATGCGCGCGCGATCGGGCAGATGGCAGCGTGGGCCATCGGCGGGACCGTGGCGGTGGGGTCGATCTTCGGCGGACCGATCTCGGGCGCGTCCATGAATCCCGCTCGGTCGCTCGGACCAGGTCTGGTGAGCGGCCAGCCTCTGGAGGAGCTCTGGATCTACCTTGCGGCCCCCGTCCTGGGTGCGCTCGCTGGCGCTGCCACCTACGCCACGATCCGCTGTGGAGGCGAGAAGAAGTCCGCCAGAGGATGCTGCTAGGATCCGCAGCCCAATTCAGACTGGGAGGTCACGTCGAAGGACTCGGCTGCTGCTTCGGTTTCCTCTCTTGCGAAAGCGTGCGACCGCCGGTCCTCCTTACTCGGCGGCCTGGACGATCTGGTCGATCTGGTCCTTCATCCACCGCGGCTTGCTCCTGGCGTGCTTGCGGACGTAATCCTGGTCGGGCAGACGGGGATCCGACCAAATCACCAGGGGCTTCTCCCAGGAATAGGTCGTCGGCTCGGGCAGTGGTGTCGTGGTATCGACGATCTCACCGTCCTTCATGATGACCTCGAGCCGCTCCGGATCCTGGAGCACCTGGATGTCTGCGAGCGGATCGCCGTCGACCACCAGGATGTCCGCGAGTTTGCCCTCCTCGAGGGTGCCGATCTGATCCTGCATACCGAGGGCGAAGGCGGCGTTGTAGGTGCCGGCGCGGATCGCCTCCATACTGTTCATGCCGAGATAGTGCATCATGTGCTCCATCTCGCGCGCGTGCCAGGCGCCGTAGGGCACCGCCACCTGTCCGCTGTCGGTGCCGGCCATCAGCATGACGCCTTCCTTGTGCGCCTTGGACAGAATCTTGCTGGCGGCCTCGACCTCGCGCTTGTAGCCGTCCGTGACCATCGGGTGCTGGCCGAGCTCCGGCCCCCACTCGATGGAGTTGACCAGGAGGCTCAATGTCGGGTTGATCGGCGTCCCGCAGTCGATGACCACGCCCAATTCCTCGTCGTTCATGTAGGAGGCGTGGATCAGCCAGTCGAACCCGGCGCGGGCCGCGGCGGCTGTCTTCTCGCCGGAGCGGGCGTGGATCGTACAGGTTTTCTGCATTAGGTGCGTCACTTCCGAGATGGCGCGGAGATCGTCCTCGGTGATGCTGCCGACCAGCGCCATGCCCGATGGCGTCGAGGTATCACCATCGCCCGACACCTTGACGATATCGACTCCGTTTTTAATCTCCTCCCGCGTTTGCGCGATCATCTCGTCCCGCGTGTTGCAGAGCACGGCAAAGGAGGATTTCGGATGCTCCATCGAGGTCGGGAAGAACGAACCGGTCCCGTTCCATGTGGAGATGTAGTGACTGCCGGCGGCGATGCGCGGCCCTTCGATCAGGCCCGAGTTGACGGCGTCACGCAGCGCGACGTTGATGTTCCAGTTGCCGCCCGGACAGGCCATGGCGGTGACCCCGGCCCGCAACACCTTGCGACAGGCGAGCGCGGCACGCAGGGTGCGGTACTCGACGCCCGTGTAGAGCTCGAGCGCCTCGATGGACGTGATATCGCCGTAGGACGGGTGGACGTGGCAGTCGACGATGCCCGGCATGATCGTCCGCCCGGAGGCGTCTATCGTCTTGTAGACGCCCTTCGTGTCCGCGAAGGCCTTGACCTTCTCCTTCGGCCCGGTCTTGGCGATGCGATTGCCTTCGACGAAGACGGACGAGTTGGGCGAGAGCTTGCTCCCGGTCACATCGAGGAGCTTGCCGTTCTCGATCAGATAGTCGGCCATGTTCTGATCCTCCTTGGCGTGCCCGATCAGGGCCGACCGCAGCCTATCCCGTCGGGCGACGAGTTTTGACAGTATCACGAGCGCCCCCTCCCACTCGTCTGTTTCTGCGAGATGGAGCGCCGAGCCAACTATCTGGTGTCCCCAGGGGGATTTGAACCCCCGTTACCGGCGTGAAAGGCCGGGGTCCTGGGCCAGGCTAGACGATGGGGACGAGAGGTCGGGCAAGGTAGCCACGGGCTCACGGAGCCGTCAATCGAACCTGGTCTACTGGGCGGAGAAGATCAGGACAGAGCTTCGGCGCATTGGGGGCACAGGGTAGATCCGGGGCGGCCGGTGGCGGAGATGCCGAGGTAGCCCTGGTCGCCACGGGCCAGCGAGCGGGAGCAACCCTCACAGGTCTTGCCGACGTTCAGCACGAAGGGCTGCCAGCCGACAATGCCGGGGAAGTCGGGGACCTCCGGCCGGCTCGCTGCCTGCTCGGGCTCCTGCTCGCCCGAGACTGGAGTCTCTGGAGCGGGCTCCGCCCCGGAGCCTCGGCTCTCGGACCACGGTCGCGACTCCCTCGAAGCTTCTGCTCTGGTGCGGGCTTCGCGGCTGCGATCCCTGGCCTCGCGTCTGGCGCGCCGAACGCGCTCGCGAGCGCCCTGGACGGCCTCTCCGGCCTGCTCGCGCCAATCGTCAGAAAAGCGCTCCCGAAAGCCCTGGGCCTCGTCCACCACGTCGTTCACCAGGTCCCCGATGCTCTCGGTCACGCTTTCGACTACTTCGAAGGCATCCTCGAGCAGGTTCCGGACGAGGTTCGAGACCGGCACGCGCAGGTCCTCTGAGGCCCGCCGCAGGGCTTCGTCGAGATCCTCGGAGATCCTGGTGTGCATCACCCTCTCCTTGCGGCGCCGTCGATGGCGGTGCCTGCCGCGGTGCGACCTCTCCTCTCCGCTGCTGCTGTCTCGTCGATCTTCATACATGTATCTCTTTGTATCACATCGTGAGACATACGCAACGCGCGCGCAGGGGCGGGGGTCCAGCTCCGCTCAACTGGCGCCAGGCGGGGCCGATAAGGACATCAGGCGGGTCCGGGAGGACGGCCAGCCGCAGGAGCTCACAGAGACATGGCTATCGGAATCCGACCCGCTTCGCGCAGCAACGCACTCGACAGGACCCAGGAAGCCCTGAAGAAGACTTTCGAGCAGCTGAGCTCGCTCAAGCGGATCAACAGGGCACAGGACGACGCCGCCGGTCTTGCGATCTCGGAGAATCTGCGGGCCGCCGAGCGCAGCTTTGCGCAGGGAGAGCGCAACCTGGCGGACGGCATCTCGGTCGCGCGCACCGCCGAAGGCGGCCTGAGCAACATCTCGGACTCCTTGGTCCGCATGCGGGAGCTCTCCGTCCAGGCCGGAAACGGCGCCCTCGACGACTCCGCTCGAGCGGCCATCCAGACCGAGTTCGACTCGCTGAGCGCAGAGATCACGCGCACCGCCGGCGCCACGCAGTTCGCCGGGCGCGGCCTGCTGAACGGCGAGAGCGCCTCTCCAGACTCGATTCAGCTGCGTGACGGGACGGGCGGCGAGGTCCTGGAGATCTCCCTCGACAGTGCCAGCGCAGCCTCGCTCGGGGTGGAAGGGCTCGACGCCTCCGACCCGGCGTCGCTCGAGGCCATCGACCAGGCGCTCTCGAGCGTCTCGTCCGCGCGAGGCAACCTGGGCGCCGTCGAGAGTCGCCTGGAATCGGGCATCCGCAACCTCCAGAATGCGCGCGAGAACACCGCGGCCGCAAAGTCGCGGATCACGGACGTGGACGTTGCGGAGGCCGCGGCCGAGCTGACCAAGCAGCAGATCCTGCAGGAGATGCAGCTCTCGGTCGAGACGCAGGCCAACATTTCGGCCGGCTTCGCCCTTCAGTTGTTGCGCTAGGCCGCTAGCTTCTGGGGCGTGAGCTCCAACGAGGCAGCCTTCTCCGTGGGCCAGCTGGTTCGCCACCGGCTGTTCGGCTACCGAGGCGTCGTCTACGACGTCGACGCCAGCTTCCTGCTGTCGGACGAGTGGTACGAGCAGGTGGCGCGCTCACGCCCGCCGAAGGACCGGCCGTGGTACCACGTGCTAGTCGACACAGGGAGCCAAACGACGTACGTCGCGCAGCGCAATCTGGAGGCGGACGAGAGCAGCGAGCCGATCGATCACCCACTGGTGCCGCAGCTGTTCGGGCGATTTCGGGAAGGGCGCTACGAACCCGGTCGGAAGCTAAACTAGGAGCCGGCGACGGTCATGCGCGCGATGCGCACGGCCGGAGAGGCGACGGCGCCAAACCAGCGCAGCTCCCGGCCGACGGCGTCGATGCCCGTCAGCATCTCCCCGAAGTTGCCAGCGATCGTGATCTCATCCACGGGGCCCGTGATCTCCCCGTTCTCGATCCAGAGCCCCGCCGCTCCCCGCGAGTAGTCGCCGGTCACGGGGTTGAAGCCGAAGCCGATCAGCTCGGTCACGAGCAGCCCTCTATCGGTGCCTGCGATGATCTCGTCCTCTGTCAGATTGCCGGGCTCCAGCCAGAGGTTCGTGGTGGAGGCGCTCGGACCACTGCCCGCACTGCGTGCCGCACTGCCGGTCGACGCGAGCTCGAGCTTGCGGGCCGAGTAGCTGTCGAGCAGGTAGGTCTCGAGCACACCGCGCTCCACGATCACGTTCCGCCGCGTAGGCTGGCCCTCGGCGTCGAACGGCTTGCTGCCAAGATGTCCCGACAGGCGACCGTCGTCGATGATCGTAATGCCGTCGCTCGCGATGGTCTCGCCGAGCTTGCCCGCAAGAAACGAGGTTCCGCGGTACACGGAGTAGCCGTTGACGCACTGCGCGAGCTGACGCAGCAGGCTGGGAGCGGTCAGCGCATCGAAGATGACAGGAACCTCGCAAGTCGCAACGGCCTTTGCGCCAAGGCGGCGCAGCGCGCGCTCGGCCGCGTGCCGACCGACGCTCGCAGGCTCTTCCAGATCTCCGAGCTTGCGGGCCACCGTCATCCAGTAGTCGCGCTGCATCGTGCCGTTCTCGCGCGCGAGCGGCTCGCTGAACATCGAGTGGTGCGCCGACTCGTACTCGCCAAGGAATCCCGCCGTGTTCGCGTAGGCGACGTGCGAGAAGCTCGCGCTCACCTGGCTCCCTTCCGAGTTCACGATGCGCAGATCGAGCGCGCGGGCCGCCTCCTCTGCGAGCCGCGCTGCAGCGATGCGCTCGTCTGCCTCGACGGGGCGATCGGTCGGCTCGAACAGATCGAGGTCCGGAACGTCGCTCGCGAAGCCAGCGTCGGGGAGCCCGGCCATCGGATCCTCTTCGGTTGCCTTCGCCAGGGCGATGGTCTCTTCCGCGATATGCCCGACCACGTCCGGCGACAGGTCAGACGTGGAGGTGAGCGCGGTGCGCAGACCGGACTTGCCCTGCACGAAGGCGCGCAGCCCCAGCGTCTTGTCGCGCGCCTGCTTCACAAAATCGATCTCGGACCCGCGCACCCGGGCCTCGAGGACTTCGCCCGAGACCAGGACCGCGTCCGCAGCCGAGGCGCCCGCGCGCCGTACTGTCGCCAGTGCGAGCTCGAGCGAGTCGCTCTCGAACGACATGTCTAGCCCTCCGTGCCGCCGACGGTAAGCCCGTCGATCCGAAGAGTCGGAAGGCCCACACCCACGGGAACGCCCTGGCCTTCCTTGCCGCAGGTCCCGATGCCAAGGTCGAGTTCCAGATCGTGGCCGATGCGGCTCACGCGCATGAGCACGTCAGGCCCGTTGCCGATGAGCGTGGCGCCCTTGAGCGGCGCACCGATGCGTCCGTCCTCGATCCTGTAGGCCTCGCTGGCCGAGAATACGAATTTCCCGCTCGTGATATCGACCTGCCCACCGCCGAACGAGACGGCGTAGACGCCGTTCTGGACCGAGCGGATGATGTCCTCGGGATCCTCCGTGCCGGCGAGCATGAACGTGTTCGTCATGCGCGGCATGGGTAGATGCTCGTAGCTCTCCCTGCGCCCGTTCCCGGTCGGCTCCATCCCCATCAAGCGCGCGTTCAGCCGGTCCTGGAGGTAGCCCCGGAGAATGCCGTCTTCGATCAAGACGTTCCGCTGGGTCGGCGTGCCCTCGTCGTCGACGTTCAACGAGCCCCGCCGCGCCGCGATCGTCCCGTCGTCGATCACGGTGACGCCCGGAGCCGCAACGCGCTCGCCGAGCCGATCCGTAAAGGCCGAGGTCTTCTTGCGATTGAAATCACCTTCGAGGCCATGGCCGATGGCCTCGTGCAGCAGGATGCCGGGCCAGCCAGGTCCGAGCACGACATCGAGTGTGCCCGCGGGGCACGGCACGGACTCCAGATTCGTCAGCGCGAGGCGGACGGCGTCGTCGATGAGCGGCTTCCAGGACGCCGGATCCTCGAGCCGTTCGAGCTCGTAGCGCCCCCCCATGCCCTGCATCCCCACCTCGCGCCGCTTGCCGTCGAGCGCCACGACTTGCACGTTCAGGCGCACGAGCGGGCGGATGTCTCCGACCAGCTCCCCCTCGCTGTCGGCCATGAGCACGTGCTTCTGCTCGCAGGTCAGGCTCGCCATGACCTCCTGCACTCTCGAGTCACGGCTGCGCGCGTACCTGTCGATCTGCGTGAGCAGCCCCACCTTTCTCTCGACGGGAGCCTCCGTGCCAGGCTGGGCGACGGGATACAGGTCCTGGCGCGGCGCGCCGGACCCGCGCACCGCCAGCGAACGCTCCGCCCCCTGGCCCTCCGCGATCGCCCGAGCCGTCGAGGCTGCGAGCTGGACGGAGTCCACGGTGATCTCGTCGGAGTGTGCGTAGCCCTGGCGTTCTCCGCTCGTGGCACGGACGCCCACGCCCTGCTCCAGGTGGCGGCTGCCGCCCTTCACGATGCCTTCCTCGAGCAACACCGAGTCGCTCGTCGTGTACTCGAAGTACAGATCCGCTCGATCGACAGGACGCTCCAGCGCGGTATCGAGGGCGGAGGTCAGGCTGCGGTCGTCCAGCCCGAAGCGCTCCCGGAAGAACGGCAGGGGGGTGATCGAGGGCGCGGAGTCGGACATGCTTCCTCCCTTCGAGACGCGAGCAACGTAGCACTTCCCGAAGCTCCGCCGGAATGACAGACTCGCCAGCTGCGGATTCCGAAGGATCGTCGACGCTCGCCGCACCGTGCACAACCGGGCGATTTCGGGTGCTGCGTTGCAGGAGTTTCCGACGTATCATCGCCGATCTCGGAGGCCCACCGGATGAGTGCGCGCTCACGCCAACCCGAGATCGAAGAGCTCCTGGAACGCCGGATCCTGGTCGTGGACGGCGCGATGGGAACCCTCATCCAGGACTACGCGCTCGACGAGGCGAGCTTTCGCGGCGAGCGTTTTGCGGATCACCCCATCGACCTCAGGGGCGACGGGGAGGTTCTGGTCCTGACGCAGCCCGACGTGATCGAGGAGATCCATGTCAAGTACCTCGAGGCGGGAGCGGACATCATCTCCACCGACACCTTCAGCGGGACCTCGATCGCGCAGGCTGAGTTCGGGCTCGCGACCCACGCGTACGAGCTGAGCAAGGGCGCTGCCGAGATCGCGCGCCGCGCCTGCGTCGAGGTCGGCACGGCCGAACGCCCCCGGTTTGCGGCGGGCTCCATGGGGCCGCTTCCAAAGACGCTCTCGGTAGGAACCGACGTCGAGGATCCGGCAGCTCGCCAGGTGAGCTTCGAGCAGGTTCACGCCACCTACGCCGAGCAGGCGCGAGGCCTGATTGACGGGGGGATCGATCTGCTGCTGATCGAGACGGTCTTCGACTCCCTCAACTGCAAGGCGGCGCTGGCGGCAGTTCGCGACGTGTTCGACGAGATGGGTGTCGAGCTGCCGTTGATGGTCTCGGTGACCTTCGGAGATCTCAGCGGCCGGAACCTCTCGGGTCAGCAGATTGACGCGTTTCTGTCGACCGTCGAGCATGCGAAACCGCTCAGTGTCGGCCTAAACTGCGGGCTTGGCGCGGCCGAGGTTCGGCCCTACGTCGCGGAGCTCTCCGAGATCTGCCCGACCTACGTGAGCTGCCATCCGAACGCGGGACTGCCGAACGCACTCGGCGAGTACGACCAGTCGCCAGAGGCGATGGGAGCGTTGCTGGCCGAGTTCGCCGAGAGCGGACTCGTGAACATCGTGGGAGGCTGCTGCGGGACCGCGCCGGAGCACATCCACGCGATCTGTACGGCGGTCGAAGGCATCCCGCCGCGAGTCGTTCCGGTGTTCGAGGAGAGACACACTCACTTCAGCGGCCTCGAGAACTTCGTGATCCGGCCCGAGTCGAACTTCGTCGTCATCGGCGAACGCACTAACGTCACCGGCTCCCGACGCTTCGCGAACCTGATCCGCAACGACGACTTTGCCGGCGCCCTCGACGTGGCCTTCGATCAGGTCCGCGGCGGCGCGAACCTGATCGACGTGAACATGGACGATGCCATGCTCGACGCCGAGCAGGCCATGACCCGCTTCCTGAACCTGGTCGCGAGCGAGCCCGAAATCGCCCGCATCCCGGTGATGGTCGACAGCTCCAAGTGGTCCGTGATCGAGGCCGGGCTGAAGTGCCTTCAGGGCAAGTCGATCGTGAACTCGCTCAGCCTGAAGGAGGGCGAGCAGGACTTCCTCGAGAAAGCGCGGCTGGCGAGGCGCTACGGTGCGGCAGTCGTCGTCATGGCCTTCGACGAGCAGGGCCAGGCGGAGACCGTCGAGCGCAAGCTCGCGATCTGCGAGCGGGTATACGCCCTCCTGACGGAGCAGGCCGGCTTCGAGGCCGAAGACATCATCTTCGACCCCAACGTGCTCGCGATCGGAACGGGGATCGAGGAGCACGCGAACTTTGGCAAGAACTTCATCGAGGCAACCAGACGCATCAAGGAGAGCTGCCCCGGTGTAAAGGTGAGCGGTGGAGTGAGCAACCTGTCCTTCTCGTTCCGCGGTAACGACGCCGTGCGCGAGGCCATCCACTCCGCCTTCCTGTATCACGCGATTCGGGCGGGCATGGACATGGGGATCGTGAATGCGGGACAGCTCGCCCTCTACCAGGACATTCCGCCCGAGCTGCTCGAGCGTGTCGAGGACCTGATCTTCAACCGACGCGAGGACGCAACGGAGCGGTTGGTCGAGTTCGCCGAGTCGGTGAAAGGCGGGCCGACGAAGCGCGAGGTGGACCTCAGCTGGCGCGAGGGCACGGTAGCCGAGCGCCTCCAGTACGCGCTCGTTCACGGCGTAGTGGACTTCATCGTGGAGGACACCGAGGAGGCGCGTCTCGCCTGCGCACGACCGCTCGACGTGATCGAGGGTCCGCTGATGGACGGCATGAAGGTCGTGGGCGACCTCTTCGGCGCCGGCAAGATGTTCCTACCGCAAGTCGTGAAGAGCGCGCGGGCCATGAAGAAGGCCGTCGCCCACCTAGATCCCTTCATGCAAGACGAGAAGACCGAGAGCACGTCTCAGGGCAAGATCGTGGTCGGGACGGTCAAGGGAGACGTGCACGACATTGGCAAGAACATCGTCGGCGTGGTGCTGGCCTGCAACAACTACGAGGTCATCGATCTCGGCGTCATGGTCCAGTGCGAAAAGTTCCTGCAGACGGCACGTGACCAAGACTGCGACGTGATCGGCCTGTCCGGACTGATCACACCCTCCCTCGACGAGATGGTTCACGTCGCGGGCGAGCTGGAGCGCCAGGGCTTCGAGCAGCCCTTGCTGATCGGAGGCGCGACCACGAGCACCCAACACACCGCGGTCAAGATCGCCCCCCAGTACTCGAACTCCACGGTGCACGTGACGGACGCGTCGCGCGTAATCGGTGTGATGTCGAACCTGCTCCGTCCCGAGCGACTAGATGAATTCGATGCAAAGAACCGGGCCAGCCAGGAGCGCCTCCGCATTGCACACGGCTCGCGCGAACGCCGTCCGTCGATCCCTTACGGGGAGGCGCGTACCAGGCGCTTCAGCAGCGACGACTGGGCTGCTGCTGTCGCGGTTCCGGAGTTCACGGGCCGACGTGTCGTGGATGGGGTCAAGCTCGCCGAGATTGCAGAGTACATCGACTGGACCTTCTTCTTCACGGCATGGGAGCTCAAGGGACGCTTCCCAGCAATTCTCGAGAGCAGCCGCTACGGCCCCGCAGCGCGAGAGCTCTACGACGACGGACGCGAGCTGCTGCAGAAGATCATCGCTGGCAAACGCTTGATGGCGCGCGCGGTCTACGGCTTTTGGCCGGCCAACAGTGAGGGCGACGACGTCGCGCTATACGAGAGTGCCGATCGTCAGGTCGAGCTGGCGCGCTTTCCCATGCTGCGACAGCAGCGCGTACAGCGGGAGCAAGATCCCTGCTACTCGCTCGCGGACTTTGTCGCGCCCCGGGAGAGCGGGGTCATCGATTACGTGGGCGCCTTCGCGGTCACAACGGGGCTCGGGGCGGAGGAGCTCACTGTCGAGTACGAGCGGGATCACGACGATTATCACGCAATCATGGTCAAGGCACTGGCGGACCGACTCGCCGAGGCCTACGCCGAGCTGCTGCATACTCGTGCGCGCGCAGAGTGGGGCTCCGCCCCGGACGAGAGGCTGGACCTGCAGGACATGATCGCAGAGCGCTACCGGGGTATCCGACCCGCGCTGGGCTATCCGGCCTGCCCCGATCACAGTCAGAAGGAGCAGCTTTTCCAGCTGCTGTGCGCGCGCGAGATCGGTCTCGATCTCACGGAGAGCTACGCGATGACTCCCGCCGCCAGCGTGAGCGGGCTCTACCTCGCCCACCCGCGGGCCCGCTACTTCTCCGTCGGGCGCGCGGATCGTGACCAGGTCGAAGACTACGCAAAACGCAAGGGCGTCACCGTGGCAGAGGTGGAACGCTGGCTCACCGCGAACCTCGCCTACACGCCCGACTAGGCTAGCCAGTCACGTAGATGTAGCCGTCTTTCTCATCGCGGCGCTCGGCATCGCCCAGCACGCGCAGGTGCTCCAGGTGAGCGTAGGTCTCGCTCTCTGCCATCGGCCCCCAGCTGCGTTGCTTGAAAAGCTGCTTCGAGAAGTCCTCGACCGTTGCGGGACCGAGCTCGCGCGAGATCTCCTTGATCTTCTCCAGGCGCTCGAAGTGGTGGCGCTTGATGGCCCGCGCCCGTCCCGGAAGGTCCGTGAACGGGTGGCCGTGCGCCGGGAGCACCTGCTTGACGCCGCTGAGCTCGGCGACGCGATCGAGCGAGTAGAGGAACGAGCTCAGCGGATCATCGGAGGAGCTCATGCCTCCAATGTGCGGCGTGATCGTCGGCAGCACGTGATCGCCAGCCAGGAAGGTCCCGTTGTCGGGATCGTGCAAGCAGAAGTGATCGACGGTGTGCCCAGGGGTGTGCAGCACGAACCACTCCCGGCCCGCGAGCATCAGCACGTCGCCCTGCTCGACGGGGTGGGTGATGGTGGGGACGAAGGAGCGGCGTCCGAACCCGTGGAGCCATCGCCAGCGCATACGCTCGAGAAAGCTGTCGCGGAAGCCCTTCCCTCCCCAGGGCGTGGGACCCTCCCAGTGCTGCATGGCCCGGGGGCTCTCGGCCGTCTCGTCGTCCGGCTCGTCGACATCGCTGGACTGTGGGTCGCGCTGCACGGTGAGGTCGTCCACCGAGACCTCCTGCTCGTCGTCCGGAGACAGCACGGGTCCGAAGCCAAAGCTGCGATGGGCGACGACCTGAGCGCCGGACTCCTTCGCGAAGCGCGAAGCGCCCCCGAAGTGGTCCGGGTGGGAGTGCGTGACGATGACGGTATGAACGTCCTTGACCTTGAGCCCGGCTTGCTTCAGCCGGTCGCCGATCGCGCGCCAGTTCCCTGGCCCCGGCAGCCCGGGATCCACCACTGCGGCGCCCTTCGCGTCGATGATGGCGTACATGTTCACGTGACCGAGACCTGGCATCGAGATCGGCAGCTGCATCCGGAGCACGTCCGGGGCGACCTCTGTGACCTGCGTGGCTGCGTTCTCCTGCTCCTGCCTGTGCGCTTTCCGCCGTACCATGCGGCGATCCTACCGCAGCGGGCGTCGCGCTCGCCAGCGAGCTAGTCTCTACGCTCGAGTCAGGAGGATGCGCGATGGATCATGACGGCGGAAGCGAGGTACAGCTCCCGTTTCCGGTGGTACTTGAGAACACTCTCTTCGAGTCGCGCCAGATCTTCATCTACGGTGAGATCAACCAGAAGGTCGCACGGGACGTGTCG
Organism: Myxococcota bacterium; assembly: GCA_965247115.1. GTDB lineage: Bacteria > Myxococcota_A > UBA9160 > SZUA-336 > SZUA-336 > JAUXJB01. Next base: position 1,364,245 of record CBDFGR010000002.1, read on the forward strand.
CAGAAGCTGATCGCCATGGCGGAGAGATCGGACGATCCGATCGTGGTCTTCATCAACTCGCAGGGCGGACACGTCGAGGCTGGGGACACCATCCACGACATGATCCGTTTCGTGAAGCCCGTGGTAAACGTCGTCGGTACCGGCTGGGTGGCGAGCGCCGGAGCCCACATCTTCATCGCTGCGGAACGGGAGAACCGCTACTCCCTCCCGAACACTCGCTACATGCTCCACCAGCCCGTGGGCGGGATCCGCGGCCACGCCGTGGACATCGGGATCGAGGCGCGCGAGATCCTCAAGATGCGCGCGCGCCTGAACCGCGTCCTCGCCGAGCGCACCGGCCAGACGCTCGAGAAGATCGAAGAAGACACAGACCGCAACTTCTGGATGAGCGCTGAGGAGGCCCTGGAGTACGGGATCGTCGGCAAGGTGATCGAGTCCTCCGACGCGCTCTAAGCGTACGGATCTTCCTCCAGGTCCGGGCTGTGCCGGAAGCGGCGGTGGGCCCACATCCATTGCTCCGGGTGGCGACGGATGATCTCTTCGAGCGCAAGGTTGAATTGCGCGGTCGCGGTCTCGATGTCGCGTTCCCGGTCTCCGCTGACCACAAGCTCGAGAGGGGGTAGGAAGCTGGCAATGTGGTGATCCGCCGCGTCGCGCACGACGTAGCACGGTACGACAGGCGCGCCGGTTCGGAGCGCAAGCGTCGCGACTCCAACCGACGAGGAGCAGCGGACGCCGAAGAGAGGCACGAACACGCCGCGCGCACGGCTCGAGTACTGATCGTTCAGCACGAGCACCGGGCGCCCTCCCCGGAGGGCCCTCAGCATCCCACGAGCGGCGACCCGCTTGTGAGGGATGAGCTCTGCGCCGCGCCCTGAGCGCAGCCTGATCATGCGCCGAGCGAGCAGCGGGTTGCGCAGAGGACGGCTTACCGCAGCGAACCCCCGCTCTGGCATTTCCATGGAGACCAGACGCAAGCCGAGGTCGAAGCTGCCCACGTGCAGGGTGAGCAGCAGCGCCCCCTTGCCCCGGTCCAGGAGCTTGCCCAGCCGCTCGAGACCGACGCACGACATGTGTGCGCGCAGATCGTCGTCGGTCCACTTCTCGGCACGGGCCACGTCGACGAGATTCCACGCGAAGTGGATGTAGCTCTGGCGTCCGAGCTCGGCGATCTCCTCGTCGCTGGCCTCGGGGTAGGCAAAGCGCAGGTTCGTCAGCATCCAGCGCACGCGCTTGCCCCTGAGGCCGAAGTACGCGCTCGCAGCGGCAGCGGCCAGGCGCTGCGACGTCGTCAGCGGAAGCGCACGCAGGATCGCGCTGCCGAGCAAGTAGGCCCACAGCTCGAGTCGATGCCTCATAGGGGTCGCCACAGGGTAGCGAAAGGCGCCCTCGGGATTGGGACGGACGAGCGGACGCGGTATGGTGTGCGGTCGACGCATGCAGCCAAGGACCGTTCTCCAGAAACCTGCCGGGGCAGCCTGGCCCATCTTCTTGCGCACCCTGGGACTCTTTCAGCCCTTCCGGAGCCACCTGGTCGCCGTTGTCCTGCTGATCGGAACGACATCGACGCTCGATCTCCTGCCCTGGCTCGTGATCCAGAGAATCGTGGACGAGGCCGTGCTGGGGAGCGAGGGGGACCTCGGACGCATCAACCTGCTGTTCGTGACGATCCTCGCGATCTACCTGACCTCCGCGCTGTTGGGCGTGGTGCGAGGCTATCTGAACCAACTGGTGGGCCAGGGCGTGATGCTGAACCTGAGGCAGGTTCTGCACGAGCACATCCAGAAGCTCTCGCTGCGCTTCTTCACCCAGACCCGCTCGGGCGAGATCCTCTCCCGCATCACCGCCGACGTGAACACGATCCAGGACGCCGTGACCGGTACCTTTACCATGTTCTTGATCCACGTGATCACGCTCGTGGTTGCGGTGGGATTCATGTTCTCGCTGGACTGGCGATTGACCGCGCTGATCCTGCTGGTGCTGCCGCTCTGGGTCTACCCGACGCTGCGCATCGGCAACCGGATGCGGCGCCTCCAGCTCGAGTGGCGGGACGAGGCGGCGGGCATGACCTCACACCTGGCGGAGACGCTGTCCGTCTCGGGCTCGATCCTGGTGAAAGCCTTCGGCCGCCAGGAGCTGGAGTCCGCGCGCTTCGACCGCGCCAACCGGGAGCTCCGCGCGCTGTCGATTCGACGCTTCGTGGCCGGGCGCTGGTTCAACACTGCGACGCAGCTCTTCGGAGCCTTCGCGGTCGGGTTCGTCTACTGGTATGGAGCGCGCGCCGTCCTCACCGGCGAGCTTCCGAGCGTGGGCGTAGTGGTCGCCTTCGCCGGCCTCGCGCAGCGGGTCTTCACGCCGTTCCGGCAGATCGCGCGCATCGCCACGACCGCGCTGAGCTCGCTGGCACTCTTCGAGCGTATCTTCGAATACCTCGATCTGCCCGTGGAGGTGGCCGACCGACCGGGAGCCAGGTCCCTCGGGAGAGCCAGGGGCGGGCTCGGCTTCAGAGACGTCACCTTCCGATACGCCGACCCGGGGCCTGCTGCCCTGAACGGGATGAGCTTCGAGGTCGAGCCGGGACAGATGGTGGCTCTGGTCGGGCCTTCTGGGGCGGGCAAAACGACGGTCACGTATCTGCTGCAGCGCCTGTACGAGCCGCAACAAGGGCGCGTGTTGCTTGACGGAAACGATCTCCACGATCTGCCACTTGAAAGTGTTGCAGAGGCGATCGGTGCCGTCATGCAGGACACCTACCTCTTTCACGCCTCGCTCGAGGAGAATATCCGCTACGGGCGTCTCGATGCGACCGACGAGCAGATGTGGGCGGCGATCGAGGCCGCAGGCATGGCTGAGATGATCGAGGAGCTGCCCGCCGGGTTCGAGACGGTCGTTGGAGAACGAGGGTACCGACTATCCGGTGGCCAGAAACAGCGCGTCGCGATTGCGCGAGCGGTACTGAAGGATCCCCCGATCCTGATTCTCGACGAGGCTACGGCCTCGCTCGACACACGTCTGGAACGCGAGATACACGAGGCGACCCTTCGCCTGGCGCGCGGACGGACGACCATCATCATTGCGCATCGCCTCTCCACGGTCCTGGCAGCGGACGTGATCTTCGTACTCGACCGGGGTCGAATCGTCGAGTCGGGGCCACACGACGAGCTCCTGCGCCGCGGCGGCCTCTACGCTGAGCTGCACCGGGACCAGTTCGCAGTCGAGCTTCTGCCGCTTTCGAAGGGGACAGCGCTGACCGTCGCAGAGCGCTGAGCATGGAGCTCTTCTCCCTCGCAGCGCTCCTGGTCACGCTGTCCGCCCTGTTCAGCTACCTGAACCACCGGGTGATCGGCTTGCCCTCCACGATCGGGGTGCTCGTCATCGCCCTCGCCTTCTCGCTCGTCATGATCGCTCTCGGCGCGCTCGGACTGATCGGCCTCGAGTGGACGAGCTGGTACGCGGAAATCGAGTTCGGACCCGCGCTGCTCGAAGGAATGCTCGCCTTTTTGCTCTTCGCGGGCGCGCTGCACGTAAACCTCGACGATCTGCTGGAGCAGAAGTGGGTCGTCACACTCCTGGCCACCTTCGGCGTCGCACTCTCCACGTTCCTCATCGGCGCGAGCGCCTGGCTCGCGTTCGATGCCCTCGGGATCGGCTTGCCCTTCCTCACGTGCCTGCTGTTCGGGGCGCTGATCTCGCCGACCGACCCGATCGCGGTGCTCGCCGTCTTGAAGCAAGCAGCGGTTCCCCGCAGCCTCGAAATGAAGATCGCGGGCGAGTCGCTCTTCAACGACGGCGTCGGCGTGGTGATCTTTCTGGTCCTGCTGGGCATGGCTACCGGAGCTCACGACGAGACCGCCGGCTCTATCGCATTGCTCTTGGTGCAGGAGACGGGTGGTGGGATCCTGCTCGGGCTGGGCATCGGCTACCTCGCCTTCCGGATGCTCCAGAGCGTCGACGACTACGAGGTCGAGCTCCTGTTGACCCTGGCGGTGGTGACCGGAGGCTACTCTCTCGCCAGCGCGCTCCACCTCTCGGGTCCACTGGCCATGGTCGCAGCGGGCCTGCTAATCGGGAATCACGGTCGGACCTTCGGCATGTCGGAGCGGACCCGCGAGCACCTCGACACCTTTTGGGAGCTCGTCGACGGTGTGCTGAATGCGGTGCTCTTCCTGATGATCGGCCTCGAGGTGCTGGTGATCCGCTTCAGCGCCAGCACCCTTGTCGCGGGACTGGTAGCGATTCCGCTGGTCCTCGTGGTTCGCCTGGTCTCGGTCGCGCTGCCCGTCACCGTGCTCCGCCTGCGCCGCAGCTTCAGCCGGCACGTAGTCACGATCCTCACCTGGGGCGGGATCCGCGGCGGCATCTCGGTAGCCCTCGCGCTCTCCCTCCCGTCTGGAGCCGAGCGCGAGCTGATCCTGGCAGTCACCTACTGCGTGGTGGCCTTCTCCATCATCGGACAGGGCCTGTCGATCGGGCCGCTCGTGCGCCGCCTCTTCTCTAGCGAGACAGGCTGAGCCGCTGCATGCGCCCGCCTTGCAGAAGTGTCGCAGGTCGGAACACAATCGACCCGCCATCCGCCGGAGGACGAGCTCATGCTCAATGGCTTCAAGATTGTTGATACCGACTGCCACCAGATCGAGCCGACCAGGATGTGGGAGGAGTACATCGATCCGGCGTTTCGAGCTCGCGCACCCAGACCCGAAAACGTCAACGGCCGCCAGGCCCTCGTCGTGGAGGGCAAGTCGCTCACGAACGAGGAAGGCAAGTACCCCATGGCGCCGCCCGAGTTCCTCGCGGCGGTTGCAAAGGGCATGGAGCGCTTCGGGCGGGCGCGCAGCGCCGGCTTCGACGCCAGGAGCCGGCTGCAGGACATGGACGAGCAAGGCGTCGACGCGCAGGTGATTTACCCGACCTCCGGCGGTCAGCTGCTGGGCAAGCCCTTTCGCGACCCCGAGCTCCTGCTCGCCTGCTGCCGCGCCTACAACGACTGGACGGCGGAGTACTGCTCGGCCGCCCCCGAACGGCTTCGCTGGGCAGCGATGATCCCGCTCCAGCAGGTCGACCTGGCGCTGGAGGAGCTCGCGCGGGTCACCGAGCGCGGGGCCGTCAGCTTCTACATCCGCCCGAATCCGGTGGCCGGTCGGAACCTCTACCACGAGGACTACGAGCCCCTCTGGGCTCAGATCGAGCTGATCGGAAAGCCGGTCTGCTTCCACGACTCCGGCTCGCCTTACCTGCCGTCTTACGGCGACAGGATGGACACACACACCTCAGGCCACATCATCGCCCACCCGGTCGAGGCGATGGTCGCGATGATGAGCTTGATCTGGTTCGGAGTGGTGGAGCGCTACCCCTCGCTACGGATCGTCCACGTGGAGGCGGATGCGGGCTGGCTTCCCTACTGGCTGCAGCGCATGGAGCAGCACTGGGACTTCTCAGGGAACGCCGAGCACCCCGACCTGAAGATGCGCCCCACGAGCTACTTCAAGCGCAACTTCTGGGTGGCCTGCCGTGGCGACGAGATGACGATCCCAAGCGTCGTCGAGCTCGTCGGGGACGACAACCTGCTCTTCAACACCGACTATCCGCATCCCGACGGCACCTGGCCCTGGGGCATGCAGAGCCTTCGCGACCAGAAGATCTCGGACGAGAGTAAGCGCAAGATCCTCTGGGACAACCCAGCCCGCGCCTTCTCCCTCGACTCCTGACTCGGCACACCCTACCTGCTCCGCACGTGGGAGAGCACGAACTCCGCCACCTCCGCGAGCTCTCCGGCGACCGGGATCTCCGCAGGTAGGCCAGGGATCTCATCGCTTGCTCCCAGCCAGGCAATCAGGGGACGAGCGTAGGTCAGGGCCAGCTCGATCTCGGAGCGGGTGCCGGGCCCTCCGGGAAGGGCTACCACGACATCTGAGCTGAGGATGTTGATGTGGTTCCTGGACTGGGGATCGGTCCCGCGCGGCCCGCTCAGGGGCAGGTGTGTGAGGATCGGGACGTCGACCCAAGGATTTGGATAGCCCGGCAGCGGCTGACTCGGGTCTCCGTCAACACAGGGGATGATCCCGATGACGAGCCCGAGCCGGCCGGGAACGCTCCGAAAGGCCCGGCTCACGCTGCTCATCACTCCGGGGCCGCCGCCGGTCAGCAGGTGGAAGCCCTGGGCCGCGAGCCAGGAACCGAGCTGCTCGGCGCGCGGGCTGTCAGGGCTCGAGCCGGAGCCCATTACTCCTACAACCGGAAGGCGCTGCCCCGCCCCGCTCGGCTGTGTCGGAGTCAGGTCCCCTGCTCGGCAAAGCAGAAGCGTACCCCGATTGCGAGCAGCGCAAGGTTCGTGCAGGCGCGCGAAAAGCCCTCGGGAACGACGCCCACGATCGGGATTCCGAGCAGCGCGGTGACAACGGCCAGCAGGAAGGCCAGGGCGGCCAGTGCGATCAGTAGCTTTGCAAGTGCATCCATCTCGGCCCCTTCTCGGTTGAGGTGGCTCGATTATGCCTGAGCAACACGTTTCGGTGGCGGCCGGACCTGGAAAGAGAAAGGGCGCGATCCGTTTCCGGATCGCGCCCTCTCGAGGTTGTCTGCTACCGACGTCTAGAACTTGATGTCGGCCTGGATGAAGGCGAAGTCGGCGTCGTCGTCCTTGAGACCCGTATCGTCGATGTAGTCGCCAGCAAAGTAGTGCCCGTAGCCCACAAGCGCGACTACCCGGCCATCCATGAACGGATAGCGGAAGGTGATGTCGAGCTCGTTTCCGGCACCGGAGTCGGCACCGAGCGGACCCGCGAGGCGGGTGGGCACGAGATTCGAGTTGTACATGAAGTCGTCATCTGGCTCGTCGATCCAGAACGTGTGGAAGGCGACCTCGAGCATCCCCTTCTCGAGCATCTCCTTCTCGAACGTGAGGGCCAGGCTACGCATGTTCTGCAGCGAGAAGAAGTCCATCTGGCCGTAGTAGCGGTGGTTCGACGCGAACAGGTTGTCGAAGGTCTCGTGGTCGGTATCGAGCAGGTTGTCGTCGCCGGTCGCCCAGTTGTAGGCGAGACCGAGGCGCGAGTCCTCCATCCACTCCGGGCGGTAGCCGAAGCCGACATGACTCATCCACGCGCTGTGGTCGACATTGGCGAAGTCGCCCCACTGGTACGCGATCTCCAGGTCGGCATCCCACAGGCCCTTTGCCCATTCGCCGCGCGAGCCGAGCGTCCACACCTTGTCGTTCACGTCGTTGTTGTGACGCAGCAGCACGTAACCTTCCCACTTGGTGTCGGCCATGAGCTTCCAGTTGGTGTAGTAGGCACCGTGGAAGTTGCTGTCCACGTAGCGGCTGCCGGCGTACTCCCAGTCATTGAAGTTTCCGGGCCGCACCGGAACGACACGACTCGCGAACAGATCGAGGGTCCAGTCGTCCTCCATGCCGAGGCTCAGGCGGACGCCGTCGAAGACCCGCGACGTGTTCTCCCAGTTCATGGACGAGGCCAACCGGTCCGAACCGAGGTTCAGCTGCTGGCGGCCAGCACGCACTCTGTAGGGAGTGCCCATCATCGAAGACCTGTACTCCACGTACCCCTGGTACAGATCGAAGTGATCCGCGTAGAGGTTCGGAATAGTCTTGTCGCTGATGTCGTTCTCGGCGTGGATTTGGGCGTCCTGGCCTTCAATGAAGAAGGTGAGCGACTCGGTCGGCGTCCACGCCATGTTCACCCGGAGGCGGTGAAGCGTGAAGCTTTCGTCGTCACTCGGCGCACCACTGCCGAAACCGAAGTTGGCGTGCTCCTCTGCCCGCAGGCGGAGGGTTCCGCCAACGACGAGGTTGGGCATGATTTGGTGCCAATCGTTGGCTGCGACGTCGGGCGTGCTGTCCGCCTTCTCGGCGGCTCCGGCGGGTGCCCCACCCAGGAGCAGCGCAGTCGCGATCGGGAGCGCCAGAACCAGCGCCCAGTACTTGCGAAGCGTCCGTTGCATAGTCATCTCAGACCCCAATCTCGAAGAGGTTTCTAGGCGTTATTGGGGAGGGCTTGCGCTCTCATCGGAAGGCCGTTCGCGACCTTTAGCCATTTCCGATCAGCAGTGAGATCCATCGCAGCGCAGCTCCGGCGGCGCTGGCCGGGAAGTCCGCTGGCTACGCCCCTGACGCCGCGCCGCTGACGCTGCGCCGCGCAGAGGGAGCCACGTGTGGGGCACCTGGGCGCCGATGCCTACCTAGTTAACAGCTGTGTAGTTAACAGCAGTGGTGCGAACTTCGTTCACCGGCGTGATGGGAACGCTGCGCCGCCTGACCGACCGGCCGGGGAGGTGGTTGAATCCGGCGCGCACCTAGGCAGGGGCCATGACCCAGCCCAAGATTCCGGGCGACGTTGCGAGCCGTCCACTCAGCATGGTACACACGCAGAGCTTTGGAGCGCTGCTGTACTGAACCTCCTGGTTCTCGTTCCGTCACGTCCTCATGACCGACTCTGCTGAGCCACGCGCGGCCCTCGATGCCGTGCGCGTGCTCGATCTCGTCGACGAGCGCGGGATATACGGCGTCAAGCTGCTTGCGGATCTCGGCGCAGACGTGGTTCGCGTGGAGCCTCCGGAAGGCGACCCGCTGAGGGAGCGAGGTCCCTTCAGGACTGGCTCCGGAGCTGCTGATCACTCGCTCTGGTACGCCTTCTACGCGTCGAACCGCAAGTTCGCAGCCCTGGACCACGCAACGGAGACGGGTCGGCGTCAGCTCCGAAAGCTCGTGGAGTGGGCCGACGTGATCGTCGACAGCGGCGCCCTGCAGGAGGCCGGACTCGAGCCGGACTCCCTGCTGGAGGCGAAGCCCACACTCGTGATCGTGAGCGTCTCCTCGTTCGGGCTGGAGGGTCCGTGGAAGGACTATCTTGCGCCCGATCTCGTGGCGGGTGCGCTCGGAGGGGTCTGCGCCACGACCGGCGACGTCGATACCCCGCCCCTCAAGGGCTACGGCGAGCTCAACTTCGTGGTTTCCGGCTGCTACACGGCTATCGCAGCACTCAGCGCGCTGCGCCACGCGCGCGAGACGGGCGAGGGCCAGGTCGTCGAGGCACCGGTCCACGAGGCAATCGCATCGTGCCTCGAGCAGGTCTTCATGTGGCTCTGGTATCACGAGCGCCTGCCAATGGCGGAGGGCCCGATTCTCCAACGACGGGGATCCCTGCACTGGACGAACGCGTACCAGGTCGTGCCCGCAAAGGGCGGCTCGATCATGGTGACGCCGACTCCCAGGCCAGATGCGCAGGTCGCCTGGCTGGCCGAGGAGGGAGCTCAGCAGGACCTGCTCGACCCGAAGTGGCAGGAGCCCGAGAACCTGTTCCCCATGCTCGAGGCGATCATGAACGCGATGCGGGAGTGGGTCGCCACAAAGCAGGTAGAGGAGTTCTTCTTCGCCGCGCAGGAGCGCCATTCGCCGTACGGCTGGGTGCTGGCGCTGGACAGGGTCGCAACGAACCCGCAGCTCGAAGCACGGGACTGGTGGGCCGAGTACCGGCTCGGGGGCGAGGCCGTTCGGGGGCCAGGCGCACCCTATCGCCTGAGCGGTACTCCCTGGAGAGAGCCGCGCCCGCAGACGGGGCCCGGGAGCGACACGGCCGCGGTGCTCGCCGAGATCGGCTGGGACGAAGAATGACGCGCCCGCTCGAGGACCTTCGCGTACTCGACTTCACCCACGTCCTGGCAGGGCCCTTCGCAACCCGCATCCTTGGTGACCTCGGAGCCGACGTGATCAAGCTGAACTCGGCCACACGCGAGGCCGGCAACCACCCGTACTACATCATGTGGAATCGAAACAAGCGCGCGCTGTCCCTCGACATGACGCAAGCCCGCGCCGTCGAGATCTGCCGCGCGCTGTGCGAGAAGGCCGACGTCGTGATCGACAACTTCTCCGTTGGAGTTCTGGATCGCTGGGGGATCGGCTACGACACGGTCGCGAAGGTCAACCCGGGTGTGATCTATCTCGGCATGTCGGGAATGGGCGAGGGCGGACCCTGGTCCAAGTTCGTGACCTACGCGCCGACGATTCACGCGCTGTCCGGCCTCACGTACCTCACCGGCGTGCCCGGACGCGAGGACATCGGCATTGGCTTCTCGTACAACGACCACGTAGCGGGGCTCCACGGTGCGGTGGTCCTACTGGCCGCCCTCGAGGCCCGGCGCTCGACTGGCCGGGGACAACGCATCGACATGTCGCAGTTCGAGGTGGGGGTCAGCGTGTCAGGACCCGCGCTGCTCGACCTCTTTTCGAGCGCTCGCGCCGCACGGCCCTGCGGCAATCGCCTGCCCTACGACAAGGCGGCGCCACACGACTGCTACCCCTGTGCCGGCGATGATCGCTGGGTGGCCATCGCGGTGATGAGCGAGGAGCAGTGGCACGCGTTCCGCGGCGTCATGGGGGACCCCGACTGGGCTCGCGATCCGCGCTTTCGCAGCGTCGAAGAGCGCCTCGGGAATCTCGCCACGCTCGACGCGCAGGTGGCGGCCTGGACCGGGTCCCGGAGCGCGGAGCAGGTGGAAGAGCTTTGCCAGGCTGCGGGTGTGCCGGCAGGTGTCGTCCAGAGCGGCACGGACCTCGCGGAGCGCGACCCGCAGCTGCGCCTGTCGGGCTTCCTGAGCGAGCTCGAAGATCCCCACCCCGAGTTCGGCACGACATACGCCGACCGCCTGCCTCTCCACTTCCAGAAGACACCGACAGACGTCTACGAGCGCCCGCGTACGGTGGGCGAGGACAACGCAGCCGTGCTCGGCGACTGGCTCGCCATGACCGAAGCCGAGGTCCGCGCAAGAGAAGAGGACGGCACGCTCCACTAGACAGAGCACCCAGCAAGCGCCGCATAGCCACGCGCGAAGTTCGGGAGCACCCAGCAAGCGCCGCGAGCGGCGCGCGCAGCGAAGGCCGCTAGGCCTGAGCGAAGAGCGGGTGGCCGTCAGCGGCCCGCGGGTCGCTGACCCGCGGGAGGACCGCTCGCGCGCCGGGTCCCGCAAGGCCGGCGCCGGGTCCCGCAAGACACGGCTAGAGAGTCGTGAGCAGTCGGTACGGCTGCTCCAGGTTGCGCCGCACGCTCTGGAGGTACTGTGCTGCCGGTGCACCGTCCAACAGGCGGTGATCAAAGGTCAGGCTCAGCGTCAGGAACGAGCGCCGCTCGATCTCTGTCCCAGAGTCTCCCACGAAGGCGGGCCGGTCCACGATGCGACCAACACCGAGGATGGCCGCCTGAGGCGGGTTGATGATCGGCGTGAACACGTCGATGTCATACATCCCGAGAGACGTGACGGTGAAGGTCCCGCGGGTCAGCTCGTCTGGTGTGAGATTCCCCGTGCGGGCTTTGCCCGCCAGCTCTGCAGCTTCGCGCGCCAGCTCCTTGAGTGGCTTTGCATCGGCGTCGAGGATTACCGGCACGATGAGCCCTTCCTCCAAGGCCACCGCGAAGCCAACATGGACCTGCGGCTGCACGCGGATGCTGCCCTCCTCGAGCCGCGAGTTCAGCCGGGGGTGCTCGCGCAACGCCAGCGCCGCCGCCTTGATGAGCAGGTCCGTGTAGCTGACGCGAACGTCCTCTGCTTCCCAGGCAGCGACGAGATCCCCGCGCAGCTTGACTGCGTCGGTCACGTCGACTTCCATGGCCAGAGTGAGCTGGGACATGCTCTGCACGGACTGCAGCATGCGGTCCCCGACGATGCGGCGGATGCCGCGGTAGGCGAGCTCACCCGACAGGGGCTCGAGGCCTGAGGACTGGGCCGCGCCGATCTGGCGAGCAGCCAGGGCCGCCTCGACGTCGCCGCGTACGATGCGGCCTGCGGGTCCCGTCGCCTGGATCCTGGCGAGATCGAGGCCGTGCTCCTCCGCTAGACGCTTGGCCGTGGGAGACGCCTTGATACGCCCGCCGGGCGCGGTCGTGGGGCGGGCAGCCACAGGCTTCGATCGCGGACCGCCCCCCGGTGCAGGGGCTGCGATCGGGGACTCCGTGCGGGCTGCGCTCGGGGTTGGGAGGTCAGGCAACTCCTCGCCCTCTGCCAGCACATACGCGACCAAGGCGCCCGCCAGGACGGTAGCGTCCACTGGCTCGATCACGCGGACCGTGCCCGCGGTCTCGGAGTTCACCTCGGTGTCGATCTTCTCCGTCTCGAACGAGAAGAGCGGTTGGTCCGCCGCCACGCTGTCTCCGTCCTGGACGAACCACTCTGTGATGGTGCCCTCGGTCATGGTGGCGCCCATCTTGGGCAGCAGGACTCGCTCCGCCATGCTCTGTCTCCCTCTGCTCCGAACCTTCTAGCGGAGAAATCCGCAGTCGCGTGCGGCCGCCAGGCAGCGTGCAATGTCGACGACTGGAGGCCCCGACCGTGAGACGGCGAGTGTCGCGCGCTCGTCCGCTCTCAGACTGAGCTCGCGTTCCCCGTCCAGCGCTAACAGCGCCGGACCGCTGACCCGAATGCTATCACCAAACCGCAGCCGATGGACGCTCGCGAGTGAGACCCGGCGGATCATCCCCGGGGCAATGGCGGCCGAGACGACGCGCTCGCCCTCCCCGATCTTCAAGTGGAGCCCGCAGTCGTCTTCCGCCGTCACCGAGGTCACCATGCCGCCGACGGCAGACATGCCGATCGCGTCGGGTTGTGCCCGTGTCAGGACGACCTCGCGCACGTCCTCCACGTTCCAGATGGCGCGGGCGCCGACGAAACGGCCCTCCATCACGACGGCGTCGATCAACGCTACCTCCCGGCGCCCACCGTCGAGCTCGATCTCGATCCACTTGCAGCGCCGCGTGGCCTCGCTGGTGTCGACCTTCCCCGCTGCGATCGCTCCCGCCGCTAGTCCCGCGACGGTGGCCTCCACCATCACGGGGAATACGTTGTTGGTGCCGGTAGAGATGGGGACCAGCGGGACGTCGCTCGCGCCCTTGGCCAGCACCCGATTCGTGCCGTCGCCACCCAGGCTGACAATGACCCGCGCGCCGGCCGCCCTCATGGCGGCCGCGGCCGCTGTGGTGTCCTCCGCGCTGGCCCGCAGCGACGTGCCCACCGGCAGCACTTCGGCCTTTAGGTCCAGCCCCTCGAGTGCGCGCGGGACGATCTGCGCGCGGTCGACCATGTACAGGATGCGTGGAACGGACGCCGCTTCGAGGGCCAGGACCACGCGCCGCACGATGTTGATCTTCTCTGCGGTGTCGAAGACGGACGCGTGCGCGACCAGGCGACGGATGTCCTTGCCCGAGGCAGGATTCGCGATGATCCCGGCCTGGGCCACCGTCGCTCTTTCCATCGTGTCCCTCGAACGAGCTGCCGCTACGCCAGGATCTCCTCGACGGCGGTGATGACCTCTGCTTTGCCCGGCAGCCAGGCTTGCTCCAGGATGGGGCTGAAAGGGACGGGACTGAAAGGAGCCCCCACGCGCTTGACCGGCGCGTCCAGGTAGTCGAAGGCCCGCTCCTGAATCGACGCCGCGATCTCCGCACCCAGACCGCAGAAATTCACCGCTTCCTGCACGACGACGGCGCGGCTTGTCTTCTGCACGGACTCCACGATCGTATCCATGTCGAGTGGCGAGAGCGTCCGTGGGTCGATGATCTCGACACTGATACCGCGCTCGGACAGCTCTTCCGCAGCGTCGAGAGCGTCCTTCACCAGCCAGCCCGTCGCGATCACTGTCACGTCGGTGCCTTCACGCTTGACGTCGGCAACGCCGAGCGGGACGACGTAGGGCTCGTCCGGCACCTCTGCGCGCAGCCGGCCGATACGCTTGTTCTCGATGAAGATGACGGGATTGTCCTCGCGGATCGACGCGATCAGCAGGCCCTTCGCATCGTACGGTCCGGAGGGCATCACCACCTTGAGCCCGGGAATGTGGCAGAACCACGCCTCGAGGCTCTGGCTGTGCTGCGCGGCCATGCTGAGCCCGGCCCCCGCGGCGGTGCGCACAACGATCGGAAGCTTCGCCTTGCCGCCGAACATGTACTTCATCTTGGCCATCTGGTTCAGGACCTGGTCCCCGCACACGCCCATGAAGTCGATGAACATGATCTCGACGATGGGACGCAGACCCGCTGCCGCAGCTCCCACGGCCATCCCCGCGATTCCGGCCTCCGAGATCGGCGTGGGGATCACGCGCTCCGGTCCGAACTTCTCCATCAGTCCGCGAGACGCGCCGAAGATGCCGACGTGAACGTCGATGCCGGCAATAAACACGTCGGGATCGCGGTCCATCTCCTGCACGTGGGCTTCAGACAGCGCCTGGCCCGTGTTCTTTACCGACATCAGACCGTGGCCTCCGTATAGACGTCTTCGAGCAGAGAGCTCGGGTCCGGGTCCGGGCTCTCCTCGGCGAAACGGACGGCCTCGTCCATCTCCGCCTTGATCCGGGCGACGATCGCGTCGGCCCCCTCTTCGCTGAGCGTCCCGTGCTCCGCGAGCTGCTTGCGCAGGCCGAGGATCGGGTCGCGAGCGCGCCAGATCTTCTCTTCCTCCTCGGATCGCCCTGCTTCCATGCCCAGACGCACGCCGCTGTGTTCGTAGTAGCGGTAGGTCTTGCACTCGAGCAGGGTCGGACCCTCGCCACGGCGGGCGCGCGCGACAGCCTCGGCGGTCGCCTCGTACACGGCGACGACGTCCATGCCGTCGACGATGAACCCTGGCATGGCGTAGCCCGGTGCGCGGTCCACGATGTCTTCGATAGCCTGGTGGTCCTTCTGCGCAGTGAGCTCGCCGTACAGGTTGTTCTCCGCGACAAAGACCAGCGGGACCTTGAAGAGCGAGGCCATGTTCGCGGCCTCGTGAAAGGCGCCCTCGTTGGAAGCTCCATCGCCGAAGAAGCACGCCGCCACGTTGCCGTCCTTTCGGTACTTCGCGGCAAAGGCCGCGCCTAGCGCGATCGGTGCACCGCCGCCGACGATGCCGTTCGCACCGAGCATGCCGATGTCGAGGTCGGCAATGTGCATGGAGCCTCCCTTCCCCTTGCAGTAGCCGGTGGACTTTGCGAAGAGCTCCGCGAACATCCGCTTGGGGTCACCGCCCTTCGCGAGCACGTGCCCGTGCCCGCGGTGGGTCGACGTGATGTAGTCGCTGTCCGTCAGGTTTGCGCAGACACCGACCGCGACTGCCTCCTCGCCCACGTACAGGTGGACGAGCCCAGGCAGACGGTTCTCGCGGTGCAGCTCGCCTGTCTTCTCCTCGAACTCGCGGATCAGCACCATCCGCTCGTACAGCTCGATCAGCTTCTCGTCGGGAATGTCCATCTCTACTGTCTCCCTTCGCTGGGCCTGGCTAGGCTGCCCAGCCCTGCAGCTCGGCCGCCCGCGCACGCAGGACCTCGGGTCCTCCGAGCAGCTGACGATCGAGGCCAATGCGCTTGAACCAGAGGTGCAGGTTCTGCTCGTCGGTGAACCCGATGCCCCCGTGCACCTTGGTCGAGGTCGTCGCAATGAACGACCCGACTTCCGAAAGGTGCGCCTTGCTGTGTGCGATCGCGAAGGGCGCCTCGTCCGGCATCTCTGCCAGCGCGTGCGCCGCGAACCAGAAGAGAGAGCGAGCCGGCTCGAGCTCCGAGGCCATCTCCGCGCACATGTGCTTGACCGCCTGGAACGACCCGATCACGCGCCCGAACTGCGTGCGCTGCAGTGAGTATTCGACGGCCTGGTTGAGCATCGCCTCGCAGGCCCCGACCATGTCGCCTGTCAGGATCACGCGACCTGCATCGAGCATCCGCTCGATCGCAGCACCGGCCCGCCCGGGCTCGCCGAGCAGCTCGTCGGGAGAGACGCCGTCGAAGACGACCTCAGCGAGCTGGCGCGTCCCATCGATGGTCGAAAGACCCTCGACCGCAACGCCGCGAGCATCGGTCCGCACGAGCGCGAGATCGGCGCCCGCCGTGCTCACCAGGATCACGTCCGCGCCGGGCAGGTCGATCGCCATCAGCGCCTTGCCCTGCAGTCGGCCGCTCTCGAACCGCACCGCCGCGCCCTCCCGACGCGAGAAGACTTCCGTAGTGGCGACTCCAACACGCACGTCTCCAGTAGCGATGCGGGGCAGCCACTCCCGCTGCGTCTCCGGCGTGCCCGCTTCGAGCAGGGCGACCGGCGCCAGTACCGCACTGCCGAGGAAGGGCGCCGGTGTGACGCGCCGCCCCATCACCTGCGCAATCAGCGCGGCGTCGAGGAAGGTCAGCCCGCTTCCCCCGTGCTCCTCCGGGATGAGCACGCCCGCGGCGCCGAGCTTCGCGAGCTCGGACCAGAGCACGGCGATCTCACTCGGATCTCCCTTCAGGAGCTCGCGCACGCGCGGGACGGGAACATTCTCGTCGAGATAGCCGTCGAACGTCGACTCCAGCAGGCGCTGCTCGTCGGACAGCGAAAAGTCCATCAGTGCTTCTCCGCGCCGACCTTCGGCTCTCGGGGCATACCGAGACCGCGCTCGGAGATGATGTTCTTCTGGATCTGCTCGGTTCCCCCGCCGATGATCAGCCCCACGGTGAACATGTACTGGAACTGCCAGATCCCTCCGTCCCGCTCGTACTTTGACTTGTTGTAGAGCGCACCAAGCTCTCCCATGACGTCCAGGGCAAGGGCCGCAATGTCGTGGTTGAGCTGGCAGCCCTGGAGCTTGACGACGAGACCGGCGACGCCGGGTGGCTCCTCGCGCAGGGTGCAGGTCAGGAGCCGCATGGAGTGGTACTTCATCGTCAGCGTGCGGGCCTGCACGCGGAGCAGACGATCGCGGAACACGGGACTGTCGATAGCCCGCACGCCGTTGCGGGTCTCCTTCTGCATGAGCGCGATCAGCGAGCGCAGCAGGGATTCCGTCTGCGTCGCGCTGCCGAGTGAGTTGCGCTCGTGCTTGAGCGTGGTGTTCGCGATCTTCCAGCCCTCGCCACGGGCGCCCACCACGTTCGACTTGGGCACGCGCACGTCCGTGAAGAAGACCTGATTGAACTCGGCCGCGCCAGTCATGGTGCGCAGCGGGCTCACTTCGATTCCCGGCGTGTCCATCTTGAGCAGGATGTAGCTGATCCCCCCGTGCTTCGACTCGTTGGGCTCCGTGCGGACGAGGACGAAGATCCAGTCGGCCATGTGGGCCAGGCTCGTCCAGATCTTCTGGCCATTGATCAGGAAGTCGTCGCCGTCCTCTTTTGCCGAGGTTTGCAGGCTGGCCAGGTCGCTTCCCGAGCCAGGCTCGGAGTAGCCCTGGCACCAGGCCTCCTCACCCGTGAGTGCTGGGCGGATGAAGCGGAGCCTCTGCTCCTCGGTGCCGTGCTCGAGCAAGGTTGGCGTGAGATAGGTGACGCCCATTCCCCCGTGACCCGCCTGGATGCCGGCCTCAGAGAACTCCTCGTCGAGGATGATGGTTTTGAGCAGATCGGGCTCACCGCCGTGCCCGCCGTACTTCGAGGGAACCGTCCGCGCGTGGTAGCCGCGCCCGATCAGGAGCTTCTGCCACGCCGTTTGCTGAGGGCCCGGTCGACCCGCTCCCATGCGCCTCTGGCGCTTTGGGGCACGGTCTGTGTGTGCCTCGAGAAACTCCCGTACCTCGGCGCGAAAGAACTCGTATTCCTTGCCGTAGCTCAGCTCCACAGGGCGTCCTCCCGGCCAAGTACTTGCCGGCTGGAGAGTGGGGGACCTGGCTCGAAGTCTATACCGGCCGGGAATCCCGTTTCCAGCGGCCCCACCGACCTGCCCCTGAACGGACCTCGATCACTCTACAATGGGATCCTGCGTTCCGAGCAGAGGAGGACAGCTCATGAAGTTCGGCGCTACGGTCGCTACCAAGATCGACGACTGGCAGCTCCTGCCCTACGTGGAGAGCCTGGGCTACGACAGCGGCTGGGTGCCAGACTCGCAGATGATCTGGTCGGACTGCTACGCTGTGCTCGCCCTTGCAGCCGAGCACACCTCGACCCTACGCCTGGGGACCGGGGTCGCCATAGCGGGAACGCGGCCTGCCCCGGTCACGGCTCACTCGATCGCGTCCATCAACCGGCTCGCCCCGGGCCGCGTATTTCTCGGCATCGGGACCGGGCATACGGCGGTGCGCGTGATGGGCTTCGATCCTGTCAAGCCGCGCGAGTTTCGCGAGCACCTGCGCGTGGTGCGCGGGCTCCTGCGCGGCGAGGAGGTCGAGTACACGCAAGGTGGCGAGACGCGTGAGATCCGCTTTTTGCACCGCGAGCTCGGCTTCATCGACGTGGAGCACGAGATCCCCATCTACGTCGCGGCGAACGGCCCGCTCGCGCTGCGCGCCGCGGGAGAGTTCGGCGATGGCCGGGTGTGTGCGGGGAACGAGCCGCCTGAGCGGGCTCGCGGCAGCATGGATCTCATTCGCGCGGGCGCAGCGCGCGGAGGGCGCGAGGTCGGGCCGGACTACCACGTTGCGGCGCTCAGCTACGCATGCGTGCTGGAGCCCGGCGAAAGCTCGAGCTCGGAGCGTGTGATCGACGAGGTCGGGTCGATGGTGAGCGCCACAATCCACTTCTGGTACGAGCTTTATCAGCTGTCGGGGAGCGCCGCGTTCGTGCCAGAGGTGTGCGCCCCCGAGTGGGAGCAGTATCTGGACTACGTGGCGAAGATGGAGACGCCGGAACACAAGCGCTACCAGCAGATTCACGAGGGCCACTGCACGTACCTGGTGCCGGCAGAGCGCCGCTTCGTGACTCCAAACATCATCCGCGCTTCCGGAGGGCTGGTCGGCGAGCCAGACGAGATCGTCCACACGCTGCATCAGGCCGAGAACGCGGGTCTGCGCGAGATCACGCTGCTACCACCAATGGCCAACGCTCGCAAAATCTTCAAGGACTTCGCCGAGCAGGTGATCGAGCGCTACTGAGGGGAGACTCTCCGCCCCTGTAGCTCCTACTCTGGTGCGGCGTGTGGGGGTCGAACCCACGACCGACGGGTTAAAAGCCCGCTGCTCTACCACTGAGCTAACGCCGCAGGCCGAGGGTACCCGCTCAGGTGCGGCGTGCGAGCGAAGGCGGTGTGACGAAGGATCCGTCGGCGCCTGCCTTCAAGGTCTCGACGGATACGACGGCAGCTCGGTCGAGGGGTCCGTAGATGTGCGGGAAGAGCTCGGTACCTCCCTCGAGGTTCTCGTAGCGGATCTCCGCCTGGACTTGTTCCGGGGCTATCGTCAGCAGAACGAGATCCACGCGTCCTTGGAAGAGGAGGTTCGCGACGGGCAGTACTTGCTGCGCGGTGGAGCAGTGGATGAAGCCCTCTGATCCGAGCGTGTCGCCCCTATAGTTCGGACCTGTCTGCTCCCACGCTTCTCTCGACGCCACGTGGAAGATCTCGGCCGCTTCGAGTGCCTGGGGTTGGGCCATGCTCAGATCGTTGTCGATCAACCAGCGACGAGCAAGGAACTACTTTCGTTTTTTATTCGCTACGGTCGGCGATTGCCGTCTACACCTCCGGGGACCGGCTCGTCACGTCGAACGGGTTGGCGCGCTCGATGGTGGCGTCGCGGTCCGGTCCCACACCGATCAGGTCGGCGGGGATCTCGAGGGCGTCCTCGATCCAGTGGATGTAGTCGCGTGCTTCCTGAGGGAGATCTTCGAAGCTGCGCGCGGCCTCGATGGGCTGGCTCCAGCCGGGGAAGCTGCGGTAGATGGGCTCGCAGCGTTCCAGCAGCGTGGCGCTGGCCGGGAAGTGCTCGAGCTCTTTGCCGTCGGCCCGGTAGGCGAGGCAGACCTTGATCTCGGGTAGGCCGGTCAGCACATCGAGCTTGCCGATCGCGAGACCCGTGAGGCCGTTCACGCGCACGGCGTGACGCAGCACCACCAGGTCGAGCCAGCCGCAGCGCCGCTTGCGTCCCGTGGTCGCGCCGAACTCCTGTCCAACGCTGCCAAGGTGATCGCCGGCCGCGCCGGTGTCCTCGGTGGGGAACGGGCCGCCGCCGACGCGCGTGGTGTAGGCCTTGGTGATGCCGAGCACGTAGTCGAGCCGTGTGGGACCAATGCCGGCACCCGCGCAGGCGCCCCCCGCGAGCGTGGTCGACGACGTGACGTAGGGGTAGGTCCCGTGATCGATGTCGAGCAGGGTGCCCTGGGCTCCCTCGAGGAGAGCTGACTTGCCGGCGCGTAGTGCGCGGTCGAGCGTGATGCCCGTATCGTCGATGTAGGGCGCGAGCTTCTCTCCCCACTCGAAGGCGCGCTCGGCCATCTCGTGCTCGTCGATCGGCGGCCATCCATAGAGCTTCTCGAGCAGGAAGTTCCTCTCCGCGAGCGCTGCCTGGAGGCGCTCCGGGAGGGCCTCGGGGTCCAGCAGGTCTTGCACACGGATGCCCGTGCGGGCAACGCGGCTCTCGTAGGCGGGGCCGATACCCCGACCCGTTGTCCCGATCGCGGTCGAGCGAATCTCCTCGCGGGCCTTGTCGAGCGCGGTGTGCACCGGGAGGATCACGTGCGCTCGATCGGAGACGCGCAGGCGGTCGCGGGAGATCGCGAGACCCCTGGCGCGGAGCCCATCGAGCTCCGTGAACAGTACGTCGGGATCGACGACGACTCCCGGACCGATCAGGTTCAGGGTGCCCGAGACCAGGATTCCTGACGGGATCAGGTGGAGAACCGTGGTCTCTCCATCGACGACGAGCGTGTGCCCGGCGTTCGGGCCACCCTGGAAGCGGACCACCAGGTCGGCACGCGCGGCCAGGTTGTCGACGACCTTTCCCTTACCCTCGTCGCCCCACTGGACGCCGACGCACACGACGTTGGGCATGGCTCAGGTCACCTTTTCGCCGAGATCGAGCAGCTGGGCGCTCTCGACGCCGTCGAGACGGCGCACAGCGTCGACCACCTCTTCGGAGGGGACGGGATCGACGCTGAGCAGCTGCATTGCCTTGCCTGTCTCCGGGTGCAGACCGAGCTGCATGCGGTTGATGTTGATGTGCGCATCGCCGAGCAGAGTTCCCAGTCTGCCGACGACGCCGGGTCGATCGATGTTGCGGACCAGGAAGGTCGGACCCTCCGGGATCGCTTCGAAGCGGAAGTCGTCCACGCGCACGACGCGCGGCTGCGTCCTGCCGAAGATCGTGCCGCTGATCAGGTGCTCGCCCTCTCGCGTGCGAACGCGCACGGTGAGCAGGCTCACAAAGTCCTCGGGGATCGCGGCCTTGGACTCGATCACGCGTATGCCGTGCTCCTGCGCAATGTGTGGCGCGTTGACGTAGTTGACCCTGTCACCGACCCAGGGCGTGAGGAGGCCCTTGAGGACGGCGATCGTAACGGCTTGCACGTTCTGCTCCGCGATCTGGCCCGCGTACTCCACGTCGATCTCCTGGATTCCGTCCCGACAAATCTGCCCCTGAAAAGAGCCGAGCTTCTCGCCGAGTGCGATGAACGGGCCGATCTCTTCCAGCTCCTCCGCCGACAGGGAAGGCAGGTTCACCGCGTTGCGCACCGCTCCCCTCTTCAAGTAGTCCCGTACCTCCGTGGCGATGTCGATCGCTACGTTGACCTGAGCCTGCATGGTGGCGGCGCCGAGATGAGGCGTGAGAACGACGTCATCCCGCTGTAGCAGAGGATGATCGGGGGGAGGAGGCTCCGACTCGAACACATCGATGGCCGCGCCGGCCACCTTGCCGCTTTCGAGCGCGTCGACCAGCGCCGACTCGGAGACGATCCCGCCCCGCGCCGCGTTCACCAGCAGCACGCCGTCCTTCATCTTGGTGAATGCCTCCGCGTCGACGAGCGCCGTGTTGTCGCGGGTCTTGGGCACGTGGACCGAGATGATGTCGGCCCGCCGGTACAGCTCGTCGAGATTCACGAGCTCGACGCCAAGGTGCTGGGCGCGCTCCTCGGAGACGAGGGGATCGACGGCGATCACGTGCATGCGCAGACCGCGGGCTCGATCGGCCACGATGGAGCCGATGTTCCCGAGGCCGATCAGGCCGAGCACCTGGTTGAACAGCTCCTTGCCGGAGAGCTCCGAGCGTTCCCACTTGCCCGCGCGAACGCTGGCCGTTGCCTGCGGAACGCGACGCGCAAGCGACGTCATGAGTGCGATCGCGTGCTCGGCCGTCGTGATTGCGTTTCCCTCGGGACTGTTCATCACGATCACGCCGCGCGCCGTCGCCGCGTTCAGGTCGACGTTGTCGACCCCGATACCCGCGCGCCCAATGACACGCAGCTTGTTCGCAGCCTCGAGCAGGTCCGCTGTCACCTTGGTGCCACTGCGCACGATCAGGCCGTCGTAGTCCGGAATGATCCGGCGCAGCTCGTCGGCGTCGATACCGGGCCTGAGCTCGACCTGGATCCCGTCCTCGGCTTCGAGCACGGCGAGCCCCTCGTCGGAGAGCGTGTCCGAGACCAGCACGCGAAACACGTCCTAGCCCTTGTCTCCGTGGAAGTCGCGCAGGATCTCCGTCGCTGCTCGCGTGCCCTCTCCAAGCTTCACCGGATAGCCGAGATCGGCGAGCGTCATCTCCACCGCTGCGATGGCACCCAGCGTGTCGAAGCTGTCGACGTCTCCCATGTGACCGATGCGGAAGATCTCGCCAGCAAGCTCGCCCTGCCCTCCCGCCAGCGTGAAGTCGTAGCGGTCGCGTAAGTGTTTGATGAGCAGCGTGCCGTCGACGCCAGCCGGAACGCGCACCGCGGTGCACGCGAAGGAGGGTGAATCGGGTGCGAGCAGCTCGAGCCCGAGCGCCGTCATGGCGGATCGTGTAGCCCGGGCCAACGCCTCGTGCTTGGCAAAAACTGCGGGAAGACCCCGTTCCAGCAGCATGCTGAGCGCCTCGCGCAGGCCTGCGATGAGCGACACGGCGGGCGTATACGCAGTCTGGTTGGCACCCTGACTCGCGAGCTCCGCGCGCAGGTCGAAGTAATAGCGAGTGTTCGTAGATGCGTGTACCGCGCGTTCGGCGCGCTCGGAGAGGGCGACAAACGCGAGTCCTGGCGGCAACAGCCAGGACTTCTGACTTCCCGAGACCACGACGTCGAGCTCCCACTCGTCCATCGGGATGTCGTGCACGCCGATGGCACTGATCCCGTCGAGGATGATCATCCGCTCGGGCGCCTCGTGAACCAGCTGCGCCAGCTCCTTCACGGGATGATAAACGCAGGTGGACGTCTCGGAAGCCTGAACGAGCAACGCGCGGGCTGCTGGAGCTCGCTCGAATGCAGCTCGGACGGCGGCTGGATCGACCGCCTGCCCGTACTCGACGTCCACGTTCTCGGTCTCGATGCCGAAGCTCGCGCACAGCTCGGACCAGCGCTCTCCGAACTTGCCGGCTCGCACCACAATGGCCTTGTCCCCGGGGCTCAGGATGTTCGCGACGGCAGCCTCCATGCCGCCGGTGCCCGAGCTGGCTAAAACCAGGACATCTCGCTCGGTCTGGAACACCTTCCTGAGCTCTCGGCGAACCTCTTCGAAGACGGGCAAGAAGTCGGGCGCACGGTGGTGCACGAGCGTTTGGGCCATGGCGAGCCGCACGCGTTCCGGAACGGCGACGGGCCCGGGTGTCAGCAAGCGGTATCTCGGCATCGGGCGTCGCCAAGGTATCGTCTCGGCCCCTGGTGGTCAACGCGGGACGCGTGCGGCGCTTTCTTGGATTGTCCTTGCGTTTCAAGAGGTTAGAGGTGTGCTACCCTCCGCCGCCGATGTCGGAACTCGCGCTCCAGTCAATCCCCGCGCCCGATGCGACGCTGTCCGTTCCCGGCTCCAAGAGCTTCACGAACCGGGCCCTGATCTGCGCGTCCCTGGCCAGCGGGGAAAGCCAGCTCCTGGGGTGGCTCGACTCGGAAGACACCCGCGTGATGATCGGGGCCCTGGGTCGCCTGGGAGTCGAGGTCACGGAGCATGGCGACGCACTGCACGTACGCGGTGTTGGCGGCGAGTTCGCCATCCCGCTCCACGCGCTCGATTGTGGCGCCTCGGGAACGACCATGCGCTTCCTGACAGGGCTGGCAGCGCTGGTACCGGGCCGTGTGGTACTGGATGGCTCCGCGCGCATGCGGGAGCGCCCGATTCAGCCGCTGGCGGAGGCACTCTGTGCGCTCGGTGGGTCGGTACGCACGGTGGCGAGCTGCCCTCCAGTAACCGTACAGGGGGGATCCTTTCCCGGCGGTGAGGTCACGATCGATTCCAGCCAATCGAGCCAGTTCCTCTCGGCGCTGCTCATGGTGGCACCCATGTCAGAGAAGGGTGTCAAGGTGACCTCCAAGGCGATCACGTCGAGACCTTACGTGGACATGACGCTCGACACCATGAACGCGTTCGGCGTCGCGACCGAGACTCCTACCGAGCAGACCTTCCGGGTCTCGGCGGATCAGCGCTATCGCCCGCGGGCCTACAAGATCGAGCCCGACGCCACGGCGGCCACCTATTTCTTCGCGGCCGCCGCCATCACGGGAGGCAGGGTCAAGGTCGAGGGGCTCACGGTGGCCTCAACCCAATCGGACGTGCGCTTCGTCGAGGTGCTCGAGCGAATGGGGTGCGCCGTCGATCGCGCGGTCGATTCGATCTCTGTGCGAGGTCCCCGCTATCTGCACGGCATCGACGTGGACCTGAATGCGCTGCCGGACAGCGCGCTCACCTTGGCGGTCGTCGCCTGCCTGGCACACGGCCAGACTCGCATCCGCAACGTCTGGAACCTGCGCGTGAAAGAGACGGACCGAATGGCGGCGCTCGAGTGCGAGCTGGAGAAGTTCGGGGCCCATGTGGAAACCACCGAGACGGACCTGATCATCGATCCGCCCGAGCGCATCAAGCCCGCACGAATCTCGACCTACGGAGACCATCGCATGGCGATGAGCTTTGCCATTGCGGGACTCGCCGTGGACGGGATCGTGATCGAGGATCCGGAGTGCGTCGCCAAGACGTTCCCGGATTTCTTCGAACGCTTGAGCCAGCTTTCCTGAGGGACCCTCAGTGAGAGTTGGCCGGGACCCCCGCGTAGTAGGGACCCAGGTCGATCACCTCGAGACTGCGCTTGCCCACGAGAAATGCGAAGCGGCCCTTGCGTACGAGCCCAGCGTCGGCCTCGACCTGGATCGCATCCGAGATCCAGCTCCCACTCGGGCCGGAAATCTGCAGGCCGTGGCTCCCGAGCAGGTAGAGGTTCTGTCCGGAGGCCGCCATGTCGTTCAGGTTGCCGAACTTTTCCGGCTCCAGCTTCGCAACCACTTTGGGACGCGCGGGTACTGCAACGCTCACCTCGACGACAGTCTCCTTGCCGAACACGAACAGCGACCTGCCGTACAGCCTGGCCTTGTAGGCACCGAAGAGCTTGCCCAGCGGCAGGCGTGAGCCGCTCAGGTGACGGACCAGGTGCTTGGCGGAGCTCACCTCGACGCGGTTCGGCCGCACGAGGAAGATGAAGGGCTTGGCGATCTCGAGCCCCACGTACTCGCCCTCGAGCAAGCGATGGGGGACGAGGGGTTTGTTCTGTAGCCGCATGGCGTACACACCCTGAGTGCTCGCGAAGAGCAGGGTCTGGTCGTAGAGAGCGACGGAGCGCACCGCGCCCACCTCGTGGATCTCCCAGCGTCCCAGACGCTTCGGGTCCGGCTGAGTGAGCTCGATCAGCTCGATTCCGTCCGGTCCGTACGCCAACACCAGGTCCTGGCCGAGCAGCTTGATACCCGTCCACCTCGACAGGTCGTGCTCTCGACGAAAGCGCTCCAGAACCTCGGGCTTCATCGGAGAGGAGACGTCCATCAGGTCGAAGCCGCCCCTCAGATACAGCAGGACCGCTCGACTGCCCTGGACATCGATCGCGGAGACCTCGTCCAGGTAATCGATCCGCTGTGCCCGGCTGTGCGACGTCGCCCACGTGGAAACGGGAACGAAGAAGCTTTTCCAGAAGCGGTACGCAGAGTTTCCGAATAGCGTCTTGTCCCTGCCGTACGCTCCCTTCAGGTGGTGATCGGCGGGAGCGTCGAAGGTGCGGTCCCAGACCGGGTCCTCACTGTCCTTGTGGTAGAGGCGGACGCGGCAGCGCGAGATCACCGTACGACCGCCGAAGACACCGGCCGCCGGCGGCTCCTCGTAATCGATCCGCATCCAGGCGTCCATGCCCGGTGAGAGGCCTTCACCCGGGGCGATCAGGCTGACGGTGACGCCGATCTCTTGATACTGGCGTGCGACCAGCGCTGCAAAGCCGCGGCGCACGCGGTTCGGTTGAGTCACGTTCGGGGCGACCTCGACACGAACGCCCAGAGTCCGGATCTGTGTCTCCTGGCGCAGGTGAAAAAGGTCCAGCGTGTGCTCGGCATCGCTCGCGAAGTCGCTCTCGGGATACTGGTCGACGAACGCCTGGAGCGTTCCAGGTCTCGGCTCCTTGCTCACGACCTCGACGTACATCAGGTTTCCCTCCGCTCTGGAGGCAAGCGCACCGTCGGGATAGGCCTCGAGGAAGCCCTGATAGGCCCGCGACGTGTTGGTCTTTCGGGCATGCTCGAAGTAGAGCGGCTCCAGAGCCGCGTCTAGCTCGCGGAGCAGCTTGCTGTTAGGGAAATCACGGTCGAAGGCCTCGAACGCCTCGATCGACTTGTGGGACAGCACCCGGAGGTAGGCGATTCGCTCGCGCGCTCGTAGCTCGTAGCGCGTGCCAGGGTTGTCTCGCAGGAAGCGATAGTACCCTGCGACGGTGTCGCGCTGGCGGGCTCCGTCCCAGCCGCCCCCATCCACACAGCCGCTCGATACGAGCCCTGCAATCGCAATGACGACGACACCGAGAACAGCAGCCGGAGCTCTCACGTGCACAACTTCCTCCAAGTGAGCGTGTGGGGGACCGGGTCGACCCCTACGGCAGGTTCGGAGCCCTGCGCTCACGACTTGAGTTGCCGCCGCAGAAAGGCACTCAAGTCCGCTTTGTCGCGTCCAAACGCGCAGAACCCCGCTCGGCCTGAGCCGAGCGGGGTTCTGAGGAGAAAACCCACCGTCGCGCTACTCTCCCACCGGGATAACCCGGCAGTACCATCGCCGAAGTGGGGCTTAACTTCCGAGTTCGGGACGGGATCGGGTGTGGCCCCCACTCTATAGACGGTGGGAAAAACGTGAATCGCGGAACTCGTGTGCAGACGCTGAGCATCGCCATGAAGAGCGAACGAAGAGGGTCAAGCCTCACGACCGATTAGTACCGGTTAGCTCCACGCATTACTGCGCTTCCACACCCGGCCTATCAACCTTCTGGTCTTGAAGGGGTCTTCAGCAGGCCGAAGCCTGAGGGAGATCTCATCTCGAGGTGGGCTTCCCGCTTAGATGCCTTCAGCGGTTATCCATTCCGCACGTAGCTACCCGGCGGTGCCGCTGGCGCGACAACCGGTACACTAGAGGTGCGTCCATCCCGGTCCTCTCGTACTAGGGACAGCTCCCCTCAAATCTCCTGCGCCCACGACAGATAGGGACCGAACTGTCTCACGACGTTCTAAACCCAGCTCGCGTGCCACTTTAATCGGCGAACAGCCGAACCCTTGGGAGCTGCTTCACCCCCAGGATGTGACGAGCCGACATCGAGGTGCCAAACAGCGCCGTCGCTGTGAACGCTTGGGCGCTATAAGCCTGTTATCCCCGGCGTACCTTTTATCCGATGAGCGATGGCCCTTCCATGCGGAGCCACCGGATCACTAAGACCGACTCTCGTCCCTGCTCGACTTGTAAGTCTCACAGTCAAGCCCACTTATGCCTTTGCACTCTACGGCTGGTTTCCAATCAGCCTGAGTGGACCTTTGTGCGCCTCCGTTACTCTTTAGGAGGCGACCGCCCCAGTCAAACTACCCACCACACACTGTCCCGGACCCGGATAACGGGCCACGGTTAGGATTTCAGACGCGTAAGGGTGGTATTTCAAGATTGGCTCCACCGAGACTGGCGTCCCAGTTTCAAAGCCTCCCACCTATCCTACACATACGAGGCCGAAGCCCAGTGTGAAGTTGCAGTAAAGGTGCACGGGGTCTTTCCGTCTGATCGCGGGTAGACGGCATCTTCACCGTCATTTCAATTTCGCTGAGTCCCTGGTTGAGACAGTGGGGAAGTCGTTACGCCATTCGTGCAGGTCGGAACTTACCCGACAAGGAATTTCGCTACCTTAGGACCGTTCAAGCTTGTTACTCCCCGCAAGTCGCGGGTGACCAGGTCGTTTCCGCCTGGCTCTTCAGGTCGCACTGAAGCTCGGACCATATCATCACGCCTGAGTGCTCTCAGGTGCGTTCGGCGTATGGTCTCTGAGGATTCTCTAGCCTGCCGAGGATCTCTTCGTCGGAATACCGCCGCTTTCCGCCATCGTTCATGTCTGCTCGGATTCGAACGATCTCCCGAATTCCGTCCGCCGTGAGATGCCGCCTG
>CBDFGR010000002.1:1397500-2217248 GCA_965247115.1 Myxococcota bacterium
GGGCTACCAGCCGGCGCGCCTCGGAGCGGCTGCTGGCGAACGACGCAGCCACCATAATCTCAATGATCTCAGCGCCTTCCGTGTCTGCAGCAGTGACCTCCCAGACCTCGAGCTGCTCGGGGGCCTGGCGCTGGCGAAAGACCCGATCGAAGTGCTGCTCGGCCCGCTCCGCGGCCTCGGCGCCGTGAAAACGCCCCACCAGCTGGCGAGCCAGCCGAGCCTTGGCATCGCGTGGATTTACACACGATCGAGCCGGATCGCCAGGATCTCCCAGCAGCTCCAGCCAGCGAGGCAGGAGATCATCGGGGATCGACATGGTCTTGCCGTAGATCTCCACGGGCGCCTCGCGTAGCCCGATGGCGTTTCCCAACGACTTGGACATCTTCTCGCTGCCGTCGGTCCCCTCGAGAAGTGGCAGGGTCATGACCACTTGGGCGGGCTGTCCGTAGGCACGCTGGATCTCGCGCCCCAGCAACAAGTTGAACAGCTGGTCGGTGCCCCCGAGCTCCACGTCCGCCTCGAGCGCGACCGAGTCGTAGGCCTGAACCAGCGGATACAAGAACTCGTGGATCGCAATTGACGTGCCGCCGCGGAAGCGCTTCTTGAAGTCATCGCGCTCGAGCATGCGAGCTACAGGCTGGTGCGAGGCGAGGCGAATCATGTCGGAGCTCGTGAGGCGGTCCATCCACTCGCTGTTGTAACGCACCTCGATGCGCTGTGGGTCGAGTACCGCGCCGACTTGATCGGTGTAGGTCCTGGCGTTCGCCTGCACCTCTTCCCGGCGAAGCGCTGGCCGCGTCTTGCTGCGCCCGGACGGGTCGCCGATCATGGCAGTGAAGTCTCCGATCAGGAAGATGATCGTGTGACCGAGCTCTTGCAGCTCACGCAGCTTGTCGAGCGGGACCACGTGGCCGATGTGCAAATCCGGAGCGGAGGGGTCGCAGCCGAGCTTGATGCGCAGGGGGCGCCCCTCCGCGAGCTTTGCCACCAGGTCCTGCTCGGAATGAAGGTCCACCGTGCGGGCACGGAAAGTCTCGAGCTGACTATCGACCGAGGGATTCACTCCGGATGACCTCTTGCTCCGTCACGACCATGTGCATGGGCACATCCCAGCTCTCTTCTGGAAGGGTCTCCACGATCCGATCGGCGTAGCTGCAGCCCACGCGGCACGCGTCAGGGCGTACGGTCGCAAGCAAGCGATCGAAGTGACCCCGGCCGCGACCCAGCCGGCAGCAGCGCCGATCAAAGAGCATGCCCGGTACGCATAAGAAGTCCACACGCTCTGGGCCGACTCGGACCGACCCGTTCGCGGGCTCGCGAATACCGGCGTAACCAGGCTCGAGAACCTCCAGGCCCTCGACCTCGAAGAACGCGAGCTCGGCCCCTTCGACCCGGGGGAACACGGTGCGCACCCCTCGCCCTCGCAGCTGCGAAATGGCGGTCTCGACGGGAACCTCGTCGTCGATGGCCGCGTACAACGAGACGATTCGGCAGCCGTTGAGCTCCGAGAGCTGCAGCAGCTTCTCGAGGATGGCGCGCGCCGCCGCAGGGCGACCAGCCGGCGGAGCTGTGCGCAACGCGGCCCGCAGCACCTGCTTTCGCGCCTCTGCCGGCGATTTTGGCACGGCGCGTCAGGCCGAATCGACGAGATCGATCAGCGCCTGGAGCCGCTCCCGCGGAACGGCCTCTAAGCGTCGCAGCTCCAGCACTTCGCTGGCCAGGTTCAGCGCCGCAAGCACCGCAGCGTTCTGCGTATCCGTCGTCGACTGGGAGACCTCGCGGAGCACCTCGTCGAGGTAGCTCGCCACCTGCTGCAGGTGCTCGGGGTCCGAGTCACTACGCACGCGGTACTCGTGCCCCATGATCTTGATGGTGTTGAGCTGCGCCTCGCCCTGCGGGTTGGTGCCGGCGGTCGCCATCTATGCTCTCGCTTCGCTGTCCAGGCCTCGCTCCAGGCGCTCGACCTCGTCGATCAGCCGCTCGATCCTGCCGCGCGCGTCGGCGCGGAGCTTTTCCAGCGAGGCGATGCGGGCATTTAGCCCTGCGATCACACGGTCCCGCTCCTGGAGCTCTCGACGCTGGTCGTCGCATTCGCGAAGAGCAACTCGGTGCCGTTCCAACAGGACCTTGAGCCGATCCTCCAGCACGTCCAGCAGGTCGCCCTCCCCGCGTGCTTCGAGGGGCGGCCGGGCGTCCAGCTGCGCTGCATATTCCGTCATCGGGCTCACCCTTTTGCGAGGAGGGAACGGGACAACAGGGATGGTTCACCGACGGCGGCCTCCCGTCAAGCCCGGCGTGCTCGTCTTCTTGACACTCTTTCTGAGCGTCCGTTAGGCTAGACTAGGGGATGGCCCGTCTGATCACGCCGACACGCCAGGGACTCTACGATCCCCGCTTCGAACACGACGCGTGCGGGATCGGCTTCGTCTGCAACATCGACGGTCGTCAGTCCCACGAGCTCGTCCAGAAGGGCCTACAGGTACTCGTCAACCTCACGCACCGCGGGGCTGCGGGGAGCGATCCAGAGACCGGCGACGGCGCCGGCTTGCTTATGCAGATGCCCCATCGCTTTCTCGAGAAGGAGGGACAGCGACTCGGGTTGCGGTTGCCCGTTCCGGGCGAGTACGGCGTGGGCATGCTCTTTCTGCCCCGCGAGGAAGAGAAGCGGCGTCTGTGCGAGGAGCGCATCGAGGCAATCATCGCCGAGGAAGGCCAGCACATCCTTGGCTGGCGCAACGTTCCGGTGCAGCCGGACGCAATCGGCCGCATGGCTCGCGAAACCCGCCCCGAGATCCGCCAGGTCTTCGTCCTGCGCGGAGCTGGGCTGGACGAGGATGCCTTCGAGCGAAAGCTCTTCGTGATCCGCAAGCTGATCGAGCACACCGTCGGGCCCGACGCGGGAGCGCACTTCTACGTGTTGAGCTTTTCCTGCCGGACCCTCGTCTACAAGGGGCTCTTGCTGGCGTTCCAGATCAAGGAGTTCTACCCGGATCTGGCCGACCCCGCGATGGAGACTGCGATCGCGGTCATTCACCAGCGGTACAGCACGAACACCTGGCCGACCTGGGATCTCGCCCAGCCCTTCCGGTACCTGTGTCACAACGGCGAGATCAACACCATCCGCGGCAACTACAACTGGATGCGCGCGCGGCAGTCGATCATGGAGTCCGAGCTTTGGGGAGACGACCTGGAGAAGATCTTCCCGGTCATCCGGGGCGGGGCGTCCGACTCCGCCCAGATCGACAACGCGCTCGAGTTCCTGGTGCTGTCGGGGCGCACCCTGCCGCACGCCATGATGATGCTGATCCCAGAGGCGTGGGATCGCGATCCGCTCATGCCTGCCGAGAAGAAGGCCTTCTACCGCTACAACCAGTGTTTGATGGAGCCCTGGGACGGCCCTGCTTCGATGGCCTTCTCGGACGGGCGGCGCGTGGGCGGCGTCCTCGACCGCAACGGCCTGCGCCCGTCGCGCTACTGGGTGACCAAAGACAACTTCGTGGTGCTCGCCTCGGAGACGGGCGTGCTCCCGATCGATCCCGAGGCGGTCACCTACAAAGGCCGGCTCCAGCCCGGGCGCATGCTGCTCATCGACACCGAAGAGGGTCGGATCATCCCCGACGAGGAGCTCAAGACCGAGTACGCAGCGCGGCGGCCGTACGTTGAGTGGGTGAGCGGGAACCTGGCCAAGCTGAACGAGCTGCCGGCGCGGGCAGAGCGACCGGTGCAGGACGGCGAGACGGACCTACTCACACGCCAGCGCATGTTCGGCTACACGTTCGAGGACCAGCGCATCCTGCTTGCACCGATGATCACGACGGGTATGGAAGCGACGGGGTCCATGGGCAACGACACGCCGATCGCCGCGCTCTCCGATCAGCCCCAGCTGCTCTTCAACTACTTCAAGCAGGTCTTCGCGCAGGTCACGAATCCCGCGATCGACTCGACACGAGAAGACAGCGTCATGTCGCTCATAAGCACGCTCGGCACAGAGCGGAACTGCCTGGTCGAGACGCCCGAGCACGCCAGGGTGCTCGAGCTGGACCAGCCAATCCTCGTGGACTCCGAGCTCGAGCGAATCCGCCAGATCGATCACCCGCACTACAGAGCGGTCACGCTCCCGATCGTCTTCGACGCTGGCGCCGATCTGCATGCGAGCTTGCGCCACGCGCTCGATCGCCTGCAGGAGCAGGCGGTGGAGGCCATCCGTGGCGGCGCAAACATCCTGGTGCTCTCCGACCGCGGCGCCGGACCCGACCACATCCCGATTCCGAGCTTGCTCGCGACGGGCGCGGTGCATCACCACCTGATCCGTGAAGGCAAGCGGATGGAGTGCGGGATCGTGGTGGAGACGGGCGAGGCGCGCGAAGTCGCGCACTTCGCCCTCCTGATCGGGTATGGCGCGGGCGCGATCAACCCCTACGTCGCGCTCTCGTCGCTCGCCCGAATGGTGGACGACGGCGCCTTCGTACCAGCGGATCTCACACACGAGGAGGCGCTTCAAAACTACATCAAGGCGCTGGGAAAGGGGCTGCTCAAGATCTTCGCCAAGATGGGTATCTCGACGCTGGCCAGCTATCGGGGGGCACAGATATTCGAGGCCGTGGGCGTGCGGCGAGACGTGGTCGACGAGTTCTTCTCCGAGACCGCGAGCCGGATCGGAGGGGTCGGCCTCAAGACGATCGCCGAGGAGGCCGGGCGCAGGCACGAGCGCGCCTATCCCGTGACGGTACAGAGCGAGAGCGAGCTGGACGTGGGCGGGCAGTACCAGTGGCGACGTAACGGCGAGCGGCACCTGCTCGACCCCAAGACGATCCACACGCTGCAGCAAGCCACGCGAACCGACGACTACGAGCTCTACAAGCGTTATGCGCAGACCATCAACGATCAGAGCAAGAGCCTGTTCACCATCCGCGGGATGCTCCGTTTCAAGAAGCGCGACCCGATCCCTCTCGAAGACGTGGAGCCGATCGAAGACATCATGCGGCGTTTCTGTACCGGCGCGATGTCCTTCGGGTCGATCAGCGCCGAGGCACACGAGACACTCGCGATCGCCATGAACCGCATCGGCGGCAAGAGCAACAGCGGAGAGGGCGGAGAGGATCCTGCGCGCTTCACTCCAGATCCGAACGGCGACTCGCGCCGCAGCGCGATCAAGCAGGTGGCCTCCGGCCGCTTTGGCGTCACGAGCTGGTACCTCACGAACGCGAAGGAGCTCCAGATCAAAGTGGCGCAGGGTGCCAAGCCCGGCGAGGGCGGACAGCTGCCAGGCCACAAGGTCAACCGCACCATCGCTCGTGTTCGCAGCTCGACACCGGGGGTAGGATTGATCTCGCCGCCCCCTCACCACGACATCTACTCGATCGAGGACCTGGCTCAGCTGATCCACGATCTCAAGAACTCGAACCCGAACGCGGACATCAGCGTCAAGCTTGTATCTGTCACGGGCGTAGGCACGATCGCAGCGGGCGTCTCGAAGGGCCACGCGGAGTCGGTCCAGATCGCTGGCGCCTCCGGAGGCACGGGCGCCTCGCCGCAAACGTCGATCAAGCACGCCGGGGTGCCCTGGGAGATCGGGCTCTCGGAAACCCAGCAGGCCCTCGTGATGAACGATCTGCGGGGCCGGATTCGCGTCCACGTAGACGGACAGCTGCGGACGGGCCGGGACGTGGTGATCGGGGCGATGCTCGGGGCCGACGAGTTCGGCTTCGGCACCATCGCGCTGGTCACGCTGGGCTGCATCATGATGCGCGTTTGTCACCTGAACACCTGTCCGGTCGGCGTCGCGACCCAGGAAGAGGCGCTGCGCAAGAAGTTCACCGGCGACCCCCAGCACGCGATCAATTTCTTCCGCTTCGTCGCCGAGGAGACGCGCGAGATCCTGGCCACGCTCGGTTTCCGAAAGCTCGAGGACCTGATCGGCCGTCCCGACCTGCTCGAGCCCGATCCCTCGATCTCTCACTGGAAACTCGAGGAGGGGCTCGACTTCTCAGCACTCCTCTACCGCCCAACGGCGCCGCGCGAAGATGTCGCGATCCGTCACGTCGAGGGGCAGAACCACTCGCTGGATGAGGCACTCGACGTCGAGCTGATCCGGCTCTGCAAGCCCGCAGTCGAGCGAATGCAGCCCGTCGAGCTGAGCCTCCCCATCAGCAATGTAAACAGAACCGTGGGAACGATGTTGGGCAGCGCGGTTTCCAACCGGCACGGTCTCGAGGGACTGCCCGACAACACGATCCGCATCCGCTTCACCGGCAGCGCGGGACAGAGCTTCGGCGCCTTCATCCCCCACGGAATCACGCTCGTCCTCGTGGGCGACTCGAACGACTATACAGGGAAGGGACTATCGGGTGGGCGCCTGATCATCCATCCGAACCCGCTCTCCACCTTCGACGCGTCGAAGAACATTGTGGTCGGCAACGTCACCCTGTACGGCGCGACCTCCGGCGAGGCTTTCTTCAACGGTGTGGCTGGTGAGCGCTTCATGGTCCGGAACAGCGGTGCCCACGCCGTCGTCGAGGGCGTCGGAGACCACGGCTGCGAGTACATGACGGGCGGACGCACGGCCATCCTCGGACCGGTTGGGCGCAACTTCGCGGCCGGTATGAGCGGCGGAATCGCCTATGTGCTCGACCCGGACACCAGGCTGCCCGAGCTGTACAACCCCGGGCTCGTCGATCTGGAACGGATCGAGAACGAGGACGACGAGGCCGAGTTGCGCGAGCTCATCGAGGCCCACTTCCGCCACACCAGAAGCAATCTCGCGGAGCGAATCCTGGAGAAGTGGGAAACCACGTGGCCCAACTTCGCGAAGGTCATGCCGCGCGACTACAAGCGCGCATTGATGGGAATCGAGTTCGGCGAGAGCGACTACTGATGGGCAAGGTGACGGGCTTCATGGAGTACGTCCGGGATACGCCCACCAAGCGGGACGTCGGGCGGCGAGTGCGGGACTACCTCGAGGTCTATACCGAGCCGAGCGAGGATGAGATCCGCACCCAGGGCGCGCGCTGCATGGACTGCGGTGTGCCGTTCTGCAACGACGCCTGCCCGCTCGGGAACATCATTCCCGACTGGAACGACCTGGTCTATCGGGGGAAGTGGCACGACGCGCTGCAGCGTCTGCACCGCACAAACAACTTTCCCGAGTTCACGGGGCGGATCTGCCCGGCTCCCTGCGAGTCGGCCTGCGTGCTCGGCATCAACGACCTACCGGTCACGATCGAGTTCATCGAGAAGACGATCGTCGAGCGGGGCTTTGCCGAGGGCTGGATCGTGCCCGAACCGCCCGCGAGGCGAACCGGCAAGCGGGTCGCGGTCGTTGGCTCGGGACCCGCCGGAATGGCGGCCTCACAGCAGCTCAATCGTGCGGGTCACCACGTAACGCTGTTCGAGCGCAAGGACCGGATCGGCGGTCTACTCCGCTATGGGATCCCGGACTTCAAGCTCGAGAAGCACGTAATCGACCGACGCGCGGAGATCATGCAGGCGGAGGGCGTGGAGTTTCGCACCGGGGTCCACGTCGGGATCGACACATCGGCCGAAGAGCTGCTGGCAGAGTTCGACGCGGTGCTGCTCACGGGGGGAGCCGAGGCGCCGCGCGACCTCCCCGTACCAGGTCGGGAGCTCACGGGTGTCCACTTCGCGATGGAGTTCTTGGAGCAGCAGAACCGGCGCGTCTCCGGAGACTCGCTCGATCCGAGCGCCGACATACTGGCAACCGGGGGCAACACGTTCGTCCTCGGCGGCGGAGATACCGGGTCCGACTGCATAGGCACGAGCCATCGCCAGGCCGCGAGGCAGGTGTACAACTTCGAGCTGCTCGAGAAGCCGCCGGAGGGCCGCACGGCGAACACCCCCTGGCCCGTCCACCCCCTTCCCTCTCAGATCCTCCGCACCTCCACCTCCCACGAAGAGGGGGGCGAGCGCGACTGGGGGATTTCGACGACCTCGTTTTCCGGGTCGAACGGCGTGCTCCAGAAGCTGCACGCCGCGCGCGTGCGCTTCGGCGATCCCGATGCGAGCGGCCGCCGTCCGATGGAGACAATCCCCGGCAGCGAGTTCACGCTCGACGCAGACCTCGTTCTTCTCGCCCTCGGCTTCCTTGGGCCGGTCCGTGAAGGACTGCTCGAAGATCTCGGTGTAGACCTGACGGAGCGCGGCAATGTCGCCACGGAGGGCTACGCGACCAGCGTTCCGCGTGTCTACGCAGCGGGCGACCTGCGTCGTGGCCAATCGCTAGTCGTCTGGGCGATCGCGGAGGGCCGCGAGGCGGCGGCGCAGATCAACCAAGATCTCTCGCGCTCTGCGACTTCGCCCTTACTTTGACACGGGAACCGCCTGCAGGATAGTCTCCGCCTCCGAGGCGGCGGCGGGGGAGCGGTTTGCTGCGAAAATACAGCGAGATCTTCCGAACAGCCTGCGGGCTGGTCGACCTCGCGATCGTCGCTGCAGCTTGGCTCGGCGCGTACGCACTCCGCTTTCACAGTGGATTGTTTCCTCCTCCTCCCGTACGAACGCCCTTTGAAAACTACGCCTGGCTACTGGTCGGGATCCTGCCCCTCTGGCACCTGCTGCTCCATCATCGCGGACTCTACGAGCCCGAGGCGCGCCGCTCCGTCTTTCGCGACAGCCGCGCTCTCGTAGAAGTATCCCTGCTGGGAACCGTGATCCTCGTCATCGCCACGTTCTTCGCGCAGCAGTTCTGGGTCTCGCGGCTCACGGTGCTCGTCTTCCTCCTGACGAGCTTCTTCGGCCTCGTGGTCGCGCGCACCGCGATGTACGTGGGGCTCCACGAGCTCCGGCGCCGGGGCATGAACACGCAGAGCTTGCTCATCGTGGGCACCGGTGCTCTCGCTCGGGAGGCATACACCCGCTTCCACGAGCACCCCGAAATGGGCTTTCACATCGTCGGCTTCCTCGGTCCGTCGAGCGCGGGCCTCGGAGGGACCTTCCCACCGCATCTCGGGACCTACGGGGACCTGCAAAAGATCGTCCTCGACCAGCAGATCGCCCAGGTCGCAATCGCCCTGGATCGCAGCGACCCCGCCGACCCGAACAAGATGATTCTCGAGCTGCACGACACGACGGCGGGAGTTCGGATCGTTCCGGACCTGCTCGGACTGAACACCGTCCAGGCCGGGATCGACGACCTGGATGGTCTTCCCATGGTGCGAGTGGTCGAGTCTCCGCTACTCGGCTGGCCCCAGGTGGCAAAGCGGCTGATCGACATCGTGGTTTCTGCGGTTGGACTTGTCGTCGGTGCTCCCGTCATCGCGACCATCGCCCTCGGCGTGCGGCTCAGCTCGCCTGGCCGCATCCTCTACCCTCAGGAGCGGATGGGACTCGACGGCCAGCTCTTCACAATGCTGAAGTTTCGCACCATGACCTCTGACGCCGAGGACGACACGGGGCCCGTCTGGGCAACGAATGACGACCCGCGACGCACGCGGCTCGGCCGCTTTCTGCGCCGCTTCAACCTCGACGAGATCCCTCAGCTCTGGAACGTGCTCGTGGGCGAGATGAGCCTGGTCGGGCCTCGACCCGAACGGCCCGAGTTCATCCAGGAGTTCCGGAAGAAGTTCCCGGGCTACATGCTGCGCCACAAGATGAAGGGTGGCATGACGGGCTGGGCACAGGTCAACGGCTGTCGTGGCAACACACCGATCGAGAAGCGCCTCGAGAACGACATCGCCTACCTGCGTCGGTGGTCGCTGCTCTTCGATCTCAAGATCCTGGTGCTGACCTTCGTCCGCGCCTTCAACGACCCGAACGCCAACTGAGCCCGCGAGGACAAGAGCGCGCGCAGGCTCCCTGGCACGTTGGTGAAGACCCCATCGATGGAAAGATCGATGAGGCGCTGCTGCTCCGCGGGTTCGTCGACCGTGTAGACGCGTACCATCAGGTCGCGCGCGTGGAGCGTCTGGATGCGCTCGGGACTCGAGAGCGACGCGTGCAGGTGAACGGCCTCCGCTCCGAGCGAGCCCGCTCGCTGCTCGACGTTTCTCGCGGATCGGGTGGAGACCAGAAGTCCGATCCGCGCGAGTGGCTCGAGCTCGCGGATCCGGTGCAGCACGGAATCGAAGAACGATGAGAAGACCGTCTGCTCCAACACGCGGTGTTCGCGCACGAGCTCGAGCGCACGCTGCTCCAGCCC
Source organism: Myxococcota bacterium (assembly GCA_965247115.1). Taxonomy (GTDB): domain Bacteria; phylum Myxococcota_A; class UBA9160; order SZUA-336; family SZUA-336; genus JAUXJB01. Next base: position 1,407,654 of record CBDFGR010000002.1, read on the forward strand.
GGGATACTCGGTCTCCCCGCGCTTGACCTCGAGGTTGAACGGAACGCGCCGGGCGAAGGCATCGAGCGTCTCGCTCAGACTCGGCGTGGCGGGGCGGTGCTTTCGCAGCTCTTCGAGCGTCAGCCTCCCAACGGTCAGTCCTCCGACGGTGCCGTCGTGGGTGAGACCGACGGCCCCATCGCGCAGCAGATGCAGATCGGTCTCGATCATGTCGGCGCCCTGCTCGATCGCAAGCTCGAAAGCAGCCGATGTGTTCTCCGGTGCGTCCGCCGAGGCGCCTCGGTGTGCGATGATGATCACGCTCAGCTTCGGGACCGCTCCACGGCGTGCTGCCAGCCCGCCATGAGCTCGTCACGGATGGCGGGATCCAGCTGCGGCGCGAAGGCGCGATCCTCCTGCCAGTTCGCCCGGATCTGCTCGCGGTTCTCCCAGAACCCGACCGCCAGGCCTGCGAGGTAGGCGGCGCCAAGGGCCGTCGTCTCGTGCACGACGGGACGTCGCACGGGTATCCCGAGCAGGTCGGCCTGGAACTGCATCAAGAAGTCGTTCGCAGCAGCGCCGCCATCGACCTGGAGCTGGGGGATCGTGAGCTTCGTATCCTGCTCGAAGCAGCGCAGCACCTCCGCGCTCTGATAGGCGATGCATTCGAGCGCCGCGCGCACCAGGTGGGCGCGACCCGAGCCGCGCGTGAGACCGACCAGGGTCCCGCGCGCCTCGGGGTCCCAGTAGGGGGCGCCCAGGCCGGTGAAGGCAGGCACAAGGTAGACCCCGCCGGTGCTTTCGACGGAGCGTGCAATCGCCTCGCTCTCCGCCGCGTCTTTGAGCAACCCCAGCTCGTCACGCAGCCACTGGATCGCCGCGCCCGCCACGAAGACCGAGCCCTCGAGCGCGTACTCGATCGTGCCGTCCACCCCCCATGCGATCGTCGTGAGCAGCCCGGACTCGGAGCGGTGCGGCACGGTCCCCGTGTTCATCAGCATGAAGCAGCCGGTGCCGTACGTGTTCTTCGTCGCTCCACGGTCGAAGCATGTCTGACCGAACAGCGCCGCCTGCTGATCGCCCGCCATCCCCGAGATCGGGATGCTCGCGCCGTCAAGGAGCTCTGCGTCGGTCCGCCCGAACTCGCCGCTGGAGTCGCGAACCTCCGGGAGCAGCGCCGCCGGAATATCCAGCGCCTCAAGCAGCTCGGGATCCCAGCGCAGGGCGTGAAGATCGTAGATCAAGGTCCTGGACGCGTTGCTGTACTCCGTAGCGTGAACTCTTCCGCCCGTGAGCTTGTAGACGAGCCAGCTGTCGATCGTTCCAAAGGCCAGCTCCCCACGCACAGCGCCATCGCGCGCGCCAGCGACATTGTCGAGGATCCACTTGATCTTGGTTCCGGAGAAATAGGGGTCCAGCAGAAGACCGGTACGCTCCGTGAAGAGGGGCTCGAGCCCGCGCTGCTTGAGCTCTTCGCAGATTGGTGTCGTCTGCCGCGATTGCCACACGATGGCCGGACAGATAGGCCGCCCGGTCGACCTCTCCCAGATGACGGTCGTCTCGCGCTGATTCGTGATGCCGATGGCCGCGATCTCAGCGTAGCGAGCTCCCGCTCGACCGACGACGCCTCGAAGCGCGCGCAGCTGAGTGTCCCAGATCTCGTTCGCATCGTGCTCGACCCAGCCCGGCTGGGGATAGTGCTGCTGGAACTCGTGCGCTTCGCTCGCGACGCTGCGCCCGGACTCGTCGAACAGGATCGCGCGCGAGCTCGTGGTGCCCTGGTCGAGGGCCAAGACGTACATGAGCGCTCCCTAACCTTCTATAGGGGAGAACAGCGCGCCGGCAAACTCCTCCGGCACGAAGTCGGCAAGATCCTCCAGCCCTTCTCCGAGCCCCACGTAGCGCACGGGTAGCCCGACCTCCTCGGCAATGCCCAGGACAACCCCGCCCTTGGCTGTCCCATCGAGCTTGCAGAGGATGATCCCCGAGACGGCCACCGCGTCGGCAAACTCACGCGCCTGGCGGATCGCGTTCTGTCCCGTGTTCGCGTCGAGGACCAGTAGTACCTCGTGAGGTGCATCCGGGATCTCTTTCTGCAGCACTCGGGAGATCTTCGCCAGCTCGTCCATCAGGCCGCGGTCGGTCTGCAGCCGGCCGGCCGTGTCGACGATGACCACGTCGAAGTCACGGGCGCACGCCGCCTTCACAGCGTCATAGGCTACCGCGGCCGGGTCGCCCCCAGGACTACCCTTCACGATCTCAGCGCCGGCGCGGTCCGCCCAGACGCCGAGCTGCTCGATGGCCGCCGCGCGGAAGGTATCGCCCGCCGCGACCAGCACCCTGTCGCCCTGCTGCCCGAAACGCGCGGCGAGCTTTCCGATCGACGTCGTCTTTCCTGAGCCGTTGACACCGACCACGAGGACCACATGGGGGCGGGCCTTCCGCGGTACGTCGGCAGAGGGTTGGGCGCGCAGGATCTCCAAAGCGCGCGCCTCGAGACGGGTCTTGATCTCCGCGGGAGACGTGGCCTCGCGCGCGCTCTCGAGCAGCGCCTCCGCCGTGCGCACGCCGAGATCGGCTCCGAACAGGAGCTCTTCGAGCTCGCTGAAGGTCTCCGCATCGAGCTCCGCCCGTCCCCGAAGCAGCCTCTCGAGAGGTCCGACCAACGCTCGGCGGCTCCTCTCGAGTCCCGAGCGGAGGTCCGGAGCCCGCCTCAGTGCGGGAACGGGGCGATCGCGAGCGAGCACGGCTCTGGGGAACGCCACTGCAAAGCTCGTGAGCAGCAGCACCAGGCAGGCACCGACCCACAGGAACAGAACCAGGTGCAGGGTCTCCAGGCTCATCGCGGCGGGAGTCTACGGCAGAAGATCAACGGTGACGAGCTTGGAGAGACCCGGCTCCTGCATGGTGACGCCGAAGAGAGTGTTCGCGATCTCGATCGTGCCCTTGTTGTGCGTGATGAGCAGGAACTGTGAGGATTTGACACGTTCCCGCAGCAGGTCGTTGAAGCGATCCACGTTTGCGTCGTCGAGTGCCGCATCGACCTCGTCGAGCAGAAAGAACGGCGAGGGCTTGACTGCGAAGACAGCCATGAGCAGGGCGAGCGCGGTAAGCGCTTTCTCACCCCCTGAGAGCAGGTTCACGTTCTGCAGTCGCTTACCCGGCGGCTGCGCGGTGATCTCGATGCCGGCCTCGAGCACGTCCTCCGCCTCGGTCAGCGACAGGTGGGCCCGGCCACCGTTGAAGATGCGCGGGAACATCTGCTGGAACTCCGCGTCGATTGCCTCGAACGTCGTGCGGAAGCGGGTGCGACTCGTGCGGTTGATGCGCGCGATTGCGTTGCGCAGGCGCTCGATCGAGGTCTCGAGGTCTGCTCTTTGCTCGGAGAGGTAGCGGTTGCGCTCCGATACCTCCTCGTACTCCTCGATCGCGCCAAGGTGCACCTCGCCAAGCGAGCGCAAGCTCTCGCGCAGCCGCTCGAGCTCCCGCTGTCGTCCCTCGGGATCGCCCTCGAGGTGTTCGGGCTCGGGCGCGTACTCCGCCACCTCCACCTCGAAGCGCTCCCGGATCCGCCCGGAGAGCTGCTCGCACTGGAGACGTGCCTCCTGCAGTGCGAGCTCGCAGCTAGCCACCCGCTCGCGCTGAGACTCCCGTTCGCGAGCGGTTGTGCGCGAGTCGTTCTCGGCGGCCTCGACCTCCGCCGAGCGACTCTCGTAGGCCGTCCGCAGGGACTCCATGGCGGCTCGGCGGGTCTCCTCTGCCGCGATCGCGGTCGCGAGCTGCTCCTCGTCGCTGGTGGTCGAGCGTGCGAGCGACTCCGCCCGGTCGCGCGCACCCCGAACCTCTTCGGTCCAGCGCGTGATCCACTCGCGCCCCTCGTCCACGGCCGCCTGGAGGCGATTGCGGGTTTCCTGGGACTGGTCGCGGCGAGCCCCGAGCTCGGCCAGCTCGATTCGCGCCTGCACCAGCCGTTGCTCCAGGCGCTCTCGGTCGCGAGACAGCGCGGCGATCTGGGAGCGCAGGTCATCGGACTGCGACTCGACCTGTGCGCGCTCCCTCTCGATCGAGCCGAGGCGCTGGCCCTGTGTCGTGTGCTCCTCGTTTGCGCGGTCCAGCTGGGAGACCAGGCCAGCCTTGGCCCCCCGGTGCTCCTCCACGGACCCGAACGCCTCCTTCGCGCGCTCGCGCATGCGCTCGAGATCCTTCTCGAGGTTCACGACCGCGAGCTCGGCCGTATGGGCGCGATTGCGCCCGTTCTCGACCTCCCGAGCAAGCGTCGCGACCCGGCTCGTGCACTCGGAAACTCGCGCCTCCGCCGCCTCCTTGCGCGGCTGCAGCTCTCCTCTGGCCAGGCGCAGCCTGCTGAGCTCGCTCGAGCGAACGAGCGCGCCGGGAGGCGCCCCCAGCCCACCCGTCAGAGCCCCGCGGCGATCGAGCACCTCGCCCTCCCGGGTCACGAAGACGGCGGGAGCTCCGACTGGCGAGCGCGACACGGCCTCCTCGAGATTCCCGACCAGAACCACGTCGTGCAGCAGCCGGTCGACCAGGGGCCCATAGGGCTCGTCGACCCGGACCCGTTCGAGCAATCGGACTCCGGGCGGTGGCGAGCCCGAGGTACGGTCCGGCTTCGACGCAAACGCGTCGCCGACCGGAAGAACGGTCAACCTGGCGACCGAGGACGTGCGCAGCCAGGCGAGAAGCTCGAGCGCGGCCGGGGAGTCGTCCACGACGATGGCGTCCAGGAGATCGGCCAGCACGGCTTCGAGCGCGGCCTCCAGGCCCGGCTCCGCGTGGATCACGCCGGACAGCAGCCCTCGGATCCGCCGCCCATGCTGCTCGGGCATCTGTTCCAGGATCTCCGCGACGCGGCGGGTGGCGCGCCGCTCGAGCTCCTCCAACGAGGCGAGCTGGGCCGCAGCCTGGTCCGCCTCCGCCCGCACGAGGTCGAACTCCCCGCGGGCTTCCACGAGCTCCGCCTCGGCGCTCGCGAGCGCCCGCAGCTGCTGGCTGAGCTGACGGCCCAGCCCGTCCCGCTCGGCGAGGGAGCTTCGCAGCTGCCGCTCGAACCCGAGCTCTTCCCCGCGCAAGCTCTCCGCGTGCAGACTGCTCGCCTCGAAGAGCTCGTCGCTCCGGCGCACGCGTTGCTCGAGCTCCGCACTCCTATCTTCCAGCGAACGGCCCTCGCTCTCGAGGCCCGCCTCCTCGGCCGCGAGCTCCACCAGCCGGTTCTGGAGCGCCTCCCGCTGCCCCTGTAGGGACGAGAGCTGCTCGCTCAATTCTCGAAGCTGGGCGTCTCGCTTCTCGAGCTCCGCCTCATCGTTCTTGAGCGCCTGCTCCGCAAGAGCGAACTCGCTGATGACCTGACTGAGCGAGCTCGTGTGGACGCTCTGCTGCCCGCGCCGCTGCTCGACCTCTGCCGCTCGTTCTTCCGCGAGCTTCTGCAGGCTGGCGCGCTCTCGCCGCTGGTACTCGATGCGACTCTCGATCGACTGGATCTGAGAGCGCAGCTCGAAGAGATCCTCGCTCGTCTTCTGCATCGCGCGCTCTCGTTCGAGGTGCGCCCGCCGACTGTCCTCCACCCGCGAGTCTGCCCGCGCAATGCGGGCATCGAGATCGAAGCCCTCCGTGCGGAGCTGCCCGAGCTCGCGCTCCGCCGAGCCGAGCTTGTCCGCGTAGCGCCCGTACTCCTCGCTCGCCACGACCAGCTCCAGGTCGCGCGCGCGGGCTCGGAGCTTCTTGTACTGGTTCGCACGGCGCGACATGCGCTCGAGCGACGCGATCTGGCGTCGGAGCTCGCTCAAGATGTCCGTCACGCGCAGCAGGTTCTGCTCCGTCGCGCGGAGCTTGCTCTCGGTCTCGCGCCGACGCTGTCGATACTTTCCGATGCCTGCCGCCTCCTCGAAGATGAAGCGGCGCTCTTCTGGCTTCGTCGAGACCACCTCGGCCACGCGGCCCTGCTCGACGATCGTATAGCCGCGCGTACCGACTCCGGTATCCATGAAGAAGTCTGTGATGTCGCGGAGTCGGCAGGGGGCCCGGTTGAGCAGGTACTCGCTCTCGCCTGAGCGGTAGAGGCGGCGCGTGACCTGGATCTCGGAGAAGTCCCTGTAGATGCCTGGCGCGAGGCCGTCCGAGTTGTCGAGTGTCATCGTGACCTCGGCCATACCGACGGCCGGCTTCGACTCGGTCCCCGCAAAGATGACGTCGTCCATCATCCGACCGCGCAGATGCCGCGGGTTTTGCTCGCCCATGACCCAGCGGATCGCGTCGACGACGTTCGACTTCCCGCAGCCATTCGGGCCGACGATCGCCGAGACTCCTCCCTCGAACGCGAGCACCGTTCGCTCGCCGAACGATTTGAACCCGGTGATCTCTACGGATCGTATCCGCACCCGAGCGTCGTCCCCGCCATTCGTCTGGTCATGCTCTGGGGGGACCTGACCGACGGCTCACAAGAGAAAATTAGGCCATCTCGACGTGTGGAAGCTAGCACACACGAGACACGCAGCGCACCCCGGGAACACCCCCGCCACGGACTCGCTCAGGCTGCCCTCTCCTGCTCCGCGTACTGCAGCTGATACAGCCGCCAGTAGAGGCCGCGCTTCGCGAGCAGCGCGTCGTGGGTCCCCACCTCGCGCAGCTCGCCGTGGTGCAGGACGTAGATCCGGTCGACGTCGCGGATGGTGGAGAGCCGGTGCGCGACGACGATGGAGGTCTTGCCCTCGATCAGGCGGTGGACCGCATCCTGCACGAGCGCCTCCGTCTCGGTGTCGACGTTGGAGGTAGCCTCGTCCAGCAAGAGGATCGCGGGCCGCCGCGCCAGAGCGCGCGCAAAGGAGATGAGCTGGCGCTCGCCCACCGAGAAGTTCGTGCCCCGTTCGTTCACCTGCTCCGCATAGCCGGCGGGCAGACGCCCCACGAACTCATCCAGGTGCACGGTCCGGGCGGCGGCCTCGATGGCGGACCCGGGAATGTCCTCTCGCCCCAGCCCGATGTTGTAGGCCAGGCTGCCCGTGAACAGGAACACGTCCTGGAGCACAAAGGCGAGATGACGGCGCAGCTCGCGCCGCGGGATCTCGCGGATGTCCGTCCCATCGACAAGGATCCGACCGGACTGGGGCTCGTACAGGCGCAGGAGCAGCTTGAGCACCGTCGTCTTTCCGGCGCCCGTGTGGCCGACCAGCGCGACCCGCTCGCCGGGCTCGATCCGGAACGAGACGTCGTGCAGGATCGCCTCTTCGTCGTACGCGAAGGTGACGTTCTCGAACACCACCTCCCCCTGAACACTCGGCGGCCCGCTTCCGTGCTGCTCCGGATCGGGCTCGCTGTCGAGCAGCTGGAACGTCCTCTCCAGACTCGCCATCGAGGATTGCATGACTGAGTACTTCGCCGACAGATCCTGGAGCGGGCGGTAGAAGCGCCGCATGTAGTCGACGAAGACATACAGCACGCCGATGCCGAACTCGCCGACCCCGATGCGAAGGGCGCCGTACCACAGGATGAAGGCCATCGTCAGGTTCACGGCCATCTCGATCGAGGCCGAGAGCAGCGCGTCGTAGTTGATCGACGTGAACCAGGCGTTGCGGTGCTCCAGGTTGATCCCGGCGAAGTCGTCGAAGTTTCTGCGCTCCCGCGCAAAGAGCTGGACGACCTTCATTCCGGAGATCGTCTCCTGCAGGTGCGCGTTGATTCGCGCGATCTTGATGCGCACCATGCGGTAGGCCTGCCGCACCTTCCAGCGCATGATGACGGCCGCAATCGCGAGCAGGGGCACCACGCCCATCGCCACCAGGGCGAGGCGCCAGTCGATCCAGAAGAGCAGGCCGGCGAACACGACCATGACAAACAGGTCCGCAACGAGCTGGACCAGGCCGCTCCCGAACATCTCGCCGACCGCCTCGACGTCGTTGCCGATGCGCGTGACGAGGCGACCCACCGGATAGTGGTCGAAGAACCTCATCGGCAGGCGCTGGACGTGATCGAAGAGGTCGCTGCGCAGCGTGAACATTGCGCGCTGCCCCATCACCGTCATCGAGAACATGCGCGCGAACTCGACCACGGCCCCGAGGGCCATCGCCAGCAGCAGCACGAACGCGATCCAGGGGATCTGCGGCAGCTCGCCGGGCGGATCGGCCAGGCGGCCAAGAAAGCCGAGATCCTCGCTCGGCTCTGCTCCAACGAGCGCATCGAGACCACTCCCGATCAGCGGACCGGGCAGTACCTCGACCAGAGCGCGCAGCGGGATGAGCAGTAGGGCCAGCACGATCAGGCGCCAGTGCGAGCGCAGGTACGGCCACAGGCGGCGGATTAGCTGCGAATCGTAGACCTTCCCGAGCACCTCCTCGTCGTGAAAACCCGGGGTCACGGCAGGTCTTCCTCGATCTCGGCCTCGAGTCGCTGTTGTCGGAACGTCCTGGCGTAGAAACCTTCGTTCTTCAGAAGCTCCTCGTGGCAGCCGAGCTCGGCCACCCTGCCCTCGTCGAGGACGACGGTGAAGTCGGCGTCACGCACGGCGGACAGGCGATGGGCCACGATGAAGCAGCTGCGCCCGGAGCGCGCGCTCCGGAGCTCCTTGAGAATCGCCTCCTCGGTGGCTGCATCGACGCTCGAGAGGGCGTCGTCCAGGATCAGGATCGCGGGCTCGAGCAGGAGCGCGCGAGCCAGCGAGATGCGCTGGCGCTGGCCCCCCGAGAGCGTGATGCCCCGCTCGCCGACCAGCGTATCGAAGCCCTGCGGGAACTCCTCGATGTCAGCCAGGACGTGCGCACGGCGGGCGGCCTCGCGCACCTCGTCCAGGCTCGCGTCGGGCAGTCCGAAGCGGACGTTCTCGAGAATTGTCGTCGAGAAGAGGAAGCTGTCCTGCGGGACCATCGCGATGCTCGAGCGCAGCAGCTGAAGGCGCAGCCGGTTGACGTCCGCTCCGTCGATGAAGACGCTCTCGTCCTTGATCTCGAGCAGCCTCGGCACTGCCGAGAGCAGCGTGCTCTTGCCGGATCCGATGGGCCCGACCACCCCGACCGTCTGACCGGCTTCGACAGCGAAGGAAACCTGCGACAGCGCGGGCCTCCGTCCCCGCCCAGGGTACGTGAAGTCGAGCTCGCGTACGCTCACCTGGCCGTCGATCTCGTCCCGGTCGATCAGGTCCGTGCGGTTCGCGATGCTGGGCTCCGTGTTCATGATCTCGCCGATCCGGCGCAGCCCCACGAGACCGCGCTGCGTGATGTTGATCACCCAGCCAATGTTGAAGGTGGGGTAGGTGAGCTGGAACGTGTACATCAGGAACAGCCACAGGTCGCGCTGCTCCAGGGTTCCCCCGAGGACGCGCGTTCCTCCGACCGCGAGCACGATGATCGCGGCGAGCGTCGGCAGCGGCGCGATCGTCGCATGCATGCCCCCAGAGGTCAGTGCCAGCTGGATCTGACGACCGTAGAGCGACTGGTTCTCGCTGCGGAAGCGCTCCCGCTCGCGATCCTCCATCGTGTAGGAGCGGACGACGAACACGCCAGCTGCGTTCTCCTGAACGGCTACAGAGAGCGACCCGAGCTGCTCCTGCGTCGCCAGGCTGGCGCTGTGCAGACGCGTTCCAAAGTAGCGCACGATCAGGATGAACAGGGGATAGGGCAAGAGCACCATGAGCGTGAGCTGCAGGTCGACCCAGGCCATGACCCCGATGGCGCCAAAGTACAGGATCGGCGTCTGCAAGATGTTCAGCACGCCCATGCCGAGGAACATCCGCACGTTGTTCACGTCGTTCACGGCCCGCGACATCAGATCGCCGGTGCGCTGTCGCGCGAAGTACGACTGCGGCAGACGCTGCAGGTGGGCGAACAAGTCGTTCCGCAGCCGGTATTCGATCTCGCGACCGATGCGGAACAGCAGGAGCCGCGACCAGAGGCGCAGGATCGCGAACACCGTACTGACCGCGATCAGCACCAGCACGCCGCGCGTAACCGCTTGCAGCGGCAGCCCGTCCTCGATGCGACCGACCACGTCGCGCACGGATACCGGCACCATCTGAAAGGCGATGGCGTAGCCAACGGTCAGGATTGCGCCGACGACGTAGTGCCCGCGCACCTGCCGCATGTATGCGAAGACGCGCTGTCTCGGGGTCAAGCTGGCTCCGGCCGAGAGCCGGGAAGACTACCACAGAACCCGACGAGACCCGAGAGCTCAGGGCCACTCAGCGCGCCGGCCTGCGCGAGTACCAGCCCGCCACCCGCTCCCGGTCCAGACCCAGGCCCCACGCCAACAGCGCAACCTGGTTGCGCAGTGTCTGGCGCAGCACCCCGTTTCGCTCGTAGCGTCGAGCCGAGGTCCAGGCAGACTCCTGCAGCAGGGCGAGGCGCCCGCGCCTTCGGATCAGCCACACCAGGTCCAGGTCCTCGAAGATCGGGACCGCTCGGATTCCACCCTGCGCGTCGATCAGCTCGCGTCGGATGAAGAGGGCCTGGTCTCCGAAGGGAAGCAAGGCAAGGCGCGAGCGCAGGCGCACGAGCAGCTCGGCCAGGCGGTAGATCCAGCGGTGCGAATCGAAGCCGAGCCGGAAGGCACCCCCCGCGACCGCGGCGTCGCCCAGGGAGGCCCGGATCGCCTCGAGCCAGCCAGGACCGAGGCGCGTATCGGCGTGCAGGAAGACGATCACCCCGGCCCTCGACTCGCGGTAGCCAAGGTCGAGCTGATGGGCCCGGCCGCTGGCGGAGTGGATCACCTTCTCGGCACCCAACGAGCGAGCCAGCTCCACAGTCCCGTCGCTCGATCCACCGTCGACGACGATCCGCTCGACTCCCGGGAGGCGCGTGGACTCGAGGGCACGAGCGATGCTGTGCAGCTCGTTGAGTGCCGGGATCACGACACTGACCTCCGGCGCGAGCCTGGCTGCCATGGGCGGGCCTCCGGAGCCGATTCTAGGCTACCGAACGCCGCGGTTGAGCCCCCAGGCGGCATTTGGTACTCACGCTAGCGGGAGAGCGTCATGGCAGCTCAGTGTGAGATCTGCGGCAAGGGACCGACGGCCGGCAACAACGTCAGCCACGCCAACAACAAGACGCGGCGGCGCTTTTTGCCCAATCTCCAGCGGGTCCGCGCCCGAGTCGGAGGCAGGGTGCGTCGGGTCCGCGTCTGCACCCGCTGCCTGCGCTCGGGAAGGGTGACCAAGGTCGCCTGAGAGAGTACCCGTGTCTCCTGTCCGGGAAGGCTCGCTCGCGCCGCTCTTGCGGCTCCTGCTTTACGCACGGCCCTACGCCTGGGTGGTCGGCATCACGCTCGTGTTCTCACTGCTCTACGCAGGGGGGCTGACCGGCCGCGCGTACCTCGTGAAGCCGCTCCTGGACGATGTGCTGGCGCCAAAGATCTCCGCCGAATCCCTGGCGGAGCTGCGCAGCTCCGCGGAGGGCGCGGAGCTCGACCCGGAGCTGCAGGAACAGCTGCGCACGGATCGCGAGGCCATGGAGGCGCGCGTGCGCGAGGGCTTCTGGACCATCTTGCTGGCCGGGCTGGCCATCGTGCTCGGCATGCCGGTCGTGCGGCTCATCCGCGACTACTCGGGCGAGTGGGTGATGACCCGGATGGGGATCGACCTGCAGCTCGACATCGGCAGCAAGCTCTTGCGCGTACCGCTCGACCACCTGCAGACCGACACGCGAGGCAGCTTCGTCGCCCGCACGAGCAACGATACGTTGATCGCGAACCGTGCCCAAGCCCTGGTCTTTGGCGAGGCGCTACAGGACGCCTTCCAGATTCTCGCGGCCCTCGGAGCGGCGCTGTACCTGAACTGGCGGCTCGCGCTCGTGACCTTGCTCGTGGGTCCGCCCGTTGGCGTGGTGCTGCAGATTTTCGGCGCGCGCATCCGCCGCTCCAGCCACAGACGTCAACTCCAGGTCGCCGAGGTGATGCAGCGGCTGCTGCAGATGCTGTCGGGAATCAAGCTGATCAAGGCATTCCACACTGAGAAGCTCGAACACGAGACGTATCGGGACGAGCTCATGCGCTACTTCCGGCGCTCTATGAAGGTGATCCGCAACCGCGTCTACTCCCGCTCCTCGGTCGAGCTGGTCAGTCAGGGCGCGTTCGTCGCCGTTCTGATCGTGGGTGTGTTCGGCATCATCAACGGCTTCTGGAACATCACACAGGGTGTCCTCGCCGCCTTTCTCGCTATCGCGGCGATGATCTACCGACCCACGAAGAATCTGTCGCGCATGTACAACGGGATCCAGGATGCGCTGCCCGCGGCCACCCGCATCTTCGAGGTGTTGGACGCCCCGGAGGAGACTCCCGATCGCGACGATGCCGTCCGCGTGGAGCGGCTCCGCGAGGGCATCGTCTACCGTCACGTGTCCTTCCACTACGGTCGCGAGGAGGTTCTCCGAGATCTCGATCTCGAGATCCGAGCCGGCGAGACCGTGGCCCTGATCGGCCGAACCGGCGCCGGAAAGACCACCATCGCCGACCTGCTGTTGCGCTTCCACGAGCCAGACGAAGGCACCATCGAGCTCGACGGTGTGCCCCTGTCGGGGATCGAGCGCCAGTCGCTGCGCGGGTTGATCGCGCTCGTCAGCCAGGAGCCCTTCCTGTTCGACACAACCATTCTCGACAACCTGCGCTACGGTCGACCCGAGGCGGGCTTCGACGAGGTGGTGGAGGCCGCTCGCGCCGCTCACGCCCACGGCTTCATCGAGACCATGCCAGAGGCCTACCAGACACCGGTCGGAGAGCTCGGCGGGCAGCTTTCTGGCGGTCAGCGACAGCGGCTGACCATCGCACGGGCCATCTTGCGAGATCCGCAGATCCTGATCTTCGACGAGGCCACCTCGGCCCTCGACGCGAAGGCCGAGCAGCTGGTGCAAGAGGCGATCGGGAACCTGATGAAGGGCCGGACCGTGCTGGTCATCGCGCACCGCCTCTCGACGGTTCAGGCCGCGGACCGGATCGCCGTGCTCGAGCATGGACGGATCAGCATGACGGGCAGCCACGAGGAGCTGATGGCACGCGGCGGCCTCTACCGCGAGCTCGTCGATCTGCAGCTGAGCTCTCCTACCGGGTAAGTCCTGGCTGGTAGGCTCGGACAAGTGCCAACCGTCGAGATCCGGACCATCCTGGCCGAAGGGACCCGTCCGCTGCGACAGCGCGTGCTGCGCCCAGGACAGTGCCTGGAGCAGCTCGACTATCCCGGCGACGAAGCTCCCGACACTGGCCACTTGGGTGCGTACCTGGACGGCGAGCTGGTCGGTATCGCGTCGGTGTACAGCGAGCCCATGCCCGGAGCGGACGCACCGCAGGCCTGGCAGCTGCGCGGTATGGCCACCCTCGAGTCCCTGCGCCGGACCGGAGTCGGGCAGTCTCTGCTCGAGGCCTGCATCGCCCACGCCGTCGCGCGCGGAGGCACACGCCTCTGGTGCAACGCCCGCACTTCCGCCCTCGCCTTCTACCACGCGCTGGGCTTCCAGACCGAGGGCAAAGAGTTCGAGCTCCCCGAGATCGGCCCGCACTACCGCATGTGGAGATCGATCTAGCCAGATAGAGCCACTCTCCGGCGCGAGTCGTAGGGAGGCGAGAACACTCTGTTGTTTTCTATGTCTGATCCCTTGATGTCGTTGGCTTCGAGAGCTTCTCCGGTAAGACCGAGCTCCGCGCCCTCCTCGTGGTAGCGACCGAGCAATACGTCTCTGAAGTAGATCGCCGAGATCTCGTCGTCCGCCTCGTCGAGTCCGATGACGGCTTCTCAGCGGGGGCCTACGTACCCGGTTCATACCCTTGACAGGAAATATAGAAAGCCCTATTCTACACTAATTGGTGATGGCGTGACGAAGTCAAACAGGCAGCTCTCCCTTGATCTACGGCCGCCCGCGCGGCGTGGCGGTCGGCGCGAGGGGGCGGGGCGCAAGCCTGGGCCGAATCCGCTGGTTCGGCACCGAAGGCGGCAGAGTCTCGCGTCGAGGCATCCGTGCCACGTGACCCTGCGAGTACGCGAAGGCGCTCCGTCGTTACGGGCTCCGGCCTTCGTACGGGCGTTCGAGGAGACGCTGGCACGGGGTTGCGATCGGGGGGAGTTTCGGGTGGTGCACTACGCTCTCTTGAGGGACCACGCACACCTCATCGTCGAGGCGAAGGATCGCGGTGCGCTCGGTCGGGGGATGAAATCTCTCGGCAGGAGGATGGTATGGGCGATGCGGCGGGCGTTCGGGTGGCATGGGGGGTTGCTGGCGGATCGCTACCACATGCGGGTGCTGAAGACGCCGCGCGAGGTCCGGAATGCGATTCGGTACGTGCTGCTCAACGCGGCCCACCATCGCGGCGCTCCGCGCGAGACGCTGGATCCCGCCTCCTCGGCCCGCTGGTTTGGCGGCTGGAGAAGAGGAACAACGCGGCAAGAGGGTGGGGATGAAGTTCCGGTCGCTGCTGCGCAGACCTGGCTTCTCAGCAAGAGTTGGCGGCGCTACGGGTTGCTCGATCCGCTGGATGTGCCCGGAGGAGCGCGCGCCTCGCCCTAGACTCTAGGGAGCGATCGGCTGCAGACCGTGGGACTCGACTAGGCAGTCACCAGGGAGGCGTAGAACTTTTCCAGCTTCTCCGCGTGACGCTGTACGGTGTGATGCTCGAGCACTTCCTGGCGGGCGGCATCGCCCAGAGCACGCCAGCGGGGCGGGTCTCGCCGTACGTCGCACATTGCCGCGGCGAGCTGGTCTGGGTCTTCGTCGACCAGGACGCCCGTGCGGCCGTCGCGAACGGTCTCCGACAGGATGCCGCGGCGACTCGAGATGACCGGGATCTGCATCGACATGGCCTCCAGCACCGCGCGGGAGGAGCCGTCGGAGCCAGGCACGAGAAAGACGAGCGCATCGAGGAGCGAGAGCACGTCCCGATAGTCCTCTCCTCTGTAGCCCGCTCGTATGACCGCATCTTCGAGACCGAGCCGACGCACCGGCTCGTCCAGGACCTGAGCAGCGCGCGTTCCGCGCCCCACCACGAGGAGCCGCAGGCCTGATGCCAGGCGCCGCGCCCGGGCAAACGCCTCCAGCAACAGGTCAAAGCGCCGGTGCGGCTGGAGTCGCGCCACGACGCCAATCACGCATTCCCCGGCCCGGAGTCCGAGCTCCAGGAAGAGGGCATGGGAGGGCGAGCGTCTCTGGTAGCGCCCGACGTCCACGCAGCCTGCGACCACCGCCACGCGCTCGGGCCCCCAGCCAAAGGAGTCCCGGGCGTCGCTCGCGAGCGCCGCGGAGAGCACGGTCAGCCCCGAGAGTACGCGGGGCCCAAAGCGCAGTCGGTTCCAGGGCCGATCCGAGATCGGCTCGCCCGCGTGCCAGCTGGCCACTCGCCGGCAGGCAAGACCGCGGGAGGCCAGCAGTGCGAGCAGTTGATCGCGCGTGTGGTGCGTGTGCACGACATCGTAGCTTCCGCGGCGGAGCACCTGACGCAGCTGCTGGACCTGCCCGCGATCGCGGAGCGGCAGGTAGCCCCTGGCCCTGTCCAGTACGTGCACCGGAGCGACGCCGCGCGCTCGCGCATGGCTCGCGAGCCCGCCAGCTTGGCCAGGGGGTAGCTCAGGAAACGCCACGTCGACCTGGTGTCCGCGCTCGCGCAGGCCGAGCACCGCGTTCAACATGGGTTCCGCCGGCCCGGTCCACTTCCAGTCCGCGGTCATGTGCAGGATCTTCATCGCCTGGATGCGCGTTCCAGCTCCCACAGCTTTGCGTACTTCATGAAGACGTAGTACGCGGTCGACACCGAGACGAGAAAGCCGGGCAGGCCCTTCTGGAAGCCGCGTCGCAGCAGGTAGCCCTTGAAGAAGCGGCCAAGCGGCCGCAGCAGCAAGTCGAAGAGGCGGAAGCGCAGGCCCTCGTCGTACATCTCGCGTGCGACCCGTCCGCTGAAGCGGTCGATCGTATCGAGATGATCGGAGAGGTCCCTGTAGTTGTAGTGGCGGAGCTGTCCCGAGAGCGGACGAACGGCGCCTACGATCTCGACCCGATCATGCGGATCTCGACCCGTCCAGTGACCACGCGAACGCTGAAACACGCGCAGCTGCCAGTCGCCCGACCACTCGCCGCGATCGTGCCACACGCCGAGGAAGCGGGTGATGCGCTCCAGTCGATAGCCGGCCACGCTCCCGTCATTCTGCGCGACGGCAGCCTGGAGACTCCTCGAGGCCTCCGGTGACAGCTCTTCGTCCGCGTCGAGACAAACAACCCAGTCGTGTGTAGCCTGTTCCAGGGCGAAGTTCTTCTGTTTGACGTAACCGAGGAACTCCTGCTCGATCACGCGATCGGTGTAGCGGGCGCAGAGCTCGCGCGTGCGGTCCGTTGAGCCCGAGTCCACTGCCACGATCTCGTCGCAGAACGAGAGCGACTCCATGCAGCGCTCGATCGTGTCCTCTTCGTTGACACAAATCACCACGCCGCTCAGCGGGGGTCGACTCGTGCCCGTCAAGCACGTACCCGTTCGACGGACAGCACGCCGCGGATCTTGGTCAGCTGCTTGATGACCGAGTCGAGCTCGCGGCGATTCTTGACGGACAGCTGGAAGGTCTGAACTGCTCGGTTGTTGCCGCTCGTCGTGATCTGCCCAGCGTCGATGTTGACGCCCTGGTCGCTGATCTTGTTCGATACCGCGGCGAGCAGCCCCGGGCGATCCTCCGAGACGACCCGCACCTTGACGCTTCGAACGGTGTCGTGCTCTTCCTCCCAGTCCACGGGCACGCGGCGCTCCGGGTCGAGGTGGAAGATCTTCGGACAGTTCCTGGCGTGCACCGTGACGCCCCGGCCCCGCGTGATGAAACCCTCGACCGGGTCTCCCGGCAGGGGCGAGCAGCACTTTCCGAAGCGCACCAGTACCTGATCCATCCCTCCGACCTTGACATCCGCCGGGCCCCGGCTCGGTCGGAACACCCGCTGCAGCAGGTTCGGCTTGGCCGCGTCCTCGTCGCCGCCGAGCTTCCGCGCCACCTGACGGCCGTGCATCCGCCCGTACGCCACTGCCTGGAGCAGCGCGTCGACGTCCTTGTACGAGAGCTCCTTGGCGACCCTGGAGAGCTCGCCCGCCTTCTGCAGCGCGTCGTAGCTCAGACGACGCCGCTGCAGCTCTCGCTGCAGGATCTCCCGTCCCAGCACCCGCGCATCCGCTACCTGCTCGGTCCGCAGCACGTGACGGATCCGGTTGCGAGCACGCCCCGTCACCACGTTGTCGAGCCATTCCTGGCGAGGCTTCTGATGCGGCGAGGTGATGATCTCGACTGTGTCGCCGGTCGTAAGCCGGTGAGTCAGGCGGACGAGCTGGCCGTTCACCTTCACGCCGGCGCAGTGGTGGCCCACCTCCGTGTGGACCGCGTAGGCAAAGTCGATTGGCGAGGCGCCCGCCGGCAGCGCGACGACGTCTCCCTGCGGCGTGAACACGTAGACCTCGTCGGCGAACAGGTCGACACGTACGGTCTCGAGAAACTCGTTCGGGTCGCTGAGGTTCTGTTGCCACTCCAGAAGCTGCCGCAGCCAGGCGAACTGTTTTTCATCGGATGACCGGGTCGAGCCGTCACCCTTGTACTTCCAGTGGGCGGCGATCCCGAGCTCCGCCACCCGGTGCATCTCTTGCGTCCGGATCTGCACCTCGACCCGCTCGCCGAAGGGTCCGATCACAGCAGTGTGTAGTGACTGGTAGCCGTTGGGCTTTGGCATTGCTACGTAGTCCTTGAAGCGACCCGGAACAGGACGCCACAGGCTGTGGACGATCCCCAGAGTCTCGTAGCATGTCGCGGTAGTTCCATCGACGATGATGCGGAAGGCAATCAGATCGTAGACTTCGTCCATCGACAGATCCTGCTCGCGCATCTTCTTGTAGAGGCTGTACACCTCCTTCAAGCGACCCGTCACTTCTACCGAGAGGCCTGATTCACTCAAGACTCCGGAGAGACGCGCTCCGACGTCCTTGATGTAGCGCTCCCGCTCCGGTTGATTGCCCTGAATCAGCTCGTCTATCGACTTGAAGACCTCGGGGTAGACCTCCTGAAAGGCGCGCTGCTCGAGCTCCTCCTTCATCCAGTAGATCCCAAGGCGGTGCGCGAGGGGTGCATAGATGTCGAGGGTCTCGCGCGAGATGCGCCGACGCGCGTCCTCGTCCATGTACTCGAGCGTCCGCATGTTGTGCAGGCGATCGGCGAGCTTGATCAGGATGATGCGGATGTCCTTCGCCATCGCGAGCAGCATCTTTCGGAAGTTCTCCGCCTGTCGCTCCTCGCGGCTCTGAAACTCGACCTTGGACAGCTTCGTCAGACCGACCACGAGATCTGCGATCTCGTCGCCGAACTCCTCCCGGATCTCCTCCTCGGTCGCGAAGGTGTCCTCGATCGTGTCGTGAAGCAGGCCGGCGGCGACGGTCACCGGATCGAGGCGCATGTCGGCCAGGAGGCCAGCGACAGCGAGCGGGTGCGTGAGGTAGGGCTCTCCAGAGAGCCGCATCTGGCCCTGGTGGACCCGCGCCGAGTACACGTACGCCCGATGCAGAACGCCCAGATCCGCGCTGGGGAGGTTCTGCTCGACCTGATCTACGATCTCGTTGATTCGCGCCATTCGCGAGTCCGCTCAGTCGAAGCCGAAGCGCCTGCGTTGGGAGTCGACGACCCGCTGTCGCCGGACCCTGGAAGCCCCGACCACGTGACTGAGATCGTTCACAGCCACGTCGATCTCGTCATTCACGATCAGGTAATCGTAAGAGCCGGCGTCCTCGAATACGAGCCGGATCTCGTCTCGGGCGCGCTCCAGGCGCTTGCAGACCACATCCTCGGGCTCCGTGCCCCGACCGCGCAAGCGTCGCTCGAGAACATCCATGGAGGGAGGGATGATGAACACGAATACGGCGTCATCCAGGCACTGACGCAGCTGGGCGGCGCCCTGGACTTCGACCTCGAGAATGACATC
Source organism: Myxococcota bacterium (assembly GCA_965247115.1). GTDB lineage: Bacteria > Myxococcota_A > UBA9160 > SZUA-336 > SZUA-336 > JAUXJB01. The sequence continues at coordinate 1,426,535 of CBDFGR010000002.1, forward strand.
CCTCCCCTCTGCGGTCGGCGTCTCCACGGCCTCGCGACTCGTCCCGTAGAGGTGACCTCCATATTCCGCGGACTCGAGAAAGGCGCCCTCTTCTATCAGTGCGCGGAAGCGGGACTGGTCCACGAACCGGTAGTCGCGTCCGTCGACCTCGCCCCTGCGCGGCTTCCGAGTCGTATGGGATACGGAGAAGCAAGCCCTCGGGTCTGTTGCCAGCAGGCGGCGCAGCAGCGTGGTCTTGCCGGAGCCGGAGGGACCGGAGACCACGAAGGTCACACCCCGAGCCATCCCACTCACGCTTCCTCTCCCGCTGCAGCTTCACCCAGGCGTTGAGCGATCGTGTCCGTCTGGACCGCGGAGAGCACGACGTGGTCCGAGTCCGTCACGATCACGGATCGCGTCTTGCGGCCCTGCGTCGCGTCCACGAGCTTGCCCCGCTCGCGCGCCTCTTCGCGCAGTCTGCGGATGGGCGCAGCGCCGGGACCGACCACCGCCACTACCCGATGCGCGGCCACGACGTTTCCGTATCCGACGTTGAGAAGCCTCATTCGACGTTCAACACCTGCTCGCGCAGCTTCTCCAGCTCAGACTTGAGCTCGACGACGATCCGCGTGATGGGCGCATCGGCCGCTTTCGACCCGATCGTGTTCGTCTCGCGACCGAGCTCCTGCAGCAAGAACTCGAGCTTCCGTCCGTGCGGTCCGGCCGCGGCGAGAATCTCGCCGAGCTGCTCACAGTGACTGCGCGCACGCACGAGCTCCTCGGTGATGTCCATGCGATCCACGTACAGCAAGAGCTCTTGCTCGAGTCGCCCTGGGTCAATCTCGACGTTGGGCCCAAGGCTCGAGAGCCGCTTCTCGAGGCGTTCGCGTGTGCGCTCCCCTGTCTTCTGACCGCGCGCCTCTATCGAGGCGATCTGATCCTGTACCCGAGCCAGACGCTCGCGCAGCTCACGCTCTAGCGTGGCTCCCTCCCGCGCGCGCATCGCCGCGGCCTCGCGTCCCGCGGCCTCGATCGCCTCGAACACTGCGGAGCCCGCTTCCTCCGGATCGAGCTCCGGATCGCGCAAGCGCGCTACGCCGGGCAGCGCCAGCAGTGCAGAAACTGGAATCCCGTCCTCAATCGCCAGCCGCTCGCGCAGCCGAGACGCCGCCTCCGCGTACTGCCGCGCCGCCTCGAAATCGACCTCGACGCGCGGCCCGAGCTCGCCCTCTCGCGAGAGTCGAACCGAGACGTCGACCTGACCGCGCCGGAAGAAGCGCGCCGCTATCGACCGAGCCTCGGCTTCGAGGCTCCCGAGCTCTCGCGGCAAGCGGACCCGTACGTCCAGATGTCGGGAGTTCAGGCAGCGAATCTCTACCTGAATGACGGCCTTGCCCGCGTGGGCCTCGCCGCCACCGAAGCCCGTCATCGAGGCCAGACTGCCTCGCGTGCCCGCTGCCTCGCTCAAGCACTCGCTCCGATCGCGTCCAAAAGCTCCGCAGGGGTGCTCGTGGCGGTTCCAGGAACCTGCACGACTACGCCCGCCGCAGCGTTCGCGAGCTCCGCCGACTCCCGCCAGGTTGCGTCGGAGAGCCGCGCCAGCGCGAGGGCTGCTATGGCAGTGTCGCCGGCGCCGGCCACGTCGGACACCTGGCGGAGCTGCGTCGGGACGTGACACATTTCGCTGTCAGCCCCGAACAGGGTCATGCCCCCGCCGCCACGCGTCACCGCGACCGTTGCTCCATCCATGAGCAGGAGCAGCTGCTTCCCGATTCGCGCGAGATCATCGTCTGCGCGAACACGGATCCGGGTCAGCTGCTCTGCCTCGCGGAGGTTCGGCTTGATCAGCTCGGCCCTGCGATAGATCTCCCAGGGCGGCTCCTTCGGGTCGACGAAGACGCGCACACCGCGCTCCTCGAGAATCGCCATGGCTTCCATTACCACCTCCGGGGTGAGCAGGCCCTTTCCGTAGTTCTGGATGATCGCTCCGTCAGCCCGGCTCCCGCTCGCGCGCAGGCTGTCGAGCAGGCGCTCGACCAGACCGTCGCCGATCGGGTCCTCGCTCTCGCGGTCGTAGCGAACGACTTGCTGTCCGCGCGAGATCACCCGGGTCTTGAGCGTGGTGGGTCGGCCGGGCTCTCGGAGCAATACGCCCGTGTCGATCTTCCAGTGTTCGAAGAGTCCCTCGAGCTCGGCGGCCGTCTCGTCGTCACCTACGAGCCCCAATACCTCGACCTGGGCACCGAGGCTTGCCAGGTTGCGCGCAACATTCCCGGCGCCGCCAAGCATGATCGACTCCCGCTCCACTCGCACGACTGGGACCGGTGCCTCGGGCGAGATCCGGTCGGTGTTCCCCCACACGTAGCGGTCGAGGATCAGGTCTCCCAACACCAAGACCCGGTGCGCGGGGAAGCGCTGGATCAGCTCGGACGCACGCTCCCGCGCGATCATTCCCTTCATCCCTTCTCGATCAAGTTTACGCCAACGAGCCCTCGAGGTCCGGCGTCAGGAGCTCGAGCGCGGCCTCCACCACATCAGGAATGCTCACCGCCGCCATACAAGTCTGGACGGGGCAGCCCTCGCGACACGGATTGCAGCCCACGTCTCGCCGCAGCACACGCTGGGGAGAGCTCGGGAGCGGGGCGTTTTCGACGGGATCCGTTGGCCCAAAGATCGCCACCAGCGGGAGACCCGCCAGCGAGGCCAGGTGCATGGGACCCGAGTCGCTCCCGATGAAGAGACGCGCGGCCTGCATCAGCACGAGCAGCTCCCCGACCGAGCGCGTCTCGGCCGCGAGATGCGCCGCGCCGTCCGCGCCGGCTACGACGGCCTCGGCGGCCTCGAGCTCACCCGCGACGGGGCCCCAGGACACGAGCGAGTGGATTCCGACGCGATCCCTGAGCTCGCGAGCCACCGCCGCATACCTCTCAGGTGGCCAGCGCTTGTAGAGCGTGGTCGAGCTTGTTCCCGGGTGCATGAGCAGCAGCTCGCGCGGCAGCAGGGAGAGCTCCGGGCGCGCGAGCTCCGACAGCTCTAACCGGGGCACGGCCGTCGAGGGCGTCCCGCCGAGGAAGCGTACCAGCGCGGCGTTCCGCTCGAAGCGCGAGAGGTGTCCCGGCCGGATCCTGGCCCTGTGGGTCAGCAAGCAGCTGCTGCCCTCTCGCGCCAGTGGGGCGGCGTATCCGACGCGGAGTGGAATTCCGCTCGCACGAGCCAGCAGCGCGCTCTTCAAGATGCAGTGGAAGTCCAAAGAGAGATCGTAGCGGCTGGCGCGCAGCTGCCGGACGAGAGCGACGATGCCTCGCCAGGTGGCCCCAGGCCTTGCGAAGCGCAGCTGGCGCCGCGGAATCGTCACGATCCCGTCCAGCTCCGCGACCCCGTCGAGTCCCGGCCTGGCATGGTCCTCGACGAGCCAGTCGATGCGCGCGCTTGGGTAGAGCTCCCGAACGGCTGCAAAGGCGAAGCGCGTGCGCACGACATCCCCGAGCGCTCCGAGCCGGATGACCAGGATCCGCTCCGCCGGAAGCGGCGCCACGAGGGGATTCAACACGCGCACGGCGCCAGACGCGACCGGGTCGTCGCTGCTGACGGCTGCTTCACGGGTCGGTAGCATCTGCGCCTCCATGGTCGCCCCCACCCTGATCTGGCGCTACATCCTGCGCGAGATCTTCCTTCACACCTGCCTCGGGCTGATCATCTTCACGCTGGTGCTCGTGGCCTCCAACACGCTCCGCATCCTGGAGCAGCTGCTCACGGCCGGGATCGCACTCGGTGATCTGGCGCGCGTTGTCGCACTGATCCTGCCGAGCTACATGGCCTACGCGATCCCGACCTCGCTCCTCTTCGGCGTCCTGATCACCTTCGGCAGGCTGTCCGCAGATGCCGAGATCGTCGCGATCCGCGCGTCGGGAGTGAGCGTGGTGCGCCTGCTTCCACCGGTCCTGCTGCTCGGCGCCGTCGCCTCACTCATCACCGGCTACTTGCTCTTCGACCTGGAGCCCCGCAGTCGCATCGCGATGAAACAGCTCGTGCGGAAGATGGCCTCGTCTGTCCGCCTGGTCGAGCCGGGCAGATTTCGCGACCTGGGAAGTCACGTGCTCTACGTTCACGAGCAGGGTGACGGGACGTGTCCACTGCGCGGCCTCCTGATCGGCGACTTCAGTGACGAGAACCGCCGCACCTACATCTCCGCTTCCTGCGGCAGCATCGAGAGCCGCGAGGAAGAGGATGGCATTGCGCTCAAGCTGTCGGACGGGTCGATCCACTTCTCTGACGCCTCGCCCGGTCGCTATCGGCGGATCCGCTTTGGCACGATGGAGGCCACCCTCGACGTATCGGCATATCTGGATCTACGGAAGAAGGCACGGGACTTCACGCTCGCCGAGCTGCTCACGCTCGATGCCCAGCTTGCGCGTGGGGAGTCCCCAGACTTTCGGGGCGGAACTCGCGAGGTCGTGCTGACGCAGATCCATCGCCGCCTGGCCTTTCCTCTCGCCTCGATCCTGCTCGCGATCGTCTCCGTACCGCTCGGAATCCGGCCGCTGCGCTCGGGAAAATCCGCTGGAGCGCTGACCGCGATCGGGCTGATGGGGCTCTACTGGCTTCTCTTTACGGCGGGCGAGATCGCCGGTGAAGAGGCCGTCGTGCCAGCCTGGCTCGGCGTGTGGACACCGAACCTGCTGGTCGCCAGCCTCGGCGCTCTCCTCCTGCACAGGACGGCTCGAGCGGCTGCGTGACCAGAGACCCGATCGGCGAGCTTCCGGCGGGATACGTCATCCATCGGGTCGGCGACACATGGCTTGTTTTCGACAGAGGAGCTGCGGCGGAGCTGACCCGGCTGCGGCTGGCGGAGGCATCCGTGCGCCGCGCGCTCTTCACACGCGCGCCGCGGCGCGGCCGCGGCAGCGCCCCGAGCGTTCCGCTCGGTCCGCGCGCAGTGGTGCTGCGCCGTTACCGGCACGGCGGGCTGCTCGGCTGGCTCACCGGGGCGCTCTACTTCGGGCTAGAGCGCGCTCTGTCCGAGCTTCGCGTCACCGCACGGGCCGAGGCCTCCGGTGCGCCGGTTCCTCACGTCCTGTGCCTGGCGCTGTGGCCAGTCGCCGGCCCGCTCTGGTCGGCTCTGATCGGCACACTCGAGGAGCAGGATGCCGGTGACCTGCTCGAGGTGCTCGAGACGGCGGATGAGCCCGGGACCCGCTGGGAGCTCGCGCGTCAGGTAGGAGCTGCCCTGCGGAAGCTCCACGACGCGGGCTTGGAGCACCGGGATCTACAGCTCCGGAACATCCTGGTCGTCGGCCCGGATCGCCGCATCGTGGTGGTAGACCTCGACAGGGCGACCTTTCACGCGGCGGGGCCCGTTCCAGTGGGCGGCCGCGCGGACAACCTCGGGCGCCTCTTCCGCTCCATCGTCAAGAATGGACTATGGGGATCGCGGGTCGGAAGGCGCGAGCTGGCGGCCTTTCTCGGCGGGTACACCCAGGACCAGAGAGCCCTGCGCCGCGAGCTGCGCAGCTGGCTTCCGCGCGAGCGGCTCAAGCTGGCCACCCACCGGCTGCGCTATCGCCTCATCCTGCGCCTTTCGCGCCCAGCGGTCGGGCCTCCTCCACCAGCATGACGGGAATGCCGTCCTCGACCGGGTAGGACAGCTCGCACGCCGCACAGTCCAGGGACTGCTCGGCGCCATCGGGGTCGCGTTGGACCGCGAGCTCGCCCTTGCACCTGGGACAGACCAGGATCAAAAGCAGCTCGGGGTCGATGTGCGCGCTCATGCGTGGCCCTGCTTCCGCATCAGCTCGGCGAGATCGCGCGTCTCGCAGATGAGCGCCTCCAGGCGGTCCAGTGGGAACTGGCTGGCGGCATCGCAGAGCGCCTGCTGCGGATCGGGATGCGTCTCGAGAAAAACAGCGTTTGCGCCGGCGGCGACGCTGGCCCGAAGCAGCGTGGGGATGTGCTCTACGCTCCCTGCTCCGTTCGGATCGGTGCTCGGGATACCGTAGCGTCGAACCTGGTGGCCCGCGTCGAAGACGACCGGGTAGCCATGCTCCTGCATGACCGGAATTGCGGTCATGTCCGCGACGAGGTTGTTGTACCCGAACTGGGCACCGCGCTCCGTCAGCAGGATGCGCTTGTTGCCGCTGCGCTCAATCTTGCCGACGGTACTGAACATGCCCTCTGGCGAGATGAATTGGCCCTTCTTCACGTTCACGGCCTTGCCGCTTCGACCCGCGGCAACCAGCAAGCTCGTCTGCTGGCACAGAAAGGCGGGGATCTGGATCACGTCGAGAACCTCGCGAGCAGACACGATGTCCTCTTCGCGGTGAACGTCGGAGAGCACCGGCAGCTCGAACTCCTTCTTGATCCAAGCCAGAGTCTCGAGCCCTTCCTCGATGCCCGGTCCCTGGTAGGTGAGCTCGGAGCTGCGGTTGTCCTTTTCGTAGGAGGACTTGAAAATGATCGGGACCTCGAGCTTCTCGGACAGCTTCTTCAGCCGCTCGGCGGTACCACCCATCAAGCGTCGGTCCTCGATCACACAGGGACCGGCGATCCAGGCCAGCGGCAAACCCGGGCCGATAAGAACGCGCAGCGCGGCGCTATCCCCGACCTCGACCGGCTGGATGGGCTTCACGGGCGGACTCCTACGACGATGAACGGAAGGGGCGAGCCGCACGAGGGTAGGTTCGGGCGGGGCGCTGTCAATCGCTCCTGGTGGCCCCCCTGGCCGTGCTTCTCACCGCGCAACAGTACCCGCGCGGCCAGGGCAGGTGCCAGGAAAAAACCACCCCTCGTCGGCGCCGCTCAGCGCGAAAGGGCACGCCTGACGCCCTCCCGGACGAAGTCGATCAGCGCGCCCCCACCGTGGGGGCGGATCTCCTCTTCCAGGACCACGAGCTTCACGCGGAGGCTCCAGCGGGCGGGGATCTTGACGGCGTCCTTCTCGGTCGTCACCCAGAGCAGTCCCGGATCCAGACCGGAGAGGTCCGAGCGGCGGTAGCGATGGTGATCGGCAAACGTGCGCCGGGCCACGACCTCGGCTCCCAGCTCCGTGAGCTCTCTGGCGAGCCGATCCGGTCGGGCGATCGCGGCGAGCACGCCGACCTTGCGGCCCCTCAGGATCTCCGAGGGCTCGAGAGCGCTGCCACCGAGCTGCCGTACTCCGCGCAGCCCGATCTCGATACCGAAGCACGGGGTTTCCACGGCGAGCGCGGCGCGCAGCTCAGGAAGCTCGGCAGCGCCGTCCGGGAGTCGGGTCCACACGATCGCGCCGGCGTGGTGGAGCGCGCCCGCTGGCTCGCGGAGCGGACCTCTCGGGAGCACGTGACCGTTGCCAAGACCGAGCCCCGCATCCACGCAGACGAGGTCGACGTCCCTGTGCAAGCGATGATGCTGGAAGCCATCGTCTATGATCAGAATCTCCGCCCCGAAGAGCGCGGCGGCGCGCAGTCCCAGGGCGACGCGATTGCGTCCCGCGAAGACGGGAACCCCCCGCGCTCTTCCCGCCAGGAGCACAGGCTCGTCGCCGACGTCCGCGGGGCTCAGCAACACGCGCTCGCCGTCGGAGACCACGTTCACCTCGCGCTCGCGTCTGCCGCCCACACCACGGCTCAGGATTGCGATGCGATGCCCCCTGGCCCGAAGCTCGGAGGCCAACCAGCCGACGAGTGGGGTCTTGCCGGAGCCTCCGACACACAGGTTGCCCACGGAGACGACCGCGGGATCCAGGCGCACTCTTGAACGAAAGCCCGAATTATACACTTTTCGGTGTAACCAGGCCCCCAGGCGGTACGGGCCTTCTAGCAACAGCAGCGGTGCGAGTGCGAATCGGCGCGTCCGCGACTCGTCGGTCCGCCACAGGAAGTCAGGCACCGGAACCCCGCGCCTGGAGCACCAGCTCCAGCGAACGGCCGAGCGCGCCCCGATGCGCCTCGAGAGCGGAGCGTCCCCTCGCGCCACGCTCCGCGCGCTTCTCGTCAGCCCAGAGCCGGGCGAGCTCCTCGCGGAGATCTCGCTCTCGCTCGACCCGGTGGAGCACGCCCAGTGGCCGGAGCAGACGCACCTGGCTGCGCTGGTTCTCGACGTGCGGTCCGTGCACCACGAGCTTTCCAGCCTGCACGGGCTCGAGCAGGTTGTGGCCTCCGATCGGGGCCAGAGTCCCCCCCACGAAGACCAGCTCGGCCAGCGCGTAGAGTGAGGTGAGCTCCCCGATACTGTCCACCAGCACAACATCGGCCTTCGCTGCGCCCTCGGAGCGCAGCCCCACGCTGGCTTCCTCACGCCGGAGCATGCGCAGCACGCCCGGCACCCGCTCGAGGTGACGGGGGACCAACACGAGGCGCAGGTGAGGAGCGTCGCGCTCGCGCAGTCCTCGCCACGCCTCGAGCAGCGCTTCCTCCTCCCCCGCATGGGTGCTGCCCGCGACGAGGAGCGGGCCCTCACCGATGGCCGTGCACAGCTCGTCTGAAGGAGGGGGTGGTGCCGGCCGGTCCAGCTTGAGATCACCAACGACGTGCGCACTCTCAGGGGCCACACCCAGGCGAAGAAAACGCTCCCGGTCTTCCTCCGTTCTGGCACCCAGCAGAGAGAGCTCGCAGAAGACGGACGCGAGCAGACCGCGGGCGCGACGGTAGCGCGGGTAGCTCGCATCGGAGAGCCGTCCACTCACCACCACCACACGTCCGCCCCGACTGGCCACGGCGTGGATCAGGTTCGGCCACAGCTCGGTCTCGACGAGCACGAGCACAGTGGCCCTCGCGCGCACGACCGCCAGCGAGACCAGGCCCGGCAGGTCCAGGGGCGCAAGACGCACGCCGAGCTCGGGGCGCCGGACGCGCAAGCGATCACGGCCCGACGCAGTGAGCGTGGTCGCACAGGTCGGGATGCCACGTTCGAGCAGCGCGTCGAGCAGTGGCGCAGCGGCCTCCACCTCGCCGACGCTCGCCATGTGTACCCACACGCTCGGCTCGGGCATGAGGACGCGTGGCCAGAGGCGCTCACCAAGGCCGCGGCGAGCCCGCGCAGAGCACAGCGCGGCGAGCAGTGCGAAGGGCGCAAGCAACACGGCCAGTGGGACGAGGATCAGGTTGTAGAGCAGCAGCACGCCAGACCTCGGGCGCCTACGTCCGCCCAGCGCGGCGCGGCGTCCCCTCTCGCGCCGCGGCGATCGCCAGGTCTGCGGCGTGTCTGGCCGACTCCGGCCGTCCGAGCTGCGCGGCAACGCTCGCGAAGGCCTCGAACATCTCGGCTCGGGCCTTCGGCACACGGATCAGTCGCGCGAGCAGAGCGGCCAGCGCCGCCGGCCGCGCCATCTCTTGAATCCGCTCGGGGACGACGCCCGCATCCGCGATCAGGTTGGTAATGGAGCTCGAGGGCACGTATGCAATGCGACGCAGCAGCTCGAATGAGAGCCGGCTCGCCCGGTGCGCCAAGACGAAGGGAACACCAAGAAGTGTCAATTCCAACGTGACGGTGCCTGAGGCAGCGAGCGCGCAGGTCGAGATGGCGAGCGCCTCATGGGTGCGCCCAACGACGAGCTGCACCCACTCGGGAAGCTGCGGCGGCTCACGCACAAGCGTGGGAGCGAGGGGAAGCTGGAGCTGGAGCTCGGGAATTGCCCCGCGCAGCAGCGCGGCGGTCTCCAGCATGCACGGGAGGTTTCCACGCAGCTCATTGCGGCGACTTCCTGGCAGCAGCGACAGGATCGGTCGCTCCAGGTCGAGACCCAGCTCCGACGCGATCTGCTTCGGCTGCAGCTGCTCGCGCAGCCTGGCCATGCGATCCGCCAGGGGGTGCCCGACAAAAGTCGCGTCGATGCCCGCCCGCCGCAGCAATGCCTCCTCGAAGGGGAAGATCACGGCCACACGGTCCGTTCGCCGCCTGAGCTGGCGCAGCCGGCCCGGTCGCCACGCCCAGACTTGCGGAGCGACGTAGTAGAAGACGGGAATGCCGAGCCGCCTGGCCACCGCGGCAAAGCGGAGATTCAGATCCGGAGTGTCCACCAGGATCGCTAGATCGGGGCGCCGGGTCGCAAGGGACCGGCGCAGGGCGAGGTACGCGCGCAGCAATCCTGGTGCGCTGCCAAGCACCTCGAAGAGGCCCGCAACGGCGAGATCGGACTGGGGGACCACCGGGTCAAGCCCAGCAGCGAGAGAGGCGGCCCCGCCCAGCCCGAACACTTCGAGCTCAGGCTCGCGCTCTCGCAGTGCTTCGAGCAGCGGCGCGGCGTGCATGTCGCCGGAGGCATCCGCAGTGGACAGGAAGACCCTCAAGGAGTCTCCTCGAGTCGCTCGATGCTCTCCTCGATCCGCAGCGCGAGGTCGAGTGCCCGGTAGCCGTCCTCCCCGCTCACGTCCGGCTTCGTGCGCTCCCGCACCGACGTCGCGAACGCGCGGTCCTGCGCGAGCAGCGCATCGCCGGAGTCGAGCTCGAGCTTCTCCGCGTGGATGCGCGGTGTCTCTCCTGACTCCGGGCGACCCTCACGGCGCACGATGGTGAGGCTGTTCTCGCCGAAGTCGATCGAGATGTAGGCGTCGCTCTGGAACAGGCGGACCTTGCGCAGCGACTCGAGCGAGACGCGGCTCGCTGTCAGGTTGAGGATGCACCCGTTTGCGAAGCGGATGCGCGCGTTCGCGATGTCCTCGCTGCTCGAGAGAACGGGCACGCCGACCGCCTCCACGCGCTCGACCTCGGCTCCAGCCAGGCTCGCGACGATGTCAAGATCGTGGATCATCACGTCCAGGATCACGCTCACGTCCGTCGCTCGATCAGGATACGGCCCGATCCGATGCGCCTCGATGAAGCGCGGTCTGTTCAGCACCGGCCGGATGGCCGCGAAGGCGCGACTGAAGCGCTCGATGTGGCCAACCTGGAGCACCCGTCCGCGGCGCTCGGCCAGGTCGATCAGCTGCCTGGCGTCTTCGCGTGTCGTGGCGATGGGCTTCTCGACGAGCACGTCGAGCCCGGCCTCGAGCAGCTCCCGCGCGACCCGCGCGTGATCCGTGGTCGGGACCGCTAGACAGGCTGCGTCCGCCAGCTCGCGAAGGCGCTCGGGCTCGCGCAGCGCCCGCACGTCGTACTTGCCCGCCACCTCGGCTGCTCGAGCGGGGTCTGCGTCACAGACGCAGGCGAGCCGGGCAACGCCCTCGCGCTCGAGCTGCGCGAGCTTCTCGGCGTGGAAGGCGCCCATGTGCCCAGCGCCGACCACGGCGATGCGCGGCAGTCCGCCTTGCGGGTGCCCGCCTTGCGGGACCCGGCGTCTACCTTGCGGGACCCGGCGCGCGAGCGGTCGCGCGCCACCCGCTCTTCGTTCGGCTTGCGCCTCACTGCGCGCCGCGCCTTCGGCGCGGCTTGCGGGCGCCGTGCGTAGGGGCGCTTGCACCGTTGAGTCCGAGGGTAGGCCCACGAGGGTGATGCTCGCGTCGGCCAGCAGGGCGAGGGTTCGCTCGCGCTCGAGGACGAGCGTGCGGGCCGCCTCGAGGCCGATGGCCGCTACGCCGGCCTCTTTCGCGAGCGCGACGGTGCTCGGACCGATCACGGGGACGTCGAAGCGGAGGTCCTGACCGGGCTTCGCGACCTTGATGACGACGCTGCCCGGCCCTGCGAGCTCGGCCGCGCGCCGGACCATCGCATCCGTCCCCTCGGCCGCCTCGACGGCCACGACAGCCCCGGCTCGCACGACGACGCCCTGGCCCACGTCATGGCTGCCGAGACTCTTCGCCACGGTCAGGCCCAGCGCCAGGTCCTGCTCCTGCTCTGCCGAGAGCGGCCCGCCGACCAGGAGACCTTCGCGGACGAGCCGATCGCCCAAGTACTTGGTGGAGTCGACGACCGGCAGACCTTCGGACTCGAGCTCGTCAGCGATCGCGCGCAGCAGCACGTCGTCGCCGAGCGCCGGAAGCCGACGCAGCAGCGCGATGGCACGCGCGTCCGGGCGCAGTGAGGCCGGATCCTGAAGCAGCTCTCGCTTGGTGACCGCGCCTGCCAGGATGACCTCGCTCGCAGCCGCGTCCCTGAAGAAGCGGATCACGCGCTCGAGCTCTCCTGCGGCGAACCAGCCGAAGGCTCCCCGAGCACGCGACTCGATCGCAGGATCGGTGTTCCTCTCGATCGCCGCGATCGCCACGCCCAACCCGAGCTCCGAAGCGGCCTCGGCCACTTCGAACGGTAAGGGTCCGCTCCCTGCGATCAGCCCGAGCACCAACATGCTGGGGAGGAGCCTAACGAAACCGCGCGAAGCCGCGCTCGGATTTCTCGAGGAACGCGATCATGTGTTCGGCTTCGCGCGAATCGGGCAGTTTCTCGCGGACTGCTGCAAAGGCGTCGACGGGGTTCAGGTTCGAGCGAAAGATGATCCGATATGCCAGCTCCACGGCTTCAATCCGCTTCTCGTCGAAGCCGCGGCGTTCCATGTTGACCCGGTTCACGCCGATCACGCGTGCAGGATAGCCCTGTAGCTTGAGGAAGGGAGCCGCATCCATGACGAGCCCGGACATCGCACTCAGCATCGCGGATTCGCCGACGCGAAGAAACTGCCCCACGGCGCAGCGACCGGCGAGGTACGCGTGGTCCTCGACACGGATGTGTCCGGCGAGCAAGACCTCGTTCGTCATGATCACGTGGCTGCCGATGTGGCAGTCGTGAGCGATGTGGACGCCTATCATGATCAGGTTGTCGTCGCCGATGGTTGTCAGACCCCCGGCCACCTCCGTGCCGGGATGGATCGTGGCGTGCTCCCGGATGGTGTTGCGCGCGCCGATCACGAGACGCGTCGAGTCCCCCCGGTACTTCTGGTCTTGCGGGATCTCGCCGACAGACGCGAAGGAGTAGACCACCGTCTCCGGACCGATCTCGGTGTTTCCCGTGACGAGCGCGTGGGATCGCAGCTCGACCCGCGGCCCCAGCCGGACCTGCGGCCCGACCACGCAGTAGGGACCGACCGTCACGTCGGAGGCGAGCTCGGCCTTCGGATCGATGATGGCCGTTGGGTGAATTCCACTCATCCGTCACTCTCCTCCCAGCGCACAAAGGACGCCAGCAAGGTGGTCTGGACCGCGAGCTCTCCCTCGACCTTGGCGAAGCCCTCGAAGCGAAACATCGGTCCGCGCCGCCGCAGCACGCGCACATCCAGCTGCAGCACGTCCCCGGGGACGACCGGGCGTCGGAAGCGCGCGTTGTCGATCCCGACGAGTGCGGGCTCGAGACCTTCGGCGATCCCAGCCGTGCGCTTCGCCCACACGCACGCGGTCTGCGCGAGTGCCTCGAGGACGAGTACGCCGGGAAAGATCGGCCGGTCCGGGAAGTGTCCCTGGAGCACGGGCTCGTTCACGCTGATGAGCTTCTCGCCGAGGGCCGAGCCATCGTCCATCTCGAGGATCCGGTCGACGAGCAGGATCGGATAGCGGTGCGGCAGGAGCTCGCGAATCTCCGCGATTCCGAGCAGCGCCTTAGACACGCCGGTCTCCCTTGCGCCCGCGGCGCACTCCGTTCTACTCCTTCCCGTTCTCGTTCAGGCGCTTGACAACGAGCTCCGTGATGTCGAGCGCGTCCTCGAGGTAGAGAACGCCGGGGCTGGAGCGATCGAGGATGAGCGAGAAGTCCCTGTCTTTTCCGATCTCGAGGACCGCCTCAGAGAATTCCTTGACCAGGGGCGCGAGCATCTTGCGCTCCTCGAGCTGCAGCTCCTCCTGAGCCTCCTGCACCTCACGCTCCAGGTCGCGGCCCCGCTTGACCAGGTCGAGCCGCCGCTCCTCGATGGCCTCGGGCGTGAGTACGTAGCGCTGCGCCTCGAGCTCTGCGCCCAGGCGTCGAAGGTCCTCTTGCTGTGGCTCCAGCTCTCCCTGGATCTTGGCCGCCAGCTCCGTCAGGAGCTTCTCTGCCTCGCGCCCGCGTATCGAGCTGATAATGGCCTGACGCTGATCGACGAACGCGATCTTCACGTCAGCCGCCCGGGCAAAGGAAGGTGCGAGCAAGCTCGCGAGCATGCCGAGCACGAACGCCGAGCCGAGTAATCGGGTCCCCATCTGATCCTCCTTCTATTCGCTGCCTTGACTATCCCTTGGGGGGATCGTCTGGGGTTCAGAGCTGACTGCCACCCATAGAGAACTCGAATACCGCAGCGTCTTCGTCATCCAGCGCGTCGAGCGGGATCCCCAGAATGACCATGACCGGACCGAAGGGACTGAACCAGTTCACCCCGAAGCCCACCGAGAAGCGGAAGTCCGCGGGGTTCAAGGCCTCATTCTCTGCAAATGCGTTTCCCATGTCGAAAAAGGTGATCCCAGTAAGCCCCAGCTCCTCCGAGATCGGGAACTGCAGCTCCAGATTCAGCAGGAACATCTTATTCCCGCCGATCACATTCGCAAGGTCCAAGTCCACGAAGTCGTCGTTGTCATCGTCACTGAGGCTGTTGCAACCGCTCGGCAGGATACACACGCCAAGTCCGGCAGGATCGGCGGGATCCTGGGAGACGCGGAATCCATTGGTGTTGAAGGCCACCTCTCCGGGCGCAAACAAGTTTCCGTTGCTGTCAATGGACCGCGCTAGCAGCTCGCTCCGGCGCGGACCCACGGAGCGTTGCTTGAAGCCCCGAACTTGGAAGGCGCCAAGCCCGCCAAGGTAGTAGCGCTCGGTGAGGTTGAGCTCGAGATCGTCGTCGATCCGGGTGAGCGCTTCCGCCTCGGGGCCGAAGGCGTCCGTGAACGCCCTGCAGCTCGTCGCCGGCCCCGCACCGTCCGGGTCCGTGAAGGTACACACAGGCAGGTCAAAGTCTCCAATGGAGTTAAACGGGATCACCCAGCCGGCCCGAGTATTGATGATGACCGTCGACTCGAAGGGGAGCCACTTCTTCCAGGGGAAGTACCAGGTCGAGCGCCCTTCGAAACGCACGAACTCGTTGAGGCCGCCTAGCCCGGCGTACTCGACGTTGGCGGAGAACACGTTTCCGTTCTTCGGGAAACGAATGTCGTCGCGCGTGTCCCGTGAAACCGAGAAGTTGACAAGCGAGGTCGAGGTTGAGCCCTCGAAGTCCTCTCGTTGCAGCATCGACGCGGCCTGCAGTCTGCCGAAGCCCGTCACGTCTCGCGTAGTGTACGAATAGCCGGTCCCGAGGAAGGTGTCGCCCTCGTCGAGCGGATAGCTGATGTTTGACGAGAAACCGGTGACCTCCTGATCGAAATCGAGGAACTCCCGCTCGATGCTGGACAGGGTGCCGGACAGCGTCGCCGCGCTGCCGAACGCGTACGGCTCCAGGTAGCGCAGGAAGATGTTCTTCGTCCGGCTGCCGACGTCCGCGTTCGCGCTCAGGGCTCGCCCCTGACCGAAGAGGTTCTCCTGCGAGATCGAGCCGTTGACGAGGAAGCCGTCTGTGGACCCGACGCCGGCGCCGAAGCTGAAGCTCCCCGTCGGTCGCTCGACGACGTCGACGGCCAGTGCGAGCCGCCCGGGCGTATCGAGCGGCTGGGCGGCCATCGTGACCTCCTCGAAGAAGCCCAGCCTGCGCACACGCGCCTCGCTGCGGCGCACCGAGTCCGCGGCGTAGAGCTCGCCCTCGGACACGCCAAGCTCGCGGCGAACGACGTTGTCTCGGGTGCGCGTATTACCCCGGACATCGATGCGATCGATGAAGAAGAGCGTCCCCTTCTCCACCTCGAAAGTGGAGGCGATCAAGAGCGCATCCGGGTCGACGTCAGTCCGGGGGGAGATGCTGGACTCGAAGAAGCCACGATCGGCGTAGTAGAAGCGCAGCCGCTCGACATCGTCGGAGAGCACACTGCGGCTGAAGACTTCGCCCTCCTTGGTCTCGACCAGGCCGAGCAAGAGCTCGAGATCCATGGTCTCATCACCAATGACGTCGATCGTCCCGTTGCGGAACTGCGGCCCCTCTGTGATGTCCACGCTCACGTACAGCCCGTCCGCCTTGACCTCCACACTCGGATCACCCACGTCGACGCGAATGTAGCCGTCGTCCATGTACAGGCGGGCCACGGCGTCCAGGTCCTGATAGAAGAGCGGCTCCGCGTACAGCCCGGACTTGTCCCAGAAGTGGGTGACCATCGACAGCCAGCCCCAGGGCTTTACCTGCATGACGCGCCGCAGGTCTCCATCGTCGAAAGCGACGTTGCCCTCGAAGGAGACCTCGCGCAGCGTGAGCTTGGCACCTTCGGCGATCTCGAAGTTCACGGATACGGCGCCCGGGGCGAGCTCCTCGATCTCGTACTCGACCTGCGCGAGGTAGTAGCCCTTGGTCTGGTAGAAGCCCTCCATGCGAGCCCGGTTCTCGATCAGGAGCGGGTAGTCGATCGTGGAGCCGACCGTGAGGGTCAGCTGATCCTGGAGATCGTCGCTGTCGACCTCCTCGTTTCCGATCACCGTGATCCGGCGAATGATCGGCTGCTCCTGCACCGCGTACGTGAGCGCCTGCCCACCTTCCACACGATCGGCCGAGACGTCGACGTCGCGGAAGAAGCCGAGCTCGTAGATGCGTCTCACGTCCTCCGCCACGCGTGTGAAGCTGAAGACCGTGTCCACCTGCGTGACCAGCACGGCGCGGATAGCGTTCGCGTCGATGCGCCGATTCCCCTCGATCCGGATCTCGCGCACCACGACGCCCTCGGTGGGAGTGCCCGCGTCCGCCTGCTGAGCTCTGGCCCCAAGCGACGTGCCGAGCACGAGCGCGCCTACCAGAGTCCCCACGGCGGCGCGGATCCAGGAACCATTGCTCGAGATTCTCCGGTACGTCATATCCCTCGATCTCGTCGCCAAGTAAATTTACGGTGAACGCGACACCTTACCCTGAGCGTGCCGGCGCGGTCTACAGAATCCCTCCGCCCGCTCAGGACTCCAGCCGGCCCTCCGTCAGGTAGCACTTCTTCGCGAGTCGGTTGGCCAGCTTCTCGTTGTGGGTGACGAGAATCAGGGCCGTCTCGATCTCGGCGTTCAGCTTGAGAAAGAGGTCCTCCACGTCCTCGGCCGTGTGCGGATCCAGGTTCCCGGTCGGCTCGTCCGCCAGGATGACCGGGGGCTCGAGCACCATCGAGCGCGCCACCGCCACGCGCTGTCGCTCGCCGCCGGAGAGCTTGCCAGGCCCATGCCGGCGGCGGTCTGCGAGTCCCACGACCTCGAGCATCTCCCCGGCACGCGCTCGCGCCTTGCGCTTGCTCCAGCCCGCCAGGAGGCACGGCATCATGACGTTCTCCTCGGCATCGAACTCGGGGAGGAGATGGTGCAGCTGGAACACGAAGCCCAGGGTCTGATTGCGAAACTGCGCGATCTCTGCGCTTGGAAGCCCGTAGATATCCACACCGCTGTACAGGACGCGACCCGCGGTCGGCCGCTCGAGGCCTCCGAGGATGTGCAGGAGCGTCGACTTGCCGGCCCCAGAGACCCCGAGAACCGCGATGGAATCGCCTCGGCCGATGCGCAGATCGATCCCGTTCAGGATCTCGAGCCTCGCCCCCGCAAGCTCGAAGTGCTTGACCACTCCCTCGGCGCAGAGGTCACTCATACCGGAGCGCCTCCGCGGGATCGAGACGGGCAGCCTGCCACGACGGCAGCAGGGTCGAGCCGATCGCGAGCACCATCGCGATCACCGCGATGACGACCAGCTGGATCGGAACCACGTCGTAGGGCAGACCCTGCAGCTGGTACACGTTCGCCGGCAGCAGATCCAGGCCGAGCGTTCGCTCGACCACGAGCTGGATCCACGCCAGATTCCAGGTGATCACCAGTCCCATGCCGAGCCCGAGCACGAGACCGACGAGCCCGATCAAGATGCCCTCGAGCGCGAAGACGCGCAGGATCCCGTCGTCGTCGCAGCCCATTGCCTTGAGGATGGCGATGTCGCGGGACTTCTCCATGATCATCATGATCAGCGTCGCAATGATGATGAAGCCCGCCACGACCATGATGAACGACAGCAGCACGAACATCATCACCCGCTCGGTCTTCAGCGCCTGGAAGAAGGACGGGTAGAAGTCCTTCCAATCGCGCGCGAAGTAGAGCCCCCCGAGCTCGGCCTCGACTCGCTCGCCCACGCTGAACGAGCGGTAGGGATCCCCTGTGCGCACCTCGATGCCGCTCACGACGTCGTCGAGCCGCATGAAGTCCTGCACCGCGCCGAGCTGTGCGTAGAGGAGACCGTCGTCGAACTGGTAGAACTGCGTGCGGAAGAACCCGGCCACGCGAAAGCGCTCCATGCGGGGAGCCGGTCCGATGGGAGTCGGGGCGCCTCCCAGCGGAGAGATCAGGAGGAGCGGATCTCCGAGCTGCAGGAAGAAGCGATCTGCGAGCTGCACGCCGACGATCACCCCTGGCAGCGCGGCATCCCCCTCGGCCTGTGGACTCGGGACCAGCTCTGCTAGTGAGCCCGCGATCAGGTGCTCGGGGAGCTGGGTCGCGTCGCCAACGGTCACGGGATCAATGCCCTTCAGCGTGACGGGCTGGATCCGGCCGTCCTTTCCGCGCACGATGACGTCGGTCGCGATGTACGGAGTGGCGCCGAGCACCTCGGGCACCTTCAGGATGTTCTCCCGCAGGGCCATGTAGCGCGGGTACTCGCCGAGATGGGAGTGCACGACCATGTGGGCCTGCGAGCCGATGATCTTCTCCTCCCACATGCGCGAGAAGCCATTCATCACGGAGATCACGACGGTGATGACCGCGACGCCAAGCGCGACTCCAAGGATGCAGATCACGGAGATGATCGAGATGAAGGTCTGGCGGCGCTTTGCCATGAGGTAGCGCAGCGTCAAGAACCACTCGACGGGTCGCTCGCGCCGGTGCAGGACCAGACCTCCGAGAACCAGGGGCCAGAGACCCAGCACAGCCCCCTGCAGCACGAAGCTCGCCGTGCCGAGAGCGAGCTCGGCTCTGGCCTCGAAGCTCGGCAGCGCGAGGGAGACAAGAAAGAGCGCCGCACAAACGCCCAGCAAGGCGAACCCTCCGCGCAAAAGCCAGCGATGCGAGGACTTCCAGCGCACGAGACCGTAGAAGAGCGCCGTCCACAGCAGCTGGCCTGCCGGGAGCGTCCAGACAGGCTCGATCCGGAGCGCAGCTGCCGTGGCAGTCATGACGGCCGTGGCGAGGAGCATCGCCACGAGTGCTGCACGCGGCGCCTCGACAAAGCGGAGGAACTGACCGAGCACGAGCGCCGCGGAGCCGGAAAAGAACGCAAAGAGCGCCAGAAAGCCCAGTGCGATCAGCCCGACCAGACTGGCCGATGCGAAGCCCAGCAGCGCCGCCAGCCAGTCAAGCATCGCGCGGCCGCAGGTGGGGGAAAATCTTCACCTCGCGCAGGTGAGACGCGCCCGTGAGGATCATGCTGAGACGCCCAATCCCCATCCCCATGCCCCCGGTAGGTGGCATGCCGTACTCGAGCGCACGCAGGAACTCCTCGTCGATCGGATGCGCATTTTCGTCGCCCTGTCGCCCGGCCTCTGCCTGTGCCGCGAAACGCTCACGCTGGTCGTCCGGATCGTTCAGCTCCGAGAAGGCATTCGCCAGCTCCATCCCGCCGATGAAGGCCTCGAAGCGCTCGACGAGCTGCGGGTTCTCCTCGGACCTCTTGGCGAGGGGAGAGAGGTCGACGGGGTAGTCGACGACGAAGGTCGGCGAGAACAGGTCTGGCTCGACGGTCTTCGAGAACAGCTCGTCGACGAGCGTGGCCCAGCTCGGAGCGTCGCCTGGCGCAAGCCCCTGCACGTCCGCCTGCTCCACCGCTGCGCGCAAGCTCTCGAGATCGGCTGCCAGCTCGATGTTCACTCCCGTGTGCTCCTCGATCAGCTCCGTCATCGAGCGTCTGGGCCACGGGGGCGCCAGGTCGAGCGTCTTCCCATCTCGTTCGACACGCGTGCTCCCGAGCACACGCTCGGCGGTCTCGGACACCAGTGACTCGGTCAGGTCCATCATGTCGCGATAGTCCGCATACGCCTCGTAGATCTCGAGCATCGAGAACTCGGGATTGTGCTTCTTCGAGATCCCCTCGTTGCGGAAGTCGCGCCCGATCTCATAGACGCGCTCGAGCCCCCCGATAATCAATCGCTTGAGATAGAGCTCGAAAGAGATGCGCAAGTACAGGTCCTGACCGTACGTGTGGTGGGTGGTGGTGAAGGGGCGAGCGTGCGCGCCGCCGTAGATCGGCTGCAGGATCGGCGTCTCGACCTCCAGGTAGCCCTGTCCGTCGAGTATTCCCCGCAGGGAGGAGACGATGCGGCTGCGCAGCACCGCGAGCTCGCGCGAGCGCGGATTTGCCAGCAGGTCGAGGTAGCGCTGCCGGTAGCGTGTCTCCACATCGTGTAGGCCTCCGTGCTTGTCCGGCAGCGGCCGATAGGCCTTCGACAGGAAGCCGAACTCCGTGACGTCCAGCGTGAGCTCGCCCTTCTTGGTGCGGATCAGCGGACCCCGGGCCCACATGAAATCACCCACTTCGTAGAGCTTGAACTCGCTGTAGCGGTCGGCGCTCAGCTGGTCGCGCTTCATCCAGATCTGCAGGCGCGATCCGTCGGCCAGAAGCTCCACGAAGGCCGCCTTGCCGAAGGAGCGCAGGCTGACGAGCCTCCCCGCGATCGTCGCCTCTGGAGCCTCGCGCGCGAGGGTCGCCTCGTCCTTGTGGCCGTGGGCCTCGCTCAGCTCACGAATCGGGTGCAGCGGCTTCGGGACCTTCGCGGGGTAAAGATCGACGTTGCGGTCGACGAGCTCGCGTGCGCGTTTGCGGCGCGCGGCGAGGATCTCGGCTTCTGTGGCCACGCGCTAGCCCTCCGCCGCCACGAGGAGGTACGCACGAATCATCGAATCAATCCCGCCATCCAGGACTCTGTTCGCATCGCCAATCTCGACACCGGTGCGGTGGTCCTTCACCCGCTGGGAAGGATGTAGCGTGTACGAACGGATCTGGCTGCCGAAGTCGATCTTCTTCTTCTCTCCCTCCAGCCGCTCCTTCTCGGCCTCGCGCTCCAGGCGCGCCCGCTCGTACAGGCGCGCCCGCAGGACCTTCATGGCCGAGGCTTTGTTCTTGTGCTGGCTGCGCTCGTTCTGGCACTGGACGACCACGCCCGTTGGAAGATGAGTGATGCGCACTGCGGAGTCCGTTCGGTTGACGTGCTGACCACCCGCGCCGCCGGCCCGGTACGTATCGATCCGCAGGTCCTTCTCGTCGATGTTGACCTCCACGTCGCTGCCGATATCGGGCACCATCGAGAACGATGCGAAGCTCGTCTGGCGACGCTTCTGCGCGTCGAAGGGCGAGATGCGAACGAGGCGGTGGATGCCGATCTCGCTCCGGAGGTGGCCGTAAACGTAGTCGCCTTCGATCGTGAACGTGACGCCCTTGATACCGGCCTCTTCCCCTTCCTGAATGTCGAGGATGTCCGACTTGAAGCCCCGCTCCTCGGACCAGCGCAGGTACATGCGCAGCAGCATCTCGGCCCAATCACAGGAGTCCGTGCCGCCGGCCCCGGCGTTGATCGAGACGATGGCCGAGTTGTGATCGTGCTCGCCAGAGAGCAGGCGCACGAGCTCCGCCTCCGCCAGACGTTCGCTGAGCTTCTCGACGCTCTCGGCCGACTCGGCAATGGTCTCGAGATCACCTTCCTCGACGGCGAGCTCGAGCATCACCGAGGCATCCGAGAGGAGGGTCTCGGTCTCGTTGAAAAAGTCGAGCTCCCGGGCAAGCTCGCTCTTCTCGCGCAGGGTCCGCTCTGCCTGCTCTCGGTCGTTCCACAGCTCCGGGTCTGCGGTGATCCGCTCTAGCTCGTCGAGTCGGGTGCGCTTCGTCGCGAGGTCAAAGATGCCTCCGCAGCTCCGCGGTGCGCTCGCCGAGAGCTCGTAGCTCGTCCTGGATCTCCTTCGCTCGTGAGCTCGCGTCTTCTGACAACCCAGACTCCTCCGATCCCGATCAGCAATCCCCAGCAGGCCCAGACCACCCAGTCGCCCAGGCGCGTGTACAGCGTGGCTCCAGCGCGCGGGCGGGGTAGCACCGTCACGACCGCCCTGCGCTCGAAGATTGGCGTCTCCTGCAGGACAATGCCACCCGCATCCACCACTCCGCTCACTCCGGTGTTCGCGGCACGCAACAGCGGCACGCCGTGCTCCGCGGAGCGCGTGGCCGCGATCGCCAGGAACTGGTGCGGCGCGCTGGTCCGCCCGTACCAGGCATCGTTCGTGAGGTTCAGCAGGACGCGCGCGCCATCGCGCACGGCCTCTCGAACCAGGTTTGGGTAGATCACCTCGTAACAGATGAGTGCGGCGGGGGCCGTACTCGTCGCCCAGGCAGCAGAGGTCTGCAGAACGCGGGGCGCCCCGCCCGGCGAGATGTCCTCCTGCGCCAGGCCCGTCGCCACACCCCGGAGAAAGCCCAGCAGGCTGCGCAAGGGGACGTACTCGCCGAACGGGACCAGGTGCGTCTTGTCGTAGCGATCGACCAGCTCTCCCGAGGAGCTGACCACGAACACACTGTTGAAGTAGCGTGGGCTGCTTTGGCCGAGAGGCCACTCGAATCCAACACCCCCCAGCACGACCGTCGCCGCGGTCTCGCGTGCCAGCCTCTGCACCGCCGCCCTGGCTTCGGGCTGCTCGTCGAGTAGGATGGGCACCGCGGACTCTGGCCACAGGATCAGGTCGACCCCACTCGAGTCGGGCTGCGACAGCTCGATGTGGACGCCAAAGTTCTGCATTGCGAGCTCCGGGTCCCACTTCTGCCCTTGCGGGATGTTTCCCTGGACGATCTGGACACGCAGAGGGTCGTCGGTCGCGGGCTGCGCCGCAGCCTCGAACAGGCGCCAGGAAAAGCCGCTGGCATGCACGATGGCTACCACGATGATCGCCGCCCGAAAGTGCCGGAGACTCAGCAGCGAGGCGACGAGTGCGAGGAGGAAGCTCAGACCCCAGATCCCACCCAGCCCGGCCAGCTCGAGCACGGGCCCATCGCGGTGGACGGCATAGCCCAGGTAGGCCCAGGGGAACCCCCCGAACAGGTCGAAGCTGCGCAGGTGCTCCGCCGTCACCCAGGCAGCAGGCAGCACGAACAACGCGGCGCGACCAGCGGTCGGCAAGAGCCAGCTCGTGAGCGCTCCCGCCAGCCCCGCGTGCAGTCCCATGTAGGCGGCGAGGCCGAGCGTGGCGAGGACTCCGACCAACGCGTTGGCGTGACCGTGGACGACGACCACGACGAAGATCCAGAACAGGATCACGCCGTAGCCCAGCGTGGCGAAGCCCGTGGTCCAGAGGAACGCGCGCCGCGGCGACAGACGCTCGAGCAACAGAGCGAGGGGCAACAAGGCCACCCAGCCGGCCAGCATCCCGACGTCGAAGCGCAGCTCTCCTACTCGAAACGGAAAGGAGGCCGCGAGCAGAACCGCGAAGGCGACCCCCAGGCCCGGGCGCCCTAGCCGAAGCGCGACAGCTCCCAACGCAGGTGGTCCTCGAGCTCTCGCATGCGCCGCCCGTCGGCCGCGTTCTGGTGATCCATCCCCACCAGGTGGAGTATCCCGTGGATCGCGAGGTCCCGCACCTCGGAGTCGATCGAGACACGGCGAGCGGCGGCTTGACGCCCAGCCGTCTCGACGGAGAGCACGACATCTCCGAGGCACTCGCCGCGGAAGCGCGCCCCCGGTCCCTCCAGGAGCGAGAAGGCCAGGACGTCGGTCGGCTCCGCGTCGCGCCCGAAGCGGCCCGCCATCTCGGCAATCGCTGCGTCGCTCACGAGCGTGACCGAGAGCTCAGCGTCCGAGTACCCCAAGGCGCCTAATACCGCCTTCAGTCTCCTCCGGAGGGCGCTCCGGTCGATCGATCTGCCCAGGCTCGAGCCGTTCAGCCAGGCCTTCATCCGCACCCTCGTCGAGCTTCTTGCCCTTGTTGTCCGTCGCCTCGGGATAGTCGATTCGCTCGTGCCGGATCGCACTGAGCGTGTCGATGAAGCTGCGGGCGATCGCGTGAAGGTCGCGAAGCGTCAGGCTGCAATCATCGAGCTGACCGTCGCGAAAGTAGTTGTTGATGAGTCGCTGGACAAGCTGCTGCACGCGCGCGCGCGAGGTGTCAGGCAGGGTGCGCGAGGCCGCCTCGACGGAATCTGCCAGCATCAGGATTCCGGCCTCACGGGTCTGCGGCTTCGGGCCAGCGTAGCGGTAGTCGTGCTCCGCAACGAGCTCGCCCTTCTCGGGGTCGGCCGCTTCTTTCGCCTTCTCGAAAAAGAAGCGGATTACGCTGGTACCGTGGTGCTCGCGAATCCCCTGCATGATGGGAGAGGCCAGCCCACTCGCCTCACCCATCTCAATGCCGTCCTTCACGTGCGCCTGGAGGATGCGCGCGGACATGGAAGGAGACAGCTTCTCGTGTCGGTCCTCGCCATCGTGGAGCGCATAGTTCTCGACGAAGAAGTGAGGCCGCCTCATCTTGCCGATGTCGTGGTAGTAGCCTGCAACCTTCGCGAGCAAGGCGTTCGCGCCGATGGCTTCCGCGGCCTTCTCCGCGAGGTGTCCAACCATCATGCTGTGGTGATAGGTGCCGGGCGCGCGCAGCTCCAGATCCCGCAGCAGCGGCTGCTCGCGGTTCGCCAGCTCGAGCAACTTGACGTCGGTCGTGTAGGAGAAGACGGACTCGACGATCGGAGCCACGCCAGATACGAGCACTCCCGAGAGCCCGCCGGCGGCCAAGCCGAGTACCGCCGAGAGCATCAGGGGCGCGAGCGAGGTGTTTCCACTGAGCATGCTGAGCGCCAGGATGGCCATGACGTTCGCGAAGCCCACGCGCATGCCGGCACGCAGGAGTGTGCCGCGCTGTGTGACCTGTGACGTGGCCACCGCCGCCGTCAGCGAGCCGGCAAGCGTGTAGAGGGCATACGAGAGCTCGCCGTTCACTTGCAGCCCTGCGAGGAGCGAGATCATGATGGCGAACAGCGCCGCGGTCTCGGCGTTGTGCACCATGCGCACGAGCAACGTCGCCGCCGCGACGGGGATGGCATAGTAGAGCAACCCGGGGAACGCCTCCAGCAAGCCCGAGAGCCACGGGGTTTGTTCCACGGCTTTGGCCAGGAAGAGTGCGAAGCTCGTGAGGATGGCGGTCACGACCACCGCGCTGAGCAGGAAGGCCGCGTCTCGGGGAGCGCGCGGAAAACGCGGCAGGCTGTTCCTTCCGAAGCGCCAGATCACTGCCATGAGCAAGAACAGCACCCCGGCCACCCCGAGGAACTCCTCGAAGCGACTGAGCGCGAGCTGCTGGCGGCGAATTCCCTTCAGAATCAACACGTTGCGCTCGCTGATGGGATCGCCGTCGCGCACGATAATCTCGCCCTCGCGCAGCGAGATGGTCGCCTGCTTGACGCCCTCCTCGGCGGCTTTTCGTCCCTCTTCCGTGGCCCGCAGGTTGAAGTCGAGATTCGGACGCACCAGCTGCTTGGCCAGAGACAGGAGCGCCTTTTGTCTCTTGCTCGGCAGCGCGTCGAGGGCCGCGCGAGCCTGCTCCTCGATGAGCGCGCGGGCGCTCACCTGGGTGAGGACGGTCTGCTCCGGAGACAGCTTCTTCTCGTCACCCGTTCCGAGCTTGCGCACCAGTACGTTGCGAGTCTCGACGTGACGCGCGAACTCCGAGGCGTCGTCGACGATCATCTGTCCGACGGGAGCCACAATCAGCGTGAGGAGATGCTCGTCTTCGGAGCTGAAACCTGCCTCCGCCAGGTACGCCATGGCTGCGTCCGGGATCTCGACTTCTTCGCCCAGTGCCTGGCGGAACAGCCCCTGCGTTGAGGGGCCCGAAGGCTCCTCGCTTCCCTCCTGCGCTGCTAGCGCCTCCCGCGCGGCGAGGAAGGCAGGTCCCAGGCGCGCCTCGAGCGCTTCCAACCTGCGCTCGTCGAAGTCGTAGACCACTGACGCGTTCTCGACCGCGTCGCGGCGCAGCTGCTCGGTGGCCTGCTCGTCGACAAGCGTGATCTCTGTCGGCGCCTTGTAGTCGCGGTCCGAGATGTCGCCCACCCGGAGCGTACGCACCGAAGATCCCAGACCGGGAGAAGAGAGCAAGTCGATCGTCAGCAGCGCCGAGAGCAGCAAGCTGGCGCCGACTCCCGCGGCGAGCAGCCCGAGACTTCGCCGCTCGGGTCGGAAACGGAACGGCAGTCTGCTGTCTGGCATCGACATCGAAGACCCTAATCGCTGGAATCGACCCGCTCGTAGGCCTTGATGATCTCCTGCACGAGCGGATGGCGGACCACGTCCTTCTCGTTGAAGTTCACAAACGAGATGCCTGGGATATCGGCAAGGAAGCGCCGCGCCTCGATCAGACCTGAGTCGATACCCTTGGGAAGATCCGTCTGGGAGACGTCGCCGTTGATCACCGCCTTTGAGTCGAAGCCCATGCGGGTCAGGAACATCCGCATCTGCTCGCCGGTGGTGTTCTGCGCCTCGTCCAGGACGATGAACGCATCGTTCAAGGTGCGGCCCCTCATGTAGGCGAGCGGCGCGACCTCGATGGTGCCACGCTCCATGCGTCGCCCGATCTCCTCCGGCTCGAGCATGTCGTGCAGCGCGTCGGAGAGCGGACGCAGGTAGGGATCGATCTTCTCGAAGAGCGTGCCGGGCAGGAATCCCAGCTTCTCCCCAGCCTCGACGGCAGGCCGCGTGAGGATGATGCGGGCGCACTCGCGACGACGCAGCGCGGAGACGGCCATCGCCATCGCCAGGTAGGTCTTACCAGTACCGGCCGGCCCCACCCCGAAGATCATGTCGTGAGAGCGGATGGCGCTCACGTAGCGGCGCTGGTTCTCCGTCCGCGGGACGATGCGCTTGCGCCGGCCCACCTCGACTGCCTCGCCCTCGACGAGAGCCTTCGCTGCCGGGGAGCCCGAGCCGCCGTGTGCCAGGCGCGTGACCTGGAGGACGTCGCTCTCGTCGATGGGCAGCCCGGAGGCCACCATGTCGTACAGGTCGCGCAGCACGCGCTGGGCAACCTTGCGCTCGAGCTTCCCGCCCTTCACGCGCACGCGGTTGCCGCGGGCCTGGATCTCGACGCCGATCTCCGCCTCGATCGCTCGCAGGAAGCGATCGTTCTCCCCGAAGAGGAGCTGCGCGATCGCGTTGTCTTCCAGTACGAGCGGGTCGTCGTCCGCCAAAGGGCCCCCATGGCTGGTCACAGCTGCCCGAATCAGGCCGCACAGTACTACTCCGGCCCTGCGTCCCTCACTGCTCAGTCCAAGCGCCGGGTCAGGCGATAGCCGTCCTCGGAGCGCGTATAACTGTACTGATCCAGGGGAACCGTCGCCAAGAGACGCTGGCGGCCGTCTCCCAGCGCGCTCAGGGACTGGGGGTAGCCCCCTTCGGCCCAGCGATGCGCCTCCAACGCGACCCGCAGCCGCTCCGTTGCTGCCGAAGCCCGCGCCTCTGCCAGGAAGGTGACGGGCAGGGGATAGTCGACCAGGCGCGGCGGCCGGAGCTGCAGGAGCAGCACTGCGAAGGCGGCACAGACTCCCAGTACCGCGTACGCCAGCATGGGTCTGGAAGCGTGGACCCGGACCCGGAGGGCTGCCGAGTCCGTTCCTTTCCGCATCTCGCCATACACGGCGCCGGCATGAATCAGGGCCATCAGGGCCCGAGCGCCCTCGAAGGTCCCCAGGCGCGACAGGTCGATGACGCGGCGTGCGGTAGCCCTCCCATTTGCGAGGGTGAACAGCTTCTCCAATGCCGTCAGCTCGAGACCGTCCCGCTCAAGGTCCGCCCGCATGGCCCGAAAGCCCTCGAGGTCAACCTTCTGCGTGATGACGAGGGTCAGGTCCCGCAGCTGTCGCGCGATCGGTCCCCACTCGTCGCGCATCCGCAGCGCGTCCAGTAGCACCATCTCGGCGCGGACCGGCGACTCGTTCCGACCAGGCTCCACTGCGCACGGCTCGAATGCGAACTTGCCCTCGTCCCACAGGAACAGCTCAAAAATCGACTCGTCGTTGATCAGGGCCGCGAGCTGATCGATGTCCTCCTGGCTGAGGAGGCCGCGGGAGACAAGCACCTGCGGCAGGGGCTCGAGGGTCTCGGCCTGGATGCGCCACGCCTCGTCCAACGCATGCTCGGAGATCGCACCCGAGCGCAGCAACACACTGGCAAGGGCGCCGTCGGGCCGGATCTCCGCCGGCCTGGCGCGCAAGACCGATCCCTCGATGAAGAAGACCTCCAGGACCCGCCCTGCTCGCTCCACCTCGAGGCGGCCCGTCTTGGTCTGCTGGGCGATCAGCTGGAAGACGTCGGCCGCCCCGAAGTCGCTAAGGACACCACGCAAGCTCATTTCGAGACCCTGAGCTTGTTGAGCCGCTGGAATGACTCCCAGAGACTGAGTCCGTAGAGCGGCAGCAGGAGAAGGGCGCTGAACACGCTCGGGAGTGTGGACGCCAGATCTCCAATCTCCCACGGTCCCGGCAATCTCGTGGACACCAGGAGCAGGGCAAGGGCGACGCCGACCCCCGCAATGCGCAGGCACCCCGTCACGGCGCGGCCTTCGAAAAGCCCGGGCAGACCCGGCACGACGATGCCCGCTCCGACCAGGCCGACCCGAACACGCCGTCTGCGTGCACGGTCGAGATCGAGCTGGGCCCGCCGCAGGCGCGGGTCGCTGGGACCGGCCGGAGTACGCAGCCGCTGACACGTCACGCAGGTATCCGTCGCCACGCCGGGAGAACAGGCCTGGCAGATGACCTTGCTGCAGCCTCTGCAGCGACTGATGCGTTTGCGACGCGCGACTGCGCCCGCTGCGCCCAGCGCGGGCAGGAGCAACCAGCTCCAGGCTGGCGCCCGCCGTCCGAGCGCCCAGCTCCGCACGTGGCGCGCCAGGTTGTCACCGTGTGGTGTCGGCGCAAGCGCTTGCTCGAGGAAGTACGTGAGCGGGATGTGTGGCTGGATCAGGTAGGAGTGGAGCGTCGTCCCGCCGCGTTTCGTGTGCTCACGAATCAGTGCGGGGTCGCTCTCACGGGCGGCCACAAAGAGCGCCGAGTGGTCTTCCAGTCGCAGCGCCCGACCGTACGCCTGAGACAGGTTGTAGAGAACGGCAGCCGACTCCTCCGCCGCCCGGGCATCCTCGAACCACTCGACGGACTCCTTCAGGTCCCCCCAGGCGAGATGGACGCTCCCCAGAATGTTGAACGCCTGGGAGCGCAGGCCGGCGGGAGCGGACGCGGGAACCTCGTCCAGGAGCGCCTTGGTAGCCTGGAGATCCCCGCGACGCTTGAGCTGTGCGGCGAGCCCGAGGCGCGCCAGTAGCTGCCCATCCCGCGCCGTCGCGAGCTCCAGACGCTCCTCGTCACCGGGCAACCCCTGTCCCCGGTCCACGCGCCAGGCAGCCAGAAGCGTATCGGCGTGCCCCTGCACTGCGGAGAGGCGCGCCCAGTTGTCGAGGAGGGGTCCCGCCATGAGACCGAGGATTGCCATCCAGATGGCCACGCCGAAGGACTCGCGGGTCGGCAGCCGCAGCGTCGCCAGGAGCCCCGCCACGGCGAGGATGATCAGGGGACCCATGCCGAACAGGGGCAGCAGGGCCAGGACCCCGATGCCCAGTAGCATGCCGGGCCAGCTGGGCGGGTCGATGGAATCGGTGAAGTGGCCGAGCTCGTGTCCGTGAAGCGCGAGCGTACGTACATAGCCGACGGACACGACGAGGGTCGTGGCCAGCAGTACTCCCAGTCCCAGCGCAACGCCAAGGGTCGACAGCAGCCAGAGCATCCCTGGAAAGCTGTGGAGCAGCGAGAAGGCCGCCATCACACCGGCCCAGCGATCGCGGCTTTGGCGGGCGGCCTCGAACAGGATTCCGGGGGTGGTGGGAGCGAGTCGCAGCGCCTTCTCGACGAAGTTGGGCCGGGTGCCATTCTTCGCCGCGTCCAGGGCCGCCCAGGCCAGGACCGGCAGGTCGCGAAAGCCGCGCTCCCGTAGGAGCACCTCGGCCTGCTCGAGCCTCACGCCAAAGGGAAGCTCGGCCACGAGTTCAGGCTCGGGAAGCGGGGCGGTGGGGACCTCTAGCGGGTCGGCGCGGTCGAGCTCCGCGCGCGCGCTACCGCACACGAGCAGCGTGGCCAGCAGAGCCACACCAAAGACGGATCCCCGCACGCTCCTCGCAGGACGCACTCGCTCCCCTCAGCCGGCGGCAGCCGGCCCCTGGTCTTAGTTCGGACAGGCTCAGCGGCCACTGAAGACCTATCGTCCGGCCGAAAGGTCCCGCCCGCGGAAGAGATTCCGCAGTAGCTGCAGCTCGTTGCTGCGGAGAAGCTGCAGCACAAGCCCGTAGCCCAGCAGGCCCAGGGCCACGTGGAGAGCGAGGACTGCGAGGGCGGCCAGGGAGGCCTCCGACCCTACGGGGAGGCTCGCGTCGAGGCCTCGCAGCAGGGCGACCATCGCTCCTGCGGCGACGAGGATCTTCCCCCACCCGAGCAGACTCCCACTTTCGAGCTGGCTGCCGTAGCGCCGGCGCGCCGAGGCAACCACGTAGGCGCAGTTCGCCGTCGCCGCGATCGTGCTGGCCAGCGCCAGACCCACGAAGCCCAGGTCGGCCACCACTGCGCTGTGCTGGGCCGCAAGTAGCCAGCTCGGGAGCTGTCCGCCTGGCAACGGGCCGATCAGACACAGGGAGGCTAGCGCGTTCACCAACAGGCTCACGAGAGCACCGCGTGCCGCCGTCGCGGTGTTCTCGTGCGCAAAGCAGAGATTCGCGTAGATCCGGGTGAGCGCGATTGGCACCAGGCCGAAGGCGTAGAAGAACAGGGCGGTGGAGGAGGCCTCGATGGCGGGCCGCCCGAAGACCGAGCTGTCGAGCCCGAAGAGCACCGCGAAGATCGGCTCGGAGAGCAGCACGAGTCCCGCGGAAGCCGGCAGTGCTAGCGCGAGCAGCGTTCCGAGCGTCGTCGAGAAGGTCCTGCGGAGCCCCTCGCGGTCGCCGGTGGAGATCAGCCTGGAGAAGGAAGGCAGGCTCGCGGCCCCGAGCGCGAACACGAACACGCCAAGCGGCAGCTCGAGGAGGCGCGACGCGTAGTAGAGATACGAGACCGCCCCATCGCCGAGAAAGGAGGCGAGAAAGCGCGAGAGGAGCAGGTTGAGCTGGAACACCGAGGCGCCAAGCATGGCCGGAAGCATGAGCTGTCCGAGTCGCCGCACTGCCGGGTGGCGGATGGCCCAGAGCACACGCGGAGCCATGGCCCGCGCCCGCAATGGGGGCAGCAGCACGAGCACCTGAAGGACCCCCGCCAGCAGCACGGCCACCGCCAGCCCCTCAATGGGCTGATCCAGCAGCGCGACGCTCAGGAAGGCGGCAGCGATCAAGCACAGGTTCAGCAGGACCGGAGCGAGGGCCGGGACCAGAAAATGCCCGAGGCTGTTCAGCGCACCCATGGCCACGGAGAGTAGGATCATGGCCAGGATGTAGGGAAAGCAGAGCCTCGTCAGGGTCGCCGTGAGCTCGCGCTTGCCCTCTGTCAGCTCGAAGCCCGGTGCGAACACGCCCACGAGCGGATCGGCTGCAAGGATGCCGGCGAGCGCGATCGCCACGCCGACGGCAAAGGCGAGCGTCCAGATGGTGCTGAAGACGTCGCGCGCCGCTTCTCGAGAGCGCGACAGCCAGCTCGAGAACACCGGGACGAACGAGATCGTGAGCGACCCCTCCCCGACCAGCCTGCGCAGCAGGTTGGGGAGCATGAAGGCGACGAAGAACGCGTCCGTGGCGGCGGCGGGGAACAGGTTGGCTACCACCACGTCTCGCACCAGGCCGAGCACGCGGCTCGCCAGGGTCGCCCCACCCACGACTCCGGCCGAGCGGACGATTTCGGCTCCGTCCGTTGACACCTCGGGCGGACCGGGGTACCTACCGTCCCGCTCGGAGGAACTCATGGCCCAACACGCTTCCGCCAAGAAGCGCCATCGCCAGTCGCTGAAGCGATCCGCCCGCAACCGGCATTATCGGTCAACGGTGCGCTCTGCAGTGCGCAGGGCGCGGCGGGCAGCCGTCGAGAGCTCCGAGGACGCTGTGCGCTACGCCCACGAGGCCGAGCAGCTGCTGCGCCGGGCCCTGACAAAGGGCTCCATGCACCAGCGAACCGTGTCGCGCACCGTCTCGCGGCTACAGAAGCTGCTGAAGGGCAACGGATAGCCTCCGCCAGGCTGGCCTCCCCGGCCAGGCTCACCTCCCCGGTCAGGCGCAGACCGCAAGCACCAGACGCTCGATGGCCAGCTGCGCGGGCAGCGGCGTGGCCCCTTTGAGGGCCTCGTCGGTTCTGCGCACCGCGTCGAGGCACGCGCGCAGGCGCGGCAGATCGAAGCGTCGGGCCTGCTCGACCAGCTTCTTTGCGGCGTAGGGGTGGACGCCCAGGCGCTGCTGCACCTCGCGCGTCTCCAGCGGACGGCACTCCCGCGCGCGCAGCAGACGCCGGAAGTGGTTCGCAAGCGCCCCCAGCACCACGAGGGGCACGTCCCCCTGGTGTATCAGCTGGTTCGTGAGCCTGAGCGAGGCCGCCAGCTGTCGCGCACCGATCGCGTCGGTCAGCTCGTAGAGCGCGCGCGGTCGCAAATCTCCCGTGACGGCGGCCACGTCCTCGCCTCTGACCTCCCCACGCTCCCCGACGAACAGGCATACCTTGTCGAGCTCCATCGCCAGGCGATCCAGGTTTGGACCCACCCTTTCCAGCAGCGTAGAAGCGACACCGCTGCCTGCGCGCTTCCCACGGCTCTTCAGCTGGGCCGCGATCCAGCTGCGCAGCTCCGCTGGCCGGCTCGGGCCCTTGCACTCGCGCAGCTCCCCCACCTTTGCCACGAGCTTGACCCATTTCTGGCGCCTGTCCACGCGCTCGGCTTCCAGGACCAGACACGTTGTGGCCACGGGGCTCTCCAGGTAGTCCGGAAGCGGCCCCTCGAGGAACTTCGTCGCTCTTCTGGCGGCCAGGCCTCGCACCAGCACGAGGCGACCGGGCGCCATGACTGGGACCGTTCGCGCCGCCACCAGGATCTCGCCCGGGTCTGTGCCAGCGGCCGCCAGATCGAAGCGGTCCTCGTTGAAGTCGGCCGGGCCGCTCGCAAGCACCCGCTCGCGCAGCTCGAGCAGCGCGGCGTCGCGCAGCATGGCCTCAGGACCCACCAGGAGCGCAACCGGAGGATGGGCCGGCTCAGTACGCGAAGAGGTCATTGTGGATGTCCTCGGCGATCAAAGTAGCGACCCGGAGCATGGCCATCTGCTTGTTGCTCTTGTACACGAGCGGGTCTGCACTGGAGAGAAAGTTCTGGCGCGCGGACAGCCCGGAGCCCTGCCAGACGACCTCTCCGGTGTCGACGCGCAGCACCCTCGCGTTGACCGTTACCTCGAGAGAGTCCTCGACGGAGATCGCCACGGACGAGAACGAGCTGGGGCGCACGTACACCCGCTGAATAGTGCCGCGCAGAACCACCTGGGAGCCGCCGGACTCACCAGGCGGAACGGCGCGGAGCCGGCCCCCGCGCATGAACTCCTCCATGAGCGCCTCGCCAAGCACCAGCTCGAGACCCGGCTCGTCGGTCGGGTTCTCGAACATGCGGATCTCGAGCTGCCGGACGTCATCGCCGAGCACCAGCGTCCTGCTGACCGGGCGGTAGCCGCAGCCGAGCACGAGCGCAACAGCGAGCACGACACCAGCGCGTGTCAGCGACGAGTGGAACACTTCAGAAATACCGCAGCTGGACCATCATCTGTCGTTCGAGTCGCGGAATGGCCGTCTTGAGCGCAAAGATCACGACGTGGTCGCCCGCCTCGATCACGTCATCACCAAAGGGGATCCGCACCTCGTCGCCCCGAACGATGGCGCCCACGATCGCGTCCGCGAAATCCGCTTCTCGGAGCGGTTTGCCGACCAGCTCCGAGGTCTCGAGCGCGATGATCTCCAACGCCTCGGCTCCGGACTCTCCCACGCTTGTGACCGAGACGACCTTGCCCTTGCGGATGAAGTGGAGGATCGCCGACACCGCAGCGAGGTGCGGGCTGACGACCGCGTCGATCCCGATGTGCGAGACGAGCCCGGCATAGGAGAGCTTGTTCACCAGCGCCATCACGCGGCCCGCTCCCGAGCGCTTGGCGAGTAGAGAGGCGAGGATGTTGTCTTCCTCGTCGCGCGTCAGCGCGAGGAAGGCGTCCGTCGTCTCGATGCTCTCCTCTCGCAGCAGCTCCGGATCCGTACCGGAGCCCTGCAGGATGACGCTGCGCTCGAGTCTCTCCGCGAGGTACTTGCAGCGCTGCGGGTCCGACTCGATGATCTTCGGCACGATGTCTTCGGCTTCGAGCATGCGCGCAAGGTAGTAGCCGATGTTTCCACCGCCGCTGATCACGATACGGCGCGCCTCGATGTCAGGCTTGCCAAGCAGCTCCGCGAGCCTGCCGAGTGCAGCCGGGCTGCCAGCGACGTACAGCTGATCGCCCAGACGAATCCGCGTCTTCCCCTCAGGGATGAGCATCTGGCCGTCGCGCAGGATCGCCACGACGTTGCAGTCGATCCCGAGACGCGTCTTGAAGTCGTAGAGCGCGGCGTCCACAACCTCGCTCTCCGTATCCAGGGCGAACGCGACCACCTGGACGCGCCCCCCGGCGAACTCGAGCACGCGCACCGCGCCCGGGACGCGCAGCGTCTTCAAGACGATCTGCGCGGCTTCTTCCTCGGGATTGATGTTCAGGTCCAGCGGGTCGTCGCCGAAAATGGCGGGCACCGCCTGCGCCAGGTCCGGATCGCGCACGCGCGCGATCTTTGTCGGAATCACCGTCTCGTGCGAGGCCACCATGCACGAGACGATGTTGATCTCGTCCGAGTTCGTGACGGCAATGATCATCTCGGCGTCTTCCAGGCCGGCCGAGCGCAACACCGAGGGGTTCGAGCCGTTTCCATGCACAACCTGGACGTCGGCGACTTCACGCAGCTGCGGCACGCGCTCGAGGTCGCTCTCGATGATGACGACATCCTTGCGCTCTGACGACAGGCGGCGCGCGAGCGTAGCCCCGATATCCCCGCCCCCGATGATCAGGATGCTCACGGGCCGGATTATAGCGCGAGTCTTATGGGACCCGGCGCGCGAGCGGTCGCGCGCCACCCACCTTCGCTCAGGGCTATGCCCTTCGCTGCGCGCGCCGCGTACCGCGGCGCTTGCAAGGTTGCCGGTGCGTCAGGAAATCAACGCGTGGGTGGAGCCGCAAACCGCGCCGTAGGCGCGGTGCGCAGTGAGCCGTAGGCGAACGAAGAGCGGGTGGCGCGCGACCGCTCGCGCGCCGGGTCCCGCAAGACACGCGCCGGGTCCCGCAAGGCAGGCCCGCAAGGCAGACTCAGGCGGATCTGGCGGCGACTCGGCGTTCGAGCTCTTCGACCAGAAAGTCGCGCATGTTGCGGACTTCTTCCGGGACGCGTTGCTCGAAGAGGTGGCGCGCCTCGCCGAGCTCGGGCTCGAGGTTGGCGATCGCGTTTCCCTCGCTCACACCCTTCGCGAACTTCTCCTCGTTGTAGAGGATGATGTCGGACACCGCGATGCGGGCGAGGCGCTCGGCGGAGACGACCGCCGGGTCGTCGGAGCCGGAGCCCGGCGGCTGCCTTCGCGACTTGCGCGCGGCGGGCTGGGGCAGGTCCGCCTCGGCGTCCGACGGCGCCGCGGGCGCGGGCTGCGGTGCGGCCTGCGGTGTGGCCTGCGGCGGCGGCAAGGGCTCGGCGGTCGCGGACTCCGCAGCTCTGGGTTGCTGCGGGAGTTCCACAGGCAGCTTGGCGGTATCGACGTCGCTGGATGGAGCGTGTCCGACGGCGAGGCGGCGAAGCACCGCGGCCAGGCCCTCCCCGACCTCCCCTGGCTCGAGCACCTCGTTCGCCTCGAACTCCGGCGCACCTGCGGGCTCGTCCATTGGAGCGATGCGGACCAACGGAATGATCCGCAGATCCTCGGCGCGCCGAGCGATCTCGGTGATGACGGGAGCCGTCACGCCGGGCAGGTGCCCGCCGAGAATGGCGAGATCGGGGGTCTTGCGAAACAGGCGCAGGAGTGCCTGCCCCCCATCGGCAACCACCTCCGCCTCGACCCTCCAACGATGGAGAGTGCTTGTGATCCGCTTCGCCACGTCGGCATCGGCCTCCGCAACCAGCGCGCGAGCGACGAACTTGCCCGCGGGTGGCGCATCCTGCGCAGGCTTTGCGGCGCTAGCCTCCGCGGCCTGCGGCGGCGGCTCTGTTGTCTGGCTGGCTGCGGGCTCGACGGGCTTCGGGGCCTGCACGCGGAACACGGTCTTGCACTTGGAGCAGCGAATGCGAACGCCCTGGGGACCGACCTTCTCGCGCGCGAGTCGATAGCGGGTCTTGCACTGCGGGCACAGGGCGATCATCGCGCCTCCTGCTGCGCATCGGAGCGAAGCACCGGAGTTATCGGTCCGTACAGGGAGCCCCTTTACGCGGCGACATCGGCCCTGTGCTCTGGCGGCCCCTTCTGTGTAGAGCTGTCGTCCGACGTCGCGCGCCGGAGTAGACAGGTCTGCTCAGAGCCGGGCCGCTCCGCGCTCGCGCCCGAGCACATCGAGCACTCCGTTCACGAACGCAGGTGACGCCTGGCTCGCGAAACGCCTCGCGATCTCGACCGCCTCGTCAATGATCACTTCGGTCGGCGTCTCCTCCAGGAGCAGCTCATACGCGGCGACGCGGAGGATGTTCCGGTCCACCGTGGCGATGCGGTGGATCTGCCAGTTCGTGCTGGCACGGCCGATGTTCTCGTCGATCTGCTTCAGGTTCTCGGCCACGCCCCGAGCAAGCTCCTGGGCCCATCGGCGCGCCCGGCTGGGCAGCGAGAACTCTCGCGCGACCTCCTCGAAGCAGGCCACGACGCTCTCCGGGTTCACCTCACCGGACAGGTCCGCTGCGAACAGCACCTGGAGCGCGGTCTCGCGTGCCATTCTGCGCGGCCCAGCGCTTCCCACGCTCAGGGCCCCTTCTCCAGGGCAGCCAGCAAGCTCGTCATCTCGACCGCCACCTCTGCCGCCTCCACACCCTTGTTCACGCCAGGCTCGCCGGGTGCGGCCGCCCGCGCCAGCGCCTGCTCGACCGTCTCGGCGGTGATCACGCAGAACGCCACCGGGATGGCGTGCTCCATGCCGACCTGTCGAATCCCGTCCGTGACTCCCCGGCAGACGTAGTCGAAGTGCGGCGTATCGCCTCGCACGATGACAGCGATGGCAATGAGCGCGTCGTAGCGTCCACTACGCGCCGCCTGCTGTGCCCCGAGCGGCACCTCGAAGGCTCCTGGCACCCACATCACCTCCGCCTCCTCGCAGCCGAGCTCGCGCAGGCGCAGCTCGCAGCCCTCGAGCAGGCGACTCGTGATCAGGTGATTGAAGCGGGCGACGACCACACCGATGCGCAGGTCCTCACCGGCAAGCTTCGTCTCGATGGTTCGCATCGCCCTACCATTCCGCCGTCACGAGAAGGTCGTCTCCCAGCCTACGGCTGGCAACTGTGCGCGGGTGGAGCGCTTGTTTCAAGCGCTCCACTCCGAGCTCGCCGATCACCGGTAGACCGTCAGAGCCGATGAGCAGGGGGGCAAGAAAGAGGTGCATCCGGTCGACGAGGCCGGCACGCAGCAGCGCGGCGGCCAGCTCGCCTCCCCCCTCGACGAGCAGGTCGTTGACGCCGAGCCGCCCGAGCTTCCGCCAGGCGTCCCGCAGGTCGAGTGAGCGCCCCCGCGTGCGCACGTCGACGAGCCGAGCACCCGCTCGCTCGAGCTGCTTGCGCTTGCGCGGGGCGGCTCGGCTCGCGGTGAGGATCCAGGCGCCTCCCGGCTGTTCGGGATCGAGGAGCCTCGCGCTCGCAGGAGTGCGCAGCCTGGAGTCGACGACGATTCGGGTCGGGCGATGCAGGACCCGTGCACCGCGCCGCTGCGTGAGCGCGGGATCGTCGGCGACCGCGGTCGCGGAGCCCACTGCGATCGCGTCCACCCTTCCACGCAGCTGCTGGACGAACGCGCGGGACCTGGGTCCGCTGATCCAGCGCGACTCACCGCGCGCCGTCGCGATCCGGCCGTCGAAGCTGGCCGCGAGCTTCAGCGTGGTGAAGGGGCGACCGCGCTCGATGCGCGAAACGAAGCCGGCGTTGAGCCGCCTGCACTCCTCAGCGAGCGTACCCAAGTCGACCTGCAGGCCCGCCCGCCGCAGCTTGCGGATGCCCTTGCCCGAGGTTCGCGGATCGGGATCCCTCATGCTGACGACGACTCTGCGGACGCCAGACGCCAGCACCGCATCGACACAGGGAGGTGTACGCCCGGTGTGGGCACAGGGCTCCAGTGTCACGTAGAGCGTGGCGCCCCGCGCGGCCTTTCCGGCTCGTGCGAGCGCAGTGGCCTCGGCATGCCGACCGCCGGCGCGCGTGTGGTGGCCCCGCGCTACGCGCCGTCCGCCCCGGACAACCACGCTACCCACCAGCGGATTCGGGGCCGTCCTCCCGCGGGCGCGCGCGGCCAGCCGGAGCGCCTCACCCATGAAGACCCGGTCTGCTTCGCTCGTCGATCCCGTCCTACCCACTGTGCGCGGGGTCGATCTCGTCAAGCGCGTCCCGGAACTCCTCGATCGTGCGGAAGCCGAGGTACACGGAGGAAAAGCGTAGCCAGGCGACTGGATCGAGCGCGCGGAGCTCGAGCTGCGCCTCGTCCCCGATGCGCGTGCTCGGCACCTCGCGCTCGCCGAGGTCCAGGATGACCCGCTCAACGCGCTGGACTGCATCCTCGACGGCATCCGCACTGACCGGTCGCTTCTGACAGGCCTTCTGCAGACCCTGGACGATCTTCAGCCGATCAAAGGCCTCCCTGCGGCCGTCACGCTTCGCGACGAGGGGCAGCAGATCCTCGATGCGCTCGTAGGTCGTGAAACGCCTACCGCACTCCGAGCACTCGCGACGGCGCCGCTTGACCGGCGCGTCGCGCTGGTTCCTGGCGTCGATCACCTTGGTGTCGGGGTGATCACAGAACGGGCAACGCAAGTCCCTCGGCTCCTCTACTCGGGAGGGGTGTACGGGAGGGGGAAACGCGCGGAGAGCTCTGCGACCGATGCCTTGACGCTCGCCTGGAGCTGCTCGTCGTCGGGGCTCTCGAGGACGTCGGCCATCCAGTCCGCAATCTGCAGCATCTCGGTCTGACCCATCCTGCGGGTGGTGACGGCGGGCGTCCCCACGCGCAGCCCGCTCGTGACCCACGGAGAACGCTCCTCACCGGGAACGGTGCTCTTGGACGTGGTGATCCCGGCGCGGTCGAGACGTCTCTGGGCCTTGAGGCCAGAGAGAGCCCGGTCCCGGAAGTCGAGAACGAACAGATGGTTGTCGGTCCCGCCGGAGACAACCTGAAAGCCGCGCTCCAGCATGCGCACCGCCATGACCCTGGCGTTGGCGATGATCTGCTCGGCGTAGGCCTTGAAGTCGGGCTGGCTCGCCTCCTCCAGCGCCACCGCCTTGGCCGCGATCACGTGCTCGAGCGGGCCGCCCTGCGTCAGCGGGAACACCGCCCGATCGATCGCGTCCGCGTGTTCGGAGTCGCACAGGATCATGCCCCCGCGGGGGCCGCGCAGGGTCTTGTGCGTGGTCGTGGTCACCACGCCGGCGTGGCCGGTGGGAGAGGGGTGCACGCCAGCCGCGACCAGTCCTGCGATGTGCGCGATGTCGGCGAACAGCACGGCCCCCACCTCGCGCGCGATATCACCAAAAGCCTCGAAGTCGATGGTCCGCGAGTAGGCGGTGTAGCCACACTGGATCATCTTCGGCCGGTGCCGGCGTGCCAGGTCGCGCACTTGGTCGTAGTCGATGCGCTGGTCGCCCTCGGCCACGCCGTAGCGCAGGAACTGGAACAGCTGTCCCGAGAAGTTCACGGGCGAGCCGTGCGTCAGGTGGCCGCCGTGGCTGAGCTCCATCCCGAGGATGGTGTCGCCGGGCTCGAGTACCGCGAAGTAAGCGGCCATGTTCGCCGCCGAGCCTGAGTGCGGCTGTACGTTCGCGTGGTCTGAGCCGAACAGCCGCTTTGCCCGCGCGATCGCGAGGTTTTCTGCGACGTCGACGAACTCGCACCCACCGTAGTAGCGCTTGCCAGGGTAGCCTTCGGCGTACTTGTTCGTGAGTGGAGTTCCCAGCGCCGCAAGCACCGCCGGCGAGGCAAAGTTCTCGCTCGCGATCAGCTCGATGCTCGACTCCTGCCGCTCGACCTCGCACGCGATCGCCGCCGCGATCTCCGGGTCCACGTCTCGCAGGCTCATCGCGTCACCCCCCGAAGGCCCGAGAACGTAGCACTACTCCTCATCGTAGCGAGCAATCGCCAGGGTTCCGTTCGTGCCGCCGAACCCGAAGGAGTTCGACAGCCCCACGCGCACCGGGGTCTCGCGCATCACGTTCGGCACGTAGTCGAGATCGCAGTCCGGATCTGGGTCGGTGTAGTTGATTGTCGGAGGGATCTTGCCGTCCCGAATCGTCAGGATCGTGAAGATGGCCTCGATACCGCCGGCGCCTCCGAGCGCGTGGCCGGTCATCGACTTGGTCGACGAGACCGCCAGCTCGTCGGCGTGCTCTCCGAAGACCTGGCGGATCGCGTAGGTCTCGATCTTGTCGTTGTACTCGGTGCTGGTCCCGTGGGCGTTGATGTAGTTGACATCTCCGGGAGCGAGCTCCCCGTCCGCGAGCGCCTTGCGCATCGCTAGCTGCGCGCCCACACCATCGTCGGGCGGGGCCGTAATGTGGTGGGCATCTGCGGACATCCCGTAGCCCACAATCTCGGCGTGAATCCGCGCGCCACGCCGGAGCGCGTGCTCCAGGCTCTCGAGCACCACGACGCCGCCGCCTTCGGCACATACGAAGCCGTCCCGACCCCGGTCGAAGGGCCTGCTGGCACGCTCCGGGTCGTCGTTGCGCGTCGAAAGCGCCCGCATTGTGGCAAAGCCGCCGAGCCCGAGCCGGGTCACGGGCGCCTCCGCGCCCCCCGCGATCATCGCGTCGGCGTCGCCGCGCTGAATGATCCGCGCGGCATCTCCAATAGCATGGGTGCCGGTCGTGCAGGCGGTCACCACGCAAGAGTTGGGACCGCGGGCCCCGTAGCGGATCGAGATCAGTCCCGAGGCCATGTTCGCGATCGCACTGGGAACGAAGAAGGGCGAGATCTTCATCGGTCCGCGGGAAAGCAGCGTCCGGCAGTTGTCCAGCATCGTGGTCAGGCCCGCGATGCCGGAGCCAACGAGCACGCCCGTTCTGTCTGCTTTCTCCGCGCTCACCTCGAGGCCCGAGTCCGCCATGGCCTCGACTGCAGCAGCCATCGAGAAGTGCAGGTACGGATCGAGGCGTCGCGCCTCCTTCTTATCCATCACCGTGAGCGGGTCGAAGCCCTTTAGCTGACCCGCGATCGTCACGCTGCAGTCGTCCACCGGGAAGCCCTCGACTGGAGCGATGCCCGAGCTCCCCTTGAGCAACGCGTTCCAGGTCGTCGCGACATCGTTGCCGAGCGGGTTCACGGTCCCCATCCCCGTGACCACCACACGGCGCAGCTCAACCGTCCGGCTCGTCAGACGCGAGGCCACTGCTCAGGCTTTCGTCTTTTCATCGACGTAGGTAACGGCATCCCCGATCGTCTGCATCCGCTCCGCGTCGTCGTCGGAGATCTCGAGGTCGAACTCCTCTTCGATCGCCATCACCAGCTCAACGATGTCCAGCGAGTCCGCGCCGAGATCGTCGATGAAGGATGCCTCCGGAACGACTTCGTCCGGAGCTACTCCGAGCTGCTCAACGATAATGTCTCGAACCTTCTCCACGACACCCATCGTGCCCTCCGCTCAAACCAAGCCACCGTTCACGTGTATCACCTGGCCGGTGATATATCTCGCGTCGTCGGAAGCGAGAAAGCGTACCGCGCGAGCCACGTCTTCGACAGTGCCGAGCTCTCCAAGCGGAATGCGTGCCAGCAGCGCCTTCTGAGCCTCCTCGGGCAGCTCCGCAGTCATGTCCGTCTGGATGAAGCCCGGCGCAATGGCGTTCACCGTGATCCCTCGGCTGCCGAGCTCGCGCGAGAGCGAGCGGGTGAGGGCCTCGACGCCGCCCTTGCTGGCCGCGTAGCTCGACTGGCCGGGGTTTCCCATTTCCGCGACGACCGACGAGAGGTTGATGATGCGACCGGCCCGCGCGCGGAGCATGGGCCGGCTCGCCGCCCGGCACAGGTTCCAGGTGCCGCGCAGGTTCGTCGCGATGACGGCGTCGAAGTCTTCGGGCTTCATTCGCATGATGACCTGGTCTCGGGTGATCCCGGCGTTGTTCACGAGGATGTCGAGGCGCCCCTCCTGCTTGACGACATCCGCGACCAGCGTATCGACAGCGTCGCCGTCGGCGACGTCACACCGCACCGCGCGGCAGTTGCCTGCATCCTCCTCGATCCGCTTCTCCGTCTCGCGCGCCCCGTCCGGACTGCTCTTGTAGGTGAAGACCACGTTGGCGCGGGCATGCGCCAGCTCGATGCAGATCGCCTGGCCGATGCCGCGAGAGCCACCGGTAACGAGCGCGATGCGCTCGTCCAGCACGCCGCTCAAGCCAGTGCCTCCCCGACCCGCTCCATGGCCGCTTCCACGTCGTCCAGCGTCTCCACGTTGGCGCGCGCCAGGTCAGAGTCGATGCGGGCCGCGAGTCCGGAGAGCACCTTGCCCGGACCCACCTCGAGCTGTGCGCGCGTACCCGCCGCGACCAGCTGACGGACGCAGTCGACCCAGCGCACCGGGGCACAGACCTGGTCGCGCAACAGGACGCGCGCCTCGTCGGCGCTCTGGTAGGCCAGCGCGGTGACGTTCGAGATCACGGGAACGCTCGGATCGACGAAGCGGGCAGCCGCCAGGGCGGGAACCAGCTTCTCCATGGCGGGCGCCATGAGCGGGGAGTGAAAGGGGGCGGAGACCACCAGCGTGACGACCCGACGCGCACCGGCGGCCTTCAGCTCGCGAGCCGCGGCTCGGACCGGGTCGCGCGCTCCGCCGATCACCGTCTGGACGGGAGAGTTGAAGTTTGTCGCTGCGACCACACCCTGGACCTCGTCGCAGATCCGCGTCACCTCGTCGCTCGAGAGCCCGATCACCGCAGCCATCTCTCCCTCGCCGCTCGGCACCGCAGCCTGCATCAGCGCGCCCCGGTGGCGCACGAGCTTGACCGCTTCCCCCAGCGGCAGCCCTCCGGCGGCAACCAGGGCGGAGTACTCGCCGAGGCTGTGGCCGGCAAAGAACGAGGGAGCCGCAGGCAGGCGCGGCTCAAGCGTGCGGTAGATCGCGATCGAAGCGGTCAGCAGCGCGGGCTGCGTGATCTCTGTCTGCTGGAGCTCGGAGTCCGGACCCTCGCTGATCAGCCTGGACAGCGGAGCGCCGAAGGCCTCGTC
Organism: Myxococcota bacterium; assembly: GCA_965247115.1. Lineage (GTDB taxonomy): Bacteria > Myxococcota_A > UBA9160 > SZUA-336 > SZUA-336 > JAUXJB01. Next base: position 1,469,842 of record CBDFGR010000002.1, read on the forward strand.
GGCCTCTTCGAACACCTGACGCGCGGCGGGCTCCGCACGCACGAAGTCGGCGGCCATTCCGACCGCCTGGGAACCCTGACCGGGAAAGACGACGGCGAGCATGGCGTGGGGGGGAGTGCAGGCCGTGCGGACCTACACCTCGTCCTCCTTCTCGACCTCGAAGATCTGGCGCCCACGGTAGTGGCCGCACTCCGGGCAAACATGGTGCGGCAGCTTGTTGGCGCCACATTGCGGACAGGCCGAGAGGGAGCCGGTGTGCAGCCCTTGATGCGAGCGCCCCATGCGCGTCCTCGACTTCGACTTCTTCTTCTTCGGTTCCGCCATTGCTACACGCGCCTCCGGCCCAGCAGCTGTGCGAGCTGCGCAAAGGGCCGATTCGTCGGCTCTGCGCGGCACGCACAGCTTTCTTTGTTCAGATTCCGCCCGCACACCTGACACAGACCCGGGCAGTCCTCGCGGCAGAGCGGCTGCATGGGCCACACCAGGGCCAGGATCTCCAGCACGACCGGAGCGAAGTTTAGCTCGTCGCCTGCGTAGCGCCCGAGCTCCAGATCCTGCTCATCGAGCTCGATTCCTCCCTCGGGGACGGCGCCCGGATCCGTTGCCGGCTCGAGCAGGAGCTCGACGGGCTCCGCGAACGCATGGGGGAACGGCTCGGCGCACCGGCCACAGGAGAGCTCCACAATGCCGGCGAGCCCACCTCGAAACAGGAGCCGCTGCCCGATTCGGTAGGCCTCCATATCGACCCGGAACGGCTCGCGCACCCGCGCGCCGGGCTCCTGGAAGATCTCGCGGGCCTCCTCCCACCAGTCCGCGGAGGTCTGCAGCAGGATCTGGCGCGGCGCTTCCTCGACGCTCTCGACTCGAATGCAAAGCTCGTCCATCGGCTCTCGGGTGCCGCGAAAAGCCTTTTGCCACGCGGACTTGAATGGTTTCTGTGTTTAGGTCGCAGGGCTCGCGTTGTCAAGCCGGCGCACTGGCAAGGCAACGCTAGAATGCGCCGGATGACGGTCGTAACACGCTACGCACCGAGCCCGAGCGGCGCGCTCCACATCGGCGGGGCCCGCACTGCGCTGTTCAATTGGGGATTTGCGCGCCATCACCAGGGCCGCTTCCTGCTGCGCTTCGAGGACACCGACCGCGAGCGCTCTTCGCGCGAGTCCGAGGAGGTCATTCTGGAGGCGCTCGCCTGGCTCGGAATCGACCACGATCCGGTCCCTGGCCTCGAGGGCATGCCTCGCCAGAGCGAGCGCGCGCAGCACTACCGCGACGCAGTCTCCCGTCTGCTCGATCTGGGCCACGCCTACCGCTGCACGTGCACGCCCGGGCAGCTCGAGGCCATGCGCGAGCGTGGCCGGGCGGAGAGCCGGAGCCCGGGCTACGACGGAACCTGTCGCGAGCTCAATACCGGAGCAGACAGCGCCGACCCTTTCTGCGTCCGGTTGAAGGTCCCCGATGAGGGCGGCCGCACCCGCTGGAACGACCTGATCGCGGGTCCGACAGGCGAAGATGCCTCGCAGCTCGACGACTTCGTGATTGCCCGCACAGACGGCAGCGCGATCTACCACCTGGCGGTGGTGGTCGACGATCACGACATGGGAGTGACCCAGGTGATCCGGGGCCGCGAGCATATGTCGAGCACCCCGCGCCAGCTACTGCTCTATCAGGCACTCGACCTGGCGCCGCCCGAGTTCGCACACGTCCCGCTGCTGGTGGAGCCCGGCGGCAAGAAACTCTCCAAGCGGATGGACGCCGCCTCGGTCCTCCACTACCGCGACCGGGGCTTCACGCCCGAGGCAGTCTTCAATTACCTGGCCCGCCTGGGCTGGGGACACGGCGACCGCGAGATCCTGAGTCGGGAAGAGCTCGTAGAGCTCTTCGACCTGGACGGGGTCGGGCAGAGCCCCTCGCAGGTGCACGACGACAAGCTCACCTGGCTCAACCAGCACTACCTGAAGTCGCTGCCCCTGGAGCTGCTGCTTCGCTACCTCGAGCCCTTCATGCAGGCAGAGGTCGGCTCCATGCCGACGGAGCCTGGCTTCCGCGCTCTGGTCGGCCTGCTCCGGGAGCGCAGCAGGAGCCTCGAGGAGATGGCGCGCCAGACGCGTTTTTTCTGCGTCGACCGCGTCGAGTACGAACCCAAGCCGGCGCGAAAGTTCTTGAAGCCCGAGAGCGCCGGGCCGCTCCGGGAGCTCCTCCGCGCCCTGGCGGAGCTGCCCCACTGGGACGTTGACACCCTGCGTCAGGCCTTCGACGCGGTGCTCCCTGGCACGGGACTGAAGCTGGGCGCGCTCGCGCAGCCGGTTCGTGTGGCAATCACCGGAAGCTCCGCCAGCCCCGGCATCTTCGAGACCCTGGAGCTGCTGGGCCGCGAGCGCAGCCTGAGCCGGATCGACGCCGCACTGTCCCACATCGCCGCTATGCCGGCAGCCTGATTGAAGATCCCTTTCGGGCGCCTATATTGGCGCCTTCCGCTGGCGGGTCGTCTAACGGTAGGACTCAGGATTCTGGTTCCTGCTATCGGGGTTCGAATCCCTGCCCGCCAGCCAGCCCGAATTCGGGTCCTCTATTGAACATTTGCGCCCCGGGCTGCGTCTTACTTTCCGAAGCACAAAGCACCCCAGCTGGGGCCCGCGATGTGAAGGAGGCGAATCCCTCTAGGCATCAGAGTCTTCCAGAGATCTGTCTCCCTCCCTCTGATGCCCCCCTCCCGACTCGCGGGCCCCTTTCTCGTCCTGGGGACACAGCGGGCCTTGCGAGGAGTCGGCCTGGCGGAGGGGCGGTCTAGAAGTCGGTGGTACCGACGCACTCGCCCAGGCGGCGCTTGAAGGTGAAGCGCGCGGGCTTGTAGACCAGGCTCTCTGTCACAGAGCGGAAGTCCTTCTTCACCGTCACGTAGGCGAAGGGTGCGACGCCCACGTACATTCCGGTACCAATGGCGAGGGCCAGAAGCGAGAGGGGCCGGAGGACGATCAGGTCGAAGGTCTTCGGGTAGTCGCAAGTCTCGAAGGAGTTGTCCAAGCCAGCCTGCGCCGCTGCCGGGCTGAACCCGAGCACCGCGAGCAGTGCGAGGCTGGCAGTCAGAGTACGAGCAGATCTCCGCATGGGCTCCTCCCTTCCCGGCCCGTCGGCAGGGACTGGCATAGCCATCGGGACCCGGCGAGGCGAACTTGACGGGGAAGGCCTGCGCCTCGAGGGTCAGGCGACGGAGAGGGGCTCCCCCGCCCGGTAGACCTGCACGGGGCGCAGGTCGGCGTCGAGCACCAGAAGGTCCGCATCGAAGCCCGGCTCGATCCGGCCCTTGCGAGCTCCGAGCCCGATCACGTCAGCGGGAGTCGCTGTCGCCATTCGGACCGCGTCGGCGAGAGAGAGCCTGGCGGAGGAGACCGCCTCTCGGAGTGCGGTGACCAGTGGAATCACACTACCTGCCAACCCGCCGTCTGCCGTGGCGTAGCCTTCCGCATGGATCTCCGCATCCAGGCCTCCCAGCTGATAGCGCCCCGGCGCCAGGCCCGCAGCCGGTGTTGCATCGCTGATCAGCGCCACGGACTCTGCACCGCGCAGCTCCACGAGCGTCCGGACCAGCTCGGGGTGCAGGTGGTGACCGTCCATGATGACGCTGCCCCGCAGCTCGGGATCGCACAGGAAGGTCCCCACCATGCCGGGCTCGCTGCGTCGGTAGCCGCGCTCCGGGTCGTCGGGTCGATCCGGCCAGTCGCTGGCGTTGCCCACGTGCGTCATGAACGACAGACCGTGCTCAATGGCGTCCCGCAGCTGGCTGCGCGTCGCGCGCGAGTGCCCTGCGGAGACAACGGCACCCGCGCGGTGAAAGCGAGCGATCGCGTCGAGCGCCCCCTCGCGCTCGGGCGCCAGCGTGACCATGCGCAGTCCCGACCCTGCCTTCGCGAGCAGCCGGTCGACGCGTTCCGGTGTCGCATCGCAGAGGTGTTCGCGGCCGTGCGCACCGCACTTCTCCTCCGCCAGAAACGGGCCCTCCAGGTGGATGCCCACGAGCGGGCCCGTTTCGGCCAGATCCGCCGTGAGCCGGGCAAGCGCAGACTCCAGGCGCTCGAGCGGAGCGCTGACCAGGGTGGCCAGCAGGCTGGTCGTGCCATGGCGCAGGTGGAAGCTCGTGGCCCGTTCGCGCGCGGTTTGATCCGCGTCCGAGTAAGCCGCTCCGGCGGCGCCGTTCACCTGCAGATCGACAAGCCCTGGCACAAGCGTCGCGTCCTCGTAGCTCACGTCACCCGGTTGCGGAGAGACGTCAGCAGAGACCTGGATGATGCGCCCGTTGGCGATGCGCACGCGCAGGCGCTCCAGACTGCGCTCGGGGGTGACAGCGCGCGCCACCCAGAGGGCCAACTCGCTCACCGGCCTGCGAGGGTGAGCATGGCGTCGACTGCGACCGTGATGCAGGCGTCCATGTTCTTGTCGATGTCGAGCTCGGCAGGGCCCGGCCAGGGAGCGCGATCCGATACCACGCAGATGCAGCCCGCCCGCAGGCCGAACAGATTGGCAAGGGTGAGCAGGATCCCGCTCTCCATCTCGCAGTTCTGAACGCGCGCCGCCCGCATCTGCACCAGCCGCTGCTCGAGCTCTGGCGAGCGGTAGCCGTTGAAGCTCATCGTCTCCAGCGCGCCATCCACGCCCAGGATGGCGTTTCGAGCATAGAACGCATCCATCGCCCAGGTCAGGCCAATGCGGTGACGCACGCCGCGAGCGCGCGCAGCGGACACCAGCGCGGCTACCACTTCGTAGTCCGCAACCGCCGGATAGCTGGGGGTGACATAGCTGCTGGACGTGCCGTCATCACGCACCGCGCCGGTGGTAATCACGAGGTCACCCAGCGCGGCAGCCGGATCGAGGCCCCCGCTGTTGCCCACGCGAATGAAGGTCGTCGCCCCGATCTTCGCCAGCTCCTCGATCAGAATCGCCGTGCTCGGAGCACCGATTCCCGTCGAGGCAGCGGCCAGCTGTACTCCGTTGAGCTCGCCGAGCTGGATTCTGTATTCGCGAACGTTGCAGACCTCGCGCACACGAGACCAGCCCGCGGAAATACGCTCAACTCGCGCCGGATCGCCACACAGAAAGACGTTCTCGCCAGCGTCGCCGCTGCGCAGGCCGCTGATGGGCTGCCCGGGCTCCTCACTCATAGACACGTTCCATCGGTTCCGATGAACCTTTCGCGCACAAGTCTAGAGGAATCGCTAACGCTCTAGCCAGTTTCGTCCGAAAGGGGCAGCAGTAGAAACTTGTGGGGAGAACCACCACGTGAAGATCAACGTCTCCGCCAAGAAGTGGCAGACCGCGACCAGCAAGCGGAGCTGGACGAAGCTCGCGAGTCACATTTCGAGTCACTACCCGAAGGACTCCGCGCTCCACACCGCGCTGCGCGGAATGTTCAAGAGCACGGACGCGGCCGTGATGCGGTACGGCACGGGCATGAAGAAGAAGCCGTCCGCAGCCAAGCGCCGACCGGCCAAGCGGCGGAGCGCGCCCAAGCGGCGAGCCACCGCCAAGCGTCGCAGCACGGCCAAGCGCGCACCGGCAAAGCGCCGGGCAGCGGCCAAGCGTCGCGCACCGGCCAGGCGCCGCACCGCCGCGCGCAAGGCTGCTCCCAAGCGCCGTACCGCCATGCGCCGCGGAACGCGTCGCACCACGGCCCGCCGCAAGCGAGCCTGAAACCGGGCACTCCCGGCTAGTTAGACCCCCGGCGGCGATCTCGTCGTCGGGGGTCTACCGCCCGCCCTCTCCCGTACGAATCTCGCCCCCTGGCGTCGACGGGAGAGCACCCAGCTTGGCCCCCGCGTTGACGAAAGGCGCACCGGTCACTACCCTGCGCGCCTCTCGGTCCCATCGTCTAGGGGTTTAGGATACCAGGTTCTCACCCTGGAGACACGGGTTCAAATCCCGTTGGGACCACCAACTCTCGCGCATAAGCGGTCAAGGTCGAGCCGCGCGAAGCCGATTTTGCTCGCGTATGTCTGTATCTGATGGGACAGACGCTGAGCTCCGGGCAGTAAAGGGAGCCATCGATACGCTGGTTCGAACCGAGCGGATGGTGCGCACCTACCCGGTCGGCAATCAGCTCAGCCAGAATCTACTGGCCGATCTTCTGAGCAAGCTGCCAGAGGTGCTGCCCCTCGACCTTCGCGTCGCGCGTGACCAGCTGATCTGGAACGATGTCCCGCTGCTCGAGGCGAACAAGGACCGTTCCGACATCGCTGGCCGACTCTACAAGGACGGCGTGCGGATACTGCGCCTGGGAGCGCAGATCGACGCCGGCGAGCTCGAGCGCTTCATCGTCTCGCTCGCCACGCCGCTCCATCCCGACGACCTGTCAGAGGACTACGTCACTCGCCTCTGGGAGGCGGATCTCCCGAACGTCCGGATCGTCGCCATAGATCCCTATCTCGACCTCGACGTTCCCGACGAGGTCCTCGAGGGCAAAGATGTTCCGACGGCCGAGGTCGAGGACATCGCCCCGGTCCCCGCTGACGAGGGAGCGGGGCTGGACATCGCTCCCCCGCCAGAAGAGGCGTTTCGCATATCTCACGAAGATGGCGAGCGAATCGCGCAGGAGATCGAGCGGGTGACGACGACCCCGCCCTGGTCGACCTTCATGATCGCTCTATTCGACTTGATGGGCGACGAGAGCAAGGCGGATCGGTTGGAGGATCTCGTGTCGCTCCTGGAAGCGACGTTCCAGCGCACGCTGCGTGACGGACAGGTCGACGTGGCCACGGAGCTCCTGCTGCGTATCCGGGCCGACGTTCCCTCAGTCGCGGACCAGGCCGTTCGCGAGGCGCTGTTTCGGATGGGGCACGCAGACCGGCTGCAGCCACTCCACGAGGCGCTCGAGGGTGGATCGTGCGATCTGGAAGCGGCGGAGCGCGTGTTCGTGCTGCTCGGCGAGTGGATCCCTGAGACTCCCTGCTCCCTGCTCACCGCGTCCACGCTGGATCGCTCGCGTCGCTTCTACGCAGACGTCCTCGCGAAGATTGGTGAGGTTGCGTTCGAGCCCGTCCTCCAACACATCCATTCCACTGCAGACGCGACCAAGCCGCACTTCGTACGCGTGCTCGGCAAGCTGAATGATGAGCGCGCGACCGAGCCGCTGACCTCGCTCACGCGAAGCGCCCACCCAGCCCTGCGCAGGGAGGCACTGCGCGGCCTGGCATCGATGCAGAGAAACGGAGCGGAGCCGCAGCTGATACGTGCGGCTCTGTCCGATGCGGACTCGTCCGTCCGGCTAGTGGCACTCAAGTGCCTGGTAAGCCTGCGCTCCGAGCTCGACCCTGCGCCGCTGATTGCCCGGGCCTCGTCCGGAGAGGCGCGGGCGCTGGCGGACGAAGAGATCGACCTCATCTACCTGACCATCGGCGCGACGAATCGGCCAGAAGCGCTGGAGTTCTTGAGCGAGCGCATGCGGCCTGGCTGGCTCCGGGGCCGATCCGACTCGCGGACCTGGGCGCGCGCCGCTCGCGCGCTGGCAAGCATGCGGTTGCCCGAAGCGCGACAGGCACTCGAGGCCGGCACCCGGAGCGGCAAGAAGGAGCTCGCCGAGATCTGTGGGAGCGCTCTCGAGAAGGCAAGCACGACATGAGCGAGACGCCCGAACAGCTCGAACGCCAGAAGCTCGTGCACGGCCGCGAGTTCGTCGCGCGCTGGACGGGTCTGTTCAAGGCTCTTGGCCTGTACGACTGGAGACACGCCGCCGTGCGGGCAGCGGCCGAACGGGTCCTCCACTCGGCTCGCGAGTTGGGCGACGGCTGTCCGGTGGATCTCGCGATCCGGAGGGACCTGATCTACCTCGACGGCTCGCGCCTCAAGGAGGGCGGTGCCAGCGCCACGGCGTTTCAGCGACTGACCGGTGTGCTGCGCACCGCGCGGATCAAGGGCTTTACCACCGACCCGAACTCCGATCCCTTCGATCTGCAGATCTTCGGCCACCTGCTGCTTGGAGTGCATCAGCGCGGTCTCACGTCGGAAGAGCTGCTACGAGAGCTCAAGGTGCACAATGCGACCTCGCTGGAGGTGGTCATCGACGACTGCGACGAGGAGGAGGACCCGGCGCTGCTGGAAGGTCACCAGCTGCAGAAGCGGGTCTACGTGTGCTCCATCGGCGTGCTGAAGGCGGTGTTCCACGAGACTCGCGAGAAGGACCGCATGAACTCCCGACGCGTGAAGCGCGTCGTGCAGCAGATGATGGAGTCTGTGGACCAGGACTCCGGCTACGCGCTCAGCCTCACCAGCGTCAAGAACTACGACGAGTACACGTTCAACCACAGTGTGAACGTCGGCGTGCTGGCCATCGCCCTGGGACGCGCGATCGGCCTGCCCCGCCAGCAGCTCTACATCGTTGGACAGGCCGGCATGCTCCACGACATCGGCAAGCTCTGCGTCCCGAAGGAGATCCTGAACAAACCTGGCGCCCTCGACCCCCAGGAGAGGCAGGTCATCCAGAAGCATCCCACTGAGGGCTTCCTCACGATCGCGTCCAACCAGGGAGTGACCGCCGAGACGGTCGGGGTCGCCCTCGGCGCCTACGAGCACCACTTGAACGCGGACGGATCAGGTTACCCGGATCGCAGTGTGGTCCGGCCGGTAACCTTGCTGAGCCGCATCGTGGCGATCGTGGACCGCTACGATGCGATGACCAGTGTGCGCGTGTACCACCCCGGGATGACGCCTCCCAAGGCGCTCTCGCTCCTGCACTACCACTGGGGCGACCAGATCGACCAGACGCTCTTGCGCTACTTCATGAACATGCTGGGCATGTTGCCCCTGGGCACCGTGGTTCGCCTCTCGGACGACTCGGTCGGAATCGTGATTGGCGAGGGCTCCGTCACCGAGATCCGTCACCTCCCCCAGGTTCGCCTGATCATCGACAACCGAGGCCACGAGTGCCCACCGAACACCATCGACCTGTCGCTGCGCGCCAAAGAGCCCGACGCCCTCCAGGTCATCGAGACCCTCAAACCGACGGACTTCGGCATCGAGGTCATCGACTACCTCGAGTAGCCCGACCCGGTTCAGCTCCCTTGTAGAGCACCCTGCTGATATCCTGGGTGCGAACACTGTTGAGGAGTTCGGAGCCATGGCCGTGGTCAAGTACGATCCCGAGGTCTGCATCCACGCGGGAAACTGCGTGCGCACGCTGCCCACCGTCTTCCAGGTCAAGGACAAGAAGTTCGTGATCGTGCAGGACGGCGCACCAAAAGAAGAGATTGAGAAGACGGTCCACGCCTGCCCATCGGGTGCACTCACTCTCGAGGAAAGCTAGCGGGTGCCCATCGACAGCTACTCGTTGGCAAAAGAGCTGAACGAGCTCCGGGCGCTCGCCGCCAAGAAGCTCGTCCTTGATCCCCTGCCGATCGGGAAAGAGGCCACCGCAAGGCTTCAGGCCAAGATCGAGGAGCACGAACTCCAGGCGAACATCGCCGACCTCGAGACCCAGGGCTACACAGTGTTGCCTCCGGGGAAGGCGGTTCCCCTCGAGTTCGTGGACCGCCTGCGCGAGACGATTCTGCGTCTTGCTGCAGATGACCGCAGCGCCGAGAACTTCGCAGGACAGGACCGAGGTCTGGGACAGACCGCATTCCACCTGTTGCCTCGAGACCTTATCTTCGAGGAGGCGCTCATGGCGCCCGCTCCGGGCACGATCGTCACGTACCTGCTCGGGCACCGCGCAAAGCTCAGCCAGTCGACCGCGCTGATCAAGGGCGCCGGGGGCCAGGCGCTCGGCATCCACGCCGACCACAGCGCCAAGCTGCCCGCACCCTGGCCCAGGGTCTCTCAGTACAGCGTCGTGACATGGGTGCTCACGGACTACACCCGGGAGAACGGCGCGCTCTGCGTGTGGCCCGGAAGCCACCGGTTCTGCCAGCCTGTTCCCGAGCACCTGACGATGGCTCACGACCACGAGGACATAAAGCTCCTCGAGGTCCCGGCCGGCTCCGTGATCGTGTGGCACGGGAGCCTCTGGCACGGGGCGGTGCCGCGGACGGCGGACGGACAGCGCGTGACCCTCGTCCTCCCCCACTGTCGCGACCACATACAAGCGCAAGAGCTGTACTGGGCGACGACTACGCCCGAGATGATCGAACGCAACCCGAGACGGTTCTCGACCCTGATGGGGCTGCACTCCGTGAATCCCTGGATTCAGGACGGGCCCGACTCGTCGCGGCTCGCCATGGCACCGAGCACAGGCTCTCACTTCGAGTGAGCCAGCGACGGAGACACAGCTCACGCGTGGGCTAGAATGAGGCCATGACGGACGTAGTGACGTACGAGCTGTCCCAGGATGTCGCGGTCCTGAGGATCGACGACGGGAAAGTGAACGCGCTCGGTCCTGAGCTGCTCGCGGCCTTGAATGCGGGACTCGATCGAGCGGAGAAGGAGTCGAAGGCGGTGCTGATCGTCGGTCGGCCCGGACGCTTCTCGGCCGGTTTCGATTTGGGTGTGATCCGCTCCGGTGGCGCGGGGGCTGCGGCCGAGCTCGTGACCGCGGGTGCCAGGGTAGCGGTCCGGATCGCGCGACATCCAGCACCGGTGGTCATCGCCTGCACAGGACACGCCCTGGCGATGGGCGCGGTGCTGCTCGTGGCCGCCGATCTTCGGATCGGAGCGACCGGCGATTTCAAGATCGGCTTCAACGAGGTCGCCATCGGCATGACGACGCCGCTTTTCCTGATGGAGCTCGCACGCGACCGGCTGTCCAAACGGCACTTCCTCCGTGCGACGGTGCAGGCCGAGATCTACACTCCTGAGACCGCCGTCGACGCCGGCTTCCTGGACCGTGTGACGGCGCCCGACGACGCGGTGGAAGCCGCTCGGCGGGAGGCCCAGCGCCTGGCGGAGCTTCCGGGGCCCATCTTCTGCGCGACGCGTGCGCGCGCCCGTCGCGCAGTGCTCGACCAGATTGAAGCGTCGCTGGACCAGGACATGGCCGCGTCCTTCCCTGTCTCGTCGTAGCTTCACAGCTCACCGAAGCCGTCGTTCACGAGTGCGGCCAGAGCCGCGTACGCATCCACCGCATCCTCGCCCTCGCAACGCAGCCCGATCACGCTTCCCCTTGCCGCACCGAGGGTGAGCACGGAGAGAGAGCTCTTGCCGTTCACCTCCCTTCCGTCCTGGCTCACCCAGACCGTTGCGGCGTACTCGCTTGCGAGCGTCACCAGCTTGCCGACGGCTCTCGCGTGCAAGCCGAGTGGATTCACGATCTCGTGCTCTCCCGACGTCGGGCTGCTCACGGAGTTCGCCCCATCGCCTGAGCATCTCACACTGTCTACTCGCAGGCGACGCTGCAGGGGGATAGCGACTAGCGCGCGCGTTCCTTCCACCAAGCAACGTACTCGTCGATTCCCTTGCGCACGGCGGATGCCAGCGCCCAGATCTGGCGGTCGGCGGCCTCGAGCTTTCGCAGGTTGTCGTCCGAGAAGTAGCGCTCGCGGTACTCTCCCGGCTTGATCCAGCGGAAGCCCGAGTGCTCCGAGCTCAGCCGGACCTCTCCCGCAGCACAGTCGCAGGCGTACGCGACCAGAAAGGTGTCGGTGCCGTACACGTGCATGGGAATGAGCCCTACCAGCGAGAGCCGACCCGTCGGAACGAGCCCCGTCTCTTCCTCGAGCTCGCGGAGAGCGCCCTCCTCGGGCGTCTCTCCTCGATCCAGCACTCCCCCGGGTGTGTACCAAGCTCCGGGCGCCGCGCCCCCGGCTCGCTTCAGGATCAGGATCTCGTCACCGCGCCGGGCGTACACCGAGGTGCCGATCCCGAAGAGCGCTGGGCCCTCTACCTCGCTGCCATCTTGCTCCGCCATGCGACTATTCTAGCCAGCGGATGGCTGTCGAATCGGCGTACTATCGGGTCCCCGGCAGAGGAGAAGACTATGGCAAGACTGACGGAGCTCAGCCGCTCCATCGCGGGGAAGGTGGCCCTGGTCACGGGAGCCGCGAGCGGCATGGGTAGGGCAACGGCCCACCTCTTTGCCGACGAGGGCGCGCAGGTAGCCGTGGCCGACATCGTCACGGACGGTGTCAAGCGGGTGGTCGAAGAGATCGAGGGGGGCGGAGGCACAGCCTCGGGCTGGTTGCTGGACGTCAGCGATCGCGCCGCGGTCGAGTCGGTCGTGGACGAGATCGTCGAGCGCTTCGGCGGCCTGGACATCCTGGTGAACAATGCGGGCACCGCTATGGGAGGGCCAATCGACGCCGAGGACTTCGAGGAGCGGTGGGAGAAGACCTTTGCCGTCAACTTGACCGCTCACACCCGCACGATTCGCGCTTGCCTGCCCCATCTCAAGCGCAGCGGTGCCGGCCGCATCGTGAACATCGCCTCGACCGAAGGGCTCGGCGCGACCGCGTTCAGCAGCGCCTACACCGCGAGCAAGCACGGCGTGATCGGACTGACCCGCTCGCTCGCGGTCGAGCTCGGCTCGCAGGGTGTCACGGTCAACTGCATCTGCCCCGGCCCGATTCGCACGGGCATGACGGCTGCGATCCCCGATGAGGCCAAGGATCTCTTCGCCCGCCGCAAGGTGCCGCTGCGCCGCTATGGCCAGCCTGAAGAGGTCGCACAGGGCACCCTCAATTTCGTGCTGCCCGCATCTTCCTTCATGAACGGGGCGATCCTCGTCGTGGACGGCGGCATGCTCGCTCAGAACCACCTCGCCTCGCTGCGGGACTCCCCCGCATAAGGCCCTCCAAGGAGACAGTTCATGAACGACCTGGCATACGAGAGCGCTCGCTCGATCGCCGCGGCGATTCGAGACGGCAAGCTCAAGAGCCGAGATCACCTCGAGGCCATGCTCGATCGGATCGAGCGGCTGAACGGTCCCCTGAACGCAGTCGTCACGCTCGATGCGGAGCGCGCGCGGCGCGAAGCTGACGCTGCCGATGCCGCGCTCGGCGGCGGAGCGAAGCTCGGTCCACTGCACGGTGTATGCATGACCATCAAGGATTCGTTCGAGACGCAGGGCATGCGCACGACCTCCGGTGCACCGGAGCTCTCGGGCTACGTTGGGGAAACGGACGCGGTGCCGGTGGCACGTCTGCGCGAGGCCGGGGCCGTCATCGTTGGCAAGACGAACCTGCCGATCTATGCCGGAGACGCGCAGAGCTACAACGAGGTGTTCGGTCAGACGAACAACCCCTGGAACGTGGACCGGACCCCTGGCGGCTCCTCCGGCGGTGCCGCGGCGGCCCTGGCGGCGGGCTTCACGCCGCTCGAGCTCGGGAGCGATATCGGCGGGTCCATTCGCGGACCTGCGCACACCTGCGGCGTCACCGGCCACAAGCCGAGCTTCGGCATCGTACCGGCGCTCGGGCAGATCCCTGGCCCGCCGGGAACACTGACCCAGGCGGACCTTGCCGTCGCCGGTCCCATGGCGCGAGACGTCGACGACCTGGAGCTCGGGCTGGACGTGCTCGCCGGTCCCGATGCCTGGCACCGTGTGGGATACCGACTCGAGCTTCCGCCCCCACGCCACACCGACCTGCGCGACTATCGCATCGCCGTCTGGCTCGACGAGCCGAGCTGCCCGCTGGATGCGTCCGTACGCACGTTGCTCGGCGAGACCGCCAAGGCCCTCGAATCTGCGGGGGCTCGCGTCGACTACACCGCCCGGCCGGAGTTCGAGTTCGACTACGCGGTACGCGTCTTCAGCGATCTGATTGCAGCCGCCATGTGTGGCGGCTACAGCCGCGAGGAGATCGAGAAGATGGCGGAGCTTGCGAGCGGCGACGGTCCGCACGCGCTGGCCGCGGCGCGGTCCTCGCAGCGGCATCGCGCCTGGCTCTCCGCGAACGAGCGCCGGCTGCAGATGCGGCAGAAGTGGCACGCCTTCTTCTCGGAGTGGGACGCGGTGCTGCTGCCGACGCTGTCGACGGGAGCGATCCCACACGACCAGTCTGAGCCGGCCAGGGAGCGCACCATCCGCGTGAACGGTGAGGTGCGCCCCTACTCCGACCTCACGCTCTGGGTGGGGCTCACCGGCGTCTCTTATCTGCCCGCCACGGTCGTACCTGTCGGACTCACCAGCGAGCAGCTCCCCGTCGGAGTTCAGATCGCGGGTCCGTTCCTGGAGGACCGCACCACGCTCGACCTGGCGCGGCGGCTCTCCGAGCTCAATGGGGGCTTTCAGCGACCGCCCGGCTACTGACTTCCTGATTCGACAACAGAGCGGCCGCTGATGGCACACAGGTCCGAGCTCTGGCATCACCCAGAGTTCCGGAAGCTCTGGTCCGGTCACGTCGTCTCCGACCTCGGCGGTGCGATCGGCTCGGTCGCACTGCCGCTGACAGCGGTCGTCACCCTCGGCGCAGACGCGCTGCAGATGGGCGTACTCGTTGCGCTCCAGCAGGCACCCGTCCTGCTCTTCTCGCTCCTCGCGGGGGTCTGGGTCGACCGGCGGCCGCGCCGGCCCCTGATCGTGGTGGCCGAGCTGGGAAGGGCCGCGTTGCTCGCCACGATTCCCGCGGCCGCGCTGCTCGGTCTGCTCCGGATCGAGCAGCTCTACGTCTTGGGCTTCCTCGCGGGCACCCTCAAACTCGTGTTCGACCTGGCTTCGACCTCCTTTCTACCCGCACTGATCGGACGCAAAGATCTCGTCGACGGGAACGCCAAGCTGCAGATGAGCGCAGCGGCGACCGAGGCTGGGGGACACGCGCTCGGCGGCGTCCTGGTGCGACTCGTGACCGCACCACTCGCGATCGCCTTCGACTCGTTCTCGTTTCTGGTCTCCGCTCTGTTCGCGTACCGGATTCGCGCACGCGAGACGCATGCAGGCGTCGAGCAGGAACGAGACACGAATATCTGGCGCGAGATTCGCGAAGGCATGCGGGTGCTCATGCAGACCCCAGCGATCCGCGCAATGACGATCTCCTCGACCATCGGCAGCGGCGGGAGCGCCGTCCAGCAGACGGTGTTCGCGCTCTACCTGACGAACGAGCTGTTACTCGGGCCGGTCTGGTTCGGAGTCGTGCTGGGCATTCTGGGAGCAGCAGCCTTCGTCGGCACGTTCCTCGCCGGACCGGCCGAGCGGTACCTCGGACCTGGCCCAGCCCTGATCTTGGGAAGCTTCTTCTGGGGCGGCGGCGGTGTGCTCCTCGCTCTGGTGAGTCCGATGATGGCGTTCATGCTGCCCCTCCTCGCCCTGGCACAGGTCAGCTCGGGCATCGGGAGGTCCATCGCGAGCATCAACCAGCTCAGCCTGCGCCAGGCGATCACCCCCGACCACCTCCTGGGCCGAGTGAACGCAAGCCGCCGGCTTCTCGTCGTCGGTATCATCCCCTTCGGCGCGCTGCTCGGCGGAATCCTGGGCGAGTCGCTGGGCCTGCGCACCGCCCTCTTCGCAGGCGCGGCCATCCAGATCCTCGGCTTCGTCTACACCGCGCAGTCCCCGCTGCGGAGCGTACGACGCACTCCCGACTCAGTAGCCTGAACCTGGTCACCACTTCTCGAGCTGAGACTAGGCGATCGGCTGGGGGCGCGTTTCGTCTGCTCGGAGCAGTGCCAGCCCGGCGCTCGCCGCCAGAATGACAACGCAGCCCGTCACGGCCAAGGCGCCCAGGGGCTCCGCGTGAACCGCCCAGGCCCAGCAGGCGCTGAGCACAGGCTCCAAAAGGAGCAGCAGGGAGACCTCGAGGGCGCGGATCTCGCGCACGCCGTGCGTCATGCAGACGTAGGCGAGCCCGATCTGGAACAGACCCAGGTAGGCGATCACTGTCCAATCCGTCGCCGTGCTAGAAGCGACCGGCAGCGCGAACGGAAGGCACACGAGCAGCGCGATCAGGTTGCCTGCGACCACGGCGGCCCCCACCGTCGAGGTCCCACGATCGGCGTCGTCGCGTGCGAGCTTGCGCAGTCCGAGCAGCGTCAGTCCCCAGACGACGCCGCTCCCGACTGCCATCAGGTCGCCAAGGAGGGGATCGGGGGCGGTCGCCAGCGGGGGGCTCGTGCCCGCAAAGAACAAGCCGAGCCCGACGAGGAAGGCAGCCACCCAGCCGAGGTCCGCGGGCCGTGCCCGCTCTCCGAGGAGCCACGGTCCGAGCAGCAACACCCAGAGGGGCGCGGTGGACTGGAGGAAGATCGCGTTCGCTGCAGTCGTGAGCTTGTTCGCCGTGACGTACAGGATGAGTGTCGCGGCGTAAGCGCCTCCCACCAGCAGCGTGTCCGGCTGCCAGAAGCGTCGCCACGACGGAAAGAACAGCCAGAGTGCCAGCGCGGCTACGCCCGAGCGAAAGCCCGCGACCTGCCAGCTGTCCAGCGTCGTCGCCTTGATGGCGGCGCCGCCGGTCGAGAAGAGGAGCGCCGAGGCCAGGATCAGCGAGCGAGCGCGGAGTCCGGAATGCATCGTGCGGGAGGAGAGTACAGCACCGCTTCGGGGCCTTAGTCGGCCCTCTGCGCCGCTCTCCACCTAGCCAGCGGGCGCCGAAATTGATAATGATTATCATTAGAGATGGGCTGGATGGCAGCGAGATGGGCGACAGCCCTTGCCCTGGCCTCGGGGCTACTCCTGGGGGCCGCTGCCCCCGCCCTGGCGGCGGGAGAGGAAGAGGCCGCCCGGAGAGCTAGCCATCTGCTCGACTACATCGCGGTCGACTACCCGGAGGCGGTGCGGGCCGGCGAGGTGATCAGCGACCTCGAGTACCAAGAGCAGCTCGAGTTTGCGGACACCGTCGGCGCGCAGCTCAGACGACTGGGGCTCGTCGAGAGCGATCCGCTCCGCGAGGAGCTGACCGGACTGCTCCAGGCCATCCAAAAGCTCCAGCCTGCCTCGGATGTCTCAGCCCGCTCGCGGGCGCTGAGCAAGGGAATTCGGGAGCGCTTTTCGGTTCGGGCGCTGCCACCGCGCACACCGGACCTGGAGCGGGGGGCAAAGCTCTACACACAGATATGTGGATCCTGTCACGGGACGACCGGGCGCGGGGACGGGCCGGCGGGACTCGGGCTCGACCCGGCGCCAACGGACTTCACCGATCTCGACCGCGCGCTCCAGCTGAGCCCACTCGCGCTGTACAGCACGATCAGCTTCGGGATCGCGGGAACCGGGATGGTCGGCTATGCCGATGCCTTCGACGAGGCCGAGCGACACGACATGGCCTTTTACGTGGGCTCCCTGGCCTTCGATCCGACGCTCGTGGAGCGCGGTCGGGTGCTGGCGGAGCGGGAGCCCGAGCGCGTGTCGGATCGGGTGCCGAACCTGGCGTCCCTCGTGCAGGCGCCCGCGGGCGCGCTCGCACAGGACGAAGACGGGCGCGCAGTCGTGGCCTTCTTGCGCGTTCATCCCGGATTCCTGCAGCTTGCAACGGGACCGGTGCAGCGTGCGAAACGCCGACTCGACGAGTCCTGGGCCGCCTATGCGAGTGGCGACTCACGGCAGGCGATCGATCTCGCGGTCGCCGCATACATCGAAGACTTCGAGCCGCTCGAGCCCAGCGTCGATGCGCTGGATCGCGACCTCCGCATCTCCGTGGAGCGGAGCTTCATGCGCTATCGCGCCCTGATCCGCGCGGGCGCCTCGCCCGAAGAGCTGGAGCCAGTCTACGCCGCCATCGGTCAGCATCTCGACGCCGTCGAGCGGCGTCTTGCGAAGGACGGCCTCAGCGCGGTGGCGATCTTCACCGGCGCGCTGGCAATCCTCGCCCGCGAAGGCCTCGAAGCGGTGCTGGTCGTGGTCGCGCTCATCGGCGTGCTGCAACGGGCGGACCGCCGCGACGCGCTGCGCTGGGTTCACGGCGGCTGGGTGGCCGCCCTCGTCGCCGGGGGGGCAACCTGGTACGCCGCCCAGGAGCTGGTGCGACTCAGTGGCGCGCAGCGCGAGGTAATCGAAGGCGTGAGCTCCTTGATCGCAACCGCCATCCTCTTTTACGTCAGCTACTGGTTCGTCTCGAACCTCGCCACGCAGCGCTGGCAGACGTTCCTGCACGAGCGGCTCTCGACAGCCCTCTCGCGCAGCTCGTTCTGGGCGCTCTCCACGGTCAGCTTCGTCGCGGTCTATCGCGAGCTGCTCGAGACTGTGCTCTTCTTCCAGGCCCTGGCCGCGCAGGCCGGACCGGACATGCTGCGCCCGCTGCTGCTCGGAGGGGTCGCCGGTGCAGCAGTGCTCGCACTGCTGGCGACGCTCATTCTCCGCTTCGGTCTACGACTCCCCATGCGCGCGTTCTTCGGGCTGAGCTCGGCGCTGCTGTACACCCTGGCCATCATGCTGGCCGGGCAGGGCGTCGCCGCACTCCAGGAGGTCGACTGGGTGCCGGCCACCGTCGTCGCGGACCTGCGACTGGAGTGGCTCGGTATCCACGGGACGCTCGAGGGACTCGCGCTGCAGGGTGCGCTGGTAGCCGCTGCACTGGCGACGCTGCCGCGACTCCTCTCGAAGCGCGGCGAGCGACTCACCGCCGCGTAGGGGCGCCTCCATCCTTCGCGTCGGATCCGCCCTGTCGCACGAGCTCCCGTTCCAGGAAGTCGAGGCGGTCCTTCCCCCAGAACATCTCGTCACCGACAAAGAAGGTCGGCGCTCCGAAGACACCTCGCTCGAGGCCCTCGCTCGTGGCGCGGATGAGCTCCTGCTTCACGGGCTCGCTCTCGCTCTCCTTCTCGAACGCGTCCGAGTCAACGCCGAGCTCCGCGGCGATCGGTCGCAACGCGTCGTAGTCGGCGACGTTCACGCCCTGCTCCCAGTAGGCGCGGAACGTGGCGCGGATGTAGTCCTCCTCCAGATTCCAGCGGCGCATGGCGATCGCACCGCGCAGGGCGCGGCTCGTCTTGATGGGGAACTGCTCGGGAACGCGGAAGGGTAGGCGTGTGTACTCCGCCCACCGCTGCAGGTCGCGACGGCGCTGGCGCATCTTCGCTCGCGGCTCCTGGTCGAGCGTGTAGCTGTGCTGGCGGAACACGTAGCCCAGGTTGAAGGGCACGAAGTTCACACGCGCGCCCGTGCGCGCGAGCACGTCGGGAAGCAGGAACAGCGCGAAATAGGTGTTCGTGCTGCCCACGTCCCAGTAGAAGTCGACGCTGAGGTCACTCACGGGACGACCTCCTCGACCGGCGGAAATTGGCTGCGCATCACCGCCGATCAGACCACGGTCAGCCGGGGAGTACAAGAAGCGTGACCGGTGCCTCGTGACGCGGCAGATGACCGCTCAGTCGAACGGGCTTGCAAACCTCGGATCGAGGACGAAGCTCTGGTCGGTCAGGCTCTGCAGGAAGTGGACGAGGTCGGCTCGCTCTTGCTCCCGCGCCACGAAACCGCGGACGAGTGGGCTCGTATACGGTTTCGGCGCGTCCCGCGCTGCGCCCGTTCCGCGGCCGCCCGCCGCGTAGTGGTCGATCACCTGTTCGAGCGTCGCGATGCTGCCATCGTGCATGTAGGGCGCGGTGAGCGCAATGTTGCGGAGTGTCGGCGCACGAAAGCGACCGGTATCCTCGGGCCGCTTGGTGAACGCGCGCAGACCGGGATTGTCAGGGGGATAGAGCCCGCTTCCCTGCAAGTTGTACAGGCCAGTGTTGTGAAAGACGCCCGGTGCGGCGGCTCCCCGGTAGCGCACAGGCCCCGAGAGATTGAACCCGCCGTGACACTCCGAGCAGCGCACGCGCTCCGAGAAGAACAGACGCATGCCACGTCGTGCGGAGGCCGAGAGGCCCTCGCGCTCGTCCGCGTACACGAGCCGATCGTACGCTGAGTTGCCCGAGATCAGGGTGCGCGTGAAGCTGGCGAGCGCCTTGATGACAGTCTCGATCGTGATAGGATCGCCGACTTCCGGAAAGGCGGCGAGAAACAGCTCTTCGTAGCCAGGCGCGTCTCGCAGCCGAGCGAGCACGAGGTCCTTGCTTCCCGCGACTCCGAGCTCGATCGGGTTCTCGTTCAGAAGCGGGATGTGGATCTGGTCCTCGAGGCTTTCGAGGTCGGGGTTGGCCACGTGAAGGTCGCGTTGTACGCGACATTGGCCAATGTCATCGAGCTGCGCAGATGAAGCTCGCCTGTGGACCCTAGCGCGCGCGGGAGCCCGTCCGTAAAGGCGAGCTCCTGTCGGTGGCAGGACACGCAGGACGCGCTCGCGTTGCCCGACAGGCGGAGGTCATAGAAGAGATGTCGCCCCAGCTCGACCTTTGCACCCGACATCGGGTTCCCAGCGGGCACTACGGGTGTCGGGAAGCCGGGTGGCAGCGACCACTCGAACGCATCGGGCGCCGACAGCTCGGACGGCACGGCCCGCTGGCCGCATGCAAAGAGGCTGGCCCCGGAAAGCGCGCAGCAGGCGAAGAGAGCGCGCGCTCCTACCAGCGACCGAGGTCCGTCTCCGAGAGACGTGCGGTCTGCTGAGCGATCTCGCGGCGTTCTCGGACCCAGGTGGCGAACCCCGCCAGAGCCTCTGGCGCCAGTCCATCCGGCTGACGTTCGCGCTGCTGCACGAAGGCCTGCATAGCCTGCATCAGCTCGTCGGCACGGGCGCGTTCCAGGACGAACAGCTGCACGTAGGCCGCCTTGACCTCGTCGAGCCGGCCCAGGCCGAGGTACGCTTCTGCGCGGTACTCGACCGCCTCCGCGTAGGCCGGCTGCAGTCGGAGCGCCTCGTCGTACGCCTGGAGGGCCGCCTCGTACTGCCCGGTCCGGCGCAGGGCATACCCCAGGCTGCTATGCGCCTGATAGAGGATCGGGTTCTTGTCGATGGCGCGTCGGAAGTCCTTGATTGACTTCTTGAACTGCTTCTGGGCCTTGGCCTCGAGCTTGCTGCGCTTCTTCTCGGAATCGGCCTCCGCGGCCTTGGCCTCGTACTTCCAGGCCTTGTCGCGCTTCTTCAGTCCACGATTGTAGCGGGACTCGGCGATCTCCTCTGGCGTACGAGCGAGATCCGCTGAGGGACCCATACCGCCGACTTGGGTGGGGGCTCCGCCGCTGGAGCCACCCGCCGCGAGCGCATAGCCCGGAAGGAGAACGAACATCGCGAACATTGCTCCGAATTTCTTCAGGGTCACGTCTAGCCCTCCAGAGTGTTCCCCGCGCAAGGCGCGTGCCGTGTGAGGCGTACGCCAGTATATAGTGTGTCCCGTCGAGAGGGGAGAAGCATGAGCGACTCGAGGGTGGCATTCGTGACCGGCGGGGCGGGCGGGATCGGAAGCGCGATCTGGCCTCGGATGCCGCTGGCTTCATCACGGGCCAGACGCTGTCCGTGAGCGGCGGCCTGACCATGTCTGGATAGGTTCTTGTGCCACTCCGGTCTACGACCTTCGCTGCGCCAGACACTCGCTACAATGACGCGCCATGAAGACGTCCCTGTTCTACCTGCCGATCGTCGGTAATCGCGCGGAGATCGAGTCCGGCATGGCCGGGACGCGGGGCGAGCTTTACGACCGCATGCTCGCCGAGATCAGCGAGCAGGCCGTGCTTGCGGACGAGCTTGGCTACGATTCCATCAGCTTCACGGAGCACCACTTCCACATCGAGGGCTTCGAGCTCTCGAACAACCCCGTCATGCTCGACCTGTTCATCGGCATGCAGACGAAGCGCCTGCGAGTCGGGCAGCTGGGGATCGTCCTGCCGGCCAACAACCCGATCCGTGTTGCGGAGGACATCGCCATGCTGGACCGCATGACGGGCGGACGGGCCTGCGCGGGCTTCGCGCGCGGCTACCAGCGTCGCTGGGTGGATATCATGGCGCAGCAGATGCACGGCATTCACGGCGCCTTGCCCCACCAGCACGATGAGATCGACGCGGCGAACCGCGCGGCTTTCGAAGAGAGCTTCCGCATCATCAAGCAGGCTTGGAGCGACGAGCTGTTGGAGTTCCAGGGAAAGTACTGGCGCGTGCCCGCGGGCGAGACCCCCTGGGACATGGAGTCCACGAGGCGTCATGGGGCCGGCGTCGAGGACAAGTTGCTGAAGGCGGTCGGCGTCGTGCCAAAGCCTGTTCAGAGGCCGCACCCGCCGCTGTTCCAGCCCTTCGCCTCGTCGGAGCGCAGCATCCGCTGGTGCGCAGAGGAGGGCGTCACCGCGATCTTGCCCCCGCTTCACCCGAGCCTGGAGCGTCGCCTGTTCGAGCTCTACGCCGAGGTGTCGGGGCGCCCCATCGGCGAGGGCGTGGGGGTGCTCCGCGACGTCATCGTGGCTGACAGCGATGAAGAGGCGATGCGCCTCTGGTCGAACAGCGCTGCCTTCGTTGGAGCAGCCTGGTTCGAGCCCTTCGGCTTCTCGCGCGGGCTCGCGGATCCCGCCACGGGCGAGCGTCCCGACCTGTTCCAGGAAGGGCTGGCGCTCGTCGGCTCCGCAGACACGGTAACCCGCCAGCTCGAGCGCCTCCTCGACCGGCTCCCGGCCAAGTGGCTGTTCGCGTGGCAGTACAACTCCTGCATACCTCACGCGGACCTGATGCGCTCGATCGAGGCTTTCTCGTCGAAGGTGCTGCCCCGCGTATCGACTCCGGACTAGCACGTGGAGCGGTTGAGCCCGCAGGATGCATTCTTTCTGCGCGCCGAGAACGAGACGAGCCACATGCACAGCGCGTCCGTGGCTGTCTTCGAAGGCCCGGCGCCGAGCCTCGACGAGACCGTCGAGCTGGTGAGATCCAAGCTGCACCGGGTGCCGCGGTACCGGCAACGCGCTCGCTTCGTGCCGCTAGAGCTGGGACGTCCCGTATGGGTCGACGATCCGCACTTCAACATCGACTACCATGTTCGCCATACATCGCTGCCGAGACCGGGCAGCGACGAGCAGCTGCGCAACCTGGTCGGACGCGTGATGTCGCAGCAACTCGACCGGGCGAAGCCGCTGTGGGAGTTGTGGGTCACCGAGGGGCTCGCGAACGGCGAGCAGTGGGCGATCCTGTCGAAGAACCATCACTGTATGGTAGACGGCGTCTCCGGCACCGACCTTCTCAGCGTGATGATGGACCGGGAGCCGCGTCCGCGCCGCTCCAAGCCCGAAGCTTGGCAGCCCGAGTCCTCGCCGTCGGACGCAGGCATGCTCCTGGCTGCCGCGCGGGATCGCCTGTTTAGCCTCCCCGAGCTGATGCGCGGGGCGCGCTCGCTGTTGGGCGGACCCGGCCGCGTCGCAGCAACGGTGCTCGAGCTGGCCCATGACCTGGGTAGCGTGCTCCAGCTCTTCGCCGGAGAGACCGAGTCCTCGCTTGTCGGCAGCATCGGCCCTCATCGACACTGGAGCTGGGCGACCTCGACGCTCGAGAGCGTGAAGAAGATCCGCGGCGCACACGGGGGAACAGTGAACGACGTCGTGCTCGCCGTGGTCGCGCGGGGCTTTCGCGACCTCCTGCGCTCTCGCGGCGAGACCACAGTCGATCGGGTCGTCCGCACCTTCGTGCCGGTGTCGGTGCGCACGGAAGAGGAGCGGGGAGCCTACAACAACCGCGTATCCGCGGTGTTCGCGGATCTTCCGGTCGGCAGCGCCGATCCCCTCGCGCGCCTCCACGCGGTAAGGGCACAGCTGGAGCGACTCAAAGAACGCGAGCAGGCGGTCGCGGCGGAGACCCTGACCTCGCTCTCCGGCTTCGCGCCTCCGGTGCTGCTCTCACTCGGTACCAGGCTCTTCGCGCAATCAGAGCCGACACTCGCGCAGACGCTGACGACGAACGTCCCTGGGCCTCAACAGCCGCTCTACGTGGTCGGTCGGCGCATGCTTGCCACTCATCCCTACGTGCCACTGAAGGGCTCGGTTCGGATCGGCGTCGCCATCTTCTCGTACGTGGGCCAGCTCAGCTTTGGCATCACGGGGGACTACGAGAGCGCCCCGGACATCGGCGTGATGTGCGCGGGGATCGAGGAGGGCATAGCCGAGCTGCTCGACCTCTCGTAGGCCGAGAGCTAGCGCACCTGCTGCCGCGTCGCCGCGCAGTTCCACAGTCGCGTCCGCTATGCTCAGGCCATGAAGCGGATCCTCCTCTCGCTCGTGGTTCTCCTGGTCTTCAGTGCTGGCGCGTGCAACGTGCTCTGGCCCGAGCGCTACACGGTGAACGCCCCGTTGTTGCGGATGCTGCGCGGTGCGGCCCCACCAGAGGCCGACGTCATCCAGAGCCGTCTCGTGGTGCCGGAGGGGTTCTCCGTTGCCGAGTACGCAAGCGGGCTCCCGAACGCCCGCTTCTTGCGTTTCACATCGACGGGGGACTTGCTCGTGAGTCAGCCCCGCGCCGGTCACGTCTCGTTGCTCGAGCGCGACGCAACCGCCGACGGTCGCGCGGACGGGATGCGTGTCCTGATCGGCGACTTGAACCGGCCCCACGGCATGGAGCTCCACCAAGGCTGGCTCTACATTGCGGAGATGGACGCGGTCGGCCGCGTCCGCTTCGACGCCGCCGCGCGCAGCATCGACGGAGAGTACGAGCGGATCGTGACCGGGCTTCCGGCTGGCGGAAACCACTGGACGCGCACCGTCCGCATCGGCCCCGACGGCTTGCTCTACATCTCCGTCGGATCGAGCTGCAACGCGTGCGAGGAGCGCGACCCCAGGCGCGCGGCCATTCTCCGCTACCAGGCCGACGGCAGCGAGCCCGAGCTCTATGCCACAGGACTTCGCAACGCGGTGGGCTTCGACTGGCGCCCAGGCAGCGGAGAGCTCTTCGCGACCGACAACGGTCGCGATCTGCTCGGTGACAACTTCCCGCCCTGCGAGCTCAACCGGGTCGAGCGCGGGGGCTTCTACGGCTGGCCGTTCGCCAACGGCGAGCGCGTACCGGACCCCGACCTGAGCGCGGGAAACGCAGATCGCATCGAGAGCTCCATTCCTCCCGCGTACGGGTTCGCGGCGCACACCGCACCCCTCGGGATCACGTTCCTGCGCGAAGAGTCCACGCCCACTGCGCTCGTCGACGCCGCGCTCGTGGCGCTGCACGGCTCGTGGAACCGCACCGAGAAGGACGGCTACAAGGTCGTCTCGCTCCACTGGGCGGAGGACGGCTCGATCCGCGAACGAGACTTCCTGGTCGGCTTCGAGGTCGACGAGGATGTGATCGGTCGCCCCGTCGACGTGGCGCAGGGACCGGACGGTGCGATCTACGTGTCCGACGACTTCGCCGGGATGGTCTATCGAGTCGCCTTCGGAGAGTGAGGGGTCACTCCGCGCGCAGCTCCTCGAACAGCGTCCGGGCTACCTCGGCGGGACCCCGCCCCCGCTCGTCCACCTCGAGGTTCAGCCGCTGCATCGCGCTCTCGTCCAGGATGCCCTCCAGCCGCTGCAGCGCCTGGACGACGTCGGGCGCTTCTCGCGCCAGCCGCGATCCAACGAGCACGATCGCATCGTAGGGAGGAATGACGCCGCGATCGTCCTCGAGCAGGCGCAGCTCGAAGGCGGCGATGCGACCGTCCGTCGAGAACGCACTGATCACATCGACGTCCCCGGACGCGGCCGCCTGGTACATCAACGAGGAGTCCATGCTGCGCTGCTGACGAAAGCCGAGCCCGTACGTCTCCTCCAGCGCCTTCCACTCCGGACGCACGAAGAACTCGTAGTCGCCTCCGATCTCGAGCGATCCGGCGACGGGAACCAGGTCGCTGATGCTGCGCACGCCGAGCTCGACTGCGCGATCCTCGCGCATGGCCAGGGCGTACGTGTTCTCGAAGCCGAACGCCGCGGCGACAACGACTCCGTACTCCTCGGGCAGCGCGTCTCGCACCTCCTGCAGAACAGCTGCGCGGGTGCCCGCGAGGCCGTCGCGCTTGAGAATCGTGGCCCAGATGGTCCCGGTATAGTCGACGTAGAGGTCGACGTCCCCGGCTCCTAGCGCGTCGAAGAGCACCGTGGAGCCGAGCGACTGTACGGCGCGGGTCGGTCTTCCGGTCTCACTCTCGATCCAGAGCGAGAGGAGCTCGCTCAGGATGTACTGCTCCGTGAAGGTCTTCGAGCCTACCGCCACGCGCCGAACGGACTCTCCGCTACGCTCCCAGAGCATGGAGCCCGCGGTAAAGACGTAGAGCAGGCCCAGCACGCTTGCGGCCAGCGCGAGCAAGCCCCGCCGGCGAGCCTGCACACCAACTTCGATTGCGCGGATGATCTGGTCGAGCAGAGCCGCCAGCCCCGCAGCCGCGACGCAGCCGACCAGCACCGCGCTCAGGTTGCGGGTCTGCAGTCCGCTGAAGATGTAGTTCCCGAGGCTGGTCGCGCCTACCGGAGTCGAGAGCGTCGCCGTTCCGATGACCCAGACGGTGGCCGTGCGGACTCCCGCCACCATGATCGGCAGAGCGAGTGGAAGCTCGACGCGCAGGAGCTTCTGCCGCTCCGTCATCCCCACGCCGCGCGCGGCTTCCGTGAGCGCCGGGTCCACGCCATTGATCCCCGCCACGGTCGTCTGCACGATCGGCAGCATGCTGTACAGCGTGAGCGCGAGCAGCGCGGGCAGGAAGCCGATGCTCCGGAGCTCGACGCCGAACGACGACGTCGTGAGGGCGCTGAGCGCGGCGAGCGCGGGCACCATGAGCGCGAGCAGCGCAAGGCTCGGAATGGTCTGAACGACCCCCACCGTCGCGAGCACACCCTGTGCGAGCGCTGGCCGCCGCGTGATCCAGATCCCGAGCGGCATGCTGATGAGCGTGCCCAGGAGGAGCGCGAGCAGCGAGAGCTGCAGGTGCGCCGTCAGGTAGCCAGGGAGCAGGGCGAGCTGCTCGCTCATGCCGGTCCGTTTCTAGGACCGACCCCGAGCAGCGCGTCCACCTGCTCGGCCTGGCGGCGTGGGGTCTCCATGAGCCCGGCCACGATGGGACCGTCGGGATCCAACAGCAGCTCGCGCGGCGAGCCGACCTGCACGAGGCGACCCGCATCCAGCACGGCAATTCGATCACCGAGCACGAGCGCCTCGACCATGTCGTGCGTGACGAAGACGATGCTGATCCCCAGCTCGCCCTGGATCGCCTTCAGGCGCTGCTGGAGCCGATCCCGCGTGAGCGGATCGAGCGAGCCGAAGGGCTCGTCCATCAACAGAATCTCCGGGCGCGCGGCCAGGGCTCGCGCGATGCCGATGCGCTGCTGCTGACCACCGGAGAGCTCGTCGGGCATGCGTTCGCAAAAGCTCTCGGGCTCGAGCTCCACGAGGGCGAGGAGCTCGTCGACGCGGTCGCGGCGCACCTCGTCGGACCAGCCGAGCAGGCGTGGCGTGACCTCTATGTTCTCCGCCACGGAGAGGTGTGGGAACAGCCCGATCTGCTGAAAGCAGTAGCCGATCTGTCTGCGCAGCAAGTGCGGCTCCAGGCTCCTCACATCCCTGCTGCCAATGCATACCCGACCACTCGTGGGCTCGATCAGGCGGTTGATCATCTTGAGCGTCGTGGTCTTGCCGCAGCCCGAGCTCCCGAGGAGGACCAGGAGCTCACCCCTGGCCACCTCCAGCGACAGGCTGTCGACCGCCAGGCTCGTGCCGTAGCGCTTCGTCAGATCCTCTAGCCGGATCACGACAAAGAGCGTACCGCCTGGCGACACGAGGTGCCGGTTCGCGAATCCCGTGCTCAAGTTCGCCAGACGGCAACCGATGTAGGAGCGACACTGCCGCTATGGAGGCGATGTGATGCCCATCTCTACCCCCAAGACCGGACTCGAGCGCTCCCCGGGACTGGAGCGCTTGATCTTCGACGAGAGTCAGCCCCAGAAGACCCAGATTGCACGCAAGGTGAGGGAAGCAACGCCCGGGGAGACGCAAGAGCTCGAGATCTCCGCTCGGGGACAGAGGCTGCGGCTCGAGGCGGAGCTGTTGCGTGGCACCCTCGGTGGCATCGAGGTAGCGATCTTTGGTCTGGACGACCCCGTCTATGAGCAGGCGGGCCGCAGCGAGTATCTCGAATCGATCGAGATCCCCGACGACTTCTCCGCGGCTGGCACTGCAGAGCGCATCCTGGGAGGGATCAGCGGCTACATCTACCGCGCGTTTCGGATGAGCAATCCCGACGCGAATCTGGCCGACTTCGCCCGCTTCAAGCAGGAGGCCCTTCGCGGCTTCGAGCAGGGCCTGGAGGAAGGCCGCGGCTACATCGAGGCCCTGGGGGATCTGACCGACGAGCGCTCGGAGCAGATCTCCGAGACCGAGGACCTGGTGCGCGACGGCCTCGAGGCGTTCTTCGATCGCGAAGAGGAGCGCTTCAGCGCTTGAGCGACGCCAGCTCCTGAAGCAGGTGAACGGAGGCCCGCGCTGCGCGACGGAAGTCCTCCGTGTGGAGGCTCTCGTTCTCCCCGTGCGCGTTGCAGATCGGGTCCTCGAGCCCGAGGAGCAGGGCCGGCACCCCGCCCAGCACCTCGCTGAAGGGAGCGACGAACGGGATCGTGCCCCCACAGCCGATCTCGACGGCCTCTCGGCCGAAGCCGGCTGCGAGCGCCCGCCGCGCCGCGTCGAACGCCGGACCGCGGGGCTGTGTTCGCCAGCCACCGGCAGCCGCCTCGACGGAGGTCTCCACGCGTACTCCTCCGGGCGGGTCGCGCTCGAGAAAGTCGCGCAGGAGCCCTGCGGCGCGCGTCGGATCCTGACCGGGAGCAAGACGGAGCCCGACCCGGGCACGCGCTACGTCCATGAGCTGGTTCGCGGCGCCCTGCAGCGGCACGCCCTCCAGGGCCGTGATGGCAAGACTGGGGCGCCACCAGAGCCGCTCCCATACCGAGTACTCGCTCTCGCCGCTGAAGTCTCCTGCAGCGAGCAGTCCGGCGTCATCCCGGAAACGCGCGCCATCGAAGGGCAGGCGCTCGATCTTCTCCCGTTCCGGCCCGTCCAGCGCGGCGACGTCGTCGTAGATTCCGGGCACCTGAATCACGCCGCGGTCGTCGACCAGGCGGGCCAGCAGGCGGATCAGGCAGCTTGCCGTGTCCGCAACCGGACCGCCCCACATTCCGCTGTGGATCGAGTGGTCCAGGGCGCGCACGCTCACGTCTACCGCAACGAGGCCGCGCAGGCTCGTGGTGAGCGAGGGCAGTCCCGTCTCCAGGTTGGCGGTGTCCGAAAGGATGATCACGTCGGCGGAGAGACGCTCGCGATGGGCGCGCAGGAACTCCGCCAGGTGTGGAGACCCGATCTCCTCCTCGCCCTCGACGATCAGCTTGACGTTCGTCGGCAGCTCGGAGCTCGCCTCGAGCCAGGCGCGCAGCGCAGCAAGGTGCAGCATCAGTCCCGCCTTGTCGTCGACCACCCCGCGTCCATACAGACGACCATCCGCGCGGTATGTGGGCTCGAAGGGCGGCGACTCCCAAAGCTCCTCGCGCCCCGGGGGCTGAACGTCGTGGTGCGCGTAGATCAGCACGGTCGTCGCAGCGGGTCCGTGGTCCACGCGTTCTCCGACGACGTAGGGATGAGCCCCACCCTGGGCCACGACCTCCACCTTCGAAAGCCCCGTGTCCCGCAGCAGCTCGGCCACCGCGTCGGCCGAGCGCGCCACCTGCGCCGGCTCGAAGCCCGCCGCGGACACACCCGGAATGCGAGCAAGCTCGCACAGTTGCGCGAACGTTCGAGCGAAGCCCTGCTCTAGCGCCGCGAGGGCCTGCTCGAGCTGCGCCATCACTCCTCCCCAAACGGCAGAGTAGCAGAGCCGTTAGAATCCCCCGCATGAGCTGGAAGCCCGAGGTGGACGGAATCGAGCAACGCCGTCGGCTCGCTCTATTGCAGGGCGGAGAGGACGCGATCCGCACCCAGCACGAGCGTGGCCGGCTTACGATTCGCGAACGCATCGACGGCCTATTCGACCGCGGCACATTCCAGGAGCAGGGGCCGATCGCGGGCGTATCTGACGTCGACGACAGGGGCGAGCTCATCGGCTTCAGCCCGGCGAACTACGTGCTAGGCCTCGGGCGCATCGATGGACGCCTCGTCGCGGTGGGCGGCGAGGACTTTACGCTGCGCGGCGGCTCGCCCTCTCCGGCGGGCTTCCGCAAGTCCGTAATGGCGGAGGAGCTCGCGTGCCGCTACCGGGTACCGCTCGTTCGGTTCCTCGAGGGAGGGGGCGGCAGCGTGGCCCCGGCTCGGGGACCCGCGTCCGCGGCCACCGTCGAGTCGCCAGCGACCGCACCGCGGTTCATGAGCGTGATGCAGGCCATGGGAATGGTGCCAGTCGTCGCCGGTGCCATGGGAGCCGTCGCCGGTCTTCCGGCGGCGCGGCTAGCTGCCTCGCACCTCTCGATCATGACTGGGGATACGGCGCAGGTGATGATCGGCGGGCCCGCACTCGTCGAGCGGGCAACCGGACACTCGCTCTCCAAGGAAGAGCTCGGCGGCCCGAAGGTGCACCTGAAGAGTGGCGTGGTCGACAACGTCGCTCCCGACGAGCGCGGCGTGTTCGAGCAAGCCAGGCGCTTCCTGAGCTATCTGCCAACGAACGTCTGGGAGCGCGCTCCCCTTACGAGCTGCGACGACGCGCCGGACCGCTGCGAGGAGGAGCTCCTGTCCATCATTCCCCGGGATCGCCGCAAGCCCTACAAGATGCGCAGGCTCATCGAGCTCCTCGTCGACCGCGGCAGCTTTTTCGAGATGTCGGCAGGCTACGGCCAGAGCCAGATCACCGGCCTGGCCCGTCTGAACGGCCAGCCCGTCGGTGTGCTCGCGAACGATCCCTACTTCTACGCGGGTGCCATGACGGCAGCGGGCGCGCAGAAGGTGACGCGCTTCGTCGACCTGTGCGACACGTTCCACCTGCCGATCGTGAGTCTTGCCGATGAGCCCGGCTTCATGATCGGCCCGGAGGCGGAGCGCTCGGCAACGATCCGCTACGGGACCGCCACCCTGTTTGCGATCATGCAGTCGACCGTCCCCTGGGCCACGGTCATGGTACGCAAGACCTTCGGCGTTGCAGGTGCCGCGCACTTCGGTCCACACGGACACACGCTGGCCTGGCCGTCTGCCGAGTCCGGCGCGCTACCGCTCGAGGGCGGCGTCGCCGTCGCGTACCGACGAGAGATCGCCGCCGCACCCGACCCAGAAGCCAAGCGCCGCGAGCTCGAAGAGCAGCTCGCGAGCCGCCGCTCCCCCTACGCCAGCGCCGAAGGCTTCGGTGTCTCGGACCTGATCGACCCCCGCAACACGCGCCCCGCGCTCTGCAACTGGACCGAATGGATCCAGCCCCGCCTGGAACAGCACCTGGGCCCCCGCGCCTACACCGTTCGCCCGTGAGCTCGCGCTCAATCGTTCGCGTTCGGCCGGGGCGATCGAATAGCATGGGGTGGAGGCCCCGAGAACGGGTCGCGGAGCGTCGATGGATCTCAAGGTTCGGATCGGGGTAGGGACGGCGACGTTTCCCTTCTCGAGCGCCGGCGCATACTGGCGTTGGGTCGACCTGCTGGAGTCGAGCAACGTCGACTCGCTGTGGCAAACGGACCGGCTGACGGGGAGGCAGCCCTTTCTCGAGGCCATGAGCGCGATGGCGGCACTGGCAGGGGCGACGGACAGGCTCAAGTTCGGGATGAACGCGGTGGTCGTGAGCCTTCGCGATCCGCTACTGCTGGCCAAGCAGTGCGCGACCATCGACTACCTGAGCGACGGGCGGCTCTTGCCCGTCTTCGGAGTCGGTGGGGACAACGCGCCGGAGTGGAAAGCCACGGGCAGGAGCCCGAGGCGTCGCGGGCGCCTGGCAGACGAAGCCCTGGAGATCATGCGCCGACTCTGGACCGAAGAGCGCGTCAGCTTCGAGGGTGAGCACTTCCACTACCACGAGGCCAGCATCGCGCCGCGCCCGGTCCAGAAACCGCTGCCACTGTGGATCGGCGGCAGCAGCAAGGCGGCGATCCGCCGCACCGCGCGACTCGGCACAGGCTGGCTCGCCGGCATCCAGTCTCCAGCACAGGTCAAGCCCGTCGTCGCCGCGATCAAGGAGGCGGCCGCCGAAGCCGGGCGCAAGATCGACGCAGATCACTACGGCGCCGGCATCCCCTTCTTCTTCGGGAGCTGGGACGATCCGGAGGTCGAGCAGATCGCGCGGGCCCGGGGGAGACTTCCCGGTGGAGCCGATCCCCGGAGCTACTTCGCGATCGGCGACGCCGCGGCCGTTCTCAACCGCATCCGAGAGTACCGAGACGCGGGCGCCTTCAAGTTCGTGCTGATTCCGATCGCTCGGGGAGACCGCGCGATCAGCGAGCAGACACAGCGCCTGGTCGAGGAGGTTCTGCCCGTCGCGCACGCCTGGACCTGATCGCGCCGCTGCGCTCAGGCCGCTGGCACGACACGCCGATCCGGTTCGCATGGCCGTGTCCGAGCAAGCTCATCCCGCGCTAGTCGTCCGCGGCTCCTGTAGCGAGTGCGGCGGTCCGTTTCGCGCCGGCATCTGGGACCACTCGTTCCACTGCGAATACTGCGGGTCTCTCCTGCTGTCGAAGCGCGAGCTGGGCGGCGAAGTGTACGTCGTCACCTCGGGGCGGAACCTCGCGGTGCTCGACGTGATCATCGCGAGGGAGTCGGATGAGCTGCGCTCCAGGCTGGCCGGGCGTTACAGGAGCGATGACGGCCTGAGCCTGGAGCTCCCCGCGTTCGTCGAGGCCAAGGTGACCACGCTCCAGGCGGAGCTGCGCGCCTCGCTCGAGCTCGTGGAGACGATCGACTTCTTCGCCCCGTACCTGGTTCGCGAGCAGACCGTCATGCAGGGCATCCTGGGCAGGCGACGGGGCCTGAAGGAGTCCTTCGTCCAGGCTTTTCTCGTGGAAGAGCTGGCGCGCCGGTACGACGCCTCGGACTTCAACCTGCGGGACCGCGGCCTCAAGATCCGGGGCCTGGAGCTGCAGCTCCTGCGCGACACTCACTTCGCCGAGAGCGAGCCCCGCTTCCTTGAGGCCAACACGGCTGCGGAGTTCGACTCGCGTCTGGATCGCTCGGCGTTTCGCGTGCGAGCCGACACCCAGATCATCAGCCGCATTCACGACACGACGCGTGAGCGCCGCCTCAGCGTCTACAAGCACATGAGCTACGCCTGCGTGAAGCGCGACGCTGCTCCCGAGCGCTACCTGATCGACCGCCAGTTCGACGGCATCGCAGGCAGGCCCTCGGCGGAGGAGGCCGAGCGGTTTCGAGCCCTGCCGCTCCGGCCGATCTCCCAGGTCCTGGTGCCACCGGACATCCGGGCGATCGCGTCGCAGTGTCCGAACTGCGGCTGGGAGCTGGAGCTGCCAGCGCGAGAGAGCATCGTCTTCTGTCCTACCTGCTGGCTCGGCGTGTCGGTGACACCGGAGGGGCTTCAGGCGCACACCTACCGGGTCGAGCAGGCGCAGCCTCTGAGCCATGACCGGCGGCTGCTCTATTTCCCGTTCTGGGCGTTTCCTTTCCGGGTGCGCGCGGAGGGCGCGCTCTACACGCGACTCTGGGACTGGCTGGCCGCAGTCTCCCCCCAGCCGCTGGCGGAGCAGTTCCGCGAGACGGACCTGCCGGAGAGCACGTTCTTCCTGCCGGCGCGCGAGGTCTTCGGCAGT
The DNA here is from genome assembly GCA_965247115.1 of Myxococcota bacterium. Lineage (GTDB taxonomy): Bacteria > Myxococcota_A > UBA9160 > SZUA-336 > SZUA-336 > JAUXJB01. Next base: position 1,503,197 of record CBDFGR010000002.1, read on the forward strand.
CCAGAGCTGGACGACGTGTTTGCCCAGCTCACCGGTTGGGTGAACTGGCGCCAGCCCGAGCTGCTTCGGGATCGCCCGCCACCCGCCGAGCGGACGAGCGCGCTCGGCGTGGAGCTCTCGCCCGCCGAGGCCTGGAAGCTCGCTCGCTTTGCCCTGCTCGCACTGCACGACGACCAGAGCACGCGCCGCCTGAACGGCGGCAACTTCGGCCGGTACCTGGCGGAGGCGGAGACTCTGCAGGGCTCCGCGTTCCTGGCCCTCGTCCCGCTCATCAGCAGGGGCGAGGACTGGGACCCGGGTCTCAAACTACTGGGCTCCAGCGTGCGGGGGTTTCCCATGGCCCGGATCGAGGGCAGCGCCGCCAGGGCGCGACTGACCAAGAGCTTCAACCTCGTGTGAGAGCTCCTCAAGCTGGGCCCGGAGCACGCCGAAGCACCTCTTTGCACCTGGCGCTCTTGACCTTCGCTGACGAACGGGGAGCACGGCTTTGACAGATCTCAATCGAGTGATTCGCGGCCAGAGGAACGCCCTCGAGGCCCTGGTCCAGCACGTCCCCGGCTTTCGCGGCTACTTCGATCGGGAGAATCGGCGCGAGGCAGACCGTCTGGTCCGCGACTTCGGCGTGACCCGGCTCGAGCGTCTTTGCTCGGAGCTCAGCGAGACCACCAAGCAGGCTGCGCTCTCCGAGATGGACACCTATCAGGAGACGATCAACCAGGCGGAGACTCTGCGCAACGCCCTGCGCCATGCCGACCAGGGCTACTCGGGCTTTTTCGCGGAGATCAAGTGGGACGACGAGGACGCCCTGCAGGCCGTCTACTGCCTGGACCTGGAGCTGGTCCTCGACATCGAAGCACTCGTCTCGGACTTCGATTCCGGAGCACCCGCGCCCGAACGACTTCGCGGCGAGCTCGTAGGACTCAAACGCAGGCTCGAAGATCGCCGCGCCGCGATCCTCGGCCTGGTCGGGGAGTGAGCGGCATGTCGCAGTTCATCGAGGTCATCGAAAGCCTGGACACAACGGGCGACACCATCGTGTCGCGCTATCCCGCGGACGGTTCCGCCGAGATCAAGCTGGGGGCGCAGCTCGTCGTCCGTGAGAGCCAGGCGGCGGTTTTCTTCCGAGACGGACGAGCTCTGGATACGCTCGGGCCGGGGCGCCACACGCTGTCGACGCTGAACGTGCCCATCCTGACCAAGGTGCTGTCGCTGCCGACCGGGTTCACGAGCCCCTTCCGCGCGGAGGTCTACTTCCTGAACCTCAAGACCTTCACGAATCAGAAGTGGGGAACCACAGAGCCCATCCTGTTCCGCGACGAGGAGCTGTCGATGGTTCGGCTGCGCTCGTTCGGCATGTTCTCGTTCCGGATCACAAACGCCCAGGTGTTTCTCAACACGCTCTCCGGGACCGTCGGACGCCTTTACACCGACTGCATCGCGTCGTTCTTCCGCAGCTTCATCATCACGCAGGTCGCGGACTTCCTCGGCGAGCACCTGCGGAGCGTGCTCGACCTCGCGCAGTACTACAACGAGCTGAGCGCGGGCATCAAGGCGCACCTGATCTCGGACTTCGAGAAGTACGGCGTCACCGTCAGCGACTTCAAGATCCTGTCGATCTCGCCGCCCGACCACGTCCAGGAGATGATCGACAAGCGGGCCGGCATCGCGGCTGTTGGCAGCTTGGACAACTTCCTGCGCTATCAGGCCGGACACGCGCTGGGTATGGTCGGCGAGGCGGAGGGTGGAGAGGGCAGCTCCCTCTTGGGAGCCGGCGTCGGTCTCGGTGCCGGTGTGGGGATGGGCACCGGCGTTGCCGGCATGGTCTCGCAGGCGCTGTCCGGTGCAACGACTGGAGCTGCCGCGACAGGCTCGGTCTGCGCACGCTGTGCCGGCCAGATTCCGCCGGGCGCCGGCTTCTGTCCTGGTTGCGGAGGCCCGGTTGCGACCGCAACGAGCTGTACCAGCTGCCAGGCAAACGTCCCCGATGCGGCGAACTTCTGCCCCCAGTGCGGGGCCCAGCAAGGCGGCGCGCCATGTCCGAATTGCGAGGAGCAGATCGCGCTGGAGGCTCGTTTCTGCCCGAGCTGCGGGCACGGGCTCGAGGATCCCGGCGCCTAGCAGCAATCCGGGGCGGACCCGCTTAGACTTGGCTCCGAGATGGGTCAGGGCTTACTTACCGATCTGTACCAGATCACGATGGCCAACGCCTACTGGAACAGTGGCTTGGCCGAGCGCGAGGCGGTCTTCCAGCTCTACTTCCGCCGGAACCCGTTCGGCGGGGGCTATGCAGTGGCTGCGGGGCTGGCCGCGGCGATTGACTCACTGGAGTCCCTGTCTTTCGACGACGAGGATCTGGCCTACCTCGCGAAGCTCCAGGGAAACGACGGCCGCCCGCTCCTGGACCGAGGGTTCCTGGCGGGGCTCCGAAGCCTGCGCTTCGACTCCGACCTCGACGCGGTGCCTGAGGGGACCGTGGTGTTCGAGGGGGAGCCGTTGCTGCGCGTCCGCGGCGCCATCGTCCAGTGCCAGCTGGTCGAGACGGCTCTCCTGAACCTGCTGAACTTCCAGACCCTGGTGGCAACGAAGGCGGCCCGAGTCTGCCTCGCAGCGGCCGGAGATCCGGTGCTCGAGTTCGGGCTCCGGCGCGCGCAGGGACCGGATGGCGGGGTGTCGGCCAGTCGCGCCGCCTATCTCGGCGGCTGCGCCGCGACCTCGAACGTGCTGGCTGGCAAGCGCTTCGGCATCCCGGTCCGCGGCACGCACGCTCACAGCTGGGTCATGGCCTTCGACAGCGAGCAGGGGGCCTTCGAGGCGTGGGCCGAGGCTATGCCGAACAACTGCGTCTTCCTGGTGGACACCTACGACACGCTGGCGGGGGTGCGTCTGGCCGTGAAGGTGGGAACCCGTCTGCGCGAGCGCGGCCACGAGCTTGCCGGCGTCCGGCTCGATTCGGGGGATCTTGCCGATCTGAGTGTGGCGGCGCGCCAGCTGCTCGACGCGAGTGGCTTCCCGAAAGCGGAGATCGTGGCCAGCAACGATCTCGACGAGCACGCGATCGAAGCGCTCAAGCGACGAGGCGCTGCCGTCAGCGTCTGGGGAGTCGGGACTCGGCTCGCCACCGCGCACGACGATCCGGCCCTTGGCGGGGTGTTCAAGCTGGCGGCAATGCGAGATGCGGAGGGCCGCTGGACCTATCCCGTGAAACACTCGGAGGACCCGGAGAAGTCGACGCTGCCTGGCATCCACCAGACGCGCCGCTTTCTGCACGGCCGCAAGTTCCTGCGAGACCTGATTTTCGACGCGGAGCTCGGCGCGGACCAGACCGACGAGCCACACGAGGATCTCCTCAGACCAGTTCTGCGGTCCGGACGCCGGGTCGAAGAGCCCCCTACCCTGGACGAGTCGCGCGCGCACGCGCTCGATCAGCTCGCGCGGCTTCCCGCCGGGACGAAGCGGCTCGTGAACCCCGACCCCTATCCGGTGGAGGTCGACACCCGCCTCGCAGCCCGCACGCGCACGTGAGAGCACTCATCCTCGTCGACCTGCAGAACGACTTCCTGCCCGGAGGCTCGCTCGCGGTGCCCGATGGAAACGGCGTGATCGACGTCGCCAACGCGGTCCAACCCCGCTTCCCCCTGGTCGTCTGAGTCCGCCGAGGGACGTTCCCGACCTCCGAGGTCTGGCTGCTTGGGCTTGCGACCGCGGCGCAACTTACGGAGAGATCAGCTTCGAGAGCGTGTGGAGCGCCCGCTCCATGCGCGGGCCGTACCAGCTCAGGAGCTCGCCCTCGATCACATGGATCCTACCGCTACGAGCTGCGGCGCAATCGAGCTGCAAGAGCTCGTTCCGATCGGACTCACCGAAGCAGTACGGCTCCGTGGGCAGAAGGATCACCTCCGGTGCGGACTCCTCCAGTCGGCGCTCGTCGATGCGCGGATAGCGCTTCTGGCCAGCAAAGCAGTTGACGCCACCGCAGACCCGCATGAGATCGTGCGCGAAGGTGTCCTCACCGACCGCCATGTATGGGTGCTTCCAGATGAGCGCCGCCACCCGGTCTCCTTCCTCGCGCGGGGAGGTCTTTGCCCGCGCGAGTTCGACACGCAGGGCGATCTGCTCCGCTACGGGTGAGGTTCCCGTCAATAGGCCAAGTGTGCGGATGTCTTCGATGGCCTCGGCGAGCGTGCGCGCGTACGTGACGAACACCCGTACACCCGCGGCTTCCAGGCGCTCAACGTCGCGCCGCCGGTTCTCCTCCTTGTTCGCGATGACCAGATCGGGCTCCAGGCCCAGGATCGTGTCGAGCGAGGGATTCTTCGTCCCTCCGACGTGGGTCTTAGAGTGCACGCCCTCCGTCGGGTGAACACAGAACTCGGTAACTCCAACGATCTCGATGTCCAGACCGAGAGCGAAGAGCGTCTCGGTGATCGACGGGACGAGCGACACGACTCGCTGCGGAGGGCGCTCAAAGTCGTGGCTCCTGCCGAGCGCGTCCAGGATTCGCGGCATCTCAGCTCGGCGCGGCCCACGGATCGGGATCGAGGTCGAGGAAGCTCAGGGTCTCGGCCCCGAGCGCCGCGAGCGCCGCGTACAGGCGCTCGAGTCCCGGACGCTCCGTCGGGGCGTGTCCGGCATCGAGGAGACACATGCCTCGATCTTGGGCCGCTCGCGCAGCGTGGTGGCCCAGATCGCCCGTCACGACGGCGTCCGCGCCCGCCGCCGCGGCCAGGCTCAGCAGCTCAGAGCCCGAGCCGGGGATCACCGCGACCCGGTCGAGCACCCGGTCGGGGTCGCCGGCACGACGCAGCGTCTTCGTGTGTAGCTCCTCGGCCGCGCGCTGCGCCAGCCCCTGGAGCGTGGTCCCCGCGGCGGGTGTCCCGACTCGCCCGACCATTCCTGCGTTGCCATGGCGCTCGTAGACGTCGTAGGTAGGCTCCTCGTAGGGATGTGCAGCCACGAGCGCTCCCAGTGCCAGAGCTTCCTTGGATCGCGGCACCACGAACTCGAGCCGTACCTCGGGTTCCTCGTTCAGCCGTCCCTGCTTGCCCGTGCGGGGCTGGGTAGCAGCTCCGGCGAAGAAGGTCCCCACGCCCTCGGAACGGTAGGAGCAGCTCGAGTAGTTCCCGATCCGCCCCGCGCCCGCGGCGGAGACCGCCTGGAGCACCGACGGCGCGGCCTCCACGGGCAGAAAGGTGACGATCTTCAGGACATCTTGGCCGTACAGGGGGGCGAAGCCGGAGAGCTCGTCCAGGCCGAGTACCTCCGCCAGTGCGTCGGAGGTTCCTCCCTCGGCGACGTCGAAGTTCGTGTGGACCACGGCCAGCGCCGTGCCAAGGCGCGCCAGCCGCAACGTCCTGCCTTCCGGCGTCGCTCCACTGAGCAGAGTGTTCGTGGACCGGAACAGCAACGGGTGGTAGCTGACGAGCAGGTCCACGGGACCTTGCTCCAGACGCGCGACGACCTCCTCGGTCACCTCGTGACACACTGCAACTCGTTCCACACGTGCAGAGGCATCTCCAAGCTGGAGGCCGACCGGATCCCAGGCCGCCGCCTTCTCAAACGGCGCACGCTGACCGAGCGAGGCGAGAAAGTCGGCTACCGTCCGCACACGTCGGATGGTAGCGCCTTTGCCGGCGCTGCCGACTGAGGTACGATCCCGTGATGCACATCTCGATTACGTACTGCGGGGCCTGAAACTACCTCCCGCAGGCCACCAGTCTGGCGGCCACGATCAAGGCAGAAGTCGGCGTCGAGACCGAGTTGATTCGCGGCGGCAGCGGCGTCTTCGACGTAGAGGTCGACGGCCGCACGATCTACTCCAAATCCGAGACCGGCCGCTTCCCCGAGCCGGACGAGATCCTCCCGGAGCTCAAGGGGTAGTGGGCCTTTTGGGACCCGGCCGCGGGCGTCCGCGGCCACCCACCTCCGCTCAGGCCAGGGGCCTTCGCTGCGCGCGCCGCTCTCGCAGCGCTTGCGCGGGTGCTTGGTCGAGGACGGGGTCGGGAGATGTCGACAGGGATGGAGGCGCGGCCTAGGCTCCGTCGCATGAGGCGTCGGCTTCTGGTTGTCACAACGGCCGCGATCCTCGGCGTGGGTTGTCTGGGGCCAACGCCGAATCCGGAAACTTGCAGGATCGAGATCGTCGGCGTCGAGAGCGCCGTCAACAACAACAGAGGCTTCGACATCTCGTACCGCGTGAAGGGGTACGCGGGAACACCAGGGGTCGTCTCACTCGTCGCGCAACGACACGACGGCGGCTACCTGTCGGGAAAGGGCGTCGACGTCGGCCCCGGAGCTTTCGTCGCAATCATCGAGCAAAAGCTCACCGGTCCCGCAACAGGCTACGTCGCCCTGCTCGAAGTCGCCGACAGCCGCTCCCGCGCCAACGCCAAACCACCAGAGGCCTAGCAGTCGACCTCGGCACCGCAGCAAGCGCCGCGAACGCGGCGCGCGCAGCGAAGGCCCTCGGCCTGAGCGGAGGTGGGTGGCCGCGGACGCCCGCGGCCGGGTCCCACAAGTTACGAGACGGTCCAGCGGTCGCCGGCGAAGAGGAGGTCGGCGAGGCCTGCGTCGCCATGCGCGAGCTCGGCCTGGGACTGCTCCTGCGTTTCACCGTCGAAGGTTGGCTCCTCCACGGCCCGCAGCACGCCGATCGGCGTGGGGAAGTCGGGCGCCTCGCAGCGGGCCAGCAACATGGACAACGTCGGGTCCCGATTCGTCTCGTCGTGCAGGACCTCCACGCCGTCGTCCTTGGCACCGACGTGACCAGCGTAGAGGCGCAGGTAGGTCGGGTTTAGCTTGAGCATACGATCGTGATCGTTGCCGTAGATGAGCGGCTGACCGTTCTCGAGCACGAGCAGGTGGTCGGACTTGATCTTGCGGTCCTTGACCTCATCGAACACACCGTCGTTATAGACCGGGCAGTTCTGGTAGATCTCGAGGAAGGCAGAGCCTTTGTGCTCGGCCATCCGGCGAATCATTTCCTGCAGGTGACGGGTCTCCGTGTCTACCGTCCGCGCGACGAAGGTCGCCTCGGCTCCCAGCGCCAGCGAGAGGGTGCGAAATGGCCGGGCCACCGATCCGTTTGGCGACGACTTCGTCTTCATGCCGATCTCGGAGGTGGGCGAGAACTGACCCTTGGTCAGCCCGTAGACCTTGTTGTTGAACAGCAGGATCTTCAGATCCACGTTGCGACGCAGCATGTGGATCAGGTGGTTTCCACCGATAGACAGCCCATCACCGTCGCCGGTCACCACCCACACGGACAGGTCGGGTCGTGCGATCTTCAGTCCGGTCGCGATGGCCGGCGCGCGCCCGTGAATCGTGTGAAAACCGAACGTGTCCATGTAGTACGGAAAGCGCGAGCTGCAGCCGATCCCGGACACGAAGACGATGTTCTCGCGCGGGACGCCCAGCTCGGGCATGACCTTCTGCATCTGGGCGAGGATGGCGTAGTCGCCACAGCCCGGGCACCAGCGCACCGCCTCGTCCGGAATGAAGTCCTTCTTGGTCAGCTTCGGGGCATCTGCGGTCTGAATGCTCATAGCCTCGCCTCGTGTAGGGCCCGTGTGGGAAGCAGCGGGCGAACAGCGTCGATGATCTCCTGAACCTTGAAGGGTTGGCCCTGCACCTTGTTCAGGCCCTTTGCGTCGACCAGGAAGCGGTGCCGCAGGATCGAAAGCAGCTGGCCCATGTTGAGCTCCGCCACGATCACGTTGCGGTAGCGGGACAGGAGCTCGCCCACGTTCGACTGCATGGGGTTCAGGTAGCGCAGGTGGAGATGCCCGACGTCCGCGCCCTCGCTGCGCAGCGCCGCGGCCGCCTGGTGCAGCGAGCCGAAGGTGCCACCCCAGCCGACCAGGAGTACGTCACCGTGCTCCGGACCGTCGATCTCCGCCAGCGGAATCCGGTGCGCGATGCGCTCGAGCTTGGCGTGTCGGACGCGGTTCATGTGCTCGTGGTTCAGCGGGTCGTACGAGACGTTTCCCGTCACGTCCTCTTTCTCCAGCCCTCCGATCCGGTGCTCGAGGCCCGGGGTGCCCGGCACCGCCCACGGGCGAACGAAATCGTCGTTGCGCAGGAACGGGTGGAATCCCTCGGGATCCACGCAGTTCTCGGAGCGGATCGGCTCGAGCTGCTCGGGGTCAGGCAAGAGCCAGGGCTCCGAGCCGTTCGCGAGCGACGCGTCGGACAGGTAGACGACCGGCGTCATGAACTCGATGGCAAAGCGGACCGCCTGGATCATGACGTCGAAACAGTCGGCAGGCGTCGCGGGAGCCACCACGGCCACAGGGCAGTCGCTGTTCCGACCGACCAGCGCCTGCATCAGATCGCCCTGCTCGGGCTTGGTCGGCATCCCGGTCGAGGGTCCGGCCCGCTGCACGTCGACGATCAGGAGCGGGAGCTCCGTCACGACCGCGAGCGCGATCCCCTCCTGCTTGAGCGTGAACCCGGGCCCGGAGGTTCCAGTCGCCCCCAGGACACCTCCAAACGAGGCGCCGATCGCTGCCGTCACGGCCGCGATCTCGTCCTCGGCCTGGAACGCGGTCACTCCGTAGCGGCCGTATCCCGAGAGGTGGTGCAGGATGTCGGAGGCGGGGGTGATCGGATAGCTCGCGTAGAAGATCTTGCGGCCCGCGAGCTGTCCCGCGGCCACGATGCCGAGCGCGGCGGCCTCGTTCCCCGTCACGTGGCGGTAGGGTCCCGGCTCGAGCTTGGCCGGCGGGACCCGATAGGTCGCGTCCACGAGCTCCGCCGTCTCACCAAAGTGGAAGCCCGTCAGGAAGACCTTGGCGTTCGACTCGGCGATCTCCGGTCGACGAGCGAACTTGGCTCGAATGGCCTCGACCTCGGGCTCGGGATCGCGGTTGTAGAGCCAGAACACGACGCCCAACGCAAACATATTTCGCGTCCGCTGCGTGTCCTTGGTCGATAGCCCACTGCCCTTGAGGGCTGCCGTCACGTGCTTGGAGAAGTCGATCTCGATCACGCGGTAGTCGGCGAGGCTCCCGTCCTCGAGCGGGCTTTTCTCGTAGCCTGCCAGCTCGAGGTTGCGCTTCTTGAACGACGAGTTGTCGACCAGAAGCATACCGCCGGGAATCAGGTCTGCGATGTTCGTCCTGAGCGCCGCGGGATTCATGGCCACGAGCACGTCGGGGGCGTCGCCAGCAGTAAATATTTCGTTGCTGGAGAACTGCAGCTGGAAGCCGGAGACGCCAGCGAGACTCCCCGCGGGCGCGCGGATCTCCGCGGGGAAGTCCGGGAACGTGGCGATGTCATTGCCGAACAACGCCGCCGAGCGCGTGAACTCCGTCCCCGTGAGCTGCATCCCGTCACCCGAGTCGCCCACGAAGCGGACTACTACGGAGTCGAGCTCCTGGATGCGCGGATCGCCGACTTCGTCCGGGCCGTTCGGTTTTGTCATCGCCTTTCTCAGCCGCCGTACTTCTTCGGGATCTTGGCGGGATCAGGGGGAACGTTTAGAACTGCGTCCGGAAACATCGACACGATGAACTGCACAATGTCTCGCATGGCGACGATGCCCACCGGCCGACGTTGCCCATCCACCAGCGGGATGTGTCGGAAGCCGCCCTCCGCCATCTCGTTCAACGCGAGTGCGAGCCTGTGTTCGGGTCGGAGCACATCGGGGTCAGCCGTCATGACCTCACCTACGGAGATCGTGGACGTGTTGATTTCCTCCTGCACGATCCGGAGCAGATCGCGCTCGGTGAAGATACCCGCCAGCTTCCCGTCCTCAACTACCAGAACACAACCGGTGTGGTGCTCGTTCATGAGCCCGATCGCCTCTCGAACCGATAGCTCGCCCGAGACCTCGATCGGCTTCCTCGGGTCCAGTACCGAAATCGGCTCGTTCATGATCGCTCCCCGGAGCGAAGTGGAATCCTCGTCGTATGCTTCGGAAAACTCGCTCTCCACCATGAAGGCCTCCCCGAGCCCCTCCGGGCAGTGCGAAAGAATCCGGCCAGTGGCTCCTGGCGTCGACCTGGAGCGTGTCCGCACCCGCTGGGAGGGGTCGTTTGCGCCTCCGCAGTCTACCCCATCCGCCAGAGCGCAACCCGAGATCGACCTAGACGCCGCGCCCGCTGGGTTGAGTACAGGGGCACTACTGCAAGCGCCGCGAAGACGGCGCGCGCAGCGAAGGCCGTAGGCCTGAGCGGAGGTGGGTGGCCGCGGCCGCCCGCGGCCGGGTCCCACAAGACCCGATCCCACTAGATTCGGAGCACGGCGGACCCGACCACGTCCCCTCGCTTCAGGCGCTGCAGCGCGACGTTCGCCTGCTCGAGCGGGAAGCTGGTCGTGACGGGTCGGATGGGGATCTCCGCGGCCACGGCGAGCAGCTCCGCCCCGTCCCGGCGGGTGTTCGCCGTCACGCTCGTCAGTGTTCGCTCCTGAAACAGCTCTCCCTGGTAGCTGAGCGCCGGCACGTCGCTCATGTGGATGCCGGCACAGGCCAGGGTTCCGCCCGGCGCCAGCGCTCGCAGCGCGAGCGGGACGAGCTCACCCACGGGGGCGAAGTTGATCGCCGAGTCCAGAGCGCACGGAGGCTCCTCCGACAGGCCGCCCGCCCAGGTCGCGCCGAGCTCGAGGGCAAGCTCGCGGTGTGACGCCTCTCTCGTCACCACGTAGACCTCGCAATTCCAGTGCCGCGCCACCTGCAGCGACAGGTGAGCCGAGGAGCCGAACCCGTACAGGCCCAGGCTGCAGCCGGGCCGCACCGCAGCCCGCCGCAGGGCGCGGTAGCCGATGATGCCCGCGCAAAGGAGAGGTGCAGCCTCTTCTGGGCTGAAGATCTCCGGAATGGCGTACGCGTACGCTTCCGGAACCGTCAGACGCTCGGCGTACCCACCGTCGACGTGCCAGCCGGTAAAGGTGGGCGCCTGGCACAGGTTCTCGCGTCCGCTCTGGCAGTAGGGGCAGAGGCGGCATGTGTCGTGGAGCCAGGCGACGCCCACCCGCGTACCAATCGGGAAGCGCGCGGCAGCGGAGCCACGAGCCGAGACGGTTCCCACGACCTGATGGCCGGGCACGACGCGCGGCTGTGCCTGGTCGAGCTCGCCCTCGATCAGGTGCAGATCGGTGCGGCAGACGCCGCAGGTGGACACCTCGACAAGGATCTCGGCGGGACCCGGCTCCGGATCGGGGAGCGACTCGAGAACGAGCGGCGACCGCTCGATCGGGGCGGGGTCGTGCAACACCATCGCGCGCATCTGCGCCCGCCAGCTTGCCACACGAGCCCGCCGTGGGAACACTCGGCCGTGTGAATCTCATCCTGCTCGATCCCGAGGACTTCGTGTCCCGAGACCGTGTGCGGCTCACGGGTCGACGCCTGGACCACGTGCGCCACGTGTGCCGCGCCAGCGTGGGCGAGAGTCTGCGCGTGGGCGAGGTTGGCGGCATGCTCGGCTCCGGTCGCGTCCTGAGCCTGGCTGAGCAAGCCCTCGAGCTCGAGGTCAGGCTCGATCAGGCCCCCCCGGCGCCGCTCGCGGTCACCCTGGCCGTGGCCCTGCCGCGGCCGCCGGCTCTGCGCAGGCTACTGCAGCAGGCAACTGCGCTAGGGGTCAAGCGCATCCTGCTCTTTCACAGCAGGCGGGTGGAGAAGAGCTACTGGCAGAGCCATGGGCTCGAGAGCGCGGCCATCGAGATGCAGCTGCGGCTCGGCCTGGAGCAGGCGCGCGACACGATCCTACCCGAGGTCGGAACCCGCCGACGCTTCCGGCCCTTCGCCGAGGACGAGGTCCCGGAGCTGGCGAAAGTGGGCGCCGTCCTCGTGGCCGACCCGGGCGCCGCGCAGCTCACCGCTCCGGCTGATCCCGGCCAACCCTCGACGCTGATCGTCGGGCCGGAGGGGGGACTCGTGCCGTTCGAGCTCGAGCTACTGACGACGAGTGGCGCGCGCCTGCTGGGACTGGGCGAGCGCGTGCTTCGCGTGGAGACGGCCGTCGTGGCACTCCTCGCGCGCCTCGCGCTATAGACAGGGACCATGGACACGATGGAGAAGCTCGTCGCGCTCTGCCTCAACCGAGGCTTCATCTATCCCTCGAGCGAGATCTACGGGGGAATCGCGGGATTCTGGGACTACGGCCCCCTGGGAACGGAGCTGCGCAGCAACCTCAAGGCCGCCTGGTGGAACCGCATGGTGCGCGAGCGCGACGACGTCGTGGGCCTCGACTCCTCCATCATCGCGAACCCCGAAGCCTGGGTCGCCTCCGGTCACGTCGCGAACTTCAATGATCCGATGGTCGATTGCAGAAGCTGCAAGCGCCGCTTCCGCCCCGATCAGATCGACGCGAACGACCGCTGCAGCGAGTCGGAGAACGGCGAGCACGACCTGACCGAGCCCAGACAGTTCAACCTGATGCTCCGGACGCACGTCGGCGCCTCGGAGGACTCGACCACGCAAGCGTACCTGCGCGGCGAGACCTGCCAGTCGATCTTTCTCGACTTCAAACGCGTGATGCAATCGAGCCGACTCAAGCCGCCCTTTGGCATCGCACAGATCGGAAAGGCGTTCCGCAACGAGATCACGCCAAGAAACTTCATCTTCCGCTCTCGCGAGTTCGAGCAGATGGAGCTGGAGTTCTTCACGCCTCCGTCGGATGCTCTCTCCTGGTTCGAACGCTGGCGCGAGCAGCGCTGGCAGTGGCATCTAGAGATCGGGCTCCCCGAGAGCAAGCTGCACTGGCACGAGCACGGTCCCGACGAGCTCGCCCACTACGCGAAGCTGGCTTTCGACATAGTGTTTGACTTCCCATTTGGTCGCCACGAGCTGGAGGGTACGCACTACCGGGGCGACTACGATCTCGCCGCACACGGCGAGCACTCCGGCAAAGACCAGTCGTATACGGATCCCGAGACCCGCGAGCGCTACCTCCCTCACGTCGTGGAGACATCCGTCGGTGTCGACCGCTGCATGCTGGCGTTGCTCACGAGCGCATACTCGGAAGACGAGGTCGCCGGAGACAAGCGCGTTGTGCTACGGCTAGCGCCGCAGATCGCCCCGGTCAAGGTGGGCCTGCTGCCACTCTCGAAGAAGCTGGCAGAGCCGGTCCAGAAGCTCGCGGTCGAGCTGCGAAGACGCTTTCATGTCGCCTTCGACAGCACGGCCAGCATCGGCAAGCGCTACCGACGGCAGGACGAGATCGGGACGCCGTATTGCGTGACCTACGACTTTGAGTCGGAGACCGACCAGATGGTCACCGTGCGAGAGCGAGACTCGACGGAGCAAGAGCGCATTGGGCTAAGCCAAGTGGCGACGTACTTGAGCGACAAGATCTTCGGAACGTGAGTCGGGCGGGGCGCGCCCGTCGCGAGCTTCGTCTTCCTCTGCGCGCTCAGTACTGGATCACGCTGCGGATGACCTCGCCAGCGTGCATCAGCTCGAAGGCGTCGTTTATTTTCTCGAGCGGCAGCGTCGCCGTGATCAGCTCGTCGATCTTGATGCGGCCGCTCATATAGCGATCGACGAAGCCCGGCAGCTGCGTGCGCCCGCGGGTCCCACCAAAGGCGCTGCCCCGCCACGAACGGCCCGTGACGAGGAGGAATGGCCGTGCCCTGATCTCTTCGCCGGCGCCGGCCACACCGATGATGATCGCCTCTCCCCAGCCGCGATGTGTGCAGGCCAGCGCGGCGCTCATCACGTCGGTTCGACCGATGCATTCGAAGGAGTAATCGACCCCGCCATCGGTCATGTCGACGATCGCGCCTGCGACGTCCTCCACTTCGCTCGGGTTCAGGAAGTCCGTCGCGCCGAGCTTCTCCGCCAGCTCGAACTTCTTCGGGTTGGTGTCGACGCCAACGATTCGCTCAGCCCCAGCGAGCACGGAGCCCTGGACGACGGAGAGACCGACGCCCCCCAGCCCGAACACCGCCACACTTGAGCCTGGCTCCACCTTCGCGGTGTGCAGGACAGCACCGATGCCGGTGGTGATCCCGCAACCGAGGAGACAGATTTTCTCGAGCGGCGCGTCCTTGCGCACCCTGGCGAGCGCGATCTCGGGCACCACACAGTACTCTCCGAACGTGGAGGTGCCCATGAAGTGGTGGATCAGCGTTCCCGATTGGGACAACCGACTCGTCCCGTCGGGCATCAAGCCCTGACCCTGGGTGGCGCGAATACGGGCGCACAAGTTCGTTCTGCCCGAGAGGCAGAACTTGCAGTCCCTACACTCGGGAATGTAGAGCGGGATGACGTGATCGCCGACCTCGACCGAGCGCACCCCGGTCCCCAGCTCCTCGACCACCCCTGCGCCCTCGTGACCCAGGACCGCGGGGAACACGCCCTCGGGATCGGCGCCACTCAGCGTGTAGGCATCTGTGTGGCAGACGCCGGTCGCAGCGAGGCGCACCAGGCATTCGCCCTCACGAGGGCCGTCGAGCTCGACCTCCTCGACCTCGAGCGGATGTCCCGCCTCCCACGCAACCGCGGCCTTGATCCTCACGTCTCTGGGCCCCCTCCAAAGCAACGCTCGCAGCAGTATACTTACAGATGGGCGCTTTGACGGAAATATCACAATCTCTGAGGTTCGAGGGGTACAGGGCAGGTCTGCAACCGGCTACTCTGCCACGCATGCGTGAGAAGCGTGTTCTCGGCGACGCGATCGGCGTCCTCCCGACGGATTGCTACGACAACCCGACCTGGAAGGGTGTGGCCTGGCTGCTGCGCGACCTCGTCATCTACGCGACAGTGGTGATCGCGCTGGTGGCAGCCGATTCGATCTTCCTGGTCGTCCCGCTGTGGCTGCTCGCCTCGCTGAGCATCGCTGCGCTCTTCACTCTGGGACACGACGCTGCCCACGGTGCGCTGTTCCGCAGCGGGCGTCTGAACTACGTGCTCGGTCAGCTCGCGATGCTGCCCTCGCTGCATCTCTATGAGGCCTGGTGCTTCGGCCACAACCGGATCCACCACGGCCACACGACGCGCGAGAGCATGGACTACGTCTGGCACCCAGTGACGCCGCAGCAGTTCGCGGAGCTGTCCACCCGGCAACGGCTCGCACACCGTCTGATGTGGTCGTGGATCGGCGGGGGAATCTACTACCTGCGCGACATCTGGTGGCGAAACATGGTGCACTTCACGCCCCCGAGCCGGATTGCGGGCAAGGTCCGCCGCGATCGGATCGTCGTGGGGACGTTCTTCGCCGCCGCGAGCCTGGCTCTGTTCGGGCTCGGCGCATCGCTCTCGGGGACACTTGGCGGCGCGCTCTGGATGTGGGTCAAGGTCTTCGGCGTGCCCTTCCTGCTCTGGAATTACTGCATCGGGATCGCCGTCTACGTCCACCACATCGCACAGGACATCCCCTGGAAGAAGCGTCGTGACTGGACGAAGTTCACCGGGCAGGTCGAGGGCACGACCGTGCTCCATGTCCCGCGCTTCATTAACTTCTTCTTCCACAACATCTTTCTGCACGTTCCCCACCACGTGGACATGCGGATCCCCTTCTACGGCCTCCCCGAGGCTGTCGTCGCCCTGCGCGAGCATTTCGGCGACGTCCTGCGCGAGCGCGAGTACCGCCTCCGCGACTACATCAAGACCACGCGCGCCTGCAAACTCTACGACTTCGAAGCCGGCGTCTGGCGCAACTATTCCGGCGAAGCCGCAGACCCCGCGACTGCCCAGGCCTAGGTCACCCGTCCCGCGACTGGAGCCCGAGACGAAGGGTGGGGTCCGCGCCCCGACCTCCCGGTCGGAGGCGTCTTCCGAGCGCTACAGATTTCCCGAGGAACGACCTAGGCAGGAGAGGCCCGCGTCCCACCTGGCACCGCCGAGGGATCCAGAAGCCCGTGGCGTCGCCAGCCGACTCTCAGGAGCCAGGTGTGCGCGTTGGCGACTGGTCGAGGCCGCTCTACACGCTCGAGTCGAGCCGTACCTCTCTTCCACCCATCAAACCACCGGCCCGAGGAGGCGGGATCCAGAGCCGTGCGCGCAGTTCGGCGATGCCGGGCCGCGTTGAGCAGTACGTACCGGATTGCATTCCGGACTTCGTGCGGCGTCTTCAGAACCCGCATGTGGTAGCGATCCGCCAGCAGCAAACCTCGCCACCCGAACGCCCGCCGCATCGCCCAGATCATCCTTCTGCTCAAGGACTTCATCCCACGACCGAGGGCGTGCTGATCCTTCGCCTCAACGATCAGGTG
The DNA here is from genome assembly GCA_965247115.1 of Myxococcota bacterium. Classification (GTDB taxonomy): domain Bacteria; phylum Myxococcota_A; class UBA9160; order SZUA-336; family SZUA-336; genus JAUXJB01. The sequence goes on from CBDFGR010000002.1 coordinate 1,519,349, forward strand.
TGCGTGATCCCGCAAGAGAGCGTAGTGCACCAGCCGAAACTCGCCCCTGTCGCACCCACGAGTGGCGAGCGTATCCTCGAACGCTCGCACAAAGGCCGGAGCCCGTAGCGACGGAACTCCCTCGCGTACTCGCAGCGTCACGTGGCACGGATGTCTCGACGGCAGCTTTGGCCGACTCCGATGCTGAACCAGGGGGTTTGGGCCAGGCTTGCGCCCAGCCCCCGTGCGCCGCCCGCCATGACGCGCGGGAGGCCGTAGATCAAGGGAGAGCTGTCTGTTTGATTGCGTCACTCTATCACCGATAAGTGTAGAATAGGGCGTTCTAAGAACGGGCCTTCGGCGAGTTTGGCCTGCCCCTGCGTGATCTTGACGGACAACGGGTCCCCTTTCGTGGCTCCGCGGGCTCACCGGCTCAGTGTGTGATGGAATGAGCCTCGGGATCCGCCCCGTTCGCATCGAGCCTGCCCACCCGGAGCAGAACGGGGCTCACGAGCGCATGCACCGGACCCTCAAGGCCGAGACCACGCATCCGCCTGCCGGAAACCGCGGCGTCCAGCAACGCCGCTTCAATCGCTTCCGGCAGATCTACAACGAGGAGCGGCCACACGAAGCGCTCGGTCAGGTCCCTCCTGCAAAGGTGTGTGGCGCCCTTCGGCTCGAGCCTTTCCCGAGCGGATCCCTCTTCCGGAGTATCCCGAACACTAGACAACAGAGTGTTACCCATGTTGCCGGTCTAACCGTTACCCATGTCCCGGGTTGAACAAAGATCGCCGCGCTAGAAGGCCCGCTTTATCGGGCTCGACGAGACCGAGGACGGGATCTGGTCGGTCTACTTCAGAGACGTCCTGCTCGGTCGCTACCACGAGGAAGAACGGAGGATCTTCTGGTAAGGCCGGGCTCCTGCGAGCCTGTGTCTCGAAGCCAATGAATGCAAGTGGAATAGAGAAGAAAGACAGACGGGCCGATCCAACGGACCTAGCGAGGGGCTCCGGAGGTGCCGTGGGCGTCGCGGCGCGCGGCTTCGTCGACGTGGATGGGGATCTGGAGGACCTGGCTCGGATAGATGCGGGCCGGGTCTTTGATCTGGTCTCGGTTGAACTTGTAGATGACTGGCCAGAGGTAGGGGTCGGCGTAGATGTCCGGCTGGCCAGCGATCGACCAGAGGGATTCGCCGCTCTCCACCGTGTGCTCGATGGTCTCGGCTGCGTTCGCTGACAGCGTCGTCAGGGCCAGGATTCCTATGCTCGCGGCGAAGCTCCTCACTCGTCCGCGCTCTCGGTGACCACGCCGCGCAGCCGGATGCCGAGCTCCTGCAGCTGCTGGCCGGTCACGCTGCTGGGCGACTCCATGAACATGTCCTGCCCGCGCTGCGTCTTCGGGAAGGCAATCACGTCGCGAAGACTGTCGCCGCCAGCGAGCAGCAGGCAGAGGCGGTCGAGGCCGAACGCGAAGCCCCCGTGCGGAGGGGCGCCGGTCTCGAGCGCCTCGAGCATGAAGCCGAAGCGCGCGCGCGCCTCGGCTTCGGGATAACCGAGCAGCTCGAGGATCTTCAGCTGCACGTCGGAGCGATGGTTCCTCAGGCTGCCGGAGCCCAGCTCTACGCCGTTCAGCACCAGGTCGTAGTGGGTCGTCTTGACCCGAAGCGGCTCGGAGTCGAGCAGCGGGATGTCTTGCTCTTCAGGTGCGACGAAGGGCATGTGCATGGGTGTGAGTCCGCCGCCCTCCGCCTCCTCGAAGAGCGGGAAGCCGAGCACGAAGTGTACGTCCCAGAGACGGCCGTCGGTGCGCCCGAGGCGCTCGCCAAGCTCGACCCGCAGCCGCCCCAATACGTCGCTCACCAGGGCGGGCCGGTCGGCGCAGAACAGGAGCACGTGCCCGGGCTCCAGGCCAGCGCGTCCAGCGATCGCGCTGCGCTCCTCCTCGCTCAGGAACTTCGCGATCGGGGAGGCCCAGGAGCCGTCCTCCTTGACCCGCACCCAGGCCAGACCGCGCGCTCCCCACTTGCGGGCCTGCTCGCCAAGCCGGTCCAGGTCGCTCCTGGTCACCTCATCGGCGCGCGGGAGCGGGAGCCCTCGTACCACGCCCCCGCGCTCTATGGCGGAGGCGAACACCTCGAAGCCACTCTCTGCGACGACATCCGAGAAGTCGACGAGCTCGAGCTGGATGCGGCGATCCGGTCGATCCGAACCGTAGCGCGACATGGCCTCTTCGTAGCTGATGCGATCGAAGGGGCGCGGTAGCTCGACCCCTACCACGTCCTGGAGCGCGCAGGCGGTGATCTCTTCCAGCACCTGCAGCACCTCGGCAACACCGACAAACGACAACTCGAGGTCGAGCTGCGTGAACTCGAGCTGGCGGTCGGCGCGCTGGTCCTCGTCACGAAAGCAACGTGCGATCTGAAAGTAGCTGTCGAATCCGGCGACCATTAGCATCTGCTTCATGATCTGCGGAGACTGCGGCAGCGCGTAGAAGCTGCCGTGCTGAAGCCGACTCGGGACCAGGAAGTCCCTGGCGCCCTCGGGCGTGGCCCGCGCGAGCAGCGGCGTCTCTATCTCGTACATGCCAAGGCTCGTGCACGTGCGACGCAATGACTGCAGCAGCCGGTGCCGCAGCTCGAGCCGACGCTGCATGACTGGGCGCCGCAGCTCGTGGATCCGATGCCGTAGCCTGACGGCATCTTCCACCACCGTGTCGTCCTCGAGAGTGAACGGCGGCGTTGCCGCCGTGTTCAGGATCCGCACCTCGTCCGCGATCAGCTCGACCTCGCCCGTCGGGAGCTTGGTATTGATCGCGTCGTCGGCACGCCGCTCGAGACGTCCGCGTACGGCCAGGACCCACTCGGAGCGGATTTGCTGCGCCCGCTCGTGCGCCTCGGGCGCGTTGTCAGGTTTGAACACCACCTGGGCAATGCCGGTGCGATCGCGCAGGTCGATGAAGACGACTCCGCCGTGATCTCTGCGGCGTCTTACCCAGCCACACAGGGTGACTTGCTGCCCGACTCGTTCCGCGCGCACCTCGCCACAGAATTGTGTGCGACGCAAAGTTCCTAAGGGATCGAGCTGCACCACCGCAGGCGGAGCCTACCAACCGCTCCCGACGCGGTCAAAAAAGACCTGGCAGCGGTCCGGGGTCGCTGAGCTCGTTGGCCGAGCAGACCTTGTTCCTGCCGAGCGCCTTGCCCAGGTACATCGCCTTGTCGGCGAGATCGAGGATCATCTCGGACGTTTCGCCGTTACCGGGGAAGCTGGCGACACCGATGCTGAGCGTCAGGCTGAGCTGCAGCCCTCGTTCTGCTCCGAACCGAGCGTCCTCCACGCTCCGGCGTATGCGCTCCGCGACCTCTAGCGCCTTGTCCTGGTCTGTGTCCGCCAGCAGGATCGTGAATTCGTCGCCGCCGTAGCGCCCGACGGTATCGATCGCCCGAATCTGCTTGTGCAGGAGCTGGCCGAGCTCCATCAGCACGCGCGAGCCCACCAGGTGTCCGAACTGGTCATTCACGTTCTTGAAGCGGTCCAGGTCCAGGAACAGCACGCTCAGCTGGCTGTGCGCGCGGGTGGCCCGGCTGACCTCTCGATCGAGGGCGGAGAGCAGGTAGCGTGCGTTGTAGAGCCCGGTCACGTCATCCACGAACGCGCGCTCGCGCGCCTGGACGAAGCGGTCTGCGTTGATAAGGGCCAGCTCGGACTGGGTGGCCACGAGCTCCCCGCGACGGGTCTCATCGGGCGTAAAGGCCCGGCCCTCCGGGAGCACCCAGATGCCCCCGGCAACGTGACCGTCGAGACACACGGGTAGACTCAGGATCTCCTCCCCCTCGGCCAAGCAGCCAAGCTGAGTCAGGAGCGCCTGGCTCGACGCGTCACATCCGCCCTCGGACTCGAGCGCGCCGAGATCGAACAGCTTGTCGCGCTGGATGGAATCCCGCAGCTCGGGGACCCCTTCCACGGGAAAGCCCCTGAGGTGAACACCCTCCGAGGGACGGGCTTGCTCACCGTACGCGAGTCTCCCGATGGCCATGGAACGGCTCACGACTCGGAGGACGATGTCCAGAGCCAGGGGCAGCACGTCGGATGTCTCGAGGCAGGAGGCGAGGCTTCGTGTGGCCTCGAAAGCCTGGATGCAGCCACGCAGGGCTTCGTTCTCCGAGAGGAGATGTCGGCGCAGCAAGGTGCGCTTGACGCAGTAGACGATCTCTGGCGCGGTGACGGGCTTGCGCAGGAAGTCCGCAGCGCCCAGCCGCATGGCCTGGAGAGCGCTTTCCAGCGAGGCGTAGCCCGTCAGGACCACCACTTCGGTCGACGGCCAGTCCCGCCGCACCTGCTCCATCAGCTCGAAGCCGTCCATCTCGCGCATGGAGAGGTCCGTCAGGAGCAGCTCGACCGCGCCATTGCGACCCAGCCATTCCAGGGCTTCCATCCCGGAGGTCGCGAGGTGTACTCGGAAGCCCTCCTGCGCAAGGGCGTCCCGCGTCATTTCGCGAATCAGTAGATCATCGTCGACGACCAGAACTCGCCTGCTCACCAGATGGGCCCCTGGACAGTCCGTCCCATCGCGCTCTTTCGGCGAGCACTGCCTTTACCCTTAGGGGTGGCGCAGCCCTACTTGCGGAGCCTGAGTCGGAGGGCGTTCAGGCGGATGAAGCCGGTGGCGTCGCGCTGGTCGTAGCTGTCATCGGCCTCGAAGCTCGCGATGTCCTCTCGGTAGAGCGTGTTCGGGGACTTGCGACCCAGAATCGAGACGGCGCCCTTGTACAGGCGCACGCGCACGGTGCCGGTGACGAGCTCCTGGCTGTGCGCGACGGCTGCGCGCAAGAACTCCAGCTCCGGAGAGAACCAGAAGCCATTGTAGATCAGCTGCGCGATGCGCGGGATGAGGCGATCCCGCTCCAGCAGGACCTCGCGATCGACGCTGATCGACTCGAGTGCCCTGTGGGCCGCGTGAAGAACTGTCCCGCCTGGCGTCTCGTAGACCCCCCTCGCCTTCATGCCCACCGCCCTGCTCTCGACGATGTCCACGCGGCCGACCCCGTGTGACGCCCCCAGCAGGTTGAGCCTCTCCAACAGCTCGACCGGCCCCAGACGCTCCCCCTCGACCCGCACCGGGGCTCCCGCCTCGAAGTCAATCTCGAGCTCGGCAGGTCGGTCTGGCGCGTCTACAGGGGACGTCGTCCACTCGAACATGGCCTCGTCCGGCGAGCGCCAGGGATCCTCGAGGACGCCACCTTCGTAGCTGATGTGGAAGAGGTTGCGGTCGATCGAGTACGGCTGCTCGAGCGACGCCTCGACGGGGATGTCGAACTTGTCCGCGTAGCTCAGGAGCTCAGTCCGTCCGCGCAGGTCCCACTCGCGCCACGGGGCGATGATCTTGAGCTCAGGAGCGAGCGCCTGGAAAGCCAGCTCGAAGCGCAGCTGGTCGTTCCCCTTCCCGGTGCACCCGTGCGAGAGCGCATCCGCCCCGAACTCCCGAGCCACCCTCACCATCTCCTTGGCCAGAACGGGTCGCGCGAGCGAGGTCCCCAGCAGGTAGCTGCCCTCGTAGACGGCGCCAGACTGGATCGCGAAGTAGCAGAAGTCGCGTACGAACTCCTCGCGCAGGTCCGACACGACGCACTCCACGGCGCCCGTGTCGAGGGCCTTCTTGCGGACGGCATCGAGGTCTTCGGCCTGGCCGACGTTCCCGCACCACGCGACCACCTCGGCACCGTAGGTCTCGATCAGCCACGTGAGGATCACGGAGGTATCGAGCCCGCCGGAGTAGGCCAGCAGGATGCGCTTTACGTCCGACATCGTGGCGCATGATAGCCGGCTGGCCGGGGTGACGCGACGCCGCGTCGCGTCGGTTCAGGCGACGATCTTCTCACGGATCAGGCGCGCCAGCACCTCGAGCGTTCGTTGTCGGCTGCAGGTCGACAGGCTGAGCAGGTCGCCGATCGACACCTTGCCGTCGATCTGCGAGAGCATGTGGCCTTCCTCTCGGTCGAGCTTCAGCTTCAGCATCTCCTCGGTCGTGCAGTTCAGCTGCAGCGCGCGTCCCTGGTCTCCGATCTGCTTCGACCACTTCTCGGCGCGCGCGTTGCCGACCAGCTGCAAGTAGCCCTGTACGTCGAGACGCTCCGAGTCGACCTTGGAGACCTTTTCGAGGTTCTTCCAGGCGTGATCCAGCTCGCCGATCTTGTACGCTGCGAGCGCATCCGCGATCAGCTCCTCGTGGTCCTCTGACTTCACGACAACGACGTCGCCGATCGCTCGCGTCAGCGAGATCTCGTTGGGGTCCGGCGCATCGTCAGTCAGCTCGAATTAGGAGAAGGGCGTGGAATCATCGTCGAGCGCATCCGCCCCGAGCTCCTCGAGCTCCACGAATTCCTCGACTTCCTCGACTTCCTCGACCTCCGCCACCTCCAGATCTCGTTCCTGGTACGCGTTGGCAAGGTAATCGTGGATGGCGTTGTTCTCCGGGTCGATCGCCCGCGCTCGCTCCCAGCAATCGATCGCAGCCTCGAGGTTGCTCAGCCCGTAGTGGTTGAGTCCCCGCTTGAGCAGGCGCGTAACCTCCTTGTTGCGATCCGCGGCCAAGCTCTCAGCCCTTGACTTGGACCGCGTACTCGGACGAGAGCTTCTCGACCTCTTCCTCGCTGAGCGCGCCGCGGGGGTTGACCTGGATCGATTGAGCCTGGTTCGTTGCGAGGTCCTTCGCAGAGACGCTCACGATCCCGTTCGCATCGATGTCGAAGCACACCGAAACCTCGCACTCCCCCTTGGGAGCCGGGATGATCCCCGAGAGGATGAACTCGCCCAGCAGGTCGTTCTCGTCGGCTCGTTCGCCCTCGCCCTGGAGCACTCGAACCTTGACCGCCGTCTGATTGTCCCGAGTCGTGGTGAAGATCTCCTTTCGAGACGTGGGCACCTTGGTGTTGCGCTCGATCAGCCTTGCGAAGTGGCCACCGAAGGTCGCGATTCCGAGCGAGAGCGGCGTCACATCGATCAGCAGCGGGCTCTCGCTTCCCTCGGTCAGCATCGCGGCCTGGATGGCGGCTCCGATCCCCACGACCTCGTCGGCGTTGACACCCTTGTGCGGTGGCTTTCCAAAGAACTCGGTGACGAGCCTCTGCACGAGCGGAGTGCGGGTCTGCCCACCGACGAGCAGTACCTGATCGATGTCCGCCACTCCCAGGTTCGCGTCTTCCAGCACCCTCTCGCAGATGGTCTGCGTGCGGGCGACGATGTCGGTGATCAGCTCCTCGAACTTGGCGCGGTCCAGCAGCATGCTCATGTGCAGGGGCTGCTCATCGGCGTTCGCCGCAATGAACGGCAGGTTGATCTCCGTCGACTGGACCTGCGACAGATCACACTTGGCTTTTTCCGCCGCGTCTTTCAGGCGCTGCAGGGCCATGATGTCGTCGCTGAGGTCAACGCCTTCCTTGTCCGCGAAGACGTCGATGAAGTGCTGAACAAGACGCAGATCGAAGTCCTCTCCCCCAAGGCACGTGTCGCCGGAGGTGGCAAGCACCTCGATCAGTCCGGAGCCCAGCTGCAGAATCGAGATGTCGAACGTGCCCCCACCCAGATCGTACACGGCGATGTGCTCGTTTTGGTCGCGGCCCAGACCGTAGGCGAGGGCCGCCGCCGTCGGCTCGTTGATGATGCGCAACACTTCCAGCCCCGCGACACGCCCCGAGTCCCGCGTCATCTGGCGCTGGGAATCGTTGAAGTAGGCGGGAACGGTGATGACCGCCTCCTGGACGCTGTCCCCGAGATACTCCTCCGCCACGCGCTTCATCTCCCGGAGCACGATCCCCGAGATCTCAGACGTCGTGTAGACGCGCCCGGCAATCTGAATGCGCGTATCCCCGTTCGGTCCCTCGACCACATCGTAGGGAAGGAGCTCCTTGGCGCGCACCACCTCTTCCGAGTCAAAGCTCCGGCCGATCAGTCGCTTGGCGGCATACACCGTGTTTCGGGCATTCGTCACCGCCTGCCGCTTTGCCAGATGACCCACCAGCCGCTTGCCCTCCTCGGTCACGGCAAAGATCGACGGTGTGGTCTTGTAGCCGCCCGTGTTCGGGATGACGACAGGCTGGCCGTCCTCCATGACCGCAACGCAGGAGTTCGTCGTCCCGAGATCTATTCCGACTACTCCCAATCTCTGTGCTCCTTTTTCGGCCTAGAGTGTCTGCAGCTCGGCCCGGACTTCTCGATCCATCGGATCCAGCTCCCACGCCCGCTGCAGGTACTTGCGCGCCGACGCGACCTTGCCGAGCTGCTTGAAGATCTGGCCGAGTACCTTGAGCGAATTGACCGAGTCTCCATCCAGCGAGATCGCCCGCTCCGCAAACGTTCGGGCCGTCTTGAGGTCTCGTTCCTTGAGCAAGAGCTCTGCTACCGTCGCCGCCAGCTCGGCATCGGTAGGTCGCAGCTGCGACGCCTCCGAGAGCATCTCGATCGCGTTCTTGCGTTCACCTCGCTTCAGCATGGCGCGCCCGCGCGCCAGCGCTTCGTCCCCACGCGCGGCATTCGCCTGGATCACCACCTCGGCGAGCTCGTCGTGGATCGTCGTATCCCGCGGGTCGAAGGCCAGCGCGTGCTTGAGAAGCGAGGCGGCTCGCTCCCAGTTCCCCGCCTCCTTGTGCTCCAGTGCCTCGTCGACGTGCCGCTTGGCTCTCGAGCGACTCTGCTTCAGCCGCCGCTCCAGGATCTCCAGCTGGCCCTTCGGGGAGCGCAGACCTTTCCTGTCGCGCAGCGACGGACCGCCGGTCGGCTGTGCAGTAGACGTGGCGTCGCGCGTCGGGTCCTCGTCGGCAGACGACTGGCTCTTCGAGGGAGCTCGGTCTTTTCTCGGTCCGCCCTCGTTGAGCAGCCGGTCGTAGCTCTGGCGGAGGGAGGGGTCCCGCAGAACGTCGTTCGCTGCAACTACGCGCTTGTAGATCTCGGTCAGCAGGGGCCCGTACATGCCTGTCTGCTTGTTGAAGTACCGATCGGGATGGAAGCGCTTGGAGCACTCGAAGAAGGCGTCGCGGACCGCGGCGTCGTCCACGTCAGGCTCCAGGCCTAGCAGCTCGTAGTAGTTGAGGGCGGGCAGAGCGCGAGCGAGGTCGCGGAGCTCAGCCTGGAACTCCGAAGACAGATCGACGGCCTCGTTGGCCGCCGCTTGTCCCGAAGAGCCTTCCCCGCTTTCGCTCATACTTCACCCACTCGGATACGCACCGGATCCCCAAAGCTATCGGGAACACTGGCGGGAAAGTTGAGCCAGTCTGGCGGCGGCGGACGTCGCTGACACGTCCTCCGCAGCGTTGGCCAGGACGGGAATTGCTACGCGAGCAGCCGCTCCAGGATCGCCTTTTGCGCGTGCAGGCGGTTCTCGGCCTGGTCGAACACGAGCGAGCGCTCGGATTCGAAAACCTCGGCCGTGATCTCCTCACCCCGGTGGGCCGGCAGGCAGTGGAGGATCCGAACGGACCCGGGTGCGGCGCGCAGGAGCGTGTCGTTGAGCTGATATGGCGCGAAGACCGAGCGACGCTCGGCCGCCTCGTCCTCTCTGCCCATGCTCGCCCAGACGTCCGTGTAGAGAAATGACGCATCCTTGACCGCCGCCTGGGGATCGTGCGAGAGGTGGATCTCCGCCCCAGAGGTCCTGGCGAGCTCGGCGCCGCGCCGAACGATGGCTGGATCCGGGGCGTAGTCCGGGGGCGTACAGACCGTGAGCTTCATTCCCAGGCGCCCGGCCAGGTGGATTAGCGAGTGGGCCACATTGTTCCCGTCGCCGATGTAGACCACGAGATCCTGGCGGAGGTCTCCGTTCTCACGGATCGTAAGCGCATCTGCCATGGCCTGGCACGGATGCAGCAGGTCGGTCAACCCGTTCACGACGGGGACACTGCCCCAGCTCGCGAGTTTCTCTACCATGTCATGACCGAAGGTTCGCGCGACGATGCCGTGACACCAGCGCGACAGGTTGCGGGCGACGTCCTCGATAGGCTCGCGTTCTCCGATGTTCACCTGGCCCGTCGGTAGCTGTAGCGCGTGCGCGCCGAGCTCGGAGATGCCCACCTCGAACGTGACAAAGGTGCGCAGGCTCGGCTTCTCGAAGTAGAGCAGGATCGACAAGCCCTGCAGCGAGCGGACCGTCTCGCGTCGGGCACGGCTGACCTTGAGCTCGCCAGCCCGCTCCAGCATCTTCTCGAGCTCGTCGCGCGGCCAGTCGGCGATCGAGAGGAAGCTGGTGGGGACCTTCTCGGTGTCACCTAACGCGGACAAGCTTTGTTCCCACGCCTCCATCCGTGAATATCTCGAGCAATAGCGCGTGCGAGACGCGGCCGTCAATGACGTGGGCTGACGTTACCGTGCCCTCGAGCCCACTGATGCAGCACTCGAGCTTGGGGATCATTCCCCCTTGTACGCTGCCGTCGGCGATCGCTGCCAGCGCCTCAGCGCTCGTCATTAAGGTCCGCAAGACCCCGTTTTCGTCGAGCACTCCTTCCACGTCGGTGACGAGGATCAGCTTCTCGGCCCCTACGGCCTCCGCGATCCCGGCAGCCGCAACGTCTGCGTTCACGTTGTAGGTGCGACCCTCCGTATCGAGTCCGATCGGCGCAATGACGGGAATGAGGCCGCTGCGCGTCATGGTGGTGATCAAGCTCTCGTCGATGTGCTCGGGAGTCCCCACCCGCCCCAGGTCTTCGCCCGATGGCAGCTTGAGGGGACGCACGCGCATCAGCTCCCCGTCCTTGCCCGTCAAGCCCACTGCCCGACCACCGGCGCGGCCAATCAGCGAGACGATCTCCGCATTGACATGTCCGCCCAGCACCATCTCGACGACGTCCATGGTCTCTTCGTCGGTGACCCGCATGCCGTCGACAAAGCGGGTCTCTTTGCCGAGCCGCTTTAGCATGTCACCGATCTGCGGACCACCACCGTGGATGATGACCGGGCGCAGCCCGATGTAGCGCAGAAGTGTGACGTCAGTCGCAAACGAGGCCTTGAGCTCTGCATCGAGCATCGCCGCGCCGCCGTACTTGATGACGATGGTCTTGTCGTAGAACGCTCGGATGTACGGCAGCGCCTCTACCAGGACGCCGGCCTTCTCGATCAGCTTCTCCATCAGCTTCCGCGCCTAGAGCACGAACCGCGACAGGTCGCGGTTCCCTGCGATCTCTTCCAGCCGCTTCCTCACGACCGCCGCATCGAGGGTGACGGTTTCCCCTGCCATGTCCGGGGCGCCGAACAGCTCGAGCTCGAGCAGGCGTTCGAGCACCGTGTGCAGCCTTCGGGCACCGATGTTCTCTGTCGACCGGTTCACCTCCGAGGCGATCCGCGCGATCTCCTGAATCGCATCCGGTTTGAACTCGAGCTCCACCGCTTCAGTCGCCAGCAGCGCCTCGTACTGCTTTACGAGCGCGTTCTTCGGCTCCTGCAGGATGCGCACGAAGGCGGCCTCGTCCAGGTCATGGAGCTCGACCCGGATCGGGAAGCGGCCCTGCAGCTCCGGAATCAGATCCGAAGGACGCGAGACGTGAAACGCCCCCGCCGCGATAAACAGGATGTGATCCGTGCGCACACTGCCGTGCTTGGTCTGCACGCTGCAGCCCTCGATCACAGGCAGCAGGTCGCGCTGCACCCCTTCGCGCGAAACGTCGGTGCCCCAGCTCTCGCGTCGTGCGATCTTGTCGAGCTCGTCGAGAAAGACGATACCCGACTCCTCGACACGCTCGATCGCTCGCTCTCGGACAGCGTCCTGGTCGATCAGCCTGTGCGCCTCTTCGTCCTGCAGGAGCTCGCGCGCCTGGCGCACCTGTACGCGCCGCACGCGTTTGCCCTTGGACATCATGTTGCCCATCAGGTCCTTGAGGTTGAAGCCCATCTCTTCGACGCCCTGCGGCGAAAAGATCTCGAGCGTTGGACCCGCGCGCTCCTGGGTCTCGATCTCCACCTCCCGCTCTTCGAGGTCGCCTGCGCGCAGCTTCTCGCGCAGCCGTTCCCGCGTGGCGTCGGCGCCGCCTTCGCCGGGACGGGGAAACAGGGCGTCGAGCAGCCGTTCCTCCGCGATCCGCTCCGCGGAGGCACGAACCTTGACGGCCTCTTCGTCGCGGACCAGCGTGATCCCTACCTCGACCAGATCGCGCACGATCGACTCGACGTCGCGCCCAACGTAGCCCACCTCCGTGAACTTGGAGGCCTCGACCTTGACAAACGGGGCGCCCGAGAGCTTGGCCAGCCGGCGGGCGATCTCCGTCTTGCCGACACCCGTCGGCCCGATCATGAGGATGTTCTTGGGATGGATGTCCTCGCGAAGGTCACCCTCCACCTGCTGCCGCCGCCAGCGATTTCGCAGCGCGATCGCGACCGCGCGTTTGGCATCGCTCTGGCCCACGATGTAGCGGTCCAGCTCGGAGACAACCTCGCGTGGCGTGAACGACTTCAAGCCGTGAGTTCCTCAATGCTGATCTGCTCGTTGGTGTAAAGGCAGATGCCCGCTGCAACCCGCATGGCACGCTCTGCGATCTCCCTCGCGGACAGGTCCGTGGCTTCCATCAGAGCGCGCGCCGCAGCGCGCGCGTAGCCGCCTCCCGACCCGATCGCGGCGATTCCGTCGTCCGGCTGGATCACGTCGCCGTTGCCGGAGAGCAGCAGCGTCTCGTTCGCATCGGCTACCACGAGCAGGGCCTCCAGGCTGCGCATGCTTCGGTCGGTGCGCCAGTCCTTGGCGAGCTCCACGGCCGCTCGTCGCAGGACTCCGAACTCCTCCAGCTTCGCCTCAAAGCGCTCGACCAGCGCCACCGCATCTGCCGTGGAGCCTGCGAAGCCCGCCAGTACGCTGCCTCCACGGAGCCGTTGGATCTTGGTCGCGCCGTTCTTCACCACGGTGTCGCCCATGCTGACCTGGCCGTCGCCCGCGATCACAACCGTATCGCCGCGGCGCACCGCGATCACCGTGGTCCCGCGCATCTCGAGCTGACTCATCCTCTCTCCCTTACTGGAGAGCCCGCAAATCCATCGGGCTCTCGGGAGCGCGGATGCGCCTGCCGGTAGACCCGAGCCAGCCGCTCGGCCGACACCTGGGTATAGCGCTGTGTCGTGCTGAGCCGCTCGTGCCCGAGCAGCTCCTGGATCGCGCGGAGATCGACGTCCGCATCGAGCAGATGCGTGGCATAGCTGTGGCGGAGAGTGTGCGGGCTCACTTGCCGCGGGATCCCGACCTCGAGCAGGCGACGCCTCAGGACCTTGCGGACCCCCCGCGCCGAGAGCCGTCCCCCCCGGGCGTTCAGGATCAGCGGCTCGTTCAGCAGTCCCTGTCGCACGCGCGGCTCGAGATACGCGAGCAGGGATTCGAGCGCCTGCCCTGGGATCGGGACCACCCTCTGCCGGTTCCCTTTGCCCTGGACCCGGAGCTCGGCGCGATCGCGGTCGAGGTCGCGAACGGAGAGACTCGTGAGCTCACCGACCCGGAGCCCGGTTCCGTAGAGCAGATCGAACACCGCTCGATCGCGAGCGTCCAGGGCCGGCCGCGGGTGCGGGCTCGCGGCGTCGATAAGTCGCTCGCACTCCGCGGCTCCCAGCGGAGCGGGCAGCCGCCGCTCGGGCTTGGGTCCGGGCAGCCCCTCGCTCGGGTCAGCGGCCCGTGCGCCGAGGCGCACCTGAAAGCGGAAGTAGGAGCGCAGGGCGGAGAGCCGCCGCGTTCGGGTCGCCGGCGTGTGCGTGCGATGGAAGCCCGCCAGGTAGGCGCGGAGCGAGAGCGCGTCCACCTGCGCGAGCCCTCCCGCAAGCGCGCACTCCGGACTCGAGGCCAGCCGCCGCACCTCGCTCGTATACGCCCGGACGGTGTGTGGCGAGAAGCCTCGCTCCGCCTCCAGGTAGCGGCGGAACTCCGCATTGGAGCTGCGTTCCGCGGGCGTCACGGGAGCGAAGCCGGAACGGTGGAGGCCCAGGGAGCGAGGTCTGCCAGAGCTCGGGCGCTCACCCGCAGGTTGCGTTCGCGCTTCGGTGTGCGCCGAGTGCGGTCCGCGAGCGGCGGGAACAGTCCGTAGTTCACGTTCATGGGCTGGAAGCTGTCCGGACGCGCATCCCGTAGGTGACGCAGGAGAGCGCCCAGCGCTGTCGTCGGCGGAGGCGCCGTCGCCAGCGCACCCTTCGCACGGCCTGCGACGAAGATCCCGGCCAGCAGCCCGAGCGCCGCCGACTCCACGTAGCCCTCCACTCCCGCGATCTGCCCGGCAAAGTAGAGGCCGTCGCTCTTCCTGTGCTGGAGCTGCTCGTCGAGCAGGAGCGGCGCGCGGATGAACGTGTTGCGGTGGGTCGAGCCGTAGCGCGCGAAGACTGCCCCGGCCATGCCCGGGAGGCTCCGGAAGATGCGCCGCTGCTCGCCGATCCGCAGCTTGGTCTGGAAGCCGACGAGGTTGTACAGCGTCCCCGTCTTGTCTTCCTGGCGCAGCTGCACGACGGCGAAGGCTGGCTCCCCGCCGCGAGGATCGCGCAATCCGACGGGCTTCATGGGTCCGAAGGCCAGGGTATCGGCGCCGCGCTCCGCCATCACCTCGATCGGGAGACATGCTTCGAAATAGATCGCCTGCTCAAAGCGGTGCAGCGGCACCTTCTCCGCCTTCACGAGCTCGTCCACGAACGCGTAGTACTGCTCGCGATCGAGCGGGATGTTCAGGTAGTCGCCGGCTCCCGCCTCGTAGCGAGAGGCGCGAAAGACTACGTCGTAGTCCAGGCTGTCGGCGTAAACGGTGGGCGAGATCGAGTCGTAGAAGTAGAGCGAGTCGCCGCAGATCTGCGCGATCGCGGCCGCGAGCCCATCCGAGGTGAGTGGGCCGGTGGCGAGAATCGCGAGTCCCTCCGGAAGCTCTGTCACCTCCTCGCGCACGACCTCGATACGTGGCTCCTGGGCGATGCTTTCCGTCACCTGGCTCGAGAACTGCGTGCGGTCCACGGCCAGCGCCTTGCCCGCGGGAACGCGGCACGCGTCTGCCGCACGAAGGATCAGGGAGTCGAGGCACCTCATCTCCGCATGCAGGAGCCCCACCGCGTTGGCCGGCTGGTCCGAGCGGAAGCTGTTGGAGCAAACGAGCTCCGCCAGCCCCTCGCTCGTGTGCGCTGCGGAGAAGCGCGCCGGTCGCATCTCGTAGAGACGCACCGCCACACCCCTTCGGGCCAGCTGCCAGGCGGCCTCGCAGCCTGCCAGACCTCCGCCGATGACGCTCACAGGCTCGCTCATGGAACGCCCGAGGATAGCTCAGCGAAGAAGGACCACCCGGGCTCCCTCGCGCGCGATCCGGCCGCCCAGCTCGAGCTCGAGCAGTGTCGCGGCGAGGCTGGCAGCGGGAACGCCCAGCTTTCGCACGATGTCGTCTGCGGAGAGCGGACCGTCGCGGAGCAGCGCCAGAACCTGCTCGGACACGCCCCTCTCCGGGGTGCCTACTCCGACGTCTCCCTGGGGACCCTTCTTCCGCGGCGGCCACACATCGACCAGGAGGCGCAGGTCCGTCAGGTCCAGGATCGGCGCGGCCGCGCGCAGCAGCGCGTTCGATCCCCGACAGAGATCGCTATCCGTCGGACCCGGGATGACGCCGAGATTTCGACCCTGGTCGAGCGCGTGCCGGGCCGTCCACAGGGTCCCGCTCTTCTCGCGCGCCTCCACGACGAGCGTCGCCCTGGCCAGACCGCTGATGAGCCGATTGCGTTCGGGGAAGTGGTACGGCCGATACTCCTGCCCTGGCGGGTACTCCGAGAGCCAGGCTCCCCCCGAGTCGAGGATCCGAGTGGCGAGCCGGCGATTTCCCGCTGGGCTTGGTCGCTCGAGGCCGGAGGCGAGAATGGCCACGGTGCGGCCGGCTCCACGGAGCGCTCCCTCATGCGCCGCTGCGTCGATCCCGTAAGCCAGGCCGCTGACGATGACCGCGCCGTCCACCGCCAGCTGCTCCGCGTACTGCTGTGCCGCAAGCCGGGCTCGTGAGGACGGGCGCCGCGACCCGACGATGGCGAGTCCCGGCTCAGCGGGGAGCGAGCCGCGAGCGTAGAGGACAAGAGGAGGGTCGGGCATCTGCAGGAGCGCCAGAGGGAAGCCGGGCATGCCGTAGAGCAGCACCGCCAGCTCCCGCTTCTGAACGGCCGCCAGCTCCTCGGAAGCCGCGGCCAGGTCCGGACCGCACTGCAGTGCCGCCGCCAGCACCTCGCCACACTCTTCCTTCAGCTCCGAGTAGCCTCGAGCAAAGATCTCGCCAGGCGAGCCCAGACGCTCGAGCAGGTGCACCGCAATGTCCCGACGCATCCCGGGCACGTTCCGCAACGCGATCCAGAGCAGGGGATCGTCCAAGCTTTGCATCCGCGGGACCGCGTACGGGGTGCGAACTCAACCTAGCGAATGCCGCCGCTCGCGCGTCAGATTCCTCGCCTGGCTGCGCTGGGACGGACGCTCACCGCCGCAGACGGCCGAAAAAGACCCGAGTGGCCTCTAAAGTACGCGTCTGACCCTGCCGACAAGAGATAGCAGGGAGAGACCATGAACGACGAGCGACGCATAACGCCGCGCCAGGAGATCCGGGCCGCGGTGGCGTACTGGGGCTCCAGCCGCGAGGGCGGAGGCACCCTCGCGAACATCTCCAATACGGGGGCGTTGATCGAGCCCGCGTCTCCGCCGATCGTTCCCGGGACGCCCATCCGGCTGCGCATCAACGGGGTCACCTTCAGCTCCGTGGAGCTTCAGTCCGAGGTCGTTCGCACGACCCCAGCGGGCTTTGCGGTCTGCTTCGAGGACCTCGACCCAGAGCCGCGTCGCCTGCTGGAGGAGCTGCTGTCAGGCGACGACACTGCGGGAGCCGTCTACTAGGGCAGACCAGCCCCCGGGACCTCGACCTCGGTGAACTCAATTCGCCCCCTAGCCTGAGCGCGCGTCTCGCGAGCGCTCGAGCTCGGAGCAGTGCAGACGAAGAGCGTGCGCCGCTCGGGACCACCCAGCATGCAGGCAAAGGCCTGCGTTGACACCGAGATGCGTCGCGTCACTTCGCCCCCCTCGCGCACGCGTAGCACTTCCGCGCTGGTGGGTGATGCCACCCAGATCGCGCCCTCCGCATCCAGGCAGATCCCGTCGGGCACCGCGCCGGGAGTGGCGGCCCACTCGCGCCGACCGGAGAGCCCGCCGTCGGCTGCCACGTCGAAGGCGGTGAGCCGCGCGCGGAACGACTCGCCGACGATCAGCGTGCCCCCATCGGGCGTGATCACAGTTCCGTTCGGAAAGCCGAGCTCATCGGCAACGACGCGAGTGTGGCCGTCGGGGGTCGCCAGGACAAGCTCGGCCGTCTTGAAGTCCGCCTGCGCCTCGAGGTCGAAGCCGAAGTTCCCGACGTAGGCCCGACCCTCCGCATCCACGACCATGTCGTTGCAGTGGAACGACGCCAGAGCGGAGAGGTCCGCATGCTCGACCAGGCCCCCCGGATCCAGGCGCAGGAGCTTCCTGTCCGTCATGGAGACGACGAGCAGGCGACCGTCTGGCAGCCAGCCCAGACCAGACGGTTGCTGCGGGACCTCCACGATCGTCTCCGTGTTCCCCTGCATGTCCACGGCCACGACGCGGTGAAAGTGCATGTCCGAGAACCAGAGCCGCCCGTCGTGCCAGCGCGGTCCCTCGGGGAACGCGAGACCATCGACGAGGATGGAGAGCTCAGCACTCACGCTGCTGATTCTAGCAGCGGCCCCTGGACCCGTGGGTGGGACCTCCTATCCTGCAGTGCCCGAGAGGAGTCCTGGTTGCGAGAGATTCCGGAGAAGTACGACCACGCGGAGGGCGAGGCTACCTGGAAGGAGCGCTGGGAGTCGGAGGGTCTCTACCGCTGGGACCCAACGCGGCCGCGCGAGGAGACCTTCGTGGTGGACACCCCCCCGCCGACGGTCTCGGGCTCGCTCCACGTCGGGCACGTGTTCAGCTACACGCACCAGGATGTGATCGCGCGTTACCAGCGCATGCTCGGCAAGAATATCGCCTACCCCATGGGCTGGGACGACAACGGGCTCCCCACAGAGCGCCGCGTGCAGGACTCGTTCGGGATCCGTCCCGATCCCGGCCTGCCTTACGACCCGAGCTGGAGACCTCGCCGCGACAAGAGCAAGAAGGAGCCCGTCGAGGTGGTCTCGCGCCGCAACTTCGTCGAGGCCTGCGCGCTCGTCACGGAGGAAGACGAGGCCGCCTTCGAGGAGCTGTGGCGCAACCTCGGCCTCTCGGTGGACTGGGGGCAGCAGTACGCGACGATCGACGCGCACTGCCGGCGCCTGGCGCAGCTGTCATTTCTCGACCTCACCGAGAAGGGAGAGGTGTACCAGAGCCTGTCCCCCACCATGTGGGATGTGGACTTCCAGACCGCGGTCGCGCAGGCTGAGGTCGAGGATCGCGAACGGCCGGGCGCCTACCACGACATCCGCTTCGACATCGAAGGCGGCAGCGAGCTAGTCATCTCGACGACGCGACCCGAGCTGCTCGGCGCGTGCATTGCGGTCGTCGCCCACCCCGAGGACGAGCGCTACCGGCCGATCTTCGGCAAGCAGGCGATCGTTCCGCTGTTCGGCGCAGCCGTGCCGATTCTTCCGGCGGAGCACGCGGACCCCGAGCGGGGCACGGGCATCCTGATGGTCTGCACGTTCGGCGACCTCGCCGACGTCGAGTTCTGGCGCG
The DNA here is from genome assembly GCA_965247115.1 of Myxococcota bacterium. Taxonomy (GTDB): domain Bacteria; phylum Myxococcota_A; class UBA9160; order SZUA-336; family SZUA-336; genus JAUXJB01. The sequence goes on from CBDFGR010000002.1 coordinate 1,538,000, forward strand.
GTAGCGGGCTGCCACTCCGTCAGCTGCTCGCCGCCAACGGTCGGATCGCTCCGGTGCGCTTCGGCCAGGAGCCCTTCGCGAGCCGGAACGCCGCGGCTGCCAACACCGCCCACGCGGAGCTCGAGGGCAAGAGCGTCGTGCAGGCACGCAAGAGGGTCGCCGAGCTGCTTCGCGACGCCGGCCGGCTGGTCGGCGAGCCGCAGCCCGTGCGCCACCCTGTCAAGTTCTACGAGCGCGGCGAGCGGCCGCTCGAATTCGTTCCCACACGGCAGTGGTTCGTCCGGTTGCTCGAGCACAAGCAGCAGCTGATCGAGCAGGGGCGCAAGATCGCCTGGCATCCGGAGTTCATGCGCGCGCGCTACGAGGACTGGGTGGAGGGCTTGAACCAGGACTGGTGCATCAGTCGCCAGCGCTACTCGGGCGTGCCCTTTCCCGTCTGGTACCCGCTCTCCGCCGAGGGCGAGGTCGAGTACGACCGCCCGATCTTTGCGACGCTCGAGCAGCTCCCGGTCGACCCCACCTCCGAGACACCGCAGGGCTACGAGGAGGCCCAGCGCAACCAGCCCGGTGGCTTCGCCGGCGACCCCGACGTAATGGACACGTGGGCTACTTCCTCCCTGTCGCCGCAGATCATGAGCCACTGGAAGCTCGATCCGGCACGGCACGCGCGGCTCTTTCCGATGGACGTCCGCCCGCAGTCCCACGAGATCATCCGCACATGGGCCTTCTACACGATCGTCAAGGCGTGGATGCACGAGCGCGAGGTGCCCTGGCGGAACGTCGTCATCAGCGGCTGGATCCTCGACCCCGACCGCAAGAAGATGAGCAAGTCTCGCGGCAACGTCGTGACGCCCGGCGAGCTCCTTGCCGAACACTCGGCAGACGCCGTGCGCTACTGGGCGGCGCGCGCTCGCCTCGGCGCGGACACCGCCTACGACCCGAAGATCTTCAAGCTCGGCAAGCGGCTCTGCACCAAGCTCGTGAACGCGAGCCGCTTCGCGCTCGCGCGTGTGGAGGAGAATGAGGGCGCGAGCCTCGGCGCTGAGCAGATCGTGGAGCCTCTGGACGTCGACTTCGTGACGCGCGTGCGCCGGGTCGCGGCCAAGGCCAGCAAAGAGCTCGATCGCTTCGAGTACTCCGGCGCGCTGCAGGTGACTGAGCAGGCGTTCTGGGAGTTCTGTGATCACTATCTGGAGCTGGTGAAGAGCCGCTCGTACGCGCAAGTGGACACACCGGGTCGCCGCTCAGCGCTCGCCACGCTACAGCTCGCGCTCCGGACCTTCCTGCGCCTGTTCGCACCGTTCCTGCCCTTCGTGTGCGAGGAGATCTGGTCCTGGCGTTTTGCAGGTCCGGGACGGGAGAGCTCGATCCATACGGCGCCGTGGCCCACCCCAGAGGATTCGGCCAACGTCGCGAGCGGCGATGGCGCGGATCGCTATGCCTGCGCGATCGAGCTCAGCCAGAAGATCCGTGCTGCAAAGACTCGCGCGCGGAGGAGCCTGCGCTGGCCCGTCGAGAGCCTCGACGTCTCAGGCCAGGGGGACGACGTCGCTGCCCTGCGCACGGTGCTGGCCGATGTGCTTGCCGCGGGAACGATCGCCGAGGAGCGCTGCAGAATCCGGACGGGCCCGGCTCCCGAGGGCGAGCGCTTCTCCGTAGAGGTAGTCCTGGCGGAGGAGTGAGTGCGGCGGCGCGCTAGCGTTGGCTGCGGAAGCGGTCACCGACCAGGACGTCGGTGCGAGCCCGGGTGACCAGCGCGAGTGAGGTCTTCTCCGACACTTTGACCACGAAGGCGCCGCCGATCACGTCGTCCGGCACGATCACCCTCTCGAGGGTGGCCGGATCCCGAGCTTCCTGTGACGCGCGGTAGAGCTCGAAGCGGCGCCCGGGCGTGATCCCCTCGCGCAGCCCACGGTCCAGGATGACCATGTCGCCGGAGCTGGCGCGCAGCCGGTACGGCTGGTAGGCGAGCACCCGACCCTCTACGCGCTCCTCCGAGTGAACCTCGACGAACTCCGTCGGTTGCTCGACGTAGGGCATCACGCGGTCACCGGGCTCGATCTCCGAATAGGACATGGTGATGCGGACGTAGGACGACCCGGGGTGGATCTCGGTGACCTCGGCGTGGCCAAGGACCTGGACGAAGTAGCCAAGGTTCTCGAGCGTCTCCGGATGGCGGACCCTCTTGATGGTGCGAAAGATGGTCAGCGCATCGCCCATGTGGGCCTTGCCCTCGCCCAGGCTCACGATCGTGCGCTGCCCCTGAGACGACCAGTAGTGCGCCTCGTGGCTGCCCATGATCGCTGCGGTGCCCGTGTACTGAAGGTCGCTGACAAAGCCGTAGCGATGCAGACCCGAGAAACGCATCACCCGGCTGACACCCGTCTCCCCTTGATCCAGTGCGGCGAAGGGATCGTCCAAGGACGGAGCCTCTTCCAGCTCTTCCCCGAGGTCCGCCGGGTACGGAAGCAGCCCTTCGTCCCCCGGGATCCCGCCGGCATACTCCGAGCCATCGGAGTACTCCGAGCCGTCACCCGCTTCGGACCCGTCGCGGGCCTCGGAGTCAGCAGCGGCCATGTCCTCCGAACCGTCCTCGGATCCCAGGATCTCCAGGGCAGAGCTTGCGCTGAAGTCCTCGCCCGCCTCGGCCATTGCCTGCCGCAGCCGTTCCGCCTCTTCGGGCGTGAGCTTGCGCATCAGCCGCTCGCTGATCCAGACCTCGTCCTTGGGGTAGATCAGGTGAGGATTGGCGATGTACTCGTTCTCGGTCCAGACCGAGGGCCACACCCACGGAGTCCCCAGATAGTGATTGGAGATGTCCCAAAGGGTGTCTCCCCTGATGATCAGGTGGATGTACCCCTTCTCGCCGTCCCGAACCTCGACCTTGCCCTGCGCCGAGGACAGACCGGGAAGCGTGAGGACGAGCGCGACGAGTGAGATGAGCCAGAACGAGGGCATGCACATTCCCCTTCCGGGAAAGCATCGGCAGCGCGGAAAGTGCCCTTGAGATGGCGAAGCTGCGGCGCTAGCCGGACCCCCGGTTCTTCCGCCAGCTCGGGTGGGTGATTCCGAGGCGCTGCACGCGATAGTTGAGCTTGCGTCGGCTCATGCGAAGCAGATGGGCCGCGTCTTTCTGTACCCAGCTGGCGCGTTCCAGGGCCTGCAGGACGAGCGAGCGCTCTACCTCTCGGTAGTCGACACCTTCGGCGGGCAGGCGCACCGCCATGCCTTCCCCGCCCTCGTACTCGGGCGCGTCCAGACACAGGTCGCAGCGCTCGACGCACTCGGAGTCGCCCATCAAGACCGCTCGCTCGACCACGTTGCGAAGCTCGCGCACGTTCCCTGGCCAGTGGTGTCGCATGAGCGCATCCAGCGCCCCGGGCGAGAAGCCGCGCTTGGGTCTGGCCTCCAGCCGGTTGAACTCGCGCAAGAACTCCTGCGCCAGCTCCGGGACGTCGCAAGCTCGCTGGCGCAGCAGGGGCAGCCGAATGGTGATGACGTTCAGCCGGAAGAGCAGCTCCGCCCGGAACTGACCCGCTCGGATCATCTCGCGCAGGTCCTGGTTCGTGGCCGCGATCACCCGTACGTCGACGCGCAAGGACTGCGAGCCACCCAGACGCTCGAACTCGCGCTCTTGCAGCGCGCGCAGCACCTTGCCCTGAGTGCGCAGACTCATGTCTCCGATCTCGTCGAGGAACAGAGTCCCGCCGTCCGCCTCCTCGAAACGTCCGAGACGACGCTGCTCGGCTCCCGTGAACGCGCCACGCTCGTGACCGAACAGCTCGCTCTCGAGCAGCGGCTCTGGCAGCGCGGCGCAGTTCACCTTGACGATGCGCTGCGTGCGTCGAGGCGACAGAGCGTGAATAGTGCCGGCAACCAGCTCCTTGCCAGTCCCGGTTTCGCCGATCACGAGCACGCTGGCGCGCGAGCCAGCCACCTTCTTGATCTGCCGTCGCACGGCTTTGATCTCCGGACCGGAGCCGAGTATCGAGCGCTCGGTCTCGAGCGCCGCACTCTCGCCACGCAGACGCGCGAGCTCTACACGCAACCCAAGCTGTGCAAGCGCGCGATCGAGCTTGATGCCCAGCTCGTCCAGATCAAAGGGGAAGGCGACAAAGTCGTCCGCCCCCTGCTTGAGTGCTGCCACCTGTGCCTCGACGCAGCCGCGCGCGCAGAGTGCCAGGATCGCCGGACGCGGTGAGAGAGCGGCGAGCTCGCGCAGTCGCGCAGCGGCTGCGGGGTAGTCGAGGATCGCTGCCCGCGGGACGCCTCCCGCCAGGCGCTCCTGTACCTCGTAGCCCTGCCCGGTGAGCCATCGCTCCAACTCCGAGCGGACTTTCGAGTCCCCGCAGACCAAGACCACGCGCTCGTGCACTCGTCACCCGAGTTTCAAAAATGCACTCGAAGTATCGGAGCGCGGCGTCCGGAAGTGAAACCGCTAGCGGCCGACTCCCGTATAGCGGAAGCCCAGCTTCTCGACCTCACTGCGATCGTAGACGTTGCGCAGGTCGACGAGGACCGGGCTCAAGAGGTACTCCCTGAGCCTCACGAAGTCGAGCGAGCGGAACTCGTTCCACTCCGTGGCCAGGACCAGACAGTCGCTGTCTTTCGCGACGTCGTACGCATCCTTACAGAAGGTCACATCCACGAGCTCTTCCCGAGCCCTCGGCATGGCTTGCGGGTCGAAGCAGCGCACCCCGGCACCCTCCTCCTGCAGACGTCGGATGATCCCCAGTGCGGGCGAGTCTCGCACGTCGTCCGTGTTCGGCTTGTAGGAGAGACCGAGCACGCCCACGGTCTTGCCGACCAGGGCTCCGATCTGCTCGGAGATCTTCTCGATCATGCGCTCGCGCTGTGCGTCGTTGGCGGCGATCGCCGCGGAGACGACGCGCTGCTCGACTCCGAACTCGCGGCTGAAGCTCACGAGCGAAAGGGTGTCCTTGGGAAAGCAGGAGCCGCCGTAGCCCGGCCCGGGATGCAGGAACTTGCTGCTGATCCTGCCGTCCAGTCCCATCGCGCGCGCCACGTGGTGCACGTCCGCACCGACCCTTTCCGCCAGGTTGGAGATCTCGTTGATGAAGCTGATCTTCGCCGCGAGGAAAGCGTTCGACGCATACTTGATGAGCTCGGCTGTCGCGATGTTCGTGACGACGAAGGGCACCTCGATCAAGTAGAGCGGACGGTAGAGGTCCCTGAGAATCGCGATCGCCTCATCGTCCTCCGCGCCGATCACGATACGATCGGGGCGCAGGAAGTCCTCCACCGCGCTGCCCTCGCGCAGGAACTCCGGGTTCGCGACAACGGAGCAGCGATGCTGTTCGTTGCCGCTCTCTGCCATGGCAGCTTCGATCGTCCTCTTGACCCGCTCCGCCGTCCGCACCGGGACGGTGCTCTTCGTGACGACCACCTTGTAGCCATCGAGACTGGCACCGATGGTGCGTGAGACGTCGTCCACGTATGAGAGGTCCGTGCTGCCGTCCGGTTGCGGAGGAGTGGGGACGGCAATGAAGATGACCAGGGCTCGCTCGACGGCTTCGCGCGCGTTCGTCGTGAAGCGGAGGCGGCCGTTGCTCGTGTTGCGGCGCACGATCTCCTCGAGTCCGGGCTCGAAGATCGGAACCTCGCCCTCCCGGAGCTTGTCGATCTTGGCCCCATCCTTGTCGACGCAGGTGACACTGATCCCGAACTCGGCGAAGCAAGCGCCCGTAACGAGCCCGACGTACCCCGTTCCGATCACCGCCACGTTCATGACCGCTCCCTCTTTCGCGCCGAGAACCGGACGCCCTCGAACACCACGATCCCGATCAAGACTCCCACGGCGTTCGCGCGAAGATCAGCGAATGAGGCAACCCGACTGGGAACCGACGCCTGGAGCCACTCCCCTAGCGCGGCAAAGCCCAGACACGCGGCCAGCGCGATCGGGATCCGTAGCTGGGGAGGACCACCGAGGCTCCACAGGGTAACCCAGGAAAGACCGACGAACAGCGGGATGTGTACGAGATCCATCGTGGAGGCCGAGAGCCCGAGCCGCACCAGATCTCTCGCCGGCGTGGCGGAGAGCAACAGGATCCCGCCGAGGTAGATCAGGACGACCGGGAGCCGCCGCAGCGCTGGAGTCACGGAGACTCCTCTCGCAGCCAGCGGACGAACTCGCGCAGACCAAGATCGAGGTCCACACGAGGCTCGTAGCCAAGCTCGGCGCGGGCGAGATCAATCGCCGCCCAGGTTCTTGGCACGTCCCCAGCCTGAAGCGGGTGCACCTCGCGCTTGATGGAGACTCCGAGCGCACGCTCCAGCGCGGCGATCGTCTCGTTCAACGTCACCGGTGCTCCCCTGCCGAGGTTGTAGACGTGGAAGCCCTCAGCTCGATCGAGGGCACGGAGAATCCCATCGACCAGATCCGAAACGAAGGTGAAGTCGCGCTCGCTACTCCCGTCTCCGAAGACGGGAATGGCCTCGCCGGCCAGAGCTCGGCGCGCAAAGGTGTGAATGGCGAGATCCGGGCGCTGGCGTGGCCCGTAGGCCGTAAAGAAGCGCAGGCATGTGATGGAAAAGTCAGCACTCGCGTGGAAGGAGTGACAGAGCAGCTCACCCCCGCGCTTGCTCGCGCCATAGGGCGAGAGCGGGCGGTCCGGGCGGTCCGCCTCGTTGAACGGCTCCCGCGGCCGATCTCCGTAGACACTTGCCGAGGAGGCAAAGATCACGCGTGAGACCTCCGCTTGCGCGGCCGCATGGAGCAGCGTCGCCGTCCCCGTCATGTTGACGTCCATGTACTCCTCGGGCTCGAGCAGGCTCGGTCGAACACCTGCACGCGCGGCGAGGTGGATCAGCGCAGCGGGACGGAACTCGCGAAGACAACGCGTGACACCGTCCCGATCGCGGATATCGAGCTCCCAGACACCGGCGAAGCCCCGCTGGCTGCGGGCGCCTGCCAGGTTTCGCTCCTTCATCCGTCGCGGATAGAAGTCGTGAAAAGAGTCGAGCACAGCGACTTCATCCGAGCGCGCGAGCAGAGCGTCCACCACGTGCGACCCAATGGCCCCAGCCCCGCCCGTAACCAGAACCTTCATGAACAAAGCATAACGAAAAGCAAACCCCTACCCGATCGGCAACCTGAACCCCTAGCCGATCGGCAACCTGCAAGCGCCGCAATTGCGGCGCGCGCAGCGAAGGCCTGAGCGAAGGTGGGTGGCCCGCGGACGCCCGCGGGCCGGGTCCCACAGGGACTCACTCCGCGAGGCCACACTCCTTGATCTTCTGGAGGAGGGTCTTGTAGCTCACCTCGAGGATCTTGGCGGCCTTCTTGCGGTTCCAGTTCGTCTGATACAAAACTTGTCGCAGCGCCCGCCGTTCCGCCGCTCGAGCGGCTCGCTTGCCGATCTCGCGCAGCGACACACCCTCCTGCGTCGGATCGAGCTCCGGAGCCGCCTCGTCCTCTTCCTCCACTCTCGGGTGGACCGAAGCACTGGTTCCAAAAACCTCGTCCGCGATGACCTCCTCGCTTTGCAGCACGACGATGCGCTTCAGCATGTTCTCGAGCTCACGCACGTTCCCCGGCCAGGGATACTCCTTGAAGCCCTGCCGGAGGCGCTTGGACAGCGTGACTTGCTCGCGCCCGTACTCGCGGCTGTACAGCGTCAGGAAGTGGTCGGTGAGAAGCGGGATCTCCTCTGGCCGCTCGCGGAGCGGCGGCACGCGGACGTTCACGACGTTCAGCCGGTAATACAGATCCTCGCGGAACGTGCCTTTGCGAACCATCTCCTCCAGGTTGCGGTTCGTCGCGGCCACGACGCGGACGTCGACGCGGACCTCGGTGTGGCCGCCGAGCCGTGAGAACTCGCCGTCCTGGAGGACCTGCAGGAGCTTCGCTTGGAGCTTGGGACTCATCTCCCCGATCTCATCGAGGAACATGGTGCCACCGCAGGCGACCTCGAACTTGCCCGGCTTGCGGGACGTCGCGCCCGTGAAGGCCCCGCGCTCGTAGCCGAACAGCTCGCTCTCGAGCAGCTCCTCGGGCAAGGCCGCGCAGTTCACCTTGACGAAGCGCTTCGTGCGCCGCGTGGACAGCTCGTGCACGGTACGCGCCACGACCTCCTTGCCCACGCCACTTTCACCGTGGATCAATACGGTCACCCCGGCGTCGCCGATCTGCTCGAGGATCTCCCGGATCCGGTTCATCTGCTCGGAGGCCCAGAGGAACGTCGCCTTGCCGCGACCGCGTTGGCTCCCGGGCAGCTCGTCCTGGTGGACCTCGGGGGCAGAGTCGAACGCCCGCTCGAGCGCGTCCCCGAGCTCCTTCTCCTCGAAGGGCTTGTTCAGGTAGTCAACCGCGCCGATGTTCATCGCCTCCACTACGGTGGCCGCCTTGCGCACCACCGAGAGCATGATCACGGGCATGCTCGGCAAGCGGCGGCGAATCTCGCGCAGCGTGTCCAGACCACCCAGGTCCGGCATCATGACATCGAGGAAGATCGCGTCCGGCTGGGTTTCCCGCTCGAGGAGCTCTAGCGCCGCGGCGCCGTCCGCGGCCAGCACGACGTCGTATCCCAAAAGAGGCAGCAGGTTCTGCAGGTAAGCCCGAATGGCCTCTGCGTCGTCAACGACCATCACCCGTCTGCGCGAGGGAATACTTCGCGGCGCTCCGGACCTAGTCATGGCGGTCACAGCTCGAGTCCATCGCTCACTCTATCGGCGAGGAACTCCGCGGGCTTGTCTTGTGGGACCCGGCCCGCGGGCGGCCGCGGGCCACCCACCTTCGCTCAGGCCAAAGGCCTTCGCTGCGCGCGCCGCTTCCGCGGCGCTTGCCTTGTGGGACCCGGCCCGCGGGCGGCCGCGGGCCACCCACCTTCGCTCAGGCCAAAGGCCCTCGCTGCGCGCGCCGCTTCCGCGGCGCTGCGCGCGCCGCTGCATGGGTGGGGACTCCGCAACGGGTTGCCGATTCTTCACGGAATCTGAACTTGGGAATCTGAACTTGGGGACGGTCCTTAATCTTGCACTCGCTGCTGGCGCGGAAGGCGTGCGCTGGCGCATGCTGTCGCCACAAAGGTGCGGATTTTTGCTGAGGTCGGGGCGTAGATGAGCTTGGGGTCTGGAGAGAGAGCGCGGCTGGAGCGGTTGCTGGAGGAGCTGGAGGAGCACAGCTACCGCTACCACGTGCTCGACGCGCCGGTGATCTCCGATGTCGCGTACGACCGCCTCATGCGCGAGGCACAGGCCATCGAGGCGGAGCATCCCGAGTGGATCAGTCCAGACGGGGTCACCCAGCGGGTGGGTGCCCAGCCTGCAGAAGGTTTCGCGACGGTCGAGCACCAGGTCCCGATGCTCTCGCTCGAGAACGCCAGCGGTCCAGAGGAGCTCGAGGCCTTCGACGCGCGGATCCGGCGCCTGCTGGAGAGTGACGAGCCCGTTACATACACGGTGGAGCTGAAGTACGACGGCGTCGCCGTGGAGCTCCTGTACGAAGACGGCGTGCTCACGCTGGGCTCGACGCGCGGGGACGGACGAACAGGGGAGAACGTGACGCACAATCTTCGCACGGTGCGCTCCATCCCGCTGCGTCTCCGCGGCGGCCCGCCCGCCCTCCTGGAAGTCCGCGGCGAGGTGTTCATGCCGCTGGACGAGTTCGCACGAGTGAACCGCGAGCGTCTCGATCAGAAGCTCGAGCCCTTCGCGAATCCGCGTAACTCGACCGCGGGCACGCTGCGCCAGCTCGACCCACAGGTCAGCGCGTCTCGCAACCTTGACATCTTCATGTACGGCGTCGGGCGCGGCGACGAGGCTCTCGGCCTGAGGACGCACATGGAGCTGCTGGGGCGGCTAGCGGAGCTTGGCTTCAAGGTAAACGCACGCCTGGAGAAAACGGAGGGGATCGACGGCGTGATCGAGTTCCACCGCAAGCTCGAGCAGGACCGCGAGCAGCTCAACTACGAAGTCGACGGCTCTGTGGTCAAGGTGGACTCCTTCGAGCTGCGCCAGCGGCTCGGCCAGCTGACACGCTCACCCCGCTGGGCCATCGCCTACAAGTTCCCTCCGAGGCAGGAGACGACGGTGGTGCGAGCCATCCAATGCTACGTCGGTCGCACCGGAGCGCTCACGCCCGTCGCCGTGCTCGAGCCGGTGCGGATCGGCGGGGTGACCGTCGAGCACGCCTCGCTCCACAACCAGGACGAGATCGAGCGGCTCGACGTGCGCGTCCGCGATACGGTGTTCGTGGAGCGAGCCGGCGACGTGATCCCGAAGGTCGTCAAGGTTGTCCGGGAGAAACGACCGCGGGGCACGCGGCGTTACCGGCTGCCAGAATCCTGCCCGCAATGCGGCTCGGCGACGCTTCGACCGGAAGGCGAGGTCGTGCTGCGCTGCCCGAACCTGGAGTGTCCTGCCCAGGTGAAGGAGCGGTTGGTGCACTTCGCGAGCCGCGGAGCCCTGGACGTTGACGGGCTCGGCGCGAAGCTAGTCGATCAGCTGGTGGAGCGGGAGCTGGTCCGCCGCCCCTCGGACCTGTTCGCGCTCGACCTCGAGACGCTGACCGGTCTGGATCGCTTGGCGGAGAAGTCAGCCTCGAACCTGCTCGACGCGCTCGAGCAGGCTCGCGATGTCGACGCGGCGCGCTTCCTCTACGCGCTCGGAATTCGCCATGTGGGTGAGCGCGTCGCCGTCGTCTTCGCGGAGGCGTATCCGGACCTCGATCTCTTGCTGGCGGCCTGTGCCGAGGAGCTCGCACTCGTCCACGAGATCGGGCCCACAATCGCCCAAACACTGCGGGCCTTCCTCGACGACGCTTCGAATCGCGAGGAGTTCCAGCGTCTGCGCCAGCTCCTGCGTCTGCGCGCCCCCGCACCACCGAGCCGTCCCGGCCAGCTGGCGGGCAAGACGCTGGTGCTCACGGGAACGCTCTCCGCGCCCCGCGGCGAGGTTCGGGCGATGATCGTGGCGGCGGGCGGAAAAGTGGTGGGGACCGTCTCGAAGAGTACGGACTTTCTCGTCGCGGGCGAGAAGCCTGGGAGCAAGCTCGAGAAGGCTCGGAGTCTGGACGTCGCCGTGCTGGACGAGGATGAGCTCGCGAAGTTGCTCTGATCCGGGTGATGCTTTGGGGTTCGTGACGCCGTCGGAGGGCGGGGACCACTCCTCGCCCTCCGACTCCTTGCCCGCGCTTCGTGTTCGGGTCGGGGGAGGCTAGTCGGGGGGGTCGGGTTTCTGTGCGGGGACGTGGGCGAGGATGCTGCGGTAGGCGGTAGTTCTGGAGACGCCCAGCTCCGTGGCCAGCTTCCGGGCTACGTCGCGGACGCTCAGGCCCGAGGCGAGGAGCTCCTCGATGTGGGGGGCGAGGTTCGTGGGGTCGGGCTCCGCGGCGGAGGCGGGGCCCTCCACGATCAAGGTGACCTCGCCCCGCGTCCGGTCGAGGTGGACCTCGCCGAGCCGGCCGCGGACGAATTCCTCGTAGAGCTTCGTGAGCTCCCGTCCGATCGCGATCCGCCTCGGGCCGAGCGTACGAAACAGGTCCGCGAGCGTGTCGTTCACCCGCCCCGGCGCCTCGTAGAATACGAGCGTTCCCGGGAACGCGGCTACGCGTTCCAGTGTCAGGTGTCGCGCGCGGCCTTTGCGCGGCAGGAAGCCCTCGAACGCGAAGGGCCGTGTCGCAAAGCCACTGCCAACGAGCCCTGCCAGCAGTGCGGACGGCCCGGGAACAGGCACGACCTCTATCCCGCCTGCAAGGGCGGCGCTCACCAGCGCAAGGCCTGGGTCCGAGAGCAGTGGGGTCCCCGCGTCCGAGACGAGCGCGATCGAGTCGCCGGTCTTCAAGCGGCCCAGGAGCATCGGGACACGCCGCGCCTCGTTGTGCGCGTGGAGTGAGACGCGCCGGGTCGGGATCTCGAAGCGCTGGCACAGGCGCGCGGTCCGCCGCGTGTCCTCGCACGCAATCAGCGCGACCTCTCGCAGCGTGCGCAGCGCTCGCACGCTCGCGTCATCTAGATTCCCGATCGGCGTCGCGACCACGTAGACGCGGCCCGGATTCTCCGATATCGTCACCCGTGCCTCACCCCGGCTCTCGGTCCCGAAGGCGCTGGATATTCCCACCGAGCGGAACACGCGAGCACTGGGCCGCCGCGGCGAGGACATCGCACAGTCCTTCCTGGAGGACCGGGGCTACCGTATTCTCGCACGCAACGTTCACCTCCGGCACGCGGAGCTGGACCTCGTGGCCCTCGACGGCGACACACTCTGCTTCGTCGAGGTACGACTGCGCAGGAGCCGGCGCTTCGGCAGCGCCGAGGAATCGATCGATAAGCGAAAGCAGCGCCGCATCCTTCGCGCCGCCTCGCAGCTCCTGGCCACCCGAAGCCTCCCTCGCTTCCGCAAGATTCGCTTCGACGTAATAGCAATCGACGCCTCCCATCACCCCCCGGAGGTAGGTCACTTCCGAAACGCCTTCCACCGCTAGCCGAGCCAACCGGGCAAGCGCCGCGGAACGCGGCGCGCGCAGCGAAGGCCGAAGGCCTGAGCGAAGGTGGGTGGCCCGCGGACGCCCGCGGGTCGGGTCCCACAAGACAGGTCTATTCGGCCGTGTAGCGCTCGCGGATCCGCGCTGCCTTGCCCCGCAGCTCGCGCAAGTAGAAGAGGCGCGAGCGGCGCACGCGGCCGCGCGACTTGAGCTCGATCCGGACCACGTTCGGCGACTGCAGGGGGAAGACGCGCTCGACGCCGACGCCGTAGGACACCTTGCGTACGGTGAACGTCTCGTGCATCCCACCCCGATGGCGCTGGAGCACAACTCCCTCGAAGACCTGCACGCGCTCCTTGTCCCCCTCCGTGATCCGGACGTGCACGCGAACGGTGTCACCGCTGCGAAACTGCGGGTGGTCGGTCCGCATGCCCTCTCTCTCGATCTCTCGAATCTCTCTCATTTTCCTAACTCCCGGAGGAACTTCCGATCCTCCTCGCTCAAGCGCTCCGTCTCGAGCAGCTCCGGCCTGCGGCGCCGCGTCACGCGAAGGGACTCCTCGCGCCGAAAGCGTTCGATGCGTGCGTGATTGCCCGACAGCAAGGGCTCCGGGACGGTGCGGCCCCGGAACTCCCGGGGTCGCGTGAAGATCGGGTGCTCCAGAAGCCCCTCGCTAAAGGTGTCGGCCTGCGGCGAGATGGGATTTCCGACGACGCCGGGCACGAGCCGGGTCACAGCCTCGGTCACGACCAGGGCCGCCGCCTCTCCGCCCGAAATCACGAAGTCCCCAATTGAAAGCTCCTCGGCGCCCGTCTCCTCGAAGATCCGCTCGTCGAAGCCCGCATAGCGGCCACAGAGCAGGAGCAGCTGCCGCTCTGCAGCCAGCTCCTGGGCCAGGACCTGATCGAAGAGGCGTCCTCGAGGACCCAGCGCGCAGATCCGCGCACCTGGGAACGCGAGGGCCTCGACGGCCGCGACGACCGGCTCGCACTTGAGCACCATCCCGTCGCCCCCACCGTAGGGCTCGTCGTCCACGCTGCGCTGCTTGTCCGTGGCGTACGCTCGCAGGTCGCTGACCCGAACCTCGACGACCCCCTCGCGGCGAGCCGCGCCGAGCAGCGAGCCCTTGAGAAAGTGCTCCACCAGCTCGGGAAAGATGGTGACGATGTCGATACGAGGGCCCGCCATATCAGGCCTCGTCCTCGATCATTCCTGCTGGAGGATCCAGCCAGATCTCTCCCGCCTCGAGATCCACCCGAACTAGGAGCTCGCGCAGGGCGGGTACCAGGTTTTGGTGCGAGCCCTTGCACACCACGAGCACGTCGCTGGCGCGCGTCGACCAGATCTCTTCGACTCGCCCCAGCTCGCTCCCGTCGGGGAGGCGCGCACGCAGACCGATGATCTCGCGCCAGTAGAACTCGCCCGCCGGCAGCGCTTGGATCGCTGCTTCGCGCAGCGAGAGCCGCGCTCCCTTCCACTCCACGGCCTGCTCGCGGCTGCCGAGTCCCAGCAGCTCGAGATGGGCCCGCGCGTGCCCGGCGCGGCTCGGACTCGCCGCCAGCGCGTGGCGGATCCGAAAGGGGATCTCGCCGGGGCCGCCCTCGAGACGGACCTCCGTCGCCTCTAGGAGATTCTTGAGATCCTCGCCGTGAAGCTCGACCAGCAGGCGGCCCTCGCGACCCGTCGGTCGCAGCAGCCACCCGATCTCGACCCACGTGCCGCTCCCAGTGTCGGGCAGGCTCGAAAGCTCACTTGCGCCTCTCGCAGCCACGTCCGCACAACCCGATCGCGCTCGCTCAGCTGGCCGCGGGCTGCGGCTCTTCCGCTGCCTCGCGCGCGCGCTTGCGAATGAGCGATGCGACGCTGTCGCTGACGCGCGCTCCCTTACCGACCCAGGCGTCGAAAGCCTGCCGCTTGAGCGAGAGCTCGGTGCCGGGCGCGAGCGGGTCGTAGGTTCCCAGGAACTCCAGCGCGCGACCGCTGCGCTTGGTCCGGGAGTCGACAGCTACGATGCGGTACTTCGGGCGCTTCTTGGCACCCGCTCGAAACAGGCGAATGGTCACCATACTGGAGTCCTCACGGAAGGTCCGAGGCGCGCCGCGAGGCACCCTCGGAAGAAGTGAAGTGGGCGAAATTATAGGCGCTTTGCGCTCGAGTCAAGCGCGCCGGTACGGCGCGCCTCCTTCTCTCGGGAGCAGTCCCGACAGGCGTACCGGACTGGGTGACGCTGGGGGAGTCTGTCATAGCCCTGATCCAATGCGATCCTGCGCACGTGCGTTACCGGGCGTCCGCAGAAATCGCACTTCTCGAGTCCGCCCTGGTCCACGCTGGCGCAAGGTAGCACAGGCGCCGCGGGGGGCGTCTGCTAGGGTTGCGGTGTGCGTGGCCGGCACCCAGGACGGCGCAAGAGTGGGCCACCCGAAGCGGTGGCGACTCTGTTGCCCAGCGTGCTCGACGAAGTGGGACTCGGCGCGACGTCAGACGCGGTGCAGCTCGTCCACGTCTGGGACGAGACCCTCGGCGAGCCCTTTGCTGCGAACTGCCGCCCCGAGGGTGTCCGCAAGGGGGTGGTGGTGGCCCGAGTCCCCGACTCGGCCTGGATGCAGCGTATCCAGCTCGAGAAGCCACGCATCCTGAAGCGCCTGGCAGAAGCGCTCGCGGAGCCCCCGCACGACATCCGACTCCTCATCGGCTGAGCACGGCCGCCTCCAGGATCGCGTCGAAGCGGATCGCCCCCTCGCGCAGGAGACGCAGGTTCCCGTCGGGATCGAGTGCAACGACGCTCGACGGGGCAAGATTCCCGGCCGTCCCCGCGACGACTGGCAGCTCCTGGCCGAAGAGCTCGTGAACCTCGCAAGCGGTCCCACATGGCGCTTCCCCGCTGCGATTGCAGCTCGTCGCGGCGATCGGCCGCTCGTACAGCCGCGCCAGGCGAGCGGCGACCGGGTGCGAGGAGCACCGAAAGCCGACACCGAACTCTGTAGCCACCTGCGCGAACGCGACGTCGACCTGTTGCAGCACCAGGGTGAGGGGACCGGGCCAGAAGCGCTTGGTCAAAAGAAGCGCTGGTTCGGGAAGGCTCGGGAGCCAGGCCTCCAGCGCGCTCGCGTCCCGGACCAGCACCGAGAGCCCGCGCTCGGGCGCCCGCCCCTTGAGGACTTGGAGTGCCTCGAGCGCGCTCGGCTCGAAGACGTCGACACCGAGGCCAAAGACGGTCTCGGTGGGATAGGCCACGACCCGCCCAGTCCCGAGGAGGCGAACGGCCTCGTCCGCAGAAACGATCAACCCGCGTGGTCCCGGAGCGCCCGGAGCGCAATGTCGCTCCTGAGCTGGGCACCCTCGAACTGGATGCGACGCGCGGCGGCGTAGGCACGATCGCGGGCGGCGGCGATGCTGGCACCGCGGGCCGTGATGCCGAGCACGCGCCCACCTGCCGTCTCCCAGCGACCGCCAGAGCGGCGGGTGGCGGCGTGAAACACGAGAACCTCCGGCTCGCTCTCGAGCTCCTCGAGCCCCCTGATCTCTCGCCCCACCGGGTAGCTGCGCGGATAGCCCTCGCTCGCCAGCACGACGCACACGGCCGGATCCCCGAAGACGGGGCCTGCGGGACCCGGCGCGCGAGCGGTCGCGCGCCACCCACCTCCGCTCGGCTTCGCCTCGCTGCGCGCGCCGCTATCCGCGGCGCTTGCACCTGCGGGACCCGGCGCGCGAGCGGTCGCGCGCCACCCACCTCCGCTCGGCTTCGCCTCGCTGCGCGCGCCGCTATCCGCGGCGCTTGCACCTGCGGGACCCGGCGCGCGAGCGGTCGCGCGCCACCCACCTCCGCTCGGCTTCGCCTCGCTGCGCGCGCCGCTATCCGCGGCGCTTGCACCTGCGGGATCCGGCGCGCGAGCCGCTTGCAGAGGGAGCTGGCCCTGGGCCGCACCCACGAGCAGCGGGACGAGGTCGGACTCCATTCGGTACAGCAGAGGCTGCGTCTCCGGGTCGCCGAAGCGGACGTTAAACTCCACCACAACGGGCTCGGCCTCGACGACCATCACGCCGACGTAGAGCACTCCCCGATAGGGCGTGCCCTCCGCACGCAGGCCGTCGAGCGTGGGCTGAACGATCTTCTCGATGATTCGCTGCTCCACGTCGGGGCTCACAACCGGGGCCGGGGAGTAGGCGCCCATGCCTCCTGTGTTCTCGCCGCGGTCACCGTCTAGCGCGCGTTTGTGATCCTGCGCAGCGGCCAGGCACACGCTGCGCTCCCCGTCGGAGATCGCGTAGTACGAGGCCTCCTCGCCAACGAGCCAGTCCTCGATCACGACCTCGGCACCGGAGTCGCCGAAGCGCCGCTCGCGCATGATCTCCGAGAGGGCAACGCTCGCCTCATCCGGACCCGCGCACATGTACACGCCCTTGCCAGCCGCGAGCCCGTCCGCCTTCACGACAAGCGGCCCGCCGCGAGCGCGCACATACCGCTCCGCTTTGTCTGGGTCCGCGAAGCCCTGGTAGGCGGCAGTCGGGATGCCGTGGCGCTGCATGAAGGCCTTGGCGAAGCTCTTGCTGCCCTCAAGGCGAGCCGCGGCCGCGCCGGGCCCGAATACCGCGATCCCGGCAGCCTCGAGGTGATCCGCCAATCCCGCGACCAGGGGAACCTCGGGACCGACGACCACCAGCTGAACGTCCTCGCGTTTCACGAGCTCCACGACGGAGTCGGGGCTGGCCAGCCGCGCCTCCGCACAGCGGCCGTGTCGCCCGATGCCGTCGCTGCCCGGGGCGCAGAGCACCTCGTCGACCAGCGGGCTGCGGCCGATCGCCCAGACCAGCGCGTGCTCACGACCTCCCGAGCCCAGAACCAGGACGCGCATCACTCCTCCTTGTGGGACCCGCGCGCGGGCGGCCCTCCCGCGGGTCAACGACCCGCGGGCCGCTGACGGCTTCCCACCTTCGCTCAGGCCTACGGCCTTCGCTGCGCGCGCCGCTATGCGGCGCTTGCAGGCTGCCTATTCTAGCGCTCAGGCTTACGACCTTCGGCGCGTTTCTTGGGTCAGCAGATGACCCGGGGGATGCGCGGGCCGATCCGGACCAGGATCTCGTAGGAGATGGTGTCGGCGGCCAGGGCCAGCTCCTCGACACGAAGCTCGAGCGCGGCGCGCCGGCCGAAGAGGAGCACCTCGTCTCCCTCGTGGCCCTCCCCGACCCGACCCACGTCGACGGTCGCCAGGTCACAAGAGACGCGGCCCACGAGCGGGACGCGTCGGCCGCGATGGCCGACCTGCAGGCGATTCCCCGCCGCCCGCGGCAGACCGTCCGCGTAGCCGATCGGCAGGGTCAGGATGCGCGTCGCATCCGGCGTCTCGTACGTCCCCCCGTACCCGATGCGCATGCCCGCAGGGACGTCCTTCGCCAGGCAGACACGCGCACACAGCGTCATCACCGCCTCGAGCGCGTGCCCGCCCTCGAGCGTGGGGTCGGCCCCGTACAGCGCGAGGCCGGGGCGTACTGCCGTCGTGTCCGGGGTCGCGCCCCGCACGATCCCTGCGGAGTTGTCGATGTGGGTCCACTCCGGCTCGAAGCCCGCGTCGCGGACCTGCGCGAGGAGCTCCCCGAACAGCTTGCGTTGGCGCTCGGTCACGGCGGACGAAGGATCGTCCGCCTCCGCCAAGTGGCTCATGACCCCTTCCAGACCGACCTCCGGGGTCGAGCCCAGACGCTCGAGGATCGGCGTCAGATCCCGCGGCAGGAAGCCCAGGCGTCCCATCCCCGTGTCCAACTTCAGGTGGACAGGCGCACGCACTCCCGCCCGCTTCGCCGCAGCCGCGACCGCTTCCAGATGCTGCAGGCGCAGCAATGTTGGCACCACCTGAAGGGCCAGCAGCTCGTCCGCGTGTTGCGGCGTAAGCGGCCCCGCCAGCAGGAGAATCGGTGCTCGGATCGAGGCCTGCCGCAGCTCCCGCGCCTCCTCCAGCGTGACCACGGCGAGCGCGTCGCAACCTGCGCGCACGAGGGCATGCGAGACCGGAACGACACCGTGTCCGTAGGCGTTCGCCTTGACGACCGCGATCACGCGTCGGTCCCGCGCCTGCTGCCGGAGCTGGGCGTAATTCCGCTGCAGCGCGCCGAGGTCGATCTCGGCCCAGGCGCGCGCCTTCTCCTCGGTCACCTTCACGCCCCAGACTGTAGGGGCGCCCGCAAGTGGTGTCTTGCGTTTGAACTTCCACACTGCATCGCTTACCGTCGAAACTGGATGAGATTCGAACTCAACGGCGAGTCTCAGCACGTCCCGGAACCCCTCAGCGTGCGCGATCTGCTGGAACGCTTCGGGCTTGGGAAACGTCGTGTCGCCGTGGCGATCAACGCCGAGGTCGTGCCGAGATCTCGGTTCGAGCTGGCCCGGATCCACGAGGGCGATCACATCGAGGTCATCCAGGCCGTCGGAGGCGGATAATGTCCGGGAGCTATCGACTCGGGGATGCCGAGTTCCACTCGCGCTTGATCATCGGCTCGGGGAAGTACAAGTCTTTCGAGGAGAACCGCCAGGCGCTGGACGAGAGCGGTGCGGAGCTGATTACGGTCGCCGTGCGCCGTATCGATCTCTCGAGCCGCGACGCCGGCTCCCTGCTCGATTACATCCCACCGGACCAGTTCCAGCTGCTGCCGAACACGGCCGGCTGCTACACCGCGAAGGAGGCCGTCACCACCGCCCAGCTGGCTCGCGAGCTCCTCGACACCCCACTCGTCAAGCTCGAGGTGATCGGCGACGAGCGTACGCTGTTCCCCGACACTAGCGAGACGCTGGAGGCGGCCCGGATCCTGATCGCGGAAGGCTTCACCGTGCTGCCGTATATCACCGACGATCCGGTGGCCTGCCTCAGGCTCGAAGAGCTGGGCTGTGCTGCAGTCATGCCGCTGGGGGCGCCAATCGGCTCCGGCCTCGGAATCCGCAACCCGACGAACATTCGCATCATCCTGGAGAGCGTCAGCGTCCCGGTCATTGTAGATGCTGGTGTGGGCACGGCCTCCGATGCCGCGATCGCTATGGAGCTCGGCTGTACCGCGGTCCTGATGAACACCGGAATCGCCGCGGCGAAGGACCCCCTCAAGATGGCGCGCGCAATGCGTCTGGCGGTGGAGAGCGGGCGCATGGCCTACGAGGCCGGGCGCATGCCGAGCCGACTCTACGCCCAGGCCTCCAGTCCCATGGAGGGGCGAATCGACGTACCGTGATCCCGCGCCTCTGCTACATCACAGATGCCGAGCGAGGGACCGGCGGGCGCCCGCTGGCACAAGTGCTGAAGGACTCGGCCCGCGGCGGAGTGGAGCTCGTGGTGCTGAGAGAGCCCCAGCTAGAGGGCAGCGAATGGGAGGCTCTCTTGCAGCAGATCGCCCCGCTGCGCGAGGAGGGGCTCAGAGTGGTCGCCAGTCGCCGCTTGGACGTGGCTAGAGCCTGCGAGCTGGATGGCGTCCACCTGGCGGCCGACGCGATCAGCGTAGCCGAGGCTCGCGCCTGGCTGGGGCCGGGGGCCCTGATCGGATATTCGGCCCACTCGGGCAGCGAGGCTCGCGACGCTGCCGCCGCCGGCGCAAGCTATGTGACACTTTCGCCGATCTACCAGACAGCGTCCAAACCCGGGACTGCCGGTCGGGGCTGCGCCTGGCTGGCGCAAGAGCTGCGGGAGGTGGAACTTCCCGTACTCGCACTCGGCGGCCTGACACCGGAACGCACACCGGAGGTGCTGGAGGCCGGAGCCTGGGGCGTCGCGGCAGTGTCCGCGATCGGCGCGGCTCCGGACGTCAGGGCGGCCGTCGGTGAATTTCAGAACGCACTCAAGGAGAACGCACCATGACTCGCGCCTCACTCCTCGTACCGTTCGTCGCGAGCTTGGTCGGCTGCACAAGCCTGCCGAGCGCGCTCGCGAACGATCCGCTGGAGGCCCTGCAGACCCGGGTCATCGACGTCAACCACGCGGCGAGCCCCTCCGTCGTCCACATCGAGGCGGCGCTCAAGGTCAACAACCGGCGCAAGCTGGTGACAGGCTCCGGCTTCATTACCCATCCCGAGGGCATCGTGGTGACAAACGAGCACGTGGTCGAGCGGGCGCAGAAGGTCACCGTCCTGGTTCCTGGACGCGAGGGTCGCTATGCGGCGCAGGTCGTGGGAACGGACAAGCAGACGGACCTCGCGGTCCTGCGCATCGAGCCGCGCGAGGGGGAGCCGCCTTTCGCCGCAGCCGCACTCGGTGACTCCGACCAGCTGCGCGTTGGGGAGTGGGTGATCGCGATCGGAAATCCCTACGGGCTGGAAGGGACGGTCTCGCTTGGGATCGTGTCGGCCAAGGGCCGGGATCTGAAAGAAGGGAATCTGCTGAACGACTTCATCCAGACGGACGCCATGATCGATCACGGCTCGTCGGGCGGACCTTTGCTCGATCTGGACGGGCTGGTCGTAGGCGTGAATTCCCGCGGCCAGGGTCGCGGCATCGGCTTCACCATCCCCATCAACACGGCCAAGCAGGTCGCGGCCGATCTGCTGGGCGAGGGGCGCATCGCGCGCGGCTATCTCGGCGTGTCCATTCAGCCGCTCGATCGCGAGCTCGCCCGCTACTGGGGCATCGAGCAGATCCACGGCGTGATCGTCGGCGCGGTGACGCACCAATCGCCTGCCCAGAATGCCGGGCTCCACGTGGGCGACATCATCACGCGCTTCGACGGCGAGGAGATCCGCGCGGAGAAGGACGAGGACATGGGCCAGTTCCAGCGCCTGATCGCGGCCATGCAGGCGGGGGAGGAGGTCGCGATCGACGTATTGCGCGGTGGTGAGCACAAGACCGTTACCGCGACGCTGAGCGCCCAGCCCAAGGTCGTACCCGATGAGGAAGAGACCGAGCTCGGCTTCACCGCCCAGGAGGTGACCGAGATCCTCTATCGATCCCACCGTCTCGAGCAACGCTCCGGGGTGCTCTGCTCCTTCGTCGAGCGCGGCTCGGAGGCGGCTGAGGCGGGCATGGCACCTGGAGACCTGATCGTGGAGGTCGAGGGGGTCGAGATCCGCGACATCGAGGAGTTCCGGCAGGCGATGAGGGACCTGCGTCCTGGCACTCCGTTCCTGATCCGGGCGCTGCGTGGCGACAACATGCGGTACATGCTGGTCGTGCCGCGTTCCGGCGACTTCCGGGCCGCAAGCGCGAGACCCGAGCGGCAGCTTGCGCGCAAGATCGATGTGCGAGCCAGAGACGAGGGCGGGGAGGGAACAGATCTTGCGCAGTCATCCTCTGAAGGCAGGCGGATCACCAAATAGGGCGGCGGAGCCCGCCGTCAAAGGGACTGGCCCGATGAAGAGCACCCTACTCGCTTGGGTCGTCCTTCCGATCCTCGCGATCGGGAGCACGGCTGTAGCCGACGTCGACACGCGCCGCACCCCCATTGTGAAGGCCGTAGAGCGCGTTGGCCCAGCCACAGTGAACATCACCTCGACCCAGGAGGTGCGCCAGCGGGCCAATCCCTTCTTCAGCTCGGACCCGTTCATCGAGAAGTTCTTCGGCACCTTCCTCGATCCCCGGCGCCGAACGGTCAGCAGCCTGGGTACCGGCCTCATCATCGGGCCAGAGGGCCAGGTGCTGACGAACGAGCACGTCCTGGCCGGCGCGACACAGATCCACGTCGTGCTCGCCGACGGGCGCGAGTTCGACGCCGAGCTCATCGGCGCGGACCCGGAGACGGACCTCGCGGTCGTGCAGATCAGCGCGGACGAGCCGCTGCCCTTCGTGGAGCTCGGGAGCTCGGAGGATCTGCTGATTGGCGAGACCGTGATCGCGATCGGGAACCCTTTCGGCCTGCACCACACGGTAACAACCGGCGTGCTCTCAGCGGAGAACCGCTCGATCCGCGCGGGCGACCGCGAGTACCACGGGTTCCTGCAGACCGACGCAAGTATCAACCCAGGGAACTCGGGCGGACCGCTGCTCAACATCGACGGCGACGTGATCGCCATCAATACCGCCATCTTTCGCGAGGCGGAGGGAATCGGCTTTGCCATCCCGATAGACAGGGCGAAGCGGGTCGTCGACGACCTCTTGACCCACGGCGAGGTCATTCCGGTCTGGCTGGGCCTTCGCCTGCAAGACCTCACCCAGAGCCTCCGCGACGCGTTCACTGCCCGCGCGACGGGCGGCGTCCTGATTACGCACGTCTTCGCTGACTCCCCCGCGCAGCGCGCGAAGCTGCGCCGTGGCGACATCCTGCTCGAGCTGGATGGGACGAAGATCGGCACCGCGCGCAACTACTTCGAGGTCCTGGCCGGGCTGACCGATGGGGACCGCGCCGAGCTCGTGATCGACCGCGGGGGAGATCAACATCGGCAGGAGACGCACGCTGAGATCTTTCCGGAGAGCAGGGCCGACGAGCTGGCTCAGATCCTTCTCGGTGTGGAAGTTGCGGAGATAGACAGTGAGCCGGGGGCCCGCCGCCGGGGCAACCGCGGCCTCGTAGTGCGGCGTGTCATCCCCCGTAGCTCAGCGGATTACAAGAGGATTCGACCAGGCGATGTGATCCTGAAGATCGACCAGGACCCGGTCGAGGATCGTGTTGCCTTTCGCAAGGCGATTACTAAGCTTCGCGGACGTGGACAGGTGCTCCTTCTCGTCCAGCGCGAGCGCTATGGCTACTACGTGACCCTGGATCTGTCCTAGACCGCAGGAGAGGAATTCGATGAGACACGGCAAGGTTCTGGCGGCGATCGGCTTCGCGTTTGGGGGATTGCTGATCCTCACCCAACCGCTGGGCCTGGAGCTGCGGCTGAGCGAAAAGAGTGCCCACGCCCGCGTCGCGGGCGACGCCTTCTGGACGGACGGACAACCCGGCCCCACGCTCGGCAGGCCCGACTCGGTGGCGGATCTGGCCGAGGCCCTGTCTCCCGCGGTCGTGAACATCAAAACGGAGCGGAAGAGCAGCGCTCGCAGTCCCGACATCTTCGAGGAGTTCTTCGGGCGCCGCCGTCCTCGGGGAGGACCGCCTCCACAGTTCCGCACCGACGCGACGGGCTCGGGCTTCGTAATCTCCGAGGACGGCTACATCGTGACGAACAACCACGTGGTGGAGGGAGCCGACAAGATCGTTGTGGTGCTGGACAACGGAGAGGAGCTCGATGCGGAGATCGTCGGTCGTGACCCGGAGACGGACCTGGCGTTGCTCAAGATAGACGCCGATCACGAGCTCAACGTCGCACCGCTAGGTGACTCCGACGCCATCCGCGTCGGCGATTGGCTCATGGCGATCGGCAATCCCTTCGGACTCGATCACACGGTTACCCTCGGCATCCTGTCCGCGCGCGGCCGCAACATCAACGCAGGAAGGTACGACGACTTCCTGCAGACCGACGCGAGCATAAATCCTGGCAACTCGGGTGGACCGCTGTTCGACATGCGCGGGCGCGTGATCGGGATCAACACGGCAATCAACCAGAACGGTCAGGGCATCGGCTTTGCCATCCCGATCAACATGGCGAAGGATCTGCTCCCTCAGCTGCGCGCCGTGGGCGCGGTGACGCGAGGCTGGCTCGGTGTGCAGATTCAGCGCGTGAACCCGGCCCTGGCGAAGAGCTTCGGGCTCGATGAGCCGCGCGGCGCCCTCATCTCCATGGTCTTCGAGGACGGGCCGGCGGACAAGGCCCGGATCAAGCGCGGCGACGTGATCGTCGAGTTCGACGGCTCCGCGATCGACGAGTTCAACGACCTTCCGAGAATCGTGGCGAATACCGCTCCCGAGAGCGAGGTCTCGGTCAAGGTGCTGCGCGACGGTAAGGCCAAGACCCTCAAGGCAAGGCTCGGCAAGCTGGAGGAGGACCAGGTCCAGCTGGCATCGACCGAGCGCCACGATTCCGAGTGGGGCTTCGAGGTGGAGGCCCTGACCAGCGACATCGTGGAGAGGCTCGATCTGGACAAGGACCTGTCCGGCGTCCTGGTAACGGGCGTCGATCCCGAGTCAGGTGCCTACGATGAGGGGCTGCGCCAGGGCGACATCATTCTCGAGGTGAACCGCACCGAGGTCTCCCGGCCCGACCAGGTGACCCGGGCGCTCGAGAAGGAAGACGAGCACGCCGTGCTTCTCGTGCAGCGAGGCGAGGCGACGCTGTATCTCGCGATCGAGCGGGAGCGGTAGGGCTCAGCGCGCAATCAGCAGTCGGATCCGATTGCCTGCCTTCTCGGAGTGGTCGGCGAGGTCCCCGATCCACCCAATGATTTGGTACCAGAACACCACGGTGACCGGTGCGAGCGTATCCTCGAGCGTGAAGAGCTCTCTTCGGAGCGAGCCTTCCAGCTGGTCACAGTTCTCTTCCAGAGCGCCGAGGTCCTCGATCATCCGCGCGACGTAGTCCGCCTCTCGACCCCGAAAGCCGGTCTCGATCAGCTCGTCCAGCTCATCGACGACCGTCGCGACCTTCTCGCACGCCAGCACCACCTCGCGTGAGAGCTGGATCAGAATCGCCTTCATGGACTCGGGCACGCTCATCTGGCGCTCGACCAGCAAGCCGGCAACGTCCTGAGCGATGTCTGCGATGGAGTCCTGTACGTCGAGGATCTCGAGCAAGTCACGCCGGTCGACCGGCAGCAGCAGGCGACGCGGCAAGTGGGCGCGCAGATCGTTCTTGAGCTTGTCCGCCTCGCCTTCGAGCTCATCGATTTGCCGCTCCAAGCTGCGCACGCGTTCCATGTCATCCTCGCAGAGTGCGAGGACGAGCGGCGGCACCCGGCGGGCACACTCGAGCACCACGTGCATGTGTTCCTGTAGAGGCTTGAACGGAGACTTTGCAAAGAGATCGAGAAACGCCATCTCGTACGCCTCCTAGGCGGTCAGCAGACCCCGGTAGAAGTAGAAGAAGAAGATCGCGAGTCCCGCGCCCACGGGCAGGGTCACCACCCACGCCAGAACGATGGTTCCGATCACCCGAAAGTCGATCGCGGCGATCCCTCGCGCGAGCCCCACCCCGAGAACGGCGCCGACGAGAGTGTGGGTCGTCGAGACGGGCAGGCCGAAGCGGCTGGCAATCACGATCGTGGTCGCGGCGGCGAACTCCGCTGCATAGCCGCGGGTCGGGGTGAGCTCGGTGATTTTCTCTCCGATCGTGAGCATCACGCGGTAGCCGAGAGTCGCGAGCCCCACGACGATACCAGCGCCTCCGACCAGCAACAGCCAGCCTGGAACGGGCGACTCGGCCTCGATGAGGCCCCCCTGAGCCGTCTCGATTACCGCCGCCATGGGCCCGATCGCATTCGCCACGTCGTTGGAGCCGTGCGCGAAAGCCACGGCGCAGGCGCTCATCACCTGCAATGAGCCGAACATGCGCTCGACCGTAGCAAAGTGGAAGCTGCGATCAGCGTTCGGGTCGGGCTGAAGCCGGCGCAGCAGCAGGGCCGCAACAACCGCCCCGAGCACCCCGAGAACCCCGGTAATGGTCAGGGCCTGCGGCAGGCTGAAGTCATTCCAGTTCTTCAGACCCTTGAACAATGTCACCATGCCGATCACCGCGATCACGGCAAAGACGTACAGCGGTCCCCACCTCTTAACCTCCCGCACAGGATCTTCGCGATCCAGGATCAACCAGCGGGTACCCGTGAAGATGATGAAGGCCAGAGAGCCGGACAGAAGCGGCGAGACGACCCACGACACCGTGATCCGGCCGAGCTTGGCCCACTCCACGGCATCCCAGCCCAGCGCGACCGCTCCGAATCCCGCAATGGCCCCGACGATCGAGTGCGTCGTGGACACGGGCCAGCCTAGACGCGACGCGATGAGGAGCCAGGTGCCGGCGGCCGTAAGGGCCGCGAGCATCCCGGCGATCAGCACGTCCGGACGTTCTCCGACCACTGCCGGATCCAGGATCCCGCCTCGGATCGTCTTTGTGACGTGCCCACCGACGAGGTACGCGCCGGCGAACTCGAGGACGGCGGCGACGACGATCGCCTGCCGGATGGTCAGCGCGCGCGAGCCGACCGACGTTCCCATGGCGTTCGCGACATCGTTGGCGCCGATCGAGAACGCAGTATAGAGACCGAGCGCAATCGCCAGACCAATGACGAGGTCCAACTCTTCCCCCTCCTGGAGAACTCGGCGCCAACTTACCCGATTGCCCTTTCGTAGGAAAGCTCGCTCAGCAGAGCCGACTTGCCTGGGCTACTGTCAGGGCAATGGGCGCGCTCGGCTCGTTTACGTCCCTCATACGTAGTATCGCCTGCTGGCCGCTGATCGTGCTGTCCACGCTGTACTACTGCACCACCGCGATCATCATGGCGTTGCGGGGCCGGACCCCCGAAGACATTCACCGCGCCTACCTTGGCTTTGCAAGGCTCTGCATGCGCGTGGCGGACACACGTATGACAATCCACGGCGCAGAGCAGCTCGGTCCGGATGAAGCATACGTCGTGGTGTCGAACCATGAGAGCAACTGGGACTCGCCTATACTCATCGCAGCGTTTCCACAGCTCTGCATCAGGTTCGTGGCAAAGAAACAGCTGCTGCAGATCCCGGTCTTCGGTCGGGCGCTTCGAGTCTCGGGCAACATCATCGTCGACAGGGATCGACGCGGTACGGACCTGAAGCGGATCGATCAGCAGATGAGCGTTCGCGCCTCGAACGTGTCGATCCTGTTCTTCGCCGAGGGCCGACGATCGCGCGACGGGTCTTTCCACGCCTTCAAGATGGGAGCCTTTGCCACTGCACTCTCGCACGGGCTCCCGATCTTGCCAGTGGCCGTTGCGGGCCCGCGGAGGCTATGGCCCCCAGGAGGCCTGAGGATTCGGCCGGGTCCGGTGGCGATCGAGGTAGGCGCGCCCATTCCGGTAGACGGACTCGAGTTCGCTGATCGGCAGGCACTTCGCGACCAGACGCGTGAGCTCATCGGCAAGCTTCGCGCGCGAGCCCGAGAGCGGCTGCGCGACATGGACGTGGACCCCGGGGGGATCGATTAGGGTAGAATCCGGCCCCATGCAGCCCAGCACCCGTCGCGCTCCCGGCAAGGACGGCATAGAGATCAACGTCATCGAGTGGAGTACCGCAGGTACGCCACTCGTCTTCGTTCACGGGTTTGGCAACGACGCACATGTATGGGACGACATCGCTCCGATCATGGCGCCCCACTACCGTGTGGTCTGCCTCGATCTGCGCGGACATGGTGATTCCGGACGCGATCCCGACGCTGACTACCACCCGGACAGCATGGCTACCGACCTGGAGTGTGTCTTCGATTCGCTTGGCATCGAACGGCTGGTGCTCGTCGGTCACTCGCTGGGCGGACGCGTCTCGATGCACTACGCCGGACGCAACCTGGAGAGGCTGGCCGGACTCGTGATCGTCGATACGGGACCGGAGCACGATCCGCGCGGAGCCACGCGGATCAGCATGGACATCCAGCAGAGCTCGCACAGCTATGACTCGATCCGGGAATACGAGCGGGTACTCGTCCGCCAGTACCCCGTAACGCCGCCGGAGGCACTGTCTCGCCTGGCCAGGGAGTGGCTACGCGAGCGTCCGGACGGGCGCTTCGAGCTGAAGCTCGATCCGAACCTGATGAAGGGGCGCGCACGTGCCTCGGAGCCGGAGCAGGAGAAGCGCTCCCGCGAGGATACGGAGTTGCTGTGGGAGACGCTGAAGAAGCTGCCCTGCCCCACCCTGGTAGTGCGTGGCGCGGCTTCGGACATTCTGGATGCGGATACCGCGGACAGGATGGTGGACGAGGCAATTCCGAATGGGAAGTTGGCGGTGATCGGGCGTGCCGGGCATTCGGTGATGCTGGATAACCCGGGGGAGTTCGAGAAGGTTTTTTGCGACTTCGTGTTGGGGTGAGGTCCTAGGTCGTTTCGTCGGAGGCGTCGCTCTCAGGTGGTTGTGGGGGTGGACGAGGGGGTGTTGGGAGGCGGGTTAGGATTAGCATGGCCAGGGTGGCCGCTATGCCGGAGGCGGCGAGGATTCCGACTTTGGCTGCGTCCAGGGTGGAGGCGTCCAGCGCGAGGCCCGCGATGAAGAGGGCCATCGTGAAGCCGATGCCTGCCAGCAGGCCTCCACCGAGGAGGGCTGCCCAGCCAACGCCCTCGGGCAGCGCGGCTAAACCGAAGCGGATTGCGAGCCAGCTAAAGAGCAGGATGCCGAGCGGCTTGCCGACCACAAGGCCCGCGGCAACCGCGATCGCGACCGGGTCGCCAAAGTCGGAGAGCGAAATCGCCACGCCGGCATTGGCTAGCGCGAACAACGGCATGATGATGAAGCTCACCCAGGGATGGAGCACCAGCTCGATATACTCGAGCGGGGAGACCATCTCTCGTGTAGTGCGGCGCAAGCGCTGCACGCGCGCTGCACGCTTCGACGGGCTCGCCCCCTCCCCGCGCAGAACCTCCTCGGCACGCCGCAACAGGTTGCCGAAGAACGTCTCGCTCAGATAGGAGCGTGCGGGGGTCAAGAGGCCGAGGATCACGCCGGCGATCGTGGCGTGCACACCCGACTCGTGAAACGCGACCCAGACCGCCACTCCGCACAGCGAATAGAGCCCGACGGAACGCACTCCGAGCCTCTGGAGGCCCAGGATCAACACGAGCAAGAGGGCCGCCACAACGAGCGCGCCCAGGTGAATCGCCTCGGTGTAGCCGACAGCGATCACCAGGATCGCCCCAATGTCGTCTGCGATCGCCAGCGAGAGGATTAACACGCGGAACCCGCGCGGTATGCGCGAGCCGAGCAGCGCGAGACAGCCCACGACGAAGGCAATGTCGGTCGCCATCGGAATGCCCCAGCCGGATTGCCCGGGCTCGCCGAGCTGGAGCAACAGATAGAGCGAGGCAGGCGCGATCATCCCGCCGAGCGCGGCTGCGATAGGCAGGCTCGCCGCGCGCAGGTTACGCAGCTCGCCGATCACGAGCTCGCGCTTGACCTCGAGCCCGATCACGAAAAAGAAGATCGCCATCAGACCATCGTTGATCCAGTGCTGCAGGGAGTGGTGCATCTCGAGCGATCCGACGACGAAGCCCAACGGTGTGCTCCAGAAGGCCAGGAAGCCATCGGCGGCGGGAGAGTTGGCGAGCACGAGCGCAACGAGCGTCGCCGCGAGAAGCACGAATCCGCTCGCGGCCTCCACGTGAAGGAAGCGATCGAACGGTGCTACCAGGCGATGGATGGGCTCCCGGGGCAGCTCGATTCGATCGGAGGACGGCTGGGCCATCTTCGCGGCTACGGGGCGGGGACTTCTTCTATAGGCTCGTCGATGTCGTCGTATTCGAGGCGGAGGGCCCGGCTCATGGTTGCGTGGAGGGCATAGGTGCAGATGACGTAGGTGAGCTCGAGGATGGTCTCGTCGGAGAGTTCCGCTTGGAGGGCAGAGAACGTGCCGTCGGAGACGCGGCCTCCGGAAAGGACCAGGGCGTCTGAGTAGGAGAGGACGGCGCGTTCCAGCGGGGAGTAGTGCTCGGAGGTGGTCCAGGAGGGGATGTCACGGATCTGGTTCTCGCTGAGACCTACTGCGCGGGCGGCCTTGCAGTGCTGGGAGTAGACGAATTTGCTGGCGCCGCCGAAGCCGGCGCGCAGGATGCCGAGCTCGCGCAGCTTCGGGTCTACTAGGCTGCCGTCGCGGTTGTAGAGGGCGAAGCCGGCAACGGCATGGTTGAAGACCTCGGGGACCAGGGCAAAGATGGTCCACCAGTTGCCCGGAGTGCCGGTGGAGGTACCAGGCTCTTTGACCGGGTCTCTATCTCCAAAGAGCTGGTCGTACATGCTACGCACCTCTGCGGTCGCCTCCGAGCGCGGTACCTGGCGCAGCCGCGGCACCTCAGGCCACCGGCGCCAGGGCTCGCGTATGCACCGGCAGGAACAAATCTGTGTAGCCCAGCGAGTCGAGCTCCTGGATCCAGTCTCGCTGCTCGAGGATGGGAACTCCCTCGAGCGGGATGGTCATACCGTGGCGCTTCATGTACATCCTCCGGGAGACGCAGCTCTGGAGACCGCATGGTACATGAATGCCCCACCCGCCCGAGATGCCCGGTCGCCTGACTCGCGCCTTCTTCGCGGGTCCATGTCTCGAGGTGGCTCGAGAGCTGCTCGGCTGCAGGCTGGTCCACCAGCTCGAGGCGGGCACGCGCCTGTCGGGGCGCATCGTGGAGGTGGAGGCGTACCTCGGCGACGGCAGCGACCCGGGCTCCCACTCCCACAACGGTCGGACCGCTCGCAACGCGTCGATGTTCGGAGCACCAGGCGTCTTCTACGTCTACCGCAGCATGGGGATTCACGTTTGCGCCAACGTGGTGTGTGAGCCCGCTGGCAGCGGCGCCGCCGTGCTGCTGCGCGCCGTCGAGCCTTGTGACGGGATCGAGTGGATGCGCCGACGACGCGGCAACCGACCCGAGCGCGAGCTCACAAACGGTCCAGGGAAGCTTTGCCAGGCGCTCGGCATCCGCCTCGACCACGATGGCCATTCCGCGCTGAGCGGCTCGCTGCGCCTGCAAGCTGCCGAGAGCCGCCCCGCTACGATCATGCACAGCCCCCGCATCGGTCTCAAGAAAGGGGCCGACCTCTGGCAGCGTTTCTTCGTCGCGGACAGCCCTTGGGTGAGCTCCTCGCCACACAATCGGCGGGCTTGCTCCTTACCACCTATCATGGGCGGGCCATGGCTCCGCCCGACTCGAAAGGCGAGATGAGAGCGCGCGAGCGCTTCCTCCGCGCCTGCAGGGGCCAGCCCGTCGACCGACCCCCGGTCTGGCTGATGCGGCAGGCGGGGCGTTACCTGCCGGAGTACCGCAAGCTCCGTGAGCAGGCGAGCTTCCTCGAGCTGTGCGCAGATCCGGATCGAGCGACCGAGATCTCGCTGCATCCGCATCGGCGCTTCGGCGTGGACGGCGTCGTCGTCTTCTCCGACATCCTGGTTCCCCTCTCCGGCCTGGGCATCGAGCTCCAATTCGATCCGGGGCCGGTCGTACGAAATCCGGTGCAGAAAGGCGCCGACCTCGAGAGGCTCGACGGTGACGTCGAGCAGGCCATGGAGCCCACCTGCGAGGCAATCCGTCGGCTCAAGCGGGAGCTCGGCGAGGAGGCCGCCATCATCGGCTTTGCCGGCGCGCCGTGGACCCTGGCAGCATACGCCTGTGAGGAGAAGCTCTCCCGCGACGTGGAGTACCTCATGGGCCTGTCCTACAGCGAGCCCGAGCTCGTCGATCAGCTCCTGGATCGCATGGCGGAGATCAGCGCCGAGACGCTCCGCGTGCAGATGGAGGCCGGGGCCGACGTGCTCCAGATCTTCGATACGTGGGCGGGCATGCTGTCCGTCGCGCGCTTCGAGCGCCTCGCGGGACGGGCACTACGACGGGTGCTCGAGCTGCTTCCAAGCCACAGGCCACCGCTGATTATCTTTGCCCGGGCTGCCTCGCACCTGATGGAGTCGATCGCGGACGTCGGGCCCGACGTGGTTTCACTCGACTGGCGGACGGACCTCGCCGAGGCCGCGCGTCGTATCGGAGAGCGCGTGTCGCTGCAGGGGAACCTCGAGCCCGCCGCGCTCAAGGCTCCGCCGCAGCAGATCGAGGCGGCCGTGGATGCGCTCGTGCGCGACGGCCGAGCTGCGCGGGGTCACATCCTGAACCTGGGACACGGCGTGCTGCCCTCAGTCCCCGTCGAGGGGGTGGCCGCCTTCGTCAGAGCCGCGCAGCGAGCTCGCGCCTGAGTCTGCCTTGCGGGTCTTGCGGGATCCGGCGCGCGAGCGGTCGCGCGCCACCCGCTCTTCGTTCGCCTACGGCTCACTGCGCACCGCGCCTACGGCGCGGCTTGCGGGGGTCCGCTAGTCGCCCGCGATCTCCTCGATCAGGCGGCGCTTTGGGATTGGTTTGCTCAGGTAGATGTCGCAGCCGGCGGCTATACATTTCTCTGCGTCACCCTGCATTGCGTTTGCCGTGAGTGCGATGATCCGTCCCCTGTAGCCCGCGTCGCGCAGCTTTCGCGTCGCTGCGTAGCCGTCGAGGATGGGCATCTGGATGTCCATCAGGATCACGTCGAAGGGACTGCCAGCGGACTTCGCCTCGATGGCGCGCTCGTACGCGAGCAGTCCGTTACCGACGATCTCTACCTTGGCCCCCGCCAGGCTCAACATCCGGTTGATCAGCCGCTGATTGTCCTCTCCGTCCTCCGCCAGCAGGACGCGGAGCCCGTCCAGGCTCGGCTCGTCACCGAGCTCGCTCAAATCCGGTGCTACCTCTGCGAGCTTCGAGAGCGCCTCTAGCGGACTCGTAAACAGCTCGGAACCCTCGAGAGAGCCTGTCTCGATCGTGGCCACGAAGCGGCTCCCGGGCGTGTCCTTCTCCTCAATCGTAACGCTTCCGCCCAGCAGTTCGGCAAGGCTACGCGAGATGGAGAGGCCGAGGCCCGTGCCGCCGAAGAGACGTGTCGTCGACATGTCCGCCTGCGAAAAGGGCTTGAAGAGACGCTCGTGATCCTCGGGATCGATGCCGATGCCCGTGTCCTCGACCACGAAGCGCAGCATCGGCTGCTCCACCTCCGGAGGGCTGACAAGGCTCACGATCAGGCGGACGCTGCCGCGGTCCGTGAACTTGATCGCGTTGCCCAGCAGGTTGAGAAGGATCTGCTGCACCCGGGTCGGATCCGTCTCTATCTCCTCCGGGACAGGTGTGTCGTAGCCAATCTCGAAGACGAGGTCCTTCTCTGCCATGCGCGGCTCGATCACCTCTCTTACGCGTTGCAGCAGGTCCGCAGTTGCGCAGGGTATGCGCTCAACGCTGAGGTTCCCTGTCTCGATCTTCGAGACGTCGAGGATCTCGTCGATCAGCCCCAGCAGATGCTCGCCGTTGCGCCGCACCGTGCGCGAGAACTCGACGCGCTCTGCTTTGGAGCGCGCTTCGGGGAACAGCTCGGCGTAGCCCAGGATCGACATCATGGGAGTGCGCAGCTCGTGGCTCATGTTCGCTAGGAAATTGGTCTTCGCCTCGGCAGCTGTCTCGGCCGCGCGCAGAGCCTCAGCCAGCTCGCTGTGACGTCGCAGCAACAGCTCGTTGCTTCTGCGCCGGTGCATGGCCTGGCCCAGGGTAAGCCCGATGTTGTGCATGAGCGAGACCGAACGGATCTCGCGTGGTCGGGGCTCGACGTCAAACAGCTCGACCACCGCCATCACGTCGTTCGCCACCGAGGCCGGGAACGCGACTGCCCCGCGAACCTCTTCTGAGCTGGGCCTGCCGAACCAGTCCTGACCTTGCACGTCTTCTACCCAGAGCGCTTCTCCGCGCTCCAGCACCCTGCCAGGGAGCTCGGCACCCCGCTCGAATTCAAGCGAGCGGCTCGCCTCGACAAAGTTGCCGGCCAGATCGGGAGCCGAGACGTGCCAGATGTCTCCGGGGCGAAGGCGACCCGGGTCTTCCAGGTCGACCACATAGACGTGACCAATTGGCCAGCATAGGAACCTGCAGATGAGCTGACAGCACGCCGCGAGAGCGGCCTCGAAGTCTCCCTGTCGATCGACGATCCGGCTGATCTGGCCCAGTAGCCGAAGCTCGGCCTCCGAACGCTGAAGATCGCGGTGCGCATGCTGGTGGATCTCGAGCATGGCGTCTACGGCGCGCGCGAACTCCGCAAACTCGCGGACCTCGGTCCGGACCTCGGCACACGAGCTCGGCTCGAGAGGCGTCCCTCTCCCGATCATCTGCGAGAGATCTGCGAGCGGATCGAGGGCCAGGCGCAGGAGCGCGCGGTGAACTGCGAGCGCCGCCGCCCCCACGACAGCAAACGCGAGCAGGCCGGATAGCGCGGCGCGCGGCCACGGCGAGAGTCGTTGTCCCACGGCCGCCTCGAGGCACACTGCGACGAGTGCGGCGAGCACGCCGACAACCGCCAGCCTCATGAGCACCGCTCTACACAGCGTAAGTCCGCCTGGGCTCAACCGGAAACACCCACACACGACCTATCGTCGGCGGGCGGGGATCCCTGAGAGAGAGGACTGGACCCCGGCTCAGAAGCCTAGCAGCGTCGCGTAGCGGTCGCGGTGGTAGCTGGCGTCACCCAGCGTAAACTGCGCCACTCGGGCTCGCTTCAGGAACAGGCCGATCTCCTCCTCGTCGGTCATCCCGATGCCACCGTGCATCTGCAGCGCCTCGTTTCCGACCAGGAACGCCGTGTCACTGAGGCGCGCCTTCGCCACGCTGGCCAGCTTGGGAAGATCAGGTCGACCCTCATCGACTGCCTGCAGCGCGTCGAGCACGATCGAGCGAGCCAGCTCGATCTCCACGAACATACTCGCCGCGCGGTGCTTGAGCGCCTGGAACGAGCCAATCGGTACGCCGAACTGCTTGCGGTCCTTCAGGTACTGTAGCGTGCGATCGTACGCCTCGAGGCAGGTGCCGAGCATCTCCGCGGAGAATACGGCGGTGGCGCGGTCGAGCACCGCGTCGAGCACGTCGGCACCAGCGCCGACCGTGCCCAGCACCGCGGAACGCTCCACGCTGACCCCGTCGAGCTCGACGTTCGCGGCGTTGCGGCTATCCACCATGATCGTTCGCATGCGGGTCACGCCTTCTGTCGCGCCATCGAGCAGGAACAGCGTCAGGCCGTCGCGCTCGCTTGGCGCACCGGAGGTCCGAGCCACAACGACCAGCTGATCGGCGACGTGACCGTCCAGCACGAAGGTCTTCTTGCCGCGGAGTGTGTAGCCGCTGGGCGTCTGCTCGGCGCGCGTGGCGATCGCGTAGGGATCGTGGCGCGTGCCTTCTTGCAGCGCGAGCGCCAGGATCCGTTCGCCCTTACAGAGCGCGGTCAGCACATCCTTGCGCTGCGTCTCGTTGCCGCCGATGAGCACGGCGTTACCCGCAAGCAGGACCGTCGAGACCAGCGGCGAGGCGAGCAGCACGCGCCCGGTCTCCTCGAGGACGATGCCGAGCTCCGCGTGGCCCATGTCGACGCCCCCGACCTCCTCGGGAAAGATGATCCCGGCCCAGCCGAGCTCGGCCATCTCCTTCCATAGCTCGCGCGAGAATCCGTCGGAGCTCTCCTCATCGCGCAGCTTGCGCAGCTCCGTCACAGGAGCCCGTTCGCGCACGAACTCGCGCGCTGTTTCCTTGAGCAGCTCCTGCTCTTCCGTCAGTACGAGTGCCATCTCGTATCTCCGCAACTCAGTCCGGCAGCCCGAGCACACGCTTGGCCACGATGTTCAGCTGGACCTCGGAGGTTCCGCCCTCGATCGAGTTGGCCTTGGAGCGCAGCCAATCGCGAGTCGTACTGAGCTCTCCAGCACTGAAACCCTCGCCCTCCCAGCCGAACGCCTGGGTGCCGAGTGCGGCGACCAGAAGCTCGTAACGGCGCTTGTTCATCTCGGTGCCGTAGTACTTGAAGATCGAAGAGGTGGCCCCCGGCCCCTGTCCTGCCTTCGCCTCCGCAGCCGAGCGGCGCGCTGTCGCGGTGAAGCACGTCTCGTCCATCATCTGCTGAGCGACGCGATCCCGGAGGATGGGATCCGCGATCTTGCTGTCCTTCGTGCCCACGTACTCGACCGCCAGCTCGGCCAGGCTCGGGCCACCGGCCTTGCCTCGCAGACCAAAGCCCATCCCGCCAATCATCGAGCGCTCGTGTTGCAGCAGACGCTTCGCGATGGTCCAGCCGCCGTTCAACGTCCCGATGAGATTGCCTTTGGGGACCTTTACGTCCTCGAAGAAGGTCTGACAGAAGAGAGACGACCCGCTGATCAGCTTGATGGGCGCGACGGACACCCCCTCGGACTTCATGTCGAATAGCAGGAAGCTGATCCCGTCGTGTTTTGGGGCGTCGGGATTTGTCCGCACCAGACAGAAGATCCAGTCGGATTCGTCCGCCATCGAAGTCCAGATCTTCTGCCCGTTCACGAGATAGTGATCACCCTTGTCGTCTGCGCGCGTCTGGAGCCCTGCCAGGTCCGAGCCCGCTCCCGGCTCGCTGTAGCCCTGACACCAGCGGATTTCACCGCGGACGATCTTGGGGAGATGCTCCTGCTTCTGCTCCTCTTCTGCGAACTCCAAGAGGACGGGACCGAGCATCGAGAGGCCGAAGCTCAGCAGCGGCGGGCGACACTTTTGCGCCGCCATCTCCTCTGCGAGCACGCGCGCCTCGGCGTTCGAGAGCCCGCCACCGCCGTACTCGCGCGGCCAGGTCGGTGCGGTCCAGCCCTTCTCCGCCATGCGGTCGAGCCACAGCTTCGAGTCGGGGTTGGCGTAGGTGGCGTCCCGGCCACCCCACGTGGCGTCCTGGGGCCTCGTCCTGTCTCGCAGCGATGCGGGGTAGCTCTCTTCCAGCCAGGTCCGGGCGGACCGACGAAACTCGTCTAGATTCTCCAAGGGGGTGATCCTCCAGCAAGGGGGCTCGCGCCCGAGGCGGGAGCGCGCCCATCCTGCCAGCCGGTCGGGGCTTTGTCGAGGGAGGCGTTAAGATCACGGCATGCGGGCGCTGCGCAACATCCTCGGACTGGAGACGCAAGAGCGGGCGGCGGACGCGGCCCGCGACACGGAGACCGTCGCCCGGATCGCCGCCGAGCTCGAGCAGCTCGAACCCGACGAGGCGCGGTTCCTGGCAGCCTTCGCCTACGTTCTGGCGCGGGTAGCAGGGGCCGACCTCGAGATTTCGGAAGCGGAGACCCAGGAGATGATCGGAAGCGTGCGCGAGTTCAGCGAGCTGCAGCCCGCGCAGGCCACACTCGTGGTGCTCATCGCGAAATCACACGCGACGGCGCTAGGAGGCACGGAGAACTACGTCGTAACGCGACAGTTCCGGACGCTGGCCAGCCGCCCCCAGCGAATCGGTCTCATGCGCTGCCTGTTTGCCGTGGCGGCTGCGGACGAGAACATCTCGTCGGTGGAAAATGCGGAGATCAGTCAGATCGGGGCGGAGCTCGGCTTCACCAGCGAAGAGGTCGCCGGTCTGCGCTCCGCCTTTCGCGACCAGCTCGCGGTCATGAAGAACCCGCCTGGCAAGGGGGAAGCCCGATGAAGCTCGGGATCACGCTCGTCCCGGAGGCCGTGTGACGGCCCTGCGGGCGGTCCTGTTCGACTTCGGCGGCACACTGTACGACTACGGCTCGCTGGCGCGCGCCGAGGCGGAGAGTCTGGGCCAGCTGATCGAGTGGGCTGGAATCGATGCTCCTCCCGAGGAGGTCCGGCTCGCGCAGCGAGAGTCCGCACGCAAGGTGTTCACGGAGTACCTGAGTCGGCCCTTCTACCTGCACAGGGATCTGTTCAACGACACGCTGCGCGAGCTCCTGGCGAGCTTCGGCAAGGACGCAGAGGCGGGCTGGCTCGACCGCTACCGCGCGGCGCAGTGGGCGGGGCACGCGCGCGACCTGGAGCTCCGCCCGGGAGTCACCGAGACGCTGTCGACGCTCCGTGCCCGGGGTCTCCACGTCGGCATGGTGAGCAACATCGATGAAGATCAACTCAAGCACCTGCTCGAGATCTCCGGGGTGCGCCCGTACTTCAACGCGATCCTCTCCAGCGAGCGAGCGGGGTCGTGCAAACCGAACGGCGCGATCTTCGAGCGGGCCCTGCGCAGCGCCGGCTGCGCGCCGCACGAGGCACTGTTCGTCGGCGACTCGCGCCCGGCCGACGTGGCCGGGGCGAATGCGACCGGGCTGCGCTCCGTCCTCATCTGGCACCGCGCGGACCGGCCGCCGCCCACGGGCGACCCCGAGCCAACCCACGTGATCCGCTCGATCCCCGAGCTGCTCGACCTGGCCTAGTCGGGTCTTGTGGGACCCGGCCCGCGGGCGGCCGCGGACCACCCACCTCCGCTCAGGCCTACGGCCTTCGCTGCGCGCGCCGCTTCCGCGGCGCTTGCCTTGTGGGACCCGGCCCGCGGGCGGCCGCGGGCCACCCACCCCCGCTCAGGCCTACGGCCTTCGCTGCGCGCGCCGCTTCCGCGGCGCTTGCATGGTTGCCAAGCCCCGCAGGGAATTGCCGGTTCTCCACAGAATCTGAACTAGGTGGGAATCTGAACTTGGGGACGGTCCTTCGTCTTAACTTCTTTGGACGAGGTTGGAACTTCTGGTCACTCTGGCGGGACTCTTGAGCACAGTCGTTTATTTGGGCGTCGTTGCGGTCGTCTCAGGCGGAGTAGGTTCTGATTCAGTGACCGTCCCTGGTCCGGGGATGGTCTGACGTCCGTCGGATGGGGAATGCGAGGCCTAGACGAGCTTGGTGCGGCCGACAAGGGCTCGGTTGAGGTGTCTGCCTAGCCAGTCTGGCTCGGACTCACCAGCGAGTCGGCGACGCGCGTCGATGTAGGGCGGAAGATAGCGCAGGCGGGGCGGTAGCCAGCGCTGGCCTCGGAGGAGCTGGATCGAGGCCGAGAAGACGGCGCGCTCGCGCGCCCGGCCGAACGACAGGCCGAACTCGGCGCGCAGCCGTTCCGGCAAAAGTGCCGCTGTCATGACCCGATACCAGCGCATGAAGGGGCCGAGGCCAGGCAACGGGGGGCAGAACAGCAGCTCGGCAATCTCGCGGGCCGCTGGCGTAACCTCGAGCTCAGGGGACATCCACATCCGGCGGTTGTAGGCCTCGAACTCCAGCCAATCCGCAGGAAGCGCTGCTCGCGGGATCCCGAAGAGCGAGGCGAAGCGCGTCGTCTCCTCGTAGTACGCGCTCTTCTCTGCCGTGCTGAGTCTGCGCACGGTGAGCTCGAAGACGCGAACGGAAGTGTCCCACAGGGTGGAGTGAACCCAGAGCGCGCCCTCGCGCTCCAGCGCGCCGGGGACAGGGGCGTGCATGGCGTACACGCGGCGGGAAGCGCGCAGGGCCAGGTCGAGGTCACCAAACACCATGGCAAACACGTTCGTGAAGGTATTCTGGAAGCGCCGCATCGGGTTCTGTCGGAGTCCGGACCATTGATCGATCGCATGCGCCACCGACGGAAGCGCGAGCTGCAGCAGCGCTGCGCGACCTGCGCCCAGGAACACGGCTGCGTGTCGGTTGACCAACCAGACCTGGGAGCTCGGACCGAAGAGCCCCGCGTTCGGATGTCGAACCCGAGCACGAAGCCGTGCCAGGTCCTTCTCGAGCTCGTGCGGGTCGAGCGAGATCGAGCTCACACAAGTGCACGGGCGCAAGAGCACATCGGAATGATTCTGTCACACTCGTGCAGGCGCCCGCGTGCTAGGCTCGGGAATCACCGCGACCCGGTTTCATGCGGGGCTGCGGTGGGGAGCCGAGTCGGTGTCACTCACGCTCGAGACACGCTACGGATGGGTTCGCGCTGCGGCCGAGCGCGGCGTACAGACGTACCGCGGGATCCCGTACGCACGACCTCTCCTCGGCCCACTTCGACATCGTCCACCGCTGCCACCGGAGCCCTGGGAAGGCGTTCGGGAGTGTCGGGAGTTCGGGGCCGCGGCCCCGCAGAATCCGCCGAAGATCCCCTCACTGTTCGAAGGCGCAGCCCCGCGCTGGAGCGACGACTGCCTCAGCCTGAACATCTCGACTCCGGGTCTGGACGGAGAACCGAAGCCTGTGCTGGTCTGGATTCACGGCGGAGACTTCGTCGAGGGCTCGGCCTCCAAACCCGGACTTACCGGCCGTGCACTCGCGCGCCGGGGAGACATAGTCGTGGTCACGATCCAGTACCGACTGGGCGCCCTGGGGTTTCTGGATCTGGCTGCCGCGGAGCCGGCTGCCGCGGAGCCGGGTGCCGCCGAATCCGGCGCCGGATCCGCGAACCTGGGGCTGCTGGATCAGGTCGCGGCACTCGAGTGGGTGAACAGCGAGATCGACGCCTTCGGCGGTGATCCCGCAAACGTCACCGTATTCGGCAGCGGCGCCGGGGCAGGCTGCGCCGCCGCGCTGCTTGCGATGCCGCGGGCCCGCAGGCTGTTCCAGCGCGCCATCCTGCAGAGTCCGGTACTGCACGTCTGGGATCGCGAGGCGTCCAGTGAGATCGCCCGCAGCTTGCTCGCGGAGCTCGGAGTCTCCGCGGCAGGCCTGGCCGGAATCCCGACCGATCAGCTGCTGGCAGCCCAGCAGCGCGTGGAACAGCGACTCGGCGGCAACGCGGACGGGTGGGTGTTCCGTCCCAGCGTGGACGGAGAGACGCTGCCGTCCGCCCCCCTCGCGGCGATTGGCGCCGGCGAGGCACGAGAGCGCGAGCTCATCGTCGGCACCAACCTGGACGAGGCGCGCATTGCATGCGTCGAGGATCCCTCCGAGCTCGGCCTGAGCGAGGCAGAGCTCCAGAGGCGCTGCCTCACCCTTGCGCCCGACGAAGCGAGCGCCCGGCTCGCCATCGCGACATATCGCGGGGCCCGGCTCGGCGCCGCGGCGAGCCCGAGCTCAGTCTGGTCGGCGATCGAGTCCGACCGCCTGTTCCGCTACCCCGCTGCGCAGCTCGCCGAGGCGCAGGCGGGCACTGGCACACGCGTGTTCGCCTATCTCTTCAGCTGGCCCTCGCCGGTGGGAGGAGGTGCGCTGGGCGCCTTTCACGGGCTTGAGGTTCCCTTCGTCTTCGGCACGCGCCGCCATCACGCTCTGCGCCGCTTTGTTGGCGGTGGCGACGAGGCCAAACAGCTCTCCCACAGGATGAGCGACGCGTGGATCGGCTTCGCGCACGCGGGCGAGCCGAGCTGCCCCGGTCTCGGACGCTGGCCTGCCTACGTCGCTCCCGAGCGCCGCACGCTCGTGCTCGGCAGCAAGCCCGAGGTAATCGGCGCTCCCATGGAAGCGGAGCGCGCTCTGTGGGATCGACTCCGGTCCATCCGGTGATGTGGATCTGGATCGCAGCCCTCTCCGGCGCGCTTGGCGTGGCCGCGGGCGCCCTGGGATCTCACAGCCTGGAGACGCGTCTCAGTCCAGCCATGCTGTCCGCCTGGAACACGGCCGTGCTGTACCACCTGCTGCACAGCGTGGTCCTGCTGGCGCTGGGCCTCTTCACCATCTCCACGCAACGCGACGTGCGTCTGCCCGCGACCCTGTTCAGCGCGGGCGTGTTGCTCTTCTCGGGCTCGCTCTACGCTCTTGCCCTGTCAGCACCGAGCGCACTCGGTCCGCTCACCCCGCTCGGTGGGCTGTGCCTGATCATGGGCTGGCTGTCGCTCCTGTCCCTCCTGCGACGCTGACACCCACGAAGCCCTTCGTCGCATCCGGAGCCTGGACGTCCTCCGACGTCCTCCAACCTACTCCGTAACCGCACCCAGCGAAGCACTCGACACCAGCTTTGCGTACTTGGCGAGCACGCCCCTGCGGTAGTGCGGCTCAGGCGCGGTCCAGGCGCTGCGCCGTCTCTCGATCTCCGCGGCGTCGACGTTGAGCTCGAGGATCCGTTTCTTGGCGTCTATGGTGACACTGTCACTCTCGTGGACCAGAGCGAGAGGGCCACCCACCTGGGCTTCTGGCGCTACGTGTCCCACAACCATGCCGTAGGTGCCGCCCGAGAAGCGGCCGTCGGTGATCAGCCCGACCGATTCCCCGAGGCCCTTGCCGATGAGGGCGCTCGTCGGCGTGAGCATCTCGCGCATGCCGGGTCCCCCCTTCGGGCCTTCGTAGCGGATCACGAGCACATCGCCCGGACGAATTCGATCCTCCATGATCGCGTCCATACACGCCTCCTCGGAGTCGAAGACACGAGCGGGCCCGGTGATGGAAAGGGACTTCAGCCCGCTGATCTTCGCGACTGCGCCGTCTGGCGCGAGGTTGCCCCGCATGATGGCGAGGTGCCCTTCCCCGTAGATGGGGCGGTCGAGCGGGTGCACGACGCCCTGTCCGGAAGGCGGGACCGCCGACACATCGGCCAGGTTCTCCGCGATCGTCTTCCCCGTCGCCGTCAAGCAGTCCCCGTGCAGCAGGTCCGCTTCGAGCAGCATCTTCATGATCAACGGGATTCCGCCGACCGCGTGCAGATCCGTCGCCACGTACTTGCCGGACGGCTTCATGTTCGCGATCACCGGGACACGCTCGCGGATCCGCTCGAAGTCGTCGAGCTCGAGCTTCACATCGCTGGCGTGCGCGATCGCCAGCAGGTGCAGAACCGCGTTGGTAGAGCCGCCGGTCGCCATCACAACGCTGATGGCGTTCTCGAAGGCTTGCCTCGTCATGATCTCTCGAGGCCGCAAGTCGCGTTTGACGAGCTCCAGCAGCGCAAGCCCGCTCAGCCTCGCGCTCTCGCGCTTCTCGGCGTCCTCGGCTGCCATGGTGGACGAGCCCGGCAGGCTCATGCCCATAGCCTCGATGGCGCTGCTCATGGTGTTCGCGGTGAACATCCCACCGCACGAGCCCTTGCCGGGACAGGCACGTCGCTCGATCTCCAAAAAGTCCGCGTCACTGAGCGCACCCGCACCGTGCTCTCCGACGGCCTCGAAGACACTCACAACCGTGAGGTCGCGGCCCGCGTAGTGCCCGGGCTTGATCGTTCCGCCGTAGACGAAGAGCGCGGGGATGTCCAGGCGCCCGATCGCGATCAAGGCACCCGGCATGTTCTTGTCGCAGCCGCCGACCGCCAGGACGCCGTCCATGCACTGTCCCCGACACACCGTCTCGATCGAGTCGGCGATGACCTCCCGACTGACGAGGGAGCACTTCATGCCCTCGGTCCCCATCGAGATGCCGTCGCTGACTGTGATCGTGCCGAAGGTCTGAGGCATGCCTCCAGCGGACCGGATCGCCGCGGCCCCCTCAGCCGAGAGCTCTCCAAGGCCTGCATTGCAGGGCGTGATGTCGCTCTGCGCGCTGGCCACACCCACGATGGGTTTGCCGAAATCTCCGTCCGTGAAACCCACCGCTCGCAACATGGCGCGGTTCGGCGCTCGGTTTTCTCCCTCGGTGATCAGCTTGCTGCGCGAGTTCAGATCCTTGCTCATAGCCCCTATTCTACCCAGCTCTGGACTGACGGTGGCTACCGGGTCCCGGTTCGCGTCGTCCGCACCAGGCGCAGAAGCGCCAGAACTCGCTAGGCACCGGCCAGCGACAACGCGGGCAGCGGGCGGGAAGCTCCGGGTGGCTCCACAGGCGGGCCGGCTTCTGCTTGCAGACCGGGCAGTAGCGCATGAAGGGCCGCAGCTGTCCGTCGCAGCCGCGACGGCTACAGGCTCGCGTGGCCCTCGGATCCCGGCGCGGCTGCCGGCCGCTGCCCTCGAAGCGTCCAGCGAAGCACCACGGACACGCGGTCCAGTCCGCCTGGACGCCGCGCTCGCACCAGGGACAGATCAGTCCCGCGGGGGTGATCTCCGCGAACGAGTTCTCGCCGCTTCCGCACCAGGGGCAGAACGGCATCTCCTCGGCCATGGCACCGTCGCAGCGATGGCAGCGATATCTCATGCGCAGCGAGCTGCCGTGCAGCCTGCGGAAGAGCTCCGCCTGCACCACCAGGGGAGAGGGTGCGGGAGCGGGGGCCCGTCGTCGCTTGCGCGGCCGGACGGGCGATACCGCGCGCTCGGCCTTCTCGAGCGCGCGCTGAAACGCGATCG
Source organism: Myxococcota bacterium (assembly GCA_965247115.1). Classification (GTDB taxonomy): domain Bacteria; phylum Myxococcota_A; class UBA9160; order SZUA-336; family SZUA-336; genus JAUXJB01. The sequence continues at coordinate 1,581,853 of CBDFGR010000002.1, forward strand.
CGTCCGCGTAGCGACGGCGCGGCTCGAACTCGGAGGCCTTGCGGAGTACGGACATCAGGGGCTTGGGCACCCTTGACACAAAGCGCCTGTAGCCCGGAGGCGGCCATTCGAAGGGCCAGCTCAACAGCTTTCCGCCGAGCAGCTCATAGGCGATCAGGCCCAGGGAGAAGACGTCCGAGGAGAGGGTCGGTCGGCCGTACGCTTGCTCCGGAGCCATGTACCCGAGCGTGCCCGCCTCGGTCAGCGACCGCTCCGGACCGGCGAAGCGGGAGACGCCGAAGTCTCCCAGTGCCGCGCGGCCGTCTGCGAAGATCATGACGTTCTCGGGCTTCACGTCGCGATGCATCAGCCGACGCTCGTGGGCGTAGGCCAGACCGGCCGCCACGTCGCGCACTACGCGCAGTGCCACGCGTCCAGAGCGCCGCGCGCCCGCATAGGTCGCCAGCGAGGTTCTCGCGAGCTCGGTGACCAGGACGAAGTGTCCCTCCATCCAGTCTGCATTGCGGATGGCAACGATGTTCGGGTGGGAGAGACGGCTCGCGATGCGCGCTTCGCGCTCGATCTCGGCGCGGCCATGCTGACCGACAACGGCAGACTGAATGATCTTGAGCGCGACACGACGCTGCTCGATGCTGTCGCGCGCCGCCCAGACGTCCGCCGCGGAGCCCCTTCCGATCCGCCGCTCGAGACGATACTTGCCGAGGCGGACCCCCTTGCGCAGTACCGCGGGCATGCGCCTCCTTACCAACTGGCCCGGTCCGCGCCGATCAGGCGTAAATCAGCCGCGTGAGAAACTCGGCTACGCAGGCCGGCTTCGGCTCACCTTCGATCTCGACGCTGACCTTCTGTTTGAGCTGCAGCGTGTTGGGCGCGACCTCGTCGGCCGAGACGAGCTCCCTGCTGGCCCGGACCCGGGAGTCCACCTTGACGGGGAAGGGGAAGCGGACGCGGTCGAGCCCGTAGTTCACACCCATGACCATCCCCGCGTAGGCCTCAGGAGCCGCATTGGGGACACTCTGCTGGAGAAAGGGCAGCAGCGAGAGGGTCAGAAAGCCGTGAGCGATCGGAACCTTGTACGGCGACAGCTGCGCACACTTCTCGGGGTCGACATGGATGAACTGGTGGTCGCCGGTGGCATCGGCAAACAGGTTGATCTGACTCTGATCCACCACGTGCCACTCGCCCGGACCTTCGATTTCGCCGACACGGGCCTGGAAGCGCTCCGACGCCTGCTCGAGCTTACTCACTGGGTTCCTCCTCTGGCCGTGTCTTGTGGGACCCGGCCGCGGGCGGCCGCGGCCACCCACCTCCGCTCAGGCCTTCGGCCTTCGCTGCGCGCGCGCATTCGCGCGCTTGCAGGGTGGTCCTGGGTCATCACCAGAGAAGGTTAACCACGAGGATGGGTGTGGTGCCAGCCTGGCCCCAACTTGGCGCTAGCGGGTATGCTCGGGACATGGGTGCGCTTGTGCTTTATCACAACCCTCGCTGCTCGAAGAGTCGCGCTGCCCTGGCACTGCTCCAGGGACGTGGGGCCGCGTTCGAGCTGGTCGAGTATCTCGAGACGCCGCTGAGCCGGAAGGATCTGGAGAACCTTCAGCGCAAGCTCGGGTTGCCCCCCTCGCAGTGGGTTCGCCGCAAAGAGGAGGCGTTTCGTGAGGCTGGGCTGTCCGCCGAGAGTACGGAGGCCGAGATCCTCGACGCCATTGCTGCTCGCCCGATCCTGCTCGAGAGGCCCATTCTCGTGCGCGGCGAGCACGCCGCCATCGGTCGACCCACCGAGCGGCTGCTCGACCTCCTGGACGAGTAGTAGGATAGAAAAAAGCCAAGCGCGGTTCGGCGCGAGAGGAGCAACATGGACGAAGAGCGCGTCAAGGAGATCGTCAACGACATGAAGTTCTTCAGCGGGAAGGGCGAGATGGCGATCGACGAGATCGCGATGATCCAGCCCGGCCTCGCCCGGATCATGCCGGAGATCGGCAACCGTGCCTGGAAGCTCTACTACGCTGCCAAGGCCGAGAACTGGCCCAACGCGATGTACCAGTGGAAGGAGGCCAAGAAGCTGTTCGAGGTCGCAGCATACACGCGGCCCAAGTACGAGGAGGCGATCGAGGAGTATCTCCGCGACGACTGGGCGCTGCTGGAGGTCGCGATCGTAGACCAGAACCTCGAGAAGTTCCTCGAGAGTTTCGACCAGTGCGTGGACTCCGCCAACGCGTGGCACGAGAAGAAGGACAAGCCCTTCATCCGGTGGAAGGTCCCCGATCAGCCCCCTCCCGACCTCGACCTGACGCCGCGAAAGTAAGGGCTAGACGAGCGAGCGCTGCCTCAGCTTGAGGCGCTCGTCGTACGCACCACGCACGAGCTCGGCATCTCGGATGAAGTATTCGAGCTCCGAGAGCAGCAGCGCCTGAGGACCGTCGCAGAGCGCCTCCTCGGGCTTGGGGTGGACGTCTACAAGGACCAGATTCGCTCCGGCAATGATGCCCTGCGCTGTCGCGTGGACGATGTCGAGCAACCCGTCGGGTGCGGTTTCGCGCTTTCCGACCGAGTGCGAGGGATCGATGCAGACCGGAAGCCGCGTGAGTCGCTTCACGACGGGCACGTGTGCGAAGTCGACGAAGTTGCGGTGGGGGTCGCCCAGGTTCGACTTCATGCCTCGCAAGCAAAAGATGATCTTGTGGTTGCCCCCCGAGGCAACGTACTCGACCGCGTTCAGCGATTCCTCGAGCGTGATGCCCATCCCGCGCTTGAAGAGCACGGGGTAGTCCTGCTGCGAGCCGACGACCTTGAGCAGCTCGAAGTTCTGGGCGTTACGCGTGCCGATCTGCAGCATGACGCTGGTCGGCTGTCCGGCGGCCTGGAGCGCGTCGTGGATCTCGTCCACCTGCCCGGCGTGACAGACCTCCATGGAGATCACGCGGATCCCGTACTTGCCGGCGATGTCGAACAAATAGGGGAGGCACTCCGCGCCGCGACCCTGGAAGTCGTAGGGACTCGTGCGCGGCTTGTAGGCACCGGCCCGCGTGGTTTCGATGCCGAGCTGGTGCAGCACACGGAACGTGGCCTCCACGCTCTCCGGGGTGTCCACGGCGCACAGTCCTGGGAAGACGTGGAAGCTCTCCTGGCTGAAGTGGACGCCGTTGTGCTCGAAGCCGACGGCCTCGCCCTGTCCTTCGTGACGCCCGATCGAGCGGTAGCGCACGCGGATCCGGATCACGCGCTCGACCGCAGAGAACTCGTCGAATTGCTCCTCCGAGACAGACCCGGTCGAGCCAAGCAGGTAGACCTCGGTCAGCGCGCGTGTCGCACCCTGGATCGCACGTACCTCCGTACGCACGTCTGGGTAGCTCTCCGCCATCCGCACGACCCGGTGCACTTCTTCCGAGTCCGGGAGAACGTCCGATTTCATCACGATGATCATGGCTCGCGAAATATATCCGCTTTCAGGAGCCGCGTCTCTTCGCGCCGCGTCTTTGCGCAGTCCGCCCAGATCGGACTCTGACGATATCCCGTCAACGGGGGAGCAGGTCTGCCGGGATTCCGTCGGTAATATCTGCCGGGCGGAAAGTCCCGCCTGGCTCGAGCGTGTCCACCGGCGCTGCTCCGTGCCCACCCCGGACCCACGCCGCGCGGAGGCACACGGGTTGCAGTGCGCGACGCCGTGTTGTGTCCCGGTTCCAAGTTGCCCCCCCTCGCGGGACCCGGTACCTGTCTTGCGGGACTGGGCCCGCGGGCGGCCGGGGGCTACCCGCCTCCCCGGAGACCTAGGGCCTTCGCTCTTCGCGCTGCCATCGGGGCGTTTGCGGGGGGTCTGCGCAGGCTCGGCCCGGTACTGTCACTCGCACTCGCGCTGTCCGGAGCTGACCACGCGCTTGCGCAGGAAGCGCCGACGCTGATCGATTCGAAGGTCTGGCAGGAGCGCTTCCGGGAGTGGGTCGAGCAGCAACTCGTGCGCGATCAGATCGACGCCGCCGCGGAGAACCTGCCGACCCTGGATCGGCGGCTGGTCCTGCGCGTGCTCGACCGGCTCGAAGACGACTTGCTCATCTCGCTGCGCGAGGTGCCCTCGCTGCCAGAGGACGCGCTGGTGAAGATGCTCGCGCGAGGGCTCGACGGCCCCGCGTTGGTCTCGGCGCGACTCTTCGCCGACGGCCAGACGGCGCAGGCTCTCGAGATCCTCGGGACGCCCGAGCTCGCCGAAGACGCGCCGACCCAGCACCTGCGGGCCCAGCTCCTTGACAACCTGAGCGCGGACCTGCCGCCGCTCTATCGGCTCCAGGTGATCGAGCTCTACCGCGAGGCGCTGCGTCTCGACGGGGAGCTGCCCCAGGCGAATCGCGCCCGCCTGCGCATCGGTCAGATCTATCTCGAGCTCCGTTTCGCGAGAGAGGCACGTGCGGCACTGCGCACGCTCCTGGAGAGAGACCTCCCTGAGTCCTACCGAAGGGCGGCCCAGCTCTCGCTGGCGGAGGCTGCCTACGTGGACCGCGCTCCGGTTCGCGCGATCGAGCACCTCGCGATGATCGACCTGGAGGCGGTCAGCCCCGCGACTCGCGACTGGGTCTCCCGGCGGCACGCGGACAGTCTCGTCAAGCTGGAGCGCTACGGAGAAGCGATTGCGCTCTACCGGCGCGTCCTCCGCGCCGACGTACCCCTCGAGCCGCTGGTCGCGGTGAACCTCGCGTTCGCCCTGTTACACACGCGCGAGTGGCGCGCCGCTCCCGAGCTCCTCGATCCGATCGTCGCGGGAACCGCCTCGCGTCCCACCCGCGCGATCGCCGCCATGCTGCTAGCCCGCGCGCAGCGCCGCCTCGTGTCATTCAAGGAGGCCTCTCAGTCCGCCACTCGCGCGACGGAGCTCGCTCCCGGTACCGAGGTCGCTGCGCTCGCGGCCGTCGAGACGCTCGAGGCGGAGCGTGCTCTCCACAACGACTCGGTCCCGCTTCCCCCCGGGACAGCTCCTCTCGTGCAGAGCACGACCTTCATTCCAGCGGTCGGACTGCTGACCTATCTCGTACAGGCTGCTCCCAGTCCCGGAGATACCCCACAGGAGCAGAGACGCCGTCTGGGCTCACTCGCGGTCACGCTTCCGCCCGGCATCGTTCAGCACCTGGCCTACACGGATCTGGTTACCTGGCTCGCCAGCGACCTTGCAAGAATCGCAACCCGGCAGATCGAGCCAGACCCCTCGGTTCTCGCGGACACGGGTCGCTACCTGCGACCCCAAACGATGGACGAAGACGTCCTTCTGCTCGCGATCGAGTCCCAGATGCTGGCGGGAGATCACAATCGCTGTGCCCGCTGGGCACGCACGCTGCAGCGCCGTGAGCCGCGGCCGCTGCGCCGCGGCATCGGAACGTGGCGCGAGGTCACGTGTCGTCTGCCTGGCGCAGAAGACGTCAATGCGGCGCGGCGCATGATGGTGCTCGCCGACAGTGGCGCCGCGGGGCCATTCGCGCTGGCCGTCGCCGCGGTCGCGGCCGAAACGTACGTGCAACGGGGAGACCTCGAGCGCGCGGCTCTCACCTTCGCGCGAGCGGTCGAATCGTTCTCGGAGCCGACCTTCGTGGGACCTGTGCTGCTCCGCCTCGGGGAGATCGAGGTCGCCCTGGGCCAGGATGCGCTGGCTCTTAACCGGCTGTCACGAGGACTCACGCTCTCGGACGCCCCGGACGCCGCCTCCGAACCCTTTCGCAAAGCGGGGATCGTCGCACTGGCCCGGGTCGCCGCCCGCAGCGAGAAGCCCGAGCGCGCGCTGCGTCTCCTCCAGGCCGAGCACGACCGCGCGGAAGACTGGTGGGCAGAGGCGTACGCCTACCTACTCCTCCACACCGGTGCCACGGATCCGCCAAAAGGCGACAGCCTCTTCGCCCGTGGCGCTCGCGCCCAAGACGAGATCAAGACCATGCGCGCGAGGCTACAACGCGTACAACGAAGACGAGCCCGCAACCGCCGCCCCCCACACAGCGGCCCCCCCCCTCGCAACCTAGCCCCACCTCCGCCAGCAAACGCGTCCACCGCACGACACGGCAACCCGCAAGCGCCGCAAAGCGGCGCGCGCAGCGAAGGCCGCAGGCCTGAGCGAAGGTGGGTGGCCCGCGGCCGCCCGCGGGCCGGGTCCCACAAGACGCGGTCCCACAAGACATGATCGGGTACCTGGATCTCGGCGAGCAGGGCCTCGTGCGGGCTGCACTGGAACGCAGCGGGCACCCCGTGCGCGAGCTCGGCAACCGCGACGCCGCAAGTGGCGCGCTCGTCTCTGGTCGCCTCGACGCGCTCGTGATCGAGGCCGCAGCCATCACGGAGCCCGAAGAGACTCTGCTCGAGCAGGCACGGGCGCACTCGGTCCCGACACTGGCCATAGGCCGTGATCGCAGCGTGGGCGCGGCGGTAGCAGTGTTGCGTGCGGGCGCTACGGACTACTTGGCGTCTCCCTTCGAGTACGAGAGCCTGCTCCGCTCCATCGACAGGCTGGTCGACGAGTCCAGCACAACGGCCATCCTGAGTCCGCCCACGCCTCTAGTGAGCGGCGATCCCGCCGTGCACGCAACGCTCGAGCTGCTGCGGTCCGTCGCGGCCAGCGAAGCGACGATCCTGATCGAGGGCGAGAGCGGCACGGGAAAAGAGCTCCTCGCCGCGCTCGTTCACGCGTCATCTCCGAGGCGCGAGCGGGAGATGGTCTGCGTCAACTGCGCCGCCCTGCCCAGCGGTCTCGTCGAGAGCGAGCTGTTCGGGCACGAGCGGGGCGCGTTCACCGGCGCCATCGGCCGCTCCATCGGCAAGTTCGAGCTGGCGCACGGAACCACGCTCCTGCTCGACGAGATCGGTGAGCTGGAGCTACAACCACAGGCGAAGCTCCTCCGCGTGATCCAGGAACGGCAAGTACAGAGGGTCGGAGCCAGGAGACCCCTCCAGGTCGACTTCCGGATCGTGGCGACCACGAACCGCAATCTGGAAAAGGACGTGGCGGCTGGACGCTTTCGCGAGGATCTGTTCTACCGGCTGAACGTCGTCCCGGTGCGCCTCGCACCACTGCGCGATCGTCCCGGTGACGTGGCACTGCTTGTCGAGCACTTCTTGAGGCGGCACGCGGAGGGGGGCCGCCCGGTTCCGTCGCTCCCAGCCGAGACCCTTCGACTGCTCGAGGAACACAGCTGGCCGGGTAACGTACGCGAGCTCGAGAACGTCATCGAACGACTCGTGCTGACGCGAGGCGACCGCGCGGTGCGTCCAGAGGATCTCGCCTTCGTCGTACCGCCGGACCGGCCTCGAAACGAGACTTCTGAACGACCCGCCTTCCGAACCATCCGCGCAATGGAGCGCTGGCTCATCGTCGACACCCTGACCCGTCTACAGGGAAACCGGACGCAAGCAGCGCGCGAGCTCGGCATCAGCCTGCGCACGCTGCGCAACAAGATCAGAGAGTACGAGATCACCGAACCGTCCACCCTCCCCCGAACCGGCACAGCCCGCCCCCCCACCACCCAGGAGCGCACTGCAAAGGCAGAAGCCTGAATGAAAGGTGGTGCGGCCCGTTCGCGACTCGCCCCGTCGGAGGTCGGGATCATCCCCCGCAGGACCTCGCTACTCAGCTGGACCCGCGTCGAGCACGCCTCGGACACCGCTACACGGTCCTGCGGGGGATGATCCCGACCTCCGACTCCCAGCCACCACCAGCAACCCTGCAAGCGCCGCGCGAGCGGCGCGCGCAGCGAAGGGCATAGCCCTGAGCGGAGGTGGGTGGCCGCGGCCGCCCGCGGCCGGGTCCCACAGGACCCAGGCAAGAACTGCCCCGTGGCCTGTCGCGTATGGACTCGCTCAGCACGCCTGAGCCCGCATGTCTGCGACCGCGCCGGCGAAGCTCCTGGCACGGCGATTGCTCAAGTGCAGCGCGGATATGCACGGGGAAGGTTTCTGCCCATGGGCCTGATCGACAACCCGCTCTCTTCGGTCCTCGAGAAGGTTCTGGCGCACCACAGCCTGCGCCACGACGTGATCGCGTCCAACATCGCCAATGCAAACACGCCAGGGTACACCGCGTTCGATCTGGCACTGCGGTCGCGTCTCGACGAGGCGGCACCTCTCCTGGTCAGAACCAGCGACTCCCGACACATGAGCTCGGAGCGCCTCGACGAGAGCGGCTCTCTGCTCCAGAAATCCAGGGCTCCCGCAGGGCTCGATGGCAACAACGTCTCCCTCGAGCAGGAGTTCCTCAAGCTCTCCGAGAACGGAATGCTCTACCAGGTCACCTTCGAGCTGATGGACAAGTGGGGCGGTCTCAACCCGATCGCGAGGGAGACGCGATGAGCTTCTTCACGTCGTTGAAACTCTCGGCGTCCGGCCTCCAGGCCGAGCGACTCCGGGTCGACCTGGCGACCTCGAACCTCGCGAACGCGAACTCGACCCGTACTCCAGAGGGCGGACCGTATCGTCGGATGGACGCGGTGTTGCGGGCTCGACCGCTGGAAGGGGCCTTCGGTGAGCGGCTGCGGCGCAGCTTTCGCACCGCCTCCGTCGAGCAGATTGTGAGCGACTCGCGTCCGCCGCGAGAGGTGTTCAGCCCGGGTCATCCGGACGCAGACGAGAACGGCATCCTGCGGCTCCCGAACGTACAGATCGTGGAGGAGATGGTGAACCTCATGAACGCGAGGCGCTCCTTCGAGGCAAACCTCGCGGCGCTGCGAATGAGTCGCGAGATGGCGCAGCGCGCGCTCCGCATCGGAAGGACCAGCTGATGGCGGTAGATCCGATCGGTGGTGGCGTCTTTGCGGATCCGAAGCGCTTCACGCAGAAAACGGGGGGCGAAGACTTCGCGGAGACCGTCACGCGCGTCCTCAAGCAGGCAAACAGTGATCAGGTGAACGCGGCTGGAAAGATCAAGGAGCTCAGCGTCGACGGTGAGGGCTCCATTCACGAGACCATGGTCGCAGTATCGAACGCTGAAGGCTCGTTCCGGCTGATGATGGAGATACGCAACCGGATGATCGAAGCGGTCAACCGGCTGCTTCAGACACAGGTGTAGAGGAAAAGCGTGGACCGACTGGCAAAGCTGTTCGCTGATCTGGGCAAGTTCTGGCAGGGCCTGAACTCCGCCCAGCGCATCGCGGCGCTGTCCATCGCCCTGATCACCGGTGGCACCCTGGCGCTTCTCGTGAACCTGGCCAGCAGGCCCCAGTACACCACGCTCTATTCCGAGCTCAGTCCGAGCGACGCCCAGACAATCGTGGAGCAACTCCGGAGCCGTCAGGTCCCGTTCAAGCTCACTCACGCCGGCACCACCATTCAGGTACCGCTCCCGCGTGTGTACGACATGCGCCTGGAGCTCGCTGCCCAGGGCCTGCCTAGCGCCGGACCCGTGGGCTTCGAGGTCTTCAATGATTCCGGACTCGGACTGACGCCCTTTCAGGAGAAGGTGCGTTTCCGCAGGGCGCTCGAAGGAGAGCTCTCGCGCACGATCAGCCAGATCGACTCGATCGAGTTCGCGCGCGTTCACATCAACATCCCCGAGCGCGCCGTGTTCCGCCGCGAGCAGAAGAAGGCGAGCGCGGCCGTGGTCGTGAAGCTTCGTGGCGGCCGTGCGCTCGGCGTGGGCGAGACGGCCGGGATTGGACACCTCGTCTCCGCGGCGGTCGACGGACTCGTAGCGGATCAGGTCACACTACTCGACACCAAGGGTCGCCTGCTGGCACGTGCGGGATCCAGCGATGGAGAGGGCCTCGCGACGGCAGCCTTCGACGCGCAGCGCGTGATCGAGAAGAACCTCTCCGAGCGCGCGCAGACGCTGCTCGACGCGGCCCTCGGCGAGGGCCGCTCGGTGGTCACGGTCTCAGCGCTGATCGACCGTCGCCGGATCGAGGAGAACCAGGATCGCATCAACCCCGACGAGACCGCCGTGCTGAGCGAGCAGGTTACAGAGGAAGAGCGCTCGGAGAGCAGCGCGAGTGCTGGTGGTGTGCCCGGTACGCCGACGAACGTGCCCGGTGGCGCAGGAGCGACCACTGCGGCCGGGCCGCCTTCGACGGAGACCGTGACCCGCGCGACCACGAACTTCGAGGTCAGCCGCACGAAGAGCCACACCGTCATCCCCATGGGCAGCCTGCAGAGCCTGTCGGTGGCCGTGCTCGTCGACGGAAACTACACGACTCCTGAAGCAGCTCCCGGCGAGGAGGAGGCAGCTCCTCCGAAGCCCGTCTACGAGCCTCGCAGCGCGGAGGAGATCGGCCAAATCACCCAGATCGTGCAGCGCGCGGTGGGCTTCAACGAGGAGCGCGGCGATCAGATTGCCGTGCAGAACCTGCAGTTCCGGTCCCCGCTCCAGGACGTGGGCTCCGCCGCGAGCCTACCGCTCTGGCGCAGCCCCGAGCTCTTCCTGCTTCTGCCCTCGGTCGCGCGCACCCTCGCGCTCCTGGGCGGGATCGTGATGCTGATCTTCTTCGTGCTACGGCCCGCACTCAAGCAGCTGTCTGTGGCGAATGTGATCGCATCGGGTCCGACGCAGCAACAGGGCGAGACCGGAATGCTGGAGCTACCAAAACAGGGTGAGCTCGTGATTCCCATCTCCAAGGATGACGCCAGGCTGGCAGCCAATACGATGAGACAATGGCTGCGCGAGTAAGCCGCGGAAAACGGCGCATCACCGGCCCGCACAGGGTCGCAGTGGTGCTGCGTCTCCTCGACGAGGAGGTCGCGATGGAGGTCCTGCGTCACCTGGGGGACAGGGATCTCGCTCGCATCAATCGGGCCGACACCGAACTGGGTCACCCTTCCGAAGAGGTGTTGAGGGGGATCGCCGGCGAATTCAAGGAGCGCCTGTTCGGAGGCGGGCACGAGCTCGCCGGCGTCCAGAGCAAGCGCGTCGAGTCCCTGATCCGTCAGGTGTTCGACGAGGATCGGCTCGAGGCCATTCTCGGCCGCGAAGACATCGACATCGGCAAGATCTCCGACACTCTGGTCGAGATCGACCCACGCGTGATCGGGCGCATCCTGACGCGCGAGTACCCGCAGACCTGCGCGCTGATCCTGTCGCAGCTGCCTTCGCTCCAGGCCGCCCAGGTGCTGCTCTCGCTACCGGAAGAGCTGCGCGTAGACGTGGTAATGCGCCTGGCGCGCATGGAGAAGATCGGCGAGGACATGCTCGAGGAGCTCAACCGCGCGCTCGAGCGAGAGATCGCAGGCTTCGAGGGGGCGTCGCAGTCGCAGGAGATGGAAGGCGTCGACCTGGCAGTCCAGCTGTTCATGAACATGGACCGGACGAACGAGTCGGCGCTGCTCGATGCGATCTCGGAGCAGGACGAGGAGATCGCGGACCTGATTCGCGAGCGCATGTTCACTTTCGAGGACATGCTGGGAGTCGACGACCGCGGCATCCAGACGGTCCTGCGTAACATCGATAACCAGACGTTGGTGCTCGCGCTGAAGGGCGCCGAGCCCGAGATGCTCGACAAGTTCCTGTCGAATGTTTCGCAGCGCGTCTCGGCCTCGCTCGTCGAGGACCTGGAGACGATGGGGCCGGTGCGGCTCTCGGAGGTGGAGGGCTCGCAGCAGAAGATCGCGAACATCGCGCGCGAGATGGTGGACCGTGGCGAGATCGTGATTCCGGGGAGGGGCGAAGATGAGCTCGTCTGAGTTCCTGCGCCGCCCCGAGCTGGTCGACCTGCACGAGTCTGACGCGGCACCGGCGCCTCAGACCTTCGAGGAGCACACCGAGTTCGAACGGCTCGAACCGGGACCCGCGCGTGAGATCACTCCAGAGCAGGCGTACAAGAGCGGACTCCACGAGGGCGAGCGGATCGGACGCGAAGCGGCGCACAAGGAGCTCCAGCCTATCCTCGGCGAGCTACAGGCGGTAACAGCGTCGATGGCGCGGGTGCGGGAGCAGAGGCTGGATGATCTGGAGGGCGAGCTGCTCGCCATCTCTAGCGAGATAGCGCGCCGCATTCTGCGGGGCGAGCTGCAGCAGCCAGGCGATACGGTCGTGCGCATGGCACGCACCTGCATCGAGGAAATCCGGGACGAGGGCAGCGCCGTCTTGCGCGTGAACCCGCAGGATCTCGAACTGATCCGCATCCACCTGGCCGAGCTCGAGTCGGAGCTCGCGGAGACATCGATCCAGACCCAGGCCGACCCGTCTGTCGCCCGCGGCTGCGTGCTGCTCGAGACGCCGACGCGCTGCTACGAGGGTCGGCCCGAACGGATTCTCGACGCGGCGTTGCAGAAGCTCCAGACCCTGGACGAGGAAGACTGATGTCGACTCCCCAGGCGCTGCTGGACGTTGTTGGAACCCTCGGCCCGCCCGTGGGTGGTCGACTCACTGCTGTGCGTGGGGTCGTCGCCGAGGCGCACGGCCTCGAGCTTCCGATCGGCGGCCTGGCCGAGATCGAGACACCGCTGGGACTGACGGCGGCCGAGGTCGTCGGCTTCCGTGCGGAGTCCATCCAGCTCATGCCCCTTGGCCCCATGAGCGGCGCGGCCGTTGGAGCCCGGGTCTGGCCGCGCTCCCGCGAGGCGGGAGTCCCCGTGACGCAGCGCATGCTCGGTCGCGTGGTCGACGCGGTCGGAGAGCCGATCGACCAGGGGCCGCCGCTCCTACCGGAGGCGTTCGCGCCGCTGTATCGCGAGCAGATCTCTCCGCTCGACCGACCTGTCATCGACACGCCGCTCGACGTGGGCGTACGCGCCGTGAACTGCACCGCGACGCTGGGGCGAGGCCAGCGGGTAGGTCTCTTCGCGGGCTCCGGAGTCGGCAAGAGCACGCTACTCGGGATGATCGTGCGCGGCACGAACGCCGACGTCCGCGTCGTGGGCCTGATCGGGGAGCGAGGCCGAGAGGTGCGCGAGTTCATCGAGCGCGAGATCGGCGTCGCGCGCGAGACCACTATCGTGGTCGCCGTTCCCGCAGATTGCTCTCCGCTGCTACGCACCCGAGGCGCCTACGTCACGACGGCCATTGCGGAGTGGTTCCGAGACCAGGGCGCGGACGTGCTGCTCTTGATGGACTCGATCACGCGCTTCGCCTTTGCCGCGCGCGAGATCGGTCTGGCGAGGGGCGAGCCCGCAACGACCAAGGGCTATACGCCCAGCGTGTTCGCCGAGCTGCCGAAGCTGCTCGAGCGAGCCGGGCGCACCAACAGTGGCAGCATCACTGGCATCTACTCCGTGCTCGTGGAGGGCGGGGACATGGAGGATCCAATCGCGGATAGCCTCCGCGCGATCCTGGACGGCCACATCGTCCTCTCACGCGATCTTGCGGATCGCGGTCAGTTTCCCGCGATCGATGTCCTCAGCAGTGTGAGCCGCGCGATGCCGCTCGTCACCGACGACGTACACCGGGGGCACGCCACGCACCTGCGTCGCCTGCTCGCCGCGTACCGCGATGCGGAAGATCTGATTCAGGTCGGGGCCTACGCAGCGGGCAGCGATGCCAGCGTCGACGAGGCGATTCAGCGCAGGCCACTCATCCAGCAGCTGCTGCAGCAGGAGCGCGCAACGTCGGTGTCGCTGGCCAACTCCTGGAGCGAGCTCGAACGCGCACTGGTGGAGGAAGTCCAGTGAGGCGCTCCAAGCTCCACGTGATCCGGCGCCTCGCCAAGCTGGAGACGGACCGCGCGCTGCGCGGACTTGGTGAGACCCAGTCGAGCGTGCGACGAGTCCAGGGAGCCCTCGACGACGTCCATGCCTCGGCCCAGGAGTCGCGACGCGCCCGCGCACTGGACGCGGGTGAGCAGCTCGACGCGGCCGCGATCACGGCCGCGCATCGGCGCGAGCTGTGGCTCACGACGAGAGATGAGTCACTGAGCGGCGAGCTCGGGGTGGCGCAACTTGCCGCGGAGGCAGCCCGCGAAGGTGTCGCAGAGGCGAAATTGCGCGTGCGCGCCATCGAGAACGCGATCTCGCGCCGCGAGGAGCGTGCTCGCCAGGAGGCCCGGCGTGCCGAGAGCCGTCGCCTGGACGAGCTCACGCGGGGCCGCCCGGGAGAGGAGCCATGATCCCGCGGCCGCTCATCGCGTCGGCACTCCTCATCCTGCCGCTGCCCGTGGCTGCGGAGCCGGGCGACGTCCCGCGCGCCGTTGCGGACCCCAGTCTCGCGGTGCAGGCACTCGAGCTCGAGGCCCGCAAGGGCGCGCTCAAGCTGCTCGAAGAGGATCTCGAGCGCCGGCTCGTAGAACTCAGCGCCCTGAGCGCGGAGGTGTCCGCCGCACTCGCTCCCGGAGAGGAGAAATCAGACCACGACCTCAAGACCCTGATCTCGTTCTACCAGGCGATGAAACCGAAGAGCGCCGCGCAGCTGCTCGAGAAGCTCCCGGCACAGCTCGCCGCCAACGTCCTGGCAGCAATGAAGACACGCGAGGCCGGGAAGATCTTGAACGTGATGGCCGCGGACCGAGCTGTGCGGATCTCGCGGCTGATGGCGGGGGAGAAGCGATGAGCGAAGCGCTACCGCTCTCGCGCCTGATGGAGGCAGTCGGCGGGCTCGACGGCACGGTCGAACGGGCCGGCATCGAAACTCCCGTACCGATCGAGGCGGAGTCTGCAAATTCCTTCCACGGCGCGCTCCGAACGGCAGACCTCCTACTCGGCGCGCAGCCGGCGGCGACCGCCGTCGAGAACCTCTTGATCGAGCTCGATCCGGAAGCGGCTCCCGCCGAGCTTCCGGCGCCGGGGGCGCCCAGGATGATGGGGTTCCTCGATGTGGGCGCGGCGCGCCTGGCGACTTCCCAGGAGCAACAGGAAGCCTCTGATCCGGAGCTGGGCTCCACAGAGGGCCGCTCCTCTTCGGGCTCGGCTGGCGAGCAGCCCGCGAGTATTCTCGAAGCACTCGCACAACGAGTCGCGCAAACGTCGCAGCTCGCGCAAACGTCGCAGCTCCCGCAGCTCGCGCAGACGACTACCGGACCTGGCTTGCAACCGTCCGTCCCGACAGACCCGGCGACGAGCGGGAACGCTGCTGGTGGACACGATGGTCCGAGCCCGTCTAGTGAAAGCGCCAGCGCACTCCAGGCGGCAGCCGGCCTGCCCGAGCAGGGCCACACTTCGGAGCGTAGTACAGGGCGCGTGGCGGACTTGCCTGAGCTGCGGGATCTGACGGAGCTACGGGAGCGCCCGGCCAGCAATCCTGCGGACGACGCCCGATTGTCGGACGCTGCTCAGCAGACAGCGGTTGCCGCAACGCGCGAGTCCTCTACGCCTGGAGAAGCCCGCTCCACGCCACCAGCCACTGCGCGCTTTGACGGGATCCCGCAACAGCAGGCGGCTCCGGAATCCGAGGCGCGCGCCGAGAGTGCGCCGCGCACGAGCGCCGGAGGTTCCCTTCCGTCTTTCGATTCCCTCTCCCAGGGAAGCGACGATCCGGGAAGGGAGACGTCTCGCCCGACCACGGCGGAGCTATCCGAGCTCGGCAGCCAGAACGGAGCGCGCATCAAACAGGACGCGAGCTCCTCATCGATCCCACAGGCACAGCTGACGAGCGCGCCGCAGGCCCAGAGCGCTACCCAGGACACCGCTCCGACGCGCGAGCCTCGCGCCCTGCCCGAGCTGCCCGTCGAGAACGAGACGGAGATCATCCGCGAGGCGCGTCTGCTCACTCAGGCCGGAGGGGGTCAGGCGCGCATCCAGCTCCACCCGCCACAGCTCGGCGAGCTGAGCCTGCGCGTCGTCGTCACGGATCAGAGCGTTTTCGTGAGCTTCGTGGCAGAGCACGGGCAGATCGCTGACGTGCTGGCGCGCCACCTGCCAGAGCTGCGCCAAGCCTTGGAGGGCATGGGACTCCGGATGGAGAACCTCGAGCTAGAGGCGCGAACGGCCAGGGACGAGGCTGACAAGTTCGGCTCCCGCGGCTCGGCCGGCGACAGAGAGACGCGGGACGGGATGCGCCAGGGGCTCCCAGGAGCTCATACCGACGTGCTGCTGCCACTGCCGCGCGTATCGCCGAACAGCCTCGGCACCGTCGACGTGACCATCTGAGTGGATAGGAGCGGAAGATGGAAGAAGTAACAGCACTGACGCCCACCACCGATTCCTTCGAGAGCTCGACGACCACACTGGAACAGGCAGGGCTGGACCGAGATGCGTTCCTGCGCATCTTCCTCACGCAGCTCCAGTTCCAGGATCCGCTGAACCCGCAGGACTCGAGCGAGCTGAGCGCGCAGCTGGCGACCTTCAGTCAGCTGGAGCAGTCCATCGTTCAGGCCGACCAGCTGCGGGAGGTCAACGAACGACTCGAGTCGTTGATCGAGGCGACGAATCGCACACAGGCCGGACCGACGCTCGACCCGGTCGCTCTGATCGGCAGGCAGATCGAGGTAGACGTCGACGAGCTGCTCGTTCCCGCAACGGGGGAGTCGATCCAGCTCGGCTTCGAGCTGAATCAGACCGACGCCGAGTTTCTGAGCTTCCTCGCCAGCGACGCATCCGGCAACCTCTTCGGGCTCGCGGCAAGCGGCGCCGGAGAGGGCGCGATCTACGCCCCGGGCCACTACACGCTGAGCTTCTCGAACGGGTCTCCACGCTTGCAGGCGCCGGGGCAGGATCCTGTCGAGCTCATCTTCTTTTCGCTGACGGAGCTGCCGAACGGAGAGCTCGCGGTGGACCCGGACGCGAATCCGCTCGTCTTCTCCACGGGCTCGACCTACGGCTTTCAGGTCGAAGCCAGCGGAGCGAACAATCAGCGCACCTCACTCGCCACCACCACGGCGGGGGTCGTGACGAGTGTGCGCGTCGTTGATGGCTTTCCCGTTCTGGTCGTTGGTGGCCAGGACATCGACCCAACCCAAATCCTTCGGATCCAGTAGAGGAGCATGCTGACATGGGAATTCTGACCAGTCTCTTTGCGGGTGTGTCGGGGATGAATGCTGCGGGGCAGCAGATCTCCATCATTGGTGACAACATCGCGAACGTAAACACTCCGGGCTTCAAGGCGTCCCGCGCCGAGTTCCAGGACGTGCTGGCGGGGAATCTCGCGGGATCGGGAAGCGCGGGCCAGATCGGCGCCGGTGCGCGGCTCGCGGGCGTGAACCAGAGCTTCACGCAGGGCTCGCTCGAGGCCACGGACGTGACGACGGACCTCGCGATCGATGGCGGCGGCTTCTTTGTCCTGCAGGACACCACGGGCATCTCCTACACGCGCGCGGGCCTGTTCCGGCTGGACAGCACGCAGCAGCTGGTCAACGCCCAGGGCCAGTCGGTGCTCGGCTTTGGCATCTCACCCGGCGGGCTCCCGAACGGCGCACTCGGAGCGGTCGTCCTGTCGAACACGGCCTCTGTGCCCTCCGCCACGGCTGCGGTCGACGTGAACGTCAACATCGACCCGAACGACACGGCGATTCCTGCGGGGAACCCGTTCGACCACCTGGATCCCATCAGTCACTCCAACTTCCAGACGGGGATCCGAGTCTTCGATTCGCTCGGCAATCCGCGAAACGTCACCATTCACTTCCGCAAGGATGACGCGGTGGCGAACCGCTGGGTCTGGTTCGCGGGCGTGAATCGCAGCGACCTGGACATGGCGGCGTACGGCGGTGCCTTCGCTCAGGGTCCTGCTGGCGCGCAGACACAGTTCATCCCGGTCCAGAGCGGTACGCTCGACTTCGACAGTACCGGTGTGCTGAGCCTCGAGACTGCCGCCGCCCTGTCGATCCAGTTCGACCACGACGGGGACGGGGCTCTCGACGGTGCCGCAGAGCCGACGCCGCAGCTCTTTCGCTGGGCGGACGGTGCCAACACCGCCACCATCGGCTTCGACTTCGGCAACTCGCTCACGGAAGGCGGTACAGGGGCTGACCGGACGACGCAGTTCGGCGGCTCCACTGCTGCGGGCGTGAACAACTTCGTCCGCTTCATGGACCAGGACGGCTTCTCGGCCGGCTCGCTGCAGAGCGTGGCCATCGACGAGTCGGGCTTTGTGACCGGCTCCTTCTCGAATGGACAGGTGACGCGCCTCGCTCAAGTGGCGCTGGCCACCTTCCCGAGCGTGAACGGGCTCTCTCGCCTTGGCAAAAACAACTACACCGAGACCTCCGCCTCGGGAAACGTGATCGTCGGCTCGCCGAATCAGGCGGCCTTCGGCGCGATTCGATCCGGCTTCCTGGAGCAGTCGAACAGCGACCTGGCGGACCAGTTCGTCAAGCTGATCATCGCTCAGCGGGCCTTCCAGGCGAACACGCGAACCATCCAGACCTCGAGCGACCTGCTGTCGAGCCTGGTCGGTCTGGGACAGTAATCGTTGAGGACATGAGACATGGCAGAAGAAGAGGCGACGCCTGAGGTAGAGGAGCCAGAAGCATCCCCCTCCGCTCGGAGGGGGGCCTTCGTGCTCGGCGCCGGTCTGGTGGTGGCACTCGCTGTCACCGCGACGGGGATCCTGGTCTTCTGGCCGGACGCCGAGGAGGGTCAGGAGACCGGGCGCGCAGCGACGGAGCCGCCTGCGGCCTCGGCCGAGGTCGCAGCAGCAACGGAGGGGATCGACTACGAGGCCGAGCTCGGTGTCGTCCTGCCGCTCGCGTTCGTGGCCGCAGCAGGAGAGGAAGCGGGTGGCAAGAGCAACCACATCGGCAAGATCGTCCCACTCGATTCCTTCGTCGTGAACATCAGTGATCGCGAGCGCGACCGCTACCTCAAGCTCAAGACCGAGCTGGAGCTCTCCATGCCGGAGCTCTCCGACGAGCTCGATCAACGCATGCCTCAGATTCGGGATCTGATCATCAGCTTGCTGGGAAGCAAGTCCTTCGAGGAGGTCCGCACGATCGAGGGGAAGAACTTCCTCCGCGAGGAGATCCTGCTGCGGATCAACTCGCTGCTGGTCTCGGGCAAGGTCAAGCGCGTGTTCTTTACGGAGTTTGTCGTTCAGTGACAGAACGCATTCTAGAACAAGAAGAGATCGATCAGCTCCTTCAGGCTGTAATCGACGGGAAGGTCCCGACGTCCCGGGGATCCCTCGTCCCGCTCCTGAATGCCACTCCCATGGACTTCTCCGATCCGGGCTGGAGCCAGGATCGCATCATCCGGCGGCGCCTCCCGGTGCTCGACCTGGTCTTCGATCGGCTGGGCCCACTTGTCCAGGTGACACTGACGAAGAGCCTGCGCTTCCCGATCCGCGCCGAGTCCTTCGGTGTAGAGCTCAAGAAGTTCGGCGATTTCCGAAAGGACTTCGAGTCCCAGGCGTGCCTGTTCGAGGTCATGCGCCTGGATCCGCTGCGCGGCTACTCCGTCATGGTCTTCCCGACCAACATCCTCTACGCCCTGATCGATGCGCTGATGGGCGGGCTCGGCGTGGGCGAGCCAGTGGATCGGGAGGTGTCGGACATCGAGGCGAGCCTGCTCGAGAAGCCTCACCTGGAGACGCTACGCGACCTGGAGAACGCGTGGAGGCCCTGGTTCCCGCTGAGCGTCGAGCACGTCCGGGCCGATCGCAACGTCCGCGTGTTCAGCACGATCGGGGACGAGGAGGTCTGCCACATCGGCAAGATCGTCATCGCGGGCGACGTCTTGCCCTCTTCCCCGATCTACTTCGTGCTTCCCTACGCCGGCCTGGAGCCACTGATCGAGGCGACGGCCGGCCGTGCGGGAGAGGAGAACGATCCCAACTGGCGCGTGAACCTGGAGCACAACGTTCAGGAGACGAAAGCCCGTGTCTCCGCGGTGCTGGGAACGACCAAGCTCTCGACTTCGAAAATCCACGCGCTCGCGGAGGGAGACGTTGTTGAGCTGGACCGGCGAGTCGATGAAGACATCGATCTCCTCGTCGAAGGCGAGAATGTGTACAAGGCGCGTATGGGTCGCAGCCGCGGCAACTACGCGGCCCGGGTCACGACCCGACGCATGATCAAGCGCGAATTCGTCGACCGCACTTCGGGACAGAAGCTGGTTCGCACGGGTCTGATTACGAGCGAGCAGCTCGCCGTCGCCCAGGTGGACGAGCGGATCAATCGCAAGCTCCTGCTCGATTCCATCGTCAGTCGCGGATGGGTCGAGCGAAGGGTTCTCGAGGCCGCTCTACAGAGCTGAGGAGGAAGGCGTGCCGGAGGCAACCACCGATGCCAAAGGGGAAGAGGGATTTGAGCTGCTACTGGACGTTCCGCTCCAGGTCTCGGTGCAGCTCGGCGAGACGCAGATGCGGATTCAGGACCTGCTCGAGCTCGGCCAGGGCTCCGTCGTCGATCTCGACCGCCTTGCCGGAGAGCCCGTCGACATCCTCGTGAACGGACATCCCATCGCGCTCGGAGAGATCGTGGTCGTGAACGAGCGCTACGCAGTGCGTGTCGTCTCGGTCAACAACCCGGCGGAGCGCCTCGAGTCCCTGAAATGAAGCGCGCGCTCGCTCTCGTGCTCACGCACGCCGCGTTGGTCATAGGCGCGACGGCCGCTTCTGCGGCCCCCGGGGAGGACGCAGCGGCTCGGAACCCGAGCGTCGACTCCTTCCCCACGCCCATGGTCGCGCCGCTCACAAAGATGGGGCTCGCGTTGGCGGCCATCAGCGCGCTCAGCGGCGGTCTGGCGCTGTGGTCGAGGCGCAGGCGACAGACCCTCGGCGGCGCCGACGCGAACATCCGGATCCTCGCGAATCGCAGCCTCTCCAACCGTCACCAGATCTTGCTCCTGGACGTGGGCGGGCACCGCCTGCTCGTCGGCACGGGCGGAGACGCAGTGACCTTCCTCGCGGACCTGACGGAGACCGAGCTCTTCTCGGGCAAGCTGGATCGACACCTGCCCAGGGCGGAGTCAACGCCCGAGCCCGACTTCCTCGAGAAGATCGGAAAGTTCGAGGGACTCGATGCGTAGGAGCTGGAGATGGGCCGCGCTGGCCTGCTTCGGCATCGCGGCCGTCCTGCTCGCCAGCACGTCCGTCGCGAACGCACAGCAGAGCGGCATCCTCGGCGATGCACTCGCGGACCTCGAAGCACTCACGGAGAATCCGGAGAAGCTCACGCCGGCCTTCCGCCTGGCGATCCTGATGACGCTGCTCTCTCTCGCACCCGCGCTTGTGATGATGCTGACCTGCTTCGTGCGAATCGTGATCGTTCTCACCCTGCTCCGTCAGGCGATCGGCATCCAGACTGTCCCCCCGACGCAGGTGCTGGTTGCGCTAGCGCTGTTCCTCACCATGTTCGTCATGCAGGGCACCTTCACCAAAGCGTACTCCGAGGGGGTCGGCCCCTTCCTGCGCGGCGAGATCGACGACACGACAGCCTTTGAAGCTTCCGTCGGGCCCTTTCGCGAGTACATGCTGCGGCAGACACGCGACCAAGACCTGCTCCTCTTCGAGGAGATCTCGGACAAGCCCCTGCCGGAGGATCCCTCCGAGCTCGGCATCGCCACGCTCACACCCGCATACATGCTGAGTGAGCTGCGAACGGCCTTCATGATCGGCTTCATGTTGTTCTTGCCGTTTCTCGTGATCGACATGGTCGTCGCGTCGACGTTGTTGTCTATGGGCATGATCGTCGTACCCCCGATCATGATCTCGCTCCCCCTCAAGCTGATGATCTTCGTGCTCGTCGATGGTTGGAACCTGGTCGTTGGGGCACTGGTCAGGGGGTTGACATGAGCATGGACCTGGTTGTCGAGCTCTATCGAGAAATGCTGCGAACCGCGGCGTTCGTTGCCACGCCGATCCTCGGCACCGCGATGTTCATCGGGCTGGGCGTTTCGCTCTTACAGACCATCACGAGCATCAACGAGCAGACACTCACGTTCGTGCCAAAGATCGCCGGCATCGCGATCGTCGTGGGAGTCACCCTGCCCTGGCTCCTCACCCAGCTCATGACCTTCCTCACGCTGATTCTCTCGCACGCACCCGGACTGGTGATCGGGCCCTAGCAGGCTGCTGAAAAACTCCTCATCGAAGGGTACCTTGGGAGCGAGCCCCAAAGGGGGAGGCGTGAGAGGACAGGGGACGCTTCAGGGCGGGATGTTCAGCTACGTGTCGCTGGAGTCGCGGATTCCGGATGATCATCCGCTTCGAGCGATGCGGCGCATGGTCGACACGGCGCTGCAGCGGCTATCGCCGCGCTTCGACGCGATCTACGCCAGAGGCGTAGGGCGCCCGTCCGTGCCCCCGGAGCAGCTGCTGCGCGCCCTGCTGCTGCAGGTGCTCTACACCATCCGGAGCGAGCGGCAGCTGGTGGAGCAGCTGGAGTACAACCTGCTGTATCGCTGGTTCGTGGGTCTGGAGCTTGACGAGGTGGTGTTCAGCGCCACGGTGTTCACGAAGAACCGAGACCGGCTGCTCAAGGGCGAGATTGCCGAGCACTTCTTCGACGCAGTGCTGGAGCAGGCCGAGACCGAGGGATGGGTGTCGTTGGAGCACTTCACGGTAGACGGGACGCTGATCGAGGCGTGGGCGAGCCAGAAGAGCTTCGTACGGAAGGACGAGGAACGGAGAGACGACGATGACCCGGGCAACCCGACGGTGAACTTCCGAGGCGAGAAGCGGAGCAACCAGACGCATGCGTCGACGACGGATCCCGACGCACGACTCGCCGGTATGAGAGGCCAAGGCGCCCGACTCGCGTACCAGGGACACGTGGTGACGGAGAACCGGAACGGCTTGGTGGTCGCGGCGAAGCTCACGCAGGCGTCGGGATATGCGGAGCGCGAAGCGGCGCTCGAGATGGTGGAAGGTCTGGGAGGCGGGCGTCGGAGGACATTGGGCGGAGACAAGGGCTTCGACACGAAGGGGTTCGTGGAAGAGCTTCGAGAGTTGGGCGTGACCCCACACGTGGCGCAGAACACGACGAATCGACGCAGCGCGATCGACGGGCGGACGACGCGCCACCGGGGCTACGAACTGAGTCAGCGTTTTCGCAAACGGGTGGAAGAGGTCTTCGGCTGGATGAAGACCGTGGGGCTGATGCGCAAGACCCGACACCGCGGCACGGATCGGGTCGGCTGGGTCTTCACCTTCACGGCCGCAGCCTACAACCTGATCCGGATCCGCAAGCTGCTGGAGGCCACGTAGGTCATGTGCGAAACCGCCCCGCGATCAGCGGAGCCCAAGACCGGTTCGAACCGGGAATCGCGCCCCGCCCCTCGGCCGGTGAACCCCCTCGTCGGAAGGACCACCCCTCAACCAGTCACTTTCTCCGCAGCCTGCTAGGAGCGCTCGCGCGAAAGCTTCAGGAATAGAGGCTACGGCGAGCGAGTGAAGGGGGCCGCGTGATGGTAGGCGCGCTCGTAGACCCTGCGCACGTCCACCAGGTCGAGGTCGGTCGGCGGAACCGTACTGTCCGCGTCCGCGAAGAAGTGACCGAGGAGCTCGAGCACGCGCGGTGTGAGCGAGGACCCGACGCGCAGTCCGCGCGCCGTGGTCAGAGCCTGGGCCAGAGTGGGCGAGTCCGGGTCCTCGTGCTGCCACTCCGCAAAGAGCGTTGCGCAGAGCCCGGCGCGGTGGGCGCAGGTTTCGCCCAGGATGCTCAGTCGCGCGGCGTCCGGGAGGCTGCCGCCCCAGCGCTCCCGGTAGCGGCGCAGCAGCGAGTTGCTGGCGCCGGTCGCCCTGACTTCCGCTGTGAGCCTGACGGGCAGGAGCGCGCGGCCCTCGGGAGCGAAGAAGGCGCGCGCGGCCCTGTGGCTGAGAATGGGATGGGCGATGGTGTGGACCTCGTCGGGCAGGTCGGCCGCGTGCACGACGGAGAGCGGCAAGAGCTCGTGTGCGAGCAGCTCGGGGAGCGAGTCGATCTGGACGCGGTGAAAGGCCGCGGCGAAGCCGTTTGACCAGCGCTTCTCGAGCTCGTCGAGGTCGATGCGGACGTTCGCGGCACGGAAGCCCAGGATCATGAGATCGCCGCGCTGCGAGTACCAGACCCCCACCTGCTCGAAGACCTCACTGAACGTCCGCAGCACCACGCCGACGGTGCGGGAGTCCGTTTCGTAGGTGTGGAACCACTGCAGGTAGACGCCCTCCGGTGAGAGGCGCGCCCGCGCGGCCTCCAGGAACTCCAGGCTGAAGAGCATCTCGACGCCCGTCACCCAGGGGTTGCTCGGCTCGGAGACGATCACGTCGTAGTGTCCCTCGCTGCGGAGCAGCGCGCGGTAGGCGTCGCCGACGATGATGCGTGTCTTGGGACTCGCGGCAGCACGCTCGTAAGACTCGAAGTACTGAGCGGCCTCCATCACGCCGGTGGAGATCTCCGCAACGCGCACCTCTCGGATCGAGGGGAGGGAAGTCAGCTCCGCGACGCTCACGCCAGTTCCGTAGCCGACGACGAAGGCGCGTTCGGGCTTTGGGGTCAGGAGCGCTGGCAAGAGCGACGCCATCGACATGGTGAGGTAGTCGCCGGGCACGTTGCCGTCCGACTTGCCGTTATTGATGATGGCGGTCACAGGCACACCGCTCGAATCCGGGTAGCGGAAGACCGCGACGGACGTGGACGGGTCGTCGTTGTAGTAGGCGATGTAGTCGCCGCTGCGCAGCTTGCGGTACTCGGCGAAGAACGTTTCCGCTCCCTCTCTCGAGTAGGGCAGCGGCTCGCGGTGTCTGAACAGTCCCGCAGATAGCTTGTAAGGGGACCACGCCGGCTGAAGTCCTACGGCAAGGAGCGCGAGGCAGAGGCCGACGAGCCCGACCGTTCGGCCTCGGGGCGAAACCCGCGCGCAGAGGAGCACGGCGCCGATCGCCAGTGCCATCGTGGCCAGCCAGTAGACCTGATGCAGGTCCAGCCAGAAGAGCAGGGCGTAGCCGCCGAGCAACGCGCCGAGCAAGGAGCCGAACGTGTTCCAGCTGTAGAGACTGCCGGCCGCGCTCCCGAGCTGTCCCGCCTCCCTGCGCAGCTGGTGGAAGAGCAGCGGGAGCGTGGCGCCGGACAGGGCGAGGGGCACCAGGAACACGCCGAGAATGGCGCCAAAGACGGCCAGGTGGAACGGAAAGAAGTTCGCGTCCTGGTTGCTGAAGCTGGAGCGCAGCAAGTGTCCCCAGTAGGGTGCGTCCTCGATCACCGGGTAGAGCGCCAGCAGGATCGCGACGAGCAGCCACTGCGAGACCGGGAGCAGTGCCGGAGGGATGCGGCGCAGCGCGGACACCGCGAAGCTGCCGAGCGCGATGCAAAGCACGAAGCACGCGACGATCATCGAGAAGGTGAACTGCGAGGCGCCGAGGGCCAGCGCGCCCACACGATTCAGGATGGTCTGGATCGTCATCATGGCAAAGCCAGACAGCAGCGCGACGCTCGCGCAGACTGTTGCCGGGTGGCGCAGGTGGAGCGCGCCGGCGGGTGCTGGCTCGGACGCGGACTCGGGAGGCGACTCGGACTCCGGCTCGAGCGCCGAACCCAGGAAGCCGAAGATCCCGCCCGCTCCCAGGTTCACCAGCGCCATCGTCAGCATCACCCCGCCGAGGCCGAGCCACGGAATCAGGAAGAAGCTCGCGCACAGCGCGCCGGCAAACGCTCCGGCCGTGTTGAATCCGTACACGAAAGCGTGTAGTCGCGTGGAGTCCTCCAGGCTTCGCGCCAGCGACTGGGTGAGCAGCGGGATGGTCCCGCCCATGAGCACTGACGGCGGGCCGACGAGCAGGGTGCAGAGCCCCGCGTCAATCCCGAAGGCCAGTCCCGGCGACCCGTGCGGGATCCAGAGCGAGAGCTTCTGGATGCCGAGGAAGAGCAGCGGGAAGCAGAGCGCGTAGACGCCGATCCCGGCTTCGATCATCCCGTAGAGGAGCAAGAGCCGGGCAGGGCTACCGCCGGAGCAGCTGCGCTGGATACGCCGCCGTGCGACCCGACCAAAGAGCGCGTAGCCCACGGCCAGACCGCCCAGAAAGATACCGAGCACCGTAGCCGTGGCCTCGCTGTCGGAGCCGAGCAGGGCGGCGAGGTACTTCTGCCACGTGACCTCGTAGACCAGGCCGGTGAAGCCGGTCAGCAGGGTCAGGAAGAGAGCAACCCTCCGAACCGTTCCCGAGCTCTCGACTGACGACATCCCGTCTCCCCGTGGCTCCTGGACCGCCATCGGAGAGATCGCCCCCGACATGTACAACGCTGGCGACGCTGACGCTCAGGGACCCGCAAGGCGCAAGCCGCGCCGATGGCGCGGCACGCAGTGAGCCGAAGGCGAACGAAGAGCGGGTGGTGCGCGACCGCTCGCGCTCCGGGACCCGCAAGGCGCAAGCCGCGCCGATGGCGCGGTACGCAGTGAGCCGAAGGCGAACGGAGAGCGGGTGGCGCGCGACCGCTCGCGCGCCGGGGACCCGCAAGACAGGCAGCTGATAGACTCGCCCCCAACCAGAGGAGCGCTGCGATGGAGCTGGGAGCCGTCTTTCCTCAGAGCGAGATCGGGAACGATCCCTCTGCGATCCGCGACTTTGCGCAGGCGGCGGAGTCGCTCGGCTTCACGCACCTCCTCATCTACGACCACGTGCTGGGGGCAGAACGCGATCGCCCAGGTGGCTTTACCGGTCCCTACGACATGGACACACCCTTTCACGAGCCTTTCGTCACGCTCGGCTTCCTCTCCGCGGTGACGAGCACGATCGAGTTCTGCACTGCAGTATTGATCCTCCCGCAGCGTCAGGCGGCGCTCGTAGCGAAGCAGGCCGCCGAGCTGGACGTGTTGTCCGGCGGGCGCTTTCGCCTGGGGATCGGGACCGGCTGGAATCAGGTGGAGTACGAGGCCCTGAACGAGAACTTCCACGATCGCGGCAAGCGGCAGGAAGAGCAGGTCACGCTCATGCGGACGCTCTGGGACAAGGACGTCTTCAGCTTCGAAGGACGCTGGCATACCGTGACCCGAGCAGGCATCAACCCGCGACCCGCGCGCCCGATCCCGATCTGGTTCGGAGGTAGCGCGGACGTCCTGCTGCGGCGGACCGCGCGCATGGGCGATGGCTGGATCCCGCTCATGGGACCGAACGACGAGGCCAAGACCGCGCTCGGCACGCTGCGCGGGTACCTCGAGGCAGAGGGTCGCGGCGCGTCGTCCTTCGGTATTCAAGCGCAAGCCCAGGCACGAGGCGGCAACCCCGAGCGCTGGTCCCGGCACGCCGAGGCGTGGCGCGATCTAGGCGCGACTCACCTCGCTATCGCCACCATGAACGCGGGCTTCGCGTCCCCCGGCGACCACATCGACGCCATTCGCCGCTACAGGGAAGCAGTCAGCTAGAGAGCGACGTTAGCGGGCCAGCTCGGCCATCAGTGAGAAGAGCTCGACCGTGTTGGGGCGCGCGGTGTCGTCGCCGAACTCCCTGTAGAGCGTGTGCACGTTCACCGCGATGCGCTCCCCATCCGTCCAGGCGCTGTAGTCGTCGAGCGCGATGTCGCGGGCAGCATCCGCCGCCGACAGCCCGGCCTCGTAACGGGCCCGCGCCTCGTCGCGGATGTAGACCAGGTACTCGCGCATCGCGAGCACGCCGTCTCGATCCGTGATCGGACCATGCCCCGGCACGATCGCCTCGGCGTCCATCTCCACGATCATGTCGCAGGCCCGGATCCAGTTCCCGACGGGGCCCTCCCAGATGACGGGTGTTCCGTTGATGAAGAGGATGTCCCCGGTATAGACGACGCGGTCCGAAGGAACGTGCACCAGCACGTCTCCCCGCGTGTGCGCTGGACCGACGTCGATCAGCCGAACCTCCTTGGACCCCACGCGCCGCGTGACACTGCCCTCGAAGGTCTCGGTGGGAGGTGCGAAGGCGTTCTCGCTCCAGTCGAAGGGCGCAAAGATCCGCGCGAGAAACTCTCCCGCGGCACCCATCTCGCTGGCCCGGCCGACGAGCTGTCCCATGCGATCGGGTGCCAGCTCAGCCATCTCCTCGGCACTCGCCCGCGACGCGATGATCGTCCCCGCCTCCGCAAGCCGGTTCCCGTAGCAATGGTCCCCGTTCGCGTGCGTGTTCACGAGGGCATCGATCCGCTGCGCCGCCGGACTCGCCTTGCGCATGCTCTTGAGCATCTCCCGGGTCAGCTTCGCATCAAACAGCGTATCGACGAGCAGCGACTCCCCCCCGTCGGTAATCAGCCCCGCATTGCTCCACCCCCACGACCCGTCAGGCTGCAGGTAGGCAAAGTCCCCGTTTCCGATCTCTTGCAATCCCTTCGAAAACGCCCAGTCACTCATGAGGAGACCCTACCATGGCCCTCCGACTCCGAGCACACTAGAAACAAACCCCCGCATCCGAACTTGGGGACGGTCCTTAATCCGAACTTAAGCCTCGGTGACTAGGAAGTTCGGATTAAGGACCGTCCCTAAGTTCGGGTGCCGTTTGGCACTGAGGCGTGGGATGGTCCCGTCGCCCCGACGGGGTAAGTTCCTAGTCGACGAAGGGCCACAGCAGGCGCTGGCTTCCTGCGTCCATCGACTCCGGGTCGCGGATGTAGAAGAGGTCTCCTGCTACGTCGCGGATGATCAGGCCTCCGCCCGGGACCTCGCGGGGCCACTCGTCTCGTGGTGTCTGGAAGGAGCGCGGGCCGTGGAACGTGTGGACCTTCCAGTTGCGGATCTCGATCTCCTCGTCGATCGAGAGCAGCTCCTCGATCTCGAGCACGAAGCCGGCCTCGGCCAAAGCGAGCTCCAGCGCCTGCCGGGACTCCGCGTCGAGCTCTCCCATCTCAGTGATCAGTGCGACCTCCTCCTCGTCGTCCCTGAGCGAGACGTAGCGGGTCGGTTCGGACCACGGGAAGCAGCGGCAGACAACGACCGGCCGGGGCTCCCCGCGACCGTGCGCCCAGAGTCTCCCGTCGTCGCGCCGCTCGAGGCGCAGTGCGGGCGCGGCGCCTCGCGTGCGCCGCATCCGATCTATGGGGGGAGTTTTCCTCTTTGCCTTCTCTTCCGCTCTCAGCATTCTGTGTTCCTCCGTGCGCTCAGACGTCTTCATGAAGCTCGATCTGCATCCGGTGCAGTCGTGTGTAGATTCCCTTGTCGTTTGCCAGCAGCTCAGCGTGCGTCCCGCACTCGACAATCTTGCCCTCGTCGATCACGATCAGCCTGTCTGCGCGCTTGAGCGTCGAAAGGCGGTGCGCGATCGCGAATGTCGTGCGCCCAGCGACGAGCCTCGACAGCGCGTCCTGGATCTTCCACTCCGTCTCCGTGTCGACGCTGCTCGTGGCCTCGTCCAGGATCAAGATGCGCGGGTTGTGCAGGATGGCCCGCGCGATCGAGATCCGTTGGCGCTCCCCACCAGACAGCGTCTGGCCGCGTTCACCGACCAGCGTGTCGTAGCCGTGGGCCAGCTTGCAGATGAAGTCGTGGGCGTTCGCGGCCCGAGCGGCCTCTACGACTTGATCCACCGTCGCCGTGGGCTCTGCGTAGCGAATGTTCTCGAGGATGGTTCCGAAGAACAGGTAGGGGTCCTGCAGAACCATTCCCATCTGCTCGCGGTAGCTCCCGCTGTCCAGGTCGCGGATGTCCACCCCGTCGATCCGCACGGTCCCGCTCGTAGCGTCGTAGAAGCGAGCGATCAGGTTCACGACGGTCGTCTTGCCACCCCCCGAAGGCCCTACGAGACCGATCATCTCTCCGAGCTTGGCCTCGAAGCTGATGCCCTTCAGCACCTGCCGCACTCCGTCGTACGCGAAGGTGACGTTCTCGAAGCTCACGTCCCCTTGCAGCGGGCGGAGCACCAGCGGGTTCTCCGCGTCGCGGACCTCCGGTCGAGTGTCCAGCACCTCGAACACGCGGTGGGCGGAGCTCGTCGCGCGGTTCATGATCCTGGCCATCTGCCCGAAAATCTCGATGGGCGCGCCGAACATGGTCATGTAGAGCAGGAAGGACACGAAGGTCCCTGCGCTCAGCGATGGGCCGCTCGTCTCGGCTCCGACCAGGCGGGGAACCGCGAAGACCCAGACCGTCACCACCATGGCGTGTACGGCGAGCGTCAGCACGGGCCAGAACGAGGTCCAGACACCGTGGATCCGATTGAACTCCTTCACCACCTCGTAGTTGCGGTGACCGAAGCGCCGCTTCTCGCGCTCCTCCTGGTTGAAGGCCTTGACCACGCGCATGCCAGGGATGGTGTCCGAGAGGACGTCGGTCACGCTCGACCACTTTCTCCAGGCACGCAGGAACATCTCGTTCATGCGCTGGCCGTGACGGAAGATGCCCCAGCACAGCAGCGGCACGGGCAGGGTCATGATCAGGCCGAGCTTCCAGTCCAGGTAGATCAGCACGCTCGAGAGCCCGACCAAGGTGACGCCGGCGAGCGAGACGTCCACCACGCCGAGGGCGAGGAACTCCCAGAGCCGGTCCGTGTCGTTGGTGACCCGGGTGATCAGGCTTCCCGTCTTCTTGCGCGAGAAGAAGCTGAGCGAGAGCGACTGCAGGTGCTCGTAGAGGTCCGTGCGTAGATCGCGGGCCACGAACTCGCCGAGCACCGCCATCAGGCGCAGGCGCACCCAGTTGCAGAGCTGGCGCAGCAGGTACACGAAGGCCAGCCCGGCCACCGCGATCCAGGCGATCATCGCCGCTCGCTCCACGCCGAGCGCGCCCGACTGGGCGGGGGCGATCACCGAGTCGATCAGGTAGCCGCTGATGTAAGGCGGTATGAGCACGCAGACCGTGAGCAGGGTGGTCGCCGTCATCCCCAGGGCGAAGTCCCGCCGGTACGGGTAGAGGTAGGCCAGCAGCCGCCACAGAACCGCGCTGCGCCTGTGCGCGACGAGCGCCTGTGCGTCGCGGATGGGCCGGGCCAGACTCTCGACGTACTCCCGGTCGGGATCGGGCGTGGGGATCTCCACGCCCTCGAGCTGACGCTCGATCACGAACGAGATGTTCTCGATGGCCTTCCGCTGCCGCTGCGTGTAGCGCAACACCGCTAGCGCGGGCTCGCCCGGTCTGCCCATGATCGAGAGCACGTTGCAGCTGAGTCCGGGGGTCTCGGTCAGGTCGCGGATCTGACTGCGCGGATAGCTCTGGATCTCGGGCTCCCCGCCGGCAACGGGCTGCCGGGCGATGGCCAGGTGCTCCTTCCCCAATGCGAGCCAGATCCGCGCGAGTCGCATCGACGGGTCCAGGTCGGCCATGGCGTACAGCTGCACGGGCGCGCCGTCCCAGCGCCTCTCGATCGCGCGCCGCAACTCTAGGGGCAGCAGCGTCGGCTGGTCGGTGTACCGAGCGACGATTTCCAGGTCGGAGTCTTTTGTCTCGATCATCTGTGGAGTCTCTCCACGCTCTCGGCAGCGCTGGCCCAATTGAGTTCGCGCAAAAGAAAAGGCCTCTCGGAGTCATGCACACCCGAAAGGCCGGTTCTCCACGGTTCTGGAACTCGGGTCCTCTAGGGTGCCCCCTTCTGTTCGTCAGCGGCGCCGCGCGGCCCCGACGAGCTCGAGCGGTTTTTCGCCTTCCCGATCCGCCAGGGGACGGACGGCCACGGCCCCTCCAGCAGCATCTCGAAGAGAGAGTCGCTCCGGGGCACAGCTGTGCCGAAGAGAGCGTGCATGCGGGTCACCGGAAGGTCTGGAATCTCATGATCTGTCCCGAGTGAGCCGGGCAATGTACAGGTTCGCTTCTGGCCGTCAACCAGCTGACGCGGGGCGGCTGGTGTTCCCCGGTGTCAGGCCTAGAATCGGGCTTCCGTGAGGGGGTCGATCACGCTAGAGGGGATCCGCGCGGCGGCGCTGGCCATCCAGGGGACCGTCGCCCGCACCCCTGCCGCATGCTCCGTCACCCTGTCGGAGCTCACGGGCGCCGAGCTGATCCTCAAATTCGAGAACTTGCAGTTCACCGGCTCCTTCAAAGAGCGCGGAGCTCTCGTCAAGCTGCTCGCTCTGCCTCCCGAGGTTCGCGAGGCTGGCGTGCTCGCCATATCGCGCGGCAACCACGCGCTTGCGGTCGCCTATCACGGACAGCGGCTCGGCGTGCCAGTCACGATCGTGATGCCGCGACACACCCCCAACGTGAAGGTCGAGCACACCCGCCGGTTCGGGGCCGAGGTGGTCCTGCACGGCGAGGGACTCGCGGAAGTGAGCGAGTTTGCGCTTGCGCTGGTGCGCGAGCGCAAGCTGACCCTGATTCACCCCTACGACGATCCCGACGTGATCCGTGGACAGGGAACCATCGCGCTGGAGCTGCTCGAGGCTTTTCCTGAGCTCGATGTGCTGGTCGTCCCGGTTGGTGGCGGCGGGCTCATCGCGGGGAACGCCGTCGCGGCGAAGGGGATTCGTCCGGAGATCGAGATCCTGGGCGTGCAGGCAGCGCGTTTCCCCGCCATGAAGCAGCGCCTTGCGGGCGAGCCGGTCGAGTGTGGGAACGCCACCCTCGCAGACGGCATCGCTGTGCACCAGCCCGGTGAGCTGACCCTGCCGCTGGTGCGTACCCTCGTGAGCGAGATCCTGCTCGTCGAGGAAGATGCGTTGGAGGAGGCGGTATTGCTCCTGCTCGAGATCGAGAAGACGGTCGTCGAGGGAGCGGGGGCCGCAGGGCTGGCTGCTGTGCTGCGCAATCCGCAGCGCTTCCGTGGCAAGCGGGTCGGCCTGATCCTGAGCGGGGGGAACATCGATCTGCTGCCGCTGTCTTCGGTAATCCAGCGCGGGCTGGTCCGGACCGGGCGCCTGGTCCGCATCCGTGTGGAAGTGCCGGACGTTCCGGGGGGGCTCGCCGATATGACCCGCGTAATCGGGGACGCAGGGGGCGGCATCGTGGACGTGGTACACCAGCGGGCGTTCACGCAACTCTCGCTCGAGTCCGCCGAGGTGGATCTGGCGATCCAGGCTCGGGGGTTGGAGCATGTGAGGGAGATTCTCGAGGCTCTGCGGTCGGAGGGATACGCGGCGGTTTCGGTTTGAGCCTGGTCTGAGTGTATGCCTGGTTTGAGTCTATGTAGGGGAGGTCGGTCGGAGGTCGGGAGCGTCCCCGCCGGATCTCGCTACTCAGCTGAGCCTGCGTCGAGCACGCCTCGGGCACCGCTACACGATCCGGCGGGGACGCTCCCGACCTCCGACCTCCTTGCCCGAACGTTTCCGAGCCGTCGTCGGGGGGGTATAGGTTGGGGACGGTCCTCAATCCGAACTTTTTGGGTCCTCGGGGGGATCTGACCAGCCCAGGGCGTGGGTGATGGCATGGTAGATGTAGGTCTGTTCTTGGACGCCTTGAAAGAGGGGGGATCCGGGGCCGCCGGCGTAGATGGGGACGTCCTCTCCCGAGTGGGTCTCTGCCAGAAGTGGGAATGTGGTCTCCTGCATATAGCGGGGATCGGCGGTATCGACCTCGGATAGGTCGGGACGGCCGTCTGTGATGCCTTCTACCTGGTTGGGGAGGTGCGGGAACCACTTCGGACCGGCAGGCTGGGCCTGGGTGGCGCCTGTGTAGCCCGGGCCGTTCGCGTAGGAGAGCGTGGTGTAGGGCTGGCCGAGGGCGTCGCGCTCCAGGCGTGCGGGGTTGCGAGCCAGGCCGAGGATATCGTTGCCCCGGCCGGGGTAGCCCGAGATGCTCATGGTGTGGCCATGGTCTGCGGTCACCACAATCAGCGTCTCCTTCGGATCGGTCAGCTCGAGTGCTGCGCGCACGGCGTTCGAGAGCTCGATCGTCTCGTCCAGCGCGCGGTACGCGTTGTTGAAGTGGTGGCCGTGGTCGATGCGGCCTGCCTCGACCATCAGGAAGAAGCCCTTGGGATTCTGGGACAGGGTCCGAAGGGCGTGCATCGTCATCTCCGTCAGAGATGGCTCGCCTCCGCGGTCCGAGCTCCGATCCGCCTCGAAGCGCATGTGCTCGGACTCGAACAGGCCGAGCAGGTGCGGGGTCGCCTCCGGCTTCCTGGCCAGGAGCTGCGCGCGGGTCCAGACATAGGAGTCGGGGCCGAAGCGAGCACGCCACTCCTCTGTGAGGTCGCGCCGGTCGGTTCGGAAGCCGACCCGCAGCGGGTCCTCCGGGTCCCGGATCTCCGCGGGCAGAAAGTGAGAGCGGCCGCCACCGAGCACCACCTCGATCCCGTCTCCCCGGTCGAACTCGATCAGCTGGCGGGCAATATCCGGGAACCCTGCTGTGCGGGCCGCGGAGGAGAGCCGGCCGTCGCTCTCCCAGTTTCGGTCCGGCACGTGCGCATAGCAGGCTGCCGGGGTTGCATGGGTGATGTTCGCGGTCGAGACGACACCGGTGGAGAGACCCCGCTCCTCCGCCTCCTCGAGCAGGGTCGGCACGCGCCCGGTCTCCACGCTGGAGTGGTCACCCCGCAGCACCCGATCGTCGACGCCGAGGACCCCCATCTTTGTCTTCACACCGGAGACCATGGCTGTCATCGTGCCGGCCGAGTCGGGCACCTGCATGTCTGTGTTGTAGGTCTTCGAGAGGGCTGTATAGGGCAGCCGCTCAAAGGCCAGCAGGTTCTCCTCGCCCGTCTGTCCGCGCCGCTGCCCCTCGAGAATCCGGGCTGCCGTGACGGTCGGGATGCTCATGCCGTCCCCTACGAACAGAATCACGTTCCTGGCTCGCTCGTTCGCCGCGGCTCCGACCCGCTGCTGGGCGCGCTGGACCGCCTCGCGGCCCTCTCGGAACCAGGGGTTTCCGAGCCTCGGGTCGGGGGGCTCGCGGGCGCTCGTCGCGCCCCACGCAATCAGGGCAGCCAGACAGAGCGCGATCGCGCGCCCTCCCGAGGCCCGCTCCATCCGCTTCCGGTCCCGGCGAAGTCGCATTTCGGGAAGCATACCCGGCGATCGGGGAGCTGGCGGACTGTGCGCAGGAGGAGCCGCTATTCCAGACAGTACCTGGCGACCAGAGCGCAGCGCGAGTCGGCGTTCAGGCCCTGGTGGCTGCGCCCCCTGGCCTCGAAACCGCGCACCACGTCGTCGCCCACCTCGAACTTGAGCAGGCAGTAGCCCGGAGCGATTTTCGTGGTCGTCGGATTCACCCGGAATTCTCGCTCGCGATTCCGGTGCGTATCGCGTAGGGTCGGGTCGTTCGTCTCGCCGCGGGGGCGACCCAGGACCGGTGATCCAGTTCGAGCCCCGGCAACATCGACGGATTCCATCTCGCCCATCGGCGGCTCGAGCCGACGCACGTACACCCAGAGGCCGTGGAGGTCGCTTTCGTAATCCAAGTCCTCAGGGGGGCCCATACAGTTGATGATGTCACGACCACTGAGCCCTAGGACGCCGGTTCGGACCCGGTCCGACCGCTGCGTGTAGGTCTCGCCGCAGGCGGAGAGGATCAAAAAGAAAATGAGAATCACCGGTGCCCGCAACCCCTGACCCTCCGCGAAGAATGGTAGGATGAGGCCGACCTACGGAGAGCATGCCCGGTCGCGAACTGCTCTGCCAGAAAAACTGCGACGCCAGAAATGGGAGATAGAACGGAAGTGAGAACCCATAGCTTTCGCCGGAAGGCCCCCCTAGCGCTGGTTGCGGGTGTCTTGATTCTCGGCGCGCAGACGACGGCCGGATCCGACCAGCTGGACCAGGTCCTGGAGATTGGAGAAGGCACTCAGGTGGCGGCTGCAAAGTCGCAGGAGCGGATCGATAAGCTGGCCACCGACACGGACAAGCTCCTCGGGGAGTATCGAACCGTGAACGAGCAGATCGACCAGCTCCGAAACTACAACGGTCAGTTGCGAACGCTGCTCGCGTCGCAGAACGAGGAGATCGCCTCGCTCAGCAGCCAGATCGAGGAAGTCACCGTCGTGGAGCGCCAGATCATGCCGCTGATGAACCGCATGATCGTCGCTCTCGAGGACTTCGTGGAGCGGGACGTTCCCTTCCTCGTCGAGGAGCGGGCGGACCGGGTCGAGAACCTGCTCGCGCTCATGAGTCGGGCCGACGTGACGGTCGCCGAGAAGTATCGGCGCCTGGTCGAGGCGTATCAGATCGAGAACGAGTACGGGCGCACGATCGAGTCGTACCGTGGCGAGCTCCAGATCGGCGACGGCCCGCTGCGGACTGTCGACTTCCTGCGTTTTGGTCGCGTCGTGTTGATCTACACCACTCTCGACGGCAGCGAGGCCGGCGTCTGGGACGGCGGCACGAACTCGTGGGGGGAGCTTGACGGCAGCTATCGGACAGCGGTCCGCGAGGGACTGCGCATCGCGCAGCAGCAGTCGGCCCCTGATCTCGTGGTTCTTCCCGTACAGGCCCCGCAAACCGTAGGGTCCGGATCGACCGCGCAGGTGTCGCGATGAACTCGCTGAAACTGATCGCAGTAGCACTGGTCGCGACTTTGCTCAGCCCGGGCCCCCTCGGTGCTCAGGAGTCGCTCGACGAGCTCCTCGAGAAGGTGAGGACAAGCCGGATCGAGAACCAGGCCATCAACAAGCAGCGCGAGGCCGAGTTTCGCTCCCAGAAGTCCGAGCAGCAGCGCTTGCTGCGCGAGGCCCAGGGCACGCGAGACCGGCTCGAGCGGCGCAGCACGGAGCTCGAGGCGAGCTTCAACGAGAACGAGATCCGGATCACTCAGCTCGGGGAGCAGCTGAGGAATCGCCTCGGCAACTTGGGCGAGCTGTTCGGCGTGGTGCGCCAGGTCGCAGGCGACACACGAGGAGTGCTCGACGGGTCGCTCGCGACGGCGCAGTTCCCCGGACGAGCAGAGCCTATGGCCGAGCTTGCCGAGAGCAAGGTGCTGCCGTCGATCACCGAGCTGGAAGGCTTGTGGTTCGCACTTCTGGAGGAGATGGTCGAGTCCGGCAAGGTCGTCCGTTTCAACACCACCGTCGTGCTGCCCGATGGCGAGCAAGTCACTAAGGATGTGGTCCGCGTGGGCGTCTTCAATGCCATTTCGGACGGGAAGTTCCTGCGCTACCTGCCGGAGACCGGCAAGCTGACGGAGCTGGCGCGGCAGCCCGCAGCGCGTTATCGGGGTGCGGCCGCGGATCTCGAGGGAGCCACGAGCGGCCTGGTCGCGATGGCGGTCGATCCCTCGCGCGGCTCGATCCTGGCGTTGCTCGTCCAGAGTCCGACGTACATCGAGCGCGTCCAGCAGGGCGGCGTGATCGGCTACATCACGATCACTCTCGGTCTGATCGGGCTCGGGATCGTCGTGATCCGCTTCTACACTCTGTTCAGCGTCCGTGGCAAGATGATCTCGCAGATGAGCTCGGACAAGGCGGATCCTGGCAATCCGCTGGGCCGGGTGATGCAGGTCTACGAGGAATACGGCACTGCGGACACCGAGACGCTCGAGCTCAAGCTCGACGAGTCCATCTTGAAGGACGCGCCAAAGCTGGAGCAGGGCCTCACGACCGTGAAGGTGCTCTCGATCATCGCCCCGCTTCTGGGCCTGCTCGGAACTGTCACCGGGATGATCCTGACGTTCCAGCAGATCACCCTGTTCGGAACGGGCGACCCGAAGATGATGGCGGGCGGCATCTCGCAGGCACTCGTCACCACCATGCTGGGTCTGACCGTGGCCATCCCGCTCACGCTCTTGCACAGCTGGCTGCGTGACCGAAGCAAGTCGCTGATCCAGATCCTGGAGGAGGAGAGCGCGGGCATGGTCGCGCGTCGAGCCGAGGCGGAGCACGCCGAGTGACAGCACTCTTAGATCAGTGGGTTGCGGTCCAGGACTTCATGGGCCGGGGCGGTCAAGTCCTGATCGGGATCGCGTTCCTGACCTTCTGGTTGTGGACTCTGATCATCGAGCGCTTCTGGTACATGCGCACGAGCCATCCCCTTGAGCTCGAGCGGGTCCTTGGAATCTGGGACACACGCAGCGAGCGGTCCTCCTGGTACGCGCACCAGATCCGCAGGGCGCTGATCTCCGAGGTCTCAGCCAAGGCCCACCGCCAGGTCAGCATGATCCAGGCGCTCGTGGCGCTCTGTCCGCTGCTCGGACTGCTTGGTACAGTTACCGGCATGATCGAGGTGTTCGACGTGATGGCGATCACCGGCAGCAGCAACGCCCGCGCCATGGCGTCGGGGGTGTCGAAGGCGACAATCCCCACCATGGCCGGGATGGTCGTCGCGCTGTCCGGTCTCTACTTC
This sequence comes from Myxococcota bacterium, assembly GCA_965247115.1. Classification (GTDB taxonomy): domain Bacteria; phylum Myxococcota_A; class UBA9160; order SZUA-336; family SZUA-336; genus JAUXJB01. Next base: position 1,619,667 of record CBDFGR010000002.1, read on the forward strand.
AGCGTGCGCCTCAAACAGTGGGCCGACGACGAGGAGGAGCGCACGGCCGACCTCCTCACGCACGAGACGGTGATCCATGGCTAGGCGCCGCCGGAGCCAGTCTGGCGAGGAAGAGGCGATCCAGCTCACCCCGATGCTGGACGTCGTCTTCATCATGCTCATCTTCTTCATCGTGACCGCTTCGTTCGTGAAGGAGTCCGGGATTCAGGTGACCCGGCCGAACGCAGAGTCGGCCGAGCGAAAGATACGGGCCAGCATCCTGATCGCGATCTCGAGGACCGGAGAGATCTGGATCGAGAAAAAGCGCGTCGACGTGCGAGCCGTGCGCACGAGCGTCGAGCGACTGCTGGCCGAGAATCCGAAGGGATCGGTCGTGATTCAGGCCGACCAAAGGTCCCATAACGGCGTCTTCGTCAAGGTCATGGATCAGGCCAGGTTGGCGGGGGCAGCGGAGATCGCGATTGCGGCCAGGGAGGGTCCGTCATGATCCAGCGTTACTCGAGTTCGGTCGTTCTTGGCGGAATTGCGACCCTCGCGCTCTTCTTCCTGATGCAGTCCCTGATCGCCTACGGTTCGGCAGGAGTCCAGGACGAGGTGCTCGGTACCGTCATCGACTTCGTCATGGTGAATAACGAGTCGGAGACGCAGGCCAAGAGGCGGCGGCCGCCTCGCAAGCTGCAAGAGGAAAAGCCCCCTGAGCCGCCAGACATCGAGCTGAACCGGGCGCGCAAGCCCCAGTCGCAGAATCAGGGTCAGGGCTTCGGCGACTTCGACTTCGGAGAGCTGCAGGGCGGTCCGCATCTGGGCGGCGCCCCCACCGATGGGGACATTCTGCCTCTGGTCCGGATCGAGCCCCGCTATCCGGCGCGAGCGCTGCAGCGCGAAATAGAGGGCTGGGTGCTGCTCGAGTTCTCGATTTCCCCCGCCGGAACCGTCATCAATCCGTTCGTGGTGGATTCAGAGCCCCCGCGCACCTTCGACCGGGCCGCACTGAGGGCGGTGGCGCGCTGGAAGTACAAGCCCAAGGTGGAGGACGGCCTCACGGTCACCCGCCACGGCGTCCAGGTCGTACTCACGTTCGAGCTCGAAGAGGATTGAACAGGAGGTGCCGTCGTGCATCCGAGACTTTCCTACTTTCTCGCTGTAGTCACCGCCTTCGCACTCTCTTCCCCGCTACTCCTCGTACCGGGCCCTGATGGAGTTGTCTGGGCAGAGAAGAAAGAGTCGCGCAAGCCGCCCGAGACGAGAAAGGTCCAGGCGGTGCGCGAATGGGCCTTCAAGCGCCTCGGAGCCGCGCAGGATGCACTGACCGTCGACGACTACGTGACGGCTGAGGAGCAGCTGGAGGAGATGCAGAAGTCGACGCGGCTCAACACGCACGAGGTCGCGCTCATGCACCAGACCTGGGCCTACCTCCACTCCGAGCGGGACAACTACCCAGACGCGATCAAGGAGTTCGAGGCGGCCATCGCCACCGGGGGGCTCCCGCTCTCGGTTGAGCTCAGCGTGCTCTACAACATCGCCCAGCTCTATATCGTGACCGAGCAGTACCGGGAGGGCATCGCGAAGCTGCAAGAGTGGTTCAGACTCACCGAGCAGCCGACCGCGGCCGCCTACGTCCTGCTCGCTAACGGCTACGTACAGCTCGATGACTATGCGAGCGCCCTGCCGCACGCGAAGAAGGGCGTAGCGATGTCGGTCAACAACCCCAGGGAGAGCTGGGTGCGCTTGCTGCTCGCTCTGCACTTCCAGCTCGAGCAATACAGAGAGGCCGCGGACATCCTGGAAACGCTCGTGACCCTGTGGCCGAAGAAGTCGTACTGGATGCAGCTGTCCTCTATCTACGCGACCATCGGTGAGGACCACAAGTCGCTGACGGTCATGCAGATAGCCTACGGCGAGAACTACCTGACCGAGAGCAGGGAGATCGTGCGGCTGGCGCAGCTCTATCTCTACCATGAGATCCCCTACCGGGGGGCGAAGGTGCTCGAGAAGGGCTTCGAGGACGAGCTGGTCGAGGAGAACGAGAAGAACTTCGAGCTGCTCGCCAACAGCTGGATCCACGCCCAGGAGCTCGACCAGGCGCTCCCGCCCCTCGGACGCGCGGCGGATCTGTCAGAGGACGGCAATCTCTATATGCGCATCGGCCAGATTCACGTGGAGGCCGAGGACTGGAAGAAGGCCGCGGGATCCCTCGGCACGGCAATCGACAAGGGCGAGCTGGACCGCCCAGGCCTGGCGAACCTGTTGCTCGGCATTGCGCACTTCAACGGAGGCAAGTACACCGCCGCCAAGCGATCCTTTACCCGCGCCTCGAAATACGAGAAGACTCGGAAGAGCGCGCGCCAGTGGATGCGCCACGTCGACCAGGCGCGCCCTCCCTGGACAGGGGCGCGGAAGGCACCGAAGTAGCTTCTGCGCGCTGACGCAAATTCGCGCGTATCCCTAAAGCCAGACAGCTGATCTGCCGATTCCTCTGGGGTCCCCCCCGGAGGGAACGGCGTGATGCAGGTCTTCCGTTCGAGTTCGCTCGCCGCCTGTCTGCTCCTCTGCGTCTGTGCGAATCCCGGCGACGTGGCCTTCCAGCGTGGGGAGTACCGCCTGGCGGCCGAGCAGGGCCATCCCGAGGCCCAGTGGCTCGTAGGAGTCGCCTATGCCGGCGGGCTTGGCGTCGAGCGGGATGCAAAGGCGGCACTGCGCTGGTTTCACGCCGCGGCGGAGGCAGGCCACCCTGCCGCTCAGCACGAGCTCGGCCTCGCCTACCAGGAGGGAGTGCTCGTCCCGCGCAGCATGCTCGAGGCGGCTCGCTGGTTCCGGGCAGGTGCCGAGGCGGGCCACCCTGGCGCTCAGTTCGTCTACGGAGCCCTCTGTCTGGAAGGACGCTGGGTGACGTTGGGTCCGCGTCACGGGGCGCGCTGGATCACCCGGGCAGCCGAGTCCGGCCACCCCGGGGCCCAGGCCGCGCTCGCGTACCTGTACCACCGTGGAATCGGCGTAGGGTCCAAGAGCGACGAGAAGGCCAACGAGTGGCTGAAGAAGGCGGCAGAGCAGGGTGATGTCCCCAGCCAGAGCGGCCTGGGTACCGCGTACGCGCTGGGCTGGGGAGTGGAACGGGATCCTGAACGCGCCGTGCACTGGTGGCGGCTTGCCGCCAACGCCGGAGACGTGACCGCGCAGGCCAACCTCGGCTCCATGTACGCGCAGGGCAGCGGGGTGGAGCGGGACGTAGAGAAGGCACTGCACTGGCTGTTCCGCGCCGCAGCTTCCGGCAGTACAGACGCCCAGTTTCACCTGGGCCTGATCTACCTGAGCGGCGACCAGGTCCTCATGGACCTGTCGCTGGCACTGAACTTCTTTCTGGCTGCGTCGGCGCAGGATCACGCGGGAGCGGAGAACGCGCTGGGAGCGATGTATGCCGGGGGTCGCGGGCTGGAGCAGAACCTGAAGCTGGCAGCGCACTGGTTCCGACGCGCTGCCGAGCGGGGGCACGCGCGGGCACAGGTGAACCTGGGGACCTTCTATGCGAACGGTCTGGGGGCGCCGCAGAATGACGCACGGGCCGCGCACTGGTTCCGGCTCGCGGCAGAGCAGGGGGAGCCTGTTGCGCAGCAGAGGCTGGCGGAGATGTATTTGGAGGGGCGTGGCGTCGAGAAGGATGATGGAGAGGCGCAGCGCTGGCGGCGGTTGGCTGAGGAGAATGGTTCGGGGGAGGATCCGCCTGCTTCGATGATCGAGGTGCCGGGGGTTTCTGGTAGGTAAAGCCGTCGGCGGGCGGGACACTTCCCCCGCGTGACCTCGCTACTCAGCTCCGCCAGCGTCTCCTATGCCTCGGACACCGCTACACGGTCTCGCGGGGGAAGTGTCCCGCCCGCCGACTCCTTGCTCCGCGTTGCGTTGGTGGAGCTGCGTCCCTGTGTGGGTTGTGGGTGTGGAGTTAGGGGATGCGGGTGAGGGTGGTGATGGTGAAGGGGTGGGGGTGGTGGTTGTCGGGTTTGAAGTGTTTGCTGGCGGTTTCTTTCCACTCTGAGAGGTCGAAGTCCGGGAAGTAGGTGTCGCCTTCGATGTTGGCGTGGACTCTCGTGAGGTAGAGGACGTCGGCGAGGGGGAGGGCTTCCGTGTAGAGGGTGGCGCCTCCGATGATGATCCTCTCGGACCTGGTCGCTGCTTCGAGGGCTGCCTCTAGGCTGGGGGCGGATTTGCAGCCCTTTGCTACCAGGTGCGGGTTGCTCGTGACGATGAGGTTTTCGCGGTCGGGGAGTTTGCGGGCGATGGATTGGTGGGTCTTGCGGCCCATGATGACGGTCTTGCCGAGGGTGGTTCTCTTGAAGTGGGCGAGGTCGCGGGGGAGGTGCCAGGGGAGGCCGCCCTGTGCTCCGATCACGCGGTTGCTGGCCACTGCGGCAATCAGCGAGATCAGAGGGGCTCCTAGACGGCGATCGGCGCCTGGATCAGCGGGTGGCTCTTGTAGCCGGCGAGGTGAATGTCTTCGTAGCGGAAGTCGAAAATCGAGCGCACTCCAGGCTTGAGCTCGAGGCGGGGCAGCTCGTAGGGCGTACGGGCCAGCTGAGTGTCCGCCTGTGCGAGGTGGTTCGTGTAGAGGTGCACGTCGCCGAACGTGTGAACGAAGTCACCGGGCTCGAGGTTCGAGACGTGAGCAATCATGTGGGTGAGCAGCGCGTACGAGGCGATGTTGAAGGGAACGCCGAGGAAAACGTCGGCGGAGCGCTGGTACAGCTGGCACGAGAGCTTGCCCTCGGACACGTAGAACTGGAACAGCGCATGGCAGGGGGGTAGGGCCATGCTCGGCAGCTCGGCCACGTTCCAGGCGCTCACGACGAGGCGCCTGGAGATGGGATTTCGAGCGATCTCGTCTATGACCCAGCTGATCTGGTCGACGGTCTTCCCGTCGGCACTGCGCCAGGAGCGCCACTGGGCACCGTAGATGGGACCGAGCTCGTCGTTGGCATCTGCCCACTCGTCCCAGATGCCCACGTCGTTCTCGTGCAGGTAACGGAGATTTGTATCCCCGCGCAGAAACCAGAGCAGCTCGTGGAAAACGGACTTGAGCTGCAGCTTCTTCGTCGTCACCGCCGGGAAGCCGCGCGCTAGATCGAAGCGCAGCTGGCGGCCGAACACGCTCAGCGTTCCCGTCCCCGTCCGGTCCGCCTTCGCAGTGCCGTTGTGGCGGACGTCTCTCAGCAAGTCCAGGTACGGCTTCACGCTGCCCTCCGTTCACTCAAAGTACCAATCGAGTCGCTCCCTCTGCTACCCTCGCCGACGTGTCGATTCTGCTGATTCGCCACGGCGAGACGGAGCTGAACGCGACACGCGTGGTCCAGCCACCGGACACACCTCTGAACGAGCGAGGCATCGCACAGGCGGACTGCCTCGCCCGCCGCCTGCTCTCGTTCGGGATCGCGCACATCCTGACCAGCGACCAGACCCGCGCGAAGATGACGGCGGAGTGTGTGCTGGCCGCGACCGGCGCGACGCTGAGCCTTGATCCGGGCCTGTGTGAGCGGAACTTTGGAGACATCCGCGGCACTCCGTACTCCGAGCTCAAAGAGGACATCTTCGCGCCGGGCTACATGCCTCCCGGCGGTGAGCTCTGGAGTGTCTTCGATGCTCGAGTGGATGCCGCGTGGGATCGCGTGACCGCACGGGCGCGCCTCGTACAGGGCAACCTCGCCGTGGTCACTCACGGCCTGGTCTGTCGCTCTCTCGCCGCTCGCAAGCTCGAGCTCCCGGAGTCGGTCGCGCAGCCGCAGCGCTGGGGCAACACCGGGCTCACGATCGTGGATGGAGGACCTCCCTGGACAGTGCAACTTCTCAACTGCACGGCCCATCTGGAGCCCGAATTCGCGGACGACATCAGGGGCACATCGGGACTCTAGGCTCATCCGCCTCGGAATCTGTTCGTTGGTTGTCTTCCCCCACATGGTACAGGAGCCAGGTTGGGGGCCGGTAACGGGGGTTCCGAGGCGATTTTGCGCTGCTTTTGGGCTAAATCCGCGAGTTGGATGAGATTTTCCGATTAGTGATTGACGTCCGTTGGTCAACGTGCTATAATGCTCGCGCTTATTTCGAACCAGCCCGCCTTTCGGCGGGTTTTTTGTTGCTCCGATATTTCGCTTTTCCTCGGAACTAGGTACTTAGCGCACAGGCCAGTTCTACCAGCGTGCGGGTTTTGTGAGCGCGCGGCCTCCTGGTAGCACCAGTGGATCGGGGAACTGGTGCTGGAGATAGCGAGGGGACTTAAGCTTGAACGTGTGTCCCGGGATCAGCTTTTGGAGTTCTTGGTTCTGTCTTGCGAAGGGGAATGCGAAGAAGATCGATTTCTCAGGATAGAGAGCTTGGGCAGTCCGCACGGCAGGGGCTAGATCCGTGTCGCCAGTCACCAGCACTGCGATATCACATTGGTCTGCATCGAAGATCTCAAGAAGCCTGCAGGCGATTGCTACATCGGTTTCCTTTTCTTCGTATGCAGGTCTCTTCTGCTTGCAGACGTTGCACCACACTTCCTTGAACTTGAACCGCCCAAGCTCGACACGCACACCCGTGGATTTGAGCGCTTCAATATATAGTTGGTGTCGCGCGGTCGAACCCGGTCGATAGTGGTCTCTGTGGTCAGCGAGCGCTGAGAAGTAGTAGATCCTCTCAAGGGTCGCAGTTCGTCCGATCACGGGGAGACACGACTCGAGCAACGATCTGAGATTCAGCCACCGCGTGGATGGATGCTGAGGCAACCTCCGCTCGATCTCCTTGGCGGAGTGATAGACGTTGAAGCCGTCAACGAGGAAGACGGTCCGCACGCTAGCCCCTTAAATCGAGAAACCCCCCAGGCCTTAGCCTGAGGGGGACCAGCGCGCCCGTAGGCCCGGCTGGGGATGATGTATATTACTTATCGTCCCAACGCTGCGGAAGTCAAGTGGGGATTTCACCGAACTCTGCTAAACGGGTGATCACCCGTTTAGCAGAGTTTCCCTTATTGTTCAAGGACGGTCTACTCTTCCAATGTATTCAGTACGTTATGGTCGCAAGCTTCCGCTTATCGCTACTCCAAAGGGGATGATCCCGGCAGAGATCTGACTGGCTCTCGGTATCGGAGCCGCTTCCCCTCTCCCCGCTGGATCGCGCGCACGGTCCGCGCCCCATCGTCCAGCCCTCGCGTGTTGTAGCGGTATTCGAACTCGCTCACGTAGCGGTGCAAGTGCTTCTTGCTCACGCTGTGGAAGGTCCCGTACATGCCCCGCTTGATGAGCGAGAAGAAGCCCTCAATGGTGTTCGTGTGAACGTCTCCCCGGACGTACTCGCGGGCTCCGTGCTTCACCGTCTTGTGCCCGCCCATGAACTCCATTCCCACGTAGTCGTAGGACCGCTCCTCATCCGTCATGACTCGGGCGCTGCGATCCACGAATCGCCGCAGATTCCCCATGAGGTTGTCCTTGGTGACGCGATCAATGACCTGGGTGCGAACCTCGCCCCCGCGCTCAACCACGGCAAACACGGGCGTCTTGAGCGTGGCGCGCCCGGTAATGCGCTTGCCTGGGAGGTTGCTGCGGCCCTTGTAGCGCGGCTTGCCACCGACGTAGGTCTCATCGGCTTCGACCGTGCCCGTCAGCTTCCCTCGGGGCGTCTTGGGCATGGGAGCCATTGCCCAGCGGATGCGGTGCATGAGGAACAGAGCGCTCTTGTAGCTCAGGCCAGTCTCGCGCTGGATCTGGAGCGCGCTGACACCTTTCTTAGAGCTGCACGCGCGCCAGAAAGCGTGACACCAGATCCGAAGCGGGATCCGGGAGTCTTCGAAGATGGTCCCTATCCGTACAGTGAATTGGCGCTTACAGCCCTGGCAGCGCCACAGGAACCGCTTGTTCCGGCCCCCCTCGCGATCCTGCATCTGGTAGACGCTGGTATCACCGCAGCGGGGGCAAGCCGGGCTCTCGCCCCACCGCTGTCGCTCGACGAACTCCACGGCCGCGAGTTCGTGCCGGCATGCTTCAGGAATCTGAGCGAGCAGCCCGGAACGGGCACCTCCGACCTTGCCTTGACCCTTTGCCATGTGAGTATTGTAGTAAGTTCAATTGGTTGCGTCAAGTAATAAGATATTCAGGGTGAGGCCACGACTTAAGAGCATTAAGCCCGTAACACGCGAAAAACTGGCGTATTGACGCCAGGGAACCGATAATACGGCCGAGTCTTAACCGGGTCCCCCGGGAGGGGCTCGAACCCTCAAGACGCGGATAGCGTCGCCCGGTTCCAGACCGGGTGCGTTTGCCAATTCCGCCACCGGGGGGTGTCCTAGGCGGATCCGGGGAACGGAGAGGTGGGTGGCCAACCTGAGCCTCTTCGCCCCCGGACCCTTGGGATCAGGGACGACTAGACGCCCCTAGCGGTATTTCATAGGCGAGTTTCCTCCTCGTGTTGCTCCACTATCTGAGACTGGATGAGTGGTCCTCCCTCCAGCGTCGTGATCGCTTCGTTGATGCGTGATCTGGGGAACCACCACCTACCGTCGCTTCGCTTCTGCGAGTCGTAGACCTGCCGAACAGGGATTCCGATCTGGTGGAGGCGCTTTTGGACTAAGGCCATCGCCGACCCGGTGCCCTTGGCGCTCTTCATGTGGAATCGCTCGGCCATTTCAGAAGCTGAAGTACCTCTCAGCCCAGCTTCGGAGATGAACCTCAACGTTTCCACAGCCTTGTGCATGGAGTCCCCAGACCTCGGAGCTGATCCATTTCCTCTGGGCTTCGGAGTATCGGAGGTCGTCCTACTCTGGGTGGACTCCCCATACTTGCGAATCAGACGATCGAGGTCCGCCTCCGTCTCGCAGTGGACGGAGAGCCCTCGGATCGTCACTCTGTATCCCATGACTCTTCCCCCCCCTGGGCATCGACGGCGCGCGTGTCGCCGACGGTCCTTAGGCTTTAGCACGAGAGTCTGATGTGGCGCAACATCTGACTAGTGATCTGATACCCCATCCGGAGGTTTTGTGGCGCACAGAAAGAAGAGACCAGGCCCAGACCCAGAGCGAGTGAAGATCGAAGGCGACTGGGAGGAAGCCGTGGGAGAAGCGCTGAAGAAGCCGCGACCCGAGGACGGCTGGCCCAAGCCCGAGAAGGGCCAGGACGAGAAAGAGCCCGAGGAAGACTCCTCGGACTCCTGATTTTTCCGTGGCCTAGCGGTGCGGGGGATGATCCTAGCGCTTGTGCGCTAAGTCCATACTTCCGCTTTTCCTTCGTTTTGATCACAGCCGCAAGTCTCGCCTGATCTCCCTGGCGGCGTTCCTGCCGCTCGCCCCCATCACGCCCCCACCCGGGTGAGTCGCGGATCCGCAGAGATACAGGGAGTCGATTGGGCTGCGATAGCGAGCCCAGCCCGGGGCCGGTCGCATGAAGAACAGCCGGTCTGGCGTCATGGCGCCGTGGAAGATGTTTCCCCCGGTCAGGCCGAAGATTCGCTCGACGTCCGGGGCGACCAGCGTCTCCTCGTGCTCTATCGAGTCGGAGAAGCCCGGCGCGACGGCTTCGATTTCTGCCACGATCCGGTCGCGCATCTGCGTGCGAACGGCTGCCCAGCCCGGGTCGTCCGACGCTCTGGCGGGCGCGTACTGGGCGAACACAGAGGCCACGTGGTGCCCGGGGGGCGCGAGCGAGTCGTCGAGCACGGAGGGAATCGTGAGCTCGACCATGGGCTGCTCGGAGACCGTGCCCGCACGCGCCTGCTCGAAGGCGCGCTCGATCCCATCGAGGTCACCCGGTCCAATGTGCACGGTTCCGGCGAGCGGCACAGGGTCGCGGTCGCGGCAACGGAAGCGCGGAAGCTCGCGCAGAGCCAGGTTCATCTTGACGACGGGGCTGCGGTAGTCGATTTGGCCCAGCGAGCGCGCGAACTCCTCTGGTAGGAGCGTCGGCTCGTCGAGCAGTGCGAAGGTTCGTTCGAGGTCCGCGCCCGAGACGATGGCATCTGCCTCGACCTCCTCCCCGTCGGAGAGCACCACGCCCACGGCCGACTGGCGTCTCGTGCGAATCCGCACCACCTCCGCTCCGGTTCGGAGCGTAACCCCGGCGGCTCTGGCCGCGGCTGCGAGCGCGTCGGCCAGCCCTCCCATGCCACCTCGTACGTAGGCCCAGACGCCGCGCGTACCGGATACCGACCCCATCACGTGATGGAACAGGACGTAGCCCGTGCCCGGGGTCGACGGTGACGCGAATGCGCCGATCACCGCGTCGGTCGCGAGCGTGACCCGAAGCGCCTCGGCCTCGAAGTACTCCTCGAGCAGCTCCCGTGCGGGACCCAGCAGGAGTCGAGCCGCCCTTGGCAGGTCGCTGCGGAGTGCGAGGGCCGCCCTTCCTGAGAGCCACCACGCCTCGAGATCCCGAAGCCGCCGAGGTGGCCACTCGGGCGGGGGAACATCCAGGGTCGGCTCAAGGGCGGCGGCGACCCGCTCGAGCAGTGCCTCGTAGCGCGGGAACACCACGGCGTCCCGAGTCGAGAAGCGGGCGATCTCCTCCAGGTTCTGTGCCCGGTCCGCGCCCAACACAAGAGAGCGTTCCTGGGGCAGCAGCGTCAGCGAGGAAGGTCTGCGAGGCAGGAGCTTCAGCCCGAACTGGTGCAGCTTCAGCTCCCTCACGATGCGCGGTCTGAAGAGCGACAGGACGTAGGCTGCACGGGAGACCCGGTAGCCGGGCCAGATCTCCTCGGTCACGCAGGCGCCACCCATGACGTGGCGACGCTCCAGGAGCGTCACCCGCGCACCTGCACGTGCCAGGTAGGTCGCGCAGATCAGCCCGTTATGACCACCGCCCAGAACCACGATATGGCGCTGACCCATGTGGCCGGATCTCGGGTCAGCTTCAGTCGAGCCTGGGGGGCCGGCCCGAGCTGCCAGTCTCCAAGCCGCCAGAGCTGACTTCTTCGGGGGTAGAACCCTCGCGGAAAGGCTGGAACACGGCGTTCTCGTCGCCCGGCTGCGCGAGCAGGCCGGTGGCCTCGTCGATGCGGGCGAACACCACTCCGTCTGGGACCGAGAAGTCCTCCACACCCCAGCCTTCGAGGGCGCGCTGCATGTACTCGAGAAAGATCGGGCTCGCGGCGCGGGAGCCCGTCTCATTCTTGCCGAGATCTGCGGCGCTGTCGTAGCCGACCCAGACTCCCGTCGCGATCTGCGGGGTGTAGCCGATGAACCAGGCGTCGAACAGGTTGTTTGTCGTTCCGGTCTTGCCGGCAACGGGGCGCCCCAGCGCGCGCACGCGACGCCCCGTCCCCTGCTCAACGACGGCCCGCAACATGTCGGTCATCAGGTAGGCGGTGACGGGATCGAGACTGTGGCCCGGAGGAAGTGGTGCGGGCTGCTCATCTAGCAGCACGACCTCGCGGATTTCGCCCATGACCCGCTCGAGGTCGTCCTGCTCATAGAAGGGCTCCTCGTCTTCGAGATCGAACTCCCCCTCTTCTCCCTCCGGATCCTCGAGGCTCGCCAGGAGTGGTACGTTCTCCTCGAGCAGCTCCCCGTCACGATCGCGGATCTCGACGATGAAAATCGGGTCGATCCGGCGTCCGCCCGTCGCAAAGGCGGTGTAGGCGCGCACCAGCTCACCGAGTGTCACCTCGCTGTTGCCTAGTGCCAGCCCCAGGTTGGCTTCGAGCGGAGAGCGGATGCCGAGCCGCACGGCCATCTCGTGAACGGGTGCCAGCCCGATGTCTCTCAGGAGCTTGATCGTCGCAATATTGCGCGACTTGGCGAGCGCCTGGCGCAAGGGGATGGGCCCATAGAACGTGTCCGAGTAGTTCTGGGGCTTCCACTGGAACCCGCTGTCCTCGTCGACGTACACGATCGGCGTGTCGTACACGATGGTTGCGGGCGTGTAGCCGTGTTCGAGGGCGGCCGCGTAGATGATGGCCTTGAATGCGGAGCCGGGCTGGCGTCGCGACTGCAGCGCGCGGTTGAACTGGCTGCGTTCATAGTCGTAGCCCCCGATCATGGCGAGCAGGTACTTCGTCTGCAGATCGATCGATACCAGCGAGCCCTCGGCTCGAGGCTCCTGGTAGAGATCGAAGATCGGGATCGGCTCCGGCTCGGCAACCTCGACGCCATCGAAGAGGTCTCCCAGCACCTCGTCCGCGGGGTCCGCGGGCACCGGCGTCGAGTCCACCTCGCCGGGCCTCTCGCCCACCTTCTCCAGCCAGACGAGATCGCCTACATGGAGGGCCTGGCTCACACGCTTGACCCGGGGGATGATGCCGTCGAGCGATGTGTCGGGGATGCGTGCCCAATTCAGGTCTTCCAGGTCGAGGACAGTCTCGCGGCGAGGTCCGACGGCCAGCCGCACCTCGTTGGCCTCGTCGTCGACGTGCATGACCAGCGCCCGCCATAGCTTCGTGCTGGAGCTCGGTCGTTGCTCGTTCTCCGCTCCGAGCTGTGCAAGGAGCTCTGCCCACTCGTCGCGGGGAACGTTGCGGATCGGTCCCCGGTACCCCGAGCGCCGATCGTGGGCGCGCAGTCCGCTTCGGACGGCGTAGTAAGAATCGCGCTGACGTGTCGGATCGAGCGTGGTCTTCACGTCGAGCCCGCCGGTGTACAGCGTGTCAGAGCCATAGCGCTGCACGAGGTAGCGGCGCACCTCCTCGACGAAATAGGCGGAGGCAATCGCGGTCTCATCGCGCATTGGCTGACGGAACTCGAGCTGTACCGTGAGGGCTCCCGCTCGCTCGGCGGGGCTGATGAAGCCGTCCTCCTCCATGCGACGGAGCACGAAGCGCTGGCGCTTGAAGGCGTTCTCAGTGCTGTTTCGTGGCGTGTACTTCGATGGCGCCGGGACGAGGCCCGCAATCAGCGCGCTCTCGGGCAGTGTGAGCTCTCTGGCCGACTTGCCGAAGTACGTGTGCGCCGCCGCTTCGATCCCGTAGGCACCGGAGCCCAGGTAGATCTGATTCAGGTACAGATAGAGGATCTCGTTTTTGTTCAGTGCCCGCTCGATGCGCATGGCCAGGACCATGTCCTTGAGCTTGCGGACGTAGTTGCGATCCGAGCTCAGGAGAAAGGTCTTCGCCACCTGTTGCGTGATCGTGCTGCCGCCCTGGCGCACTTCCCCTGCCCGCAGGTTGGTGATAGCGGCGCGCAGGATCCCCGAGTAGTCGAGGCCTTCGTGGTCGTAGAAGGAGCTGTCCTCCGAGGCGATGAAGGCCTGCACCACGTGGCCGGGAACGTCCTCGATCGAAACGACGATGCGACGCTCCTTCGCGAAGGACGCGATCTCGCTGCCGTCGACGGCGCGGACGCGGGTGATCAGGTTCGGGCGGTAGTCCCGCAGCGTGTTGATCTCGGGCAGGTCGCGCAGGATGAAGGCATAGAAGACGGCCGCGGCTGCCACACTGCCGAGGACCGCGAGAAACGCGAGTGCGAGCAGAACGTGTGCGAGGCGTTTCAAGGCGTACTTCCTCGGTGGCAAGGCCCGAGCCGACCGAAGCTAGCCCAGCCCCAGAGTGCGCACAAACCTCGCTCCCGCGACCGCTGGCGAGTATTGATTCCCTGATAATTCAACCACTTACAGTCTAGCAGGGGTTTGACAGCGGGGAGGCTCGGAACGTAGGATCCGCCCATGCGCCACCTATTTATCGTCGATCCGCTCGTCGGGTTGAACGTGGAGCAGGACACCAGCATCGTCTTGATGCGGGAGGCGACCCGACGGGGACACCAGGTCCTCGCCTGCGAGGTGGGCGACCTCAGCGTGGGGGACGCTGCCGTACCGATGGCGTCCCGGGTCGACCTCGAGGTTCGCGAGGAGGAGGACTGGTATGACGCGGGCCCGCGGCGCGCTGAGGCTCTCTCGAGCTTCGACGTGGTTTGGATGCGGAAGGATCCGCCCTACGACATAGACTACTTCTTCGTCACGCACCTGCTGGGCCTGGTCTCGCCTCCCACTCTGGTCGTGAACGATCCCATGGGGCTGCGCGAGGTCACCGAGAAGCTCTTCGTCCTGCGCTTTCCCGACATCACTCCCGAGAGCCTGATCAGCCGCAACGTCGCTGAGCTGGAGGCGTTTCGCGAGAAGCTCGGCGGCGAGATGATCATCAAGCCCCTCGGTGGTTGTGGCGGCGAGGGGGTGTTCCACCTGACACCTGGGGACCGCAACGCCAAGGCCATTCTCGAGCTGGGCACGCAGCACGGAACCACCTGCCAGATCGCTCAGTGCTACGTCCCAGAGATTCGCATGGGAGACAAGCGCGTCATCGTCGTCGAAGGAGAGCCGCTCGGAGCCGTCTTGCGTGTGCCGCGCGACGAGGAGTCCCGGGCCAACTTTCACGTCGGTGGCACGGCTCAGAAAGCGGAGGTCACTGCGAACGATCGCGCTATCTGTGAGAGGATCGGCCCCGACCTGCGGCGGCTCGGAATCGTGCTCGCGGGCATCGATGTGATCGGGGAGTGGCTGACCGAGGTCAACGTGACCAGTCCCACCGGTATCCGAGAGATCAACGCTCTGGATGGTGTCGCGCTCGAGGCGAGCGTCCTCGACGCCGTGGAGCAGCGCATGAGAGGTCGCCGCTGAAACAGGCGCCCGAGGGGGAACAAGTGGGGGTAGATCCGGTATTGCTGCGTCACCAGTGCGACAGGACCGTCGCCGAGACCGACTTCCAAGGTCTCGGGGAACGCATTGTCGGCAAGGTCCGAGACTGCTATGTGGAGGCGGATCGGCGCACGATCGTGGCGACGGACCGCATCAGCGCCTTCGACGTGGTCATCGGGACGGTGCCATTCAAGGGTCAGGTGCTGAACCAGCTGGCGGCCTTCTGGTTCGAGAAGACCCGGGGGCTGGCTCCGAACCACCTGCTCGAGGTTCCCGATCCCTGTGTCTCGGTCGCGCGCGAATGTCAGCTGCTGCCCGTCGAGTTCGTCTACCGGGGCTATCTCACGGGGGTGTCGAAGACCTCGATCTGGATCGCGTACGAGCGGGGCGAGCGACGCTACTGCGGGCACGACCTTCCCGATGGGATGCGCAAACACCAACAGCTCCAGGAACCGCTCCTCACACCGACGACCAAGGCGGAGCAGGGCGCCCACGACGCGCTGATCTCCCGTGAGGAGCTGATCGAGAGCGGGGTGATCTCGGCCGAGCACTACGACGCCGCGGCCGAGATCGGCAGCCGACTGTTTGAATATGGCCAGAGCTGGGCTCGCAGTCGGGGGCTGATTCTCGTCGATACGAAGTACGAGATGGGTCTCGACGCTGCTGGAAACGTCACCGTGATCGACGAGATTCACACGCCAGACTCGTCCCGCTACTGGTACGTGGAACGCTACGAGCAGGCAACCGCCGACGGGACGGATCCCCCCGCGCTGGACAAGGAGTACGTCCGACGCTGGCTGGATGAGCAGGGCTGGCGGGGCGAGGGCCGGCCTCCGAGATTGCCCGACGACGTGCGCTGCGAGGCCGCTCGACGCTACATCGAGGCGTACGAGCGCATCACCGGGCTCGAGTTCGAGCCGACGACGGAGGACCCCTCGGGGCGAATTCGGCGAAATCTCGGCCTGAGCTAGCGCTCCTCGGAGGAAACTTTTTTCCCCCGAAGTGACGTTTCAGGCCAAAAATGTTTGACAACCTGAAATTTCGTTGAATACCTTGTGCGTAGTTCCGATTGACGGTGCAGTTCGTCGGTGAAGGTCTCGTCAGCTGGACACCGCGGAACAGACGGGGGGAAGACGATGGCAACGAAGGTTGCTCGGACTGGTATCAAGCGCGAGTCGGGGTATCTCTATTTCCTCGACAAGAAGGGCGACGTCTCGCGCGTCGCAATGGCTCGTGGCGGCGGCCGTCAGCCAAAGCCGCGGCCTCAGAAGGTCGCCAAGGCCGGCGTTGATAGAGAAGAGGGTTTCCTCTACTTCATCGACAGAGCAGGCGACGTGTGCAAGACGAGGATGGCTCGTCGGGGAGGCGGACGTCGGCGCAAGGCTGCTCGCAAGGCGGCACCGCGTCGCAAGAAGACCGCCGCTCGCCGGAAGAAGGCCACGCGTCGGAAGAAGACAACTGCTCGAAAGAAGAAGGCGGGAGCGCGACGCAAGAAGGCAGTGCGCCGGAAGGCACCGCGCAAGAAGGCGACACGTCGCAAGAAGGTGACACGTCGCAAGAAGGCGGTACGCAAGCGGACGACCGCGAGACGCAAGCCGGCGCGCCGGAAGGCGGCTCGCAAGACGACTCGCCGCAAGACGGCTCGCCGCTAGCGCACTGCGTCTCAGGCGCACCTTGTGCGCCTGAGTTCAAGGCCGCAAGAAGGTTGGGCATAGGGCGGGGGTAGCATCCGCTACCCCCGCCGCCCGCTTTCGGGCCGCACCGAGATCGTATAGGCTCGGCTGCATGGAGCGGCTGGCGACCACGACGTACGAGTCACCGCTCGGAGAGCTTCGCATCGCGGTCACCGAGACGGGAGTCGTCAGAATTGCCTTGCCGCGTGCTGCAGGCCGCGGCTTCGCGGGCTGGCTGGAGCGTGAGTTACCCCGCGCCGAGGCGCTGGACTGGCTTCCCCCTCTCGACAAGATCCGCCGCGAGCTCGACGAGTACTTTGCGGGCCAGCGTCGGAGCTTCCAAGTTCCGCTGGACCTGCGTGGCACTGACTTCCAGCTGGACGTGTGGCGTTCGCTTTGCGAGATCCCCTTCGGCGAGACCTCGAGCTACGGAGAGGTCGCACGCTCCATCATGCGGCCCAGAGCCGCCCGCCCCGTCGGTGCCGCCAGCGGCGCCAACCCCCTACCCATCCTCGTCCCCTGCCACCGCGTCATCGCCAGCGGCGGCAAACTGGGCGGCTACAGCGGCGGCCTCGACCTAAAACGCAAACTCCTCGCCCTCGAAAAAGCCACCCTCCCGCGCGGACTGCTCTAGAGGTCTTGTGGGACCCGGCGCGCGAGCGGTCGCGCGCAACCCGCCTCCGCTCAGGGGCGAGATATAACTTGGGGACGGTCCTTTTCCATAACTTCGGGACCGGAGCGCCTGGCAGAAGTTATAAGTTGAGGACCGTCCCCAAGTTATAGAGCCTTGGCGGTCAGACTCTTTCTAGGGCCTGGTCGACGTCCGCGAGGAGATCGTCGGCGTCTTCGACGCCGCAGGAGAAGCGGACGAGGTTGTCCTCGATGCCGAGCTTCGCGCGTTCCTCGGGGGACTGATCCCAGTACGATACGACCGTTGGCTGCTCGACGAGGGATTCTGTTCCACCCAGGCTGGGCGCGATGTACGGGATGCGCAGCGCGTCGACGAACTTCGAGGCGCTCTCCAGGCTGCCACGCACCTGGAAGCTGACCACGCCGCCGTAGCCTGACATCTGCGCGACGGCTACCTCGTGGTCGGGATGACTCGGCAATCCGGGGTAGTGAACGCGCTCCACTGTGTGATGCCGCTCGAGAAACGCCGCGAGCTTCTCGGCGTTGCGGTTCGCGCGCTGCACTCGCAGGTCCAGGGTCTTGATGCCGCGGAGCAGCATGTACGCGGCGTGGGGATCGATCACGCCGCCCATGATCCCGTGCAGCTCTCGGATCGGAGCGATGCGGCCCTCACTGCCGAGCAGCGCCCCTGCCATCACGTCGTTGTGCCCAGCGAGGTACTTGGTGCCCGAGTGGAGCACGAGGTCTGCGCCCAGCGAAAGGGCCTGCTGGTTGATGGGCGAGGCAAAGGTCGAGTCGATCACGACCAGGGTGCCCGCCGCGTGGCATAGCTCGGCGACCCGCGGGATGTCGACGACCCGCAGGTAGGGATTCGTAGGCGACTCCGAGAAGAAGAGCGTGGGACCTGCCTCGAGCGCTTGCTCGAGCCCTCCGAGGTCGGCCGGATCGATCACGGTCGCCTCGACTCCGAGCTTGGGGAGCACCGTCGCGATGAATTGCCGGGTGCGTCGGTAGCAGTCGAGGGTAGTCACGAGGCGCCCGTTCCGCGGCAAGAGTGCGAGGAGCAGGGTGGTCATCGAGTTCATGCCCGAGGCGGAGACCAGACAGGCCTCCGCGCCTTCGAGCTCCATCAGCTTCTGTTCTGCCGCGCGCACCGTGGGGTTGCCGTAGCGACCGTACTCGAAGCTGCTGCGGCGGCCCTCCTGGTAGTCGATCACCTCCTGGGTGTCGCGAAACCAGTAGGTAGCCGTCTGGACGATCGGGGTCGTCAGGGCATCCGAAACTCGGGGCCGGCCCTCGCGCTCGCCACCGTGGACGGCGCGGGTCGAGCTACCGGGGGGGTGCTTGGGCTTCGACATCTGGAGCGGCCGAGCTTACCTCCGCTCCGAGGGACGGTCAAACCTTCAGGGTGACGCGCACTTGCGTGATTCGGTCCAGGATCTCCCCGCACTCGGCCCGCCCCATCCGGAGCGCTCCTCGGCCCCTGCCCAGCTCCACGCTCGGCTGCTCGGAGCCGTGGAAGTCGCTGCCTCCGGTGGCCACCAGCCCCCACCGTCGGACCAGGCGCCGGATCCTTCGCGACTGGCCGGGATGCTGGCTCGGGTGCCAGACCTCGAGGGCGTCGAGTCCCGACGCTACCAGCTCCTCCACGAAGCTCTCCAGACCGCCAGGCGCGTCGATCCCGATCGACCGCAGCGGGTGCGCAAGCGAGGCGATGCCGCCAGCTGCGTGGATCAGGGAGATCGCACGCTCTGCCGTCAGGCCGGGCTGCACCACGAAGGCAGGGCGCCCCAGACGCAGGAAGCGCCCGAAGGCCTCGTTGGTGCTGGCGCACACGCCCGCCTCGACCAGGGCCCTGGCCACGTGGGGCCTTCCGAGCGAGCCCTCGCCTGCGATCTCCTCGAGCCTCTGGCGCGAAAGCTCGATCCCCAGCCCGCGCAGTCGCTCGAGAATCTCGAGCCCGCGCCGCGCGCGGGCGCGGCCCAGCTCGGATACGCACTTGCGCAGGGGCTCGTGCTGCGGATCGACGCCGAGCCCCAGGATGTGCATCTGTCGGCGACCCTCAGCCTCGATCACGGAGACCTCGATGCCCGGGATGACTCGCACCCCGAGCTCGCTGCCGCGCTCCGTGGCCTCGGCCACCCCCGCTACCTCGTCGTGGTCGGTCAGGGCGAACAGGTCGACTCCCGCCGCGTGGGCCCGCTCGGCGACGGCGCGCGGCGTGAGCGTGCCGTCGGAGAGCGTCGAGTGGACGTGGAAGTCGCCGCGGAAACTCATACCCGCCAGAACACTAGACGTAGCTCGCGGACCAGTCCGCAAGCCGCCCCAGGAAGAGCTCAACCACGTCGTTGCTCTTGACCTCGTCTGCGTAGAGCACCTGAGGCCCATCGAGCTCCGGCCGCGCGCACATCCGGCCCCGCTCCGATCCCTCGCTGAAGGTCACGTCGATGACGTGTTTCTGGTAGCGGAAGAGCTCGCTGCAAGCGGCCGCCGCGATCGCGCAGGGATCGTGTAGCAGCGCCATGAGCTCACCCTGTACGGGTAGCTCCGCTCGCATCAGTCGCGAGAGCACCTCGGACAGGAAACGTCCCATGCGGCCAGACCCGAACGGGTCAGGAGGCAGTGCGTGCGCCCGCACCGCCACCGAGCGCGTCACGTCCAGCCCGAGCACGCGCACTGCCAGGCCCGACCCGAGGACGATCGAGGCCGCCTCGGGGTCGGCATAGCAGTTGAACTCGGCCGCACCGGTCACGTTTCCCTCGGACAGCGTCCCTCCCATCCAGACGATCTCGGCGGCTTCAAAGAGCGCCCGGTCCTGGCGCACCAGTCGCGCCAGGTTGGTAAGCGGCCCGATCGCCACGACCTGCTGCACTCCGCGCTCCACCAGGCTGTGGCGCAGGACTTCGGACGCATCGGGAAGCTCTCGCTGGTCCGCCGGCGGGAGATCGATGCCTCCGCGTCCGTCGTCGCCGTGGAACCTCTCTGCGGTCACGGCCGACAGCGACAGAGGTGCGCTCGCGCCGCGCCCGATCGGAATCTCGAGCCCTGCCAGCGCCAGAAAGCGCTGGAGGTTGTCGGTCACGACCTCCACGGAGGCATTCCCCGCGACGCTCGTGAGGCCCTCGACCCGGAGCTCCGGCGAGGCCAACGCGAAGGCGAGTGCGAGCAGGTCGTCGAGGCCGGGATCCGTGTCGACGTGGATGCGCCGAACCAGACTCACGGCAGCTCGCGAGGGTACCCCGCCTCCTCGAGATGACCCTGGATGACCAGCCGGTGGCGGCGTCGATACTCCGCCTCGGTGACGAAGCCCGAACGGCGTGCGGCGTCCAGCTCGTCGATCGCCCGCAGCTGGGCGTTGCTGAGCTCCTCTGGCGAGGGTAGCTCGAGTGCGATGCTCTCGAGCTCCTCCTCGCTCATCTCCATCAGGATGGTGCGCCGGCGAGTCTGCCCGAAGCGCGCGCGCAGACTGACTGGCTTCGCGTAGTAGGAGCTGCGCCACTCCACTGCGACCCCGCGCGCTCCGTGTTGCAGCTGCGCCTCGCCCGGGACCAGGTGGAACGTGGCCCGCCCGCTCGGGACCTCGAGGGGGATCGTGTAGCTGCGGCCCTCGTGGGCCTTGTTGCCTTCGTGGGGGACGACCTCCTCGATCGCGAAGAACTCGACCACGAGCAGATCGCTCTGCAGTGAGGCGCGGAAGGACGTGACCCGCTCCTCGGTGAAGATGCTGAGCCTGCGGTCGCGGGAGTGGGCGGCCGCCACGATCTCGGCATCGGGGCCGGCCAGCTCGAATGCCCTGGAGAGACCCTCTGCGAGCTCGTAGACGTGCTCCGTGCGAATCGTCGGTTGGGCCGCCCCTGTGCCCGGCGTGTGCGAGAAGCTGGCCAGGATGTGGGCCAGCCGGACGTCCGCGATGATGGCCGGCTGATCGTAATTCCGCCGGACGAGCTCTCCCTTGACCTCCGTCTGGCGGATCTCGACGTGGACGAGGTCGTTCTTCACGACCTCCTGCCGGATTACCTTGGGGCCGCATGCGGCGAGAAAGATCGGCACCGCGAGGACGGCTGCGGGTACGCGCATGGCGGGAAGGTAGTGAATCCCCGGTGCTACTCGTATTCGCTCTTGAGCTGGCGCGTGACGAGCTCCTGGACCCACAGTCCCGAAGCTTCCCGCGCCCAGTACCGCGTAGCCGACGGGGTTCGAAGTCCGGCATGACGGGAGCACATGCGCCTCGTTGGCCCGTTGACAGTGAGCGGGCGGGCTCCTAGCATTCGGCCGCTTTTCCCCCCAAAAACAGGCGTTTCCGAGGGTGCGATGAGCGAATATGCGGGTCTTGGCCTGTTCATGCTGCTGGGCGCTGGCTTCGTGCTGATGTTGCTGGTTCTGACGAGCATCCTCGGTCCAAAGCTCCGCTTCGCAGAGAAGCAGGAGCCCTTCGAGTGCGGTGAACACCAAATTGTGTCTCCGTACCAGCGTTTCAACATCAAGTTCTACATGGTCGCTGTCTCGTTCATCATTTTCGACGTCGAAGTGGTCTTCCTCTACCCATGGGCGGTCGTATTCCGGGACCTGGGCTGGTACGGCTTCGTAGTGATGCTGCCGTTCCTTGGCGTGCTCGCGCTCGGTCTCGCCTACGAGTGGTTGAAGGGCGGTCTCGAGTGGGAGTAGGGGCTTGAGGCCGGAGACCCGCGAGCAGATCGAGTCCCTGTTCGACAGCTATCCGCAGAAGCGCGGCGCTCTGCTCCCTGCAATCTATGCGCTGCAGGCCGAGAAGGGTCACGTCGACGCGGAGG
Organism: Myxococcota bacterium; assembly: GCA_965247115.1. Taxonomy (GTDB): domain Bacteria; phylum Myxococcota_A; class UBA9160; order SZUA-336; family SZUA-336; genus JAUXJB01. The sequence goes on from CBDFGR010000002.1 coordinate 1,641,324, forward strand.
GCGCGCGCGAGCTGGCCGAGCTCTTCGAGCTCCAGCCCGTGCAGGTCTGGGAGGTGCTCACCTTCTACAACATGTTCTACACGTCGCCACAGGGTCGACATCACGTCTACGTCTGCACGAATCTGCCCTGCAGCCTGCGCGGGGGTCGCAGCCTCTTGAAGGGGCTGGAGTCGCACCTCGGCGTTCGCGCCGGTCAGACGACGCCGGATGGACGAATCACCCTCGGTCACGAGGAGTGCCTTGGCTCGTGCGGAACGGCGCCTGTGCTGCGCATCGACGGACGCTTCGTCGAGAGCGTCGATCTCGGAGCCGCCTGCGAAGTCGTGGACACCCTGGAGTAGCCGTTGCTCACCGAGCCCTACGTCAAGCACTACCTCTCAGAGCACTACGGCGACGCCGCGTATGGGACGCTCGCTGGTTTCGAGAGTCACGACGGCTTCGCCGGACTGCGCAAGGCCGTCGACATGGACCCCGCCGACGTGGTCGAGCTCGTCAAGGATGCGGGCTTGCGGGGCCGCGGTGGGGCGGGCTTCTCCACTGGTCTGAAGTGGAGCTTCATGTCCGGCCCCAGCGAGCGCCCGAAGCTGCTGATCGCGAACGGTGACGAGTCCGAGCCCGGCTCGTTCAAGGACCGCCTCATCATGGAGCGGGGGCCGCTCCAGATCCTGGAAGGTATCCTGATTGCCGCCTGGGCCACCGGCGCAGAGCAGAGCTTCATCTACGTTCGCGGGGAGTCCGCGCTCGCCATCGAGCGTGTCCGGGCCGCCGTGGATGCGGCCCGGGAGGCTGACTACCTCGGGAGCAACATTCTCGGCAAGAAGGGCTTCGATCACGAGATCGTCGTCCACGTTGGCGCGGGCGCCTATATCTGTGGCGACGAGACCGGGCTGCTCGAATCGCTCGAGGGGAAGAAGGGTCAGCCGCGCAAGAAGCCCCCCTTTCCCGCCCAGTTCGGCGCCTTCGGTCTGCCCTCGACGGTGAACAACGTGGAGACCTTCGCGCACGTCGGCTTCGTGCTAAACCGGGGAGCCGAGTGGTTCCGGAGCATCGGCACCGACAAGAGCCCTGGTACCACCCTCTTTGGAGTGTCGGGCCACGTCGAGCGGCCGGGCCTCTACGAGTTCCCGCTGGGGACGCCGCTACGCGAGCTGATCGAGCAGGCTGGTGGGGTGCGCGGGGGACGCGCGCTAAAGGGTGTCATGCCCGGCGGGATGTCGATGGCCATCCTGCCCCCGGCGGATCTCGACGTTGGCATGGCGGAGGAATTCCTGAGCGAGCGCAGCACCCATCTCGGTACGGGTGGGGTGATGGTCATGGATGAGACCGCCTGCATGGTGCGGGTCGGCTGCGTCGTCAGCAGCTTCTTCCGGGACGAGTCCTGCGGCCAGTGCACGCAGTGCCGCGAGGGCACGGGCTGGATCAACAAGATCTGCGAGCGCATCGAGGCTGGGCGCGGCGTTCCCGCGGATCTCGAGCTGCTCGACAGCGTCCCGGCCATGCTGGAAGGCCAGACGATCTGCGGCTTCTCCGACGCGGCCGCCTGGCCCATCCAGGGTTTGTTGCGCCACTTCCGGGAGGACTTCGAGGGGCACATCGCCGAGCACAAGTGCCCCTTTGCCGAGAGCTTCGAGCTGTAGCGATGCCCACCATCACGATCGACGAGGCGGAGTACGAGGTCGCGGAAGGCCGCACGATACTGCAAGCGATCGACGACCTTGGCCTCTTGATGAGCGGCGTCGATATCCCGCACTACTGCTGGCATCCCAAGCTGTCGATCGACGGCTCGTGCCGCATGTGCCAGGTGGAGATCGAGGGCAACCCCAAGCTCCAGATCGCCTGCAACACCCCTGTGCGGGACGGCATGGTTGTGCGAACGAAGAGCGAGTGGGTGAAAAAGGCACGCGAGGGGGTGCTCGAGCTCCTGCTGCTGAACCATCCGCTCGACTGTCCCATCTGCGATCAGGCGGGCGAGTGCTCGCTTCAGGATTACGCGTTCGACTACGGGATCGAAGGAGCCCGCACCATCGAGCCGCGCCGCCCGGCCAAGAAAGCCGTCGACCTCGGTCAAACGATCGTCTTCGACCAGGAGCGCTGCATCCTGTGTCGACGCTGCGTTCGTTTCTGCCAGGAGATTCCCGGCACCGGCGAGCTCGGCGTGTTCCAGCGCGGCGACGAGTCGGCCCTCGAGGTCTTTCCCGGTGCGCAGCTCGACAACGCCTACTCGATGAACGTGGCGGACATCTGCCCTGTCGGTGCGCTCACGACCAAGGACTTTCGTTTCAAGGTCCGCGTCTGGTTCCTGGACGACGTGGAGAGTGTCTGCGCGGGCTGCTCGAACGGGTGCAACATCTGGGCCTCGCGCTCGAACAACAAGGTCTATCGCTACCTGCCGCGCCGCAACGACTCCGTGAACGACACCTGGATGTGCGACGAAGGTCGACTCTCGTACCTGGCGATTGGCACGGAGCGCCTGAAGGAGCCCAGTCTGGGGGGGCAGCCGAGCGCGTACGATGCGGCGCTGGCCCGGGCTGGAGAGCTGCTCCGCGAGGCCAGGGAGTCCGGCGCGCGGATCGTCGGTGTTGCCTCGCCCTTCGCCGCGAACGAGGACCTGTTTGTGCTCCGTCAGCTGCTGGTGGAGCTGGGCGCAGAGCCGGCGGTCTACGCTGTCCCGAGCGGCGAGGCAGACGAGCTCCTGATCAAGGCGGACAAGGCTCCGAACGCGGCCGGTGCGGCGGCGCTCGGCTTCGAGCGGGGGGAGACGATCGGGAAGGCGGGCCTCGCGCTCGTGCTCGGCCACGCCGTTTCGGCGGACGCGTTCCGGGACACGGACGAGCTCGTCCTGATCGACACGCATCACTCAGAGCTCGAGTCGCTCGCCAGCGTGGTACTTCCCGCCAGACACGTGACCGAGAAGGCGGGGACCTTCACCAATCACGCGCGGCGCGTGCAGCGCTTTGCCCCGGTCGTGGAGCCCACCTGGGAGGCCTGGCCCGAGGGCAGCTTGCTGCAGCAGATCGCGAGCGCCGCCGGACTCGATGGCTGGAGCGAGCGCTACGACGTACGCGCCGTGTCGAGGCGACTCTCCGAGGAGATCGGCGCGTTTGACGGGATCCATCTGGACTCACTCGACGATCAGGGGCGCGAGCTGGCGTAGATGGAGACCGCCACCGTCACGGTCGCGATCTTCCTCTTCGCGGTCATTGCACTCGCCTTCTCTCCCCTCATGACCTGGGTGGAGCGCAAGCAGAGCGCACTCATGCAGGACAGGATCGGGGCCAACCGCGCCGACATCTTCGGCGTGAAGGCGATCGGGCTGATCCATCCGCTCGCCGACGCGATCAAGATGATCACCAAGGAGGACATGATCCCGACCGGAGGAGACAGGCTCCTCCACACGATCAGCCCCTTTATCGCCGTCTTCCCCGCGGTCGTGAGCTTCGCGATCATTCCGTACGGGGGGAGCTACAACGCCTGGGGCGCCTCCTGGCAGCTCGTCGTGGCGGACCTCGACTACGGCGTGCTCTACATCTTCGCCATCGGGTCCATCGCGACCTACGGCTCCATGCTGGCCGGCTGGGCCGGCAACAACAACTGGGGAATCCTCGGCTCGATCCGCGTCTCCGCGCAGATGATCTCCTACGAGGTCGCGATGGGCGTCTCAGCGATCGGTATCTTCATGATCTTCCACACGCTGCGGCTCACCGAGATGGGGCTCGCGCAGCAGGAGACCTTCCGCCTGCTCGGCTTCGTCGAGCACTTTGGCTGGGTCGGGCCGGGCACGGGCTGGGTCGATCTCGTGAAGCTGCCGATGTGGGGGATCCTCCTGCAGCCCCTCGGCTTCTTCATGTTCCTGACCGCGATCATGGCCGAGAACAAGCGCGCTCCCTTCGACACGCCAGAGGGTGAGAACGAGATTGTCGCCGGCTACTTCATCGAGTACAGCGGCATGAAGTTCGGCATCTTCATGTTGGGGGAGTGGATCGAGGTCGTCGTCATCGCCGGCCTCATGACGGCGATGTTCCTGGGTGGCTGGTCCATCCCATATCTGCCGGACACCCAGCTGATCGCCGGCCTGGGCAGCGTATTCGGGCCCAACATGGGCAACGTACTGGCGATGGTGATCCACGTAGGCGTGTTCTTCAGCAAGGTGATCGTGCTGATCTGGTTTCAGATGCTGCTGCGCTGGAGTCTGCCCCGCTTCCGCTACGACCAGGTCATGAACCTTGGCTGGAAGATCCTGCTGCCCCTGTCGCTCGCGAACATCGTAGTGACGGCCCTGGGTATCCTCCTCGTCGACGAGATCATCCACTGATGGCCGACGCACTCTTCTGGATATTCTCTGCCGCCGCCGTCGCATCGGGGATTAGTGTGGTGGCCAACGTGCGGAACACTATTTACGCGGCCGTCAGCCTGGTCGTCGCCATGCTGGCGATCGCGGGCCTGTACTTCCTGCTCCTCGCTCAGTTCGTCGCGCTGATCCAGATCATGGTGTACGCCGGCGCGATTGTTGTGCTGTTCCTCTTCGTCATCATGCTGCTGAACCTGCGCGGCGGCAACATGGGTGCGGAGTCGCAGCCGCTACTCAAGCTGATCGGTGCGGGGATGATCGGCCTCGCGACCCTTTATCTAGCGCGTCTACTGTCGAATCTTCACGCCCCGTGGTCCGAGGTGGGGGCCGAGTTTGGGACGACGCGTGCGGTGGCCCTGGCGCTCTACACCGACTACGTGCTCGCCTTCGAGATCGCAGGGGTGCTGCTCTACGCGGGGATCGTGGCGGCCGTAGTCATTGGCAAGCGGAGTCTCGACTGATGGGCGAGATCGCGGCCTGGCAGTTCCAGACGGTCGCAGCCGCGCTGTTCATGATTGGCGCCCTCGGCGTGCTGGTGCGCCGCAACATCATCGTCATGTTCATGTGCATCGAGCTCATGCTCAACGCCGCGAACCTGTCCCTGGTGGCATTCAGTCGTGAGCTCAACGACCACGCCGGGCAAATCTTCGTCTTCATGGTGATGGTCGTAGCCGCCGTGGAGGTGGCGGTCGGCCTGGCGATCATCATCAGCCTTGTGCGGAACCGGGACACCGTGAACATCGAAGAAACCAGCCTGATGAAGTGGTAGGGGTCATGGGCGAGGACACGAGCGAGCTGTTGCGCTGGATTCCGCTGCTCCCGCTGCTCGCTGCGGTGCTGAGCGGGGTGTGGCTCGTCTTCGCCCCCCGCGACCTGCCGCGGAGGGTCGTCAGCGTACTGGCATGCGGTGCTCCGATCGCCTCGTTTCTGATCTCGTTCCGGGTCGTCTGGGAGCTGGCAACGAACGTGGATGGGCCGGATCGCTACCTGCTCGATCACGTCTACACGTGGGTCTCGGTACACCCCTTCCATGCGGAGCTCTCGTTTCTGCTGGATCCGCTGTCCGCGATCATGGTCCTGATCGTGACCGGTGTGGGATCGCTGATCCACGTCTACTCCATCGGCTACATGGACGACGACGAGCGCGAGGATCGCGGCTACCAGCGCTTCTTCGTCTACTTGAACCTGTTCACCTTCGCGATGCTGATGCTGGTGCTCGGCGACAACCTGCTCGTGATGTTCGTGGGCTGGGAGGGCGTGGGCCTCTGCTCCTACCTGCTGATCGGGTTCTGGTATCTCGACGACCACAACGCCGCCTGCGGCCAGAAGGCATTCGTCGTCAATCGCATCGGCGACTTCGGCTTCCTGCTCGGGATCTTCCTGCTGTTCTGGACCTTCTTCGAGGCGGGCGTGCCGAGCATCGAATTTCGCGAGATGACCGCGAACGTGGCGGCCATCAGCGAGCGCTCCGTAGAAGTTCCGCAGTGGCTGGGGATGCTGGGGCTCGCGGTGCCGAGCTGGAAGCTCGTCACGCTGGCGGGAATCTGTCTCTTCGTCGGAGCCTGCGGAAAGTCGGCTCAGCTTCCACTCTACGTCTGGCTGCCCGACGCGATGGCGGGACCGACTCCCGTCTCCGCCCTCATCCACGCCGCCACCATGGTGACCGCCGGCGTCTACATGGTCTGCCGCATGTCTTTCCTCTATGCGGTCGCGCCAGGGGCGAGCGCCACGGTCGCCTGGGTCGGAGGCTTGACGGCGCTCTTCGCGGCGACCATCGCTCTGGGCCAGAAGGACATCAAGAAGGTCTTGGCCTACTCCACCGTGAGCCAGCTCGGGTACATGTTCCTCGCGGCTGGCGTCATGTCGTACAGCGCGGCGATCTTTCATCTCGCGACGCACGCGTTCTTCAAGGCCTTGCTCTTCCTCGGTGCGGGCGCCGTGATCCTCGGAATGCACCACGAGCAGAGCACCGATCTGATGGGTGGGCTGCGCCGCCGCATGCCATGGACCCACGGCACCTTCCTGGTCGGCGTCCTGGCTATCGCCGGAACTCCCGGGTTCTCCGGCTACTTCTCCAAGGACGAGATTCTGCTCGGGGTCTACCTCGCGCACGACATCCCGGGCCACCTGACGCTCTGGGGGATCGGCGTGCTGACGGCGGGGTTGACCGCCCTCTACATGTTCCGGCTCTACTTCCTGACCTTCACCGGTCAGAACCGAGCCTCGCCCGAGGCCCGCAGCCACATCCGCGAGCAGCGAAACTGGATCCTGGTGCCGCTCGTGGTGCTGGCCGTTCTCTCGCTCTGCGGGGGCTGGCTGTCACTCCCGGACATCTACGGGGAGTGGTTCGGAGTTCCCGAGTCGAACAGCCTCCATTACTTCCTGCAGCCGGTTGCCCCCTCCCCCGACCATGGCGACGTGAGCCACGCGCTCGAGTACTCCCTCGCGCTCGTGGCCGTGCTGAGTGCAGGAATTGGAGCCGCCCTTGCGGCGTACTTCTACTTCTACAGGTGCGATGTTCTCCCGCGCCTGGTCGAGCGCGTCGGGCCCGCGTACCGGCTGCTCGCGAACAAGTACTGGATCGACGAGCTCTACGACGCGGTCATCGTCAGACCCCTGGTCCGCTTCTCGGACACCTTCCTGTACCGCGTCGTGGACGCCCGGATCGTGGACCAGCTCGGTGTGAACGGCGTCGCCCACGTCGTACGGGGAACCGCCGATCGCGGCCTGAAGTTCCTGCAGACGGGAATGACCCAGACCTACGTGTTCGGCATGCTTGTCGGCTGCATCATTCTCGTCGCGTTTCTGCTGAGGGACCTCTGAAGTGCCCTCCGCGCTGAGCCAGCTGATCGAGACCAACCTGCTCTCTACGCTGGTCTTCTTGCCGCTGGTGAGCGTCGCGGCGCTGCTCCTGCTTCAGCCGTGGGTGCGGCTCTCGGACCTCACCTGGAAGGTCGTTGCGTTCGTCACCTCTATCGTCGGCTTCGGCCTTTCGCTCGAGCTGTGGAGCCGTTTCGACGCCAGCCTGGGGAAGATCCAGCTCGTCGAGCACGTCGACTGGATCCCGGACTACGGGATCACGTACTACATGGGCGTCGACGGGATCAGTCTGTTCCTGGTCGTACTCACGTGCTTCCTCTCGCCCGTCATCCTGCTCGCATCCTGGAACGAGATCACGAAGCGGGTGAAGGAGTACGTCTTCTTCATGCTCGCCCTGCAGACGGGGATGCTGGGCGCGTTCCTCGCGCTCAACATGTTCCTGTTTTACGTATTCTGGGAAGTGATGCTGATCCCGATGTACTTCGTGATCGGGATCTGGGGCGGCCCCCGCAGGCTCTATGCCACGATCAAGTTCTTCATCTACACCATGGTGGGCAGCCTGCTCATGCTCGTGGGCATCCTGGTGCTCGCGTATCTGCACTTCCAGCAGTTCGGCGTCTTGACGTTCGACTACTTCGGCGTCGAGGGTGCCACCGGAATCCTGGATACCATGATCCTCACCGATGGGGGCCCGTGGTGGCAGACGCAGCACTGGCTCTTTGCAGCCTTCGCACTGGCCTTCGCCATCAAGGTGCCGATGTTCCCGTTCCACACCTGGCTGCCCGATGCCCACGTCGAGGCGCCTACGCCGGGATCCGCCGTGCTCGCCGGCGTACTGCTCAAGCTCGGCAGCTACGGCTTCGTGCGCTACGCCCTGCCCCTTTTTCCGCAGGCCGTCCTGGATCTGTCCTTCTGGGTGATCGTGGGCTGCTGCATCGGCATCGTCTACGGCGCTCTCGTTGCCATGGTACAGACGGACGTGAAGAAGCTTGTCGCCTACTCGTCCGTGAGCCACATGGGCTTCGTGGTGCTCGGGACCTTTGCCTTGAATCCTCAGGGGCTGCAGGGGTCGATCCTGCAGATGATCAACCACGGCGTGTCGACGGGAGCCCTCTTCATCCTGGTCGGTATGCTCTACGAGCGGCGGCACGAGCGGGAGATCAGCGCCTTCGGCGGCCTCGCCCACGTGATGCCGGTCTACGCGAGCTTCTTCCTGCTCGCAACGCTGAGCTCGATCGGGTTGCCCGCGCTCAACGGGTTCGTCGGCGAGTTCCTGATCCTGCTGGGCGCATTCGCCACATCGCCATGGGCGGCCTTCGTCGCAACCACGGGGGTGATCCTGGCCGCCGTGTACATGCTGTGGATGGTACGCAGGGTCTTCTTCGGTCCCGTGGTTCACGAGATCAACCAGAGGCTGTCGGATCTGAGTCCCCGCGAGAAGCTCGTTGCTGTCGTTCTGGCGCTTCCGATGATCTGGATCGGTGTATACCCGGCTAGCTTCCTCGTACCGATGAACGCATCCGTTGAGCAGCTGCTGCGAACCATGGAGGAGCGAGGTGCGGACATCGCCGCGTACAACGGAGGCCACTCCTCGCTTGTGCGGATTGCTGCTCCCGAGGCTGCCGAGAGCATAGGATCGGGAGACGAGTGATGTCGCCGGCCATCGAGCTCTCCGCCATCGTACCCATGATCGTGGTCGCCGCGGGCGTCTTGTTCCTACCTCTCGCTGAGGTGCTCCTGGCCCGTCGGAAGACGATTCTCGGCACTACACTCACGCGCGAGCTCCGCGGCAAGTACCTGGCCTCTGGAAGCGCGATCATTCTCGTGTACGCGCTCGTGCTGACGCTGAACACTGACGGTGCGTTGGCGTTGCCCTTCAACGCATCCTATCCGCTGATGGTGATGGACCGGGTGACACAGTTCCTGATCGCGGTGGTGCTGGTCGGAGCGACATTGACTGTGCTGGTGTCCAGCAAGTTCCTCGTGGATCTGGGGACGAGCTACGGTGAGTACTACGCGCTCGTGCTCTCGTCGGTAGTCGGCATGATGTTCCTGGTGGCCGCGACCGACCTCATGATGCTTTTCCTCTCCCTCGAGCTCATGAGCATTCCCGTGTACGCGCTGGCGGGGATCCGACGCTCGTCGCTTCGTTCGAACGAGTCGGCACTCAAGTACTTCCTGATCGGCTCGTTCGCATCGGCCATCCTGCTCTACGGCTCGGCACTCCTGTACGGCGCCACGGGCTCGCTCTCGATCTACGCGATCGGAGACGGCTTCGACCCGGAGAATCCCATGGCCATGCTAGGTGCGGGTCTGGTCCTGGCGGCCCTGGGCTTTAAGATCGCGTCCGTGCCGTTCCACCAGTGGGCGCCGGACGCCTACGAGGGTGCTCCCACGACCGTCAGCGCCTTCATGGCCACCGCGGTCAAGGTTGCGGCGTTCGGGGCGCTGCTGCGGATCGTCGGCATCGCCCTCCAACCGGCGGCAGACTCGATCTACACCATCATCTGGGTCCTCGCAGCGCTCTCGATGACCGTCGGGAACGTGATGGCGATCATCCAGCGCAACGCGAAGCGCATGCTTGCGTACTCGAGCGTCGCGCACGCGGGCTACCTCCTGGTCGGCGTCCTCGTCGGTGGAACGATGGGCCACTCGGCCGTGCTCTTCTATCTGCTCGTATACACGTTCATGACGATCGGTGCGTTCACCGTGGTCGCGATCCTGGCAAAGGACGGCGAGGAGTACGACCGCATCGACGACCTCGCGGGGCTCATCACCACCCGGCCCTTCCCGGCCGTGGTCATGGCGATCTGCATGTTCTCGCTGGCTGGCATCCCGTTCACGGCCGGCTTCATGGGGAAGTTCCAGCTGTTCCTGGCCGCGATCGAACGCGGCACCCTCACCGCCGACACCTCGCTGTACGCCATTGCGATCATCGGCGTGCTGAATAGCGGGATCTCCCTCGCCTACTACCTCCGGGTGCCGATGGTCATGTTCATGCAGCAGCCGCAGCGAGAGGCGCCCGCGCGGGGGCAGCTGACATTCTTCGAGTACGTTGTCCTCGGTTTGTGTGGAGCAGCGACCTTGCTGCTGGGGGTAGTTCCTCACGATGTGTTCGTCATCGTTGGAGCTGCAGACGTGGACGTCCTGGCTCTGGCCAAGCAAGCAGCGGCGTCTCTAGCTAGGTAGCGCCGTCGGAGGTCCGGAAACGTCCCGGGCGGACTCCGCTCCTTGCGTGCACAGAGGAACTGCACGCCTCCGGCACCGCTACCACAGTCCGCCGGAGGACGTTCCCGACCTCCGACTCCTTGCCAAACCAGCACCCTGCAAGCGCCGCAGAGCGGCGCGCGCAGCGAAGGCCGGCGCGCGCAGCGCAAGCGCCGAAGGCCGAAGGCGAGCGAAGAGTGGGTGGCCGCGGACGCCCGCGGCCGGGTCCCACAAGACTAGCTCTTCAGGACCAGCTCCAGGGCGGCTCTGGCGGAGCGGGGTGGGGATTCGGCGAACCGTTTGATGTCGATGCCTTCGGCCTTGCCCATGGAGCCGTCTATGTAGCGGCGGTAGACGCCCTCGGTGATGGCGGCGCTGCGCCAGTAGGAGAGGGCTCGGTAGTAGTCGATGCGTGAGAGGTTGCGAGCAGAAGAGCGGGCGTAGCGCTCGATCAGGTCTTCGCGCGTTTGGAAGCCGCCGGCGGCTGTCGGGGTATTGTCTGCGCGGCCGTCCGCATCGCCGGGGGATACCCAGCTGTTGAGCAGGTAGCCCACGTCCGCCAGCGGGTCGCCGAGGGTGCAGAGCTCCCAGTCGAGCACTGCCTGGATTTTGGAACCTGTGATGATCATGTTGCCCAGGCGGTAGTCGCCGTGGGCGATGCTAGCGCCGATCTGCTCGGGCATGCGGCGCTCGAGCTCCCTGTGTGCTTCTTCCATCTCCGGGATCTCTCGGGTCTTGGAGTTCTCCCACTGCATGGACCAGCGGCGTAGCTGGCGGGCGATGTAGCCTTCCTTGCGGCCGAGGTCGCCCAGGCCGACGGCGTCCGGATTGACCTTGTGGAGGCTTACCAGCACGTCGACCACGTCGTTCCCGATCAGTACCCGATCTTCGGCCGCCAGTTTGGCGCCGTCGGCCGAGCTATAGGGGACCATGCCTTCGACGAATCCCATCACGTAGAACGGGGCATCGTTTACGGCAGGGTCTTCGCAGAGTCCCAGTATCGGAGGCACGGGGACGTCGGTGGGTCCCAGCGCCGACACGATCTTGTGCTCTCGTGCCATGTCGTGAGCGCTCTGGAGGATGCCGGCGAACGGCGGACGTCGCAGTACGAAGGCGCCTCCCTCGCTGTCCGTCACCTTGAAGGTCAGGTTCGAGTGCCCGCCCACCATCAGCTCGAAGTGGAGTGGCGGTCGCGCTTGGTGGACGTTCTCCTGGAACCACTCGGTCACGCTGTCCGCGCGAATACCCTCGACCATGGCGACGATTCTATACGACCCATGCGCAAAGGGGAGCAGCCTCTGAGCGGAGGTCCCGCAATGCAGACCCCGTGGATCTATGATGATCCCGAGGAGGAGTCATGCGAGCTGCAGTGACGCGCCCCGCGACGTGGAGACTGACAGGTGACGGTGCCTGAAGCCCCTGACCCCGCTGGGGGCGGAGCGCCGGCCGCAGCGCCGGTCGGTGGACGCTACGCAAAGTACGTCCTCGCGGTCCTGGTCCTCGTCTACATCTTCAACTTCATCGACCGGCAGATCCTCTCGATCCTGGCAGAGGAGATAAAGGCTGACATCGGGATTTCGGACGCTCAGCTCGGCTTCCTGTATGGAACGGCCTTCGCGGTGTTCTACGCCGTGTTCGGGATCCCGCTCGGCAGGCTGGGTGACGTGTGGGTACGCAAGAGCCTGATCTCGATCGGCCTGGCCTTCTGGAGCGTGATGACCGCCCTCTCGGGTACGGCACGCAGCTTCCTCACGCTCGGCACGTACCGCATCGGTGTCGGCGTCGGCGAGGCGAGCGCGACGCCCGCGGCCTTCTCCATGCTCTCCGACTACTTTCCGCCGAGCCAGCGCGCGACGGCCCTCGCGGTCTACTCGAGTGGCGTCTACATCGGTGCTGGGATCGGCATCTTTCTCGGCGGCTGGATCGTCGATGCGTGGGCGGCAGCCTTTCCCGACGGGGACTCCCCGTTCGGCCTGCGCGGTTGGCAGGCCGCCTTCTTCGTGGTGGGTCTTCCTGGCGTCCTCATGGCGCTCTGGGTGGGGTCGCTGCGCGAGCCCATCCGCGGGCAGAGCGAGGGGATCACCGAGGCCACGCCGCATCCCCATCCGTTTCGCGAGCTGGCCCGGGAGCTTGCGGCGGTGCTGCCCCCGCTCACGTTGAGAACGCTGTGGCGGGCCGGGGTGGGACCTCGCGGCATGCTGATCAACCTGGCCTTTGCAACCGCCCTCGCGGTCCTCGCCTGGCTGCTGGGCGACTTGCTCGGCTCACCCGAGCAGTGGATCGCTCTCGGGATCGGCGTGTATGCCTCCTTCTCCTGGGCTCAGGGGCTCGCCCTACGCGATCCTCCCACCTTCGCCATGATCTTCAAGAGTCGTGCGTTGATCTACGCGAGCCTCGCGTTCCCCTCGATCGCGTTTGTCACCTACGGGCTGGGCTTCTGGGTTGCTCCCTTCTTTCTGCGCGTGCACGGTGTCAGCGCTGGCGAGGCCGGAACCTTTCTCGGGCTCGCGACCGCCCTTGGCGGCTGGCTGGGCGTTACCGCTGGCGGCTACCTGTCCGATGTCTTCAAGCGCCGGAGGGCGAACGCCCGGCTCTACATGGGCTACGCCACGGTGGTGCTATCGGTCCCGGTGGGCCTCTGGCTGCTCTCGACGGACAACCTCTACCTGGCCTACGCGCTCAATTTCGTGTTCGCGATCGTTTCCCCGCTCTGGATCGGTGGGGCTGCAACGCTTGTGAACGAGCTCGTCATGCCGCGCATGCGGGGTACCGCCTCTGCGTTCTACATCCTGATGATCACGTTCATCGGGCTCGCGCTAGGTCCCTACAGCATCGGTAAGCTGAGCGATGCCCTCGCTCAGGGGGGGATGGCGAGTGGTGAGGCGCTGCGCACGAGCATGATGCTTGGGCTCGGACCCTTTGCGCTCACGCTGCTCTTCCTGTTGCTGGCCTCCCGACACGTCAAGGTCGAGGAGGACGGCCGCCTCGAGCGAGCGCTCGCGGCCGGTGAGCCGACCACGCCGATCGCGATCCCCGCGGAGTAAGACCGGCGCCGCTGAAGGCAGTCTCCGCGCCCGCCGATAGTGCGAACGTAGGCACCAGCAGGGGACACCCACATTCCCGAGGCGACACAAATCCTGCTTCGCACCCTGGTCGCCCTGAGCCTGGGAGCTCTGGTCGGGCTGGAGCGCCAGGTTGCCCAGGGCGAGAGCGGGGGAGAGAAGGACTTCCCCGGCGTGCGCACCCTGGCGTTCATGTCGCTGCTCGGTGCCCTGGCGGTGCTGCTGGGCCGACTCCTCCATCCCTTGCTGGCGGTGGCCCTGTTCGCGGCAGGCTCGACGTTCCTGGTACTGCGCTATCGCTTCGACGCGTCGGAGCGCGGGGATCCCGGCTACACCACCGAGATCGCGAGCCTCTGCACGTTCGCAGTCGGCGCCCTCGCCCAGCTCGGTGAGCTGGGCGTTGCGGCCGCCATCACGATTCTCATGGTCGCCCTGCTGCGTTCCAAGCGGGTCATGCACGCGGCCGGTGAGCTGCTGTCGCCGAGGGATATGGAGGTGCTGATCCGCTTCCTGGTGATCGCCGGCATCGTCTTTCCGCTGTTGCCGGACCAGGCCGTGGATCCGTTCTACGAGGTCGTGCGGCCGCGCGACGTCTGGCGCATGGTGGTGCTGATCTCCGGACTGTCCTTTACGGGCTACGTATTGATGCGTGTGCGCGCCGGTCGTTCGGGATACCTGGTGACCGGGCTGTTGAGCGGCCTGGTCTCGAGCACCGCCGCCACGCTGGCCTACTCTCGCGCCGCGCGAGCCCAGACTCAGGCTCGTCACTTTGACGCGCTGATCGCATTCGCGGCCTCTGCCTCCTTCGTACGCATGGGGGTCCTGCTGGCCGTCGTCGCACCGCGCACACTGCCGAGTGTGGTGTTGCCGTTTGGGGCGATGTTCGCGAGCGGGCTAGCGCTCGGCTTTCTGCGCCATCGCCCGGATGCGGGCGTGAGCGAGCAGGAGGGCTTCGGCAACCCGCTCACCATGCGGGTAGCCTTCGCGTTTGCCGCGCTCTACGCGCTCGTTCTACTCCTGCTGGCGTTTGCTCGCGATCATTTCTCGGAGCTCGGCGTCTACGGGCTCTCAGCGGTCGTGGCCCTGGTCGGTGCAGATGCACCGAGCCTCTCGCTGGCGCGCCTGGCCAACGACGCCATCCTCCCCGTAGATAGCGCGGCCGTCGCCCTCGTCGTCGTCGCGATTGCTGCGACGCTCGGCAAGTTCCTCATCCTCCTCGTGGTGGGCCGCACGATCTCCCGCAGCGTCGCCTCCACACTCCTCGCCATCGCCGCCGTCGGCGCCGTCACCCTAGCCGCAACCCAGGCCCTCTAAAGTCGAACTTAAGGACCGTCCCTAAGTTCGCTTTCGAGGAAAGTTATAATTAAGGGTCCTTCGGTGAGCTCAGCTCTCTGATTTGCGGAGGATGCGGATGTTGTCGCGGCGGATGGTGAGTTTTTCTGAGTCGAAGAACTCCATCAGCGGGACGGTGTGCTTGCGGCTCTGGCCGGTTAGGGTCTTGTAGCTGGCGGGGTTGATCTCGCCGTGCTGCTTCAGGAAGTCGACCACCTTCTCGCGCAGCGCCTCGAGCGGGGCGCGGTCGAAGTAGAGGTCCGACGAGACGCGCACGATGCGTTGCTCGCGCACGAGATGGTCGATGACGGGCCGCAACGCTCTCGTGTCGGAGTCGAGCGAGCGTGCGAGCGCGTCGAGGTTGTCGGGGCCTAGCCCAGCGCTGGCGATGCGTTCGTAGACGCGCTCGGCCAGCTGCGGATCGGCGACGTGCGCACGGTGACGCGGGCTGCTGTGCCCACTCGGGCCGCTGCTCAACGCTCCGCTCTCGACGGCGGCGTCGAGTGCTGCGCGGACGGCCTCATCCGGGGCGTGGGAGGAGACGTTCGCGCGGATCGCCGCGAAACCGACCCAGGGATCGGTCGGCACCTTCTGGTGATGGGACTCGACGGCGTCCACTACCAGGACCTGGAGCTCGTCGAAGGCCGTGTGATCCAGCCAGCGGCTGCCTCCGATCGCGACGCCCTTGATCCCCTCGAGCGAGCGTAGCTCCTGCAGCAGATCGTGCTCGAGTACCCCGCGGATCCCCGCCCTTCGCAGCCGGGCGGTGAGCGCCCCCGCCTGGTCCCCGGCTGCGGACAGCTGCAGGTCGGCCACCCTCTCGGACCGCGGGCGGCGGCCGCGCGCGGGCGCCGCATCGAGAATGCGTCCGCCGCCGATCGTCCAGCCACCGGACGGGATGCGGCTGAAGCCGCGCAGGATGAAGCGGTCCCCTTCGACCGCGACCAGCGGCAGATCGAAGCGCAGCTCTGCCAGTCCGCGCTCGCCGGGCTCGAGCGTGTCGCGCTCGAGGAGCAGCACGCGCGCACTGCGCTCGGACGTACCGACGTGCACGCTCACGCTGGCGCCGTTCCGGAGCGGAGGGAGCGTCGCGCAGCAGGACGAGCTCGACTCCCAGGCGCGGCCGATACGCCAGTCGTTCCGGCGTCGCGACGACGCTTCCTCGGGGAACAGCGGACAGCTCGATCCCCTGTAGGTTGATCGCGCAGCGCGAGCCGGGACCGACACGCTTCACCGACGCACCGTGCACCTGGAGCCCACGGATCCTGGCCTGGATCGGGCTCCGGCCCCGCTCGGAGAGCACGTCCACGACCTGGTCCTCCTCGAGGCTCCCACCGCGCAGAGTCCCGGTCACGACCGTGCCGAAGCCCTTCATGCTGAAGACCCGGTCCACGGGGAGCCAGGCCGGGCCGTCTCGGAGCGTCGGTATCGCGCCGGCTCCGGAGACTTCGTCGAGGGTTGCGACCAGCTCGTCGAGCCCGGTGCCCTCCGTGGCGGAGGTCGAGACGATCGGTGCGCCCTCGAGGTGGGTCCCGCGCAGCTCCTCCTCCACCTCGAGCCGTGCGAGCTCGGCGAGCTCGTCATCGATCGAGTCCACCTTGGTGAGAGCGACCACGCCGCGCTCGATCCCGAGCAGGTCACAGATGGCGAGGTGCTCGCGGCTCTGCGGCATCATGCCCTCGTCCGCCGCGACAGCGAACAGGACCAGGTCGATGCCCGTGGCCCCCGCCACCATGGTGCGCACCAGGCGCTCGTGTCCCGGTACGTCGACGATCCCGAGCACCCGACCCGAAGGGAGCGCGAGCTGCGCAAAGCCGAGCTCGATCGTGATCCCGCGCTCCTTCTCCTCGGGCAGGCGATCACAGTCCACACCGGTCAGGGCCTTCACGAGCGCGGTCTTGCCGTGGTCGATGTGACCTGCGCTGCCGAGGATCAGTCTGCTCTCGGAGCCGCTCTCCGACGTGGGTTCGTCAGCCACCGATCCGATCGAAGCCCGTGTAGGGTCTGAGTGCCTGGGGGATCACGATGGAGCCATCCGCTTGCTGGTGGTTCTCGAGCACGGCAATGATCCCGCGCGACATCGCGACGCCGGTTCCGTTCAAGAGATGACAGAAACGAGGCTTGCCGGAGCCCGGGTCGCGGAAGCGCACGTTCAGCCGACGCGCCTGGTAGTCGGTGCAGTTCGACGTGCTGGTGACCTCGCCCCAGCCACCTCCCTCGCCGCGCATGGGCATCCACGCCTCGAGGTCGTACTTGCGAAACGCCGGCGCGCCGAGATCGCCCGTACAACAGTCGACGACCCGATAGGGAATCTCGAGCCGGGAAAAGAGCTCCTCCTCGAGCCCGACGATCTCCTCGTGCATGTCATCGGACTGCTCCGGCGTGGTGAAGGTGAACATCTCGACCTTCGTGAACTGGTGCACGCGATAGAGTCCACGGCTCGCGCGCCCGTGAGCGCCCGCCTCGGTGCGGAAGCAGTGCGAGAGCCCGCAGTAGCGGAGGGGTAGCCGCTCCGCGTCGAGGATCTCGTCTGCGTGAAGGCCCCCGAGCGTGATCTCGGCCGTGCCTACGAGAACCAGGTCGCTGTTCGCTATCGAGTACACCTGCGTCTCTTCGCCGCGCGGGTTGTAGCCGAATCCTGCGGCGATCTGCGAGCGCGCGAGGTCCGGAGTCTGCAGCAAGGTGAAGTTCCTGCCGCGCAGGAAGTCGAGCGTAAAGCGAACCAGCGCCTGCTCCAGCAGCACGAGCTCGTCCTTCAGGTAGTAGAACTTCTGGCCGGCGACCTTTGCACCCGACTCGAAGTCGAGGATGTCGTGCAGCTCACCCAGCTCCACGTGGTCCTTCGGCTGGAAGTCGAAGGAGGGCGGGTCGCTCGAGCGGCGCAGCTCCCGGTTGTTCTCCTCGCCAGCTCCGACCGGCGCGTCGGGGTGCGCCATGTTGGGAACCAGAACGTGCAGCTCGCCTAGCTCCGTCAAGGCAGACTGCAGCCGTTGGTCGAGGTCCGCGCTCGTCTGCTTGAGCTCCTTGCCCCGCTCGCGCTCCTCCTCGGAGGGCTTCCGTCCCTTCATGGTCTTCGACAGCTCGTTGTGGCGCTCGCGTACGGACTGCTGCTCCGCGATCAGGCTGCGGCGCAGCTCGTCGAGCTCGACCAGTCGGTCCAGGTCGATCTCCAGATTGCGGTTGGCGCAGTTCTCGCGCACCGCCTCCAGGTTCTCGCGAATGAAGCGTAGATCCAGCATCGAAAGTCCCGAGCATCTACACTAGCGCACTGCGGACCCCGTAAGCGCGCGCCGAGCTCACCAGCGCAAGGAGATGCTGCTGTGGAGAGAATACTCGTACCCGTGGACTTCTCGGCCCCCTCCGGTAGGGCACTCGAGCACGCCATCGATCTCGCGAAGACCTTCGGCGCAAGGATCGACCTGATCCACGTCTACCAGGTCCCGGTCGCCATCTCGGGACCCTACGCGGAGCCGCTGCCAGCCGCCTACAACGAGGGTGTCCGCAAGGCGGCGCAGTCGGAGCTGGACGAGTGGCTGGGGCGCGTCACCGCGGCAGGAATCTCCGCTGAGGCGCACCTGGTCGAAGGACCCGCGCCGACGGAGATCGTGGAGGCCGCCGACCGGCTGGGGTCTGACCAGATCGTGATCGGGACCCGCGGCCTGACAGGACTGAAGCACCTCATGCTCGGGAGCGTGGCCGAGCGCACGGTGCGACTGGCCCGCTGCCCGGTGACGACCGTGCCGGCGGAGGAGGACTAGACGGCCCCCGGATGGCGTCGGGGGCGACGGAAGCGATCGAGCCGCTGCCGCCGGAGCTCCCCGCTGCCCTCACGCGCGCCTCTGCCTATCCCGAGGACTCCGGCGCACAGAGGGGCGTGGGTACCCTCCAGACGCACATCTCCCACCTGTTCCTGACCGCGGCGCGCGTGTACAAGCTGCGCAAGGCCGTGCGTCCCGGCTTCCTGGACTTCGGAACCCGCAAGGCGCGCAACATGGATGCGCTGCGCGAGATCGAGCTCAATCGCAGGCTGGCTCCCGACGTCTATCTGGGGCTGGCGCCCGTGTGGATCGACGGCGCGGCTGCGGTGCTGGGTCCTGTGTCGGAGCAGCTCTCCGCTGGGCGCGACGACACCGGCTCGCCAGAGCACTGCGTGGTCACGCGCCGGCTTCCGGACGGGCGAGATGCGCTGAGCCTGCTCCGCGGGGGTCTCCTCCTGGATCGACACATGGACGAGGTTGCCCGCTCGCTCTGCCGCTTCCACGAGCAGGTTCGGCTCGGGACGCCGGCGCCCTTCTCCGAGCAAGAGTGGCTCGGGCGCATCGAGCGGCGTGCCCTGGCGGCGATCCCCCCGCTGCCGGGTGGCGCCGAGCTGCGCGTCGCGGTTCGCTCCTTTCTCTCGGAGAACGCCGCGCGCTTCGAGACGCGCCGGCTCGCAGGCCGAGCAGTGGACGCTCACGGAGACCTGCACCTGGAGCACATCTGGTTCGAACCCGACGACGCGCGGCCTCTCTTCATCGACTGCCTGGAGTTCAGCGACGACCTGCGCCGGATCGACGCGGCCTCGGAGGTGGCGTTTCTCTCGATGGACCTCGAGTACCGCGAGCGTCACGACCTTGGCGAGCGTTTTCTGCGCGGCTACGCCAGCGAGAGCGACGACTTCGATCTCTACGCAGTCGTCGACTTCTTCGCGAGCTATCGCGCAGCCGTGCGCTCGCTCGTGGCCGCCCTCGCCGCGGACGACGCCGGGCTGTCCGAGGAGCGGCGCCGGGGTGCCGCGGGGAGCGCCACGCGTCACCTCGCCCTGGCCGAGAAGCGGCTCGCGCATAAG
The DNA here is from genome assembly GCA_965247115.1 of Myxococcota bacterium. Lineage (GTDB taxonomy): Bacteria > Myxococcota_A > UBA9160 > SZUA-336 > SZUA-336 > JAUXJB01. The sequence goes on from CBDFGR010000002.1 coordinate 1,660,921, forward strand.
GGCGTGGGAGAGCTGGTGCTCATGTGTGGCATCGTGGGCACCGGCAAGAGCTCGGCGGCCGAGGTCGCCGCCGAGGCGCTCGAGGGGGTCATGATCTCCTCGGACCGCGTGCGAAAGCGACTGTTCGGCCTTGCGCCCGACGAGCACACCCACCTCGGCGACTACGAGTGTATCTACACACCGGAGCGTAGCGCGCGTGTATACCGCGGGCTGCTCGAGCGAGCAGAGCCAGTGATCGAATCCGGACGTAGCGCGATCCTGGACGCAGCTCACACGCGCTCCGCGGAGCGACAGGACGCGATCGAGTTCGCCCGCGCGCGGGAAATCTCGGTCCGCGTTCTCGAGACACGCTGCGCGGAAGAGACGACGCTCCAGCGACTCGGTCGACGAGAGCGAGCGGGGTCCGATCCCTCGGACGCTGGCCCCTCTTTCTACGCCCGGAGCGCCGCGGACTTCGAGCCCGTTCGGGCCGCGGACGGCGTGGACCATCTGCTCGTGCAAACGGACGAGGAGGATTGGCACGCCAGGCTGCGCGAGGCTCTCGCTGGCCCCTAGCGGCTCGCGCTCTGCTGGCCCCCAACCATAGGGACGAACGAGACGCCGCCGTGTGCGCTGCGCCTAACGGTTCCGTCGGCGTCCTTCTCGACGAGGACGAGCTCCTGGAAGGTCGAGCCCGTCGGCACCACGAGCCTTCCTCCCGCCGCAAGCTGCTCGATCAGCTCCTCTGGGATCTCGCGAGTTGCACAGGCGGCGATGATCGCGTCGAACGGTGCGGCTTCGGGCCAGCCTTCCTGACCATCGCCACAGCGGCAATGCACGTTGCCGTAGCTCTCGAGGGGAGCTCGTGCGGCCGCGGCGAGCTCGGGGATGAACTCGATCGTGTAGACCTCGGAGACGAGCTCGGCCAGCACCGCCGCTTGGTAGCCGGAGCCCGTGCCGACGTCGAGCGCGCGGCGAGTCTCGGGGGTCGTCGCCAGCTCCGTCATCAAGGCAACGATGTAGGGTTGACTGATCGTCTGCCCGTGCCCAATCGGGAGCGGTCGATCCTCGTATGCGAGATCGCGGAGGTCGGGAGGTACGAACAGGTCTCGAGGCACCTTCCGCAGCTCGGCCAGCACGCGGGGGTCGGAAATCCCGCGCGCCTCGAACTGCTCGCGCACCATCCGCTCGCGAAGGTCGGCGTACGAGCGCTCGCTCAGAGCGCCACCCTCCGCAGCCGCAGCGCGTTGCTGATCACCGAGAGCGAGCTCAGGCTCATGGCCGCCGCTGCGATCATCGGGCTCAGCAGCAGCCCGATCAGCGGGTAGAGGACGCCCGCTGCGACGGGTACTCCGAGCGAGTTGTAGACGAAGGCAAGGAACAGGTTCTGCCGGATGTTGCGCATGGTCTGGCTGCTCAGCCGACGGGCGCGCACGATTCCGCGCAGATCGCCTCGGAGCAAGGTGACGCCCGCGCTCTCCATCGCCACGTCCGTTCCGCCCCCCATCGCAATGCCCACGTGCGCGCGTGCCAGAGCCGGCGCGTCGTTGATGCCGTCGCCGGCCATGGCCACCGTATGACCCTGCTGCTGGAGCTGCTCCACGACCCGGGACTTCTGCTCGGGAAGCACGTTCGCGATCACCTCGTCGAGACCGAGGGTCGCCGCGACCGAGTTGGCAGTCGCCGCGTCGTCGCCCGTCAGCATCACGATGCGCAGACCCGCCGCGTGCAGCGCCTCGATCGCCTCACTTGTGGATTCCTTGAGCGGATCGGCCACCCCGAGCACGCCCACGAGCTGCCCGTCGACCGCGACGAACACGACGGTCTGTCCCAGCGCTCTCATACTCGAAGCGCGTTGCTCGAATTCGCCTGGCTCGACCCCGAGCTCGACAAGGAGCGCTCGGTTGCCGACCGCAACCAGATGCTCCTTCACGCTCCCGATCACGCCACGGCCGGTACGCGAGTCGAAGTCCTCGACCGGGTAGAGCTCGAGCTCCCGCTCGAGGGCAGCCCCTACGATGGAGCCGGCCAGGGGATGCTCGCTGCTTCTCTCCAGACTCGCAGCCAGCTCGAGCAAGGAGCCGACGTCCCAGCCGGAGGCGACCTCTGTCTGTACGAGCACCGGCCGCCCCTCCGTCAGGGTCCCCGTCTTGTCGATCACGAGCACGTCGACGTCGCGCAAGATCTCGATGGCCTCCGCGTTCTTGAACAGGACACCCGCGCCCGCGCCCCTGCCGCTCGCCACCATGATGGACATGGGCGTGGCCAGGCCGAGCGCACAGGGGCAGGCGATGATCAGGACGGCGACGGCAATGATGAGGCCGTGCGCAAGGCGGGGCTCTGGCCCGACCGTGGCCCACACGGCGAACGCGAGCAGCGCGGCCGCGATCACAGCGGGGACGAAGTAGCCGGCGACGACGTCGACCAGACGCTGGATCGGCGCCCGACTGCGCTGCGCCTCCGAGACCATCTGTACGATCCGGGCGAGCACGGTCTCGGACCCGACCCGCTGCGCCTCGATGACGAGCGACCCACTCCCGTTGACGGTGGCTCCGGTCACCCCGTCGCCCTCACGCTTCGCGACGGGCAGCGGCTCCCCAGTGAGCATGGACTCGTCGACGCTGCTGCTCCCCTCAACCACGATGCCGTCTGTGGGAACCCGTTCGCCCGGCCGTACGCGGAGGCGATCGCCCACGCGAACCTGGTCGAGCGCCACGTCGCGTTCTGTCCCGTCGGGGTCGAGCAGACGGCCCGTCTCTGGCGCGAGCCCGAGCAGGGCACGGATCGCCGCCCCCGTTCGATGCCGTGCTCGTAGCTCGAGCACCTGACCGAGCAGGACCAGCGTGGTGATCACGGCGGCGGCCTCGAAGTAGACCGCGATCTCTCCACCTGGCCCGCGGAACGATTCCGGGAAGCTCCCTGGAAGCAGCGTGGCGATGACGCTGTAGAGGTAGGCCGCGCCCGTTCCGAGGGCGATCAGCGTGAACATGTTCAGGTGGCGCGAGCGTAGCGAGGCCCAGCCGCGCGCAAAGAAGGGCCAGCCGCCCCAGAGCACGACGGGAGTCGCGAGAGCGAGCTCTGCCCAGAGCAGTACTCCCGGCTCAAACGCACGGGCGAGCGGCTGCCCCGGGATCACCTCGGCCATGGCGATTCCGAATACGGGTGCGGTCAGGGTCAGGCCCACCCAGAAGCGGCGCGTCATGTCCTCGAGCTCGGGGTTCGACCCGTCCCCGTCGACGCTCGCCACGATCGGTTCGAGCGCCATGCCGCAGCTGGGACAGATTCCCTGGCCGCGCTGTCGGACCTCGGGGTGCATCGGGCAGGTGTACTCGGCGGCGGGGTCCTCGCTGGAGTGCAGCGAGCGCTCTCCGACGTACCCCTCAGGGTCCTGACGAAACCTCTCCAGACAACCCTCGCTGCAGAAGCCGTACCGCTGGCCCCGGTACTCCTGTCTTCGCTCGGTGTCGAGGGCGACCTGCATCCCGCAAACCGGGTCCCGCTCGCTCGTCAGGCTCTCCACGGCTTCGAACTGTACACTCGAGCCGGAAGATATGCCCCGATCGAGTACTGAGCCACAGGGCGCACCGCCTGCTCGCTCGGGATGGACGCCTCTGCCGAGCGAGCCTGGACCAGGTACGTGATCAGCGCGTTCGCCGTTCCCACCGAGGTCCTGGCGAGGAGGATGTAGAGGAGCTGGCGGGACCCGATACGTACCGCAGCGTGGGGGACGAGCACAGGACGCTGCGGTACATGACTCGCTTTCGATGCATTGGTGTCGAGTGTGAGGATACCTGTTGCGAGTACTGGCACATCGACATAGACAAATCGAGCTACAAGAGGATCAGGCACGCCATGAACGGCTCGCCTGGGGAACGAAAGACATTCTCCGAGGCCGTCGTCCGTTCTCGCCAGGCCGTCAAGAGCAAGGGCGCCTATGCAGAGCTCGGACTCAGACAGGACGGGTCGTGCAGGTTTCTGACTGAAGAAAAGCAGTGCTCCCTCCATTCCCGGTACGGTCCGAGCATTCTTCCCGACGTCTGCGCCTCCTACCCGCGGGTTGCCCAGCGGGTTGGTGATCGGATCGAGCTCTCCGGAAGGCTGAGCTGTCCGGAGGTGGCGCGCCTCTGCCTGCTTGCGGATGACGCCCTCGAGATGGAGCGCCTCGAGCCATCGCTCATGGAGGGGCATCGCGTCCGACACAAGCCCCTGCAGCTGAATCCGGAGCTCCCTTATCAAGCCGCGTTCGAGGCCGTTCGCGAGCTGGCAGTCATGCTGCTGCGGACCCGGTCGTACCCGCTGTCTTCTCGGCTGTTCTTCATCGGGTCCTTGGCCCTGCGCACGGATCCTCATTTCCGCGACCTCGAGGCGCTTGGTACAGAAATCGAACGTCTCTGCGATCCTCACGCGCTCGAGCGGCTGCATGAGCAACTGGCGGAAACCACGACGGGCGATCACGGCACGATGTACATCGTAGGTCGTAGCCTCATGGATCTACTGAACGACGTGAGGCACCCGACCCTACGACGAGTGATTACGCGGGCCTTTGCAAGCTACGCCGGCGTCGCCGCCGGAGCAATCGAAGCGGAGGTAACGCCCGAGTCCTCCTTGAGTGTTAAGGAGGCGGAGTCCGCCTACCTGCGACGCAGACAAACGTATGCGGCGTTGCGCGATCGAATCGAGCGCTACTTCGAGAACTACGCGCTCAACTACTTCATGACCGAAGCGTACGTACGCTCGCCGTCACTCCTGGACCACCTGGAGAAGCTGCTGATGCGCATGGTGATCCTCCACGTGCTCCTGATGGGTCACCCCGAGCTGCACCAGGCCTTCCTGGAGTCTGATCGACAGGTGACCCTCACGACTCTGGATCGAGCGGTGGTTGAGACCGTCTATTCGTTTAGCCGCGGGATCGAGCACGACCCGAGCTGCGTCGCCAGCATGCACAGAGCCTGGGAGGCAGTGCCGAGTCCGGAGCGTCTCCATCGCCTGTTGGAGCTTCTCGGCTAGACGCTGAGATCTATGAGGAGACCGTTCGTCTGCCCCGAAGTGGGGCGGAGGGCGTCCTTGAACATGTCCTCGAGCTCCCTCACCGTCTCGATGAGCGATACCACGAGCCCCTCTTTCTTCCCCTGCGAGTCCCCCCGAAACAGGAAGTCCGAGAGCTCCGCAAGATCCTCCTCGAGCGCGTTCGCCAGCTTGCTATCGCTGTAACCGAAGACGCCGTCTTGCCCTTCGCGGAAGTCGAAGTCGATTCCGAAGCGCGAACGCAGCTTGTACTCGCCGGTCTCTCCCAGGATCTTCGAGAAGGAATCCGAGATCGTGCCCGCTAGCGCCTGCTCGATGGCCGGCCGCAGCTCCGCATCCAGACCCTCGAAGCTGTTCTCGAAGATCTCGTCCAGCTCGCTGCCGAACCGCTCGAGCTCGCGCTCGAAAGCGACGGGCTCCTCGAGGGCCCTTCCACCAGCGCCGTCCGAGGGTGGGGCCTTGAACGTGCCGTCCGTGATGTTCAGGGCGCTGAAGAAGTTGCTCGTTCCGCCATCCAGAACGAGGTCCGCGCTCGTCGATTGCGAGACGATAGTCACCAGGTTGCTGCTCTCTTTGTACGAGGCCGTAACACCGGCCCCCGAGCTGTTGATCCGTGCGATCACGTCGTTGAGGGAGTCCGTGCCGACGTCGACCGCGATGGAGACCCCATTGACCTCGAAGTTCCCGTTGCTGGCTTCCGACAGGTCCGCCACGGTGGAGATGGTCCGGTCGGAGTCGTGGCCCTCTCCGCCCGCGATGGTTGTCGGAGCGTCGAGCTTGGTCGCCGCCAGGAAGCCGGAGATGTCGTTCTCGAGCACCACCGACTTGAAGGAGCCAGCTGTTTGTTGCGTGACGACGACCTTGTCGCGCGCCGCGTCGAAACTGGCCGTGACCCCAGCTCCTGCGCTGTTGATTTTACCTGCCACGCTGTTGACCGTGTCGTCCGCGGCCACGTTGATGGTGACGCCGTTCACGTCGAACGAGCCCGCCGTGACGGAGAGGCCGGAGTCAAACCTGGGATCCTGATCGAGGGTTCCGTTGAAGGGGTTGTCGGGGTCGAGAGCCGTGCCCACGCTGGTGGAGACGCTGACGGTGAAGTCCTCGTTCTTCTTCAGGTAGCCCGCGTCGAACTGGAGCGTGAGGCCGTTGTTGAGGGTGAGCTCCGTGTTGGCGGGCAGGCTGTCGAAGTCCAGGTTCTGGATCGTGACAAACGATTCGTCACGAATGTTGATCCGGATCCGGCCGGAGTCACCGACGTTCCGATTGTCCCGGATCCGGAAGAGGAGATCCTGGTCTCCCTGGTCGCCATCGTAGATGCCGCCGATGATGGGCCGGGCCGTCGTCTGGGGGGAGCCTTGGTTGATGGTCGGCAGGACCGGCGTGAAGGAGGTTGGCGTCGTGTTGACCTCTTCTCCGGACTCCGCGGCGGCGAACTGGGCCGACCCGGTCGGTGTGGCGCCGGCCAGCTTCGTTGCCGCGAGGAAACCCGAGGTATCGTTCCCGACCACGAGTCCTGCGCCGGCTGTGTTCTCGGTCAGTACGACCGAGTCGGTTGCGGCATCGAAGCTCGCCGTTACGTCGGCAGCCGACGCCGTGATCTTGGCGACCACGCTGTTGATCGAGTCGTCCGCGGCGACGTTGATGGTTACGCCGTTCAGGTCGAACGAGCCCGCCGTGACGGAGAGGCCGGGCTCGAACTTGGGATCCTGATCCCGCGTCCCGTTGAAGGCCTTCGTCGGGTCGACATCCGTCCCCACACTGGTGGAGACATCGACGTAGAAGTTCTCGTTCTTCTTCAGGTAGCCCGCGTCGAACTGGAGCGTGAGGCCGTTGTTCAGCGTGAGCTCCGTGTTGGCCGGCAGGCTGTCGAAATCCAGGTTCTGGATGGTCTTGTTGGCCTCATTCCGGATGTTGATCCGGATCCGGCCCGAGTCGCCGATGTTCCGGTTGTCGCGCACCCGGAACTTGAGCTGCTGGTCGCCCTGGTCACCGTCGTAGACGCCCCCGATGACGGGCTGGGCCGTCGACTGGGGGCCGTCGAAGGTCGGCAGGACGGGCGAGTAGGAGGTCGTCGCCGTGTTGACCTCTTCGGTGGACCGGAGCGTGGCAATGGTCGGCGCTTCGCGGACCAGAGCGATGGCCGTGCTCGAGGCCGCCTTCGCGGGGTCGGCGGGTCCGGCCAACGCCTTATCTGATCTGCCTGTCTTCTCCAGCCGCTCGAGGGAGGCGCGGAGCTTGCCGAGCTGCGAGAGGACGTTCTTGAGAGCCTCCGGCGTCGAGCCGGGCTCGTCCTTTTGCTCCGGGCGCGTTCTGGTCCGGACGCGCAGCTCTGCCAGCTTGATCTGTTGGGGCAGCAGAGCCGCAAGTCGTGGGGGGATCGAGCCGAGCATGTGGCGCCTCCGTGCGCGAGTGGGACTCTGCCTTCAGTGTCCCTTTCGGCACGGGTGCGTCAGGAGTGAAGTCTGCCGCTCACCTGCGTACGCGTGTGCACGGGCTGCGCAAGACTTGCCGGACGTGCTGCAGAATGGTCAGGCTGACAGCGCGCCTCAACTCGTGACGCCGCACGGCCGATCGCTGGCCTGGAGGGTTCGGCGTGCGCGCTCTGCGACTTCCCGTGCTCTATCTGCTCTTCCTTGCCTCCGGTGTGAGCGGGCTCGTCTACCAGGTGATCTGGGTGCGCCAGCTCGGTCTGGTCTTCGGGACCACCGTGGGCTCGGCGTCGCTGGTGACCGCGGTCTTCATGAGCGGGCTGGGGCTCGGGAGCTACCTCGCGGGTCGTTGGATCGACGCGGCGCACGCTCGCTCCCCGACGCTGCCACTGCGCGCGTATGGGCTCTTCGAGCTCGGCATTGCCGGGCTCGGACTGTGTCTTGTCGTCGCTCTGCCCACGCTTCAGGAGCTGGCCCCGGTGCTCGCCGACTACCGCGTCGACGCCTCCGGCTGGCATGTGCTCTCGGGCGGATCGCGTGCGCTGCAGTACGGCATCGCCTGCGCCCTGCTTCTGCCGCCGACGCTGCTGATGGGCGGCACACTCACGCTCTTGATCCGCTTGCTGCTCGTGTCTGACCTGAAAGCGGCAGGCTGGCGCACCGGCGTGCTCTACGGCTTCAACACGGCTGGGGCGGCACTCGGCGCCCTGCTGGCGGACTTCGTGCTGGTGCCCGAGCTGGGGCTGCTACGCACGCAGCTCGGCGCGGTGCTCCTCAACGCCTGCGCTGCGGTCGGCGCCCTCGTGCTCGCACGTCACTGGTCTCCACTCGGTGCCCTGCCACCTACGGGGCCGGAGCTCGCCGGGGAGCGAGAGCCCTCGGGAGAGAATCGCGTACTCGTCCTCACCGCGTGCGCCATCGGGTTGTCGGGATTCGCAGCCATGGGCATGGAGATGCTCTGGTTCCGCCACCTCATCTCGTTGCTCGGCGGCTATCGCTCCACCTTCTCGGCCCTGCTCGCGGTGATCCTCGTGGGCATCTGGCTCGGCTCGCTGGGAGCCGGCTGGTGCGAACGACGTTGGGGTCGACCGGCGCGACTCTACATGCTCTCGCAGGCGGGCTTCGCGGTGAGCGCGCTGGCGCTGCTCGCGCTCTACGATGGTCGGGAGGCACGCGCTCTCGACAGCGCCTGGCTGGCGACGCTCCTACCCATGCTCGCCCTCGCAGGACTTCCAGCGCTGCTCATGGGCGCCGCCTTTCCGCTCGCAAACGCGCACGTGCAGCGGAGCGTGGCGCACATCGGTCGACGTGCGGGGCTCCTCTATCTCGCGAACACACTTGGCAGCGTCGCGGGCGGTCTTGCTACGGGATTCTGGCTGCTGCCGTCCGCCGGAGTGCAGGGCAGCGCGTTGCTGCTCGCTGCGCTCGGCCTGGGAGCGGTCGTGCCTCTGGCTCTCTCGGTTCGCAACGAGCTCGACCGCCCAGCCCGCTTGACCCTGCTCGGTGTTGCGATGGGAGCTCTGTGCGTCCTGGCCCTATACGCACGACTGCCCATGGAGTATCTGAGCCTACGCGTGCTCGACCGCGAGCTGCTCGCGACCAGCCGCCTCGTCGCCATCGGCGAGGGTCAGGTCGAGACGGTCGCCGTGCTCGAGTCGATGGAGGGCGAGCGTGCCCTCTACACCAACGGCCACAACATGTCCGGGACCGGTTTGGCGGGACAGCGCTACATGCGCGCCTTCGCCCACGTCCCCCTGCTGCTGAGTGAGTCGCCAAGGGACGTCCTCGTGATTTGCTTTGGCGTGGGCAACACGGCACATGCCGCGTCGCTGCATCCCAGTCTGGAAAGGCTCGAGATCGCGGACCTGTCGCGCAACGTGCTCGAGCACGCCCCCTACTTCCGGCGCTGGAATCATGACGTTCTGCTGGATCCGCGCACCTCGATTTTCGTGAACGACGGCCGTCACCACCTGCGAGGTCAGCCGGAGGAGAGCTACGACCTGGTGACGATGGAGCCGCCGCCCATCGCCTACGCCGGCGTCGCCTCGCTGTACTCCCGCGAGTTCTACGAGCTCGTGCGCAGCCGACTCAAGCCCGGTGGCTTCACCACGCAGTGGCTGCCCGTGTACCAGGTCTCGCCAGAGGTCTCGCGTGCGCTCGTCCGTGCCTTCGTCGACGTGTTTCCGGAGGCCGTGCTGTTCGCCGGCGCCGGCTCCAATCTGATCCTGCTTGGACAGCGAGGCAAGTTCGCAAACGTCGATCCCCGGCAGCTCGCCGCTCGCATGCGGGAAAGGCCCGCGGTAGCGGGCGACCTGCGACGCATCCTGATGGGGTCGCCGACCGAGATTCTGGGCGCCATCGTGGCCGCGGGCAGCTCGTTGCGCGCCGCGGTGGAGGGCGTCGAGCCAGTCACCGATGACCTGCCGCTCCTCGAGTACGGTGTCCACGCCGGGCGCCACGTCGTGCGGCTGCCGCGCGAGCTCTTCGCTTTCTCGGGTGTCAGAGACATCTGCCCGACCTGTGCGAGCGCGACCGAGGTGGCCGGGCTCGCTGGACACCAGAGCGTGATGCGCGCCGTTCATACCAGCGAGAGCTTTCTCCGAGGGCGCGAGCCGAGCGCGGCGGAGTCCGGACTACCAGAGGACCTGCTGAAAGAGCCCGGAGTGCTGGCCGCGCTTCGCGACAGCCCGTACCTGCGCCTCCTGAGCTCGCCGCACGAGGCCAAGTACGAGCGGGCCCTGCGTGCCTACATGTCGGGAGATCCAGAACGGGCCGCCGAGCTGCTCGAGCAGCTGCTCGTCGAGAGCCCCGTACACGCCTTTGCGCACAGGGACGTGGGACGGGCGCGGCTGGCTGCTGGCGACTTCGAAGCGGCCGCCGAGGCGTTCCGGGCCGCCCTGCGTCTCGACCCCAGCGACGGGCAGGCGGGTTCGGGACTGGAGCTGGCTCTCAGGGGTGAGCTGCAAAGCGCTCGGTGAGCAGCTCGAAGTGCTCGAGGAACGCGCGGAACTGCCGCTTCTTGTCGAATTGCTCCACCATGAACGTTCTCGCACGCTCTGACATGCGGCGGTACCCATCTCGGTCCGACCAGACCCGGTCGATCGCGTTCGCCAGCGCAGCCTCGTCACCCGGCTCCACCGTGTACCCCGTCTCGCCTTCGAGGACGACTTCGGACACGCCAGCCAGCTGGCTCGCGACGACGGGCACCGACATGGACATCGCCTCGAGCAGTACGTTGGGCAGCCCCTCTTTGTACAGGCTCGGCAGCACCAGCACGTCGAGCAGCTCGAAGACGTGGACGGGCTCCGACGTGAAGGGGAAGAGGTGGACCGCGTCGTCGAGCCCGAGCTCCGCGACCTTCTCTCGCAGCATGGCCTCGTCCGGTCCGTCTCCCACCAGGACCAGGTGAGCGTCTGGCTGTCGCGCGCGAAGCCTCCGCAAGGCCTCGAGCAGCACGGCCTGTCCCTTGCGGGGTTCGAACGAACCGACCGAGCCGAGGACCGGACCAGCACTCTCCGGGAGGGGGTAGCGCGCTCTGGCGACGGTCTGGCGCTCCGAATTTCGCGTGAAGCGGTCTACATCGGTGCCCTGGTAGACGAGCCCCACGTCCGTCTCCGGGATGTCGTAGGTCTGGATGAGGGCCTCGCGCGTGAAGCGCGTGATGGCGATCACGGCATAGTGGATCTCCGGATCGGGAGCGTAGAAGCGCCGCTCGTACTCGGGGACGATCGTGCCCGTCTTCGGCACGAGGATCGTGTCGAGAGCAGCCTCGCGCAGACAGCGCGCAGCGAAGACCGAGCAGTGAAAGCCGTCGCGAGGAGGATGAACGGTGCAGACGGCCACGTCACAGCCGCGCATCGCCTCGCTCCAGATCTCCCGATACGGTCCGCTCGCCGCGTCATCCTGGGCTGCGGCCGAGATACCCGACCAGTCGTAGGTGACGACTCGAACGTCGAGCCCGCTGCACTCTCGGGCCACATAGCCGGTCTCCGGCGTGAGTACGGTCACCTCGTGCCCGGCACCCGAGAAGCTCTGCGCGGCCTCCGTCACCCAGATCTGGGTGCCCCCGTGCAGGTCCGTGTCTTCGATGAAGCAGATGTGCATGCTAGGTCGTCCTCATCAGGTGCTCGAGCAAGTCGTGGAAGCTCGCCCGCAGAGTGGCCATCCCGTAGCGGCCGTGCGCGGCGCGCCGTCCGACCGCGAGCGAGGCCGTTCTGCTCGCCGGATCCCACAGGCAATCCGTCAGCGCCGCAAGCGTGGGTGCATCGACCACGTCCGCCGGACCCTGCAACTCGGGGAACGGGAGAACCACAAGGCGCTGATCGGGTGAAAGATGCGCCCCGACTACGTCGTCGAACACCTCGGTGGGCGCGTAGCGGCTGCAGACGATTGGAACGCCGACAGCGTTCGACTCCACGATGGGCAGTCCACGACCCTCGGTTTCGCTCGGCAGCAGCACGAGGTTGGCCATCCGATAGATCCCGCAGATGTCGAGCGCCGAGAGCCCCGACCTCGAGAGCGCAGGGTGATCCTCAAGCCCGACGGAGAAGGCGAGGAACAGCCGCTCCGCGCTCCCGTCTGGGAGCCGCGCGCACAGCTCTGTGTAGCTGCGTATCACGCTGCGAAGATCGGCCTCGTGCTCGATCGGGACGGGCCCCGTGATGTGGAGTGTTAGGGTCGTGTTCGGATCGGCCTCGAAGCGGCTGCGGAAGGGCTCGTGCTCGAGCAGCGCCCCCACCAGCCACCAATCGCGCTCGATGCGCTTGCGGGCGATGATCCGCGTGGGCTGAAGCAGGTACAGGGCCCGCTCGCTCGTGATGTCGAGCTCCAGCCCCCCGCGGATGCCGCACACGACCGGCACTTGATTCCCCATCCAGCTCGGGAGCCCAGCGACATGCTCCTCGACCGAGACGGGCTGGATCGTCGGGTGTCCGTCGGAGAGGATGTAGGCCATCCGCGCTCGGGCGGAGCGTCGAGCATCCCGATCCCACGGCGAGAAGAAGTCTTCGGAAAGCCCGGTGCCGAGCTCGGAGACGCGCTCGCTCGCCAGACCGTACTCCTCTACGAGCCGCTGCGACTGAAGGCGGTTGATGTTGACCTGCAGCCAGCGTCGACCATTCCAGGGCAGGAGCGCCTGGAAGACGCGGAAGAAGGCGCGATTGGAGCGGTTTCGAAAGAAGTGGTCGCGCAGCCCGGGCCCCACGCCGGCGCTCTGTTCCGTCGCAGGGCGCCCACCCTCCCAGTAGAAGTCGTGGTTCGAGTTGATGACGTAGCTGCCGCTGAGCTCGGAAGCCACCACGAGGGCGAGGGCGTAGGCGAGATTTCCCGGGTTCGAATTGACGTTGACGACGACCAGCAGGCGGATGTCATGCTCGCGCAGGTACTCGTAGAGCGAGCGAGTGAGCGCGAGGGCCTGGCGCCAGATCTCCGTCGCCAGCTGCGCGGAGTCTGCGCTGCCTTCCGCCATCTCTTCGTAGAAGAGCTTCTCGAACCAGGCCCCGTGTTCCCACTTTGCCCAGCCGTTCGCGTTGTGGAGTTGGCAGCGCAGCCAGCGCTCCGAGACGACCGAGTCCGCCTGCGGATGGAAGTCCCCTCCGATCAGATGAATCGTGGGCGTGACGCCCTGCTCCAAGGCCAGCGCCTCGAGGCAGTGCGCGTACTTGCCGATCTCGATCGAGACGCCGTCGATCCCGTAGTCGAAGGTCGCGAAGGCCGCGCTTCGGGCGAGCTCTTCTCCGCCTGCGCGGGGTACGTCGACGGCACCGAGCCCGGAGAGGACCGTGCCGATGTCTTCCCAGCTCGTGACCGAGAGCTGCTCGAGCTGTTCGAGCGTTGCCACCGTGCGGATGGTAACCGAGTCCCCTCGAGGATATTACGAGATGGCTGCCGACCCCCGTTCACCGGTCCGGATGCGTAGGGCGTCCCCGACCTCGGTGACGAAGATCTTCCCGTCGCCAATGCGGCCCGTCTGACAGGCCTTGGTGAGAACGTTCAGCACCGTCTCGAGCCTATCCTCGTGCACAACGAGGTCGAGCTCGAGCTTCGGGAGCATGTCCACCACGTACTCCGCTCCGCGGTAGACCTCCGTCTGTCCCTTCTGTCTGCCGTAGCCCCTTACCTGGGTCACCGTGATGCCCTCGATCCCGATCTCCGCAAGCGCCGCCTTCGCGTCGTCGAGCTTGAACGGCTTGATGATGGCTTCGATGCGCCGCACGCTCAGACGCAGAGCAAGCTCCGTACCAGCGCAAGGAGCGCTCGAGCGGCGGTAGGGCGCGCCTCGGCTGGCGGTCTGCTTGTAGCGCAAGCGGCCCTGCCCAGATCTTCGGCAGGGCGGCCCGAGGCGCACCCGCAGGCCAAGCCCGGAGTAAGATGAGAGGCGCTCAGAGTCCTGCTCCCGCTTCGCAAGGGCTGAAGCTGTTGGAAGAAAAGCTGATTCAAGACGTTCTCGAGGCGCGCGCACAGGCGCTGGATGACGCGCGCCCCGAAGCCGTTGCGAGGGCGCATGCGGACGGGCAGCTGACCGCGAGGGAGAGGCTCGGCTTGCTTCTGGACTCCGGGAGCTTCGTCGAGTACGGCGTGCTCGCGGGAGCCACATCGCACCCGTCCGACGACTCACCCGCCGACGGACTCGTGGCCGGGGCGGGGCGGATTGCGGGCCAGCCGGTCGTGGCGGCGTCTTACGATCGGACCGTGCGTGGCGGGACGCAGAGCGACCGCAACCAACGCAAGCTCGCGCGCCTGATCTTCCTGGCCAACACCCACCGCTGGCCCTTAGTCTGCTTCGTCGACGGCGACGGCGCCCGTCCCGACGATCCACAGCCGGGGCCGCCGATCATCGTGGCGATGCGCGGTCGCTGGGACCTGTATGACGGGCTTGCCGAGCTGTCTGGCTGGGCGCCCACCGTCGCGGTCGTCTCGGGACGTGCTCTCGACGGGAACGCGGGCATTGCCATGCTCTCGGACTACGTGGTGGCCACGCGGGGCTCGAGCCTCGGCTCATGGGAGGCCTCGGGCTCGGCGCGGCCGGTTCTGCGCCCCGTCGAGGACTACGCCCGCAGTGGGAACCTCGATCTCGTCGTCGACGATGAGCACGCGGCGATCGCTGCGGTCCGCAGCTACTTGTCGTACTACCTGGAGGAGCTCCCGTCTGGCGAGCCGTCGCTGACGCACGACTCCATCGGCACGATCATCCCCGAGAATCGCCGGCGACCGTACGACATGCGCCGGATCATCACGGCTTTTGCGGATGCTGGCAGCGTGTTCGAGCTGCGCCCGGATTGGGGCCGGTCCATGCTGACGGTGCTGGCGCGGCTGGGAGGGCGATCGGTCGGGATCTTCGCGAACCAGACCAACTCGCCCCGTGCGGGCGCGATCGATGCAGATGCAGCGGACAAGTCAGCTAGATTCATCGAGCTGTGCGACGCGTACGAGTTTCCGCTGATCTCGTTCGTCGACAATCCCGGCTACATGGTGGGCCCACAGGCCGAGGCGGAGGGCATCGCCCGTCACCACGCTCGGCCGCTCGCAGCACTGCACCACCGCACGGTGCCGCTCTACTCGGTGCAGCTGCGCAAGGCGTACGGCCTGGGCCCGTACGCGATGTCCGGGTTCGGAACCAGTCGGCTCGCGCCTGACCTGCGCCTCGCCTGGCCGTCAGTAGAGTCTGGCGGGATGTCACTCGAGGGTGCGGCCTACCTCGTGCGGCGGAAGGAGATCCTCGCGGCAGAGTCGCCGGGGGAGGCACTCGCGATCCGCAACGAGTACGCCGAGGGCATGCGGGACCTGGCCTCGGGTCTGCGCGCCGGGCGGACGTTCGCCTTCGACGACATCATCGAGCCCTCGGAGACCCGCGGCCGGATCCTGGCCATGCTGGAGCGCGTGCCTCGCTCGTTCGGCCCGAAGAAGAAGCATCCCATCGATCCGCGCTAGGCGGGAAGCAGGGAACACGACGTGGACCAGAAGAGCATCGACGCCCTGCTGGAGGCCCGGGGGGAACGTTCCGATTCCGCACGTTCGGATGCGGTGGCCGCGATGCGTGCCAGTGGGCGCATGACGGCACGGGAACGCATGCACGCGCTCCTCGATCCTGGATCCGAGGTGGAGTACGGAGCGATCGCGGCGCAGACCCGCGAGGGCGCGTGGGTGCCAGAGGCGGGCGGCGTCGACTTCGTTGGTACCATCGACGGCCAGGTCGTGGTCGCGTCGTCCACGGACTACACCGATCACGGCGGGGGCTACGGTGCGGGAAAGCTGACGCGGCTCTTCGCCCTCGCCCATGATCAGCGCTGGCCGCTGGTCTTCTTCGTCGACGGTGGTGGGAGCCGGGCAAGGCACCCGCGCAGCGGGATGAAGCACATCGAGGTGAGCGGACCGATCGGCCGGTTCGGCCTGTTTGACGGCATGGCGGAGCTCTCCGGCTGGATTCCGACAGTCGCCATCGTGTCGGGGCCCTCGTTTGCCGGTCACGCGAGCCTCGCGGCCTTCTCGGACTTCCTGATCGCCACGCGCGGCTCGTCGATCGGGATGGGCGGGCCGCCGATGGTAGAAGCCGCGCTGGGCGTGCGACTCACCCCTTCCGAGCTCGCGGGCGTCGACATGCACGACAGGTCTGGCGGGATCGATCTGCTGGTCGACGACGAGCCCGCCGCCATTGCGGCGGCGCGCCGCTACCTCGGCTTCTATCGGGATCAGCCATCGGGCGAGCCTTCCACCGCTGCCGGCGAGGTTCGTTCGACTGTGCCCGACGAGGGTGCCTACGACATGCGCGATGTGATCGAGGCGCTCGTGGATGCGGACAGCGCGTTCGAGCTGCGGCCGAGCTTCGGGCAGAGTCTGATCACCGTTTTGGCTCGCATGGACGGGCGCTCGGTCGGCGTCCTCGCGAATCAACCCAGCATCGACGACGGCGCGATCGACGAGAGCGCGGCGATCAAGATCGCCCGCTTCGTCGAGCTCTGTGACGCCTACGAGTATCCGATCCTGTCCCTCATCGACACACCGGGCTTCGTCACGCGCTGGAGCTCTGGCGAGGGAGGGAACGACGTTGCGGTTGAACCCGGCATGACCCGCTACCACGCGCGCACGCTGATGGCCCACCACCACCGCACAGTCCCCCTCTTCAGCGTGCAGATCCGTCGTGGCTTCGGTCTGGGGCCGTTCGCGATGTCAGGCTACGGCGACTCGCACGGTGTCTCGGCCATGCGCCTGGCATGGCCCACGGTCGAGGTCGGACGGGTGGACGGCTTCTCGGCTTCGCAGAGCCAGAATCCGTTCGACGACGTGGTCGATCCCGCAGAGACCCGTGAGCGGATCATCCGGGTCCTCCGTCACATCAAGCGCACGCTCGATCAGCCGCAGAAGAAGCAGCCGATCGATACCTGGTAGGTGCGAGCAACAGTCTCAGAACACCTGGATTCCGAAGCTCGGGTTGTCGCACGGGCCGACCTGGTGACGCATCGGCACGGGGGCCCCGGCGCTCTGACTAAGCTCGGGGTTCAGTACCTGGTTGCAGCCCTGGGTCGCGGCGATCGCAAAGTTGTTCCCAGGGTCGGGCTCCTGGAAGCCCCAGAGGTTGATGCTCCCGTCCCCGTCGATGTCCGATTCGCCTACGGCGAAGAACTGGTTGGCCGGTGCATTCGTCGTCACGATGTAGTTGTAGTAGACGTCGCCTTCGGGGAACCAGCCGATAAAGCAGTAGCCTGGATCTCCGAACTGGGGAGGCGTGTTGGGACACAAGGTCATCGGCCTCTTCAGCGCGCTTGGGGGAGCCGCCGGGGTCAACGCCCAGGGCTGGAAGAACCCGGTCTCCGAGAAGTAGGCCTTCTGCGCGGTCCGGATCGCCGAGAGGTTGAGCCTGCCTTCGCTAGCTCTCGTGCGGAGTTGAAACTTCATCATGTTGGGGATCGCGATCGACGAGAGAATACCGATGATCGCAACGACGATCATCAGCTCGACGAGCGTGAACCCCTGCCTCTGTCTGAGGTTGGTAACCACGGAAATCATGTTGTCTCCCATGCCACATCTGGAAGATCCGCACCCGCAGTGACCCTCACCCGGCGCCGGACGCAGCGCCTATAGAGCAAGACCTATGCCGCCCAGCTCGCGTCTCCCTCGTACCTGCAACTACACTTGCCTCAGGCCTGACGTCCTTGTGTTCGGCGCCAATGAGCGCCTGCGGCACAACGTGGGCCAAGGCGACGAAACGCGGAGCTTTGGACGGCAACGGTGACGCATCTGGTCACCCAAGTCGGCCCTAACGCACCGTGTCATCCCGCTTCCTGCGGCGAGGAGAAGGCGGAGCTCTGACTAGGTCGCAGCTTCCCTGCGCGCCTTGCGAATCTCTGCCAGGTTCGCGGCAACGCTGGGGCTGATCTCAGCAGGCTGCCACGCGCGGTAGGCGATCTTGGTATCGATGGGCCACTCGAGGTCGAGGTCGCGACGGGTCTCGGGCTCTCGCGCCTCGGCCAGCAGCCGCAGCGCGGCCTCGGTCACCTCGCGCTGCATGCCGAGGTCGTCGACCATGCCGAACGCCTGCCCGAACGGGAACTCGACGGCAAGAAAGCGTGAGACGCGCGCCTTCGTCGCCAGGTCCGGCATCATCGTCACGGTGACCGTAGGAATTCCGGCCGCCTCGATCGTACGCGCCAGCACGGGCACGTTCCGGCAGCAATCGGGTCAGGCGGGCGCGAGCAGGAGCGCGTCGACCGCGGCATCCTTGAGCCGGGTCGCGATCTCGGGACCGGTCTTCGACTGCCAGACCGCGCAACCGGCCTCCTGATAGCCCATGACGGAGTAGTTCTCGGTCGCCAGGCGGCCGATTGTGCCGTCGGCCTCGAGGGCCGCCAGGGCTCGCAGCGGCAGGGCCACGCCGACGTCCCGCTTCACGTGGTCGGTGTTGATGTGCAAGTGGGCTGCGTCGATTCGGTCCTGCGTCACGTCGCGGGGGATCGCACGCCACGTCGGGTCTCCCCAGCTCGGCTCCCGCTTCTCTCGTTCGACGTCGAACGAAGGCTGTGTGTCGGGGAGAAAGATCCCCGCCGAGGAGAGCGCCGCGATCGTGGCCTCCGCGAGCGGCTTCTCGAAAGGCGCCCAGACGGTTCCGTCGACATCGATCTTGATGGCCTCGAACATGGGTCGAAAGCTCCTGGGCAGGAACTTGAAGCTGTCTACAGGCATGCGTTCCTCGGGTAATCGGTAGAGCTTGCTCCAATGATTGTACAGGCTCTAGATGTCCGATAGGGTCGGCGAGATCGAGTCGACAGGTGAAGAGCGTGATCCTCGACGACATGCTGAGTGAGCAGGAGATCATCGTTCTCGACGGTGCGGTAGCGAGCGAGATCGCGCGAATGGGCGGAGTGATGGACGAAGTGGCCTGGTCTGCGGTGGCCAACAAGACCCACCCCGACATCGTTCGCCGCGTTCACGAGGAGTACGTTCGCGCCGGAGCGAACGTGGTCACGGCGAATAGCTTCTGGACTTGCAGACACGTACTGGAGGGCGCGGGTCTCGGTGCTGAGACCCGCGCCATCAATACGCGCGCGGTTCAGCTGGTCCGCGAGGCGGTGGAGAACGTGGGGGCCGATCGACCGGTCGCCATCGCGGGCTCCATGTCGAACAACCTCGCCTGGATCGCGGGGACGGTCAGCCCGGATCCCCGGTATGTCCCGACGCCGGCGCAGGAGGCGGCGAACTATCGCGAGCTGGCCGATAGCCTGGCAGAGGCGGGTGCCGACCTCCTCATCATGGAGATGATGTCAGACATCGAGCAAGCGACGAGAGCTGTGCAGGCGGCTGTCGCCACAGGCCTACCGGTTTGGGTCGGCATCAGCTGCACCCTCCGAGAAGACGGCTCGGTGACCGCCTGGGACATGCAGGTAGAGGAGCCACCTGGGCGGCTCGCCGCGGACCACCGGGAGGCGCAGGAACCGGTCGCCCTCGAGCCGATCATCGATGCTCTGATAGCACTGGGTCCCCAGGTGGTCGGCATCATGCACAGCACGGTGCGCGCAACGAGTCCGGGGCTCGACACGCTGTTCCAACGGTGGGACGGCCCGGTGATGGCATATCCGGAAGCCGCCGATACGCACGAAGTCGAGCCCGCGGTATTCGCCGCCCACTGCCGGAGCTGGGTCGAACGCGGCGTGCAGATCATCGGCGGTTGCTGCGGGACGACCATCCAGCACATCCGCTCCATGGTCAGCGAGCTACCGACCGCCGTCGGCCCCCGCCCCGGATAGCAGTCACCGCCTGTCCTCTCCCGTCAGGCGCTCGCTCTCTCGCGGCGTGTGGCCAAGCTGTCCAGGTTGCTGCGGTGGCCCTGCCGGTCGATGCGATAGTGCGAAACGACGTAGAGCCCGGCCAGGAAGAGCGAGCAGTACAGTGGTAGGAAGAAGAGCGCGAGTTCCACGCGGATTTCCCTGGTGACCAGCTCCACGCTCGTAATGCCGTCGAGCCCAACCGCGGAGACGATCGTACCCGCGCCGACGATGCCACCAGCCGAAATTGCTTTGAACGCAAAGCCGCGCGCGGCGTAGAACAAGCCCTCGGATCGCCGCATGGTCTCGACTTCACTCTCTTCGACGACGTCGGCCATCATGGAGTCCAAGAGCACGCCGCCGATGATTGTGCACACCACTTCGGTGACGATGACAACCGTATAGATGTAGAGGCCGAGCCAGCTGCCGAGCTCGGGCCACCAGCCGATCAGCAGCAAGACATACGGGATCGGGTAGAGGGAGATGTTGACGAGAATCGCGCCGATCGCCGCATTCCGCTTGCCGAAGCGACGGCCGAAAGCCGGCGCCGCCCAATACGCGACGGCGGGCGAGATCAGGACACCCACGCCGGTAGCAGCAATCTGCGGGCCGCTGAACCCGAAGAAATAGGTCGTGTTGTACAGGTACAGCGCCGCGCCCAGACCACCGGCAACGCCGACGAGCAGGCCGTAGAAGAACAGCGCGGCGAAGTTCCTGTTCTTCACCGACTGAAAGATCTGGCGAAACTCGCGACCGATCTCCCTGATCTTGAAGGTGTCGTCTGGCCGCGGCAGCGCTGCCGCGACGCGCTGCGTGCCCAATGACGAGACCAGGATGGAGAGGAAGATGAGTGCGGCGCCGACGACGGCGTAGATGGAGTAACCCGTCTGCACGGCCACGCCATAGGCCCCCACGAAGAATGTGAAGTTGATGATGTGGATGCCGTTCCCGCCGTACCAGCCAAATGCGTGGCGCAGAGCCAACCATTTGTTGCGAGCGTCGTAGTCGAACTCCAGATCCGGGAGCAACGCAGTCGAGGGCACCTCAAAGAGCGTGGTACCCGTTCTGATCAGAATGGCGACGACCAAGACGTAGGCAAATACGTTGCCCTCATCGAGCTCGATGACCGGGTCGAACAGCGCGTAGAAGAACAAGGGAAGGGTGAAGAGCGCCGCATACATGAACGGGTGCCGCCGGCCGAGTCGCGAGCTCGTCTTATCCGACCAGTGACCCAAAAAGAGATCGGACACCGCATCCCACAACATCGCGATGGCAAGCGCCCAGGCTGCAAGGTAGCCCGGCAGACCGAGGACCTGATTGGCATAGATGAGGAGCAGATAGCTAAACGCGTTGTTCTTGATCCCGTAGGCCATTGCGGCCGAGCCGTAGAACCAGAAGGTCGGCCTCTTTTCCAGTCGTTCAGCAGTCACGCTGTCTCTCCGGAATCAACGCTCCGACCTCTCAGGATACCGGAAGAGCTCCCACTTCCTGGACGCTCGTTATCTCAGTGTCGCTCCCAAGATGGCAGCGAGACGCACCAGGTCGCCTCCCACGCGGCTCCGGAACAAGGGGCGCGCGGCCCGACCGAGAAGCGAAGAGCCCTCGAAGTGGGCGAAGCGTGTGGCCTGCTCGCCCTCTGGAGTCGCGGCCATGCCGATGTCTGCAATGCGCGAGCGCATGACGCACCAGCCTGGCTGAAGGATGGCCTGCATGGACATTCGGGTACCCAGCGGTCCGTGCACGACCAGCTCGATCCGCTCCCCGCCCCGATCCAGGATCTGCACCTGCTCCACGCCGCGCTCGAAGCGCGGTACCCCGTGCTCCAGGTCGCCGGCGATGCCCCAAACCTCTGCGAAGGGAGCCTCGATCACGCCCTCTCGAAGGCTCACGTGAGGAAGGGCGGCAGCCAGCGCCCGCAGACGGGCCACGGGATCCAGCTCGGCGAGGGGCCATGCAACAGTCACGACGTCCACCTCTCGACAAATGCGGCGCGCGCCCGATGCAGGCGCGACTTCACGGTTCCCTTCTTGACCTCGAGCATCCGCGCGGCCTCGTCCTCGCTGAGACCCTCGAGATCTCGGAGCATCAGGATCGCCCGCTGCTCGGGCCCCAGCGAGCGCAGCACGCTGCGCACGTCGGAGGCGAGCGCGGGGTCATCGGGCGCTGGGAGCTCCCGCGGCGACCCCTCCACGAGAGGATCCCGGCGCGCCGCGCGAGCGTGTCGCACGGCCTCGCGCGTTGCGATTCGACGCACCCAAGAGCGCAGGGCCGCCGGCTCCCGGAGCTGACGCAGGTCGCGAAAGATCAGCATCAAGGCCTCCTGGGCTGCATCCGGCCCGTGGTCGAGGGCGATCGGGCCGCAGATCCGGGCCACGTACGGAGCGAGGCGATCCACCAGTTCGGCGAGGGCGAGCGAGTCTCCAGCTTGAGCGGCGCACCAGCTCGGCGTCCCACACGTCCACATCGTCATGGGGCGCCGAGTTCGCGAAAGGTTCCCGCGCCTCGTGCTCGGGAACCTTTTCCGAGTTCGTGCCCCCCTTTCCGGTCAGACAAGCTCGGGAGGAACCGCTCATGCGGGAGAGCATGACACGAGGCCACTCGCCGCGGGAACGGCGCTGGACGCAGCTTCAGGCCTTCTCTGGGCTCGTGTTCCTGATTTTCGCCGGTCTACACCTGACGAACCAGATGCTCGCGGCCGTCGGGCCAGACGTTTACAACGGCTTCCAACGAGCGCTGAGGCTGGTCTACCAGCATCCGCTCATCGAGATCTCCGTGGTTGCAGGCGCACTCGCTGTCCACGTAGTCGCCGGTGTGCGTCGCATGCTGCTTCGGGGCGTGCGCGGGCGCGGGGGAGACGCCCGCATGGGTCTGCACCGGCTTACTGGCTACTTCCTTCTGCTCGTGATCTTCGGACACATCGCCGCGGTGCGTGGACCGTCGCTAGTCCTGGACATCTATCCTGAGTTCGAGGGCATCGCCTTCTCGCTCTGGTGGATCCCAGCCTACTTCTACGTCTACTACCCCCTGCTGGCATTCGCGGGGCTCTACCATGGCATGAACGGCGCGTTGCTCGCACTCAGAGTGCTCGGCCTCCGTTCGGGTCCCGCCGTCGTTCGCGGCTGGCCGTTCTGGGTCCCCGTCGGAGCGGCGACTGGGCTGTTGCTGCTCGGCATCCTCGGCTTTGGCGGCCACCTCTTCGAGATCCCCGACCCCACGGCCAACGAGTACGCCGACATGTGGCACGAACACTTTGGTGTCGATTTGGGGAGCGAGGTGGCGCCATGTCTTTCAGAAGGTCTCGCTTCGGATGCGCTCGAGCGGGACACCCCGAGCCTCCAGGTATTCCTGCACCGACGCCATGAAGCCTGTCGGCCCGCACAGGTAGAAGTCCGCGTCGAGCCCGGGCACTAGCTTCTCCACCAACGCGCCGTCGACCCGGCCGGTACTGTCATAGTGCCGACCGAGCTCGTCCTCGGGTCGCGGCCGGCTGTAGGCCACATGGAGCCGCACGTTTGGCGCTCGCGTGGCCAGGCCGCGGACCTCGTCGGCGAGGGCGTGATTGCGCGTGTCGCGAGCGCCGTGCACGAACCAGACGCGTCGGCTATCGCCGCCGCCGACCAGCTCGTGGAGCATGCTCACCAGCGGCGTGAGACCGACGCCCGCGCTCACGAACACGACCTGGCGCGGGCTCGACGGATCGAGCAGGAAGTCGCCCGCCGGCGCGCGGGCGCTCAGGATGGCTCCCACCTCGACGTGGTCGTGCAAGCAGCGCGAAGCGACACCCTGGGAATGGCGCTTTACAGAAATCCGGTAGCGTCCCTGTCCCGGGCCGTTGGAGAGCGAGTACGTGCGCGAGACGCCGCAGCCTTGGTCCGTGGCTTCGAGCTCGATCGGGAGATGCTGGCCAGCGTTGAAGTCCGCAAGGGGGCCTCCGTCCCGCGACTCGAAGATGAAGGAGGTGACCTCGTCGCTCTCCGGGACTTTCTCGACTACGCGCAGCGAGCGGATGGAGCCGGCGGCCTTCTCCCAGCGCAGCGGAAGCGCCTGCTCGAGCTCCACGGCCAGATCGAGCTCGAAGTGAACCAGGCGCCGCGCGCCAGGGAAGCGCTCGAGCTCCGCTGAGTCCCAGTCGATCCGGACCCGACCGGTGAGCTGAAGCAGACCGCCGTGTTCGAAGTCGACGAACAGGATGCCCGCGCGGGGATCCATCACGAGATTCCCGATGGTGTTGTAGTGGCTGTTCCCCGCATAGTCGGGAAAGACCAGGTGCCGCTCGCCCTCGACCCGCACGAAGCCCGACTCGCCCCCCCGATGCGAGGCGTCCATGCCATAGGTGGGGCTCTCGCTCTCCCCCCGATGCCCGGTCGCGATGAAGAACGTGTCGGCGCCCTCGATCCAGCGGGGCAGCCCCGCGGAGAACCGGTCGTGGGTGCGCCGCACGGAAGTGGTGCCGGTCGCCTCGCGCCGCCACTGGCGCTCATGGATGTACTGGGGGCAGTTCCCGAACGTCTGGTCGACAGCGACTGTGAAGCCTCCACCGCCGGTCGCCGAGACCCGCCCGTTGATGCGGTTGCGACGCCGGGTAGCAAGCTCGATTCCGAGGAGGCCCACGTCGGCGCCGGTGCCAAGCGCATCCCCGAGGGCATCGCCGGCCACGGGCCTGGCGTCGATGGCGAGGGTTCTCGCATCCGGCGAGCGCACGAAGCCGGGTGCTCCCACCAGGAGCGTGGCCCATGGGCGGCCGAGCCCGTCACGCGCCGCCGCCACGAGGAAGGGGAGCCGAGCGTAGAACCGGCGGTGCTCGTCGGGCAGATGCCCGCGCACCACCTTGCGGGCCCAGGGCTCGATCTCGTCGCGGACGCCGAGCCGCTCCTGCACCTGCCGCTCGCCTGCGTGGAAGGGGGAGGATTCCGTGACCATGGCCTCACCATACAGCCGTTGCTGCAATCAGACCTACTAGCTATCGAGCGGACCGGAACAGCGAGCCCGGTCTCCCGCCGTTGACGCTATCATTCGAGACGCCCGTGACTGCATTGGGAGACTCGGTCATGAACCAAGGCGAGCTCGAGCGACACCTTTCGGAGCTCTTCCAGGAAGCCGGCAAGGCTCACCACGAGGCATTCGCTACAACGGACGGGGCCGACCCGGAGTGGCCGATCTGGTACGCGGACTACCTGGTGGAGCCGCTGCGCTCCCGACTCATGGCTCACCTCACACGGAGTCGCATCGTGTACTGCCTCATCGCCGCTGAGGAGGAGCGGCTGGGTCGCGCGCCCGACTCCCCTTGGGAGGAGTATTACGCGCGACACTTCGTCGAGTGCTACGCGCGCTCCGATACGCCCGCTGCGGACAAACTGGCGCTCTATCAGTTTGCGAGCTGCCCGTTCTGCAGGCAGGTTCGCAGCGCAATCGATCAGCTCGGCATTGACGTCGAGCTGCGCGACATCCTCCTCGATGAGCGCTATCGGGACGAGCTTCTCGCGGAGCGTGGTCGCGCGACGGTTCCCGTCCTTCGCATCACCAGCCCCGACCGAAGCGAGCGATGGATGCCCGAGTCCGCCGACATCATTGCGTATCTCGAGGAGCTCTACGGAAAGCTTGGGTGATCTGCAGGCGCCCTGCGGCCCTGGCGGACTGGTTTCCTGGCTACGAGGGTGCGCCAAATAGCAATCGGGCCCTTTACCACTTCTCGCCGAACGGTCGGAGCTCTACATCAAATGACCACGTGGAGCGCGGCTGGTGCGTCACGTGAAAGACCTCCTCGGCTATGTCCGCCGGCCTGGCGAAAAACTCTTGGGGCTTGTCGGCGTGGAACCTGTCGCGTGTCCAGGGCACGTCGATCACAGCGTCGATGTTGAAGTACGCGACGTGGACACCCTTCGGGCCAAGATCGCGTGCGAGCGCTTGGGCGAGGTTCCGCTGGGCCGCTTTGGTGGGTGAAAACAGCGCGTAGTTCGGAATCCCTCGAAACGCAGCGGTGTTTCCTGTTACAGCGATTGCGCCGGAACCACGCTCAGTCATGTCCCGCGCGAAGGATCGGGCCAGGTACAACAGGGAGGTGGTATTGACCCGAAAATTGCGCTCCAGTTCTTCCGGGTCCCCCTCGAGAAACGTGTCGAAGGTGGCACGAACCGCGTTGTGCACGAGGACGTCCGGCACGCCCATCTCTTCCTTCACACACTGGCAGACCTCGACAAGTCGGTCGAGATCCGCCAGGTCAAAGGCGAAGGCCTTGGATCCGTTCAGCTCCTTCTCGAGTGCCACCAGGCGCTCCTCGTTTCGCGCCAGCATTGCTACCTGGTAGCCTCCACGCGCGAACCGCCTCGCAATCGCTGCGCCCGTGCCCTCGCCTACGCCCGTAACCAGACATACCTTGTTCTTCATGTTGGGTCGCTCCTCAGCGGTGCAGGTGGAAGACCTTGTTCATGATCTTCCACTGCCCGTCGATCTTCAGCAGCGTGAACAAGTCGGTGAACCGGTGACCGGTCCAGATCTTCGAGGTTCGCAACGTCGCCGCGGATGCCCGTAGCCCTCTCGCCGAGTTCGGCGACGGCGGCATCCAATGCCTCCTGATTGCGGCCGGTGATGACGACCTGGGCACCGTCTGCGATGAACCGCCGGGCTGTGGCCAAGCCGATTCCACTGCTTCCTCCGGTGACGACCGCAACTTTGTTGCTCAACTTGCTCATTTCCGTTTCTCCTTCTCTCCGGACCAATCGCGGGTTCAGGCGCTTGATCTTGTGGTGTTGACAGTCTCGAAAGATTCGATGAGGGCGCCGAAGCGCTCCTTCGTGAAGTGCAGGTATTCGGTGGCCACGAGTCTATTCTCCGGGCGCAGTCGCCAGCGTTGGCACTGTCTCGGCGCGGTCGCCCCGTACAAAGCGGACCACGTTGAAGGCATCGAGCACGAGCGAGGTTGCGTCGAGCGCGATGACGGCCCGGAGCCACAGCCCGAAGGCGTCGGTCGCCGGGACACCGGGGAGCTGAATCCACAGGTAGCTCAGGAGGGGTACCCAGGCGATGTGTCCCAGGCCGACGATTCGACTGAAGCCGAAGCGGGCGGTGAGCGCTGTCATGAGGCCCATGCTCACCAGACCGGAGGCCAGAACGGCCTGGGCTTCCACTTGCCCGAGGAAAAAGAACGGGGTGACAAGGTTGACGCTGATCAGTAGCAGCACCCAGGCCCGCAAGTGAAGGGGCATTGCCAGCAGTCCCTGGTTGAATCTCCTAAATGCACGCATGTGAGTTCTCCTAGGCCAACATTCGGCGCGCGTAGTTCACGGCCTGCTGGACCTGTGGTTCGCTCCTGCGATCGCGCGGCTCGGGCACCATCAGCCCACGCTGAACTGCTGGTCGTACTTCGATGCGCTCCAACCAGCGGCGAACGTGGTCGAGGCCATCCAAGCTCACGCCCGACCAGTCGTGGGCGCGCACCCAGGTGAACGAGGCGATGTCAGCGATGGAGTAGTCGCCAACCAGGTAGTCGCGCCCCGCGAGACGACGCTCGAGAACCTCGTAGAGGCGCCGCGTCTCCTTCTGGTAGCGCTCGATGGCATAGGGAATGGGTTCAGGCGCGTAGCGGTGGAACGCATTCGCCTGTCCCTGCATGGGACCGATGCCACCCATCTGGAACATCAGCCACTGGATGACCTGCAAGCGGGCCCTTGGGTCAGCGGGTACGAGTCGACCGGTTGCCTCAGCGAGGTAGAGGAGGATGGCTCCCGACTCGAAGACCACGAGGTCATCGTTTTCGCGATCCACGATCACCGGGATGCGACCGTTCGGATTCAGCTCGAGGAACCACTCCTCCTTCTGCTCCAGCGTGCCCAGGTTGATCGGATGGATCGAATAGGGCAGCTCCAGCTCTTCGAGAGCGATGGATGCCTTTTGGCCATTAGGGGTGGCGGCTGTGTACAGGTCGATCATTTTCTTCTCCTTGAGATATTCTAAGTGCCCCGACTCAGTGTGATGCCGGGAATTGAAGCTGGATTCGATAGATACGAGCTGATTGGGGTCCGAGCAAACGATTTGTTCTCAACCATGGATTGAGATATTCTCAATTCCGATATGGATCGAGATCTACCGTCGCTCAACGCACTCCGGGCGTTCGAGGCTGCGGGCCGGCACCTGAGCCTCACGAAGGCCGCCGGGGAGCTGCACGTCACCCCGGCGGCAATCAGCCACCAGGTGAAAGGGCTCGAGGACTACCTGGGCGTGAAGCTCTTTCGGCGAGCGGGCAACTCGCTGCTGCTCAGCGACGCCGGTCAGGCGTGTCTGCCCAGGCTCAGCGAGGGCTTCGACCGACTCGCGGAAGCGATCGAACGACTGAAGGAACACGACGCGCGGGGTCCCGTGCACGTGAGCGTGGCGCCGGCCTTCGCGTCCAAGTGGTTAGTTCCGCGCCTAGAGCGGTTCGACGCTGCTCACCCGGATGTCGACGTGCGGATCTCGGCCAGCCTCGAGGTTGTTGACCTCGACCGCGAAGGATTCGACGCGGCGATCCGCCTGGGTCGCGGGTCCTACCCCGGTCATGACGTGCACGAGCTCTTCCCGGAGTCCGTTGTCCCGATGTGTCGACCGGATCTGATCGAAGCTCCGCATCCGCTCCGAACACCGGCGGATCTGCGGCACCACGTGCTCCTTCACGATGACTCGCTGCGCTTCGACCGAGCCGCTCCGGACTGGCCCATGTGGCTGAAGGCCGCCGGAGCGAAGGACGTCGACACGTCGCGCGGCCCTCACTTCAGCCACCCCGACCATGCCATGCAGGCCGCAATGAACGGCGCTGGCATTGTGCTCGGCTGGCGCACCCTCGCGGCGGCCGACCTGGCTGCCGGCCGCCTTGGCATTCCCTTCGACCTCACGCTCCCGATGGAGCTCACGTTCTTCTTCGTGTGCCCGCACGTTGCGGCGGAGCGGCCCAAGATCGTCGCGTTCCGCGACTGGCTCCTCGAAGAGAGCCATCGCGTGTGATCGTTCCCGTTCTTGGAGCCGGTCCCGCCGAGCCCTAGATCACACCGTCGGCACGGAGCCGGGCCAGTTGCTGCGAGTCGCGTCCGAGCAGCTCGCCGTAGATGCGCTCGTTGTCGGCCCCGAGGGCCGCCGAACCGCGCCAGATCTTCTGTGGCGTTTTCGAAAACTTCGGCACCGCTCCCACGCCTTTCAGTCGGCCGACCTGCTCGTCCTCCCACTCGATGTGAAGACCGCGCGCCTTGTAGTGCGGATCGTCAGCCGCGTCGCGCGCGTTCAGCACAGGGGAGCAGGCGACACCGGCCTCATTCATCAGCTCCACGACCTCGCTCACCGCTCGCTCCTCAACCCAGGCGCGCAGGAGCGTGTCGAACTCGATCCCGTGTACTTCTTCAAGCTCGATCTGTGCAGCTGCCCACTTCTCATCGGTGGGGTCGAGGCCGATCAGCCTGCAGACCTTGTCGAAGAGCGTACCGACCGCGCCGATCACGACCCAGCCATCCGCGGCCCGGAACACGTCGTAGGGCTGGAACGCCACCGCCTTGTTGCCGCTGCGCTCGCGCACGCTATCGAGCTGGAAGTACTCCACCATCGTGCCCCCCAGGATCGCGTGAATCGCCTCGAACTGCGAGAGGTCGATCGACTGACCCTCACCGGTCTCGCGGGCGTGGACCAGCGCCGCGAGCGACGAGCTCAGACAGAAGAGCGCCGTGATGTAGTCGGCGGTCCACGGCGTGGAACGCACCGGGGGTTCGGGATCGGAGAACCCGGTCTGGTACATCATGCCCCCGAAGGCCTGCCCGATCATGTCGTAGCTCGCCCGCCCAAGGTAGGCCGGGTCCCCGGTCTGACCGTACCCAGAGACGTGACAGATGACGAGCTCCGGGTTCCGCTCGAGAAGGACCTTGTCGGTCAGATCCCATTTGGCGTAGGCGCCCGGCCGAGAGCTCTCCATCCAGATCTCTGCCCGCTCGGCGAGCTCGAGAAAGATCTCGCGACCCGCGGGAACACTCATGTCGAGCGTCACGTGAAACGCGTTGCGGCGCTCCGCCAGCCAGCTCGTGCTGACCGCCGGCCCCTCGCCATCCACGGTGGGGATGCGGAGCCCCACCTCGCGCCAGACGGCGTCGCCGACGCCCGGGCGCTCGACCTGGATCACCTCCGCTCCCATCTGAGCGGCCAGGGAGGCTGCGAACGGTTGGGCGATAATCGATCCCGTCGATAGGATGCGGACGCCCCGCAGGGCGCCGAACACGTCAGGAACGAGTGTGTCGCGCGGCATCTCCAAGTCTCCTTCTCGTGGCGTCTCGCAAGTCTAATACGGCTGCAGCTCTACCCCTATCGTGAGATGCTGGTAGGGATAGGGAGATCGGGTCAGGAGACTGCAAGGAGAAGAGGCTATGGCGCCGAGACAGGAATATCTGGTGAGCTGTGGCACGACCAAAATCGCCGCCCGTCTGCCGACCGAGCGGACGCGGATCCCGCCGGGTCCCCCACCCTCCGTGGCGCCGTTGCCCGATGCCGATGCCGCCTTCCGTGCGGCAGTGGCGCAGCCAGTCGGGATGCCAGCCCTGGAGAAGCTCGTGAGGGCGGGAGCCAAGGTCACCATCGCGATCCAGGATGGGCGGGCTACCCACTATCATCCGCAAGATCAGGACCTTCGCATCCTCGGGATTCCGATCCTGCTCGAGCTATTGGACAAGTACGGTGTCAGACCCGAGGACATTCAGATCAAGGTGGCAAACGCCCTCCATCGGATGTGGACCCGGAAGGAGATGACTCACATCCTCGGACCGAGACTGCCCTATACGCTGGGCGGCCGGTTGTCGTGCATCGATGCCACGGACCCGAACCAGTTCGTCGATCTCGGGATGACCCGGCGGGGCATGGAGGTACGAGTCCACCGGTCGGTCGTCGAGTCCGACCTGTTCATCTTCATGTCTACCCCCGGTGGCTTCTTCCAGGGCGGTTGGAAGTCGATCCTCGTGGGCATGGGCAACTGGGAGTCCATCCGCTACCACCACCGTCCCTGGCCGTTCGCGTCGGGCCACTCGGTCCATGATCCCAAGAACAGCTCGTTCCACAAGCTGCTCAACGAGATGGGCACCGTGGTCGACGCCGAGCTCGCGGAGCGTGGCCACCCCCCCATCATGAAGATCGAGGGGGTGCTCACGACCAGCACTCCTCAGAAGTTCGCCGCCCTCGACGCTGGACTGATCACTCCCGTCCGCGAGATGCACCTCGACATGCTGGCGAGCCAGCTCGTCACGGACGTCGAAGGACAGACCGACGTCCTGTTGGCCGGAATGACAGACGGCGACGGGTACTCACGGCTGTCGGTCTTTAATCCCATTCACTGCCGGAACAAGGCACTCTCTGCCCTGTTCAACGCCTACCACGAGAACCCCCTGGTCCGGAAGGGCGGAATTCTGGTCGTCGCCAATCCCTTCGAGCCGAAGTTCAGCTTGCTCAACCATCCCTCGTATCACACGCTCTACCATGAGGTCCTGCCCGAGACTCGAGATCCGCTGGAGGTGTGGGACACCTACTCAGAGGAGTACGCCCACCGCCCGGAGTTCGTGCACAAGTACCGCAACGGCTTCGCGTTCCACGGCGCTCACCCGTGCATTCTGTATGGACAGGGGCTGTATACGCTGAATCACCTGGGCGGAGTCTTCGCCGCTGGTGTTCCGAAGGAGAACGAAGAGGTCGCCCGGCGCATGGGCTTCGAGCCGTTTCCCACAATCGATGCGGCTCTGCGCGAGGCAGAGGACCGTCTCGGCAAGGACTGCACCGTGACGTATCACCGACACCTCGAGCAAGCCAGCTACTTCACCCGGGTCCATGTGAACGGGAGTGCTGCGTAGCGGTGCACCATGGCCGCTCGAAACGCCGACATCCGTGCAGCTGTCACGTACCACGAGGCGACCAAACACAGCCAGCGGAGCCTCGAGGCGAATCCGCACTTCCTCGATTGGGAGACAAAGCCACTTGGCTTCAAGATCTATCGCGACCTCGAGCCCATCCCGCTGGTGCAGGACGCCTCGCCAAGCGACGTCTCTGCGCTCGAGGCGATCGCGGTACTCCCCAGAGGCCCGCGCGTAGCGGGCGACGAGGAGCGGATCCCAAGCCTCGCCACTCTCTCGCGCGTCCTCTACCTGGCAGCGGGGATCACCAAGCGGAAGCGCCACGCTGGCGGCGAGATCTTGTTCCGCGCCTACCCGAACACGGGCGCGCTCTACCACATCGACCTCTATCTGGTTTCGGGTGAGCTTCCGGGTCTGCCCGCGGGTGTCTACCACTTTGGACCCCACGATTTCGCGTTGCGCCGCCTTCGGAATGGCGACCACCGAGCTGTCCTGGTCGACGCGTCTGGGGGGAATCCGGATGTGGCCCACGCACCGCTGCTCTTGGTGAGCGTGTCTACATACTGGCGGAACGCCTGGAAGTACCAATCGCGGGCCTACCGCCATTGCTTCTGGGACGCGGGAACGCTGCACGCCAACCTGCTGGCGGTCGCCGAGTCGGAGTCGCTGGAGCCGCGCGTGGTCCTGGGCTTTGCGGACCGAGCGGTGGAATCGCTGCTCGGTCTCGATCCGGCCCGCGAGGGGGCGCTCACACTGGTTTCGCTCGGGCGATCCCAACGCGCTCCAGCGACCGCACCTGCCATGTCGGCGCTTCAGCTCGCGACCGAGCCGCTCTCGAGCTCGGAGGTGGATTATCCGGCGATCCGTGAGGTGCACGCCGCCTCCTCGCTGGAGGGCGCTGCCGACGCGAAATCATGGGGCGGCGCGCAGACCCGGTCACAGGAGCCCGCCGGGAGCGGGCCCGTCCGAGCGCTTCGGCCCCGCTCGCTACTCCCGGGCGAGTCCCTCGATCGCCTGATCCGGCGGCGTGGATCGTCGCGCGCCTTCGACCCGAAGCGCTCGATCTCCTTCGAAGAGCTCTCCACCGTTCTGGAGCAGGCGACCCGCGGCGTGCCCGCCGACTTCGTCGACCCCCCAGGCGCCACCCTCCTCGACCTCTACGTGATCGCGCACGCCGTCGATGGACTCGCCGCGGGGACCTACCACTACCGCCGCGACGAGGGCTCGCTGGAGCTTCTGCGCGAGGACAGCTTCCGGCCCGCCGCCGGTCGGCTCGGCCTGATGCAGGAGCTGCCTGCTGACGCCGCGGCGAACGTGTATTGCCTTACCGACCTCTCGACGGTGCTCCCGCAGCTCGGCAATCGCGGCTATCGAGCGGCGCAGCTAGAGGGGGGGATCACCGGTGGCCGCATGTACCTGGCCGCGTACGCCCAACGCTTCGGGGCGACGGGCCTCACCTTCTTCGACGACGAGGTCACCGAGTTCTTCTCGCCGCACGCGGCTGGGAAGAGCGTTATGTTCCTCGTCGCACTCGGCCACCCTACCAGGGCGCTCCTACAGGTACAGGCGTGACTGCCGCTGTCCGCGGCTCATGCGCACCCGCAGTGGAAGGACGTGATGAGCTGGAAGCAGCTGCCAGACGGGCAGGAAAAGCTCGCGGAGTTCCTTCGTGAGGTGAAGCAGGGCAACGCGGCCCAACGGCCGACGGACCCGTCGACGCGGACTCCCCGCTCGCGGACGCACCGACTGCGATGGATTCTCGTGCTGGCGCTCGCCGCGGTCGTCTGGCTTCTGTTCGCCACGTGAGCTGCCTCGCCAATCTGGAGGCCGGGCGATCGGAAGGAACTGGTAGACTACGTCAGAGCTGGAGCCGGTGGTCGGCCTCGGAAGGAGTAAGACATGAAGGTTCGGCGGGTCGTGACAGGGCACTCTCCGGAGGGGAAGGCCGTTTTCGCCAGTGACGAGGCGGTGGAGGCCGTGCTCTTGGACAAACTCCCGGGAAACGAGTTTCATCGCCTGTGGGGTTCAGATCAGGTTTCGGTCTTTCCCGACGACGGCTCCCAACCCCCTTGCCCGCTCTGGTTCCCGCCAGTCGGCGGCTTCCGCGTCGCGATGTTCACGGTACCCCCGTCCTCTACCTGGGCGCCCGAGGGTGTCACGCCCGACCAGATCGCCGCTGAGCTCGAGGCAAAGCTCCCGGGCATCGCCGAGCACATGGAGCCCGATGCACCTGGTATGCACACGACCGATACGATCGACTTCGAGTACGTGATCTCCGGCCGCGCGGTGCTTGAGCTCGATGATGGCGCGACGGTCGAGCTTGGACCCGGGGACACGGTCGTTCAAAACGGCACGCGTCACGCCTGGCGCAACCCGTTCACCGAGCCCTGCCGTATGGTCGTCTTCTTGGCCGGTGCCGAGCGTCGGCCGAGCCCTTGACGTCGTCGGTCTCTGGCTAGCCGACAGCGCCGGCGCTGCGCAGCTCGGCGATCTGTTCGGGACTGCGGCCCAGCTCTCCCAGGATCTCGTCGGTGTGCTGGCCCGGCTCCGGCGCCATCCAGCGCGGTTTCCACGGCGTGCTACCAAAGTCCACGGGCGTAGCCGGGAACGTGGTGGTGGTCGGCCCATCGGGGACCTCGACGAACGCGCCGGCCGCGTGCATCTGGGGATCAGCCACCACCTCCTCCAGGGTCTGGACGGGAGCCCACCACATGTCGTCGATCGCGTCGAAGATCTTGGCCCAATCCTCCCGTGTCTTGCCCGCGAAGATCTCGTCGAGCAAGGCGATCAGCTCCTCCGCGTTCTGGGCGCGGGCCTCCACGGTGGCAAAGCGCGCGTCCTCGAGCCACTCGGTCCGCACGATCGCCCTGCACAGCGGCTCCCAGTGGCGCTCACCTTCCAGACCGAGCAGCCAGAACCACTTGCCCTCGCTGTCGTGGTAGGAGTTGATCGCTGGGTTCGGCATCATCTTGCGATCGGTGAATCCCGGAGCAAGACCGAATCGCGTCACCAGCGATAGGTCGAACGACAGGGTGTACACGCCCTGTCGAACCAGAGAGGTGGACACTAGCTGACCCTTGCCGGTCCTCTCACGATGGAAGAGTGCGGCTGAGATGCCTCCGGCGAGCGACATTCCCGCGGTATGGTCGCCCATGCCGCCTCGTTGCACGGGCGGTTGCCCATCCGCGGGCGTCAGCATCGACGCCAGCCCTGCGCGGGACCAGTACGCACCCACGTCGTACGCGGCGCGATCCTTGTCCGGTCCCTCCATCCCGTACCCGCTGACCGCCCCGTAGATCAGCCGGGGGTTGCGCGCGAGCAGCGTTTCGGGGTCCAGGCCCAGGCGTTTGAGCGCGCCCATGCGCAGGTTCGAGATCACGACGTCTGCGCGGTCGACGAGCTCGAGCACGATCTGGTGCCCTGCCTCACTCGCCAGGTCGAGCACGATGTCGCGCTTGCTGCGGTTATCCATCTCGAAGATCGGATTGAAGGGCAGATCGGCGCCGAGCATCTTCTTGAATAGGCGGCATGGATCTCCCAGACCCGGCGGCTCGATCTTCACGACGTCGGCGCCCCACTCCGCCAGGATTCCTGCCGCCGCCGGTCCCGCAATCCAGACGCCGAGATCGACGACCCGTACTCCCTCCATCGGCCCGGCCATCAGCTCCTCCTCCTGCGGTTCTGCCCTCTGCAAGGAAGTTTATGCGGGTTCGTGGGGTTCTGATAGTCCGCTAGAACTCCTCTCCAGGACCGGATAGGGTGAAGTCCAGGACAAGTGGAGGCATCGACGATGTTGAACACACCTGAGAGGATCCTGAGCCAGCTGGCCGATGTCATCGCGCGCCCAGATGAGGAGGCCGAGTTCCTCGATCCAGCCTGCTACCACAGTCCGCAGCTGCTCGATCTCGAGATTGAACAGATCTTCCGAAAGGAGTGGATTTGTGTTGCCAGGGTAGACCGCCTGCAAACCTCCGGCGACTACCTCACGACTCAGCTCCTCGATGAGCCCCTCCTCATCGTCAGAGGCATGAACGGTGGAATATCCACCTACTCGAACGTATGTCGTCACCGCTACTACGCGGTGGCTCAAGGTTCCGGAAACACTCGCTCGTTCACGTGTCCCTATCACAAGTGGACCTACCGGCTGGACGGCTCCCTCGCTGGCGCTCCGGGCATGGCCGGTACCAGGCTCGACAAAGCCAGCTGCCGTCTTCCCGAGATTCGAACGGAGACGTGGAATGGTTTCGTGTTCGTCAACCTCGACCGTGACGCCGAACCGCTGAGTCCGCGGATCGCCGGCCTGACGGATCGTCTCGCGTCGTATCAAATCGAGAGCTGGTCCACCTCTGCGATTCACGACACAACGTGGGAAGGCAATTGGAAGCTGACGATGGAGAACGGCCTCGACAGCTACCACCACATGGGGCTTCACGAGACGAGTGTGGAACCAAACATGCCCGGATTAGGGACGGAGTTTCAGGGCGACTACAAGACCTGGGCTTACCATCGCACGCCGTTTACCGATGACTACGCTGCTGAAATTGCTGCGAACGCACCCACGCTGATCCAGCAGCTTCAGCCGCAGGATCGGATCGCGATGAACGTCTTCTACATCTATCCGACTTTCGTCTTCCCTCTTCTGCCTACGGTCGGGAACTGGCTCTCGATCATGCCGATCAGCCTCACGGAGACTCGAGTGTTCACGGGATTCTGTGCCAACGAAGAATCGCGTGCCACGTCTGGCATGGATCGGGATGCCTTCGATGAGAACGCTCTAAAACAGCTCACCTCGATCAACGGTGAAGATATCCTCGCCACACTGGAGCTCCAGCGCTCAACCAAGTCCCGGTATGCCGAGCGGGGTGCAATGAGCTCCAAGGAGATCGGTGTCCTCCACTACTACCGGTATCTCGCTGCGAAGCTTCTCGGTACTGCGGGTTGAGTAGGTCGAACTTCAGCAGGGGCCGTTGGTCCGCCAAATAGGTTGGACCAGGCGGATGAAGCGCAACGCCGTGCCGCCCAGGTTCTAGGCTGGTCGATTCTCTCGCGTCAACGGATCACCTCGTCGAGGGTCTCGCGGGTGGTCTCGACGATGGTATCGATCTCTTCGGGCTCGATCACGTAGGGCGGGCAGAAGGCCAGCACGTCGCCGATCGCCCGGATGATGATGCCCTTGTCGAGCATGCGCCGGAAGATGCGCGGTCCCACCTTATCGGCGGCGTCGAGGGGCTGCTTCGTATCGCGGTCGCGTACCAGCTCCACGGCGCCGATCAGGCCCATGCCGCGCGCCTCGCCGACGTGTGGGTGCTCGGCGAAGACCTCCCGCAGCCGCCTCTGGAAGTGAACGCCGAGCTCCGCCGCCCGCGCAAAGAGATTCTCATTCTGCATCACGTCGAGGTTTGCCAGGCCCGCCGCCGCCGACAGCGGATGTCCGCTGTAGGTGAAGCCGTGACCGAAGACGCCCAGAGCCTCGGCGTCGCTCTCGAGCACGCTCCAGACCTTCTCGGTGACGAGGCAGGCCGACAGCGGTGCGTAGCCGCTGGTGAGTCCCTTGGCCAGGCTGACGAGGTCCGGCTCGATGCCGAGCGCCTGACTGCCGAAGGGCTGGCCCAGGCGCCCGAAGCCGCAGATCACCTCGTCCGCGATCATCAGCACGTCGTGGCGCCGCAGCACCTGCTGGATCGCTGGAAAGTAGCGCTGCGGCGGCACGATGACGCCGGCCGCGCCCATCACTGGCTCCGCGATGAAGGCGCCCACCGTGTCGGCCCCCTCGCGCAGGATCGCCGCGTCGAGGTCGTCGGCGAGCTCCGCCACGAACTCCTGCTCGCTCTGGCCTTCCTTCATCTCCCGGTAGGGGTACGGCGTGCGCACGTGCAGGAAGCCCTCGATCGGGAGCCCGAAGGCGTCGTGCGCGGACGCCAGACCCGTGGCACTGGCGGCCGCGATCGTGATGCCGTGATAGGCGCGCTGGCGCGAGATGATCTTGCGCTTGGCGCGCTTGCCGCGCAGCTTCTGGTAGAGCCACACCAGCTTGAACTGCGTATCGTTGGCGTCCGAGCCGGACAGTCCGAAGAAGACGCGCGATACGGGCCAAGGCGCGAGCTGCTGCAGGCGGTCGGCGAGCTCGATGGTCGGCTGCGTCGACATCGAGAAGAACGAGTGGTAGTAGGGCAGCTCGCGCGCCTGACGCGCGATCGCGTCGGCCACCTCTCGGCGTCCGTAGCCGATGTCGACGCACCACAGGCCAGCCAACCCGTCGATGTACTCACGGCCCCGGTTATCCCGCAGGCGGACGCCCTCTCCCCCAACGATGACGAGCGGCCCGACTTTCTTGTGATCGGCGATCGAGGTCCACGGGTGGAAGACGCTGCGCAGATCGGTCTCTTCGATAGAACTCGCCATGCTCACACTCTCCGTGTTAGGTGTTCATCCGACGCGCAGATGGCGTATCTTCCACTCGCCGTTCTGCTTGACGTAATCCTCGTGGTAACGCGCGGCGCTGCCTGGCCACTTGTACTTCGTTCCGTCGCTTTGGGCTACCGCCGAGATGAGGTACCAGACGCCGTGGGCCCTGTCCCCATCGACCTCGATCAGAGGGTTGGCAACGACGTGCTGTGCCCTGGCGATCCGTTTCGGAAACCCGGAAAAGAGCTCGTGAATCGCTTCTCGGCCTTCAGCCTTTCCAACACGGCTGCTCTCCCAAGTACCATCCTCGGTAAACAAGGTCGCCATGGCGTCCGCATCGTAGTTGTCGTGGTCACAGATCTCACAGTACCGCGCCTTGAGCTGTTTGATGGCTTCGATGTCTTCGATCCGAGTGATTCGATTCTGCAATTCTTCCAATTCCATACGTCATCCTTTTCAGCCTCGGGCGGGCGTGAGCGATTTAAGGTGGCGGTCTTGAAACTCGCGGAGATCGACACTATCAGGTATTCGCCATGAAATTTCGGACCAGACTTCTCTGCGGTCTGCTCCTTCCCCTGCTGGCAGGACCGAGCCTGGCGGCCTGCGGCGGGCGCTCGGTGGATCCGTCGACGCTGGATCGTTCAGCCGAGACAGTGGTCCTGCTCCATGGCCTCGGTCGGAGTTCATCGTCGATGTGGCTCCTCGCTCGCCGCCTCTCGCGAAGCGGATACACGGTTCACAACCTCAACTACCGGTCGACGAACCGGTCGGTGAGCGAGCTTGTCAGCGACATCGACTCTCAGCTGAACGAGTGCTGTTCGGCTGACACCCCTCGGCTGCACTTCGTCACCCACTCCCTGGGAGGCATCCTCGCCCGGGCTTACATCGCTTCGCACCGCCCGCCCAATCTAGGGCGTGTGGTGATGCTGAGTCCACCCAACCACGGCAGCGAGATCGTGGACCTGCTGGGGGATTCCGCGTTTTTCGGCTGGGCGCTCGGCCCGGCGGGCCAAGAGCTCGGCACCGCAGCAGACAGCACTCCGAACCTGCTCGGGCCCGCAGACTTCGAGCTGGGGATCATCACCGGATCTCGGAGTCTCAACCCGATCACGTCGTCCATGGTGCCCGGCACCGACGACGGGAAGGTGTCCACCGAGAGCGCGCGTCTCGAGGGCATGAGTGCCTTCCTCGTGGTCCCGAAGACGCACACGTTCATCATGAACAGCCGCCTCGTGGTCGACGAGGTCGTCCACTTTCTCGAATCAGGCTCGTTCTCCCGACCGTCACTCGACTCGGGAAAATAGGCGCTATCGATTCCCACGTTCCTCTTGAGGACGTAGAGGAGGCATTTGGCGCGATGGAGGCCGGCGAGGTCACGCGGACTGTTATGCTTCCGGCGCTGAAGGAGTTCAGGCCGGGCCCTTTCGAGCCGACAGTCCAGTGAACTCGGGAGGCAGACGCCCATGTCCGCTCGTTTTTCGCCGCTCCTCTGCGCTGCGCTGCTCGCGGCCTGCAGCAGCGCTCCCGACCCCGGCCACGTCACCTTCGACCGATGGAGCAGCGCCGACGCAGAGCCGGGCCAGTGGCTGGGGCTCGGCCGCACCTATCACGCCGATCGATTCTCCCCGCTAACCCGCCTGACGGTCGACAACGCCAGCCAACTCGGCTTTGCCTGGGAGTCGGACGCGCGCTCGCATCGGGGTCGGGTCGAACACGGGCAGGAAGCGACCCCGATCGTGGTCGACGGCGTGCTCTACGTGTCGGGGCCGTGGGGTACCGCGTTCGCCGTGGAGGCGAAGACGGGCCGTCAGATCTGGCGCTACGACCCCGACCTCGACGGCAGCTACGGCCGCCGCCCCTGCTGCGACGTGGTGAGCCGAGGGCTCTCGGTGTGGGGCGGCAAGGTCTACGTCGCCACACTCGACGGCTCGCTGGTGGCACTCGACGCCGCGACGGGCACCGAGTTGTGGAAGACCGACACCTTCGAGGATCGCGAGACCCGGTTCTACACCATCACTAGCCCGCCCATCGTCGCCAACGGCGTGGTCGTGGTCGGTAACAGTGGAGCGGATTTCGGCGTGCGCGGGTACATCACGGCCTACGATCTCGAGACCGGCGAGCGAAGATGGCGGTTCTACACCGTCCCCGGCGACCCGGCCAAGGGTCCGCCCGAGGACCCGGCAATGGAACTCGCCCTCGACACCTGGGGCCCCGAGACGGACTGGGACTCGGGTCTCGGCGGAACGGTGTGGGGCGAGATGAACTACGACCCCGATCTCGACCTCCTATATGTAGGCACCGGCAACAGCACTCCGTACGCCGGCTGGCACCGCGATCCCTCGGGCGGCGACAATCTCTTCCTGGTGTCGATCCTCGCGATCCGCCCCGGTGACGGCACGCTCGTGTGGCACTACCAGCAGGTGCCGTGGGAGCTCTGGGACTACACCGCCACGATGAACATGATCTTGGCCGATCTCACGATCGACGGGAGGCCACGCAAGGTGCTGATGCAGGCGCCCAAGAACGGTTTCTTC
Source organism: Myxococcota bacterium (assembly GCA_965247115.1). Taxonomy (GTDB): domain Bacteria; phylum Myxococcota_A; class UBA9160; order SZUA-336; family SZUA-336; genus JAUXJB01. The sequence continues at coordinate 1,701,384 of CBDFGR010000002.1, forward strand.
TACGTACTCGACAGGGAGACGGGTGAGGTGATCAGCGCGGAGCCCTACGTCTACGTCAACTGGGCGAGTGGACTCGACTCGACCGGCCGGCCGATCCTGACCGGCAAGGCCAACTACCAGGACCGGCCGGCCGCGATCTTCCCCACCCAGGCGGGCGGCCACAACTGGCAGCCGATGGCGTTCAACCGGCAGACTGGTCTGGTGTACATCCCAGCCCGCGATCAGGGCATGATCATGTTCACGGAAGACGAATACCGCTGGCGCCCCGGCGACTACAACATGGGATCGGGCGCGATCTTCGGCGAGGTGCCCACGGATTTCGAGGCGAGCCAGGAATTCCCCATGGAGGTGTCGCCCGCCATGGCGCGCCAGTTCGCCGAGGCCGCCAAAGGTGAACCGTCGATGGCGCCAAGCGAGTTCCTGCTCGCCTGGGATCCCGTCGCGCAGGAGGAACGGTGGCGGGTGCCGATCGCGACGGTGGAGTGGATCGGTGGCGGGGTGTTGACGACGGCCGGCAATCTGGTGATCCAGGGCACCGGGTCGGGACAGCTGATGGTCTATCGGGCTGACACAGGTGAGAAGCTGCACGAGATCGAGGTTGGTACAGCGATCATCGCGGCGCCGATCAGCTACGAGATCGACGGAGAACAGTACGTCGCCGTCATCGCGGGGTTCGGCGGTGCGTACAACGCGACGCTCGCGCCGCAGACCGCGGCCACACGGTTCGAGAACTACGGCCGGATTCTCGCCTTCAAGCTGGGTGGTGGCCCGACACCGCTCCCGCCGCAGCGAACCGCGCAACCCGTGCCCGAACCTCCGGACGCGCCATGGTACTCCGCCACCGCCGCGGCACGGGGCGCCGGCCTGCATGCCCAGCGCTGCGCCCGCTGCCACAGTGGGCGTGGCGAAGCGCAGTTGTCGGCCTATCCCGATCTGCACCGGATGGTGGCGGCCACCCATGCCGCGTTCGACTCCATCGTACTGGGTGGGACACTGGCTTCGGGTGGGATGGCGAGTTTCGCCGACGTACTGACCCCGGAGGATACCCGGGCGCTACAGGCCTACTTCATCCGAGAGCAGAGGGTCCTGTACCGGGAATCCGGGGGTCGCGCTGAGGTGATCCGGGCTTCGGGTGCCAAACTCTTCCCATGGGAGTAGATCAGTGGCTCGCTACTGGCCCCGACGCTACACGGTCGTAGGTCTCTGCTTCTTCGCCACGCTCATCTGCTACGTCGATCGGGTGAACATCTCGGTCGCGATCATCCCGATGGCGGAGGAGTTCGGGTGGGATCGTACGACCCAGGGTGTAGTACTCTCGTCGTTCTTCTACGGCTACCTCGCGACACAGATCCTGGGTGGCTGGCTGTCGGACCGCTACGGCGGCAAGGTCGTCCTCTCCGTAGGAGTCCTGCTGTGGTCCTTCTTCACGATTGTGACCCCGCCCGCCGCCGTCGCGTCGTTCGTGGTCCTCTTCTTGGTCAGGGTGGGGATGGGACTTGCCGAGGGCGTCTCCTTCCCGGCGTTCTACAGCTTGTTCGCGCGCTGGATCCCGAGTGGCGAGCGCACTCGCGCGATTGGGCTGATCACGAGCGGCGTTCCGCTCGGCACGGTCGGGGCGTTGTTCCTGACGCCCTACATCGTCGTGTACTGGGGCTGGCCAATGGCCTTCTACCTGTTCGGCGCGCTCGGCGTCATCTGGTACGCGATCTGGCAGCTGCGGGTGACTGCCCTTCCCGAGGATCACCCCACGATACGGCCCGAAGAGCTCGAGCTGATCGGCCGCCTCGCCACCACTCCGGATGCCGCTGCTCGACCGGCGAACCCACCCTGGCGCAAGCTCCTCTCCAGCGCGCCGGTCTGGGCGCTCATCATTTGCCACTTCTGCAGCAACTGGGGCTTCTACGTACTGCTCACGTGGCTCCCTGTGTTCGTCAATCAGGAGCTGGGTATCGACCTGGCTCAGGTGGGGCTCTACTCCCTACTACCCCACCTCGTCGCGTTCGCGATGATCAATGTCGCGTGCACGATCGCCGATGGCCTGATCCGGCGCGGGCTCTCGGTGACGACCACCCGAAAACTGATGCAGACGATCGGCTCCGTCGGTGCCGCCGCCTTCCTTCTCGCGGTCAGTAGTGTGAGCTCAGCCGTCGGCGCGATCGCCTGCATCTGTGCGGTGTTCGCGCTCGGGTCATTTCAGGTGGGTGGCTCTGGCGTAAATCACCTGGACATTGGACCCCGGTATGCGGGCGTGCTGCTCGGCATTTCCAATATGGCGGGCACGCTTCCCGGGGTCGTCGGCGTCACACTTACTGGCTTCATTCTCGACGCGACCGGGTCGTGGGCCCTCGTGTTCGGCATCGCCGCGGGCTTCTACCTGCTCGGCCTCGTGTTCTGGCTGACCTGGTCGACGGGCGAGCAGATCTTCGACTGAGGAGCTCCAGTCGGCTACACCGAGAGATCTCCTAAAACTCCCTATCCTCTCCCGCTAAGATAGGTGCATGGAGTTCAATCTGGCGCAGCTGCAGGAGGCGATTGCGGAGGAGATTCCGGAGCGGACGTGTCTCGTGTTTCGGGACCGGCGGCTCTCCTGGCGGGACATGAACGAGCGCACGCGCAGGCTCGGGAACTACCTGCTGTCACGCGGGCTCGGACTGCGCACCGAGAGAAGTGGGCTCGCCGGCTGGGAGTCGGGGCAGGATCACCTGGCGCTCTACCTCTACAACTGCAGCGAGTACATCGAGGGGATGCTCGGGGCCTATAAGGCCCGGGGCGTGCCCTTCAACGTGAACTACCGCTACGTCGAGGAGGAGCTCGTCTACCTGCTCAAGGATGCCCGTGCGCGCGGCATCGTCTACCACGCGCGGTTTGCAGCGCTGCTCGAGAAGATCCTGCCCGAGCTCCCCGAGCTCGAGGTGTTGATCCAGGTGAGCGACGAGTCGGGATACGCGCTCTTGCCGGGAGCGGTCGAATACGAGGCGGCGCTGGCGGCAGCGTCGCCGGAGCGGCCCCGGCAAGACTGGTCACCGGACGATCTCTACATCCTCTACACAGGCGGCACCACCGGCATGCCCAAGGGCGTGCTCTGGCGCCAGGGAGACATCTACATCGCGGGCCTCGGCGGGCGTCGGCCGGACGGCTCCGAGCCGGACTCGCTTGAGCAGATCGTGAAGCGCGCCAGCTCTCCCAGCAGGCGCACCATGCCCACGGCTCCGCTGATGCACGGCGCCGCCCACTGGGCCGCGTTCACCTCCATCAACTCCGGGAATACGACCGTCCTGCAGAGCGTCACGGAGCACCTCGACGCGGACGACGTCCTCTCCACCGCCGCGCGCGAAGGCGTGGAGGCCATGCTGATCGTGGGGGACGCGTTCGCCCGTCCGCTACTCGATCAGATGGACCGGAAGGAGTACGACCTCTCGAAGCTCGCAGCGCTGATCTCCGGCGGTGCGTCGCTCAACGCAACGCTGAAAGAGCAGCTGCTCGAGCGGCTGCCGAACCTGACCATCATCGACAACGTCGGCTCTTCGGAGACGGGAACACAGGCCTCGAACGTGAGCACGGCCGGCTCGAAGGCCAGCACGGGCACCTTCTCGCTCGGTCACGGCGCCTGTGTGCTCAGCGAGGACATGACGCGCCTGGGGCAGCCGGGCGAGGAAGAAGTGGGCTGGTTCGCGCAGAGCGGACGCATCCCGCTCGGCTACCTGGGAGATCGCACGAAGACGGAGCGGGCCTTTCCGACCGTCGATGGAACGCGCTTCTCGGTGCCCGGCGACAGAGCTCGGGTGCGGGACGACGGCATCCTCGAGCTGCTGGGACGCGACTCGGTCACGATCACATCAGGGGGCGAGAAGATCTTCGCGGAGGAGGTGGAGCACGCCTTGAAGCAGCATCCCGCGGTGTACGACGCCGTTGTGTGCGGTCGTCCGAGCGAACGCTGGGGCAACGAGGTCGTCGCCATCGTACGCCTCCGCGAAGGGAGCGCGGCGGACGAGGCCGAGCTACGTGACGAGTGCGCGCGCCATATCGCCCGCTACAAGCTCCCCAAGGCCTTCGCCTTTCGCGACGAGATCGTCCGCAGCCCGAGCGGCAAGGCGGACTACCGCTGGGCGAAGGAGCAGGCACTGAGCGGAGGCTAGATCCAGACCTCCGTCTGGCCCGCAGCGTCGAGCGATAGAGGCCTGGTAGTCGCTCATGTCAGGTTGAACCTCACGCCGCAGACGTGGACCTCATTCTCGGCGTGCAGGTAGCCGCGCTCTCGTGCGGTCGCGATGATGGCCTCGCGGTCGGTCACCTGCAGATCGAGTCCGCCCAGTCCCTCTGGGCGCCCGTCGCTGCACGAGACGAAGCGCACCTCCGCGTTGTCCAGACGCAGCAAAGGAGCGCCAGCGGCGGTCTTAGCGACCGGCAGCTCGGCGATCTCCGCCCAGCGAGCTGCCACCTTGTTCGGGTCGTCCACCTGGAGCTCGGCCGCAGCGATGCCGCGCACACGGTCCGTTCGCTGGGCCGCCTTCCAGTTCGCTCCGCCGGCGGGCAGCCAGGGGCCATCCGCGTCGTGGGCAGCGCCGCCGAGCTGCTCGTCGATCTCGAAGAACGAGCCACCCGTGTCCTTGGGATGCATCTGCATGTTCCGGAACCGGTCCGGTACCTCGAACTGGTGTGCGATCCGGACGCCGAGCTCCGCCACGCGCTTGCGGCGGGGTGCGTGATCGTCGCACTGGGTGATCACCATGTAACCGCCCGCACCGTTCCGGCGTTCCAGGTAGCGACCGCCCGCGGTGCCCTCGCGGATCGGCGCGACGACTTCGATGAACTGGTTCCCGACGGGGAACAGCGCGTTCTCGAGCCCGAAAGCGTCGACGCCGGGGTCGCGAAAGCAGACCTCTAGCCCGAAGACACTGCAGAGATCGTCGACGATCGGCGCGAGTTCGGGTGCCACGAGCGCGATCTGACGCAGTCGAAGCCACATGGCCTGTACCTCCTGCGTCCCATCATGAACCCTGGAGGCAGCAGGTTCCAGCGCCACGTCGGTCAGTAGATGAGCGGGAGGACCTTCTTGAACTTCGGCAGGAACTCCTGGACCTGCTCGAGCTCCTCAATCGAGGAGTACCAGCAGGGTGCTTCGGCGAATTTTGTCAAAGTTAGCAACGAAAACCGAGTCCCGATTGAGTCGAGTCGCCAACCCAGATCCGCTAAATTGTTGAAATTCCTACGCGGAGAGGTGGCCGAGTGGTCGAAGGCGGCGGTCTTGAAAACCGCAGACCCGAGAGGGTCCGGGGGTTCGAATCCCTCCCTCTCCGCCAGAGCCTTCTGGATTTCTTCGGGCTACTCGCCGCTGAACGCGTACCCAGCGAGCAGTAGCGCGTACACGAGGGGAAACAGCCAACGCGACCTCCGGTCGATGAGCGTCGCGGTCTCGGGCGCGGCTTCGTTGTAGTGCGAGACCAGCATGCTCTGCACCACGGTTACCGCCAGCAAGACGAACGACACCAGCATCATCTTGTCGAGCACCGTGAGGTAGGCGATCCGTGGTAGGCCGTCGGCAATCACGAACTGATAGGCGACCACGGTTAGGACGCCGCTGGCGGTGATGCGGCTCCGGCCGGCCAGTCTTTCGTCGGTCATCCAGAAGACCGACCACGAAATGGCGACGATGATGAGGATCGGGAGCATCACCTTCCACAGGTAGAAGCCCGCGCGGCGCTCTACATCGATCTCGAATACGAAGCGGGAAAACGGTCTTGCGCCTCGAGTCGAGGCAACCTCCTCGACGCGGCTGCTCACGCCGAGAAGCTCCCACTCCTGCATGGTGAAGTCCTGCGCGAAGCCCGTCGTCGTCGGGTCTGCCACGAACACCAGATCGTCGATCTGCCAGCGAAACGACTCGAGCGCCACCTCGAGTCGCTGCTGGTCGAAGGGGAAGCGGCGCAGGTCCAAGTCAGCGTGCACCTGTACGCTTATGTTGAGGTCGTTGTGCAGGGTGCCGTCCGGGGCAACCCGCATCACGCGCTCCGTGATCTCGAACGGGCCCGCGCGGTTAACGGGGAATCCGGCGGGCAACCAGATGCGTTCTCTCTCGCGCTCTGCGGCAGTACCGATGTAGACGCGCTCCAGCGTACCGACCTCGTCGGGGTCGTAGGCAAGTCGCGGATCGCACCAGGTCGCCCTCACGTGGCCTCGGAATGAGTACTCCTCCCGAACCGCGTCGAGCGCGCGCAGCTGCGTGATGAAGACCCCGGCCCCGACCAAGGTGGCGCCGTTCGGGTTGGGTGACGTCAACGGATCGGCTCCAGCGCCGAGATTTGCTCGTCCGTAGTCCACGTTCGCACAGGCTGCGGGCGACCCGGTGAAGCCCGGGGTAGAAGCCGCGCGAGCCGTCCCGCCGAGCGCCGCAGCGCTCAACCACACCAGCAGTACTACCACGTGTCCTGGAATGACCCTCAAACCGGCTCACCAAGCTCGCGGGCGCGGTCAAGCCGCGTTGCCTCATCGTGCGGCAGGTGCCTGCGCGCCATGACAAGGCAGACAATCGTCACGGCGAAAATCAGCAGTGATAGCGCCATTGCCAATCGCAGCGCTTCGCCGTCGCTCATGCCGGATGCGATGAACAGGTCGCTCGTTTGCCCGATCACGTCCGGGCCAAGGGCGAGACCGATGAACGTAACCAGCAAGATGTAGTATGCGCCGGCCACCGCGCGCATGCGTGGCATGACGAGATCGTTTGCAGTGCTTGGCGGCACGCCCGCCCACATCGAAGAAACCAAGACCAAGACAAAGTTCATGATGTAGGCTGTGTTTAGGCTGTCGGTATAGATCATCCACAGCGCTGCGGGCGTCATGGCGACGATGCAGATGTAGCCGATCAAAATGCGCCCGCCCGCGACGCGCAGCTTCAGCCAGTCTGCCAGCACGCCGCCCGATGTGGAGCCAATCAACCCGCCAGCCGCTGCGCCGAAACCGATATACAACCCAACCTCGGTTGCGCTCACACCGTGCAGGCGCATCAAGAGCGGCGCTGTCCAGAAGCCAACACCGTACATGACGAAACCGATGCTGGGGAACGCAACGAGCGCGTACATCAGCGCCCTCGATCGAAAAATCATCGAGAACGTGGCCGGGTCGCGAATCTTGAGCGATTGCGCCCATGAGAACGTGACGTACACCCCAATTCCGGTCGCGATCCACTGCGCGACGCTGCCGGTCAATGCGATGAGCAGAACGGCAACGATGACGAGCCCGAGCGCGGCCACGCCGTTGATCGAAAGTGCTGGGCGGTGTGCCATGAGGCCGATCAGGTTGAGCGGCGGGATTATAGAAGCAAGCTCAGACCCGAGGACCCGCAGCGGTTGCGGGTGGGTCTCCGTGACGAGACCTTCGGTGATGCCCCGGGTCGGTTCTCGCAAGGAGCGTACCCACGCAGCGACCAGAATCCCCGGTACGCCTACCACCATGAACGCAACGTGCCAGCCTTTCAGTCCGAACGGCGCGTCGGACGTATTCGGATACCAGGCGCTCCATGTGTCGAGAATGGAGCCGCCGAGCCAGAGCCCGACGCCGGCGCCGATGAACACACCGGCCGAGTAGATGGCAATGACCGTGGCACGGCGTTCCGCCGAGTAGTAGTCGGACAACAGCGAGTACGCCGCGGGTGATGCGCTGGCCTCGCCGATGCCGACGCCGATCCGGCACAGCGCGAGAACCGGAAACGACCGTGCGAGCCCGGAGAGCGCCGTCATGGCGCTCCACACCACGAGCCCACTGGCGATCAGGCTACGGCGGACCCAGACGTCGGCGAGACGCGCGAGCGGGATGCCGAAGACCGCATAGAACACGGCGAACACGGTGCCGTAAAGGAACCCCATCTGCGCGTCGGTGATTCCAAGGTCTGCCTTGATGTCCTCGGCGAGGATGGAAAGGATATTGCGATCGATGAAGTTGAAGATATAGACGATGACCAGAACGGCCAGCACATAGTGCGAATAGAGCCCACCCGTCTTGGGTGCAGGTGCAGTGTTCTCCGCCACGCTCGGTGACTGCTACGCTGACGGCTAGGCGCGCGTGGAGGCGGGAACCTCGTCCGGATGCTCCACCTCCCACGCGTAGTCGTAGCCCAGTCGGTCGGCCAGCTCGACCTGGTCCAAGGCCTGCTGGACCAGCTCGAACTCCGAGTCCTCGGTCCAGGGGCGGGGGAGCTGCAACTCGTAGAAGATCCCGAACTTCATGCGCGTCCCCTTGGGTCTCGAGGAGCGCCATCATAACGGGTCTGCTCGACGGCTGTCTCGACGCGAGCCTCCGTGCAGCGCGCAGAGATTGCGCGCGCACGTGGGGGCCGTGGATCGTCTCTACGCTGGCGCCGTGCCCTGGGCGAGCTCCCACGCGTTCCCGTCCGGATCGTAGAAGGAGGCGAGCTTCACCATGCCCCCGATGGCGCGCGTTGGACCGTCGAACCGGACCTGCTGACTCTCCAGTGCAGCACGCGTCTTCTCGACGTCGTTCACTCCCCAGGTAGGAACGGTGCTCCTGGAAGGCTCTGGGTTCTCGACCTGACTCAGCCCTACCGTCACGCCAGGGATGTGCGTGTCGAGCTCGCACCAGCCGATCTCGTCCACTTTGTACTTCAGCTTGAAGCCGAGGACCTTCTCATACCAGCCGATGGATGCATCGATGTCCTTGACGGATACGGCCAAAGTCACCTCTCTGGCGAATCCCAGTCCGTTGCTGTTTGCCATGTCGTTCCTTCCTGGTCCTGTTTTTATATCTGATATACTGCCTGGACGATCGAATGGATGTCAAGCGCTCGGCCATTCCCCCCGAACTGATCGTCCTCTGCGGCAGGACGTGGTCCCTTCCCGTTCTCGCGCACCTGCACGGCTTCGAGGGCGCTCGCTACGTCGAGCTGCTCCACGCCACGGGCGCGAGTCGAGGGTCGCTCTCCGACACGCTCAAGTCCCTCGGTCGGCTGGGCATGGTCACACCGAATCCCGGCTACGGACACCCGCTGCGGCCCGAGTACATGCTGACCCCTGAGGGTTCTGGCGTCGCCCGGGCCAGCGCCGCCGTACTGGAGAGCGCGGATCGCCTGCGGATGCAGCGACGCCTGTTGCTCAGGAAGTGGTCCCTCCCGATCTTCCTCGCTCTGGGGCCGGAGACGCTCCGCTTTGGCCAGGTGCGCGCGCGCCTCGGACACCCGACGCCCCGCGCGATCTCGCTCGGTCTGAGAGATCTCGCGTCCGTCCGCTGGATCGATCGTCGGCTGATCGATCAATCGCCACCCTTCGCCGACTACACGCTTGCGACGCGCGCGCGACCGCTTCTGCGTCCGCTCCGGCGCCTCGCATCCGCGGCCACAGCCTGACAGAAGCGGGCTCCTCAGGCGCCCATTCTCGAGACGGCGTCGCCGATGATCCGCGCAGCCTCCTTGTTGGCGCGGACTATGGTTCGCATGCCCCCGTCGACCTTGGCGGCGTCGCCGATCAGGCGCCAAACCTCGTGCACTTCGTCGTGGTGGGGCAGGCGCTCCATCTCGATGAACCACGTTCGGATCTGGGGATACGCGCTGTAGTCGGTGCAATTGGCGTACTTCGCCTGATTTTGCCCGAGCTCCTCGTAGGCGAAGAGGTCGGCGATCGTGGGGTGGGGCCCTGCGGCGATGAAGCCGGTACGCGCAAGCATGCTGTCCACGATACGCAGCGCTCGCTCCGCAACCTCGGCACTGTCCGTGAGCCCCGTAAACGTGTTCTTCTGGAGCCACTCCTCGTCCGGGTTGTTTACGCCAGCCACGGTGGGCCACAGCGTCTGACTCCAGCGCGCCACGAGCTCGCGGGTGTTGCGGTGGTGAAAGTGGAGGTACTGATTGACGCGCGCGCGGTGGACGAGATTGTCGGGCCAGAAATCGCTCCACCCGTGCTTCTCGCACAGATAGATCATGATCGCCGGGCTCTCCCACAGCGTAACGCCGTCGTCGTCGATCGCGGGCACCGTTCCTCGCGGATTGATGCCCTCGAGATATTCGGCCCGTTTGGCGTCCCGGCTCTGATCGGTCAGCTTCAGCTCAAACGGGAGTCCCTTGAGCAAACAAAGCCAAATGACCGACCGAACAGGCTGAGAATTTGGAATCCCGTAGACGATGAGCATGACACTCCTCGGGGCCTGGCGCCTCAGGCCGTCGCGACGAATCGCGTTCATGCGCACGCCTCCGTCGACCGGCTCTAGCTTACACCGACCCGAAGATCGACGGCGGGAGCCACCGGCTGCTAGGATCGGGTCATGGCAGCTTTTGAATACGCTGAGTCGCGAGTTCCGGTGCGTGAGGATCTCGGGGTAGCACACCGGCAGATCTGGAAACGCCTCGCCGCGCCTGGCTGCTGGTGGACGGGCGCCGAGCGCGTCGCCATCGCGGCCGAGGTGCGAAACGCCCCGCGCTGCCCGCTCTGTCGGGAGCGCAAGCAGGCGCCCTCCCCGTACGCGATCGAAGGGGAGCACGACCACCTCGGCGCGCTGCCCGCTGCGGCGGTAGACGTGATCCACCGAGTGATGACCGACCCGAGCCGGCTGTCCAAGGCGTGGGCCGAGAAGACGCTTGCCGGCGGCATCAGCGACGGACACTTCGTGGAGCTGCTCGGTGTCGTCGTCGCTGTGGTGAGCATCGACAGCCTGCACCGCGGGCTCGGCGTTCCACCCGAAGCGCTGCCGGAGCCGCTCCCTGGGGAGCCGACGAACTATCGGCCCGCGCAGGCCGTAGCCGGGACGGGCTTTGTTCCCATGCTTCCCGTGGATGGCGCCACTGGTCCGGAGGCGGACCTCTGGGATCCGGGGCACACTGCCAACGTGATCCGCGCCATGAGCCTGGTCCCCGACGCGGTGCGAGACCTGCTGCTGCTCTCGAGAGCGCACTACCTGCCCGTCGCAAAAGTCGGGACCTTTGGCGCGAACGGCGGGCGGGCACTGGACCGGATGCAAATCGAGCTGATCGCCGGCCGTGTTTCGGCTCTCAACGAGTGCTTCTACTGAACGACGGCTCATGCAATGGCGCTCCGGGGGAGCGCCCAGATCTCAGGCAGCCAGGTCGACGTCCACGCGATCACCGAAGGGAACACCGCGGACAGCGGGGTCGACCACGGGGCCGAGCTCGTCGCCTTTGCGGAGGCGGTCGTCGGTGAGGATGACGCTGCACTCGAGCGCGCCCGAAAAGAGCTGCTGGCCGCTGCCGGCCCGGACGCGCTGGTCGATGCTGCGGCAGTCGCCGGCAACTTCCAGCGCATGGTGCGGATCGCCGACGGTGCCGGCATTCCTCTCGACGGCGCGTTCGCTGAGAGGAGCGCCGACCTGCGCGAGGAGCTCGACCTGAGCCGCTACGCTTCGGCTGTGCACAGTCGCGTCAGCTGACGGCGGCGCCTGACTCCATCATCGGAACGTCGCTGGCGCTCCGCTCTGAGCTGAGCCGGTACGCGGCGGCCCACTGAGGCTTATCTCACACTGTCGGCCCTGGGTGCCGATGACACCGATGTGAGCCGATCCCGCCTGAGCCTACTCCTCCTGATCCTTCCGGGCTTCTTCCTGCAAGCGGCCGGGGCGAAGATGCACAGCCTGTTGCTGTTCGCCGCGGGAACTGCCATGCAGGGTGTGGGACTCGTCCCCTGGCTGCGTGTCAAGGGGCGGAGCCCCTCGTTTGCGCTGCTCGCGCTCGCCCCGGTGTTCGGCTGGATAGTGGCGGTCAACCTCCGGAGCGAGGAGCAGCGCGAAGAGATTGCGCTCGCACGTGAGAGCCGTGGGCCAGGCTTCTGGGTCAAGCGCACGGCCGTTGTCGTCGCTGGACTCCTGCTGGTCGGCACATGCTCCTTCCTGCAGGCAGCGCTCTTCGATGTCCACCGCGAGGGATACAAGCTGGTACAGGCGCTTGAACGCCACAAGGAATCGCACGGGATCTACCCGCCGCGGCTGGAGGAGCTCGGCATCCCCGTCAAGTATCCGCGCGAGGGCTGGCGAGGGACTCGCTATCGAACGGACGCCGGCGGCCAGGAGTTCTTCCTCACCTGCTTCGTCCGGCGCCTCGGAACGACCGACGAGCGGGTGACCTACAATTCTCGAAAAGACCGCTGGCGCTCCTACCGCTGATCCTCAACTACCCTGGTCTCCGGGGAAGCTCGGGCGGTTCAGTCGGGCCTCTGAGGCGTCGATGGCGCGCCAGAGGTCACCACTCACCCCGTCAGCTTGCGACCGCGGCACCCGCAATGGCAGCGGCGAACTTGGTCGACAATGACAACGCGACGATGCCTGCAAGAGACGGCAGCGCGCCCGTGCCCCCGACAATCGCCAGGTCGAACGTGGCATAGGCCAAAGCAACAGCGAGGGCGAATCCGATCGCGTGCCGGTCGGGTGTTCGTCGCGTGAGCCAATAGAGCGCGCCGAAAAACAGAAACACACCAGCGACCACGCTCGACCACGGTGCGATTCGCTGAGCGGAGGCTTCGTAAAACGCTGCATCGTGGCCGGGCTCAATGAAGTATGCATACACGGCGACGACGCCATAACTGATCGCGACGTTGACCACCATGATGACGAGAGCAACGCCGATGGCTTTTGGGATGTCGGTCTTCTTGAACATTGGGTCCTCTTCGTGCCCTAGAACTCTAGCCGATGTGGAGACCTGGGAGCCGCGATCACAGGGCACAGACGCCTTCTCAGAGAATCTAACCTCAAGTCTGCTCGATGAATGAGGGCTGAGGAGGGGCGTCGGCCGAGATCGTGCGGAGGGTTCGGACTTCGGGGACGGCTAGGACGGCGGCGGTGGGGAGGATGATGAGGGCGGCGCCGATCCAGAGGGTGTGGGAGGTGCCGATGGCTTCGACGAGCGGGCCTGCGGCTGCCATTCCGAGGGGGGCCAGGGCGATGGAGCCGAGGACGTCGTAGGCGCTTACGCGGGAGAGAGCCTCGGGGGCCACGTGAGTCTGGAGGGTGGTGTTCCAGAGGACGCCGAAGAGTTCGGCGCCGATGCCGTTGATGAAGGCGCCTGCGATGATGAGCCAGAGGGGGGCGGGGCCGGACAGGAGTAGGATGGGGAGGGCCGTTGGGAACATGCAGAGTGTTCCGACGAGTATCGGGCGCTCGACGCGGACTCGGAAGGCGATGAGTCCTCCAACCACCAGCCCTACACCGAATGCGGACACGATCCAGCCCCAGTCTGCGGGGCCTCCGAGGTGTCGCTTTGCGACGATGGGTCCCACGATGCCGTAGCAGGCCTCCGACGCGGCCACGAGCAGGGTGAACTGGAGCACGATCGTCCAGAGCCAGCGGTGCGAGGTAAATTCCTTCCAGCCCTCGAGTAGATCTCGCACCAGACTCACGCGTGCAGAGCGTTGCTGGCTGCGCGGGCGCAAGCCCATGACGAGTATGGCACTGGTGCCGAACGTGGCCGCGTCGATGGCGATCGCCCAGCCGGGACCGACGGTTGCCACCAGGATTCCGCCCAAGGCCGCTCCCAACCCGAAGGCTCCGCTCTGGGCCAGGGAGAGCAGCGCGTTCGCGGACTGGAGCTCGTGGCGCTCCACGACTTGCGGCAGGAGCCCGATGAAGGACGGCCAGTGAAGGGCGAAAGCCGTGCCGTTCACCGCCATGAGTGCGATCAGGGGTGTGACGCTGCTCGTGTGCGTGAGGAGCAGCAGCGCCATCGCGAACTGGCTCGTCATTGCCAGGAGGTCCGCGAGCACCAGCATGCGCTTTCGCGAGGTGCGGTCCGCGAGTGCTCCGCCGAGGAGCTGGAAGGTCACCTGCGCAGCGGACTGGGCCGCGATCACGAGTCCCATCGCGCTCGGTGAGCCGGTCAGCTCGAGGACGCCGAACGCCATGGCGATGGGGGCCATCACGCTCCCGAGCGCTGAGATCAGGCGCGCGGTGAAGAACCGTGCGAAGTCCGGCTGGCGCAGCAGGCGCAGCCCCTCGCGGATGCCCGCCGGGTCGTTCGTCAGGAGGCGGCCTCGAGCGGATCGATGGCGCGGAACACGTCATTCATTCTACTGTCTAGCTGTCGATCAGGATCACGTCGGCTTCGGGCGGGTCGGCGTAGAGCCGTTCTACGGAGGGTTTGCGTCGTTCGAGCGCGGCCTGCTGGTTCACGTAGCCCTTGTCGGTGATCTCGTTGGCGTCGATGTCCGGGGGCTCGGTCAGCAGGATCACCCTGCGGATCCGTGTGGAGGAGCCAGGGTGTTCGGCGTTGTAGCGCTCGAGGCCCGAGCGTACGCACTCGACGACCTGGCTGCTGCGGATCAGGCGGGTCGTGTCGCCGGCCGCGTCCGCAGCGTCGACGAGGGACTCGCAGGCCGACACGTTGGGCCACGCCAGCAGCCCGATGTAGTCGCGGTCGTGTCCGGTCACAAGGGCGTCCTGGAGCGCGGGCGAGGTGGCGGCCAGCGCCTTCACGCGTAGCGCGCCCGTGCGCACCCAGGTGCCGGAGCTCAGCTTGAAGTCCTCGGCGACGCGCCCGTCGAAGACCAGGCCTCGCGTGGGATCGTTCGGATCGGCCAGGCGGCCGGCGTCACCGATCTTGTAGAAGCCGTCCTCGTCGAAGGCGGCGGCGGTTAGATCGTCGCGGCCGAGATAGCCCGGCGTTACATGGGGGCCTCGTACGCGGAGCTCGGTCTTGGGGCCGGCCGGGACCAGTTTGAGCTCCACGCCCGGCGGTGGGAGGCCGATGCTGGCGGCGCTCTCGGTCGGGAAGTGCACGCTCGTCGAGAGCGGCGCGGTCTCGGTCGATCCCCAGCCCGATGCCATCACTACGCGTTCGCCGCGGGCCTGCTCGGACAGGTCGCCGAGTCGCTTCCAGAGGTCTTCTGGCAGGGCGGCCGCGGCGTAGAAGAGGAGCTGAAGATCGCGAAAGAAGTGATCCCGGAGCTCGCGGTCGTTCTCGAGGTGGGGGACGAGCTGCGCGTAGCCAGCGGGGACATTGAAGTAGAGACTCGGCGAGATCTCGCGCAGGTTCGAGAGCGTCGTCTCGATCAGTCCCGGTGCCGGCTTTCCCCCGTCGATCCAGAGCGTGCCGCCCTGCTTCAGCACGAGATTGAAGTTGTGGTTCCCGCCAAAGGTGTGATTCCAGGGCAGCCAGTCCACGAGTACGGGCGGGGTCTGCTTCACGAAGGGCCAGCACTGCTCCAGCATCTGCTGGTTCGCGCAGAGCATTCGCTGCGTGTTGAGCACGCCCTTTGGGAGCCCGGTCGAGCCCGAGGTGAAGAGGATCTTCGCGACCGTATCGGGCCCGACTCCGGCCTCTGCCAGGGCAACGGCACTTCCCGGTGTCGTGCTCGCTAGCTCCGAGAACGGTGTGATGGAGAGGTCCCGTGGCAGCGGGCCGCTGCCGACGAGCTCCATACCGTCCAGATCGAGCGCCTTCAGCACCGGCACGAAGGGGACCATGGGCGCTGCGAAGACGATCCCCGGGCGCACGAGCGCCAGGATCTGGCGCAGCTTGCCGTAGTCCTGGCTCATGAGGGAGTAGGCTGGCGAGACGGGCGCCACGGGGACGCCCACCAGCATCGCACCAAGACCCATCAGCGCGTGATCAATCGAGTTGCCGGACAGGATGACCAGCGGACGTTCCTGGCTCAGTCCCCGGTCGATCAGGCTCTGTGCGATCGACTCCGCAGTGCGGAGCGCGTCATCGTAGCTGAGGTGACGCCAGCTCTCGTCGACGCGCTCCCCGAGGAAGATCGACTCCGGGCGTTTCGCGGCGTGGTGCCGCAGCATCTCACCGAGGTGACGTTCGTGCTGGGCCAGTGACACGGGCGAGCGTAGGACGGTGCTGCCGTCCGCTTGCTCCTCGACATCGACGGCGGCCGGAGCGAACTCGGGACTCTCGTAGTGTGCTATGGCGTGAGCCCTCTCTCGACGAGGATCGCCTCTAGCTTCTCAGTCAGGCTGCCGTCCTCCATGAGCTCGACGACCGCCTCGACGTCTGGGCGGAAGGGTCGGTCCGCTTCTAGAGGGGTGACCACGCGCCGAACGGCTGCATGCAGCGCCTTGCCGGCGGTAGAGAGCTTCTCCGGTCCGCGATAGTCGGCGGCCTGCGTCAGCGCAATCAGCTCGTAGGCGAAGAGGGCGCGCGCCTTCTCGAGCATGGGGCCCAGCTTCTTGGCGGCTGGCGTTCCCATGCTGACCACGTCCTGGTTGTTCGCGTTCGTGGGGATGCTGCTCACGCTGGCCGAGTCGTTCAGGTTGCGGATCTCGGCGGCCAGGGAGGTGGCGATCAGCTGCACGGCCATGAAGCCGTTGCACAGTCCCGCTTCCTCACCGATCACGAGGAACGGGGGAAGCCCCTGGCTGAAGTTCTCGTCGATGTAGCGCGCAAAGCGCCGCTCGGACAGGAGTGCCAGCTTGGTGATGGCGAGCCCGAGAATGTCACTTGAAAACGAGACGTGCTGTCCGTAGAAGTTTCCGCCGTGGAGCGTCGTATCGTCCTCGGCAAAGATGAGCGGGTTGTCCGTGACCGAGTTGACCTCGACATCCAGGATGCCCTCCACGAAGGTCAGCAGATCGCGCACAGCGCCGACGATCTGCGGCACGCAGCGAATCGAGTAGGGACTCTGCAGGTCCGTATCGACGCGCACCACGTGCTCGGCTCCGCCGCGCGCCTCCACCAGTCCTTCCTGCAGCTCCTGGGGATCGAGCACCAGCTCGGACCCGGCGAGGAACGCGTTCAGGTTGCGCGTGGTTGCGAGCTGACCAGGGTGCGGTCTGACCTGCGCGATGCGCTCGTCGAAGTGCTCGATGTTGCCGCGCAGCACGTCGCTTGCATAGGCGGCACACGCCTCCGCGAGCAGGGTCAGGTCCAGAGCTTCTTGCAGGGCCACCGCGAAGATCGCGCTCATGACGCTCGTTCCGTTGATGAGCGCGAGTCCTTCCTTGTAGCTCAGCTCGACGGGCTCAATCCCGACGGTCTCCAGGGCTTTGCGCGCTTCGGTGAGCTCGCCCCGGAAGAAGACCGGTCCTTCTCCGAGCAGCGCCTGCGACATGTGGGCGAGCGGGCAGAGGTCTCCGCTGGCACCGACGGAGCCAGTCTCGGGGATGTACGCCGCGATGTCCGTGTTCAGAAGCCGGGCGAGCGTCTCGAGCGTCGAGAGCCGGATGCCGGAGAAGCCCTTGCAGAGCGAGTTCAGCCGGATCAGCTGCACCGCACGCGTCACGTCGATCGGAAGGGGCTCGCCGACGCCGCCGGACAGACTCTGAATCAGGTTGTACTGTGACTGCGCGGCCTTCTTGGGAGGGATCAGGCGATTGACCAGCGGTCCGTAGCCCGTGGTGATGCCGTAGGCGACCTCCTCGCGCTTGACCAGGTCCTCCACGTGCGCGCGCGAACGGTTGATCGCGTCGGTCGCGTGCGATGCGATCCGGACCTCGGCCCCGTGCCGGGCCACGTCGATGATCTGACCGAGGTCGAGCGAATTTCCGTCTACGTCGATAGCGCGACGTGCCATGCTCTGGCCTCCTGTGGGGGTGATTTGGAGCACCCCGCTGCCTGAAAAAAGTAGGCGATTCCTGGCGGATGATCCTTCCGACTATTGGACGAATCCGGCGAAATTTGGAATTCTGTTCCGATTCTGAGGCGATAATCGGAACAGAGTTATCGTGGTCACACTCGATGAAACAGACCGCAAGATCCTCGCTTTGCTCCAGGAGGACGCCCGCCTGACGCAGGCTGAGCTCGCGAAGCGACTGGCCATGTCCCAGACCTCCTGCTGGCGACGCGTGCGCCAGCTCGAGGAGGCGGGGGTGATCGCGCGCCGCGTGGCGCTCGTGGACGCAAGGGCGGTGGATCTCACAGTGAGCGTGATCGCGAGCGTGAGTCTGACCGAGCACAGCGACGCGAACCGGGCATCCTTTGAGTCTCTCGTGGCCTCACGTCCCGAGGTCGTGGAGTGCTACTCCATGACGGGCGATCGCGACTACATGCTGCGGGTCGTCGTGCGCGACGTGGAGGCCTACGACCGCTTCCTCACCACCCAGCTCCTGCACCACCCCGCCGTGGCCTCGGCCAGCTCGAGCTTCGCGCTCAAGCAGGTCAAGTACACGACCTCCCTTCCACTGGAGCTCGCCTAGCAGGCTGCTGAAAAACTCCTCATCGAAGGGTACCTTGGGAGCGAGCCCCAAAGGGGGAGGCGTGAGAGGACAGGGGACGCTTCAGGGCGGGATGTTCAGCTACGTGTCGCTGGAGTCGCGGATTCCGGATGATCATCCGCTTCGAGCGATGCGGCGCATGGTCGACACGGCGCTGCAGCGGCTATCGCCGCGCTTCGACGCGATCTACGCCAGAGGCGTAGGGCGCCCGTCCGTGCCCCCGGAGCAGCTGCTGCGCGCCCTGCTGCTGCAGGTGCTCTACACCATCCGGAGCGAGCGGCAGCTGGTGGAGCAGCTGGAGTACAACCTGCTGTATCGCTGGTTCGTGGGTCTGGAGCTTGACGAGGTGGTGTTCAGCGCCACGGTGTTCACGAAGAACCGAGACCGGCTGCTCAAGGGCGAGATTGCCGAGCACTTCTTCGACGCAGTGCTGGAGCAGGCCGAGACCGAGGGATGGGTGTCGTTGGAGCACTTCACGGTAGACGGGACGCTGATCGAGGCGTGGGCGAGCCAGAAGAGCTTCGTACGGAAGGACGAGGAACGGAGAGACGACGATGACCCGGGCAACCCGACGGTGAACTTCCGAGGCGAGAAGCGGAGCAACCAGACGCATGCGTCGACGACGGATCCCGACGCACGACTCGCCGGTATGAGAGGCCAAGGCGCCCGACTCGCGTACCAGGGACACGTGGTGACGGAGAACCGGAACGGCTTGGTGGTCGCGGCGAAGCTCACGCAGGCGTCGGGATATGCGGAGCGCGAAGCGGCGCTCGAGATGGTGGAAGGTCTGGGAGGCGGGCGTCGGAGGACATTGGGCGGAGACAAGGGCTTCGACACGAAGGGGTTCGTGGAAGAGCTTCGAGAGTTGGGCGTGACCCCACACGTGGCGCAGAACACGACGAATCGACGCAGCGCGATCGACGGGCGGACGACGCGCCACCGGGGCTACGAACTGAGTCAGCGTTTTCGCAAACGGGTGGAAGAGGTCTTCGGCTGGATGAAGACCGTGGGGCTGATGCGCAAGACCCGACACCGCGGCACGGATCGGGTCGGCTGGGTCTTCACCTTCACGGCCGCAGCCTACAACCTGATCCGGATCCGCAAGCTGCTGGAGGCCACGTAGGTCATGTGCGAAACCGCCCCGCGATCAGCGGAGCCCAAGACCGGTTCGAACCGGGAATCGCGCCCCGCCCCTCGGCCGGTGAACCCCCTCGTCGGAAGGACCACCCCTCAACCAGTCACTTTCTCCGCAGCCTGCTAGGCGTCGCCGCGGTCGTCTCACGCGGAATAAGTTTGGACTAAGGACCGTCCCTAAGTTCGGGTTCCCGACCTCCGACGGCTTACGAAGCCGTTCCTATTGGGCCGCTACTTCCGGTTGGGGGTTGGGGTCGAGCTCGATTTCGAGGCTGCGGTGGATGGATGGGATTCCCGCTCGGGTGGCGAGCTCGGTCTCGGTGGTGCGGACTTGGAGGGCCTCGCTCAGCTCGGTGGCGCGCTTCAGGTCGCCGAGCGTGGTTCTCTCGGGAGCGCGGTAGTAGACCGTGCGCTCCACGCGAAACTGCTCTCCATCGGGAGCGCTAGCCTCGACGACGAGCGCGTTCTGGCCGCTCTGGAGGCGCACGTAGCCGTCGAACGAGCCATCGCCGAACACGCGCACGGCGCGCCCCTCGGCTCCGGTGGTCCGATTCCAGAGCTTCACGTTCGCGAGCAGGGCCACGTCGAGCCGCGGCAGGTGGCGGACGATGTCTCCGGGATCGCGGACCTCGAAGAACCTGCCATCGGTGCTGCTCGCCAGCTCCTCCAGCACGTCCGGCCGCTCCAGTGCAGCGCTTCCGATTGCGAACGAGTAGATGCGAATCCCGTGCTCTGCAGCGCGCTTGGCCGAGCGCAGTGCCGCCTTGCGCGCGAAGATCTCGGGAGAGGGTGCCGTGGGAAAGCCGTCCGAGAGGATCACGAGGATGCGTTCGCGTTCCGGCGGGCTGTCGCGTAGCGCTCGGATCCCGGCGCGGATGGCGGCGGAGATGTTCGTCCCGCCGCGGGTATGCCGGACCTTCACTCGGTCCAGCGCCATGAGCGCGTTCTCCGGGTGCCCAAGCCGTGCACGTACGCGTGAGGTACCCGCGAAGGTGACCAGCGAGACCCGCGTCCAGCGTTCATCGAGTCGGCGCAGCAGGCGACGAGCGCCTAGCAGCTCCGCCCGCGCAATCGTGTCACCGGGGTCGGTGGTCCACCTCTTGGGACGCTGGCGAGCCCGCGTGCCCCGCAACACACCCTTACGTAGCTGACCGACGATGCCGTCTCCGTCGATGTCGTCGCCTGCGGGGAGCAACGTGCTCGCGGACAGGTCAAGGGCGATGACCAGATCGTACGGGGTGACCGGACCCGCAACGGCGCGTCCCCGCACCTCGAGCAACGGGATCAGCTCGGTCACGCGCTCCTCGTCGCCGGGGTACTCGACGTCGAGCCAGGTGGGTTCGCTGGCCCACCCCGGGGCTGCCGTGAGCACGAGCCACGAGAGGGCGACAAGGCTCAGCGTTCCGAAAGAGTCCCTCCCCATAGGGAACACTTCGGAAGATTGAGGCAGGAGTTTAAGCGGCTGTTCGGTCGATAGGAGGGAATGGAGGAACGGCAGCCGAACGAGCTGCGCGAGCGGCAGAGCAAACTCACGTCGGTCGCGTGCTGGCTGGTGCTGGCCGCGGTCCTGCTCGGGGTGCTGCGTCTGACCTCGATCGGCGCTCAGACGACCCCGACGCTCGAGTTGTCGTCTGCCTCCGAGGTCACGGTTCCTCTCTGGTCCCCCGCCGGCTCCCGCGGGCATCGCCTGGTCGAAGTTCAGCTCGGCCCAGCAAAGGAGCGGTTCCTCCTCGATACGGGGGCCGTGAACACGGTCATCGCTCCCGCTGCAGCGGTGCGAGCGGGACTCGGCGAGAGCGCGCGGCCAGTTCTGACGGCACTCAACGCGTCGTTCGACGTTCGACCGCTGGTGCGCGTAGACGAGCTCTCGATCGGCTCCCGGGTCTACGCGGATTTCGAAGCCGTCGTGGTCGACACCTCGCACCTCCACAGGATCCTGGGGAGCGAGATCTCTGGAATCATCGGGATGAACGTGCTCGGTCAGACCCCATTCGAGATCGACTTCGTGAACGACGCGCTACGGATCGGTGGCTCGCTCGAAGCCTTCGCGTCCGCCCGACCCGCGGGGGCGGCAGACACGATCTTCAGCGTGCTTGACCTCGACGGAACCCTCGTAGCCGAGCTGTCGATCGAGGGTCTTCCCGCCCGCTTCGTGATCGATAGCGGAGCGGTACCGACCACCGTGCAAGCGGACCGCGCCTTCGAACGACCGGTGTACGGTGGCGTCACGACTCGGTTCGACGCCTCGGGTGCAGAGCCGGCACGCGTGGAGAGCGTCGTGCTCGACTCGCTGGTTCTCGGACACGTCCGGCGTCGGAACTTTGCCGTCGACCTCGGGGAGTTTAATCTGCTCGGCGCAGACTTCCTTCAAGGGACGGTGCTGTTCATCGATCCCGAGAGTGGTCAAGGCGTGCTGCGAACGCCTTGAGTCCTGCCTTGTGGGACCCGGCCGCGGGCGTCCGCGGCCACCCACCTCCGCTCAGGCCGAAGGCCTTCGCTGCGCGCGCCCCTTCTGCGGCGCTTGCCGGTTGCCAAGCCTCCCAGGGGGGTGCCGGTTCTTCACGGAATCTGAACTTAGGGGCGGTTCGCGGCGCTTGCAGGGAGCCCGGCCAGCTTTCCAGAGTGAGAGGTGGGAGTTAGCGCTCGAGGGTTTTCTCGATCCAGCGTCGATACAGCTCGCGGGGGTGGGCGCCGGTGATCGCGGCGGGCTGGCCTTCCAGCTGCACTGCCGGCACCCCGGTTACCCCTAGGGATATCGCCTCGTTGTGCTGCTCCATCACTTCTTTCAGCAGGGCGGGGTCTTCGGCACGGGCAAGCTCACTTTCGGGGAGTCCAGCGTCCTTCCAGATGGAGGCGAGCGTCTCCGGGTTTGTGATGTCGTGGTTGTCCACGAAGTAGGCTCTGAGAAGGCGCTCGTGGATCTCCTCGAAGGCGTCGGGCCCGAGCGCTGCCGCAGCCTTGGCCACGAGGTGCGGCGGTATGCTGTGGCTCGGTGGGCCCTCGTCACTGCTCCAGACGTTGAACTCGGCGCTGTCCTCGTCCGAGGCGGGGCGTAGCCATGACTGGGTGTACTCCCGGAAGCGCGCCAGATCGCGGCTGTCATCGGGTTGGGGACGCAGCAGAAAGCTGCGCCACTCGAACTCCACCTGGTCCCCGAACTCCTCCTGGATGCCGCGCAGGCGCACCGCCGCGTTGTGGCACCAAGGTCAGAGGTAGTCGGACCAGACGACAAACTTGAGCGGCTTCACGAAGCTCTCCTCCCACCTCGATGAGCGGCACGAGCCTACCACAGCGTACGCAGGACCGATCAGAGACCCCCTCCGCTCCCGCTGGATTGTTGCTATCGTCCAGCACTCTTCCCCCCCAGGGGACAGTCTCCCCCCCAGGGGAGTCCGGATGGAAAGGCGCACGATCGGGACGCGGCTTGTGGGCGCGTTTCGGAGTCGCAGAACGCCCGGCGCGACTGACGTCGACATGGCGGGGAGCGAGCTCGGGCAGCGGCTCGACCCCACGCGCTGGGATCTGGGCGAGTCCCAGCGAGAGCTGATCGAGATGGAGCGTCTCGCGACCCAGACGGAGCTTGCGAGCGACGTTGCGGACGCGATCAACAACCCGCTCGCCGCACTCATGGGTCGACTCCAGATGCGCATCGAGGGGAGCCAGTCGCCGGACGCCGAGGACCAGCGTCTGTACGCGCTCGGCCGACGCATCGCGAGCGTGGTGCAGGGCATGTTCGAGCTCTCGCGGGGTACGCTGCAGGCGCGCGAGGTCCCGGTCGCCGAGATCGTCGAGCAGGCGCTGACCCCCCTCCGAAGCGAGGCGGAGCTCCGCGGGGTGAAGCTCGTCGTGTCTCTGGAACCGGAGCTGCCCAATCTGTTCGGCGATCCGGCACTACTCCTGCGCGCACTGTCCGCTCTGCTCGACAACGCGCTCCAGGCAAGCGCAGGCGCAGCAGAGGTCGAGCTGAAGGTGCAGAAGCTCGCAACGGCCAGCGCCGTCCGCTTCCAGATCCTGGATGCCGGCCCCGGCATTGCGCCCGAGCTCCGCGAGCGGGTATTTGCTCCTTTCTTCACGACACGGGCGGGTGCACTCGGGCTTGGCCTCGCACTGGCCAAGCGCATCGCACACGGCCATCGGGGCAGGCTTCAGCTCCGCGGGGCTCCGGCAGGCGGTTGCATCGCAACGCTGGAGCTACCCGTTCGCCCGCGTTCCGACTAACACTCCTCCGAGGCCGGGGACCTGCCCCGACCTCCACTGAAAGCCCCTGCTTCAAGTGCTGGCGCCCATCGACCTCGCGCTAATCGGCGCATACCTGGTGCTCGCCCTGGCGTGGGGGGCACGACACGCGCGCAGGGCGGGAGCGAACAGCACGGAGTTCTTCGTGGCGGGGCGGGCGCTGCCATGGTGGATCGCTGGCACCTCGCTCGTGGCGACCACGTTCGCCGCGGACACGCCGCTGGCCATCGCGGGTCTGGTGGTCACGGAGGGCATCTCGGGCAACTGGTTCTGGTGGGCGGATGTGCTGCCTGCGATGCTCGGGGCGTTCCTGATCGCGCACTTGTGGCGTCGCAGCGGCGTGCTGACGGACAACGAGCTCATCGAGCTGCGCTACGCGGGAGCGCCTGCTGCCGGACTGCGGCTCTTTCGCGCCCTCTACTTCGGCGTCCTGCGCAACGCGATCGTGATCGGCTGGGTCAACCTCGCAATGCTCAAGGTGCTCCAGCTCGCGCTGGGACTCGACGCGACCTCCAGCCGCTGGCTGCTGGCGGGGCTGTTCGGCCTGACCGTGGGCTATACGCTGCTCTCCGGTCTCTGGGGCGTGGTATTCACGGACGCCCTGCAGTTCGTGCTGGCGATGGGGGGCTCGGTCGTGCTCGCCGTCCTGGCCGTAGGCGCCGCCGGCGGGCTCCCGCAGCTGCTCCACGACCTGCGGGTCACGCTTGGACCTGAGTCCGCAGCGCGCACGCTCGCGTTGATCCCGGCGCAGCGCGAGGCGTTCTGGGCCTTCGTGATCTACGTCGGCTGCATGAGCTGGTCGACGGGAAATACAGAGGGCAGCGGCTACACCGCACAGCGTCTGTTGGCCACCCGAGACGAGCGTCACGCGCGTCTCGCCGCCATCTGGTTCGCGGTGGCTCACTTCGTGCTGCGCCCGTGGCCGTGGATCCTCGTCGGCCTGGTCGCGTACCTGGCGTATCCCGGGCTCGCGGATCCGGAATCCGGCTACGTGCGTGCGCTGCTGGATAATCTTCCCGACGGTCTGCGCGGCGCGATGCTGGCAGCCATGCTGGCCGCGTTCATGTCGACCGTGGACACCCAGCTCAACTGGGGGGCCTCGTACCTGACGAACGACGTGTTCAAGCGCTTTCTGCGACCCGGCGCAGACGAACGCACGCTCGTCTTTGTGGCCCGGGCGAGCATCGTGGCCCTCGCGGCCATTGGTGCGCTGGCGACCTTTGCCATGCCCTCGATCTCGGGCGCCTGGAAATTTCTGGCCTCGATCTCGGCGGGGACCGGCTTCATCGCGCTCCTGCGCTGGTTCTGGTGGCGCATCAACGCCTGGACCGAGATTGCCGTGATGAGCGCTTCGCTGCTCCTGGCCAACGCCCTGATTGTCTTCTCGGACGTGCCGTTTCCCTTCTCCCTTGCCCTGGTGGTCGCGGTTGCGATCCCGTTTGCGCTCGGGGTCACGTTCCTGACCGCGCCGGTGCCCGAGCGACGATTGCGGGAGTTCTTCGAGCGCCTGCGCCCCCCGGGCTGGTGGGCGCCGGTGGCCCGAGCGAGCGGTCTGGAGGCTGCGAAGCTGGGCTGGCGCCCCTGGCTCGCGGTGGGAAGCGCGACCCTCGGGATCTATGGACTTCTGCTCGGCGTCGGCTGGCTGCTGCTGGGCAGGCCCACGCAAGGTCTGGTCGCCGTGGCCATCGGGCTGGCGTTGCTCGTGTGGGCAGTCGTCGCGCCTGAGCGCGGAGTCGTCGCGCCTACACGAGAGAGCCCCCCTCGCAGCTCGGCCCTGCCCGAGCCTCGCTACTGAACGATCTCGAGCAGCTCTACCTGGAAGCTCAGCACCGATCCCGGCTTGATCGAGCCCTTGATCCCCTGCTCGCCGTAGGCGATTTCCGACGGGCAGACGAGCTCGCTGCGCCCCCCTACCTTCATCAGCTGTAGACCTTCCGTCCAGCACGGGATCACCCCATCGAGCCCAAACGTGGCGGGGGACCTGTCGCGCGTGCTGTCGAATACGCTGCCGTCGGTACGTGTGCCGTGGTAGTGCACGCGGACTTGATCGCTCCGGTTCGGCTTCGCTCCCGCGCCCGCCTCGAGCTCTGTGTAGATCAGCCCGCTGGGTTTGATAACCGCGCCGGCATCTTCCTGGGCGCGGCTGAGGAACTCGTCACCGGTAGCTCGCATCCGCTCTCGAGCCTTGCCAACGCGCTGGCTTCGAAGATCGTCGATCCGGCGGGCCCACATCGAGGGAGAGATCTTCGGCTCGCGACCGAGCGCCCCGTCCGACAAACCGACCAACAGGATCTGGAACTCCGCCTCGCTCAGCTCGAATTCCTGCACGGCCTGGGCGAGGGAGAGGCCGATCACGTAGATAATCTTCTCCTCCTTCGTCTGCAGCTCGCCCGCCTCCGCCCCCCCGCTGCTCGCGGGCAAGGGAAGGGCCAGGCACAAGACGAGAAGGAGCAGGCGTGGAAGTGCAGAGAGCATGCTGGGTCCCTTTCTCGTCAAGTCCAGCATGGTAATTCGTCGCTTTCGGGCGACAAGTTGAGTCTTGTGGGACCCCGCGCGCGAGCGGTCGCGCGCGACCCACCTCCGCGCAGGGCTACGCCCTGCGCTGCGCGCGCCGCGTTCCGCGGCGCTTGCAGGGTGCCCTGTCGTCGGGTGGCTGCCCCACGGAAGAGTAGTGCTGTCGTCGGGTGGCTGCCCCACGGGAGAGCGGTGGCGCGGAAAGCGGTCGCGCGCGCCGGGTTGGGCGGGGCGCGAGTAACTCAAGCTGGCGCTTGCGAAAATGGGGGGTGCCGGTAGCATGGCGGCCATGAGGCCCGAGCCTGACGCGCCGGCACGAGAGAAGGTCCTGTTCCATCTCAAGATGCGGGGGCCCCAGTCCGCAGCCATGATCGCACGGCGTCTGGGGGTGACCGCGATGGCCGTGCGCCAGCACCTCTACAAGCTCGCCGAGGAAGAGCTGGTGGAGTTCGACGATGAGCGGCGCGGTCCGGGGCGGCCGCTACGCGTCTGGAAGCTCATGCCGAAGGCGGATGCTCGGTTCCCCGATGCGCACGCGGGTCTCACAGTGGAGCTGCTCTCGACCCTGCGTAGCACCCTTGGTGAGCAAGGTCTCGACAAGCTCATCGCGGAACGAACGCGGCAGCAGGAGTGTGAGTACGAGAAGCGCATGCCGGAGGGCGATGCGTCGCTCCGAGAACGCGTTGCCGCGCTCACACGCATCCGCCGTGAGGAGGGCTACCTCGCCGAGTTCTCAAGCAAGCGCGACGGCAGCTTCCTGCTCGTCGAGAATCACTGTCCCATCTGCGCCGCCGCCAGTGTCTGCCAAGGACTCTGCCGCGAGGAGCTGACGCTGTTTCGCACACTGCTCGGAAAGGGTGTTCAAGTAGAGCGCGTCGACCATATACTCTCGGGTGCGCGTCGCTGCGCGTACCGCATCCAGGGAGGGGAGTGAGAATGGGCGACGCTGGACCCCGCTCCGCGAGCGTCGAGGTGAACGGCCTGAAGCTCCACTATCTCGACTGGGACGCGGCTACCCAGGTGCCGGCCCTCGCCTTCCACGGTTTTGCGCTCAACTGCCACTCCTGGGATGAAGTGGCCCCGTCGCTGTGCTCGCGAGTTCAGGTCCTGGCCTTCGACCAGCGCGGACACGGCCTCTCGGACTGGGCGGAGAAGCTCGAGGACTACACCCGGGACAGCATGGTGCGTGACATCGAGGGGATCGTGGAGGCGCTGAAGCTCTCGCGCCCGGTGGTGATCGGCCACAGCATGGGCGGCTTGAACTCCATGACCTTCGCCTCGCGCAACCCGGACAAGCTGCGCGCTCTGGTGCTGGTCGACGTGGGTCCCGAGGTCTCCGTCGACGGGGCGAAGCAGGTCTCCTACTTCGTCGCGGGTCCGTACGAGCTCGAGAGCCTGGAGGACTGGGTCGAGTACACCCACGAGTACTACCCCTGGCGCCCCAAGGAGCGCATTCGCGCCCGTCTGGAGACGTCGTTGCGCAGGACGGAGTCCGGGAGATTCGCGAAGCAGTACGATGAGCGCTTTCGACACTCGTTTGAGGGCATTGCAGAGGGATCGGAGTCGCTCTGGGATGTTGCGGAACGGCTGAAGTGTCCGACGTTGCTCGTTCACGGAGGCGCGAGCCCGGTGCTCCCGTTGCAGACGGCCGTGGAGTTCGAGCGGAGGATCGACTGCGTACGGCGCGTCTGTATCGACGGGGCGAGCCATTCGGTCGCCGGCGACAAGCCGAACGAGTTCGTCAAGGCAGTGTCCGGCTTCCTCGACGAGGTTCTGTAGGCCGGAATCGGTGCGGCTCGAAGCTCCGGACTACGTCGTCCTCATCGTGGCTGATCTCGAGCGAGCGCTCGCCTTCTACGTCGACCTGCTCGGCCTGGCCCTGGGACATCGTTCCGGCGCGTACGCGCAGCTCGACACCGGTCGAACCCGGCTGTCGCTCTACGAGCGAGAGAGCATGCAAGAGACGCTGGGCTTCGTGCTGCGGCCAGCGGCGGATGACCGACCGGGCTTCGAGCTGGGCTTCAAGGTCGACGACATCGATGCTGCCTTCGAGGAGCTGCTGGAGGGTGGCGCCGTCTCTGCCAGTCCTCCGGTCGATCGGCCCTGGGGACAGCGCACCGGCTACGTGCGGGATCCCGATGGCCATCTGATCGAGCTGGTCCAGACGCTGTAGGCTCCCACAGGTGAGCTCGGACCAACCCTCCTTCGACGCTGTCTGGTCGCGGATCCGCGAGCGTGGCGGCGAGTTCTTCAAGACCGGTGAGGGTCAGTGGTTCACATACAAGGTGGAGGGCGACGTAATCCAGCCAAGCCACTCGGAGCTGCGCATCCCCCGCTCGGACTTCGAGCTCGCCTTCCCCCTGCTGCCCGTGCCGCCGGCCAAGCTGAACAAGTTCGTGACGGGTCCCAAGTTCGTCTGGGCCATCCTTCACGACCCGCGCATCTCGGTAGGCCGCTGGTAGGTCTGTCCAGCCTGACTGAACCCATGCGGCAGTCGATTCGACGGCACGAACCCCGCAGTTGTCACTAGAATCCAGATCGGTGAGCGTTCTCGAGTTCGCAGGTGCGCGGATGCAGGTCCACCTGGGCTGCTCGGCCGAGGAGCGGGCGGATCCCCAGGCCGTGGAGCTCGACGTGGCGGTCCGCTTCGCGGAGCTGCCGCGCGGCTGCGAGAGCGACGAGCTCGTGGACACGGTCGACTACTGCGGTCTGATCGAGGCCGCCCGGAGCCTCTGCGCCGAGCGCGAGTTCAAGCTCATCGAGCACCTGGCCGCGGAGCTGAGGGCCCGGCTCTGCGCGCAGCTTCCCGGCGCTTCTGAGCTCTGGCTCCGCATCACGAAGCTCCACCCGCCGGTCGTGGACCTGGAAGGCGGGGTGAGCTTCTCCCTCGGCGACTGGGAGCCTCCCGGCCGCTAGCCCTTCCGCCCGGGGTAGACTCTGTCTCCCCAAGAAACGGAGCGGGAAGGTCAGACGATGCCTCAATACGACTACGACCTCTTCACGATCGGCGGCGGCTCCGGCGGGGTTCGGGCTTCGCGCGTGTCGGCTGGCTTCGGCGCACGAGTGGCGCTTGCGGAGGAGCGTTACCTCGGTGGTACCTGTGTCAACGTCGGCTGCATTCCCAAGAAGCTGCTCGTCTACGCCTCTCACTTCTCCGAGGACTTCGAGGAAGCGGCGTCGTACGGCTGGTCGGTGGGCAGGAGCGACTTCGACTGGAGCGCGCTGATCGCGAACAAGGACGCGGAGATCGCGCGTCTCAACGGCGTGTACGATCGGCTGCTGAGCGACGCTGGAGTGGATCAGGTCTCGGGACACGCCACCCTGATCGACGCCCACACGGTGGCCGTCGGCGAGCGGCGCTTCAGCGCCAAGAACATCCTGGTGGCGACGGGGAGCTGGCCGGCGCTTCCGCAGGTGCCCGGGATCGAGCACGTGGTCACGTCGAACGAGGCTTTTCACCTGAAGACCATGCCGGAGCGCGTTCTCATCATCGGCGGGGGCTACATAGCGGTGGAGTTCGCGGGCATCTTCCACGGCCTGGGTGTCCAGACCACCGAGCTCTACCGCGGCCCGCTGTTCCTGCGCGGCTTTGACGACGACGTGCGGCAGGTGCTCGGCGAAGAGATGCGCAAGAAGGGCATCGACCTGCGCTTCGAGGTGACGGTGGACAAGGTCGAGCGCACGGACGCCGGTCTGCTCGCCACGTTGAGTGATGGCAGCTCGATCGAGGTCGACGAGATCATGTACGCGACCGGTCGGCGCCCGCTCACCGGGCAGCTCGGGCTCGAGGAGGTCGGGGTGGAGCTCAACGAGAAGGGGGCGGTGGTCGTTGACGACTACTCGCGCTCGTCCGTCGACCACATCTGGGCGGTCGGCGATGCAACGGATCGAATCAATCTCACGCCCGTCGCGCTCCACGAGGGGATGTGCCTTGCGAGCACGCTATTCGCTGACACGCCCACGAAGCCCTGCCATGAAGACGTCGCCTCGGCTGTGTTCAGCCAGCCTCCCATTGGCTCCGTCGGTCTGACAGAGACGCGCGCACGCGAGCGCTACGGCGAGCTCGATATCTACAAGAGCCGCTTTCGCTCGCTCAAGCACACGCTGACCGGGAGCGACGAGACGACCTTCATGAAGCTGATCGTCGACCGAGCGACCGATCGCGTCGTCGGCTTCCACGTGGTCGGCGCGGACTCGGGCGAGATGACGCAGGGAGTCGCGATCGCGATCAAGTGCGGGGCCACGAAGGCGCAGTTCGACGCTACGATCGGCATCCACCCCACGTCGGCCGAGGAATTCGTGACGATGCGCGAGCCGGTCGCGTAAGGTCCGAAGGCTGATCGGCACAGACTTGTGCGTGCGCCGGAGAGCCCCGTGCGGTTGGTAGGGTTCCTGGGGATCCTCGCCTTCGCCATGCTGGCGATTGTCGCCATTGCATTGGGTGTTCCCGAGAGTCCGCTCGGGCACGGCTTCACGCACCCCGAGATCGCCAGCATGGAGCGCGGAGGGGGAGGCTACGCGCGCGCCGAGGGCGTGCTCGAGCTGGGCTGGGCTTTCGGCCTGGCGCAGGTCCTGTTCTTCACCGGGCTCCTGGCCCTTGGCGCGCGCAGTCGAGACGGGCTGCGCGGGCTCGGTCCCGGTCTGCTGGCGGGGGGCCTCGTCTACGCGGTGATCTGGACCGCACTCGTGCTCACGTATCGAACCTACGCGCTGAGCCCCGATCCAGTCCTCTTTCTGGGCTTCCCAGCGCCGACGGCGATCATGCTCTTCGCGCTCTACGCCGCGCCGGGCATCTTCATGGTCCTGTACGTGGTCGGGTTCGAGCGCTGGATCGCCAGCCCAGCGGACCTCGCAGCGCTGGAACGCCGGCTCGCCGACCTGCGCCGGGAGCGGGATGACTCCTGATGGAGGCGTTCCGGAACCCGATCATCCTGGGCTCCGTTGGCATCTACATGGCGGTGTGCGTCGGGTTCGGCATCTGGGCGATGAGGCGCACGCACTCCACGCGGGATTTCTTCATGGCCGGGCGCCAGATCGGTGTCATGGTCGCGGGTCTTGCGGTGTTTTCGAGCACGCTCTCGGGCTTCGGCTTCGTCGGTGGCCCGGGACTCGTCTACTCCATGGGCATGAGCTCCATGTGGATGGTGGTCTGCGCCTCGATGGGCTTTTGTCTGTCGTTCTTCCTGCTGGCCAAGCGCCTTCGCCTCTTCGCGGAGGCACGCGACACGGTGTCGCTGCCCGACGCGGTCTGCGCACGCTACGGCAGCGAGACGAGTCGCCTGCTGACCGCGATCGCCATCCTGCTCGGCGTGCTGGGCTACCTAGCGACTCAGATCCTGGCGATGGCGACGGTGCTGCAGAGCATTCTGGAGCGCACGGAGTTCCTGGGCGGAGTCGGCCTGATCGGGTGTGTCGCTATTTCGAGCGCCGTGCTGGTCTTCTACTGCGTGACGGGAGGAATCATCGCGTCGGTCTACACCGATCTGGTGCAGGGCGGTGTCATGGTGGTCGCGGCGCTACTCATCTTCGTGACGGCCCTCTACGCCGTGGACGGGGGCGCGGCGGGCGCTGTGCAGATCATCATGCGCGACGACCCCGAGGCCATGGGTCCCTGGGGCACGTTGGGAATGTTGGGCTGCCTGTCCTGGTACTTCATGTTCGCACTGGGCGGCTGCGGGCAGCCGCACATCGTCACAAAGTTCATGATGAACAAGTCGGTCTCTGACGCGCGCAAGGTGCTGCCAGTGACCGTCATCAGCTTCGTTCTGGCCGCCTTGCTCTGGATCAGCATCGGCCTTGCGATGCGAGCACTTGTTCTTGCGGGAGACCACCCCGCGCTAGCGAATGCGGACGCAGCTGCAGCTGAGTTCTTGCAGAGCTACGCGCATCCGCTTCTCGCCGGAGTCGTATTCGCGGGGCTCTTCGCTGCGATCATGTCGACGGCCGACGGCTTCATCAACATCGGCGCGGCCGCGGTGGTTCACGACATTCCGACGGCGCTGCGCGGCCGCTCGCTCCCGAACGAGCTCTTCTCGGCGCGGGTCGCGACGGTCGTGATCGCGCTGGCCGCAGCGCTCTTCGCGCTCTACTCCCACTACGAGAACGAGCGCCTGGTGGCCCTGCTGGGCGCGTTCGGCTGGGGGACCTTTGCGGCCGCTCTCGTTCCCACGGTGGCGATCGGCTTCAACTGGAAGCGCGCCAGCGCCACCGCGGCGAACACCGCGATCGTCGCGAGCCTGGCCATCAACTTCGGTCTGGAGCTGCTCGATGTGGAGATCCCCTACGGCATCCACGGCGGCACGATCGCGTTGCTGGTGTCCGTCGCGCTCTTCTTCGGGATCTCCCTCCTGAGTCCGTCGCCACGTCTTGCTCCCGACGTCGAAGCGGTCATGGACATCTAACCAGCGCCACCGCTAAGCTCCCATGCAAGCGCCGCGCTAGCGGCCCGCGCAGCGAAGGCCAAAGGCCTGAGCGGAGGTGGGTGGGCCCCAGCCGCCCGCGGCCCGGGTCCCACAAGCCCCACAAGGAGAGAGCACATGGACGTCGGAATTGCAGTGATCTTCCAGAATCCCGAGGGCGAACGCAGCGATCGCGAGGTGTATCAGAGCGAGCTCAGGCTGGCCGATCAGGCCACGCCCCTGGGCTTTCAGTCCATCTGGGGGGTGGAGCATCACTTTACCGACTACACGATGTGCCCGGATGTGCTGCAGTTCTTGACGTACATGGCGGCTCGTCACCCCACACTCGGCCTCGGGTCCATGGTCGTCGTGCTGCCGTGGCACAACCCCATCCGGGTAGCCGAGCAGATCTCCGTACTCGATCACCTGTCTGACGGGCGTCTCGTGCTCGGACTGGGTCGCGGCCTCGGCAGGGTCGAGTTCGAGGGCATGGGAGTGGACCAGAACACGAGCCGCGCGTTCTTCACCGAGGCGGCGACGATGCTGATCGAGGGCCTGGAGAACGGCTACTGCGAGCTCGACGGCGAGTACCTCAAGCAGGTGCGCCGCGACATTCGACCGCGGCCGTTCAAGAGCTTCAAAGGTCGCACCTACGCCGCGGCCATCTCGCCGGAGTCCTCCGAGATCATGGCCCGGCTCGGCGTCGGTATCCTGGTCATCCCGCAAAAACCGTGGGAGCAGGTCGAGCAAGAGCTCAAGACCTACCGCGATATCTACCGCGAGGTGCACGGAGAGCCGGCGCCGCCCACGATCTCCACGGGCTGGGTCTTCTGCGACGAGGACGAGGGTCGCGCGGAAGAACTCGCGCGGCGCTACATCGGCGGCTACTGGCACACCGTCGTGAAGCACTACGAGCTGATTGGCGACCACCTCGGCAAGCTCAAGGGCTACGAGTCTTACGCCAAGCTGCAGGAGGACGCGAGCGCCGAAGGCGGCCCCGAGGAGCTCGTCGACTTCTTCCTCGGCCTGCAGATCTGGGGCACCCCGGAGCAGTGCTACGGGAAAGTGGTCGACGTCACGAAGCGCCTCGGCAGCAACAGCTTCAACGGCATCTTCAGCTACGCCGGCATGCCCTTCGCCGAAGCCGAGCGCAACCTCCACCTCTTCGCCCGCGAAGTAATGCCTGCGCTCCAGGACGTGGAGCTCTAGTCTTGTGGGACCCGGCCGCGGGCGTCCGCGGCCACCCACCTCCGCTCAGGCCGGAGGCCTTCGCTGCGCGCGCCGCGTTCCGCGGCGCTTGCGGGGTGCCAAGCCTTGTGGGACCCGGTCGCGACCGCTTGCGCGCGGGTCCCCCTGGGAAAGCTGACGGAGGGGCGAAAAAGAGGTAAAAGTAGGGGATGGGTTCGTGGGGGATTGCGGTGCTCGCCGGGGTGGTCGGAGCACTGCTCGGGGCGGGGTTTGTGTGGCTGCGCTTGCGTTGGCGCTGGGCCGACGCTGTGCGGGAGCAGGAGGTTCAGCTGGCGGGGGCGGTGGCCCATCTGGAGGAGCGGTCGAAGCAGATCGAGCGGCTCGAGGGGGAGCTCGCGGAGCGACGTCGACTGGGGGCGGATCTTCAGAGCGAGCTCCGGGACTTCGAGCGTGCGAACGGCCAGCTCGCGCAGGAGCTGAGAGACGAGCGAGAGAGTGGCGAGGAAAAGCTCGCGCTCGTCGACCGTGCCGAGCAGAGGCTGACCGAGACCTTCCAGGCGCTGTCCGCGGAGGCGCTGCGCAGCAACAACAAGACCTTTCTGGAGATCGCGCGCGGGGATCTGGCGAAGCTGCAGGAGACCGCGCGTGGCGACATCGACGACCGACAGAAGGCGATCCTCGATCTGGTCGAGCCGATCTACGAGTCCCTGTCGCGCGTGGACGAGAAGCTCATCGAGGTGGAGAAGGAGCGCCACGGTCACTACTCGGCGCTCACCGAGCAGCTCAGGTCGATGGCGGCCTCTCAGCAGCAGCTGCAGGGCGAGACCGCGGGTCTGGTGAAGGCTCTGCGCGCACCGACCGTGCGCGGTCGCTGGGGCGAGATACAGCTGAAGCGCGTGGTCGAGCTCGCGGGAATGCTGGATCACTGCGACTTCTACGAGCAGCAGTTCGTCGACTCCGACGAGGGTCGCCTGCGCCCGGATCTCCTGGTCCGGCTGCCCGGAGATAAGAACGTTGTCGTCGACGCGAAGGCTCCGCTGTCTGCCTACCTCGACGCCCTGGAGGAGCTGAGCGACGCCGAGCGCGAGAAGCGCATGCTGGACCACGCACGCCAGGTCCGCAGCCACATGACCCAGCTTGGCGCAAAGCGCTACTGGACGCAGTTCCAGCCCGCGCCCGAGTTTGTCGTGATGTTTCTGCCAGGCGAGACTTTTTTCAGCGCCGCGCTGCAGTACGATCCGACCCTGATCGAGTTCGGGGTGGAGAACCGGGTGATCCCCGCCAGTCCGACGACGCTGATCGCGCTCCTGCGAGCGGTTGCCTATGGCTGGCGCGAGGAGAAGGTCGCCGAGAACGCCATGACCATCAGCGCGCTCGGCCGCGAGCTCTACGAGCGACTCGTCACGCTCGTGGGACACTTCGACGGGCTACGGCGCGGCCTCGAGGGTGCAGTCGGTGCCTACAACGATGCGGTCGGCTCTCTCGAGACCCGTGTGCTCGTATCGGCACGACGCTTCCGCGACCTGGGAGCAGGCGGGGACTCGGAGCTGGTCGCACCGCCTGCCGTCGAGACCACCGCGCGCGCGCTCACGCCCGTAGCCGAAGACGGGGCCGGGGAGACCTAGAGACCGGTCAGCCGTCCTCTGGGTGGTAGACTTTGATCGGCCGATAGCGGCGGGTGAAGCCCGCCTGCTCGGACCAGCGCCGCCCGGCCACGAGCCCGCCGTCGACGACGATCGCCTCGCCGGTCACGAAGGCAGAGGCGTCGCTGGCAAGCCATAAGGCCGCGCTCGCGATGTCCTCCGGGACGCCCGCCCTCTGGAGCGGCTGCGAGCTGATGAAATCCGGCTTCGCCGCCTCGACCGCCGAGTCCCGGCCACCCACCGTGTTCGTCGAGAGCGGCGTTGCGATGAAACCCGGGCAGATGCAGTTCACCCGCACTCCTCCCTCTGCTAGCTCCATTGCCACCGAGCGCGTGAGCTGGATCACGGCGGCCTTGGCGGCGCTGTAGGCGTGCGGGCCGAACCCGGCGCGGAGGCCCGCGACGCTGGCCGTGTTGATCATGCAGCCCGACCCCTGACCTAGCATCACCGGGGCGGCGTACTTCATGCCGAGGAAAACGCCCCGAACCAGAACCGCAAACGTGAGATCGAACTCGTCGACGGGAGTTTCGGCGACCGGGCCGAGGGCGCCGCCGAAGCCGGCGTTGTTGAAGATGCAGTCGAGGCGCCCGAACTCGCGCAGGGCCGCCTCGACCGCCTCGCGCACGTCCTCCTCGCGGCTGACCTCGGCGTGCTGGAACAGCGCGGAGCCTCGAAGCGAGCGCGCGACCTCGCGCCCGCGATCCTCTTGCATGTCCGCGATCACGACGCGCGCACCTTCCTCGACGAAGAGCCGCGCGCTCCGCTCGCCAATCCCGCTCGCGCCACCGGTGATGACCGCGACCTTCCCGTCCAGCTGACCCATGGTTCCCTCACTCCGTGATCTGCTCTTGCGCCGATTCTACAGCGGCGGACCCGCTGGAACGGAGCTCGTCTGAACCCGCGCTAGACTTCCCGCGTGGGTGCAGACAGGCGCGCGATCGATCCACAGCATCTGACTCCCGAGCTGCTGATCGCCGCCTACAGCCAGGGCATCTTTCCCATGGTCGATTCGAGGAGCGGCGAAGTCGGCTGGTACAGCCCCGATCCACGCGCCATCTTTCCGCTCGACTCCTTTCACGTGCCCAGGAGCCTGGCTCGCGTGATCCGAGCCGGGAGGTTCGAGCTCCGCACCGACACGTGCTTCGAAACCGTCATGCGCGCGTGCGCGGAGCCGCGCAGAGGGCGAGAAGAGACCTGGATCGACGAGCGCATGGTCACGGCCTATGCGGAGCTCTGGCGCGGAGGCCTCGCACACAGCGTCGAGGCGTGGCGCGACGAGCGTCTCGTCGGCGGGCTGTATGGGGTGCACATCGGCTCGGCGTTCTTCGGCGAGAGCATGTTCAGCCTGCCGGAGCTGGGAGGCACCAACGCCTCCAAGGTGTGCCTCGTGGGTCTGCTGGAGCTGCTCCGAGAGCGGGGCTTCAGCCTGCTCGACACGCAGTTCTCGACGGAGCACCTCAGCCGCTTCGGCTGCGTCGAGCTGCCACGCGACCAGTACCTGCAGAGGCTCGACGCTGCGATCCGGGCCGACTCCGATTGGCCCGATCCGGGCCCTCTGCGTTTCTAGTGGGACCCGGCCCGCGAGCGGTCGCGGGCCACCCACCTCCGCTCAGGCCTACGGCCTTCGCTGCGCGCGCCGCTTCCGCGGCGCTTGCTGGGTGCTTCCGAGCTCTAGTCCGGTCGGAGATCCGCTGCCAGAAAGGCGCGCGAGGCAGCGTCGATCGGCGTCGGGGCGCGGTAGTTCGGGTGGTCGACGTGGAGCGTGACCGGCAGGGTGGGATTCGCAGAGCGCTCGGTACGCTCCAGGTTACCAGTCCAATTCTTGACATAGTCTAGAGTTGGGCATGTAATGCGATCATGTCCATGGAGCCGTCCGTCGACTCAGCCGGCCTGCTTCGCGACCACGGTGTCCAGGTCACGGCCCAGCGCCTGGCCGTGCTGCGGGCGGTATCGGGTCGACCCCACGGTACGGCGGACGACGTCGCCGAGGTCGTCCGGTCCGAGATCGGCGCCATCTCCCGCCAGGCGGTGTACGACGCCCTCTGGATGCTGGCCGACAAGGGCCTGATCCGGCGCATCCAGCCCGCCGGTTCACCGGCCCGTTTCGAGGACCGGGTCGGCGACAACCATCACCACTTGATCTGCCGCACCTGCGGGCGGATGGTCGACGTCGACTGCGCGGTCGGTGCCACCCCTTGCTTGACCGCCGCCGACGACTCGGATTACGAGATCGATGAGGCCGAGGTGGTCTACTGGGGCCGCTGTCCGGAGTGTCTCGCGGCATCTCCGGCTTCGGCCGGAGATTGAAGCGGAGATCGGCCCCGGCCCGTACACGGGCGACCAACAACGACACCAACAGAGCGACCCCGCACACCCGACCATCAGCAACGAACATCAGGAGGACCCACCGTGTCAGAGAACACCGCAAGCAAGTGCCCCGTGATGGGCACCGCTCACCAGGCCGTTGGCGACACAGCGAACCAACACTGGTGGCCGAACCAGTTGAACCTGCGGATCCTCCGCCAGAACCACCCCCAGGCCGATCCCAACGGCGAGGAGTTCGACTACGCCGAGGAGTTCAAGAGCCTCGACTTCGAAGCCCTCGCGCAGGACGTCGACGCGCTGATGACCCAGTCGCAGGACTGGTGGCCCGCCGACTACGGCCACTACGGACCGCTCTTCATCCGGATGACGTGGCACGCCGCAGGTACGTACCGCATTCACGACGGCCGTGGCGGCGGCGGCAGCGGCGACCAGCGCTTTGCGCCCCTCAACAGCTGGCCCGACAACGTGAACCTCGACAAGGCGCGCCAGCTGCTCTGGCCGGTCAAGCAGAAGTACGGCCGGAAGATCTCGTGGGCCGACCTTCTGATCTTTACCGGGAACCGCGCCCTGGAGACGATGGGCCTAAAGACCTTCGGCTTCGGCGGCGGCCGTGAGGACATCTGGGCGCCCGAGGAGGACGTCTACTGGGGCCCGGAGCGCGAGTGGCTTGCCGACGAGCGCTACAGCGGCGACCGGGAGCTGGCGAATCCGCTCGGTGCCGTGCAGATGGGCCTGATTTACGTCAATCCGCAGGGGCCGAACGGCAACCCGGACCCGATGACGTCGGCCCGGGACATCCGTGAGACGTTCCGTCGCATGGCGATGAACGACGAGGAAACGGTTGCGCTCATTGCCGGCGGACACACGTTCGGCAAATCCCATGGTGCTGCCGATGAGAAGTACAAGGGTCCCGAACCCGAGGGTGCCAGCATCGAGGAGCAAGGCCTTGGCTGGACGAGCAGCCATGGCAGCGGCATAGCCGGCGATACGATCAGCAGCGGGCTCGAGGGCGCCTGGACCAACGATCCGATCAAGTGGGACAACGGCTACTTCGAGAACCTGTTCAACTACGAGTGGGAGCTCTCGAAGAGCCCTGCCGGTGCGCACCAGTTCGCTCCCAAGAACCCCGAGGCGCAGGAGGCCGTGCCGGAGGCGCACGACCCGTCGAAGCGGACCGCTCCGATGATGTTGACGACCGACCTCGCACTGATCACCGATCCGGCCTACAAGGAGATCTCGAAGCGCTTCTACGAGAACCCGGAGGAGCTCGCCGACGCCTTCGCCCGGGCGTGGTACAAGCTGCTGCACCGCGACATGGGACCCGTCACCCGGTACCTCGGCCCGTGGGTTCCCGAGGAGCAGCTGCTCTTCCAGGACCCGGTGCCCGAGGTCACGCACGAACTCGTCGACCGTGCGGACGTCGCTGCGCTCAAGGGCAAGATCCTCGACTCCGGCCTGTCCATCTCCCAGCTGGTTTCGGCCGCCTGGGCGTCGGCCTCGACCTACCGGGACACCGACAAGCGCGGCGGCGCGAACGGGGCGCGCATTCGCCTCTCGCCGCAGGCGGGGTGGGACGTCAACGTGACGTCCGGCGTGTCGAAGGTGCTGGAGACCCTGGAGGGGATCCAGCGGGAGTGGAACGGCTCGCAGACGGGCGGGAAGCTGGTCTCGCTCGCCGACCTGATCGTGCTGGGCGGGTGCGCAGCCGTCGAGGAGGCTGCGAAGAGGGCCGGCCAGAGCGTGCAGGTCCCCTTCACAGCGGGGCGCACAGACGCTACCCAGGAGATGACCGACACCGAGTCGTTCGCCGTGCTCGAGCCGATCGCCGACGGGTTCCGCAACTACCTGCAGAAGGGCCAGGGCCAAGAGCGCTGGTCGGAGCACCTGCTGGTGGACAAGGCGTTCATGCTGACGCTGTCCGCTCCCGAGATGACGGCCCTTCTCGGCGGCATGCGCGTCCTCGGCGTCGGGTCCGAGCTCGGGGTCTTGACCGACCGCCCCGGGACGCTGACGAACGACTTCTTCGTGAACCTGCTCGCCCCCGCGACGGAGTGGAAAGTGACCTCGGACGCCGAGGACGTCTTCGAGGGTCGCGATCGCGGGACGGGCGAGCTCAAAGGGAAGGGCAGCCGCGTCGACCTCGTCTTCGGTTCGAACTCCGAGCTCCGGGCGATCGCTGAGGTCTACGGGAGTGACGACGCCGAGCAGAAGTTCGTGCTTGACTTCGTGGCTGCGTGGGACAAGGTCATGAATCTCGATCGCTTCGACCGTGCCTGATATCGAGAAGCTCTCCGATGCTGAGATCAGCCAGGCTCTGGAGACCCTTCCAGGCTGGGCGGTGCAGAACAGCAAGCTGCGCCGCGAGTTCGAATTTCAGGACTTCAGCGAGGCGTTCGGCTTCATGTCGCGCGCCGCCCTGGTGGCGGAGTCCATGAACCACCATCCCGAGTGGAAGAACGTCTGGAACCGCGTAGTGGTGGAGCTCTCGACGCACGACGCCGGAGGGATCACCGCGCTCGACGCCGAGCTCGCGGGAAAGCTGAACGCAATCGCCGATTGACAGCCTGGCCCGCAGCCTCGGTATTCACGCACGCAATGGATCGTGGATGTCGGGCTCTATGTAGATGACGCGTGCGGAGGTCTGGGCGCGAAGCTGGACCTCGATCTCGTCGATGGCCTGAGCCATCTGGTCCGCGAGGAGAGACGAGTCGAACTCCACCTTCGCGCCGACCAGGAGCTCATCTGGTCCCAGGTGCTGGGTACGCATGTGGAGCACCTGGCGGACGAGGGGGTGCGACTCGATGCTGCTGCGGATGCTCTGCTCGCCGCCGCGCGTGGCGGACTCGCCGATCAGCAGGCTCTTCATCTCCGCTCCCATCAGGGCGGCGATCGTGCCGAGGAGCAGGCCGATCGCCAGGCTCCCCACGCCGTCCCAACGGGCATCGCCCGTCCAGATGGCGAGTCCCACACAGAGAAGCGCCAGCAGTATGCCGGTGACCGCCCCGAAGTCCTCGAGCAGCATCACGGGGATCTCCGGGCTCTTCGAGCGCCGGATGAACGCGAGCCACGACTCGCCCTCGCGCAGGGCATTCGCCTCCCGCACCGCGGTCCGTAGGGCGAGCGCCTCGACCGTGAGGGCGAAGAGCAGCACGCCGATCGCCCAGGCGGGAGACTGCAGCGGCTCGGGGTGCTGGAACCTCTCCCAGCCCTTGATGAGGGCGTAGACCGAGCCGAGCGTAAACAGCACCACGGCGACGATGAAGGCCCAGAAGTAGCGCTCCCTGCCGTAGCCGAACGCGTGCTCGCGACTCGCCTCGCGCCGCGCCCGGTAGCCGCCGAGGATCAAGAGCAGCTGGTTCCCGCAGTCGGCGACGGAGTGCACGGCCTCTGCCAGAAGCGAGCTCGCTCCCGTGAAGGCGTAGCCGATGAACTTGGCGGTCGCGACGCAGAGGTTTGCCAGCAGCCCGGCGACGATCACCCTCCAGCTTCCGTCGACGGCCACTCCGCTCCTCCGAGCTGCGAGTATGGGGCAGCGGCTGGCGGATCGAAAGTACGCCTTTCCCGTCGGGCGCTTTTTCGGTCTACTCTTCGCATGAACAGCGTCGAACGTTTCCAGGCAGGGACAAAGGGTCTTTTTCCAGAGCTACTCGGGCTCGAGTTCGTGCAAGCCGACGAGGAGTGCATCCGTGCGGAGCTCACGGTGCGGCCCGAGCTGTGCACGGTGCCCGGCGTTCTCCACGGCGGGGTGATCATGGCGTTTGCGGACACGCTCGGTGCGTGCGGCACCGGACTCAACCTGCCCGCTGGAGCGGGCACCACGACCATCGAGTCAAAGACGAATTTCTTCGCTCCGGGCCGCTTGGGCGAGAAGCTCGTGGCCGAGTGCGTCCCGCTTCACCGAGGGCGGCGGACGATGGTCTGGCAGACGCGCATCACTCGCTCGGACGGGCGCACGATCGCTCATGTCACTCAGACACAGATCGTCTTGATCTCCGAATCGCCCGCGACGCCCCGATGATGTCGTTCACGGACGCAGTCGGGTCGCTCGGCGTGGCGCTCTTGCTGATCGCGTTCTTCCTGAATCTACGCGGCCGCTTGCCGCACGACGCCCGCAGCTACCAGCTCATGAACGCAGCAGGCGCTGGCCTGGCCTGCTGGGCCTCCTACCGTCTCGAGTTCTTCCCGTTCGTGGTACTCGAGGCCACCTGGTGCCTGGTCGCCATCGCAGCCCTGGTGCACCGCCCCCGCCCCGTCTGAAAAGCCCAGCACGCAGCTAGTCGCGGTAGCCTCCGCGGCCACCACCTCCGCCGCGCTCGCGAGCCTCGTCGATGCGAAGGCTGCGGCCGCCGAGGTCCTGGCCGTTCAGGGCGCTGATTGCGGCGTCCGCGCCGCTCTGGTCCATCTCCACGAAGGCAAAGCCGCGCGAGCGGCCCGTGTCGCGGTCGATAATCAGGTTTATCGACTCCACGTTGCCATGCTTGCTGAAGAGCTCGCGAAGCTCATCCTCGGTGGTGGAGTAGGAAAGGTTCCCTACGTAGATCCTCTTGGCCAAAATGTCCTTCCTCCTAGCTAGGCGAGCTCGATCTGCTGATCAGGCTACCACATTCGCAGGCGTGGGGATCAAGGCGGCCCGGAGTCGCTACACTCCGACGCAGCGAAGGAGATGAGCGCATGGCCGAGGCTTCGAACGGCACCCGAAACATCGCGGTATTCATCGATCTGGAGAACGTTGCCATCGGCGTGCGGGATGCCAACTACAAGCCTTTCGACATCGGGCTGGTCATTAAGCGCCTGGTCGACAAGGGGAACATCGTGGTGCGCAAGGCCTACGCGGATTGGAGTCGCTACAGCGATTACCGCCGCTCGCTTCACGAGGCTGGTGTTGAGCTCCTGGAGATGCCAGGAAGCAAGCTCACGGGCAAGAACAGTGCTGACATCAAGATGGTGGTCGACGCGCTCGAGCTCTCCTACACCAAGCCGCACATCGACGTCTTCGCGCTCGTGAGCGGCGACTCGGACTTTTCGCCGCTCGTCGCGAAGCTGCGCGAGAACAACAAGCACACGATCGGGATCGGGGTGAAGAACTCGACGAGCCCGCTCCTCATCGACACCTGCGATGAGTTCGTCTACTACGACGACCTGGTGCGCAAGCCGCGGCGGCGCAAGCAGACCCGGCTCTCGCGCCTGCCAAAAAAGACGCGCGAGGGCTTTGGCCTGCTCCTCGATACGCTGGACGCTCTGCAGCGGGAGAACAAGCAGCTGCATAGCTCGCTCGTGAAAGAGACCATGAAGCGCAAGCAGCCCCAGTTCAACGAGGAGTACCACGGCTATCGCTCGTTCAGCCGGCTCCTCGAGGACGCTGAGGAGCACAAGCTGATCAGTCTGAGCAGGGACGCGCGCAGCGGAACCTACGTGATCACGGAGGTGCACGAAGAGGAGGTCTAAGGACCGCTGTAGGGGGCCCGGCCGGTCGCGCAGCTAGCGCAGCTCCGTCCCCACGTCGAGCGGGTCGAACTCGGGCTTCGGGAGCTCGAGTGTCGGCTTCGCGATCGGACGGGTGAGATCAAACGGGGGCAGCTCCAGCCCCGCGTTCATGCTCTCTACGACGAGGCGGGTCTGGGTCTGATCCCGCATGTCGATCATCAGCAGGTTGTGCGCGACCCACACTCCCTCGAGCTGCCGTACCTCAGCGGGATCGGCGATCAGCACCTTGCGCGGCCGCCTGCTGTTCTCGTACAGCTCCGTGCGCAGTGCGACGCAGGTCTCCTTATCGATATAGGCCAGAATGCGCTCGTAGCCGGAGTCGACAGGGTGCGACTCCAGGACGAAAGCGGGTCGCTCCTCCGCGCTCCCGTCCTCCAGGCGATTCAACCCCTGCGCCTCCGCGTCCCAGTTCAGCCCCTGCAGGCGCTCGAAGTCCTCGTAGCTGAAGTCGGTCCCGAACAGGTTGCCGGAGGCATCGCCGCCGGTGATGCTCCTGGGGGCCTCGAACTCGGGCGAGTAGACGCTCATATCGATCCCGTCTGCCGCCTCCACCACCAGGAAGCTCGTGCCGGCAACGTCTTCGGGCGCCGTGATCTGGGCGAGGACCCTGCGATAGCCGTCAGAGGTCTTGCGGCTGGCGATGCTCACGTTGGTGCTCCGCTCTTCGCCGAGTCGGTCCCGAGTGGAGAGCATGACGGACTGCAAGGTCGTGACCTCCGGCAGGTTATTGCGCCGGATGCACGCCTTGATCTCCTCGGTCGTCGCGAGCTCCGGGGCCGCGAATACAGGAGGGGCGGCCAGGATCCCCGCGAGAGCAAGCACTGTGAGCTTCATCGCGCCCATCCTACCCGCGGCGGGCCGCTCCGTAAACTCGCGGCCCTCCCGCGGGGGCTGGTAAAAATACTTGACTTGACGACTTTCAGCGCCTTACGGTTGGGCTTAGGGAACCTGGGTGCTGTCTGAGGGAAATGTTGAGGGATGGCGGCGGCTTGCGAGCTGCGGCCCTCCCCCTACCGGAGGGATGAGCGATGACTAGGATGGACTGGCTGAGGATCGCGCTGGCCCCGCTCGTAGCGGTTGTGTTGCTTGCGTACGCCCCCTCGACCCTGGCAGACGAGCCAGGCGAGGAGGCCATGCCCGAAGCGGCGGCAGCAGAGCCGGCGCAGGAGGATGAGCAGGACGAAGCCGTGGTGGCTCCCGGAGGCATCGAGGAGATCACGGTCACGGCTCGCAAGCGCGAGGAGTCCGTCCAGGACATCCCGATCGCGATCACCGCCTTCAGTGGCGACGATCTCGACAACATCAACATCAACGACGTGATGGACCTCCAGTTCAACGTCCCCAACGTTAACTTCACCAAGACGAACTTCAGCGCATCGGGCTCACTGGCGATTCGCGGGATCGGCCGCTCGGTAACAGCGGCATCCGGGGATGCAGGGACAGGTACGCACGTGAACGGCATACCGATCACGGCCGCCCGCATCTTCGAGACCGAGTTCTACGACGCAGAGCGGGTGGAGGTGCTGCGCGGTCCCCAGGGGACACTGTACGGCCGCAACTCCTCCGCGGGCTCGCTCAACATGATCTCGAGGAAGCCCACGGACGAGTACAGTGGCTACCTGGAGGGGGAGTACGGGGAATACAACCACTACAAGCTCAAGGGTGCTGTGAACGTCCCTCTCGGCGAGCGACTCGCCTTGC
The DNA here is from genome assembly GCA_965247115.1 of Myxococcota bacterium. Taxonomy (GTDB): domain Bacteria; phylum Myxococcota_A; class UBA9160; order SZUA-336; family SZUA-336; genus JAUXJB01. Next base: position 1,746,106 of record CBDFGR010000002.1, read on the forward strand.
GCGTGGCCGGGATGTATCTCGACCGGGATGGCTACACCAGGAACCAGCACACGGGCAGCTGGATCGACGATCGGGAGCTCTGGGGGCTGCGTGCCACGCTTGCCGCGGATCTGGGGGAGAACACCGACGCGACGCTCACGATGTCGTGGTTCGACGAGGACGACAATCGCGCTCGCCTGCAGAAGCAGTCCTGCAAGCGAACGGGCGCGCCCTTTCCGGTCAACCTCGGCTGCTCCGCCACGGAGCTCGGCAGCGATGCGATCGACGGCACAGCGCTGCTGCCGTATCAGTTTGGGCTCCTGATGTCCTTCAACCCGACCACCGGTGGGTTTCAGCCCAACCCGGCTGGAGGCGGACCCGCTTGTCCCGAGTGTCTCCCCTACTTCTCGTCGGTTGGCGACGACGGCATCACCCCCCTGGATCCGTATGCGAACTCTGTCAATCCGAAAGATCCACGCCGGGTGAACACGCTATTCGACCCGGAGTACAAGTCCGACGAGTACGTCGCGGGGCTCGAAGTCAACCACACGTGGCAAGACCTCACCTTCACCGGGGTGATCGGGTTCCACGATGCCCACGTGTGGAGCCAGCAGGACTACCTCTTGGCTGTCCCCTCCGAGCCCTTTGGCTGGGGTCCGCAGTTCTTCGAGTTTCCTGGCAGCTCAAAGGATCGCTCGGGGCTCTACGACAGCGAGTTCTTGTTCGACCAATCCAACAGCCACGTGAGGCAGTGGACCTACGAGTTCCGCGTCGCTACCGACTTCGAGGGTCCGCTCAACTTCACCGGCGGGATGCTGTTCCTGGACTACGAATGGGACGGCGACTACTACGTGTGGGGCGCCGGCCTCGAGGCGTTCGACAGGTCGATACCGGTAGCACCAGGTTTCAGCCTCTTCGATCTGGAGCCTCACGGGAGCTACTTTCTCGCCGAGACGCATCCATACGAGCTCGACACACGAGCTGCCTTCGGCGAGCTCTACTATGATCTGACCCAGAGCACTCGTGTCACGCTCGGTGCTCGCCTGACCCACGATCGCAAGCAGGTGAGCCATCGGAGCGGAAATCTGATCGTCGGTGCGCTCTCGCCCTTCGAGCAGGACGCGCAGAGGTGGACCAGGTGGACCACCAAGATCAGTATCGACCAGCGCGTGGAGATACCGACCGGCGACGCCCTCCTCTACGCTACTTTCTCGAGCGGTTACAAGGCCGGCGGCTTCAACAACCCGGTGCAGGAGGGGATCGAGCGCCAGTTCAAGCCGATATTCGACCCCGAGCTGATCGACTCCTTCGAGGTGGGCGTGAAGAGCAGCCTGCTCGACAACCGCGTGATCATAAACCTGTCCGGGTTCTTCTATGACTACGAGGACTTCCAGGTCTCCAAGATCGTCTCTCGGACCTCGATCAACGAGAACATCGATGCCGAGATCTGGGGGGCCGAGCTCGAGACGGTGTTCCAGCCGTTCCCTGGCCTGCGCCTGGAGGCTGGCGCCTCGTACCTCGATACCGATATCCAGGACGCTCTCTCCATTGATACCAGAGACCCCTCTGCCGGCGTTCCGGGAACACTCGCAGTCAAGGACTTCGTGAACGGTTTCGGGACGGCAGCCAACTCGGTCATCACCGACGTGACCAAGCTGGGGGATTGCGTGCTCGGGGACCCTGTGGCAAGTGCTGCAGCGGGCTGCGTCCTGGTTCCTGGCTTCGATAAGGACCTCTCGGGCAACGAGCTTCCGTATGCACCAGAGTGGAGCCTGAAGCTTGCCGCGCAGTACACCATGCCGTTCCTGAACACGGGCTACGAGCTGACCTTCCGCGTCGACCACTACTGGCAGGACGACATGTACAGCCGGATCTTCAACGACGGGCCCGACAAGATCAGCTCCTGGTCGCAGACCGATGCGCAGATCCGCCTGAGCAGTCCAGGCCAGCCGTGGATGCTCGAGTTCTGGGTGAAGAACATCCAGGACAACGACGACATCACCGGGCACTATTTTACCGACGAAACGTCCGCCAACTTCACGAACCTGTTCATTCTGGAGCCGCGCATCACAGGCGTTACGCTGCGTCGCGAGTTCTAGAGTCCTTATGGACGATCCCGCACGGCCGGTCGCTGGCGCGGCCGGCCGTGTTGCACCAGCTCCAGGTTGGCGGCCTCACTGGAGGCACATGCGGGCCGTGTGGGCGCACTCGGAGTCGTTGTTCAGGCCCGTGGCAGTGCGAGCCTCAGCCCTGAGGTCCGTGACCCTACCGGAAACCAGCTCGATCGTGAGCCGACAGAAGCCCGCAGGTAGAGCCGCGTCGAGCGGGTCGTTCAGGAACTCGCGGATCTTGCGATCCGTGCTCGTCCCCGCGCCCACTCTGCGCTCGCTGAGCCACGCCGGGTTCGGGAGGGGATAGGCATAGACCCAGAGCGCCTTCTGCTCGTCGGGATAGTCGAAATCGCTAGGCGGCCCCAAGCAGTTCAGCACCTGGCGGTCGTTCAGCTGGAGAAACTCCTGCCGGATGTAGGCGGCCCGCTGCCCATATGAGCTCGTGCCGCAGGCCAGGGCCGCGAGGAGCAAGCCGCAGCACGCGCGGCGGAAGTTCGTCCTCAAGCCAGCCTCCGGGTGCGAGATCCCTGCGCTCCCTCGGCTCAGTGTAGGACGCTTTCGTTCAGGAGTCGCGCCGCTCTTCCAGTGTCTCTCCCTGCGGGGCCGAATCCGTGCCCGGGCTCCTGCATGCCGCGAGTATACTGCGCGCCATGCGCTCCCTAGTCATTGGTGTCGCGGGCGGGACCGGGGCCGGCAAGACGACGCTCGTGCGCGCCCTGGTGAGGGAGCTCGGGGCGGACCAGGTGCTCGTGATCCAGCACGACTCGTACTACGCAGATCAGAGTCACCTCGAGCCGGCCGAGCGGAGCAAGCTGAACTACGACCATCCGGACGCGCTGGAGACCGAGCTGCTCGGCAGCCACCTGCGGGCCCTCGTCGACGGGCTCTCGGTGGAGATCCCGGAATACGACTTCGCGACGCACGAGCGCCTGCCCGGGCGGCGACGACGGACGCCACGGAGCGTGATCCTCGTCGACGGTATCCTGTGCCTGGCGGATGCGGTCCTGCGCGAGCTGATGGACCTGCGGGTCTTCGTCGAGGCTCCAGACGACATCCGTCTCATCCGCCGTTTGCGTCGCGACCTCGAAGAGCGCGGGCGTACGCCCGCGTCCGTGATCGACCAATACTTGGAGAGCGTGCGCCGCATGCACCTCGAGTTCGTGGAGCCGAGCAAGCGACACGCAGACATGATCGTGCACGAGGGCGGCGAGAACCGCGCCGCGATCGAGGCGATCGCGTGGCGCATCCGTGAGCTACGCAGCGCGGCTGCGGCAGGGGGGGCAACGTGAAGCGAAGGGAGTTCTTGAGATCCGCAACGACCGGTCTGATCGGCGCCGCCGCGCTCGGGGCTTGTGCCGACGAGGCTGCAGAGGGTGTCGGACCGGCCGTGCAGCCCAAGGAGCGAGTCTCGTGGAGGCTGGTCTCGAGCTTTCCACGCGGGCTCGACACGATCTATGGCGCCGCCGAAGTTCTGGCCGAGCGCACGCTCCAGATGTCGGATGGACGCTTTCGGATCCGCGCGTATCCCGCCGGTGAGATCGTTCCGGGGCTTCAGGTGCTCGACGCCGTTCAGCAGGGAACGGTGCAGGTCGGCCAGACCGCGAGCTACTACTACACGGGGAAGAACCAGGCCTTCGCATTCGACACTGCGGTTCCCTTCGGCCTGTCCTCGCGCCAGCAGGCGGCGTGGCTGCTCGAGGGAGGAGGTGCGGAGCTCCTGGAGCCGCTCTTCTCCGAGTTCAACCTGGTCCGCTTCTACGGCGGCAGCACGGGTGCGCAGATGGGGGGCTGGTTCAACCGCGAGCTCAAGTCGGTTGCCGATATCCAGGGGCTCAGGATGCGGATTCCGGGACCGGGCGGGGAGGTCATGAGTCGGCTCGGTGCCACGGTGCAGGTCCTGGCCGGCGGCGACATCTACCTCGCGCTCGAGCGCGGCGCCATCGATGCTACGGAGTGGGTCGGTCCGTATGACGACGAGAAGCTCGGCTTTCACAAGGCGGCGAAGTACTACTACTACCCGGGCTGGTGGGAGCCTGGACCGTCGCTTTCCTTCTACGTGAACAAGCAGGCGTGGGAGGGTCTGTCGACGGAGTTTCAGAGCATCTTCCGCAGCGCATGTCACGACGCGGGGACCGTCATGCAGGCGCGCTATGACGCCAGGAACCCGCCCGCAATGACCCGTCTCATGGCGAGTGGCGTGCAGTGGCGACCCTTTACGGACGACGTCATGAGGGCGGCGCGACGCGTGTCGATCGCCGTCCTCGAGGAGAACGCGGCGGCGGACCCCGCCTATCGCGTTATCTACGAGGCGTGGAAGAAGTTCCGGGACGAATCTTTCGCCTGGTTCGCCACCGCCGAGCTTGCCTACGCGGCTTTCTCGTTCACCCGGCCCGGTTCTAGCTGAGCGCCCACGTCACGAGCTCCGGATAGATCACGATCAGGCTGAGGCCGATGAGCTGGATCACGATGAAGGGGATGGCGCCCCGGTAGATCTGCGTGGTGCGGACCTCCGGCGGTGCGACGCCCCGGAGGTAGAAGAGCGCGAAGCCAAAGGGAGGAGTGAGAAACGAGGTCTGCAGGTTCATCCCGACCATCACGCCGAACCAGACCAGGTCGATCCCGAGCAGCTGTGCGGCCGGCACGAGCAACGGAAGCAGGATGAAGGCGATCTCGAAGAAGTCGAGGAAGAAGCCGAGCACGAAGATCGACAGGTTCGCGACGATGAGCATGCCGACCACGCCGCCCGGTAGGTTCGTCAACAGCTCCTCGATCCAGATGTCGCCGTTCAGCCCACGGAACACCAGCGCGAAGGCAGTGGACCCGATCAGCAGGAAGAGCACCATCGCGGTCAGGCTGGTGGTGGCCTCGGCGGTCGAGCGCAGCGCGGTCATGTCGAGGCGGCGGTTCAGCGCCGCAAGCAGGATCGCGCCGAGCGCGCCGAGTGCGCCCGCCTCCGTCGGAGTCGCCACACCCGCAAAGATGCTCCCGAGCACGAGCAGGATGAGCACGAGCGGCGGAAGCATGACGAGGGCCACGCGGCGGGCGAGGGCGGCGGGCGGGAGCCCTCGCTCCTCTGCTGGCAGCGCTGGCGCTGCCAGCGGTCGGAGCAGCGCCACCGCAACTACGTAGAGGGCGTACATTCCGGCCAGGATCAGGCCAGGAAACAGCGCTCCCAGGAACAGGTCTCCCACCGATACGCCGAGCTGGTCGCCGAGCACCACCAGCACCACGGAAGGGGGGATGATCTGTCCGAGCGTTCCAGCTGCGGTGATCACGCCGGCCGACAGCTCGGTGGAGTACCGGTAGCGGAGCATGACGGGTAAGGAGATCAGACCCATTGCGACAACGGAGGCACCGACCACTCCCGTCGCGGCAGCGAGCAGCGTGCCGACGATGACGACCGCAAGCGCGAGCCCGCCGCGCAACGGCCCGAACAGCAGGCCGATGGTATGCAGCAGGTCCTCTGCCAGGCGCGAGCGCTCCAGCATGGTTCCCATGAAGACGAAGAACGGGACCGCGAGCAGGACGCCGTTCAGCATGATGCCGAAGATCCGCTCCGGCAACGCGAAGAGCAGACTCGCCTCGAAGTAGCCGGCCGCGACGCCGACCACGGCAAAGAGGAGCGACGTCCCGCCCAGCGCGAACGCCACGGGATACCCCGAGAAGATGAGCAGGAACGCCACCACGAACATGAGCGGCCCGAGCCAGTCACCGCTCACTCCTGCTCTCCTTCGGTCTCATGGCCGCGCAGGCGCGCCACCTGCACGATCGCCTGAGAGACGCCCTGCAAGATCAGGAGCGCGAACGCGAGGGGAACGAGAGTCTTCAGGGGATAGCGTGGCAAGCCGCTCGGATCGGGGGAATCCTCGACGATGGCCCACGAGTTGCTCACGGCCGGCCAGGCCATGGCGAGCGCGAACGCGCAAAACGGAAGCAGAAAGAGCAGCGTCCCGACAAGATCGATCCAGGCCTGGCCGCGGCTGCCTAGGCGACCGTAGAGCACGTCCACGCGAACGTGCTCGTCTTTGCAGAGCACCGCGGCCGCAGCCAGCAGAAAGAGCGCGCTGAACAGGTACTGCTGCAGCTCCAGGTAGGCGTTGGAGCTCAGGTTGAAGCCGATGAAGCGCCCGACGTAGCGGGCCAGTGCGTTGTACGCGCCGATCACAATCATCAGCAGCGCGAGCCAGGCGACCAGTCGACCCAGCGCGAGGTTCAAACGATCGATCCAGCGAGAGAGCCGCAACCAGCCGCGCACGTGCGCAGTATACTGGCGGTGTGAGCGAGTCCCTCGACCAGCCAGAGGCCTGACCGCTGCGCCGAAGGCTCGCGATTGCGGCGCTCCGCGCGCTGCCGAAGAGCGCGTTCTCGCGCCTGCTGGGCCTGCTGGCCAGGCTCCGGCTACCCCGCCCGTTGCTGCGCGGCCAGATCTGGCTCTTCGGCAGGGTTGTGGGCGTGAACTTTGACGAGGTTCGGGATCCTCTCGACTCCTTCGCGAGCTTTCAGCACTTCTTCACGCGCGCTCTCAAACCCTACGCGCGTCCGATCGATCCAGCGACCGACGCCGTGGTCGCACCCTGCGACGGGGCCTGGGGCGAGTCGGGAGATGTCTCGCAGGGGACGCTTCTGCAGGCAAAGGGACGCTCGTACTCGATTGCCGCGCTGCTCGGGAGCGCGGAAGACGCCGCACACTTCGAGGGCGGCTGCTTCGCCACCTTCTATCTCGCCCCGGGGGACTACCATCGCTTTCACGCGCCGATTGCCGCGCGCGTGACGAGGGTCTCCTACCTGCCCGGAACGCTCTGGCCCGTGAATCGCACCGGTGTCGAGAGCATCGAGCAGCTCTTCGCGCGCAACGAGCGGATCTGCGCGTTCATGCAGGCGACGGGGGGCATGCTCTGCCTGGTCGCGATCGGCGCCACAGGCGTCGGCAGGGTGCGGATCCGCTTCGATGACCTCGTCACGAACGCGCGCAACGCCAGGGCGGAGGTGCGAGAGTACGGCGCCTCCGGGCCCAGCCTGGCCAGGGGCGAGGAGTGGGGCCGCTTCGAGCTCGGCTCCACGATCGTCGCGCTCGCAACGCCCGGCTGGCTCGACCTCACCAGTGCGGTGTCGGGCCAGCCCGTGCGTCTGGGAGAGCGGATCGGAACCCTGCGGTCAGGAGGCTGAGCCCGTCCCCTGCGCGCCGGATCCGGCTCCACGCAGAGCATCCAGACTCCAGACGCCGGCACCCTTCGCCGCCATCAGCAAAAAGATAAAGCAGAAGAGCACGGCAGGGTCGCCGCGGTTCAGCAGGGGGATGAGGCCCTGGGGCTGATGCGCCATGAAGTAGGCCACAGCTATCTCCCCGCTGCAGATGAAGGCCGTCCAGGGCGTGAACAGGCCCAGGGTGATCAGAGCTCCTCCGACAGCCTCGACCAAGGCGGCGGGGTACAGGATGGCGGCCGGCATCTCGCCTCCGCCTCCGACGATGAGCAGTACTTTCTGAACGCCGTGGCTCACGAAGAGGAACCCGACCACGATCCGCATGGCCGCGTAAATCTGATCCTCGTAGCGCCTCAGTAGTTCCATCGAGCCTCCTCCTTGCGTGGTGTCACCGTTATACCCCCTTGGACGAGGCCGGGGGAAGAAACGGGTCTTCGGCGCCCGCCGCGAGGTGAGCCCGTGATAGCATGACCGCAGAGCGCAGCACGGAGGCGAGATGTCGATACGGTTGACGGTTCAGTTGAACGTTCAGGAAGGGAAGTCGAGCGAGTTCGAGGCCACCGCAGGAGGCGCGGCGTCTACGGTGCGGGCCGAGGACAAGGGCTGCGAGATGTACGACCTGTTCAAGAGCGTAGACGACGACACCCGTTACGTGCTCGTGGAGGCCTGGGCCACCAAGGAGGATCTCGACGCCCACGGAACCTCCCCAGGCATGGCCGAGATGCAGAAGATCGGCGGGCTCCTGGTGGGCCGGCCGACGATGCACCGCTACGAGGACTGATCCCCGGGGAGCGCTCGCGTGAACGGCGATGGGCGTGACAGCCTTTATCTGGATCGAGAAATCAGCAAGCTGTCGTATTTCGCGCGGCTGCTGCAGGAGGCGCGGGACCCCCGGGTTCCGCTGTACGACCGGATCAGGCTTCTGGCGATCTTCTCGGGGCAGCTCGACGAGTTCTTCCGCGTTCGAGTAGCGTCTCTGCTCAGCCTGCTCAGAGACGACGCCACCACGACCGAAGAGTCCGGTCTCGATCCGGGCGACCTGTTGCACGAGATTCAGGCGATCGTGAACACGCAGCAGGAGGAGCTGGGCCCCATCTTCTGGAAGGCAGTGCAGGAGCTGAACGAGCTCGGGATCCACCTCGTGCGCGAGGACGCGTCGCCCGGCAGCGGCTTCTCAGCGCTAAGCAGGTCTCACGCGCGCTACATCTCCCGCTGGTACACGCGCGAGCTCGCGCCGCTGCTCCGGCCCGAGCTTCTCGGTGCGCGAGCTCTCGAGCTGAAGAACGGAGTGTCGTACCTGGCTGTACGCCTCCGGGCGGCGGGTGGAGAGCCGCGCCTGGCGATCGTGGAGATTCCGACTGCGAAGGTGCCGCGTTTTCTGTCGCTTCCCGAGCGCGAAGGGCGCACAGAGATCATCTTCCTGGACGACGTCATTCGCTTCTCTCTCCGCGACATCTTTCCTGGCGACGAGCCCGGCGAAGCGCACGCCATCAAGCTGACCCGTGACGCGGAGCTTTATCTGGACGACGAGTTCTCCGGAGACATGCTGGAGAAGATCCGGGGCAGCCTGGAGCGGCGGGATACGGGGCTTCCGTCGCGCTTTCTCTACGACCCGACCATCCCGGAGGAGACCCTGCGGGAGCTCACTCTCGCGCTCGACCTGAGCCCCGACGAAATGTTCGTGGGCGGGCGCTACCACAACTGGAACGAGTTCGCCGACCTGCCGCTTCCCGAACGGGTGGGGTGCTCCGCGCCTGCCCTGGCTCCACTCCCCCATCCCGACGTGCTGCCGGACAAGTCGATCTTCGAGCAGATTCAGCGCCGAGACTTCATGCTGTACTTCCCGTACCAGAGCTACGAGCCCGTGCTGCGCTTCTTGCGTGAGGCCTCCGTCGACCCGGACGTCGAGTCGATCATGATCTCTCTCTACCGAGTGGCAGCAAATTCCGAGATCGTGCAGTCCCTGGTCCAGGCGGCCGATGGCGGAAAGGCGGTTACGGCCTTCGTCGAGGTGAAGGCGCGCTTTGACGAGGAATCGAATATCTACTGGGCGGAAAGGCTCGAGAAGGCGGGAGCGAAGGTCGTGTATCGCTGCCCCGGGCTGAAGGTGCACTCGAAGCTCTGTGTCGTCTCCCGTCGCGAGCGAGGGCAGCTCCGGGGCTACACCTACGTGAGCACGGGGAACTTCAACGAGAAGTCTGCCCGCACGTATTGCGACTTTGGCGTGTTCACGGGCGATCCGGCGATCGGAAGGGATGCGCACCACCTGTTCGAGTTCCTGCAGGACCCGTCTGGAGAGCCGGAGCTCGAGAAGCTCGTCGTAGCGCCCTTCACGCTAGGGAGCCGGCTCACGGAGTTCGTCGACCACGAGATCCGCAACGCGCGAGCGGGAAAGCCGGCGTCGATCCTGCTCAAGGTAAACAACCTCGAGGGCCCCGAGTTCATCTCCAAGCTCTACGAGGCCAGCGCGGCGGGCGTGAAGATCCGGCTGATCGTCCGGAGTATCTGCTGTCTGGTGCCTGGCGTACCGGAGCTGAGCAAGAACATAGAGGTCATCAGCATCGTCGACCGCTTCCTCGAACATGCGAGGATTTACATCTTCCACAACGGGGGAGACGAGCGCTTCTTCGTGGCCTCGGCGGACCTGATGACCCGGAACCTGAGCAAGCGCATCGAGGTGGTTCTTCCGATTCAGGACCCCGAACACCGCGAGGTCCTCCGACGTATCGTCGAGCTGCAGTGGAACGACCCGGTCAAGGCGCGAATCATCGATTCGGAGCAGAGCAATCGCTATCGAGGACAGGGCAGAGGGCGCGGGAGCTCTCAGGAGGAGACCTACGAGCTGCTCGAGAAGATGTTTGCTGCTTGATCTCTGTAGAACGCTCTGTACTGCCCTGCTCGTGCTCGGCGCGTGCGCCACGCCCCGGCTGCCCGTGCCGGGTCCTGCGGTCGACGACCGGCTCTTCGCCAGCCACGACATCTTTGCGCTCACGCTGGAGTTCGATCTGGGCTCCGTGCTCGGCGAACGGAAGGGCAAGAGCACGTACCAGCCGGCGGTGCTGACCTACACCGATACGGCAGGCGAGCAGGTGCGGCTCGAGATCCAGGTGAGGACGAGGGGAAAGTACCGACGAAGGCCCGCCACCTGCAACTTCCCGCCGCTGCGTTTGAACCTGGTGACCAAGCGAGCCAAGGGAACCGTGTTCGCGAAGCAGGACAAGCTCAAGCTCGTGACCCACTGCCGGGGACTCTACGAGCAGCTGGTGCTGAAGGAGCATCTGCTGTACCGCGCGTACAACCTGCTGACCGATCGCAGCTATCGCGTGCGGCTGGTCGAGGTGACGTACGTCGACTCTGCGCAGACGCGAGATCACGCCACCTACTACGCGTTCTTCATCGAAGCAAAGGAGACCATGGCGAAGCGCAACGGCTTCGTCGCCATCGAAGTGCCCAAGGTGGACGTCGACGACCTGGACAGAGGCGACGTGAATCGCCTCGAGGTCTTCGAGTACATGGTGGGAAACACCGACTGGTCCACGATTCGCGGGGCAGCGAACGACGACTGCTGCCACAACACCACTCCCATCCGCGGGGACAACGGCGCTGTCGTTTCCGTTCCCTTCGACTTTGATCTGTCGGGAGCCGTGGGCGCCCCGTACGCGACTCCGAACCCGGATCTCGGGATCCGCAGCGTGTACCAGCGGCTGTACCGCGGATACTGCGGATCCGAGGCGCAGCTCGAGAGCACGCTCCAGATCTTCCGATCGCGCAAGGAAGACATCTATGCCCTTTACAAGGGCGAGCCGCGTCTCGATACCTGGCGCGTCAACCAGATGATCGACTACCTCGACGAGTTCTACGCTACGATCGAGGACCCGGGCAAGGTGGAGCGGAGCCTGACTCGCAAGTGCAGGAAGGCTCCGTGAGTCTTGTGGGACCCGGCCGTGGGCGGCCGCGGCCACCCACCTCCGCTCAGGGCTTCGCCCTTCGCTGCGCGCGCCGCTTCCGCGGCGCTTGCATGGGTGCCAAGCCCCGGAGGAGGTTGCCGGTTCTTCACGGAATCCGAACTTGGGGACGGTCCTTAATCCGAACTTCTTGGCGATAACTTGGGGACGGTCCTTAATTATAATTTCTTAGGTCGAAGTCGGAGCTTCTGGTCAGTGGGGCGGGACTCGCGCTTGCTCGAGCCGGGGTCGGTAGAGGGTGAGGTGGGCCCGGCCTCGGGCTCCCTCGTCTGCCAGGGCCAGCACGTCTTCCGCGAGGAGCGCGATCCCCTCGGGCTGACGATGGCGGCGGGGGAGGGCGCGGACGGAGACGACCTCGCCGTCCGGCGTGACCTCGGCCAGTGCGGATTCGCGAGCCGCGACGACGAAGTAGTGCCCCGTGTCGGGGTGCCGCTCGATCCCGCTGGGGTGGAAGGAGTCTCTGCCGATCCCGGCGGCCAGGGTCGCGACGGAAATCAGGAGCGGCGCGTTCTCGCTAAGCGTCCTGCGTTCCAGAGACCAGCGGTGGATCCGAATGAAGCCGTCCGGGCGGGGGGTCTTGCAGAGCAACAGAAGCGAGCGATCCGCTGGCTCGAACGCGAGCCCCTCGACGTCGCAGTCGCGGCCGATCCCCGTTCCGTAGGTGTTGTAGAGGACCCGCTCCCCGTCCGCGCCCTCGAGGCTCTCGTAGAGCCTGCCTGAGCTGGCCACGAGGTAGAAGCGATCGCCTGCGATCGCAATTCCCTCGAAGTCGTCGTGGACCGTTGCCTCGCCAAGGGCGAACGCCTTGACGAAGCGCCCGTGGCTGGGATCGATCTCGTAGATGATGCCGAGCTCGTCGCCGTGCCCGAAAAGACGCCCGTCCAGTGTGGCCAGCCCGGAGATCTCCTTGAGTCGCTCAGGCAGCCTCCAGCGCGTCAGCGTCTCCTCGGAGAGCGTGTAGGCGTCTAGTCCGACCGTTGCGCCGCTGAGACCCAGGCAGAGGAGTGCCGGCAGGGCCAGCCAGCTCCTTGCTCTACGCATTCTCGAGACCGGACACGTCGTCCTCTGGCTCCTCGAGCTTGCTTTTCCTGGCCTTCTTGCCCTTCCTGTTCTTGCGCGCGCCCTCGCTCCCGTAGTCCAGCTTCCAGAGCATGAGGTTCGTGTAGTTGAAGAAGAGCGAGATGACGACGGCGATGAGGAGCGCGCCGATCCCGGCGGAGAGTCCGACACCGATCGCGGCGAAGAGGAACAGCGCGTCCGCAGTGTCCTTGAGCGTGGTGCGGAAGCGGATGATGGCCACGATCCCCGCCAGGCTGAAAGCGAGCGCGAGGCTGTTCTGCACGATGATCACGATGCCCGCGACGGCGATGGGAAGGATCAAGATCACCTGGGCCACCGATCCGTCGTAGCCGTCGCGGAGGCGCGTGCCCATGTACACCCAAGAGACGGGGATCATCAGGAGCAAGGCACCCGCCATGGAGACGAAGAGCGAGACTGCGGTGTCCATGCCCCCGGCAGAGCCGCTCGCATTCGGGCCGACGGGCTCGAATACATCAGTGCCGCTACCCCACCCGGTGAACTCGCTCGCCTCGATCGGAATGTAGTCGGCAGTTCCCGGAAGCAACCACAGGACGAGTCCCATCACCGAGCCCAGCAAGAGGTAGTAGAGGGTGATCTGGATTCCCGGTGACCTCGGTGGCTGCGCCAGGCGAAGGAAGGGGTTCGGGATCGGCACCGGATCAGAATACACCCGCGTCCTGGAGCCGTCTCCACGGCGCGGGCGGGGCCGAGTTACGAATCCGGGCTATACTCCGCGGCTGCGATCGTCAACCTTGGACTCGAGGTCCCTTCGCTGTAGAGGGACCTCCCGGGACCCCCCCAATGGATGTCCCTCGCGAAGCAACTCGCCATCGACGTCCCTACGTCCTCGCGGCTGTGGGTGTGCTGGGGCTCGTCGGGATCACGGTAGGACTCGAGCGGCTGGCGGACGCGCCGCCCTCCGTCGAGCGCTCCGCGGTCTGGATCGACACCGTTCGGCACGGGGAGCTACTGCGTCAGGTGAGTGGTCCCGGGACGCTGGTTCCAGAGGAGATTCGCTGGGTGACCGCAACGACGGCCGGGCGCGTTGAGCGCATTCACATCGAGCCGGGATCCAGGGTCGAGCTCGACAGCTTGCTCCTGGAGCTCTCGAATCCCGACCTGGAGCTCGAGGCGCTCGAGGCCGAGCGCCAGCTCAAGGTCTCAGAGGCGGATCTTGCGAACCTCCGCGCGACCATGGACATCGAGCGGCTGGCCCAGAAGTCGGTCGTCGCCAGCGTCCGGATCCAGCACCGCGAGGCGGAGCGTCGTGCGGAGGCTGAGGCGCGTCTGCGCGAGGCCGAGATCGTCGGGGCCCTGGAGTACGCCCGAACGCAGGAGCGGGAGGAGGAGCTGGCGAGCCGACTCGAGATCGAAGAGGAACGTTCGCGCATTCTGGAGGACGCCATGGTGGCCCGCGGGGCCGCGCAGGCCGCGCAGGTCGAGCGGCAGCGGGACCTCGCCCTCTTCCAGGCGAAGCAGGTCGAGTCGTTGCGCGTCCGCGCCGGTTTGAACGGCGTCCTGCAAGAGCTCCCGCTCGAGGTGGGTCAACGAGTTTCGCCAGGGACGCTCCTGGCCAAGGTGGTACAGCCCGAGTCCCTCAAGGCGGAGCTGCGTATTCCGGAGGCCCAGGCGAAGGAGGTGTTGCTCGGCCAGCAGGTCGAGGTGGACACGCACAACGGGATCGTCCCCGGCCACGTCGTGCGTATCGATCCCGCCGTGCAGCGTGGCACCGTGACTGTGGACGTGGCGCTCGACGCTGAGCTCCCGCGCGGTGCGCGCCCCGACCTCTCCGTAGACGGCCGTATCGAGCTCGAGCGTCTGCAGGACGTGCTCTACACTGGCCGCCCCGCCTTCGGCCGTTCGAACAGCCGGATCTCGCTCTTCAAGCTCGCGGAGGGCGACGCCACTGCGACACGTGTGGTCGTGAGTCTCGGGGGAAGCTCGGTGAGCGAGGTCGAGATCCGGGCAGGCCTCGAGGAGGGGGACCGAGTCATCCTCTCCGACATGTCCGAGTGGGATGGAGCGGAGCGGATCGAGCTGGATTGAGGCAGAGGAGCTGTAGATGAGCCAGGACGCGCAGTCGCTGATCCAGCTCGCCGGCGTCTCGAAGATCTTCGAGACGGACGAGGTCGAGACGCATGCCCTCTCGGAAGTGGATCTCGAGATCCGTTCCGGGGAGTACGTGTCGGTCTCCGGACCCTCCGGGTGCGGAAAGACCACGCTGCTCTCGATCCTCGGCCTGCTGGACTCCCCTTCACGGGGCACGTACACCCTCGGTCAGCAGCCGGTCGGGGGTCTGTCCCCTGCGCAGCGAGCGCGCGTGCGGAGCCAGCAGATCGGCTTCATCTTTCAGAGCTTCAACCTGATCGGCGATCTCAGTGTCTACGACAACGTCGAGCTGCTGCTCACCTATCAGGGCGTGCCGGCGCGTGAGCGCCGCGAGAAGGTGGGGTCGGCGCTGGAGCGAGTGCAGATGGCCCACCGCACCAAGCACATGCCGAGCCAGCTCTCGGGTGGACAGCAGCAGCGAGTTGCTGTAGCCCGCGCCGTCGTCGGCAATCCCCTGATCCTGCTCGCGGATGAGCCCACCGGGAACCTCGACTCTGCAAACGGCGAGCAGGTGATGGATCTCATGCACCAGCTGCACAAGGGGGGCTCGACCATCTGCATGGTCACCCACGACCCGCGCTACTCCGAGCACGCGCAGCGCACGGTCCAACTCTTCGACGGTCGCGTGGCCAAAGAGGAGAGCTAGGGAGATGTTCTGGCGCGACGTCCGCTTCGGCGCGCTGGCCCTGCTCCGCACGCCCGGCTTCACGCTGGTCGCGGTTTTGACGCTGGCGCTCGGGGTCGGGGTGAACGGGGCGATCTTCAGCATCGTGAGCGGGACCCTTCTGAACTCGCTCCCCTGGAAGGACCCGTCGACGATCGTCGGTCTCTTCGAGAAGAAGCCGCGTCAGGACCAGCGACAGTACTGGGTGTCGACGGCCAAGTACCCGGAGTGGCGTGAGCAGCTCCGCTCGTTCACGGACCTCGCAGCGCTCTATCCCTGGGGGTTCAACCTGACGGATGGCGGAGAGCTCGACTTCGTCGACGCGGCGCTCGTCACGCCGAACAACTTCTCGGTGCTGGGCATCCGTCCCAGGCTCGGGCGGGCGTTCGTAGACGATGATGCGCGGCCCGACGCGGAGAAGGTGGTTGTCCTCAGTCACGGTCTCTGGGAGCGACGCTACGCTGCGGACCCGGATATCGTGGGCAAGCGGCTCGAGATCGACGGGGAGCCCGCGACCATCGTCGGGGTCCTCTCCTCCGACCAGTGGTTTCCCTGGCCATGGACCCAGCTCGTTGCGCCGCTCCGACTCGAGAAGGCTGCGGCCTCTCGCACCGACCACAGGCTCGGGGTGTACGCGCGGCTGGCCCCTGGGGTCAGCTTGGAGCAGGCGCGGGCCGAGCTCCAGGTCGTGAGTCGGCGGCTGGCCGAGCAGTACCCGGAGACCGACGCCGAGTGGACGGCGGGCGCGTACCTGAGCCGCGACCGCGTTGTCCAGGGGCGGACGCGGACGGCGATCTGGATCTTGATGGGCTCGGTCGGCTTCGTGCTCCTGATCGCGTGCGCAAACGTGGCGAACCTGCTGCTCGCCCGCGGCGCGGGCAGGCAGAAGGAGCTGTCCATCCGGGCCGCTCTCGGGGCCACGCGCGCGCAGCTCGTCCGCCAGCTGCTCACCGAGAGCACGCTGCTCGCGCTGCTGGCGCTACCCTTCGCTATGCTTGTCACACGCTGGTCGCTCGACTTCTTTCTCTCGCAAGTACCGGACAGCGTGACGTACATGGAGCAGTTCTTCCGCTTGGACGCGCCGGTGCTCACCTTCCTGGTCCTGGTCACCCTGCTGACGGTGTTCCTGTTCGGACTTGCCCCCGCCTTCCAGGTGTCCAGAGCGGACATGAACCAGAACCTGAAGGAGGGTGGGGATCGCGGCTCCAGCGGGGCGGGCCGCCAGCGGCTGCGCTCTGGACTCGTGGTGGTGCAGATCTCTCTCGCGCTCTCGCTCCTGGTGACGTGCGGTCTCTTGATCCAGAGCTTTGGCAACACCCGCCGGGTGGACCCAGGCTTTCGGCTCGAGAACCTGCTCACGACCTCGCTGGATCTCCCGAAGTCGCGCTACCCCGAAGAAGAGCACTGGAAGGGTTTCCAGCGCGACGTGCTCGCGCGCCTTCGGCGGCTGCCCGGCGTGGAGAGCGCCGCCTCCGTGAACAATGCGCCGTTCGGCTTTGGTGGCTGGGACAGGAACTTCACCGTCCTGGGCCAGCCTCTGGCTTTCGAGGAGAAGATTCCCACTGGAAACTGGCTGCACGCAAGTCCGGGCTACTTCCAGACGCTCGGCATTCGCTTGCTGCAGGGGCGTGCGTTCAGCAAGGACGACGGCGAGAGCGCGGCTCCAGTGGTCGTGATCAACCAGACGCTCGCGCGGCGTCACTTTGCCGCCGAGTCCCCGCTCGGGCAGCGGATCGTGATCGACGGGGGTGAGCCCCGGGAGATCATCGGTGTGGTCGCGGACATCAAGCACTGGGGCTTCAACGAAGACCCCTCCCCGCAGCTCTTCGAGCCCTTCGTTCAGCAGCCGTCGAGCTTCATGAGCCTGGTACTGCGCACGAAGGGGGATCCTCTCATGGTCGTGCCCGGCTTGAGGCGAGAGGTGCGCGCGATCGACCCCGTGCTTCCCATCTTTACCGTGGAGACGATGACCTCGCGAGCAGAGCGGTCTCTGTGGCAGGGGAGCCTGTTCGCGCTGCAGATGGGAATCCTGGGAGGGCTGGCGCTCGTACTGGCCGCCGTGGGGATCTACGGCGTGGTAAGCTTCTCGACCGCGCAGCGCACGCGCGAGTTCGGCATCCGCTCGGCGCTCGGAGCCGAGCCTCACGGGATCGCGCTCCTGGTCCTGCGTGAGTCCGTCCGACTCGCGACGTACGGCGTCGCCCTCGGACTCCTGCTCACAGCTCTTCTGGTGCAGGCGATCAAGGGTCTGCTCTACGAGGTGAACCCCTGGGACCCGGTGACCTTCATCTCGCTATCCGTCATCCTGGCCACGGTTGCGATTGGCTCGAGCACCGTCCCGGCGCTGCGAGCCACGCGCATCGACCCGATGGAGGCGCTCCGGGTCGAGTGACACGCTTTACGACGCTCGGACGCACGGGGCTCCGCGTGAGCGTGGCCGGTCTTGGCTGTGGTGGCCACAGCAGGCTCGGCCAGACGAGCGGCGCAAGCGAGTCGGACTCGGTGGCAGTGGTCGACCGGGCTCTCGATCTCGGCATCAACTTCATCGACACGGCGCGTGCCTACCGGACCGAGACGATCGTGGGGAAGGCGATTGCTGGAAAGCGGGAGAGCGTCGTGATCTCCACCAAGGCAATCCCCCAGGACAACCGGGGCCTGCTGGGAGCCGCTGACCTGGTTCGGTCGCTGGAGCGCAGTCTCGAGCGACTGGGGACCGACTACGTGGATGTGTTCCACCTTCACGGCGTGGACCTCGACCAGTACGAGCACTGCAAGAACGAGCTCGTTCCGGCGCTTTACCGCGCGCGCGAACAGGGGAAGATCCGCTTCCTCGGTATCACGGAGCGCTTCTCGGGCGATCCCCAGCACCGCATGCTGGAGCGAGCGCTTCGCGACGACTGCTGGGACGTGATGATGGTCGGCTTCAACCTGCTGAACCCCTCCGCGCGCGAACGCGTGCTACGGCCGGCGCTCGAGCGCGGCGTCGGCACGCTGATCATGTTTGCCGTGCGCCGCGCGCTGAGCCAGCCCCTGGTGCTGCGCGAGCTGGTCGGCGACCTGGTGGTGCGTGGTGCGATTCCGTCTGACGGGACGGACGCCGACGACCCGCTCGGCTTTCTGGTCTCGGAAG
Organism: Myxococcota bacterium; assembly: GCA_965247115.1. GTDB lineage: Bacteria > Myxococcota_A > UBA9160 > SZUA-336 > SZUA-336 > JAUXJB01. Next base: position 1,764,346 of record CBDFGR010000002.1, read on the forward strand.
ACAGCGCACGCAGCGTTGTGGAGGCGGCCTATCGCTTCTGCAGTCACGAGCCCGGCGCCCACGTCATCCTCAGCGGGACAAGCAAGCTCGCGCACCTCGAGCAGAACGTGGCCGCCATCGAATCCGGTCCGCTCCCCCCGGCAGACCGCACACGCCTCGCCAAGCTATTCGGCGCGATCGACTTCGTCTCCGGCAACTAGTCGCCACCGCCCAAGCGCCCACGAGACCCATTGGCAGCTGCTACACTCGATCTTGATACCCCGTCGGAACGGACGACTCACGCCGAAGCGCTTGCAACGCTCGGTCATGCTGTAGAGCCTGCTCTCGTAGTCCGCGATAAACCGGATCCTCTCTTGCACGGCTGACGTCTTCGCCCAGGGCATCGCTCCCCCCTCCCCCCTTGCTGCATGCAGCTCGGAGTGTGTCAGCGATGTTCCAGGTCTTAACTGTCAACCATCTACCCAGCTCTGTACCCCTTGACATATCAATAGAAAGCCCTAATCTACACTAATTGGTGAATGGATGAGAACGTCAGACCGACAGGTCTCGCTTGATCTACGGCCTCTAGCGCGTCATGGCGGTCGACGCGAGGGGGCGGGACGCAAGGTTGGGCCGAATCCTTCGGTTCGTCACCGGAGTCGGCCGAATCTGGCGTCGCGATACCCTTGCCACGTGACGCTCCGCGTACGCGAGGGGGTCCCGTCGTTGCGGGCTCCAGCGTTTGTGCGGGCGTTTGAGGAGACGTTGGCGCGTGGGTGCGACCGGGGAGAGTTTCGGGTGGTGCACTACGCGCTCTTGCGGGATCACGCGCACCTTATCGTTGAGGCGAAGGATCGGGGTGCGCTCGGTCGGGGGATGAAGTCGTTCACCAGGAGGATGTTGGGGGCGATGGGGAGTGCGTTCGGGTGGCGAGGGGGGTTGCTTGCGGATCGTTACCATATGCGGGTGTTGAAGACCCCGCGAGAAGTTCGGAACGCGATCCGGTACGTGCTGCTAAACGCTGCGCGACATCGCGGTACACCGCTCAAGAGGAACATCGATCTGGCCTCATCGGGCCGCTGGTTTGACGGATGGGTGAGGGGGACAGTGCGAGTCACACCTGACGTGGGAGCGCGGGCGGTCGCGAGGGCGCATACGTGGCTGCTCAGTACAGGGTGGCGGCGGCATGGACTGCTCGATCCGTCGGAGGTGCCGGGTTCGGCGCGCGCGTCTCTAGCCTTGCAATAGGTTCACTCAGCGATTGGGTTGGATGTGGTGGCCGTGCAGATTACGATGGTGTCGATGACGGGTTCGAGCAAAGCGACAATGCCCTCCGTGACCGGCTCGGGCATACGTACGGCGGAGTGGGCGATCGTCGCCGAGCCGAGCCCCGCCTCGTTGGAGAAGGCGGCCCGCTGAAAGCCGATGATCATCACCCCGGGCGCCCCGCCGGAGACGATTCCGAGGCAGCCGACGACGATCCCGAGCGCGTAAAAGCTGCCCATGATCTTGCCCAGCATCGGCAGGCCGCGCTGTGCGAGGCCCGCGCTCCAGGTAGTACATCGGCCGCCCGATACGGTTTCGTCCGGGTTCTCGCGGCGGAAGATCACGCCCAGCGTGCACTCGACGAACTTGGACGACATGCCGAGGAAGCCCGCGACGATCAGCCAGAAGGCCGCGCCGGGTCCGCCGAGGGATATCGCGACGGCAACACCGCCGATGTTCCCGATGCCGACCGTTCCAGAGACGGCGGTTGCGAGCCCGTGCGGATCTACCACATGTGCGACGGGCTCCTGTTCGTGCACCGGGGAAATGACCAACTGGCGCATGGTAGGATGCCGCCACGCTCACCGAAGGCGTTACCCTTGACCTCGGAAGCCCAGACGCACACCAGCGAGACGTTCGAGCTGCCCTCCGGTCGGATCCACATGCTCCGAGCGGGCTCCGGGGATCCCCTGGTGGTCTTGCATCACTCCACTGGAAACCCCGGCTGGATCCCGTTCTACGAGCGCCTCGCCCACAGCTTCGCGGTCCACGTTCCGGATCTCCCTGGCTACGGCCAGTCGGCCCAGCCGGATTGGGCGCGCGACCCGCGGGACCTGGCGATTCAGATGAGCCACTTTCTCGAGCGGCTCGGGCTCGATGAGGTGTGCCTCGTGGGGCTCGGCTTCGGTGGTTTCGTCGCCGCCGAGCTCGCCTGCATGAACGCGTCGCGCCTGGCGAGCCTGGTCCTGATCGGTGCCGCCGGCCTGCAGCCCGAGAGCGGGGAGATCGCGGACCAGATGCTCGCGGGACACGAAGCGTACTTCAAGGCCGGCTTTCGCGACGAGGCCAGCTACCAGGAGCACTTTGGTGACGAGATGGCCGCCGAGTTCAGCGAGCTCTGGGACTTCAGCCGGGTGATGACCGCGCGCGTCACCTGGAAGCCCTACATGTTCAACCGCCGACTGCCGTTCCTCTTGCGGGACGTCGACACGCCAACGCTGCTGATCTGGGGAACGGAAGACCAGATCGTGCCCGCGATCTGCGGGGAGCAGTACCAGCGGGCACTGCCGAATGCGGAGCTCGAGCTCGTGGAAAGTGCGGGGCATCTCGTCGAGTACGAGCAGTCCGCAGACATCGCCAGCAAGATTGCAGCGCACGCGCGAAAAACGTTGCGTAGAACCCGATAGACAGGGAGAAAATCGTGTTCATCGGCACTTTCACGGAGCGCCCCTACCAGGATCACAAGTCGGGTTATTTTGGCGCGGCAGGCAAGAGCATTACCGACCTCTCGCTCAGCAACGCGTCGTACGATCCGCGCCTTGGTGCCGAGCTCTACAACCGTTACCTCGACGAGCGCGTCTATGCGGAGGAGGTGGGGTTCGACGGCTTGATGCTGAACGAGCACCACAGCACTCCCTTCTGCATGGGCGGCGTCATGAACGTGGAGGCCGGCATCCTCGCGCGGATCACGCAGCGAGCGAAGATCGTGCTACTCGGGAACGTCCTGCCGATCTGGGATGATCCACTCTGGCTCGCCGAAGAGCTGGCCGAGATCGACATGATCTCGCGCGGACGACTCGTGACCGGCTGGGTTCGTGGCACCGGTCGCGAGAGCGTCTCCCACAACGCGCAGCCACCCTTCAACTGGGAGCGCTTCCAGGAAGCCCACGACTTCATCGTCGAGGCCTGGACGCGGCCAGGGCCGTTCCGCTGGGAAGGCGAGCACTTCCACTACCGCTACGTCAACCCGTGGTCGCGCCCGTATCAGGAGCCGCACCCGCAGATCTGGGTCCCCGGCGTGATGAGTCGCAACACCGTCGCCTGGGCCGCGAAGCGTCGGTATCCGTACCTGATGCTTGCCACCGAGCTCGGGCCCACGCGCGAATCTTTCGCCTACTACGACGACGTCGCGAAGGAAACGGGCTACGAGGCGGGCACCCAGCACCGCGGCTACCTGTTCAAGGTCCACGTCGACGAGACGGAGGAGCTCGCCGAAGAGGCCGGGCGCAAGTTCATCCAGGGACCGAGCAACCCGTTCCTGGAAGGGAACCAGGGGAACGTGCGGCCCTTCCTCCAGAACCTCCCTGGCCTGACGTCACGGACGAACCTGCTGCCGACGGTGAAGAGCTTCGCGGCCGCGGCCGCACGCGGGCGTCAGCGTGCGCACGAGGCTAGCACCAAGACGCCGGCGAAAGAGGTCGAGAGCGAGAACAAGCCGCGCGCGGCGCGCGATATCTTCGGCACCTACGAGCAGCAGATCGAGAAGCTCAGCATCGTGTCGGGGACGCCGAAAACGGTCATCCCCCGCGTGCGTCACGTGCTCGAATACCTGCGCCCTGGCACGATCTTCTTCTGGGACGGCGATGGCGCGATGACCCACGACGACCAGATGCGGAGCCTGCGCTTGATGGGCGAAGAGGTGATTCCCGCGGTGCGCGAGATCGCAAAGGAGCTCGACCTCAAGGGGCCGTTCGAGGTCGATCCCATCACGGGCAAGTCGCTCAACGGCGCGGAGGCGGCGCCGCCGAAACCATCCGGCGAGGCGGAGACCACCGACGCCCAGCCTTAGCCGGATCCCGGGGACGTCGCCGTGAGCAGCTCCCCGGCGCTCCCGCACGCTGCGGACGTGATCGTGATCGGCGGCGGGCCCGGTGGCTCAACCGCCGCCACCATGCTGGCGCGCAAGGGGCTGCGCGTTCTTCTCTTCGAGAAGGAGCAGTTCCCCCGGGGCCACGTAGGCGAGTCACTCCTGCCAGCGAGCCTTCCGATCCTCGAAGAGCTGGGCGCCCTCCCCGCCGTACAGGCCGAGGGCTTCGTCGAGAAGTGGGGTGCGACCATGGTCTGGGGCAACAGCGCCGAGCCCTGGAGCTGGTACTTCCGCGAGACGAGCGAACGCTACCCCCACTCCTACCAGGTGTGGCGCCCGCGCTTCGACCAGCTCCTGCTCGAGAACGCGCGCAGCTCGGGTGTGGACGTGCGCGAGGGACAGCGCGTGCATGAGGTCGTGTTCGAGAACGATCGCGCCACGGGTATCCGCAGCGTCGACGCGAACGGAAGAGCCGCCGAAGCCACGGCCGCCTTCGTTGTGGACGCGAGCGGGCAATCCGCTCTGCTCGGAAGCAAGCTGGGACTGCGGCGCTGGGATTCGTTCTTCCGCAACCTCGCGATCTATGCCTACGTGAGCGGCGCGGAACGGCTGGATCCCCCGGACTCGGGCAACATCTTCATCGAGTCCACCCCGCACGGCTGGTTCTGGCAGATCCCGCTTCAGTCCGGCTGGACGAGCGTTGGGGTAGTCGTCGACCGCGAGCGCGCGCACTCGAGCATCAGCGAGCAGGGGGTCGACGGCTTCTTTCGCACGCAGCTCGCGCAAGCACCCCGCACCGCGGCGATGCTCCGCGCGGCGGAGAGGGAGGCCGGTCCGTTCGTCGTCCGGGACTGGTCGTATCGTTCCGAACGGCTCGTGGGCGACGGCTACATCCTCGTGGGAGATGCCGCCTGTTTCGTCGATCCGCTGTTCTCCTCGGGAGTCCACCTGGCCATGTCGTCCGGAGTGCTGGCCGCCGCGTACGTGACCTCCGCACTTCGAGATCCCTCGCTGCGCGAAGCAGCAGCGGAGACCTACACGGAGCTCTACACCACCCAGTATGAACACTTCCACCAGCTGGCCAAGCTCTTCTACTCGTCGAACCGCAACCGCGAGTCCTACTTCTGGGAGGCGCGCAGACTGCTCGAGGACGACGCAGCGCTCTCTCCCCGGCACGCCTTCATCCGGGCGGTAGCGGGACAGCCGCCCCAAGGCTACGAGCGAGCAGTCCTGGATCGGGGCGAGGCCCCTACGGTCTTTCACGAGAACGTGCGCGCAGTGGAATCCCAGCGTGCGCAACGTCGAAGGGAGCTCGGGCGCCTGGAGGCCGTGGGGGACGGTCTGCGCGACCTCGTTCCCAGGCTCGTCCCGGACCTGCGCGTCGAGCGCAGGCCCGTGTTGGGGGAGGGAGAGTTCGTCTGGGGTGAGGTGATCCTCTGCGCCGAGCGCTCCGACACGACTCCGTGTAGCCCGCTCGTCTCCGCCATGCTCGGGCTCGTCGACGGGCGTCGCTCACTGGCGGAGATCGAAGCTCTCCTCGCGGAAGGTCTGGAGGCAACCCCCAGCGGCCAGCTCGCTACCTACCTCGCCGGCGCCACGCGTGTCCTCTACGTGGATGGGCTGATCGCGGAGCTCCGTACGCCGTCCTGATCGATCCGCAAGACCTGCCGCTCAGGCGGAGCGCAGGTCGAGTTCGGGCTGGGTTAGCGCACCCTCGTGATGGAGCAGCCATTCCTTCATCGGGAGACCGCCACCGTAGCCAGTGAGGCTCCCGTCCGCGCCTATCACGCGATGGCAGGGGATGATCACACCGATCGGATTCCGCCCGTTCGCCATCCCAACGGCTCTCGACGCAGAGGGTCGTTCGATCTGGCGCGCGAGCTCGCCGTAGCTCGTCGTCTCCCCGTAGGGGATGCGGAGCAGCTGTTGCCATACGCGCAGCTGGAAGGATGTACCTGCGGGGGCGAGCACGAGCTCATCAAAGCTCTTGCGTCGTCCTTCGAAATACTCGCCCAGCGCAGACAGGGCAGCGGCGAGATGTCCGAGAGCGTCGGGGTCCGGGTCCGGGGGGTCGTGTGGGATCTTCTTCGAGCCGTCGACCTGAACGTGGGTGAGTCCGCGCGCGCTGGCGCGGAGAGTCAATCTTCCGACCGGGGTCTCCATGCTCTGTTCTGCGATGGGGTTCGAGCTTTGGGGGTTCAACGCGTGCTCCTTGTGTTCGGGCTGGGTTTCTCGGCGAGGCTGGCCCACAGCCACATGGCGGCATACGCGCGCCAGGGCCGCCAGCACTCCGATCTTCTGGCGAGGGCCGCCGCGCTCAGGCGCGCGCCGGGGAGCGCGCTGCGCAGGCCCAGATCACTCGCGGGGAAAGCGTCCGGCTCGCCGAGGGCGCGCATGGCGATGTACTGTACGGTCCAGTCGCCGATGCCGGGGATCTCCAGCAGCGCCTGTCTGACATCCTCCGTTCGCACTACACCGTAAAGCGCCAGTTTTCCGGCCGAAACGTCGCTGGCGAGCCGGCGGATTGTTGCGGCTCGAGCGCGGGGGATGCCGATGCTCGACACGTCCGCCTCGGCGAGCACCTCGGGAGTGGGGAAAAGATGCGTCAATGGCGCGAGCCCACACTCGCCGAGGGGTTTGCCAAAGCCGCGAACCAGCCGGCCGGCGAGCGTCGTCGCCCCTTTCACGGTGACCTGCTGGCCAAGTACGGCGCGGACCGCAAGCTCGAAGGGATCCCAGGCGCCGGGGATGCGAATACCGGGCCTCTTCTCGACGAGCCGAGTCAGCTCGGGGTCCTGCGTGAGGTCGGTGGCGATTTGAAGGGGGTTCGCCCGGAGGTCGAAGATGCGGCGGACCCCCTCCACCACGCCTCCGAGTCCCGAGGTCTCTCGGATGCGCACGCGGAGGACCAGCTGGGCTACCTTCGGATCCGGCCGAACCTCGAGCATTCCCACGACGCCGTCGAGTTCGATGGCCCGCCGGTAGCGGGTGCCATCCACGGACTCGACGCCAGGAATGGTTCTGGGCCCAAGGAACCCCAGCAGAGCGCCCCAGTCCAGCGGAGGGCGGTAGGCGAGCTTGATCGCAATCTCGCCTTCCGCGGATTCCCCCCTCCGCCCCGCAGCCTCGCGGCGCAGCTGACTCGGGGGCCGGCCGAAGCTCGCCCGGATGGCCTGGTTGAACTGCCTGACACTCCCAAACCCCGAGGCCAGGGCGACCTCGGACATCGGCAGCTCCGTGTCGTCGATGAGACCGCGCGCGAAGTGCGTGCGACGCGTGCGCGCCACGGCCACGGGGGTGGTGCCGAGATGGCGCGTGAACAGCCGGCGTAGCTGGCGGGGTCCCAGTCCCAGCCGCTCAGCGAGGGCGTCCGCCTTCTGGGGCGCAATCGACCCCGTCGAGATCAAGCGCAGCGCCCGCGACACGGTCGTGGAGCTACCGACCCAGGCCGGGCTACCGGGCGCGGCCTCCGGCCTGCAGCGGCGGCACGCCCGAAATCCCGCTGCCTCCGCCGCGGCGGCGCTGGGATAGAAGCGCACGTTCTCGCGCTTCGGCCCGACCACCGGACAGATGGGCCGGCAGTAGATGCCGGTGGTCACGACGCAACTGAAGAAGAGACCATCGAACCGACGATCCCGACTCCGCGACGCCCGCCAGCAGATCTCCTCGTCCAGCTGCATGACCAGAGTGTAAGGTCCGGGAAGTCCAGCGCTGGCTATTTTCGGACCTCACTTCTTGTTGGACCCCGCCCTCGGACGGCGTGTGTGCCCAAGTTCGAGCCCAAGTTCGCCGATGGGGCGGCGTGAGGGACGCTCGGGTCAAGCTCTCGGGGCATCGGGGCGTGAGTGTGGTGCCCGTGCAGGGTTGGCGGGCGGTGCTGTTTGGCTTGCCGTTCGTGGTCTGTGGGGTCGGAGCTGCGATCCTCGCGTCTCTCGGGCTGGGGTCGAGTGAGGCTCCGCCCGAGCTGGTGGTGCTGGGCGGGGTTGTCTTCGCGCTGGGCGGCGTCGTGCTGATGGTTCACGGCGTGCGGGGCCTGGGGCGCGGCAGGCGGCTGCATGCCGCGCAGGCACTTCGTCCGCACGAGCCGTGGGCGTGGGATTACGACTGGGATACACGCGGCATCGACGCGCGCGGCTCGCGCGCGCTGCCTCGCTGGGGAGCTGCGAGCGCGGCGGCCACGCTTCTGCTCGTCCCGCTGCACCTCGGTCTGTTCGACCTCTCGCGTGGTGCGCTGGTGCTACCGCTCTGGCTTGCAGTCGTGGACCTGGGATGGGTCGTCACCCTGGTCTGGACGGCGCGCGTGGCGTTGCAGCGCCGCAGATTCGGCTCCCCCAGGCTCGGCTTTGCGCACTTCCCGTTCCGAGCGGGCGAGGTGCTTGAAGTCTACGTGGAGGGGGCGCGAGGCCTCGAGGCCCTGGAGCAGCTGGACTGCAGCCTGCGCTTCATCGAGGAGCAGTACGAAACGACCGGGAGCAACGGGGCCTACGAGGTGAACTCCTACCAGCTCTACTGCGACGAGCGCTCGCTCGAGCTGCGAATGTCCGGGCCGATCCAGCTGCGCTTCTCGCTACCGGAGTCTTCCTTCGCGACGCGTCTCAGCGCACGCCCCGCCCGCTACTGGGAGCTCGCGTTGCGCGGCGGGGCCAAGGGCATCGACTTCTCCGCCAGCTTCGTGCTGCCGATCTACGAGAAGGCCTGACTCGTCAGCGAGCCAGGTTCGCCGCGGCTTTGCGCAGGGCGGCCTTGTCGATCTTCTTGCTTCCAGCGAGCGGCATATCGTTGATGAAGAGTACGTGCCGGGGGTGCTGGTAGGCAGGACCGTTCTCGAGCGCGAGCTTCTTCACGTCGCTCTCATCCAGGCTCGGCCCGGCGCCGCGGACAACGAAGGCCACCGGGATCTGGCCCTTGATGGGATCGTCGACGGGGACGACGGCTGCCTGCTGGATGCCGGGATGCCGCTCCAGCAAGGACTCCAGCTCGCCGGGATACACGTTCTCTCCTCCGCAGTTGAACATGTCGTCGACCCGTCCCACGAAGAAGTGGAAGCCGTTCGCATCCCTCCGCATCACGTCGCCCGTCCTGTACCAGCCCTTACCGAGCGCTTGATGGGTTGCATCTTCCAGGTTCAGGTAACCATCCATGAGACCCGGGCTGCGGATCCAGAGCTCGCCTTCGTTGTCACTCGCTCCGCCCACGAGGCGGGTCTCCACGTTGGGAAGCGGGTAGCCCAGCGAGATCGGCGGTGTCGGCTTGCGCTCCGGATGCATGCCGAACGCGGCGGGTCCGCTCTCGGTGGTGCCGTAGCCGTTCGCGATGGTCGCGTTCGGAAAGACGCCCTGCACCTCCTCGAGCAGCGCGTCGGTGAGCGGGGCCGAGCCGATCGTGATGCGCTGCACGCAGGAGAGGTCGCAACGGGCCAGTAGCTCCTTTTCCCTCACGACGAGGGCGTACATGGTCGGGACACCGCCAATCAACGTGCAGCGATGCTCGGCGATCGCCTGGATGTAGTCGACCGCCGTGAAGCGCGGCAGCAGCACGATCCCGGCGCCCATCATGAGAGCCAGCTTGGAGGAGAACATGCCGTTCTTGTGGTAGAGCGGGGCCGCCACCAGCATGCGGTGGTCGGGCGGGATGAACTGCGGGGATGGCGCCAGCGCGCGCAGCGTCCAGAGCTGGCTCGCGTGGCTCTGCACCACCCCCTTCGGGCGTCCCGTCGAGCCGGAGGTGTAGAGCAGCACGCTCTCGCTCTCGTCGGAGAGCACAGCTGCGGGGAGCGATGCCCGCCCGCGATAGCTGTCGAGCTCCGTGTCGAGGTCCACCACGCGCATGCCTTCTGGGCAGAGGTCGGCGTGGTCAGCGTCGCAGAACCAGAGCTCGAGGCCGGCGTCCTCCCCGATCAATGCGACGGTCTCGCGCGCGAGCTTGATGTTGATGGGAACGGGAACGATGCCGACCCGCAGCGCCGCGAATACGAGCTCGAGGAACTCGCCGCGATTGTGAGACAGGATTCCGAAGCGATCGCCGGCCCGGAGTCCGGCAGCCAGGAGTCCTCCAGCGAGCGCACCGCAACGGCGGTCGAGCTCGCGATAGGAGATCTCCTCCGGCTCGCCGGGCCGCGAGCGGTCGATGAGCGCGGTACCGTCCGTGTCCAGGTGCGCTGCGAGGATACCGCCGAGATTACTCACGGGTGGACCAGGATCTTCCCGAAGAATCTTCGTTCCTCGAGCAGCTTGCAGGCCTCGATGCCGGATCTGAGTGGCAGGACGTGGTCGATCACAGGCGCGAGCTCACCGTCCTGTACGAGCTGCAGCAGAGCAAGTAGGTCCTGGCGCGTCCAGCCATTCGAACCCATCACGTTGAGCTCGCCCGTCCAGATGTAGCGGATGTCCGTCGGAGGTTCGAAGCCCGCGGTGGCACCGCAGGTCAGCAGCTTGCCTCCTCGCTTGACGCACTTGAGTGACTCCGGCCAGGTGTCGCCGCCCGTAAAGTTGATCACCACGTCGTAACCGCCGCCGCGCATCATGCCGCCGGTCCTCTCCCGGCAGTACTGGCGGAAGTCCGTCGTGGCGTAGTTGATGGTCTCGTCGGCTCCAAGCTCCACGAGCTTCGCGCACTTCTCGTCAGTGCCTGCAGCCGCGATCACGTGCGCGCCGCGCATCTTCGAGATCAGCAGAGAGCTCGTGCCGACGCCGCCGCTCGCGCTTAGGATGAGCACCGTCTGACCGGGCTGCACGTCGGCCCGCGTGATCATCATGCGATGCGACGTACCGTAGGCCACGGGCAGACACGCCGCATCATCGTCCGATACGCCATCGGGGATAGCGATCAGCTGCGATTGGTCGACCACACAGTACTCGGCGAGCGCGCCCTTGCAGTTCTCGCCCAGCATCCGGAACTCGAAAGTCTCGGGATTCCGGTAGGCCGGGTCGACCGTGACCCGCTGTCCGATCTTCCAGCCCTCGACCCTGCCTCCGAGCTCGGCGATGCGGCCGGCGCAGTCGCCCCCGGTGATGCTCGGAAGCTCGATCTTGATCCCGGGCATGCCGCGGCGGCTGAAGATGTCGAGGTAGTTCAGCGAGCAGGCTCGCACCTCCACCAGCACCTCGCCTCGACCGACCTCCGGATCGGGAAAGCTTCCGTACTGGAGCACGTCTGCATCTCCGTGCTTCTCGAAGAAGACGGCCTTCATCTCTCTCCTCCTTATCCGCTCTGGGTCCCGTAGGTGCCCCTGCCGACGGCAACGAGGCGGTCCTTGTCATCGTGCACGTCGATGTCTACCAGTGCGATCGTGCGGCCCGCGCGCCGCACGCTGGCCGTTGCCCGCAGCGACGAGTCGACAACGGGTCTCAGGTAGTCGATGCGCAGGTTGATCGTGGGCACGCCGTAGCCGAGCACCGCCCACATCACGTACGTCCCGGCGATGTCGATCAGCGAGGCAATCGGTCCGCCGTGAACCTGCGGCACCTCCTGCATGCGCTGGTACTCGTGTCGAAACGGCAGGCGCAGCACAAGGCGCTGGGCCTCCGCATCGATCTCATCGATCTCCATTCTGAGGAACTGGTGGAACGGCGCGTGCTCGAGGAACTTCTGCAGCTGCGCCCGATCGAGCGGCGCCCCGCTCATCGCAGCTCCACGCGCCCTCTGGGCGTATCCAGCGTCGCGACGATGGCAGGCTGCGGCGCCTGCGTTACCTCGAGATCCGAGCCGATCGCGGCCAGCTGAGCGCGGACCGGCTCGGGGTCCGGATGCTCAGCGCGGACGGCCACGAGTCTACAGCCCGTCGGCGAGCCTGCCGCCGGATGCGCGGTGGCGCCCCAGTCGATCAGGAAGGGGACGAGGCCATCCCCTCCGGGTGTCTGGCTCACGGTCAGGCGCCACTCGATGCGCTCGCCCTGCGGCGTATCCCGGCCCAGGTCGAGAACCACGCCGGCGTTGTAGCCCGCCTCCCTGGCGGCGGCGACACGAGCCTCCAGCTTTGACTCCTTTGCGGCCCAGCCAGCGAGGCGATTGCCGTCGTACTCATCCAGGCCGAAGGGCCGGGCGCGGTCGGGCAGGGGCTGATCCGGGTCGGGAGCAATCACTTCCAGGTACTGGTCGTCCCCGAGCGAGAGCAGTGCGTTGTGCGTGCCCAGGCCGACGTGCTTCCCGCCGGGACTGGCGCGCACGCCGAGCCGCTTCTCCAGATACTCGATCCCGGCCCCGAGTTCGGGCACGGCGTACACCAGATGGTCAAGTCGCAGCGTGTTCATTTCTTTCGCTCCCTTCTAGATCCCGACGTGGGGCAGTACCTCGTCGCGCAGACGCTCGAACTGGCCCTCCTGATCCCACGAGGTCAGTCGCAGCGTGATGTGCTTGGCGCCCTCCCGCACGAGCGCATTCAGATCTTCGACGCACTGCTCGGGCGATCCCGCAGCCGTCCAGGCCTCGACCGCCTCGCGTGGGAATACCGGACCATAGTATTCGACCAGAAAGCGCTCGCTCTCGTCGAGGGACTTCCCGCGGTCGGGACCGATGTTGATGTTGTGGTATGCGGCGGTCGGGAACGCGTCCGGATCGCGTCCCTGCTCGGCGAGCAGCTCCTGCAGTCTCTTCCAGCACTCTGCGAACGCGCCGGGGAAACGCTGAACCGTCATCCAGCCGTCCGCCTTGCTGGCCACGCGCTGCATCGCGCGTTCCATGAAACGGGGCGCTGGATTGGCCGCGATCCAGATCGGGCAAGGAGCCTGCAGCGGCTGAGGGACGATGGAAACGTCTTCGAAGGAGGTGAACGTGCCTTGAAAGCTGCTTCGCTCTTCTCTCCAGACCTGGCGACAGATCTCGATGTTTTCCTCGAGCCGAGCTGCCCGCTCGCGGTCCAACACGCCCCAGATTTCGCCCTCGGCCTTGCTCAGCCCACCGGCGACAAGACCCGTGCATGCCGCCAGCTGGGTGCGGCCGCCGGAGAAACGGTCGAGGGTGGCCCACTGGTAGGCGAAGACGAGCGGATCCCGGACCGGGAAGCTCGCCATGCAGGCGACCCCCAGGCGTAGCCGCTCGGTCTTGCCCGCCACGGCGCTCAGCAGGACCAGCGCCTCTGGTCTTGGCTTCGCCGTCAGGCTGTCCCCTACCCAGATCGTGTCGAAGAGCTCGCAGCCATCCACTTGTACGGCTGCGGCCAGCAGTCGCTCCGGACTGGTCAAGCCGAAGAAGATTCCGCGTTGGGGCAGGGTGAAGCCAAAGCTCGGTCTGTTCATGGGGCCTCCTGTTCAGCGCAGCAGAACGCGCCCGTTTGGGCTGTCGATGCTTGCGATGAGGGCCGGCGTGGTGTCGACCCGTACGTCCAGCTCGACGCCCATGGCGGCGAGCCAGCTCTGGATCTGCGGCGGATCGGGATGCAGAGCGCGCAGCTCGATCAGCGAGCACCCCCTGGCCGAGGTGAGAGCGGGGTGCGGACAGGTCCCCCAATCGATCAGGAACGGGACGAGCCCATCGCCTCCCGGTACGATCGGTCGGGCCACCCGCCAGGCGAGGTGCGTGCCGTCCGGCAGATTGCGACTCAGGGGAAAGGCGGCTCCACCGTCGTACCCGGCCCTGCGTGCGCGCCTCAGGCGCGCCTCCAGATCACCTTCCCGCGTCGCCCAGGTGACGACACGCGGCGTGACGAGGTCGTCGATGCCGAACGGTCGCGGATTCTCCGGCTCGCCCTGGTCGGGATCGGGACCGATCACCTCGACGTAGCTGACATCCCCGAGCGAGAAGAGGGCGTTGCGTGAGCCCCGTCCCGGGTGAGCTCCTCCGTCGCTGAGCTCGATGCCGAGCCGCTGCGCGAGCTCGTCGCACGCTTTGGCCAGGTCGGGCACGGCGTAGACCAGGTGGTCGAGGGGGGGACTTGCTGCCATCGGTGTTCTCTGAGCGGTACGCTCGGATCTGGTTCAGCCTCAGGCCGGAACCAGCTCGATACCTAGGCTCTTGGGTTCGCGCAGGATGAAGCTCGGGGTCCGCGCTGGGGGCTCTGCATCGCTGCGCTCGAAGCTCTCCGTCCGATCCAGGAGCGCCTCCAGTCCGATGCGTGCCTCGAGCCGCGCGAGGTTGGCGCCAAGGCAGAAGTGGTTGCCGAAGCCGAACGACAGGTGGCGGTTCGGGTCCCGCGAGATGTCGAAGCGTGCGGAGTCATGAAACACGTTCTCGTCATGGTTCGCGGAGCCGATCCAGAGGATCACGGTCTCGTTCTTCTCGATCTGCTCGCCGCGCAGCTCTCGGGGAGTGGTCGCGCGTCGGGCGGTGGCTTGAACGGGAGAGTCGAAGCGCAGCACTTCCTCGATAGCGCTCGGGAGCAGAGTGCGGTTTCGGCGCAGCCGCTCGAGCTCGTCCCTGTGTGCCAGCAGCTGCAGCACCGCGTTGCCGATCAAGTTCGTCGTCGTCTCGTTGCCGGCGATGAGTAGCAGGTTCAGCATGGCCAGCATCTCGGTGCGCGACAGCTTGTCGCCCTCGAGCTCTGCCTGCACGAGACCGCTGAGCAGGTCGTCGCTCGGCTCTCTGCGGCGCTGCTCGATGAGCTCGCTGAAATAGGCGTCCATCTCACGTGCGGCCGTCACGCGCACTCTGGCTCGGTCTGGATCGACAGGCATGCCGCCGATACCCTCGCCGAGATTCTCGACTGCGACGTTGGACCAGGCGCGGAACTGCGCGTGGTCCTCGCCGGGGATACCGATCATCTCCGCGATCACGATCACGGGCAACGGGTAGGTGAGGGCCTCGACGATGTCGACGCTGCGCTTCTCGAGAGCGGCGTCCATCAGCTCGCCTGCGATGCGTCGGATGCGCGGCTCGAGCTGTCGGATCATCCGCGGCGTAAAGGCCTGGTTGACGAGTCCGCGCAGGCGCGTGTGCCGCGGTGGGTCCTGTCCGAGCATGCTCTGCTCTTCCGGCTCGACCGGCAGCCCGAGCTCGGCGGCATTCGGCGGTGGCAGGTTGACCGCGGACCAGCTAGCCGGGTCTCTGAAGATCGGCAGCATGTCCTCGTAGCGGAACGCCGAGAGCATCGGGAGGGTCCCGTGTCGGAAGACCCGATGCTCGGCTCGCCCTCTCGCGTAAGTCGGCACCGGATCCCGGACGAAGTCGGGGTCGAAGGGGTTCAGCTGGAAGGGGTCGGCCATGTCAATCCAGGCTGAACTCCCGCTTCTCTCCGTCGAGGTACTGCAGGGCGATTGCGGCGTGGAGGGCGATGCCGTGCTGCATGCCGTCCTCGTCCAGCACCATGCGGTTCGAGTGGCAGGGGGCGGGATCCGGGATGTCGGGCTGCACGCCGAGGAAGGCCATCGTCCCCGGCACCTCCTGGAGCACATAGGACCAGTCCTCCGCACCCATGGCGGGGTTCGGGGACTCGAGCACGTGCTCCGGCCCCAGCAGCTCTCGCGCGGTGTTCAAAGCGAAGTGCGTGAACTCGTCGTGATTCACGGTGACGGGGTAGCCGAGGCGGAGGTCTACCTTGGCCTCCAGACCGTGGGCAAGAGCGATGCCCTTGGCGACCCTCTCGAGGCCGTCGTGGACGATC
This sequence comes from Myxococcota bacterium, assembly GCA_965247115.1. Lineage (GTDB taxonomy): Bacteria > Myxococcota_A > UBA9160 > SZUA-336 > SZUA-336 > JAUXJB01. The sequence continues at coordinate 1,779,930 of CBDFGR010000002.1, forward strand.
TTGCGGGCACTCTCCGAGACGGCTCGGATCGTTCCTCCGAGCACCGCACTCTCCGGAATCACGTTCCACGTCGTGCCAGACTCGATCTTGGCCACTGTCAGCACCGCCGGATTGAAGGCGTCAACACGCCGGGTTACCAGGGTCTGCAGCGCAGACACGATCTCACATGCCACCGGGATGGGATCGACCGCGTGGTGCGGCATGGAGGCGTGGCCCCCCTTTCCGAGCACCTCCACCTCGAACTGGTCCGCTGAGGCCAGCATCGGTCCGGGTCTGCTGGCGACCACGCCTACCGGGATCAGCGGGAAGATGTGCAGCGCGAAGGCGGCGTCGACCTTCGGATCATCCTCAAGGAGCCCTTCCTCGATCATGTACTTGGCGCCGTGATGTCCCTCCTCACCGGGCTGGAACATGAACTTCACGGTGCCCGAGAGCTGGTCGCGTCGGGCCTCAAGGAGCCGGGCTGCGCCGGCCAGCATCGCCACGTGCGAGTCGTGTCCGCAGGCGTGCATGGCCCCGGCAACCTTCGACTTGAACTCCAGGTCGGTGTCCTCGGGCATTGGCAGCGCGTCCATATCGCCGCGCAGCAACAGCGTCGGCCCGGGAGTGCCACCGCGCAGCGTCGCCACGATGCCGCTCGTGGTCGTGCACTCCGCGATTTCCAGATCCAGGCCGTGGAGCGCATCCAGCACGGCCAGCTTGGTCTCCGGCAAGTCGAGTCCGAGCTCTGGGTGCGTGTGCAGGCGTCGACGCAGGGTCACGGCGTCGGGCAGAAGACGAGCGGCCTCCTCGAAGAGCTCCTTGCGCGGCAGTCCCATCGGTACCTCCTTGTCTATCCCCATTCTAGGTGCTCTTGCGAGTCGTCGCGTCGCTATCCGGCTAGGGACGGTCCTTAATCAGAACTTATTCCGCATGACACGACCGCAGCGACGCCTAGATGAACGAATGCGCCCAAGAATCCCGCTGCAGTGACCAGAAGTTCCGACTTCGGCCAAACAAGTTCGGATTAAGGACCGTCCCCAAGTTCAGATTCCAAGCTCAGATTCCGTGCAGAACCGGCAACACCCTACGAGGCTTGGCAACCATGCAAGCGCCGCGGAAGCGGCGCGCGCAGCGAAGGGCGAAGCCCTGAGCGGAGGTGGGTGGCCGCGGCCGCCCGCGGCCGGGTCCCACAAGACCTGAGTCATGCCGAGATGCGACCGGGCTTGGTCCCCATGAGTAGGAAGTAGCGGCCGAGCGCGCCGTCACCCTGCTGGCAGCGGATGTCGTGGAAGCCTGCGGCGCGCAGCAGGTCCTCGAGCTCTCGAGGCTCGAAGGTTCGGAACCCGTGTTGTACCCACGGCATTCGCTGCATTGTCCGCTTGTCGCCGATGCCCAGCACCAGCATCCCCCCGGGCATGAGAACGCGCGCGATCTCCTCGAGTCCGCGGAGCGGGTCCTCCCAGAAGTAGACCGTGTTGATGGCCAGGGCGCGGTCGAAGCTCGCGTCGTCCACCGGGATCCGTGCCACACTCGCGCTGCTCACCTCGATCCGCCCCGCTGCGATCGCGCGCCGAAAGCGAACCCGCGCGGCCTGGACCATCGTGTCCGAGATCTCGATTCCTGCCGCGAGACCGGTGGGAACGAGCTCGTGCAGGGCTTCCAGGGTGCCGCCACCGCCAAAGCCGATCTCGAGCACGCGGTGACCGGGATCCAGGTCCAGCAGCTTCAGGGCTCTCTCCTTCGTCTCGAGAGCGGCCCGGTTGAGCAAGAACCCAACGGCCCGACCTGCCAATCCCGTGGGGTTTCCCAGCTGCCGGGCGAACGCTTCCGGGAACAGGCGTCCAAGCCACAGGATGATGCGCGAGATCCGGTCCATGGTTACCTCGTTCGTGAGCCCTGGCCTCGACCCCAGCCAGACGCGACGCGGTCCGCGCGACGGGTTGGCTCCGGCAGGCGGAAGCGAGGCGCGCAGCCAAGCACGTACTCGATCGCGGTCTCGAGGCTGATGCGGTGGCCGATCGAGACGTACACGGGACTCACTCTCGCACGCGTGCGCAGCACCGCCCCGATCACCTCGCCATCGTCGCGGAGGGGGACCCAGCGACCGCGCTCGGGAGACAGCTCGTCGTGCGTTCCGACCAGGAGCGACTTTGCGACCCCGATCGTCGGCAGGTCGGCGAGCACACCCAGGTGCGAGGCCAGGCCGAAGCGGCGCGGATGCGCGAGGCCGTGGCCGTCGCACAGGAGCAGGTCGGGCATGACGCGGAGCTTCGACAGAGCCTCCAGCGCAGCTGGCGTTTCGCGGAAGGAGAGATAGCCAGGCACGTAGGGAAAGAGTGTCTGGCCTCGGGCGACGGCGTACTCGAGTGGGTCCAGCTCCGGGAAGGTCAGGCATGCCACCGCCGCGCGCATTGTGCCCTCCGACTTCCGGTACGAGGCGTCCACTCCCGCGACGCTGCGTACCGCAGGCAGTCTGTCCTCTCGGATTACCCGATCTCGCAGAGATTCCTGTACCGCACGAGCCTCGACTATCTCGGTCGGCCAGTCTTCATCCGCCGGCGGGCGGAGCGTCGAAGTCATCGAAGCTCACCTCGCCGGAGCGGGTGTCGAGCACGGCGTAGGAGAGATGGCGCCCGGCGCCGTTGTCGGTGGGCACTCCCGCGGATCCCGGGTTGACCACCAGGGTGTCGTCGATCTGGCGGGCGAGCCGGGTGTGCGTGTGGCCGTAGATCGCGAAGTCCGCATCGAGGTCGCCCAGGCGGCCGAGCTCGCGATCGTGCGGGTACAGGTACTCCCCGTAGGGCTCCCACGGTGTGGAGTGGAACATGAACAGCGTCTTTCCGTCGACACGAGTGCGGATTGTGCGGGGCTGCTCGCGTGCCCACTCGAGCAAGTTCCCGTCCACGTAGTCGCGCTCCTGCGCACGTACTCCCTGCGGGCTCAGGAGCACCTCCTCGTGGTTGCCAAGGATGTAGCGCGCACCGATTTCGCGCAGGCGTGCCACGACCTCGTTCGAGAAGCGGTACTGGTCGAACGCATCCCCCGCACAGAGAATCTCGTCTACCGCCCCCATCCTCTCGAGAGCAAGATTCAGACCTTCGATGTTTCCGTGTAGATCCGAGACGATCCCGATGCGCATTTGTACCCCGACGGCGGATCCTACTACGCGAGCCTGCTCGCGGCCACGTCAGGCCCCCTCGCCGTCCATCGCGGAGCACACCTCGTCGAGCACCCGATTCGCGCTCACGGCGACCGGCCAGCCGGCGTAGTGGGCAATGTGGGTGATCAGCTCCTCGAGCTTCTCGCGCGAGTGTCCCACGTTGCGGGCTCCGCGGAAGTGCAGGCGCTGCTCCGGTTCGCGTCCGAGCGCGATCAGCACCGCGCAGGTAATCAGCGAGCGCTCCTCGATTCCGAGTCCGGGTCGTTGCCAGACGTCCCCGAATAGGTGCTCCATCGTATAGGTACGTAGTCCCTCCGGCAGCTGCGTTCCCGGCGCCGCTCCCTTGAAGAGCTTTCGGGTCACGGCGACTCCCTTCTCAAAACGGGTCTCTGCCATCACTGGTCCTCCTTCATGGATGAATAACGTGCAGGGTCATTTCTTCATGGCGCCGCGTACCACGGTGCCAGTCTGCTCTTCGAGCGCGCGAACAGTCGAGAGGATGTCTTCCGAGTCGTAGCCTGTCTGGCGATAGCGCTCTATCAGTGACTCGGTCGTGGCTCCCAGCGTGAGCGGTACGCCGAGCTCCGCGGCCAGCTCCGTCGCGAGCCCGATGTCCTTGCGGGCCAGCTCTACGGTGAAGCTCGGAGGAGAGAGCCGGTCGAGCAGCACGGCACGCATGCCGCGCTCCCAGCCAAAGCTGTTCCCGCTGCTCGCCTTGACGACCTCCCACAGCAGCTCCGGGTCGACGCCCGCCCGCGCGCCAAGCACGAGCGCCTCCTGTGCGCCCATCATGTTGATGAACGCGAGCATGTTGTTGACGAGCTTTGCCACGTTCCCCGCTCCTACATCGCCTACACGGAACACGTTCGAGCCGATTGCTCGAAGCAGCGGCTTGCAGCGCTCATAGGTCTCGAGGTCCCCGCCGACCATGACGGCGAGCGTCCCGCGACGTGCCCCGCCAACACCACCACTCACCGGTGCATCCAGGAACTCGATCCCCCGCTCGCGCGTGGACTCCGCGAGCCGCCGCACGACACTGGGCGAGTTCGTCGTCATGTCGACGACGACGCCGCCGCGTTCGAGGCCCTCGAGCACGCCCTTCTTGCCCAGCACGACCTGCTCTACGTCTGCCGGCTTTGGCAGCGAGAGAAAGACCGCGGCTGCTCCCTGAGCGGCCTCCATCGGACTCTCGACGCGCTGTGCACCGGCCTCTTCGAGGCTCGTTGTTGCCTCCGCGCGCTGGTCATGGACCTGAAGCGCGTGTCCCGCTTCGATCAGGTGCAGTGCCATGGGGTTGCCCATGTTGCCGGTGCCGATGAATCCGAGTTGCATCACGTGTCCTCCGCTGCCAATCGAGGTGAGCTTACCACCGACGCGACGCGTGTATCTGGCGAGTAGGATCGGCCCCAAGTGGCCAGTTTTGGTCGGGCACGATCAGCTATGCTTGGCCGCTCGAACAGGAGAACACATGAGCGACGCAACTCTCGAACTCCACGATCTCAAATCCACGATTCGCGGTGAGGAGGTACCCGCCGCCGTCGTCCTGCCGCCGGGCTACGATCGCAACGGTGAGCCGCTTCCTCTGATCATTTCACTGCACGGGGGAGGGGATAGCCGGGAACACATCGTCGAATTCTTCCCCCTGTTCCAGCGCATGTTCGACGAGCAGGTCTTGCCACCTCTCGTGATCGTCGGCTTTTCTTCGGGTCCGGGGAGCTGGTATGGGGGCACCTGGGAGGAGTTCGTCACCGACGAGCTCCCGCGCTGGATGCACGAGTGCTACGGAACTCTCCTCGAGAGGAGCGGTACCGTCCTCACGGGAATCTCGATGGGCGGCTACGGAACGCTCAAGATCGCCTTCAAGTACCCCGAGCGGTTTCGCGCCATCGCCGCCATGGAACCCGCCATCGAGCCCGCCCTGACCCGCATGCCAGACCACCGGCGAAACACCTGGTACCGCATGCCTGCTATGGAGGCCTCGGTCTGGGGCGATCCGCTCGACGAAGCGGCCTGGCTCGCCGACAACCCGGCGACCGTGCTTCGCAACAACGCGGAGGCCGTTCGAGCGAGCGGACTCGAGATCTACCTGGAGGTCGGGGATCAGGACTACATCAACTTGCACGATGGCGCCGAGTTCATGCACCGAGTTCTGTGGGATCACGACATCCGCCACGAGTACCACCTGGTGCGGTGGGCCGACCACGTCGGGCTCAGTCTGGGACGACGGTTCATGGAAGCGTTCCGCTTCCTCGGCGGGGCGCTGGTCGGGGGCCGCGCCGAGCGCATCGATCTACAACTCACCGAGAAGGAGCAGGCCCAGTTGAGCTGGATAGCAGGCGGGATGGTGGGAGATCCGCCGAGTGGTGAGAGTCTGCTGGCCGATCCCGCGCGGGCCCCGTCTGTCCACGCCGGGATCTGGGACACGCTCCGGGCGAGTGCCAGGGATGATCAAAGCATGGCGCGCAACTACGCCGAGCTCCCGCCCACGAAGTAGAAACAGAGCTTGTTCAGATCTTGGCGTAGGCGCGCAGGGTGGAGAGGGCGTCGAGGGTCCAGCGGCCTCGCCATTCCAAGGCGGCAGCCGGACTCGGGGGCTCGAAGGAGATTGGCCAGCCGCCGTCTTCCTGCTGCTGTGACAGGAGATGCTCGAGGTGCGCCTCGAGTAGCTCGTCGGGAAACGCGTGACGTCCCACAGCATCGGGCATCGGGCACAGCTGAAGTGGCGTGAGTCCGTAGCCGGGGGCCCCTGGCTCCGCCAGGTAGAAGGAGGCGTTCGCCACCTGGGCTGCCAGTCCCTCCGCGAGCTTGTGCGCGCGAGCGGGGTCCGGCGCATGCTCGAGGAAGGTCAGTGCCGCGGCGATCTCGTGAGCATCCCCGATCGGCTCCTCGACACGGACCCAGCACCACTGGGTTGCGCGCGCAAGCCATGCATGCTTGATGCCCTGCTCGTGAAGCAGTCCGACCAGAGCGCCGGTCGGGTTGATCGAGTTTTCGCCAAACGCACCCTGCTCCCAGTGCGACGCGTGCGGATAATCCAGAACTGTCGGAAGCACGATCGGAACACGCCCGCTGTCCTCGGCGACGGATGTCAGAAAGTCGCACGAGCCCAGCGCGAGATCCGGGTCCAAGACGCCGGCGGCGTTGAGCGCGCGTAGCGCGAGCTCGGTATGAAGCGGCATGCTGTCGGGAGCGCGCACGTCGGGCTCCAGAGCGTGACCGAAGCCGCCGTCGAGGTTGCGATAGGCGCGTAGCGCGGAGAGGATGGCCTGCGAGGACCCGCGTCCGAACAGGTGCGCAAACAGGCTGCGCTCGAGCAGCCGCGCGTTGCGCCACATGAAGTCCTCCGCTCGCTCGAGGCACTTCCCGGTAGCCGGCTCGGGGCTCACGTGACGAGTCTCGCCCACCCGCACACGCAGGTAAAGTACTCTCCGCAGCCGGGTCGGAGTGAATGAGCGCGACTGCAAGCCTCCTTGCTGGAGAGGGCGAGATCCAGACGGGCGCCGTCGTCGAGCCGCCGATACCGGCGTGCCTGCTGGTCGTCACCATACCCGCCTGAGCGCGCTTCCAATTTGCGCACTTCTGGGCCACCCTACGGCCATGCAGACCCAACCGGCGCAGCTCACGAGGCTCGGGGCGGATACCCCCGTGTCAGAGATCCTGGCCGTCATCGAGCGAGATGGGGGCGTGATCGTCCACAACTTCCTCGAGCCGGACCTGATGAAACGTCTCAACTCCGAGCTCGACTCCCAACTCGACGCCACTCCTCCGGGAAGCCGAAGCGAGAAGCAGCTCTGGCAGGTCTTCCACGGTCGTAACACCAAACGCATCTGCGGGTTGACGGCACGCTGCCCTTCCTTCGTCGAGGTACTCACGCACCCCACGCTGCTTGAATACGCGGACACGCTGTTGCTACCAAACTGCGGCAGCTACTGGCTGAACACGAGCCAGATGATGGTGGTTGGGCCGGGTGAGCCCGCTCAGATGATGCACCGCGACGACGCCAACTGGCCGCACTTCCCCTGGCCCCACTTTGAGCTGACCGTCAGCTCGCTCTTTGCCCTGAGCGACTTCACCGAGGAGAACGGTGCGACCTGGGTCGTGCCCGGTAGCAACCGCTGGGAAGACGAGTCCCGCGGCCCGCAGCTCCACGAGATCGCGAAAGCCAGCATGCCCGCCGGCTCGGTGCTGCTCTACTCAGGGAAGGTCCTTCACGGCGCCGGAGTGAACTCCACCGCAGCCGAATGGCGCCGAGGCATGCACGTGAGCTACGTCATGGGCTGGCTACGCCCGGAAGAGCACCATTTCCTCCAGGTGCCGCTCGAGGTGGCTCGAACCCTTCCGGAGCGCGTCCGGCAGCTGCTGGGCTACTCGTCCTACCGCCCGTCGGGCATGGGTGGCCGTCTCAGTCTCGTCGACTTCGACGAAGCGGTCGTGGAGCCTGCGCCCTAGCTGAGTCGCAACACCTCACGCCCGCACCCTCGAGCGGGTCGCGCGCGTTGCCAGCAAGACAGTCTCTAGTGTTGCACCACGGTCCCACCGTCAACATTGTAGGACTGTCCGGTGATCCAGGCGCCCTGCTCGCTGCACAGGAAGACCGTGGCCCAGGCGATATCGTCTCCCGTGCCCGCGCGCCCGACCGGGATCATCTGCTTGACCATGTTGTTCCACACCTCGCCTCGCGGGATGTCGTCCATGCGGTACGTATCGATGATGCCGGGACAGATCGCGTTCACCCGGATCCCGTGTTGCCCCACCTCACGAGCCATGCTCGCGGTCAGGGCCTGCAGGCCGGCCTTGCTCGCGGCGTATGCGGCGGCGTTGGGTGGGAACATCTTGCCAGCGATCGAGGAGATGTTGATGATCGCCCCGCCCTCGCCCTGCTCGATGAGCTTCTGGCCGAACGCGCGCGACATATAGAAACTGCCGCTCAGGTTCACATCGATCACCTTGCGCCAGTCCTCCACCGCGAGCTCCACCACCGGGACGCGATCGCTGCCCCGTGCCGCTCCGGCGTTGTTGACCACGAAGTCCACGCGGCCGAACTCCTTTACGGTCTGCTCGACCAGCGCTCCGCACGCCTCCGGATCCGAGACGTTGCTGACCAGGGGCAAGGCGCGGCGCCCCACGCCACGAACCTCAGCAGCGACCGAGTCGATGTCTCGCCACCCAGCCTCACGCTCGTCGTCGGGATAGTGCTCTGGATTTCGACCGGTGCCGGTGACGACGACGTCGCAGCCCGCCTTTGCGAGCTCCACGGCGATGGGTCGACCGATGCTCCGCATGCGTCCGGCCCCGGTGACCACCGCTACCTTGTTGTCGAGTCCCGTCAGCTCCAGCGCTGCCATACTTGCTCTCCTCTGGCTAGAACTGCGATTCTAGGGTGCGGCGGAAGAACTGTCCGGAGCTTGCTCGTCGGACGCCCCCGAAACCTAGAAGTTGACGCGCTTCGTGAAGCCCCCGTCGATCACGAGGTTCACGCCGGTGATGAAGGCGGCAGCGGGGCTGGCCAGGAACGCTGCGGCGCGGGCGACCTCGTCGGCGGTTCCCATGCGTCCCGTCGGAATCTGCTCGAGCGTGCTCTTGTACCGCTTTGGCACGGTTTTCTTGACCCGGTCCCAGGAGCCGCCCTCGATCAGGATCGGGCCCGGAGAGATCGTGTTCACTCGAATCCCCTGGGGCGCCAACGCCTGGGAAAGTCCGTTCGAGTGGACGATCAGTGCCGCCTTGATCGCGTTGTACGACGTCGGACCCACGAAGGTCTCCAATGCGGCCGTGCTGCTGACGAAGAGGACGCTGGCGTTCTCAGACTCACTGAGCGCCGCCGTTGCGGCTTCGACGCTGCGGATGGCGCCCATGAGATCGACCTCGAAGTTCGCCCGCCACGCCGCCTCGTCGGTCCCGTTCCCGCCGGTCGGGTTGCTCACTAGGATGTCGAGTCCGCCGAGCGTCGCGATGGCGGAGCTGACGAAGCCTTTGAGCGCATCTCCATCGGAGACGTCGACGGCTTCTCCCACGACCTTTGAGCCGCGCGCCTCGAGGTCCTTCTTTGCCGCCTCCACGCCTTTCTTCGTGCGAGCGCAGATCGCGACATCCGCTCCCTCGTCCGCGAACAGGCCTGCAATCGCCCGACCGATCCCGCGGCTCCCTCCCGTTACGATCGCCTTCAAGCCCTTCAAACCGAGGTCCATTCCGATTCCTCCTCAACCGTGGCGGGACGACACCAGGCGGCTGGCGTCGCCCCGGTTCAGGTATTTGACGAACGGGTCGCGTGTCGGGTCGGACTGCCACTCGTACTCTGTGCGCGCCGCGACCTCGTCCGCACGCTCGCGGCCGTAGAGCCGCGCGATGATGCCGAGTGCCATGTCGGTGCCGGCTGACACTCCCGACGACGTCGCGGTGGCCCCGTCTTCCACCCAGCGCGCTTCCTCGATCCAGCGCACCTTGTTGCTCTGGCTCTCAGCGAAAGCGAAGAACTGCTTGTTCGACGTCGCGCGGAGCCCGTCCAGGACGCCAGCCTTCGCGAGGAGGGCCGAGCCCGAGCAGACGGACATCGTGATCTCGGCCGAGCGCGAGCGTTCGCGGAGAAAGTCCAGCAGCTTCGCGTTCTCGAGCTGGGGCACGGTGCCGATCCCGCCCGGCACTAGGATGAGGCCAAGCTCTGGACACTCGTCGAATCCGACGTCGGCGACCGTTTCGGGTCCCTGCGCCGACGCGACCGGGCCCGGCGCGTCCGCCACGGTCACGATCCGGAGCTCCGGCCCAATAGACCCGAACATCTCGAGCGGCCCGTACAGGTCCAGGAGCTCGAAGTCCTCGTACAGAATGGCCCCGAGCGTGCGTGCTTCGTCGCTCATGGTCGCATGCTAGCACGCGGTATCCCCAGACCTGTCGTTGGTGTGGTCGTAGACTATGCGCTGCGGCTCACGTACGGGCCGCGGAGGAACGATTGTGGAGAACCTGAATCAGCTTCGCGACGAAGCGGCCTAGCGTCTGCGGGGCTGCGCCCGGCGGCATGGGAAGGCGGATCGGACTGGTTCTGGGAGCGGGCGGGGCAACTGGCGCCGCCTTTCATGCCGGTGTCCTCGCCGCCCTGGAGGAAGCGACGGGCTTCGACGCCAGGAGAGCAACACCAATCGTCGGCACATCCGCCGGTGCGATGGCGGGGGCGCTCCTGAGGGCCGGTGTGCCGCCCGCGGACCTGCTGGCGCGTGCGCGTGGCGTCGAGCTTTCCGCAGAAGGCCAGCGCGTGGCTGAGAGACTGGGTCCGTTTCCTCAGCCTCCCTCGCTGCGCCCGGACTGGACGAACGGGATTCCGGGTCCGGCCGAGCCGGCGGCACTCGCGCGGGCATTCCTCCGCCCCTGGTCGGCACGGCCAGGCGCCCTCCTGGCAGCGGCCCTACCGGAGGGTACGCACTCCTCGGAGCCGCTGTCGCGGCTGTTGGAGCCACTATTCGACAAGGGCTGGCCAGAGGCTCCTCTGTGGCTGTGTGCGGTACGGCTCTCCGACGCACGCCGCGTGGTCTTTGGCCGAGATGCTCTGGGCGAGGCGACGGTAGCCCGCGCGGCTGCAGCGTCCTGTGCCATTCCCGGAGTCTACGCGCCGGTGAAGATCGGCTCGGAGCGCTACGTCGACGGCGGAGTCCACTCCCCCACGAACCTGGATCTCCTTGCGAAAGAGGAGCTGGATCTCGTGATCGTGAGCTCGCCGATGTCCGCGGCCGGACGGGGTTTGAGGCTCAGCGCGGACTTCGCACTGCGCCAGCTCTGCCGCGCGACGCTTGGACGAGAGGCTGCGCTCGTTCGGCGCCACCGCAACCACGTGCTGGTGTTTCAGCCGACGGCGATCGATCAGCGCATCATGGGACCGAACCCCATGGACACCTCGCGCCGCAGCGACGTCGCCTTGCAGGCTCGCGCGTCCGCTCTCGATCGCCTGCGGCGCCGCGACGTGCGCGAGTGCTTCGGGACGTGCTCACCGGCTAGCTCGTTTCCCCGTTGACCTGCTGGTCTGCTCCGCCACATAGTGGCGGGAGAGGTCCCCCCCGGTGCGGCTCACGAATCAAGATGCCTCCTTTCTGTATGGGGAGACGGCGAGCGGGCCGATGCACGGCTCCTCGTTCTGCGTCTTCGAGGGAGTGATCCCCTTCGCGACGGTCCTCGAACAGATCGGGCGGCGCCTGCATCTCGTGCCACGCTACCGCCAGAAGCTCGCCTTCGTGCCCCTCAACCTCGCGCACGCCCGCTGGGTCGACGATCCCGACTTCAAGCTCGAGAACCACATCGCGCTGCACAAGCTCCCTGTGGGCAGCAGCTTGCAGGACGCGATCGACGCGGGCGTGGCGCTGGCAGAGCCACTCCTACCGCGAGATCGGCCACTCTGGATGACCTACGTGCTGGAGGGCGTGCCTGATCGCACGGTGCTGCTGTTTCTCGGCCACCACGCGATGGTCGACGGTGCCTCGGCAGTGGAGATCCTCTCGGTGCTGATGGACGTGGATCCGACTGCGGAGCAGCTGCCTCCGCTACCTCCGTGGCAGGTGCAGCCGGTTCCGGGTGCGCTCGAGCTGCTGGGCGAGGCCTTCGGCGACAACCTGCGCGCGCTGGCCGAGCAGAATCCGCTCCTGGCATCACGCTGGGACGGCTCGCGCAACGAGATGCTGCGCCGTGGCACAGAGGTGATCCTGCGCATGACCACGACGCCCGTCATCGCAGCGCCCTGGAACGCGTCGCCGGTTGGACCGAAGCGGAAGTTCGTCTGGACCAGGTACAGCCTCGCGGACTTCCGCCGCATCCGGACCGCGTTCGGAGGGACCGTGAACGACGTGGTCCTGACCGCTGTCGTCGAAGCGGCGGCGCGCTACCTGCGCTTCCACAACGAGAACACGCGCGAGGGGCAGATGCGCGTGATGTGCCCGGTGAACGTGCGGCGCGAGGACGAGAGCGGAGCGCTCGGCAACCGCGTGTCGGCGATGTTCCCCATGTTCCAGGCGAAGCCGATGGGCGTCGTCGATCGTCTCGTGAGCGTGAGGGAGGAGACCGAGCGCATCAAGGCGAATCGGGAGCCGCAGGCGCTGGAGCTGATGATGGAGTCCGCGCCGACGATCGCTCCCGCAGCGATGGCGCAGACGCTCTGGGTCGGGAGCGCCCTGGATCCGACGGCATTAGCGGCGCGGATGCCTCTCCCGGTTCCCCCCAGGACGGGCGTGAGCCTGCCCCATTTCGGTTACAACTTTGTCTGCACGAACGTTCCCTTCATGCAGGTCCCGCAGTACATCCAGGGACACAAGCTGCTCGATCTCGCTGCGGAGCTCATGCTGAGCGGGATGGTCGGCTACGGCGTAGCGGTCTGCAGCTACAACAAGGAGCTGGCGTTTTGCTTGACGAGTGACCCGCGCCTGCTGCCTGACGTGGATCGAATGCGCTCGTATCTCGACGAGGCCTTCGGGGAGCTCTTGGAGGAGGCGCGCCGTCACAGCGCCAGGGAGGCGGCGGCCTGAGTGCGCCAGCGATCCTGCCTACAGGCGCAGCGGCTCCTCGATCGTCTCGGTGAGGCCTTCCATGTCGTACGACATGATGACGAGGTCGCGAGGGCTCCCTTCCCGATCCTCGGCGTAGTCGGCCAGCAGCGCCTCGGCTACGAAGCCCAGCCGCCGGAACGCAGCCTGCGCCCCCTGCTGATCGGAGGTCATCTGAGCCGTGAGCTTCTTCAGTCCTCTGGCCCGCGCCAGATCGAAGATCTGCGAGGTGAGGTTGCGTCCCAGGCCGAGGCTTCGGACCGCAGGACCCACGTTCACACGGATCTCGCCGACGCGACGCGTCCACGGGGCGGGGTTGCGGTGGACGGTTGCGTAGCCCACGAGGGCGTCGTCGTCGAAGGCCACCAACGAGGTGGAATCACCCGTCTCGAGGTTCCGGACCCAATCGTCGACCACCCCCGGGTCCGTGATATCGACGCGCAGAAAGAGCAGGTCCTCCTGGGGCAAGGCGTTCGCGAACGCGAGCACCGCATCTCGATCCTGCGGCGTCATCAGACGGATCTCGATGTTCGACCCGTTCGAGAGCGCGACTTTGCGTGGATAGCGATCCGTGAGCTCGGCAAGCGACATGCGGATGTTTCTCCCCTATGCCACCACCTCTACCACATGGCCTTCACAGCAGCGAGCGCTGCCAGTAGAGTGGAACGCGGGGGGTTGGCGGGAGTGGAGTGATGGCGGACAGCCGGCGGGAAGCGTTCGACCCCCTCAAGACCCTGCGCGGCCTGCTCGATCGCGGGGAGCGCCGGGTAAACGAGATCCTCTCGGAGTTCAGTGCCCGAGATGACGTGAACACGCTCCGGTCGCGGCTCTCGGAGGCGGCCCTCGACGCGCAGAAGCGCTCGTGGGAGGTCTGGGCCCGCCACTTTCAGAGCATCAACCTGCCCACCCGCACCGACATAATTCAGCTGGGGAAGCGCCTCTCCGAGCTGGAGGAGGGCATCGTGCGGATCGAGGCGCAGCTGCAGCGGCTGAATCGGCGCCTCGCGAGTTCGGGCGAGAACCCCGCGGCTGATGCTCCGACGCAAGCCCGGCCTCGCGGCCCACGGCGTACGCGCCGTCCGCCGAGCGAAGCCACCAAAGCGACCGAGGAGAGGCAATGACGACCGCACCAGAGCTCGATCGCAAGTCCATCGGAGACCGCGTGCGCGAGGAGGTGGAGCGCTCCTTGCAGCGTGGAGTAAAGGGCCTCCAGTACCTCAGCGCCGATGCGCCGGACGTCGGCATGACGCCTAAGGACGAGATCTACAGCCGCGGAACGCTTCGACTGTTTCACTACACACCTCAGGTCGACGAGGTGTACCGCGTCCCAATCCTGCTCGTCATGTCGCTCGTCAGCCGCTCGTACATCTTTGATCTCACTCCGGGCCAGAGCCTGGTCGAGTTCCTACTGAACCAGGGCTACGACGTCTACATGATCGACTGGGGCGAGCCCCGCCCGGAGGACTCGCGGCTGCGGATGGAGAACTACGTGCTCGACTTCATTCCCGACTGCATCGACCGCGCGCTCGAGGACTCTGGCGAGCCCGATATCTCGCTTACGGGCTATTGCATGGGCGGCTCGCTCGCCCTGATGTACGCGGCGCTCCACACGGACGGGCCAGTGAAGAACCTCGTGTGCTTCACGACCCCGTACAACTACGACGGCATGGGCCTCTTCAAGGAGTTTTCCGACCCGAAGCACTTCGACGTCGATCGCATCGTCGACACGCTGGGCAACGTTCCAGCGGAGATGATGGTGCGGTCGTTCGAGATGCTGCGGCCCGTCTCGCGCGTCGCCGCGCGCATCCGGCTCTGGGACAATATGTGGAACGACGAGTTCGTTCGCTCGTACCGCGTTTTGGATCGCTGGGGAAACGAGCAGATTCCCTTCCCGGGGGAGTGCTTCCGGCAGAGCACCAAGGAGCTGCAGTGGGCCAACAAGCTCTACAAGGGCGAGTTCCGGCTCGGAGGAAAGCTCGTCGACGTCTCGAGGATTCAGGTGCCGTTCCTGAACGTGATGGCCGAGCACGACCACATCGTTCCCTATGAGGCAGCCAGGGAGCTGGTGGACGCAGTGGGCAGCGAAGACAAACAGGCGATCGTGCTCAAGGGCGGTCACGTCAGCCTGATCTCCGGCCCGAATGCCGTGCGCCGTATGTGGCCCGCTCTGGACGCCTGGCTGTCGGTGCGCTCGCTGTGAAGATCGACCGCGAGTACCCCCGCGAGGTGCAGGTCAACGGCGAAACGGTGCGCATCGACCTGATGAGCTCCCACGACCGACCCAAGCTGCAGGTCCTGGCCCAGGGCGTTCCGGAGCACGATCTGCTCTTCATGCACCGCGACATCACGAGCCCACGCGCTCTCGACGCATGGATCGACGATCTCGAGCGCGGCGACCTGGCAACCGTGCTCGCCGAGGAGAATGGCGCGGTGCTGGGCTACGCCACGATCGAGCCGGAGCGCGATCCCTGGTCGCGCCACGTCGCCGAGCTGCGAGTGCTGGTGGCGCCCTCGGCGCGCGGTCGCGGGGTCGGGCGACTGCTCACCCAGGAGGCCTTCGCGGTGGCGCTGTCGGCAGGGATCGAGAAGATCACCGCGCGCATGACCCCGGACCAGGATGCGGCCATACGGATCTTCCAGGGACTCGGCTTCAAGCCCGAGGGTCTGTTCCAGGAGCACGTGAAGGACCGGGATGGCAAGCGCTACGATCTGGTCGTGCTCTCACACGACGTCGCCGGCTTCCATGCCATGCTCGAGGCGTACGGCGTAGCCGAATCTCTCGGCGAGTAGGGTGGAGCCCCGGGCCCTCGCCATTGATCTCGACGGCACCCTGCTCGGTCCCGATGACGAGGTGAGCGAACGCAACCGGGCGGCCATCGGGGCAGCCCGTGCTGCAGGACTGTCCGTCATCATCGCAACTGCGCGCTGGTACCAGAACGCGGAGCGCGTCGGTGCGACACTCGGCCTGACCGGCCCGGTCATTGCCTGCTCCGGCGCCGAGGTACGGCGCTTCCCAGAAGGTGCGGACCTGATGGACGTGCGGCTGCCACAGCACTTTGCCGAGCAGCTCTTTGACGTCTGCGACGCGAATCGGTGTATCGTATACGCTGCTCAGGACGACGACGTGCTGATGAAGATCGAGGGAGAGGTCGACCCGTCGCTGCTCCTGCCAGAGATTCGCCGCGTGCCGAGCCTGCGGCGTGCCGCCCAAGGGGATCCGCGGATCGTGATGATTCAAGGCCGTCGGATCCGCCAGCTCGTGCACGAGACCCTGGCAAGGGAGTGGAAAGATCGGGTCCGCTTCGTCACCTCGATCACGACCCAGGGCCACGAGCTTCTCACTCTCACGGCTACCGGCGCCGACAAGGGGCTCGCCCTGGCGGCCGCGTGCGAGGATCTCGGCATCGCGGCCGAGCAGGTGGTGGCCCTCGGGGACGCCGAGAATGACGTCGAGCTCTTCAGGGCTGCCGGCGCCTCCTTCGCGATGGGACAGGCGAGCGACGCCGTCAAGGCCGCCGCCACCGCCGTGACGGGGACCAACGAGGAAGACGGCGTCGCCATGGCTATCGAGCGCGTGTTGGAGGAGGGCGGGGCGGCGTTCGACGAGTTCTCGGTCGCGTTGGAAAGCTGCCCCCGGGGGCAGTAGTCAGTCCCCTGAGCCGTCAGGCGGCGTGTCGCTCCGGACGCGGCAATCCGTGGCGCTGCGCACGACACTCGAGGCGGAGGTCCTCCATGGTGTGGTGAAGCATGCGGGTCGCATCCGCGACCTCGGTGTCCGGCCCGAAGCGGATGGGCTCACCGATCAGAACGTGGACGGGACCAGATCGCCAGTCCGACGAGCCCTTTGGCAGCAGGCTGCGCAGCCCGTCCATGTAGATCGGCACGACGGGGACTTGCTTCTTGAGAGCCAGGATCGAAGGCCCGTGGCGGAACTTCCCGATCTTTCCCGTGGTGGTTCGCGTGCCCTCCGGAAAGATCCCGATCGAGCCGCCCCGATCGATCAGCCACTCGGCGTAGTGGAGGGTGCGCGAACCGCCACCGCGCTGGATCGGAAACGAGGCGTACACGAGTGAGCGCCACCAGCCCTGCTTGTAGATTTCCTTGCGGCCCTTGATGAACCAGCGATCCGCCGCTGATCCGAAGTAGGTGTGGTCGCGGTAGCGTGACGGAATGGCGGCGATCAGCGCCGCAATGTCGAGGTGGCTCGCATGATTCGCGATGAAGATCACCGGACTGCTGAGATCCCTCAACCGCTCGCTACCGTCGATGACGAGAGGATCGAAGTAGCGGCGCGCGTACCGTGTGTGTACCCAGTGGCGCGCCAGCCTTCGAGTCATGCGCGCGGGCCAGCGGATCTGCCAGCGGTGGGGTCCGGTCGTCTCGGTCGTCTGGCCGACGAGGCGGATGAAGAGGTCGACGTCCATGGCGGGGAGCACGACGCGCTCGACACCGCGCATGCTCAGATGCGCCGCTCCCAGCGAATGCGCGGCGGCGTTGTTCGGAAGATCGACCACCGAACAGAAGTCGTATTCACCAAGAAGCGAGTACTGCTCGATCAGCGTCCCCTCCACGCCTGCCACCTCTGCCGCGACGGCCGAGTCGCCACGAAAGCGTTCCTTCAGAGACCGGTTGCCCGGTAGTGGGTCAGTTTGAGCCGAGGAGCCCGACGATCTCCTCCAACTCCCAGACATGATCCGAGACGCCAGCTTCCATCGCTGGAGTGACCCGAAGGGTCTGATGAATCCTAGCAAAATTGTAGTGCATGAAGTGTAGCGCTATAGCGTGCTCCAGGTTCTCGACCTTCTTTGAGAAGGCGTTTGTGAGTCGCGTGAAGCGGCGCATGGACATGCGCATCGTGAGGTTCTGGCGTTCGACGTAGGATGTAGAGACGTGGCGCCTATCGGGGCTTCCGAGCTTTGTCTCCGGGCGGCATCCGGTGCACTTGGCTGGGCTATAGCGCGTCTCGCTCGCGGGATCGGGACCGTAGAGCTTCACAAGCATCGCGTAGTCGATCCCATCAGAGCCGAATGCGTCCTCGACGGCGTGAGGATAGGCTCCGTAGCCATCGGTCGTCAGCTGGATCCGACCCTCCATCCGGCTGGCGAGATCGAACATGAAAGACCGAGCCATGCCCGAGTCGCGCGGTCCGATCATGAAGGACGGGACCAGCTTGGTATCGGCGCAGATGGCGGTCCACGTCCAAACGTCGCCGTAGCCAAACTGGCCTGTCTTCTCTTCCGGGACGTTCTTGGCCTTGGAGTAGCAAAACGCCCAGATCTCATCGCACTGGACGCGCCGGCACGGAAGATTCCGGAGGGCTTGGTCTTGGTAATCCCAGCAAGCGTATCCGAGGTCGGCCAAGAGCTTGAGTACGGTGCCTTTGGCCGCGCCCGTCATCCGGGAGGCGGCTCGAACCGAGTTGCCCTCGACGAGGCACGCGACAATCTGGGCGCGGCGGACGATTGAGAGTCTGTTCACACCCCGAAAGTAGTCCAGAATCTCATCATCAGTCAAGCATTTGGGTCAGTTTCGTATATTCAGAATTTCAGCGTTGATGTCAGTGCGGGGCTGTGGCACCCTTCGGTTCATGTCAGACGCCGCCGCCGATCCCTACAAGATGCCCGGTCAACTCATTCGGCAGCTACTTGACGATCGCGGATGGACCCAGCGAACCCTAGCGCTCGTGCTGGGGGTTAGCGACTCGACCGTCAACGCGACACTGGCTGGTAACCGAGAACTCGACGCCAAGATGGCACTCGACCTAGAACGCATCTTTGGAATCGAGGCGGCGCGGTTTCTAGCCATCCAGAAGGACTACGAGCTTGCGCGTGCGTCCATGATCTCGGGACCTGATCCTGGCTTGGCGCGTCGCGCTGCGCTCTTCTCTGCCTTGCCGATCGCCGCAATGATGAAGCGCGGCTGGATCGGATCCGAAGACGGCCGCGATGTTGAAGCAATCGAACGTAGTGTTATGCGCTTTTTCGGGACGGTGAGCCCTGAGGACATTCCGATATTCCCTCATGCGACGAAAAAGCAAGACACGAATGCTCCGACCACGCCAGTTCAGATGGCGTGGCTACATCGAGTTCACAAGATGGCGTCGCAGATGATCCTCCAGAAGACTTACACGCGAAAGCGTGCAGAGAAGGCGGTCGATCAGCTCAGCGGTCTTCTCTCCGCTCCTGAGGAAGCGAGACACGTCCCTCGGATTATGGAAGACGCCGGGATCCGCTTTCTCGTGGTGGAGCCACTGCCAAAGGCGAACATCGACGGCGTGTGCTTCTGGCTGAACAGCCAGTCTCCTGTAATCGGCATGTCAATGCGCTTCGATCGCATCGACAACTTCTGGTTCGTTTTGCGTCACGAAATCGAGCATGTGCTTTGTGAACACGGACGCTCTACGAAAACCCCTATGATCGACGCGGAACTAGAGGGAGAGCGCGCTGGTACAGGAGATGATCTTCCAGAGGAAGAGCGGCAGGCCAACGATGCCGCCGCTAATTTCTGCGTTCCTAGCGATGACTTTGCGTCGTTCGTTGCTCGCAAGTCACCATCGTTCTCGGAACGATCCATCCGGGCCTTTGCCGGAAAGCGACGGCTTCACCCTGGGCTCGTCGCCGGCCAGGTGCGCCACCACTTGAGACGATGGGACATCTTCACAAACCACCTTGTCAAGATTCGCTCTCAGGTTCTGCCCGGGGTGGAAGTAGATGGCTGGGGCACGATCGCTTCAGTCGAATAGGAGAAGACAGTGAATAGAGCGCAACTCCTCCAGCGACTTCAGCGCCAATATCGTCAAGAAACCGGCCATGACGGCCCCCTCACAACTCTTGAGGTGGCGCGATGGACCGTCAGTCGGGGTTATCTGAAGCTGCCCGAACCGAAGGAACCGATGAGTCGGCTGGCAGACGAGATGTCGCGGGCATGGAGACAGGAGATCCGGCGGGACGAACTGACGAAACGTCCGTATCGAGTGAACCATGCCGTCTCTGAAACCAAGGACGGCAAGCAGATGACGTTCTGGGGTGACATCGACCACGAGAGTCGCCCGTTTATGCAGAAGTCACTCGTGCGACGCCGAGAACAGATCGTCGGAGACTGTACCCAGCTTACGTTCGATGCGGACCACTTCAATTCCGTACATCGCGAGGATGATCCGATCATCATCCCGCTTGATTTCACGGAGGATGTCGAGGAACGAAAGTTCGAGTCCGAGAGTGGCGATGGAGAGGGAGACTAGTCGGAACGCTTTTTCCAGCGCGCCTGCGCCGCCACTCGAGCGATCTCGGATCGCTCAGCCGGCGTAAGCTTCTTGGCACGCGCTGGTCCGCCAACCTTACCAGCCTTCCTTGAACGCCGGGTCCGGGGCGATTCCTCTTCCTTTGGCTCGTCCCCGGTTGTGGCGTCCACGATCAGCTTTGCCAGCTTGTTAGGATCGCGCGGGCGCTTCTTCTTTGTGGGAGACACAACCACAATACTAGCGAACCCTCGCGGGCCGATCCCTGGCACCCCGAAACTGACCCACTACCCTCGGCTCAAACTGACCCACTACCGAGGGTCGCAACCGACCACGGCAGACCCGTGCCATCGAGCATCTCCAGGTACGCCTCGAGGGCCACTCGTGTGGGCGGCAACCCGAAATGAGAGCCGCCCGCGGAGTTCCCCACCAGATGAGAGGGCACCCCGTCGATCGCGCGGAGACGTCGCTCAACTGGATCAGGTCCACACGCCGTCGCGTCCCTCGAGCCCCTACACCGTGGGGGGCGCGCGGTCGCGGTGATCTGCGCGATCGAGGTACAGCGCGTCCTGCGCGCCCGCAACGCCAGCCTGAGCGCCGACCACCGGATGGACTTCCGGATGGGCATCCACATGGGCGACGTCCGCGTGGAGGGCGGCCGCATCTACGGCGATGGGGTCAACATCGCCGCGCGCCTCGAGGCGCTGGCCGACGCCGGCGGCATCTGCATCTCGTCCACGGTCCACGATCAGGTGCGGCACCGCATCAGCGTGGACTTCGAGGATCTCGGGGAGAAGTCGGTCAAGAACATCCCCGACCCGGTGCGCGTGTACCGCGCCCTCCTCTTCGCGGCCGAGCGGGCGGAGGCACCCGCCGCGGGAGTGGCGGCCCTTCTGATCTGGGGAACGGGCGGCGAGTTTGGCTCTACCGCGCGCCCGCCCGGGCCGATCCGCTCCATCGCCGTTCTTCCCCTCGACAACTTGTCCGGCGAGGCGGAGCAGGAGTTCTTCGTCGACGGGCTAACCGAGGAGCTCACGGCGACGCTGGCCCGCATCCGGGCGCTCCGGGTGATCTCGCGAACCTCGGCCATGCAGTACAAGGGCGTGCACAAGCCGCTTCGCGAGATCGCGCGGGAGCTGGACGTCGACGGGGTGATCGAGGGCTCCGTGCTGCGCGCCGGGACGCAGGTGCGCATCACCGCCCAGCTGATTCGCGCCGACGCCGACGAGCACCTCTGGGCCGAGAGCTACACCCGCGAGCTCACGGACATACTGGCGCTGCAGCAAATGGCGCAGTTAGCCATGTTCCAGGGCCGCAACGAGGAGGCGGGGGAACTCATGGCCCGGACTTTCCATGCGGATCCGACATTCACGTATGGCCACCTCCTCCACCCTGTGGTGCGCCTTTACCACAACGACCTTCCAGGAGCCGAGGAGGCTTTGAACCGGGCGCGCCAGGTGATCGGCGACGACCCCATGCTCGATGCCAGCGAGGCTCTCCTGTGGGCGAGACGTGGTGAACCTGGGAAAGCGGAAGCGGCCTTGACGCGGGCGATGCAAGACAAGCCGTTTCTGGGCCACATACACCACACATGGCACTATGCAGCGGCTACCTATGCTGTCCTCGGCAGGCCGAACGATGCCATTCAGAAGATCCGAGAGGCGACTACATGTGGCTTCCCGAACTTCGCTGTGTTTCGCGATGATCCGCACCTCGCGTCTCTTCGGGAAGAGCCGGAAATGAGACACTTGCTGTCCGAGCTCGAGCGTGAATGTGGAGAGTACCGAAGAGAGTTCGGCCGCCACTGAGTTGGCTCGAGGGACTGCTTATTCGGCCAGGCGCGACGGGGCACGCGGAGCGGGTGGGGAGGGAGCTGGCGGAGTTGTGATGACCCGACGCACTAGTTTCGCGGACACTCGACCAGCTAGACCCAAATCACCCGTAACTCGAAGAACACAAACCGCCCTAGGAGTCCTACAGTGAAGGTCGTCAAGGTCCTGGCAGCCTTGTTTCTCGCTTACATAGGAATCGTCGTGGTCTTTGAGTCCCTGCTAGGGTATTACCAACCAGCAGATCCGAGCTCGATAGTCATCACGACCACGGATGAGGATGGAAACACAAGCGATCGAGTCCTGTCTCGCCTTGAAACTGATGGCCAACTACACGTCGCAGCAAACCACTGGCCTCGGGCGTGGTACAAGCAAGCGTTAGAGAATCCGGAGGTGCAACTCACAATGGATGGTGAGAAAGCCGCTTATCTGGCAGTACCAGTCACGGATGAAGAGCACGATCGCGTCAATGCCGAGAAGCCCTTGGGCATCGTGATTCGAGTTTTGACAGGTTTTCCATCGAGATACTTTGTTCGGCTCGACCCTCGCTAGGCCCCTAGCAGAGGGGAATTCCCGCAACTGCGCTACGGTCCGACGGGTTGCCAATCCCTGCAGCTCGCAGGGCCTCCGTGTAAGGATCTCTCCCCACGCAGCAGTCGGCAAGCCTCCCGTCGATGACCACTGCCGGAACCGAGTGGATAGCGAGCTCCCCAGCTCTCCGGGCCACCGCTGGATCTCGCATGTCGCGGACTACCACCTCGCGGGATTCGTGGGCCAGGTTCAAGACAAGCGACACCGCCCGGTGGCACAACGAACAGCCCGCACTGAAGACCTCGACCTCGCCGTGTGGCTCGCTCATCTTCCGTCAATTCCAGCACCGCTGACCTGCAACGGATCTTCGGCTACGAGAGCTCCCGAGCTTCACCGAGCGAATAGTTCCCGTCCACGATGATGGCCCGCTCGGCGATCCACCAGCGCCCGCCATCGTGAATAAGTTTGTCTTCGTAGCGGCCGCCCGCGCCGCCCGCTTCTCCCTCGGTCGAGACGGAGTCTGCGTCGAGGTAGCAGACCGCGCTCGCCTGCCGACCATCCACCTGAATGAGGGGCGCACTGATCTTGTGGCGCAGGATCTTGGTCCCTTTTCGCACGGTGTCGAAGTAGCGCTCGTACCATCCCCGCACCGCATCGGCGCCCTTGTACGCCTCTTCCGACTCGTAGCGCGGAAGAAGGACAGCGTCGCGGTGAAAGACCTGCATTACGTCATCGACGGTGCCGCGATCGACGGAGTGGCAGTAGCGATGAAGCAGCTGCTCTATCTCTACGATGTCCGATGTCATGGAGTGCCTCCGTGTCTATGTGCGTTCTCTGCTCGATACCCTACTCCAGTGATGAATTGGGCGTCACTTCTTGCGAACCCGGCGCTGAAAGGTCCATCTCCCCGAGGGCTCGTCGACCTCCACTGGCTCACTGGCGAGCGGAAAGCTGACCTCTAGCTCGGAGATCTGAATGAAGGCCGGGCCGATCGCGTCCGAAGCTAGCTCCGTCTCCTAGTACACGGACAGCATCAGCTCATCGATGGCGAGCGGGTCGCTGTAGAGCTCGCGCACGGTGGAGGGGCCCGCCTCGATGCTCACGGTCTCGCACCCCCGTTCCTCGCGCAGAAAACGCAGTACCTGTCGGAGCGATGGGTTTGTGTTCGCCTTGAGCATCACTCCACGTTCGCCCGCCGCCGAGGCAAGGCTCGCCGCGCCTTCGTCGCCTGTGTAGACCAGGCAGGGTCCGCTCTGGAACAGCGGATGAAGAAGGTCGAGTCCCCGACCGGAGCTGAGCACCACACTCAGGGGTGGGGTCGGGCGACCAAGTCGTTCCGCGCGCCACTCGCCCAGATCAGCGAGCTCCGGTGCGGTTGTCGGGATGCGGTGCACAAGGCCCGGCTCATGCCGAAGAATCTCGCCCGTCGTCACGATGGCATCGGCGCGAGCACGCGCCAGACAAAGCGCGAACAAGTCCGGGGCGCTCCGCGGCGTCGCCTGGTTGACCCGGAGAACTCGGGGAACCCCCGAGGGACTCTGCCAGAGGGCGGTCACGCTCTGGGCAGTTTCGCTAGGCGGGCTGAGCGCCGTGTCGCTCCCGCTGGGGTCAGCCGTGGGGTTGGCTCTGCGGCCCAGCCTGTCGACCGCGGCTGTGCTGGCCGCGTTCGGCGCCGGGGCACTGATCGCGGCGGTCACCATCGAACTGGTCGCCCCGACCGTGCAGCACATTGGCGAAAGCGGCGGACACGCGGGTGCGGCTGCCTTCTGGATCCTCGCCGCGGGCGCACTGGCGGGAGGACTTCTCTTCGTTGCGGTCGATCGCGCGCTCGCGTCGCGAGGCGGGTTTCTGCGCAAGGTCTCGACCGCCATCGGTTGGTTCACACGAGAGGCGCGACAGCGGAACGAGTCCTATCTGAAGGAACTCTGCGCGATTCCGCTGCTCTGGAAGCTCCCCTCCGAACAGGTCGAGCTGCTGATCCGCGATGTGAGGGCGGAGTCGTACTCCGAAGAGGAGACCCTGTTTGAGGAGGGCGAGGTCGCGGACGAACTCTTCTTCGTCCGGTCCGGTGAGGTCGAGCTCAGTCGCGGCGGCGAGCACGTCCGCACCGTGGGGGCCGGGGGGATCTTTGGCGAGCTTCCGCTGCTGGCCGGTATTCCGCGCACCGTCTCTGCGCAAGCAAAAGGGCGCGTAGAGGCACTGGTGCTGCGCGGAGCGGACTTCGAGCGCTGGCGTGCGGAGTGTCCGGAGTTTGATCTGGGCTTTCGCGAGATGGCCAGCGAGCGACTGGAGGAGATCCGCGAGCGCGATGCAGTTCGCAGCCAGATGGAACAGAGCTGGGGGGAGCAGGCGATCGGTGCTTTGCGACAGGGAACAGTCGTACCGAGCCCGGCGGAGATCCGGCAGGCTGCAGAGGCGCGCAGCGGCGCCGGGCTCGCGGTGTGGCTCGGAATGTTGATCGACGGAATCCCCGAGAGCATCGTGATCGGATCGGGTTTCCTCGGGATACTGAGAGGACGCCTCGCGAGCGGAACAGACGTGGCCTTTGCGGAGGTCGTCCCCTACACGCTGATCGCGGGGCTGTTCCTGGCGAACTTCCCAGAGGCGCTGTCGAGCTCACTGGCGATGCGGACACAGGGATGGAGCCGAATGCGCGTGCTCTCGATGTGGAGCGCGTTGATGGTGATCACGGCGGCAGGCGCCGGTGTCGGGTACGCGATTGGGGGGGCGGTTCCCCACTACGCGCTCATCGCCATCGAGGGCGTCGCCGCCGGGGCCATGATCACGACGATCGTCTCGACCATGATTCCGGAAGCCGTCCACCTGGCGGGCTCGGGGTCGCGGGTCGGAATCTCGACGCTGGTGGGGTTCTTCGCGGCGGTCTCGTTCAAGCTGCTGGAGTAAGTCGGTGGCACCGAGGAGGTGCCCAGTTAGAGGTTCCCTCCTGTGGAGTTCTTCCGGGCGGGGATGATCTGTAACTGGCCGGAAATCGCTCGGATTCAACAACGCACTATGCGGTTGACTGGGCGGACCGGGCGAGCGTATGCTCATTCACCTGGAAGAATTGCGAGAGACAGACTACGCTGGGAGCCGGGATAGCACCTGGCCACCGAATATGGAGGCCGCACAATGCGCAATCCCTCGACTGACTTAGGCCGGCTCTTTGTTTACGGCGCATCCCTCGCCCTCTGCGCCCCTCTCATTGCGTCACCCGCGCTCGGAGATGAGGCGAGCGGAGAAGACGTGGATGTGCCGGCTCCGCCCGCACTGGTCGAAGAGGAGGCCGAAGAAGCGGCCGAAGAGGCGACCTCCCTGAGCCGACGGACCCAGATCGAGGAGCTCGTCGTGACGGGGCAGCGTCGCGAGACGAACCTGCAGACCACACCGATCGCGATCTCGGCCTTTTCTGCGGATGACATCGCACGCAGCGACCTGGACAGCTTCGAGAAGGTGCAGTTCCAGGTTCCCGGCATGACCTTCGCCCGCGGGATCGGCTACACGTACATCACGGTGCGCGGCGTCGGCCTCGACGTACCCATCCTGGGTGAGCCGGGAGTCGCTCTCAACATCGATGGCGTCTACCAGGCCCGCTCCTACATCTCGAACGGGATCTACGAAGACCTGGAGCGAATCGAGGTGCTCCGAGGTCCGCAAGGAACGCTCTACGGCCGGAATGCAACCGGAGGGGCGATGAATCTGTGGACGAAGACCCCGCCCGAATCTACGGAAGCGGAGTTCTCCGCCCTGGTTGGAGACAACAACCGCTACCGCATTCGATCTGCTCTCGGCGGCCCGATTAACGAGAACCTGGGTCTGCGGCTGAGCTACACCACGGACCAGAGCGACGGCCTGAGGCGGAACAATGTCAACGGGGACAAGCTCGACGACACCGATCACCACTCGCTTCGAGGCTCGCTGCGCTACACCCCCACCGAAGACGTTGAGATCCTGGTGCGTTACGACTGGGCACGCGACCGTGGAAATGGGCCGACCTTCCAGCACGCCGGCCAGCTAATCCCGTTCGGTCCGCTGACGTTCGGGGGCACTCTGGAACCGGACGCCCAACGCGTCAACGTCGACAGGAAGCTGGACAACGAGAAGCGCATCTGGGGAATCAGCAGCACCATGAAGCTGGACCTTCACGGACTGCCGCTGATTGGTGACGCGACGCTCAACTCCATCACGTCGTTCCGCTATAACAGGATGGAGCTCGATGGGGACCTCGATGGAACCGAGGCCAACTTTATAAACACCAATCAGGAAGATACTTCCAAGGTGTGGACTCAGGAGCTCACCCTGAGCTCCGCGGGCGACGGGAAACTCGACTGGGTGGTCGGAGCGTACTTCTTCAAGGACCGCGCCGATACTTCCTTCTTCTACACACTGCCCGATCTCGCGGCCTTGGCGCAGGAGATCCTGGACGCCGGCGGAACTGGGTTTGACGTGCTGGACGCGGGAATCGTCGACAATTTTATCTTCGCTATGGATCAGGACACCGAGGCTTGGGCCCTGTTCGGGGAGGCGACGTACCACGTGACCGAGCGCCTCCGCGCAACCGTCGGCATACGATACAGTGACGAGGAGAAGGACTTCGATCAGCTTGTGTCTTTTGGAGTCCCAGGGCTCGAGGACGTCCCCGGCTTTGGCCACGATTTTATCCTGTGCGAAGGGCTGGAGAGCGACCTCGACTTCACCTCTTGGACCCCGAAGTTCGGCGTAGATTTCGACGTCGCGGAATCCGTCATGGCATACGCATCGGTGAGTCGCGGCTTTAAGGGCGGCGGCATGAATGCCGACGTCTGTGGGGGGGACTTCGATCAGGAAAGCCTCTGGTCCTACGAGATCGGTGTGAAGAGCCAGTGGCTCGACGACCGCCTCCAGTTGAATCTCGTCGGCTTCTTCTACGACTACGAAGACTACCAGGCGATCGTCAACATCGCGAATTCCTCTACCATTGAGAATGCCGCGGACGCCGAGGTGCTGGGCTTCGAAGCCGAGCTGCGTGCCTTCCCGTTCGAGGGATTCCAGTTGACTGCCGGGCTCTCCATCCAGAATGCCGAGTTCGAGGAATACTTCTCACTTAACCCGTTCTTCGGCAATATCGAGGACCTCAAAGGGAATCAGCTGCCCCGTGCCCCCGACAAGAGCTTCTTCATCAGCGGGGACTACACCGTGCCCATCTCGGACCTTGGATCGGCCTCGCTTCGGTATGAGTATTCCTGGTCGGACAATTACTACTTCACGTCTTTCAACGAAACCTACGCCGAACAGTCCAGCTACAGCTTATCCAACGCGCGGGTCATCCTCGCCACCGCAGGTGGAAGGCTCGAGGACACGCTCGGCGACTTTGAGCTGCACTTCTTCGTCAACAATCTCGGAGACAAAGACCACTTGTATTCAGTGGCCGATGTCGCAACGGTCGGTGGTCAGATGCGCCTCTACGCGGATCCCCGGCGCTACGGAGTAGAGCTCAAATATCGCTTCCACTGATTTCTCCGCGCGGACGCTCGGTCGGCCCTAGGGTACATACCAGTATCGAACTCAGCGGTCGCTTCGAGTAGGGATCTTCGACAGCGCGGCCGCGCCGGTACTCGTCGTTGCAGAAGCACAGAATGTGGCGTCGCATCTGGCGGGCGTCGACGAAGAGGTGGTAAGCGAGGCCGGGCCGCTGCTGGATGAGTGCCTCGAGTGCGGAGGAGAGCGTGGCTCCGCCCACCTCGAAGCGTCGAGATCTGCCGGTGATTGCACGAGAACGAGCGGGAGCTTGACTCCGCTGAGGAGATCCAGCGAAGCGATCTGGACTCGCGTCGGGAACATCCAGTTCCAGGTGCGCAGGCTCGTGTATGCCGAGGTCGAGAGCTACTCCCAGCAACCCTGCGGGGCGTGGGCCCCGAGTTCGGCACCAGCTCGGGCAAGCCCAGGGTGGCGTTCAACCTGGACGGCGTCTACCTGCCGCGCAGCACAACGTCGAGCGCCATCATGTCGGACCTGGAGCGAATCGAGGTTCTGCGGGGCCCGCAAGGGACCTGTATGGACGCAACCTGCATCAAGCAGTACGCAGAGCTCGCTCCCGGGGAGCGCGTCGTCATCATGTGCCTCGCCACCGATCGTGCCCATGGTAGGACACTCCACGCTCGGGCGGCAGCTCGCGTCGACCCGACACGACTACGGCCTCGACGGCCTCCCGCGTCAGTAGGCCTTCGACGTCCGAGCGAAACTCCGCCAAGAACACTCGCCTGCGTATCGATCCTCCGCAGCCTCGATGACGGCCTTCAGGAGGTTGTTGATGACTTTTGGCTGACGGCGGTTACGCCGACCTTCTTGCCGGCCCGGACGAGCTCGCAGATCATGCGCGCTCCCATGTAGGTCTTGCCCGCGCTTGGAGGGCCCTGCACGGGCAAGACGCCATGGTCGAGCTCGAGGACCAGGCGGCGCGCCGCTGCGCTCAGCTCCTCGCCTTCGTGGCGCAGGGACGGACCGATGGGCGGCTCGAGTCGGGGCGGCCGCTGCAAGAGGAGATCGCGTGCCCCTCGATGAGGTCCATCGGAGTCGATGCCGTGCTCTGCGACCCAGGTCGCCAGGCGCTGCGTGTATACTCCTCGGGGTCGCGAACGAGGAGTTCCGATGGAGTGTCGAGCCGCCGTCGCCGGTGTGGGCGAGTCGAACTACTACAAGCGAGGCGGCGCCCCCGAGACCGAGTTTCAGCTGGCGTGCATTGCCATCCGCAATGCGGTGGAAGACGCGGGTCTCGGGCTCTCGGACGTAGACGGCTTCGTGTCGTACGTGGACTCGCGCAACGACCCCGTGCGCCTCTCGTCCGCGCTCGGTCTTTCCAAGGTGGACTTCACCGCGCAGACGTACGGCGGGGGCGGAAACGGAGTAGGGTCTGCGGTCGCGATCGCGGATGCCGCGGTCATCGCGGGGTACGCGCAACACGTCGTGGTGTTCCGCGCGGTGGCCCAGGGCCAGTTCGAGCGCTTCGGGCAGGCCATGATCGGCTGGTCCACGATGTCACAAAAAACAGGCCGGACGCGCGCCCCCGCGCCCGACGCCTACACCGCGCCGTACGGCTTGGTCAGCGCGGCCCAGATCAACGCGATGCAGACCCAGCGGTATATGTACGAGCACGGCCTGGGGCAGGACGCCCTCGCGGACGTAACGCTGGCCTGCTACGAGCACGCGCAGCACAACCCGCGGGCCCTGCGCTACGGCACGCCGCTCTCGCGCGAGGACTACCACGCGTCGCGCTGGATCGCCGAGCCCTTTCACCTGTACGACTGCTGCCCCGAAAACGACGGGGCCGCGGCTGTGGTGGTGACGACGACTGAGCGCGCGCGCGACCTGCGCCACGCGGCCGTCCCGATTTTGGCCGCCGCGCAGGGGCTCGAACGAGGCGGTGGGATCGGCGCGTTCAACGAGACGCCCTTTCCCACCGCGCACATGCGCCCCGTCGGCGAGCGCCTGTGGGGGCGGGCGGGGGTGACGGCCGCGGACGTGGACGTGGCGCAGTTCTACGAGAACTTCACCGGGCCGGTGCTCATCGCGATCAGCGAGATGGGCTTCTGCGAACCCGAGGGACTGAACGAGTTCGTTGGGAACGACCGGCTGCTGTGGAAGAGCGGGGGCCTGCCCCTGAACACGAGCGGCGGGAACATCGGCGAGGCGTACATCCACGGCTTCGGGCTCGTGAACGAGGCCGTGCGCCAGATCCGCGGCGACTCGACGTGCCAGGTCGAGGATGCCGAGCTCAGCCTGGTCGTGGGGGGGCCGGGCTACGCACCGGGTAGCGCCGTGCTGTTCTGTCGAGGCTGAGGGAGGCCACGTGGCCCGTACCATGCCAGACGAATGGGTGCTGCCGGCGGTCGAACCGCGGACCGAGGCCTTCTTCACCACCGGGCGACTTCTGCTCCAGCGATGTACGGCGTGTGAGTTCATCCAACACCCGCCCGAGGACGTGTGCCACCGCTGCCAGGGAATGGACTTCGACACGCGCGAAGTGGCGGGGCGCGGGACGATCTATAGTCACACGGTCGTGAGACACCCGGTCCACCCCATGCTCGAGGAGGCGGTGCCCTACACCGTGGTGCTCGTGAGCCTGGACGAGGTCCCGCACGTGCGCGTAACCGGCAACCTCGTCGACGTCCCACCCGAAGAGGCGCGCATCGGTATGCCCGTGCGCGCGGTGTGGGAGGAGGTCACCGACCCCGAGTCGGGCGGGAAGCTGCTGCTGCCCCAGTGGGAGCGCGCTACCTAGGAATCACGGGCAGCAGCAGGTACGACGCCATGTCCTCTGGTGGTAGACGCTCTGTTCGGCCGTAGAGCCCGGACAGGTGCGAGGCCGCCCTCGCGCTCCTCTCTACACCTCCACGCGGTACAGGCGCGCCGCGTTGTCCTGCAAGATCTTGCGGCGCGTGGTCTCGCTCCAGTCGGCGGTCACGTCGGCGAGGTACTCCTGGACGTCGGGGTACCTGCAGGTGGGGTGCGGGAAGTCGGTCTCGAACATGATGTTGTCTTCGCCGATCTCCTCGATCAGCTTCTTGGGCGCCGTGCGCTCGAACCAGAAGCACGCGTAGATCTGGCGGCGGAAATACTCCGAGGGCCGCATCGGCAGCGCGTACTCGGCCTCGGAGTTGGTCTCCTCCCACTCGTAGTCGAGCGCCTCCAGCATGAAAGGGACCCAACCGATGCCGCTCTCGACCGACACGATCTTCACCCGGGGGAACCTCTCCAGGATGCCGCTGTAGAGCAGGTTGCCGAGCACTCGAGCGTTCTCCATGAACATGTTCGTGGAGCCCAGTGCCAGGCGGCGGTGCTCTCCCATCGACGGCCAGGAAGCGCGCCCGTACATGTTCATCGAGGTCTCGCTCGCTGCGATGTGGAAGTTCACCGGGACCTCGAGGTCACTGCACGCCTGCCAGAACGGAGACCAGGCGTCGTCCGAAAGATCCGGCATGCCGATGCTGTCGGGGTCGCTGCACATCACGATGCCGCGCAGGCCGAGGGCGACGGAACGCTCGACCTCGGCGACGCAGTCCTCGATGTTCCACCAGGGCATGAGCGCCATCGGCAGGATTCGCTCCTGCGTCTCGGCCTGGAACTCGGCCATGGCATCGTTGTAGACCGTCGCGCACAGCTTGCGGAGCGTTTGGTCCTCAACCTTGAGAAAGTTCTGGTTCCCGAAGCCGGCGAGGTTCGGATAGACGACCTGGGCGTGGAGTCCGAAGTCGTTGAGCAGCGACACGCGCGCCTTCATGTCGTACGACGCCACATGTACATCTTCGTGACTGAAACCTTCGAACTCGACGCCCTTCGACTTGGAGCCGTCCTTGCGGATCACGCTCACCGGGTATGCAGGCCCGAGGTCGATGTCGCGATTCACCATCCAGTGGCGTTTGCCGTCGACCTCCCGAACGTGTGGCAAGAGCTCCTTGTAGCCCGCGGGAGCGCGCGAGCTCCACAGGTCGAGCGGCTCGGAGATGTGGCTGTCGGTGTCGATGATCTTGAGGCTTCGGATCGAGGCCTCGACCTCGGCGGACGACGCGGGCTGGGTCATTTGGGGATCCCTTTTTGACTTGGGCTAGTCTACACGGAATGGACGATGGGCACAGGACAAACAGGCTGCGTTTCGGCTCCAGGTCCGAGTAGGGGCGTTATGTAAAGCCGGCAGGGGGGCGCGAAAGTGCGCTCCGCCAGGGCCTCCACCTGCGCGAGGTCGCCCACGTCGGTCTGCACGCCGAGCGCCTCGACCCCGAGCGCGCGGATCTCGCTCTCCGCTCGGGCCAACGGCTCCGGCTGGATGTCTGCCAACACGAGCTTCATGCCCTCGCGCGTGAGCCGGCGCGCTGTGGCCAGGCCGATGCCGCTCGCGCCCCCGGTGATGACTGCGACCTTGTCGCCGAATTGCTCCATGGCTACACGATCCCTTCGCTCGAGAGTCGCTCGAGCTCTTGCGCCGAGACTCCGAGCTCACTGTAGATCTCGGCGTTGTGCTCGCCGAGCAGCGGCGCGCGCCGCGCGATGTTCCACGGCGAGCCGTGGAACAGATAGGGCGCCCCGGGGTACTTGAATGAGCGGCCGAGCTCGGGGTGCTCGACCTCGACCTGGAAGCCCCTCGCCACGAAGTGCGGGTCCTCGAAGACCTCCTCTGGCGAGTAGATGATTCCCACGGAGAGGCCGCGGGTCTGCGCTCCCATGAAGAACTCGTAGGCGGGAAGCTTCGAGGCGATCAGGTTCAAGGCCTCGCGTCCGGCGCCGAAGATGGCCAGCTCCTCTTCGTCTTCAGGGAACATGTCGATCTGCTCGCTATGCTGCATGCCCATCTCGAGAAACACGGCCTCGGGAAACTCGTCCTTCAGACCGAGCTCCACGACCCACTCGTACAAGGCCCGAAACTCGTGCGGGAAACGCGGGGGCACGCCCGTGTTCACGTAGCGGCCATCGGCGCACTGCACCTGGCTGGGCAGTGACGGGCTCGTGCTCGCGTGTTGACCGGTCTGGCGCTGCACCGTCTCGCGCGCCACAAGCCACTGGTAGCTGCCGCCCTCGGTGGTGACATTGGCCGCAGCGTGCATGTTCACATCGACGTGTTGACCCTGCCCAGTCTGATCGCGAACGAGCAATGCGACCAGCGCCGAGAGCACTGCGAAGTGGCAACCGGTGTGGTAGCCCTGGTTGCCGCCGCCCCGCACCGGCGGCAGCGAGTGGTCGTCGTAGCCGTTCATCCACACGGGTCCGCCAGCCGCGAGCACCGTGAGGTCGGTGGCGAGCTCGTCCGCGCGCGGTCCCGACGCGCCGAACGGCGAGAGCGAGACCATGATCAGGTCGGGGCGCAGCGCGCGCAGACTCGCGAAGTCGAGCCCGAGAGACTCGAGCCGACCCGGCGTCTCGGACTCGATGAGCAGATCTGACGAGCGCACGAGGTCGCGCAGGAGCTCGCGACCCCGCTCCGTGTCGAGGTCGAGGGTGATCCCCCGCTTGCTGGTGTTGTAGTGCCACCAGTAGAGGCTGCGCTCCTTTCCACCCTCGTCCGCGAGGAAGGGGCCGTAGCTGCGCGTGGCACAGCCTGCACGCGGCTCCACGGTGACCACGCTCGCGCCCATGTCGGCGAACAGCTTGCCCGCGAAGGCGCAGCGCTCGCTCGCGAGCTCGACTACCCGCAGATCGCTCACGGCCCCCGCCGTTGCGCCAGTGTCTGTCATATCACCTTCTCCTCGCGCAGCTTCTCGATTTCGGCGGCGTCGAGACCGAGCAGCTCGCCGAATACGTAGTCGTTGTGTTCACCGAGGCACGGTCCGCCCCGCTCGATCGCCCAATCCGTCTCCGACAGGTGCACCGGCTGGCCGTCGACGCGCACGTCGCCCATGGCGGTGTGTTTCACGGTCGGCCAGAGCCCCCACTCTGCGGTGTTGGGGTCGTCATCGATCCGCTCAGCCGGCCGCTGGACGGCTGCCGCGGGCACTCCGGCCGCCTGAAGATCCGCCGCGGCGGCGAAGCGGTCGCGCGGGCGCGTCCAGGCGCTCACGAGCTCGTCGAGTGCATCCTGCCGCTCGATACGGCCGGCGAGGCTCGCGAAGCGCGCCTCGCGGGTCCACGGCTCGCCGACCGCGCCTCCGAACGCCCGCCAGTCGGCGTCGCTGCGGCACGCGATCGCGATCCAGGAATCGTCGCCGCTGGCTGGGTACACACCGTGGGGCGCCATCTCGGGCCACTTGTTGCGGTTGCTGTTCGGCATGCCCGCGCGTCGGAGGGGGCGTCCGTTCACCGTGTAGTCGAGCACCGCCGGGCCGTTCAGGCTCGCGCCGGCCTCGGTGCACGACAGGTCGACCCACTGGCCCTCGCCCGTGCGGTTCTTGTGGTGCAACGCGAAGAGGATCGCGAGGGCCATGTAGTAGCCCCCGGTGTGGTCCATGTACGAGTAGCCCCAGCCCGCCGGCGGCTGATCAGGAAGCCCCGAGCTGAACGTGAGGCCGCTGATCGCCTGCACGATCGGTCCCCAGGACTTGAACTTGCGGTACGGGCCGCTGTGGCCGAATCCGCAGTTCGACGCGTAGATGATGTCGGGCTTGATTTCTCGCAGGGCCTCGTAACCGAAGCCGAGCCGCTCGAGCACGCCCGCGGCGAAGTTCTCGGACACCACGTCGGAGATCTTGATCAGCTCTCGCAAGAGCTCCTTCGCGCGCTCGCTCCGCAGATTCAGCGTGATGCCGAGCTTCTCCACGTTGTGGTTGTTGAACACGCCGCCCACGTCGATCCCCCTGCGGTCATCGGTGAAGGGCGGGCAGCCCCGCGTGATGTCCCAGCGACCTTCGCGCACCGGGTCTTCGATGCGGACAATCTGCGCGCCGAACGCGGCCAGAAAGCGCGTGGCCCCCGCCCCCGCCAGCTGACCCGTGAAGTCGCAAATGCGAATGTGTGAGAGCGCTCTGGATGGCACGGCCTTCGCCTCAGTCTGCGCGCTCGGGAAGCCCGAGCACCTTGCGCGCTTCGGCGCAGCTCCGGTCAGTCTAGAGAGTATGATGTAGCGGGGCACGACTAAGGATCGCTCAGCAGCATCTGGGTGAACTCCTCGACCTTCATGGCGGGCAGCGTAGTCACCTCGATGGTTCCACGCGCTCCCAGCTCGACCGAGATGCGGGCGATCACCTCGTTGCTCGCGGCCTCGACCACGTTCACGAAGTCGTAGCCGCCCAGCACCGCGTACTGCGCGGTGACCCTCCCCCCCATGGTCTCGATCTCCTTGTTGACCTGCGCAAGACGCTGCGGTCGCTCCTTCAGGGTCTTGCGTCCCTCATCGGTGAGCTTCGAAAGCATGATGAAAGTCGCCATATCGGGGCCTCCTGTCGGTTATCTTACTCTCGGGGACCCGAGCGGAGGAAGCGGTTCATTGCGTGCTGTCGTATGGAATGAGAAGGGCTCGCTCGAGCTCGTCGACAAGCCAGCTCCTGAGCCGAGGCCGGGCCGCTGCCCCGAGCGGCGCCTGCTCGGGCTCAGCAAACCGTTGGAGGATCCGCTCCAACACTGAGCGAAGCGGTACGCCTGGCGCGCCCGGGCGGGACCGTGTCGGTGCTTGGCGTGGCTCGATCAAGGTGACCATCCACACGCACTGAAGCCAGCGGCTCAGTCGATGACGCGGAGCCAGCTCAAGAGATCCTTGACTACCTCTGCGCGGTTCGTCTCGTTCAGCATCTCGTGATGTCCGTCTGGGTAGATGTGCTGTTGGACTCTGGCGAGCCCTGCCTTCTGGTACTGTTTCTGCAGCTTCTCGAGGCCCTTCTGCTGACGATGCACGGGATCTCTCGCTCCGGAGAGGATGTAGATCGGGAGCTCCTTCGGAATGCGTGCGATGTTCTCCTTGCGGCCCATCAGTCGCACGCCGCGGAACATGTCGATCAGGCTCTGCACCCGCAGCACGAAGCCACACAGGGGATCAGCGACGTACTTGTCGACCTCCTCGTGATCACGCGACAGCCAATCGAAGTCAGTCCGAGCGGGATGAAAGTCGCGGTTGAGGTTCCCGAAGAGCAGACGTCCCAGAAGCGCGCTATCCGCCCCCTGTCCCAGGCGCCAGCGTTCGAGACGCGCAGCGCCGCCCGAGAGTCGCAACATGAAGCCGCCTCCAGCAGTCGACCCCGACAGCACGGCGGCGGAGAGCGACGCGCCGTGCTCGCAGAGGTACTGCTGGGCCAGAAGCGAGCCCATGCTGTGTCCCAGCAGGATCCGCGGCGCCCCTGGATGTTCGGCCGCGATCAGATCGGTGAGCTCTCGAAGGTCCTGGACGGAGCGATTCCAGCCGTCTTCTCCCATGTCTCCGAGCAAGTCGGACGGCGCCGTGCGACCGTGACCCCTCAGGTCAGGCGCGTAGACGGCGTAGCCTGCAACGCACAGGGCCTCTGCGACCTCCTCGTAGCGCAGCGCGTGTTCACCCATCCCGTGGGCGATCTCGACCACCCCGCGAACGGGACGCTCAGGGCGCCACTCATACAGGTGAAGCCACGCGCCGTCGCTGGCGGCAAAGCTCCGCGTCGCGCTCTGCACCTCCGGCTACTTACCCTTGAAGACCGGCGCTCGCTTCTCGAAGAACGCCTGCCTCCTTGGCGTCTTCAGTGGAGAAGCACTTGCGATATCGAGCAGCTCGTAGCGCATCTGTCCTTCCAGGTCGGTCCCCCGCACGGCGCGGTGCATCCCCTTCCCTGCGTCCTCCGGTATCTCGAATGTCCTCGCAGTATACTCGCGACGAAACACGCTGCTGATCGCCACCGGGCAGCCGGTGGGAGGCGCTTTGGCTGATGGCCGAGGAGCTGCTCTGAGCGCAACGCGGTGCCAAGAGACGACCTGTCGCTGAGCGGGGCTCGGCGGATCGCACTGGCTGCCCAGGGCTTCGATCGCGCGCGACCCGCGCGTGTCGACGCGCGTCACCTGCGGCGTGCGGTCCAGCAGCTGGGGCTGCTACAGATCGACTACGTGAACGTCCTGGGGCCGGCCCAGTATCAGGTGCTCTTCTCGCGACTCGGTCCCTACGAGAAGTCGCGCGCGGACGACCTCTTGTATCGCTCGGGCGAGTTCACCGAGATGTGGGCGCACGAGGCGTCGATCCTGCCAGTCGAGAGCTGGCCGCTCTTCGGCCACCGGAGAGAGGGTTGCAGGGTGCGCCCCCGGGGGTTCGAGAAGTTCCTGGAGCAGAACAAGCGCTACGTCGAGTGGGTCCTAAACGAGGTCAGGGAACGTGGCCCGCTCACGGCAGCCGACCTGAAGGAGCCCGAGGGCATGCAACGCCGGCGTGGGACGTGGTGGAGTCGCTCGATTCCCCAGCTCGTGCTCGAGGGGCACTTCGGCACGGGGCGAGTCGCAATCACGCAGCGGCTGCCGAACTTCTCCAGGGAGTACGACCTGACAGAGCGCGTCGTGCCTCGGGAGCACATTCACCGGAAGGTCGGACTCGAGGAGTCCCAGCGCGAGCTGCTCCGTCTGGCCGCACGCGCGCATGGTGTGGGAACGGCACGGGATCTGGCCGACTACTACCGCATGTCCATTCGCGAGGCGCGGCTGCGAATCGGCGAGCTCGTGGAAAGCGGGGAGCTTCGGGTGGTACGTGTGGAGGGTTGGCGAGATCCAGCCTATCTCCAGCCGCAGGCCAAGCGGCCGCGTCGGATCGACGCGTCGGCGTTGCTGTCGCCCTTCGATCCTGTGATCTGGTTCCGGGAGCGGGCGGAGCGGCTGTTCGGCTTCGAGTACAGGATCGAGATCTACGTGCCGGGCCCGCAGCGGCGCTGGGGCTATTACGTGCTGCCCTTCCTGCTCGGGGATCGCCTGGTGGCGCGCGTCGATCTCAAAGCGGATCGCAAGCGGGGCCGGCTGCTCGTGCAGGCAGCACATATCGAACCGAGCGCCGATCCCGACGAGGTGGCTCCTGCCCTGACCACGGAGCTTCGAACGCTCGCGTCCTGGCACGGCCTCGACGCCGTCTCTGTCGGTCGCCGGGGTGGCTTCGCGCGCCCGCTCGCTGCGGCCGTGCGCGCGTGAGCGAACGCGACCCTGTCACTCCACCGGCACGAGCCGGAGCTCGGCTTCGGCGTTTGCCTCGATGTCCGGCCAGCTCACAAACAGAGGGTGGTACTCGACCTCGCGCCAGCGCTCAATATTGTCCGCGTAGTGTGGTGAGCCCGGCTGGCCGGAGTTTCCCGGCGGGATGCAGATGCGCGCGGCGTTCAGGTCGGAGAGGTCGAAGATCTGCCGGTATGACACCCCCGCGGCGGCATGCGCTCCGTAGGCAGCAGCGGTATTGAACACGGTGTTTCCGTCGCCGCCTACCTCGGTGGCAGGTAGGTCAAAGATCTCGCGCAGCTTCGGGTCGCGGCCGAGGTTGTGGCTCCAGGCCATGCGGTGATCCGTGCCCCAACGCCAGCGCGAGGGATCGCCGCCCTGGCGCTTGCGCAGCTCCGTGGCTGCCTGCGTGAGCGCCACCTCTGTGGCTGCTTCCCAGGAGTCGAACGTCCCGAGCATGAGTGCGCTTCGCTTTGTCAGCTGTTCGAAGAGAACGCGTCGGTCCTCCAGAGGAGCGAGAGCTGGAACCTCCACCACCGCGTCGTAGTAGCGCTGCACGGTAATCCGAAGCAGGCGCTCGCAGGTCTCCGCGTAGATCGCCGCCTCTGCGCTGTCCACATGCAAGTGGCCATCCCAGCTCTGGAGAAGCTTCTGCATCGCCAGGGCGTCAGCGTCTTTAGCGGCGAACGACGTCAGCCACCGGGCAATGCCCCGTGCGTGGCGGCTGGTTTGGTCGCCCTGCAGGCGTGGCATCTCGTCAAGGCGGAAGATCTTGGTCGCGTCCATCAGCTCGCGCAAGCGGTCCGCCCGAAACGTGCTCGCGGAGTACGACAGGTAGTGCGGGTAGTCCGGCGTCGTCGTCTTGTTGTTCGCGGTGACGATGAAGCCGTTTGTGGGGTTCTCGTCGCAAGGTAGCTCCGACTTTGGCACGTTCCCGTCCCACTCGTGCTCGCCGTCCCAGCCGGGGACCGGGAGCAGCCAGGCAGGGCGCCTCGGAATCCGGCCGACGTACTGGTAGGCGATGTTCCCCCCGCTGTCTGCGAAGCAGAAGTTCCCGCTGATGGAGTCGTACGTCCGCAGGGCTTCCCTCGCGTCGGCCACGCACGTCGAGCGGTGCAACGCGTTCATCGCGTCGATGTCATGCGTGGGGGCTGCGAGCCCCCAGCGTGCGGCCAGCACCTCGTCGTCTCGGGTGGGGTCGCCGGAGATCACGGGGCCGTGCGGCGTCTCCCACACGACGCGGGTCACGGGCTGCTCGTCGCGTACGTGGAACTGCTCATCGTGGCGGACGAGCGGCGTCCAGCCGGACGGGGTGAGCGCCTCCGGACCGCTGCCACCCTGGCGAATGCGCTCCCGGTAGAGGTCCCAGCGATCGCCTTGTGCGTGCGTCATGGTCCAGGCGATGGTTGTGTTGTGCCCGTAGAAGTGCGGGCCGGGGTAGCAGGGGTTACACGGTCCGGCGACGCGGAACTCGGGGCACTCCATGTGCACGACGTACCACTGGCCGGGGATGCCGACCGCGAGATGCGGGTCGCCGCAGACGATCGGTGCTTCCGTGTCGGTGCGGGAGCCGTGGATGACCCAGCAGTTTGATCCTCCCCCAGCCGGGATCGGCCCGTCCGGCTGCCCCATGGCCGACTCGATGTCGACGTAGAAGGGGTGGGCCTCCTGCTCCCAGCGCGCGCCGGAGGGCGCGATCAGCGCGGAATCGAGTGGCACATCGGGCACCAGTGCGGAGATGCCTTCCGCACCGAGGACAGTGGCCATCTTGGAGAAGCGGAGCTTGGTCGCCCATTGAGCGCCGTTGTTCACCATCTTGACTACAGCGAGCGAATCCACGGGCGACCACGGCAGCATCTCGTGGTCGAGGACGTGAAACTCGTAGGGCTTCGGGTTGCTTGCGATTGCCTGGTTGATGCCGTCTGCGTAGGCTTGCAGCACCTCGCGCGCAGCCTCGCTCTGCGCCTGCCACTCGCGCGCCGCGAAGCGGCCGAAGCCGAGGCGCCGGTTCTCGTGGTCGCGCGCCAGCAAGCCCCGGTTGAGCAGAGCAGCCGAAGTCCCGTGAGCCATGCGGCGATAGAGCTCGATCTGGAACGCGCGGTCCTGTGCCATGCAATAGCCCTGGGCAAAGAACGCGTCGCGTGCCGAGCCTGCCTGTATGTGCGGGATCCCCCAGCGGTCCCGCACGATCCGGACGCGTCCGTCGAGACCGGCAAGGCTGAGCTCGCCCGCGTGCCGCGCAAGGCAGTCTTCCGGCCGGATCTCGTCTAGAACCGTCACGGCCCGGTTATATCACCGTAGCGATGGAGCGCGTGAGATAATGTCGGGCGAAGACAAACCCACTTCTGTTCCGAGGCGCGTGGGAGACGGCGCCCTTCGAGAGCTTGCTGCGCAACGGGATCGAATGGGGTTGCCGTCTGGGAGATTGACGTGGGCGTCGTGGTCATCGTCGGAACTGCGAAGGGGGCCGCGCTGCTCCGCTCGGACGACAAGCGCGAGAGCTGGGAGATCGATGCCCTGGAGTTCAAGGGCTGGATCGTAACCGCGGCTACTCGCGATAGCGGCGGCCGCTACTACGTCGGGGTCACGAGTGACGTCTACGGGACCGCGATCCTCGCGAGCGACGACGGCTCGTCCTGGCAACAGCTCGAGAGCGCACCGCGCTACGAGCCGACCGATGCCGGGAACGAGGGGCACAACCGCATCATCGGGGCCATGGATCCAATGGGCCACTTCATGGGCTCGAACCGCCACGTGGACCAGATCTGGCGCCTGCACGCGGTGGGCGGCGTGGTCTATGCGGCCGTCTCCGAGGCGGGGCTCTTCCGCTCCGACGATCGCGGCAAGGGATGGGAACCCGTTCGCGGCCTCAACGAGCACCCCACGCGTCCGAGCTGGGGCGCAGGCTTTGGCGGGCTCTGCGCTCATTCGATCCTCGTCGACGAGCGGAATCCGGAACGACTCTGGGTCGGGATCTCCGCGGCGGGGGTCTTCCGTTCCGACGACGGGGGTGAGACCTGGGCGGAGAAGAACGACGGCGTCGTGGAGAGCGAGGGCTTCTGCGTGCACTCTCTCGCTCACGATCCGCGGGCGGCGGATCTGATCTACCGCCAGGACCACCGCGGCATGTATCGGAGCCGGGACGCCGGGGACTCGTGGCAGCGGATCGAGAACGGGCTGCCGATCGGAGAGCTCTCGGACGGGTTGAACTGTGTATTTGGCTTCGCCGTCGAGCTGGATCCCACGAGCAACTCGGTCTACGCCCTCCCTCTAGAAGGCGACAACTTCCGCTTCCCGCCAGAAGGAAAGCTCGCGGTGTACCGGAGCCAGGATGGCGGCGATACGTGGAAGGCGCGCTCGTCCGGCCTCCCTGACGGATGTTTCGCGAGTGTTCTTCGCGGCGCGATGGCAGTCGATCCGTTCGACCCCTGCGGCGTCTACTTCGGAACGACCGCCGGAACGGTCTTCACGAGTCGCGACCGGGGAGACTCCTGGTCCCAGATCCCGCGTACCCTCCCCAAGGTCCTCTGCGTGGAGGCGTTCGCAGTCTGACGCTGCGTGGCCGCCGAATGAGTCAGCTCGACGACGCGCGTTATATCAGCCTC
This sequence comes from Myxococcota bacterium, assembly GCA_965247115.1. Taxonomy (GTDB): domain Bacteria; phylum Myxococcota_A; class UBA9160; order SZUA-336; family SZUA-336; genus JAUXJB01. The sequence continues at coordinate 1,821,329 of CBDFGR010000002.1, forward strand.
GCTACGTTTCGCAAGAGTGGCGTCCGGGTCGACACTCCGATCTGGGCTGCGACACGCGCGGGTAAGCTCTACGCGTTCACCGAGGCCGACTCCGGAAAGGTCAAGCGGCTCCGGAACTCCAGCCGGGCCCAGGTTGCGTGCTGCGGCGCGCGGGGGACGCTGCTGGGCGACTGGGCGGACGCAAGGGCGCAGGTCGTCGAGGACACAGCGACGATCGGGACGGCATACCGGGCGCTCCATGAGAAGTACGGCTGGCAGATGAAGCTCACCGACCTGGTTTCCAAGCTGACGGGTCGCTATGCGAAGCGCGCGATCCTCGAGATCGAGGTCCTGGAAGAGGGCTCCTGAAGAGGATTGGCCGGTACCAGCGGTTTGCGGCAGAATGCAGCTGGCACACCCTGAGGAGACGCGGATGACCCTCCAGTCGATGCCCGGATCCAAGCCCTTCCACCTGGAGGGCAATTTCGCGCCGGTCTTTCCCGAGCTGACCGAGTTCGATCTCGAGGTCACGGGAGCGATTCCGCCAGAGCTGCGCGGCCGCTTCTTTCGCAACGGGTCGAACCCGCAGAGCGGCTCGTCGCCGCACTGGTTCCTCGGCAACGGCATGATCCACGGCGTGGAGCTCCGCAATGGTCGCGCTACCTGGTACCGGAATCGCTACGTGCGGACCCCACTCTTCGAGAACCCCGATGCGCAGGGCATGGCAGCGGACGGCACGCCGGATCGCAGCGCATCGCTCGCAAACACTCACGTGATCTGCCATGCGGGCAAGATCATGGCGCTCGAGGAAGGCCACTTCCCCTGGATCGTGTCCCGCGAGCTCGAGACGGTGGGTGTCCACGACTTTGACGGGAAGCTGACGACGGCAATGACGGCTCACCCGAGGATCTGCCCCGAGACCGGGGAGCTCCTGTTCTTCGCGTACGGCGCCACCCCGCCGTATCTCACCTATCACCGCGTCGCGGCCGACGGAACGCTCGTGCAGAGCGAGGAGATCGAGGTCAAGGGTCCGACGATGATGCACGACTGGAACGTGACCCGGAACCACGTGGTCTTCATGGATCTGCCGATGGTCTTCGACCTGGCGCTCGTCGAGCGAGGGGGCCTGCCCATCCACTGGAGCGACGACTACGGCGCACGCCTCGGTGTCATGCCGCGCGACGGCACGAACGCGGACGTCGTGTGGTACGAGATCGATCCCTGCTACGTGTTCCATCCCATGAACTCCTATGAGGATGGAGAGCGGATCGTGCTCGATGTAGCGCGCTACCCCAAGCTCGCATTCGGCCCGGACGACGAGGAGGGCGAGCCCGCCGTCTTGCATCGCTGGATCATCGATTCCGCAGCGGGCAAGGTCATCGATCAGCCGCTCGACGAACGGCCTGCCGAGTTCCCGCGCGTGGCAGACGCCGCCGTGGGTCTGAAGCACCGCTTCGGCTACATGATGGCGACGGGTGGAGACATGCACTCGTTCGGCCGCGAGCTGCTCAAGTACGACCTCGAATCCGGGAAGTCGGAGACCTGCCACTTTGGCGCGGGGTTTGCTGCCGGAGAGCCGGTGTTCGTCGCCTCTCCAGGCGCGGCCGCCGAGGACGCGGGCTGGGTGATCACCTACGTCCACGACGCATCACGAGGCAAGAGCGACCTGGTGATCATCGACGCGACGGACTTCGCGAAAGGACCGATCGCTCGAGTGCACCTGCCGAGCCGCGTACCTGCCGGCTTCCACGGCAGCTGGATCCCCGACGAGCCGTAACGTCGAGGAGCCGAAGCTCCGCACTTGCATCGACAGGCCCAGAGCTGCTGAAATCTGTTCACAAGGAGGAAACGGATGAAGCTGGGACTTAGTATCGGGTACTCCGGAGCGGAGCTGAGTGTTCCCGTGGAGAAGGTCCAGCTGGCGGAGCGACTCGGCTACGACTCGGTCTGGTCCGCAGAGGCCTACGGTTCCGATGCGATCTCACCGCTCGCGTATCTGGCCGGAAAGACCGAGCGCATCCGCCTCGGCACCGGGATCATGCAGCTCGCAGGTCGGGCGCCGGCCATGGCTGCTATGCAGGCGGCGAGTGTCGACGCGCTCGCGGGCGGGAACCGCTTCATCGCAGGGCTCGGCGTCTCGGGTCCCCAGATCGTGGAGGGCTGGTATGGCGAGCCCTGGGGGCGGCCGTACTACCGGATCAAGGATTACGTCACAATCATGCGTAAGGTGTTCCAGCGCGAGCGGCCCGTCACGCATCAGGGCAAGGAGATCTCGCTTCCCTACACGGGAGACGGGGCAATGGGCATCGGCAAGCCCCTCATGTCCATTCTCCACATGAATCCGAACATCCCGATCTGGCTGGGGAGCGGGACGGAGACGAACGTGCGGCTCGCAGGTGAGGTGGCCGACGGGCTGCTTCCGCTCGGCTTCGGACCCGACAGCATGGAGCTCTTCAGACCGTGGCTGGAAGAGGGCTTCAAGCGTGCCGGCGGCGGCAAGTCGATGGCGGACTTCGAGATTCAGCCAGGAGCCGCAGTCATCATCACGAATGACGTGCGCGGGGCACTCCAACGGATGAAGCCAAATACCGCGCTCTACGTGGGCGGCATGGGCCACCGCGACAAGAACTTCCACAACGACATGATGGTGCGCCGCGGCTATCCCGAGGCGGCGGCGAGGATTCAGGAGCTCTACCTGGCCGGTCGCAAGCAGGAGGCGATCGAGGCGGTGCCCGACGAGTTCCTCGACGAGGGCGCGCTCGTTGGCCCTGTCGAGCGGATCAAGGATCGCTACCGAGCCTGGGAGGAGTCCGGCGTCACCGGGCTCACGATCAACGCTGCTGAGACCGAGGCCCTCGAGCTGATGGCAGACCTCGCGGGCACCCGCTAGCCGCGGTCTTGGGTGGGATGAGTTCCTGACTCAGTGCCGGATCTCGCGGTAGACCCGTATACGGTCCGGGCTGGCGAAGCGCAGCCAGCACCCCCGCGGTTCAGGGAGAGGCTCCGTCATCTCGGTCCCAGCGTGATCGTCTCGGGCTCCGTGGTGGGGTCGGGCGAGATCATTCTCACGTCGAGTCTTGGCGCTGCAGCGGGCTTCGCCCTGCTGTGGTGGGTCCTCGTCTCGTGCTGGAGCAAGTCCCTGGTCCAGGCCCAGCTCTCTCGCTACGTCATCGTCACGGGAGACACGTATCTACGCGCGATGAATCGGCTCCCGGGCCGCCTGCCCGGTCCCAGAGGGTCGATCGCATGGCCCATCTGGCTCGGCTTGGTCGCATTCGTTCCCGGAGTTCTGGGACTCGGCGGGATTCTCGGCGGCGCCGGTCAGGCCCTGGCCCTTCTCGTGCCCGCTATCGACGGGAGCGCCGGCACCGCTCTTGTGGCGTTTGCGACGGCCGGATTCCTCGCCACGCGTTCCTACGCCAGACTCGAGCGGGCAATGCTCGGGCTCGTCTGCAGCTTCACGCTCGCAACCCTCGTCTGCTCCATCACCATGCAGTTCACGGAGTTCGGCATCTCTAGAAGTGACCTTGCGGCTGGTTTTGCCTTCGACTTCCCGTTCGAGCACCTGGCCCTCGCCCTCGCTGTCTACGGGTATACGGGAGTCAACTCGGGAGAGATCGCCGCGTACACCTATTGGTGTGTCGAGAAGGGCTACCCGAGCTACGTCGGTCACGATCGCGACGACCCGGAGTGGGTCGCACGTGCGCGTGGCTGGACCAAGGTACTGCACGCGGACGTCTGGGTGGCGCTCATCATTCTCACCTGCGCAACGCTGCCCTTCTACATTCTCGGCGCGGGCGTCCTGCACGCGATCGGCGAGCAGCCCAAGGGCCTGGAGACGATCACGGCTCTCTCAAACATGTTCACCCAGACACTCGGTCCGTGGGCCGTATGGCTTTTCGGGTTTGGCGCCTTCTTCATTCTGTTTTCTACCGCGCTGTCCGCAATCGCGGCCGGCGGTCGCTTCGTCCCCGACTACCTGATCGAGATGGGCTTCTTCGCTCGCAGAGACCTCGGGCGCCGACACGCGTTCACGCGTGGGTACACCATGGTCGTCCCCCTGCTGGCCCTCCTCCTCTACCTGACAGTCCAGAACCCGGTGCTGCTCGTGACGATCGGGGGCCTGACCGCCGCGATGCTTCTGCCCATCCAGACGGGCGCCACCCTGTGGCTACAGGCAAGGCACATGGACTCGCGGGTCCGTCCGGAACGCGGCACGAGAGGCGCTGTGTGGGCGATCTTCGTATTCCAGGTGCTGATGGCGCTGCTAGTCGTGCGGTACGTGGTGCTCGGCTGAATTCAGCGCGAGCGGGCGCTCAGCCGAGCAGCGCACGGGCGCGCTCGACGAGGGGTCGCTGCGAGAGCGCCGTGATCTCCCAGGTGGGATCCGGACGCTTCCCCCGGCGATGCAGGCCGAGGTTGAAGCCCGTGATGAGCGCGAACTTGTAGGCGGCCAGGGCGCGGAACCAATTCAGCTCCGGCAGCCGGTCCTGATAGGCCGCTGCGTACATGTCGACCAGCTCGTCCGCGCCGGGCCAGAGGCCGCCGCCTGCCACGCCGCGGGCCTCGTCCCAGGCCTCGGGGTCGTTGAAGGTGGCGACCCAGCCCACGTCGTTCAAGGTGGCTCCGACTCCAACGAGCTCCCAGTCGATGACAGCGAGGAGCTCGCCGTCCGGCGCGAAGAACAGGTTCGCGGTCTGGAAGTCGCCATGGAATACGCCGACGGGCGCGTCTGCCGGGATCCGCGCCAACAATCGCTCTCTCACGTCGGGGATACCGGAGAGGGCCTCCGGATCGGCAGCGCGCTCGAATAGGCGGTCCCAGCGCGTCACGTCCTGATCGAAGGGAATCGGCTCACCCAGGTACGGCACGCGCTCGACGGCGAGCCGATGGATGTTCGCCAGCGCCGTCATCGCTTGCTGCGCGGTTCCCCGCAGGGTGTCAGGATCGAGCTTGCTCCCCCAGTCTCCAGGTCCGAGACGCAGCACGTCGCCTTCGAGCCTCGGCACCACGAAGTAGGGCCTGCCGAACCACTCGAGGTCGTCGCCGGACCAGTGCACAGAGCAGTGCGGGACGGGTCCGCCGTCCAGCGCGTCTAGCACCTCGACCTGGCGGAGCACGTCTGCGGTCCCCCTCCAGTTCACGTTGGGCGGCGGTATGCGCAGGAACCACGACTCCCGGGTCCCTCGGCTCTCGACGGTGAAGCCGTAGGAGAAGCCGGCGTGCCCCGGCATGTTGTGTACGCCCGAGAGCGTGACGTCCGGATCGTCGTACTTGGCCCTACAGAAGGGTCCCAGCCTCTCCTCCAGCTCGCCGAGCTCCATCGCTCTAGTGTACATCGCGTGAACAGCGGGGGTCCGCGGCTGGTAGGCTTCGGGAGCAGTCATGATTCTCGTGGTCGGAGCTACAGGTCAGGTCGGAGGTCCGGCGGTCGCGGAGCTCCTGGAGAGGCGTGCGTCGCTGCGGGCGCTGGTGCGATCGAGCGAGAAGGGCCGCGACCTGGCCGGGCGAGATGTGGAGCTGGCCGTTGGAGACCTCGAGGACATCGACTCCCTCATTTCCGCACTGCGCGGTGTCGAGTCTGTCTTGCTCGTGTCCGCGATCGATCCGCGGCAGGTCGAGCTCCAGGGGAACCTCGTTGCGGCGGCGCGTCGCTGTGGGGTGGCCCACATCGTCAAGCTGTCTGGCCTGGCCACTGCGCTCGACTCCCCGGTCCGAAGTGGGCGCTGGCACGCCGAGACGGAGGCGGCGATCGCCGACTCGGGAATGGCCTACACGTTCCTGCGCCCCCCCTTCTTCCTCCAGAACCTGCTGCGTTTCGCGCCGGCCGTTGCCGAGCATGGCGTGCTCCCGAGCAGGATGGATCCCGCGACGACAATCGCGATGGTCGACAGCCGTGACGTGGCCGCCGTAGCGGTGGGGTGTCTCGTCGATCCCCGTCACCGCGGCTGCGTCTACGACGTGACGGGGCCAGAGGCGCTGACCTACGGCGACGTCGCGCGACGGCTCGAGCTGCTCCTGGGACGCCGCGTCGAGCGAGTGAGGGTCCCCGAGCATGTCGGCCGCGAGAACTTGCTCGAGCAGGGTCCCGAGTGGCACGCCGACCTCACGCTGGAGTTCGACCGAGCCTTCGCCGCGGGGCTCGGTGCAAAGGTCACCACCGTCGTCCAGGACGTTACGGCCCGCCCCGCCCGCGACCTGGACACCTTCCTCCATGAACACCGCCCCCATTTCGAGGAGTACCCGAGGGCAGAGCTATAGTCTCTGTGGATCATGCTTTCTGACCGCTCCATCCAGCACAGCCTCGCCTTGAGAGCTCTCATCATCGCGGGCCTCGTGGCCTTCGGGTTCTTCCTCGTGACCGAGCGGGGCATGCTGGCCTCCGCGTTGCAGAGTGATCGCAGCTACATCTCGTACGTCATCCTGCTGATCTACGTGATCGCAAGCGGGCACTGGCTGCTGCTCGCCATTCGCATGTCCGGAGAGCGGAATCGTCTCGAGCGGGTCGAGCACGGTCTGAAGAACGGAGACGAACCCGGGCTGGAGGTCACCGATGTCGGTGTTCGCTGGGGGTCCGAGGAGTGGACGGCAGGAGACCTGGCCCAGTACCTGCGGGGGGTGCTGATCGTGCGGGAGTACGCCGCCCCGGGCGGGGAGCAGGGCACGCTCACCGCAACGCTGGGAGACGTCATCGCGAATCGCCACGCGGCTGGGCACTTCTTCAGCGACACGCTGCTCAAGCTCGGGCTGCTCGGCACGATGGTCGGTTTCATCCTGATGCTGCTGCCGGTCTCAGGGATGCAAAGTTTCGAGCCCGCACTCGCACAGCAGCTCCTGCGCGAGATGAGCAGCGGCATGGCCGTCGCGCTCTACACGACGCTGGCCGGGCTCGTGACGAGCACGCTGCTGAAGCTCCAGTACCAGATCCTCGACACCTCGGCGCAGGACTTCCTGAACCGCGTCGCGTTCATGACGGACGTGCACCTCGCAACGTCTTCGGTGGGACCCGAGAGTGGCAACTAGGCTGCATCGGCGCTCGGACGGGCAGGATGCGTTCACGGACGTCCTGTTCAACACGCTCCTGGGCTTTGCGTTCATGTTCGTGGTCGCGTTCTCGTTCATGGGCGATCCCCGGAAGACGGGAGCCGTGGATGCGAAGGCGGAGGTCCTGATCACCGTGCGCTGGCCCGACGGTCATCCGGACGACATAGACACCGTCGTCGAGGATCCGCTAGGAAATCTGGTCTGGTACCACAATCAAGCCACGGAGCTGATGCACCTGGATCGCGACGATCGCGGAACCTACGCAGATCGTCTTCGCATCGACGGTCGCGAGGTATCGAACCCGATCAACCAGGAGATCGTCTCGCTGCGCTCCCTGCTCCCGGGTGAGTACGTGGTCAACTTGCTCCACTACAAGGCGAACTACAGCGCGCCCGTACCCGTGACTGTCACCGTGGAGAAGCTGAACCCCGAGGTACAAGTCGTCTATTACGGGAGCCACGACTTGGTGGGCGCCGGCACCGAACTTACCGCCGTTCGCTTCGTGCTGGATAGCGACGGGGCCATCGCTCACGTGAGTAGCGCTCCCAAGCCCCTGCTGGTGCGCGCGGTGTCCGGCAAGCCGGCCTCATGACCATCCTGCTCGCGCTGGCCTACGCGATCATCGCCGCGCTGCTCCTCAACCTGGGACTGGCCACGGCCTGGAGCGCTCGGGTCAAGGTCGGTGCCGTGCTGCTGGTCTCCCTGTTCTACGGCATGACCTACCTTGGGATTCGCGCGCTCGAGGGCTGGCCGACGGGTGAGCCTCTCCCGGGCGACTTCCGCGTGCACTGGATCAGCGTCGACGAGCCCGACAAGGCGTCTGGATCGGACGGCGCGATCTACTTCTGGGTGCGCTCTCTCGACGAGGCAGGGCTGCCGATCGGAGAGCCCCGCGCGCACGCTGTCCCGTACGACGAGCAGACGGCCGACGCGGCGCGTGAGGCCTTGGCGCGGATGGAAGGGGGCAAGCGGCTGGACGGCCGGATGACGATGACGGTGATCGAGCCGAGCGAGCGCGACCCAGAAGAGGCATCTGTCCTCAGCGACGCAGCGGTAGGCAACGATCCGAATGGACCCGAGGAGCGCCTGGTCTTCGAGTTCCGGGACGTGCCGCCGCCGACGCTTCCCGCGAAGCCGCCGCTCTAGCCTCCCCCTTCCAGCGCCTCCGCTTGTGCGAGCGCCTCGGCGCGATCCTCGTTTGCTCGCGCAACGATGTAGGCGCGAACGGACTCGGCGTCGGCCTCGCTCAGCAGATCCGAGAAGCCGGCCATGCCGGTACTCGCGCGAATCCCGTCGAGCACGATCTGGTTGAAGGTCTGGTGAGATTCCGCTGAGAGCATCCGCAGATCCGGGATCGCGCCAGAAGACTTCACCTTGATACCGTGACACATTCCACAGGCCTCGTGGTACAGGTGCTCGCCCCGCTGCAGCTCCTCTGCCGACGCCGTCACGACCGGTTGCTCGGGGATGTGGTGGTCGAGCACGGCGGGCGCCGTGAGCTCGGCGGTCCCATTGAGCTTGAAGGCGACGAGCTTGCCGAAACCGCCGTACCGATAGGCCGCGGTCTCGTTTATGAACCCGCTGAAGTTGTCCCCTGCTCCTCCGATCAGGATTGCCACGTACTGCACGCCGTCGATCTCGTAGCTGACAGGCGGCCCGAGAATCGAGGTGAAGGTGTTGTACTGCCACAGCCGCTCGCCGGTCTCGGTGTGGTAGGCGCTCAACATCCCCATGGCATCTCCCTGGAAGACGATCCCAGCCGAGGTGGCCAGCGCGCCACCGTTCCAGTAGTGGGGATGCTCCACGGCCCAGAGCTCCTCCCCGCTAAGGGGGTTGAAGGCCTTCAGGTATCCCCTGGACTCGGGCTCGCCCGGCGTGTCGTCGGCGAGCTGTGCGATGCGTCCAAGCTCGATCCCCAGGTTCCACGCGGAGGGATTGCGCTTTAGGAAGCCGGTCTCCTTGTACTCCTGGGACATCGCGTAGACCAGCGCGATCTCCTGCGCGGGAAGGTAGACGATCCCGCTGCCGGGGTCGTACGACATCGCTTGCCAGTTGTGCCCGCCGTACGGGCCGGGAAGGATCCACTTGGGCTCGTCTATGTAGTCCAGCTCCGGGTTCTCGACCGGGCGTCCCGTCTCCATGTCCACGTGCGATGCCCAGGTGACGGTCACGAAGGGGTTGGCCCGCAGCAGGGTTCCGTCCGAACGATCGATCACGTAGAAGAAGCCGTTCTTCGGCGCCTGCATCAGCACCTTGCGTCGCGTGCCGTCGACATCCATCTCGGCGAGCATCATGTCCTGCACCGCCGTGTAGTCCCAGTTGTCGCCTGGCGTGGTCTGGTAGTACCACTTCATGCTTCCGGTGTCGGCATCCACGGCGACGATCGAGGCGAGAAACAGGTTGTCGCCACCGCCTGGCGAGCGAATGACTCGCGTCCAGGGCGCGCCGTTCCCAACGCCGATGTAGAGGTGGTTGAAGTCGGGGTCGTAAACGAGGGAGTTCCATGCCGTCCCCCCGCCCCCGATCTCCCACCACTCGCCGCCCTTCCACGTCTTTGCGGCCATCTCCATCTCGGGGTGTTCGAAGGGCAAGGAGGGGTCGCCCGGAACGGTGAAGAAGCGCCACACCTGTTCGCCGGTCTGGGCATCGTAGGCCGTCACGTAGCCCCGCACGCCGAACTCCGCGCCGCCGTTGCCGATGTACACGTTGCCGCGGGCAGTCCTCGGCGCGCCGGTGATGGAGTAGTTCCGGGTGCGGTCGATGATGGTATTCGTCTCCCACACCTTCGTCCCCGTCGCGGCATCGATGGCGATGAGCCTACCGTCGAGCGATCCGACGTAGACGTTGCCCCGGTAGACGGCCACGCCGCGGTTGACGGGGCCGCAGCACGCCTTGCGAAGAAACTCCCTTGGAACCTGCGGATCGTAGGTCCACTTCCGCTCGCCCGTCACGGCGTCGTAGGCGTGGACGATGCTGAAAGAGGTCGATACGAAGAGCGTCCCATCCACTACGATGGGCGTCGCCTCCTGCGCGTACACCGAGTTCAGATCGTCGACCCATGTGGGCGCTAGTCGACTCACCGTCTCGCGGTTGACCTGGGTCAGCGGCGAGAAGCGCTGCTCATTGTAGTCTCGTCCGTACGCGAGCCAGTTCCCCGGCTCGCTCCCGGCGTTCTTGATGCGCTCGTCATCGATGAGCCCGATGCGCGGCGCGGCTCCATCGGCTGCCTCCGCGGACGGCGCAGCCTCGTCCGGCGCGGAGCCGCTATCGCAGCCGCTCCAGAGCGCCGCTCCAGCCGAGAGGAACACCAGCTGTGGCAGAACCAGTGCCCATCGACTCATCTCTTCCCTCTACTCTTTAGGTCAGCCGAACAGATCGAAGGTCTCGAACTCGCCGCCCAGCAGCTCGTTCGTTCTGGAGTGGCCCAGCCAGCCGTCGATGACGGATGCGTAGACGCGGCGGAAGTCCGTTGTGAAGATCAGGTTGTCGCCGGGATCGAGCTCGGTCAGGCTTGGTCGGTCGCCGTAGTGCCCGCCCTTCACCCCCTTGCCCGCGACGAACATGAGACCCGCGGCGCCGTGATCGGTCCCGAGGTTGGTGTTCTCCGGCACGCGGCGCCCGAACTCGGAGAAGACCAGGACCGTCACGTCGGACGCTCGGCCGATCCGTTCGAGGTCAGTTATGAAGCCGGCAATCGCATCCGACACGTACGTGAGAAGGCGCGGGTGCAAGTTGCCCTGGTACACGTGGGTATCGAAGGAGTTATTGCGGTACGCTGTGTAGTAGAGCCGCGTTGGCAGGCCGTCTGCGATCAGTGCTGCCACCTTCGGGAGATCGAGCGGGACGATGCCGTAGTCGACGGGCGTGCGGTACAGGCTCCACGCCTCGCGGACGAGATCCGCGGACTCGCGGGCGCTCTGCGCGACATTCTCGAGGTATTCGCGAGAGGTGTTCGCCGAGCTCACGTCCGGCACGTAGCCAAGGATCTCGTGCTCGCTGTGGAAGCCCTTGCGTGCTAGGCCCTCTGGGTCGTCGAACACGAGCGGCATGTGGCGGCGACTGCGCACCGCGAGCGACTGGGAGCTGTCGATGTTGACGATGTAGTCGGAGCCTCCCTCGGGATGAACCGCGTCTGCCAGGCGCCCGAGCCACCCGTACGGCTCTCCGCTATTCGGAGCGGCCGTGTGCCAGTAGGCCATCGATGTGAAGTGGGAGAACGAGGGCTGCGGGTAGCCACAGCCGTGCACAATCGCGAGCCGCCCATCCTTGTACAGACGCTCGAAGCCCGCCATCCCCTCGGGGAAGCCGAAGTGGTCGTCGATCTTGCGCAGCTCCGCGGCCGGAATGCTGAGGTTCGGGCGCAGCCGGTAGTACGCGTCGTCTCCGTAGGGGACGAGCGTATTGAGACCGTCATTCCCCCCGGAAAGCTCGACCACCACGAGGATCGGCTCGTTCGTCGCCGCGCGCGCGGCGCGGTTTCCGAACGGTCCCAGCATCGAAGCGCCGATTCCGAGCGCCCCCGTCCGGAGCACGTCGCGGCGACTCAGCAGGCTCTTGAAGGGACTCGGCTCTCTCATGGCTCTTACCCCAGTTGATAGGAAGGCACGCTCAGGATCAGATGAAGCAGCCGGCGCAGCGGCTCTTCCAGGTAGCTGCGCGCACGCGCGAGGTCACTCGTACCCAGCTCGGTATCCAGAAAGCCGATGAGCTCGCTGCGGAGCTCCGGGTCCGGTGGGACGAGCACGAAGCGTGCGAGCAGCGCGTCGACGGCCTGCGTCGTCGTCTTTAGCTCTGCGTCGTGGACGATTGCGCGCAGGTCGATGGCGGCCGCAGCGCGCGGGATCGGCTTGACCCGCTGGATCGCCATCTGCCAGCCCATGTAGCTCCCGTAGCGGGTGTTGAAGTCCTCGTCGCGGTCCGCCATCACGTTCGACATCGCCATCTGATCGCCATCCTCCGGCATCGTAGCGTTCGAGATGTCCTCACCCCGCGCGATCTTGTCACTCACCTCGCGAATGGTCGGGTCCTGCGGGTAGCGATCGTACGGGATGAAGTTGATGTCGGGAAACAGTACGTCGTAGGCGAAGTTCGCTCGTGACAGCAGGAGCCCTGGCGTGATCCAGGCCCTCCCTGAGGGCCAGCCCGCGACAGTGGGCGGACGAAAGAGCTGCTGGCCCAGCTCGGAGGTGGCCGAGTTGAAGTCGGGTACGCCGGGCACCTCGCGCAGCCCCAGCTTCCGGTAGGTGGAGACCACGAGCTGCGTCGGGCTCTTGATCTGGCCCGCCTGCGAGGCCGGGCTGTAGAAGTCCCGCGAGAGAAACAGGGTCCGCAGCAGCGGGGTGAGCTCGTAGCCTCCATCGCGGAGCAGCGCTCCCAGCTGCTTCTGGAGGGCCGGCGACAGCTCCTCGCGTACGAAGTAGCGGTAGATCTTCGCGCCGATGAACTCGGCGGTCACCGGCTGCTCGAGGATGATGTCAATCACGGCGACGCCGTCGAAGTTCCCGGTCTTTCCGAGCACCGTCTTCGAGTCGTCGTCGTGCTGGTCTTCGTTCACCACGAACTTGAGGTCGACGAAGTTCCAGCCAGTGAACCCCCGCGCCGCCTCGCGGATGTCCTTCTCTGTGTAGTTCCCCTCCCCCATGGTGAAGAGCTCCATGATCTCACGGGCGAAGTTCTCGTTGGGCGCGCCCTTGACGTTGATGCCCGCGTCGAGGAAGGCGAGCATCGCCGGGTCCTGGGACACGGCGACAAGTAGCTCGCGAAAGTTCCCCGTTCCGAGTCGATGGAAGAGGTCTAGCTGGCGCTCCATCTTGCGGTAGTCGCGCACCTTGGTCTCGCTGACGGCGAAGTGGCCGTGCCAGAAGAGCGCCATCTTCTCCTGTAGCGGCCAGCCCGTGGTCAGCATGCGCTCCGCCCACCAGTAGGCCAGGCGATTCGTCTCCAGGTAGCTGGCGCGCAGCCAGTAGAAGAAGCGGTTGACGACCGGCTGCATGCGGCGATTGCCCGCGGGCTTCACACGGATGCCGAGCGCCTCGCCCGTCTCGCGCGCCAGCGTGGTCGTGGCTGGACGGCTCGGCGGGAAGGGCTCGAGGCCCGGATCGTGGACTCCCGAGTGCTCGAAGGGCGGGAGCTCGCCGGGCTTGCTGCGGAGGATCCGCTCCACCGCCTGTTCCGGTGTGAGCTGGCTGAAGATCTCGATCTCTTCGGGGGTTCCGCCGAAGCCCCCACGCTCGAGCAGGTGGGCGGCACTCGCTCGGCTCCAATCCGAGGCGGCAATTGGAGTGAGATCGTCGACCCACGCGTCGCTGTTGGCCGCGGCGCCCGTCGCCAGGAGTAGCGAGATGGCAAGGCTTGCGCCGAGCTCGGGACAAACTCGGGGTAGCAACATGCCGGCTATTCTACACCGAAGCTACCATGCGCCAAGGATGATTCCTCGCGCCAGCGCCAGCGGTGGTCCCCTTGTCCGGGCATGAGCTCGGGCTCGTCCTTCTCTCGGCCCTCCTCCACGCTTCATGGAACGCGGCGGCCAAGCGCAGCGAAAGCCCGACGGCCTTCCTGCTGACGATGGAAGCCGCGTCGCTCGTGCTCTACCTGCCCGTGTTGATCTTCGGCTTCCGTCTGTCGGATCTCCCGCCAAGCGTGTGGGTGTGGATTGCGGGATCGGCACTGGTGCACGCGTTCTACGCGTACTGGCTCAGCCGCGGCTACACGCATGGAGACCTGTCGCTCGTCTACCCCATCGCGCGCTCGACGCCCGCCTTTGTTCCTCTTTTCGCTGTACCGCTGATGGGAGAGAGCGTGTCGTTCACGGGCACTCTGGGGATCGGCCTGGTGGTCGCCGGGATGTGGGCGATCCAGACCGATGGCAGGCTACAGCTTCGATCCCTGGGTTCCCTGGGCGCCGGGTTCGCCTACCTGACGCTCCTCACCACCGTCGCCTACTCGCTCCTCGACAAGCGGGCGATGCAGCTCTTGGACGCGGTCGAGTGGGTCGGTCCTGCGCCACGCGCGCTCGTGTACATGGGTCTGTTCGAGGTGGGTTACGTGCCTCTCTTTTACCTGCTCGCTGCTCGCACCCTGGAGAAGGGCGAGTTCACGCGCGTGGCGCGGAGCGAGTGGGGAACCGCGCTCGTCGGAGCGGTGTTCGGGATCTGCAGCTACGCGTTGATCCTGGAAGCGCTGAGGACGGCGCAGGTGAGCTACGTGGTAGCGGTCCGGCAGTCGAGCGTGCTATTCGCGGTCGCACTGGGAGTGTTCTTCTTGCGCGAGCGTCCCGGAAGGACCCGTGTGCTCGGAACCGTGGCCACGATCGGGGGCGTGGCCTTGATCTCCTTCTACTCCTGATCCCAGCGCGCCCGAACACCGTCCCCACGTTCCGGTAGGATGCTGCCCATGGAGCGCTTGACGGAGGCTGCGAGGCGGATCGGGGACGTGCTCAGGGAGCGCGGTGAAACGATCGGTGTGGCGGAGGGGTCCTGCGGGGGCCTGGTCTCTGCAGCGCTCGTCGCGGTGCCGGGGGCGTCGAACTTCTATGTGGCCGGCGGGGTCTTCTACACGCGGCCCGCGTTCGCGGAGATCCTGGGCAAGGATCGGGAGGCGCTGCGGGGACTGCGCGGCAGCACAGAGCCGTTCTCACTGATGCTGGCCCGGCTCGTGCGGGACAAGTTCAGCACCACCTGGGCCGTCGGTGAGAGCGGGGCCAGCGGGCCCTCCGGGAACCGCTACGGCGATGCAGCCGGCCACGTCGCTCTGGCCGTCGCTGGGCCGGTCGAGAAGAGCGTCATCGTGGAGACGGGTCTCGACGATCGTCAGGAGAACATGTGGCTGTTCTCTGCCGCAGCGCTCGCGCTCGTCGAGGAGGCCCTTGCCGAGAGTGGCTAGGGAGTGGAGGGCAAGACAGTGCCCCGGGAGCCCGGCTCGCGTCAGGCGCTCGGCCCGAGGGGATCCAGGCGTGTGTGCTGGGCCAGCACGCTGATCGCAGCGGCCGCCGCGCTGCGGTGGTCCTTGCGCCAGGGTGGGCCAAGCCCACGTCCGAGCTCGCGGAGAAGCGATTCGAGGCGCGCGACGTCGACGCGGAGGGCTTGCGCCGCGCACTCGCTCTCCTCCTTCCGCGGAATCAGCTCTGCTGCGATTCCGAGCTCCTCGGCGGCGGCGCAGAGCCGATCGCGGTAGAGATCGCCGTCGGCAGCGATCATCGCGTTCTGTGACTCGAGGATCTCGGCGAACGTAGCGCGGCGGCGGTGGGGGGGGCCCCTCTGCAGTGCGATCGAGACGAGTCGATGCTCCGCTCCGAGATCAGCCTGAAGCTGCGACAGGGCGGTACGCGCATGCGCGGCCACCGACCCTTCGACCTCGCGGACCAATGCCTCCGCTTGGGCCACCTCGAGCTTCGCGCCCTCGCGGAATGAAGAGCGGCCCGAGCCGTGGTGGTGGGGTTGCGAGGACAGATCCGCGCTGACGAGGTCCACCCGACGGCGATCCAGCACCACGAGCGCGCCAGCGCGGACGGCCACGCACACGAAGATCGCCCAGCCTCGATGTTCCGCGATCCCCGCGACCGCCGGCGCGCCGCCCACGGCTACGAGTCCGAAGACGCGCGCAGCGAGTCCAGCAAGAACGTGCCGATGCCAGCGAGGGTCTCGGAGCTTCCGTTGTCTGCGTCGAGCAGGCGTCCGCGAGGAGCCTCGGCTGCGATCCGCGCTGCCAGCCCGGCTGGATGCAGACGATCGCGTCCCGGCAATACGAGCAGCGGGGCCGGACACTCCGGAACCCAGCTCTCGGGTACGCTGAAAAAGGGCGTGTCGTCCGGCCAGATGCCGTCCCGGAAGCGGACGACACGTACGGCGTAGCGCTCGCGTCCCTTCTCGAGCAGCTCCTTCGCGAAGTCGGGGTCGACCAGTCGCTGCGCGTACGGCCCGGCGGCGGGGTTCTCGTCGAAGCGCGGGTTGCGGCTTGCGGCTTCGACCACTGCCTCGAGTCCAAGGTCGCGTGCCAGGCGCACGGTCTCGTAGAAGAGCGTGTAGAAGTCGTGCCTCGAGTTCGTCGCGTCGCGCCCCGGCGGCTCGGCAAGGACGGCCGCGGCAACACGCTCCGGCGCGTCGTGGATCAGCCGCAGCGCGTAGGTCGCTCCGATGCCCCATCCCAGCACGAGCGCAGATCTCGTACCTACTGCGTCGAGCACGGCGAGCTGATCCTGAGCCATCGTTTCGTACGAGAACGGGATGCTCGGCCCCGTGCTGCGCCCGGCGTAGCGCTGGTCCATGGCGATCACAGAGAAGGCGTCCGCCAGCTTCGCCCGGAGGTCGAACGGCGCGCGGCCCCACGAGTCGATCTCGCTGTTCACGATCCCCGGGGCGAGGAGGAGCAGCGGCGGTCCGCTTCCCCGTACCTCGTAGGCGACGAGCGTGCCGTCGGGCTGTTCGATCTCTGGCACCGCCCCTCCTTCTGCGGAAAGACCTCTGATAAGGTATCGCAACAGCGCCTACCACTGCGCGATGGAGGAGCTATGTCCGCCCCGGCCGAGAGCGCCCCGCCCTCGCCCCTGACCCTGGACACTCTCGACATCACGACGACCGAGCTCTACGTCAAGCACGGCTATCCGTGGGAGGCCTGGGACCTACTGCGGCGAGAAGCACCGGTCTTCTGGTACGAGCGCCCGGGCTTCGAGCCGTTCTGGGCCATCACCAAGTACAAGGACATCGCCTGGATCTCGCGCAACCCGCAGACCTTTTCCAACCGCCAGCTCCTGCGCCTGGCGGAGCTACAGCCCCACAGCGCGGACCTCGAGCGGCAGGAGGACGAGGACCGGCGCTATCGGCCCGCGAACGACGAGCCGCCCGATCTGGTCTTCATGGACCCGCCGGAGCATCGCCAGTACCGCGCAATCGTCAGCAAGTGGTTTACGCCGAAGGCGATGCAGATCCTCGAGCCGCATCTCCGGGACATGTCCCAGAGCTACGTGGGCGCCTTCGGACGCATCCTCGCCGACCGGCTGCGCGAGCGTCAGGGCGACGTGACGGACTTCGTTCACGAGTGCGCGGCCAAGCTCCCCGTGGCGACGATCTGCGAGATGGCCGACGTGCCGCAGGCAGACTGGGAGCAGATCTTTCGCTGGACCGAGGTGCTCGTCGGTTCGGGCGACCCCGAGTATCAGGAAGAGGGGAAGGACCCGCGCGAGACGGCGCGCGAGAACATCCACGCGTGGTTCAACTACATGGAGTGGTTGATCAAGAAGCGCCGCGACGAGGGGCTTGGAGGACACGACCTCCTGACCGCGCTCCTCACCGCGCGCTTCCAGGGTAGGGAGCTCACGCCCCGCGAGATCATGTCCTACGTGATCCTCCTGCTGGCGGCCGGGAACGAAACCACACGAAACTCGATCACCGGCGGCGTACACGCGCTGATCGAGCACCCCGTGCAGCTGCAGCGCCTGGTGCGGGACCCCGGGCTATTGAACCCGGCCGTCGAGGAGATCCTGCGCTGGACATCCGTCGTGATTCAGTTCGTGCGCACGGTGACAGAGGATACGGAGATCCGCGGCCAGAAGATCCGCAAGGGCGAGATTATCGTCATGTGGTATCCCTCGGCGAACCGCGACGAGGAGATCTTCGAGGATCCCTACACCTTCGATATCGCGCGCGACCCGAACCCGCACTACGCCTTCGGGGGCTACGGCGAGCACTTTTGCCTTGGCGCAAACCTTGCGCGCTGGGAGATGCGCACGCTGATGCGCGAGCTCATCCCGCTGTTGCCAAAGCTGGAGCTCGCCGGTGAGCCCGAGCGTTTGCTCGGTCAGCTCCACGTCGGCGGCATCAAGCGCTTGCCGCTGCGCCTGGCAGCGTAGGCTCACAGAAGTCCCGCCCGGCAAAACGATACCTGTAGAATCCGCCCACCCGGACAGGTGGGTCGAAAGTCCACCGAGTCGACGGAGCAACCCATGTCAGAGGCAGTCGAGCCCTTTCGGATCGAGACGAGTGACGCCGAGCTAGAGGACCTGCAGCGCCGCCTCCGGGCCACGCGCTGGCCCGAGGCGGAGACCGTGGGCGACTGGTCGCAGGGCATTCCGCTCGCCTATCTGAAGGAGGTCTGCGAGTACTGGGCCGAGAAGTACGACTGGCGAGAGCGGGAGAAGCGCCTGAACGAGGCCCCGCAGTTCCGCAGCGAGATCGACGGCCTCGGCATCCACTTCCAGCACCTGCGCTCCCCGCACGAGCACGCCCTGCCGCTCGTGTTGACCCACGGCTGGCCGGGCTCCGTGGTCGAGTTCCAGAAGGTGATCGGCCCGCTCAGCGACCCGACGGCCCACGGCGGCGACGCCAGCGACGCGTTTCACATCGTGTGCCCCTCTCTCCCCGGCTTCGGCTTCTCCGACAAGCCGGCGGAGACGGGCTGGGGGGTCGAGCGCATCGGAAAGGCCTGGGCTCAGCTGATGGCGCGCCTCGGCTACAAACGTTACGTGGCCCAGGGCGGGGACTGGGGGTCCGCGATCACTTCGGCAATTGGCGGGCAGGACCCGGAGCACTGCGCCGGCATCCACATCAACATGGTGTTCGCGCGTCCGGATCCCGAGACCATGGGCGACCTGACCGAGCGGGAGAAGGGCGCGCTCGCCGCACTCAAGCACTACCAAGACTGGGACTCGGGCTACTCCAAGCAGCAGAGCACGCGCCCGCAGACGCTCGGCTACGGCCTGGTCGATTCGCCCGCGGGTCAGGCCGGCTGGATCATCGAGAAGTTCTGGGCCTGGACCGACTGCAACGGACAGCCCGAGAACGTGCTCACGCGCGACGAGCTGCTCGACAACGTGATGCTCTACTGGCTGCCGGGAACCGCAGCCTCCTCCGCGCGCCTCTACTGGCAGAGCTTTAACTCGATCGCCGGCGGCGACGTCCACGTGCCCACCGGCTGCAGCATCTTCCCCAAGGAGATCATGCGGGCCTCCAGGCGCTGGGCCGAGGGCCGCTACAAGAACATCGTCTACTGGAACGAGCTGCCGAAGGGCGGACACTTTGCGGCCTTCGAACAGCCGGAGATCTTCGTGGAAGAGCTCCGGGCCTGCTTTCGCCACGTACGATAGGCATGAGCGTGCGAGGAAAGGCACGCCGAGTCCGGAGCGCGACCGCAGCATTCTTCCCCGCCTGAGGATGCCAGGGGAGTAAGATGGCCGGAGGACTGCTCAGTCCAAGGGGAGGCTTCATGAAGCGCTTGCTCGTCAGCCTTACGTTCGCCTGTGTGACGGCATCCTTCTCAGCATCTGCGGTAGAGATCGAGGATGTGGGCGCGATCACGTTCCCCACGTCCGGCTCCCCTGAGGCCCAGGAGCACTTCCTCCGCGGCGCTGGCATTCTCTACAGCTTCGGCTGGAAGCAGGCGATCGAGCAGTTCCAGGCGGCTCAGAAGCTGGAGCCGGACTTTGCCATGGCCTACTGGGGAGAGTCGCTCTGCTACAACCATCCGCTCATGGCCGAGCAGGATCGGGATAACCCGATGAACGTTCTCTCGAGGCTCGGCGCGACGCCCGAGGAGCGGCTGGCGAAGGCCCCCACGGCGAAGGAGAAGGGCTACGTCGCCGCGGTGGAGGCCCTCTTCATGGGTGAGGGGAACCGGGTAGAGCGGCGCATCGCCTACATGGAGGCCATGCGCCGTCTCCACGAGAGCTTTCCCGATGATCAGGAGGTGGCGACCTTCTATGCGCTGGCGCTCCTGAGCGCCGCCGGTCCCATGGGCGACGAGAGCCTGCGTACACGTGTGCTCGCGGGCTCGATCGCCCTCGACGTCTTCAACGCGAACCCCAATCACCCCGGTGCGGCGCACTACATCATTCACGCGTTCGACGACCCCGTCCACGCACCCATCGCGCTTCCCGCGGCGTGGAGGTTCGCAGAGATCGCGCCTGCTGTTTCCCACGCCCGTCACATGCCCACGCACATTTTCATCCAGCGCGGCATGTGGAAGGAGGTCTCCCGTTCGAACCAGTCCGCCTATGAGGCTGCAGTTGCGCTGTGGGAGCCGGGCGACAAGGCCGGGGACATGACGCACTCGCTCGACTGGGGACAGTACGGCGACCTCCAGCTCGGAGACTATGAAAAAGCAAGGGTGTGGATCGAACGCATGGAGGAGATCGTGGCGAAGAACGGGACGCAGGAACGCCCGCTCGGGGCGCTCCCCCGCGTCAAGGCGCGCTACGTCATCGAGACGGAGCAATGGCAAACACAGCCGGTAACAGACGAGTCGTCGGCGGTCGAGCTCCTGGCGACCGGCATGAGCGCCGTCGAGCTCGGGGACTTGGAGCTGGCTCAGCAGGCGGAGCTGCGACTCGAGGCTCTGGCCAACGAGGTCTCGGACGACGACGGCTCCTACTTCGCACGCTCGATCAAACCGACACAGATCATGCACAAGGAGGTGGCCGCCCTCATACGGTTGGAGCTGGGACAGCAGGCCGAGGCGATCGCGCTGCTCGAAGAAGGTGTGGCAATCGCGGAGAGCATGCGGGCCCCGAGTGGCGCGGCCAGCCCCATCAAGCCCGTGCACGAGCTTCTGGGCGAGGTGCTTCTTGCCGTCGGTGACGGCGCAGGGGCGGTCGAGAGCTTCCAGATATCGCTTTCGAGGACGCCGAATCGGCCGCTCTCACTGCTCGGCCTGGCGCGCGCCCATGTCGAGGAAGGCGATCTGGTCGCGGCCAGCGTGCAGTACCGAAAGCTCGCCGAGGTCTGGGTAGGCCGAGACAAGCCCGAGCTCCTGGAGGCGACGCAGTACATCGACGTGGGTGCCGCACGCTAAGAGGCTCCCGATCAAGAGGCGAACCTGCACATGGTCGACCGTGAAGCGACCTCCTTCTCGAGGCGTAGATTCCTGGAGGCCCTCACGGGAAGCGTGACCGGTGCTGCCCTGCTTGCCTCGGCCGACCTGGCGAGCGGAGCTACTGCTCCCGCGCCGGAGTCCGATACGGGCGTTGCCGAGCCTGGCGATGAGGTGTACTGGCGTTGGGTGGCGGATCAGTTTCTGATTCCGGACGACCTCGCCTACATGAACACGGGGACCCGAGGACCCTCGCCCCGAAGCGTGGTCCAGGCGCAGGTAGAGGCGATCCGTCAGGCCGACACCGATCGACTCAGCTATGCAACGTCCGTGCAGACCCCCGACTTCACCGCGCGACTCCGCGAGAAGATGGCGACGTACCTCGGCTGCAAGTCCAACGAGATCGCCTTCACGAACAATACGACGGAGGGGATGGCCTTCGGCACGAACGGTCCGGACTTGAACGCAGGCGACGAGGTGATCTGCACGAACCACGATCACACGAGCGGTGCCATGCCGGTCTACCTCAGGGCCGTCCGGCACGGTCTCGAGCCGGTGATGATCGACCTGTCCGACCCGAGCTACCATCCCCCGCGAGACCCGAGCGTGCTCATCAACGCGTTCGACGCGGTGATTACCCGTCGAACCAAGCTGATCAGCTTCTGCCACGTGAACTACACCGACGGCTGCGTGCTGCCCGTGAAGCAGATCTGCGAGCTGGCTCGCTCGCGGGGAATTCTAACCCTGGTCGATGGAGCGCATCCGCCGGGCCTGATGAAGCTCGACCTGCACGATCTTGGTTGCGATATGTACGCGGGCGCGTGCCACAAGTGGATGCTCGCGTCGATGCTGACCGGCTTCTTCTACGTTCGGGAGGACGTACAGGACCGGATCTGGCCCAGCATCTACTCCGGGCCCGTGAACGGGCTCAGCATGTACGGCGAGCCGGCGCTCGAGCGGTTCAAGTCGCAGTCCGAGACAGCGGCGCGCTACGAGCTGCGTGGCTCCGGAAGCTATCCCGCGCGCATGTCCATCGACGCTGCGCTGGACTTCCACAATCGCCTGACGCCTGCGGCAGTGGAAGCGCGGGATCGCTACCTCGCCCGGCGCGCCCGCGATGGCTTGCGCAAGCTCAACGGTGTATCGATCTACGTGTCCGAAGAGCCCGAGCTGAGCAGCGGCGTGGTCTCATTCGCGCTGAAGGGCATCGAACCCAAGCGGCTCTCCGAGCTGCTCTGGGACCGGCATCGGATCTGTATTCGCAACGTGACCCATCCCGAGATCGGCTGGGATGCGAACCGAGCCTGTCTGCATTTGATGGTGACGGCACCGCAGGTGGACGACCTGATTGGCGCCGTCGATGAGGTCGCCAGGGAGATCGGCGCGTAGCAGCCCGTCAGTCCGGGACCGCGGCCCAGCACTCGATCTCGACCCTGGCCCCGAGCGCCAGCCCGCTCGCAGCGAACGTGCTCCGAGCGGGTTTGGGGCCGGGGAAGTGTTTGACGTAGGTTGCGTTCATCGCCGCATAGTCCACGATGTCCGCCAGCATTACCGTGCACTTGACGACCGTGTCTAGCGAGGCACCGTTCGCCTTCAGCAGCTGGCTGATGTTCTGTAGCGCCTGGTCCGTCTCGGCCTCGATTCCGCCTGAGACCAGCGTTGGCGTGCCAGGCTCGGTGCCGAGCGCCCCGGAGAGGTAGAGCATGTTGCCGACGCGGACCCCATCCGAAAAGGGCCGATCCGGCGCGTCCTCCGGGGCAAGGAACTCGACGAGCGAGTCGTTGGCGTATGCCGTTGGAGCCCCGATCAAGAGCGCACCGATCCCGATCACGATTCGCAAGAACATTGTTGGCACCTCAACTAGTAGGCGTACTGGTCGACGCGAGACTGCGCCTGGGAGAGACCCTTGCCCCGGATTGGAACTGGATCGAGCCAGGCATCCACAGCCCGTCTCTCGTAGCCGAAGCGTAGCTGGGCGGACTGCAGCTTCGTTGCGTCGAGCCACTCGCCCTCCCGGTACGGAACCGGGAAGCCCAGGCCGTTCAGCGTGTAGCCGTAGACACGACACAGGTGCTCGCCCTCCTCGAAGTCTCCCACGTAGGAGACCCAGGGGGTCTCGATGCGCAGCGTCTCGCGCAGCTGCTTCTGCAGCGAAGCGATCACGTTGCCTTTGTCCCAGTCCGGGATGGCGCGCTCCACGAACGTCTTTCCGCCCGGCAGGGACCACTGGCCCGGCTCCTCCTGGACGAGAAAGAACTCCGGTCCCTCTTCCCCGGCGCGCTCCAGCGCCAGCCGGGTGGTCTCGATCTTCCTGTCGCTGTGCACTGCCAGGAGCCTCCTCCCTTGTGGTGACAGGGCTTTGTAGACGTTGTCGTCGTACAGGAAGTAGCCGGTTGCGGGCGGCGACTTCGCGCCAGCGTACTTGTTGAAGATCCCTACCCGGTGCCGTCCTGAGCGGTTGGGGTCAGCGCGGTGCCAGGTATGCATGTTCACGAGGAGCAGATCGCCGCGCTCGAGCTCCGGGTCGACGAAGTCGGAGTCTGCTGGGGTGATCGCGGGACGGACGCAGAGCGCACGCTCGCCGCCGTCGTAGACCCGATCTAGGCGATGCGAGCCCCGAGCAACGAGGAGTGGTCCGATCTCTGCGTCGTAGTCGCAGAACGGGACGATCGCGAACAGCCAGTTCATCGACGAGCCAACCGGACGCCAGCGCTTGTAGTCGTTGTGCGGGGGAAGACCGGCACCACCGGGTGTGCGGTCGTACACCACGAACGCGGTCAACCGCGCCGAATCCCCCAGCAGCTGCTCCGCCACCGGCACGATTGCGGGATGCTCGGCAACGAACGCGAGATCCGGATCCTTCAGGCAGTTGTTCGCAAGCGTGTAGCGCCCAGGCTCCGGATACTCGAGCTTCTGAAGCTTGCCATCGAGGGGCGGGTTCCGTGCGAAGCCGCGCTCCATCCGCTCGATGTCTGCCGCTGGAATCTGACCGCGCAGCACCAGGAAGCCGTCGCGTTCGTACGCAGCGAGCTGGTCGGCTGTGAGCATCGCAGGCGATTCTAGCAGTGAAAGGCGCCCTCAAGCGCGGAGGGGCGCTGACCAGCTAAGATAGGACGTACGAAGATGCCAGAAACGTCCGATGATCGGGTCTCCTCTACGCTCGAGGTCTCGCACGAGGACTCGGCCCTGAGCCGCCTGGACGGGGAGTTCGAGAGCGACTCGGTCTCGGCGCTGTTCGGCTCGCTCGGCCGCTCGGGCAAGTGGCTGGTGCCCGACTACCTGACCGCCCGGGCTCACTTCGGCGAGGTGAAGCTCGACTTCCGCGAGGCGAGCCTGCCGTCGAGCGGGATCGTCGAAGTCGAGGCCACCGCTGTCTTCGGCTCGATCAAGCTCATCGTTCCCGTGGGTACCCAGGTCGAGATGGAGAGTGTCTGGTCTGCCTTCGGAGAGATCGGCCACAAAAAGGGTTGGTTCCGCCTGCGCTCGTTCCTGCGGCGCTTCGTAACCGGCGAGGAGGAGGAGGAGCCGGAACCGGAGCACGAGCCCTTCGTCCTGCGCGTAACCGGAAGAGCCATTTTCGGCGAGGTCGTCGCTTCGACCGGCTAAGGACTGCCCACTCGCGAGCGCGAGGCCTTGTACCACAGGACTGAGGGAGGTACGGATGAAGGAGTTTGACGGGAAGCTGGCGGTGGTTACGGGCGGCGGTACCGGCATGGGGCGGGAGCTCGCGCGCCAGCTCGCGAATGCGGGCTGTCACCTGGCCATCTGCGACGTGAACGCGGAGAACATGGAAGCGACGAAGAAGGCCTGCGAGGAGCAAGCTCCGGCGGGAACGCGCATCACTGCGCACGTGTGCGACGTGTCCGACGAGGCGCAGGTCCGGTCGTTCTGCGCTGCCGTGAAGCAGCAGCACCAGACTGAGCAGATCAACCTGCTCTTCAACAACGCCGGCATCGGTGGCGGCGGCAGCTTTCTCGAAGACCATCGGGACGAGTGGGACAAGACCTTTGATGTGTGCTGGTCCGGCGTCTACTACTGCGCTCGCGCGTTCATGCCGCTGCTCGTAGCCAGCAGCGAAGGGCACATCATCAACACGAGCAGCGTGAACGGCTTCTGGGCCTCCCTGGGTCCGATGACTGCCCACACGGCGTACAGCGCCGCGAAGTTCGCGGTCAAGGGGTTCTCGGAAGCGCTGCTGACGGATCTTCGATTGAATGCGCCCCACGTGAAGGTGTCGGTAGTGATGCCCGGGCACATTGGCACTTCGATCGTCGAGAACTCGCAGCGGGTGCTCGGGCAACCCAGCCCAAAGGAGATGACCGAGGAGGACCTCGACGAGGTGCGCCGTCAGCTGAAGCGCCGGGGACTCCCGGAAGATGCGCTCAGCGATCAGCAGCTCGTGGAAGCGCTCCAGCAGCGGATGGACGACTTCCGAAACAAGGCTCCACTGACCGCTGCGCAGGCCGCGACGATCATTCTCGACGGAGTCCGGGCCGAGCGCTGGCGGATCCTGGTGGGCGAAGACGCGCAGACCATCGATCGCCTGGTGCGAGAGGCTCCCGAGGAGGCCTACGAGCCATCGCTCTACCAGAAGCTGCAGGCAGCCGGGACCTTCGCGGCATTGGGCTCGCTCGGCGAGTAGGGAAGCTGCGGTATAAAGGGGTCATGAGAGTCGACTTCATGACCGGGCCCAGAGAGCTTCATGCGATACAGACCCTGGCGCGGGATGTGGAACGCGCCGGGTTCAGTGGCATCACCTTCACAGAGGGTGGGAGGACCGCCTACCTGTCGGTGGCTGCGGCTGCGCTGGTGACCGAGCGGCTGGAGTTCACGACGGGGATTGCCGTCGCGTTTCCTCGCAGTCCCATGGTCACCGCTCAGATCGCCTGGGAGCTGCAGGAGGCGAGCCAGGGCCGCTTCCGGCTCGGCCTCGGCACGCAGGTGCGCGCGCACATCACCCGCCGGTACGGGGTCGAGTTCGATCCGCCGGGGCCGCGCATGCGCGATTACATCGGTGCGATTCGCGCCATCTTCAAGGGGTTCCGAGGAGAGGAGCGCTTGAACCACCACGGTCCGTTCTACGACCTGACACTGCTCAATCCCATGTGGACGCCAGGGGATATCGACTATCCGACGCCTCCGATCGATGTTGCTGCAGTCGGACCCTACATGCTGCGGATGGCCGGAGAGCTTTGTGACGGGATTCACGTGCATCCCATGCATAGCATCGAGTACGTGACTCAGGTGCTACAGCCGGCGGTGGCCGATGGAGCGGGTCGAGTCGGCCGCGATCCATCCGAGGTGAAGCTCCTGGTACCGGTACTCACGATCGTCGGTAATAGCGAGGAAGAGAAGGCGGCCTCGCGCGCCTTCTGCCGCCAGCAGGTGGCCTTCTACGGCTCGACCCCGAACTACGCACTCCAGTTCGACCTGCTCGGGTTAGAGGGGACCACGGACCGCATCCGCGAGCGCCAGAAGGCCGGCGATGTGCCCGGGATGGCGGAGGTCATCAGCGACGAGATCCTGGAGCACTTTACCGTGGAGGCGAAGTGGGACGAGCTCGCCGATCAGCTCGTTCAGCGCTACGGCGGACTGGCCGATCGGGTGACGCTGTACACCGCGGGAACGGAGTACGCCCGCGATCCCTCTTCGATCGCTCGCTGGGGGGAGGTGGCCAAGGCCGCCTCGAGCGGCGCGCTCGGATGAAGCTCGGGCTACGGCGGATGCCAGTGCTAGATCCTGCCGGCGTTGATGACCGGCTGGGCCTCGGCCTCGCCGCAGAGGATCACTAGCAGGTTGCTCACCATCGCGGCTTTCCGGTCCTCGTCCAGGGCTACGACCCCGGTGGCCTCGAGGTTCCGGAGAGCCAGGTCGACCATGCTGACCGCTCCGTCGACGATCTTGCGTCGCGCTGCCAGTACAGCCTCGGCCTGCTGGCGCTTGAGCATCACGCTCGCGATCTCCGGGGCGTACGCCAGGTGGTTGAGCCGCGCTTCGGTGATCTTGACGCCTGCCTTCCCGACGCGATCCTGGAGCTCCTTCAGCAGCGCCGCGTTCACGGGCTCCCCGCCGCGCAGCGTGACCACTGCATCGTCTTCGTCCTCGCCGTGATCGTAGGCGTACTGGCCGGCAAGCGCGCGCACCGCAGAGTCGCTCTGGAGCTTGACGAAGTGCTCGCAGTCGTCGACGTCGAACATGGCCTTGGCCGTGTCGGCGATGCGCCAGACGACGATCGCGGAGATCTCGATCGGGTTTCCCTGCTTGTCGTTGACCTTCAGGGTCTCGCCGTCGAGGTTGCGCAGCCGAAGCGAGAGCCGCTGCTTTGTCTGGAAGGGGTTCGTCCAGCGGAAGCCCTCGTCGCGCGAAGTCCCGACGTAATCCCCGAACAGGATAAGCAGGCGGGCCTCGTTCGGCTGTAGTGTGAAGAAGCCGCCGCACGAGATCGATGCGAGCGTGATGGCCACGGAGCCGACGACGAAGGGCGGAATCTGTCCCCACTGTGCTCCGAGCCAGTAGCACCAGCCCGAGGAGCCGAACAGGACAATCGTGACGAACAGCATGATCCATCCACTCTGCGTGTTTACCGAGCGTTCCGTCATCGCGTCTCCTCAGGGCCAGGTGAGCGGTCCCACGCACCGTTTCGGCACGGAGCGGGGCTGCCTAGAGGCTCAGGTACAGGGTCGCCGGTGACGCTGGCTGATCACGCTGTCGCCAAGAGGCCTAGAACAGCACCTTGTCGTTGCGGAGCTGGGCGATCTGCTCCGAGGAGTAGCCCAGGATCCTGGTCAGCACCTCTTCGGTGTCTGCTCCGAGAACGGGGGCTGCGGAGCGCACGCCATTCGGGCGCCTGCGAAGCCGCCATGGGATTCCCGTGTGCGTTTGCGTGCCCACCTCGGGATGCGGGAGCCGCTCCAGAAACCCGCGCTCGTTCAAGTGCGCATCCTCGGCGACGTCTTTCGGGGTGAAGCTCGGGAACGCTGCGACGCCCACTGCCTGCAGCGCGCGCGTCACCTCCCAGCGGTCTCGCTCCAGGGTCCAGGCCCCGATGCGCTTCTCGAGCTCGTCCTCGTTGGCCTTGCGCTCGGCGTGGTTCCGGAAGCGGGGGTCGTCTGCCAGCGTCGGATCCACGACCCCGCACAGGGCGCGCCATTCGTCGTCGTCGGCACACGCGATGGAGACCCAGTCGTCCTCGCCCCTGCACTTGAAGCAGCCATGCGGAGACATCCAGCGGTCGCGGTTGCCCGCGCGCTCGGGCTGGCTGGCGTTCATGGCGTACTCCATCCACGCTTCGGGTGTGAGCGCGGCCGTCGCCTCCCAGAGCGAGATGTCGAGGCGCTCGCCTTCGCCCGTCATCTCGCGCTTCTGAAGCGCGGCGCAGACGGCGAAAGCCGATGTGATACCGGCGGTCGGGTCGGGCATCGAGATCCCGATCTCGCTCGGACCGCCGCCGACGAACCCGGTGGTCGCGGCGAGCCCGGTCAGCGGGGGGATCGCTGGCCCGTAGCCCATGTAGCCCCGGTACGGACCGGTCTGACCATAGCCGGTGATGCTCGCAAGGATGATCCTTGAATTGACATCCCGCAGCACCTCGTAGCCGATGCCCAGGCGATCCATGACACCCGTCGCAAAGTTCTCGACGACGACGTCGCTCCTGGCCACGACGTCTTTCAGCAGCTCGACTGCGCTCGGCTCGCTCAAGTTGAGCGCCACGCTCTTCTTGCCCTGGTTCCACTGGTTGAACATGCCGGAGCGGTTCAGCCCGTCCTCCGTCCCTGGGCGGAGGATCGGTATTCGTCGGTAGAGATCGGGTCGCCCTTCGGACTCGAAGCGGATCACCTCGGCGCCCAGATGCGCCAGGTTCATGGCGCAGAACGGGCCCGCCCACGCCCAGCTCAGGTCCACGACCCGGATCCCGTCGAGCGGAAGTCGAACGTCACCGAACTCATGGTGTCGCTCGCGCGGCTGCGAGCGACCCCCCAGCAGCTCGTCGTTGTGCTCTCCGCGAAGCGGCGCAGCCCGCCGTATCGGTGGTCCGCCCTCTCGGGTCCGGATCGGAGAGCCGAGGTACCGGAGGCGCCCGGCGCGCGGATGCTCCGCCTCAAGAAGGAACTCCCGCGCCCGAAGATGCTCAGACTCGGATATCTGCGCGAGGCTCATCACGGGCGCGAAGCAGATCCGGTGCTTCTGTCCCTGGTGGTACAGCTCATCGACAGTACGCTCTCCGACCCATTCCTGCACGAAGCCGTGGACCAGATCCTGATTCTCTGCACGTCCGGGTATGTCCGCGAACACGTCGAGCTTGCTCTACTCGGGGCGTCCCATGAGCTCGACCAGCCGCTCCCACTGGTCCTGTTCGACGCAGACGAGGAAGATGGGCCCATCGGAGGCCTCGAAGATGGACCATGGAACCAGCATGCGTGGGGCGTAGCGGGTGGCCACGATCTCCGCGTAGGTGTAGTGCGGCACTCCGTTCTCGAGCACAGAGGCGACGTACTCCTGGATCGACAAGTCAATGTGCTCGCCGATGCCCGTTCGTACCGCGTCGAAGTACGCTGCCATCGCCGCCGTCGCCCCAGCGACCGCCGCACCGAAGTTGCACTGCTGTCCGAATACCCTGAGCGGTGGCAGATCCGTGCGTCCCGTCGCGGCCGGACACAGGTTCGCCCAGCCCCCCGCGTTCGAGAGCGTCAGCTCCTCGGCCCGAAAGTCGCGATAGGGTCCTGTGATCCCGAACGGCGTAAGCGAGAGGACCACCAGGTCTTGACGACGTGCCTCGAGAGCGGCGGGTGCAAGGCCGAGCTCTTCGGCGCGGGCGCGAGGGTAGTTGTGGATCAGGATGTCGGCCCAGTCGATCAGCCGCGCGAGCTGCGTGCGACCGCCCGGATCATCCAGGTCCAGGTCCACGCCGCGCTTGTTCTTGTTCAGTGCGAGGAAGAGACCGCTCTGCTCGGGATCGAGCTCGTCGCCGGGGAACGGCCCTCGGTGCCGCGTCTGATCCCCGAGCGCATCCTCGACCTTGACGACGTCCGCCCCCTGATCCGCGAGCAGCCCCGCGGCGTGCGCTGCCGACACGCCGGACCCGAGCTCCAGAACACGTACCTCGCCCATCGAGCTCGCAGCTCCCATCGTCCGCACATGATACGCCACAACGGGTTATGCTGGCCGCAAGGAGGCGCTCCGTGACCCGCGTTCGCACGACCACCGTTGGCAGCTGGCCCATCCCCTTCGGTCAGCGACTGGAACTCAAGCGCTACTACCAGGGTGAGCTCAGCGATGCTGAAGCGGACGACGTGCTGCGCGCGGCCGCCAGGATCGCGATGGATGAGCAGATCGCGTGTGGACTCGATCAGATCATGGGAGGCGAGGTCTTCGCGCCCGACTTCGTGCACCAGGTCCCGCCCCGACTCGCGGGCCTGAAGACGATTCACCGGCGTGACCCGGGTAAGGGTCAGGAGGGAATCGGTCGGTACGAGATCAGCGGAGATGTATCTGCGCCGAAGGGCACCGGGCACGCGCTCGGGTTCCGGCGCGAGCGCTCGATGGAGCCCCGCCTCGACAAGGCAGCCATTCCCTCACCACTGACCATGACACTCTCCTTCGATGACGACGTCCGGCTCGCGGACCAGATGGAGAACATCGCACGCATGGTCGAGGTCGAGGTTCTCGACATGGTGGCCGCCGGCGCCCGCGAGGTACAGCTCGACGCGCCATCCGAGGCCCTCGCAATGGCGCACCAGACCGCGCCGGTTCCCGAAATCGTGCGCTGGCTTACCTTCCCGTTCCGCTCCCGACCCGAGGTCCGCCGCTCGGTCCACTTCTGTCTCGGTGACATCTCCCGAAAGCCCACGACGCAGGTGCAGAACCTCCACTCCCTCATCCCGTTGCTCCAGGCGCTGGAGGGCGAGATCGACCGCGCGCACCTGGAGTGCTCGTACGCCGGACAGTGGGAGGACCACGGACTGCTGTCTGAGGTGCCCGAGTCGATCGAGATCATCGCGGGCATCGCGGACGTGAAGTCGTCCCCCCAGCCCGTCGGTGAGCTTCGCGCGAAGATCGACGCGCTCCTACAGGCCCTGCCGGAGAGCCGCCTGCTCGTCTCGTCCTCGTGCGGCTGCGGCCGAGTCCCACACGACGAGGCGATCCGCCTGATGCGAAACCTGGCGAAGGCGGCAGGCTAGCGCAGCACTCCATCTTCCTTCAGTGCGCGGATCTCCTCTGGTTTGAGGTTGAGATCATCCGAAAGCACCTCGTCCGTGTGCTCGCCCAGCAGTGGGGCGCGGGCGATCGGGACGTCGCTCTCCGAGAGCCTTGGCGCGAAGCCGAGCAGCTTGACCTCGCCGTGCATGGGGTGGTCGATCGTCTTGACGAAGCCGCGCTCGACCAGGTGCGGATCGCTGTGAAGCTCCTGTGTGTCGAGGGTTGCGGAGCATGGCACGCCCGCCTTGCCGATGATCTGCATGACCTCGTGCTTGGTGCGCTCCCGCGTCCACTTCTCGAACTCGGCGTAGAGCTCCCCGCCGTTGGCAAGGCGCTTCTCGACGGTCTCGTAGCGCGGATCGACGATCAGGTCGGGTCGGTCGATCGCCGAACAGAGCTCGTCCCAGTGACCCTCGGTCACCGGCATGAGGTACACCCAGTCGTTCGGTCCGAATGGCCGGCAGGGGTAGAGGTCCATCGGTGGCATGCCCTGTGCGTTGCCGGAGCGAGGGGTGGCCTGTTCTCCCCAGTTTGAGCCTATCGCTACGCGAGTACGCATGAAGTAGGTCATGGCCTCCTGCATCGAGATCTCGATCTGCTGCCCCACGCCGGTGCGTAGCCGCTGAACGTAGGCCGCAAGGATGGCCATCGCGAGCTGCACGCCGGTACCCGCGTCCCCCGTCGTCGGACCAGGGATCAACGGTGGGCCGAGGGCTTCCCCGGTAACGGAGAAGGCGCCGGCCGCCGCCTGCGCGATCATGTCGTAGCTCTTGAACGTGGAGTAGGGCCCGTAGGTCCCGAAGCCCTTGAGGCGCGCGTAGATCAGCGCGGGATGTATGGCGCGGAGCGTCTCGTACTCGATGTCGAGCCGCTCGACGACTCCTGGGCCGTAGTTCTCGACGAACACGTCGAAGCCCGGCAGCAGGCGCAAGAACAGGTCCCGACCCTCCGGCTTCTGCAAGTTCAGCGCGACGCTTCGCTTGTTCGCGTTCCAGTTGCAGAAGTACGCGGAGTACTCCTTGTTCGGACTCAGGCCGACTCCGCGGCCGGGGTCGCCGTGCGTCGGTGGCTCGATCTTCACCACGTCCGCGCCGAGCCACGCCAGCGCCTGTGTGCTCGACGTCCCGGCCTCGTACTGGGTCATGTCGAGGATTCTCATCCCATCCAGAGCGGGCATTCGGTCCTCCTCTTTGCTGCCTGGGAGCTCAGCGGCCCTTGAAGGTGGCCTTCTCCTTCTCTAGGAACGCTTTGCTGGCCTTTGCAAAGTCATCGCTGCGGCGGGTGCGCATCATTGCCTCGGCCTCCAGGTCGAGGACGTCGCGCAGATGGCCGCCAGCTTCAGCGAGGTTGATGTTCCGCTTCATGTAGCGATACGAGAGCGGCGGGCCCTCAGCCAGGCGCTGGGCGAACGAATCGACTTCCTTTCGGAAGGTGTCGCGTGCCACGACTCGGTTCACCAGCCCCATCGCGTGCGCGTCTTCGGCCGAGATCTTCTCGGCGAGCAGCATGAGCTCGCGCGCCTTGGCGCTTCCCACCATATTCGTCAGGAAGTAGGAGCTGCCGAAGTCGCCGGTGAAACCGATTCCGGAGAAGGCCGTGCGCAGGACCGCGCCCTCCGCGGCAATCCGGAAGTCGGAGGCGAACGCCATCGAGAGCGATGCGCCCGCGGCCGCGCCGTTGATCGCGGCCAGGGTGGGCTTGGGCATGGTGTGAAGCAGCACCGAGGCCTCCTGCCGCTGCTGCAGCCCGTCGATGGACTGCTCGAGCGTTGCTTCCTCGACGTCGCCGCCTACGCCCCTGCCGCGGAGATCGGCGCCGGCGGAGAACGCCCGGTCGCCGGCTCCCGTGAGGACCACGCACCGCACGTCGGGATCTGCCGAGGCCTCCCGCAGGTACTGGGGGAGCAGCTCCATCATCTGACCGGTGAGCGAGTTCATCTGCTCCGGCCGATTCATCGTGATTGTGCCGATCGAGTCCTTGACCTGGTAGAGCGCGTGATCCGCCATGCGGTCCCTCTGTAGTGGGGGTTCATCTTAGCAGGGGGGCTGGTCGTGTCTGCTCGTCACGAGCCTTCCCCCGGAGGATCTGCCATGCCGATCGTCGAGAATGGAAGCTCAGACAAATCCGGGCGCTACATCTCGCATGAAGCGCTCGACGGCCTCCAGGCGTCCGGCCACGCCGCCGCGCGCCGTGGGGTCCATGAGTAGGTGCCGGACTCCGAGCTCGCGTAGCGTGCCAACGGTGTCGGTCATCTGCTGTGGGCTGCCGGCCACTGCGAGGGCAGGGTCCATGACCCCCGCCGGGTCCAGGTAGACGCGCAGGGAGAGCGTGAGCTCGGTGCGATCGCGGCCCTCCTGCTCGCAGAGCTCGCCGATGCGACCCCACGCGTCGGCAACCTCCTGGCGTGGCTGGAACGCCGCGTGGAAGCCGTCGCCGAAGCGAACGGCGCGCCGGAACGCGGGCTCAGTGGCCCCTCCGACCCAGAGCGGTAGCGGCTGCTGCAGGGGCTTTGGCTCGAAGCGCAGCTCGGGAAAGCGCACGTAGCGGCCCGCGTAGCCGGGGGTCTTCGAGCCGAACAGCTCCCGAAACGCTGCCAGGTACTCATCCGCGCGCGCCCCGCGGTGATCGAAGGGCATCTGGAGCAGGTCGAACTCTTCCTGCATCCAGCCGACTCCCACGCCCAGGATCAGGCGACCTCCCGAAACGACGTCGAGCGTGGCGATCTGCTTGGCCGTCTGGACCGCGGGCCGATAGCCCAGGATCAGCACCGAGGTGCCCAGGCGCAGCTGCTCGGTGCAGCCAGCCACGAAGAGCAGGGTGCCGATCGGGTCGAGCCACGGCATGTCGGGGGTGGCGCGAAGGACCCGTCCGGGCTGTACGGATAGCGGCTGCGGATCTCCGACGGCCACGCGATGTGATCGCTCACCCACGCCGCGTCGACGCCCGCGCGCTCCGCGGCGACGGCGAAGTCGATCAGGACCTCTCGCGAGACTTCACGGCCGAGCTGAGGCAGGTGGACTCCCCACTCCATGCCTAGCTCTCCCTCACTGGTCCTGGGTTCCGTTCGCGTGATCGCGCTGCCGCCCCATTATGCCTGGGACCGCCGTCGATTGACCGCGGGTAGCCGTTCCGCTGAGACTAGCGGCTCTGGAGGACCCTCTTGAGCGACACGTACGGCGTCCTTTCGGTTACGGACTCCATGGATTCCGTCGAGCTGGTAAAGGCAGCGCTTCGGCTCGAGGCGCTCGGTTACGCTGCGCTCTGGCTTCCGGAGCTCATGGGCCGCGAGCCGTTCAGTACGGCGAGCTTCTTGCTGGCGCGAACGGAGCGCCTGCGCATAGCGACGGGCATCGCGAACGTGTACTCGCGCGACGCGACCTCCACCGCGCAGGCCTCACGCACGCTGGCCGAGCTCTCTCACGGACGCTTCGTGCTTGGGCTCGGGGTGTCGCACCCGTCGATGGTCGAGCCGCGCGGGCACGAGTGGATCGCGCCCGTGACGAAGATGCGCGCGTACCTCGAGGCCGTGTCCGCTGCGAAGATCCGATCCCCCGAGCCGAGCCAGCCCGCGCCGGTGTACATCGCTGCCCACGGGCCGGGACTCCTGCGCGTTGCGGCGGAGCTCGCGGATGGAGCCAATACGTACCTGATGCCGATCCGGCATACGACGCAGGCGCGCGCGATCCTGGGGCCGCAGAAAGCGCTGAACATCGCGCTCCCCTGCTGTCTCACTAGCGACGCCGTCGAGGCGCGGCGCGTGTCGCGCAGAGGGCTCTCTTTTTACGTGGGGCTACCTGCGTATCATCGCCAGTGGCTGACGCTTGGCTACGAGCAAGGGGATTTCGAGAACGGCGGCAGTGACCGGCTGATCGACGACCTGGTGGCCTGGGGAGATGAGGCGCAGATCCGAGCACGCATCGCTGCGCACATGGATGCGGGAGCGACACAGATCCAGCTCATCACCTACAACCCGGAGGGTGGAGCCACCCTACACTGGAAGCTCCTGGAGGCGTTGGCCAGCAGCTAGGAACGCCCCTGCTGGGAGCCTCCTTTGCTCTACCTGGAACTGGTCCCGGGACCAGCTGTCTCGCTTTGTGAAACGCGCCATGTAGGCTGCCCCAAAGTCCTGCAGAGCTGCGTAGTGGTTGTGCCCTCGACATCGGAGCTCGATTCCGTCGACCGAGTGGCGCTTCCTCCTGGCCCATGGATCCCGGTGATGGAACTCGAGGAAGTCGCGTGAGCCGCAGCGCCGACCCTTAGGCGCGACGAATGCACATCGACCCCCGTCTCGTGCAGAGACAGAACGCTTGATGTCCGCCGGGATATGCCGAGAAGCAGTTCCAGGTCTCTGCGACGCCTTCGTCCGCTTTCGAGGTCTCGACGTGTGGGCGAACTTCTTTCGCTTCGCGTCGTCGACCAACAGGGTGAGCGCTCGATCGAAGATCTCTGCGAGAGCGCCGTCCGGAATCTGGTGGCGCAGCAGCCCCTGTGCCTCACGGAGCTTGTCGCAAAGCGCCTGGCTGCCTGTGAACTGGATCTTATACCGCTTGGCCCCGAGTGGGATCGGAGCAGGACTCGCGCGCCCCTCGACCGGTTGGGCAGGTGCGCATGGTACCAGAGGCGGCGTCTGGACTAAGGCCGGCCTGGAGTCGGGGAGCCGTCTGATCCTCGTCGGCACGTTCGGCTTCGGCATGCGGTCAGCGAGGAGCTCCTCGATCGCGCGCTTGCTCTTGTGGCGCGTCAGCTCGATCATCTCCACGTGGTTTTCCGAAGTGAGCATAGGAGCGAGCAGCTTCGCCCCCGCCACGTGAAGCGCACCTTCACGGATTCGTTCTAGCAGCAGCGGGTACGCGAGTGCGGCTCGAGCAACGGAGATCCGGCGAAACGCCGTTGCCTCCGAGAAGTGGAGCACCTCGGTGCAATAGCCGAACATCGAGGTGCAGCGCTGTTCGAGGTATAGCCTGCGCCGATCCACTTCCGCCAAGTAGGCGAGCAGATCCGCTTCATTCTGGCGACTCTTCGCTACTAGCGTGTCGAGGGCTTGGAGCAGTGTTTGATCAGAGAAAGCCTTGAGAGAACTGTCCATTGGTTTCTTCCGTATGGGACCGAGAAGATGTGAGACTCGAACGATAGCACGACGTATTTCGGTGTCGGAGGATCGCCACGCAGAGCGATCGAAAGCGTTTGGGACTTTGGAATCAGAACTCGCTCGAACGACTTGCAGAGGGGCCCCGGCGTCTCGAGGGACGAAACACCGGTGCGGAACTCAGCTCGACTCGTTCGAGGTCGGAAAACCTGTCAAGCGCCGGCTCGATCTTTTTTACAAGCAGGTTGCCCACGCAACTGGTCCCGGGACCAGTTAGGTGATCGCCCGGGTTAGGAGCTCAGGCTTGCGACGATCTGGATCTCGACGAGTGCGCCGAACGCGAGCTCGCTGACGCCGATCGCCGTCCAGGTCGGATACGGCTCGGGGATGTAGCGATCCTTCACCGCCATGAACTTGGCGATGTGCTCGCCGAAGCCGACGTGATAAGTCGTGATGTCGACCACGTCGTCGAGTTTGGCTCCCGCCGCCTCGAGCACCGTCTTGACGTTTTCGAAGGCCTGCGCGAACTGCGCCTCGGGATCCTCGAGTGGCGCGCCGTCCGATCCTGAGCCGATCTGCCCGGAGCAGAAGAGCCGGTCTCCGTCCCGCACTGCAGGAGCAAAGTGGAACTGCTTGTACGTTTCCTCCATTTGCTTCGGTATCACAACATCCTTGGCCATATTGGGTTCCCCTTTGTTCTTGAGGCATCATGATATCAGCGAGCGGGCGAAAGCAGGGGTGTGACTCCGAGCGGGCTCCAGCACATCTTCGCGATCGATGTGATGGGCCGGAGACGGGAGGGAGATGATGGAGTTCCTCGAGCTGGTTCGGAACGTGCGGGCGATGCGGCGGCTCAAGCCCGATCCCGTGCCGCTGTCGGTGCTGCGCAAGGTGATCGACGCGGGAGTTCACGCGGCGAGCGGGATGAACTCGCAGCCGTGGGCGTTCGTCGCGGTTCAGGATCCAGAGGACAAGCAGTTTCTTGCGGATCACTACCGGCGCGCGATCGAGGATCAGTTCGGTGGGCCGGTGCAGGTCCGCGGGGACTCCGAAGCTGCGCGACAGTTGAGGGCGGTGCGCTACCAGATCGCTCACTTCCACGAGACACCCGTGGTGCTCCTCGTTTGCGGCCTACGCGACTGGCCGTTCGCGGTACCAGACGAGAAGCGGATCGGGTACGGGCCTCCGAACTACGGCGCGATCTATCCCTGCGTGCAGAACATGTTGCTCGCGTGCCGGGATCTCGGTCTCGGCGCGACGCTGACCACGATGCACCAGATGTTCGAGGCGGAGCTGCACAAGCGCTTCGACATTCCCGACGAGTACGGCGTGGTGGTGATGATGCCGATCGGGTTCCCGCTGGGCCGATTCGGTCCCGTACGCCGTCGACCCGCAGAGGACTCGACGTACTTCGACCGCTTCGGTGCGGCATCCGCTTCCCGCTGGGGCGGCGTAGTCGATGACACGTAGCGCCTCCTGAAGAGCGCTTCGCATGATGCGAGCCACGAGCATGATCTAACTCACGGCCTCAGCAGCGGGCGACGCACCTTATAATGGGCATCCCGCGCGCAGAGTGGAGTACATCGCTTGACCTCGCAGGGAACGCGCCAGTGTGAGCGAATTTGTTTTGAGCAGGAGGTGAGCGCCCCTCGCGCAACATTGCTTGCGGTCTCCGCGGTGCTGATCTGCGCGATCCTGGTTTCCGCAGACGTCCTCGCGAGTTACCGGCCCGAGTTGCCGGTAGCGACGCCCGCGGACGGCGCCGCGTACCTGGTCACCGACGTCCTCCCGCGTTACGTAGAGGAGCATCCCGACCACCCCCCACTGGATTCCGATCTCGAAGTCGAGCTGGGAGAGGTCAGCGACGGCTACGTTGCTCCCAGGGAGGACGTTCCGAGCGCCAGGATCCGTCTGAAGCGGCACGGGGACCGTGGACCCGTGCGCTACTACGCCTCAGCGTTGGCCGCGATCAATCGGTCCATCGTGGGCCATCTCAACCGTCGGGGCCTCGCCGGCATCCGGGTGCAGACAGACCCCAGCGACATCGACCCCGTTACGGGCGAGGATCGGCGGGCTCCGGGGCAGCGTTCGGTCCACCTCGACATTGCGACCGGCCGCATCAGCGGCCTTCGGGTGGTCGAGGTCGAGGCCTTTGGGCTGAGGGCTGGGGAGGAGTCCTCCTCGGATAGTCCCTTCCATCGGCGAGTCCTCGAGGGCTCGCCAATCCAGCCGCGCGACTCGGCCCGAGAGGGAACGACGGACCTGCTCCGCATCGACAAGCTCGAGGACTACGTCGCTCAGCTGAACCGATACCCGAGCCGCGCGGTCGTCGCCGAGATCACCCCTGGTTGGATCACGCCCGAGTCGACCTACCTCGACTACAAGATCATCGAAGAGCGGCCGTGGACGCTCTACTCCCAAGTCAGCCGCTCGGGCACGGAAGAGACCCACCGCTGGCGTCAGCGGTTCGGCTTTCG
Source organism: Myxococcota bacterium (assembly GCA_965247115.1). Lineage (GTDB taxonomy): Bacteria > Myxococcota_A > UBA9160 > SZUA-336 > SZUA-336 > JAUXJB01. The sequence continues at coordinate 1,859,909 of CBDFGR010000002.1, forward strand.
CCACACACAGCTCAGGGGAGGGGACGACACCCTTCGGGTCGACTACGTCACCGGAGGCAAGTTCAAGGACGTCCACGGATTTCTCGCCTCGTACGAATCGCCCCTCCTGGGGCAGAATCGGTTGCGCTGGCAGGCAAACCTCGAGTACGGCGAGTACGACGCGTCGGAGTTCGGGATCACCAACGCAAATCTCGCGGGGCGCCAGCACGCTGCTGGCCTTCAGCTCATCGCCAACGTCTTCCAGCATCGGCAGCTGTTCGTTGATCTCGTCGGTGAAGTTCGCTGGCAGGACTTTGAAGTGGAGGACCAGCTCCGCAATACGGACGGCGATGAAGACATGTTCGTACCGCGGCTAATTCTCCGTTCGGAACGCCGGACCGACTCCACGCGGTTTCATCTGAACCTGGGGATCGAGCGTTCTCTGGGTGGTGGATCGAGCCTCCGGAAGAGCGATCTGCAACTCCTCGGTCGGGTGGACCCGGATGATCGGTGGAAGATCTTGCGCTGGGAAGCTGGGCTCTCGTTATTTCTCGAGCCCATCCTAGCTCGCGGGTTGCCTGGTCTCGTCGACGGGAGCAGGCGCGCGCACGAAGTCTATCTCTCCTCGAGGGGACAGGAGGCCTTCGACAATCGCCTCATCCCGCAGGAGGAGATGATCGTCGGCGGGCTCTACACGGTTCGCGGGTACCCACAAGCGACCCTGGCGGGCGATTCCGTAGCGATGGCTTCCGCCGAGTACCGTCTGCATCTCGGACCGCTGCTGCAGCTCAAAGAGCTGCCGTTCGACTGGGACCTGGTTCTGAGTGCGTTCGTCGATCTCGCTCGAGTTCGGCAGAGCCAGAAGGTGCCCGGAGAGGTCGAGTCCACACTCTTTGGCTCCGGTCTCGCCGTGGAGCTGCGAATCCTGAGAAACCTCCGCGTCCGGTACGACTTTGGATTTGCGCTCCGGGACCTCGAGGGTCCTGGCGGGACGCGCGACATCGTCGAAAGGGGAGATGCCGAGCACTACCTCTCCTTTACGGTTCTGTATTGACGAGAGATCGAGACGTGAGCAGCCAAGACCACAATCGCACGATCGAGAAGCTCGGGCGGCTCCTCGTTGCGGCGCTGATGCTCACCTGCACGATGTCCACGAGGAGCGCGCTCGCGGGACCACAGGGAGAGTCTGTGGTTGTGGGCTCGGCTACGTTTGATCGCTCGACTCCTGACCTGACACTGATCGAGACGCCCGATCGCAGCGTCATCATCAACTACCAGAGCTTCGACATCCTCTCGGAAGAAACGGTCCGCTTCATCCAGCCGGACGCTGGGTCCCGCGTGCTCAACGAAATCCTGAGCGCGGCGCCAACGTCGATCGACGGCAATCTGCTCGCGAACGGGCAGGTCTACATCGTGAACCCGGCCGGAGTCGTCTTTGGCCATGGGGCCGTCGTCGACGTCGCTAAACTCTTCGCCGCCGGCGGGACCATCGATCACGACGAATTCCTGCTGAACGTCGACCGCTTCACGGACCTGACCGGCGCGGTCAAGAACGAGGGCGCAATCGATGCGGCCGCGGTCCACCTGATCGGTCGCATGATCGAGAACGCGGGTACGATCGTGGCTTCGGATGGTCTCGTGGTGATGGCCGCGGGTCAGAACGTCTTGATCGGGAGTCCGTCGAGCGGGGTCTTTGTTTCCGTCGGGGGACGGGGCGAGGGTCCGAGCACCGAGCCTGCCATCCTGAACTCGGGCCGCATCGACGCGGGCGCACAGGGAGCGGTCAGTCTTGTCGCTGGCGATATCTACTCGCTCGCCTTCCGCCAAGCCGAGACGGGCAGCGTCAGCGCCGCAGACATTCGCATAGAGGGCGGTGATGGAGGTGCCGTAGAAGTCGCGGGATCGTTGGACGCTTCGAACCTCAGCGAAGGGGGGAAGGGCGGGTCGATCACCGTTCTGGGCGACAAGGTGGGGCTGTTCGGCGACGCGCGGCTCGACGCCTCTGGGGACGGCGGCGGCGGGACGGTCCTCGTCGGTGGCAACTTCCAGGGCAAGGGCCCGGAGCGCAATGCGGACCTCACCTTCGTAGGACCTGAGGCGAGCATAGCGGCCGACGCCATCACGTTCGGCGACGGTGGAGAGGTGATCGTTTGGGCGGACGGGGCCACGAACTTCCATGGTTCCATCAGCGCGCGCGGAGGGGAGGACGGAGGTGAGGGCGGATTCGTCGAATCCTCCGGTCGCGAGTATCTGAGTGTGACAGGAGCGAGAGTCGATACCAGCGCTCCCGCGGGGGAGTTCGGGATCTGGCTACTCGATCCCACCGACATTCGGGTTGTAGCGGATGGAACCGAGGATTCCACCGACTTGACTGACGTGGACAACTTTGCCGACGCGGACTTAGATCAGGCAAACAATGAGACCGCTATCGCGGTCAGTGCGGTCGATGGCGCCCTCGCGACCGTGGTGCTCCAAGCCACCAACGACATCTTCTTTGACGTCCCAGTGAACGTGGCCAGCAGCGGTGTCGGTATCACTGCGCAAGCCGGCAACGACATTACGGTTGACGCAAGCCTGACGACAAACGACGGGAACATCACCTTCTCGGCGAATAACCCCGGAGGGACGCAGACCGGAACAGGGGCCATCAATGTCAATGCGGCGATAGATGGAGGTGGCGGCACGATCTCGATGACCACCAATGGCGGCACTGGAGCCATCAATCTTGCCGCAAACGTCTCGAGTAGCGGTGGCGGGGCCGGGATCATCTTCAGTAGCAATGTCGCTCTCACGAGTAGTCCGATCACGATCGATGCGGGCAACAATTTTGTACGCTTCGACGGTCTGGTGGACGGCGACGGAGTTGGCGCGCGGGCATTGGTCGTCAACGCGGCCGGTTCCAGCACGACTCGGTTCAACGCAGCAGTTGGTTCAGTGACTCCGCTCTTGAGTCTGACGACGAATGCTGGAGGGACGGTACGGATCTCGGCGCCGATCAGCACGTCTGGCGGCATGACGTTCCAGGGTCCCGTCGTCGTGGTGACCGATAACACTCTTACAGATACGGGCGGAGTAGGCGTCACGTTCGGCAGCACGGTCAACGGACAATCGACTGGAGGACAGGCCCTGACGCTGGACGTGGCGGGAACTACCACTTTCAGCGGAGTCGTGGGAGGTTCGACATCTCTCGCGTCGATCACCACGAATGCTGCAGGGACGACTGCCATCAACGGCGGATCGATCACGACGACCGGCTCCCAGACCTACAACGATGCGGTCAATCTGGCAGCGGGGACGCAGACGCTCACGGCATCTGCGCTGAGCTTCGCGTCGACGCTGGATGGGCCCGGAGCGCTGGACGCGGACGTGGCGGGGGCGACGACGTTCAGCGGGATCGTGGGCGGGACTACGTCCCTGGCCGCGGTCGACACGGATGCGGCGGGGACGACCGCCATCAACGGCGGATCGATCACGACGGCCGGCTCCCAGACCTACAACGATGCGGTGAGTCTGGCGGCGGGGACGCAGACGTTGGGGGCATCGGCGCTGAGCTTCGGATCGATGCTGGATGGACCCGGCGGGCTGGACGCCGACGTGGCGGGGGCGACGACGTTCAGCGGGATCGTGGGCGGGACTACGTCCCTGGCCGCGGTCGACACGGATGCGGCGGGGACGACCGCCATCAACGGCGGATCGATCACGACGGCCGGCTCCCAGACCTACAACGATGCGGTGAGTCTGGCGGCGGGGACGCAGACGTTGGGGGCATCGGTGCTGAGCTTCGGATCGACGCTGGATGGGCCCGGAGCGCTGGACGCGGACGTTGCGGGGGCCACGACGTTCGGTGGGATTGTGGGCGGGACAACGTCCCTGGCCTCGATCGATACCGACGCGGCGGGGACGACCGCGATCAACGGCGGATCGGTCACCACGACCGGCTCGCAGACCTACAACGATGCGGCGAGTCTGGGCGCCGGGACGCAGACGCTCACGGCGTCCTCGCTGAGCTTCGGGTCAACGCTGGATGGACCGGGCGGGCTGGACGCGGACGTTGCGGGGGCCACGACGTTCGGTGGGATTGTGGGCGGGACAACGTCCCTGGCCTCGATCGATACCGACGCGGCGGGAACGACCGCGGTCAACGGCGGGTCGGTCACGACAACCGGCTCGCAGACCTACAACGATGCGGCGAGTCTGGGAGCAGGGACGCAGACGCTCACGGCGTCCGCGCTGAGCTTCGGGTCGACGCTGGATGGACCGGGCGGGCTGGACGCGGACGTCGCGGGGGCCACGACGTTCAGTGGGAGTGTGGGCGGGACAACGTCCCTGGCTTCGATCGACACGGAGCCCCGGGGACGACCGCGATCAACGGCGGATCGGTCACCACGACCGGCTCGCAGACGTACAACGATGCAGTCAATCTGGCGGCGGGGACGCAGACGCTGGGGGCATCGGCGCTGAGCTTCGGGTCGACTCTCGATGGACCCGGCGGGCTGGACGCCGACGTGGCGGGGGCCACGACGTTCGGTGGGGCTGTGGGCGGAACAACGTCCCTGGCCTCGATCGACACGGATGTGGCGGGGACGACCGCGATCACCGGAGGATCGGTCACCACAACCGGCTCCCAGACCTATAACGATGCGGCGAGTCTGGGCGCCGGGACGCAGACGCTCACGGCGTCCGCGCTGAGCTTCGGGTCGACGCTGGATGGACCCGGCGGGCTGGACGCCGACGTGGCGGGGGCCACGACATTCAGCGGGGCTGTGGGCGGGACAACGTCCCTGGCCTCGATGGACACGGATGCGGCGGGGATGACCGCGATCAACGGAGGATCGGTCACCACGACCGGTACGCAGACGTACAACGATGCGGTCAATCTGGCAGCGGGGACGCAGACGCTCACGGCATCTGCGCTGAGCTTCGGGTCGACGCTGGATGGGCCCGGAGCGCTCGACGCCGACGTCGCGGGGGCCACGTCCTTCAGCGGGGCGGTCGGCGGGACAACGTCCCTGGCCTCGATCGACATGGATGCCCCGGGAATGACCGCGGTCAACGGCGGATCGGTCACGACGACCGGCTCGCAGACGTACAACGATGCGGTCAGTCTGGGCGCCGGGACGCAGGCGCTCACGGCATCCGCGCTGAGCTTCGGGTCGACGCTGGATGGACCCGGCGGGCTGGACGCCGACGTCGCGGGGGCTACGACGTTTAGCGGGATCGTCGGCGGGACAGCATCCCTGGCCTCGATCGACACGGATGCGGCGGGGACGACCGCGATCAACGGAGGAGCGATCACGACGGCTGGCTCCCAGACCTATAACGATGCGGTGAGTCTGGCGGCGGGGACGCAGACGTTGGGGGCATTGGCGCTGAGCTTCGAATCGACGCTGGATGGGCCCGGAGGGCTGGACGCCGACGTGGCGGGGGCCACGACATTCAGCGGGATCGTGGGCGGGACTACGTTCCTGGCCTCGATCGAGACGGATTCCGCGGGGACGACGGCGATCAACGGCGGATCGGTCACGACGACCGGCTCGCAGATCTACAACGATGCGGTCAGTCTGGCGGCGGGGACGCAGACTCTGGCTGCATCGGCGCTGAGCTTCGGCTCGACGCTGAATGGGCCCGGAGCGCTGGATGCCGACGTCGCGGGGGCCACGACGTTCAGTGGGATTGTTGGCGGGACAACGTCCCTGGCCTCGATCGACACGGATGCCGCGGGGACGACCGCGATCAACGGCGGATCGGTCACGACGACCGGCTCGCAGATCTACAACGATGCGACGAGTCTGGGAGTCGGGACGCAGACGCTGGCAGCATCGGCGCTGAGCTTCGAGTCGACGCTCGATGGCCCGGGTGGGCTGGACGCGGATGTGGCGGGAGTCACGATGTTCAGCGAGGTCGTGGGCGGGACAGCATCCCTGGCCTCGATCGACACGGATGCCGCGGGGTCGACCGCCATCAATGGCGGATCGGTCACGACGACGGGCTCGCAGATCTACAACGATGGAGTCAGTCTGGCGGCGGGGACGCAGATGTTGGGGGCATCGGCGTTGAGCTTCGGGTCGACCCTGGATGGACCGGGCGGGCTGGATGCGGACGTGGCGGGGGCCACGACGTTCAGTGGGATCGTGGGCGGGACCACGTCGCTAGCCTCGATCGACACGGACGCCGCGGGGACGACCGCCATCAACGGCGGATCGGTCGCCACAACCGGCTCACAGACCTACAACGATGCGGCGAGTCTGGGCGCCGGGACGCAGACGCTGGCAGCATCGGCGTTGACCTTCGAGTCAACACTCGATGGCCCCGGCGGCTTGGACGCCGACGTCGCGGGGGCTACGACGTTTAGCGGGACCGTGGGCGGGACCACGTCTCTGACCTCGATCGACACGGATGCGGCGGGGTCGACCGCGATCAACGCTTCTGTTCGTACGTCTGGCGGCATCATGACGTTCAACGACGCCGTCAGTCTGACCGGTGCGACTACGCTCACGGACACCGGCGGAACGGGAGTCACGTTTAATAGCACTGTGGACGGCGCGCAGGACCTGGTCCTGGCCGTCACCGGGACCACGACATTCAACGGGGCGGTGGGCGGGACGACACCTATCGGCGATGGCGTGGGTCCTGCGCTCACGGTCAACTCGACGGGAGTTACGACGTTCGCAAATACCTTGGCGACGGCGTCGGGTATCACGCAAGCGGACAGCGCCGGAGCCGTGACGTTCCGGGATCATGTCACGCTGGGGGATGGAGACACCGATTCGACGCTCCTCGCGGACGTGGTCCTGGACGGCTTGACCTTCACGGCCGACGATCCGGTGACGTTCGGGAGTGTCTCGACCGATCAGGTGACGCTGTCCGGGAGTGCGGTCACGGTAACCACGAGTGACGATGCTGTGACCTTCAACGCACAGGTGGACGGGGCGCAGGCTCTCGTCGTAAACGCGGGTACCGGGACGACGAGCTTCAATGCGCTCGTGGGCTCCACGACGCCACTTCTGAGTGTGACGACCGATTCGGGTGGGAGAACGGAGATTGGCGCCTCGATGAGCGCGTCGGGCGGTAGCATGACGTTCAATGACCCGGTAGAGCTGACGGGTGCCACCACACTCACGGACACCGGCGGGACTGGGATTTTGTTCAACAACACAGTAGACGGAGCTCATGACCTGATCCTGGATGTGACGGGTCCGACGACGTTCGTCGGCTCGGTAGGCGGCACTACACCAATCGGAGCTGGGGTGGGTCCCGCGATTGCAATCAACTCGGCGGGAGCGACAGCCTTCGAGAGCAGCGTCGATACGGATGGGCCCATCGTACCAGCGGACGACGCCGGCCCCGTGACATTCGCGGACGAACCCGCGCCTGGTGAGCCTCCGCCCGTTGAGGCCGATCCCAGAGATCCCAACCCGGTCTTGCCTGAGATCTGGCAAGCGGAAAGCGTCGTCGGGATAGATGTTCCGCTCGCCTCTGGGAGTCCTCCGGTCGATGTGGATGCACTCGTCGAGAGGAAGGAGATCCGGGCAGACGACATGACAGTGTTCCTGGAATGCATCCGGTTGACTGGCGATCCGACACCGTTGCCCATGGACTGCCCGGACGAGTACGCGACGCTAGCTGCGATCCCGGAACAGGGCGAGCTTCCACCCGTAGCCGGTAGAGGCGAGGGATCCGACCTGCGAGCGGGTCAGTTGGTTGTCATGGCCCAGCCGATTGGTCACCCCGAGCGACCTCCCTCTGCGGCGCAGCTGAAGGCGCTCCGTCACTATCGTGGTCTGATAGGCAGCGCAGCGAAGCCGGTGATTGCGCGTGCCGTCGAGTCGTACAGAGCCGAGGAGGGGGTACGCGAAGTAAAGGGTTCGGATCTCCGCCGGTACATCGAGGGGTCCTCTAGCCATGCGCATGCGGCGTCTCTCTTGAACAGCATTGGCGAACTCCTGAAGGAGCTGCGCGCCAGTGGAATGACACGGGAGGGGCTTTTGCGCGCGACGATGCGCGTACTCGAGGAGCTCTCGCCCGAGAACCTCTCGGCCGTCGAGCTGGGCAGGGCAGCCGAAGAGACCTCGCCGGGTGCCCGCGTCGGCCTCGTCTTCTACCAATCCTCGTAGAGCCCTCGGCGCGTCGGTGGAAGGCCGGAGGGGCCGTGCCCCTGGTGCTTGGTGGCTACCGCCTGGAAGATCAGCATCGATCCGTTGCTGAAGCCGCGCGTCACGCCGGCGGTGTAGGCTAGCCAGAGTCGGTAGCGCTCGGGTCCGACCAGACGGCTCGCCTCCTCGCCCTGCTCCGAGAGCCGCTCACACCAGGCCCTCGCGGTGCGCGCGTAGTGCTCGCGCAGGCCCTCGACATCGTGGACCTCGAAGCCCGCGTGCTCCATGGCGGCAAGCGTGTGTCCGATGTTGGTGAGCTCGGAGCCGGGGAAGATGTACTTCTGGAGCAGACGCTTCTCTGGCGTGATCCGCCGACGCCTGCGACGCGTCGGCTTGGAGCGGCTCGCGATGCCGTGATTGAGGAGAATTCCGCGATTGCGGAGCAAGCGGTTCAATGTGCCGAAGTAGCGCGGGAGGTTGCGCAGCCCGATGTGTTCGAACATGCCGACGCTCGCAATCTTGTCGTACTGGCCGTCGAGACCTGTGTAATCGACGAGGTCCACTCGGACGCGATCCTCGAGCCCGAGTCGCCCAATCTTTTCGCGCGTGAACTTGCACTGCTCCGCCGACAGCGTCACGCCGTGGGCGTGGACTCCGTACTTCTGCGCCGCGTAGCAGATCAACCCACCCCAGCCGCAGCCGACGTCCAAGAGACGCTCGCCGGGCTCGAGACGAAGCTTCCGACAGATCATCTCCATCTTGTCGAGCTGGGCCTGCTCGAGGCTGTTTTTCCAGTCGGTAAAGTAGGCGCAGGAGTACTGCATCTCCCGATCGAGAAAGAGCGCGTAGAACTCGTTCGAGACGTCGTAGTGGAACTGGATGAAGTCGCGGTTGTCCCGCCGGGATTCCCTGCGGCCAGTCGTCTCACCCCCGAACCCGTGTTCGAGCTCCTTCGGGCTGTGCCTTGCGAAGACCAACGGTAGAGCCTCGCGGAACGCGGCGACCAGCCCGACTTTCGAGAGCTTGGATCGCGAGGCGCCGCGGGAGCGCAGCGCCTCGAAGAACTCGAGGATCTCGCCTCCGGTCAGATCGAGGCCCCCGGTCGCGTACTCGCGCACCAGCATCTCCGGCGTCGGTCGGCGGAGAAGCGAGCCAAGGACACCGGGGTCCGCGATCGAGATTGCGAGTCGAGGGTCGACGTCGCTGCCGAGCGCCACGCGAGTCCCGTCCCACAGTCGGATCGAGAATCCCAGCTCGAGGGCCGGTGCGAGCCGCCGGAACAGCTTCCGTGCAGCTCGCAACCGCCGCGCGTCCGAGAAGAAGCCGCCAGCGGACCCATCCTGGCTCGGCGGTACCACACGGGCAGCATAGGCGCTTCGGTCTGAGGAAGCTGCCGGTTCCCTGTGCTACACCGACCTGGATGCCCGATCGCGCTCACAAGCCGGGTCTACTCGAACGTTGGCTGCTCGCCCTGGCGGCGCTGCTGCTGCGCTTGCACGCACTCTCTTTGCGCTATCGGGTCGAGGGCTTGGAGGTCGTCCACGAGCTGCTGGAAGCCGGTACACCGGTACTGCTGGCGAGCTGGCACGGCCGGGTGCTGCTGCTGCCCTTCCACCTTCGGGGTCTCTTGCAGACAATCATGATCAGTCGGAGTCGAGACGGCGAGCGTATTGCGACCATCTGCGAACGGATCGGGTACTCGACCGTGCGTGGCTCGAGCTCGCGCTCCGGCGCGCGCGCGCTACTCGAAGTCGTGCGCCTGCTGAAGAAGAGCCGTGTCGTTGGCCACGTCGTCGACGGTCCCCTCGGGCCGGCCGGAGAGATCAAGGGCGGCCTGGTCCTGATCGCCCAGCGCTCGGGTGCCTCGATCGTGCCCGTGTACGCGACCGCCGCGCACAGGTGGGAGGCGCCGAGCTGGGATCGGATGCAGATCGTCTACCCCTTCAGTCGCGTGCTCGTTCGCTATGGACCAGCCGTCGAGGTATCTCCCGAGCTCGATGCCGAGGCCTGCGAGCGGGTGCGTCTCGGGCTGGAGCGGCAGATGAAAACGGAGTACGAGCGTCTGGAAGCCGAGCTCGTCGCGCGCTGAGCGTTCCCTCGGTCGCACACGAGCGCGTCGCTAGCCTCACCTCGAGCGCCCGGAATCTGCTGATTCCGGGCGCTCGAGGTGAAGCCGGCCGCCGGCGTTCGACGGGTGGGTTTTACTCCGTCAACGCGTCCGGCGCGTCCCCTGGTTGCACGGCTTCGTCAGCCGGCTGCTCCTCGTCCTTAGCCGGATCTTCGGCGGTGGCCTCGGACGGCTCTTCCGTCGTCTCAACCGATTCCGCAGCAACGTCCGGAACGTCGTTGGTCGTCGCGCCCTCAACGCACGCTCCCGACCCGAACCCGAGCAGGGCTAGCCCAATAAGGGGCGCAAGAGCGCCCCTCAACCCTTTCTGCAGTTTCATCACCCCAATCCTCCACTCGCGCCAGCGCGCACAATTCGGAGGCGCCCCTTACCCCCCACGGGCACGGTGGGCCGTATCGCAAGTCACGTGCCACTCGTGAATGGCACGGGCGTTCAGGCGGACCCAGTCTGAGATCATTTGTGGCGACGGGCACTTAGGTGGGTCGCGATGTTCCTGGTGCGCCTTCCCCGTGGGCTCGGGAAGATTTGTCCTTTGAAATTCGCGTCTGTACATTTTACAAAGGGTTTATGCCACGAGCGCTCGTCGTCGACGACGACCCGGAGATCCTGCGACCCCTCGCCAAGCTGGTAGAGAGGGAGGGTTTCACGACGAGGACATGCGAGAGTCTGGCCAAGGCGCGCAGTCAGCTGGCGGGGGAAACCTGGGACGTCGTGATCGCGGACCTCTCGCTGCCCGATGGCAGCGCGCTCGACCTCTTGTCGCAGATCGAGGACCTCGCACAGACCGAGGTCATCCTCGTCACCGGTCACGGGAGCATCGACTCGGCCATCGAGGCGTTTCGGGGCGGCGCGATCGACTACCTGACCAAGCCCATCGACACCGGGCGCCTGCGCGGACTCTTGCACAAGCTGCTGCGCACAGTGGAGCTGCGCAACGAGGTGGACGCATTGCGTGCAGAGCTGCGTCGCGCGGGTCGCTTTGGAAAGATGCTCGGCGTCTCGCCAGCAATGCAAGTTCTCTACGATCAGGTGCTTCGGGTGGCCCCGACCGACGCAACCGTCCTCATCACCGGCGAGACCGGGACCGGCAAAGAGCTCGTCGCCGAGAGCATCCACCAGATGAGCCCGCGGGCGAAGAAGCCTTTCGTTGCAGTGAACTGTGGGGCGGTCGCGTCGAACCTGATCGAGTCGGAGCTATTCGGGCACGAGCGCGGTAGCTTCACGGGGGCAACGAGAAGACACCGCGGAGTGTTCGAGCGCGCGGACACAGGGACGCTGTTCCTCGACGAGATCACGGAGATGCCGGCGGAGCTCCAGGTCCGGCTGCTCCGCAGTCTCGAGACCAAGACGGTGCTGCGCATCGGAAGTGAACGGGACATCGTCGTGGATGTTCGGGTCGTGGCGGCGACGAACCGGGACCCGGAGGAAGCGGTCCAGGAAGGAAAGCTACGTGCGGATCTCCTGTACCGGTTGCTCGTCTTCCCGATCGAGGTGCCGCCGTTGCGCGAACGGGGCAACGACGTCGCCCTGATTAGCGAGCACTATCTCGGTCAGCTGAACGCGGAGGCGGAGACCTCGAAGCAGTTCACCGCGGAAGCGCTGGATCAGCTGTGCGCGCACGAGTGGGCCGGGAACGTGAGGGAGCTGCGCAACGCCATCGAGCGGGCATTCATCATGGCTTCTGATCGCATCACCATGGAGAGTCTTCCCTTCGCCCCGGATGCGGAGCTCGCGAGCGAGCCAGCGGGGGCCCGGTCACCCGTCGGTACGAGCCTCGCGGCGGCGGAACGCGAGCTGATCCTGACTACGGTGAACCACTACGGGGGCGACAAGAACGAGGCCGCGCGTGTTCTGGGCATAAGCCTGAAGACGCTGTACAACCGGCTCCACAAGTATGGAGTGATTGGGTCTTAGGCGGGGGGCGGCGCAGGGAAGCGCATGCGGAAGGAGGCCCCCTGGCCCGGCCGTCCCTCCGCCGTGATCGTTCCGCCGTGGCGTTCCATGATGCGCCGGCAGAGCGCCATGCCGAGGCCGGAGCCCTCCTCCCGGGAGCCGAACCGCTCGTAGATGCCGAACACCTTATCGGCGTCCTCGGGTGCGAAGCCGCGCCCGTTGTCCGCGTACAGGATCTCGAGCCAGTCGCCACCCCGCTGTGACGAGAAGCGTAGCTCCGGAGACGCTTCGGGACGGCGGTACTTGATCGAGTTGTCGAGCAGGTTTCGCACCAGCTGATAAAGCTGGCGGGAGTCTCCCCGAACCGAGGGCAGGTCGTCAGAGTGCACGGTGGCTCCGACCTCCTCCAGCGCCGACTTTAGATCCGACGTGATCTCGCGAATGACGGACGCCATGTCGACGAGCTCCAGGTCGAAGACCGCCGACGAGGTCTCGGAGAGCGCGATCTGGCCCGCGATGAGATTGTCCATGCGCTTCACCGAGCGTCGGATTTCGGAGAGGTACTCTCGGCCCTGGGGGTCGAGCGAGTCGCCGTACTGCGAGTCCAGAAGCTCCGCCCAGAGCGCCTGCGCGGAGACCGGCTGCCGCAGCTCGTGGGACAGGAAGGACGCGAACCGCCCGAGCTCGCGGTTGGTGCGCTCGAGTGCAGTGGTGCGCTGCGCGACACGATCTCCGAGCTCCGTGTTGAGCGCTCGAACCTGCTCCTCCGCTTGCTTGTGTGCCTCGACCTCGGTGTCCAGCCTGCGCGCTCGCGCCGAAGACAGCTGGGCCGCGCGAATCGCCCATACGAGTAGACTCGCGAGCACGAGCCCTCCAGCAAGGACGACCTGGGGCAGGAAGGAGCGCTGCTGTGCGAGCCACTCCTCCGAGGGCTGGACGGTCAGCGAGAGTGTCAGCGCCTTCTGAACGGGGAGCGTGCGCGACCACTGGCGAGAAAGGCCACTTGGTCGCCCGTCGTAGATCGTCGTCTTGCCAGCGCGTAGTCGCACCGCGTAGTTGGACGGAAGCGCCGTCGAGAGTGCTTCCAGCAGCTCCGGGGCACGGAACACACCGCAGAGCCATCCCTTGGGATCTCCCACATTGCCCAGCGCCGCCGCGAGCCGAAAGCCACGCGTGCCGTCGGCGAACGAGACTGCCTCTGCCCAGGTCCGCGGGAGAGCCTCGTCCGTGCCACCAGACGGGAGCACCAGCGCCGGTTGCTCTGCGGCCTTGGGATACGTCCAGCCGATGTCTCCCTCCCGCTTGATCCATTCGATCGAGCTCATGCCGGGGGAACGGGAGAGGACCAGTCGGGCGTCGGATTCCCATGCACCGCGCCAGCGAATGATCCTGTCCTCCCACTCGTTCGCGAGGGCGGAGAGCGCGTTCGTCCGTTCTTCGATCTCGGCGCGGATCTCCGCGCGAATCTGATATGCCGTAGCCTCGACAGAGCTCCGGATCTGAGCCTCTTCGTGCCTGGTGATCGCGTGGAAGAACAGGAAGGCGAGCGCGGCGACGAGCAGCCCGGCGAGCAATGGACCCTGCCAGAGAGGCTTCGCGTCCGGGTCCGCAAGCGCGGCCCTGCGCCATGCCAGCGTCGACCCCACGACGAGGAACGATACTCCCGTCGCCTGGGCCATCGGCGTTAGCCCACCCCACTTGTAGGCCGCGTCGAGCCCCATCGCGTGCCCGAGCAGTGCGCCTGCTCCGAGCGCGAAGGCGCCCACCGCAGAGAGTCCGCCGAGCGACGGGAGACGTCGGAGCGTCACGAGTGCGATTCCCGTCAACAGCACGCACACGGCCGTATTTGGCGGCATCGGACTTGGCTGTAGAGCTCCAGCTGGAAGCCAGCGCGTGACGAGGCCAGCGGCGATCCCGACGTCGAGTGGGTAGCGGTACTCGACCAGCACGACGGCACCCGCAGCGGCCGTCGCCAGACCCACGAGAACCGCAAAGATCTTGCGTCTCAGCGTCGAGAGCAGGAGCCCCACGCCTGCCAGAGCCAGGCCCGCGGCGCTGTCGGGTTGCATGGGAGCCCAGGCGGGCCGCACCTGCACCAGCTCGGGCGAGCCGAGCATCCAGCCGGTCCCGACGACGCCGGCGACCCCGAGGGCCAGGAATCCCGCGACCGCCCTCACGGTTGAATTGAATCGCTGCGTCGCTGGGTGGGGCATGAAGCGCGTCCCGTCGGGCCGGCTGAGGCCCCAGTCTACCCCAAGCCGCGATGGTAGAGTTGCCTCTCGACCCGAACCCCAGTGGAGGCAGCCGATGAAGTTCATGATCAACTTCACCCACATCGACGGAACGTGGGAGAAGCTGAGCGCGACCGAGCTCGAGAACGTTCAAGCGCAGCACAAGGAGTTCGTGCGGGTGCTCCAAGAGGAGCAGAACACACAGATGACTTTCTTCACGCCGCCGGGAGATGCGAAGGCGGTGCGCCGCAAGCAAGACTGGAGCCTCGAGGTTAGTGACGGTCCCCTGTTGCCGAGCCCCGAGTTTGTGGGGGGCTACTTCATTATTGAAGCCGACTCGATGAACGACGCCGTGGAGTTCGCAAAGCGCGGCCGCTACATGTTCGGTGCCAATGAGATCCGCGAGATCGTGGAGAGCGACTAGAGCGACTTCTGGAAGGTTGACAGGTGGACCGGCGTTCCCTTGGATTCCTTGCATGGAGAGACTCGACGGCAGAGTGGCGGTGGTGACCGGGGCCAGTCGCGGTGTAGGTCGTGGCGTTGCGCTGGGTCTGGGGGAAGCTGGCGCGACCGTCTACGTGACCGGGCGGACGCTCAGCGACGGAGCTTCCGAGTACCCCGGGTCACTCGAGTCTACGGCGCAGGCCGTCTCGGAGCTGGGTGGCAAAGCCCGGGCCGTTTGCTGCGACCACACCTGCGATGAGGAGGTCGAGGCTCTCTTCGGGCAGGTGCTCGAGGAGAGCGGGCGGGTGGACGTGCTCGTGAACTCGGCATGGGGGGGCTACGAGCGCATGTCGGAGGAAGGGGAGTTCACGTTCGCGCTGCCGTTCTGGGAGCAGCCCTGGTGGCGCTGGGACGCGATGTTCCAAGCGGGCGTACGGGCTGCGTACGTGGCCAGCGCGCTCGCCGCGAGGTCCATGATCCGTGCGCGCTCGGGCCTGATCGTGAACGTCTCTGCCTTCGCGGCCAGGAAGTACCTGGGGAACGTCGCGTACGGCGCATCCAAGGCCGCTACGGACAAGCTGAGCTTTGACATGGCAGAGGAGCTGCGCGAGCACTCGGTCGCCGTCGTCTCGCTCTATCCCGGACTCGTGCGCACGGAGAGCGTGCTCGCGGCAGGGGTGTTCGATCTGACGAACTCGGAGTCCCCGCAGTTTCTCGGTCGCGCCGTCGCGGCTCTGGCGGCAGCCCCGGACGCGCTCGCCCGGAGCGGACAGGCGCTCGTGGCCGCGGATCTCGCCAGGGAGTACGGTTTCCGCGACATCGACGGTTCGCAGCCCGCACCTCTCAATCTGAACGAGCTCTAGGTCGTCATCCGACGGGCGAGATAGCGGTGGAAGAGCCGCAGCGTCTTCTCGTAGTGGCTCAGCCTGCCCGGTCGCCATAGGCGGCTCTGCAGGCCGCGCTGCACCCCCTCGCAGACCGGGATGTCCTCGTGATGGATCGTGTCCAGCATCTTCGTGTACGCCTCGATGATCCCGGGGCTGGACGCGTGTTCCGGAGGAACCAGCGGGTGGATTCGCAGGTGCAGGTGGTCGTGACTGTCGATCTGCATCTCGTACCAGGTCCCGAGGGGCGGGTCGCCGCGGCTCAGCGCGAAGAGCAGCGTCGGGAACACGTTGAAGACCCAGAACGGGGGCTCGCCAGGGTTCTCGAGCGCCGCGAACGGCCCCTGCAGGTCGAGAGCATGGGTGCCCTTGGCGGGGTTCGTGCGCTGCAGCGTATCCGCGTGAGGGCCCTGGTGGTGATACGACTCCATGAAGTTCTCCACCATCACCTTCCAGTTCCAGGGCGTGTCGAAGTCCAGGGCGTCGGCCGCGACAAAGTTGCAGAAGCCGAACGGCTCCAGCAGCGCATCCAGAGCCTTCATGCGCGGTCCGAGCGGCTCCGCGTTCGGGTTCGCGCTCACGAACACGAAGCCCTGCCACTCCTCGAGCGATAGCTCGGGCAGCCGGCAGGCGTCGCGGTCGAAACCCGGCACGTCGTCCATCAACGGCGCCGTTTTGAGCCGACCGTCCAGATCGTACGACCAGCGATGGTAGGGACAGACCAGACGCCTGGCGTTGCCCGACCCCGTTGCGATCTGAAACGCGCGGTGCAGGCAGACTCCCGAGAACGAGTGCAGCTCGCGTTCCTCGTTGCGCACCAGCAGGACGGGCTCGCCGTAGAGGTCCAGCGCCCGGTAGTCGCCTGGCTCGGGGAGCTCGTCCTTCCGCGCGACCACGTGCCACTCCGGCCGCAGCACGCGCTCCAGCTCGAGCTGATGGAACTCCTCGTCGAGATAGCAGTCCGCCGCAAGCGCGATCCCGGTGTCGGGCGCATGGGCGGTTCTCCGCAGCCGCTCGAGAATCGCGTCCAGACCCACGGTTACAACTCCTGGTAGTCCGGCGATGACTCCGCTTGATCCTAGCGGAACGCCGGAAGGACTTTCTCCGCAAAAAGCCGTGCCGGCTCGCGTGTGTCGCGGCCGAAGAACTCCATCAAGAGGGTCGTGCAGCCCAGCGCGCGGTGACGCTCGATGCACTCGATCACGCGTTCCGGCGAGCCCCAGATACCGTGCTCCTCGAGGCCGGCGCCCATGTGTCCGCCGTAGATTTTCTGTGCGCGCTCGAGGGACGATCGGGCCGAGCTCTCGTCGGGCGAGATCACGACCACACACTGCTGCGAGACCTCGATGGAGTCGAAGTCGCGGTCGAGCTCGTTGCAGCGCTTGCGCAGCGCCTCGACCTTCTGTCCGAGTACCGGCTGGAACCCGGCCAGGTTGTTCCAGATGTCGGCGTGGCGTGCTGCAATCCCCATGAGGACGCGCTCTCCTCCTCCACCGATCAGGATCGGCGGGCGCCGCACGGGCTTCGGCTCCGAGACCGCGTCATGGACCTGGAAGTACTGGCCTTCGAAGGTGACCCGCTCCTCGGTGAACAGCCGCTTCATGACCTCGGCGGTCTCCTCGAGCGCGCGCATGCGCTCTCGCAGTGGCGGGAAGGGCGAGCCCGTGCCCTCGAACTCCGCCTGGAACCAGCCAGCGCCCAGCCCGACGATGCTCCGGCCCCCTGAAATGTGGTCGATCGTCGCAACCTGCTTGGCGAGGATCGCCGGATTGCGAAAGAAGGGTGGCGTGACGAGAGTGCCGAGCTCCACGTTCTCGGTGATGGCCGCCACCGCTGCGAGCTCCGTCCAGGCTTCGAAGATGGGCAGGTGGGGCGCGGGCACGCCGTACATATGGTCGCAGACCCAGACGGAATCGAAGCCGAGCCGATCGAATTCGAGAGCGGCGTCCCGTGTCTCCTCCCAGGACCGCTTGATCTGTGGCAGCGTGACTCCGAAACGAACGGCTCGACTCATCGTGGCTCCTCCCTCACTCGCGCCAGCATACCAACTCCGAGGGCGCCCCCGTACGTGTTGAAGTAGGCTAGGACCGACCGCGTGGTGGCGGTGAGAGGTCCGTGTGGCGGGGGTGATACTGAGATCGGCTCGGGGGGAGCTCCGAACCGCCCGAGCTAGGGAGTGGCTCTCCGCGCATCTTCCAGCCGCCGAGGTTCTGGTCGTCGCGGCGACCCCTGACGCCGCTAGCGACCTGTTGCGCACGGCGGCTCTGAGCCAGGGCGCGTCCTTTGGCTGGCATCGGGCCACCCTTGGACGCCTGGCCGCAGAGCTCGCTACGCACGCTCTCGTCGAGGACGAGCTCGCTCCGATCGGGCGGCTCGCGTCGCAGGCCGTCGTGGCCCGCGTCCTGCACGAGCTGGCAGAGAGCGACGGGCTGGGGCGCTTCGTCGAGACCGCTCACGGCCCGGGGCTGGCGCGCGCGATCTCGGAGACTCTCGGGGAGTTGAGGCTCGCAGGGATCACAGCCGAGTCGCTCGGAACGGTCATGCCCGAGCTCCGAGCGATCGCCACCAGCTACGACGTTGCTCTGCAGCGCGCGCAACTCATCGACCGGGCAGGCGTCTTCCAGCTGGCAGCCCGCCTGGCGGCAGAACCCGAGGTCGCGAGCCCGCTGCTCGGGCTTCCGACCCTGCTCCTCGACGTACCTGTCGAGAGCGCTGCGGAGCGCGCGCTCGTCGAGGCGCTCGCGGCTCGTTCTCCCTCGCTCCTGGCGACGGTTCCGGCGGGAGACGAGCGCGGCCGTCGGAATCTGGAAGCGGCTCTGGGAACAAGAGCGGAGGATCTGGAGAACAACTCCGCGACCTCTCTCTCTCGCTTGCAGACCCACCTGTTCGAGGAGTCGGCGCCTGCGCCAGCGGAGCTCGGCGAGGACGTGATCGTGCTCTCTGCCCCCGGAGAGAGTCGAGAGTGCGTGGAGATCGCCAGGCGGCTGCGTCGCTTTGCCGCAGAGGGAATCCCGTTCGACCGGATGGCGGTTCTGTTGCGCTCGCCGGAGGAGTACCGCCCACATCTGGAAGAGGCGCTCGCCCGCGCCGAAATTCCGGCTCACTTCGTGCGCGGCGCTGTGCGGCCCGATCCGGCGGGGCGCGCGCTTCTCGCTCTGCTCGGCTGCGCGGCGGAGCGACTCTCGGCGCGCCGATTTGCAGAGTACCTCTCGTTGGGTCAGGTCCCGTCTGCCGACGAGGCGGGTGCCCCACCGGCGCCTCGGGCGGACCGCTGGGTCGCGCCAGACGAGGAGCTCGTGTCCGAGATCGTGAGGGAGGGGGTTGCGGAGGGAGTGGCAGCTTCGGACCCGGGTGGGCTCGTGGACGATCCGGATGAGGCGCCCGTTGCGGCGGGAACGTTGCGTGCGCCGCGGCGCTGGGAGGAGCTTCTCGTCGACGCAGCCGTCATCGGCGGGAGGGACCGCTGGCAACGCCGCCTGGACGGAGTGGGGCGCGAGCTGAGTCTGGATCTGGAAGCGTTGGAGGAGGACGACCCCCGCCAAGAGCGCATCACCCGCGACCTGAAGGATCTCGCGAGCCTCCGTGACTACGCGCTTCCGCTGATCGACGAGCTCGACGCGCTGCCGAGGCGCGCGAGCTGGGGGGAGTGGCTCGACGCGCTCTCGGCTCTTGCCACCCGTTCCCTGCGACGGCCCGAACGGGTTCTCTCCGTTCTGTCCGAGCTTGCGCCCATGGCACCGGTTGGGCCGGTAGAGCTGCGGGAGGTCCGGCTGGTGCTGCAAAGCCGCCTGCAGCAGGTGCACGAGCCCCCGTCGAAGCGGCGCTATGGCCGAGTCTATGTCGCACCGACCGACGCGGCGCGCGGGCTCGCGTTCGAGGTCGTGTTTGTGCCGGGGCTTGCCGAGAAGCTGTTCCCGCGCAATATCGTCGAGGATCCGATCCTGCTCGACGCGGCGCGGGAGCCCCTTGGCGGTCTCACGACGGACACGGAGCGGCTGGCCGGAGAACGGCTCGCGCTGCGGCTCGCGCTTGGCGCGGCGTCTCGGGTCGTCGTGCTCTCGTACCCGCGCCTGGACTTGGACCAGGGACGCCCGCGCGTTCCCTCCTTCTACATGCTGGAGGCGCTGCGCGCAGCGGAAGGGCGACTCCCCGGTTTTGACGAGCTGGCCGCCCGCGCGGAAACGCTGGCGGAAGTGCGTGTGGGATGGCCGGCGCCGGCCCGGCCGGAGGATGCGATCGACGAGGCTGAGCACGACTTGGCGCTGCTCGAGAAGCTGCTGAGGGCGAAGCCCGGGGAAGGCATCGGCACGGCGCGCTACCTGCTCGCGGCGAACGAACACCTCGGACGGGCGCTGCGTTTTCGCGCGCGCCGCTGGTTGCGACGCTGGACACCGGCTGACGGGCTGCTCGAGCCGACGGACCAGGCTCGTGAGGCCATGCGCGCGCACCAGCTACACGCGCGCAGCTACTCGCCTACGGCCCTTCAGAACTTCGCATCTTGTCCGTACCGGTTCTTTCTCTCCGCAGTGCTCAGGCTCGCTCCGCGCAGCATGCCGGAGGCGATCGAGGAGCTGGATCCACTGCAGCGGGGCTCGCTGGTTCACGAGGTGCAGTTCGAGCTGTTCCAGGAGCTGTCCCAGGAGGGTCTGCTTCCCGTAACACCACAGAACCTCCGCCGCGCGCGCGAGCTCCTCGACGCGGTGCTGGATCGGGTCGCTGCGCGCACGCGCGACGAGCTCGCGCCCGCGATCGAGCGCGTGTGGGAGGACTCCGTGGGATCGATCCGTGCCGACCTGCGCGAGTGGCTGCTCCGCATGAGCGAGGACGAGTCCGGCTTTGTGCCGTGGCGCTACGAGCTGGCGTTTGGTCTCCCCGGGCGACGTGCGGCGGATCCTCACTCTGCGCCCGAAGCCGCAGAGCTCGACTGCGGCGTTCGCCTGCGCGGCTCGATCGATCTGGTCGAGCGGCGCGGGGATGGCCACCTGCGTGCGACGGATCACAAGACGGGCAGGGAGCGCTTCAAGGCGGGAGCCGTCGTCTCGGGTGGAGAGGTGCTCCAGCCCGTACTCTACGCGCTGGCTCTCGAGAAGGTGTTTCCCGACGCAGAGGTCGATTCCGGACGCCTGTACTACTGCACGTCGGCGGGTGGCTTCACGGAGCGCGCGGTTCCCCTCGATGAGAAGGCCCGCCACAGTGCCGGCGAGCTCGCGAAGATCGTCGGCGCTGCCCTCGAGAAGCCGTTCCTGCCCGCGGCTCCAGCCAGGCGGGCCTGCGAGTGGTGCGACTTTCAGGTGGTCTGTGGTCCGTACGAGGAGCTGCGTACCGGGCGCAAGCCGCCGGGTGAGCTCGCGGATCTCGAGCAGCTCCGGGGCCTGCCATGACCCAGAGCGACACCGAGGCGCGTCGCCGGATCCGGGAGGATCTCGACTCCACTCTCTTCGTCGAAGCTGCGGCCGGAACGGGAAAGACGACCGAGCTCGTCGCCCGCATCGTCTCCCTGCTCGAGAGCGGTCGCGCGACACTCGAGGGGATTGTGGCGGTCACTTTTACCGAGAAGGCTGCCGGGGAGATGAAGCTGCGGCTGCGGGCGGAGATCGAGCGCGCCAGGGAGCGCGAGGGTGTCTCGCCGTCGGAACGGGCGTTCCTGGACGGGGCACTCGGCCAGCTCGAGATCGCTCACATCGGGACGATCCACGGCTTCTGTGCCGACCTGCTGCGCGAGCGCCCGGTCGAGGCCGGCGTGGACCCGCTCTTCGAGGTCGCACCGGAGGACGAGCAACGCGAGCTCCTGGACGGTGCCTTCGACGCGTGGTTCCAACGCACGCTCGCGGATCCCCCGGAAGGCGTGCGGCGGGTCCTCCGAAGACGGACACGCGGCCCCAATGCGGTAGGGCCCCGAGCCAGCCTGCGGGCCGCAGCGGAGAAGCTGCTCGATCACCGGGACTTCACGGCCGCGTGGCAACACATGCCCTTCGATCGCAGAGCGGAGATCGACGGCGTCATGGATCGACTCGCGACGCTCGCGCCGCTCGCAGGACAGGCGAGCAGGCGAGACAGCTATCTCGCGCGGAGCTTTCGCGAGATCAACGGCTTTGTCGACGAGACCGCGCACCGCGAGGCGGTACGTGGCCGCGACTACGACGGTCTGGAGGCCGAGCTGCGGCAGTTCCACCGCGCAAGGCACTGGAGGTGGAAGGGCAGCGGGAAGTGGTTCGGGAAGGGGCTCGAGCGCGACGGCGTGCTCGCAGAGCGAGATGGCGTCAAGACCGATATTGGAGCGCTACTCGCACGCGCGGACGCGGAGCTCGCTGCGTACTTGCGCGAGGAGCTGCGCCCCCTCGTCGCTACCTACGAGTCGCTGAAGGAGCGCATGGGGAAGCTCGACTTCCTCGATCTGCTCCTGCGCGCGCGCGACCTCGTGCGAAACGACCACGGGGTACGCGAGCTGCTCCAGTCGCGCTTTACCCACTTCTTTGTGGACGAGTTCCAGGACACAGATCCGCTTCAGGCGGAGCTCCTCATGCTGCTCGCCGCAGCGGATCCGCGGGAAACCGACTGGCGACAGGTGAGACCGGTGTCCGGGAAGCTCTTCCTCGTCGGAGATCCCAAGCAGTCGATCTACCGCTTCCGGCGCGCTGACGTCGACGTCTACGAGTCCGTGAAGCAGCAGCTCTCGCTGCATGATGCTGGGGTCCTGCACCTGAACAGGAGCTTCCGGAGTGTCCCCTCACTGCAGTCTGCCGTGAACGCGTCCTTCGAGCCCGTGATGTCCGGATCCGAAAGCGGGAGCCAGGCCCGCTACGTGCCGCTCGAGCCGTTTCGTCCCGAGACGCAGGAGCAGCCCAGTGTCGTGGCGCTCCCCGTACCCCGGCCGTACGGCGACTACAGAACCATCGTGCAGTGGAAGATCGAGGAGTCGTTCCCGGATGCGGTCGGGGCCTTCGTAGACTGGCTGATTCACAAGAGCGGCTGGACGGTGGTGGAGCGCGATCGGCCCGAGCAACGTGTGCCGATCCAGGCGCGTCACGTCTGCCTGCTCTTTCGGCGCTTTCGCCGCTTTCGCGACGACGTGACGCGCCCGTACGTACGGGCGCTCGAGGTGAGGCGCGTGCCGCACGTGCTCGTGGGTGGGCGCTCGTTCCACGCCCGCGAAGAGGTGCTCGCGATTCGCAACGCGCTCTGTGCGATCGAGTGGCCGGAGGACGAGCTGCGCGTCTTTGCCACGCTGCGCGGTCCGCTGTTCGCATTGGGAGACGATGCGCTCCTGGCCTTCCACCATCGCGTAGGGCGGCTGCATCCGCTCCGTCGCCTGGACCGGGACTCCCACGAAGACTCGGACCGCGCGGTTGGCGAGGCGCTAGAGGTTCTCGGGCGGCTCCACGTCGGCCGCAACCACAGGCCCGTGGCAGAGACGCTCGTGCGCCTGCTCGGAGCGGTGCGTGCGCACGCCGGGATCGCGATCACGCCGACCGGGGAGCAGGCACTGGCGAACTGCTTGCGAATGGTGGAGCTGGCGCGGCGCTTCGAGCGTGGCGGCGCCTCGTCCTTCCGGGCCTTTGTAGAACGCATGGAGAGCGATGCCGAGCGCGGTGAATCGCAGGAAGCACCCGCAGTGGAAGAGGGTACCGAGGGTGTGCGCATCATGACGGTACACAAGGCCAAAGGCCTCGAATTCCCCGTCGTGGTTCTGGCGGATCCGACATGCAACGCGACGATGGACGTGCCGACGCGTCACATCGACGCCGAGAAAGGCCTGTGGGCGGAGCCCTTGTGTGGCTGCGCTCCCCAGGACCTGCTCGACGCGCGGGAGGAAGAGGCGCGGCGGGACCGCGAGGAGGCCGTGCGTCTCACCTATGTTGCAGCGACGCGAGCCCGTGACTTGCTGGTGTTGCCCGTGATCGGGGATCCGACGAACGCCGACAGCGAGCGCTGGCTCGATGTCATGAACCCCGCTGTCTTTCCGGAGCCCGAGCAGCGCAGGGCCGCCACTCCTGCGCAAGGCTGCCCGGAGTTTGGCGAGGACAGCGTGTTCGAGCGGCCGGACAACGTGGAGCGCGGACCAAAGGGCTCGATTGCCCCGGGGTCGCATCAGCCGCAGGCCGGATCGCACCGGGTCGTCTGGTGGGATCCTGCGGTTCTGGAGCTCGACCAGGAGCAGACCGTAGGGCTGCGTCAGCAACCCATCCTCGAGGCGGACGAGGGCGAGGTCGCTGCGGACGAGGGGGTCCAGGCGCACGAGCGCTGGCAGACCGCGCGAAAGGAAGCGCTCGAGCGTGGCGCCGAGCCACTGCTGCGCGTCGAAGCCGTGACCTCGCTCGCGGAGCCCACCGAAGACGGCATACACATCGACGTGTTAGAGGTCGCAGTCGACCGTGGCTCGCGCCCGTCGGGTCGGCGGTTTGGATCTCTCGTACACGCGAGCCTTGCCGTGGTGGATCTGCAAGCCGATGCCTCTGCCGTTCACCAGACGGTGCGAGCACAGGCCCGGCTCGTCGGAGCGTCGGGCGACGAGTTGGCCGCTGCAGCGACCGCCGTCGGTGCGGCCCTTGCGCATCCGCTGGTGCGCCGCGCTGCGCTGGCTCACGGGCGCGGTGAGCTTCGCCGCGAGACACCGGTCATGCTGCTGCGCCCCGATGGAACTCTCGCCGAGGGGGTGGTGGACCTGGCCTTTCGCGAGGAATCCCGCTGGATCGTGGTCGACTTCAAGACGGACCGGGAGCTCGAGCCGCGTCGGCGCGAGTACGAGGCGCAGGTCGGGCTCTACGTAGAGGCGGTTGCGCAGGCGACGGGAGAGCCGGCGGAAGGGTGCTTGCTGCTGCTCTGAGGGCACCCCGGCCAGCGGCTGCACGTTGGAGATCGGGGTTCCGGTAGACTGCACGCATGGCGTGGGACCTGATTGTCATCGGTGGCGGAGTGGTCGGCGCGTCGGTCGCGTACTACAGCGCGCGGGCGGGCTCGCGGACTCTGCTGGTCGATGCCAGGGACGAGGGCAGGGCGACCGACGCGGGGGCGGGCATCGTGTCCGCTGCCACGAACACCCGCGACGTAGACGCGTGGCAGGTGCTGGCGCGCGCAGCCGCCGCGGACTACCCGCAGCTGGCAGCCGAGCTGCGCGAGGCACAGGCCAACGATCCCGGTTACGAACGCGTGGGAATGCTGATCGTGGCCCTGGACGAGGAAGACGCAAAGCGCTTCGATCGCTACCTCTCCTACGTGCGAGCGCGTGAGGTTCACGACGACGAGCTCCAGGAGGTGGATAGTGCCGAGGCGAGGAGGCGCTTCCCCGCGCTTGGACCCGTCGAGCGGGCGCTCTGGGCGCCGGGTGCGGGCCGTGTGGACGGCCGCCAGATCGAGACCGCGCTGCTTGCTGCCGCAGAGGAACACGGCTTGGAGCGGAGGCATGCGCGGGTCGAGCGACTGCTGACGGAGGGGGGCTCCGTCAAGGCAGTCGAGGTCGAGGGCGAGCGATGTGCGGCCGCAGCCGTCGCGATCTGCGGTGGTGCGTGGTCGGGGAGCCTGGCAGCTCAGCTCGGTGTCGCGCTCGCGGTGGTGCCGCAGCGCGGTCAGATCATCCACCTGGAGCTGCCAGGAGCGGACACACGGAGCTGGCCACTACTGGGCGCCCTGCGCGATCACTACATGGTTCCCTGGCCGGGCGGACGTGTGGCGGTGGGTGCGACGAGGGAGGACGGCTCGGGCTTCGATC
Source organism: Myxococcota bacterium (assembly GCA_965247115.1). Classification (GTDB taxonomy): domain Bacteria; phylum Myxococcota_A; class UBA9160; order SZUA-336; family SZUA-336; genus JAUXJB01. Next base: position 1,885,267 of record CBDFGR010000002.1, read on the forward strand.
CCCGCACCACCGCCGCCGGCGTGCGTGAGGTGCTCGACGAGGCCCTGCGCGTGGCCCCAGGCCTGGCGGATGCGAGCATCCACGAGATCCGAGTCGGCCTGCGCCCCTGCACGCCAGACCTGCTCCCCGTGTTGGGGACGCTACCGGGCTATCGGAATCTCTGGCTCGCCACGGGTCACGGTCCAACGGGACTCACGCTTGGACCGTTCAGCGGAAAGCTCGTGGCTCGCCTCGCGCGTGGCGAGAGCGTCGAGCTCGACCTGTATCCCTTCCGACCCGATCGCCCGGAGCTCGCGACGACGGCCTCGGGCTGACCGTGCCTCGTCCTTCCTGTGTCGTTCACGTCTCGGATCTCGTCGCAGAGAAGCGCCCGCGCTTCACGTACGGCAGCAGCGTGCGTTCGGAAGTCCGGGCCGTCGGAAACAGTGCGGGCCTCACCCGGATGGGCGTTGGGTGCGCAGCGTCGAGCCGGGCTGCGCCGGCACGAACCGTCACTATCACGAGGTCGAGGAGGAGTGGGCCTACGTGCTCTCGGGGGCGGGGGTCGTCCGGATCGGGCCTCTCCGCATCGACGTCTGTGCGGGGCACTTCGTGGCGTTTCCGCCAGGGCCGAGACCGCACCACTTCGTGGCGGCCGGGACGGAAGCCATGATTCTGCTCGAGGGTGGCGAGCGGCGGCCGCAGGAGGACACCGGGTGGTACGTAGACGAGCGGCGTGGGTGGCGCCACGGCGAGCCCGTGGAGATGACCGAGCCGCCTCCTCCCGAAGAAGGCGACTCTGGACAGTGCATCCATCTCGAAGACGTTCCCGAGCGTGACTTCCAGCACGCTGTCGACCCCCGCTCGCGGCGGGTGATGCGTTCGCTCAGCCGTGCGACGGGGCTGGTGCGTCAGGCCGTGCGTTGGGCGCGGGTCAGGGTAGAAGACCGAAGCACGGCGTACCACACGCACGATCGCACCGACGAGTGGGTGTACATCCTGGCCGGGCGTGCAAGCGTACGCGTCGGCGAGGACCAGTTCGAGGCGTCGCCAGGAGACTTCCTTGGCCATCCTGCGGGCAGCCCGGCTCACGTGATGGAGCCCCTGGAGGAGCTCACCTACCTGGTGGGCGGGCAGATCGATCCGGACGACGTCGTGACCTATCCCGAGGCAGGGGTGAGGAAGCGACGAGGTCGCATCGAGCCGCTCGACGTGGTGCCATAGGCGCGAGGTACTTCCGCGGGTCAGAACCCGAAGTCGCGGGTCAGAACCCGAAGTCGCGGTCGAGGACCGTCTTGCGTTCTGCGCGGCGCGCGTTCTGGATCGCTCGATCCGCGAGCTTGCGCACCTCATCGGACAGGATCTCCATGACCCGGTCCGACGTACTCATGCCCGAGCGCGCTTTGACGTACGTCTTGAGCTTCGAAGCAACGATGAGCACGTCGCGCGGCAGGCCCTCGACCTCCAGTCCGGCTGCTGCCGCAGCAGGGGACGAGGCGATGATGCGTCGTGGGCGCTTCGCCTTGGCAGCGGGCGGGCGCTCAGGAACCGCCTCACCCTCCGCCGGAGCTCGCTTCTCGATCGCCCAGGACTCGCGGTGGTTCACGAGTCCGAGATGCGCGTCCCAGCAATCGGTTCTGCAGAACGCGAGTGCCGTGCGCTTGCGGTTGCAGGTCGACACGTTGCAGACCCAGTAAACCTCCCCGTACGCAATCGGGCGCTTGCAGCTGCTGCAACGCCGCCAGATGTTCGGCATCGGCCCCTCCCAAAAGCGCGCGAAACGACGTCGCTTTTGTAGGGTACAAACCTCGCTGGATCGGGCCAGGCTCGTTACTCTCCTGCGCCATGATAAGACGAGGTTCTGTCGCGCTAGCGGCAGGGATGTTGTGGGGGCTCGTCAACGTTGCCAGCGCTGACGAGATCGTGTTCACGAACGGTGACCGTCTCAGTGGTGAGGTAGTACACCTCATCGACGGGACACTCACCCTTGAGTCAGAGGTCCTGGGAAAGATCGAGGTCGACGCGGCCAGGATCCAGACCTTTTCGACCTCGCAGGCGGTGGAGATCCACACCGAGGACGGGACGGTGCTGAAGGACGTCGTGGTCAAGGGAGACCGTGGCGAGATCCGTACGGCGGGGACGAGTCCCGTCGGCCCCCAGACCTTTGCGCTCGCGGACATGGAGGCGCTGAACCCACCTCCCAAAGAGGCTCCGGCCTGGCACGGGACGCTGACTGCAGGGCTGGACGTGGAGCGAGGGAACTCGTTCACGACGGAAGCCGATGTTGCAGTCAGTGCGGTGCGGGAGACCGAATTCAACCGGATTCGGTTTGATGCCAGCTATGAAGGAGATCGCAACAAGAACAAGAACACCGGCATCTCGGACACGACGGAGCGCTCCATCAACTTCCTGCTCCGCTACGACTACTTTCTTTCCGAGAACGTGTTCTGGTATGGCTCGGCTGAGGGCGAGAAGGACGGCGTGCAGGACCTGAATCTTCGCTTTACGGGAGCCGCGGGGTTCGGTCGCCGCTGGTTCAATACCAAGGACTTCAAGCTCGAGGCGGACCTCGGGCTGTCCTGGATCAGCGAGAACTACGGGTCGGGCGCGCGGGATGAGGACTTCATCGCATCACTACTCAACTGGTCCGCGGAGCGTCGACTCCCGAGTCTGATCTCGGATCGCTTGACCTTCTTTCAGCGCGGAAAGTTCTGGGTCAACCTGGAGGACTGGGAGGACAAGTTTTACGCCAAGATCACCACAGGTCTCCGGAGTGACCTGACGCCCAAGACCTTCCTCGAGGCGAAGATCGTCTATGAGTACGATAGCGCGCCGGCACGCGGTGTAGATCGCCGGGACATCGACTACATCTTCGGGCTTGGAGTCCGCTTCTAGGTGTAGACTCGGTTCTCCACAGGAGGAAGAGCCAATGCCTGTTTCCCCAGAGGATCGCGGAGCGATCTTGGACCTCGCTTCTCGTTACTGTCACACGTTCGATCTGGGCGACCCGGACGGCTGGGCGGAGTGCTTCACGGAGGACGGCGTATTCGAGGCCCCCGGCCAGACGCTGAAGGGCCGCGAAGACCTGCGCAAGATGGCGGAGAGCGCCCAGTTTCCCGCACCGATTCGGCACCTGCCATCGGTATTCTCCATCCAGGGCGACGCCAATTCTGCAACGATGCTGTGCTACTTCACCGTGATTCGCCTCGACAGTCCACCCGCAACCTTCGCGGTCGGCCGCTACGAAGACCAGCTGAAGAAGATCGACGGCCAGTGGAAGTTCGCCGCCAGGCGAGTGATCATGGACTGGAGCGACACATAGGTAGCGGCCCGCGCTGACCGGTTGTCTACTCGAGAGGGCTCTCGAACTTCGAACGTGAGATGAGCCGACCCGAGCCCTTCTCGGCGTCGACCGCTCCTCCCTCGTAGACCACCTCGCCCCGCCGAATCGTGATCCGCGGCCACCCAGTGACCTCCGTCCCCTGCGCCGGAGCGCTCACCGGTGGAAGCCCCACAGAGCTCCCGTTCGGCGCTACTCTCGTGCGGAAGACACGAGCAGGGACATCCGATGAGTACCCTCTTTGGCCCGGTCATCCAGCAAGGCTACGTGGCTCCGGACTTCCACTATGGGGAAAGTGTAGGCTAGAGTTCGAGAGGGCTTGAGTGTCCCGGAGATAGACCCATCGCAGCCATCAGCTCTTGGAGGCACGGTAAATGACACTTGAGGCGACCCCGCGACCGGAGCACGCAGACCTGGATTTCGATCCCATCGCCCTGCGCGAGAGGTATCGGGAGGAGCGGGACAAGCGAATCCGAGCGGACGGGAACCAGCAATACCAGGAAGTCAAAGGCGACTTCGCCCACTACACCGACGATCCCTACGTGGAGCCGGGCTTCCAGCGCGAGCCGCTCACCGACGAGGTGGATGTAGTCATCATCGGGGGCGGGTTCGGCGGGCAGCTCGCGGGCGCCCGCTTCCGTCAGGCCCGCTTCGAGGACGTTCGCATCATCGAGAAGGGCGGCGACTTCGGGGGGACGTGGTACTGGAACCGCTATCCCGGTGCCCAGTGCGACATCGAGTCCTACATGTATCTGCCGTTGCTCGAGGACCTGGGCTTCATACCCAAGGAGAAGTACTCCTTCGCCCCCGAGATCCAGACCCATGCGCGTCGGATCGGCGAGGCGTTCGACCTGTATCGCGAAGCCTGCTTCCAGACGGAGGTGACCGACCTGAGCTGGGATGAGGCGGAGGACCGCTGGATCGTCACGACGGACCGCGACGACCGCATGAGGGCGCGCTTCGTGGTGCTGTGCAGCGGGCCGCTGAACCGGCCGAAGCTGCCGGCCATTCCGGGCATCACCGACTTCGAAGGACACACTTTCCACACGAGCCGCTGGGACTACGACTACACCGGTGGCGATGAGACGGGCAACCTCGACAAGCTGGGTGATAAGCGAGTGGGGATCATCGGGACGGGTGCCACGGCCATTCAGTGTGTTCCGCACGTCGGTCAGAGTGCCCAGCACCTTTACGTTTTCCAGCGAACCCCGTCTTCGGTCGACGAGCGCGGAAACAAGCCCACGGATCCCGACTGGGTGAGAGAGCTGACACCGGGTTGGCAGAAGCGTCGCCGGGAGAACTTCAACACCATGTTGACGGGCGGTCATGCGGAGCGAGACCTCGTGAACGACGGCTGGACCGAGATCTTTCGCAATCTCGCCAGCCTGCTTCCGAGGCAGCACGAGAGCACCGAATCCCGCCACGCAGCCGGCGCGGCTATGGAGATCGCGGACTTCGAGAAGATGAACCAGGTCCGCGATCGCGTGAACACCACCGTCGAAGACGAGGCGACCGCCGACGCGCTGAAGCCGTGGTATCGCCAGTTCTGCAAGCGCCCCACCTTCAACGATGAGTACCTCCCCACGTTCAACCGGCCCAACGTGACGCTGGTCGATACTGAGGGCAAGGGCGTCGACCGAATCACGAAGCGAGGAATCGTCGCCAACGGTGTCGAGTACGAAGTGGACTGCCTGATCTTCGCCACCGGGTTCGAGGTCGGTACAGCGTACACGCGGCGCGCGGGGCTCGAGATCCACGGCCGAGGCGGCGTGACCCTCACAGACCACTGGTTGGACGGCATGAAGACCCTGCACGGCTTCACCAGTCGCGGGTTCCCCAACATCTTCCACATGGGTATCCTGCAAAATGGTCTGTCCCCGAACTTGACCTCGATGCTCGACGACCAGGCCCAGCACATCGCCTACATCATCGAGCAGGTGAAGGCGCGAGGGGCGCGCCGCGTAGAGCCGTCCGCCGAGGCGGAGGCAGACTGGGTCGCCACCATCCGCAAGCTCGCGCGCCACAGCTACCGCTTCTTCGAAGCGTGCACGCCGGGCTACTACAACAACGAAGGACAGCCGGGGGCGGGCAATGCCCTGGCCCAGGAGCAGTACGCCCCGGGGATCAACGCCTTCAACCAGCTCCTCGAGGAGTGGCGCACAAAGGGCGAGCTGGAAGGGCTCGAGCTGGACTAGGGCGGCAAGCTGAACCCGAGACCCAAGTGCGAGTGCGTGTGACTCGTATGGCACGGGGGCGTATGATCGGGCGGGCTGTTCCGAGGAGAGAGACATGCCGAGCTTGGAAGAAAAAGTGCAGGCGCTCGAGGCGCGCGACGAGATTCGCGAGCTGACCGCGCGCTACTGCCACGCGGTGACCCGCGCTGACTCCGCCACGATCGTCGGACTCTTCTGCGACGACGGAGTCTTCGAGACAGGGAAGACCGTAGTGCGCGGACGAGTCGAGCTCGAGAAGTTCTACCGCGCGATCCAACCCCCGCCGCTTCCGTTCATCCAGAACCACGTAATCGAGCTTGCGGGGGAGGAGGCGACGGGACAGTGCTCCGCCGAGATCCGGATGGTGCGCGATGGTGAGGCGATCACGGCCTGCGGCTACTACGACGACCGCTACCGCCGCGTAAAGGGGGAATGGAAGTTTGCGGCCCGCAAGTTCAACTTCTTCCACGCGGTGCCGCTCAGCAAGGGCTGGGCCTGAGATGGGACCGCTCGAGGGGATCCGGATCATCGAGCTTCAGGGCATCGGACCGGGTCCGTTCTGCGCGATGATGCTGGCGGACATGGGAGCCGAGGTCATTCGCGTCGATCGGACCGGGGTACGCGGTGGCTTGCCGCGGGATCCGCGCTACGACACGCTTGCGAGGGGGCGTCGGTCGGTGCGGATCGACCTCAAACAGCCGGGCGGCGTCGAGGCGCTCCTGCGTATGACCGAGCGGGCCGACGGGCTCATCGAGGGATTTCGCCCCGGCGTCATCGAGCGTTTGGGTCTCGGTCCCGACGTGCTTCTCGAGCGCAACCCGCGAGTCGTGATCGGGCGTATGACCGGTTGGGGGCAAGAGGGCCCGATCGCCCAGACGGCCGGGCACGACATCAACTACATCGCGCTGGCTGGCGCGCTGTTCAACATCGGGCGCAAGGGCGCGCCTCCGGTGCCGCCGCTCAACCTGGTCGGAGATTTCGGGGGCGGGGGGATGTTTCTCGCCTTTGGCATGGTCTGTGGGATCCTGAGCGCCCGGCAGACCGGTGTGGGGCAGGTCGTAGACTCGGCGATGGTCGACGGGGCGGCTGTTCTCTGCGCTCCCTTGTACGGACAGCTCGCAGCGGGACGCCTCGAGGAAGGCCGGGAGACGGGCATCCTGAACGGCGGAACACACTTCTACGACGCGTTCGAGTGTTCCGATGGAGAGTTCGTCTCGATCGCTTCGCTCGAGCCGCAGTTCTACGCTGAGCTCTGCAAGCTCATGGGACTCGACCCGGAGGACTTCAGCGAGCAGATGAACCCCAAGCGCTGGCCGGAGCAGCGCGCCAGGATCGCGGCGCTATTCCGAACAAAGACACGGGACGAGTGGTGCGATGTCCTGCAGCAGAGCGATGCCTGCTTCGCCCCGGTGCTCCGGATGGCCGAAGCGATCGAGCACCCTCAAAACCGGGTGAGGAAGACATTCGTCGAGGTGGACGGCGTGGTTCAGCCGGCCCCGGCCCCGCGCTTTAGCGCGACGGCTCCCGAAATCTCACGCCCTCCCGCACAGCCGGGGGAGCACACCGACGAGATCCTCGCAGACTTCGGCTTCAGCACGGACGAGATCGGAGCTCTTCACGACTCGGGCGCCGTCGCGGGGCAGTAGGTCAGCGCCCGAGTGCGCAAAGTCCCTGAGAGGGCGTCCGCAGTGTGGATGATGGTGCTGTCAAGCTGTGTCGGGCTGCTTCTTGCGAGTGCGGGGTCGGCGGTTGCAGATTCGGTTGACGAGGCGGCCCTCCAGGAGTTCGTCGCTGCGCCCTGGACCGGAGATCTCGAGGGCATGCGCGAGCGGGGTTTCGTCCGCCTGCTGACGACCTACAACCCGCTCTACTTCACGTACGACGGGATCGAGCAACGCGGCATCGTCGTCGAGAGTGCGAGGGCATTCGAGGATCATCTCGGCCAGGCCAGCAACCGAAAGGGAGGAGACCTGCACGTAGTCCTGATCCCGGTCGCCCGCGACGAGCTCCTGCCGAGTCTGAGAGCGGGAAGGGGAGACGTGGTGTCGGCGAACCTGACGATCACGCCGGCCAGGCAGGCGCTCGTGGCGTTCTCCGATCCGATGGTTCCGGATGTGCGGGAGCTGGTGGTGAGCGGTCCGGCCGCTCGGGGCCTGGGATCGCTCGATGACCTCAGCGGAACGACCCTCTACGTGCGGGAGTCCAGCAGCTACTACGAGCACCTGGCAGAGCTGAACGCGGTACGAGAGCGAGCGGGCAAGACCGAGATCCCGGTGCGCAAGGCCGATGAGCGTCTGGAAGACTACGACTTGCTCGAGATGGTGAACGCGGGCCTCATCCCTGCGGTCGTCGTGGACGGCTACAAGGCGAGGCTCTGGGCGCAGGTCTTCGATGACATCGAGGTGCACGAGGACATAGTGACCCACTCGGGCGGCTCGCTGGCATGGGCCGTCCGCAACGACTCGCCAGAGCTCCTGGCGGAGGTCAACGCCTTCGTCAAGGTCGTCCGCAAGGGGACCATGCTGGGGAACATACTCATCAAGCGGTACTACGGAAGCACGAAGTGGATCGACAACATCTACTCGGAGACGGGGCGGGAGAGGTATCGAGAGACGATCGATCTGATCCAGCGCTACGCGGATCTATACGAGTTCGATGCGTTGATGCTGACGGCGCAAGCGTACCAGGAGTCGAAGCTCGACCAGAGCACGCGCAGTCCCGCCGGCGCAATCGGCATCATGCAGGTGCTTCGCAGCACGGCTGCCGACCCCAACGTGGACATCCCGAACATCGATGAAGCCGAGCAGAACGTCCACGCGGGTGCGAAGTATCTGCGCTTTCTCCGCAAGCGCTATTTCAGCTCGGACGAGATCGCACCCCTGGACCGCATTCTGTTCTCGTTCGCCGCGTACAACGCCGGACCCCGAGCCATCCGCAGGGCGCGACAGCTGGCGGCTGACATGGGCTTTGATCGGAATGTCTGGTTCGGGAACGTCGAGGTCGCTGCGGCGCGGACGATCAGCCGCGAACCCGTCGTCTACGTGCGCAACATCTACAAGTACTACATTGCGTATACGCAGCTCGAAGAGCGGCGGCTGGCACGCGAGGCCGCGCTCACGGGCTTGGAGTGATTCCCGTTCAGAGGTACTGCGGGAGCACCTCTGCGATCTCCTCCGGCGCGGCTCTCGGACCGAATCTCTCCACCACGGCTCCGGAGCGATCGACCAGAAACTTGGTGAAGTTCCAGGCGATGTCCTCGTTACCCTCTTCGTCTGACTTCTGCGACTTCAGGAACTTGTAGAGCTCACAGGCGCCGTCACCGTTGACCTCGATCTTCGCAAACAGAGGGAACTCGACACCGAACTTCGAGCTGGCGAACTCGAGTATCTCTGCGTTGCCGCCCGGCTCCTGGCCGCCGAACTGGTTGCAAGGGAAGCCAAGGACGCGGAGACCCCTGGCCTTGTTGGTCTCGTGTAGGGTATGCAGACCTGCATACTGCGGCGTGAGGCCTCACCGACTCGCCAGGTTGACGATCAAGCAAACCTGGCCCTCGTACTGCGAGAGCGGAACCGGCTCGCCTGTAATCGAGTCCATCTCAAAGTCGTAGAGAGTCGCCATCGGGCTCCTTTTGCGAATGGGAGCGCCCAGGCTACCGCATAACCCGAGCCAGCGTCGACCCCGAGCGACTGCGCAACAAGCTCCTGAGGTACTCCGCCTCAGTAGTCGATGCCCTTCTCCGCGGCCTGGCTACGGATGGTACCGAAGACCCTCTCGTCGAATGCGTCATCCTTGCCCTCCGCCTCGCGCTTTGCGGCTTCTTTGGCGAGATACGCATCACGCTCCTCGACCAGCTCCGAGATACGGTCCTGGACCTCTCTTCGCTGCTTGGCCTTGTTCGCCAGGTAGCCGCGCTGCTCGTCGCCGTTCATGTCGCGCATCTCCTCTGGCAGCGCTGCGGCCGGAAGAGCCTCGAGCTCGACCTCACCGGCGTTCACCGCGTCCACCAGATCGGCGCGACCGGAGTTGAGAGCGCCTCCCTTCTTGTCCAGGTAGGCCAGTCGTGAGGCCACGGCCGCGGGGACCGCTCTGAAGGTCTGGCGCAGCTTCCCCATGAGCTCTTCTCTCTCATCCGCGTCACCGTAGGCGAGGACGGTCTCGTTGACTTCTCGATTCAGCTTCGCCAGCTCTTCGTCCATCGGCGTGGACTCGGCAATCATGGCTCCGTCCTGGGCGATCGCTGCGTACTCGCCCTGACTCAGACGGGCGATCTCCTGCCAAACCTGAGCCGTCGCTGGATCGGGGCCACACTGGATCGTGTTCACGACGATACCGCGGCTCTTTGCGAGCTCGACGGATCGCGCGTAGCGAACGTCGTTGTCGTAATCCATGTGCGGCGGTGCGTCCCCCACCAGGAAGATCACCCGGTAGACGTCTGGAGCATCGCTCCAGCCCATCTCGGTCACGGCCTCGTGCAGGGCCTGGTTCACCGACTCCGGCCCGTCACCTCCTCCTCCCGCCTGAAAGCTCTGGAGCTGCCCGTAGAGGGCGTCGATGTCGTCGTCGAGCGCGAAGCGGCGCGTGACGTATGCGTCGCCGCGATCGCGGTAGCTGATCAGGCCCATACGGATGTCGGGCGTAGTGTTCGCGCTCGCCATGCGGTTCGCAATCGACCAGATCTTCTGCTTGGCGCCGTCGATCAAGTTCGACATCGATCCGGTCGTGTCAAGCACGAAGACCGCCTCGATGCGGGGCGCTGCGATCTGCGTGATCGGACTGAGGGTTCCTCCCGTCGTGACGACGAGATCCGGCGCGTTCGCGTGGGCAATCAGCGCCGTGGTGAGCACGAGAACGGAAAGCGCACAGAGCCTTGCACCAGTGGTCTTCGACAGAGTTGCCAGTCTTCGGGGAATCGAATCGGTCATCGCGGAATCTCCTCTTGGGCGGGGTTTACGAGCTCTGCTGCAGCAACGCGCGTGCGCGCCGACAGGCCCGTTCGAAGGGATCGGTCTCATGCAGTTCGCTGAGGTCTCTGCGTGTCGGCGCGCTGGCGCCGCCTATCAGGAAGAAGGCGCTCTGAACCAGGAAGAAGCCCCACAGAGCCGAGGCTTCCGGAACGAGCGGGCCGTGGAACAGGTACGAGCCCAGGGCCAGGCCCGCGCCGATCAAGCCGGCCTCGGTTGCAAAGCGGCGGGCGAAGCCACTCGCATTCTTCTGCCGAGCCGGATGCAGCAGGCCGGAGCGGAACAGCCCGATCAAGACCGCGAGCGCCAGCGCGAGCTCGGATACGCTGGCTCCAAACAGCAACAGCAGGGAGCCGCACAGCAGCGCCGTGCCCGCGGCGGCAATCCCGCGCAGGGGCCGACGCGAGACGCCCGCCAGGTAAACGGCCGCTGCCAGCAGCAGGTAGGTTGCGAACGCGAGCTTCCAGCCGCCGACGATCTGCATCAGGCCCAGGTAGAACGGGGCTCCGCCCGCACACAGGAAGGCGAAGAGCAGGCTTCGGCCGAAGCCGTTCCAGTAGCTCATGCCGCTGCCCCCCCGGCTCCGTGCTGCTCGCGCCGCCGCAGCAGCTCCAGGTCGACCTCCTCGTCGCAGACGGTGACGACGTCGCTCGCGTGCTCCCCTTCCTCACGTGTCTCACACCTCGAGCGATCCAGGGCCCGTTCGCGTGCCAGCTGCGCCTCCACGCGATCGCGCAGCTCCTCGAGCTCGCGCTCTTGCGTCTCGAGCTTCTGACTCAGTCGCTCGAGCTCCTCGCGCGCCTCCCGTTCCTGCTCGTCGAGGAGCTCGGCCTGCTTCCGCGCCGACAGCAGGCGCCGGATCGAGAAGCGAGCCAGCGTCTCCTCACCGCGTTCCAGCGCGAGGCGGATGTCGTCATCCAGCCCGGTCGAGCGCGCCTCGAGCTGCTGGCGCTGGCGCTCCAGGAGCTCCGTCCAGTTCGCGAGCTCCTCGCGTCGGACTCGCTTCTGGGCCAGCTCGAGCTCCGCCTCGCGAAGACACTGCTTGAGCATGAGCGAGCGATCCTCTAGCGAGTCGAGCAGGCCGTGCGCGTCGGCCCTCGAGAGGGTGATGAAACGTTGGAAGAAGGTCATGTCGGGCTCCTCTTGGTGTCGCGAGCGAGCGAACTCGCTCTCTCGTCTAGAGATAAGTGTCGGCGAACGAGACCGGAATGACGCCAAAAGCTCTGTAAAGACCCTGGCGTCGCGTTTACATTCTCTTTACGCAGAACGCCGCTCGATTACCGATACTCTGGAAATGGCAGCCCCCAAGCTCGAGATCCTCGTCGTCGAAGACGAGGAGTCGATTCGCCGCGGGCTCGTGGACGTGCTCGCCTATCACGGCTACGCACCCACGGGAGTGGAAGACGGCGAGGCCGGGCTGCGCGAGGGGCTCACGAATCGCTACTCGCTCGTCGTCCTCGACGTCATGTTGCCAGGCTTGTCCGGCTTCGAAGTCTGTGCGGCGCTGCGCGAGCGACATGCGCACCTGCCGATCCTGATGCTCACCGCCCGCGGCAGCGAGCAGGACGTGCTGGCGGGCTTCAAGGCAGGGGCCGACGACTACGTGACCAAGCCCTTTTCCGTGGCAGAGCTCGCTGCACGCGTCGAGGCGATCCTGCGACGCTCGGGGAGCCTGCGCGGGCCGGACGAGTGCCCCTTCGAATTCGGGGAGTGGGAGGTTGACCCGGCCAATCTTCAGGCGAGCCGAGCCGAGATGCACGTGGACCTGACCGCGCGGGAGCTGGCGATCCTATCGCTCTTGCTGCGCGAGCGCGGCCGCATCGTGAGCCGCCGCATACTGCTCTCTCAGGTATGGGGAGCGCCAAATCCCGAGCGCGTGGAGACACGCAGCGTGGACATGCAGCTGGCAAAGCTGCGCAAGAAGCTCGGGCTGGTTGCTGGTGCGGCGTCCCTGATCGAGACCGTGCGCGGCGCAGGCTACCGCTTCAGGGGCTGAGGTGGTGCTGCGCCGCATCCGCGCTGTCTTCTTCCTGCTCGGGTTGGTCCTTGTCGTGCTCCTGGGACTCCTCCTGTCCCGAGCGTTCGAGAGCCTGGGCCGTGAGCGCGAGGTGCGCCACGCTGCGGTCGCCAAACGGGTCTTCGACGAGGCGGAGCGAGCGCTGGGCGAGTTCCTGACTGAGGAGGAGGGGCGCCCGCCAGACCACTACTTTGCGTCGACGCAGTCCGGCGGCGCCTCTCCGCTCGCGAACGGTCCGCTCCGCGAGTTCGTTGTCGGCTACTTCCAGATCGCTGCGGGCGGCGGGCTGACCACCCCTCACACCGGCTCCGATCGTGTTCTGCCCCGACTGCGCTCTGCCGTGTCCGAGGCCCCGGCGTCGAAGGACAAGCGGGCCGAGCTTGCGGATCTAGACCTGGGCTCACTCAAGAAGGAAGCGGCCAAGGCGGATCAGGTGCCGGGGACAACCCGGACGGTCCAGAGGCTCGACCTGCTCACCGGTCGCCTCGAAGGCGAGTCGGACGACGTGCTCGCCGAACTCGCGGAGGAACAGCGCGAGGTTGACGAGTCTCTTTCGTCCTACCGGGTCCTCGAGCAGCTGAACCTGGCGAGGAAGGCCCGCCGCCAGCGTGCCTCTCCCGACGAGTACGCCTCCGACGACGAGAACGCCGCCATGTCGAGTGGCCTCGCGAACGAGCCCGAGAGCTTCGCTGACGCGAAGCTCTCCGCGCCGGTTGTCCCTCGCGCGCCCACCGTCCCTCTGCTTGCCCGCATGGGACCCTCTCCCATGGCGGGAGCCATGCTCGATCGAGGGGGCTTGATCCTCTACCGCACCGTGCTGGTGCCCGACGCGGGCCCCTTTCAACAGGGCATCCTGCTCGACCTTGCGCGCTTCACACGCTGGCTGGAGCTGCGAGTCCTGGGAGAGAGCGGTCTCCTCGAGTTCATCACGCTGGACTTCAAGAGCGAGGACGGACCGGGGTTCCTCGAGCCTGCCGCGAATCGCTTCGTCTACCAGTATCGCTTCGGCGAGCCGTTCGAGGCGCTGACAGCGCGTGTCAGCCTTGCCCCGCTTCCCGACGAGGGCGGGGTGCGGTACGTCTACGCGATCGGGCTGCTGCTCATCGTTGCCAGCACGCTCGGGCTCTGGGCCGTGTACCGCAGGGTGGCCGCCGCCGTGCACTTCGCGGAGCGTCGTAGCAACTTCGCGGCCGCCGTCTCTCACGAGCTCAAGACACCCCTGACGGCGATTCGCATGCACGCCGAGATGCTGCGCGACGGGATGGTGTCGGGCGCTGAGAAGCAACGCGAGTACTACGCCACCATCACATCCGAGTCGGAGCGGCTCACGCGGCTCATCAACAATGTGCTCGAGTTCTCACGGCTCGAGAGCCAGAAGGTCGAGCGTCCCCTGACTCAGGAGTCGCTCGAGGAGCCGCTCCGCGACGTCGTCCAGCTGCTCCGGCCACACGCACAGTCACAGGGGTTCACCCTCGTACTCGAGGTCGACGCTGACCTAGCGCCAGCCGCATTCGAGCGCGACGCGTTGCAGCAGCTGCTCTTCAACTTGATCGACAACGCCCTGAAGTACGCCCGCACCGCAGAGCGCAAGGAGATTCTCGTTCACTGCCTCGAAGTCGATGGTGGCGTCGCGCTCCGAGTTCGTGACTACGGTCCGGGCGTCGCCCGTGCACACCAGCCACACCTGTTCGAGGCGTTCTACCGGGGCGAAGACGAGCTCACACGCAAGACCAAAGGAACCGGTATCGGCCTGGCGCTCGTGCGTGGACTTGCGGAGGAGATGGGCGCGCGAGTCTCTGCGCGGAACCATCCCGACGGTGGCTTCGAGGTGGAGATCCGCCTGCCAACGAGCTAGGCCGCGCTCTGCAGACGACGCGAGGCGGCATCTCGGGCAGCTCTGGTATGCTGCTTCGCCCAGGGAGGATGCGATGCAGGCAGCACTGATGCAGCGTGGCTCGATCTGGGTTGACACCCTGGCGGATCCTGTCCCGCGCCAGGGCGAGGTGCTGGTCAAGTCCCGGGGCTGCGGAATTTGCGGCTCGGATCTCCATGCCGCCGAGCACACCGAGGAGTTCGTTGCCACGAGCCGCGAGGCTGGCGGCGCCTTCAAGCTCACCACGCTGGACCCGATCGTGCTCGGCCACGAGTTTTGCGCAGAGATCGTGGACTTCGGGCCAGATACTCCGCACGACCTGGCCCCGGGCACGTTGGTCTGCTCTGTTCCGGTGCTGCCACGCGAGGAGCCGCTCCCTGTCGGCTACTCCGACGTGATTCCCGGCGGCTTTGCCGAGTACATGGTGCTGGCCCGGCGCCTGCTCGTACCGGTCCCCGGCGGTACGCCCGCTGGCCACGCGGCGCTGACGGAGCCGATGGCGGTGGGCCTGCACGCGGCGAACAAGGCGAGACTCTCGGGGAGCGAGGCCGCGCTGGTGCTGGGCTGCGGCCCGGTCGGTCTCGCGGTGGTGAGCGCGCTCAAGCACAAGGGCATCGGCCCGGTGGTTGCAGCGGACTTCTCGCCCAAGCGCCGACAGCTCGCTGCGCTGCTGGGTGCCGACGTGTGCATCGACCCCAACGAGGGCTCTCCCTACGCGCACTCCGAGCTGCAGCGGCCGGAGGACGTGGTGATCTTCGAGTGCGTCGGCGTTCCCGGTGTGCTCGACGGGATCTTTCTGGCTGCTCCGCGCAACGCGCGCATCATCGTGGTGGGCGTCTGTCTGCTGACCGATCACAGCCGTCCGCTGATCGCGATCAACAAGGAGCTCTCCGTGCAGTACGTGTTGGGTTACACAGTGCCCGAGTTCGCCGAGACCCTGCAGCTGATCGCCGACGGTGCCTACGACGTCGCGCCCCTGATCACGGAGCGCGTCCCTCTGTCCGGAGTTGCGGGCGCTTTTGCGGCCCTCCGGGATCCGGAGAAGCAGGCGAAGATCCTGGTCGAGCCCTGGTCGTAGCGAGCGGGCACGAGACTCAGGACCGGGTGCCGGCGTAGCCCTGAAGCTGGGCGGCGCGCTCGCGGAGCGCTCCCGGTCCGCCCAGCAGCTGGCGGTTCAGGCCGATGCGCTTGAACCAGAAGTGCAGGTTCTGATCGTCGGTGAAGCCGATCCCCCCGTGAACCTGGGTCGCCAGATCGGCGAGCCGTTCCCCCACCTCGGCCATGTGGGCCTTGGCATGGGCCACGGCCACGGGCGCGTCGTCCGGATCGGCCTCGATGGCATGCGCCGCGTACCAGACCAGCGAGCGCGCGGGCTCCAGCTCGGAAGTCATCTCCGCGCACAGGTGCTTGACCGCCTGGAAGCTCGCGATCACGCGACCGAACTGCGAGCGCTGCTTGGCGTACTCAACGGCTTGATCGAGCATGGACTGGCAGGCTCCGAGCGTGTCCGCAGCGAGCACGGCGCGGCCCGCGTCGAGCACGCGGTCGAGAGCGCGCGTCGCTCCGCCTGGCCCCCCGAGAAGCGCGGCCGGTTCGACGGACTCGAGACGCAGCTCCGCCAGGCGGCGGGTGCGGTCGATGGTCGAAAGAGCCTCGATCTGGAGCCCCGGAGCGTCCGTCGCCACCAGCGCGAGATCGTCCGTCCCCGCGGCAATGAGCACGAGGTCCGCGCCTGGCAGGCCCAGTGCCATCAGCGCTCTGCCCACGAGCTTTCCTCCCTCGAGGCGCACCTCGGCGCCCTCGCGGCGGGAGTAGGTCTCGGTCAGCGCGGCGGCGACCTGCAGGTCTCCGGTAGCGAGCCTTGGCAACCACTCCTTCTGCTGCTCGGGAGTGCCCGCCTCGCGCAGGGCGACCGGCGCGAGCACGGCGCTGGCGACGAAGGGCACCGGGGTTACGGCCCCGCCAAGTTCTTCGGCGACGAGCGCGGCGTCGAGATGCGACAGCGCGCTGCCGCCGTGCTCCTCGGGAATCAGGATTCCCGCGGCCCCGAGCTCGGCAAGACTCGACCAGAGCGTGCGCACCTCGGCGCCGTCGCCGATCGCGACCTCGCGCACGCGGGTGATCGGGATGTTGTCGGCGAGATAGTTCCGGAAGGTGTCCTGCAGCAGCCTCTGCTCGTCCGAAAGCCCGAAGTCCATCGCTACTTCCCCGCCGCAACGATTTTGGGCTCTCGCGGCATGCCGAGTCCCCGCTCCGAGATGATGTTCTTCTGAATCTGCGCGGTCCCGCCGCCAATGATCAGACCCAGTGAGAGCATGTGCTCTCGCTGCCAGAAGCCGCGTGCGCGCTCGTACTTCGAGCCGTAGTAGAGCGTGCCGAGCTCACCCATGACGTCGATCGCCAGCGCGGCGATGTCGTGGTTGAGCTGGCAGCCCTGGAGCTTGACCACAAGGCCCGCGACGCCCGGCGCCTCGCCGCGCAGGGTGCAAGTGAGGAGTCGCATGGAGTGGTACTTCATGGTGCGCGTGCGAGCCTGAAGGCGCAGAAAGCGATCCCGCAGGGTCGGGCTCAGCATGGCCGAGGCGCCGTTCGAGACCTCATCCTGCATCAGCTTCTCGAGACGCAGTAGCAGACCCTCGGTCTGAGAGGCGTTCCCGAGCATGTTGCGCTCGTAGCGGAGCGTCGTGTTGGCGACGATCCAGCCCTCACCGCGCGCCCCCACGACGTTGGCCTTGGGAACGCGCACGTCCGTCAGGAACACCTGGTTGAACGTTGCGTGTCCGGTCATGGTCATGAGCGGCTGAACCTCGATCCCGGGCGTGTCCATGCGCAGGAGGATGTAGCTGATGCCCGAGTGCTTGGGAGCGTCGGGCTCCGTGCGCACCAGGATGAAGATCATGTCCGCAACCTGTGCCCCGCTCGTCCAGATCTTCTGGCCGTTGATCAGGAAGTCGTCGCCGTCCTCCTTCGCCGAGGTCTGCAGGCTCGCCAGGTCACTACCCGAGCCTGGCTCGGAATAGCCCTGACACCAGACCTCCTCGCCGGTGAGCGCGGGTAGGATCCAGCGCTTCTTCTGGTCCTCCCGCCCGTGCTCCAGCAAGGTCGGCGCGAGCATGCTCGAGCCGCTGCCCCCACCGGGACCCTGGAGCCCGGAGCGCGTGAACTCCTCACCGATGATCACGCTCTCCAGGATGTCCGGCTCGGCTCCGTAGCCCCCGTACTCGCGCGGGATGGTGCGCGCGTGGTAGCCGTGCTCGATCAACAGCTCCTGCCACGCGACCTCTTCCGGAGTTGGACGCCAGCGCTCGTCGGGCCCGCGTTTCGGAGAGCGCTCGCCGTGCTCTTTGATGAAGCCCCGCAGGTCCGCCCGGAACTGCTCGTACTCCTGACCGTAGCTCAGGTCCATGCTGCCTCCGACGCGGAGCCGCCGCGCTGGCCCTCATTGTACGCCTAGTGGCTCGCTCGCCGCAGTGCGGCTTTCCCAGCACGGTCGAAGGGAATACACTCAGGGCCGGAGCAGGAGCTTCGGAAGAGAGAGGAGGACTTATGCAGACACCGCTTCGCGAGCTGCTCGAGGTGGAGTTCCCGATCGTCGCGTTCAGTCACTGCCGCGACGTCGTCGCCGGCGTGAGCAAGGCAGGCGGGTTTGGCGTGCTGGGCGTAACCTCACTCTCGGCAGATCAGATGAAGATCGAGCTCGACTGGATCGAGAGCGAGATCGGCGACAAGCCGTACGGCATCGACGTGCTGATGCCGGCCAGCTACATCGGCAGCGAGGAAGGGGGCCTGTCGCGAGACAAGCTCGACGCGCTGATCTCGGACGAGCACCGCAGCTTCGTCGACGCGCTCCTTGCGGAGCACGGCGTGCCGCAGTTTCCGGACATCGAACGCGCGCCGCGGACCGAGTCGCACAACCGGGACCTGGTCGACGTCGCGCTCTCCCACAATGCGCGGCTGATCGCGAACGCGCTCGGCCCGCCTCCGCCCTGGCTGATCGAGCGGGCGCACGAGCAGGGCCTGCTCGTCGCAGCGCTCGTTGGGAAAAAGCGCCACGCCCTCAAGCAGCAGGCGGCGGGGGTCGACATCATCGTGGCCCAGGGCTACGAGGCGGGAGGCCACACCGGCGAGATCGGAACCATGGTGCTCATTCCCGAGATCGTCGACACGGTGGCGCCGCTGCCCGTGCTCGCCGCGGGGGGGATCGCGAACGGGCGTCAGATGGCGGCGGCGCTGTCACTCGGTGCCCAGGGGGTGTGGACCGGGTCGGTCTGGCTCACGACCGAGGAGGCGGAGACGCACCCCGTCGTAAAAGAGAAGTTCCTCGAGGCCACGTCGAGTGACACGCTCCGCTCGCGCTCGCTCACGGGCAAGCCCGCCCGTCAGCTGCGCAGCGCGTGGACCGATGCCTGGGAGGATCCAGCCAACCCGGATCCGCTACCGATGCCGCTGCAAGGGCTGCTCACCCGTGAAGCCCAGGGGCGCATCGGCCGCGTGGCGCACCAGAAGGGCTCCGGAGCGGAGAAGCTCGTCAACTACTTCGTTGGCCAGGTCGTGGGCTCGCTGAATCACGTGAAGTCCGTCCGAACCGTCGTGGAGGAGCTGGTGCAGGAGTACGTCGACACGATGGAACGGATGGAGACCTGGACGAACGGGTAGCTCCGACGCCCCCTCTCCAGAGCGGGCAGGTCGACGTAAAGCCCCACCACGAGATCCGCGCACTATCCGAGCTGCTCGAGCTGATCGCGCCCGGGTAAGCGCGATGCTCGATCTCTTCATCCCGGAGCGCGTCGAGGACCTGACGCCCGAGTGGCTCAGCCTGGTGCTTCGGGAACGCGACGTCCTGGGAGGAGCCCGCGTCAGCTCCGCCCGCCACGAGCTGATCGGGGACGGCGAGGGCTTCGTCGGTGTGATCACCCGGCTCTTTCTCGAGCTTGATCCACCCGGTTCGGTTGGGCCCCGCACGTTGATCGCCAAGCTTCCCACGCCGGTCGCGCAGAATCGCGTGCTGGGCGAGCTGCTCGGAGCCTACGAGCGGGAGATCCTGTTCTACGAGGAGCTTGCACCGGAGCTCCCGCTGCGCGTACCCGCGACCTATTACACGGCGTTCGATCCCGATGTTGGGTCCCGGTATCAGGAGCAGATCGTCGGCTTGATGGATCGATTGCCTGTCTGGCTGATCCGCCGGCTGATGCCGCTGGCGCGCTGGGTCGCCGGACGCAAGAAGCGACGCTACGTGCTTCTGATGGAGGACCTGACTGGAGCCCGTCTTGGCGACCAGGTCGCGGGAGCCCGACCCGAGGATTGCGAGCGTGCGCTTCAGGCGCTGGCCGGGGCACACGCCGCGCTCTGGGAGAGTCCGCTCCTCCAGGGGCGCTTCTGGCTCGCGCGCCAGGACCTGCAGAGCAAGACCCGACACACCATGTATCGAGACTCACGCAGCGACTTCGCGCAGCGCTTCGAACCGCTCCTGGGACAGGGCCTGGGCGCGCTGCTGGATTTCCTGGACAGGAGGGGGACGGCGCTGGCGCGACGACTACACCGCTCGGCGCCGCAGACGCTGGTCCACGGCGACTTCCGCCTGGACAACATCTTCTTCGACGGCCGGCAAGGCGAAGACGAGGTAGTGATCATCGACTGGCAGCTGGCGGGACGAGGCTGTGCCGCGTACGACGTTGCCTACCTGCTCGGAGGCGCACTGCCTGTCGATCTGAGCCGGGAAGGCGAGCGCTCGCTGCTCCACGCGTACCACGACGCGCTCGAGGACGGTGGTGTCACGAACTACGACTACTCGGAGTTTGTCCGTGATTATGAGCGCGGTCTCCTGACGGTCCTGCAGACGATCGCGACGACGGACGTCATCGAGATGGGACAGGAGCGGGGCGTGGACTTGATCGACGTTTGGGTCGAGCGTCTCCTCGCCCGGTCGTCGGGAATAGAGCTCGCTACACTGCTCTAGCGGAGACTTCGAGGCGACCGCACTCCCAGTACCCGCTTCGCCCTCGGGAGTCAGCGCGCTCCACGGATCACGCGCCAGAGCAGCGACGGTCGACGGGCCAGTCCGATGACGGCTGCAGCGGTAATGCACGGGTCGAGCGCCCACGGCAGGGCGTAGATGCCACCGTGGACCTGTTGCGAGAAGAGTGCCGCAGCGCGCGCAGCGTCGTCTGCGTAGACCTGGGAGGCGGATCCCGGCGCCTGTGGGTTCAGCAGGTCGTGCAGGGCGAGGAGCCCACTGAGCGAGCGCGTCGTCTCGGGAGCGAACGTCGTGACACCCAGGAGTGGAGCGCCGATGAAGGCCGCGTCGAACACGGGGTGGGAGAGGGAACGCGTGCGGGAGATCCCCGCGACGTTCGCCGACACGGTGACGGGAGTTCGGCGCGTCGCGTCGAGTCCGATCCCGTACGCGGCGAGGCTCTCTGCCGTCAGGATCTTCTCGATGTACTGCGCTGCCTGGTAGCTCGCGCCCTGCAGCGAAACGATCGCGCGAGCGATCTCGATGGAGCCCACCGTGAAGCGCCCAGGCGGGAAGGTCCCCGCGCGCTCGAGTAAGGCTTGCCACCAGCGAGGGCGTCGCCGCCGCGCAGCTTCGAGGTCCTCTGGCTGAACCACCGCCGGAGACGTCGGCGAGACGAGCAGCGTGACCGAGCGCACCGCCTGCGGGTCGAGATGGCGCACGACGCTGTTCATGGCGGCCGCGAGTCGCCACTCGCGGCCGCCGCCGGCCGCGTACGCGTAGAGCCCCAGGTGTACTGGGTCGTCTTCTGCGAACCGCGTGATCGTCTCGACGATCTCACTCGCCTGGCGAAGCAGGTCGGCGCCGTTCGCGACATACGTGAGGGCGCCAGCGCGACGCCGGTCGTCCCTCAGCAGCGGCTGTGGCTCGGTCACGTCAATCCAGAGGACGGAGGCGCCTGCCTCGAGGAGCAGGCTCGTGGCCGCGAGCTCGGCCCCCGCACCGAGAACGACGAACTTGTGACCCGACAAGTCGATCCCGCCATGCTGCTCCGCGATCCAACGCAGCGCGTCCGCGGCTGGCCGGGTCATCAGGCTCCCCGCAAGGAAGGAATCGGCGAGCTCGTGCAGATGCTTTCCGCTGTATCGCCGCCCCTCCCAGTCGACCTGCGGAGTGAGTGCCGTCGAGTTGACCGCTGGGATCGTCTCGAACGCCAGGGGCTCCGCGCTGCTACTCCAGTACTCCGAATGTGCCAGGGTGTTTCCGTTCGATAGGAAACAGAGCCGGTCGCTGGCGGCGCGCACAAGATCGCTCGCGATTTCCGTGCGCAGGGGTGAGGCCGCACGCGCAGCCTCGAAGCGGACCAGGGCCTCGCCAAAGTTCGAGCGAAAAGCGCTGGCGTCGGACGGGAAGCCCGCCGAGCTCAGCACCTCGGGCCAGTGCTCCACGCTCCCGCGCAGCAGCTCGTGGAGGAAACCCGAGGCGGTGTAGCCGGATGGAAGCTGGAGGCCTTCCGCCGTGCCACGCGCCACCGAACCCCGCTCCCCCTTCGCACTCATCGTCGTGCCTCGGCGTCTGAGTCCCGGGATCAGAGCACAGACCGCAAAGCCGAAGCAAGGGTGAGCCGCGGGCTCAGGTCGAGCGCCTCAGATCTCGTCGACCAGGTCGATCACTTCCGGGTGCTGGAGCTCCAGGAGTATCCCCCTGGCCTCGAGGTCCAGCTCGTTGAACAGCACGGCGAAGCCCGTCTCGGTCTCCCTGACGACTTCGGCTGGAAGCTCCACCGCGCGGAGCTCCACGTGGCTGCGGGGAAAGTAGGGGACGAGCAGCGAGATGGGGGTGCCGGGGGCGACAGAAGGGGACGCGGGCTCGATCAGGGCGCCGGAGATGGAGATGTTCGCCAGGCTGCCGCCGCCCTCGACGTCTGGCCCCGAATACGCGACGGGCGTCCGGATCCCGTGGCGGGGCCTTGCAGCGGTCTCCTTCTCCATACAGAGTGCTTATCTTCCGCCCCGTCCCGCGACTTTAGCCAGCCCTCTCGAATCGAGAGGAAGCTCTCGGGGGAGGTTATCCCCGGTTCATTGCCTGGGAGATGACGGCAAAGCCTTCGGTGGAGGCGAGGCGCTTCCCGAGCACCTTCTGGTACTCGGGCGAGTTGTACCACTCCTTGGCCTTCTCGACGGAGTCGAACTTCAGGATCACCGTCTGGGGACCCGGTGGCTTCCCCTCGATGGTCTCGGCGGCTACGTCGATGGCAATCAGCTCGCCGCCGAATGGGGGGATCGTGGGACCGGCTTCCCGGGCGTACTCGGCGTAGAGGTCACTATCGTTCACGGTGTATTGGACAACAAAGTAGGCAGGCATACCTCCACCTATCACAGTCGCAGCCGACCCTGCAAGACGGAGCTGGGAAGAGCTCCTCGAAGGTTTGGGGCTACGGCTCTTGCAGGGTATCCCTCGGTCCCGGGCCGCCCGGACCGAGACGTCCGCCCTCGCCGAGGTGTCCGCGGCCAGGAACGTAGTTCACCTCGACCCGGATTCCTTCAGGATCTTCGAAGAGAATGGAGTAGTAGCCAGGCGCCCACGGGCCCACGTGGGGGACCCTCACGATCTTCGCGTCGAGTTCCTCGACGATGAACGCGTGAATCGCGTCCACGTCTTCGCGACTACGCGCACGGAAGCAGAAATGGTGGAGCCCAGCTCGGTCCTGATCGAAGGAGGTGCCACGATGCTCCGGCGGTACCCCTCTGATGAGGATCCCCGTCCGACTCCCGATGCAGTAGATGATGCCGTCGCTCTTGATGAGCGTCTTCATGTTGAGGAAGTGACAGAGCTTCTCCCAGAACGGGATGCAACGGTCGGGGTCGTTCACGTTCAGCTGAATGTGAGCGATGCTGTTGAGTTCGACGCTCATCGGAGCTCCTCTCTAGACGACGCGTCCGGCGTGTAGCTCGGCTATCGCTGCAGCGTCGTAACCGATCTCACGCAGGATTGCGTCCGTGTGCTCGCCGAGCTGCGGTGCCCGCGTGGGGGTGCGAGCCGGGCTCCGACCGAGCGCAACGGGAAAGCCCGCGATCGCGAGAGGCTTCTCCGCGGTCGGATACGAAACGTGCTCGAGGAACCCGATGGACTGGACGTGCGGGTCGTCCAGCACCTCTCTCGGGGCGTAGACAGGTCCGCCTGGCACCTTTGCCACCTCCATTTCGGCCAGGGCTTCGGCGCTGCTGCGCTTGAGACACCACTCGGCCATGCGAGCCGAGAGAAGGGCACCGTTGTCTCCGCGGCTCCTGTCATCCACGAAACGCTCGTCGTCGAGCAGCTCCTCGGCGCCCACCATGCGGCACCAACGCTCGAACTGGGGCTGGCCGATCGTCAGGCACATCACCCAGCCGTCCTTAGTTTGGAACACGTCCATTGGGCCCCCTGTCTGGCCTCGGTTGAGCGTCGCCTTGCGGTTGAGTCCGAGCTGCTGCTCTTCGAGCAACGTGCTGTTCATGAACGTGAGGGCCGTCTTGAGCAGCGCCCCCTCCAGGTGCTGGCCCTCTCCGGTCCGGTTCCGGTGCATGAGCGCGGCCAGCGTCGCGAACGCGCAGAGTGAGGCTGTGCCGAAGTCCACGTACGGCGTGAACGATCGCGTTGGCGCATCGGCAGTCCCCGAAAGGTGCAGGTTCCCCGACATCGCCTGCGCGAGACCGTCGAAGCCGATCTTGGAGGTCCAGGGCCCTCCGCTGCCGAAGGCGTTGATGCTCGTGAGGATGATGTCTTGCTTCACCGCCCGGAGGCTTTCGTAGTCCAGGCCCAGGGCCTGCAGCGTCTCGGGCGGCAGGTTGGCCACGACCACATCCGCCGTCGCGACGAGCTCGCGTGTGATCTTCGCGCCCTCCGGCTTCGTCGGGTTGAGCGTCAGGCTGCGCTTGTTGCGGCCGACCTGAAGAAACATCGCTCCCATCCCGTCGGAGGTGACCGGTGCCACGAAGCGGTCTTCTCCACCGTCGACTCGCTCGATACGGATCACCTCCGCGCCCAGGTCCCCAAGCAGGGCAGCGCAGAACGGGCCGGCAATGTAGCGGCCGAAGTCCAGAACGCGGACTCCGTCGAGAATGCCCACTCCCACCTCCGACTAGGCCGGCTGGAACTTTGGAAGGTGAACGCCGTCCGCCACCTTCTCGAAGACCGCCTGCAGCTTCATGCCGACCACGAGGTCGTCGTTCGAGCAGCCCACGACGTTCGTATTCACGCGCGGCCCCTCCTCCAGCTCCACGATGGCGATGTTGTACGGGAGCTCCGCGTCGAAGCCAGGGTGGTAACGCTGGTGCATGATGCCAAAGGAGAAGAGCTCCCCCCGCCCCGACGCCTCCGTCCAGGTTAGATCTTCGCCCAGACACTCCGTGCAGAGCCGCGTTCTCGGATCTAGACGAGTTTCGCATCCCTCGCAGCGTTTGATCATCAGGACCCCACGAGCGGCGCCATCGAAGAAGGGCGCTGACTCCTCGTCCGGTTCCGGGACCGGCTTCTCGATGCGTGTGGCTTCGCTCACGAGCTCATCTCCTAGTGCAACGACTCGTGCTGGCTCAGCACGAGGCAGGCGTGATAATCGAGGAGGCCACCCTGGCCGCTCACCAACACGACGTCGTGCTTCGGCACCTGTCGGTCGCCGCCCTGACCACGGGCCTGGATGACGCCCTCGGAGATCGGCGTCATGCCCCACATGTAGTAGCCAGAGAGCTCTCCGCCTCCGGTGTTGGTGGGCAGAGCCCCTCCGGGCTCGAGCCGTCCGTCGCTGACAAAAGGACCTCCCTCGCCCTTCGGGCAGAACCCGTAGTCCTCGAGCGTGACCAGGGTTGTGTAGGTGTAGCAGTCGTACAGCTCGCATACGTCGACGTCGTCAGATGTGATCCCGGCCATCTCGAAGGCGGTCTTCTTTGCAATCTTCGCGCCGGTGTTCACCTCGTTCTCAAAACTCGCTCGCTGGGGATTGCCCGGATGTCCCTGACCCATGCCGACTACATGGACGGGAGGTTGTTTGAGCTCCGCCGCACGCTCCGGCGTGGTGACGATCACGGCAATCGCGCCGTTGTTCACCAGCGTGCAGTCGAGCAAGTGGAACGGCTCGCAGATCCAACGGGAGGCGTGATAGTCCTCGAGCGTGATCGGCTTCTGCATGATCGCAGCGGGGTTTCGAGCCGCCCACTTCCGGTTCGAGACGGCTATGGCGCCCAAGTGGTCGCTCGTCGTCCCATAGAGGGCCATGTGCCGTCGGGCCGCCAGCGCGTAGGCCGCGTTCGCACCGAAGAATCCATAGGCTGCGCCCAGACCGGAGAGTCCGCGCGGGGCGCGGCCGGCGCCTCCATAGGCTGCTCCAGCCGAACGTCCGTCCGTGAGCGGTGCGTCCGCGAACACGCACGCAACCATGTTGCACATGCCTGCCTGTACGGCGAGCGAGGCGAACTGCACCATCTGCCCCGCCGTCGAGCCGGCCGCGTTCATGTGATTCACGAGTCGAAGGTCTCTGAGCCCCATGGCACTCTGCAGGTTGAGCGGAGAGTCTGCCGGCCCAGACCCACCCATTCCGGAGATCCCGCTGTTGATCAGAAGGCCGTCGAGGTCGTCCTTATCAAGGCCAGCATCCGCGAGGGCTCGCGCGACGGCTCTCGCGGCAAGGGTCACGGCGCCACCGGTGTAGTGCCGTGTCATCTCCGTGAGGCCGAGGCCAACGATTGTGCCGGCAGGGCGGCTCGTGGACGTCACTCCGTACTCCTATGGTGCATTCGCCGTGTCCTGGACGGCGCGGATCGGTCGAAGCAGCACGGGGTACCAGTGCGGCTCCGTATGTCCCTCTGGCGGGATCGTTTTCTCCACCGGCAGGCTGAGCACCCGTCCGGCTCGCACGTACGCGGACTTGTGCCCCGGCACCGCCGCCAACGCCTGTTCCTCGAGGAGCTCCAGCACCGCGTCGATCATCGGCAGCGGCAGTCCCGTCCACACGATGCGGTTTCCCGGCAGCGCGATCTGAGTCTCGTGGTCGGCTTCTCCAGCGAAGCGCTGGTGAAGCTCCGCGAAGCTAACCCAGTCCGTTTTGTCCACGTAACTGAGGATCGCTTCCTTGTACTCGTCCTTGTTCGTCACTTTCTGATCATACTCCGTTCGGCGACCCCGGAGCGAGGCGGGTGCGGTGCTCAATCGAGCGAGCGGAGGAAGTCCAGCATCGCTGAGTTCACCGCGTCGGGTGCTTCCTGCTGGGTCCAGTGGCCGATGCCGGGGAGGATCACGACGTGCCGGAGGTCGGGCACGATCGCGCGCATCTGCTCCTCGAAGCCCGGGTTGCGCGCGATCAGGTCCTGATCACCGCTGATGAATAGGGCGGGCTGCTCGATCTTCCGTCCCTGGAAGGCTGCAGACAGCTCCCAGCTGCGGTCTATGTTGCGGTACCAGTTGAGCCCGCCGCGGAAGCCCGTGCGCAGGAACTCCTGCGTGAAGAACTCGAGGTCTTCCTCCGTGAGCCAGTCGGGCAGCTTGTCGGGATCCTCGAGCTGATCCAGAAAGTCCGCGGTTTTGGGCTGCGCTCGGAACACGCGCTTCAGTCCGCTGCCCGACGCACTGTGCAGGAACATGCGCAGCGAGCGGCGCACGTTCTTCTGTAGCTCGTGCTCCGCAACCCCCGGCGTCTGGAAGTAGAGGATGTAGAAGAAGTTGTCGCCAAAGGCCTGCTTGAGCAGCGCGGTGGGCTGCAGGGCCGCTCGATCCGAGGCGGGCACGGACAGCCCGATCACGGCACGGACCAGGTCCGGCCGCCACATGGCGGCGTTCCAGGCGACGGGGGCTCCCCAATCGTGGCCGGCGATCACTGCGCTCTCCGCTCCCAGTGCCGAGACGAGACCGACGATGTCTCCAACCAGGTGATGCTGTGTGTACTGGTCTATCGCTTCGGGCGCCTCCGTTTGCCCATAGCCGCGTTGATCGGGCGCAACAACGTGGTATCCCGCGTCAGCGAGGGCCGGGAGCTGGTGACGCCATGAGTACCAGGACTCCGGAAAGCCGTGGCACAGAATCACCAGCGGCCCCTCGCCTGCCTCGGCAACGTGCATCTGAATGCCGTTTGTTTGTAGGGTGCGGTGCCGGATTTCGCTCACGTCTCTCTCCTGGCGAGCAGCTGAAAGTACGGTACGCGATGCTCCTCCGAGCGTTGCTCGAACCCGATTTCGACAGGCATGACCCGCGCAGGTTTACTCGGCGGGGGCGAAGAACGCGAGCGTGCGTACCTCGATGCTCTCTCGCGGCGCCGCGTCTGGGGGGCTGGTCGGGTCCAGGAACGCGGAGTGGGCGCTGAAGCGCGCGCGTCCGTCCTCCGCGGAGTCGTAGCACTTGAGCAGCATGACTTCTGTCGGTTGCATCTTCGGGAAGTAGAACCAGCGGTGTTCCGGGCTGAACGTGAGCTGGTACACCTCACCTGTCCGATCCTGGTACTTGAGGTCGGTCGGAACGAGATCCTGCTTGCCGATGCTGCGTGCGTCGCAGACCGCGATGGGCATCTCCTCCACGGGCCCGACGATCGGCTTCCAAACGTTGATCACCGCGAAGCGCTGCTCGAGCAGCCGCTCTGCCTCGGCGGGCTCGACCAGGTCGCGCACTCGCTGCGGACCGGACTTGGTCGTGTAATCGTTATGGGCGATCTTCACGGGCCTCTGCGCCCCGTTCTCGCCGCGCTCAGCCATGGGTTCACAGCGCACGTTGTGGTCAAAGACGAGCACCTTCGATGCGCCGGTCGCCTTCTTCACCAGCTGCTCGACCTCCAGATAGTAGACCGCCCGAACCTCCGCCCTGTCGTAGAAGTTCGAAACCCCGCTATCGTGGTGCGCCAGCGTGAAGCCCTGCTCGTCCAGCGACAGCGATTCGAGGACTTTCCGCCCATCATGGATCGCCAATGTGCGGCGGTCGCTCTCCGCCGTCGGTCGGGGCGTCCCCGGCGAAGGCTCGTACATGTAGAAGGCTGGCTTCTCAGCAAGCGGAACGAGGTAGTTCAGCGAGGCTTCGACGTGCTCTAACCCTTCCACCGGGTCGTCCTCCTTGCCGCATGGCGCAACTCCTAGTATAGGGGGAAGCATGTGTAGAAACATCAAGACGCTGTTCAACTTCGACCCGCCTGCGGGACCGGAGGAGGTCGCGGCGGCGTCGCTCCAGTTTGTCCGCAAGCTGAGCGGGTTCACCAAGCCGTCCAAAGCAAACGAGGCGGCCTTCGAACGGGCCGTGGAAGAGGTCGCCCGAATCTCCCACGAGCTCCTGGACTCGCTCGTGACCTCGGCTCCCGCTCGCGACCGCGAGGTCGAGGCCGCCAAGGCCCGCGCTCGCGCCGCCAAGCGCTTCGGCAGCGCTGCCGCGTAGTCCGCCGTGGTGCGGTAGCTCAGGGAGAATCGGCCAGATGGCCCAAGGCAAGGTTGCCCCTATCCTGGGGTTCTGCGACGTACGCAAAGCCGCGGAGTACTACCGCGACGTGTTGGGGTTCAGCGAGCGGAGCGTGACGCCGACGCCCTGCACGCCGAGCTGGTAGGCCGAGGGGCCAGCATCCTCCGGCCGCCGCAGGACGTGCCCTACGGCTTGCGCGACTTCGCGGTCGAGGACCTCGAGGGCCACCGCCTGCCTTTCGGCACGCCGCTGACTGCCTGAAGTACCGCTTCCCTAGAGCTCCGCCGGGCCGGCTTGGCTGACCACTTCACGTTCTCTGGCTCGGAGATCCGGTGGCCGACACAAGCGCTCCGTCTCATCGTGGCCGTTTCGACGGATGCAATCGCTTCCTACGCCGGAGAGCCATGAGCCCCTCCAGGCGCTTCCAATGGATCGAGCAACCCGTGTCTCCTCCAGCCGACATCGAGAAGCCAAGTGTGAGGGAAGGCTACAGGCCGGATTCCGTCCGAACCCTCGAATCGCCTCGCGCCCCTCCTCCAGCCCTCGAACCAGCGGCCCGAAGAAGCGGGATCGATCGACCCGGGCCGAAGGCGCACAGTGTGTCGCCGCGCGTTGAGCAGCACATACCGGATCGCATTCCGGACCTCGCGCGGCGTCTTCAGAACCCGCATGTGATACCGGTCCGCCAGGAGCTTGCCGCGCCACGCGAACGCCCGCTCTGCCGCACGCACCATCCTCATGGCAACCGACTTCATTCCCCGTCCCAGTGCGTGGCGGCTCTTGGCCTCAACGATGAAATGGGCATGGTTCCCCAGGAGGGCGTAGTGCACCAACCGAAACTCCCCGCGCTCGCAGCCCCGCGCAAGCGTCTCTTCGAAGGCGCGAACAAAGCTCCCCCTGCGCAGCGAAGGCACACCGGCCCGAATCCGGAGTGTCACGTGGCACGGGTGACGCGATGCGAATATCGGCCGACTGCGGTGACGGACCATGGGGTTCGGACCAGGCTTTCGTCCCGCGCCTTCTCTCCGTTCTCGGAGACCTAGAGATAGTTGCTTCTGCCTCTTCCTGTCATTCACCGTTGTGTGTATAATAGGGCTTTCCTATTCATTGTCAAGGGTACAGACCTGGTAGATGGTTGACACTTAAGCTCTGGAACTTCGCTGACACACTCCGAGCTGCATGCAGCAAGGGGGGGAGCGATGCCCTGGGCGGAGACGTCAGCCGTGCAAGAGCGGATCCGGTCTATCGCGGACTACAAGAGCGGGCTCTACACCATGACCGAGCTGCGTGAGCGCTTCGGCGTGAGCCGCCAGACCGCCTACAAGTGGATCCAGCGCTACCGCGGCCCGACCTCCTGCGCCCAACAAACGGGCCCAGCAGCGCCGATTTGACCGCTTCCGCACGATCTACAACCAGCAGCGGCCCCACGAAGCCTTGAACCAGAAGCCTCCGGCTCCACGCTGGCGGCCGTCCCCTCGGACCTTTCCCGAGCTCACGCCGTGGCCTGACTATCCCAGACACTTCGAGGTCCGAGTGGTCAGTGACGCGGGCAGTTTCGTTCGGAGACGCCCGATGTTCATTGGCTCTGCGCTTACCCACAAAGCGATCGGACTCGAGCCCGCGGTGTCCGACGGACGGGTTCGTGGTGTCCCCCTCGAGGAGGGCGCTCTCTTGTTTGCCTACCCGGTGTTGCGGAGGCCGGCGGCGATGCCGTTGATCGTGAGCTGGATGGCCTGGGTGAGCTCGTGGGGGTCGGGGGCGTTGCCCTGGCGCTTGCGCTGCAGGAGCTCGGTCTGGATGTACCCGAGCACGTCGAGCCCGGGCCCGCGCAGCTCGAGGCTCTGCGCCAGCTCCTCGTCGTTTGCGAGCAGGCGCGGGCTGTCCACGATCTCGAGGACGCCCTCCACGATCAGCTCGTACTCGTGCTCCAATCTCTGCAGAACCTGTGCGGCGATCGGAGTTCCGGCAAGCTCTGTGTAGATCGACGCGATGTGTAGATCGGTCTTGGCCAGCACAAGCTGCAAGTTGTCGATCACGGTGCGGAAGAAGGGCCAGCGTTGGTACATGCGACGCAGGCGAGCGACCAGCTCTTCGCGCTCTCCAGCGTCGAGCAGTCCGGCCAGCGCCGTTCCCCCTCCATACCAGGCGGGCAACAGCACCCGCGCCTGATTCCAGGCGAAGGTCCACGAGATGGCGCGGAGATCCTCGACCCGGGTGGTGGCTGACCTGCGCGCGGGCCGCGATCCGATCTGGAGCTCAGAGATCTCCTCGAGGGGAGTCATCGCGTAGAGGGCCTCGGCAAAGCCGGGAGTCTCGTAGACGAGCTCCCTGTAGGCCCGTCGGGAGAGCTCCGCGAGCTCTGTCATGGTCTCCTGCCAAACTCCTGGGACCGCGCCCCGCCCCGGGAGTGCGTCGAGCGGAAGGGAGGCTTCCAGTGCGGCCGACAGCGACTGATCCAGATGGTGCACCGCCGATGGAATGGAGTCGTACTTGTGGCTGATGACCTCTCCTTGCTCCGTCAGCTTGATGCGGCCCATCACGCTGCCCGGAGGCTCCGCGAGAATGGCGCGATGTGTTGGCCCTCCTCCGCGTGCGATGGTCCCGCCACGACCATGGAAGAACTCGATGCGAATGCCGTATTCCCGTCCCTGCGCAGCCAGCTCGCGCTGGACGCGGTAGAGACCCCAGCACGCCGCCATGTAGCCCCCGTCCTTCATCGAGTCTGAGTAACCCAGCATGATCTGCTGCCGAGAGCTCCGGGCCGCAAGCTGAGAGCGATAAGCCTCTGACTCGTACAGACGTCGCATCGAGCCAGGGGCTGCATCAAGGGCGGCGATGGACTCGAACAGGGGCACGAGATCGACGCTGCTCTCGAGCGCTCCTTCGGGTCCGAGCCTCACCAGCCCGGCATGGCGAGCCAGAAGCAGCAGCTCCAGGACGGGGATCTCGCTGCCAGCGTCGCTGATCACGAGGTCGCGCACGCAATCCGGTCCGAAGCGCTCCTGAGCAGCGAGAACACCGCGCAGGGTAGCCATGACTTCTTCGGCCTCTTCCGAATGAACAGGAGTGGGCAACAACGTGTCGCTCAGGATCAGCTCTTCCAGAAACGACTGCTGTCGATCGAGCGAAAGCGAGTCGATTGGCCCCTCGGCGGGCACGATCAGCTCCTCACGAGCCTCGCGATGCCGGCCCTGATGCTGACGCACGTCGAGCACGGCGAGCTGTAGCCCGAAGATGTCGACCATCCGGAGCCAGCGGGCCAGCCTTCCCGAGGCGAGGCGCTCGCCGCCGTGCTCCTTCAGACTCTGCACGATCAGCTCCAGCTCGTGACGGAGTGCGAAGGCACTCTCGAAGCCTCCGAGCGTTCCGGCGGCCCGTTCCTCTCGAACCTCGGCCTTGCTGTGCTCGAGGCGCAAGGCGATGCCATTCAGCTTGGTGCGATAGAGCTCCTCGGGGTTGTGCTGCCCCACGAGCGGTCGGAGGGCCGGGAGCGTCTTCAGGTCCCGCTCTATACTCGCGCGCAGTGCCGTGGACACTGCTGTGCGGCGTGCCGAGAGCGTCAGCTCTTGAATCAGCGGTGGAATCTCTGCGAGGTAGCGATCCAGCATGGCCGTCCGATACATCCCGAGCGCAGCCTCGGTGACGCCAGCGGTGACGAAGGGATTCCCATCACGATCTCCCCCGACCCAGCTCCCCAGCTCGAGTGGTCGGAGGTCCACCGGAGGCTCGCCGGAATAGGCCGCCGCGAAGGCGCGCGACAGGCGTTCGGGAAGAGCGACCATCGCCGGCACCAGAACGTGCTCCACCGTGTGCACGACGTGACGTACTTCGTCCAGTGGGGTCGGGGCACGATAGCGGAGGATCTCCGTCTGCCACAGCCCGGTGAGCTCTCTGAGCAGCTCGGGCTCGTTGTCGTCCGCCGCCACGCCGCCGTCGAGCAGCCTGTCGATCCGTTCGAGGCTCTCGTGAACGGACCAGCGCATGGCCTCCGTCGGGTGTGCGGTCAGCACCAGGGTCAGGCGCAGGTCCTCGAGCGCCGCCTCCACGATCGAGCGGGGCACTCCCCGGCGCCCCAATCGCTCGAACAGCGCCAGCAGTCCACCGCGTTCATCAGCGCTGTGGGCGCTGGCAAAGTAGCGCTGCTCACACAGGTTGAGCAGCCAGAACGAGAGTGTCAGCGCACGTCCCGTCTCCATCAGCTCCTCCACGGAGCTCGTGGCGAGAAGCCTGCGCAGCCTCGCCTGATCCTCTTCTCTGTAGGCTCCCCGAAGCGTTGCCGCGAGTCGGCGCAGCGCCCGGTAGCGTGCGAAGAACCCGGCGCCCCGTTGCTCGCGCAGCACCTGCTCGAGACAAGCCGACACGAGCTCTCGCTCCTGCTCGAACCTGCGGCTCTTTGCTGCGGTAGTCACCCGGCGGCGGCGGTCGTCGCGCTAGGCAGCTGCGGCGCGCCGATGCTCAGCCTGGTGCGAAGCCAGATAGTCGAGGTCGAAGCCGTAGAGCCGCGCCGCGTTTCCGCACAGTACCTTGCGCGTGTCCCCGGGCGAGAGCCGCTTGCGAATCTGCGCCAGGCTGGCGTCGCTATTCGGCCAGGTGCCCTCATCGTGCGGGTAGTCGTTTCCCCAGAGCAGGCAGTCCGCGCCTACGAACTCCAGATTGTTCAGCCCCACCGGATCGTCGCCGATCGTCACAGCGCCCTGCCGTCGGAAGTAGTCGCTGGCACGCATAGGCAGCTTGCGCATGCCGAGCGAGCGTCGCTGCTGCATCTGGTCCATCGCCTGCAGCGTCC
Source organism: Myxococcota bacterium (assembly GCA_965247115.1). GTDB lineage: Bacteria > Myxococcota_A > UBA9160 > SZUA-336 > SZUA-336 > JAUXJB01. The sequence continues at coordinate 1,918,789 of CBDFGR010000002.1, forward strand.
AGGCCAGCCAGCCACAATCGGATTCAGTCACCACGAAGCGCAGCCCGGGGTGGCGTTCCAGCACGCCCGAGCCGGTGAGCTCCACGATCGGCGCCATTCCGGCGGCCATCCCCACCACCGTGCTCAGCTCCTCGAGTCGTTCCCCCTCCTCACGTACCGCTACTCTGGCACGCTCGTAGCGCTTGCTGTCGATCCGGGCGATGGCGCCGAACTCTCCGCCCAGCGCGAGGTTTCCGCTGAAGATGTGGAAGCTGAGCGGGATGCCCGCTTCCTCTGCAAGACTCCAGAGCGGTTCGTAGACCCCGAGGCGATAGGGTTGCCAGGGCATGACTGCTGGGATGAAGAGCGTGCAGAACCCGTTCTCGATGCAGCGTGTTGCCTCCGCGACCGCGACGTCGACGTCCTCTACGTGCAGCATTGCCGCGGGTCTGAACCGTTCGGGGTCGCTGCCGAACACGTCCCGTACATAGTCGTTGTGAGCGTAAGCCCAGGCTTCGTAGCAGGCCTGGGGTTCGTGCCCCAGGCCGCAACTGAGCCCGAGGTTCGGGAAGATCACCTGCGCGTCGACGTTCTCGCGCAGCATGTGCATGCGTCGCACGTCCAGGTCCGTTCCGAGGGAGGGATCACTCCGAAACTCCCGCTCCAGATCCGCGGGAGTCGCGTTGTGGGCCGCCTGGAGCACCGTGGTCTGTCCCTTGATCTCGACCGTGAGCTCTCCGTTCGGTCCAATGCCGAGGCGGGGCACGGACTCGCGGAACTCGGCCGGCATTCGCTCCCGCAACGCTTCGGTCTCACCCACGTGCGCATCGGCAGTGATGAGGATCTCTGAGATCTCCGGCTGGCTCATCGCACGCACCTCCCTTGCGCTGATTCTATCACCCGAATCTTACGGTCTAGCGGTTACTCTGGAGGTTCGTGGTGCTCAGGACACGAGGCGCCGCACGATCTCTTCCATTCGGTTCACAGCGAGCGAGAGATGTCCCTCAGCGGGGAAGAAGTGCGCCTTGCAATGAGGCAGCACGCTCGCCTGGTAGCGTCCCATCGAGGGCGCCACGTTCACGTCCAGCTCGCCCTGATAGAGGTCGATCTCCGCAAGAACATCCTCGAGGCTGAAGCCCCAGGCTTGCGCGTAGAGCTGTGCCTCCAGGCCTGCCCCGCGCGTACCCGGACGCAGGCTCTCCACGGTGCTGAGGACGAAGCTCTCGAGGGCTTCGGGCCGCTCGAGTACAGCGCGGTCGGCTTCGGGGAGGGACCGCGCCGCGCGTTGGACGGCGGCGGCGGGATCGCGGCGCAGGCCCCGGGCCATCAGCGCCAAAACCAGACGCACCGCCGTCTTCGAGTAGCGCGTGGCTCCGAAGAGCAGGCGGTTCGCGCGCATCATGCCGCGCGAATCCTCGGGCGTATCGAGGGGCCCAATGCCGCAGACGACGGCGGCCCGAGTGAGGCGCCCGCCAATCCGAAGCGCGCAGGCAAGCACGTGGGGGCCGCCCCCGGAGACTCCCATACACGCGAAACGGTCGAGCCCCAGGGAGTCCGCAAAGCTCTCGACGTCGTCGGGCCAGTCGAGCAACCGGCGCCCCGGCTGGAACGTCGAGCCGCCGAAGCCCGGGCGGTCGATCGCGATCAGGCGCGCCCCGGTCCCCCCCAGGCCGTCGCCTCCCAGCGCCGGCTCCAGCCGTGAGCCGGGGAAGCCGTGAAAGTACAGCACGGGCTTCTCCCTGGGATCTCCGTACTCCGCCCAGGCCAGACTCCGACCATCGCGCAGCCGCACTAGCGAGACATCGTTCGCGCCGCTCATGTCGGACCTCTCACAGGGAGTTCCGTCGCTTAGAGTACTCCCAGGCAGTTGAGGAGTCCCCATTTCCGGCGCGAGCTGCGGGCTGCGGGCGTCGATACGAATGAGCCGCCGCCCCCCGAACTTCGAGGACGGCATGCGGAAGCGCGTCCTCGATGCGATAGAACGGCCCGGAGCCTCGCGAAGCTGGCGCCCTGTCTAGATTCCCTCGGCGGGCGCTTGTCATGGTGTACGAGCCCGATCGGTGGTCGGCGGTTAGAGCGGCAACAACTCAGTATCTTCTTTCTCTGTTCCCTTGGTGTTCTTGGCTTCGAGACTTCTACACCAATCGGTGAAAGAATGAAGAAGTCGGGCCGACAGTTCTCCCTCAATCTACGGCCTCTGGCGCGTCATGGCGGTCGGCGCGAGGGGGCTGGACGCAAGCCTGGGGCGAATCCGCTGGTTCGCCACCGAAGTCGGCGGAGTCTCGCGTCGCGGTATCCGTGCCACGTGACCTTGCGGGTGCGCGAAGGTGCTCCGTCATTGCGGGCTCCAGCCTTCGTGCGGGAGCTCGAGGAGACGCTGGCGCGGGGGTGCGACAGGGGGGAGTTTCGGCTGGTGCACTACGCGCTCTTGCGGGACCACGCGCACCTCATCGTCGAGGCGAAGGATCAGTACGCGCTCGGTCGTGGGATGAAGAGCCTGAGCCGGAGGATGGTCTGGGCGATGCGGAGAACGTTCGGGTGGCGAGGTGGGCTGGTGGCGGATCGCTACCACCTGCGGGTCCTGAAGACGCCCCGCGAGGTACGGAATGCGATCCGCTACGTGCTGCTCAATGCCGCGCGACATCGACGGAGGGCGCTCCGGGGGCTGGATCCCGCCTCGTCGGGGCGCTGGTTTGACGGGTGGAGCCGAGGAACGGCGGGGAGAGCTTGTGGGGGCGCGGTTCCAATCGCCAACGCGCACACGTGGCTGCTGAGGAAGGGGTGGCGACGCCACGGGCTGCTGGATGCGTCGGACGTGCCGGGGAGTGCGCGGGCCTCTCCCGCCCTGGTCTGATTCCCGGCGGTCCAGCAAAAGCGTTCCCCGGGCTGACTCCAGACTCGCGTAGCGCAGCTCTCCTATAATGGCTCGGGTCCGGAAGGACGTGCCTGGTGGAGGAGAGAGATGGACGTCGGTCTGCAATTGGTCTTCTCGGCGTACGGGTGGCAAGGCATCACGGACCGACAGGTCTACGAAGAGGAGATCCGGCTCGCACTGCTCGCGGAGGAGCTCGGCTTTGACGCACTGTGGCCGGCTGAGCACCACTTCTTCGACTACGCGCTCTGCCCTGACAATACCCAGATCCTGAGCTATCTCGCGGGCCGCACCGAACGCATCGATCTGGGCACAGCGGCAGTGATCATGCCCTGGAACGAGCCGCTCCGCGTCGCGGAGAAGATCTCGATGCTGGACGAGCTCTGCGGGGGACGCGTGCGCTTCGGAATGGGCAGAGGCTTGTCGCGTCGGGAGTACGAGCCATTCCGTGGCGTCGAGATGGGCACCTCCCGCGAACGCTTCGACGAGAGCGCCGAGATGGTCGTGCGCGCACTGGAGACGGGCTTCATCGAAGGAGACGGGCCCTACTACCCCCAGCCGCGCACGGAGATTCGCCCCCGCCCGTCGCGCAGCTTCAAGGGTCGGCTGTACGCGGTGGCCGGGTCCGACGACTCGGTCGATTCTGCTGCTCGCCTCGGCGCCCGCATGGTCATGTTCGCGGAGCGCCAGTGGGATCATCGGCTACCAGCATTCGAGCGCTACCGAAAGGCCTATCACGAGTCCCACGGTGTGGAGGCCCCTCCGCTGATGACTGCGGACTTCATGTACTGCGACAGCGACGGTGAGCGGGCCGTCGAGCGCGCGACGCAGTACATGGGCACGTACCTCGCAAGCTTGCTCGAGCACTACGAGCTGATGAACGACCATTTCGCAGAGACCAAGGGCTACCAGGGCTACAGCCTGAACGCGGCGCGGCTGCAGCAGATCGGGGAGTCCGGGTTCCTGCGGGGTTTTCTCAAGGCGAACGCGTTCGGCACGCCCGACCAGGTTCTCACGGCGCTGGAGAAGCGCCGCGCCGCGCTGGGGCCCTTCGAGCAGGCCACCTGCTTCCGCTTCGGCGGCGTCCCGTTCGACGAGGCGGAGCGGGGCATGCGCCTGTTCGCGAAGGAGGTCCTCCCGGTGCTTCACGGCTGGGACCAGAGCTAGCCTTGCGACGTCCGATCCTGACTGCCCTGGCGGCGACTCTGCTGGGGATCGTAGCGGGCAGCCCGGAGGCGGCAGCAGCCGAGCGAAAGACCGTCGGAGAGATCCTGGATTGCCTGCAGCGCACACGCCCCCTGACGAACACGGTGCGAACGATCCGGCTTGTGAGCACGGACCGCGTCGGCGAGGAGCACCTGCTTATCGGCAAGGTGTACGGCGGCGTGTCGCGCACGGGCTTCCGGACCCTGCTGCTCGAGCTCTCGAATCCGGAGAGCATCCGAGGCCTGACGGTGCTCATCACGGAGCGAACGGGAGCAAATCATTTGTTCGTCTCCCCTGCAGGCATGCCCCAGGTCAGGCAGATCAGGGGCGCACCCGGCGCGTCGAACCTGTTCGGAACGGACTTCTCGTACGAGGACGTGGAGCGGCTGTACGGCTTCGACCTACCCTCCGAGACGCACAAGCTCGGGAGCAGTGAGACACCGGTGGAAGGTCGGCCGTTCTGGCTGCTCGAGACGATCCCTGACCCCGAAAGCTCGAGTTACGAGCGCATCGTCTCGCTGATCGACGAGCAGACCTGCGTGCTCGTTCGCGCCGAGATGTTCGAGTCGGGCTTCACGCCTCGAAAGGTCCTGACGTCGAATCCGGACTCGGTGACCAGAGAGGGGTCCACCTGGGTGGCTCGCGACATCATGATTCGCGACCTCCGCGACGAGACGCAGACCCGAATGGTCATCGACGACGTGGACCTCGCGGTCGAGCACGTCGGGGTCCCGTTCACTCCCGAGGAGCTCGAGCAGTACAAGCGCGTCAGGGCCGAAGCTGCCGAGAGGTAGCGACGGGCTTCAGCCTGATCCTACAGTGCGGCTGTCTGGCCGGGGCCCACTTCGGGGATTGCGTCTTCGAGCTCGAGCGCTGCCTCGCGCTCCAGAACAGCCTGGTAGAGCGACGCGAGCGTGAGGTCCCAAAGGATCAGGGCAGGGCAAATGCCGAGTCCGAAGGGGATGGCGCCCAACACGACCGCCGCGCAACCGCCGGCGCCGATCGCGAGCAGCTTCAGCGAGAGCCCCTCGGTCAGCTCGAAGCTCTCGCGGATCGCGCTCAGTGGGCCAAGGCCCTCGTCCAGAATCAGGTAGGGCACGAAGCGCGTCCGCAGGTAGACGAACACCCCCGGGAGCACCAGCATGGAGGTGCCTACGATCACCATGAAGAGTATGAGCGCGTTGGTGATAACCACGTCGCGATAGCGATTGAACGAGGCCATCGCGTCCGCCGGCTCGGCCTCCTCGCCCCGCACGGCATGCAGGCACAGGTAGGCAAAGCCCCAGCGGAGCGGGCGGGTGAAGAGGACGGCCATCAACAGGCCCCCGAGGGCGAGCTCGCCACCGGAGAACATCGAGATCACGCAGAGGCTGGCCGCGTGAACGCCGAAGCCGATGACCAGCAGCGGGCCGAACTGCTGGCGGAAGGTCTCCCAGCCATGCGTCGCGCAGGCTACTGGGTTGGTCTCGAGCGGGGGTACGCGGTCTGTCTCTTCGTCCATGGCGACTCACGCAGCAAGATGCGTGCCGCGGCGGCGGAGCGCTACCGGAGCGCGCTGGCTACTAGGGCAGCGGGGTTGCTGCACCGAAGCTCTCTCACGACATCTTCAGGGTCGGGTGAGTATCTCCACCTTGTCGTCCACGGCAATCTCGCCGCGCTCGACAACACCAAGGTAGATCCCGCGCAGGTTCCGGGGCCTCCGCGATTTCTCGGATATGAAACGAAGGGCATCGGCCCCGAACCTGGCTCGGTACTTGTCGCAGCCATCGTGAGGGAAGGGCATGACCTCGAGCGTCGCGCTCCCGATCCGCAGCCGGCTTCCGATCGGCAGGTTCGCGCTGGAGAGGTCGAGGTCGACGATCAGGTTGTCCCCAAACAGGGCCAGCGGCTGGCCGTTTGCGATGAGCTCGCCAACCCCTGCTTCCATCGTGGTGATCTGCATCTCGAGGTACACGTCCTTTCCGAACCTGGCCTCACCCTTGCTTCGCTCGGGAGCCCAGCGGTCTCCTTGAATCCCGGACTCGGGCGTGACACGGATGGCCGCGGGGGTGGCTCGCTCTCCCGCGGCGCCCCTTGCGATCAAGGACACGACACGGCCGGAATCGGTCGGAGCGGGTGCCAGCTTCTCCAGGCCCTTCTCGAGCGCCTCGAGGGAGAGGTGCCTGTTCGGATCAATGCTGGATGACTCGAAGATCTCGCTGCTGGAGTCTGTCATGCGGTGTAGCCTATATGAAGGCGGGCAGCGTCTCCAGAGGGGAGCTCACCTACGGATCGTCGGCGCGATCGCCGTGGTCGTCGGAGCCGACCTCATCTGCGTCGGAGTGCGTACCCTCTGACAACGGGTCATGTGACCGCGGGGTGAAGCCGATCTGTGTAGGTCGGAGCCTGACCTCCGGAGGAGCGCTGCGCATGGCGACGATGACGCTGCTGGCGCCCCGGATTCGGGGTTGAGAACGCTACTGCCGCGTCCGCTGTTGGAACACCAGCATCACGGCCCGCTGCCCTTCTACTGCGTCCGCGAGGAGAAGCTTGCCATCCTGTCGCTGGTGACCTTCGGGCTGTACCAGGTCTACTGGTTCTACAAGAACTGGGCGCTGGCAAAGGCACAGTACCGTCCGGGGCTCCACCCGCTCTGGCGTGCAATCTTCTCCCCGTTCTATTGCTTCTCCCTGGCTGCGAGCGTCGAGTGCGCGGCCAGGTCGGCGCGCGTGAGAGAGCGCGGGAATCCCGTGCTCTTCGCGCTCGGCTACCTGGGGATCTGCAGCCTGGGATTTGTCCACGGTCCCCTCGGGCTGCTAGCTCTATTCTCCTTTATCCCCTTGATCCCGATCCAGCGGCAGATCCGGAGGGTTCACGAGGCGCTCCGGCCCGATCTCGACTCCACCGTCGGCTGGGGCATGGCCTCCTATGCGGCTCTGGTGCTGGGGTTCGTGCCGTTCACAGCGGTCGCCGTCAGCTTGTTCGTCCTGCCCAGTGCCATCGTGCGAGAACCCGAGATACCGTCGTCAGACAGGTACGCGCTCGTCGAGGCGGGTGTCCTCGAATGGGACGAGCGCCTTCTGTACCTCTACACCACAGGCGTATTTTCGGTCCTGGAGGGCGGGAGCTTGCTTACCGACCGTCGCGCCGTGAGCTACTCGTCGACTCATGGCGACCTGTGGGTCGCCGCTGCGGCTTATCGAGAGGTCGAGGACATCCACGTGAGGCACTCGGGCACCCTGCTGAAGCCGACGGTGATCACCCTCACCTCGATTGGCGGCAAGCGGGTTCGCTTGGAGGTCTCGCGGATGGGGGGACTGGACACGGAGTTCGTGGCTCAGCTGCGCCTCCACCTGCTGGTCTCTCTTGACCCCTAGGCCCTTGGATAGAGACGGGGCAGTCCTATAGTTCTGCAACGCGGATGTGTCCTGTCTGTCAAGAGCCGCTGGTGGCGTTCGAGCTCGACGGGGTCGAGATCGATCGCTGCATCCGCTGCGGAGGGACGTGGCTCGATGTCGGTGAGCTCGAGACGATCAGCGAGCTGGCGGGCGTCCCGTCCGTTGCGCTTCGGCTGGCGCTCTCAGAGGATCGGAGCGGGCGTCGCACGCGCCGACGCTGTCCACGCTGCTGGCGCAGGCTGCGCGAGATCCTCATCAGCGACGAGCCGCAGGTCAGGGTGGATCGCTGCCTGCGCGGCCACGGCCTGTGGTTGGACCGCGACGAGATGGAGCAGATAATCCGGTCCTTTGCGAGCGGCGAGGGGGAAGTGGTCGCGCACTTCTTTGCGGATCTCTACAGGCACGAGCTCGAAGCAACGGAAAGGGGGAGCTGAGATGATGGGTACGATCCTGTTTCTGGCGATCGTTGCGGCCGTGGTGCTGTGGCTGGTCGGGATGTACAACGGCCTGGTTCGGCTGCGGAACCAGGTTCAGAACGCCTGGTCCCAGATCGACGTTCAGCTCAAGCGGCGCCACGATCTGATCCCCAACCTGGTCGAGAGCGTAAAGGGCTATGCCGCGCACGAGCGGGGAACGCTCGAAGAGGTGGTCCAGGCGCGTTCCCGTGCGGTGTCAGCAACGGGCGTTGGCGAGCAGTCGCAGGCCGAAGCCGAGCTGTCGGGTGCGCTGGGGAGGCTGATGGTGGTGGTCGAGCAGTACCCGGACCTGAAGGCGAATCAGAACTTCCTGAGCTTGCAGGAGGAGCTGACCTCGACCGAGAACAAGATCGGCTTCTCGCGCCAGCACTACAACGACTCGGTCATGACCTACAACACTCGGATCCAGAGCGTCCCGCAGAACATCCTCGCCGACACCTTCGGGTTCGAGGAGGAAGCGTTCTTCGAGATCGAGATCGGCGCCGAACGGGAGGTCCCGCAGGTCAAGTTCTGATCGATGTGGGAAGCGATCCGGGCCAACACCCGGCGATCCAGACTTCTGATCGGCACGATGGGGGCGATGCTGGTCGGCCTCGGCTATCTCGTCGGCGTCGTGTACGGCGGGCCGGAGGCTGGTACGTGGGGAGCCGGGGGCGCGCTCGCGGTCTGGCTCGCGCTGCTGATCGCCGCGCTCGGCGCTGGAGAGCAGGTCATGATGCTGGGCGCCAGGGCAAGGCGCGTCGAGAAGGAGGACATGCCGCGGCTGTGGAACGTGGTCGAGGAGATGACCATCGCTTCTGGACTGGGTACGCCTCCCAAGATCTACTTGATTGATGACGACGTCCCGAATGCGTTCGCCGCGGGTCGCACGCCGGAGAGCTCCTGCGTTGCAGTCACCTCTGGGTTGTTGAAGCGCCTCACCCGGGATGAGCTGCAGGGCGTGATCGCCCACGAGCTTGGTCACGTCAGGAACCACGACGTGCGCTTCATGACCATCGCAGGGGTCATGCTCGGCAGCGTGGTCATCATCTCCGATGTCTTCCTGCGCTCGCTGTGGTACGGAGGGGGTCGCCGCAGCGGCGGAGGTAGAGGTGGAGGGCAGGGACAGGCGGTCTTCGTGGCGGCGGCCATCGTTGTAGCGATCCTCGCACCCGTCTTCACGCGCCTGCTGTACTACGCGTGCTCGAGAGGTCGGGAATACCTGGCGGACGCCTCCGCGGCTCGCTTCACTCGCTACCCGCCGGGGCTGGCCGGAGCGCTGGCGAAGATCTCGGGCGGCGTCGGGTCACGTAAGAACGTGCGGCGCGCGCTTGCTCCCATGTACATCGTAAACCCGCTCCAGGGAGTCGACTCCTGGCAGCTGTTCTCCACGCATCCCCCGACCGACAAGCGCATTGCCATCCTCCGCTCGATGGGGGGCAACGCGGGCTGGAGGGACTACGAGGCCGCGTACCAGGACGTCGTCGGCGGCAAGGCCTGCCTCGACACGCGCACTCGCTTCTCCGAGGAGAGTGTCGCGGCGCGCGCGCCGCACGTGGAGCCGGAAGCAAGGGCCGACGCGGTGGGGCGCGCAAGAGAGGTCGTCGATCTGCTCGACCGGATGGCGGGGTTCGTGGCGATCGCGTGTCCCTGCGGTGTGCACATCAAGGCTCCTCCCGGGCTTCGCGCTCTCGCGATCCGCTGCACCCGTTGCGGGAGGGAGCACGACATACCCAGGGCCGAGCCGGCACACGCGCTCTCCGACTCCGAAGGGCCCCTCCGGTACACCCGCAAGAGCGAGGGCTGGGAGTCCTTCCAGTGCTCCTGCGGCCACTCGCTACAGCTGAGCCCCGCCTTCCAGGGCAGCCAACTGGAGTGCCAGGGCTGCAAGCGCTGGGTCGCGATCGTCTCCGCGCAGAGCTAGCTGCTACAGTGAGTTCCACATGGACGTGCAGCATAAGCTCGCCGCCATCCTGTCTGCCGACGTGGTCGGCTACAGCCGGCTCATGGCAGAGGACGAGGACGCGACCGTCCGCACGCTGAGCGCGTATCGCGCTGAGATCGGGCTACTCGTGGAGCAGCACAGCGGCCGCGTCGTAGACTTCACGGGCGACAACCTGCTGGCGGAGTTCCCGACGGCCCTCGCCGCTGTCCGCGGAGCCGTCTCCATTCAGCGTGTGCTGTCGGCCAGGAACGCGGACCTGGATGAAGCGCACCGCATGGACTTCCGCATCGGTCTGCACATGGGCGACGTACGTGTGGAGGGCGGGCGGATCTATGGCGATGGCGTGAACATCGCCGCTCGACTCGAGGGGCTGGCCGAGCCCGGCGGGATCTGCATCTCCGCGACGGTGCACGAGCAGGTGCGGAACAAGCTCGAGGTGGGCTACCAGGATCTCGGCGACCAGAGCATCAAGAACATCCCGGACCAGGTCCACGTGTTCCGCGTGAGCCTCGATTCGCGGCCAGCACGGTCGCCCGGCACGTTGCGCGGGTCCCGGCGCCGCGTGGCCGCGTTCGTGCTGGTGGTCGTGGTCGCCGCTGGCGCCGGGCTCATCTGGAGATTCCTCGCCGCACCAGCCACGACACCCACGGGGGATGTCCCCTCCCTCGTGGTCCTGCCTTTTGCAAACCTGAGTGACGATCCGGAGCAGGAGTACTTCTCGGACGGCCTGACCGAGGATCTGATCACCGACCTCTCCAAGATCTCCGGTCTCCTGGTGATCGCGCGCAATTCCGCCTTCACGTATAAGGGAAGGGCGGTGCGTGTCGAGGACGTCGGGCGCGAGCTCGGCGTGGCGTACGTGCTCGAGGGCAGCGTCCGCCGTGCCGACGACCGAGTGCGCATCACGGCGCAGCTCGTAGAGACGGCGAAGGGCTACCACCTCTGGTCGGAGCGCTACGACCGCGACCTGCAGGACATCTTCGCGCTGCAGGACGAGGTCGCGCGCGAGATCGTGGGGGCGCTCGAGGTCCAGCTCTCCGACAGCGAGACCGCGCAGGTCGAGCACTTGCCAACGACGAACCTCGAGGCCTATGAGGCTTTTCAGCGCGGAGTGGTCTACGCCAGGCGCCTGGATCCTGACACGAATCTGCGGGCTCAGGAGCTGGCACGCCGCGCCATCGAGCTAGATCCAGAGTTCGGACCCGCCCACGCCTTGCTCGGCAGTCTGCTGATGGCCTCGTGGATTAACCAGACATCGGAAGATCCCGGCACGATGGAGCGTGCAGAGAGACTCGTCGGACGGGCGCTGGAGCTCTATGCCGCGGACCCGAGGTCGCTCGTTGCCGCGAGCTCGATCTACAGCATGCGAGGTCGCATGGATGATGCAACGGCCGCGGCGAAGCAGGCCGTGGCGCTGGCTCCCGGCAGCGCGCAGGCGCACGCGGCGCTCGGAAACGCGCTCCTGCGAGTGGGGAAACCGGGGGAGGCCATGCGCGCGCTCACTACCGGGCTGCGGCTGGACCCCCTGGATCCGATGGCCGCGTTTCAAATGGCTGCGGCGCTGATCCTGGAGAACAAGCAGGAACGGGTGATTGCGGTCCTGCGACGCGCGATCACCCACACCCCCGACTTCGTCCCTCTCCACGGACTGCTCACAGTCTGCTACGTGGAGCTCGGCCGGATGGCAGAGGCGCGTACCGCGCAGGCCGAGATTCAGAGAATCACGCCGGACTTCAGTTATCACGAGCTCGAGAGCAGGAACCTCGCGGGCGGGGGCCCGGAGTACCGGAGTCGAGTCGCTGCCGCGCTCCGGAAGTTGGGGCTGCAATCACAGGAGGCGGAGTGAGGGCGGTCCTGTGCGAGAAGCTGGGCGGACCCGAGAGCCTGGTGGTTCGAGATATCGATCCCCCTGGCAGCCCGGGTGAAGGGCAGGTCAAGGTCGCGCTACAGGCGCGAGGCGTGAGCTTCGTCGACGTGCTGATGGTCGCCGGCGAGTACCACGTGAAACCCGAGCTCCCCTTCGTACCCGGAGGTGAGGCGGCTGGGATAGTCACCGACGTCGGGGCCGGAGTCGAGGAACTCCGGGAAGGCGATCGCGTCCTCACCTCCGGTGGCTGCGTCGAGGAGGTGCTGCTGGATGCAGGGCGCGTTACGCCCCTCCCGGACTCCGTCAGCATCGAGGCCGCCGCGGCGTTCCGCGCCAACTACACGACCGCCTACTACGGTCTGCAGCGCGGCCGCCTCGAGGCCGGCGAGGTGCTGCTCGTCCACGGAGCAGGCGGCGGCGTTGGTCTTGCCGCCGTGGACGTCGGGAAGCTGCTCGGCGCGACCGTGATCGGAACGGCGAGCACGGACGAGAAGCTCGCGGTCGTGAAGCAGCTGGGCGCGGATCACACCATCAACTACACCGACGGCTTCCGCGAGCAGGTCAAGGAGCTCACCGGGGGGCGGGGTGCGGACGTGATCTACGATCCCGTCGGCGGCGACGTGTTCGACGAGTCCATGCGCTGCATCGCCCCTTTTGGCCGCATCTTGATCATCGGCTTCGCCGGCGGCCGACCGGCCCTGGCCAAGACGAATCACCTGCTCGTCAAGGACGCCACCGCGATCGGCTTCACGATCGGCGCGCTCTCCCACCACGACCCCGCCTGGGCCGAGCGTAACTTCCGCATCGTGATGGCCTGGCTGGCAGCTGGCCGCCTACACCCCTACGTCTCCCACAAGCTCCCGCTGGAGAAAACCGCAGAAGCCCTCCAGCTCATCATTGACCGCAAGGTCATAGGCAAAGCCCTCCTGATGTCCTGAGCGGGGACGAGCTTGGCACCGTCCCCAAGTTCTGGTTGGCTGAAACCATTCTCCAGCTCTGGCGTCCAACAACTAGCGCAGGTTGGAGGCGTGCGATGAGAGTTGGTCTTGACAGTTTGGCCATGCGATACGAGGGGAGCCGCGCTGTATCCACGGCCCTGCTCCTGGTCGGACTGAGCCTGCTCGCCCTGGGTCGTCTCTGCCCCTACGCCTAGCGAGGCCTGCACGCCCGTCCGCGTCCAGTTCGCCCACGGCCTCGAGGGCAGCCCCGCGGGCGCCAAGGCTCGGCTGTTCGCCGAGCACTTCACGGCCTGCACGCCCGCCATGGAGACCAGCGACTTCCAGGCGTGCGTCGATCTCCACCGAGAGGCCCTCGCGTCCTTTCGTCCCGACGTGCTCGTCGGCTCCTCGTTCGGGGGCGCGGTCGTAGCGGAGCTCCTGGCGCGCGAGCTCTGGCGTGGCCCCACACTCCTGCTGGCGCAAGCCGCGCTGCGCCGCAGCCCGACGCAACGCCTCCCGCAGGCCGTCCGGGTCTGGCTCGTGCACGGCACTCGAGACGAAGTCATCGATCCGGACGACAGTCGCCGCCTGGCCGAGACCGGAGCGCCAGATTCGGTGCGCCTGATCGAGGTAGACGACGATCACTCGCTCCACGAGAGCATCCGCAACGGGATGCTGCTCGGCTGGGTGCGACAGCTCGCACGGACCTCCTCCTAGCGGACCACTTCGGAGTAGAGTGGTCCACCGGGGAAGGGCCGAGATGAACTGTCCGAGCTGCGCGATCGAGAACCGCGACGGGATACGCTTCTGCGTGTCCTGCGGCGCGGCGCTCGCATGGACCTGCGCAGGTTGCGGCGCCGTCGCTGACCCTGAGGATCAGTTCTGCGGTGCCTGTGGGCGGCCGCGCCAGGCTGAGCCCACAGCCGACGTGGCTCCGGAGCGCGATCCCCGCTCGTACACTCCAAAGCACCTGGCGGAGAAGATCCTGGGCACTCGCTCCGCCCTCGAGGGCGAGCGAAAACAGGTGACAGTGCTCTTTGCGGACGTCAAGGGCTCGATGGAGCTGGCAGCCCAGGTCGACCCCGAGGAGTGGCACGCGATCCTGGACCACTTCTTTCAGATCCTCGCAGATGGCGTGCACCGCTTCGAGGGAACGGTCAACCAGTACACCGGCGATGGGATCATGGCGCTGTTCGGTGCGCCCATTGCCCACGAAGACCACGCGCAGCGCGCCTGTTACGCGGCGCTCTGGCTGCGCGACGAGCTGCGTCCGTACGCCGACGAGCTGCGTCGCACGCGGGGCCTCAACTTCTCCGTACGCATGGGCCTCAATTCCGGCGAGGTGATCGTCGGAAAGATCGGCGACGACCTGCGGATGGACTACACCGCGCAGGGTCACACGGTAGGTCTGGCGCAGCGCATCGAGCAGCTCGCCTCTGCCGAGAGCTGCTACCTGACCGAGGCGACCGCCCGCCTGGTGCGGAGCTTCTTCGATCTGCACGCCCTCGGTGGGTTCGAGATCAAAGGCAACGTCGAGCCGGTGCCGGTGTTCGAGCTCGCAGGTGTGGGGGGCTCCCGGACGCGGCTCGAGGACTCGGAGGCCCGCGGCTTTTCGCGCTTCGTGGGGCGCGAGGTCGAGATGGAGAGCTTGGACGAGGTGCTGGCCGAGGCGCTCGAAGGCCGGGGCCGTGTGCTCGGAGTGGTCGGAGCCGCGGGCCTCGGCAAGAGCAGGCTTTGCGTCGAATTCCTGATGCAATGCCGGGAGGTCGATCGCGACGTACACAGGACGTACTGCCCGTCGCACGCGAGCGCACTTCCCTTTGTCGCCGTCCGAGAGCTGCTGCGCGGGATCTTCTCGATCAGCGAGGCCGACTCGGAGGAGGATGCACGCAAGAAGATCGCGGGCACGCTCGTGCTTCTGGGCGATGCGTCGCCCGAGTCCCTGCCGTACGCGTTCGACTTTCTCGGAGTGGGCGACCCGGCAAACCCCCCGCCAGCGCTCGATCCCGCCGAGCGCCGCAGGAGCCTCTTCGCGTTTCTGACGCACATCGTACGGGCAAAGAGCGAACGCTCGGGCATGGTCCTCTTCTGGGACGACGTCCACTGGATCGATCCCGGCAGCAACGACGCTCTCGCCCACCTGGTCGACGCGGTCCAGGACACCCGCACGCTACTGCTGCTCAACTACCGCCCGGAGTACGCGCCGCGCTGGATGGGCGAGTCGCACGTGGCCCGAGTCGAGCTCGATCCTCTGGGACGGGAGGCCCTGACCGCTCTGCTCGACGATCTGCTCGGCAACGACGCGTCGCTGGGAGACCTGCGCGAGCAGATCATGGAGAGGACACAGGGGAATCCCTTCTTCACGGAAGAGGTAGTGCAGACTCTTGTAGAGTCCGACGCGCTGGTCGGGGCGCGCGGGGCCTATCGACCGGGAGGTCCGGTCGAGACGCTCGAGATCCCTGCAACCGTGCAGCCGATCATTGCGGCTCGCATCGACCGCCTGGGAGACACAGAGAAGCGTGTGCTGCAGATTGCAGCGGTCATCGGCAAGCAGTTCCCCGAGCCCCTTCTCAACCGCATCTCAGCGCTCCCGGAGTCCGACTTTGCCGCGGCACTCATCGCACTTCAGGACGGGGAGTTCCTGCGCGTAGAGAAGCTCTTCCCCGAGGTGGAGTACGCCTTCAAGCATCCGCTGACTCAGGAGGTGGCCTACGACACGCAGCTCCAGTCGACCCGGTCGCGCACGCACGCGGCGGTCGCGCGGGCCCTCACGAAGCTGGATCGGGAGAAGCTGGGCGAGCGCGCGTCGCTCATCGCCTTCCACTTCGAGCGGGCGAACAAGCCGGTTGACGCGGCGCACTGGCACCTGCGCTCGGTCGAGTGGCTCTCCGGCCACGACCTCGACTCGACAGTCCGTGCGTTCGAGCGGGCCAGGGAGCAGGCGACGCGCGGCGCGGACCGCAGGGCGTCGAGCCTCCAACTGGCGGCCTGCATCGGACTCATCGGTCCGCTCACGGCCCAGGATCGCCCGGAGCCCGAGCTGCGCGGCATCTTCGAGGAGGGCTGCACTCTCGCACAGGAGCTCGACGACCGCGCTGCGCTTCTGGCTCTCTACGTGCTGCAGGGAATTCACGCCCAGAGGAGCGGGGACCTGGAGGAGCACGAGAGGTTGCTGGCGGAGGCGCGGCGCATCGCGCCGGAGGACGACGCGACTTCGCGCTTCGTGCTGGCACTGCAGTCGGGCCTGAGTCGGTCCAAGCGTGGCGAGGTGCGCGCGGCGCTGAAGGATTTCGACTCGGTCGCCGACCTGGATCTTCCAACCATCGAGGGCGGCGGAGGGAGTGCGGCCGTAGGAGCCTTGACGCTTCGCGCGGCCTACGCGGAGTACTTCGTGATCCGCGGCGGCACGCTCATCCAGCTGGGGCGCTACGACGAGGCGGAGCGCGCGCTGGATCGGGGGGCTGAGCTGGGGAAGCAGCATCGCCTTGCTGCCGCCGAGATCGATGCGCTGTCGACGCGCGCGAACCTGGCGAAGGCTCGGGGGGACGTCCAGGCCGCACTGCAGATCGGCTCAGAGCTGGTTGAGCGGACCGGTCGCCTCGGAAGCCCGCTGTGGGCGGGAGTCGCCCAGGCGAGGATGGGATCCGCTCACTTGCTGGCCGGGGATCCGCGCGCTGCGGTCGAGGCGCTAGAGCGTGGCCTCGCGATCTGCAGGGACGAGGGGTTGTTGATGGATGCAGAGGTGGCGACCCTCTACGACCTCGTCCGTGCCCGGCTGAGCCTCGGTGATGTCGCCGCCGCCAGGGAGGCGGTGCAGGAGGCTCTGGGCTGGGCTGAGCGCACCCACGACCTCGGCCACAGGATCCGGGCCAGGCTCGCCGAGGCCATGGTCGCCTTGCGCGACGAGGCTGGTCGGGGCGAGGCGGAGGCGGCGCTCGCCGAGGTAGAAGATCTGATCGGCCAAACGGGCAGCTACCTCTGGGCTCCCACCGCTCTCGAGATCCGAGCCGAGCTCGCGAGCGCGACAGGCAAGGCTGCAGCGCGCGACGCTGCGCTGAAGGAGGCGCAGCGCCTCTACGCCGAGCGCGGCGCGACGGGGCACGCTGAGCGCATTGCTAGACAGCTGGCCGCTGGAGCGGAGTGAGCGAGGAGGCTAGCGGTAGATACGGACACGCTCCCGCGGCACCCAGACTCAGTTCGTGCTGGCCGAGGGATCGACCACCGCACCGGCGAAGTCGACGTAGATCGGTGACGACCAGGCCCGCTCCTCGTTCTCCGCCAGGCAATCCTCCTCGTAGGGAACGTGGACACAGGGCTCGATCTCGATGCAGCGTCCCACGTCGTCGTACTCACAGCGCAGGTTCGCCGCGTTCACTGCAGGGCTCGGCTCCTCGATGGCCCGTACGTAGTAAACGGCGTCACGCTTGGTCTCGGTGAAGTCGGGATCGGAGAACTCGATCATGCAGCCAGCGGGATCGGGTTCGCAGCTGTAGATGCGCCAGGGGTCCTCGATCAGCTCGCGGACGGGCTCGCCCGGCGTGGCCTGGGGTCGGATGCGCACCACCTCGATGCGGTTGATCAACCTCCGGCTGTCGCCGGGGTTGTAGCACTCCCCGCGACAGAGATGCTCGAGTCGCTCGGGGCGCAGCGCAGCGACGGAGTATTCTGGACAGCCCGGCTGCTGCTCGAGGGATCCGACGGCCCGCGCGCGAAAGCGGGGAGTGTCGCTCGTCGTGATCTCACTTCCCATCGGAAGGGACTCGTCGCCCACGGCGTTCAAGAGGTCAAACCAGAGCAGGATGCGTGGGCCGCTGCTGCCATAGACCTCGTTTCGACGCAGGGCGTCCCACACTGCCTCACGACTGCGGCCCTCTGAGTGTGCTGCGACGAGCCCGCCCGTGAGAAAGAAGGAGCTTCCGCGCTCAAGCTCGACGCGCTGGAAGAAGCCCGTCTTCCTGTCGTCAGCATCTCTCTTCCGCTGAGACTTCGCGTCGCGCGCGTCGGGGTCCTGCCCCGAGCGCGCAACGCTGCTCGCCTCGGTCATCTCGCGGCGGTTGAACTCCTTGAAGCCGGTGCCGGGTCGGGCGGTGTGGCTGTCGCTCGAGCTCATCAGGCCAAAGCGGAAGCGCAGCGGGCGTTCCGGGTTCTCGAAGCTCGTTCTCGCCAGCATGTACTGGACGGAGCTGCGCGGGCGAAAGTTGAAGGCCGGGAGGAAGCAGTCCTTGCATTGGCCCGCGTCGAGCCACTCCTCGATCGGCGCGCCGGGGACGGTCTTCCAGCCCTGGATGCCGGCGTCGACATAGTTCTGGCGCGCCTCGACCGCGCGCGCTTCGCAGTTCGGATCCCCCGCGGCCTCGCAGCGCGACCGGATGATCTCACCCGCTCGCCAGCACGACGGGAGGTAGCTCTCGGATGGCTCGGGGCAAGACCGGCGCCCACTCTCGTCGAACTCGACGGCGCGCCAGTCCCTGTACTCCTCGGAGTTTCCATGGCCCGAGAACACCTCGATCATGCTCTGGCGCTCCGCGTCGTGCATGGAAGAGCTGAGTTGCTTGTCCCAGCTCGACCCTGGCGGCGTGTAGTAGCCCCAGGCTGTGCCGTGAGGGATGACAAGGGCCTCTGAGCCCCAGTCGTCGAGCTTCGCGAAGAGGTCGGCCGGCGTCTCGGCCACCTCCTGACAGGTTCTCGGCAGCTCGCGGACGGGCACTCCGTCGGGGCAGCGCTCGCGATTGGCGAGCTCGCTGAAGTACGTTGCCGCATCGAGGTAGGCGCGATCACGCGCCATGAGCGCGGGGATGATCAGCAGGGGAACGTTCTCGGCGAGGGGAACCCCCGTGGCGATGCCTCCGGCGGCGATAGGACGTGTCGGCACTTGATCCTGGCCGAGGTCGCGCAGCACCACGTTCTTGTGTCCATAGTGATCCTCCGGCGTGAAACCCATCTGTGTCCACTCCCAGCCCAGGAAGGCGACGACATCGGGGTCCGCCGGGTCCCCGGCGACCGCGTTGCACTGGCGAATGGCATCGATCGTCTCCTGCCAGTGCTCCGCAGTCAGCCCGGCCGCGTGATCATTAATGGACCAGAAGTCGAGGGCCGAGCAGTAGCGCGCGAAGTCGCAGGCGTCGGCGGGCGGATGGGCTCCCTCACCTTGCACCAGCGGAAGACTCTGCTGAAACGCGTCTGGTGAGAACGTGGTGTGTACATGGAGGTCGCCGAACAGGATCTGTTTGGGCTCTGCAACACCCACGAAGGCCGCCGAGGCGCGCTGAAACGAGCTTCGCGCTTCGAGCAGCTCCCTGGGGATGGGCACCTCGGTGAGCTCTCCCGGGCCTTGATGCGTGCCCAGCCTGCCGCTCTGCACGAGCCAGAGCGCCATCCCGGCCAGGCTGAGCAGCAGTAGGAGCAGGACGACGAGTGCGCGCATCAGCTCCGGTCCGTGCAGAGGTGCCCTACCGTGGCCATGGCGTCGGCCAGTCTACCAGAAGCACCCGTACGGGCCGCCGCTTCTGGTAGCATCGCGGGGTTGTTGGAGGGACCTCGGTGAAGACACTGGCCGACGTGATCCGCACCCGAGCGGGCGAACACCCGGAGCTGCTGGCCATCTGGCATGAGGGTCGAGAGACCAGCTATGCCGAGCTCGATCGCCGTTCCAATCAGGCCGCCAACGCCCTGATCGCGGCAGGGGTGCGACCGGGGGATCGCGTTTGCTTTCTCGACAAGGGCCATGATCAGGCGCTGGAGGCCATCCTCGGGCTTGCGAAAGTGGGCGCCGTATTCACGCCGGTGAACTACCGACTCGCTCCACCAGAGATGGCCTATGTGATCAACGACGCCGCAGCAACCTTGCTCCTGGTGGGGCAGGAATGCGCGGAGCAGATCTATCCGATCGAGTCGGAGCTCGGTCAGCTGCGTTCGATCGTGCGCTGGGGAGAGGGCCCGGAGTCCTGGCAGCCGTACCAGAGCTGGCGCGACGCCCAAGGAGATACGGACCCGCGGCTGGACAAGGCAGAAGAGGACACCGTCTGGCAGCTCTACACGAGTGGCACCACCGGGCGACCGAAGGGCGCGGAGCTCACGAACGCGAACCTGTTACACATCTGCGCCGCCAGCCAGAAGGGGTTTGGCGACATCCGGAGGGGCGACGTAGCCTTCGTCTGCATGCCGCTTTACCACATCGGTGGTTCGGGGTATGCGCTCAGCCTGCTCTACAGCGGCGCCTCCATGGTGATCACACGCGACTTCGTTCCGGCGCAGGTTCTGAAGCTGCTGGCAGAGCGTCGCGTGAAGCACGCGCTATTCGTCCCCGCCATGCTGAGTTTCCTGCTGCAGGCGCCCAGCTGCGCGGGTACTGACTTCTCTCACCTTCAATCCATCCTGTATGGCGCTTCGCCCATTCCTCAAGACCTGCTCAGCCGCGCGATCGAGGTCTTTGGCTGTTCGTTCATTCAGGCCTACGGGCTGACCGAGACGACTGGAGCGGTCACGCTGCTGGCTGCGGAGGACCACGTGCGCGGTGGCGAGAGGCTGCGTTCTTGCGGCCAGCCCATGGAGAATATCGACATCCGGGTCGTGAACGCGGAAGGAGCTGGATGTCCGGCGGGCGAGGTCGGCGAAGTCATCATTCGCGGTCCCGCGGTGATGAAGGGCTATTGGAACCGTCCGGAGGCCACGTCCGAGTCGATCCGCGATGGCTGGTTTCACAGCGGAGATGCGGGCTACTTCGACGAGGATGGCTATCTGTTCATCCACGACCGCGTCAAGGACATGATCGTATCAGGCGGCGAGAACATCTATCCTGCGGAGATCGAGAGCCTGCTCTACTCCCATCCGGCCGTTGCCGACGTAGCGGTGATCGGCGTTCCCGACCAGCGCTGGGGCGAGACTGTGAAGGCGGTCGTGGTGCTGGAGTCCGGCGCCAGCGCCTCTGACGTCGAGATCATGAGCTTCTGCGAGGGGAAGATCGCGGGCTACAAGCGACCCCGTTCCGTGGACTTTACCAACGAGCTTCCGCGCAACCCGACTGGAAAGATCCTGAAGCGGGAGCTGCGCGAAAAGTACTGGGAAGGACACACCCGACGCGTGAACTGAGATCTGGTGATGGGTGCGGCAGACGAGGAGTACGACGTGTCATCCGTTGAGCTAGGCGAAGACGTTCTGGAGCAGCTCCGCGCCTTGGATACTCCGACTGTTTGCAACGCGTTGGAGGTTGTTGCGCCCGAGCGCAGGGCAACGGGCTTCACGACAGAGCCGTTGGTCTGTGCCGTGCCCGAGCTGCCCCCGATCGTGGGCTATGCGCGCACGGTGACGATCCGCGCGAAGGAGCCCTCGGACAGGCCGCGGTCGGACGCTGCGCAGACGCAGCTGACCTACTACGAGTACGTCAGCTCGGGCCCGCGCCCGGGCATCTGCGTGATTCAGGATCTGGACGACGGCCACGCGGGTTTTGGTGCGTTCTGGGGAGAAGTACACACGCACGTTCATCGGGGGCTGGGTTGTGCGGGCGTCGTGACGAACGGATCCATCCGGGACCTCGATGACCTGGCCGACGGCTTCCAGCTTCTCGCCGGGAGGATCGGCCCGTCGCACGCTCACGTGCACGTCGTGGATTTCGGCGTGCAGGTGACCGTCGCCAACATGTGCGTGTCTTCCGGGGACCTCATCCACGCGGACCGTCACGGCGCCGTCGCGATCCCCCACGAGATCGCAAAGGAGATCCCCGGTGCAGCTGCGCTCATCGGGCGACGCGAGGCCGGCATCATCGAGGCATCGAAGCGTCCCGACTTTGACCTGACCAAGCTGCGCGAGGCCATGCGGAGGTCCGCCGACATTCACTAAGCTGGAGCAAGGCGCCATCCCATCAGCCGATCCGCCTCTTGTACTGCTGGACGAAGTCGAAGCTCACGGACTTGGCGTACGCGTCGGAGAGTGCTTTGGTCAGCGGCCCAGGCACGCTGCCGTGTCTGAAACGCCGTCCGTTGATGCTCTGCACGGGACAGACGCACAGGCTCGTGGACGAGAGAAAGGCCTCGTCGGCGTTGTACGCGTCGAACAGGTCGATGTCCTTCTCGATCAGCGTCAGGCCGAGCTCCCGGGCCAGCTCCATGACCGTCTGCCGGCTGATACCCGCGAGCACGTACCTCTCCTGCGGCGTGGTAACCACTCCGTTCGAGACCAAGAAGATGTTGGAGCCGAGCCCCTCTGACAGGTTCCCGTTCGTATCGAGCAGAACGGCCCAGGCATCGTCCTGCGCAGCCTTGACCTCGAGGTCGGCGGCGATCAGGTTGAGGTAGTTGTGGGTCTTGGCGCGCGGGCTGAGCGACTCGGGGGGAACTCGACGCACCGATGGCACGACGACCTGGATGCCGTCGCGGTACAGGTGTGCGCGTGCCGCCAGCGGCAGGGGCGCGCACTCGACGATGACGGTTGGCCCGTCGGGCCCGCCTCGCGAGACGCGCTGCGTCACCCAGTAGTCGTCGTCGAGTCCGAGCAGAACCAGGTTGCGCTCGACCACCTCCTCGGTGATGCTGGCCAGCTCTGCCGGTTCGAGCCGCGGGTCGAGCTGGAGGTAGCGCAGGGACCGATAGAAGCGTTCCAGATGCTCCTCGAGCTTGTAGATGCGGTGCCCGAAGGTGCGCGTTGAATCGAAGACAGCGTCACCGAAGATGAAGCCACGATCCCGGAACGGCACGAGTACCTCGCTCTCCGCGACGATCTTTCCGTTGAAGTACGCAACACGTTCGTTTTCCGGCTGGGCCATGGGGGAGCCTCCCGTCTCGCAGAATTTGTACCCAGAGCATACTCCTGGACTCGCCCCTCGGGCAGCCTGGGCCTATACTCGCCGTTGAACCCGGAAGGATCCCCACAGTCATGAAGGACGGGCTCCAGGAGATCCAGCTCGAGTCGGCTCGGATCGCCGACGCGGCTCGACTGGGAGAGATGTCCCGGGCGCTCGTCGAGCGGGGTCTCGCCTGGCGCTGGACCCCGCATTCCGTTGCGAGCAAGATCCGCGACCCGGAGTCCGAGGTCGTCGTCGCCCGCAAGCGCGGCAAGATCATCGGCTTTGCCGTGATGCAGTTCGGCTTCGCCCAGCACGAGGCGCACCTGCTGCTCTTCGCCGTCGTGCCGTCTCAGCGTCGGCGCGGATTGGGGTGTGCGCTGCTTGCCTGGCTCGAGAAGATCGCGCGACTCGGAGGGATCTCGCTGATCCGCCTGGAACTCCGCGCGAACAACGACGGCGCGCGATCCTTCTATCGCAGTCTTGGCTACGAGGAGGCAGGCCGCCTGCGCGGCTACTACCAGCGCCGCGAGGACGCGATCCGCATGGTCCTCAACCTGCGCACCCACACCTTTGGGCGCCCTGGTTTGGGCTCATGAAGGACGCACCCAAGGGCCGCAGATAAGCGCGATGAAAGCGAGTGAGCTGTTCCTGCGCTGTCTCGAGGCAGAGGGTGTCGAGTTCATCTTCGGCATCCCCGGGGAGGAGAACGCAGACATCATGATGTCGCTCCTCGACTCGCCGATCCGCTTCATCATCTGCCGGCACGAGCAAGGGGCAGCCTTCATGGCCGATCTGTATGGGCGCATGACGGGAAATCCCGGCGTCTGTCTGGGAACGCTCGGTCCGGGGGCGACGAACCTCGCGACCGGTGTGGCGAATGCCAACATGGACAACTCGCCGGTCGTCGTGATCACGGGCCAGGGCGCCACGACGCGTCTGCACAAGGAGTCCCATCAGATCATGAACGTCGTGGAGATGTTCCAGCCCATGACGAAATGGGCGGCATCGATCTACGACGAGCGGAACATCCCCGAAGTCGTGCGCAAGGCCTTCAAGGTCGCCCGCGCCGAGAAGCCAGGTGCTGTCCACGTCGAGCTGCCGGAAGACATCGCCAAGAACGAGGTGGACGAGTGTCCCATCGTCCCAGGCCTCAAGGTGCGGCGGCCGATCGCGGACGACAAGTCGATCCTGGGAGCGCTGGATCTGATCGCCGGCGCGCGCACACCCGTTCTACTCGCCGGCAACGGCTGTGTGCGCACCCGGGTGTCGAAGCAGCTCCTCCGCTTCATCGAGGCGACCGGAATCCACGCCGCCATGACCTTCATGGGCAAGGGTGCGATTTCGGATCGACACCCCCAGAGCCTGTACGCGGCGGGGCTCGGCGCGCGCGACCACGTCTCGCGAGCCTTCGAGGAAGCGGACCTCGTGATCGCGGTCGGCTACGACCTGGTGGAGTGGCATCCCTCGCGCTGGAACGCGGGCATCGACAAGAAGATCCTCCATCTCGACTTTCAGCCCGCGGAGGTAGACACGAGCTACCGTCCGGATGTCGAGGTAGTGGGCGATCTGGCCGGCGCGCTCTGGGAGATCAACGAGCGGCTCGGCACGGAGCACAGAAAGGCGGCCGGTCCCTTCACGTCGGTGCGCGAGGCGCTCTATCAGGAGCTGGAGAAGGACTACGCGGAGGACTCGGGCTTTCCGCTCAAGCCGCAGCGCATCCTCGCGGATCTTCGCAAGGAGATGGCGGACGACGACATCTTGATCAGCGACGTCGGCGCACACAAGATGTGGATTGCGCGCCACTACCCGACCTACACGCCCAACTCGTGCATCATCTCGAACGGCTTCTGCTCGATGGCGATTGCGCTACCGGGATCGATCGGCGCGAAGCTCGTTTACCCCGATCGCAACGTGGTCGGTCTCATGGGCGACGGTGGATTCCTGATGAATGTCCAGGAGCTGGCCACTGCGGCGCAATACAAGGTCGCGAACGTCGTCATGGTGTGGGAGGACTCCGAGTACGGGCTGATCCGCTGGAAGCAGGAGGCCGAGTTCGGCAAGCACTCTCACATCCACTTCGAGAACCCGGACCTGGTCGAGCTGTCGCGCGCCTTCGGCTGCTTCTCGCGGCGTGTGAATGCTCCCGCCGAGCTGCGCCCCGCCCTGCGCGAGGCCTTCGCCGTCCGCGACCGTCCCTCGGTGATCGTCGTTCCCGTAGACTACAGCGAGAACATGAAGCTGACAGAACGCTTGGGCGAGCTCGTCTGCCCCTCCTGAAGTCGCACTTCCGACCCAGTATGCTGGCGCAAGCACCGTGAGCGTCCATCCCAGCGCCGTCGTTGAGCCCGGGGCGAAGCTAGACCCGGACGTCGAGATCGGTCCACACGCCGTGGTCTATTCCGGAGCTCGTCTGGGTGGCGGCACGCGCGTTGGTCCGCACTGCACGATCTATGGCGAGGTTTCCCTGGGTGAGCGGAACGTTCTTCATCCTGGTGCCGCGCTGGGCGGCCCGCCCCAGAGCGTCGGCTTCGATATCCAGCTTCCGAGTCGCGTGGAGATCGGGTCGGGGAACGAGTTCCGGGAGGGGGTGACCGTCCATCGCAGCGAGCGCGAGAACGGCGTCACCCGGATCGGCAACCACGGTTTCTTCATGGCGAACAGCCACATCGGGCACGACTGCGTGATCGGCAATCGGGTGATCATGGCGAACAACTCCGGGCTGGGGGGCCACGTGGAGGTCGGGGATCGCGTGTTCATCAGTGCGGACGTGCTGGTGCACCAGTTCACGCGGATCGGTCGACTTGCATTGATGCAAGGCAAGTCCGGTGTCACCCTGGACTTGCCGCCGTTCACGATCGCGGTGGAAACGAATCGGATCGCCGGCGTGCACGCGGAGGGCCTGCGGCGAGCCGGCGTGAGTGAGAGCTCGCGCAAGGCGCTACAGCGCGTCTACCGCAAGCTGTTTCTCGGCGGCCGACCGCTTGCCCGGGCCCTCGAAGAGCTCGGAGACGACGCTCGTGACCCCTACGTTACCGAGCTCGTGGAGTTCATCCGGAGCTCACGCCGCGGCGTGGTCCGCAGGCAGCGGACGCAGCGCGCGAGCCCAGGCGGGGCCGAGGCCTGAGTCCGTCCGTCCGGGCGGCTCTGGCTACTCCGTCTCCTTCTCGCCTGGCTCTCCCAGCAAGAGCTCCTCGGCTGCCTGTCTGAGCTCCGCCAGCTCGCCCGGATCCGCGGAATCCAGCTCGTAGAGCTGCGCCGCTTCTGGGACCTGCCGCTCGATCTCGCCCAGGAGCGCGTTGCAGTCCTCGAGGCTCATGCCGAAGTAGCTCTGCGCGCATCTGCCGAGTCGCTCCACGAGCATCTCGACGTTGCCCCCGGTGTAGAGGTCGGCGCACGTGGTCGCAATGTGCAGGAGCTCCGCGAGTGTTCGAGCGTGGCCGGCTTCCAGTCGACTCGGGTCGTCCTGTGAGCCCAGCGCCTCGCAGATGATGGGCGGCAGCCCCCACGTGCTCAGGAGGTCGCGCGTGACCTCGGCATTCGTCATGCCCAGGATTTCTCGCTCGACATCTTCGAGCGGACGCTTCGTCTCTTCCAGCCGCTCGAGCACGGGGCCGTACTCCTGGGGCGCCCACTCTACGAGAACGAGCTGTCCCAATCGGCAGAGCAGTCCCGCCAGGAAGGCCTCATCTCGCAGGCGTGGAGCCCGTTCCTGGGCCAGGAAGCGGGCAGCCACGTTCGTGGCGATGCTGAAGGTCCAGTAGCGGGTGTAGTCGAAGCCGAGCTCGCTCGTCTCCTTGGCCAGCTTGACGAGGGAGAACGACAGCGCGAGCAGGTTCACTGTTCGCACACCCATGACGATGACGGCCTCGCGAACGCTCGTGACCCGTCTGGGAATACCGAACATGACGGAGTTCGCGGTCCGGACGAGCTTGGTGACCAGCGCAGGATCGAGCTTCAGGACCTCGACAATGTTCTGCAGCTCGACCTCTTCGGCCTGGCTGAGCCTGACGATCTCGAGGGCGACACCGGGGGCCGAGGGCAGCCGGTCCGTCTTCTGCAGCCTCTCAATCAGGTTCGCGCCCACGCTTGTATCTCCCAGCCTTCTGGTCCGGGGTACCCCGGTCGTCGCCTACTCAGAGCTATTCGACCTAGCCTCGCAGCTTTTTGAGTCCGAACAGGCAGGCTTGCAGCTACAGCTTGGATTCTTCTGGTCGATCTAGTGTCTCGGTCCCGTGAACTGGTGCCGCTCGGGACGACGACGCCGTCGTCTCGTGGCATCGATTGGATGACGATGTCTAGCCAGCGCAGCCTCCAGGACTGGTCGAGAGCAGAGATTCTCAACATGCTACGTGAGCGCTGCAGCTCGGGAACACCCGCGCTGGCGCTGCCGATCGAGCTCGGGCTTCCCGTGGTGACGCTCTTCGACACCGTCAACGAGAGCGAGCTGGTTCTCGCCACCGCATCGGAGTCGATGGAGACCAACTTCTGCTCTCTCTGTCCCTGTGTGGTGTCGTTCAGCTACGAAGGTCGCACCATGGCCTTCATGTCCCACATCGTGGACTGGAACCATGGGACTACGCCTCCGAGGCTCTCGCTCGAGATCCCGTCCAGGCTGCTCGCGATGGAGCATCGGCAGTACTTCCGGATCCCGCTGGGGGAGAGCTGCGGACTCCACGTGAGCGTGTCCACGCATGGTGGAGAGCCCAGCCCGGTCCGTGCCCTCGACATCAGCATCGCTGGCATGTTGATCGAGTTCTCAGACGATCCGGATCTGCCGACCGACGCGAAGCTCGAGATCGTGATGCGCCACGGAGAGGACACGGTCTGCGTCGGTGCCGTCGTCCGGCACCGCAGGGCAGGCCGCTATGGTCTGTTCTTCGTGGACTGCGTCTCGGAGCGCGGCGTGCATCCGCCGGAGTCGCTGCGCCGTCTTGTGGCAAACCTCGAGGGACGTTGGCTCGGTCGCAAGCGCACGGCTGAGACACCGCTCCCCCGCCCCTGCCCGCGTCCGGTCAAGTAAGCGCCGGCTAGCGGTACAGCGGGTTCGGGTGGTCGAAGCGACAGCCCGCGTCCCACTCCGAACGCTGATTCCCGTGGGCCGGGATGCCGTTTGCCTCTTGCAGCATCCTGGCGAGATGCATCAGGTTCCAGGTCATGAAGGTCGTGTTGCGGTTGGTAAAGTCGTTCTCGGGGCCACCCGAGCCCGGATCCAGATAGGACGGTCCGGGACCGGCTTCTCCCAGCCAGCCCGCATCCGCCTGAGGCGGGATCACGTAGCCCAGGTGTTGCAGCGAGTAGAGGATGTTCATGGCGCAGTGCTTCGCCCCATCCTCGTTTCCTGTGATCAGGCAGCCCCCGACCCGACCGTAGTAGGCGTACTGGCCTTGTGTGTTGAGGTCTCCCGACGTGGAGTACAAGCGCTCGATCAGCTGCGTGCAGACCGATGACTTCTCCCCAAGCCAGATCGGAGAGGTGATCACCAGGATGTTCGCAGACTTGACCTTCTCGTAGATCTGCGGCCAGTCGTCGCGCTCCCAGCCGTGCTCGCTCATGTCGGGGTAGACTCCGACCGCCAGAGCGAAGTCGACGGGGCGAAGGACCTCGGTCGAGATCCCATTCTTCTCCATGATTGCCGCGGAGATATCGATGAGGCCCTGCGTGTGAGACAGCTCCGGAGAACGCTTGAGAGTGCAGTTGAGGAACAGCGCGTTCAGAGCGGAGAAGTCCCACCGACTGTCCTCACACATCTTGAGTTGTCGCTCGTCGAGTGCCATGCAGTTTCCTCCCGCGCCAGATTGTATCCTGCGTCGTTGGACCGCGAGCGTGAGGTCTGCTGACGAGCAGCGACTGGGGCCACCCGCGAGCGTAGAATCGGCCGGCCACCACACTGCGAAGGGAGAGGCATGTCCGGCACCATTCTGTACGAACGCGATCGCCACATCGCCACCATCACGTACAACCGACCCGAGGCCATGAACGCCGTCAACGCCGAGCTGCGCGGAGAGCTCAACGCCGCATGGACGACGTTCCGCGACGATGAGGAAGCGTGGGTCGCGATCGTGACCGGCACCGGCCGCGCCTTCTGCGCGGGAGCCGACCTCGTGCTGGGCGGCGCAGGTGATGCAGAGGAGCACAGCTTCTGGGAGATCCCTGGCCTCACCTCGCTCGAGAACGGCCTCGAGATTTGGAAGCCCATCGTCGCGGCGGTGAACGGCTACGCGCTGGGCTTCGGGCTTACCCTCGTCTCCGCCTGCGACTTCGTGATCGCGAGCGAACGGGCCGAGTTCGGCTTTCCGGAGGTGCGCCTCGGGGTCCCAACCATCCAGGGCGCTGTGCGAATGCCCCGAATGGTCGGCTGGCAGGCGGCCATGGAGCTCCTGCTGCTCGGCGAGCGCGTGGATGCCGAGACCGCGAAGGAGATGGGCCTGGTGCGTCGCGTGGTGCCCCACGACGGACTGATGAAGGAAGCCCGGGCGCTCGCCGAGCGACTGTGCCAGTCTGCGCCGCTGGCCGTGCGCGCAACCAAAGAGGTGGCGAAGCGCGCCCTGCAACTATCCTTCAGCGACGCGATCCGCTTCGGGGAGACCATGCGCCGTGTCGCAGGCGCCACCGACGATGCACGCGAGGGAATGGCCGCTGCCCGGGACAGCCGCGTACCCGCGTGGAAGGCTCGCTAACGGAGGGAACTCAGAGCTCGAGCGGCTTTGCTTGTGCGACGCGCTGCGTGTCCTGCTTCCAGACGTCCGACGTGTCGACGTAGACTTCGACATTGTTGCCGTCTGGGTCGTCAAAGTAGAGCGACTGCGTCACATCATGGTCCACCGATCGCGGCTTGATTCCGTGAGACTCGAGATGGGCCTTCGCCTCTCGTAGGTCGTCGAGGCTCTCGCCGATCTTGAACGCGACGTGGAAGAGCCCTGGCGACTTCGCCGGTGGTGACTCGGCATCCTCGCCCACTTCGAAGGTGGCGAAATCGTGGTGGTTGCCGAGGCTGAAGAAGGTCATGCAGAAGCCCGGGGGTTTGTCTGGAGCGAGGCGCGCGACGATCGGGAGCCCGAGAATCCCATTGTAGAACTTCTCGGAGCGGGCCTGGTCTCGGACCTTGATGACGACATGTCCGAGGGATTCGATCTTCATACTCTTCACCTCCTACAGGAGATGATTGCACCTGCAAGGTCAGAATGAAAGGCTGATCTTTAGGGGGTAGTGTGGGCGCCCATGGAGCTCGAATCCGACTTCCGACAACCAACGCTGCGCCCGACGCTCGAATCACTCGAGGAACACTTCGCGAGCGAAGTGGCACAGGACCTGGCCGAGCTCCCGAACCGGCACCGCGAGTCGAGCGTCGGAGCGGAGCTGCGGCGACTGGCGACTCGAGCGGGGGTTCTGATCGCGCTCGTCGATCGCCACGAAGGGCTCAGCGTTCTGTTCACGCGCAGGCATCACAGCATCTCCTACCCTGGCCACGTCTGCTTCCCTGGTGGGCGCTCCGATCCCAGGGACGCCGCCGTGGAGGACACCGCGCTCCGAGAGGCCCACGAGGAGATCCGTCTGGCACCCGAGCAAGTCCGCGTGCTTGGCCGCCTCGGCGACTACTACACCCACAGCCGCTACCGCATCGCCCCGATCGTCGGCATCGTCACCCCACCGCTGGAGCTCGTCCCGCAGCCCGGCGAGGTGGAGGAGATCATCGAGATCCCGCTTCCGTATCTGCTCCGTTCCGACTCGTACGTGCTGCGATCCCACGCAGGCGTTGCGTCGCGCGCCCACTTCTCCCTCACACACGCCGGCGCAACCATCACAGGGCCCACCGTCTGCATACTCATGGGCCTCTACGCAGAGCTCGCGAGGACCCACCCGCCTCAGATATCGCTGGCGTGACGGTAGAGGGTATGTAACAGTTAAGTTAGTGCTTAACCAATCTGAAGTCGTCCAGCGCGTCTTCCACGCGCTGGCAGACCCGACCCGGCTAGCGATGTTCGAGCGGCTGAGCCGCGGGCCGGCCTCGGTTGGCGAACTCGCGAAGCCGCTGCCGATGTCGCTGCCGGCCGTGCTCCAGCACCTCGCGGTGCTAGAGGCGGACGGTCTCGTGCACTCGGAGAAGGTCGGGCGCGTGCGGACCTGCCGCATCGAGCCCGCCGCGCTGCGGACCGCCGGCGACTGGGTTGCCAGGAGGCGCGCCATGGTGGACCGCAGCCTCGACCGGCTTGGGGAATACCTCGCCGAAGAGAAAACATAGACGACGGAACTAGGAGACCAAGAGATGACCCAACGATCCACGCAGCACGCGACGTTCGATATCGAGCGCCTCTTCGACGCCTCGCCGGCGCGAGTGTTCGGCGCCTGGGCCGATCCCGCCGCGAAGGGGCAATGGTTCGGCCCGGGCGAGGGCGAGGGCAAGCTCGAGCTCGACTTCCGAGTCGACGGACGGGAGCATTTCACGGCCGCGCTACCCGACGGGAGGGTCCTCGGCTACGACGCGCACTACCAGGAGATCGTGCCCGGCCAGCGCATCGTCTACGCCTACACCATTGACTTCGATAAGACCCGGATCTCGGCGTCGCTCGTGACTGTGGAGATCACCCCGGCCGGCGAACGCACGCGCCTCCTCTACACAGAGCAGGGCGTCTACCTGGATGGCGGTGATACTCCGGCCGACCGCGAGCACGGCACGCGCGAGGAGCTGGAGAAGCTGGACGTCGCGCTCTCGCGTGCGGCCGTGAGCGGCTAACAAGGCCCTAGACGTGTAGCTCCAGGACGTCGCCGTCCGCGATGGGGTGGTCGCGGCCGACCTGCTGGCCCTTCGAGGCTCCGCGCCAGAGGCGTGCGTACTTGAGCTGCGAGGCGAGCTCGCGGTGTACGAGCCTGGCGACGTCGTGCACCGTATCTCCCTGCCGCAGCGCGAAGGGTTGCTCCCGCTCCGGCGGTTGCCCGGGCACCTTGCTGTAGACGCGCAGGATGCCGAGGGTTCGGAACCACCAGGGACCGATCTGCTCGCAGCCCTTCCCGCTCTCGGCAGAGACCACCAGGCCAGGGAAGTGCGTGTCCAGCAGCTCCTGCAACGCTTCGAGCTCTCCCTCCGGATCGTCGCTCTGGTCGGCCTTGTTTCCGACGAGCAACGTGGGGAGACGCACGGCGAAGGGATCCGGAGTAGCCGGATCGGAACCAGCGCTGCGCTCCTCTGCGCCGGGCAGGAGGGTCACGCGCATCTCGCCCAGGATCTCGCGTACCGATGCAACCTGCTCCACACACTCGGGCTCCTGCAGGTCGACGACGAGCATGCTGGCATCCGCCGGCTGAAGGGCGTTGCTGAGCCACGGCAGCGCGTGTTCGCGGGAGACAGGTGGCAGGTCGACGAGCTGGAAGAGGATGTCCTCACACGGGAGCATTCCCGGCAGGAGGGCGTCCGTGGTAAAGGGATAGGAGCCGACCTCCGCGTGAGAGCTCGTCAGACGTGCGTGGAGCGCGGACTTGCCCACGTTGGGAGCGCCTACGAGCGCGATTTGCGCCGCGCCCTCCGGGCGGATCGTGTGTGTGGGACCGCGGCGACCCCCGCCTTTCCTCGGGGCCTGGAGCTCGTCACCGAGCTGCTTGATCCGCGTCTTGATCTCGGCCTGGAGGCGCTCGGTTCCCTTGTGCTTCGGGATGGTGCGCAGCATCTCGCGCAGGCACGCCAGCCGCTCGTCGGTGTCGCGCGCCTTCTTGAAGGCGGCCTCCGCCTTCCTGTACTCCTGGCTCAGGTTTGCCGCCACGGCGCTCTGGGCCTCGGTGTGGGTCGCTGTCCCGAATCCTATCCCGCCCGCCGGGTTTGCGACAAACTGGATCGGAGAGGATGTCCGGAGCATAATCGCCTCATGACGGCGTCCCTCGACTGGCTGGGCTGCGCGACCTTTCGGTTGCAGATCGGTCGCCTGGTGGTGTTTCTCGATGCCTACATCGATCGCGTTCCGTCCGCGCCGCCCGTCGGGATCTCGGTAGCCGAGATCGACCGCGCGGATTGGATCATCGTCGGCCACTCGCACTTCGACCATCTCTACGGTGCGGAGCGTATCGCGCTGCAGACTGGCGCAACCATTGTCGGTTCCTATGAGACGGTGCGTGTGATGGAGATGCAGGGTGTTCCCCTGGCGCAGCTCATGCCGGTAGCGGGGGGAGAGAAGGTGCGGCTCTCGGACGACGTCGCTGTCGATGTATTCCCGAGTCAGCACTCCTGCGTGTGGACGGCGCGACAGCTCGGGCCGTCCGCCGAGGTCTGCATCGGTGATCTCGGGGTCACGTACCAGGAGCAGCAGGAGCGGCTCGGGGAGCTGCAGCGGTACATGGGAAGCCTCGACGGCGACGTCAGGAGTCATCTGGAGGCCAGCGCGCAGGGACCACGCGGAGATGGCGGCGCCCTCGTGTACCTGTTCGACACGCCGGAGGGCCGCTTGCTCTATCAGGACACCTCGGGCCACTGGACGGGGATCTTCCGGGATCTGCGGCCGGACGTCGCGATTCTGGCCGCGGCCGGGCGCGGCAACATCGACGGCGAGCCGATCCAGGGCACGCTCGCGCAGTTCGTTGCACGCCAGGCCGACCTGGTTCGCCCGAAGCGCGTGATTCTGTCCCATCACGACGACTGGCTGCCGGGCTTCTCGAAGGCGATCGATGTCGCACCCATCCGAGACGAGTTCGCGCGCGTGGTCCCGCGCGTCGAGCTGCTGGAGATGGGCTACCTGGAGGCCGCGCCGATCTTCAAGGGCATCTGAGGCCTGCGATTTCTAGGATCCGGGGTAGCGCCAGGGCGGCTCCGCCTGATCCACGTCCGTGTCGATCGCCCACTGCGGCAGCCCGAAGCCGTCCCCTACGTCGATGAAGACGACCCGGACACGGGTCCCGATTCCCACCGAGCGGACGACGTCCGGAGGGGCGAGCTCGCCCTCCGGAGTGACCAGGTTTCCGGTGAAACGCAGTGCCTCGTGCTCGCTCGGCTGGCCGCGCTGCTCGTCGAGCTCGACGAGCAGGGTCGAGTACGGCAGGTGCGAGCGGTACGCCGGATGGATCGCATGGTGAACCTCGCAGTAGGAGACCACACTTCCGCGACCCGATACGGGCGCCCAGTCGTAGTCGGGAGTTCCGTCCCACGGGTTGGCAGTACCGGGCGGGTACGAGAGCAGCCCGTTGCTCTGCCAGCGCTGCAGGTGCAGCTCGTGCTTGCCGCACCACTCGAAGAATGTCCGGCTCTCGGGATCCGTATCCCCTACAGCCAGCTTCATGCCGAGGTATTTGCCCTCGAGTGCCATTGTTTCCTCCTAGCCTCGCCGCATGACGAGTGCGGAGCCGGTGTTGGGGGTTGCCCAGCCGAGGTTCGCGGTGAGCTCGGGATCGCGGACCTGGCGGCAGCGGCCCTCGCTGTAGTCGTAGCTGTGCTGTCGCTTCCCGTCCGGGCCCTCGGGGCAGTAGTCGTCCACGTCGTGGCGCAGCTGCCGGACGTTCTCGATCACCATGTTCATTCCGTGCGTGTAGCCCTCGCACAGGTGACCGCCGTTCGTATTGTTGGGCCGACGGCCGCCCAGGCCGATCGTCCCGTCACTCACGTAGTCTCCACCCTCGCCCTTCTCGCAGAAGCCGTAGTCCTCTAGCTGGAGCAGCGTGGTGAAGGTGAAGGCATCGTACGAGCCTGTGACGTCGATGTCCTCCGGCCCGACGCCTGCATGTGACCAGAGCCGGTCTCTTGCGTAGTAGCCTGCGACCCGTGTGAGGGGTCCGCACTGGTAGTGCATGTCCATGCGCGGTTTGCTGCAGCGTCCCACTACCGAGAGGATGCGTGCAGGCACATGTCGGTAGTCGTAGGCTCGTTCCGCGGACGTCACGATCACACACGTGGCGTTGTCCGTCTCGACGCAGCAGTCGAGCAGGTGCAGCGGGTAGCAGATCACGCGGCTGCTCACGACGTCATCCACGCTGACCCGGTTCGTGTAGTAGGCCTTGGGGTTGTTCGACGCTCCCCACGAGTGGAACTTCTTGACGTGCGCGACCTGCTCCGGGGTCGTGTCGAACTCGTAGAGATGGCGCATGAAGCAGTGCGCGAACATCTCCGCCGGACTGAGCTGGCCGTAGATCGCGCCGAACATGCCCCGGGTATTGTACGTGCCACCCCTGCCGCTGCCGCCCATGCGCGCGCCGGTGGCGCCGTTCATCGACCGAAAGACGGCCACCGTCTCGCACATGCCCGCTTCTATCGCCCCGATGCGAGCCCGATCAGCGCTTCTGTGGAGGACCCCCCACCCCAGACGTCCATGTAGAAGTTCAGGCGGATCCCGAGATCGGCCGCGATCATCGGCGACATCGTCGAGTCGCTCACCTGGTACGACATCATCCCGTCGACGTCACCGGGCGAGATGCCACAATCGGACATGGCGTTGCGCACCGCATCGACTCCCATGTGCCGGGTGGTTCGGCCCGAGTTCCGCGTGTACGGCGTTTCGCCCACCCCGATGATTGCGTACTTGTCGCGCAGATGTTTGTCGCTGCTCGCGTCCTGCCCGCTTGCCATGCGTCCTCCTCCTGCTACTCAGCGCTAAGGTATTTCCCGCCCTCCGTTCGCTGAATCCAAGCTCTCGATGATAGACGAGACCGCGTCTCAAGTGGTGGCGGCGGAGACGGGCTATCCTCCGTGGTCGTGGAGCTCAAGGTCACGCGTTACGAGATCGAGGACAGGATTGCCACGCTGACCCTCGACCGGCCGAAGCGGCTCAACTCGTGGACCGGCCGGATGCACACGGAATACCGCTGGATCCTCGAACAGGCGGAGCGCGATCCCGACGTGCGCGTGATCGTGGTGACGGGAGCGGGGCGGGGCTTCTGTGCGGGTGCGGATACGGCGGCCCTGGAGAGCCACGTGGAGCGCGGCGGCTACGACCCCGGCACGCCCGCGGAGCTCGCGCGCCCGGGCTACGGTGTGCGGCCGGAGTTCGATGCGAACTTCGCCTTCCACTTCGGACTCACCAAGCCTGTGATCGCAGCGGTGAACGGCCCCGCCGCCGGCGTTGGGTTGGTGATCGCGTGCTACGCCGACCTGCGCTTCGCGGTCAAGGGAGCCAAGCTCACGACAGCCCACGGCAAGCTCAACCTGCCGGCTGAGTACGGCCTGTCGTGGCTGCTGCCGCGTCTCATCGGACTCACGCGCGCCAACGACCTCTTGCTCTCGAGCCGCGTCTTCCTGACCGACGAGGCCTACGAGCTCGGCCTGCTCAACGCGCTCCTCGAGCCCGCCGAGCTCTTGCCCCACACGTACGCGTACGCGCGCGAGCTGGTCGATGCCGTCTCTCCCGCATCGCTGCGCGAGACCAAGCGACAGATCTACACCGATCTGCACCGCGACGTCGGTGCCTCTGTCCGCGAGGCCGACGCGTTGCTGGAACGCATGACCATGGAGGACGACTACCGCGAGGCGGTCGCCGCGTTCCTGGAGCGGCGGCCCCCGCGCTGGTCCGGAAGCTAGCCTGGTTCAGAGCCCGTTGACCTGAGCGAGGTCTCCACTGTCTTCGTCGGCGGCTCCCGCCTGGGCACGCGAGGCTGCGCGCTTCAGGATCCGCCAGTAGCCGCGCTCCTGGCAGGCTCGCTCCAGCACCCCGCGCTCCTCCAGCAGCCTGTGCATCCTTGGCAGGCTGTAATGAGGCACGGTCATCAGCAGATGGTGCTCCAGGTGGTAGTTCACCCGGTTCGGAGCGATGAGCAGCCGCTCCCACCAGCGCGCGAGCGTGGTGCGGGTATTGCCCAGTGCGTCGTCGGGGTCGGGTGTCAGTGCGTGCTCGGCAATCGACCGGATCCGTGTCACCAGCGTGTGTGTTGTGAGCCAGGCCACGACCCAGAGCAAGTAGAGCTCGGGCTGCCCGAACAGCGCGAGGATGCCGAGCAGCACGACGTTGGTGATCACGACGCCACGCGCGGCACGCCGCGCGACGGGGTCGTGGCGATAGCTCCCGAATGTCCGATTCCAGGCTCCCCGTGCGAACTTGCGACCGGTCTGGCCCGAGAGATCACGCCAGGCTTTGCGTCGCAGACTCGCCCATGTGATCGGGAAGGGTCTGACCAGCGCGATGTCCGGATCCTCGTCGCTGCCGGTCCTGGCGTGGTGCTTCAGGTGGTAGGGCCGGTACGGACCCAGGTCGCTCCAGATCGGATAGGCGCACAGCCAGTTTCCGACCCAGTCGTTCGTGGTGCGGCTTCGTAGCAGCGTGCGGTGCGACGCCTCGTGCATCAGCACGGCGAAGCCGAGCTGCCGGGCTCCGATCAGAAACAGGGCGGCCAGGATCGTGAGGGGGTTCGGCCAGACCCCGACGAGCGCAAATGCCGAGAAGACCAGCGCCCAGTCGAGCCCGATCGAGAGCCACGAATGCAGGTCGTGCAGCTCGAGCAGGCTCTTCACCTCTTCGCGCGTGAGTGCGGCCCTCCAGCCGGCGTCCAGGCTCTCGTTCGCTGTCGTGGCACTCTCCGTCATCTCTCTTCTCCTGCGGTCTGGGGCCTAGCGTGCAAGGCGATCGGCCCCTGTGCGCCCATGCGGGTGTCGGCGGGCGCGCTTCGGTGGGGGACGTCGAAGCGTGCCAGGAAGTCGGCCCACGCGTTGCGACCGAGGCGGTCGTAGCGCCGCATCGACTCGAGCAGCTCCCGTCGCTCCGTCCCCGAGACGATTGCGTCGGGTAGAAGCGGGTCGAGCACGAGCTGCTGGATCACCCGGCCGCCGAGCAGAAAAGACTCGACCATGGCGCGCTCGACGGGCATTCCCGCGAGCCGGGCCGCGCTCTTCTCGAGCTTGGCCCGCAGCTTGCGGTGTGCGTCTCGGAGCGACTCGGCCGACCACAGCCCCCGAGCTCGGCCCTCGGTCACGCTGTCGAGGGCGCGCAGCTCGAAGACCAGATCTCCCGCGGGAAGGCCAAGATCCGCGAGCTCGGCCTGTAGTGCGCGGCAACCACCGCGCAGGTTGTCCGGGCGCACGCTGAGAGACGCCTTCAGCGCCCGGAACCCCAGAAAGCGCAGCGCCTGCGAGCGCCGACGGAGCTCCGCCCGTGTGCCCCCGGATGGCCGCGTTCCCACGAGAACGCCCACCCAGCCAGCGTCCCAGCGTCGCAGCCGCCGCCCGACCTCTCGCCAGGACGTGACCCTGCTCCCTACGGGACGGGCCCCTTCCCCGAGCCGATAGCGGCCCCTGGCATCACGCTCGACCTGGTTGGCCGACCGCAGTCGGGTGAGGGCGACGCGGACACTGTTCTCCGCGATGTCAAAGAGCTCTCCCGCCTCCACCAACGCGCTCACCGGCATGCTGCCCCGGCGCAGCGTGGACAGCAGGTCGAGGACGAAGCTCTTTGCCGTGGGAGAGGTCACGTTCAAGACATTACAAGATTCGGTCAAGTCTGTCTAAATCTGTAATATTTCGAACGGCTCGGCTTGTGCCGAACGCCGCTGCCCCCGTAGGCTCTAACAGTGGCAGTAATCGAGACGGCCGTTGCGCGCGTGTTCGTGACGCGGCGCATTCCCGCGGCTGGGCTGGATCGGATCGTCGCTCTGTGTGCCGCGGACGTCTGGGACGAGCCGCTCCCGCCACCGCGTCACGTCTTGCTGGAACGCGTCCGTGGCTGCGCCGGACTGGTCACGTTGCTCACCGAGACGGTGGATGTGGAGCTGATGGATGCCGCTGGAGTTGGGCTTCGCGTGATCAGCAACTTTGCCGTCGGCTTCAACAACGTCGACGTCGAAGAGGCCACGCGGCGAGGCATCCGCGTCGGAAACACCCCTGACGTGCTCACGGATGCCACCGCCGATCTCGCCTTTGCCCTGTTGATCTCGGCGGCGCGTCGCATCGTATCCGGCCAGGACTACATTCGAGCGGGCAAGTGGAAGACATGGGAGCCGCTGGGCCACATTGGACGCGACCTGTCCGGCGCAACACTCGGCATTGTGGGGATGGGCCGGATCGGCAGCGCGCTGGCGCGCCGCTGCCGTGGCGGCTGGGGCATGCGGGTCCTCTACCACGATCGTGTTGCGAACGAGGTGGCGGACAAGGAGCTCGGCGCAAAGCGGGTTGACTTCGACACATTGCTCGTCGAGTCCGACTTCGTGTCGGTGCACGTCGATCTGAACGACTCCACCCAGGGCATGTTCGACGCCGCCGCGTTTCGCAAGATGAAAAGCACCGCCGTCTTCGTGAACAGCGCGCGCGGCCCGATCCACGTCCAGGCGGACCTGTGCCAGGCGCTCCAGTCGGGCGAGATCTTCGCTGCCGGGCTCGACGTGACGGACCCGGAGCCCGTTTCCCCCGACGATCCGTTACTCACGCTGCCCAACTGCGTGATCGCCCCGCACATCGCGAGCGCGACGGTGTCCAGCCGAAACGGCATGGCCGAGATCGCCGCCGACAACCTGCTCGCCGGATTGCGAGACGAGCCGCTGCGCTGCTGTGTGAATCCCGAGTAGAATTCGCCTCACGCACCACGGGGGAGCAGAACTATGCGTGAGTTCGGCGGCAAGACCGCGGTTGTCACCGGAGCGGCAAGCGGGATCGGCCTGGGCCTGGCGGGACGCTTCGCGAGCGCAGGCATGCAGGTCGTGCTGGCCGACATCGAGGAGGAGCCGCTCAAGCGGGCGGTCCGTGAGCTCGAGCAGAGCGGTCATCGTGTGCTCGGCGTTGCAACGGATACGATGCGACGCGAGTCCCTAGAGGCGCTGGCGGAGCGCGCGATCGACGAGTTCGGCAAGGTCCACGTGCTCTGTAACAACGCGGGCGTGGCGAGCCGCGGAGACGCAGGTCGCGGTACGGCAGTCTGGGAGGTCCCGAACCCCGACTGGCAGTGGGTGCTCGGCGTAAACTTCTGGGGCGTTCTGTACGGTCTTCAGGTCTTCGTCCCGCGTATGCTGGAACATGGGGAAGAGGGTCACATCGTGAACACGTCTTCCCTCGCCGGCCTGATGCCTGGCTGGGGTGCATACGGCGTCAGCAAGCACGGTGTGCTGGTGCTGAGCGAAGGGCTGTACAGGAACCTGAAGGACCGCGGCGCGAATATCAGCGCGTCGGTCCTGTGCCCGGGCTTCGTGAACACGCGGATCTTTGACGCGGAGCGCAACCGTCCAAAGGAGCTCGGCTCCGAGCTATCCCAGCCGGATGAGGGCTCGCTCGCCGCAGCCACGGCGATGCTCGCGCGGGGGAAGCAGCCGGCCGAGGTCGCGGACGTCGTCTTCGAGTCGATCCGGGAGGACCGCTTCTACATTCTTCCGCATCCGGCCTGGGATGACGCCGTGCGTGGCCGCGTCGAGCACGTCCTCGCTCGAGCGGCGCCCCTCACGCTGGACTTCGAGCAGCTGATGCGCCGCCGTGACGAGGGCGAAGACTTATGACCTGTCATTAGATCAGGCCCTCGGCTTCCATTCCTAGCATCAGTCGGCCGAGGATCTCGCCGCTCGTGTCCGGGTCGAAGATGGTGTTGGAGGCGAGCGTGTGGACGTCGCGGTGGATGCGCTCCAGTGCGCTCGGCTGGCGGTGTGCGGCTGCTCCGCTCGCTGCCGCGATGTCTCGCACGACGTCGCGGCAGGTGCGCACCATGTGCCCGGCCTGCATCCGGAGGCGTGCGCGGACCTCGGGGGGGCAGATCTCCTCGCGTTCGCCCCAGGGGGCGAGCTCGGCGGCGACAGCGCGCGCCATCTGCTCGGCGCCACGAACGGTCACGTCAGCGTGAGCCAGACGAATCTGCGCGGCAGGCTGCTCTGCCTGGTGGCTCGTCGTCCCGTAGAGAACGCGCTTCCCGAGCCGCTCCCGAAAGACCTGGACGGCCTGCTTCGCCGCTCCGATGGCCGGGCTGCCCGCGGCCAGACCGAGCAGCGGGACCATCGGGATCCGGAACAGGGCGCTCTCGTGCCAGAGCGCGCCGGGTCCGCGTCCCTCAGTGATCGGGGCGACGGCCTGAGCGTGGTGTTCGGGAACGAATACCTGCTCGGCCACAATGTCGTTGCTTCCGGTCCCGATCATTCCGTCGACGTACCAGGTGTCGATCACCTCGACTCGGTCGATGGGTACGATCAACACACGCACGTCTGGCGGACCGTCGCCGGGAACACTGGCGGTCACGAGGACCCAGTCGGCGTGCATGACGCCGGTCCCCCACTGCCAGCGCCCCGTCAGCTCGAACCCGCCGTTGACCGGCTCGGCCACCCCGCCCGCCGAGATGGAGCCGGGCGCCATGATGTACGGCTGGCTGCCGAAGATCTCCTCCTGCGCCTTTGGCGCGAACTGCGCCAGCATCCAGTTGGTCACCATGCAGAAGGTGGTGACCCATGCGGTGGACGTGCAGCCCTCTCCGAGCGCGATCCCGATGCTCACGTACGTGTCCAGGTCGAGCTCCAGCCCCCCGAAACGACGCGGCACGAAGAAGCGGAAGACCCCCGTGTCCTCGAGCGCCTTCATCACCTCATCTACCGGCTTGGAATCCGCTCCGCCTCGGGAGCGCTGTCCGACAGCAGGGGGGTCAGCGCTTGGATGCGGGAGAGGAGTTCGGGACCTGCGAGGACTGAGCTCGACATGACTACAGGGTACCCGAAGGTGGCCAGATCAGCTGGACGAGCCCACAACTGCGGCGGCCTCCTCTGTGAGATGATGAGGGAAAAGGGAGGACTCGATGGCAGACCTGTTTCGCATCTACGGTGCCGAGCTCTCGCCTTACTCGGTCAAGGTTCGCTCGTACTTCCGCTACAAGGGCATCCCGCACGCGTGGATCCGCCGCACCGCGGAGACTCAGGGGGACTACCAGAGGCACGCGAAGCTCCCGCTCATCCCGCTGGTCGTGACACCCGACGACGAGGGCATTCAGGATTCCACGCCGATCGTCGAGAAGCTGGAGGTCCGCTTCCCGGAGCCATCTATCCAGCCGACGGACCCGACCGCGGCTTTCGTGTCCGCGCTCGTCGAGGAGTTCGGCGATGAGTGGGGCAACAAGTGGATGTTCCACTACCGCTGGGCCCGCGACGTAGATCAGCTCTGCGCCGCGGGACGCATCGCGCGTGGCGCGCTGCCGACAGCAAGCGAGGAGCAGCTTGCTGGCATGGTGGACCAAGTGAGGGAGAGGATGGTGAACCGCGTCTGGTTCGTGGGCTCGAGCGAGAAAACGGCGCCGCAGATCGAGGACTCCTTTGTCGAGGCTCTGGATCTGCTGAACGTCCACCTGGCCGAGCGCCCCTACCTGTTCGGATCGAGACCCGCCTTCGGCGACTTCGGGCTCTGGGGGCAGATTTACAACGCCTGGACCGATCCCACGCCGTGCGCGATCGTCGAGGGGCGTGCCCCCGAGGTACTGGCCTGGGTACAGCGAATGCTCTGGCCTCGACAGGAGGGCGAGTTCGAGGCGTGGTCGAGTCTCGAGCCGACTCTCATGCCGTTCCTCCAGCAGATCGGTCGCCTCTTCGTGCCCTGGACCCTTGCAAACGCCGCGGCCATCGCCTCCGGCCAGGAGGAGTTCAGCGTCGAGCTGGACGGGCAGACGTGGACGCAGAAGCCGCAGAAGTATCACGCCAAGTCTCTTGGCGTGTTGCGCGAGAAGTACGCCGCGGTGGCCGACAAGAACGCGCTGAATCCCGTCCTCGAACGCGCTGGCTGTCTCGCCGGGCTCGAGGGCTGATCCTCCAAACCTCTGATCGGGAGCAGCCATGATCGACCTCTACACAGCCTCGACACCGAACGGCTGGAAGGCCTCCGTCACGCTGGAGGAGCTCGAGCTCTCCTACGAGACACACCCTGTCAACCTCAGCGAGGGCGAGCAGAGGCAGGACTGGTTCCTCAAGCTCAACCCGAACGGCCGCATTCCCGTGATCGTCGATCGCGACGAGGGCAACTTCCCTGTCTTCGAGACGGGCGCGATCATGATCTACCTGGCCGAGAAGACCGGGCGCCTGCTGCCCAGCGATGCAAAGGGCCGCTCGCGCGTGATCCAGTGGCTCATGTTCCAGATGGGCGGGATCGGCCCGATGATGGGTCAGGCAAACGTGTTCTTCCGGTACTTCCCCGAGAAGCTCCAGCCGGCGATTGACCGTTACCAGAACGAGACGCGGCGGCTCCTCGAGGTCCTCGAGCGCAGGCTCGGCGAGTCCGAGTGGCTGGCCGATGAGTACTCGATTGCGGACATCGCGAACTGGTGCTGGGTGCGCACCTACAAGTGGTCCGGCGTCTCGGCCGACGGCCTTCCGAACCTGAAACGCTGGCGGGACGCGCTGCGGGAACGGCCAGCCTGTCAGCGCGGCATCGAGGTTCCCGCCGCTCTTGCCAACATGGAGAACGACGGAGAGGCTCAGAAGAGTTTCTCCGAGAACGCGCGCAAGATCGTCCAGATGTAGCAGGACGAGGAGAAGAACATGGCCTACGTCAACTACGACAAGCAGGATCACATCGCGATCATCACGCTGAACCGGCCCGATCGCCTCAACGCCTTTAGTCGCGAGCTCGTGGAGCACCTCCTGGAGGCGGAGACGAGCTTCGCCGAAGACGACGACGCGTGGGTGGTCATCTACACGGGAGCCGGCGACCGCGCGTTCAGCGCCGGCCGGGACCTGAAGGAGGCCGCCACGAGTACGGAGCAGCCGGCGAGGAGCACCACCTCTCGGCGCAGGGGCTTCACGGATCACGTGAAACCGACGATCGCCGCGGTGAACGGCTTTGCTTACGGGGGCGGAACCGAGCTCGCCCTCAGTCGCGACATCCGGATCTGCTCGGAGAACGCAGTCTTCGCGCTCTCGGAGGTCAAGGTGGGCCTGTGTCCTCCGAGCGGATCGCTCACCCTCCCGCGCCTGGTCGGTCTCTCGAACGCGATGTGGCTGCTGCTGAGCGGCGAACCCATCGACGCGCAGGAGGCACTCCGGATCGGTCTGGTTACCCGAGTCGTGCCACAGAGCGAGCTCCTGCCGACGGCGACCAAGATGGCGGAGATCATCTGCCAGAACGCGCCGCTCGCGGTGCGGGCCACCAAGCAGCTGGCCAAGCTCGGCATGGAGGTCCCGCTCGAGTACGCGCAGAGTCTTGGCGCCGGTACGGTCAGCTCGGTGTGGGGCTCGGAGGACGCTGTGGAGGGAGCGAAGGCGTTTGCCGAGAAGCGGCCTCCCGTATGGAGCAACCGCTAAACACGTCGCCTGAGCCCATCTACTCGGGAAGCACTTCGTGCGCGACCACTGGCTCGCTCTTTCCTGCCAGCGAAAGCTCGAGCCTTCTCCCGAAGCTGCAGTCGAGTTCTGCCAGGTTGCCCCGCACCTCGTCGGTCACGAGCAGGCTCGCATCGTGAACCTTGGTCTGCCCCTCGAGGCGGGCTGCCACGTTCACGACGTCTCCGATCGCCGTGAACTGCCTCTTGAGTCGGAAGCCCACCTGACCGGCGACGACGGGACCGAAGCTCACGCCGATGCCCATTTGGAACTCGCGCCCCACGTGGGCGAGGAGGTAGCGGTTCACGTCCGACATGCGCCGGAGCATCCCCAGTGCGGCGCGAACCGCATCCACGCACGGGGAGACGGCGCGGTTGGTCTGCAGGCCGAAGAGCGCCATGATCCCGTCGCCAAGGTAGTCCTTGATGTACCCGCGATGCTCCTCGATGGGCTCGCACACCGCTCCCAGGTACCGGTTCAGGGCATGGACCACATCGTAGGGGAGGTGCTCCTCGGAGAACGAAGTGAAACCTCGCAGGTCCGAGAAGAGCACGGCGAGCTTCATCTCTCGCCCGGCGGAAGTCTCGTCGCCGGTCATCGCGTCGACCGCATCGTCCGCGTCGACTACCAGGCGGCGGGCGCGGACGGGACCGGTGACTCGGGTCTGGCAGGCAAGGCGAATGTCGGGTGGGAGTCCCTTGATGCGGGCGAGCCGCGCCTCGATCTGGTTGCGAGGCAGACAGTTCTCCTGGCCGTCGAGGATCAGCACCCGACAGGTCGAGCACCTGGCGCGGCCCCCGCACTCGGACATGTGGGGGATCCCGTTCTGCTGTGAGATCTGGAGCAGCGTCTGGAGGGCGGTGCCTGCGGCCTTCTCTCCTCCTTCGTACTCGACGACCACGCGCCGCGGCAGATCGTGCAGCTGCGGCTCCTGCGCAGCGATGGCGGGAGCCTCGGGAGCCGGAGAGAGAAACCTGGCGAGGTAGCTGTCCGCTTGGTGTGACCGAGGCTCGCGCGCAGATCGGTCCGTCATCTGCTCGGCGACGCTCTTTGCCCCTCGGATCATGCCGTCCGCGATCAGCTTCAAGGCATCGAGCCAGGCAGCCTCCACTTCGTCGTTGAAGCGCTCGCCGAGCACGTCGCGAAGTGCCTCACAGAACGCACGCGCTGCCTCGGCGTAGAG
The DNA here is from genome assembly GCA_965247115.1 of Myxococcota bacterium. Classification (GTDB taxonomy): domain Bacteria; phylum Myxococcota_A; class UBA9160; order SZUA-336; family SZUA-336; genus JAUXJB01. The sequence goes on from CBDFGR010000002.1 coordinate 1,963,539, forward strand.
GTCGGCCTCTGCTCCGTAGCGGAGGTGGCGATACCCGAGACCCTCGAGTACGGGCGCGAGCTCATCCAGCCGATCGGTCCCGCTGATCACCAGTCCGACGGCCTGGAGCACCATCTGCCCCTGCTGCGTCATGTCGACGCCGTCGAAGAGCTCCCTGCTCTCAGGTGCTGCTGTGAAGAAGTGCTGGTAGAAGCGCGACGCTAGACCGGGCTCCCGCACGGCCTCACGAAAGCTCGAGCTCAGCAGCTCCGCCGTTTCGGAGTTCACGGTGGGAGAGGTACCATACTGATCGGGCGCTTGCCGATCGGGCGCTTTGCCGATCTGATCGGGCGCTTTGCCGATCTGATCGGGCGCTTGCCGACCTGGTCGGACGCGTGCCGACCGCTTCACCCCCGCGAGGGATGGGATACGCGAACGGGCATCTCGGTGACGGCAACATGCTCTTGCAACGCCTGTTGCTGCTGCCGATAACCTTCGATGTGGCGGCCGTAGCTACGGGCTGCGGGCGCTGCGCTCGCACCGTGCAACAACACGCTCGCGAGGACTGTGAGGGTCACGGCTGCGAAGATCTCTTCGCGGTGCGGAATGCCGGAGGACTCCACGATCAGCAGCCCGAACAGGATGGAGGCGAGACCCCGGGGTCCGAACCAGCCCAGGAACACGACCGAGACGGGTCTCAGGCGTGCCCCCAGGAGCCCGAGGGAGACAGGCAGCATGCGGACGAGGGTCAGGCTCAGGAGCGCGTATACGGCGATCTCCACGCTCCAGTGCTCGATCGAGGGACCCACCAGCAGTGCGCCGAACAGCGAGAAAGTGACGAGGACCAGCAGCTGGCCCTCCACCTCCGTGAACTCGTAGAGACAGCTGCACACGGAGCGAGCGCTGTTCCCGATTGTGAGTCCGGCGACGAAGGTCGCGATGAATCCGTTCCCGCCGACTGCGTCCGCGCCGGCATAGGCGAGCAGCGCGAGGGCGAGACCCGAGAGCTGCTGGAAGCTGTGGTTCATCCAGCCCGCTTCCGAGGTGCGCTGCACGATCTTGCCGCCGAGGTACCCGACCGCGATACCCACGAGTGGCCCCAGCAGGAGCTGCTTCGCCGTGTATACCACCCACGGTGTCACCTCCTGCTGGCTCCCCGCTTCGGCCAGCGCTGCAAGCAGGAGGACCGCGGGTAGGGCGAGTCCGTCGTTGAGGCCGCTCTCGACGTTCAGGCTCTGGCGCAGTCGCACCGGTACGACCGGGTCGCTCACCACGGCTTGCCCGAGTGCCGCGTCGGTGGGAGTGAGGATCGCCGCCAGGAGCGCAGCCTCGAAGATCGAGAAGTCAGGGAACAGGCCCAGCGCGACGAGGGTGCCGAGCCCGAGCGTCAGGGGCATGCTGACGACGAGCAGCCGCAGGGGCAGGTGGTACTCGCGTCGTAGGGTGCGGAGGTTGATACGCGCGGCGTCCAGGAAAAGTACCAGGGCCAGTGTGATCTCCGCGAAGGCGTGCACCCAGGTGGCCCCACCATCGACGGACACCAGGTGCAACCCGTACGGGCCGATTGCCAGGCCGAAGGCCACGAACACCATGGGTGGTGTCACGATGCTCATCTGGACGCGCATCGAGATCAGGCCGAAGCCAAGGATCAGGAGTCCCAGAGCGAGAAGAGAGTGGGCGTCCATCGTGCCTCCGGTGCCGTATTCTAGAACGGCCGAGCCTGCGCCGTCCGTCTTGTCATTCTCGTCGTCGAGAGATAGAAGAGTGTCGAGGCTAGCCAGTGGACTACTTTCCCTTACTCGTGCCAGGCGGGAAGGCGGGCTCGCGCCCCGCCAGCGTCGACGCACCATTCGACGGGTCGGTCATTGCGGAGATCGAGACGGCGGGTGAGGACGTGGCCGAGCTGGCGCTCGGTACTGCGTACGCGCTCTATCGCGATCGCGATGCCTGGCTCCCTCTGCCGCGAAGAATCGAGATCCTCGGACGCGCCGCGGAGCTCATGCAGGGCCGTCGTGACGAGCTTGCTCATGAGGCGGCTCGCGAGGGCGGAAAGCCTCTCATCGACTCGCAGGTCGAGGTCGACCGGGCCATCGATGGCGTGCGCGAGTGTGTAGAGCTGCTGCGCACGCGTGCGGGTCGCAGGATCCCCATGAACATCAACCCGGCCTCCAGTGGCCGGCTGGCGTTCACGCATCACGAGCCCATCGGCGTGGTGCTGGCGTTCAGCGCCTTCAACCACCCTGTGAACCTGATCGTGCATCAGGTCTGCCCCGCCGTAGCTGCCGGGTGCCCCTTCATCGTGAAGCCCGCGGAAGCCACGCCGCTCTCGTGCATGCGCGTGGTGTCGATCCTCAGGGAGGCGGGACTTCCCGAGGAGTGGGGACAGGCGCTCCTGGCGAGCGACAGGGGCGTTGCGAGCAAGCTCGTCAGCGATCCGCGCGTCGCGTTCTTCAGCTTCATCGGCAGCGGCCGCGTCGGCTGGATGCTGCGCTCCATGCTCGCGCCGGGCGCTCGCTGTGCGCTGGAACACGGGGGTGCCGCCCCGGTCATCGTGTCGAAGGATGCGGACCTCGACGAGGCTGTGCCGCTGCTCTCAAAGGGGGGGTTCTATCACGCCGGTCAGGTGTGCGTGTCGGTTCAGCGCGTGTTCGCAGAGCGCAGCATCGCGCGGGAGCTCGCGTCGCGACTCGCCACGGCCGCCAACGCCCTCAGGGTGGGCGACCCGACGCTGCCGGACACGGAGGTGGGGCCGCTGATTCGTCCCGGCGAGGTCGAACGGATCGACGAGTGGGTCCGCGAAGCGCGAGATCGCTCCGGTGAGATCCTGTCCGGGGGGACGGCGCTCTCCGAGCGAACATTCGCGCCGACCGTGGTTCTCGACGCGCCGAACGACGTGCGCGTCAGCACGCTCGAGATCTTCGGCCCGGTCGTGTGCGTGTACTCCTACGACGACATCGATCAGGCCATCGCGCGCGCGAACGCGCTCCCGTATTCGTTCCAGGCGGCCGTGTTCACGAGCAACCTCGACACCGCGCTGCGGGTCACGCAGCGAATCGACGCCGCAGCCGTCATGGTGAACGACCACTCCGCGTTCCGTGTCGACTGGATGCCGTTCGCGGGTCTGCGCGAATCCGGCTTTGGAGTCGGTGGCATCCCGTACACGCTCGAGGACATGCAGGTCGAGAAGATGACCGTAATCCGCTCCAAGGAGCTCTGAGCGGATCGCGTGATGTAGGATCCCTGGTCTAGGGCTCGAATCTGGCTGGAGGAGAACATGGAATATCAGGCCATTCTGTATGAGAAGAAAGAGGCCATCGCCTATATCACCTTGAACCGCCCCGAGAAGCTCAACGCGCTCAGCCAGGAGATGATGGCGGAGCTACGGCACGTGCTGAACGACATCGACGGAGACGATGCCGTGCGCGTCGTCATCCTCACGGGCGCCGGGCGAGCGTTCTCGGCTGGCTTCGACATAAGCGGTGAGAGCGTGGACGGCGATGGGCGGGAGATCTACGAACGCCAGCCCGACGAGTGGCGCCAGTCGCTCAAGGAGAACATCGACACCTTCTTGCTGATCTGGAACCTGAGCAAGCCGGTGATCGCCGCGATCAACGGCTATGCACTCGCGGGTGCGTGCGAGCTGGCGCAGCTCTGCGACATCAAGATCGCTTCCAGCGAGGCCGTACTGGGCGAGCCTGAGATCCGCTTCGGGACGGGCCCTCCTCTCCTGATCACTCCGTTCAGTGTCGGTCTCGCGAAGGCGAAGGAGCTGCTCTTGACCGGCGATATGATCGATGCGCACGAGGCCGAGCGCCTGGGGATGATCAACCGCGTGGTGCCACCTGATCGCCTGATGGAGGAGTGCGAGCGTACCGCTCGCAAGCTCACGAAGATCGCTCAGGTGGGCCTGAAGCTGAACAAAATCGCCGTCAACCGGGCGTTGGAAGGTATGGGGTTCTTGAGCGCGATTCAGCACAACCTCGAGCTCGTAGTCCAGTTCGACATTTCCCGCACGCCGGAGCAAGAGCAGTTCAATTCGATCCGGGCCGAACGCGGCTTGCGTGCTGCACTGGATTGGCGCGACGAGCGCTTCGCGGAGGACTGAGGCCACGTCCTCGCCCCCCGGGTGTTGCCTCTCCGGCGAACGACCCCGAGTTGCCGTCGACGTTCCCCGACCCGTAGCATGCCTGCCTAGATGCCGTCCGCCCCGACTACTGGAGAACGAGAGAGGCCCGGCCCGACCGCCGCGGACTTCGAAGGTTCGGCAACGGACCACCGCCTGCTCACCGCGCCCTGGTATCTCCCGGTCGCCGATGAGGTGGAGGTCTTCCTCGCCGCCTACCAGGCGCGGCTGCCGGTCCTGCTCAAGGGTCCGACGGGCTGCGGCAAGACCCGCTTCGTGGAGCACGTCACGTGGCGCCTGTACAGGGGTACCGAGGCGCAGCGCAGCCGGCTCGAGGAGCCCTTGGTCACGGTCGCATGCCACGAGGACCTGACGGGAACCGATCTCGTCGGTCGCTACCTGCTGGAGGGGGACGAGACCGTCTGGATGGACGGTCCGCTCACGCGCGCCGTTCGCGAGGGCGCAATCTGCTACCTGGACGAGATCGTCGAGGCCCGCAAGGACACGACCGTACTCATCCACTCCCTGACGGATCACCGGCGCATGCTGCCGATCGAGAAGCGCGGCGAGACGCTCGATGCGCATCCGGACTTCCTGCTCGTCATCTCTTACAACCCGGGCTACCAGAGCGTGCTCAAGGACCTCAAGCCGAGCACGCGCCAGCGCTTTGTGAGTCTCGAGTTCGACTATCCGGACGTGGAGCTCGAGGCGAGCATCATTGTCCACGAGAGCGGAGTCGACGAGCGCGCCGCCGAGCGTCTCGCGACGATCGGCGAGCGGGTGCGCAATCTGCGCGAGCACGGCTTCGAGGAGGGTGTCAGCACGCGGCTCCTGATCTACGCCGGAAAGCTCATGACCCAGAAGATCGAGCCGCGCCGCGCTTGCGACGTTGCCGTCGCTCGCGCAGTGAGCGACGATCCCGACGTGCAGCAGGCGATCAACGAGATCATCGACGTCCTGCTGCCCTGAGCTCGTGCCCTCCCCCTCACAAGCGGTGCACCTGGTCGACGCGCAGCGCCTGCTGTCGCTCTTCAGTCAGGGCATATCGGGTCGGATCTTCCGTCTCGAGCCACTGGAGGCTCTGCCCGAGAGCTTCCGGCCGGCGGCACTCCCGCTTGCGATGAGCGACGGGCTGTTCGTCTACCTGCCGGAGCAGATTGGTGAATTCGAGGAGTCGCGCGCCAACCTCGGGCTCTACAGGGTCGCGCTCATGCACCAGCTCGGCTACTTCGAGTTCGGGACCTACGAGTTCGAGCTGGAGCTCGCGCGCTCGCGCATCCCGGAGCTCCGGTTGCGCGAGGCGAAGAGCACCCTGGTCCGGCCCGGCGAGCTCCAGAAGCTCTTCGACTGCTTCGACGAAGCTCGCCTCCTGCGCGTGCTCTTCTGTGTCTTCGAGGACTATCGCGTCGACCGTTGTCTCTTCCGCGCGTACCCCGGCCTGCGCGGGGATCTGAATCGCGCGATGACCCTCGCGCTCGGCCTCCGCGGAGCGCACCCCGTGATCGATGGGGCAGCGTCGCTCCTGGAGGCGCTGGTCCGCTACACGCTCGAGGCACCCGTGGCTGCCCTGCTGGGGTCGGACCGGACCGGTCTCCTGACGCCCATGCTGGGCGAGCTGGCGCGAGTCCGGGACCCCGGGGCTGACGTCTACGAGAGTGCCGCTGGGGCGATCGAGTGTCTCGAGCTGCTCCGCGACGCGTTCCAAGAGACGGGCGCGGGACCCTCCCGGTCCGCGCCAGAGGAGACGAGCCTTTCGAGCGCTCAGCCCGGCGAGTCGGAGTCGGCGCCGTCGCTCGAGGGCATCGAGGCTGACCTGGCGCCGGTCGAGTTCCGCGGCCGGCCAGAGTTCGAGCTGGCCCAGCTGCGGCTCCGGATCGAGAGCGCCGAGCAGCTGCTCGACACTCTGGCCGAGGCCGGGTCCGCAATCCCGCTGGAGATTCTCCTGCGGCTTGCAGAGGAGGTAGGCCTCCGACTCGAGGTTGGTGGGCAAGAGAGCCCGGGCGGCCAGGGCCTGCCAGCGGACGAGCTGGCGGGGCCCGCCGCGGACAAGGCAATGCGAAGCGCGGTGGACGAGCTCGACCTCCGCACGCAGATGGACCGCGCAGCACTGGGGCGCACGTTCGGGCAGGTGAGCCGCGGCGAGCGGAGCTTCCTCATCGACGAATGGGATTGCGGCCGGCGCATCTACCTCCGCGGCTGGTGTCGACTGCTCGAAGAGCGGCTCACCGGATCGAACGGTCGCGGGTTCCTCGACGGCGTGCGGCACCGGCATCGTATTCTGTTCAGTCGCGTGCGCCGCCAGTTCCAGTATGCGAGGCCCGAAGCTTATCAACGCGTCCGCAGGGTGGACGAGGGAGAGGAGATCGACCTGGACGGCGCGCTCGAGGCACACATCGACCGACGCGCGGGTCTCGCACCGAGCGATCGAGTGTACCTGCGACGGGACAGGGCCCGCCGAGAGGTCGCCGCCGCCTTCCTCGTGGATCTCTCCGCCTCGACGAGCGAGGCGGTTCTCGACCCGGCTGCCGGGCCGCCGGAGGAGCCATCCGACGACTACCTCTGGGGCATCCACGATCCGCCAGAGCAGGAGCGAGAGCCGCCCCGGTGCGTACTCGACATCGAGAAGGAGGCGCTTGCGTTGATGGTGCAAGCGCTCGAGACCCTTGGAGATGCGTACGGCATCTTCGGCTTCTCGGGCCACGGCCGCCGCAACGTCGAGTACCACGTTGCCAAGGAGTTCGGAGACCCCCTCAGCCTCTCGGTCTGGAACGCGATCGCCGCGATGCGCCCGCGGGGCTACACCCGGATGGGACCGGCGATCCGCCACACCATCCAGAAGCTCAGTCGGCAGGACGAGACCCGCAAGGTACTCCTGTTGCTGAGCGACGGCTTTCCACAGGACACGGACTACGGCCCCGACCGAAACGATCTCGAGTACGGCATCCAGGACACGGCGCAGGCGCTGGCAGAAGCCGAGCAGGCCGGCATCCAGACCTTCTGCGTCACGGTCGACCGCGCCGGCCACGACTACCTGAGAAGAATGTGTCCGGACCAGCAGTACCTCATCATCGACGAAGTCGAATCACTCCCCGCCGAGCTAGGCAAGATCTACCGCACTCTCACTCGGATGTCCTAGTGCTTCCCCACGCTCGAGCAACCGCGCCTCTCTGTGACGCCGGGTCAACCCGAGTGGCACCGTCACGGGGCGCCTGCGAGTCATACGCTCCGCTTTGAGTTCCACTCTCCCCGGGGAGAGTGGTCTTGCCGTGCGAATCGCGCCATGTACTCAGCCCCATAGTCCTGCACCGCCGCGTAGTGGTTGTGCCCCCGACAGCGCAGCTCGATACGGTCGATCGAGTGCCGCTTCGCCCTGGCCCACGGGTCCCGATGATGGAACTCGAGAAAGTCGCGTGAGCTGCAGCGGCGGCCGTTCGCCCCGACGAATGCACAGCGACCGTCGTCCCGCGCAACGACTGCCCGCTTGATCTCCGCCGGTATGTGGAACCGGAGTCGAGACGGCCGATTCGCGACTCGACCTCTCGCATGGCGGACCACCGGTCTCAGGGGGTGTCAGGATCGTAACTGCCGGCCTGGACTCTCGGAGCTTTCTCACCCGCGCCGGCACGTCAGGTTTCGGTGCGCGATCGGCGAGGATCACTTCGATCGCACGCCTGCTCTTGTGGCGTGCTAGGTCGAGCAACTCCACGTGGTTCTCCGGATTGAGCGCAGGCGCGAGCAGGTTCGCTCCTGACAGGTGAATCGCGCCCTCACAAATCCGCTCGAGCAGAAGAGGGTATGCACGCGCAGCCCGCGCGACGCGAATCCGGCGAAAGGCTGTTGCTTCCGAGAAGTGGAGAACTTCGGTGCAGTAGCGAAACATGCAGGAGCAGCCCTGTTCGAGATAGAGCTCGCGCCGATCGACCTCCGCAAGATACGCGATCAGATCCGCCTCGTTCTGGCGGCTCGTTGCCACGAGCTCGTCGAGTCCTCGCAGCAGCTTGTGATTTGAAACGGTCTTCAGAGAGATATTCATCGTGTGGTTCGTTCGGGACCGAGAAGAAGTGAGGTCCCAACTATAGCGCGACGTATTTCAGTGTCAGAGGATGCGCTGTGCGGACTGATCGAGCGCAACAGAGACTTCGAGAATCGAATTCGCACGAACGAGTAGCAGAGAGGCGTGACTGTCTCGAGCGGCAGAGTTACGGCACAGAACTCGGTTCGACTCGTTCGAGTTCTCAAGACCTGTCAAGAGCTGTTGTGTTTTTTCTTGAGACTTCTCAAGAAACCTGCTCACCAGTCCTCCGAGCCGGGGCTGCCTTTGAAGGGGCCGACCAGCTCGGGTGTCAGCCAGCCGCCGTAGAAGCGGCCGGGTTGGGGGTCGACATGCGTGTTGTCGACGAAGCACGCGACGCGGGCTGGGTAGAAGCAGAGGTGGTCGTGGAGGGCTGCGTACTCGGGAAAGGGATCGGGGTAGTCCCACGCAACGTTCTCGAGGAACCGATCGCGCAGGCGAACCGACCAGTAGCGCGCCAGGCCCTTCCACTCGCAGGCGGAGCTCTCTGTACTGGCTTCGAACCGCTCGAAGCGCACATCTGCGGCGGGAACGTAGAAGGCTGGGGGGCTCGCGGTCTCGAGCACGCGGAGGGCGCGCTTGGTCTCCGCCAGCAGCACGTTGTCTGCGCGCACGACGATCCGGCGCTCGTCCGGCCGGATCTCCGGCGGGCGAGGGTAGTCCCAGACGGATTCCTGACCGGGTCCGGGAGCCTGCGCGAACGGCGGACGCTCTTGCCCGCGGTGGTGCCACACCGTGCGTCGCTCCGCTGCCCAGCGAGGGAGATCGGTCAACGGACCCCCTTTTCAGACCCAACCGAATACTACGCTGCTTGGGGTATGCCTACGTGGACCGGCGCGAGCTCTAGCCTCGTGAGTCGAGGTATGCGTCTATCAGCTCGATCAGGCGCTCTCGCCCGAAGCTCGTGTCGTGACCGGCGTGCACTACGGACACGGGCAACTCCCGCAGTCGCTTCATGGTCCGGATGTAGTCCGCGATGTCGCTGTCTGGCAGGTTGTCGAGCAGTGGTCCGTCGTAGACGGCGTCTCCAGAGAAGAGGATCCCGCTCGCTGCCTCCCAGAGCCCGAGACTTCCCGGGGAGTGGCCGGGTAGGTGCAGCACCTCGAAGCTCCGGTCGCCGAGGTCGACAACGTCCCCCTCGTCGAGGGAGCGCGTCGGCGTCGCAGGGATCGTCTCGAAGTCGGCGGGGTCGTACCCCGCGTGCGGCAGCGCGTCGATCAACATGTCCTGCTCGATCGGATAGCCGGCGTCTGCGAGCTGCTCGAGGATGAAGTCCGGAAATAGCGAGGTCACGAGCGGGTTGAACTCGTCGTACGGGTTCATGCGAGGCGCCTCTATGCGGTGCATCCAGCGCTCCTCGAACTCGTGCAGACCGCCGACGTGGTCGTAGTGGATGTGTGTCGCGACGGCGGCGAGCGGCTTCTCGATCAGGTCCGCGATCTCGCTTCGCAGGGGGGCGACCCCGAGCCCGGTATCGACCAGGAGGTCCCGGTCGCGACCGCGCAGGTGCCAGATGTTGCAGCGGAGCAGCGGATGCACGTGCGGCTCCCAGAGTAGCGTGAGTCCGTCATCCATCGTCTTCCGCTCAAACCAGCGGCTCGCCACACGCAGCATCATCTACTCGACGACCACGCCCCTCCAGAAGGCGACGTGATCCTTGATCTGTGCGGCCGCGTCCTTCGGATCGGGATAGAACCAGGCCGCGTCCTCGTTGCGCTCGTCGCCCCGTTCGAGCGAATAGTAGCTCGCGGTCCCTTTCCACGGACAGACGCTTGTCGTCTCGCTCGGCACCAGGAACTGCTTCTTCACTGCCTCCGGCGGGAAGTAGTGGTTCCCTTCGACTACCACGGTCCGATCGCTCTCGGCGACGACGACGTCGTTCCAGATGGCTCTCGACATTGTGCTCCTCCGCAGACGGTTCTATCGCACGCAGGAATGGAGTACAACGCTCCTTCGAGCGGACCTAGGCTCGGCCGAGCTGGTACGATCTTCGCGCGATCGGACGCTCGACGCTGAAGAGGCACGCCGTGCAGGCCCTGGATGACGTAGTTGTATTGGATCTGACGCAGCACATCGCAGGGCCTTACGCCACCAGGCTGCTCGCGGACCTGGGGGCCGACGTGATCAAGGTCGAGCCGTCCCGGGGGGACCTGTCCCGGCAGCTCGGTCCGTTCGCAAAGGACGAGCCGCACCCGGAGAAGAGCGGGCTCTTCTTCTATCTGAACTGCAACAAACGCTCGGTCGCGCTGGATCTGAAGACCGAGGCAGGACGCCGCGATCTGCTGGCGCTGGCCGCGCGCGCCGACCTGGTCGTGGAGAGCTTTGCACCCGGCACACTCGACGGGCTCGGATTGGGCTGGGAAGAGCTGCGGCGCCTCCGCTCGGATCTGTCGCTGGTGTCGATCTCGAACTTCGGACAGGACGGCCCGTACCGCGACTACAAGCTGACGGACCTCGTGCTATACGGTTTTGCGGGGGAGATGTACTCGATGGGGCTCGGAGACCGCGAGCCCGTGAAGATGGCGGGCACGGCGGCTCTCATCGAGTCCGGCTCGGCGTCCGCCACCGCCGCCCTCGGTGCTCTGTTCTCTTCGCGGCGCCACGGAGTCGGGCAACACGTGGACGTCTCCCTGGCCGAGACCCACCTTGGCGGCTGCGATCGTCGCCACGCGACCACGACCGCCTACCAGTTCAGCGGTCGGCGCACACAGCGCACGGCAGACAGCGCGATCGGGCTGCCTGGAGGGATCTACGCCTGCGCGGACGGCTACGTGGACTTCACCGCTGCGGGGTTTCGCCCGGACCGGGTGGTTGATCTGTTGCAGGGTGCCGACTGGCTCGCGGATCCACGCTTCGGCGATCCGGAGGAGCTCATCAAGCCCGAGGTGAAGGCAGACTGGAACTCGCACTTCAACGAGTGGTGCATGGCGCGCGCGAAGCGCGAGATCTGGGCAGAGGCGCGCCGGGCAAGGGTCCTGTGCGGGCCGCTCTTTACCATGCAGGACCTGTTCGAAGACGAGCACTTCCTCGGGCGCGGCTACTGGGCGAGCATCGAGCACCCCGAGCTCGGGCGCGTAACGCTGCCGGGCAGGCCGTTTCGGCTGGCGAGCGGAGGCTGGGAGCTGCGGCGCCCGGCTCCCCTGCTGGGCCAGCACACGGAGGAGGTGCTGGACGAGCTCGCTCGCAGTCCGGCTCCGAGAGCTCCGGCACCTCGACCCGCAGTCCGTCGAGCGAGCGGCGAAGCGCCGCGTCCGCTCGAGGGTATACGCGTGCTCGACTTCTGCGTTGCCTGGGCGGGGCCGTTCGCGACCATGCTGCTGGCCGACTTGGGAGCAGAAGTGATCAAGCCCGAGAACCAGTTCGTGTGGCAGCCGATGACGCGCGGCGGCTCGGCTCGTCCCGCAAAGCAGATGCTGCGCCACGCGAACGCCTGGGGAGGCGGCTATCCGAACAACGAGCCAGGTGAGCGGCCCTGGAACTACAGTCCCACGTTCGTCTCGATCTTTCGCAACAAGAAGAGCTTCACCGTCGACCTGCGGCGTCCAGAGGGCCTCGACGTGCTGGCACAGCTGGTCGCTAAGTCCGACGTGGTGTACGAGAACAATGCCACGGGCACGTTAGACAAGCTCGGCATCAGCTACGACTGGCTGCGCGCGGCCAACCCGTCCATCATCTTCGCGCAGGTCCCAGGCTACGGGAGCACGGGCGCGTACGCCGAGGCGCGCGCTCTTGGCGTCCACCTGGAAGGCGTCATGGGCCACACTATGCTGCGTGGCTACGAGGACGCCGATCCGTCGACCACCAGCACGATCTTCTCGGGCGACTACTTTGCGGGCACGCAGGGGGCGCTTGCCGTCATGGCGGCGCTTCGTCACCGGGAGCGTACGGGCGAGGGTCAGCGGATCGAGATGGCCCAGGCCGAGAATGCCGCTGCGATGTTCACCCAGGCGATCATGGATTACAGCTTGAATGGGCGCGTGCAGCGCACAATCGGCAATCGCGATGTCCACGGTCGGTACCCGTGTGGTGTGTATCCTGCGCGCTCCGCAGGAACGTCCGAGACCATGGACGACCACTGGATCACATTACACGTCGAGAATGACGAGCAATGGCGCGCTTTCGGAGTCGCGATCGGCAACCCGAAATGGGCCAGGGACCCGCGCTTTGCGAGCAACGAGGGCAGGGCGGAGCATGCCGCTGAACTCGATGCGGAGCTCGCCGCCTACACTTCTCTGCACGCCGACTACGAGCTGATGACGCGCCTGCAGAGCGCGGGCGTGCCTGCAGCCCCGGTGCTCGAGGCATCACGCATCTTCGACGATCCGCACCTGCGCGCCCGCGGCTTCTTTCACAAGCAGACCGTCGCGGGCGCCGGCACGCACGACTACCCCGGCCCGCTCTGGAAGTTCGGCGCTACACCGGTCGAGTTCCGCCAGCCGCCGGTATGCTTCGGCGAGCACAACGACTACGTGTACCGCGAGCTGCTGGGCCTGAGTGAGCAGGAGATCGGCAAGCTCACGGCCGCCGGCCACATCGCAGACGAGTACGACGAGAGCGTCCCCTAGCGAGCTCTGGTCAAGCGACGGCGCCTCGATCCCGAAGGTGACAAGAGGCGAGGGGTGCGCCGCCACGAACTCTCGCCTCCACAGGCGGCCAAGTACGCAGGCGGCGGCTAGCTCGGTGGGAGGACGCAGATGCTGAGACGACCCTGGCGACTGGTTCATCCGTTCCAGCGCAGATACGCAGCCTGGATCGGGGCGATCCTCTTTTCCTACTCGATCGTGGTCTTTGGCCTGGCCCTCATGGCGCCCTACATCGTCCCTGCGTTCAAGCTGTCCTCGTCGCTACCTCTGGAGGCGCGTCTGCATGCTGCCGACCAGTTCCTGTTCCTGGCCGAGACCCTGTGGCCGGCGCTGCTGGGCCTGATCCTGGGCTCGGTCGTTTTCGCGGTATTCGTCACCAATCGCCTCGCAGGACCCCTGTACCGACTCCATCAGTTCGTTCAGCAAGTCGAGGCTGGAGATCTCTCCCAGCGGGTGTCGCTGCGCAAGGGCGACGAGCTGCTCGATCTGGCGCAGCACATAAACGCATGCGTGAATCGTTTCGACACGACCTTGCTGGAGATTCGAACGCGCGCGGGGCAGATCCAGGAGGGCCTGCAACAGGCTGTCTCGGCCCTGCAGGCGCAAGACGGATCGCCACCCGCCTGGCTCCCGTCCCTCGAGGCCGCGCAGAAGGACGCGAGCAGCGTGGAGGAACTTCTCTCCGTCGTCCAGCTCTCGGAATCCCGCTAGGCGAACACCGTGGTGCCGGAGTGCACGAAGGCTCGCCTGCGGAGCGAACGCGGTGTCACCCTCGTAGAGCTCGTCATCGCCGTGGCCGTCATCGGTGTGCTCGCCACGATGGCGATCGGCGGCTTCGGACGCTTCGTCCGCCAGGCCCGGGGCGTAGAGGGAGAGGCAGCCATGATGGAGGTCTGGAAGCTTCAGAACGGCTTTCAGCGCGAGCTCGGTCAGTACGCGCCAAACTTCACGTCAATCGGGTATGCCAGGGTCGACCAGCTGAGCTTCTACACGGTTTCCATGGCTCCGGGAGCACCTGGCTCCGGAGTGGCCTACGACGCGACCGCCGCTCCCATGCCTGGCTGGGACCTCCGCACCTGGAATCTCACGCAGTACCAGGATGGCGACTGGATGCTGACACACTCCGGCGACCCAGGCACTGCGGTCGCCGGCAACAGAGGTAGGGGTAGCGGAAGGGGTAACAGAAGGTAGCTGCGGCGATCTCCTCGGCCTCCGACTGGACTTCGGCTCTCGCCTGGGCGTCTAATGGCAGCCTGAGGGGAAGAGGAACCCGAGTCCGCAACGCCCGAAGGAGGATCGCTGATGCACATCGGGATGGCTTCGATCTGCCAGAACCCTGAGAACTCGCGCCCGGACGGCGAGGTGTACCGAAACGAGCTCGCGCTGGCGGATCTTGCCGAGCCGCTCGGCTTCGAATCCCTGTGGAGCGTCGAGCACCACTTCACGGACTACACGATGGTGCCGGACGTGCTGCAATTCCTGACGTACATGGCCGGCCGCACGAGCACGATCAAGCTCGGCTCGATGGTCGTCGTGCTGCCCTGGCACGACCCGGTGCGCGTCGCCGAGCAGGTCTCGATGCTGGACCATGTCTCCGGTGGTCGCCTCATCCTGGGTCTGGGTCGCGGGGCGGGCCGGACCGAGTTCGAGGGTTTTCGGATTCCGATGAGCGAGTCGCGGGAGCGCTTCATCGAAGCAGCCCAGCTCGTGCTGAATGGCCTGGAAGAGGGCTACGTCGAGTTTGATGGTCAGCACTACCAGCAGCCGCGCAAGGACGTCCGTCCCAAGCCCGAGCGAACCTTCCGCGGTCGCACTTACGCTGCGGCGGTCTCCCCGGAGTCCGTAGAGATCATGGCAAAGCTCGGCCTCGGGATCCTGGTCATCCCCCAGAAGCCCTGGGACGTCATCGACCAGGAGCTCACCAGCTACCGCAGCGTCTACCAGGACGTGAACGGCGTGCCTGCCCCGGCGCCGATCATTGCGGGCTGGGTCTGTTGCGATGAGGACGAGGCGACGGCACGTGAGAGGGCCGTGCGCTGGATCGGTCGCTACTGGCAAACTGCCGTCAAGCACTATGAGATCGGAGGAGACCACTTCGCGAAGGAGAAGGGCTACGAGTTCTACGCGCAGATGTCCCAGGCCACTCAGGCTGCAGCCGGTGGTCCCGACCAGATGTTGGAGATGTACCTCGACCTGCAGGTCTGGGGCACGCCCAAGATGTGCGTCGAGCGCATTCGTCGCACGTGTGAGCGCATGCGGGCCGAGACGTTCACTGGCGTGTTCAGCTACGCCGGCATGCCGTACGCCGAAGCGGAGAAGAATCTGCGGCTGTTCGCCAGCCAGTGCCTGCCCGAGCTCAATAGCGACAGCTGAGCAGTGTCCAGCGCGGCGGAAGGGTCAGCCCCCAGCTCTGCGTGATGCCGCAGCCTGACGAAGACTGACCCCCGCGGGTCCGGCGCGCTGGACTCTCAGTCGAGAACGCCCTGGTTCATCTCCCCGCCGTCGAAGACGATGGTGGTGGCGGTGCAGAAGCGCCCCGCCTCGCCCGACAGCAGCACGGCCAGGCCGGCGATGTCCTCGGGCTCGCCGATGCGAGCGATCGGATTGTACTTCGCCAGCGTCTCGGGATTCTTGTCGAATATCTCGACGAGGCCGGCCGCCATCTCGGTGCGCACGAGCCCTGGCGCGATGCACACGACGCGGATCCCCTCCTTGCCCCACTCCTTGGCCAGCACGATCGTGAGGTTGCTGAGTGCCGCCTTGGATGGGGGGTAGACGCCCATGCCTATGGAGCCGATCGCGAACTCGTTCGACGCGATGTTGAGGATCACGCCGCTTCCGCGCTTCTTCATCGCGGGGTGGCAGAGCTGCGCGAGACGCAGCGGCCCCCACACGTTTGTCCTCATGGTCCTGTCGAACTGTTCCTCGTCGAGATCGGGTGCCCTCTCCAAGCCGCCGAAGGCGGCATTGTTGACGAGAATGTCCACGTCCCCGAGCTGTGCGACGGTCTCTCCGTGCAGACGCTCGAGGTCCGCGGTCACACTCACGTCGGTGGGAAGGGCGAGCACGCGACGGCCACGCGCTTCGATCTCCTTCGCGGTCTGTTCCAGCGCTTCCTTTCCGCGCGCGGCGATGGCGACGTCCGCGCCCTTCTCCGCGTAGGCGATCGCGATCGCGCGGCCGATCCCTTTCGAGCCGCCGGTCACGATGGCCACCTTGCCCTCCAGCGAGAGGTCGAGCATGGTCATGTCATTCTCCTAGTTTGGTGCGCTCTCCGCCTTTGATTCGAGCTCGTCGAGCTGCTTGTAGGTCGCGTCGAGTGCTTCCGTCAGGATCCCGATGATCTCGTCGAGCTGGGCGACGGTCGTCACCAGCGGCGGCACCACCTCGATGCAGGACCCGCCGCCGCGCGTGTAGAGCCCCCGGCTGACGCAGTTCTCGCCCGCCGCGGTGATGACGGGGCTGCCGGTCGGGAAGGGCTCGCGTCGCGCCTTGTCTCGAACGAGCTCCACGGCGCCGATCATCCCGACGGATCGGCCCTCCCCCACCAGGGGATGGCTCTCGAGCTCCTTGAGTCTGGCGTTCAGATGTGGCCCGGTCTCGGTGCCCACCTGCTCGACGATGCCCTCGCTCTCGAGGATCTCGATGTTCTTCAGCGCGGCGTTGCAGCCGGCGGGATGGCCGCACTGCGTGAAGCCGTGCATGAAGAAGTCGCCTTCCTGGAACGCCTCGTCCACCCGCCCGCTGATCGCCGTCGCGCCAAGGGGCATGTAAGCCGAGGTGATGCCCTTGGCCATGGACATGATGTCCGCGGTGAAGTCGAAGGTCTGCTGAGCGAACCAGCTACCGGTTCTGCCAAAGCCACAGACCACCTCGTCGGCGATCAGCAGCACGTCGTGCTCGTTGCAGATCCTGCGGATCTCCTGCCAGTAGCCCGGAGGCGGTGCGACGCAGCCCCCACCGAAGAGCAAGGGCTCGCCGATGAATGCGGCAATGTTGTCGGCGCCGACTTCCTTGATCTTGGCCTCGAGCTCCCCCGCGATCCGCACGCCGTAGGCCTCTGGCGACTCGCCCTCGTCTCGGTAGTAGGGGAAGGGCGCCGAGATGCGCTCCACATCGTTATCGAGAGGCAGGCCGAAGGCCTCGTGCATCCCAGGGAGATCCGAGAGGGCGGCGGTGAAGAGGGTCCCGCCGTGATAGGCGCGAGTGCGGCTCACGATCTTCTTCTTCTTCGGCTTGTCCTGAACGTGCCAGAAGTAGCGGGCGAGCTTGACGGCGCTCTCTACCGCTTCGGAGCCGGAGGAGGCGAAGAAGACGCGGCTGTAGGCGCTCGGCAGCTTCTCGACGACCTTCTCCGCCAGCCGAGCTGCGTAGGGGTGGGTGACGCGGCCGATCGTCAACCCGTAGGGCAGCGCGACCAGGGCTTCGTGGGCGGCGTCGGCGATCTCGCGACGCCCGTAGCCGATGTTCACACAGCCCAGACCCGACAGGCCGTCGATCACCCGTGTGCCGTCGGCGTAGTAGAGGTAGATGTTGTCGGCGGAGACGAAGGTGTCCTTCGGTCCGAGGTGCAGATCCTTTGGCACGCTGAAGCTGTGCAGGTGGAACTTGCGATCGGCCTCGACGACGCTCTTGGCTTCGCTCTCGCTCAATGCCGTTGCCATGCTGGCTCTCCTTTGCAGAACCGCGGATGGCTGATCCGGGTCCCGGGAATGTGACCTAGTATAGACTCCCCTGGGTTATTCGGGGACAGCGTAGAAGAACAGGAACGGGTCGTCGCTCAGCGCCTCGAACCCGATGCGGGTCGAGGGCGCGATGAAGAAGAAGTCGCCGGCGCTCACGTCGTAGTTTTGGGGCGAGGTGAACGGTGGGGCGGCGGCCGAGACCCTTCCCCTGCCACTGATGACGTACACGACCTCGGGGTACCAGTACGTCCAGTTGGCGAGCTTGGTCTTGCCCTTTTCGAAGCGAGCGATTCCTCCCCCCATACCGGGGACAGCCATGATCCCTGCGACGTTGGCATTGCCGTCGGGGGTCTCGAGGGTTGTAAAATCCTTCTCCATCGCGGAGAAGATCTTCAAGGGGCCCTCGTGGGAGTCGGCCCGTGCCGTGTCTCCCAGGGACAGCGCGCAGGCGATTGCCAGCGCTCCCACTAGCAGGCGGTGCATCTGAGTTGCTCTCATCACGTCGCTTCCTCCTTGTTCCCGCGCTTCAGCCCAGGCGAGACTTATATCCGTAGACGCAGCCTATATACGATCCGTCCTGACCCATACAAGCGGCGGGTGGGCGTTAATCGGAGATGCGCAGGATGGCGCAAAGGGCCTTGTATCCGCGCAGTTTACCACTGTATGATCGGGAGCGATATGAATCGAAACTTGACCATCCTTGGAACGATCCTGACCTTGGCGCTTCTCCCTTTGGGGCACGCCGGAGCCCAGCAGGCGGCTTCGGGTGAGATGACGAGTTCCATAGGGGCCGCGGGGCCGCATCGGGTGTGGCTCACCGACGCCTTCCTTTGGACCCGCTCCGCTCTCATGGACGGCGACACCGGGGACCAGTTTGGCGTGCTCAGCGGGGGTGCCAAGTTCGGCCACATCGTGCCTGTCTTCTCGCATGACGGCGACGAGATCTACCTGCCGCAGACGCACTTCTCGCGCACCTGGCGGGGTGAGCGCACCGACTTCGTGGCGGTCTACGACGGGCGCACGTTCGGAGACCGGGCCGAGATCGTAGTTCCAACAAAGATCGCGCACTATCCTCCCCATGGGGCGGGGAGCGTCGCGCTCTCGGATGAGGGGCGCTTCCTCGCTGTCTTCAACCTGACACCGGCGACCTCCCTGAGTATCGTGGATGTCCGCGCGCGTAGCTTCGTGCGCGAGATCGACACACCGGGCTGCAGCCTGGTCTATCCTGCTGGCGAGCGGCGCTTCGCGATGGTCTGCGGCGATGGTTCGGTGCTGGTCGTGGCGTTGAGTGAGGACGGCTCGGAAGAGACGTTCCTGCGCACTGCGCCGTTCTTCGATCCCGAGGCCGATCCGATCACCGAGAAGGCTGCTCTCTTCCGGGATAGCGTGGTGTTCGTCTCCTACGAGGGGTTCGTGCACCAGGTGCACGTCGAAGGGGCTCAGCCGGCGGCCGATGAGCCGTGGTCGCTGGTCACCGACGACGAGCGCGAGGATGGCTGGCGCGTTGGCGGGGTCCGGCACCTGGCGGTCCACGAGTCGTCGGGCTCGCTCTACGCGCTGATGCACCAGGGCGAGGCTGATTCTCACAAGGACGACGGCACAGAGGTATGGGTCTACGACCTGGAGTCCAAGGAGCGGGTGCGGCGAATCGAGGTGAGGAACGCGAATCTGAACAACCTGCGCCAGAGCCTGCAGGTCGAGAGCGGCGGCTTCTACAGGAACGCACTGGACTTTCTTCTGACGCGGCTCGCTCCGAACTACGGAGCCAGCATGATCGGCGTCAGCCAGGACGCGGAGCCCGTACTCTTCGTCGTTGGCGTCGCCTTGCCGCCAGTGATTTCGGTACATGATGCCCTCACTGGCGAGCACCTGCGGGATCTGTCAGAGGCCGGCTTGATCGTGTCATGGCTCGAGGTCCCCTGAGGCGCGAGGAAGGCCGTGGATCCCGTACTCGCGCTCATGCTCCGACTGAGCCTGGCCTGGCTGCTTGGCTGGGCTGCGCTGCACAAGCTGCGCGATTTCTCAGGTTTCCGTGTCGTCCTCAGCGAGTATCGCCTGGTTCCCGAGTTTGCGATGGGGCTCTTGGCAGCGTTTGCCATCAGTGCTGAGGTTCTGATCGCCGTCGGGTACCTCGTCCCGGCCTGGAGCCCGGCCGCGGGAGTTGCAGGAGCTTGCCTGTTTGGGCTCTACGCGGCCGCGATCGGCGTCAATCTGGCGCGCGGCCGCAGCCACATCGACTGCGGGTGCTTCGGACCGGCCCGGCATGAGCCGATCTCACGCGCGCTCGTCGCGCGCAACCTGGTGTTGGCTGCTGCTTCGGCCGCGTGCCTGTTGCCGCAGGCGGCCCGCTCGTTGGTCTGGCTCGACGCGATCACGATCGCGGGGGGCGTACTGTTCCTCGCGGCGAGCTATGCAGCCGCCACCCGCCTGATCACTCCAGCCCACGAGCTGGCGCGTTTGCGCGCGGGGGAGTGACGGTGGAGCAGGCGCTAGGAATCTCCAACGTGCTGCTTTGGATCTCCGTGGTGATCATGGGGGGCGTGATCCTGGCGCTGGTGCGACAGGTCGGCGTGCTCCACGAGCGGATCGCCCCCGTCGGGGCGCTCGTGACCGGCTCCGGTCCCCGTGTGGGTGAGACCGCTCCCCCCTTCGAGCTCGCCGACCTTCGTGGCGAGCCCGCCAGCGTCGGCGGAGAGCGAGCGGACGGCCTGCACACGCTGCTGTTCTTCCTCTCTCCGACCTGTCCGGTCTGCAAGACCTTGCTGCCGGTACTCGACTCCATCGTGCGCCGCGAGCGCCGCTGGCTCCGTGTGCTGCTGGCCAGCGACGGCCCGCGTGCGGAACACGAGGCGTTCGTGGCTGATCGGGGCCTGGAGAGCTTCCCTTATCTGCTCTCGACAGAGCTCGGAGTAACCTACAGGGTGAGCCGCCTGCCGTTCGCAGTGCTGATCGATTCCGTGGGCGTGATTCGTGCCCAAGGGCTCGTGAACTCTCGCGAGCACGTCGAGAGCCTGTTCGAGGCGAACGAGCTCGGCGTGGGGTCTCTCCAGGACTACTTCGCCGACGAACGCAAGCAAAAAGGAGCCGCGTAATCCCATGACAGCGAGACGGACATCGATCGACGAGTGGATGGAGGTGCTGGCACGGTCGCTGGCGCGGGGCACGTCACGCCGCAGCTTCCTCACGCGCGGCGGGGCCTTTCTTGTCGGAGCGGCGGGTCTCCCCCTCCTCCCGATCAACCGGGCATACGGCCAGGCGGCGCCCGACGAGTCGGGGCTGGAGGGAGACGCTGGCGATCCGTCGAGTTGCAATTACTGGCGTCACTGCGCGATGGACGGCTTCCTGTGCTCCTGCTGTGGCGGCAGCCAGGACACCTGCTCGCCCGGGACGGAGATGTCGGCCGTTACTTGGATCGGCACCTGCCACAATCCCGTCGAGGACAAGGACTACGTGATCTCCTACAACGATTGCTGCGGACACGGCCCCTGTGCGCGTTGCTCGTGCAATCGCAACGAAGGAGAGAAGCCGATCTACGTGGCGCCAAAGAACAACGACATCCTGTGGTGCTTTGGCGCTCAGAGCCAGAACTACAGCTGCACCGTGGCCAGGGTGCTGGGCGTAGCTGAAGAACTGAATTCGTGAAGCGGCTGGGGTGCATCGCGCCCCTCGCCTTGACGGCGATCGCCGTCTTCACGGCTGGTGCACAGGTTTCGCTCTCGGGTCCGCGGCTGCACTACGTCCTGCACTGCCAGGGTTGTCATCTGGAGGACGGCCGCGAGACGCCTGACAGCGTCCCGGGACTGGGCAGCGTGGGGCTCTTTCTGCAGGTGCCCGGAGGCAGGGAGTTCCTGATTCGCGTGCCGGGCGTGGCGAACGCGCCGCTCGACGACGCCGAGGTCGCAGCCCTGCTCAACTGGATGGTCGAGGCGTTTGGCGGCGAGCAGACCCCCCCGAGTTGGGTCCGCTATACGGCGAAGGAGGTGGCCAGCCAGCGACCGCTTCCGCTGATCAAAGTCGAGAAGACTCGGGCCGCGCTCCTGCGTGCGGCAGGGCTCGCGCCCGACTCCCATGCGACGGGAGTCGGTCCCTGAGAAACGCAATGGCCGGACGGGGCTCCGTTTCGCCCCGTCCGGCCACTAGCTCTCGGCCGTGTACGTCCGCTCTAGAAGGCTCGGTCTACGGGCGTGCGCCCGTCGGAGACCGCGACGACGTCGGTGCGCTCGCCACGCCAGGTGCGCGAGCTTTGATTCGCTCTTTCGTCGCGGGCGAAGGCTCCCGCGCACACGGTGCGCGGGAGCCTAGCGTCGCTTGCTATCGGGCGCGCAGGTTCGTTTTCAGAAGTCGTATCTTACGGTGACTCCATACATGCGTGGCCTCGAGGACCCGAGCTGATCCAGACCGAACCCGGCGATGTCGAAGATGTTCGTGACGTAAACCTTGTCGTTCCAGTTCCTGATCCAGAGGCTGATCTCCGTTCGATCATCGGGAAGTCGATAGGAGAAGTTGCCGTTCAGGAGCCAGACCGAGCCCTGCGCGTGCCGGGCGAGGTTGTCGGCGTAGAAGTGAACCTTGTCGGAGAAGCTCGTAGAGACCTGCGCTCGCGCTACGCCGTCCCCCACATTGATCTCGTAGGCAATGGACCCACTTCCCGAGTAGTTGGGGGCGGGAAAAGTCGCCTCCGGGTTGAAGGCGTCGGAGCAATCATTCGTTTCGGTGGGCATGCAGAGCTTATCGGCCCTTTCCTGAGTGCCCAACGAAGCGCTGAATCCGCCACTCTTGAAGCCCCGCTTGTAGCTCGCGTACACCATGATGTCATCGGTGAGCTGGTAGTCGAGCACGGCCTTTCCGCTGATGGCCTGCCAGCTATCGCTTTCATCCCTTCCCTGTCCGCAGTTCGCCGGGTCATAGTGGATGTCTATGTTGGAGCCGCAAGGGGTTCCCTGGGCGGTACCCCCCTCTGGGTCGTCGGGGTCGTATTCCAGGAAATTAGACGCGTCTTGCCTGCTCTGCTTCCTCTCCCAGCTGTAGCGAAGCCCACCGGTGAAAGTGAGGCGCTCGGTCAGCTCGTAGCTCGCCTCGCCGAAGAATGCGTAGTTCTCTGTGAAGAACTTGTCGCCACCAATCGACTTCGTCCAAAACCCGAAGTCGCGACCGATCGTACCGTCCGGCGGGAGGTACGCGTCGGCGCGGGTTCTGATATTCGACTGGAAGTACCACGCTCCAGTCAGCCACTGCAGACGACTGTCTCCGTCCGACGCCAGGCGTAGCTCCTGGGAGAACTGGTGGCTACGGTCGTCGGCCCTGTAGTGGTAGAGCCAAAGGGGGCCGGAGTCGAGGTCCTCCCACTCGGTCGAATCGACGCGCTCGATCGCCGTGATGGAGGTCAGGGTGACGGGGCCCAGACGGGTGTCCATGTCGTAGTTGGTCGTTAGCGCGGCGCCCCAGAGGTTGATCTCTTCATCGACGGGCTCGGGCGTCGAGGCGTCGTGCAGGCGATCCTTACCGCCGTACACATGCCCGCCAAGGCTCGCACAGCCCCCGTCAGGACGGCGGTCCTGGGGTCGCGACGGGCAGTTGAACGGATCCCTGAAGTCGCCTGTGGAACGGTCGATGAAGTTGAAGCTCGGGCCATCGACATCGTCGGGATCGAAGAGCCCTCGTTGAGCATAGGTCCAAGGGCCCTTGATCCGCCCCCCATGCAGGTTGAAGTTCATATGGGCCTCTGAGCGGCCCCCCGGTGTCGGGTCTCTCCACGATCCTCCCCGAGTCAGGAGCTCATCCAGCGTAGTGTACCGCGATTGCAAACGTGCCAGGCGGCCAAGGGCCGCCTGGCACGTTTCAGGGCGGATTGTTTGTCTCTTGCTATCGGCCGGCGCGTCCGTTTAGAAGTCGTACCTCACGGTGACTCCATACATGCGTGGCCTCGAGGAGCCCAGCTGATCCAGACCGAAGTCGAAGATGTCGAAGACGTTTGTGACGTAGACCTTGTCGTTCCAGTTCCTGATCCAGAGGCTGATCTCCGTTCGATCATCGGGAAGCCGATAGGAGAAGTTGCCGTTCACCAGCCAGACAGAGCCCTGCCTGGCCCGGTCGATGTTGTCGGCTTTGTAGTGGACCTCGTCGGAGTAGCTCGTAGAAACCGCCGCTCGCAGTACGCCGTCCATGAGAGGAAGCTCGTAGGCAAGTGTCGCGCTTCCCGAGTAATTGGGGGCAGCGATCATCTCGTTGCCCGAGAAGTCCGAACCACCCTGACTGACAGCTACCGCCGTTTCGTAGTCCTTGTACTCGGTGCTCAGCCACGCTGCCGCCACCCGGAGCTCCAAACCTGGAAGGGGGCGGGCAAACATGTCGATCTCGCCGCCCCAGATCGTGGCATCCGCTGCGTTTTCCAGGATTGCCACGACCTGCCCTCCTACCGACGTGAGCGCGAACACCTGCAGGTCATCGTAGTCGTAGAAGAAGGTGCTGAAGTTGAAGCGAAGGCGCCGGTCGAACCACATCGACTTGAAGCCCGCCTCATAGGCTAGCAGGATCTCCTCGTCGACCGTGGTGTTCAGCACGTGGGCGCCGTGCGTTGCCGGGTCCCTTGCGAGCCTATCCCCGGTGGTCAACGAACTGCTGAATCCGCCACTCTTGAAACCCCGCTTGAAGCTCGCGTACAACATGACGTCGTCGGTGAGCTGGTAGTCGAGCACGGCCTTTCCGCTGATGGCCGCCCAGCTATCGGACTCATCCCTGCCAGATCCGCAGTTTTCGGGGAGTTGGGCTTCTGGAGAGGAGCCGCAGGGTGTCCCCTGAGGGTTAGCCACGTCTGGCGCGGGTATGTCTCCCGAAAACGCCGAGCACTTCAATGTCACGTCGATCCGGAGACCATCAGCGTCATAGGGGCCGGTGCAGGGGCCGTAGCCAAAGTATACATTTCTAGATTGCCTGCTCGTCTTCCTCTCCCAGCTGTAGCGAAGCCCACCGGTGAAGCCGAGCCGCTCTGTCAGCTCGTAACTCGCCTCTCCGAAGAAGGCGTAGTTCTCTGTGAAGAACTTGTCGCCGTTTGAGCTCTGCGTCCAAAACCCGAAGTCGCCCCCGATAGAACCGTCCGGGGGCAAGTACGCGTCGTTCCGGCTTTGTATGCTCGACTGGAAGTACCACGCCCCAGCGAGCCACTGCAGCGGACCGTCTCCGGCCGACGTCGCGCGTAGCTCCTGTGTGAACTGGTGACTACGGTCGTCATCTCTGTAGTGGTAGAGCCAAGGGGTTGCGGCGTCGAGGTCCTCCCACTCGGTCGTATCGACGCGCTCGATCCCCGTGATCGAGGTCAGGGTAACGGGGCCAAAGCGCGTGTCCATGTCGTAGTTGGCCGTCACCGAGGCGCCCCATAGATTGATCTCTTCATCGACGGGCTCGGGCGTCGTGGCGTCGTAGAGGCGATCGTCACCGCCGAACACAGCCCCTTCAAGGCTCGCACATTGGTTGTCAAAGATGTCCGTCGGGCAGGCAAAATTGCCCTCATCCTTGAACTCCCCGCCGGGGTTTGCCGGGGTCCGCGTGGCAGGGTCGATGAAGTTGAAACTCCTGCCATCGATAGTGTCGGGATCGAAGAGCCCTCTTTGCGCATAGACCCAAGGGCCCTTAATCCGGCCCGCGTGGAAGTTGAACAGCAGATCAAGATCCTCGGTTGCCTGGTAGCTGAGAAGGGAACGAAACCCCCAGTTGTCTTCTACAAAGAACTTATCGTGGCCTGGTCCATGGTTATCCATCCAGCCGTCCGTGTCCCTCCGCGCACCGGACAGGCGTAAAGCCATTCTCTCGTTGATCGGGATGTTGACGGCGCCCTCGAAGTTGAAGGTCTTATAGTTCCCGTAAGTGACCTGGCCGTACGCTTCGAACTCGTCGGTAGGCAGGTTCGAGTGCAAGTTCACCGCACCGCCCGTCGTATTCTTGCCGTACAGCGTCCCCTGCGGTCCGCGAAGGACTTCCGTCCGGTCCATATCGAACGTCTGGAACATCATGCCCGGCTGCAACGCCATGTATATGCCGTCTTTGTAGACGCCCACGGAGCTCGCGACTTCCGCGCCGAAGTCACTGGTGCCGACACCACGGATGTAGATGGCCGGTCTCGCTTGGACGTAGACCTTGCGGATCTCAAGGTTCGGCGTCAGCTCCGCTACGGTGTACAGGTTGCGCATCTGGGCTGCATCGAGCTCGGCGCCCGTGAACGCGCTGATCGAGATGGGGACGCTCTGACCGCCCTCCTCCCGCTTCCGCGCGGTGATCATGATCTCTTCGATCGCCCCTGGCGCGCTCCGCGCCTCCGCCTCCTGCTCCGTGCTCAGCTTCGCCCCTGGGCCCCCGGCTCCCATTTCGCCCGGCTCGTCCGCCAGGGCGCCTCCCGTGAAGAGGAGCACGAACGCTACGCTTAGTGCGGTGATAGTACGCATCCCGAATCCCTCCTCGGATCGTCCGATTTCCCTCCTCGGATCGTCCGATTTTTAGCGATTTGCTCGACGATTGGGCCATGGTAGAACCTGCATGTCAAGCACGAATCCGGCTCGCCTGCGGCTCCGGTGCAGCTGGGGATGCAAGAGCTGGCCGAGAGATCGGGTAGGCGCATGCGAACTACCGAGAAGGAGAGAGCTCGATGACGGGTACCCGCGCGGACGTGTCCGGACCGATGAAGGCGATTCTGGAGGAGCTCCAAGCTCTGATGCCCGGATCCCAAAAGCTCGCGGAGAAGCATGGCCGCGTCCTGGCCCAGGAGGTCGTGGGCACGGTGAACATCCCGTATGCGTTCTACGTGCAGAGCGCCAAGGGGTCGCACGTGACCGACGTGGACGGGCGGGAGTACATCGACCTCACCATGGGCTTCGGTCCGCTGTTGCTGGGCCACAACCCGGACGTGGCCGTCGCGGCCGCACGGGAGACGGCGGAGGACGTGGCACTTCACCTGGGCCTACCGAACCCCTACCAGGGGGAGCTCGGGGAGCTGGTCGTCGAGGCGTCTCCGTGCGCAGACAAGGTCGCGTTCTACAACTCCGGGACCGAGGCGACGATGTACGCGATTCGCGCCGCCAGGGCTTACTCGGGGAAGACGAAGGTAGCGGTCTTCGTGGGCTCGTATCACGGGGCGCACGACTACGTGCTCGCGAGAGCCGAGCCGAGCGAGAGTCCCGACGGACTGGAGACCCTGCCGCTGGGACACGGGATTCCGCGCGAGACGCTGGATCAGCTGCTCGTACTCCCGTACCGGAACTCCTTCGCGTTCGACCTGATCCGCAAGCACAAGGACGAGCTGGCCCTCGTGATGATCGAGCCGGTCCAGAGCTCGAATCCTCGCGTAGACGTGGGGCCGTTCCTGCAGGAGCTGCGCTCGGTCTGCAGCGAGTCGGGCGTGATGCTGCTCTTGGATGAGGTGATCACCGGCTTCCGCCTCGGCTACCGAGGGGCGCAGGACTTCTTCGGCGTGAAGGCGGATCTGGCGAGCTTTGGCAAGGTGCTGGGCGGCGGCATGCCGATCGGCGCGGTTGCAGGTCGGACGACGTGATGGGCTGCTTCAGTCAAACCCGCAAGGGGAGCGAGATCTTCAGCGGGGGGACCTTCTGCGGCAACCCGATGTCGATGCGCGTGGGCAGCGCGGTGCTGAGGACCCTGCGAGCGAAGCCCGAGATCTACTCGCGTCTCGCCAGCGAGTCCGAGCGCCTCGCAAGCGCGATCAACGGCTTCTGCGAGGCGGAAGGCATGCCCGCGCGGCTGATGAACGCACAGTCGCAGTTCAAGCTCGTGTTCACCGACCAGCCGGTCGGCAGCGCTTGGGACCTGCCCTCACCCCAGAGTACCGAGGCGGAGCTCGAGAAGCTCTTCTACGCCCACCTGCACAGGAACGGCGTCGTCGTGCCCGGCGTCCACATCTTCTTCCTGTCCGCGGCGCATACGCCCGACGATGTCGACGCTGTGAGCGACGCGTTCCAGAAGTCGTTCCTCGAGCTGCGGGAGGCTGGAGTCCTCTAGCTACATATCCCAGCGCTGCTAGTACTATGCGGAGGGTGAGGTATCTGTGTGCGTTGCTGCTGGTTCCCTGGGCCTGGCTCGGGGGCTCGACCGCGGCCGCGGACGGTGCGGCGGCCCAGCTCACCGAGTGGCTCGTGCCCTGGGAGAAGACGCGGCCCAGGGACCCGTACGTGGAGAACGCCGAGCGCACCTGGTTCGTGGGCCAGCAGGGCGACTACGTTGCGTACCTGATCCCCGCGTCTGGTGAGTTCCGGCGCTACGAGCTGGAACGGGGCGCAGGACCGCACAACCTGATCGTCGACGCGAACGGTCGCGTCTGGTACGCGGGCAACCGGGCCGCGCACATCGGCAAGCTCGATCCCGAGAGCGGCGAGATCACGAAGTACCCCATGCCGGAGCCCGAAGCCGGTGACCCCCACACGCTCGTCTTCGACGGGGAGTTCGACATCTAGTTCAGCGTCCAGCGGGGAAACTTCGTCGGCAAGTTGACGGTCGCCACGGGCGAGGTGCAGCTCGTCCCTGTCCCAACGCCGCGCTCCCTGCCCTACGGCATCGTCGTCGACTCGCGGAACCGGCCCTGGTTCACGGAGTTCGGCACGAACAAGCTCGCGACCGTGGATCCCGAGACCTTCGAGCTCCGCGAGATCACGCTGCCACGAAAGGGGGCCCGGCCGCGGCGACTCGTCGCGACCTCCGATGGCGGAATCTGGTATGTGGACTACGCCGAAGGGTACCTCGGACGCTACGACCCCGAGCGCAGCGAGTTCCAGGAGTGGCCAGCCCCCGGAGGGAAGGACTCGCGCCCTTATGGAATGGCGGTCGACGACCAGGACCGCATCTGGTTCGCCGAGACCGGGGTCTACCCGAATCGCTTCGTTGGCTTCGACACGGAGAGCTCGAGGTTTCTCGGCATGAGCGAGATCGAGAGCGGAGGAGGCAGCGTCCGCCACATGGTCTTCCACGCGCCCAGCGGCGCCGTCTGGTTCGGAACGGACGCCAACACGATCGGCCGGGCGCTTCTGCCATAGACCCTTGTCGGTCGATCTAGATGATGAGGGGGGTCAGTCCGTGAGCTCGAACGAGACGGCCCCCACGCCGGCGATCTGCGCGGCGTACACGCCCGTCCTCTCCGGGACGTGAGCGATCTGGGCGCCTGTGATCACGCCTTGACCCGCCTCGAGCCGCCGGCCGTGCCGCGCCAGATGGTTGGCGAGCCCGGCGACCACCTCGAAGTGAGAGCCCGCCTTGTGCGACCGCTCCATGATGCGCACGCCGTCGAGAGAGAGCTCCACGTCTAGCTCGCGGTCCGAGAAGTCCGGTGGAACCCCGAGCTCGGAACCGCTCACGACCGCGTAGTGCCCCATGCCGCTGGCGAGGAAGCCGCGGAATTTTTCGGGTTCGTTGGGGAGCGGTATCGCGCCCCCGACGATCTCGAAGCTCGGCCGCAGGCGCCCAACGGCCGCTCGCGCGTCGTCGGGGGTCGCGTCGGGCCCTTCGAGATCACGACCCATCACGACGCCGAGCTCCACCTCGAGCAGCAGATTCGGAATCCCCCGCGACAGCGCGCATCCCGACTCGAGGAACGCGTCGGCGAAGAGCGGAGCGGCGGGATTCCCTCCCAGCGACTCTCGGAGCGACGGCGGGGGGTTCCCCGACTTCCAGCCGCCGACTTCTCTTCCCGCGGCGAGGTGTCGCTGGAGCATGTCGAGCTGAAGGCGATAGGCCGTCTCCACGCTGATTCCCATGAGCTCCTGCGGGAGGTCGCCCGTCTGAAGTCCTTTCCACAGGCCCTCGGCGAGGCTCTCTTCGGCGGCGTTAAGCTCGACCTCCATCGTCCACTCCCTTTTCGCTACACCCTCGTCCTCTAGGAATCGTGCACGTCAGCCGTCAGTGTACCTCCGGCTGTTGTCGCTTCGTCCGGTCGCTATCCCATGGCGCCGCGGACCGTCTCGCCGCCGTCGACCACATAGGTCGTGGCGTTGCAGAAGCGCCCCGCGTCGCTCACGAGCAGAAGAGCGAGACCGGCGATGTCCTGGGGCTCGCCGACGATCCCGCCCAGTCCGGCCTGGATCTCGCCCTTCTCCACCATATCGACAAGCCCAGCGGCGAGATCCGTACGGACGATGCCGGGAGCGATGCAGACGACCCGGATCTTATCCGGCGCCCACTCCTTCCCCAGCTGCTGGGTGAGATTGATGAGAGCTGCTTTCGACGACGGGTAGGCACCGAGACCCGGATCGCCGATGAGCCCCGAGTTAGACGAGATGTTGAGAACCACGCCGCCACCGCGCTTCGACATGGACGGGTGACAGAGCTGGGCCAGGTGAAGCGGAGCCCACACGTTTCCGCGCATCGTCTTCTCGAACGTGTCCTCGGAGATCGTCGTTGCCGCACGGAGCCCACCTTCCCCCCCGGAATAGAGGGCGTTGTTGACGACAATGTCGACCTCTCCGAGCTGCGCGACCGTCTCTTGATGCAGGCGAACGAGATCAGCGGTGTTCAGCACGTCGATCTGGACGGACAGCGCACGTCCACCGCTCTGTTCGATCTCCTTCGCCGTCTTCTCGAGGGCCTCCTTGCCGCGTGCTGCGATCGCGACCCTGGCGCCGTTCTCGGCCAGATTGAGAGCGATGGAACGACCGATTCCTTTGGAGCCGCCGGTTACGATGGCGACCTTTCCTTCGAGCGAGATGCCTGGCATCGACACGCTGTCTCCTCCTACCGCGACGTGGGACAACCAGGAGTGGCGTCGCAGGCCCGCGATCTCTTGCAGTGGCGGCTACCTGAACAGGATTCCGGCTGATCGTCAAGGGGAACGCAGGCCTGCGAGTCGTGCAGCTGGGCCGGCGCTCAGTCCCGTCGCGACAGGCGGTAGATCAGCTCGAAGTCCTTGACGGTGGGGGGTCGTCCGAAGATCGAACGGAGCTCTTCGCCGTACTTCGCATCGTAGGCCGCGACCACTCGTTCGCTCTCCGCCACGTCGGCCACCCGTTCGGCGCGCAGCGGGTAGGCGCGGTCGCCGATACGCACGCGTACGTCCGGGCGCTCCGCGACACGCTTCGCCCAGCCCGACGCGGGATCGCCCCATACATAGAGGGTGTCGCCTGAACCGACGCCCCAGAGGTTCACGACGCGTGGCAGAATCGCGCCCCGGGCCTCGAGCTGGATCACCTGGTGGTCCTCCAGGACCTCGAAGCTGGTTGGAACCTGCGCCTCGGTGCCGCCAAGCCTGAGGCCGGAATAGTCCCCCATCGGCCCACAGCCGAGGAGGACCGTGCAAAGAAGTGCCGCCAGTCGCATGGACGCCGGGGCCGGCTGCAGTTCAAGTGTCATTACAGATCCCTCTACTTTAGGGCGGCAACCATGCCCACGCCCCGTAGAAAGATCAAGAGAGTGGAACGGAGCCAAATCGTCAGGAGCTCGTGGATGCGATGATCGACGCTGTACTGGAGGAGCACGACCGACGTCAAACAATCCCGGAATGGCATCGACTGCGCGCGACTTGTAGTATTCGCCTCCTAGACAGGGCTCCGGCCGGCCGTCGTGATGAACGTAGCCCTGCGAAACTGAGGGCAGAGCGAGATGGGGGACTTCCCGTATGCGACGAGCTTCTGGGCCGACCCCGGGCCCGCAGAGCGGACCGAGCCGCTCCGCAGCGACGAGCGGGCCGATGTGGTCGTGGTGGGAGCGGGCTACGCGGGTCTTTCCGCGGCCTTCTACCTGAAGCAGGAACGTCCCGACCTGGACGTGGTCGTGGTCGAGGCAGAGCACGCGGGGTTTGGAGCCAGCGGACGGAACTTTGGCTGCGTCGCCCCCGACTTCCTCGCCGAGATCTCGCTTCCGCTTGAAGAGCTGCGAGCGGAGGGGCGTTTCCTGATCTCGGCGCGGGAAGAGCTCCGGAAGCGGATCAGCTCGGGCGGCTTCGACTGCGAGTATCGCCCCGAGCACACCCTCTACGCGGCGTGGGATGACGACGGGTGGTTGGCGCTCCAGCGCATGGGCCAGCAGTTCGAGGAGCAAGGCGTCCCGAATCACTTGCTGAGCGAGCAGGAGCTTGGCGCCGCCGGCGGCCCTGCGGCCCGCGGAGCACTGGTCCACACGGCGTGGCACATGGTGCAGCCCTACAAGCTCGTGCGGGGACTTCGCGCCTCGGTGTTGGGCAGTGGCGTGCGTCTCTACGAGGGCACCCCCGTGCGCGCTGTCGAGCCCGGCTCCCCCGTGGTGGTTCATACCGCCAGCGGCTCGGTGACCGCCGGGAAGGCGGTGATGGGAACGAACGCCTACAGCGAGCGCTTCCCGCTGCTGAAGGGCGTCGTCGTTCCCATCCACAACCACGTGATGGCCACGGAGCCGCTATCCGACGAGCAGCTCGAGCGCATCGGATTTGGCACGTGTCCCGTCGTGCTCGACGCCGGGATCCAGTTCTACTACGCGCAGGTCTACGAGCGCCGCCTGCTCTTCGGTGGCGGCGGAGGCAACATCGACGAGGGCCCGCTGGCCCGCGTTTCCTCGCTCGACCAGGCGGCGGACCGCGACGACGCCCAGTACGAGCGCATCCACGCCGAGCTGCTGCGGCGCTACCCGTTTCTCGAGGGCGAACGCATGGAGGCGGTCTGGGGCGGCCCGATAGCGGTCACGAACAGCACTCGGCCGGTCGTGCGGGAGCTGCCCGACGCGGAGAACGTGATCGTCAGCGTCGGCTTCAACGGCTCGGGCGTCGTCTCGGCCAACGCCTCGGGCAGGATGGTGAAGGGCCTCGTGCTCGGCGAGCGACACGTCGACGACGAGGCCGAGCGCGTGCGCAAAATCTGGGAGAGAGCGGCCGAGGAAGCTCTCTGATGCGGATCCGCGCGCCGAAGCTGAACACGGAGATGCAGATCGAGCGCGTGGAGGCGCGTGATGGGCGGGTCGTCATGCGGGGGCGCGTGGGGCCATTCGATGCGGCCGCCTCCTTTGCTCCGGGCGAGCTGCTGGGGCTCGGGCTCCGCTGCCTGCGCCCGAGTATCCTGGGGACCTGCCTGGGCTGGCTGCTGTTCGGCCGCAGGCGGGCCGGGCGACGGCGGCAGCAGCGTGCGGGAGCAGCTTGATTCCAGCGGGTACTTGTGGGCAGCTTCACGACTGCCGAGCGTGCGGGGTCAGTTCAGAAAAGTGATCGCCTCGTCGAGCAACGGAGCGTCGGCAGGTCGCGGTAACCAGTAGTCCGCGATCTGCCTCACACAATTCGCTGGTTCAAAGGCCTGTTCGAGACCGAGCACGCCCTTGTCTTGAACCTCGCCACGCAGAATCCCGAGTGCTCCTACGGCGAGTGGGACCGTTGTTCCGTGGATCGACGACTCGTAGCACCCCCGGAAACCGACGTCGCAGCGGGCCGGCCTCCCATCCTTCCTGCCGACGGCTGTCGCGTAGGCACCCGTCTGATCTTCCTCGCCGCTACGAGCGAGCAGCCGGTCAGAATCCGCCTCGAATTTCTCGCTACAGAGCTCTGCTGCTCGTCTGAGTGTCAGCGCTCCTCGAGTAATGCTCGCGCTCAGATCCTCGAGGAGCTCGTTCAGGTGGGGCGGATAGAGACCGCCGAAGTCGCTCACCGCCTTCACTCCGGAGACACAGCGCGGCAGCGTGACGGCTTCGCCGGCACCGACGAGTGGCAGCGGCAGGGGCTCCCCGCGCTTCAGCGGGACCTCCGAGCTCACGGTGTGTGGGGGAACCGTGAGCCACTGCTTGTCGCGATAGAGACGGATCGGCTCCGAGATGGCCTTGAGACGCGCCTCGACGGAGGTCAAGGTGCGACGGCGGTCTCCGGCAGCTTGGCGCAGCTCCCGCTGCTGCTCGCTCGTCATGCGTGCATCGGCGACCCAGTAGGTGCGGATCGTGTCGACCTCATCGAGACGGAGTGCCGCGTATCGACCCAGCACGGCCGTGGAGCCCGGCGTGTGTCCCGCACCGACGATCGCGGTGATTCCGGCCTGCTGTGCAGCGTCATGCAACTCGAGCTGTTTGTCGATGATCGCTCCCACATCACACAGATCACAGAAGTCACGCCGGGCCCTGATCGCCGCGCGCAGTGCCGGCATGCCGACGGCTTCGAACGGCCCGCCCGCATTCAATACAAGGTCCACATCACGCAGATCCCTGACCAACCTCTCCTCGTCCAGGATGTCGGTCTGAAGAGCCCGCGCCTTCTCCCCCAGCAGCGCTGCCGTCGACCTCGCCAGATCTACGTTGCGCCCAGCGATCACGAGCTCCGAGATCGCCTCACTCTTCACCAGTGTGTCGGCGAGCACGGCTCCGTAGGTACCCGAACCTCCCAAGACGCATACACTGGCCATGGCTTAGTGTACTGTAGAAGAAGATACGGCTCGCAAGGAGGAGGATTCGCATGGCGACCACGACCCCGATCGACCCCGCGGCCCAGGAGTTCTTCGAGAGCCTGAGGAACCCGATGTCGCGCGAGAAGCGCGAGGCGTTTCTGGCCGAACCTCACATCACCGTGATGTCCATCGCCCGTGACGGGCGCGGCCCCCTGTCCGTACCCATGTGGTACGGCTACGAGCCGGGCGGCGACATCTCGATCATCACGGAGACGGACTCGTTGAAGGGCAGGGCGCTCCAGGAAGGGGTTTTCATCACCTTCTTGATGACGAGCGACTTTTCAACCTACGTCGTTGTCGAGGGCCCGGTGGCCTCCCTCCGCGAGCCGACGATGGCAGACCTGCTGCCCATGAGTCACCGCTATCTTGGCGCGGAGGAGGGAGACCGGTACGCGAAGGTCATCGAGCCGACACTCCCCCACAGCGTGCTGATGACCGTGCGACCCCAGCGTTGGTCGTCGAACGCACTGAACGTGCCGGTCAACGAGGAGTAGGCCGCTCTCGGGTCGTTGTCAGTACACGGCGACTGCGACCGCAAACATCAGGATCGCCAGGCCGAGGACGTAGCGCCAGATCTCCTGCTGGTCATCGTCCGCAACCAGCTCGAACGAGATGCTTCGGTGGGAGCTGACGACGTCGTTCAGAAAGCTGGTGGCGCTCAGCTCTGCGTTGTCGATGATGAAGGTTCGGCCGCCACTGCGCTCTCCGAGGAATTTCAAGGCGTCGGTATCGAGCCGGGTCCTGATCGTCTCGAGCTCCTCCTCGAGCGTGTCGTCGTAGTCGAGCCCCTTCTTGTAGTCCAGGAGAACGTCTGACAGGTGTACACCCGTTCGTGCGCCGATTCCGATTGGATAGACCTTCAAGCCTCTCCGTTGAAGCTCGGACAGCGCCTGATTCAGCCGCTGCGTCTGTTCCGCGTCCGCAGCATAATCCCCGTCTGAGAACAGAAGCACCAACCGGTCGGTCCGTCTCGTGGGCTTCCAGTCCCGGCTTCCGGCCACGAACCGGTCCTGACTGTCCAGGGACTGATAAACATGCTCGAAGACCGCCGCCACGTCGGTATCCCAGGGGAAAGCGTCGCCCGTGAGAGTGGTTGGGGGCCGGATCCTCCCGACCTCTCTGAGGAACCTCTCGCTGTTGGACGACAGGTGGACCTTTCTCAACGCGGTACCACCAAACACGAACAGCCCCACCCGATCACCTTCCCTGAGGATGTCTTCGGCGTACAGGTTGAGGATCTCCCGCACGGCCAGATCGAGGCGCGAAGGCTTGAGATCCTTGACCCACATGGAGGCCGAGATGTCCAACACCACGGGGACGTCGACGCTCCCCCGTTCAAAACTCGACGCCCCATAGCTGAAGTACGGCCTTGCAGCTGCGAGAATCGTCATGGTCAGCACTACCAGTGCGAAGAGCCACAGCTTGATTCTGCCGATCAGTGGGTAGGAGGACCCGTAGGTCTTCGCGGGCCTCGCGCGCCGCTTGATGGAGTACGCCAGCACGGTGAGAACCAGACCGACCCCGGCTATGGGGAGGAGTGCCAGGTACTCCGGATTGGCGAAGGTGATGTTGAGCACCGCGGCCCATAGGTCAGACACGGTCTACCCTCTTCGCCGCCTGACTGGCACACCCTCGCGCTGCATTTCTTGCAGCTCGGGGGGCTCGATTTCCACGTAGGTTTCCAGGGCTCGTTTAATGGCCGCCGGATCACTTGTCAGGTCGTAGTTCCACGTGTAGTCGAACCGTTCGCCGGGATCACTTCTGAGTGCGCGCTCGAAGTCCGGATTCACCTTCTCCAGGACCTCGTTGATGATGTCTGCTCTGGCCCGGATCGCCGCCGCGCTGTCGCCCTCGATCGCTCGGTAGCGGAGCTGGGCGAGCCTGAACTTCGCGACGCCGAGGAGATACGACGCGCGATGGTCATCGACCTTGTCCTGAAGATCAGACACGATCGTCTCGTAGTCGCCCGTGAAGTAGGAGAAGGCCGCCTGGTGGAGAAACGAGTCGCTGAACAGGTACGAATCCGCAAGCTCTTGCAGGCCCAGCCTGCGACTGCGCTGATAGAACGCCGTGATCTCGTCCAGCTCGGCTTGCGCGGCACTCTGGTCGCGATTCCTGACGTGGTAGCTCAACCCCTCTAGATGGGCATAGAAGTTGCCGAGGCTCGACGCTGGCACAGCAACAACGATCAGGAACCCGATCGCCAACACCAGGCCCACAGCCCAGCGAACGGGGCTCTGTTGCCTGAGGAAGTTATCGCGAGACGGGGTATTCATCATGTCGAGTCCTCGGATTAGGGATCGGTTCCCCAGAACAGCTCGCTGGTCAAGCCGAGCGGGATCACGATCAGCAGGATCATGCTGCCGACCAGCAGAAACCGCATGAAGATGGGCACCTTCAGCGCGCGATACTTGACCTCGACTCGAACCGCCTCGCGCTCGTCGATAGCCCGGTAGGCGCTCGCCAGGCTGTGCGGATCGTTGACGTCGAAGTAGTCGCCCCCGTGCTCCCGGACTCGCTCAACCAGCCTTGGTGTATGGCTGTTCGTGGCGCCGGCAATGCGGAGATTGCTCGTGTTGATGAAGATGATGTAGGGCACGATGTTCCGCTTCTTGAGCTCCTGGAACTGCGCCTCTGGATACCGATCGATAGCGGCATCGGTGATGATCAGCACGGCCCGGTTCTGGTTCTCACCGTCCGTTAGCTCTGTCGCATCGTTGTCGAAGTGCCTGAGGATGGCCTCGAGCGGCCGTATGATATTGGTGTCGCCTTCGGCCGCGATGATCTTGACCTTTTCACGCGGCACCATCATGGCTTTGTCTATGCGCTGGGTCGTGACATACGGTGCGTCGTACACCTGAAAGTAGTAGAGCTCATCGTCTATCACGAAGTCGTCGACCATGTACGGGTAGTTCGAGAAGAGCCACAGAGACACCCGGTCGTTCTTCCCCGCCCGCATCTCGAGGAATTCGAGATGCGCGTTCCTGGCAACTTCCGCCTTGGACTTGCCGGTGCCAGGAAACTCCCAGGACATCGAGCCAGACGTGTCGACGAGATCGACTCTGATTCTCGACTCGACGTATCCAGACACCTCCTCCGTACTGGTCAAGAAGGGATCCGCGATCGCCACCAGTAGACAGACCAACACCACTGCCAGACCCAGCTTCGGTATGGTATTGAGCGCTTTTACCCCTAGTCCGCGCCGGTGCTCGTACGAAACGAAGTGACCGGAGTGGTGGCGGGAGTGCTTTCGCCGGCGGAGCGCCGTCCAGGCGATCTTGAACAGAAGCAGGCCGACGATCGCTCCGCCGAGCCAGATGGCGAACGCCTCGTCGGCGTACCGCACTTGACCGAATTCCGTGTCCAGGAATTCCACCAGTCCCGTCTCGACGAAACGAACAAGCTCTTGCCACGCTACGCTCATACGTGATGGCGCTCTAGCCGTCGCCCCCTAGCTGAGCCCCCCTCCGGCGATCAACCCAATCGGCGAGGCTCGTCGACACACGCACAAGTGGGCGAAGCTGCCTGAGCGACCGCTGGAGCCGCCTGGCCTCCATTTCCGCATCCTCAACCGGAGCCGGCTTCCCTTGCTCCAACCCGCCCTGATACACGACCATCTTCGAGGCCAGCGTCATCAGGGCGTCCTTTCGCGTTCCGCTCTTGACGCTGCGTTCGATGTGCGCCTTGATGTCCTTGGGAGTATCTCCAGGATTCAGCTCTGGAAGCTCGGCCCGCAGCAGGTCCTTCAACGAAATGACCAGACTGCGCTCCAGCGCGAGCCATGCCTGTCCATTCCCTGGCGAAGACTGGTGGTCCATGGCACCGAGTACCTTCAGCTGCCGGGCGAGCTGCCGCCTCGTCTGGCCGGCCGCGGGCTCCAGATACACCTCGAGCGCCTCGAGGTCATCCTCCCCCTTGAGTGGATCCTGACGGGCTAGCCGGGGCCTCCTCATCAGTCTGACGAACAGGACGAGCCACACGACCAGCGGCAGCGGTGCGATCGTCCACGCGATCGCTTTCATGATCGTCGCTCTTGTCCTGAAGCTGCCGAGCTCGACGGTATCTCGAACATCGATCACCGGATCTTCGGTCACAGTAGTCACATAGCTGACATACAGCTCATCGCTGTCGATCAGTTGCGCGTCAGCGTCCTCAATGGTCTCGCCGAGATCCCGGACCAACCAGAAGAAGCGCACCCTCGGCAGCACGTATGTTCGCTTGGTGGGATTCAGCATTCGAAAGGTGTAGGCGAAATCCCAGATGTGCTCGTCACCAACCCTTCGCTTCACGACCGCCACGGAGCTGGCATCGAAGGGGTCGACGGAGAGATTCTCCGGCACCATTCGATCCTCGAGAACGACCAGCTCACGACCCTCGCCAATCAGGTCGGGAAACTTCACCCGGTACACAACGACGAACGGCTCGCTCGACTTCACGACCGTGGGAACCGGCTTCAAGGTCTCCACCGTCAAGGGCGCTGGTTCCTGGCCGAGAACGTTTCGGGCGAGAAGCAGGAGGATGGCTGCGCCGATTGCGTTGCGCTTCATGGTCAATGTTCCCGGTCTCTGCGGGCGACCTCGGCCGTGCCCGGGCTCAGCGACCGGATCTCGCCATCAAGAAGGTGGAGAGCTCCTCGAACCAGTTCGTGGGCGTCAGCACAACCGAATCGATCCCCGCTCGCCGCTTCAGGGTCGCCATCAGCGCTTCCCGGGACTCCTCGATCTGTCGGCGCACGGCCCCCGCGCGGCGTGCCGACATCACGACCTCCTCCCCTGTCTCCATGTTGGTGGCCCTCACGTAGCCCAGCTTGCTCCGCACGACATGTTCCTCGGGGTCGTCCAGGATCAGCACGATCATATCGTGCTTCGACCCCAGACTGCCAAGCAGGCCGGAGTCGAAGGCGTCTGGCTCGTTCAGGAGATCCACCACATCGGAAATGAACACTATTGAGTGTCTCATTTTCAGGCGACTGGCCAGAAAGTTCAAAGCCACGGAGAGGTCGGTTGTCCGCTTCGTCGGATACTCTCTCTCGAACTGCACTTTCTCGAAGATCCGCTTTGCCATGAAAAAAATGTGCGAGCTGCCCAGCTTGGGCTTCAGGTACAGCTCAACTCGGTCTGAAAACCCGAGCAGTCCGACCGGGTCTTGCACGTGTGCCCGCGTCAAGCCGATGGCGCCGATCAGATCGAGCAGCAACAGGGCCTTGTTGGCGTCCTGGAGAATTCTGAACAACGTCGAAGAGGAGAGGTCGGCGACCAGAATGGTCCGCATCTCCTTCGGTTCCATCCTCTCGATCTTGTAGATCTTGTCCGGGTACGTGCGAAGACTCAGGCTCCAGGAGATGTCCTTGAGCGGTTGCCCGTCTCTCCACTGATCGACCCCGACAATGTCGTAGCCAGAACCCTTGAAGGCGCTTCGATGCTCACCGAAGGAAAAGCTAGTGGACTTCTTCTTGGCTTTGGCACCCCGATTGAGCTCGCGGAATCTGGAAAAGACCTCCTCTACTTCCACGGAGGGATCTCCATGTCCTTGATGATCTGAGCGAGCACCTCCTCGCGAGTGACAGAGAACTCCATCCCCTCCTTGAGCACCAGTCGATGCGCCAGCACGTATGGTGCGACGGCCTTGATGTGGTCGGGCGTGACGAGCAAGTCGCCGTTGAAGAACGCGAAGGTTCGAGCGACCGCTTCAAGATGAAAGTGGACGCGCGGCGAGATGCCGACCCGGATGTACTCCTTGACCGTCCGCGCCGCTCGACCCTGAGTTCTGTGGGGTCTGGTACTTCGGATCAACCTCACTCTGTACTGATCGGCGTACTCGGATGTGGGGACGTTGTCGAAGATGAACTGCGCGATGTCCAGCACCTCGTGCAGGTTGGTCAGCTTCTCCACCTTCTTGCCCACGACATTGCGAGCCACGATCTTCGCTTCGTCCGCTTCGTCTTCCGGATCGCCCATGTAGATGGCGAGGGTCGTTCGATCCAGCTGCGCCACGGGATTCGGGAATGTTCCCTCCTCCTCGCCGAAGATGTTCTCGGTGCAGATGACCATGAAGAAGCGTGGACCCTCGATATCGGCGAAGTCCCCGGACAGGGGGAAGAGCGGAACCATCTTCGTTTCGCCGACACCCAGGTTCCCGTAGTCCGAAGTGAGCGAGGCAGAGCTCTCCTCCATGCCTTCGAGCACCGCCGCTTTGGTCTTGCCCGTCAACCGATTGTCCTCGTCGATCAGGACGATGTGCGCCATGAGCTTGCCCGGCTTGAAGTGGATCTGGCGGCTGCCATCCAGCTCCTCGACGATCGTCTCGTAGCCGAGAATGTCCTCGGGCATGTACGTCGGGAG
Organism: Myxococcota bacterium; assembly: GCA_965247115.1. Classification (GTDB taxonomy): domain Bacteria; phylum Myxococcota_A; class UBA9160; order SZUA-336; family SZUA-336; genus JAUXJB01. The sequence continues at coordinate 2,003,692 of CBDFGR010000002.1, forward strand.
CCCCTGGATCCGCTCGAACTTGGCATCGATCGCCATCGCACAGGCCGTTACCAGATCGGTCTTTCCGGTTCCGGTGGGACCCTTGAACAACACGTGGGGTTGGCGCAGCGCCTTGGTCTGCCGGAGCTTGTCGGTGTAGGGGAGCAGCGTGAAGAACGCCCACGAGAGAGTTCTCGCCGCCTCATCCAGACCGAAGAGCCACTTGGTGGACTCGTTCTGGAACTTCTGAACGACCTCAAAGGCCCGGTCGCGATCCATGGCGTCCTTATTTTTCCCCGGCATCAGACAGTCCGTCCAGCTGTAGCGGTTACACCGGACTACCGCCAACTCGCGGTAACTTGACCCTCAGGCGGTCTTGCTGCCATTCTCGGGGCGAAAAGCGGAGCAAATGCTCCAGAGGCGTGCCCCTTCGAGCACGGATCTGATTCTCCCCGGACCGGGCGGGCTTGGACCGGGAGGAGGCGCGACGATGAGGTGGTTTGTAGCAGCATCTGTTGCCTTCACGACGTTGCTGCCGATGGCGACCTGGGCCCAGGTGACGGATTCCGCATACGGCGTCATGTTCGAGGCGCAGTGCGGGGTCTGTCATGGAACGACCAGTGACGTGCCCAACGCGGTCAGTCGCGAGGCCCTCCGGGCCTTCTCCCCGGAGCGGGTGTTCAAGGCGCTGACGACCGGTGCGATGGTGGTCAATGCGAGCGGGCTCTCGGAGCGGGAGAAGCGCGGTCTGTCCGAGTACCTGACCGGTCGCCCGTTCGGAAACGCGGCGGACCGCCTGGCTGCGGCGATGCCGAACCGCTGCGCCAGTGGCATGCCGCTGCGGGATCCGTCCGCCGGGCCGCACTGGAACGGCATGAGCCCGGATCCCACGACGAGCGCGCGCTTTCAGCCCACCGCTGCGGCGGGGCTGACGGTCGAGCAGCTGCCGCGACTGCGGCGGAAGTGGGCGTTCGGCTTTCCGGACGGCGGCGCGGTCCGGGCCCAGCCGACGGTGGCCGGGGGTCGGGTATTCGTGGGTAGCGACAACGGCGTGGTGTACGCGCTCGACGCACAGACCGGCTGTGTGCACTGGTCCTTCGACGCCGGGGAGGCCGTGGTGGCGGCCGTCAGCGTTGGAGCGCTGACCGGTTCGCAAGACCGCTATGTCGCGTACTTCGGGGATTTCCGGGCGAACGTCTACGCCGTGGACGCCGAAACGGGCGAGCAGCTGTGGACGGTGTCTGTGGACGACCATGAGATGACGAAGATCACGGGCTCGCCGGTGCTCGATCCCCAGGGGGGACGCCTGTACGTGTCGGTAGCCTCCTGGGAGGAGCTCCAGGGCATGGCCAACATGTCGTACGAGTGCTGCACGTCCCAAGGGAGCGTGGTGGCGCTGGACGCCGGGACCGGTCGGCAGATCTGGAAGACCTACACGATCCCCGAGCGTCCCAGACCGATCAGGAAGAACTCCGCCGGCACACAGCTGTACGGCCCGGCGGGTGCCTCGATCTGGGTGGCACCCACGCTCGACTACAGGCGCCGGGTCCTCTACGTCGGTACGAGCAATGGCTATATCAACGTGCCGGACGCGGGATCCAGTGACGCCGTCATTGCCTTCGACCTCGACACCGGCAAGAGACGCTGGTCGACTCAGCTCCTGGCCAACGATCTGAACTGCGGGGGAGGTGGAGCGACCGCTGCCGAGCTCAGGATCAACTGCCCCGGGTACATCAGTTCCTCGTTTCCAGGCTCAGGTGCCAACGACGACGTGTCCGGATCGCCTGTCTTGTACACACTCCCGAACGGGCGCCAGATTCTGATTGCGGGGCAGGAGAGCGGAAGGACCACGGCGCTCGATCCCGACAACAACGGCGCCGTGCTCTGGGTCGCACAGGCGGGGGACACGATCGGCCCAAACCAGGGCGGAGGTCTCGGTGCTGCCGCGGATGGGGAGCTCTACTACAGGGCCGTCGGGTTCCCCGATAAGACCGGTGCGATGGCCGCGCTCCGGCCCGCGACGGGCGAAAGGGTCTGGTACACCCCGCACGCGAAGCCGACGAGTTGCTCCGACCCGGAGGCGGGCTGGTGCAGCTCGGCACTGCTCGGGGCGGTGACGGTCATCCCCGGCGCCGTGTTCACGGGGGGGAGAGACGGCATCCTGCGCGCGTACTCGACGGGGGACGGCGAGATCCTTTGGGAATACAACACGATGCAGGAGTACGAGACGGTGAACGGCGTCCGCGCGAAGGGCGGCTCGATCGGTGGCCACGGGCCCGCGATCGTCGGGGGCATGCTGTTCATGGGCTCCGGCTACAGCATCGTCACGAGCGTTCCGGGCAACGTGCTGCTCGCGTTTGGCGTCGAGTAGCGAGGAGGCACGCTGATGAGATGGTTTTGGGTGGCGTCTGTCGCCGCTGCGGTGTTCCTACCGATGACGACCTCGGCGGGGGGCGGGGGTCTGGGCGCCGGGGCACCCCAAGGGGTGACGGACGCACGAGGCTACGTGATGTTCGAGGAGCGGTGCGCGGTCTGCCATGGAACGACCAGTCTCGTCCCCAACGCGGTCAGTCGCGAGGCCCTCCGGGCGTTCTCCCCTGAGCGAGTGTTCGAGGCGCTGACGACCGGCACGATGGCGGCCAATGCGAGCGCCCTCTCGGAGCAGGACAAGCGTGGGCTTGCCGAGTACCTGACCGGTAGGCCCTTCGGAAACGTGGCAGACCGCTCCGCTGCGGCGATGCCGAACCGGTGCGGGAGTGGCATGCCGATGGGCGATCCGTCGGTCGGGCCACAGTGGAACGGCATGAGCCCCGATCCCACCACGAGCGCTCGCTTTCAGCCGGCCGCTGCCGCGGGGCTGACGGTCGAGCAGGTGCCGCGGTTGCGGCGAAAGTGGGCGTTCGGCTTTCCAGACGGCAGCTCGATCCGGGGCCAGCCCACGGTGGCCGGTGGTCGGGTGTTCTTGGGCAGCGACAACGGGATGGTGTACGCGCTCGACGCGCGGACCGGCTGCGTGCACTGGTCCTCCGAGGCAGGGGAAGCAGTCGTGACTGCCGTCAGCGTGGGAACGGTGCCCGGGTCGCAGGGCCGCTACGCGGCGTACTTTGGAGACTTCCGGGCGAACGTGCACGCCGTGGACGCCGAGACGGGCGAGCCGCTCTGGACCGTGCGCGTGGACGACCATGAGATGGCGAAGATCACGGGTTCGCCCGTGCTCGATACGCAGGGCGGACGCTTGTATGTGCCGGTAGGCTCGTGGGAGGAGGTCTCCGGTCTCTTCAACCTCTCCTACGAGTGCTGCACGTCCCAGGGCAGCGTGGTGGCCCTGGATGCCGCGACCGGCCAGCAGATCTGGAAGACCTACACGATTCCCGAACGTCCCCAACCGGTCAGGAAGAACTCTGCCGGCACGCAGCTGTACGGTCCATCGGGTGCCGGGGTTTGGGCGGCGCCGACGCTCGACTACCGGCGCCGGGTCATCTACGTCGGCACGGCCAATGGCTATGTCGATGTGCCGGACTCGGGGTCCAGTGACGCTGTCATCGCCTTCGACCTCGACACCGGCAAGAGGCGCTGGTCTACCCAGCTCTTGGCCGGCGATATGAACTGTGGGGGAGGCGGACCGACGGATGCCGACAAGAGGATCAACTGCCCCGGCTTCATACCGAACCAGAACGATGATGTGTCCGGGTCTCCCGTCCTCCACACGCTGCCGAACGGGCGGCAGATTCTGATCGCGGGGCAGGAGAGCGGCAGGATCACGGCGCTCGATCCCGACAGCAACGGCGCTGTGCTGTGGGTCGCACAGGCCGGTGACGTGCTGTGGCCAAGAGGCTCTGGCCTGGGCGCCGCCACAGATGGAGAGCTCTACTACAGGCCCCTCGGGTTGCCCGACCAGACGGGTGCGATGGCTGCGCTCCGGCCCGCGACGGGCGAGCGCGTCTGGTACACCCCGCACGCGAAGCCGACGAGCTGCTCCGATCCCGAGGCGGACTGGTGCAGCTCGGGACTGTTCGGGGCGGCGACGGTCATCCCAGGCGTCGTGTTCGCGGGGGCGAGGGATGGCACCCTGCGCGCGTACTCGACGGGAGACGGCGAGATCCTATGGGAATACGGCACGATGCAGGAGTACGAGACGGTGAACGGCGTGCGAGCCAAGGGGGGTTCGATCGGTGGCCATGGCCCGGCGATCGTCGGAGGCATGCTGTTCCTGGGCTCCGGGTACAACATCATCAGGAGCGCTCCGGGCAACGTGCTGCTCGCGTTTGGCGTGGAATAGCGAGGAGGCGCGATGATGATGAGGTGGCTTGGTGTGATGTCCGTCGCCGTCACGGTGTTGCTACCGACGGCGGCCTCGGCGCAGGCGACGGATGCTCGGTGGCTCTTCCTGTTCGAGGAACAATGCGCCACCTGCCATGGAACGACCAGTATCGTTCCCAACGCGGTCAGTCGCGAGGCGATTCGCTCGTTCTCCCCGGAGCGGGTGCTCGAGGCGCTGACGACCGGTGCGATGGTGCCCAACGCGAGCGGGCTCTCGGAGGAGGAGAAGCGCGGCTTGGCCGAGTACCTGACGGGTCGCCCGTTCGGAAACGCGGCGGACCGCTCGGCCGAGGCGATGCCGAACCGTTGCGCCGACGATATGCCGATGGGCGATCCGTCGGTCGGCCCGCAGTGGAACGGCATGAGCCCCGATCCCACGACGAGCGCCCGCTTTCAGCCGGCCGCTGCGGCAGGGCTGACGGCCGAGCAGCTGCCGCGGCTGCGGCGCAAGTGGGCGTTCGGCTTTCCGGACGGCAGCTCGCTCCGGGGCCAGCCCACGGTCGCCGGGGGTCGCGTGTTCGTGGGCAGCGACAACGGGATGGTGTACGCGCTCGACGCGAAGAGCGGCTGCGTGCACTGGTCCTTCGAGGTCGGCGAAGCTGTGATTACGGGGATCAGCGTGGGGACCGTGCCCGGGTCCGGAGACCGCTACGCCGCGTACTTCGGGGATTTCCGGGCGAACGTCCACGCGGTGGACGCCGAGACGGGCGAAGGGCTCTGGACGGTGTCTGTGGACGAGCACGAGTTTGCGAAGGTCAGCGGCTCGCTGGTGCTCGATCCCCAGGGGGGACGCCTGTACGTGCCGGTAGGCTCGTGGGAGGAAGTCTCGGGCATCGTCAACCTCCTGTACGAGTGCTGCACTTCCCAGGGCAGCGTGGTGGCCCTGGAGGCCGCAACCGGGCGGCAAATCTGGAAGAGCTACACGATTCCCGAACGTCCCCGGCCGGTCAGGAAGAACTCCGCCGGCACGCAGCTGTTCGGCCCATCGGGGGCCGGGGTCTGGGCGGCGCCCACGCTCGACTACCGGCGCCGGGTCCTCTACGTCGGCACGGCGAACGGCTACATCAATGTGCCGGACTCGGGGTCCAGTGACGCCGTCATCGCCTTCGACCTCGATACGGGCAAGCGACGCTGGTCGACCCAGCTCTTGGCCGGCGATCTGAACTGCGGGGGCGGTGGATCGACCGACGCCGACAAGAGGATCAACTGCCCCGGCTTCATCCCGACCACGAACGACGATGTGTCCGGGTCGCCCGTCCTGCACACGCTGCCGGATGGGCGCCAGATTCTGATCGCGGGGCAGGAGAGCGGCAGGATCACAGCGTTGGATCCGGACGACAACGGCGCCGTGCTGTGGGTCGCGCAAGCAGGGGACGTGCTGAGCCCAGGAGGCGGCGGCATGGGCGCCGCCGCGGATGGAGAGCTCTACTACAGGGCCCTCGTGCTCCCCGACAGGACCGGTGGGATGGCCGCGCTCCGATCCGCGACGGGCGAGCGGGTCTGGTACGCCACCCACCCGAAGCCCACGAGCTGCTCCGACCCGGAGGCGGACTGGTGCAGCTCGGGACAGTATGGAGCGGCGACGGTGATCCCCGGCGCCGTCTTCGCAGGGGCCCGGGACGGCACCCTGCGCGCGTACTCGACGGGGAACGGCGAGGTCCTGTGGGAGTACGACACGATGCAGGAGTACGAGACGGTGAACGGCGTGCGTGCGAAGGGGGGCTCGATCGGTGGCCACGGGCCGGCGATCGTCGGCGGCATGCTGTTCATGGGCTCCGGGTACAACATCATCACGAGCACCCCGGGCAACGTGCTGCTCGCGTTTGGCGTGGAATAGCGAGGAGGCAAGATGATGCGATGGTTCCTGCTGGCGTTTGTCGCCGTCACAATGACTCTGCCGCTGGCGGCCCGGGGGCAGGTGACATCGGGTGAGTATCTCTTCCTGTACGAGTCCCAGTGCGCGGTCTGTCATGGAACTGACAGTGGCGTCCCCAACGCGGTCAGTCGCGAAGCCCTCCGCGCGCTCTCCCCGGAGCGGGTACTCGAGGCGCTGACGAATGGCCCGATGGTGGCCAATGCGAGCGGGCTATCGGACGTGCAGAAGCGCGGGCTGGCCCAGTTCCTGACCGGCCGCCCGTTCGGAAGCGCGGCGGACCGCTCGGCAGAGGCAATGCCGAATCGCTGCGCCAGTGGCATGCCCATGCGAGATCCGTCAGCGGGTCCGGGGTGGAACGGCATGAGCCCGGATCCGACGACAAGCGCTCGTTTTCAGCCGACCGCCGCGGCGGGGCTGACGGTCGAGCAGCTGCCGCAGCTGCAGCGGAAGTGGGTGTTCGGCTTTCCGGATGGCAGCGGGGTCCGGGGTCAGCCGACGGTAGCTGGGGGTCGGGTGTTCGTGGGTAGCGACAACGGGATGGTGTACGCGCTCGACGCACAGACCGGCTGTGTGCACTGGTCCTTTGAGGCCGCGACGGCCGTTGTGACGTCCATCAGCGTCGGGACCGTGCCCGGGTCGCAAGACCGTTTTGCCGCGTACTTCGGGGATTTCCGGGCGAATGTCTACGCCGTCGATGCCGAAACGGGCGAGCAGCTGTGGACGCTGTCCGTCGACGACCATGAGATGGCGAAGATCACGGGCTCGCCCGCGCTCGATCCCCAGGGGGGACGCCTGTATGTGTCGGTGGGCTCATGGGAGGAGGGCGCTGGCCAGAACCTCTCGTACGAGTGCTGCACGTCCCAGGGCAGCGTGGTGGCCCTGGAGGCCGGGACAGGGCGGCAGATCTGGAAGACCTACACGATTCCCGAACGTCCCAGGCCGATCAGGAAAAACTCCGCCGGCACGCAGCTGTACGGACCAGCGGGCGCCGGGGTCTGGGTGGCGCCCACGCTCGACCTCGAGCGGGGCGCCGTCTACGTCGGTACGAGCAATGGCTACATCAACGTACCGGACTCGGGGTCCAGTGACGCCATCATTGCCTTCGACCTCGACACCGGCGAGAGGCGCTGGTCGACTCAGCTGCTGGCCAATGATCAGAACTGCGGGGGAGGTGGCCTCACCGATGCCGACCACAGGATCAACTGCCCCGGCTTCGTGGGGGTTCTGGAGGCAACGCGTGCACTCGGTGGAAATCCCAACGACGACGTCTCCGGCTCGCCAGTCCTGCACACGCTGCCGGATGGTCGCCAGATTCTGATCGCGGGGCAGGAGAGCGGCAGGATCACGGCACTCGATCCCGACAAGAGCGGCGCCGTGCTGTGGGTCGCGCAGGCCGGGGATGTCTTGGTCTTGGGCCCACAGGGCGGCGGCATGGGCGCCGGCGCGGATGGAGAGCTCTACTACAGGGCCGTCGGGTTCGCCGATCAGACCGGTGCGATGACCGCGCTCCGGCCCGCGACGGGCGAGCGGGTCTGGTACACCCCGCACGCGAAGCCGACGAGCTGCTCCGACCCGGAGGCGGACTGGTGCAGCTCGGGACTGTTCGGGGCGGCGACGGTCATCCCCGGCGCCGTGTTCGCGGGGGCCAGGGACGGCACGCTGCGCGCGTACTCGACGGGGGACGGCGAGGTCCTGTGGGAATACAGCACGATGCAGGAGTACGAGACGGTGAACGGCGTGCGGGCCAAGGGCGGCTCGATCGGCGGCCATGGGCCGGCGATCGTCGGGGGCATGCTGTTCATGGGCTCCGGATACAGCGTGACCGGGGGCGTTCCGGGCAACGTGCTGATCGCGTTCGGCGTCGAGTAGCGAGGAGATACGCTGATGAGGTGGCTCCTAGTGGTGTCTGTCGCCGTAACGGTGTGGCTGCCGACGGCGGCCTCGGCGCAGGTGACGGCTGCACAGGGCTACGTGACTTATGAGGACCGGTGCGCGATGTGCCACGGAACGAAGAGTCTCGTTCCCAACGCGGTCAGTCGCGAAGCCCTCCGTTCGTTTCCCCCGGAACGGGTGCTCAAGGCTCTGACGACTGGCACGATGGCGGCCAATGCGAGCGGGCTTTCGGAGCAGGAGAAGCGCGGGCTGGCCGAGTACCTGACCGGTCGCCCGTTCGGAAACGCGGCGGACCGCTCGGCCAAGGCGATGCCGAACCGCTGCGCCGATGACATGCCGATGCGAGATCCGTCGTCCGGCCCGCACTGGAACGGCATGAGCCCCGATCCCACTACGAGCGCTCGCTTTCAGCCGGCGGCCGCCGCCGGGCTGACGGCCGAGCAGCTGCCACGGCTGCGGCGGAAGTGGGCGTTCGGCTTTCCGGACGGCAGCTCGGTCCGGGGCCAGCCGACGGTGGCTGGAGGACGAGTGTTTGTGGGCAGCGACAACGGGATGGTGTACGCGCTCGACGCGAAGACCGGCTGTGTGCACTGGTCCTTCGAGTCCGGGGAAGCAGTGGTAACGGCCATCAGCGTTGGAGCGCTGCCCGGGTCGCAGGACCGCTACGCGGCGTACTTTGGAGACTTCCGCGCGAATGTGCACGCCGTGGACGCCGAGACGGGAGAGCCCCTGTGGACGGTGCGCGCGGACGACCATGAGATGGCGAAGATCACGGGTTCGCCCGTGCTCGACACGCAGGGGGGACGCCTGTTTGTGCCGGTAGGCTCGTGGGAGGAGGTCTCTGGGATCTTCACCCTCTCGTACGAATGCTGCACGTCCCAGGGCAGCGTGGTGGCCCTGGATGCCTTGACCGGGCGGCAGATCTGGAAGACCTACACGATCCCCGAGCGTCCCAGGCCGGTCGGGAAGAACTCCGCAGGCACGCAGCTGTACGGTCCCTCGGGTGCCGGAATCTGGGCGGCACCGACGCTCGACCTCAGGCGCAGGACCCTCTACGTCGGGACGAGCAACGGCTACATCGAGGTGCCCGACTCGGGGTCCAGTGACGCCGTCATCGCCTTCGACCTCGACACGGGCAAGAGGCGCTGGTCGACCCAGCTCTTGGCCGGCGATCAGAACTGCGGGGGAGGTGGAATTGCCGCTGCCGACACGAGGATCAACTGCCCCGGTAAGATCCAGAATCAAAATGACGATGTGTCCGGGTCGCCCGTCCTGTACACGCTGCCGAACGGGCGTCAGATTCTGATCGCGGGGCAGGAGAGCGGCAGGATCACAGCACTGGATCCGGACGACAACGGCGCCGTGCTGTGGGTCGCGCAGGCAGGCGACGTGATTGGCCCGAACATGGCGGGCGGCCTTGGTGCTGCCGCGGATGGAGAGCTCTACTACAGGGCGCTCGGGTTCCCCGACAAGACCGGTGCGATGGCCGCGCTCCGACCCGCAACGGGCGAGCGGGTCTGGTACACCACCCACGCGAAGCCGACGAGCTGCTCCGACCCCGAGGCGGACTGGTGCACATCGGGCCAGTTCGGGGCAGTCACGGTGATCCCCGGCGCCGTGTTCGCGGGGGCGAGGGACGGCACCCTGCGAGCGTACTCGACGGGGGACGGCGAGGTCCTCTGGGAGTACAGCACGATGCAGGAGTACGAGACGGTGAACGGCGTGCAGGCCAAGGGGGGCTCGATCGGTGGCCACGGGCCGGCGATCGTCGGCGGCATGCTGTTCATCGGCTCGGGTTACAACATCATCACGAGCACCCCGGGCAACGTGCTGCTCGCGTTCGGGGTCGAGTAACGAGGAGACACGATGATGAGATGGTTCTTGGTGGCGTTCGTCGCCCTTACAGTGTGGCTGCCGAGGGCGACGTGGGCGCAGGTGACAGATTCTAGCTACGCCTTCATGTTCGAGGAGCAGTGCGCGCTCTGCCATGGAACGACGGCTACGATCCCCAACGCGGTCAGTCGCGAAGCCCTCGCAATCTTCACCCCGGAGCGGGTGCTCGAGGCGCTCACGACCGGTGCGATGGCGCCCAATGCGAGCGCGCTCTCGGACGAGGAGAAGCGCGGGCTTGCCTTGTACCTGAGCGGTCGCCCGTTCGGAAGCGCGGCGGACCGCTCGGCTGCAGGGATGCCCAACCGCTGCGCCAGCGGGATGGCGATGGGTGATCCCTCATCCGGCCCGCAGTGGAGCGGCATGAGCCCAGACCCCACCACCAGCGCTCGCTTTCAGCCGGCCGCTGCGGCGGGGCTGACGGTCGAGCAGCTGCCTCGGCTGCGTCGGAAGTGGGCGTTCGGCTTTCCGGATGGCAGCGCGGTCCGAGGCCAGCCGACCGTGGCTGGGGGTCGGGTGTTCGTGGGTAGCGACAACGGGATGGTGTACGCGCTCGACGCAGAGACGGGTTGTGTGCACTGGTCCTTTGAGGCCGGGAAGGCCGTGGTAACGGCCATCAGCGTGGGGACCGTGCCGGGGTCGGAGGACCGCTACGCGGCGTACTTCGGGGATTTCCGAACGAATGTCTACGCCGTGGACGCCGAGACGGGCGAGCAGTTGTGGACGGTGCGCGTCGACGACCATCAGTTCACGAAGATCACGGGCTCGCCCGCGCTCGATACGCAGGGGGGACGCCTGCTCGTGTCGGTGGGCTCGTGGGAGGAGGTCGCTGGCCAGAACCTCACATACGAGTGCTGTACGTCCCAGGGCAGCGTGGTGGCCCTGGACGCAGCGACCGGGCAGCAGCTCTGGAAGACCTACACGATCCCCGAACGGCCCAGACCGATCAGGAAGAACTCCGCAGGCACGCAGCTATACGGCCCGTCGGGTGCCGGGGTCTGGGTGGCGCCCACGCTCGACCACAAGCGCGGGGCCGTCTACGTCGGCACGGCGAATGGCTATATCAATGTGCCGGACGCGGGGTCCAGTGACGCCGTCATCGCGTTCGACCTCGATACCGGCAAGCGGCTCTGGTCGACGCAGCTCTTGGCCAACGACTTGAACTGCGGGGGAGGTGGCACCACCGCTGCCGACCATAGGATCAACTGCCCCGGCTTCGTGGGGCCTTATGACGCGCTGCGCGCCCTAGGTGGGAATCCCAACGACGACGTGTCCGGGTCGCCGGTCCTGCACACGCTGCCGGATGGGCGTCAGATTCTGATCGCGGGGCAAGAGAGCGGCAGGATCACGGCACTGGATCCGGACGACAACGGCGCCGTGCTGTGGGTCGCTCAGGCCGGCGACGTGATGGGCCCAGGACGCGGTGGCGGCATGGGCGCCGCCGCGGATGGAGAGCTCTACTACAGACCCCTCGGGTTACCCGACCAGGGCGGAGGGATGGCCGCGCTCCGGCCCGAGACGGGCGAGCGGGTCTGGTACGCCACGCACCCGAAGCCGACGGGCTGCTCCGACCCCGAGGCGGAATGGTGCAGCTCGGAACAGCTCGGCGCGGCGACGGCCATCCCCGGCGCCGTATTCGCAGGGGCCCGGGATGGCACCCTGCGGGCGTACTCGACGGGGGACGGCGAGGTCCTGTGGGAGTACAACACCATGCAGGAGTACGAGACGGTGAACGGCGTGCGAGCCAAGGGAGGCTCGATCGGTGGTCATGGGCCGGCGATCGTTGGGGGCATGCTGTTCATGGGCTCCGGCTACAATCTCGTCACGGCCGCCCCAGGGAACGTGCTGATCGCGTTTGGCGTCGAGTAAAGGAGGCCACGAATGGGGAACAGAGTCCATCGAGGAGGCACGCTGATGAAGTGGTTCGTCGTCGCGTTCGTTGCCGTCACGATGTTGGTGCCGAGGGCCACGTGGGCGCAGGTGACAGATAGCTCGGCCGCCTTCCTGTTCGAGGAGCAGTGCGCGCTCTGTCATGGAACGACCAGCACCGTCCCCAACGCGGTCAGTCGCGAGGCCCTCCGAGCGTTCTCGCCGGAGCGGGTGCTCGAATCGCTCACGACCGGAGCGATGGCGCCCAATGCGAGCGCCCTCTCTGATCAGGAGAAGCGCGGGCTGGCCGAGTACCTGACCGGTCGCCCGTTCGGAAGCGCGGCGGACCGCTCGGCTGCGGCAATGCCGAACCGCTGCGCCAGCGGCATGCCGATGGGTGATCCGTCCGCCGGCCCGCAGTGGGGCGGCATGAGCCCCGATCCCACGACCAGCGCTCGCTTTCAGTCGGCCGCTGCGGCGGGATTGACGGTCGAGCAGCTACCGCAGCTGCGGCGGAAGTGGGCGTTCGGTTTTCCGGATGGCAGCGGGGTGCGGGGCCAGCCGACCGTGGCTGGGGGTCGGGTGTTCGTGGGCAGCGACAACGGGATGGTGTACGCGCTCGACGCGAAGACGGGCTGCGTGCACTGGTCCTTTGAGGCCGGAAAGGCCGTGGTGTCGGCCATCAGCGTAGGGACCGTGCCCGGTTCGCAAGACCGCTATGCGGCGTACATCGGGGACTTCCGGACGAACGTCTACGCCGTGGACGCCGAGACGGGCGAGCAGCTGTGGACGGTTCGGGTGGACGACCATCACATGGCGAAGATCACGGGCTCGCCCGCGCTCGATACCCAGGGGGGCCGCCTGTACGTGCCGGTGGGCTCGTGGGAGGAGGTCGCCGGCCAGAACCTGACGTACGAGTGCTGCACGTCTCAGGGCAGCGTGGTGGCGCTGGACGCCGCGACCGGGCGGCAGCTCTGGAAGGCCTACACGATCCCCGAACGTCCCAGGCCGGTGAGGAAGAACTCCGCCGGCACGCAGCTCTACGGCCCGTCGGGTGCCGGGGTATGGGTTACGCCCACGCTCGACCACGAGCGCGGGGCCGTCTACGTCGGCACGGCGAATGGCTACATCAATGTGCCGGACTCGGGGTCCAGTGACGCCATCATTGCCTTCGACCTCGACACCGGCGAGAGGCGCTGGTCGACCCAGCTCCTGGCCAACGACTTGAACTGCGGGGGAGGTGGAAGCACCGATGCCGAGCTCAGGATCAACTGTCCCGGGTACATGAATGATGCGTTCAAGGGATCCGGTGCCAACGATGACGTGTCCGGGTCGCCAGTCCTGCACACGCTGCCGAATGGTCGGCAGATTCTGATCGCGGGGCAGGAGACCGGCAGGATCACGGCACTGGATCCCGACAGCAACGGCGCCGTGCTTTGGGTGGCGCAGGCAGGAGACGTGCTGGGCCCGCAAGGCGCCGGCATGGGCGCCGCCTCGGATGGAGAGCTCTACTACAGGGCCATCGCGCAGCCCGACCAGATCGGTGGGATGGCCGCGCTCCGGCCCGAGACGGGCGAGCGGGTCTGGTACGCCACGCATCCGAAGCCGACGAGCTGCTCCGACCCCGAGGCGGAATGGTGCAGCTCGGGACAGTACGGGGCGGTGACGGTCATCCCGGGCGCCGTGTTCGCGGGCGCGAGGGACGGCACGCTGCGCGCGTACTCGACGGGGGACGGCGAGGTCCTGTGGGAATACAACACGATGCAGGAGTACGAGACGGTGAACGGCGTGCGGGCCAAGGGGGGCTCGATCGGTGGTCATGGGCCTGCGATCGTCGGGGGAATGCTCTTCATGGGCTCCGGCTACAACATCATCACGGCCGCCCCGGGCAACGTGCTGATCGCGTTCGGCCTCGAGTAACGATGTCCGGATCGCGGAGCACGTCGCTCGAGGAGGCACGACGATGAGATGGTTTGCTGTGGCGTCTATCGCCCTGACGGTGTTGCTTCCGAGGGCAACCTGGGCGCAGGTGACAAGTGCCGTGCACCTCTTCACGTTCGAGCAGAAGTGCGCGGTCTGCCATGGAACGACCAGTCTCGTCCCCAACGCGGTCAGTCGCGAAGCCCTCCGATCCTTCACCCCGGAGCGCGTGTTCGAGTCGCTGACAACCGGCGCGATGGCGGCCAATGCGAGCGGGCTCTCGGACGAGGAGAAGCGCGGGCTGGCCGTGTACCTGACCGGTCGCCCGTTCGGGAACATCGCGGACCGCTCGGCAGAGTCGATGTCGAACCGCTGCGCGAGTGGCATGCCGATGAGCGATCCATCGTCCGGCCCGCGCTGGAACGGCATGAGTCCCGATCCCACGACCAGCGCACGCTTTCAGCCGACCGCTGCCGCGGGGCTGACGGTCGAGCAGGTGCCGCAGCTGCGGCGGAAGTGGGCGTTCGGCTTTCCGGATGGCAGCACGGTCCGGGGCCAACCGAGCGTGGCCGGGGGTCGGGTGTTCGTGGGCAGCGACAACGGGGTGGTGTACGCGCTGGACGCGGAGACCGGCTGCGTACACTGGTCCTTTGAAGCAGGGGAAGCCGTGGTAACGGCGGTCAGCGTGGGGAGCGTGCCGGGGTCAGAAGACCGCTACGCCGCGTATTTTGGGGACTTCCACGCGAACGTCTACGCCGTAGACGCAGAGACAGGCGAGCGGCTGTGGACGCTGCGGGTGGACGACCACCAGATGGCGAAGATCACGGGTTCGCCCGTACTGGATACCCAGCTGGGACGCTTGATCGTTCCCGTAGGCTCGTGGGAGGAGGGCGCCGGCAACAACATCTCGTACGAGTGCTGCACGTTCCAGGGCAGCGTGGTGGCCCTGGACGCAGCGACCGGGCGGCAGCTCTGGAAGTCCTACACGATCCCCGAGCGCCCTCGGCCGGTCAGGAAGAACTCCGCCGGTACGCAGCTCTACGGGCCAGCTGGTGCCGCGATCTGGGTAACGCCCACACTCGACTACAGGCGCCGGGCTATCTACGTCGGTACGAGCAACGCCTATATCAATGTGCCGGACTCGGGATCCAGCGACGCCGTCATCGCCTTCGACCTCGATACCGGCAAGCGGCGCTGGTCGACTCAGCTGCTGGCTGGCGACACGAACTGCGGGGGAGGCGGTCTTACCCCAGCCGAGCGCAGGATCAACTGCCCCGGCTTCAGAGGTTCCGGCTTTCCAGGCTCGGGTCCCAACGACGACGTGTCCGGGTCGCCAGTCCTGCACACGCTACCGAACGGCCGGCAGATCTTGATCGCGGGGCAAGAGACCGGAAGGATCACGGCACTGGATCCCGACAGCAACGGCGCCGTGCTGTGGGTCGCTCAGGCGGGTGACGCGATGGGGCCAGAAGGATCCGGTCTGGGCGCCGCCACGGATGGAGAGCTCTACTACAGACCCCTCGTGTTATCCGACGAGACGGGTGCGATGGCTGCGCTACGGGCCGCCACAGGCGAGCGGGTCTGGTACACGACCCACCCGAAGCCGACGAGCTGCTCCGACCCCGAGGCGGACTGGTGCACCTCGGGACAGTACGCGGCAGCAACGGTGATCCCCGGTGCGGTGTTCGCCGGTGCCCGAGACGGCACGCTGCGCGCGTACTCGACGGGGGACGGCGAGGTGCTTTGGGAATACAGCACGATGCAGGAGTACGAGACGGTGAACGGCGTGCGGGCCAAGGGGGGCTCGATCGGTGGCCATGGGCCGGCGATCGTCGGGGGCATGCTGTTCCTGGGATCCGGTTACGCCATCGGCGGCAGCGTCCCCGGCAATGTGCTGCTCGCGTTTGGTGTGGAGTAGGGCCGGGACCGGCCAGCTCGAGAACCGAGACAAACTGAAAGGAGATCGGACATGGAGGTCATTCGCGTTCAGGAGATCATGGCGGCTCACTCGGAGCATGCGCGGCTAGCGCATGACCCCGCCTACAAGGACGGCTCTGCGTACGTCATCGATCGGATCTGCCCGATCGCGGAGGCCGCCATCCCGCTCACGGATAGCGGCTTCACTCACTCGGATGCCGTGTACGACGTGATCAGCGTGAGCCGGGGCAGCTTCTTCCGTCTCGGACTGCACCAGGAGCGCTTCTCGAAGGCCTTGGCCCTGACCCGGATGCGAAACCCACTCTCGTCCGAGGAGGAGGCAGAGAACCTGAACCGTCTCGTGGCTCTCACGGGTCTCAAGGATGCGTACGTCTTCTGGACGGTGACCCGGGGCAGCACCATGGGAGGACGCGGCGACTTCCTCAATCCCGAGAGGTTCCAGAATCGCCTTTACGCTTACGTCACGCCCTACGTCTTCATCTGTGACGATGAGCAGCGCGCCCGTGGCATCGACCTCGTCGTGAGCCGGGACCGTATCCGGATTCCGTCACGGGCAGTCGATCCCCGAGCCAAGAACTTCCACTGGCTCGATCTGATGATGTCCCTGTTCGAGGCGCGGGAGCGCGGCGCCGAGTGGTCGGTGCTCCCCGACGAGTCCGGATATCTCACAGAGGCGCCGGGCACGAACATCTTCGCGGTCAAGGATGGCGTAGTGCTCACGCCCGACTCGGGCTGTCTCGAAGGGATCACGCGGCAGACCGTGATCGATCTCTGCAAGGACCTGGACGTGCCCTGCAAGCTGACGAAGGTGCACGTGGACGAGCTGCGCGGTGCGGACGAGGCGTTTCTCAGCTCGACAGCCGGCGGAGTCATGCCCGTGAACCGGGTGGACGACAACCTCCTCGGCGGGAAGGACGGCCCGGGCGAGCTTACGACGCGACTCCACAACGCGTACTGGGAGCGCCGCTGGGAGGGCTGGGACGCAACACCCGTCCGCTACTAGCTCTCTCGACGACACTGGGCTGACCACTCGCACGAAGGTGTGGTTCGCCCTCCCGTCGTTCGCCACAGCTGCGATCGGGGTTCCCCTCCTCATCCACATGCCGCGCTTCTACAGCGATGAGGTAGGGGTTCCCCTCGCCTATCTGGCGGTGGCGGTAGCGCTCGCGCGCGGCCTCGATGCGGTCACCGACCCGCTGATGGGCTGGGTCACCGACCGTACCCGCTCCCGCTGGGGCCGCCGGAAGCCCTGGATAGCGGTGGGCGCCCCACTGACGGGGCTCGCCTTCGCTGCCCTCTTCAGCCCGCCTGCGCGCCTCTCTCTGACGGAGGCATCCGTCTGGTTCGCAGCCTTCTTCGGCCTCTACTACCTCTTCCACACCATCTGCGTGATCCCGCACGTGGCGCTGGGTGCCGAGCTGTCCCTCGATTACCACGAGCGCACGCGCCTCTTCGGTGTCCAGACTTACTTCGTCGTGGCCGGCACGCTGGTGACCTCCTACATGCCGCAGCTGCTACAGGGACCCCTGGACCTGGACGCTCGTCCGGCGTATCGAGCGATCGGGTTCTCCTATGCCGTGCTTCTGCCGCTGCTGTTCCTCCCGCTGCTGTACTACGTGCGGGAGCGACCGGAGTTCGCCGCGCGAGCGCCCAATCCGCTCGTCCCCGGCATCCGTCGCGCGCTCCGGAACCGGCCCTTTCGGCAGCTGTTCATCATGACGCTGCTCTTCGGGACCTCGGACATGATCCCCAGCATCATGATGCCGTATCACACGATCTACGTGCTCCTGCTCGACGACTGGGAGCTGTGGCTCAGCATGTTCCTGCTCGCCTACTTCGGCGTCGCCTTCGGGACCGTCCCCGTCTGGGTCTGGGTGTCGACCCGAATCGGAAAGCAGCGCGCCCTCGTCGCCTCCGGGGCGATCGGCGCCGCGTGGATGGTCACGTTCTTCTACCTTGCGGCCCCCGGTCGTGAGTGGTTCGTTCTCATCATGTGGGGAGTTCTGGGCCTTCAGTTCGCCGCGTGGACCCTGCTCTACCCCGCGCTGCTCGCTGATGTCATCGACTACGACGAGCTGCGCACCGGAAAGAGACGCGAAGCGCAGTACGCGAGCATCTGGACGGCGGTGCGCAAGTTCGTCGCGATTCCCGCCGCTTCCGTTCCGCTCGTGCTCCTCGGCGCAGCCGGGTACGTACCGAATCAACCTCAGACGCCCGAGGTGGTGCTCTGGATCCGCATCCTGATCGCTGGGTTTCCGGGCTTCCTCATGGCCGCGGGAGCTGCCGTGATCCTGTTCTACCCGATCACCGCCTCCGTCCATCGCCAGATCCGGGAGGGCCTCGCTCTTCACGAGCGGGGTCAGACCGCGGTTGACCCGCTGTCCCATGCGACCCTGCCCCCACCGGTAGCCGGCGTTGCCGAGGACGACGCTTGGACGCTCGACAACTTCAGCACCGGTGAGCTGAGGCGCCTTGTACGCGCTGGACCCACGCGCATCGTCGTAGACGCATCTTTGTGTACCGCAGGGGCAATCCTGGCACTCGTCGCCTCTGCTGGGTTGGCGTACTGGAACCTTCCGCAAGCGCATGCGCGACCCGGGCTGGCGAGCGTAGCCGGGATCACCGCAGCCGGACTGGCCCTGGCCGCGACGGCCTTCCACGTGTTACGAGTGAGAGCCGCGCAACGCCTGCGAGCGTCTCCGCTCACAGCCAGCATCGTGAGAGCTCACCTCGAGAAGCAGAACACTCCGAGAGGGTCTCGCCCAGAAGTGGGGAGAGGCGCGCACGCTTGACCCTCAGGCGCTCTTGCTGCCATTCTGCGTAAGATGAGCAAATGCTCGGAGGCACGCTGATGAAGTGGCTTGTTTTGGCGTCTGTTGCCGTCGCGTTGTTGCTGCCGAGGGCGAGCTGGGCGCAGGTGACGGATTCTCGCTGGATCGTCCTGTTCGAGAAGGAGTGCGCGGTCTGCCATGGAACGACCAGTACCGTTCCCAACGCGGTCAGTCGCGAAGCCCTGCGGGCGTTCTCTCCGGAGCGGGTGCTCAAGGCGCTGACGACCGGCGCGATGGCTCCCAATGCGAGCGCGCTCTCGGATGAGGAGAAGCGCGGGATCGCAGTGTTCCTGACCGGTCGCCCGTTCGGAAACGCGGCGGACCGTTCGGCTGCAGCGATGCCGAACCGCTGTGCCAGTGGCATGCCGATGGGGGATCCCGCCGTCGGGCCGCAGTGGAACGGCATGAGTCCCGATGCCACGACCAGCGCTCGCTTTCAGCCGACCGCCGCAGCGGGGCTGACGGTCGAGCAGGTGCCACGGCTCCGGCGCAAGTGGGCGTTCGGCTTTCCAGACGGCAGCTCGGTCCGGGGCCAGCCGACGGTGGTTGGGGGTCGGGTCTTCGTGGGCAGCGACAACGGGATGATATACGCGCTCGACGCGAAGACCGGCTGTGTGCACTGGTCCTTTGAGGGTGGAGAAGCCGTAACGACGGCAGTCAGCGTGGGAACCGTGGCCGGGTCAGAGGACCGTTATGCCGCGTATTTCGGGGATTTCCAGGCGAATGTCCACGCCGTGGACGCCGAGACGGGCGAGCAGCTGTGGACGGTGCGCGTCGACGACCATCCGATGGCGAAGATCACGGGTTCGCCCGTGCTCGATACCCAGGGGGGACGCCTTTATGTGTCGGTGGCCTCGTGGGAGGAGGCTGCCGGCTCCAACCTCTCGTACGAGTGCTGCACGTCGCAAGGCAGTGTGGTAGCTCTGGACACCGGGACCGGCCGGCAAATCTGGAAGACCTACACAATCCCCGAACGTCCCAGACCATTCAGGAAGAACTCTGCCGGTACGCAGCTGTACGGGCCGTCGGGTGCCGGGATCTGGGCGGCGCCCACGCTCGACTACAGGCGCCGGGTCGTCTACGTCGGTACGGCCAATGGCTACGTCGACGTGCCGGACTCGGGGTCCAGTGACGCCATCATTGCCTTCGACCTCGACACCGGCAAGAGGCGGTGGTCGACCCAGCTCCTGGCCGACGACTTGAACTGCGGGGGAGGTGGAACGACCGATGCCGAGCGCAGGATCAACTGCCCCGGCCACGTACCGAATCCCAATGACGATGTGTCCGGGTCTCCCGTCCTGTACACGCTGCCGAACGGGCGCCAGATTCTGCTCGCGGGGCAAGAGAGCGGCAGGACCACGGCCCTGAATCCCGACGACAACGGCGCTGTGCTGTGGGTCGCGCAGGCCGGCGACATGCTGTGGCCACGTGGCTCCGGTCTGGGCGCCGCGGCGGATGGGGAGCTCTACTACAGACCCCTTGGGTTGTCCGAGCAGACGGGTGCGATGGCCGCGCTCCGGCCCGCGACGGGGGAGCGGGTCTGGTACACGACGCACGCGAAGCCGACGAACTGCTCCGACCCTGAGGCGGACTGGTGCAGCTCGGGACTGTTCGGGGCGGCGACGGTCATCCCCGGCGCCGTGTTCGCCGGGGCGAGGGACGGCACGCTGCGCGCGTACTCGACGAGTGACGGCGAGGTTCTGTGGGAGTACAACACCATGCAAGAGTACGAGACGGTGAACGGCGTCCGGGCCAAGGGGGGCTCGATCGGTGGCCACGGCCCCGCGATCGTCGGGGGTATGCTGTTCATGGGCTCTGGCTACAACATCATTTCGAGTTCTCCGGGCAACGTGTTGCTCGCGTTTGACGTGGAGTAGCGATGTCCGGCCTGCAGAACACGGTTTCTCTCCTGCTCACGGTCGCTGTTGCGCTCGGCATGGCCTTGACGGCGAGTGGGGCTGATTCGGAGCGCAAGGAAAACATCTGGCTGGGCGTTTTCACGAACCCACAGGCGCAGCGCGGCCACACGGCCTATCTCGCCACGTGCGCCACTTGCCACACCGAGACCCTGACGGGACGCCCTCCCGCTCCGGCTCTTCGCGGTAGCGGGTTCGTCTTGAGGTGGGACGGCAAGACGGTCAGGGATTTTTACAGCCGCATCCGCACCACGATGCCTACCGATGCGCCCGGTAGTCTCAGTCGCCAGGATACGCTCGACATCGTGGCGTATCTCTTCCAGGTAAACGGTTTTCCTGCGGGAGTCGATGAGCTTGCGGGCAGCGCAGTGGAGCTACAGAAGACCAAGATCACACAGCACGCGGAGGGCAGCGATGGACCCTAACGTACTCGGACCTAGCGCAGCCGAACGGACTCGACATATCCTGATTGCGGGGCTCTGTCTGGGCCTGCTCGCAATGCAGGCGGACAAGGTTCATGCCCAGCAGTCGGCAGTCCATGGTGAATGGCGCAGCTACGGGGGCGACGGGGCAAGCACGAAATACAGCCCTCTGGCGCAGATCGATCGCGACAACGTCAGCAGGCTCCGCGTGCTCTGGCGCCGGCCCGGCGTGGATCCAAAGCTCACCGAGACGTATCCCGACCTGAACCCATCCAACGATTTCCGTGCGACGCCGCTCATGCTTGGGGGCGTGCTCTACTCATCGAACAGCGTCGGGTTGGTGGAAGCGATCGATCCCGGGACCGGCGAGACGCTCTGGATTCAGGAACCGCTGCAAGAGGGATTCCAGGGCATGGCAGGGCGCAGTACGCGGGGGGTCGCTCACTGGAGTAGCGGCTCGAACCAGCGAGTCTTCTCGGTGCGAGGCGACTATCTCGTGTCGATGAGCGCGGAGACGGGAAGCCTGGATCGAGACTTCGGCGACGGCGGCAAGGTGGATCTGCGAAGGAACGGTCCTGCCCCACTTCCCGCCGGCGGGTCGGCAGGCCCCATCGTCGTGGCCGGCGTGGTCATTGTCGCGGGCGCTGGCGGCGACGATTTTCCGATACTGAGGGAGGGGCCTGCGGAGGATATCCGGGGCTACGACGTGCGGACCGGTCGTCTGCGCTGGACGTTCCATGTAAGGCCGCAGCCGGGGGAGTTTGGATTCGAGACGTGGGAAGGCGACTCCTGGAAGCTCGCCGGGTCGATGGGCGGTTGGGCGCCCCTCACCGTTGATGACGAGCTGGGTTACATCTACGTGGCCCTGTCGTCGCCCATGCACAGCTTCTACGGCGGGCACCGGCCTGGACAGAATCTCTTCGGCAACAGCCTCGTGTGCCTCGACGCCAGGACCGGTGAGCGGGTGTGGCACTACCAGCTCGTGCATCATGACCTGTGGGACTACGACCTGCCCGCGGCGCCGGTGCTCGGCGACATCACTGTCGATGGCAAGCCGATCAAGGCGGTGATGCAGATCACCAAACACGGCTTCCTGTTCGTGTTTGACCGCGTGACGGGGGAGCCCGTGTGGCCGATCGAAGAGCGGCCGGTGCCCGCGTCCACGACGCCGGGGGAGAAGGCGTGGCCGACACAGCCCTTCCCGACCAAGCCGGCCCCGTTCGACCGTCTGGGGGTCACGGTCGACGACTTGATCGACTTCACGCCGGAGCTGCGTGCAGAGGCGCTCGAGATCGTGAAGCCGTACGTGCTCGGGCCGATCTTCACGCCGCCGTCGGTGGCGGCGCCGGGACATACCCTGGGTACGCTCACCCTGCCCTCGGCGTCTGGTGCAGGGAACTGGAACGGTGGGGCGTTCGACCCCGAGACGGGGATCTTCTACGTCGCCTCGCACACGCACCCGTGGATCAACGATCTCATCAGGCCCCCCCCGTTGGTCGAGGCGACGACGCCGTACACCCATGGGCCGGCGTCGGACGGTCCCCTCGATTGCTGTGATCCGTACTTTCTCTACGGTCCGGACGACCTTCCGCTCGTCAAGCCGCCCTATGGGCGCATTACCGCGATCGATCTGAACACCGGCGAGCACGTGTGGATGGCCCCCAACGGAGACGGACCGCGTAATCACCCGCGCTTGCGGCACCTGAATCTGCCCCCGCTTGGGCAGCAAGGCCGGCCGGCCCCTCTTCTCACCAAGACGCTGCTCTTCATCGGTGAGGGCGATCCGATCATCGTCGCGACCCCGAAAGGGGGTGGGGGAAGTAAGTTCCGCGCCTACGACAAGGCCACGGGCAGTGTCGTGTGGGAAACCGAGCTCGCGGCAGGGACCACGGGCGCGCCGATGAGCTACCTGTGGAACGGCAAGCAGTACATCGTGGTGGCCATTGGCGGCGAAGATCACCCCGCCGAGTGGATGGCGCTCGGTCTTCCCTGAGGCGCGCAGACTACAAGGCACGAGGAGGGGCGCGATGGACACTAGCGTGGTCGGACCTAGCGCAGCCGAACGGACTCGACATATCCTGATTGCGGGGCTCTGTCTGGGCCTGCTCGCAACGCAGGCGGACAAGGTTCATGCCCAGCAGTCGGCAGTCCATGGTGAATGGCGCAGCTACGGGGGCGACGGGGCAAGCACGAAATACAGCCCACTGGAGCAGATCGATCGCGACAACGTCAGCAAGCTCCGGGTTCTCTGGCGCCGGTCGGGCGTGGATCCCAAGCTCACCGAGACGTTTCCCGACCTGAGCCCGTCCAACGACTTCCGCGCGACGCCGCTCATGATTGGTGGCGTGCTCTATACGTCGAACAGCGTCGGCTTGGTGGAGGCGCTCGATCCCGGGACCGGTGAGACGCTCTGGATTCAGGAACCGATCCATGAGGGATTCCGGGGTGTGGCCGGGCGCAGCACGCGAGGGGTCGCTCACTGGAGCAGCGGTTCGAACCAACGGGTCTTCTCGGTGCAGGGCGACTATCTCGTGTCGATGAGCGCGGAGACGGGGAGCCTGGATCGAGGCTTTGGCGACGGCGGAAAGGTGGATCTGACGAGGGATGCCAGCACGACAACTCCCTTTCCCGACGGTGGGACGTCAGGACCCATCGTCGTTGGCGACGTGGTCATCGTTGGCGGCGGGGGCGGCGCTGATTTTCCGGTGCTGAGGGAGGGAGCTGCGGAGGACATCCGGGGCTATGACGCGCGGACCGGCCGTCTGCGTTGGACCTTCCATGTGGTGCCGCGGCCGGGGGAGTTCGGATCCGAGACGTGGGAAGACGACTCCTGGAAGCTCGGCGGGGCCATCGGCGCCTGGCCGCCCCTCACTGTGGATGAGGAGCTGGGCTACCTCTATCTGCCCCTGTCGTCTCCGGCGCACGCCTTCTACGGTGGGCACCGGCCAGGACAGAATCTCTACGGCAACAGCCTTGTGTGCCTCGACGCCAGGACCGGCGAGCGGGTGTGGCACTACCAGCTCGTGCATCATGACCTGTGGGACTACGACCTGGCGTCGGCGCCGGTGCTCGGCGACATCATCGTCGCTGGGAAGCCCATCAAGGCGGTGATGCAGATCACCAAGCACGGCTTCCTGTTCGTGTTTGACCGCGTGACGGGGGAGCCGGTGTGGCCGATTGAAGAACGGCCGGTGCCTGCGTCCACGACGCCCGGGGAGAGGGCGTGGGCGACACAGCCCTTCCCGACCAAGCCGGCCCCGTTCGACCGTCAGGGGCTTACCGTCGACGATCTGATCGATTTCACGCCGGAGCTGCGGGCGGAGGCGCTCGAGATCGTCAAGCCCTACGTGCTCGGGCCGATGTTCACGCCGCCGTCGGTGGCGGCTCCGGGACATACCCTGGGTACGCTCACGCTTCCCGGTACGGCTGGTGGGGGGAACTGGAACGGTGGGGCGTTCGACCCCGAGACGGGGATCTTCTATGTCGCCTCGCACACGCACCCGTGGCTGAGCGATCTCGTCAGGCCCGACCCGTTGGTCGAGGCGACGACGCCCTACACCCATGGGGGGTCGAACCCCGAGGTGAGCACGTGCTGTCAGCAGTTCGAAATCTATGGCCCGGAGGGCCTGCCGCTCGTGAAGCCGCCCTATGGCCGCATCACCGCGATCGATATGAACACAGGCGAGCACGTGTGGATGGCCCCCAATGGAGACGGGCCGCGCGATCACCCGCGCTTGCGACACCTGAATCTGCCCCCGCTGGGACAGCAGGGTCGGGCGGCGCCCCTTCTCACAAAGACGCTGCTCTTCATCGGTGAGGGCGACCCGATCATCATTTCGACGCCTTGGGGCGGTGGCGGAAACAAGTTCCGCGCCTACGACAAGGCCACGGGCAGTGTCGTGTGGGAAACCGAGTTCGAGGCAGGGACCACCGGAGCCCCGATGAGCTACCTGTGGAACGGCAAGCAGTACATCGTGGTGGCCATCGGAGGCGAGGATCACCCCGCTGAGTGGGTGGCGCTGGGTCTTCCCTGAGGTGAATGATCACGCAGAACGAGGAGGATGTGATGGACGCTGGCAAGACACGAACTCGACGGATCCTGATTGCGGGGCTCTGCTTGGGCCTCCTGGTAGTACAGGCGAATAAGGTCCTTGCCCAGCAGTCGGCGCTCCACGGTGAGTGGCGCAGCTATTCGAGCGACAAGGCAAATACAAAGTACACACCGCTCGAGCAGATCGATCGTGACAACGTCAGCGAGCTTCGCGTGCTCTGGCGCCGGCCAGGTGTGGATCCCAAGCTCACCGAGACGTTTCCCGACCTCGACCCATCCAACGATTTCCGCGCGACGCCGCTCATGATTGGCGGCGTGCTCTACGCATCGAACGCTGTCGGGTTGGTGGAAGCCTTCGATCCCGCGACGGGGGAGACGCTCTGGATCCAGGAGCCGGTGTATGAGGGATTTCGGGGCGTGGCCGGGCGCAGCATGCGGGGGGTCGCTCAATGGAGCAGCGGTTCGAGCCAGCGCATCTTCGCGGTGCGAGGCAACGATCTCGTGTCGATGAGCGCGGAGACGGGCAGCCTGGTTCGGGGCTTCGGCGACGGCGGCAAGGTGGACCTGAAGAGAGTCGGCCCCGGCCCCAGTCCGGCATTCGGGGACGGCGGCACAGCTGGCCCCATCGTCGTGGGCGACGTGGTCATCGTCGGCGGCGGGGGCCGCGGCGATTTCCCTGTGGTGGAAGAGGGAACTCCGGAGGATATTCGGGCCTATGACGTGCAGACCGGCCGTCCGCGCTGGACCTTCCATGTAAAACCGCAACCGGGGGAGTTCGGATTCGAGACGTGGGAAGACGGCTCCTGGGAGATCGGCGGGGCCATGGGCGCGTGGCCACCCCTCACCGTGGATGAGGAGCTCGGCTACATCTATGTGCCCCTGTCGTCTCCCATGCACAGCTTCTACGGGGGCCACCGGCCCGGACAGAATCTCTTCGCCAACAGCCTCGTGTGCCTCGACGCCAGGACCGGCGAGCGGGTGTGGCACCACCAGCTCGTGCATCACGACCTGTGGGAGTACGACATGGCGTCGGCGCCGGTGCTCGGCGACATCACCGTCCGTGGGAAGCTCATCAAGGCGGTGATGCAGCTCACGAAGCACGGCTTCCTGTTCGTGTTCGACCGCGTGACGGGGGAGCCCGTGTGGCCGATTGAAGAGCGGCAGGTGCCGGCGTCCACCGCGCCAGGGGAGAGGGCCTGGCCGACACAGCCGTTCCCGACCAAGCCGGCCCCGTTCGATCGACAAGGGGTGAGCGTCGACGATCTGATTGACTTTACACCGGAGCTGCGTGCCGAGGCGCTCGAGATCGTCAAGTCGTACGTGCTCGGCCCGCTCTTCACGCCGCCGTCGGTGGCGGCCGAGGGGCATACCCTGGGTACGATCACCCTGCCGGGCGCAGCGGGTGGCGCGAACTGGAACGGTGGGGCCTTCGACCCCGAGACGGGGGTCTTCTACGTCCCCTCTCATACGCACCCGTGGCGGAACGATCTCGTCAGGCCGCCCGCGCTGATCGAGGCGACGACGCCGTACATGCATGGGCCAGCGGTGCTGCTCACCTCGGGTGACTCGTGTTGTGAGCAGTTCGAGATCTATGGCCCGGAAGGCCTGCCACTCGTCAAGCCGCCGTACGGGCGCATCACCGCGATCGATCTGAATACGGGCGAGCACGTGTGGATGGCTCCCAATGGAGATGGGCCACGCAATCACCCGCGCTTGCGACACCTGAACCTGCCCCCCCTGGGGCAGGAGGGCCGGGCGGCTCCTCTTCTCACGAAGACGCTGCTCTTCATCGGCGAGGGCGATCCGATCATTGTTGGTACGCCTCGAGGCGGTGGGGGAAACAAGTTTCGCGCCTTCGACAAGGCCACGGGCGACGTGCTGTGGGAGACCGCGTTCGAGGCGGGGACCACCGGAGCGCCGATGAGCTACCTGCACAACGGCAAGCAGTACATCGTGGTGGCCATCGGGGGCGAAGATCACGCCGCCGAGTGGGTCGCGCTGGGTCTTCCCTGAGACGAAAAGAACGAGGAGGGGTGCGATGGACGGACCAACCGCTGCGGAGAAACGAATTCGACGGATCCTGCTTGGGGGGCTCTGCTTGTGCCTCCTCGGAGTGCAGGCGGACAAGCTCCATGCGGAGCAGTCGGCCTTCCACGGTGAGTGGCGCAGCTACGCGAGCGACAAGGCAAACACGAAGTACACGCCGCTGGCGCAGATCGATCGTGACAACGTCGGCAAGCTTCGCGTTCTCTGGCGCCGGCCTGCTCTCGATCCAGGGCTCAGCGAGACGTTTCCTGACCTGAACCCATCGGACGCTCTCCAGGCGACGCCGCTCATGCTTGGCGGCGTCCTCTACACATCGAACAGCGTCGGGTTGGTGGAAGCACTCGATCCCGGAACCGGCGAGACGCTTTGGGTGCAAGAGCCGCTCCATGAGGGATTTCGGGGCGTGGCAGGGCGCAGCACGCGGGGGGTTGCCCACTGGAGCAGCGATTCGAGCCAGCGAATCTTCTCGGTGCGAGGCGACTACCTCGTGTCGATGAGCGCGGAGACGGGAAGCTTGGTTCGAGGCTTTGGCGATGGCGGAAAGGTGAACCTGAAGAGGGACGGCCCCCCTGAGCCGTTTCCCGCCGGCGGGACATCCGGCCCCATCGTGGTGGCCGACGTGGTCATCGTCGGCGGCGGCCGCGCCGGCAGCGATTTTCCGGTGGTGAAGGAGGGAATTCCGGCGGAGGATATCCGGGCCTATGACGTGCGGACCGGCCGTCTGCGCTGGACCTTCCACGTGAAGCCGCGCCCGGGGGAATTCGGCTTCGAGACATGGGAGGACGACTCCTGGAAGATCGGCGGCGCCATCGGCGCATGGCCACCTCTCACGGTTGATGAGGAGCTGGGTTACGTCTATCTGCCGCTGTCCTCGCCCATGCACAGCTTCTACGGCGGCCACCGGCCGGGACAGACTCTCTTTGCCAACAGCCTCGTCTGCGTCGACGGCCGGACCGGCGAGCGCGTGTGGCACTACCAGTTCGTGCATCACGACCTGTGGGACTACGACCCGGCGTCGGCTCCGGTGCTCGGCGACATCACCGTCGACGGGAAGCCCATCAAGGCGGTGATGCAGCTCACCAAGCAGGGCTTCATGTTCGTGTTCGACCGCGTGACGGGGGAGCCGGTGTGGCCGATCGAGGAGCGGCCTGTAGCGGCGTCCACGACGCCGGGGGAGAGGGCGTGGCCGACACAGCCCTTCCCCACCAAGCCGGCGCCGTTCGACCGTCAGGGCGTTACCGTCGACGATCTGATCGATTTCACGCCGGAGCTGCGCGCCGAGGCGCTCGAGATCGCTAAGCAGTACGTCCTCGGACCGCTGTTCACGCCGCCCTCGGTGGCGGCTCCGGGACATACCCAGGGCACGCTCACCCTTCCCGGCGCGGCTGGTGGCGCGAACTGGAATGGTGGGGCGTTCGACCCCGAGACGGGAATCTTCTACGTCCCCTCCCACACGCACCCCTGGGTGAACGATCTCGTCAGGCCCCCGCCGTTGCTCGAGGCGACGACGCCATACATGCACGGCCCGCAGGAGGCGGGCCCGCTGACGTCGGTCAGCGACTGCTGTGCGCAGTACGAGATCGCTGGCCCGGACGGCCTGCCGCTCGTCAAGCCGCCCTATGGGCGCATCACGGCAATCGACATGAACACCGGCGAGCACGTGTGGATGACCCCCAACGGAGATGGGCCACGCAATCACCCGCGCTTGCGGCACCTGAACCTTCCTCCCCTGGGGCAGCAAGGCCGGGCCTCTCCTCTTCTCACGAAGACACTGCTCTTCATCGGTGAGGGCGACCCGAGCATCGTGGCGACCCCGAAGGGCGGTGGGGGAAACAAGTTCCGCGCCTACGACAAGGCCACGGGCGACGTCCTGTGGGAAACCGCGCTGGCGGCGGGCACCACCGGAGCGCCGATGAGTTATCTCTGGAACGGCAAGCAGTACATCGTGGTGGCCATCGGGGGCGTCGATCACGCCGCCGAGTGGGTGGCGCTGGGTCTCCCCTGAAGCGGACTGAGAGAATAGAGCGTGTCATCGCATCGCGCGGACTTCCCGATGAACTGCGCGGGTAGCGAGATCGACATCACAGCGGAGGAGCGCGTGGGACCGATCGTGCGCCGCAGCGGTCCGTTCTGCATCTGCACCGGTCTCGTCGACTACTACAACCAGCGCAAGGAGCTCGTCGCTGCCAAAACCCTCAGCGGGTGCGTGGCGGGCCGCGCTCGATCAGCTCGCGGGCCTTCTCGAGGCTTCCCGGTGCATCGCTCAGCCACTCGAGCCACCAGGTAGCGCCGGCCTCCCGGTATTCCACGAGCTTGGCCGCAGCGGCGGCCGGGTCATCGTTCGCGGTCGAGCCGGCCGCAACCAGCTCGAAGGGGTCGCCGGTCTTGCGTTCTTTCGCGAAGAACTCGCTCACCTCCCGATAGCGAGCTGGGGGGAGCCACATCTGCTGAAAGCCGACGCCGTCGTCCTGGGCGCCCGGCTCGAAGGAGTCGACCGCCGCCAGCGGGAAGCACCCATCCCAGCGCGCGGCGCGCCGGAATGGCCTTCGATTGGGCCAGAAGCCGCCGACCCAGACGGGGATGCGCGGCGTCTGCACGGGCTTCGGCCGGAGCACGGTGTGGTGAACCTGGTAGTGCTTTCCTTCGAACGTGTACGGCTCGTCGCCAAACAGGCCGTGGAGGACCTCCAGCCCCTCGTCGAGCTTCTCAGCTAGCACTTTGAGATCCCCATCCTCGCCCAGGTTCCCGAAGTCCTCGTCGGGCGGTCCACCGAGACCGACGCCGAGGACGACGCGACCGCCGCTCAGATGATCCAGGGTCGCGAGCTCCTTGGCGAGCTGCCACGGTCGACGCCGGGCGAGGGGCGTGATCATCGGCCCGATCCGGATCCGCTGCGTAGCCACGGCGACGCCGCTGAGCGTCACGAACGCCTCGGCCAGGGGCAGCTCACTCATGAACACGAGATGATCAAAAACGAAGTAGCCGTCCCAGCCCGCCTCTTCGGCGGCTGTGGCGAGCTCCACGTGGACCCGAGGATCTGCGTACTCCGCGAGGGTCGGCGCGTAAATTCCAGAGCGCATCTCGCGACTATAGCCGAAGTGGGGCTCGCTCGGGGCTGATGCGCTCGTCGGAACTCAAGGAACCCGCATAAACTTCCATCCGTTGACACACACCCCTGCTCCCGCAGCCTGATCCGCGGTTAGCTCGTCGGCGAGCTGGTAGGATGACCGTGGCGTGCACTTGGATTGCTCCGCGCGTGCGTCGGTACGACCATGCGTATGCTTACCTGCCTTCTCTGTGTAGCGCTTGTCGCGGGACTGGCCGGCATCACGCCAGCCGCGGAACCGACGGGTGCGGACTCTGCAGCGGCGAAGACGGCGCAGGTACCGTTGCCAAGCACTCCCGAAGAAGACGGGTTGCGGCGCCCGTTTCTGCGCGCCGAGCGTACGGCTGTCCCTCCGATCATCGACGGCGACCTTACCGACGAGGTATGGGCGCTAGGCGCGCCAATCCGCGACCTGTTCGTCGACCAGCCCGTCGAGGGGGATCCGCTGCCCCAGAGAACGGAGATCCGCATTCTGTACGACGACGACGCCCTCTACTTCGCGGCGTGGTGCTACGACACCGAGCCGGACGAGATCACGGCGTCGATCATGCGCCGCGACGCGAGCCCTCGCAATCAGGATTTCATCATGATCCTGCTCGACCCGTTCGGCGAGAGGCGCTCAGGCTACGTTTTCGCCGTGACTCCGATTACCACCCGCTGGGACTCGCTCATCGAAGAGGCGGGCAGCGTCAACCAGGAGTGGGACGGTATCTGGTACGCACAGGCGCGCCGGAACGGCGAAGGGTGGGTCGTGGAGATTGCCATCCCGTTCAAGTCGTTGAACTTTCCGGAGGACCGGAGCACCTGGGGCTTTAACATTGCCCGCGGGATCTCGCGCTACAACCAGACCGGCCGCTGGGCTAATGCTCTCCCGCACGCGTTCCTGTTTGACCCGGGGTATTTCGGGGACCTGGGCGGCCTCGAGGGACTCGAGCAGGGGCTCGGCATCGACGCGGTGCCCGCGCTCGCACTGCGCCAGATTCGCAACAACTCTGAGAGCCGGGTGAACGAGGAGGCCGATCCCTCTCTCGACCTGTTCTACAAGATCACGCCATCGCTGACGTCGGTTCTCACCGTGAACACCGACTTCTCCGAGGCCGAACCTGACAAGCGTGAAGCGAACCTGACGCGCTTCTCGCTCTTCTTTCCGGAGCAACGCGACTTCTTCCTGCAAGACGCCGGGATCTTCAACTTCGGCGACTTCGGGACGTTCCGCGGGCCGAACACCCGCTCCAAGGTCAACGGTCAGCCTTTCTTCTCGCGGCGCATCGCCCTCGACGAGGACGGACCGCTGTCCCTTCGGATCGGGGGCAAGACGACCGGGCGCATCGGGCCACTCAACCTGGGGATGCTCTCGACCCGCGTGGAGGGTCACGGCGAGGTGAACGGGAAGTGGCTCTCGGTCGCGCGCGGCTACCTCAACGTGCTCGAGGAGTCGCGGCTCGGCTTCATTGCCACGTACGGGTCACCGGACACGAACGAGCACAACAAGCTCTACGGCGGGGACTTCAACTACCGGAGCAGCTCGTTCCTTGGAGACAAGATCCTGGAGAGCAGCCTCTGGGCCCAGAAGACGTCCTCGCCGGACTCGAAGGACCGCGATGCCGCGCTGGGAGCGTCGCTTGCCTATCCCAACGACCGCTGGAACTGGAGAGCGAGCGCGACCGAGATTCAGGCGAACTTCAACCCGGCGCTTGGCTTCGCGAACCGCATCGGCATCCGAGAGTACCGAGCCGCCCTGAAGCGCCGCTTTCGTCCGGGAGGCACGATCCGCCGCGTCGACGTGGGCGGCGACGTCGAGCTCGTCACCGGGACCGACAACGACTTCGAGTCGCTGATCGTCAACGCTGACCTGTTCTTCATGGAGACCGAGAAGGGCGACGAAACGCGCGTGCGCGTGGTCTACCGGCGCGAGGACCTGCTCGAGGACTTCGAGATCCGAGAGGGAATCGTCATCCCCAAGGAGCACTACCGTTTCGACCGCTACAACCTGAAGCTCGACACGTCGCGCTACCGGCAAGCCGAGCTCACAGTCGAGCTCGAGTTCGGCCAGTTCTTCACGGGCACCCGCTTCGACATCCTGACGAGCTTCGAGTACCGGCCCAGCCCGCACTTCTCACTGCTAGCGGAATACGAGCAGTTCCAGGTGCGGTTGCCGGAAGGAAACTTCACGACGCGCATCGCGCGCCTGGGGATCGACGTTGCGTTCTCCGCGACGATTTCGTGGCGCAATCTGATCCAGTGGGACAACGAGACGGACGAGCTGACCGTCAACAGTCGCTTTCGCTGGATCATCGAGCCCGGCCGCGAGCTCTTCGTGATCCTGGACCCGTCCTTCTTTCGCGAAGACCGTCTAAGGCTCACGTCGACGACGACAGACCTCGTGCTGAAGCTGCTCTGGACCTACCGGTTCTAAACCGTTGCCGAGGCGGCGGCCCGAGAGTCCGGGCACGGCCCGAGAGTCCGGGCACGGCCCGAGAGTCCGGGCACGGCCCGAGAGTCCGGGCACGGCCCGAGAGTCCGGGCACGATCTGTCCGATTCGAGCTCTTGCCCGCGAGCTGCCGCTCAGGCGTGTCCGTGGCGCAGGAGCTTGCCGGGCGTGGCGCCCGTGCACTTGCCATCCTCGAAGGTGACCTGACCGTTAACGAGGATCGCCTTGTAGCCCTCGGCCTGCTGAACGCGACGCCACTCGTCGCCCGGGAGGTCGCGGGTGATCTCGCCGACCCAGTGCGGCGAGACGTCCAGACCCTCCAGGTCGTAGACGACGATGTCCGCCGGTGCGCCCTCGCGCAGCGTTCCGCGATCCCGGAAGCCCGCCGCGTGTGCCGGTAGCGCGCTCAGGCGGTAGTGGGCCTCCTCGAGCGAGATCCTCTGCTCGTCGCGCACCATCCACATTAGGAAGTCGGTCGTGAAGGATCCTCCTGTGAAGAACTTGGTGTGCGCTCCACCGTCGGAGACACCGGGAAAAGTGTAGGGCGAGTTCGCAATCATTTCCTCGATGTACTCCGGGTTGAACTGACCTCGATCCGGCCCGAGGAACTCGACCTTGAGCTCGCCCGCCACCGAGAGGTCGAGCATCGCGTCGATCACGTGCTTGTGCTCCTCGGATGCGATCTCACCCACCGTCTTGCCGACATAGGATTGCAGCTCGTCATGATCGCCCACGTCCTGCACGATCAGGTGGTCGATCGTGCCCCCGATCCCCGCCTGAACCCGGCGCAGCTTTCGGTCGGCCTCCTCGGTCTGGTGTTTCATGGCCTCGCGGATCTCGGGGTCCGCCAGCTTGTGCAGGCGCTCCTCGTAGGTGCCCGTAGTCGCGGCGCGCCAGGCCGGGCTACTGTCGTAGAGGTTCCAGTTCTCCAGCGTGAAAGCGAAGCCCGTGCGAGCGGTGCCGCCCTGGCCGAACATGCGCAGACCACGCTCGTTGCACTCGACCAGCCAGTCCAGGATCCGCCGATGGATGTGCGGTGCCCGCTTCGCCACCGCGATGACGTTGTGCAAAACGGGGCGTCCGGCTACGTCCGCGAGCTTCACCTGGAAGTCCAGGTCCGCCTCGCGGTCCCCCGTGGCTTGTGTGATCTGGATGAAGCCCTCATCCCGCTCGCGCAGCACGCGCGCCAGGTTCAGGATGTCTTCGTCTGCCATGGTGTCGGTCACCATCGGGCTGCCGTCGAAGTCGGCCTGCGTGGAATCCGGACCGAGGCGCTGGATCGAGAAGCCACACAGCCCCGCGTCCATACCCTGGTGCAGCAGGCGAGCCATCTCCTCGCGCTCGGCGAGTGTCGCAGGGCGCGTCTTCGCGGCCTCGAGACCCATGACGTAGGTCATCAACGAGGCCGTCGGCATGTACTGCAGGCAGTTCACGCCCTTGGGAGCGCGCTCGAGAGAGTCCAGATACTCAGGGATCGTCTCCCAGTCCCAGTCCATGCCCTGCCTCATCGACTCGAACGGAATCGCCTCCGTGCGCGTCATCGTCAGCATCGAGCGTTCGCGGAAGTCCGGCTTCACGGGCGCGAAGCCGAAGCCGCAGTTTCCAAGCACGACGGACGTCACTCCGTGCCAGCCGGAGATGGTGCACCACGGATCCCAGCGGATCTGGGCGTCGTAGTGCGTGTGGAGGTCGACGAAGCCGGGAGCGACGATAAGCCCCTCGGCGTCGATCACGCGCTCGGCTTCACCGAGGGTGCGGCCCCCGAGCTGAGCGATCCGCCCGTCCTTGATCCACAGGTCGCTGCGGTAACGCGGAACTCGCGTCCCGTCGACAATCGTGCCGCCTCGAATCTGAACGTCGTACTCAGCCATGGCGCTTTTCCCCCTTCGATTGCTGCGCTTCACCGCCATGATAGATCCTCAGCACCCGCCAGACCAGCATTCTCTCTCGACTCCGGATCCGCTCCTGGCCGACCGGACTGGCTCACGAGTAGCTCCTTGACTTCATCCAGCGTTGGCGGTCGAATGGGGAAGGGTAGAGGACGCAAGCGATCCGCGGCTCGCGGATCGGAGGGACAGCCACACATGGTCTCCATCTCGGTCAATGGTCGGCGCCACGATGTGGATGTCGACCCTTCGACGCCGCTTCTCTGGGTTCTGCGTGACAGCCTGAACCTGACCGGCACGAAGTATGGTTGTGGCATCGCAGAGTGCGGCGCCTGCACGGTCCACATCGGCGGGATCGCGACACGCTCGTGCGTGACGCCGGTAGCCGCCGCCGGAGGACAAGAGGTCACCACGATCGAGGGGCTCTCCGAGGGCGGGCTGCAGCCGCTCCAGGAAGCCTGGCTGGAGCTGGACGTCGTCCAGTGTGGATACTGTCAGCCCGGGCAGATCATGTCGGCGGCAGCGCTCCTCGCGAAGGTCCCGAATCCGACCGATCGGGACATCGACGAGGCCATGAGCGGCAACATCTGCCGCTGCGGCGTGTACAACCGGATTCGCTCCGCCATCAAGCATGCTGCGAGCGTGCGACAGACGCAGGAAGTGGAAGGATGAGCCCCGAACTCGGCTTCTCTCGCCGCCGTTTCCTCCAGACGACAGGCGCCGTCACCGGCGGTCTCGTGCTCGGCTTCTATCTGCCCGATCGATCGCTGGGGCGCGCCGCGGCCGCTACTCCGCAGCCTTTCGCGCCGAACGCCTTCGTACGCATCGCCACCGACGACACCATCACGGTATTGGTCAACAAATCCGAGATGGGACAGGGTGTCTACACCTCCCTTCCGATGCTGATCGCCGAGGAGCTCGATGCGGATTGGAGCCGGATCCAGGTCCAGTCGGCACCGGCCGAGCCGGTCTACTACGACCCGGGTTTCGGGGTGTATCTGACCGGCGGCAGCTCGAGCACGGCCTCCTCCTGGCAACGGCTCCGAACGGCCGGCGCCACGACCCGCGCGTTGCTCGTGAACGCGGCGGCCCAGACCTGGAGCGTGGACGCGAGCTCTCTCCGTACGGAGAGCGGTCACGTGATCCATCCTGCCAGCGGTCGCCGTGCCTCCTACGGCAGCCTGGCGGAGCGGGCTGCTGCGCTTCCGATTCCGGAGGACGTACAGCTGAAGGATCCGAAGAACTTCACACTCATCGGAACCGACGTGAAGCGGATCGAGGGTCCCGAGAAGGTCACCGGGCAGGCGGTGTTTGCCATCGACCTGAAGCTTCCCGGCATGCTGACCGCCGTGGTGGCGCATGCTCCCGTCTGCGGGGGCAGGGTGAGAAGCTTCAACGCCGACAAGGCGCTCTCTGGCGCCGGAGTCGTCAAGGTCAAGCAGATCAGCTCGGGCATCGCCGTCATAGCCAGGGATTTCTGGACAGCAAAAAAGGCACGCGAAGAGCTCGAGATCGAATGGGACGATGGCGAGGGCGCAGAGCTCTCCACGGCAGCGATGCGCCAGCAGTACCTGAAGCTGGCAGAGGAGCCGGGAGCGATCGCCGAGGACTCCGGTGATGCGGGGACGGCGCTCGAGGTGGCCGCAAAGACGATCGAAGCCGTCTACGAAGTGCCGTACCTGACGCACGCGTGCATGGAACCCCTGAGCGCCACCGCACATGTCCGCGAAGACGGCTGCGACATCTGGGCCGGTACCCAGTACCAGAGCAACGATCAGCTTGTGGCCGCCAAGATCCTGGGCTCGAAGCCGGAGCTGGTTCGTATTCACACGACTTTGCTAGGTGGAGGCTTCGGCCGCCGGGCCACCCCTACCTCCGACTTCGTCGCAGATGCCGTCGAAGTTGCCAGAGGCGAGAAGGTGCCGGTGAAGACCATCTGGACCCGCGAAGATGACATCCGCTGCGGGTACTACCGCCCGATGTTCGTTCACAAGCTGGCCGCCGGTCTCGACGGCGACGACATGCCCGTCGCCTGGCACCAGAGGCTCGTCGGCCAGTCCATCGGGGTCAACACGATGTTCCATTCCGAGAACGGCATTGACAACATGTCGGTAGAAGGCGCGACTCAGATGCCCTACGCCATTCCCAACCGTCGCGTCGAGCTGCACTCACCCCGACAACCGGTGACGGTACTCTGGTGGCGCTCGGTGGGTCACAGCCACACCGGGTTTGTCAGCGAGAGCTTTCTCGACGAGCTGGCTCATGCCGGCGCGAAAGACCCGTTCGAGCTTCGTCGCACACTTCTCGCAAACGAGCCCCGTTACCTCGGGGTGCTCGAGCTAGCGGCCGAGAGAGCGGGTTGGGGCACGCCCCTGCCAGAGGGCCGCGCGCGCGGCATCGCCACGCACAAGATGCATGGCACCTACGTGGCCCAGGTCGCGGAGGTGTCCGTCGAGGCTGGCCAGGTTCGAGTCCATCGAGTCGTCTGCGCCGTTGACTGCGGCATCGTCATGAACCCCTGGAACGTGAGGTCCCAGATGGAGGGCGGCATCGTCTTTGGATTGACCGCGGCACTCCACAGCGAGCTGACGGTCGACAAGGGTCGGATCCAGCAGAGCAATTTTCACGATTATCCCGTGCTCCGGATGGACGAGATGCCCAAGATCGACGTCTATATGGTTCCGAGCCGAGAGCAGCCGACGGGTGTCGGTGAGCTCGCAGTTCCCGCCATCGCGCCGGCTGTGGCAAACGCTCTCTTCGCCCTGACGAGAAAGCGCATCCGGAAGCTCCCGATTCGTCTGGAGGAAGCGGTCGACGTCTAACGAAAGTGCTGCCCCCACTGCCTTGTGGTCTCCCGATACGCATGATAGAAGGGCCGAAACCTGAGGGGGACCAACGGATGCGAACGCCTCGATCGTGGCTTCTTGGGGCGGCCTGTCTTCTCGTGGTGAGCGTCGGCTGGTCCGCAGCGCAGGTGCGGGCCGACCTGGCGCCCGAGCCCCTGAACGTCGTTCTGGAACTCGGTCCCGCCTCGCCGCACTGGGTGCTGTACAACTCTTTTGTGTCGATCGAAGCCGGCACCTTCGTGCTCTTCGATGCCGACACTGCGGAGTTCAAAGCCCACATCTCGGTGGGCATGATCCCGTCGCTCCAGCAGTCGCCCGATGGGCGCGAGCTCTACGTTGCGGACACCTACCTCGAAGGGCCGGAGCGCCTGCGCAGGGACGTGCTGAGCATCTACGACACCCGCGATTACAGCCTGAGCGGCACGATCGCGTTGCCGGGGAATCGGCGGGCGCTCATGGCTCCGCACCCGAAGGCGGCTGTGATCGACGGCGGCCGCTTCTTGGTGCTCTTCAACTTCACACCCGGCACCGGGGTCACCGTGATCGATACGTCGGCGCGCAGCGTCGTCGGCGAGATCGCCACACCCGGCTGCTCGCTCGTGTACCCGACGGGTACCCGCGGCG
Organism: Myxococcota bacterium; assembly: GCA_965247115.1. Classification (GTDB taxonomy): domain Bacteria; phylum Myxococcota_A; class UBA9160; order SZUA-336; family SZUA-336; genus JAUXJB01. Next base: position 2,041,537 of record CBDFGR010000002.1, read on the forward strand.
TCTCGATGATCTGCGGGGATGGCAGGCTCCTGACCCTTCAGCTCGATTCGAACGGCCGCCTTGCGAAGCGGATCAGCAGCGAGCCCTTCTTCGATCCCGATGTGGACCCCGTGATCGAGAACGCCGCCGCGCTCGGCAGTACCTGGTACTTCCCGAGCTACTCGGGAGACGTGTATCCGGTCGACCTGTCCGGCGATGAGCCCGTCTTTCACGAGCCCTGGCCGCTCGTGGATCACGACAAGAAGCCGGCCAACTTCCTGAGTGCACTCCTGAGCGGGGGCAAGGCCGGCCCATGGCTCCCCGGCGGGGGCCAGCTCATCTCGGCGCACGCTGCGCGAGGGGAGCTCTTCGTGCTGATGCATCCGGTCGCGTGGAGCGAGGAGAAAGACGACCCCGATGGCGACCACGTCCACCCGGGGGCAGAGGTCTGGGTGTACGATGCCGCTGCCAAGGTCCGGACACGGCGTCTCGCTCTTCAAGGTGTAGGTGGCACGGTCTATGTAACTGCCGATGACCAGCCTCTGATGCTGGTGAGTGCTAGTGATAGAGATCAAGCGAACAGGCGACTCGAGGTGTACGATGCCGCGACGGGCGAGTATCTGCGCCAGCTGACGGGCGCGAGCGCGTTTCACTTCGAGGGTGCGCCGGGGAGTGGGGGAGCGCGATGAGCACACTGCAGCGACTGGACGGATGGACCGATCGGGTATCTCGAGGGCTCGCGCGCCGGAGCTCGCGTCGCGCGTTTGTTTCGCGTCTCGGTACCTGGCTGGTGGGTGGAGCGCTGGCGCCGCTCCTGCTCCCCGTGGCCCGCGTTCACGCAGGGAGCGAGCCCGCGGAGCTGGCCGAGTCCGGAGATGCGCGAGGCTGCGATTACTGGCGCTACTGCGCGCAGAACGGGCCGCTCTGCAGCTGCTGCGGGGGCGCAGCCAATGCATGCCCCCCGGGGACCGAGATGTCGAGCATGGCCTGGATCGGCACCTGTCGAAATCCGGACGACGGCAAGCAGTATCTGATCTCCTACAACGATTGCTGCGGCAAGAGCTTCTGTCCCGAGTGCTCGTGCAGTCGCCACGACAGCGAGATGCCGGTCTATCGGCCGGCCAAGGCGGGCGACGTGCACTGGTGCTCGGCCAATGAGAGCGCGGCCATCACCTGCACGGTGGCGGTCGTGCTGGGGACTGCGGAGGATGCGGGGTAGGGCAGTCTGCCTCGGGGCGGTCCTGCTAGCTGTGGCGCCGGCTCTGGTGAACGCCGGCTACACGGCGAAGACGAACTACATCCTGCACTGCCAGGGCTGCCATGGCGCCGACGGGGTGGGCAGAATCCCCGACCAGGTTCCGCCGCTATCGAACTCGATGGGCTACTTCCTGCACGTGCCCGGGGGGCGCCGCTACCTGGCTCAGGTGCCGGGCATAGCCCATGCGCCGATCGATGACGCGGAGGTTGCGGCGCTCCTGAACTTCGCGCTTCGGCGCTTCAGCTCCGGCCAGCTTCCCGCCCCCTTCGTACCGTACTCGACAGAAGAGGTGGCGCGGCAGCGCCGCTCGGCGCCAGACGTGGTCTCCCTGCGTGAGGAACTCGTCACTGCGATTCGCGAGCGCCTTGGGGTCCGCATCTGGACGGAGGACGATCCCACGCGAGGCCCAGAGCCCGGGAGACCCGGTGGACCTCTCTATTGATCCGGTCTTCGGTCTCACGAGCCGTCTGCTGGCAGCGCTCGTCTTCGGAACGGCCGCGCTCCAGAAGCTTCGGGCACCCCGCGAGTTCGTCGCCGTGCTCCGCGACTATCGACTCCTCCCCGCCTCGCTGGTGGAGGTATCTGCGGCTCTTGTGATCTGTGCCGAGGCCTTCGCCGTCCTCGGGATCTGGTGGTTGGCCCTGCGCGGCTGGGCCGCGGCGACCGCCGTGGCTCTGCTCGCAGCGTACAGCATTGCCATAGGCCTCAACCTCTTGCGCGGGCGCCGCGAGATCGACTGCGGCTGCTCCTTCGGCGCTGCCGGTCAACCCCTGTCGCCGGCCCTCCTCGTTCGCAACGCTCTCCTCGTACTGCCGTGCGCCGCCGCCGGACTTCCGGAGAGGGACGCGCTCCACGGGCTCGGACTCGTCGTGGCGTTCTTCGGGGCCGCTGCCTTTGCGCTCTGCTATCAGGCGTGGGGCGTACTGCTCGCGAACCGACCGCAGGTGTTGCGGCTGGAGGACCGATGAGCGACGTGGTCGTCGCCTCCTCGATCCTGCTGCTCTGGATCGCGGTGGTCGCACTCGCTCTTGCGGTCTTCGGACTCAGCCGACAGATCGGCGTGCTTCTGGAACGCGTCGCGCCAGGCGGCGCGCTGATGACGGGCAAGGGTCTCGAGCCGGGTGAGCTCGCACCCGAGCTCACGCTGACCGCCCTCGATGGCGCCTCGATCCATGTGGGCGGCGAGCACAGTGACCAGCGCAGTACGCTGGTCTTCTTCCTGTCTCCGACCTGTCCCATGTGTGATGCGGTGCTTCCCGCGGTGCGCACCCTGGCACGGAGTGAGCGCGGCTGGCTCGATGTCGTGCTGGCGAGCGACGGTGATGACGCCGACCACGCCGCCTACGTGCGGCGCAAGAACCTCGGTGCACTGCCGTATGTCGTCTCGCGCGAGCTGGGCCTGCGCTTTCGCGTGGGTCAGCTGCCGCACGCGGCGCTCGTCGGCGAGAACGGTGTTGTCGTTGCCGCCGGGCTTACGAATACCCGCGAGCACGTCGAAAGCCTGCTCGAGGCGAAGCGCCGCGGGGTGGGTTCGCTGCAGGAGTACCTGAAGCTCGACTCGGCCCGCGAAGCCTGAGGAGCAGTGCGACCACGTCAGGCCCCAGTCGCGGTCAAGGCCATGCCGAGCGCAACGACGCTCGCGAACAGGCGGAAACCGCGCTCCGCATCCCGGACATCACGAGCCGAGCAGGCGCTCTAGCTGCTTGCCGGCCTCGGTGGGCGAGCCGTCGGGCATCCCGACCATCTGGAGATCGGCACCGAGAGCGGCGCGCTCCTTCAGCTGCTCACTCACCGACTCGCGCGGACCGATCACCTGGATCTCGCGCACCATGCGCTCCGAGATGGCAGCGAGAGCTCCGTCGGCGTCGCGCTCTGCCCACGCGGCCCGCGATGCGGCCACCTCGGCCTCGAAGCCGTTGCTGGCGAGCATGCGCCAGTAGAAGTCGCCCATGCGGTTCGTGTAGAAGAAGAGCGGCTGGCGGGCCGCGCGCCACTGCGCCTCGTCGTCGCCCTCGCCGAGCACATACACGTTCGTGAACGGCGCGATCGTGATCTCACTGACCGAGCGCCCCGCGCTCTCCGCACCGGCACCCAGCTGCTTGCGCAGCGACTCGAAGCGCTGTTTGGGCCAATGGATCGGGAAGATCCCGTCCGCGATCTCGCCCGACTGGTGGATCGACGTGGGCGTGATCGACGCGATGTAGACGGGAACGTGCCTGCGCGGCCGCTCGTAGTCCAGCCGAAAGCCGCGCTTGAGCTGGAAGAGCTCGCCTTCGTACTGCAGGCTTTCACCGGCGATCAGCAGGTTGAAGATCTCGACATACTCCCGGATCCGGCGCAGCGGCTTCTCGAACGGCACACCGTGAAAGTGCTCGATCACCCGCTGCCCGGAGGACCCGAGCCCACAGACCATGCGGCCGCCCGAGAGCTCCTCGAGCGCGGCGAACTCCTGCGCGATCGCCGCGGGAGAACGCGAGTACGTGTTCAGGATCGAGGTCCCGATCTGGATCCGCTCCGTATTCGTGGCGAGCAGGGTCATCCACGGCAGGGTCGATTTTCCCCAGGCTTCCCCGGTTGCGACGAGCTCGTAGCCCAGCCCCTCCGCGATCCGAACCTTCTCCAACGACTGCCGCCAGTCCTTCCCCGCCGCCGCCAGGACCCCAAGCCGCATGGCTATCTCCCCTGCGCGGGCGCCGCCCGCCGATAGCACGGCCCGCTGATCGCCCGAATGTGAGCATCTTACCAGCCGCCCGGCCCACGACGACGGCTCAACCGGTCAGGGAAGCTGGTCTCCTTCATGACAGCCTTGACAGTCTCGGGTCGGTCCAGCTGCCAGATCATCGCGCTGACGGTCGACGTGGCAATCCCGGCAAAGCTCGTGAAACATGGCCTCGATGGAGCTGGCGATGGCCGGGCTGTCCTTGTGACAGCTGAAGCACGACGTGCCGCCGGTGTTGTCGACGAAGTTGTGGTGGCAGTCCACGCAATTCACCTCCTGATGATCGATGTGCGCGAAGCTCACGGGCAGCATGGGCGCCGCCGCTATCTGGGCGTTGCGCACGTAGGCCAGCAGCGTCGCGCACAAACCGATGGCGACACTGAACGCGACCCAGCGCATCAGATCAGCTTCAACGCGGCGTAAAGACAGGCGGCCGCAATGGCGGCGCCCGTTCCGAGGACGGCGTCCCGGTCCGCCTGGCGGGTGCTCGTCACACCGGCGAGGTGCGGGAGGCGCTCGCCCTGCCAGCGCCGGAGAAAAGCCGCCGCCGGCAGGGCGAGGAGAAGAACCGCGAGCCACTTCCTCTCGTAACTGGCCGAGGCGTAGAACGCGGCGCCCAGCACATGCCAGGCTGCTAGCCCCAGCGCGGCCGCGGCAAGCACCCGATGCCAGAGGCGGAACTGGGCGAACCGGGCGAAAACTCGCCGCCGGACCGGAGGAAAAGAGGTGAGCGACAGAACCACCATGCAGAGGAACGCCACCAGGCCCGCGTGCATGTACCAGGGGGCTTTGAGTTTGAGGTACTCCAGCACCAGCGGATCGGCCACGATCAGGCCGGCCGCGTGCGCAGCGGCCAGAGCCACAGCGCCGAGGGCAAGGCTGCTGTGCAGCCTGAGCCTGGGCTGGCGGGCGGGCGACTCGGAGTCCCAGCCGAGGTAGACGAGGCCGGCCAAAGCGCCGAATCCCAACCCGTTCAGGAAATCCCAGACGAAGCCGCCGCCGGGGGCGATGCCATCGAGCATCGTCACGCCGAGCACAGCGACGACAAACAGGCAGAACAGTGGCATAAAAGCGGAGCGACCCCCGAGAGTGGGCAGAGGCTACCAGAGATCTGGGTCCGCTTACTTTCTGGCCTTCCGCGATTTATGATGACGAGCTACTTGGTGCGACAACCTGGGAGGTCAAGTGCACGCGGATATTCTCGCGCAGTTCGATTTCTCTGACCCGCACCGGTCTTGGATGTCGCGCGACGAGGACCACGTGCTCGGGTGGCGCTACGAGCCGCGGATCGTGTTCGAAGGCGGTCGGGGCACCCAGCTCATCGACGTGGACGGAAACGAGTACTACGACTTGAGCTCCGGCATGATGTCGATGGTGCTCGGGCACAATCACCCCGAGCTCTCGGCCACGCTGCGGAGCCAGGCCGAGAAGCTCTGCCACCAGGCCTCGTGGTACACGAACCCCTGGAGCATTGAATACGCGGAGCTCGTGGCCGAAACCCTGCCGGAAGGGCTCGAGGTGACCAACTTTGCGGTTACCGGATCCGAGGCGAATGAGATCGCCCTGCGGATGGCGATCGGTGCGACCGGTAAGTTCGAGCTAGTCTCGCTCATGCACGGGCTGCATGGCGGCACGTTGGCGGTCGAGTCGCTGACCACCGTAGGCGGGGTGCGACGCAGCAATCTGGGCCCGCTGCTGATGCCGGCTGCGCGCAACGCCATCTATGGGCCCACTTGCTATCGGTGCCCGATCAACCTCGAATACCCGAGCTGCGGGGTGGCCTGCGTCGAGGCGAGCGAGGATCGCCTCGAGCACCTGTCCACTCACGAAGTCGCCGCCATCGTCGCGGAGACGATACAGGTACCCGGCGGTATGAACGTTCCACCACCGGAGTATCTTCCGAAGCTCAAGGCGCTCGCCGAGAAATGGGATGCCCTACTGATTCTCGACGAGGCGCAGCTCGCGCCGGGTCGCACCGGCCGGATGTGGTCGTTCGAGCACTTCGGCATCGTCCCGGACATCGTTACCTTCGGAAAAGGGATGTCGGCGGGGATGGCAATAACCGGAACGGTGACTACGCCGGAGATCGCCGAGCGAGCCCGCGGCAAGGCCGGCGTACCTTGGGCCGGAACCTATTCGAGCGATCCCCTGCCTGCTGCCGTTGCGCTCGAGCAGCTCAAGATCGTGCGGCGCGACAACCTCACCGAGCGGGCGGCGGAGCTCGGCGAGATCCTCCGCGAGCGGCTGGACCGACTTCACCAGCGCTTCGAGTGCATCGGCGACCTCCGCGGCCTCGGCCTCTATCAGATGCTCGACATCGTGCACGATCGGAAATCGAAGAAGCCAGACTTCGAAACGGCAGAGCGGATACGATTCAACGCCGTGCACGAGGGGCTGATCCTGCTCACCTCCCGCAACTGCGTTCGGCTCGTCCCACCGCTCGTGATCACCGAAGCCGAGATCGACGATGTCGTCGGTCGGTTGGAAACGGCGTTCGTTCGAACCGAGGAGGGTCACCCGAAGGGGCTAGACCTCGCCAGCGCGTACGAGGGCTCGAGCTCGCTGGCCCAGCGGCGCGGGCCGACAGGCGTTCGCTGATGCCCTATCGGGTCGGTATCGACATCGGGGGAACCTTCACCGATCTGGTCTTCCTGGACGAGAGCGGCAACGTGATCAGCGTCAAGGTGCCGTCGACCCCGACTGATTATGCGAAAGGGATCGAGTCGGGCCTGGGCGCGCTGCAGCGAGAGGGCCGTATCTCGGGGGACGCGATCAGCGAGATCATTCACGGCACGACGGTCGCCACGAATACGATCCTCGAGCACAAGGGTGCGCGCACTGGCTTGCTGACGACTGAGGGATTCCGCGATGTCCTGGAGATCCGGCGCCTGCGGATGCCCGTTCTCTACGATCTGCGCTGGCGAAAGCCGGAGCCCCTCGTGCCGCGGGCGCGGCGTCTCGAGGTGGTGGAACGCGTCGACCACCGCGGCGAGATCGACACCCCGCTCGATCTTGACCAGGCTCGCGAGTCGATCCGGACGCTGCTCGCGACCGACGTATCCGCCATCGCGATCTGCCTTCTGAACGCATACGCCAACGGCGTCCACGAGCGGCAGCTGCGCGAGCTTGTCAGGGAAGAGAGCAGCGACGTTTCGGTGTGCCTGTCCTCCGAGGTGCTTCCCGAGATCAGAGAGTACGAGCGGACCAGCACTACGGTGGTCAACGCGTACATCGCCCCTATGGTCGAGCGCTACATCCGATCGCTCGAAGCGGTGCTTGCGAGACTGAACATCGCGGCTCCCTTTCTCGTGATGCAGTCGAACGGCGGTGCGATGGGGGCGCGGATGGCAGCAGACAAACCCATCCACATCATCGAGTCCGGACCGGCCGCAGGAGTGGTCGGGGGCGCGGAGCTCGCGAAGCGTCTCGAGCTCGAGAATGTGTTGACGTTCGACATGGGGGGCACCACGGCCAAGACCTCGATGGTGGAGAAGGGGCAGTACGACCGCGTGGGCGAGCTCGACGTTGGCGCCGGCATCAACGCGGCACGCCTCTTGACCGGTGGCGGCTACGTCGTGCGGGTGCCGGCGATCGACATCGCGGAGGTCGGGGCCGGAGGCGGGAGCCTCGTCGGGATCGACCCCGGCGGCGCACTCACGGTAGGACCGGAGAGCGCCGGCGCCGAGCCCGGTCCGGTCTGTTACGGACGCGGGAACGAGACTCCCACCGTGACCGACGCCAATCTCGCGCTCGGCTACCTGAACCCCGCGTACCTCGTGGGCGGGGCGCTCGCCCTCGATCGCGATCGCGCTCTCGTCGCGATCGAGGAGAAGCTAGCGCGACCTCTCGGGCTCTCGGTCGAGCAGACGGCTCACGGCGTCCACACCGTGGCCAACGCGGCGATGAGCCGAGCGTTGCGCTCCGTTTCCAGTGAGAGGGGGCGGGATCCGCGCGACTTCGCGCTTGTCGCCTTCGGCGGCAACGGTGGAGTCCATGCGGCATCGCTGGCGGAGCTGATGGGCATGACCGAGATCGTCATTCCGCCGGTGGCCGGTGTATACAGCGCCCTGGGACTGCTGTTCCCCGAGACCCAGCATCACTACGTGCGCACGTTCAAACATGCGCTCGATGCAATGGATCAGACACGCCTGGAGAGCGGCTTCGGTGTGCTGGAGGCAGAGGGGCGAGCCGCGCTGGCCGAGGAAGGCTATGCCGATCGGACCCGGCTCGAGCGTCTCGTGGATATGCGCTACGCGGGCGAGAACTCCGAGCTCACCGTCCCGGCGCCGGTCGGCATCGATGCCCCCGGGCTCGCAGAGGCCTTTCACCGCGCTCACGACCGAACCTACGGCTACCGGTCAGAGGAAGAGACGGTCGAGCTCATCAACGTGCGGGTGATTGCGACCGGCCTCTCCGAGAGCGGTCGGGTCCCGGACGAGTTGCGCTCGGTCGTGACGGCCGACGTCGTCCGCGAGCTCGAGCCGCGTGAGGCGTATTTCGGGAGCGAGCACGACTGGCTCAAGACGCCGGTGGTGGAGCGGGATGGGCTCGATCGCGATCCCCGCGCCGGTCCCCTCATCGTCGAGGACTACGCTGCGACCACGGTCGTCCCACCGGGTGCCACGATTCGTCGATGCGATTGGGATGTCCTGCGCATCGATCTTGCTCCGTAGCGGGGAGAGATGAACGAGCCATTCACGCTAGAGCTGCTGAAGAACGGGCTTCAGACGATCTCCGACGAGATGGCGGTCACCGTGGCCCGTACCGCGCGATCCTTCGTCGTCAAGGAGGCTCTGGACTTCTCGACCGCGCTATTCGACGAGCGCGGGACCCTCATCTCCCAGGGCACGTGCCTGCCGCTCCATCTCGGCAGCATGCCGTCTGCCGTCGAGGCGGTTCGCAACCGCTACGGCAGCGACCTGCATCCGGGCGATATCTTCGCCCTCAACGATCCCTACGAGGGTGGGACCCATCTCCCCGACATCATCTGCGTGCAGCCCGTCTTTCTCGCCCAGGACCTGGTCGGATTCTCCACGACCCTGGCTCATCAGACCGACATCGGTGGACGGGTGCCGGGCGGCAACGCGAGCGATTCGACCGAGATCTACCAGGAAGGGCTCCGCATCCCGCCGCTCAGGCTCTTCTCGCGAGGAGAGCCAAACGAAACGTTGTTCCGGCTGCTCAGCATCAACGTCCGGGTGCCGGACAAGGTGCTCGGAGACGTCCGGAGCCAGGTCGCGGCGTGCCGCACCGGGGAGCGACGGCTCATGGATCTCATCCGTCGGGTCGGTGGCATAGCCCCCTTCCGCAGCAACACGCGGGCCCTGCTCGACTACACCGAGCGCTTCACCCGTTCCGAGCTCTCCAAGCTTCCCGGTGGACGCTACGAGTTCGTGGACTACCTCGACGGCGACGGTATCGAGCCGGGCGTGATCGAGTTCCGGGTCGCGATAACGGTCGAAGGCGATCACATGACGGTGGATTTCACCGGCACCTCTCCCCAGGTCCGGGGCGCGATCAACTCCGTGTACTCGTTCACCGCGTCCGCGGCATGGGCGTGCGTGCGTTCGATCCTCGACCGCGATATCCCCAACAACGCCGGCTTCTTCCGGCCGATCGAGGTCATCGCTCCCAAGGGCACGATCGTCAACCCGCTTCCGCCGGCTCCGGTTGCTGCTCGCGGGCTAACCGGGTTTCGCATTGCAGACACGGTGTTCGGTGCGCTCGCCAAGATCCGGCCTGAGCTGGTTCCCGCCTCCGGTTCGAGCTCACCCGATGCCGGGGTGAGCTTCGGCGGCTACGCCAAGGACGGCAAGCCCTTCGTCTTCCTCGAGTTCCTGGTGGGCTCGTGGGGCGGCGGGCCCGACCGGGACGGGATGGATGCTTGCACCGGAATGATCATCAACTACTCGAATACTCCGGCCGAGCTGCTGGAGACGGAGCAGCCGCTGCGGGTCGACCGGTACGCATTCGTTCCGGACAGCGGAGGAGAGGGGCGCTACCGAGGGGGCCTGGCCATGGAACGCCATCTGCGTGTCCTGGCTGACGAGGCGATCCTGCAGATCCGCTCCGACCGGCGCGATGTCCCACCGTACGGACTCGAAGGCGGCGCCACCGGTGCGCCCTCCAGCGTCTCGATTCTCCGAGCGGATGGAGAGGAGCACGAGTATCCCGCCAAGTTCCTGACCAACGTCTACAAGGGCGACGTGCTAAAGGTCAGGCTCGCAGGTGGTGGCGGTTACGGCGATCCACTATCCCGACCGCCCGAATCGGTACTGGAAGACGTCATCCATGAGAAGATCTCAGCGGCGGGAGCGGCCCGAGACTACGGGGTAGCGATTCGGGGCACACCACCCCGGATCGATGCCGACGAGACGCTCCTGCTCCGCAAGAGGGGGCGGGCCGCGCCCTGATTGATTCGAATTGGCAATTTATAGGAGTCCCCAATGCAGGCACCTCTCCGCTTCGGAATTTTTCTCGCACCGTTTCACCCGGCCGGCCAGAACCCCACCCTGGCGCTAGAGCGCGACCTCGAGCTGATCGAGCTACTGGATGTACTTGGCTACGACGAGGCGTGGATCGGCGAACACCATTCTGCGGGACTCGAGATCATCGCGTCTCCCGAGGTGTTCATCGCGGCGGCCGCCGGGCGCACGCGTCACATTCGGCTGGGGACTGGGGTGAGCTCCCTTCCCTATCACCATCCGCTGATCCTGGCGGACCGCATGGTGCAGCTCGACCACATGACCCGAGGACGCACCATGTTCGGCGTGGGTCCAGGTGCCTTGCCGTCGGATGCCGCGATGCAGGGAATCGACGCCGGGCATCAGCGCCGCCGGATGGAGGAGTCCCTCGAAGCCATCATGGCGCTGCTGACTTCCGACGAGCCGGTGACCAGGGAGACCGACTGGTTCACGCTGAACGAGGCGCGTCTGCAGCTGCGTCCCTACACGCACCCTCATTTCGAGATCGCGGTGGCAGCCATGGTGTCTCCGGCGGGCCCGCGCACGGCGGGGCGTTTCGGCGCCGGACTGTTGTCCCTGGGCGCCACCAGCGCGGGCGGCTTCAAGGTGCTCGGGGATCACTGGAAGGTCTGGAGCGAGCAGGCCGAGGAGTCGGGCTTCAGCGCACAGCGCTCGGCCTGGCGCGCCGTGGGTCCGATGCACATAGCGGCGACCCGCGAGCAGGCCTTCGCCGACGTCGAGTATGGCATCCACGAATGGATCGACTACTTCCGCAATGTCGTGGTGCTGCCGATGGCACCGGACGAGCCCGATCCCAAGAAGTGGGTCCAGGCCTTGGTGGAGTGCGGCAATGCGGTGATCGGTACGCCGGATGATGCAGCGGCGCAGCTCGAACGCCTGCAGAAGCAGACCGACGGCTTTGGGTGCTACCTGTTGATGGCCCACGATTGGGCCGACTGGGACGCGACGCGACGCTCCTACTCGCTCCTCGCAAAGGAAGTCTTCCCCGCCTTCCAGGGCTCCGCCGAGCGTGCGGTGGGCTCCCGCGAGTGGGCCCGAGAGGGACACGACCGCTTCATGGGCGCGGGCATGGCCGCCGTGCAAGAGGAGATCGACCGGCACGCCGCGAAGACCGGCTATCAGGTGGGGCCGCCGATCGAAGGATCCGAGGACTGATACGTCGAAGGGGATTCCGCCGAAGAGCTGGCTTGGGGGCGTTGGGCTGTACCACGTTTGTGGCATGTGCCCGCGTCACACGCCGGGCGGCCCCCGTTGTGGACCGGCTTGCGGCTCGAACTTCGGGACATACCGGTTGAAGACGACGCGCCACGCGTCCATCTCGAACTCTGTGGGAGTCCGCTCGGCGAGCACCGCTTCCAGATCCGAAAGGCACATCTCCCAGCCGGCGGCGTCCCTCGCCGCGATCGAGCTGTCTTCGAAGCTCTCTGAGAAGATCAGCCTGCAGTTGTCTCCCTCCGCGATCAGCTCGCAGCGCAGGACGCTCTCGCCCCACCGGTACGCGAGCAGCCGTGGCGGATCTACGGCCAGGACCTCTCCGCGGAAGTCCTCGCTCTTCATGACAAAGCGCAGCTTGGCGCCCACGGTCCACTCCCCCTCCACCTCCTGGGGGAACCACTGGTTCAGCAGGCCCGGTTCCGTCAGCACCCGCCACACCTTCTCCGGTGGATGAGCCAGCTGCCGTTCGAACCGCACCGTGTATGTCGGCCCATCCTTCGTTAACGAAGCGTCCATCTCAATCCTCCTCCATTGACTCCAGGGTTCGTTCCATCGCATCCAGGTGCTCGTTCCAGAAGTCGCGGTACGGGGCCAGCCACTCGTCCACCTCGCGCAGCCCGGCGGCGTCGAGGCGATAGATCCGCCGCTGCGCATCTACCCGGACCGTCGCCAGCCCTGCCTCCCGCAACACCCGGAGCTGCTTCGAGACCGCCGGCTGGTTCATCTCCAGCCGCTCGACCAGCTCACCTACCGACCGCTCCCCCGCCCGCAGCTCGTCGAGCACGCGCCTTCGCGTTGGGTCGGCCAGAAGCTCGAACGCCGTCGTCATCATTTCGGCTAAAGTGCCTCAATCGGCATATGCCTGTCAAGGCATTTTACCTCGAAAACAGCAAGAGCTACCGCTGAGCCCAGGCTCCTGCCTCAGGCGCGCTCCTCGGATCTCCCGCGTAACACGGCGCTGGCAAGGACGTAGTCGTCCACGGGTCGGGAGCGCTAGACGCTGAAGGTTGGTGCCATTGACCGCGCGATTGACGGTCGAGACGGCGGCAGCACAATCGGCCAGTACTTGCCGCCGACCCTGGGCGCAGAGGTTTGCACGTTCTCACCGCGGCTCCGTAGGTGCGTGGCCTCGAGGACCCGACCTGATCCCAACCCAACCCAGAGATGTCGAAGAAGTTCGTGATGTATACCTTGTCGTTCCAGTTTCTCACCCAGACGCTGATCTCCGTTCGCTCATCGGGAAGCAGATAGGAGAGGTTGCCGTTCACTAGCCAGACTGGCCCCTGCCTGGCCCGCTTGATGTTCTCGGCCAGGTAAAAGACCTCGTCGCTGTAGCTCGCGCCAACTTGCCCTCGCAGCACCGCTCCTCAAGCCGCCCTATGGGCGCATCACGGCGATCGATCTGAATACCGGCGAGCACATGTGGATGGCCCCCAACGGAGACGGGCCTCGCAATCACCCGCGCTTGCAACACCTGAATCTGCCTCCCCTGGGTCAACAAGGCCGGGCGGCTCCTCTTCTCACAGAGACACTGCTCTTTATCGGTGAGGGCGATCCGATCATTCTTGGTACCCCGAAAGGCGGAGGCGGAAACAAGTTTCGCGCCTACGACAAAGCCACGGGCAGCGTCGTGTGGGAGACCGAGCTGGCAGCGGGGACCACCGGAGCGCCGATGAGCTACCTGTGGAACGGCAAGCAGTACATCGTGGTGGCCATCGGCGGCGAGGATCATCCGGCTGAGTGGGTGGCGCTCGGTCTTCCCTGATGGCACCAAGATTACTTTGGCGACGGCGGGAAGGTGGATCTGAAGAGGGACCTCACACCAACACCTCGTCGGGTTCGGCCAGTCGATAGCTGGTGCTTCGACCACGGCCCGGGTTCTTCACGACGATGCCCCGCTCCAACAGCTCGCGAATGTCTCGAAGCGCCGTGTCATTGGAGCACTTTGCGAGCTTGGCGTACTTCGACGTGGTCAGGTGACCTTTGAAATCGTCGAGCATGTGGTTGATGACCTTTCGTTGCCGCTCACTCACGGGGTTCGGATTGATTCGCTCCCAGAGCCGGGCCTTGAGAAGGACGGACGACAGCCTCTCGTCCGTATCTTCGATGGTTCGATCGAGGCAACCGAGGAACCACTCGAGCCATCCAGTGATATCCAGGCCGCCCCGCTGCGCGGCTTCCAGCTGGAGGTAGTACTCCCTTCGCTCGGCCTCGATTCCCGAAGACATGCTGTAAAAGCGGTCCCTCGTACCGTCTGCTTGCGAGAGGGCCATATCAGCGATCGCGCGGGCGATTCGCCCATTCCCGTCTTCGAACGGGTGGACCGTGACGAACCAGAGGTGCGCAACCGCGGCCTTGAGAACGGGATCGATCTCTGAAGACTCGGCGAACCACTCGAGAAACGACTCCATCTCGGCTTGAAGGCGCTCAGCGCCGGGTGCCTGGAAGTGCATCTTCTCGCGGCCGACGGGTCCGGAGACAATCTGCATCGGACCTGCTTCCCGGGTGCGCCATGCGCCGACGGTGATGCGACGCATACCGCTTCGACCCGTCGGAAACAGAGCGGCGTGCCAGTCGAACAGACGCTCCGCTGTGAGCGGCTCGTCGAAGTTCCGCGTGGCATCGAGCATCATCTCGACGATGCCTTCGACTTCTCGTCCGGGCACGATGAGGCCCCCGACATCGAGACCGAGCTTGCGAGCGATCGACGAACGGACCTCCTCGGGGTTGAGGTGTTCCCCCTCGATGGCCGATGACTTCACGACTTCATCCGCGAGTGCGGTGAGGCTGGCCTCTGCGCGAAGCTCGAAGCCCAGGGCCTCCATCTTCCCGATGTGCCTGCCCTGCTTGTGGCGCACGGCTGCAAGGACTCCGGCCAGTCCCTCGCCATCCCAGGTGAAGTGCGGCCATTCAGGCCGCTCGTGGATGAATGTCACTTTCACCGCGTCTCTTGCGGTGATTGTACCCGCTATTCACCGCATCGGCGACTATTCACCGCGGGATGTGCGGTGAATAGAGGGCCCAATCTCCGCCAGGCTGGTGCATACATCTGTCAAGTTATTGAAATGAAAGGGATATTTTCCTCCTACCCGGCGATCTTTTTCGATCTCGGCGGTATGCTGTTCAGCTACCGCGGTCTGAGTGCTCGACTTTCTCGACGGAAGTGGAGCGGAGCTGAGGCGCCGCGATTACTGTGCACGAGGCCATCGTAATGGACGCTGACGTAGCCGGGCCAGCCGCTGTCGGGCAGCGGACTCGACGCATCTTGATAGCGGGGCTCTGCTTCGGCCTCCTCGCGGTGCCGGCGGGCGAGGTCCATGCCCAGCAGTCGGCGATCCATGGGGAATGGCGCAGTTACGGAGCTGACAGAGCGAACACGAAGTACACGCCCCTGGCGCAGATCGATCGTGACAACGTCAGCAAGCTTCGCGTGCTCTGGCGTCGGCCGGGCGTGGATCCGAAGCTCAGCGAGACGTTTCCCGACCTGAACCCCTCCGGCGACTTCCGCGCGACGCCGCTCATGCACGGCGGCGTGCTCTACACATCGAACAGCGTCGGGCTGGTGGAGGCGCTCGATCCCGGGACCGGCGAGACCCTCTGGATTCAGGAGCCCCTGCATGAGGGATTCCGGGGCGTGTCCGGGCGGAGCACGCGGGGTGTCGCTCACTGGAGCAGCGGTTCGAGCCAGCGGATCTTCTCGGTTCGAGACGACTACCTCGTGTCGATGAGCGCGGAGACCGGGAGCCTGGTTCGAGACTTTGGCGACGGCGGGAAGGTGAATCTGCGGAGGAACGGGCCTACTCCAGTTCCCGCCGGCGGGTCGGCGGGCCCCATCGTCGTGGGCGACGTGGTCATCGTCGGCGGAGGCGGCAGCGCCGACGGTTCGGTGGTGAAGGAGGGGCCTCCCGAGGACATCCGGGCCTTTGACGTGAGGACCGGTCGTCTGCGCTGGACCTTCCATGTGATGCCGCGGCCGGGGGAATTCGGATTCGAGACATGGGAAGACGACTCCGGGAAAAAGAGCGGGGCCATGGGCGGTTGGGCGCCCCTCACCGTTGATGAGGAGCTGGGCTACGTCTATGTGGCCCTGTCGTCCCCCATGCACGCGTTCTACGGCGGCGACCGGCCCGGACAGAACCTCTTCGGCAACAGCCTCGTGTGCCTCGACGCCAGGACCGGCGAGCGGGTGTGGCACTACCAGCTCGTGCATCACGACCTGTGGGACTACGACCTGCCGGCCGCGCCGGTGCTCGGCGATATCACAGTCAACGGGAAGGAGATCCAGGCGGTGATGCAAATCACCAAGCATGCCTT
Organism: Myxococcota bacterium; assembly: GCA_965247115.1. Classification (GTDB taxonomy): domain Bacteria; phylum Myxococcota_A; class UBA9160; order SZUA-336; family SZUA-336; genus JAUXJB01. The sequence goes on from CBDFGR010000002.1 coordinate 2,057,507, forward strand.
CCTGTTCGTGTTTGACCGCGTGACGGGGGAGCCTGTGTGGCCGATTGAAGAGCGGCCGGTGCCTGCGTCCACGACGCCGGGGGAGAGGGCGTGGCCGACACAGCCCTTCCCGACCAAGCCAGCCCCGTTCGACCGTCTAGGGGTCAGCGTCGACGATCTGATCGATTTCACGCCGGAGCTGCGGGCGGAGGCGCTCGAGATCGTCAAGCCGTACGTTCTCGGGCCGATCTTCACGCCACCGTCGGTGGCGGCTCCGGGGCATACCCAGGGAACGATCACCCTTCCCGGCACGGCTGGTGGCGGGAACTGGAACGGTGGGGCGTTCGACCCCGAGACGGGGATCTTCTATGTCGCCTCGCACACGCACACCTGGGTAAGCGATCTCGTCAGGCCCTCCCCGTTGGTCAAGGCGACGACGCCGTACATACACGGGGCAGTAGCGGAGGGTCTCGACTGCTGTGATGGGTTCTTCGCCTATGGCCCGGACGGCCTGCCACTCGTCAAGCCGCCCTATGGGCGCATTACGGCGATCGATCTGAATACGGGCGAGCACGTGTGGATGGCGCCCAACGGAGACGGGCCGCGCAACCACCCGCGGCTGCGGCACCTGAACCTGCCTCCCCTTGGGCAGCAGGGCCGGCCCGCCCCTCTTCTCACGAAGACGCTGCTCTTCATCGGTGAGGGGGATCCGATCATCGTGGCGACTCCGAAAGGCGGTGGGGGAAACAAGTTTCGCGCCTACGACAAGGCCACGGGCAGTGTCGTGTGGGAAACCGAGCTCGCGGCAGGGACGACGGGCGCGCCGATGAGCTACCTGTGGAACGGCAAGCAGTACATCGTGGTGGCCATCGGCGGCGAGGATCACCCCGCTGAGTGGGTGGCGCTGGGTCTTCCCTGAGGCGCCGCGCTCCGCTCGACTCGAGCGTCACGGGGATCGAGGCGCTCCGGCCTCGTTACATGTTGGCGTTGCGGCCCACGAGCACCCCGCCGTCCACCGGGAGCACGATGCCCGTCACGAAGGCGCCCGCGCGGCTTGCCAGATAGATGCAGGCACCCGCCATGTCCTCGGGCTCACCGGGGCGACCGACGGTCGTGGCCGCGGTGATCGCCGCTCTCCCTTCCTCGGTTGAGAGGATCTCGTCCAGCATGCCGGGGAAGGGCCCTGGGGCGATCGCGTTGAAGGTGATGTGGCGCCCCCCCTTCCGGCCGCCCCTGTTTCCGAGCCGGCCGGCCCACTGCCTGGTCAGGTGATGTAGCCCGGCCTTGCCGAGGGGGTAAGCCCAATCGTTGTCCTGTGCAACGCGGATGCCGTCGATCGAGCCGATGTTGATGACCGAAGCGTGAGACTCGGCGCTGCCCGCGGCCGCGAGCAGCGGCAGGCACTCCTGGGTCAGCGCGAACGGGGCGCGGAGGTTCACCGCGTTGACCTCGTCCCAGACGTCCATCGGATACTCTCCGAACTTGTGCATCTTGTTGCCGAGCGCAGCGTTGTTCACGAGCACGTCGAGCTTGCCCTCCCGCTCCTTCAGGGTCTGTGCCAGCGCGATGATGTCCTCATCCTTCGACAGATCGGCCCGCAGCGCGATGCACTCGCCCGGTCCTTCCTCGGCCAGCTCCTTCGCCACGACGGACAGATCGCTTCGCGATGCGATGTACACGCGCGCGCCGCCGGCGACGAATCCGCCCGCGATCCCCCGTCCGATGCCGCCGCCGCCTCCGGTCACACACACGACCTTGCCTTCGACGCTGAAGAGATTCTGAAAGTCCATTGGCTAGATTCTCCCTCTTGCGGAATTTCGGTCCGCTGCAGCGCGGCCCTGAGCCGGTCTCAGCTCGAGCAGTGACCTTTGGAGTGCGATGGTGGGACGTCGAGCGCCGGGTTGCGCTCGAAGAACCCAAAGGGAAGCAGCGTGAATCCGCAGTACTCGACGGGCATGACCGGCCAGTCCTCCGGGCGCGGCACGTGAGTCACGCCGACGGTGTGCCAGACGACGACGTCGGTGTTCTCGAGCGGGCGATCGTTGGCGGTGTAGGCCGGTAGGCCAGCGCCGCCCGGGTGGAGGTTCGTGAACGCGCCCGCCGCGGCGTCGAGCTCGTCGGGAGCATACGGCGTGACCCAGAGGTTGTGGCGCGCGAAGCCCGCCCGCCGAGCGTGCAGGGAGTCCCCCTTGGCGAGCAGCGTCGGAGTTCCCTGTGGCAGCAGCTTGTAGCCGACGGGGGCGCCGAGACGGTTCCGCACCTCGGGGTTCACCACCCGCCAGTGCCGGCTTCGTGAGGGGTCGACCTCGCGCTGGGCCTCCTTCTCGCTGCGCAGCAAGCGAGCGACCGACCGGAAGCCACTCCCGTGTGGGTCCTCGTCAGCCGACAGCGGCTCGACGTCGACCTCGTAGACCGAGTTGCGCTCCCCTTCCAGGTCGAAGTCGAGTCGGAAGCAAAACAGATGCTGGTGGATCGGAGAGGCGAGTGACGGCGCAATCAGAGGCGCCGTGTCTGTGCCCTTTCCGTCTCCCACGGCAGACACGCCGACGATGCCCGTCAGCTTTACCTCCATCTGGATCGTGCCGTCGAGATAGAAATACCAGTAGAACCCGTACTCGTAGTTGCCGAGCGTGTGGATCGCACTCACGACGAGCCGCCGCGACCGCCGCACCTCGACCCTCCTCGAGGGCGTGAACACGTTCGTGTGCTTCCACAGGATCCCGAAGTCCTCCTCGTGCATGCACACCGCGTTCTCGACCGTGAACGCTTCACCCTTCGGGGACAGAAAAGTCGCATCGAAGTAGCGGATCTCACCGACGCAGTCGCACCCGAGCGATAGAGAGTTCGCGTTCTGGCCGAGCGTCGCCTCACTCGCGTCGAACGCGTGCTTCCAGGAGTGCATGGGCGACGAGTCGCCGTACGGCACGATCATGTCGGAGAGCGATGCGCGGTAGAGAATCGGGCGCGCGCGCCCTTCATCCTCGTAGCGCACATCGTGGAGTACGACGCCCTCGAGCGGGTGGAGCGAGATCCGGAACTGCCACTTCTGCCAGCGAATCGCATGTCCATCGACAGTGAAGCTCGGGCCCTCGGGCTGGGTGATCTCGATCGGGCGTAGGTCCTGCCGCAAAGGGCCCACGCTCTCGACGTCATAGTCCCCGGCCTCGGGCGGAAACGGCACGACGCCACGGTCGTCGACGATCACCAGATCGCTGTCCACGTCGACGTAGGCGATCACGCCTTCGATGGGGCGCGCGTAGGCATTGTCCTCCAGATCTTCGTGCAGGAAGGCAACGCCCGCGAGGACGCGCGCGTTCGGCGCCATGCCCTCCGGTCGGACACCGGCCACCCACGGGTCGATCTGGACGAGCGAGGAATCCTCGATGCCCCGTTTTCGCAGCGCGGCTTGCCAGTCGGGACTCGCGTGTATGAGATGGAAGGCCCGCATCGCGTCGCTCCCGGAGACCGACGCCTGCCCCGATTCGACCCACGAGAACTCTTCCAGCTTGCTCTTCGATAGGGATACACGGGCATCGAAGCTGCTGCCCCGCTCGCGGTCGTGGCCGATCAGCCTCACTTGCCGCTCGAAGGGAGAGCCCGGCTCGAAGTTCTTCACGAGCTCTTTGGCGGGCTCGATGGGAAGGGCGCACGAGAAACGGCTCGCGTCACTGATCTCACCGCTCTCGCGTAGGATCTCGGCGGCGCGCGTCAGCTCCTCGCCCGAGTAGGGGTCCAAAGGATGATTCGGTGTGGTTGCTTCGCCATCCATCGTCGTGAGTCCCACCTTCCCCGCGTGCTGGCCGACCTGAAGAAGCTCAGATGGAGGCCTTCCGCCGAAGGTCCGGTTGGCTTCCCGGCGGGCCGCGTGGCGATCTAATATCGAAGGCTGCTCGGTGTCAAGGGCTCTCTCTCGAGGGTCCAAGCCCAAGAGCAACGAGGGGCCGAGCTGCCCGAACTCAGCGCAGCCCGAGCCGGCCGGCCTGCTCCAATGCGACCTTCAACATGTGCGGGATCATCTTGTCGTAGCCCGCCCACGGCCGATGCTCTGCCCAGCTCAGCAGCTCGAGCGCCCGTGTGAGTGTGAACCAGGAGACCAGCTCCACCTGCTCGGCGGAGAGCGGTCGCCGCCTGCGATAGCCCCCGAGCAGCGCCTCGCGGGCCAGCTCGAAGTGCGGGTTCTTCGGATGGAACGCATCCAGCTCACTGTACAGGGCGACGGTCAGGTCGTAGGCGTACCAGCCGAAGCCGGCGTCGTCGAAGTCGATGACCGTGAGCCGCTCGCCGTCGACGAGGACGTTGTCGGCATGCAGGTCCGCGTGGATCATGCCGTAGACCTCTGGACTCCGATCCAGGCGCGCGAACCTCTCGCGGACGGCGTTGCGTAGGGCGAGGAGTCTGGCGCGTTCGTCGTCGGTTGCAGAGGGGATCTCCCAGAACCGCCCCCAGAAGGGCTTCTCGCCCACAAGTCCCTCCGCGTCCCGGGCGTGACGACGGAAGCCGGGTGGGGGCGTCCACTTCGCCGAGGCGTCGTGAAAGCCCGCGACGAGGCTCCCCAGCTGCTCGAAGCAGCTCGAGAGCTCCGCCGGGTCGCGCGTCTCCTCCACGATCTGGGAGAGCGGAACTCCGGCGATCCAGCGGACGAGGCCGACGTGGCGTGTGGCGGTGGAGCCCGGGAAGGCGACCGTTGCGTAGTCCCCGCCCTCCAGGGTCGGGACAGCCTCGGGCACCGGCAGGCCGGCCAGGGCCAGCGAAGAGGTCCAGGTGTGCTCGGCCTGGAGCTCCGCCAGGTCGTGGTAGCCGTCCTGGTGGACCCGGAGCGCATAGACGTCACCCCGCGGAGCCGAGACGCGAAAGACCGCGTTCTCTCGATGGAGATGAAGCGCGACCTCCGCCCCTTCGAGCCCCCAGTGCGCCAGCGCCCGCAGGGCCATCGCATGGAGCGCGTCCGGGCTCTCTTCAAGCCTCGGCATGGAGCTCCTTCGCCGTCTCGTCCAGCGCCACGAGGAGGAGCTCGGCATGCGCCTGCTCGATCACGAGCGGGGGCCGGAGCTTGAGCACGTTGCGTCTCTGGCCGGCGCTCCCCATCAGGAAGCCCCTCTCCTTCATTCGCTCGACGAACGCCGCAGCGCCCCGGCGGTCGGCCGTGCGTGCCTCACGGTCCTTCACCCACTCGATGCCGATGAAGAGCCCGTGCCCCCGCACGTCGCCCACGAACTCGTAGCGGTCTGCGAAGCCGGCCAGCTCGTTCTTGAGGAAGCCCCCGACCTTGGCGGCGTTCTCGACAAGCCCCTCCTCCTCGATGACGTCGAGCACCGCGCGTCCGACGGCGGCCTGAAGCGGCGTGGCCGCGGTCGTATTGAAGTAGAAGCACTGCTCGTGGAACGTCTTCGCAAGCTCGAACGTGGCCCCCACGCCACTGAGCGGGATGCCCGCGCCCATGGGCTTGCCCATCGTGACGATGTCCGGCACGCAGCCCATCACCTCGTAGCCCCACCAGCGGCCCGTGCGGCCGAATCCCGCCTGCACCTCGTCGAGGACCACAACGCCCCCGGCCTCGCGTACCAGTCTGGCGGCCGCCGACAGAAACCCGCTGGGCACGTCGGGCAAGCCTTCGTTGGCGAAGATCGGGCAGAAGAGCATGCCCGCGAGCGGAATCCCCTGGGTCTCCAGCTCGGCGATGGCCCTTCGGATCTCGTCCAGATACAGCTCGCGTCGCTCCGGCTCGGAGACTCCCTCGCGCAGCGGACGGTAGGCCTCCGGGAAGGGAATCGGCCGGTAGTCGGGCTCGAAGGGCCCGAAGGTCATGCGGCGCACCTCCGTGCTGTTCCCGTGGTAGGTCGCGTTGCTGATGATGAAGCCACGGCCCCCGGTCGCCGCGCGCGCCATCTGCACGGCCACGTCCAGGGCCTCCGTGCCGCTACAGGCCATCTGAAGAGTCGTGAGGGGATCCGCGTGGAGTGCCATCAGCCGCTCCGCGTACTCCACGACGACCTCGCTCGGATAGCGACTGTGGACGTTCAGCGTGGCAGCCTGGCGCTGCATGGCCTCGACGATGCGTGGATGACCGTGACCCGTGACCGGCACGTTGTTGTAGACGTCCATGTAGCGGCGGCCGTCGGCGCCGTAGAGCCAAATGCCTTCGCCTCGCACCAGCGGGAGCGGCGTCTCGTAGAAGACCGGAGCGCCGAGCCCCATCGCCCGATCGCGTCGCGCCATCAAGTCGCGGATGTTGGTCATTCCTGATCCTCCCTCTCGGTCCAGCCAGCGGGCAGGCCGGTGGAATAGAGCCCGAAGAGGTATCACTCGCAACGCCTGTGGCTCAAGTTGCGTGAAGTACGAGGACTATCACTAAAGGGTTGTCGATATGCCGATGAAGAATCCCCCGCATCCTGGACAGGTCGTGCGCCGCGCCATCACGGAGGGCCTTGGCCTGACCGTTACGGCGGCGGCAAGAGGCTTGGGAGTCTCGCGCAAGCAGCTCACGCAGATCGTGAATGGACATGCAGGAATCTCTCCGGAGATGGCGATTCGCCTCGAGAAGGGCATTGGAAGTACGGCCCAGGCATGGCTTCGCATGCAGGCCGCTTACGACCTTGCCCAGGCGCAAGGGACGTCGAAGATCAAGGTGAGAAAGCTGGAACCTGCGTAGCCGCCATCACGTTCTAGGTGTGCTGCAGCCGTCCGCGTCTTGTCGCTGATACACTGCCACAGCGCACAGGAGGTGCAGATGGCTTCCGAGAAATGGAACGAGGTCGGTCGGATCTGGGACGCCGACCACGGTCTGCTGGACCAGGAGCAGGTGAAGCAGTGTCGCCGCGCCGACGTCTCCGAACCGCTCCGGTCGCCCATCCCCACTCGAATGATCTCGAACGGCGAGTACATGCCAATCGCGCAGACCGACCAGCAGAAACAGGTCGAAGCGCGACTCGAAGAGCTATCCGACTCCGTGAGCAAGCAGCTCGGGGTCACCCGCCGCCAGTTCCTCGCCAGCTCCGGCGGCGTGGCGGCCGCGCTGCTTGCCATGAACGATGTGTTCGGTCAGGTATTCCAGGTGAGCCCGGTCGAGATGTTCGAGCCGGCTGCCTTCGCGCAGGCCAGCGTGCCCCGCGACCTGTTCGTCTTCGATGACCAGCTACACATCGTGCGCGGCAGCCGGCCGTCACCGCTGGCACTGCGCGCCGGGGCGCAAGGGACGTCGTCGGCGCCCGCGTTCGACGCGAACCCGAACAACCCCGCGGGGCAGCTGGACGAATTGGGCAACACCTGGAGCAACTGGAATCCCGCTCTGGCTGGCGCGGCGCTCGACCCCCGCTATGCCCACATCACGCGGTTCATCAAGGACGTCTATCTGGACAGCCAGGTTACCGTAGGCCTGCTGAGCAACGTGACGGCGTCTCTCGTGCAGATCGGGGAGCACCGGCGTCCACCGCGGAACGTGCAGGAAGCGCTTGACGCTGAGATCCTCACCGGGACGCAAACGGCGGCCGCCCGTAATTTCGTCAACGAGATCTCCGGCTCGACGCGGATGCTCGGCCACGGCCTGCTCTATGTCGGACGCGGTAATCTCGAATACATCCAGCAGCAGACCGACGAGAACGCGCCCGATTCGTGGAAGGGCTACAACATCTCGAACGCGGCGAAGGTCGACGACGACCCTGACAGCCTGATGCGGCAGTGGCGGCACGACGACGAGGACCTGGCCTATCCGACCTTCGAGCTGATCCAGAAGAACTACGAGCGGATCAGGGCGAGCAAGCCAGGGTTCAACAACATCTGCGTGCACAAGGGCCTTGCGCCCGGACCGCCCGACCCGCTTCGCGGCCACCCGGGCGACCTGCCGAAGGCAGCGCGCGACTGGCCGAACCTGAACTTCATCACCTATCACGCGTGCATTCAGCCGAGCTCCTTCTACCGCGACACGCTCGAGGCGATCCGAGCGGGTCAAACGCGCGGCGGCGTACCCGACATCGCCTGGACGACGGAGTACGCCCAGCTCGTCGGTGACCTGTCCAACTGCTACGCGGAGATCGGAACGACGTGGGCCTCGAGTGTCGTGACCTTCCCGACGGTCGCGGCACATCTGATGGGGCAACTGATGCGCTTCATGGGCGAGGACCGGATCGTCTTCGGTTCGGATTCGGTCTGGTACGGCTCCCCGCAGTGGCAGATCGAGGCGCTGTGGCGGTTCCAGATCCCGGCTGAGCTGCGCCAGCGCTACGACTACCCGGAGCTGACGGAGACTGCCAAGCGGAAGATCCTGGGACTGAACTCCGCGCGGCTCTACGGGATCCAGTCCACCGAGACCAGCGCGTATCGGCCCGTGCCAGAGGACTACGAGTCGCGCATGTCGGACGAGCTGAAGACCATCATGGAGTTCGGTCAGTTCACAGGGGACAACATGTCGAAGCTGCGAGAGACCTACACGGCGCTGAACATCGAGCCAGACCACGTACGGTACGGTTGGATCAGGGTGTGAGGTCAAGACCTGGTAACTTCGCCGCGTAGCGTGATCGGGAAGATGACCATGGGAAAACTAGAAGGGCGGACTGCGCTTGTAACCGGGGGCAGTCGAGGCATCGGGCGAGCCATTGTTGAGCGCTTCGCACAAGAAGGCGCCAACGTCGCGGTGAATTTCGCAAGCAATGAATCGGCTGCTAGTGAAGCGGTTGCGTTTGCGGAAGCACAGGGTGTCAAGACCCAGATGTACAAGGCCAATGTTGGCGATGAGGACGAGTGTCACCAGATGATTGAGCGCGCCATCGCCGACTTTGGTCAGGTCGATGCCTTGATCAACAATGCTGGTCTGGGTCCGCCCATCGATCGACCCACAATCGCGGACGCGACCAACCAGCAGTGGAACAAGCTACTGCGGGTGAACCTATGGGGCCCCATTTATCTGTGCCGGGCACTTGTTCCTCACATGAGGAAGGCCGATCGCAGCGACATCGTGATGATCTCTTCCACTGCCAGCCAGGCGCTCAACCCTGGGTTCGGTGTCTACTCGGTGAGCAAAGCCGCACTCGAGGCCATGGCCCACACCCTGGCAAGGGAGGAAAAGCCCCACGGCATGCGTGTAAACATGATCGCACCCGGGCTGGTTGATACGGACATGGGAAGGCGGATGGTCGAGGCTATGGGATGCGGTTCGAACATCCGTGCTCTCGACGCCAGTATGCCGTTCGGCTTCGTTTGTACTCCCCAGGATATCGCGGCAACGGCTGCGCACCTGTGTTCGGAAGACGGCCGTTACATCACGAATCAGCGGATCACGATCACGGGCGACTGATTGGTTCCGAGTGACAGGAATCGAATTGACGAATCGAAAGGTGCGACACCCATGCGACGCGTGAAGCTCGGAGGACCGAACGGCCTGGAGGTCTCTCAGTGCGGAATGGGCGTCATGAGCCTGACGGCGTACTACGGCGACCCGATACCGGACGAGGACGCCATCGAGCTCATTCAGAAGGCGGTCGAGAGCGGCTGCACGTTCTTCGACACTGCGGAGGCCTACGTCGCGGAGCATCCGGTCACCAAAGAGTTGCTGTGGAATGAAGAGATCCTCGGCAAGGCCGTCGCGACCATCGGGCGGGACAAGGTGGAAATCGGCACCAAGTTTGGGGGCAAGTCAGCGATGACCGGTCCCGCCAAGGGCGACCACATGAAACAAGCCTGCCACACCGCTTTGAAGCGCCTGCAGACCGACACGATCGACCTCTATTACCTCCACCGCGTCGACCCGAAGGTGCCGATCGAGGAGACCGTGGAGACGATTGCCGAGCTCGTCCGGGAGGGTGCGGTGAAGCACATCGGGCTCAGCGAAGCCTCTCCGGAGCTCATCCGGCGTGCGCACGCAGTTCACCCGATCGCGTGCGTGCAACAGGAATGGTCGCTCTACACGCGGGACCTGGAAGAGGACATCGTCCCGGTCTGCAAGGAGCTCGGCATCGGCATCGTCCCGTACTCGCCGCTCGGCCGCGGTTTTCTCAGCGACGACATGGTCACGCCGGCGAACGACACACGGCAGTACTTCCCGAGGCTCACGGGAAGGGCTTTCGAGGCCAACAAGGTACTCCGGGCCGAGGTCGAGGCGATGGCCAAGGCCAAGGGGTGCTACACGGCTCAGCTGGCGCTCGCGTGGCTCTGGGCGCAAGGGGAGAAGCTCGGCGTCGACGTCGTGCCCATCCCCGGCACGACCAAGATCGAGAACATGCAGAGCAACTGCCGCGCGCTGAGTGTGCCGATCTCCGATGTTGAGTTCGTCGAGCTCTCCAGCGCTTTCGACGGCGTAGTCGGAGAGCGGGGCTTCAAGGCGTACATGGACAGAACCTACAGAGCGGGCGGCGCCGGTCTACCGCGGATAGAGGAGTAAGACGAGGTCTGCGCCTGGCGACCCGACGGGGGCCTCTCGTACGAGGATGGATTGTGGTCCGTCTCGCCTTCTGGCATCAGCGGACAAGTTGCAAGTCAGGCGTCGGGCAAGCGCCGAACGATCGAAATCCACTGCGGCTGCGTCACGCTCCACATTCCCTTGCGGGGTCCGTCGTCCTCGATTCGCAGATCGACCGCCTTCGACTCGTGGCGCAGTAGGTCGGCAGCCACGTCGAACTTCGCCAGATCCTCCACGGACGACAGGACCGCGATCGACGAGAGCGCGATGAGGTCGGCGAGGCTGTGTCCGTAGAGGCGGCTCGGCTGGTAAACCGCTTCGAGCTTGGCTTCGGCACCTACAGCACGTAGTTGATCGAGGATCCCACCGCCGCCTTCGGCGGGGGAGGCCAGCAGGCGGCGCCGCGCACGAATCGCGGAAAGATGCGATGGGTTGTCGCCCGTATCTCCGCCGGAATCGATGAAGGACTTCAGTACAAGGCCGGTGTAGCCATCCGTCTCGTCAGCGAAGACGCAGAACAAGGCCCCTCCCGGTTTCAGGAAACGGACCATTCGTGTGAGGCCGGCACTGAGATCGTTCAGGAAATAGATCATGTGAAGAGCCAGGCAGAGATCGATGCTGTCGTCTGCAGGAAGCGGCGAATCTGTCCGCTCGGCGGCCTTGTCTATTTCATCGAAGCCGGCAACGAGTGCCATCCCGAGTCGCAGGTGGGGCTGGGTCTGGAGAAACGCTCGGTAGTCCGCGATGTAGTTCGGGTTGGGCTCCTCGATGGACACCCGCACGCCCTCGGGCACCACACCGGCCACGAGCGCGAAAGTCTGTCCGTCGCCGGCACCCAGGTCGAGGATGTGGCCAGCGCGGGGGACGAACTTCTCGATGGATCGACACAGCTCCCGGACGAACCCGTCGCGCTGGTCGGTCCCCATCATGCGGACTCTGTCCAGGGGATCTGACTTCAGCAGTCGAGCAAAGGCGTTGCGATATTGCTGGTGCGGATTGAGCCCCTTGAACTCGTTGTGTACGAGCTCGAGGGCTTCTTCGAAGCGGGATGCGAGAGCTTCGGCCTTTGCTTGATCAATCTGGATCGGCATGGTCCTCCCACGTGGTGATCCGAGACTTGCTGGGAACAGGACTTGACCCCGCGGCGAGCTTCTGCTTACCGGAACGAAAGCTCACGGCGTTGGAGGTACGTTGACGTTTCGGCGGAACACATTGTCCGGATCGAATCGTCGTTTGATCGATGCGAGTCGGGCGTAGTTCACCTGATAGACTTCCTCGGTCGCCTGTTTGCCTTCCGCGCTCGAATAGTTGGCATACGCTCGTTGGCTCGTGAACCTCTGGAGCGCCGACCAGGTCTCGTCAATCCAGGTGCGTATCCCGCGTTCGGCCGCGGTTCGTTCCCAGGTCGCGTGGGCCCAAACGTGAAGTCCTCCGGGCGACCGCAGTTCGAAAGCCGTCACCTCCGGTGAAACTCGGCAAACGGCGCCATGCATATAGTGATCGAGCCCAATGCCGACGCGTCGAGGAGCCTTCGCCATCTGCTCGAGGATTACATCGATCGCATCGGGCGTCAGACGCGGAAGGTAAGTGCCTTTTTCGGCCGCGAACTCATTGTTACTTCCTGGCAGGTCGATGTCCCGAAAGGCCTTCCGCTTCACGGTATCGTCTTGAACAGTGGCGATCGAGCGGAACTGGCGCGTGGCATCTTCGCCACGCTGCCAGTCCCCCGACCAACACATCCTGATTCGAACAATCGGCTCATCGTGGTTGCGCAAGATCACAATGGCCTGAAGCTCATCCGATGCTTGTGCCATGATCTCTCCAAAGGCGTGAAGCACCGCGCGTGCATCGGCCATGCGATAGGACAGTTCTCCGGCGGTCACGTGGTTGATTGCATGCAATCGATGCGTAAGCGAGGTGACGACGCCGAAGTTGCCGCCGCCGCCACGGACCGCCCAAAACAGGTCGGGGTTCTCCTTGGCGCTCGCCTCCAACGCGAGCCCTTCGGCCGTCATGATCTGGGTCGACACGAGGTTGTCACACGTCGCGCCGAATCGACCGGAAAGCCAGCCCAGCCCTCCGCCGAGGGTGAGACCCGCCACGCCGACGGTCGGACATTGGCCGATGACCGCAGCCAGTCCGTGTTCCCCGGCGGCAGTCGTGACGTCGCCCGAGAGTACGCCACCACCCGTGCGAATGGTTTGCTCTATCGGATCGACGATGATCTCCCGCATCGACCGGGTGTCGATGACGATCCCGCGATCGCACATGCTCCATCCCGTGAAACTGTGCCCCCCGCTCCGCACGGCGAGAGGGAGCTCGTGCTGCCTCGCGAATTCGATGGCACGGGCGACGTCGTCTTGCCCGGCGCAGCGAGCGATGATGGCCGGGCGCTTGTCCGTCGACGCATTGTGGTTGATCAATTTGCGTGTGGCGTCGTAGCGCGCATCATCCGGCCGGATCAACTGGCCCTCGAAGGTCGACTGTAGCCTCCTCACCGCATCGGGGCCGGGGCTCGTATGGACGCTTTGGCGGGTGCGGCAGTTTCCGGCCGCAAGAACACCGCAGGCCATCAGCCCGTGTTGAATGAACTCACGACGGGTCTTCATGATGGAGGTTCCCAGGTCATACGAGAAACCCCCCGGGATGTAAAGAGAACGGTCTCTACCGCCCCCCGCCGGTGCTCTGCGCGAAAGGCCAGCGCGTATAATGTCCCAGACGGGCGAGCACCGGCGCCAGCCGAGCTTCACGCTGCAGGAGGGCGGGCCTCGTGGTCCTGGAAGAGGTGTTGTGGCGGGAGACGAACCATATCCCAGTGATGCGAAGGAGGCCTGGAACATGAAGATCAACCTTGACGCCCTGCTCGTGAGCCTGCTCGCTGGGGGCCTGTTGGCTCTGCTCGGAGCCTGCACGACGGTCGAGCAAGCGCCAGACGTCAGCTTCGACGGGCTGCATCGGGTTGTGGACAGTGAGCTGGGTCTGGTCTACGCCACCCCCGGGCTCGATCTTGACGGCTACGACAAAGTGGGGATCCTGGAGGTGGAGGTCGCGTTCAAGAAGAACTGGCGGAGGCAGCAGCTCGGCATCACCAGCAGCGACATGGAGAAGATCAAGCGCAACGTCGCAGCGACCTTCCGCTCGGTATTCGTGGAAGAGCTGGAGTCGGCAGGATACGAGATCGTCGGACAGAGAGGGGAGGACGTGCTCGTGGTGCGCCCCAGGATTCTCGACCTCGTCGTGACCGCGCCTGACACCAGGGCGGGCTCGGACGTGACGCACACGACCTCGACCGGCGAGGCGACCGTGCTCATCGAGCTCTACGACTCGGTGACGGGCGACATCCTCGCGCGCGCGGTGGATCGGCGCCGGTTAAGAGGCTCCCGGTTCGACGCGAACGCCGTCACAAACAGCGCGGACGCCAAGCGCATCTTCAAGATCTGGGCGGTCGCGTTGCGCGAGGGTCTCGACAGCGTTCGTGGCGACGTCGACGTTGCCGCCGGAGTCCCCGAGTAGATCGCCTAGCTCCCCGGACTACCCCGGCGCCAACCGAGGAGCCCCGCGTGCACCTGGGCGACCCGCCGCAAGCGGGGAGTGCGATCCGTATGGGTTCCTCGAGGAGGCGCTTGTCGAGCTACTGAAGGCGAACGTGCGCTACGGACGCCCGGCGACAGAGATCCCGTGGGCACCGGTTCGTTCCCTGAGGCCCGAACTCGATCAATCGACCGAACTAAACGGCCCGCCCTACTGGCGCGCGGCGAGGGGAGAGGTCGAGCGATCGATCCACTGCGACTGGAGCCCCGCCGTGAGGCCGCCGTCGACGATCAAGTGTTGGCCATTGAGCCAGCCGTGGTCACCGATCGCGAGCCACGTGAGCACTTCGGCGATGTCGTCGGGCTGGCCGCGGCGACCGACCTGCTCGTTCAGCCACCGCATCTGATCTTCGCCTACCTGAGAGGTGAAGTCGGGAAAGATTGGGGTCTCGACGGGGCCGGGTCCGACGTCGTTGACCTGAATGCCCCGCTGGAGGCCGCGTCCGGCGAGCCGCATGGTGTAGACCACCACCGCCTCCTTCGAGAAGGTGTAGGGGTCGGTCCCGCAGTCTCGGCCGTTCTCCGCCCACCACGCCGCCCCGGCGGCAAAGTCGAGCGTGTCGAGGAGCTGAGTGTGTAGCGGGAAGCGTTTCTTCCACTGGTTGCCCGCGATCGACGCCACGTTGACGACGGTGCCGCCGTCGTCGATACGATCCCAGAGCGCGTCGGTGAGGTGACGCAGGCCGAGGGTGTTCACGGCGATCACCTTGTCGGGCGGGAGCGTACCCGGCACGCCTGCGATGTTGAGCAGCGAGGCGTACGGGCCGGGCAGCTGCTTCGCCACCGCATCGATCGACGCCGGATCTGAGAGATCGCAGGCGTAGTGCGCCGCGGCGACGGTCGGGGCCTCTTTGATGTCGAGGCTGATCACCTCGCGGCCGGCCTCAGCCAGACGCGTGGCGGTCGCGGCGCCGATGCCGGTGGAAGCGCCGGTGACGATGATGGGGCCTTCGGTCGCCATGGGGGGTCCTCCTGTCGCTTACTATGCCGCGATCGCGGGTGCTTGTCTTTGGCGGCGCACCCAGGGATCGACCAGCGCGATGGAGTCGTGGTTCGCGCCGCGCGTACCGGGGAGCATGGATGTTGAACCTGATCCAGCGCCGCGGCAGGTGCTTGCAAGGTCGTTGGGGGCCCTGAGGTTGTACGCCGCGATTCGGCGCGTTGGTGGGAGCCGGCGGTCGACGGCCGAAGCTGCGACGAGATTGTCTAGGATTGCCGAGCCGTCTACCATACCCGGAAGGGGGAGGATTCGCGATGTCAACGAGTATCGCTACGGCCGCTTCGCTCGGGCGAGGGCCCCAGCACTTCTCTGGGTCGGCCGACCTTTTGGAGATCCGCGAGGCGCTCGACCGGGACGGTCTCATCGTGCTGCGGGACGTGATCGACTCGAGTTTGGTCGCGCGGATCAACGCGGAGCTCGACCCTCTGCTGACCGAGACATCTCTCGGATGTGAGCACGCCGATGAGGAGATGGGGGAATTCCTGGGGCATCAGACCAAGCGCCTCAACGAGACGCTCACCCGATCGCCTTCCATCACGCAGCATCTCGTCGCTCATCCGCGCGTCGTCGAGGTGGCCGAATCTGTCCTCAAGGAACACTGCACCTCCATCCTCGTGCACCAGAGCCAGGTGTTCGAGCAATACCCGGGGGAGACCGCGCAACCGTTCCACCGCGACGACGGTCTGTGGCCGGTCGAAGGGGCGCGATTTCCGATGAGCATGACTGCGTTTTTCGCACTGGGCGAATACACGGCCGATGTGGGCGCGACGCGCGCACTCCTGGGCAGCCACCGCTGGCCGCAGGCCCTCCACTACGAACCGAAGCGCGAAGGCGGCTGGGGACGATACAACCGGCCCCCGCGCAAGCCCGCACCCGAGGAGATCGCGGTCGTGGAGATGCCGCCGGGCTCTGCGGCGATCTGGGTTGGTCCCCTCCTCCACGCGGGTGGCGCCAACATCACCGCGGACCGCGTGCGCCGCGGCTTCATCATGGCCTACTCCCTCGGATGGCTGCGCGGCGAGCTCAACCAGCAGCTCATGTGGCCCCCCGAGGTGGCGCGACACTTTCCCCGCGAGGTGCAGAGGCTGATCGGCTACGCTGTCGAGGCCCCGCTCATCGGTTGCCTCGAGATGGGGCAGGATCCGATCGTCCTGCTCGAAGGCGCCTAGCGAAGAGCGACGTGAAGCTCGGACTCATGATCGGGAGCGAGCACACTTCGCTGGAACTGAGGGGAGGAGGAACATCGTCGCCATGGCCGAAGCCGCTAACGAGAAGGTGATCCGCACCAACTGCCCGCGCGACTGCTACGACGCCTGCGGGATCTGGGCGCGCACGCGGAACGGAGAGATCGTGAGCGTGCGCGGCGACCCGGAGCATCCTGTCAATCGAGGTTCCCTGTGCGGAAAGTGCTCCGTCGCCTACAACGGTGTGTGGCAGAGCGAAGAGGCTCGCCTGCTCCATCCGCTGCGCCGCAGTGGGGCCAAGGGCGAGGGTCGCTTTGAGCGGGTCTCCTGGGACGAAGCTCTCGGGGAGATCGCCGAGCGCCTCACCGAGGTCGTGGAGACGCGGGGCCCGAGCTCGATCCTCCACACGCACTACACAGGCACGCTCTCGCTACTCGCGTTCCAGTTCCCCATGCGCTTCTTTCATCGTCTCGGTGCGAGCGAGGTCGAGCCGGACTCGATCTGCAACTTGGCCGGTCACGTCGCCTGGAGGCTGCTCTTCGGGAACTCCGAGGTCGGTTTCGATCCCCGTACGGCGCAGGACGCCTCCTGCATTCTCGTCTGGGGCGCCAATCCATCGCACTCCGGACCGCACATCGACCGCCACTGGCTGGGGGAGTTCTCCGGTTCGATCGTGGTGGTCGATCCTATTCGTACTGAGACGGCGGAGCGCGCGGCACTCCACCTGCAGCCCTTCCCTGGCAGCGATGCGGCGTTGGCCTTTGGACTGCTCCACGTCCTCGAGCGCGACGGGCGCTTCGACGAGAGCTTCATCGAAGCGCACACGCTCGGAGCGGGCGACGTGCGGTCCCGACTCGACGAGTGCACTCCGGCCTGGACCGAGCAGCAGACGGGCGTGCCCGCCGCTCAGATCGAAGAGGCGGCCCGCCTGTACGGTCGCGGTCCTTCGCTGCTGTGGGCGGGACAAGGCTTCCAGCGGCAGCGCGGCGGCGGGAACGCCATGCGCGCGGTCGGGCTCCTGCCGGCGCTGACCGGCAACATCGGCAAGCCGGGAGCCGGCTTCCTCTACCTGAACATCACCCCGGCGATCCTCGGTCTGGACTTCGGGTGGCTGGCCGGGGCGTCGCTCGCGCGAGAGAGGCCCGCCAGGGTGAGCCACATGGGCCTGGCAGCGCGCCTCGAGGACCCCTCCGAGTACCGCGCGCTCCTCTCGTGGAACACGAACCCGCTCGCCTCCGCAGCGGATCAGCGGCGCATGCGCCGGGCGCTGTCGCGCGAGGACCTGCTCAGCGTCGTCGTGGACTGCTTCCCGACAGACACCGCCGACTACGCGGACTACGTCCTCCCCGCCGCGAGCTTTCTCGAGTTCGACGACCTGACCTTCAGCTACATGAACCTGCTGATCGGAGCCCAGGCGAAGGCGCGGGAGCCCATGGGCGAGGCACTGCCCAACATGGAGATCTTCCGAAGGCTGGCGCGGGCGATGGGCTACGAGGACGCCGCGCTCTTCGAGTCCGACGCGTCGATGCTCGATGCGATGGTCGCGCAGATGGGGCTCGACTTCGACTTTGCCGAGCTCAAGCGCCGCGGACATCACGTGTGCGGGGAGATGCCGCGGATCCTGCACGGGGACCTACGCTTCGAGACTCCGAGCGGGAAGATCGAGATCGTCTCCCAGCGTGCGGAGCGCAAAGGCCTGCCCTCGGCTCCCCAGCCGCGGACGGACGCGCGCCCGGAAGGGGGACGGCTCCAGCTGCTCTCACCCGCGTCGAAGTGGCGCCTCAATGACTCCTTTGCCAACGAGGAGAAGCTTCGCGACCAGGTGGGGCCGGCCAGCGTCATTCTCCATCCGGAGGACGCCGCCCGGCTCGGCATCGACTCGGGCATGCGGGTGCGGCTCCACAACGAGAGCGGCGCGCTGGAGCTCGAGGCGCGCATCGAGGCGGTGTCGCTGCCCGGCGTCGCCGTGGCCCACAAGGGTCGTTGGCCGAAGCTCGAGCGGAACGGGGCCAACGTGAATGTGCTCCACGCTGGACACGCCGCAGACATGGGCGAGAGCACTGCGGTACACAGCACAGAGGTCTGGGTGACCCCGGTTGCGGGGTAGGCGGACTGGGCGGCCCGCTCAGCCGAACAGGCGGTGCGCGGCGCGCTCGAGCTCAGGCCGGTGGTCAGGATGTGCGATCCCGATCAGCTCGCGCGCCCGTTCGCGCACACTCTTTCCCCACAGCCGGGCGACCCCGTGGTCGGTGACGATCGTGTCGGCGAGCTCGCGCGGGATCGAGACGATCTGACCCGTCTCGAAGTGGGGAACGATCGCCGAGAGCTCCCCGCTGCGCGCGGTCGAGGGCAGGACCGTGATCGAGCGGCCGGTCGGACACAACGCCGCGCCCATCACGAACGCGAGCTGCCCGCCGAGGCCCGTATACACGGTGGGTCCGATCCCGTAGACCCCGATCTGGCCGGTGAGATCGACCATCAGCGCGCCGTTGATCGCGGTCATGTTCTCGTTCTGGCAGATCACGCGCGGGTCGTTCGTGTAGTCGTACGAGCGCAGCTCGAAGGCCGGGTTGTCTTCGATGTAATCCAGGTCCTCGATTGAGTTCCCGACATGCGTGCTCACGCACTTGTTGGGATGCAGGCTCGCGTACTTGCCGTTGATGCGGCCCTGGCGCACCAGGTCAACCACGCCTCTCACGGTGAGCTCGCCGAAGTAGGACAGATCCTCGCCGCCGTCGAAGGCCCCGTGCTCCGCGAGCCACGCGGTATGCGAGCCGAGCCCGATCTGCAGGGTCGCGCGGTCCCGGATCAGGGGGCGCAGGTTCTCGGCAATCGCGCGATCCGCGGGCTCGGGACCCTCGGGCGGCGGCAAATCCAGGCGCGGGCCGTGATTCTCGACGATGGCGTCGAGCTGCGAGACGTGCACCCAGGAATCTCCGCGCGTGCGCACCACCCCTTCGCTCACCTCCGCGATCACGAGACCGGCCCGCGGGCAGTTCGAGACGGAGTCCCAGACGGAGTTTCCGACGCAGAGCCAGCCCTCCTTCGTGGGCGGACTGACCTTGATCAAGAGCACGTCGATCGGCTGCACCTCGTCGCGCCCGGCGTCGATCGCCTTGTGCTGCTGGATCATGTGGAAGGGGTGGAAGTCGATGATCTTGTCGGCCAGCGCGCGACGGCTCTCGGGGACAATCGCGTATTGCACCTGGATGTCGAAGTGCTTGCGCGCGTCTTCGGTGAACCAGCCGAAGTCCGGCAGGATCGTGCTGCGGATCTTCACGTTCTCTAGCTCGTCCATGCGTCCGAGCATGGCCGCGAGCACGGCTTCGGTGATGTGACTGCTCGGGATCCACACCTGATCCCCGGAGCGGATCCGCTCCGCGGCCCGCTCCGCGCTCACGAGCTTGCGCTCGTATTCCGCCTTCGGGTCTGAGCTGAGCTCGAGCTGTGCCATATGCCCTCCTGGCCTGAATCTGCCGCCCGCCGGATCAGAAGTCGAGCGGTAATTGTACGACACCGGATTGGGCGATCTGATACAACGGTGAGATGTCTGGTCCCGCCGGAAATTTCCCGGGCCGCTTCTCGCTGATCACCGAGTCAGCGCTCGCCGCGCTCCGTCGCTTGATCGGCGTGCCGATCGCGGACACGCTGGAGCCCTGGTGCTCCGAGGTCACGCGAGACAACGTGCGGCACTACGCACACGGGATCGGCGACGACAATCCCCTGTGGTGCGATCCCGAATACGCCGCCCGCGGACCGTTCGGTCGCATCGCGGGTCCTCCGTCGTTCGTGTTCCCGACCAACCGAACCATCAGCGGCTATGTAGCCGGTCTTCCGGGGGTCCACGCGATGTGGGCCGGGTCGAGCTTCCGCTGGCACGCGCCTTTTCTCATCGGCCAACAGCTCCGGACCGAGGCCCACCTGAAGGACCTGGTCGAGCACGAGACCCGCTTCGCCGGGCGCTCGATCCAGCAGATCTACCACGTCGACGTCTTCGACCAGGCCGACGTGCTGCTCTGCGACGGCGAGAGCTGGTGCTTCCGGACAGAGCGCGACACTGCCCGGGAGCAGGGTACGAAGTACGATGCGGTCAAGGCCCGCGAGCAGCAGCCATACACGCGCGAGGCGCTCGAGCGCGTCTGGGAGGTCTACGCTGGCGAAGCGCCGCGCGGGGGAGAGCTGCGCCGCTGGGAGGAAGTCGAGGTCGGCGACGCTCTTCCCGAGATGGCCAAGGGGCCGATGACGGTGACGGGCTTCATCGCCTTCGCGCAGGGCTGGGGCGGGCTCTACATCCGCGCCAACCGACTCGCCTACAAGCAGCTCCGGTCGCACCCGGCGCTCGGAATCGAGAACCACCTGGGCATTCCGGACGTTCCCGAGCGCGTCCACTGGGAGAATGACATGGCGGAGCTGGTCGGGACACCCGCCGCCTACGACTACGGGCCGGAGCGCGCGTCCTGGCTCATGCACCACCTCAGCGACTGGATGGGCGACGCCGGCTTCCTCCGCGAGCACGGCTGTGAGATCCGCCGCCACAATCCCGTGGGCGACATCGTCTTCATCCGCGGCACGGTGACCGGCAAGCGCGTCGACTCCAGCGGCCGACATCTCGTCGAGGTGGCTCAGCGCGCGACGAACCAGCACGACGAGCTCTCCGCCACCGGAGTGGGTGTCGTCGAGCTGGTGGCACCGGGAGGGCTCGGCGGGTGACGAAAGCTGCACCCGGGATGCGTGCGACATATACTGGGTCCGCTGGAGGTGAAGCGATGAGTGCTACTGCATTGAGCGCGTCTGATGTGCGGATCGCCGGGGCGGAGGCGAGTGAGCTGCCCTGGGTCCAGGCAGAGGGCGTCCAGCTGAAGGTGCTGGCCGTCGACAAAGCGCGGAAGTCCGTCGAATTTCTGGTGAAGTATGAGCCGGGCTGGAATTCTGGTCTCCACCGCCACAACTGCGAGACCTATCTGTTCGTTGTGGAAGGGTCCGTGACGAACAAGACAACGGGGGTCGAGTTCGGTCCAGGGGATTTCTGCTACCAGCCGTACGGCGACGAGCACGTCGAAGAGATGGGCCCGGAAGGGGCGGTCATCTTGGAGAGCCTGCGCGGCGACGACGCCGGCACGGTGATCGAGTACCTCGGCGAGAGCGGCACGGTTGTGGGGAAGGCCACGTTCGCGGACCTCGCGCAGCTCCTGGCCGAGTAGACGGCCTGCCCGGAATCCAGGACGGGTCACCAGGAGCTCGCAGCGCTTTCTAGTCGGTGCGCTGTGGGAGCAGGACCGTGCGGCGAAAGGAGATCACCAGCTCACCCCGCTGGTTCCGGCCGCGGCTCTCGACGCGCACGATACCCTGGCCCTGCCGGCTGTGCGACTCTCGCTTCTCGAGCACCGTCGTCTCGGCGTAGAGCGTGTCGCCGGCAAAGGTGGGGGCGTGGTGGTCGATGTTCTCGTAAGCGAGGTTGGCGATGGCCTTGCCGCTGATGTCGGCGACCGTCAGACCCACGATCACGCTGAATACCAGCGGGCCCACCACAACGCGGCGGCCGAACTCTGTCTCCGCCGCGTAGGCCTCGTCGCTGTGCAGCGGATGCTGGTTCATCGTCAGCAGCGCAAACCAGCTGTTGTCGGTCTCGGTGATCGTGCGCCCGGGCCAGTGCTCGATCACGTCGCCCGGCTCGAACTCCTCGAAGTAGCGACCGAAGCTCTCGCGCGTCGCCATTAGATGGCGTTCCTCTTCAGCAGCTGCTTGGCGATCACCGTCTTCTGGATCTCGTTGGTGCCCTCACCGATGATCAAGAGCGGCGCGTCCCGGAAATAGCGCTCGATCGGGAACTCGAGGGTGTAGCCGTAGGCCCCGTGGATGCGCATGGCTTCAAGGGCAGCGTCCATGGCGAGCTCCGTCGCGAAGAGCTTGGCCATCCCCGCCTCCATGTCGACCCGTTGACCCCGGTCCTTGGCCTGGGCTGCCGCGTAGGTGAGCATGCGAGCTGCTTCGAGGCGCGTCGCCATGTCCGCGAGCTTCTCCTGGATCAGCTGGTGCTCGGCGATCGGTACGCCGAAGGTCTTGCGCTCCTGCGCGTAGCGCAGGGAGGCCTCGAGGCAGGCCCGGGCGAGCCCGACCCCGCGCGCCGCGACGTTGATGCGTCCGGTTTCGAGCCCACTCATCACGTGCTTGAAGCCGCGGCCCTCCTCGCCTCCGATCAGGTTTCCGAGTGGTACCTCGAAGTCCTGGAAGATCAGCTCGCAGGTCTTGATGCCCTTGTAGCCGAGCTTGGGGATGTCGCGACTGATCTGGAAGCCGGGGTGGCCCTTCTCGATCACGAACAGGCTCATGCCGCGGTGGGGCGGATCCGCGGACGTGTCCGTCTTCGCGAGCATGGCGAAGGTGTTGCCGTGGCGGGCATTCGTGATCCACATCTTGGTGCCGTTCACCACGTAGTGGTCGCCAACGCGCCGCGCGGTGGTGCGGATCGCCTGCACGTCGGTGCCGGCATCGGCCTCGGAGAGTGCGAGGCCGCCTCTCCGCTCACCCGTTGCGAAGCGCGGCAGCCACGCGCGCTTCTGCTCCTCGGTCCCGAAGTACAGCACGGCGTGGGCCATGATCAGGTGCGAGTTGATCACGCCGGCGATCGAGATCCAGCCCCGAGCCAGCTCTTCGATGACGAGGGCGTAGGTCGTGTGGTCGAGACCGATCCCGCCGTAGGCTTCCGGGATGGTTGCGCCGAAGAGCCCGAGCTCCTTCAGGCGCTCGACGATTGCAGTTGGGTACTCGTCGCGGTGATCGAGCTCACTGGCGACCGGCGCGACCTCGATATCGACGAACTTGCGCACGGTCTCGACGATCAGTCGCTGATCTTCACTGAGGTCCAGGAGCATCGTTACTCTCCCCGGCTACGGATGGCGCGGGCCAGACGTATGATGGCAGGATCGGGCGGCTATCTAAAGCCCGCCGCTCATCTGGGGTACGCTCTCGGCATGCCACCAGAACAGACCCTCCCGGACGGTCGCGAGCATCCCCTCTCCGACGTGCGCGTCATCGATCTCACCCAGTACGAGGCGGGTCCCTCCGCGACCCAGCTCCTCGCATGGCTCGGCGCGGATGTGATCAAGGTGGAGCCTCCCGGCGGCGACCCTGCGCGACAGCTCGCAGGGGCGACGCCGGAACGCGACAGCGCGTTCTTCGTGCTCTACAACCAGAGCAAGCGGAGCGTCGTGCTCGATCTGGCCAAGGACGGGGGGCGTAGGCAGCTCGACCGACTGCTCGAGAGCGCGGACGTTCTGGCCGAGAACTTCGCGCCCGGCACCCTCGCGCGGCTCGGCCTGGCGCCCGAGCGGCTCGGTGAGGCGTTCCCGCGTCTGGTCGTCGCCTCGATCCGCGGCTACCGCTCCGGGGGGCCGTGGTCGGACTACAAGTCGCTCGATTTTGTCGGACAGGCCACTGGGGGCGGGATGAGCGTCACCGGCGAGGCCGATCGGCCCCCCGTCCGCATGGGTTCGACCGTCGCAGACAGCGGCAGCGGTGTGCACCTCGCGCTCGGGATCCTGGCCGCTCTGCACCGGCGCTTTCGCACGGGCCGTGGGGGCCGCGTTGAGGTCGCGCTGCAGGACGCCGTACTGAACCTGACGCGCACGGCGCTCGTGCCCACCTACGTAACGGGCGCACCGAACGTGCGCAGCGGCGACCGCTACGTCGGATCCGCGCCGAGCGGTGTGTTCGCCTGCCGGCCGGGCGGGCCGAACGACTACGTCTACATCCTGCTCTCGTCACGGCGCCACTGGGAGGCGCTGCTGCGCGCGATCGAGCGCCAGGACCTGCGAGACGATCCGCGCTACGCGCGCCAGTCGCAGCGCAACGCCCGTGAGGACGAGGTCTGCGAGATCGTCAGTGCCTGGACGCGTCGTCACGACAAGATCGCGGCCATGGAGCGCCTGTCGGAGTTCGGCGTGGCCTGCGGGGCGGTGCTCGATACGGGAGAAGTGCTGCAGAACCGGCACCTGCGCGAATCCGGCATGATCGTGGAGCAGGATCAGCCGGGCTGGGGGCGCCTTGCGCTACCGGGCTGCCCCATTCGGCTGGACGGCCCGCCGCCGCCGATCACCCCAGCACCCGCTCTGGGCGCCGATACGGGGGAGCTGCTCGACGAGCTCGACGAGGGCAGTGACGATGCCTAGTTCCCGAATCGATACCGGAGCTTGACTACGAAATTCTCGACAATGGGATCTTTGAAGGCATCGCTGAATAGATTGGAGAAATTGGAGTCACCGCTTCGCAGCAGGCTGTTGCCCAGGTTGTAGACCAGATAGAGATCCGTCAGGGGAGCTATCTCCCAGAGCTGTACGTGTTCCAGCGCACGCCCTCCTCGGTTGACATCAAGAACGATTGGCCCACCGATCCCAACTGGGCCCGGAAGCTCACGCCCGGGTGGCAGGCAAGGCGGCGCGCGGCTGCGCTCAAGGAGCCGGAGCTCAGTCCCGAGCAAAAGGAGAAGATCGCTTCGCTGTCACGCGAGGAGAAGATCCGGAGGCAAGAGAACGCGAACATCGATGCCATGATGCGAATCCACAGGCGCATCGATGAGATCGTGAAGGACCCAGAGACGGCGGACGCACTCAAGCCCTGGTACATGCTATGTGCAAGCGACCATGCTTCGACAACGACTACCTTCCCACGTACAACCGGCCCAACGTCCACCTGGTGGACACCAAGGGCAAGGGCATCACGGAGATCAACGCGGCCGGACCGATCTTCGACGGGAAGGCCTACGAGCTCGACCTCCTTATTTGCGCCACGGGCTTCGAAGTGCAGAAGACCGGCATCTACAACCAGATACGGGGCGTCGACGGCCTCGATCTGAACGAGAAGTACGGCGACGGAATTCGCACCCTCCTAGCAGGCTGCGGAGAAAGTGACTGGTTGAGGGGTGGTCCTTCCGACGAGGGGGTTCACCGGCCGAGGGGCGGGGCGCGATTCCCGGTTCGAACCGGTCTTGGGCTCCGCTGATCGCGGGGCGGTTTCGCACATGACCTACGTGGCCTCCAGCAGCTTGCGGATCCGGATCAGGTTGTAGGCTGCGGCCGTGAAGGTGAAGACCCAGCCGACCCGATCCGTGCCGCGGTGTCGGGTCTTGCGCATCAGCCCCACGGTCTTCATCCAGCCGAAGACCTCTTCCACCCGTTTGCGAAAACGCTGACTCAGTTCGTAGCCCCGGTGGCGCGTCGTCCGCCCGTCGATCGCGCTGCGTCGATTCGTCGTGTTCTGCGCCACGTGTGGGGTCACGCCCAACTCTCGAAGCTCTTCCACGAACCCCTTCGTGTCGAAGCCCTTGTCTCCGCCCAATGTCCTCCGACGCCCGCCTCCCAGACCTTCCACCATCTCGAGCGCCGCTTCGCGCTCCGCATATCCCGACGCCTGCGTGAGCTTCGCCGCGACCACCAAGCCGTTCCGGTTCTCCGTCACCACGTGTCCCTGGTACGCGAGTCGGGCGCCTTGGCCTCTCATACCGGCGAGTCGTGCGTCGGGATCCGTCGTCGACGCATGCGTCTGGTTGCTCCGCTTCTCGCCTCGGAAGTTCACCGTCGGGTTGCCCGGGTCATCGTCGTCTCTCCGTTCCTCGTCCTTCCGTACGAAGCTCTTCTGGCTCGCCCACGCCTCGATCAGCGTCCCGTCTACCGTGAAGTGCTCCAACGACACCCATCCCTCGGTCTCGGCCTGCTCCAGCACTGCGTCGAAGAAGTGCTCGGCAATCTCGCCCTTGAGCAGCCGGTCTCGGTTCTTCGTGAACACCGTGGCGCTGAACACCACCTCGTCAAGCTCCAGACCCACGAACCAGCGATACAGCAGGTTGTACTCCAGCTGCTCCACCAGCTGCCGCTCGCTCCGGATGGTGTAGAGCACCTGCAGCAGCAGGGCGCGCAGCAGCTGCTCCGGGGGCACGGACGGGCGCCCTACGCCTCTGGCGTAGATCGCGTCGAAGCGCGGCGATAGCCGCTGCAGCGCCGTGTCGACCATGCGCCGCATCGCTCGAAGCGGATGATCATCCGGAATCCGCGACTCCAGCGACACGTAGCTGAACATCCCGCCCTGAAGCGTCCCCTGTCCTCTCACGCCTCCCCCTTTGGGGCTCGCTCCCAAGGTACCCTTCGATGAGGAGTTTTTCAGCAGCCTGCTAGGCGTTCACTCGCAGGGCTACCCGAACCTGTTCATCATGGGCGGCTATCAGGCGTCTTTTCGCTTCAACTTGACCGACGTTCTTCAGACCCAGGGGGACCACATTGCGGCGTGCATTCACCACGCCCGGACCCACGGTTACCAGTCGATCGATGCGACGCCCCAGGCCGAGGAGTGGTGGGTGCAGGAGGTCATCGCGAACCGCGGCAAGACCTCTCGTAGCCAAGACTGCACGCCGGGCTACTACAACTTCGAAGGCGAGTTTCAGCGCAGGCAGGACGGCAACTACAACGGCAGCTATCCCCAGTACCTCGCCCACGTAAAAAACGTGGGGGCGAACATCGAAGAGAACTTCGTCTTTACGAAGAGGTAGGCCTGGAACCGCTAGGCGAGCTCGCGGCCCTTCAGGTCTCCCTTCGCGCGCCACTTGCCTATGGATGACGGGGAGGCGGCGACCCACAAGCGCTGCGAAACCCCGAAGTCCCGGGAGATCTATGCGATGTCAGCGTGCCGTTGTCACCGGCGTATCGAAACGAATCGTTTCGTCGCCCGCGGCGAGCGTCAGATGGCCAGCACCCGTAAATCGCTCGCTGGCGGCGACGGATAACGGGTCGACGTACGCAACGAGCATCTTGGGATCCACGCCCCATGGTATGCTCGCGCGCTTCATCGGCAATTCGGGGGATCCAACCGGCGTTCAAGTGTGCATGCGGGTCCACAGGACCTGATCATGGCGGAGCCGATTGTTCGGCACTGCCTCAGTCTGAAATCTTGAGCGGCTGATCTCCCGCTACCGGACCATGCTGCATTTCTCTATCCTTGGCGCTAAGCATGGCGAAGCGGACAAAGAAGAAGCGCCCCCGAGACGTGATCGGAAACGCCGTGCGCGTGATGCGGGTCGCGACTGGTGAGGAAGACGCGGAGACGGCGGAGGAGACCGAGGAAAGCCCTGCTGCCCAGCTCGGCCGGAAGGGCGGCGAGGCCCGGGCGAAGCGTCTGACTTCTGAGCAGCGGCGCGAGATCGCCAAGAAGGGCGCGGCGGCTCGCTGGGGCAAGCGTAAGGAATAATCCGAGGAATATTCCTCTTGACTTTGGGTCGCTCTCTGGCGAAACTCCTGGCATCGCGCGACTGCACGATGGGGGTGAGCCAATGACCAAGCGACCGATGATCGAGGTGATGGCTTGCATGGATCCTTATCTCGATGACCTCAATGCGATCTGCCACGAGGCCGTGACGACGTATCAGGGAAAGGAATATAGCGATCGCGTCCGTTTGGAGCACACCCCAAGCACTCAGGCGAACTGCATCCACTCGCACATGGTCGCCGGCGCCCATCGCCTTCTCTCGGACCGGCCCGGTATCAGATTCCTCGAAGTGCGGGGTCTGAACATCTGGCTCTTCGGCTCGGAAGTGATCGTGAGGTTCAAGAAAATGGATCCCAGTGGACGGTCGCAAAACTACCAGACGCAGCAGGCAAAGGACTATGACGGCGGTGATGATCTGCCCGGCGTTCCACCGCCAGCTTGTCGGGTGACCGTTGGCTACGTGCTCGACCCACCGGGCTCTGGGATTCGCCGAGTTCAAGTCGCGCGTCCTTTCGGGCAGCAGGTCGAATGGTGTGCGGCGATCGTGCCTCCAGACGGGCGTCTGCCGGGAGCGCGGCTCTGGATCGATGTGACAAGTCAAAGGAATTTCGGCTAACTCATTCCGCGGAGCGGCACCGTGGACGAGTTCAATCATGAAATGCTCATCCTCGCGCGTGAAGCGCGAGGCTTCACGCAAAGTGCGCTGGCAATGCGTATCTCTGTCGGGCAGGGCACGCTCTCGAAGTTCGAGACAGGAGTCGCGCAGCCTCAACGCAGGACCGTCACCGCTCTGGCCCGCGCTCTCGGCTATCCAGAGGCGTTTTTCCGCGAGCCTGGACATGCCTACGGATTCCCGCCGTTCCATTACCGAAGGCGCAAGAAGCTGTCGGCGAAGGCGCTCGGTCGGATCATCGCGGAGATGAACATTCGGAGGCTTCACGTCCGCAAGCTTGCGCTCTCCTACCCCCCTCCTGCGAGCACCCTCATCCCCGAGATCGACATGGATGAGTACCAGGGAACCGACAGCCGCGTGCCTTCCGCGGAGGATGTTGCGCGGTCAGTCCGCGAGGCTTGGATGCTCTCCAGTGGGCCAGTGCCGAACATGATGGAGTTGATCGAGCAGAACGGCGGCATCGTGGTTCCCTTCGCGTTCAAGACCGCGCTGCTCGACGCGATGAGCCAGCGTATCGACGGAATGCCAGTTCTGTTCTTCGTGAACGTCAATTCACCTGCGGACCGGGTTCGCTACACGCTGGCCCACGAGTTGGGCCATATGTGCTTGCACACGACGGCACTCAAGAGCGACGAAGAGATGGAGCGTGAGGCCGACGCGTTCGCGGGTGCGTTTCTCTTGCCTGCCGACGAGATCAAATCACAGCTACGACGCTTCGACCTCAGACACGTCGCGAACATGAAGGCGTATTGGAAGGTCGCCATGCAGGCGATCGCCGTGCGTGCTCATCGACTGAATCTCATCACGCCGTACCAGTACAAGATGTTCTGGATCGAGATGGGGAAACTCGGCTATCGCCGACGCGAGCCGAACGAGCCCCTGCGCGAGACTCCGACGCTTCTGCACAGGATGGTTGCGTTCCATCGGAGCGAGCTTGGCTACTCGGTCGAAGATATGGCGAAACTACTCTGCCTCGAAGTGCCCGAATTTACGCTGATGTACGGGGCAGACGCCCCGTATGAGCCCGAAGTGGGTCGCAATCATCTTCGCCTCGTAAAGTGAACTTATTTGCTTGACGTTAGGCATAAAAGTTCATATAATGAGGCTATGAACAGGTTGCCCCTTGAGAAGCGCGTCCAGATCCTATCGATGCTCTGCGAGGGCTCGTCTATGCGCTCGGTTTCCCGAGTGGCAGATGTGTCGATCAACACAGTCACCAAGCTTCTGGTAGATGCCGGAAATGCTTGCGCCGGGTTCCATGATGAGACGGTTCGCGGCGTTAGGGCGCAGCGTATCCAGTGCGACGAGATCTGGTCGTTCTGCTACGCAAAGGCCAAGAACGTCCCAAACGCAAAGTCTGCGCCCGGATATGCAGGAGATGTCTGGACCTGGACCGCACTCGATAGCGATAGCAAGCTACTTGTTTCGTATCTGATCGGTGGTCGCGATACAGAGTATGCCGTGGCGTTCATGAACGATCTGCGTTCGCGTCTTGCCAACCGTGTGCAACTCAGCACCGACGGGCATCGCGCCTATCTGAGCGCCGTCGAGGATGCATTCGCGGACGACGTAGATTATGGACAGATCATCAAGATCTACGGAGAGCCACCGGGTCAGGACAAGCGCTATGGCCCCGCTATCTACAAGGGTACGCGCAAGTCGCGCGTGATCGGCTACCCAGATCCGCGGTACGTTTCGACTTCGCACATTGAGCGCAGCAACCTCTCATTTAGAATGCATATGCGCAGATTTACGCGGCTGACCAATGCACACTCAAAAAAGTTCGCGAATCACTGTCACATGGTCGCTCTATACACAGTCTGGTACAACTTTGCTCGGCTTCACAAGTCCATACGGATGTCGCCGGCACTGGCTGCCGGGATCTCCGATCATCTGTGGGACATGGCCGATATCGTCGGGCTGGTTGAGAAGGCCGAAGCGTCACGCTCCCGGGAGCGTGGCTCCTACCAGAAACGAGTTTCAAACTGAGGCAGTACCGATTGTTCTAGAGGAGTCCGAATGGCTGTCCCGATACGCTACAAGATGATCGGCGTCCTCACTACGGGGACGATGATCAACTACATCGATCGCGTGAACATCTCGGTTGCCGCTCCCCAGATCATGCAGGAGACGGGCTGGGATGAGGGGCGCTTTGGGCTGGTCTTCTCCGCGTTTCTCGTCGGGTACGCCCTCTTTCAGTATCCCGGGGGCGTCATCGCTGACCGCTGGAGCGCCCGCAGGCTTCTTGCTCTCGCCTTCTTTGGGTTTTCCTTTTTCACCGCACTCACCCCACTGGGACAGGGTGGCTTTGTGCTCCTCCTGCTCCTGCGCTTCCTTGTCGGCGGCTTCGAATCGGTCTTCTTCCCCACAGTGGCGTCCCTCAACTCGAGGTGGATCCCGCGCCAGGAGTATAGCCGCGCCCAGACCGTCGCCCTTTCTGGTTCGGCGTTGGGGCAGATGGTGGCTTACCCGTCGACCGCTTGGATCATTGAGAACTACTCGTGGGAAACCGTCTTCTACTTCAACGCCGCGCTCGGTTTCGCCTGGCTGACGCTTTGGCTGTGGTACTCCACCGACACCCCGCGTGAGCACGCTTCGGTCAGTGCGGAAGAACTGCGAGAAATCGAGGAGGGACAGGTCGCCGGGCCGACCGAGCCGACCGAACCCGCTTCTGTCCCGCTTTGGACAATCTTGAGAACGTCGTCCGTGATCTCGCTGTGCTCAAGCTACATGCTGTATGGCTTTATCGGCTGGATCTTCATCCTGTGGTTTCCGAGCTATCTCGTCCAAGCACGAGGCTTCTCGACGATGCAGATGGGGTTGGTGGGCATGATACCCTACGTCGCCGGTGCCATCGGCCAGATAACGGGTGGTGTTATCTCCGATGCCCTGCTCAGACGGGGCTACAGCGCCCGGACGGCGAGGGCGCGCGTTCCCGGAATCTGGGTGGGCCTCTCCGCGCCGTTTCTCCTCGCAGCGGTCTTCGTGTCGTCGGCCGCGCTCTCGGTAGTGTTGTTCGGGTTGTTCTGGTTCATGCTTTCGCTGGCGATCTCCGGCTACTGGTCGCTCCCACTCGAGCTCAATCCGCGGCTGGTCGGTGCGATCTCCGGTGTGATGAGCACCTCCGGCAACATGGCCGGTATCTTCGGGCCCATCACAGCGGGCATCATCCTGGCCCGCACGGGCAACTGGGACCTGCCGTTCTTACTGGCGGCGGGTCTCGCGGTTCTCTCCAGCCTGATCTTCATTTTCATGGTCTCGACCAAACACGTTGAAATCCCGGTGCTTGATGCGGTCACGGCTGAGGAAGCGCGAGACCGATCTGCTCGCACGCTCTGAGAAAACCGCGCGAGTGCGGTCGAGCCAACGAGCGGACTCGAACCGCTGACCTGCTGATTACGAAGAGGCTCCAGGCTGCAGGACCGGCGTCTAGAGGGGAACTGAGCCGCGTCGAGGGGCGTAGTTAGGCGCCGTGGACCGAACCAGACCAAACCAGATCTCACGAGATTAGTTATTGGTGGTCCCCACGGGAATCGAACCCGACGCGAAACGGCGCAAGCCTCGAAAACAAAGGACCAAGGACCCTGAAAACTTGTCGGTGACTTCACCTGATCGTGGACCGTGGACGAGATGCAGATGCCGCCGGCGTCGGCCAGCGCCTCGAGGCGCGCGGCGATGTTGACCCCATCGCCGTAGATGCGGCCGCCCTCCACGCGGACGTCGCCCATGTGGATGCCCATCCGGAAGTCCATCCGGTGGTCGGCGCTCAGGCTGGCGTTGCGGGCGCGCAGGACGCGCTGTACCTCGATCGCGCAGATCACCGCGACCGCGCGCCCCCCACGGTGTAGGGGCTCGAGGGACGCGACGGCGTGTGGACCTGATCCAGTTGAGCGACGTCTCCGCGCGACCGACGGGGTGCCCCTCATCTGGTGGGGAACTCCGCGGGCGGCTCTCATTTCGGGTTGCCGCCTACACGAGTGGCCCTCGAGGCGTACCTGGAGATGCTCGATGGCACGGGTCTGCCGTGGTCGGTTGCGACCCTCGGAGGCGAGGTGGTAGGCTGTAAACTGGCGCGGTGGCGAGCTGCGCCGAAGCGCGCAAGGTGCTCGGGCTTCCCGAGCGCGCAGACTGAGGCGAAGGCCGTGCCATCCAGAGCGCTCTCACACATTCGCATTTGCGACTTCACGGGTCAGCTGGCGGGGGCGGGGGCCACGCGCTTTCTGGCCGCGTTCGGCGCGCAGATTGTCCGCATCGAAGACCCGGTGCGCGAAGGTCGCTGGGACATCACGCGGGGCTGCCCGCCCTTCACCGATGACCGCAGGGGGATCGACGTGGGCGGCGTGTTCAACAACCACAACGTGGAGAAGCTCGGCATCACGCTGAATCTGCGGAGCGAGCGCGCGAAGGAGCTCTTGCGAGAGCTGATCAAGATCTCCGACGTGGTGTCCGAGAACTTCGCCGCGGGCGTGCTCGAGCGGCTCGGCTTCGGTTACGAGGCCCTGCGAGAAATCAAGCCCGACATCATCTACGCGTCGAACTGCGGATTCGGCCACAGCGGCCCGTACCGCAAGTTCAAGTCCTGGGGACCGATCGTGCAGGCGATCAGCGGCCTCACGTTCAGCTCGGGGCTTCCTGATCAGCCGCCGGCGGGCTGGGGCTACTCGTACATGGACCACACCGGGGGCTACTACATGGCCCTCGCGATCCTCTTCGCGTTGCACCACAAGAACCGCACGGGCGAGGGCCAGTGGGTCGACCTGTCGTGCACCGAGGCCGGCGCGAGCCTGAACGGCCCGGCGGTGCTCGACTACACGGTGAACGGACGCCCCCTCCGACGCGCGGGCATGCCGAACAGCAACCGCAACAAGTGGCCCGAGATGGCGCCCCACGGTGTGTACCCAGCCAGCGGCGACGATTCCTGGATCGCGATCGCGTGCCGCAGCGACGCCGACTGGCGGGCGTTCGGAGGCGCGGTCGGCGAGCCGTGGACCCGCGAGGCGCGCTTCGCGAGCCTCGCCGGCCGTATCGAGCGGCAGGATGCACTCGACGAGCTCGTGAGCGCCTGGACGCGCCCGCGCGACCGCTTCGCCGCCGCGGCGGATCTTCAGGCGGCCGGAGTGCCCGCGGCAGCCGTCCAGCGGCCGGCTGAGCGGATCGATGACGACCCCAACACCGCAGAGTGGGGGCTCTGGCCGACCGTGAAACACACCGCCATGGGCGACGTGCGCGTCGACGGCCAGCCGGTGCACCTGTCGGAGACGGATTGGGCGATCGAGCGGGGCGGACCGTGCCTCGGTGAACACAACGACTACGTATTCGGCGAGCTGCTCGGTCTCGACGCCGCCGAAATCGAGAAGCTGCGCGAGGAGAAGGTGATATGACAGACACTGGCGCAACGGCGGGGGCCGTGAGCGATCTGCGGGTAGTCGAGCTCGCGAGCGAGCGCTGCGCCTTCGCGGGCAAGCTGTTCGCCGACATGGGCGCGAGCGTGGTCACCGTGGAGCCGCGTGCAGGCTGTGCCACGCGCAGCTACGGCCCCTTCCTCGCGGACGAGGGTGGAAAGGAGCGCAGCCTCTACTGGTGGCACTACAACACCAGCAAGCGGGGGATCACCCTCGACCTCGACACGGAGCGGGGTCGCGAGCTCCTGCGCGACCTCGTGCGCTCGTCAGATCTGCTCATCGAGTCCGAGACGCCGGGTCGGCTCGAGTCTCTCGGGCTCGACTTCGCGAGTCTGCGCGCGCTGCGCCCCGACCTGATCATGGTCTCGCTCTCGCCGTTCGGCGCGTCGGGACCGCGCGCGGACGAGCTCGCCACCGACCTCACGGTGCTCGCGGCTGGCGGACCCGTGTGGATGAACGGCTACGACGACCACTCGCTGCCGCCGGTGCGGGGCGGCGGCAACCAGGGCTACCACACCGGTTGCCACTTCGCAGTGCTCTCGGCGCTGGTCGCATTGCTCGTTCGCGATCAGACTGGGCAGGGTCAACACGTCGATGTGAACATGCACGCTGCGGCCAATGTCACCACCGAGGGCGGCAGCTACCAGTGGCTTGTGGCGCGCGAGACGGTGCAGCGCCAGACCGGTCAACACGCGAGCACGAGCCCGTCACTGCCCAGCCAGGTGCAGTGCGCCGATGGCCGCTACGTGAACACGGGCGTGCCCCCGCGTTTCCCGCACGAGTTTCGGGCCTTGTACGAGTGGGTCGTGGAGCTCGGTCTGAAGGACGAGTTTCCCGAGGCCGTGTTTCTCGAGATGGGCATGCAGCATAGCGAGCAGATCGACATGTTCCCTGAAGACGAAGAGGAGCTGGCCATCTTCGGCGCCGGACGCGAGGCCTTGAACCTGATCGCCTCGAAGCTTCCCGCCTACGAGTTCTTCATGGGAGCGCAGACCCGCGGCCTCTCCGTGGGAATCATCTACTCGCCAGAGGAGGTCTTCGAGGACCCGCACTTCGTGGCGAGGGGCTTCCAGGTCGAGGTCGAGCACCCCGAGCTCGGCCGCTCATTCAAGTACCCCGGGGCGCCCTATCTGTTCCACGGCTCGCCGTGGAACATCGCGCGGCGCGCGCCGCTGCTCGGCGAGCACAACGCCGAGATCTACAGTGAGCTCGGAGTCTCGGCGCAAGAGCTCGAGCGACTCTCGAGCGAAGGGATCGTGTAGCCATGGAGCAATTCGGCGACAAGGTCGCAGTCATCACCGGGGGCGCGAGCGGCATCGGCCTGGCCACAGCGCGCCGGCTCACGCGCGAGGGCATGAAGCTCGTGTTGGCAGACATCCAGCCGGAGCCGTTGGCCCGAGCGGAGAGCGAGATCCGCGCGCTCGGGGTCGAGGCGCTCGGCGTGCAGACCGACGTGGGCGACCTCGCGCAGGTGGAGGCCCTGGCGGAGCGCACTTTCGCGCCCCCCTGCCCGGCTTTACATAACGCCCCAACATCATGTTCGAGACCGACTTCCCGCACCCCACCTGCAAGTACCCCGACGTCCAGGAGTACCTCGCCGACGTGACCGCCGACTGGAGCGAGACCACGCGCCGCAAGATCCTGCAGGACAACGCGGCGCGCCTGTACCGCGTGGAGGTGTAGAGAGGGGCGCGAGGGCGGCCTCGCACCTGTCCGGGCTCTACGGCCGAACAGAGCGTCTACCACCAGAGGACATGGCGTCGTACCTGCTGCTGCCCGTGATTCCTAGGTAGCGCGCTCCCACTGGGGCAGCAGCAGCTTCCCGCCCGACTCGGGGTCGGTGACCTCCTCCCACACCGCGCGCACGGGCATACCGATGCGCGCCTCTTCGGGTGGGACGTCGACGAGGTTGCCGGTTACGCGCACGTGCGGGACCTCGTCCAGGCTCACGAGCACCACGGTGTAGGGCACCGCCTCCTCGAGCATGGGGTGGACCGGGTGTCTCACGACCGTGTGACTGTAGATCGTCCCGCGCCCCGCCACTTCGCGCGTGTCGAAGTCCATTCCCTGGCAGCGGTGGCACACGTCCTCGGGCGGGTGTTGGATGAACTCACACGCCGTACATCGCTGGAGCAGAAGTCGCCCGGTGGTGAAGAAGGCCTCGGTCCGCGGTTCGATCGCCGGCAGCACCCATTCGTCTGGCATGGTACGGGCCACGTGGCCTCCCTCAGTCTCGACAGAACAGCACGGCGCTACCCGGTGCGTAGCCCGGCCCCCCCACGACCAGGCTGAGCTCGGCATCCTCGACCTGGCACGTCGAGTCGCCGCGGATCTGGCGCACGGCCTCGTTCACGAGCCCGAAGCCGTGGATGTACGCCTCGCGAGTCCATGTACGACACGAAGCCGTCTACGTCCGAGAGCCCGAGACCCGCGTCTTCCACCGCATTGCGGATGGC
The DNA here is from genome assembly GCA_965247115.1 of Myxococcota bacterium. Taxonomy (GTDB): domain Bacteria; phylum Myxococcota_A; class UBA9160; order SZUA-336; family SZUA-336; genus JAUXJB01. The sequence goes on from CBDFGR010000002.1 coordinate 2,093,428, forward strand.
AATGCACGCCAGCTGAAACTCGGTCTCGGGGGCGCCGCCTCGCTTGTAGTAGTTCGACTCGCCCACACCGGCGACGGCGGCTCGACACTCCATCGGAACTCCTCGTTCGCGACCCCGAGGAGTATACACGCAGCGCCTGGCGACCTGGGTCGCAGAGCACGGCATCGACTCCGATGGACCTCATCGAGGGGCACGCGATCTCCTCTTGCAGCGGCCGCCCCGACTCGAGCCGCCCATCGGTCCGTCCCTGCGCCACGAAGGCGAGGAGCTGAGCGCAGCGGCGCGCCGCCTGGTCCTCGAGCTCGACCATGGCGTCTTGCCCGTGCAGGGCCCTCCAAGCGCGGGCAAGACCTACATGGGAGCGCGCATGATCTGCGAGCTCGTCCGGGCCGGCAAGAAGGTCGGCGTAACCGCCGTCAGCCAAAAGTCATCAACAACCTCCTGAAGGCCGTCATCGAGGCTGCGGAGGATCGATACGCAGGCGAGTGTTCTTGGCGGAGTTTCGCTCGGACGTCGAAGGCCTACTGACGCGGGAGGCCGTCGAGGCCGTAGTCGTGTCGGGTCGACGCGAGCTGCCGCCCGAGCGTGGAGTGTCCTACCATGGGCACGATCGGTGGCGAGGCACATGATGACGACGCGCTCCCCGGGAGCGAGCTCTGCGTACTGCTTGATGCAGGTTGCGTCCATACAGGTCCCTTGCGGGCCCCGCAGAACCTCGATTCGCTCCAGGTCCGACATGATGGCGCTCGACGTTGTGCTGCGCGGCAGGTAGACGCCGTCCAGGTTGAACGCCACCCTGGGCTTGCCCGAGCTGGTGCCGAACTCGGGGCCCACGCCCCGCAGGGTTGCTGGGAGTAGCTCTCGACCTCGGCATACACGAGCCTGCGCACCTGGAACTGGATGTTCCCGACGCGAGTCCAGATCGCTTCGCTGGATCTCCTCAGACATCCCCCGAACGACCGAAATCATCCTGTCGTTTGATGACGACTTCGAGGAGTTCAGCGGGCGGCTGAAGCAGCTCTCCAAGGAGTGGGAAACGGGCGGTCTGCGCGAAATCGCTCGGTAGGCCGCAGGGCGGACGTCGCAGAACGTCCCCTCCGGACCTCCGCCCGCTGCGGGGTAGAACGGAGACTCGGGGCACATCCCTGTCACCGCCGCACCCGCTCCTCGATCAGCTCGCCGCCGGGGAGGGCGGCTCGTGATCCCGGTGGAGATAGGGCCCGGTGGCTCGCCGCGCCTCCTCCCCGGCCGAAACGCGCTCTCGTGCCTCTTCACCCAAGAATCGCCCAAACCGGCTTTCGGGGTTGCCCCAGGATCGACGATCTCGGGCCGGTCCGACCCGGGCCCGGGGGGGCGGAAGGCGAGGCTCTCCGTCTGGTCGCACACTGAAAAGGACCGCAGAGACTACGCAAGGTCCTCCCACAACTCGCGAGACCGATCCCACAGGATGCGATGGGCTTCGCTGCTTCAGCGCGTCTTCGAGATCGACGCTCTGCGGTGCCCGCGCTGCGGGTCCACGCTGCGCCTCATCGCGGCCATCGAAGATCCCACGGTGGCGCGGAAGATCCTCGAATGCCTGAAGCTTCCAGCACGCGCGCCCCCGCTCGAGCCGCGGCGGGAGGAAAGTACGCACCACGGGGGACTTCGCCATGCCGCCGGTGAGATAGACGAGATCCGGCGCCGTGTTTCCCTGTGCCAGCACCTCAGCCACGACGCCGTGCAGATGATCGAGTAGCCGTTCCACCGCAATTTCGTAATCCACTTCGCGCAACTGCGCTTCGAGACCCTCATCCACGTAGCCGAGATCCACGCACACCTCAGAGCGCTCCGATAGTGCAATCTTCGCGAGCTCGGCGCTGCGCGCGAGACGATCAGGGACGCGGCCGTGGCTTCCGTTGCGGGTCCGGGCGCGAGGATGGCAGCGGGAACGATGACCGGGCTCGCGACCAGGAGCACACAGGCCGACGCCACGAGTGGATGGGTCTGCGGCATGCGTCGGGTGAGGATCGTGTTAGTGGCGTAGCAGAGCGCGCCTGCGAGGATGCCGCCCTGCCGCAGCAGGTCGCCCCCGATCGCGGCGAGCGCCTCCGGGCCCATGAGCACGAGCACGCCGACAAAGCCCACTGCGAAGCCGGCCGCGCGCAGGAGAGTCATCGGTTCGCCCCGCACCAGGAAGTGCGCCAGCACCAACGTGACGAGCGGGTTCGTGCCCATCAGGATCCCGGCGACGCCACTCGGGACAGTCTGCTGTCCCAACTGATCAGGTAGAAGGGGAGGACGTTCCCGATGATGGCGAGCGCGAGGAAATGGAGCCAGATCCGTCCCCACGGGGGGAAGCGAAAGCCCACGAGGCGCAGCGTGACACAGAGTACTGCGGCTGCCACGACGATGCGCCCGGCCGCCACGCCCGCAGGCGAAACCGATTCCACAGCGAGACGAATGAACGCGAACGCCGTCCCCCACATCAGTGCAATTACGACGAGGGCCGTCCAGTCGCCGAGCCTGTCCAGGCCGCGGATGGGGATCCGGTCGCGCATGCCGGCGCAGCATGCCAGAATTCCGCGGCTTGAAAACGCCACCCGATCTAGTAAGCTCCGGCGCATCGAACGGAGCCTGAGACTGCCCGTGAGCGAGTACAGCGAGCGCCTGATCTCCGCTGATTCCCACATCGTGGAACCCGCCGACCTCTGGACTACTCGACTCGATCGAGCGTGGCGCGACCGCGCGCCGCGGATCGCCACCCATTCCGACGGAGGCGACTACATCGTGATCGATGGTCTGCGCCCGCGCCCGCTCGCCTTCGAGGGCCCGATGGCGGATCTCAAGGCCCAGGGCATGGAGATCCCCTCGCCCAAGGGCTTTCGATACGAAGACAATCGACCCGGGAGCTGGGATCCCGACGAGCGCATCAAGGACCAGGAGCTCGACGGCGTGTCGGGCGAAGTGATCTACCCCGGGTTCGGCCTGATTCTCGTGCTCGCGCCCGACGCGGAGTACCTCTACGCCTGCTGCCGCACGTACAACGACTGGCTCGCGGAGTTCTGCGGCGCCTACCCGGAGCGCTTGAAGGGCGTCGCGATGCTGCCCAACCGCGGACCCATCGAGTGGGCCATCCGCGAAGCGGAACGCACGGCCAGGCTCGGCTTTGGAAGCGTCATGCTGCCGGGATGGAATGACGACCTGCCCTACAACCTACCCGACTGGGATCCGCTCTGGGCCACCCTTCAGGACATGCGCTCGCTCGCGAGCATTCACATCGGTGGTCGCGAGCCCTTCGGTAAAGCACACGGCCCCGGAGCAGGGGGCATCATCATCAGCTCGCTGCGCATCGAGATGAGCGACCCCCTGCTGCGTCTGATCTGGGGCGGTGCGGCCGCGCGCTTCCCCGACATGCGCTGGGCTCTGGTCGAGAGCGGCATTGGCTGGATCGCGAACGTGCTGGGCTTCATGGACCACTGGTGGAACGACCACCGCGGCTGGCTCGAACCCAGACTGGAGCGTCCCCCGAGCGAGTACTTCCGGCGTCAGTTCTACGCGACCTTCGAAAACGACCGCGCGGGCGTGCTCACGCGCGAGCTGATGGGAGAGGACAATCTCATGTGGGGCTCCGACTATCCCCACACCGAGGGGGTGTGGCCGTTCTCGCGGAAGCTAGTCGCGCAGAACTTCGCCGGAATCGACCCGGACGACACCCGGAAGATGGTCCACGACAACGCGGTGAAGCTGTACGGCTTTCCCTCGCGCTAGTCGGGGCGGTCTACGCGTCGCGGGGCGCCAGCAGGGCCAGCGCCTTGTGAGTGGCCTCCAGGCGCTCTTCATTCACCGGACTGACCGCCAGCACCGGCAGCGAAACACCCGCCTCCCGCAGGAGTATTACGACCACATGCATCGCGGCCGACTTCTCGGCCGACGAGAAGGCGGCGCTGTTTCACGACACCGCGGCGCGGGTCTATCGTCTATGAGTGAGCGTCGACACGATGCTTCCCGCAACGTGCGCCTGCTCGTACATCGCCAAACGACAGAGAAACAGATTTGGCTCCGCGCTGATCTGCTGGCGCGCTGGAGCCGCTCTCTAGGAGGTGACTGGCATGCCTACTAACGTCTGCATAAGCGCCTTCCCGCAGGGCTGGGAGGCGGTGGTCGAGCTCGCGAAGGCGGCCGAGCGCGCCGGGATGAGCGACTTCGGCGTGGCCGACTCGCCGCTCATCGCCCGCGATCTCTACGTGTCCTGCGCCGCGTGCCTGCTCGAGACCTCGAATCTGCGCGTGCAGACCGCGGTCACCAATCCGGTCACCCGCCACCCCTCGGTCACCGCCGGCAGCGTGCTGTCGATGGCCGAGCTCGGCCCCGGCCGGGTGGCCATCGGCATCGCCACCGGGGACAGCGCGGTGTGGGGCGCGGGGCTCAAGCCCGCGAAGATCGCGCACATGTGCGAGTACATCGTGGCGCTGAAGACGCTGCTGCGCGGAGAGCCGGCTACCTACCAAGGTGCGACCTTCTCCGGGCACTGGCCGGACTTCGATCCGGCGCTCGCCCCGCCGGTGTACGTCGCCTGCTCGGGGCCGCGGGTGCTCAAGGCCTCCGCGCAGGTGGCCGATGGCCTGATCATCGCGGAGATGGGTTACATGCCGGAGAACATTGCGCACGTTCGCGCGTTGATCGCAGAAGGCTGCGCCGAGGTCGATCGCGATCCGGAAGAGCTGGATCTCTGGTGGCTGGCCGAGTTCCGATTCGCCGACGATGCCGAGGCTGCGGCCGCGGCATGCGTGGGAGCGAGCCAGTGGCTGATCACCGGCAGCACCCGGGGCAAGGGGATCCCCGAGGGCTTCGTGCCGAAGCTCCGCGAGCTGCACGCAGACACCCATACGCTCGCCACTTACTCGGCTCGAGACCGAAGCGAGATGCTGGCCGCGCGCGCCAAGCGGCTCGGCCTGTACGACTGGCTGCTGGAGCGCTCCGCCCGGCTCTACGGCACCGCCGACGACATCGGCGCGCGCATGGACGAGCTGCGCGAGCTCGGCATCGAGAACTGGTACCTGTGGCCGGACGGCGAGATGAACATCGTCGAGAGCATGGAGCGCCTCGGAGAGGTGATCAATCGCTAGCACCGCGCCGGCGACGGTGCTGACCCCTTGCTAACATGATCTCGTCGGCAATGTGGGCTGGAGCGAGCTGTGTCACACCTCACCACGTCGCTCGGGCCGACGTCCGCGACGCGGCCGTCGGTGACCACCACCGTCCCGGGCGCATACACCGTACGCTGCCCGACGACCGTCACCACCGTCGCGTCTCGAATCACCGTCGTGCTCATGGTGCGTCTCCCGATGCAGCCCGACCCTCGGCACCGGGACGGGTAGCGGATAATTCTCGTCGACAGGGGGCATCGACGGAAGCGGCTCGGGTCGGCAGGCCGGTCCCCGCACGACCGGCTCACCGCGGCGATGCTGCGGGTTGGCCTTGTCGGCTTCGCGGCAGCAGTCGGCCGAGGTGCGGGGATAGGTCGAACAAGCGGGTTTTTGGTTCCGATAATCCCGCGTTCTGTTCAATAGGGACGGGTCCCCCCCCTCCGGCAATCCCGTTCCAGCGGGCCTTGAAGGCCCCCGAACGAGGAGCTCGAGGCCCCAAGGGAGAGCGCCTGAAAGCCACCCACAAGGCCCTGGCCCTGCTGGCGCCTTGTGAGTGGCCTCCAGGCGCTCTTCATTCACCGGACTGACCGCCAGCACCGGCAGCGAAACACCCGCCTCCCGCAGGAGTATTACGACCACATCAAGGAGCGGTTCGCGGACGAGCGCGAGCTCCGGCTGGGCTATCGGCCCGAGGGGACCGCGCAGTTCACGTCCGAGCTCGCCGGGGAGCTGCAGAAGTACGCGATCGACCCGTTCGCTGGCGAACCCACGCCCCGGCCGCCGCTCAACGACGCTGTCGAGTGTCTGTTCATTGGTGGGGGATTCTCCGCGCTTCTCACATCGGCACGCCTCCGCGAGTACGGGGTCGAGAGCGTTCGCATCGTGGAGCGGGGCGCAGACGTTGGCGGAACGTGGTACTGGAACCGCTACCCGGGCCTGGCCTGCGACGTGGTCGCATACGACTACCTGCCGTTGCTCGACGAGATGGACTACGTCCCGACGAGCCACTACGCAAAGGGTCCCGAGATCTACGCCCACTGCCAGGCGATCGCAAAGCGGTACGACTTGTACGAGCTCGCGGTGTTTCAGACGACCGTCACGGCCACCATCTGGGACGAAGACCAGCAGATCTGGAACGTAGCTACGGACCGGGGCGATCACATGAAGGCGCGGTTTGTGATCTGCGCCAACGGCACGTTGTGCAAGCCGAAGCTGGCCAAGATCAGCGGCATGGAGTCGTACAGCGGGCACTCGTTCCACACGTCGAGGTGGGACTACGAATACACGAAGCCCGACCTGTCGGGGCTCCGGGACAAAGTGGTCGGCATCATCGGCACGGGGGCGTCGGCCGTCCAAGCTGTGCCCCGCCTGGGTGAGGCGGCTAGGGAGCTGTATGTGTTCCAGCGCACGCCCTCCTCGGTTGACATCAAGAACGATTGGCCCACCGATCCCAACTGGGCCCGGAAGCTCACGCCCGGGTGGCAGGCAAGGCGGCGCGCGGCTGCGCTCAAGGAGCCGGAGCTCAGTCCCGAGCAAAAGGAGAAGATCGCTTCGCTGTCACGCGAGGAGAAGATCCGGAGGCAAGAGAACGCGAACATCGATGCCATGATGCGAATCCACAGGCGCATCGATGAGATCGTGAAGGACCCAGAGACGGCGGACGCACTCAAGCCCTGGTACATGCTGATGTGCAAGCGACCATGCTTCGACAACGACTACCTTCCCACGTACAACCGGCCCAACGTCCACCTGGTGGACACCAAGGGCAAGGGCATCACGGAGATCAACGCGGCCGGACCGATCTTCGACGGGAAGGCCTACGAGCTCGACCTCCTTATTTGCGCCACGGGCTTCGAAGTGCAGAAGACCGGCATCTACAACCAGATACGGGGCGTCGACGGCCTCGATCTGAACGAGAAGTACGGCGACGGAATTCGCACCCTCCTAGCAGGCTGCGGAGAAAGTGACTGGTTGAGGGGTGGTCCTTCCGACGAGGGGGTTCACCGGCCGAGGGGCGGGGCGCGATTCCCGGTTCGAACCGGTCTTGGGCTCCGCTGATCGCGGGGCGGTTTCGCACATGACCTACGTGGCCTCCAGCAGCTTGCGGATCCGGATCAGGTTGTAGGCTGCGGCCGTGAAGGTGAAGACCCAGCCGACCCGATCCGTGCCGCGGTGTCGGGTCTTGCGCATCAGCCCCACGGTCTTCATCCAGCCGAAGACCTCTTCCACCCGTTTGCGAAAACGCTGACTCAGTTCGTAGCCCCGGTGGCGCGTCGTCCGCCCGTCGATCGCGCTGCGTCGATTCGTCGTGTTCTGCGCCACGTGTGGGGTCACGCCCAACTCTCGAAGCTCTTCCACGAACCCCTTCGTGTCGAAGCCCTTGTCTCCGCCCAATGTCCTCCGACGCCCGCCTCCCAGACCTTCCACCATCTCGAGCGCCGCTTCGCGCTCCGCATATCCCGACGCCTGCGTGAGCTTCGCCGCGACCACCAAGCCGTTCCGGTTCTCCGTCACCACGTGTCCCTGGTACGCGAGTCGGGCGCCTTGGCCTCTCATACCGGCGAGTCGTGCGTCGGGATCCGTCGTCGACGCATGCGTCTGGTTGCTCCGCTTCTCGCCTCGGAAGTTCACCGTCGGGTTGCCCGGGTCATCGTCGTCTCTCCGTTCCTCGTCCTTCCGTACGAAGCTCTTCTGGCTCGCCCACGCCTCGATCAGCGTCCCGTCTACCGTGAAGTGCTCCAACGACACCCATCCCTCGGTCTCGGCCTGCTCCAGCACTGCGTCGAAGAAGTGCTCGGCAATCTCGCCCTTGAGCAGCCGGTCTCGGTTCTTCGTGAACACCGTGGCGCTGAACACCACCTCGTCAAGCTCCAGACCCACGAACCAGCGATACAGCAGGTTGTACTCCAGCTGCTCCACCAGCTGCCGCTCGCTCCGGATGGTGTAGAGCACCTGCAGCAGCAGGGCGCGCAGCAGCTGCTCCGGGGGCACGGACGGGCGCCCTACGCCTCTGGCGTAGATCGCGTCGAAGCGCGGCGATAGCCGCTGCAGCGCCGTGTCGACCATGCGCCGCATCGCTCGAAGCGGATGATCATCCGGAATCCGCGACTCCAGCGACACGTAGCTGAACATCCCGCCCTGAAGCGTCCCCTGTCCTCTCACGCCTCCCCCTTTGGGGCTCGCTCCCAAGGTACCCTTCGATGAGGAGTTTTTCAGCAGCCTGCTAGGCGTTCACTCGCAGGGCTACCCGAACCTGTTCATCATGGGCGGCTATCAGGCGTCTTTTCGCTTCAACTTGACCGACGTTCTTCAGACCCAGGGGGACGAAGGCGAGTTTCAGCGCAGGCAGGACGGCAACTACAACGGCAGCTATCCCCAGTACCTCGCCCAAGTAAAAGACGTGGGGGCGAACATCGAAGAGAACTTCGTCTTTACGAAGAGGTAGGCGATCAGTACCTCGAGCAGATAGTCATGCAGATAGTCGCTGCGATGGGCGACGACCTGGGCGTGGTGATCTCCATGCGCCCCGAGCGCTGGCGCACCGAGGACTACACCAAGATGCGATCTAGCGGGGGCGCTCCGCCTCCGCCAAGACGCGCAGGATGTTTTCGCCCAGAACCTTGCGCACGTCCGCCTCGCCGTAGCCGCGCCGCACGAGCGCGCGCGTCAGGTTGGTAGGTGGCCGACGTCCTCGAGACCCTCGGGGAACCACGGCGCGCCGTCGAAGTCGGACCCCAAGCGTAGACTGCGAGTGGGGGCCCGTCGCACCGCTGAGATAGCTCTTGCCGGTACCCCGAGGGCCAAAGAAGAGCGCATCCTCCGCATGCCAGACGAAGCGAGCGGTGGCGAGTTCGAAGACCAATGCGCGAGAGAGCTTGGCTTTGAAGCGGAAGTCACACCCATCGAGGGTCTTGTCGGCGTCGCGGAAGCGCGCCTGCTTGATCAGCCGCAGGCAGGCTATCCTGAGGTCGTGTCAGTTCGCCTGGACCAGGGCCGAGAGCAGATCGATCGGCGCCCACTGGCTGTTCTGCGCTTCGAGTGGACGCAGCTCGAGCTGGTTGGCCATCCCCGAGAGACGCAGCTTTCGCAGTGTGGAATCGAGCTCGTTGACCTTCACGCGGCATCTCGTTCCGTGCTGCGGTCGATCAGCTCCCGGTAGTGGTGCAGGTCGCGGATGTGCGGATCGACCTGCTTGAGAGTCAGCAGCGAAGTCGCTTGACGCTCGACGAAGCGACGCACAAAACGGTAGGTCGGAAGGCCGAGCTCGATGCCCCGCCCCTCGGGCTGGCGACTGCGGGCTCTTCAATCGGCTCACCCGAAGCGCTGCGGTCTAGCGAAGGGCCGGGATGACCTTGTCCGAGAATAGCCTCATCGAGTCCATCACCTTCTGGTGTGGCATCCCGCCGCTCTGTGTCCAGGAGATATGCAGGTCTATCCCCAGTCCTTCGAAGGCCTTCAGTCTGTCGATACAGTAGTCCGCGTCGCCAACGATGATCGAAGTGACTTCCTGCAGCGCTTTGAAGGTCGTCATGTCGTCCGCCTCCTGGGTTATGTGGCCCTCGTAGCTCTTGACTGGTTTGGCCCCCAGGGCCGCGACGATCTGACCCGTGTACTTCGCGTTCCAGAGGAAGCACTCCTCGGCGACTTCCTGTGCTTGCTTCTGCGTCGTGTCTACATACAGCTCCGACAGCACGCCGATTCGGGGCTTGTGGCTATGCCCAGCTTGCTTGAAGGCCGCTCGATACTGTTTGATGGACCCCTCTATGTCCTCAAACGTGCCGTAGTGCGAGGACAATAGCAGACCGTGCCCCATCTTCCCGATGATATCCGGGGTGTCGCTTGAAACAGCCGCGATCCACACCGGTGGGTACGGCTTCTGCACCGGCTTGGGAATGATGGAAATCTCGCGGCCTCGCGCATCTCGGAGATTCTCGGGAATATCGTAGTGCACTCCCCGGTGCGTGAACTTCTCCTGTGTCCACGCCTTGAGGACAACCTCAAGGTGCTCAGCGAAGATCTCGCGGCTGTCCTCCATCGACACACCCAACGCTTCGGCTTCCACATGCTGTACTCCCCGCCCCAAGCCAAAGTCCACCCGCCCCTGGGTCAGGATATCCAGCGTCGCGATCTTCCCCGCCGTGTGAATTGGATGATGGTAGGGCACCAGCAGAACGGCAAACCCGATCCGGACGCGGCGGGTCCGCTGGCTCAAGGCCGCCGCCAGCAGTTCCGGCGCCGGCGAACACGAGTATTCCGGGAAGAACCGCTGCTCGGCAAGCCAGACGCTGTCGTACCCCAACTCATCCGCATACTCACACTGCGTCAAGAAATTCTCGGTTGCGCTCACCTCGGTTTGCCCGCAATCCGGCCGAACATCAATCGTGGAAAAAACACCGAACTCCAATTCCCTCTCCTCCTCTACTCGCTAAGGCGAATTCATGCTACACGACCAAGATCCACGATGACAAGCAGGCCGAGCTGGACGGCGGGCTGCGCGCTTCGGGGCCGAGTCAGGGGAGTCCTTTGGATAGAAGATCAAAGACATCAGCCACGAGCACCCGAGGAGTATCCTCAGCGCTCAGCGGTCCACGGAACCGGGGTAGTTCCAGGTGTGGAGCGGTGGTATACTGGCCGCGTCTCGGGTCCGAACCTTCATCCGCGAGGACATCGCCATGAGCGGCTACACCATCATCGATGCCGACACCCACGTCACCGAGACCCCAGACCTCTGGACCAGCCGCGCTCCGGCCTCGATGCGCGACCGCGTCCCGCGCGTCGAGAAGAACGCCGACGGGAGCCTAGGCTGGGTGCTCGGGGGTGAGTCGATGTTCTCGAATCCGGGGGAGACGGCGACGGCGGGGGTCGGCACAATCGACGATCCGCCCAAGCGCTACGAGGATATGCACCCGGGCGCCTACGACGCCAAAGCGCGTCTCGCCTACATGGACCAGCTCGGCATCTGGGCGATGGTCATGTACCCGAACGTCGGGGGCTTTGGGGCGCAGGAATTTCTCAAGCTGAACGATCCGGAGCTCATGCTCTGCTGCGTCCAGATCTACAACGACTGGCAGAGCGAGTGGGCCGAGGCCGATTCGCGCCGCCTGCTCCCGATCACCTCGCTGCCCTTCTGGGATGTGGAGGCGTCGGTGGCCGAGGTGCGGCGCTGCGCCGAGATGGGGCACCGCGGCATCCTGTTCAGCGGCGCACCCCAGACCCTGGGGCAGCCCCTGCTGGGCGACCGGCAGTGGAACCCGATCTGGGAGACCGCGGTCGAGCTGAACCTGCCGATCAGCTTCCACATCGGTTCGGGGGACTTCGGCTTCGAGCAGTTCCGCTCCAAGACGGAGACCTACGGTCGCATGGCGGCCTTCACCTCCATTGGGGTCGACCTGTTCCTGCAGAACGGCATGTGCCTGGGCGACCTCATCATGTCGGGGGTGCTCAACCGCTATCCCGACATCAAGTTCGTCTCGGTGGAGAGCGGCATCGGCTGGATCCCCTTTACCCTCGAGGCTCTCGACTACCAGTTCCACGGCAACCGGGTGCGCCAGGAGAACCCCGCCTTCGAGCTGAATCCCTCGGAGTACTTCGCCCGTAACATCTACGCCTGCTACTGGTTCGAGCAGGTCGCCCCGCGGCGCTTGATCGACAAGGTGGGTGTCGACAACATCCTGTTCGAGACCGACTTCCCCCACCCCACCTCGCTCTACGGCGACGAGGTGCACAAGCGCATCGACGCCGGGCTCGCGGACTGCGAGGAGTCGGTGCGACGCAAGATCTTGTGGGAGAACGGGCGCGACCTCTACAAGATCGAAGAGCCGAGCGCCGACGACGAAGCCAAGCGCCTGGCCACCTAGACACGCCGTCGGAGGGGAGCGCGATGACCGAGCCCTAAGCTCGGCCGACTCGCATCCTGGCGAGCCGTCGGGCATTTGGGGGGCGCGCATCGAGCGCCGCTACCGCGACCGCGCGCCCCCCACGGTGTAGGGGCTCGAGGGACGCGACGGCGTGTGGACCTGATCCAGTTAAGCGACGTCTCCGCGCGATCGAACGGGTGCCCGCTCATCTGGTGGGGACGCCGCGGGCGGTTTGTTCCCCTTGCTGATTGCTATCCGAGCAGACGACCCTCCTGGTCACCGAGCCAACGCTCGAGTTGGTGGTGCAGGCGGCCGCAATCGAACCCGCGTCCGCTACTCCTGCTCGTCCCGAATGACCTCGAGCTCGGCGATCGCCTCTAGATCCTTGGGGCGACCGGCCGCTCGCTTCACTGCGATGAGCTTCTCGAGGCCGAGGCACGTGACTTCGGGAGAACACAGTGCTTCGGCCGCAATCCTCAGCGCGGACGCGGTCGGCTACAGCCGGCTCATCTCCGAGGACGAGGACGCCACCGTCCACACGATCACGGTGTACCGCGAGCAGATCGCCATCCTGGTCGAGGAGCACCAGGGCCGGGTGGTCGACTTCACCGGGGACAACCTGCTCGCAGAGTTCCGGACTGCGCGCGACGCGGTGATCTGCGCGATCGAGGTACAGCGCGTCCTGCGCGCCCGCAACGCCAGCCTGAGCGCCGACCACCGGATGGACTTCCGGATGGGCATCCACATGGGCGACGTCCGCGTGGAGGGCGGCCGCATCTACGGCGATGGGGTCAACATCGCCGCGCGCCTCGAGGCGCTGGCCGACGCCGGCGGCATCTGCATCTCGTCCACGGTCCACGATCAGGTGAGGCACCGCATCAGCGTGGACTTCGAGGATCTCGGGGAGAAGTCGGTCAAGAACATCCCCGACCCGGTGCGCGTGTACCGCGCCCTCCTCTTCGCGGCCGAGCGGGCGGAGGCACCCGCCGCGGGAGTGGCGGCCCTTCTGATCTGGGGAACGGGCGGCGAGTTTGGCTCTACCGCGCGCGCCCGGGCCGATCCGCTCCATCGCCGTTCTTCCCCTCGACAACTTGTCCGGCGAGGCGGAGCAGGAGTTCTTCGTCGACGGGCTAACCGAGGAGCTCACGGCGACGCTGGCCCGCATCCGGGCGCTCCGGGTGATCTCCCGAACCTCGGCCATGCAGTACAAGGGCGTGCACAAGCCGCTTCGCGAGATCGCGCGGGAGCTGGACGTCGACGGGGTGCCGAGGGCGACGGAACCGAACCCGCACGCGAACATCAGGTTGAGGGGCAGGCGATACAGCGGGCCGGGCTCGCACAGGGGGTCGGTGAGTGACACCGATCGGTGATTCGGCACAAACAGGTCCTCGACTCGCCAGTGGTGACTGCCGGTCCCCCGCATCCCGCGGACGTCCCAGGTGTCCAAGACCTCGACCTGCGCGCGCGGCAGCAGCAGTACCCGAAGCCGCGGCGTTGCGTCCGCGCGCTCCCCGCCGCTGCGAACGCGCGCGAAGCCCGCCATCCAGTTCGCGTGGCGGCAGCCGCTGCTGAACGTCCAGCGGCCCGAGACGCGGAAGCCGCCCTCCACCTCTACCGCCTCTCCCCGGGAGGCGGGCCGTTTCCGATCACACTGCGCGGGTCGGCGCCCCAGATCTCGACGTCCTGACGTTCTTCGAGTACCGACCGAGCCCGCACTTCTCGCTGCTCGCGGAACACGAGCAGTTTCAGGTGCGACTGCCGGAGGGGAACTTCACGACCCGCATCGCGCGCCTGGGAATCGACTTCGCGTTTACGGCCGACATTTCGTGGCGGAACCTGGTCCAGTGGGACAACGAGACAGATTCGCTCACCATCAACAGCCGCTTCCGCTGGATCATCGAGCCAGGACGCGAGTTCTTCGTCGTCCTGGACCCGTTCTTTCTTCGCGAGGATCGACTCCGCCTGACCTCGACAACCACGGACCTGGTACTGAAGCTGCTGGCTCCGGGCGGGATCAGATCACGCCCCGGCCGCTCCCGGTGTATAGTAAGCTTCACGATTGTGGGCGAGACCCTCAGGAAGCGAGGAGGACGACGACGTGACCGCAGCTTCGCTGAAACTGCCCGGCAAACTGGGCGACCCGAACCTCACCCTCGCCACGGACCCGCGCACCGACCCGCGAGTCATCGCATCCCTGGCCCAGTCGGGCATGGACGCCGTCGAGGAGGCGCCCTCCGTCGGACCGGGCTCCCCCTATGCAGAGATCCTCGAGTACGTCGGCGCCCTCGAAGCCGGCCTTCGTGGCCCTACCGCGCGAGCGTGGAGGACCTGGCAGGACTCCCGCCGCACGCGATCTCGGTGAACGAGCTGGACCCGCTGCGCGACGAGGGACTCCACTACGCGCGAAGGCTGATGGCCGCCGGTGTTCCGACGCTGAGCCGCACGATCAACGGCACGAATCACGGCGGCGACACCGAGCTGCTGGCCGTCATGCCCGACGTCTACTACGCGTCGATCCGCGACGTCCACGGCTTCGCGGCGTCGCTGTGACGTGCGCATGATCGGGAAGCTCTTCCACCTGGCCCATCTGGTCGAAGACCTGGACGCGACCGATCGCCTTTACGACGAGGTCTTCGAGGACCCGCACTTCGTGGCGAGGGGCTTCCAGGTCGAGGTCGAGCACCCCGAGCTCGGCCGCTCATTCAAGTACCCCGGGGCGCCCTATCTGTTCCACGGCTCGCCGTGGAACATCGCGCGGCGCGCGCCGCTGCTCGGCGAGCACAACGCCGAGATCTACAGTGAGCTCGGAGTCTCGGCGCAAGAGCTCGAGCGACTCTCGAGGCCCACGACCAGGCGCTGCCCCTCGATCCTCGAGAACGCCGCCTTGCAGTGCGGCGTCTGCACACCGGGGTATATGGTAGCGACGAAGATGTTGCTCGAACGGAACCCGAATCCGACCGAGGAGGAGGCCCGCTACTGGCTCGCCGGGAATCTCTGCCGGTGCACGGGTTACGACAAAATCATCCGCGCCGTGCTCGACGCGGCGGAGGAGCTGAGGGGAGAGAGTACATGAGCGACGAGGAGCGCAAGTTCAAGTGGGTGGGGACTCGCCCCATCCGCCCAGACGGTCTCGATAAGGTCACGGGCCGCGCAAACTTTGGCGCCGACATGTCTTTCCCGGGCATGCTCGAGGGCAAGGTTCTGCGGAGTCCGCACGCGCACGCGAAGATTCTGTCGATCGACACGAAGGCCGCGCGCGCCTTGCCGGGCGTGAAGGCGATCATCACGGGTGCGGACTTCCCCGACCTCGTCAGCGAGGCCGGCGCAGGCGGCGAGGCCGGCGCAGGCGGCGAGGACGACGTCGACTTCGCCGACCTGAGCCAGAACGTCATCGCTCGCCACAAGGTGCTCTACCACGGCCAGGCCGTGGCGGCCGTCGCCGCGACCTCCTTCGCCGAGGCCGAGGCCGCGCTCGACGTGATCCGCGTCGAGTACGAGGTGCTGAAGCCGGTGCTGAGCCTCAAGGAGGCCCTGGCGCCCGACGCGCCGATCCTCCACGAGTACATGATTACCCAGGGTGTCGAGCCAACGCCGGAGAAGGCCTCGAACGTCGCCTCGCGCCTCGAAATGGGTCGCGGGGATGTCGAGGCCGGGTTCGCGGACGCGGACGTGGTCGTCGAGCGCGAGTTCGACACCGAGATGGTGCACCAGGGCTACATCGAGCCGCACGCGGTCGTGGCACGCACAGGCGAGGACGACCAGTCGGTCGTCTGGTGCTGCACCCAGGGCGCGTTCATGGTGCGCGCGTTCTCGGCGAAGGTGCTCGGTCTCGATCACTCGCAGATCAAGGTCATCCCGAGCGAGATTGGCGGCGGGTTCGGCGGCAAGACGACCATCTACCTGGAGCCGCTGGCCATCCTGTTGTCCCGCAAGACGGGCCGCCCCGTCCGGCTGGTCATGACGCGGGAAGAGGTCTTCCGGGCGACGGGCCCGACCTCCGGTTCGCATGTCCGCGTGAAGATCGGCGCCAAGCGCGACGGCCGTTTCACGGCCGGGGATGCGACGCTGACGTACGAGGCGGGCGCGTTCAAAGGCTCACCTGTGGCCCCGGGCGTGATGACGATGCTCTCGCCGTACGCCATGCCCGCGGTGAAGCTCGAGGGCTTCGACGTCGTGGTCAACAAGCCGAAGGTCGCCCCGTATCGCGCGCCGGGCGCGCCCATGGCGGCCTTCGCGGCGGAGCAGGTGATCGACGAGATCGCTCGCGAGCTCAACATGGATCCGATTGACCTGCGACTCAAGAACGCCGCGGTCGATGGAACCCAGGCACCCTATGGTCCGAAGTTCAAGCAGATCGGCTTCGTCGAGACGCTCGAGGCCGCCAAGGCGCACCCGCACTATTCCGCACCCCTGGGTCCGAACCAGGGCCGCGGCGTGGCTTCGGGTTTCTGGTTCAACGCCGGAGGGCAGTCGAGCGCCGACGTTCGCCTGAACGAGGACGGTACGGCCACTGTCGTCACGGGGAACCCGGATATCGGCGGCTCGCGCGCCTCGATGGCGCTCATGGCCGCCGAGGAGCTCGGGATCGACGTCTCGCGCGTGCGGCCTCTGGTGGCCGATACCGAGGTCGTCGGTTACTCCGATATGACCGGCGGCAGCCGCGTCACCTTCGCGACGGGCATGGCCGTGATCGAGGCGGCGGCCGACGTCGTGCGTCAGCTCCGCGAGCGCTCCGCAGCGCTCTGGGAGGTCGACGTCGACACGGTTCGATGGGAAGGGGGTCGCGCCATCAACGAGAAGGGCGACATCTTCACGATCGAGCAACTCGCTCGCCGCGCTCCGCGCACGGGCGGGCCCATTGCCGGCAAGGCGTCGCTCAACGCACAGGGCGTCGGGCCCTCGTTCGCAACCCACATCTGCGATGTGGAGGTGGACGAGGAGACCGGAGCCGTCAGCGTCAAGCGCTACACCACGGTGCAGGACGTGGGCAAGGCCGTTCACCCGAGCTACGTCGAGGGCCAGCTGCAAGGCGGCGCGGCCCAGGGCATTGGCTGGGCACTCAACGAGGAGTACATCTACGACGAGAAGGGCGTGATGGAAAACGCCGGGTTCCTGGATTACCGGATCCCGGTGGCCTCCGACCTCCCCATGATTGACACGGTCCTCGTCGAGGTCCCCAACCCTGGCCACCCCTACGGCGTCCGCGGTTGCGGGGAGACTCCGATCGTCCCGCCGCTCGCGACTGTGGCCAACGCGATTCACGATGCGACCGGCCTTCGGATGACGCAGCTCCCCATGTCGCCGCCCCGCCTGCTGGAGGCCATCGACAGCCGGAGGCTGCCGAAGGCGAGCTAGGGCGTGGCCACGGTCCAGTTCTCGAGCGGCCTGCGCCGTCACACCTACGGCGTGGGCCGCGTCGAGGTTCGTGCGAAGACGGTCCGCGCGCTGATCGCCGAGCTCGAGCAGCGGTTCCCGGCGCTCCGCGGCGAGCGATTGACGGAATTCCTGCAACTCCGCCGCGGGGGCGAGGCCAGCGGCCCATGCGTCCGCGAGTGTGCTGAGCTCCTCTTCGTAAAGGATCCAGACAGAGAGCTCCGAGAGCGCTTCCTTCTCGGTCTTCCTCTCGGAGAGCCGATTCGACCTCACTCGCGAGGCGTTACGTTCCTATCATGGAGGTGAGTGCCGGTGAGTAGTCTCCAGGGGGTGCCGCTCGACGACGAGCACCGCGAGCGGATCAGTGCAGGGCTACGCCGCTACCACGAACGTCGGCGTCGCGAGCGCCGCGTCATGCCCCGTGACCTCCACGAGCTTCGCACCAATGGGTCGATCTCGCCGAGCGTGCGACCCTTCGTCCACGACGGGGAGCAGGAGTGCCGCGAGCTGACCCAGCGCGTCAAAAAAGGTTGTCGAGGTCGAGGCTGTAACTGTGCGGGATACCGACGACGCGCCCAAGCGCTAGACCCCTAGTGGAATCGACCTTCAGCTCCATTGGCAGCACCGGTCGACCTGGGCGTTCGGGGTGGTGCTGCGGCCCTGGGTCGAGAAGTGGTAGCCGCCCGCCGTTCCCGCTAGCGGGTGTTGTTCTTCTCGCCGCGACGTCCGTCGGCGTTCCGGTCGCGGAAGCGGTCGTCGACCTGTTCCGCGACCGCGCGGACGCGGGCCGTCGAGGCGCGCCACGCCTCGATGAGGCGGTCCTCCCAGTCGTAGTCGAAGGCGTCCTGCAGGCCGCGCTCCGCCCTCCCTCCGGGCTTGGGAGGATTCTCGACGAGCCAGCGGGCCGTCCGGGCCAGTGCCTCGGGGGCGGGAACGACGTCGCGGTAGCCAAGCTCGTTGCGCAGGGCGGCGACGTCGGTCACGCGGTGGGTCGACCACGAGCTCGAGAGCAGGGCCACGTAGACGGGAGCGCGCGGGTGCGTCGCGCCCAGGAAGTAGTGGCCGAGTCCCACAGTGGGCGCGCCGGGTGCCGCCTTCTGGTAGCGCTCGAAGAGCGCCCTGGAGCGGTCGAAGCGATAGGTCTGCATGGGACGTCCTCCTGCCCGGATTGTAGTGCGGGAGGGCGGGGGCGTTCCTACGCCGGCTCGTTCTGGAACTGCCGGTGGATCTCGACGAGGCCGGGGATGAGGACGATCCCCCAGACCGCGAACGCCAGCGCGACCCACGGGAGCGGGAGCAGCAAGAGTGCCAGGGCCCACGCGCCCGCGAAGCCGTAGAAGCGACGGAGCATCTTGGCCGGACTGGCCGGGGGCTTGTCCCCGGGGCGCGCGAGCGGGAAGGCCTTCGGGCGCAAGAACCAGCCGTGGGCGAGGAGGATCAGGAGAAAGCGGAACCAGGAGATATCCTCCGCACCGAGCTCCGGCGCGTCGTCGAGCGGGGGCTCCTCAGCGCTGGCGGCGAGTCGCGACCGCAGCTGGTTCCAGGTGTAGGTCGCGGACGGGCGGGCTCCGGCGCCGCTCATGTTGTTGCGCGTGGGCCTGCAGCGCCAGCGGTAGAGCACGCGGCCCTCGTTCGTGAGCGCCACCACGGCGGGCTGGTAGTAGCCCTTGGGGTGGGACGCCCAGGGCCGGTCGCGCAGGTGACCGAAGTCCCGGTTGAAGAAGACCTCGACGAGACCGCGCTCGCGGCAGGTCTCGAGGATCTCGTGGTGCGGATCGCCCACCGCGGGGAACCCGAACTCCCAGTCTTCCTCCGCTTCGGCGGCCAGGGTCTGCGGTTCGCTGGTGATGGCAAACACCTCGCCACCCGCTTCGCGGATGGCGTCGAGCACTCCCGACTTTCTGTAGCTCCGCAACTCGAAGCGACAGGGCGGTCACCACCTGCCGCGGTAGTAGAGCAGCAGGACGAACTTGTGCTTCGCGAGCTGAGCGTCGAGCCACGTGCGGCGCACGCCCGCAGGGGGGTCGAGAAGCGGCGGGATGGCGGGGTCGTCCGCCTCGATCGCGGTGACCTCGAAGCCGTCGCCCCGCGCCCGGATGCGGACCTGCTCGCGCGCGCAGACCTCGCCCTCGCACAGGACCAATCCGAGCTCGAGGGCGTCGCCCGGCTTCGCGGCCAGGGCTGCCTCGGTTTCGACCAGGCCGGTCAGGCGGAAGTGGCTTCCGCGCGTTTCGTTGAGCCACGCCAGGGCGGCGTCGGCCGGAAGTCTCAGCTGCGGAGGGATGTCTTCGAGCAGTTGTAGACGTCAGGCTCCCGGCGCGTACCCGTGGCGCAACAGCTTGCCCGGGGTCGCGCCGGTGCACTTGCCGTCCGCGAACGTGACCTCGCCGTTGACGACGATGGCGCGGTAGCCGATCGCGTGCTGCACGCGGCGCCACTCGCCTCCCGGGAAGTCGTGGGCGACCTCGCCGGTCCAGCGCGGGGAGATGTCGAGCGCGTCCAGGTCGTAGACGACGATGTCGGCCGGAGCGCCGACCCGCAGCGTCCCGCGATCGCGGAAGCCCGCGGCGTGGGCGGGCAGCGCGCTCAGCCGGAAGTGCGCCTCCTCGAGGCTGATCCGGGGCTCGTCGCGGACGAGCCACACCAGGAAGTCCGTGGTGAAGGCGCCGCCGGTGAAGAACTTCGTGTGCGCGCCCCCGTCGGAAACCCCGGGGAACGTGTACATGGAGTCGTTGATCATCGCAGCCATGTGGTCGGCGTTCAGACCGCGCGCGGGGGGGGGCCCGAGGAACTCGACCTCGAGGTCTCCGGCGACGGCGACGTCCAGCATGGCGTCGACCGGGAGCTTGCCCTCCTCCTCGGCGATCTGCGCGACCGACTTTCCGACGTACTTCTCGAGCTCGGCGTGGCCCTTCACGTCCTGGACGAGCAGCTTCTCCATCGGGCCGCCCACCCCGGCCTGGACGATGCGGAGCTTCTCCGCGACCTCGCTCATGGACTCGCGGCGCATCTCCTCGCGGATCTTGGGGTCGGAGAGCTTCTTCAGCCGCTCCTCCTTGCTTCCCGTGGTCGCCTTGCGCCACGCGCGACTCGCGTCGTAGAGGTTCCAGTCCTCGAGCGTGAAAACGAAGCCCGCGCGCAACGTCCCGCCCTGGCCGAACATCTGGAGCCCCTCCTCCCGGCAGCGGTCGATCCACTCCAGCCGCTTCTCGTGGATCCGCGGGTTCCTGGGGCTGACCGGCACCGCGTTGTGGAGGATCGGGCGCTGCGCCACGCGGGCCAGCTCGGCCTGGAACGCCAGGTCGCGCCGGTTGTGGCCCGTGGCCTGCGTGATCTGGATGAAGCCCTCGTCGCGCTCTCGCAACACCTCGGCCAGGCAGAGGATGTCCTCGTCGACCATGGTGTCTGTGACCATGGGAGATCCGTCGAAGTCGGCCTGGGTGGAATCCTTGCCCAGTCGTTGAATCGAGAAGCCACACAGACCCGCGTCCATTCCCTCGTGGAGCAGCCGCTGCATCTCCGCGCGCTCCGCCGGGGTGGCCGGGCGGGTCTTGGCGGCCTCCAGGCCCATCACGTAGGTCATGAGCGACGCGGTGGGCATGTACTGCAGGCAGTTGACGCCCTTGGGCGCGCGATCCAGGGAGTCGAGGTACTCGGGGATCGTCTCCCAGTCCCAGTTCATCCCCTCCTGCATCGACTCCATGGGGATGGCCTCGGTCCGCGTCATCGTGAGCATGGAGCGCTCCCGGAACTCGGGTCGGACCGGTGCGAACCCGAACCCGCAGTTCCCGAGCACGACGGAGGTCACCCCGTGCCAGCTGGAGATCGTACACCACGGGTCCCAGCGGATCTGGGCGTCGTAGTGGGTGTGAAGGTCCACGAAGCCGGGGGCGACGATGTGTCCGCCAGCGTCGACCTCGCGCGCGGCGGCGCCCGGGGCCCGGCCGCCGATCTGCGCGATCCGTCCGTCCTTCACCCAGAGGTCACCCGCGAACCGGGGAACCCTCGTCCCGTCCACGATCGTGCCGCCGCGAATGTGCAGGTCATACTCGGCCACGGGGAAGCCTCCCTTCACTAGGTGGAAGCATTATAGGCGTCGTTCGCTAACTGTTTCAACGCGAACGACACGAGTCGCAACTCATCGGGTATTCAAGACCCGCCGACGTCCGGTGGCACAGGGGAGGACGTGGGGCGTACCCGCCGTCCGAAGACGGTTCAGTCCTACAAGATCGCGGTCATCAAGCTGATCGAGTGCGTCCCGGCAGCACGCGAGCGCTACATCACGCGCGCCGACCTGATCAAGTTCCGGGACTGGCGCGCGGACACGACTTCGGTGTCCAGCGCGAACCGCGACCTCAAAGCTCTGAAGGCGTGCTTGTCGTGGAGCTGGTTGAACGAGCTGGGCCACCCGCCTGTCAACCTGAAGCGCCTGCTCTTGCAGCCTCCGCCTCGCAAGGACGAGACACTCACCCCTGACGAGGTTGAGCGGGTCATGAAGGCATCGGAGTTCGACGTGCCCGTGCGCATCGTGCTGCGGATCTGCCACGCGACTGGGTTCAGGCTGGGTGAGGTCCTGAACCTGATCTGGTCTGACGTGGACGAGATCAGCATCACCGCGAAGCCGTGGTGGCAACCGAAGACAGACGCGGCGATCCGGACGGTCTACCCCCCTGAGCTAGCCGAGTGGCTCGTCGAGTACCGCGAGACGCTGCGGCATGGTGGCGCGGGCGACCGCGTATGCCAGCAGCATGAGATGTCGGGCAAGTTTGCCCAAGGCCGACGCGGTCTTCTGCCGACC
The DNA here is from genome assembly GCA_965247115.1 of Myxococcota bacterium. Classification (GTDB taxonomy): domain Bacteria; phylum Myxococcota_A; class UBA9160; order SZUA-336; family SZUA-336; genus JAUXJB01. The sequence goes on from CBDFGR010000002.1 coordinate 2,115,582, forward strand.
TACAGTGAAAAACTGAATGCAAACGACTGCTCATCGCCCCGCAGTCCAACCTCATCGGCCGAGGAGTGGGCCTCAGAGCGAATACAGAGACCCTCCCCACCGTGCACCTCAACACAGATCATTTCTGTCCCAGCAGCATCATGCTTCCCTCGACGCCGTAGGAGGCGGACACGAAATTCGGCCCGAGCCCAAGGAGAGTCCGTCAGAGAATTAGCCTAGAGTTCGATGCGATATAGCTTGCAGGCGTTCTCGCAGACGATCTTGCGGGTAACCGCTTCGGGCACATCGGCAAAATCTCTTTCAATGACTCTTTGCGAGTGGGGCCACGTCGAGTCCGCATGCGGGAAATCCGACGCCCACATGTAGTTGTCCTCGCCGAAAAACCGGTAGTTGGCCGGCGCTACCGGATCGTCTTGAAACGTGGCCCAGATCTGCCTCTTGATGTACTCGCTCGGTTTCATCGGGATCTGAATCTTCATCATGCTCCCGAATTTCTCGTGGACATGGTCCAGACGGTACAGGTAATGGGGGAACCAGCCTGCATCGTTTTCGGCAGAGACGATCGGGAGTTCCGGAAAACGTTCCAGGACACCACCGAAGATCAAGGTCGTGAGCGACAGCTGTACCTCATGCAGGATACGCATTTCCCAAACGCCAATCGAGCGAAAGTCGATCTGGCCCGCTTTGCTCTTGCCCGTGATGACGTGGAGTGAGAGCGGCATGTGGAGCTCAGAGGCCACCTGCCAGAAGGGATCGTAGACTTCGTCGTCGTAGGGTCTGTCTTCCGGTGGAGCCCCCCAGATCATCGCCCCTTTGAGGCCGTTCCTGGCGCACCGCTCGAGTTCCTTGACGCCCTCTGGAATATCTTCGAGCGAGATGAGCGCGATTCCATAGAGGCGTTTTGGAGCGTGCGAACAGAACTCCCTTACCCAGTTGTTGTAAACCTCAAAGCAGGCCCGCTGCAGCTCCGCATCGTCCATCTGAAAGAGCGGCATGCCGAGAGTGGTGTACAGCACCTCAGCGTGGACGCCATCGACCTCCTGGTCCTTGAGCCGTTCTACCGGATCCCAGCCACTCGGCCTGGCGGCCTCGTAGCCCCTCTGCATGTGCTCTTTCAGTTCCTCGCCGCTTCTTCCGCTGGCGAACCCACCCGCCACAGGGAAGGGATTGATTCCGGGAGCGAGAAACGAATACCCCGGCTTTCCCTCATTCTTGACTACCTGAGGAGCCCGGTCGCGGAACTTCTTGTCTAGCCGCTCGGTCCACAGATCGGCTGGCTCCATCATGTGCGAGTCGGCGGAAATCACACGCAGTGCCATCCGGGCCTCCGAGGGCGTTTCTTCTCACACTTCTCTTGTCGGCCGGCACACTCTACATTGAGCGACGTGCATCGGGCAAGCCCTGGGGGCACAGAGTCCACGAGAGGCTACGCCGGGTCTACGAGCGAGCTGGAATCTCGGGGAAGAAGCCGACGCACAGCCTGAGGCACACGATGGCATCCGACCTCGTTCAGTCTGGCGCTCCGATCCACGTGGCACAGCGGCACCTGGGGCACGCCAGCGCGAGCGTGACGCTGGCGGTGTACGCGCACGCGAAGTGGGACGGGCTGCGGCAGGCCGGCGCGGCTCTGGAAGAGTACCGGCGGGGCCACCAGGGACGGGACTGATCTGATGGGTGCCGCCCAGCCTCTCTGCGATGGGTGGCAGACAGTCCTCGTTGCACCGGAAACATCGCGCTCCCTCGGGTGCCTGGACCTAGGAGTACGCCGTGTGCCTTGACCTTGCCCGCCAGCTCCTCTGATCACGCGATCGTCGAGCTTCTCGATCTGACCAATCGCGGTCGTCTCTCCACGACGCTCCGAGTCTAGGAGGGAGAGCCGCTTTCTATTGAAGTCGATCCTCACAAAGTCGGCGAGGCTGACCCCGTCCGCATCTCCCTTGACGCAGTCGCCGTCCACTCGGCACTCGACGGCGTCCATGAAGGCGCAGATGAACTCGGAAGAGCCGTCGAAAGTGTCCGCGCCCGCGGGAGCGGCGACGAGGAGGGCACACAGGCCGCGGAGTCAAGCTCCCGCTCGTTCTCGTGCAATCACCGGCAGATCTCGACGCTTCGAGGTGGGCGGAGCCACGCTCTCCTCCGCACTCGAGGCACTCATCCAGCAGCGGCCCGGCCTCGCTTACCACCTCTTCGACGACGCCCGCCAGATGCGACGCCACATTCTGTGCTTCTGCAACGACGAGTACCGGCGCGGCCGCGCTGTCGAAGATCCCTACTCGAAGCGACCGCTGAGTTCGATACTGGTATGTACCCTAGGGCCGACCGAGCGTTCGCGCGGAGAAATCAGTGGAAGCGATATTTGAGCTCTACTCCGTAGCGCCGGGGATCCGCGTAGAGGCTCATCGGACCACCGGTCGTTGCGACATCGATCACGAGATTCAAGTGGTCTTTGTCTCCGAGATTGTTGACGAAGAAGTGCAGCTCAAAGTCGCCGAGCGTGTCCTCGAGCCTTCCACCTGCGGTGGCGAGGATGACCCGCGCGTTGGATAAGCTGTAGCTGGACTGTTCGGAGTAGGTTTCGTTGAAAGACGTGAAGTAGTAATTGTCCGACCAGGAATACTCATACCGAAGCGAGGCCGATCCAAGGTCCGAGATGGGCACGGTGTAGTCCCCGCTGATGAAGAAGCTCTTGTCGGGGGCACGGGGCAGCTGATTCCCTTTGAGGTCCTCGATATTGCCGAAGAACGGGTTAAGTGAGAAGTATTCCTCGAACTCGGCATTCTGGATGGAGAGCCCGGCAGTCAACTGGAATCCCTCGAACGGGAAGGCCTGCAGCTCGGCTTCGAAGCCCAGCACCTCGGCGTCCGCGGCATTCTCAATGGTAGAGGAACTCGCGACGTTGACGGCAGCCTGGTAGTCTTCGTAGTCGTAGAAGAAGCCGACGAGATTCAAGCGGAGGCGGTCGTCGAGCCACTGGCTCTTCACACCGATCTCGTAGGACCAGAGGGTTTCCGGATCGTAGTCGGCCCCACAGGCGTCGGGATTTACGCCGCCGCCCTTAAAGCCGCGACTCACCGATGCGTATGCCATGACGGATTCCGCGACGTCGAAATCTACGCCGAACTTCGGGGTCCAAGAGGTGTATTCCAGCTCGGTTTCGTGCCCTTCGCACAGGAAAAAATCGTGGCCAAAGCCGGGGATGTCCTCGAGCCCTGGGACTCCAAAAGACACAGTCTGATCAGTGTCCTTCTCCTCGTCACTGTATCGTATGCCGGCGGTTGCGCGGAGGCGCTCGGTCACGTGGTACGTCGCCTCCCCGAACAGGGCCCAAGCCTCGGTGTCCTGATCCATACCGAAGATAAAATTGTCGACGATTTCCGCGTCCAGCACGTCAAACCCAGTTCCGCCGGCGTCCAGGATCTCCTGCCCCACGGCCGCCAAGTCGGGCAGTGTGTAGAAGAAGTGCGTGTCGGCGCGGTCCTTGAAGAGGTACGCTCCGACCACCCATTCGAGTTTCCCGTCGCCCGCGGAGCTCAGGGTGAGCTCCTGAGTCCACACCTTGGAATTCTGTTCCGAATTGGTGTTTATAAAGTTGGCCTCGGTTCCATCGAGGTCCCCATCGACCTCCAACTCGTTATTGCGGAACGACGTGATGGAGTTGAGCGTCGCGTCACCAATCAGCGGCAGTCCGTGAAGGTCCAGCTTGATGGTGCTGCTGAGTCCCCAGACGCGCTTCTTGTCGGACAGCTTCCTGTCGATGTTGACGCGTTGGGCGTCCGGTTCCAGAGTGCCCCCGAACGTCACCGGACCGAACGGGATTAGCTGGCCGTTGTGCTGGAAGTGCGGCCCATGGTTACGGTCGCGCATCCAGTCGTAACGCACCAGGATCTCAAGGTCTTCGGCGGGGGTGTAGCGCAGCGCGCCTCGAAACGAGCCGTGATCGGTGTCGTCGAGCTTGTCCCCGTCGAAATTGTTCCGCCTCAGGCCGTCGCTCTGGTCCGTGGCCCAGCTCAGCCGCGCACCCAGGTTCTCGTTAACCGGGCCGCCGAGAGCAGATCGAACGCGGTAGCGGTCGTTGTCTCCAGCCAGGGCGGAGAACTCCGCTTCCATAGATTCGGGTGGGGTCTTCGTCCACAGATTCATCGCCCCTCCGGTTGCATTCCGGCCGTAGAGCGTTCCTTGCGGACCTCGGAGCACCTCGATTCGCTCCAGGTCATCGTGGATCGAGCTCGCGATGAAGTGGCGGGCCTGGTAGACGCCATCGATGTTGAGAGCGACTCCCGACTCACCCGCCATGGTGGGGATTTCGACGCCGACGCCGCGCAACGTGAATTGCGCGTTGGAGAGCGACTTGGCGAAGGTCAGGCCGGGAACGTGGAACTGCAGGTTCTCGATGCTGTCGAGGTCGCTGCGTGCGATATCATCCGCAGAAAAGGCCGAGATCGCGATCGGTGTGGCCTGCAGGTTCGTCTCGCGACGCTCCGCCGTCACGACGAGCTCCTCGATCTGGGTCCGTCGGCTCAGGGAGGTCGCCTCTTCGGCCGCTTCTTCGGCCTCCTCTTCGACCAGTGCGGGCGGAGCCGGCACATCCACGTCTTCTCCGCTCGCCTCATCTCCGAGCGCGGGTGACGCAATGAGAGAGGCGCAGAGGGCGAGGGATGCGCCGTAAACAAAGAGCCGGCCTAAGTCAGTCGAGGGATTGCGCATTGTGCGGCCTCCATATTCGGTGGCCAGGTGCTATCCCGGCTCCCAGCGTAGTCTGTCTCTCGCAATTCTTCCAGGTGAATGAGCATACGCTCGCCCGGTCCGCCCAGTCAACCGCATAGTGCGTTGTTGAATCCGAGCGATTTCCGGCCAGTTACAGATCATCCCCGCCCGGAAGAACTCCACAGGAGGGAACCTCTAACTGGGCACCTCCTCGGTGCCACCGACTTACTCCAGCAGCTTGAACGAGACCGCCGCGAAGAACCCCACCAGCGTCGAGATTCCGACCCGCGACCCCGAGCCCGCCAGGTGGACGGCTTCCGGAATCATGGTCGAGACGATCGTCGTGATCATGGCCCCGGCGGCGACGCCCTCGATGGCGATGAGCGCGTAGTGGGGAACCGCCCCCCCAATCGCGTACCCGACACCGGCGCCTGCCGCCGTGATCACCATCAACGCGCTCCACATCGAGAGCACGCGCATTCGGCTCCATCCCTGTGTCCGCATCGCCAGTGAGCTCGACAGCGCCTCTGGGAAGTTCGCCAGGAACAGCCCCGCGATCAGCGTGTAGGGGACGACCTCCGCAAAGGCCACGTCTGTTCCGCTCGCGAGGCGTCCTCTCAGTATCCCGAGGAAACCCGATCCGATCACGATGCTCTCGGGGATTCCGTCGATCAACATTCCGAGCCACACCGCGAGCCCGGCGCCGCTGCGCGCCTCTGCAGCCTGCCGGATCTCCGCCGGGCTCGGTACGACTGTTCCCTGTCGCAAAGCACCGATCGCCTGCTCCCCCCAGCTCTGTTCCATCTGGCTGCGAACTGCATCGCGCTCGCGGATCTCCTCCAGTCGCTCGCTGGCCATCTCGCGAAAGCCCAGATCAAACTCCGGACACTCCGCACGCCAGCGCTCGAAGTCCGCTCCGCGCAGCACCAGTGCCTCTACGCGCCCTTTTGCTTGCGCAGAGACGGTGCGCGGAATACCGGCCAGCAGCGGAAGCTCGCCAAAGATCCCCCCGGCCCCCACCTCGAATAGCTCAGCATGGAGATGAGTCCGAACTGACTCGCCCTCGGTAGCGCCTCTGCCATGGCTCCGAGGGCGTCCCAGTTCATCGTACCTCCGCTCCCTCCACATCGAACAGAGGCGCAAACCGGGTTGAGGCTTGTTCGACCCGAGGCGTCTAGGTTCCTCGCCCCCTCCTCCAAGGATGAGCTAGCCGAGGACGACGCCTAGCAGGCTGCGGAGAAAGTGACTGGTTGAGGGGTGGTCCTTCCGACGAGGGGGTTCACCGGCCGAGGGGCGGGGCGCGATTCCCGGTTCGAACCGGTCTTGGGCTCCGCTGATCGCGGGGCGGTTTCGCACATGACCTACGTGGCCTCCAGCAGCTTGCGGATCCGGATCAGGTTGTAGGCTGCGGCCGTGAAGGTGAAGACCCAGCCGACCCGATCCGTGCCGCGGTGTCGGGTCTTGCGCATCAGCCCCACGGTCTTCATCCAGCCGAAGACCTCTTCCACCCGTTTGCGAAAACGCTGACTCAGTTCGTAGCCCCGGTGGCGCGTCGTCCGCCCGTCGATCGCGCTGCGTCGATTCGTCGTGTTCTGCGCCACGTGTGGGGTCACGCCCAACTCTCGAAGCTCTTCCACGAACCCCTTCGTGTCGAAGCCCTTGTCTCCGCCCAATGTCCTCCGACGCCCGCCTCCCAGACCTTCCACCATCTCGAGCGCCGCTTCGCGCTCCGCATATCCCGACGCCTGCGTGAGCTTCGCCGCGACCACCAAGCCGTTCCGGTTCTCCGTCACCACGTGTCCCTGGTACGCGAGTCGGGCGCCTTGGCCTCTCATACCGGCGAGTCGTGCGTCGGGATCCGTCGTCGACGCATGCGTCTGGTTGCTCCGCTTCTCGCCTCGGAAGTTCACCGTCGGGTTGCCCGGGTCATCGTCGTCTCTCCGTTCCTCGTCCTTCCGTACGAAGCTCTTCTGGCTCGCCCACGCCTCGATCAGCGTCCCGTCTACCGTGAAGTGCTCCAACGACACCCATCCCTCGGTCTCGGCCTGCTCCAGCACTGCGTCGAAGAAGTGCTCGGCAATCTCGCCCTTGAGCAGCCGGTCTCGGTTCTTCGTGAACACCGTGGCGCTGAACACCACCTCGTCAAGCTCCAGACCCACGAACCAGCGATACAGCAGGTTGTACTCCAGCTGCTCCACCAGCTGCCGCTCGCTCCGGATGGTGTAGAGCACCTGCAGCAGCAGGGCGCGCAGCAGCTGCTCCGGGGGCACGGACGGGCGCCCTACGCCTCTGGCGTAGATCGCGTCGAAGCGCGGCGATAGCCGCTGCAGCGCCGTGTCGACCATGCGCCGCATCGCTCGAAGCGGATGATCATCCGGAATCCGCGACTCCAGCGACACGTAGCTGAACATCCCGCCCTGAAGCGTCCCCTGTCCTCTCACGCCTCCCCCTTTGGGGCTCGCTCCCAAGGTACCCTTCGATGAGGAGTTTTTCAGCAGCCTGCTAGAGGCCCGGCTCGCCCGCGGCGCGCGCGCGCTCGAGGCGGCTCGCCTCGTCGCGCTCCAGGTGGCGGCAGGCGAGCAGTAGAAGCGCGACCGTCGCCAGGATGGCCAAGAGCGCGAGCAGCATCGCCGAGCGCAGCGCCTCCGCATCCGTTTGCCCGCCCGCCTCGAGCGCGTCGCTGAGGCGGCCGATCGTGTAGGGACCGAGCGCGAGCCCGACAAACGTGACCGTGAGGATGTAGAACGCCGACGCCGTGGCGCGCATGCGCGGCATGACCAGGTCGTTGACCGTGGTCGCGGCGGGGCCGATCCACATGTACGTGCCCAGGGCGAGCGCCACATTCATCAGGTATGCGAACCACACCTTGTCGGTCAGGAGCATGCCGACGATGAAGGGCACGGGTGCGACCGCGGCGAAGAGTCCCACGTAGAGCCGGGCGTTTGGCGTGTGTCGGCGCAGCCAGTCGGACACGACGCCTCCGAGGGTCACACCGGCCCAGCCTACAATGGCGGCGGTCAGACCGAGCACGGTGCCGGTCTCGGCCGCGCTGAGACCGTGCATCCGTTGAAAGAAGGGCGGCACCCAGAAGCCGAGGCCGTAGCCCGTGAACGCGAGAAGCGAGAACCCACCCGCGCTGTAGAGGAGCGCGCGGCTCCCGAAGATCATCTGAAACGTCGCGGCGTCGCGCAGCACCAGGCCCTGCGCCCAAGAGATCGCACCATAGAGACCGATCCCGAGGGCGATCCACTGCTCCGGGTTTCCGAGCCAGGCGATTAGGCCCGCGGCCAAGAGCGCTATGGCAGCCGCGATGGCCACGTTCAGGCCAAGGGCCCTCCGGGACGCGCCACTTCGCACGAGGCTCCAAATGGTGAAGGGCGGCAGCACCGCGAGCAGCTCGCGCAGGGGCTCCCGAAAGGGATGGAGGTTCGGCTTGGGAGGTGCCAGCCCCTCGCTCTGGCCGCGCACAGGCTCCCGCAGGGTCCAGACCCAGACCGCGAGCAGGAGACCGGGCAGGCCGACGGCGAAGAAGGCTGCCTGCCAGCCGACCAGTCCGAACGGGGCCCCGCCGGCTTCGAAAGCGCGATTCCACGAGTCGGAGATTATTCCGCCGAGGAAGATCCCGATGCCCGCTCCGATGTTTCCGCCGCTCGAGTAGATCGAGAGGACGGTTGCGCGCAGCCGGGGTGGAAAGTAGTCACTCAACAGCGAAAATGCGGCCGGGGTCGCACTCGCTTCGCCAATACCGACCCCGACGCGGAACACCGCCAGGCTGCCGAAGCCGCGCGCAATGCCCGATAGGGCCGTCATGACGCTCCAGAAGGACAGTCCCAGCGAGATCAATCTCGTGCGCACCCACACGTCGGCCAGCCGACCGAGCGGGATCCCGAACATCGCGTAGAACACCGCGAAGGCGGTGCCGTACAAGAACGCCAGCTGGGCGTCGGAGAGACCGAGGTCGGCTTTGATCTGCTCCGCGAGGATCGACAGGATGTGCCGGTCGAGGAAGTTGAACACGTACACGATGACGAGCACGCCGAGCACGTAGCGGGGGTACGGCCCGCCGACCTCCGAGCTCGGATGGGCGGGCTTCGGGTCGGGCGCAGCGGGGGCGGGCATCGGCCGATTCTACCCCCGGTTTTCCGACGCCGGCTCTGGCGCTGCGCTCAGGCCGGGCTGGCTGGCGGCCGATCCGGTCTCCGATGTCGAACGCTGCCGAGCGGGGTGCCGGTGGAGGGATTTTCCTGAGCCGGACACAGGCATTCGAATCCAAGGGGCGGGGCAGAACTCGCGCGTGAGCGAGTCTCCATACCGGGAGAATTGGACGCGGCCGGCAACCCGGATAACTTCCACACCATCAGGATCAGTAGAAGGCCTACGCGGCGCATCCGGCACATGGCCGCCTAGCGGGTGCTTGCAACGACGTATGCTCTGCCCACTTTGCGACGATGGAGACGCCTGCACTATCGACGACACCGGGCATCATGTCACTTGGTCGGCGTTGCAGCGACGGGTGATGAGGTTCGCACCGGCCATAGCCATTGGGATGAGGGACGCGAGAGACGAGGTGATACCAAACGGGGAGGGTATCCCAGTAGGCGACCTGGGCGATCACGCCGACGACCAGCAGAGCCAGCCCGGCAAGGGGTCCGATCCGCGTGAAGACGGGGTTGGCAATCCAGCCGGAGATGGCGAAACCGTTTCGCACAATGACCAATCTCCCCGCGCCTCCGAGTTGGTAGTGATTATACACAGTCGGGTAGGAGGGCGGGAACGCGTACACTTGGGGGGTAACCAGGATATCAGCGGATCCAAACGGATCCGGAGAGTGTGGTACGCTGCCGACCGCGCGAGCGGACGCAACGGGGTGCGCGATGTCGGAGCCGAGTGGGAAGGAGCGCGACGGGTACCTGGCCACGGCACGTTCTACTGCACGCGCGAGGTGCTCAAGCTCATGGCCCCCCAAGGGTCCGGCGCGATCGTGAACATGGGCTCGATCATGGGGACGGCCGGCGGCGCGGGTGGCGCGGCCTACTGCGCTGCGAGGGCGGGCATTCTGGGATTCACGCGCTCCGTCGCCCGCGAGGTCGTCACGCGCAACATCCGCGTAAACGCGATCGCGCCCGGCTACATCGAGACCGACATGACCGCGGGGCTCGGCGACTTGCGCGCCGGCATCGAGGCGCAGACGCCGATGCGGCGCATGGGCGAGCCCGACGACATCGCGTGGGCCGCCGTCTACCTCGCGAGCGACGAGGCGAAGTTCGTGACCGGCCAGGTGGTGTCGCCCAACGGCGGCTGGCACATGAGCCAGTAGCCGGAGGTCAGAGCAGGAACTTGGCCGTGTGGAAGGTGGTGCGAAGCTCGCGCCGTACGCGAGTGCGAGCATGTACACAAAAGCGAGGGCTGGCCAGCCGCGACCGTAGACGTGCACTGCAGCGCGAAGACGAAGAACACCAGAAGGGCGAGCGCCGCGGGCAAGCCGAACGTCGGCTCCCCCGGGCTCGCGGCCTTGGAGGCGGACGGCGTGATCGGGGATACGCTTTTCGACTAGCTCCGAAGGGCGCTGCGTGTATACTCCTCGGGGTCGCGAACGAGGAGTTCCGATGCAGTGTCGAGCCGCCGTCGCCGGTGTGGGCGAGTCGAACTACTACAAGCGAGGCGGCGCCCCCGAGACCGAGTTTCAGCTGGCGTGCATTGCCATCCGCAATGCGGTGGAAGACGCGGGTCTCGGGCTCTCGGACGTAGACGGCTTCGTGTCGTACGTGGACTCGCGCAACGACCCCGTGCTCCTCTCGTCCGCGCTCGGTCTTTCCAAGGTGGACTTCACCGCGCAGACGTACGGCGGGGGCGGAAACGGAGTAGGGTCTGCGGTCGCGATCGCGGATGCCGCGGTCATCGCGGGGTACGCGCAACACGTCGTGGTGTTCCGCGCGGTGGCCCAGGGCCAGTTCGAGCGCTTCGGGCAGGCCATGATCGGCTGGTCCACGATGTCACAAAAAACAGGCCGGACGCGCGCCCCCGCGCCCGACGCCTACACGGCGCCGTACGGCTTGGTCAGCGCGGCCCAGGTCAACGCGATGCAGACCCAGCGGTATATGTACGAGCACGGCCTGGGGCAGGACGCCCTCGCGGACGTAACGCTGGCCTGCTACGAGCACGCGCAGCACAACCCGCGGGCCCTGCGCTACGGCACGCCGCTCTCGCGCGAGGACTACCACGCGTCGCGCTGGATCGCCGAGCCCTTTCACCTGTACGACTGCTGCCCCGAAAACGACGGGGCCGCGGCTGTGGTGGTGACGACGACTGAGCGCGCGCGCGACCTGCGCCACGCGGCCGTCCCGATTTTGGCCGCCGCGCAGGGGCTCGAACGAGGCGGTGGGATCGGCGCGTTCAACGAGACGCCCTTTCCCACCGCGCACATGCGCCCCGTCGGCGAGCGCCTGTGGGGGCGGGCGGGGGTGACGGCCGCGGACGTGGACGTGGCGCAGTTCTACGAGAACTTCACCGGGCCGGTGCTCATCGCGATCAGCGAGATGGGCTTCTGCGAACCCGAGGGACTGAACGAGTTCGTTGGGAACGACCGGCTGCTGTGGAAGAGCGGGGGCCTGCCCCTGAACACGAGCGGCGGGAACATCGGCGAGGCGTACATCCACGGCTTCGGGCTCGTGAACGAGGCCGTGCGCCAGATCCGCGGCGACTCGACGTGCCAGGTCGAGGACGCCGGGCTCAGCCTGGTCGTGGGGGGGCCGGGCTACGCACTGGGTAGCGCTGTGCTGTTCTGTCGAGACTGAGGGAGGCCACGTGGCCCGTACCATGCCAGACGAATGGGTGCTGCCGGCGATCGAACCGCGGACCGAGGCCTTCTTCACCACCGGGCGACTTCTGCTCCAGCGATGTACGGCGTGTGAGTTCATCCAACACCCGCCCGAGGACGTGTGCCACCGCTGCCAGGGAATGGACTTCGACACGCGCGAAGTGGCGGGGCGCGGGACGATCTACAGTCACACGGTCGTGAGACACCCGGTCCACCCCATGCTCGAGGAGGCGGTGCCCTACACCGTGGTGCTCGTGAGCCTGGACGAGGTCCCGCACGTGCGCGTAACCGGCAACCTCGTCGACGTCCCACCCGAAGAGGCGCGCATCGGTATGCCCGTGCGCGCGGTGTGGGAGGAGGTCACCGACCCCGAGTCGGGCGGGAAGCTGCTGCTGCCCCAGTGGGAGCGCGCTACCTAGGAATCACGGGCAGCAGCAGGTACGACGCCATGTCCTCTGGTGGTAGACGCTCTGTTCGGCCGTAGAGCCCGGACAGGTGCGAGGCCGCCCTCGCGCCCCTCTCTACACCTCCACGCGGTACAGGCGCGCCGCGTTGTCCTGCAGGATCTTGCGGCGCGTGGTCTCGCTCCAGTCGGCGGTCACGTCGGCGAGGTACTCCTGGACGTCGGGGTACTTGCAGGTGGGGTGCGGGAAGTCGGTCTCGAACATGATGTTGTCTTCGCCGATCTCCTCGATCAGCTTCTTGGGCGCCGTGCGCTCGAACCAGAAGGTGCTGTAGATCTGGCGGCGGAAGTAGTCAGAGGGGGCCATGGGGACCGGGAGCTCGCTCTTCGAGTCCGTCTCCGTCCACTCATAGTCGAGCGCCTCCAGCAGGAACGGGATCCAGCCGATTCCGCTCTCGACCGACACGATCTTCACCTGGGGGAAGCGCTCGAGAATGCCGGAGTAGAGCAGGTTGGAGACCACCCGCGCGTTCTCCATGAACAGGTTCGTGGAGCCCAGTGCCAGGCGGCGGAGCTCTCCCATCGACGGCCAGGCGGCGCGCCCCCACATGTTCAAGGAGGTCTGGCTCGCCGCGATGTGGAAGTTGACCGGCACCTCGAGGTCGTTGCAGACCTCCCAGAAAGGCGACCACGCGTCTTCGGACAGGTCGGGCATGCCGACGCTGTCGGGGTCGCTGCACATCACGATCCCCCGCAGCCCGATCTCCTTCGAGCGCCGCACCTCGTCGACACAGTGGTCGACGTTCCACCAGGGCATGAGCGCCATCGGCAGGATGCGATCGCCCGACTCCGCCTGGATCTCGGCCATGGCGTCGTTGTAGACGGTGGCGCAGAGCTTGCGCAGCTCCAAGTCCTCGACCTTGAGGAAGTTCTGGTTCCCGAAGCCGGCGAGGTTCGGATAGAGGATCTGGGCGTGGAGTCCGAAGTCGTTGAGCAGCGACACGCGCGCCTTCATGTCGTACGACGCCACATGTACTTCTTCGTGACTCCAACGTTCGAACTCGAGGCCAATCGACTTGGAGCCGTCCTTGCGGATCGTGCTCACAGTGTTATAAGCGACCGACCCGAGGTCGATGTCGCGATTCACCATCCAGTGGCGTTCGCCGTCGACCTCCCGAACGTGTGGCAAGAGCTCCTTGTAGCCCGCGGGAGCGCGCGAGCTCCACAGGTCGAGCGGCTCGGAGATGTGGCTGTCGGTGTCGATGATCTTGAGGCTTCGGATCGAGGCCTCGACCTCAGCGGACGACGCGGGCTGGGTCATTTGGGGATCTCCTTTTTGACTTGGGCTAGTCTACACGGACTGGACGATGGGCACAGGACAAACAGGCTGCGTTTCGGCTCCAGGTCCGAGTAGGGGCGCTCTGTAAAGCCGGCAGGGGGAAGAGCTTGCCGATCATGCGCACGTCACAGCGACGCCGCGAAGCCGTGGACGTCGCGGATCGACGCGTAGTAGACGTCGGGCATGACGGCCAGCAGCTCGGTGTCGCCGCCGTGATTCGTGCCGTTGATCGTGCGGCTCAGCGTCGGAACACCGGCGGCCATCAGCCTTCGCGCGTAGTGGAGTCCCTCGTCGCGCAGCGGGTCCAGCTCGTTCACCGAGATCGCGTGCGGCGGGAGTCCCGCCAGGTCCTCCACGCTCGCGCGGTAGGGCCACGCCAACGGGTTGTCGGCGTTCTCCCCGCCCGGGTCGTAGGCCGTGGCGAGGACCTGCATCATGTCCGCATCCACCGCGTACCCCGCGTTCTCGTGCAGAGAGGTCAGCTCGGGGGGTGCGGGACTGTAGGTGCCGGAGATGTACGGGCACATCGCGTACACGCCCGCGATCTTGTGAATCCAGCCCTCGCGCTTGGCCTTGAGCGCCAGGGCGAGGCTCAGGTTTCCGCCCCCGGACTCGCCCGAGACGACGAGCTGCGAGATGCCGAGCGCGTCGCGATTTTCGTGCGTCCAGTGCGCGCCCGCGGCGCAGTCGTCGAGACCGGCGGGGAACGGACAGGGACCGAGCTTGCCCGCCGAGTTGCGGAACTCGACCCCGACGACGCTCAGCCCCGTGGCGGCCAGCTCGTCCCGCCATCGGGTGGACTGGGGATCGGCCGCGGCGCAGATGGCCATGCCGCCGCCGTGGGTGTGCAGGATGCCGGGCCGCGGGCCGGCTCGCCCGGAGGGCTCGTGGATGAAGAGGCGGATCTCGTTGCCGTCCTGCCCCTTGATGACCTCGGTTCGCCGGGCGACACCGGTCACCGGGGGAAGGCGGCCGAACATCTCCCGATAGACCGCGTCGAGGCCGGCTTCGAGGGCGCCGACGTACTCGAGGATCTCTGCATAGGAGGAGCCCGGTCCGACGGAGGGCGCCTCCTCGGCGGCGTCCATGCCCGACTGGGCCAGGGATGCGATGACTCGCGGGTCGGTGCGCGGGTCCGTGGCGAGGGTGAGGTTCGGGTCGCCCAGTCTGCCGGGCAGTTTCGGCGAAGCTGCGGTCACGTCGTCGTCCTCCTCGCTTCCTAAGGGTCTCTACCATACACCGGGAGCGGCCGGGTCGTGAGCTAATCCCGCCCGGAGCCAGCAGCTTCAGTACCAGGTCCGTGGTCGTGTCTAGGTGGCCAGGCGCTTGGCTTCGTCGTCGGCGCTCGGCTCTTCGATCTTGTAGAGGTCGCGCCCGTTCTCCCACAAGATCTTGCGTCGCACCGACTCCTCGCAGTCCGCGAGCCCGGCGTCGATGCGCTTGTGCACCTCGTCGCCGTAGAGCGAGGTGGGGTGGGGGAAGTCGGTCTCGAACAGGATGTTGTCGACACCCACCTTGTCGATCAAGCGCCGCGGGGCGACCTGCTCGAACCAGTAGCAGGCGTAGATGTTACGGGCGAAGTACTCCGAGGGATTCAGCTCGAAGGCGGGGTTCTCCTGGCGCACCCGGTTGCCGTGGAACTGGTAGTCGAGAGCCTCGAGGGTAAAGGGGATCCAGCCGATGCCGCTCTCCACCGAGACGAACTTGATGTCGGGATAGCGGTTGAGCACCCCCGACATGATGAGGTCGCCCAGGCACATGCCGTTCTGCAGGAACAGGTCGACCCCAATGGAGGTGAAGGCCGCCATGCGACCGTAGGTCTCCGTCTTGGAGCGGAACTGCTCGAAGCCGAAGTCCCCCGAACCGATGTGGAAGCTGATCGGCAGGTTCAGCTCGACCGCGGTCTCCCAGATCGGGTTCCACTGCCGGTCGCCCAGCAGGGGCTGCCCCAGGGTCTGGGGTGCGCCGCTGAACAGGATGCCGCGGTGCCCCATCTCGGCGCAGCGCCGCACCTCGGCCACCGACGCCTCCACATCCCAGAAGGGCAGCGAGGTGATCGGGAGCAGGCGGCGCGAATCGGCCTCGGCCCACTCGCTCTGCCAGTCGTTGTAGATCTGGACGCAGCAGAGCATGAGCTCCGGATCGTTCAGCTTGAGAAATTCCTGCGCCCCAAAGCCCCCGACGTTCGGGTACATGACCATCGCCCAGATGCCGAGCTGGTCCATGTAGGCGAGACGCGCTTTGGCGTCGTAGGCGCCCGGGTGCATATCCTCGTAGCGCTTGGGCGGATCGTCGATTGTGCCGACCCCCGCCGTCGCCGTCTCCCCCGGATTCGAGAACATCGACTCACCCCCGAGCACCCAGCCTAGCAGGCTGCTGAAAAACTCCTCATCGAAGGGTACCTTGGGAGCGAGCCCCAAAGGGGGAGGCGTGAGAGGACAGGGGACGCTTCAGGGCGGGATGTTCAGCTACGTGTCGCTGGAGTCGCGGATTCCGGATGATCATCCGCTTCGAGCGATGCGGCGCATGGTCGACACGGCGCTGCAGCGGCTATCGCCGCGCTTCGACGCGATCTACGCCAGAGGCGTAGGGCGCCCGTCCGTGCCCCCGGAGCAGCTGCTGCGCGCCCTGCTGCTGCAGGTGCTCTACACCATCCGGAGCGAGCGGCAGCTGGTGGAGCAGCTGGAGTACAACCTGCTGTATCGCTGGTTCGTGGGTCTGGAGCTTGACGAGGTGGTGTTCAGCGCCACGGTGTTCACGAAGAACCGAGACCGGCTGCTCAAGGGCGAGATTGCCGAGCACTTCTTCGACGCAGTGCTGGAGCAGGCCGAGACCGAGGGATGGGTGTCGTTGGAGCACTTCACGGTAGACGGGACGCTGATCGAGGCGTGGGCGAGCCAGAAGAGCTTCGTACGGAAGGACGAGGAACGGAGAGACGACGATGACCCGGGCAACCCGACGGTGAACTTCCGAGGCGAGAAGCGGAGCAACCAGACGCATGCGTCGACGACGGATCCCGACGCACGACTCGCCGGTATGAGAGGCCAAGGCGCCCGACTCGCGTACCAGGGACACGTGGTGACGGAGAACCGGAACGGCTTGGTGGTCGCGGCGAAGCTCACGCAGGCGTCGGGATATGCGGAGCGCGAAGCGGCGCTCGAGATGGTGGAAGGTCTGGGAGGCGGGCGTCGGAGGACATTGGGCGGAGACAAGGGCTTCGACACGAAGGGGTTCGTGGAAGAGCTTCGAGAGTTGGGCGTGACCCCACACGTGGCGCAGAACACGACGAATCGACGCAGCGCGATCGACGGGCGGACGACGCGCCACCGGGGCTACGAACTGAGTCAGCGTTTTCGCAAACGGGTGGAAGAGGTCTTCGGCTGGATGAAGACCGTGGGGCTGATGCGCAAGACCCGACACCGCGGCACGGATCGGGTCGGCTGGGTCTTCACCTTCACGGCCGCAGCCTACAACCTGATCCGGATCCGCAAGCTGCTGGAGGCCACGTAGGTCATGTGCGAAACCGCCCCGCGATCAGCGGAGCCCAAGACCGGTTCGAACCGGGAATCGCGCCCCGCCCCTCGGCCGGTGAACCCCCTCGTCGGAAGGACCACCCCTCAACCAGTCACTTTCTCCGCAGCCTGCTAGGCTCCCGTCGGCGTTCTTCTCGACGCGCGGGACGCGGTCGCGCATCGAGGCCGGAGCGCGGCTGGTCCAGAGGTCTGGGGTCTCGGTGACGTGGGTGTCGGCATCGATGATGGTGTAGCCGCTCATGGCGATGTCCTCGCGGATGAAGGTTCGGACCCGAGACGCGGCCAGTATACCACCGCTCCACACCTGGAACTACCCCGGTTCCGTGGACCGCTGAGCGCTGAGGATACTCCTCGGGTGCTCGTGGCTGATGTCTTTGATCTTCTATCCAAAGGACTCCCCTGACTCGGCCCCGAAGCGCGCAGCCCGCCGTCCAGCTCGGCCTGCTTGTCATCGTGGATCTTGGTCGTGTAGCATGAATTCGCCTTAGCGAGTAGAGGAGGAGAGGGAATTGGAGTTCGGTGTTTTTTCCACGATTGATGTTCGGCCGGACTGCGG
The DNA here is from genome assembly GCA_965247115.1 of Myxococcota bacterium. Taxonomy (GTDB): domain Bacteria; phylum Myxococcota_A; class UBA9160; order SZUA-336; family SZUA-336; genus JAUXJB01. The sequence goes on from CBDFGR010000002.1 coordinate 2,132,934, forward strand.
GCAAACCGAGGTGAGCGCAACCGAGAATTTCTTGACGCAGTGTGAGTATGCGGACGAGTTGGAGTACGACAGCGTCTGGCTTGCCGAGCAGCGGTTCTTCCCGGAATACTCGTGTTCGCCGGCGCCGGAACTGATGGCGGCGGCCTTGAGCCAGCGGACCCGCCGCGTCCGGATCGGGTTTGCCGTTCTGCTGATTCCCTACCATCATCCAATTCACACGGCGGGGAAGATCGCGACGCTGGATATCCTGACCCAGGGGCGGGTGGACTTTGGCTTGGGGCGGGGAGTACAGCATGTGGAAGCCGAAGCGTTGGGTGTGTCGATGGAGGACAGCCGCGAGATCTTCGCTGAGCACCTTGAGGTTGTCCTCAAGGCGTGGACACAGGAGAAGTTCACGCACCGGGGAGTGCACTACGATATTCCCGAGAATCTCCGAGATGCGCGAGGCCGCGAGATTTCCATCATTCCCAAGCCGGTGCAGAAGCCGTACCCACCGGTGTGGATCGCGGCCGTTTCACGCAAGACCCCGGATATCGTCGGGAACATGGGGCACGGTCTGCTATTGAACTCGCACTACGCCACGTTTAAGCAGATAGAGGGGTGGATCAAAACCTATCGAGCGGCCTTCAAGCAAGCTGGGCATAGCCACAAGCCCCGAATCGGCGTGCTGTCGGAGCTGTATGTAGACACGACGCAGAAGCAAGCACAGGAAGTCGCCGAGAAGTGCTTCCTCTGGAGCGCGAAGTACTCGGGTCAGATCGTCAAGAGCCTGGGGGCCAAACCAATCAAGAGCTACGAGGACTACTACAAGCTAACCAAGGCGGGAGGAATGCCGGACGACAAGATGACCTTCAAGGCGATGCAGGAAGTCAATTCGATCATCGTTGGCGACGCGGACTACTGCATCGACAGACTGAAGGCCTTCGAAGGACTGGGGGTAGACCTGCAAATCTCCTGGACACAGAGCGGCGGGATGCCACACCAGAAGGTGATGGACTCGATGAGGCTATTCTCGGACAAGGTCATCCCGGCCCTTCGCTAGACCGCAGCGCTTCGGGTGAGCCGATTGAAGAGCCCGCTGTCCGGGGTCCGACTTCGACGGCGCGCCGTGGTTCCCCGAGGGTCTCGAGGACGTCGGCGACCTACCAACCTGACGCGCACGCTCGTGCGGCGCGGCTACGGCGAGGCGGACGTGCGCAAGGTTCTGGGCGAGAACATCCTGCGCGTCTTGGCGGAGGCGGAGCGCCCCCGCTAGATCACATCTTGGTGTAGTCCTCGGTGCGCCAGCGCTCGGGGCGCATGAAGATCACCACGAGGTCGTCGCCCATCGGCTTGACTATCTGCTCGAGGTACTGATCGCCACCCTCGGTTCCCAGGTAGCGGTGCGTCAGGGGACGTTGGTCCTTCTCCATTTCGGCCGGGCGCACCTCCGTGACCGGCCCCGAGACCGACACGTACCGTTGGTCGGGCGGTTCATCCTTCTGGACGACCAGCGTGAAGGTGCCCCTGCGCTTGGCCAAGCGAGCCTTGGCGGACGTGCGACCCGTCACGAACGAGACGGACCCGCCGGGTTGGTAGTCGTACCAAACCGGCACCGCCAGCGGGGCCGCGTCGCCCTTCCGCGCGATACACACGACGCCGACGCGCACTTCGGCCAGAAACTGCTCCCGTTCCGCCTGGGTCATATCGAGTCTGGACATGCGCCTAGTTTACGCGCTCACGCGGCGGGGCGCGACCTCAGCGGCGAAGCGCTGCAACGCACTCCGGCCCGCGATGGCCACCGTCCCGGAACCTCTCTGATCGGAATCAGTTCGCCTTATGGTTTTGGGAGCCGGTCAGCTGGCGTACGTCGCCGACGGCGAGTCTGGCTTGCGGGTGATCGACGTAGGCCGGCTCGGACTCTAGCTCCGAGCCGGGCGGCGTCAGCGCACGTCGAGATCTGCGAAGTTTGGTTCCCGCAGCAAGTTCCACATCTCCAACGATGTCAGCGGATTCTGCGTCGCGGACCGGCCGAACCTCGTCCAGTAGTAGTTCTCCGCGCGGGGATCGCTCCACGCCATGCGCCGGTTGCGCTCGTCGATCATCTCGTTGTAGCGCCGGTAGGGCTCCTCTTTGACGTCGATCGACTTCTTGTCGTCGAGAATGAGCCGCTCGATACATTTGAGCGCGTAGAACGTTTCCAGTTCCTGGAACGCGGGCACCAGCAGGCCCCCGTTTGTATTGGGACCATACAACGTCCACAGATTGGGGCAGCCCGGGATCATAGCGCCCACGTAGCCCTGTGCACCCGTCTGCGCCCAAAGTTTCTCGACGGTCATGCCACCACGGCCGGTGATCGACATCGGGAACAGGTACTCGGTCGCCTTGAACCCCGTCGCGTAAACAATGGCATCCACCTCGTGGACCGTACCGTCCTCGGTCTCCACGCCCGTTTCGGTGATCCCGCGGATGCCATCCACGACTAGCGTAACGTTGTCGCGCTGGATGGCGTCGAGAAAGCTGTACGCGGGATCGACCAACACCGGCCGCGCCGATAGAACGGGGTGCTCTGGCGTCATCTTCTCGATCAGGTGCGCGTCCCCGAGCTTCTCTTCGAGGAACGCGATGCAGTCGTCGCGAGCGGCTTTGTTGATTGGGCTCACCGCGTGCTCGTCCTGGAAGTCCGGATCGATCTTGGTGAGGCCGATGAACCCCTCTGCAAAGCTCGCCGCGACGCGCATGCGCAGGAAGTTCGCGTAGTACGGCAAGTTCCGATCCAGCCAGGGCACCTGCGGGGGGAACGGCGACCGGTAGCCCGGCACCTGGAAGAGCCACTGGGGCGTGCGCTGAAAGACGGTGACCTGGTCCGCCTCGAGCGCCAGCTCCGGGACCAGCTGAATACCCGTACAGCCCGTGCCGATGACCGCCACACGCTTGCCGGTCGGATCGAACTCTGCCGGCCAGCGTGCCGTGTGCCAGGACGGACCCTTGAAACGCTCCATGCCGGGGATCTCCGGCGTATTCGGGCGATTGAGGAAGCCCACCGCGGTAATCACCGCGTTCGAGCGCAGCGTGCGCTTACCCTCCGGGCCGTCGACCGTGATCTCCCACATTGAAGCCGCTTCGTCCCATACCAACGAGCAGACTTCCGTTTCGAAGGTGATGTCACCGCGCACGTTGAACGTGTCGGCCACCCAGTCGAAGTACTTCTGGTTCTCGGTCCAAGGACAGAACGCATACGGGTAGCTGTAGTCGACGCCGAAGATGTGCGAGTAAAGCCGGCTTGGGGTGTCGACGCGCGCACCCGGGTAGCGGTTCTCGTACCAGGTGCCGCCGACACCATCGTTCTTCTCGATTACCCAGAACGGAATCCCGGCTCGCTTGAGCTGAATGGCTGCGTTGAGGCCTCCCATTCCGGCGCCGATCACGGTGACCGAGAAATCCTCGAGTCGCTGCGGCGCAGGCTCCTGCGACCATTCCAGACCGCGAGCCCATGGATTCAGTGCCAGTTCTTCGAGCCACAGCTCGATCGAGTCGGGCTCGAGTTCAGTGCCGATGGTCAGGGCCATACTCGTCGGCAGACGGTCCCTAGGACCAATGCCAAGTTCGCTGGCACCGCTGTCCCGATAGGATCTGAGGAATTCGGCTGCTTTGCGGCGGACGAGCGCTGCGTCTTCCTCACCCAGTTCCATGGCGGCGAAGAAGCCGTTGCCGCCTCTCCTCGAGGGAGTCGTTGTCGCAAGCTGCGGATCGCCAGTGAGCTGATAGATCAGCCCCCTGAGCGCCATCGGGTCGGCGAATTCTGTCGCCTCCTCGATCGTCGCATCATTCGCCGCAAGCAACTCTTCGCGAGCCCCAGCGTCCGCCACCCAGCCGTTCTCACTCCGGTCCTTGATCGGTTCAGTCATTGGTTGACCTCAGGCGCGGTGGCCCGAAAGCTCCGTTTCCCGAGGTCCCCTTTCCAACCGTGCGTGCGGATTACCCGCACACGGCTGACCGATGGTCTTCTCACGTCGCATGCACACCTCCAGGATAGTGTACGGTACCGAGCAGTCGATAGAGGCCGTGGTCTTCCACAAGGCGCTTATGGGGCCACTCCCGTGGATTGCAGCGTGGACGCCGGCGGCCACCCCGCTGTGCCAGGAGCCGCACCAGGCGATCCCTGACCAGGTGCTGGGCCACAGCCGCTACGCCTCCAGCTCGTGGAACTCCCGGCCCGTGTACCGGGCCACATCGACCGCAAGGCCCTCGACCCACTCGTAGGCCTCGCGGAGCAGCGGTGCCGGGGCCGGCGTCGGGTCGGCTTCGAGGAGGGAGGTGTAGGTCGGGCCCGTGGAGCGCGCCTGTCCCCGTGTCGCGGTCATCCTGTCTCCCCAGTGGCACCGGACGTCGGCGGGTCTTGAATACCAGATGAGTTGGGACTCGTGTCGTTCGCCTTTAAATAGTTCGGGAACGACGCCTATAATGCTTCCACCTAGTGAAGGGAGGCTTCCCCATGGCCGAGTATGACCTGCACATTCGCGGCGGCACGATCGTGGACGGGACGAGGGTTCGCGGGTGACCTCTGGGTGAAGGACGGACGGATCGCGCAGATCGGCGGTCGGGCCCCGGGCGCCGCCGCGCGCGAGGTCGACGCTGGCGGACACATCGTCGCCCCCGGCTTCGTGGACCTTCACACCCACTACGACGCCCAGATCCGCTGGGACCCGTGGTGTACGATCTCCGGCTGGCACGGGGTGACCTCCGTCGTGCTCGGGAACTGCGGGTTCGGGTTCGCACCGGTCCGACCCGAGTTCCGGGAGCGCTCGCGGCGCGCGGGACGGTCTTCGACCGCGCCTACGTGGCCAATCCGATCTGCATGCCCAACCGCTGCAGTATCCTCACCGGCCGCCTGCCGTCCGCACACCGCGTCATCTCGAACGATCGCTCGCTCGCCCTCAACAGCCGCACGTTCGCGCGAGCGCTGCGCGAGGCGTCGTACCGGACGGCGCTCGTCGGGAAATCTCACATCCAGCACGGGATGAGTCGCGGCAGCCGCCGGGCGGCCACCCTCGCGTCGCCGCTCGGCGACCCCTTCGAACCGGCTGGGACTCCTGGGAGGATCCGGACCGCTACCTCGATGCCGAGTTAGAGGTGCCGCCGGACTTCTACGGCTTCGGAAGCCTCCGGCGTCGAGTACACTAAAGACATGAAAGCGCTGGTGATCGGCGGAACGCGTCGAGCGCCGGTGTCCGGACCGTCGGGTTGCCGCCACAGCCGGTGTGGTCCGCGCCCTGCTGGTCGGTGAGAATCAGGAGGACGTTGGGTCTCGGTTTCACCGCCGGCGTCGATTCTAACAGGATCCGCGGATCAGGGGAGTAGAGATGACCGTTTTGCCTCGGTGGTTGGGTTTGTTTCTCGTCGGTGCTCTGAGCGCGGCGTGTTCGCAGGAGGGCGGTGAGGCGACGCCCTCGGGCGCGGGCGCCGAGCTGGCTTCCGCTCAGGACGGCGCGCCGGCGCCCACGCTCGCGCTGATCGACGACGCGCGCATCCGGAACGCCGAAAGTGAGCCCGGCAACTGGCTCGCGTACGGGCGCACCTTCGAGGAGCAGCGCTTCTCGCCGCTCGACCAGATCGACCGCGAGACCGTCGCGCGGCTCGGGCTGGCCTACGCGGTGGACCTCGGGACGAACCAGCCGCTCGAGGCGACCCCGATCGTGGTCGACGGCACGATCTTCTTTTCGAGCGCCTGGAACATCGTCTACGCCCTCGACGCGGCCACGGGCGCGGAGCGCTGGCGCTACGACCCGCAGGTGCCGCGGGAGTTCATGCGCAAGGCGTGCTGCGGCCCGGTCAGTCGCGGCGTCGCGGTCTACGGGGGACGCGTCTACGCGGCGACCCTCGAGGGGCGCCTGCTCGCACTCGACGCGGCCACCGGCGAGAAGGTGTGGGAGGTCGATACCGTCACCGACCACACCCGGAACTACTCCATCACGGGGGCCCCGCGGGCCGCCGGAGGCAAAGTCTTCATCGGCAACGGCGGCGCCGACTTCGGCGTGCGCGGCTATGTCACGGCGTACGACGCCGAGACCGGCGAGCAAGTCTGGCGCTTCTTCACCGTGCCCGGCAATCCGGCCGAGCCCTTCGAGCACCCGGAGCTGGAGCTCGCGGCAGAGACCTGGAAGGGGGGCGAGTGGTGGAAGATCGGCGGCGGAGGCACCGCGTGGAACTCGCTCGTGTACGACCCCGACTTCAACCACTTGTACATCGGAGTGGGCAACGGCGCGCCGTGGACGCGCGTCATCCGCTCCCCCGGCGGCGGCGACAACCTATTTCTCGCGGCCATCGTCGCGGTCGACGCCGATACGGGTCGTATGAAGTGGTACTACCAGACCACGCCCGGCGAAAACTGGGACTACACGTCGGTGCAGGACATGATGCTCGCGGAAATGGAGGTCGACGGGAAGGCGCGGAAGGTACTCATGCAGGCGCCAAAGAACGGCTTCTTCTACGTGATCGATCGCTCCGACGGCACGCTCCTCCGCGCGAACCCCTTCGTGGCAGTGACGTGGGCCACACACGTGGATCTGGAGACGGGCCGTCCCGTCGAGAACCCCGACCTCGACTACGTCGACTCTCCGAAGTGGATCCTCCCCGGGGCGCTCGGAGGCCACAACTGGCAGGCCATGTCGTACGACGCCGAAGCTGGGCTCGTCTACCTCCCGGCTCAGGACCGGCCGGTCCTCTACGCGCTGGACGACGAGTTCAAGGAGACCGGCTTCTACAAGCGCAACGAGAGTACTCTCAACTACGGCCTCGAGTTCGCACTGGCGGACGAGACACCGGGTGAGACCGAGTCGCGGGGGTACCTTAAGGCCTTTGATCCCCTCACTGGCGAAGAGCGCTGGGTCGTAGAGCACGCGCACCACTGGAATGGCGGAGTCCTGGCCACCGCCGGGGGGCTGGTGTTCCAGGGCGACGGGATGGGTTTCGTCACCGCCTACGATTCGAGCGACGGCAACCCTCTCTGGCGCTTCAACGCCTACACCTCCATCCTCGCGCCGCCGATCAGCTTCGCGCTTGACGGAGTCCAGCACATCGCCCTGCTGACCGGCGGCGGCAGCGACTACTTCGACGGTCTGGTCAACGAGACCGCGACGGTCAAGTATGGGAACTTCGGCCGGCTCCTCGTGTTCAAGCTCGACGGCGACGCGGAGCTCTCCGCGCCGACCGTCCTCGATCGGCGCATCCCTGAGCAAGCCCCCGTCACCGCGTCGGCTGCGGACCTGAAGCGCGGCGAGGAGCTCTACACGCTGGTGTGTGCCTATTGCCACGGCGTCCTGGCGAAGTCGAACGGGGTCCTTCCGGACCTGCGGCTGATGACGGACGAGCGACATGCCGCGTTCAACGACATCGTGCTCGGCGGGGCCCTGCGCGGGAACGGCATGGCGTCCTTCGCGGACTTCCTGAACGAGGCCGACGCAGAGCGCGTCCATACCTACATCATCTCGCGCGCGGCGATCGACCGGGCCGAGGCGCTCGCGGAGGCGAACGCAGGGGACTAGAGCGGCGCCTTCGGAGGTAGGTCGGGCGGGAGCCCTGCAGGGACCGGACCCCCACCCCCAGGTACGAACCGCCGTGCGCGGCGACCGCCGCATCGGCGAGCGCGAGGAGGAGCGTCACGCCTCGGGCACCCGCTTGACCGCCCGGACCAGCAGGGGCTTGGGGACGCTCGACACGCCGGACACGTCGCCGTCCGCGTCTAGCACGAAGCTCGGGGGGCGCCCGGCTTCGCGGCCAGGGCTGCCTCGGTTTCGACCAGGCCGGTCAGGCGGAAGTGGCTTCCGCGCGTTTCGTTGAGCCACGCCAGGGCGGCGTCGGCCGGAAGTCTCAGCTGCGGAGGGATGTCTTCGAGCAGTTGTAGACGTCAGGCTCCCGGCGCGTACCCGTGGCGCAACAGCTTGCCCGGGGTCGCGCCGGTGCACTTGCCGTCCGCGAACGTGACCTCGCCGTTGACGACGATGGCGCGGTAGCCGATCGCGTGCTGCACGCGGCGCCACTCGCCTCCCGGGAAGTCGTGGGCGACCTCGCCGGTCCAGCGCGGGGAGATGTCGAGCGCGTCCAGAGGCCGCGACCCGGGATGCCCTGGGGGACCGCGAGTTCGACCTGGTTGTCGCGATGTACGGCCGGTTGCGGATGCTGGCCCGGTTTCTTCAGGGTCGGTGCGGGCGTGTGATCTCGGTCGGCGGCGTGCCGGTCTACCGGGGCTACGCCCGTCCGACGACCGTGTTTCCGGTGGGGTTGCCCGTGCCCACGCGCGAGGACGCGCCGAAGGCCGGACCGGACGAGGTCGGGAAAGTCCTCCGCATCATCGAGACCGAGGACGTCGTCTTCGAGTGTCACCCGACGGCCGCCCACTTCCGCTAATTGCCGAGCGTGTGGATCGCGCTGACGACGAGCCGGCGCGACCGCCGCACCTCCGGCTTCCTCGAGGGTGTGAACACGTTCGTGTGCTTCCGCAGGGATGCCGAAGTCCTCCTTGTGCATGCACACCGCGTTCTCGACCGCAGCTACGGCAACCGCGAGCAGCAAGGACGCCCTGGAGTTTCTCGGCCAGCGCAGCGGCGGCAGGACCTTCATCATCGACCACGCGGCGCTGAGCGCGAGCAGCATTCTGAAGACCGTCGTCAGCGCTCACAGGGGCATCTCGTTCGAGCTGATTGCGGACGCTGCCAAACGGGATCTGGCGCTACGTACTCGGCCTCGCCCTCCTGATGTGCGCGGTCGCCGTCGTCACGTACCGCGTCAGATCGTTCGAGGACCAGCGCTCGGGTCGCACGCTCATCAGCACGCTATGGGACAGCGTCACCTCGATCTGCTTCGCGTACAGCTCTGCAGCCTCCTTGTCCAGATAGCGGTAACAGAGAGGCAGCAGGTCCTTCATCTTCGGTTCCCGTAGAGAGGCCACGGGACCTTCGACGCTGACGTAGGTCCTGAAGTCGCTCGTCATCAAGAAGGTGACCGCGACCCCTGGCCGCAGGAGCTTGCCCTTGAGCGAAGTCTTCTCCGTGATGATCCAGACATCGCCGCCCGGTTCGTAGCCGTACCACATGGGGACCGACAGTGGGCCGCGTCCCTCGCGCTGGATGGACATCACGGTGAAGTGGGGCTGGGCCAGGAAGGCCTCGCGCTGCTCGCGCGACATCGGATTCCGCACGCTCTCGAAGTACTCCTGGGCCGCGGCAGTGATCGGGGTCCTGCTCTCCATGCGAGTCCTCCTTCGCTTGCGCTGCCTTTCGTGGGACCGAAGTCCGCTCTCTTTGACTCTCCGCCCGCGTCCGGGTAAGGCAGCGAGGCCTACGGCGTCGCAGAGACGATGGTACCATACCGGGCCGCCCGAGGTCGCGGCAGCAACGAGGGGACGAACGTGTCGATGTCGGGTATCTCGCTGGACGGCAAGGTCGCCATCGTGACCGGCGGCTCGAAGGGAATCGGTCGCGCCATCGCTCTCACACTGGCCGGGAACGGCGCCAGGGTCGCAATCGCCGCGCGGGGCAAGGAAGCCCTGGAGAAGACGGCGAAGGAGATCGAGCAAGAGCGGCGGACGTGCGCTCTCCGTCCAGGCCGACGTAACGAACACCGACGATCTCGTTCGCCTGCATCGGGAGACGGTCGAGCAGCTCGGCGACGTCGACATTCTGGTCAACAACGCCCTGTACTCCGCGGGTTCCGGGGACGGTCCGGCGACGGCGATCACCGAAGACGATTTCGTGAATACGATGCGGGGGAACGTCTGGGCTCCGCTCCGCCTGGCTCAGCTCTGTCACTCGTCCATGGCGAAGCGCGGCGGAGGCGTCGTTCTCAACATCTCGTCCAATGCCGGGTTTATCGGCGATCCGGTCTCGGTGCCTACCCGTCGTCGAAGGCCGCCCTCATCAATCTCACCAAGCAGCTGGCCAAGGAATGGGCGTCGGATCGGATCCGGGTCGTCTGCATCGCCCCGGGCCTCGTTCGTACGGACGTCGCGCGCGGCCTGGTCGAGATGGTGGAGAAGGGGCAGGTCCAGTTCGCGCTGGGGGTCGTTGAACAAACCGAGCGCGTCGTACAGCCACCGCCTACTCCACCTCTTCCACCCGAAGCCTCCACGCTTCCGTGCACGCATCAGATGCCGTCGAATCTCCTTCTCCACCCAATCTCGAATGAAGTCGAAGCACCGGCTCGAATGACCCACAGCGAAGTAGTGAACCCATCCCCGCAAGATCGGATTGATGAGCTGCACCACCCGATCCACGGGCTGGGAATGAAAGCGTCGGAAGATTTCCTTCAGCTTCCGCAGCAACGCCGTTCGCCTACTCAGCTTGGGCGTACACTGCGCCCGCCAAACGCCCCGAAGACTGCGGACGCGGCGGAACTCGAAGCCCAGGAATCCGAAGCTCTCTCCCTTCGCCAGGTCCACGACCCGGCTCTTCTCCTCATTGATCTCGACGCGAAGCTTGGCGAATTCCCCCCGAAGTCGTTTCTCCACCGCCCGCAGTAGCCAGTCATGGCGCGGATAGGCGTCGATCAGGATGACGATGTCATCGGCCCAGCGCACGTACTCCACGTACGTGTACCGGCCCTGACGCGTGGTCTCTTTCGCTCGCTCCAGCATCCGATCCACCTCGGTGAGGTAGAGGTTGCTGAGCAGCGGTGAGATCACGCCACCCTGAGGAAGGGCGCGGACTTGACAGGATCTCGACCACCAGAACAGAATCGCGAGAGGGAGGCTCGATGGCAAAAACGCGTGCGGACGTGTCGGGGCAGATGAAGGCGATCCGGGAGGAGCTCCAAGCTCTGATGCCCGGCTCTCAAAAGCTGAAGGAAAAGCACGGTCGCGTGCTGGCCCAGGAGCTGGTGGGAACGGTCGATCTCCCGAATGAGTTCTACGTGCAGAGCGCCAGGGGCTCCCGGGTGACCGACGTCGACGGTCGCGAGTACATCGATCTCACCATGGGATTAGGGCCGCTGCTGCTGGGTCACAACCCGGAGGTGGCCGTCGCGGCTGCGCGGCAGACGGCGGCGGAGGTGGGGCTCCACCTGGGCCTGCCGAGCCCCTACCAGGGGGAGCTCGCGGAGCTGGTGGTCGAGGCGTCTCCGTGCGCCGACAAGGTCGCGTTCTACAATTCCGGGACCGAGGCAACGATGGCCGCGCTTCGCGCCGCCCGGGCCTACTCGGGAAAGACCAAGGTGGCGGTCTTCGTGGGGTCGTATCACGGGTCGCATGACTACGTACTCGTCCGACCCGACCCGCGTTCGAATCCCGACCGACCGCAGACTCGGCCGCTGGGACACGGGATTCCGCGCGAGACCCTGGACCAGCTGCTTATCCTCCCCTACCGCAGTTCCGCCGCATTCGAGCTGATCCGGCAGCACAAGGACGAGCTGGCGCTCGTGATGCTCGAGCCCGTGCAGAGCTCCAACCCGCGCCTGGACGTGGGACCCTTCCTGCAGGAGCTTCGATCGGTGTGCAGCGACTCGGGCGTGCTGCTCTTGCTGGACGAGGTGATCACCGGCTTCCGGCTGGGATACCGCGGGGCACAGGACTTCTTCGGAGTGAAGGCGGATCTGGCGAGCTATGGCAAGGTGCTGGGCGGTGGCACACCGATCGGCGCGGTCGCGGGGTCGGACGAGCTGATGGCGTGCTTCGGTCAGATCTTGAGCGGGGGGACTTTCTGCGGCAATCCGATGTCGATGCGCGTGGGCAGCGCGGTGCTCAGAACCCTGCGAGCAAACCCCGAGATCTACTCGCGTCTGGCGAGCGAGTCGGAGCGCCTGGCGCACGCGATCAACGGGTTCTGCGAGGCCGAGCGCATTCCGGCTCGTCTGATGAACGCCCAGTCGCAGTTCAAGCTCGTTTTCACCGATCAGCCGGTGAACAGCGCATGGGATCTGCCGTCCCCGCGTAGCCCCGAGGCCGAGATCGAGAAGCTCTTCTACGCCCATCTGCACAAGAACGGCGTCGTCGTGCCCGGCGCTCACGTCTTCTTCCTGTCCGCGGCGCACACGCAAGAGGACGTCGACGCTGTGATCGAGGCGTTCCAGAGCTCGTTCCTCGAGCTGCGAGAGGCCGGGGTGCTCTAGAGCCTACCTTCCAAACCCAAGGGGGACCCTCCGTGATCTTCGAGATTCGCAACTACCACTACGAGCCAACTCTCATGCAGGCCTACAAGGAGTGGGCCCAACAGCGCGCCCTTCCATACCTCCGGGAGCACCCAGACCTAGACTTGGTCGGGTTCTGGGTAAACTTGGACGAGCCGGTGCAGGTCGATGGCAAGCCGCTCGACGAGCTCGGCTCGGCCACGGTGACCTGGATCCTGCGCTGGGACGATCTCGCCGTACGCAACGCCACCATGGACAAGTTGCTGGACACGCCCGAGTGGCAGGCGATCATGAAGACCAACCCCGGCTTCGAGTACTACCACCGGACCGAGGTGAAGTTCGCGGAGGAGCTCTGAGCCGGGCTACTCCGACGGCAGGCGCATCGCGCCCTCTTCGTCAGCTCGACCTCCACCCCCGCCAGCTCCAGAACGCGGCGCCCAGTTTGTTGAGGAAATCCCGCTCGTAGGCGGCGTCGGGCGCTCCGCGGACGAGACGGTCGATGGTGTGGGCGTCGTCTCCCACGAGGATGCGCCAGCGCTCGCCGCGAACTCCCGCCAGGATGATCGACGCCGCCTGCGCCGCGCTCGTGGGCGCCGAGTCCCGAAACGCGGTCCCCACCTGCTGGGTGGTCGCCGCGAGCTGTGCGTCGGTCATGTCCGCGCCACCGGCTCCGAACATCTCGCGCAGGGCGTCGGGCCCGCCGCCGAGCACGGCCTGCGAGTTCAGGATGATCGGTGTGCCGATGTGTCCGGGCATCACGACCGACACCTTGACGTGCGGTGCGTGCAGCCGGAGGTCCGTCACGAGGGCCTCGCTGAAGCCCTTCACCGCGAACTTGGCCGCGGAGTACGCGGTGTGCGCGGCGTCGGGCCCCGCCGACGCGAAGAACCCGTTGACGCTGCTCGTGTTGACCAGGTGCCCGCCGTCGCTGGCCACCAGCAGCGGCAGGAACGCGCGGGTGCCGTAGTAGACGCCGTACCAGCACACCGCGAAGGTCTTCTCCCACTGCGCCCGATCGTCGCGCAGGAAGCTCCCGCCCCCCGAGATCCCCGCGTTGTTGAAGAGCAGGTGAATGTGGTCGGTCGCGTGGCGCTCCGTCACGTCGTCGCGGAACGCGAGCATCTGCGCCTCGTCAGAGACGTCGGCGCGAAACGCGCTGATGCGCAGCCCCTCGGGAGCGCCCTCGCGGCAGAGGCCGACGGTCTCCTCCATGTTCTCGGCCGAAAGGTCGCACATCGCCACGTGACAGCCCTGGGTGGTGAGCTGCCGGGCGAGTTCGCGCCCCATGCCCGTCCCGCCGCCGGTGATGACGGCGAGCTTGCCGTCAAAGCTCTGCATCTCCTCGCTCCTCTCTTGCGGACGCCGCGCCGCCTACGCGGTCGCACCGGCCTTGGTGGCCAGAAACAGCTGGTGCATGGCATTCTCCACGTCGAGCCGCTCGAAGTGGACGAAGCCCGCCTCGTGCGCCAGCGCCCGCCATCAGCTCGGGCACGCGCTGGACGCATGCCTGCGCGTACTGGAACCCGCCTCCGAGGAAGGACGGGTGGCCGTCCTCCGCCAGCACGCGGGCCTGCTCAGGGGTGATCGAGAACGACCCGTCGGTCGCGTCGTACTCGACGTACTCGGCGGCAGCCATGGCCGCCGCCCACTTGCGCAGGTAGCGCTGGTCGAGGCCGGTCCGGTCCGCGAGGGCCTGCGACGTCGCGGAGCCCGCCTCGGCCAGGGCCCGGAACATGCCCAGCCGGTCCCCGATGTAGGCGAGGGCGACGGTATGCGCGCCGCCCCAGTCCTGGAGTACGGGCGCGGCGAACCGGTTGACCGCTTCGGGGTCCGGGGGGCGCAGGGTCATGGCCAGAGACCTCCCTTCGGGTCTCGGAGCTTACCAGCCCCTGGAGTCGGTCGAGGTGGCCGCTCCCGCCGAGCCCCTGCGGGCGAATCAGGTCGGCGGCGCTGGGAACCGCCGCGGAGTGCGAGGTGGCGCTGCGGCACTTCGAGGGCGTCGTGGACGAAGTGGGGCTCGTGAACGTGTCCTACTCCGCCCGCGGCGCGGACCTTGGGACGGGCTTTCGCGACCTGATCCGCCTGGGCGCCCGCGTGAAGAAGGCCGCCTAGGCTCCGCCTCAGGCGACGGTGGCGCTCGAGCGGAGCCTGGCGATTTCCTCGGGCGTCTTTCCGAGCTCGCGCAGCACCGCGTCGGTGTGCTCTCCGAGCGCGGGGGCGGCGGTGCGAATCGACGTCGGGGTGCCCTCGAAGCGCGTGGCCGGGCGCGGCTGCCGGACGCGACCCAGGCTCTCGAAGTCCTGCTCCACGATCAGCTCGTTCACGATGACCTGCGGGTCGTCGCGCACCTCGGCGCGGCTTCGCATGGGCGCGCACGGCACGCCGGCCTGGTCGAGGATGCGGGAGATCTCGGCGATGCTCATGCCTGCGAACAGAGTCCGCAGCTCGGCCTGGAGCGCCGCGAAGTTCTTGCCGCGCCGGTTGGCCGAGCGGAAGCGCTCGTCCTTGATCAGGTCGGGGCGATCCACGGCCAGGCACATCGCGCGCCACTCCACGTTCGAGCCGGGATAGATCGCCATGAAGCCGTCCGCCGCCTCGAACACCGCGTAGATGTCCGCCATCGTCAGGCCGCGCTTGACGTCGTCGCCGACGAAGGTCTCGTTGACCATGCCGTCGGGCCAGAGAAACGCGACGGCCGCGTCGAGCATGGCCAGCCGCACGTGCTGTCCCCCCTTGCCCGAGGCCCGCGCGAGCAGCGCCGCCGTGATCGCCTGCGCCGCGGTGAGCGAGGTGACCTTGTCGCAGACGACGTTTCGCACGTAGTCGGGCCGTCCAACGGAGGGGTCGGTCTGCGTCTCGACCATTCCCGAGATCATCTGGATCACAGGGTCGTAGACGCGCTTCCCGGCGTAGGGCCCCCGATCGCCAAACCCGGAGATCGAGACGTAGACCAGATCGTCCTTGACGCGTTTCAGGTCCTCGTAGCCGATGCCCAAGCGTTCCACGGCGCCGGGCCGGAAGTTCTGGACCACCGCGTCCGCGCTCCGGACCAGCTCGAGCAGCAAATCGACTCCCGCCGGGGTCTTCAAGTCGACCACGATCGAGCGCTTGTTCCGGTTGACCGACGCGAAGAATGTGGAGACCGTGCCGCGGCGGTAGCCGACCGTGCGCACCATGTCGCCGATGCGGGGCGGTTCGACCTTGATCACGTCGGCGCCCTGGTCGGCCAGGATCTGGGTGGCGAACGGTCCGGAGACGATCGCCGTGAGATCGATGATTCGGAAGCCCTCGAGCGGACCTGTCATGCTGGCGACCCTCCCCTGTCGAAGCGCTCGCGGCGATCATCCAGTATCGGCGAATGGCGCGTCAAGTCAGCTGCGAGGAGCGGTCTGCCGATGGACCGCGAAGGCCTCGACCACTACTCCAGCTCGGTCGTCGCGCTCGACGGCGACAGCGGCGAGGTGGTCTGGCACTTCCGGATGGTCTACCACGACCTCTGGGACTACGACACGCCCGCGCAGCCGACCCTGATGGAGCTGCGCAAGGACGGCGAGACGATCCCGGTCGTCGTGCAGGTCATGAAGATGGGCATGACCTTCGTACTGAACCGGGAGACCGGCGAGCCGGTGTACCCGGTCGAGGAGCGTCCCGTGCCGCAGCAACCCGCGCCGGGCGAATACCTCTCGCCGACGCAGCCTTTCCCCACGCACGCCCCGCACCTGCTGCCGCCGATCAGCGCGGACGACGCGTGGGGCTTCACCTTCTGGGACCGCGGGGCCTGCCGCGACCGCCTGAACGAGCTACGGAACGACGGGATCTACACCCCGCCCACGCTCGAAGGCTCGATCCTGTACCCGAGCAACGGCGGCGGGAACAACTGGGGCTCACCTGCGAACATGTCCGCCCGTGCCAGCGGGATTCGAAGGCCCCTGAACCGGGCCCCAAGGGCATCGGGGCGCGCCTACATGCGTATGCCGGCGGCCCTGGCCATCGGGTGGATGCTCTGCCCGGCGCTTGGCCGCGCGCCCATTCTCCGGTACCAGGCATCGAGGTTCTTGTTGGACTCGTCCAGCGGCTGGCCGACGCTCGGTGCGATGTCGAGCATGCAGTAGAGGTGAAGGTCGACGAGCCGCAGCTTGTCGCCGGCGATGTAGTCGCGCCCCGCGATCAGCCCGTCGAGCCACTGCTGGTTCTCGCGCGCGATTGCCTTCAGATCGTCGGACGCCTGCGGGATCACGTGGAGTCGATCCTTGAACATCGCGAGCCCCTCGCCGTAGCGGTAGCCGTTCGCCAGCGGCTCGGTGATGTTGAGCTCGCAGCGGCGCTGCCACATGCGCGTCTTGGCGCGCTCCTCGGGGGTCTCCCCGATCAGCGGCGGGTCGGGGTACTTCTCGTCCAGGTACTCGCAGATCGCGATCGTCTCCGACAGGATGCTCCCGTCGTCGAGTTCGAGACTGGGCACCTGCCCGCTCGGATTGAGCTTCTTGTAGGCGTCGCCGCGGTTTTCGCCGGCGTCGATGTCGATCTCCTCGGTCGGGAGCTCGATTCCTTTCTCCATCATGAACATCCGCACCAGGCGGGGATTGGGGCCGAGCGAGTTGTAGAGCTTCATGCGACCTCCAGTCGAATGCGTCGTTGGGGCAGTCTACCACGCCCCTTGCTGGCACATCTGATCGATGTGCCAGCCTTGGAGCGAGCCCACCAGCGCATGCGCAAGAATGCGGCGGTGGGTGTGGATGGGGTCACAAAGGAGAAATACGGGCAGGACCTGGAGCGAAATCTCCGGGACCTACACGTTCGGATGAAGGCGAAGCGCTATCGCCATCAGCCGATCCGGCGGGTCCATATCCGTCGTTGTTCGAGTCGAGGAAGAAGCGATCCTCGCCGATGAACGGACAGAGGCTAGCCGGCGGCGAGCGGCCCGCGCAGCACCCTGCCTGGCAGCGCGCCTGTAGGCTCCGAGCCCCGCAGGATTGGCTCTCCGTTCACGATCGAGTGCTCGATCCCGCGCGACTTCTGCAGGTAGCGACGCGCGCCCCCCGGCAGGTCGTAGACGACCTCGGGCAGCAGCGGCGCCACCTGGTCGGGATCGAAGGCGATCAGATCCGCCGCGAAGCCCTCGCGCACCAGACCCCGGTCCGAGAAGCCCCAGGCGCTCGCGATGTCGAAGCTGAGCATGCGCACGGCTTCACTCAGGGTCAGGGCTCCCTTCTCGCGCACCCAGTGGGCGAGCACGTGGGTCTGCAGGGACGAATCCATGATCTGTGAGACGTGCGCGCCGGAGTCGGAGAAGGTCACCGCCGAGCGCGGATGACGCATCATCTCGAGCACGTGGTCCTGGTCCTCGTTCGCGAGCGGTTGCAGGAACAGCTGCTTCAGGTCCTTCTCGAGCGAGAGTTCGATCATCGCGTCCGCCGGATGCAGACCCCGGGCCTTCGCGACCTGGTTCAGCGAGGGGTGTGGACCCTCGACCTTGTCGAGCGCGAGGATCCAGTCGTAGTCCGGGCGCCGCGGCTCGGCTCCGACCGCTCGCCCGCCGAGGCGTCCGGCCTTGGCGGACTCGACCAGCTTCGCGCGCAGCTCGGGATCGCGCAGGCGGCGCTTCTGATCCTCGAGCGGCAGCGAGCGCAGCTCGCGCCAGACCGGATAGTGGTCGAAGGGCATGTTCGTCTCGAAGCTCAGCACCGCGTTGAGGGCGCGGCTGTGCACCTGCGCGAACATCCGGCCACCGGCCGCGGCCGTCTCGTCGAGGAGCTCCATGTATTGCCGCCAGTAATCGGGCGCTCCACGAATCGAGAAGATGCCCCAGGTGACCGTGACCCCGGTGTCGACCGCGAGGTCGCGCAGCCACTCCAGGTAGTCGCGGATCCGCTCGGGGTCGCGATCGGGGTCCTCGCCGGCGATCTCGAAGATGCCGGCTCCCGTCTCGCCCATTGCCGCCACCAGGGCGCGCACCTCGTCCCAGCTCGCGACGCGACTGGCCACCGGCTGCCCGTCGGGCGTCTGGTGGTGGTGCGTACGCGAGGTCGTGAAGCCCAGCGCCCCCGCGCGCACAGAGGCCACCAGCTCGCGCTTCATGGCCTCGAGCTCGTCGGCGGTAGGCGCGTCCGTGAAGGCGCGCTCGCCCATCACGTGCGTGCGCAGTGCGGAGTGGCCGACGTAGCCGGAGTAGTTGATGCCCTTGGGCAGGGCGTCGAGCCGGTCCAGATACTCGGGATAGGTCGCCCAGCTCCACTTGATGCCGGCCTCCATGGCCTCGGCCGAGATGTCCTCGGCGCGCTCGAGGTTACGGAGCACGAGCGCCTTGTCCCGCTCGCGGCAGGGGGCCAGCGTGAAGCCGCAGTTGCCCATCACCACGCTGGTGACGCCGTGATAGCAGGAGGAGGTCCCCAGCGGATCCCAGCACACCTGGGCGTCCATGTGCGTGTGGCCGTCCACGAAGCCGGGTGCGACGTGCAGCCCGTCGGCATCGATCGTGCGCCCGGCCTGCTCGCGAATCCGGCCGACGCGGGCGATGCGTCCGTTGCGCACCCCGATGTCTGCCGGATACGGCGCGCCTCCCGAGCCGTCTACGATCGTCCCCCCTCGAACCACCAGGTCGTACGCCATGCAGAGCTCCTCCTGGACCCGCATCTTACGCCGATTTCGCCGGCTTCGCGAAGGCGCGCCGGTCCCTCGGAGCCTGCGCGGGGGCTCGTCGATACGGGCCCCCCGCGACGGGCGCCAGGCGGCCGCCGGAAGGGCTTTTGGGGACGAGCAGGAGTAGCGGACGCGGGTTCGATTGCGGCCGCCTGCACCACCAACTCGAGCGTTGGCTCGGTGACCAGGAGGGTCGTCTGCTCGGATAGCAATCAGCAAGGGGAACAAACCGCCCGCGGCGTCCCCACCAGATGAGCGGGCACCCGTTCGATCGCGCGGAGACGTCGCTCAACTGGATCAGGTCCACACGCCGTCGCGTCCCTCGAGCCCCTACACCGTGGGGGGCGCGCGGTCGCGGTAGCGGCGCTCGATGCGCGCCCCCCAAATGCCCGACGGCTCGCCAGGATGCGAGTCGGCCGAGCTTAGGGCTCGGTCATCGCGCTCCCCTCCGACGGCGTGTCTAGGTGGCCAGGCGCTTGGCTTCGTCGTCGGCGCTCGGCTCTTCGATCCTGTAGAGGTCGCGCCCGTTCTCCCACAGGATCTTGCGTCGCACCGACTCCTCGCAGTCCGCGAGCCCGGCGTCGATGCGCTTGTGCACCTCGTCGCCGTAGAGCGAGGTGGGGTGGGGGAAGTCGGTCTCGAACAGGATGTTGTCGACACCCACCTTGTCGATCAAGCGCCGCGGGGCGACCTGCTCGAACCAGTAGCAGGCGTAGATGTTACGGGCGAAGTACTCCGAGGGATTCAGCTCGAAGGCGGGGTTCTCCTGGCGCACCCGGTTGCCGTGGAACTGGTAGTCGAGGGCCTCGAGGGTAAAGGGGATCCAGCCGATGCCCTAAGACCCGCTCAAGATGAAGTGTTCCTTCATGTTGTCCCGCACGTGCTGCATGTGGCGGATGTACTGCGGGTAGCTGCCGTTGTAGTTGCCGTCCTGGCGGCGCTGAAACTCGCCCTCGAAGTTGTAGTACCCGGGCGTGCAGTCGGCGGCGCGGCTGGTCTTGCCGCGGTTCGCGATAACCTCCTGCACCCACCACTCCTCGGCGTCGTGGGTCACGTCGATCGCCTGGTGGCCGTGCGTGCGGGCGTAGTCGATGCACGCGGCGATGTGGTCGCCCTGCATGTTCAGCACGTCGGTCAGGTTGAAGCGGAACGACGCCTGGTAGCCGCCCATGATGAAGAGGTTCGGGTAGCCGTGTGAGTGGATCCCCAGCACGGTGCGGATGCCCTCGCTGTACTTGTCCTGCAGGTCGAGTCCACCCTGGCCGACGATCTTGTTGTAGATCCCGGTCTTCTGGACCTCGAAGCCCGTGGCGTAGATGAGGACGTCGAGCTCGTAAACCTTGCCGTCGAAGATCGGGCCCTTCTCGGCGATCTCGGTGATGCCCTTGCCCTTGGTGTCCACGAGGTGGACGTTGGGCAGGTTGAACGTCGGGAGGTAGTCGTTGTCGAAACACGGCCGCTTGCACATCAGCATGTACCAGGGCTTCAAGGCCTCGGCCGTCTCGGGGTCCCTCACCGTCTCCTCGACGCGTTTGTGGATGCGCATCATGGCGTCGATGTTCGCGCTCTCCTGGCGGCGGATCTTCTCCTCGCGCGACCGCGACGCGATCTTGGCCCGCTGCTCGGGGCTGAGCTCGGGCTCGCGCATCGCCTTCTCACGGCGCTTCGTCTGCCAGCCCGGTTCGAGCCGGCGAGCCCAGTTGGGGTCCGTCGGCCAGTCGTCCTTGACGTCGATCGACGACGGCGTGCGCTGGAAGGCGTAGAGCTCCTTCGAGTTCTGGCCCAGGTGCGGGATGGCCTGCACGGCCGACGCGCCGGTCCCGATGATCCCGACCACCTTGTCGCGCAAGCCCGATAGGTCGGGCTTCGTATAGTCGTAGTCCCACCGCGAGGTGTGGAACGAGTGGCCCCCGAACCGCTCCATGCCTTCGATCTTCGAGAGCTTCGGCTTGGACAGCGTCCCGTTCGCGCAGATCACGAAGCGGGCGCGCATGTGGTCGCCGCGGTCCGTCCCGATGTGCCAGAGCTGCTCTTCCTCGTTCCAGACGGTGGAGGTGACCGTCGTCTGGAAGACGGCCAGGTCGTACAGGTCGTACTTCTCGGCGATCGCCTTGCAGTGCGCGTAGATCTCCGGGCCCTTCGCGTAGTGACTCGTCGGGACGTAGTCCATCTCGTCTAGGAGGGGCAGGTAGTCGTACGCGACCACGTCGCACGCGAGACCGGGGTAGCGGTTCCAATACCACGTGCCCCCGACGTCGGCCCCGCGCTCCACGATGCGGATGCTCTCGACCCCGACCTGGCGCAGCCGCGCCGACGTGAGCAGGGCCGAAAAGCCGCCGCCGATGAATAGGACCTCGACCCTGTCCTCGATGGCCTCGCGCTCGAGGGTCTCGTCCGCGTACGGGTCCTGCTCGTAGCGGGCCAACGGGCCGGTCAGGTCCGAGGTGAACTGGGCCGTGCCCTCGGGCCGGTAGCCCAGCCGCAGGTCGCGCTCCTCCGCGAACTTGGCCTTGATTGCCTCGTAGTACTCCTGCGGCTTCCGCGTCTTGCGGTCGGGGCGGAACGAGAAGACGTCTTGCGGTTTGTCCGCGTCAGTATCCTTGGCCATGGGTCTCCCTCTGGACGAGTCTGGGGGCGAGACTTCCTCCCCCGGGCGGAAGTCTCAGTAGGTATACCTCGTTCCGGCCCGCTACCGCACCGGGTCGATCGGAGTCGGCATGGGGGCCGCCGCCTCGATCGTCTCCGCGGCGGAGAGACACAGATCCTCGCGCCACAGGTCGGCGTAGACCTGGATGCCGGTGGGGAGGCCGTCCGCAACGCCCATCGGGAGCGCGACCGCGGGAAGCCCGAGGAGGTTGGCCGGGGTGATGAAGCGCACGCTGTCGACGAGGGTCTGAATTCCCGTATCCGGATCGAGATCGGCGTCGGCCGGCCACGGAAGGCAGCTCCATGTGGGGCCTACCGCCACAGGGTAGTCCGTCAAGAAGGCGGACCAGAGCCGGCCCAGGCGCGAGCGCTCCGAGTGGACCTCGGCGTTCGTCCTGTGCGAGGCGTCAAAGCGCGCCATCAAGCGCTGCATGCTCGCGAAGAGCGCCGGCGTGAGGAGGTCCTTGGTTGCGTCGTCCCGAGTGAGGTCGTCGATGGCAATCAGGTTGCCCCACACCTCGGTTACGCGGTCTAGCTCGGGTGGGTTTACCTCCTCTACTTCCCAACCCTGTTCCGTCAAGATTCGACCCGCCCGCGGGATCTCTCCGACGGTGCTGGGCGGGAGCTCGATTTCGGGGACTTGCGTGACCAGCGCAGCTCGGCGGCGCGTCGGCGCGGGCCCCTGGAGGGGGGCGTCGACGGAGCGCGGGTCGCGGATGTCGCGCCCGGCCAGGATCGACAGGGCCAGCCGCAGGTCGGCGACCGAGCGCGCCATCGGCCCCTCGACGAGCATCGCCTGACCCGACATGCCCATGTCCTGCGGCTCGAAGGCGCTCGCGCGCGGAATGCGGCCCTGGGTCGGTTTGAGCGACGCGATGCCGCAGCAGTACGCCGGATTGCGCACCGACCCGCCGATGTCATTCCCGAGCCCGATGGGCGTCATCCCGGTCGCGAGCGCAGCCCCCTCGCCGCCGCTCGAGCCGCCCGGGGTGCGCGCGCCATCCCAAGGGTTGCGGGTTCGTCCGCGCAGCGGGTTGTCCGTGTCGAGCCGCGAGCCGAACTCCGGCAGGTTGGTCCGAGCCAACGGGATCGTGCCGGCGCCCTTCATGCGCGACACCACCGGCGCGTCGCGCGACGGCAGCCGCTCGGCGAACGCTGGCACGCCGTCCGTTGTCGGCGACCCGACGCAGTCGATGTTCTCCTTGATCGTGAACGGCACCCCGTGAAGCGGGCCTGTCGGCGTCGCCTGGTCGGCCGCGGCCGCCGCGAGGGCGGACTCGGCCAGCACCACCGTGATCGCGTTGACGTGGCCGTTCACGTCCTCGATCCGCGCCAGGTGAGCCTCGACGACCTCGCGACTGGTCGTCTCGCGGCGGCGGATCCGTTGGGCCAGCTCGCTCGCGCTCTTCCTCCAGAGTTCCCCGGCCATGCGTCGCCTCACATCGGTGGGTGGTCGGTCAGTATGTCCAGCTTGGCGCACCCGCCTGCGGGCCTGTAAGCTGACGCCGATCGGAGGACGCCATGGACGCCCAACTAGAACTGATCGCGAGCGGCTACAGGCTCGTCGAGGGCCCGCGCACCGACGCCGACGGCGCGCTCTGGTTTACCGACGCGTTGGGCGCGACGGTCCTCCGCCGCGACCCCAGCGGCGCCATCGAGACGGTCGTTTCGGACCGCCCGATGGTCGGGGGCTTGGCCGTCCACGTGGAGGGCGGGCTCGTCATGTCGGGGCCAAACGTCGCGCACTGGAAGGACGGCAAGTTTCGGGTGTTGCTCGAGGTGGACGGCGTGCGCTCCTTCAACGACCTACACACCGACGCGTTGGGGCGCGTGTACGTCGGCGCGATCCGCGCCGACGTCTCCGACTTGAAAAGCCCCCCCGAGCCACCGGGCGAGGCGTACCGCATCGAGCTGGACGGGAGCGTCACCGAGCTGTACGGCGGCGTGGGCGTGTCAAACGGCATCGGCTTCTCACCCGACGGCGGGACGCTCTACCACGTCGACTCGACGGGCAAGGGACTGTGGGCGCACGACGTCGACTCAGAGGGCGCGGTCTCGAACCGTCGCCACATCGGAGGCGCGGCGTTTGAGCGGGGCATCCCCGACGGGATGTGTGTCGACAGCCGGGGCAACCTGTGGGTCGCCCACGCCGGCCGTCGCCGCGTCGCGATCTTGGATCCGAAGGGGGAGCTCGTGGACGAGCTCCCCGTGCCCGCCCGCTCGGTCACGAGCTGCGCGTTCGGCGGAGCCGACTACGGCGACCTGTACATCGTGAGCGCGGACAACACGGACGACAGGAGCCTGCGCGGCTGCATCTGGCGCTGTCGCCCGGGTGTGACGGGGCTCCCGACGCCGCTCGCCCGCGTGTAGGACCGTGGCGTCGGTCGAAGCGGGAGCGCCGGACGACCTCGCGGCTGCGCTCGCCCGCTGTGCCGACGAGTGGCGGAGCCACGGGTGGACGCTCGTCCCGTCGCTCGTGCCCGCGACCGAGATCGACGCGGCGCTCGACGACCTGTGGGAGCTCTTCCCGACGCCAGCGGAGTTCCACGGGGACGCGCCGGATCGGCGGCGCGATCGCTTCTTTCGCGGGATCGATACGCGCGACATCGTCTCGCCTCCCGAGACGCAGAGCGGGCCCGAGTTCCGGCCGGACCAGTTCTTGGGACAGGCCGAGTTCCCGTTTCCGGGCTCGGGGCGCGGGACCTAGCTGATCGCTCCGGAGGCGAAGGCCGCGCCGATTTCTTCTTCGGTCATGCCCAGGATCTCGCTCATCACCTCGTAGCTGTGCTGTCCGAGGCAGGGCGCCGCAAAGCGCGGACCGTTGTCGTAGCCTCGGATTCGATACTGATGACCGCTGTACGGGATGTTCCCCATCTCGGGGTGATCCAGGTAGCGGTAGAAACCTCGGTGCGCGTGCTGCGGGTCGACCAGTAGGTCGCTGCTGCGCTGGACCGCCCCCGCCGGGATCCCCGCACCCTGCAGGCGCTTCATCAGGGCGTAGCGCTCCTGGCCGCGCGTCCACTCGGCGAGCTTCTCGTCGAGCAGGTCGTGGAACTCCAGGCGACCCGCGGTGGAATCGTGCGCGGTTTCGCGGGCCCAGTCGGGATCCCCCAGCTCGCGGCGCAGCGCCCGCCACTGCTCGTCGCTTTCCACGGCAATCGCGCACCACTGGTCGTCGCCTGAGCACGGGTAGCAACCCTGTGGGGCCGCGTCCGGGGCTCGGTTGCCGTTGCGAGTGGCCGCGTAGCCACTCACCTGGTAGTCGAGAATTTCTGGCGCCTGGAAGTGCAGCGAGGTCTCGATCTGCGCCACATCGATGTACTGTCCCTCGCCGGTTCTGCGCTTGTGGTCAATGGCGGCGGCCAGCACGGTGGAGATAAAGCGCGGAGCAATCGTATCGGTATAGGCGGCCCAGGGACCCGAAGGGGGAAGATCGGGCCAGCCCGTCACCTCGTGGAAGCCCGCGATCGCGCTGGCGTGATAGCCATAGCCTGCAAAGCGCGCGGCGGGGCCGGTCTGCCCCATGAGGCAGGTGCTCACCATGATGATCCCGGGGTTGATCTTGCGAACCTCGTCGTAGCCCAGGCCCAGGCGCTCGATGGCTCCGGGCGCAAAGCTCTCGGTGAAGACGTCGGCCCAGGCGATCAGCTTCTTGGCGATCTCGAGCGCCCCCGGCGACTTCATCGCAAGGCTCAGACCCAGCTTCGAGGCGTTGAAGTCCCCGTAGTAATGCGAGCGATTCCAGCCCCCCACACCGTCCTTGAACGGTCCGCCGCCACGCAGCACGTCGGGTCGACTCTCGGACTCGACGCGAACTACTGTCGCGCCGTGGTCGGCCAGGTACTTGGAGGATATCGGTCCGACTCCCACCCAGAAGAAGTCCGCGACCTTGATGCCCTCGAATGGCAGTGCTTCGCCGGCGGGCTCTGGATAAGACTTCGGTCGGCGAGGCTGCGACAAAGCGGAGCGAATCTCGGCCCCGTGCTCATCGAGCGACGGCGCCGGGCGCCGCACCTCGAGCGGTGTGTTCGAGATCTTCGACCAGGAGCCCGGGCTGCGCACCGTCTGTCCGCCGGGAAGGGTCAGCGGCTTCCAATAATCGCGCGCCTCGAAGTGCTCGAAGGCGAGCAGCTCGGGAATCGAGTTGGCGGGCGCCAGTGTCGTGTCGTTCGACATGCCGAATTCGAGCAGCTCGCGCCGCGTGTGCTTGGCTGTGAACTGCTTGAAGAAGTCGCCGACCTCGTGAATGTTGTAGGGCTTGCGGTCCGGCAGGTGAAGCTGCTGGTCGAGCGCGACCCAATCGACGTCGCGCGCTGATTCGTCGAAGACACCGTCCGCGATCATCCAGTCCAGACAGCCGAGGATCGCGGCGGACGTGGGAAGCAGTACGATGTAGCCGTCGAGGCACTCGAAGAGAACGTACAAGACCAAGATTCCCGTATTGACGTTCGAGCCATCGCGCTCCAGGTTCCGCCCATCGATCCCGTGTGTCGCCATGCCGTTCAGCAGGGTCCAGGTCAGGGCCGCCTGGGCCGACAGGTCCACGAACTGCGCCGTACCCGTCTTGAGCATGCGGGCGTGCGCCGCCAGCGCCCCCGCCGCCGCCTCGGCTCCGGCGTGGCGCCAGATCTGCGGTAAGCTGACGCGTAGCGGCGCGCGGTCGCGCGGGCCCTGCAGGGCCACGGACCCGCCCATTGCAGCCACGACCAGCTCGTCGCCGAGCAGGTCGGCGTGCGGACCGTCGGCGCCGAACGGCGAGAGCCGCACGTAGACGATCCGGGAGTTGAGCCGCTCGAGGTCCTCGAAGTCGAGTCCGTAGGGTTCCAGCGGGCGGCCCGGCGAGGACTCGAACAAAAAGTCGGAGCTGCGCACCAGCTCCCGCAGCGTCGCCCGGTCGTCCGGCGCCTCGGGATCCAGGACAATCGAACGCTTGTTGCGATTGAAGGCCAGGAACTGCAGGCTCTTCAGGTCCTCCGGCGCCCCCTTCAGGTGCGGTGCGCACAGGCGAGCCGCCGAGCCCCCGGGCGGCTCGACGCGAATCACGTCCGCGCCCAGATCGCCGAGCAGCATCGGCCCGAGCTCGCCCCGAGCATCCGTCAGATCCAGCACCCGATACGGGCTGAGCATGAAGACCTCCTTCTGGGTCCAAGCATAACCCGACCTGGACCCTGGCCGGTCCCTTCATCCACTGCGCCTTCTACGGGGGCATCAACATCAGCGAGAACGGTGACGAGTGCCACCGGACGTCGGCGGGTCTTGAATACCCGATGAGTTGCGACTCGTGTCGTTCGCGTTGAAACAGTTAGCGAACGACGCCTATAATGCTTCCACCTAGTGAAGGGAGGCTTCCCCGTGGCCGAGTATGACCTGCACATTCGCGGCGGCACGATCGTGGACGGGACGAGGGTTCCCCGGTTCGCGGGTGACCTCTGGGTGAAGGACGGACGGATCGCGCAGATCGGCGGCCGGGCCCCGGGCGCCGCCGCGCGCGAGGTCGACGCTGGCGGACACATCGTCGCCCCCGGCTTCGTGGACCTTCACACCCACTACGACGCCCAGATCCGCTGGGACCCGTGGTGTACGATCTCCAGCTGGCACGGGGTGACCTCCGTCGTGCTCGGGAACTGCGGGTTCGGGTTCGCACCGGTCCGACCCGAGTTCCGGGAGCGCTCCATGCTCACGATGACGCGGACCGAGGCCATCCCCATGGAGTCGATGCAGGAGGGGATGAACTGGGACTGGGAGACGATCCCCGAGTACCTCGACTCCCTGGATCGCGCGCCCAAGGGCGTCAACTGCCTGCAGTACATGCCCACCGCGTCGCTCATGACCTACGTGATGGGCCTGGAGGCCGCCAAGACCCGCCCGGCCACCCCGGCGGAGCGCGCGGAGATGCAGCGGCTGCTCCACGAGGGAATGGACGCGGGTCTGTGTGGCTTCTCGATTCAACGACTGGGCAAGGATTCCACCCAGGCCGACTTCGACGGATCTCCCATGGTCACAGACACCATGGTCGACGAGGACATCCTCTGCCTGGCCGAGGTGTTGCGAGAGCGCGACGAGGGCTTCATCCAGATCACGCAGGCCACGGGCCACAACCGGCGCGACCTGGCGTTCCAGGCCGAGCTGGCCCGCGTGGCGCAGCGCCCGATCCTCCACAACGCGGTGCCGGTCAGCCCCAGGAACCCGCGGATCCACGAGAAGCGGCTGGAGTGGATCGACCGCTGCCGGGAGGAGGGGCTCCAGATGTTCGGCCAGGGCGGGACGTTGCGCGCGGGCTTCGTTTTCACGCTCGAGGACTGGAACCTCTACGACGCGAGTCGCGCGTGGCGCAAGGCGACCACGGGAAGCAAGGAGGAGCGGCTGAAGAAGCTCTCCGACCCCAAGATCCGCGAGGAGATGCGCCGCGAGTCCATGAGCGAGGTCGCGGAGAAGCTCCGCATCGTCCAGGCCGGGGTGGGCGGCCCGATGGAGAAGCTGCTCGTCCAGGACGTGAAGGGCCACGCCGAGCTCGAGAAGTACGTCGGAAAGTCGGTCGCGCAGATCGCCGAGGAGGAGGGCAAGCTCCCGGTCGACGCCATGCTGGACGTCGCCGTCGCCGGAGACCTCGAGGTCGAGTTCCTCGGGCCCCCCCCCGCGCGCGGTCTGAACGCCGACCACATGGCTGCGATGATCAACGACTCCATGTACACGTTCCCCGGGGTTTCCGACGGGGGCGCGCACACGAAGTTCTTCACCGGCGGCGCCTTCACCACGGACTTCCTGGTGTGGCTCGTCCGCGACGAGCCCCGGATCAGCCTCGAGGAGGCGCACTTCCGGCTGAGCGCGCTGCCCGCCCACGCCGCGGGCTTCCGCGATCGCGGGACGCTGCGGGTCGGCGCTCCGGCCGACATCGTCGTCTACGACCTGGACGCGCTCGACATCTCCCCGCGCTGGACCGGCGAGGTCGCCCACGACTTCCCGGGAGGCGAGTGGCGCCGCGTGCAGCACGCGATCGGCTACCGCGCCATCGTCGTCAACGGCGAGGTCACGTTCGCGGACGGCAAGTGCACCGGCGCGACCCCGGGCAAGCTGTTGCGCCACGGGTACGCGCCGGGAGCCTGACGTCTACAACTGCTCGAAGACATCCCTCCGCAGCTGAGACTTCCGGCCGACGCCGCCCTGGCGTGGCTCAGGTCTGGATGGGCGAGCCGCGCAACGTGCGGGCATGACCCGCCTGGTGCCCAATCTGACCGAGAACTTCCCGCGCGGTCTCCGGAGCACACTGGTTCCTCTAGCCCGGGGACCGCTGAGCACTCTTCCGCGAGGGACGTGCGCCGATGCAGGCGCCGCCCGTTCGCGGTTAGCAGCAGCGACCAATGGTGCATCCCAACACTCGAGCCGGATGAGGTCAGGTCGAGGCATGCGCGGGCAACGGGCCGATCAGCTCGACGAACCAGCGACGTTCCCGCTCCCGCGCCTCGTCGAGCGCGCCTGTCAGGTACGCGGCCAGCCCGCGTTTCTCCTCATCCGAGAGCTCGCTCGCATTGGGCGCCATCGGGCCGGTCGTGAGCGCCTCGAGCACCCGCTCCGGCGTGAAGGCTCCGAGGGCCTCGCGACTGACCGCGTTGGGGATCGTAGCGGTCGTTCCGTGGCAGAGCGCGCACTGCTCCTCGAAGATGAAGGCGTAGTTGGAATCTGTCACCTGCGCCCACGTCGCCCCCGGCAGCAACACCGTGAGGGCGACAGACGCCAGGACAAACCATCTCATCAGCGTGCCTCCTGGATGGACTGTGTTCCCCACTCGTGGCTTCCTTTGGGGAGAGGGAGTGTAAGAGGGTTTTTCGGGTTGTGACAATGGCCCTTCCCGTCCTATCGATTGGTCTGAGGACCGGGCCGCGGATCGGCCCGGAAGGGGCGGTCATTTTGGAGAGCCTGCGTGGCGACGACGCCGGCACGGTGATCGAGTACCTCGGCGAGAGCGGCACGGTTGTCGGGAAGGCCACGTCCGCGGACTTCGGGCAGCTCCTGGCCCAGTAGAGAGCCTGCTCCGAGCCCAGGGGCGGGCCATCGGGAGCTCGCAGCGCTTTCTAGTCGGTGCGCTGTGGGAGCAGGACCGTGCGGCGAAAGGAGATCACCAGCTCACCCCGCTGGTTCCGGCCGCGGCTCTCGACGCGCACGATACCCTGGCCCTGCCGGCTGTGCGACTCTCGCTTCTCGAGCACCGTCGTCTCGGCGTAGAGCGTGTCGCCGGCAAAGGTGGGGGCGTGGTGGTCGATGTTCTCGTAAGCGAGGTTGGCGATGGCCTTGCCGCTGATGTCGGCGACCGTCAGACCCACGATCACGCTGAATACCAGCGGGCCCACCACAACGCGGCGGCCGAACTCTGTCTCCGCCGCGTAGGCCTCGTCGCTGTGCAGCGGATGCTGGTTCATCGTCAGCAGCGCAAACCAGCTGTTGTCGGTCTCGGTGATCGTGCGCCCGGGCCAGTGCTCGATCACGTCGCCCGGCTCGAACTCCTCGAAGTAGCGACCGAAGCTCTCGCGCGTCGCCATTAGATGGCGTTCCTCTTCAGCAGCTGCTTGGCGATCACCGTCTTCTGGATCTCGTTGGTGCCCTCACCGATGATCAAGAGCGGCGCGTCCCGGAAATAGCGCTCGATCGGGAACTCGAGGGTGTAGCCGTAGGCCCCGTGGATGCGCATGGCTTCAAGGGCAGCGTCCATGGCGAGCTCCGTCGCGAAGAGCTTGGCCATCCCCGCCTCCATGTCGACCCGTTGACCCCGGTCCTTGGCCTGGGCTGCCGCGTAGGTGAGCATGCGAGCTGCTTCGAGGCGCGTCGCCATGTCCGCGAGCTTCTCCTGGATCAGCTGGTGCTCGGCGATCGGTACGCCGAAGGTCTTGCGCTCCTGCGCGTAGCGCAGGGAGGCCTCGAGGCAGGCCCGGGCGAGCCCGACCCCGCGCGCCGCGACGTTGATGCGTCCGGTTTCGAGCCCACTCATCACGTGCTTGAAGCCGCGGCCCTCCTCGCCTCCGATCAGGTTTCCGAGTGGTACCTCGAAGTCCTGGAAGATCAGCTCGCAGGTCTTGATGCCCTTGTAGCCGAGCTTGGGGATGTCGCGACTGATCTGGAAGCCGGGGTGGCCCTTCTCGATCACGAACAGGCTCATGCCGCGGTGGGGCGGATCCGCGGACGTGTCCGTCTTCGCGAGCATGGCGAAGGTGTTGCCGTGGCGGGCATTCGTGATCCACATCTTGGTGCCGTTCACCACGTAGTGGTCGCCAACGCGCCGCGCGGTGGTGCGGATCGCCTGCACGTCGGTGCCGGCATCGGCCTCGGAGAGTGCGAGGCCGCCTCTCCGCTCACCCGTTGCGAAGCGCGGCAGCCACGCGCGCTTCTGCTCCTCGGTCCCGAAGTACAGCACGGCGTGGGCCATGATCAGGTGCGAGTTGATCACGCCGGCGATCGAGATCCAGCCCCGAGCCAGCTCTTCGATGACGAGGGCGTAGGTCGTGTGGTCGAGACCGATCCCGCCGTAGGCTTCCGGGATGGTTGCGCCGAAGAGCCCGAGCTCCTTCAGGCGCTCGACGATTGCAGTTGGGTACTCGTCGCGGTGATCGAGCTCACTGGCGACCGGCGCGACCTCGATATCGACGAACTTGCGCACGGTCTCGACGATCAGTCGCTGATCTTCACTGAGGTCCAGGAGCATCGTTACTCTCCCCGGCTACGGATGGCGCGGGCCAGACGTATGATGGCAGGATCGGGCGGCTATCTAAAGCCCGCCGCTCATCTGGGGTACGCTCTCGGCATGCCACCAGAACAGACCCTCCCGGACGGTCGCGAGCATCCCCTCTCCGACGTGCGCGTCATCGATCTCACCCAGTACGAGGCGGGTCCCTCCGCGACCCAGCTCCTCGCATGGCTCGGCGCGGATGTGATCAAGGTGGAGCCTCCCGGCGGCGACCCTGCGCGACAGCTCGCAGGGGCGACGCCGGAACGCGACAGCGCGTTCTTCGTGCTCTACAACCAGAGCAAGCGGAGCGTCGTGCTCGATCTGGCCAAGGACGGGGGGCGTAGGCAGCTCGACCGACTGCTCGAGAGCGCGGACGTTCTGGCCGAGAACTTCGCGCCCGGCACCCTCGCGCGGCTCGGCCTGGCGCCCGAGCGGCTCGGTGAGGCGTTCCCGCGTCTGGTCGTCGCCTCGATCCGCGGCTACCGCTCCGGGGGGCCGTGGTCGGACTACAAGTCGCTCGATTTTGTCGGACAGGCCACTGGGGGCGGGATGAGCGTCACCGGCGAGGCCGATCGGCCCCCCGTCCGCATGGGTTCGACCGTCGCAGACAGCGGCAGCGGTGTGCACCTCGCGCTCGGGATCCTGGCCGCTCTGCACCGGCGCTTTCGCACGGGCCGTGGGGGCCGCGTTGAGGTCGCGCTGCAGGACGCCGTACTGAACCTGACGCGCACGGCGCTCGTGCCCACCTACGTAACGGGCGCACCGAACGTGCGCAGCGGCGACCGCTACGTCGGATCCGCGCCGAGCGGTGTGTTCGCCTGCCGGCCGGGCGGGCCGAACGACTACGTCTACATCCTGCTCTCGTCACGGCGCCACTGGGAGGCGCTGCTGCGCGCGATCGAGCGCCAGGACCTGCGAGACGATCCGCGCTACGCGCGCCAGTCGCAGCGCAACGCCCGTGAGGACGAGGTCTGCGAGATCGTCAGTGCCTGGACGCGTCGTCACGACAAGATCGCGGCCATGGAGCGCCTGTCGGAGTTCGGCGTGGCCTGCGGGGCGGTGCTCGATACGGGAGAAGTGCTGCAGAACCGGCACCTGCGCGAATCCGGCATGATCGTGGAGCAGGATCAGCCGGGCTGGGGGCGCCTTGCGCTACCGGGCTGCCCCATTCGGCTGGACGGCCCGCCGCCGCCGATCACCCCAGCACCCGCTCTGGGCGCCGATACGGGGGAGCTGCTCGACGAGCTCGACGAGGGCAGTGATGATGCCTAGTTCCCGAAACGATACCGCAGCTTGACTACGAAGTTCTCGACGATGGGATCTTCGAAGGCATCGCTGAACAGATCGGAGAAGTCGGAATCACCGCTTTGCAGCAGGCTGTTCCCCAGGTTGTAGACCAGATAGAGATCCGTCAGCGGGGCGATCTCCCAACGATAACGCAGCTGCGTGGTGAGGATATTCACGGTGAAATCGTGATCGGGTAAGGTAGGCGGCGCCGATACCAGATCTCCATCGCCGACAGGCACCTCGAAGAACCCGCGCTCAGCGGCTCGCACGCCTACCCACTGCAGCGACATGCGCAGCTCGTGCCTGGGCGCAATGAACCAGCTCACAGCCACGTTCGTTTGCCAATCTCGCGCGTGGTAGCTACCGAAGTTGCGCCCTCCCTGGTAGACGATCCAACCGTGGCGATGCTTGTAGCGCACGTCCAGGTCGACTGAGAGCCAGTCACTCGGACGATAGGTGACACCAGCGGCCGCGTTGTAGGACCAGTCACCGAGATTCTCCTGCAGCACACCGATGCTTGCCGAGTAACTCAGCTTCCGGGCCGAATCCGTGGCGATCTGAATATCTGCCCACCAACGGTCTTCGGTTCTGTAGGCGCCATTCCCGCGGCTATCGACGTCCTCCCACCGCTTGGGCATGTAAGCGAGCGCGGTCTTGAGCGTGTTGCGGCCTGGCAGGACCATCGAGTTTCGCCAGAACACGCCGCTGTCCACGACTTGCCCTTCGCTCTTGTTGTATTCCTGGCGAAAGGCAACGGTACCCCGAACGTCTTCGAAGTAGCGGGTAGCCTTGGGCTTGTTGTAGGAAAAGACGTACTGGGCAGCGAAGTAGTCGTTCCGGCGAAGGAAGCCTGCGTCGTCGAGCTCGACGTCTTCGTCAAAGAAGTCGAGCTCAAGCTTGTGCTGAATGCGATGACTCTGTGCGTACCTGATATCGAAGAGCGCGCCGTAACCCGTTCGATCGTCAACATCACTGGCTACGAGCTGAGCATCTGCGATCCACCGGCCGTTGGCGCTCGTGAAGTGACCATCCACGCCGTGGACGACCGCATCATATGCCGGTCCGCTCACGAGCGTGCCGAGGTAACCAACGGACTTGCGGCTGCTGCCAATACCTTCAAAGAGGATTCGACCCACGGCGAAGTCCCGGCCCGAGTCCTTGATATCGGCGCTGTTGCCAAAGGCGTCTGTGCCGAACCACTTGACATCGTCCTCGGACGCGCCGAGTGCTCCATAGCGCAGGTTCCCGACGGTTCCGGTCAATTTGCCCGCGCCGAGCAGATCGGTGGGTAGATCCCGCTCGCCCGGGTCAGGTGTGATGCCGTTCGGCACCGTCACCTGAGTGGCGGTCCCACCAATGCGGCGAGTGTTCAGCAACGATATCGGCGGCGGGAGAAACTCGGACCGAGAGACGTTCCGAGACGTGGTCGCGAAATTGTCGTTGGTCAGCAGGGTCAAGGTGTTGTAAAAGCTCGAACGAGGGGTCGACTCGAAGACCTGGTCGCCTTCCAGGAAGAACACCCGTTTCTCGGGAAAGAACGTCTCGAATGCGGTCAGGTTGAGGACCACGTCATCGGCTTCCACGGCCCCGAAGTCCGGATACGCACTAGCGGTCAACCCGAGCGCGGGTGAAGGTCTCCAGAAGAGGTCGGCACCCGCTCGAGCCTCGTCCTCGTCTCGGGCCTGGTCTACGGTGATGGAGCTGTACGGGATGGCGTAATACTGCTGCCTCGCCTCCACGCCGGTGACTTCCATCGTGTTCAAGGCGGTCACGAATCGAGACGACGCATACGGATAGCCGGGCCATTGGTACTGCTCGTTGGTATGTGAGACCTGTCGGTTCGTCGAAAAGCCGATCGTTCGCGGCCCATCGACCTTCGGCAGGTCCATCATCGACCACGGCAGCAGCAGCTCGACACTCCAGCCGTCTTCAAACCGGGCGGTCTTGCCGATCCAGGGTCCATCCCAGTCACCCTCGTACTCAGACTCTGGCAGCACCTTGCCATCCATCAGCGAATCGCCGAGCCCAATGATGAACCAGTACGCAAACAGACCCTGACCTGTGGTGTCGAGCGTGATCCCAAAGCTATCGCGATCGATGAAGTTGTCGCGCTTCGACATCCGAGCAACCAACGTGTCCGGCGGCTGATACAGGACCGCACTGACGAAGAGCCCACGATCTGTAGCCAGAAGCCGCAGCTCGGTGGGGTATTGCGCCGGTTCACTGGTACCAGGTACGTAAACCAACATGTTGTCGTAGTGGGGCACTTGCTGCCAGATAGGCTCGTCGACTCGCCCGTCAACGACGATCGTGGCGTCGCGGTCAGGATGACTCTGCACCACGATGTGATGGTGCGGTATGCCTTCGACATACCCGATGACTTCCTGACGACCGCTGGTTGCAGCAAAGGCCGGTGCGACCACGAAAGCCGCGCACAGAGCCGCAACGGCTCCGAGGATGGCCCCAACGGAGAGGGCCCGGGGAGTCATCCGCGGTTGGGGCATTGAGCATTTGCTCATCTTTTGTTCGCCAGGATGGCAGCGGACGAGCCGAGGGTCAAGGCAGGGTTGGGGGACGCCTAGTTCCCGAAACGATACCGGAGCTTGACTACGAAGTTCTCGACAATGGGATCTTTGAAGGCGTCGCTGAACAGCTCGGAGAAGTCGGAATCACCGTTTCACAGCAAGCTGTTACCCAGGTTGTAGACCAGATAGAGATCCGTCAACGGAGCTATCTCCCAGCGATAGCGCACCTGCGCGGTGAGGATGTTCACCGTGAAGTCGTGATCGGGTAACGTGCGTTGCGCCGGTACCAGCTCTCCATCGCCGACAGGCACCTCGAAGAAACCCCGCTCATCAGCTCGTACCCCCACCCACTGCAACGACACTCGCAGCTTGTGCTGGGGCGCGATGAACCAGTTCACGTCGAGGCTCGGACGCACTGCCGGTGAAGCCG
Organism: Myxococcota bacterium; assembly: GCA_965247115.1. Classification (GTDB taxonomy): domain Bacteria; phylum Myxococcota_A; class UBA9160; order SZUA-336; family SZUA-336; genus JAUXJB01. The sequence goes on from CBDFGR010000002.1 coordinate 2,168,272, forward strand.
AGCGCGGGGGAGGGTTTCCAGAATAGGTCGGCACCCGCTCGAACCTCGTCTTCATTCCGGGCCTGGTCGATGGTGATGGAGCTGTACGGAATGGTAGTACTGCTGCCTCGACTCTATGCCGCTGACTTCCATCGTATTCAAGGCGGTGACGAGTCGCGACGACGCGTACGGATAGCCGGGCCACTGGTACTGCTCGGTGGTATGGGAGACCTGGCGGTTCGTCGCAAAGCCGAACGTTCGCGGCCCATCGATCTTGGGCAGGTCCATCATCGACCACGGCAGCAGCAGCTCGACACTCCAGCCGCCTTCGAAGCGGGCGGTCTTGGCGATCCAGGTTCCATCCCAGTCACTCTGGTATTCATACTCTGGCAGGACCTTGCCATCCGTCAGCGAGTCGCCGAGCGCGGTGATGAACCAGTACGCAAACAGACCCTGGCCCGTGGTGTCGAGCGTGAATCCGAAGCTATCGCGATCGATGAAGTCGTCGCGGTTCGTCATGCGAGCAACCAACGTGTCCGGAGGCTGATACAGGACCGCACTGACGAAGAGTCCCTGATCCGTGGCGAAGAGGCGCAACTCGGTGGGGTACTGCGCCGGCGCACTGGTGCCCGGGACGTACACCAGCATGTTGTCGTAGCGGGGCAGCTGCTGCCAGAGGGGCTCGTCGACTCGCCCGTCGATGACGATCTGGGCTTCGTTTTCGGGAAGAGTCGATACCACGATGTGATGGTGCGGTACGCCCTCGACGTAGCCGATGATCTCCTGACGACCGCTGGTTGCAGCGAAGGCCGGAGGGACCACGAAGGCCAGGCACAGAGCCGCAACGGTCCGGAGGACGGCCCCGACAGAAAGGGCCCGGGGATTCACCCGCGGTTGGGGCCTTGAGCATTTGCTCATCTTTGCCGCCAGGATGCCGGTGGACGACTCGAGGGTCAAGGCAGGTATGATGGTCGTCAGAACCCGAATTCCCAAGGTTGGAGGGGTACGATGGACGCTCACGTGGTGGAACCAACAGCTGCCGAGGCACGGGCTCGACGAATCCTGCTAGCGGGCCTCTGCTTGGGCCTCGTCGCAGTGCATGCTGGCTCGCTCCATGCCCAGCAGTCGACGGCCCATGGGGAATGGAGTAGCTACGGAGGAGACAAAGCAAACACGAAGTATTCCCCTCTGGCTCAGATCGATCGTGACAACGTCAGCAAGCTTCGCGTTCTGTGGCGCCGGCCAGCCGTAGATCCAGGGATCATCGAGGCGTTTCCCGACCTCGACCCATCCAACACTTTCCAGTCGACCCCGCTCATGCTTGGCGGTGTGCTCTATGCGCCGAACGGTGTCGGGCTGGTGGAAGCGTTCGATCCCGGGACCGGTGAGTCGCTCTGGATTCAGGAGCCGCTCCATGAGGGATTTCAGGGCGTGGCCGGGCGCGGCACGCGGGGGGTCGCTCACTGGCGCGACGGTTCGGGCCAACGAATCTTCTCGGTGCGAGGCAAATATCTCGTGTCGATGAGCGCGGAGACCGGGAGCCTGGTTCGAGACTTTGGCGACCGCGGGAAGGTGGACCTCTCGAGAGACGGCCCCAGTGGGCCGTTTCCCGCCGGCGGGACGTCAGGCCCCGTCGTTGTGGGCGACGTGGTCATCGTCGGCGGTGCCGGCGCCGACGATTTCGGGGTGCGGCAGGAGGCAGCTGCGGAAGATGTCCGGGGCTATGACGTGCGGACCGGCCGTCTGCGCTGGACCTTCCATGTGCTGCCGCGGCCGGGGGAATTCGGCTTCGAGACATGGGAGAACGACTCCTGGAAGGCCGGCGGGGCGATGGGCGCCTGGCCACCACTCACAGTGGATGAGGAGCTCGGCTACATCTATTTGCCACTGTCGTCCCCGATGCACGCCTTCTACGGCGGCGACCGGCCCGGGCAGAATCTCTTTGGCAACAGCCTCGTGTGCCTCGACGCCAAGACCGGCGAGCGGGTGTGGCACTACCAGCTCGTGCATCACGACCTGTGGGACTACGAGCTGGCGTCGGCTCCTGTGCTCGGCGACATCACCGTCGACGGGAAGCCCATCAAGGCGGTGATGCAGATCACCAAGCAGGGCTTCCTGTTCGTGTTTGACCGCGCGACGGGTGAGCCGGTGTGGCCGATTGAAGAGCGGCCGGTGCCGGCGTCTACAACGCCGGGGGAGAGGGCATGGCCGACGCAGCCTTTCCCGACCAAGCCCGCCCCGTTCGACCGTCAGGGGGCGACCATTGACGATCTGATCGACTTCACGCCGGAGCTGCGCGCCGAGGCGCTCGAGATTGTCAAGCCGTACGTGCTGGGGCCGCTCTTCACGCCGCCGTCGGTGGCGGCGCAGGGGCATACCCAGGGTACGATCAGCGTCCCCGGGGCGTTCGGTGCCGGGAACTGGCAGGGTGGGGCGTTCGAGCCCGAGACCGGAATCTTCTATATCGCCTCGCACACGAACCCGTACGTGAACGATCTCATCAGGCCCGCCCCGCTGCTCGAGGCGACGACGCCCTACACCCATGGCCCAGAGGGGGCGCCGCTCGCGGAGACCGAGTGCTGTGAGCAGTACGATGTCTATGGTCCGGAAGGTCTACCGCTCTTCAAGCCGCCCTACGGGCGCATTACGGCGATCGATATGAATACGGGCGAGCACGTGTGGATGGCGCCGAACGGAGACGGGCCGCGCGATCACCCGCGGTTGCGGCACCTGAATCTGCCTCCCCTCGGGCAGCAAGGCCGCCCGGCTCCTCTACTCACGAAGACGCTGCTCTTCATTGGTGAGGGCGATCCGATCATCGGTGGGACCCCGAAAGGCGGTGGGGGAAAGAAGTTTCGCGCCTACGACAAGGCCACGGGCAGCGTCCTGTGGGAAACCGAGCTGGAGGCAGGTACCACCGGGGCGCCGATGAGCTATCTGTGGAACGGCAAGCAGTACATCGTGGTAGCCATCGGAGGTGAGGATCACGCCGCTGAGTGGGTCGCGCTGGGTCTCCCCTGAGGCGCTGAGCGCGACCGCAGGACGCACGCCTGCCTCCAAGCCTGGAGCTAGTCGAGATACCTGGCCAGGTGGGAGTAGAGCATCTCGCGTGCCTCGCGGCGGAGCTCGTTGGCATGTTGCGCGTGCCTGCCTCTCGCGAGATCTTGGACGAGGGTGGAGGTGGAGCAGAAGAGCTCCCCGACGTAGAGGAGCTGCCTTCTCGGAGCCTTGACTCCACGCCGCTCCGCAGCCTTCGCGAACTGCCGGGCCAGGGTCCGGTCGGCCTGCCTGTCTACGGCCCGCAGCTCCGGAAGGGCGGAGATCGCTTTTCGTATCGCCACGAAGCCGGGCAGCTCGGCAGTTCTCCTGGCGTACTCCGCACCATAGCCACGGAGAACCTCGCGCCAGTCTCGATCGAGATCGGCCAGACCCTCGAAGCGTTGGAACGCCGCAACCTCTGCAGCGACGGTGCGCAGCGCCAACGCCGTCAGAATCGTGAACTTGTCCTCGAAGTAGATGTAGATGGCGCTTACGGGGATCCCGGCCCGCTCGGCGATCAGGTTCGTGTTGAACCCGTCCACCCCCTCGTCCTCGAGGACCTCTGCCGCGGTCTGGAGGATGAGACCGATGCGCTTCTTCGCGCGCTCCTGGATCGGCTGCGACCGCAGGATCCCCGCTAGGTCCTCGATGCTGCTGCTCAAACGCTCGGCCCTTTCAAAGACTCCGATTGACGAAGAGGAGTACTGGAGAGTATCGTCAGGATCAAAACTGAGCAAATACTCTAACCCGCGTTACGAGCCCGCGTAACCCTGGTACCGCTCCGCGCCCTGCCCGTGGTAACGTCCCGGATCTGATTTCTCAGGGGATTTCATGCACTGCGGCGTAAGTCTTCTAGCAGCCATCACCGTTCTGCTGCTGCCGAGTGTCGAGCTGTCTGCGCAGGAAACCGAGCCTTCCGCCGTTGCGCAGACGGAAGCGCAAGGGGCGATCGAGGAGATCATCGTCACCGCGGAACGGCGCCCCACCGTTCTGCTGGAGACTCCGGCGTCCATCTCCGTGGTCTCGGCCGAGGAGATCCTGACCGCCAGGCCCGCGCTGGGGCTCGACGAGGCCCTCGACATGGTGCCCGGCGTCTTCGCGCAGTCCGCACGCAACTTTTCGCAGGACACGCGCGTCTCGATTCGCGGTTTCGGTTCGCGCGCGGAGTTCGGCGTGCGCGGCATAAAGGTGCTCGTCGACGGAGTGCCGAACACGCTGCCGGACGGCCAGACAGAGCTGGACTCGCTCGAGCTGGATTTTGTCGATCGCATCGAGGTCGTCCGCGGTCCGGTCTCGTCCCTCTACGGAGGCGGTGGCGGCGGCCTGATCTCGGTCTCCACGATCGAGCCGAGCCCAGAGCCACGGGTCACGCTCCGCACCCTGTTCGGTACGGACCACCTATCGAAGTACTCGGCGACCGTCACTGGAACCCACGGGGCGACGGGCTACGCAGCCGGCCTGGTCAGGACGCGGCAGAGCGCCTACCGGGACCACAACCGCGCGGAGCAGACGGTGCTCATGACGAAGCTCCGGCGCGAGATCGAGGGGGGGGCGCAGCTCGGCCTGAACTTCTCCGCGGTCTGGGCGCCGGAAGCGCAGGATGCGGGGGGGCTCAGGGCCACGGAGGTGTCCGCGGATCGGAAGCAAGCGCGCTCGGCGAACGTCATCCGCGATGCGGGGGAGAAGCTCAACCAGCAGAAGCTGTCGGTCTCCCTGCGGCAACCGCTCGGTCAGGATCACGAGGTCAAGGCTGTCGCGTACGTGGTCTGGCGCGATTTCTCGAACTCGCTCCCGATCGACCGCCGGGTCGACTTCGACCGGACGATCACGGGGGGTTCCCTCCAGTATCTGGGTGCCTCCGGCATCGTCAGCTGGATTGCCGGCCTCGACGTGGACATTCAGAAGGACAGGCGGCGCAACTACAGGAACGAGTTTGGCGCACGCGGGGACCTCACGCTGAGCCAGTCAGAGACCGTGCGCGCCGTCGGTCCCTTCGCGCAGGTCGAGGTCGCCTTACCCCACGACTTCAGTGTGGTGGCGGGCGCGCGCTACGACTGGGTCGAGTTTGTCGTCGGGGATCGTTTCGTGACCCCGACAAACGGAGACCGCTCCGATCGCATGCGCTTTCGCGAGCTCTCGCCGCGCCTCGGCATACACTGGGGGCGAAGCCCGGCGCTGCAGCTCTACGCCAATCTGGCCACGGGATTCCGCGTGCCCACCACGACCGAGCTGTCCCCTTCCGATGCCAACGGTGGCTTCTCTTCGGACCTCGATCCCGAGCGGAGCGTCGGGCTCGAGGTCGGTGCCAAGGGTCTGCTGTGGGAACGGATCTACTACGACCTGGCGCTCTTCGATATGCGGATCGACGACGTGGCCGTCGAGTTCGAGGATCCGACCGGGCAGTCCCTGTTCCGAGACGCAGGCGAAGCGCGACGACGTGGTGTGGAGTTCGCGTTCTCCGCATCCCTGACGCCAGGCCTCAGCATGCGCGCGGGCTACACGTACGCGGATTATCGCTACAAGGACTTCAAGGTCATCGGAACAACAACGGAGTTCGACGGGAACCGCGAGCCCAACACGCCAAAGCACAGCGTTACTGCGGAGCTGCGTGGCGAGCTACCCTCGGGCGTCTACGGCACACTCGCGCTTCGCCACTTCTCCGACATCGAGGTGAACGACGCGAACTGCGCTGAGAGCTCTGGGTCGACGCTCTCTGACGCGCGTGTGGGCTGGCAGCTGGAACGAGGAGACACGATCTTCGAGTCCTTCCTCGGCGCGCGAAACTGGAGCGGTGCGCGCTTCAACGGCTCCCTTCGACCGAACTCCTTCTCGATCTTCAACCCGGACACTTGCAGGGTGATCGTCCCGGGTCGCTACTACGAGCCGGCTCCAGAGACCGAGCTGTACATGGGAGTGCAGGTCCGCTTCTGAGGGATCGAGGTCGATCGCTTCAGAAGATCCCCAGAAACCCATGGCTGGCGGCGGGCTGCGTTCGGAGGGCCCTGGAGACTTCCTCGTCGGTGATCCGTTCTGCCAGGGAAGCCGCGCTCTCGCCATCCTTGTCTCGATAGCGCTTTGCCGCGCCGGCTTCGAGCAGAACGCGGATGATCTCTGGGCTGCGGCTCTGGACCGCCAGCATGAGAGCCGTCGCCCTTCGTTCGTTACGTACGTCGACGTCGGCCTCCTTGGCGATCAGCTCCCTGACGACCCCGAGATGCGAACGAGATGCTGCGATCATGAGCGGTGTATTGCCGTTGCCGCTCTTCTCGTTGCAATTTGCGCCGTGTTGGAGCAGGACGCGCGCGACGCCGGCAAATCCCTCGTGTGCGGCAAGAGCCAGGGGAGGCCTGTCCGCCTCGTCGCGAGCACTCAAGGAGGCCCCTGCCTCGAGAAGAAGCGAGACAACCCCCGGCTTTCCCGAGCGAAGCGCCGCGAAGAACGCCTGCCCTCCCACGTCGAGCTCCGCCCCTGCCTCGAGGAGTACGGAAGCGATCCGCACGTCGCCCGAACGCAAGGCGGCCAGGAATGGCGTGCGACCCTCTCCATCGCGAGCCTCGAGCTCAGCCCCTGCGCCCAGCAATGCGCGTACGGTCGGCTGATCGCCTGCGCTGGAAGCGAGTATGAGCGCGGTCCTTCCATTCGGGGTCTTCGTCTCGGTCCGAACCCCTGCGGCGAGCAAGATTTCCACGCACTTCGCGCGCCCCCGCTCGGCGGCGACGTGGAGCGGTGTCAGGCCCTCACTGCCGGCCCTCGATGGACTGGTGCCGTTTCTCAGCAACGCGCGGACCAGCTCGGACTCCCCTGCTGCAGCGGCCCTCAGCAGAGCGGCTCCACCGTCACCCCTGCGAACTACCGCCTTGACCTGGGAGTCTGCAGAATCCCTCGGCTCTTCCGTCCGACCCCCTCCGGCTCGGCGCAACGCTGCAACGATGGCGGCGTTTCCTCGCGCAGTGGCGACGTCTAAGGCCGTCTCGCCGTCGGCGTTTCTGTGGCCGGGATCGGACCCGGCACGGAGCAATAGGTTGACGAGCTTCGAGTGGCTCCTCTGTGCAGCGAGGATCAGGGGCGTGTTTCCATAGCGGTCGACCACGTCCTGTGGCACACGGTGGTCCAGCAGGATCCGAGCCACGGCCTGATGGCCGCCGCTCGCCGCCAGAGTCAGAGCGGAGTCGCCGAAGCTGTCGCGCATCAGGGGGTGAGCTCCCGCGTCCAGGAGAAACGCGACCGCCTCGTGGTGGCCCGCGGCTGCAGCGATGACCAGGAGCGTTCTGCCGTCCTCATCGCGTGTATCCGGTGATGAGCTCGCCGCGATCAGCTGCTCGAGGTCTCCCACGGCTCCCGTAGAAGCGGCGCGCCGCAGGGACGCCTCGGCATCTGCACTGGCCAGTCGATCGGGAAGCGACTTCTCTAGCGTTCCGAGGCGTTCGCGAGCCTTGCGATGTCCTTGCTCTGCAGCACGGCCAAGCCAGAGGGCGGCGTCCGCGAGATCTGCTGTGACTCCCGTGCCGTTCAGGTAGCAGAGGCCAAGGCTGTACTGGGCCTTTGCATGCCCGGCTCGGGCGGCCCGAGAATACAGCGCGTAAGCCCGCTTCGCGTCCTTCCGGACGCCCTGACCGGAGCGATACAGGGCCCCGAGGTGGTACTCGGCCTCCCGATCGCCTTGCCGGGCCAGCGTCTGCCAGATGGCCGCAGCTCTGGCCGGGTCCCCTCGACGGATCGCGGTGAAGCCATCTTCGAGGTCCTGGCCGTGCGCTGGTAGCCCGAAGCTCGCGGCGAGGAGTGTCAGTCCGAGTCCGCTACGGAATCCCATACGTTACGTCAGAAGTCATAGCGGCCCCCGACATTGACGAAGTACTCCGTCTCGTCGGCATCGTTGTCGTTCGCCGTGCCCCTCTCGATGTCCACCCCACCGTCGAGCTCGAACTGCAAATCGTGCCAGCGGTAGTCGAGTCTGAGCAAAGGCCGGAGCTTCCACTGATCCTCTGAGCCGTCATTGCTGCGGAACTCGAGCGAGACGCGGGGGCCCAGGCGAAGACCGTCCAGAATCGGGTAGCGAGCGGCGACCGTTGCGGAGTAGCGATCGTTCGTATCGGCGTTGGCGAACCGCAGGCTGAAGGTCGTAAAGCTCCCATCGACGACGAGGTCTGCTCCCGTCGCGCGAAGCGAGACGTTGTACTCGTTTCCAGTGCCAGGAGTCGCCGGAACGCCCGCCGATGCCGGCGTGTCCGAGAGCTTGGAGACGGATACGTCTCCCGCGATCTGCCAGCCCGAACCGAGCCGATGAGAGACGCCGAGCGTGGCAGTTCGGGAGTCGGCGGTGCGATCCTCCGCGAGGTCGCGAATCTGATCCTCATCGAAGAGCGCTTCGAGATCGTCGAAGTCCGCCACGGGCTGGCCTTGTATCGCGTTCCTCGTGGTGAGGATCGGGCTTTTTCGATGGTCTGCCGACACGCTGACGTTCGTCGAGTCGCCGAGACGCCAGTTGCTGATAAACATCAGGGTGTTCAGCGCGCTGTAGGAGACGTCGTAGTCTACGAGCGCGAGCGCGAAGGACTGTCCACCGGTGTAGCGAATCTGACCACCGATCGCGGAGCGATCCTCCACGCCGTGAAGATCCTGTCGAATCGCGAACAGCTGAACGTCCCAGCGCTCCAGGAACGGCCCGATGTCAGCGCTCGTGCCGTAGAAGAAGCGCTGGCTGTTGATTCGGTTGGAATCGCTGAACTCGACCGGAAAACCGCTGACAATGGAGAGGCGCAACCGCTCTGACATCTGCCTCCACACCTGTACGCCGTCGAAGCGGCCGAGAACGCCACCGCCCGAGGCAGATTGCCGACCCAGTCGGGCGGAGTACGCGCTCTTCCTCGACGAGACGTCGATGAACGCCGAGCTGGCGCGTATGGCGTCCTCGGAGTCGAGCTGGTCCAGCAGGTCATGCCGGTAGGTACCGGAGAAGTTCGTCCGCGCGGAGAACGGCCCCCGCGAATGTCGCGAGCCCAGGAACACGTCGGAGTCCAGCGAGGAATTGATCGTTTCCGAGCCCGTTACCTCGGTGTCGACCGTGCCCCAGCGATAGAACTGTGCGACGCCGCCGAAGAACGAGTGTTCGAAGCTCGCCGTCTCGCGCGCTGGTCTCTTGGCCGGGCGCTGTCCGCGGGTCCTTGCAGTTCGGAGCGCCTGCAGGCGTTGAAGCACCCGAGCAACCCCCTCTGACTCGCGATACGTGGCCAGGTACTCCTCGTACTCGGCACGGGCGTGCGCCAACCTGCCAGCTCGCTGGTATGCCAGCCCGAGCAGCTCCTTTGCCTCGGGTGCCCTGGGATCGTCAGGCTTCCCGAGCACCTTCGTGAAGAGCATGGCGGCGCGCGGGAAGTCCCCCGCAGTCATGGCCTTGCGGCCCTCCGTCATGATGCGGTCGCTGCGCGACGTTCGAGCTCCTTCCTGCTCGCGTAGCAAGATCTGGATTCGTTCCAGGGACGAAGGCTGTGCCACCTTGAATTCAACAGGGCGCTCGAAGTTGAGAAAAAGTCCTGGGTCCCCCCTGGCGTCGAGGTCGACGTGGATGTCGATCAGGGGGACCAGGTCGCGTGCCCGCCAGACCAGGACCTGGTCTTCCGCAAGCTCTGAGGGAATATCCTGGGGACTCTCCGCACGGAGCCGGATCTGTAGCGACTCGGACGTGCCGGAAGGAGTATGCGACAGATAGCGGAAGCGGCCCTCGAGGTGGACCTCGATGACGGTCCAGCTCTGGCTCGGGGTAACCTTGATGCCGCGGATGACGCGCACGGGGGTCACCGCCCTGGCCCGGCTCAGCGGCGAGAACGTGATCAGCGTGAGGAGCGCAACGCACCAACATCGGCGACTCCTGCTGTGCCGGCGGGCTGTCAGGGGGGGGCGAGACAAGCGTTACCAGCCTCCGCTGGTGACCCGGTGCTCTCCGGAACGAGCCTTGTCGATGGTCGAGAGGGTCGCATCCGTATATACGTGGCAGCTTCCGGCACAGTCACGGAGCTCGCCGGCTGTGTAGAGGATCCTGGGACTGTCGACCTTCTTGTGCGGCCCCGACTCGTAGTCGTTGGTATGGCAGCCTGCGCAATCCGGCTGGTACTGAGGGAAGTCCCAGGGGACGACCTCGTTGTTCGTCTTGTGGCAGCCCACGCAGCCAGGATTGACCCTATGGTCACCCGGGTAGGCTGCGGAGGCGTGGCTAAAGTTGATCGGTGTCCACAACGTGGTGTTGTGGCACATCTCGCAATCCAGCATCGTCACAAAGTGGCCCGAGGGTCGCCCGGTCGCCGTTACACCGTTGTGACATCCGCCACAGTTTCCCGTGACGTTCGCATGCGTAAAGCTGGCGGGCAGCCACGCGCTCGTCGTGTGGCAGGCCTCGCAGGATGACGTGGTGACGACATGATTCGGCGACATACCGGCTGCGTTGATGCCATTGTGGCAGGTCGCGCAGTTCCCAGTGACGCTCGAGTGATCGAAGCTCGCAGGGAGCCAGGCGTTGGTGTTGTGACAGGCTTCACAGGATGCGGTCGTAACGATGTGATTCGACGACTTTCCTGTCGAGTTAACGCCGTTGTGGCAGGTCCCGCAGTCTGCGCTGATCGTAGAATGGTCGAAGCTCGCGGGAATCCAGCCGCTGGTCATGTGGCACGTATCGCAGGCAGCCATGGTTGGCACGTGGTTCACCGACTTGCCTGTGGCGCTCACTCCGTTGTGGCAGCTCTCGCAGCTTCCCGTGACTGCAGAGTGGTCGAAGCTGGTCGGGATCCAGGCGCTCGTCCGGTGGCATGCTTCACACGACGCCATCGTTACGATGTGGTTTGCGGACTTGCCGGTCGCGCTCACGCCATTGTGACAGCTCTCACAGTTGTCGGTTATGCCTGAGTGATCGAAGCTCGCGAGGATCCAGGAGCTCGTACTGTGACAGCTCTCGCAGGATGCCATCGTCACAATGTGATTCGTAGGCTTGCCTACGGCGCTCACGCTGTTGTGACAGCTCTCACAGTTGCCGGTGATCCCCGAGTGATCGAAGCTCGTTGGGAGCCAGGCACCTGTGCTGTGGCAGGTCTCGCAAGACTCGGTAGTGACGATGTGGTTCATCGTCTTGCCCGTGGCGCTCATGCCGTTGTGACAGCTCTCGCAATTCCCGCTGATGCCTGAGTGATCAAAGCTCGTCGGGAGCCATGCCCTGGTCGTGTGGCATGTCTCGCAAGGAGCGGCGGTCATGATGTGGCCAGCAGACTTACCCTCGGCGTTGACGCCGTTGTGGCAGCTCTCACAGTTGTCTGTAATGCCTGAGTGGTCGAAGAGCGCAGGTACGAACGCGTTTGTGCTGTGACAGAACTCGCAAGAGGTGGCCGTCACGATGTGAACCGCGGACTTGCCGATGGCGTTGATGCCGTTGTGGCAGGTCCCGCAGCTGTCAGTGATGTTCGAGTGGTCGAAGCGCGTTCCCATCCAGGACGTGGTGTTGTGACAGTCCTCACAGATGTTCGAGCTGGCGATGTGGGTGAGCGACTTCCCCGTTGCTGTCACGCCGTTGTGGCAGCTCAGGCAGCTCCCCGTGATGCCCGAATGGTCAAATCTGGCTGACGAGAAGGTCACGGTACCGTGACAGTCCTCGCATGCATCAGAGCTCGGCAGATGCGAGGCTGACTTGCCGACCGCGGTCGCGCCGTTGTGGCAACCAAAACAGCTCCCGCTGATCTCCGCATGGTCGAAGCGGGCGCCAAACCAGTGGTTCGTGGTGTGGCAGTCGGCGCAGGGCGCTGAGGTCGGAACGTGGTTCTGGGGCTTGTGGCTCGACGCCACACCACCTACGCCGTGGCAAGTCGAGCACTCCTTCGACGTCCCCTCGAACAGACCTCTGTTGTGGCACGACTCGCAGGCTACGCGCTCGTGGGCGCCCGTGAGCGGGAAGCTCGTCAAGAAGTGGTCGAAGTCCCGATCCTGGGCTCCGGAGTAGGGCGCGGGTGCCAGAACGATTGCCGCTGCGATGGCTAGCGCGCCAGCCGGCAATATCAGGAAAGCGAACCCACGCAGAGTCATCGGGGCGACCTCATCTGGTCCCACCCGTCGGGCTGATGACATCTGGAGCAGTCCCTTCCATATCTCCCAAGGTGGACATCGTCGCGCTGGTGGCAGTAGCCACAGGTCCTCGAGGTCTGGATCTTCCTGGCCACGGGCTGTGCGTGGCAGTCCCGGCACGTCTGCTCGACGTGAGCTCCCTCGAGAGGAAAGTCAGTCTGCCGATCGTGATCGAACTGCCAGAAGCTCCATCCGTTCGGGTTGTGGCAGAGCTGGCAGCCTGGACCGAGGGTCTGCTCGTGAAAGTCGTCGCCCCGGTGGCAGTCGTCGCAGCCAGTCGGAGCATCGTGGAAGGCTGTCGTCGCATGGCAGTCCTCACAGGTCGCTGCAGCGTGGAGACCCAGGAGGGGGAACCTTGTGAGGTCGTGATCGAAGAAGACACTTGCGCTCCAGCCCGTTTCCTGATGGCACTGCCCACACTCCTTGCCTTGCTGTCCCTTGTGAACGTCATCTTGCAAGTGGCACGCTTGACAGTCGGTGCCGAGCTTCGACTCGCCGATGGTGCGGGTGTGGCATCGGACACACGCAACTTGCTCGTGCAATCCCCTCAGGGGGAAATCGGTAGCGTCGTGATCGAACCTGAGCCGCTCCCAGCCATTTGGTGAGTGACACGAGTCGCAGGAACGCCCGAAGCGCCCCTTGTGGCTGTCATCCGAGCGGTGGCAGGAGTAGCAGTCCGTCTGCATCTCGACTGCGTACAGATTGCCGGTGTGGCAGCTATCGCACTCCACCCTTTTGTGCGATCCCACGAGAGGGAAGTCCGTGTCCCTATCGTGATCGAAAGACATCACCTCCCACGCGCGGCTCGAGTGGCAATCTTCGCACTTGCGCCCGAAGCGGCCTGAGTGAACGTCGTTGAGCCGGTGGCAGGAGTAGCAGTCCATCGGGGTCTCTTCGAATTGCTCGTTGGGATGACAGAAGCTGCACGCGACCTGAGCGTGCCTACCCACGAGCCGAAAACGCGTCTCGTCATGATCGAATCCGATCCGCGTCCAGGACTTCGGGTTGTGGCAGTCCTGGCACTCATTGCCGAGGTCTCCGTCGTGGGGGTCCTCCTCGCCGTGGCAGTCCACGCAGTCGGACATGGCATCGCGGTGCAGCTCCTCGGAGGGGTGGCATTCCGCGCACGGCACGCTCTGATGTCGGCCGACCAGCCCGAAGTCCGTGAAGTCGTGATCGAACGTCTCTGGGTCCAGGCCGACGATGTCACCGTCTCGTCCGATGTGCTCCGTGTGACAGGTGCTGCACTCCATGGCGAGGGCGTTACTCCGGCCGTGGAACCCGCTCCTTCCCTTGACGTCCTCGGCTACGGCGTCGTGGCAGTCGAGGCAGAGTGAACGCTGTTCTGTCCTCTGGAACGGTCTGTGACAGTTGCTGCATTCCCCCTCGAGGTCCTCGTGGCCGCGTATCACCTCTCCCGGCATGATGATCTTCTCGAGATCGATGCCTGCAGCAGAACCCGGCGCGACACTGGCCAGGAGGGCAACCCGCAGCACGCGTCGAGCCGAATCAATACATGTGGACAGCGAGAACATGGATGGTGGCTGTGGCGATGAGCATCACGAAGAGCGGCACATGGATGGCGTGCCAGAGGCGAAACAGGCGCTCCCAGGCCGTGAACCGGACGATGCCGCGAAGGCGTTCGATGTAGAGGCGGGTGGCTGCTCGCTCCTCGTAGAGGACGGGATCGAGGTAGCCCATGCAGCGCCGGCGCAGTCGCCCGACCCTGAGACCCGACGTCAGCAGGCGCCAGGTAGCGGTGAGCGCGCTGCTCGGTGGGGTGGTGTGGCGGCTCTCGAATGCGGCCAGGGGCTCCAGGACCTCCGGGAAGACCTCCAGCAGCGGACGCGCCTTGCCCTCGGCCTGAGTCAGCGCCGAGAGAAGCTCGTTGGCCTGCGCCCGTCGTCCATATAGGCCGTAGTGGACCTTCAAGTACATAAATCGGCCGACGAGACCGCTTCCGGCGACGAGCAGGGTCGAGAAGAGGGCTACGCTGCTATTGGTAGAGCCCAGCTGGAAGTTCGAGTGGAAGAGGACCAGGATCGGGCCGACCACCCCAAGGACCATGTGCCACCGAAACCAGTTTGGGAGCAAGCCCCAGGTCGCCATGGACGGCAGCCGCTTTCGGGCCGAGTACAGAAGGATGAGGAACATCGCGCCTGCACCCGCCACTCCGAGCTGGTATCCGAGACCTTCCTCGGGGGTGATGTAGCGTTCTTCTCGAATCGACCACCCGGCCGCCAGCAGTGCCACGCAGACGCAGGTGGTCATCAGCCACGGCCGTGACACCCCGCGCGTGGGAGCTTGCAGCGGACCTCCGGTTCTTTGGCTAGCAGCTCGAGTTTCACTCAACAGCGGCGACCCACAGCTATCGCTGGCGGAGAGGCGTGAACGTCCCGCCCGTCGTGGCCAACGCACCCGCTCTGATACCTATCGACCTCCGAGGGGGAACGTGTGAGCCCCATGTGGGGACTCCTGGTAACTCGTCGACTCCCTTCGTGTTGCGGGGTATGCCAGACTGTCTCTTTCCGCTGGATCAAGCAGAGCCACTCGTTGGCCGCGCGTGCAGGCCCGAAAAGGAGAACGCGAATGCGCATCGCACTGATGACCCTCGACCCTACGGCCGGGCTGGACGAGATCGTCCGCCAGGCGAGGGCTTCGGAATCGGACGGGTTCCCCGTGCTTGCCATGCCGAACATCTTTGGCCACGACGCCATCGGGGCACTTACCGTTGTGGGCCGGGAGACCGAGCGGATCGAGCTCATGACCGCCGTCGTCCCGATGCACCCGCGGCACCCTGTCGCCATCGCTCAGCAGGCGCTCACGGCTCAAGCCGCCGCCGGCGGGCGCTTCAGCCTGGGTATTGGCCTCTCACACAAGATTGTGATCGAGAACATGCTGGGGCTGTCGTACACGCGGCACGCCGCATACACGCGCGAGTACCTCTCCGTGCTGAAGTCCCTGCTCGCCGGCGAGCAAGTCGCGTTCCGGGGCGAGTTCTTCCGCGTGAACGCCCAGGTCAGCGTTCCAGACGTCAGCGACGTGCCCATCCTGGTGGCGGCGCTCGGGCCGCGCATGCTCCAGGTGACGGGGGAGCTCGCAGACGGGACGATCACGTGGATGACGGGAACGAAGACCCTCGAGGGCTTCACGGTTCTGGCAATCCGTGCGGCCGCTGAGGCGGCGGGTCGGCCCGAGCCGCGGGTCGTGGCGGGGTTCCCGATCGCGCTCACGAGTGACGCAGCCCGCGCCCGCGAGGAGGCCAGCAAGATCTTTCAGATGTACGGGACGCTTCCGTCCTATCGCGCGATGCTGGATCGCGAAGGCCTCAATAGCCCGGGCGACGTGGCCATCGTCGGCGACGAGTCCGCGCTGCGCGCCGAGCTGGGACGGCTCCGCGATGCGGGCGTGACGGACTTCGGCGCGGCGCCGTATCCGGCGGACGAAGGCGCGCCCAAGCGCACCCTGGAGTTCCTCAAGAGCGAGCTCTAACGTCGCTCCGAGAACCGCACTTCCTGCAGGCCTCGACATGACCCTTGTCGTTTCCTTCCCCGGGACCGCGCAGACGACTCTCGCGGAGGTCGGCGGGAAGGGGCTCTCCCTCATCAGGATGACAGAGGCCGGGTTGCGCGTTCCACGGGGGGCCGTGCTTACCACAAGCTTCTTCGAGCCATGGTTCGAGGAGCTCCGCGCCTCTGCACAATGGACGGCGCTGGCGATCAGCAGCAGGGACGAGTGGGGAGCAGTCACAGAGGCGCTGAAAGAGCTCTGCTCCGCGCTCCCGCTGACGGAGCGACAGGGAGATGCCCTGGAGCAGCTCCGCAAGAGCCTCGCCGGAGCGGGCCAGGAGGCGCTCTTCGCAGTGCGCTCGTCTTCGCCAGAGGAAGACCTGGCGTCGGCGTCATTTGCGGGTGGCTACGAGACCCGGCTGGGGGTGGGTTCGCAGGGGCTGGAAGCCGCAGTGCGACACTGCTTTGCCTCCAGCCTGGACGAGCGTGTACTCGTCTACAAGCAGGAGCACGGCTTCGACGTGCTCTCTCCCCGGATCGCCGTTGTCGTGCAGCAGCAGCTCGACAGCGAGGTAGCTGGAGTGGGCTTCTCGCTCAACCCGCTCACGAACGACTACGACGAGGCCGTCATCGACGCGAACTGGGGTCTGGGGGAGTCGGTCGTTGCGGGTCGAGCGTCGCCCGACCACTTCGTGGTCGACAAGGTCGACCGGCGCGTCCTGGAGAGGACGCTGGGAGCGAAGCAGGTGTCCATCTGGCTCGATCCGAACGGTGGAACGCTCGAACGGCAGAGCCACCGCTCGGCGGAGAGCACTCTGCGCGACGCGCAGGTCAGCGAGCTGACCAACGTGCTGTGCCGGATCGAGGAGCTCTACGAGCGGCCGATGGACATCGAGTGGGCCTACGCCGGCGACGAGCTCTACGTGCTCCAGGCGCGCCCGATCACGGCCTGGGTTCCGCTCCCACCCGAGATGCTGACGAAGCCGGGCGAACGACGGCGGCTGTACATGGACGCAGCCCTCTCGGACGGGTTGACGATCAACGGAGCCATCTCGCCGATGGGGCTCGACTGGGTGGAAGACGTGCTGCGCGGCCTGTTCGGGCCGCTGGTCGGCTCGCCGTTTCTGAGCGGCACCCCTCAGTCCGGCCTCTCTTTTACCGCCGGGTGCCGGGCGTACACGAACCTGTCCGAGCTGTTGTGGCTCGCGAGCCCGAAGGCGCTGGCCGCGAACGGCGCCTCCTACGTCAACGCGCTCCTGGCCGAGACGCTGGCCAGCGTCGACCGGAAGCGCTACCGCACGGCAGCGAAACCGGCGTACCTGCGCTTCTGGACGGTGAGATGGATTCCCCTGGCCCTATGGGGCTTGCGGCGCTTCCTCTGGAACTCGCTTCGGGGGATCGTGTCTCCCGAGCGGGTGTACCGGGCTTACGCGCCCATTGTCAGGGCCTACGAAACAGAGATGACCCGGAACGTCGACTACGGGCTTCCTCTGGCCGAGTTCCGACGCCGGTATCCCGAGGAGTGGGGGCCACTATTCTTCGACGTGACGCTGCCCGCGCTCGCGGCCTTTGTGGTGGGCGGACTCATGACCGTCGATCGCACGTTCCGCAGGGAGTCGGCGGAGGGGCTGGCCCTCGCCGACAACCTCAAGCGGGGCTTCCCCGGCAACGTGGTCGTCGAGATGGGCATCGCCCTGTTCCGCCTGGCGAAGCTCCTCGACCGCTCCGAGCTGGCCGACCAGGCGGAGCTGGCTGAGCGGATCCGGAACCGCGAGATGGCCCCGGAGTTTCTGGAGGCATGGGACGGCTTTCTCGAGAAGTTTGGCTGTCGCGGTCCCCTGGAGATGGATCTGGCCAGCCCGCGCTACGCCGACGACCCTTCGCTCGCTGTGCGACAGATGTCCTGCATGAGCGTCGACGAGGGGAGCTTCGATCCCGAGGCGGCCCATCTGCTCCAGATCGATGAACGGCGACGAGCGTACGAAGAGCTGATGCGCAGCGCGGGCTGGTTGCGGCGGCGGAGACTGAGGCGCGCCTACCGAATCATGGATCTCCTGGCCGGAACCCGCGACGATCCCAAGTACCACCTGATCCTGATGAGCTACGCGGTCCGCAAGCGCGTCCTGATCGAGGGCCGACGTCTGGTCGACGCCGGTCGCCTGGACGCGCCCGATCACGTCTTCGACCTGGTGTTCGACGACCTCGAGATGGCCGAGCGGGATCCTTCGCTGGATCTGCGCCAGCGTCGCAAAGAGCGGAAGCTGTTCCCCGACCTGCTCAAGGCCCATGTGCGGGAGTTCCCTCAGCTGATCGACTCGCGCGGCCAGATCTTGCGTCCGCCGCCCCGACTGGAGAAGCCCGGCGAGCTGAGTGGGGTGTCTGTCTCGCCTGGTGTGGTGACGGGTCCCGTCAAAGTGCTGCACGACCCGCACCAGAAGCCGATCGAGAAGGGCGACATCCTGGTCGCCTACACGACCGACCCGGGCTGGACGCCCCTGTTCGTGAACGCCGCCGCGGTCCTGCTGGAGGTGGGGGGTATCCTCCAGCACGGTGCGGTGATTGCGCGGGAATATGGCAAGCCGTGCGTCGCAGGCGTCGATCGCTTGATGACAAAGCTGCACGACGGCCAGCGGGTCGAGGTCGACGGCACGGCTGGGGTGATCCGTCTTCTGGACGACTAGCTCAGCTTCCAGCAAGCACCTTGACGCTGCCGAAGATCGCGCGACCGTCGATACGGAAGTAGGGTGGCTCCGGGGGAGGGGAGGGAGCTGGGAGATCCTGATCGCGCTCCCCCGTGACCCACTTGCGGATCCGTTCCCCCACCCCTTTTTTGCTCACGTGCTGCTCGATGCTTCCGCAGAACGGCGTACCCTCGAGCTCGATCTCCGCGCCATCGGGCACGATGATCTTGACCTCGCCGAAGATCGCCTGGGCGTCGATTTCGATCATTCCGCTCGGCGGCAGCTCGGCGAGCGTGAAGTCCAGCGTGACCTCCCCGCAGATGGCACGCACCTGGATCTCGTCGGCCGGCTCCCAGCGCCCGGCGCGCTGGTTGGAGCTGCAGATGGCCCGAAACGATTCCTGCGTGAGCGGATGGTCATCCGTGGCCTGGAGCGCGGGGCTGGCCTCGGGCGAAGCTGCCAACGGGGAGGCGGGCACAGCCGCGAGCTGCGGTTTGCTCTGCGAGGGGTCGTCGTTGCCATCCTGCATCGCTCCATGATGGCAGAGAAGCCCCGCCGAATCACCCGCCACGCCCGACAGGCACAATTCCGAGTCGACCTCCGGCGATTGTCAACTGCGCGAGCAAGAGCCGGCTGGTCCAGCGTTTCCAAGCGCGAGACGGCAAAACCGCTAGTGAACCAATTGCGACGCTGTGGAATCTGATATGTTGGCGCCGTGAATCTGGCCGATCAGTGTATCCGAGGCGCCCCCCTGGAGGCCTCAACGCTCGCGGGGCTGCTGGATGGGAAGGCTCCCCTGCTCCCGCTCCTTCACGAGGCTTTTGTAGCGCGGGAGTACTTCTGGGGGCGAACCGTACAGGTTCACGTGCTGAACAATGCGCAGAACGCTCGCTGTCCGGAGGACTGCGGCTACTGCTCACAATCGAACGTCAGCCTCGCACCGCTCAAGCCCTATCCTTGGAAGTCCAAGGACCAGCTACTCGCCGAGGCGCGCAACGCCTACCAGGTCGGTGCCTACCGCTACTGCATCGTGGCGAGTGGTCGCGGCCCTACGAAGAAACAGATCGAGCGGCTCGCCGAGGCAGTGTGGGAAATCAAGCGCGAGGTCCCGGTCCAGATCTGTGTATCACTGGGTCTGCTTGATGCCGCGACGGCACAGACGCTCAAGGACGCGGGCGTCGACCGGCTCAACCACAACCTAAACACCAGCGAGTCGCGCTACGGGGAGATCTGTACGACGCACACCTACGCCGATCGCATCGCAACCATCGAGGCGGCCCGCAGCGTCGGTCTCGAGAACTGCTGCGGGATGATCGTGGGTATGGGCGAGAACGATGACGAGATCGTCGAGGTTGCTCTCCGACTCCGCGAGCTCGAGGTCGCCTCGATCCCGATCAACTACCTGATCCCGATCGAGGGCAATCCGATCCAGACGGACCACAGCATCACTCCGGACCGCGCTCTTCGAATCCTGGCGATGTTCCGGCTCGCCAACCCGAGCGCCGAGATCCGGATCGCCGCCGGACGCGAGGGCCACCTGGGAGCGATGGAGCCACTCGCGCTTTACCCGGCCAACTCGCTCTTCGTCGAGGGCTATCTGACGACGCGGGGACGTCCGGCGAGAGACACCTACAGGATGATCCGCGACGCCGGATTCACGGTCTCGCGCGCGGACGGCTCGCAGGTCTCCTGGGAGGAGCTCGGTGTGGACCGGGCCTTTCGCGTCGGGAGCTCGGACGACATCCTCAAGCCGGAGGTTGTCCGCTAGATGGACAAGTCCTTCAGGTTGTAGTTGCGGATCACGCGCTCGAAGTTCGCTTCTGTGAAACGAAACTGGTCTTCCAGGCCCGCGAACGGCCGGTAGCGAAAACGGCGCTCTTGGGGGTAGTGCCCAGCGCGCGCGTCGATCGCCACCGCGATCACGCTCGCCCGCTCGAAGATCCGGTCCGCGTCGTAAACCACTGCGGACTTCTGGCCGAACGCGCCCCTGGCGCCCAGCACCGACGCGCGGCGATGGAAGCCAAAGGTGAGCGACACGCGGAGATCCGGCGAGGTGTTGGCGAAGGAGGCGTGCAGCAATTGCCGGTTGGCGATCGTCACATCGCCGGGCTTGCACACAAGGGGCACCGCACCGGGAAGCAGCTCGGACCCGGCGTTCTCGGCAACGAGCGCGCGGATGTCGATCCGACCCTGCTTGTGCGCACCCGGCACCACCCACAGACAGTTGCGCGGCGTGCAGTCGTACAGCTGGACCTGGAAGTTGAAGCCGTGGATCCCCTCGTCCCAGTTGGGTGAGTCCCAGTGCGTCACGCCGTCTTGATGCCATGCGACCGAGCCGCCCAGACCCGGGAGCTTGACGAATGTCGCATCGTTGTACGGCACGAAGTCCTCGCCGTTGATGGCCTCGGCGATCGCCAGGAGGTCGGGATGTTCGTACAGACGCAGACCGGACTCCATCGTCTGGCACATCCCCAAAAGCAGGTGCACCACCTCAGCAGGCGCGTCCCCGGCGGGGACCGGCTGGGTCATCCGGGTCGGATGCCGACCGTTCAGGAGCTCGGTGCCACCCCAGGGGTCCGACAGAGGCTTGACGAAGAGATACGGGTTCACCGCAAACTCGCGCCCGAACGCTGGCCGCCCGTGCGCGTCGACCTCCGCGTGCTCCCCCGTGGGCGCGCGGTCGAGCAGGGAGGCGACGTCGGCGCGGAGCTCCCGGATCTCGGCTGGATCGATCACTCCCTCGAACACGTAGCAGCCATGTCTCCAGTACGCCTCCAGGATGTCCGGATGCAGCGCGCCGCTCGCGTCGAAGCGGATGGGGCCGCGGTTGTCCAGTTGCGCAGCACGCCACGCACCCTCGTCCGCGTAATCAGTCAGGTCCGCCGCGTGCTGGGCGGCGGTCGGGTCCCTCTTCTCCGCGGTTTCTGCGCTTGAACTCACAGGCCTGCCCTCCACTTGGACCTGACCCCGGATCCTATGGAGAGGGCTGCGGACATGCAAGGGGCTCTCCAGCGTATACAATGGGTCTCCATCACCGCGGAGGAACGCATGAACCTCGGCCTCCTGTTTCCGTTCCGAAACCCGCCCCAGTGGCGTGTCGACTGGCCCGAGTTCTACGCCGAGCAGCTGCGCCAGATTCAGGTCGCGGAAGATCTCGGCTACGACACGGCGTGGCTCACCGAGCACCACTTTGCCGAAGACGGGTACGCGCCGTCGCTGCTGCCCATCGCGGCGAACATCGCCGCGCGGACCCGCCAGATCCGCATCGGCACCTTTTTGATCCTGCTGCCGCTGCACAACGCTCTGCGCGTGGCGGAGGACGCCGCGACCGTGGACATCCTCTCCAACGGCCGCCTCGACCTGGGATTTGGTCAGGGCTACGCGCCGAACGAGTTCGAGGGCTTCGGGATCTCCCGGCGCGAGCGTAGCTCGCGCCTTCGCGAGGGCGTCGAGGTCGTCCGTGGGGCATGGACCCAGAAGCCGTTCTCCTACTCGGGGAAGCACTACCAGATCAAGGATGTGGAACTCTCGCCACCCCCCGTGCAGAGTCCGCACCCCCCGATCTGGGTCGGAGCTCGCGCGCCGACCGGCGTGAAGCGCGCGGCGCGCCTCGGCTGTCACTTTCTCGGAACGTGGGGGCCCGCCTTGCAGGAGCTCTACGACCAAACCCTGGTAGAAGAGGGCCGCGACCCCTCGAACTTCGGGGCGACGCAGCTGCACTTTACCTACGTGGCTCCGACGCGAGAGCAGGCGTTCGACGACTGCCAGGAACACCTGCACTACCTGCTGACGTGGTACGGAAAGTGGGCGACTGCCGCCGCGGACATCAAGGGCGACCCGCTCGCGGCACCGGTGCCGCCAGCCTCGGAGCTGCGAAACCTGGACCCGACCCGGGCAAACGTCCCGGTGGTTGGGACGCCAGACGACGTAGCCAGGCTGCTCCTCGAGCACACATCGGCCTCGCGCACGACGCATATCGTGCTCTGCATGCACATGCCTGGCCTCGCCCCAGAGAAGACGCAGCGCTCGATGGAGCTGTTCGCGAAAGAGGTCGCGTCCTCCCTTCGCTGCTAGCAGCTGAACATCCAGCGCAACATCATCGGCGAGCGGGGGCTGGGAGTCCCGCGGGACCGGGCCGCCCAGAGGAGTAGGTAGCCGTGGATTTCGACATCTCGGAGGAGCAGGAGCTGCTCCTCGGAACGACCCGTTAGCTGGTGGAGAACAAGTGCCCGCTCGTGCGTGTGCGTGAGGTCTTCGACGGCGACTCCGGTCACGACCCGCAGTTCTGGAAGTCCCTGGTCGAGATCGGCCTGGGGGGGACCGCGATCCCCGAGGAGTTCGGCGGGGCAGGGCTCGAGCTGCTGGACCTGGCGCTGGTCGCCGAGGCGCTGGGGCACGGCGCCGCGCCCGGCCCCATCCTGGGCCACTCGCTCGCTGGACTTGCGCTGCTACTCGGCGGGAGCGACGAGCAGAAGAAGACCTGGCTGCCGAGGCTCGCGCTGGGCGAGGCGACCGGCACGGTGGCGTTCGCGGAAGCCGGTGGCTGGCAGCCCGACGACTGGACGTTGCGCGCGAACGCTACGCTCAGCGGTGTCAAGGAGCACGTCCCGTACGGATCCCTCGCGGAGCTGATCGTCGTTGGCACAGCAGACGGCGGACTCGTGCTGGTCGAGCGCGGCTCCGGGGTCAAGGCGGAGCCGATCGACGGGGCAGACCGCACCCGACGCCTCGACAGGCTTAGCTTCGAGGGGGCTCCCTTCGACCTGCTGCCCCACGGACAGAAGGCCGCAGGCCGCGTTCGAGACGCTGGCCTGATCCTGCTCGCTGCCGATGCTTACGGCGGAGCGGCGCGCTGCGTGGAGATGGCGGCCGAGTACGCGAACACTCGCCAGCAGTTCGGTGTGACCATCGGCCACTTCCAGGCGCTCAAGCACCAGCTCTCGAACATGGCGATCAAGGTCGATCCCGTGCGCTTCCTTTGCTGGTACGCGGCGCATGCGTATGACCACATCCAGGAGGAGTCGGAGCGCTCGGCCGCACTGACCAAGGCGCACGCCACGTCGGTGTTCATGCAGACCGCGCGCGATACGGTCGAAGCTCACGGCGGTATCGGCTTCACGTGGGAATCCGACGTCCAGATCCTGTTCAAGCGCGCCATGTTCGACCGGGCGTTCCTGGGTGCGCCGGCGGTGCACCGGGAAAGGGCGGCCGCGCTGGCGGGCTGGTAGCTGCTGCCACAGCGGCTTTATGCGTTGCGCTACGTCGCTAGCCGCTCGACTTCGGTACCCAGTTCTGGAAGAGCTCCAGACAGTCGATGCGCTTGTGTGTCTTCGGGTACGTCTCTTCCAGATACGTACATACCTCGAGAATCGCACGGATGGTTTGGGCACGATCGAGGTCTGAGTCTCGGATCTCGACCGTCACCGATTCCGGGACCTTGGTTGTGGAAGCCGCCGCAACGCCCCCTACGCATGCTATGAGCGATCCGATCATCAACGCCTTCGTTCTCATGGCGGGTCTCCTGGTGAGCGCCCTTCCCTCTCTCCCCGGTGGCCTCAGCATATACCCCTAGCGACGATCTTCCAGCACGCTCACCTGCGGGCCGAATCTCCGGGCTAAGGGATCTCCCGAGCTTCACCAAGCTTGTAGCTACCCACTCCGATGATGGCCCGTTCGGCGATCCACCAGCGCCCGTCTTCCTTGATCAGCCTGTCCTCATATCGACCCAGCACCTGAAAGGGTATGCCCGAACTCGAATCGATCCCGTCGGCGTCCAGGTAGCAGACCGAGGTTGCCCCTGTCCCGTCCACCTGGATCATGGGCGTGCTGATGGTGTGACGGAGAGAACGAGTTTGGTCTCTGGTCGTCTTGTCGTACTTCTCATACCAACCTCGCACGGCCTCCTTGCCCTTGAAGCTCTCCTCGCTCTGATAGCGTGGCAACAGCACGGCGTCATCGTGGAACACGTCCATGATGTCGCTGACGGTTCCTCGGTCTACTGCGTGGCAGTACCGGTTGAGCAGCTGTTCGATCTCGACGATGTCTTCGATCACGGCGCGCCCGAGAAAGGGGGACCTTCGTCTCTCAACGCCCCCCTTGTCTGCTTAGAAGAAGACGTAGGATCGCACCACGACGTTCTTGCGGCAGGGAGCGTCGTCGGGCGCGGTTGGGTCGATGCAGGCAGTGTGGAAAGACCAGCGCGAGACGGAGCCATCGGTGACAGAGTCGTAGCACTTGAGCATCGAGACCTCGGTGGGCTTCTGCTCGGGAAGCCAGTACCACTCGTGGTCGGGGCGGTGGGTGAAGCGGGTCGTCTCGCCGACGCGGTCGTCGTAAATGCGGTAGTTGGTGATGTACGGCTGGTCGGCGAAAGAGGGCCAGGCGCAGAGCACGAAGGGATTCTGGCGCACGGTCTCCATCGGCTTGGCGAGGTTGATCGACATGAACCGCCGCGACATCTTCGCGTCGGCCTGCTCCTCCGTGTAGTGCTGCTCGCGCCCGAAGTTCCGCAGGTTCTTCGTGAGCAGCTCGCGGCAGCGCACGCGGCCGCTGTTGTCGTTCAGGTCGTTGTGCACGAGGTTGGCGTAGTTGGCGTTCACACCCGGGTTCTTGTTGTCCTGGTCCTCCGTGCGGTCGCCCTCGTAGTCCTTGTCAAACACGTCGTGGTTGTAGACGAGCGCATCTGTCGCGTCCGGGAAAAACTCCAGGAGGAGCTTCTCCATCTCCGGGTAGAACACGCGCTCCACCTCCGCCGCGTCGTAGAAGTTCTCGCACTCGGACTCGCAGTGCGCCAGCGAGACGCCAAGCCTGTCCATGCACTCGGGGCTGTTGGGCAAAAGATCTGGGTGGTACTCCTCCATGCGTCGCGCGTCGCGCATCACCTGCGGAAAATAGAGATACCGCCGTCCGATGTCGTGCTCTTCCTTGCGCAACGCTCTTGCCTCGGCCTCGCGCGCCGGGTCCCCCCATAGTGCGTTCGACGAGACAATGGTGTAGGACGGCTGCTCGTGGACGGTGTAGCGGAGCGGAAGCGCCAGGCCGCCTTCAGGGGCTTCGATGTTGTTCGCCCGGATATACTCCAGGCACTCTGAGTAGCTACGAAACCCGACGCCCCATTCGGTCTCGATGGGGCCGGAGGGAGCGTTGTCGAGCGTGTCGATAACTGCCTGCCCCTTCCCCTCGGCAATCTGGGTGAGCGCCGCCTCCGTCGCCGCAGCAGTTCCCGCATCCCCGTCCTGATCGAACGACATGTAGGATAAACCTCCGTTCGCAGCGATGGGTGGTAGCTGCCCTTCTGTGAGTTGGAAGGGAGGCACATAGACCGAAGAAACTGTCTCCGCAACCGCCGCACCGTGGTTCCTGATGACCTCGAGCCGATCCATAGCATTCCCCCGGTTAAATCCACCCCATCGTCGCACACACGGCCTGTACTTCCCAGGGCCCATCAACATGGCCGTGCGCCTGCTGCCCGCATAAGCCCCTGAAACTGAAAGACTCCCGTGGTGGCGCGGGGCCGGATCGAACTGCCGACACGCGGATTTTCAATCCGTCCCACCCGGGTATTCGCGAGCGTCCGCTCGAGTCCGCCCTGATCCGTCCCGTTGGCTACACACCGGCTGTCAGATCCGAACGATCACTCAGCCGTTCCCGCTCGATTCGGTGTTGCCACCATCTGCCCGCCACTCGAAAGTCGCCCCAATCACCACTGCGACTTGTTGGCGAGTTGCGTCCATGGGGCCTACCAGCTGTTCCGAAGTTCGCGCAGCTTCAAGAACACGGTCCGCGCGTCGGGCTGATCAGGCAGGTCCGGGAAGGCATCGCGTAGTCTCGCGATCACGGTCGTGCTTTGCAGGCGGAAGAAGGCGTTGACCTTCTTCTCGAGCGCGAGCGTCGAGACCAGCGCGGCGTTCGGGTCCTGGTCGCCGATCTCGGAGAGCAATTGACGAGCTCGGTCGTTGTCTGGCTCGCGATCCAGCGTGAACCCGAGGTTGTTCGCGATGTAGTCGTGCCCCGGGTAGAGGAGCGTCTCGTCCGGTAGCTTCGACAGTTGCTCGGCGAACGTCTCGTAGAGTTGCTGCGGGTGCCCGCCTCCACGGCAGTTCCCCGCGCCGGCGTTGAAGAGCGTGTCGCCGGAGAACAGCGCGGGGACATCCGTCCTCGAGAGCAGGCAGACGTGCGTCATGGTGTGCCCCGGCGTGTCCAGGCTCTCGAGCTCGACAGTCTTGCCCACCGAGACCACATCGCCCGCCGAGAGCCCCACATCCACATCAGGAATCCTGTCCCCGGCGTTGGCGTGCGCCAGTAGCTTTGCCCCGGTCGCGCGAATCAGCGCCGCATTGCCCCCCGTGTGGTCGAAGTGTTCGTGCGTGTTGAGGACCTGCGTGATCTCCCAACTACGCTCCTTGGCGGCGGCCAAGCACTTCGCATGATCCAGCGGATCGATCGCGAGCGCCTCGCCGGTCTCCGGGCAGGCAATCAGGTAGTTGAAGTTGCGATAGTCGTTTCCGGTCCAGACTTGCTCGACGATCATCCGTTTCGCTCCCCAGGGTCAAGTTTGGCAGTCATCAGTATGGAACCTGACGGCTCCGGCGGTCCACTGCCATTCTGGCCGATCGCTCCGTCGGGGCCGGTCTCGACGTTTCTGATCCTGACGAGATCCTCGAGCAGGGTTTCCATGTGGACCAACCGGTCGCCGTCCAGGACGATTCTGTAGAGATCTGTCGCCTTGAGCGTGCCGACGATGAGGTCGTCCTGCCACTCGGGAAAGGCGTTCCCCGCGTACAAGATGAAGCTCGAAACCGCTGGAGAGGGTGTCAGGTCCACCACAGGCTGTTCGATGTCACTGAGATCGAATTCGAGGCCGAGCTCTTTGTGGTATTCCACTGGCGTGCCGTCGTAGTCCAGGCCCTTCGAGGACAGCGGCCAGCCGCAGTTCCTGCCAGGCAGCAGCAGGTTGACTTCATCCCCACCGCAACCGAACTCGGTTACCGGCTTGCGGGCTCGACCAGGATCTCCAGGCCCTGCAGGTACGCGTCCTCGGCGCGGGCAGCCAGCTCGCACCGGCTCGCACTCCCGATCGGGTGCTCTATCAGTGCGAAGCGGTAGTCCGGCAGTCCCAGCGAGCGCGCCAGGTTCCGCCCGGTCTCCTCGAAGGGATGCGTGCAGATCACCAGAGCGGGAAGGCCGAGCTGCTCGAAGCTAATGCCGTCGTGCACACTGCACGTGGAGCAGGACCCTCAATCCCCGACGGCCGTGATCAGGAATTCGACGTGCTCCGAGAGCCGCCTCAAGTGCTCTGGCGCTGACGGACGGCTGGCATCTCGCTTGTCGATGAACTCGACGCTCTGACTGCCATGGCGCTCGGCGAACACGCGAGCGGTCTCGCGCAGCAGCGCGTCGGCGTTTGCCTTGCCGTTCGAGAGCAGGCCCATGCGGGCGCCGTCCAGCTTGGCCAGGCGCGGCGCGTGGGCGTTGGCGGACTTGGGGGCGCGGACGGTCGGATCAACGAGCTTCATTCTGGCTCACAATCCATGCAGACGCCGATGGGCTTCGACTGCATGGTCGACGCGCGGGTGCGGCTCCAGGACGGGATGAAGGCCGAGTGCCCGCCAGCGTCGCCGCCCGCGACGGTTATGAGAATGTCATCGGGGCCAAGACCCCGATGCACGGCTGCCCTTCCCTGGACTTCGTGGTCGCGCGGCACGTACTTGCCCACCCGCGTCATGGCAGCGACGCTGCGGTGACCGCGCTCGAAGAGGAACTCGCGCACCTGCGCCTTCGACCACGACGCGCGGCCAAGGATGCGCGCGTGCTCGGGCGAGAACACCACGACCGACTGACCGACCGTGATCGAGCCCAGGTTGGCCATGGCGTCGGCCATCGTCTCGAGCAGGGCCTCGGGCGTGCTCGCCCCGTGGTTCTCGACGTTGTGGAACCCGCCGGCGGCGAAGACGGTCACGCTGCTCACCTCGGGCGGGTAGCCGAGCCCCACGTTCAGGCCGTCCCAGGGGTTCGCCGGGTCGGAGCGCTCGCCGATGCAGAACGAGTACTTGGCAGGCTGGCCAAGAGTGCTCTTGTCAGCGAGCCCAGGCGTCATCTGGAATACGTTCAGGATGATCAGGCGGAGCGCCCTACCGATCGTCGCGTTCGGCCGGTTGCCGGGACCAAAGACGTTGACACCCGCGTTCATCTCGAGCTGCTCCACGAGCGGACCAGACACGATCAACAGCGGTGCGGACCCACCTGTGCTCGCGGTCGAGGCGTGGAAGTTGAAGGCTGGCTCGTTCATCGCCTCGAGCGCCGCAACGACGACTCGGAAGTACTCGGGCAGGCAGCCAGCCATGACGGCGTTGGTTGCGGCGGCGAGCACGGTACACTCGCGTCCCGTCGTCGGGTGCGAGGCAAGCACCGCCTCTGGCGGACGGACCCCGATCTGGAGCATCGCCTCGACTCGGCCGGTCTCTGGTGGCACGACGGGCAGGCCGTCGGTCCAGCCCTGGGCGTAGCAGTACTCGAGCGCCTCGAGCGGGTCGTCGCTCACCTCGTGAAGCTTCGCGTGTTCGACCAGAGCGGATCCGGGCACGTGTCCTCGCTGAAGCCGCCTTCGGGGCTTCGACCTGAGACTATATACCCCAACAGGCGGCAGCGGACGGCGCCCATGATAAATTGAAGTTTCAACTCAACGAGTACTAGCGATCAGGTAGAGAGCACCCGTCGGCCCGCCTCCCGGGCCCTCAGGCGACTCGATCGGACGGGGAGGCCATTGTCAGAACCCGAAAGACCCTCTTAAACTCCCCTCCATAGGGTAGGAGCGCTTTTTGGACGACACGCCTTGACCCTCGCGAAGCGGGGGACGCGAGCATGGAGGCGCAGGCCCCACCAAGTCGCTGAACCGTTTTGAGAAGGAGCCCAGCGATGTCTAATGGTATGACCTTTATCCAAGCCGCCGGAGCGACGGCCGTACTCGCGATCCTGAGCCTGTCGCCTCAAGCGGTCGCCACAGATCTGCTGATTCAGGGTGGAACCGTTGTAACCGCCAAAGGGGAGCGTAAGGCGGACATTCGGATTCGGGGAGAAACGATCGTTGAGATCGGATCTTTCGAGCGAGTTGAGACGGATGCTCGGGTTCTCGACGCTAGCGGCCTCCTGATCCTGCCCGGAGGGGTCGATCCCCACGTGCACCTGACGTCCTCGGAGGAGTTCGCCTTCGCCGACGATTTCGAGAGCGGGACCCGCGCGGCACTCGCGGGGGGAATCACCACGGTGGGTCACATGGCGTTTCCAGCTCCTGGGGAGGGCCCGCTCGCGACACTGGCTCGGGAGAGCGTTCCCATCGAAGAGCTGACGATGGCCGACGTTTTCGTCCACACGACCATCTTCGAGCCCACGGAGGCGGTGATCGGGGAGCTACCGGAGCTCGCCGCCGCCGGCCAGCCCTCGATCAAGGTCTTCATGCCGTTCGAGCCGTTCGACGCGGAAATGCCCGGTTTCCTGCGACTCCTGCGCGGCGCGCGAGACGCGGGAATCCTCGTCGCGATCCACTGCGAGGACGCCGCCGCGCTCGAGTTCGCGGCGCAGGAGCTGACGGGCGCCGGCAAGACCTCGCTCGCACACTACCCGGAGAGCCGCCCCATCATCTCCGAGGTCGTCGCGACGGAACGTGCCCTGGCGATGGCGGAGATCACGGGGGCGCCGATCTACATCGTCCACCTGTCGGCCGCCAGGGCCCTCGCGGCGGCCGAGGCGGCGCAGTCGCGGTTTCCTGTGTTCGTCGAGACGCGTCCCCTGTACCTCCACTTCACGGAGGCGAACTACCGCCGGGCCGACGGAGCGCTCTTCGTCGGAATGCCACCGATTCGAGGAGCGGACGATCGGGAGGCCATGTGGGAGGGGCTCGCACGCGGGGCAATCGCCACGCTTGCCACCGACCACGCTCCTTGGACCCGCGAGCAAAAGCTCGACCCGCAACAGACCATCACTTCATTTCGCCCCGGCGTGAACAATCTCCAGGTGATGCTGCCCATGCTCTTCTCCGAAGGAGTCCACGGGGGAAAGATCTCGCTGCAACGCTTCGTCGAGGTGTCCTCCACCAACGCGGCAAAGCTCTTCGGGCTATACCCTCGCAAGGGCACCATCGCGCCCGGTTCCGACGCCGACCTCGTGATTTGGGATCCGGACGAGAGAAGAACCATCGCCGACTCGGACGTCCTCTCAAAGACCGGGTTCTCGATCTACGCCGGGACGGAGGTCACCGGGTGGCCGCAGATCACGATTCGGCGGGGCGAGGTGGTCTACGAGGGAGGAGAAGTCGACGCCGAGAAGGGCTCAGGTCGGATCATCTCGCGTTCTCGATTCAAGATCCCTGTCGAGTAGACAGCCGCCAAGTACGAGCCGCTCGGCGAGGCAGAATTGCTGAGCCCCGATTCGCCGAATCCGATCGGGTGGATCGATGGGACGGGCTCGGGAGGCACCACCTTCCGCTCCCCACCAGGCTCACGGCTCGCCCTGCAGACGCCACCCCCTTATATGATGCTTATCCCTGTGTCGCCAAACGAAGGAGAGCATCATGCCCAAGGTCGAGGCCAACGGGATCAACATCTATTACGAGTTCATGGGCGAGGGCGAGCCGCTCGCTCTGATCGGCGGCTCGCTCTTCGGGCGGCAGAATTTCGGCTTGGTCTGGGAAGGGCTCGCCAAGGAGTTCAAGCTGATTAGCTACGATCAGCGGGGCTACGGTCAATCGGATCGCCCGCTCATGCAGTATGACCTCGATCTCTGGGCGGACGATCTGGCGGCACTCCTCGATGCGCTCGACATCGATCGGGCCCATGTCATGGGCACCTCCGCAGGCGGCATGATCGCGCTCAAATTCGCGGCGAAATATCCGGATCGCTGCATCGGCGTGGTCAGCGATTGCGCTTTCGCGAAATGCGACACCATGCGGCGGATCATGTTCCGCACCTGGCGCCGTATGGCCCAGACTTGGGGGTGCGGGCCGGAGTTCGCCGATCATGTCGTGACACAGGCGGTCGGTGCCGACTATCTCGATGGCCCGGAAGGGCCCGGCCTGATCGAGATGGCGCGCACGATGGTCGAGCTCAACTCGGTCGAGACGGTGGTACAGGCCTGCCTCGCAATGGAGAAAATGGACCTCCGCGAGGACTGCAAGAAGATCAAGAATCCGACGCTTGTGATCACCGCGGCCAAGGACATGCTAACCCCGATACACACCGGCCCGGACGGCGCCGGCGCGCAATGGGTGGTCGACAACGTCCCGGGCTGCGAGGTGATCGTCTACGAGGACATCGGCCACGCGGACTTGGTGGAGTGTCCGGACAAAACCATCGCGTCGACCATCAAATTCCTGCGCGGCGCGCGGAACAAGCTCGCGGCATAGTCCAGCTCGGCATGGCTGTGCTAGATAAGGGCCGCGCCCCGGCCCTCAGACCAATCGATATACGGTGCCGGGTCGTTCAACAATCCTCGGGGGGAGCCTCCGGAGCCAGGGCCTCGTCCAGTATCTCGCCGGCGGGCGGATCGCCTTGACCGACGAGGGGCGGCAACCGTCGCATGCCTCTGCATCTGGTTCTTGTTTTCTCTCCTCATATGAGGTGGAAAAAGAGGAACCACCCGGGTGGTTGGGGCCATGAGTGCACGAAAGCTCGCACCATCCGCGCTCAAGGTTGTCTAGCCAGCCCGCACGGCAGGGCACTAAGACCGCTCGCCTCATCCCGACAGGTTGAGCTGGAGCTCGCGCGGATGGGGCAACTCGCCAACCTTCCAGCCCTGAACGTGGAGCCGCGTCGGCTCGTAGTGCTCGCCGACGTAGGTGTGGTAGAGCGGGCGCTCGTGCTCGGTCCGCTCGATCGCCATCTGCCGTCCCTCGGGCGTGTCGAAGACGATATCGATCGCCTCCCCCCACCCGGACCCGAACTGGTGCTTGCTCTTCTCGTGGCCGCCTACAAGCGCGTTCCGCTTCTCGGTGCGGCAGCCCCCCGTCACCGATCCGCCGTACCAGCAGCAGAGCTGCCAGCACCAGAGGACGAACTCGCCTACATCGACCCAATCGATCTGGTGCGGCTCCGAGAGAGGCAGGCTCATGGCGCCAGCGAACGCATCCAGTCCGGCATCGTCCGGTCGTGCCGGCAGCACAGGCCCGCTTCCGGGCCGCAGGTGTCGTAGGCGCCGAAGTTCCCGCCCACGAAGACCGCGTGGTGGTAGAGGAACCGGACCCAGCGCCAACGCCACGGCAGGGATGTACGGATGTTCTCCTTGAGCTCCCCATCGGCGTCGTTCTTGCGCTGCCACGTCATCGAGCCGGCCGGGTGACAGCGGGTGCAGTACCTCCAGTCGTGGATCCGGCAGGCCCAGCGGAAGTCGAAGCCGAAGAGATCGTCCGGCGAGCTCGAGCAGCCATCGTCCCGGAATTGCTCCGGGATCTCTGCAAGCGTCCGCTTCGCCTCCTTCGGGATCGGCCGCTGCAGTCGGCCGTCTAGGAGCCCCATTCCCTTCTCACCCCCCGCTCACTCATCGACCGTGACGCGGTCCGTGATCGGGACCTCGTCTGCTACGGCAGCGGGTTTGTCGCTGCATCCGACCCGCAGGGCGTTGCCCATGACCTCGAGCTCGGCCTCGGCGCCGCCCTCAAAGCCGCAGACATCCCACATCACCCAGCCGTGCTCCCCTGGCCCGATATGCATCGCGCAGGACGGCAGGAGCAGCAGCAACGCGATCATCGCGAGCCCCATTTATGATCCCTCCGATACGGCCGACTTGTCGTCGAATTCCAGATGAACGTGACCGACGAGGACGCGCTCTCCCTTGCGTTCTCCGGTCCGGATCTCATGCAGGTGCTCTTCGTAGACGACGTCGTACCGGCGCTTGCCGTGCTTCGCCTCGAGGCGCCCCTGGATCCGGCCAGCCCATGCCGGGCCTTCGATCTCCCACGGCTTCACCAGGTTCCACACTCGGATGTCGAAGACGCGGTCCTTGCCATGGAAGCTGCCGTCCTTGTGCCTGCCATCGTTGGCGCTGGTGATCACGATCGCCCCGTCGGTGGTGACTGGCGCCGTGTCCTGCGCGGCGTGGAGCATGCAGACGACCTCTGGCTCCAGGTGGCCTGCATTCAGCTTGACCGCCGCACTCTTGGTCCGCAGTACGGGCCTCAATCGGCTTCCCCCTCCGTGCGCCCTTCCATGAAACTCAGGCGGCTTTCGTGGTCTCCGACCTGGCCGTTCATCTTCTCCTGAGCGACGCGTAGCATTTCGACGCGCTCGAGGATCCGGCCCGTCCGCAAGAGGGTCACAGCGATGAGCGGAACCATCGCGACGGCAATTCCCGACGTCGTGAGCTGGATCCAAGTCTCCATCATCGGCTCCCCGCCAACGAGGCCGCGGATTGCCGGAGGCGCTCCACAGCGGCAAAGCCGCGATTCCCGGCTTCCGCATCGATGTCCGTAGCGAAACCCGCGGCGGCCGCCCCAATGAGGCGGATGGAGCCGCCCTCGAAGGGTTCGAACCTGCCGGTACCGATGATCAGGCGTCGGGCCCAGGGACTTTGAAGGATCCGACCGACTCCGAGTAGATGGACCAGGTCGACGATCCCCGTGAGCGAGAGCTGGGCGGCTTGGCTGATGATGCTGGCACCGCGGAGCGCGGTACCGGGGTCCTCGACCGAGATGTCCTGGATCACCGCGACGGCGCGCGCGTCCGAGAGAATCCGCTTGGTCTCCGGCTCGAGCATGTCGAGCAAGCCCTTCTC
Organism: Myxococcota bacterium; assembly: GCA_965247115.1. GTDB lineage: Bacteria > Myxococcota_A > UBA9160 > SZUA-336 > SZUA-336 > JAUXJB01. Next base: position 2,202,335 of record CBDFGR010000002.1, read on the forward strand.
GTCAAAGGCCTCGAGCGTGTTTCGAAGCGCCCGCCCGCTTAGCTTCGTGATGTTGTCGTCGCCGACTACCGTCGACCTGCGAATAATGTCGTCTACGAGTGAGGATCGGACCGAGCGGCCGAAGGAGACGCTTGGGCTCCGGCCCACGAGCGCGCGCAGCGCTGCGATGTTGGCGGTGTCGTTCGTGTCGAAGACCTGCCGAATGAAGGCTCCGACCTGAGACTGGCGCTGAAGAGCATCGGGGATGTTCGTCGAGAAGAGCTCGGTAAGCTGGTCGCCGGCGCGAAGAAGCGCCTCGCGACTGCGCTTCGGGAACAGGATCCGCAGCGCCTGGTCGTCGAACTTCTCCATCGTCGCCCGGATCTTTCGGGGATCTCGCATGATCTTCCCGACCGCGGCGTTTCGGATCTCGTCAAACGCCGGCTTGCTCGTCGCTCTGCGTACCGCGATGAGGTTGTCGACCAGCGCGGGGTCCTGAGAATTCAGCAGCCGGTTGATGTAGGCGCTCGGCCTCTGCTCCTTGAAGCGGTTCACCATGTCGATCACGGCGGCCGCCTCGCGCGTCTCGAACCGCTCGCGCGCCATCTGACTTGCGCGGCGCCAACCGAACACGAACTCCGAGTTGCGATTTGTCGGGTTGTCGAGCACCTGCTGGAGCGTGCGGCGCAGGTCGTCGGCAACGAAGTTGCTCTCCCGCATCCCCTCCGGACCGGGGAGGGCCTCGTCGCGCAGGTTCTTGATGATCTGCCGGACCCGGTCGGTGCGCGAGATCTCCTCGCCGCTCTCGCGGATTGCTGCGGGGAGCGAGGGATCGAGCTCGAGCAGGTCGTCGACTGCCTGGCGCACACCGGACGCCAGGCGATCGAGGCGCACCACGCCCTCCTCGGTCACCTCTTCGATGATGGGATACCCGGCAGCGTCGAGGATCCCGGTCTCCTGCACCACGGTTCGCGGGCGAGCGGGCGTGAAGACGCCCTCCCTCAGCCGACGCGCAGCATCGAGCGCGGGGTCGAGTACAAACTGCGGCTCCTCGATCGACCTCGCGACCGAGTAGGCCCCGTCGACGCGGCCGCCGGACCGTTGCCACCACGCTCGGAACTCCGGGTCGATCGCCTCCGCCGTCGCTCGCGGCGTCTTCCTGGAGAACTTCACCTCCGCCTCGACCAGGTCGAGGATCGCGCGGCGATCTGCAGCGAAGGCCTTCGACGACTCGATGAGGAAGTTGCCCCGCGCGATCGGGTCTACTTCGATGCGCACGCGCTCGAGGAGCTCCTTGGACGCCTTGTCCTGCTGACGCTTCAGGAACGGAAGCACGGATGCCGCCTGGCGCGACAGTCGCTGGATGAACGGAACATCGCTGAGTTGGGAGAGCTGGGGCTGTGTGACGCCGAGTCGCTCTGCAGCTTGGATCGCCTCTCTGGCACCCTCCCGGGTTCCCAGCATCCCGCCGCCGCGCAGCGCGACGTTGCCGGCCTTCACTACGCCGGCGCCGAGGGTGCCTCCGACGAACGACATGCCGGCCTCGAAGACGGCCTGCTCTCCAATCTCGCGCGGTCCCTGGACGTTCGTTCTGGACGCTTCCTGGACGCCTTGCTGCCCGAGCTCGCCCAGTGCTGCGCCTGTCGCCAGTTTGAAGAGCGCCCGCATGCCAACCTTTACTGCTGGGCCTCCGCCAGGGAATCGGGCCGCGAGCGCGAGCGCCTCGCCGGCGACGATGAAGGTCTCCCCGCCGAAGTCGCTGACATCGCGGCCGAGCTCCTTCGCGAACTCCGAGAAACCCTCTCCCAGCGATTCGAATAGGCCCGGATCGGCCTTGCGAAACTGTTCCCCGGGCGACTTGCGGAACAGCACGGTACCGGTGTCCGGGACTTCGAGCAGCTCCGCACCTGGCATGAAACGATCGACAACTAGCTGTCGCTCCTCGGACGTATCGCCGAGTACGGAGATCAGAAAGCGGCTCTTTGCATCCAGCGGCGGTCCTTTGATGGAGTCCTGGCCTACGAAGCGCGCGTCGAACTCGTCGTCAGTGATCTCGCGCCTGCGGCGATCGCGCATGGACAGCGCCAGCTCCGCGGGTGATTGCCCGACGGGACCACCGAGAACCGCGGATCCTCCCAGGAACGTCGTCGGGCTGAGGCGCCTTTGTTCTCTCATCTTCAGCGCGTCCTCGGCTGCACCCATCTACTTCCCGACGCCCCCGAGGGTCCGTAGAAGCCGGATCTGCTCTTCCATGATCTCCATCCCTTCCCAGATCCGGTACCCGCCCAGCCCGAGACGCTGGAGTTCAAACGATGTCTTCTTCACGCCGGCCTCGGTAGCGAGGTTGAAACCCGGAAGATCGATTCCAGCGACCAGCGCCTCGCGATGAGCGCGCAGAAAGCGCAGCAAGATCCCCTGCTCGATCGCGGCGCGGACCTGCGCGAAGGATCCGGTGAGCACGTCGATTCGGGTGGCATCGCGCGCGATGTCGAGCTCTCGCTCAGTGACCCGGCCGCTCTTTTCGCCCGTGACGTCAGGAACAGAGCGCGCGACGAACGATTTTGCTTGCTGGCGGAAGGCGGTCACCTCTTCAGGCTCTGTGCCGCCGGCCGCGAACCGCGAGATCCTGCGCCCGAGACTTCCGCCAAAGAGATCGTCGAACTGCTGCAGGACGCCACCCACACTCTCGACGAACGCGCCCCGCACGCCTACGGCGCCGGGCCCGACACGGTCGAGCGATCGAAGCAGCGCCGTCGCCTGTGCGACATCCCCGAGACTTTGCCGCGCCGCCGCGCCCGACTTTCGGCGCTCCGGTCGTTCAGGCGCTCCGGTGAATGCGCTCGGCGGACCCTGTGCTGTACTTGTAAGGAGCTGGCTTCCCTCCGGAACGGGCACGCGCTGGCCGTTGATCATCACCGTGCGACCGCCATCTAAGCTGATGCGCACGCCGACTCCCGGGATCGCGACGTTCTGGCCTTTGTCCAGGTCGGGCGATCCCAGCTCACTCGCGGTCTTGATATCCGAGGGAGCGACGCCCACGCGCGCCGCGATCTCCTCCGGGGACATGAGACCGGGCACGTCGACAGGGATGCGTCCCCCGTGTCCCGAAGCGATGACTTGGGCGACCGCCTCGCGGCGCCGCCGCTCGGACTGTGCTTCCGCGGCCGCCGCCTGGCGCTGCTGGAGGACGTCGAAGATCTGCGCCATACCGGTGTCCGGTGCCAACTGCTGGATGAACCGGAACCCGGTCTCGGGGTCGTCGCGCAGGACCTCCGCGAGCTGCGCGCCCGTCGGATCGTTCGGAGCGCCCGCGCTTTCCAAGATCTGCGCGGCGAGCTCCGCCTGGTCTCGGAGATTGCGACCGTCGACGATCCCTCGAAGAGCTCCGCCGATTGCTGAACCGAGTGCTTCGCCGCCCATTAGTTGAAGAATCCCCCCGCGGCTCCTCCGATCGAAGCTCCTGCTAGGGCTCCGGCCGGACCACCCAAGAAGGCGCCACCGATGCCTCCGGCGATGGTTCCCAGCGCACTGCCGAGACCCCCCCTATCCTTGCTCTGCACACCCGGAATGGGCGTGTTGAGGCTCACCGGCAAGAGTCCCAGCGCCGGATTGAAGACCGGCTGCGCCTCTAGGAAACGCCGGAATGCGTCGGCCATCTGTTCTCCCTGGATCGCACGCTGCGTCTCGCCGGTCGTCGCGCGAACCGCGATGCCACTGAGCTCGTTCGCAAGGGAACTCTGGATCGCGGGTCCGACGCGGTCGAGCGCGCGCTCGCGAGAGCCGATCTGCGCGAGCTGGAGTCCCGACCGCGCAGCCAGGAGCTGCTCGTTCACGTCCGATCCTGCGAGCGCGAGGGCCCGAGCGCGGACACCGGAGTTCGCGATCCCTCTGGCGGCAAACCGCTGATCGATGCCGGGGAGGATGTCCCGCTCGAACTGCCTGAGCGTCGGCCGGGCGATGCCCGCCTGGAAGATCTCTTCCAACTCATCGGCACGGAATGCCGGATCCGCAGAGAGAAGACGCTCGAGCGCCGCCGTGCGTTCGCCACCGCTACCGAAGCTGCCCGCAAGTTCGAAGCCTTGCTGCTGCAGCTCGGAGGCCCCGGGGGCGAGGTCCCCGGTGAACTGCGGCCCGGGCTGGCCGATCTGGGGTCGAAGGAAGTCGTTGATCGACTTCGTGATCGCGAGTCGTTCTCCGATCAGCGCGGCCGCGCGGCGTCGTCCACCGGACATCCTAGCCCCCCAATCCCGGAATCGGCCGCCGAGACACCGACCCGATGATCTGTTCCGCAACCCGGAGTTGTGGCGTCAGGAACCGCGCCGGCCCGACATTCCCCGCCGGCAGACCACGCGCGGACAGATCGAGCATCTCGAGAAGCCGGCGCCGCTCGGTCGCGCCCGCGAGACCTTTGAGTGCGCCCTTTATGATGTCTCGAGTCGTGACGCGCGCAGCATCGCTCGAATCACCTGTGTTGCCCGTAACGACGTCACCAAGCCCACGTAGCACACTGCCGAAGAGGCCGCCCTCGGCCTGGGGGTCGAGTCCGGGGACTGGAATTCCGGGAACTGGAATTGGTGTGCGGATAGCCATCTGGATGGTTCCCTAAGGCTCGAGGTCTTCCACTCGTCGCGTCAGATAGTCGATCTCGCCTTTCAGCTCGTCGAACTCGTTCTCGATCGAATGCCGGAAGCGCCGGAGCATTCTGGCTAGCTCTTGGGTGTTGCGCTCGCGAATCGCCTTCTCTTGAAACTCGAGCTGCGTACGCGTCTGCTGTCGTGGCGGCTGGGTCATGTCCTGCGGAACCTCCCACTGACGTCGAACCACGGCACGACAGCGTCGATGGCGATGCGACTGTTCGACAGATTCTCGATCAGAATCTGGTGGAATGGCGCCTGGCGTCCAACCGGGATCCGTCGGATGACTTTCTCCTCGCCAGGGGCACCGGGCGTCAGGTCAATGGTCTCGATCAGGTAAGGCGCGGCAACGTACCCTCCGCTGATCTTGACAGTGAGCTGCACTCCCGGGTTCGCATCGGCAATGATGTCGAGCTTCCCGAGGCGCACTTTGCGCATCGCTCCCCTGCGCCCGTCCACGAGCGGATTTAGGCGCTGGGACAGCATCGTCAACTGGAAGAGCGACTCCTGCGGCTGCTCGTTTCCGTCGAGGGTGTGATCGAAGTACTGACCGCTCACGGGCTGATAGACTCGGCTCTCTCGATCGCCTGCCAGTGGAATCGGGAATCCCGCGCTCAGGCCTCCCTCGTCCCACGCGAACTCCGAGGTATCCCAAGTCCCGGGCACGGTATCCCAGGTGAGCTCTGTACCGGCGGACATCTCACCGAAGCAGTGCGCTGGGAACTCGTGAACGAAGCACGCCAGGGTCAGCGTGTTGATCGCGAGTATTTCCGTCGGGAACGATTGGCCACTGGCCGCGTAAGCGAGCCACGCCTCGTGCAGCGGCTCGAGTTCTGCGCCATACACGAATGTCGCAGCCTCGGGGTCCGCCTTCAGCACGAAGTCTGGGATCTCCCCTGCTTTGAAGGCCAGGGCCTCGTTTCCATCGCAGCGGAGAAGAGAGGTTCTACCCCAGATGATCGCCTCGTCGACGACCGACACTCCGCCGAACCGTGACAGCGAATCGCCTTCGCCGCGAAGTCGGCGGAACGAGAATGGCGCGAGCGGGTCGGGATCGCCGACGAGCTCGAAGACCTCCGCTTTCTTGTCGCAGAAGATGATGCACTTGTCACCGATCAACCGTACGTGTTGGATGTGACTCTCGCTCGGCACGTCGGCGCTATCGAGCCCATCGAAAGTCTCGAGTTGGTCCACGCGTGGCCAGCGAACGCGACGCTGCTTGTCATTGCCGCCTTCCGTCGTGCGGAAATGGACGAGCCGCTGTTTGAACTGCAAGGTCGCGTATGCGCTGGCGATGTCCTTGTCCGTGCCCCCCGGTGTCGTCAGATCGGTCTTCTGCTCTCGGAGCCCGCCAACGGGATCCCACAGCATCGGCTTATCCTTGCGATTGTTCATCACCAGCACGTTCTGCATGACCGTGAAATCCATCAAGTGCTGCTCTAGCCCGCTCCAGGTGTCGGACCCCGTTACATCGGTCACGCCCGCCGCCGCTGGGTTCGTCTCGTCGAACCGCTCCTCGGCGCCGTTGAGCTTCCAGAGGCGCCGGGTGTCCAGCGCGACGACCTGTTTCGCCCCCGCTGCGTCGACGAACCCGTGGATACCGACGACCGGGAGCTTGCGGTTGTACTCGTAGTCGATCTTGATGTCCGCGAGCGCGTCGAAGGATCCGACGGGAGACAGCGTGACGTACCACTCGCCGTTCGCGACGTTGATCTGCGCAGCGGAGATACTCGCGATCTGCGCCGCCACGCCTCCGTCCCACGACTCGAGGTTCCAGATCGTCCCGCTAGCGAAGACATCGATGCGGAAGTAGTACGGTGGGATGTTGAGGTTGATGTTGTACAGCGACGGACTCGGCTCTTTCGGGAGGATCGGCTTGTTCGTGGTTTTGCTCGCGTTGCTTACCGTCGGAATCGAAGGCCAATTGCCGATCGTCGCCGGCGTCGGCCCGGCTCCGGTGTTTCCGAGGTCCTCCTGGGTGAGCTCCGTTCCCAGCGTCGCAAAGTGCTTGAAGCCTTGCCGCTTGAACGCGCGCCCTCGGAAGATCCGGACGTTCTTCAGCTCGCGCCATGCACTCTGCGGGGAGATCCATGGCTCCTTACCTTCGTACGCGCCGAACTCGAGATCTGCGATGGGGAACGGTTCGTAATCCGCGCGGAGTTCGTGCCCTGGACGACGATGTTGACGTCCCAGCCCGTCCCCCAGCCGGTGCCTCGAGTCATCGCCGGCGTAGCAGTGGAGGTGGATCCGATTTCGATGCTGTTCTGGATTATGACCTGGACGAGACCGTTCGTTACGTTATTGGCAGGATCGAACGAGCCACCAGCGTTCTGCGCTTCCGTGAAGATGTTGTAATCGTTCACATCTGCGTTGATCGAGAGCTCGATCAGTGGTTCGCGGCCGAAGTGTGAGACCGGAAATGGGTACATCTAGCTGAAGTCCAGCTGGGCGACGCCGTAGAGATTGGTTCCGTCGCTCACGAAGGTGAGGATGCTGACGTCGTTCGCGCCCGCCGCGACGACGGGGACCGTGCCGCCCGGGAATTTATAGGTCGCGTGGTACGCGAGTGTGCGGCCGCCGGTCCCATCCTGCTTGACGATCAGGATGTAGGTCCCACCCGCGTGCTTGTTCGAGAGAGAGCCGAGCGTGCGGTTGCCGCTGAGCGTCACGATGGCGACTTGCTGCGTATCTCCATTCCACCTGATCGTCGCGGCGTTCGTCAGCGTGACCTGGTCGAAGCCCTTGTACCCCGTCATCTCGGTGACGACACCGACACCGATGCCGAGGCTCTGCCAGGCCGCGCCGTCGTAATATTGGAGCTGCTTGAGGTCGCTCCGGATGTAGAGGCGTCCGGCGAAGAGCTGGGCCCCGGGGAGTGCCGCCTGCGCCGCGGCATTGCCTGTAGCGAACTTGTGTAGGCCCGAAGTGCCAGTCGCGCCTCCAGTTCCGGGGAACGTGTGCTCGCGATTCAGCGCCTCCTCGAGGTGCGCGTTGTTCGCGCGAATATTGTCATCAGAGACTTTTAATGAGTCGCTTCCCGCTGGCTTGTTCTTGTCCCAGGCCATCAGAAATCCGCTCGGTTGGGCGCGGCCCGATGCGTCGCGCCCGACGTAGTCTGAAGATTGCGGAGCGTCGCTTCCCAGAGCGGAGTGAAGCGCTGCACGATCTCGTCGTCGCCCTCGAGGAGCGCGGTGAACAGGGTAGCTCCGGCCACCACGGCATCCTCGAGATCGAGAGCGATTGCGCTCACGTCGTTGTCGTCTGTAGGCGCCGGAGGATAGATGTTGCCGTAGAGCGTCAGCTTCCAGGGGCCCGCTGTGTCATCAAGGATCGGACGGAACTGCACCGTCTTGCCGCGCACGAGCACGCGGTCGGGCGTGCCCTTCGAGAGATCCTCGAAACCGAGGCCGCGCCAGAAGTCGTCTGACGAGCTGTACCAGCGCGGGCGTACGTCCGTACCCGCGGCGTTCACGAGGATGAGTGGCAAGTGCAGGCTGTGCGCGTCCGCGGGCCAGTCGTAGATGCCGGTGGCGTCCCCCGAGATCGGGTTGGCGGTGTCCGCGATGGTGAGTTTGTTCGAGCCCTTGCGGAGGTGAGAGTTGACGAACTGCGGGATGCGCACTCGGAGGGTGCGAACTAGCTGCCTCCGGACGCGCACTCCGATCGTGCTCGTCGGCATCTCGCCCACGTACCCGAGGTTCTCGAGCCCCTCTCTGAGCAGGTCATTGACGCTCGGCACGTCACCCCCGTCGAAATCCTACTGCGGCTCAGGACCTGGACGTGTCGCCATCACCATGACGTTGAACACGCCGTCGCCATCCGCCGCCAAGGAAACCTCGAGCTGCAGCAGCGTGTCGGCCGCAAGCGGCGCGTTCAGCGTCTGCGACTTGGTCATCGAAGTCAGACCCAAAGCGTCCGCGGCGCTGCTCACGTAGATCGTCGCACCGCCGATGATGCGGATGAGCGGGTTCACGGCCCCGGTATCCGTGTCGGCCGTGGTAACGGCGATCCAGCAGTCGAGAATCACCGACCCCTTGGGAAGATCCCAGAGGTCGTCCTTCTCGAGGGCGACGTTGAGGCCCGTAACGCCCGGCTTCCAGAAGGTGGATACCAGGCCCGAGTGGACCGCCAAGCTCCGCATGCCTCTACTCATCTCATGCTTCCTTTCAAGAGACGGCCTACGCGGACGGCCCGTCCTTGGTGTCGATGCGGATCGTGGCGAAGTCCGCAGCTCCACCGCCGGTGTTGAACTGCGGCTTGCTCATCCCGACGACGATCCCGGCCGCGACGCCTTGCTCGTTGCCGTAGTCGTCGAGAGACTCCGCCCAGTTGAGGAATGTCCCCCCACCGAAGGCCTGGCGCCGGACGCGCGGTAGCGCGTTGCCGAAGGCCACAACCATCGACTGCGCACCCATGAGGAGCGCGTGCGAGCGATTCCCGGCGTCACCGATCGCGATCACCAGTCTCGGCAGGTAGTCGCTCGAGTGGATGATCACGTCGTTGTAGATGCCGAGCGCGCCGGTGAAGAGTGGATTTCGGCTCCCGCGAGGACTCGAGTCCCGGTGAAGTTGCTGCCACTCGGTGGTCCGCTTGAGCGCGGTCTCCTGGAACGGCGTGAGGTACATGACGTACATCTGCCGCCCCTCGACCATTGCAGGTCGGATCGTCGGCACGGCCGTCCGCGCCTTCTCCTTCGCGAAATCGATGTACTCGAGCGTGAACGTCGCCGTCGTCGCATCGATCTTGTGCTCCGCGTCCGGAGCGCGCAGCGCGTTACCTGCGAAAGGGAGGGCGGTCGAGAGAGTGCCGTACGCGATTCCGCACGCATAGGCGAACAGGAACTCGTCCAGGATCACCGCCCAGCGGTTGCGCAGGTTGCGCCGCGCATCCTCGCGCAGGTCGTGGACCGTGCGCTGCTGCGACATGCCCTTGAACTCGTGCGCGAGCCGCTTCTGGTCGATCAGCAGGCTGTCCTGGTAGTACCGGAGAGCCTCGCCCTTCCCCTTCAGGCGCTCGTCGCCGTCGACGCCGTAGCCCTGAAACTGTACGAGCAGATCGAACTTGACCTGGTCGCCCGCCCCTCGCTGCAGCTCGTCGAGCCGCTGCACGATGGCGGTGTCCGTCGTTCCCATGAGCTGTCGAAACCGAGTCTGGAGGATCGCCTCGATGAAGGTGACCCGACTCCAGACCTTTACCGTCTGGGGATCGTTCGTCCCGAATTCGGTGAAGGCCAAAACCAACCCTCCTGGTGGAAGTCACTCGCCATGTCTGTCTGCGAGAGATGCACTCTGCATCTCCCAGTTCCAGATCGGCTCTGGCGAAGCCACTTCACGGATTGGTTAGGCCCGTGCGCCCACGTCCGGTTTAGGTTCCGGCAACCACGTCACGGCTTCTCGGCGCCGTGCAGCCTTCTAATTTGGAGGCGTGGACGACTCGAGCTCTCGAATCGCACCCTGCATCAGCCTCTCCACCTCTTCCGGGTTCTCCCGGACGAGCTGGTCTATGGTCTGATCGAACAGCTTGTTCATGTGCGAGTCCGGTTCGGGTCGAACGCCCCCACGGCGATTCATGGTAGGAGGCTTTTCTGGGAGAGGCAAGGCTGGGCTTGCCGTAGCTGCTGGCGGAGTCGCGCTCGGCGCCGGCGCCGCAGGTTCCGTCGGGCTTCCCGGGACCGCGGGTTCCGGAGTTGCGTCCGGAGCCAGTCCGGTTGCCTCCCCGGCCGGCCGCCCTCCCGGAAACCACTTGCGGCTGTACCCCCTTACGATGCGTTCGAGCACGCGACCACCGTGCACCATGTCCATCAGGTCCTCGACCTCGACGTCGGGGTAGTGCTCGTTCATCTGCTCATCCAGCCGGTACGCCTGAATCACGCGCAGCGTGTCATCCTCGGTGGTGAGCTGGTGACCAAACTTCGCCACGGCGCTGCGAACTCCGCTGGCAATGAACTGACGAGCGAGCTCCAAGCGATCGAGCGTGCGCGCGTTCGCGGGATCTCGCGTTGCGATCGCTGCTATCTCGCTCTGAAGCTGCGTTCGTGACTCCGCGGCGGGATCCGGTTCGGGCGTCTCTGGCTCGGGTGAGACGCTCTTGAGGAACTTCTCCGCGTGCTCCGTGGGGATATAGAACTCGCCGGTCTCCTCGTCCCGCTCCACTTGCAGGCGCTCCGGCTTCTTCGGCTCGGCCGTCGGTTGTGGCGGTGCGGCGGCTCCGCGCACCTGGTGCAGAAGCGCCTCCGCGGCTCGCCGGCGAGCTTCCGACTCGAGCACCACGGATCTCAGATTCTCGGCCTCGCTCGTGGCCTCGGAGCGCTGCTGGTTCGAGCGCGCGATCGCTCCGCGCTGGCCGACGTACTGGCTGTAGAGGCCCAGGATCTCCTCGCGCGCGGGCTGTTGTAGGTCGAGACGACCGACCCACTCCTTGAACTTCTCCGGGTCCGAGAGCGGCGAGTCCGCTGCGGGCGCTCCGACGACCGGCTCGACGGGTGCTTCCACGATCGGCATCGGAGGCTCTGCGGTCACAGTCGGCGCGGGCGTGACGGACGGCTCCGGAACCGCTGGTTTCTTGGTCGGCTCGGTCGCGGGATCGGGTTCTGGCTCCGGCGGTCTCAGAACCTCCAGGTCCTCGGCCGTGACTTCCATGCCCTCCATGCCTTCGATCTTCGGGAGTTCGGGCCCCGGAACGACCGTGGTCTCCTTGTCAGCCATGCCTACGTTCTCCTTCTGGCGCCGGGGCGATCTCGCCCACTACGCGCGGTCTGTTCTGCAGCTGCGTCGTTTCAACGCGCAGCGAGTTCACGTACTCCTTCAGGTCGCTCACGAGGTACCGGATGCACTGCCGCGATAGCCGGATGAACGGGGGGCCGTGCCGCTTGCGTCGCCACTCCCACATTTGCCTCGTAGAGATGCCGAGAAATCGCGCAGCCTCTTCCGTGGTCCACAGCTCGTCTTCCATGCCTTCGTCGTCCTAGATGCCGGGGCGTACGCCGCGGTCGGCTTCGGCCAGCATTCGCGCATCGAGCGCGATCTCTGGGTTCAACACGGGATCCTGCAGGCGCGTCTCTTCCTCCATGTCCGCGAAGCGGAGGAAGTCGCCAAGGGTCTCGAGCAGCACCTGCTTCTCGTCGTCGTCGGCCTTCTGGTACACCGCGAGCAGCCGCGCCAGGAAATCGCGCTCGCTCTTTAGGTCCTGGACGAGCTCGAGCTGGGTGTTGTGGCGCTCTCGCTCCTCGAGTTCGCCAGCCTTGAGCTGCGTCTCGAGCTTCTGGATCGCCATGTCGGAGGCCAGCTTCGCCGACAGCTGCTGCTGCGACTGGCTCGTCTGCTCGGCCTGCGCGCGATTCAGCGCCTCGATGTGAGCTACCAGTCTGTTCCGCTTGTCTTGCGCGATCGGCAGCTGATCGACGAGCACGGTCGGATCGATCGGCACCTGGAACTGCACCATCTGCAGCATGATCTGGAGCTGCAGGAGCGAGATGGTCGTGTTCGCAGCCGTTAGATCCAGCTCGATGTCCCACTCCATGTCGGCCAGGCCCGAGATCCGCGCGGACTCCTGGGTCGTGAGGTCCGTGACGACGCCGTCCCGGACGCGCCAGCGGTTTGGATTCCCGAGCATGGCCTCGATCTGATTGTCCGGCAGCACGTTCACGATGATGTCGATGACAGCCTCGAGCTGACGTTTCTGGTAACTCTGGTAGTTCTGCAGGTTCTTCGTGATCGCCATGATCGATCGGCGGTAACGCAAAAGCGCGGTGGTCGCGGGCTCGTTCGCCGCACGATCGCCCAGCATGGTGTCGATATTCACGCCCGAAATCCGGAAGAACATCTGAAGTGCGCGGTCTGCCATTTCAGCGGAAGCGCTGGGCATCGTTGGCACCTCCCGCTTCTGGATCTTGCCTGCAGCCAAAGCGCCAGTCTTGAGCTTCGTGATCGCTCCGGCGGTCCTCATCGTTGTCTCCGCGTCGTCGTCATCCACGAACGCGTCGGACTCGGCGAAAACACCGGGCATCACCTGAGTGTTTAGCATGTGCAGCGTCTGCGAGTGACGCTTGTTGATCTCTTTCTGCGGGTCGACCAGGTCGCGGATCAACCCGCGCGGCTCGCCGGTCAGATGATCGCGGTCGCAGACGTACGCCTTGATGGAGAAGCCGCGCATCGGTACGGGCTGCACGTCGTCGAAAAGAATTTTCGTGCCGATGAGCTCGAGCCAACGGATCTCTTCCTCCCATACCGCCGAGAACTCGATCGGCAGGCCTGCCTGGCGGAATATGCGGAAATTCCGTTCGCTGATGCGTTCGGCCTTTCGAGTGTTCGGATTCAACGCATAGAAGCGTCGCACCGACTGGCGATATTCCACGTGGAGCACTCGAATCAGTCGACGTCGTCGGTCGAAGTAGAGCGTGTCTTCCGCAGCACCGGGTAGATCCAGCGGACTCGTCGGCTGCACGTGGAGCTCTTGGCTCGTCTCGGGGATCTCGCGATACCCGATACCCGAGTGCACCCGCTCGAGCTCGAAGATCTCGCGCACCTCGGCTGCGTGCTGGGGGAACTCTTGCGCGAACTCCCCTTCTCGTAGCCATCGGTTCCAGATGATGAACTGTGCATCCCGGAGATCTCGACGCTGAGCGCCTGGATCGATGAGGATCTCGAAGGGGTGGACGGGGTCGATGGTGAAGTCCAGAAACATCGGATTGCCGGCGCGCGGGTTCACGTCGACGACCGTGTACCCGATGCCGCCGATGCAGCCCTTCTCGAAGGCCTCCGAGTCGGCGAAATCCGCGTCTGTTTGACGACGGATTGCCTTCCAGAGCCGGTTGAAGATCATCGCGCGAAACTGATCTTCGGGCCCTGACGGGCATGGCACGGGCTTCCCGCTTCGCATCCTCGTGCGCGCCGATCATCTCGCGGGATCACGACCTGCTGCAGGTTGAACGTCAGAGCAGGGCGATTCTGATCTTTCAGCACCGCGAGATCTTCGGGATCCCACTGGTTCTCGCCGCCGGAGTGGAAACGAAAATCCCGCCGCATCGTGAGGAACCACTTGTTCCACACATCGAGGGTCTGCGTGAAGAGGTTCCGAGCCGCTACGAGCTTCTGCTCTTCTGTCAGGCCGTGAAAGAACATGCGCCCTCAGGCTCCTACTCCTGCTCCGATGGGACCCGCTGCTGTGGCGGGTCGGTATTCGGAGTGTCGCCGCCGAACTCTTGGGGACCAGGACGTTCCCGGCCTTCGCCCGTCGGTGGCACCTCGGGGGGATCCGCCCACCTCCGGCAGACGATTGGCGGTCGGGTTCGAAGGATCCTCGGGGTTCGGAGCGGGCGGCGCGACCGCCTTCGATTCATCGGGGGACGAGATCTTCGCGGATCCCGCTCGGCAGTTTGTTGAACGCGACGCGCTCGTAATGGGCTTGGAAGTCCTGGGCCCGTTCGACGAATCGGTGGCTGTCACGGAGATCCTGGCACAGGTAGTCTCCCGTACCTCCGCCCGTCACGTATGCGGGACAGATCTGCCCCTTGGCATTGCGGTACTGCCGCTGCCGCACGGTGAAGCCGCCCTCGCCGTACACCTGCTGAGCGCGCACGTACTGCCTGACCTTCTTCTTCGGGTCCGGATCCGCGAGCTCGCGGACGTAGAAGTTCGCGTTCTTTGCCTCTTCCATCTCGAGCATCGTTTCTCTCCCTGCTATGCGGACATGAACGAACGCGGCCGTGATCGCGTGCGCCCTCTCATTCCGCTGAACCTTGGTTTCGATCGACGCCTGCTCGGCCGCGATCACCGAGTAGTTGAACGAGTGGCGGAAATCGTCGTTCTTCACGCCCTTGCAGCGCCACTTCGCTGTCGGATCCCCGGGTCCTCGGGTCCTCCTCGAGGATGCGCACCAGGTTCTTCATCTGCGGCATGATGAGATCGCGGAACTGCCGGTCTGGCCGTGGCAGCTCCACCAGCTTGGCCCACGATGATCTTGTGCGAAGCGTCAAGGCTCTCGGTGCGATTCACGTTCACCATCCGAGACTTCGGATCCCAGAGGTAGCTCTCCTTGCGGTGCGCGTCGTAGAGGCAGCCCCACCCAGCCCGGACTCGGTCTTCACGAAGTCGCGGACCGCGCGCGTCTCGGCGCCGGCGTCCATGACTCCGATCTCTACCTTGTAGCGCTGATTGAGGTCGTGGACGTCTTGGAAGCTCTCGGCGACATGAAACGCATGGATGCGGCGGTGCGTTCGCTCCGTCTCGAACCGACGGTGTAGTAGATGTACTTCTTGCCAACGTCGGCGCCGCAAACGACGGACCCTCGTACGCGAGTCGGCG
>CBDFGR010000003.1:0-2643177 GCA_965247115.1 Myxococcota bacterium
ACACCGCGCCCACGGACTCAGTAGAAAGATCCGCGCGACACTTGTGGGGCGGTGAATACGGAGCGGTGGATGGAGTGCTTGTCACGCCGCGCCTTCGTCCGCGCAGTTCGCACCGGAGTCGTCGAACTCGCCGAAGACAAGATCGACGGCCTTGATCTCGCCGTTCGAGTCAGCGATCGGCAGGCTCATCTTCACGCTGGGAGTCGCGTCGCATGTGCTCGGGCGCGAGGTTCGGAATATCGCGGCGGTCTCGCGTGCCGCACATAGACTCGGCAAGATGAAACTCACCGATGACTGAGCGAGCCCCTCTTGGATCGAACTGTACCGTCCCGATATCCGGAGGTGGATCGAGTCCCTTGGGCACCTGGAGTGACCTCACGCGGCTCCCTCTGTGGCGGGTTCGGCGGCGCTTACGCGGCGTCGCGCGGGAAAGTGGTCCTCTGGCCGGACTTTTCCTCCGGTGGCTGACGTGATTCGGGCCCAAACCCGACCCCGAACGTCGCCTCCGTTGCAGACCCTGGAGACAGCGCTCTGGTAAATCCCAGAGCGCTTTGCAAAGGCGATCTGAGTCTCGTCTCGCTCAAATAGGTATTGCTCGAGCCGCATCGGGAAGAGAGTTATCCTTATTTGGCTCAAGCGTCCATCTTTATTTGGCTGGACCTCCGCCTATCCAAATCGGGATTCCCGCATTAACCTTTGAGGTCGGGAGGTTTCGATGACTAAGCGGGGAAATACGTGCCGTGGAAGCCGCGTCGCGTAGAGTTCGAGATGACCACGGGGAAACGAGCTGGCAACTCTTTGGAGGACGTTCTCCGGGATCTAGTCGTCAAGGCGCGCGACGATCTGGGGATGAACCAGAAGGACTTTGCGAAGAATCTCGGGATCAGTCAGTCGGCCTTGAGCAGATTCGAGAGCGATGCGCCCGAACCAGTCGGGGGAATTCTGAGCAGCTCAAATCGTCCGCGTTAACGAGGATTTGCGTTCTTCTCGATGAGAATCCTGTGAACTTTCTCATCGAACACCCACTGTACGACGGCGCGACGCGTGCCCGCATGACGTTTCCAAAGGACCATCTATACCGCCGCTACAACGCCCAGCTCAAAAACGCCGAAGCGCTGGGACTGCTTCCAAATCTCAAGCGGGCAAAGGACTTGGGAGTGTTCGAACAGGCGGTCGCTGCCGTCGCCAATGTCGTCGAGGCGGCGGAGGAATCCCGCGCCACTATGCCACCACTACAGCCACGCCCGGGTCCGCGTGATTCCCATCGTTCACCTAGATCGTCCCAAACTCGCCGATCCTCTTAGGTCAATTCCTAATTTGGGTTGAATCGATATCCAAATAAGGTTACATTTGACCTCCGTCACCTACGACGGAGGCCTCGATGCCCGATCCCGCCCCTTCCCCTCCCGACCCGAGGCATCCTCTCCCCGACCGTCTCGCCCAGCTGGACTCCCTGCACCTGAACACAGGTGCCTCCTCAAGCTTCGACGAAGGCCACTGCGCGCTCGAGGTGGTCGCCTGGCTCGCAGGGGAGGAGCACAGCGACCATCCGCAGTGCACGAGTGCCGTGGTCGGAGACTTCGTCCGCTGCTGGAATGACAACCTTTTAGACGAGGATCGAGACCGTCTGCTCAAGCCCCTGCTCCCCCGCCTCGTGGGATCGGAAGGAGATCCCGACACGGAGCTCGCCCGCTCCTACCTAGCCCTCGACTGGCTCTGCCGGGTCCATACGCCCGCATGGCTGGATCTCGTGGAGAGTCTGAGCCCGCATGCCGCGAAGCTGCGCGGACTCGGCGAGATCACGGACCTCGTTCGTGCAAGCGCGGCGCAGCCGATGATCCGTGCTGCGAGGGACGCTGCGGGGGACGCTGCGAGGGACGCTGTGGGGGCCGCTGCGGGGGACGCTGCGAGGGACGCTGTGGGGGCCGCTGCGGGGGCCGCTGCGAGGGTCGCTGCGTGGGACGCTGTGGGGGCCGCTGCGGGGGCCGCTGCGAGGGTCGCTGCGGGAGCCGCTGTGGGGGCCGCTGCGGGGGACGCTGCGAGGGTCGCTGCGGGAGCCGCGGCGGGGGCCGATGCGAGGGTCACCGCGTGGGACGCTGCGAGTGCCGCGCTCGAGCCGACCGTGCTCACGCTCCAGGATTCGGCACGCGATCTCGTTTGTCGAATGCTCGCGGTGGGGGAGTCCGCATGACTCCCTCCTCCCCTCTCCGCAGCGATCTGAAGAGATGGGCGAGAGAGTCGAAGCCAGGCGTCTACCGTGGCCTCTCCGAGACCGAGTACGACGCGATCGACGCGGTCCGCAGCACGAAGCTCAGCTACTTCGCCGACGGTAGGACGCCCGCGCACGCGAAGTACCTGATCGACCACCCTCCGCCCCCGAAGGATCACCTCGACATCGGCGCCGCTCTGCACTGCGCCGTGCTCGAGCCGGAGAAGTTCGACGACGAGTGGGTCGTCGCTCCTAAGGTCGACCGCCGCTACAAGAAGGACAAGGCCATCTGGGCCGAGTTCGAGGCGGAGAACGCGGGCAAGGGGATTCTGAAGCGCCAGGACATGAACCTGGTCTTGGCGATGCGCGACGGGGTCAACCGGAACGAGCTCGCGCGCCGGCTGCTGAAGGGGGCGGGGCAGAACGAGCTCACGCTTGTTTGGGAGGACGAGCAGTCGGGTCTGCTTTGCAAGGCGAGACTCGACCGGATCACGGAGTACGAGGGCTACGTCATCGTCGTCGACCTGAAGACGACGGCGCGGCTCGCTTCCAAGGAAGCGTTCGCGCGAGCGATGGGAGACTTCGGCTACCACCGTCAGGAGGCGTTCTACCGGATGGCGATGGACGCGCATTTCGGCGAGATGCCGCGTCGGTTCGTCTTCATCGTGATCGAGAAGGCGGCTCCGCACATCGTCGCGACGCATGAGACCGGGCCGGAGTCTCTCGATGCGGGTCAGCGTGAAGTGCGCACGCATCTGACGGAGTACGCCGCGTGTACGGAGTCGGGCGTCTGGCCTGGATACGGAACGTCGACGCTACTGACCGAGCTGCCACCGTGGCGGCTGCGACGAGTCGAAAGAGACGAAGAGGTCGTGTTTTGAACTGCAAGAGCTGCAACGCCCCGGAGGGCTCCCCGCACGGAACAAACTGCAAGGTTCACCCTCCGGGCTCCAGCGAAGAGAAGCCCGAGATGGAGGAGCAACGCGGGGTCGCCACGATCGACGATTCCACTGGGGCGATCGCGGACATGAGCGAGGGCGGGCTGCGTCCGACCAACGCAAAGGAGCTCGCCGCGCTCGCGAAGCAGGCGGCCCTCTCGAGCCTGGTTCCCGAGCCCTTCCGCAACAAGCCGAACGACTGCTTCGTCGCGATGGCGATGGGGAGAGAGATCGGCTTCGACGCGTTCCAGAGCTTGCAGATGTTTCACGTCGTCAAGGGGAAGGTAGGTCTTCCCGGCGAGGCGATGGTGGCGATCATCCGGAGTCGCGAAGAGTGCGAGTCGCTCAGGATGGGCACCGAGGGGTCGCTCGAGGATGGAAACCTTACGGGGTGGGTCGTCTCAAAGCGGCGCGGTCAATCTGAGAACGACAAGGTGACCTTCAGTCTAGAGGACGCGATGCTGGCTGGGCTCTACCCCGGCAAGAAGGATCGCAACGGCGAGCCGAGCGTCTGGTCAAAGTACCCGAAGGACATGCTCATCTGGAAGGCCGTAGCGCGCGACTGCCGACGGAACTGGGCCGACATGACCCGGCGTGTTCCCGTCGCTGAGGACATGCCCGGCTACGGCGAGTCAAGGCTTGAGATCAACGTCACACCGCCGCGCGAGGAGACTCCGACGGCGGACCCGGCTCGTGCACTCTTCGCGGGTGAGTCGATCGAGCCTGAGATCGTCGGACCCGAGGGGCCCGGCGGTCCCGCTGCACCGAACGCAGAGCCTGCGAACGCCGGGACGCCCTCTGACGATGCGAATGCAACGGGTCGCCCGGCTCCGAGTGAGGGATCCAGTGAGGCCACGCCGGAGCCGGGACTTCCCAACGAGGACGGCCCGAAGTTCTCGGCGCTACCCGAGGACTTCGACCCGAGTCGCGACAACTGCCCCGACTGCGAGCGCACGGCTGATCTCGGTCACAACCCGGGGTGCTCCATCGCGAAGCTGCTGAAGGAGCAGAGGTGACACGAACCACCGACCAAGAGTTGGTCGACCGCGTCCCCTGTGAGGGCTCCGAGGACTGCGAGCAACTGGTCGATCGCGACGGCTTCCGTCTCTGCGCCGAGCATATGAAGGAGGCATGGGACGGGATGGAGGAAGCGGAGAACACGCCTCCGTCTCGCAGACCGAGGCGAAGAGATGGCAACTGAGCCGACGGCTCGACTTGCCATGATCTGCGGTGTGGTCTGGTATGGTGCGATCCAGCTTGTGGGAACGCTCGTGCCATGAAGGACCCGTGCTGGAGTCTCGATCAGTGTGCAGAGTTCCTTCAGTGCAGCACCAAGACCGTGCGAAAGATGATGAGGGGCGGATTCCCGCACTTCTACGTGGGCCGGAGACCTCGGTTCCGTCCGGAGGCGGTAAGGGAGTGGGTGCATGAGCAAGAACGGAGTCGCCCCCATAGCCTCACCGTCGCTGCGGATCGAATCCGGGAGTCCCGTGTCCAGGAGCGCATCCTGAGAAGAGCCGCCCGTGTCTCGTAAGGCAGACGGCCCTCGAATCTTCAAGCGTGGCGCGCACTACTACGTGGAGTACGTAGAAGGCAACGAGATACTCATCCCCCGTCAGTCCCTCCGGACCAAAGACGCCGGGAAAGCAAGGGCCGCTGCGTCGAGGCTCATCCTGGAGTATGAAGAGCGCGGCTACACACCAGAGGGTGACGAGCTCCTCTTCCGAGACGCAGCCGCCGCCTACCTCAAGCACGGGATGTCGAACCTGGCAGGTACAACGCAGGATGACCACAGAAATCATCTCCGTCTTGGCGGAATGCTGGACCGGGCTTTTGGCGACATCCCGATATCTCAACTCACGGATGAGTCGCTACTCCGGTGGTGGGAAGAGAGCATCGAGGGGAAGCGAGCGACAAGTACGGGACGGCGATATCTCGATAGCGTCTCGGCAATTATGCGCCGAGCCCGTCGTCACCGGCTCATCGTGCACAATCCCGTCGTAGACTTTCAGGCCATTATCCGGGAGGAGAACAAGACCAAGAAGGGCAGAGCTCTAAGTGAGGCGGGGAAGCATGTCCGGCCTATTGAGGACCCCGCGGAAATCGAACGCATCCTTGCTTCGGCCCGAGAGGAGAGTCTAGAAGATCACGTGCTGGTGCTGCTCATGCTCGACGCTGGACTGCGCATCGGAGAAGCCATGCAGATCCGCTGGCGGGCAGTCAACTGGGGAGAGGACGAGAACGACCTAGGCCGCAGCCTCGAGATCTCGGAGTCGAACCCCAGAGGCATGTACCCCGGTGATCCACCCAAGAGTGGGAGGACGCGCTATGTGGATCTCTCCAGGCGGCTACGACGGGTCCTGATGGAGCTCTACACACAAGAGTTCCGGCCCAGCCCGGATCGTGTCATTGTGCCGCGCGACCAGGGCAACTGGAGGCAGAGGCAGTGGCGCAGAATCCTGGCGCGTGCCGGGACCACTCGAGCGTGGCGACCGAAAGATCTGCGCGACACCTTCGCGAGCCAGCTGCTCTCGAATGGTCAGGAGCTCGTGCACATCGCCGACCAGCTGGGCCATTCGTCCGTGGGCGTGACGGAGCGTCACTACACCAAGTACATCCGTCGCAAGAGGTATCAGCCGACACCGCCACTAGCCTATGGCGAGCTCCCGACGGACGCGCTGGCTCGGCTTGGCGCGCCCAATAAACGTCCACAAAGCGGACACTCGGGGTTTTCAGACCAACACGCTCCTGGCGACAGTGCAGAAACTGTTAGCAATGTCGCGGGCTTCCGTGGTGAGCGCGGCCGGGATCGAACCGGCGACCGGCGGATTCGGAGTCCGCGAGGCAGGATACTGTCCATCACGAAGCCAGCCCGTCCGGGGCCATTAATCAGAGAAGCACTAAGAGGGCCGGGCTCATGGCAATTTCCTCGGCGCAAGTGAGGATACCCACGTGCTAAGAGAGATCTTCGTGCGACCGATCGGGGGAAACAAGAAGCAGGTCTTGCGGGCGTTGGCGGTCTTGGCTGCGACCAGTTTGGTTGCCGCTACAGCCTTGGCAGAGGGTGCTGGGTTGATCTCTCTCGTTCGGCTCGTTGCCGTACCCGAGCAATACGATGGCCAGCTCGTTCAGACCATGGGCGTCATCACCTTTGAGCCTCGACTGACGATGCTCTATATCTCGCCGTCAGATGCAAAACACGCAGTGATGCCGAACGGGATTGTCGTCGAATTCACTGGTGGGGAGATTGATCTCGATTACGCCCGTCAGTTCGATGGGCAGTTCGTGTTCGTCCGGGGAGGTTTTCGATCGACCAAGGACGAATACCGGAACCTTCCCGCGGGAATTATCAGCAGTATTGAAGAGATCTACGGCGAGGAGAACTGGAACTATCTCGCCGTCAGATGCAAAACACGCAGTGATGCCGAAACGGGATTGTCGTCGAATTCACTGGTGGGGAGCAAGCAGACAACCTGCTGAGGGTAGAGTGGCGTTGGCGCTGGATCCGGTTCCTCTACCACCGCGCGGTCTTCGTGGGCGGGAACTTCGGCGCCTACGATACCTGCGGACCGGAAGCGGGCGAGCGATGCCGGCACAACATGAGGATGCCGGACTGGATGCGTTCGCTGGCGCCATGAGCCTGCCTCTCTCGGAGCCGCACCAGATCGATTGGGTCAGCCGATCGGCCACCTCAGCGTAGTCGTCGTCGGACGCGAAGCACCAGTCCGGTACGCGCACGTCTTGCTCGAAGTTCCTGCGGAATTCCGCCATTAGCTGGCGCGCGGCCGCTCCCGCCTCCACCGGCGTTGACGGGCAAGACGTGGCGACGAGACTGCGACGGTTGGCGCAAGGAGGAGAGGGGGTTGAGGGACTCATGTATGCGAGGTCTGTTCATGGTACGCAGGCCCGGGGGTCGGGTGTTGGAAACGGTCGGCCGCCTGCAGCGTCAGGAGCACGTCTACCGAACCCTCGTCATCGACACGATCGACCACGTCGAGCCTCTCGTCTGGGAGGAGACGTGTCGTCGCATGTCCGAGGGGGGGCGGAAGACGTACGAGCACGTCGAGGATTTTGGGTATCAGAAGGGCTACCTGTTCGCCGATCGCGAGTGGACGCAGCTCTTTCACGCGCTGGACGCGATCCGACGCGACCCCGGCATGATGATCGTCGTGCTCTCCCACAACGAGAGCAAGACGTTCGAAGATCCGGTGATCGGTCCCTACGACCGCGTCACTCCGAAGCTCCACAAGCGAGCGAACGCGCTGCTCTACGAGTGGGCCGACATCGTCGGCTACCTGGAGATCCAGCGAGCCACGATCGAGAAGGAGGGCGCGAAGAGTCGGAAGGTGCGCACCAGCGCCACAACCGGCACGCGCGAGCTCTTTCTCGAAGACACCGGAGCCTTCATCGCGAAGAACCGCTACGGGCTCCCCATCCGAATCGAGGTGCCCCAGGCCAACCCCTACACCCCGCTGCGCGAAGCGCTGAAGTTAGCGCTCGGAGTCCAGAAGCAGGAGGCCGCGTAAATGCCGCGTATCGGAGCAGCGTTACACGATGTAGAGGACGACGACATGCCGAGAGACAGTTGGATCGCCCTCGAGTCCGGTGACTACCCGTTTATGATCACCGACACCGAGTACAAGAGCACTAAGGCCGGGAACGGGATGTGCCTGCACGTCACGTTGCATTGTATCCACCCGGATCACTCTCGAGTGGAACTGCGAGATTTCCTGACGCTCGAGCATCCCAATCCCGACACGGTTCGGATCGCAAAGGGTCGCCTGAAGCAGATCGGACTGGCCTGCAAAGTCAAGAACCCCGACTTCATCCAGGACAGCGAGGAGCTCCACAACATCCCGTTTGTCGCCAGCGTCTCGAAGGAAGAGGCACAGGATCCAAAGTACGGGGATGTGGACGGCTACGAGAACCGGATTGCCAAGTACAAGCAGATCGACGGCAACGCCCCGATGTCCGAGCCACTGCCAGAGCAGTCGCAGCCTACTCAGGCCTCCGGCGACCTCCCCTTCTGATGGCCGAGCTCCCCCGCATCCGGAGTCCGCAGCCCCAGATCGCCAACCGGATCTTCCGGGCACTCGAGAGGCGGGAGGCCGATCGTCCGCGGAGCGGAAACCTCACCATGAGCGGCATCGGAGAGTGCGCTCGCCATCTCTGGGCCGAGCGAAACGAGCACTCGACGCCGAAATCCAGGCCGGGCCGGGTGCTCGCGATCTTCGAGTACGGAAACGCGACCGAGTCCCATGTGATCGGGCTCCTCCGCCTCGCGGACTACCTGATCGGCGCGGAGCAGCGTCGCGTCACCTGTGATCTCGGCGATGGACTCACACTGCGCGGCCGGATCGACGGAACGATCCTCCTCGGCAAGAAATATTCCGAACGGCTGGAGGCGCTGCTCGAGGTGAAAAGTGCGAAGGCGTCGCAGTTCGAGGAGTGCAAGGCGAAGGGCTACGAGAAGTGGAATCCGAAGTACGCGGACCAGCTCCAGATGTACATGGGCGCGGGAGGCTTCCACATCGCCATTGCCTTCGTGTATTGCAAGGACATCTCCGAGCCCTACGCGGAGAAGATCCGCTTCGAGCCGGAGCGCTACGAGGCCCTGAAGGCGAAGGCACGTCTGATTCTCACTTCCGAGGAGCCGCCCAAGCGTCCCGATGAGGCGACTTCGCAGTTCTGCAAGTTCTGCAAGTGGTGTGACGCGAACGAGTGGTGCTGGTCGCCCGTCGCGGAGACACGCTTCGACGACTGAGAGGCCCGTGAGAGAGCTTGCTTGCAATCTCTACCCTGCCCGTAGAACATGGGCTGACGTGGCCAACGATGGACGGGTCACGACCGACCGCTACCGGGGTCCCCACATCGACTTTCGGTCGGTCAAGTGGCCAGGCAGGACGGAAGGTCGGCGGATCAAGATCAACCGAGCGCCGGGCTACGGTCGCTTCACGTCAGAGGACGAGGCCGAGAAGTGCCGCCTCGAGATCCTTGCACAGTCTCTTCACAAGCCCCTCTACGACGTGCTCTCCCAGTACCTACGGAGAGAGACGCCTGAGAACTCCGCACTCTATCGTTGGAACCATGATTTTCTCCCCGCCAAGTGGGCGAAGCACCAGCGGAAGGGGAAGCCATCGAGGAAGCGCATCTACGAGCTCGAGCGCTACGAGCACCGTGGCCATCTCGACTTCTGGGCAGAGATCTCGATCCACTCGGTGAACGAGCCTGCCTTTGAGCGCTGGGTCGCCTGGCTCGAGACGAAGTTCCCTCACCTCGCACCGAGGACGATCAAGCACCTGGTCGATGACTTCTGGACGTTCCTACGTCACGAGAAGAAGTTCGGCGTGATCGATCAGGTGCCCGAGCGACCGGAGATCGAGGTCCCGGCACACCAGCCGAAGGTCCCGAACAAGAGCGATCGGGACCGGCTGCTGCGCGCGATCCCGTGGTCGGAGCGCGGACTGTTCATCGCGCGCACACTCGCTGGGCTCCGCCCGTCCGAGGCCCGGCGCCTCGACGTGGGTGACTACGACTTCCGCGCTGGTGAGCTTCGCATCCAATCGGTGAAGTCCAAGACGCAGCGCGGCCGCGACCTTCCCATCCGAGATGTGGTTCCAGCTCTAGACGAGTGGATCGTCGAGCACAGAGCCGAGGCGAAGGCTTGGGAGCCACTCTTCCCGAACCCGCGTGCCGAGAACCCAGAGGGGCGCTGGATGGACCGCGCCGAGCGCCTCGTGTGGACGAGGGCTGAGAAGATCTGCGGCTTCGAACACATCCGCCCGAACGAGGGGGGTCGCCACTCCTTCGCGACCCACGAGATCGGGGACGGCACCGATGTCTATGCGGTCAAGGACTGGATGGGACACACCTCTCTCAAGAGCACGGAGCGGTACACCACGATTTCCACCGTGACACTCGCCCGCCGGATGCGACCGAAGCGCGGAACAAAATCGGAACAGGAACAGAAAGAGTCTCCTAAGTGACTGTTTCTAAAAGACTATTGGAGGCGGCGACCGGATTCGAACCGGTGATCAGGGCTTTGCAGGCCCACGCCTTACCACTTGGCTACGCCGCCAGAAGAGCTGACACCCCAGAGGAGTTTAGGAGCGCTCTGCACCAGTTCAAGCCGGAATCACAGCTCGTCGAGCGCGCGGGAGAGGCCGGGGGCAGGGAGCCACTCGCCCCCGCACAGAACCGTGGCGCGACACCCCTCGATCGCCAGGTTGTTCAGCAGGTGGGCCTGTCCCTCGCGCGTAAATCGGGCAGCGAACCGTCCCTTCACGGTGCAGCGGAATGCGTCGTCGGAATCGATGGACAGGGTCTCGGGTCGCAGTGGCTCCTCGGTCTTGTCCGTCAGCTCCACGCTTCCGCGCTCGGGGTCATAAGCGACGACCCAGTACGGTGTATCCTCGACCTCGATCTGACCGCGGAAGTGGCCGATGCGCACCACGAAGACGCCCTCCTCTTCCGCGAACTCGACGCCGCGCAGGAACGCGCTGTGGAGCCTGGCGTGGGTAACCCTGACACCCTCGTGCCAGAAGGTCATGTCCGAGCGCAGCATGAGACCGGTGGGGTGGAGGGGGGGCGCGCCCGTCACAGGCTTTCGGCAGCTCTCGCTCCGTCCGGCTGCTCGAGAATCACCGCGCGGCAGCCGTAGCGGTGCCAGTAGATCAGACGCCTCGAGCCGTCTTCGAGCAGGTAGACCCACTTCTCGTTCCAGCGCACGCCGTTCTCTTCCCGCGTCCGCGGATCGTTGACACTTCCCTGCCACTCGTCCGGCGTGCCCCAGCGCTCGCGCGCCGCGTTATGGGTCAGCTCCTCAGCGGTCACATTCGCCGCCGATCATGTTGATCATGTCGAAGGTGGGAACAATATCGGCCAGCATCCCGCCGACCATCATCTCGCTCATCGGCGCCACGTTGATGAAGCTCGGCGGTCGACAGCGGACCTTGTAGGGCTTGCCCGTCCCGTCCGATACGATGTAGAAGCCGAGCTCACCGTTGGCCGACTCGATCGCAGAGTAGACCTCGCCCGCTGGAACCTGGATCCCCTCCGTGACGCCCTTGAACTGCTGAATCAGCTCCTCCATGCGCCCGAAGACGCGGTCCTTCGCGGGCCAGCGGATCTTCGGATCGTCCACGTCGACGGGCTCTCCGGCAGTCTTGCGAAGCACGGGAATGCACTGCCGGATGATCCGGATGCTCTGGACCACCTCTTCCTGACAGACGAGGAAGCGATCGTAGTTGTCTCCGATCGTCCCGATGGGGACGTCGAAGTCGAGCTGATCGTAGACGAGGTAGGGCTCAGCCTTGCGCAGGTCGAGGCCCACTCCCGCCGCACGGAGCATCGGACCCGTGACCGCGTACTGGATCAGACGTTCCTTGGGGATCATCCCCGTTCGGCGAAACCGATCAACGAAGATCCGGTTTGCAACGATCACCTTGTCGAAGTCGATCAGCAGCTCCTCGATGCGCACGAGCGACTTCTCCAGCTGGTCCTCGAAGCCCTCCGGGACCTGGCGCTGAAGACCGCCGATCCGGATGTAGTTCGAGGTGACTCTGGCGCCGCAGAGCATCTCCTGCAGATCCCAGGTGAGCTCGCGTGCCTCGATGCCGTAGAGAAACGGGGTCATCGCGCCGAGCTCGAGGCAGGCGGCACCGAGCCGTGTCAGGTGATCGCCCACGCGCGAGAGCTCGCTGGCCAGCGTCCGTACCCACAGACAGCGATGCGGGAGCTCGACCTCCAGCAGCTTCTCGACCGCCATGCAGAACGCGAGGTTGGCCAGGATAGCCGAGTTGTAGTTCAGGCGATCGGTGTAGGGGATTGCCTGGTACCAGGTCCCGCTCTCGCACTCCTTCTCGAAGCCGCGGTGCAGGTACCCGACCATCACCTCCATGTCGACGATCGACTCCCCGTCGAGCTCGATCACGATCTTGACCGTGCCGTGAGTGGCCGGATGCGACGGCCCCATGTTCAGGACCTGGTGATCGGTATGCAGATCGCTCTTGCCGCCGGGATCGAGCTTCTTCGCGGTGACCACGTGCCTCCTCCTGGCCTAGTTCCGCGGCCCGATCAGAGGCTGGCGGCGCTCCTTCGGGTAGTCCTTGCGCAGCGGGTGACCCTCGAATTGCTCGTAGAGCAGGATGCGCTTGAGATCCGGATGCCCTCGGAAGACGATGCCGTACAGATCCCAGGCCTCTCGCTCCATCCAGTTCGCGGCGGGATAGAGCTCGACCACGGAATCGATCTCGCAGGGATCTTCGCTGACCCCGGCCTTGACCCGCAGGCGCCTGGAGACGCGCGAGGGGTCGGTTCCGTGCGGCTCCGTGTCGATCGCGGCCAGGTGGTACACGACCTCAAAGCGAGGATCCTGCCCCAGGTAGTCGACGGCGGTGAGGTCCATCAAGAAGTTGAAGCGCAGCTCGGAGTCGCGCAACGTCTGCAACACCGCTGCGATCCGCTCCGCGTCGACGAGGACGGTCGCATCTCCCAGGCGTGCGTGGGTATCGATCACCGCGTCGCCGAGCAGCTCGCCCACCTGCGCCAGCAGATCGTCGGCCGGCATCACCGGTCGTACTCCTCGCGAATGAAGTCGATGCGGCGCTCGAGCTGCTCCTCGTTGCGCAGGAGGTCCTCAAGATGGAACAGCATCGAATCCCGCTCGTAGCCGGCAAGCTCCACGTCCCTGCTCATGACGATGGCCTCCTCCGGGCAGGCCTCTTCACAGAGCCCACAGAACATGCAGCGCGACATGTCTATGTCGAAGATATCCGGGACGCGCTCGATCGCCGCGCTGGTCTCCCCTGGAATGATGGTGATGCAGTCGGTCGGGCACGCGAACTCGCACAGGCCGCAGGCCACGCACTTGGGCTTCCCGTCGTCGAGTGCCACGAGCACCGGATGCCCGCGGAACGCATTCGGGTAGTCGACCCGCTCCTCCGGGTACTGCACTACGAACGTCTTCTTCTTACCGACGATGTAGCCACCAAGGTTTCGAAAGAAGACCCGAGCCGTGACGCTGATGCCCACAAAGATCATCGGCAGGTAGAGACGCTGCGCCCAGCCGAGTCTCTCTCGCCGACGGACCCGAACCACCTTTCCCGGCATCGGAGCACTCCGTTCTGTTGGGGGCGGCGGGATTATAGGCGACGGCGTTCCCGAATCAACGCGAGCCCGGTCCTGTGGGACCCGCGCGCGGGCGGCCGCGCGCTTCCCACCTCCGCTCAGGCCCTCGGCCTTCGCTGCGCGCGCCGCGTGCGCGGCGCTTGCACCCGATCTACTGGCCCGCCAGCTCTTCCGCGTGGTAGGAGCTGCGGACCAGGGGGCCCGAGGCCACCTTTCGCAAGCCGATTCGCCTGGCTTCGTCGGCCCAGAAGTCGAACTCGTCCGGCGTCACGTAGCGCTCGACGGGAAGGTGCACCGGACTCGGCCGGAGGTACTGACCGATCGTGAGGCGCTCACAGCCGTGTTCCAGAATGTCGACGAGGGCCTGGCGGATCTCGTCCTGCCGCTCCCCCAGCCCCAGCATCAGACCCGTCTTGGTCGGGATGTCCGGACGCAGCTTGCGCGCGTTCGATAGCACGCCGAGAGACCTGGCGTAGCGTCCTGCTTTTCGTACTGAGCGCTGGAGTCGCTCCACCGTCTCCAGGTTGTGGTTCAACACGTCGGGCGAGGCATCGAGCACGCTCCGGAGCGCGGCGCGAGAGCCCTTGAAGTCGGGGATCAGCACCTCGACGCGACAGTCCGGGGCCTGCGAGCGGATCTCGGCTATTGTCCGTGCGAAGTGACCGGCGGCACCATCGGCCAGGTCGTCGCGCGCTACCGAGGTCACGACCGCGAAGCGGAGCTCGAGCGTGCGCACCGCAGCGCCGACGCGCGCCGGCTCGCCCGGATCGAGCGCTTCGGGCCGGCCGGTCTGCACGTCGCAGAAACCGCAGCGGCGCGTGCACAGATTGCCCGCGATCATGAAGGTCGCCGTTCCGCGCGCCCAGCACTCGCCAAGGTTCGGACACGAGGCGGACTGGCACACCGTGTTCAGCTGCTGCTCTCGAACAAGCGTGCGCAGGGCGGTGAGCTGTGGTGTCTGGCGGTAGCGGACACGCAGCCAGGGCGGCCGTTCGGAGTGGCGCGGGGCTTCACCGATCTGCACGAGCCGGCTCACGAGAATACCTTCCTCAGCTGGAACTCGACCCGCTGCGCGACTTCGGACAGCTCGAGTCGAACGCCAAGCACCTCGCTCATGCTGGTCATCTCGACCCCGTCGAGTCCGCACGGAATGATCGCCGAGAAGCGGCGCAGGTCGCAACTGACGTTGAGCGCGAAGCCGTGCATCGTCAACCAGCGCCGCAAGCCCACCCCGATCGACGCGATCTTGCGCCGCTCGTCCAGCCAGACACCCGCATAGCCGTCCCTGCGGGCGGCAGTGATGCCGAAGTCTGCGAGCACGTCGATCAGCACACCCTCCAGCTCGCGCAGGTACGCATGAACGTCACGCCGCGCGCCAAGATCCAGAATCGGATAGCCAACCAGCTGTCCCGGTCCGTGCCAGGTCACGTCGCCGCCCCGATTGACGCGGAACACCTCGTAGCCGGCGGTTTCGAGCTCGGTGTCGTCGAGCAGCGCGGTGCCCGGCTTTGCAGAGCGCCCGAACGTGATCACGTCGGGATGCTCGAGCAGCAAGATCGTATCTCCGACCAGCGCCTGCTCGCGTGCCGCGCGCAGCTCGGTCTGCAGCTCGAGGGCATCCGCGTACGGCATGCGCCCGACATGTCTCACATCCAGTACTGGCTCGCAGGCGCTCATCCTGGCGTCAGGCCCTCGCGCTGGCTAGAGCTCGAACTCGGCGGCCTCGAGCTCTCTCGCGACCCGGTATAGGAACCCGTTTCCCGTCACCCCGTCAATGATGCGGTGATCGTAGGAGAGCGCAAGGAACAGCATGGGATGGATGGCAATCGTCTCCTCGCCGTCCCGCTCGACCACCACGGGTCTCCTCTTGATCTCGCCCATGCGCAGGATGCCCACCTGGGGCTGGTTGATCACGGCAAAGCCGTAGAGGTTTCCCTGGCGACCGGGGTTCGTGAGCGTGAACGTGCCGCCCTGCAGCTCGTCCGCCGTGATCTCGCGCTCGCGTGCGCGCCGAGCCAGGTCTTCGATGCCGTGCGCAAGACCGGTGAGCGAGAGACGGTCCGCGTCCCGCACGACTGGAACGAGCAGCCCGCGTTCCGTCTCCACGGCCACGCCAATGTGTATTCCGCGGCGCTCGATGATCGACTGCTCGACCACGCTCGCGTTCATGCGCGGAACCTCCTTGAGCGCGCGCACGGTGGCCTGCACGACGAAGGGCAGATACGTGAGCCCAAAGCCCTGGCTGCTGCGAAACTGCGCTTTTGTTGCCTCGCGCAGCTTCACGAGCCTGTGCAGATCGAGCTCGGCCACGGTCCCCACGTGCGGCGAGACGGTCTTGCTCACCACCATGTGCTCTGCGATGCGCCGGCGGATGGCCGTGAAGGGGATGACGGTGTCTCCTTCTTTCGGCGCGTACTTCGGGATCCTCATGCCGCCAAGGAACTCGCCGAGCGTTCCCGGGGCGTCGCTCTGGTGCTGCACCGCCGGCGCCACGGGCGTCGCGACCCGCGTCTGCTGCTGGGGCTCAACCGGCTGCGGCGCGAGATCTGCCCTGGTCACGCGTCCCGAGACTCCCGAGCCGCTCACCTCGGTGAGATCAATGCCCTCATCCGCTGCCATACGCCGCGCCAGGGGTGTCGCGCGCACCTGGGGCTCGGGCTCCTCGTGTCGAACGGGCTCGATCGGAGCCGCATCAGCCGCGGCGGTCCTGGCCCTCCCGGCATCTTCCCCGGCCCCCGCGGCATCTTCCGCGGTGATCACCGCGAGCTTGGCGCCCACCTCGATCGTCTCGCCCTCAGCAACGAGCAGCTGAGTGACAACGCCGGCTTCCGGAGCGGGAATCTCCGTGTCCACCTTGTCGGTGGTGATCTCACACAGGTTCTGATCCCTGTCGACGCGCTCTCCCTCACGCACCAGCCAGCGCTCGAGGGTTCCCTCGACCACGCTCTCCCCCATCTGCGGCATCGTGACGACGGCCATAGCAGCTCCCGCCTAGAAGTTGATGGCCCGGCCCTCGGCGGCCAGAGCCGATTCCATGAGGAGCTCCGACAGCGTGGGGTGCGCATGCGTGGTCTCGCCGAGCTCGTGCACGGTCGACTCGAGGGTCATCGCCAGGCCCACCTCGTTGATGAGCTCGGTCGCGTTCTGACCGATGACGTGACAGCCGAGCAGCTCGCCGTACTTGGCGTCCGTCACCATCTTGACGAAGCCCTCCGTGTGCCCGGTCCCGACGGCCTTGCCCGACGCCAGGTACGGGACTTTCCCGACGCGCACGTCGTAGCCCTGCTCGCGCGCCTGGGATTCGGTCAACCCGATCGTTGCCACCTGCGGCTGGCAGTAGATGCAGCCAGGAATCGTTGCCAGGTTCACGCCGTTCTCGCGCTCCCCCGCCATGAACTCGGCCGCGGCAACACCCTGGTGGGACGCCTTGTGCGCGAGCATCGGAGCACCGATGCAGTCGCCAATGGCCCAGATGCCGGACGCGCTGGTGCGATAGTCCGGGCCCACCTCGATGAACCCGCGCGCAAGTCCCACGCCGTTCTCCTCGAGTCCGATGCCGTCCGTCTGCGCCACGCGCCCGACCGCGAACAACACCTGCTCCGCCCGCAAAGCTCTCTCTCCCGCCTCGCTCTCGACGCTCACGATCACCTCGCTCACGCTCGTCTCCAGCGCCTTGTAGGAGGTGCGCGTGGCGATCTCGATACCGCGGCGCTGAAACGAGTTCGCCAGCGCCTCGGCGACCTCCCGGTCCGTACCGGGGAGAAGCTGATCTGCCATCTCGACCAGCGTGACGCGGGAGCCGTAGGCCGCGTACGCGTAGGCAAACTCGGCGCCGACCGCGCCAGCGCCGATGATCACGATCGACTCCGGGAAGTCCCTGGCCTCTAGCGCCTCGCGGCTCGTGAGCACGCGCTTCCCATCCACCTCGATGCCGGGGAACACGAGCTCGCTGGAACCGGTTGCGAGCAGCACGTTCGTGCCCTCGACCATCCGCTCGTCCTCGCCATTCCGTACCACCACCTGGCGACCACCGCCGAGGCTGCCGCGGCCCTCGAGCACCTCGATCTTGTTCTTCTTCATCAGGCTCTTGACGCCCGCGTTCAGGCGCCGGGCAGCCTTGCGGCTCGCGTCGATGACAGCGCCCCAATCCGCGCTGAGACCCTCCACCACGAGCCCCGGAATCCCCCGCTTTACCGCCTCGTAGTGCTCCGCCGCATCGAGAATGCTCTTGGTCGGGATGCAGCCCCAGTTGAGACACACGCCGCCGAGCGCGTCTTCCTCGACGATCGCAACCCGCAGCCCGAGCTGGGCTGCTCGGATCGCCGCCACGTAGCCACCGGGACCCGAGCCGATCACGACTAGATCAAAGGACGTCATGTGCTTCCCGCATCGGGGGGCGGCGGAGTCTCCTTGAGAGGCAGGGAGAGTGCGGAAGCTGCCTCAGGCCACGGGTTTTTCGATCACGGGGAGCGACAGATCCTCGATCTCGCGGTGGTGGGGCTTGTTCCAGCCCGGTGTCGCCTGCACGCGCGCCTGCAGCTTGAGGAGGCCGTCGATGACGGCCTCTGGACGAGGGGGACACCCCGGGATGTAGATGTCCACGGGAACGATGGTGTCGATCCCCTGGACCGTCGCGTAGTTGTTGTAGGGTCCGCCGGAGCACGTGCAAGCGCCGAAGGCTACCGTCCACTTCGGCTCCGCCATCTGGTCGTAGACCTTCTTCAGGATGGGCGCTTGACGGTGGCTGATGGTACCCACGACCATCAACAGATCGGCCTGGCGAGGCGAGAAGCGGGGCAGTGCCGCGCCGAAGCGATCGAGGTCGTAGCGCGGCCCCGCCGCGGACATGAACTCCATGCCACAGCAAGCGGTCACGAACGGATAGAGAAAGAACGAGTACTTCCGGCCCCAGTTGACTACAGCGTCGACCGTCGTCGTGAGGAAGGAATCATCTCCCTGGCGCAGGATCTCTCGTTTCTCTGTCATCGGCGAAGAATATAGCTGCTCGGGTATGCTCTGCCCGTGGGACTGCTTGCGGCCTGGCTCGTCCACTTCTACACCGCCTCATCGGCGATCTTCGGCTTGTGGGCGATCGTGGCCACGATCCAGCTGGAGTTCCGGCTCGCGATCTACCTGATGCTCCTCACGCTCGTGATCGATTCCACGGACGGTGCCTTCGCCCGGCTCGTCGACGTGCGCCGCCGCATCCCATGGATCGACGGCCGGCGTCTGGACGACATCTGCGACTACTTTACCTACGTGCTCGTACCCGCCGTATTCGTGATCCAGACCGAGCTGCTGCCGCACGCAGCGTGGGCGGCGCTCCCGGTGCTGGCCTCGGCCTACGGCTTCAGCCGGAGCGACGCCAAGACGGAGGATCACTTCTTCGTCGGCTTTCCCTCGTACTGGAACGTCGTCGCCATCTACGCCTACCTGCTCCAGCTGGATGCAGACCTCGCACTGTGGATTGTGCTCGGCCTTTCCGCCGCCGTCTTCGTCCCCCTTCGCTACATCTACCCGAGTCGCACGCGGACCCTGCGGCCGCTGACGCTGGGCGTACTGGGCCTCTGGGTCGTGGGCTTCTCGTGGACCGCGGTCCGGATCCAGCCCGACCCACTCTGGCTGCGGGTAAGCCTGCTCGGGCCCGCCTACTACCTGGGCGCGTCGCTGCTCCTGAGCCTGCGGAGACGCGAGGCACGAACGAGCGCACCGGGCTAGACTTCTGGCGATGCTCGAGCAGCGCGTTCTACTGGCCAGTCCCAGGGGATTCTGCGCGGGTGTCGATCGCGCGATCGAGATCGTCGAGCTCGCACTCGAGACCTACGGTCCGCCGGTGTACGTACGCCACGAGATCGTGCACAACCGCCACGTGGTCCAGCGGCTGCGCGATCGAGGTGCAATCTTCACCGAGGACCTGGACGAGGTACCGGCAGGGAGCCGGGTGATCTTCAGCGCCCATGGGATCTCGCCGGCCGTCCGCGAGCAGGCTCGCGCACGTGACCTGCTCAGTATCGACGCCACCTGCCCGCTCGTGACCAAGGTGCACGTTGAGGCACTCCGCTACGCGCGGGCCGGCTTTCGCATCGTCCTGGTCGGACATCGCGGCCACGTGGAGGTCGAGGGAACGCTCGGACACGCCCCCGACCGTATGCACCTGGTTGAGACACTGGACGACGTGGCGAGGCTCGAGCTGCCGGACACGGACAAGCTCGCTCTGCTCACGCAGACGACCCTCTCCATCGACGACACCCGAGCGATCGTCCTGGCCTTGCAGCGGCGCTTTCCGAAGATCCGCCTGCCGAGCAAAGACGATATCTGCTACGCCACGCAGAATCGACAGAACGCGGTCAAGACCATCGCGGCGGACTGCGAGCTGGTCCTGGTGGTGGGGGCCCCGACCTCGAGCAACTCGAATCGGCTCGTGGAGGTGGCTCGCGCGCACGGGGCACGAGCACACCTGGTCGAGGACGCAGCAGCGATCGAGCCGGCCTGGCTGGAAACGGCGCGCAGCATCGGCGTGACAGCCGGCGCCTCGACGCCGGAATTTCTCGTCGAGGACGTGATCCGGAAGCTCGCCTCGCTCGGGTATCCGGAGCCCGAACACGTGGAGCTGGTACGAGAGGACATCCGCTTCACGCTCCCGCTCGAGCTGAAGCGGGATCTCCCGGGCTAGCCCACCCAGCCCGGCCGCAGCTTCTAGAGCCGTTTCAGAGGGCCGCCAGGATCGCCGCGCCGAGACCTCCAAGAGCGAGAATGGACGTGGCCAGGAATCCGATCCCAAAGCCCAAGCCGCGCTTGTCCGGATCCTTGACGTAGCCTCGTAGGTAGAGGATTCGGCCGAGAATGAAGAACAGGCCGATGATCGCGGCCGCCACCGGGTTGAGGAACAGGCCGAAGAGCCACAGGCTTGGCAGGAAGACTACCAGCTGCTCGATGGTGTTCTGCTGCACGCGGTAGTAGCGCTCGAAGATCTCGTGCCCTGTCGTCGCGGGAGCCGGGACCCCATACTTGCCCCGCGCCCGACCGACCAGGAGCTGGACGGTGACGTATTCCAGCACTGCCAGCATGGTGACTACCGAGATGTACTCCATGTCCGGGAGTGTACCAGGCTCGCATGACGCATCTTCGTCGGACCCTGACACTTCCACGCGGACCCCGACCTCTGCTACGCTCAACACGGATGGTACTCGTGGTCCTTCTCCTGCTCGCTACCCCGCTGCCGGCGATCGCCGACGGCACCCCGGACGTGGGCGCGGCCAACTGCGTCGCCTGCGAGAGTCCGCTGCCGAACCCCCGAGCGCTCTACTCTCCTTCCGACTGGGAGGCCCTCGAGGGGGGATCGATCCTCCTGGCCAAAGGGGACGAGCTGCCAAAGCGGGGCCACGGGAAGGGGCAGGATAGCTCTGCCTCGGGCCTGATTCGTCACGCCCCCGGACAGGTTTGGAAGGTCCTGACGGACTTCGAGACCTGGCCGACGTTCATGCCGCACATCACGCGGACGCGCGTCACCCGCAAGGACGGCAGCCGCACCTGGGTGCGTCAGAACTACCGGGTCGTGTTCTTCGGTATGGAGCACACGACGGTCTACACACTGGATCCGCGCTTCGGGGAGCTGAGCTGGTCGCTCGATCTGACTCAGAAGCACGACATCAAGTCCAGTGCGGGACGCTGGCAGCTCATCCCGGCGAACAGGGGCCACGAGACCTTGATCCGCTACGTCGCGGAGATGAACGCGGGCCGCAAGGTTCCCCCTTCGGTGGAGGGGATGTTGAGAAAGCGGTCGCTCTCGCGGTTGATTGCGAGTTTGCGGCGCGAGGTGAACCGGCGCTACGGGACGAACGGGTCGGCGGCGGACTAGGTCGTCTGGCTCGAGAGCCGAGCGGTACGCCCGACACCGGAGGCTGCGGAACGCCCTCCGGCGGATGTCTCCACGGAGCTCAGCTCAGGCCGGGTATGAGACAGGAGTGGATGGACTCCTCGCCGGGGATCTCTCGCGCCAGCGTGCGGATGGCCAGCTCCGCCTCGCGCAGGTCGAAGTCGTGCGTGTGCATCTTCTCGATCGGGATCTTGCCGGACTCGAGCAGGCGGATCGCGCTCCTGTAGCCCGTCGAGGTGACGCCGATGGCACCGCGGATCGAGATCTCCTTCATCACGATCTTGTCGGAGACGAACCCATCCACCGGCTTGTAGCCCTTGACACCCGCGAGCACGATTGTGCCGCCGGGACGAACATAGTCGAGGGCCTCGGCGACCGGCTCCGTGGCGTAGGACGTCACGTCGACCACGACCTCTGCGCCGCGGCCGTCCGTGAGCTCGCGGATGCGCTGCCTGGCGTTCTCGTTCTGCACGTCGATCACATGGTCGGCTCCGAACTCCTTCGCGAGCAGCAGCTTCTGCGCGTCCGCCGCCAGGCCGGTGACGATGATGGCGTCCGCGCCCGCCTCGCGGCAGGCGATCACGCTCGAGAGCCCGCGCTGACCGGGGCCGAGCACCACGACGGTGTCACCAGGCCCGGTCTCCGGGATCTCGACGGCCCAGCGGAACCCGGCACCCAGCGGGTTGAACATAACGGCGACCTCTGCCGGGAGCGTCGGGTCTACCTTGTGCACGATGGCGTTCGCTGCGATGAACATGTACTCGGCGTACGCGCCCCACAGGCCCGGCTCATCGGTGACCGGAATGTAGGAGTAGATGCGGCGCTGCTCGCAGAGGTGGTAGCGCCCCGAAAGGCACGGCCCGCAGAAACGGCACGAGAGCATCGTCTCGACTGCAACCCGGTCGCCCACGTCGACACCCCAGCGTCTTGCTGCGCGATCTCCGATCTTGTCGATGATGCCCAACGGCTCGTGACCGGGAATCACCGGGTCCTTGATTCGCAGCACCCCCTCGAACTGCTCGTAGTCGCTGCCGCAGATGCCACAGGTCTCAATACGAAGCAGCGCGGTGTCCGCGTCGATCTCAGGGATGGGCAGGTCCCGAGCTTCGAGCGTGCGCGGAGCCGTCTGCACCATTGCCAGGCACTTTTTGCTGGCCATCCTGGCTATCATTGTAGAGGAAGGAGAATGCGCCATGCAGCCCGAGCCCCGGATCGAACGACTGTCAATCGAGGACGCCCGCGCGGCCGCGAAAGAGGTCGGCGTCAGAGAGAGCATGGCCGAGCTGAACGTCTTCCGCGTGCTCTTGAACCACCCGCCGGTCGCGAAGGCCCTCCATGACCTGCTCGTTGCCCTGCTCTTCGAAGGGAAGCTCGACCCACGCCTGCGGGAGCTCCTGATCATGCGCATCGGCTGGGTGACGGGCTCCGACTACGAATGGACCCAGCACTGGCGCGTGGCCCGGCAGCTCGGGGTGAGCGACGAAGACCTGCTCGCCGTGCGCGACTGGCGCGGGTCTGACCGCTTCGGCGCCGCGGAGCGGGCCGTACTGGCGGCGACGGACGACACACTCTCTAGCGGCAAGATCTCGCCGGCGACCTGGGCCGAGTGCGAGGCGACCGTCGGGGGGAAGGATGAGCTGATCGAGCTGGTGGGGGCGATCGGCAACTGGCGCATGATCTCGCACGTGCTCCAGAGTCTGGACGTGCCGCTGGAAGACGGTGTGGAGGGCTGGCCACCCGACGGTCGACCAGGAGCCGCCTGACGCACGGGCTCCACGGCGGGGCCCCGCTCGTTGCGATACCCTGGGATGGGAGGAAGTCGCGATGTCCGAAGCCATCATCAGCGTGACCGAGACTGCGGCGGCCGAGATTCAACGCCTGCTCCAGGCCAAGGACCTCGAAGACAGCGCCATCCGTGTCGAGGTCCGCGATCTGGCCGGGCGCATGTACAACCTGCGCTTCGTACCGCGTACCGAGCAGAACGACGACGACGTGCTCGTAGAGTCGCGCGGCGTGGCTCTGCTACTCGACTCGAGGAGTGCCTCACGCGTTGCCAGCGCCTCTCTCGACTTCGTCGAGGAGCTGAACTCGAGCGGCTTTCGCCTGGAGAATCCGAATCGGCCACCCCTCACAGGACTCGCCGCAGACGTGCAGGAAGCGATCGACCGCCACGTCAACCCGATGGTCGCCCAGCACGGCGGACAGGTGCTGTTGATCGACGCAGTAGATGGCCGCGTGCGCCTCGAGTTCGGCGGCGGCTGCCAGGGCTGTGGGATGGTGGACGTGACGCTCAAGCAAGGGGTCGAGACGATGCTGAAAGAGGCCGTCCCCGGGATCACGGAGATCGTGGACGCGACGGATCACGCAGCCGGCGACACCCCCTACTATCCACCCGAGGCGCCCTGACCGAGTCCATGAGCTCGACCCCTCCCCCTTTGGACAGCTACGGGCGCCAGCTGCGCGATCTGCGCATCTCGGTGACCGATCGCTGCAACTTCCGCTGCCCGTACTGCATGCCGGCGGAGATCTTCGGCGAGCGCTACCAGTTTCTGCCGAAGGCAGAGGTCCTGAGCTTCGAGGAGATCGAGCGGCTGGCCCGTCTCTTCGTCGACCTTGGTGCGCGGAAGCTGCGCATCACGGGTGGCGAGCCCCTGGTCCGCTCGGAGCTGCCGCGCCTCGTAGAGCGCCTGGCGGCCATCGACGGCGTGGGCGACCTGGCCATGACCACAAACGCGTCACTCCTGGCGCCCGTAGCGCAGCAGCTCGTGGACGTAGGGCTGCGGCGGGTCACCGTGAGCCTCGACAGTTTGAACAAGGACGTGTTCGAGCAAATGAACGGCACGGCCTTTCCACTCGAGAAGGTGCTGGCGGGCCTGGAGGCGGCCGAGCGCGTCGGCCTCACGCCGATCAAGATCAACTGCGTCGTCCAGCGTGGCGTCAACGATGAGTCGCTGGTCGAGCTCGCGAGGCGCTTCCGCGGCCAGAACCACATCCTGCGTTTCATCGAGTTCATGGACGTGGGCACGCTCAACGGCTGGAAGCTCGAGCAGGTCGTCCCCGCGGCAGAGATCCTCGCGCGCATCGACAAGGAGCTGCCGCTGGAGCCGCGGGAGCCCAGCTATGTGGGAGAGGTGGCCCGGCGCTACGCCTATCGGGATGGGGGAGGCGAGATCGGCATCATTGCGTCCGTGACGCAGCCCTTCTGTGGGGACTGCACGCGCGCGCGACTATCTGCCGACGGCCACCTGGTTACGTGCCTGTTCGCCAAGTCGGGGACCGACCTCAAGACGCCCCTCCGCGCTGGAGCCTCGGACCGCGAGCTCCGCGAGCGGATCACTGGCGTGTGGCGAAGCCGCTCGGACCGCTACTCGGAGGAGCGACTTGGCGAGACCCCCGGCGCCGAGCTCGAGCGGCGCAGCAAGATCGAGATGTACAAGATCGGGGGGTAGCAGCAGAGGCGCCCACAGCGCGAGCGTCGTAGAATGCGGCCGCACATGAGGCTCGAGAACAAGATCCTTGCCTTCGTTGCCGCAGTCTCGAGTCTGCTGTTCTGGGGGGCCTGCTCGCCGACGTCGGCCCCCTCCGATCCGGCCCCACGCGTCGACAGACTCACCATCCTCCACACGAACGACGTGCACGCCCACCTGCTGCCGGACGAGCAGGGCCGCGGCGGTTGGGCCTCGATTGCGGCGCTGATCAAGGCCAAGAAACAGAGCCAGCAGGATGTCCTCGTTCTTGACGGGGGCGACATGACCCAGGGAACTCCCGTGAGCACAATCTTCTACGGGACGCCGATCTTTCACGTGATGAACGCGTCGGCCTACGACTTTGCGGTGCTGGGCAATCACGAGTTCGACAATGGCACGGCCTACATCCGCGAGTTTCGCGAGATCGCCTCGTTTCCCCTGCTCTCGGCCAACGTGCTCGAGCGTGGACAGCTGGTGGCGGACGCACCCACCGCGCTGGTGGACGTCGACGGTGTACGGGTAGGCATCATCGGCATCACAACGAGCGACGCGATCCACGAGGAGGGTGTCTCCTTCCTGTCGCCGGAGGACGTGGTCGCCAAGTACGTCCCCGAGCTGGACGAAGAGGCGGACCTGATCGTCGCCCTGACCCACCTCGGCTTCGAGAGAGACAGCGAGCTCGCCGCGGCGTCGGAGGGAATCGACGTGATCGTGGGTGGCCACTCGAATACGGAGCTCGAGGCCCCGGTCAAGGTCCAGAACACGTGGATCGTTCAAGCCGGCTCGTGGGGGTTGTTCCTCGGGCAGCTGGACCTGCGCATCGACCTGGATACGGAAGAGCTGATCTCGGTGCACGGCGAGCTCATCCCCATCCCCGAGGCTGGCACGGTTCCGGACCCCCAGACGCTCGCCGTCGTTCGCGAGTGGGAGGGGAAGGTGGCGGATCAGATGGACGTGAAGATCGGCCACAACCCCGTCGAGCAGGACATCCCCACGCTGAAGCAGAACATCGAGCGCGTCTGGCTAGCAACGTATCGCACCGACTTCGCGTACCAGAATCCGGGCGGAACGCGCGCCTATCTCCCCGCCGGCGACATCCTGGTCCGCCACATCTGGAGCGCGATGCCGTTCGACAACACGCTGGTCACGGTGGATCTCTCGCAAGAGGAAGTCCGGACCATCATGCCGGACGCCGAATTCGCGGAGCCCAAGCAGCACTACTCCGTCATCACGAACAGCTACGTCGGCGACCGCATGCGGAGCGGCGGCGGCTTGCCTGCTGAGAGAATCCACCGGATCGACACCACGTGGCGCGAGCCCATCTTGAAGTACGTGCGGGCGAATGGCCATCTGAATCCGGATTCGCGCTAGACTGGGCGCTCGTGGACCTCGAGATCCGCCCAGCCACGCTCGCCGACGTGCCGGCGCTGGAGCGCCGTTGCTGGCGCGGCGGCGAGGCCGAGATGCGGCAGCGGATCGCGGATCAGGGCACGTGCTCGTTCATCGCGTGCGATGCGGGGCGCCCCGTCGCACAGCTCTATCTCCGCGCGTATCGGCCCGGCTTCCGTTCCCCCGCGGGGCTGACGGACGGCGCATGGTGGGCCGACTTGAAGGGGGTCGAGGGAAGCGTCTCGCTGCCTTCCCGGATCGCACTCCTCGGTTGCTGGCACGTGGGACGCGTGAGGATGCCGGATGGAACGGAGGCCGAGGCAGAGGAGTACCGGGGCAGAGGCGTGGGCGTCGCACTGCTCGAGGCGGCCGCGGACTGGCTGCGCGCTCCCGGCTCTCCCTTCGATGCGCTCGCCGGAAAGGCGACGGACAGCGAAGACCGCGGCTACCTCGGCTGGGTCGGAGGCCTGCCCCGGTCTGCCTTCGCTTCGCTCGGCTTCCAGTGCCTCGCGAGCTTCGAGGATTCCTACCTCGTTGCGGAGCCGGAGGCGGTGCCGGAGTCGGCCGTTGCCGAGCATCCTGCGCGCTTCCACCTGATGCTCCTGCCACGCGAGGCATAACGTGGGGAGGCCGGACTACCGGGAAGAGAGCTTCTGGATGAGGAGCCTGTCAGACGATCTTTCTCCGCGTCCCCCGCTCGAGAGCGACACCGAGGTGGACGTGGCCATCGTAGGGGCCGGCTACACCGGACTGTGGACTGCCTTTTACCTCAAGCACTTGCAACCAGATCTTCGAGTGGCGATTGCAGAGGCCGAGATCGCCGGATACGGGGCTTCCGGGCGCAACGGCGGCTGGTGCGTGGGGGCGACGTCCGGGATGGAGACCTACCTGGCAACTCCGGAGCTCCGCGACGGCG
The DNA here is from genome assembly GCA_965247115.1 of Myxococcota bacterium. GTDB lineage: Bacteria > Myxococcota_A > UBA9160 > SZUA-336 > SZUA-336 > JAUXJB01. Next base: position 26,924 of record CBDFGR010000003.1, read on the forward strand.
GGCTCAGGCTGCAGCGCGCGCTCTTCGAGACCGTGAACGAGATCGGGCGGGTGTGCGAGACGGCGCGCATCGACTGCCACTTCCAGAAGGGCGGCTTGCTGCAGCTCGCGACCGCGCCTGCACACCGGGTGTCGATCCGGGCGCGGCTCGAAAAATACCGTGCTCTCGGCCTGGGTGAGGAGCACTACCGCTGGCTCGAGCCCCCCGAGTCCGCAGCGCGGATTCGCGTTCGCAGCAATCTGGGGGCGATGTTCACACCTCACTGCGCGGCCGTGCACCCGGCTCGCCTGGCGCGCGGTCTCGCAGCTGCGGTAGAGGGAAAGGGCGTTCGGATCTACGAGCACTCTCCCGTCGTCGCCGTCGAGCGTGGAGTCGCGATCACAGCGCGGGGGCGGTTGCGGGCGGATCTCGTCGTGTTGGCGACCGAAGCCTATACGCAGACGCTGCCCGGCCACGCGAGGCGACTGATCCCCATACACTCCATGATGATCGCGACGGAACCGCTGCCGGAAGAGACCTGGAAGGAGATCGGACTCGAGCGGCGCGAGACCTTCGGAGATGCGCGGCGGATGGTGATCTACGGCCAGCGCACGGCAGACGATCGGATCGCGTTTGGTGGGCGCGCCGGCTACTACCTGGGCTCCAGGATCCGCAACCGGTTCCCGAGCGACCACGCGGCCTTTGGCCGGGTCCGGGCGATCCTCACCTCCCTGCTCCCGATCCTCTCCGGTGCCCGCGTCACGCATCGCTGGGGAGGCGCGCTGGGGGTGCCGCGAGACTGGCTTGTGTCGGTCGGCCTCGACCGAGGGAACAAGCAGGCCTGGGGGGGCGGCTATGTGGGCGAGGGAGTCGCGGCGTCCAACCTGGTCGGACGCACGCTCGCGGACCTGATCCTGAAGCGCGACACGGAGCTCGTCGGCCTCCCGTGGGTCCGGCCTCCCGCTCGAAACTGGGAGCCGGATCCCCTTCGCTGGCTCGCGGTACGGGCGGTCCGCGCACTGGGCGACTCGCTCGACAGAAGCGAGCTGCGCGGTGCGAGGCCCTCCAGGCTGCGGCGTGCGCTCTTCCGGGGCCTGTCCGGCAGGGGGTCCTAGACCCGGTTCGAGGGTCGGCTCAGAGGTTGCCGGACAGTCGCGCCGCCTGCGCCCTCTGCACGGCAAGGTTGACGCGAGCGAGAGCGGACTTGAGTGTGGCCGTCTTCCTCTCGTCGTCGATCGCCCGGATTCCATAGCGCATATTCTTGCCGTACTCGCGCGCGCTCTGGACCACGACCGTACCCAGAATCGAGTCCCCGTCGTGGTACAGCGTCGCCTGCATCGTCTGACCGATCTGGTACTGGGCGGTCGAGAAGACTGCGAAGCCCGTGGCGCTCACGTCGAGCACCTCGCAAAGCTCGGGATCCTCACCGAGCTGAGCCTTGATACCCGTCGCGTAGCACGAGACCCGGTAGCACTCGCGGCTCTCAGCGGAGACCGGATCTCCCGTCGTCTCGAGCTCCATCGAGAGCCCGCTCTCCTCCGTCTGCACCGAGGAGAGCACACGCACTGGCTGCTGCATGAAGCGGCGGTTGACCTCGTAGTAGGCGATGACTTCAGCGCCATCCTCCAGCTCGAAACCCTGGACTTCGAAGGCGATGGTGAACCCCTTGGCCGAGATGGCCGACACCTTCCCGGCATGGAGCTTCGAGTGCTCCGGAGTCCGCACGAAGACGTCCATTTCGGTCTTCATCTTGGAACTCCTATGGGCGGGTCCGAGCCTCGCCTCCACGTACCTATCGGAGTCTTCTGACTGGAGTGAAGCCCCGAAAGGAGCTCGCGCGAGGGAGCTTTGGCGCTCAGTCGATGATCGCGGGGTAGATCAGGCTCTGTAGCTGGCCCCGACCTCCCGCCGCTTCTACGCTCGCATGCCAGCGGCAATGGCAGCAGGATGCAGGCTCTGCTCGGCGCTGGGCCGCGCGGCGACCCGACCGAACCAGGCGTCCACGTTCTTCTGCTCCGGGTCGCGCGACTGACCAACGCCAGCTCCGAAGTCGAGAGCACAGTAGAGCACGATGTCGGCGAGCGTGAAGCGGTCGCCCGCGATCCAGGACTTCCCTCTCAGCAGCTCATCCAGCCAGGCCAGCCGCTCCTGGACAATGGCTTTCAGATCATCCGCCGCCTGCGGAATGACGTGGACTCGGTCCTTGAACATGTCCAGTCCTTCGCCGTAGCGAAAGCCGTTGTAGAGATTCTCGGTGATGTTCAGCTCTATGCGCCGCACCCACATGCGCGTCTCCGCTTTCTCTTCGGGGTTCGCGCCGACCAGGGGCGGCGTCGGATGCTTGTCCTCCATGTACTCGCAGATCGCCACCGTCTCGGAGAGCACCCTGCCATCGTCGAGTCCGATGCTCGGCATCTGGCCGGTCGGGTTCTTGGCTGTGTACGGGGCTCGACGATTCTCGCCTGCAATGATGTCGATCTCCTCCGCCGGAACCTCGATCCCCTTTTCGAGCATGAACATGCGTACGAGTCGTGGATTCGGGCCGAGCGAGTTATAGAATTTCATCGGGGGCCTCCTTGTGGCTCCAAGCTTAACCCGAGAGCAGGCAGCGAGGAAAGCCCGCCGGGCAAGGCGGAGGAAGAACCGTGACCTACACGTCGATCACAGTGGAGCCCATCGCCGCGGCGCTCGGGGGCCCAGATCCACGGAGTGGACCTGTCCGGGCCGCTCGACGACACGACGATCAAGGAGATCCGGGGCGCGTGGCTGGAGCACCAGGTCCTCTTCCTCCGGGATCAAGAGATCGACATCGAGCAGCACAAGGCATATGCCCGGCGCTTTGGCGTGGCCGCAGGCGCATGGAGCGGGTGACGCTCAAGGGCGACAAGCCCTTCTGAGGCCCGCCGGGCGGATTCGCGAGCTTTGGCCCTCGAATCACTGCGGTGTGCGGCGAGCTAGGATAGAGCCGCTGTAAACGGAAGGAGAGATCATGGCTGTGGCTACGCAGAGCTGGTTGGATCTGACGCGCGAGGAGCCGCTCGAGCTCGAGATCTGCGACCCTCACCACCACCTGTGGGACCGCCCCGAGAGCCGCTACATGCTGGAGGACCTTGTTGCAGACGCGGAAGGCCACCGCGTCACCAGGACCGTGTTCGTGGAGTGCATGTCGATGTACAACGCGGACGTCGCCGAGGCGCTCCGGCCCGTGGGAGAGACCGAGTTCGTGCAGGGCGTTGCCGCCATGAGCGCGAGCGGCGCGTTCGGCGCCATGCGCGCGGCCGCAGGCATCGTGAGCTTCGCAGACCTCGCTTTGGGAGCGGGGGTGGACGAGGTGCTGGAGGCCCACGTGCAGGCCAGCCAGAACCGCTTCCGCGGTATTCGTCACGCGAGCGGCTGGCACGCGAGCGACGCGGTCCGGAACTCGCACACCCGACCACCCGAGGGGCTGCTCCTGGATGCAGGCTTCCGACAGGGCTTCGCGTGCCTGGAGAAGCGCGGCCTCGTCTTCGATGCCTGGCTATACCACACGCAGCTCCTCGACCTGGTCGACCTCGCGCAGGCCTTCGAGGGCACCACCATCATCCTCGACCACGTCGGCGGTCCGCTCGGAATCGGTCCCCATGCGGGCCGACGCGAGGAGGTGTTCGAAGTCTGGAAAGCCGGGATCGACGCACTGGGCCAGTGCCCGAACGTGGTCGTCAAGCTCGGCGGGATGACCATGCCCATCTGCGGTTTCGACTTCCACCAGCGCGACAAGCCCCCAAGCTCCGTGGAGCTCGCGGACCTGTTGGGCCCGTACTATCGGTTCTGCATCGACCGCTTCGGCCCCGAGCGCTGCATGTTCGAGAGCAACTTCCCCGTGGACAAGGCGTCTTGCTCCTACGGCGTCTTGTGGAACGCTTTCAAGCGCATCGCGGCGGGATTCTCGACGGGGGAACGGGCCGCGCTGTTCCACGACACCGCGGCCCGGGTATATCGGCTGTAGGGGAAAAGGGGAGTCCAGGTGACCGGGGATCCGGGGGGTAACCCCGGATCCCAGCGGTCGTTCGGACTTCAGGGCGACCTAGAAGACCTCCAGGCCGAAGTTCGCGTTGTCACAAGGTCCAACCTGATGCTGCATGGCGACGGCCGCACCCGTGGTCTGGGTGAGCTGACGGTTCAGCACGGTCGTGCAGCCCTGCGTCGCGCCGATCGTGAAGTTGTTCTTCAGATCGGGCTTCTGGAGGCCCCAGATGTTCAGCGTTCCGTCACCGTCGATGTCCGAGTTGCCGACCGCAAAGAACTGGTTGCTCGGCGGCGGGGCGTTCGTGGCAACGATGTAGTTAAAGTACACGTCGCCCTCCGGCTCCCAACCGATGAAGCAGTAGCCCGGATCGCCGGCCTGCGGCGGCGAGTTCGGACAGACGGTCCAGGCCGCCTTCTGCGAGTTGGGAGCTCCAGCCGGGGTCTGGCCCCAGTTCTGGAAGGTCCCGAGCTCTGCAAAGTAGGCTTCCTGCGCCGTGCGGATCGCGGCCAGGTTGAGCTTGCCCTCGCCCGCCTTCGATCGCAGCTGGAACTTCAGGAAGTTCGGAATCGCGATCGCTGCCAGAATCCCGATGATCGCGACGACGATCATCAACTCGATCAGGGTAAACCCCTGCTTCTTCTTGAGCTTGTTGACCAATGAAATCATGTTGTCTCCTCAGTTACGTCTTCGAGTACCCGCGCGGGCGTATCTGGAGGTACGCTTCGCGCAACTTCTTGATGGGGCCCTTGAGCAAGGGTCGTGCCCAGACCTGGGCGGGCACATCTCGCGGCGGCAAGTGCCGAGGTGATCGGCCCGACTCTGCTCGCGAATCGCCTTGTCAGGAGCAGCGCTAGACCGGACGCCGGAGGTGACACTGAGCGCGCCTCGAGACGACGGATTTCGTCACCCGCCTGCCTGGTGGTCCGGACCGACACAGCTTCGTGGCGGGCAGCGGGCCTGAGCAAGCGGCCTTGCTCGACCTAAAGCAGGAGTACCGCGCCGCAGATACACAGGGTATGGGCGGTCTGCAGCGTTCGACACCGAGATACAAGGTCCCGGCCCGTATTCAGTACGCGAGCGGCGAGCGGGAGGGCAGCGGTAGAATCGCGAACATCTCCTTCTCCGGGGCGCTGATCGAGCCCGCCTCTCCAACACCCTCGCCGGGCACCCCACTCGGTTTGCGCGCGTCGTGTCTCGCGTTCGCGGGCGAGCTCTCATCCGAGGTCGTGCGCACGACGCACTCCGGCTTCGCCGTCCGTTTCACCGAGCTGGACCCCGAAGCCCTCGCTGCACTGCGCAGGCTACTCAGTCTTGCCGAGCTGAGGGTGGGATCCTCCCCGCGAACACCGTAGCTTTCTTCCCACGCCGAGGCGCACGAGCTGCGTTCCACGACAGCTCTCCACTCGACCCTTGGTAGCCCCGCTTCTACGAAGTGATATGGTGGCAGCTGCCGATAGGGACGGAGATACGAGCGATGGATGAGGTGTCGGGTCGAGCCTGCGCCCTGATCCTCGAGTCCGCTCTGGAGAGGGGCGGAACGGAGGCCGTACTTCTCGACGGCCTCTCGTTCAGATCCGGTGAGCTGCGTCGTCCACACAGCCGCATCGACTGGGAAGAGTTCACCATCTTCCTCGAGCGCTGTCGCACCTGCCTCGGCGGCATGGAGGCACTCGACGAGCTCGGTGCCCTGCACGTGGGCCAGCCCTGGCCGTCCCTGGCACGATCGCTCGCGAAAGGGGTCGCGAGCGCTGCTGGACTGTACGCGCTCGGTCAGTGGAACGGACCCGCGAACTTCTCGTGCACGCGCGTCGAGCTGGAGAAGCTCTCGAACGGACGCATCCTGCAGACCTTGGAGATCCTTCCCGGGTTCCGGGATTCCCCCGAGTTCTTCTACGGCATGCGCGGGATCATTCGCGCCACGCCGCGGATGCTGGGGCAGCCCGATGCCGTCGTGGAGATGACGCTCACCACGCGCCGCGCGCGCTACGAGATCACGCCGCCGCCCTCGCGCACGTGGTGGGCGCGCGCTCGTCGCCACATTTCTCGCAACGCATGGCTCACGGGAGCGCTGAAGGAGCTGAGCTTCCAGGACTCGATGCTGCGCGAGAGCGAGCAGGAGAACCGCCAGACGGCACTGGCCTTGGACGAGAAATCGCGCCAGCTCGACAGCCTGAACGAGCTCGGCAGTCGGCTGGCGCAGCACCTCAGCATCGACGAGCTCGCCTCCGCGGTCACCAAGCTGCTCGAGGAGCACTTCAAGGTTGCAGGTCTGGTCTTCTGGGCGCGCGAGGCCGAGGGCGATGGTCTGGAAGAGGTGAGGCGCTCGGGCGACACCACCGGGGGGCCCGCACGTCGGATGGATCTGCACACAGCTGGGCGACGCGTCGGCGGGCTCTGGCTGTGGGAAGGCAGCGAGCAGCCTCGGAGCAGCGACGACGGGCGACTCGATTCTCTCGCCTCCTGGATCGCGCTGGCGGTCGACAACGCGCGCACCTTCGAGACGCTGTCTCGTCAGACCCGGCGCCTCGAGCGCGAGATCGAGATCCGCAAGCGCACCGAGCAGCAGCTGTTCCAGGCCCAGAAGCTCGAGGCCCTCGGCGTGCTGGCTGGTGGGATCGCACACGACTTCAACAACATCCTGACGGCGATCCGAGGCTACGCCGAGCTCGCTGCGGAGCGTGTGGCCGCCGACGAGACCTTGAGTCGAGATCTCGACGAGATTCGCATCGCCGGCGACCGCGGGTCGGCGCTCATCGCCCAGCTTCTGCTGTTCAGCAGGCGACAGATTCAGGAGCTGAGCCACGTCGATGTGAACCGCGTGATCGCGGGAATCGAGCGGCTGCTGCGGCGGCTGCTCGGAGAAACCATCGAGCTCGAGATCGCGTGGGGCTCAGACTTGCCGCCGGTTCTGGCGGATCCCGCGCAGCTCGAGCAAGTCATCGTGAATCTCGTGGTGAACAGCCGCGATGCGCTCCTGGGTGGGGGTCGAGTCGCCATCACGACATCGTGCGCTCCAGTCGGCACGGGAGCGGTCGTGCGGATCGTGGTCCAGGACGAAGGCACCGGGATGAGCGAGGAGACACGTGCCAAGGCCTTCGAGCCCTTCTTCACAACGAAAGCGCCGGGACGAGGATCGGGCCTCGGGCTGGCGACGGTCCACGGAATCGTGAGCCAGACCGGCGGCAGCGTGGACGTGCAGAGCGAGCTCGGCCGCGGTACGACCGTCGTCGTCGAGCTGCCCGCATCAGAGGGCGAGGTCGAGCGGACGAGCGACGTCGAGCTGGCGACGACGCGCACCCGAGGGAGCGAGACGGTGCTGCTCGTCGAAGACGACACCCAGGTGCTGGAGGTCGGACGTCAGATCCTGGAGGGCCATGGCTACCAGGTCATCGCGTGCAGCTCCCCCGTCGAAGCGCTGGAACACTGCCAGTCAGAGGTCCAGCCAATCGACGTGCTGGTCGCGGACGTGGTGATGCCCCAGATGAACGGAATCGAGCTCGCGCGGCGCCTCCGCCTGCTGGTCCCGGAGCTCCGCAACGTCTGGATGTCGGGGTATGCGCGGGATGACCTGCGGGGCGACCAGGACCCGGCCGGCATCTTCGTGAGAAAGCCGTTCACTTCCGAGACATTGCTCCTCGCCATACGCCGCACGCTTGCCATCGAGGGGGAGAGCGGCGACAAGCCCGACGAGGCTCCCGCGTAGCCAGACGAGGCCCGACAGCCTCAACCTTTCGCAGCGACGCTCCGATCTCAGCTAGCTGAGATGAGTTCGCCGAGGCGAGTGCTGGACGCGGTCGAGAAGAACGTGGCCGCTGGCACGGAACTCGGGATGCTGCTGTTGCAGGCCGAGGACGAGCGCCTCGACGGCCGGCACCTGCTCATTCGCGGGCGACGTATGCTCGCGTTCACATCCTGCAGCTATCTAGGTCTGGAACTCGACCAACGACTGATCGAGGGCTGCATCGATGCCGTACGTCGCTACGGCACGCAGTTCTCGGCATCGCGGACCTACATCTCGGCTCCCGGCTACGAGGAGCTCGAAGCTCTGCTGGCACAGATATTCGGCGGCCCCGTACTGACCGCCCCGAGCACCTCGCTCGCCCACCTGACAACGCTGCCCGCGCTGGTGAGCGAGCAAGACGCCGTACTCCTCGACCAGCACGTCCACGAGTCCGTCCAGATGGCGGTCGCACAGCTTTCGGCACAGGGCACCACGGTGGAGCGGGTCCGCCACAGCCACATCGATCGGGTCGAATCTCGAGTCAGGGCGCTGGCTCCTCATTGCGAGCGCATCTGGTACTGCTGCGACGGCGTTTACAGCATGCTCGGCGACTACGCCCCGATCCCGGAGCTCCTGACCCTGCGGAATACCTACGAGCAGCTCCACCTCTACGTCGACGACGCACACGGGATCGGCTGGAGCGGGCCCCGCGGCTCCGGTACGGTCTTGAGCAGACTTCCCTCCCGTGAACGGGTCTTCGTCGCGGTGTCGCTCAACAAATCCTTTGGCGCCGCCGGTGGGGCCGTGGTGTTCCCGAGCGCCCAGCTGCGTGATCGCGTGCGGCTGCGCGGTGGGCCCACACGCTACTCGGGGCCGATCCAGCCGCCGATGCTGGGCGCGGCCCTGGCTTCTGCTCGCATCCATCTGTCCGAGGAGCTCCCGCGCCTGCAAGAAGAGCTGCAGGAACGTCTGCGTCGGCGCAACGAGCTCGCGGGGGAGTGGGATCTCCCCCTGGTCAGCGGGGGCGATGTCCCGCTGGGCTACCTGCGACTGGGATCTCCCCACCTTGCCCAGAGCCTCACGCAGCGTCTGCTCGAAGCCGGGATGTACACGAACGTGGCGAGCTTCCCAGCGGTGCCCCCGGACGCGGCCGGAGTGCGCTTCACGCTAACGCGCCACCACTCTCTGGACGACGTCCACTGTCTACTCGCCCACGTAGCGGAGCTGCTCCCCCGGGTCAGGGGAGAGCGAGCCGGGCGGCGGACCCCGACTCCCAGCGACAGCAGTTTGCACACGGTGAGCGCCGCGCCGCACCGCACGGCTGGCTGGACGTGTCAGCACGAGACCAGCGTGCACCAGATTGGGCGGGATGAGTGGGACCGGCTGATGCGAGGCACCATCTGCTTCGACTCTGCGGGCCTGGCATCGCTGGAAACGATCTTCGCGGAGGGGAATCGGCCGGAAGATCGCTGGAACTTCCACTACTACGTGATCCGCGACGCACAGGGCAGGCCGGTTCTTGCGGCGCACTTTACCGACGCGCTGTGGAAAGACGACATGCTCGCGCCTGCCGAGGTCTCCGTCCTCGTCGAGAACGACCGGCTCCGCGACCGGTATCACCAGACCACGCGGGTGCTCGCAGCCGGCACGCTCCTCAGCGAGGGGGACCACGTCTACCTCGATCGCTCGCGGGACTGGCGACGCGGCCTCCGGATCCTCCTCGAACATCTCGCCCTCGAGAGCTCTCGCTGCGGGGCGGGTCTGGTGGTGCTTCGAGATCTACCCGCCGGCGACGCGGAGCTCGATCGAGAGCTCGCCGGCTCCGGCTTTGCTCGCATCGACCTTGCCGAGGGGATGAACCTGGATATCGACTGGGCTGACGAAGAGGAGTTCCTGGCGCGTCTGAGTCGTCGCGCTCGCCGCTTTCAAAAGCGCATGGTCCAGCCGTTTGATGAGAACTTCGAAGTGGAAGTCCTGGGGGCTCAAACGCGCGCTCCTTCCGACGCTGAGCTGCGACACCTCGACCAGCTCTACCGAAACGTCAAGGACCGGAGCCTGGCCCTGAATACGTTTGCTCTCCCCGAGTGCTTCCTGCCGCGGATCCTGCAGGTCCCTGGCTGGGAGGTACTCGCCCTCACGCTGCGCAACCGACCGGTGTCCGAGGCGCAGCTGCCGCACGGCTTCGTCGCGAGCTTCCGCCACGGCGTGCAATACGTGCCCCGGGTGATCGGGCTGGACTACCGCTTTGTGCGCTCTCACGGTCTGTACAGACAGTCGATCCGGCACATGCTGCGTCGTGCCGAGTCGCTTGGCTGCAAGCGCATGCTCTGCGGGATTGGCGCGAAATACGAGAAGAGCCGCTTTGGAGCTCGCGCGGAGCAGCGGACGATCTACCTGCAGCAGGCGGATCAGCTCACCTGCCGCCCGGAGCAACCCGCCTTCTCCCGGTCATGAAACCGAGACCGCGGCCCGGGCGCGTCGCCCTCCTCTGCGCCGCAACCGCCCTGCTCCCGCTGTGCGTCGTGTACGCGAGCACCGAGCTGCGCCTGCGCCGCGTCTACACGGTGCCCCCGGTGACGCTCGAGGTACCCACCGACCCCGCGTCGATCGAGCGGGGCCAGCACCTGGTCCACGTGATCGCCCAATGCACGAACTGCCACGGCGAGGACCTTGGCGGTCGCTCCCTCGGGTCGAACCCGTGGCTAGGCCGGCTGTCTGCTCCGAACCTGACCCCCGGCCACGGGGGACTCGGGTCTCACAGCGACGAAGAGCTGGTCTGGAGCATCCGGTACGGCGTCGGCCGCGACCGTCGCGCTCTGGTGATGATGCCTGCCCAGTACCTGAGAAGGGTAGGCGACACAGACCTCGGAGCCATCGTGGCTTACCTCCGCTCCCTGGCTGCCGTGGACCGCGAGGTCGCGCCGTTTCGGGCGGGGCCACTGGCGCGCCTGCTCCTGTTCCTAGGTCGGGTGCCTGACGTGGTCCCTGCGGAGGCCGTGATCCAAGCCGGCGAGCCGACGCCCCCGCCACCGCCCGGCCCCACCATCGAGTACGGCGGCTACCTGGTCGACACTGCAGGGTGTCGGATCTGTCACCGTCACGACCTGTCTGGCGGGCTCCACCCTCTCTCGCTGCCGGGTGAGCCCCGGCCCCCCCGACTCACTCCAGAAGGACCGCTGGCGGCCTGGTCGGAGCGGGATTTCCTCCGCACGCTGCGGACCGGAACGACGCCCGATGGGCGCGGCCTGGATGAGGCGTACATGCCCTGGCGCCGTATCGGACGCATGTCGGACCCGGAGCTCAAGGCAATCTGGCGCTACCTGCGTTCGCTCGAGCCGACGCGGCCGGGTTAGCGGCGGACCGGACGATCGTGCCCGATCATCTGCTGGACGGCCTGACGCGACACCCCCAGCAGGCGTCCCGCGGCACTGCGGTTTCCCCCCGCCAGGGCAAGCGCCTGGTCGAGCATCACCTGGCGCACGCGCTGCTGAACCTCGCGGATCGGGGTCATCCCCACGTTCCGAACCACCTGAGCTTCGAACGCTGGCGGATCCTCGAGCGCTGAGTCGATCGCGGTGCGCAGGCGTTCCAGCGAGAAGGGCTTGGTGACGTACCAGTGAACGCCTAGCCGCGCGAGCTCGAACGCCTCTTCTGTCGTGGCGAGGCCGCTGATGGCGATCACCTTTGGAGCCGGTCTCATCTGGCTCGCGAGACGCGCGAGCTCGACGGCGCTTCCGTCCGGCAGGTGCACATCGAGCAAGACAAGCGGCGGCTTTGTCGCGAGCAGCTCGCGTGCCTTCGACAGCGTGTCTGCCCGAAGCACGTCGAAGCTCCAGCTTTCCGCAGCCCGCGCCAGCAGATCGCCAACCTGTGGATCATCCTCGACGATCAACACTCGCTGGGACACACTTCACCCCCGAGACCACCAAAGGTAGCGGCCGGCGCGGACAGGACCAGTTTTCGAGTGCAAGCAACCTTGCGCTCTGGCGGCAAGCCCGCTTGCACTGGGTCCCGACCCCCGAGAGCGGTAGCTTGCCTTGCGAGGGGATCCCGGCGTCCATGCTCGACCTAGCCGCGCTGACCGAGGCCTGCTACGACCTGGACCCACTGCCCGCGAGCGCGACGCGGCTGATGCGGCTCGCGGCAGAGGCCGACGCGGATGTCGAGGAGATCGTCACAATCGTCACCTACGATCCCGCGCTCACCGCGCGCCTGCTTCGGGTCGCGAACTCCGTCGAGGCCGGCGGAGTGCGCCCCATCGCTACGGTTCGGGCCGCAGTGCTTCGACTCGGCATCGGGCTCGTGCTCGGTATCGCGCTCGGGTCTTCGGCTCGCATGCACCTCAGCGCAGCGTCGCACGAGTACTACATCCAGGAAGGAGAGCTCTGGCGGCACTCGGTCGCGGCCGCCATCGCCGGTCATCTCGCACGGAGTGTCGCCGCCGTCGAGCTCCCGCTCGAGTCCTTCACCGCCGCGCTGCTGCACGACATCGGCAAGCTCGCGCTCCTGCGACACATGACGCCGGAGGTCTTCCACGTCATGCAGCAGGCAAGGGAGCAGACGAGCCTCAGCCAGCTCGAGGCCGAGTCAGAGATCCTCGGAATTCACCACGGTGAGCTCGGCGGCTTGATCGCACGGCACTGGCGCTTGCCGGAAAGGATTATCCAAGGCGTCACGCACCACCACGACCCGGCCGCGTGCGAGCAAGCCGAGGACAGCACGATCTGCTTCGTCGTGCACACCGCGGACCTGGTCGCAAAGCTCGCCGGTGCCGGAGTCGGCGAGGACGAGGCCGCCGGAATCGAAGAGCCCGCTCTTGCCACCGGGCGACTGGGCATGAGTGGCGACGGGTTTGCTCAGCTCTGCGAGCGGGTCAAGGAGAACCTGGACGCCGTGCTGCACTGGTACGCGTAGGCTCCCTCGCCGACTGCCCCAGAGCCGCGCCAGGAAATCTCGCGAGACCTCGAGCGTGTCCTTGCACGGGCCGGCGAAGGTGCCCTCACACCGGACCCACTACAGTCCCAGTGGGACTATGATGGCGCCCGGAAGGATCCCGCTTGACCCAGGCCGCTCCCACAGAGCAGCTCCATGCACTCCGACTCTCTCCGGTCGAGCGCTGTCTGCGCATCTTCACAGACATCCGGCCCGGCGAGGGGCGTACCGGCCTGATGATGTTCGCCAACGTGCTGCTCATCCTGTGCGCCTACTATCTTGTGAAGCCATTGCGCGAGGGATGGCTCGCCGTGTCTACGGTCGAGGGGCTGACAGCGATGGAGCTCAAGGCCTACTCGAGCTTCGCGCAAACCGTGCTCCTGGTTGGTGTGGTCGCCGTGTACGGCCGGCTTGTAGGTCGCTGGTCGCGCAGCGTCCTGATCACACGCTCCACGCTGTTCTGCATGTCGAACCTGCTCCTCTTCTGGCCCCTACAGCCAGACTTCCTGATCGGAGTGCTGCCGGGTGTGGGGATCGTCTTCTACCTGTGGGTCGGCATGTTCGGCGTCTTCGTGGTGGCCCAGTTTTGGGCCTTCGCTGCAGACCTGTACGCGGAGGAGCGCGGGAAGCGCCTGCTCCCGATGATCGCCATCGGGGCTACCAGCGGCGCGGTTGTGGGAGCCTGGCTGACGGAGCAGCTCATTGCCTCTGGGCTGCTGCGCACAGAGAACCTCATGCTCGTGGCGCTGGTGCCGCTCACCGCTTCGATCCTGCTGACGCGCAGCGCCGACAGCAGAGAGGCGGACCGCGAGGTGGCAGCCAAGGCCGCGGCGCCGAAGCCGGAGACGGGGGGAGCCCTGCCCCTGGTACTCAGGACACGCTTCCTGCTGGTCGTTGCGGTGATCACCCTGCTGTTGAACTGGGTGAACACGAACGGGGAGAACCTGCTCTTCCGGGTCGTCCAGGAGATGCTCGCGCGCGACCTCGTCGGCATGGGGATCACGGGTGAGGCAGAGGTCGTCTCCTACCTGCGCGATGCCACCACCGTATTCTATGGGAGCTTCTTCTTCTGGGTGAACCTGCTGGCCCTGGTCATGCAGGCGCTGCTGGCGTCGCGTCTGCTCAAGTACGGTGGCTTTGGCGCGATCTTCCTGCTCCTGCCAGTGATCGCTCTGATCTCGTACTCGGTCATGGCGCTCGTTCCGATCCTGATCGTGGTCAAGTGGATGAAGGTGGCCGAGAACGCCACCGACTACTCGATCAACAACACGGCACGTCACGTGCTGTGGTTGCCGATGAGCCGAGAGGTCACGTTCAAAGCAAAACCCACCATCGACTCGCTCTTCGTGCGAGCGGGCGACGGACTCGCGGCACTGACCGTCCTGATCGGGGTGCGGGTGTTCACGTTCCCGCTAGAAGCCTACATGGTCGTGAACATTGCGCTGGTCGCCGCGTGGCTGGCGGGCGGGCTGTGGGTCGTGCGCCGCTACGCGACTCTCTCGGAGTCCGGGGCAGCGTGAGCGGGGCGCCCTAGCTCGCACGGTCGCTCTCGTATGTGCGACAATGCGCCCATGAGTGAGCGAAGCATTCGTGGAAAAGTGGCCGTCGTCGGTGTGGGAGAGACTACGTACTACAAGCGCGGTCAGTCACCCGACCCCGAGTTCGTACTGGGACTGAAGGCGATTCTGGCAGCCTGTCAGGATGCCGGCATCGATCCACGCGAGATCGATGGCTTTGCCTCGTACAGCAACGACCGGAACGATCCGTCGCGCTTCGCGGCCGCCCTTGGGCTCCCCGAGCTGCGCTTCTCGAACATGCACTGGGGCGGCGGTGGCGGGGGCGGCTCCGCCGCGGTGGGAAACGCTGCGGCAGCCATCGCGGCCGGCTACACGAACTGCGTCGTCGTGTTCCGCTCGCTCGCCCAGGGCCAGTTCGGGCGGTTCGGGGCCGGCCCCCGGCGCGCCGCCGTCGCCGGGGAAGCAGCCCTGTCGCTGCCGTACGGGCTGATGTCCCCTGCCCAGTCGTTCGCGATGCGGGCCCAGCGGCTGATGCACGAGTTCGGCATCAAGCAGGAGGCGCTCCGGGCCATCTCCCTCGCCTCGTACTACCACGCGCAGCAGAACCCCCGCGCGGTCATGCACGGGAGGCCGCTCACGGAGGAGTCGTACGAGAGCTCCCGCTGGATTGTCGAGCCCTTTCACCTGTATGACTGCTGCCTCGAGAACGACGGGGCGGCGGCACTCATTCTCGTTCCGGCAGAGCACGCCCGCGACTTGCGCCAGAGGCCGGCGTACCTGCTCGGCGCTGCCCAGGGCTCCCAGCACCGGGCCGCCGCGGGTTCCCACAACAGCCCGGACTATGCGACGGCAAACTTCAAGACCCTGGCACCACGACTCTACGAGATGGCGAAGGTGCGCCCCGAAGACGTGGACGTGGTGCAGAGCTACGAGAACTTCACGGGCGGCGTGGTGATGAGCCTGATCGAGCACGGCTTCTGCAAGCCGGAAGAGGCGAACGAGGTCCTCCAGTTCGAGAACCTCCGGGCGCCCGACGGGCGCCTGCCGCTGAACACGAGCGGCGGCAACCTGGCCGAGTGCTACATGCACGGGCTCGAGCTGCAGGTCGAGGCGGTGCGCCAGATCCGCGGCACCTCACCGAACCCCGTACCGGACGTGAACGTCTCGCTGGTCGGCTCAGGACCCATGGTGACACCGCTCAGCAACATGATCCTCGGCTCCGAAGCGGCGCTCTGATGGCCGGCTACCTTCCCGAAGGACTGCCGGCGCCCGCCCCGCTACCCGATGGTCTCGACGCGGCGTACTGGGAGGGAACCCGCGCACATGAGCTCCGGGTGCAGGAGTGCAGCGCGTGTGGAGGGTGCCAGTGGGGGCCAGAGTGGATCTGCCACAAGTGCCTGTCCCTCAAGCTGGGATGGAAGACGCTCGAGCCCTGGGGGAGGATCTACAGCTGGGAACGCGTCTGGCACCCGGTCCACCCTGCACTCAAGGATGGAGTGCCCTACGTCGTGGTGCTGGTCGAGCTCCCGCAGGCGGATAGCGTTCGCATGATCGGAAACCTCGTCGGTGACCCCGAGCAGCCCGTCCCGATCGGTGCGGAAGTCGAGCCTGTCTTCGAGGACCACGACGACTCGGACACTCCGTACACGCTCGTGCAGTGGCGGATCCGCGAGTAGCGAGCCGCATCCAGAGCAGCATGGAAGAAGTACTGCCGCGCCTGTACCGCGTCGTCGTCCCCCTTCCCGACAATCCGCTCAAGGAAATCAACTCCTACATCCTCACCTCCGACGACCGGAACCTGATCGTCGATACGGGCATGAATCGCCCTGAGTGTCGAGAGGTGCTCGAGCGCGGTTTGCACGCGATAGGAGTCGACCTGGCACGGACCGACTTCATGGCGACGCATCTGCACTCAGATCACCAGGGGTTGATTCCCACGTTGAAGAGCGAGAGCTCGGACGCCTACATGGGTGAGCGCGACGCGCTCCAGATGAAGAGCGGCACGGGGCTCGGCTTTGCGGACGGACCCATGGGCAGGTACGCGGCGCGCAGCGGCTTTCCGGCAGAGGAGCTGAACACCTCGCTGCAGGAACACCCCGGCCGCAAGTACGGGCCCGTGGGGGAGGTCGACTACATTCACCTGCGCGGGGACGAGGTCTTCGAGGTCGGAGAGTACCGGCTGATCAGCGTCTCGACGCCGGGACACACGGATGGGCACATGTGCCTGTACGAGCCGGAGAAGAGGCTCCTGCTCTCTGGCGATCACGTCCTCGGAGACATCACCCCCAACATCCAGGCGTGGTCCGACGAGAACGACCCTCTGGACATGTACCTCCAGAGCCTGGAGAAGGTCCTCGGACTGGAGGTGGAGCTCTGCCTTCCCGGCCACCGCGGCTTCATCACAGACTTCGGAGGCAGGATCGAGGAGCTCGTGGAGCACCACCGAGCCCGGGCAAACGAGGTCCTGGACGTGCTGAAGGACCGGGCCAAGACCGCGTATCAGACCGCGGCCGGAATGAGCTGGCGCATCCGGGCCAGATCGTGGGACGAGTTCCCCGTCATGCAGAAGTGGTTCGCGACGGGTGAGGCGATCGCCCACCTCCGCTACCTCGAAGAAAAGGGACTGGCCCGGCGGGAGGAGAGGAACGACCAGATCTTTTACTCGGCGGAGGGCAGGACCAGGCTCTGATGGACGAGAGCCGGCACGCGGTCATCCTGCTGGATCTCGGCGGAGTCCTCTGGGACATCGGCGGTGGCGAGAGCTTCTTGCGCAGGCTGGGCTCGCGCTTGAGCCGCGCTGAGGAGTTCGACTTCTGGTCTCGCTCTGGCTGGCTGGAGCGCCTCGACGTCGCCAGCTGCACACTCCACGAGTTCGCCACGAGCTTGATCACAGAGCTCCAGCTCTCTGCGCAACCCGAGCGCGTGCTTGCGGAGCTGGCGAAGGTCGACCGCGGCTTGTTCCCTGGTGCCATGGAGCTCCTCGACGCCCTGCGCGGCCGGTACCTGCGCGCCTGCCTGAGCAACAACAACGAGCTCCACTGGGAGCGGCTGCAGGCCACGGGAATCGAGGGCGGCTTCGAACGCTGCTACCTCTCGCACCAGATCGGGCTCCGAAAGCCCGATCCCCGCGTGTTCCAGCACGTGGTCGAGGATCTGGGCGTAGCGGCCGAACGGATCCTGTTCCTCGACGACCGGGCCGAGCACGTCGCGGCCGCGGCGGCACTCGGGCTCGACGCCCATCGGGCAATCGGCGTCGCGGGAGTGAGAGAGGTGCTCGTGTCCCGGAACGTCCTCCCCCCGCCTACGCCCACCCCTTGAGCATCAGGTTCCAGTACATGAACGAGAGCCCGTAGCGCTTCAGATACCACATGTCGCGCCGCTCCTTGATCGTGTTGATCAACGGGATCGAGGGCTTCGGCGTCAGCGTGTAGTCGAACTCGGCGAGGAGCATCTTGTTGCGGGCGGTTGTGAGCGGGCAGGACGAGTAGCCCTCGTAGCGGGCCTGCGGCTCCTTGCCATCCATCACCGCGAGAAGGTTGCTCACGACCACGGGAGCCTGGCTGCGGATCGCGGCCCCGGTCTTGGAGTTCGGAGAGCCTCCGGCGTCGCCGAGTGCGAACACGTTTGGCCAGCGCGCGTGCTGCATGCTGAACTTGTCGATGTCGACGTACCCCGGGGGCTCCTTCGTGGCCAGCGGGCTCTTCTTTAGCCAGTCCGGGGGGCTCTGCGGGGGCACAGCGTGCAGCACGTCGTAGCCCAGCGTCGAGGTCTCCTCGGCATCGTTCTGCCGATTCACCAGCGTGACCTGCTTCGTGCCGGGGTCGACGGCGGTCAGCTCGGTCTTGAGCCGCACGTCGATCCCGTAGCGCTCGGCAACCCCGACCAGGACCGCAGCGAACTCGGGCACCGAGAACATTGCGGGAGTCGGCATGGCGAGCACGACGTGAACGTCCTTTAGGATGCCGAGCTGCTGCCAGTAGTGGGCCGCCAGATACGCGATCTTCTGCGGCGCACCGGGACACTTGATGGGCCCGGCAGGCATGGTGAAGACGGCGGTTCCCCCGCGCAGCTCCTTCAGGAACTCCCAGGTCTTGGGCGCGAGGTCGTAGCGGTAGTTGCTCGAGACACCGTTCTGCCCGAGTGTCTCCCCCAAGCCCGGGATCCTGTCCCAGTCGAGCTGGATGCCCGGCGCTACGACCAGGAAGTCGTAGCCAAGCGTCTCGCCGCCCCGTGTCGAGACGCTGCGGTTGTCGGGATCCACCTCTATGGCCGCGTCGCGGATCCAGCGCACCCCCCGCGGGATCAGGTCGGCCTCGTTGCGCTCGCTCTCGGTATCTGGCGCACAACCACCCCCCACGAGCGTCCAGAGCGGCTGGTAGTAGTGCTTCTCCGAGGGCTCGATCACCGCGATGTCACTCTGGCCCGCTCTCCGCAGGCGCGCGGCGACGGTGATCCCGGCGGATCCCCCACCGATGATCAGGATCCGATGCTGGCTGCTGGCTGCCATTGTTTTCTCCCCCTGGCGTGCTCCCGGCGCGCCCACATCGTACACCCCCTCGGGCGGGACCGCGCCCCCGAATCACGCCCTCGACCGAGAGTACGCAGGTCCCTGACGTCAGGTTGCCGGCACGAGCTGCCGATATCCCTCCCGCGCCCATCCGAGCCAGGCACGGAGGAACCATGAGACTGCGTACCCTCAGCTTGATACTGGCTGCCTCTACCACGCTAATCGCGGGCTGCGTCGTCGTCCCGCGAACTCCAGTACTCCGGAGCCGAGTCCACACGGTTGGACCGCCACCGCAAGCGCCCGCTCACGGCTACCGCCACAAGCAGAGCTCGGGAGTGGAGCTCGTTTTCGACTCCGACGTCGCCGTTTACCTGGTGGTGGGACGCCAGCACTACTACTTCTCTGGCCGGAGGTATCTGCGCATGCGGGGTGGCGTCTGGCAGGTCAGTCAACACCTAGAACACGGCTGGGCACGCCTGCCCGTCGAGAAGGTCCCGAAGCGACTCCGGAGCAAGCACGCCAAGCGGAAGGGACGACCCTGGCCGAGACACGTGCCCGCGAGCGCGCGTCACTAGCAGGGGCCGACTGGATGCTCAGTAGCGGAAGGTCCACCGGACCTTGCCGGCCAGCTGCGTCTCGGTCGCGTCGAACCGGAGCTCATCGTCGCGCTCGAAGAACGAGTCGACGGCCAGCACCAGCTCGTTGCCCGGCTCGACGATCCAGGTAAAACGGCTGGACCAGCCCAGCTCCTCACTCTCGTTGTCCCACTGGACGAGATTCGTCCATGACACGTCGGCGTTGAACGCGAAGTCGAGGTTGGCGCGCACCACCCGCGTCGTGAAGTCGCCCTCGGGGAGGCGGACCTGGAACTGCTCGTACTCGATACCCAGGAACACGTGCTCGCTCGCTCTCCACTTGGCGTCGAGGATCGTGTCGAAGCGCGTCCCCGTGTAGAACTGACCGTAGACCAGCTCGACCCCTCCCTCGAGCGGGCGATTCCTCGAGGTGTGCAACTCGATCTTGTAGCGGTCCCAGCGGTAGTGGTCCTTCGGGATGATGATGCCCAGCCGGATCTCGAAGTCCTCGAGCAGGTCTTCGCGCACATAGTCGACGCCAATCCGGAAGCGGTCGCCGATGTCGGTCTGGATCATCACCGGATAGAACGCGAGCTTCATGCTCTGGAAGTCGTTGTCTGTGGCCGTGACGAGTCTGCCACCGAGCTGGATGTCGATCGTCCGGAGGAGCCCGGCCATGCGCCAGCGACGGCGGATGCGTCCTTCGTAGTCGCGGATCGCCCTGCGATTCGCGAAGCCGAGCGCGGGATTGAAGTTCTCCTGGATCTCGGTGGCGTGCCCCTCCCAGTTCCACTTGTCGTTCGGATACTGGAGCGAGGCGCCGAAGGCACCTTCCTTGTCTTTGAGTCCCGAGGACGAAGTCTACTGTCCCCACGCCGAGCCCTGCAGGATCTTGTCGCCGAGGAACCGGACCGTGCGGTAGTTGAAATCCGCGCCGAACAGCTTGTTGTGCTTGTTCTCGGCGGGATCTCCGTAGGTCATGATCAGGCCGACGCTCGACTCCTCCAGAACGTTGAGCGTCGCTCGCCCGACCGTGAGCCACTTTCCCTCCGCGTCAACGAAGGTGTCGTCCGCGACACTCCCCGCCGTGTATCCCTCGATGCGGGAGCTCAAGAACCCGACGTTCAGGGGGCCGATCCGTCCCGTGAGCTTCTCTCCAAAGCGGATCGCCAGGGGCCCGTCCTCGGAGAGCCCGATCTGCCGCGAGAAGAAGGGCTGGCCGTTGACCTTTTGGGGGGCGAACGGCCGAAAGCGCCCGAAGTCCGCGAAGCGGAAGATGCCCGCGTCCTGAAGGAAGAAGTCGCGCTGCTCAGGAAAGAACAGTGAGAAGCGTGTCAGGTTCGCGAGACGCCGGTCGGGCTGCGCCTCTGTGAAGTCAGTGTTCGTAGTCAGGACGTTCGTGAGCTCGGGCGTGATCTTGTAGAAGACGTCGAGGGAGGCTATCCCCTGGTTGCTGACGTTGCTCCCTGCGTTATCTCGCGTCTGGCGAAGCGTGTACGCCGGAATCGCGTCGAGACCGATGCCCTGCTCCAGCCCACGGAGCCCATCCAGGTGGCCGAAGCGAGCCACGTCGAACAGGAACACGTTCTGGAGCGGGAAGGCCCACCGCCCAGTCTGGTTCTGACGCGCGACGCCGCGAAAGAGGTTGAGGCCCCAGACTCCCCTTCCCTCCTCGGGGAAGTTGAGGCTCTTCATCGGGATCGCGATCTCGACGACCCAGCCGCTGTCAGTCATACGCGACTCGGCATCCCAGATCGCGTCCCACTGACTGTTCACGCTTCCGCCGTCCTCGATCAGAGCATCCCAGCGCGCGCCGTTCGGGTTGACCTGGAACGCGTAGCCGGTGCGTCGCTCGTAGAAGGTGTCGAGCATGACCATGATGCGGTCGTCGCTTCGCAAGTCCGCGTCACGACGGAGCGCGGTCCTCACCACCGCCGCGGGATCGTCAAAGCACGTGAACCCGAAGTAGATCGCTTCTTCGTCGTACAGGATGCGGACGACGGTGGGCTGGCGCAGCGGCACACCGGCGATCGGCTCGGTGACGCGAAAGTCCTCCACGACCGTCGCGTCGCGCCAGGCCGGCTCGTCCAGCACGCCGTCGATGACCGGGGCCTCGTCCGTCCGTCTGGCCGTGACACGCGGCCCCTCATCAAGCTCGGCCTCGGGGTCGAAGCCCTCCTGCGCCAGAGCCGGCCGCGGGTGAGCAAACGCGCTCACAAGCAGGGCGAAGAGGCAGATCGAGAGCCGGGTCGCAGTCACCGGGATCAGGCTCTCGAGAGGCGCGCGCGGTTCAGGATTTCTCGACGAGCTGAACCAACACGCCGTGGGCAGAGCGCGGGTGGATGAACACCTGCCCCCCTGGCTGATCGGCTCCGATCAGCTGTGCGCCCTTCTGCTGAAGGTCCTTCACGGTCTGCTCGAGATCATCCACAGCCATGGCCACGGTGTGGATTCCCTCGCCGCGACTCTCGATCGCTCGTCCGACCGGGGTCTCGGCCCCAAGCGGCGCAACGACCTCCAGAAAACCGCCATCGGCGAGGGGAAAGAAGGCTTGCTTGATACCGATCGCCTCCGACTCGGCGGTGCGTTCGATCTCCATCCCCAGCGTGTCCTTGTAGGTGGCTATGCCCTCGTCGATGTTCTTGACCCGTACGACGATGTGGTCAACACCCTTGATTGCCATCCGTCCCCTCCTTTTTGCCGTGCGAGTGTACTCTCCCGCAAGTAACGCCGTCTCGCCGCTTCGGAACCCTCTTTGGTCACGACGAGTTGCAGGGTATTCTTGCTCCCGTGCATGATGGCCCGCCCTTCCGCGCAGAGCATGTCGGCAGCCTGCTCAGGCCGCCCGAGCTACGACGCGCCTTTCGAGCGCAGCGCGACGGCGGAGTTCGAGCGGCGGACTTCTCCGCGCTTCAGGACCGGGCCATCGAGCAGGCGGTTGCGCTGCAGGAGCGCGCCGGCCTCCAGGTCGTGACGGACGGGGAGTTTCGGCGGGGCTCCTACTGGAGTCGCTTCGTAGAGCGGGTCGAAGGACTCGGCGTGCGCGAGGCCCAGTTCGAGTTCCAGGATGACTCGGGCGGCCGTCGCGCGTTCACCGCTCCCCATGTGGAGGGACGGCTGCGTCGCACCCGTGGGATCTCGACGGACGAGTTCGCGTTCCTTCGCTCGGTCACGTCGCGCACGACCAAGCTCACCCTGCCCTCACCCCCGACCATGCACTTCTGGCGCGGACCCGCTGGCGTCGAAGACGGCCTGTACGCCGAGCTAGAGCCGCTGTTCGCGGATCTCGCGCAGGTGTACCGCGAGGAGATCGCGGAGCTCGGTCGGATGGGTGCCCGCTACGTTCAGCTGGACGAGGTGCCGCTGGCGATGCTCTGCGACGCTCGCGTTCGAGAGGCGGTCCGGGCCCGCGGCGAAGATCCCGACGCTCTGGTGTCGACCTATGTCATGGCGATCAACTCCGCACTCGCCGGGCGTCCAGCCAATATGGTCGCCGCGCTGCATCTGTGTCGCGGGAACCTCAAGGGCAGCTACCTCTCCGAGGGAAGCTACGAGGCCGTGGCCGAGCGCATCTTCGGCGCGATCGAGGTCGACGCCTTCCTGCTGGAGTTCGACACCCAGCGCGCCGGCGGCTTCGCACCCCTTCGCTTCGTACCTGAGGAGAAGCTCGCCATTCTCGGACTCGTGAGCTCCAAGCGCCGCGAGCTCGAATCGCCGGATGACCTGATGCAGCGCATCGACCAGGCCAGCAAGGTGGTACCGCTGGGGCAGCTCGGGCTCAGCCCGCAGTGCGGGTTCGCGAGCACAGCCGCTGGAAACCCGCTCACCCTCGAGGACCAGGAGGCAAAGCTCCGGCTCGTCGTCGACGTTGCACGGCGCGTCTGGAGCTGACAGGCCGCTATCGATCTCAGCGACTCTCGAGCTTGTTCTCCAGCGTGTGGGTAAGTAGCTCGAAGACGTTCTCGGGAGTGACCGGGAGCTCCTTCACGCTCACTCCGACCGCATCGAGGATGGCGTTCACGATGGCCGGGGCAACTCCGCTGATCGACTGCTCGCCGATCGGCTTTCCGCCGTAGGGAGCGGGTCCTCCGGTCTCGCTTCGGAGCAGCACCGTGCGCAGCTCCGGGATGTCGCGGATCGTGGGTAGCTTGTACTCGCCCAGCGACGGGTTGGTCACACGACCGTCGTCGTACTCGAGCGCCTCCAGCAGCGCAGCGCCAATGCCCTGCACGATGCCGCCCTCGATCTGCCCCTGGTGGGCGATGGGATTGAGAATCGCGCCAACATCGTGCGCGGTCGTGAAGCGCACGAGCTTGACCTGTCCCGTGTCGGGATCGACCTCCACCTCGGCCACCTGACTCGAGAAGTTCGTGATCGACGCATCGACCTCGCCCTCGTGCGTATATCCGGCCTCCACGCTGCCGCCCGCACCCTGGGCCAGCTCCGCGAGCTCGAGTGCTGGGCCCTCGCCCACGAACGCGCGTCCGTCGGAGAAGCGAACCGCCTCGGGAGCGCCGCCGAGTCTCGCCGCGGCAAGCCTTGCGAGCTGCGCACGGAGCTCGCGCGCGACGCCGTAGGCCGCGTGTCCTCCCACGTTCGTGACCCGAGCTCCTCCAACGCCGCTGTCGAAGTCCGCGTCATCGGTGCTCCAGGTCTCGACGCGCACGGACTCGTGGGGCACCTGGAGCTCCTGCCCTATGATTTGACGCAATACCGTGTAGAACCCAGTACCCGTGTCCCGCAGAGCCGTGTAGAAGGTGAGCGACCCGTCGCCAGCCAGCACCAGCTTCGCGGGGGACACGCCGGTGGGGACGGCCCGCTCGCAGATCGCCATTCCCCGACCGACTTTCCTTCCGCGCTGGACCGGCTTGGGGTCGCGATAGCCGGACTCCTTGGCGGCCGCCTCCAGGGTGCGAGTGGCCATGATGTTCTGCCAGCTCTGGCCGAGAGGAGCCAGGTCCCCGTCCCGCACCAGGTTCTTGAGCCGGAACTCGTAGGGGTCCATTCCGAGCTCGCGCGCGATCAGGTCGATCTGCGCCTCGGAAGCAAAGACGGACTGGGGGTCGCCGGGAGAGCGCATGCTGCCGCAGGGAACGTGATTCGTGTACACCATGTACGCGTCGATCCTGCCGTGCTCCATCCGGTATGGACCGAGGCTGCGGCGCCCGTACATGATGCCGGGCGCAGGCTTGAAGGCGGCATAGCCACCGCTGTCGAAAACGAGGTGAGCGTGACGAGCGGTGAGCGTGCCGTCGCGGCGCACACCCGTCCTGAAGGTTATGACCGCGGGGTGGCGAGGGTTCGCAGCCATGAGCTCCTCGCTGTAGCTCATGGTCATCCGGATGGGCCGACCCGTCGCCCTCGCCAGCCAGTAGCAGACGTGGGTGTCCATGAAGCCGCCCTTGCCGCCGAAGTCCCCCCCGATGAGGATCGGATTGACGCGGACGCGGTCCTGCTCGACCCCGATGCCGCCCGCAAGCTGCTGGCGGAGCTGAAAGGGCATCTTGCTGTTGGCCCAGACCTCCACGCGGTCCTCGTCGGTGATCCGCACGACCGTGGCGTGAGGCTCGATGTAGCCCTGGTGCTGGTGAGCCGTCCGAAAGCGGTGCTCGAAAACGAGCTCCGACTCCGCGAGCGCGCGCTCGACGTTCCCGTTCTCCCAGACCGCGTGCGCGGTCACATTCGGGTGCTCCTGCGGTCCATCCACCCGACCCTTGTAGTCCATGAAGCCCGGGTGAAGAGCAGGAGCATCGGCTTCCATCGCGTCGAGAGGATCGAGCAGCGGCTCCAGCTCCTCGTACTCCACGTCGATGAGCGCGAGGGCCTCCTCGGCGACCTCCGGGGTGTCGGCGGCGACTGCCGCCACCTTCTGCCCGGCAAAGCGCACGACGTCGCGAGCGAGCACGGGAATGTCCCGCAGGAAGCGCCCGACCAGCACATCGGGCAGGTCCCGGCTCGTGAGCACAGCGCGAACGCCGGGAAGGGCGCGGGCCTCTGACGCATCGATCGAGACGATTCGCGCGTACGGAACCGGGCTCCTGAGGCACTTGCCCACGAGCATGCCGGGCAGGCGGAGGTCAGCCGGATACAGCCCTCGCCCCGTCACCTTCTCCGGGCCATCCGCCCGTCCGACCTCGACTCCGATGGTTCCAGTGGCCGTCGACATCGTCATCCCGTAGAGGAGGGCGCCGCACCGAGCTCATGGCTGACCTGCTCCGCGAAGCCACGCAGCATGGCCTGGGTCTTGCGCCGGATCAGTGGCTGCCCGAACTCGCTGATCTTCCCCTGTAGCTGGGCGTCGAGCCCGACTTCGAGCTGCGTTCTGCCCGCGTTCTCCTCGGAGAGCTGCAGCTGCAGGTACGCGCGAAGCCGACCTCCGCGCTTGCGATCCCTCGCGTCCGCACGGAGCAGAATGCGCGAGCGCGCGGGGTCGCGGAGCTCGACCTGCAGGGTTCCCTCGAAACGCAGGGCGACCGGACCCAGCTTGACGCGAAGGGCGCCGCGGAACTGATCGTCGTCGAGCGCGTCGAAGGTCTCCACCCCCTCCATGCAACGCGCTACGCTGGGTGCGTCGAGAAAGAAGTCCCAGACCGCGGGCCGGCTCGCGTGAATTGTGCAGCTCTCGGTAAACTTCACGCGGCCTCCAGCGCTCTCTGCCACGCGTCCTCGAGCGCGCGTC
Organism: Myxococcota bacterium; assembly: GCA_965247115.1. Lineage (GTDB taxonomy): Bacteria > Myxococcota_A > UBA9160 > SZUA-336 > SZUA-336 > JAUXJB01. Next base: position 52,840 of record CBDFGR010000003.1, read on the forward strand.
GCACGAACACTCCGGCCATAGAACGCTTGTACGCAGCCGATCCGCGCGTATCGGTCAGCGGATCCGTGACCTCCATGGCCGCGCTGGCAGCAGCAGCCGAGAGCTCCGGGCTGAGTCGCTGCCCGCGAACCAGGTCTTCGCTCGCCCGAGCCCGCAGTGGCGTCGGTCCCACGCACCCCATTGCGATGCGACAGTCCGCACAGGTCTCGGTGGCGCGGTCCAGCCGGACCGAGGCCGCCACCGCCACGGTGGCGTAGTCGTCCTCGCTGCGGGGCAGGAACTTGTGATACACGACGCCGGTGTCTGCATTGGGCAGCGGGATGCGGACCCCGGTGACGAGCTCGTCGGGCTCGACCACCGTCTCGTAGTAGTCGCGGAAGAAGCTCCCCAGGGGCACGTCGCGGCTCCCCGAGCTGGAGCGCAGCTCGGCTCTGGCGTCCAGCGCCAGCAGCGTCACCAGCGGATCCTGATTCGGGTCGGCGTGCGCCAGCGATCCACCGACCGTGGCCAGATTGCGAATCCGGATCGTGGCGACACGATGATAGGTCTCGGAAAGAGCGGGGATGTGAGCTCGGACTTGCGGCGCGAGCTCTACGGCCCGATGGGTCAGCAGCCCTCCGAGACGAAGCTCGCTCGTGTCGACGTGGACTCGATCCAGGTCCGGCACACGCGACACGTCGACTACGAGCTCCGGGACGAGCAAGCGCTGCTTGAGCATCAGGACGAGCGCAGTCCCACCCGCCATCAGCCTGGCCTCGTCGCCGTGCTGCCTGAGCAGGTCGAGGGCCTCCTCCAGCTTGCCGGCTGAGCGGTACTCGAAGCTCACGAACGCGCTTCTTCCTGCAGGCGTGCCGCGGCGGCCCGAATCGAGTCCAGGATCTTGTAGTAGCCCGTGCAGCGACACAGGTTCCCCATCATCCAGTCCTTGATCTGTGCCTCGCTCGGGTGCAGGTTCTCGGCGAGCAGAGCACGCGCGGCCATGATCATGCCGGGCGTGCAGAAGCCGCACTGCAGGCCCCCTCGTTCGACGAATGCGGCCTGGACCGGATCCAAGACGCTTGCGCCATCTCCGGCGACGCTTGCGCCGTCTCCGGCGACGCCTTCGATCGTTTCGATCTCCCTCCCCTCGGCAGACACGGCGAGGATCAGACAGGAGCTGACAAGCTTTCCATCCAGCAAGACGCCACAAGCGCCGCAGGAGCCCGTGCTGCAGCCCTCCTTGGTTCCCGTCAGTCCCAGGTCATCCCGCAGGAAGGTGAGCAGCAGGCGATCGTTCTCCACCTCCAGGCGGTGATCGTTGCCGTTGACACGGATCTGGAGCGTCGTCGACATCGGCTGGAGGCGATGATCCGTGAGCGGAGCGGTCGAGGTCAAGCGGCTTGCCGCCTGCGCAGGGTCCGGCGTTGCGGCCAGGTCGAAGTCGGAGGCAGCCCGACGTAGACTGACAAGTCAGAGAGGAGGAGGCGTGTCAAAGCAACGAGACAAGATCCGGATGTCCGATGAAGAGATCCGCGAGTTCATCGAGGAGCAGAAGAGCCTGCAGGTCGCCACGCTGAATCGCGACGGCTCCCCCCACCTGACCACCCTCTGGTTCGCGATCGTAGACGATGACATCGTCTTCGAGACCTTCACGAAGTCACAGAAGATCAAGAATCTCGAGCGCGATTCCCGCATCACCGTGCTGCTCGAGGACGGAACGGACTACGCCGAGCTGCGCGGCGTCTCGATCAGCGGGCGTGCAGAGCTGCACAAGGATCCCGCGGTCGTCCATGGCTATGCAACCCAGTTGATGGCGCGCAACAACCCCGAGGTTTCAAAGGAGAACCTGGCCCAGGCTGCGAAAAGAATGGCCGCGAAGCGCACCGTCGTCGTGGTCAAGCAGCAGAAGCTCGTTTCCTGGGACCATCACAAGCTGGGCGGCCCCAACTGAAGCTCCGCTCTTTCGTGATGTCGAAGTCCGCGCCTACTTGCTCCTCTGCGCGGCCCAATCTCGCGGAAGTCCCAGCCCTCGCTCTCCAATGATATTGCGCTGAATGTTCGAGCTGCCGGCCGCGATTGCTCTGCCGAGCGAGCCCATGTAGCTCGCGACCCAGCCGCGACTGTCGCTCGGTGGCTCGACATCGAATACCTCAGCCTCGGTGGCCGCCAGCAGGCCGTCGTCACCAATCAGCTCCATCGCGAGCTTGGCCAGCTCCTGCCCGATTTCGGTCGCGATCAGCTTTGCCATGAGCTGGATCCGCCCAGGATCCTGCCCCTTGATGTTCTTCGTGCCGCGGTAGTGGAGCGAGTACTCATACGCCTTGATGTAGCCCTCGATCTCCGCAAGCTTCTGCCGAACCTCGGGGTCCTCGATAGCCGGCCTGCCGTTGCGCCTGGTGCTCTGTGCTAGCTTCACCAGCGCAGGCAGCTGAGCCGTCACCTGGCCGACGTTGAGCTGACCGCTGCGCTCGTGCTTCAGGGTCGTGCGCGAGACCAGCCACCCCTCGCCACGCTCGCCCACGATCCAGTCCTTGGGCGTCTTCGCATCGGTGAAGAAGACCTGGCTGAAGCCGGAGCTTCCAGTCATCTGCAGCAATGGGCGGACCTCGACGCCCGGCTGGTGCATGTCGATCAGCAGGTACGAGATGCCAGCATGCTTCGGCTGATCCGGCTCGGTGCGCACCAGGCAGAAGCAGTAGTCCGCTTCCTGGGCTCCGCTGGTCCAGATCTTCTGGCCGTTGATTACCCACTCGTCGCCGACGAGCTCTCCCTTGGTCTGAAGGGAGGCCAGATCGCTGCCCGAGCCCGGCTCGCTGTAGCCCTGACACCAGCGGATGTGACCGCGGATGGTCGGGCGGATGAACTTCTCCTTCTGCCACTCCTCGCCTCGCTCGAGGAGCGTCGGGACCAGCAGACCCATACCCGCTCCGATTCCAACGGGATCGCCGGGCGCTCGGACGCTGCGAAACTCCTCGCTGATCACGGAGGCCTTTCCGGCATCCGTCGGCTGCTCCGAGCCTCCGTACTTCCTCGGTACCGAGCGCGCCAGGTAGCCAGCGTCGACCGCCTTGTCGCGAAAGCGATCGGCCTGCTCCTCGCGCGAGAGCTCCGTGTCCGGGCCTTTTGGAGGCCAGTTCTGGGCGAGGAACGCCTGTACCTCCGCGCGAAACCCCTCGTACTCTTCCCCGTGGCTCAGGTCCATGTCAGGACTCCCCTCGTCAACCGAGCTAGTCGGCTGCGGGCAAGGTTCTCATCATCGTGCCGTCGGGCACAACTCCGAGCAGTCACTCCGTCGAGCCGCCCCAGCGAGCAATGAAGAGATTCGTCTCTCCGGCGGGTCCAGCGCGGTTGCTCGCGAACACGAGCCAGCGGCCATCCGGCGAGAGCATGGGGAAGCTGTCGAAGCCCTGCGCGTACGTGACCCGTACCGGCCGGTCACCCTCGAGACCCACGGTGAAGAGATCGAACTCGCGTTCGGAGCCCCCCAGGTTGCTGGCGAAGATCGCTCCCGAGCCGTCGGGCAGAGGGTACGGAGCGAAGTTTGCTCGTCCGTTGTCCGTGAGCTGGCGCACGTTCGATCCGTCCGCATCCATCCAGAAGATCTCGAGCGCAGAGGGCTGAACCAGGTCAGCGGCGAGCAGCTCGCGGTACTTCGCGAGCTCCTCGCCGTGAGGACGCGAGGCGCGCCACACGAGCGAGGAGCAGTCCTGCGTGAAGAAGGCGCCACCGTCGTAGCCAGGCGTGTCCGTCAGCTGCCGGAGATCAGAGCCATCGCTGTTCGCTACGTACAGGTCCAGGTCACCGTTGCGGGTCGAGGTGAACACGACGCGGCCATCGCGCATGCAGACGGTGGCCTCCGCGTCGTAGCCGGGGTGCGGCAGGAAGCTCGCGGGGCTCGAGGCAGAGTCGGACTGCCAGACCAAGTCGTACTCGAAGAGACCCCAGACGTAGCCGCGCGAGCGGTCCGGCGGTGCCGGACACTCCGCGCTGACCGACTCGGTGGTCGCGTAGATCACTCGCTCGCCCCGGGGATAGGCGTAGTAGCCGCAGGTGGTGCGACCGCGCCCTGACGAGAGTCGGGTCTGGGCCCCGCTGGAGAGGTCCAGGAGGAATTGCTGATCGCAACCCCCGTCCGCCGGCGTGCGCTGGAACACGAGCGAACGACCATCGGGTGAGAAGTAGGCCTCCGCGTTCTCGCCGCCGAACGTGAGCTGGCGCAGGTCCGCCAGCTGCAGCTCGCGGGGCTCCAGCAGGTGGCCCGCGTCTTTGCCCGCGGTGGGAGCCCAGTCCTCTTGCGAGGGCGCCGCGTGGGCAGGCGCGCTGCTCGGATCCACGCTCTCGCGGCGTCCGAGCGTCGCGGTCACGTCGACGCGCGTGCCGTCGCGCAGCAGCTCGATCTCGATCACCTCGCCAGGACGATGCTCCCGCAGCACGAAGGTCATGTCGTACAGGTTGTGGATCTCGACACCCGCCATCGAGACGATGCGATCGCCGGCGCGCAGCCCCGCTTGATCGCCGGGCCCATCCTTGCGGACGCCGCTCAGCAGGACGCCGCCCGTTCCACCCATCATCTCGCTGAAATCCGGAACCGTACCGAGATAGGAGCCGTAGCTGCGGCTATCCCCCACGAGGGGCGCGGCGCTCTCCGCGGGTCGATAGGTGAGCGCCTGGTCGGCTTCCAGCAGCTCGCGCAACACTCCCTGCAGGAGTCCCGCCACCTGCCCCCCACCCTCGAGGTTCAGTGTTTTCGGATCGTCGTCCGGGGTGTGGTACTCCGTGTGGCCCCCGGTGAAGAGGTGGACGACCGGGATTCCCTGCTCGTAGAAGGGCAGCTGATCGGAGGGGCCGTAGCCATCTCCTCCGGTCACCACTTCCAGCCCGGATTGCTTGCCGCGGCGCTCCAGGAGTGCCGACCACTCTGGTGCCGAATCGCTGCCCAGCCCCCAGAGCTTGTCATCGCGAAGGCGCCCCACCATGTCGAGATTCACCATCGCGGTGGTGGCCTCGAGCGGAAAGGCCGGGTGGCGCACGTACTCGAGCGAGCCTGCCAACCCGATCTCCTCGGCGGTGAAGGCGATCACCACCAGGCTGCGGCGGTGCGGACCCGGGTCGTTCTCCAGCTCGCGGATCAGCGCGCCGACGCCGCACACCATTGCCGCGACGCCGGACGCATTGTCGTCCGCCCCATTGTGTACGGCGGCGCCGCGTTGGAGCGAGCCGGTGCCGCCCATCCCCAGGTGATCGTAATGAGCGCCTACAACGACCGCCTCCCGCGCCAGCGATCCGCGTCCGGGCAGCAGACCCACGACGTTCTTGACACTGACTCGTGTAGTCTGCAGATCGATGCGCCCGCTGACCTCGAGCCCCTCGATCTCGAAAGAGTGGGGGCGAGTGTCCGCGTCGATCGCCGCGTGCAGATCTTCAGGGTCACGGCCGGCGGCGAGCAGCCACTCCCTCGCCACGGCCTGTGAGACCTGGAGGACAGGCAGACCCGCGGGGGACACGGGACCACGGGCACGCAGCGGCGGGAGTCTGTCCTCTTCCTCTCCGGGGGGAGAGACCAGTACGAGCGCCGCAGCTCCGGCCTCGCGGGCGATCAACGCCTTGTAACGCAGGCCCGACCAGCGGCTGGCCCGCGTGCCCTCGAAGGGGCTGTCCGGGTCGCGTTCCCCTGGCTCGTAGCGCCAGGCCAAGGCTACCTTGCCCGTGACATCGAGGCCTGCGTAGTCGTCATACCCCAGCGGCTCCGCGCGGATCCCGTAGCCGACGAAGACCAGGGGTCCGGCGAACTCCCCCGCCGACGAGAAGCCGAGCGGAGTGAAGTCCACGCCCCGCTCGCCCCGGGTGCTCTCCCATTCGAGCGAGCTGGCGGGTCCCTGGGCAACACCCGTAACGGTCTCGAAGGGCTGCGCGTAGCCGGTTCCTGTCGCCTGCAGGCCAACGGCGGCGAAACGCTCCTCCAGGAAGCGAGCAGACCGCTCGAGGCCCTGGGTTCCAACACCACGGCCCTGCATGTCATCGTCCGCGAGCACCTCGACAATACCCTGGAAGCAAGCCGTTGCCGGAGCCACACCTCGGGCGCGGGCCGTTGGCTCGGCCACGCACCCCAGCAGCACCAGACTTGCGCCGATCACCCCACGGGTAGACTCGAGCATAGCGGGCATATAGGTCGTGGGAGCCGCACGGTCAACGCCTCTGGTATCCTTCGCGTTCGTGACCCTCGATCGAGCGAGCGCATGGGAGCAGCTCTGCTCCTGGACGGAGACCGAGTCCCTCCGCAAGCACGCGCGCGCCGTCGAGCTGGTCATGCGCGCCGCGGCCGAACGCTACGGGGCGGGCGAGTCGGACGTGGAGCGCTGGGGCATCGCCGGCATGCTGCACGACGCCGACTACGAGCGCTGGCCCGAGGAGCATCCCAAGCGCATCGTCGCCTGGCTAGAAGAGTCAGGGGAGCCCGAGATCGCCCACGCCGTCTCCGCGCACTACACCAAGTGGAACGTCGCTCACGAGACTGCCCTGGACAGAGCGCTGCTCGCCTGCGACGAGCTCACGGGCTTCATCGTGGCATGCTGTCTGGTCCGACCGGACGGGATTCGCAGCCTTCGGCCGAAGAGCGTGCGCAAGAAGCTCAAGGACAAGGCCTTCGCCGCAAAAGTCGAGCGTCACGAGGTCGCATCGGGCGCGGAGCTGCTAGGAGTCGACCTCGCCGAGCACATCCAGTTCGTGATCGATGCGCTGACGCCTCACCACGACGAGCTCATGCTCGGAGGGCGTGGCTGAGCTTGGACCTCCGCTACACGGCACACGTTCCCAGCGGGGCGGGCCCCTTTCCGACGGTGCTCGCGCTCCATGGCTGGGGGGCGAACGCACACGACCTGCTCGGACTTGCACAGGTGCTACATCGAGGGGATGCGCTCATGCTGTGCCCCGAGGGTCCCGTCTCTACACAGATCGGCGGCGGGATGGTCGGCCACGGCTGGTACGAGATCGCCGGAGGCAGCGCGCGAGATCGGTCCGAGTTGGAGGCCGCGGCGGACGCGGTGCGAGCCTTTCTGGCCCTCTCCCTCGAACGGTACCCGGTGGACCACAGCAAGCTCATCATCCTGGGCTTCAGCCAGGGAGGCGTGATGGCCTACGACCTCTTCCTGCGCGAGCCCGGGCGCTTCGCCGGCCTGATCGTCCTCTCGTCCTGGCTCCCCGAGGAGATTGCAGACGCTGACCTCGACAGCGGCGAGCTGGCGACCCGCCCAGTGCTCGTGATGCACGGCACGCGCGACCCCATGATCGACGTGGAGCGGGCCCGCGAGTCGCGCACCCGACTCATCCAGCTCGGCGCCTCGCTGACCTATCGCGAGTACGAGATGGGCCACGAGATCGCACCCGAAGCCCTGCGTGACCTCGTCACATGGCTAGACGAAAAGGCAATCAGCCCGATCCAGCTCGCGTGACTCCAGTCGGTGCAAGAGCAGAGCACGAGCGCCAGCGCAGGCGAGAACATCTGCGGCCTTCGCCCGAGGGCGTAGAAGGTGTCGACACGGCCTGAGAGTGTAGGTCCGCCTAGGGCGAGGCCCGCGCTCCTCCAGGTACATCCAACGGATCGAGCAACCCGCCGCGTCGCCAACCCTCTCTGAGCAGCCACGTGCGTGCGGTCGCAACGGACCGAGGCCCCAGACGACGCTCGACTCGCGCAGCACCTCTCTTCCAGCCGGAAAACCAGCGCCCCGAGGAGGCGCGATCCAGCGTCTCGCGCGTAGCGCCGCGATGGCAGGCCGCGTTGAGCAGCACGTACCGGATCGCATTCCGGACCTCGCGCGGCGTCTTCAGCACCCGCATGTGGTAGCGATCCGCCAGCAGCCCACCACGCCACTCGAACGCTCGCCGCATCGCCCAGACCATCCTCCTGCTGAGAGACTTCATCCCTCGACCGAGCGCACCCCGATCCTTCGCCTCAACGATGAGATGCGCGTGATCCCGCAAGAGCGCGTAGTGCACCAGGCGAAACTCCCCCCGGTCACACCCCCGCGCCAGCGTCTCCTCAAACGCCCGCACAAACGCCGGAGCCCGCAATGACGGAGCACCATCGCGCACTCGCAGGGTCACGTGACACGGATGCCGCGACGCGAGACTCCGCCGACTTCGGTGGCGAACCAGCGGATTCGCCCCAGGCTTGCGTCCCGCCCCCTCGCGCCGCCCGCCATGACGCGCCAGAGGCCGTAGATGAAGCGAGAACTGTCGGTCTGACTTCTTCAATTATATCACTAATTAGTGTAGATTAGGGCTTTCTATATATTCTGTCAAGGTACAGACCTGGTAGATGGTTGACATGTCAGAACCGGAACATCGCGGACTACGACAGCGAGCTTTACAGCATGACCGAGCTCTGCGAGCGCTTCGCGTGAGTCGCGAGACCAACGACAAGTGGATCCGACGCTACCGTACTGAAGGAGCTGCGGGGTTGGAGGACCGGAGTCGAGGTCGCTCGGTCGCGACCATGAGGAAGACCGGAAGGTCTTTCGGGTAGACCGGGCTCCTGCGAGCCCGTGTCTCGAAGCCAAGGACATCAAGGGAACAGAGAAAGAAGACAACCGAGTGTTACCCATGTTGCCGGTCTAACCGTTACCCATGTCCCGGTTGAACAAAGGGAGGTCCGGTCCTGGAACATGGTTTCAGGCCGCTCCCGAGAACCTCTTTCAAGGCTGCTTCGACGCTAGCGGTACGTTCCCGCCACGCGGGCGCGTTGCTGGATCAACGAGAGCACGACGTCGAGAATTGGCGTGGGAAGGCCGACGAGGCGGCCCATCTCCTGAATGGCGGTCACGAGGGCGTCGATTTCCATTGGGCGGCCGCGCTCGAGGTCCTGGAGCATGGAGGTCTTGTGGGCGCCGACCGCCTCCGCTCCGGCAATCCGCTTGTCGACGTCGAGGCCGAAGCGGACGCCGAGCTTCTCCCCGATCGCTTGCGCCTCGAGCATCATGGAGCGAGCGATGCTGCGCGTCCCGGGATCCGTCGCGATCACGTCGAGCGGCGCGTGCGTCAGCGCGCTGAGCGGGTTGAAGCAGAGGTTTCCCCAGAGCTTGAGCCAGATCTCGTCCCGGATACGAGGACGCACCGGCGCGCGGAACCCAGCGCCGATCAGTGCCTCGCTGAGCCGCCCGACACGCGGCGTCCGTTCACCACTCGGCTCACCCAGCGTGAAGCGGTTGCCACCCAGGTGCTCGATCACGCCGGGCTCGAGAACCTCGCAGGCTGGATAGACGACACAGCCAATCGCTCGCTCGGGCCCGATTCCCCGCCACTGCACGCCGCCCGGATCGACGCTCTCCAGCCGATGATCGGTCCAAGGTCCCTCGAGCTCGTGGAAGTACCACCAGGGCACTCCGTTTGCGGCGGTCACGACGGCCGTGTCCGGTCCGAGCAGCGCCTGCATGTCGTCCACGACCGCTGGCACAGAATGCGCCTTGAGTGTGACGATCACGCAGTCCTGAACGCCGATCTCGCCGGGGTCGTCACTGCAGCGGGGGCGCGCGACGCGCTCGTCGCCGTCGACGACGAGCCGCAGGCCGTCGCTCCGCATGGCCTCGAGGTGAGGCCCGCGAGCGATCAGAGTCACGTCCTGACCGGCGAGCGAGAGCTGCCCGCCGAGGTAACCGCCGATCGCGCCCGCGCCGTAGACGCAGATCCTCATTCGGTGAGGCCGAGCTTCTCGGCCAGTCCGATCCGCTGCAGCTTGCCCGTAGCCCCCTTCGGGATCTCAGCGAGGAAGACGATCTTGCGCGGGACCTTGAAGTCCGCCAGGCGGTCCGCAGCAAAGCGACGGATCTCGCGCGCCTCCGCTTCTGCACCCTCGCGCAGGACCACGGCGGCGGCCACCTCCTCTCCAAGCTTGTCGTGCGGCATGGCAAAGGTCACGACCTGCTCGATCGCCGGGTGGTCCATCAGGGCGTCGTCCACCTCGCGGGGCGAGATCTTCTCGCCGCCGCGGTTGATGATCTCCTTGAGCCGCCCAGTGATGGCGACGTAGCCCTCTTCGTCCATCACGCCCTGGTCGCCGGTGCGAAACCAGCCACTCGTGAAGCACGCCGCGTTGGCCTCCGGGTTGTTCTCGTAGCCCGCCGTCACGTTGGGGCCGCGAATCACGAGCTCTCCCACCTGTCCCGCCTCTAGCAGCGTGCCCTTCGCATCCATCACCGCAACCTCCGGGCCCGCCGCGACACCCACGCTGCCGGGCTTCCTCGGTAGGGGCGGCAGCGGGTTGCTGGTCATCTGATGAGCCGCCTCGGTCATCGCGTAGGCTTCGACGACCGGAGCCCCGAACGTCTCCTCCAGCGCCTTCATGACCTGGGGCGGGAGCGAAGAGGACGACGAGCGAACGAAGCGCAGCCGGGTGCCCGCGATGATCGCCGCGTTCCGCTGCGCGCGGACAAGCACGGCCTGATGCATGGTCGGTACGGCCGTGTACCAGCTCGGTCTGGCATCCCCGAGCCAGGCGAAGAAGCGGAGCGCGTTGAAGCCCGGCGTGCAAAATACGCTTGCCCCCGCCGAGACGGACGCGAGGACCGCGGCCATCAAGCCGTGGATGTGGAACAGGGGCATGACGTTCAGACAACGATCGCTGGCCCCCAGGGCGAGGGTGCGACGGATGTGATGGGCGGAGGCGCACACGTTCGCGTGACTGAGCGGCACGATCTTCGGGCGCGACGTGGTGCCGGAGGTGTGGAGGATGAGCGCAACGTCGTCGCTCTCGGCCATCCCCCCCGCTCGCATCAGAGGTGTCGCGGGGTCGGGCCCGATGAGCTCGAAACGGCCAGCGGGGTCACCCGGGTCGGACACGAGCTCGAGCACGGGGAGCTCCAGGGCGGATGCAGCGTCGAGCGCGGCGGACGTGCTGCCGCGCTCGACGAGCAGCGCGCGAGCGCGAAGGTCGGACAGGTAGAACTCGAACTCTTCTCTGCGATACGCCGGGTTCAGGGGCGCCGTGGTCGCGCCGGACGCGATGCTGACGAAGGCGCTGGCCATCTCGGGCCCGTTCGGGAGCACGATCGCGACTCGCTCGTTGCGGCCAACGCCGAGGCGGTTCAGCGCGGCGACCGTGCGTTCGCCCTGGGAGCGCAGGTCGCGATAGGTGAGCGGCTCGCGCTCGGGAGCCAGCAGTGCCGCCGCGGCGTCGCCGCCCGCAGCGAGCAGCTCAGGGATCGTGGAGGGTTGGGCCTTCATCGCAGCCGGAGTTTACAACGCCTCCGCCAACACTCAGGGTGCGTCGCTCTTTCGCAGCCGCGCGATCTCTTCCCAGGAGACGCCGGCCCGAAGACGTGAGCCGCCTCGCGATGCAGGAGGCCGCCGTGACCATCCGGGACATCGACGGGGTTCTCGTCGACCCCGTCAACGAGGGAGGGATGCTGCTGCCCTCCCCAAGTGCGGGAGCGTCAAGCTGGAGTGGAAGGAGGTCAGCGGTCGCGGGATCCTGTAGAGCTTCACGATAGCGAGGCGCCCTACTGCCCGCGATTTCGCGGACAAGGTTCCCTACGCGATCGCGATCGGGGAGCTCGAGGAAGGTCCGCACGTGGCCACGAACGTGGTGGACTGCGATCCCGAGGCGCTCCGCATCGGTCAACCCCTGGAGGCGTATTCGAGGACGTCTCGGAGGTGATCAGCCTGGTTCACTTCCGTCCGGTGGACACCTAGGACGGACTCGGGGGATCACTCGAGAGAAGGGGCCCAACTGACCAGCCGAACACGGTTTCTCTGAGCGAGGTGCAGACGAACACAGTACACTCGCGAGTGGGGGAGGAACAGAGATGCTTCGACAGACCGCTGCCTTGACGGCCGTCCTGGTGCTCGCGGGGTGCGCCGGGAGGGAGACCTTCTGGACCAAGCAGGACGCTTCCGAGCGTCAGTTCCAGGCCATCAGCGGGCGCTGCGCGCAGTGGGCCAGCGAAGAGGCGGCGGAGCGGGTGGGCAGCGGCAGCAAGGACACCTGCGTGTTCGACAGCCGCTACGGCACAGTCTGTGGGCGGCCGCGCGACACACAGGAGGCCGCCATGAGGCGAGAGATGAGGAGGGAAGACAGGGCGAGGCGGCTCTGGGGCCAGTGCATGGAGGACCGCGGCTGGACGTCGAACCACGACGGTGTCGGCTACCAGCGGACGTAGTATGCTGGGGCTACCAGCTGGAGGAACTACGATTGGCAGACGAGCTTCCTGACCTGACACCGGAGATGAAGGCCGCGATCGGCACCTCCGGGCCCCCCGGAACTCTCGAAGTGACGAGCCAGGGATCCCGAACCTTTGCCCGCGCCGTCGGCTATACGGATCGGATCTACTACGACGAGGCGTATGCGAAGTCCAAGGGGCACCGGGCGCTGCCCGCCCCTCCCGGCTTCCTCGGCATGCCCGTGTACAACCCCTTCGCTCCCCGCGAGGAGGAGAGTCCGCAGTTCTCGACCCCGTTCAAGCGGATGCTGAACGGCGGGACCGAGGTCGAGCCGATCGAGCAGGTGTACGCCGGAGATGTGCTGGAGCAGGTGACGACGCTGGCGGACCTTCAGCTGCGCAAGGGCCGCCTCGGCCAGATGCTGGTGCGCACCGCGGAGACGGTCTACACACGAGCGTCCGACGGAGCGGTGGTCGCGAAGATGCGCGGGACCGGGATCTCATACTAGGAGCGGCAGCGATGACAGACGAGCAACTCTTCTGGGACGACATCAGCGAGGGCCAAGAGGTCTCTCTCCAGGAGCCGATGAGCTCCCAGCGCCTTGTGATCTGGGCCGCCGCTTCCGGCGACTTCTACCAGATCCACTACGACGACGGCTTTGCGAAGGGGAACGACCTTCCGGACATCATCGTGCACGGAGCACTCAAGGGCATGCTGGTGGGACGATTGCTGGACGAGTGGAAGGGATCAGAGGGGCGCATCGTGAACTGGGGGGTCTCGTACCGAGGCATGGACGCCGCGCGCCAGGACCTGCGCGTCTGGGCGAAGGTCACGAAGAAGTACGAGGAGGGAGGCGAGGCTCGCGTGGACCTCAACGTGGGCGTCACCCAACCCAACGGGACCGAGACGACGCCGGGCACCGCTACCGTCGCTCTACCGAAGCGGGTCTAGGCCGAAGCGGGCCTGGGCCGAATCAGGCCTGGGCCAAAGCGGGCGCGATCCAGGTCTGCAAGCCGGCCAGCTCGGGCTCCAGCTCGGGGGCGCTGGCGAGAGGCGTGAACTGCCTTGCAAACTCCGGGTTCGCACGCCGGGCGTGCTTCACGATCGCGTCCGTCGCGACGATGCCGCCCGGCGGCGCGAGCTTGAGGATCCGGGCGGCGATGTGGACGCTCGGGCCGACGAGCGACACCGTCTGGCGGAAGCGCGTTCCCACGATGCCAATCACGACGGGACCCATGTCGAGCGACAGGCGAGGCAGCGGGAGTGCGGGTAGCTCGACCCGCCGGCGCAGCAGCTCGTCGCGCAGACGAAAGGCGGCGGGCACCGCCTCCCCCGCTCCTTCGAAGTAGAGGAGCGCACCGTCGCCCTCGAAGTCGTGCACGTCTCCGCAATGGTATGCGCCCACGTCGATCACGATCTCCATGAACGCCTGCATGATCTCGAGGACCTCTTCGGCGGAGCGGCCCAGAACGAGGCGCATGGACGAGACCATGTCGACGAACAGGGCCACCATCTCGCGCTTCAGCGGTAGCTCGTGACCCTCGAGGAAGGTCTGTCCCGCGATGCGCGGCAGGAAGGCAGAGTCGGCCTGGATCCCCGCTGCCTCGGGGGCGCGGAACATCTCGGCCAGCGGAACTTCCTTCCACGCGGGTCCCGGCGCCGGAATCTCGCTGGAGACGGGCTCGAGGGGATAACCAGCCTCGATCCAGGCCTCGAGCCCTCCGCGCAGCGCCGCGACGTCTCGGTAGCCGTCCTGAACCAACCAGTTCGCGACCCGCGAACTCGAGGCCTCGCCTGTTCAGAGGCAGTAGGCGACCAGGGGACGGTCTCGCGGGGCGACCGGCAACAGGATCGGATCGCGATCGAGAGCGAAGGGAAGTGCACCGGGAATCCCACCGTGCTCACCGAAGCCCGCTGCGCGCCGCACATCCAGGAGGAGCGGCGCGGGCGGCGTCTCGAGTGAGGACTTCAGCTCTTCGGCCCCGATGCGTCGAAACTTTCCAGGGGAAACGGCGTCGGTGGAGGTCATCACCTGAGCCTAGCACCGACCGGCCGCTTCGCCGCACGTCTCGAACCCGGCTCGCCTATACTGGGCACCGTTCTCTACTGATTCCACGGAGGAGCCATGAGCGAGAGTCGCAGTATCGATACCGGTACGGAGGATCTTCTGGCGCGCGTCGAAGACCGAGTCGCAATCCTCACGATGAACCGCCCTGACCGCCGGAATGCCATGTCCAACGGCATGATTGTGGGCCTCGGGCATGCGCTGGCCGAAGTCGAGGTGGCGGATGACGTGGGTTGCGTGGTGCTCACGGGCTCGGGTGGGGCATTCTCCGCCGGCGGAGACGTGAAGGGCATGGCCAGCGCCGGTGACGGCAGCGCCGCGCCTGTGGGCTTCGACGAGCGGGTACACCTCCAGCGCCTGAACCACCGCGCCACCTCCGGTCGGATCTACGAGATGCCCAAGCCGGTGATCGCGTCCCTACCGGGGGCTGCGGCTGGCGCAGGTCTCTCCCTCGCGCTGGCCTGTGATCTGCGCATCGCGTCCGAGCGCGCGATCCTGACCACAGCGTTCGCCAGGGTGGGCTTCAGCGGCGACTTCGGTGGAACCTGGTTCCTCACCCGACTCGTGGGCGCGGCCAAGGCTCGCGAGCTCTATTACCTGTCTGAGCGCGTGGACGCGAAGGAGGCGGAGCGGCTCGGGCTGCTGAACTGGGTGGTGCCCGACGACGCGCTCGAGGAGCGCACGCTGGCACTAGCGCGCCAGCTCGCCAGCGGCCCCACCGTCGCGTACCGCTACATGAAGGAAAACATCCGACGTGCCATGAGCGAGGATCTGTTCGAGTGCCTGGACCTCGAGGCGACCCACCACATCCACACGGGACGCACGGAAGATCACCGCGAGGCGGCGAAGGCCTTCGTCGAGAAGCGAACGCCCGTGTTCAAGGGACGCTAGGTCCGGGAGAGAAGCCATGTACGACGACATTATCTACGATGTGAAGGAGCCGGTGGCGACGATCGAGTTCAACCGGCCGGACAGACTGAACGCCCTCACCTACCCGATGCTCGACGAGTTGCGCCACGCGCTCGCACAGGCGGAGCAGGACGACAGGGTCATCGGCATCGTCCTGACCGGCGCCGGGCGCGGGTTCAGCGCCGGGATAGACTTGCAGAGCCTTGGCGAGACCGCGGCCGCCGGACAAGTCGTCCCTGGGGCAACGAAGCTCGAGGCCGATCCCGGCGACAAGGAGATGGGACCCGAGTTCCGGGAGGGCTACGGCTTTCTGCTCTCGATCCGCAAGCCGATCCTGGCCGCCGTGAACGGGCCCTGCGCGGGACTGGGCTTCTCGATCGCCATGTTCTGCGATCTCCGCTTCGCATCGGAGAAAGCCATGTTCACCACCTCTTTCGCGCAACGAGGGCTCGTTGCCGAGCACGGCGTGAGCTGGATCCTGCCCCGGCTGCTCGGGAGCGCGCGGGCGCTGGACATCTTGTGGAGCTCGCGCAAGCTCGATGCCTCAGAGGCCGAGCGGCTCGGCCTGGTGAGCCGCGTGGTCGCGCCAGAGCAGCTACTGCCCGAGGCACGCAGCTATCTCGAACACCTGGCCGAGAACTGCTCGCCGACCTCGCTCATGGTGATGAAGCAGCAGGTGTACCGACACATGATGCAGCCCCTGGGCGACGCCATGCGCGAGACAAACAAGCTCATCGCCGAGAGCCTCAAGCGGCCGGACTTCACGGAGGGAGTGAGGTCGTTTCTGGAGCGTCGCCCGCCCCGCTTCGAGAAGTTGGGCTAAAGACGGCGTCAATCACCAGAGCTGGCGAAGTGTATGAGCCCCTCCGCCAGGACTACGCGGTTGCGCGCCCCGGCGGCCCAGCGGTTCGGGACCGAACCTGCCTCGAGACAGGTCGGGGCCCCCGCCTCGAGCGGCGCCCACTCCGGCGAGAACGGAGAGTCGATGAAGTCGGGCAGCACGAGGCCGAGACGGATGCCCTGGCACTCGACAGCCTCCTAGGGCGGGCTCGTCAGCCCGACCGACTCGAGTGACGGCGCGCGAAAGCGCGCGTAGGCCAGGTAGCCCTGCATGCCGCTGGCCGAGACGGCCTGCAGGTCGCTCACGGAGTCGGGGATCGGGCTCGCGATCACGGCCTCGAAGACCTCCTCCGGATCCGTCCACCCGCCCCGCATCTGCGACTGGATGGCCCAGTACGTGTAGAGGACGAACGCGACCAGCAGAAACCCCACGCACCCGACGATTCGCGCGAGTTGGCGCACCGAGACACCAGTAGCGGGCCTACGGCAGGACTCAAGAGCGGATCACAGGGATCGCGTGCTCGATAGCCGCTCCTCCCGTCCGTGGCGTATCATCTCCCGATCATGACCGTCGATAGCCCCGAGGCTGTGATCGCCCCGACTCCCCTCGTCGAGCTGGCAGACGCGCTGCGCAGCGACGTGCTTTCGCTGGAAGACAGCGTCGAGACGGCCCTAGAGCGCATCGACGGGTTCGAGCCAGGGATCCGGGCGCTCATGCCAGAGCCGGGCCGGCGGCAGCGCCTGCTGGAAGAGGCGAAGGCGCTGCGCGAGCGCTTTCCTGACCCGGCCCTGCGCCCGCCCCTGTTCGGAATCCTCGTGGGGGTGAAGGACATCATCAACACGGACGGCTTCGCGACGCGCGCGGGCTCCATGCTCCCGCCCGAGCTGCTCGGGGGCCCGGAGGCCGCCTGCGTCGCGCGCTTGCGCAGCGCGGGGGCGCTGGTACTCGGAAAGACGGTCACCACCGAGTTCGCCTACATGGATCCCGGGGCCACGGCGAACCCGAACGATCGCTCGCGCACACCTGGCGGATCCAGCAGCGGGTCGGCGGCCGCGGTCGCGGCCGGCTACGCACCGCTCGCGCTGGGCTCCCAGACTGTCGGGTCGGTGATCCGTCCGGCAGCGTTCTGCGGCGTCGTCGGCTTCAAGCCGAGCTACGGCCGGATTCCGACAGACGGGGTGCTCGCGTTCTCCCGCTCCGTCGACTGCGTGGGCGCGTTCGCCAGGAACGCGTCCGGGATTGCGCGGGCCGCGTCCGTGCTCTGCGATGCGTGGAGCGAGGTTCCTCGGGAGGGGCGACTCCCGACGCTCGGTGTTCCCGTCGGTCCCTACCTGGAGCTTGCGAAGCCCGAGGCCAGGCGCGCCCTGGAGGAGCAGCTCGAGAGGCTGGCCTCCGGGGGCTGCCAGATCCGCTACGTGCCCGCCCTGCGCGACATCGAGGAGGTAGCAGGACGTCACCTGCGGCTGATCGCGAAGGAATTCGAGCAGGTGCATGAGTCCTGGTTCCGGGAACACGGAAGCGTGTACCGCCCGGCAAGCACGATGCTCATGGAGCGCGCGAGTGGCTACGCAGAGGACTCGATCGAGATCGGCCGGGCGAGCGGAGAGAGCCTCCGCAGCGAGCTGGAGGCGTTGATGGACGCGCACCACCTCGACGCGTGGGCGTGTCCCGCGGCGACGGGCGGTGCACCGCAAGGGCTGCAGTCCACTGGCGATGCCGCCATGAACCTGCCCTGGACGCACGCCAGGCTGCCCGCGGTCAGCCTGCCCGCGGGCAGCTCCCCCGACGGGCTGCCCCTGGGCCTGCAGCTCGCAGCGCGCCGCGGGACCGACGAGAGGCTGGTCGCGTGGGCGCAGCAGCTCGAGCCGCTCCTGGCTAGCGTCTGACGGTTCGAACCCAGGAACAACCCGAGGAGATCCCGTGGCACCGAATCCGCAGCGGCTGGAGACTCGCGTCGTTCACGCCGGCGACCCGCACCCGCGGATCGAAGGGGCCGTCACGCTCCCGATCTTCCAGTCGACGGTCTTCGAGCAAGAAGAGGGTGTCGGTTACCACGAGCTCCGCTATCCGCGCCTGAACAACCTGCCGAACCACGAGGCGCTCGCGGCCAAGCTCGCCGACCTGGAGGGAGGTGAGGCCGCCCTGGTCACCGCCAGCGGGATGGCCGCGATCTCGACGACGCTGCTCACGGTGCTCGGCGGCGGCGGACATCTCCTGGTGCAGGACTCCCTGTACGGGGGGACGCACAACCTGCTGACGGATGATCTCGACTCGCTCGGCATGAGCTACGACTTCATCGACGCGCGCAATCCGGACTCCTGGGAGTCGAGCCTCCGGACCGAAAGCCGAGCCGTGTACGTGGAGGCGCTCTCGAACCCGCTGCTCCAGGTCGCGGACCATGCCGCGATCGCCCGCTTCGCACACGAGCACGAACTGGTCGCGATCATCGACAGCACCTTCGCGTCGCCGATCAACTTCCGAGCGCTCGAGCTGGGCTTCGACCTTGTGCTGCACAGCTGCACCAAGTACCTGAACGGCCACTCCGACCTCGCGGCCGGGGCCCTGATCGGTCGGGCGGACTGGGTGGAGCGCGTGCTCCACCGACTGAACCACCTCGGCGGCAGTCTCGACCCGCACGCGTGCTTTCTCCTGAACCGGGGCGTGAAGACGCTCGCGCTGCGCGTGCGCCAGCAGAACGCGAACGCCCTCGCCGTGGCACGGCACCTGAGTGCCCGACCCGAAGTGACCGTGGTGAACTATCCAGGGCTCGAGACCCATCCCGACCACCAGCGGGCGCGCGAGCTGTTCCGGGGCTTCGGCGGCATGCTGAGCTTCGAGCTGTCCGGCGGCGCCGAGGCCGCTCGCCAGCTGGCACGAGGAGTAACGCTCTTCACCGACGCCCCGAGCCTCGGCGGCGTCGAGTCGCTGGTGACGCGCCCGGTCGCGACCACCCACGCCGGGATGAGCGCTGCAGACCGCGAGCGGCTGGGGATCTCGGACGGGCTGCTACGCCTCTCGATCGGCATCGAGGCGGTGGAAGACCTGATCGCCGATCTGGATACCGCGCTGAAGGAGTGACGCGGACCCGTCAGTCGGCGTCAGCGTCCCGTGGAGCCGGCGAGAGTCCCACCGCTCGTCGGCGAGCAGCAGCGCGGCGCCGGCCGCTGCCGGTGGGGGCCTTCAGGAACACGAGAAAGTCCAGCGCGACCCGAGTCGGCGTTCGGGCCGGGTCGCGTACGATCTTGAGCGGCCGGTGCAGCTCGACGTCCGCGACACGAACCACCGCGAGCGTTCCGGACCTGCGTTCCAGCTCGACGGCGAAGCCCGAAACAATTCCGACTCCGAGCCCCGCGCTCACCGCGCGCTTGATGGCCTCGGTGTCCCCCAGAACCTGGGTTCGCGGAAGCGGCGCCTCGGCTTGCAGAAACGCTGCATCCACGCTTGCTCGGGTCGCAGAGCCGTGCTCGCGAGCCAGCAGCAGCTCACCGCGGAGCTCCACCGCACGAACCTTGCGACGTCCAGCGAGCCGGTGCTGCGGGCCCACGATCAGCACGAGCTCGTCGCTGCGCCAGGGCTCCGCCTCGAGGCTGCGCGCGCTGAGCGTCCCGCCCACCACCCCGAAATCGACTTCGCCCGCGATGATGCGCTCCTCCACCTGGCGACTGTTCAGGACCTCGAGGCGCACCGCGACCCCCGACCGCCGCCGACGGTACGTCGCAATGAGCTCTGGCAGCAAGACGCCCGGAGTGCTGCTGACGGCCACGCGGACGAGCTCCTCGCCCCGACTACGCGCGAGCAGCGCCGTCTCTGCCTCGCGCACGAGCCGCAAGATGCGATCCGTGTAGTCGGCCAGTGCCCTGCCTGCCGGAGTGGGCTCCTGCACGCGGCCCCGCCGCGCCAACAGCTCCACACCGAGATCTCTCGCAAGGGACTTCATCTGCATCGACACGGCGGGCTGCGTGAGGCCGTGCTCTCGCGCGGCGCCCGACAGCGTCCCCAGTCGCACGACCGACTGGAAGATCTCCAGCTGACGGAATGTCATGTCTACTCATAAATAATATTTATGCTTAACCAAAGTCAACCTTGAATGTACTTTGGCCACTCGAGTTCCCGATCATTGCCCGCGGGGGCAAACTCGTGCAGGACGCGCTGCCAGACATCTACCCGTCTCTCGCGACGCTGGTCCGCGTGGGCCTGGCTCTCTTGGGCCTGGCTGCCGCGATCCTGTGGGAGCGTGCCCGTCCGTTCCGCCGCGCGCAGCCTACCCGGCTGCGCCACGACGCCTCGAACCTTTCGCTCTGGCTGGCGAACGCGCTCTTCCTCCAGCTCGTGTTCGGTGCGGTGTCCGTCGGAACCGCACTGCTATCGCAGCGAAGTGGGCTCGGGCTGCTCCATCACACTACGTGGCCATTTCTCTGGAAGCTGGCGCTCACGCTCCTGGTACTCGACCTCACCACGTACTCGCTTCACAGGCTGTACCACCTGGTGCCGATCCTGTGGCGGCTTCACCTGGTCCACCACAGCGACGCGGACCTGGACGCGACAACGGGAGTCCGCTTCCACACCCTGGAGATCGGTCTCTCCACCTGCGTGCGGCTGGGTGTGGTGTTCGCGCTCGGGGCGACGCCCCTCGGCGTGATCGTCTACGAGGCCTCGCTGTTGCTGGCGAGCCAGCTCCAGCATGCGAACGTGCGCTTGACGACGCGGATCGACCAGCTTCTCCGTTCGCTCGTCATCACACCAAACATGCACCGAATCCACCACTCGGTGCGCCGTTCCGAGCTGGATTCGAACTACGGAACCATCCTCAGCTGCTGGGATCGGATCTTCGGCAGCTACCGGAGCCACCCCAACGTCGAGGAGGTCCGCGTCGGTCTGCCCGGCTTCGCTCCGGAACTCTCTCTCCTCGGCCTGTTGGCCATGCCCTTCGTCGCACTCCCCTCGGAGCACAGCAGCGATCTCGCACGATCTGCTCGGTCCCGGGACGCGTAGCAAAGCTCGGACTTCGGATCCGATGCTGTGCCAGGTCTGGTTACGGGCTCGACGGCCCAGCAAGCCGTCCCCCCCGGCGGCGAACGCTCTCCGCAGCAACGAGCAGGGCCGGCAGCACCACGAGGTCTGCCAGTAGGGCACCGAGAATTCCGATCCCCGAGACCACACCAAAGCTCGCGATGCTCTTCCAGGGAGAGAGTGCGAGCGCGAAGAAGCCCACGCTGAGGGCGAGGGACGTCGTGCACAGCGCTCTGCCGCGCGAGCGCACCGCCGCCTCGATTGCCACAGCGGCCGAGCCCGCTGCCCTGCGCCGCACATGAAATGGCACGACCACGTGCAGGGCATCGTCCACTGCAAGTCCCAGCAGCACCGCGGCGACCATCGCTGTGCCGACATCGAGGCGTATGCCGAGCGCACCCATCGCTCCCAGCGTGAGCACGACGGGCAGGAGCGTGGGCACGAGCACGAGAGCCGCGCCGAGGAGCGAGCGGAGGTACGCGGCAACCAGCGCGAGCACAATCGAAAAGGCGAGCGCAAAGCTCTGCAGCTGAGCGCGGCTGATCGCGTCGACCAGCTGCTGAACGACGGCCAGCGGTCCCGTCACGACAGCGCTCCAGCCCGACGGCAGCCGGGCTGCGAGGAGCGCGTGGACCTCACGAAGTGAGGCGTTGAGGCGCTCCTGCGGGAGCTTCTCCGCCTGGGTACTGAGGCGCAGCGCGCTCGTACGAGAGTCGACAAGGAGCGCGACTCCTCCGGGATCCTCGGCCCGAAGCAGGCGCAGAAGGGACTGTGCCTCGCTTGTTTCCGTGTCGAGCTCGCCCGCGCGCACCAAACGGTGCAGCGCTCGCAGCGGAGCGAGCACGGAGAGCGTGGGACCCAGCCCATCGATGCGCTGCAGGCCACTCTCCAGGTCGGCGAGTGTGCGGAGGGCGACTCGAGAGCCTGCCTCGGTCTGCGCCGGCGGCCGCAGCTCGATCTCGAGAGTCTCGGGCTGGCGCAGCGCCAGCGCGACCTCGCGTGTCCAGCGCACCACCTGACTGTCCTCGCCGTACAAATCCTCGAAGCTTGCCTCGACTACGAGCTGGGCCACGCCCCAGAGGGAGGCGACACAGACGAGAGCGGTTGCTCCGAGCACGGCCCGACGTCGCGTGCCCGACCAGGCGACGAGCCGTGCGAGCACGCGCTCCCAGCCCAGGCTCGACCGCAACTCGCGCGGCGCACCCCCGCGCCGAGCTTTCAGCACGATCGGCAGGAGCGTGAAGCTCAGGAGCAGCGCCACGAGAACCCCGAAGGCCGCGCTGAGTCCGAAGCGCGCGAGGCTCTCGAGCTCCGTTCCGGCAAAGGAGGCAAAGCCCGCCGCAGTCGTGAGTGTGGTCAGCGCGCAGGTGGGCCCGACTTCTCTGCAGGCGGCAAGGATGCGTTCGTCGCCTCGATCGGTGACCTGCTCGGCGGAGAGGCGTGCAAGCACGTGGATCGCGTCGCAGACGCCGATCACCAGGATCAGCGGTGCCAGCGCAGACGTGAAGCTGTTCAGAGGCCAGCGAAGCCACCCCAGCAGTCCGAAGGTCCAGAGCGCCGCAATTCCGACCACAGCCAGGCTGATTGCCGCGGGATGCCAGCTGCGAAAGAGCGCGAGCAGCATGGCGGCCACGAGCGCCAGCATCAGCGGGATGATCCGAACCGTGTGGCGCTGCAGCTCGTCTCCGGCAACGACGAACTCGACCGGCGCGCCCACCAGCGCAAACTCGAAGCCTGCGACGCGTGCCTCGTCCAGGACACGCGACAGGGCGTCGAAGACGCGCCGGCTCGTCTTGCCGTCGCTGGATTCCAGCGTGACGAGGACTGCCCCGGAGCGACCATCGGCGGACACGATCTGGTGCACCCAGGTCGCGTCCGTGAGTGCTCGGGCTGCGAGGGCGTCGATGTCCTCGGCGGGCGTCCCCTCTGGAGCCAGCTGGCGGGCACGCGGCAGTCCAAAACGAGAGGAGGCAAGCAGGCCAGTCGTGGCCGGACTGTCGACGCGCCGCACGCCGGGCACGGATACGAGCGCGCTCGTCACTCCATGAGCCATGCGAAGCGAGGCCTCGTCGAACACGCTCTCGCAGGCGCTCGACTCTCCGCACGTCCAGACGGCAGCTATCGGCAGGCCCGCGCCGAAGCGCGCCACGAAGGCGTCCAGCTCGACAATCGCAGGATGTCGCTCCCCGAGGAACGCGCGGTACCCGACCTCGGTGTTTAGCCGCGGCAGGCCGGCACCGAGCAACAGGGTCACACCTGCGAGCAGGAAGAGAACCCAGCGCGGATGCGCGAGCGAGAAGCGCGCTAGCGCCGTCATGCGGCCAGTGTAGTGGCCTCTCAGCGGCACAGCGTGAGAGAATGGCTGGCATGGTGCCGCAACGCAGCTCCGTCGAGGCGACCCTCGTGGCCTTCATGGATGACCCGGATTCAGCGCATCCGGAGAACCCCATCCACTCCACGGGCGGAGCCCTGGACTTCGGCTACGCCGCCGCCCTAGTCGGTGGCGTAGCCGTGTACGGCTGGGCAACGCCACTGATCCTCGACGCGCTCGGAGAAACCTGGCTCTCCGACGGCTGGGCAGAGGTCTCGTTCCGTCGACCGACGTACCCCGGGGACCCCCTCACGATCCGCGTCTCCGAGCAGGACCAGGGTGTCTTCGCTTTACAGATGGAGAAGGCCGCTGGAGAGACGACGGTTGCCGGCCGCGTGGGACTCGGCCGGGCGCCGTGGATCGACGCCTTCGAGCTCCCGCTCCGCCGCGAACCCGAGCCGCGCCCCGAGCGCTTGCCGCGTCTCACCATGGCTTCCGCACCCGTCGGTCAGGACCTGCGGCCCTTGGCCTGGCCGATCACTGCGGAGGACGCTGCGAGGTGGTCCGTCGAACAGGAGAGGGACGACAGCCCTCTCTTCACGCGCGGCGAACGCCCCCGCCTGCATCCCGGCTGGATTGCGGGCGTGATGAGCCCGTTCGCCCATCACTCGTACGACTACGGACCGTCCATTCACACGCGCAGCCACATCCAGCACCTGGCGCGCGCGGAGGCCGAGCAGACCGTCGTGGTCGCCGGGCGCATGCTCCGCACGTACGCCAGGAAGGGTCACCACTACTACGAGACGGACGGCGTGATTCTGGATGAGACGGGAGCGGAGCTGGCCTACATCCGCCACACGAGCATCTTCGAGCTCGCGAGACGTCCCCGCACTGACGGGAGCGCGTAGGTCTCTACCACTTCTTGCGGATTGGGATCTTCGCGGCGATGAGCTCGTCTTTGAGCTGGCGGATCGTGTACTCGCCGGTGTGGATCATGCTGGCGATGATTGCTGCGTTGGCGTCCGCGCGCGTGAAGACGTCGATCAAGTGCTGGACGGTGCCGGCTCCACCACTGGCCACCACCGGGATGCTAACGCCGTGCGCGATCATCCTCGTCAGCGCGAGCTCGAAGCCGCTGCGCGTTCCATCCGCGTCGACCGAGTTCACGACGATCTCTCCCACTCCCACATCCATAGCTCGCCGCGCCCAGTCGAGCGCGTCGAGTCCGGTGCGGTTGCGAAAGCCCCGCGTGGTGATCTCGTACCCGCTCGGAAAGCGAGAGTCTTTGGTCCGGACGGGGTCCATTCCGAGCACGATGCACTGACTCCCGAACTGGCGGGCCCCCTCCCGCATGAGCTCCGGGTCCTCGACGGCCAGCGAGTTGACCGAGACCTTCTCCGCCCCAGCGTTCAGCACCGCGTACATGTCGGCAAGGCTCGCGATGCCACCGCCGACCGCAAAGGGGATCCGGATCACCCGACCGACCTCCCGCACCATCTCAATATCGATCGGGCGGCCTTCCGCGCTCGCGGTGATGTCGTAAAAGACGAGCTCGTCGCAGCCCCCGTCCGAGTAGGCCACCGCCATCTCGATCGGATCGCCGAGCTCCACGTTGTTCTGGAACTTGACGCCCTTGGTCACACGCCGGTTCCGCACGTCGAGACACGGAATCAACCGCCTGGTCAGCATCCGCTGCTACCGTCCCAGCGGATGAAGTTCTCGTAGAGCCGCAGGCCGATCCGCCCGCTTCGCTCGGGATGGAACTGCGTGGCAAACACGTTGTCGCGACTCACGACCGAGGCGAAATCGACGCCGGCATAGTCCGTTCTTCCCAGGATCTCGCTCTCGACGCGTGCTGCGCAGTAGTAGCTGTGGACGAAGTAGAACTCGCTATCGTCGTCGATCCCCGCGAAGAGCGGGTGGGGCCCAA
This sequence comes from Myxococcota bacterium, assembly GCA_965247115.1. Lineage (GTDB taxonomy): Bacteria > Myxococcota_A > UBA9160 > SZUA-336 > SZUA-336 > JAUXJB01. The sequence continues at coordinate 78,035 of CBDFGR010000003.1, forward strand.
GCTGGCGAACCGCGTTCCACCCCATGTGGGGGATCTTGTCCAGGGGGTCCTGTGGGGTGAAGCGGCACACCCCGCCGGCAATCACTCCAAGGCAGTCCGTCCCGTCGTCTTCCTCGGAGTGGTCGAACAGGAGCTGCATTCCGAAGCACACGCCGAGGAAGGGCTTGCCTTCCTCGATGACCTCGCGCAGCACGGGCACAAGCGCCGCGTCGGTCAGGGCTTGCATGCCTGCCCCGGCGGCGCCCACTCCCGGGAAGACGACGCGCTGCGCCGCTCGGACCCTTCGCGGGTCCGCCGTGATCTCCGACTCCGCACCCAGCGCGTCGAGCGCGAGCTTTACGCTGGTCAGGTTGCCAGCTTTGTAGTCGACGATGGCAATCACGGCGTTTCTCCTGGCCCGAGACCGCGCACTCTAGCGAACCCGGCAGTGGAGGGCGCACGGCGTCTTCGCGAACACCCGCCGAACTCAGGCTGCGATCGGCTTGTCCTTGGCCTTGAGGTCCACCCGGAGGGTGCGGGCCGCCATGAAGTAGTGGAAGACGGCCCAGGAATTGCCGACGATCACGACGCTGAGCAGCGCGTAGCGGATGGCCTCCACGCCGAGCGAGGGCTCGAGAGTGTCGCTCAACATGCCGACGAAGAGAGGCCCGAGGCCGAGGCCGATGATGTTGATGATGAAGAGCAGGATGGCCGAGGCCAGGGCCCGCATCCGCAAGCGGACCATTCCCTGCGTCATCGAGAAGGTGGGGCCGAGCCACATCGGACCGAGAATCGAGCCGGGGATGGAGAAGAAGAGTGCCCAGTAGGGTGTGGGCCAGAGGTAGAAGAGGAACCCGAAGGGAACGCTGAACAAGGTGGCCAGGCCCGGCACCCACATGTACCAGCGCGCATCCTGTGCACCGAAGCGGTCCCCCAGCGCCCCGCCCAGGTAGGTACCGAGCACGCCGCAGGTGAGGCCCAGCAGAGCCAGCCACGTGCCGATCTCGCCCAGCCCGAAGCTGTGGATGCGCATGAAGAACGGGGCCAGGAATAGCCCCGCGCCGTAACCCACGAAAGCGTGCAGCGCCGCTGCCAACGACATGTGCCGGAACGATGGTAGCTTGAGCATGAAGCGGATCACGCTCCCGACGGACTCCGTCTCCGCTTCTACCACGATGCCTTCGGAGAGACCGCGTTCCGGCTCGCGCAGCGTCAGTCGCACAAAAATCGCGAGCAGGATCCCTGGCGCGCCCACGACAACAAACGCAGTGCGCCACCCGAAGAACTCCCCGATCCAGCCACCAAAGAGGTTTCCGAGCGCCGCCCCGATGGGGATCCCGAGCGCGTAGATCGACAGAGCGGTCGCGCGGCGTTCCGGAGGGAAGATGTCGGAGATGAAGGAGTGGGAAGGAGGAGAGCCCGCGGCCTCTCCGATCCCGACGCCAATGCGGGCCAGCACGAGCGTCGTGAAGCTGCGTGCCATCCCGGTCATGACGGTCATCAAGCTCCACGCGAAGAGCCCGACCGCGATGATCGTACGGCGCGATCGCGTATCCGCCAGGCGCGCAATAGGAACCCCAGCGAACGTGTAGAAGATGGCGAACGCGATCCCACCGAGGAAGCCGAGCTGCGTATCCGACAGCTCGATGTCCTTCTTGATGGGCTCTATGAGGATCGAGAGGATTTGGCGGTCAATGAAGTTGAAGATGTATACGGTGAGCAGCAGGCCAAGCGCGTAGCGACGATACCCGGAGGAGATGCCTTGCCCTGGAGCGCTCGCAGGCTCCGCCGGTGACACGTTCGTCGCCACGCCCTCTCCCTCGTCTCGGTTCGCGACAACCCGGGAGTCTATAGGAATGGCATGCGGGGCAGGGGCCAGGACTCCGGCACTCAGGGTATGGAGTGACCGCCCACCCAGATTGGGCTCGACCAGGCGATTCCCCCGTCGAGCTGCGTCACGCGGACGTAGTAGCTGTCGCCCTGCCCCACCGGATCGGTATCGAGGAACTCGAACTCCCGGTCCAATGTTGCGTCCGGGTCGATGCGGCGCAGCGTCACGCGGTCCTGGAAGCGGTCGACCGGGGCAAGCGTGGTCGTCCTGCCCTCCACCAGGTCGGCGAGACGCAGCTCGAACTTCTGTGCCGGGATCCGCGCCGGCTGCCGGTAGAGCGACGGGCTCGAGGGCGTCTCCAGGCTCGGCTCGAGCTCGACCTCGATCGTGATGCCTGGGACGGCATCCAGCAGCTCGAGCACGATCGTGCTGGCCGAGCCTCTGGTGAAGGTGCGGAAGTTCACGCGATTCGGATGCGATGGATCGACGGAGACGAACTGCGCCCGCCGGTTTCGAAACGAGGGTGCGGAAGCCGCGACGAGCGGGGTTCCTCGCACGTTCAGCGTGCCCTCCCAGATCCGCCAGCCTCGCGGGTTGTCGCGGATCCCGGGATCCGCCTGCGACCAGAAGCTCACCGCGACGAATCGCGTGTCGCCCAGAGCGAGCGTCAGGAGGTCCTCGCGAAAGACTTCCTGCTGGTTCTTGATCACCGAGACCGTATCGATCGGGGCGGTACCACTGACCCGCCCGCGGAGCATGCGCTCCGCGGCGAACTGCGTACGGCTACCCATCTGCGCCTCGTTCAGCTCCACGTCGAGCAGGATGCGTTGCCCGGTCGTCGCGTACGTGTGCTTCTGCTTGAGCGCGTCGAAGATGGCATCCGAGGTTTTCTCGGTCGCGAGCACCGCGGCAAGGCCGCCAGGCTGGGCCAGACCCGAGGTCAGTGGTGTCGGGTAGCCCGGGTGACTCAGGTGATCATCGGAGGCCGCGATGAAGCCGACCTCGTGCCCGTGGGCCAGATACTCGCGTCCGAACCACTCGAAGCTGCCATGCATGGACATGATCTCGACCAGCGACACCAGCCCGGGGCTGGTCACACGCCAGTCCGCCGCCTGGTGTGCGTGAGGGATGACGAGCACGTCGTCGGGATCGTTCGCGATCTCCAGGCGCCTGTAGAGCTCCGAGGGCACCGAAGCCACCTGCACGGGAACCCTGGCTCGCCCCCGCGGCGTGCGGAACAACACGTTGTGGTGTCCACCACTGCGAGCGTTGACGGTCCACTCGTAGCCGAGGAACGCGATGAACTCACCCTCCACCGTGTAGTGATCCACGTTCTCTCGCAGAGTCTCCCACTCGTGGTCGTCCAGCCACAGGTCGTGCTCGGAGTGCGCCAAAAAGTCGAGGCTGGCGTCGTCCCGTCCAAAACGGAAGTACGCGTCGGACGTGCCCTGCCCTTCGGCGAAGCCCGAGTGGCCGTGAGTGTCACCCCAGTAAACGCGCCGGGGCGGCTGCTCCTGCACCCAGACAGGGTTGCTGGTACCCACGATGTTGCCCGTGCGAGAGCGAAAGCCGAACCGGTACACACCCGGCTCGGTCAGTACCACGTCCGTCATCAACGAGATAGCGTCGTCGCCGGGCGGGAGCCCGACGAAAGGCTCGCCGTTCAGGCTCACCTGATAGGCGGGGAACCCGCTCGTGGCGCGGTTGTAGTGGATGTCCTCGCTTCGAACGGAGACGGTGAAGGGCTCACCGACCTGTACAACGGAAGGAGCGAAGCCGTGGACGCCGTACGTCTGGAGGCCCACGACGCGGTAGGGCTGGATGGGAAGCGTAAAGAAGTTGCCGTGTCCCTCGAGGTCGACGTAGAGCGGGAGTGGGAAACGCTCGTTGCTGTAGGTCTGTACGCGAAACCCGTTGGACCCACCGCTGGTATCGCCATAGGTCACGGTCACCGTGTCTCCGGTTTCCAGAGCGGTCTCCTCGAGCTGGAAGATCAGGGCGGGAGCAGCGCTCCGAAAGCCGCCGTGCATGCCACGAAGCGGCAGGGTGTCGGGAACAAAGCGCGCGTCCGTGTTCGAGGAGCGGATCGAGACGTAGTTGTCTCCGGTCGGGTCAGTCGTCTGGAACGGGCCCGCGTTCGTCATGAAGTGGCGACCAACGAGCACGCCGCCGCCGGGGAGCATGGGCATCCCCCCCACCGTGTACGTCTGCTCGATTGTCTGGTGGCTTCCAGCGGGGAATGGCTCGGTCACGTTCGTCGATAGCGTGCCGATGGCGTCCGGCCGCTCTTCCCGGATCTGAAGCTCGTGCACGAACATGTCGAGCCGGCGAAGCAGGTCCGGGGTCCTGGCGTCGTCTCCCAGGATCCTCGCCACCACCAGAGGCACATCCACGTTCATCTCTCGCCCAGTGAGCGAATAGGCGTTCAGCCACTCCCAGACCACGCGGGCCCGCTGCTCCGCAGTATCCGAAGAGGTCGGATCGCGGGCGACATCGGCCTTGAGCCGCTCCACCCTGCCGCGCAGCTCGGGGCTGAGGTAGTCGCCGGGGCGCATCGACTCGCCACAGCTCGCGCTGATGGCGAGAACGAGCGCGAGCGCGCCCACTCGCGCGAACGCTCCGCACCCACGTGTCTCCGGTCTGCGGTCCATGCTCCTCTCCCCCCAGAATGCCGCGATAGTGTGACACCGCTCTGCCCTTCTACAAGGTGGACCATCGCTGCAAAGTGCTTTTCTGCGCGCGCCGGCTCCTGTATGGTGCGTCGCAAGGCCACACAAGTGCCCAGGCTTCGACAGGAGACACGCATGGACCCAAACGCGAAGAAGACCGCGCTGCGAATGATTCCCTACGGACTGTACGTCCTCACGGCAGAGGCACCGGATGGCCGCGTCTGCGCATCGACCGTCAACTGGGTAACCCAGACCGCCTTCGAGCCCCCCCTCCTTGTCGTGGGCGTGAAGGCGGACTCCGCGGCGCACGAGATCATCAAGCAGTCGAACACGTTTGCGCTGAACGTGCTCGGCAAGGGACAGCAGGCCCTCGCCTTCGCGTTCTTCAAGAGCGTGGAGCGCGAGGGGAACACGATCGGCGGAGAGAGCTTCCGTGCCGGCACGACGGGTGCTCCCGTACTGGAGAACGCGGCCGCAAGCCTCGAGTGCTCACTCGTCGACACGCTGGAGAAGGGCGACCATTCGGTCTTTATCGGCGAGGTGCGGGACGCGAGCGTTCGCGAGGAGCCGGCGGGCCGGGCCGATGATGTGACCCTCACGCTCAAGGACCTGGGCGAGAAGACCTTCTACGGCGGCTAGGGAATTCGCGCGCCGGAGCGCGGCTCGGCCGGCTGCGGCGTGGTCGGGTCGGACAGGTCCACGCCACCCAGGGTGGCGTCGCCTGTCTGGCGGACGCTGGCCTCGAGTCGCGAGACCAGGCACTCGCTGATCGCGCCCGTGACAGCCTGTCCGATCTCCGCCTGGAATACGCGGATGGACTCGACAGTCCGTGCGCCAAGCGACCCATCGATCTCGCCCGGGCTGTAGTCGAGCTCGCTGAGTAGCTCCTGAACGTGCTCCACGCTTCCGCGGCGAGCAGCACTGGGGTCGGGGGCGGGCTCGACGCTCGGTGGTGGAACCGCACCGACCGCAGGCAGCCTGCCCTCCAGCGCGCCCACCCTCGCGGCATCGACCAGGCCCGCACTGCTGCGCAGCATATCGGCGAGCTCCCTGTGCCGGTAGTTCAGCGCGACGCGTAGCGGTGTTACCCTCCCCCTGCGCTCGGCATTCACCAAAGCTCCGTTCGCGAGCAGCAGCGCAGCGAGGTCCTGGTGGCCCGCCGCGACTGCCAGGTGCAGCGGCGTGCTCCGATCCACGTTCCTGGCCTCCACATCCGCGCAGTTCGCGAGCAGCAGCTCGCCGACCTCGCGGTGTCCCCAGATGGCGGCAAGGTGCAGAGACGTCAGACCGGAGAGGTTCTTCGCGTCGACGTCCGCGCCACTGCCAAGGAGCAGACGCACGACCTGGGAATGGCCTGAGCGCGCGGCCTCGTGCAGCGCGGTTCTGCCGAACTCTTGCGGGGCGTTGACTGCCTCTCCCATCAGGATCGCGGTATGCACCGATCTGACATCGTTGCGTGTCACCGCGTCGTACAACGGCGACGCGGCTTCCGCAGACCGGCAGACCAGCAGCAAGAGGCCCGCTAACAGCAGACAGAACGAGCGCGGGCGCGCGAGAGAGCTCACCACTCCAGAACTCCTCAGACACGAATCGGGGTACGCGCCATCCTAACACGCCTTGGCGTAGACCGCCCTCGTGTTGGCAAGCGCCTGTAGGACCGGTCCCGAGTTCTAACTCCGTGGAGAACCGGCAACCTCCGACGGGGGCTTGGCAACCTGCAAGCGCCGCGGAAAGCGGCACGCGCAGCGAAGGGCGAAGCCCTGAGCGGAGGTAGGTGGCCGCGGACGCCCGCGGCCGGGTCCCACCTTACGAGGACTTGATGGGCAGACCCGCCTTGTCCTTGAAGTTCCCGCTCACGATCATGATGAAGTCGATGAGCGTCCAGAGCCCGAGGCCGCCGACCGTGAAGAGCTGAAGCAGGCCGGTTCCGACCTTGCCCACGTAAAAGCGGTGAACGCCCAGGGTCCCCAGGAAGAAGCAGAGCAGGATCGCGGGCACGAAGCCCTTGTCACTCAGGCTACTCGTGGTCGTCGGGGGTCCCCCCATCGTGTCAACTGCGTCCATGCCAAACCACCTTTCTCACCCGATCCGTTTCGGGCGCAGCTTCTGGCCGGGGTAGCAGACACGGAGACCGTCTCCGTCCCGATAGCTCCCGACCAGGAGCATGATCGTTGCCAGAAAAGCGTGTCCGAAGTCCGCCACCACGAAGAGGGCTCCCCATAGAGGCTCGCCGAGCAGGAACGAGAAGATCCACCCGAGTGACAAGGCGATGTCCAGCAATCCCTCGGCCCAGCGGCCCAGGTAGAAGTGCTGCGCGCCGAGCCAGCCCAACAGGCTCGAGAGAATCACGGCACGCGCGTAGCTCTTGGTCGAGGGCACCTCGAGCGCCGCTCCGGCCGACTGCTCCACTGCGAACACGCCTCCCGTATCGGGAGTCCACTTCCGGATCTTGGGTCCCATGCCACGCGGGCGACGGTGCACGTCTATGGGCACGGGCATACACTGGAGCGCCCACACCCATGACGCTCTCCGACCTCACGATCGAGCGCCCCATTCTCACCTGGATGATGATCCTGGCGCTGCTCGTCTTCGGCACGATCGGCTACTCCCGCCTGGGGGTCGACCAGATGCCCAAGATGGAGTTCCCAGTCGTGATGGTCTCCGCCACGCTGGAGGGCGCGACTCCCGAGGCGATGGAGGAGGATGTCACCGAGATCCTCGAGGAACACCTGAACTCGATCGCGGGGATTCGCTCGATCCGTTCGACCACTGTTCCCGACGTCTCGAACGTGGTGGTCGAGTTCGAGCTCGGGCGCAACCTCGACGTGGCGATTCAGGAAGTTCGGGACAAGATCGCGCTGGCCCGTCGGGACCTGCCGCGCGAGATCGAGCCTCCGGTGGTCTCGCGCGTGGACATGGACCGGGCCCCCATCATCTTCATCCCATTCAGCACCACGCGGCCACTGACGGAAGCCAGCGAGTACATCCGGCACCACGTGGCCCCGTACCTGGAGACCATCCCCGGGGTTGGCGGGTCAGCATCTTCGGGCGCAGCGACCGGACCATCCGGATCTGGCTCGACGGGGACAGCATGCGCTCGCGCGGCCTCTCCGCCAGCGACGTGCTCACGGCGCTGCGGCGCGAGTACGTCGAAGTCCCCGGTGGGCTCGTGGAGGGCGCGAAGATCGAGTGGTCGGTCAAGACGAACGCCGAGTTCCGCTCCATCGAGGCGCTCGAGCGCATGGTCGTCTCCCGGGCTGAGGGAGCGCTGATCTACCTGGAGGACGTGTGGTCCTGGACGACTTCAGCGAAGTCCTCCGCCACCTGCCTCGCCGACTACTGACTCGCGTCTCGCCGGAGCCATCGGCCGGCGGATCGTCCTAGCACCCACTGGACTAGTCCTCGTCCGGGGTGATCTCCACATCGCCCACTCGGCGCGATCTCACGTTGTCGCGGCGCCGGAGCTCGCGCAGACGGGCGAGATCCGCGTTCTGACGCTCGCTCATCGACATCGACACAGACCTTCCGGCGAGCTCGACTTCCACCTGGCGAGTCGCCTCCAACCCGTCGGTCGAGCGGGCGAAGACTTCGATCACGTTGCGCCCCGTCTGCATGGGGACGAGCGCGGAGTAGGTCCCGTCGGGATTGCGAAGCTGGTAGGAGGCAGCGGCGGACGTTGTCGCGTTCCGGATGCGCAGCTCGGCAATCTCCGAGAAACTCGCCCCCTCGATCGCGGCCTGCAGGTCGCGGGGATCCGCGACGGGGGCAAAGACGCCGTCCGTCACCCTCGCGATCTCCAGTGGCGCCCGTGGCTCACGCGTGGCCTCCCTGCCGATCGCGAAGGTGTGGATGTGCACGCCGCGTCTGGCGGCCTTAGAGGCCACGTCGATCGCCCGGTCCGTGTTCGCCCGGGTCGAGAAGCGATCGGGAAGTGTGGGAATCCCATCGGTCAAGAACATCATGATCCGCTGCGCCCCGTCGCGCCGACGGCTCACCGCGCTCTACGATCCGAGCAGCTCCACGGTTGCCCGCAGAATCCCGGCGTGCATGTTCGTCCCGCCGTTCGGCCCATCCAGGAGGATGCCGTCCAGCCCGCGCTCGACCTCGCGATAGTCCCGGGTGAGCTCGACCTCGACAAAGGCATCGGGCGTCCGGTAGTCGTCGTCCCCGCTGAAGATCACGACACCCACCCGTGTCGTCCGGGAATCGAGCTGGGAGAGCAGCGTCCGCACGGCCGCCACCTCGGCTGCCAGGATACTGTCCGGGTTCTCTTCTCCGCCCAGCCCCAGCAGACCACCGGCGCGCCTCGTGACCTTTCCGTCGCCGTCGACGTCGGCGCCGGAGGGCGCTGCGGTGCTCCCAGAGACGTCCAGCACGAACACGATGTCGAACTTCGGCAGGTCCCCTGCGTGGGCATAGGCCAGGCCGGACACGAAGGCCATCCCGGACGAGTCCACAGCCACCATTCCCGGGGCTGGGCTGTCGATCTGCAGCGTCAGCTTCTGGGCCGCACCTCGTGCTGGGCCCGCGCCGAGCAAGCCAACAACCAGCGCGAGCGTGCTCGTCAATCGTAGCATCGAGCGCCTTTCTCCTGCGGTCCCCCCGCCGCTGCCCGGCATGACGAGAGACCCCGCAAGGCTACCGGAATCGGCTGCAGAGCGGGCGAGCGCGGAATCCGATGTATGCTTAACCGCTTACCCGAGAAGGAGTTCTGGCATGCCCACGCCCGCCCGCGTCGTCGTAATGCCGGGGGAGCCCGGCCCACTGAGAGTCCAGGAGGTCGATCTCCCCGACCCCGGACCGCACCATGTCGTCGTGAAGCAGTTTGCGAGCGGCATCTGCCACAGCCAGCTCCACCAGATGCACGCTCCGCGCACAGCTCCCGGTCTGCTGGGACACGAGTCTACCGCCGTCGTCCTGGCGGCAGGAAGCGAGGTCCGCCACGTGCGAGAGGGCGACAAGGTCATGCTGACCTGGGTCCCCCGCGATGCGGAGAACGCGGGTCGCCCGGCGGAGCCCGCCAGTCTCGACGTTGGCGGTGGAGCCAAAATTCAAGCCCAGAACGTGTTCACCTGGGCGGACCACAGCATCGCCGACGAGCAGTACGTGGTGAAGGTACCGAGCTCCACAGAAAACGACGTGACCGCGATCATCGGCTGCGCCGTCATGACGGGGGCCGGGGCGGTCTACCACACTGCCGGAGTCCAGCGGGGCGAGAGCGTCGCCATCTTCGGCGCGGGCGGCGTGGGGCTGTGCGCGGTGGTCGGGGCCAGAGTGGTCGGGGCCAACCCGATCATCGCGGTGGATCTCGACGAGAGCAAGCTGGAGTTCGCGCGGCGCTTCGGCGCAACCCACGGGATCAACGCCTCCAAGGTCGATCCCGTCGAGGCCATCCGGAAGCTGACCGTCCGGAAAGGCGCCTACAACATCGCTCGCGAGCCCGTGAGCGGTGTGGACTACGCCTTCGACTGTATCGGCGTGCGCCAAACCATGGAGCAGATCCTGCCCGCCGCGCGCGGCGGCAGCTTCGGCGTGGGACCTGGCGGCACGGCCGTCCTGGTGGGCGTGCCCACGTCGGGTCTGGAGCTCGATCCGCGCGACCTGCTCATGCACGAGAAGAAGTACATCGGCAGCATCGGCGGCTCCTGCCATCCCGACCGGGACTTCCCGATGTTCCTGCGTTGGCAGCAGGAGGGACTGCTGGACCTCGCGTCGCTGGTCACCGAGCGCTACCCGATCGAGCAGATCAACGAGGCAACCGCGGCACTGGAGGCCGGACAGATCCGGGGTCGAGCCATCCTCGAGTTCTGAGCCTGCGGTCCGGTGCCCGCAACGGCAGAGCCACCTGGTATACTCGAGCGCGAGCCCGGATCACGGCACCTGCGCCCGGCATTCAGCGAATGGACGGACCCGGCAACGCCGTGGCAGACTGCGGGCCGGGTCGATCGGATTCCAGAGGACGCAATGAGCAGACGACACCAGTTCAAACCAAACGAGGAAGAGAACGAGGTGAACCTGACGCCCATGCTGGACGTCGTCTTCATCATGCTCATCTTCTTCATCGTGACGGCGTCCTTCGTCAAGGAGTCCGGGATCGACGTCTCCCGCCCCGATTCGCAGCAGCAGCAGCAGGATACGAACAAGCGCAGCATCCTCATCTCGATCACGTCGAGCAACGAGGTCTGGATCCAGAAGCGCCGCGTGGACGTGCGAGCGGTGCGCGCGAACATCGAGCGACTGCTCGCTGAGAGACCGGAGAGCGGCGTCGTGATCCAGGCGGCCGAGAGCGCCGAGAACGGCACCTTCGTGCGGGTGCTGGACCAAGCGCGCATGGCGGGCGCGGCAAACGTCTCGATCGCCGCCCCGATCTCGAACTGAGCGCCGGACCGAGCTGCCGCGCGCGAGCTGATCCTGGCGATGCGCGCCACCTGGGGGAGACAGCTTCGCTACACTTGGTGCCGACCGGCCCCACGGACGATTAGCTCAGCTGGCTAGAGCGCTGCGTTGACATCGCAGAGGTCGCTGGTTCAAGTCCAGTATCGTCCACCAGAAGGTGCAGCGAAAACCAACAGTTACGCACGGGGGCCCCCGGATGCTTGACCAGGCCATCGATTGTCGTGACGAGAGCGACGCGCCGGCGTTCCCGAAGCTCATGGAGAGGCTTGGCGACCCGAAGAAGCGGCTCCTCTGCGCGGGCCCCAGCCTCGCGTCGCTCGTGCTGGGACTGACGCTGCTGGGAGCGGGGGGCGTCGGCGTGCCGGAGCCCGGAGCGTTCGTGCAGAAGCATCTTCAGGACTCCGTCTCCGACGTCAGCATCCTGGAGGTCGGGGGGCGGGGCATCTTCGTGTACGGCCGGACCACAACGAACGACCCCGCTCTGCTCGCGAGCTTCTGCAGCGGCGCCATCGAGGCCCTGGAGATGATCCTTCCGGGGCGCTCGGCGCACGTGCTCTGGCACACGCCGAGCAGCATCGACTACAAGTGTCCGATCCCGACGACGCGACGGAAGTTGCCACCGCGGGAGCCGGAGCCCTCCGAGTAGGTGGGACTCGGTCCGGGGTCCGCGGCCATCCGCCGCTGCCGCGGCTCGGGACCGCTCAATCGATTCGGATTCCCGCCTTCTCGACCTGGACGGTGCTCTTCGGACGCCCGGAGCGGCTCCCCACTTTTTCGATCCGCTCCAGCGTGCGCCTCCCGCCGACTACCTCGCCAAAGATCGTGTGCTTGCCGTCGAGGTGCGGCACGGGCGCAAACGTGAGGAAGAACTGGCTCCCGTCCGTCCCGGGACCCGCGTTCGCCATGCTCAAGAGGCCTCGGCGGTCGTGGCTGAGCGAGTCCGCGATCTCGCCAGCGAACTTGTAGCCCGCATCGCCAGTCCCATTGCCCCGCGGGTCGCCGCCCTGTGCCATGAAGCCGGGAATCACCCGGTGGAACGTGAGCGAATCGTAGAAGCCAAGTCGCGTCAGGTAGATCGTGCTCGAGACGTGAACGGGTGCGACGTCGGGGTACAGGCGGATGGCCAGGTTTCCCATGTTCGTCTCGAGATCCCAGACGTAGCGCCGCGCCTTGTCGAAGCGCAGCATTGGAGCGGGCGGCAGCTTTTCCTTCCAGCGCGGATCCGAGCGATCGATCTCGCGCGTCGCGATGAACGCGTCGACCGCCGCGAACATGGGGTCTTCTGCAGCGCTGGCCTCGGCCGCGTCCTCGGCAGGGGCTTTCTCTTGCGCAACCGCCGGCGCGGTTGCGGCCAGCAAGCCCAGGACAACGGCGAGCCCAACGGCCGCTCGGCGTCGATCCACATATTCACCCGGATTGACTGGCATGGTCGTTCGTCTCCACTCCACGGGCCGACGGGACTCTACGGTACCACGCAGCGGCGCTCAGATTCCCTGGCTCAGGTGGGCGGTGTCGTTGAAGCGAGCCAGCAGCCAGGGAGCGTCGTCCGGGGGACGCACCCACTCGGTGATCGACGTGTTCGACGGCTCCAGCCGAAAGGGTCGCTCGCGATGCATCGCGTGGTCGAGGAACGCCAGGGTCGCCGCACTTACGACGCCGCCATGGCACACGAGCACGCAGGTCTCACCTGTGTGCTCGCGTACGAGCTCATGCAGACGACGCTCGACCCGCGTCTGGAAAGAGCTCAGGCTCTCGCCCCCCGGCGACATCGGCCGCTCGGGCTCGGCGCGCATGTCAAAGGCATAGCGCTCGCGATACTCCTCCCAGCGCAGGCCATCGCACTCGCCCGGGTGAAGCTCGCACAGGTCGCAGTCGCGCAGCATGGCGAGATTCCCGAGCGCAGGGGCCAGGATCTCGGCGGTCTCGATGGCGCGCGGCAACACGCTTGTCATGAGCACGTCGGCCTCGAGCTCGCCCGTATTGAGCAACCGGTCGCGTAGCGAGGCCGTCTGCCTCCGCCCGAGCTCCGTGAGGCCGCGGCAGGCGCGGTGTCCCGCAACGACCCCATCGATTGCGGCCCGTGCCTGACCGTGGCGAATGAAGACAAGTCGCGTGGAGCGCTCCGACATGCGCGAATTGTAGCCGGATCCGCGCGCGACTCCGGGGGGCCCGGCGACTGGACTTCCACCATCTACCGAGGCGGGAGAGTTCTCAACCCTACCGCTCAGAATGCCGTCAAGCTACGGATGGCCGCAACTCTCGAGATCGCCTCCGCGTCGCTCACCGACGTCGGACTCGCGCGCTCGGAGAATCAGGACTTCTGGGGTGAGTTCGAATACCGAGGCGAACGGCTCCTCATCGTCGCCGACGGCATGGGCGGCCACCGTGGTGGGGCCACCGCCAGCCGACTCTGCGTCGACTCGGTAGCAAGAGCGTTCAAGCGGGCCAACGGACCCCCGGAAGAGCGCCTGCGCCGTGGGCTCGAGCTGGCAAACGACAAGATCTACCGCGCAGCCTGGAAGGAGCCTGGACTCAAGGGAATGGGCACGACCGGGGTGGCGCTGCTCTTCTCTCCTCCGCGCACGGCCTGGATCGGCTGGATAGGCGACAGTCGGGCGTATCTGATACGAGCGGGCGCCGTGCGGCTCCTGACCAGCGATCACTCGCTGGTCGCCGACTGGATCCGCACCGGGATCCTTTCCGCTGACGAGGCCGAGATCCATCCTCGTCGCAACGAGCTCACTCGCGCGATCGGATCCTCGGAGAGCGTGGAGGCGGACCTGGTCGAGGTCGACATGCAGGCCGGTGACGTCCTGATGCTCTGCTCCGACGGCCTCTGGGGCTCCGTCCCGGAGGAGAAGATCGGAGACATCCTCGCCTCGATGGACCCTGCACCGGCAGCACGAGCGCTCGTCGATGCGGCGAACGCGAACGGCGGACCCGACAACATCACGATCCAGATCGTCCGCCTCAGTGGCGAGCAGGCGGCGCACGAGTCACCTCACGTCGCCTCCAGCGCGGAGACGGCTCCCAGACGACAGGCCGCCCCCAGGATGATGGCCGACGTAGACGTGATGGCCGAAGAGAGCTCGACCGCACTCGCAGAACGCTCGATCTTCCACGTCTCCTCGGCACTGGTGGGCGCCTCGCTGGCGGCGCTCGTACTGTCTGTCGGGTTCGTCATCACCTCGCTCCGACCTGGGCCGGAGCAGAGCTCCGACCAGCCGAAAGCCTCCGCAGCGCCGATCCCCGCGGAGAGGGCAGCCCCTCGAGCCGAGCTCGAAGCCGAGCCCAGCTCGGCGGCGGCCGCGGGAGCCGAGGCCGAGGCGCTGCGCCGTCTGGAGGGCGTGTTGACGGGCGGGGTGGTTCTGCTTGAATCGATGGCGGACCCGATGCCTGGACAGGCCGACCGGGTAGAGCAAGGGCGCGCAGTCGAACGGCCACGCTCCGCACCCAGCGTCGTCCGCAGGCCGAGACCCGCCCGGGTTCGGCGCGCGACGCCGGCGTCCCCGGTCAACGTGGAGACCGACGAGCTCGAGCCCAGAGTCCAGACGTTTGTCGAGAGCTGGCTCAAGGCGCTCCGAACGGCCGACCACTCGCTCTACACGAGCCTGGGGTTCCGGGAGCCGGCCTCCGAGTTCGAGCGCGCGTACGAGGCTCGCGAGAGCTTCAGGCTCGTCGACAGCGAGATCGTGGACGTCGGGCGGCGCGCGCCCATCCGCATCTATCTCCAGGTCGTCGCGAGCTACGCGTTCGAACGCCCGGACGGACGCTTCCGCACCGAGGACACGCACCGGGTCATCCTGGAGGACGGCCCGGGCGGCTTGCGTGTGGCGGGGAGCTGGCAGTAGCCCAAGCTCCCGCCGGCCAGCCCTACGGGCCAGCCGCTATACTGCCGCGCCGGCATGGAAGACTCGGCGGCCCGCTACCTAGACGTTCCCCGCCTCGCCGCCTTCTCGGACACCGTGGTCATCCGGACGCTCGGAGACGGGCTGGTGCACCGGCACGCGGGGCCGGACGACGTGGACGCACTCGCTGCCTTTGCTTCGGTCGCCCTCGCGGACCCCCCGGACTACGACAACCCAGCACACATGGCGATCTGGGTACGCGAGCTGGCCGGAGGCGAGCACCCCCGCATGCGGGCAGAAGACTTCAGTATCGTCGAAGACGTCAACCTACACCGCATCGCGTCGACCTGCTCGCTGCTCTCGCACACGCTGAGCTACGAGGGAGTCACCTTCGAGGCGGGTCAGCCCGAGCTGGTTGCGACGCATCCGGACTACCGACGCCGCGGCCTCGTTCGCCTGCAGTTCGAAGAGCTCCACCGTTGGAGTGCCGAACGCGGCCAGCTCCTGCAGCTGATCGACGGCATCCCCTGGTACTATCGCCAGTTCGGCTACGAGTACGCGCTCGAGCACTTCGAGGGGCGAGTGGTCCGTGCCAACCGACTCGCAGAGCAGCCGCTCCCGCAGGACGTCCGCGTCCGCCCCGCCACCCCGACGGACCTGCCCTTCTTGCAGCGGCTGTACGAGCGCCAGCTAGAGCGCTCAGTGCTCGGCTGCGTCCGCCCCGAGGAGAGCTGGCAGTACGAGCTCCTCCGACGCGACCCGCTGAGCTACGGACGACGCGATCTCCGCGTGGTCGAGCGGGACGACAGGCCAGTGGCGTTCTACGCCCACTACCCGGTCCTGGTCCTGAACGGAGCGCTCCTCGTCACGTTCCTCGAGGTGGCCCCAGGAGAGTCCTGGCAGACCGTCGCCGACGTCGTATTCGGCGAGCTGCGCCGCACAGGCCATCAGTATGCGAAGCGGGACGGGGGCAGCTTCCAAGAGCTCCAGGTGCTGCTCGGCTGCGAGCACCCGGTCTACGACGAGGCACCGGGCCTGCTTCGAACACGGCGCCCGGGCTCCGGCTACTACGTCCGCGTCCCCGATGTCGTCGGCTTCCTGCGCGTGATTGCCCCAGCGCTGGAGCGTCGCCTGGCCGCGTCGAAGCGGGCCGGTTTCAGCGGTGGGATCGAGCTCAGCATGTATCGGAGCGGCGTACGGATCGAGCTGGAGCGTGGCCGCGTACGCAGCGTGGGAGAGTGGGAGGCAACGCGCGAGAGGCCCGGGCACGTCGCGCTCCCCGACCTGACAGCGCTCCAGCTCCTGTTCGGCTTTCGCTCCCTCTCCGAGCTCTGCGGCCACTTCGCGGACGCACTGGTGCAGGGCGGTCCCGAAGGGGCTACCGCCGAGGCCTTGTTTCCGAAGCGCGCCTCTCCCATCTGGCTGACCTGGTAGAGCGGCTGTTCGGGCGGCGTCTCGGGCCCGACCCGCAGCGTCGCCCTCCGCGTCCGCAACGCCCACCTCCGCCAGGAGCTCGCGCGCGGGCTCGCCCGAGATCGGGCGCGGGGAGGCGGATTCTTGCGGGAGTCGCGTCAAAGCGCGCCGCCGGGCGAGCCTGGCGCATGGGTCCGTGTCGCGCGAAAGGGCCCTCGGGTAAGGTCACTCGGTGATTTACCCGAATCTTGGGAAGGGCTCCGTCGTGTGCGCACCCGCATCTGTCCGGGCGCGAGCTCAGTGCTAGGAGACGAACCGTGAGGCGATCAGCGCTAGGGCTCGTGCTGGCTTCGATCAGCCTCAGCTGGGCTGCGAGCGCTCACGGGGAGACCACGGGGATCGTCTTCGTCGACGCGAACGGCAACGGTGTCCAGGACCGCGGCGAGCTCGGTCGCGCCAGCGTGGCCGTGAGCAACGGACGCGAGGTCGCGCGCACGAACGTGTACGGCCGCTACCGGCTACCGGAACGATCCGGGTTCATCGCTCTGACCTGCCCCGACCAGTTCGACTGCCCCCTCCCGTACCGGAGCAGGGGTGGGGACTTCCCACTGCGAAACGCTCCCAACGAGAGCGAGTTCTTCTTCGTTCAGATCTCCGACGCGCGAGTATCCGAAACCATCGACAATTTCGTCGGCTTCTCGTTGCCGAGGAAGAGCTGGCTCCCTCGCACCGTTGGCGCTCGACTCGTGCTGCGCAGCCTGCGCGACCTGCTCGGGCTGGAAGAAGACAGGATCGTCGACGGACTGCGCAGCGCGCTCAGGCCGTACCAAGCCGTCGACAATCTGTCGAACGCCGCGATCGTCGACGCCTACTTCTCCGAGGTGTTCGCGCCCGGCAGCGAGCTCGGCAGGGTCGCAGACGCCGCGCGTGACTCCATGGGGGAGATCGCAGCGCTGCGACCCGCCTTCGTGGTCAGTACCGGCGACCTCGTAGCCCCAGACGGTCGCGGCTCCGCAACCGCGGCCCAAGCGTGGCTCCGGTTCTACAAGGAGGTCACAGAGGCCACCGGCATCCCGTTCTACAACACGCTCGGCGCTAGCGAGAGTACCAGTCGCGAAAACGGCGCGGACGGGATGGTCACCGAGGAAAGCGGCGAGCAGCTCTTCCACGACGTGTACGGGCCGTCCCACTACAGCTTTGACCACGCTAACTTCCACTTCGTGGCACTCGACGCGGACTCGCGGGAGTGGCTTGCCGCCGACCTCCTCGCTCATCCGAACCAGGTGTACGTGGGCCTCGGCCAGCGACCCCCGCACGCATCCCCCCGATCCGCCCTCCAGTACGCCCTCACGAGTCACGAGAGTCACGCCACGGCCGTGAGCCGCAATGGGACCACGACGATCACCACGGGCTCCCTGGCCGGTGGTCGCTGGGTGCTTCCGGCCGAGCTCCACGAGCGCGGCTACCGCTTGTTCTACGCGAGAGACGGTCAGCTCTATCACGCCTGGAAGCCCACCGGAGAGCCCCTCGTCGCCTTCCTCGAGGACACCCGAGTACTGGCCAGGAGAGGCGTCTTCGTCGGCGTCGCTGTTGATCGCTACGGGAAGTTTGCCGAGCTGGAGCTCCTGGTCGACGGCGAGCACGTTCCCTTCGAACGTTGGGGAGACTACTTCTTCCGGGTCTCGCTTCCCTACCCGGCCGAACGCCTGGTGGTCTCGGCGACGAGCGCGAACGGCGAGACCACGACCGCTGATCTCGAACCCTGAGCGCTCGAGCTCCGGGCTACGTCTCCTCGACCTCCGGTACGGGATCCACGAGCGCGACCTTCAGCGCGCGCAGGCGTTCCAGCTCCTCCGTCTGAGTGCGCAGCTGGTCCTTTGCGAGCTCGTGCTCGCCCCGTAGCACCATGTAGACCTTGTCGAGGTTCTCGGCGCGCTTGCGCCAGCGTCCCAGCTCGTGTCGCGCAACCTCGATCTCGTCCTCCGCTTTCGAGAGGCCAGCCTCGGCGCGACCGAGTTTCGCCGTGGCCTCTCGCGCTCTGGCGTCGGCCTCTTCGCCTGGCCCTGGCCCCGGCACCGTCTCTCGCTCGCGCTCCAGCCTGGCGTGGACACGCGCGAGCTCGCTATGCGATTGCTGCAGCTCTTCACTCGCTCGAGCCAGGTCTTCGGTTCGGAGCTCAAGCGAGCGCTCCAGCTCTTCGATCCGCCCGGGCTCGGCCCGCTCCCGCTCGCGCGCGGCACCGCGACTACGCTTCGTTTTCTCGAGCCGCTTGCGCAGATCGGCGAGCTCCTCACCCCGGCGGCGGTGCTCGTCACGCTGCTGCTCGCGCTTGTGTTCGAGAGCCTTCAGCTCCTCAGCGAGACCCGCGAGATCGTCTGGTTGTACTTTCCGTCGAAAGCGAAGGGCTCGTCCTCGGCCCACGCTTTCATGATCAGCCGGTGCGCCTCGTCGTACTTGTCGCGCGTCAGGGCCGGAATCTGCCCGTAGCAGTAGTTCGTGTCCATCGGAGTGCCGACGGGGAAGCCGGCCACGAGACGACCACCGGAGATCACGTCCAGCATGGCGAACTCCTCGGCCACACGGATCGGCGGGTTGTACAGCGCGATCGAGTTGCCGATCACACAGAGCGCCGCCCTGGAGGTCCGCCGCGCGAGCCCGGCCGCGATCAGGTTCGGAGACGGCATCAACCCGTAGCCGTTCTGATGGTGCTCGTTCACACCGATGCCGTCGAAGCCGAGCGCATCGGCATACTCGAGCTGATCCATGTACTCGTGGTAGACGCGGTTGCCCTCATTCGGATCATAGAGCTTGCTGGGAATGTCGACCCAGACCGAACGCGTCGTCTCCCGGAAGTCGTCGGGGAGATTCGGCCAGGGCATCAAGTTGAACCAGGTGAACCTCACGGGTGCCTCCCTTGCTGGACCGATTATGGAGCTCCCATCGACCCCCGTCGAGCGGCCCCAGCCGAGCTGTTCGCGTCGTGCTTGGTATGATCGACTCTTGGAGGACTCCATGCAGATCGGCATTGGATTCGGAGGCGCAGCGTCGGGCAGGACGCGCGACTGGGAACGGACGGTTGACTTCGTGTGTGAAGCGGAACGCCTCGGCGTTGACGTGGCCTGGTCGGCCGAAGCGTGGGGCTACGATGCAGTCACTCCGATCGCCTTTCTCGCTGCACGAACGACGCGACTTCGCCTCGGCACGGGGATCGTGCAGATCAGCGCCAGGGTTCCGGTGATGACCGCGATGACGGCGCTCACACTCGCAACCATGTCTTCGGATCGCTTCATCCTCGGCCTCGGAGTCAGCGGCCCCCAGGTCGTGGAGGGGCTTCACGGCGTCCCGTTCGCACGCCCGCTCGGCCGCATGCGCGAGACGATCGAGATCGTCCGCCTCGCCTTCCAGGGTGAGAAGATCAGCTATGCCGGGCGACATCACGAGCTGCCCCGCCCCGGGGGAGAGGGCAAGGCGCTTCGCCTCAGTCAGCCAGCGAACCCCAACATTCCAATTTACCTCGCAACGCTCAGCCCTAACGCCCTCGAGCTCACGGGCGAGCTCGCAGATGGATGGCTGGGGACCTCATTCACGCCGGAGCACGGGGAGAGCTTCTTTACCCATATCAGCGCCGGAGCAGCGAAGGCGGGACGCACGATCTCGGACCTCGACATCCAGGTCGGCGGGAATGTGGCCTTTGGGGACGATCTCGAACGGCTGATCGCGCCCCACAAGCCAGGACTCGCCTTCACGCTCGGCGCCATGGGCTCGCGCGATCACAACTTCTACAACGATGCCTATAAACGCGGCGGCTTCGAGGACGCGGCCATCGAGGTGCAGCAGCTGTGGCTGGACGGCAAGCGCGAAGAGGCGGCAAAGCGCGTTCCCGATGAGATGGTGATCCAGACCTGCCTGCTCGGGACCGACGACATGGTGCGCGAGCGGATCCGCGCCTATCGCAACACGGGCGTGACGACCCTGCGCCTCAGTCCCGCCGGGAGCGATATCGCCGAGCAACTCGACACCCTCGGCCGCGCCATCGACCTGGTCCGTGAGGTGTGTGCCTAGGAGAGCGACTCACACGTCGCTGTGCGAGCGCTTACTCGCTGTCAGCCTCGACGGCGAAGGTCATGGTTCGGTCGAAGTTTACATCGGAGCTCGCGAACTCGAGCTCGAACGCGTAAATCCCGACCTCCGCCCCCTCAGGCAGGCGCACGAAGGAGTCGATCACCCAGCGACCGGGCTTGAGGTCGTAGGCGGCGTCCTTCTCGTGAACGACCGCGCTCCCTCGGTGCATGATGCGGGTCTCCATATTCCCCGTGACCACACCCGTGGATGCAGCGGTGCAGAGCGCATAGATCAGGCGCTGCTTGAACAGCTCCCCAGGCTTCAGCCTGCGCGGCGAGAGGTCCAGGAGCTCGATCTTGAAGAACGGCAGCGGCTGCTTCTCGCATTCGTACTGCTTCCACACCTTGTCCGGGAACGCCTTCAGGTGTTCACCGGGCTCACGAAATGGTCGGTCGAGAACCGAGACCACGCTGGTACAAGCCGCTCCGAGCGCAATCGCGAGCAGCGCCGCTAGCGCCTTTCGATGCTCCATCCGTCCTCCTCGAGGTCGTCCGCTGCCGGCTCCTCCGCGGCCGTCGGCTCCTGCGGGACCGGAGACTCCGAACTAGGCGTATCGTCCGCCGCTGGCGCATTCATGATCCATTCGTCGGGGCTGAGCTCGGTGCCAGCCGTGGCCGGCTCATCGGTGACGGTGTCAGTGGTGTTCATCCGCGCACTCTTCGGCGTTCTGGCGCGCTTCGGGGCCTCGGTGGCGGGCGGTGCCGCTGGCTTTGGCTTCACGCGAGGCGTGGCCACGACGCGCGCGGGCGGCGGCGGCGCAGGAGGCTCTGGCTCCAAGACCGGTTCGCTTGGCAGCGGAGTCACCGCCTCCGAAGCTTTGGGTACGACAATCGGGATCTCTACCGCAAGATCTTGCCGTGGCGACGCCGAGGTCGGCTCCACGACAGAGGGCAACGCCTCCGCGCGCGGTGCGATGGGCTCCGCCCGCGCCGGCGGAAGCTGCGAGGCCTCTGCCTCCAGAGGCTCGGGTTCCGGTCGCGTCGACACGAGCGCCAGTGTGAACCCGATCAGGAGCAGCAAGCCTCCGAGACCCAGCGACGCTTGCCAGAGCAGTCGCGGAGAGAGCCAGGTGAGGCCACGCAGCGCCGCAGGCAGTCTGGTCCTGGGCCAGGACAGCTCGCCGAAGTCGAGCTCGTCGGTGACGAGAGAGTCCTGCTTCACGTAGACCGCGGGCTGGCCGGGGGGTGTCGCATCGATCAGCGTCGGCTCCATGCCCTCCACCTCGACTCCTGCTGCACCGCGCCCGATGTCCAGGTCGCCGGTGAGGTGGAGGGAGGTGGGCAACGTGTCCTCGAGCACGGATCGGAACTCCTGGGTCGATTCGAAGCGCCCCTCCGGATCCTTGGTAAGCGCACACAGGATCGCGCGCTCCAGCGCCTCGGGCGCGTCCTCGAGGACCGAGCGCAGTGGCGGCGGAGGATCTTCGATCTGCATTCGAATCAGCTCGTACTCGCGCGTGCTGTCGAAGGGCAAACAGCCGGCGAGCATTTCGAAGAGCATCACACCGAGCGAGTAGATGTCCGAACGGGCGTCCGTGTCGTCGCCCTGGATCTGCTCGGGAGACATGTAGTGCGGGGTTCCGGCGATCAGTCCGTCCCGTGTCAGTCGGCTCGAGCCCAGACAGCGCGAAATGCCGAAGTCCATCACCTTGACGACGCCAGCGCTGCTCAGCATCAGGTTCGACGACTTGATGTCACGATGAATCACCCCGCGCTCATGGGCGAAGCCGATCCCGTCGAGGGCCTGGAGGAACAGCGGCAGGGCCTGCTCCACGGTCATGGGTCCCGACTCGCGGAGCAGCTGCGTGAGGGACTGCCCCTCGACGAACTCCATCACCATGACCAGCACGGCTTCCTCGCGCAGCAAGGCGTAGAGCGTGGCAATGTTGGCGTGATTCAGACGAGCCAGCGTGCGCGCCTCGACGCGAAAGCGCTTGACGATCTCGGCCGACGACGCGAGCTCGGGACGCAGGACCTTGATGGCGACCTCGCGCTCGAGCATGAGGTCGGTGGCCCGGAAGACTTCACCGACACCGCCCTCGCCGACCTTCTCGGTGATCTCGTAGCTGCCTATCGTGAGACCGATCATCGGATCACCCGGCTGTCTCTGGGCGTGGGGAGCCTGTACGGAGGCCGTATCGGAACAGCTCCACCGGCTCTTGAAGGCTCGATAGGGTGCAGATCTGCCGCCTACGAGCGCTCCCTCACGTCGGGAAGAGACACCGGAGCGGCTTCGGCTTCGATCGCGGCGTGGATCCTCAGCGCATCCCGCAGGGCGGCCACCGAGTGGGTTCGGATGTAGTCGACTCCGGCGCGCGCGGCGAAGAGCTCCGCAGCCAGCGTCGCCGCTTCCGCTCCCTGCGCGTCGCGGCCAGCCAGGGCCTGAAGAAAGGACTTGCGCGACACGGAGACCAGCAACGGCAGCCCGAAGCGCTCCCGCAGTCTGGGAAGAGCGCGCAGAACCCGCAACGAGGCTTCGGGATCGGTGCCGAGAAAGAGGCCCATGCCAGGGTCCAGGATGATCCGCTCGCGTCCGATGCCTGCGCGCCGTAGCACCTCGAGGCGCCTGGCGAAGAAGGCCTCCACCTGCTCCACGATTCGCTCGGCCTCAGCCCGCCGACGCCGCGCCATCCCCGCAGGGTCGAGGGAGTGCATCACGATCAAGCGGGCCGGCGTCTCTGGCAGGCCTGCAACCGCCTCCGGGTGCGGGAAGCCGCGAGTGTCATTCAGATACGCAACCCCGTGGGCGAGCGCCCAGGCCTGCGTCGCCGTCTGACGGGAGTCCACCGACACGCGTAGCCCCCGCGCGACAAGCGCGGGCAGGACCGACGCCAGACGCTCGATCTCCGTATCGGCTGAGACGGGCTGTGCGTCCGGATGCGAGGACGCGGGCCCAAGCTCGATCACGTCGGCACCGCTCTCCGCGAGCGCAAGGGCATGCGCCAGCGCAAGAGCCGGAGCGAGATACCGACCACCGTCCGAGAAGGAGTCCTCCGTGATGTTGACGATGCCGACAATGTGAGGGGTGCAGCGGTGATTCCTCGACGGGTCGCGGCTCGTCATCGGCTTCCGGGCTCCTCGCCTTCCACTATAGTCCCCTCACCCGCGCAACAGCCGATTTCGCTGCTGGCACGGGATCTTAGCTCGAGCGGGATGGGCCCTCGAGGCGGAGAGGTGACGTTGGGGTGGCTGGCGTGTACCTTAGGCGCCGAAAGTCGCAGCGCGGCCAATCCCTTTCGGGAACCGGGCCTCCACAGCAGACTGCGCCGAAACCTTCTCGGGCCCCGTTTCCTCCGCGGTACGCTCAATCAGGAAGCAGCCATGGCACGAAAGAGCAAGCAGTCGATCCTCAAGCGCCAGCGGGAGCTCAGAAAGGCCGAGAAGGCGGCTCTCAAGCGCGAACGTCGCGAGCAGCGAGTTTCGGAGGCGGGACCCGCCGGGGATCAGGTCGCCACCAAGGAGGACCTGGAGGGTTATGGCTTCGAGCCGGAGCCAGGGAGCACCGAGCAGTAAGCCGTCGCAGGCTCTCTCGCCGGCCCGCAGCGCGGGGGATGCAGCTGAACCCTCGGGCCTGCGCCTCTCCGGCTCCCGGCGCTTCTAGCCCGCGCCGCGCCTGGCACTCCACTTGCTCAAGACCCCGCCATGCTGCTTCCATGCCCCAGCACGAGGGCCGAGGGTCGACCGAAACGCTGCGGGCGGAGGAGTGGCTCGAGAAGACCGTCCCGGTCAAGGCGGGCGGGAGACTCTTCATCAACGCAGATCGCGGCTCCATCGACGTCCGCTCTCACGACTTGAGTGAGGTGCGGATCGAGGCCGAAGCTCGCGGGTGGCGCGCGGGGCTGGTGACCTTCTGGCTGGAAGGCGACGACAACGACGTCTACGTAGATGCCAGCATCGATCGATTTCTCCCTCGGCTGTTCGGTGCCGCGCACATCTCCATCCGTGCCCGGGTCCCCCGCAGCTACTCCCTCGATGCGGAGACGGGCGGGGGACGCGTGCAGATAGAGGGTATTCAGGGTCAGGTCGTCGCGCACTCACACGGGGGCCGGCTCCGAGTTTGTCGGATCCGGGGTCCTCTCGTCCTGCGCACGGCCGGAGGCGACGTCGGGATCGAAGACGTCGAGGGAGACGTTCGCGCGCGAACTTCCGGGGGCCACCTCGAGATGACCGGGATCCGGGGCGACGTGGAGGCGCGTTCGTCCGGTGGCAGAGTCGATGTGCGGGCCATCGACGGGCAGCTCGACCTCCGCACGAGCGGGGGCTCCGTGTACGCCAGCTTCGTCGCGGAGGCCTGCGGGCGCCTCGAGACAAGCGGCGGTGGGATCGACGTCGCATTCCCCGAAGACGCCCATGTGGACCTGGATGCGAAGACCGCTGGCGGGAGCGTGTTCCTCGAGCACGACCTCGACGAAACTACGCGCCGCAGCAACACGGTGATCGGTCGCATTAACGGCGGCGGCCTGCCGCTGCGGATCCGTAGCTCCGGCGGCCCGATCTACATTCGCCAGTCGCTTCCGTAGCTACATCCGCTCGACGTAGCTCCGATCGCGGGTATCGATCCTGAGCTTCTCGCCGCGGTCGACGAAGCTCGGGACTTGCACGACGGCTCCCGTCTCGAGAGTTGCGGGCTTGAGGTTTCCGCCCTTCTCCGGCGGATCGGTGCTGGTCACCTCGAGTACCACGAAGTTCGGCAGCTCGACGCCGACGGGCTTCTCGCCGTGCAGGAGCACGTCGACCTGACAGCTCTCCGAGAGCAGATCCACGTTCTCGATCAAGTCTCGAGCGATCTCGATCTGGTCATAGCTCTCCTGGTCCATGAAGACCAAGCGCTCCCCTTCCGGGTACAGGTACTGCATCTTGCGCTGGCTCACGTCGGCGACCGGAAGCGACTCGCCGCCCTTGAGCGTGCGGTCGATCACTGCTCCCGAGAGCAGGCTCTTCAGCTTGAGTCGCACGAAGGCACCGCCCTTACCGGGCTTCACGTGCTGATACTGCGTGACGACGTGGGGCTCACCGTCGATCTCGACGCGTGTGCCCGGCCGGATACGCGAGCTGTCGATGTTCGCCATCGGAGCCGCGAAACGTAGCCGCTCTCGGGAGCGCGCTCAACGCGAGCGAAGTCGGCTCGATGCGAGCGAAGTCGGCTCGATGCGAGCGAAGCCGGCTCGATGCGAGCGAAGCCGGCTCGATGCGAGCGGGACTGGCTCAGAGAGCCGCGATCCGGGCCAGCTCCCGCAACGAATCCAAGCCCACGCTCTCCGGCGTCCGGGTCGAAACGATGAGTCGGTCCACCCCGAGCTCCCGCAGACGCGCGCGCTCGCGTAGCAGCGTGTTCTCGCCGGATACGCTGAGCTCGAAGCGCCCGTCAGCGGTCTCGTTCTCGCGCTGATAGCGGCGGAGCAGCTCGATGCGCGCGGGGAGCGCCTCTAGTGCGAGAGCCGTAGCAACCCAGCCATCTCCCATGCGAGCAGCGCGCCAGATTGCAGCATCGGTCGCTCCCGCCACCAGCAACGGCGGCCACGGCTTCTGGAGTGGTTTCACCTCGAGCCTTGCGTCCGCAGTGTGGAAGCTCTCTCCGCTGTGCTGCACGATCTCCTCGGTCCACAGTCTCTTGCACAGGATGATCGCCTCACTCAGCCGGGCCGCAGGCGAGGTCCCTTCGGTCGCGCGCCCGTGCGAGCCAGGCTCTACCACGATCAGCTCGGCGCGCCCCTGCGATACGTCATCCAGGGCCTGAAGCCCGCGCGCGAGCGCCACCGGATCCCGGTGTGCAAGCTCCACGACCTGCAATCCGAGGCGCAGAGTCACCGTGGCGCCCGCCGCAGCCGAAAGATGGGCAAAGGCATCGCCTGTCGGAGCTTCCGAAAACCAGACGGACTCGAAGCCCAGGGCCTCCGCCTCACGAGCCGCTTGCATGTAGAGAGCGGGCTTCGCACCCACCAGGCAAACACCGAGCTTCACGCCGGCGAGGCTATCAGCTCGGCGCGCTACGCGTCGCTCGACGGTCGACCGGCGTTCCGGGCGATGCGCCGCACCGCAGGCTCGGCATCGTCGACGTACCGGGCGAGAACACTCGCTGCCTCCTCGCCACCGAGCTGAGAGAGGGCGAGCGCCCCGGCCTTGCGCACGCCGGACTCCCAGCCGCGGCGCAGCGAGAACGGGCGGCGCGGCGCAAGGACCTTTGCCAGCGCCACGATTGCCACGGGGTCGTTGAGCTGACCGAGCGCCTGACAGCACGCGATCACCCGGTCCGGGTCCCTGGCGGTGCGCAGGATCTCCAGCACTTCGGCAACAGCCCCGCGAGGCTCGAGCTGCGCGAGACAGCGAATCGCCATCGCGGCTGGCCCTGCTTCGGGCCCTCGGGCCTGCTCTTGTACGATCTCCGTGATCTCGGGGGTCGCGACGCGCTCGGCCAGGCGAAGCGCCGCCATACGAACCTCCATCGCGCCGTCCGCGAGAGCACAGGCCAGCTCCGCGCCGACATCCGCCGTGACGCGATCGAGAACCTCGAGGATCCGAACCCGCTTCTCTCGGGCCGCCTCGAACGCAAAGGCACGCTTCAACACGGCCCCGGCGTCGTCTCCGCCCTGTGCCAGCAGCTTGGCAGCAATCTGGCGGACTCTGCGGCTGTCTTCGCTCCGGATCACCTCCACGAGCAACGACTCGGCAGCGCCCCCGAGGGCGCCCAGCACACGGGTCGCCCCCTGCTGACGCTCGACGTCGGGAGAGCCGAAGTCGTCGAGGATGAGATCCCGTGTCGCTGCGTCGAGCTCGGGCCTGAGGACCTGCGCTAGAACCTGCGCCCGCAAGGGAGAGCTCTCGGACTCCGGCTCGAGATAGAGCGCGGAGAGCAGCTGGCACGCGAGTGCATACTCGCCGAACTCGATGGAGAGGGTCGACATCTGGCGCAGTGTCGCAACCATCATGCCCAGCGGGTCCGGCTGATCCTCTCCGGTGTACACCTCGAGAAGTGGGTCCGCAAGAAGCTTTGCAAAGATCGGTTGGGAGCCCGCAGGGAGAAGGCTGAGGGCCGTTCGGCAGGCGACGACTGTGTCCTCACGCAGGTCCGCATCTCGCACGGGGAAATTGTCAAAGACTCGCTCTACAAGCTCCGCGACGGCTGCAGGATCATCCGCGCGCAGGCACTGGGCCGCGCGCTCGGGCAGCGACTTCAGCAGGCTCGCAAGGTCGTGTGGATCCGTCTCGGTCTCCGCGTCGAGACACTCTTCCTGTCCGGAGTCAGACTCGACCTCCTTTTGTCCTTCGACGCCGATCTCTTCTCGAACCTCGTACAGAGTCTCATGTACATGGATTTGTGTCAGATCTCGCTCGGAAGCAAAACGCGACCAGAAGAGCTCATCGGTAGCGAGCTCCGGAAGGTCGCGAAGGCCGGCAATGAAGGACGCGACCTCACTCTCAGGGACGGGAGCGACGAAGGTCAGCCCCGCGAGCTTGACCGACGTCATGAAGTCGCGCAGGTCTGCCGTCAGCTTGTCGACGTCGGTCCCTCCGAGCCGCTGGCCGTTGACGAGGACTGCGTCGCCGGCCGTGGCGAGGCTCAGCGTCGGGTGGGCCTCCAGGACTCGTCCCAGCGCCTCTTCGAGCTGCTCGTGAGCGGCCCGGATCGCCCGACTGCGAATTGGGTAGAGTCGCACGCCGCGCGCCGCCCCGAGCAAGCAGCGGATCAGCTCCCGTATGTCGTTGCGCGAGTCGCTCTCGAAGGTGTCCTCGCCCTGCGGTGTCGGCGACGCCGGACGCGCAATCTCCGCCCCCTCCACAGCCGCGAAGCTGGCGCCCGTCTCCACTCTGGTGTAGCGGAGCTGCCGAAGCTCGATGTTCGTGATGCCGCATTCGACCAGGAAACGCTCCCAGAAGCGCGGGTCGATCTCCTCCGGCCGCGTGCGGGCAAACGCCACGAGCAGGGGACCGAGCTCATGCTCGCCGACACCGGCGCGGAGCACGATGGCTCCGAGCTCTAGCCGACGCAGGATGTTGAGGAGCCCCTCTACCACGAGCTCAGCCTCCCCCTCCAGGGGCTCGCCGTTGACCAGAATGCCGCGCTCGACCCGCCGAACGTCCAGCACCCCGACCCTCGCCAGCACTGCTTCGAGCACGCTCTGCAGCTCTGTCGTCGCCGAGATAATCGCGCTGCTCTCCGCGGGGTAGAGCCGCACGTTGTTCACCACGGTGAGCATCCAGCGCACGATGCTGGGCAGCTGGTTGCGGCTCTCCTCATCGAGCGCCGAGTACTCGGCCACGTCGTCGCCCGAGTAGAGGCTCGCCTCGTCGGCCAAAAACACGCCCTTGTCCCGCGCTCTCTGGATCTCTTCGTAGCTCTCGGCCTTCTGCTCGTTCGCGGAGCATTTGAAGTGGTAGGCCAGGATCGAGGCGGAGGGCATGAGCTCCCGCTCGTACAGGATCTCCTGAAATTTTCCCGCTCGCTCGTGCAGAGCCTGCCGCTCCGGCGTTTGGATGTTGCCGTAGACAATCTCCAGCACGCGGCGGCTGATGAAGTGGATCGACTCGTCGTTGACCTCGAACTCGCTGTTGAGGATCCCCAGGCGCACCGCCTGATCGAGGAACTCGAAGACCCTCGCCTCCATCATCTCCGACGTTCCGGCCAGCGCGCTCAGCTGCACGTTCTCGCCGATCACGCACGCCTGCGCGAGCAGCTGCTGACCCTCCTCGTCGAGGATCGCGACCTTCTCGGCGATGACCTGCTCGAGCGAGCGAGGGAGCTCGTTCCTCCGCATGGGTCGGATCACCCACTGCTGGCCCACAAGCGCGATCTTCTGCTCCATCACGAGCTTGCGGAGCACCTCGACCAGGAACAGCGGGTTGCCCTTTACGATCTCGCACAGCTGTGACTCGAAGCCCTCGGGGATCTCGATCGAGGGAAACACGCTCTGCAGGTGGGATGTGATGTCCGACGGCGTCAGCGGCGTGAGAGCGATCTGCTCCAGGCCGAGCTCTTCTCGCTGACGTTCCAGGAAACGCTCCAGGGGAAGATCGTCCGAGATGGCCTCGGTCGAGGTGGCGCACACGAAGAGAGGAACCTCGGCCCGGTTCATGAGCACACGAAGCAGGTTGAGCGTCGCCTCATCGGCGAAGTGCAGATCGTCGATCAGCACGACGAGAGGTCGGAAGTCAACGACCCGGAAAATGAGCAGGAGCAACGTGTTGAAGATGAACTCCCGACGCAGTCCCTGCTCGTGCCCAGTGTCAGAATCCCTGGCTCCACCGAGCTGCGGCAGGATCCGCGACACGCAGGCGAACTGCTCCTCACTCAGGCCCTCCATCACCGAGAGGCCTTTGTCGGAGCGCTGACTCATGAGGCCGACGAGCACGTCCGAGGCCAGATAGTAG
The DNA here is from genome assembly GCA_965247115.1 of Myxococcota bacterium. Classification (GTDB taxonomy): domain Bacteria; phylum Myxococcota_A; class UBA9160; order SZUA-336; family SZUA-336; genus JAUXJB01. Next base: position 107,658 of record CBDFGR010000003.1, read on the forward strand.
GGCCGGAACAGCTCCTCCGGCCGACCGCGCACGCTCACGATCTTGCCGACGGAGCTCGCGTCGAGATGCGGTCGGATTTCTTCCAGGAGCGTACTCTTGCCGAGACCTGGACCCCCGCGTATGACGAGGAACTGACTCTCCCGCAGGGCAAAGCGCTCCAGGCTCGCGGCAACCCGCTCGAGCTGCGACCGGCGTCCGGCGATCTCGGCGCCCCCCAGCAGATGCAGTGCGGTCCTCTCGACGGGCTGCTGCAGGTTGGCCGCATCGGCCACCACGTGGCGGCCCCGACCCTGCGCCTTCGCCGCGTACAGGGCCGCATCGGCACGTCGGATCAGGCTCGTGGCGTCGCGGGCATGCTCCGGCGCCGTCGCAATGCCGATGCTGAAGCAGAGCTGGATCTCCTGTCCAGCGGTGGCGCGAAACACCTGCTGTCGGGAGCGTTCGTGGAGCCGCTCCGCCAGCTCCACGGCCTCGGGGCAACCCCCCTGGGGCATCAGCACGATGAACTCGTCACCCGCGTAGCGGACCGGCAGGGCGTGCGGCCCGCCCTCTTCGCGCAGCTGCTCCGCCAGCCACACCAGTGCCTGGTCACCGACTTCGTGGCCGTAGGTGTCGTTGATCTCCTTGAAGTCGTCGAGGTCGATGAGAAGGAGAGACAGGCGGCAGTTCTCCCGGCCCCACTCCACCTTGTGTTCGAGGTAGTTTCGCAGGAAGCGACGGTTGGAGATCCCCGTTAGCTCGTCCTCAAAGATCAGACGAGCCGGGTCCTTCCCCGTGTGCTCCAGGAGGTTTAGGAGATCTTCGTACTGCATCGCACCGGGGGGGAGCTGTCCCGCTAGGGAGATCGGCTCCGGGCTGGCCCGACTGTAGGTTGCCCGGCGACGCGCGAGTCCTCGAAACGCCACGAGGGTCCGCTTCCGCGCGCGCGCGGTGGCGCAGCTGACCTATCCGGTCGCCACCCGATGCCTGCCCCTCACCGATCTGGTGGTGTACCTTGCCGGCATGAACGCGGAACGTCTAAGCCGATTCCCCTTCGTGCAGACCCCTGGCGCAACGCCCCTCGCGATCGATCACGCCGAGGGGGCCTATCTCATCACCGCCGACGGGCAGCGCATTCTGGACGCTGCGGGCGGCGCCATCGTCGCGAACATCGGCCACGGCCGACGCGAGGTGGCGGAGGCGATCGCCGAGGCCACCGAGCGCTCGAGCTACGTTGTGCCGACCTGGGTGACGCCGAGTCGAATGCGACTCGTCGAGCGCCTGCTCGACCACTGGCTCCCGAGCGGCCTCGAGCGCGTGCTGCTCGTGAGCGGCGGATCCGAGGCCATGGATGCCGCGATCCGGATCGCCCGCCAGCATCAACGCGCGTGCGGACGCGAGGGTCGCCACAAGGTCATCGGTCGCGAGCTCTCCTATCACGGCACGACGGTGGCGACGCTGGCAGTCGGGGGCCACGAGAAGCGACGCTCGGACTTCGCGCCGCTGCTCTACTCGCACCCGAAAGCCCCGGCGTGCTACTGCCTGCGCTGCCCCTTCGACCGCAGCTATCCCGAGTGCGGCGTCGCCTGCGCGGACGAGCTCGAGCAGATCATCGCGCGTGAGGGCGCGGAGAGCATCGCCGCCTTTGTGGCGGAGCCAATCAGCGGCAGCGGCGCCGGGGCACTCGTTCCGCCCGCAGAGTACTGGCCTCGCATCTCCGAGATCTGCAGGCGCCACGACATCCTGTTGATCGCCGATGAGGTGATGACGGGATTCGGTCGCACGGGCCGCCGCTTCGCGGTGGAGCATTGGGATCTCGAGCCCGACCTCCTGATCTCGGGCAAGGGTCTCTCCGGCGGCTACGCACCGATCTGCGGGATCTTCGCTCGCTCCGAGGTCGTCGACCCGATTGCCGAGCAGGGCCTGGAGGTCATGTTCTACACCTACGGGGCTCACTCGGGCGCCTGTGCAGGCGCCGACAAGGTGCTCGAGATCATGCAGCGCGAGTCCCTCGTGGAGCGGGCCGCCGAGGTCGGAGAGAAGCTCTCGAAGCACCTCGACGGTCTGCGCGAGCACCCACACGTCGGGGACATCCGCGGTCAGGGCCTGCTCTGGGCCATCGAGCTCGTGCATGATCGCGACACGCTCGAGCCGTTCCCGGCCGAGGCTCGCCTGAATGCGAAGGTGGTCGCTTCGGGGCTGTCTCAGGGTGTCTTCTTCTATCCCGGAGGAACCGGGATCGCGCGCGACATCATCGTGCTCGGCCCTCCGTTCACGATCGGCGACACCGAGCTGGATCTCATCGCGGAAGTGCTGCCCCGAGCGATCGATGAGGCAGTCGCGCGAGTGGGCAGCCACTAGCCGAGACCGAACAACCGTCGCGCCCGGGCCGCGCAACGCCGGGTCGACCGCGGAACTGGTTTGCCCGGACTGAGAAGCGCGCTTCACACCTCGGCGGCAACGTTCGCGCAGCAAGCGCGCAGCTCCGCTTGCATCCTCGCGGAGTGCGTCCCCGTGACTTCCGGGGCCTGAAACTTGCACCGGCTCCGGACATGCGCCCCCTCATCGCGACCCTACTCTGCGGCCTGCTTCTCGGATGCGGACTCGGCTACAGCAAGGGACAGGTGGACCGCCGGCCCGAGCGCGCTCTCGGCGTAGGGGCCCGCGTCATCTATCCCGGCGAGACCTCGCCTGCCCTCGGAATGCCCGGCAGTGGCAGCTCCCAGAGCAGCAGCAGCTCATCAGGGGGACAGCAGTCCGGCTCCAGCACGAGCTCAGGAAGCTCGAGCTCTCCCGCGGAAGAGAACCTGACGATGATCGGCGGACACTCCGGCAGCGCCCAGGAAGAGCAGACGTCGAAGGAGGGTCCCGCCTTCCTACCACTCCTTGGCTACCCCTTCTGGTTCCTGGGCAAGTCGATCAGGGAGAAGGCGGATCGAGCGGTCGAGCGCGAAGCGAACACGGAGCAGCAGAAGCAGACCCCCGAGCTGGCGCCAGCGCAGACCCCCGACGATGCCGAGCGCGCGCGTCTCAGACGCGAGAACGAGCAGCTGCGAGACCAGCTCCGACACTCACACGAGAGCGCAAGTGAGCCGCGAGAGAGTCGACTCTCTATTGCCGACGAGCTCGCCGCCCTCGAGAGCTCGCTTGCTCCGGCGCCGCACCCGACGCCGGCCCCGCGGTCTTCCCAGGAGACTGGACTCTCGCTTCCCGAATCGGTCGATCGCAACGCAGATGGCCGCGCGGACCTCTGGTCCTACAGCGAGTCCGGCGGGCGCGTTCGGGAAGCGCTCGACGATGACCACGACGGGCGCGTGGACAAGATCCTGAGCTATGACGCGGAGCGCCGACTGCAGAAGAGCGAGGAGGACCTGGACCGCGACGGGGTGATGGAGACCGTCACTCTGTTCCAGAACGGCCACATCGTTCGTCGGCGGACCGACTCGGATGGCGACGGGCAGATGGATGCCTGGAGCTTCTACCGTGCCGGGGAGCTGGAACGCCACGAGATCGACCGCGACGCAGACGGGTTCAGAGACCTGGTGCTGAGCTACCGCGACGGCGAGCTCTCGCGCGAAGAAGAGGACAGGAACAGCGATGGTCGACCGGATAACGTCACCCTGTACAGCGATGGGGAGATCGCGACGACTCGCGAGGATCTGGATTACGACGGCGTGACGGACATTGAGTCCACGTACGAACGGGGCAAGCTCGTCCGCCGTGATCTGAACAGCGCGACCGGCCTCGAGAACTGGGGGGCTGAGGTCGAGCAGTGATTTCCCCACTGCTTCGAGTCGTGACGAGCTTTGCGCTGGGCTTCGGGAGCGTCGTCTGCTCGACGACCGGAGCGCTCTCCGCTCTGACCGGACCCGACGCCGAGCTCGTGCAGCGCGTGAACGAGCTCCGCGCCAGCCACCACCTGATTCCGCTGCGCGGCTCGCCGGAGCTGGGCCGCGTGGCGCGCGCGCACGCGGAAGACATGGCCCGTCGGGACTACCTCTCTCACGTCAACCCCGCGGGTCTCGACCCGCTCGGCCGTGTGCGTGCGGCCGGAGTGGACGGCTTTCGCCTGCTGGCGGAGAACATCGCAGCCTCGAACGTGGAGGGCGATCGCACCTCGGTTGCGATTGCCGAGTGGCTGCAGTCGGAGAGCCACCGCGAGAACCTGCTGAACCCCGCCTTCAACACTACGGGCGTCGCTGTGGTGGACGCGCCGGGAAACCGCACGCTGTTCGTTCAGCTCTTCGCGACGTTCTAGGAAGAGGACCCGGACTCGGGAGCCAGCGTCGCAGCGACGGGAGCCAGGGTCGCAGCGACGCTGCGATCGTTCCACCAGAGCTCCATCGACTCCGCCGGGTCGAACGCCGTCGGGACGATCAGATACCCGAGCGCCAGGCCGCGGGCGGGAATGGCGCCAGCAGAGCCGACGAGCAGGCCCAGCTCGCGCGGGTCTTCGGGGTCCGGCCGGAAGGTGCGAGAGCCCTGAACCACGAAGAAGTTGGGATGGAACTCGGCTTGCTCGCCCGGCGCGCTGACGACAAACGCGATCACGCGCCGCTCTTCCGGGTCGAGACTCAGGGACGCGAGCAGGATCGACTCGAAGGCCGGAGAGTACGCCAGCAGGATGCGCAGTCTCTCCCCCCCGCGAAGATCCTCGAGCGTGAGCTGGGCGCTGGCGACCTGCTGTCGCATCTGGACAAGCCGGACCAGGTCGCGGAGCTCCCCCTCGTCGAACCGGAGTGCGGACACCGGGGGCGCCGGCGGCGCGGCCGACTGCGGGACTCGCGTGGTACGGGTGGCGGTGCTTGGCTCGGCTGCGGGCCGCGGGGCCCGGGCCTCACGGATTTTCTCCGCAGCCTCCAGCAGGTTGTAGGGGTTGTTCGGATCCCTGGCCCCCTGATCGACATACCAGGTATAGGGCCGCGGCAGGAGCTGTGGCCGGATCGGAGGAAGATCGGCCGGGTCCACGAGCTTGGCCCGCGCACACGGCACGCTCTCCATGGTCTGCACGATGAAGAAGCTGCCGTCCGGGCAGACTCCGCTCAGGGATTCCGCCTGCGCCAGCGTCCCGCACACCCCTCCCAGGACGAGAACGAGGGTCGTGAAGCCGAGCCGTGTCATGCCCACAGTATACTCGAACGGACGACTCTAAGTATCTGAATTCAGGAGGATTCTGCTCCTTGGTCTCTTTCCTTGTGGGCTGCTGAGTTGCGCTCGACACTGCCGCTTCCCTGCCTGCCTTCCCACCCCGGCCATCGTTCAGGAGCGGCGAGGCCTCCTCCCTTTGGCTCGCGCCACCATGCGCTCGAGAGCCTGCGTTTCGGCAGGTCGCAGGCGACGCGATTCGCCCGGCTTGAGGCTTCCGAGTCGAAGTGGGCCAAAGCGGATCCGTAGCAAGCGCCGCACCGGATGATCGAGCGCTCGCATCATCTCGCGGATCTGGCGCCGGCGCCCTTCGATCAGCGTGATCTCGACCACGCTCCGAGCGGGCGCGGCCGACAATACCCGTACATCGCAGGGTGCCGTCTGGCGCCCGTCGAGCTCGATCCCGGCCGAGATCTGCTGGGCCTCCGCGCCGCTGAGCTCGCCCTCCACGCTCACCCGATAGGTACGGGGAACCTCAAAGGACGGGTGGAGCAGAGCCTGCGTCAGCTCCCCATCGTTGGTGAGGAGCAGCAGACCCTCACTGGGGGCGTCCAACCGCCCGACGGGAAACAGGCGCTCGCGGGACGACACCAGGTCGAGCACCGTCTTCGTCGCGTGCGGATCCCGCGTCGTGCTCACGACGCCGCGCGGCTTGTAGACGAGATAGCTCTGGCGCCTGCTCTTGCCAGCGACGCGCCGACCGTCGACGAGGATGCGGTCGCGCTGCGGATGGGCGCGGGTACCGAGCTCGGTGACCACGCGGCCGTTCACCCGCACACGACCCTCGCGGATGAGAGCCTCCGCGGCGCGCCGGGACGCGATGCCAGCGGCGGCAAGGATCTTCTGGAGCCGCTCCTCGCGCTTGCGGGCTTCAGGCCGGGGGGTCGTTTTGCGAGTCCGGCTGGACACGGTCACTCCCGACGACACCCGGCGCCTCCTCTGCCGGGCTTGTGTTCGACAGCTCCGCTCCGCCGGCACGGGCGGCCGCGCCGAGATCGACGACCGTCCCGTCCTCCTCGACCATCGCGTGCGCTTCGCGCAGATCCGGGAGGTCCCGAAGCGAGCGCAGGCCGAAGGTCTCCAGGAAGTGGGAGCTCGAGCCGTACAGGCTCGGGCGACCGGGAACGTCCCTGCGTCCAACGATCCGCACCAGGTCCCGTTCGAGCAGCGTCCTGAGCACCGCTCCGCAATCCACGCAGCGCAGGTCCTCGAGCTCCGCCCGCGTGAGCGGTTGCCGATAGGCGACAACCGCGAGCGTCTCGAGCGCCGCGCGCGAGAGTCGCACTCTTCGCTCCGGTCTCGCGGCTCGGATCACGGCGCCGTACTCGGGCCGGGTCCGGAACTGGTAGCCGCCGTTCACCTCGACGATCTCGTACGGACGCCCCTGGTCCAGGAGCGTCGTGTTGATGGAAGCCACGATCCGCCCCAGCTCGAGTCCGGAAAGCTTTGGGAAGACCTTGCGAAGCCGTGCGGTGGTCGAAGGCCGATCGCCTGCGAAGATCAGCGCCTCGATCGCGCTCGCCATGCTCTCGGCGTCCCGTTCCAAGCGACCCCCCTATTCTTCCTCTGGCTCCCCGGCGGACCCTCTCGCCGAGACCTCTTCGCGGGCCTTCTCGCTGACCGAGGCCCAGGCGCGTTCTGCCTCCTTGCCGGCCGCCACGATCTGGTCCGAGTCCGGGGCGGTGTCAACCGCCGCGCGTACACGCACGGGACCGAATAGCATGCCGTCCGCGTTGATGTTCTGGAACAGGCGCAACGCCTGAATTTTTGCCAGCTCGAGGATCGCGAGGAAAGTCATCACAATTCTGTGTCGTGTGAAATCGGCATCCCGCAGCAGATCCTCGAAGCGCAGGGAGTCCGTCGTACGGCTGCGAAGCTGGTCCATGACCGCGACCATCCGCTCCTGCAGTGTGATCCGCTCGAGCGCGATCCGATGATGTTGCTCCTCTTCGGGGAGGCTCTCCAGCACGCGGCGCATGGCTTCCACGAGAGCGAACAGGCTGACGTGCAGGCTCGGCTCGGCCTCCGGGAGCCCCGCAACGTCTGCCAGAGACGTGAAGACGTCCCTTCCCAGGAGCGGCCGCCGATCGAACTCGATGGCAACCTCCTTGAAGATGGCGTACTCGGCCAGGCGGCGGGCCAGCTCGGCTCTGGGATCGCCGCCTTCCTCTTCGTCGAGGTCGCCCGGAGCCGGCGGCAGCAGCATGCGCGACTTGATGTACGCGAGCGTGGCGGCCATCAGCAGGTAGTCGGCGGCCACGTTGATGTCGAGCTGCCGCATCAGCTCGAGGTACTCGAGGTACTGCTCCGAGATCAGCGCGACCGGAATGTCGGCGACATCGACCTCGTTGCTCCGGATCAAATGGAGCAGCAGGTCGAGGGGCCCCTCGAACACGGGCAGGTTTACGGCACAGCCGCGCATACCCGCAGGGCTGGCTTCGCCTGAGCTGTCCAGTTCAGTTCTGATCACACGAGACCCGACGGGGCTACGTCGGCGGCAGACTACCCAATCTGTCGCCGTCGAGCCAACCAACGACGGGCCCAGACGTCGTCTACGGCACGACCGTCGAGAGCGCGTCGCCTCGCGACCCGAAGCAGCTTGCCGACGAGCGGGCCCCGAGCCCCGAGGGCGCGGGCCCGGTGGCCGTCAAAGGGGCCTCGCACATGACGCAGGCTGCGCGCGTAGCGCACGACGCACCGCTGGCTCGCGCTCGGCGCGCTGCAGAAAAGCATCAGCAGAGCCGGCTCCGTGCTGCCAGACAGCGTGGCGTCGAGCTGGCCGGGGCTGTGCGCCCCGGCGAGGGCGCGCAGTAATCTCGGGTGGGCCGCTAGGTCGCGCTCGATCCTCTGGGCCGCGCTTCCGGCGATCCCCAGGCGCTCGAGCACTCGCGAGCGGAGCCTCTTCCTCAGGCCGCTCTGCAGGAGGCGCAGCCCGCACGCTCGGATCTCGCGATCCGCTGCGGCCTCGGACCACGGCGCGCGGACTTTTACCCGATCGAGGCGGCGGAGCGCGCGGCCGCCAGCAGCCGCGAGATCCCAGCCCTGCACGGCGGCCTCGAGAAGCCCGAGGCGCTGCGTCTGTGCGAGCGCCCTGGCGCTGGCCCCCTCGTCCAGCAGGCGCTCGAATTCGTGGAGGACGCGGGCAGCCGAGAGCGTAGCGACCGAGTCATGGCGCACGGCGCTCCGCGCGAGGGCTGCAGTCTTCCGGTCCAGACGAAAGCGCAGGCGGGCTGCGTAGCGCGCCGCCCGATACAGGCGGGTCGGGTCGTCCGTGAAGCTCGCGCTATGCAACACGCGCAGACGGCGAGCCTCGAGGTCCTCGAGACCGGCATGAAGATCGACAAGTACGTCTCCTGAATGCTCGTCGAGAGGCAGCGCCATCGCGTTTACGCTGAAGTCCCGCCGAGCGAAGTCCTCCTCGAGCTCCGCCGGTTGCACGCGCGGCAGGGCCCCGGGCTTCCGGTAGACCTCGGTGCGCGCACGGGAGAGATCGATCCGAAACTCGGCTCCCTGAAGCGTCGCGGTGAAAAATCGAGAGTGGTGTCGAACACGCGTCGAGAGGCGCCGGGCGCACGCTTCAGCGATCTGCTCCAGCCGATCCGACAGCAGCACGTCCACGTCTTGCACGGGCAGGCCGAGCAGCAGATCTCGGACGGGCCCTCCCACCAAGAACACTCGCACGTCCCGGCGCCGTGACTCCTCCACCACGATGCGCAGTGGATCGCCCCGGGTCTCCAGTGCCCGGAACAGGCGTCGCCGCAGCGGCGCGGCGGGCAGCGTCTTCATCGGCGGGAGCCGCCTCGAGGATGGCGGCGCTCCACCAGCTCGCGCAGACGCGCCCGGCTGACGTGCGTGTAGATCTCCGTCGTCGCGATGTCCGCGTGACCCAGCATCTCCTGCACCGAGCGCAGATCGGCGCCACCTTCCAGCAAGTGGGTCGCAAACGAGTGCCGCAAGACATGGGGCGTGAGCTTGTGGGCAATGCCAAGCAGCTGTCCGTAGCGGCGAATGCGGTACCAGACCGCCTGACGCGTGAGCGCAGCTCCGCGCTGTGAGACGAAAACCTCAGGCGGTCCGGCTCCCCGAACGCAGCGCGGACGCACTTCCTCGAGATAGCGCGACAGCCGGTTGACCGCTGGCGCGCCAAGCAGCGCCAGCCGCTCGCGACGTCCCTTTCCCTGAACCGTGCAGCAGTGCGAGTCGAGCTGAAGATCGGCGAGTCGGAGGGACGTGAGCTCGGACACTCGGAGCCCCGCCGCGTAGAGAACCTCGAGCATCGCTCGATCCCGGATGCCGAGCACGGACTCGTCGGGCGCTTCCACCAGGGCGCTGACCTCTGCAAGGCTCAGGACCTTCGGCACGCTACGCGCGCCCTTGGGTCGAGATACGTCCCCGAGTGGGTCCGTCTCGAGCCGCCCCTCACTGCGCAGGTAGGAAAAGAGCCGGGAGATGGCCGAGAGAGCCCGGGAACGCGTCGAGGCGGCGCAGCTGCGAGCCTCGAGGGCGTCGAGATGGCGGCGCAGCGAGGACGCATCAACGCTCTCGACCGCGACCTCGCCAACGCTGTCCGCAAGACTCGCGAGGTCGCGCCCGTAGGCCTCGATGGTGGCTGGCGACAAGCCACGCTCTACGGCCAGATGAGCCAGGAACGCATCAATCGCAGCGTCGAGCTTCACGCCAACCCCCACCGCGAATGTGTACCACCGCCCGACCGCCCCTCGCCACCGCTCTCCAGGAGTGCTGCCGCTCTCTAGACCCCAAGGAAGGGATACCCGCGCTCCTCGACCATCGCGACTGGGTGCGTCATGAGGAAGCTCCGAAGAAAAGCGCCTCGGAGCCGCGGCTGCGAAGCCGGTAGCCCGCGTGAGTGGGTCAGTCTAGGGCGAGGCACGCGCCCCTCCAGGGACATCCAGAGGATCGAGCAACCCGTAGCGCCGCCAACCCTCTCTGAGAAGCCAGGTGTGCGCAGCAGCGACCGGAACCTCGTCCCCCATCTCTCGCCGCATTGTTCCTCTTCTCCAACCGTCAAACCATCGCCCGGATGAGGCGGGATCCAGCTCCCCTAGCGCCCTACGGCGATGCCGCGCCGCGTTGAGCAGGACGTACCGGACCGCATTCCGGACCTCGCGCGGCGTCCTCAAGATCCGCGCGTGGTAGCGATCCGCCAGCAGCCCCCCACGCCACCCAAACACACGCCTCATCGTCCAGACCATCCTCCGGCTCAGACTCTTCATCCCCCGACCGAGCGCGTACTGATCCTTCGCCTCGACGATAAGGTGCGCGTGGTCCCGCAAGAGCGCGTAGTGCACCAGCCGAAACTCCCCCCGGTCGCACCCTCGCGCTAGCGTCTCCTCAAACGCCCGCACAAAGGCCGGAGCCCGCAACGACGGAGCACCATCGCGCACCCGCAGGGTCACGTGACACGGATGCCGCGACGCGAGACTCTGCCGACTTCGGTGGCGAACCAGCGGATTCGGCCCAGGCTTGCGCCCCGCCCCCTCGCGCCGCCCGCCATGACGCGCCAGAGGCCGTAGACGAAGCGAGAGCTGCCGATCTGACTTTCTCACGTCTTCACCAATTGGTGTAGATTAGGGCTTTCTATTTATTCTGTCAAGATAGGTCCGGTCCTGGCACATGGTTTACAGAAGTCCGTAGTTTACAAAAGTCCGAGAACACCGTTTACACCTGGGAGATGCCTGGATGGAAACGAATAAAGAAGATCAAAGGGGAAACTTCGTGATGGAGTTCCTGAGCGGACAGTGGTCGATGACCGAGTTCTGCGAGCGCTACCGAGTGAGTCGTCCGACCGGGTACAAGTGGCTGCACCGAACTAACGAGGGCCTTGCGGGACTGGGCTCCTGCGAGCCCGTGTCTCGAAGCCAAGGACATCAAGGGAACAGAGAAAGGAACGACAGAGTGTTACCTATGTTGCCGGTCTAACCGTTACCCATGTCTACAGTTGAACAAAGGGAGGTCCGGTCAAGCCGAGATCCTCAGCGCTGCCCTCACCTGTCTGTGGCAGACATCACCCATGGAAGGCCGAGTACCTAGCCGGTTTCTACTCGGTGAAGGAGCTCTGCGAGCAGTTTTGGGGTCGGCCGCTAGACGCGGTCATCCTGGATGGCTCGGAGGACGCTGGCTTCGATCTCTTGCTGACGTCCGGGATCCGCCACCTTGTCGCCACCGTTGGTGATGTAGAAGGTGTCCGTGACGCGGTTCGCGCGAGTGGCCGCACGGGACATGACGATCTCCAGACCGAGGTCTGAGAGGGCGCGCGTGATGTCGAAGAGGAGTGCTGGGCGGTCGTTCGTGGACACGTCGATGATCGTGTAGAAATCCGAGTCCTGGTTCGCGATGCGGACGGTCGGCGGCGCAGCCCTCAGGCTGCGCGGCCGCCTCGCGCTGGGTCGGGCCGTGTGGGTGCCCGCATCCCGGACGCCCGAGAGTAGCCCGCGAAGCCGGGTCTCGATCCGATCCACCTCGAGCTCTTCTTCCGCCGCGCCGCCCGCGATCGGATCCAGCTGGTAGATCTCGATCGCGAGGCCGCTGCGCGTCGTGTAGACGTGCGCGGCCAGGATGTTGTGCCCGCAGGCCGTGAGCACGCCGGTCACCTGCGAGAACAACCCCGGGCGATCCTGCGCGATCACACAGATCCCCCAGAACTCTTGCTCGTCGTGATCCGGATGGAAGGGGTAGACGCCGACAAGGTCGTCACAAGCGACGAACGCCAGAGCGGAGCGGAGCTGCGCCAGGAGCTGGCCCGGACTGTGGTCGAGAAAGAGTCGCGGCGGGACCACGTCGAGGAAGTTCTCGACTTTCGGACGACTCGCGCCGTCCTCCACCAACCGATCCGCTGCCTCCCGCCGAGCCTCGTCCGCGCGCGTCATGGCGCGCTCGAGATACGCGCGGGTGGCGTCGGGTGCCTCGCCGCCGACCTCCAGCCACTCCGCGGCGTTGCGGTAGAGCGCCTCCAGCAGGCCTCCCTTCCAGGTGGTCCACGCTTCGGGGGAAACGCTGCGGATGTCCGCGATCGTCGCCAGATAGAGGCTGCGCAGCCGCTCGCGGCTCCCGCACAAGTTGGCCAGGTTGAGGATGACGCGAGAGTCGTGCACGTCGCGCCGCTCTGCCATCTGACTCATCGTCAGGTGCTCGCGAACGATGAACTCCACCCGGTCCTGCTCGTCTTCACTAAAGCCGAGACGCTGAGCAATGTCCGGGATCATCGCCGCGCCCCTCTCGGAGTGTCCACCTCCGAGACCCTTGCCGATGTCGTGCAAGATGCAGCCAAGGTAGATGACCTCCGGCGCCTGGATCTCGCGGACGAGAGCAGTCGGGAACGGGAGCTCTTCGCGAAAGTTCCCCTTGCGAAGCCGTCGAAGCTGCTCGACGAGAAACAGCGAGTGCACGTCGACGGTGTACGTGTGGTACATGTCCTGCTGCCACAATCCCACGAGTCGACCGAACTCGGGCAAGTAGGCTCCGAGCAGATCCAGCTCGTCCATGACCGCGAGCGTTCGATAGACGCGGTTCGGAGACTGCAGCAGCTGCCGGAACAGCGTAGCGGCCTCGGGATCCTTTCGGAACGCGTCGTCCACCAGATGCAGGTGGTGGCGGACCAGGCGTTGGGCGCGGGCGGAGAGCTCCACGTCGTGGTGCTGAGCGAGCGCGAACGCGGAGAGCAGGCGCACGGGGCGCTCCTCGAGCAACGAGGCACTGGGGATCTCCAGACGGCCGTCGACGAGCGCAAAGCCTTCGGCCAGAGCGTAAGAGCCGCGCTGGACAGAGGGGTGGCGCAGACGCTCGGAGTTGCGCGCGTCGTCGATCACCCGACGGCTCAGGCGCGCCACCGCACGCGCGTGTATGTAGTAGGAGCGCATGAGCTCCTCGATCGGGAAGGCACCATCGCCACCCTGGTAGCCGAGACGCTCTGCCAGATGCTCCTGCAAGACAAAATGGAGCCGATCGTTCTTTCGACCGCTCCGGTGGAGCTCGTTGCGCGCGCGCCACAGGAAGTCGAGTGCTACCAGCAGCTCGTCGAGCTCCTCGGCGTCGAGGAAGCCGTGCAGGAGCAGATGCTCCGGCCGCCTGACCTCCCAGCGAGACGCGCGCGCGGTCCACATGGCGGTGTGGTAGTCGCGCAGGGCACCGACGCCCTCCCGGAGGTTCGGCTGCAACAAATAGAGCGACTCGCCGAAGCGCTCGTGCCTGTCTCGCATCTCCTTGAGCTTGCCGTCTACGAAGCTCGTAGCGTGCTTCTTCAGGTAGTCGCGGACCTCGTGCTCCAGCTCCGCGTGGAGGCCCGGATCGCCGATCAGGAAACGAGCGTCGAGAAACGACGTCAGCGTCGGCAGATCCTCGCGCCCGACTCGCATGCAATCCTGAATGGTGCGAGTCGCATCGCCCAGGGTGAGCTGCGCGTCCCACAGCCGGTGCGTGATCACCTCGGTCAGCGTCTCGACGTACGGATTGATCTTGCCACGGTAAACGAAGAGAAGATCGATGTCGGAGCCGAGGGACAGCTCGCGTCGTCCGTAGCCGCCGACCGCAATCACCGAGAGACGAAAGTCCAGCCGCGGAAAGTGCTCGAAGTACCGGTCCTCGGCCAGGCGGAACAGCTTGCGGACCAGACGATCGACGAGATCTGCGTGCTCCTCGTTCACCCGACGCGCCGGGACGCCGTCGTCGTGGAGTCCAAGCAGGTAGGTACGAACGGCGTCGAGGTAGCTGCGGACGAAGGGATTCAGCTGAGAAGATGTCGTCTCAGCGACCGGGCCCACCGCCTTGAAAAACTCGTCGCAAACGGGCTGCACTGTCAGCGTCCAGCCACCATTCGAGCGTGGCGATCTCTGTATCTGACCACCCCGCGAGCGATCCCATCCGCCACCGCCCGCGCGAAGCCCCGAGTCTGTAGACGCTTGATCTCACTCTTGTTCGTGACGAAGCCCACCTCTACCAGAATCGCGGGCATGTCCGCCTGAAACAGCACCAGGAAGGGGCCGCGTTTGACGCCGAGATTTCCCGTCGCTCGGTGGTCCTTCCGCAGCCGCTTCACCAGACCCGTCTGCACGTCTTCTGCGAGCCGCGCGGCGTAGCGCTCGGTATAGCCCAGCCGAAGGGATGCCACGATCAGGTCCAAGTCGGTGAGCTGGGCCACCGTGGTGCCGTTCTCACGTGCCGCTACGCGCGCAGTCTGGCGATCGTAACGGGTGTCGAGCAGGTACGTCTCCACGCCATGCGTGTGCCGATTCGGCGAGGCGTTGGCGTGGATCGAGATGAACAGGTCGGCATTCGCTCGGTTTGCCCGCGCGGGTCGCGCGGCGACCGGCAGGAAGACATCGGAGTCGCGGGTCATCAGCACCTCGAAGCCGCGCTGCTCCAAGCGCCCGCGCAGTTCCTTGGAGATGCGCAGGACCACGTCCTTCTCACGTACACGGCCCCGTGTCGCCCCGGGGTCCTTGCCACCATGTCCCGGGTCGATCACCACGCGTCGCACCGGGCGCTCGTCGAAGTCCCGCCCACTCGCGACGGCAGGTGGGCGGGAGGCGCCGGTGTAGACGTCGGTCACGATGCGGAACGGGTTCTCGAGCTGGAAGGTGCGGTAGCCGTGATCGTTCCCGGACAGCTCCAGCACCACGCGCGCGCGGTGGAGCGTGTTCTGACCGCCGCGAACGAGACGCACGGGCGTAGTGGAGCCCCGCGCGCCGCGCGGCTCGCGCAGCTCCTTCCCGAGCCACGTATCCTCGATGTCGATGTAGAGCCGGTGTGGATCCTCGATCTTGTGGGTCTGGAAGGACACGCGCCGTGACAGCTCGATCGTGATGCGTGTATAGGCGGAGTGGGCGTAAACCCGGATATCGGCGACGTCGCCAAGCCCCGGAGGGCGGTCCCCGGCGCCGAGGCAGACGGCTGCCACAAGTACGAGCAACGCGCAGCGGGCGGGGGATCTCATTCGCCTTGCTCCGCGAGTCGCCGCAGGCGTTCGAGCTCAACGAGGGCTTCGAGCGGCGTCATCCCGTCTGTGTCCAGCGCTCGGAGGGCGGTCCGCAGCGGATCGGGAGCTCCAGAGAAGAGCTGAAGCTGCGCGGGAGCGTCCCCCGCTTCGCGGGCCAGCCGCGGAGTGCCGCGATCGTCAAACTCTCCTCCTTCGAGATTTGCAAGGATCTCCCGTGCACGGCGGATCGCCTCAGCGGGGAGACCCGCCATCCGCGCTACCTCGATGCCATAGCTGCGACTGGCGGCACCCGGCTCCATGCGCCTCAGGAAGAGGACCTCGCCGTCCCGTTCCGCACACGCAAAGTGAAAGGTCTTCACCGCCTCTTTCGTGTGCGTCAGGTCCGCCAGCTCGTGATAGTGGGTCGCGAACAACACCCGGGAACGCAAGCCCGGAGCGTCGTGCAGATACTCAGCCACGGCCCAGGCAATCGAAAGGCCATCGAAAGTCGACGTGCCTCGCCCGATCTCATCAAGGATCACGAGACTGCGCGGGCTGGCCTGATCGAGAATCGTGGCCGTCTCGCGCATCTCCGTCATGAAGGTGCTCTCCCCGGTGACAATCGAGTCGGAAGCGCCGACCCGCGTGAAGATCCGATCCGCGACCCCGATGCGTGCGCGCCGCGCCGGTACGAAGGCGCCCATCTGGGCGAGCAGGGTGACCAGCGCGACCTGGCGCAGGAAGGTCGACTTCCCGGACATGTTGGGACCCGACAGGATCAGAAAGCGTGCGTGAGCCGGCTCGAGGACCACGTCGTTCGGGATGAATCCGTCCGGCGTGAAGCGCTCGACGACCGGGTGCCGACCGCCCTCGATCTCGATGCGCAGGGAGTCGTCGAGCTCGGGCCGCACGTAGTCGCCCTCGCGCGCCACCTGCGCGAGCGACTGCGCCACGTCGAGCTCGGCGATCGCGTCCGCGACCCGACGCACACGCCCGGCCTCGCGCACAACGAGAGTACGCAGGTCCGCCAGCACCCGAGCCTCGCGAGCCGCCGCGCGCTCGCGCGAGCGGAGCACGACTCCCTCCCAGCGCTCGAGCTCTTCGGTCGTGAAGCGCTCCCCGTTCACGGTGGTCTGCTTGCGCTTGTACTCGTCGGGGACTTTGTGCAGGTGGCTTCGCGTCACCTGAATCGAGTAGCCGAAGACCCGGTTGTACTTGAGCTTGAGCGAGTGAATGCCGAGCCGCTCTCGCTCGCGCGTCTCGAGCCGCGAGAGGAACTCGTCCCCCTCCCGCGTTTCCGCACGCACACCGTCAAGCTCCGCGTCGATGCCGGTACTGATGTAGCCCGTGTGCGGCTCGCCGCGCGGAGCCGGCGGCGGGCTCTCGACGACCACACGCTCGAGCTCCAAGCGCACCTCGGAGAGGGCGTCCGCCAGGGGTAGAACCTCGTTCACGGCCGCGACTCCCTGCAGGCCCGCACGCAGTCGCGCGAGCTCTGTGGGACCGGAGACGGGCTGGCAGGCTCGGCTCAAGCTGCGCTCGAGATCCCCCACCCGGCTCAGAGCGGCCGCCAGCGCGGCACGGCGACTATCGGGCTCGAGCCACTCCTCCACGCGCTGCTGGCGCGCTCGGATGGCATCCAGATCGATCAGGGGCTCCCCCAGCCAGCGTTCGAGCCTGCGCCTGCCGAGCGGCGTCCGCGTCTGATCGAGAAGCTCGAACAGGGTCCCCCCGCGGCCACCGTCACGCAGGTTTCGGAACAGCTCCAGGTGTCGGCGCGTCGACGCGTCGAGCAGCAATCGGTCGTTCGGCTCGTAGCGGCGCAGCGCACCGACCTGGTCGAGCGCGCCCGGCTGCAGGCTACCCACGGTGGCCCAGAGCGCCGCGGCCGCGCGGGCCGAAAGCGAGGTGTCGCCCTCGCAAAGTCCCTCGGGCAGGCGCCCGACGCGTTCCCTGACGGAGGCGGGAACAAAGTCAGAGTCGGGGGCGGGGCGTACCCGGACCTCTGGCGGGAGGTTCTTCTCGGCCCCGCGGGCCACGATCTCACGCGGTGCGATGCGGTCGAGCTCGGCGTCTTGAACCGCGCGCTCTGTCGTTTCCGCTGCTGCGAACTCACCCGTCGACACGTCGAGGTAGGCCAGGCCGAAGCCCTCAGAATCCGAGATCACAGCTGCGAGATAGTTCGGGGCTGCACCCTCGAGGCGTTCGGGGTTGGAGACGAGGCCAGGAGTCGCGACCTCGACGATCTCGCGTTTCACCAACCCTCTGGCCTGGCGCGAGTCCTCGACCTGCTCCGCGATCGCGACGGATTTTCCCGCCTTGAGAACCTTGCGGACGTAGCCTTCCAGCGCGTGGAAAGGCACGCCGCACATCGGCATGGGATTCGGCGCGTCCTTGTCCCGAGAAGTCAGGACGATGTCCAGCAGCGGAGCCGCCTCCTCCGCGTCGGCGCCAAACAGCTCGTAGAAATCCCCCATCCGAAAGAACAGCAGCGCCTCCCCAGCCTGACGCTTGAGACTCCGGTACTGCCTCATCATCGGGGTGTCCGTGGGCTGCCGCGCCATCTCGCCGTCTCCTCCCCTCGCGGCCAGTCTACTGTAGCGGCAGGACCGCGGCCGCCCGGCCCGGTCGAGCTTGACCCGGCGCTTGACCCAGTGTCGCTGACTGCGGTAAAGAGAGTTCGTGCGTCGACTGGACCCGAACGCGTTCGCCTTTGCCTATTACCGCTGGTTTACCAGCGGGGCACGAGGGACCTGCGCGATCCAGTAGAACGCATCCGCAGGTAAGACCCTTTCCAGCCCCGAGAAGAGTTTCTCGGGGTTTTTTTTCGCCGGGGCCAGACCCGGCTCCAGCTAGCGAGGAAGCTCCCGATGCAAGAACAACTCGACGGCGCAGGCCCCACCCTCCTGCCTTCGCCCGCAGAGCTGAAGACCCGGCTCCCCAGGGGAAGCGCGGCTCGGGCCGTGGTGAAGTCTGGCCGCCGCGCGATCGCGGACGTCCTCCACGGCCGCGATGCTCGTTTCGTCGTGGTTGCTGGCCCCTGCTCACTCCACGACCCCGAAGCGGCCCTGACCTACGCGCGGCGCCTGGCACGGCTGGCACGCGAGACGAGCGACGTGCTGGCGATCGCCATGCGCACGTACGTGGAGAAGCCCCGGACGGCGCTGGGCTGGAAGGGTCTGGTCAATGATCCCGACCTCGACGGCTCGTGCGACATCGCGCTCGGGCTCGAGCGCAGCCGACGGCTGCTGCTCCAGATCAACGAGCTCGGGCTGCCCTGCGCCAGCGAGATCATCGATCCGATGACCCCGCACTATCTTGGCGACCTGCTCAGCTGGGCCGCGATTGGCGCACGTACTTCGGAGAGCCAGACCCACCGTGAGCTGGCCAGCGGACTGCCCATGCCGGTGGGCTTCAAGAACGGGACCTCGGGGGCGCTCGATGTTGCGTGGAACGGAGTCGTAGCGGCGCGTCGACCGCACAGCTGCTTCGGACTGGACTCGCACGGACGAGCTGCGCAGCTGCGTACTCCGGGGAACCCGGACGTGCACCTCGTCCTGCGCGGCGGTGGCGGTCGCACCAACTTCTCCGTCGAGGACGTAGCAAGCGCCAGCGCACGCCGGAATGGTCTGGCGCGGCCGCTGTTGATCGACTGCTCCCACGACAACTCCGGCTTCGACCCGGGGCGTCAGGCAGGCGTCTGCCGGGCGGTGCTCGAGCAGCTGCTCGACCGCGGAGAGACCCCGATCCTGGGGATACTGCTAGAGAGCCATCTGCTCCCTGGCCGGCAGGACTGGGCACGCGGTAAGCAGCTCGAGTTCGGCGTCTCGATTACCGACGGCTGCATCGGCTGGGAGGAGACCGAGGCCCTGCTCTACGAGATCGCGGAGGCTGTCGCCCGCTCGAAACGACAGCGCGCTCCAGATACCCTGCGCCTCGGAACAGCCATGAGGGAGTGTTCGTGAGCGAGCGACCGTTCTCCGTGCTAGGGCTGCAGCAAATCGCGATCGGCTCTGACGACAAGTCGAGGCTGCACCGTCTCTGGGTGGAGCTCTTGGGGCTGCAACAGAGTGGAAGCTTCAAGAGCGAGTCGGAGAACGTCGACGAGGACATCGCCACGCTGGGCTCGGGTCCCCGCCAGGTGGAGGTCGACCTGATGCAGCCGATCGATCCCGACGCCCGGCCGCGCGTGAGCACGCCCGCGCTGAACCACATCGGGCTCTGGATCGACGACCTTCCAGCAGCCGTCCGCTGGCTCGAAGAGCAGGGCATGCGCTTCACCCCCGGCGGCATCCGCAAGGGCGCCGCAGGACACGACGTCTGCTTCGTCCACCCCGTCGCGAACGACGAGTTCCCCCTGAGCGGCGAAGGTGTCTTGATCGAGCTCGTCCAGGCCCCCCCCGCCGTCATCGAGGCCTTCCGCCCATAACTTGGGGACGGTCCTTAGTTATAACTCTTCCGCGCTTTCCAAGAGTTATAACTAAGGACCGTCCCCAAGTTATTCCAGGTTTGGGTTAGCCCTCGTAGACTCGGTCGCCGCGGTGTAGGCGGAGGGCGATGGTGGCGGTTTGCTGGCCCGCTCGTCGGGTCGGGCAGTGGGCAGCCAGGTTGCGGACGACGCCGACCAGGATGTGCTCTGCCTCGGCGCCCCCGTTCCAGGCCCGTGCTTGCCTGACTCCAGCCTCGAGCACCTGCAGGGAGTGGAAGTCGAGGTCTTCGCGCACGGTCGCGAAGGTGAGGGTATCTACCAGCTCGGCAAAGGGGTGTCCCAGTCTGACGTAGCGGGCTACCAGTCGGGCAGTTGTCTCGATCTCTCCTCTGCGGTCGAGGTGGATCAGCAGTGACTCCTGTAGCTCCTTGGCACTGTCCGGGAGCTCATCGAGCTCGCTCCCCACTCCTGGCAGCCTTGCCGGCGGAACATTGAGAAAGCGATCGGTGTAGACCGCGATCGCCGCTTGCAGGATCGCGCGCACCACGTCAGGTGTGGGGCTGCGCAGGATCGCCTGGTGCACGGCATTGGCGTGGATGAAGGTGTGTTGCGGGTTGAACCAGTCGGTCACCTCGTTGGAGGTCGCGAAGCGCGCGAGACGCAGGGCCGCCACGTAGGCGACACGTCGCGCGAGCAGCTCCGGCGTCGCTCCCTGCCGCAGCGCGTCCACCAGGCTGTGGATGATCGCGAGCGGATCGTCGCCGAGCAAGATGTCGGCCAGATGCTTCGATTCCGTCCACGTCTTGCCCTGGCCCTCACGCATGAGCTCGGAAAGTGAGCGCTCCGCCGCCCGTAGAGGCTCGACGATCTCAACGGGGTGGTGCCAGTCGGTGCTCTCCTCCTCGCCTCTGGCAGCACTGAGCCGCTGCATGAGCAGGGGCAGCAGCTCCGGGGCTCGCTCCCAGCCCAGGAGCTCGATCAGCTCGAATGACTTGTTCCAGGCGTCAAACAGGTGGCCCCCCTCCGCATACAGTCGCTCGCAGGCCACCCCGAAGCCCAGGTCGGCGAGCTCGGCGTGGGAAAGGCAGCGCAGCGCGGTCAGAACCGTGCGCTCGGCACCGTCTCGATGTCGGGTCATGACCCACTGGCGCAGCCACCCCTTCAGAGCTTCGGCCGGGTGATCGTCCGCATCCAGCGGCTCGCGCTCGCGCCTCGGGACCGAGCCGCTCGTCTCTGCCGCGATCTGCCGGATCGCGTACAGGAGCGCCTGGTAGGCTGTCTCCCGCGTCAGATCGGGATACAGGTTCGCGACGCAGCTCAGCCGAACCATCCCTTCGGTCCAGCTGTTCAGGTTCGCGCTCCCATAGCGCGCGACCTCGACCGCGATCCCGTCGAGATCCCCCCCGGAGTCGATCAGGCAGAGCAAGCTCTTGGCCTGCACGAGCGGGATGTTCTGCTCCATTCCCAGGCGCAGGCGACGCCGGTGGTACGCGGCGTCACGCTGACGGAACGGCTCGCTTGCGACGTAGACCTCGTCTCTCTCGATCCGCGTCTCGAAACGCGGCACGTCGTCGGCCCAGAGGTCGAAGGTACAGCCGCTGCGCAGGTCGAAGCGCGCCTGATGCCAGTGACAGGTGAGGATGCCGTCCCGCACGGTCCCCTGATCGAGTGGAAAGCCCATGTGCGGACATCGGTTGTCCACCGCCCACACATCCGCTCCGTCCGCGAAGACAGCGATCCGTTGGCGCCCCGCTCGCACCGTCACGGCACCCTGTGTCTCAAGCTCACGCAACGTGGCCACGCGTACGAAGTCGGGGCGGCTCATTGGAGCTCCTTTTTATAAAGATATCACTTTATAAACACTAGCGTGACGCTTTCTTGAACTCGGGTCAAGCAGAAACCACCCAGTGTTTGACGCGATTTTCGGGGACGCCGCGCTTTTCAACGGGGTAGTCGAGTCTGGGACTATACTCGTCTTCGATGGACCACCCGCAGCGAAAGACTACGAAGTCGCACGTCGCGCGCCTGCGCAAGCTCTGTCTGCGCTACCCGGAGGCGGTCGAGGTGGAGCAGTTCGGCGGGCCGTGGTGGAAGGCGGGAAAGAAGTCCTTCTGCATCTACGGTGCCGACGGCGGCCGCTCCGGCGCAGCCTTCAATCTGTCCGCCATGGATCAGGTACTCCTCATCGAGGACCCGCGCTTCTCGAAAACTCGCCACCTGGGGCAACACGGTTGGACGACCATGCAGTTCGATGGGGCGGTGGACTGGGAAGAGGTCGAGGAGCTGATCGACGTTGCGTATCGGCGGGTGGCGCTGAAACGCATGCTCAGGGCGCTCGACGGCGCCTGACGGAGGTTACGCCATGCTGAAATTTGTCTTTTTCGTGAAGCGCGCCGACCACGTCACACACGACGAGCTGGTCGGGCACTGGCAAGAGGTCCACCTGCCCGGCGTCTCGGAGCACCTGCGTCCGGACCACTACCGCGTGACTCTCTTCGACCAGAGGGCCGAGACTCCCTTCGATGGGATGGCGGCGCTCTGGTACGCCGACGCGGAGCGCGGCCGTCACATGCTGGGCGAAGGCTCGCCTGTAGCCGTCCGCGACGACGGCTTCCTCGAGCGCGTCCAGACGCCGCTCGTCTCGCTCGAGTGCGAAGAGCACCTGATCGTCGATGGCCCCCGACCCGAGGAGGCACTCAAAGTCACAGGCCTGGTCAGCGCGAAGTCGGGTATCGACCGCCAGGACATCTACCAGCACTGGCTGGACGTGCACGCGCCGAACGTGGCGAGAGAGCTTCGGTCCACTGCAGGCGGCCTGCGCTATGCGGTGTCGTTCGCGACGCAAGGGCCGAGTGAGCCGGAGTTCGCGGGTATGGCGGAGCTGTGGTACCAGAGCGCTGACGCCTCGCGCGCTCATGCAGAGAAGCTCGAGGACGACGGTTTCGGCCGCTATACGGGCGCGGCCACCATGCTCATCGGGCGAGAGATCGTCGGGGTCGCCTGACTCGCCTCACTCCAACGCGGAGCACAGTGATACACTCGGATGCATGATGAATGAACAGGAACGTGAGGCGTTCTTGAAGGAGACACGCCTGGGAGTTCTCAGCACGCTGGACGAAGGGCGTCTTCCCGTTTCCGTGCCGGTCTGGTTCGAATGGGACGGCCAGGTCGTCCGGATGTTCTCGGGCAATGACACCCCGAAGGTGAGGCGTCTCCAAGCAGACCCTCGAGGATCGCTACTGGTGGTGAATCACCTTCGCGAGCAGGAATCGTGGCTCGCGTTCGACGGCGAGATCGCGATCAGCGACGAGGGCGGATTGGCCCTGGCGGAGCGGATCGCACCGAAGTACTGGGACCTGAGCGATCCCGCGCGGGCCAACATGCTAGAGGAATGGCGGAAGAGCCCCGAAGCCTTCTGCTTGCTCACGCTCACGCCTTCGCGCGTACGGACGGGCAGCTGAATCCATAGCCTTGCAAGGTGGAGAGTTCGGCGATCAGAGCGGTCGAAGAACGACTCGAGCTGACCGGCCTCGGAGCGGAGCTTCGCGCCGCCTGCGGGGTCGGGCCGGAGCCTCGGGCCGCGCTCCAGCGGGCAGGCGCCGTGCTGAGCGCCGCGGCCGAAGCGGATCCGTCGCGCTTGACCACGGCCTGGCAGCGCGACGGGGCCGGGCTGGCCCGCGCGCTCTGCATTCCAGCCGGCATCGCACCCTTTCTCGTCCGCTACCTGGTCCGCTACCCTGGCTGGCTCTTCACGCTCGCTGAAGACGACCTCCGCGCGGCGCGTTCGACCGCCGACTACGAGACCGGCCTCGACGGGGCCCTTGCCGGAGTCTCGCCCCAAGAGGAGGACGACGCGCTCCGACGCTACAAGTACCTCGAGCTGGCGCGAATCACCCTGCGCGACGGATCGGACGACCTCGTACCGCAGGAAGCCGTGGGCGAGACCCTGGCAGAGCTGTCGCACCTTGCAGATGCTCTGCTCTCGCGGGCGCTGGAGGTCGCAGGACGCAGCCTTGCTAGCCGGCTGGGAGCGCCGCACTGGGAGGGAGCCGGTGGCGAAGAGGTCTCCCCCCGGTTCTGCGTGCTCGGACTCGGCAAGCTCGGCTCCGAGGAGCTGAACTATTCCTCCGACGTCGATCTTGTCTACGTGTTCGAGGCCGAGCCGATTTCCGCGGGGGTGCGCGATGGCCCCTCCGAGCTCGGGCCGCAGGAGTACTTCACCCGCCTCGCACACGAGTTCGGACGGCGCGTCGCGACCGCGACCTCAGAGGGATTCCTGTACAGAGTGGACCTCGGCCTGCGACCCGAAGGTGCCCAGGGGACGCTCGTCGTGTCCGGCGACTGGCTTGCGAGCTATTGCGACAGCTGGGCCGCGACCTGGGAGCTGGCCGCCTGGATGAAAGCTCGCCCCGTTGCGGGGGATCTCCGCTTTGGGTGGGACGTGATCCGCTCGCTCGCTCCCATGCTCTACCGCTCGGCAGTGGACTATGCGGGGGTCGAGGGCATCAAGTCGATGAAGAGGCGAATCGAGCGCGAGATGGAGCGCCGTGGCGAAGACTTCGATGTCAAGCTCGGGCAGGGCGGAATTCGCGACGTCGAGTTCGTGGCGCAGGCGCTGCAGCTCCTGCACGGCGGGCGCATTCCTCAGGTACGCGGGCGCTCGACGCAGAGCGCGCTCGTGTCGCTCGCAGAGTGCGGCGCGCTCGAGCGAGAGCAGGCAGAGGGTCTGCTCAGCTCGTACCGTTTCCTGCGACGCGTTGAGAATCGCCTGCAGATGCGCGAAGAGCGGCAGACGCATCGGCTTCCGCTTCAGGCAGAGGCCCGCGAGCGTCTGGCCCGCTCGCTCGGCTACGCAGGACGCGACGGCGTCGCGGCTTTCGATACGGATCTCCAGAGCCAGCGCGAGCGTGTGCGCGGGATCTTCGACCAGCTCCTCTCGGAGGAGGGCAGCGATCGTGTCCTGCCGCTCTTTGCCCGAGGAGCCGCGCGGCTGCTGGCGATCCCCTCCACGCGCACGATGGTCGAGGATCTTGCCCAGCGCTTCGCTCGCGAGATCGACACGTCTGCCGATCCCGAGCTCGCCCTGAACAACCTCGATCGCTTCATCCAGGGAATCGGCACCCACCCGTCGTACTACGGTCTGCTCCTCGATCGCCCCGAGCTTGTTCCGCGGCTCGCGCGGCTCTTCGGCGCGTCCAGGTACCTGTCCATGTTCTTCGCTCGGCACCCGGACCTGATCGAACCGGTATTCCGAGATCCGGACACCCTGCTGCCTGCAAAGCAGGTCC
This sequence comes from Myxococcota bacterium, assembly GCA_965247115.1. Taxonomy (GTDB): domain Bacteria; phylum Myxococcota_A; class UBA9160; order SZUA-336; family SZUA-336; genus JAUXJB01. Next base: position 132,430 of record CBDFGR010000003.1, read on the forward strand.
TGCGCGACGACGCGGCGCAGATCCGCTTGCAGCTTGCGGAGCAAGGCCGCTTCGACGCGACTGCCGCCGAGTTCGCCGCGCTGCGTTTCTTCTACCACCGAGGCGTCGTGAACGTGGCGCTGCTCGACCTCGACGCAAAGATCACACGACCCGAGGCGGAGGTGGCTCTCAGCGAGATCGCCGACGTCTGCCTGGAGCGAGCCCTCGCACTTGCGCAGGAGCAGGTTCGAGCCTCGCTGGGGGGCCCGGTCACGGCGGCGGATTTTCTGGTCGTGGGTATGGGCAAACTCGGCAGTCGCGAACTCAGCTACGGCAGCGATCTCGACGTGATCTTCCTCTACGACCTCGAAGCCGGCGATGATGCCGCGTTGCTCGAGGCGCAGGGGTCTTCGGTTCAACTCGCGCAGAGGCTCATCGGCGCGCTGCAGACTCGCACAGCAGAGGGCACCTGCTACGAGGTGGACGCGCGCCTGCGACCATCGGGAAGACAGGGCACTCTGGTTACCTCGCGTGCCTCATTCCGGAGCTACCACGAGACCAGCGCGGTGTGGGAGCGCCAGTCGCTCCTGCGGGCGCGCTCGGTGGCCGGGAGTCCGACGCTTGCCGCGCGCTTCGAGGAGATCAGGCAAGAGATCCTCCGCCGGCCGCCCCGCGCTGACATCGCCGTAGAGATCCACCGCTCCCGCTCGCGAATTGAGCGCGAGCTGGCGCAGGAGCGACGCGGGCGCTACGACCTGAAGACGGGTCGCGGGGGCCTCCTCGACGTGGAGGACGTCGTCCAGTACTTGCAGCTTCGGAACGGCGCGGCGTATCCGCAGCTGTTCGACCCGGAGTCGATCGTGACGCAGCTGGGTCGGATCGAGGCACTGGGCCTGATCGGAGCTGAGCCGGCCGCGCGACTGCGCGAGGGGTGGGAGTTCCTCCAGCGACTGTCGAGCCGCCTCCGGATCGTCGAGAACCGCTCGATCTCCAACCTGGACGAGGACCGAGGGGACCTGGAGGCGGTGACGCGCGCCCTCGGGTATTCCGATTCCGGCCGGTCGGGCAGCTCCCGACGGCAGCTGCTGGACGACTACCGACGTCACACCGAAGCGATACGCGCTGTCTACCTCGAGGTCCTGGCAGTCTGAAGGCACGGCCCGGGCCGGCGCCATCGCAACCCAAGCTGGCGACTCCAGAACTTATGTGTGTCGGTAGGTTCGAGACCAACTGTCATCCGATTCATGCGAGTTCCGCTGGGCGGATTCATGCGCCCGTTGACATCGGCCGTCGTGTTTCAAGTATGCTGGATAATTCCGATGTGCCTGTCCGACTCCCAGGCTCGCTGGATCGCTCCGTTCCTGCTTTGGGCCGCTCTTCTGAGCTGCTCCGCTGCCCAGCACGGCTTTCGCCTGGCTGAGTACGAGGGACAAGTCCTCGTTGCGACGGAGGGTCGAGGAGCCGCACGCGTCCGGGTCGAAGCGGACTACGACTCTACGATCGACGAGTGGATCTTCCAGCACGGTAGGCCCGACTACGTCCACGTGGAATCCGGAGACAAGGTGGAGTTCTGCTACCTCGCTCAGGATCGAGCCATCGTCTTCACGCGACTTGGCTGGCGCAGGCGGAGCAGCGTGGAGATCGTCCGACCCGTTCCAGATCGTCTAGCCAGGTTCTTTGTCGGACAGGATCGAGAACGCCTTCGTTCTTCACGCGAAGTGGCGTCGGGACATGGCGGCATGATCTACGCGACGACTACCGCGAACATCCGCGAGGGCCCGGGCCTGAGCTATCCCGTTGTCGCAAGAGCAGTGCCCGCTCAGGCGCTTGCCTACCGCTATCAACAGGCGGAGTGGTACAGGCTGGCTCGCCATGGCTGGATACACAGATCCGTGGTTTCCCGGACTGTACAAACCCCGCCAGACTACGAGATTGCGGCCGTGGAGGACACGAGCATCGGCAGCGTCAAGCGCCTGCAATACCGCGTCAGGCTGTCACGTGGCGCATCGGAGCAAGAGTTGACGACGATCAGTGAGTCGATCATCAAAGCAGCGCCTCCGCAGAACGGGCTGGACATCCTCTACTATCTTCCCGAGTCGTCGGTGGATGGCGGCTACACCGCGGGCAAGGCCGACTGGTGGCCCTACGGAGAAGTCGCAGATGCGGCGGGCGGACGCACGGGGGACTATTCGCTCCACCAGCTCGAGATTCAGACCGGTAGCTTCGCAGGCCCCATCCCCGAGCCGAAGGTCTCTGCAACACTGCCGCTGTCAGTGCGACAGGAGATCTTCTTCCATGCGGTCCAGCTGGAAGATCGTGGCTACAACCGAGAACAGGTGCACCAGGCCCTCGGGTCGAGCTATCAGATTAGCCCGGAAGCTACCGACGAGATCCTCCTTCAGGGCGCCGTGAGTGGTTGGCCGATGCCTTAGGTCCGGCTCCAAACGCGTCTAGAGGTCGCCCACGATGGATACGCCAGAGATCTTCCGACTACAGTTCCTTCTCAGCCTTGTTGTTTGGACCGTGATTGCCAGGTCGCTGGTGGGTCCCTGGTTGAACGGCATGGCACGCGACCGGGCTCTCCTCTGGCTCACCCTGCCGCATGCGTTTCGCCACATAGGAATGGTGTTCCTTGTCCCTGGCGTCGTAGCCCAACCGCTGCCAGCCGACTTCTCCGTTCCTGCAGCGTATGGGGACTTGCTTGCGGGTGTGCTCGCGTTGGTGGCCCTCATCGCACTTCGGGCTCGCTGGGCGGGCGCCGTGGCACTGGTCTGGCTCTTCAACCTCGTCGGCACGGTGGATCTGTTGAATGCCCTGCGCCATCGAGGCGTTGCGGCAGACTTTGGGGCGGCGTGGTTCATTCCCACGTTTCTCGTTCCCCTGCTCCTGGTGACCCACTTCATGATCTTTGTGCGGCTCCTCCGAAGAGAGCGTGGGACCACGCGGATGGACGCACCCTGATAGGCTGAACGCGGCTGCCCGAGTCGGAGGTTTCGTCCCATGGATCGTCCCAAGCCCGGCATCGCTCTCACAATCGCGGCCCTGTTCTTCGTCGTCATCGCCGTGGAGAGCGTTCTCAAGCCGTTCGAAACGCGGCCGGGCATGGGATTCATGCTGCTCGGGTTTCGCACGGATGGACTTCTGGAGGCGATCGTCGCCCGTGTGCACGCGGCCCTCATGCTCGCGATCGCCTATGGCATCTGGCGGCTCAGGCGCTACGCCCTCTACTCCCTGCTGGTCTACGCACCGTACGTACTGTTGAATATCATCCTGTTCTCCTTGCGCTACGACTGGCCCGATCTTCAAGGCGGAGGTCCAACCGGGATCCTAGGAACCGGGATCTTTGGGCTGCCCTCTCCGGGCGACATCCCCGGTCCCGTGTTCGCGGTCAGCTACGCGCTCTTCGCCGTCGGCATGCCCTGCGTAATCGCCTATCTGCTGTTCCGGCGTCGTCCCGAATTGAGCTGAGCTCGTACCAGCGGATCGACAACCCCTCGATACGCAGACAGTGCGATCGCAACGGATTGGTCCGTCGTTGCCTCGACTCCTTCTCAGAGTGGGTTCGGCGCTAAGAGAGGTATTGCGTCTCAGTCCACGACTTTGAACACCTGCTCCAAAGAGCGACGGAGAAGGATCTGTTCGACCATCTCAACGCGGAGCCGGCCATCCGGGAGGCGGATCACCTCTCGGGAGAACTCCGAGCTATCAACCGGGATGTCGTCGCCCCGAAACCCGAAGAAGAACAAGGGGTGAGCGCCAGCTGGGCCATCGCTCAGGTATGTGTTGATCCTCAGGCCCCCTCCGGGAAATTCGGCCGGGTCATCATCTATTCGGTCACCAAGAACTTCGTCGCCCGTAGCCTCCACCCGAAACCTGAACCCGTCGGTACCCTCGACCCGGATTTTTACACTAACCTCCCCCTCGCTCTGCTTGACCGTCCATCTGAACTCGCCGTCCCGAGCCACGTCCGACCCGAATACGTCGTTGAAAACGTCCGGGTCGGTTGTGTAGAGCGCAAGGACCGCGAACTCTGCCTGATCGGGATCGGTGGTGGTGTTATTTACGAATGCCGTCACGCTCGATGTCGAGATGGAACCAAAGAGCATGCCGTCGTCCCGCTCTTCGATGCGCTCGATGGTGGCCAAGACGAAGACCCGCGAGAGGCCCGGGAAGCCTGGAGCCTCGAAGGCCTCGTACCCGCCGCCTGTGAGATTGTCGAGCAGCGCCTGAAGGTCGGACGTCGGGACGAACAGGTCCGTGCGGATCCTCCAATGCGAGAAGTCGCGCAGCTCTGGATCCAGCAGGTCCGGAGACATGAACTTGGCGTGCATGGGCGGCGGCCCTGCCTGTGCCCAGATACTCCTGCCTGTGCCAAACGAGAACACCAAGGAGAGAACTGCAACTAAGCCAGAAGCAATCGGTCGTGAGTTCGACAACGGGGATCTCCTCTGTGGATGAAAATCGAGCTTATCAGCCCAAGAGCGAATGTGCGGGGGGAAAAGGCTACTGGGCGTTCGGCAACTTCCCCCGTCACCGCAGGCTGTCCCACCCGCTGCACTGGGGGCAGGGTACGACGACAAACCTTCAGAGATCCTTGTCGCTCGCGTGAACTTCTTCACGATCGGGCGGCTGTTCCCCTACGTGCTGCGTCCTACGGCCCAACCAAGACGACAACCAAAATACGAAACGCTGGCATGCGGCCTGCTCGTCGAGGCCGAGCGCCCAGGCATAGGTAGTAACGCCGAACGCACTGACCAATCGATCGCCGGGCCGATTGGCTCCGAATCCGGCTAGAACCTAGGATTCGGTAGCTTCCCAGACCTTACGCGAAGCTGTCCCACTCCCCGCACTGGGGGCAGCGCCAGTGGAGGTTCGAGTCCTGAGTACCGCAGGCGCTGCACTGAAGGGTCGGGGGTTCGCGCGGGAGGAACTCGAGCAGCCGCCCGACGGCTTCGATCGCTTCCTTGTCTCGATTCTCTGCGAGGAGTGTGCGCGTCATCTCGGCGTGCGCGGGCAGGAAGCCCGGCTCCTGATCGAGAAGTCGATCCAGTGTCGCCAGGCTGTCGGTGACCCGCTCCTGCTCGATGAGCACCCGGGCGAGCCAGAGGCTCGCATCCGCGTCCGCTGCCGCGGTTGCGATGCGCTGCACCAACAGGGTCTCGAAGCCTTGCAAATCGTCCGTGCTCTTGAACGCGTCCCATAGGCGCGGGTACGCCTCCAAACCAACCGCGGGATGCAGGTCGAGAACGCGGCGCCAGTGACCGATCGACCTCTTCGGCTTCCCCTCGCGCAAGCACTGATCGCCCAGAGCGAGGTACGCCTCCGAACAGCTCTTGTCGTGTCCGAGTGCGCGACGGAACGCTTTTCTCGCCTCGCTCTCACTCGACTCTGCCGCACGCCGACGTCCGAGCCCGGTCCACAGATGCGCCAGGATGCTCGGCGTGCCCGGCTCGCGCGACCCGATCCGCTTGCGGATGCGGATGGCCTCCTCCCACTCGCCGCCATCGACCCGAATACGCTCGAGCTCGCGCAGGGCTTGGATGTTGTGCGGCTCGACTTCGAGCAGCTCCTCGAAGGATGAGGCCGCGCGCTTCAGGAACCCGCCGCTGCGAAAGTCCAGAGCCAATCCGAGGAGCGCCTCTTCACGCAGCTCCTTCGGGAGGTCTTGCCGCAGCAGCAGATTCTGGTGGACCTGGATGGCTCGGCCAACGTCACCGCGCGCCCGATACAGATTCGCCAGCGCCATGTATACGTCGGACGACGAGGAGTCGACGCGACCCGCCTCGGCGAGCGCCAGCTCCGCAGCACTGAGATCCCCGGCAAGCACGTAGTGCAGCGCCAGCCGCATCTGAGCCGTCGCGCTGGCAGGCGGTCCTTCGGGCCGCCTGCGTCGGAGCCAGCGCACGGGCTCAGCTCTCCTGCGCCTGCCGCTCCGGCGTCTCCTCCGAGAGGGGTAGGGTGCGGAGTCCGTGAAGCTCCTGCTCGAGCTCGTCGATGTTGCGTGCCTGTCTGCGGACGCGCAGCCTCGTTCGAAGCAACGGCCAGGAGAGGAAGCCCACCGCAAGCGCCGCTCCCACGATGGCAGAGCTGAACAGTGCCATCCAGACCGGGACCTCGGTAGGACGGGCGATCAACAGGTTGATCTCCGGGATTCGGCCGGTGTTCTGATACGCGAACCACCCCACGACAGAAACGAGCGCTAGAGCGGCGACCGCGGTGAGCGCCTGTCTCATGGTAGCTCCCGGAACCGCTCGGAGAGCTCCGCGTAGATGTGCTCGATGTGCGTAGGGATGACTCGGATCTCACCCACGACAGTCATGAAGTTGTGATCTCCGCTCCAGCGTGGGACCACGTGAAAGTGGAGATGATCCTCGAAGCCAGCGCCTCCTGCACGGCCGATGTTCGCGCCAATGTTGAGCCCGTCGCACCCGTAGTGCGCTCGCAGGAGTCCGGCAGAAGCGGAAATCCGGGACATCAGATCCTGCTGCGTCTCGCTGTCGAGCTCCTCGACCAGGCCCACATGCTCATAGGGGGCCACCATGACGTGTCCAGGCGAGTACGGGAAACGATTGAGGAGCACGAAGACGCGCTCGGATCGAAGCAGTATGAGGCGCTCCGCATCGGAAACGGGCTCGGCGGGCTCACAGAAGATGCAGGCCCGAGCCTGGTCCACACCCTCGATGTATTGCATCCGCCAGGGAGCCCAGAGGGGGCCCTCCACGTCAGCGGACCTCCGAGGACCCCGCGGCCGGCTGCGCGCCGCCTCCGACGCCCTGGTCCGTAAGCTCCCGCTTGCGACGCTCCTCGATCCGCTCCTTGAGCTCTTTGCCCACCTTGAAGAACGGGGCCCGTTTGGCGGGGATCCTGACCTCGTCACCAGTCTTCGGGTTCCGTCCCTCCCTGGCCTCGCGGATCTTCACCTGAAAACTGCCAAAGCCTCGAATCTCGATGCGATCCCCTTGCTTCAATGACTCCGTCATGCTGTCGAAGATGGTGTTGACGACCGTCTCCGTATCCTTCTTTGAGATATGTGGCAGCCGTTGGGCAACCCGCTCGATCAGATCACTTTTCGTCATACGAAAGAGCTCCCCCCGTGTCCCTCCGCTGCTTCTCGCGGCTCAGTCGTCCTCGGAGGACGGGCCTCGTCCTCCCAGCCTGTCGCGTGCCTCTCGCGAGAGCAGGTCACCGAGCGTCGCGCTCTGAGAACGCGACTGCGCGGCCACACGATCGATGGCCTTGCGCTCCTCTCGGTCGTGGATGGCGCGCATCGACAGCGCGATCTTCTGCTCCGAAGGGTCGATGCGAACCACAAGGGCCTCCACCTCGTCTCCCTCTTTGACCACCTCGCGGATGTTCTCCACGTCCTTACCCACTTCCGACGAATAGACCAGGCCCTCGATCCCCTCCTCGACCTCCACGAAGACTCCGAAGTCGGCGATGCTCGTCACCTTGCCGGTGATCTTGCTGCCGATCGGGAACTTCTCCGGAATATCGTCCCAGGGATTGCGTAGCGTCTGCTTGACGCCGAGTGAGAACTTCTCGTTCTCCTTGTCGACCTTGAGAACGACCGCCTCGACCTCATCGCCCTTCTTGTAGAGCTCCTTCGGGTCGCGGATCTTCTGCGTCCACGAGATGTCGGACACGTGAATCAGGCCGTCGATCCCGTCCTCGATGCCGACGAAGACACCAAAATTCGTCACGTTGCGGACGACGCCCTTGACCTTGGTTCCCGGCGGGTAGCGGTCTTCCAGCAGGGACCATGGATTCGGCTCGATCTGCTTCATGCCGAGCGAGATCTTGCGGCTCTCCTCGTCCACGTCGAGCACGATCACGTCGACCTCGTCGCTGATAGCGACGACTTTGGACGGGTGTTTGACACGCTTGGTCCAGCTCATCTCCGAGATATGGATCAGGCCCTCGATGCCCGGCTCGAGCTCCACGAACGCGCCGTAATCGGCCAACGAGACAACCGACCCGTGGATGCGCAGGCCGATCGGATAGCGGGACCCGACATCGATCCACGGATCGGGCAGGGTCTGCTTCAGACCGAGGCTGACACGCTCGCTGTCTCTGTCGTACTTGAGGACACGAACCCGAACCTGGTCGCCCACCTGGAAGAGCTCCGAAGGGTGAGCGATGCGACCCCAGGACATGTCCGTGATGTGCAGGAGGCCATCGATGCCGCCGAGATCGATGAACGCACCGTAGTCGGTGATGTTCTTGACGATGCCCTCGACAACCAGGCCCTCCTTGAGAATCTCGAGCGTTCGCTCGCGCAACGACTGACGTTCGGTCTCGAGCAGCGCCCGACGCGACAGGACGATGTTCCCGCGCCTCTTGTTGAACTTGATGATCTTGAACTTGTGCTGCTCGCCGATGATGCGGTCCAGATTCCGCACTGGCCGCAGATCGACCTGGCTTCCAGGCAGGAAGGCCTTCACGCCCTTGAGACCGACGGACAGGCCGCCCTTGACGCGGCCGGTGATGAGGCCCTCGACGACTTCGCCCTGCTCGTACGCGTCCGATAGCTGGTCCCAGACGCGGAGCCGATCCGCCTTCTCCTTGGAGAGGACGATGACTCCATCATCCGTCTCCATGGTCTCGACGAGCACCTCTACCGTCTGGCCCGGCTCTATGCGTGCGACGCCGCTCTGGTCCGCAAACTCCCAGGTGGCGATCCTGCCCTCGGACTTGCAACCGACGTCGATCAGGACGAACTCGGGATCGGCGGTGAGGACGGTGCCCTCCACGACGTCCCCCTCTTTGATCATCTTCGCCGTGCCCTCGAAGAGCGCCGCGAAGCTCTCCTCCTCGGGAGCCCCAGCAACGGCGGCAGCCGCAGGAGCGGCGGGAGCCAGTTCGGCTTCAGGTTCTGTGGTCTGTGCTTCTTCCGACATGTGGGCTTATTCAGTCTCCAGTTCGCTCGACGTTTAGTGCCCTCGCCTGGGCGTGTTCCAGCTCATCTTCCAGCGCTGCTCGATCTCCGTGCTGCAACGCATCTGAAATTCTGTGGAGATCCTCTTCGAATCGGCCAATCTGTTCGGCCACCCTGTAACGGTTCCTGAGCAGAATCTCACACCACAGCTCGGGGTTGGCTCGAGCTATGCGAATGAAATCACGCAGTCCGGGACCCGCCAACCGCAAGACGTCCTGATCGGGCAGACCCCGCGCGAAGGCAAAGGCAATCACGTGCGGGGCGTGAGAGAGAACTGCGGTGATGGCGTCGTGCTCCTCCGGGGCTCTGCGAACCGTAACTGCGCCAAGACACTGCCAGAATTCGTCGATGCGGTCCACTACTTCGGCCGCTTCGTGGCCTTCGGGAGTGAGGATGCAGGGCGCCCCGACGAACAGATCGGCCCGGGCTCGCGCGAAACCGGTCTGGTGGCCTCCCGCCATTGGGTGTGCACCCACACAGTTCTCGGGATTCGGTAGGATTCTTCTCGCCATCTCCGCCATCGGAGCCTTCACGCTGGCGAGATCTGTGATGAGTGTGTCGGGCCGGAGATGGGGGACCAACCCCTTGAGTACGCTCTCCATCGCCTCGATCGGGACGGCGAGCAGCAGACCGTCCGCCCAGCGTCCGGCTTCGGCCAGCGAGACCAGCTCGATCTCGCCAGCATCCGCGAGATTGGGGTCGACTCCTCGTACCTCGTCCGCCGCGCCCCGGTCTCGCGCCGCCAACGCCGCCGAGCCCCCCAGCAGTCCCAACCCTATGACGGCGAGGCGAGAGAACCCGGGGACGCTCACCCCCGGAGCTCGTCGGCCAGCGCCGCCAGGAAACGCTCGTTCTCCTCGGGAAGTCCCACCGTCACCCGCAGGTGTTGTGGTAACCCGAAGCCAGCCATGGCTCGGGTGATCACGCCGCGCCGCAAGAGGCCCTCGTACAGTGGAGCCGCCTCCCGGCCGGCGTCGACGAGCAGGAAGTTCGCGTCGCTCGGTGCGACCCCCAGGCCGAGTGCCTGCAAGCCAGCTTCGAGCTGGGACAGGCCCTTGTGTGTCAGGTCCCGCACCCTGCGCACGTGCTCACGATCCTGGAGGGCGCCGCGCGCGGCGGCCTGGGCCAGGCTGCTGACGTTGAACGGGTGTCGCGCCCGCGCCAGGTAGCCGATCAGCTCGGGATCACCGATTCCGTAGCCGACGCGAAGTCCTGCCAGCCCATAGACCTTGGAGAACGTGCGCAGCACGACCAGAGTCGGTCGCCCGGACAACGCGGCCACACTGTCGGGAAAGTCCGGCCGGCGCACGTATTCCAGGTACGCCTCGTCGGCAACGAGAACGACCCGCTCCGGCAGCTCGGCAAGCAGGGTCCGGAACGCCTCCGCCCCGATCGACGTCCCCGTCGGGTTGTTCGGGTTGGCCAGAAACAGGAGACGCGTTCGTTCCGTGACGGCTTCCAGAAGCGCAGCGACGTCGGCGCGCAGCTCGGCGTCGAGCGGCACCTGGATCGCAGTCCCGGCGACGCTTTGCGTGACGATCGGGTACATGGCAAAGCTCGGCCAAGGAAAGACGGCCTCGTCTCCCGGCCCGAGCAGGCACTTTGCGAGCAGCTCGAGAATTCCGTCGGAGCCTGTACCGAAGATCAGGCTCTCGCCTGCGATGCCCAGGCTCTCGGCCAGCTCCCCCCGCAGGTAATGACAGGAGTCCTCCGGATAGCGGTTGATGTCTTCGGCCGCGGAGAACATCGACTGCATGGCAAGGGCAGAGGGGCCGAGCGGACACTCGTTTGAGGCCAGCTTGATCGACTCGCGGATCCCGAGCTCACGCTCGAGCTCCTCGATCGGCTTGCCGGGGGAGTACGGCTCGAGGTCGCGGATGTGCGGGTTGACGAGCTCGCGCAGCTTCAGCTTCCGCTTCAGCGTCATCCCGAGCCCTCAGCCTCCGGGTAGCTGCCGAGCACCTTCACAAAGTCACAGCGAGGTCGGAGCTGCTCGATAGCCTTCGCGACGTCGGGCTCCTCGACGTGTCCCTCGAAGTCACAGAAGAAGACGTATTCCCAGGCACGGGCGCGGGTGGGCCGCGACTCGATTCGGGTCAGGTTCACGCTGTTCTCTGCGAAAGGTTGCAGAGCCTTGTAGAGCGCGCCCACCTGGTCGCGCTTGATCGAGAACAGGAGCGACGTGATGTCGCGCGAGCTCCGCAACGGGGGCTGCTTGCCGATCACGAGAAAGCGCGTCGTGTTCTCGGAATGGTCCTCGAGGCCCGAGCGAACGACGCGCAGCCCATAGAGCTCGGCAGCGATCGGGCTCGCGATCGCTGCCGCACGCTCTTCACTCGTCACGCGCTCCGCTGCCTGTGCGGTGGAGTGAGTGGAGTGCTGTGGCACGTTCGGAAGGTTGAGCTCGAGCCAGCTGCGGCACTGGGCGAGCGCCTGAGGGTGCGAGTACACGACCTCGATCCGACTCTCGTCGCCGCTCTTCGAGAGCAGGTCGTAATGGACGGCGACGTGGACCTCGGCACAGATCGTGAGCGGCGAGTCGACGAAGAGGTCGAGCGTGTGGCTGACCACGCCTTCGTTCGAGTTCTCGATGGGTACCACGCCGTACTCCGCGCCACCCGCCTCGACGGAGTCGAAGATCTCCCGGGTCGTCGAGACCGGCACCAGATCCGCCATCTGTCCGAACTGCTGAATGGCAGCCTGCTGCGTGTACGTCGCGGGAGGTCCCAGGTACGCAACACTCACGCCGCGCTGAAGCGAGATCGAGGCGGAAATGATCTCGCGGAATACGTTCCGAATGGCGTCTTTGGGAAACGGACCGCGGTTCCTCGCCTCCAGGCGCTCGAAGATCTCGAGCTCCCGCCCCGGCACGAAAGGCGTAGAGCCGCTTGTGGCCTTGAGCTTCCCGATCTCCGCGTTGCAGCTGGCGCGATCGTTCAGCAGGTCCAGGATCTGGTCGTCGTGCGCGTCGATGCGAGCGCGCAAGGCGGCGATCTCTTTGTCCCTCTCCGTCATTCCAGGCTGTTCTCCCAGTCTTGCGGGTCCCGGCGGTTGAGCGGTCGCGCGGCGCTCGCTGGCCCGAAGTCGGCGCGAGGCGCGCGAAGCCGGAGCGAAACGCGCGAAGCCGGCGCGACTATACCCCAGGGGCACATCGGTGCCAACTCGTTCGCAGGAATTTCTTTAGCAAAGACGGACTGTTAGGAGGTTGCGTCAGTGCAGTGCCGCCGCCAGACCCGACACGAACTCGGTCGCTGCAGAGACGGCAGCCGAGCGGCTGGTGGCCGCACCGATGCGACTGACGAGGGCGCTTCCGACAATCACGCCGTCTGCCAGACGACCCACCGCAGCCGCGTGCTCTGGTGTGGAGATTCCAAAGCCGACACAGACTGGAGTCGCGGTCACACGCTTGATGCGGCCCACGAGCAGCGACAGGTCGCTCGGCAGCTCGGCACGCTCGCCGGTTACGCCCGTCGTCGACACACAGTAGACGAAGCCTCGGCTGCGGGCGGAGATCTGCACGGTGCGCTCGGGGGTGCTCGTCGGCGCGACCATGAGGATGCGGTGCACGCTGTGCGCGTCGCAGGCGCTCTGCAGCGCGGGCGCCTCTTCGTAGGGCGCGTCGGCCACGATCAGGCCGTCGACCTGCGCGGCGGCGCAGTCCCGAGCGAAGCGTTCCTCACCTCGCGCGAGCACGTTGTTCAGATAGCCCATCAAGATGAGCGGCGCGTCGCTTACCTCGCGCGCCGAGCTGCAAAGCTCCAGTACCTGGTCCAGGTTTGTCCCCTGCTCGAGCGAGCGGAACGAGGCGCCCTGAATGGTCGGACCCTCGGCGATGGGATCGCTGTGCGGCACTCCGATCTCGATGATGTCCGCACCCGCGGCGAACAGCTCGGGGATTAGGTCGGCGGTGGTCGCGATGTCGGGGTCTGCGGCCGTGATGAACAGGATCAACGCCGCGCGGCCCTCGGCACGGGTCTCGGCCAGTACGCGGTCAATCCGGTTCATGTCTTCTTTCCCAGCAGGTCACGCGCTTCGGCCGCGTCCTTGTCGCCGCGTCCCGACAGGTTCAAGACCACGAGGGCGCCCGCAAGCTGCGGTGCTCGCTTGCGCAGCGCGGCAATGGCGTGCGCCGACTCGAAGGCCGGAATGATCCCCTCCATGCGCGCGAGGTAGACGAATGCGTCCAGAGCTTCGGCATCTGTGGCCGCCACGTACTCGGCGCGACCAGTGTCCTTGTAGTACGCGTGCTCGGGTCCAATGCCAGGGTAGTCCAGCCCAGCCGCGATCGAGTGGGCCGGAAAGATCTGCCCCGCGTCATCTTGAAGGACGTACGAACGGCTCCCGTGCAGGACGCCCGGGCTGCCCGCAGCCAGCGGCGCCCCGTGTCGTCCCTGCGTCAGGCCCTCGCCGCCGGCCTCAACACCGAGCATGCGCACCCCACGATCGTCATAGAACGGGTGGAACAGGCCGAGGGCGTTGCTACCACCACCGAGACACGCGACCAGCAGATCCGGGAGCCGACCCTCGGCGGCCAGGATCTGCTTGCGCGTCTCCTCTCCGATTACGGCCTGGAGATCGCGGACGAGTCGCGGATAGGGATGAGGACCGGCGGTCGAGCCGATCAGGTAGTACGTGCTGCGAACGTTGGTCGCCCAGTCACGCAGGGCCTCGCTCATCGCATCCTTGAGCGTACGGCTGCCGGCTGATACGGGATGCACCGTTGCACCGAGCAGCTCCATGCGAAAGACGTTGAGCGCCTGGCGACGCATGTCCTCCTCACCCATGTAGACCTCGCAGTCGAGGCCATAGCGCGCACAGGCGGTGGCACTCGCAACGCCGTGCTGTCCTGCGCCGGTCTCGGCGATCACACGCTGCTTTCCCATCCGTCGAGCGATCAGAGCCTGCCCTATGGCGTTATTGATCTTGTGCGCGCCGGTGTGTGCGAGCTCCTCGCGCTTCAGGTAGACGCGACAGCCCAGGTCCTCGCTGAGTCGCTCGGCAAGAGTGAGGGGTGTGGGCCGGCCCGCGTAGGTCTGTCGCTCGAGCTGCAGCTCGTCCCAGAAGCTCTGGTCCTGCGACAGCGCGTCGTAAGTCTCGCTCAGCTGCTCCACCGCGGGAACGAGAGTCTCCGGAACGTAGCGTCCCCCGTACGCGCCGAAGTATCCGAGCGCGTCCGGACGTCCCACGTCGAGCGGCGCGTGGGCTGCCTTGACGAAGCGGCGCACCTGCTCCGCGGACTTGCGACCCGGCTCCGACTCGAGCGACGACGAGGCGTCCACCCCGTGGGGCTGGGCTGCTCGCACCGCGGCGGCCACGTTCTCGGCAGACAGGCCACCCGCCAGCCAAACGCGTCGCCCGCGCGAGACGAGCGACCGGGCGAGCTCGAAGTTCCAGCTCTTTCCGCTTCCACCTCCCCCGGGGTGATCGATGAGGAGATCGGCGGCGGGATAGCGGGCTGCCTGTGCCTCGAGCGACTCGTCGCCTCGAAGGACCACGATCACGGGATATCGAAGCTTCGCAACGTAGGCCGGGGACTCCTGGCCGTGAAGCTGTACCGCGTCCAGGCCGACGCTCTCAACGAGCTCCTCGATTCGCTCCGGCGCTGCGTCCTGGAAGACACCCACGCGCAGAACGCGACCAACGGCCAGGCGGCTGATCTCGAGAGCGCGCTCCGGGTCGAGCGCGCGCGGCGTTCCCGGGACGAAATTCAGCCCAATCGCGTCGGCCCCCGCCTCGATCGCGGCGCGTGCGTCTTCCACGGAAGTCAGGCCACAGATCTTCACCTGCATCAGCCCGTCCCCCGCAGCCTGGCCAGCTCTTCGCCCGGCTCAGGTGCCCGCATCAGCGCCTCGCCGATCAGAAACGCCTCGACTCCCTCGGCCTGCAGCGAGCGCAGCGTCGCCGCGCTGTCGAGACCGCTCTCGCTGACCACGCTCCGACCGGCCGTGTGTGGCAAGAGGGAGCGCGTGACAGCGACGTCGGTGTGGAAGGTCTTGAGGTCGCGGTTGTTGATGCCGAGAATCCCGCCGTCGAGCGCGAGGGCGCGGTCCAGCTCCGGACGAGAGTGGACCTCGACGAGGACGTCGAGACCGCTCTCGAGGGCCGCGGCAGCGAGCTCGTGCAGGCGGGCGTCGTCGAGCGCCGCGACGATCAACAGCACGGCATCCGCTCCGGCGGCGCGCGCCTCCAGCACCTGGATCGGGTCGACGGTGAAGTCTTTGCGCAGCACGGGAAGCGTGCAGGCGGCCCGTGCCGCACGAAGGTCCGCGAGGCTGCCCTGAAAGAAGTCGGTATCCGTAAGCACGGACAGCGCCGAAGCGCCAGCGTCCTCGTAGGCGGCGGCGATCGCGGCCGGATCCGCGGCTGGCCGAATGGCCCCACGCGAGGGCGAGGCTCGCTTGAACTCTGCGATCACGCGAGGCCGCGTGCCGCTGCGCAGCGCCGCGGCGAAGCCGCGCGCGGGCTCGGCCGAGGAGACCAGCTCGCAGAGCGCCGACTCGCCAACGCTTCGACGCAGAGCGCTCGCCTCTTCTACTTTGCGAGCGAGGATCTCCTCGATGATGCTCACAGTGCAGCCTCATCGCCGCGTGTGAACGCGACGAAGCTTGCCAGCAGCCGCTCTGCCTTGCCGGAGTCGATCGTCTCCGCCGCAAGCTGGACACCGTCCTCGAGGCTGGCGGTGCGCTCGGCCGCGCAGAGCCCGGCTGCCGCGTTCAAGAGCACGACGTCGCGCCGCGGGCCGCGTTCCCCGGAGAGGATGGCGCGCGCGATCTCGGCGTTCTCGTCGGCGTCTCCTCCGACCAGCTGCTCGGGATCCGCCGCCGGCACGATCTCGTCGGGTTGCAGCCTGCGCTCCTGGGTCTGACCCGCTTCGTAGCTGAGCACTCGAGTCGGCGCGGAGATCGAAATCTCGTCCAGCCCGTCTTCGCCATGAACGACCCAGGCACGGCTAGTACCGAGCTCGATCAGCGCTTGCAGCATCGCATCCATGTGATCCTGCACCGCGACACCGACGACCTGTCTGCGTACGCCCATCGGGTTCGTGAGCGGTCCCAGGCGGTTGAAGAGGGTCCGAATGCCGAGGGCCGAGCGGATCGGCGCAACCCGGGCCATGGCCGGATGGCAGGCGGGCGCAAACAGAAAGCCGATCCCGACGTCCTGCACGGACTGAGCCATCAGGTCGGGTGGCGCGTCCAGGTCCACGCCGAGCGCCGCCAGTACCTCGGCGCTCCCGCAGCGACTGCTCGCCGCGCGGTTGCCATGTTTCGCCACCGGCACGCCGGCGCCCGCCACCACCAGGGCAGAGACCGTCGAGATGTTGAAGGTGTTCGAGCCGTCTCCTCCGGTGCCGCACGTATCGATCGCGCCCTCGGGTGCCTCGGGCAGCTCCACTGCGAGCTCGCGCATCGCCTGCGCAGCGCCGATCAGCTCTTCCACGCTCTCGCCGCGCGTGCGCATGGCCGCGAGCAGACCCGCGATCTCCAGCTCGTTGCCATCGCCCTGCATGATGGCGCGTACGAGCTCGTTCGCCTCACCGCGCTTCAAGACCTCGCCATCGACCACTCGCTCGAGAACGTCTGGGATCATGCGGCGAGCTCCTCTCCCCGAGCCAGCTTCAGAAAGTTCCCGAGCAGGACCTTGCCTTCTCTCGTGAGGATCGATTCCGGGTGGAACTGGACACCGAAGACCAGGTGCTCGGCGTGTCGCATGCCCATGATCTCGCCGTCCTCCGTCTCGGCGGTGCGCAGCAGCTCGGCAGGCAGCGAGTCGGCTGCGACCGCCAGTGAGTGATAGCGCGTTGCCTCGAAGGGGTTCGGAAGTCCGGAGAAGACGTCGCTGCCGTCGTGTCGGATCATCGAGGTCTTGCCGTGCATCAGCTCACCGGCGGCAACCACGTGTCCGCCAAAGGCCACCGCGATCGACTGGTGGCCGAGGCAAACGCCGAGGATCGGCAGCGTGCCGGCGTAGCGCCGAACGGCCTCGACGCTGATCCCCGCCTCGGCGGGAGTGCAGGGACCTGGGGAGATCACCAGCGCCATCGCTTCCAGCTCGCCGAGCGCCTCCACGTCGACGGCGTCGTTGCGCACGACATGGGAGGTGGCCCCAACCTCCCCAAGGTACTGAACGAGGTTGTAGGTGAACGAGTCGTAGTTGTCGATCACGACGACCTTCATGCTCGTTCGCCTCGACCTGCAAGCTCCACCGCCTGGAGCGGGCCCCTGGCCTTGTGCAGGGACTCCTGATACTCGAGCTCCGGATCCGAGTCCGCAACGACGCCGCCCCCCGCCTGGATGTAGACCTGACCGTCCTTGATCAGCAGCGTCCGGATCGCGATACACATATCCATGTTACCGCGGTAGTCGATGTAGCCCACGCTTCCACCATACAAACCGCGCCGCTCGGGCTCTAGCTCCTCGATGATTTCCATGGCGCGGATCTTCGGCGCTCCCGTAAGCGTACCGGCCGGGAATGTGGCTCGGAGCAGGTCGATCGCGTCGCACTCCGGCCGCAGCTTGCCCCGCACGTTCGAGACGATGTGCATGACGTGCGAGTAGCGTTCGATCACCTGGAACTCGTCCACCTCCACCGAGCCGATCTCCGATACGCGCCCGATATCGTTGCGGCCGAGATCGACGAGCATCAGGTGCTCGGCGAGCTCTTTCGGGTCTGAGAGCAGCTCGGCCTCGAGGCTGCGATCCTGCTCTGGCGTCGCGCCACGTGGCCGCGTTCCGGCAATCGGCCGCAGCTCGATGTTGTCCCCTTCCAGACGCACGAGAATCTCCGGCGACGATCCGGTCACGACGTGATCGCCGCAGCGCAGAAAGAAGAGGTAAGGCGACGGGTTGACCACCCGAAGCTGGCGATAGATGGAGACTGGATCGGTCTCCAGGGGAACCCTGAGTCGCTGCGACGGCACTACCTGGAAGATGTCGCCCGCCTGGATGTACTCCTTCGCCCTCTTCACCACCTCGCAGTAGCGCTCCCGGGTGGTGTTCGAGCGGACCTGCGTGTCGCCCTCAGGGGGAGCCTCGGTGGTGACGTCCGCGGGACGAAGCGGCTGAGCGAGGCGCTCCAGCACGCGCTCGATCTCGGCCAGGCCTTCTGCGTACGCGGCATCGGTCTGCCTCGGGTCCGCGACGCGGACGGGGTGAATGATCATGAGTCGCTGGAGCTTGCGATCGTGCACGAGCACGGTCCGCGGCACCGTGAAGAAGCAGTCCGGGACGCCAAGCGTGTCGGGATTCTCCTCCGGCAAGCGCTCCACGTAGCGCACCCAGTCGTAGCTCAGATAGCCGACGGCACCGCCAGCAAAGCGTGGCAGCCCCGGCAGCTCCACCGGCCGCAGCTCCGCGATGAGCGTGCGCAGCCGGCTGAGCGGATCCACCGAGTGGTCCCGAGGGAGCTCGACGGTCTCCGTCTCGCCATCACGCGTGACCTCGACGCGTCCCTTCCGCGCGATCAGCGTCGCGCAGGCGCCGAAACCGATGAAGCTGAAGCGCCCCCAGTGCTCCTCGCCCTCGGCGGACTCGAACAGAAACGTCGTCTCGCCATCGTCGACTTTCAAAAAGGTCGCGAGCGGCGTGTCGAGGTCGGCTAGAACCTCGCGTACGAGGGGGACGACGGCCCCTCGGGCAGCGAGCGCCCGAAAGGAAGCAAGATCGGGCCGAACCATGGAACTGACCTCATGGCCGCGGAATTTCCCACACTGCCCACCGAACGTCAACTAGGGCGAGCGGTCGTCGCGGTCCCTCTCCAGATCGTAACCCAAGACCCTGGCCCGCCGACCGAGACCGAGGAGATTCAGAACCAGCACAAAGCGCGTCTCCCGCGGACGGGTTTTGTGCTCAATGGCAGCAATCAGGTCCCAGCAGCCGCAACCCGAGGTCAGGACGAGGCCCGTGGCCCCCGAGCCGTTGGACGCCGACTGCAGGGTCACATAGCCCTGTGCAAACAGCCGCACCCGCTTCGAGATGGCCAGCTCGCCGTTGATGTTGAGTTGCTTGACCGTGTCGCCGCTCTCGAACCGCCCGTAGACGTCGTCGTTGAACTGGAAGTTCTCAAAGCCCACCGAGGCGTCGCGCAGGTAGCGGTAGCGCAGGGCAAGGAAGTTGTCGCCCTGCCCCCGCCAGCTCAGGCCGATCTCCGCATCGCCGAGCTCCTTCTCCGCGAGCTCGTAACCTACGTCCCAATCGAGCCTCAGTCTCGGACTGACGACCCAATGACCCTCCACGAACAGGCGCGTCCACTCGTCTTGCAGGAAGTCGTAGCCTGAGCCGACGTTCAGCTTCACGATCTCCGACCCTCGTCTGCCGCTGGCCGCGTCCGTGCGGTAGAAGTAGTTCACGAGCTGAACCAGGAGGAAGCGCTCGTCCGCGACCCGATCACTCGGGTTGCGGGTCAGCACGCGCAGGTCTCCGTCGATCAGGCGCCGGAGACGAACGCTAGAGGCGGGAATGAACAGCGGATGTTTTTTCTGATCGGGCGTCGACAGAAAAGCGAAGCCCAGCCGCGGCTCCACGACGTGCCGCACCCCCCCGCCGAGTTGAAGGTCCTTTGAGAAACGGCTGCGGGCCTCGAAGCGACCCGTCCAAAGGCCGCGGCGCTCGGAGGAGGCGCGCTCGGGGAAGTAGAGTGTCTCGCGGTAGCCGATCTCGCTCAACGTCTCGACGATGCCGACGCGCATGGGCAGATAGGTATGCGGGTATACGTCGAGGCGATGGCCCCAGTCCGCGAGTACCTCGCCTTCCTGAAAGAGTCCGTCTCCCTGCGAGAACTGATCCGCGGTCCTTCCGGGAAAGAGGAAATCGTCGTTGCTGTTGTCGCCGCCCGTGAAAGCGCCCAGCGAGTCGGGCTCGTGCGGATTGAAGAGCGCGTCCTGGCCCGTGTCGAAGAACTGCCCGTTCACCGGCGTGAAGCCGTCGATCTGCCTGCTCCGGTCAAAGCGGTAGAAGTAGTCGTAGCGGCTCTCGACGCCGAAGCGCAGCGGCGTCCCCCCGAGCTTGCCAGGCAGCGTGGCGATCCGCACCTCGGGTAGCGGCTGTAGTAGGTAGTCATCCCGGTCGAGGTCGTTCGGGCTCTGCAAGTCGTCTGCGAGCGAGAGCTCGACGCCGGCATAGAGCGCATCACGCGCGTAGCTGTACCAGGCGGAAGACCACAGGAAGCGGGCGTGGCGCAGTGTGTCGTCCCCGCGTCGCTGCGAGAGCGAGATGGAGCTCCCATTCCGACCTGACGCGTGGGGGTCGTCATCGAGGTAGCCACCAGCCTCCTGCTCCAGGAGGCCCAGCGTGAGGTCGCGGAAGTCGATGATGTAGTCGTTGTCGCTCACTCGCTTGATCGACGCGCCGAGCCGGATTCCCGGCGCCAGGGGCTGCTCGTGCCTCAGCCAGAGCGCCCAGCGATCGTCGCCGTAGCGCGTCTCCGGGTCGTCGCGATCGACGACGTTGTCGCTGGGCAGCACAGCCGCACCTCCTTCGCTCCAGCCGGACTCGCCGAACAGGTACTCAAAGGACGCGCTGTACTTCATGCCCCTGCGCCCGATCAGCCTCGGACGGGCCAGCACATTGAGATTCTCGGCAGCCGCCCAGAAGAAAGGCACCTCGACCTCGACACCGTCGCGGGTGGAGGTGCTGTAGGTGGGCAGCAGGAAGCCGGTCTGTCGCTCCGTCTTGGCGGGAAAGATGGCCCACGGCATGTACACGATGGGCAGTCCCAACGTCTTGAACCACAGGTTCCTGGCAACGCCGTACCCACCGATCTCGACGTTCGCCTCGCTCACGTCGACCTCCCAGGGGGGCGTCGACTCTCCGCTGGCCTTTGGCGGGCAGCGGCAGGCGGTGAGCGTGCCATGCTCGATGCGGTAGCGGTTGAGGCCTGTTCGCTGGATCGACCGTCCGCCGGCGATCAGGCCAGGCTTGCTGCTGTCCAGGGTCGCCTCTCCCGCCAGGGACACGCCCGTGTTCATGTTCAGGGCCAGGTACTCCGCCTCGACGACCTGGTCTCCATCCTCCATGCGCACGTTCCCGGTGGCGACGCCGACTCCGGTCGGAACGCTGAAGGTCACCCAATCGGCGATCAGGACCTGCCCATCTTCCTGGACGATGCGGACGTTACCGGTCGCCTCGTACAGGTCCCGAGCGTCGTCGAACTCCAGCTCGTCGGCGGTGAGCTCGTAGCTCGGGCGCTGGCCACCCTCGGCGATCTGGCCGAGGGCTGCGCCTGGCAGCAGCAGGCCACAGAAGACGAGGGCAGCAGCAGCGGGGCGGAGGGGGCGCACCACCCACCTTCTTAACCCGGCGTCGGCTCCGGTTCAAGCGGAGAGCTTTTCGAGCTCCTCTACCTCGAGGACGGCCAGCTGGTCGTCGACAAGCCGGATCACGCGGTCGTCGAGCAAGGCCTGCAGACAGACATAGGCGTCGTGCATCGAGACCCCGGCCTGCTCCGCCAGGTCGGCGAGCTTGCCCTTTACGGCGCTCGGGGTCTCGCCGGAGACGCGAGCCACCAGGATGGCCCGCACGAACAGCTTGCCGGCGTCCCTGGCCCCAGTCTTCGCGCTACGGCGCTTACTGCGCCGCGGGGCGGGAATGGCGGCGACCTGCGTCTGCCCGAGCTGCTGCGCGAGGTGCCGGAGCAAGCGGAACGAGAACTCCTGGCTGTCGCGGCAGAGCTCGTTCAAGAGCGGCAGGGTGATGCCCAGGACGGAGACGTCACCCTCGGCCTCGGCCCGGAAGGGATACGGCTTGCCCAGAATGACGGCCGCCTCGCCAAAGATCTCCCCGTGCGAGACCAGGCGGGGCGCATCGTCCTCGGTGGGGTAGACCCGAACGATACCGGTGCGTACGACGAAGAGGGTATCACCGGGATCACCCGGCTCTACGATGCACTCGCCACTGGCAAACCAGCGCTCAATTTCCCGTTGATCCATGCGTGGCGCACTATCCCCGTGCCCCAATCGACGCAAGACCAGGACTGCTTGAGTGAGTCTTGTGGGACCCGGCCCGCGGGCGGCCGCGGTCCACCCACCTCCGCTCAGGCCTTCGGCCTTCGCTGCGCGCGCCGCGTTCCGCGGCGCTTGCAGGGAGGTCCCAAAGAAATCGAACTTGGGGACGGTCCTAAATCCGAACTTATTCCGCGTGAGACGACCGCAGCGACGTCCATATGAACGAATGTGCCCGAGAGTCCTACTTCAGTGACCAGAAGTTCCGACTTCGGCCAAACAAGTTCGGATTAAGGACCGTCCCCAAGTTCGGATTCCTACGGGGCTTGGCACCCATGCAAGTGCCGCAGAAGCGGCGCGCGCAGCGAAGGGCGAAGCCCTGAGCGGAGGTGGGTGGCCCGCGGCCGCCCGCGGGCCGGGTCCCACAGCTCTAGCCGTGGCGGGCTAGGAGCTCGTTGAGCTCTTGGCGGTCGTGGAAGCCTGGGGGGAGGCGTTCGACGATGCGGCCGTCGGGCGAGATGAGGATGTGGTAGGGGAACTGATCGGCGCCGTAGGCCAGGGCCAGCTCGAGATCTCCGATGGCCACGGGGTAGAGCACACCTTTCTGGGTGACCCAGTCTTCCACGAACTTGCGCGGCTCGGTGTCGATGGAGATGGCGAGGACCTCCACTCCGTTCTCCCGGTGAGCGGCGTAGAAGGCGTTCAGCTCCGGCACCTCGCGCACACAGGGGGCACACCAGGTGGCCCAGAAGTCGATTAGCACGGTCTTGCCCTGCAGCTCTCGCAACGACACCCGGCCGCCGAAGAGCTGCTCGAGCTCGAAGGCAGGAGCGGGCTCGCTCTTCCCGGGAGGCTCCGCGCTGCAGCCCAGACAGACTGCCAGGACGCCTGAGAGGACCCACCCGCTTCTCATGACAGCTCTTTCATCGGAGCCCTGTGCCCCTCGCGCCGTCAGGATAGCCACCCGGTGGAACGGCCGTCCAACTCGATCCTAGGAGTCCTCACCTGTGTCCAGAATCAGCGTGACGGGGCCATCGTTCGTGAGCTCGAGCTCCATCCGAGCCCGAAAGCGTCCGGTCGTAACCGTGACGCCCCGGTTCTCCAGGTCCGCGACCAGGATCTCGATCAGGCGCTCCGCCTCGTCGGGTGGGGCAGCCGCGTTGTAGCTCGGTCGTCGGCCCTTGCGCGGGTTTCCGAGGAGCGTGAACTGCGACACGATCCCCAGGGAGCCGCCGGCGTCGAGGACCGAACGGTTCATCTTCCCGGTCGCGTCGGGAAACACGCGCAGGTGGACGAGCTTGTCGGCGAGCCAGCGCGCATGCTCAGGCTTGTCGCCGACGGCCACGCCAACAAGCACCAGCAACCCGATCCCCATCGCGCCCACCCTCTCTTCGCCAACACGGATCTCCGCCCGACTGACGCGCTGGGCCACGGCCCTCACGGCGACTCCTGCCGCGCATACTTTCCGCTGTACACCGCCTCGCCCTCGGTACGCTGGAGAACGATCTGGCAGATGCGCGTGCCGGGTTGCAGCTGGAGCGGTATTCCCGCGAGGTTGCTCATCTCGAGCACCTGGCGATTCGAGACGCCGGGCTGGATGAAGCCGGAGCTTGCGTGCACGGTGAGACCGAAGCGCGCGATGCGACTGCGGCCCTCGATCCACCCACAGATGTCTGGCGGGAAGACCAGGCACTCGCGAGTCACTCCGTGGACCGTGCGCCCGGGCTCGAGCACGTACGGCGACGTGAACGGAACCACCTCGGTCTGCATCAGCGGCTCCTCCTCGTCGCTCACCGGAACCGGGCCGTTCTGGTGCAGGGACAGAATGCGCAGCTCGCTTCCCAGATGAAGGTCGATCGAGGCCGCACCGATCTGGCACTCCTCGAGCGGCTCCACCCGGAGCCTGCCGAGCTCGATCTCGCGCAAGATCACGTCCCGGGTCAGAACACTCATGAACTCTCCTCAACCGCCGCCTCCCGAACGTCGCGTTCGGCGGCCGCTTGTCAAGGCACCGACGGCGCGCCTACGGTGTGCCGATGCATCCTTTCCTGGCGCTCGACCCACCACACCTGTTTGGCCATCGGGGAGCGAGCGGTGAGGCGCCAGAGAACACCATGGTCTCGTTCGAGCAAGCATGGGCGGCGGGCGTGTCCTACCTGGAGACGGACTGTCACGCAACGCGCGACGGTGTGATCGTATTGCAGCACGACCCGACCCTCGATCGCACGACGGATGGCGAGGGGCCGGTCAGCGCGCACTCGTACACCGAGCTTCAGCAGCTCGATGCCGGCTATCGCTTCACGCCAGATGGCGGGGTCACCTTCCCGTTTCGAGGTACGGGGATCCGCGTGCCGCGCCTCTCGGAGCTGATCTCGGCCTTTCCAACAGCCCGGATCAACCTGGAGATCAAGGCGGCGGAGCAAGCAACGGTCGACGAAGTCATACGCCTGATTCGAAGTGCGAATGCCGAGCACCGCTTCCTGTTGGCGGCGGAGAGCGACGCGATCATGACCAGGATTCGCAGCGCTTGCCCGGGAACCGCCCTGGGGACGTCCCGTGGCGGAGTCATCGAGTTCTTCACTGCTCTGCAAGAGGGACGTATCGCAGACTTCGCAGCGCCCGGCGACGCACTTCAGATTCCACCGGCCGCTTTCGGACAGGAGCTAGTGACTCCCGCCTCGATCGAGGCCGCGCACTCGCTGAACATGCAGGTGCACGTGTGGACGATCAACGACCCGAGCGAGATGCGGCGTCTGCTTTCACTCGGTGTCGACGGACTGATGTCCGACTACCCCGGCACGCTCGTACGAGAGGCTAGGAGCTGAGCTGCGCGAGCGCCCAGCTCGCGGCATCTGCGAGCACCGGGTCCGGGTCGTCGAGATAACGCTCGACGCTGGGCAGCAGTGCACGGTCACCCAGGTTCCCTGCGGCTATCAGAGCGTTGCGGCGCAGGCCGTGCAGCTTCGTCCGCTTCATCGATGAGTGACGCAGACGCAGCTTTAGCGCGGCATCGTCCAGACTCAAGACATCAGCCAGCGATGGCGCGTGCCAGCTGTCACGCGGCTGGAACGCCTCCTCGTCTGCCAACGGCCGACCCGTTCGCTGGTTCCACGGACAGACCTCCTGGCAAAGATCGCACCCGAACAGATGGTCGCCCAGGCCTGGGCGCAGCCCGGCGGGCACGGACCCGCGCAGCTCGATGGTCAGATAGGAGATGCAAAGCCGCGCATCCAGCACGCCTGGCTCGGGAAACGCGTCGGTCGGACAGACATCCAGACAGGCCCGGCAGGTGCCACAGTGGTCCACTGCAGGTGGATCCGGAGCGATCACGAGGTCAGTGAGGACGACTCCAAGGAACAGGTACGACCCCCATTCCGGGTCGATCACGCAGGAGTTCTTCCCGATCCAGCCGACGCCGGCGCGCTGCGCGAGCAAGCGTTCCGGCACGGGACCTGTGTCGACGTAGGGACGGAATGCGGCCTGTGGGAATTGTCTCTGCAGCGCCGCGATCAGCGCCTCGAGGCGCGCCGACACCACCCGGTGGTAATCGTCCCCCCAGGCATAGCGGGACACCCATCCCGTATGCTCGGGACGCGCCGCGGTCGAGTCCGGCTCCCCCGTATCGTAGGGGACACCGACAACGATGACCGAGCGTGCCCCGGCCAGAACCCGGGTGAGATCCGCGCGCTCTTCGAGACGCCGCCCGATGTAGTCCATCTCTCCGGCGTAGCCGCGCGCCACCCACTCGCGCACGCGCTGCATCTCCGGATAGGCCTCGACAGGGGTCACGCCGACCCGCGCGATCCCGAGTTCCCGCGCCAGAACGTCGAGCCTCTCGCGCAGCGATCTGGCCGACTCATCGCTGACCGGTTCAAGCATTGCTAGGCTTGCGCCGTGCCGGGACCCACGTGGCCAATCAGCCTAGCCCTTCCCGAGAGCTCCATCGACCACTCCGGGTTGAGCGGGCAAGCGCTGCGGGCCGGGCCACGCAACTGCGAGCCGCAGGCGAGCGAAGGCGAGTGACCCGCGGCCGCCCGCGGGTCGGGACCCGCAATGCCCGCCCCGGTCCCAAGACAGGGATGTTCACTGACGGCTCGTGCGAGGGGAATCCCGGTCCGGGGGGCTGGGCCTTCGTGTTCGTCGAGGACGATCGGATCGTGGCAGAGAAGCACGGCCGCGAGCCCGACACGACGAACAATCGGATGGAGCTACGCGCCCTGATCGAAGCCTACCGCTACTTGCCCGAGGACGAGCGCACCACCGTCTATTCGGACAGTGAGCTGTGCGTCAAGACGATGAACGAATGGGCTCTGCAATGGGAACAGCGCGGTTGGCGCAGGAAGGGCGGCGCCATCAAGAACCTCGAGCTCGTCCAGGAGCTCTACGCGCTCGTCAACTCCCATACAGGAGTCGAGCTGCGCTGGATCCGTGCACACTCGGGCTCGCGCTGGAACGAGTACGTCGACTCGCTTGCCTCGGGCTACCTGCGCGACCGTCGATCCTAGTCCGGTATCACGCTGCGAACGCTCTCGACCACGTCAAAACAGCATAGCGTCGAGCGAGTAGGCGCCGGGTCCCAGCAACGCGAAGACCAGGCAGACCACAGCCAGGTTGATGGTGTACTCGGCGCCCGGAGGCTCGTTCGTGATCAGATACCCCGCGCCCCGATGACCGATCCGTCCGGCGACGATCATCGTGAGAATCAACAGCAGACATGCGGGACGGGTGAACAGCCCCAGGGCGAGCAAGGCGCCCCCGCTGAACTCCGACAGCATGGCCATGCGAGCCTGGATGTGGGGCATCGGCACGCCGAGCTCGTCCAGCCAGGCAACGAAGCCAGCCATGGTGCCTGTGCCAACCACGCCCAGCTTCCCGAGTGCGTGGATTATGAAACAGACGCCGATGGCAACACGCCCGATCAGCGCAGCCAGGTCGACCAAGGACTGGCTGGTCCCCGTGAAGAGGGTCTCGAGACTCATCGCACACCTCCGAGTGAGCTCTCTTGTACCAGATCCGCCCCCGATGGAAGGCACCCGGCTCGGATTCTGTGCGTACCCGTCTTCGGGCGGACACCGGAGTGGCCGTATCTGCGAGGGGGTGCGCCTCGAAGACAACCAACTGCGAGAGAAATCTCTCGGAACTGCTCATCCATAAAGCGTTTCAATACTTTACTCCGGCAAGCGCGGCACCCTGTAGCCGCGGGCGCTGGACTCCGGGCCACTTCAAGCGGTATATCAGGGTGCGCATGGCTGCCCCCGCCGAGACCCCCCTGCATCTACTCGAGCTGCCGGAGGCACGTCCCGACTCCGCTAGGGTCGCGCTGCCACCGGCCGACGACTCGCGCGGCGAAGTGGAGTACTGCCTGGTGGACGAGGGTGGGTCCTGGCAGGCAGTACGGCTCGCGGAGCACTCTTACTTCTGGGAGCGCCCGGACGTCTACGAGTACCTCGTTCGGGACCTGCTCGAGGGCCAGGCAGCGGAGACGATCTCCAGGATGCTCGCGCGCGAGGTCGAGACCGTAGGGAGCCGTATCGAGCGTCTGCGCCTGCTCGACTTCGGTGCTGGAAACGGCTGGGTCGGCGGCGAGCTCGCCGAACTCGGGGCGCGCCAGATCTACGGCATAGACCGCTCCCCGGCGGCAGCCTCCGCGGCCGCGCGCGACAATCCCGGTGTATACGAGGACTATCTGGTCATGGACATGCGCCGGCTGAGCGAGGCGCAGCGAGACCAGCTCATGCACTTCGACTTCAACTGCCTTGCCTCGGTAGAGCCCCTCAGCGCGGATGAGCCAGCACCGAACGCCTTCACCGAGGCGTTCAACGTCCTGGCACCCGGCGGCTGGGTCGCGTTCCACCTCCATGAAGAGGCCCTCCTGGGCCAGCGTGAGTCTCACTTCGCTGCCCTCGTACGCCAGATGGTCGAGAGCGGCGCCATCTCACTTCACGCTAGAGAGCGCTACAGGCACCGGCTGACGACCCAGGGAGAGCCGCTGGTGCACGTCGCCTTCGTGGGTCGCAAGCACCGCGACTTCGAGGCGTGACTTGTGGGACCCGGCGCGCGAGCGGGCGCGCGCCACCCACCTTCGCGCTGGCCTCCGGCCCGCGCTGCGCGCGCCGCGTTCCCGCGGCGCTTGCCTTGTGGGGCCCCCCAATGCTCCGTTGTCTCATCGGCCCGCGTCATTGTTCCTGCGCGCCCGTCAGAGCTGAACTTGGGGACGGTCCTTGATCTGGACTTTTCGCGCCGGGTTGAGGGGGAGGTGTTGGTAGAGGGGGCCCTGGTGGAAGCCCAGGCGGGTGTAGTAGCGGCGCGTTCCGATGGAGGAGATTACGGCCAGGTCGGGGTAGCCGGCGCTGCGAGCGAGGTTCGTGGCGTGGGTGATGAGGCGTCGACCGAAGCCCTGGTGTTGGGGGGCGGTAGTGGGGCGCTCTCCGAGGGGGGTGAGGGCGCCGTAGACGTGGACCTCGCGGATCATGGCGCTGTTCGCGATCTCGTCGATATATGCGCGGTCCATCGGGAGTGCAAGGCGGAGGAAAGCGAGGAGACGGTCGTCCGGCGTGGTCATCGACAGGAAGTGCTCGGTGCCGGTTGACGTCTCGTAGCGGAGCTCGCGGAGCTCGGCCTGACTCGCGTCGATAGCTCCGTCGCGGATCTCGCGGCTGCGGATCTCCGCGAGCCGTCGGCCCTGCGCCGCGAGTCGCGTCTCGACGACCTCGCGCAGGTTGGCGGTCCGGTTTCCGGCGACGATGTCGGTCGACGAAATGTCCCGAATCACGCGCGTGAGACGACAGTAGGCCGGCGTGCTCGGGAGCGCGTGCTCCAGCACCTGAAGCAGCTGCTCGCGCGTGTACGGTTGCCAGGAGCCCGACCGATATTGCTTCATCAGCTCGGCGCTCTCGATCAGGCTACACGGGTAGATCTTGAGCTCATCGGGTCGGACCGCCGGATCCTCGAAGAGCCGGTCGTAGTCCTCCAGGTCCGCTTCGACGCTTGAGCCGTGCAGGTTCGGCATCCAGTGCACGTGGATCTTGAACCCGGCTTGTCGCAGCAGGCCAAGGGCCCTCCGGGTAGTGGCTACGTCGTGACCACGCTGGTTCGCCGCCAGCACCTCGTTCGAGAGGCTCTGCACTCCGACCTGTACTTTCGTCGCACCAAGGCGCCGCAGTGCCACCACCTCTTCCGGGCTGACGTGGTCCGGGCGGGTCTCGAGAGAGATGCCGACCGCACGGTAGCGCCGCCCTTCGTTCTCGTGCTGGGCCGCCTCGAGGTCATCCCACCCCGCGCTCTCCCACGCGCCGACCAGCGCGCCTGCGAGGCGTTCGCGCAGGTACGTAGAGACGACGGTATTGTAGGAGGGTCCCGCATCCGCACCGTGGACCGCTGCCGAGACCTCGCGAAAGTCGGGCCCGGGCGAAGCCGGGCTGGCCGCTGCGCCATCCGGACTTCCGAAGTCGTTGAGCGCGTCGATACAGCGCTTGATGAACCAGATCCGGTACGGCTCCGGATAGTACGACCACGTACCGCCGAGCACGATGAGCTCGACCTTGTCGATCGGATGACCCAGCTCGTAGTAGGCCTGCAGGCGCACCCGCGTCTGCAGGTACGGATCGAAATTCTGCTCTGCCGCGCGCTGCGCACCAGGCTCGAGCGCAAGGTAGCTCTTGGGCATGCGCACATCGCTGGGACAGAAGATGCAGCGGCCGGGACACGGGAAGGGTTTCGTCAACACCGTGACCGGAGCGACCCCGCTCAGCGTACGCACGCGGCGCTTGCGCAGCTTTTCCAGAAAGGACGCTTCGTTCTCCCAGCCGCGCTCGCTAGCCAGCCGGCGAAAGCCCGCGATCAGCTCGGAGCGCGAGAAGAAGCCCTTGCCGTCGCGGGGGTGCTTGCGCAGAATCCGCTCCAGATCACGCTGCGAGAAGGCGGGCAGAGATCGGACCTCGGAGATGATGGCGACGAGCTCGCGTTCGTGTTGTTCTGGATCGAAGCTGGGTTTGGTCCAGCGGCTCGTCATGTGGGATGCCCTCCGGGCTCAGCCGTGAACGACGCGACCGCTCACGCGCTCAACTCGATCAACCGCGCCTTCTACCGCGACCATGCCGTGTCCTTCCACCTGACCCGCCGCGACCCGTGGCCGGGCTGGACGCGCCTGGTCCCGTACCTGGCGCGCGCCGGCGTGCCAGGAACTCCTCTATCCGTCCTCGAGATTGGCTGCGGAAACGCTCGCTTCGCCCGCTTCTTGTACGAGACTTTCGAGCGCCCTGTTGTGTATCGGGGCATCGACGCGAGCGCCAGCTTGCTCGAGGAAGCGCGGATCGCCACGCGCGGGATGGATGCCACACTCGAGCAGCGCGACCTGGTAGAGGATCCACTCAAGCCGCCGAGGGACGCCGCCTCCCGGGCGTGCGTTGCTGCGTTCGGCGTCCTCCACCACATTCCTGGGGCCTCTCGACGGCGGCAGCTGCTCCTGAGCATGGTCGAACGGCTCGGGCCGGGGGGCCTCCTCGCCCTCGCCTTCTGGGACTTCGGTGCGGACCCGCGCTTCGCCAAGCGGGAGCTCAGCGTATCCGAGTACAACCGCAGGGCGCCGCAGCCGGTTGACCCGCAGCAGCTCGAGCGAGGCGACATGCTGTTGCGCTGGGGAGCGCCGGAGGTGGATGCGCTGCGCTACTGCCATTGGCTGGATCCGGACGAGGAGCGGGAGCTTCTCGAAGGGCTGGGGCTGGTGACGGTCGCGGCCTTCGCCAGCGACGGGCGCAGCCACGCACTGAACCGGTACCGGGTGCTGTCGCGACCAGATTGACCAGCTGTCAAAAATGACAAACAATCAGTCTATGCCTTTGACCAGTCAGGACGCGGCTCCCGACCGGCGGGAACGGAGAAAGGCGGAGACCCGACGCCGGCTCCTGGACGCCGCGCGGCGGCTTTTCGTCGAGCGCGGCTACGACGCCACCCGTCCCCAGGACGTCGCTCGCCTGGCCGACGTGGGGGCCGATACCTTCTACCTGCACTTCCCGGACAAGCCGGCTGCCTTCCTGGCCTTCACCGATGAGGCTGCGAGCGAGCTCCTGGAGCACATCCGACAGCGGCTCCAGGGAACGGCGAATTTCTCGACGCAGTTCGGCGCGGCGCTCGAGGCCGTCCTCGACTACCGCGACCGGCAGCCCGGGGTGCTGCGCGCAGCCTTTGCAGACGAGGCCGTGATCTCGGCCCACCTGCCCGGCCGAGCGGGCCTGCGCGAGCGCCTGGCCAGTCAGCTGGCCGAGATGCTTCGCCGCGCCATGGCACGGAACGAGATCTATTCCGACTACGATCCGCCAGTGATCGCGTGGGGCATCGTCGGGATGGTGCAGCAGTCGTGCGGGATCGCGTGTTCCGCTGACCGCGCTCGACTCCTGGACAACCTGACCCGCTTCTGCGAGCGCGCGCTGGTGCCCAAACCGGCAGCTCCGAGTAAGGAGGTTCGAACGTGACCAGGCTCGTGTACTGCGAAGAAGAGCTCATGCGCTCGCACGATTACGCGCGGGAACACGTCGTGGCCGGACGCCGCATCCATGGGGGCTTCGACGCGAGCGGCACCTACATGCCTCCACGACTCGCGGTGCGCGAGCCGGCAATCGCAGCCTGGACCCACGCGCTGCGCGCGCGTGGCGGAGACTTGCTGGCGGCGGACTCCTCGTTGCTGGCAGGAAAGCGCTATCCGAGCGAGGCGCAGCAGAAGCTCCTGCTCCAGGAGGGGATTCTCCAGCCCTTCTGGAACTCACTCACCATCACCGGGAAGATCGAGGGCCGCGGGCGCTTCCTTGCAGAGGCGCAGTTCCCTGAGCTTCAGGACGTGATCTGCGAGGACATCTCAGAGATGGCCGTCGGGCACTTGAAAAAGGGTCTGCTGGTGGCGCACGGCATCGACGAGGGGGGACAGCCTGAGCTCGGCATTGGTGGGCACGACGTGATGTGGTTCGCGGCACGCGACCTCGCCTATGGAGAGACGGACTTTCCGGATCCGCCGGTGCCCGAACGGATCGGCCGACCGGAGGGAGAAGCTGCCGAGATCGAGGGGCTCTCGCTGCCTCACGATCGACTCGTTCAGTTCCTGCTCAACCTGCTCATGATCGAGTTCCGCGCCGAGCTCGGCTTCGCGTTCTCGCAGCGCCTGTTTCGCGACCCCGAGCTGTTCACCCAGCGCCGCGCAGAGTCAGAGGAGGCCGCCGAGCTGATCGGACGGATACGCCGCGACGAGGAGATCCACGTGACCTCGCTCCGACTCTACCTGGGAGAGCTCAAGAGCCTGACCTTCCGGAAGACCGACGGCGAAGGCATCCCGGGCGCGGAGGTCATCGATCCGATCTGGCGAACGATCGTGCAGTGGGCCACCGTGGAGCAACCCAAGCTGGTAGCCGAGCGCGAACGGGGGAGCCTCAAGGCAGAGATCCTCACGCACCCCGACGGCCTCTCTATTCTGGATCGCTTCGACGGGCTCGAGGCCGCCTAGCACCGCGCGGCGAGAGCGAAGCCTCCAGCTCCGCGAGGGCCTGATCGGGATCCTCGACCTTGATGGTGGTCATTCCGAGCTGTCTAGCGGGCTTGAGGTTCCGGCCGATGTCATCCAGGAAGACGGCGGCGCGCGGCTCCACGCCGAGCTCGGCGCACACATGCCGGTAGATCCGGGGATCCGGCTTGCGCAGGCCGACCACGCTCGACTCGACGAAGACGTGAAACAGAGGGCGCAGCTCGTGCGCTCCTGCCTCGCGCTTCTCTTCCGAAATCCAGTTGTTCGTCAGTGCCGCCACGCGCAAGCCCTGCTCGCGGATCGCGCGGATGGCAGCAATCATCTGCGGCCGCGGCCCGGCGCCTTCGGCAATGCTGGCCATCATGTCGCGCGCCGAGATCGATTGCCCGGCCCGCTCGCAGTCACGATCGAACGCGTCATAGAACTGCTCGATCGGAAGCTCCCCGCGCTCAAGCCGTGACCAAGCCCCCGACCCCCCCGTATCCACGACAACGCGATTAACAAAACCCTCGGCAATCCCCAGTCGCCGCTCATAGCGCGCAATAGCGTGCAACGGCGAGCTCACCACCACACCACCCAGATCAAAAATCACCGCCGAGTACGCCACCACGCCACTCTACAGCACCCCCCAGCTCATGATCTCGACAGCGCGCAGGCAATCGAGTGAGAGCCGGCAACCGCAAGCCGCGCCAAAAGGCGCGGCGCGCAGTGAGCCGCAGGCGAACGAAGGTGGGTGGAGCGCGGCCGCCCGCGCTCCAGGGCCCCACAAGACAGGCTACACTCCCTCCGCTCGGGAGAGCTCGGGCAGGGAGCTGAAGAAGAGGGCTGCGTGATGGAGCTCGAACGAATCGCCTTCGTTGCCGGTGACTCGGACGTCGCGCAGGCTTCGCTCCGACGCCTGCGCGATCGCTATGCGAGCAAGTCCGTCGAGGAGGCCGACATCATTGTCGCCCTCGGGGGCGACGGCTTCATGCTCGAGACCCTGCACAAGAACCGGGAGCGCGGCGTGCCTATTTACGGCATGAATCGGGGCACGATCGGCTTCCTGATGAACAGCTACGACGAGGACGACCTACTGCAGCGCATCGAGGATGCCGACGTGACCACACTGTACCCGCTCCGCATGGAGGCGCGCAGGCAGTCGGGCGAACAGCTCGAGCTCCTCGCGATCAACGAGGTCTCGATGTTGCGTCAGACCCACCAGGCGGCAAAGCTGCGCATCTACGTGGACGAGATCGCGCGCGTGCAGGAGATGGTCTGCGACGGCGTCCTGGTCGCCACGCCCGCAGGGAGTACCGCCTACAATCTTTCCGCACACGGTCCGATCCTGCCGCTCGACGCGGGCGTGCTCGCACTCACGCCGATCAGCGCCTTTCGCCCACGACGCTGGCGCGGTGCTCTCCTGCCCCGCAACGCCACGGTCCGGCTCGAAGTGCTTGATCACGCGAAGCGTCCCGTGAGCTGCGCTGCGGACTCGAACGAGGTCCGCGACGTCGTCGAGGTCACGATCCGCGAAGACCGGGAGTGCGAGCTCAAGCTGCTCTTCGACAGGGGACACGGACTCGAGGAGCGCATTCTGAACGAGCAGTTCGTCCCGTAGCTCAGTGGGGACCTAGAACTCCGACACCCACTTGATCGTTCCAGACACATGCATGCGCGACGGTAGGTCCGAGCCGCCGGCCTCGAGCTCTTCCGTCGTGGTAGCGGCACCGGCCGCAACGTCGAGCTGCAGGTGCGTGAAGCGCAGACCGAATCCCGCGGTGACGGTGATCCCATCGTCCCCGTCGGACGCGAGGTTCTTGTAGGCCCCGGCCCGGAGCGCGAGGCTCCCCACCCAGAAGGGGATCCGGAGCTCCGTACCCAGCGAGAGCATGCGCGAGGAGAAGCCGTCGACGTTGATGGACTCGTTCTCCGTGAGATCGTAGTCCGCGGCCAGCAGCCAGTTCGGTGTCAGATTCAGGCCGATGCCGGCGCGGATCTGCTCGTCGAGCTCCACACCGTCAGGACCGTTGCTCTTGAACTCCGGCGTGTTCAGGTTCTTTGCGACGACCCCGACGCGGAGCCAGTCCACGGGCTTGAGCAAGACCCCGACGTCTACCGCCATGCGTTGGCTGGTCTCCCTGTTGTTGGAATCGGTGATGTCATCGACCAGATCATCCGTACCGGTGATGTCGTCGTACTGGATAAAGGTGTAGTACGACATCCCGTATACAGCGCGGACGCTGGCCCCGACACCGATCCGCTCGCTGAACAGAGGATGCCCGTAGGCAAGCCCGACCTCCTGCGTCAGGAGCCCCTGCACGAGCACGCCGCTCCCGTTCCGCGAGAGATCGAGTGCTGTGATCCCGCCGGTCGCGTTCGCGACGCGCGAGACGATGTCCTGGATGGGCAGCGTCGACGTGTCGAGCCCTGCGAGCTCCGCCTGGAAGACGAGCTCCTCGGCCTGGTCCTGAGACCAGGTCCCGAGAGCCAACGCAATGGTGTCGGCGAGCGCCTGGCTGCCAGCATTCGTGAAGACCCCGGAACGGTCGGCGCCCACACCCACCACGTTCGCCACCTGGGTGAGCGCATCGAGATCGTCACTGAAGGAAAGCCCTGTGAGGTCGAGGATCGGGTCGAGCCCAAAGGAGCCGTTCGTCTTGGTACTGAGCATCAGGCCCCGCCTGCGGAAGTTCAGCCCCGTGTCCAGGCCGGTCAGGAATCCCTCGGCGTCGGCTCCCAGGGAGACCAGCTTGTCTGCAAGCGCGAGTGAATCCTGCAGCTCGGCCGCGGTCAAGACCTGGCCGGCTTGAATCTTGGTCAGAACCGCATCAAAGCTGTTCGCGTCGATGAACTGGACGATGTCGTCGGCATCGCGAATCACCTCGCCCACGGACAGGGCCGTTGCGCTGAAGGGCAGCTCAAACTCCGACGACTGCGTGAAGACCAGCGCACCCGGGTTCCAGTGCGCGGCCCGGTTGTCGTTGACGATGGCAACTCCAGCGCCGCCCATTGCCTGATACCGCGAGCCCTGGATCGCCCACTCCTCCGCCCTTGCGGTAGACGCGAGGACCGCGTGAATGCATAAAAGGGTTGCTGCTACCAAGAGCAGGAGACGGCCGTGCTTACTCATGTGTTCCCCTCCCGACGGAGTGCGTGGCTGTGCGGCCGACCGGATCGGCCCGCTTCTGTTCGGAGCTTCGTCGAGCGGGCCCCAAACTTGAGGAGGCGGGCGACGGCTCAGCTTCCCGAGCTCTTCCACACAGACAGCTGCCTCGCGCCTTTGGCTGCACGAGTTGCAGCGTCGTTGCGTATCGACGCCCTCGGTCCGGCGGCTAAGGGCAGCCTCGCGATCTGCCGAAACAGCAGCCGAGGTGGCTGTGCTCCGCTCGACTTCCGTCTACGACCGAACGCGAGTGCTCAAGGCGGCGGCTCGCGCGCGCTCCAAGCGTCGTCGCAAGAAGGCGATCGCGCTCTACCGCTGGGTGCTCGCCGTCGAGCCGGGCAACGCGGAGATTCACGGCAAGCTCGCCCCCCTGCTCGCTCGCACCGGCCAGACCTTCGATGCCTGGGTGAGCTACCGTCGCGCCGCGCGAGGCCTGGCACGAGAGGGGTTGACGGAGAAGGCGCTGGGGATCTACCGGGAGGCGGGGAGCTACCTGCCTCGGCAGCTCGAGACCTGGCTTGCCATCTTCGAGCTGGAGCGGCAGCGAGGCCGCGACGCCGACGCGAGAGAGGCCCTCCTCGAGGGTCGCCGGCGCTTCCGGGGCCGACGCTTTCGCCCGCAGGCGATCTACCTGCTCAGGCGCATGCGCACCGTCGATCCCTGGGAGCTCGAGACCGTCCTCGATCTCTCGCTGCTGCTCGCCAAGACCGGCCAGCGCCGCGAGGCGGAGATGCTGCTTCGGGAGATGGGGTCCCGCTGCAGGGGACGCCCGCTGCGGCGCGTGCGCACGGCCCAGTGGAGGATGAGTCCATCCATCGCCAACACCTGGCTGTGGCTGCACGCCATGTTCCAGACGGGCGGAAGGTCGGCGCCCGCCCGAGCCTCCCGCTAGCGACTAGGGCTGCACGAGCGGGGTCGCGGATCTCTTCCACCCGCTGACCCGACAGCCGAGACAGCGTATGAAGGTCGCCTCTGCGGGACCCCTCACGAGCACGTCGAAGAACGAGGGATCCCGGCTGAAATAGGTGAACGGCAGCGTTACCGCATAGATAGCAGCCCCGACGAGAGTAACGCCCAAGGTCGCGGGTCGGGTGAAAAGCGCGTCCCCGGCGTACACGACGTACTGCCTGATCGGCTGTCCGTACAGCTGGTCCGCCTGTGCCGGTGCGGCCAGGCAGGTCGCGAGTAGCGTGGCCACGAGAAGTCTGCCCATCACAGTTCCTCCTTCCGCATTTTTCTCGAGCGTGAGTAGTGAGGGTATTATCCCTCGTTAGCTTGGACGCCGGCAAGAAGCATGATGGTGGGTGGGCACTGCTGCCGATACGATACGCAGCGCGGCACCACGCGCGGAGGGGCAGCGAGATGAGCCACCCCTGCAAGCGCCGCGACGCGGCGCGCGCAGCCAGGGCCGTTGGCCTCTGCGGAGGTGGAAGGAGCGCAGCCCTATGGGCAATGCTCCTCCTCTTGCTCTCCCCTGCGGCCTGGGCGGGCGAGACGCTTCTGGTCATGGATGTGTCCGAGAGCATGGCCACGACGTGTCCAGCGGGCGAGGACTCCCTGCTCTCACTCGCAATCGCGAGAGTCCGAGAACACCTGGACGCTCTGCCCCCGGGCGAAGCACAAGTGGGTCTGATCGCATTTGCCGCGGAGGCCGTGGTTCTTCAGCTGCCAACGACGGACATCGGCGCCCTCCGGACACTCGTGGCCACCGCAACGCCAGTTCCAGAGACCGCTTCGCTGCTCGGGGCCCTGGTCACCGCGGCCCGCGTCCTGGAAGAACGCGGGACAGAGCAGGGTAGTCGGATCCTCGTTTTTAGCTCCGGTGGCACCGATGCTGGCGGGCCGCTCCTCGCGCTTCTCGCCTCGCTCCACGCACGGGGCGTGTCGGTCGAGATCGAGCTACTCGAGCCGCGCCAGTCGAGCAGCGGTGAGGCGTGGGGGAGCGTCGACACCAGGGTTCGCGCAAGCGCGTGCGCCGGCGGCGAGCCGGCCGCGGCAGGCAGCCAGATGGAGGACTCGGTCCGCCGCACCGTCGCACGCCAGCTCGGGGTTCCCGCCGAGAGCCTGAGCCCCGGCACCGACCTCGTCGAGGACCTGGGGGTGGATCGCGCTACGGCGTTCGAGGTCCTGGCGCGCATCAGCGACGAGTACGAGGTGAGGGTTCCCGATTCCGGCGATCTCACCCGGATCGGTGCGATCGCGGACTACGTGGCCAGCGTCGAGGGCGCTGGCCTCCGAACCCGAGCTCCCAGCTCCGCGTACGTCCAGACCATCCTCTACGGGACGAACCGCAAGCCCAAGCGTTCGTCAGATCCCGTCGATCTCTACTCCAGCGAACGCAGCCGTGTCGGCCAGCTCCACTACGGCGCGTGCGAGGTTTCGATCCCGCTGCGCGCGCACAAGCCGGGCTCTCTCGAGACGCCATTTCTCGACCTCGAGTACCTGGCCGATGGGAGGCAGCACATCTCGTTGAAGAAGGTGGAGCCGATGGACAAGGCCGGTTTCTTTCGAGGCCTGCGCTCCAAGCTGCATTCGGAGGACGTGAGCGAGGGCCCGCGGGCAGACGCCATGGTCTTCATTCCGGGCTTCAACACCACGTTCGGCAGCGTGGCGCGGAGGACCGCGCAGATGTCGTACGACCTCGGCTTCCGCGGTGCTCCGATCATGTTCTCCTGGCCGTCCGACGGGAGCGCCCTTGGTTACCTGCCCGATCGCGAAGACATCGAGTGGAGCGTGCCTCATATCGAGAGGTTCCTGACGGAGATCATCGAGGAGGGGAGCCCCCGAAGGCTGCATCTGATCGCGCACAGCATGGGCAACGAGGGCCTGCTCAGGGCCCTGATGCTCATCGCGACGCGCACGAACCCAGGAGACCCACCACTCTTCGAGAACGTCATCCTGGCCGCTCCGGACTTCGACGCGCAGATCTTCGCAGAGCAGACCGCACCGCGGGTCCGCGGTCTCGCCCGACGCTGGACAGTGTACGTCTCCGACCAGGATGGCGCGCTCAACGTGTCGAGCAAGATTCGAAGTGCAAGGCGACTCGGTCTCCCCATCACGCTCACTGCAGGAGTGGACACCGTAGATGCTACGGGAGTCGAGGTGACACCCTGGAGTGTACCCGAGTTCCACTCCTACTACGCCACGAAGCAGCTTGTTATTGCCGACCTGATCGGCGTGCTCGAGGGACTCGACCCGTCCAGCCGCCGGCTGTTCTCCCTGATGAGCGGCGAGCTCCCCTACTGGTCGTTCACGGAGGGGCTCCCGTAGGAGCTACGATCCCTCGCCGATCCAGCGGTCCTGCCACCCCTCGTCGGGCTGCTTCTCCGCGAACTCCCAGCTCTGCGCGAAGCGTTCCCGGAACACCACGCTCTTTACCGGCTTGCGGCGTACGGGACCGTGCTTGTCGGAGGGATAGCCGATGGGAAGCAGGCTGAAGACCTGATTGCTCTCGGGAATATCCAGCATCTCCATCAGCTCGGTGACATGTCCCAGCGGCAGGTTGAAAACGGAGCCGCTGAGTCCCAGTGCTCGAGCCGCCAGCAGCAGGTTCTGGACCGCCGGGAAAGTGCTGCCGCCCGGGGTGGAGTGGCGCCCGCGCAAACCGCAGACCACGATCACGGCGGGGACCTGCGCAAGATGCTTGACGAGGTGCTCGACGCTACGCAGCGAGAGCCGGCGCGTCCGAGGAAGCGCGTCCATGAGCTCCGGCCGTTCGACGTACTCGGGCTGGTAGCGGGCCCAGCCCTCCTCCGCCCACGCCTGTAGGCTGCGCTTCACGGCCGGGTCGGTGACCACAACAAAGCGCCAGTCCTGTACGTTCTGACCGGATGGCGCTCGGATTGCCGCGTCGAACAGCTGGAAGAGCACCTCCTCGGGAATCGGATCGGGCCTGAACCTGCGCAGCGCGCGCATCGTGTACATGGTGCGAAAGAGATCGGGTCGTTCTGCGTTCATGTGCTTCGCTCCAGTGGCGGGCCGTAGAGCGGGCCAATGTACCATGGGCCTTCTGGGGCGAAGCCGATGGCTACCCTATACTGGTATGGCCCCCGTCAGGAGGAGCAGATCAGTACTCCCGAGGACAGAGGACCTGCGGACGAGAGCTCGCCGAGCGCCGGGAGCGAGCGACCAAGCTTCGCGCAGCGCAGAGAACGACCCCGAGAAGGCGGAGCGTGGATGCTGATCGTGGCCCTGGCGGCCGCCTTCCCGATCTACTGGGGCTACCAGCGCTTCATCGCCACCGACGACGCCCAGCAAAGCTCCAGCGCAGAGGAGGAGCGAGCTGACTTTCTCGCCGTTGCCGACGACTACGCTGCAAGCCTGTTCGCGGAGGGACGGTGGGAGGAAGCAGCCAAGGCGTACCGCGTGGTGCGAGAGAGATACCTCGAGGCCAACGACGGGGTCCACGACGAGTCCGCCGCAGCCCTCCTCTTCAACCAAGCCGCGAGCGAGCTGAACCGGGGCAGGAGCGACGTCGCGCAGACGCTTCTGCTGGAGCTTCAAGTAGAGGCGCCGACGTATCGCCCGGAGGAGATCGCGGAGCTCGTCCGGGAGACGGCCGACCGAGCCCCGACCGATCGGTACGAGTACCTGACGGCACAGGCATCGTCGGCCTTTGACGAGGGCAACTGGACGCTAGCGGTACAGCGCTACCGGGAGCTCCTGGTCCACCTGCGTTCGATGGGGTACTCCGAGACCGACGACCTGTTCTCGCAGGCCATGTTCGACCAGGCCATGGCGTACTCGAATGAAGGTCAGTACGTGGAGGCCGAACGGATCCTGAACGACCTCAAGGCAGGCAACCCGGACTACGACCCTGCTCGCATCGACGAGCAGCACCAGCGCGTCATCGCGCTTCTCCGGGACCAGTAAACCTTCGGCAGCGGAACACGAAGTCGGAGTGGCCGATCCGGAAGCGGTCGCCGTCCTGGAGGGGCTGCTCGGCTCCCTGCAAGAGACCGCGGAAGTAGGTGCCGTTCTTGCTCTCGAGGTCGCGGAGAAAGTACCGCTCGCCGGTCCGGATGATCGCAGCGTGGCGCCGGCTCACGGAGTCATCCTCGAGCGTCACCTCGACTCCAGGGTCGCGACCTACCACCGTCCTCGGGCCGGCTACGGTGAATTCGCGCCCGATCTCTCCGCCGCCGTAGACCATGAGAACCGCCTCCCGAGGCACGGTTTCCAGCGCGGGGCCTGGGCGTTCTAGAGGAGCGGGGGCCTCAGGGGGACCGACGAAGAAGGTCGACTTCTCCAGCGCCACTCCGGAGTCGAACGCGGCCTTGCGCTGCTCCTCGCCGACGATCGCGCGCTCGGCGCTCTCCAGCTTCCTGTGGTTGCCGCGATCGCGCGCCTCGTCAGCAACGCCGTACAGGAAATCCAGCGTCGCATCCGCAGCCGCGCGCCTCGCATCCACACTTTTGCCCACCCGTGAACCCCCCGGACAGCCGGTCGTCCGCACCGAATCGGCGGGGCCGCGCGTGAACTTTAGCCTGGGGGCTCCACCTTGACCCATAAGCCGCGCGCCGCGCCGCCGAGTCGCTTCCCGCCCGCAGCTCGCGTCTAAAGTCCGCGCTCGCCGTGACAGATAAGGGAGCATGAACCCGGAGCGCAGCGCGAGTACCCGCCACGAGATCCCGGCACCCGTCGCGTACTGGGGTCCCGATCTCAGGGGCGATGGCACGATCGCGAACATCTCCGCCTCCGGTGCCCTCATCGAGCGAGCGTCCTCTCCCGTCAGCAAAGGCACGCGCCTGGGCATCCTCGTGCGCTACTTTCCGGACGGCGCCGAGCACTGCTCGCTCGAACTCTCGTCGGAAGTCGTACGCACGACGGACGGCGGCTTCGCGGTGCAGTTTCAGAACCTCGGACCCGAAGCCCTCTTCCTTCTCTGCGGACTACTCGGCTAGCTTCCCCAAAGCTGCACGGGAGCTGCCGCCCCGGCCCCGGCCTCCGACTCCTTGCCCAGTCTTGCGGGACCCGGCGCGCTAGCGGTCGCGCGCCGCCCGCCTCCGCTCAGGGCTTTGCCCTTCGCTGCGCGCGCCGCTTTCGCGGCGCTTGCAGGGTTACCCCGCCTCTACCTGCGGGTCCCGCAAGACCTGACGTGGTAGGCTAAGCTCCATCGCACGTCACGTCTGGTGACGGCGCCGCCCCCGACATGGTCCGCCTACTGCAACACGCATATCACGGGCTCTTTCTGACACGCCCGCAGACTGCTCTCACGCTCCTACTTCTGCTTCTCGCCTTCTTCTCGTACCACGCGAAGGACTTCCGGCTCGACGCCTCGGCCGACTCGCTCCTGCTGGAGAACGACAAGGATCTTCAGCTGTTCCGCGAGGTCAGCGCGCGCTACGACACCCGAGATTTCCTGGTCGTCACCTTCACGCCCCCCGGCGACCTGTTCTCCGACGAATCCCTGTCCCTTCTCCAACGGGTTCGCGACGAGCTGCGTTCGCTCGAAGGCGTGGATTCCGTCCTGAGCATCCTGGACGTACCGCTGGTCAGGAGCTCCGACGTTCCCCTGCTACAGATGGCTGAGTCTGTCCAGACTCTGGAGACTCCCACAGTCGACCGCGCGCGGGCCCGCGATGAGCTCGTCAACAGCCCGGTCTACCGAGATCAACTGATCAGCCCGGACATGCAGACCTCGGGGCTGCTGATCAGCCTGGAGAAAGACCAGCGCCTCTCCACCCTCCAGGAGGCGCGCAACAGGCTGTTCATGAGACAGGGATCCGGGCAGCTGAGCGACGCCGACCGGCGGGAGCTGAAGGCAGTATCGGTCGCGTACAAAGCGGAGCGGGAGACGTTCAACGAGAGGCGCCATGGGGAAATCGCGCAGGTGCGAGCGGTGCTCAGCGGGTACCGCGGGCTCGTCCGTCTACACCTTGGCGGGGTGCCCATGATCGCGGACGACATGATCACCTTCGTACGGAACGACCTGATCACGTTCGGAACAGGCGTCCTCGTCTTCCTGATCGTCGTGCTGACCGTGATCTTCCGCCAGACTCGGTGGGTGGTTCTGCCCTTGCTGAGCTGCTTCTACGCTGGCATGACCATGATCGGGCTCCTCGGGCTGATCGGTTGGGAAGTCACCGTCATCTCTTCGAACTTCCTGTCGCTGATGCTGATTATCACGATCTCCATGAACATCCACCTCGCGGTCCGATACAGACAGCTGTACGGCGACTTGCCGGAAGCCAGTCACCTCGAGCTGGTCTCCCTGACACTGCGACGGATGGTCTGGCCGTGCCTCTACACCGCGCTCACGACCATCATCGGGTTCAGCTCGCTTGTGTTCAGCAACATAAAGCCCGTGCAGGACTTCGGCTGGATGATGAGCGTCGGATTGGCAGTGGCTTTCCTGACCTGCTTCTCGCTGTTTCCCACGGTGCTGATGTTGCTCGGGAAGCCGCGGTCCGGCGTTCGCCAGCAGAAAGATCTGCGGGTCACCAGCAGGCTTGCCGCCTTCACAGAACGCCGCGGGAATGTCGTGCTGGTGGCTGCAGTCGTCATGATGATCGTCAGCGGGATCGGGATCTCGCGACTTACCGTCGAGAACAGCTTCATCAACTACTTCCGGACCGATACCGAGATCTACCAGGGCATGAAGCTCATCGACGAGAAGCTCGGGGGAACCACCCC
This sequence comes from Myxococcota bacterium, assembly GCA_965247115.1. GTDB lineage: Bacteria > Myxococcota_A > UBA9160 > SZUA-336 > SZUA-336 > JAUXJB01. Next base: position 175,565 of record CBDFGR010000003.1, read on the forward strand.
GCTGGAGGTCCTGCTCAACCTTGATAGCGCGCCAAAAGAGGAGGAGGTGGCGGAGCTGGAGGAGCTGGACGAAGAGGACTTCGAAGACTGGGATATCGACGTGGCTGCCGCACCGGCGTACTGGTTCACTCCCCTCCGGATCGAGCGGATCAAGCAGGTCCACGACTACCTGGACGGGCTGCCTGAGGTCGGCAAGGTCCTGTCCCTCGCGTCTGTCATCCGCGTCGCAGAGGAGCTGAACGACGGCAAGGAACTCGACGGCCTCGAGCTCTCCCTGCTCTACCAGCGCTTGCCCGAGGAGGTCAAAGGGTCCCTCGTCGATCCGTACTTCTCCTTCGAGCACAACGAAGCGCGCATACAGGTCCGGATCCTGGACTCCAGGGAAGACCTGCGCCGACAGGAGCTGCTGGAACGGATCCGCGACGATCTCCACGGTCGACTGGACCTGGCTCCGGAGGACGTCACCGTGACCGGCATGCTCGTTCTCTACAACAACATGCTCCAGAGCCTGTACACGTCGCAGATCTCGACCCTGGGGGCAGTCATGGTCGGCATTGCGATCATGTTCCTCCTCCTCTTCCGGTCGGCCCTGCTCGCCGTCATCGGCATCATCCCCAACGTGCTCGCCGCCACCACCGTCCTCGGACTGATGGGGCTTGCCGGGATTCCACTGGACATGATGACCATCACGATCGCCGCGATCACGATCGGCATCGCGGTCGATAATGCCATCCACTACATCTACCGCTTCCGCGAGGAGTTCCCCCAGCAGCCCGGCTACGCGGAGACCCTGCGCGTCTGTCACTCGAACATCGGGAGGGCGGTGCTCTACACGTCGACGACGATCATCTTCGGCTTCTCGATCCTCATGCTCTCGAACTTCCTTCCGACCATCTACTTCGGCGCCTTGACGGGACTCGCGATGTTCATCGGACTCCTGGCATCGCTCACGCTTCTGCCACGACTTCTGCTGCTGTGGAAGCCTTTCGCCTAGCGAATCCCGCACAATGGCCTGACTCCAAGGCCAGATGGCAGGCTTTTGGGGTGAAGAAGATGCGGGGCAAGCGCTGCGAACAGTCGGTCGGCCCCCGGGGAGGGGCAACCGTCTGGAGCGGGAGACGGGGATTGAACCCGCGACCCATAGCTTGGGAAGCTATTGCTCTACCACTGAGCTACTCCCGCCCGCCACCCGAGCTTAGCACCTCTCTCGAGGCTCCTCCCAGTTCTTGTGGGACCCGGCCGCGGGCGGCCGCGGCCACCCACTCTTCGCGCAGGCCTGGGCCTTCGCTGCACGCGCCGCGTACGCCGCGCTGGCTGGTTGCCTGGTCGTTGCGCGTCCGTCCCGCGACTAGTCGACCTGGATGGCGTCGAAGAGAGTTTCGAAGTCGTCGTCGTCCGACGCAGCCACGGGTTCGCCGACTTCGAGCGGCTCTGCAGCGGCTTCCGCCGCCTCGTCAACGCCCGTGAGGAGACTCTCCAGATCAGGGCCCGAGTCCGAGCCGACTGGCTCGGCTGTGCCCTCGACCTCGGCGGTAATCTCCTCTGGCTCAGCCGTCCCGGCGACCGCCTCGAACTCCAGGTCGTCCATGTCGTCTTCCATCGGGCTGATGTCCAGCTCGAGCTCCGGGTCAGCGGGCGCTATGGGCGCTTCTTCGGGCTCGTCGGTCGGGAGCTGCAGCAGCCCTTCGAGATCGAAGTCTTCATCCTCGCTCCCGGAGTCGGGGGCCTCGTTCTCAGCCGCATCGACCTCCCCAACCCCGAACTCCTCGTCCGGACCGGGATCCTCGAGGTCCCCGGGGCCGCTCGGGAAGTCCTTGAACTCGAGCCCACCGGTATCGTCCTCTTCTGGCTCCTCCCACAGCCCACTCTCCCAGCTCGAGGGTCCGGCCTCCGCCGGCCTACCTTCCTCGTCGTCGGGCAGCTCGAGCGCGACGGCCGAGGCGGAAGCTGCGGGGAGTGGCGGCACGTCCTGATTTGCAGACGATGCCGCGCGGGAACCCTCGACGTAGGGGGCGGCCGGCGGGCTGACCCTGGATACGGCCCGCGAGTCGTCCCCGGAACTGAGGCCCAGTTCGTCGGCAGCATCCGCGACGATCGAAGCATCGACCGGCGTGGCCTCGGCGAGAAACCCCTCGAAGATCGCGTTGTCGGCAAGCGTGTTGAGGACGCGCGGGACACCGCTCGAATAGCGGTACAGTGCCTCGATCGCCTCCTTGCCCAGAACCGGACCCGACGCTCCGGCGCAGCCGAGGCGATGCTGGATATAGGCGGTGGTCTCCTCCTGCTCCATCGGCCGCAGCTCCACACGGACGTCGATTCGCTGCTCGAGCGGTGGATCCAAAGCGATCACGTCCGAAAGTTCTGGGAGCCCGAAGAGCACGATCGAGATCACCTTCTCGTCCTGGTGCACGAAGTTGAGCAAGCCGCGAAACTCCTCCATCGCCTGGGTGTTCCGGAACAACTGGGCCTCGTCTACGAAGAGCACCGAGTGCTGCCCCGCATCCCGAACTTCCGCAAGCCGGGCGCCGATCTGCTCGAGAAGCTGGGGGATGTGGTCGGAAGGAGTATCTACACCGAACTGCGTTGCTAGTTGGGGCAGCAGCCAGCCGTGAGCGCAGGCCGAATGCGGCACGACGATGAGCCTCGTTGCGCAGCGCTCCTCGTCCAGGTCGGAGCGCAGGTGGTGGGCCAGGGTCGTCTTGCCGCAGCCCGGGCCGCCAATCAATACGGAGAGCCCCTTCTTCTGCTCGACACCGCGTAGCAGCCGTAGCCGCGCGCGCCGCTGTCCATCGCTCTCGAAGTAGAAGCGGCGATTCAGGTCGTTCTTGAATGGCTCAAGCTTGAGATCGTAGAACTTCAGATAATCCATGGTCGTCTCTGTAAAGGGGTAAGTCGCCGCACTCAGGACAGCTCCTGGAGTCGGTCCGCTACCTCGCGAAACCCCGGCTTCTTGGCTGCGACCTGTTTGAACGCATCGAGCGCCCCGACCCGATCACCGGCCGCAAGGAGCGCCTCTCCGAGGTCGTACCGGAGAGAGATCGCCGAGTCGGCGCCCTCGCCGACTATCGCCAGCGCCTCTCCCAGATGCGTGGCCGCGACGGCGGCCTGGCCTAGCTCGAGCTTGCACGCGGCCATCAAAGAGAGCGTCTCGGCCGGACGCGCGCCCGCACGCTGCACCGTCTCGAGCTCGCGGACCGCGTCCTCTAGCAACCCCATCTCCTTGTAGGCGATGGCGAGGTCGTAGTGCGTCTCCGACTCCTCTTCGCCGACCTGATCCTGAATACCCTTCTTGAAGGCTGCGAAGACCTTGTCGAAGGCTGTACCAGACTTCTCAGCCGTCGCGAGGACAACATCCTCGTCCTCGAGCTCCGCCGCGAGATCGAAGTCGTCCTCGGGCTCCGGCTCGACGGCGGCAACAGCGGCCTCGGCGTCCGCCAGCAGATCCTCGAGGGTCTCCTCCGTGGCGTCGGGGAAGGTACGCTCGCTGAAGCTAGGCGGCCGCGGCAGCGGCGCAGCTTTCGGCCGCTCCAGCTTGACCTCTGGGATCGGCGGCGCCTCGACCGGGCTCTCAGCTTCGTCGACGTGCGTATCCCCCAGCAGATCTGTGACCCCGCAGGTCACCGTCTCGCCTCGCTCGCTCAGAATCTCGCCCAGCCGCAGCATCGCCTTTGGGTGGTTCGGTGAACGAGCGAGCACCTCCCGGAGGATGCGCTCCGCTTCGGGGATCATCCCCTGCTCGAGGAAGAACTCGGCCTCCTCCAGATCCTCACTGACGCGCGCGGACTCGGCGCTCCAGTCCTCAGCGCCAAAGACGTGGGAGTCGGTCGCCCGTCCGGCAGGAGCGGATGACACCTCGAGCTCGCCGGGCTCCTCGTCCAGCTCGATGTCGATCTCGATCTCTTCGTCGTCCGGCTCCGCGCTGGGGGGCGGAGCTCTCTCGATTCCGCGCGGAGGATCGATCGAAGCGAAGGCATCGTCGCGGTCCTCCTCGTCGTCCAGAACCAGTTCGATGTCCGGCAGCGTCTCGAGGGACTCTTCTTCGAGAACGTCCTCCAGCGGAGGCTCGGCAAGCGGCTCCAGGCGAGGTTGGACAGCGGGCCCTGCGAGCGGCTCCGCTTCTACCTCGAGAGCGACTTCCTCCGGCGCCTCGATCCGGGCAAGCAGCTCCTTCGCCTCGGTGCTCGAAGGCTCGAGTCGCAGGACCTGCTGCACGAGTCGCTCGGCCTCTTCCGCATCGCCGAACTCCAACGATACCTTGGCCTCCGCCAGCAGATCGCTCGCATTGAAGAGCGGCACCGACGAACGAATGGACTGACCGAGGGCTGCATCGAGCGGAGCCCCGTCGCCGATGACCTGCCCACCCTGGTCGAGGAGCTCGTCGGCGGCCAACGTGAGCGGGTCTTCCGACTTGGGCGGCGCGGGCGGCTCCTCCTCCTCGGTCAGGAGAATGCTCGGCGAGGTCTCCCCTTCGGTATCCAGGAGCGGTTCCGCCGACACGTGCCGTTGTAAAATGTCGCGGGCCGTATCTGGCTCGCCGCGGTTCTTGTAGATCTCCGCGATCCGCCGGTAGACACCGCGCACACCCTCTGAGTCGCCGTCGGCCTCGTAGGCCATGACGAGGACCTCGTGGAACTCGATGTCATCGCCGAAGCTAGGCAGCGCTTGCTTCAGCAGCTCGATGGCCTTCTTGGGCTGGCCGGTGCTGATCTTGACCTCCGCCAGCGTCGCGAGCGCTTCCTTGTGGGTCGGGAACGCATCGAGCGTGGCTTCTGCCACGCGCGTCGCCATCTCTGCGCTGGTATGCCTGGCGACCTCTTTCAGCAGAAGGCCGAACTCCTGCTGGGCGTCGTCTTCGAGGCCCTGCCGCAACATCAGGCTGGCCAGGTTCAGCCGATTGGGAATATTCCCCGGATCGAGCAGGGCTACCTTCTTGAGCTGATCGAAGGCTTCGCGCTTGAGGTCGTTGGCCTGACAGAACTTGACTGCGATCTGGAACTCGCGCAGTGCGTCGGAGGCCAGGCCCATGCGCTGGAAGTGATCGCCGAGCTGTATTCGCGCCTCCAGACACTCGCTGTCGACCCGAAGGATCTGCTTGAAGATCGCGACCGCCTTCGCGTCGAAGCCCCCCTTCGAAAACTGCTGCGCTACCTGTGAGTACGCTTCGATCGCTTTCTGTTTGTCACCTTTCTTCAGGTGAAGGTCGCCGATCTTCAAGCGGACGTTCGTATCCCGGGGGTCCGCAGCTAATAGCTTTGCGTACTCCTTGAGCGCTTTGTCGTACGCTCCCTTCTGAGCGTACTTTTGCGCGGTCTCGAGCGTCTTCCGCTTCTTCTGTCCCGACGCAGCCAGGTCGCAGTCCTTGCTTTCGTTCCGTCACGCGTGCGCAACACCCCCTCTAACCGAAGAGAGACGTGGAGCACGCGGCTACGGATGGTATCGGCGATTCCGAAGCTTCATGTGAGCGCTACGAGATGCGGTTGCCGCCTGCCGATCTGGCGCGACCCGACCCTGGTGCGTCACGTGTACGCGCCGGTCGGTAGTCGGAAGACGACTTACTTCAGCCGGGCAACGAGGGCGCTGACGGCGAGCTCATACCCCAGTGCTCCCAGACCGCAGATCTGGCCTACCGCGATCCCCGCGACCAGCGAGCGGTGCCGGAACTCCTCCCGAGCATGAATGTTCGAGAGGTGGACCTCCACGACAGGCAGGTCGATGCCGGCGAGCGCATCTCGGAGAGCGACGCTGGTGTGCGTCAGCCCCCCGGGATTGATCACGATCCCCTGATGGGTCTGGCGGGCGGCCTGGATCCTGTCGATCAGTGCGCCCTCGTGGTTGGACTGGTACGTGTCCACGGTGGCACCGAGCTGCGCTCCGTGCTCGCGGAGGCGCAGATCGATCTCGGCGAGCGTCGCGCGGCCATAGACCTCGGGCTCGCGTTCGCCCAGGAGGTTGAGGTTCGGGCCGTGCAGGACCAGGATCTTCATGACGCGCGAGTCCTATCTAGAGCGCTTCCCTCAGCTCTTGTAGCACGGTCCGCACGAGGTAGCGCGCTTTTCCCAGGCTGCCGAAGGGCTCGATCGCCACCACGAGCACGAACTCGCTGTCGATCCGGCGGAACAGGACCTGGTGCCGCTCGGTCACGACGATCAGCTCGTGGAGCGCGTCGTCTCCGGAGCCGTAGAACGTACCTGCCACCTTGCTGGACTGGTCGAAGATCTGCTGGAACTCGACCGCCAGAGCTGCCAGATCGATACCTTCCTCGCGCACGTGCTCCTCGATCGGAATCCCGTCACTCGCCATGATCGCAGCGGCGCACGCTCCTGGCGTGTCGTCGACGACGGTCGAGAGGATCTCTTTGAACGTCACGCGTGTGCCCTCCCCTGTCGGAGCCGTCGAGCGTTTGCGAGCCACCGCGAGAGCTCGTCGATCACGTTCTGATCACGAGCGGAGCCGGTCTTGAGCTCGGCCCTGACGGCCAGCGCGCGCTCATCGTCCGGATTCTGCTCGAGCAAGCTCGTCGTCACGGCCAGTGCCTTGTCGGCGTGCCCTTGCTTTGCGAGCAGCCGGGCCAGCGTGGGCGTGGTGAGCGGGGACGACGGCTCGAAGTACCGCCCCGCCCGGGGGCCTTCCGCTCCCAGGACGCGCCGGATTCGGGCCACGACGAGGGGCGAGGCGCCCACATCGTCGGCCTTCACGAGGTAGGCGTCGAGCTCTGAACGAAGCTCGTCCGGTACAGGCGTGCCGTTTACCGCACGCTCGAGACAGTGGAGGGCCTCGTCGTACTCCTGGAGATCCCAGTGCAGACGAGCGATCTTCAACCGAATCTCGAGTGGCTGTTCCGCACTCATGCCATCCCCGCGAGGATCTCGTCCGGTGTGAGCCTCATGACCTCTGCGCGGCCAATTTCACGCAGAACGACGAATCCTACCCGATCGTCTCGCATCTTCTTATCGACCGCGATGGCGCGAAGGTAAGCTTCGCGGTCCGCGAGCGAAGCAGGGACCTCGGTGGGCAGACCGGCACGTTCCAGAAGCGCGCGCACCCGCTGACGTGTGCCGCGCGGACACAGCGTCCGCTCCTCGGAGAGCCGTGCTGCGTACGTCATGCCCATGGCCACCCCCTCACCGTGCGTAACCTGGCTGTAGCCCGCAACGTTCTCGATCGCGTGACCCAGCGTATGTCCGAAGTTCAGCAGCGCCCGCAGTCCCGCCTCACGCTCGTCGAGGCCGACTACCTCTGCCTTGATCGCGCAGGCGCGGGCGATCGCGTCGCAGACTGGCGTCGGCTCGAGCGCCGTGATCGCCTCCAGGTGCTCCTCGAGCCAGCGAAAGAAGTCCGCGTCCCAGATCACAGCCACCTTGATGACTTCCGCAAGTCCCGTCCGCAGCTCGCGTTCGCTCAGGCTGGAGAGCACTTCTGGATCGACCCACACCAGGCGAGGCTGATAGAAGGTCCCGATCAAGTTCTTGCCTCGCTCGTGGTTGACCGCGGTCTTGCCGCCAACGCTGGCGTCGACCTGAGCGAGGAGAGTCGTGGGAACCTGCGCGAGCGGGACACCGCGAAGGAACGTCGAGGCGACGAAGCCTGTCAGGTCGCAGGTCGCGCCGCCCCCCAGGCTGACCAAACACGTCTGGCGATCTGCCCCGAGCTCGATCAGCTGGTCGTACAGCAAGGATGCCTGGTTCAGCGTCTTTGCGCTCTCCCCATCTGGAACCTCCAGGCTCGAGCTCTGCAGCCCGGCGCGTTTCAGCTCTGCCTCGACGACTCCGCCGTACAGGCCCGCAACCTTCGGCGTCGTCACGAGGATCGCACGCTGAAAGCCAGACTCGCTCGCCAGCACTTGGCCCAGCTCCCGGAGCGAGCCCCAGCGGATGTGGATGGGATAGCTGCGGTCGGCGAGCATCACCGAGACGGTCGTCATGCCGCGTGCTCCCAACCCAGCGCGGCGAGCACCGCGTCACAGACTTCGTCTGGCGAGCGACCGTCCGTCGGGATCCGGACCTCGGCTGCAGCGTAGCTGCAAGCGCGCTCGGCTCGCAGAGTGGTGAGGCGCTCCCTGCGACCTGTGGCGTCGAGACCCGCGAGCAAGGGCCGACCGTCCGCCTCACGCAGGCGCGCGGCCAGTGTCTCCGGCTCGGCGTCGAGCCACACCAGCGCGCCACCCCGAGGTAGCGCGCCGCGAGCGGCGTCTTGCAGGAGGGCGCCACCACCGAGAGCCACGACCGCCCGCTCTGCCGGCAGTGCCCCCAGCGCGTCCCGCTCGAGCTCGCGAAAGCGCGACTCCCCTTCGCGTCGAAAGATCTCGGCCACGGACAGACCTCTGGTCCGCTCGATCTCAGCGTCGGTGTCGATGAAGCTCCAGCCCAGGCGCTCGGCCAGCGCTCGCCCGACAACGGACTTTCCGCTGCCCATCATTCCGGTGAGCAGGATCACGCGCCGGCGATTGCCCCGGGCCATGCGCGGCAGAGTAGCAAACCGCCAGCCAGACGAGCTGGCCGCTAGAGATCGTTCGTGGCTCCGAGAACGACTCTGGGTGTGACGAAGATCAGCAGCTCGCGACGTTCGTCTGCAACCGTGGCGCTGCGAAAGGCGGCCCCGAGCAGCGGGATGTCGGCCAGGAACGGCACCTTGTTGCGATTGTGCCCGTTCTCGACCACGTAGATGCCGCCGAGCACCATGGTCTCGCCGTCGCGGACCAGGGCCTCCGTCGTCGCCTCGTTCTTGTCGATGCCGACGACCTCGCCCGTCGCAGCGGAGAGCTGCGGCGCGTTCCGAGATACCTTGATCTTCATGATGATCGACTTGTTCGCGGTGATGTGAGGCGTGACCTTCAGCTCGAGAACGGCATCCACGAAGCTGGTCGTGATCTTGTCATCCGTGACCTCGACGAACTTGATCGCGACGCCCTGCTTGATCACGGCTTCTCGATTGTCGAGCGTCACCACGCGCGGAGACGAAATTACCTTGCCCTTACGATTCTCCTCGGCGGCCTGAAGCTGCAGGTCGAGCTGGAGGTGATCGTCGGCGCCCAGCAGGCCGAGTGTCAGCAGGCCATTGAGGGCGCCGGATACCGGGTTGGAGGTGATGAAGTTGTTGGTCTGCACGGCGTCCGGCAGGTTGATGATGTCCCCTACGGAGCCATCGCCCAGGTGCACGTCGCCACCGCCGCCGCGAGAAGCAAGCGGTCGGTAGCCGAGCCCCCAGACGGCACCAAGCGAGCGCGAGAAGTTCAGGCTCGCCTCGACGATCTTCGCCTCGATCAGCACCTGCGGAGTCTGCGTATCGATCGCCTTGAGCAGGGCCGTCGCCTCATGAATCACCGAGGGGATGTCCTTGATGATCAGCGTGCTGGTGCGCCTATCGACGTTGACGGAGCCGCGCGGCGAGAGCAGCCGTTCGACGAGCTTGGACACTTCCTTCACGTCGGCGTAGTTCACCGGCTGAAGCTTGACGACCAGATCTTCCAGCTTCTCCTTCGCTCGACGCTCCTGGAGGCGCGCCTCGCGTTCGATCTTCAGCGTCTCGATGGGAGCGATCCGGAGCACGCTTCCGACACGAACAAACCCGAGACCCTTCGTGAGCAGGATCACGTCGAGTGCCTGGTCCCACGGAACGTCGACGAGGCGGATGGTGACTTTTCCATCGACCTCGTCGCCGGCGATGACGTTGAGATCGGAGACCTCCGCAATTAGGCGCAGGATGTTCCCAATGTCGGCGTCCTTGAAGTCGAGCGAGATGCGCCGCCCCTCGTAGGCCTTGTCCTCGTCAAAGCCGCCTTCCTCGAGAATGTCGATCGAAGCCGGATCTGCGGGGCCGAACAGAAGCCCGTCCTCCGAGAGCGGGCCTCCGTACGCCTCCAGCGCGGCCTCCGAACCGGACAGGATCGGCTCCGGGCCCAGGGGCATCTCGTCGCTCTCGGCGGAGGGCGCGAGGGGCATCACGTCGGCATCTGCTCCCTCGAGGACTGGCTCGTTCGCGCCCAGCTCGCTCGGCGGCAGGACTTCTGCATCGACGTCGAGAGCGCCCTCGGGGGCCGCTGCTCGGTCTCCGGAGTGCGACACCGAGATGACGAGCTGGCTGCCCTCCCAAACAAGCTCCGCGTTTCTGGCATCGCGGCGCCGCAGGATGACGCGGACCTCGTTCTCGATGTCCGGTGTCTGGAAGATCGAGAACATCTCGATCGGCCCGCCGAACTCGCGCGTGTCAACCCGGCGTTCAGTGGATTTTTCCATCGTGGAGCTCAGGATCCGTACGATCAGAGTCTCTCCGTCGGGCTCGACGATGCTCGCCTTCACCTCGTGATCCATCTCGACCACTATTCGATCCACTCCCGCCAGCGACTCGAACCGCGCGCCGGAGACCGTAGCCACACCGCTCCAGGCGGACTCAGGCGCTGGTGTTGCCGAGGCGGGCGGACTCCCCGCCGCACTCGCGGGATCGCTGCCGATCTCGATGCGGACACCTCGGTCGGAGGGCACAAGGCTGTGCTCTCCGCCGCCATCTCGCATATCGAGGACCACGCGGACCTTGTCCGCATGCGCGCCGATTCGCACGCGTGCGACGCTGCCAAGCGCGAAGCTCTGCTTGGCGGGCTTGGCCGTGCTCTTCACCCCCCAGAAATCCACCACGATGCGATCCGGATCCCTGAGAACGAAGGAATCCATGTTATCGATGGGTCCATCGGCCAGAACCTCGATCCCAGCGTCGATCCGCTGCACACCGACGATCTTCCCGGCCGCGCCGGGAACGAATGCCACGGGTGTCGCGGCGGGCTTCGCAGAGGGCGGGGAGGCCATCGCCTCGGGAGGCGCCGGGGCAGCGTCGGGCTCCTCGCTGACGATCTGCTTTTCTCCCGGATCGGCGGTCGCAGCGCTCTCGGTCGACCGCAGCTCGACGACGACTTCGCCCGGCCCCGGAATCACCTCGTACTCCGAGGCCTGTTCGAGCCCGATGCTGACGCGGACCATGCTTCGCGCCAGCTTGGGATCTCCAATCTCGCTTAGCGTGACACTGCTCACGAGCCCGTTGTTCACGGAGATAGGAGAGTCGACGCGCTCGAAGGTCACGTCAGGCAGCTCGATGATCAGCCGCCGCGGATCCTCGCGCATGAAGGCAGTGTAGATAGGCTGCTCAGCACCTCTCATGGAGATCCGCGTCACCCCGCCCTCGTCGCGGACATCGACGGCCGAGATCGTCTGGGTTTCGCGCACCGCCGCCCTCGCGTCCGGCACAGCGGCAATTGCCAGCGCCAACGCAGTGCTGATCCGGAGCACGTGCTTCATGCAGGAGATCCCCATCCGCCTCATCCTCCGTGCCTTTCGTACAAGTACAGATCGACTTCCTTGGTGGTGGCCTTGTTGTGGAAGTCGATGTAAGTCTCTTTGACAACGACCCGGTTGTCGTCAATCCGTACGACGCGTCCCTTGTTCTTGCCGATCCCGGCTCCCTCGGCCACGATGTAGCCCTTCCCCGTCGGGTCCTCGACCAGGGCCCGAGGCCTCTTCGTGGACCAGATGATCCCGGTTACGCTGAGCTGAGAGAGGTCGAAGCGCTCCAGGGGCGAGAGCGCCTCCGTGTCCTGCACGAGTTGCATCCGCTTGAGAAACGACTTGAACGGATCGGGCTTTCCGGTCGGGTCGTAGCGGTACTCTTTCTCGATGTGCTCGACGACATCCTCTTCGGTCGTCTCCGAGGCATAGATCTGGCGCTGAGCACCGCCTGCCCTTCGGCCGCCGTCGTCTGAGCAGGCCGATACGAGTACGGCAAAGGCAAGCAGGGCCGAACTCGCACGCGGGTGCGTCACGTCACTCGCCTCCCGCCTGCGTGGTCACATCGATGAAGAAGTAGGTGGTCGCGATCCCCGTCACTTCGAGTCGCGGAGTATCGCTTCGATACTCGGAGAGTGACATCGCGAGCTCGGTAATGTTGACGATGCGAGAGAGCTTCGCGAGGCGATCGAAGAAGATCCCAATGTCGTGATACGCACCGTAGAGCTTCAGTGCGATCGGCACTTCTGCGTAGAAGCCCCGCTGGATCTCCCCACTGGGACGGAACTGATGGATCTCGAGGCCCGACTTCTTCCCCAGGCTGGTAATGTCCGTCAGGAGCACCGGCAGGTCGCTCGAGTTCGGAAGCTGCTGCAGCGCGGTGCGGAGCTCGACCTCCAGCTCCTTCTGCTTCTCCTGGAAGCTCGTCAAGTTCGAGGCGACTGTCTTCGCCTCGACGATGTCGCTTTCGATCTGCGTGAGCTGCGTCTTCAGCTGCCCGAGGTTCTGACGGGTACTGCTGAAGATCGTGAACCAGTAAGCGGCGACCAGGACCGCAGCGACCCCCGCCAGGATCCCGAAACGAGCGGGTGCGGGCAGCTTGTCGATCTGCTCGAGGATCTTCTTGGCGTCCAGACCTTCGCCTACTGCCATAACGGTCCCTCGCCCCGCTCAGTGCCCGCGCCGCGCCGTCGACGCAGGTGCAGCCGCTTCTGCCAGGAGCGGCTTCATTTCTGGATAGTTCGCTTGGATCTTGAAGCTGTTGAGCTTCAGGCCGTCGATCTCCTCGAGCTTCGTCTCCAACAGCTCGACTTTGGAGAGCGACGATTCCTCGAGGCCGGTGAGGAAGGCCGCCACGATCTCGGCATCCAGACTCAGCCCCTGGAGCGCCAGCCGACCATCCTTCGCGCTCAGCTTGAGCAGCCACAAGCGCTCGGGGATCCTCGAGGCGATCTCGTCCATCAGGCGCACGGGACCCGTGCGTGCCTTCTCGAGCTGCGCGATCACATCCAGCTTCTGCTCGATCTCCTTGCGCTCCGCCTCGAACCGCTCGACCTGCTTGCGCGTCTCCTCGAGCGAGGCCAGCTCCGCGTTCTTCTGCACGATCAGGCGTTTGTGCTGTGCGATCCGCGTGCTGACGGACAGGTGAAGGCCCACACACGCGACGATCCCGATCCCCGCAGCCACACCGAGCAGGATCCCCTGATTCCGGAGCCCCGCCTGGCGACGCGCTTCTCGGACCGGGAGTAGGTTGATCCGGATCACGGCTAGTCCATCCCTCTCATGGCGAGCCCGAGTGCCACGCACAGAGAAGGACCCAGGTCATGGAGCTGCTCCGGATCGAAGCTCCTGGTGCCAATCTCCACCTTCGAGAACGGGTCCGCGATCTCTACCGGGATCTCGATCTTCTCCTGAAAGAGCCGATCCAATCCGGCCACACGTGCCGCACCACCGCACAGGATCATCTTCTCCAACGACCCGCTCGGGCTCGTCGCGCGGTAGAAATCAAGCGAGCGCTGGATCTCCCCCAGGAGCGTTTCCGAGACCGCCCGCATCGCTTCTTCGACCTCTTGCGGTACCACGTCCTTGCTGGTTCCGGTCGTGACACCGCCGACCTTGATTCGCTCGGCCTCTTCGGAGCTGATGCCCAGCGTCTTCTGAATCTCCTCGGTGTACTGATTCCCGCCCGTGGTGATATCTCTCGTGAAGGCCGGTACGCCTCCGGTCATCACGTTGATGTTGATTACGGAGGCCCCGATGTCGACCAGCGCCACCGTGCTGTTGGCCGAGGGGCTGTAGCAGCACTCGTACATGTTGCCAACAGCAAACGAGTCGACATCCAGCACCGAGAGAGAGAGGCCTGCATCGGCGATGACGCTGGTGTAGTCATCGATCAGATCCTTCTTCGCCGCGACGAGGATCACGTCCATCTGTCCCTCGAGGCTGTCTTCCTGGAGGACCTGGTGATCGATGTTCACCTCGTTGATGTCGAACGGGATGTATTGCTCCGCTTCCCAGCGAATCGTTTCGTCGAGCTCGTCTTCGCTCTGGATTGGCAGCGAGATCCGCTTGACGATGACCGAGTGCCCCGACACCGAGGAGGCCACCTCTTTCGAACTCGTGCCCGCCTCGTCGCACGCATCCCGAATGGCACTCGAGATCGCGGGGGCGTTCATGAAGGACCCCTGTACGATCGCTTCCGACGGCAACGCCGCATAGCCGAGCCCGGTCAGCTTGTACCCACCAGACGATGACTCGAGCTCAACGGCCTTGACCGAGCTGGATCCGATGTCCAGACCCAGGATGCACTTGTTTCGGAACAGCATGTGATCTTCCTCAGATCGAACCCAACGGCTCTCCGCCGCCGCCGTGTGGTACCAGACCGTCGGGCGACTGGTCGCCGAAGACGCGATCCTTGTCGGAGACCTTGAGCCCGAGCGCGTGGAGGATCTTGCGCTTCGTGTCTAGGCGACAGGCCTTCCCGGCCTCGACACGATCGATGGTCAGGGTCGAGAGCCCGGACTTGCGAGCCAGCTCGGCCTTGCTCATCATGAGCGCTTCACGTATCCGTCTGACGTTGTTCTCAGACACTGACCGCCTCCGACACCGCTGTGTTCAAGCCTCTAGTCCGGGGCTGATCGGAGATTGATGACAGTGACTTGAGGGCTGCAGAACCCAAGCTTTGCGTCTACGGCCAGCAGCTCTGATGCAACGCCAAAGCGGCCAGTAACGTCTCACTGTGCAGCCGCCGGACTGGTTCCCCAGCTGAGGTCCAGTGAATACCGTTGCAAGGTCCGCGCGCCATGCGGATCCGAGACCGACAGCTCGATCGGAAAGCTGCCGTCCGCATCGCGAGGCACTTCCCAGGTCACGATGCCCGAGCTCGCGTCCACCCGCATGCCCGAAGGGGCCTCGAGCAGCTCGTAGGTCAGGGGCTGATCACCGTCCGGATCTGCCGCGTTTACCGCGTACTGATACAGCCCGTCCGTGTTGAGTGTATACGTGGGCTCTGTCGTGATGCTCGGCGCGGAGTTTCCAATGAGCAGCGCGTCGGACCGGACCCAACGCCCGATGTCCGTCCCATCGAACCCCGCGAGCTCGACCTCGACTCGGTTCCCTCTCTTTGTCGTACGCGGTGGCAGCTCGGCGTCCTGCGCGTCGATGCGTCGATCGTCGACGTACCAGCGATAGCGATACTCGATCTCGTCTCCGTCGATGTCGGTCGCACCCACGTTGGCGCGGATTGCGTCGTCGGCGAGCGCGGTCTCTGGAGAGAGCCCGAGCGAGGTAATCTGAGGAGCCGTGTTCCCGATCAGGACCTCCTCGCTGGTCCGAGAGACCGAGTCGACGCCGTCGCTGACGTGTACGACAACATGAATTCGGTCCCCCTTCGCGAAGGAGAACGGCTTCAAGCTCTGAGCCACGCCCTTCTGGTGGAAGCCGCCGTTTCGGTACCACGCCACCTCGAGGCTGACGTCGTCGCGGTCCGGATCCTGTACGCGGACAGTTACTGAGAGACTGTCCGAAGCGGCCGGGAGCCTGGGTAGTAGCGAGACCATGTCGACCCAGGGGGGACGGTTCTCGGTGGCGACAGTGGCGTCAGGGCTGTCGCTTCCGCCACAGCAGATACACAGGGCGGCGACCACGGTAGCGCCGGTCCGAGACATCTCCACACTCCCTCCGAGCCTGGCAAGACACTGCCTTTGCGCTCATCTCGTATCGGAGTGCGCCGGCAGCGGATTGAGGGGAGCGATCTCGTACTCCTTGAGCTTGTACTGAAGAGCTCGCGGACTGATCTGCAGGATCCTGGCGGCCTGTGTCCGGTTTCCGGCAGTCCGTTGCAGGGCGAGCCGAATGAGCTGCTCCTCTAGAGCCCGCCCCCGCCGCTTGATCGACAGATCCTCCGTCTCCGGGCCGCCACCCGAAGGGCTCGCCAACGGGCGATCGGCGGTGAACGGAAACAGCTCAGGCGACAGGCGCTCGCCCGGCGCGAGGATCAATGCACGCTCGAGCGTGTTCTCCAGCTCGCGTGTGTTCCCCGGCCAGCCGTAGGTCCCGAGCAGATCCAGCACCTCGTCATCCAGCGGCTCGACGGGCTTTCCCAGGCGGCGTGAGAGATCGCGCAGCAGCTGGTCCGCCAGGATCGCGAGATCTTCTCCCCGCTCGCGCAGGGGCGGGATGTGGATGCGGAGGATGTTGAGTCGGTAGAACAGATCTGCCCGAAAGCGCCCGGCCTCGACCTCCGCCTCGAGGACACGAGCCGTCGCGGAGATAATCCGCACGTCGGTTGGCAGCGGCTTCGGCTCTCCGACGGGCCGTACCTCCTCTTCCTGCAGCACACGCAGCAGCTTCACCTGCATCGCAGGCGGTAGCTCGCCGATCTCGTCCAGGAATAGCGTGCCTCCTTCGGCCTCCCGGAAGACACCGAGAGTCTCGTGCTCCGCACCTGTGAACGCGCCTTGTCGGTGCCCAAAGAGCTCGCTCTCGATCAACGTCTCGGGAATCGCCGCACAGTTGATTCCGATGAAGGCTTGCGACGAGCGATCCCCCAGGTCGTGAATCGTACGGGCGACGACCTCCTTTCCGACACCGCTCTCTCCAGTCACGAGGACCGTCGTCTTGTACTCCGACGCGCGCTCGACCAGTGAGTACACCTCGCGCATCGGCGCAGAGGAGGCGACGAGAACCGGGCTGCCCCTGCCCTCGACGAGCTCGCGGCGCAGACGCCGGTTCTCTCGACGCAGCTGCTCGCGCTCCTCCGCCTTGCGGATGGTGAGCAGCAGCTCGTCCGCTTGAAACGGCTTGGAGAGAAAGTCATACGCTCCCCTGCGAACCGCGTCGAGCGCTTGATCGACCTCCGCGAAGGCCGACATCATCAGGATCGTGGCGTCCGGCTGCAGGCGAAGCAGGTCGGGCAGCAGCTCGAGGCCGCTCCGCCGCGGCATGCGAACGTCGCAGAGGACAACGTCGAAGCGCTCCGCGCGGGCGAGCTCGAGCGCGTCCGCGGCGCATTCGGCGGTCCGTACCGCGTAGCCCTCCCCTTCGAGGATTAGCCGGAGACTCGTGCGGATACCGTCCTCGTCATCAATGATCAGGATGCCGCGCTGGCTCATGCTCGCCCTGCGTATCGGCGCAGGGCAAGACGAGCCTGACACAAGTCTGGCCGGGCTCACTCTCCGCCTCGAGCTGTCCGCCGAGAAGCTCCGAGAGGCGGTGAGCGTTCGACAGCCCCAGCCCCGTGCCTTCGCCGGGCTCCTTCGTGGTGAAGAAGGGGTCGAAGATCTGGGGCAGCAGTCCCGGCTCAATGCCGGGTCCGTTGTCGTGCACCTCCAGCGCCACGGCGCCCGGCTCGCGCTGTGTCAGAAAGCTGCTGGCGCCCGAATCGCCTCGTCTCCGGCTCGGCGCAGTATGCAGGTGGGTTCGCTGCGCGTGCAGCCCGATGCGGGCATCCTCCTGTCCTCTCACGGCGTGCGCCGCGTTCTCGATCAGGTTGACCAGCACCTGTTCGACGCGCCGGGCGTCGACCTCGACGTCGGGCAGGTCTTCCTCGCTCGAGAGCTCCAGCGAGATTCCTTCGAGGAGCGGCTGCGCTCGGACGCGCTCCGCTACCCTCTCGAGCAGGACGGAGGGTGCGTGCAGCCCGGGCTCGATCGCGTCCGAACGGGAGAGATCCAGCATCTCGCGCACCAACCCCCGGATCCGCAGCGCCTCGTCGCGGGTCCGGGTCGCCATTTCTCGGCTCTTGGGAGACAGCTCCGAGTCCCGCAAGGTCACCTCGGAGTACCCCAGTACAGCAGCGACGGGATTTCCGACCTCGTGTGCCACGCCGGCCGCCAGCTGCCCCAGCGTCGCCAGCCGCTCGCTTCTCGTGAGTGAGGTCCGGGCCCGCGTGAGCGCCGCGTTCTCGCGGGCCAGGGAGTCCGCCATCCGGTTGAAGTTCCCCGCGAGGTCTCCGAGCTCGTTCGAGTCGTCGACGGGGATCCGAGCGCTGAGATCCCCGCTTGCAATGCGTCGGGTTCCCGCGGACAGAACGCGCAGGGGCAACACGATGCGGCCGCGCAGCAGGTACGTGCCAAACGCGACAAACACCGTGGCAGCGATCAGGAGTACCCAGGCGCTGGACCAGAGCAGCGGTACCAGTCTGGCCATGAGTCGCTCGCGGCTTGCGACCCCCACGAGAAAGCCACGCTCTCCGCTGGGGCGGGTGAGACGCACGACGAGAACGACATCTCCCAGTGGGATGCCACCCTGCTCGACGACTTCCGAGCCGCGTTGAGCGGCGTCGAACAACTTTGCGAACTCGTCCGAGGGGCTGCGCGGTGGACCGAGCCCGAGCTCCCGGCCCTTCGCGTCGAAGACACGGAAGCTACCACCGACCGTATCGGGCCTCTGAGCCCGCGCGACGGGAGCCAGGTCTGCCAGGCGGTGGCTCTCCCTCGGCAGGCGCTCGATGAAGCGCGCCCCCATGCGGAGCCGCTCTAGCGCCTCGCTCTCGACCAGGCGGGCCGTCTGGCCGCTGAACACACCCGCCACGATCGCCAGCCCCGCGAGCATCACCACGAACAGGCTCATGACGATCTCGAGCTGGAGGCCGCCGAATCTTCGCTTCATCCCAGCGTGAGACCGGCGAAACCGCGCGTCACCGCGCCCGGTGCGAATAGCTGCACGAGGGCAGCGCCCGCCAGTGCCGGACCGAAAGGGATGCGCGTGAGGCGACCCGCACCGCGAAAGGCGATCAGGAAGAGTCCCCAGGCCAGGCCGAGCAGAGAGCCGAGCACGATGATCTCGAGCGCAGGCTGCAGCCCGAGAAACGCGCCCAGCATCGCGACCAGCTTCACGTCTCCCATCCCGAGACCGATCTGCCCGCGCAGCCGCTCGTAGGCCGCGGAAAGACCCCACAACATGCCGCCGGCAATCACCAGTCCGAGCAGCGCGTCGACAAGTGTCGGACCGGGTACCAGCCACGCAAGCGCGAGACCGAGTGGGATCCCGGGATACGTGATCTCATTCGGGATGATCCGGTGGTCCGCGTCGATCAAGCTGACCGCGACCAGCGTGGAGGCAAGCAGCCAGTCGACGAGGAGCCGCGGCCCGGGACCCACTTCGAGCCAGCGCAGCATCAGCAGCGCAAAGAGCGCAGCGGTCGCCGCCTCGACGAGCGGATAGCGGATGGAGATCGGAGTCTTGCAGCGTCGGCACTTGCCGTGCAGAAATAACCACGAGACGATCGGGATGTTTGCCCACGCGGGGATCGGATCCCAGCAGACGGGACAGCGCGAGCCCGGGTGAATGAGCGACTCGCCGTGCGGGAGCCGGTACGCAACCACGTTCAGGAAGCTACCCACGCACGCCCCGAGGAGGAGGGACGTCACAACCAGCATTGGCGCGGGGAACTCAGCAAGCACGTGGGCTTCCCGGCGGCGCGGCGCGGCCCTTCATGGTTCAGACGATAGCTACGACGCTACCGGAAGTCTCGCCGCTGAAACAGCAGCATGGACGCGAGCATGAGCCCGAGGGAGTACAGACACGCATAAAGAGCGCCCATCACGATGCGGGCTGTCTCGATCGCGTTGCCGGCGGAGGCGTCCGCCTTCAAGTCGAGGCGATCGAGATTCGGAAGCGACCAGTACAGTGCCTCCGTGACCGCCTTGACCGCACCCAGCTCGGACTTTCCACCGAACGCGCGCAGGTCGGACAGGAGATGACCCATGATCCAGAGCGCGAGCGTGAACATCCCTGCCAGGTAGGGTGTCGTAAAGCTCGTGAAGAACATTGCCACCGCCGTGACGAGCGCGAGCTCCGCGAAGATGAACGCGATCCCCCACAGCAGCGGCGCGTCGACTTGGCCGCCCTTGAACTGGAGCAGGCCCACGAAGCACGCCGTCATGAGCCCCACCTCCAAGGCGAGCAGGGTCAGCAGACCGAAGTACTTCCCCGCCATGAACTCCCAGCGGCGCACGGGCTTCGCCAGAATGGTGTAGACGGTGCGCTGGGAGATCTCTCTATAGACGAGGTTGATGCCGACGAAGATCGCCACCAGAACGCCGAAGAACGCGATCGTGGAGAGCCCGACGTCCCGGTAGATGCGGTTCTCGTCACCAATGTGGAGCCCCGCGAGCAAGATGGAGCTCGCGATCATGAGCCCGGCGAACATCAGCAGGTTGTAGAGCAGCTTGTCGCGGATCGCCTCGCGATAGGTATTTCTGGCAAGCGCCCAGACCCGGCCCAGCGAGCTCATGCGGCGCCCTCCCCTTCGATACCCTTGACCAGCAGGTCCTCGAGGCTGCGTCGCTTCGGCACGAGGCTCCGGATCCTGCCCGAGGCCTGGCGAACGCTATCGAGGGCCTTCTCGGCTTCGGCCTCGTCCGCAAACTCGAACAAGAACCGCGGTCCCTGTACGACGGCGCGTTGGGCGCTCGTGGCCAGCTCCTCGTACAGCTCCTCGCTGATGCCCTCTACCACCAGCTCCGCACCGGACAACTCCTGGCCGAGGAGCTCCTCGAGATAGCCTTGCTGCACGATCGTACCGCCCAGCAGGATCGCCACTTGATCGCAGATCACCTCCGCGTCCTGCAGGATGTGCGAGGTGAAAAAGATGGTCTTGCCCTCGTCGCGAAGGGCCAGAATGAGATCGCGTACGTCCCTACGCCCCAGCGGATCGAGGCCGGACATCGGCTCGTCGAGGATCACGATCCCCGGATCACCCACCAGCGCCTGGGCGAGACCGGCGCGCTGGCGCATGCCCTTCGAGTAGCGGCGAATCTGACGGTCGGCGGCGTCGTGAAGACCGACACGGTCGAGCAGCTTGGGGATACGCTCGCGCCGTACTTCGCGCGGGATGCTCAGCAGCGAAGCGTGGAAGTCGAGGAACTCACGCGCTGTCAGGTACTCGTGGAAGAAGGTGCCCTCGGGCATGAAGCCGAGACTCGTGCGACTCTGCGGCTTCGAGACGGGGATCTCGCGGATCCAGGCCTCCCCGGCGCTGGGTAAGATCAGGCCTGTCAGCATCTTGATGGTCGTCGTCTTCCCCGCGCCGTTGGGTCCGATGAAGCCGAAGATCTCGCCCTTGGCAATGTCCAGATCCAGCTCGCGAACCGCGACCACGGGACGCATCCAGAAGCCGGTTCGAAACACCTTCTTCAGACCCCTTGCTCGAATCTCGCTCACCTCTGGGTCCTCACTATTCCCTCACCCGAAGGAGCTCGTGCTGCATCGAGCTCACCGCGCTGCCGGCCTCGATGCGATACGGGTTGCCCTCGGGGTCGTACGGTTCGCGGGCAAGGAAGCCCGCGCTGACCAGCGCCCCGACATCTTCCGGAACGACCCCTTGCTCGCCTTGATAGGCGGCGATCGCCGCATCGATGCGTGCGAGATCGCGTGTGATCCAGAGATCGAGGAGCCGGGCCTCGAGGTCCTTCCGGATCTCCGGATGCTCCTCCTGCTCGAGCCGCGTCTTGAGGAAGGCCATCGCTGTTTCCGGATCGCCTCCGTGCGCGTAGAGGCGCGTGGCGAGCAGCGGCAGGTAGGGAGGACCACCGCGCTTCGCGGCCTCCTCGATCCAGCGCGCCCCCTCCACGTAGTCCGCCTTCTCCATGAAGTAGTTGAAGCCCAGCAGGAAGTAGATCCGCCAGTAGTCGCTATGCCGGGAGCCCTTCTTTAGCAGTCGGATCGCAGCATCCGGGTCCATGCGCAGCCCGCTCAGGACCGAGTTCATGAGCACGTAGACGCCGGAGAAGTATGGATCGATGTCGGTAACGAGATGGGCCAGTCGCTCCGCATCCGGATAGTTCACCAGAGCCGAGCGCTCATCGCCCACGTAGTAGACCGTGCGTAGCCAGAACAAGTCGGCGACGAGCCGCTCGAAGCCCAGGGAGAGCGTACGTACAGCCTTACCATTCGGCAGAGGTCCAACGTCCCCAGCCGCTGCGCGCTCTCCGGCGTAGCCCTCCAGCCTGACGTTGGTTTTGTGCACACCCCAGGCCGTGAGCGCAATCGCCACGCAGAGGGCCACCTCCAGACGGTATCGCCTGCTCCTAGCCACGGTGCGTCGATCGACAGGGGTCCGGCACTTCTTGAGTCGAGGCGCCGAGGACTAGAAGACGGTCAGTCCGTTGGCGGGATCGTCACAAGGATCGCCAACGATGTCCGACCTGCCCTCACCCGCGTTCGGGCGGAGGTGGAACTTGATGAGGGGCTCTCTCGTCGTGGGCAGTGAGAGATCGCCGAGATGGGATCCGGGACGATGTCCCGGATCCCATTCGGCATTCGGGCTCCGCGAGGCTCTAGAAGACCTCCAGGCCGAAGTTCGCGTTGTCACAAGGTCCAACCTGATGCTGCATGGCGACGGCCGCACCCGTGGTCTGGGTGAGCTGACGGTTCAGCACGGTCGTGCAGCCCAGCGTCGCGCCGATCGTGAAGTTGTTCTTCAGATCGGGCTTCTGCAGGCCCCAGATGTTCAGCGTTCCGTCACCGTCGATGTCCGAGTTGCCGACGGCGAAGAACTGGTTGCTCGGGGGCGGGGCGTTCGTGGCAACGATGTAGTTAAAGTACACGTCGCCCTCCGGCTCCCAACCGATGAAACAGTAGCCCGGATCGCCGGCCTGCGGCGGCGAGTTCGGACAGACGGTCCAGGCCGCCTTCTGCGAGTTGGGCGCTCCAGCCAGGGTCTGGCCCCAGTTCTGGAAAGTTCCGAGCTCTGCAAAGTAGGCTTCCTGCGCCGTGCGGATCGCGGCCAGGTTGAGCTTGCCCTCGCCCGCCTTCGATCGCAGCTGGAACTTCAGGAAGTTCGGAATCGCGATCGCCGCCAGAATCCCGATGATCGCCACGACGATCATCAGCTCGATCAGGGTAAACCCCTGCTTCTTCTTGAGCTTGTTTACCAACGAAATCATGTTGTCTCCTCAGTGACAGATCTTTTCTGGAAACCCTATGGGCGGGCGCTGCCAGAAGTGCCCGTCACTCGTGTTTCGGTTGCGCTTCCGACAGGAGCAAGGCGCGTGCCGGGGCCTCCTGCCGCCCCACGCGTGGGCAGGGGCCGATCAAGCCGGAGGGCGCTGCTTCGGAGAGGGGGTGTTGCACCGTGGCGAGGCGGAGCTCGCGTAGTTGCCCATTGTGACGCTTCGCGGAACGCGAGTGACGCATCCCGTCACCCGGACGACCGACCCAGGCGCTCAGTCGGAGTTCAGACCGAGCTTCTCGAGCCGGTAGCGGAGCGAACGAAAGCTGACGCCGAGCAGCTGCGCGGCCTTCTTCTTGACCCCGCCCGAGCGCTTGAGCGCCTCCTTGATGAGCCCGCTCTCGAATGCGCAGATCATCCGGTCGAGGTCGACGCCTTCCTCGGGTATCTGCTCAGACGGCTCGGGACGCGATCCCTCGAGCACGGTGGTCGGCAGACACTCGAGGTCGATACGGTCGGCACTGGAGAGGGTCAGGGCCCGCTCCACGATGTTCTCGAGCTCACGCACGTTGCCCGGGTAGTGGTACGCCTCCAGCGCGGCCAGTGCCTCCGGAGCGATCCCCGTCATGCCTCTTCCCAGCTCGAGGGCGTACTTGCGGGTGAAGTGGTGGATCAGCTCGGGGATGTCCTCCGCCCGGTCCCGGAGCGGCGGGAGGCGGATCTCGATCACGTTCAGGCGATAAAAAAGGTCCTCGCGGAAGCGACCGTCGCGCACGTCCTCTTCGAGCATGCGGTTCGTGGCGCAGATGATTCGCACGTCGACCCGGATGTCCTGAACCCCTCCGACTGGTTTGAACGTCCGATTCTGGATCGCGCGCAGCACCTTGACCTGGAGCTGGAGCTGCATCTCGCCAATCTCGTCGAGAAAGAGGGTCCCTCCGTCCGCCGCTTCGAACAGCCCCTCCTTGTTCGCCGTGGCGCCAGTGAACGAGCCCTTGATGTGTCCGAAGAGCTCGCTCTCCAGCAAGTTCTCGGGAATGGCGCCGCAGTTCACGGCGACAAAGGCCTGCTCCCGGCGTCCCGAAAGCGAGTGGACGGCGCGCGCGATCAAGTCCTTGCCCGTGCCGCTCTCGCCCGTGATGAGCAGATTCGTCTTGCTCGTCGCCACCTGGCGTACGAGCGCAGAGACCTCCACCATCCCGCGACTGCGACCGAGGACTTCTGGTAAGGAGGTGTGCTCGCTGAGCTGACGACGCAAGCGCACGTTTTCGCTGGAGAGATCGCACTTCTCCAGCGCCTTCTCGACGACGAGCCGGATCTCGTCCACCGCACAGGGCTTGGTCAGGTAGTCGTAGGCCCCGTGCTTCATCGCCTCCACGGCCGACTCGGTCGTGCCGTACGCGGTGATCAACACGAGCAGGGTGTGTGGCGAGGCCTCCTTGACGTGGTCGAGCAGCTCCAGGCCCGTCATGCCGGGCATCTGGATGTCGCTCAGAACGAGCTCGAAGTCATCGGATTCGAGGGCGAGAATCGCCTCTCCGGCAGATCCACACACGACGACGTCGTGTCCCTCGCGCCGCAGCAGGATTTCCAGGAACTCCTGCATACTCGTCTCGTCATCAACTACCAGGATCCGTGCCACAAGGCTCCTACTCCGTCTCGAACTGAATCGGCAAGCGCGGAATGTCGCTTAAGGTCATCCGCTCGGCAGGAGGACGCGCACCCGAGTGCCCTCCCCCTCCGTACTGCTCACCGAAAGCTCGCCTCCGTGCGCCTCCACGACGCGGTGTACGGTTGCGAGCCCGAGCCCCGTCCCCTTGGGCCGCGTCGTGAAGAAGGGCTCGAAGACCCGTTCGAGGATGTCTGAGGGAATTCCGGAGCCCTGATCGATCACCTCGACTAGCACGCTCTCGCTGTCCTCGGACGGAATGCCGTGCTGAACTTCACCGTGCACGAGCACGCGGCCGTCCCGAGGCTCGGACTGGACCGCGTTCAACACGAGGTTCCAGAACACCTGGCGGAGCTGATCGGGATCTCCCTTCGTGCACACCTCGTCGGGAATCTCGAGGTCGAGCCGGGCCCCGCTGTGCTCGTCCGCCTCCAGTAGCTGGCGAATCTCGTCCATGAGGTCGCGCAGCGCCACGCGCTCGACCCGACCTTCTCCGGGCCGCGCGTAGCGCAGAAAGTCGCCCACCAGACGGCTCAGGCGCTCGGTCTCCCGCTGCACGATCTGCGTGAGTCGCTCGTCGCTCTCCTCGCCGGGAGGTAGATCTGCGAGCAGCAGCTCGATTGCTCCCGAGAGCGAGGCCAGCGGGTTGCGAATCTCGTGAGCCATTCCCGCTGCGAGCTGACCGACGGCGCTCAACCGCTCGCTGCGCCGCAGCCGCTCCTCCATCTCCACGATCTGCGTGAGGTCCTGAAATACGAGGATCGCGCCAACCTCGTAACCGTCAGAATCCCGCAGGGCCGAGATCGACATCCCCAGGTGGGCGTCCTGCTCATCGCGACCTCGGAAGCGCACCTGCAGGCGCGTTCCCTCGCGCTCCTGAGGCAGCGTCGGAAACAGCTCCGCGAGCGTTGGGAAGAGGTCCCCGAGCGGCTTCCCGATGATCTCGGAGGCAGCGTAGCCGGTAATGCGCTCGGCCTCTGCGTTGAAGGACATGATCTTGTCGTCGCGGTTGACGGTCAGGAGGCCGCTGGAGACGTTGTCGACGATGCGACGATAGAGCTCGGCCAGCTCGTGCAGCTCCTGGCGGCCGGTCTGAACCTGGACCGCGAGCCGCCGTGACAGCAATGCCGTGAACAGAAACGCCACCGAGTGCAGTCCGACAACGGTCAGCGCGGCAGGCGTGCTGATGACAACCTGCTGGTCGAACGGGGGCAGCCAGGCCCCGGCCTCGCCGACCACGATCAGCCCGAAGCCCAGCATCGCGCTGAGGCAGGCGAACAGCGCACCGCGCTCTCCGGCCGTGACCGCCGCGTTTACGATCCAGATGATGTACAGGAACTCGAACAGAGATGCCGAGCCGCCCGTGCAGTAGACGAGCCCCGTGATCAGACAGCCGTCGCCGACCAGCTCCACGGTGTGGCGGCGGGCGAAGCCACCGTGCGCGGCGAGCGCGGCATAGGCCAGGCTCAGCAGGAAACCTGCCAGCACGAGGGCGTAGAGGGCCGTCAGCTCGCGATCGGAGTACGAGGCCCCGCCGCGAACCTCGATCAGCACGGCAAGGACGAAGATGGCAGCAATCGCAACGAGCCGCGTTGCGAGAGCCTTGACCGATTCCGCCGAGCGTCGGTGTTGCGCGTCCACGTCGGTCAGATTCTCGCGGGGCGCCGAGCCAACCGCAGCGCGCTAGTTGACCGCTTCTGCGATCTTGAAGATCGGCAAGTACATCGCGACGAGCAGGCCGCCAATCGTGCCGCCCAGACCGACCATCATCACCGGCTCGAGCAGCGCGGTCAGCGCGTCGACGGCCGCGTCGACCTCCTCGTCGTAGAAGTCGGCGATCTTGGCCAGCATCGAGTCCATCGCGCCCGTCTGC
Source organism: Myxococcota bacterium (assembly GCA_965247115.1). GTDB lineage: Bacteria > Myxococcota_A > UBA9160 > SZUA-336 > SZUA-336 > JAUXJB01. The sequence continues at coordinate 201,769 of CBDFGR010000003.1, forward strand.
TCTCCGACCGCGACCATCTGCGTCACCATCCCGGGAAATACCTTCGACTCCATCAGCGGCTCGGCGATCGTCTTCCCCTCCGCGATGGAGGCCTTCGTCCGCAGGATCTCGTTCTCGACCACCATGTTCCCGGCGGTGCGAGCGACAATCTCGAGCGCGTCCAGGATCGGCACCCCGGAAGAGAGCATGGTGCTCAGCGTACGGCTGAACCGCGCTACGGCAACCTTCTTGAGAAGGCCGCCGAACACCGGCGTCTTCAGAAAGACGGTGTCGAAGAAGAGCCGGCCTTTTGGTTTGGAGGTGATGAATTTGTACGCGAACACCGCGAGCACTATCCCTCCAGCGAAGTGGAGGTAGTAGGCCTGCATGAAGTGCGAGATCGCGATCACCTTCGCGGTCGGACCCGGGAGCGCACCGCCGAAGTCGGCAAACATCTTCTCGAAGACGGGAATGACCTTGACAAGCATTACTACGACGACCATCGACGCGATCACCGTCACCGAGATGGGATATACCATCGCGCCCTTTACCTTCCGTTTCAGGGCGGCGGCTTTCTCCATATATTTCGCAAGGCGATTCAGAATCGTGTCGAGGATACCCCCAACCTCGCCCGCGGCTACGAGGTTCACGTAGAGACTGTCGAAGATCTTCGGGTGCTTCCCAAGCGCCTCGGAGAACGTCGAGCCACCCTCGACGTCGTGCTTGATCTCCAGAATTTTTTTCTTGAAGGTCGCGTTCTCCTGCTGTGTGCCGAGAATTTCGAGACACTGCACGAGCGGCAAGCCCGCGTCGATCATCGTGGCGAACTGCCGCGTGAACACAACGAGGTCCTTGAGAACTACCGGCGGTGCCAGGAACGGGAGGAGCTCGGTCAGATCCTTCGACTTGGCCTTGATCGTGCCGGGCATGATCGACTGGCTACGGAGCTGCGCCTCCGCGGCGGCGACACTGTCTGCTGCTATGACGCCCTTCTTGACGAGACCTTCCCTGGTCTTGCCTTCGAAGTTGTAGGTCGGCATTGCAGACCCCTCGTCTCAGCCCTGGCTAACCGGCGGTCTGGCGCTTGCCGGCGGCGCCAGGCCCCTGGGGATTCCGGATGATGCTCTCCAGCTCGACCGAGTCGGAGCTCCTCCCCATGGCATCGTCGAATGTGATCAGCCGCTTCAGATACAGCTCCGCGAGAGACTGGTTCATCGTCTGCATCCCGAACTTGTCCTGCCCGATCTGCATCTGCGAGTAGACCTGGTGGACCTTGTCCTCGCGAATCAGGTTGCGAATGGCAGGGTTTGGGACCATCACCTCCACGGCGAGCACACGACCAGGAGAGTTCGCTCGAGCGAGCAGCGTCTGAGAAACCACGCCTTCAAGCACGAAGGAGAGCTGCATGCGCACCTGCGCCTGCTGGTGCGACGGGAACACGTCGATCACGCGGTTGATCGTCTGCACCGCGGAGTTCGTGTGCAGGGTCGCAAAGCAGAGATGGCCCGTCTCGGAGACCGTGAGAGCGGCCTGAATCGTCTCCAAGTCCCGCATCTCACCGATCAGAACTACGTCCGGATCCTGACGCAGGATGTAGCGGAGCGCGGCCTCGAAGGTCTTCGTGTCCGCCCCCACCTCACGCTGATTCACCACGCACCCCTTGTGCGGATGCAGGTACTCGATGGGGTCTTCGATCGTGATGATGTGCCGGTGGGTGCTGACGTTGATCTGATCGATGATCGAGGCCAGCGTGGTCGACTTCCCGCTTCCCGTCGGACCCGTGAGCAGAACCAGGCCACTCGGCTTGTCCGCGAACCTCTCGATGACATCGGGCACACCAAGATCCCCGATGGGCTTGATCTCGTAGGGGATCATTCGGAACACGCCGGCGATCGCGCCCCGCTGGACGAAGATGTTCGCCCGGAAGCGCGCCAGCCCCTTGACGCCGAAGGAGAGATCCAGCTCGTTCTGCGCCTCGAAGCGGTGCTTCTGAGCGTCGGTAAGGATCGAGTAGCACGTCTGCTTCGTTTCCTGGGGAGTGAGGGGAGGCATGTTCAAGGGAACGAGCGTGCCGTCCACACGCAGCTGAGGAGCCGTGCCAGTCGTCACGTGCAGGTCCGATGCTCCCTTCTCGAGCATCGCTTTCAGCAGCTGGTGTAGGTTCGCCATCTCTTCCTCAGTTGTCGGCCATCGATACTCGGAGAGCCTCGCCAAGGGTGGTGGTCCCCTCGAGTACCTTGGTCAGCGCACTCCGGCGCAGAGAGCTCATTCCGCCACGAAGCGCCTCCCGCTTGATCTCTGCAGCACTTGCGCCGTTCAGCACGAACTCCCTCACCGTATCGGTGAGAGTCATGACCTCGTAGACAGCGATTCGGCCTCGAAAGCCGGTCTCGGAGCAGTTTCCGCAGCCGGTTCCCATGCGCGGCTGACAGCTCGCGGCCTGCTCGCTCGTCATGCCCGCCTTCTCCAGCTCGGCGGCGGTCACGTCATCGTCGTCTTCCACGCAGTCCTCGCAGATCTTGCGGAGAAGACGCTGCGCGACCACGCAGTTGACCGAACTCGCGACCAGGAAGGGCTCGATGCCCATGTTGAGCAGGCGATTGATCGTACTCGGGGCATCGTTGGTGTGCAGGGTCGAGAGAACCATGTGGCCGGTGAGAGCGGCCTTGATCCCGATCTCCGCAGTCTCGAAGTCGCGGATCTCACCGACCATGATGATGTCCGGGTCCTGACGTAGGAACGCGCGTAGCGCAGACGCGAAGTTCAGCCCGATGTCCTCGCGCATCTGCACCTGGTTGATGCCCACGAGATTGAACTCGACCGGATCCTCCGCAGTCGAGATGTTCTCTGACGTGGTGTTCAGCTCGGAGAGCGCCGAGTACAAGGTGGTCGTCTTTCCTGACCCGGTCGGGCCGGTCACGAGCACCATGCCGAAGGGCTGATGAATGGAGTGCTTGAAGTCGCCGAGCTGCTTCTCCTCGAAGCCTAGCTTGGTCATGTCGAGCTGCAGGTTGCTCTTGTCGAGTAGGCGAAGAACGATCTTCTCTCCAAAGAGCGTCGGCAGAACGGAGACGCGATAGTCCATCTCCTGGTTCTTGCCCATCTTCAACTTGATGCGGCCATCCTGGGGCAGACGGCGTTCCGCGATATCGAGGTCCGCCATGATCTTGACCCGCGATGTCAGAGGGTTCTTGAGCTTTCGCGGCGGTTTCATCACCTCGTACAGCAAACCGTCAATCCGGTACCGAACTCGGAAGTCCTTCTCGTACGGCTCGATGTGAATATCAGAGGCGACCTTCTTGACCGCGTCGGTGAGGATGAGGTTGACGAGCTTGACGACCGGAGCGTCTTCCGTCTGCTGCGCGAGCTCGTCGATGTCGACAGACTCTTCGCTAGAGACGACCTCGAGATCCTCGTCGTCGAAGCCCATCATCACTTCGTCGATGGATGCAGACGAGTCGTAGTACTTCTCGATGGCGCGCCGGATCGACTCCTCAGCCGCGACAACGACCTCGACGTTGTAGCCGGTGAGGAACTTCACGTCGTCCATCGCAAAGATGTTCGACGGGTCCGAGGTCGCGATGATCAGCGTGGACCCGGCGCGGTTGACCGGGAGGATCGTGTGCTTGTGGGCGACGTCCTCGGGTACGAGGGCGACCACCTCCGGATCGACCTCGAAGTCGTCCAGGGTGATCATCGGCACGCCGTATTGGTTCGAAACCGCTTCGGCCAGCTCGGACTCCTCGATGAAGCCGAGCTTTGTCATCTGGTAGCCGACCCGAGTACCGGTCGAGTCTGCCTCTTGCTTGGCGCGCTGGAGCTGCTCTTCCGAGAGCAGGCTCTTTTGAACCAGGAGCTCGCCGATCCGGTCGTTCAACGCACCCCTCCGGATCTTGCCGCACCCGCGCGCGAAGATCGCAGAATGAACCGCATTCGCGGTGTTGTATCGGTGGCGCTCTGAGCGAGCTTTACCGAGCGCCGGGCGGAGGATGTGGCACGACCCGTACATCACCGGGGTGCAGAAGGTGCGCAACTCGGAGCTTTATCTCGGCGCGCGGTGTAGTGACGCTAGAGAGACCCTTCAGGCATCCGTCGCGTGCAGGAGCTGCCGGGCCGACACCACGTCTCGTGCGATCTGTTCCACGAGCGCGTCGGGACCTGGGAACTTTCGCTCCTTGCGGATCCGCGCGTGGAACGAGACCTCCACGTGACGACCGTAGAAGTCGCCCTCCATGTCGATGAGATGCGTCTCCACGAGTACGCGTCCGGGCTCGAATGTCGGTCTGGTACCCACGTTTGTTACAGAGGGCCGGCGAACGCCCTCCTGTCCCGCAGCGTCGATAAACTGCGCGGTCGTCGCGTACACGCCGTGCGCTGGTATCAGCTCGTTCTCGGTTTCGAGATTCAGCGTGGGGAAGCCCAGTGTCCGCCCGCGCATCTCGCCCTGGACGACGGTACCAGACACCGCGTACGGGCGACCCAGGCAGAGGGATGCCTCCGCGACGTCCCCGAGCGCCAGCGCGTCCCGGATGCGCGTGCTGGATACATCGGCATGGCCCACCTTCACCTGCGAGATGATCTCGATGCGCATCCCGAGCTCGGGCCCGAGGCGGAGCAGCGTCTCTCCTGAGCCGCTCCGACCTTTGCCAAAGTGGAAATCCCGACCCACGTAGATCTCCGTCGGCTGGAAGCGGGCCCGGATGATGTCCCGAAGAAACGCCTCGGGTGTCAGAGACGCGAACTCGCGCGTGAAGGGCTCGCGAATGAGTACGTCAATCCCCGCCCGCTGCAGCGCGCGGGCCAGCTGGTCCCAGGTCATGAGCTGCTGCGGCGAGCCCTCGGGCGAGAGCACCTTACGAGGGTGTGGGTCGAAGGTATAGAGCGCAGTCTGCTGGCCGAGCGCTTGTCCTCGCTCGATGACGGCGCGGAGCAGGCTCTGATGTCCCAGGTGAACGCCATCGAAGTTGCCGACGGTCAGCACGCAGCCGCTCGCCAGATCTCCCAGCTCGGCGCTGCCCTCGTAGACTCTCATCCGCCTCCTTTGTAGAGCCTCCGAGATTCGCTTGCAACGCCCGTTGCGCATGCGACACTCGTTGTGGTTGCAACGCCCGTTGCGGCCGCCACGAGCGACCGTATCCTTCCCCTGTGCGGACGGTCTCACGCTACCTGCTGCGCGAGTTCGCGATCGCGTCCACGGCCGTGTTCCTGGCCCTACTCGTCACCTGGATCGCTGCGGACACGCTGCTTCACATGGAGCGACTGACGGGCGACCTGGTAGCGACCCTGCGCTCGATCCTGTTCGCCTCGCTCGACGTGATCCCGCTGGGAGTACCGATGGCCTGCGTGGTCGGCATCGTCTGGAGCCTGACTCGGGCCGTCAAGAGTCGCGAGATCACTGCGATACGCTCCGGTGGAATCCCGCTGCAGCGAGCGCTCGCTCCGATCGTACTGTGCTGCGCGGGGACCACCGCCGCTCTCGTGGTGGTTCAGGACCGAGTCTTGATCCCGACGCGGCAGGGGCTTCACGACGCCCGTCTGGCTGAGGAATCGGGCGGGCGCGGCATTCCGCAGCTCATCCACGGCCGCTGGTGGTACGCGGACGGTGAGTCCATATTCTCCGCCGGTAACTTCGAGGCGGGGGAGCTGCGAGACGTCACCCTCTTTCGCTTGGATGGCACCGGACGCATCGTGCAGCGCATCGAGGCCGAGGCGGCGGAGAACACCGAGGGTGGAACCTGGGAGTTCCGCGAGGCGCGCATCTTCGGCTTTCGTTCTGACGGCGCTCTCAGCCAGAGACACGAGTCGCTGCTCTCGCTCGAGCTCGCGCTGCGCGGAGGAGATCTCGCTCGCGCTCAGCGCCCGCCCGAGCTGGCGACGCTCGGCGCGCTTTGGCGCTCGATGCATCGCTCCCCCGTCGAGGACCAGGACGGGAGTGCGCTGCGCATCACCTTCCACAGCAGGCTCGCGCAGCCAGCCGGAGTCCTCATTCTCGTGCTGCTCGCGATTCCTTTCGCGATCGGCGACTCCGAGCGCAGCGATTCGCTGGCCAGGGCGCTGCTCCTCTCCCTGGGGAGTGCGGCGATCTACTGGATGGCCTGGACGGTGGGGCTGCTCGCGGGGAGGGCCGGCGTCGTGCCCGCGTTCCTGCCGGTGTGGACGGTCGCGGTAGCTGGCCTGGGCGTCGGGGGCTGGCGTTTCCGCAGCCTGCAGCAGTAGGAGCTCTCGCTACTGCAGTCTCTGGTCGGAGGCTGCGGCCTGCGGCCTCCGATCGGAGGCTGCCGCCTCAGGTTCCCGATCGGAGGCTACCCCTTCAGGTCCCCGCTCGGAGGCTACCGCCTCAGGTCCCCGATCGGAGGCTAATGCCTCAGGTCCCCGACCGGAGGCTACCGCCTCAGGTCCCCGACCGGAGGCTACCGCCTCAGGTCCCCGACCGGAGGCTACCGCCTCAGGTCCCCGACCGGAGGCTACCGCCTCAGGTCCCCGACCGGAGGCTACCGCCTCAGGTCCCCGACCGGAGGCTAACGCCTCCTCGGCCGGCGGTGCCGACACGTCCGACCGTCGCGGCGGCGCGACCTCCGAGCGCTTCGCTGGCACGGCCCCTGACCGTTTCGCCGGTGGCGCAGCCGGCTCGAAGAGGTACTTCAAGAAGGGGGCATCGGGCGACAGGATGAGCGTGGTCTGGTTGTTGAGCGCCAGTCGGTACGCCTCGAGACTGCGCAGGAACTCGTAGAACTCGCGATCCCTCCCGTAGGCCTCGGCGTAGATCCGAGTGGCCCCGGCGTCACCGTCGCCCCGCAGCTTGGCGGCGTCGCGCTCGGCTGTCGACACGATGATCAGGCTCTCCTGGTCCGCGTTCGAACGGATCGCGCGCGCTTGCTCCTCGCCCTCTGCACGGAACTTCAGCGCGAAGCGATTCCGCTCGGTGCGCATGCGCCCGTAGATCTGTGGCAGGTTTGCCTGCGGGTACACGGTCCGCCGGATACGCAGGTCCTGGATGTCGATGCCCTCTGGCGCGAGTCCCGCGCGACTGATCGCAGCGATCGTGCGGGTGATCTCCTCGCGGTCTTCCGACAGCAACTCGGCGAGTGTGTGCTTCGCCAGCGTCTGCTGCACCGAGCTGTACGTGACGGTGTCGATCCTGCGGATGGCCGCGTCGCGCGTGCGGATCCGCTTGAAGTAGAGCTCCGGATCCGCGATCCGCCAGACCGCGTAGTAGTCGACCTCGATCAGGAGCTTCTCGCTCGTTTGCAGCTCGAGAGGATCGCCCCGGTCGTAGCGCATACTCCTGCCCTCGTAGCGATAGAGCTGGTGCAGGAAGGGGATCCGGATGTACCAGCCAGGTCGATCGAGCACGGGCTGATTCAGATGGAGTCCGAACACGATGGGGTCGGACTCGTTCAGGATCGTGCGAAACGCGACCTCACGCTCGTCGATGATGACGATGCAGTAGGAGGCGGCAACCCCCAGGAATGCCAGCAGTAACAGGCTGGGCAGTCGCCTTCTCACGGGAGCCCGCGTCGGCCGATCGGGAGGTACGGCAGCACGCGGTCGGTGTTGCCCTCCTCCATGATCACCTTCTCGATCTGCGGCAGGATCTCCTCGAGGGTCTCGATGTAGAGGCGGCTACGGGTGACCTCGGGAGCCTTCTGGTACTCCACGAGCACCGCCTGGAAACGATCGGCCTCGCCCTGGGCGCGCAGCACGCGGCTCTCCTTGTAGCCGCGCGCCTGGTTCACCATCTCCGCAGCAGAGCCCCGTGCCTCCGGGACTACCTTGTCCGCGTAGCCCTGGGCCTCGAGTACCGTGCGCTCGCGATCCTGCTCAGCACTCGTCACCTCGGCGAAGGCCTCCTTCACGGCCTCTGGGGGCTGGACGTCCTGCAGCTGCACGCTCTGGATGTGGATGCCCGCGCCGTACTCGTCGAGGATCGTCTGGATCCGCTGGCGCGTCGCATCTCCGATCGGACCTCTGGCCTGGGTCAGAACGTCGTCGATCTGGCGCTGACCCACGACCGCGCGGATGGAGGCCTGCGCAACGTCACGCACGAGATCCTCGACGGGTGGCGTCACGTTGAACAGGTAATCGTACAGGTTCGAGATCCGATACTGCACGACGAACTCGAGGGTCACGAGGTTCTCGTCCCCGGTGATCATGCGCGCTTCCTCGGGCTGATCCTCGTACTGAGCGGGGGGCCCCGTAGTGATCGTGCGGTAGCCGAACTCCTCCTCCCTCGTCACGGTGACGCGATGGAGCTCCAGACGTTCGATCCCTGGCGCGTACCACTGCAGCCCCGAGCCCGAGGTTCGGTCGTAAGCGCCCAGCCGCAGCACCACGGCCTCCTCATCCGGAGCCACCTCGTACACACCAACGAACAGATAGGTGCCGATCCCTCCCAGTACGATCAGCAGCGCGGCATAGCGTCCCGCGAGCTTCAAGCGCTACCCGGTTCGACGCGCGGCGGCAGCCCTTTGCGCGCTTCGAGGATCGGCGAGATGAGGTCGAGCGGGATGGGGAACAGGATGGTCGAGTTCTGCTCGCTCGAGATCTCGGAGAGGGTCTGCAGATAGCGCAGCTGAAGCGTGTAGGGCGACCGCGCCATGACGTCGGACGCTTCGCGCAGGCGCTCCGAGGCCTGGAACTCTCCCTCCGCGTGAATCACCTTGGCGCGGCGCTCCCGCTCCGCCTCCGCCTGCGCCGCCATGGCGCGTTGCATCTCCGTGGGCAGATCGATGTGCTTGATCTCGACGGCCCGCACCTTGACTCCCCAGGGATCGGTACCGCGGTCGAGCTCCTCCTGGAGCTGGCGGTTGATCGCATCGCGCTCGGAGAGAATCCTGTCGAGCTCGCCCTGGCCACAGACGCTGCGCAGGGTGGTCTGCGCCAGCTGCGACGTCCCGTAGTGGAAGTTCTCGACCTTGATCAACGCGTCTTCCGGATGGAGCACACGGAAGTAGACGACGGCGTTCACCTTTACCGACACGTTGTCGCGCGTGATCACGTCCTGGGGCGGCACGTCCATGACGACCTCGCGCAGGCTCACCTTGACCAGCCGATCGACGAAGGGGATCACGAGCCGCAGGCCCGCCTCCTTCACGCTCTGGAAACGCCCCAGGCGGAACACGACTCCGCGCTCGTACTCCTGCAGGATCCAGACGGATTGGTACAGCAGCACAAGGACGATCAGCAGTCCGACGAACAACGGGATGCCAGCCATTTTCAGGTCCTCCCCGCGGACTCGGTAGCCTGTCGCACTCGGACAATCAGGTCGTGCACCTCGACGATCTTGACCCGTTGACCGCGCTCGATCGGCTCCTCCGACTCCGCTTTCCAGAGTTCTCCACGCACGCGAATCCGACCCTCCTGCCGAATGTCGCTCTCCGCGACCGCCTCCTGCCCCAGGAGCGCCTCGCGCCCCGAGAACTGCGGCCTGCCGAAGCTCCGACCCACACCGTAGATGACGATCGCCATGAATCCGGACAGCACGACGACCGCGGGAAAGATCACCGACCAGAAAGGCACGGTGAGATCGGAGAGCTCGGGCACGCGGAACAGCATATACGCCCCGTAGGCAAAACAGACAATCCCGGCGGCGAAGAGCAGGCCAAAGCTCGTGATGAAGATCTCGGCTACGAGAAGAGCCAGGCCGCTGACCATCAGCAATGCACCGATCCAGTTGATCGGAATGATCTGGAAGGCCAGACCGGCGAGGATCAAGCAGACGACGCCGACCAGGCCGGGAATGATCAGCCCCGGGCTCTGAACCTCGACGTAGAGTCCGGCCAGTCCCGCCATGAAGAGCAGCACGGCAATCGACGGATCGGAGATCAGGGCGAAGAATTTGTCGAGCGGCGCCATCTCGAGGGGCACGACTTGTACGTCGCTGGTCGCGAGAACGACCTCTTCGCGGCCGACCTTGATCGCGCGGCCGTCGACCAGCTCGAGCAGTTGATCGAGATCGTCGGCCACGAGATCGATCACGTTCAGCTCGACCGCCTCCGCCTGGCTGATCGCGACGGAGTTGCGCACCGCGTCGATCGCCCACTCCACGTTCCGCTCGCGCTCCGCGGCGATCGACTCGATGAAGGCCGCCGTGAAGTTCTCCGCCTTCTCGTTGCGATAGTCGCGGAGGTTCGGCGCTTTTGGATCCTCCTCGTTCGGCTGTCCGGGGATCGGAGGGCTGGGCGTTGGACCCCCACCCCCCGTGAATACGGGGTGGGCCGCACCGATGCTCGTACCGGGCGACATGGCAGCCACATGTGCGGCGAGGGTGATGAAGGTCCCGGCGGAGGCGGCCCAGGCCCCCCGAGGAGACACGTACACGATGATCGGGAGCTGCGCGTTCAGGATGGACGAGACGATGTCCTTGGTCGAATCGAGCAGGCCGCCCGGTGTGTCGAGCTCGATCACGAGCGCAACCGCGGCCTCCTCCTCACTTTGCGTGATGGCCTTCTCGATGTAGGCGGCCACGCCTGGCGTGATGACACCATCCACGGTGATGACGTTCACGGTTCCCGCTCGCGCAGCGGCGCCAAAAGAGAGCAGCAGTCCGACCAGGAGGGCTGTCAGCGCGCGCCGCCTCACTTCAGCACCTCTCGCACGCGATCGAGGATGCGCTGGGCAATCTCGCGCTTGGCCGCAAAGGGCACGTGAATCACCTCCAGAGGATCGGGGCCGATGATCGACACCTCGTTCTGGTCGACGCCGAACCCGATATCAGAGCGCGAGACGTCATTGGCCACGACGAGATCACAGCCCTTCCGCTCGAGCTTGCCCCTCGCGTTCTCGATCAGATCTTCGGTCTCCGCCGCAAACGTGACGACGACTCGACCCTCCTTGCGCGAGCCCACCTCCTTCGACAGGTCCGGATTCTCGACGAGCTCTAGCACCAGCCCGGAGCGGTCCGCGCGCTTGAGCTTTCGTTCGCTCGGACGCTGGACCGAGTAGTCTGCGACCGCCGCGGCGAGGACGATGACGTCGGCGGGCTCCAGCATGCCGAGCACGGCCTCCCGCATCTCGGCCATGGTCTCGACGTCCACGCGTCTTACGCCGAAGGGCGTCGGCAAGCTGACAGGACCGGCAACCAGCATGACCTCGGCGCCGCGGCGGGCGGCCTCCTCGGCCACCGCAAAGCCCATGCGGCCCGACGAGCGGTTGGTGATCACGCGCACCGGATCGATGGGCTCGGCCGTCGGACCCGCACTCACAAGGAAGACCTTGCCGCGCAGATCGCCGCCGCAGAGGAGCTGCTCCATGGCGCCCTCGATCTCGTCCAGCTCAGCCAGGCGACCTTCGCCCGTCCACCCACAGGCGAGCTCTCCGCTGCCCGGACCGACAATGTGCGCACCACGCTCTGCGAGCAGATCGAGGTTCGCACGGGTCGCCGCGTGCTCATACATGTTCACGTTCATGGCGGGCGCAACGACCAGGGGCGCTCTTGTGGCAAGGCAAACGGTCGACAAGAAGTCGTCCGCCAGCCCGTGCGCGAGGCGCGCGATCGTGTTCGCGGTGGCGGGAGCGATGACCACAACCTCTGGCCAATCGGCCAAGTCGATGTGCGAGATCTCCGACTCCTCGGTGAGCGAGAAGAGATCCGAGCGCACGCGGTTCCCCGAGAGCGCTTGCAGCGTGAGGGCGGAGACGAAGCGCAACGCATTGGGCGTAGCGGCAACGCGCACCTCGTGACCCTTGCGCTGCAGGATCCGAACTAGCTCGCAGGCCTTGTACGCCGCGATGCCGCCAGACACGCCGACGAGCACACGACTCACGGCTCCATCCTCCGAGATTTCACAAAATCCCGTTCAAAACCAAGTATTTCGACCGAAAGTAACTCCGCCCCGGAGTCGTGTCAAACCGACTCGATCAAGCTGGCGCAGGCACACCCGAAATAGAAACCAGCACCATCGGTGGAACGACGCTGAACATCGAGACGCAGAGCGCTTTCATGGGTGCCGCGGCGGCGAGTGTGCTCCTGGTCGCCATCCTGCTGCAGCGCCGCGACCGCGTGGCACTTCTCCTGGCCGCGCTGACGCTATCCTACGTCCTCTGGGGACTCGGTCGCGGAGCTCGGGCGCTTGGCTACGAGTGGGGACCGATGCTGGCCAGCGTCTCCGTGTGCTGGATCGGCCCGCTTGCGCTCGGCTTTGCGGCGCAGCTCTCCGGCCGTCGGGCGGAGCTGAGGCGCCTCTGGCCCGTCGTGCTCGCCGCCACCCTCGGGCTCACGGGAGCCCTGCTGGCCCGGGCAACACTCGGAAGGGTCGTCGAGGTGGCCGCCCACAGCTGGGCGCTCGCCGGCCTTGGCGTCGGAGCAGGACTGCTCGTTCGCTTCCCGCACGCGGAGGATCACGACTCGCCGGACTTCACCCGCTTGCGCTACCTGGCCATCGCCCAGGTCGGGGTGTTCGCGGGCGCCGTGTTCGATCTGCTGATGTGGGGCTATCGACTGCCGATGGTCGGCACCCTGCTCCCTCCCCTTTTCTTTCTGTACGCGGGATACCTTCATCTGGCGCGCGTGCGTGTCGCTGACCTGCGTCAGCTCCTGGGTGACACCGTCGCGTTGACTCTCATGGCGGCAGGCCTGGCCGGCCTCTTTGCCGCGATCCGAATCTGGGTCGGACTCGAGCTCGACCTGTTCATCTTCAACACCTTCGTCGCCTCTTTTGCGCTACTGCTGTTCTTCCAGCCGGTGCGCGATCGCATTCAGCGAGCGATGGACCGCACGTTCGTTGCCAGCCGTCTGGAGCTCGAGCACGGCCTGCAGCCGCTGCTGGAGCGCTTTGCTCAGATTGTGACGCTCGACGAGCTGCTTGAAGAGCTGCTCAGCACCGTCGAGCACACGGATCGCTTGCGCGCCTCCTCCATCTTTCTCTGCGACGATCCCAAGGTGGGCTTTCAGCAAGTAGGTAGCTTCGGCCTACCGCCACGCACCAGAGTCAGCTTGATGCGCGACCCGGTCTGGATCGAGGCCCTCGAGTCGCGCAACGCTCTGCTCGCGGAGGAGCTGGAGCGGGCTCGCACCTTGTCGACCAACGAGGAGGAGCGACGCCGCCTCGGCGTACTCTGCCGGAGCATGCGCGACCTCGACGCGCAGCTCGTCCTGCCGCTGCGCGCGGAGAGTCTCGTTGGCTTCTGGACACTCACAGACGTGCGCCAGGCAGAGCCCTTCTCCACCGACGAGGTCCGCTTGCTGCGCGATGTGGCCGACCGCGTGGGCGTGACCATCGAGAACTCAAAGACCTTCGAGCGCATCCGTGCCCGCGACAACCTCGTGAGCCTCGGCGAGATGTCCGCAGGACTCGCCCACGAGATCCGCAATCCCCTCGCCACGATACGCGGCGCCCTTGCGGTCCTCGACGACCCTGACGGCGTGCAGGACCCGGACATCCACCACGTGATCGTCGAAGAGATCCACCGGCTGGATCGCGTCGTAGAGACCTTCCTGGACTACGCACGCCCGGTCACCCGGCGCACTCCCATTGATGATATCGGCGAGTTCGCGCGCCGTTGCGTGGGCTGCGTCGCGCGCCACAACCAGCGCGAAGAGGTGAAGCTCAGCTTCGCCATCGCTGCAGCTCTGCCGACGGTGGCCGTGGGCGCCGATCAGCTCGAGCGGGTGCTGACGAACGTCGTCCAGAACGCGTACGAGGCAATTGACGGCGAAGGCGAGATCCGCGTATCTGCGCGAGTCGTGACCGCTGCGGTGCCGCTTGCGGAACACGTCGAGATCGCCATCGCCGACGACGGACGCGGGATGGATGAGGCGACCCTGCAGCGCGCCCTGGTCCCCTTCTTTACCACCAAGGACCGAGGCACCGGACTCGGCCTGGCCCTTTGCGAGCGGCTACTGGGCGAGCACGGGGGCCTGATCGAGCTGCGCTCCAGGCCCTGGGGAGGAACGGTCGTGCTGATCCGCCTCCCGCGCGATCCCGTCGAAGTACGAGACCCATGAGCGCCAAGAGCCATACGAACCCGCTCGAACCCGGTAGCGAACGGCGCTGTTGTGAGGGCCGTGTCCTCGTCGTCGACGACGAGGCAAACATGCGGCGGGTGCTGAGCGCACTGATTCGGCGCGACGGCTTCGAGACCGTCGAGGCAGCGAACGGCGTCGCCGCGCTGGAGATCCTGGACGAGGCCGAGGTAGATGCGGTTCTCACCGACTTGAAGATGCCGCAGATGAACGGCATCGAGCTCCTGGCCGAGGTCCGCCGACGCCGAGTCGGTATCCCGGTGATCATGCTCACCGCGCACGGCACGATCGGGAGCGCAGTCGAGGCCTTGAAGCGCGGCGCCTTCGACTTCCTGACCAAGCCATTCGAGCCGGACGAGATCCGCCAGGTCATCACGAAGGCCGTCGCAACGCGCAAGCTGGAGGAGACCGAGACCTGCATCGAGCCCGACGAGGATCCCGACCGGTTGCTACTCGGCCGCAGCCCCGCCCTCCGTGCCGTCAAGCAGGTCATCGAGCGTGTCGCCCCCACCGCGGCAACCGTGCTCATCAGTGGGGAGAGCGGTACCGGCAAGGAGCTGGTCGCGCGCAGCCTGCACCAGCACAGCGGCCGATACGAGCAGCCTTTCGTGAAGGTGAACTGTGCGGCGATTCCAGAGGGTCTGATCGAGAGCGAGCTATTCGGCCACGAGAAGGGCGCCTTCACCGGTGCCGCCGTGCAAAAGCCGGGACGCTTCGAGCTCGCGGACGGCGGGACCCTGTTCCTCGACGAAATCGGGGAGATGCCGCTACCCGCACAGCCCAAGCTGCTCCGGGCCATCCAGGAAGGGCGCTTTTACCGCGTGGGCGGGACCGGCACCATCTCGGTCGACGTGCGGATCGTCGCCGCGACTAACCGCGAGCTCGAAGAGGAGGTCCGCACGGGACGTTTTCGCGAAGACCTCTTCTACCGCCTGAACGTGGTCCCCATCACGCTGCCAACGTTGAGCGAGCGTCGCGAGGACATCCCCTCGCTCGCCAAATTCTTCCTGCATCGCGTCGCAGAGCGACTCGGGGTTGGCGCACGCGCTCTCTCCGCTGAGGCACTGACGACCCTTACCCGGCACGACTGGCCTGGCAACATCCGCCAGCTCGAAAACACCATCGAGCGCGCCACCCTCCTGAGTGACGGCCCCAGCATCGAGGTCGGCGACCTCCCCCCCGAGATCGCCCGCCCCTGCGAAGGCGACACAGACCCCGGCTCGTCCCTCCGCGAGCGCGTCCGCTCCGCTACTCGCCGCATCGAGCGCGAAGCCATCGTAGAAGCCCTCACCGCCACCCAGGGTAATGTCACAAGAGCCGCCGAACAGCTAGGCCTCTCCCGCCGCGGCCTCCAACTAAAAATGAAAGAACTCGCCATCCCCCGCGAGTAACCCACCAACCCCCAAACACACAACCCTCGCGAGGCCGAGCCCCCTCCGGCACGCCGGTCGGAGGGCGGGACGTCTTTCCCGTCCCCCGCGGGACCGTGGGAGCGATACCCGAGGCAACCCCGACTCCTGTACACGCAAGGAGCGGGGGCCCGCGGGGGACGGGAAAGACGTCCCGCCCTCCGACTCCCCGCCCCGTAGAGATCTCTACCCCCCCAGCCGCTCCCGCAACCGCTCCAGAATCACCGGCGGCACGAACTCGCTGACGTCCGCCCCAAACCGCAAGAGCTCTCGCAACCGCGACGAGCTCACATAGAACCAGCGCTCGCTCGTCATCAAGAACACCGTCTCGAGCTCCGGATACATGTGCGTGTTCATCAAGGCCATCTCGAACTCGTACTCGAAATCGGAGAGCGCCCGAAGCCCACGGATCACGATCCTGGCGTTGCGGTTCCGCAGGTAGTCGACGAGCAACCCCGTCATCACCTCTACCCGAGCCCTGGGGCGGCCCGCGCAGGCGTCGCGCACCATCTGAATCTTCTCCTCCGGTGAGAACACTCCGGGCTTCTCGACGTTGATGCCGACCGCCACGATCAGCTCATCGACGAGTTTGAGGGACCGATCGATCAGGTCCAGGTGCCCGTTCGTGATCGGATCAAAGCTGGCTGGATAGACACCGATCGTTTTTTCGCTCATTCGTCTGCACTCCCGATCTCTCGTACCAATCGAACACCGTTTCCCCGTAGCGACGGGACTCCCGGAGTCTCAGCCGCGAACTCGGCTCGGCAGCCGTGTCCCGCTTCGAGCGCTCAGCGATGAACACCCCCGCCGGTTCCAGCAGCTCCGCGAGCCGCTCGTCGCTGACGAGCTTCTCGAGCCAATCTCCTCGATAGGGAGGGTCTGCAATGATGAGGTCGAAGCGCACCGAGTGGACACGGAACGCTCGCAACGCGCGGGACACGTCAGTGGCCGAGATCTCGGTAAAGCTCCGCAATTCCAGATCCTCCAGGTTCCTTCTCAGCACTTTGAGAGCCGGTCTTGCCCGCTCGACGAACACGCATCCGCTCGCGCCCCGCGACAGGGCCTCGATTCCCGATGATCCGCCTCCTGCGAAAAGATCGAGGACGCGCGCTCCGCGAACCCTGGGACCGAGCCAATCGAAGAGGCCAGCCCGCGCTCGCGCCATCGTCGGACGCGTATCCGTGCCTGACACAGAGAGGAGCTTCCGACCTCGCAGGCGACCTGCAACAATACGCATAGCTCCCCTCAACCGCTGCGAGGGCGGTCGCGTCGGACGCTACCAGCCGGCAGGAGCGCCGGTCAAGCGAGCGCTCCCATGTGAAACGTGGA
This sequence comes from Myxococcota bacterium, assembly GCA_965247115.1. Classification (GTDB taxonomy): domain Bacteria; phylum Myxococcota_A; class UBA9160; order SZUA-336; family SZUA-336; genus JAUXJB01. The sequence continues at coordinate 218,449 of CBDFGR010000003.1, forward strand.
ACGTGGACAATGTGGGAACTACGTCTGCTATCGTCTTGAACCGGCAGGAAGCTTCGCTAGCATGCCCGCCGCGAGACGACAAAGTGTGGTGTAAGGACGCGCTAGCCGCAGACTCGACACTGGCGGCTGTTGAAAGGGAGAAGGAGTCGGCATGGCAGCACGAACACGTTCGCGTACGACCAAAAAGCAGGCGCGCCCCGCGAGGGTGACCAAGGGTACCTTGGAGAAGAGCAAGCGGCGCATCCCGGGACGCCTCTCGCAAATTCGGGGCGAGCGCTCACAGCGCTCGTTCGCCCGCGAGCTGGGCGTGTTCCAGCAGAACGTGAACCGCTACGAGAACGGCACGACACCTCATGCCGACTTCTTGATCACCCTGGCCATGAAGGAGAACGTCTCGCTCGACTGGCTCCTGCTGGGTCGAGGAAAGCCCCACCGGCGCGCCTAGTCGCGGTTTGCGTCGACGGGCCTCGTCCGCTAGAACTTTCCCACTGAGGGAAGTGGATTACCCTCTTGTCGGACTCGTCGAGGCGCAGGAGGACTGCAACTCCTGGCCCTAAGCTAGGGTCCCACAAGCAGAAATCGGTACCTGCCAGGAGGCGGGTACGAGATTTGAAGATCCCCATCGGGCGGGCGTAGGCCCTGCGATGGGAGCGTTCATGCAGTACTTGTTAGGGGCCCTGGTCGTTCTATTCAATCTGGCTGACAACGCGACGACGTTCCTCTGCCTGCGCCGGCCGGTTGCCGGCTTCGAGGTGATCGAGGCGAACCCGCTGGCGCGCTGGTTGTTTGAAAGCGTAGGTCTCGTCGAGGGCCTCATCTTCGAGATGGCCGTCACCACCGCGGCCGTAGGATTCCTGATTTGGACCACCCGGATCTCACATCGCACCAAGCTGACCATCCTGATGGTGCTGGTCGCCCTGCCGGCCTGGGCGGCGACGAACAACTACCTGGTGATCCGAGCGCTGCAGGTCCCACTGGACTGGCTCTGATGCGCTCGCTCGTCGCGCTGATCCTGCTCTCCTGGCTGGCTGGGGGCCTGGCGTGCGTGAAGTGGGCCCCGTCAGGCGAAACCGACGTGAGCTCGACGGCCGAGCCGCCCGCCGAGCTCGCCGTGACCCCGGGTCCGGCCGACCAGATTGCGGCCCGCTTCGGACACTTCCAGACCGGGCTCGCAGCCTTCGAGATTCGGCAGGTCGCACAAGTCGTTTTCGAGGAATCCGAGCGCAACGGATTCGATTGGGAGCTCGTGCTCGCGGTCATCGAGACGGAGAGCAGCTTCAACAATTTCGCGCGCTCCAACGTCGGAGCCCTTGGCTTGATGCAGATCATGCCCGCAACAGGGGAGATGTTGGCCGCACAGCTGTCGATCCCTTGGAGTGGCGCAACGACTCTGTTCGATCCCGTCGTGAACGTCAGGCTGGGAATCCGCTACCTGGCGGCTCTGCACGCCAAGTACCAAACCTGGGACGGCGCCCTGGCCGCGTACAACTGGGGCCCGACCGCGATCGACCGACGCCTCCAGCGCGGTGACACCCTACCTATCCTGTACTCACGGGCTGTCTACGCGAGGGTGAAGCAGACGGGCCTATGAGCCGAGTGCTCCCACGAGCGCATCGATTGCAGCATCGACGTCGAGCCGGTTTCCACGAGCCCCGTTGACGAGGATCGCGAAGGCCAGCCAGCGCCCGTCACTAGCGGGCACGACCCCGCTCAAGGAAGAGACTCGCCGCAAGTGTCCCGTCTTGCCGCGCACGGGAACCGCGCCGTCCTCCATCCGGTCTTCCAGCGTTCCATCGAGCCCACCGAGCGGCAGTGAGGCAAGGAACTCGGGCCCGGAATCGAAGCTGCGCGCCGCGCGCCTCAGCACCGAAACGAGCGTTTGCGGCGAAACCTTGTTGCGTCGCGAGAGCCCGGAGCCATCCGCAATCACGCCCTGACGATCCTCGATGCCGATGCTGCGCAGGAACGCCTCCATGGCTCGTGCACCCTTGGTCCACGTTGCCGGCGGTCCGTAGATGTCCGCCCCGAGTTTTTTGGTCAGCTGCTCGGCGATGAAGTTGTTGCTGTACTTGTTGAGCTTCCAGACGATCTCGCCCACGCTCAGGCCCTCGAACTGGAAGAGTTCCCGCGCCCGGACGGGGATCTCCGCGTAGCGAGTCTGACTGCGCACCCGAACGCCTTGCGACTCGAGCTGGGTACGCAGGACCGCGGCCGCGTAGCGAGAAGGCATCGAGACGGCGCGCCGGTAGGCGAGCGGTCGGCTCCCTAGCGGAAAGGCGCCCTTGACGAGCACGCGCTCTCCTGAGCCGTCGGCAAGGGGCACTAGCTGGAGCTGCAGGCGTCGACTGCGCAGAATCGTGGTCGCATCCGATCGTGTGCGAAAGTACGACGTGTTCGGGGCGACCTGTACCCGAGCCGCGTCCCCGACAGCCGCCCCACCGATCACCTCGATCTCGAAGGTCGAGTAGTTGACGGCAAAGCTACCCGTCGGAGCCTGGTCGCTACTGGCCGAGAAGGGGCCCCAGTCCGGATGGAACCGAAGCCCGTCGAAATAGCTGGCGTCGATGCGAAGCCCCTCGCGGATCTCGGTGATGCCCCGCAGTCGGACCTGTTCCGCCAGCTTCCAGAGGCTCTCGGACACATGGCTCGGGTCCCCACGACCCACGATCCAGAGGGAGCCGTGAAGGACCCCCTCGTCGTCGAGCTCGCCGTCAATCATGACGGGTGTCGAGAAGTTGTGCGCCGGGCCCCAGTGCGCGAGGGCGGCCGCGCTGATCAGCAGCTTCTGGTTCGAAGCGGGCACCAGCGCCCGCTCCGCGCGATGTGCGAGCAGGCGGTCCCCGCTCTCCAGATCCAGAACGACAACACCGACGCGGGCACCCTGAATCGCCGGATGGCGGAGGAACGCCTGCAGACCCTCCTCCAGGGCACGGGCCGCGCCCTCCTGGGGCAGCGCGATGCAGAGGAATACGAGCGCGATGAGGAGTCTTCGGGGCAGCATCGGTCGCGCTGAACGGTAGGCCACCGCGACCCACGACGCAGCCGCCCCTGCAGCGCTTGCGCTTTCCCGTCCTCCCGGCATCCTGCCCACGTGGGCGGAAATCACTCCAGCGAAGGCCAGGAAACGGCCGCCCGGACCTGGATCGAGTCCACGTGCGCGACACCCGTGGTTCGGCTGCGCGAGCTTGCGGGCGGGGCAGGTGCGCGGCGGTACTGGCGGGTCGAGCTCCACGATGGACGAACCGTGGTCCTCATGCACGCGCTCCCGGAGCGCCCCGAGATCGTGCCCCCAGGCCTGCGCGATCCCGGCCCGGTCATTCCTTTCGTGGCCGTCTCGGACTACCTCGCGCGCCACGGCATCCCGGTCCCTGAGATCTACGCGGTCGAGAGCGGCCAACGCTGGATCCTGCTCGAGGACCTTGGCGATCTGCACGTGCGCGACCTCGACCCCGGCTCCAGGAACGAACGTCTTGGAGAAGCGGTTCGGCTGCTGGCGAAGCTCCACGAGCTTCCGCCGGAGGACGAGCTCCCTTTCCGGCGAGAGTTCGACGCGGCCTGGATTCGCTTCGAGCTGCAGACCTTCGCAGACGAGCTGCCTTCCGGGGCTCCGCGAGCCGCGCTCCTAGGTGAGCTCGAACGACTCGTGAAGGCTGTCTCGCAGCTGCCACGCCGGCTGTGCCTGCGCGATTATCAGAGCGAGAACCTGATGATCGACAGCACGGGGCGGCTCCGAGTGATCGACTATCAAGACGCGCTTCTGGCTCCCGTCGAGCTCGATCTGGCTGCCCTGCTTTTTGATTCCTATCTCGACATCGCCGCCCCGGAGCGGGAGCGTCTGCTTCGCGCGTACGCCCGGTGCCGCGGGGAGTCCCTCGATCCGACCGCGCTGTCGTTGCTGGTGGTACAGCGGAAGTGCAAGGACTTCGGGCGCTTTCGAAACATGATGAAGAGAGCGGGTGAAACACGCTGGAGGCTCCCGCTGGAGCGGGCCCGATCCGCCGTACTCGGCGCGCTGCCTGGGCTGCCGCCCGGCTTCGACAGGCTGGCCCAGCTCCTTTCCCGTGTGCTCCGCGAGGACAGACCCTGAGAGCAATGATCCTCAGTGCCGGTGTCGGAAACCGGATGCGCCCACTCACCGACCACTGGGCCAAGCCAGCTCTTCCGATACTGGACGAGCCGCTGATCCTGGGGCTGATCCGGACGCTGGCGAAGCAGGGCGTCGACGCCGCCATCGTCAACACGCACGCGCACACCGATTCGCTCCTGGCTGCGCTGACCACCGCACCGATCCCCGTCGAGGTCTCGAGAGAGCCACGGCTCCTCGGGAGTGGAGGCGGAATTCGACACGTCCGCCGCTTCCTCGAGGAGTCGGAGCCGTTCGCGGTTCTGAATGGTGACATGCGCCTCGACCTTGACCTGTACGCCTTGCTGGAAGCCCACCGTGACGGGGGCGCGACCACTACGCTTGTGCTGCGCGACGACGAGCGAAAGCGAAGCTTCGGCTCGATCGGGTACGATGGCGACCGTGCCGTACGGCGGATCACGGACCGGTTGGATCTCGGGGGTGAGCTCGACTCTGGGCTGTTCGCGGGCGTGCACGTGATGAGCCCCGACGTCTTCGAGTGGATGCCCGAGCGGGAAGAGTTCCAGATCCTGACCGACGTGTACATCCCCGCACTCGAACGCGGCGAGCGCATCCATTGCTGGCTCCAGCCGCAAGACTGCGAATGGTCGCCGGTCGGAGATCCCGCAGAGCTCCTTGCCGCGAACCTCGGGACTCTCGGCACGATCGCGCGAGACTCGGAGGAGAAGGGAATGTTCGTCGCCGCCAGCGCACGCGTCGAGGGCCGCCTCGAGGCGCCCGTCTGGGTTGGCGAGCAAGCCGAGATTGCCAGAGGCGCCCACGTGGGACCCTGGGCCGTGATCAGCGCGGGAGCGCTCGTGTCGGCCGGAACGCGGGCTGAGCGAGCCCTGATCTTACCGGGAGCTCGGCCCCCCGCAGGCGCGCAGCTGTCGAGTGCGATTGCCTTTGCAGAGAAGATCTGGCGCGATGCTTGAGATCACCTTTATCGGCACCGGGGACGCGTTCGGAAGCGGCGGGCGAAGGAACACCTCGATTCTGCTTCGGGGGCCACAGGGCTCGATCCTGCTCGACTGCGGCCCGACGACGCCGAACGGTCTCCGAGAGCTCGGCGTCGACCCGCGTGAGATCGACGCGATCGCCATCAGTCACTTCCACGGCGATCACGTGGCCGGCGTCCCTTTCATGCTGCTCGACTTCCAGTTCGAGCTCAAGCGCTCGAAGCCGCTCCAGATCTTCGGACCCGCGTCGATTCGGGAGCGTATCCAGAAGATGGCGGGCATCTTCGCCTACGACTTCCCCGAAGCGCCCAGCTACCCGCTCAGCTTCTCCGAGTACGAGGTCGGGACGCCGATGAGCGCTGCGGGCTTCGAGGTCACGCCGATGCCCGCCGTTCACCACCCACATACGCGACCGCACATGCTGCGCATCCAGAACGGCACGCGAGCCCTCGTTTTCTCAGGCGATACGGGCTGGCACGAGGAGCTTCCGGAGAAGGTCGGAGACGTCAACCTCTTCATCTCGGAGTGCGTATTCTACGAGGAGAGGTTCCCGTTCCACCTCAGCCACGAGCGCTTGGCGCAGCATCGCGACCGCTTCCGCTGCGACTCGACCATCCTCACGCACATCGGCAGCGAGGTACTCGCCGAGCTCGACCGGGTCCAGTTCGACACCTCCGAAGACGGCTCCCGCATCTCTCTCTAGTGGGACCCCCCGTCTTGTGGGACCCGGCCCGTCTTGCGGGACCCGGCCCGCGGGCGTCCGCGGGCCACCCACCTCCGCTCAGGGCTTCGCCCTTCGCTGCGCGCGCCGCTTCTGCGGCGCTTGCATGGGTGCCAAGCCCCGTAGGAATCCGAACTTGGGGAATCCGAACTTGGGGACGGTCCTTAATCCGAACTTGTTTGGCCGAAGTCGGAACTTCTGGTCACTGAGGTGGGACTCTTGGGGCAACATCTGGTCATCTAGGCGTCGCTGCGGTCGTCTCACACGGATTAAGTTCGGATTGAGGACCGTCCCCAAGTTCAGGTTTCTCGGCGAGATCTCTCCCTCTGGGCACGACGACTGGTTGATGTACCGGCAACCTGCAAGCGCCGCGAATGCGGCGCGCGCAGCGAAGGGCGAAGCCCTGAGCGGAGGCGGGTGGCCGTCAGCGGCCCGCGGGTCGCTGACCCGCGGGAGGACCGCTCGCGCGCCGGGTCCCGCAAGGCTGTCAGAACGAGGGGGGGGTGGCGGTTCCGAGTACGACGGCTCGCGCGGCGCCCGTAGCGCTTGGGAGGTTCGAAGCGACTCCATTTCTCGCGCACCAGCCGAGGGCGGCGAAGGCCATGGCCTCGAGGGCATCGCCGGGAATGCCATGGGAGTCTGTGGTATCCACACTCGCGGGTACGAGCTCGCGTCGGAGCCCCTCCATGAGCACGGGATTGTGGGCGCCGCCCCCATACACGAACCAGCGTTCAGGCGGGACGGGGAAGAAGCGGCGGGCCGCGTCGACAACACTCTCGACAGTGAGCGCAGCACACGTCGCCGCCACGTCATCGGGTCCCGCACCCCGCGCGAGCATGGCATCACGGCTGCGCTCGAAGCGCTCGGCCGAGAAGTACTCGTGACCCGTGCTCTTTGGCGGGGGCGCGGAGAAGTATGGGTCGGCGAGCAGCTCCTGCAGCAGCGTGCGCTCGATCGTCCCGCGTGCACAGCGCTTGCCGTCGCGATCGAAGCGCTCGACTCCACCCGACGACCAGCGTACCGCGCGATCGATCCAGGCATTGCCCGGACCGGGGTCGAACGCGATCACCGGCTCGCACACATCGGCCGGGAGGAAGCTCACGTTCGTGAAGCCGCCAATATTCAGCACTGCCCGTGCCTGTCCCGACTTGGCAAAGCGTGCGCGGTGGAAGAACGGCGTCAACGGCGCGCCCTGGCCGCCGACCGCCAGGTCCGAGCGGCGGAAGTCCGCGACGACGGGAATGCCCGTCCGCGCGTGGATGACAGCCGGCGAGCCGAGCTGGAGGGTCCCGCCTACCTCAGGATAGTGGGCAACGGTCTGCCCGTGGGAGCCGACTCCCTCGACATCAGAAGGGGATACGCCCGCCGTCTGAGTGAGGTCGAGGACCGCAGCCGCGAAACACTCGCCCAGCTCGTTGTCGAGCTGGATCAGCTCCCGCAAGCAGACGTCCTGCTGCGCCACTGCGTGAATGCGCTCGCGGAGTCCGTCGGTCAGCGGAAAGTCCTGGAACGCGACTAGCTCGAGTCCAGCAAGCCCGTCCGGCAGCCCGGCAAGCCCGTCCGGAATCCGCACGAGCGCCGCATCCACTGCATCTGCCGAGGTTCCGGAGATGAGCCCGATCCAGAGCACAATGGAAGGCTAGCTCATCGCTCGCTGGTAGGGAGGCTCGCAGGTGCGTGCCCGACGGCTCTAGCGCTCGGAAGAGCAGAACTCGCGCAGCGCTTCGCGGGACTCCTCGCTGAGACCGAGCAGGCGAACGCCCATCCCGGCGCAGGGCCGGTCCTTGCCCGCGCAACGGCGCTGCCAGCGCACCTCTGCGTCGCAATCCAGGGGCTCTGGCTGACCTCGTACGTGGACGCGCAGCCGCAGCGGCGCACCAGCGGAGCGTATGTTCATGGATTGGATGAAGAGTCCGGTCTCGGAGACGCTGTCCGCATAGCCGAGAAAGCGCGGCCGCGTGAGCAGCCCAGACGGCGGCGCAAGCTCGACCCGAAGTGGACGGCGCAAGGTGCGTCGGGGCGCAGAAGACTGTTGCAGTTCCATCGCCAAGAGATCGGACGCAGTGGTTTTCGGCTTGAACCCTTCTGCCTGCTTTCGATTGACAATTGCTCGGAGGCCCTTGTAACGTCGCGCCGTCATGCCCGATCGCGTCGATGAGCGCAGCAGGATTCTGGGAGGGCTCGTCTGTCTTGGAGCGGTCGCCGGGGGTGCGCTGTTCCTGTACGGCGTCGTCATCGAGAGCTACTGGGCTCTGGCCATCCCCGTTGCAGCTCTGCTCCTGTTCGTACTGGGGCTGGTGTTCTGGATCGGCTGGACCATCGCGACGGTTCAGGTGGAGGCTGAGGGCGAGCCTCTGGGCAGCGGCGGTGCAGGCGGGGCCACGCGACCCGACACACCAGCAGAGACTCCGGAGCCAGACCGAGCCGAGCACGACACGTAGCCCAGGATGCGGATCGCCCTCCTGACGTATCGGGGCAACATGTTCTGCGGTGGCCAGGGCATCTACACCGCGAACCTCGCCCGCGAGCTCCACGCGCTCGGTCACGAGGTGCACATGATCTCCGGGCCACCGCTGCCCGAGCTCGAGCCAGACATTCCGCTCCACGAGATCCCGAACGGCAACTACTTCGCGCGCGACGTGGAGGAGCTGATGGAGGGACCGGACCCCTTCCACGCGCTGCTGCCCTCGAACCTGTGGGAGCTCGGCCTGACACGCCTGGGGGTCTTTCCGGAAATGACCGCGTTCGGGTTTCGCCTGCTGCTGCGCTGGAGAGCGCTGCAACGCCGCTATCAGTTCGACGTCGTTCTCGACAACCAGTCGCTCTCCTGGGGCCTGCTGGGCCTGCAGGCGACGGGCGTGCCCGTCGCGGCCATGGTCCATCACCCGCTCCACATCGACCGCCTGTCTGACTTCGAGCTCGAGCCGACCTTCCGCCGCAAGTGGAAGAGGACTCTCTACTTCCCGCTCTTCATGCAAGAGCTCGTCGTGCCGCGTCTGGCTCGGATCCTGACTGTGTCCCATGCCTCCGCGAACGAGATCGAGCGCTACTTCCACATCCCGCGCAAGGAGATCTCCGTCGTCTACAACGGAACAGACGCGGAGACCTTCCGTCCGGTCCCCACCGGCAAGGAGGCCGACCTGATCTTCGTCGGACGCACGGAGGATCGCAAGAAGGGGATCCCGTACCTGCTTGACGCACTCGCCCTCGTGCCCGACCACGTCACGCTCAAGATCGTCGACGGGCGAATCCCCTCGGACGGACTCGTTCGGACCAAGATCGAGGAGCTGGGGCTCGAGAAGCGCATCACGATCGTCGACCGCATGCTCGAAGTCGACGAGCTCGTCCGCGAGTACGCGACGGCCCGGGTCGCCCTGGTGCCCTCGTTCTTCGAAGGCTTCGGCTTTCCCGCCTCGGAGGCGATGGCCTGCGGCCTGCCAGTCATCGCGACGGACGGCGGGGCGCTTCCAGAAGTCGTTGGAACGAGCGGCGAGACCGGCCGCATGGTCCCGTTCCGAGACCCCCCTGCGCTCGCCGCTGCCATTCGCGAGCTGTGCGCAAAATCCGACGACGACCTCGCAGCAATGGGTCGCCGCGCCCGCCGGCGCGTGCAGAGCACGTTTCGCTGGCGCGAGACCGCGCGCCAGACGGCTCTAGTCCTGGAGGAGGTCGTGCGTGCTCACGGTCGACCTTGAGCGGCTGGGAGTCCGAGAGGGAGACTGGCTGCTCGATGCCGGCTGCGGTGGCGGACGCCACTGCTTCGGCGCGATCGACCGAGGAGCAAACGTCATCGGCGTGGACCTGGACGCGGAAGGACTCGGACTCGCACGCGCGGGGATCCACGAGCGGCGCGGGGTCACGCCGGAGCCGCATGGGGGAGTGCTGCGCGGCGACGTCTTCCACCTACCCTTCGACGACGCAGCGTTCGACCGTGTGATCTGCTCGGAGGTCATGGAGCACGTGCACGACTACCGCTCCGCCGTGGAGGAGCTCGTCCGTGTGCTCCGCCGCGGCGGGACGATCGGCATCACCATTCCGACGGCACCGACCGAGCACGCCTATCTGTGGCTAACACGCTTCTACTTCGAGAGCCCAGGCGGACACATCCGGATCTTCCGGCCGCGCGATCTTGCGCTGGCGATGTCGCGCGCGGGCCTGCAGGTCGACGGCGTGAGCTTTGCGCACTCGCTCCACTCGCCCTACTGGGCCATCCGTGCGGTCCTTGGCCTGGATAACGAGTCGCTTGCGCCCACGCGCGCCTACCGCCGGTTCTTGCTGCACGCTGGCCAGTCCAGAACCTGGACCAGGATCGAGCGAGCGCTCGACTGGGTCTTCCCGAAGAGCTTGATCCTGTACGGAACGAGGATCGCGACGGGAAGCAGCTGATGCGGGTCGCACTCGTCTGCTATCGCGGGAACATGGCGAGCGGTGGGCAGGGCATCTACCTGACCTCACTGACGCGAGCTCTGGCAGAGCGCGGCGCCGAGATCGATGTCTTCGTTGGGCCCCCTTACCCCGACCCCCTGCCCTGGGCGCGCGTCTTCCGCCTGGAGAACCAGCGGTTCTGGGGGGCACGCTTTCGCAAGGAGCGCGACGCCTTTCTCCCCCGTCCCGACCCGTTCCGGATCTTCCACCCGCTGAACTTCTACGAGTACGCGGTGACGCGCTTCGGGTATCTGCCGGAGCTCTTCGCGTTCAGTCTGCGCGCCGCCGCTGCACTCACGAGAGAGCTCAGATCGGGCCGACGCTACGCGCTCGTACACGACGTGCAGTCGCTGGGCTATGGGCTGCTCTGGCTTCGGGCTCTCGGGCTCCCGGTCGTGAGCACGATTCACCACCCTCTCAGCGTCGATCGTACGATGAGCCTGAGACGCGACACGGGCTTCTCCGAGCGGAAGGGCACGCTGGCCTTCTATCCAGTGCGCACCCAGGCGCGCGTGGCACGACGGCTGGACGGGATCATCACCTCGAGCGCTGCCTCCTCCGAGCAGATCGCCCTCGGGTTCGGCGTGTCTCCCGCACGCATTCACAACGTGTTGAACGGTGTGGACCTGCCGCGGCCGCGTCGCCCCCGAGGCCGCGCGGCGAGACCTGAGCTGCTCTTTGTCGGGCGAGCGAGCGATCCGAACAAGGGCCTCGAGTATCTGCTGTCCGCGCTGGCGCTCCTGCCCCGCGACGTGACGCTGCGGGTCCTCGACGGCTACCCAGCCGAGACGCCGATGGAGGCTCAGATCCGCGCGCTTCGTCTTGGCGACCGGGTGCGGTTCGAAGGGAAGCTTCCGCGGGCGAGTCTCGAGGAGGCCTTCCGCCGCGCCAGCATCGTCGTGCTGCCCTCGCTCTTCGAGGGCTTCGGCCTCCCAGCGCTGGAAGCCCTGGCGACCGGAACACCGGTCGTAGCCACGCGCGCCGGCGCCCTTCCCGAGGTCCTGGGCAGCGCAGGCGCCGGAAGACTCGTGCCCGCGAGGGATGCCGCCGCCCTGGCAAAGGGAATCGGAGAGACGCTCGAGAGCTGGGACGACGCCCACCGGGACGCGCTCGCCGCGCGCGCGCGAATCGAGCGTGAGTTCGGCTGGGGCGAGGTCGCCCGGCGCGTGGAAGGGGTCTACGAGTCCATCCTCCGTAGGCGACCAACCCGATGAGGGTGATCGATCTCGATCGGGATATGTCCGACGTGATCCCCAGTGCGGGCTCTCCCGACTCCGAATACCTGTTTCGACGCATGGAGCAGGCGACCCTGGAGGCGCTCGGTCCTCACGTGGGCGCCCGGATCCTCGATGCGGCGGGAGGGCTCGGCCAGGACAGTCGCACCCTGGTACGCCGCGGCGCCTGGGCCGTCTGCGCGGAGCCATCGCGCCGCATGTCGGCGCTCGGACGCGAGATCGAGCGAGACGCCGAAGGTGTGCTGGGCCACGACACGACTCCCATCGCCTGGGCGCGTACGTGGGGCGAGAAGCTTCCCTTTCGCAGCGGTATCTTCGACGCCACCTTCTGCAAGGGTGCCCTCGACCACTTCGACGATCCCGAGCGCTGCATCGGCGAGCTTGCCCGCGTAACGCGCCCGCACGGACGGATCGTGCTCGCCGTCGCGAACTTCGACTCCCTCGCATGCAGGTTGCAGCGCGCGCTGGACAGGCTGCGCCCGGCCGCCGCCCGCGCAGGTCGCCGTTCCTACCACGTGCCCTCCGATCACTTCACTCGCTACGACACGACACTTCTGCGTGAACAGGCCGCGCGCCATCTCGTCATCGAGGAGTGGAAGGGCATCTCGCTCCTCTGGGGATTGCGGCCATGGTCGGCGCTGATGGGGGCCCTGGGAACGAGGGCGGCGCGGCTCGTGCTCCACTGGGCCGATCGAGTCGCGGCGAGGTTCCCCGCTCACTCCGACGTGATCCTCGTCGCGGGCCGGCCGATCCCTATGAGGACTGGCTCGGATTCAGCCCGTGTCTCGTCAGCTTGCGATACAGCGTGCTCCGGCCGATCCCCAAGAGCCTCGCCGCGGCCTTGACGTCTCCATCGACCCGGCTGAGCGCCTCCACCAGACAGGCTCGTTCGTAGCTCGGCAACGATAGGGGTATCCCTTCGGGAATGACCGCCAGCGGAGCGGAAGAATCCCCCAGCCGCAGATCCGCCTCCGTGAGGCGCGGGCCTCGCGCCAGGGCTACGGCTGCCTCGATCGCGTTCTCGAGCTCTCGGACGTTGCCATCCCAGCGACAGGCGAGGAGCTTCTCCAGCGCGCCCTGGTCGATGCCCTCGATCCCGCTGCGCTCGCCCGTACGAGCCAGGAAGTGCTGCGCGAGCAACGCGATGTCCTCCGGTCTCTCGCGCAGGGGCGGAAGCTGAATCGACACGACGCGGAGTCGGTAGAAGAGGTCGGAGCGAAAGCGGCCTGTTCGCATGTCGCTCGCCAGGTCGCGATTGGTTGCGGCGACGATCCGGACGTCGATCGGCACCACCTCAGTCGCGCCGAGCGGGCGGACCTCGCGCGCCTGAATGGCGCGCAGCAGCTTTGACTGCAGCAAGAGGGCCAGCTCACCGATCTCGTCGAGAAACAGGGTTCCGCCGTTCGCGCTGCGGAACAGGCCGAGCGCAGACCGAGCCGCTCCCGTGAAGGCGCCCGCCTCGTAGCCGAATAGCTCGCTTTCAACGAGCCCCTCGGGCAGCGCTCCACAGTCGACCGGAATGAAGGGTCCGTTCGCGCGGCGCGAAGTCATGTGGATCGCCCGAGCCACGAGCTCTTTGCCCGTACCACTCTCCGCCTGAATGAGTACGTTGCTCTCGTTCTGCGACAGGTCACGGATCATGCCCAGCACGGAATCCATCTTCGGGGAGCACGCCACTATGCCCGCAAGCACGTCTGGCTCCTCGGCCGGGCCAGGTCCGAGGCGACGGCGGCGCCGCTCCAGCGCCCGCCGCAACGCCCTCACGATCTGGCCGGAGTCCTCGGGCTGCTTCCCCACATAGTCCGACACGCCCGCGTGCCTACACTCGGGCGTGTCGACCGAAGCGTGGCCCGTCAGCACGACGATCTCGGACTTTGGCGAACGGCTTCGAATCTCGCCGATCAGCTCTGGCCCGGACGAGCGCTCCAGCCCGAGATCGATGAGGACCACTTCGGGCTCGTGCCTGAGCTGCTCGCGGAGAGTCCGGAGGTCCGAGGCCTCCAGCCCCTCGAGCCCCTCTCCCTCGACCTGCTTCCGCAAGCTGCAAAGGACGTGCGGCTCCTGGTCCACCAGAAGCGCCCGCGCCCGGCGAGGCCTCGCAGGATCTCGAGCGTGCGACTCGTCGTCCATCGCCCGGGTGATCGGAGGACGCGGGGCGCCGCTTGAGGGTCCCTCACCACTAGCCTACATTCGAAACCGCTGCTGGGGGGAGGAATGATCCGCGGAACGATTCTGATCGTTGACGACGATGCGTTGTTCCGCGAGGCGCTGACGCGCTATCTGGACGCTTCCGGCCATGACGTCACCTCCGTGGGAGATCCTCAAAGCGCCGTACAGAAGCTCGAAGAGGGCGCGTTCGAGCTGGTCCTCACCGATCTCAAGATGCCAGGCATGGACGGCATCGCCCTGATCGAGCGCATCCAGCAGGTTGATCCGGACATCCTCTCGATCGTGATCACGGGCTTCGGCACCACCGATCGCTCGATCGAGGCCCTCAATCGGGGCGCCTTCTGGTTCATCGACAAGAGCTACGACCGGATCTCGAGCTTTGGCCCGCTCGTGGACAAAGCGCTCGAGTTCCGAAGGCTCAAAACGTCGAATCGACAGCTCCAACGTCAGCTCCAGGCGAAGTACGGACTGTCCAGCATCATCGGAGAGAGCGAGCCGATCTACCTGATGCTCGACATGATTCGAAGGGTCGCGCCGACCGAAGCGCGCGTGCTGATCATTGGTGAGAGCGGTGCGGGCAAGGAGCTGGTCGCTCGCGCAATTCACTACAACAGCGCGCGCGCCGAGCGTCCCCTGGTCGCCGTCAACTGCGGCGCGGTTCCCGAGGAGCTGCTAGAGAGCGAGCTCTTCGGGCACGTGAAGGGATCCTTCACGGGCGCCATTCGTGACCGCGAGGGCCGTTTCCGCGCCGCGGAGGGCGGGACGCTGTTCCTGGACGAGATCGGCGACATGAGCCCGTCGCTGCAGATCAAATTGTTGCGCGTGATCCAGGAGATGGAGTACGAGCCAGTGGGCTCGTCCAAGACCATGAGCGCCGACGTTCGCATCATCACGGCAACGAACCAGAACCTGCCGGAGCTGATCAAGGAGAAGCGCTTTCGCCAGGACCTGTACTTCCGCTTGAACGTCGTACCCATCGAGGTACCCCCACTTCGCGAGCGCCGCGAGGATATCTCTCTGCTGGTCGAGCACTTTCTCAAGCAGCAGCGACGCAGCTATCCGGAGCTGAAGGGCATCGACGCGCCCGCGCTCAAGCGCCTCACGAACTACGACTGGCCGGGCAACGTGCGCGAGCTCGAAGGTCTGATCGAGCGACTCTCCATCATGCGACGCGAGGGTTGGATCGCAGAAGAGGAGCTGCCGCCGGAGCTGACCGGCACAGCGCAGATCAACCGTCGATCACGATTCCTCCCGACGGTGTCGACTTCGAAGGACTCGTGGACAGCTTCGAGTCCGACCTGATCCTCCAAGCCCTGGAAGCGACGGGCTGGAACAAGAACCGTGCTGCGAAGCTCCTCAACCTGAAGCGAACGACGCTTGTCGAGAAGATCCGCTCGAAGGGCCTTACGAAGCCGCCTGGCCTCTAGCAGGCTGCGGAGAAAGTGACTGGTTGAGGGGTGGTCCTTCCGACGAGGGGGTTCACCGGCCGAGGGGCGGGGCGCGATTCCCGGTTCGAACCGGTCTTGGGCTCCGCTGATCGCGGGGCGGTTTCGCACATGACCTACGTGGCCTCCAGCAGCTTGCGGATCCGGATCAGGTTGTAGGCTGCGGCCGTGAAGGTGAAGACCCAGCCGACCCGATCCGTGCCGCGGTGTCGGGTCTTGCGCATCAGCCCCACGGTCTTCATCCAGCCGAAGACCTCTTCCACCCGTTTGCGAAAACGCTGACTCAGTTCGTAGCCCCGGTGGCGCGTCGTCCGCCCGTCGATCGCGCTGCGTCGATTCGTCGTGTTCTGCGCCACGTGTGGGGTCACGCCCAACTCTCGAAGCTCTTCCACGAACCCCTTCGTGTCGAAGCCCTTGTCTCCGCCCAATGTCCTCCGACGCCCGCCTCCCAGACCTTCCACCATCTCGAGCGCCGCTTCGCGCTCCGCATATCCCGACGCCTGCGTGAGCTTCGCCGCGACCACCAAGCCGTTCCGGTTCTCCGTCACCACGTGTCCCTGGTACGCGAGTCGGGCGCCTTGGCCTCTCATACCGGCGAGTCGTGCGTCGGGATCCGTCGTCGACGCATGCGTCTGGTTGCTCCGCTTCTCGCCTCGGAAGTTCACCGTCGGGTTGCCCGGGTCATCGTCGTCTCTCCGTTCCTCGTCCTTCCGTACGAAGCTCTTCTGGCTCGCCCACGCCTCGATCAGCGTCCCGTCTACCGTGAAGTGCTCCAACGACACCCATCCCTCGGTCTCGGCCTGCTCCAGCACTGCGTCGAAGAAGTGCTCGGCAATCTCGCCCTTGAGCAGCCGGTCTCGGTTCTTCGTGAACACCGTGGCGCTGAACACCACCTCGTCAAGCTCCAGACCCACGAACCAGCGATACAGCAGGTTGTACTCCAGCTGCTCCACCAGCTGCCGCTCGCTCCGGATGGTGTAGAGCACCTGCAGCAGCAGGGCGCGCAGCAGCTGCTCCGGGGGCACGGACGGGCGCCCTACGCCTCTGGCGTAGATCGCGTCGAAGCGCGGCGATAGCCGCTGCAGCGCCGTGTCGACCATGCGCCGCATCGCTCGAAGCGGATGATCATCCGGAATCCGCGACTCCAGCGACACGTAGCTGAACATCCCGCCCTGAAGCGTCCCCTGTCCTCTCACGCCTCCCCCTTTGGGGCTCGCTCCCAAGGTACCCTTCGATGAGGAGTTTTTCAGCAGCCTGCTAAGCACGATCGCGGGCCAGGGTGACGATTCCGTAACACCTCGAAGCCGGAAACTGTCAAGGATCTGACTCTCGGGAGGCCCGTTCCACCGCGCTCGCGCGGTCTCTCAAGGCTCCCGAGCGGCTGCTCTTCCGCCGCGACCTCAACGGCTTCGAGCGCCGCGCTGCGCAGAAACGAGTGCCTGCTGAGCCGGAGCTCATGCCTCCACGGCACCTGACTTGCACATGTAGCGACCTCCACACGGAAGCTGGACCTGGCTTGTTGCGCCCACGGATTCGGGAGGTCACTGATGGAGGCACTGCTGCGGGAAGCGCGGGAAAACCATGACGGGATCCCGGCGGAGCTGAAGGAGAAAATCGTTCTTCAGCACACGCCGCTGATCCGGTACATCGTCAATCGAATTGCCATACGTCTTCCATCGCACATCGACCTTGACGACCTTCACAACACGGGCGTGATCGGCTTGATGGATGCGATCGACAAGTACGATCCCAACAAGAATTGCAAGTTCAAGACCTATGCGGAGTTCCGCATCAAAGGCGCGATTCTGGACCAGCTGCGTTCGCTCGATTGGGTGCCACGGTCGATCCGCCAGAAGAGCCGTCGACTCGAGCAGGCCTACACCGAAGTGGAACAGCGACTCGGTCGTTCCGCAACAGAGCACGAGGTTGCCGGGTCGCTTGGAATCGAGCTCGACGAGTTTCACTTTCTGCTGAACCAGGTCCGCGGGATCTCGATGATCAATCTGGACGAGCTTCGCTCCGGGGCCGACTCGGACCAGCCGATGCACGGCGACATCTTCGAGGACGTGAAGGCGGAGAACCCCTTCATCTCGTTGAAGTCACGCGAGATGCGCCAGGCGGTGGCCGAGTGCATCGGGATCCTGCCGGAGAAGGAGCGACTCGTGATTTCGCTCTACTACTACGAGGATCTGAACATGAAGGAGATCGGAAACGTCCTCGGCATCACCGAGTCTCGTGTGTGTCAGATCCACACAAAGGCGGTCGCTCGTCTGCGCTCGAAGCTCAGAACACTGCTCACCTGACGCAAGGCGGCCGGAAGAGCACCAGGAGTGGTCCGGGCGGCGAAGAATGCTAAAGATGTTCGCGGTCTTCCCGATAACAGAGGGGACCTTCGCGAGGAGATCGGAGATGCCAAAGAAGACCCGTGCGGACCTGATCCCCCCGGTCGAGGTCGAAGACCTCTACTCGCCTGAATACTTGAAAGACTGCGCCGATGAGGAGGCGCGCCAGGGGCGTCTGGAAGAGCTGAAGCGCAGGATCGAGCTCGGCGCCTACAAGGTCGACCCCGACTCGGTAGCCCTCCACATGATGGGCCGCGTCGACCTGGACTAGTCTGCCTTGTGGGACCCGGCGCGCGAGCGGTCGCGCGCCACCCACCTCCGCTCAGGCCCTCGGCCTTCGCTGCGCGCGCCGCGTCCGCGGCGCTTGCCTTGTGGGACCCGGCCGCGGGCGGCCGCGGCCACCCACCTCCGCTCAGGCCCTCGGCCTTCGCTGCGCGCGCCGCGTCCGCGGCGCTTGCCTTGTGGGACCCGGCCGCGGGCGGCCGCGGCCACCCACCTCCGCTCAGGCCCTCGGCCTTCGCTGCGCGCGCCGCGTTCCGCGGCGCTTGCACGGTCGCCTCCACGCTGTACTGGCGCTTCTTCACGGGACCCGAAGACCCTAACCAGCCAGATAGACGACTACGGCGGTGGCGTTGTCTCGGCCGCCGCTGGCGTTCGCGGCGTCGATGAGGCGAGTCGCGGCCAGGGCGGGGTCGTGCCACCAGCGCGAGAGAATCTCGTGAATTGTCGGGTCTTCCAGCTGGGCGCTGATCCCGTCTGTGCAGAGCAATAGGGAGTCGCCCTCCTCGACGCGGAGCGCGCCGATGTCCGCCTCGACGGCGTCGACCACGCCGAGGGCCCGCGTGATCACGTGGCGGTCGGGGTGCTTGCGAGCCTCTTCTTCGGACAGCTCGTGGTGGGCGATCATCTCCCCTACCGTCGAGTGATCGCTCGTGAGCCGGTAGAGTACTCCACCTCGAAGCAGATAGACGCGACTGTCTCCCACGTTCACCAATGTCGCCGTAGGGCGGTCGATCCACACGGCTGCCAGCGTCGTTCCCATACCCTCGAGGTCCGGCGCTCGGTGGACGGCCTCGCGGATCTCGCCGTTCGCAAGCCGCGCGGCCCGGCGAATCGCGCTCGTTCGGTCCATCAGGGGGGAATTGTCGAGAGCGTCACAGAACGACGTGACGCCGATCTTCGAGGCGCGGCTGCCCGCCACGTGGCCTCCGAGACCATCCGCGACCACAAAGAGTCCCCTCTCGGGCAGATTGGCGAGAGAGTCCTCGTTGACCTGACGGGTACACCCTACATCGGTACGCCCGGCCGAGATGAAGCGAAAGCCCGTCACCGCTTCAGGCATCGGGCGGCGGCCGCGACGCCTTGACCGAGTTCGGGCGCACCAAGCGGTGAATCTGGTATCGTTCCGCGCCAAGCTGCAAGCCATCGTGACCATTCAACCGATCACGCACTTCGACCGATAGATTCAGCAGTAGCGGCTTCTTTCAGGCCCGAGGTGTGTGGAGGTTCCGGCCCGATGCCCAAGACCCTACTCCTGGCCGACGACAGTGTGACGATCCAGAAGGTGGTCGGCATCACGTTCGCGAATGAGGACGTGGAGCTCGTGACGGCTCCCAACGGGGACGACGCGCTGCGGAAGGCGCGCGAGCTCAAGCCGGACCTCGTGCTGGCAGACATCGGAATGCCCGGGCTCGATGGCTACGAGCTGTGCGCGGCCATTCGCCAGGAGCCTGAGCTGGCGAGCATCCCGGTTCTCCTCTTGACGGGTACCTTCGAGACCTACGACGAAGAGCGCGCAACCGAGGTCGGTGCGAGCGCGTACATCGCCAAGCCCTTCGAGGCACAGGCGCTGATCGATCAGGTGAACACCCTGCTGAACGCCCCGCCGGAGGTTGGCGCCCCCGATCCGGAGCCAGGTGACGACGTCGAGGCAGACAGCCCCAGTGCGAATCCCCAGCACGTGCTTGGCGCCGTGCAGCTGTCTAGGGCCGGAGTCCACGAGGGCGGAGCCGATAAGACGCTGCCCTCGGCCGAGGCTCCCGAT
The DNA here is from genome assembly GCA_965247115.1 of Myxococcota bacterium. GTDB lineage: Bacteria > Myxococcota_A > UBA9160 > SZUA-336 > SZUA-336 > JAUXJB01. The sequence continues at coordinate 237,912 of CBDFGR010000003.1, forward strand.
CTGCTGGAAGGTCCTCTCGGCGCTCCCCTACCCCCGCCTGCAGGAGCGCCTGCGCCTTCGTCGGACCTCAGCTTCGAGGACCTGGACTTCCAGGGCGCGCCCGCGGGCGAGTCTGGCTCGAACACTCAGATCTTCGGCGATGCGCCGACATTTGGCTCCGACTTGAGCGGCCGTGAGAAGAGCTCCACTCCGGAGCCGGTTGCCGAGGCGATGGACACGGACCACGGCTTCGACCACAACGGCGAGACGGCGTTTCTCGATCCGATGCTGCTCCCCACGAAGCCGGACCAGGAGCCGCTGGATGACACCAGGGACGACGCCCGTACCCCAGCCAGCAGCTCACCATTCGCGGGCCTGGACGCCGCCTCCGGCGCCGCCCTGGGGAGTCCGGACGAGACGGTGATCGACACTCCCGAGGTCTTACCGGATCCCGAGCCGCTGCAGACGATGAGCTTTCCGCCGGAGTCCACGCCCGGCGAGTCCGCTCTCCTGGACCAGGCTGCCCGCAGCGCGGGACCGCAGGCGCCGCTCGACCGACAGGCGATCTCGAGCGCGATCGAGAAGCTGGCCTGGGAGGCGTTCGGCAACCTCTCGGAGGAGCTGGTTCGCGAGGTGGTCAAGAAGGTCGAGTCGATTGCCTGGGAAGTCGTGCCGGTGCTGGCCGAGCGCATGCTCCAGGAAGAGATCGACAAGCTCAAGGGCGGACCCGAATAGGCCTCGCACGGCCCGGGGCTGCGCACCGGCCCCCGCCAGGTCGCATCGACCAGCCGGCGTCTCGTATAGTCGACCCGAGTCCCAGCGCGGCCCGGAGCCGGCCAGGGGCGGGAGGCGTTCCTGTGGTACGAATGCCCGAGCGCTCGTCGTGGGTGTGGCTGGTCGAGGCGGCACTCGCAGAGGATCTGGGACCCGGCGATGCCACCTCGCTCGCCGTCCTGCCTGACGGCCTGGCCGGGAGGGCGCGCATCGAGGCTCGAACCCCGACCGTGGTGTCGGGCCTGCAGGTGGCGGCCGAGGTCTTCGAGCGCAACGGCGCCCAGTTTCGGGCTGCCGTGGCCGACGGTGACCTCGTCGACCCGGGCGGAGTCCTGGCGAGCGTGGACGGAGGAGCGCAGGAGATCCTGTCGGCAGAACGGACCGCGCTCAATTTCCTGCAGCGTCTCTCCGGCATCGCGCAGCTCACGCACGACTACTGCGAGGTCGTTCGCGGTACCCGCGCCCAGATCATAGATACGCGAAAGACGACTCCGGGCTGGAGGCAGCTCGAGAAATACGCCGTTCGGTGCGGAGGTGGTGGCAACCACCGCGTCGGCCTCTTCGACGGCATCCTGATCAAGGACAACCACATTGCGGCCGTCGGCGGCGTGGCAAACGCGGTCAAGCTCGCGCGCACCAGAGGTGCCAGGGGCCTACGGGTACGTGCCGAGGTCGAGTCCCTCGAGGCGGCTCGAGAGGCGCTCGACGCGGGCGCGGACGCGCTCCTGGTCGACAACCAGCCCCCTGCGACGATTGCCGAGATCGTAGCCCTCGTAAAGGGGAGGGTTCCCGTGGAGGCGAGTGGCGGCGTGACGCTCGCGAACGTCGCCGCGATCGCACGCACCGGCGTCGACGAGATCTCCGTCGGAGCGCTCACACACTCCGCTCCCGCCGCGGACATCGCCCTCGAATGGAACGCGACCTCTTCGGGCTGAATCTGACGACGCGCTGGGTCGGGACCTGGCTCGAGATCTACAGTGAGGTGGACTCGACCAATCTCGTGGCGGAGCGGCTCGCCGCAGCCGGTGCTCCCGAGGGCACGCTCGTGCTCGGGGATCGGCAGAGCGCGGGGCGCGGTCGCCTCGGCCGGAGCTTTCACTCGCCGGGCGAGCTAGGCCTCTACATGTCGCTGCTCCTACGTCCCGGGTCTCACGACTCGCAGCTGCAGCAGTACATCTTCCTCGCGGCGCTCGCCGTTGCGGAGAGTGCCACGGAGGCACTCCCGGACTCGGTCGCCGTCGAGATCAAGTGGCCAAACGACGTGCTCCTCGACGGGAAGAAGACGAGTGGCATCAACCTCCCGGTGCAGCTCGATGGCGAACGGGTCGGCTCCGCAGTGCTCGGGATCGGCATCAATCTGAACAACTCCGACTTCCCGCCGGAGCTCCGGGCTACCGCGACGAGCCTGCGGATCGCCGGCGGCTCCCCCGTCGCACGCACTGAGTTCGCGGAGCGGCTCCTCCTCCGGCTCGAGCGCGGGATCGACGCACTCCGCTCCGAGGGGCCCAAATGGGTCTTGGAGGGCTGGAAGAAATTCTTCAGAATGCGGGGAGCGCGGGTGCGCATCGGAGGACCGGGCGTCAGCGGAGAGGTGGAGGGAGTCGTTACCGGGGTCGACTCGGACGGTGCTCTCCTGCTTCAAGCCGACGGGAGGACCGAGAGGATCCTGGCGGGAGATGTGACAGTGCTCCACAGAGAAAGGTGAAGCCGGCGTGCTGCTCTCGATCGACATCGGAAACACGCACGTCGCATTGGGCCTGTTCGGCGGTCCCAAGCTCGTGCACCACTGGCGGCTCGGCACAAATCCGCACTACACCTCCGACGAGGTCGCAGCCATATTGCGCTCGCTCTTCGAGCTCGGCGAGGTCGACCGGGGGGAGGTCAACGACGGAATCATCTCCTGCGTGGTTCCTCCACTGCTCCCTATCTTCGAGCGCACCTGCATCAAGCTGATCGGGCAGCCGCCCCTCGTGGTCGGGCCGGGCACCCGTTCGGGCATGCCGATTCGCGTCGACAATCCGCGAGAGGTGGGGGCGGACCGCATCGCGACCTCGGTGGCGGCGTACGAGATACTGGGCGGTCCCGCGATCTCGATCGACTTCGGCACCGCGACGACTTTCGACTGCATCTCGGCCGAGGGAGAGTTCATCGGGGGGGCGATCTTTCCCGGGGTCCTCCTCTCCCTCGACGCGCTGGTCCTGGGGGCCTCCAAGCTCTCGGGCGTGGAGATCGTCCGTCCCCCAGCCGTAATCGGCAAGAACACCACACACAACCTGCAGTCGGGCATGCTGTTCGGCTATGCGGGCATGGTCGACACCATGGTGAGGCGAATCCGCGAGGAACTCGGAGCGGATGCCGAGGTCGTCGGGACCGGGGGGCTGGCAGGCCTGATCGCCACGGAGGCGGAGACGATCCGTCGGGTCGAGCCCTTTCTCACTCTGGAAGGGCTTCGCTACATCTATGAGCGAAACCGGGAGCCCGCCTGAGACGGGAGCCGGCCGAGAGGGGTTTCATGAGCACGAGCTTTGCGCTGATTGGGCAGGCCGGCGACGGCAAGACGACGCTGGCGGATTCGCTTCTCATGGCTGCGGGCGTGACGAACCGCCTCGGCAGCGTCGAGGACGGGTCCTCGTACATGAACTGGCTTCCCGAGGAGAAGACGCGGCGACTCACGATCTCCGCGTCCGTGTGCAGCTTCGAGCGCGAGGGTCAGCTGGTAACGGCGATCGACTCCCCTGGCGATACGAACTTCGCGGGTGAGGCGATTGCGGCCCTGAATGCCGTCGACAACGCGGTCCTCGTGGTCTCCGCCCGAGACGGTGTCCGCATCGGCACGGAACGGTCCTACCGGCTGGCGCGCGAGCGCGGGATCGCCGTGACCGCCGTCGCGAACAAGCTGGACCTGGAGCTGGCGGACTACGACGCCTGCGCGACCCAGCTCGAAGAGGCGCTGGAGGTCCGGGTGGTGAAGCTGCACCTCCCGGTGGGCGCCGGAGAGGATTTCTCCGGCTACGTCGACCTGCTCTCCGGGGATCTCCATCGCTATGCCACCGACGGCTCCGGCAAGGTCGAGGTAAGCGCGCCGCCCGCGGATCTCTCCGAGGAGGTCGAGACCCGGCACATGGAGCTTGTGGAGGCCGCGGCGGAGGCCGACGACACCGTGCTCGAGAAATACCTCGAGGAGGGCGAGGTCAGCGACGAGGAGGTGGTCGCGACCCTGCGCAAGGGGTTGCGCGAGGGAAGCCTGCTGCCGCTGCTCAGCGCCTGCGCGTCGAGGAACATCGGAGGCGCCGCGCTGCTGGAGGCCAGCGAGCGCTTCTTCCCGGCCGCGAGCGACGTTGCTCCGATCCGCGGGGCGCGAGGCGACGAGGAGCTAGAGCTCAGCCCCGACCCAAACGGCCCCCTGGCGGCGCTCGTTTTCAAGTCCGTCGCGGACCGTTATACGGGGGTGCTCTCCGTGCTCCGAGTCTTCTCTGGGAAGCTCTCGGTCGATTCTGCAGTCTCGAACGCGCGAACGGGAACGCGTGAGCGCGTCACCAAGCTGCTCCGGGTGAACGGCGAGCACACCGAGGAGGTGAGCGAGGTCGGCCCGGGAGAGATCGCGGCACTGCCAAAGCTCAAGGACACCAAGACCGGAGACACGCTTTGCGCCGAGAAGGACTCCCTCAGCGTCACCGGCGCCCCGCCCCCGGCCGGGGTGATCTCCTTCGCCGTCCAGGCCACCGCCAAGGGCGAAGAGGACAAGGTGTTCGAGTCCCTCAATCGCCTCGTCGAGGAAGACCCGAGCCTCCAGCTGGGCCGCGACGAGCGGACCGGGGAGTTTCTGCTCACGGGCCTGGGCCAGCTCCACACCGAGGTGACGCTGGAGAAGCTCAAGCGGCTCTTCGGTGTCGATGTGACTCTCAAGCCCCCAAAGGTTCCCTACCTGGAGACGATCAGCGGCCGCGCAGACAACGTCGAGGGAAAGCTCAAGAAGCAGTCCGGGGGACGCGGGCAGTTCGGAGTCTGCTATCTCTCGGTCGAGCCCGGCGCGCGAGGCTCAGGAGTCGACTTTCAGGACGAGATCGTTGGCGGCTCGATTCCTCGCCAGTTCATTCCTGCCGTAGAAAAGGGCGTTCGGGAAGCGTGCGAGCGAGGGACCTTCGCCGGCTACCCGCTGACCGATATCGTCATCCACTGCATCGACGGCAAGCATCACAGCGTCGACAGCTCGGAGATGGCGTTTAAGACGGCTGGCAGCCTCGGGATCAAGGCGGCGGTCTCACAGGCAAAGCCAGCGCTCCTCGAGCCGATGATGGACCTGGAGGTCACCGTTTCCGACGAGCACGTCGGAGATGTCATGGGCGATCTGAACAGTCGGCGAGGCAAGGTCGCCGGTGTGAACTCCACAGGAAGCGTCCAGGTCGTCAAGGCGCAGGTCCCGATGGCCGAAGTGCTGAGATACGCGTCCGAACTCACCAGCATGACGGGGGGCCAGGGCGACTTCTCGATGCAATTTTCGCACTACGAGGAGGCGCCAGCGGCCGTGCGGGAGAAGATCGTCGCGGAGGCCGCGGCGGAATCCGAAGCCTAACCTCGGCGGAGGGGGATGGACGGCGTGAGCGGAGGCGCCGTTGACCGCTGAGACCGAATCGATCCTCGCGGCCCTGGGTCCTGCCCGGCGCTTCGCCGATCCCGACGCCCCCCAAGAGGCGCGACTCATGGCCGCGCGCGGCGCGTTGCCACTGCCACCGGCACAGATCGCCTCGGTTCTCTTTGCGCTGACGCACGATCCTGACGCGGAGGTGAAGGAGCTCGCGTGCAGCAGCCTCGACAACCTGCCCTCCCCCATGCTCGACGCCACGCTTGCGGGGGACGTGCACCCCGCGCTCCTCACCTACATGGCGACAAAGTTCCAGGAAGACGAGGCACAGCTGGAGAAGATCGCAATCAACGCCGCCACGTCGGACGCAACGTTCTGCAGCCTTGCCTCCCGTCCCTTTCCGCGCATCATCGACATCGTGGCGCAGAACCAGGTCCGACTGCTTCGCTGTCCCGAACTCATCGAGACGCTCGGCGAGAATCCCCTGACCGGACAGGCGACGATCGACCGCATCCTCCACTTCCTCGGTGTCGAACGCGGCGAGATGGAGGAGTCGGTGGCACCGCCCGTCGACGTACCGACTCCGCCACCGCCGGCGGACTTCGACGCCACCCAGGAGATGCTTGACCTCGACGATCCGGAGGACCTGCCTTCTGAGCTCACGTACGAGAGCGACGAGGAGGAGGACGAGATCCCCGAGGACGAGGGCCAGGACGAGGAGCGGATGCGCAGTCTCCAGGTGCTGATCCAGGAGATGAGTGTCATGGAGAAGATCAAGCTGGCGCGTTTTGGCAACTCGGAAGCTCGCGGCTTGCTCGTCCGTGAGCGGAACAAGCTGGTCGCGACCGCCGCCGTTCGGAGTCCAAAGATCACGGACAGCGAGGTCGTCACTTTTGCGAAGTCCCGAAGCCTCCACGACGAGGTGCTCCGCATCATCGCGAACAATCGGGAGTGGACGAAGAACTACCAGGTAAAGCACGCCCTCACCACGAACCCGAAGACCCCTCAGCCGATCGCAATTAAGTTGCTCAACTATCTGACCGATCGAGACTTGAAGACGATCATGGGCAGCCGTGACGTGCCCGGACCCGTATCCATGCAGGCACGGCGACTCCTGGCTCGGAAGGGGAAGACGTAGATGGGTGTGCTGAACCGCGAGGCGCGGGAGATTCACGCCAAGATCGTCTACTACGGCCCCGCCGAGGCGGGAAAGACGACGAACCTCGAGTTCATCCATCGCAAGCTCAAGCGTGAGCACCGCGGCGACCTGCAGGTCAGCCGCATCGGCAGCGATGCCGCCTACGAGTTCGTCCCCGTCACGCTGGGCAGCGTCCGCGGCTACTCGACGTCGATCCACGTCTACACGGTGCCCAGCGGAGACGAACACCTGGAGCTTCGCCGTCAGATTCTGGACGGCACGGATGGTGTCGTCTTCGTCGCAGATCTGCGCCCCGAGAGGCACGACGCCACCATCGCAGCGGCGGCCGAGCTCAAGGAGCACCTGGATAGCTACGGACGCTCCTTCGACGAGATCGTACTCGTCATCCAGTACAACAAACGCGGCACAACCAACGAGAATGCCCTCGACGAGCTGCACAAGCGGCTCGGCCTCGACCCGGAGGCCTACTTCGAGGCCGTCGCGAACCAGGGCACGGGCGTCCTGCAGACCCTGACCACGCTCTCCAAGCAGATCCTGTCCAACATCCGACAGGCCGCAGAGAAGGAGCCTCCCAGCGACGCTGCGGTTCCACTGGCGCGAGTGGAGCTGACCCAGCTGTCCGCCGACGAGCCCGTAGCGCACGGTGGCTTCTGCCTCGAGAGCGCAGGACCGGTCGAAGCGAGTGGCGGCGAGCTGACGATCCCCATCCTGCTGAGCGAGAGCGAATCGGGGCAGAAGGTGGAGCTCTGCCTACGGCTGAGCATCTCCGAGAGCTGAGCGCGCCCCTGCTCAGGCCCAGGGCGAAGGTGCGACCGGTAGCCCGATCGCATCCGCCACACCGGCGATCGTGACCTCGCCCCGGTAGCAGTTTACCCCCCGCGCCAGGGGGGGCTGGCTGCGCAGGGCCTCATCGACCCCGCGATCACACAGGTCCAGGAGATATGGCAGGATCGCGCTCGCCAGGGCAAGGGTCGACGTGTTGGGCACGGCCCCTGGCATGTTCGTCACACCATAGTGTACGACCCCGTCGACTCTGAACGTCGGATCGTCGTGCGAGGTCGGGTGCATGGTCTCGACGCAGCCGCCCTGGTCGACGGCGACGTCGATCACGACCGATCCCTCGGCCATCGCTGCCACCATCTTGCGAGTAACGAGAACCGGGGCGCGCGCACCGGGCCGCAGGACAGCGCCGATCACGATGTCGGCCTCCGGAACCGTCTTCTCGAGATGTACGGCGTTCGAGTACAGCGTGTTGATCCCGCCGTGGTAGATGTCGTAGAGGTGCGAGAGGCGCCGCTGGTCGATGTCGAGCACGGACACCTCGGCGCCCAAGCCCACCGCCACACGAACGGCGGCAGTCCCGACGACGCCAGCGCCGATCACCGTGACGCGTCCACGGGGCACACCCGGGACGCCGCCCAGCAGAATCCCGCGCCCGCCCTGGTCGGCTTGCAGATAGTGGGCCCCAATCTGGATCGAGAGCCGACCCGCCACCTCGCTCATGGGCACGAGCAGGGGCAGGGACCCATCGTCGAGCTGAACCGTCTCGAAGCCGATGGCGATGATCCCAGCATCGAGGATCTTGTGCGTGAGCTCAGCCTCCGGTGCCAGGTGCAGGAAGTCAAAGAGTGTCTGCCCCGGCCGCATGAGCGAGATCTCGCGCAGACTCGGCTCCTTGACCTTGGTGACGAGCTCCGCCGCGCCGATCACCTCCTCGGCGGTCGCAACGATCTTCGCCCCGACCTCCTCGTAGGCATTGTCGGGAAACCCGGACCCGAGGCCGGCCTGCGTCTCGAAGAAGATCTCGTGATCCCTCTCTGCGAGCGCACGCGCGCCCGATGGCAGCAGAGCGACGCGGTTCTCGCCAGCCTTCGTCTCCCTAAGAACACCTACCCTCACCGTCGTTTCCCCTCTGGTCTTGGCTCGGAGACCCTCAGCCCGTCTCCTCGACCCTTCGGCCGAGAAAGCGCTGGACCTCGGGGTCCCAGTCGAAGAACGCCGCCTCGTGCACACCATCCTCACGCACCGAGACGACCAGCTGCGCGACTCCGGGCCAAAGCGGTGAGCCATCCGGGGTCAGCGCCCCCTGCATGTCGGTGTGCGAGAGGTACGCGGGCGTATCCACGTGCGAGTGGTAGACAACGCGCAGCTCTTCACCGCGTTCCTCGGCACTTCGCAGGGCGCGGAGGAGCTCTCCCTCATCGATCCAGAAGGCGTGGCGGGCGTCGAGCTCCGACTCGCCCTGGGCACGACGCCTGCTCTGCACATTCGTGCAGCGGACAAAGCGGCTGGGAGCAGCAGCGAGCGGGCCGATCAGCAGCCCGCAGCACTCCTCGGGGTAGCACTCGCGCGCGTGTTGAAACACCTCGAGCATGAGCGACCGCGAGAGTAGACGCGGCTCGAGGGCGGAGTCCACCAGCGCGGCGGCGCGCTCGCGCCACTCCCCATCCGGACAGCTCGAGCTCTCGGAATCGGTGTGCTCGGCCACCGCTCAGATCTCGTACATGAAGGGACTCCCGTCGGCTCTCTGCAAGCCCCGCTCCTCGGCCTGGCGACAGATATCCGCAATCGTGCGATCCGCGAGGGTACGCCGCAGGTCCTCGCTGATTGCGTCCCACACGAACCCTGGCGTGGCCGAGCCGCCGTCGACTCCGGTCTCCCCCATGCTGAGGAGAGCGCCCTGTACCGCGACGATGACGTCCGCAACGGAGATTTCGCGGGGCGGAGCCGCGAGCAGGTAGCCACCGCCAGGGCCTCGTTTGCTCGAGACGAGCCCGGCGCGGCGGAGTCGCTGAAAGATCTGCTCCAGGTAGCGAGAGGGAATTCCCTGACGCGCGCCGATCTCTTGCAGCGAGACAGGCCCGGGTCCGCCGTAGAACGCCAGATCGAAGATGCCGTAGAGCGCGTACTTGAGCTGCTGCGTGGCCCGCACTGCGGCGAAAAATACCACTGTTCTGCAGTCAAGAAAACGGAGCCACGGCGCTCCCCACCGGCCTCGGTCGCAATCTACCGATGCAGGGGTACACTCGCCCGCCCATCAAGCGGATCGAAGGGCGATGCTGCGAATCGAAGGACTCAGCAAGAGCTACGGCACGCGCCAGCTTCTGAGCGGGGTCGACCTCCACCTGCGACCCGATGACCGGATCGGTCTGGTCGGCCGCAACGGCTCCGGAAAGACCACGTTGCTGGACCTGCTGGCAGGCAAAGAGCTGCCGGAGGACGGCCGCATTCACCTTCGCAAGCAGGCGCGTCTCGGATATCTGCAGCAGGAGGTGGAGACCGGCTCGGAGCGTGCGGTGATCGACGAGGTTCGGACCGCGCAGGAGCCGATCCTGGCGCTGGAGCGCGAGCTGCGCACGATCGAGGACGAGATCGCGCGACTGGGAGCCAGCGGAGGCGCTGTCCCCGGCGAGCTCGCGTCGCGCTACGACGACGTGCGCCACCAGTTCGAACGCGCGGGAGGCTTCAAGGCCGAGGCGCTGCTGCGCGGCACGCTGGTCGGCCTCGGGCTGGGTCCCGAGGTGTGGGGGCAGCCGCTCCGCAGCCTGAGCGGCGGGTGGCTCATGCGTGTCGAGCTGGCCAAGCTACTCCTCGCCCGACCCGAGGTGCTGCTGCTCGACGAGCCGACGAATCACCTCGACCTGCCCTCTATCCGCTGGTTCGAGGGCGTGCTCGCCAGCTACCCCGGCGCCGTGCTGGTGGTCTCTCACGACCGCACGTTCCTGGATCGCCATGCCACCGGCATTGCGGAGATCGAAGCGGGGCGACTGCTCTCTTACGCCGGGAACTACAGCGCCTATCTGTTGCAGAAGGCCGCGCGGCTCGAGGAGAGCAGCGCACGCAGGCGGAACCTGGATCGCCAGATTGCACACATGGGAAAGTTCGTCGAGCGGTTCGGGGCCAAGGCCAGCAAGGCGGCTCAAGCCCGGAGCCGCAAGAAGGCGCTCGAAAAGCTACGCGCTGAGCGAGAGGGGCTCGAGACCGCGGTCCGCCAGAAGTCCATGCGCGTACGGCTCGAGAGCCCGGTGCGGTCGGGAGAGATGGTGCTGCGCCTGGAGCAAATCCGAAAGTCCTACGGCGACCATCTGGTGTACGAGGGCCTGGACCTGGAGATTCGACGCGGCGAGCGGATCGCGCTCGTAGGCCCAAATGGGGCCGGCAAGTCCACGCTCCTCCGGATCGCGTCTGGAATCCTTCCCGTGGATTCGGGCACGCGCGAAGCCGGCCACAACACGAGCTGTGCCTTCTACGCGCAGCACCAGCTGGACGCCCTGGATCGAAGGCGCACGGTGCTGCAGGAGATCGAGGCGGACGCCCAGACGCGCGACGTTCCGCGGCTCCGGAACCTTCTGGGCGCCTTCCTGTTTTCGGGTGACGACGTACAGAAGAAAGTGTCGGTGCTGTCGGGCGGGGAGGCCGCACGCCTCGCACTCGCCAAGCTCCTGCTCAAGCGCGCGAACTTCCTCGTGCTGGACGAGCCCACGAATCACCTCGACATCGAGGCGCGCGACGTCTTGATGGACGCGCTGGCGGACTACTCCGGCACGCTCCTCTTCGTTAGCCACGACCGACTCTTCATCAACGCGCTCGCAAACAAGGCGATCGAGATCACACGCGGAGAGCACGCGGCGCGAGTCCGACACTTCGTCGGAGACTACGACGCCTACGTGCGCCGGCTCGAAGCGGAAGAAGCGAGCTCGAACGAGCAGAGCAAGCCCGACCGGGTCGCAGAGCCGCTGGCCGAGCGAAAGCGCAGCCGCGAGTTCCGCGAGAGGGAACGGCAGCTGCGCAAGCTGCGCGCACGGGTGCACGAGCTCGAGGCGTCGATCGAGGCGACCGAGGAGCAAATCGAGGCCCTCGACTGGAAGACTGCCGATCCAGGGATCGCCCGGGATGGACAGAAGATGCGGGAGCTGGGAGCAGCACGCAGGGAGCGAGAGCAGGCGCTGACCGAGCTTTTCCGCGACTGGGAGCGAGTCAGCGTGGAGATCGAGGCCGCCGAGGACGGCTTGCGAACGGAGGCACCCAGCTAGCGCCGCGTGGGATCCGCCAGGCTTGCCAGCTCCCAAAGCGCTCCGCTAGCTTCCGCACGGTGCCCAGGTGGCGGAATTGGCAGACGCGCCAGCCTCAGGAGTTGGTGTTCGCAAGGACGTGCTGGTTCGAATCCAGTCCTGGGCACCAGGGAAGCTGCATCACTCACGCCCCGTGGGCTCTCGTGAATCGGGCTGCGTTCAACCCCGTCGAGTGAGTGGCTCCACCTCTGGCCAGACGGCCTCCCCGTTGCTGCGGAACATCTCCACCACCTGCGGTGAGAGCCACTTCGAGACGCCACCCTCGTAGGCTGGGAGCGCCTGAACACGCGCGTACCAACCGGCGACCTGCGGGCGCGCCTCTATCAGTGGTGTCATGGCCAGGTGATCGAGCCGGAGCACGTACGGGAGCACTCCGGCATCGGCGAGACCGAAGGCGTCTCCCGAGAGCCAGCCGGTGGGTGAGAGCGACGCGTCCATATCGTCCACCAGCTCGAGCATCTGGCTCAGGCCACCCGCAAACTCGGGCGCCTTTACTCCATTCTCGATCACGCTGCGACGGGCCGCGCGCCGCCCGGGGTCGGGAATCGCTGCAATGTTCGCCTCGCGCACCTCCTCGGCCTGCCGGAGCAGCGCGGGTCGCGGCCCGATCGCGAAGGTCACGATGCCGGTCGCCGGATGCACCTTCTCGTCGAGCCGCTTCGTCCACATCCTCGCCGTGTGACGGGCGGCTGGCTCGGCGGGCCGCATGGGCGGATCCGGGAACGCATCGTCCAGGTACTCGTTGATGAGGGTGGACTCGATCAGCACCGCCCCGTCATGGACCAGTGTAGGAACCACGTGATTCGGGTTGAGCTTCACGTAGGCGGGATCGTGCTGCTCTCCGGCAAGCAGGTCGATCTCGTGGGAATCGAAGTCGATCCCCTTGTGGGCGAGCACCAGACGGACCTTCTGCGAGCAGGTCGACAGGGCGTTGTGGTAGAGCGCGAGCATGGATCTGGACCTCCTTCGGACCGGTGATCACCTTACTGCACCCGCGGTCTCCAGTCCGAGACGGCCCCCGACCCTTCACAGCCTCGAGGCTGGTGCCTCGATCCTGCACAATCACAACGCCGACGTGCTCTTCGAGAGCAACACGCGCCATGCGGTAGAGCCCTACCTGTTCGCGCCTGGGAGCCGGTGCTCGAGCGGCGGCCCGCTGCCCTGTTCTATCCGACGATGGGCGGCGGCGGCCCCCATATCACGTGCGAGGATCGCTACGCGCACGTGCCCGCGCTATGCGAGGCGGGTGTGCTCCGGATGGGGCCGGTGGATCCCGGCTCGCTGAACTTTGGAGGCTACGACGCGGACGGGATCCCGGCGCCACCCGGGATCGTGTACCAGAACACCCTGGGCGACATACGCTACATGCTGGATGTCTGCCGCGAACTCGAGCTCGGACCGACCCTGTCCATCTTCGAGCCGGGTTTCTTGCGGGTGACGCTCGCCTATCAGCGAGCCGGTGCCTTGCCCCGGGGCACCTTCGTCAAGCTCTACTTTGGAGCCGAGCGGGGCCTTTTTGGTCTGCCCGGCACCGAGCGCGCGCTCGACGCCTATCGGTCGAGATGCTGGAGGGAAGCGACCTGCCCTGGTCGGTGGCTCTGCTGGCCGGAGACGTGATCCAGAGCGGACTCGCCCGGCTGGCGCTCGAGCGCGGAGGCCATCTGCGCCTCGGCCTCGAGGACTACTCGGGACCGGGCACGCCGTCCAACGAGGAGCTGATCCGGGCTGCGGTGGAGCTGGCACGGAAGGTCGGTCGGCTCATCGCCACGCCGGCGCAAGCCGCCGAGATTATGCAACTGCCGAAGACGAGCCTGCCCCGATTCGCCTAGCTTCAGCTCAAACGCTAGCGCCGCAGTGAGCGCAACTCTCCGCGCGCGAGCGTGATCGCCGCGTCGATCGCGCGCGTCAGACTGGTCTCGTTGGCGATACCCTGTCCGGCAATGTCGAATGCGGTGCCGTGATCGACTGACGTCCGTACAAAGGGGATGCCCATTGTGGCCGTCACGCTCTCCTCGAAGTGTTGAACCTTGATCGCGATGTGCCCCTGGTCGTGATAGAGGGCCAGCACCGCGTCGAACTCCCCTTTGATCGCTCTGTGAAACACCGAGTCGGCCGGATACGGTCCGACGATGTCCAAGTCCTCGGCGAGTGCCGCGTTGACGGCAGGTACGATCTCGTCGATCTCCTCGCGGCCGAGGAGCCCACCCTCGCCGCCGTGGGGATTGAGCGCCGAGACCGCGATGCGCGGCCGCGGAATTCCCCAGCCGGTGAGGCTCTCCGCGGTAAGACGCAGCTTCGCAAGCACATTGTCCTTCGTCACGTAGCGCGCTGCCTCGATAAGCGACTTGTGCGTCGAGACGTGCGCCACACGAAGAGACTGATTCATGAGGATCGTCGCGGTCAGCTTTGCGCCCGTCACCCGCGCCAGAATTTCCTGATGGCCGATGTCGCCGATAAAACCTGCCGCGTGAACGGCCTCCTTGTGAATGGGACAAGTAACGATGGCTCTGACGCGGCCCTCCAGGGCCAGCGAGCTTGCGGATTCGATCGACTCGACCGCGGCGCGACCGCAGGCAGCGCTGATCTTGCCCGGAACGGCGTCCTCAGGTGTCAAGCTGGCCAGGTCGAGGACCTCGATCGTGTCCGGCTCGCCCGTTGCGTCGTCGACCTCTCCGATCCTGCGGACGGTGACGTTGGCGCCAATCAGGTCCACCGCGTCTTCGATCGCCCAGGTTGCGCCGACGACCACCGGCACGCATCGCCCTTGGAGATCTTTGTTTGCGAGGGCGCGAGCCAGGATCTCTGGCCCGATCCCCGCAGCGTCCCCCATCGTGATGGCGATGCGCGGCCGTTCGCTCATGTTGCCCACCCTATACCGGCTGAGCCGCCAACCGCAAAGACGACGAGGCTGAGGCGCGCCCACCCTCGCACTGCGCTAGGCGCGTAGGTGGACTCGGACTTGGAGGTGCTGAGCCGCCTTCAAGCCCAGTCCTGGGCACGAGGAGAGGCCCAACACTACCCGGCCCCTGCGGATCAGCCAGGATCTGGGCTCCGAGGCGCCCAGTTTATTCGGAGCGGGCTCCGGGCGTCGAAGGGCACGGGGGTACGTCATGCTAGGCTTCGAGCGCGATGAAGTCACGGGAGTTCGCGTCGGGCGACGCACACATACGATACATCGACGACCAGGGGTCGGGCGAGCCGGTGGTCCTCGTCCACGGCTTCACCGGAAGCGCCGAGATGTGGGACGCCGTGACACCCCTAGTCTCCGGGCGCTTCCGCGTGATCGCGCTCGATTGCCGGGGGCATGGCGCGAGCAGCAAGCCGCACGACACAAATGCGTACGGCAGCGAGATGGTGGCCGACGTCGCGCGGCTGCTGGATGAGCTCACGATCGACGCCGCACACGTGGTCGGCTACTCGATGGGCGCCGAGATCGCGTTGAACTTCACGACCCGTTGGCCCGAGCGCGTCCGTTCGCTCTGCATGGGCGGCTCGGGCTGGTCCGGCCCCGACGATGCCGCGAACTACATGCACTTGGGGGACGCGGTGGCCGAGGGTGGAAGTCTCGGCCCGCTCATTCACGCGATGCAACCGGAAGGAGCCCCTCCTCCGAGTGACGAGGAGATCGCGGTCATCGACGCGCTCCTGAGAGACAACGACCTGAAGGCCCTCGCTGCGGTCGCCCGAGCCATGCACGACATCATCAACCTTCCGCGGGAGGCGGTTGCCGGCGTGGCCGTCCCCGTACTCGGCATCTCCGGCGAGCACGATCCCGAGCGCGGCAACCTGGAGCGGATGGTGGGCGTCGTGCCGAACTTCACGATGAAGGTGCTGGACGGCGTCGATCACATGGGGGCCGTCGCCGACCCTCGCCTGGGCACGTACATTCGGGAATTTCTGCTCGAACGCCTCGCTCGGTGATTCTACGACGGGCCTCCTGGCCCATCACCACAGATAGACCCGGGCCTATGGCGGATGCGTCCTATTCGCTACCGCGGTGCGTTACGCGGCAAGGCACCCAGACGTAGCCATCGGGATCGACGACGTAGCATTCGCGCAGGCCGTGACCCCTGTCAGTGGTGGGCGCCAAGATCTTGTGACCGGTATCGCGGGCGCGCCGCTCGGCTGCGTCTGGGTCGATGGCGTAGACACGCAGCTCCACTCCGGCTCCGCGCACGCCCTACGAACGATCGAGCAGTGGGTGGGTATCGTAAGTATGGTCTGCGTGCAGCATGAAGTCCGTCCCGTCGTGTTGGAGGGCCGCGAAGTCTGGGTCAGCGTACAGAGGGTCGAGCTGTAAGACCTCCCTCATGAACCGGACCGACGTGGAGACGTCCCGCACCAACAGATTGACGCCCACGCCGCGCAGCGTGCTCGCGTACTCAGGCGCCGGCCGCCAAGGCTCGCCCGTCCGCAGTTTCATGAGTGGTGAATACCCCTGTCGCGTTGCCGAGTCACTGAGGCTTCCTAGCGACTGCGTACGTCGACCGATCGGAACTGCTGCCCAACCCACGCTGTTCGCCTTGGCTGGCGTTCGTCGATGCAATGCATCCTAGAGCCGTCTCCATCGAAAAATGGGGTTCACGCATCATCTCGGCCAGGAACGACCGTGGACTCCGGGGGCAGACCCGCGGCGACGCGGCGAATGTTCGCGAAGCCAAACTCGAGCCGGCGACTCCACGTATCCAGGCTCACGCCGGCGACGTGCGGCGTCAGGACCACGTTGTCGAGCGACGTCAGGGAGTGGTCGCCGACGAGCGGCTCGACCGCGAAGACGTCCAGGCCCGCACCCGCGAGGCGCCGCTCGAGAAGCGCTGTCGTGAGCGCGACCTCATCCACCACGGGTCCGCGTGACGTGTTGATGAGGATAGCCGAGGGCCGCATGAGGCCGAACGCCCGGGTGTCGATTAGGCTGTGTGTCTCCGGCGTGAGCGGCGCGTGCACGCTGACCACGTCGGACTCGCGCAGCAACGTGTCCAGGTCGACCCGCGTCGCCCCGGTCTCGCGCTCGACCTCTTCGGGTGCCGGCCGAGGGTCGAAGTAGCAGACGCTGACGCCAAAGCCGCGCGAGAGGCGCGCCAGCTCGCGGCCGATTCTCCCGAATCCGACTATGCCCAGCCGCTTGCCGCGAAACTCTCGCATGCTCAGCGTCTCGCGCGCCCCGAGCCAGCGCCCGGCCCGCAGCTCGCGATCATGAAGGGGTAGCTTCTTGTACACCGCCAGAATCAAGAGCAGGGCGTGCTCCGCGACCGTCGGCGCGTTGGCTCCCCCGTTGTTCGCGACGGGGACACCAGCGCGCGAGAAGCCTGCCAAGTCCAGCCACTCGTAGCCCGCGCTCAGAATCTGAAACAGCTTGAGCCGCTTGGCGGCGGCAAGCTCCCCCGCGGACGGGTCGCCGGGATAGCCGAGCCAGAAGTCGGCGCCGGCCAGCTTCTCGAGGCGTTCGTCGGGCGACGACCCCTGCTCCAGCAGCTGGAGCGCGAAGCCCGGCGGCAGCTGCCGCTGCGCCAATTCGATGACTTCCTCGGGGACGAGCCGCTGCGCGTGGAGAAATACTATCTGCTCTTGAGCCACGGCGGTTAGCGGACCCCGGCTGCGGAAAAACCGTTGTGGATGATCTGCTTGATGCGGTCTTCGGGAATCCGGACCTGCACTCCGGCTCGCTCCTCCTGCAGGAGCATTACCGACCGCGAGTCACGACCGGCCCAGCCGCGGTTCATCGCTTCGGTCATCTCCTGAAGTGTCAGATTCGCGAGGCGCATCGGCACGTCGAACTCACGGCCGAGCTCGCATGCCAGGTTCACGTCCTTGCGGGCCAGCTCCAGCGCAAAGGCCGGCGGATCGAAATTCCCGGCCAGGAAGTTGCGGCTCATCGTGTCGAACGTGCGTAGGCGGCCAAGCGCGCCCATCCGCACTGCCTCCCAAAGCGCAGCAGCGTCGACGCCGGCCTTGACGCCCATAGTGAAGGTCTCGGCGAGTGCGGCGTTGAGAATGTAGCCGCTGCAGTTGTGCACGAGCTTGGCCACCGAGCCAGCTCCAATCGGGCCGACGAGGTGGGGCGCATCACTGAACGACTGCAACACCGGCAGCCATCGCTCGAACGCCTCGGGCTCGCCGCCGACCCAGATCGCCAGCTTCCCGGACCTCGCGCCGTCGGGACCTCCGCTGACCGGTGCATCGAACACCGTGACACCGAGCGCTGCTAGCTCGGCGGCGATAGAGCGGACAACGGTAGGCGAGTTCGTGGACAGGTCAAAGTATGCAAGACCGTCGTGGGCCCCGTCCCGAATGCCTCGGTCGCCGAGCGCAACCAGCCTCACCTCCCTCGGTCCCGGGAGCGAGGTGAACACGATGTCGCTGAGCGCGGCGAGCTCCGCCGGATCGTCAGCCCACTCGGCCCCGTTCTCGACGTGCGGGTCGCCAGCGTCTCGGCGCAGGTCGTGCACGACCAGGTCGTAGCCTGCCTCGATGAGGTTCATCGCCATGCTCGACCCCATCGTTCCGAGGCCGATGAATCCGATCCTCACGTTCGACCTCCCTGGTCGGCTCATGATGGAGTGAGACGACGCCGCCCTCGAGGGCGGCTCACTGGGCGCCCTTGGCCGAGGGCAGCACGTCCAGCGCGACCCGTCCGGCGTTGACCGCCGTCGGCCAGCCGCCGTAAAAGGCAAGATGAGTGATCAGACCTTTGATCTCGTCCTCGGTGACGCCGTTGTCGAGCGCCCGCTTCATGTGTAACTTGAGCTCATCAGTGCGGTAGAGCGCGGTGAGCACTGCCACGGTGATGAGGCTGCGGTCGCGCTTGGAGAGCGACTCCTCTTCCCACACATCACCGAACAGGACCTCGTCGCGGAGCTGACCGAGCTTCGGGATGAGCTCGTAGACGGGATGGGTTGCAGGGTGGTCGGCCATCGTGACTCCTTTGCTTTCTACTCGGCGTACAGCCAGGATAGCTCGGGTAGCAGCCGAATTGGCTGAGATGGTCTGCACCCATCGAGCGCAGCATCTCGAGTTTCTCGGCGCGGTCCACGCAAGTCACTTCAGCCGCGAATGACTTCGCCCGGGTGAACCGTACTTGTGGCGAACCATCGCTTTCATCGTCCCCCCCCTCTCTTCATGTCGATAATACACTAACTATAGTGTAAGAAAGACACGAATCGAACGGGTGCGACGCCTGGCGCCGGCGTCGGTATCCTGGGTCACGGGAACCCCAGTCCGCTTGATTTCGTGTTACTCATACACTGTAGATAGTGTATATGGTACGCAGAGAGTCGGATGTCCTACACCTACGAATACCCGCGAGCTGCGCTGACCGTGGACTGCGTCGTCTTCGGGCTGGGCGCCAAAGACCTCAAGGTGATGCTGATCCAGCGCGACCTGCCTCCATTCGAGGGGGAGTGGGCCCTGCCCGGTGGTTTTGTACGGGTCGAGGAGACGGTGGACGAGGCGGCGCGGCGCGAGCTGGAGGAAGAAACCGGGCTTTCCGGCGTGTTCCTCGAGCAGCTGTACACATTTGGCGCCGTGGCTCGGGATCCGCGCGAGCGAGTGGTATCGGTCGCCTACTACGCGCTGGTGAACCTGGCCGACCAGCCGGTGCAGGCGGCCACCGATGCGCGGGAGGCGGCGTGGTTTCCGGTCCATGACGTACCGTCGCCGGCCTTCGACCACGCCGAGATCCTGGACGCGGCGCTGGAGCGGCTGCGCGGCAAGCTGGCCTACCAGCCGATCAGTTTCGAGCTCCTGCCCCAGAAGTTCACGCTCTCGCAGCTCCAGCATTTGTACGAGGTCGTGCTGGAGCGCGAGCTGGACAAGCGGAACTTCCGCAAGAAGGTGCTGGCCACGGGTCTGCTCGTGGAGACCGACGAGGTACAGCAGGACGTAGCCCACCGCGCAGCGCGTCTCTACCGCTTCGACGAGCGCAAGTACAAGCAGCTCGCCCGAGATGGCTTCCACTTCGCGATTTGAACGGAGTTCACGATGAAGGCGATTGTCTACCGCGAGTACGGTTCCCCCGACGTTCTCAAACTTGATGACATCCCAAAGCCGACGGTCAGGGACGATCAGGTCCTGATCAAGGTTCATGCAGCGACAGTAGGAACCTGGGACTGTGAAGCCCGAAGTTTCACGTTCCCCCTCTGGTTCTGGCTGCCCTTGCGTCTCGCAATGGGTCTCCGAACGCCAAGATGGCCGGTACTCGGACAGGAGCTAGCAGGGGAAATTGAAGCTGTTGGCAAGGACGTAGAACGCTTTGAGAAAGGCGACCAGGTTTTTGCATCGACCGGCCTGGGTTTTGGCGCTCATGCGGAATACAAGTGTATGTCGAGCACAGGTGCGGTCGCGATCAAACCGGCCAACATGAGCTATGAGGAAGCCGCCGGCATTCCGACCGGCGGCGACAACGCACTCCACTTTATTCGAAAGGCAGACATTCAGAGCGGAGAGAGCGTTCTCGTCAATGGCGCTGGGGGGAACATCGGCGTTGTTGCGGTACAGCTCGCCAAGCATTTCGGAGCTGAGGTCACTGCCGTGGACAGTCTGGAGAAGCTGGACATGCTACGCGCGATCGGCGCAGACCACGTCATCGACTACGCAAGAGAAGACTTTACCAGGAGCGGCAAGACCTACGATGTCATTCTCGACGTGGTCCACAAGAGCTCGTTTTCGGGTTGCGTACGATCGCTCAAGCCAAATGGACGCTACCTGCTGGCCAACCCCAGGCTGTTCTCGATGGTTCGAGCGCTCTGGACGTCGAAGACAAGCAGCAAGAAGGTCATGTTCGAGTTCGCAGGCTCAAAGCCCAAGGATCTGGTCGCCCTCAAAGAGCTCGTCGAGGCGGGAAAGATCCGCGCGGTCATCGACAAGCGCTATCCGCTGGAACGAGCTTCCGAGGCTCATGCCTATGTGGATACGGGACGCAGAAAGGGGACCGTTGTCCTAGCCGTTCGACCCGGCGACTGAACACCCCGAGGGGTGGACCATCAACTCTGCAAGGCGAATCCCGCGTAGCCCTTTTCGACAACCTCGCGGCAGCGTTCCCGGTACTGGCTCATGCCTCCAACATAGGGCAGGAACATTCTGGTCTTGCCAGGAATGTTGGCGCCCATGTACCACGAGTTGGCCAGCGGGAACAGGGTGGCCTCCGCCTCGTCGGAAACGTGCTGCACCCACTCGTCCTGAGCTTCTTCCGTTGCCTCGATACGTGACAGCCCCTGCTTGCCCAGATATTCGATGCAGTCGGAGACCCACTCCACATGTTGTTCGATGGCAACCGGCATGTTGACCAGCACCGATGGGCTGCCGGGTCCCGTGATGGTGAAGAGGTTGGGGAAACCCACGACCTGCAGGCCGAGATAGGTGCTCGGACCGTCCGCCCATTTGTCGGCCAGACGCAGCCCGCCGACACCCCGGATGTCCATCTTCAGCAATGCGCCCGTCATAGCGTCGAAGCCGGTGGCGAAAACGATGACGTCGAGATCGTACTCGGCGTCCTCGGTTCTCAGTCCGCTGGCGGTGATTTCGACGATGGGAGCCTTGCGCACGTTGACCAGTGTGACGTTGTCCCGGTTGTAAGCCTGGTAGTAGTCGGTGTCGATGGGCGGACGCTTCGTGCCGTACGGGTGATCGGTAGGAGACAGGAGTTCGGCGGTTTCTGGATCCTTGACGATGTCGTGGATCTTGGCACGCACGAAGTCTGCCGCCGTATCGTTGGCCGCCTTGTCCTCGAGCAGATCGCTGAATGACGAGACCAGGAACCTGAATCCTCCCAACTCCCACAGTTCGTTGTAGATGGCCTGCTGCTCCTCAGACGTGGCGTCGCTCGCCGGACGCTCGGAGCGGGTGTATGGAAAACCCATATCCGATTCACGGCACTTCCGGCGGATCTCAGCATAGTTCGCTTTGATCTCCGCGACGGTCTCAGAGGACAGCGGTGCGTCTCGTGCGGGAATGGTGTAGTTGGGTGTGCGTTGAAAGACCGTCAGGTGGTCGGCTTCAGCCGCGATGACCGGTGTCGCCTGTATGCCAGTGGACCCGGTACCGATCAGACCTACGCGCTTTCCAGTGAAGTCCACGCCATCGTGTGGCCAGGCGCCGGTGTGATGGCACTCTCCTTCGAAACGGTTGATACCAGAAAAGTCAGGCGTGTTACGAGTGGAGAGACAGCCAACGGCGCTCACCAGAAATCGGGCCGAGATCCGTTCTCCGGTATTGGTGGTCAGGTTCCACCGGTTGCTCGTCTCTTCGAAGGTCGCGCTTGTCACGCGGGTATCGAACTGGATATCGCGACGCAGATCGAAGCGATCCGCGACATGGTTCAGATAGCTCATAATCTCTGGCTGCTCGGGATACCGGCTCGACCAGGTCCACTCCTGCTCGAGTTCCTTGGAGAACGAGTAGGAATAGAAATAGCTCTCGGAATCACAACGGGCGCCGGGATAGCGGTTCCAGTACCAGGTGCCGCCAACGCCACTCGCTGCCTCGAACACCTGGGTCTCGAGATGCAGCATGTCCCTGATACGGTGCAGCATGTAGAGCCCCGAGAAACCGGCGCCCACAATGGCGACGTCGAGATTCCGCACGGCACCGGCCGCAGTGTCTCCCTTCGAATTCGGCATCTTCCTTTGCCCCCGAGTTGCCCTTCCAGCGCTATCCTAGCGTTATACAAGACTCCGCGCGCGGCATTCAATATCGCACCCGAACTCGTGGTAGGCTGAACGGCGACGCGAGGAGTCATGAAGATGAGCTGGTTAGTTGTGGCGTGTGTCGCCGTCACGGTGTTGCTGCCGACGGCGACCCGGGCCCAGATGACGGATTCTCGGTACAATTTCCTGTACGAGGAGAAGTGCGCGGTCTGCCACGGAACGACGAGCCTCGTCCCCCGCGCGGTCAGTCGCGAAGCCCTCCGAGCGTTTTCCCCGGAGCGGGTGTTCGAGGCGCTGACGACCGGGGTGATGGCAGCCAATGCGAGCGAGCTCTCGGAGGAGGATAAGCGCGGGCTGGCCGCATTCCTGACCGGGCGCCCGTTCGGGAACGTCGCGGACCGCTCGGCGCAGGCGATGCCGAACCAGTGCGCCAGTGGCATGCCGATGGGCGATCCGTCGGCCGGGCCGCACTGGAACGGCATGAGCCCCGATCCCGCCACCAGCACTCGCTTTCAGCCGGCCGCTGCTGCGGGGCTTACGGTGGAACAGCTGCCGCGGCTGCGACGGAAGTGGGCGTTCGGCTTTCCGGATGGCAGCGCTGTCCGCGGCCAGCCGACGGTGGCGGGGGGACGGGTGTTCGTGGGTAGCGACAACGGGATGGTGTACGCACTCGACGCAAAGACCGGCTGTGTGCACTGGTCCTTTGAGACCGGGGAAGCCGTGGTGACAGCCGTCAGCGTGGGTACCGTGCCCGGGTCGCAAGATCGCTACGCCGCGTACTTCGGGGATTTCCGGGCAAACGTCTATGCCGTGGACGCCGAGACGGGCGAGCGGCTGTGGACGGCGCAGGTGGACGACCACGAGATGGCGAAGATCACGGGTTCGCCCGTGCTCGATGCCCAGGGGGGACGCCTGTATGTGTCGGTAGGTTCGTGGGAGGAGGGCCGTACCGACCTCAACCCCTTGTACGAGTGCTGCACATCGCAGGGCAGCGTGGTTGCCCTGGACGTGAAGACCGGCCAGCAGATCTGGAAGACCTACACGATCCCCGAGCGTCCCAGGCCGGTCAGGAAGAGCTCGGCCGGCACGCAGCTGTACGGCCCAGCGGGTGCCGGGGTCTGGGCGGCACCCACGCTCGACTATCGGCGCCGCGTCCTCTATGTCGGCACAGCCAATGGCTATATCAACGTGCCGGACTCGGGCTCCACTGACGCCGTCATCGCCTTCGACCTCGACACCGGCAAGAGGCGCTGGTCGACCCAACTGCTTGCTGGCGATTTGAACTGCGTGGAAGGTGGAACGACTGATGCCGAGCGCAATTGTTCCCGCACGACACGGAATCCCAACGACGATGTGTCCGGGTCGCCCGTCCTGTACACGCTGCCGAACGGCCGCCAGATTCTGATCGCCGGGCAGGAGAGCGGAAGAATCACGGCACTGGACCCCGACAGTAACGGCGCTGTGCTGTGGGTTGCGCAGCCCGGTGACGCGGCATGGCCACAAGGCTCCGGCATGGGCGCCGCCGCGGATGGAGAGCTCTACTACAGACCGCTCGCGTCGTGCTCGTCGGCAGCCGGTGCCGCCCAGGCGCCCGCAATGGCTTGTGCCAACGAGACGGGTGCGATGGTCGCATTCCGGCCCTCGACGGGCGAGCGGGTCTGGTCCACGACGCACCCGAAGCCGACGAATTGCTCCGACCCCGAGGCGATCTGGTGCAGCTCGGGACTGTTCGGGGCGGCGACGGTCATCCCCGGTGTCGTGTTCGCGGGGGCGAGAGACGGCACCCTGCGCGGGTACTCGACGCGGGACGGCGAGGTCCTGTGGGAATACAACACCATGCAAGAGTACGAGACGGTGAACGGCGTGCGAGCCAAGGGGGGCTCGATCGGTGGCCATGGGCCGGCGATCGTCGGGGGGATGCTGTTCATGGGCTCCGGCTACAACGTCACCCAGACGGCCTCTGGCAACGTGCTGCTCGCGTTCGAAGTCGAGTAGCGAGTCAGGCTCCGCCGCAGCTCAATCCGCGTGCTTGCGGATGTTGGCTTCCACTTCCTTCCGAAACGGTCGGAGCTCGGGCGCAAACGCCGGGTGCTCGGAGAGCGCATCGTAGTGGGCGATGGCCCTTGGATGCTGATCCCAGTTGATGGGCTCGCAATCCATCTCGCGGACGGTATTCGCCCACGCGCGCTCTCTCGAAAAGAGTGCGATCTCAGCGGCGAAGCATACATCGGCCAGCGTGACATCGGAGCCTACGAGGAACTCGCTCGATCCGTCCAACGCTTGATCGATTCCGGAGAGATAGGTGTGAAACGCATCCTTCGCGCGCTGGTAGACCTCGGGCGTCAAGGATCCGCCACCCAGTGCCAGAAGGTAGATCTGGCAATCCCGCGCGAACACCAGACTTGCATCGAGGAAGCTGTCGATGCGCGAGGCCGTGTACGGATCGGTGCCGTAGGCGGGATAGTTGCTCGCACCGATCCTGGCCACCGCACGCATGATGCTGTTGGACTCGAAGATGCCGATCGAGCCATCCGGGCTGAATGCGGCGGGCACCGTGCCCCAAGGATGGGCCTCGAGGAAAGCATCGGTCTTGAACAGATTCGTGCGAAACCCTGTGTGGCCCTGGCGCGATAGGTCTCTGTTCGGTCGATCGTCTTCGCTCAAGGGGCGTGCGTCGAAGTCCCACAGCCAGTCGGCGAGCTCGTGCCCCTTCGCGCCATGGACTTCAACGTCCACGTCGCAGAGTCGCGCCGTGATCGTGGCTTTCCAGACTCTGGGATTCGGCAGGTAGGAAAAGATGCGAAGCTGTGCCATGTCCTCTCCCCGGCAGCCTAGCAGATGGGTACCCTGCCGAGCTGCTACTTCGATGATTCCTTGAGCCGAGCGAGCCAGGGGGTCAGCTCCTGCGGAACCGCGGTGAAGCGGATCGAGAAGCCCGCGCCCAGAGACAGCGATCCGACGACCTTGGCGTAGAACTCGGGCAGCGAGTCGGCCTTTCCAGCGGGCAGCAGCTCGACCTTGATGTCGCTCAGCGGGGCGAGGGATTGATCGCAGAGCACCTCGCCGCCGATCGACGACAGGCCCACGAGCGTCCCGGGCAGCGTGGCGCCGTCGAGGTGTTTGGACTGCAGGACCGCGAACCGCAGCGGAACGCCGTCGCGAAGCGCAACCATCACCTCCTCGCTCTCTGGGAGGAACAGGTCGTAGGAGCCCTGGATCCCCCGAAGATCGTAGACGGTGGTCGGCTCGATGCCCTTGGCGGCAATCTCCCGCTGCTCGCCGACCTGCAGGCTATCGCCCACCTCGAGCCGCGTCGCAGCAGAGATCAGCACCTGGCCGCCGACCGTGTAGGACTCGATCCGGGAGGCGAGATTGACCGAGCTTCCGACCACACCGTACTTCGCGCGCGTATCGGACCCGATGTTGCCGACGACGACCTCGCCGGTGTTCACACCGATTCCCATCTCCAACTCGGGGAGTCCGTCGCGGCGGTTCGCCTCGTTGACCGAGTCCATGGCGAGCTGCATCGCGACCGCGCAGGCGACCGCGCTTTCGGCGTGGTCCGCCCGCCGAACGGGTGCGCCGAAGATCACCAGGATCGCGTCGCCGATGAACTCGTCGATCGTGCCTTGGTGTCGCGCGATGACCTCGACCATCGCACCCAGATAGCGGTTGAGGATGGCCACAACCTGCTCGGGCACCAGACGCGCCGCCATCGAGGTGAAGCCTCGCAGATCCGACATCAAGATGGTGACCGGGCGGGTTTCGCCGCCAAGCTTGAGACCTTCCGGTTGGTCGAGCAGGTTGTCGACGATGTCGTCGGACAGGTAGCGGCCGAAGGTGTGGCGGATGAAGCGGTTGTGCTTCTCGAGACTCTGGTTGGCGTCGTTGAGCTGCGCATTCGACCCCAGAAGCGCCGCCTCGCTCTCGTGGAGCTGAACGCGCATCTGGTTGAACGAGCCAGTCAGGTCCCCGAGCTCGTCGTCGGTCGTGATCGGCAGGTCCTGCCGCAGGCGGCCCAAAGCGAGCTCGCGGGTCGCATTCGAGAGCACGGAGATGGGCCGGGTGATCTGATTCGACCGATAGCTCGCCAACACATAGGCGATCCCGCCCATCAACAGGATCAACACCGAAGCCACCACCATCGCACTCGTGCCGGCAAACGTGATGAACTTCGTGTCCCGGTCCATCAGAGCGGACTGGCTGGCGGCCAGCGAATCGAGCAGCTCGCTCACGTGCTGCGTGAGCGGAATCGTCTCGGTGCTCATGCGGTGAAGCGCGGCGTTCCACGAGGGACCGCGGCGGACGGCCCGCGCTTCTTCGGCGAACTGGCGATACCAGGGCAGCTCTTCGATCAGATAGGCGACCCGGTCGCGCTGGGGTTGGGGAAGCAGAGCGGCTTGTCGCATTGCGGCGTCCAGTGACTGCTCGGCGTCGCTCAAGGCCACAGAGAAAGCGCGGTCCCACTGCTGTTCGCCGTCGGCCACGAACCGCGCAAGCGCGTGCTGGGCGGTCGACAGCTCGTCTCGGAAGCTCGCGGCCGCGGCGCGCAGCTCGGGCGTGGAAGCCGAGTCCTCGAGCAGCCCACCGATCACCCGCCGCAGCTCTCGGGCAATCGGTTCCAGGCGCTGGCGCACCGCGCGCGACGCCCGTAGGTTGCCCTCGGTCCGGGCGACGTCCTCCACCCACCACTGGGACTCCTTGAGCTCGACCAGTCCGAGGGACAGCTCGGCGAGCCGCGCGTGGTCCGCCGGATCCGGCCAGGTGTCGCGGAGCAGCTGGATGTCGGCAAGGGCCGGCTCGATCCGCTGGCTCCAAGCGACCCGTCGCTCGGAGCGGAAGCGCGGATCCCCCAGCGCAACCCACCCCCGCAGACCCGCGAGCGAGTGCTGGAGACCGATCTGGGCGCGCTGGGTGGCAACGACTGCGGGGGCGCGTTGCTGGGCGAGATGATCGCTGTACGTGCGCAGCCAGAGTGTGGTGATCAGGCTGACCAGCAACAAGACCACACCGATCGCGGTCAGCGTGAGCGACAGCTGCATCAGCTTCTGGCGTAGGGTGACCTTCACGACGGGTTCAGCCAGCCGGGCCGGGAACCGGCGAGCTGCTCGAGCTCCAGCAGCTGGCGTTCGAGCAGCAGCGCCCGCTGGTATACGTGCGACGGAAAGCGTCGCCCCGGGTAGTAGGCCTCTCGAGGCGGTGGGACGTCATCGAGCTGCTCCCACAGGTAGGTGAGCTCGGACACGAGCAGGGTTGCCACGTCGTAGACATCACTGGGAATCGCGTTTGCGAGGTTCCCCTCATGGACCTCGAGGCTGAGCATCGACAAGTTCGACTCCCCGGCAATTCGTCGGACAATCGCGAAGCAGTTGAGCAGCTTGCGGTAGACGTCGGACGGCCGCTTGCCGCTCTCGAAGACCGGCGTTTCTGGGATCCGATCGCCGGGAAACTGCGCGCGCAGGCGCGCGGTGTAGCCAATCGCCAGGGTCAGCTGCTGGTAGACCTCAGCGGGGGAGAACGGTTGGTCGAGCAGCAGGTTGAGCTGCTGACTCGCTTGCAAGATGGCGAGGATCACGTCGTCCGGCGTTTTCGACGGATCCGGAGCTTCCGGGGCGACCGCGTGGTTGATGCCCAGCTTGTCCTGCACCTGCCGAATCCTGCCGAGTGCGTTGTTGACCACGGCCAGTACGTCCGCGGGCTTGATCTCGCCGTCCGGCCGCGGGAGATCGTCGACGATCTCGCGGGTATGCTCGAAGCTCAAGCGGTTGGCCTTGCGGAACAGCGTCAGCGCCTGGAAGTACACCTCCCGGGGCGCGACCCCCGCGATCCGACCCCCTCCCTCGAGGCGCTTGGGCTTCCCCATCTCGTAGCGGACCAGTTCGAGGTCCTGCTGGAGCAGCATCACTCGCGCGTGGACGTCGGAAGGGGCGATGGGTGGGGCGGAGCCGGCCGGAGACGCCGTCGTCAGCAGCAACAGGGACATGAGCCAGCCAGGCCGTCTTGTGCGGATTCTCACTATCCTGTCATGCTACCGCGCCGGGGCAGCGCGGGATCAGGTCGCGGCGGGACCCCCTGAGGAAGCAGGGTGCTCGGTAGAATCCCGGCTTCACGGACCTCCGGGAGGAGTCCCAATGCCCATCGAGAGCCTGCTCATCGCCAACCGGGGTGAGATTGCGATCCGCGTCGCCCGAGCCGCTGCCGATCTCGGCATCCGCAGCGTTGCGGTGTACGCTGAGGACGACGCCGAATCGCTGCACACCCGCGTTGCGGACGAGGCCGTCCTGCTCGGAGGCAAGGGCGTGCCCGCGTATCTGGACATCGACGCGATCGTCCGGGCCGCGCGGGACAGCGCCAGCGACGCTGTGCACCCGGGCTACGGATTCCTGGCCGAGAACGCGGAGCTGGCTCGCGCCTGCGCCGCGGCAGGAGTCACGTTCGTCGGCCCCAGTGTCGAGAATCTGGCCCTGTTCGGCAGCAAGAGCGAGGCACGTCTCGCCGCGCAAGACGCCGACGTCCCTGTCCTGCGCGGGACCGACGGCCCCACCTCGCTGGAGGAAGCAAGAGCGTTCATGGACTCGCTCGGGGACGCCCGCGCGATCATGATCAAAGCCATCGCCGGGGGCGGCGGGCGGGGTACCCGCGCCGTGACCGACGTCGATGCGCTGGAGAAGGCGTACCAGCGCTGCCAGTCTGAGGCCCAGCGCGCTTTTGGAAACGGCGACGTATACGTCGAGGAGTACATGCCGCGCGCGCGGCATATCGAGATCCAGATTGTCGGCGACGCGGACGGCGCCGTTGTCCACCTGGGCGAGCGCGAGTGTTCCGCGCAGCGCCGCTACCAGAAGATCGTCGAGGTCGCGCCCGCTCCCCATCTCCCCGGAGACCTGCGCAACCGCATCACCAACGCTGCCGTCCGTCTCGCCACCCACGCCGGGTATGACAACCTGGGCACTTTCGAGTTTCTCGTCGACGCCGCGCAGATGGGCGAGGATGCTCCCTTTGCGTTCATCGAGACGAACGCCCGCTTGCAGGTCGAGCACACGGTCACCGAGGAGGTAACGGGGGTCGATCTCGTGCAGACGCAGCTGCGCATCGCCGGAGGCGAGTCGCTCGCCGACCTCGGCCTCAGCGACCCTGGAATCGCGGCACCCCGCGGCTACGCCATCCAGGTCCGCATCAACATGGAGACGCTCACGCCAGAGGGCGATTTCCGGCCCTCTGGCGGCGTCCTCACCGCCTACGACCCCCCCAGCGGGCCTGGCATCCGCACCGATGGTTTTGGCTACACCGGCTACCGCACCAGCAGGAGCTTCGACTCCCTCCTCGCCAAGGTGATCGCGCATTCGCCGACGGCTGACTTCCAGCGCGCCGTCGACCGCTCCTACCGCGCCCTGTCCGAGTTCCGAATCGAGGGCATCGATACGAACATCCCCTTCCTCCAGGCGCTCCTGCGCCACCCGGACTTCGGTTCCGGCGGCATCTACACGCGCTTCATCGACGATCACGCCGAGGCTCTCGTTGCGGAGTCCACGGGACACCGGCAGCGCTTCGTCGAGACGCTACCGCCCGCCCCTGAGAAGCAGACGGGACTCGCGGGCGCACGGGTCGACAGTCGGGACCCGATGGCGCTCTTCGAACACGACCGCGCTGTCAAAGAAACCCAGTCTGCCGCCGCCACGGAAGTGACGGCACCCGACCTCGCGGGACCTGATGGCAGCGTGGGTCTCTCCGCTCCGATCCAGGGCACGATTGTCAGCGTCCTCGCCGCCGAGGGAGACACAGTCTTCGAGGGCCAGCAGCTGATCGTGATGGAAGCGATGAAGATGGAGCACGTGATCACCGCCCCTCACTCCGGCATCGTCCGGCGCGTCTCTGTCTCTGAAGGCGACGTGATCCTCGAAGGGCACGCTCTCGTCTTCGTCGAGGAGGCGGACGTCGGCGAGGGCGGCGGGCGCGTAGAAGAAGTTGTCGACCCCGACTTCATCCGCCCCGACCTGCAGGAGAACATCGACCGCCACGCTCACACTCTGGACGAGAACCGCCCGGAGGCCGTGGACAAGCACCGCAAGCGCGGCTTCCGCATGCCGCGGGAGAACCTGGCCCAGCTCGTGGATCCGGGCTCCTTCCGGGAGTACTGGCCGCTGATCGTCGCGCGGCAGCACCAGCGCTACGACGCGGAGACGCTGCGCAAGAACACCCCCGCCGACGGCTTGATTGCGGGCACAGCCTCGATCAACGGCGAGCACTTCGACGAGGAGCGTTCGCGGGCCGTCGTGGTCTCTTACGACTACACCGTCCTCGCCGGCACCCAGGGCGGCCGAAACCACTACAAGCAGGATCGGATGTTCGAGCTGGCAAATCGCTTTCGGATGCCGCTCGTCTTCTTCACGGAAGGCGGCGGCGGTCGTCCCGGCGACGACCGGATCGGGCCCGGTGTCGCCTTCGACACCTATACCTTCACACAGTTCTCGAAGCTCAGTGGGCTCGTCCCGCTGGTGGGCGTGAACAACGGCCGCTGCTTCGCCGGCAACACCGCCCTTCTGGCCTGCTGCGACGTGATCATCGCCACCGAGGCCTCCACCATCGCCATGGGAGGTCCCGCGATGATCGAAGGCGGTGGTCTGGGCGTCTACACGCCGGAAGAGGTGGGGCCCATGTCCTTCCAGGTTCCGAACGGCGTGGTCGACATCCTCGTGAAAGACGAAGAGGAGGCCGTAGAGGTCGCCAGGAAGTATCTCTCCTACTTCCAGGGCCCGATCCGCGACTGGGAGGCACACGACCAGCGACCGCTACGCCACGTGGTCCCGGAGAACCGGCTGCGCCTGTACAACATGCGCGAGATCGTCGAGACGATCGCCGACAAGGACTCCGTCCTCGAAATCCGCGAGAAGTTCGGCGTCGGCGTGATCACCGCCTTCATCCGTGTGGAAGGCAGACCCATGGGGCTCATCGCCAACAACCCGTACCACCTGGCGGGCGCGATCGACTCGGACGGTGCGGACAAGGGCGCGCGCTTCATTCAGCTCTGCGACGCATTCGACATCCCCGTGCTCAGCCTGATGGACTGCCCGGGCATGATGGTCGGGCCGGACGTGGAGAAAACGGCGCTCGTCCGGCACTGCGTGCGCATGTTCAACGCAGGCGCAAACCTGACCACGCCGCTCTTCGGCGTTGTTGTGCGCAAAGCCTACGGGCTCGGGGTTCAAGCGATGTGCGGCGCCAGCTCGCTCGTGGGGTTCTTCACCGTGGCCTGGCCCACCGCCGAGTTCGCCGGTATGAACATCGAAGGAGAGGTAAAGCTCGGATACCGGAACGAGCTTGCCGCGATCGAGGATCCGGAGGAGCGCATCGCCGAATACGAGCGCCGGGTCACGCGGCGCTACGAGAACGCCAAGGCCGTCAACGCCGCTGCCGGGGGCGGCCTCGACGATGTGATAGACCCCGCGGAGACACGCTCCTGGATCGCCACGAGCCTGCGCCGCCTGCCCCCCACGCCGCCGCGGACCGGCAAGAAGTACCCCTACATCGACACCTGGTAGGGGTCCGCCTTCCCTCCGAGGCCATTCAGTTCACCAGCAGGCGCTGCGCCTGGCCGACGTACCCGCGGTTCCACGTGGGTGAAATGGTGAGCTCGTTGATGCAGATGTGCGGGGGAAGCTCGGCCAGGAAGCGTACGAGCTCTCCACAGTCCTCCGCCTGCACCATCTGCGCCCGGTCCTTCTCACTCACCGGGATTGGCCGGTTGTCGAGAATCGGTGTGGCCACCTCACCGGGGCACACCGCGCAGGCCCGCACACCATGAACTCCCGCTTCCATATTGATGCTCTCGTTCATCGCGTTCATCGCGTGCTTGGCGGCGCAGTAGGCCGGGCCCGACACCATGGAGACCTGTCGGCCGGCCCACGAGGAGATGTTGACGATTAGCCCGTCCTGTTGCTCGATCATCTGAGGAAGCACGGCTCTGACGCAGTAGAAGGCGCCGTCCAGATTGATCCGAATCACGTTCTCCCAGTCGTCCGCCGACAGATTGTGCCAGTTGCGCTTCTTCACATTGATGCCAGCGCTGGAGACGAGCACGTCGAGCCGCCCGAACCGCTCGATGATCCGATCCGCGGCGGCATCCACCGCGTCGCGGTCAGCCACGTCCAGGGGTTCGAGGCTCGCACGATCGCCGATCTTGCCGGCCACCTCGTCCAGCTTCTGCTTGCGGCGGCCCGAGAGCGCCACGTGCATGCCTGCGTCTGCGAGCGCAACGGCCGCGGCCTCACCGATCCCCGTCCCGGCCCCCGTGACCCACGCCACCTTGTCGTTCAAATCCCGTAGCATTCCGTCCTGTTCCTCCCGCTCATGTCTCGAGTGGATCTAGACTACCAGGCAATCGCGGGAAACAAGGAGGGAGCGGTGGCGCTGCACAAACGGGTCCTGATCGCCAACCGGGGTGAGATCGCCATTCGGATCGCCAAGGCCGCGTCTGCACTCGGGATGGAGTCGGTGGGCGTGTACGCGCCGGCCGACGCCTTGTCACTCCACACCCGGTTCACGACCGAGTCGTTTGAGATCAGCGCACGAGGAGCAGCGACCGACCCCGTGCGCGCCTACCTGGATGCCGAGGCACTCATGCGCGTCGCCAAGGCAAGCGGCTGTGATTGTGTTCACCCGGGCTACGGCTTCCTGGCCGAGAACGCCGCGTTTGCGGATCGGTGTGCCTCCGCAGGCCTCGTCTTCATCGGGCCGTCGCCCGCGACGCTCTCCCTGTTCGGCGACAAGCTCCGAGCGCGGGCGCTCGCGCAATCACTCGAGATCCCCGTCGTTCCCGGAAGTGTTGAAGCCCTGGCGTCTTCGAACGAAGCGTCGTCCAGCGCAGACGATCTCGGCTACCCCGTCATGTTGAAGGCGTCTTTCGGGGGCGGCGGCCGCGGCATGCGCGAGGTCGAGAACACCGAGCAGCTGAGCGAGGCGTTTGCTCGCTGCCGAAGCGAAGCGGAGGCCGCGTTCGGCGACGGCTCCGTCTTCGTCGAGAAGCTCATCGCTCGACCGCGTCACATCGAGGTGCAAGTCCTGGCGGACGCGCATGGAAGTGTGGTCCACCTCCACGAACGCGACTGCTCGGTGCAGCTCCGAAACCAGAAGGTTGTGGAGATCGCGCCTGCACCCGGCTTGGACTGCGCTCTTCGGGACCGGATCCTTGCGGACGCGATCAAGCTCGTCGGGGCCGCCCGCTACG
The DNA here is from genome assembly GCA_965247115.1 of Myxococcota bacterium. Classification (GTDB taxonomy): domain Bacteria; phylum Myxococcota_A; class UBA9160; order SZUA-336; family SZUA-336; genus JAUXJB01. The sequence goes on from CBDFGR010000003.1 coordinate 271,342, forward strand.
TCAATGCAGGAACCGTGGAGTTTCTGGTCTCTCCGGAGACCGGGAAACACTACTTCATCGAATGCAACCCGCGAATCCAGGTCGAGCACACCGTGACGGAGCAGGTGACGGGCATCGACCTGGTCGAGGCGCAGTTTCACGTCGCGTCCGGCGCATCCCTCGAGTCGCTGGGACTGGGCGACCAGGACGCTGTCGGTGACCCGCGTGGCTTTGCCGTGCAGGTCAGAGTCGTCGCACAGGGCACCGGCACGATTACCGGCTACAAGGAGCCCTCCGGCGCGGGAGTGCGGGTCGACGCGTGTGGCTACATGGGCTACAGCCCGCCGCCCCAGTTCGATCCGCTGCTCGCGAAGCTGATCGGTTCGTCCAGCTCCGCTTCATCCTTTGTCTCCGCGGTCGGCCGAACGCTCGCCGCGCTCGCCGAGTTTCACCTCGCCGGGCTGCCGACGAATCTGGCCCAGCTGCGTGCCATCCTCTCGCACCCGGGTTTCCGCGCCGGTGATGCGCGGACGTCGTTCCTCAGGGAGCAGCCGGAGATCCTGCGGACCGGGCTCTCCTCGTCCTCTGAAAGTGATGCCCTGGCCTTTTTCGAGCAGCAAGCGAGCAGCGTTGGTGTGAGCGCGCGCGCGGCTGCGCGTTCGTCGACCGGGTCTCCGCTTGCGCCGCTCGAGGTGGTAGACGGGCAGCAACGCGTGGAGTGCCCCATCGCAGGCTCCGTCATCGAGGTTCGCCTGCGAGCAGGTGACGCCGTCGCAGCGGGCGATCCACTTCTGATCATCAGCACCATGAAGATGGAGACGGCCGTCACGGCGACCTGCTCCGGCACCCTCACTGCCGTTCAGTCCCTCCGCGAAGGGGACAACGTGGTGGCGGGGCAAGTGGTGGCGGTCATCACGCCCACCGAGGGCGATTCGCGAGGGCACACTCCGGCGCAGCCCCGCGAAGAGAGCTGGGCCGGAGTCCTCGAAGAGATCGCGACGCTCCAGAATCTGGCACACGCGAGGCTGGCGCCCGGCTCCGACGACCCCGGCGTCGTCCGACAGCGCCGTCGCGGCAAGCTCACTTGCCGAGAGCGGATCGCGCTACTACTGGACGAGGGCTCTTTCCGTGAAGTGGGCAGTGTCGCTGGCTTCGCCTCCTATGACGAAAACGGCACCGCCGTGGACTTCACGCCCGCCAACCACGTCGGGGGTTGGGGCAGGCTCGACGGTCGCACGGCGATCGTCTGCGCCGATGACTTCACGTCCCGCGGTGGGCACGCGGACGGTGCCATCGGCGCGAAGAGCATGTACCTGGATCGCCTCTCGCTGGAGCTCCGGTCGCCAGCGGTGAGAATGCTGGACGGCTCGTCGGGCGGAGGCAGCGTGGCCGCCATGGTGCCGCAACAGAAGCAGGAAGGAGAGAGCGGCGCGAAGGAGAGCCGCGGGGCCATCAAGGCCGGTCGGCCGCGGGTCGCCGGTGGCGGCGGCTCATTCCTACCAGGGCATCTGGGCAGCGCCCAATACACAGAGCAGCTCTTCACAGTGCCAGTGGTGAACATGCTGCTCGGCAGTGTGGTGGGCATCGGTGCGGCGAAGGCCGTGCTCGGTCACTTCTCGGTCATGGTTCGCGACATCGCGCAGCTCTTCGTCGCCGGACCGCCCGTCGTGAGCCACGCGATGGGGTACGACATTACCAAGGAAGACCTCGGCGGGTGGCACATCCACTGCAAGAACGGCTCGGTGGACAATCTCGCGGAGACGGAGGAAGAGGCGGCGGAGATGGCCAAGCGCTTCCTCTCGTACCTACCCTCGAGCGTCTACGAGCCGCCGCCGGTGCTGCCACCAGACCCGAGCGACCCACCCGACCGCCGCGCCGAGGAGCTCCTCAACCTGATCCCCAGAAAACGAACCACGACGTTCGACATGCGCCGCGCCATCCGCCTGATGGCCGACGCCGATTCGTTCTTCGAGCTCGGCCCGCTCTGGGGTACCGATCAGATCACCGGCTTCGTGCGCTTCAACGGCCACCCGCTCGGCGTCATCGCGTCGGACAGCAGACACGAGAATGGCGGCGCGCTCACAGCGGACGGCTGCGACAAGCTCACGCGCCACCTGGACCTGTGCGACCTCTTCCACGTGCCCATCCTCAACCTGATCGACAACCCCGGCTTTGCCGTCGGGCTGGAGCACGAGATCGCGGGGACCATTCGCAAGGGCGGCGAGTGGATGGTCGCCTTCGCGCAGGTTCGCGCACCCATCTTTTCGGTGCTCATGCGGCGGAGCTTCGGCGTGGCCGGCAACAACTTCGCCACGCCGCTCTCTCGGGCATCGATGCGCGTGACGTGGCCGGCGGCGGACGTCGGCGGCATCCCTCCGGAAGGGGGCATCGAGGCCGCCTACAAGCGCCAGCTGGCGGAGGCGGATGACCCCAAGGCGCTTCGGGCGGAGATCGAGGCGCGGATCGAGGGTGCACGTGGACCCTTGGGGCCGCTCTCCAAGTTCCAGATCGAGGAGATGATCGACCCCAGAGATACGCGGCGCCTGATCTGTGAGTGGGTCGAGACGGCGTACAAGATCGTCTCGGAGCCCGCGGGACTCGTGCCCCGACCGCTGCAGTTTCGGCCGTAGGCCCCATGGCATCGGAGATGCGCAACGCTGCTCACGCGGCCGGAGCTCAGAGACGGATGTCCCCGTGGCCCCTTGAGCTCGCGAGCTGGCTCCCGCTGCCGAGCCTCACCGTGTCGCTCGGTGTAGGCGGCGTGACCCTGACGTGCTTCGTGGCTTCAGGCGCCTGGTTTCCTGAGGACTACTCGCCGCTGTGGAGCTCGTCTCGCCAGATCACAGGCATGGCGCTCACCTTCGTGCTGCTCCTGACCTACCTGTCCGGCTTCTTTATCTACACGTCGTCGAAGACGCTTGCGTACGTGGAGGAGTTGCGTCCCTCGTTCGTCGGGGCCGAGGCGGATGCGCTGGTAGTCCGGCTGAACCAGTTGAGGCCGTCGCACTACTACCTCGCCACCGCGGCCGGGGTCGTCCTCGGCATCTTCAACATCGATTGGCGCGCATTTCGCGGCATCGGGAACCTGCCTCACTGGCCCATGGACCTCTGCCTCACGCTCGGGTCCATGCTGGTCTGGATCTTCGTCGCGCAGATCATCTACAGCCGTGCCCACAACGCCGTCCTGCTGTCACGCCTGGGACGCGAGCACGTAGTCATCGACCTGTATCGAATCGCCTCCTTGAAGCCCTTCGCGCGCATTGGGATCCTGGACGTGCTGCTCACCATGGGCGCTCTCGCGATCACCCCACTGCAAGCGCTGGATGCAGAGTTCCGACTCTTCAACTACTCGTTCGGCTTCTCGATCGGATTGCCTGCTGCCCTCTTCCTGCTGGTCAGCCCGATGTGGGGCATTCACCGACGGCTGCGAGACGAGAAGGCCCGTGAGGTCGCAGAGCTCGAGTCCAGCATTGCAACGGCGAGGCGCGGGCACGCTGCGGATGCGATCGTGCACCTAAACGCTCTCCTCGAGCGACGTGGGTACGTCCAGGCCCTGCACCCCTGGCCGATGGATCTGAGGAGCGTGTCGCGGGTGGGGTTCTATCTGGTCATTCCCCCACTCGCGTGGATCGGGGCGGCGCTGGTGGAGATGGCCGTTCAGGCATTCATCGGCGCGAACGTATAGCTCGGTCCCTTGTGATCGCTCAGAAGATGGCGACGGGGTTCACGGGCGAGCCCGTACCGCGCTCGATCTGGAGCGGGGCCACGATCAGGAAAAACTCCCAGCGCTCCCGTGTCGCACAGGCCGAGGCCAGCAGATCGAGCCGCAGGTTGTCCAGCAGATGCACCCCCATCGCAACCAGCGTGCACTGGTGAATCGGCATCGGCCAGCCCTCGGCATCGCCGTTCGGGATGGCGTCCGAGACCCCGTCACAGCCCAGCACCGCGATCCGCCGCTCGTGCAGCCAGGGCACGCAGCTGCCATCGAGGCCCGCCAGGCCATCCAGCGGAGGCCAGGTACCCATGGCTGCACGCCGGGCGTCGCGGCCCGTCCCCACGAGCAGGATGTCCCCCTCCTCCACGCGCACGTTCTGGGCCCGTTCGGCGGCGTCGAGCTCTTCCGGGCGGATCCGCTCGCCGATCTCGAGCCACTCCACCCCGCGCAGTCGCGGGATGTCGAGCAGAACCCCGCGGCTCGCGATGCCGTCCTTTGCGGCGATGATGCTGTTTCGAAGCGCGCCGATGCTCTTCACGTCGCTGGCGTCGAAGCCGTTGTACATCTTCTTGTTGACGAACACGTGGCAGAGCGCGTCGATGTGCGAGACCGCCATGCCGTGGAAGGCGACACCGATGTAGTCCATGGCCGCCTCCAGGCCCGGGATCCCCGTACTCGTGCACGCATCTCCTGCCACGACCATCATGTGCTGCGCCGGGTTCGGGTTGTCGACCGCCGGCCGGGTCGGGAACGTGAGCGAGCAGCTCACGGACTCTCCGTCCTGGACGAGCGCCGCTCCCATCGCGCGCTTCTTCGGCGTGATGTAGTTCAGCGCCCCGCGCTCGTCGCTCGCACCCCACTTCCCCCAGTTCTTGACGTCTTCGAAGATCTTCTCGAAGTCGCTCACGCTCAGATTCTCAGCCATGACTGTCTCCTTCGCGGGTTTCATGCGGTCCTTCTGCGGCTGCGCCACACCATCGTACAGCGCCCGCGCAGAGCGCGTACAATTTCAGCATGGCACGGGCTCGGAACCCGCTCGACCGCTTGCGGAAGATCATCGGCGCTTGGCCGGAAACGGACGAACGCCTCTCGCACGGCGCACCCACCTTCTGGGGCGGCAAGAGGACGTTCGCAAGCTTTCACGTGGATCATCACGGAGACGGTCGTGTGGCCGTGTGGTGCAAGGCTCTGGCCGAGTTCCAGCAAGACCTCGTGGACACCGACCCCGAGATCTTCTTCGTTCCGCCATACGTCGGTCCCAGCGGGTGGGTGGGCATCCGCCTCGATCGCGATGTCGACTGGGAGCTAGTCGCCGAGGTGCTGGAGGAAGGCTATCGGCTCGTAGCTCCCAGGCGCGCTCTTGCGCAGCTGGACACCGAAGCGTGACAACTCCTCCGGGGAAGTTCGTGTCGATCGCTGCACCAGTGCAGCTTGCGTATTGCATAGCAATCGGCGTGGCGGGTGGTACTTTCGCGCCATGAAACGTCTACTCGTTCTCGCCGTGCCCCTGTTCGCCCTCTCGTGCAGCATCTCGCCGGTCGTTACGGATCGCGATAATTCGGATCCCCGTTTCGAGAGCTGCCGGAGCGCTGCTCGCGACTACTGCAAACACGCCCTGGACACGCCCGAGAGCCAGATGAAGGCATGCGTCGCGAGGAGCGCGTTCGAGTGCACCAGCGGAGGTGCATCCTAGCGGCGCTCTGGCGAGCGCCTCCTCACGTTTCGACCAGCTCCTGGAACAACGTCCGAGCCAGCTCCATGCGGCTGATGCCCTTTGGGGCAACCTTCATATCGAGGCGCGCACTCTCGAGATCGAAGTCCGCGTTGCGGAAGTCACTCGCGGACAGGCCGTTGGCCTCGAGGTACTCGCGGAGCTCGTCATCCGACATATCGAAGCGCCTGGCCACCGCTGCGCGCTCCTGTCGGGCGTACCCTTCCCGTTCCGTGATCCCGAGCAGTGCGCAGAACACGCTGAACGGGCTCAGCTCGAGCAGCTCGGGCACGCTCTCGCCATGAGACCTGCCCTCGGGGGCAGCAGTCGAAGGGCGTGGGCTCCTGTCCCGCGGCGCGTCCCGTCTCGAACGAGAGCGGCCTCGCCTGCGCTGTCGTCTTGGTCCGTCCACTGGTCCTCTTGGACTTCGTCCGGGGGGAGGTCCTCTCATCGACCAGTTCGGAGCTTTGCTGGATGCAAAACCCCGCTCAGCTCCTGCGGTCGAGCTCCACGGCATAGCGCAGATCCGCCATGAACTCTGGGAACGCGGCGATGACACGATGCCAGTTCGGGATCAGGGGCCTGCGCATGGGATCTCGCACGAACTCGAGCCCAGCCGCGCGGAGCCCAGTCGTGAAGGTCTCGACCATGAGCTCCTCGTAGTGCTGATCGAAGTGCAAACCGTTGATCAGGGCCTCGTCCGCATAGGCGGATACGGTGTCCTGCGCCTGCCGCAGATAGGCGGCACCCAGCGTATTCAGGAAGCCGGCGTCGAACTGCACTCCTCTGCTCGCGAGGTTCTGAAACAGAGATGTGGCAATGTCGATCACCATTCGATGTAGCCCGCGAGAGGGGTCCTCCGGAGACAGCTCCTGGTGTCTGTGGTCGTAGTTGTCGCAGAGCTCCACCTGACAAACGCGCTGCGGCGAGGCGTTGCGGAGCACCTCGGCCATCAGGCCGACCTCCAGCCCCCAGTCGCTGGGGATCCGGATCTGGCGAGCGAGGTCGACCTTGAGCGCGAACTCCCCGGCCAGCGGGTAGCGGAAGCTGTCGATGAACTCGAGCAGCGGCAGGGAGCCAAGCGTCTGCTTCAAGGAACGAACGAGGGGCGTGACAAAGAGTCGGGTCGCCCGGCCGTGCAGCCGATCCGTCGCGCGCCCGTAGTAGCCCTTGCAGTAGTCGTAGTCGAGGTTGGGGTGAACGACCGGAAAGCACAGCCTGGCAAGGAAATCGGCCTCATACGTAGCCACGTCGCAGTCGTGAAAGACCAGCGCTTGGGCCACCCCATCCGAGAGCGCGTACCCGGCCCCGATCCAGACGGCCCGACCCTTGCCATCGGGTCCCGGCGCGAGCCTGTTCTCGTGCAGGCGTTCGAGAAGCTCTCCGACCGTCGGGCCCCCTCCCCAGATGCAAACCGCTTCTGGAACGGAGCGAAAGAACTTCTGCACGTCGTGAAATCCCGACGCATCGCAGGCTCCCGAAACGCTGACCACAACCTGGTGCAGGTACGGGACGCGCCGCAGCACTTCGACGATGTGCGCGAGCGCCGGAGCTTGGATCTCCGTGTGCAGGCAGGGCAGAACGAGGGTAACGGGTCGTTCGCGCGAGAAGTGCTTGAGCTCCGCCTCAAGACGTTCCAACGCTGGAGGTCCCAGCCGGTGGAGCGTCGTGATGAGCCCGGTCTGATGAAAATCGCTCACGTCGGCGCCAGCTTAGCGGTTGCAGGGTGGAATGACTACGATGCCCCCGATGGCCGTGGGGGGAATGGCTGCAGCGCGCAGGCGCAAGATCGGATTGGCGCTGGGCGCTGGTGGCGCGCGCGGCTTCGCTCACATCGGCGTGTTGCGCGGGCTTGCGGAAGCAGAAATTCCGGTCGACGCGATCGCCGGCAGCAGCATCGGCGCTCTCATCGGGGCCGTCTATGCTGCGGGCCAGCTCGAGAACTTCGAGCGCCAGGTGCTCGACCTGGATTGGTCGGACATCGTGCGTATCTTCGACCCGGTCTGGCCGCGCTCGGGACTGATCTCCGGTGAGCGCGCGATCACGTGGCTACAGGGGCTCATCGGCGATTGGAAGATCGAGGACCTGGCCATTCCCTTCGTCGCAGTGAGTGTCGACCTCATCACCGGGGAGGAAGTCCTGATCCATGAGGGGCGCGTCACGGATGCGATCCGGGCAAGCATCTCGATTCCCGGCATCTTCGTGCCGCAGCGCGCGGGCCGACGTCTGCTGGTCGACGGCGCGCTGCGAAATCCCGTCCCGATCTCGGCCCTCTCCGCACTCGGTGTAGACATGAGCATCGCGGTGAACCTGCACGGCCAGCCGGTACGAGAGCTCTCGCGGCCCTCCGCACGCAGCTCCTGGACGCCTCGGACCAGCGTAGGCCAGCGGGCCGGAGAGATGGTCGAGCGCGGCCTCGCTCGTTTCTGGCGTCGCGGAAAGGCGACCGCAGAGGCCGAAGAAGGCGGCCCAAACCTCTTCGAGATCTTGACCGCATCCATGACGGTCATCGAGCACGAGCTCGCGCTGCACCGCCTGGCACGGGAACCCGCCGACGTGGTGATCGAGCCCGACGTGCACTCGATCCGTTCCCTCGAGTTTCAGAAGGCACGCAAGGCAATTCAGGCGGGGCTGCGTCAGACGAGAGAGCAGACAGAGGAAATTCGCGCCGCGGCCAGAAAGCGTGCCAGGCGGACACGGACCGAAACGCTCTCCTGAGCGCGGAGTCGAGCTACAAGACCTCTTCCGACTCGGGAAGGACGTCGCGCAGCAGCTCCTGAGTCTCAGAGTCGACGTCGATGAAGCTGAGCGCGACCTCCTGCGAGAAGGCGTCGAGCTCGGTCACCCGGACCAGAGTCCCCACCACGCTGACCGTCCTGTCGCTCAGATTCAGCTGCACCCGCACGGTCTCGCCCGGATCGAGCTCCAGGCCCACGCACTGAAAGCGCACGCCAGCCATCGAGAGGTCCAATGCGTGAGCCAGCCCTCGGGGTCTGGAAACGCGCTCGATCGACACGACCGACTCCGTCATCACTCGCGGATACTTCCGGCGGTCGAAGCTTTGATCCGTCTTCACGAGGGTGCCTTCCGGCACCTCTCTTCGGGCGGATCGCAGCGGCGACTTTAGCGGCGGAAGACGCTAGAAGAGACGGAGCTGGCGAGCGTCACTCTCGCGGCCGCCCGCGCGAAGATTGGAGACCTGCAGGCGCAGGCGGCGCACGTGTCGCGCTCCCGCCTGCGCGCGCACGAGCAGCTGCAGGGCCGCCTCGCCGATCTCGGTCTGTCCATCGATCGCTTCGTCTACCGTCTGCGTGCGCGTCATCTGGGTCCCGTCGACGTAGGACAATCCCAGTGTCACGGTGCGGGCGGCACGCCGTTCCCGTGTCAGCATCCCTTCGAGCTCGGCGGCGAGCTCGAGCAGCTCATCGCCGAGTGAGCGCAGGTCCAGCGTCGCCTCGGACAGCGTGCGCTCCCGCGACAGGGACTTTGCGGGCGGTCGCGGGCGCAGCGGCGCAACGTCCTCGCCAAGCGCCAGCGAGCGGAAGGTGGCGGCGTTGCGCCCGGCAAGCTGCTCGAGCTCTTCCTGCGGGATTCGTTGAAGATCACCGATCGAGTCGAGGCCGCTCGCGGCGAGCTTCTTTGCCGTCGCTGGACCCAGTCCCCAGATCTCGGTTAGGGAGAAGCGACTGAGAAAGCTGAGCGCCTCGTCAGGCTTGACCTCGCGGATGCCGCCCGGACCGGGGTGCCGAGCGCCCAGATACGCGACGAAGCGCGTCGGCCCGATGCCCGCAACGGAGTGCAAGCCGAGCTCCGCCTGCATGTGCACGCAGAGCTCGGCGGCGAGCGGCAGCGCTTCGAGCTGCGGCGGCACCTCGAGAAAGGTTCCGTCTACGCCGAATTCCTCGATCCGATCCGTGGTCGCGCGCAGCAGCGCGCGGGTCTCCGCCGCCACCGCGCGGTACCGCTTGAGTCGGGTGCGCCGAAACATGGCGTCAGGACAGCGTTCGAGCGCTTCGCGCGCCTCCATTCCTTCCACAACGCCGCGCTTGCGCGCCTCGACGCTCACGCCCGTCACGCTGCCGCGTTTGCGCGGATCACCGCCGACCACGACGGGCCGGCCGCGCAGCTCGTGGTTGTCCGCCTGCTCTACCGCTGCGTAGAAGCCGGGGATGTGGATGAAGATGATCATTCGCGCGGCCTACTCTCGAGACGGACGCAGTTCCCAGGATCCGACTCGATGATAGGCGACGTCGCTCTCGTGTATCCAGAGGGTCTGGGGACTGCCCGCCAGCCAGGCAGCGAGCCCGTCGTCGTAGTGCTCGCTACCGGAGTGGCCAGATTGCCCCCCGGCCAGGCCGAACTGCGCATGACCCGGATCCGCCAGATCGACCGCGTATCGCAGTCCGGGGCCCACGTAGGCGCCTTTGCGCAGGAGCTCGCCGTGATACATCGTCCAGATCGAATCGGGATCCCCACCGACGGGATGTGGACCCCGACCCAGGGCTCGACCCAGCCAACGGATGCGACCGTGGCCGAGCTGCTCGAAAGCATGGCGGAGCCGCAGCTGATGGAGCGCCCCCCAACCCCAGCGGCCGGGATTCGTGCCGACCTCGGCCTGCAAAAAACGCCACGTCTTCACCAGCGCCAACTCCACCACCGCGGTCGTTGCCGCCGGGCGTGCTCGATCCAGAAGGCGCTCTAGGATGACACCCGGCAAGGGCTCAGAAGCGGCCAGGATCTCGTCCCCCCAGTCTGAGCCCAGACGCGCGTTGAGCAGCTCGCGGGTCAGCTCGTGACGGAAGACGTGGTACACGAGCGCTCCCCGCGAGGCCGTGTCCGTTCGACCGTCCCACTCGCGCAGAATCGTCCGCAGTGTGACGGCATTTGCAGACTTCAGCTCGACAGCATCGAAGAGCTCGCGGACGACATGTCGGCCGCGCTCCGACTCCTGCTCTCGCTGCAGCGCGAGCACGCGAGCGAGCTCGAACGGTGGGCCCTCGCCTAGCAGGCTGCGGAGAAAGTGACTGGTTGAGGGGTGGTCCTTCCGACGAGGGGGTTCACCGGCCGAGGGGCGGGGCGCGATTCCCGGTTCGAACCGGTCTTGGGCTCCGCTGATCGCGGGGCGGTTTCGCACATGACCTACGTGGCCTCCAGCAGCTTGCGGATCCGGATCAGGTTGTAGGCTGCGGCCGTGAAGGTGAAGACCCAGCCGACCCGATCCGTGCCGCGGTGTCGGGTCTTGCGCATCAGCCCCACGGTCTTCATCCAGCCGAAGACCTCTTCCACCCGTTTGCGAAAACGCTGACTCAGTTCGTAGCCCCGGTGGCGCGTCGTCCGCCCGTCGATCGCGCTGCGTCGATTCGTCGTGTTCTGCGCCACGTGTGGGGTCACGCCCAACTCTCGAAGCTCTTCCACGAACCCCTTCGTGTCGAAGCCCTTGTCTCCGCCCAATGTCCTCCGACGCCCGCCTCCCAGACCTTCCACCATCTCGAGCGCCGCTTCGCGCTCCGCATATCCCGACGCCTGCGTGAGCTTCGCCGCGACCACCAAGCCGTTCCGGTTCTCCGTCACCACGTGTCCCTGGTACGCGAGTCGGGCGCCTTGGCCTCTCATACCGGCGAGTCGTGCGTCGGGATCCGTCGTCGACGCATGCGTCTGGTTGCTCCGCTTCTCGCCTCGGAAGTTCACCGTCGGGTTGCCCGGGTCATCGTCGTCTCTCCGTTCCTCGTCCTTCCGTACGAAGCTCTTCTGGCTCGCCCACGCCTCGATCAGCGTCCCGTCTACCGTGAAGTGCTCCAACGACACCCATCCCTCGGTCTCGGCCTGCTCCAGCACTGCGTCGAAGAAGTGCTCGGCAATCTCGCCCTTGAGCAGCCGGTCTCGGTTCTTCGTGAACACCGTGGCGCTGAACACCACCTCGTCAAGCTCCAGACCCACGAACCAGCGATACAGCAGGTTGTACTCCAGCTGCTCCACCAGCTGCCGCTCGCTCCGGATGGTGTAGAGCACCTGCAGCAGCAGGGCGCGCAGCAGCTGCTCCGGGGGCACGGACGGGCGCCCTACGCCTCTGGCGTAGATCGCGTCGAAGCGCGGCGATAGCCGCTGCAGCGCCGTGTCGACCATGCGCCGCATCGCTCGAAGCGGATGATCATCCGGAATCCGCGACTCCAGCGACACGTAGCTGAACATCCCGCCCTGAAGCGTCCCCTGTCCTCTCACGCCTCCCCCTTTGGGGCTCGCTCCCAAGGTACCCTTCGATGAGGAGTTTTTCAGCAGCCTGCTAGGCGTTGGATGCGCCCCACGCCTTGATGTCTACCTCGGGAGGCACCGGGACAAATACCATTCGTACGGGGCCCTCGAGTACCTTGCTGGTGTGCCCTTTTCCCTCGACGGTGTCCGGCATGAACACCTCGCCGGGGCCCCAGCGGCGCTTCTCTCCGTCGGTTGTTCCGATCTCCCACACGCCGGTCAGCATGATGCAGAGCTGGCGCGTGGGCGCGTTGTGCCAGTCCTGAAACGTGCCTGACGGCGCCTCGTAGACCCGGACCGCCGGCGATGCGAAGGCCTCGCTGAAGCGCAGGGCGTTCCCCCAGGCGTCCGTGGTGCTTCTCTCCAGCGGAACGTCGAACTCGTCGAACGCAGAGCCCCCGTCCGCGTTCGTGTAGAACCGAGTCACGTGCATGTGGTCTCCTGTGCGGCTAGCGCTGTACCGGCAAGCTGGCGCGGGCCCACGCCAGCATGCCGCCCTCGAGATTCTCCACGTCTCGGAAGCCCGCTCGCTGCAGCATGGCGGTTGCGCTCGCCGAGCGCGCACCGGCGCGGCAGACCACGACGATGCTCTGATCGACGTAGCCGGCCAGCTTGGGCAGTCGGTGCTCCAGCGCATCCATCGGAACCAGGATCGCCCCCTCGATGTGTCCGAGCTCGCCGACGAACTCCTCGGGCTCGCGAACGTCGATCACGAAGGGTCGGGAGTCCGAGTGCAGGCTGCGAGCAAGTGCCGCCGGCTTGACCTGCCGGACGCCGGCGACCTCGGGGAAGTTCGGAAACGCGACCTCGCCGGCCTCGAAGCTGGACTGGTTGACCTGCAGGACCTCCTGGATCTGGTCTGGAAGATCCAAGCCCAGGTTGGCCATCTGCTCGATGTACTCCTCGCGCGTCTTGCCGAGAAAGCGCTGGTTGGAGCGCTTCTCCTCGCCAATGGTCGAGCTGGAGAGGCCCTTGTAGTCGTGGCCCGGCCAGACCACCGTCTCGTCGGGGAGTTTGAACAGCCGCTGGGTGACAGCGTCGTACTGAGCACCCGGGTCGCCACCGGGGAAGTCTGTTCGGCCCGATCCTCCGATGAACAGCGTATCTCCCGTCAGTACGGCGCCAGGAAGCCGCAGGCACATGGAGTCCGGCGTGTGGCCGGGTGTGTGAAGGACCTCGATGCGCGCGTCGCCCAGCTCCAGCACCTCGCCGTCCTGGACGTGGTCGTCGACGATCGGATTCGGGCTCTCGCGGTGCATGACCAGCGGGGCCCCGAAGCCCTCCTTGATCTCCCGACTCATCATCAGGTGATCTGCGTGCGTGTGCGTCTCGACGAGCAGATCGAGGCGAAGGTCCCGGCCAGACAGCTCCCGCCTGTAGCGCTCGACCCGCTCGCGCACGGGGTCGACCAGGGCTGCGTGGATCCCGGACACGAGCAGGTAGGTCTTGCAGTTCGCGTCGTTGAGCTGGTGAATCGTGAACGCCATGGCTCTCCGCGGAACGGAACTCCCGGTAGTCTGACAGCGGGTTTGCTACAGCGTCAAACGTTCGGAAACCGCTGTGGCGCGTCGGCTAGAATGCAGCTGAACAGGGAGGGAACTCATGAGCAGGCTACAGGGCAAGGTCGCGATCGTGACGGGGGCGGCGTCGGGGATTGGCGAGGGAACCGCCCAGCGTTTCGCCGAAGAGGGTGCGCAGCTCGTGATCTGCGACGTGCAGGCAGACAAGCTCGAGGATGTCGCGGCGAGCATAAACAGCGCGCGCGGGGAGAAGGTCTGCGTCGCCGTCCCAGCGGACGTCTCCCGGGCCTCAGACGTCGAGGGCGTCTGCCAGCAGGCGGCCGAGCGCTTCGGTGGCCTGGACATCATGTACAACAACGCCGGCATCGCACGGAGAGAGGGCAACGTGCGCGACTGCCCCGAAGAGGTCTACGACCAGATCATGGCGATCAATCTGAAGGGCGTCTGGCTCGGCATGAAGTATTCCCTTCCACTGCTGGAACGGAGGGGGGGCGGCTCGATCATCTCCACCTCGTCGATCGCCGGGCTGGCCGGGCTCTCCGGCATCGGCGCCTACTGCGCCTCCAAGGGCGGCGTGATCGCCTTGACGCGCGCCGCCGCGGGCGAGTGGGCAGCGAAGCGGATCCGCATCAACTGCATCTGTCCTGGCGGCATCGCGACACCCATCATGGCCAGGGATCCCGATGCAGCGCGGGACAACATCGCGCGCATCCACCCGATCGGTCGCAGCGGCGAGTCCCTCGACATCGCCAATGCGGCGCTGTGGCTCGCAAGCGATGAGTCCACGCTCGTCACCGGACAGGCCATCGTCGTCGACGGGGGCTGGACCGGTACGGACCGCCGCTACGACGAGCTGAACCACGCCGACTGGACCAAGGTCTGAGCGTGCGGCCGGAGCCCGATTTCTCGGACCTCGATCCGTAACTCTCCCGAGCTGCTATGGTCTCGGGGACCTGGAGGAGTGTTCATGCAGCTACCGTACGAGAACATCATCGATGCGGACGGCCACATCCTGGAGCCCCCTGACCTCTGGGAGCGCTACATCGACCCTCCACTCCGCGATCGGGCGCTCCGGGTACGCGAGCACGACGGCCGGCAGGTGATCGAGATGGACGGGGAACGGTCCCGCTTCTTCGACTTCAGGGTACTCAGCACCCTGGGCGCGATGGGCAAGAGCCCGGCGGAGGTCGAGGCGATGCTGGGCGATAGCCACTACCCCGACAGCGCTCCCTTCGGCTCGGCCGATCCCAAGGAGCGGGTCGAGCTGCTGGATCGCGAGGGACTCGCCAAGGCCATCCTCTACCCCAGTATCGGTCTGGTGTGGGAGTGCGAGCTGGATGATCCGGAGCTCCACATGGCCTATGCGCGCGCCTACAACCGCTGGATCTGCGAGTTCTGCGGCGACAGCGGCGGTCGGCTGGTCGCGATCGCGCACATCTCGCTGGTCGAGCCGCTCGAGGCTGCCGCCGAGCTGGAGCGCTCGGTGCGCGCGGGCGCAAAGGGCGCCTTCTTGTCGCCCTATACCCGCACGCGTATCCCGCACGCTCATCCCGACCACGACGTCTTCTGGGCCAAGGCGCAGGAACTCGACGTCCCGGTTGCCATCCACCCGATGAGCGAGCACCCAAAGATCCGGACCTACCAGCGCTTCGACGGCATGAAGCAGGCCCGCTGGATGCAGAACGCGCTCGGCATGCAGGGTCCGCAGCAGGCCTTCTACGGCCTCTTCCAGTGGGGGCTCTTCGATCGCTTCCCGCGGGTAAAGGCAGTGCTGCTCGAATCCGGCGCCGGCTGGATCGGCGCTTCCCTCGACCGCATGGACACCACGTTCGAGACGTCGCTCGGCGACGGCGTGCCGCTAAAGGAGAAGCCGAGCTTCTACTTCAGGCGACAGTGCTGGATCTCGGGCGATCCCGACGAGAAGGCCCTCCCACTCATCATCGATCACGTGGGCAGCGACCGTTTCTTCTGGGCCACCGACTTCCCGCACTTCGATCACCCCGGAAACTACATCGAAGAGCTCGAGCACCTGGTATCCGGGCTCTCGGAGACCACGGGCCGGAACATCCTCGGCGACGCGGCCGCAGCGGCCTACGGTCTGTAGCGCAATCCGATGCGGTCGGGCGCAACTTCCTCCCAGCCGTGGTTGTCCAGTCCGAATAGGTACTTGCCAGCCGACTCGTAGTGCACGGGCAGCGCGGCAGCGTGCTGCTTCGAAACGTGGACGTCGCGGAAGAAGCGCTCCAGGCGGTTGCCGTCGAAGATCGCGTTCGTTCCTGCCGCGTGAAAGACGATGTCGACGGCCCGAACCGCCTCGTGGACCGCATGGATGATCGCGAGGCGCAGCTGCACGATCGCTGGCAATGGGTCGCGCTCCCTGTCTTGCGCCGCCTCCCAGCCCGTGTGCAGGGCGTCTACGAGATAGGCACGCGCGGCGCTCACGATCGCCTCCGCCTGTCCGATCTGCGCCTGGACGGGAGGCCGGTCGCGGAGCAGGTCGGCCGACGCGGCAGAGGACTTCTGACTCGCTAGTCTGCAAAACTCGTCGATGGCGGCCCGGGCGATTCCCAGCGAAACTCCGGCGTTCAGCGACCAGCCCCAGAGGATCACGAATCGCCCCCGGTACAGCGGATCATCCACGGCATCGCGGCCGCCTCCCGGTCGATAGGCTCGCTCGCGCGGGACGAATACATCGCGAACCTCGAAGTCGCGACTGGCCGTCCCGCGCATTCCAAGAACGTGCCAGGTATCGATGACCTTGCCCTCGGAGACGGGGATGTAGGTCATGACTTCCGCGTCTGCGTCTTCCGCGGTGCAGGTCGCGAAGATCCAGTTCGAGTGGGTGACCCCACTGATGAAATTCCAGCGACCGCTGACGCGGTAGCCGCCCTCGACCTCGGTCGCGGTACCGAGCGAGCGGGCCGAGCCCGCGATCCTGACACGTCCGTCGGGGCCCTCCATCGCGCGGACCACGTCTTGCGGCAGCCAGCCAAAGACGGTGCTGATGGTCGAGGAGTTCATCGCGACCCAGCCAACCGACCCATCGGCCTTGGAGAGCTCCTCGACGACTCGGAGCGCCGTCAACGGATGCGCTTGCTCGCCGCCGTGGCTCCTCGGCGCAAAGAGCATGAAGAGGTTGGCGGCGGCCATGGCATCGGCGAGATCTGGCGGGATCTGCCTCGCCTCATCGATGCGGTCCGCCAGAGCGAGGATCCGCGGGACGAGGGCCAGGGCCCGAGCCACGAGCTCCTCGTCGACTTCATCGAGCTCGGATCGCTTCATGCGGAGAGATCGTACAACCAATTGTGGATCATATGGGGCCGACGGAACGTCCGCTTCTCGAGTCAATCGTAGAGCGAGCCCCTGTAAGCTACACGGTCAGAAGTCACGAGGAGCAAGTGAAGTGAGCTTCAAGCATCCGGCCGAAGAGAACTTCGGCGGCATCATCGGGCGCACCGTCAGTGAGTCCACCCCCTGGTGGCCCGAGGCTCGACTGCCGGCAGGAGCGCCGAACGTTGTAGTCGTCGTCCTGGACGACACGGGCTTCTCGCACTTCGGCTGCTACGGATCGACGATCGAGACCCCGAACGTGGATCGGCTAGCGGGCGACGGTCTGCGCTACACCAGCTTCCACACCACGGCCCTGTGTTCGCCGACGCGTGCCTGCCTGCTCACGGGCCGCAACCACCACGCAGTTGGGATGCGTGCCATCTCGAACATGGACACGGGCTTCCCGAACATGCGCGGCGCCCTACCCCGGTCGGCCGGAACGCTCGCGGAGATCCTGCGCGAACAGGGCTACGCCACGTTCGCGACCGGTAAGTGGCACCTCGCGCCAATGGCGGAGTGCACGGCCGCCGGACCGTTCCACAACTGGCCGCTCCAGCGCGGCTTCGACCACTACTACGGCTTCCTGCAGGGCGAGACCGATCAGTTCCACCCGGAGCTGACGCGCGACAACCACTTCGTGGACCCTCCTGGCGCGGCCGAGGACGGCTACCACTTGTCGGAGGACATCGTCGATCGCACCATCGGCTACATCCGCGACCAGGTCTCGCTGGTGCCGGAGCGACCGTTCTTCGCGTACCTGGCATTCGGCGCCACGCACTCGCCACACCAGGCGCCAAAGCCCTTCCTCGAGAAGTACCGGGGTCGCTTCGATCACGGCTGGGACGCGGTGCGCGACGAGTGGTTCGCGCGCCAGCGCTCGCTCGGCGTGATTCCCGCGGGCACCGAGCTCGCGCCGCGCAACCCGGGCGTGAACGCGTGGAACAAGCTCTCGCCGAACGAGCGCCTGTTTGCCGCGCGCCTGCAGGAGGCCTTCGCCGCGATGCTCGACCACACCGATCAGCAGATCGGCCGGCTGGTGGACTTCCTGCGCTCCATCGACAGGCTCGACGACACGCTGCTCATCGTCATGTCCGACAACGGCGCAAGCCAGGAGGGTGGCGCGGCCGGCGTGCTCGACGAGATGCGCTGGTTCAACGGCATACCCGAGGACGTCGACGCCGCCGTGGCGCGCCTGGACGACATCGGTGGACCGAACAGCCACTCCAACATCCCCTGGGGCTGGGCGCAGGCCGGGAACACTCCGCTCAAGTGGTACAAGCAGAACACGCACGGCGGCGGAGTGCGCGATCCGCTGGTCATCCACTGGCCCGCGCGACTGGGTCGACCCGGCGCGTTTCGGCGCCAGTTCTGCCACGCAATCGACCTGGTCCCTACACTTCTGGAGCTGCTGCAGATCGAAGCGCCCGAGGTCGTTGCCGGGGTTCCGCAGCTGCCCATCCACGGCGCGAGTCTGGTTCCCACGCTGCATGACGAGAACGCGCCGCCGCGGCGCGGCGTGCAGTACTTCGAGATGCTCGGCCACCGCGGAATCTGGTCTGCTGGCTGGAAGGCCGTGACGCACCATCAGCCTCGCAGTCCGCTCGACGATGACCGCTGGGAGCTCTACCACCTGGACGAGGACTTCTCCGAATGCCGGGACCTGGCGGAGGCCGAGCCGGAGCGGCTCAAGGAGATGGTCGACCTGTGGTGGCGTGAGGCCGAGCAACACGGCGTGCTGCCAGTCGACGACCGCGGCGCCGGCTTGCTCTTCCGCGCTGCGCGCCGGCCCGGACTGCCGACTTCGCGCAGCCGCTTTGTCTACCACCCACCCGTGTCTCACATCGTGGCCGACGCCTGCCCGTCGGCAGCGCGAGGCTGGACCATGACGGTGGACCTGGAGCACCCAGCCGGCCGCGCGGACGGAGCTCTGGTGGCCCGAGGCAGCATCAACAGCGGCTTCGCGCTGTACCTGAAGCAGGGCTACGTGCGCTTCGACTACAACGAGTTCCACTCTCATACCCTCGTGAGCAGTGAAGCGGAGCTACTCGCCGGTCGTCACCATGTGGAAGTTCGGATCGAGCGCGACGGAGACGACAGCGGAAACGTGACGCTGTCCATCGACGGCCGGGTCTGCGGCCAGGGACGCATCCCTCGGCTGCTCAGGTTGCTCTCGAGCACCGGCATGGACCTGGGTCGAAGCCTCGCCCCCGTGACCGAGGACTACGAGGCGCCGTTCGAGTACCCCGGCCGCATCCATACCGTGACCTTCGAGATTCCAGAGCGCCGCGGAGAGCCCGACGCGAGAGCCGACGCCGAGGCCCAGGGCCGCGCTGCCATGACCCGACAGTAATCACTCCGGCCCTGCCGGGCTCTGAAAAGTTCGGATCGAGGACCGTCCCCAAGTTCGGTGGTTGAGATCAGGCGGGGCGGAGTTTGTAGCGGATCGGGAGGTGTTTGATACCGCCGATCTGGTTGTTGCGGAGGCGTTCGGGGGGGCCGGCCAGCTCGATCGTGTCGAGGCGCGGGAGCAGGTACTGGTAGGCCACCTGCAGCTCCAGGCGGGCGAGGTGCGCGCCAAGGCAGAAGTGCTCGCCAATGCCGAAGGCCAGGTGGCGATTCGGTTGGCGATCGATCCGGAAGGTGAATGGATCCTCGAAGACCTCCTCGTCGCGGTTGGCGGACGGGTAGAACAAGACGAGCGCGTCACCGGCGGCAATCGTCTTGTCGCGCAGCGGGTATTCCTTCTGAGCCGTGCGGGCCATGTGGACGACCGGGTTCGTCCAGCGTAGAACCTCCTCGACCGCTGGCTTGAGCAGGCTCGGATCACGCTGCAAGCGCCGCAGCTCGCCAGGATTCTCGGCGAAGGCAGCGATCCCGCCGGTCGTGGCGTTGCGCGTGGTCTCGTTGCCGGCAAGGACGATCAGGAAGCACCAGCGGAGCAGCTCGTGCTGGTCGAGCGGCTCCCCATCTACCTCGGCCTGGGTCAGGACGCTGATGATGTCGTCTTGCGGGCTCTTGCGTTTGTCCTCTAGCAGGGCCGAGAAGTAGTCGACGATCTCACGCTGCGCCGCGAGCGCGGTCTCCCTGCCGCTCTTCCCTTCGTCGCGGTACTCCGGATCGCCGCCACCAATCGTGCGATTTGTCCAGTGAAAGAGCAGCTTCCAGTCAGAGCGCGGAACGCCGAGCATCCAGGCGATCACGGCAATCGGGAGCGGCGCGGAGACATGCTCCACAAAGTCGCACTCCCCGCTCTCACCGCGCTCGAGCAACGCATCCACGATCTCCTTCCCGATCCTGTGGATGTCCGGGTGGAATCGCTTGAGCGCGTTCGGTGTGAAGCGCTTGTTCACCAGCTTTCTCCAGATTCCGTGCTTTGGCGGGTCCTGGTCGATCAGCGTCACGGACAGAACGTCAGGATCCTCGTCCTCCGGTCGGTGCCGCATTCCGAACCGAGGCGTGTTGGTGAAGAGGTCCGGCTGCTTGGAGAGCTCGACGATGTCCGCGTGCTTGGTGATCGCCCAGAACGGAAGCCCACGCGTGCGGTCCCACCAGTGCACCGGGTCGTTCTCGCGCATCCACGTCCAGGCCTCGTGCGGGTAGCCCCGGGCGAAGTCGTCGGGGTCGATGATGCTGTCGGCGTACGGAATCACTGGCGCCGTCATGAGCTGACCCTCCTGTGGCTATGGTACGTCGACGATGTCGCCTTTGGGGCCCTCGTGGTGGGGATGGCGCTCGTGGGGCGCCTGGACCGGGTCTCCGGAGACAGGCACGGTCCTGGCGAGGAAGTCGATCACCGCACCGGAGAAGATATCGTTGCGATCGCCCGCCACCATGTGGGCCGCATCGGTCACGTTCACGTACTCGCTGTGAGGACACAGCTCCTGGAAGCTCTTTGCCCCCTCCTCGGAGAGGATGTCAGATAGGCCGCCGCGGACGAGCAGCGTTGGCAGGGTCAGGTTGCGAGCGCAGGCTTCCAGGTGATCCTGTCGCTTGTGAAGCCTGCGCTTGCCGTCGAGGAAAGCCGGGTCCCAGTGCCAGCGGTAGCGGCCGTCCGCTCCGAGCCGGACGTTCTTGGCCAGACCGTCGGTGCTGCGCGGCCGCGGCCGGTGGGGTTGATAGCTCGCGATCGCATCCGCGACCTCGTCGAGCGATGCGAAGCCCTCGGGTCGCTGACGCATGAAGTGCATGATCCGGTCCGCACCGGCCTGCTCGATCCTCGGTGCGATGTCGACCAGCACGAGCGCCGTCGCATCGACGCGGTCCTCCCCGAGCGCGTGCAAGCTCACGCCACCTCCCATGGAGGCGCCGACCAGCACGGGACGCGTCCCGCCAAACGCACGGATGACGTGGTCGAGGTCCCGGACCATGGCCTCCTGGCCGTAGTCGCCGTCTGCAACCCAGCCGGAGTCTCCGTGTCCCCTCGCGTCGAACGCTACCGCGTGATACCCGGCCTTACCCAGGATCTGGCCCGTGCCCTTCCAGGCGTGACGGGTCTGCCCACCTCCGTGCTGGAGCAGCACGAGTGGACCCGCGGGATCCCCCCACGCGTCCCCCGCGATCGTGACGCCGTCGGACCCCGGCCACTGGTGCATCGGATCCGGCGTGCCGGGCAGTCGCTCGCCGGCACTCATGACTGACGCGGCTCCGTGATGAACTCGGAGAGATCGGCGGGGCTCGTCATGTGGAAGAGGTCGACGTTGCGGAACGGGAAGTTCACCACGACCCTTCCGCGCGCGTTCCGGTAGTAGGTCTCCATTCCCTTGTGGGTCCAGACCATGTTCTCGTGGGCGCGGTCGACTCGCTCGTTGTACGCATCGTGAACGTCGGTGCGACACTCGACGGCACCGATCCCCTGGCTGAGCATCTTCGCGAGAACGTTCATGATGTACCGCATCTGCATCTCGATCACGAAGATCAGGCTGCCGCCGTGGCCGGGTTGCGTGTTGGGGCCGTACAGACAGAAGAAGTTCGGGAAGTCGGGAATCGCAAGGCCCAGGTAGGCCCGGGCGTCATCGTCGTCCCAGACCTCGCGAAGGCTGCGACCCGAGCGACCGTGGGCCTCGAACGCAGTGAGGAAGCGCAGGACGTCGAAGCCGGTCGCCAGGACGAGTACGTCCGCCGGGTGCTCAGACCCGTCCTGCGTGATCACCCGGTCCGGTCCGATCTCGGAAACCGGGTCGGTGACCAGCTCCACACGGGGATTCCTCAGCATCCGGTACCAGCCGTTGTCCAGCAGCATCCGCTTGCCGAAGGGGGGATAGCTGGGAACCACCACGTCTATGAGCTCCGTCCTGTCGCCGAGCTCGGACTCGATGTACTGGGTGAAGTACGCCCGGTGCGCATCGTTGAGCGCGTTCAGCGAGCGGTCGGGGTGGTGCCAGGACGGGTCCTTCTGCAGCGCGGGATGAATCCGGTCGTTGAAGGTCCAGCCCAGACGCATGCGGTACCAAGCCTGGTAGAGCGGAACCTCTCGGAGCAGGAACTGGACGGCTTCCGGGACCACCCTGCGGAACTGCTCGAAGGGCGCCGCCCAGTGCACCGAGCGCTGGAAGATCGTGAGCGATGCCACCGTGTCCTGGATCTCGGGACCCACCTGCATGGCACTCGCACCGTTGCCGATGATCGCCACGTGCTTCCCCTCGAGGTCGAGGTCGGCGGGCCACTCCGCGGTGTGGAAGGATGGACCCTCGAAGCGCTCGAGCCCGTCGATGGCGGGGAGCACGATCGGGTTGAAGATCCCCGTGGCGCTGATCAAGACGTTTGCGCGCTGTGTCTCGCGGGAGCCGTCGGGGTTGCGTACGACGACGGCCCAGCGCTGCGCCTCTTCCTCGTAGGCCGCCGACTCGACCTCGGTCTCGAAGCTGATGCTCGATCGCAGGGCGAATCGGTCGACGACATGCTCCAGATAGGCGTGAAGCTCGTCTCGCAGCGCAAAGTACTTGGTCCAGTCGTAGCTGGCGAACGAGAACGAGTAGAGGTGGTTCGGGGTGTCGACGCCGGCGCCAGGATAGCGGTTGTCGCGCCACGTCCCCCCCACCGTCGTACTCTTCTCGAGAATGCGGAACGGAATGCCGGCACGCTGAAGGTTCACGGCTGCGCACAGCCCTGACACGCCGGCACCGATGATGAGGACCTGGAACCCGTCCGGCACGGCGACCCTCTGGACGGATTCCAGCCAATCGGAGCCGAGCTGCGCCGCGACCATCGGGGCGTACTCCGAGGGGATCTTCTCTCCCATCGCGCAGCTCAGCATCTTCAGGCGGAGCTCCGCCGACGGCTCGGGAATCGCCACGGGACAGCCCGCGCGCCAGGCGAGGATTGCCTCGAGGGCCGCCTTGCGAATCTCGGCCTGGACCGGCTCGGGAAGCCCTCCGGTGTCGTTGTCCCCCACGCCCCGGGTCCGCAAAGGCTGGTACGGCTCCTCCAACCAGTGCAGGTCCCCCGTCAGCTGAACGAGCACCATCAGCAGTGTCGGGAGGTTCCCAATGGCGACAGCCTCGGCAAGCAGCTCGTCGTCCGGTCGGCTCTCGGGTTTCCTCTGCTCTGCCACCCCAGTCCCTCCCTCTGTTCGGGCCCGTTGCACCCAGCCTAGGCAATGCCGGGTGTCGGATACAAGTTGGTGCCAGGCTCCTGACGCAGGCGTTTCCGTCTACAATGGCGCCATGGATCTCGCGGCACTTGTCGAACGCCTGTCCGAAGCCCGGCAGACGGGCGACCACGCCCCCGACTGGCTCAACGGAGCGCTGACCCTCGAGCAGGCACTGGACGTGCAGCTCGGGCTGCTCGAGCGCAAGCTGGCGGAGGGTGATTCGCTCGCGGGCTGGAAGGTCGGGCTCACCTCGGAGCGCGCGCGCACGGCGCTGGGTGTGGACGAGCGTCCCTTCGGGTACGTGCTCACCAGTCGGGTGCAGAAGAGCGGCGCGCGCTTGCGGATTGCCGAGATCGCGCGTCCCGCGATCGAGGCCGAGATGTGCTTCACGATCGGGCGCCGCATCCAGGGCGACCACGTCAGTCGTGACGAGATCGCGGGCTCGGTGGCTCGCGTCGCCGCCGGGTACGAGCTCAACGAGCGCCGGCCCGGCTCGGCACGTCCGGACTTCTGCGCGATGGTCACGGACTGCCTTTCCCAGTGGGGGATCGTCGAGGGCGAGGGCCTCGAGCTTGCAGACGCCGGGGACCTGGGCGCTGTGCGCTGTACGCTGACGCGCAACGGCGAGCAGGTCTACACGGGCCTGAGTCGGGACGAGCTCGATGACCACCTGAATTCGCTCTCCCGGCTGGCGGCGGTGCTCTCCGAGCACGGCCGCGCCCTCGAGCCCGGACAAAAGGTGATCACGGGTGCCTTTGCTCGCTTTGAAACAGGGCCGGGCCAGCACTGGCGAGCCGACTACGAGGGGATCGGCCGCGTGGAGGTCACGTTCGAGTGAGCGAGCTGCAGATCGACGGACCCGTCACCATCCAGGTCATCCTCGGGCTCACACTGCCAGAGATCAGCGACAGGGATCTCGCGCGGATCCGCGCCGTGGCGCCTGCGGGCTCCAGCGTTTGCGTGGAACGCGGCATCCGTGCGGCGATCGCCAGCGCCGAGGACGTGGAGATCATCCTTGGCTTCATTCCGGAGGCGCTGTTCAATGCGGCGCCGCGACTGCGCTGGGTCCACGCGATTGCGTCGGGAATGGACATGTTCCTGTATCCCGCCATGCGCGATTCGGAGGTCGTGCTGAGCGGCGAGAAGGGGCTCGTCGGCGGTCACCTGGCAGACACCGGATTCGGGCTGCTGCTCGCGCTCACGCGCCAGATCGCCACCGCGATGCGACTCGGACCCGAAGGCTGGAACCAGCGCGAGGCGATGCGCAAGCTCGAGATCGAGCTCGAGGGCTTGACCATGGGCGTGATCGGCTTCGGCGGTACGGGCCGCGCCCTCGCGCGC
Source organism: Myxococcota bacterium (assembly GCA_965247115.1). Lineage (GTDB taxonomy): Bacteria > Myxococcota_A > UBA9160 > SZUA-336 > SZUA-336 > JAUXJB01. The sequence continues at coordinate 295,776 of CBDFGR010000003.1, forward strand.
CGTGCGGTCGCCTTTGGCATGGACGTGCTCGCGGTCGACGTTCGGGCCGTGCCCGCGTCGGACGGGGTCGACGAGGTGTGGACCATGGAGCGCCTGCCCGAGCTGCTCGCCGCATCCGACGTCGTCGCGATCGGCGCTCCGCTCACGCCCGAGACCCGCGGCCTGATCGACGACAAGGCCTTCTCCACCTTCAAGCGCGGGGCGCTGCTCTTGAACGTGACGCGCGGGGAGATCATCGACGGCGACGCGCTGGTAAGCGCGCTGCGCGACGGTCGCTGCGGGGGTGCCGCCCTCGATGTCGCGCCGATCGAGCCCCTGCCGCCCGAACATCCACTCTGGAGCTTCGACAACGTGGCGATGACCCCGCACACGGCCGGCGCGAGCCAGCTGCGCGCGCCGCGCAACATCGATCGTTTCTGCGAGAACCTGGAGCGCGCGCAGAAGGGCGCGCCGCTCGTCGGAGTCGTTGACAAGCAGCTCGGCTACTAGACAGAGGGAGAGGGCCCATGAGGTACTACTCGTGCGATTCCCACCTGGTCGAGGCACGCGAGGTCTTCGAAGGCCTGGAGGGTCGCTTCGGTGACCGTGCGCCGCGCATCATCCGTGACCACGAGGGCAAGCCGGGAGATTGGCTGCTCCTGCCCGGCGGACTGTCCATACCGGTCGGTCGCCTCGGGATCGCCGGTCACCGGCTCGACGACCCGGCAACAGACGAGCTGATCGCGCGCGGCTACGACGGCTTGAACCCCGGCGTGCTCGATCCCGCGAAGCGACTCGACGAGCAGGCGCGCGACGGCGTGTGCGGGGAGGTCATGTACCCGAGCCTGAACATGTTCACCTACGCGCTTCCCGACAGGGATGTCGCGCGGACGGTGTTCGAACGGCACAACGACTGGGTGGTCGATTACTGCGCGGTGGCTCCCGAGCGACTGATCGGCATCGGCTGCCTGCCGATTCCCGAGGTCGACGCGGCGAAGCGGGAGATGGAGCGCTCCGCCCGGCGCGGGGTGCGCGGCTTCATGATTCCGACCCACGTCTCGCCCGACCTGCCCTACTGCCACGCGGACTACGATCCCTTCTGGGCCGCCGCGCAGGACATGAACCTGCCGCTCACCATGCACATCTTCGTCGGCACGTCGCTCGACGGCGGCATGCCGGCCCACTGGGGCACAACACCCGGGAGTACGATCAAGGGCTACACGCTCGCGTTCACCACCGCGGTCAACACCATGATCGACCTGATCTGCGGAGGCGTGGTCGAGCGCTTCCCGCGGCTGAAGCTCGTGATCTCCGAGTTCGAGATCGGCTGGCTGGCCCACATCCTGGAGCGCGTGGACCACGCGTTCTACCGCACGCCTCGTCACGCCGTGGACTACCTGACGCTGAAGCCCAGCGAGTACTTCCGCCGCAACTTCACCGCGACCTTCGAGGACGACGAGATCGGAGTGCGCACGCGCGACAAGATCGGTGTTGGCAACCTGGTCTGGGGGAACGACTACCCCCACCACGACGCAATCTGGCCCAACTCCATGCCGACGCTCGAACGCGTGATGGCAGGCGTCCCCGACGACGAGATCGAGCAGATGTGCTTCACGACCGCCACGCAGATGTACGGCGTGGACGTGAGCAAGCTGCCCGCAGCGACAGCCTAGGTCAGCCCCCACCCCGCAGCGACGACCGAAAAGCTAGCGCGCCTGCAGCTCTCCGAGATACCGGGTCGCGAAGGTCTCGAGCGCCTTGCGCGTGTCGCTCTCGCCGGGGGCGACCAGGACGACCGCGTGATGGACGCCGAGCTCGCGCATGTGGTCCAGTGTCTTCGCAGCGTCGCCCGGATCCGACGCCGAAAGCGCGGCCACGCGGTTGATCGCGAGCGTCAGCTGCTCCGGATCGCGCCCGGCCGCGGCCGCGTGATCCCGTGCCCGCGCGAAGTCGTCGCGGAGCGTGTCCAGCATGGGCGGGTTGGCCATCCAGCCATCAGCGCGCTCGCCCACGCGCCGCAGCTGCTGGTCGCTGCGCCCTCCCAGCCACACGGGAATCGTCCGCGCCGGCTTGGGATTACACGCCCAGTCGACGACGCGATAGAACTCCCCCTCGAAGTCAACGTACTCGCGCGTCCAGCACTGCTCGAGCAGCTCCAGACACTCGTCCATGCGGCGACCGCGCCGCTCGAACGGCACGGACAGCACCTCGAACTCCTCCTTCCACCAGCCGACCCCCGCACCGAGGATGAAGCGCCCGCCCGCGAGCTTGTCGATCGAGGCCATGATCTTGGCGTGGAGCACCGGCTGGCGCATGGGAAGCACGAGCACCCCCACCCCGAGCTCGACCCGACTCGTAGCCGCAGCCACGAACGCGAGCGTCGTCAGCGGCTCCAGAAAGTCGGCCTCAGGTGGGATGAGGAAGCGTCCATCCGCCGTGTAGGGATACGCAGATGCCTGCTCCTTCTGCAGGACCACGTGATCGAACACCCAGATCGAGTCGAACCCACACTCCTCCACCGCCGTCGCGCACTCGAGCATGTTCTCCCGAGTTCCCCCTGGCCCAACCTGAGGCAGATACACACCGATCTTCATCTCCGCTCCTCCCCCCATGATCGCACAGCCAACCGAACTTGGGGACGGTCCTTAATCCGAACTTTCTAGAGCCGGGGGATGACCTCGCGGGCGAACCAGGTCTTGAAGGTCGCGCCAGGTTCGGGCATCGGAACGGGGTGAGGGACGATGATGTCGACGCGCGGTGCCTGTGCCAGCACCTGACGGAGCTGCTGCGCGATGTCGGCCGCGGATCCGAAGAGCGAGAAGCTCTGCGCCGCTTCTTCGGACAGGAAGTCGACCACCCGGCCCGCATGCTTCAGGTCTGCCGCGTGGTGGAAGTCGGGCCAGACCTGCTTCTTCAGCTCCTCCACGGGGGGTCCGTCCCAAGCGAGCTTCGGTATCTCGAACAGCGCCGGACTGTACTCGTAGAACCCTGCCGCCATGGCGCGTGAGATGGAGTGGGCGGCCGCCTGCTCGTCGGGCGTGATCACGTGAAACACCAGACCGATGCCGAGGGCATCGGGGTCCCGACCCGCTTCCAGAGCCCCCGCTCGCACCGCGTCGAACGCGGCTTGCAGGTTGTCGGGGTGGCGCCCGACGCGCAGGAACACTCCGTCCGCGACGCGGCCGGCCATTCGAAGAGTGCGAGGTCCCCCGGCCGCGATCCAGACCGGAGCGGGGCGGGCGTGGAACAGGCGTGCCGGACGCTCGGCTCCGACCTCGACCTTCTCTCCCGCGAGCAGCCGGCGAATCAAAGTCGTCGAGTCTTCCAGCTTGCGCACGCTCGCCGGCTGCTTGCCGAGCCAGCGGACCGCCGTGTCCCCTACCCCGTATACCAGCAACGCTCGACCGTCGGAGACCTCGTCCAGCGTCGCGATCGATCCCGCGGTTACCGCGGGGTGACTCAGCACCGCGTTGTCGATCAGTAGACCCAGGCGGATCGTAGAGGTCTCGCGCGCGGCGGCGGCGAGCATCACATACGGGTCGCGCATCGCGAGCGGGTTCGACGGACTCAGTGCATATCCGTAACCCAGGTCCTCTGCGAGCTTCACGTCGGCGACGAGCTCGTCAACCGACCTCCAGTTGAATCGATTCAGTCCAAAGGTCGGAGACCGCTCGCTCGGCACTATTCGCCCAGTATAGTCCACACCATAATCCGACGGTCGCAGTGGTATAGTTGCACAACGACCCTTCTCTTGGACCTCCGGTGCATCGAGGTAAATCAATGCTAGAAGAGTTCAGTCTTGCAGGTAAGCGTGCACTGATCACGGGCGGGAGCACAGGCCTGGGTCGCGCCATGGGACTTGTCTTCTCGGAAGCAGGCGCAGATGTTGCCCTGGCCGCTCGCACCGTCGAGAACCTGGAGGCTGCGGCCTCGGAGATCGAGAAGAACGGTCACAAGGTGGTGACGATCCCCACCGACGTGTCAGATTCCGCCTCGGTGGATGCCATGGTGACCCAGGCCACCGCAGAGCTGGGCGGCATCGACGTCCTCGTCAACAACGCTGGTGCCGCGACAGGCGGACCGGTTGCCGCGCTTCCGGAGCCACCCGCTCCGGAGTTCAGCTCTGGATACAGCAACCCAGCGGAGTACTCCTCGTCCCTTCCCGACAACGAGTGGCACGCGGTCATGGAGACGAATCTCAGCGGTCCGTTCTACGCCTGTCGGGCGGTTGGTCCGCAGATGATGGAGCAGCGTTACGGGAAGGTCATCAACATCGCTTCGACGAATGCGGTCCTGGCGTACCCCTATGGAGCTCCCTACCAGACCAGCAAGGCGGGATTGAAGATGTTCACCAAGGTTCTGGCGATGGAGTGGGCCCAGTTCAACGTCAACGTCAACTGCATCATGCCCGGCTGGTTCGTCACGGAGATGACGCGCATGGGCTTCGATGACCCGGAGTGGCGACGACAGCGGGAAGAGGGCCTACCCCTGAAGCGTCTCACGAGCAACCGGGACCTGGGTCTGCTGGCCCTGTACCTCGCGTCGCCCGCGTCGGATTGGATGACTGGCCAGGTCATAGCGCTCGATGGAGGCGAGACCGCGCCCTTCAACTGAGAGCCTCGTCGGTTGGGCGTACAAGGCCCCTGGGGCAAGGAGATCACATGGCACTGGGTAAAGAGCTCGGAAACTTCTCATTCAAGATCACGACCACAAGCTTCTCGGACGAGCGGGGGGCCGTCGTCGACTGCGACGGAACGGCTGACAACTTCGGCATGGTTCTGGGCACTCTGACGTTCCATGGAGGGGACCCGAACGAGCCGAACGGGTGGCTCAGCTGGCGCGGCCAGGCCTTTCTCGAGACCGGCCAGGCGCTGAGCTCGGTCGGTGAGGGCTCCTACGAAGCCCTCGACAACCACAAGTGGCGAACCAGGCTCATCATCACCATCTCTGATGGCCGCATCTTCGCCTCCGACGGCATGCTAGATCTCGAGAAGCGCTCCGTTGCGGGCAAGAACCTGGAGTGGAGCTGAGCGCAGACAGACCGATGTGAAACCTCGCCACTGTCCCCGGGGACGGTGACGCAGATTCACGTCACGCTCCCACCTCACCCTGCCGATAGGCGTGGCATGAGGCGAGTGTGGACCAGTCTGGGAGTGGGTCTCGGTCTGCTCGTACTCGGGGTGCCCGGCTGGATCGCGTACCACAGCCGCGATCTGGCGTCGGTCGACGAGAGTGGCCTCCTGGTCGAGGACCGGCCGCCCCTCCTTCCCGCCGAGAACGCGGCCGTCCCGCTGGCTCATGCCGCGCGGCTGCTGGACTGGCCGAGCGGTGAGGGCACGATGGAACGGGTGCGAGACATCCGCAACAGGGCCAGCTCGGATTCTGAAAGCGCCAGGGCCCTGGTCCGGCGCAACGAAGGCGCGCTCGAGTCGTTGCGGCAGGCGATGCTGATCCGGGAGATTGAGATCTCCGCTGAGGAGCTCCTGCCAACCGGCAACTCTCCGGGGGTCTCGCCGTTCGTGCTGTGGCTCCGCCTGCTCGAGATCCACCACGTGCAGGAGGCGTTGCGGATGGCCGAGGGCGATGGGGAGGGGGCATACCAGGATGCGCTTGTCGGGCTGCGCCTGGCAGATCGCATGCACAGCTCGCGAGGTGCCGCGCTGCCGCACGCCCTGCTGGCAATCAGCCTCGGGAACTCGGCCCTCTTGCAACTGCGGGTCCTCCTGCCGGGCTGGACCGTTGATCGTGTCAGTGCCCGGAGTCTGATCGGCGCGATCGAGGACTCGCGCCTCGACCCCGATAGCTGGGCACGAATCTGGGCTGGCGAGTACCGCCAGCTGCGGGCGGTGTACACCGAAGAGATCCAGTCGCAGGCCTCGCCTGCTTTTGTGCCGACCAGCTACGTGTTCCATCCCAACCGCACCCTGCAGCGTCTGGCGGGCGTGTACCGAGAGCTCCAGAGCAACTCGAGGGTCGTCTGCAGCCAGCAACACGTGCTCCAGGGCCAGCAGCCGAACAGCAGGCTCGAGCTTTTCGGGCTCATACTCGAACCGAACAGCATCGGAAACATCCTGCACGAGACGATGGTCCCACCGTTCGGTGACCAACGCTTCCGTTGCGACCTCGTATCATCCGCTTCTGCAGTCCAGGTCGCGATCGCGCTCAAGGCGCACCTCGACGCCGAAGGCGAGCTACCGGCATCTCTGTCCGAGCTGGTCCCCGAGCTCCTCGACGAGGTTCCCCGCGACGGCTTCCGTGGCGAGCCCCTTCGCTACGCTCGCGCCGAGAGAGCGCTCTACCTGACGGACGGTGGCGAGGCCTGGCGTCTGGGGTTCTGAGGCTCCGGCCTCCGAGCCGGGTCACCCCTATCGCTGACGCAGGCGTGCGATCGTGGCGCCCCAGGCGCCCCGTCCGGGGAGGCCGTCGAAGAACTCCTCGACCAGAGGATTGCCGCGCAGAATCTGCTGCACGCGGCCGCGCTGCACGCCCTTGCCCTTGCCGTGGATCAGGCGGACCTCGCGAAAGCCTCGCTCTGCCGCTGCTTCCAGGTAGGCCTCTACAACAGCGGGAATGTCGCGGGGCGCGAACGCGTGCAGGTCGATGGAGTCCTCGATGGGGACCTCGACCACATCGGGCTCCTGGTCCTCCACCATGCTCCCTACTCGCCTCGTTCGACGGCGGGCGTTGTTCTATTCCTCAACCATACGGGAGAGATGATCACCGATTTTAGGAAGCCTCTCGGAGCGATTGCTGTTGAGGAGTATCGGGTCTGACCGGTGGTGCCGAGAGCCCGTCAGGGCTCCACCGACCAATGCACGTGTACGATGTTCCAGCTCGCGTTCCGGAGTGCCCACACGGTGGTCATGTAATAGACGATCCGCGGATCGCGGCTCGGATCGGCCCCCTCGGGGATACGCGACTCGACGGGCATGCGGAACGTCGCAACTGCGGACTCACCACCGGGTAGCACCTGCACGACCAGGTCTTCGACCCGGGCAGTCCGATTCCCGCCCCCTCCCTCTACGTGCTCAGTCCAGAAATTGTGGTAGTCCTGATGTGTCCAACGGCCCCTGGCCATGTGGACCGTCATGTCCTTCGCGTAGATCGAGAAGTACGTGTCGAGGTCGTTGGCGCCGTAGGCCTGCACGAGCCGGCTCACACCGTCCCTGACTGCGCGGTCGGTGGTTGACTGGGCGAAGACCGGCGTCGAGCCCAGTAGGAGAGCGGTACACGTGAGTCGGACGGCCATCCGCCAGCCACTGGGAAGGGTGGATGACGGGATCGGTCGGAATGCCGTGAACATGCGGGGCTCCAGTAGGGTCGCGCTCGGCGAGTAGGAAACGCGCACACATTACCACTGGGGTATCGTGTGGGGATAGGGAGTTTAAGAGGGCCTTTCGGGTTCTGACCGTGGATCAGGCGGACCTCGCGAAAGCCCCGCTCTGCCGCTGCTTCCAGGTAGGCCTCGACAACAGCGGGAATGTCGCGGGGCGCGAACGCGTGCAGGTCGATGGAGTCCTCGATGGGGACCACGACCGCATCGGGCTCCTGGTCCTCCACGATGTTCCCTACTCGCCTCGTTCGACGGTGGGCGTGGTCGGCGAGGTAAAGAATCCGTTGCGGTTGGGCATGTCGACCTGCGGCAGCGTCTCTGCGTTCAGCTCCGCGTCGTCTGCCAGAATGCCGTTCTCTGCGAGGAGGTACGCCGTCACGGCGTAGAGCTCGTCCGCCGAGAGCGAGCCCGGCAGGTCGTAGGGCATGGCTCGTCGCGTGTAGTCGAACAGGGTGGTGGCGTAGGGCCAGTAGCTCCCCACGGTTCTCAACGGGGCTGCCGACGCAAGCGAGCCCTGGCCGCCCACCAGGGGTGGGAGGGGTCCGTCCTTGCCGCCCGGCCCGTGGCACATCAGACACTTTGCTGCGTACACACGAAAGCCGCCGACGGCAGTTCCCCGACCGGGTGGGAGCCCCGTTCCGTCGGGCAGCACAACGAGCTGGTATGGGGCCACTTCCTCGGGAGTCGCGGCGCGACCCAGCTCGGGTCCCGGCTGACGAGAGCTCTCGAGCTCGGGAGCGAGCGCAGCGCCGGCAAGCGACAAGACGATCGAGAGCGCGAGCGCCCCGCTACGCGTAGACGTTTTGAATCTCGCCACTGGCGCTCACGCTCCAGGTCTGGATCGAATTGTAGTGGTAGACGTTGCCCAGCGAATAGCGCTCGAGCCACGCGGCGCGCGTGGGCTGCCTGGCCCCGTTCGCGTCGGTCGCACGGCTCTGCAAGAGCGCAGGTCCGCCATCCCAGCGCCACGGGATCCGGAACCGGGTGAGGCAGCGCGACAGGACCGGTTCCTGTAGCGCAGCGCTGGCCCACGTTGCGCCGCCATCGGCGGACACGTCCACTTGTCGAATCGCGCCCGCCCCAGACCACGCGAGCCCCGAGATCTCGTACAGCCCGGGTGCCTGCATGGCGAGCCCGCCGGCAGGGTGTGTGATCGTCGACTTGACACCCATCTCGAAGGAGAACTGGCGCGCGCGCCCGTCGGGGAGCAGATCGGTGTACTTGGCGGTCTCCTGGCGCGACTGCGCTGGCTGGTCCGTCACCTGGAGCCCGCGCAGCCACTTGACGCTGGCGTTCCCCTCCCAGCCGGGCAGGAAGAGGCGCAGCGGATAGCCCTGCTCCGGACGCAGCCGTTCCCCGTTCTGGTAGAGCGCCACGAGCGCGTCGTCGAGAGCCTTTTCGAGTGGGATGCTCCGGTTCATGGCCACCGCGTCTGCCCCCTCCGCGATCACCCAGCGCGCTCCGGGCTCGATCCCGGCCTCGTCCAGGAGCACCGCGAGCGGGACGCCCGTCCACTCGCAGCATGACACCAATCCGTGTAGTCTTCCGCACGAGACGGTTGGAGGCTCCGGGGCCGTATTGAAGGCGCTGTTGCCAGAACACTCGAGGAAATAGAGCCTGCTCGTGGTGGGGTAGCGGAGCAGAGCCTCTACATCAAAGCTCAGGGGCCGCCGAACCCGCCCGTGGATCAGCAGTCGATGCTGGTCGGGATCGATGTCGGGCACACCCGCGTGATGCCGCTCGAAGTGCAGCCCGTTTGGCGTGATGATCCCCGCCAGGCGTTCCAGCGGGGTCCGCGAGCTCGCCGCACCCGGCGCCAGCTCGGGATAGCGCTGCAAGAGCAGCCGCTGCACATGTTCCTCCCGACGCGACGGCACCCCATACCCGCTGACGGGCGCACCCGGCACCTGCATCCACGGCGGCCGCTGCTCTGCGCCAGGCGCCTCAGCGTGCAAAGCCGCAGCCACCGGCGCTGCGCGCAGCAGCCCGCCGCCACCAGCCCAGGCAGCAGCGCTTGCCAGAAACGCGCGCCGATCAAGCAGGCCGCGGCCCGCGACCGCGATCCGAAGGAGATCCGAACCACTCCCACTCTGTGTCATGTTCTTGCCCCGAAGAGTGCAGTGACGGCAGTCTACTCCCGGAGTCCCGGGTCGTCCGGAAGCTGAGCCAGGTTCCAGGCAACAAGCGATGGAGAAAGGCTCCCTCGAAGCTACTCTATGCTGCAATCGTCACTAGCTTGGGGATCGCCATGGCAAACAAGGACCGGGGGAAGCGGCAGGTAAAAACCAAGCCCAAACTGACGAAGAAGGAGAAGAAGGCAAAGAAGATCGCGAAGAAGGGCAGGTAGCCGGCCGTGTCGCCATCGCAGGAGGCTGGCTGTACTATGGAGCCATGACGAGCTTTCCGAGCCACCTTCCGCATGGATCCCTGACTTCGGTCGTCGATGGCGTCTACTGCGTCCGTGGCTCGTTCGGGATGGGCCCCGGAGTGATCATCAGTAGAACGATGACCGTCGTGGACACCGCCGACGGACTCGTCGTGCTCAACGCGATCCGCCTATCGGACTCGGCGCAGGCCGAGCTCGACGCACTGGGGCAGGTGAAGCACCTGGTCAAGCTGAGCGACTCGCACTCGATCGACGAGCCGTTCTACGCCGACCGCTACAAGCCTGCAGTCTGGTCACTCCCGGGAGCGGCGATGGACCATCTCAGTGTCGACCGCTCTCTCGCACAGGAGGGTCCGGTCGCCGGTGGTGTCGTCGTCGACTACGGCGAAACGCAAGGCTGGCGCGAGGGTGCGTATCTGGTTCCCATGGGTGGCGGCACGCTGGTGACCTGCGACGCGATCGGGAATTACGCAGATACCGAACGCGCGTCCTTCCTCGGCCGCGTCCTTACATCCCTGATGGGATTCAAGGGCGGGGTGGTCGTTCCGCCGATGTGGAGGCGCTTCCAAAAGCTCAAGGGGCCACGCGTTGCCGAGACCCTTTCGGGCCTGGCGGATCTCTCGTTCGCGAATCTCGTGACGGGGCACGGCCCTCCGGTCGTGGGTGGAGCCGATGCCCTGGTCCGCTCGGCAATCGAGCGCGCCTCTACCTGAGCTGCAAACAACCCGTCCGGGTCCTAAGCCCCGAGGCTGTACGGCGACGGTCAGAACGCCCAGCGGACGGCCAGGTAGCCCAGGTAGCTCCAGTCGCCCCGCCGCGGGCCAAACGCACGGGCCGCCCGGAATCCCGAGACGACGAGCTGGAGCTCGAAGCGCTCCCACTCCTCGATCGCCAGCACCAGGTCGATCTCCTGTCCCAGGTCGCGATCGGCCCCGGTGAGCTCGACCTCCAGGAGGGAATCGCGCAGAGAGGACGCGGGCTCCACCTGGCGGTAGCGGTGGTAGACCAGATCGAGGGAGCTCGATTGGAGGAGCGAGAAGCCCACGCCGACGGTCGAGACCGCAAGGTTCGAGAGCTCGGGGTCGAGCAGCACCCCGTAGCGGCCGAAGCGTTCGACACCCCCGAAGCCGGACTCGTTCGACTGAATGCCCGTCTGGCGAAACGAGCGGTCCGCGCCGTTGTCAGGGGTCGAGTCGCCAGAGCCGAACGCGTAGCCCCCGAAGACGCGCGGCTCCCAGGCGAGCGGCAGCATCCAGCTCAGGCCCACGTCCATGGCCCAGCCGCTCACGTCCCGTCGGGTGACACCCTGCGCCTGGCTCCTGTCTGGCGATAGCGCCTCGAACTCGATCAGGCGCTCCTCCCCTCGAACCGTCGCCGTGTCGAGCCAGTAGCCCAGGATTCCCCGCGAGCGGAGATCCATCACGCCCGTGAGCCGTGCACCGAGCCAGGTCAGCCGGGCGTCCGATTCGTCCTCGCGCTCGTCAGACACGATCTCGCCCACGCGCTCGCTGGACGAGTGATCGTTCTGATACAGCATGGTGAGCTCGAGCGCGTGGTTCGGACGCCAGTCCCACGAGACCTCGCCAAACAATCGCAGGACCCGGTCGTGCTGGGGGTCCACGTGATCGTGATCCGATCGGGCCGGCGCAAGCTCGCGCGCTAGGGCCAGTGAGAGCTCGAAGGCCTCCGTCTCGTAGGCAACCCGAACCGCGTCGAGCTCTTCGTCCCACCACCAGGTCCGGTCGTCCTCGAAGTCGAGCCGACCCAGGTCCAGGTTCACGTGGGTACCGGCGATGCCCTCGGTGTAGAGCCACATCTCGCCGCGCTCCAGGTAGTAGTCGGAGAGCTCCTCGAGGCCGTCATCCAGAAGATCCTGCTCGAGCTGACCGCGGAGCTGCCCGAAGAGCGAGAGAGAGGTGCCGAAGCTGTAGAACACCTCCAGCTCGAAGCCGTGCGCCAGCAGCAGCCGATCCGGCTCCTGGACCCCGCTTCCCATGACCTGTCGCCGGATGCTCGCGAGCTCGAACTCGTACTGGCCACTCACGGTCAGGGGCCGCCCTGCGAGGTCCCTGCTCCAGGGTGTCTTGGGTCGCCGCTTGTCCTCGCGCTCCGTGAGCCGCTCTCTGAGATCCACGTCCCCGACGGTGGGCGCCGGCTCCGGCGGGCTAGCTGAGGGCTCGGCAGCGGCCACAGCTCCCGACAGCCCCCAGGAGGCCAGTGCGAGCGTGCATAACAGGTAGGGGCGAAACGAACCGCCTCGCACCCAGGCATCCCTCACTCTTCTGCCCCCCGAGGCCCTTGCCGCAGAAGCTATTCCAGGCCCTCGATCGGTGCGAGCAGATCCTCCAGGAAGAACGCGGACAGCGCCGTTCGCCCCGTCAGGCCCCCTTTGGAGTAGATCGAGCGGGCCTGCTCCCGCACCGTGCGCTCGCTGACCCCGCGAACCACCGCAAGCTCCTTGTGACTCAGCCCCTTCAGGAGCAGGAGCGCCACCTGACACTCTGCCTCGGTCAGGCTCCAGCGCGTGAACTGCTTGTCGATCGCCTCTCCGAGACCGTTCAGGAGCGAGCGGGACTCGGAACGCCAGCGCTGCCCCTGCGCCCGCGCAATCTCGAGGTCCCGGATCACCTGCACGTGCTCGTCACGCTGGCGTGCCGACACGCGAAACAACAGGACCACGCCAACGCTCGTCAGCACGATCGGCGTGATCTCGAGAAGCTCGAGAAGGAGGTCACCAGGCGTCGCGCCCGGCTCCTCAACCAGCTCGAGCCCGAGCAGCAGACCGACGCCCGCGATCACGGCCGCCAGTGCCCAGACCCTGGTGCGAGAATCGATGAGCTCGTTCATTCGCCTGCTCCTGCGGAGAGCCACAGCAACGTCGCGCGAGAGCTCGTAGAGCGCCTCGCGAGTGGCGCCCAGTGTACCGCAGCTGGCGACGCTGCCCGCAGCGTCACCGGCGCTTCCTAGGTCATACCGCCTACGCCGCTGCCGTAGGCCACCGGGTCGATGCGTGGCCCTGCGCTTGTTCCGTAGAGCCTTCCTCGAGAGCCCGCACCCCAGCTCGCGCGAGAGCCGCGCGGACAGGCGCCAGGGCAGTCCAGACGAGGAGAAGAGATCATGCTGCGACACAGCGCAACCCGGATGCTCGCGACGGCCGTCGCGATGGTCCTGCTGGCGGCGGGGGCAACCCTTGCGTGGGCCGACGACGACGATGACGATGACGATCGGGACGACGGGGGCATCTGCTCCACCACCGCGTCCCTCCAGCGCGACGCCTGCCGCTACGAGGTCAAGGACGACTTCTACGGCGCGCAGGCAATTTGCCTCCAGGTTCCCGAGCGACGAGAGCGGAGGACCTGCTTCCGCGAGGCCTACGCGGCGCGTCGCGAGGGGCGCGAGCTCTGTGGTGACCAGCTCCGAGCACGGAGAGACCTGTGTGGCCTCCTGGGCGAAGGGCGTTACGCCCCGGACTTCGGCCCGGACAACTTCGACGACGACTACACGGATCTGACGAGCCCGAACCCGTACTTCCCCCTCACCATCGGGAACGTCTGGGAGTTCCAGGCCTCCGACGAGTCCAACCGGATCGAGGTGTTCGACAAGACCAAGCTCATCGAAGGAGTGACCTGCATCGTGCTGAACGATCTGGTCTTCGGCGAGGATATCTCCGAAGACACCGACGACTGGTTCGGCCAGCGCAAGGACGGAACGGTCGACTACTGCGGGGAGAGCGTGATGGACCAGGAGCTCTTCGAGGGCGACGTGCCCCTGGAGTTCGAGCTGGTCGCGATCGATGGCTCCTTCAAGGCGGGACGCGACGGCGACCTGTCGGGGACCATCATGCTGGGAATCCCGACCGTGGGCGTGACCTACCGCCAGGAGTGGTCCGCCGGAAACGCCGAGGACGCGGCCACCGTCGTCTCCACCACCTACGACTACGGTGCCGACCCCGACCTCGACGAGTTCGCGATCCAGGAGCTCGTCGAGCTGCTGTGCGACGGCGACTGCGTCGTCACGCGCGAGGTCACACCGATCGAGCCGGACGTACTGGACTACAAGTACTACGCGCCGGGAATCGGGATCTTCCTCGAAGTGAACCCCGGGACCGAGGAAGTCAATCAGCTGGTCGACTGCAACTTCGACCCGCGCTGCGACGACCTGCCACAGCCCTGACGGGCTGAAACCCATCCCCCCGTAAGGCAGGTCCCCCCGCCCGACTTGGCGTTGTCGGGCGGGGGATTCCGGTCCGCCTCCAAGCGCCTGGCTCAGGCGTGCAGGCGTCCGTTCGTGTAGGCCTGCGGCGCCGGGAGGAGATCCTCGAGGAAGTACGCCGAGAAGCTGGTCCGACCCGGGAGGCCCGATTTCTGGTACACCGCACGGGCTTGATGGCGGACCGTGGCCCCCGTGGTTCCGCGCAGTCCCGCCACCTCCGAGTGCGAGAAGCCCTTGAGCATGAGCAGTCCCACCTCTCGCTCGGCCTGGGTGAGCTGCCACTCTTCGAACTGCTTCTCGATCTCCTCTCCGAGCCCCGCAAGGTAGCTCTGGGCGCGGGTCCGCCAGGCGCGCCCCTCGGCGCGTGCCATCTGGAGATCTCGAGTCAGCGTGTCCTTCTCGTCCGTTGCCGCTTGAAAGCGGCCCGTCAGAAGCGTCACCCCCGTCGCCGAGGCCACGATCAGCGCCGTACTCAGCGCATCGGCGAGGAAGTCGCCCAGCTCGATCGGATCGTCCTCGGTCACCACCTCCAGTCCGATCAGGAGCAAGAACGCGCCCACTCCCAGCACGGCCCAGCGCTTCCGGATCGATTCTTCTGTCAGCATCGCCATCTCTTACCCCACCTACTCCTGTCGTTGTGCTGGACGGGCGAGCGCGCCCCCGCGGCGTACACCCGAACCATCGCGAGAGTCCGTACCTCGCTCTACACGGGTCGTCTATAGGCGGTATGACGTATGACAGCGCTGCGCAGCGCAAACGCGGCCAGCTACACCCGGTGGAGCGCCTTCAACCACTCCGATGGCGGCGGTAGATCTCGCGCACCCACTCGGCACCGGGGTGGTCGGCCCAGCCAGCGAGCCAGGCCCGGTTCTTCTCGGTGGGCGCATCCGGGGGACCGCCCCACTCTGCGACCGAGACGCACGGCATGAGCAATGCGGCGCATGTCAGGTCGGCCACCGTGAAGCGGTCGCCCACCAGGTAGCCCTTGGCGCCCGGCTCCTTCGCCACGAAGTCGAACGCCCCGCGCGTGATCTCGCGCGCGGCTGCGGCGCTCTCTGCATTGATCCCCATCTTGCTCTTCATGAGCCCGCCGACCAGCGGGAACACCGCGCGGTAGATCCCTCGAGCAATCCCACCCTGCCCCTCGCAAAACGTGGCGAGTGCGTAGTCCGCCTCCATCACCTCATAGAACTTGGCAAGGCGCACCGCCGGACCGACCTCGTCGTCCCAGCGGTCCACAATGGCAAGGGCCCGCTCGCGTTCCGAGGCGTCTTCGGGAAAGAGCGCGGGCTCGGGAACGCTCCGCTCCAGGTGCTCGAGGATGGCAGTCGAGCCCGGCACCACCTGACCATCGTCCACGAGCGCGGGCGTCTGGGTCGCCCCGGTCAGCTTCTTCATCGTGCGCATGTGCGGGCCCGGCATGAGCGAGATGCGCTCGTGGCGCACCCCCTTCAGGTCGAGGCCCCAACGCGCCTTCTCGTTGAAGTGGGAACCCGAGAACTGGAACAGCTCGACCTTGGCCATGGTGCCTCCTCCACGAACGAAGACAGCGTAGATCGCCATGGTATGATAATCAACATCCAATGCGATATGGGACGGCGCACAAGCAGAGGACGCGAAAGCGGATCCTGGAGCGAGCGGCCGGGCTCTTCCGCCGCGAAGGCTACCAGGGTGCTGGCATCGATCGGATCATGGCCGCGGCCAATCTCACGCGCGGCGGCTTCTACGCCCACTTCTCGTCCAAAGCCGCCCTGTTCACCGAAGTGCTGGCCCAGGAGACGGACTTCTTGCGGCGCATGCGAGCCGCGTCGGACGCTCGCGAGGTGATTTCCGGCTACCTCGACCCGCGGAATCACGAGAAGGTCGCCCGCGGCTGCACCCTCGCCACGTTGACGAACGACGTGCCGCGCCGGGACCGCGCAGCACGCGCTGCCTTCGCCGGACAGCTGGAACGCCTCTGCACCGAGTTCGAAGCCCACGTGCCCGCTGAGCTCCCCGATCGCCGCGCCCGCGCCCTCGAGGCCGTGGCCCTCTGCGTGGGCGGCATCAGCCTGGCCCGCGGAATCGGCAACAAGCGCCTGGCGCGCGAGGTGCTCGAGGCCTGCCGCAAGCGTGCCTGCGCCGCGGTCTCGAGCAATCGCGGCTGCTGACATGCAGCCAACGAACACACCCCAGCCCGCAACCGAGCCGCCGTTCTTCAAAACCGCCGCTGTCCTTTGGGCCGGCGGCACGTTCGGGGTAGTCTCCATCCTTCCCTACGCCCTGAGCCTGCAGGGAGAGCAGCTCCACCAGGCCGTCGAGCAAACCGGACTCCCCGTCCCGGCAGTGCTTGCCATCTCGGTGGCGCAGGGCGCGGTGCTCCTCGCGCTGGCCGTCGCCGCCGGCCTTTGGGCCTCGCACCGGATCGGGCTTGGAGCGCCGCTCATCGCAGCGTGGCTGAACGGCATCCCATTCCCGGAAGGGACCCGACGAGCCCTGCGACAGGCGGCGCTCGTGGGAGTGCTCTGCGCCGCGGCCATCATCGCACTCGACCCGTTGATCTTCCTCCCGCTGGATCCGGACGGACTCGGCGCGCTGGAAGGAGCCAACCCCCCACCCTGGCAGGGACTCCTGGCCAGCTTCTATGGAGGGATCGCCGAGGAGCTCTACCTCCGCCTGTTCGTGCTTTCCCTGGTCGCGCTCGGGCTGCGAGCCCTGGGTCGCCTCGCAGGAGCAGCAGATCGAGAGTCTCTGCTACCCGGCTGGGCCTTCTGGGGAGCCAACCTCACTGCAGCGGCCCTCTTTGGACTGGGCCACCTGCCCGCCACGGCGGCCCTCCTCCCGATCACGCCGATCGTCGTCGCGCGCGCGGTCGCGCTCAACGGAGTAGCCGCGATCCCCTTCGGTTGGCTGTTCCGACGAAACGGCATCGAAGCCGCAATGGTCGCGCACTTCGCAGCCGACATCGTCCTGCACGTGATCCTGCCCCTGTTCTGAGAAGCTACTCGGAAGAAGATCGTCAGGTCCTTCGCGAGCTGCACGTTCTGATCGAGGAAGATCTTCCGCACCTGCGAGTAATCTAGTCGAACCATCGCGCCACTGGATCCCCGCCCTGGTGATGTACACGAAAGACCAGTCCTCAAGCAGGACGTGCTACTCCGTCATCCAACCAATCGGAGTTCGAGCATGTCCATCCTGAATCGTCCAAAGGACATCGCGGAGAGAACCTAGATCAGCCAACGGATTACCTTCTACGATCAGGACATCCGCCCTCTTCCCAACAGCGATCGTACCTAACTCATCATCAAGGGAAAGCATCTCCGCGGGGGTCTGAGTTGCTGCAACAATTGCCTGCATGGGAGACATTCCGGCCTCACCCAAGAGTTCGATTTCGCGAATTGTCGTCGGTCCATGAAACATGTATGGGACAAAGCTGAATCCGGGTGAGTCGCTGCCAACCACGATCTTGGCACCAGCCTGCGAGAGTTGTAGCAGTGCCTCTTGCTGATTTCGCGTCCGGCTGGCGATTGCATCTTTATTGACTAGTGCTTGCCAGAGCCACAGCGCGATCGACTCTGGCAGCCAGGGCATCCCCAAGCCGATTATCCCAGATCGGACATGATCCAGTGCTCTCGGGTCCACGGCGCTGTCCAGCTCGAGGGTCGGAACAACTCCTGCGAGGTAGTCTTCGTCGAGCCGTTCCGGTACGAATTGAAGCATGTGTACCTCGTTCGCCGACAATGTTGTGACCACATACGTCCCGGCGAGTACGGTGCGACGGATTAGCGCTGGCGAAGGCAGGGACTCCTCGAAGCCGACATGAGTAAGCGCGTGCGCCCCTAACTGCAGCGCGAGGTTATGAGATTCCTCTGTACGACTGTGCACAAAGATGGGTAGTCCCCCAATCTGAGCACGTCTCCCGATCGCCGCTAAGAGCTCCTTGCTAGGAATGGGCAAAGCGCTGAAGGGGGACCATCCCCGTTCGATTAGGACCTTGATTCCCACTGTCCCTGACGACCTAGCCATTTCAAAGAAGTTATCAAGCTCCGAGATCTGCCCTACAGTCTGGCTAGCTCCCCACTCGTACCCTGCCGGCGTCGCGAGAGGCTGCCCCAGCGTGAGAAAGCGAGGTCCGTGGTTACCCGCAACAAGCCACTCTCGTATCGCTGCAGCTTGCTTTTGAGAGATTCCCGCGTCCAGCACTGTGGTCACTCCACAAGCTAGGTACGCTCGCAGGTGTTGCTGACGGAGACCAATGAGAGCGTCGGGCGAATCCTGCCGGAAGCTCGCCCCCGGTACGATCTCGAGATGGACGTGGGAATCGATGAGCCCCGGGAGGACAGTCGATCCGGAAGCATCGATTATCTCGGCGGAGCCCGACGACAGACTGGGGCCGATCTCGTGGATCCATCCGTCCCGGATCATTACGTCGGCAAAGATCGGAGCAGATCCCGCACCGTCGATCAGCCTGCCCCCTCGAACAAGCAGATCCGCGCCCCGGGAGTGCGAGGCCGATCCGATGAACGCGAGGGCGGCCACCCACAGCCGCCCGAACTTTAGGGTCCTGAAGGTGAGACTCAGGGACAGGCAGTTAGCATTAGAGCAAGAGCCACCGACAGTACCGTGAAGACGTAGCGATCCACGTTGTTGTCCTTCTTGTCACTTCTGGCGTGCGCCGGAAGTCTACCCTACCCACACTTGAATATCGGGATTAAGCTGTAGGAGCCCCTGCAGAGCCGTCCGGAAGACCTAACGCCACAATCCCAGTCTACCCATGATCAGAGTTCTGCTCGGGGACCAAGAGAACCAGCGTAGAGGCCTGGTACCGTTCGCTGGAAGAGCAAGGAAACTTGCTCTTGCTCCCCCTGGTCGTCTTGCCCTCCGTCACGCGCGATGTGTACGCAGCGACCACCATCAGCACGGTGAGAGTGAGAGCCAGCGTCAATCGACGGACCAGAGCCCGCGACGTCCACGTATCGCCTCCGCCTCGGCCTGCATGAACTCGGCGGGAAAGCGGCCCGCGCCGAATTTCGTGTAGAACGGGGTCCAGCCCTCGCGAACCATCTCGAGATTTATGTTCAGCTCGTCAGCGTACAAATACGCCAGCAGGCGACCGTACCGGCCTCGGCTTGGGCCGTACGGATACTCGTAAACGAGGTAGATGGTCCTCCCCTCAGCCATCTGACGGAGCGCTTCGGTCGCCTCGTGGAACCCGGCTCTCCCTCGCTCCGGGGTGTCGATATTCAGGAGCCTGACTCGAACCCAAACCTCAGCGCAGGCAATGTCAACGGTGTCGCCGTCTACGAACCGGGTCACTGCGCAGGGACCAACCATCTCTCGGTGGTCTACGGCCGCGATGGGGGCCCGCGCGGTGTCGACGTCCGGAAGCTCGGACCGTAAGCACCCGATCCACACGCCGAGGGCGGAGATCGCCAGAGCAGATAAACCGATTAGGGCCGGTTGCCTCACCAAGTGCAGTCTATGGTGGAACAGCTCCGCCAACCTACGGGAGGTGCTCGCCCCTGGATGATGTTAGTGCGGTCGCTTCGGCGACGATCGCCGTCTCGCGAGTCCCGCACTCGACCCGGGTCCACCCGACCCTCGGCCAAATAGGGTGGCCTTGGCCTCAGAACTGCTGGCTCGACTCGGTGCACAGTCGAGCGCGGCACTCCGGCATCGGCAAGGCTGCGGGGGCACGGAAGACCAAGAAACCTGCCAAGCAATGTGTACCGGACAGTTTGTTTGACGGAAGGCGACCTGCAACAGAGGCCCAGAGCCTGCTTCCAGTTGGTGCTGCCGTTTCTGTGGCCGAAACGGTCCCTAGCGATCCTTGCAGGACCTACTGATTTTGGAATGATCGATCCCCTGGCCAGCGCCCGACCAAAACGCTCCGTTTTTCGACTCGCGTCTGGAGCTGGGCCAAGACGGGACACGCTCCGGAGCCGACAGGGGCCATGCTGATACAGCGAGCGTTCACCTTCCGTACAGAATCCTCTCAAGCAGACGGATGATCCGGTCCATCCTCCGGTCAAGTCCGCGCTGCCACCGAATCTGATCCTCGTCGCGCCGCGGTTCAATGCGGGGCTTGGCCTCCGGCTTCTTTTGGAACAACGCGTCGGTGATTGGAATGAGCGCCTGACGGCGGACGTCAAAGTAGCCAGCTAGCTCAAGCCCATGTTGGATCAGGGCGTCAGCCTCATGTCGTGTTCCAACGGCTACGTTCGCACCCAAGGCGACCATCCTCGGCGAAGCCAATCCGACGACTCCCTCCCAGGTGGCAACACCTTCCAGCACCACGTGCAAAGGGTCTGACGGATCCTTTTCTCCAGCGCCGAGATCAAACGATCGATCCTCTAGGAACCGACCGGCGCGTAGCTGAGCATCGACCTCCTTAGAATTGTCGCTCAACTCCGTCGCATACGCTTCTCCCAATCTCCTGCAGAGTCCGAGCGCACGCAGGACTGCAGTCGGCCATTCCCCGGAGTCAACAGGCGGGGAAGCGGTGGCCGAGACCATCACGACGCTCTCCCTGCCGTGACGATCTCGGGATGGGTAGCAGGCGATCGTAGTGAACGAGTCCTTCCCAAGGAGCACGCAGAACTCTGCACCGGCCTGGCGGCCGTCGAGTCCATAGAACGACGACAGGAACTCTCCCCAGTCTCTTAGACCGGTGAGCCGCCGCTCGGTCTCAAGTGTGCAGTGTTCCTCGGAGACCGGAACGACGAGCTGGAACTCCTCCGACGAGCGAGAGACCCTAAATCCCTTCGTCCAGACTGCGACGAGGCAGCGATGACCAGGACTTCCGCTGTCTGAAGGCATTACCAGCTGCCCCACATTTCGATGATCGTCTTCCAGTTCTCTATCTCCGGGTCATCGGGAACAGCCCTCGCTGCCCTGGTCGCGACGTCCAAGGCGTAGCCGTGGTCCCTCAAGTAACACAGACCGAGAAAGACCAACTCGAGCCAGACTTCACGATCAGTGGATGCGATAGCCGCATCCTCAAGAGCCTGCTTGTAGCTCTCGACCTCAGTAGGTGACATCAAGTCAGCTCGTAGTTTTCGTCCTCGAGCGAGGAGCGGGCTCTGTTCATCGCGACCTCCAGAGCCGATTCGTCTTGATGGGTCGGGGGCGCGAGAGGCCGCTGGTAAAGAGCTGGACAACGCAGCCAAGCCCTGCAGGCGCTGGGCAATAGCTTCAGGCTTAGGAATGTTTCCGGCTGCAATTGGAGTCAAAAGCTCCTCGCTCCAGAACTCGACGAGTCTTTCTGACGCTCCGGATTCTGCGCAAGACTCCAGCCAATCGCCAAGCCAATCCTCCAGAGGCGGCTGGCCAACGGAGGGTACCGCTGGTTCACTGAAGCTCATCTCTGCAGCCAGCAGCAAGAGCTCGGCCGACTGCTTGGCCTCGGCCAAGGTGCGCGTGATCTTGGGCTGCTGGGACCTCAACGCATAATTGAGTTCCTCCTGCACGAACCTCGGAACTCGGAACCACTTCGCCAACGGCTGGGATATCAAGATCGATCCTTCGGACGCGGGGTAGAAACTGTCGACGTCTATCAAGTACGGCGTGCCGGTGGTTGAAAGCCCCACATTTTTTGGACAGATATCAAAGTGGTGCCAAGGAGCACGGAACGGCGGCCCGAGCTCTTGGAGTACCTGGACCGCTGCATCGACAGAGGTCCGCTTCTGCTTCATCAAGTCGAGAATGACTTCGACCTCTTCCATCGCAACGATGAGAAGGTGAGCCTCTTCGATGAGTCGAACCTCGAGGATCGGCACGCAAGGCACCAGATCGCGCAGGTTCCGAAGGTCTTGGATGCGATCCCGCAGCCGGTGAAGGCGGTCGGCTGCTGTGAGGCCTCGAGTAAAGGCTCCAGCCTCTGAGTGCGCATCTCGGAGGATCTTTATAAACGCAGGGACGCCTCGATGTCGCAGTGCCACAGCCTTTACGTACAAGGCGGTACCCTTGGCGGCCATCAGGCCCCCGGGATCCTCCACGACCTCGATCTGGCTCCACTCGCCTCGAGGGAGATGTCCTAGCAAGTCCCGCGCACTCTCCGAGGTCAAGGGAGATCGATCCCAAACGGTCTGAACAGGTCCCACGTCCCGTCCGGATAGCTCGCCACGAGCAACGAGTCCGACCCGCTCCACACCAGAGCACTCGGAGGCCCGGGAAGCGCGGGCGAGAGATCGTCGGCGGTAGTTTGCCACTCGTTTCCGGACAGCACGCAGAGGTGGAGACGAGACTGAGCGGAAACAAACGCTACGACAGGGGTGCGGTTTGCCACAGAGAACGGGAGGCACGGTGCTTGGCCAACGCCGTCGATCATTGCCGTTGCTTCTGAGTATGAGACTTGAAGCTGATTACTCGAAGGTACGCTGACTACAACCCCCAGAGGGCTGATGTTGGAGCTCGCATTGTCGCAGGCAGGAATCTCCGCACACGATACTCGTGTCCCAAACTCCCATGAGGGGGTGATCATGACGGCCGCGGCAGCTTGTCCACTGAATGCCAGTGCGAGACTCTCTGTTGCGACGAATCCACAGAACACGTGTGGCGAGGCAGGCACAAACTCGGAGATGTACTGTGCTTGAGTCCACCGATCCCCGGAAAGAGCCAACAGCTGGAGTCGCCCCGACGTATCAATGGCGAGAAGGTGTTTCGGGTCGAGCGCTTTCCAACTTGCGACTTCAGCTGGAAGGGGAGCAGCCGAGATCAGGTCACCGATAGGACCGGACCAGATAGCCGGGGGATCACGACGGCTACTGAGGACGAGATGCCCTGCGACGCAGCTTGCTTCACGATCGTCTCCTGGCGTCGCATCGGCTTGGGTTTCGGACTTGCCAAGCGGCCCGCCCTCAACGAACTCCGGTTGCTCGCTAGATTCACCCATCTTAGCGCTAAACAAGCCATTGTCCGGAGACAGCACCAAGAAGGTCGAATCAGAATCGGGACCATCGACAGCGCAGAGAACCGTACCCGGGCAGTTGCTGTACTCACCGATCTTTCGGAGCTCCGGCAAGGTCTGCCGAGCTATGGACCTTGGCGAGGACGCGATTCGCCGGAGTTGGGTTGGCGGCGGTCGTTTTCGAATCTGATCCGCTCCCTTCGACAGCGCCTCGACGGCCAGCCAACCCCATGCCTGTATGAGCTGGCTGGGACCGCGTTGCTGGGCCGGAGGCGGATCCTCCGCTGTGTAAGGACCATCGAGCTCGTCGCCGACCACCGAGGCACGGAAGATCTGGAACGTACCGTCGGCGTGTTGACCCGTCGTCAATTCGAGAACGACCTGCGTATCGTCCACGACCTTGCGGGTGGATTCATCGAACTTGTCCTGCTTGGTCAGGACGATTGCAGTCGGAACTTTGTCCACCGCACATTTCTTCACCCGGTGTAGAACATCGTCCCTGTACGCCTTTCCTTGGACCGTTGCGAGCTGAAAGCGCTCGGCATCGACGAGGAGCATGCAAGCGTGCATGTTTCTGAGTACAGCCTTCGCCGCCTCGTCATGTTCCACATAGCTACCGCCCGGCAGGTCACAGATCAGAGCAAAGGCGAGGGTCCGGCCCAGGTCGTCGAGCCGCACGAGGTAAGAGTTCCCCTGGTCCGTTCCTGGTGGCCACTTCGCGTCGTCGATGAAAGCCTCCGAGAGTCTAGACAGCTCAGCTGAGGAGGCCCGCGCAATCGGGGCTAGCTCAATACCCCGATACTCCTCGAGAGTCTGCAGCTCCTCTAGATCATCGGTGTCTCGGACCTTCGCGAAACTGATCCCGAGTGTCGTAGCCTCACAGTAGTGTAAGGCGGTGAGCAGGTTGCAAGTCTTTCCGTCACCAGTCCAACCCCAGATCGTGATCCCGAGCAGGCAGGGTTCCTTCGTTTGGAGTTCCCTAATCCGTTCTATGAGTTTGTCGCGATCTATTCTGGCGATGGTGGGCTCGCTCTGGCTGCTCGCCAATTCCTTGTGACCTCTCTCAGTGGCTCTACGAGACAGGGTAGCGCTTGGGCGGTCGCTCGCGCCTAGATTGCTCGCGCATAGCTCGCTTCCAGCCCCTCATCTCTATAACTACTTGAAACTGTGGAGCCGACGAGCGGACTCGAACCGCTGACCTGCTGATTACGAATCAGGCACCAAGGTATGAGTCGCACCCCGGGCTGTCCATGGTCCGCGTCGATCATCAGGCCGCCGGCTCTAAGTCATTGAAACTAGGGCGCTCTTCTGGTGACGCAGGGCAGAATCGAACTGCCGACACGCGGATTCATCTATTGCTCTTCCGGGAAGAATCACGACCGGCTGCGCGACCCACCCAGCTCCGCAGGCGAGAGCTCCCGGCAGAGGAACCGGGGATCCAGGGAGGGTCCCCTGGGGGGTCGCGGGTCACGAGGATGTCTACGCCGTGCAGTCGCGTGAGGTCCGGAAAACGAGCTCGGACGTTGATTGTGCCGCGCCCAAGGCCGAGCCAACCTAGCCCGCGCCTGATTCCGCTGGCTTCTTGGGGTCGGCGAGGTAGCCGAGGATTCTCTCGATCAGACGCCGGCGATCGATGGGCTTGGTCTCGTAGGCGTCGCAGCCGGCGCGGAGACAGCGGTCCTCCTCGCCCTCCATCGCGTGGGCGGTCAGGGCGACGATCGGGTTGGTGTACCCGCTGACGCGAAGGGTGCGCGTGGCCTGATAGCCGTCCAGGATGGGCATCTGCATGTCCATCAGAATGACGTCGAAGGGTCGGCCCTCGTCCTGCGAGGCGACGGCCGACTCCACGGCGGCGTGTCCGTCGTCGACCAGGAAGACCTCTGCGCCGGCTCGACGGAGAATGCTGCCGAGGAGACGCTGGGTGTCCGGGGAGTCCTCGGCTACGAGAATCCGACATCCGGGAGGGAGAGGCGGGAGCACGGTCTTGCGTTCGCTGCTCAGCTCTCGCTTCGTCTCGGTGCCTGAGTGCTCGACGATTCGGAACCCGTCCAGCGAGCCGGTCGGGAGCTCGATGCGGAACCGGCTTCCGCGACCGGGCTCACTCTCGACTTTGATCGAGCCGCCCATCAGGTCCAGGAGGCTTGCGCAGATCGTAAGTCCCAGGCCCGTCCCCCCGTGCTTGCGCGATGTGGAGTTATCGAGCTGCTCGAACGGCCGAAACAAGCGCAGTCGGTCCTCGTCACTGATCCCGATGCCCGTGTCGACGACACTCATGCAGATGCGCGGGTGGTCCTCGGGCGAGAGCAACGAGACCTCGAGCATGACCTTGCCGACGTCTGTGAACTTGATCGCGTTGCCGAGCAGGTTCAGGAGCACCTGGTTCAGCCGAGTGGGATCCCCTTCCATACTCTCTGGAATGCCGGTCCGGTAGCTCGTGATCAGCTCTAGCCCCTTGGCGTCCGCTCGACCCCTGAGCAGGGAGACTGCGTCTTCGGCGATCCGCATGGGAGAGAACCGAAGGCGTTCGAGCTCCATTCGACCCGCCTCGATCTTGGACAGGTCGAGGATGTCGTTGATGATCGCGACCAGATGAGCACCGTTGCGCTGGATCGCCTGCAGTGCCTCGGTCCACTCACCTGGTGTTTCGCTCGGATCGCCGATCTCGAGAAGCTCGTCGGTAAAGCCGAGGATGGCCGTCATCGGCGTTCTGATCTCGTGGCTCATGTTCGCCAGGAAGTTGGTCTTGGCCATCACGGCGAGCTCCGCGCGCTTCCGCTCGAGCTCGATCCGCCGAAGCATCTCGTTGAAGTCGTCTACGAGCGCTCCCAGCTCGTCATTGCCGTGCTTCGTTGCCCGGCGAGTGTAGTCGTACTCGCGGGAGACCGTTCTGGCGACGCGCGCCAGGTCCAGGATCGGTCTTGCGATGGACCCCTGGACCCGTGCCGCGAGACCGAACGAGACGAGCATGCAGACGACGATCAGGCCCGCGGTGATGAATGCGTTCCAGAGTGCGGCTGTATCCAGCGCACGCCGATCTGCCCGCAAGTAGATGCTGCCGATCCGCTCGTTGGCGACGGCGATGCCCCGTGCGACGACCAAGTGATGACCTTCGAACATCACCTGGTCGTCGGGCGGAGTGTCGGGAAAGGTCCACGTCCCGTCTGCGAGGTCCAAGTAGTCCGCGAAGGGCGTACCATCCTGCTTGAAGATCCGGGCACCAACAACATCGTGTTCTAACCGAAGGGCGGACAGGACATCCTCGGCGCCACCGGTCTGGCCGAACTCAAGCGCTGCCGCGGCATTGTAAGCGAGCATGTCGGCAACGCCCGTCAGGCGCCGCTCCATCGAATGCCGTTGATCCAGGTAGTTCAGGGAGACGAAGGCAGCGCAGGCCAGAAGGAGCGCGATCCCGCTCGCAAGCGAAGTGCCCAGGCTGAGCTTTCGCGTCACGGAGAGGTCGCGCAGCCAGCCCATCAAGAAGGCTCTCCTCCGCGGTAGACGCGGCGCGCGAGCTTGAGGATGCGAGCATCGATCCGCAAGCCGGCCGCGGTTGCCCGCTCGAGGTTGACCTCGAACGTGAGACTGCCCCGGTGCCGCACGAACTCGATCATGCCGCCCTGCTCCAGGAAGCCGTCTGCCGCGCCTACCGTGAGGACGGCGGCGTCTCGGAGCGCGCCGAGTTTCTCGTCGATCGCGTCGCTCGCCAAGGTGACAAACAGGGCTGCGCAGCGTTCTGCGCCCTGCCACCCTTCGAGTCTGCGAACGCGGACCGTCCTGCCTCGGAGAGTCCTGCCACCGAGCTCACTCGAGAGCACGGCATGGAAGGCGCCCTCTCCCAACGCGCAGATCAGAAAGTCGTCGTCAGGCTCACGATCAGTGCGCTGAGGCCACTCCACGAACTTCGAGACGCTGTAGAGCAACGCCGAGCGCACGCGATACTCCCGCTCTGTCGGCGGCAGCGCCCAGCTCGGGAAGGCGAGCACGGCGGAGCATGTCAGGGCGAGGAGCGCGCCCGCGAGAGCTCGGCAGCTCATCTGCGGAAGGTGAACGTCCAGTTCAGGCTCGCGCGCCAGGCGGTCTCGAGCTGCGGGCCGTCGAGACTCTGGTAGATGGGAACGCCGAACTCGAACATGATCCGGTGGCCCTTCAGCGCCCCCGAGCGGAAGAAGATATTCGAGCCGACGAGGAGATCGAGTCGCCGGCCGCCGCGCAGATCCGGATCGGCGGTCGGCACCATCGCCGGATTCAGCCGCGAGTCCGCCCCGTGGATGTTCCCCCAGACCTGAGCCTGAAGGCGCAATGAGTTGCTCAGCCAGGAGGACTGCTTACGAGAGAGCCAGACATTCCACTCGCCTCTGTTTCCCAGCTGGTAGTCTTCGCGGTTCTCGTAGAACCTCATCGTCCCGAACAGGCGTGTCCCCCATGCCCAGCGGCGCGTCTGCCCGAGATACGCGATGCCCGTCAGTAGGTCGGCGGTCCCCGACCCGAGCTGCATGGGGTAGGGCAGCGTCGTGCGACTGGCTGGCGTCGCGTCCTTTATGCCAATGCTGCCCGTCGGCAGGCTGGTCCCCGTCTCGACGATGATCCTATCCGTCCGCTCCTCCCCATCGTGACGCCAGGCGCTGTAGAGGAGGCTCAGCTTTACGTCCCCGACCCCGCTCGATCGCGTCGTGAAGCGAGCCCCGCCGGCCGTCCGGTGGTCCATGGACAGGTCGAGGTAGGGCAGCATGAACATCAACGTCACCCGATCGCTCGGCGCGTACATGATGTCCAGCATGTGCATCCTCATGGTCATGTCGGTCGGAGCGATCATGAACTGGCTCAGGACGTCGCTCGTGCTCCGATGGCTCGTACCGTTGCGGTTGTCTCGCATGCGCATACTCGATGCCCGGTAGCCGAACATCCATTCGTTCTCGAGGTGCGCGTGGTGGATCCCGGTGATGCCCATGGCGTCGAGGTCCAGGTCGAGCTCCAGGATCTGCTCGATGTTGAGCTCGGGGAGGTCTCCCGCCTCGGCGGCATGCGCGTCACCGGATGGCGCGACCAGGATCACCAAGACCGCGAGTGTCAGCTGCAGTCTGCGAAGACGTACGTCAAGCAAGGCGACCTCCTATCATGACGGTGAGCGTCTCCTGCTCGGCACCGTTATCGGCTCAGGGAGCGGATCTCTTTGCTCGGATTAGAGCTAGCCATGCGCTCGACACCCGCCCCACCACGATCGAATACGGTGACGCCTTTGCGCTGATCGCCGAGATGGCGCGTGGTTTCGCGGAGGCGCGGGACTTCGACGGCGTACTGGCGTGATCGCGTCCAACGTGGGCGCAGAGGCAGGCTCGCTCTGGATCCTGGACGCCGCGACACTGCTGGGACCGGCTGGAGATTCGAGCAGACGGTTGTGGACGTCCGCGGCTACTCCACTCCGATTCGGATCGGAGGAAGCGTCACGTGGTCAATGAGTCCCGTGACGGTGGTCTGGTGGTCACCCGAGACCAGCTCCGGGACTGAGGCCTCGACGCCGATTCCGCCCACTCACGGCTCTCGCGTCCCGCTCTTCACTAGTACGAGGAGGTTGCGGCCGTCGCTGCGGTGGTACTTGAGCTCGTCCACCAGGCTTCGCACCAGGTGCAGGCCAAGCCCGCCGCACGGGCGCTCCTCCAGGCTCGCCTCGACGTCTGGCGGAGGTACGTCCCGCGGGTCGAAGTACCGCCCGTCGTCCTCCACTTCGATGCGGAGCCGCCCCGCGTCGAGAGCCAGCCCGATCGTGATCTGGTGCTCCGCATCGTCCTCGTAACCGTGGTAGATCACGTTCGTCACCAGCTCCTCCAGGATCAAGTTGAGCTCGATCAGGACCTTCCGTTCTAGGCCGTGCTTCTCGGCGAAGGCGTCGAGCGCTTGCTGGAGCCGAGGGAGTTCCTCGATCCGATTGAGCAGCACGATCTCGGTGGGTCCCGCCAACTCAGCCGGCCTTCGCCGCGCAGGAGAGCTCCAGCAGGACCAGCCCGGCCAGGAGCAGCGCAACGACGCACGTCCCCCTAGACATAGGCCTCGCGCAGAAGCCGCGCCGCGTCCTCGTCGAGCCGTTCACCACGTCTCACTTCCTCGAAGTTCGAGAGCAGATCCTCCACACGAAGGCGCCGCTTCTCCGTCGCGTCGAAGTCGTGGAGCACGCTCCCATGGTTCATCATTACCAGCCGGCTGCCCAGGTTCACGGCCTGGTGCATCGAGTGCGTGACCATGAGCGTCGTGAGCCCCTGCTCGCGCACTACCCGGTCGGTGAGTCGGTTGACCTGGTCCGCGCTCTTGGGATCCAGCGCCGCAGTGTGCTCGTCGAGGAGCAAGAGCTCGGGCTTCTGCCAGGTCGCCATCAGCAGGGTCAGGGCCTGGCGCTGACCGCCCGACAGCAGGCCGATCGGCTGATCCAGGCGCTCCTCGAGCCCCATGGCGAGGGCGCGCACGCGCTCCGCGATCTCCCTGTACAGACTCCCGCCGAGCAGGCGGCCGAGACCTCGGCGCCGTCCGCGTCCCACTGCCAGAGCCAGGTTCTCGGCGACGCTGAGCTGGGGAGCAGTGCCGCTGAACGGATTCTGGAAGACGCGTCCCACCAGGCTGGCGCGGCGGTGCTCGCCCCATCGCGTGACGTCGCGGCCGGAGAGGCGGACCGTGCCTGCATCCACAGGGATGCTCCCCGCGACGGCGCCCAGCAGCGTCGACTTCCCGGAGCCGTTCGTCCCCACGACGACCACGAACGCCTCCGGCTCGATGCTCAGGCTCACTCCGCGCAGCGCCCGCACCTCGTTCGGCGTGCCGGCCGAGAACGTCTTGGTGACCCCATCCAGCAGCAGAAGCGGCGCCGTCTCGCTCATGCCCGTCGCTTCCGCAGCCACGGGCCGAGGCCCGGCAGCACCAGGGCAGCGAACACGAACAGCGCCGTCACCAGCTTGAGGTCGTTCGGGTCAAGACCCGCGCGCAGCGCGATGGCCACGAGCAACCGGAACAGGACCGATCCGATTGCCGCGCCCGCGATGAGTAAGCCGAACCCTCGCCCGCCCACGAGGGATTCGCCGATGATCACGCTGGCGAGCCCCAGCACGACCATGCCGATCCCCATCTGCACGTCGGCGAAGCCCTGGTACTGGGCGAGCAGCGCCCCCGCAAGAGCGATGAGCGAGTTCGAGAGCGCCAGTCCCAGGATCATCATGCGGCCCACGTCGACGCCGAGGGCCCGGATCATCTGCGGGTTGTCGCCCGTGGCCCGCATCGCGGCGCCGACCTGCGTGCGGAAGAAGACGTAGAGCCCGCATCCGAGCAGAACCACCACGCCGAGTGCGGCGGTCAGGTCCGAGAGGTCGCGGATAGCGATGGACCAGCCCGCGATCATCACGTCCGCGCTCCCCAGCACACGCTCTCCGAAGCGCGCCGCCTGGGTGGCCAGCGTCTCCGACGAGAGGAGGGGCACATTGCTCTTTCCCATGATGCGCAAGTTGATCGAGTAGAGCGCGGTCATCACCAGGATCCCCGCCAGCAGCCCGTTGATCCGGAAGCGCGCGTGCAGCACTCCGGTGACGGCACCGGCGACGAAGCCGCCGGCCATAGCGGCCAACGTGGCGAGCAAGGGCGGCGCACCGCCCACCATCAGCACGGCGGCAATGGCTGCGCCCGTGGTGAGAGAGCCGTCGGCGGTGATGTCGGGGAAGTGGAAGACGCGAAAGCTGATGAACACTCCGAGCGCGAGGAGCGAGAGGATGAGCCCGATCGTCAATGAGCCCAGCAGCAGGGTCACGACGACCCGCCCGCCACGACTTCACCCAGGGGTGCGATCCAGCAGGCGCCGCGAGTGAACTCGCTCTCGCCCACGCCGACGAGCTCCCGGTCGTCATGCAGAAGATGGAGCAGCCCCTGGAGCGTCTGCTCCTCGAAGAGCTCGCGCACGGTCTCTCGCAGCTCGAGGCGGCCCTGGGGAAGCGGCCGGTAGGAGAAGGCCACAGCGTGGAAGTGGCCGAGCAGGCCGCTCGTACCCAGCGGGCGCAGCAGCGCTTCCAGACCCGAGGGCGCCTCTCGCGCAGCCAGGCCCACCACGAGAGCCAGGCAGTTGGGGAAGGCGCGCTCCGAGGTGAACGAGAGCCAGCTCCGGATCTCGGGAAACGCGAGGCTCGGCCCGCCTTCGGCCTGCACCGGCGAGCGGCGCAGCGCCGCACCCAGGAGCCCGGTCGCGTCGGCAAGGATCACGAGCCCGGCGGCCTGCGCGTCGGCCAGCTCGAGACTCGTAGCGACGAGCTGCGAGAGCGGTGCCGCTCCGAGCTCGGGATCCGTTTCGAAGCGCGCAAGCTGGGCGAAGTCGCCCTGGCAGCGCGCACCGTAGAGCACGTGCAGCTCCGGGACGAGGGCCTGCTCGGCGAGGAGGAAGTCCGGTACCTGCGTACCGTCCGTCGGCAGGTAGGTAGCGCTGCCGGCCACGGCCAGGAACTCGCCGAAACGGCCCTGGCAGTCCGCGAAGCTGCGGCCGAGGGCACCCAGGCCCAGACCGAAGCTCGTTTCGGGGTAAGCGATCCTCTGGCAGTCGGCGGCCGTGAAATCGCGCTCGAACGTCGACGGGTCTCCGATGACCTGGCAGCGCGCCCGCGCTCCGGGGGTCAGGGGGTACAGCTCAAAGCGTCCGATGCTTCGCTCGACGCTCGTGCCGGATGCGCGATCTGCCGGCGCGGCGACCTCGAGCAGCGCAAGCACCCCGGCCATCTCGAGCACCTCGACCACGGGCTGCGCGGGCTGGCTGATCCCGAATGAGCCGCCGATGCGACGGAGCTGCTGGGAGTAGCGGATGAGCACCCGGATGCCCGCCGAGCTGATGTAGTCGACGTGAGCTAGGTCGAGCCGCAGCTGGTGGCGGCCTTCGCGCAGTGCGGTCTCGAGGCTCGCCGCCACGTGATCAGACCAGCGGGCGTCGAGACGTCCCGTCAGCTCGAGCACGAGGACGTCGCCGTCGAGTCGCCGCGCGATCTCCACGGACTACTCCCCTACCGTCTCGGCCGCGCGAGCCAGGACCGTCGAGGGCAGTACGATGCCGACGCGGCGAGCTGCCTCGGGGTTCACGAGCAAGCGCGTCGACTGGTCGGGCTCGAAGGGCATGCGGGCCGGATCCTCGCCGCGCATCACACGCGCGGCCATGTGCCCCGTCTTCCTCCCCGCGTCCTCGTAGTCGCGTGCCTGGGCCGCCACCGCGCCCTGGCGCACATTGCTCGAGATGAACCCGAAGACGGGCAGGTCGCGTCGCTCGGCCGCGCGCATGATGGCGACGAAGGCCGTGGTCGTGAGACTTCCTGCCACCTGAGCGACGGCATCGATGTCCTGGCTGGTGAGCGCCAGTGCGGCGTCGCTCACCTCGGAGCTCGTGTTGGCAGCCACGGAGACGAGCTCGAGGCCGGCGCGCTGCGCGACTCGCTCGAGCTCCTGCGTGTTGAAGACCGAGTTGGCTTCCGCGGGGATCGTCAGGGTGCCGATGCGCTGCACGTCGGGCATGAGCTCGAGCATGAGCTGCACCAGCTCCTCGTACGCGCTCGGTGTGGGTACGCCCGTCACGTTGGGCAGGTGATCCCGATTGCTCGTCCCGACGCCTGCGAGGAAGGGGTTGGACGTCAGACTGAAGACCACGGGCCGGCCGCGGGCGCGCTGAGCCGTGGCTTGCAAAGCAGGTGTCGAGAGCGTGAGCAGCAGGTCGGTACCCTCGCTGATCGCCGCGTCCACCAGGATGGACAGCGTCGCCATGTCGCCCTGAGCATTGCGGACCCGCAGCTCGAAGTCGCGTCCCGCGACGAGGCCGGCCTCCGCGAGTCCAGCGCGGATCCCCTCCTCCATCTCGTCCACCTCGATCATGTTCGTGTACTCGATGAGATCGAGCTTCCAGGTGCGGTCGAGGGCGGCGACGTCTCCGGAGTCCCGGTGGGTGGCCGTGGCGCTCCGCGCGAGACGGCCCGACGAGTCGATCACCTCGTCCGCGCGGGAGAGCACGGATTCGGGCACTTCAAGCCCGAGCTCGCGGGCCACGTCGATGTTCACGCTGCGCCAGACCGCGGCCACGTTGCGGAACGGGATCTGACTCGGGGACTCGCCCTTGAGCACGCGGGCCGCGAGCTCGGCGGCCGCGACTCCGCTGTCGTAGAATGCAATGCCCACGGCAGCCAGAGCTCCTTGCGCGAGCTGCTCGGGGATGTTCGTGACTATCGGGATGTGAGCCGCGCGCGCGGCCTGAACGACGCTGGTAAAGGCCTGCTGCACGGTGTTGTCGCCCGTGATCCAGATGGCATCGGCGCCTCGCGCCACGGTTGCCTGGGTTGCCTGGAGGACCTCGGCGGTCGTCGACACCGTCACCTCTTCGAGTGCGAGACCCTTCTGCTCGAAGATGGGGCGCGCCACGTTGAGCACTTTCTCGGAGTTGGCCTCTGCGCTGTTGTGCACGCTGCCGATGCGACGCGCGCCCGGCACGAGCTCCTGGATCAGATCGACGGTCTCCGCCACGGGAGGAAACGAGCCGACACCCGTCACCAAGGGCAGATGATCCGCGAAGCTTGTGCCCGCGCCTGCGGCGATGGGATCGTAGACGTAGGTGAAGACGACGGGAGTGTTGCGCACCGCGGAACAGGCAGCCGTGAGGCACGGAGTTGTGAACGTCACGATCAGATCGAGGCCGCGGGAATCGAAGTCCTGGAGCAGCGTCGGGATCATGGCGATCTCAGCCTGGGCGTGGGCCCGTACCACCTCCAGGTTGCGGCCCTCCTCGAAGCCATGTGCGCGCAGGCCGTCCATCAGGCCTCGGTGGCACACCTGGAAGCCCTCCTCGGGCGCGAAGTAGACGAGGCCGATGCGGAAGGATCGCTCCGTGGCGACTGCATCGGACTTGGCGCGCGCGACGCGCCGATCACGATCCGAAAACAGGAGTGCGGCCGACGCCAGCGCGATGAGGCCGAGCCCGAGCGCGAGCCCCCGCAGCGAGGACCCCATCAGAGGGGCGTGCAGTCTGATCGGACGTGGCGTGTCCCGAGCACCACGAGATTCTCCACCGACCGAGCCCTCAGGCGCAAATGCCGTAGCTGCACGCGGTCGTGCTACGCTGGGCGCGCCCAGTCCATGGAGGTCCCGGCGATGCTGACTCTGCCGGAGGAGATCCTGCTGCTCGTCCTCGACGACGAGACAGGACGCTTCGCAAACCCGATCGCGGGAATGCAACCGGGCGCCGGAGCCGGACCGCTGAGTCGATCCTTCGCCCTCGCGGGCGCGGTGCTGATGGAGCTGGCTCTGCGCTCGAAGATCGATACGGACCCGGAGCAGCTGGTGCTCGTGGATGCTGAACCGACGGGCGATGCGCTCCTGGACCACTACCTGGCCCGGATCGCCGAGGGCAAGACGAAGGATGCGCGGGCCTGGGTTTTCGACCTGTCCCAGGACGGCGCCGCGATTGAGGAGACGGCTCTGGATCGGCTGGTGGAGCGAGGCATCCTGCGCCGAGTCGAGAAGCGAGTCCTGTGGTATTCAAGACCCGGCGCTACCCCATGGTCGACGGGGTGGAGGAGCGCGAGGTCAGAACGCGCATCCTGGAGCTGCTGAAGGGAGACGAGATCCCGTCTCCCCACGATGTGGTGCTCGTGAGCCTGGCGGACGCCTGCACGCTCTTTGTGGAGATCCTGGGTGACGATGAAGCGCAGCGCCTGGCACCGCGCATTCGCCAGATCGGACAGCTCGATCTGATCGGCCAGGCCGTGGCCCGCTCGTTGGACTCGTTGCGGCTCGAGCTCGCCAAGGCCATGACAATCCGGTACGTCTGACCACGCCCGAACCGGGCGCGCGCGAGGGCCTGAATGGAGACGAAGGAAGCGCGGATCAAGTCGACCCTGGTGATGGTGTTGAGCGGTCGCCTCGACGCGAACAGCGCGGACGCCTTCCAGGAGCAGCTGCTCCGCAACATTGAGTCGGGAGAGATGTCGATCCTTCTCGACCTCGTGGACCTCGAATACGTGAGCAGCGCCGGATTGCGAGTGCTGCTCGTGGGCGCGCGTCGACTCCAGGAGAAGGGAGGACGGCTTGGCGCGAGCTCGGCTCAGGGCGAGGTTCGGGAAGTCCTGCAGATGACGGGCTTCGACAACTTCGTGGTGGTGTACGCCGATCGCGAGACGGCCCTCGCGGATCTCGGCTAAGGCAGGCGGCTCCGGATTCCTGAGTCGCCGCTGAGAGCAGATCCACAGCGCCTGGAGTAGGCTGGTTGCTAGAGGAGGCGCTATGGCGGATCTGGATGCCGCTACGATCGAATACGGTGACGCCTTTGCGCTGATTGCCGAGATGGCGCGTGGCTTTGCGGAGGCGCGGAACTTCGACGGCGTACTGGAGCGCGCCCTGGGCTCGATCGCGTCCCACGTGGGCGCAGAGGCGGGCTCGCTCTGGATCCTGGACGACGGGGTGGGCGAACTGGTCTGCAATACCTGCGTGGGCCCGAACCCGATCGTCGGCACGCGGCTTCCCGCGTCCGAGGGCATCGTTGGAAAGAGCGTACGCGAGAAGACCTGCCAGACGGTCTTCGACGTCTCGCAGGACCCGGACTTTTCGGGAAAGGCGGACGAGGCTTCGGGACTGGTGACCCGCTCGATCCTGTGCGCGCCGATGAGCTTCTCGGACCAGGTGGTCGGCGCGGTGGAGCTGATCAACAAGCGAGCCGGGGACGGCCACTTCACCGAGCGCGACGCCGAGGTGCTCCAGATCCTGGCGTCGTCGGCGGGGCTCGCGATCTCCAATCAACGCCTGGCGGCAGCTCAGGTCGAGAGCGAAACCGCCCGCCGGGAGCTCGAGGTCGCCGCCGAGATCCAGATGAGCATGCTGCCCCGGACCTTTCCCCCCTACCCCGAACGCGGTGAGTTCGCGATCTTCGCGAGCCTGCTGCCCGCGCGCGAGGTGGGCGGCGATTTCTACGACTTCTCCCTGATGGACGACGACCGGCTCACCTTCGGAGTCGGCGACGTTTCGGGGAAGGGAACGCCCGCGGCCCTGTTCATGGCCAAGACGGCGACGCTCCTCAAGTCGCTCGCCCGGGACGATTTGTCTCCAGCGCGCATCATGGCGCGTCTGAACGACGAGCTCTCCGACCGAAACGAATCGTGCATGTTCGTCACCCTCTTCTTCGGCGTGCTCGACCTGAAGACGGGCGAGCTGGTCTATGCCAACGCGGGCCACAACCCGCCGGTTCTCAAACGTTCGGACGGTCGGGTCGAATCCGTCGCCGGGCGCCACGGACCGTTGCTCGGTGCCTGGGCCGGGATGGCGTACGCCGAGGGCGCCCTCCAGCTCTCGGCCGGTGACCTGATGGTTCTCTACACCGATGGGGTAACCGAGGCGACGGATTCCGAGGGGCGGTTCTTCTCCGAGGAGCGCCTGGTGGACCTGCTCGGGTCGCGGCGCTTCGCGTCGGCCGAAGACGCCGTCCACGCGATTCGCGCGAGCGTCGAGGAGTTCGAACTGGGAACCCTCCAGACGGACGACGTCGCCGTGCTGGCGGTGCGTCTCGAGGGGGGCGGGCGCGGCTGAGCCCTACCCGCTCTACGACAGAGGCCTGCTGTCGAGCTTGACCGAGAGGTAGGTCCGATCGTGGAACTGCTCGTGTCGGAGCTCGGTTGCCAGATGACTGAGGATTCGAAGCCCAGCGTCTTCCGCCGTGACCTGATCACGCTCGCCGAGCTCGCGGACGAGGTTCTCGATGTTCTCGGCACCGGGTCCGCTCAGGAACTCGAGCTCGAGTAGGCCGTCGACCTCTCTCGCTGAGACCGGAATCGGGCTCGGTGTGGCACGCGATGCCTCCTCCTCCTTGCCGAGGAGGAAGAGCAGGGCCTCTTCCCCCGCGAGCTGGAGCCGGTCGGTGGCGCCCTTGTCCCAGCCGAGTTTGGTGGCGAGGCGGGAGAGGAAGTCTTGCAGCTCGGGGATCGCGGCGGTTGAGGCTTCGAGCGTGATCCGATCGCGCGTGCGGTTCTTGATGGCGAGCACAGAGGTGAGCAGCACCGCGACGAGGGTGCCCGAGGTCATGCCGTTGTCGAGCAGCGTGTGCGCCCATTCCGGAAGATGGTCAGGGAAGACGAGCTGGTTCTGAAAGGCCATGCCCAGCCAGAAGGACAGACAGACCACGAATCCATTCTCGTACGAGAGACCCCCACCGGCCGCAAGGCGCAGCCCCTGGGCGAACAGCAGCACCAGCAGGACCAGCAGGAACGCGCCGACGACTACGTCGGGGATCGACCGGAGCAAGGCCGAGATCTTGGGCAGGAAGGCGACGGACATCAGGAGCGCGCCGCCGTATACACCGACGCGCGCCGCGGCGACGCCGGTGAGCTGGACGACCGCAATGCTCGTCGAGTAGGTCGTGTTCGGAAGCGTGCCAAGGAGCCCGGAGAGCAGGTTCCCGACTCCGTCGGCATTGATCGCGCCCTGAACGGCCTTGAAGTCGACGGGCTGCTGCGTCCGCGCCGACGCCCGCTGAATGGCGATGCCGTCGCCGAAGGTCTCGATGGCCCCGACAACGGTGACGATCATGAATGCGGGGAGTAGGGCCAGGAGCGTGGTGTCGAACGAGAGATCGAGGCCGGGCCAGCCAGCGCGGGGCAATCCCAGCCATGAGGCCTCGCGCACCGCCGTCAGGTCGAGCAGGCCGAAGAACGAGCCCACTGCACAGCCCGCGACGACTCCACACAGGGCTCCCCAGAGCCTGGCCTGCCCGGACGAGAGCAGAGAAATAGCCAGAATCACGACGACCGTGGCACCCGCGGTGAAGGGTCCGGCGAGGGAGGTCGGCTCGATGTGCGCGGGCAGCGTCGTGACCAGGCGGAAACAAATGGGGAAGATGTCCACTGCGATCAGCATGATCACGGTGCCCCCGACGGTCGGCGTGATGATCCGGCGCAGGAGCGACAGCCGGGCAGAGAACGTGAACTGGATGAGCGAGGAAAGAACGACCAGGGTCGCCAGCAGGGGCAGGCCGCCCTCCCGGACTGCAGTCGTGGACACGGCGATGAAGGCGGCCGACGTGCCCATGAACAGGCTATATCCCGCCCCGATCGGCCCGAGCGGGCGTGCCTGGAGGATCGTCGTCAGGCCACTCACGAGGAGCGCTGCGAAGATGGCCCAACTCATGACCTGCTCGGAGCTCCCGGCTGCCTTCAGGACGATGATGGGCGTGATAACGATTCCCGCCAGGATCACCACCACGACCTGGAAGCCCAGCGCCGCCGAGAGGAGGTGGGGCGGTCGGTCGGTCACCTCGTAGCGAAGACCAGAGGACCGGCCGGGCTCGCTCACGTATCCCTCTCCCTCCCCCGCTCAGGCGAACCAGCGAGTATCATACCGCCAAGAGAGGCCCGTCATATGGAGACAGAGATCGAGACCCGATCGACGGGGACCTGGATCCACGTGAAGGGACGCCTCGACATGGCCACCGCACCCGACTTGGATCGGCAGCTGGACGCGCTGATCCACGACGGGAACCGGGACCTGGTGTTCGACCTCGGACAGCTCGAGTACGTGAGCAGCGCGGGCCTGCGCTCGTTTCTGTCGGCAGCAAAGAAGCTCGAGCCCGACGGGGGCAGCCTGGTGTTCGTGGCGCTGCAGGAGTTCGTGCTGAAGATCTTCGAGATCTCGGGCCTGAACAAGCTGTTCCGCATCTGCGCGAGCGCGGACGAGGTCTAGGGTCCGCTCTGCGTCGACCTGGAACTATGGGTTTCGTTCCGCAAGCCGGGTAACGAAGTCAGTGAACTTGTTTTCACTCGCCTCCCCGCGTGACCACTCTTCGATCCTTGCGAGGTCCACCGAGTGCCTGCTAGCTACCGCGATCGCTTGATCTAGCGCCTGCGGATCGTCGAAGTGGAAATAGTGCGCAAGGCGATCCATTACGCACTCGGTTGGTGGGAGGATTCGCAGGGCACCAAAGCTCGTTTCTCTCTCGGAGAACTCGGTCACTATTTCGTTCCCTACTGTGACCGGACCTGGTGGGAACTCGATCCATAGCCTTGTGTTCGGGTGCTTCCAGTGGCGTCCTGTTTCCTTCTGGAAGCCCAGCTCCTCCATAGCCAAATCAACGCGTTTGGCGAGGACTGGAGTTGACCCGGTTTCGTAGACACCTTCACACTTGGGAGAAGGGGGGTCACGATGCCGAGGAGCCGATCGCCGTATTCGCCGGAGTACCGGCAGCAGATGGTCGACCTGGTGCGAGGGGGTCGGACGCCCGAGTCGCTCTCGCGGGAGTTCGAGCCAACAGCGCAGTCGATCTGGAACTGGGTCCGCCAGGCCGAGCGGGATGAAGGTACCCGCACGGACGGCCTGACGACGGAGGAGAAGGAGGAGCTCCGGCGTCTCCGCCGCGAGGTGCGTGTGCTTCGCGAGGAGAAGGAGATCCTGAAAAAAGCCGCGGCCTGGTTCGCTCAGGAGACCGGCTCTACGCCCCGCGGGCGTTCGAGTTCGTGAGCGACCACCGGGCCGAGTTCGCCGTGAAGCGCATGTGCCACACGCTGGGGGTCTCCACCAGCGGCTACTACGCGTGGTGCCAGCGGGAGCCGTCCGCGCGATTCTGCGCGGACGAGGCGCTCGAGAGGCGGATCGTGGAGATCCATGCGGGCTCGCGAGGGACCTACGGGGTTCCGCGGATCCACGCCGAGCTCGGCGCCGACGGCGTGCGGGTGGCTCGCAAGCGGGTCTCGCGACTGATGCGCCGGGCCGGGATCGAAGGGGTCTCTCGTCGACGGCGAGCGTGGACGACGAAACGGGATCGTGACGCGCGTCCTGCCCCGGACCTCGTCGAGCGCGACTTCGGAGCACCGGGTCCCGACCAGCTCTGGGTGGCGGACATCACGTACGTGCCGACGTGGGTCGGGTTCCTGTACCTGGCGGTCGTGGTCGATGCGTGGAGTCGACGGGTGGTCGGCTGGGCGATGGCGGACCACCTGCGCACCGAGCTCGTGCTGGACGCGCTCAACATGGCGCTAGGGCAGCGGCGGGCCACCGCTGTGATCCACCACTCGGACCAGGGCTGCCAGTACACCTCGATCGCGTTCGGGCTGCGGTGTCGCGAAGCGGGAGTCCAGCCGTCGATGGGATCGGTGGGCGACTGCTACGACAACGCGCTGGCCGAGAGCTTCTTCGCCACGCTCGAGTGCGAGCTGCTCGATCGCGTCCGCTTCCGCAGCCAGAGCGAGGCGAGGATCGCGATCTTCGACTTCATCGAAGGCTTCTACAATCCTCGACGGAGACACTCGGCACTCGGCTATCTCTCGCCGATCGAGTTCGAACGTGCGCAGGCAGCCTGAGCCAGGCTTTGCCCGGATCGACCCCCTGCGGGGCCGAGTCTCGCAAGGACTTCAGGAAAGGAATCAGAGACAATCAACCATGAGCGCTCGGGGAGATCCCAAGCGCTCAGGTGTCCACCGAAACGGGGCAGCTCCAGCCTGCGTGAATCAGATCTAGGTCATCGGACTCGTACTCATTGTGCGAGTAGATCGAGACCGCCGCACCACCTGAAAGGACCACGGTGATGCCGTGTCTGTTTAGGGTCTCGCAGACCAGTCCCCCAAGCTCTTCTCTGCTCATCTCAGGGTGGACCTCGATCACAGCGGCTTCCTCGAGCGTCTGGGACGCCTCCTCTCAGTGAAGTAGCGCTGACGCTCTTCGTCTGGGAGGACGCTGAGTGCCTTCTTGAGAAGGGTTCGCACTTCGTCAAGGAATGCGTAGCTAGGGTTCCAGGTGAAGATCCTTGTGTTGCCCTTCATGAGGCTGACAAGCACTCCGGCGCGCTCGAACCGCTCAAGTTGCCTCTGGACCATGCTCACTGAGACTCCATCAAATTTCTCGGCGATCCCGTTTGCGTAACCCTCCCCATACTGCTCCAGATAGAGCAGTACCTTCTCGGCGGTAGGATTCCCGAAAAGTCCTTCAAGCACTGTTGTTTACGCTTCAGAAGTTCCTGTTTAACCTGATTAGTAGGTCAATTAACCTAGTTACTAGGTTAAACGGCCTGGATTCCAGGTTAACCCTCTAGCAAGGGCTCTGCCACCGGACCAGCAAGAAGTCGGTCAGCTATTTGCCTTCGACCTCGACGATGTCGGGCCGTAGGCTGGCGATGATGGCCATGAGCTCGTTGTATTCCTTTTCCGGAACACTGAACTTGTTCAACGTGTCGACCAGGTGCTGGGCGACGATGTCGAACTCACTTGCCTTGATGCCGAGCCCGCGGTGAGTAGTGGCCGCCGAACGACTGATGACCTTGCAGGGCCCACCGGTCACGTTACAGATCAAGTTCTTGTTCTTCTGGCGAAACCCCTCGCGCGAGTCGTCACTCATACCGAAGAAGCGAGCGCCGACAACTGGGTCCTCGAACAGCTTTCCGGCGAAGTCGTCCACGACTGCCGAGACGGCGTCGTATCCCCCAAGGCGTTCATACAGAGTCTTGTCCTGGGCAGCGCTAGTCCAGGCAGTGAAAACACCCAGCGCAAAAAACGTGGCAACAACGGCACTTGTCAGGTTGCGATTGCGTCCAAGTCGCGAGCTCATCGTCGATTTCTCCTTCGATTGGGTTGGCTAGAGGAGCCTTCTTCGTTCGTCTCCCTTCGGGTCTGATGCCTTAGGCTTCTACTCGTTACTGACCCCGCGCTTGCGCAGCGTCAGGATGTTCCTGGCGGCGCGGCGGCGGTGATCGAGCTCGTCCACGAAGCCGCGCACCAGGTGGAACCCCATCCGGCCAATCGGTCGGTCGAGGATTGGCGCGTCCGCATCCGGACTCCGCACGCTCCCGGGATCGAAGGAGCGATCGTCGTCCTCGATCTGGATGGTGAGCCGATTCTCGTCGAGCTCGATCCGAACGAGGATCTCGTGCAGGTCGTCGTCATAGCC
This sequence comes from Myxococcota bacterium, assembly GCA_965247115.1. Lineage (GTDB taxonomy): Bacteria > Myxococcota_A > UBA9160 > SZUA-336 > SZUA-336 > JAUXJB01. Next base: position 337,470 of record CBDFGR010000003.1, read on the forward strand.
GTGTCGGATGAGGTTCGTGACGATCTCTTCCAGCACCAGCTGAAGCACGCGCGGGTCCCGTTCGCCCAGGTCGTGGTCCTGAACGAATGCGTCGACGGCGCGCTGGACCGGGGCCAGCTCCTCCACACGGTTGCGCAGGCGGATCGCGACCACGTCAGCGTTCCCTAGGCAGGATCCGTGCGGTAGCCAACCCTGAAGGAACCGCGCAGTGCATCCGACTCGCTGATCCCGACCAAGCGCTGGACTCTGCGCTTGATCTACAACTATGAGTCGGTCCGGAAACTCGGCAGACCGAATTTGACGCACGATTATTGACCGAGCGTATACTTCCCCTGAGGCGCGCGTGTCACGGATCGTCGATCGGTGGCGGTTCAGCACGCCACCCACGGAGAGGATCCATCGACTGAAGCTCGTACTGAAAAGGCGGTCCAAATTGGTAGGAAATCCGATTCTGGAGACACTTCATGAGATTCTGGAGACACTTCATGAAGCTGTTTAGCCTGCTGGTTCTTGTATTGGCCCTGTTCGTCGGGCAGGCCGCAGTCGCGCAGAGACTCGGGGCAGCACCGCTCGACCTGACCGGTAACTGGGAGGGGCAGGCGGTCTGCGACGAGCTGATCGACGGCGAGTACACCCTTCACGTCTTCCCCGACCCGCTGGAGATCACCCAATTGGGAGACCGTGTCCGCGTCAGCGGTTTCGGCATCCTCTATGAAGGGACGATCCAGCACCTCAAGGGCGGACCCAACGATGGTGAGGCGATGATCCACGCCTGCGGTGGCATCTCCGAGAACGAGGTGGTCCGAATCCAGCACATTGTGACCAAGCGGAACGGCGAGGGACGGCTGGACGCGAACAGCCACTACGAGAGCGATTCTTTCTTCCCAGGCTCGCGGACCTACGGAACCTGCAAGTGGAACTACACTCGGGTCTCCCGCAAGGACCCCAAGGTGCCGGCCTGCGATTGACTCGTTCGCCCAGCCCCGGCATCCCCATCGGGCCGGTGCTGGTCCTCGATCGACGGGCAACCCTCTACTCGACTCTGTCGCCCTGCGACAAGCAACGCTGTTTTCGCGGCAATTCTCGCCTCACTGCTGCTTGGCGCGCCGATCTACGCGGCGGGAGCCATGTTTCAGAACCCTCATCTGAGTGTTGCCGGTAGCCTGCTTGTCGTGCTGATTGGCTTCGGAGTGTGCGTGGGGTGGTCGAAGAGATAGGCCGGATCGATGCGTCGTGAGGGGATCTACCGCGGGCTGTTCCTCGCGAGCGCGCTGGCGGCCCTCGTGGGCCTGCTTGGGGTGCAGGTGCCCGACCCCGCTCTCATCGGGATCACCGAGGAGCCGTCCCGGATCCTGTTTTATGCGCTTTCCGCGCTGCTGCTGTTGCTTGCGGGTTTGACAGCGTTCTTCAGCGGGTCGCTCTGGTGGCTGGAGCGTCGGCGCTCGGGCGCGAGCGCAACCCGAGCCGTGCTAGTCCTCGCTAGTGCCGTTTGCCTGGCCGTCGTGCTCTCGCTGCTGAACCGCCTGCTCTGGACCTAGTTCGAGTCGACAGGTCGCGCAATCGGTGGTAGTTCTGGTTCTAGCGGTTCTATACCGTCACTTTCCGAAGAGCAGTGGAAACTACGCGGTGTGTCCTGGACTCGGCGATTACCTCATAGCCCAAGCCAGAAACAACCACTGGAGCAATCATCGCCTGCATTCGGCATGTTTGCGTCTGCCTGCCCCGGAGTACTACGCGAACCGCCCGAGCTTTTTCGGCTCCATACACATCCACCTTGATCACATCGTCTTCGTAGATTGGCTCTACTTAGAGCGCTTAACTGGAGAGCAGTACCTGCCCGCCGACGTTGGGGACGAATTGCACAGCGAACTCGCGCCACTAGTGGAGGATCAGGTGACAGCCGATAGAGCGCTGATCGAGTACTGCGAAGCCGCGACGCCCGAAACCCTTGCCTCAATGGTGTCGTTCAAGCTTTTGGACGGTACACAGTACACGGAGGCTGTCTGGAGCGTGCTTGCGCATCTGTTCACGCACCAGGTTCATCATCGTGGTCAGGTGCACGATATGCTCTCGGCAACGTCAGTGGCGCCGCCGCAGCTTGACGAGTTTTTCCTCAGCTCCGATTTACCGCTTCGTGAGGCTGAGTTAAAGGCACCGAACCTGCCCATTGAGTAAGGAGAACTGCTTCTTCGCTTCTCGAAGCAGATCGGCCTCGGCTCGCTTCCCCACCGGGCTCACGGCTCGCCCTACAGACGCCACCCCCCCATGATGCCTATCCTTCAGGCTAGTCCAGATCGCTCGCCGCGTGGCGCTCGGGTACGCGTTCTTCTTCCGGTCCCCAGGGCTTGTTGACGCGCCGGCCGCGTTGCACCGCGGGGCGTTTCTGAATCTCCGAAGCTCAGCGGACGACGTTCGTGTACGACTTCGCGTCAAGGAACACCTCGCCGTCGTAGCTGTTGTTCAACACCACGCCGCCGTACCAGGGATAGGTGGCCATGTCGGCGATCGTGTACTCGTCGCCGCCGAGATATCTCCGCTCGGCAAGGTTCCGGTCCAGCACGTCGAGCTGGCGTTTCACTTCCATGGCGTAGCGATTGATTGGATATTCGAACTTCTCGGGTGCGTAGGCATAGAAGTGGCCGAAGCCTCCGCCCAGATACGGGGCACTGCCCATCTGCCAAAACAGCCAAGACATGCATTCAGCCCGAGGAGCAGGAGCTTTGGGAAGAAACGCATCGAACTTCTCAGCCAGGTAGACCAGGATCGCTCCAGATTCAAAGACCCTGGTCGGCGGCGATGTGCTGTGGTCGACCAGCGCCGGGATCTTCGAGTTTGGATTGGCCGCGACAAAGCCACTTCCGAACTGATCGCCGTCTATGTTGATGAGGTAGGCATCGTACTCCGCGTCCTGCTTGCCGAGAGCCAGCAGTTCTTCCAGGAGCACCGTCACCTTCACGCCGTTGGGTGTCGCGAGCGAATAGAGCTGGAGAGCGTGCTCTCCGACCGGCAGCTCCTTCTCATGCGTAGCTCCCGCGATCGGACGATTGATCTTTGCAAAACGCCCACCGCTTTCAGAGTCCCATTTCCAGACCTTCGGTGGCGTGTACGAAGCTGAGTCAGCCAAAGTGAGCCCTTTCAAGTGTAGAGGCGTCAGTGATTCCACCACGGGCGGTCCGAGAACGACCGCAGATCGATCTCGTGGGTCCAGGCGGAGCGATGCTGTTGCGACAGATGGAAGTAGGTATCTGCGATTTCGGCAGGGAGGAGCAGTCCGTCGTGCTCCAGGCCGCGTGACTCTCGGAGCTGCTGGAATCGCTCTGGGCCCAGCATTTTCCCGAGCGTGTCGGGGGCGTCGACCGCCCCATCGATGAGGATGTGAGCGACATGGATGCCCTTGGGTGCGAACTCCGCGTTGAGAGACTGGCAGAGCATGCGTCGCCCGCCCATGGCTGCCGCGTGGGAGTGCTGCCCGGCGTTGCCTCGCATGGCGGCCGTGGCGGAAGTCACCAGGATCGTGCCCTTGCCGCGTTCTTCCATCAGCGGGCAAACGGTCGACGCCACGCGAAAGAGCGCAAAGGTCGCGAGCCGCCAGCCCAGTTCGAACGCCTTGTAGCTGGTGTCGGCAAGGGCCCTGTCTCCGATCTGGGCGCCCAGGTTGAAGATGACGACCTCGATCGGGCCGGTGCTTGCCTCGACGGCGGCAACTCGCTCTTCGATCGTGTCGGCGTCGGCGGCGTTGAACAAGAAGCCCGACGCGGATCCGCCTTCGCCTTCAATAGTCTCCACCATTTTTCTGAGACCGGTATCGTCGGAGCGTCGACACAGGACGGCGTGATAGCCTTCCCGGGCGAAGCGCTTTCCGACGGTGCCGCCGATGCCGGCACCCGCGCCGATGACCAAACAGACAGGTTTCATGCCTCAAGGACTCCTTGTTCAGCGGGAGAAGTTGGGGGGCCGCTTTTCCCGAAACGCCGCGATGGCCTCGACGTTGTCGGGCGCGCCCATGAGCTCGTCGAAGACTTTGTTCTCCGCGTCGATCGCTGCCCAGATCTGCTCGCGACGCGGCGCCATCAAGAGCTGCTTGGTGTGAGTCAGAGCTGCCAGTGGCATCGCCGCGATGGTCTGCGCACGCTGCATGACGCCGTCGAGTAGCTGCTCGTCCGGAAGAACGTCGAGCACCAGCCCCGCCTCTTTACAGGCTCGAGCGTCCATCCAATCCGACGAGTAGAGCATCCAACTTGCAGCCTGGTGGCCTAGCAGGCGGGGGAACGTGACCGTGCTCCCGGCCTCTCCGACGAGGCCGAGTGAGGTAAAGGGACAGCGCAGGCGCGCGCTCTCCGCCATGAAGGTCATGTCGGCCAGGCCGCAGATGGTGGCACCGAAGCCGACGCCGAGGCCATTGATCGCCAGCAGAAGCGGCTTGGGAAACTCGATCAGCGCCCTGAAGAGGCCGGCACCGCCGTGCTTGGGCGGCGCCATCGGCACCCCGACTTCGGTCAGATCCAGACCGGCGGAGAACGCGCGCCCTGCGCCCGTCAGCACGACGACCCGGGTCGTGTCATCGCCGCCCGCAGCCAGGAGCTCCTCGGTCAGGGCATCGAAGAGCGCGCCGTTGAATGCATTCAGGGCCTTGGGCCGATCCAGCGTCAAGGTACGTACAAAGCCCTTGTTGCGCGTCTGCAGCATGGGTTTCTCCTCCAGGTCGAAGCCCCTCAGGCCTGCTCGGGTTCGGCGGTCGGGACGTTCTGGAATCGTATGCTATTAGCGCGGTCGCTTGCAGCGCGACGGCGGTTGTCCGCACGTCGGACGCTGCGCCTCTTCCCGGCGATACAATGCCGTATGTCGAAGCAACGAGGGAAGCTTCTAACGGGCCTGCTCCTGGCCGCGGTCGTGGCGGTCGCGCCGCCACCCGCCCGGGGCGACGGCGAAGCCGCGTTGCACGATGCCGCGGGCGACGACGCCAACTGGCTCACGTATGGACACGGCTACGCCAACCACAGGTACTCGGGGCTGGACGAGATTCGTCGGGAGAATGTCTCCGCACTCGTGCCCAAGTGGATCTACCAGACCGGGCTGACCGGCACGTTCCAGACCAGCCCGATCGTCCTCAACGGCCGGGTCTACCTGTCCACCCCCGGCAACCACGTGGTGGCCCTGGACGGTGCCACGGGCGAGATGGTCTGGAAGTACTCGCACGAGATGCAGACGGAGAAGCCCTGCTGCGGCACCCACAACCGTGGGCTTGCCATTGGCTACGGGCGGCTCTACCAGATCACCGCCGATGCCCGCCTGATCGCCCTGGACCGCAAGTCTGGCGCTCCGGTCTGGGACCGGCCGGTGCTCGACCCGGCCACGGGTGACCCGGATGCCCCGGAGCAGGTGCGAAACATGGAGGCCCTGCCGCCGGAGGAGGTGGCTGGCTGGACCCGTTTCATGGGCAACATGGCCCCGCTGGTCCACGATGGGCTGGTGATTGTGGGCACCACGGGCACGGGCTACTCCGTCGTACTGGACGAAGCGGAGACCGACGGTGCTGGCGTGCTGGGCCGGCCCGGCACCCGGCGCGGGCTGCGTGCCTTCATCTCCGCCTATGAGGCGGATTCGGGGCGCCTGCGCTGGCGCTGGTACGCCACCAAGGCCGATGGGTGGGAAGGGGAGTTCGTGACGGAGACCTCCCAGGGCGACCCTATGGAGCGGGACCTGGCCGCGGAGCGGGCGGCCGCCGAGGGCCACCGGGATTCCTGGAAGGGCGGAGGCGGCTCCATCTATTCCTCGCCTTCTCTCGATCCGGAGTTGGGCCTGCTTTACTTCGGCACCGGCAACGCCTCCCCGTATGCAGACCTGTATCGCCCTGGCGACAATCTCTATACCGCCTCGCTGATCGCGCTGGACGTGAAGACCGGGGAATTGCGCTGGTATCACCAGGTCACGCCCCACGACATCTGGGGCTACGATCTGGCCACGCCGCCAGTACTGATTGACGTGCCCACGGATGCCGGCTCGGTCAAAGGGCTAGCCCAGGCCACCAAGTCCGGTTGGGTTTACTTCTTCGACCGCGCCACCGGCGAGGTGATTCGCCGTTCGGAGCCCTTCGTGCCGCAGACCAACCTTTTCCGCCGGGCGAAGGACAGCCAGGGCATCGTGGTGGCCCCGGGGGGCGTCGGTGGTGCCAATTGGCCGCCGGCCTCCTTCAGTCCCGAGACTGGCTGGGTCTACGTGACCGGGAGTCATTCCCCCAGCAAGTACACCCTGGAGCCCGACGACAAGGGCAACCCGGTGAACATGCTCGGCGTCGCGGAGGGCGTCGAGACCTACGGCAGTCTCACGGCTATCGACCCTGCTACCGGCAACATCGTCTGGCAGGAGCGCATGGAGCGACCCTTCAGCGGCGGCGTGTTGACCACGGCGGGGGGCCTGGCCTTCGCCGGCGAATCCGGCGGGCATTTCACTGCCCGAGATACCAGGGACGGCAAGCTGCTCTGGCGCTTCCAGACGGGCGCGGGCGTGAACGCACCGCCCGTGGTGTACGAAGCCGGCGGCCGGCAATTCGTGGTGGTCGCCGCAGGTGGCCACCGCCTTTTCCGCACGCCCCCGGGGAACGCCGTGATTTCCTTCGGGCTGGCGGAGTAGAGACGCTCCGAATCTGCAGGCGGGCGCGTCAGCGCTACCGCTACCGCCCCATCGGAAACCAGACGCTAGTCGTCGTCGTGAGGGTATAGACCGGCCGTGCGGATGGACCAGGCGCGCAGGATTTCACGGTCGGCCATGGAGAGTCGTGCCTCCGGGTGACCCAGGATATAGATCCAGGGCGGCATCTCTCCCTCATCGACCTCCTCCCAGCACTCATTGATCAGCTCCCCGCGCTCGTTGGTCTCGATCCGATTCCAGGCCGAAAAATTAAGCTCCTCCCGTCCGTCGTCCACGTCGTGCTTCAGCAGCCACGAGACGGGAGCCACGCGGCTATACCACGGCCAGACCGTCTCGTTCGAGTGGCAGTCGTAACAGGCCCTGCGCAGCACCAATCTAATGTCGTCCGGCACCGGCATCTCGGTCTCGACGGGCGGATTCGTCATCGACACGGGAACGAACTGGATCATGATCAGAGCGGCCAGCGCGACCCACGCAATACGCGGCAGCCATCTCCTGATCTGCAGCTTAAGATTCAAGGTCGTGCTTCCTTCAGACTCGACACGCGGATTTCAGTCTACTGCCCGCCACCCTCCACCGCGAAGATCACGACCGGCTGAGCGACGCCGCGCAGCTCTGCAGGGGGAAGCTCTCGGAGCACGAAGCGAGGATCGAGGGTCTCCCGGAGGTCGCGGGTCACCAGGATGTCCGCGTCGTGCAGTCGGGTCAGGTCCTGAACGCGCGCCGCGACGTTGATCGTGCTGCCGACGAGGGCGTACTGGATCAGGTCCTTGCTCCCCACCAACCCAGCAACACCGATTCCGCGGTGCAGGCCGATGCCCATCGCCAGCGGTGGGTGGCCGTCCTTCTCGAGCTCGCGGTTGTACGCCTCGAGCTCGGCTCGCATCGCCAGAGCGGCGTGGACCGCGTCGTCGCCCTGCCATGGATTCGGCTCGATGGCACCGAACATCGCGAGCAGGCCATCGCCGATCAGTGTAGAGAGGTACCCGCGGTGTTCCGTGATGGCGCGACTCATCCGTTCGAAGTAGCCGTTCAGGATCGTGACGAGGACGCTCGGGTCGACGCTCTCGCTGAGCGGGGTGTAGCCGACCAGGTCCGCGAAGAGGACGGAGACCTCCTTCTTCTCTCCGCTGGTGGAGACTCCGCTCGCGATGACTCGTTCGACGATCTGCTCGGGAGCGAAGCGGCCGAAGGCGCGCTGCAGGCGCTCCAGCTCTGCCGAGGCGCTCTCCACGCGGCTTCGCAGTGCCGACAGCTGCCGGGAGCGACGGCTCAGCAGGACGAGCAGCGCTGCGATGACGAGCGTCGCGCCCGCGAGCAGGACTGCGGGCGAGGGCATCAGCCCTCGCAGAGGGCCAGGGACAGTCGGCAGGTCGCGTTCGCCAGGCCGACCACACCGAGCAGCTCCACGAACTGCGCCTCCGTGAGCTGCTCGCGCAGCTTTCGGCCGCGGCGCTGGATGTCCGCGGGGCGAGGGCGAATGGTCTCGCGCGCGAACGGGACGATGGCCGCCTCGATCGGATCGAGCTCCGGCGAAGCGAGATGGGAGAGGACCTCCTGGACCTTGCCCTCGTCGAGGCCGTTCTGTGTGAGTGCGTTCGTTGCCTCGCGTTCGCAGCGCTTGCTATCCAGCCCACGCGCCACGACGGCAAACACCAGGGCCTTCGCCCGCTCGGTGAGGATCGGCGAGCTCAAGGCGCTGTCGAGGAGCTGACGGGAGGTGCGCGCGATCGGCAGCCCGTCGAGCTCGTTCGTCAGATAGGAGAACAGTCCCGACTTCAGCTCTGGCGGCAGGAATTCCGGCTGGCCCTGCTGGAAGTGCGAGCGGAGGTACATCGCGACCAGGGGTCGGAACAGCTTCACGAACCAGCGCTCCTCGAGTGGCCGCTCCAGCGGCATCGCGGGCAGGGTCGTGATCCGATTACCCATGACTGTGAAGGCCGCCACGTAGGCGATCTCCTTGACGGACTCCTCGCTGTAGCCAGCTTCTCGCAGGGCGTCTCTCTCGGCAGCGGCGGGCGGCGGATTCGCGCGCGAGACCTGGCGAGCAAAGTCGAGGGCCAGCCGTTCCCTGGGGTCGTCCTCTGCGGTAAAGGACATGTCTTCCAGCCGCTGGATCCGCTCCTCGTCGAATCCCTGGATCCGGAGCAGACTCCGCTGGGAGCCGTAGCAGAACCGGCAAGAATTGTCCTGGCTGACGACCAGGAAGATGAGATCGGCAAGCGCGAGGTCGGTGTGGACGAGCTGGCGGGTGCGGTAGGACGTTCCGGAGCTGCGCGCGAGCCAGGGGACAGGGCTGAAAGAAGGAAATCGTGGGCAGAACGAACCCGCCCGCCTTGCGGATCTCCCGTTCGACCGCCTTGTCCCTCCTGGGCTCCAGGAGGCACTCCTCCCACTCGATCTCCTGTGTGGCGCTCATCGCTCCATCCTCGGTCGTCGACCGGCTGTGGTCAAGATCCGCGAACCCCCGTCCCTCGCCTTGCTCCTCCATAATAGGCGTGAGCGGCATCCTGCGCGGGGGGGCGGCGCGGAGCGGCTATTTGACACCTCCACAGGGGATTCGGGAGATGCATACCGCCATTGCGGCAAGCGTGGCGATGCTGCTCCTGCTCAGCGGAGCTGCCCTGGCGCAGGAGGTTGCGAAACAGGAGCCCCCGGGGGCGCAGAGTACCGGGCTGGCGGCGAGGAGGGCTCCACAGGCGATCGAGGAGCTCGTCATCACCGCGCGGAAGCGCGAGGAGCCGGGCCAGAGCGTACCCATCTCGATTAGCGCGTTTACCGGCGACGAGCTCGATCAGGCCCAGATGCGCAACCTGCTCACCGTAGGGGAGCTGACGCCGAACCTGGAGATCCAACAGGTTTACCCCAACTCGAGACCGGTCATCCGCATCCGTGGCGTCGGCACCTTTGACCAGTTCACCCCGGAAGTCGTGGGCTCGGTGGGCGTCTACAAGGACGGCGTGTACCTGTCGTTGGCGACGGGTCTGCTGTTCCAGACGTTCGATCTCGACCGGATGGAAGTCCTTCGCGGACCGCAGGGGACGCTATACGGCAAGAGTGCGACGGCCGGTGCGATCAACTTTCACTCGAAGATGCCTGGCGACGAGTTTGGCGGCTACTTCCAGGCCAGCTACGGGAACTGGAACACGTTTAACGTCGAGGGCGCCGTCAACGTCCCAATCAACGAGAAAACTGCCGCGCGCGTGTCCTTTGCGCGGCGGAAGTCGGACGGCTGGATGGACAACCACGGACCAGGCCACGATTCCCTGTGGGACGACGACCACTGGGGGGTACGGGGACTGCTCAGCTACCAGCCAAACGAGAACCTCAGCCTGCTCCTGAACGCGCACGGGGGGCGGCTGAAGACCGACTGGGCCTATGCTTCCAGAGGGCTCATGGATCCCGATGATGTTGATTCCAGGAGTTTCAACTTCATTGACCCTGACACTGGAGGGTTCAGGCCGGAGGGTCCGTTCAACTGTCCGACGAGCATTTTCCAGGGAGGCTGCGCGGATCTTACCGGTCACGTGGGAGGCGGTGAGAAGAGCCTGCGTGATGTCCAGACGCCCGAGCCCGTCATGGAACAGATCGATCTATGGGGCACCTCGCTGACTGCTAACTACGACATGGACACTCGTTGGGGACCCGTTACCGTGACCTCGATCACGGCCTACGAATCCGCCCGAGCGAAGCTGTGGGAGGACACCGAGGCCGGCCCCTTTTGGCTCTTCAACTACAGAGCGGATGCGTTTAGCTACCAGTTCACGCAGGAGCTACGCGCGGCGTCATCCGGAGACGGTCCTCTGCAGTGGCTCGGAGGAGCGTGGTTCTTCCGCTCGAACATAAGACCCCGGGTGGACTCGTACTCTCCCCCGGACGGGACGATCGGTGGGACTTTCGGGCTTTCGACGAAATCCCTGAGTGGGGACAAGTTCCTCACAGAGAACTACGCCTTCTTCGGGCAGCTGAGTTACGACGTGACCGAGCGACTCCGCCTCACCGCGGGGCTTCGCTACAGCTGGGAGCGGAAGCAAAGCCGGCAATACTCCTTCGTCTACACGGAGTACGGCCCCACACCGGACGAGGGTATCTCCTCGGGACACCCTTGCGGCCCCGCTCCGGAGCAGCAGGATGCGTTGGCGTGCGGACCGGGCAGGAATGAATCCGACAGCTGGGACGCCCTGAGCGGACAGTTCGTGCTCGACTACCAGCTTGCAGATGACATCATGCTGTACGCGAGCTACAGGCGGGGCTTCCGGAGTGGCGCATTCGGCGTTCCGTTGAGTAATGACGCCAGGATGGTCCGGATTGCCGCCGGCAAGAGCCTGGACACCGCGGTCGACGAGGAGATCCTGAAATCCTATGAGGCGGGGATCAAGTCGATGTGGCTCGACCGGCGCCTTCGCTTCAACTTCAGCACCTTCCTCTACGACTACGATGATCTGCAGGTCGTAACGACCGTTCTCATAGGAAGACGGATCCGGACAATCCTGGAAAACGCATCTGACGCGAAGATCTGGGGAGGCGAGATCGACATGATGGCCCGGCCCCTTCCCGGGCTGGAGATCCGGGCGGCGGGAGCGTGGCTGAGCACGGAGTACAAGGACTTCGTATCGGTCACGCAGGCGGCAGACTTCTCGGGCAAGGAGATGATGTCTGCCCCCAATTACTCAGGAAGCGGGACGATCTCCTATGAACGCAATCTCTGGGACGGCGTGCTGCGAGGGCAACTGGCCGCGAGCTATTCCGACGAGGTCTTCTACGCCGCGACCAACAGCAAGCGGAGTAGGCAGGGGCCTGTCTGGCTAGTGAACGGCAACCTCTCCTATCTGCTTCCCGACGAGCGAACGGAGATCAGCGTCTGGGTGAGGAACTGGGGGGACAAGGAATACATCGCGAACTTTTTCGACATCTCCGGGTTCGGTTTCGATCAGGTCTTGTCCTCGAGGCCCCGCCACTACGGAGTTACCGTGAGGTACTCCTTCTGAAAGCGGACATGCGCGACCGAGATGACTAGAGATTCCAGGGACGCCCTGGGCCACGTCTTTGTGTTCGAGGACTTCGAGCTGTGGGCTGGGAGCTGCGAGCTGCATCGATCGGGTCGTCCCACGGATCTCCAGCTCATGCCCACAAGGCTGCTTCTCTACCTGGTAGAAAACCGCGAGCGGGTGGTGCCGAAGACGGAGCTCCTCGACGAAATCTGGCCGGACACCCAAGTGAGCGAGTCCGCTTTTACCACGGCGATAGGCAGGATTCGTCACCAGCTCGGAGACGACGGAGCTACGCAGCGCCTTATCCAGGCTCGCCGAGGCCGCGGATATCAGTTCATCGCGGAGGTCGAAGAGCGCTGGGGGCCGAAGGCTAGAGGGGCGCAGCCCCCTGCAGTCTTGGATCGAGATCCAACTCTTCAAGGACACTCTCCCATTCGCTCGAGTCGGTTCGGTCTCCGGACCGCCCAGGGAGGGGCCTTCGTCGCCCTGCTGGCCGTCCTCGCGCTCGTCTGGTGGGCTGAGAGAGCGCCCAATGGATCGGTCAGGGCCCTCGCCTTCGAGGAACGGGACTGGGTGCTCGTCGCCGCCTTCGACAATCGTGCCGACCAGGCGCTCTTTGATGGCACACTCGAGGCCGCCCTGACACGAGAGCTCAGCAACTCGCGCTTTGTCAATGTGGTACCTCGCGAGCGCATCCAGGACGCCCTGCGGCTCATGAAAAGACCCTTGGACACGCGCGTGGACGGCGAGGTGGGCCGTGAGATCTGCCTGCGCGACGGGGGAATCCGCGCACTTTTGACGGGCCGCGTCGACAAGCTCGGCTCGGCGTATCTGTTGAGCGTCGAGCTCGTCGACCCAACAGAGGGGGTTACCGTAGCGAGTCTGAGCGAGACCGCGGAGGGGGAGGAGAACGTGCTGTCGGCGCTCCAGCGGCTTGCCACGAGCGCCCGGGAAATTCTCGGCGAAGAGATCCCGCAGCTCCGCGCGAGCGGCGAGGAGTTCGAAACGGTCAGCACGACCTCGTTGCGAGCTCTTCAGCTCTTCACGCAAGCCGATGCCGCGATCCCGAGCGGCAAGAGCGACGTCGCAGAGGTGCTCCTGAAGCAGGCGATCATCGAGGATCCCGAGTTCGCCTCCGCGTACAACCACCTCGCGCACTCGCTCAGAAATCAAGGCCGACCGCAGGAGGAGTTCATTCCCTACGCCCAAAGGGCTCTGGAGCTGTCCGAGCAACTCCCCGAGCGCGAGCGCTACTTCATCGAGGGAAGCTACTTCTCTTTCCTGGGGGAACACGACCAGGAGATACTGACCTACGAAGCGCTTCTTCAGCTCCATCCCGATCACTACTGGGCAAGCAACAATATGGCCTGGATGCTGCAACGTGTGGGCCGATTCGAGGAAGCCATTCCGTTTTTTGTGCGACTGGCCGACCTACGGCCCCACGACTTCGCGGCAAACATGGCTGCCGGATGGCAGGTCGCATTGTTAGGACACCCGTCTCAGGCCGCCCTCCTGCTTGCAAAAGCAGTGGAACAACTTCCTCCACTGTCCGACCCGCCACCCTCGGGGCTCGCAGATGCGGCTGCGATGGCCCTCCTCTACCCGACCCAGGACCTCTGGCTCCGGGGAGATCTGGACCGCCTGGTAGAGGAGCTGGACCACTGGGAGAAGACGCTCCCCTCGATGCACCCGGCCCTGCGCAAGGACATGGCCTTCCATCTGTTCCTCGGCTATTGGAGCATCGGGCAGACCAGAACGGATCTCGGTGTCCTCAGTGCGTCCGCTGAGTGGGATCGACTGTTGCGTGCGGTGGCTGTCGCCAGCGCACAAGACGATTGGACGCTGCTGCGCGAGACTCTCCAAGAGGACTCCGCAATCGAGCGCTGGTGTCCGAACGAACTGGAGTGCATCCCACTTTCCCATAGACTCGTTCAGATGCTCGCTCAAGTCGGACTCTTGACCGAGGCGCGAGAAGCACTCGCAGCGTTCGAGGCCGACGAGGTCTGGGCCTGGTATAGCGACACCACCCTCCCGGTCCTGCGCGGTGAGCTCGCCCTGGCCGAGGGAGATACGGACGCCGCCATCGCGTTGCTGGAAACGGGGCTTTCGGCCGAGCAATCTCACGTGAGCTGGATCCATCTCCCCGGATCGGTATCTCTGTCGCGTGCCTTGCTGGAGAAAGGAGAACGGACTCGGGCCCTTCTCGTCCTGCAAGGGACGTCTGAACTCAAGTCTCGGAGCTACCACAACAGGTGGCAATGGATGAACGCTCAGCTCGTTCTTGCAGAGCGCTACCGTGAGCTGGGGTACGAGACCGAAGCCAGAGAAATCGAAGAGGAGCTACTCGGTCTGCTGGCCTACGCGGACCCGGACTTCCCCCTCCTTCTCCGACTTCAAGATGTCAGGAACTCAACCACCCTGAACAGTGGTTGAGCCTGCCCCAGGACGATCGCGTCAATGCCGAGAGGCCCTTGAGTATCGTGATCCGAATCTTGACGGGGTTTCCGCCGAGATACTTTGTTCGGCTCGACCCCCGCTAGGGACGTCGGAGCGGGGGGCGTCCGCTCATACGCCGCTCTCTCCCGCAGCCCGAGCGCGATCGCGGAGGGTGTGCTCGTCCTCCTCGATAAAACGCGCAGCGAGGGTGATCAGCGCCGCCGCGCCGAAGTTGGCGAGCAGCGCCACCACCAAGCCGTTGCGGAGGTCTCCCGTCGAATCCGAGATGAGCCCGACGGTGAAAGGCCCGAGCGCCAGGCCGAGCAGGGTCACGCCGAGGATGTAGACCGCCGTGGCGCTCCCGCGCATGCGCGGCAGCACCAGATCCTGGATCGTCGACCCGCCGATCCCGAGCCACGCGGCGCCGGTCAGGGCCACCAGCGCGTTCAAGGAGAAGGCCAGGGTCGTGGATGGGGTGTACAGCATCCAGAGTCCCGCTGGGATCGGGATGAGTGCTGCGCCGATCGCAACGTAGAGGCGGCCGCGCGGGTTGCGGGTGCGCCAAGAATCCCCGAGCAACCCACCCAGGGTGACTCCCAGAAAACCGAACGCTGCGGTGATGCCCCCCAGTGTCACGCCGAGCTGACCGATGGGGACTTCGTGGTAGCGAATGAAAAACGGCGCGCTGAAGTAGGCCAGCCCGTAGGTGGAAAAGCTGATCAGGGAGAGGCCCAGCACGGTGAGAACCCACGAGCGGGTTTTCAGGATGAGTGTCGCGGTAGGGGGATCGCGCAACGCCAACCCTTGCGCCCAGGAGAAGGTCGCGTAGAAGCCAAGCGCCAGCGCGATCCACTGAGCGAGGTTGCCGAGGGCCACCGCAAGCGCTGCGGTGGCAACCGCGAACCCCGCAACCGCAAGTAGGTTGATCGCGATCTGTCGGCGACCGGCACCGCGCCGGTAGAGGCTGACGATCGTGAGACCGGGTAGAACTGCGCAAAGCTCGTTTGCGAACTCCCGGAAGGGGTGTGGCTCGGGCACGGATGTGATGCCGTCCATCGCGCCGCGCTCCGGTTCACGCAAGGTCCGTACCCAGATTGCAATGAGAAGACCCGGAAGCCCGACGACAAAAAAGGCGACTTGCCAGCCGACCAGACCAAAGGGCGCGCTGCCGTCGGCGAACGCATCGTTCCAGCGCTGCACCACCTGGCCGCCGATCAACATCCCGACTCCCGCGCCGACGTAGACTCCACTCGTGAGGATTGCGACGACCGTCGCGCGGCGCGCCGGAGAGAAGGAATCCGAAAGCAGCGAGTACGCTGCGGGCCCCGTGCCCGCCTCCCCGACCCCAACGGCAATCCGCGCGGTCCCGAGCTCGAGGAAGTTGCGCGCAAAGCCGGAGAGCGCGGTGGCCGTGCTCCAGAACGCCACCGCGAACGAGATCAGTGTGCGACGCATCCAGACGTCGGCGAGCCGACCCAGCGGAAGGCCAAAGAGCGCGTAGAACACCGCGAAGGCGGTTCCGTAGAGAAAGCCCATCTGAGCGTCGCTCAGGCCGAGGTCCCGTTTGATCTCTTCATTGAGGATCGAGAGGATCTGCCGGTCTACAAAATTCAAGACGTAGACCACCACGAGAAGGCTCAGCGTGTAGCACGAATAACGAAACTCGGCGGGCGTCTGCGCAGTTTTCTCCGGCGGCATGCCGGCGCAGTATACCGACAGGCCGCCAATCACCCTTCAGAGTTGCGTAACCTCCCGAATTCCTTGGCCGGGGCGGCCGGACTTGAACCGGCGACCTCCTGCTCCCAAAGCAGGCTGGGCGTCTTTTGGCACGTTTGGCTGCGTTGGCCCGCGTGCTGTAACGCACTGCTACGTTTGAGAATTCCGACGCTGCGAGGCTTGCTCCGTGCGACTCCGATTGGCTCCGATTGGCCTGGTTCGCACCCAGATTCGCACCCAGGATGCGCGCCTACTCCTCGAACCGAGTCGCTGCCGCTCGTCCAGCTGTCCACGGACCCCCCTACCTGCTCTTCGATTGAGCCTGCGGTTTGGATGCTGATTCGCCCCGTCCACACGCGGACTTTCATCGAGGCGGCCGGACTCGAACCGGCGACAACCACGTTGGCAAGCCCTTCGAAGGAGACGGAGGAGCCGCAACCTATTGATCTAGCGTCGGCAGATTGCGGCAGCCAACGGCAAATCGCGGCACCTGGGGACGGCACCACGGTACCCAGACGGCACCGGTCCACCCAGGTGAACTTCGTCTCGGATCATGGAATGATGAGACCGTGGGACCCCTCGATTTATTCACGTTCATCGTTCTCGCGGTGCTTCTCGGGGTCGGGCTCTTCGCGGCCTTTCGACTGGGTGCGCTTCCCGGGCAGATCGCCACCTCGCGCGGCCATCCTCAGGCGGACGCGATCCGCGTGGCGGGCTGGGTCGGACTGGTCACGCTGGGTTTGCTCTGGCCTCTCGCTCTGATCTGGGCGTACACGAGCAGTGGTGGGGGGCGCGAACTCGATCGGCTCCGAGAGCGCGTGGAGGCGTTGGAAGAGCGCGAGCAGGCAGAGCAATGATCGCGTTCCTAACGCTGATCTACTGCGGTCTGCTCTGGCTGATCTTCTTCAAGCTGAAGCTCCTGCCCTGGAACCGGACCTCGCAGGGAACTGCCGTCGGAGTCGGGCTCGGAGGGATCCTCGCCTTACTGATCGCTCTCAGTCTCTACCAGCCCTACTCGACGGAGGTCACTGTCTATCACCGCATAGTGCAAATCGTGCCTCGCGTGACGGGCCGAGTTCTCGACGTGCCAATCAGGCCGAACGTCTCGATCGAGCAGGGCGAGGTCCTGTTTCGGGTCGATCCGCGCCCCTATGAGTACAACGTCCGCGATTTCGAGGCTCAGCTCGAGGTCGCGGAGCGGCGGCTCCATGACATTCGGATCCTGGTGGAGAAAGAGGTCGAGCCGGAGATTGCGCTTGTGCGTGCAGAATCGGAGAGAGATGCACTGGGTGCGCGCCTCGATTCGGCTCGACTCGACCTGGCCGAGGCAACCGTCTTTGCGCCCTCGGACGGGGTCGTAACGAACCTCGCGCTCGCTCCCGGAGACGTGGCCGGGGCAATGACAACGAACCCGGTCATGACCTTCATCTACGACGACCCGGTAATCCTCGCAAGCTTCCCCCAGCAGGTCATGCGCCACATCCAGCCGGGTGACGCGGCGGAGATCGCGATCGACCGTCACCCCGGAGCCATTCTCCAGGCTCACGTTCACAGCATCATCCCAGCCACAGGGGAGGGACAACTCCAGCCGAGTGGCACGCTGCTCACTTTCGACGCCGAACCGCGCGCCCGGTTCGGCGTGAGGCTGGAACTCGACAAGGAGTCGGAAGACGTCCCGCTCCCAGCGGGCGCGGGCGGGAACGCTGCGATCTACACGGACAAGGGCAAGGCGATCCGGATCGTCCGGAAGGTGATCATCCGGGTCTACACCTGGCTCAACTACCTGGGCTGAACGCCTATCTCAGCGCGCAGCTCAGAAAGTACTTGTCGAAGACTTCGTTGAGCGCTCCCATTCCTTTGCTGATGCCCTCGGCACAGGTCCCGTCGAACTCCGCGACGATCCGAGAGACATAGGGCAGTACACAGAGCCTGATTGTCGTCAGGTTCGCGTGGGGGTACTTCTTGGCCTCGTTGCTCGCGAGCCGTTCGTCGATCAGGTTCTCGACGACGATGGGCTTCTCCTCCGTCGTGAATCGGAGCCACTCCTGGCACTCGATCGCCGCAGCCGGCCACGCCAAGAGAAGGAGCAAACTGGTCGCCAGAACTGTCCTGCGCATCACCCACGGATGATACCCAACCGCGAGTCAAATCCGGCTAGGCCTTCCCTACATCTCCCATTTTCTGCTCATGCACCGCGCGATCAATGGCCACTCTCACGCTATCGACGTACTGCGTTCCCACAGGAAATTTCGTTCACAATTGTGCACCAGAGGGTGGTATTCTTGTCACCCGAGAATCTGGAGGTTTCATTGATCGCACGTCGAAGACTGAGGGCCGTTCTCGCAGTGACCTTTGTAGCGGGGCTCACCGTTGGCGTGTACGTCTCGACGGTTGACGTGTCATTCCTGATCCCTCGGGCGCACGCCGCCGAATCTGGGCAAGGTGAGCCGATGATCTCTCCGGTCAAAATGCGAGATAGGGACTTCTACGCGCCCAACAGCGAGGACCTCGCTCCCGATGAGATACGGGTCATCGCTTGTGGCACGGGAATGCCCACACCACGCCCTGCACAGGCGGCTGCATGCTTTCTCATGGAGCTTGGTAACGGCGAGAAGTTCATCTTCGATATTGGAGACGGGGCCGCGGAGCGGCTGATGGCCCTCCAGATTCCAACCGCCTTTCTGGATAAGGTCTTCATCGGGCATCTGCATGCAGACCATTTTGGAGACATCGGGTCCATGTTCGTATCAATGGGGCTCGCCGGACGATTCAGTCCGCTGAGAATCTGGGGACCCAGCGGTGCGAAGCCGGAACTCGGCACGAAGGCGGCGATCGAGGCGATGGAGAAGATGTATGCGTGGGACCTCGCTGGCCGTTTGGGCCAGACGGACGTTCGAGGATTCACGACGGAGGTCCATGAGTTCGACTACCGCAAGGAGCAGGTTGTCTATCAAGAAAACGGCGTGACGATTCGCTCGTGGCCTGCCATTCACGCGGTTGATGGAGCGGTCAGCTTTTCACTTGAGTGGAACGGCTTGAAGATCGTCTTCGGGAGCGACACGTTTCCCAACAGATGGTTCGTGAAGAACGCGAAGGGCGCGGATCTCGTGATTCACGAGTGCTTCATCACAGTTCCCGATCTGGTAGCCAAGTATCGGCTCACCCCTGAGGCTGCTCTACAGGTCGGAACGCAGATCCATACCGCACCGGAGGCTTTCGGGAAGGTCATGAGCATGGTCGAGCCGCGTCATGCTGTTGCTTACCACTTCTTCAAGGACACGGATACGACCGGCCCTGTGCTGGAGAGAATACGGACAACGTATGACGGGCCGCTCAGCCTTGCGGAGGACTTCATGGTCTGGAATGTGACCAAGGAGGGAGTCCGCGAGCGCATGGCGGTGGTCGATGAGCATACGTGGAATCCTCCCCTCGCCTGCCCGGCCAAGGCGGTCTCTGCGGCCGACCGAGTTGGCTACTCACCGGAGATCGAAGCGGGTCGTCTCGATATGAGCGCTGTGCTCAAGCCCATCTATCAAGAGGCGAGCGACGCAGTCGGTAGGAAGTTCGAGTATCCGGCTAAGTAGATCCCTAAGGAGCGCTTCTTCTACGCTGCCGTTCCCGCTGAGGACAGCACCACTCACCAGGAGAGCCGCCCGGCACTCCCCCATCCCGTGTGTTGTCGCCGCTCAAGGGAGTCGCGCACCGACCATGCGAGAGCTGAGCGCCTTCACCGACCGCTGGTCCGCTTGGGTCAGGGCCGCTCGATCTGGTTCGGAGCCGACGCGATGACCTTCCTCCGAGGCGTCGCGGTCGGCCTCGACTCCGCAGGCAAGCGCGACTAGCGCGCCGATGATCGAGGGCTCCCGTCACGCCCTCGCTGCACTAAGCGGAAACCACGCCAAGGAGATACACCATGAAGACTCTTTCACTCATCGCTCTCGCGGCGTTGCTCCTAGCCCCAGATGCAGAGGCTCCAAACAGATCATGGAGAAGAACAGCATCGCGACCGAGCTGCTGCGGCCCGTGGACTACGAGATCGCGTACGGAGTCCAGCCCGACATGAAAGAGCACGGATGGAAGGAGGACGCCTGGCCCGAAATCCTCGAGAATGTGATGGCGGCCGATATCCTCGTGATCGGCACATCGATCTGGCTCGGCGAGAAGACCTCCGTTTGCACCAAGGTGATCGAGAGACTGTACGCGGCCTCGCATCTGCTGAACGAGCAAGGTCAATACGCCTACTACGGCGGGGTCGGGGGTGCGCTCATCACGGGCAACGAGGATGACGCCAAGCACTGCGCCATGAACATCCTCTACTCGCTCCAGCACCTGGGCTACACGATCCCACCCCAGGCGGACGCTGACTGGCTCGGCGAGGCCGGTCCCGGCCCCTCCTATCTCGACACAGGCTCGGGCGGCCCTGAGAACGACTTCACGAATCGCAACACTACGTTCATGACCTGGAACCTGATTCATATGGCGCGGATGTTGAAGGACGCCGGCGGAATCCCCGCGCACGGCAACCAACGCTCCGAGTGGGACGCGGGCTGCCGCTTCGATTTCGATAACCCCGCATACCGCTAGGCCGACGCGAGAGGAATCTGTCATGCACCCCATGAAGACGACGCATCAGTCCATCCCGACCTAAACTGAGGCCACCGTGGAGCCCTCCTCGATCGCCGTAATCGCCCTGGCGGTCTGTCTCTTCGCCGCGTTCTCCAAGAAAGCCGAGCGCAATCCCCCCCCAGACGATCTTCGGGTGGTCTACCCCCATTAGCGGCGATTCGGGAAGCACTCCCCGTAGGTCAGCTTCCTGTCGGTGGGTCGAGGGTCGTGCTGCGCTACGCGACCAAGGATCCCCGGCCGCGTGTGCACGTGTGCATGTGCGCCTTGGGGGATACACGCCCCCCGCTCAGAGCGGGCAACTCGCGCAGCGGATCGGGAAGGCACTCGCGCCCTCTAGGCAGAACTTGGCGTGGTCGGGGTTCTCGTGGCCGCAGCTCGGGCAGTTCACACGCTCATTCTACCGCTGACACAGTCAAGGTACTGGCGTAGCTCCAACGCTGAGTTAGACGGCCTGTTGTCTATCTGCGTCAGCACTGCGTCGCCACAGCAGAACCCCGACAGCGAACATCCAGACAAGAAGCACGCTGCTGGAGGGCATACTCACCAGCATTGCCAGACTGGAGAAACCGCTGTGCGCCATGATGACTCCGGCCAGAACCGTCGGAGCACCCCCCAGCACAGCGAGTCCCGCTACCCACTTTGGGTATAGGTTTCGACTCCACATTGCCGTTCCGTACAGAGTAGCCGTGGACCCGAACAGCAGACTCATGACACTGGCGAGCCCTATTTCGACCTGTCGGACGCCAAACGTGGCCTGAAACAGAGCACTCTTCTTCGAAGCTTCCGCTGCCCAAGCGTCAACCATCAATTTGAGGGCGATGCCGTCTACAGACTGCAGAGCAGCGGCCACCGCCAGGCTCGCTATCGCACCGCCCGATGCAATTCGTGCCACCGCGGCACCGCCTGTCGACTCTAGCTGCGCCGAGACGACGATTAGTGCGGCAACTATGAGGGCCACGCCCGCCAGTTGAGTGAGATGGCTGGCGACCCAGTTCTGGTCTGCAGCGTACTCTACGAACGCAGCGAGGGGATCGTTCGGGTCTGCCTGCATTGGATGCAAGTACGTCCCAACGAAGAGGAGCACAGCACCGAGCACTGCGCACACGGCGCCAATCCTCAGATCGCTGCGCTTCACGCCGACGTTCCAGTACCGTGCTTCGTAAGTGGCGGTCTAACTCGCACTAGACAATTTGTTGTGTCCACATATCAGCCGGTGGTGGCGAGGGTCGGTCACCGACTAGCCTTCCGGGAACCCGATGCGGCGCAGCAGGTCCTGGAAGCGGGGGTCGGGGCGCATAGGGTGGAAGGCGGGATTCCACAGAATTGAGGGTATCGGGGAGCGCTCCTCGTAGGCTCGTTCGAGCCACTCGAAGGCGTGCTCCGTCTCTCCGAGGGCTGCCCACGCCTCCGCAACGCGGAACGGGCTGACGTAGCGCTCATCCGAGAGTTCGATCGCCTCGCGCAGCTCCACCTCTGCCTCCGCGGTCTCGCCGACCAGGGCGCGACGGGCGGCCACGGACGGCGATGGGCGTGGGTAGATCGTTTCCATCTCTCGCACCTGGGCGACAGCCTCGGCCTCTCGCTCGAGGTCCAGATAGATCCGAAACAGAAAGATGTGGGGCAGTAGCGTATCGGGGTAGAGCCCCACAGTCTGGGAAAGCTGCTCGAGCGCGTCGAGCACGGCGATCGCGTCTCCGGCCATGTCCGGGATCGTGTACGGGTCCTTCTCGTAGTCGATCCAGGTCGAGAGCCCGATGTCGCGATTGTCGTATCGCACCACGCGGTAGCCGGCTTTGAGTAGCGGCTCGTAGAAGTAGGGCTCCCAGAACACGGCCTGATCCGTTGCGCCCGCCACCAGCAGCACCGTCGAATGGGCCGGATCCCCGAAATCCTCGAACCAGAGCTCAACGTCGCCGTTGCGGACTCTTCCTTCGCTCATGCTCGCCTCCCTGGCTTCCGCGCCTCCTGAGGGCCTCGAGACCCCCATTTTACCCACTCGTCGCGCGGCATCGCCGGAGCCCAATCCGCAATTTTCTCGCCTCTCGCTCGTATAGGAGAGTAAGGAGCCGGCGGGGCAGTGAGACCGCTCCAATCGTCGCGCGAGGAGGTACGTCATCCGAATGCTCTCGTCGGTTGTCATGAGCGAGCTGGCCGGGGACGCGGTCTCCTGCTCGCCCTGCGGATCGACGCGCCTGCAGGGCGGACTAGCTACGCTCTCGGGGAGGCTGCATGGGAGGACCGGCTTCGAGGCGGATGACCAGGCAACCAGGGCAATCGTCGAACGTGCGCTTGCCGGCGATGGCGAGGCGTTCGCCACGCTGTTTCGCGAGTACGACCGGGACGTACGCCGCGTCTGTCGGCGAATGCTCGGCGATTCGCAATCGGCCGAGGATGCCGTGAGTGAGGTGTTCCTTCGCGCCCGTCGTGCCCTTGGAGGGTTCGAAGCGGATCGGCCTTTTCGGCCGTGGCTGATCGCGATTGCCGGGCACTACTGCATTGACCTGCTCCGGCGGCGCACTTCCGAGGCGCGCGTCTTCTCGGAGAACGAACCTCAGGAGTCGGATCTGGAATCACCAGGGCCGTCTCCTCTTGGCCGTTTGGTGGCGGCCGAGCAGCGGCAGGCGCTGGGACGGGCGATCGAATCGCTGCCACCTCGGTATCGGCTCCCGCTCCTGCTCCGCTACTTCGACGACATGGACTACGAGGCGATCGCGAAGTCCATCGGCGTGACACGGAACCAGGTCGGAACGCTGCTGTTTCGCGCGAAGCGCCTGCTTCGGGAGAAGATCGGGGCCGGGGCGAGTGAGCCGGCAGCGCGCCAGCGACGTCACTCACGGGCTGGGAGGAAGAAATGACCGATTGCCTTCCCCAGGAGACGTACTCGGTCTACGTAGACGGTGAGCTGTCGGCCGAAGATGTCCGCGCTGTGGAGTCCCACCTCGCGGGATGCGCGATCTGCCGAGGACTGATCCTCGCGTTGCGCGATGAAGGGACAGCCATCGCGAACACGTTGCTCGAACGCCATCGCGAAGTGGTCTCACGCGCACCGGCACATGCTCGCGCAAAGGGTCTCGCGATCGGTCTGGGTCCGACCTTGGGTGTCGCGGCCCTCGTGGTCGCGGCATTGGGCTGGTTGATGGAGACTCGCCTGCCGGCCGGCGCCAGCTGGTTGAATCCGATGGAGCTGATTGGAGTGTATGAGATGACGTTCGACATGGTCTTCCTGTTGCGCGACCGCGCGCCGGCGCTCTTCGATTTCACCATCTGGCTCGGGGGGAATGTGAGCGCCGCCGCGATCCTCATCTTCCTTGTGAGCGCGCTCGGCAGACGAGTCACCGGAACGACCGCACTGCTGGGTTTCGTGTGGGCATCCCTACTCGCCAGCCCGCAGGCCGCCACTGCGCTGGAGCTCCGGACGGGCGAGGGAGATGTGCGGGTCGCGGCCGGTGAGACCATCGAAGAGAGTCTCTTCATCTCCGGCGAGATCGTAACGATCGATGGAACGATCGACGGCGACCTGGCGGCCTTCGGCGAACGGATCGTTCTCCGCGGCGTCATCCGCGGCAACGTCTTCACCGCGGGCCGCGAGGTGGAGGTCTTCGGAACGATCGAAGGGTCGCTCTTCGCCGCCGGTGAGCGCGTGACGATCGAGGGCGAGCTGCAGCAGAGCGTCTATGGTGCTGCCGAGACTCTCACCTTGCACGAACGCGGAACCGTTGGCCGCGATGCCTTCCTTGTCGGTGACTCGGTTCACGCGGACGGGAGCACGGGAAGAGATCTCTTCTCGGCGGCTGAGCGCGCCGAGATTCGCGGCACCGTCGGTCGCGACGCACTGGCGATCGGCGACCGCCTGGCAATTCACGACAGCGCGAGCATCACCGGCAATCTGCACTACGAGCTCGGAAAGGGTGACGAGCCAGAGATCGCGCCAGGTGCGCGAATCGGCGGTGAAACCACCTCGGGGGAGCTCATGCACGAAGAAGAGCGCAGGAACCGCTGGCTCGATGGCCGAACCTACCTGAAATTCGCTGTATTCCTGGCCGCCGTCTTCCTGGCCGGAATGCTCCTCCACCGGCTTCTCCCTGACCTCTTTTCCGCCGACCTCGAGAGCTCCCCCGACTTCTTCCGCGCGCTGGGTTACGGCGCAATCGCGCTGATAGGCACCCCCATCGCGCTCATCCTCTGCTTGATCACCGTCGTCGGCATCCCCATCGGCGTCATCGGCTTCTTCCTCTACCTGACGAGCCTCTTCGTCTCCATCATCGTTGTCGCCTCCCTCGTCGGCACCTCCATCACGGCAACGCTTGGCTTCGAGCCAGAAAACACCGGCTTTGGAATGTCACTCCTCGTTGGACTCGTCGTGGTGCTGGTCGGGTTGAACCTACCGTTCGTGGGCGAGCTACTGGGTCTGCTGGTGGTGGTGACCGGGCTGGGGCTGCTCGTCGCTGCCGTGATGAGCGGTTGGCACGGAAGGGAAGAGGACATGTACGGCGCCGACAGTGAAATTCGAAACCCGTGACCCAAGGAGTTGGAACATGTACAGACGAATCATCTTGTCGCTCTGCATCTTCGTCCTTGCGCTGGCACCGAGCGCATGTATCTCCGTCGATATGCAGGACATTGTTTCACCGTCATTGAAGGAGCATGAGATAAGTCGCGACAGCTCCTTCACCAGGAACAAGATCCTGGTCGTCAATATCAGCGGGCTCATTCGTTCCGGACAAGACCGTGGTCTGTTTGTCCGACATACGACTCCGAGCTCCATCAAGATGATCCTGAACAAGGCCGCCAGTGACAAGCAGATCAGGGCCGTCGTTCTTCGTATCGACTCGCCAGGAGGGGAAGTAACCGCGACGGACGTTGTCTATCACGACATCCTGGCATTCAAAGAACAGACAGGGATCCCGGTCTATGCCTCCATCATGTCTCTTGGCACCTCCGGAGCATATTATGTCGGGACGGCTGCTGACGAGATCTACAGCCATCCCACCAGTATCGTCGGCAGCATTGGCGTCATTGTGCGTGTCCCGCAGTTCGCCAAGCTTGCCGACAAGATCGGCTACAGCCAGATCATCTTCAAATCGGTAGTGAACAAGGACCTTGGCGATCCCCTGAGGACCATGCCAAAGGAGCAACAGGTCATCCTTCAGAACACGATTGATTCCATGCACGAACGGTTTCTGGAAGTCGTGGTCAAGAGCCGCTCGGGATACCAAACCAAGGATGAACTCAGGCCGATTGCGGACGGGAGAATCTACACGCCAGAGGAGGCGCTGCGCATCCGACTGATCGATGGTATTGCCTACCTCGATGAGGTCATTGCCAAGGCCAAACTCTCAGCCGGTCTGGAGAGTGCGAGAGTCGTTACCTACAACCATAGTGCCGGGCGGGACAGCAACATCTATTCGAAGTTGCCGATGCAAGTAAACCTGCTCAACGTTGACCTGCGAAGCATATTCGGTGACGGTCTGCCCGGCTTCCACTATCTCTGGATGCCAGCCGACTGAGGGGCCCTGAGCAACCGACCGGCCCCGCATGCTGTAGAATGGCGTGCGGAAAGGGGAACGCTGGTCGGGATGATTGTCGGAGTACCTCGGGAGTCGTATCCAGGTGAGCGCCGGGTCGCGCTCGTGCCAACAGTCGTGCCTGCTCTGGTCAAGGCCGGCCTCGACGTGCGCATCGAGTCCGGCGCCGGCGTGAGCGCCGGTTTCCCCGATTCGGGCTACGCGTCGCAGGGGGCGCAGCTGATGCCCGACCGTCGGCAGCTGTACTCCGAGGCAGATCTGCTGTTGCAGGTCCACGGTCCCGGGGCAAGCCCCGAGACGCGGGAGGAGGAGCGGAACCTGTTGCGCCGCGACCAGTTTGTGGTGGGTCTGTTTGACCCCCTCGGTGCGGCCGAAAACGCTCGCGGCCTGGCCGAAACGGGCATCACCGCCTTTGCTCTGGAGCTCCTTCCGCGCATCAGTCGGGCGCAGCCGATGGATGTCCTGAGCTCCATGGCGACGGTGGCCGGCTACAAAGCAGTCCTTCTCGCTGCGAGCGAGCTCGGCAAGATGTACCCCATGATGATCACCGCCGCAGGCACCATCACCCCGGCCCGGGTGTTCGTCGTCGGGGCCGGTGTGGCGGGGCTGCAGGCGATCGCGGCATCGCAGCGACTGGGAGCGGTCGTGCACGCATACGACGTCCGGCCCGCGGTCAAGGAGCAGGTCGAGAGCCTTGGGGCCAAGTTCGTGGAGATGGAGCTCGAGACGGAGACGAGCGAGGACGCCTCAGGCTATGCGAAGGGAATGGGCGAGGAGTTCTATCGACGCCAGGGGGAGCTCATGAGCCAGGTGGTCGCCGACAGCGACGTCGTGATCACGACGGCGGCGGTGCCGGGGAAGAAGGCCCCGGTGCTCATCACCGGCGAAATGATCGCGAAGATGGCGCCGGGATCGGTCATCGTCGACCTGGCGGCCGAGGGGGGCGGGAACTGCGAGCCAACGCAGGCAGGGCAAACGGTCCAGGTCGACGGCGTTGCGATCGTTGGCCCGGTCAATCTACCTTCGACGGTTCCCTTCCACGCGAGTCAGATGTACGCCAAGAACGTGACCGCCTTTGTCGAGAATCTCGTCAATCAAGGTCACGTCAACCTCGACATGGACGACCCGATCATCAGCGACACACTGCTGACGCAGGGGGGGGAGGTGATGAACGCTCGGGTGCGAGAGCTTCTCGCACTACCCGGGCCGTCGCCATCGAGCGACGAAAGGAGAAGCTCCTGATGGAGACGTTCGTTGCAGCCCTGACCATCTTCGTGTTGGCGCTCTTTGTCGGCTTCGAAATCATCACGAAGGTGCCACCACTTCTTCACACCCCGCTCATGTCGGGCGCCAACGCGATCTCCGGCATCACTCTGGTCGGCACGCTCGTCACCTCGGGCGCCCGTTTTACAGTCGCCACCGAGATTTTCGGATTTCTCGCCGTGGCGATGGCCACGGCCAACGTCGTCGGCGGCTTTCTGGTAACCCACCGCATGCTGGCGATGTTCCATCGGGAAGACGAGGATGTCCGGCGCATTCATTAACTTCTTCTATCTGATCGCCGCGGTCCTCTTCATTCTGGGCCTGAAGGGACTCACCCATCCGCGGACGGCGGTGCGCGGCAACCTGATGGGTGCCCTCGGCATGCTCATCGCCATCGTCGTCACCCTCACCGATCAGCGCATCGTCAGCTTTCAGATCATCGTCGCCGGATTTGTCGTCGGGGGTCTGATCGGCGGCGCGATGGCCTACCGCGCACCGATGACCACCATGCCGCAAGTGGTGGCGGTGTTCAACGGCTTCGGGGGTGGCGCCTCGGCCCTCGCGGTCGGAGCCGCCTTCATCGAGGCGCTGAGCGGAGAATGGATCGAGGAGATCAACGTCCAGTTCACCAGCGCGGTAGCGATGTCGGGGCTGATCGGCGGTCTCGCCTTCACCGGGAGCGCCATCGCCTTCGCCAAGCTGCAGGGTTTGACTCCGGAGCGGCCCATTCTGATGCCGGGGCGACACGCGCTAAATGCCCTTCTCCTTGTGCTCGCTCTTGCCTTCAGCGCGTGGCTGATTGTAGAGCCGGCCTCCTCCCTGCCCTTCTGGGCGCTCACCGGCACCGCAGCGCTGCTCGGAATCATGCTGGTCATTCCCATCGGCGGTGCCGACATGCCCGTCGTGATCTCGCTACTCAACGCCTACTCGGGGCTCGCCGCGGCCGGTCACGGCTGGGTGCTCAACAACAACGTGCTGATCGTCGCCGGCTCCCTGGTCGGAGCCGCGGGCTTCATTCTGACGGTGCTGATGTGTCGCGCGATGAACCGGTCGATCGGAAACGTCATCTTCGGCGGCGTCGGTGCGGTCGTCGACACCGGGGCAGAGACGGAGGACATCTACGCCGGGCGTGTGAAGTCGGCGTCGGCCGAAGAGGTCGCGATACTTCTCGACAGTGCTCGGCGGGTCGTCATCGCACCCGGGTACGGGATGGCCGTTGCCCAGGCCCAGTTCGCGGTCGGCGAGCTGACGAAGCAGCTGGAGGACAAGGGGGTCGAGGTCGACTTCGCGATTCATCCGGTCGCCGGCAGAATGCCCGGGCACATGAATGTTCTGCTGGCCGATGCGAAGGTACCCTACGACCGGCTCAAGGACATGGACGAGATCAATCCAACGTTCCAGCAGACCGAGGTGGTGCTGGTCATCGGGGCCAACGATGTCGTCAATCCCATGGCCCGGGAGGCCGACCCCTCGATTCCCATCGCCGGGATGCCGATCCTCAACGTCGACGAGGCGCGCTCCGTCGTCATCGTCAAGCGCAGCCTGAGTCCCGGATTCGCCGGCATCGCCAATCCCCTCTTCGCCGCCGACAACGCCCTCATGCTCTTCGGCGACGCGAAAAAAGTGGCGACAGACCTGGTGGCGGCTCTCAAGGCGACGAGCTGAGCTCGGCCTCCCGCGGCTCGATCGCTCGATGGGTTCAGGGTAGGTAGCTAAGACCAGGCGTCGGGCCGAGCTGGGTCTTCAGCATCGACTGAGCCATCTCGACGAAATCGCAGAGCAGGGGCCGTGTGTCCCGGGGATCGATGATGTCCTCGACGTTGAACGCCTCCGCACTTCGCATGGGCGAGGCGAAGGCCTGCAGGCGACGCTCGATCTCGGCCTGCTTTGCCTTTGGATCATCGGAGGCTTCGATCTCGCGACGATAGGCGGCGGACGTACCGCCCTCGATGTGCATCGAGCCCCACTGCGCAGAAGGCCAGGCGACGCGCTTGAACATGCCCCGCATCGACCGGTCGTGACACTGGCCGGCTACACCGTAGAGCTGGCGAATGACGAACGTGATCCACGGCATCCTGCTGTTCTGGGTCGCGCAGACCATCTTTGCGCCAGCGCGCACGATCCCCTGCCGCTGAGCCTCGAGCCCGACCATGAAGCCTGGCTCATCGGCGAAGTAGACCATCGGCAGGTGGAAGGTGTCGCAGAGCTGGATGAAGCGGATGACCTTGGTGCCGGCGGCCACGTCCATCGAGCCCCCCTGGACCAGCGGGTTGTTGATCATGACGCCCACGGGGTACCCGTTCACGCGCGCCAGTGCGGTGATCCGCGCCCCCCCGTAGTGGGGGGTGAGCTCGAAGATGGAATCGCGATCCAGAACGTGCCGGAGAAGCGCGCGAGCATCGTAGGCCCTTCGCTTCTGCCTCGGGATCACGGACAGCAGCTCCTCGTCACGCCGGCCAGGGTCATCCGTCGGCTCGACCCGCGGGGGAGGCTCCCAGACGTTCTGCGGCAAGTAGCTGAGGAACCTCCTGGCCATCTCGAAGGCCTCCTCCTCGCTCTCGGCCAGGTTGTCGACGACTCCGCCCTCGTAGACCTGGGTCCGCTCGTCCCCCAGCTCTTCCTTGCTGATCTCCGTGCCGAGCGCGGCCTTGACGACCGGGGGACCCCCGGCAAAGACCTGGCTGATGCCCCGCACCATGACGCTGAAGTGCGACAGGCAGACCTCCACCGCCGGGAGACCGGCAACGGAACCCAGCGCCAGGGCGACTACCGGTGACGTGCAGAGCAGCTCTTCGACGGTGTGGCTGCCAGCGTTCGAAGGGATGTACGTGCGACCGATCTTCTCGAACGTCCTGACGCTGCCACCCGTGGCATCGAGCAGGCGGACGAACGGGAGCCGCCACTGCAGGGCCAGGTGGTTGGCGAAGCCGTGCTTGTCGCCCACGGCGGCGTCGCTGGCTCCACCCCGTACCGTGAAGTCGCCGCCCGAGAGCACGACTTTTCGACCGTCAATCCTGCACGTCCCGATCAACATGTTGGACGGCGTGAACGACTCGAGCTTGTCGTCGCGGTAGACGGCGCCCCCGGCCAGGCCACCGATCTCCTGGAACGAGTCCGCGTCTGCCAGCGCCACGAATCGCTCGCGGACCGTGAGCTTCCCCCGCTTTCGCTGCCGCTCGATTCCCTCGGGGCCGCCCATCCGAGCGGCCAGCTCCCTCCTGCGCTTCAGCTCCTCGATCTCCGGCTCCCAGACCACCGAGTTCCTCCGTATCCAGCCAGGGCCCTTCGCGGGCAATCGTCGCTCCGCGCGGCTGCGAGCGCAGCCCGTGGCTCTGGTGCGCCAGCTTACCAAGTCTGAGCGAGCGCCTGCGCTAGCGCGTCAGGGCCTCGGGAATCTGCTCGACTCGCACGGTATCGCCGAAGGCGTCCCGGAATATCGCCAGCGCGCTAAGGCCGAGGCTCGTGTTCGCCGTCCAGACCGCGTCTTCCGCGATCAGTGTCCGGTAGCCGAGGATGGACGAAGATTGCGCCGTGCGCAGGACGCACACGTCGGTCTCCACACCGGCGACGACGACGGCGTCGACCTCGTGGTCGCCCAGGAAGGCGGCGAGCTCGGTTCGGTGGAAGCCGTCGAACGTGTGCTTGTCGATGACGCTCTCGCGCTCGCTCGACTCGCCTTCGGCCGCGATGGACGCGATCGAATCGACGAAGTCGCACCCCCACGTCGCGGTCTTGCAAGGGAAGTGACGACGCGTCGGGTCACGCAGCAACGACGGGGGTTGCACTGCGAAGGAGCGATCGTATACGGCGCGCACGAATGCGACGGGACGAGCCTCTCGCCGCGCGAGCCGAACGGCACTGCACACACGGTCGACCACCGCGGCCAGCTCGGGGGACCTGAGCACGCAGTCGGAGCCGCTCGTCGGTGGCTCCGGGAATTCCAGCTCGCGGAGCCGCTCCGCGTGCGACAGCCGGCCTTCCCGGACGCTCTCATCCAGCGCAGCGCGCCGGCCGTAGTAGCCGTCGAGGGTCAGGAAGTCGTTCTGCATGTCCACGACGATCAACGCCCAGCTCAATGCCCGACCTCGCAGGGCACCCCTCGGCCCCTCCTTCGGCGCTTCGCAGCCCCGCGTTCAACGATACCAGGTCCCTGGGCCCAGCCGCGGACGCGCGCGTCTGGGTTACCGAGTGTGGTTCGTGGCGGCGAGTCGGGTGTCAGAGCGAGAAGCGCTCGCGCAAGTCCGGAGGCACGATCGGGCAGGCCTGTTCCGGCCTGCGAAACAGGCGCTGGCGAATGGCCGCGATCTGGTCGTAGAGCCGATCGCGCAGGACGCGCGGGACCGCTCGGGACGCGAGAGCCAGGGCCCGCCAGATGCCGCCGAGCTGATCCCCGATCTCGATCAGTGCAGCCGAGCGCACGCGAAGCTCGCCGTCCGGCGTGCGCAGCACGATGCTGTCCGGGAGCTCGCCCGCCTCACTCGGCGCGACCTCGTTGGCAAAGCGCGCACTCTCGAGTGGCGCATAGCGGAAGATGGCCTCGCGATCCTCCGCGAGGAGGAGACGCACCGTGCGATGACAGAGACCGCAGCTGCCGTCGTAGTACACGACCCACTCGCCCGCGGAGCGCCTTGCGCGCAACCAGCTCGGATCGAAGGTAAAGGCATGCAGGATCACCATCCCGAAGGAAAGATCCGCGAAATCGATCAGGACCATCAGGTTCAGGTGCAAGCCCAGCATGGCGAGCCACAGCCAGGGGCGAACTCGGCGAACCAGTGCCAGCGGGGCAAACAGAAGCTCCAGAGCGAGTCCACCCCATGTCATGAGCTGCAGCACGGGCGTGGGCAACGCCAGGACGAGGTCGCGAACAAAGCTGGGCCGGGCCAGCGGATTGTCGAGTATGCGCGCGATCGCGCTGCCATCGACCCAGGAGGGACTCACCAGCTTTGTGTAGCCGCTGTACGAGTACCCGATCGCCATCACGATCCACGCTGCAGCGTAGATACCGTCCGGTAGCTGCCAGCCAGCACCAGGATCGGCGCGACCCCGCGCGTCCCACGAGCCGTACGGTGCGCGCGGCAGCACCGAGTGCGCGATCAGGAGCCAGCCGATGAACGGGAGGCTCGGATTCTGGATCAGGGGATTTCGCGTGAAGAGACAGGCCCACAGGTACCAGAGCACGAGGGCACAGGCGCGATCCTTGAAGCCGGCAGCAAACAGGACTGCTGTGATCGCGGCAAGTCCCAGGAGCAGCGTGACCACGATGGGCGAGTCGAGCGCGAACAGCACGTTAGGAAACAGCGGATACAGCGGGCTCAGGGCGGCATCGGCCACCATGCCTTCGCTCGAGAACAGCTCGGGTCCCCACGCAAGCAACCCGGCGAAGTGCTGCAGCAGATAGGCACCCAGGACGATCCGGTACACGCTGTACTGTCCGCCGGTCCAGCCGTTCATCGTGCACACGGGGCGGCGACCTCGCGGGTCAGCTCCCCGAGGTCGCTGCCCTCTAACGGCTCCAGCCGGATCCGGGGCGTTCCTTCGACGTCGTCGGGGTCGATGCCAAGCTCGCGCAGGAGCGGTGCATCTCCGCACAACGCATAGCCGGCGACGGCCTCGTAGACGGGACGGGTGGCCTCACTGGCAATCAGCACGGGACCGTAGGCGACCACGGCTCCGAACACGTTGCGGCGGTTGTAGGGGCCGCGGATGCGCGCGTACACCTCGGGCGTGAACTCGAGCGACTGAACCGTGCCGGCTCGATCCGTCCACTCGAGAAAGAAGCGGGTGGAGTAGGTCTCGAGTCCCTCTACGGCGCTGAACACTCTCGGTGCCGGCGAGGCGGTCGTTGCCAGAGCCAGGCCGCGCAGAGCTGGCAGGCCCGCGACGTCCCCGAGCATCTGGGCAAGACCCAGAAGCGTGAGCAGGCCGGCGGCGACTCTCACGAGCCGGGCCCCGGTACGGCCGGCTCATCGATCTCGCGCCCGACCAGCATGTCCAGCAGGCGCGGCTCGCCTTCGGGGCCGAACCCACAGCTGGCCTCCCAGCGACGCGGGTTCCGGAGCGTACCGAACATGGCGTCGTATAGCGGAAGGTCTCCATAGTTGTACGAGTGCAGCCCGGCCTGGTGGTGCACACAGTGACTCTCGGGTCGCTGGATCAGAAAACCCAGCCAGTACGGTGTCGGGACGTTCCAGTGGTAGAAGAGCTCGGCCAGACCCGTCATCAACACAGCAAGTCCCGCGGCTTCTGCTCCCACACCTACGCCGAGGTAGAGGATCGCGCTCGAAAGGACGCCGTTGGCGAAGATCTCGAAGGGGTGCTTGTAGAAGCTGGTGATCACCTCGATCCGTTGTGGGCTGTGATGGACCTGGTGGAACCACCGCCACAGGAACGGGACCGAGTGCCGGGCGCGATGCCACCAGTAGTAAATGAATGTGATGGCGACGTATCCGACCACCGCGCCGTCGAGCTCGCCCAGTCCGTCCGCGGACCAGGGTCGGTGGCGCAGGAGCCAGCCGTCGTACGAAACGCCGGCGAGATACACCGACGCCCCCTGCACTCCGTTCAGCAGCGCAGCGCGAGCCCACCAGCCCGGCACGCGGGGCCATGAGCGCCCCCTGCGCAGTAGCTCGAAGACCACCATCACCCCGGCAGCCGCGACAACGAAGACCGCTACCCCCATCTGCACCAGAGGCTAGCAAGCGATCGAGT
Organism: Myxococcota bacterium; assembly: GCA_965247115.1. Classification (GTDB taxonomy): domain Bacteria; phylum Myxococcota_A; class UBA9160; order SZUA-336; family SZUA-336; genus JAUXJB01. The sequence goes on from CBDFGR010000003.1 coordinate 371,383, forward strand.
AGCGGCTACTCACGCCGAACTTCGGCAGCGCAGCAAGAGGAGGACCCAGACAGCCACCATACCTGAGCGGATCGTCACGCTGATGCCATGGGTGCTTTTCGGCGACGGCGGCACCTGATTGGCTTGCCTTGTCCATGGGCTGGCATGCGCGGCTGACCCCGAGGTGGGAGAATGGCGGCGTGGCTCAGATACCCGACGTGTTGGTCATCGGCGGTGGAAATGCCGCACTCTGCGCTGCGATGACCGCGCGCCGCGCCGGCGCCCGAGTGCTGCTGCTCGAGAGCGCCTCCAAGGCCGAACGCGGCGGGAACAGCCGACACACGCGCAACATCCGCTACGCACACGAGCACGCGGGTAACCACCTGACCGGACCCTATGGCGAAGACGAGCTCTGGAACGATCTCCAGCAGGTGACCGGCGGCGAGACCGATGAAGCGCTGGCTCGCCTCGGGATCCGCGAGTCCCGGGACCTCGGCGCCTGGATGCCCGAGCACGGCGTGCGGTGGCAGGCCCCGCTCCGCGGTACGCTGCACCTCTCGCGGACCAACGCGTTTTTTCTCGGCGGGGGGAAGGCGCTGATCAACGCCTACTACAACACGGCGCAGAAGCTCGGCGTGGAGATCGAGTACGGCGCGGAGGTGTGCGAGCTCGAGCTTCGCGACGGGCGCTTTATCGCGGCTCACGTCGCCGGCGATGAGGGCCCTCGCGAGGTCCGAGCACGCGCGGTCGTGGCCGCAGCCGGGGGCTTCGAGGCCAACCTGGCGTGGCTTCGGGAGTACTGGGGGGATGCGGCGGCGAACTTCGCGGTCCGGGGCACGTCCCACAACAAGGGGCGTGTGCTCCGCGCGTTGCTCGACCAGGGCGCCCGACCCGTCGGCAACCCGCGCGAGTTCCACGCGGTGGCCGTCGATGCGCGCGGACCCGACTTCGACGGCGGCATTGTGACCCGGCTCGACAGCATTCCCTTCGGCATCGTCGTCAACAAGCAGGCACGGCGCTTCTACGACGAGGGCGAGGATCTCTGGCCGAAGCGCTACGCGATCTGGGGTGGGCTGATCGCGCGACAGCCCGACCAGCTCGCCTACTCGATCGTGGACGCGAAACAGGCCACCCGCTTCTTGCCGTCGCTCTTCCCGCCGATCCGCGCCGACTCGCTGGACGAGCTGGCCCGCGCGCTCACGCTGCCGCCCGCCGCCCTGGAGCAGACGGTGCACGAGTTCAATCGCTGCGTCCGTCCGGGTGCACTCGACCCCACGCAGCTCGACGACTGTCGGACGGAGGGGCTCGACCCGCCGAAGAGCCACTGGGCGGTACCGCTCGACGCGCCCCCCTTCCTCGCATACCCCCTGCGACCGGGCATCACGTTTACCTACCTTGGAGTCGCGGTAACCGAGCGAGCCCAGGTGGTGATGGACGACGGCAGCCCCGCGCAGAACGTCTTTGCCGCTGGCGAGATCATGGCGGGCAACATCCTCGGGCGCGGCTACCTCGCGGGCTTTGGCATGACGATCGGCACCACGTTCGGCAGGATTGCCGGGCGGGAGGCGGCGCGCGATGCATGCGCGTGAGCTGCTCGACGACGCGGACCGGCAACTTCGCATCTGCAATGCCTGTCGCTACTGCGAGGGATACTGCGCCGTCTTCCCGGCGATGGAGCGGCGCAGGAGCTTCGCAGACGCCGACTTGATCTACCTGGCGAACCTGTGCTTCGAGTGCCGCGCCTGCCACTACGCATGCCCGTACTCAGCGCCCCACGAGTTCGACGTGAACGTGCCAAGGGTTCTCGCGAAGCTGCGGCTCGAGACCTACCAGCGCTACACATGGCCCGGGCTGCGCGGCGGTGGATCAGGAGTCACGTGGGCCGCGGTTGTCTGCACCGTGGGGCTGCCGCTCCTCGCGCTCGCGGCTCCCGGGCCGACGACACTGTTCTCTACACACATCGGAGCGGGCGCGTTCTACGCGGTGGTGCCGTATGCCGTGATGGTCGCGCCCTCGCTCGCAATCCTGCTCTTCGGCGTGGCGTGTCTCGCCCTGGGGGCGCTCCGCTTCTGGCGCGACACCGGCGCGCGACCGGCGCAGCTGCTCGATGCGCGCGCACTCGTCCACGCGATCCGGGACGCTCTGGGCGTGAAGTACCTGCAGGGAGGCGGCGACGGCTGCAGCTATCCCGACGCGCGCTTTTCGCACGCGCGGCGACGACTCCACCACCTGGTGTTCTATGGCTTCGGGCTCGCATTCAGCGCCAGCGTTGTGGCAGCCGGCTATCACCACCTGCTGGATTGGGCCGCTCCCTATCCTCTATGGAGCTGGCCGGTCGGCCTCGGCACGCTGGGCGGCGTCGCAATGGTCGCTGGCGCCTCCGGGCTGCTCTACCTCAAGTGGCGCAGCGACCCGGAGCCGGCTGAGCGGGAGATGGTCCGGATGGATGTCTCCTTTCTCGTCTTGTTCCTGTGGATCAATCTGACGGGGCTGGCACTGCTGGCCGCTCGAGACACCGCCGCGATGGGAACGCTGCTCGTCGTACATCTCGGCGCCGTGGCCGGGCTGTTCGTGACCCTGCCCTACGGGAAGCTCGCCCACGTGGCGTATCGCTACGCGGCCCTCGTCCGCAACTCCATCGAAGAGTCGGAGAGCGAATCGGAGAATGTGCCCGGGGCTTGACGAGTAGCTGGTCCTACTTCCCGTAGAAGGCGCGCATCAGGTCGATGGTTCGTTCGGTGCTCTCCGATAGCGTCCAGTGGCCACAATCGGAGAGGACTTCGCAGCTCGCGTTGGGGAGGCGCTTCTCCATCTCGGCCACGCGCTCTGGCGGAGCCACCCCGTCCTCGTCACCCGTGACCAGAAGCGTGCGGCATTGGATCTGCTCCAGCTCGGCCGACCGGGCGGCCGCCAGTGCCCTGCAGCTGGCGGCGTAGCCCCTCGGGTCCTGCCTCATCAGCAACTCGAGCACGAGACCCACCACCACTGGCTTCGTCTCCTTGGTGGCTTTCGAGAGCGCCACATCGGCAATGGTTCGGGCGATCCCCTCCATGCCGTCGCTCTCGGCGGCCTCTGCGCGCGCACGGAGCGCGTCTCTCGCGGGGTCCGGGGGTTCGGCCAGCGGGCCGAGCAGAACGAGATCGCGGACTCGCTGCGGCTGCAACGCAGCGATGTGCTGACACACAATGGTGCCCATCGAGTGCCCGACCAGGTGGGCCCACTCCAGGCCAAGTGCATCCATCAACGCAAGCATCGATTCCGCGAGCCCGCCGATCGACAGGCTATCTGCCCCCTCGGAGCCCCCGGATCCCGGAACGTCGGGCACGACGACCTGGAACCGGTCCGAGAAGCTCGAAACCACGGGGGTCCAGTAGTTGCCCGTGCCTCCAAGACCGTGGACCAGCAGCAGGGGATCTCCCTCTCCCACCACGTCCACGGCCATGGATCGGTCATTGATCTGTCTACGCATGAAACTTCTCCTGGCGCTGGTGGATCGCGTTCACCGCTACAGCGTACGCCAGTCGGCGTCCTGCTCCAAGGCGTGCGCGGCCCGATAGATCGTCGACTCCTCGTACGCGCGGCCCACGAGCATGAGCCCCACAGGCAATCCCTCACTCATGCCGGACGGGATCGACATTGCCGGGTGGTGCGATTGATTGAACGGCTGCGTATTCGCTCCGACGGAGAGTGCCGCTCGGACTACCTCACCGACCGGTGCATCCTCAGGCGGAAGGGGCTGCGCCTTCATCGCCGTAGTCGGAAGGGCCAGGAGATCCAGCTCTTGAAACGCCTTGTCGTACGCGGCGCGGAGCCGCCGCACGAGGTTCATCGCCTTCGCGTAGTAGCTCCAGCCGTATCTTCGACGCAGGACCTCGGTTGCGATCAACAGCGTCTTCATCGTGGGCGGGAGCTCGTCTGCGCGCTCGCGCCAGCTCCGATGGTGCTCGAGGAAGCTCGGGACGAAGACGTCCTGGCGACCGATGCCACACCCGTCGGTGTGGAGGACCCCCACAATGGCCGACTGCATGATGGGTGCGAACAGGCTGCGCCCCATCGCATGCTCTGGCACTGATTGCTCTGCCACTTTCGCGCCGAGCTTCTCCAAGCGCGCGACCGCGGCCCGCGTCTTCTCGTCGACGTCGGGGTCACCGCCCTTCAGGCCGAACCCCTCGCTCAGGACTCCGATGCGCAGGCCCTCCACGCCTCGACCGAGTGCCTCGCTGTAGGTGTCGGTGCGCGGCGCGACCTGCCGTCCGTCGAGGCCGTCCGCCCCAGCGATGACCTCGAGCAGCAGTGCGTTGTCAGCGACACTGCTCGTGATCGGACCGACGTGGTCGATCGTCGGCTCCAGTGAGAGGATCCCCGTATAGGGTACGAGGCCGTGAGTCGCCTTCATGCCGTACGCTCCACAGAACGATGACGGCATGCGGATGGAGCCGCCCTGATCTCCGCCGATTGCGAGGTCGACCTCGCCAGCGGCGACGAGCGCGGCCGATCCCGACGAGGAGCCGCCCGCCGAGCGAGTCGGGTCGTGGGGATTGCGAACAGGGCCCGAGTCGCTCGTGTGGCTGCCACCGGATAGGCAGTACGACTCACAGACCGCCTTGCCGGCGATCGTCCCGCCCGCGTCGAGAATCCGCCCAACGATGGTCGCGTCGACAGGTGGCACGTATCCCTGAATGAGGCGAGTACCGTTCATCATCGGCACACCCGCCACCATGACGTTGTCCTTGAGCGCGACCTCGCGTCCTGCGAGCTTGCCGTCTGCGGCTCCCTCGATGTGCGTCTTCACGTACCAGGCGCCCAGCGGATTATCAGCCGGCTCGGGTCGCTGCCAGGCTCCCCGCGGGTAGCGGACGGGCGGGAGCTCGTCGGGAAGCGTGTCGAGAACGGCGACCGACCTCACCCACGGCGTGGCGGAATCGCGGAAGGCCTCGGTCTCTTCTGGTTCCAGATGCAGTCCGAAGTCGCGCGCGATCTCCTCCACCTCGAGCTTGCTGGGGGGTCGAAAAGGCATGAAGTCCTCCTTTCCCCCATCCTAGTCGGAATCGCGCAGCTTGACTGCTCGACAGCGCGAGTCACCTGACCATGTTCTGGATCTCCCCGATCCGCGAGATCGCGATCCGGATCACGTCTCCCTTCTGCAGGAAACGCGGCGGATCGAAGCCGATACCGACGCCCTCCGGCGTGCCCGTCGCAATGATGTCCCCCGGAAGGAGCGTCATGCAGGCCGATGCCGCCGCGATGATCTCCGGAATCGAGTAGATCAGATCGCCCGTGTGCGCGTCCTGGCGGAGCTCGCCGTTCACCCAGCAGGAGATCGAGAGATCCTCGGGATCGAGCTCGTCGGCAGAGACGATCCACGGACCCATCGGGCAGAAGGTGTCGATCGACTTGCCAAGGAACCACTGCTTGTGTTTCGACTGGAGATCCCGCGCCGTCACATCGTTGATGACCGTGTAACCCCACACATGGTCGTAGGCGTCGTCCGGTCGGATCGCGCGGCCCTCCTTGCCGATGACCACGCCCAGCTCGGCCTCGTAGTCGACCTCGCTCGTCACGGCCCAGGGGACCTGGATCTCGTCGTGGGGTCCGGACAGCGCGCAAGGGGCCTTTGAGAACAGGATCGGCGCCTGCCGAGTCGAGTCGGGCGGGCTCTGGCTGGACGAGTCATAGCCGCTGCGCGCGAACTCCACCGCGTGAGCGGCGTAGTTCTTGCCGATGCAGATCACGTTCTTGCTCGGCTTGCGAATCGGAGAATCGAGGCGAACGGAGCCGAGCGGCACCGCCCCTCCCGTCAGCGCGGCCTGGATCTCGCCAGGGCTCCACGCGAGCAACGGAATCATCGGATCCGGAACGTTCTCCGGCGCCGCGATTACCCGAAGGACCGGCTCCGCGTCACCGGCCGACTCCTCGACCAGACCGACACGAGCCTCTCCCTCAAACTGGAACCTGACAAGCTTCATGGGGGTGGCCCGACCCCCCTATCACCGAGAGCTCGCGGGCTACTTCTTGATCTCGACCAGGATCTCGTAGAAGGGCTCCTTTCCGGTGTTGACCGCCCACTCCGTTGCGCCCTTCGGGATGTGGAAGGTGTGGGCTCCAGGAGTGAGATTGAATACGAGGTCGTTGGTGCCATCCTGCGAGATGCCGCACACCTTGTCGCCCTGGAGCATGACCAGGTAGTAGTCGTTCTCGTGCGTGTGCAGATCGCAGTTCTCTCCGGGCGCCAGGGTCATGTCCCAGACCTTCACGTGGTCGTCCTCGAACAGAACGTTGGTCGCGATCGGGCCGATCTTGTCGTCCTTGTGGTCGATTCGGAACTGATCGAATTGCTTGCGCTCCTCGATATTGGGTTGCTCGATTTTGATCTCGGTCAAGGCTCTCTCCTTTGTATCAAGGGTATCCCCATGGGAGTATAGACCTGGTCCCGGGCGGTATACTAGACTCTCGGGAGCGGGCACGCGCTCGCCCTGACAAGAGGAGACCACTATGCCCCTTCCGCAAGACATCTCGCCGCTCAACCCGGAGCTCATGGACACCATCGTCCGGGCCCCGGAGATGGACTGGGTCCCCCAGGACGACACCGGGACGGCGTTCGTCAAGCTGCTCTGGACCGGCGCCGAGACCGGGAACTGGTGTGCCCTGTTCAAGTGGGCCAAGGGCTACGTCGCGCCTGCGCACAAGCACCTGAGCGGGGCCCACGTGTACGTGGTCTCCGGGAAGCTCGAGGTCCGAGACGCGGTGTTCAACGCCGGGGACTACGTCTACGAGCGCAACGGCATGATTCACGAGACCACCACGGCGCTCGAGGACACCGTATACCTGTTCATCTGCGAGGGTCCGGTGCTGTTCTACGACGAGAACGGCTTCACGGGCTACCTTGGCTGGGAGGAGCTCGAGCGGCAGGCGCAGGACTACGCGCGAAGCAAGGCTGCGTAGGCGCTACTTCTCGGCCGGAACGCACTACTCCACCAGCTTGATGAACTCCGTGTTCGGCTGGGGTGGCGCGATGATCTCCATGATCTGCAGGTCGTCAGAATGCTCCACCAGGTCGTGGACGATGCCCGCAGGCATGTTCACGCAGCCGCCCTCTTTCACCGTCACGTCGCCGGTGCCCTCGAAGTAGAACTTGCCCCACCCCTTGAGCACGTAGAACATCTGGAACTCCACATCGTGGCGGTGCAGCCCGAGCTTGCCCGGGCACGGCCCGTTCGCTTTGATGATGCGGGCATCCAAAGCGCCACCGGTGGCCTTGATGAGGCCCAGATCCCGGATCCCGAACTGGCCTCTCGGGTCGAACTCGCCGAACTTCGCGTCGGCAGCGTGGCTGACAGAGATCTCGGATTGGCTCAGGTCCATGTTATCCTCCTCTCGTTTGGCAGCCCATCCTACCATCACCACCGCTCTGTTGCGCCTATTATCGAGCGATGGTCGACTGGAAGCGAAAAGAGGTCCGCCTCCCAGCTCTGGGGAGCCGATCAGCCACTACACCGACGCCGTTCGCTTCGGCAACCTGCTGTTCATCTCCGGCATGATGGCGCGGACGCAGAGCACCAGGTGAAAAGGAGAGACCCATGGCAGAAGAACCCCGGTTTCGTCCGCGGCGCTTTGCGCACTCGAACCTGTTCGTCTCTGACATGCACCGATCGATGGACTTCTACGGACAGGTCGTGGGACTCGAGGAGTGCTTCCAGGAGCCAGCGATCCACGCCGGCTTCATGAGTAACGGAAACACGCATCACGACGTCAGTGTGACTCAGGTCTCCGACGAGTCGCTGATCGGTCGCGACGGCCAGCTTCTCGTGCCTCCCGAGTTCGGTCGGAAGCCCGATCTCTTCCACCTCGCCTTCGAGATGGAGAACGAGGCAGAGCTGGTCGCCGCTCACGACCGCGCAGTCAAGTACGGCGTCACGATCATCATGACGGTCGACCACAGCTTTGCAAAGAGCGTCTATCTGCTCGACGCAGAGAGGAATATGCTCGAGTTCACGGCCGACTCGACAAAGGACTGGCGGGCGATGTACCGCGAGTACGAGGGAAAGCTCGTGACGGGGCCTTGGACGCCCGGAGAGAAGGAACCGGCCACCGAGCGCAACTACCCCGCCAATCCGCAGATCCGCCGCATGGAGGGCGTGGCCGTCCACTCCCTGCGCACGACACACGCCGTCCTCGGCTGCAGCGACCTGGACGAGCAACTCGCCTTCTATCAGGACGTGGCCGGCCTGGATCCGGTGATCTACTCGGACCAGTCCCAGGTCGCTGTCCTGAAGGGAACGGCCGCCGACTACTCGCTCGTGCTGTTCCAGGCTGATGCGGAGCGGCGTTCGGGCTATCACCACATGGCCTATGAGGTGTCCCCGTCCGACTTTGACGTTGATGTCGAACAGCTCGAGCGCGAGGGATTCGCGATCGAGGCCAGCTTAGACCACCCCGCGAAGAAGAGCGTCTTCCTTCGCGATCCGGATGGGCTGGGTGTCGAGTTCTACACGCCGCTTGCGGATCTACCGGTGGATGCCGAAGAGCTGCGTCGCTTCTGGCTCGTCGCTGCCTAGGGGAGGAAGAGGAGATGACCGCGTCCACAACCAAAGTAGCCCTGATCACGGGTGGCGGCACGGGCATCGGACGCGCCATCGCACGCGCGCTGCATCGCAAGGAGTACGAGGTGGCAATCCTGGGCCGCCGTCGAGAAAAGCTCGACTCGCCCGAGGGTTTTCATGCCTATGCGTGCGACATCGCGGATTCGGCCGCGGTCGGCGAGACGGTCGCCAAGCTGCTCTCCGATCTGGGCCGCATCGACGTGCTGGTCAACAACGCGGGCGTCATCCGGAACGGCAATCTCGAGGACACGACCGAAGAGGAGATCGAGTACCAAGTGCAGGTCAACGTCATGGGCACGATTCGCATGACGAAGGCCTGTCTGCCCTCGCTCAAAGAGTCCAAGGGGTCGATCATCAACGTGAGCTCCACCCTGGCCTGGCTCCCCATCCTGGGAACGTCGATCTACTCGGCCACCAAGGGCGCCATGGAGGCGTTCAACCGCGCGATGGCGCTGGAGCTCGGCCCATCCGGTGTGCGCGTGAACTGCATCGCTCCCGCCCTGACCCGCACCGACATCTACTTAGCCGACGGAATGGACGAGCAGGGCTTCGACAGCATGATGGAGGAGTTCGGGGCCAGGTACCTGCTAGGGCGAGTCGGCGAGCCCGAGGACGTTGCCGAGCTGGCCGCCTTTCTGGTCTCCAAGCAAGCGGGTTGGATGACCGGCTCGGTGATCCCGGTCGACAGCGGCTACCGGAGTGTGGGTTTCAAACAACAGTAGCGACCAGCGCGATGCCGCCAGGTACTCGCCGTTCTACGCTGGGCCTGAGGGGCCCTACTCCACCGGCCTGATCCACTCCGTCGCGTGCTGGTGTGGCGCGATGATCTCGAGGAACACGAAGTCGTCCGTGTGCTCCACCAGATCGTGGACAATGCCTGCGGGCATGTTCACGCAGGCGCCCGCAGTCACGTCGACTTCGCCGGTGCCCTCGAAGTAGAACTTGGCCTTCCCCTGGAGCACGTAGAACATCTGGAACGTCACGGCGTGGCGGTGCCGACCCAGATTCTTCGGGCTCTTCTGGGTCGCCGCGAGAACGCGGGCTTCGAGAGCGCCTTTCGTGGCCCCTGTGAGGCCCAGATCGCGGATCTGAAAGACCCCATCCGGGTCGAAGTTCTCGTACTTCGCATCGTCGGCATGGCTAACAGATATGTCGGATTGGCTCAGGTCCATGTCGTCCTCCCGTCGTTTGAGAGCGTCATCCTATCATCGGGGGGCCCGTTCGCGGGTATCAACCGCGCCTCCCCTGCCTGGCTACGGTACACTACCAAGGCCGCGTAGGAGGATTCTAGTCCATGGCAAAGGCTGTCCACACCATGATCCGGGTGTTCGATCTCGAGCGCTCGACGGCGTTCTACAAGGAGGCGCTCGGGCTCGAGGTGGCGCAGCGCCTCGACTTCGACGACTTCACACTCGTGTATCTGCGCAGCGAAGAGAGCGACTTCGAGCTCGAGCTCACGCACAATCACGACCAGCGCGAGCCCTACAGCCACGGTAGCGGCTACGGCCACGTGGCCGTGACCGTGGAGGGCATCGAGTCGGAGCACCGTCGCCTGCGCGAGGCGGGAGTCTCGCCGGGTGACCTCATAGAGATGAAGCATGAGGGCCAGGCGCTGGCCCGCATCTTCTTCCTCGAGGACCCCGACGGCTACAAGATCGAGGTCATCGAGCGCGGCGGCCGCTACGTGTAACCTTGCCTCCGACATCCACCCAGAGCTCCGGTCCAGCGGTAGCAACCAGCGCAGAACGAGTTGCCGGTAGTCCTGGGCCCGTAGCGGGGCGCAGCGAGGCAGCGGCGTTTCTGAAGCGCATCGACGGCATCTTGCCGTTGCTCAGGGAGCGGGCCCCGGAAGCGGAAGAGCTTCGTCGGATGCCGGACGAGAGTATCCGCGCAATGACCGACGCCGATGTCTTCCGTGCAGTCCAGCCGAGGCAGTGGGGCGGATTGGAAATCGATCCTTCGACGTGGTTCGAAGCGGTCGTCCGTGTCGGTTCAGCCTGCGGCTCGAGCGGTTGGATTGCCGGCCTGGTCGGCGGCCACGCCTGGCACACCGCCATGTTCCCCCAAGAGGCGCAGCAGGAGGTCTGGGGCGAGAACCCGGACGCCCGCATAGCGACCTCGTTCGCACCGACCGGCAAGGCCGAGCGGGACAAGGACGGCTTCCACTTGACCGGACGCTGGAGGTTCGTGAGTGGCGTCGATCATTCCGAGTGGGTCGTGCTGGCCGCAGTCCTTCCCGACGATGGGGAGGGCCGGGAGTGGAGAAACTTCCTCGTGCCTGCCCGTGATTTCGAGATCGATCAGGACAGCTGGTGCGTAGAAGGCCTGCAGGGAACGGGAAGCAAGGACGTGACGGTGGACAGCCTGGTACCGGACCATCGCACGCAGACCATCGAGCAGGCCTACACCGCTACGGAGCCGGGCAGGACGGCAAACCCCGGACCGCTCTTCCAGCTGCCCTGGCTGTCCATGTTCGCCTATGCCGTCGGCGCGGCTGCAATCGGCGCCGCGGTCGGAGCCCTCGAGGAGTTCGTCGAGGACAATCGCGACCGCGTCTCCGCATTGATGGGCTTTGCGGCGGTCCAGAATCCCCCCGTCCATGTCCGACTGGCAGAAGCGGCAACGCTCGTAAAGGATGCCCGAGCACGCATTCCGCGGACCTGGGGAGACTTCTACACCAAAGCTCTAGCAGGGGAGCAGATATCCGACGCGAGTCGGGCTCAGTGCCGCTACGAGGGCTCTTATGCCGTGGCCGGGTGCCTCAGCGCGGTGATGAAAGTCTTCGAGATCGCTGGCGGCGGGGTGCTCCACAGCGACAAACCGTTTCAGCGCCATCTGCGAGATCTGATGGCAATGCGCAACCATCCCTTCTGCGTCCCGGAGAACTGGGCAAGTCTCTACTCAACGACTCTGTTTGGCTTGCCACTCCAGATACCCCTAGATCGCTCGAGCCTGGGGTGCTTGCTCTAGAGCAAGAGGCTCAAGGGCCTGTACCGGTCGCGCCGTGTCCTGCGATAATCAGCGCATGAAGTTCATGTTGCAACTCATTCCGACGATTCCGGCCTCACCGGTCGAGCGCGAGCGACTGCGGCCGATTGCTCATCGGACCGACAAGATCCAGCAGATGCTGGATGAGATGGTGGATCTGGCCCAGCTGAGCGAAGACGTGGGGTTCTCGGCGGTGACCTACTCCGAGCACCACTTCTACACCGAAGGGCTGGAGGCTGGGGCCACGCCCATTCCGCATCTGCTTCATCTCGCCTCGAAGACCAAGCGCATCAAGGTCGGGCCGGTGGGATTCGTCCTGCCGACCTGGGACCCGATCCGCCTGGCGGAGGATGTGGCGTGGGCAGACCAGATCACCAGAGGCCGGGTGATCGTGGGTCTGGCGCGTGGCGTATTTCCCCGTTGGGTCAACGTGCTGGGGCAGCACTATCACGCACAGCCTGGGGTGCTGGGACCCGAAGCGGAGCAGCACAATCGAGAGGTCTTCGAGGAGCTCTTCCAGGTCATGAAGCTGGCCTGGGGAGAGGAGCCATTTTCCTTCAAGGGCAACTACTACCAGGTGCCCTATCCCGCTGAGGGCCATGAGTGGTTGCCGCGCGAGACCACAGCCAAGTATGGCGCACCGGGCGAACTGGACGAACGCGGCTGGCTGCGCAAGATCTCGCCGGTGCCCAAGCCATACCAGAAGCCTCATCCACCCCTCTTTCAAGCCATGACGACCAACGAGGAGACCATCCGCTGGGCAGCCAGGGAAGGAGTGGTACCGATCGTTTTCCTGCCGTTTCCCGAGCTAGCCATCAAAGGGGCAGAGCTCTACCGCGAAGAGGCGGCCAAGGCCGGCCACTCGCTCAAGAGGGGGGAGAACGTTGGCCTCGCGCGGCTGCTCTACCTTGGCGACACACGGGAGGAGGCGATGGATCGCGCGCGCAGAGGCTCGATCTTTCTCTTCAGTCGCTTCCACGCGAAGTTCTACCCGCAGATCCCGACGACCGTTGAGCCGCTGATCGAGGCGGGCATTGCCTTTGTTGGCACCGTGGATGACGTGCGCCGGCAGATGGAGGCGGTGCAGGAGAAGATGAACCCCGAGTGGTTCATGATCATCTCGGACCAGGGTTTCTTGCCGCTGCACGAGGTGAAGAAGCAGATGGAGATGTTCGGCACAAAAGTGATGCCGGAGTTCATGGGATAGAGCGAACAGGAACCTCGCATCGGCATCTGGAGGGATCGACATGTCCAGCACCCCGAACGACGGCCACTACTCCGTGGTGTGGCCGCGCGGTCAGGCGACTGCAGGCATCACGCCGCTCGCAAAGCGACTGGACTCGCTCGAGGGCAAGACCGTAGCCGAGCTCTGGGACTACGTGTTCCGTGGCGACGAGATCTTCCCGCTGCTACGCGACGCACTCCGCGAGCGCCACCCCGGCGTGCGCTTCGTGGCCTACGAGGAGTTCGGCTCCACGCACGGCGAGCGAGAGCGCGAGCTTATCGAGGCCCTCCCGACTCGCCTACGCGAGCTCGGGGCGGACGCCGTCATCTCCGGAATGGGCTGCTGAGGTAGCTGCACGCCCGCCGTGATGCGGGCAAGCGCCGCGGCCGAGGCCGCCGGAGTGCCGAGCTCCTCGCTCGTCTGTGAGGGGTTCCTCGGTCAGGCGGCCGCGACGTCGGTCGGGCTCGGCACGCCGAACCTCCCCGTCGCGCTCGTGCCAGGCCACGTCGACGGTCAGACCGAGGAGGAGCTGCGCAGTAACGTGCTCGGGGTGACGCTCGACGCGGTCGTCGAGAACCTCACCGCCGACGTCGGCGCGGCGGTCGCAAGCGATGAGCCCGCGCCCGAAGACATCGTTCTCGAGGGGTCGTTCGAGGAGGTGAATCGGCGCTTCTGCGACGAGCGCTGGAGCGACGGCTTGCCGGTCGTCCCTCCAACACCGGAGCGTGTAAAAGCCTTCCTCGAGTTCACCAACCGGGAGCCCCACTCGTCCCTCGGCATCCTGCTCCCCGATAGCCGGCGCGCAACGGCCTGGAACGTTGCCGTGAACGGTGTCATGGCGGGCTGCCGACCCGAGTACATGCCGATTCTGGTCGCGCTCGCGGAGGCGATGGCCGATCCCGGCTACGGGGTGGAGCACAGCGGAAACACGCCAGGCTCCGACACGCTGATCGTGCTGAACGGCCCCATCATCAAAGAGCTCGGGTTCAACTTCGAACAGGGCGCGCTGCGCGACGGCTTTCAGCCCAACACGTCGGTCGGGCGCTTCTGGCGCCTGTACCTGCGCAACGTCGCGGGGTTCCTGCCGCACGAGACCGACAAGGGCACCTACGGGAACACGTGGCGGGTCGTGCTGGCCGAGAACGAGGGCGCGCTCGCCCGGCTCGGCTGGCCTCCACTCAGCGCCGACCTCGGCTTCGCGGCCGGCGAGAACGCCGTGACCATCTCGCGCTTCACCGGAGGCGACGTGATCGTATCGGCGTTCGGCAGCTCGGCCGAGGAGATCCTGCCGTACCTTGCCGACGGCGTCCTGAAGCAGTATGGCTGGCAGGTCGTCTTCACCGTCGGCCTCGCGAACGGGACGCTGCGACCCTTGCTGGTGTTGAGCCCAGTCCTGGCCGAGACGATAGCCAGGTCCGGTTTCTCGAAGCGCGACGTGAAGCAGTACCTGTTCGACCACGCGCGCATGCCCGCCGAGAAGTTCGAGCGCTACATGGGCGCCTACACGAACCTCGTGCCGGGACGCCGCAAACTCCACGACCTGGCCCAAGCGGGAAAGGCCGCGCCGGTCTTTGGCGAGAGCGACGACCCCGCGCGCCTCGTGCCCATCGTCAGCGACCCCGACCACTTCATGATCGCCGTGACCGGCGACCCGCTCCGCACCAACGCCTACGCGTTCTCGCACAACGGCCGACTCGGCTTTCCGACCGCGAAGCGCATCGACCTGCCCCGAGACTGGAACGCCAAGCTCGCGGCGGCCTGAGAACCCTTCCACGCGGGCGTCGTCGCGAATTCCTGTTCATCAACGCCACCTTGGAGCCATGAGCTCTAAGGTGGCTCACGCCATGCACAGGGATCCCACAATGCACCCCAGATGTGCTTCTATCTCGGGCGTGTTTGGCGTAGGATTTGGTGACTACTGCAACCAGAGCTTGGCTCAGACCCAAAGGAGGCCAGTTGTGAGTCCATCATCAGGGGCGGAATTCGAGAAGCTAGCCCCAGTCGGGGGACGGTACGTCCAGGTAGACAGCATGGAGTGGGCGCCCTTTCCCGAGGCTCTCAGTAACGGTCCAATCAGGTGGAAGCTTCTGAACGTTTCTCCCGAGATGGGTGCTTGGACGGCAATCTTCGACTGTCCCGCCGGATCCTCGTTTGCACGGCACGTGCACATCGGGCCGGGTGAGTATTTCTTCATCAAGGGAAAAATGACAGTACGGGGCGGAGACGAGGAAGGTGGGTCGACAGCGGAAGGTCTCGGGTACGGTTACGAAGCATGCAACGCTCGCCACGACCAGACCTACTTCCTGGAAGACAGCCAGTTCTACATGACCTTCCTGGGCCCATTGAACTTCATTGATGAAGATGGCAACACGCTCGCCCTGGTGACCTGGCAGGCAGCACAGGCAGCCTGGAACGCGTCGCAGTCTGGGTAGCGCAGCTACGACCAGCACGGCGAAGCCGAGCGCCGACATCGGCAGGCGTGATGTTCTGAGGACGGGCGGAGCAGCCTTGCTTGCCCTGGCGGGCTTTCCCCATGCCCTGCTTGCGAAATCGGGCGCCCGATCCATGTCTCACGACGAGATCATCCGGATGGGTCTCGTGGATGGGGTGAGTGCACTCAGGTCGGGAAAGCTCTCTTGCGTGGACTATTGCTCGGCGGCTCTCCTGCAGGCAGACAAATTCGAAAGCTACAACATCTTCACTCAGATCTCTCCCGAGTACGTACAGGGCGCTGCCACCATCGTGGATACCAAGAGAAGAGAAGGCCAGGCCGTGGGCGCGCTCCAGGGTGTGCCCTATGCCCTGAAAGACAGCGTGGATATGGTCGAGTACTACACGATCTCCGGACATCCCTCGCTCTCGACCTTCGAGCCGTTGCTGGACGCCGATCTGGTCAAGATCTACAAGGAGGCTGACGCGATCTGCATCGGCAAGACTCAGATTCCCGCGTTGTCTTTGTGGTGGACGACGGAGAACCCCATGACCGGTGATACGGGCAACCCGTTCAACCACGCCTACAAGACCGGCGGCAGCAGCGGCGGTTCCGGGGCAGCGGTCGCGGCACGCATCGTCCCCTTCGCAGTCGCAGAGGACACGGGTGGCTCGGTGCGGGTGCCAGCCGCCATGAACGGCGTGCAAGGACTGCGGCCAACGACGGGGCGCTGGCCGACGGCGGGCACGATGCCCCTTGCCTTCTCCGATACGCTCGGTCCGGTCGCTCGCTCCGTGGCCGACATCAAGCTTCTGGACAGCGTCTGCGCCGTGGATCGGCCGATGAACGGGCCCGGGAGACGGGATCTCAAAAAGCTGCGGATCGGCTATCAGAAGGCTGGCTTCCTCGCCGAGAACCACCCTTGGGTGCAGGAAAACACCGACCAGACCATGAGCACGCTGTCCCGGGCAGGTGCGAGCCTGGTGGAAATCAGTGGCTTACCGGCGGCAGAGATCTACGACGTCGTCCTCGCCATGCTGGCGGCCGACTTTCCAGCGTCGGTGGCGCACTACTTCAACCGTCACGGCATCTACGACCGTTCGGGTTTCGAATTGATGCACGAGCTTCACATGGACGGTCTGAAGCAAGCCTGGCTGACCGATATGAACAACGCGGCCAGGGGGGAGGCCTATTTCGATCTCGTGATGCAAGTGGCGGAGGCCCGCAAGACCTATCAAAGGGTCATGAGCGAGAACGAGCTAGACCTCCTGATGTACCCGACCAGCAAGGTCCCCAATACGCCCAACGATGGCGGGGACGTGATGGAGAGCGTGGGCCCGCTGGGGGAGATGCTTCCCGAGCTATCGATTGGAGCAAATATGCTGTTCGCGCCCGCGATGAGAACGCCATCCATCTCGATGTACTCGGGCATGGACAAGGCCGGGCTGCCACTTTCCGTCACCTTCGACGGATACAGCGGTCAGGATCGCCGGCTGCTCGATATCGCGGAAGCCATCGAGACCGTGCTCCCACCCCTGGCAGAACCCAAGTCCCTGTGACGAGGCCTTCGCGCGCCTAGCGGGCCTTTTCTTCCGTTGACAGGACTTCGTCGGACGGCATAGCGTGTCAGGATAACCAGGAGAACCCCCATGCAAATCGAGAAAATCGAGTTTCCCAGCGGCCCAGGCCGCTGCGCCGGCGACCTCTACCTCCCGGACAACGGCGGAAGTGGACAACCGGCCATCGTGATCGGACACGGCTTCAGCTTCGTCAAAGAAGCGCTCGGCGAGGAGGGAAAGCGCTTCTCGGAGGCGGGGTTCGTCACCCTGGCCATCGACTACCGCAGCTTCGGCGAAAGTCCCGGCGAGCCCCGCGGACAGCTCTTCCCGCTGAACCAGGTCGAGGACTATCGCAACGCGATCAGCTACCTCGAGACCCGGGACGAGGTCGATTCCGACCGCATCGGGATCTGGGGGACGAGCTTTGGTGGCGCGACGGTGATCTACACCGGCGGCGTCGAGCTCCGCGCCAAAGCGGTGGTGGCCCAGGTCCCGGTGGTGAACGGCCGCCGCTGGATGCAGGCCCTTCGCGTCAGCGACACATGGATCGAGCTGCAGAACGCGTTGGTCGAGGATCGCCGCGAGCGGTTCCGGAGCGGCAAGGGCGCACGCGTACGCGCCGCCCGCCTCCCGTCCGACGGCGAGGTGTGCGCGATGCAGGTGGATAGCCAGATCATGGGGTTCCTCGAGGAAGCCCAGAAGAACCTCAAGACCTGGCGGCCGGACATCACGCTCGAGTCCGTCGAGAAGGTGATCGAATTCGTTCCCGAAAGCGTGATCCACCAGATCGCGCCTCGTCCGCTGCTGATCGTCGCGACGGCGGGGTACGACATGATCCACCCGATGGACCAGCTGCTCGAGGCCTACCAGAAGGCCCAGGAACCCAAGCGCCTTGCGCTGCTTCCCTACGATCAAACCGGACTCTACTCGGATCCGGGGCTAGGCGAAGCGATGGGTGAAGCCATCGGGTGGTTCCAGAAGTACCTGTAGTCTTCGGCCTCTCGCCCCGCTGCATCGTCTGAACTTCGAAAGCCAGCGGGAAAACTGCGCTACGACGCCGGCCGACGCCTTGTCGGACCGGATTGGAGGAGGTCTGCATGCCTATCACCGCCGACGAGCTGCTCACCAGCGACGGCCTGTATCCGCGCTTCAGCGACGCGGAGTTCAGCCGGCGCCACGCCGCTGCCCGCAAACAGATGGAGCAGCACGACGTCGATGCCATAATCACCTACGGCCACACGTTCCTGCACAACGAGATCCAGTGGATGTGCAACTGGGAGACCTCCTGGGAGGGTGCCCTCGTCTTCCCTGGCGAAGGCGATCCCACGCTCTTCGTCCATTTCTACAACCACATTCCGCTGGCCCGCAGGCTCTCCATCTTCCCTGACATCCGCTGGTTCGGCGCCGACCTAGGGCAGGGGATCGCCGACGCTCTGGACGAGAAGCGGCAGCGGCCTCGGCGGATCGGGGTCGCGGGTCCCATTACGCACGAGCGCTGGTGCAACATCGACGCCGCCCTCCCCAATGTCGAGCTGGTCGACTTCACCGCCGAGATGGCGGATCTGCGCCTGATCAAGAGCGATGAGGAGATCGCCATCCTGCAACGCGCCGCAGAGTTGACCGACCGAACCGTGCAGGCGCTGGAGCGGGAGGTCCAGCCGGGCATGACCGAGCACAAGCTGACCGAGATCGTTCAGGCGTCCTATCTCGAGCACGGCGGGCGCAACCTCATTCACTACATGGGATCCACGCCCATGCGCGACCCCCAGGTGCCCGTACCCGCGCAGTGGCAGTCGAACCGGGTCCTGCAGAAGGGCGACGTGCTGATCACGGAGATCAGCACGCTTTATCACGGCTACTGGGCGCAGGTCCTCCGTCCGTTCACGATCGGGGAACCCCCAACCCCCGAGTACCAGCATATCTACGACGTGGCCGAGGAGATCTTCCGGCGCTGCTGCGCCACGATTCGGCCCGGTGCCACCGTCGAAGACGTGCTGGACCAGGTCCAGTACCTGCACGATCAGGGGTACACGATCCGGGACGAGATCGTGCACGGCTTCATGGGCACCTGGACTCCGATGGTCCGCACCCGGGATACCAATCCCAAGCCGCACCCGCCGTACACGTTCGTGGAGGGCCAGACGGTCGTGATACAGCCGGCCATCGTCACCGAAGACGACACTCGCGGCGTGCAGGTGGGCGAGGCGGTTCGTGTCACCGCGACGGGGGTCGAGTCATTTCACCACTACCCGCTGCGCTTCACGCAAATCGGCTGAGCCTGCGACCACGACGGCTCACCCGTCAGAGATCCGGGTGCTCTTCCGCCAGCGATTGATTCTCGCCCTGTTGGATCGGGCGGGTCGTCCCGTGCTGTCCACGGTATTGGTGAAGCTGGCGTTTCTGTTGCGGAAGGAGACCTCGGTTGGCAGTGATCCTACCTTCTACAGCTTCGTTCCGTACCGCCATGGTCCGTTCTCCTTTGCGCTTGATCGTGAGCTGACCTCGCTCGAGCGCGTTGGCTATGTGCAAGGCTTGGAGAAGAGCCTGTCCCTCAACCCGGATACGTCCCACTTCGCGCGCGATGAGATCGCCCGGCTCAGCACGGCTCAAGTGGAAGCTGCGGATGAAGTGGTCGCCAAGTACGGGCGCATGAAACCGACCACGCTGCTTCGGAACGTCTACGAGCGATACCCTTGGTACGCGCAAAACAGCGAGCTTGCGGATTTCGTACCCGATGATGTGCCGCGGCCCCCGCTTCGCCGGCCAGCTGCCTACACTGTCGGATACGAGGGGAAGTCGGTGGACAGCTTCTTCAACGACCTGCTGGCCTCGGGGATTGGCGCGATCCTCGACGTACGGGCGAATCCGGTTTCCCGCAAGTACGGGTTCGCCAAACGCTCGCTGAGGCAGATCGCGCTGAGCCTGGATCTCGCATACCACCACCTCCCAGAACTGGGCATCACCGGCGACCACCGCGCGAAGTTGACTGACTTCGACTCCTACCAGCGGCTTCTCGACAAGTATGAGAAGCGGCTACCCAAGCTCACAGCTCACACTCTCCAAGCCGCCGCACTGCTTCGATCCCGGCCTTCAGCACTCCTTTGCGTGGAGAGAGACGTGCGTTGCTGCCACCGCGGACGCCTGGCAGACCATCTCGCCGAGGAGACCGACCTCGCGGTCGTGCATCTCTAGCCGGAGCGCAAGAGCTGGACCAGTTCAGAGCTGGAAGCTGTACAATCGACTCTGCCGTCAGGCGTCCCTCGCCTGCTGAACCGGAGGATACCCCCGATGCAAGAGACAGTCGTAAATATGGATGCCGCCCTGAAGGGCATGATCTACGAGAAGAACGTGCGCATCGACACGCGCGATGGCTCCCATGTGATGGTCAACGTATTCCGGCCCGAGGGGGACGGTAAGTGCCCTGCGCTGCTGGCGGTGTCGCCGTATGGCAAGGATCTGCACACCAAGGACGGCTTCCCCGAGATCTGGGTCGAGATGCGGGAACACATGCCAAAGCTGGACGAGAAGTCCACGCTGAGCCTCCACACTTGGGAGAGCAACGATCCGGAGCTCTGGGTGCCGAACGGCTACGCGTGCGTGCGCCTGGACGTAACGGGAGCCGGCAAGTCTCCCGGTAAGCTCGACTGCTATTCCCCGACCGAAGCGCGGGCGACCTACGACGCCATCGAGTGGGCGGCGGCACAGCCCTGGTGCAACGGCAAGGTCGCACTGATGGGGATCTCGTACCTGGCCATCATCCAGTGGCGAGTGGCCTCGGAGCAGCCACCGCACCTGACCTGCATCTGTCCCTGGGAAGGCGAGTTCGACTACTACCGCGAGTGGGCACGCCACGGTGGGATCCTGAGCAACACGTTCTCCGAGCTCTGGTGGCCGACCCAGGTGCTGGCTCTGCAGAACGGGTACGCGGGGAGCCCGCACCGGGACCTCGACGACGGCGCTCCGATGGGCGGGCCGGTCTCGCTCTCGGATGCAGAGCTGGAGGCCAACCGCATCGACCTGACTCAGGAGTTCCGCGATCGCGAGCTGGATGGCCCCTGGTATCGGGAGCGCAGCGGCGACTACGAAAAGATCGTGATCCCGCTTCTGTCTGCAGCGAACTGGGGTGGGTACGGCCTGCATGGGCGCGGAAACGTCGAGGGCTTCACGCAGAGCGCATCCAAGGAGAAATGGCTGCGGGTGCACGGCGGAAACCACCGCGACGCGTTCTACCTGCCCGATGGTGAGGGGCTGCAAAAGCAGTTCTTCGACCACTATTTGAAGGGCGAGGACAACGGTTGGGAGAAACGCGCCCCGGTCATGCTGAAGGTCCGCCGCATCGACGACACCTTCTTCGAGCGCGACGAGCAGGAGTGGCCGCTGGCGCGGACGCAGTGGACCAAGTGGTACCTCGACGCGGAGTCCGGCAGCATGGGAGCCCAAGCACCGGCGCAGGAGGGCGTGGGATCGTACCCGGGGATGGGTACCGGCCTGCGCTTCCGCACCGAGCCGCTGGCTCAGGAGACCGAGATCACGGGCCCGCTGGCGGCCAAGCTGTTCATCTCGTCTGCCAGCGAGGACATGGACATCTTTGCGACCATCTGCGTTTTCGCACCCGATGGGACCGAGGCGACTTTCATCGCCTCGGCGGAGCCGAAGGGACCCCTCGCCCAGGGCTGGCTGCGGGCGTCGCATCGCAAGCTGGACACCACGCGCAGCACCGAATGGCGCCCGTGGCATACGCACGACACGCTCGAGAAGCTCACCCCGGGTGAGGTCTACGAGGTGGACGTGGAGATCTGGCCGACCTCGCTGGTGGTGCCCGCGGGCTACACGCTAGAGCTGCGGATCGAGGGCAAGGACTTCGCCCGCTCGGCCGAGGAGCGGGATCCGACCTACGCCCAGATGTCGGCGCGCATGAGCAGCTTTGCGGGCCGAGATTGGCCCGAGATCTTCTGCGGCTCCGGCCTGTTCCTTCACAACGATCCCCAGGACCGGCCGCCCGAGGTATTCGGCGCGACTAACAGCGTCCACACGGGAGGCGCCCACAGCTCCTACTTGCTGGTGCCGGTGATCCCCGGCTAGCGTGCAGGCTAACCAGGAGACCCCCCATGCAAATCGAGAAAATCGAGTTTCCGAGCGGTGATGGTCGCTGCGCGGCCGACCTCTACCTCCCGGAGAACGGCGGAAGCGGACAGCCGGGCGTCGTGATCGGGCACGGCTTCAGCTACGTCAAAGAGGCGCTCGTCGAGCTGGGACCGCGCTTCGCCGATGCGGGGTTCGTCACCCTGGCCATCGACTATCGCAGCTTCGGCGAGAGTCCGGGTGAGCCCCGCGGACAGCTCTTCCCGCTGAACCAGGTCGAGGACTTTCGCAACGCGATCAGCTACCTCGAAACCCGGGACGAGGTCGATCCCGATCGCATCGGGATCTGGGGTACGAGCTTTGGTGGCGCGACGGTGATCTACACCGCCGGTGTCGAGCTCCGCGCGAAAGCGGTGGTGGCCCAGGTCCCGGTGGTGAACGGCCGCCTCTGGATGAAGGCCCTTCGCGGCAGCGACCAATGGATCGAGCTACAGGACCGGCTGGTCGAGGACCGCCGCGAACGGTTCCGCACCGGCAAGGGCGCACGGGTGCGCGTTGCCGGCGCCGCGTCGGACGGCGAGTTTGCCACGATGCAGTTGGATCGTCAGCTAATGGCGTTCCTCGAGGAAGGCGAGAAGAACCTCAAGACCTGGCGGCCGGACATCACGCTCGAATCCGTCGAGAAAGTGATCGAGTTCAACCCCTCGAGCGTGATCCACCAGATCGCGCCGCGTCCGCTGCTGATAGTCACGACGGCGGGCCACGACATGATCCACCCGATCGAACAGATACTCGAGGCCTACAACAAGGCCCGCGAGCCCAAGCGCCTCGCGCTGCTTCCCTACGATCAAACTGGACTCTACGAAGAGCCGGGTCGCTCCGAAGCGGTGGGCGAAGCCATCACGTGGTTCCAGAAGTATCTGTAGTCGTCGGTCCCCACCACGCATGCGGTCTTGGCCCCTCCTTTGTTTGGGGGGGACCCCGCGTCCCATAGTCTGCTGAAACGGAGGACACCCCCATGGAAGAGACAGTCGTAAATATGGATGCCGCCCTGAAGGGCATGATCTACGAGAAGAACGTGCGCATCGACACGCGCGACGGCTCCCACGTGATGGTCAACGTATTCCGGCCCGAGGGGGACGGTCAGTGCCCTGCCCTGCTGGCGGTGTCGCCGTATGGCAAGGATCTGCACACCAAGGATGGCTTCCCCGAGATCTGGGTCGAGATGCGGGAGCACATGCCAAAGATGGACGAGAAGTCCACGCTGAGCCTCCACACCTGGGAGAGCAACGATCCGGAGCTCTGGGTGCCGTACGGCTACGCGTGCGTGCGCCTGGACGTAACGGGAGCCGGCAAATCTCCTGGCAAGCTCGATTGCTATTCCCCGACCGAAGCGCGGGCGACCTACGACGCCATCGAGTGGGCGGCGGAACAGCCCTGGTGCAACGGCAAGGTTGCACTGATTGGGATCTCGTACCTGGCCATCATCCAGTGGCGAGTGGCCTCGGAGCAGCCACCGCACCTGACCTGCATCTGTCCCTGGGAAGGTGAGTTCGACTACTACCGCGAGTGGGCACGCCACGGTGGGATCCTGAGCAACACGTTCTCCGAGCTCTGGTGGCCGACCCAGGTGCTGGCGCTGCAGAACGGGTACGCGGGCAGCCCGCACCGAGACCTCGACGACGGCGCGCCGATGGGCGGGCCGGTCTCGCTCTCGGATGCAGAGCTGGAGGCCAACCGCATCGACCTGACTCAGGAGTTCCGCGATCGCGAGCTGGATGGCCCCTGGTATCGGGAGCGCAGCGGCGACTACGAAAAGATCGTGATCCCGCTTCTGTCCGCGGCCAACTGGGGTGGGTACGGCCTGCACGGGCGCGGAAATGTCGAGGGCTTCACGCAGAGCGCATCCAAGGAGAAGTGGCTGCGGGTGCACGGCGGCAACCACCGCGACGCGTTCTTCCTGCCCGATGGTGAGGGGCTGCAAAGGCAGTTCTTCGACCATTACTTGAAGGGCGAAGACAACGGCTGGGAGAAGCGGCCCCCGGTCATGCTGAAGGTCCGCCGCATCGACGACACCTTCTTCGAGCGCGACGAGCAGGAGTGGCCGCTGGCGCGGACGCGGTGGACCAAGTGGTACCTGGATGCGGAGTCCGGCAGCATGGGAGCCGACGCGCCGGCGCAGGAGGGCGTGGGATCGTACCCTGGCATGGGTACCGGCCTGAGCTTCCGCACCCAGCCGCTGGCCCAGGAGACCGAGATCACGGGCCCGCTGGCGGCCAAGCTGTTCATCTCGTCTGCCAGCGAAGATATGGACATCTTCGCGACCCTGCGCGTGTTTGCACCCGATGGGAGCGAGGCGACCTTCATAGCCTCTGTGGAACCGAAGGGACCCTTGGCCCAGGGCTGGCTGCGGGCTTCGCATCGCAAGCTGGACACCTCGCGCACTACCGAGTGGCGCCCGTGGCACACGCACGACACGCTCGAAAAGCTCACCCCCGGGGAGATCTACGAGGTGGACGTGGAGATCTGGCCGACCTCGCTGGTGGTGCCCGCTGGCTACACGCTGGAGCTGCTGATCGAGGGCAAGGACTTCGCACGCCCGGCCGAGGAGCGGGATCCGACCTACGCCCAGATGTCGGCGCGCATGAGCAGCTTTGCGGGCCGAGATTGGCCCGAACTCTTCTGCGGCTGCGGCCTGTTCCTTCACAACGATCCCCAGGACCGCCCGCCCGAGGTATTCGGCGCGACAAACAGCGTCCACACGGGAGGCGCCCACAGCTCCTACCTGCTGGTACCCGTGATCCCCGGCTAAGTCTGGGACCTAAAACGGGTTGTTCGCAGGCTTCTAGGAGTCAGGCAAGGGGAGGTCTGTGTCCGAGGCGCGACGGGGTGAGAAGCCGCTGGCAGCGAATCCCGAGACGACGTAGGGTTCGGTTTCGACTGACACATAAATGTGTAATAACAAAAGTACTCGAGCATCCCCCGGGGGATGTTGCGTTTCGCAGATTTCTTGCGAAAAAAACGCGAGAGCCCCTTGACAGGTTTTTGAAAACAGAACAAAGCCGGCTGAATTCTGGACCACACCGACCTCCCTCGACGTCGCCTCTGCTGTCTGCACCTCGTTCTCCCGGATTCCGCTCTCAAAGACCCTTGCGCATTCGATCGCCCCACTTGATGCATCCTCTGAGATAAAAAAACGGCGTGCTACTGTTCGGGCCTGACTCCTACTCGGTCCCGAACGAGACGACAATATGAAAGGTTCACTCAAGTCCGTTACTGACGACAAGCTGCTCCGCGGACTCGACGAACTCGTTGCGAAGAATCGCCACAACGAGGCAGATCTGCTCGCGTACATTGCAGAGGTCGATCACCGCAAGCTCTATCTCGACCAGGCCTGCTCGTCCATGTTTGGCTACTGCACGGAGGTGCTCCACTTCTCGGAGGCGCAGGCCAGTCACCGCATCCACGCCGCGCGAGCCGCGCGTGCCTATCCCGTCGTGTTTGAGAAGATTCGCAAAGGGGAGCTCCACGTGGCGGGACTGTGCTTGCTCGCCCCCGTGCTCACCCCGGAGAACCACGAGGAGCTGCTCGAGCTGGCGCGCCACAGAAGCAAGCGTGCGATCGAGGTGCTCCTGGCGGACCGCGCTCCGAAGCCGGACGCCCTGGCACGGGTGCGGCAGCTTCCCGGGCCCAGGCCGGCCCCCGCTGTCGGGCTGCCCTCGGAGATGGCCAGGTCCACGCCCGAGACAGAGACCCGGAGTCGCACCCCGGCTCCGCCGCAGCGGGCATCACGTCCTGCGGCGAGCCCGCTGGGCGGCAAGCGCTACAAGATCGAGTTCACGGCCAGCCAGGCGCTCTACGACAAGTTTCATGAGGCGCGGGCGCTGATTCGCCACCAGATTCCGGATGGTGACATGGGGGAGATCTTCGACCGCGCGCTGACGCTGCTGGTCGAGGACGCGAAGCGGAAGAAGTTCGCGCAGACGTCGAGTCCCCGGAAGCGGTCGAAGGCTGCGCAGAAGACCGGAGTTCCGTCTCGCCACATTCCGGCGGAGATCAAGCGGGCCGTCTTCGAGCGAGACGGGGGTCGGTGTGCGTTCGTCGGACGAAGCGGTCGCCGCTGCGGCTCGCCCGACTTCGTGGAATATCACCACCTCGACCCCTGGGCCAAGGCAAAGCGGCACTCCGTGGAGCGGATCGAGCTTCGCTGCCGCGGGCACAATCACTACGCGGCCGTGCAGGACTACGGGGCTGCGTACATGGCGCGGTTCGCGAGGCGGGACAGCATCCCCCGGGGGACGTTCGGTGTCGAGCAGCGGGAGTGACTCGACTCGATCCCCTGGAGTGTTGAAACGTGCTTAGATCCCACAGTGGTGATCCCTCAGGAGAGTAACAACGTCCTGAGGGGTCACAGCCAGGCCAGGTCGTCGTCTAGGCGTACGGATCGATCAGGTGCTCGACGAGGAACTTCTTGCCTTCCTGAGCGAGCATTTCCAGGCGCGACAGGTCGCTGTAGAGCGTCATGTGGGTGGCGTCGCGACACAGGAACATGCGCTTCACCGGATTGGGGATCAGGTTGAAGACCGCCAGCTCTTCGTCCCACAGGGTGATGTCGTCCCCCTCAGCGATGCCCATGAACACCGGCTTGTCGAGGATCCGCGGTAGGTACGGCCTGACGTCGTACTTCATCAGCAGCTCGGTCGACGCGATGGTCGTGCGGTGCTCGTGGTTGGGGGCCACGGTCTCCTTGAAGGTCCGGAAGCCGCTGGTCACCTCCGGGAAAGGCCAGGTCGACAGCTCCTGGGACGGATTCTCGCTCGACATCGGAATGTAGCCGTGCTCGCCCTTCTCGAGCCGCCTGCGGCGATCGTCGAGGATCAGCTGCTCGAGCTCGCGGAACGCCACCGCGCTGTGCACCTGCTTCATGTTCAGGTAGCCGTCCACCACCGGGATGTTGGAGACGATGCACTTCACCCGGGGATCGGTGGCGCCCACGATCAGCACGTGGCCGCCGGAATACGAGATGCCCCAGATGCCGATGCGGTCGCTGTTGAGCTCGCCGCGCGTCTCCGCGTACGAGATCGCATTGTGGTAGTCCTCGATTTGATCCCAGGGATCCAGGTGCTGGCGCGGCTCGCCGTCGCTGGTGCCCAGGCGCCGATAGTCAAAGACCAGCGCGGCAAGGCCCGCGCTCGTGAAGGCCTTGGCGTACTCGGGCTGCACCAGCTCCTTCACGTAGCACCAGCCCCCTGCCATCACGACCACCGGGTACGGCGCGCGACCGTGCTCGGGCAGGTAGAGGTGGGCACGGATCGTTTCCCCCTCGCTCTTGAACTCGACGTCTTGCGGCATGACTCCTACTCCTTCGCCCCGCCGCGCAGAGAATACCACCCACCGGCGACCAGACCCTCGATCGAGCTGTCAATCTCGCTCGAGAAGAGGTATTCACGATGAGGGGCGATGCTGGTACCATCCAGGAAAACCCAGCATCTGGTTCAAAGCGGAGGTCGTACAGCATGGTCAAGGTCATCCTCAACACGTATCCCGTGATTCCGGCTGCGGACGAAGCAGAGCGCGAGGCGCTCCGGCCGATCGGCAGAAATGCAGAGCGCTACAAGGAGACGCTCGACGACTGGCACGACCTGATTCGGGCCTGCGACACGATGGGGCTCTGGGGTGTGACGACGATCGAGCATCACTTCCACTCCGAGGGCTACGAGGTCAGCCCGAACCCCGGCGTGATCAACGCCTACTGGGCGGCCATCACCGAGAATATCCGCATCGGGCAGATGGGCTACGTGATGAGCGTCCACAACCCGATCCGCGTGGCCGAAGAGACCGCGATCCTCGACCACCTTACCGGGGGGCGCATTTTCGTTGGCCTGGCTCGTGGCTACCAGTCGCGCTGGACCAACACGCTCGGCCAGCACATCGGTTCGGTCGCCACGCTCTCGAACAAGGATGCCGACGATCTGAAGAACCGCGCGATCTTCGAAGAGCAGGTCGAAATGATCCTGGACGCGTGGACCCAGGACAGCATCACGCACAAGAGCGACCTGTGGAAAATTCCCAACCCTGCTGAGGGCATGTCCGGCTGGTGGATGAAGGACTGGACCGAGCGGCTCGGCGCACCGGGAGAAATTGGGGACGACGGCTTGCTCAAGCGCATCAGCGTGGTGCCCTCGCCCTACACCAAGCCGCATCCCTCTCCCGTTTTCGTGGCGAGCAACTCGAGTGTCGAGACGGTCGAGTACTGCGCGCGAAAGGGCTTCTGCCCGAACTACTTCACGAAGATCGAGAACGCGCGCGCCCATGCGGAGGCGTACGTCAAGGCCGGTCGCGAAGTGGGAAAGAACTATGTGCTGGGCCAGAATCAGTCGCTCGTTCGCTGGATGCAGGTCGGCAAGACGACGGAAGCTGCGCGTCAGGCGCTCGCGGATTACGACGGCGACATCTACAAGCACTTCTACGCTCCGCTGTTCGAAAAAGGCCTGCCGAACGAATCCGGCAAGAGAACGCCGATGGACGCGACGCGCGAGTCGCTCGTGGACTCCATCTGCGAGACGGGTCTCTGGAACTCGGGGACGCTGTCAGACGTGCGCCAGCAGTTCATCGATCAGTGGAAGCGGGTCCCGGCCGAGTACCTGACCCTGATCTTCCACTTCGCCCAGCAACCGAAGGAGAGCGTGATCGAGAACCTGGAGATCTTCATGCGCGAGATCAAGCCGGAGCTCGACACCCTCACCTCGCACCTGGATGACGAGGAAGCGATGGCGGCGGCCGGGTCTTAATTGAACGACGAGGAGAAACCGACATGAACGTCGAGATCGAGGATTTCAGCAGCAAACTCGGAGAGATGAACGCCGCCTTGAAGATTGATCCGGCGTCGACCGCGATCGTCACGGTAGACATGCATCGGGGGCATCTGGACCCGAAGCTGGCCACCATGCCTTGCTCGCGCGCGACCCAGACCAGTGTCATCGCGGCCGGAGCCCGCGTGCTCAATGCCGCTCGCGGCTGCGGGATTCCGGTTTGCCACGTCACGCTGGGCTGGCGACCCGAGGAATTCGGCGTCTACATCCTGCTGCGCGGGGGAGTGCTGATCTCGGAGAACGTCGAACCCACCCCGGAGTACGCCGCGGGCACGAAACACAACATCTTCGGCGCACCGCAGATCGAGGTGATTCCCGAGCTTCTCGACAAGACAGACATGGTGATCGACACCAAGAAGACCTTCTCCATCTTTCGCGGTACAGACCTCGAGATGTGGCTGAACCAGATCGCGAAGGTCGACACCATCGTCCTCATGGGGATCAACACCAACACCTGCGTACAGAATGCGGCCTTCGAGAGCGCCAATGCGGGCATCCGCCCCATCGTGGTCGACTCAACGGTCGGCTCGATGTACGGAGACGACCTGCACAAGTTCGGCCTCCAGAACATCGCGCGCTGCATCGGCTGGGTTCTGACCGAGGACGAGTTCTACGCCAAGCTCGGCCTGCCCGAGAGCCAGGCTGCCGCCGCCGGCTAGCATTCGTTCGACAGCTAGGACTTCACGGTAATGCCGAGCAAGCGCTGGGCGTTGCCTCCCCAGACTAGCGCCTTGTCTGCGGTCGACAGTCCCTCGACGGAATCGACAAGGCCGACCGGATCGGGTTCGGCCATGTCAAAGGGATAGTCCGTCCCCATCAAGATGTGATCCGCGCCCCAGGCCTCGATCAGGTGACGCAGCTGCATCTCGCTGAACACCACCGTGTCGAAGTAGAGCTTCTTCACGTAATGAGAGGGTGGCTGGGGGAGTGAGCCGCCCACGTCGGCCCGAGTCGGATACGGGTGGTCGAAGCGCCCCCAGTAGCTCGGGATGAAGCCACCCCCGTGCGCGACGCAGATCTTGAGCCCCGGGTACTGCTCGAGGTATCCGTCGAACACCAGGTGGCCAACCGCGAGGGCGGACTCCAGGGGGTGCCCCATCAGGTTGATAAAGTAGTGGTCGCGCATGCGCGAGCCCTCACTCGTACCCAGCGGATGCATGAAGATCAGCATGTCGAGCTCTTCGACCTTGCTGAAGAACTTGTCGAGGCCGACCCGGGTCAGCTCGGCGCCCTCGACGTTCGTGGCGATCTCGACCCCGCGCATGCCGTGCTCCCGATGGCAACGCTCGAGCTCGGTCACGGCCAGCTCGGGGTGCTGCAGCGGCACGGTGCACATGGCAACCAGACGATCGGGCTTCTGCGCCTGGAACTCGGCCACGCGGTCGTTGACCTTCTGAACGAGGGCATGCGCCAGATCGCGTTCCGCCCAGTAGTGGTAGTGGAACGGGGACGGTGAGACCGCCTGGATGTCCACGCCCGTCTCGTCCATCACGGCGAGGCGTTCGTCGAGCCTTGTTAGCTTGGGCCTCAGGGTCTCGTTCTGCTCCGCGTTGAGCTTGTTCGTGAGCTCACTCGACCAGCGAACCAGGTCGAGCTTCGCGGGCTCCATTATCCCAGCGACCATCTCGTCGGCCTCCGGCACGTGCAGGTGACAGTGGATGTCGACCGTCAAGTGCTTGCGGTCGCGCTTGACCGAGCCGGGGCCAGAAGCGGCGGCTCCTCCGGCGGGAGATTGGGGGGCGCATCGGAATAGCATGTCGTCTCCTCAGGCTGCGAAACCAGCGGATAGGATAGACTGTAGAGGCTCGGAAGTGTGGCGTTGGGATAGGATGAAGCAGCTGCCCCGGAGGGAACAATGGCATCGACGACGAAACCTGGCCTCTTCACCGGCAAGGAGTACCTGGACAGTCTGAACGACGACCGCGAGGTCTGGATCTACGGGGAACGCGTGAAAGACGTCGGGAATCATCCCGCCTTTCGAAATTCCGCCCGGATGTTCGCGCGGCTTTACGACGCACTACATGACCCGGAGCGCACCGATCTGATGACGATACCGATCGACAACGGATCCGGGATGCGGACTCACAGGTTCTTCCAGGCATCTCACACCGTGGAGGAGCAGATCGCTGCGCGCGATGCCATCGCGGAATGGGCCAGGATGGGGTACGGATGGCTGGGCCGGACCCCGGACTACAAAGCGGCCTGGGTTGGCACGCTTGCGTGCAACAGCGGCCTTTATGGGGAGTACCAGCCCAATGCCGATCGCTGGTACGACCTTGCTCGCGAACGCGTACCCTACATCAATCACGCGATCGTCCATCCGCCCGTGGACCGGCATCTCCCCAACGAGTCGGTGGACGTGTTCGTCCAGGTCGAAAAAGAGACCGATGAGGGCTTGATCGTCAGCGGCGCGAAAGTCGTGGCTACCGGGGCCGCGCTGACGCAATACACGTTTGTCGCCCATTACAACGTCGTCCACCAGCAGAAGAAGTTCTCCCCGATATTCATCGTTCGAAACAGCGCCCCGGGCGTCAAGTTCATTTGTCGAGGCTCATACGAATTCAACTCCGCCGCCGTCGGCAGTCCCTTCGACTATCCCCTATCGAGTCGAATGGATGAAAACGATTCGATCCTGATTCTCGACAAGGTCCTGGTCCCCTGGGAAGACGTGCTGATGTACGGCGTAGAGATGTCGAATCAGTTCATATTCCAATCCGGCTTCCTGGGACGTACGCTCTTGCATGGCTGCACCCGCCTGGCGGTCAAGCTGGACTTCATCTGCGGTCTCCTTCTCAAGGCGGTGGAGATCACCGGTACGAACGAGTTTCGGGGAGTGCAGGCTGTTATCGGCGAAGTGATCGGATTGCGAAATGTGATCTGGGCGCTATCCGATGCGATTGCGCGCTCCTCCGAGCCGTGGGTCCCGGGCTACGTGCTTCCAAACGCGGAGTGGGGCCTTGGCTATCGGACGATCCAGTCCGATATCTACAGTCGGGTGAGGAACTTGATCGGCCGAGTCGTCGCGAGCGGCCTGATCTACCTTCCCTCACACGCCATCGACTTCAAGAGCCCCGAGCTGCGCCCGTATCTCGACAAGTACCTGCGTGGCTCCAATGGCGTTGAATCCGTCGAGCGTGTGAAGCTCATGAAGTTGCTCTGGGATGCAATTGGCACGGAGTTCGCCAATCGCCACGATCTGTACGAGATGAACTACTCCGGGAGCTACGAAAAGAGTCACCTGGATCCGCTTGCGATGGCAGAGGTAACCGGCCGCGCAGGGGAGTGGAAAGCCTATGCCGAACAGTGCATGGCCGAGTACGATCTGGATGGCTGGACCGTCCCCGATCTAGTGAATCCGGATGACGTCAATCTCATCAACCAGAAGAGGTAGAAAAGAAAATGCCTATCAAAGTTCTCGAGCTTCATCATCACGCCGTATGTATGCCCAACAATCTCGTCGAGAAGATGGGCGAGTTCTACGAAGGAGTCATGGGGCTTGATAAGGACAAGGGACGGCCGGACATCCCTGGCATCCCCGGGTACTGGATGGATGTGCCGGGTGATGTGCAGATTCACCTGATGGGGAAGGAGGGTGAGTCGATCTACGCGCGTGGACCGGACAAGGATCCGGTGAACATGCACGTCGCTCTCGCGGTCCCGGACGTCGTCGAGGCTGAGGAAGAGCTGAAGCGCCTGAACATCGACTACTGGTCGCTGGAGAACGTCGCGGGCGCCCACCTGTCGCAGCTCTTCTTCCGGGATCCCGCCGGTAACCAGCTCGAGCTGCACGAGATCGGTCACTGCCGGTGCAACAAGAGCACCAGGGACGCGGCCGCGACTGCGAAAGAGTGACGGCCGGGCTCAGGCTGTAGGACGCTCAGTCCGGGGGACGCCTTACAAGTCGTCCGGAGCGTACTGGATGAGCTGCTCGTCTGTCTGACGCGGCTCCTGCAACCCGACGATGTAGACAACCCGTTCGGCGATCTCACCCTCGGCGTGCAGCGTACGCGCGGGGATCACGATCTTGTCACCGGGCCCGACTTGGTGGCGATTGCCGCTCTCCGCGTCGTCGAACCACGTGGTTCCCTCAATCAGGTAGGCGTGTACGTTGTAGTCGTGCCAGTGGACTGGGATTCCCGGCGAGGCGTTCGACACGAACGTGCTGGGCCAGTAGCCACTGGCCTTAATATCGTCGAATACCTCTTCCCGCTTCTCGAAGTACCCCTTCAACACCTCTAAGGCCATGTGAGTTCCCTTCGTTGTAGTTCCACCACCATCTTCGCCCGTCGGGCGCCCTCGGTCAACATCGGGGACGACGGTGGGAGCGCCCGCAATCGGCGCCTGACCCTTGACTGCTCGAGTCTGGGTTGCCTGTTTTAGAGCTGAGGGACCGGCTTTTGGTTCCCTGCCTAAAGCTCTGGAATCCTGCTGGTTTTGGGCCCGAAGTCGCGCCTGCGCTGCCTGATGGCCGGTCCGTGAGTCTGCAGGATTTTGTTGACAACGCACGTGCTCTAGGGGTGTAATCGCTGCGACTACTTTGCAGGGATGGAGGGAGAAACATGCCTGGTACGAATAAGCTTAGCTGGATGATTGGTCTGGTCACGTGTGCGCTGTTTATCTTCGCTGCTTCGAGCGCTTGGGCCGACGAGATGGACGAGCCGATGGCACCGGCCGGGGCCGCAGCGGTCGAGACGGAGCCGCAGGGGGAGACCGATCCGCAGGGGGAGACCGCAGGCGCCAGGCGGGGGATCGAGGAGATCACCGTCACCGCCAGGAGGCGGGAGGAGAGCCTGCTCGAGATCCCGGAGTCGATAGCCGCCTTCTCCGACGTCCAGATAGACCGGGCCAACATCAGCGGTCTCTCGGACATCGGTCTGCTCGTCCCCAACCTCTACATCGGTAAGCGGACGGACGGCTTTCCCAACGTCACCATGCGCGGCATGGGCTCGTTCGGCAATGTCCAGGGGGTTGGTTTCTACCTGGACGATGTCCAGCTCTTCGGGGATTCCTCTGGCCGCTTCGGTGACCTCGAGCGAATCGAGGTGTTGAAGGGCCCGCAGGGAGTCCTGCACGGCGGCACGAATGTCGGTGGCGCCATCAAGTGGATCACGAAGCGCCCCGATCCGGACGGATTTTCGGGCCGCTTGAGGGTGGGTGGCGGTAAGGGTACCGAGGGCAACAAGGGCACCTTCTTCGACACGGAAGTCGAGGTGAACGTTCCGCTGCCGATGCTGGGGGAGACCTGGGCCGCGCGGGTGTTCGTCTACGGCGAGGACGATGAGGGGTACCTGAAGAAGCGAAACGACCCGCGCTTCAGTGGACTGCGCGGTACCGCCGATTCGGACATCATGGAGATGCATCGCTACGGGGTACGTGGCTCCATCGCAGGCAACATCACGGAGCGTCTGTCGGTCTTCGCCACCCTGCGCTACCACGAGGAAGACGGGGGGAACGACTATTGGGGCCGCGAGACCACCGGTGGCAGTCTCAAGCACCCCGACACGAGGGTCAATAGCTTCAATGGGGAGCACTACAGGGAGACCTGGGCCTGGAGCGTGCAGCTGGACTATGACTTCGACGACTTCACAATCACCTCTATCACCTCGAACACGGACACGGATTCGGATCGGGAGAGCGACGTGGACAACGTCCAGGAGTTCACGCTCGATCTGCTTCGGCTCCACAGGATCGACGTGGTCACGCAGGAGCTGCGTTTTACCTCCACGGGAGATTCGCCGTTCCAGTGGCAGTTCGGCGGCTTCTATCAGAATTACGATCGGGACCTGAATGGCGACCTGTACGTCTTCGGCGGCAGCACCTTGGCGTTCGACGACCCAAATTCAATCCCGGACCCCGCCACGGAGACAGACCAGGGGTTCAACTTCGATGATCCGACGAGCCGCGATCCGGACGGGTTAATCGGCTGCAGTGACCCCATGCTCTGCCCGTCGTTCGTCTTCGAGCGCAGCAAACGGCAGCGCGACAGTCACGCCGTGTTCGTGAATGGCAGCTATCGCTGGAGCGACTTCGAGTTCTCGGCCGGCTACCGATCCGACACCTGGGAATCGCAGCGGTTCAACGACGACAGTGGCGTATCCGGCAAGCGGAAGCAGACCCAGAACCTGTTCCGTGGCAACGTGTCGTGGTTCCTCACTGACGAAGCGATGCTGTACCTAACCTACTCTCAGGGCTTTGAGCCGGGCGACTTCAACCTGACGAGCTTCGAGGGCGTGCGTGACCTGTTCGGTTACGGGCCCGAGAGGGCGACGAACTACGAGCTCGGCTACAAGGGCCGCCTGTTTGACGACAGAGTCGTGCTGACCGCAGCTCTCTTCAAGACCGACTACAAGGACCGGCAAGCCGAGCTCCAGCTAGAGGCACCCACTGGCGAGGTGGTCGAGGGGATCATCAATGCGGGTGATTCCAGGAACCAGGGCTGGGAGGCGTCTGTGCAGTGGCTGATCCATCCCGATTGGACCGCCACCGTCGATGGCGGCGTCATCAGCTCCGAATGGAAGAGCGGCACGACCTCGCCGGTCACGGGTCGCAGCATCTCGGGACGGACGCCGCTCAACCACGCCGACTGGTCCTACGCCGTTGCGGTCGATTACGATCGCCAGCTCAACCTCGACACGAGGCTGTTCGGCCGGGCTCAGGTGCGGGCAAAGGGACCTGCCGCCACCAACGCCCAGTTCTTCGATACGCCGGATGACAGCTTCGGACCCTGGGATAACGACCAGTTCACGGTCGTGGATCTCAATATGGGTGTCGAGTGGAAGCAGTTTGAATTCGGCCTCCGCATCGAGAACATCTTCGACGAGGAGTACTACATCGACGTCCAGGAGCTCGCGAACTTCGCCGGGTCGCTCTTCCAGCCCGGCGGCAGCCAGGAAAATATCATCATCGGCACCCTGGAGCAGTCCCGCCGTATCCGTGGGTACGTGCAGTGGCGTTTCTAACCGAGCATCAGCGCTGATCCGGTAAGGCGAAGACCCATAGAACCCCCCCCTGCGGAACGTAGGTCGACGTTCCCAGGAGGGGGTTCAGCAGGTCCTGCTTGCGGGCCGCGTCCACGCCCCAGCCGGAGAGCACGGCCACGTACTGTACGCCGTCGACTT
Source organism: Myxococcota bacterium (assembly GCA_965247115.1). Taxonomy (GTDB): domain Bacteria; phylum Myxococcota_A; class UBA9160; order SZUA-336; family SZUA-336; genus JAUXJB01. The sequence continues at coordinate 407,237 of CBDFGR010000003.1, forward strand.
CGTAGGTGCTCGGTACGCCGGTGACGCCGGAGCTCGTGCGCTGCTTCCAGAGCGTAGCGCCGGTCTGCGCGTCGAAGGCCCGGAAGAAGCGGTCGTTGGTCCCGCCCATGAAGACGACGTTGCCCGCCGTCACGAGAACGGGGCCCCAGTTGTGGCTCTTGAAGGTCCGGGTCCAGACCTCCTTCGGCTCGTTCAGGCTCCAGGCCTGGAGCTCTCCAATGTGCTCCCTGGCGTCGTCGTGCAGCACCAGGCTGAACTCCTCGCCAGGGTCCGCCCCCATGTAGACCTGCCCCCGCCGGTACTCGACCTCCTTCCCCGCCATCGTGCCGCACAGGTTGTCGTTCGCGGGGATGTAGAGGTAACCCGTCTTTGGACTGTAGGCCGCGGGCGGCCAGTCCTTGCCGCCCCACCACGAGGGGCAAAACTGCGCACGCTTGCCGGTTCCCGGCTTGCGCGCCATGTCGTACTCGGGTCGACCGGAGCGCGGATCGATGCTCGTGAAGACATCCTGTCTGACGTACGCGCGGGCGTCGACGAAGCCGATCCGGTCGCGCGCCCGCTCGAGGAACCACAGGTAGCCGTTGCGCGCGGGGTGGACCAGGCCGTGAATCGTGCGCTTGCCCCTCTTGAAGTCGACCAGGATAGGGGCCGACACCTCATCCCAGTCCCAGGAATCGTTCCAGTGGTACTGGTGGTGGGCTCGGAGCGCGCCGGTGTCGGCGTCGAGCGCGATCACGGAGGTGGCATACAGATTGTCGCCGGGCCGCGTGTCGCCCATCCAGGGTCCACCGTTGCCGGTGCCCCAGTAGGTCAGGTTGAGAGCCGGGTCGTAAGAGCCCGTGATCCAGACGGGAACGCCTCCCGTCTTCCAGCTGGCTCCGCTCCAGGTCTCGCTGCCCGGCTCGCCCGGTGCCGGGATCGTGTAGGTCTTCCACGCGGGCTCGCCGCTCACGGCGTCGAACGCCGCGACGAAGCCCCGGATCCCGAACTCGCCGCCGGAGACGCCGACCATGACCTTGCCCCTGGCGACCATCGGGGCCAGCGTCATGTAGTAGCCCCCCGTGTAGTCCTCGACCTCGCGCTCCCAGACGACGACCCCGGTCCTGGCGTCGAGCGCCACCAGGAAGGCGTCCGCCGTCGCCAGATACACGAGCTCGCCGTACAGGGCGACGCCACGGTTCGTCGGGTGCATCTGGAACAGGTCTTCGGGTAGATCGCGCTCGTAGCGCCAGAGCAGATCGCCGGTACGCGCATCGAGAGCCATCACCCGGTTGTGGGGCGTGCTGATGAACATCACGCCGTCGTTCACGATCGGCGGGGCCTGGTGTCCCTCCCGCATGCCCGTGGAGAAGGTCCATACGGGGACGAGCCGGCTCGCGTTGGTGGTGTCGATCTGGTCCAGCTCGCTGTAGCCCCAGGAGTCGTAGGTGCCGCGGTACATGAGCCAGTTGCGCGGCTCGGGCTCGAGGAGCCGCTCGGCCGTGACCGGGCTGTACCTCGGCGGGGGGTCGGCCGAGCCAGCCAGCGGGAGTGAGCAGAGCACGAGCAGGGCGGGCAGCCAGCCTGCGCCCGGGAGCCAGGCGAGGCCTCGGTCGAGGCCCGACGTCATGCGGATACTCCTCTTGCGCCAGAGGCGCTCACTGTGGCTGGAAGCCGACTCGCCTCGTAAAGCCGCTCACCACCCGGAGCTCCCCCGTGGCCACCTCCAGCGGGAGCATTGCGAGCGGCTTTGGGGCGGGACCACTGACGACGAGCGCGGCGTCGGTAGCTTCGAACTCGGAGCCATGACACGGGCACACGAGGCGCAGCGTTTCCCCCCGCCAGCCCGAGACATCGCAGCCTGTGTGCGTACACACGGCCGAGTAGGCCACGATCCCGTCGGCCGCACGCGAGGCCACCTTTGCTGACAGGGCGTCCGGGTCGAGCCGAATCACCAGCACCTGATTGAGCCGGGATCCGTCCCTGACCAGTCCCGACGACGATTCCACCGGATACGCGAGCAGGGGCGCGGCATCGCGCACCACGTGCTCCGCCAGGAGCTTCTTCCCGCGCTGCTCCCCAAAGGCGTAGACCAGACCATCGCCAGGCTGCGGGCGGAGCCGCTCCGGCGGCCGCCCCTGTCTCTGCGCGCGGGCGCCGGTCGGCCCGAGGCAGGCAACCGCCGCACCCAGCTGCAGCAGCGCACGCCGTGTCCAACGCAAAGACCGCCCGGTGAACTCTGCGGTCTCCTGGCGGCTCGGAGGGATCAAGACCGCAAGACTATCTCACCTTCCGCCAAGGTCTACGTCGCCGGTCGCGGGTCTATGCGAAAGAACCAGATATCTTTGGGACCATCGGTCGGCGCCTCTCCCAGAGAAGCCGGCGCAACAATTTGCCCGGCCAGCTCCTCCATTCGCGAACGGAGTGTGGTCGCGAGCTCGGGATCGGTCACCCGCACCGCCTGGCGTTCGTAACGCTTGCCTGCAATGCGCAACACCACACGGCCATCACGGAGGGCATCCTCGTGCCAGCGCTTGAAGACGTAGATCACGTGTAGCACCCAGCGTTGGCGACCGGAGAACCTGCCCCACATGAAGCCGAGGTCGCAGGGCACGTAGAGTTGACCCTCGTGCACGAAAACCCCGGTAGTTCTGGATCTCGGCGGCTCGACGAGCTGGAGCTCGACATAGGCAATCGGAACGGTTCCAAAGACTGGCACCAATGGTCCATTGGCGAATGACCACTCGACGTCTGGCGCGGACGCGAGCGTGCCCGTGCGCAGCTGCCCACCAGGGAATGGACCGATCGGGCCATCCGAGAAGCGGGCGACGACTACGCTCCCGACGGGCACCGCGACCAAGGCGAAGAGTGCGACCCCCAGTGCGATCCCCAGCCAGCGCAGGATCCTCATGGCTTCCTCCAGACGCGATTCTCTCACGTTCCGAGTTGGGGGGATGGCATTCGCCTTCCCCGACTCTTCTTTGCTTGCAGAATGCCCGCAAGAGGCATTGAATGACGATCTCCACCAGCGCAGGAGCATCTCTTGAGCCGCACCCTTCTCATCGTGTTGATCGTCATCGTCGTGGCTGGCGGCCTCGTGTACTGGAGCCAGCGCGGATCCGAGCCGGCCCCACCGCCCGGACCCACCGCGCAAGGCGCTGAGTCGCCCTCGCCCACACTCGGACGGGTCGGAGACGCGGAGCTACAGGATCCTGAGCTGGGCAGCTGGCCCGCCCACGGCCGGGATTACGCCGAACAGCGCTTCTCGCCTCTCACCCAGATCAGCAGAGACACGGTGAGCGGCCTGGGGCTCGCCTTCGCCGTGGACCTCGGCACGAAGTTCGCCCTCGAGGCGACCCCGCTGATGGTGGATGACACGCTGATCTTTCCCAGCAACTGGAACGTGGTGCACGCGCTCGACGCGACCACGGGCGAGGAGAAGTGGCGCTTCGACCCGCAGGTCCCGCGCGAGGCGCTCCGCGCCGCGATCGGGCCCATCAGCCGCGGCGTGGCCGTCTACCGCGGGAAGGTGTACGCGGGCACGCTCGACGGGCGCCTGATCGCGCTCGACGCCGGCACGGGGCAGAAGATCTGGGAAGTGGACACGATCGTCGATCACAATGTGCCGTACTCGATCACGGGTGCGCCGCGGGCCGCGAAGGGGAAGGTATTTATCGGGAACGGGGGCTCGGAGCTCGGAGCCCGCGGATACGTGACCGCCTACGACGCCGAGACAGGCGCACAGGTGTGGCGCTTCTTCACCGTGCCGGGCGATCCGTCGCTCCCGTTCGAGCATCCGGAGCTCGAGATGGCCGCCAAGACCTGGAAGGGCGGCGAGTGGTGGAAGTACGGAGGGGGCGGCACGGTCTGGAACTCCATCGTGTACGACGAGGAGTTCGACCAGGTCTACCTCGGCGTCGGGAACGCGGTGCCGTGGAGCCGACTCAGCCGAGCGTCGGGCGGCGGCGACAACCTGTTCGTGGCGTCGATCGTGGCGGTCGACGCGGATACGGGTCGCATGAACTGGTACTACCAGACGACGCCGGGCGACAACTGGGACTACACCGCTGTACAGGACATGATCCTCGCGGATCTCGAGGTCGACGGCACGCCGCGCAAGGTGCTGATGCAGGCGCCCAAGAACGGCTTCTTCTACGTCATCGATCGGTCGGACGGCACGCTGCTGCGCGCGCATCCGTTCGTGGCGACCACGTGGGCGAGCCACGTCGACCTGGCGACCGGTCGGCCCGTCGAGAACGCCGCCACGAACTACGACGATGGACCCAAGTGGGTGCTGCCCGGTCCGCTCGGCGGGCACAACTGGCAGGCCATGTCCTTCGACCCGAGGAAGGGGATCGCCTACTTCCCGGCCCAGGATCGCCCCTTCATCTACGCCCTCCCTGACTCGCTCCGGGATTCGGGCTTTTACAAGATCAGACAGGGCGTGATGAACTTCGGAGTCGAGTTCGGACGAATCGCGGAGCTCACGGACCTCCCGGGCGAGCCCGAGTCCAAGGGCTATCTGAAGGCCTTCAACCCGCTGACGGGTGAGGAGCCCTGGGTGGTGGAACTCGAGCATTTCTGGAACGGCGGCTCGCTGGCCACGGCGGGCGACCTCGTCTTCCAGGGGAGCGCTATGGGGACGCTCGACGCCTACGACGCAGACACTGGAGAGCGTCTCTGGAGCTTCGACACCTACACGTCGATCCTCGCACCGCCCATCACGTACGCGGTCGATGGGGTCCAGCACGTCGCGATCCTGACGGGGACGGGCTTCGCCGAGAACTTCAGCGGCTACGTGAACGACATCGCGTCTCACCGGTACGGCAATGGCGGGGAGCTGCTGGTCTTCAAGCTCGACGGCAGTGCAGAGATCGCCAGGCCCGCCCTGCTCGATTACACGATCCCGGAGCCCCCCGTGGTCGAGGCCTCGGCCGAGCAGCTCAAGCGCGGGGAGATCCTCTACCACGAGATCTGTTCCAGCTGTCACGGCGGAAAGGCGCAGTCCGCTGGGGTCATGCCCGACCTGCGTCTGATGAACGCCGCGACCCACCAGATCTTCGGCCAGATCGTGCTGGACGGGGTGTACCTGCCCCGGGGCATGGCCAGCTTCGCAGACGTCCTGAACGAGGACGACACGAACCTGATCCACGCCTACATCGTCTCTCGCGCTCGTGCGGACCGCACAGAGGCGCTCGCCGGCGACGCGGAGTAATCGGAACGCGGTCCGCGGACATCGTGGACCACGCGGCGGCTGAGGCGTTGCCCGACCGTCTGGAGATCGGCTGGATCGGGCTTAGTCGCCAGGCCTGCGGTCGAAGGTCGCGGCGCCTTCCGGCACGTGGTGGAAGCTCTGCTTGTCGCACAGGAAGATCGCCATCTGGGGCTCCCCATAGGCGCCAGGATCGTCGAGCGTGCCCACCTTCAGGATCACGTTCCCCGGCACGCGGGGCGACTTCGCCAGGATGTGCGTGCCGCAGTCAGCGCAGAACTCGCGGGTCACCGGGCTGTCGAGGTCGCTGCGCCGGAACTCCTTCGGGGAGCCCTTGGTGTACGAGAAGCCCGCCTCTGGAAGCGCCATCAGCACGTTGGGGTTCCCTCCCGAGATGTACTGGCACTCGCGACAATGGCACTGACCCTTGAACAGGGGGTCTCCCGTCGCCTGGTAGCGCACCGCTCCGCAGTAGCACCCACCTTCGAAAGCCATCGCGTGTCTCCTTCTGCACGATCTTGCCTGAGCCTATCACGCTCGCTGCCGCAGCGGCGACGTCGCTATCCGGAGCCGGCTTTGGCGTGTGAGTACTGGTAGCCTGGGGAGAATGCCCGTGTCGGCGGCAAACAAATCTGTCGTGAAGAGGGCTCCGCGCGTCTCGCTCGACGAGCTCGCCATCCACCGGCTCACGCCAAAGCGGATGGACGATCTGCGCCGTGTCCTCAGTGGAAGCTGGGGGAGCGGGTGTTGGTGCATGTTTCCCCGGTTGACCAAGGCCCAAGAGGACGCACTTCCCGGACCCGGAGGGGACTCCGAGCGACGCAAGCGAGCCATGACCAAACTGGCTCGCCGGCGCCGCGCACCTGGACTCCTGGCGTATCTGGACGGAGAAGCCGTCGGCTGGGTCGCGGTCGCTCCTCGCGGCGAGCTGAACCGCGTCGACGCGTCGCGTGCCACCCCCCGCGTGGACGAGGTCGACGTGTGGGTGGTTCCGTGTGTCACCGTACGCAAGCGAGCTCGAGGCCGTGGAATCGCGCTAAATCTCGTCCGGGCCGCGGTTGACTATGCCACCCAGCAGGGGGCGCCCGTGGTAGAGGCCTACGCTCGGGCCGGCAAGCAGCGAGTGAACGACGACGGCGCCTACTACGGGACCGAGTCCCTCTACCGCAAGGCGGGGTTTCGCGTGGTCCGGAAGCCGCTTCCAAACCAGCCAAAGAACTGGACTCCCCGCGTGACCATGCGGATCAACTGCAGTACGCCCTCGATATGCCCGGAACCCCACTGACGGACGGAGACCGACGATGAAGAAGGTCCTGGCGGCACTCATGCTGGCTGCGTTCGTGGCCGCGTGCGCGGACTCAGACGCGGAGACCGCGATGGCGCGAAAGCAGCCGGGGGCCGAAGTCGAGCTCTACGCACCGGAGCAGCACGATCTCTACGACGGCCGCTTCGTCCTGACCGCGGGGCGGCTGTACCAGGTGGGCCAGCTCGACGACCCCCCCGGGTGGGACCACATGGGAAACGATGCGTCCACCGCGCACAGTGTGGAAGGGAGCGTCGAGATCGATGTAGACGAGATCGGGAACAGGGGCCGGTTCGTTGCCCGGCTGGCCGTTCCGCAGGGCTCTCTCGTCCTGGAGTTCGATCGCTTCCACGAGTTCAGCCCCTGTCAGGACGGGGGTGTGGCTGCGTTCCTCTACGAGCACGGCGACTCGGGCTGCGGGGATGCGAACTGGCCCAAGACCTTCGTCTACGTCGCAGGGTGGGGCTACGGCCACGCGACGCTCAACGGCGAGCCTCTTCACCGGGACTACCAGATGCACTTCATGATCACGCAGGGCATCCGCGACCGGAAGACGCGGAAGGTCAGCTACCCCCTGTTGAACAAGCGCTCCTCCGCCGGAGCGGTAAATCCGGCGGCCCAACAGCTCGACTTCTACATCCGCAGTCCCGAGGTCGACGAGCGCAACAATCCGACACGGAAGGTCTTCGACCACTTCTTCGCCCTTGAGGTGACCTGGAAGTAGTGGGCCTCCCTGCAGCCAGACAGTGTGGGATGATAATGGCGACCCGTACGGCCTGGTGTTGATCGAGAGCCCGGAGTCGCCCCGGCGGTAGCTACTGAAGGATGGACTGCATGGAGCTGAGGAAGCTGCTGATCGCCAACCGCGGCGAGATCGCGATCCGCATCAGCCGCGCCGCGGCGGAGCTCGAGATTGCGACGGTTGCCGTCCTCTCGGAGGACGACGCGCAGTCCCTGCACCTCCGCAGGGCGGACGAGGCGTACGCCCTCACAGGCAGTGGGCCGCGCGCCTACCTGGATGTCGAGCAGATCGTAGGGGCGGCACGCGAACGCCAGTGCGACGCCATCCACCCGGGCTACGGCTTCCTCGCGGAGAACGCCGCCCTGGCCGCGGCCTGCGCGGAGGCGGGCATCACCTTCGTGGGTCCCTCGGTGGCGGCGCTCGAGCTATTCGGCAACAAGGTCCGGGCCCGCGCCCTGGCCGAAGAGCACGGTGTCCCCGTACTGCCCGGCAGCACCGAAGCGGTGACCCTGGAGGGGGCCGAGGCCTTCTTCGCCGGGCTCCGCGACAACGCCCAGATGGTGATCAAGGCCGTGGGTGGAGGCGGCGGTCGCGGCATGCGCGTCGTGACGCGGACCGACAAGATCCCGGAGGCCTACGCCCGAGCGCGGTCGGAAGCGGGATTGGCCTTCGGGAATGACGCCGTTTACGTGGAGCGGATGATCGAGCGTGCGCGCCATCTCGAGGTACAGGTGATCGGTGACACAAGAGGGGCCATCAGTCACCTGGGCGAGCGCGAGTGCAGCGTCCAGCGGCGGCATCAGAAGCTGGTCGAGATCGCGCCCAGTCCCTCGCTGAGTGCGAGCCTGCGAGAACACCTCACGGCGGCTGCAGTTCGCCTCGCGGAGGCCGCCAGCTACCACAGCCTCGGCACCGTGGAGTTCCTGATCGACGAGCAGTCAGAGGGGGACTTCGCCTTTATCGAGGCCAACGCGCGTCTGCAGGTGGAACACACCGTCACGGAGCAGGTGACCGGCGCGGACCTGGTGCAGGCGCAGCTGCGCATCGCCAGAGGCGAGACGCTCGCGCAGCTCGGGCTCGAGCAGGCATCCATCCCGAGCCCTCGCGGCTATGCGATCCAGGCACGGGTCAACATGGAACACATGGAGCCGGACGGCAGCCTGCGGCCGGCGACCGGTGTCCTGACTGCGTTCGAGCCGCCCGCCGGACCTGGCATTCGCGTGGAGACGCTCGGCTACACGGGCTACGCCACCAACCCCAACTTCGACTCGCTGCTCGCGAAAGTAATCGCACATTCCGCCTCGGACGACTTCAGCGACGCCGTCAGGCGCGCCGCGCGGGCGCTGGCCGAGTTCGAGATCGGCGGTATCGACACGAACGTCTCGTTCCTGCGGCGCGTGCTTGCCCACCACGACTTCGTGGAGGGCGGCGTCTACACCCGCTGGGTGGAGGACCACGTGGCCGAGCTTGCCGCCGTCGAGGAGCCGCCCCGTCCCACCCCTGGTGGAGAGCGTCAGGCCGGCGCCAGCATCGACACGCGCGACCCGATCGCCGCTCTGGACTTCTTCCGCCAGGGGAAAGGCACGAGGCTCGCGGGAGCGGCGGCGGAGCCGGATATCGTGGGCCCACCAAATACCGAGCCGCTGGCCGCACCACTCCAGGCCACGGTCACCGAGATCCTCGTGACAGAAGGCGGCGCGGTGCGGGAGGGCCAGCAGCTTTTCGTGATGAGCGCGCTGAAGATGGAGCATGTGGTCAAGGCGTACGTCGGGGGCATCGTGCGTCAGCTGACCGTGACCGTCGGCGACACCGTCTACGAGGGCCATCCGCTCGCCTTCATCGAGCCGATGGACGTGGGCGAGGCCGTTCGTGAGGCGGCCCGGGAGATCGATCTGGACCGGATCCCCCCTACCGTGCAGGCTCTCTTCGACAGGCGCCAGTTCATCCTGGATGAGAACCGTCCCGACGCCGTGGAGCGCCGCCACAGCAAGGGCCGGCGCACCGTTCGCGAGAACATCGCCCAGCTGATCGACCCCGGCACCTGGGTCGAGTACGGCCCGCTGGCGACCGCCGGCCAGCGGCGCCGACGCCCGCTGGAGGAGTTGATGCGAAAGACCCCGGCCGATGGCCTGGTCGCGGGCATCGGATCGGTCAACGGCGATCTCTTCGATGAGCAGCGAGCCCGGACCATGTTCATCTCCTACGACGACACCGTCCTTGCGGGGACGCAGGGCATGCGCGGCCACCACAAAACGGATCGCATGATGGAGCTGGCCGACGAGCTGGCGCTGCCGCTCATCTTCCATGCCGAGGGCGCAGGGGGGCGTTCCGGGGAGACGGACTACGGCGAAGGCCACGGATTCGGGGGGGACGTGCGCACGTTCGAGAAGATGGCCCAGCTGAGCGGCACCGTGCCGATGATCGGCGTCACGGCCGGCTGGTGCTACGCGGGCAACGCGGCCATCTTGGGCGTCACCGACATCATCATCGCGACGGAGGATGCCCTCATCGCGATGGGTGGGCCCGCGACGATCGAGGGCGGCGGCATGGGGGCCTTCCTGCCCGAGGAGGTGGGGCCCATGTCCGATCTCGCCCCGGCCGGCACGGTCGACATCGTCGTCAAGGACCAGGACGAAGCGATCGAGACCGCGAAGAAATGCCTCTCCTACTTCCAGGGCTCGATCGACGAATGGGAGTGCGCCGACCAGCGACGGCTGCGCCACGTCATGCCCGAGAACCGCCTGCGCAGCTTCGATGTGCGCGAAGTGATCGAGCTGATCGCGGACACGGATTCCGTCCTGGAGCTGCGTCCGGAGTTCGGCATCGGGATGGTCACCGCATTCGTTCGCATCGAAGGCCATCCATTTGGCCTGACCGCCAACAACAACGCCCACATCGGTGGCGCGATCGACAGCCCGGGGTCCGACAAGGTCGCCCGCTTCTGGCAGCTCTGCGATAGCTGGAACATCCCCATCATCACGCTCGTAGATACACCGGGCATGATGATCGGGCCGGAGGTGGAGAAGACGGGACTGGTGCGCCACTGCAGCCGGCTGTTCGTCACCGGCGCGAACCTGGAGACCCCGCGTTTCAGCGTGATCTTGCGCAAGGGCTATGCGCTGGGGTCCCTGGCAATGCTGACCGGGAGCGCGCGGGCTCCGATCTTCACGGTCGCCTGGCCCACCAGTGAGCACGGCGGCATGAACCTGGAATCCGGCGTGCAGCTCGGGGCTCGGGACGCCCTGGCAGCGATCGAAGACGTGGAGGAACGCGCGGCGGAGTACGAACGGCTCGTGGCGAACGCCTATATCCGCGGCGGCGCCCTCAACGTCGCCTCGACGTTTGAGATCGACGATGTGATCGACCCGGCGGACACCCGACGCCTGATCGCGAACGCGCTGAAATCGGTGCCAAACCCAGAGCCGCTCCGGCGTGGACGTCGACCGTTCGTGGACACCTGGTAATGGTCGAAAGGCAAAACGCTCGCGAGCGCTTCACCGAGCTGGCAACCGGAGACGATCGCGAGCTTGATCTGGGGGAGGCCGCGCTCCAGATCGCGCGCGAGGCGCGCCCGGAGCTGGATGTGGACGCGTGCCTGGCCACCTTGAGCTCGCTTGCCGTTGGCGCGCGCGAGTTCGTGGGTGACGCGGAGGGACGTGAGGCCGTCGTGCGCCTGAACGAATACCTGTTTGAGCACGAGCACTTCGCGGGCAATCGCAGCGACTACTACGACGTGAGGAACAGCTTTCTGGACCAGGTACTCGAGCGGCGCCGCGGCATCCCGATCACGCTCGCCGTGGTGTATCTGGAAGTGGCGCGGCGCATCGGTCTGGACCTGCGCGGCGTGAACTTCCCCGGTCACTTTCTGCTGCGCACCGCGGGCGAGCCGCCCGTGCTGATCGACCCGTTCCGTGGCAGCATCCTCACGCGCGAGGACTGCGAGCGGCTACTGCAGCAAGCGCAGGGCGAGGCAGCACAGCTCGTCCCCGAGTACTTCGAGCCGGCCACACCCCGCCAGATCATGGCGCGCATGCTCTCCAACCTGAAGCAGATCTACGTGCAGCAGAAAGAGCTCGAGGACGCCCTCGCCTGCTGCGACCGCATCCTCCTGCTCATGCCCAACGCTCCTCTCGAGCTCCGAGACCGGGGCCTGATCTACGCGCAGCTCGAGTGCTTTGGCCCAGCGGTTGCCGACCTCGAGCGCTTCGTCGACCTGGCCGAAGACCGACGCCTGACCGCACCCACGCTCAAGATCCTCGAGGCGCTGCGCGAGAGGGCCCAGCAGATTCACTGATGTCGCAGCGCTTGCGGCGAGGCGGAACGGATCGCGCGCCCATCCGGCGCTATGAGGGCGGGTCGAGTCGGATCGGAACGGACCTGGAGTGATCCGCAAACAGGCCATCCAGCGTCTCGGATGCGCCGTACTTCTCGGCCATCTTCGCGTTGACCCGCGCGAGGGCCTCGGAGGTCTCCACCGGGACGGCGCGGTAGGAGCGGCGCTCTCCGGCGCGCTCGAGCTCGATGTCCGGGCTGCCGCGCAGGCGAGCCAGCCACCCGCTCGTCGGGCTGCCCGAGCGCAGCCACAGGCTCCCAGCGGCCTCGATCACCCAGAGCGCGGTCTCGTGCTCCTCCCCATCTGCACCCTGGGTCACGAGGACGACGACCTCGTCCGACGGCGAGGCAGCGACCGACCAGAGGTACACGGCCAACAGGACCGCGAGCAGGGCTCCAACGCCGATTCCGAACGCGCGCATGGTCCTCCCACTCCTCCGCCCAGGGTATAGCCTGAGGAAGGAGAAGTCCGGAGGCAGCCCAATCGAGACGGGGCGCATGGAGTCGTCCGCTGCGGTACGATCATCTCGGGAGGTTCTTAATGCCCGAAGAAGTCCAGGGACAGGCCAGGGAGCAGCGGCGCAGGTTCACCGACGCGAGCGTGCCAGACAGGATCGAGGAGCTCTACCAGCCCGTCCGGGAGCTCGGGCTCGAGTCGTACGTCGCGGACCTCGACAACTACGGCTACGTGGTGATTCCCCCGGAGAAAGTGGCGCCTCCCGAGTTCGTCGACAGGATGCGCGAGGTTGTGCTGCGCGTGATCGGGGAGCGGACCGGCGTCAGTCACCGGATCGACGAGAACGGGAATCCCGGCAAGTACAAGGGGCAGCCCCAGCTGCCGAGTCAGTTTCTCCTGTACTACCTGCTGTTCGCGGACCCGATCTTCGAGGAGTGGCTCGAGAACTCGACGCTGCGGGCGCTCGTCGACTGGGTGATGAAAGGTCAGGCTCAGCTCTCCAGCCTGACCTCCTTCGTCAAGTGGAAGGGAGACGGCTACGGCCCCACACTGGGGCTGCACAGCGACTCGCCGGCCTCGCCGGAGGGCATCCTCCCGGCGACCCACGATGCGGTATGCAACGGGACCATCGTCCTGACCGAGTACACGCTGAATGACGGTGCGATTGCCATCGTGCCCGGCAGCCACCGGCTCTGCCGACAGCCGAGGCCGGGGGATGGCGTGAAGTGGGCGGTGCCCGTGGAGGCAGCCGTCGGCTCGCTGATCTTCTGGCACGGCAACACCTGGCACGGCGCCTTTCCGAAGAAGACCGACGGGCTGCGGCTCAACGTGACGAGCTACATCTGCAACCGGTCGCTGAAGACGCAGGAGAGCTACCAGCGCAGCGTTCCGCCCGAAGTACTGAAGCGCCATGACCAGAAGTTCGCGCAGCTGCTCGGAGCGGACGACCCGTACGGCTGGGACGAGAAGGGCCCGGAGTTCTGGCACAAATCACTGTAGCTGGGTGAAGCCGTGGGGCATGCCCTCCCCTTGATGGATCTTCCGGTGGCCTCGCCGCTAAAACCCATGCTGGCCAGGCGGGTCGCTACCCTGCCCGATGGGGACCGCTGGATCTTCGAACCAAAGTGGGACGGGTTCCGGAGCCTGGTGTTCCGCGACGGCGAGACGCTCCTGATCCAGAGCCGCGACCAGAAGTCGCTGAACCGCTACTTCCCTGAGCTGCTCGAGCCCCTGGCGGAGCAGCTGCCGGAGCGCTGTGCGCTCGACGGGGAGCTCGTGATTGCAGGCGACGGCGCGCTGGACTTCGAGGCGCTTCTCCTGCGCATCCACCCAGCCGCTTCGCGCGTCGCCCTGCTGGCGGAGCAGACTCCCGCGTCGTTCATCGCCTGGGACCTTCTCTGCCTGGGCAACGAGGACCTGAGCCAGACCGCGTTCGAGAAGCGTCGGGAGCTCCTGGAGGAAGTCCTGGCGGCGGCCCGGCCACCAATCCACCTGACGCCGATCACGCGGGACCGCGACCTGGCCCAGGACTGGTTCGATCGCTTCGAGGGCGCCGGGCTCGACGGTGTGATGGCGAAGCCGGCAGACGGCGTGTACGCGCCAGGTAAGCGCACCATGTTCAAGGTGAAGCACCAGCGCACAGCGGATTGCGTGGTGGCCAGTTTTCGCTGGCACAAGAACGGCGCGAGGAGCTTGGTCGGCTCGCTGCTGCTCGGGCTGTACGACGACGAGGGACGGCTTCACCACGTGGGCGTCGCCGCGAGCTTCACGACCGCACGCCGCAAGGAGCTGGTGGAAGAGCTCGCACCGCTGCGAGAGCGAGCAGAAGAGGGACACCCCTGGCACGACTGGATCAGTGCGACCGAGCACCATCAACGAGTGCCCGGCGGGACCAGCCGCTGGAACCGAGGCAAGGACTTGAGCTGGATGCCCCTTCGCGCGGAGCGAGTCGTCGAGGTCTCCTACGACCACATGCAGGGGACGCGCTTCCGTCACACCGCCCACTTCGTGCGCTGGCGACTCGACAGGTCAGCGGACGACTGCGGCTACGACCAGCTCGACGTGACCGCGCCCTTCGAGCTGCAGCGGATCTTCGCGGCGGAGTAGCGCCTAGTCCGTCTCGGTGTCCTCGGGCTCGGAGGCACGACGCCGCTTCCACTCGCTGCTCGGATCGTAATCCGGGTCCGGTGTTGCTTCCTTCGGGTGCATGTCTTCTGGGACATGGCGCAGGTTGAGCCGCACGCGCGTCCAGACGCTCGAGCGGCCACGCATGGCGTCTACGAGCTCGTCTTCCGGCTTCAGGTGGGCGGCGGCCTCGGGATGGCGCTGCTTCCAGCGTTCGAGTCCATCCAGGGCGTCCTGTTTCTGCTTGGCCTTGGCAACGGTAACGAGCGGCATCTTCGAAACGCGCTTTCCCCCGCTCTTGCGTCGGGACGGTTGCACGCGCGCCGGCTCCCCGCGCTGCTTGCGGTAGTGCGGCGGCCACGGGGCATCGCCCTGCCCTTCTACCTCGTGACGCCCGGACAGCTCGAGGAGTGCGTCGAGCGAGCCCACGTCGTCGTCGATGCCGTTGCCCACGTCGCCGAGCTCCGCGAAGCGAGCAGGCATGGTCGCGAGCGTGAAGTCGTTCAGCTCGCAGTCGGGCAGCTCGTCCCAGGTCACTGGCGCAGAGACGCAGGCCTTCGCGTTAGGGCGCACGGAGTAAGCAGAGGCCACCGTGCGGTCCTTGGCGTTCTGATTGTAGTCGAGGAACACACCAATGCGTTTCTCCTTCCACCACTTGCTTGTCGCGATGGTCGGGGCGCGCCGCTCGACCTCGCGCGCCAGGGCCAGCGCGGCACGCCGCACCTGATCGAAGCTCCAGCGGCGCTCGATGCGCACGTTCACGTGGATGCCCCGCGAGCCCGACGTCTTGGGCCAGCCCACGAGTCCCTGCGAGCCGAGCACCTCGCGAACCTCGAGCGCCACGCGACGAACGGCGTCCCACTCGACTCCCGGTCCCGGGTCGAGATCCACGCGCAGCTCGTCGGGGTGGTCGAGGTCGTCGGCCCGAACCGCGTGTACGTTCAGATCGATGTTGCCAAGGTTGGTCATCCACACGAGCTGGGCCAGGTCAGTCACCACGAGCTCGGAGGCCGTGCGACCCGAGGGAAAGCGCAGCTCCACGGTGTGTACCCAGTCGGGGTGCTTCTTCGGTGCGCGCTTCTGAAAGAAGCCCTCGCCCTCGATCCCGTTGACGTAGCGCTTGAGCACGATGGGGCGATTGTGGATGCCGCGCAGCGCCCCCTCGCCCACAGCCACGTAGTAGCGCACCAGATCCAGCTTGGTGATGCCAGCTGCCGGAAAGTAGACCTTGTCGGGATTCGAGACCCTGACCTCGCGACCGCCGACATCGATCAGCTCTTCGGAGGCTTTCGCGGCCATGCCGTCGACTATAAACTCTTTGCCATGTCGAACCGAGCGGACGAGCTCTACTCCCTGCTGGGCGAGCTGGTGCAGCTGACCGTTCTCGACGACGGCGACCCGCAGTCATTCCGTGCGCGGGCGTACGAGAACGCCATCATGGAGCTGCGCTCCGCCCCCGGCGACGTTGCGTCCATGCGCGAGTCGCAGCTCCTCAAGATCGACGGGATCGGCAAGGCCACCGCAAAGAAGATCCGCGAGTTCTTCGACACGGGCCGGATCTCCAAGCTGGAGCAGCTGCGCGAGAAGTACCCGCAAGAGTTCCAGCGTCTCGCCAAGATCCCGGGCCTGGGGCCCAAGACGTTGATCCGGCTGCGCGAGGAGCTCGGGGTCGAGAGCGTGGAGGACCTGCAGGAGGCGATCAAAGCGCAGGAGCTACGCGCCCTGAAGGGGCTCGGGGCAAAGGCGGAGAAGAACATCGCCCGCGCCATCGAGCGGCTCGGACTCTCGGGTAAGGACCGGCGCACTCCCATCGCCGAGGTACTGCCGGTAGCGCAGCGCCTGGTCGCCGAGCTCGAGGAGCTGCCAGAGGTCGAGCGAGCCCAGTACTGCGGCAGCCTGCGCCGCCTGCTGCCGACCATCGGTGACGTCGACATCCTGGTGATCGCCAGCGAAGCCCGCCCGATCATGGAGCACTTCGCCTCTCTATCCATGGTGCGAGACGTTCCGCACCGGGGCGACACGAAGTCCTCCATCGTCACGGATCGCGGCCTACAGGTGGACCTGCGGATCGTGGAGCCAGATCAGTTCGGCTCCGCCGCGCTCTACTTCACCGGCTCCAAGGCGCACAACATCAAGCTGCGTCAGCTCGCCATCAAGAAGGGCTGGACGCTCAACGAGTACGGGCTGCTCGACACCGAGACAGGGGCTGTGATCGCGTCGCGGAGCGAGGAGGAGATCTACAAGGCGCTGGGCCTGGAGCCGATTCCACCACCCATGCGCGAGGACACCGGCGAGATCGAAGCCAGCGCCGCAGGAGAGCTACCCCGAGCCGTTGCCGAGGAGAACCTGCGCGGGGACCTGCACGTCCATACCGATCTCTCCGGGGACGGGCGGAGCTCGCTCGAGGACGTGCTGAAGCAGACCTCGGCACGGGGGTACCGGTACCTGGCGATCACGGATCACGGCGAGGACCTGGCGATCAACGGCGTGAGCCGCGAGCTCCTCCTCGCGCAACGCGAGCGGCTGACTCGCCTGCAAGCGAGCTACCCACGCATGCGCTTGCTCCACGGCGTGGAGCTGAACATCGGGGCCGAGGGCGGGCTCGACTACGACGCCGACTTCCGTCGCGGCTTCGACTGGTGCGTCGCCGCGGTCCACTCGCACTTCGAGCTCGAGCAGGACGCGCAGACCCGACGCATCATCACCGCCATGCACGACCCCGCGGTGAACGTGATCGGGCACCTGAGCGGACGCATGATCGGCAGGCGGCCAGGGATCGAGCTCGACGTGGATGCGGTGCTGCGGGCTGCAGCGGCCACGGGAACGGCCATCGAGATCAACAGCGCTCTGCCGCGCCTTGACGCGGCCTGGGAGGTGCTGCGCAAAGCACGGGAGCTCGGGGTCACCTTCGTGGTCAGCACCGACGCCCACCACATCAACGACCTGAACCGCACGCAATGGGGTGCGCTGCAGGCGCAGCGCGGCTGGGTGGAGCCCGAGTCCATCGCCAACACGTGGCCGCCCGAACGCTTCCTGGCCTGGGCCGCGAAGTCGCGCGCCTCCTCGTAGGGCGCTCTACTCCAGGGCGCCGCTTGTGGCGAGGTCGGAGATCTCGGTATCGGTGAGGCCGAGGATCTCGCTCAGGATTTCCTGGTTGTGCTGGCCGATCGTGGGTCCCGGGCCTCTGTAGTGGGCCGGTGTCTCCGAGAGGCGCACGCGCGAGGCTTCGACCGGGACGGAGCCCAGCAGCGGGTGGTCGAGCCACACGAAGTGCTCGAGCGCGCGGAGCTGCGGGTCCTCGAAGTAATCGGCGTCCGTGCTCACCCGGTGCACCGGCACGGACACCGCCTGGAGCGCGGCCTCGAGGTCCGCCACCTCCAGATCGCGGGTCCAGGTCGCGATGGCCAGATCGAGCTCCGCGCGGTGCCGGAGGCGAGCATCGGGCGTGGCGAAGCGCGCGTCGCTCTCCCAGTCTCGGGCCGCCAGCTTGCAGAGCTCCGCCCAGTCCTCTGGCTGCGGGGCGGCGAGCGCCACCCAGCGGTCCTCGCCTCGCACGGGGTACACGCCCGACGGGGCGTAGCTCCGGTGGGCGTTGCCCTCTGCTCGAGGCACGCGCCCGTTCACCTGGTAGTCCAGCATGGCCGAGCCGATCATCTGGATCGACGCTTCTATCTGCGAGCAGTCGACGCGCTGGCCCTCGCCCGTACGCCGCCTGTGCTCCAGCGCGGCGAGAATCGCGCAGGTCGCGAAGCGCGGCGAGACGTAATCTGTGTACGCGCCGAATGGGGCGCAGGGAGCACGGTCCGCCCAGCCCGTGAGATGGCCGAACCCCGCGAGTGCCGCGCCCATCGTGCCGTAGCCCGCCAGCATGGCGTCGGGCCCGGTCTGCCCGTGGAGACAGCTGGAGACCATGATCAGCTCGGGCTTCACGCGGCGCAGGTGGTCGTAGTCGAGCTGCCAGGCCTTCATGGCCTTTGGCGTGAAATTCTCGACGACCACGTCTGACCACTCGACGAGCCGCAGCGCCAGCTCGCGGGCCGCAGGCACGGAGAGATCGAGCCCGAGCTTGCCCACGTTGAGATTCGCGTAGCCGGCCGAACCCTCGATGTCGGGAACACGGTCCTTGTATGGCCCACCGGTACGCAGCGCGTCGAGCTTCTTGCCCGTCTCCACGCGAATGACCGTGGCGCCGTAGTCGGCGAGCATCTTCGTGATCGCCGGTCCTGCGTATACCCAGGTGAAGTCGAGGACGCGCAGACCGGCGAGAGGAAGCCTGCGCTCGTCGCTACCTGCGGTCTGTGGAGGGGACAGAGGGGGGCGCTCCTCCTCGAGGACCTCCTGCTGGTGCTCGCCGAGCAAGGGTGGACGCCTGCGCATCTGGAGCGGAGTCCTGCTGAGCTTGACGCTCGGACCGGGGTAGTCGACCGTGACTCCGAGGTCCTCGTGTCGGATCGGCACCCAGAACTCGCGCTCGCGGAGCTGCTTGGACTGCAGCAGGTCTGCCGCGTCCGAGAGCGGCACGATCAGGACACGCCGCTCGAAGGCGGCACGATAGAGCTCGGCCTTGGTATGCGCGCGGGTAAAGCCCTCGATCAGCCCGGCACAGCGTTCGAGCTCCGACAACGGCTCTGCTCCACTGACGATCGCGGCGCCGAAACCCACCCAGTCCTTGTCGCGAGTCGCCTCGTCGGCGAAGCCCTCCTCGCACATCCACTGGAACATCCTGGCCGTGAACGGGCCCAACGCCGGGCCGAACAGGAACGTGAAGTTCACGTAGCCGTCCTTGCACGGGTACACCAGGCGAATGCGGATCGGCCCGGCGCGGACGCCGCCGCCAAGACGCTGGATCTGCTGGTCGCCCCAGCCATGTGCGAGCACGCTGGACTGGGTCGTCATCATCATCGACGTTTGAGCCGAGACGCTCGCGTGCTGGCCACGGCCGCTGTTCCAGCGCTCCGCTAGCGCGAGCACTGCGGCCACCGCCGCATCCGCTCCTGCGTTCAGGAAGGCCTGCGGTACGGAGCAGGTGAGCGGCGGGCGATCCTCGTCTCCCGTCTGGATCATCACGCCGGACGCGGCGGTGAGCGTGAGGTCGGTCGCGGCCCAGTGAGCCCTGGGACCCGACTCGCCAAAGGGCGTGATGGAGACGACGCTCAGGCGCGGATTGAGTTCCGACAGCACCCGGTAGCCGAGCCGCCGCTCGTCGAGCCAGCCCGGTGGCATCGACTCGAGGACGAGGTCCGCACTGGTGGCGAGGCGCCGGAAGGATTCGCGCCCCCTGCTCTGCTCGAGGTCCAGGCTGATGGAGCGCTTGTTGCGGTGGAGCGCCCAGAAGCCGACGCTCGCGTTCGGATCCGGCCGGTCCTTGAAGAAGGGGCCCTCGTGACGCTCCGGTACCCCTCCCGGAGGCTCGATCAGGATCACGTCGGCCCCGAGGTCAGCGAGCGTCTAGCCGGCAAGCGAGGCCCCGCCGCTGGTCAGGTCGAGGACGCGGTAGGAAGAGAGCGGCATGACGTTCCCTAGACTACGGGGCGAGGCTCTTCCTTGCCCTGCGCCGGCGCACCGCTCTATTCGGGGCCTTCCGCCGCAACGTCGACGTCGTCCGCACGAACGCTGTCGAGGGCCTCGCGCAGCGCGACCGCCCAGATCTTGATCATCCGCCTGGCATCCGCGTTGTTCGTGACGGGGCTGGCGCCTCCTGCACTCCCGTAGCGTCCGGCCTGGCGCCGATCGATCGCGCGAGCGAGGATGGCGCCCGTCACCGAGTCATAGAGCTCGACTAGCACGGTCGCAGCGCCGGCAGAGGTGACCCATGTCCTCGTCCTCCCCGACGACCGGGTATCGGGCGCGTTGACGACGAGATCGAGGACCGCCGGGCGCACCACCAGCACGTCCTCCCCAATGTGATCGACGATCTCGTATCCCCCCGCCTCCAGCTCTTCCACGAATACCGAGCGGAAGACCGTTGCGACGTTGCGCTTGATCCTCTCCATGTCGTCCGTGGTGACGCCTCGGTGGTCCCTTCTCCAGTTCTTCTTGAACGCGACCTCGACCTCCAGGATCCCGATCTTGTCGTAGCCGCCAAGATTGATGTCCGGCGTGGCGTAGACCAGTGCCAGCTCGCTGTCCTGAACACGATGCAGCCCGTCGAAGCTGAGCTCGGGCGCGTCTTCGGCGGCGACCGCCGTGGCGGCAGCGAGCGGACCCAGCAGAAGTCCCGCAACTAGGGTGAAAACCAGTGAATTGACGCTCGCTCTCATGGTATTGCCTCCGCGGAGATTATACGCGGCCCGCACATAGAGCCGCTCTGGGAGCTGGCCGGTCGAAGCCGGGGCGCAACGGTCGCCTTCCCTCCGCGGAGAGTGTCCTAGTTGCCGTCTGGGGGCGAGGAAAGCTCTTCTTCCGGCCGGGGGAGCAGTCTGCGCAGAATGCCCAGCGCCCGCATGTCGACGTTGAGGAAGCGCACGGCGAAACCGCCGGTCGGCGTATGTCGGACGACCTCCCCAGCCAGCCAGTCGGGCTTGTCCGGCGAACCGGAGGGCAGGACGATCCTCAGCTGCTCGCCGACGAGCGGCCGGCGTTCGGCCTCCTCGATCCGTGCGCCCGAGAGCGAGACGTCGAGCAGGGAGCCCTTCCCGGTCAGGATCGCACAGCGAAACTCGACCGTGGTTCGGATCTCGTAGCGCTCGGCGCCTCTTCGCTCCCGCCCCCGCCTCATCGGGCGGAGAGATCGGAGCTTACACGGCCGATCTTGACCTGACCGCCGCAGTGGCGAGCCCAGCTGGGACGCTAGTAGCGGTTTCGGCCGCCTCCGCCTCCGCCTCCGCCTCCGCCTCCGCCTCCGCCTCCGCCGCCCCCGCCGCGGTTACGCTCCTGGGCCTCGTTCACGCGGAGGTTCCTGCCTCCGAAGTCCCTCCCATCGAGGGCCTCCATCGCAGCATCCGCCTCGCTGGCTTCGTCCATCTCGACGAAGCCAAAGCCGCGCGAGCGGCCCGTCTCGCGATCCGTGATCACGTTTACCGAGCTTACCTTACCGTGCTGCTCGAACAGGTCTCGCAGCTCGTCCTCCGAGCTCGAAAAGGAGAGGTTTCCAACGTACAACTTCTTACTCAACTCACGATCCTTCGCCGCGTCCCGATTCCGGGCTCGCGGCACCGGCGCCTGTTGCCAAACCGGACAGTCCGATGGGGTACCAGACGCTATGTCAACTGCCCGTCACGCCGGTCCCCAGACCTGCACGCACGGGCAGGAAAGGCAGACGCGATGTGGGAACAGAACAGCCGAGTAAAGCCAAGCTGTGAGCCGATCGGTAGGCCTCTCCGGGGAAGACTCTAGCAGAGGCGTCAATTGGAGCCAAGCAAATGTAATTAGCCGGATTGGCGCGATTTTGCCCCCCTCTAGCCAACCACGCCAGGCCCAGCCACTGCTGGCGGGTCGTTTGCAACCCGCGCGACGAAGGCCAGGAGCCCGGACTTGTCCCCTCAGTCCGCGTCCTGCTCGAGCTCCGGCATCAGGGCGACGTGAACGCGCTGGAACTCGGACTCGATCCTGGAGATGCGCACCACGGCATCCTCGATGTCGCCGGCCCGCGCCTCCTCTTCCAGCCGCTTGCAAAGCTCGGAGAGATGGCGGGCGCCCACGTTGCTGCTGCTGGACTTGAGCGCGTGCGCAGCTTGCTGGAGCTCTGCGTCGTCACGCTTCGAGGCAGCTTCGCGCAGCCGCTCGATCAGCGGAGGGGAGCCGTACAGATACGCATTGATGACCTGCGACAGGATGGACTGCTCGCGTCTCCTCATGCCTCGCAGACCCTCGATGACGGTCCGATCGATCGGCCCGTCCACATCGTGGGGCTCGGAGCGCGACGCCGCCTCCGCGCGGTCGAGCAGGCGGATGCCTGCCTGCGCCTGGCTGGCACGCACGAGGTACTTGGCCCGGTGGCCCAGCAGCACCGGCTGGATCGGCTTGGTGATGAAGTCCGTTGCGCCAACGTCGAAGGCCCTCTCGATCGAGCTCAGATCATCGAGGCCGGTCATGATGAGGATCGGCGTGGTGCTGCCGCTGGCGGTACTGCGCAGCGTCGAGCACACCTCGAATCCGTTCACGAGCGGCATATCCACGTCGAGGATCACGAGGTCTGGACGGATGCGCTGGAAGTCCGCAAGGGCTTGCCTGCCGTCCGCTGCCTCCATCACGTGGAAGCCGGCCTCCTCCAGTGCCGCAGCGCAGAGAATTCGGAGACCGGGGTCGTCGTCGGCAATCAACACCAGGGGGCTGTCGGACGCAGCGCTCATTCCGTCTTCCTCTCGACCTGCGACATGAGCGCCTCCTGCGCCCGCTTGTACTCTTCCCAGATCCCTGTCACCTGCTCTTCGGCATCCGGGACAGCTCCCTGTCGCGCTGCGTTCTCGAGCTCCTTGCAGAGCGCGGCCAGGGTACGAGCCCCGACGGTACCGCTGCTGGACTTGAGGGCGTGTGCACTCGCTCGCAGCCCGTTCGGATCGCCGCGTCCTGCCGCTTCTCGCAGGCGCTCGAGCAGCGGCGGCGTGCTGGTCAGATACGCGTCGACGATCAGCGGAATCACGGGCTTGCCGTTGCGACGCAGCTCTCTCATGGCGTCGAGGACAGTCATGTCGATGGCGCCGACAGCCTCGGGAGCCTTCGGCCGCACAGCCTCTACGGGATCGCGTTGTGTTGGGTCTTCGCCTTGCAGCTGACACAGGAGGTTCTGCAGCTGCTCCAGCTTGTAGGGCTTGGCCAGGTACTCGTCGAAGCCGGAAGCGAGACAGCGTTCCCGGTCCCCCTCCATCGCGTTCGCGGTGAGCGCGACGATCGGGGTGCGGCGCAAGGCGCCCTCCTGCTCGCTGGTACGGATCAGCGCGGTTGCTTCGTAGCCGTCCATCTCAGGCATCTGGCAATCCATGAGCACGACGTTGAAGGCCCCCCGCCCGACGGCCTCGACGGCAGCGCGGCCATTCTCGACGATCTCCGCCGAGCAGCCGAGCTCTTGCAGCATCGCCAGCGCGACCTCCTGGTTGACGGGGTGATCCTCTGCGAGGAGGACGTGGCATGGCAGCTGCGGGAGTGGCGCCGCAGCGTCGGAGCTCGCGGCCGATGCGGGGGAGTCTCCGGAGCGTTGCCCGAGCGCCTCGGTCAGGCAGCCCTGCAGGTCGTCACGGCGAACGGGCTTTGCGATCCAGCTCGAGATTCCGTACTGGCGCAGCGCGTCCGGCTCGATCTCCTGGGCCATCGATGTCAAGATCACGAGCCGCAAGCTTGGAATCTCGGCGTCGGTGGTGATCTCCCGCGCGAGATCGAGCGCGTTCATCTCCGGCATCTCCATGTCGATCAGGGCGAGCTGGTAGGGGTCGTTGCGGGCGCCCGCGCGGAGCAGCTCCAGAGCGCGAGAGCCGCTGTGGGCCTCGTCGCAGCGCATGCCCCAGGACGTGACCTGCTCGCAGACGACGCCGCGGCTCGTCGCGTTGTCGTCCACGACGAGAATGCGCAGGTCCGGCGGGAACCCTGCCGGTGCGCCCTTCTGGGCACTCGCGGAGCATCGATACGATGCCGTGAACCAGAAGGTCGAGCCCACCCCGGGCTGACTCTCCACTCCGATTCCCCCGCCCATCAGCTCGGAGAGCTGCTTGGCGATCACGAGCCCCAGCCCGGTGCCGCCGTACTTGCGTGTGGTCGACTCCTCGGCCTGGCGAAAGGGCTCGAAGAGTCGGTCGCACTTGCCCGGCTCGATGCCGATCCCTGTATCCCTGACGTAGGAATGCAGGAAGACCTCGCGCTCCCCGTCGGCTTCGTGATCCGAGACCTTCCAGACTTCGACGACCACCTCCCCCACACTCGTGAACTTGAGCGCGTTCGAGACGAGGTTCATGTAGATCTGCCGCAAGCGCGTGCGGTCACCGACCAGCACGTCGGGAACTTCCGGGTCGATGCGCGCCACGAGCTCGATTCCTTTCTCGTGGGCCTGCCCTTCCAGCAGCTCCAGGACCTCCTCTATGACTTCCCGGATCTCGAACTCGGCCTCCTCGAGCTCGACCTCGCTGGCTTCGATCTTCGACAGATCGAGGATGCTGTTGATTACGTGGAGCAGCGATTCGCCCGAACGCTGGATCGTCACCACGGAGTGTCGCTGCCGATCGCTCAGCTCGGTGCGCAGGAGCAGCTCGGTCATCCCGATGAGACCATTCAGAGGGGTCCGGATCTCGTGGCTCATGTTCGCCAGGAAGCCGGACTTTGCCTGGCTCGCTTGCTTGGCCTGGCGTGCCGATCGGAAGGCCCGGCGCATGGCGGACTGAAGGGCGACCGTGCGGTCCGAGCTCTGGGTCTGAAGCTCCTCCTGCAGTGGCTTCAGGCGAGTCAGCATGTGATTGAAGGCGTCGACGAGCTTGCCGATCTCGTCGTCCGAGTCCTTGGTCGCACGGATGGAGTAGTCCTGGCTGTCCGCGATCTGCTTTGCTGTCTCTCCGAGCCGCGCAATTGGGGTGCTCACCGTGCGCCGCACGAAGGTCGCCAGCGCAATACCGAGCAGGCCGATCACGGCCAGGCCCGCTGCAACGAGGAGCGTTAGCTCGAACAGGCGGGAGCGCAGCTCGACGCTGTCGAACCAGCTGACCGCCGCGAACGCGAGGGTCAGCGCGACAACGGCGCCCAGCATGCTCAGCGCGGAGAGCTTCCGCTGGATTCGAGTCATGGGTGACCTCTGTTGCTCATTGAGCGCGACCAGGCACGGGTGTCCGCACTATGGTGATCGGGCGGACGGCCTCCGGGATTGAAAATATAACTCGAGAAAAGGGGCACCCGTGTCGCGGGCGCGCCTAGCGCAGCGCGTCGATCGACGAGCGGAGCGTCTCGCCCACCTCGCGCATCTGCTCGTCGCTGGCGTACTTCGTGCGAGGCCAGAAGAAGCCGCGCAGACCGTCCTTGCGCCGCCGCGGCACCACGTGCACGTGCAGGTGCGGAACGCTCTGGCTGATCCGGTGGTTCATGGCGATGAAGCTGCCCTCCGCACCGAGCCCGCGCTCGAGCGCTCGCGCGAGCAATCGCACATTCGTGAAGACCGGACCGACCAGCTCGGGCGGTAGGTCGAGCAGCGTCTCGTAGTGCCCGCGTGGAACGAGCAGGCAATGGCCGTGAAAGAGCGGCCGACGATCGAGAAACGCGAAGCACGTCTCGTCCTCGAACACAGCGCACGACTCGAGCTCACCGCCAACGATGCGGCAGAACATGCAGCAGGCTTGTGTGGGTCCGGCGGTCAACGTCTAGCCGATCAAGAACGTGCGTTCGCTACTGGTCCCGGGACCAGTGCGTTCATAACAATATTTCTTGAAAAAAAGCAAGAGATCCTTTGATAGGTTTCGAGAACTCGAGCGAGATGAAGCGAGTTCTGCGCTAGAACTTCGTTCCTCAGAGCTGTGATGCGTCTCTGCGAGTTGTTCTGCGGATTTCTGGCCGCGAAGTCTCAGTCTCGCTCGATTGCCCGGCATAGCAAATTCTCCGACACCGAAATACGTCGTGTTATCTTTCGGATCTCACCACTTCTTGGTCCCGGAGGAAAGACACTAATGGAGGGTTCTCTTAAGACCGTCTCTGACGACAGACTGCTCAGAGGCCTCGACGCGCTCGTAACGAGGACTCGTCAGAACGAGGCGGAGCTGCTCACCTACCTAGCAGAGGTCGACACGCGAAAGCTCTATCTAGCAGAGGGCTACTCGTGCATGTTCCTCTACTGTACGGACGCGCTCCACTTCTCGGAGGCGTCGGCCTATCGTCGCATCGCGATCGCTCGCGCCGCGCGTGTACATCCGCTCTTGCTCGAGCGAATCCGTGAGGGGGCGCTGCATCTCGCAGGGGCGAAGTTGCTCGCTCCCCATCTGACTCCGGAGAACCGGGGAGAGTTGCTCGATTTGGCTCGTCACAAGAGCAAGCGTGCGATCGAAGTGCTCCTTGCTGACCGCGCTCCAAAGCCGGACGTGCCGGCGCGAGTCAGGCAGCTCCCCGAGCGCAGGCCGGCCTCTGCTGTCCGGATGCGCCCGGAGATTGAGTCCAGGCACGAGGCTCCGAGACAGGAGACGGCTTCCTCGCCTTCGGTGCCACGCGCTCCGAGTGCTGCGCCGAGCCCTCTCGGCGGCAAGCGCTTCAAGATCCAGTTCACTGGCGACCAGGCGCTCTGCGACAAGCTGCGCCAGGCACAGGGGCTGCTCCGCCACCAGGTTCCGGACGGCGACATTGCGGAGATCTTCGATCGAGCCCTTACGTTGCTGGTTGGAGACGTGAAGCGGAAGAGGTTCGGCCAGACGTCGAGACCCCGAAGACGGTCGAAGGCTACGAAGAAGCCCGGAGCCGTTTCTCGGCATATCCCGGCGGAGATCAAACGGGCCGTCTTCGCGCGGGACGGAGGTCGGTGTACGTTCGTAGGGCCGAACGGTCGCCTCTGCGGCTCAGGTGACTTCCTCGAGTTCCATCACCAGGACCCCTGGGCCAGGACGAAGCGGCACTCGATCGGGCGAATCGAGCTCCGCTGTCGGGGGCACAATCAGTACGCGGCGTTGCAGGACTATGGGGCTGACTACATGGCGCGGTTCGCCAGACGAGACGACTGCGCTCGGGCGCAGCTGGACGTGGAGGGGCGGGAATGAGCCAGGTCGATCTCGTCACCGGGGCGTTCGGGTTTACCGGGCGGCACATCGCGGCGCGCTTACTCGGGCGTGGAGGACGGGTGCGGACGCTGAGCGGCCTACCCTCGCCCACGGGAAGCAAGATCGAGGCCCTTCCCTACTCGTTTGAAGACCGTGGGCGGCTCGTCGCGAGCCTCGAGGGGGTGCAGACGCTCTACAACACGTACTGGGTTCGCTTTGATCACGGGCGCGTGTCGTACGAGCGGGCTGTCGCGAATACGCGGTCGCTGTTTGCGGCGGCGCGCGATGCGGGCGTACAGCGGGTGGTGCACGTGAGTATTGCGAATCCGGAGGGGAATTCGGATCTGCCGTATTACCGGGGGAAGGAGCTGCTCGAGCGGGAGCTGGTCGGGTCCGGGATGTCGTATGCGATCTTGCGGCCGACGGTGCTGTTCGGGGATCGGGGGATTCTGATCAACAACATCGCGTGGCTGCTGCGGCGGTTGCCCGTGTTCGCGATCGTGCGTAGGGAGTATGGGCTGCAGCCGGTGCATGTGGATGATCTGGCGCGGGTGGCGGTCGAAGCAGGGGACTCGAACGAAGCGTTGATCGCGGACGTTGCGGGGCCGGAGGTGTTCACGTACGAGGAGCTCGTCCGCGCGATCCGGGGCAGCGTGGGGAGTCGGTCGCTGGTGGTGCACGTACCTGCGGTGCTGGGGCTCTGGCTCGGGCGCGTTCTGGGGCTGTTCGTACGGGATGTATTGGTCACGCGGGACGAGCTCCGCGGGCTGCGTCGGAACCTGCTGGTGTCTCTGGAGGAGCCGCGGGGAGAGATCAGCTTGCGAGAATGGCTCGAGCGGAACCGTGACTCGGTGGGTACGCAGTATCTGTCGGAGCTCGGGTTGCACTATCGCGACCGCGAGGCTCGCGACCGCGAGGCTCGCGCCGCGAATTCGAGTGCTGGCTGACGAGGAGCTGCCCGCGGACACGGCCGCCGAGCCGGACGCGGGCTAGCGGAGCTTCAGGTACTCGCGCATCACGCAAAGCGGGCGGAAGCCCAGCGCGAAAAGATCGCACTTGAACTGGCGGTGTCCGAGCTCGGCGAACTCGTGCTCGACCGCGCGCAGCAGCTCGTCGATCTCGCTCGGAGTGGACGCGCGTGTCGCACAGGCGCGGTCGAGGAGCTCCGGTTCCGACATGGCCAGCGAGGATGCCAGCTCGCGGGGGCGCGACCGTGGTCCTGCGTTAGGATTAGGCAACGGTGAGGTGCTCGAGACTCCTGCTTCGAGTCGGGCTGGGGATGGTGGGGGGAGCCCTGCTTCCCGCCTGCAGCAACGACCCCTATCCGGGCGACGACGCGAGTCGCAAGGTGCTCTATCGGAGCTTCCGGGAGGCTCCCAGGACGCTCGACCCCGCTGTGGCCTACACCACCGTGTCCCACGCGGTGACGGCGAACATCTACGAAACGCTGCTCGAGTACCACTACCTCAAGCGACCGTACGAGCTGATCGCGGGACTCGCGCAGCACGTGCCAGGCCCGCGGGCTCTGTCGGACGGACGGGTGGCGTATCGCTTCGAGCTCCGGCCCGGCCTCCTGTACCAGGACGATCCGTGCTTCGAGCACTTCGGCGGCGACTCGACGCGCGAGGTGGTCGCGGAGGACTTCGCCTTCGAGCTCGCGCGCATTGCGGATCCCGCGGTGAACAGTCCGGTGACCGAGCCGTTCTCGAACCTGGTGGGCTTCCGGGAGTTCTCCGCGCGTCTTCTGGAGCTGCGCGCGGACGATCCGGGCTTTGCGGAGCTGAGCCCGCGCGAGCAGTACGCCAGGGCGGGACCCATCGAGGGCGTGCGCGTGATCGGCCCGGGTGAGCTCGAGATCGTGCTGATCGCTCCGTACCCTCAGATCCTGTACTGGTTCACCATGCCGTTCACGGCGCCTGTGCCGTGGGAGGCCGTCGAGTTCTACGACGGAAGCGACGGGCGGCCGCGCTTCTCCGACCATCCCGTGGGCGCGGGACCCTACTGGATGAGCCAGTACAACAAGCAGTTCCGGATGGTGCTGGAGCGCAACCCGAACTGGTACGGGGTCCAGCATCCGGAGTGGCGCGCGCCCGGCGCGACGTATCCGACGGAGGGCGAGCCCGAGGACGCGGCAGCCGGCCGCCTGGATCCGGCCTTCGTCGGACGGCCGCTGCCAGAGATCGAACGCATCGAGTTCCAGCGCGAGAAGGAGCCGATCCCGACGTTTACCAAGTTCTTTCAGGGCTACTACGACGCCTCGCAGATCATTCGCGAGAGCTTCGACCGCGTGATCCACGAGGACGGCCTGTCGGCGGAGATGGAAACGCTCGGGATCCGGCTGGAGAAGACGGTGACGCTTGGCATCTCGTACATCGGCTTCAACATGGACGATCCCGTCGTGGGTTCAGCCGCAGGGGAGCGCGGGCGCGTGCTGCGCCAGGCGATGAGCCTTGTCATCGACACAGAGGAGTACACGAGGCTCTTCACGAACAACCGCGGCCTCCCGGCGCAGTCGCCACTCCCGCCTGGGCTTTACGGCTACGAGGAGAGCTATCGCAATCCGCACCGGCGCGTGGATGTGAAGCGGGCGAAAGAGCAGCTGCGCGCAGCCGGGTACGCAGGCGGCATCGACCCGGAGACCGGCGAGCCGCTTCGCCTGACCTTCGACTCCTCCGACACCTCCGCGCAGGGGCTGCTGCGCTACCAGTTCTTCGTCGACGCCTGGCGACAGCTCGGGCTGGACGTGGTCGTTGCGGCGACGAACTACAACCAGTTCCAGGAGAAGATGCGGAACGGCTCCTATCAGCTCTTCATGTGGGGTTGGGTCGCCGACTATCCCGACCCCGAGAACTTCATGTTCCTGCTCTGGTCGGAGATGGCACGCTCGAAAGGCGGCGGGCCAAACAGCGCGAACTTCTCCGATCCCGAGTTCGACGCGCTATTCCTGGAGATGAAGGCGCGCGATAACGACAGCGAGCGTCTGGCTCTGATCCGGGAGATGCGGCAGATCCTGGAGTACGAGCGGCCCTGGATCGAGCTGATACACCCGGAGAGCTACGTACTGCGCCACAGCTGGTTTCACAACGTGAAGCCGGCCGGCCTATCGAGCCCCTCCGTCAAGTACAACGACCTGGATCCGGAGCTGCGAGCGGAGCTGCGCGACAGCTGGAACCAGCCGGTGGTCTGGCCGCTCTACGCACTGCTCGGCCTCGGCTGCGTCGTCACGATCCCGGGAATCGTGACCTTCTTCCGGGAGCGGCAGTAGTGCTGGCCTACATCACGCGTCGCCTCGCGTACGGGGTGGTCGTCGTGTTCGGCGTGCTCGCCTTCCTGTTCGTGCTGTTCTTTACGGTGACCGACCCGGACGACATCGCCCGTCGCGCGCTGGGCGAGAAGGCGCTGCCGGACGTGATCGAGCAGTGGAAGGTCAACCACGGCTACGACCGGCCCAAGTGGTCCTGGCAAAGCCCGCGCGAGAGCCTGCTCTACGACCACTTTCGCCGCATGCTGACCTTCCAGTTCGGCAAGAGCGACGCGGACGACACGCTGATCGCGGACCGGATCCGCGAGGGGATCGGCCCGAGCCTCTCACTCACCGTCCCCATGTTCGTGCTGGGGCTGGTGCTGGGGATCCTGCTGTCGCTGTTCGTCGCCTTCTTCCGCGAGACCTACATCGACCGCATGGGCGTGTTCCTCAGCGTGCTCGCCATGAGCATCTCGATCCTGCTCTACATCATCGGGGCGCAGTACTTGATCGGGAAGCTGCTGCGCTGGTTCCCGATCTCGGGCTTCGACCCCAGTGTCGCCGGGCGCTTCCTCGCCCTGCCCGTACTGGTCGGCGTGCTGTCTGCCTTCGGAAGCAACGTCCGCTTCTACCGCACGGTCTTCCTGGAGGAGACCCATCGGGACTACGTGCGTACGGCGCGGGCCAAGGGCTGTGGAGAAGCGCGCACCATGATCGGACATGTGCTCCGGAACGCGCTGATCCCGATCCTGACGAACGTAGTCGTCGCCATTCCCTTCCTCCTGACGGGCTCACTCTTGCTCGAGTCGTTCTTCGGTATCCCGGGACTCGGGTCGGTGACCGTCGACGCGATCAACGGCAATGACTTTGCAACGCTTCGGACCATGGTCTACTTCGGGTCGCTGCTCTTCGTCCTGGGCCAGATTCTGACCGACGTGAGCTACTCGGTCGTGGATCCGCGCGTGCGGTTGGAGTAGGCGGTGGAGCCGTGGGTCGTATCGAACGTGGTCGCGACCATCCTCCTGGGGGCGGGCATGGGGCTCGGCGCGCTCATCTCGCGGAACGCCCTGTGGCGCGAGACGGCGCGGGAGCTGTGGCGGCGCCGGCCGCTGGCGCTCGCCTTCATCGCGCTCTACGCGAGCGTCGCCATGCTGGACTCCATCGCATGGCGGAGCAGCTCCGGGTCCGACGCCGACCTGGTGGCAGCGCACCAGGCCCGCAGCGTCATCGATCGCGCGTTCGCGGATACGCGGGAGCGCAGCTACTCGGCTCCGCTCGCCCAGGCAGAGTTCTATGACGCGACACCCCTGCGCTATGCGGGCCGGCACCCGCTCGGAACAGACATCCTGGGACGTGACGTGCTCTACCTGACGATGAAAGGGGCGCGCGTAGCGCTGCTGATCGGTGGGCTTACGAGCTTGATCGCGATCCCTCTGGCGCTACTCCTCGGTGTGTCGGCCGGGTACTTCGGGCGGCGGACCGACGACGTTGTCTTCTTCCTGATCTCCACGCTGGCTTCCATGCCCTCGCTCCTGCTCCTGATCGCGCTCATCATGGCGTTTGGACGCGGAACGCTCTCCGTCTGCCTGGCGCTGGGAGTCACGAGCTGGGTGGGGTTCAGTCGCATCTCGCGCGGGGAGACGCTCAAGCTGCGCGAGATGGACTACGTGAAGGCCGCACGTGCGCTCGGAGTGTCGGAGTGGCGCATCATCCTGCGCCACATCCTGCCGAACCTGGCGCACCTAATCGTGATCACGTTCGTGTTGATGTTCTCGGGCCTCGTGCTGTCCGAGGCCATCCTGTCCTGGCTCGGCATCGGCGTGGACGGCAGCTGGGGACAGATGATCGACCAGGCGCGCGACGAGCTGTCGCGCGATCCCGTGATCTGGTGGAATATCGCTGCCGCCGGCACGGCGCTCTTTGGCCTGCTCCTCGCCGTGAACTTCGTGGGGGACGCCGTTCGCGACATCCTGGATCCCCACACGCTGCGGGAGAACCTGTGACGTCGCTGCTCGACGTGGGCGACCTCCACACGAGCTTCCCGATGGGCTCCGGCCGCGCCCCCGTGGTGAAGGGTGTGGATCTCCGGATCGAGCGCGGCGAGGTGCTGGCCCTGGTGGGCGAGTCGGGCTGCGGCAAGTCCGTGACTGCGCTCTCGATCCTCCGGCTCGTTCCCAAGCCCGGCCGGATCGATTCCGGACACGTGAAGTTCGGCGGGCGGGACCTGCTGACGCTGTCCGTACCAGACATGCGTCACGTGCGCGGCCACGCGATCTCCATGATCTTCCAGGAGCCGATGACCAGCCTGAATCCCGTCGTTCCCGTGGGTAAGCAGGTGGTCGAGGCAATCCGACTGCACAGCGCGGTCTCCGCGCGCGAGGCGCGAAAGCAAACGCTGGAGCTGTTCGAGCGCGCGGGGATTCCCGACCCCGGCCAGCGCATCGACGCGTACCCCCACCAGCTCTCCGGCGGCATGAAGCAGCGCGTGATGATCGCGATGGCCCTGGCGTCCGAGCCGGAGCTATTGATCGCGGATGAGCCCACGACCGCGCTCGACGTCACGATCCAGGCACAGATCCTGGAGCGCCTGCGAGAGCTCCGCGATCAGCTCGACATGGCAATCCTGCTGATCAC
Organism: Myxococcota bacterium; assembly: GCA_965247115.1. Classification (GTDB taxonomy): domain Bacteria; phylum Myxococcota_A; class UBA9160; order SZUA-336; family SZUA-336; genus JAUXJB01. The sequence goes on from CBDFGR010000003.1 coordinate 439,911, forward strand.
GCACGACCTCGGCATCGTGAACGAGCTCGCGGACCGGGTGGCAGTGATGTACGCGGGCCGAATCGTCGAGGAGGGCACGCGGGAGGAGGTGCTGGGTGGCGGGCGCCACCCCTACACCGAGGGCTTGCTGCGCTCGATCCCCAGCAGGGGTCGGGCCGGCGAACGACTCGCCGAGATTCCTGGGGTCGTGCCCTCGCCCGACCAGTGGCCCGCTGGTTGCCCCTTCGCGCCGCGCTGCGCGCGTGTCCTCTCCCGTTGCGAAGAGCTGGATCCGGAGCCGCGCTCGTTCTCCGCGACGCACTGGGCGCGTTGCCACGCCCTGGTCGGGGAGCCGCCGGCGTGAGGGACACAGCAGGAGGGCCGCTGCTGCGTGTCGAGGGCTTGCGGACCTGGTTCCCCGTGCGGGCCGGACTGCTGCAGCGGCCCGTGGCCTGGGTACGGGCCGTGGATGGCGTCGATCTCGACGTGCCCGAAGGCCGAACGCTCGCGCTCGTGGGTGAATCGGGCTGCGGCAAGACGACCGTCGGCCTGTCGATCCTGCGGCTCCTCGAGCCGCAAGCGGGGCAGGTCTGGTTCGAGGGACATGACCTGCTGCGGCTGAGTAGCGCCGCGCTGCGGCCGCACCGACGGCGCATCCAGATCGTGTTCCAGGATCCCTTCGCGTCGTTAAACCCACGCCTGCGCGTCCGCGATGCGATCGCCGAGGGCATGACTGCGTTTGGCATCGGAGACTCGGAGTCCGAACGCAGCGACCGCGTGGCAGAGCTCATGGAGCGCGTCAAGCTGGACCCCGCCCAGATGGGGAGGTATCCGCACGAGTTCTCCGGCGGACAGCGGCAGCGCGTCTGCATCGCGCGCGCGCTGGCCGTGGAGCCGCGCCTGCTCGTCTGCGACGAGGCGGTCTCCGCGCTCGACGTCTCGATCCAGGCACAGATCCTGAACCTGCTCCGCGACCTGCAGCAGGAGCTCGGGCTCGCGTACCTGTTCATCACCCACGACCTGGGCGTGGTGCGCTACCTGGCCGATCGCGTCGCGGTCATGTACCTGGGCCAGATCGTGGAGGAGCGACCGACGGAGCAGCTGTTCCAGGACCCGCAGCATCCGTACACGCGCGGGCTGCTGGCAGCGGTCCCGTCCGTCGACCCGGCGCGCCGAACCGTGGCCGTGCGCGTTCGCGGCGACGTGCCCTCGCCCATGCACCCGCCGCCAGGCTGCCGCTTCCACACGCGCTGCGAGGAGGCGTTCGCGCGTTGCGCGGAAGAGGCGCCCGTACCCTTCCCGCTGCGCGAGGGCGCGTGCCGCTGCTTCCTCGCCGAGTCGGGCGACGCGGCCTGAGGAGATCTGCGGTGGCCGGGGCAGAGATGCGACAATCGCTCCGTGGAGCTGCGGCGAATGAAGGGGCACACAAGTGGCTGACTTCGGTCTGATCACCTTTGCAACCGACCAGACGATGCCGCCAGCCGAGCTGGCGCGCTGGGCGGAGGACTGCGGCTTCGAGTCGCTGTTCTACGCGGAGCACACGCACATCCCGACCAGCCGCAAGAGCCCGTGGGCCGGCGGTGGGAAGCTGCCCGAGTACTACAAGCGCGCGTACGATCCCTTCGTCGCCCTCGCCGCGGCCGCGACCGCAACCGAGCATCTGAAGCTGGGCACGGGCATCTGCCTTGTGACCGAGCACAACCCGATCACCCTGGCTAAGACCGCGGCGACGCTCGACTGCGTGTCGGAGGGGCGCCTGGTGCTCGGGATCGGCGCCGGCTGGAATGCGGAGGAGATGGAAGATCACGGCGTCGCTTTCAAGGATCGCTGGAAGATCACGCGGGAACGAGTCCTGGCCATGCGTGAGATGTGGACTGAGGAGGTGGCGGAATACCACGGGGAGTTCGTCGACTTCGAGCCGCTCTGGTCCTGGCCGAAGCCCGTCCAGGAGGGCGGACCTCCGGTGCTGATGGGGGCGGCGTCGCGGTGGACGCCGGCGCGCGTGGTCGAGTACTGCGACGGCTGGTTCCCGATCGGCGCCCCGGCGGCGCTCAGACCGGTGGCGGAGGCGCTCCGCGTGGAGATGTCGCGCGCTGGCCGCCGGATGGACGAGCTCGAGCTCTCCGTGGGCACCCAGGGCGTGGTGGGACCGAACCCGTTCCCGGAGCCGCAGGAGATCGAGGAGCTGCTCGAGCTCGGCTTCACGCGGCTCGTCCTGCCCTTCAACCCGCGTCAGGCCGACCTGCAGCGGGAGCGTCTGCCGGACTACGTGCGCTACATCCGCCAGTTCCGCTGAAAGAAGAAGTCAAGATTAAGGACCGTCCCCGGTCTTGACTTGCGGCAGGGGTCGGAAGCCGTTGTCCTGACCCGAGCCAGTGTCGTAGGATCGCGGGCAGAACAGCTGAAAGGAAGACGCGATGGCGATCAAGGTCGGTGACAATGTTCCGGAGCTGAAGCTGCAGGTCGCGAAGTCTAGCGGCATCGAAGCCTCCTCGACGAAGGACCTCTTTGGTGGGAAGAAGGTCGTGCTCTTTGCCGTGCCTGGGGCCTTCACGCCGACGTGCTCGAACCAGCATCTCCCCGGCTTCATCGAGAAGGCTGCGGAGATTCGCGGCAAGGGCGTCGATGCGATCGTCTGCCTTGCGGTCAACGACGCATTCGTCATGGACGCCTGGGCCAAGGAGCGGGGCGCCGGCGACGTGGTCATGCTCGCCGACGGCAGCGGCGAGTTCACGCGCGCTGTCGGGCTCGAGCTGGACGCCAGCGGGTTCGGCATGGGCCTGCGGAGCCAGCGCTACGCGGCCATCATCGAGGACTGCGTCGTCACGTCGCTCCACGTCGAGGAGCCCCTGAAGGTCGAGGCGAGTAGCGCCGAGGCGATCCTGAAGCAGCTCTGAGCCGCATGACCGCGACGGAGCTCTGGCAGCGCAATCGTGACGTGGCGGACGCGTGTTTGAAGCATCCCTTCCTGCAGGGGATTGCGACGGGTGCGCTCGCGCGTCGGCGCTTCGAGGTGTACGTGGCGCAGGACGCGTACTTCCTGGAAGCGTTCACGCGTGCCTATGCGCTGGCGCTCGCCAAGAGTCCCGATCGCGAGGGGATCGAGTCGTTCCGCGAGCTGCTGAACGGCGTCTCGGAGGAGCTTGCCCTGCATCGCGGCTACGCAAAGCGCTGGGGGATCGACCTGCAGCCGGAGCCGCTCTCCTCGACCCAGGCCTACACGGACTTCTTGCTCTCCACCGCGTCGCTCGAGCCGGTTGCCCACACGGCTGCGGCCATGACCCCGTGCGCGCGGCTCTACGCCTGGCTCGGTCAGCAGCTCGCACCGGGTGTGGATCCGACGAGCCCGTATCGCGAGTGGGTGGAGACCTATTCGAGCTCCGAGGTGGATGCGCTTGCGGCGCGTCTCGAGACCCTGCTGGATCGCTACGGAGGGGACAAGGCGCGTGTCGAGGCGTTGTACCGGCGGGCGATGGAGCTGGAGCTCGCGTTCTTCCAGGGGGCCTGGGACAGCGCGTGATCGCAGTGGCGCTGTCCATCGCCGGCTCGGACTCCGGTGGGGGCGCCGGCATCCAGGCCGATCTCAAGACGTTCCAGCGCTTCGGCGTGTACGGCGCAAGCGCGCTGACGCTCGTCACGGCACAGAACACGGTCGGGGTGCGTGGGGTCCAGCTCGTGCGGCCCGAGCTCGTCGAGCAGCAGATCGCCGCCGTCGTGGAGGACATCGCGGTGGGAGCGACCAAGACGGGGGCCCTCGGCTCGGCGGAGCTCGTGGAGGTCGTGGCGCGCGCGATCGCGCAGCACGCCATCTCGCCCCTGGTCGTCGACCCCGTGATGATCTCGAAGCACGGCGATGCGTTGCTCGAAAAAGACGCCGTAGAGGCCCTGAAACGCTTCCTTTTCCCCCTCGCCACTCTGGTCACACCAAACCTGCACGAGGCCAGCGCTCTGCTTGGCGGCCCCGTGGAGAACGAGGCGCAGATGCGCGACGCGGCGCGGGAGCTCTGCCAGCTGGGGACCCGAGCCGTGCTCGTCAAGGGAGGCCACCTACCCGGGCCCGAAGCCGTGGACCTGCTCTACGACGGCGCCGAGTTCCTGCGGCTCGCGGCGCCGCGCGTGGAGACCCCCAACACCCACGGCACCGGTTGCACGTACGCGGCGGCGATCACCGCACTGCTCGCGCGCGGCGAGTCCATGGCTGCGGCAGCCCGCCAGGCCAAGGATTTCATCACCCGCGCCATCCAGAGCGCACCCGGTCTGGGCCATGGGCACGGACCGGTGAACCACCAGGCCTAGCTCGAAAGGGCGATCCGGGATCGGGTTACCAGACCGCCTCCAGGATCTGCACGAGCTCAGCTTCCGTCGGACTGGCCCCAGGCGGCCCGAGGGACGCCACCTCGCGCGCGACGGCACTCGCCACGAGCGGGATCTCTTCGCGCTTTGCCGGCGTGTCTCGCAGGCGCCGCGGCAAGCCAAGCTCTCGAATGAAGGCCTCGAGCCGTTCGGGTCCACGCTCCGCGTCCACGCCCAGGACCTGCGCCGCCAGGGTCACCCCGCGCGGCGGACAGTCTCGGAGGAAGCGCATCACCTCTGGCAGCACGATGCACGACGTGATCCCGTGCGGCACGTTCCAGCGCGCGCCGATCTGATGCCCCAGCGGGTGGCTCAGCCGAACTCCAACGCTGGCCATCCCGAAGATCGATAACCAGGCGCCGACCTGGCAGCGAGCCCGGGATTCGAGGGCGGACGGGTCTGCCGAGGCCGGCAGGTGCTCGAGCAGATCGCGCAGGGCCGCCTCGGCGAGCACGTCAGTGACGGGATGCGGGCGCGCGGCCCACAGCGCCTCCAGTGCGTGATCCGCCGCCTTGACGCCCGTAGAGAGCCAGAGGGTCTGCGGCGTCTCGACGCTCAGCTCCGGATCCAGGATCACGCTGCGTGGCACCATGCGCGCATCTGCCAGCACATTCTTCACGCCCGTCGCTTCATCGGTGACGCCCGCCGCCGCTGTGAATTCGCCAGCGGACAGGGTCGTCGGGAGTGCCACCTGTGGCAGGGGGTCTTCGCCGCGTCTCTCCGCGAGCCGCAACGCGACGACCTTGGCCGTGTCGATCACGCTGCCACCGCCAAAGGCCACCACCAGGTCCGCCCCGCACGCCCTCGCACCCGCGGTCGCCTGCTCGACGCTTGCCTGGGGCGTGTGCTGCCGACACGCGGGAAAGGTCCCGGCGCGGAGCTCGCCCAGCACGCGCTCCACACGGCGCAGGCTCGCGCTCGCTTGCAGGCTGCGCGTGGTCAACACGTAAGCGTGTCGGGCGCCGACCGCCTCGACCTCGCTCCGCAGGGCCTCCAGGGAACAGAAGCCGGAGTGGACCTTGCGCGGCGTCACATAGCGGTAGGTCTGCACGTGTCCTCCTATTTCGCTCTTCCTGGCTCGCGAAGACGTCTGCTACCATGGCATATGAGCTTCAAGACCGGAAAGACCGCGGGCTCCCCTGCAGGTGATCTGGTTCACAGCGAGCGCCAGAGAGCGCGACTACGCTCGGCTCCCAAACAGGAGGTCTGTATGCTCCCGTCGATCCCCGCCGTCGTCGCGCTGACCGCTGTCCTGGCCCTCGTACCAGGAGGCGTGACGCTGGCCCAGGCTGGGCAGCCCGAGGAAATCGTCTCCTGCGTGGTGGCCAACATGCCCCAGGGAGACGAGCTTCGTTCCATCTCGCTGACGACGCGTGATCGCGCGAACGTCGAGCGTGTGACTCGGGCAGACGTCTTTGCAAGGCACACGGGTCCGGGGTCGAGCCGGACGCTCATCACGATGACGGAGCCCGCCGAGCTGGAGGGCTCCGCGGTGCTGATCCTGGAGGATCAGGGCAGCACAGACCTGTGGATTCACGCACCGGACGTCGGGCGAAGGCGCCTGGAGACGGGAACGGATCAGGCCCAGAGCCTGCTCGGGACGGGTCTTTCCTATGAGGACCTGGGCCAGCTCCTGGGTTTCGTGCGAACGGAGTCCGAGCGGCTGAGGCGCCTGGACGATGATTGGATCGGCGACCGCGCGACATTCGTGCTGGAGAGCACTCCCGACCCCGGAACGTCGGCGTACCAGCGCATCGTCACCTCGGTCGACAAGAAGACGTGCGTACCGCTGGAGGCGAAGCTGTACGAGAAGGTAGGTGCGGCCCCCCGCAAGGTAGCGACCACGGACCCGGACCAGATCTTCCGCGTGCACTCCACCTGGATCGCTCACACCGTCACGCTCTGGGATCACCGAGACGAGAAGCAGACCGTCCTGCACATCGAGAGCGTCATGCCGGGCCTGACGCTCCCTGACGTGGCCTTCTCGCCCTCGAGCCTCGGCACGGTAAAGCCGAGAATCGACGTGGAGATCACGTTCGACCCGATCGAGATCAACTGACCCGGTGAAGCACCGTTTCCGCGCTCGCCGAGGCTGCAATCGGCTTCTTCCCCTTTAGCTGAGTGCGGCGCATGAGGCGTCGACTGTTCGAGTCGAAGGAATCGCGGTGGTGCATCACTGCCCGGTTGTCCCACATCAGCACGTCGCCCACGCGCCACTGCTGGGTCCACGTGTACTCGGGAGACCCGACGTAGCTCCAGAGCTCGTCGAGCAGAGCCTCGCTGTCCTCGACCGACAGCGCCGGGATGTAGGCGAGCTGGCGGCGCTCGAGCAGCAGAGCTCTACGTCCGGTCTCGGGATGCACGACGGTCAGCGGATGTACGGGGCCCGGTGCGTCTCGAGGATCGGTCGCCTCTTCGTGTCCCCTGCGCAGCTCGCCAGCGCTGTCGTGGGACGCGGTGTGCTTGAGGCTGAGGGTGGAGACGCGTTCCCGGAGATGTGCCGGAAGAGCGTTGTACGCGGTGTGCATGCTGGTGAAGCTGGTGTCGCCGCCGCTCGGGGGCACCTCCACCGCGTACAGGACACTGCCGCTGACCGGCTCCTCCACGTACGACAGGTCCGTGTGCCAGTGGGCCTCCAGCGCGCCGAGATCCCCGATGTGACGCCCGTCTTCCACGATGTTGGAAACGATGGCCACGTAGGGGTTCGGGAGCCGCGCCCGCTCCTCGGCGCTGATACGACCCATAGGTGCGTAGTCCAGCTCGCCGAAGTTCCGGCTGAACGTCATGAGCTGGTCGTCCGTCAACGTCTGCGCGCGAAAGCGCAGCACCAGGTGTCGGTTCCAGAGGGTTCGCAGCTCGGCGACCTCCTCGACCGACAAGGGGAGCGAGAGATCGAGATCCCGCACCTCGACGGCCAGATGCTCGCTCAAGCCAATGCTCTTCACGACGCAGAGCCCTCCACAGCATGGATCTTAGCACTGGCCGTAGTGCTCTACGGCACCATCGCGCGCTTGCTCGTGTAGGAGGCTAGAGCTTCGCGATCACCTCGTTGCCCAGCACCTCCAGTCCTTTGGTGAGACCATCGCGGTCGAAGGCCGGCGGCCAGCTGACGACGCGGCTCACGCCGAGGTCGCGCAGGCGCTTGATCGCGTCCGCATTGCGGAAGCTCGCACCCGCGCTGATCTCGATCTCCGCTGGATCCCGTCCGATCCGAGCGCACTCGTCGTTCAGGACCTGAATCAGCTCGGCGATGTCGCCCCCGGCCGGGAAGAAGCCGTCTCCGCAGCGGGCTGCACGGCGGGCCGCACCCTTGACGTGCCCGCCGACGACGATCGGAACGCCGCCCGGCTGCACGGGCTTCGGGTTGGACTCGACCGCCTCCCAGGCGTAGAACTCGCCCTTGAACGCCTCTGCCTTCTCGCTCCAGAGCGAACGGATCGCGCGGATCGACTCCTCGGTACGGCCCACGCGCTCGTCGAACGGGACCCCGACAGCGGCAAACTCCTCGTGGAGCCAGCCGATCCCCACACCAAGGATCGCACGACCCCCAGAGAGTACGTCGAGGGTTGCGAACTCCTTTGCAACGTAGGCGGGATGCCGCTGCGGGAGGATGATGACGCCAGTTGCAACGCGGAGAGTCTTCGTCACGGCCGCACAGAACATCAGGGGCAGCACGGGATCCGGAATCGACACGTCCTCGGCCCCCGGCATCCGACCACTGGGGCTATAGGGGTACTCCGCGGTGTAGCCGACGGGGACCACCACGTGCTCCACACTCCAGAGCGACTCCACGCCCACGTCCTCGGCCGTCCTGGCCAGGTGCTCGAGGTTCTCCGGGCGCACGAACGGCCCGACGTTCACGCCTGCAATTCCGAACTTCATGAGACAGACCTCCGCTGGTTGTCAGACGCAATACTACTTCGCGGCCTGCCGCGCAGTCAGCCACAGCGAGGCATTGGAGTAGGCGCAACCCTTCGGGCGCACAGCGGTTGGATGCGGTGAAGGGAGCCGCGGATGGTCCACGGTCGGGCACTTCTGGCGCTAGTGGTCCTTGCCGTCGCCGCTTGCTCGACGCCTCGCCCGGTCCTGTATCCCAATCTGAAACACGCCGAGGCCGGCGAGGAGATCGCGCAGGCCGACATGGACGAGTGTGTCGCGCTGGCGAAGGAGTTCGATGCGAACCCTCCGAGCCAGCCCGGAGAGGGAGTCACGACCGACGTCCTGGAGAGCGCCACCATCGGTGCCGCCACGGGCGGGGCGGTGGGTGCGGTGGTCGGCAACGCTGGCCGTGGCGCGGGCGCCGGAGCAGCCGGGGGCGCCGCCGGCTCCCTGGTGCGCGCAATTTTCCGAGGCGCCCGCGAGCGCAACAGCGAGACAACCTTCCACGTGTTCGTCGAGCGCTGCCTAGAGGAGCGGGGCTACGAGCTCCTTGGCTGGACCTAGCCTGGCTGGCTGCAGCCATGCGATGGCCATGTCACGAGTATTGTCGCTCTGCGAGCCTCAGGACTCGATCACGCGCGCGATCTCGTCTGCATGCGCGGCGGCGTCCGACTGCCCCAGCTCGATCATCCGCTCAACATAGTCTCCCTGAAACATGAGGATGCTCAGCAGGTCCGGACTGCTGCTCTCGCGCGAGCCGAGTCGCCGCGTGAGCGAGCGGAACAGGCGCGGTAGGCGCGGCTCGTAGTCGCGTGCAAGGACCGCGAGATCCTGCGACGGCCGCAGCACGAGCAGCTCGACCTTCCGCGGGCCGAGCGGCCCCGGCTCGGGGTGGTCTTCCAGCAGCCGATTGATCCGCTCGAGATGGATGGCGTCCTGGTCGAGCAGGTCGAGAAAGATCGAGTTGTAGAGCACACCCAGCACCTGGATCGGCGGCGGATAGCCGCGCACCGAGGGACGCGCGGCCTCTTCCCTGCTCCTGGTGTGACGTGTCGACACCGCGATCATGCGGCTGGCGCCCAGGTGCACCGCCGGGGCCAGCGGGGAGTGCAGCCGGATCCCGCCGTCGCCGTACCAGTCGCCCTCGATCTGCACGGCCGGGAAGAAGATGGGCAATGCAGCCGAGGCGATGACATGCTCGACCCGCAGCGAGCGCTGCACGCTCAGCCGCTGCGGCCGCTCCCAGGTATCGATCTGGCGACCCTGAAGCCAGGTGACCGTCTGACCGGTCGAGTACTTCGTCGTGGTGAGCGCGATGGCTCGCAGATCCCCCGAGGCGAGATTGCGCTCGATGCCTGGCAGAGCGCCGTCGCTGCTATCGAAGCCGCGGGTCAAGAATTCCCTCAGGGGAGACGCGTCGACCAGACCTCGGACCTGTGGGAATCCGCGCCGGCCTCCCAGCACCGTAACCTGTGCAAACCAGCGCAGCAGATGGCCGAGCAGGGAGACGCTGTCGACGCGGAAGACCTGCTCCACCGACACTTTGCACCAGAGCCGGGTGAGCCTCTCCACATTGGAAGCGAAGGACCCGGTGGAGTTCGCCAGGTGCGCGGCGTTGATCCCTCCCGCCGAGACGCCGGTGAGAATCGGCACGCGCAGGTCGGGATAGTAGCGCGCCAGGTGACGGAGGAAACCCACCTGGTAGGCGCCGCGTGCTCCCCCACCCCCGAAGACCAACGCGAGCTCGTTCTGCTCGGGATCCATGGCAGCCTACCCAGTCGACAGCGGGGGCTCGCCGGTCGGAGCGACAGGCGGCGCGGCGAAAGTCGGGGCGTAGGTATCGCTGCCGGGCTCTGCCATTGCCGCGATTCTCCCGAGTCGCCCCGGTTTTCTCAAGCTCGTTGTCGCAGGACTCAGTTCCCGGGGCAGCATGACCGATGAGTCCGCGTGGGCCGGCGAGCACCTCAGGAGCCGGCAAGAGGCAATCCCCTCCATGCTCAAGCTCGTGGTCGTTGTGGGAATTCTGTCCGTAGCGGGCTTCTATACGTGGGACCTGCAAAAGGAGGTCCCTCAGCCCGACGGAGCGCTGGTCCCGGGCGAACCACGCCAGATGAACATGCGCGAGGGCCAGGCGCAGTTCTACAAGGGCTACCGCCTGATCCCCCTTGCTCGTTTCTCGATGGCCGCACGAGTGCTGAGTCACGAGCGCTACCACTTCGGCCGAGCGGCCGACCTCGCCCCGGTCGACCTGGCCCTTGGCTGGGGACCGATGTCCGCCAACCGGATCCTCGACAAGATCGACATCTTCCAGAGCGGCCGCTTCTACTTCTGGAACGCCTCGAGGCTGCCGATCCCGAGCTCGGAGATCTCGCGGTATAGCGCCAACATGCACATGATTCCCGGGAGCCAGACGATCGCCAAGGAGATCAAGCGCGTACGCACCGGAAACGTTGTCGAGTTCAGCGGGTTTCTGGTGGCCGCCGACGCTCCAGACGGCTGGACGTGGCGCAGCTCGCTCAGCCGGATGGACCGCGGCGACGGCAGCTGTGAGCTGGTCTACATCAAGCACTTCCGCATTCGCGAGATATAGGACGGACGTGGGACGTTTTCTGATACTCGCGGCGGTCGTGGCGCTGGCCTACGGGCTGACCAGCGTCGTCGTCGAGCGGGGTGGTCGGCTTCGCACGGAGGGACGAACAGTCCTCCTCGACACCCAGGACCTCGAGGTGCGCTTCTCCCGTCAGGCCCCCCTCTCCGACTCCTACATGCTCTTCGGAGGCATTGCGAGCCAGGTACGGAACAGCTTCACCCACGCCACGCTGGCGGCGCTCGGGATCGAGGAGGCGCGCCTGATCTCCGACCGCTATCCCGACTTCCACATGTGCAAGTCGCCCGGCGCCGCGAACGCAAAACGCCTGATCCAGACGCTCAGCTTCGTGGGCGCCAGCTCGGGCACCCGAAAGACGCTCGCGAAAGCCGTCGACGTGCACATGGAGCGGGTCCGGAGCGGGGGCGCCCGCACCTGCCTGACGATCTCCGGCGCAGACCTCGCGCTCGACTCGATTCGTTTCAGGGAGAACGCCGCCGACATCACGGACCAGGTCCGCGGCAAGCTCGACGGCACCCGCTTGGTTCTCGCTGAGAGCGCGAAGATCGTCGACTGCGAGCCGCTGCTTCGCTGAGCGCGGATCTGAACTCGTGGCGATACGCCGCCGACTACGGGAGTCCCGCACTGCGGAGGTTCTCGACGTCCCCGGCCGGATCCGCGGCTCCGAAGAGGCCCGTGTCGTGCCCCGGTAGCGCGATGAAGGCCTGCTCCGCCGTAATGTCCGGATTCGTGCGCAGGATCTCCCGGGCCACCGTCCGGGCATCTGCATGCCGCCCGATCTTCTCGTAGTAAATGACGAGCGGGATACGAGCGAGGACCATGTGGGGATACTCCGCACGGACGCGCTCCCATAGCTCGACGGCTCGCTCGTAGCGGCCGACGGCGGCGTTCACGTACCCAACAAACATCCAGATGGCCGACGGCGCCCGGGGATTGAGGCGAAGCGTAGCGGCCAGCGTCTGGCCCGCCGCCAGGTAGCTGCCCACCTCGAACTGTGCGACGGCGAGAAGGACCCGAGAGAACTCGTCGTTCGGGTTCAGCTCGACTGCTCGCTCTGCAATCGCGAGAGCCTCGTCGTGCCGACCTGCATGCATCTCCACCTGCGACAGCAAGCGATGCCCGTCCGCAGCGGAAGGCTCGAGCTCGAGCGCTCGCCGGGCGTGGCGTCCGGCACGCTCGATCAGCTCCGGATCGAGGCTCCACAGCAGGCCGTACTCGAGGAAGTAGGTCATTCCGAGCGCGGCATGGGCCTCCGCGTAGTCGGGATCGAGCTCAACCGCGCGCTGAAACAGCGCGCGGGCCCGCGCGTTCGCGTCGGGCGTGAAGTGCTGGATCTCGAAGGAGCCCTGCAGGGAGGCATCGTAGGCGGTCAGATCCTCCGTCGGCTTGCGCCGCACACGTTCGAGCTCGGCTTCCAGGATCTCGACCCGGAGCGCGCGCTGGATGGACTCTGCGATCTCGGACTGCACCGCAAAGATGTCGGCCAGGTCGCGGTCGTACTGCTCGTTCCAGAGCTGGAAGTCGCTGGTCGCGTCGATCAGCTGGGCCGCGATGCGCACGCGGTCCTCGGCCCTGCGCACACTCCCCTCGATCACGTAGCGCACTCCGAGCTCGCGGCTCACATCTCCAAGCCGCACGCTACGACCCTTGTAGCTGAAGGCGGAGCTGCGCGAGATCACGAAGAGACCCGGATTGCGCGCGAAGGCGGCCGTCAGCTCCTCCGTGATCCCGTCGCTGAAGTAGTCCTGGGCGGGGTCGGCGCTCATGTTCGCAAAAGGCAGTACGACCAGTGAGGGGCGGTCCGGCAGCGGTGGCTCGACTGGAGGACCCAGTACCCCTGCCCGGTCGAGCGCGTAGGCGAGGGGTCGCGGCCAGCTCGCCCAGAGCCCGAGCGCAAAGACCAGGAGGATGGCCGCCGCGCCGATCAGGGAGGAACGCCGTCGCCGCTGGCTGGAGTCAGCGCGAGTCTGGTTCTCGCTCCGCCCGGGCGCAGTCGCGGCGCCGCTCACCGCGTAGGCGCTCACCGGGCGCCCCACGTTCTTCAGCTCCCTCTCTCCCAGAGACTGGGTGTGGATACCCGGCTGGTTGCGGATCGACTGCTGCACCTCCTGCGTGACCACCACTCCGCCCGGTTCGGCCAGAGGGCGAACGCGCGCCGCGAGGTTTACACCATCTCCGCGCACTTCTCCGTTGGCGAACACGACGTCGCCGGAGTGCACACCGATCCGAACGCGAAGCTCGGAGTCATCCTGCAGCGCCTCCTGCACCGCGAGCGCACAGTTCACGGCAGCCAGCGCACTCTCGAAGGTGGATAGAGTCTCGTCGCCGGGCGCCTCGATGCTGTCGCCCTCGTAGCGTTCGACAAGCGCACCGACGACCTGGCGGTGGCGCTCGCGCACGCGGACTCCGAGCGCCTCGTCCTCCGCCATGAGGGCCGTGTAGCCCACGATGTCAGTGAACATGACTGCGGCGAGTCTTCGCCTGTCCCTATCTCCGCTCACTCATGTTTCCTGGCTTGAGCTCGGCGGGAGGATCCAGACGAACTTCAACCGGCATGCTCGGGCCCTCCTGAAAGGTCCGATTCTATGCGCGTTGCCCTGGGGCTGCTCGCCGGCAGAGCTGGCTCCTCGCGCAGCAGGGTTCCGAGAGCGGGCGGAGCTGGCCGCGCCAGACGTCGATGTCGCGGGGAAGGCGAGCTTATCGCCCCCGGACGCGCTTCACTTCCCTGCACAGTGCGTACGTTTGCAGTCGCTCTCTGCCTCGGCCTCATGGCGACGGGAGCCGCCGCCGCGATCGAGCTCGAGGACTGCCAGGTGTCCGGTCCGGGCGGGTTCGGCCGCCTGGCCGCCCGCTGCGGCACGCTGGAGGTCCCTCTGAACCCAGCCGAGCCGGAGGGTCAGAAGATCGGGCTCTTCGTCGCCGTGGTTCCGGCGCTCTCCAAGGTCCCCGAGCCGGACGCATTCACCGTGATCGCGGGCGGGCCCGGCCAGGCGTCGACCGAGTTCTACGTGGGTGTGGCCGGCAGCTTCGAGCGGATCCGGCGCGAACGCGACATCGTCCTGGTCGACCAGCGCGGGACCGGTCAGTCCAACGCGCTCGAGTGTTCCTCGGAATCGGCAGGCCTGGACGCCTCGAGCCCTGAGCGAGTTCGCGAGGAGACGGCGCGCTGTCTGGAGCAGCTTCCAAGCGACCCGCGCTACTACACGAGCAGCGTGGCCGTGCGCGACCTGGAGCTGGTCCGAGCTGCGCTCGGCTACAACAGCTGGAACCTGTACGGGATCTCGTACGGCACGCGCGTCGCCCTTCACTACCTGCGCCGCTACCCGGAGACGACCCGCAGCGTGGTGCTCGACGGTGTGGTGCCCGCCGACACCGTCCTTGGACCGCACATCGCGCCCGACGCACAGGCCGCGCTCGACGCCATCTTCGCGCGCTGCGCTGCAGATCCCGGCTGCAGTGCGCGCTTCCCCGAGCTTCCAAGTGCCTTTCGGGAGCTGCTGGAAGAGCTGCGCGAACGGCCCGTGCCCCTGAACGTCGCGGACCCCCTGGACGACACGCCCATCGAGCTGCTGTTTGGCGTGGAGCAGCTCGGGCTGGCCGTCCGCCTGCTCAGCTACGCGTCCGAGACCGCATCGCTCCTCCCCATCCTGATCTGGGAGGGTCGGGCGGGGAACCTGGAACGACTGGCCCTGCAGGCACTCCTGGTGGCACGCAGCCTCGACGAGAGCATGAGTGGCGGGATGCACAACGCGATCGTCTGCACCGAGGACGCCCCTTTCTACAACGGCCGAACCGTCGACCGGGAAGCACTCGAGCGTAGCTACCTTGGCGCAGTGGCGTACGATCTGCTGATCGAGCTCTGTGCGCTCTGGCCGCGCGGAGTCATCGACGCGGGATTCAAGGAACCAGTGGTGTCGGAGCGGCCGGTGCTGCTGCTCTCCGGAGAGAACGATCCGATCACCCCGCCGGCGAGCGCCGAGCAGGCGGCCGCCACGCTTTCGAACAGCCTCCACATCGTAGGACCGGGGCAAGGGCACGGGATGGCGCCGCGGGGCTGCCTCTCTCGACTCATCGCGGAGTTCGTCGAAGCAGGAAGTCCGACCGAGCTCGACCCGTCGTGCGCCGCCGTCCTACGGGCGACACCGTTCTTCGTACGCCGGACGGGACCGGAGCCCTGAGATGATCGAGGTGCGCGAGCTCGGCAAGTCCTTCGGGACGGTCCAGGCCGTGGCCGACGTGAGCTTTCGAGCCGACGACGGTCGCATCACGGGACTGCTTGGGCCCAACGGCGCGGGCAAGTCGACGACGCTCCGCATCTTGTGCTCCGTGCTGAAGCCGGACCGGGGCTCCGCGCTCATCGACGGTCAGGATGTGGTCACGCACGCGCTCGAGGCCCGTCGCCTGCTCGGCGTGCTGCCCGACTCCTCCGGGCTCTATCCGCGGCTCTCCGCACGCGAGAACATCCGCTACTACGGAGAGCTCCACGGGCTGCGTGGGCGGGCACTCGAACAGGAGGTGGCCGACCTGATCCGCCTGCTCGAGATCGAACCGTTCGCCGACCGCCGCGCCAAGGGCTTCTCGCACGGGGAGCGGCTCAAGGTGGCGCTGGCGAGAGCACTCATTCACGCGCCCCGAAACGTGGTGCTGGATGAGCCGACCAACGGTCTGGACGTGATGGCCACCCGCTCTCTTCGGACCCTGATCCGTCGGTTGCGCGACGAGGGCAAATGCGTGCTGTTCTCGAGCCACGTGATGCAAGAGGTCGCCGCGCTCTGCGACGAGATCGTGGTCATCGCGCACGGGCGGGTGGTCACCCACGGAAGCCCTGACCAGCTGCGCAGCCAGATGGGCACGGCCGATCTCGAGGATGCGTTCGTGAGGGCCATCGGCAGCGAAGAGGGGCTGGCCCGCTGATGGGCTCCATCCTCGCGGTGTTCCGCAAGGAGGTCGTCGACAACTTCCGCGATCGCCGCACCTTGCTGACGGCCCTGCTGCTGGGTCCGCTGCTGGGACCGGCGCTCTTCGCGTTCCTGATCACGGCCGTGCTGCGGCAGAACGTGGCAGAGCTCGACCTTGCGCTCGAGCTGCCCGTCGTCGGGGCCGAGCGGGCACCGAACCTGATTCAGTTCCTGCGCGAGCAGAACGTGGAGATTCTGGGTCCACTCGCCGACCCCGAGGCCGCGGTCAGTGCCGGCGAACACGACGTGGTGCTCGTGATCCCGGCGAACTTCGCGGCCGCGTTCCGCGCCGGCACTCCCGCGCCGCTGCGGCTGGTAATGGACCGCTCGAACCAGAGCGCGGCCAGGGACGTCGCCCGCGCGCGCGCCCTGCTGGGTGGCTACAGCCGGCAGCTGGCACTCCTGAAGCTTCAGCTGCGCGGTGTGAGCCCGCTGGCCCTGTCCCCGCTGGTCGTCGAGGAGGCCGACGTCTCTACTCCATCGGGGCGTTCCGCTGTGCTGTTAGGGATGGTGCCCTACTTCGTGCTCTTCTCGATCCTGATGGGTTGCTTCAACATCGCCATCGACACCACGGCGGGCGAACGGGAGCGCGGCTCGCTGGAGGCCCTTCTCACGCTGCCCGTGGGCCGTTCGGAGCTGGCCCTCGGCAAGCTCGCGGCCAGCTGCCTGTACTCGATCCTGTCGCTCCTGCTCGCAATCCTGGCCTTCGGGATCAGCATCTCCTTCATCCCGCTCGAGGACGTGGGTATGACGGCGAACTTCGGCCCGGTGGTGATGCTGAGAGTGCTCGGCGTCGCCCTCCCGTTCGTGCTGCTGGCCGCGAGCCTGCTCACGCTGATCGCCTCCTTCACGCGCAGCTTCAAGGAGGCCCAGTCCTATCTCTCGCTCGTGCTCCTGGTCCCGATGATTCCATTCATCGCGTCCACACTCGCCCCGATCCAGCCGAGCCTCACCTTGATGGGATTTCCAGTCCTGAGTCAGCACCTGCTGATCACGGAGCTGATGAAGGACGACCCGGTAGCGCTGTCGGCGATCCTCGCCTCGATCGCGGGCACGCTCGCCGCGGGCGGAATCGTGGCCTGGGCGACGACGCGCCTCTACCGGCGCGAAGGTCTGCTCGGATAGGCTCCGAGCTCGCAGGTCTCTAGCGGCATGGTCCACGCTCGCGCGGCCGCACCAGCGGGGCGCAAATCCGCGTCCTGTAAGGCGATATCCCGCCGGCTGAGCTCTCGCCGTGCTTGAATTCCAGGGCACTCCGAGGCGAAAATAAAGCTTGATCTCCGGTGACACCCGGGAGCAGACTGCTTCGGGAACTTCTCCCACTGGAAGGGGAATGGAGGGATCACCATGCTAGTAAATCTACTGAGAACACTTGCGAACATTTTCGCGGTGCTCGCGTTGAGTTTCGGCACAGGCTCCTGGGCCCTGGCCGACGACGAGCCGATGGAAGGGGAGGCTGCCGAGGTCGCGCCTGCAGAGGAGGCGGCGGCTCCGGAGCCCGCGCCGCGGTACGCCGGCGGCATCGAGGAGATCACGGTCACCGCCACCAAGCGCGAGGCGAACATCCAGGACGTGCCGATTGCGATCAGCGCGTTCACCGGTGATGACCTGCAACGCCGCGGTATCCAGGAGCTCGAGGCCCTGCAACAGGTGGCTCCCAGCCTCATCGCCTACACGAGCAACAGCGAGTCGAACGGCGGCACCCTGCGGATTCGAGGGATGGGGACGACCGGAAACAATGCGGGCCTGGAGGCGGCCGTCGGGACCTTCATCGACGGCGTCTATCGCAGCCGCTCGGGCCAGGCCTTCTCGGAGCTGCTCGACATCGAGCGCGTGGAGATCTTGCGCGGACCCCAGGGAACGCTGTTCGGGAAGAACACGTCCGCCGGAGCCGTGCACATCCTCACCGCGAAGCCCGAGTTCGACTTCAACGGACGCGCGTCGTACACGATCGGAGACTACAACTACGACAAGGGCACGCTCGGCGTGACCGGACCCCTGATCGAGGAGACGCTGGCCTACCGCCTTGCGGCGATGTTCTCCCAGCGCGAGGGCTACTACAACGACATCGCATCGAGCGACAAGTTCTCGGACCGCGATCGCTGGTCGATCAAGGGACAGCTGCTGTGGACGCCCACCGACACGATGGACGTGCGCCTCATCTATGACTACACGGATCGCGACGAGAGCTGCTGCCCGGCCATCTTCAAGGACCATGGGCCGACCACGCCAGTTGTGGAACTACTTGGCGGGTACACGGGGCCGAGTGACCCCTCGAGCCTCGACGTCGGCGTGAACGGAGACCCCTTCGAGAAGGTGACAGATCAGGGCCTCTCTCTGGAGCTCAACTGGGATCTCGGGCCCGACATGACGCTGACGTCGGTAACGGCGTGGCGCGACTACCGGGTGAATCGGGGCCAGGACGTCGACTTCACGAGCGCGGATATCCTGTCGCTCCGCGACGAGAACGAGAAGTGGAAGAACTTCAGCACGGAGCTCCGACTCGTCGGCACGACCGGCCCGGTGGACTGGCTGGTCGGTGCCTACACGTACCAGGAGCGCTTCGATACCAGGCTGGCGACCCCGTTCGGATCAGTGGGTCCCAGCTATGTGGGGATTCTCCTCGAAGGGGCGAGCGCGGTGGAATCGTCCGTCGCTGAGGTAGCGGGGTTCCTGTTCCCTGGCGACTCCGGCGGCGCGCAGCGCTACGACCAGGATACCGAGGGGTTTTCGTTCTTCACCCACAATACCTGGCACATTACGGACCGGCTCTCCTTCACCGCCGGCGGACGCTACTCGAAGGAGAAGAAGAAAGGAAAGTCCAGCGTCCAGAACGGCGATCTCGGGCTCGAGCCCCTGCCCCTCCCAGGGGGCCTCTCCAGCAACGAGTCGTGGTGCAATGGACTCGTGACGGTTGACGCTGTCGGTGGTCCGCTCCCGCTGCGGATCATCCCGGGCCTCGAGGCCCTCTGCGACAATGCCGGTCACTTCGATAACACGACCGAGCGCGAGGTATCGGGCACCTTCAAGCTCGCATACCAGCTCACCGACGACGTCAGCACCTACGGGTCCTACTCCCGCGGCTACAAGGCCGGAGGCTTCAATCTCGACCCGAACGCCAATCAGCTGGTCACGAATCTCGCGACCGGGGCCACGCGCTATCAGGACGAGTCGAATTTCAAGCCCGAGTTCGCTGACGCCTACGAGGTCGGCCTGAAGGCGCAGCTGTTCGACAACAGGCTGACCGTGAACTCGGCCGTGTTCTACACACAGTTCGAGGACTTCCAGCTCAATACGTTCAAGGGGCTGTTCTTCACGGTCTCCAACCTGCCAGAGGTCACCTCCCGCGGGGTCGAGGTGGAGACGTTCTTCGAACTCGCACCAGGGGTCAGCGGCAGCCTTGGAGGGACCTACGCCATCACGCGCTACTCCAACGATGTAGGCGGGAATCCACCTCAGCTCTCAGGCCAGCGCATCACCCACTCGCCGCGCTTCCAGGGCAGCGGATCGCTGCTGGTGGAGCAGCCCATACCGGGCACCTCGTTCATGGGCTTCCTGAGTACCTCGGTCTCCTTCCAGAGCGAGCACAACACGGGCTCCGATCTCGACCTGCAGAAGGACGAGCACGCCTCCTGGTTCGTGAACGCACAGGTAGGCGCACGCACGGACGACGAGCGCTACGAGGTGGTCTTCTGGGTCACGAACCTGACCGACAAGTCCCGGAACTCGGTCGTGTTCGACTCGGTGTTCCAGGGCGGGAGCTACCACACGTTCGTAACGCAGCCGCGCATGATGGGCGTGACGCTGACCACGCACTTCTAGGCCAAGCTCTCCATGTTCCCCCGGGCGGGCCCACCCGCCCGGGGGATCCGGCGTTCGCTCACTCCTCGGCGGCCTGGGACGGGATGCACTTGAGCACCTCCCACGAGCAGCGGCTGTCGGCGTTCACGCCGCTGTGACGGCGCCCGACGGCCCTGAAGTCGGCGACGACGCCGTTCTGTATCTCGAAGCTGAGGCGGCAGACCCCGTTGGCAGTGTCGGGCCGCTGGCGACCACTCGAGGTGGGGCGGCCCTGCGGAGCTGCATAGGGCACCGACAAGCCAGGTAGGCGATCACCGGCTGGGAGGCTGACCGAGGGCGGCCTCGGCATCCGGTCGACCCCGGCCAGGGCCGGGTCGAGCTGTTCCCCACGGGGCCGCGGCAAGGCCGCGTTGTAGACCCAGAGCTGGTGATTCTCGCTCCCCAGGGGAATCAAGCTCAGGGGTGGCCCCAGGCAATTGACGACGCTTCGCGCAGCGATCCCCACCACGCGGCTGCGAACCTCGTCCGCGCTGAGAGTGACACAGGCGATCAAGGAGGCGGCTAGGACAGCAGTCCGGAGCATCGACACGGCTCGTCCTCTCGCCCACCAGACCACAGGCGCGGTATGGCGTCAACACTTTGGTCCGGGGAGTAAGCTGGCCGCGTGGGACTGGCGAGCCTTCCCTGGTACGACATGGCGGAGATCCGTTGGGCGCAGGACGTGCTCTGGGGCGCCATTGCTCGAGACCTGCGCGGGAGCGGCTGGCGGGAAGTCCCGGCAACTCTCGAACGCAGCCAGGCCTACACCGCGCAGTGGGTAGACACGGAGCTGCTGCTGAGCCAGGCCTGCGGCTACGACGTGCTGTACGGATTCGGGGACGTGCTCAGGCTGGTCGCAACACCTCGCTTCGCGGCTCCCGGCTGCGACGGTCCGAACTACTCGAGCTACATCGTCGCGCGCGATCGCTCTCCCTACGAGAAGCTGGAAGACCTCCGAGGGGCACGGGCCGCGATCAACGCGCCAACCTCGCACTCCGGGGCCAACGCTCTGCGCCACCGAGTGGCCCCGCTGCAGCAGGAGGGGCGCTTCTTCGCCAGCGTTCGTACGAGCGGGAGCCACGAGCAGAGCCTTCGGCTCATCCGGGAGAACGCGGCCGACGTGACAGCCATCGACTGCGTCACGCATGCACTGCTCGCGAAACACAGACCCACCGCCATCGCCGGCATCCGGGTGCTCGAGAGCACAGCGCTCGTGCCTGCTCCTCCGTTCGTCACGGCTGCCGGGACGCCGGCTGGAGCTGTCGACGAGCTGCGCGAGGTGCTCCGTACTGCTCTGGGAGCTGCGGAGACCGAGGTCGCGCGCGATGCGTTGCTGCTCGAGGGCGTAGAGGAGCTTCCACTCCGCGCGTATCAGCCCATCGCAGCAATGAGGCAGGCGGCTGACGACCTGGGCTACACCGAGATTCCTTCCGCGTAGCGCAAGGGGTGGATCCAATTCAATCCGCATCCTCGGGGCCTGCGCCCGAGGGTACGCAAAATGCCTACTCGTCTGTTCCTCGCTCTGATAGGGTCGGCTCCTTTCCCCCAACCGTCGAGGAGACCTCCAATGCCCTTGATCCAACTTCTCCGCGTGTCCGTACACCCGCGCGGAGTTCAGAGCTACGAGAGACTCGTGCGCTACATCGCCGGGCGGGCGCGCGAGGATGCAGACACGTTCGGGTGGAGCACCCGCCAGGTCAACGGCGTCGAGGGTCAGCAGTACGTGTTCATCGCGCCGGCCGAGGGTTACGCCGAGCTCGCCGCCCGCGAGCCCATCGACGCCATGGTGCGGCGGCTGCTCGGTGAGGGCGACGGCAACGCCATCCTCGACGCACTCGCCGAGGGCATCGAGTCACAGAGCTTCAGCGTGTTGAGCCCCCGCGAGGACCTGAGCAATGCCCCACCACCCCTGGCTGCCCCTCCCCAGCTCGTCCACCACACGCTGGTCCACGTGCGCCCTGGCGGACAGGCCGCCTTCGAGGCGACGGTGGGCAAGGTCCTCGAGGCAGCGGCCAAGATCGGCGACAAGCGCCTGTTCCTGACGTCTCAGACGGTCATCGGGGACCTTGGCCAGTACAACATCGCCCAGCCCGTCGCGGATCCGGCCCAGCTGGACTCCCAGCTCACACCGCAGCAGCTGCTCGCCGAGGCCTTTGGCGAGCAGGAGGCCGGCGACATCATGGCAGCCGGACGGGAGCGCATGGAGAGCGTGGTCACCGCGCTGAGCGTCCTGCGTCCGGATCTCTCGGGTCAGGCCTGAGCCGCTAGCGAGCCAAGCGGAGCGGCCGGTCGGGAGCGCCCCGGCCGGCCGCTTTCTGGTACAGACGTCCCGCAGCCCCGCCGAAGAGCGAGCTGTTGCCATGCGCGTCGCGTGCCTGCTCCACATCGTGCTCTTTGCGTTCCTGGGCTGCGTGTCGAACGTCGCCTGGATCGCATTCGTCGAGGGGCGAACGCAGGAGTTCGCTGTCTCCGTCCTGACCCCGCTGGTGCGGATGGCGGTAGCGTTCTCGATGTTCGGATTTGCTGCTGGGGTGGTCGCCGCGCTCCTCCACGCGCCCCACTACGAGTACCGCTACGCCGGCCGGGCGGCGCCGCTCTTCTGGGGTCTGCTCTGGGCACTGTGCTGCGCAATCCCCGGAGCTCTGGCCGGGACGGCCGTGGCCTGGTTCGAACTCGGCTTCTTCACGCTCCTGCCGAGCCTGACCACGGGCCTCGCGGCGGGTGCCGGAGTCGGAACCGTCGTGTCGATCGTCAGCTGGATCAGCCTCACGCGAGGAGCCAAGCAAAGAAGACAGCTCCGCCGCCGACGGGCAACACCGACCCCGGCGCCGATCCGATCCGATAGTCGCGGAAGCGGACGCTGGAGAACGCCAGAGCAGAGCTCAGAGGCCGAGCCGGCCAAAGCACTGTCCGGAGAAGAAGAGCTCTGGTAGTCGGACGTGGTCGAGGCTGGCAGGCGAGCAGCTCGGAGGGTGACGTCTAGAGCGGACGCATACCGCGCGACTATGCGTCCGGCGCTGGGCTGCTCAGGATCAGCAGCCCCCGCCCGTAGTGGAAGATGAGCTCGAAGGCGTGGCCACCCTTCAGCCGCACACCCTCGCGCGCAGCACCGACCTCGAGATGGATCCCGTCATCGCCCAGGTTCGAGATCACGTTCTCGACAAGCGCGTGGAGCAGCTCGCCCAGGCCGTGCGCCAGCCACTCCTGCTCCGGGTCCTCCTCCGGCACGCCGACGAGGGCCATCGCGATCGCCTCTGCAGAGCTGCGATCCGTTGCCAGCGCGAGATCCAGCCCGGCCACGCCTCCAACCGAGAGCGTGGCCGCGTGTGCGAACTCGCTGGTTCCCTCCCAGGGCTGATCCGACCCGGTCTTGGCGGGTGCGTTCAGCGCGCGCAGCGACAGCTTTGGCAGCAGCTCGAGCGTGCGCTCTGCAATGGCGACTCCGCGTAACGCCTCGGGCAGGACCCGGTTCTCCGGCGCGTAGCCGCTCTGCTCGGCCTCGAAGCGGTCGAGTAGACCCTTCAGACGATCGCGATCCAGCGCGCCGAGCTCCACCAGCGCCTCCCCCACGCGAAGCTGGGCGGCTTCCTGGCGCTGCAGCAGCTCGGAGACCTGTCCGGAGGTCAGCAGCTCGAGCTCGATGGCGAGCTCGCCGAAGAGGCGATCCGTCCTTCGCTGGGCCAGGTTGATGCGTTCGGCCTGGGCCTCCGTCAGGTAGCCGGACCAACTCGCCCACTCGCCGAGCTTGCGGTTCCGCTCGCTCTGCAGATCGAGGGCTTCGAGGAGCGCGGCCTCGCTGATCTCGCCCGAGCTCACGAGGAATTGACCGAAGAACTGGACTGACATCCCACGGGGCGAATCGACGGCGGCCTGGTGGATCTTTACGAGCGCGCCCTCGCGTGCCCTTTGCGGTACCATTCCGCCGCCCCCTCCCATGCGTCCCCTTGGGCGGGGTGCACCTAAGTCACTGATATTCCTAGCGGGAGACCAGTCGATGCCCCAGGTCGTGATCGCCAGCCGGTTGGGAGACGGCCACGTCGTCTACCTGGGCCGACACGGACGCTGGGTCGAGATCATCGAAGAGGGTCGGATCACCGAGAGCGAGTCCGAAGGCGAGGAGGCCATGGAGAGCGCGAGGCTAGCGGAGAGCCGCCAGGAGGTGGTGGACCCCTACCTGATCGAGGTGGTGGTAGGGGATGCGCGAGTCCGACCCGTGGAGACGCGAGAGCGAATCCGAGCCGCGGGACCCACGGTCCGTAAGGACCTCGGCAGGCAGGCGGAGGGCTGAGGCCGGAGCATGTACCAGTACGACGAATTCGACCAGCAGCTGGTCGACGAGCGCGTCGAGCAGTTCCGGCGCCAGGTCAAGCGACGCCTGGACGGCGAGCTCAGCGAAGAGCAGTTCAAGCCGCTGCGCCTCCTGAACGGGCTCTACCTGCAGCTGCACGCCTACATGCTGCGCATCGCCATCCCCTACGGAGCCCTGTCCTCGACGCAGCTCCGGAAGCTGGCCTTCATCGCACGCCGCTACGACCGGGGCTACGGCCACTTCACCACGCGCCAGAACCTGCAGTTCCACTGGCCGAAGCTCGAGGAGACACCAGACATCCTGGCCGAGCTGGCACAGGTCCAGATGCACGGCATCCAGACCAGTGGCAACTCGTTCCGCAACGTCACGACCGACGAGTATGCGGGAGCCGCCGCGGACGAGCTCGAGGACCCGCGCATCTACTGCGAGATCATCCGGCAGTGGTCGACACTGCACCCGGAGTTCTCGTTTCTCCCGCGCAAGTTCAAGATCGCGGTGACCGCGTCCCCGAGAGATCGGGCCGCGGTGCGCGTGCACGACATCGGGCTGCGCCTGCACCAGAACGACGAGGGGGAGGCCGGCTTCGAGGTCATGGTCGGCGGGGGGCTGGGCCGCACCCCCTTCGTGGGGAAGACGATTCGGCCGTTTCTGCCGAAGCAGCAGCTGCTCTCCTATCTGGAGGCAATCCTGCGCGTCTACAACCAGCGGGGTCGACGCGACAACCTGTTCAAGGCGCGCATCAAGATCCTGGTCCAGCAGACGGGCATCGAGAAGTTCACCGAGCTCGTCGAGGAGGAGTGGAAGCAGATCCGGGACGGCGCGCTCGAGCTGCCCCCCGAGGAGATCGCGAGCATCGCGGAGCACTTCGCACCCCCGTGCTACGAGGAGCTCGCTACCGAGGACCCGGCGTTCGAGGCGAGGCGCGCTGAGAACTCCGCGTTCCGGAGCTGGGTGGAGACGAACGTGTTCCCCCACAGGCAGGCGGGCTACGCGATCGCGAACGTGTCTCTCAAGCCCGTGGGCGGAACGCCCGGCGACATGAGCGCGGAGCAGATGGACGCCGTGGCCAAGCTGGCAGACCGCTACAGCTTTGGCGAGATCCGCGTGAGCCACCGACAGAACCTGGTGCTCGCGCACGTGAAGCAGTCGGACCTGTTCGGACTCTGGGAGCAGCTCGCAGCGCTCGAGCTGGCCACTCCGAACATCGGGCTCACGTCTGACATCATCAGCTGCCCCGGACTCGATTATTGCGGGCTCGCAACGGCTCGCTCGATCCCGATCGCCCAGCAGATCAGCGAGCGCTTCAAAGATCTGGACCGACTGCACCAGATCGGCGAAGTCGAGATCAAGATCTCAGGCTGCATCAACGCCTGCGGCCACCACCACGTGGGTCACATCGGGATCCTCGGCCTCGACAAGGCTGGCGAGGAGTTCTACCAGGTGACGCTCGGCGGCTCGGCTTCCGAAGCCGCGGCGCTGGGCAAGGTCGTGGGTCCGGGCTTCTCGAGCAGCGAGATCGTCGACGCCGTGGAGACGATCCTCGATACCTACGTCGACATCCGCGAGGGGAGTGAGCGCTTCATCGACACCTTCCGGCGCGTCGGCTTCGAGCCCTTCAAGGACCGGCTGTACGCCGACGCGTAGGCATGGCACTGCTCGTGGATGGAAAGCTGGTGGACGACCCCTGGCTCGTCCCGGGAGACGAGGACGATCTCCCTGCGGGCAAGCCCATCGTCGTGAGCCTGAGCCGCTGGCAGGCCGAGCGCGACACTCTTGTCGGGCGCGAGGCGGGTCTGGGGATTCGGCTGCGGAGTGACGAGTCGCCGGCGCAGATCGCCGACGCTGTCGAACACTTCGAGCTGATCGAGCTCGAGTTCCCCGCCTTCAAGGATGGGCGCGCGTACTCGTATGCGCGCCTGCTCCGAGAGCGCTTCGGCTACCATGGAGAGCTGCGCGCGGTGGGAGACGTGCTGCTCGAGCAGCTCCTCTTCATGCACCGCTGCGGCTTCAACGCCTTCGAGATCGATAGCCAGAACGCTCTCGACGACTGGGTGACGGCGACCTCCGAGATCAGCGTCTGGTACCAGCCGACCGCTGACGGTCAGGCGACAGCGCTTCAGCTGCGCCGCTCGCGAAGGGGCGTCTAGCCGGGCGCGTCGCAGGCGATCGCGATCTGATCGCGGCCGTGGCGCTTCGCAAAGTAGAGGCCCTCGTCCGCCAGCTGGATCACGCCCTGCCAGCGCCACTGGGGCTCCTCGGGCGAAGCGCTGGCAACGCCGCAGCTCACGGTCACGATGCCGTGCGGCGACTCCTCGTGGGGAAGCTCGAGGCTGCGTACCCCCTCGCAGATTCGCTCGCCGGCCCGAGCGGCCTCGACCCTGATGGTCTCGGGAAGCAGTACCAGCAGCTCCTCGCCACCAAAGCGGAACACCTGGTCCGCGCCGCGCAGTACGTCTACCAGCCGTCCCGCGATCTTCTTTAGCACGCGGTCGCCCGCGAGATGGCCGTAGTGATCGTTGTAGAGCTTGAACAGGTCCACGTCGCAGAGGGCCAGCGAGTAGGGCACGTTTTCGCGTTGCAGCTGTTCATGCACCCTGGTCAAGCTCTCTTCCATCCAGCGGCGGTTCCCGATGCCGAGCAGCCCATCGAGTCTGGCCAGCTTGTCGAGACGCTTGTTCGCGGTGGTCAGATGCACAGTGCGTTCTTCGACCAGCTCCTGCATCAGGCGTCGGCTCAGCAGATCGCTCTGCGCCACTACGCCGAGCAGCCGGCCGTCACCGTCCACGACGGGGAGATGACGAATCGACACGCTCTGCGCGAGCGAGGCGGCGTCTTCCAGGTTGTCGGTCGAGCGGATGGTCGTGACGGGAGACGACATCACCTCCTCGGCCAGCCTCCGGTCCTCCTCGCCCGCCAGCGCCCTGGTTGCGATCGCGACCGCGTCCCGCTCCGTGATCATGCCGATCGGAACCTGACCCTCGCAGACCGGAACACAGGACACGCGGTTCTTGTGCATCTTCTCCAGGACCTCGGCGAGGGTGTCCTCTGGCTCCGCACAGAGGACGTCCTTGGTCATGATGCTTTCGATGTTCCCGTAGCCCATGGCTTCCCAAGGAAGCCCTTCGGCCTGCGATCGAGAGAAGCTGACCCCTTTTGCGGGCCTGGCGAGCTCAGAGCGCTGCGATGCGCGGAGGTGCCTCGACGGAGTAGAGTGACAGGATCGTGGGACAGGGCGCTCGACTGGAGCCGCTGTCTCCAGTCGAATAGGGAGCGGCGACCGTCACCCATGCAGCTCGCCTACAAGACTCTGTGTTGGATCGTGGGCAGCCTGATGGTGCTGCTCGGGCTCTGGTTCGTCGGTCTGTTCGTCGTCTCGATCGCGCCCGGCTCGAGCTCACCGCTGCCCTTTCCAATCGGTCCGCAGGGCTACTACTTCGTGGCCTTCTCCGGCTCTTGCCTGGTGGCGTGGGGATTCTGCCTGTTCGGCGCGGCCCGAGGCCACGGCGACCGGGCGATTGGCTCGGCCACGGCCATCGGCCTGTCGCTCGCTGCGATCAACCGGATCGTCGTCTGGCTGTTCGGGGACTTCTGGTGGGTGGGCGGCATGCCTCGACTGGAGGCGATCGGCCTGTTGACCCTCGCCCTCGTCTTCGTCTGGCTGCGACCTCCAGCCGGCAGGGGAGACCCATGATAGGACGCAGCCTCGCAACGCTCGTGATCGGTGGCATTCTCGGGCTGACTCTGGCGCTCCCCTACACAACGATGGGTCGACGAGGGAGCGAGGCGGTAGTTCGGCGGGACGTACCGGGAGCTGTGGGGACGGTCGGTGAGCGCCTGCCCCAGCTCTCGTTGCAGGACCTCGAGGGGAACCCCGTTTCGCTCCGAGACTTTCGTGGCGAGCGCGTGGTGCTGACTTTCGAGCGCAGCCTCGACTGGTCCCCCTTCAGCAAGGCGCGCCTCATCGAGCTACGCCAGCAGATCGACAGTGCGGAGGACCTCGTACTGCTCTACGTGATGGCCGACAACCAGCTCAACCAGAAGACGCGCTTCTTCATCGACGGAAACCGCCTGACGGACCGTGTGACCTTTCTACAGGACCCGTTCAGCGCATCCATCGACCGACTGGGCTTGCGCCGCCCGACTCCTCGTGCGCTGGAGACCGGAGTCCCCCACCCCTCGACCTACGTGCTGGACCGCGGCGGCATCGTCCGCTTCGTCGATGTCCGCGAGGACTACCAGATCTGGCTCGACTCCTCGCTCGTACTGGAGGCTGTCGCAGAGATCCCCTAGCGGCGGCAGAGCCACTTCCTGCCCCTCTGCCAGGATACCTTGTGGCGCTCCACCTTCTTGTGAACCACGTGCTTGTGGACCTTCAGCAGATGCGCTCGGAGGTGAGGAGCGTGCCGGTGGAAGATCCGCCTCACGTGCACACGAACGTGCGGGGGCAGGCGCTTGACGACGCGCCTCAGGTGAGCCCTGACGTGGCGGAGCTTCCGGTGCTGAGAGTGCTTTGGCTTGTCGCACACGGCCCTCGCCGCTCCAGGAACGCTGAGCTCCGGATTCTCCCGTAGCAGCGCACACAGCTGGTCACGCGAGCAGCCTGTCCCCTCCTTCTGAGTCTCGCTCAAAGGGGTGTCGGCGCACAGATCCGCCCCGTCGGCAATCCCGTCGCCGTCGTCATCGTCGTCGCAGGGGTCTCCGGCCCCGTCTCCGTCGAAGTCTCGCTGATCTGGATTGGGGACCAGGGGACACGTGTCCGCCACGTCGTCGGTCCCATCGCCGTCGTCGTCCGGATCACAGGCATCGCCCAGCTTGTCGCCATCGGTATCCGTCTGGTCGGCGTTCGGGTCGTCGGGGCAGTTGTCCCCTGCGTCAACGACGCTGTCACCATCCGAGTCGTCGCAGACGTCTCCGAGGCTGTCGCCGTCCACGTTGGCCTGATCCGGGTTCGCCAGGTCTCGACAGTTGTCCACAGCGTCGACCACTCCGTCGGCGTCGCTGTCGTCACACACATCGCCCAGCTTGTCGCCATCGAAGTCGGCCTGATCCGGGTTCGGCGTGTTCGGGCAGTTGTCGACCTGAGCGTCGAACAGGTCGTAGACCCCGTCTCCATCTGCATCGGCGCCCGCGATCATCGAGATCGCGGAGAAGTGGGTGACCTCTGCCATGCAGGTCGCGAGGACCCCTGCTTCGTCCTCCACGAGCTCGCACATCGATCCAGGGACGGCCTCGAAGCTGCTCCCGTCCTCTCCGATCGGCTGATAGAGGGCCAGGCTCGCCCTCTGGCTCGGGTGGAGAGCCGTGACGTCCGCCACGATGGTCACCTTGACCGGGGCGTCGAAGATCAGACCGTCGGGCTGCAGGTCGTAGACCGCGACTTGCAGCCCGAGCGCGAGGGTCGGACTCAACATCAGGTCAACAACACCGCCGGCAGCGCCGGAGCTTACGGAGATCGTCGCGCCGGCCACGAGATCGCCTGCCTCCACGTCGAGCAGGAAGCCGTCCGCCGTTACCTGACCCACGGCGCCGGGTGGAATCTCCGCCGCACCCTGTCCGTTCGGATCGCAGGTATCCAGGTCGTCGCCGGGGCATGGGTCACAGACATCGCCGACGAGATCCCCATCGAGGTCCGACTGCGCGGGATTCACCACGTCGACGCAGTTGTCACCGGCATCTGGAACGCCGTCACCATCTGCATCCGCCTCTCCCTCACACGCGTCACCGACCCCGTTGCTGTCCGCGTCCTCCTGTCCAGGATTCGGATCGTCGGGGCAGTTGTCCTCGACCGGGGCGAAGAGGTCGAAAACGCCGTCGCCGTCCGTATCTGCGGGAGCCAGCAGCGCGAACCGCGAGAAGCCGCTCACGCTTGCCTCGCAGACGAGGCCGGCCTCGTCCTCGAAGCAGAAGCCGTCCAGGGGCACGAAGGCGTTGGCCCCAACATCGAACTGGTAGAGACCGAGAGCCTGCTCCTGGGCGAAGCTCAGACCAAGAGAGAAGATGTCCGGGAAGACCGTGAGAGACGCTGCGTTTGTAAACTGAAGCCCGTCCGGCTGGAGATCGTAGCTCGCGATCAGCAGGCCGAGTCCAGGAACCGGGTTCGGCAAGTCCGACAGGTCTACAACTCCGCCCGCAACGCCCCTCGTGATCGAGATCGTGGCATCCGCGACGAGGTCGCCGGCGCCTACCCGCAGGGACACATCACCCGGCAGCGAAACTGTGCCGCCCACGTTCGCGTCGATCTCGCGGGCAGAGCCCGCGGTGCAAGCATCGGCCGCATCGCTCGGGCAAGCGTCGCAGACGTCGCCCGCGGAGTCCCCATCGACGTCGGACTGGAGCGCATTCGAGTCGACCGGGCAGTTGTCCACGCCGTCCGGAATGCCATCGCCGTCACCGTCCGGCAGCTCACAGGCGTCGCCGACCCCGTCCCCGTCCGCATCCAGCTGCGCCGCGTTCGGAGTGTTGCTGCAGTTGTCGAGGGCGTTCGAGACGCCATCTTGGTCGTCGTCACAGGCGTCGCCGAGCCCGTCGCCATTGGTGTCTGTCTGGGAAGCGTTGGCGTCGAGGGGGCAGTTGTCGAACGCGTCCTCGATGCCGTCGCTATCTGTATCCGGAGTGCAGGCGTCACCGATGGAATCGAAGTCCGTGTCCGCCTGGTTCGCGTTGCTGTCGAGCGGACAGTTGTCGACGAGATCATCCACAAGGTCCCCGTCGTCGTCCGCATCGCAGGCGTCCCCTTCGCCGTCTCCGTCCGTGTCGAGCTGCGTGGCGTTCGGCGTGGACGGGCAGTTGTCGTTGTCGGGAGCGCCATCGAGCACCCCATCGCCATCGTCGTCGCCGGGCAGCGCTCCGGGGAGAAAGTAGTCGAGCCCCTGGTGGGCAATCTGGAGGGAGGAGTCGATCTCGTCGCCATCACTGTTCAGATCTTCGCCCTGTTGGCCCTCGTTCACGTTGAAGACGAGAGCGCTGGCTGAGAGCTTGGACGCGGCTTCGAAGCCACTTCCGAGCGGTGCAGAGGCCACCATCAGATTCTCCAGATCGAAGGTGGCCGCATCGATCACGTGGACGACGTTGTCGCTCCTGTCGCCATCGAGGCCATCGAAGCCGTCGAGACCGTTCAGGCTCCCGTCGAGCAGAAGGTCGGTCGGTCCCTGGTGCTCCTCATTGACGAGGAAGCTGACGAGACCCCCTTTGAAGCGGAGCTCGGAAGCCGCGATGCCCATGTTCTCGAGCGCTCCCGTCCCGCGCTCGTAGATGTGAAGGACGGACTCGCCGAGCGTCTGGTCGAGATCCTGCGAGTGCCCGTAACGCGTTCCGAGGCCGTTCAGATTGGCACTCTGCGCGATCTCGGGAACCGCTACGGCCGCGCGGTCGCCTTCGACCTGATAGATCGGGCCGTCATCGAGCGCGACGCCCAGGGACATGAGCTGCATCCCGGCGGCGGTGGAATCCCAGACGTGCAGGACATTGTCGTCGGTATCCAGATCCCCGTTGTGGTTCGTGCCCGCGGGGCCCTCGTCAGATTCGAGAACCTCAAAGACCACGAGCCCTGTCGCCGAAACCGAGAAAGGCTGGCGGGCCAGATTCTGGTTGGAGTTCCGCCCCACGTTGGCGAGCATCCCGGTCGAGCTATCGAACACTTGAAGAACGTTGTCGAGCTGGTCCCCGTCGCCGTTCAGATCCGCGTTCGCCTTGGCGGGGGACTCCGAGGCCAGAAAAGCCACAACCTCTCCGCCCACGTCGTACTGAATTCCCTCCATACCAAGGTTTGTAGTCAGACCTGTCCGCGCATCGAAGACGTGGAGGATGTTGTCGAGTAGTCCGCTCGGCACTTCGAAAGCCACGACACCGAGCTCCGACAACGACAAGGCAGGCAGCGACGTACCGCTCCGCGTCCTCGTCGCGGCAATCCCGACGTTCATCCGCTGGTCCAGGGGCATGGAGAGGTCGTACACCTGCGGCACCAGATCGTCCGTGTCCCCGTCAGGGTTCAGGAACGTGTCGTCGTTCGCCTCCGATCTCAAGGTCACCAGGAAGTTCCCAGCCGCGCGCATCTCGCTGGCGTCGACGCCGGCATTGGTAACGATGTTTCTTGTGGGATCCGCGGGATCAGGACCGTAGACGTGAAGGACGTTGTCTACGGTATCCCCGTCCCCATTCAGATCGAGCCCCCCCTGGCCGGACTCCGAGACCGAGAAGACGACTCGGTCGTTCGCGAGCTGATACCTGTGGAGGGCGAGGCGGAGGTTTGTCGTGCGTCGAGTTGCGGGATGGAAGACGTGAAGGACTCGATCATCGGTATCCCCATCCCCGTTGAGGTCATTCCCTACACCGACGGGACCCTGGTCCATTTCGTAAACGGCAAACGCGGCGACGGTCGGTCCAACCAGGTAGCTGTCGATCAGGGTACTGTTGACCGGGGGCACCGACACCAGCGCCCTCGGCGAAATACGCAAGTTCAGCTTGGTGTCGCGCAGAAACGCGTACGCAACGTTGTCTGCGGAGTCACCGTCGCCGTTCAGGTCCGTGGAGGGGAAGTCGTCTTCACTGACGAGAAACACGACCAGATCGTCCGTGATCTTGAAGTCGGTGCTCTCCAGGCCGAGGCTCACTCCGACGGCAGACCGCGCTTCTGGAACAAAGCACAGCCAGAGCGCAAGCGCGCAGAGGGTGACTCGCCCGGAAACAAGAGAGCGCACGCGGAGATCTTATCAGATAATCCCGCGCTCTTCGGCCCTACTGAAACCTACGCCGAATTGTGACGATGTTGTCTTGCGGCCAACGTGCACAAGACGGTGCATCTTCTCGATGTCTCGCGCCATCCATGCGCCTTCGATGACGTAGCGTTCGGGTGGACACCGAGTCGCGGCAGCTGCGGCAACAAACGCGCAACTGCGACCACGCCAACCGATGCCGGGGCAGCGGTTCTTGTTGACATGTGCGCCACGCCCTCAATTCGTAAAAGGGCAAGCGGATCCGGTCGATAGAGGAACTGGCTGCGTCTATGGCTCCATGGGGTGAGCGGAAGGCCGGATGATTCTGCCAGTCGGCCAGAGCGAGGTTCTGCGTGTGCCCTGGATCACCGGGTGGGTGATCCTTGCGTGCCTCGCGGTGTTCCTGGTCGATGACAGCGAGCTCGCCGTGCCCGCGTCGCCCGTACCGGAGCAGCTGGCGGAGGCAACGGAGTACTGGCGCGAGCACGCGTACCTCGAAGTCGAGCCGGAGATCCTGCTCGAGGTCGGGCGCGGCAAGTCCGCCGAAGAGCGGCGCGAGCTCGTACAGGAGCTGCGCTACGAGTCGTACCAGCGCTGGCCAAATGACGAGGAGATGCGGCGCGCGCAGCAAGAGGTGCTGGACTTCCTGGCCTCCCAGGCGCTGGGAAGGCTGGAGCAAGCGCCGAGCGCCCCGAGCATCTTCACGCGCTGGGGTCTGGTTCCGGCGGAGCCAAAGGCGCTGGCCTTTCTCACGCACCCGTTCCTGCACGCGACCTGGCTGCAGCTGCTGGCCAACCTGCTGATCCTGTTTCTGGCGGGCGCCGCGCTCGAGGAGCGCTGGGGACCGCTGCTCGCCCTGCTCTTGCCGATCTGCGCGGCTGCCTCTGGCGCTGTCGCGCTGCTGGTCTCGCTGGGGTCGACGCTCCCGCTCTTCGGCGCGGCCGGCATGTCCGCCGGCCTCGTGGGCGCAGCGCTCACCCGCTATCGCCTGCAGAAGATCCGCTGCTACTACCTGCTCGGGGTCGATCGCAAGGGACCGATCCACGGCAGCTTCAGGCTGCCTGCGGTCGCGCTGCTGCTACCGCTCTGGCTGGTAGGCGCTGCCGGGCAGGCCTGGCTGCCAGGACTCAAGCTTGGCGCACTCTACGCGGCTCAACTGACCGGATTCGTCGTGGGAGCGGGGACGGCATTCCTGGTCGCGCGCCTGGACCTCGAGGAGCGGCTCGGCTTTCTGTGGCTTCGGGCATGGTGGGATCGGCAGCGGCTCGAGCGGGCGAGCCGACGCAAGGCAAAGCAAGAGGCGACTCGCGAGGGCGCGTCCGAGGTCGCGGCGCAGGAGCCAGAGACAACGTCCGAGCTGGATCAGCTGAAGGCCAGCGCCGAGGGCAACCCTGGAGATCCGGAGGTCGGGCGTACCTTCTGGGAGGCTGCACGCTCCGCAGGGCAGGCCGACCTGGCGGCTCCCCAGATGCTGCGCCTGGTGCACCACCACGTGAATCGTGGAGAGGACCAGGAGGCGGCGCGTACCTGGATCGAGGTCACGACGGAAGTGCCGCGAGCCCTCGCCTACCCGACGCTGCTCGTCAGGCTCTGCCCGGCGCTGATCGAGCTGGGAGAGCGGGACCAGGCCCAACGAGCACTCCGCCAGGCCATCGATCCGCGCAACCGGGGCCTGACCCTCCCGAACGTGATGCGCGCCCTCCGCTATGCCAAGGAGCTCGACCCGGCGCTCTGCGTGGCTGCGGCGAAGAGAGCCCTCGAGATGCCCGACGTGCCGGCCGACCAGCGCGCCTCCCTCAGGGAGCTGATCGACGCCGGGCAGTTGGCGCCGCCGGCGGCACCCGGCCCACCGACCCCGGCGATCGGGGTGGAAAGCCAGGCCCCGCCAGCCGCCGCGGACTCTTCGGCAGGCGGACCGCGTTTCAGCGGCGTGAAGATCGTGGAGGGGACGCCTGCGCGTCTGAGCCGCGCCGGACTCTTCATAGAGGTTGCGGCGGGTCGGATGATCGAGCTCAAGTACGCCAGGGTCGAAGCTCTCGCGGCGGCCATGGTCGTGCGCAGTCTCGGGCAGAGCCCGGAGGTGGTGATCGACCTGGCACTGAACTGGAGCCACGTGGGAGACGAGGCGCTGCGCATCGTTCGCCTGCGCAGCGACGGCTTCGACCCCCGCACCCTGATCTCTGACGAGGAGAGCCTGGAGGATGCCTACCGGGGCCTGCTCGACAAGCTCCTCACCCTGACGCGGGCGATCCCCCTGCCCGACGAGGAGTCCGCGCGCGGCCGACCGATGCGCGTGTTCTCGGACCTGGAGACCTATCAGCGCGAGGTGCTCGAAGTCGCAGGCTGAGCCGCGCCCGGCTCAGCACCGAACACTCGCCTGAATTGTCGGATCACCGGGAGCTGGTCGAGCCACGCGGAGGTGTCCACGCGGAACGCGTCGATCTCGCTCGGGACGCCGGCGAAGCCGGGCGGGACCTGGCTGTGCAGCGTCGGCGAGTGCGCGTCCTCGTCGACGAAGTGGTACTCGTAGCCCGGGATGAGTAGCTCGTCGGCCACGACGGCGTCGATCGTGCGGACTCCGTAGCTCATGATCTGCGTCGTCGTGGCCTGGCAGGACGCGATCCACACCTGTCGCGGCCCGGCGATGAACAGATACTGCGCCCGCCGGTTGCGGGATACGATCCGGTATCGCTCGAGTCGCCCGCCGTAGAGGCTGCTCGTGCTCTTGCCCCGCTCGACCACGCCGCGGGCGAAGTCGGGCTCGAAGCCGCGTGTGAAGCGTAGCGACGTGGGGTCGTTCTTGCGGGTGAATCTCGCGATTGCTTGCCCGCGGTTCACCAGGTTGCGCGGGTTGGCCGCGGCACGACGGCGCGGCGCCGTGAAGTCGCGGTAGGGCTCGATCCGGTCATTCGGACCGCGCCGCAGCACGAGCCCGACGGCAGCGTCGTCGTACCGGATGCGCCGCGCTCTGCGGCTCAGCGTCTCGAGGGCGGTCTGGATCTCGAGCGGGAGGTCTGTGGTGCCCTCGTCCGATCCCACGCGCGCTTCTCCGTTCTCGACGACGGTCTTCACGTCCCCCTTGCCGATCCAGTTCTCCTCGTCGGAACGGACGTAGTGGGAGGCAGAGCGCCAGGTCAGCGACAGATCCTTGTAGAAGATGCGCGGGTAGATCCGTGCTTCGCCGTCGAGCCTGACGTAGCCCACGTAGAAGCGGATATCCTCGTTTTGACGCGGGTTGGTCAGGTAGTAGGTGGCGTCGAACAGCTCGAGCTTGTGCTTCGGCGTGTAGCCGCGCTTAAGCAGCACCTGCGGTCGGCTGCGCGCTGAGCCGGCCGCGACGAGCCGCGCGCCGCTCGCGACGGCGTGCTCGAACTCGCGGGCCACCCGCGCGGAGCTTCCGTTCCAGGGTGCAACGCTCGGGACGACGCGGCTCAGGATGCGATCGCTCATGGATCTTCCGTCCGGCCCCCGGCTCGACCGGTTCGCAGGATTAGTGAGAGACTCGAGCGCAAGTGCAAGAGGAGCGAGAGATGCCAGAGTACTGCAAGACCGCCACGGACGGCCGGATCCTCACGGTCACGCTGAATCGGCCCCAGGTGTTGAATGCGCTGCACGCGCCGGCACACGTCGAGCTGACGATCCCAAACCGATCATTGCGGCCGTGAACGGCATCGCCATGGGCGGCGGCTTCGAGATTGCCCTCGCCTGCGACCTGATTGTCGCCGCGGAGAGCGCGGTGTTCGCGCTGCCCGAGCCGCGCGTGGGGCTGGCCGCGCTCGCGGGTGGGCTGCAGCGCCTGCCGCGTCAGATTCCGCTGAAGCAGGCGATGGGCATGATCCTGACGGGTCGACGAGTGGGGGCCGCGGAGGCCCTCCAGCTCGGCATCGCCACCGACGTGGTACCCGACGATCAGCTGATGAAGACCGCGCGAAGCTGGGCTTTACAGATCCTGGAGTGCGCCCCGCGCTCGGTGCGCGCGAGCAAGCAAGCTGTGATGCAGGGGCTCGACAAGGCCTCGCTGCAGCAAGCCATGGAGGCCACGTTCGAGCAGGTCGACCTGATGCGCGAGCATGCCGACTACGTCGAGGGACCCAAGGCCTTCGCCGAGAAGCGCGCGCCGAACTGGACCGGCTGGTAAGCGCTCAGTTCCCGTGGAAGTCGGGCTCGCGGCGCTCCGCCGTCGCGCGCACTCCCTCGCGGAAGTCGTTCGTCTTGCGCAGCCAGTCCTGCTCGACGAGCTCGTGATCGGTGGCGATCCGGATCCTGTCGGCAAGACCCAGACGCAGCGTGCGGCGAATGGAGCGAACGGCAAGCGGCGCCGAGCCAGCGATCTCCTCGGCGAGCTCCGTTGCCCTGGGCCGCAGCTCGTCCATCGGTACCAGGTGGTCGCACAGACCGAGCTGGTAGGCTTCCTCACCCTTTACCCGCCGACCGGTGAGCAGCATGTTGGCGGCGGCTTGCTTGCCGATCAGCTCGGGCAAGGTCACCGTCAAGCCGAAGCCATGGTGAAAGCCGAGACGCGCGAAGTTCGAGCTGAAGCGCGCCTCGGGACAGGCCACGCGAAAGTCCGGCACCAGCGCAAGCCCGAAGCCCCCGCCGATCGCGGCACCCTGGATGGCGGCCACGACAGGCGTCTCGGTCTCGAACAGGCGTACAGCCTCCTGGTACAGGTGACCGCTGCCCTGGCGCCCCGGACCGGGCTCCGCAGCGTCGGCGTTCGCTCCCCCCGAGTCTCCGCCGCCGAGCTGGGCCCCCGCGCAGAAGGAGCGGCCCTTGGAGGCCAGCACGATCGCGCGGCAGCTCTCCTCGGCGTCGAGCGCGCGGAAGGCATCGACCAGTGAGCGAATCAGGTTCACGTCGAAGTAGTTGTGTGGCGGCCGCTGGATCTCGACCGTGGCCACGTGGCCCTTCAGGTCGACGGCGACGTCGGCGAACTTTCCGAAGTTGCTCATCTCTGCTCCCCTCGTGACTCGGCCACCCTAGGGCCGGCGCGGCGTCTTTACAAGCTCGACGACTCGCGGCGACAATCCCCCCTGGGAGGCGTACCCATGAGACTCGAAGGCTCGTGCCACTGCGGAGGCGTTCGCTTCCGCCTGAGCTCGGAACATCCCTATCCCTTCATGCTCTGCTACTGCTCGATCTGTCGCAAAACGGCGGGCGGCGGCGGCTACGCGATCAACCTGAGCGGCGACTTCGGCACGCTGGAGGTGGAGGGACGCGAGCAGCTCCGGATATACCACGCGCTGATTCCCGATCCCGACGGCACGAAGCTCCGCGAGAGTCCCGCGGAGCGCAGCTTCTGCGGGACGTGCGGGAGTGCGCTCTGGCTCTGGGATCCGCGCTGGCCGGAGCTGGTCCACCCCCTTGCGTCGGCGATCGACACGGAGCTGCCACGACCGCCCGAGCGAACCCACCTGATGCTCGAATCGAAGCCGTCCTGGGCCGAGCTGCACACCACCCCGAAGGACAAGCAGTTCCGCAGCTATCCCGAGGAGTCGATCGCCGAGTGGCACGAGCGCCTGGGTCTTTTGCGCTAGACGAGTACCGCTCAGGCTCGTGGAACGTGGTCCCGCTCGAGCGACTCTGCGAGCTCGCGAGTCTCGTCCAAGAGCGAGCCGGGCACGAGCTCGTACCGCTCCCCGAACTCGTCGAGGATCGCGCGTTCGACGCGCTCGGGGTCCAGAGCTCCGAGCTCGTCCTCCAGGCTGCCAACGCTGGCCGGCTCCCAGTCCAGAGCGAGCGCATCGTAGACGGGCACGAGTACCTCGCGGATCGCTTTGCTGTGCCCGACGACGACCACGCCACCCACGTGTGTCGCCCCGCGGATCACGCGCTGGCCGACACCCATGAGCTTGCGCGCTCCCCGCGCGTTCACGCTGTGCGCGCCCGGACAGTACTCGCCGGGAACCTCACCCACCCGAGCGTCGACGCCGAGGTTCCGAAACGCGGCGACCATGATGTCCGCCAGCTCCGCGAAGTACCGCTCGACGTGCTCGCGCACCCTGGGATCGGGGATCGCCCACGCGAAGGACAGCGTCCTCTCGTGAAAGACGGCGGCACGCCCTCCAGCAAGCCGCTGGATGGCGGCGAAGCCCTGCAAGCGAGCTTCCCGTACGGCCCGCGCGTAGCCGGGGGCGATCGCATCGCGGCGCCCGAACGCCACGATGGCATCGGGCCGGTAGAGTCTCAGGCTCTCGGGCTCCGCGCGGAGCGCGACCTGCTGAAGCGTCGCCCGCGACACGGCTGCGTCGAAGGCGGCGCGCCCGGGATGGGCATCGCGCAGCAGCCGGATGCGACGTCGCTGCATCGTGGCAGTATACGCAGGTTGCCCTGCCGGCCCGCTTGCTGAAAGAATCCACGCGATGCTGCAAAGGGTGGTGATCCATTACGACTTTGCGTCGAGTCTCTGCTACGTGGCGCACCGCGTGATGGAGAGAATGGGCCCGGTGCTGGTGGAGCTGGGGCTCGAGCTGCGCTGGAGACCGCTCGACCTGACCATGCTGAGCCACTGGCGGCGCGGTGACGAGATGAGCGACCTCGCCCGCTCGAACACCGCGCGCGTCGCCCGCGAGCTCGACGTACCGCTGCGGATCCCGGGCCGCTGGATGGACTCCCGGGCCGCAATGGCCGTCGCGCTGCGACTCGGCGGGAGCGAACGGGAGCCCACCTGGCGAGAGCGCGTGTGGAGCGCCGTGTACGAGGAGGGTCTGGACCTCGACGAGGAACGGACCGCCGAGCGCCTCGCGCAGGAGCTCGATCTCGACCTCGACTCGCTGCTCGACGCGCGGGCACTCGAGGCCGTCGAGGTCGAGACGTTGCTGGCAACCGAGGCGAACGTGAGTGGCGTGCCCACCTTCATGCTTGGGGAGTGGCCCCTCGGCGGCATCCAGGACGAGCAGACGATGCGCTCTGTCTTCCGCCGCTACGCGGCAACGCGGGGGTGAAGCCGATCACGATTCGGATCCCGCGGGGCTTCTTGCGCCTGCCGCTGCACTTCTAGAACTCGCTCAAGGAGTGCGCCCGTCCGTCGAGCTGTTCGGGGGTCTCGAGAGCGAGCCAGCGAGCGAGCGTGGGCGCGATGTCGACCGTGGCCACGCGGCCAGAGCGCTCTGCCGTCTTCACGCCCTGACCCCAGAAGACCAGCGGGACTCTGCGGTCGTATGCGTAGACGCTGCCGTGCCCCGTGCCCGTGTCGGAGGGCGAGATCAGGCAGGTGCGTTCCAGCTGGATCAAGAGGTCGCCGCTGCGGCCAGGGACGAAGGAGTTCCGGTAGAGCCTTGCCTGCGCCCCGCTCTCGCTCCGGATCTCGTCTGCTCGCCAGGCGCGCGCGACCGCCGGGACTCGCTCCAGGTAGGCTTCCGCCACGTCCAGCACGTTCTCGACCGGGATGCCCGCTCGCCTGGAAAGCAGGCGGCGGACGCCGATGCGCGAGCCCGCGATGGTCACCCACTGCCTCGGCCACGAGAAGACGCCGCCCAGCTCTTTGTGAAGCTCAAAGAAGAGCCCGAGCACCAGCATCCGCAGTCCCGCCCGACCATCCTCCTCGGGACATGCGAGCCCTCCCTGCCCTGCCAGCCATTCGGGCAGGGGAAGAACGCCGTGGTCGGAGGTGAGCACGACCAGCAGGCTTCCCGCTCCCAGCTCAGCGTTCAGGAAGTCGAGAAAGCGGTCGAGCTCGCGATCGAGACGCACCAGTGTGTCGCGCGACTCGTGGCTGTAGGGACCGTAGAGATGGCCGACCCGATCCGTGGCGGACAGCGAGATCGCGAGCAGGTCCGGACCCTCTCCCCGACCGAGCCGCGTTCTCGTGACGAGCTCTCTGGCGAAGCGCAACGTGACCTGATCGAGATAAGGGGTGGCGTAGAGATTCTCTGCAAACCGCTCGGGGTCTCCGTGCAAGAGCGGATGGCCGCTGGTGCGACCGTACTCCGGAGACTCGCCGGGAAAGTCGTCCGTCCTCCCGGCGGGCACGCCGCTCGCCACGTCGTGTGTCCACGTCCGGGGCAGGCCGGTGGTGAGCGCAGCGTTGAAGGCCGTCACCCAGGCCGGGCGCTCGTCCACGTAGTAGCGGCTCGTGGTGAAGCCAACAGCGTCGCTGCGGTTCAGCCAGTAGGCGGCATCCGCGCTCTGTCCACCGAGCATGATGGCGGCTCGGTCCTTGCCAGAAACGCTGAAGACACGCGTCTCGGGCCGCGCACGCTTCATCCAGTCTCCGAGCGACGTCGAGCGCAGGTGTCGCGGAGAACGGCCGTGCTCCGCGCCGAACACGAGCGCATCCTCGCGCGGATCCTCGACGCAATAGGTCGGCCTTCCACCCTCACCATCAAGGAAGCGGTTGCCAGGAATTCCACTCCCCGATGGGTGTCGGCCGGTGACCATGCTGGCGTGTCCCGGACAGGTCTCGGTAGTCGCGTGGTCGAGCCACGCGTTCGTGTAGCGCAGCCCTTCCCTCGCGATCCGACCGAGCCCTCCTGGCAGGCCCTCGTCGACCCGGTCTGCGCGCAGCTGGTCGATCGACAGCAGCAGCACGAGGCGCGGCAGCTCCGCTGCCGAAGCCGGGCCCGCGCTGCCGCTCGCCACGAGGAGAAGCGTCGCGAGAGCGCCGCTGAAGCGTACGCGACTCACGCCAACCCGGGCGGAGCGGGGCTCAGCCGCGCTCCGCCACCAGGGTCTGCAGCCGCGCCCACTCGTCGAGGTAGCGCGCGAGGTGGGACCGGTCGGCCTGCCGACTCTCCGTGTGCAGAAGCTCGCGGAGGCGCTCCTGCTCCAGGGCGTACTCGTCGCTTGTGAAGTGGCCACCGAAGTGCGCGAGCCGCAGCCACAGCAGATAGGTCGTGAGCGCGTCGAACTCGTTGTACTGCACGATCTTCGCGAGCTCGCCGTCGAGCCACAAGCGCGCGACCTGGCTTCCGTCCACCTCCATCTTGCCCGGGATTCCGGACTGGGTCGCGAGCTCGTGCAACGACGGCGTTCCCCTGCCAAAGCCAGCGAGAATTCGCTTCAGGTCCACGTTCCAATCGCTGCTGCGAGCGAAGTAGTCAACGCCCTCCCAGGGCCGCTCTGGCCGCTCGCAGAAAGCCGCCGAGCGCAAGCCAAGAATCGTGCCGCGCTGCAAAAGCAGCTTGAGGTCCGAGTCGATCGAGTTGAAACCTACCAGCTGCGGTCGGCGCTGACCGACGGCGTCGAGAAAGGTGCTGACGATGTGGGCTTCCGTGCACTCGTCGTCGGAGGACGGATCGCGGGGCAGGGACAGCAGGTACAGGGTCACCCCTGTGTCGGTGACGCGCCTCTCGACCGCCGCGATCGAGACCACACGACTGACGGCCAGCTTGAGAAAGGGCGTGGGATCCTCCGGCGTCGCTCCGCCCCGTTGCCACATGAGCTTCATGATCTCTTCGGGATCGGTCACGGAGTCCGGCACATCGTAGAGCAGACGCCCCGCCAGGGGGTCCGGGATCCACTCAGCGTCGAAGGCCCACACTCGCTCGGCGACGTACTTGATCATGCTCGGCCGTCGGGAACGATAGTACCAACCGTCAGGGGCCGCGTCGGGTGCAACTCGCCAGCATTGAGTCGCTTCTCCAGCCCGCTAGGGACTGGCAGCGACGGAGACCGCGAGCCCTAGACGACCCGCGGCACTCATTGCGCTCAGGCCATCTTCCCAGCGCGTGTCCGCGTCGGCGCGCAGCGTGATGGCAGACGCGTGCGAGTCTGCGAGCGCCTCTTCCAGGCCTCGGAGTCCGCCGGCGATGCGCCGATCATCCAGCCAGACCTCGGGCTCCCCGGCAGACCTGGGGCGCAGCGTGACATTCAGCGCCGCCGCGTCGGCGCTTCCCAGTGCGTTCGCACTGCTCTTCGGGAGCTCGATCGGCGGCAGCGTGGTCTCCTGTGCGTGCGACACCAGCCAGACGATCGCCACCATGAGCGCGGCCATGGTGAGGAGCATGATGTCGGGAGCTCCCTCCAGACCCGTACCGGGATTCCAGCGGCGCATC
This sequence comes from Myxococcota bacterium, assembly GCA_965247115.1. GTDB lineage: Bacteria > Myxococcota_A > UBA9160 > SZUA-336 > SZUA-336 > JAUXJB01. The sequence continues at coordinate 482,543 of CBDFGR010000003.1, forward strand.
AAACGCGCACCTCGCGGACGGGGAGTGCGCTGTCGAGTCGCCGCCACAGAACGTCGCGGATCCTGGCGTGCCACTCGTCGGGCACAGCTCGGACGAGCTCGAGTCGCAGTGCTTCGGGCTGACGCGCCCGTAGCGCCAGCACCAGCGCCTCGAGCCCCGCAGCATCGTCACCGAGCGCATTTCCCTCCAGCTCGAAGCTCACTCCTCCCGCGCTCCGCTGGACCTGCACGCGGGACCACGCGGGGTTGAGCGTGGCGATCACGAGCGTGGCGATCTGCAGGCCCAGACCCAGGAGCGTGGAGGTCATGGCCGCTCCCAGACCCGCCAGCAGGACGGGAAGGCGCGAGAGAAAGTCGCCTCCCCCGAGCGCATCAAAGGCAAAGCTCAGACCCCAGACGGTTCCGCAGAGCCCGAGCGCGGCGAAAAGCGGCGCGAGCTGACCCAGCTCTGGTCGTACCGGAGAGGCCGGCGGCCCGTGACCGTGGCGGGTCCGCAGGGCCCGGGCGGCAAGCCAGCCCACCCGCAAGGCAACCAGGAGCATGGGGACCCAGACCGGCCCCAGTCTGCCGTTCAGAGCGTCGACCAGGTGAACACCCCCCCGGGCCAGCTCGGTCGCCGAGCCAAGCGCAGGTGCCTCGGGCCCCACGCGCAGCGCGAGCACGCCGAGACCCCCGAGCACCGCGCCCAGAGCCGCAGAGCGCAGCAGGGGTGCCAGCCACGGGCGGGCCAGCGACAGGGCATCGGCGCTCAACGCGAGCCCCCGCGGACTCGAAAGACCTCCCCGGCGAGTCCCTTTCCCGGCGCGGGGATGAGACCACTCCACTCCAGCTCGTTCGCGAGCAGCAGCGCGCCCAGGCGGTCCCGCTCGAGCCCGTGCGGGAGTGTCGTCGTGTGCAGGCGAGCGGGGAGCAACGGGCTCGACGAGCAGGCCACAATGCCGTGCTCGGCCTGCACCAGCTCGAGCAGCGCGTTTGCGGGCGGCTCCTGCGTGAACCAGTCATGGACTGATTCGACCACGATCGCACGCTGCCAGCCGCGCTTGCCGTTACATGATACGGTGTCAGCAGTCGCGGTCGACGCCGAGAGCGTCAGCAGCCCTGCCAGGCCAAGTACTCCGATTCGGATCATGCGCCTCTCCTCTTGGTTCGTTGGGTTCAGCGGCAGTCGCCCCACTCCACGCAGTCATCGAAGCCATCGAGCGGGTCGGCGGACGCGGTGGTGCCGGAGAACGCCTCCTCTTCGATGTCTTCCAGGACGCGCCGCGTGGAGTCCTCGATGTCGAGGTCCGGGAGCTCGAGCCCCCGGATCGCTCCGAGCCGCGCAAAGTGAAGCCTCAGCATCTGGTTCTGGGCAGCCACCTGGAGCAGCAGGCCCTGGTGATCGAGGGCCCCGCGCAGCGCGCGCGCCTGGTCGATCAGCGAACGGACCACAAAGGTGCGTTCGCGCACCAGCTCGACGGTCAGCCGGATGCCTTCGGAGGCTTTCGCCCGTCGCAGGTTGCGGTTCAGCACCCGCGACGTCGCCCAGAGGGCCCGGAACCGCGGGTCGTCGCGTGTGAGCGTGCCCCACTCCTCGAGCACGGCCAGGGCGATGCCTGTTCCCTGCTGCAGCGACCGGAAGGCGGCCTCCGCCTGTACTTCGTTCCCGCTCTGCTCGAGTCGACCCGAGTGTTCCAGCGCCAGGGCCAGCTTCTCCAGATTCTCGAGGATCGCGCTGCCGTGGACGTCGAAGGAGCGGATCGCGTCGAGGTCGGCAGCGTGCCGCTCCGCAAGCGCCTCGAGGTAGCGAGACTTCACCTCGATGCGATGCTCCTCCATCACTCGGGCGGCCGGCGAGTCGGGCTCCCGTTGCTCGGGCTGGAGCTCGCGCCGCTCACGCTCGATGGTGTCGAGCTCCTCCTCGATGCCGGAGATACGGGACTCGGTGAGGGCCCGTCGCGCCTCGATCTCGGTGGACGAGCTCTGCAGCTCCTCGTAGTGGTCGCTGATCGCCCGGTTCAAGCTGTCGATCTGGTCCAGCGTCTCCTCGTCAAAGGGCACCGCGGGGGCACCCGTCGCAAGAGAGGGGGTCGTGAGCAGCAGCGCGACGAAGCAGCTGAGCGTCTTGTGGAGCATGGTTCCTCCTGATGTCCGCCGAGAGAAGTTCGGATCAAGCACCGTCCCCACGTTCGGTCAAGGAAGCCCGCGAGCGCGGTACTCCCGCTCGTAGCGCAGCACGCGCGCGATATAGGAACGAGTGCTCGTCGGCACCGACGCAAGTCCGCGCCCTGCGCGTTCGGGTCCCGCGTGGTAGGCGGCCAGCGCGAGCCTCACGTTTTGGAAGCTCTCGAGCTGGTCCGCGAGGTAGCGCGCGGCGCCGTCGAGGTTCTGGGCGGGGTCGAACGGATCGCGCACCGCGAGCGCGTCCGCCGTCTTGGGCATCAGCTGGCCCAGCCCCTGCGCCCCGGCGACCGATACGGCCTTCGGATCGAAGCCACTCTCCGTGCGCACCAGCGCCGCCAGTAGCGAGCTCGAAAGACCGTGGCGTCGGGCGGCCGTGCGGATCTCCAGAGCAAAGGGCACGTGCACGGTGGGCGCGACGACGGGTAGCCACTGGCCCCGAGCGATGCGCTGCAGACGCGCCAGCGCCGCGCGGTCAGACGCGTGCGCCGGCGCTGACAGGCCCAGGACCAGGAGGATCCCGACAGCGAAGAGGCGGAGAGGGATGAGCCTCATGTGCGCTCCGCCGCGGAGAGATCGATCCGCAGCCCGAGCTCGCGCTCACTGCCGTCGCGTAGCGCGACCGTGAGGACCTCGCACTGAAGTCTGCCGCCGCGCAGCTCGTAGGCCACGTCGACGCGCAGCAGCGAGTCCGAGCTCACGCCGAGCTCGCGCAGACGCCGATCGAGGGCGCCGAGCAGCGCCGCGTCCAGGCTTGCCGGTGGCAGCAGCACGACTCGAGAGACGCGCGCACCATAGCGCTCCCGGCCGAGCGCGAGAGCGCTCTGCAGGTGACGGGTGACGTCCCGCGGCCAGCGGCTGAGCTCTTCCCGGAGACCTTCGGCCCCGAGCAGGCCGCTGCGCGGGTCCACCTCGGCGAGCGCTCGACGCGCCCGCGGGTCGTACACGTAGAACGCGCCCCCCACCTCGAGGACAGCCTCCCGGTAGGCGGCGAAGCCGATCCGGATGTAGGTGGCCCGCAGTCGGGGGAAGGCCCCCGCGCGCAGCAGGGCGTCCCCACGCGCGAGGGCCTCGGGATCAGGGCGCAGCGCGGCAGGTTCGCTCTCCGCCCCGATCTCTGGCTTTGCGAGCTCGGCCCTGGGCGCAGGCGTCTCCCGCACCGGTGGCGCGAGCTCAGGCTCGCTCGGCTCCGCAAGCTCGATGCGCGCGATCTCGATCGCGCGCACAGCAGCAGTAGCGACGCTGGGCTTGCTGCGCTGCGCGCCGCCAGCGCGGAAGAGCAAGATCACGCTGAGCGCGACCGCTATCGTGACCGCCCACTCGAGCGTGCGCCTCACGGGCTCGGCCCACGTGCGAGGTCCATGACACGATCGAGTCGCGAACGGATCTCCTCTGCCTGAAGCCGGCTCAGCTCGCGCGCCGACGTCGGCTCGGGGTGCAACGCCGAAGCTCCTCCCTCGGGCAGGAGCGACCCAACCGAGTCTTCCGACGGACCGAGATCCGGCTCGAACTCCCGGCGAGCGGATACGTCCGGCAGGCCGGCATGGGTCGCGTCGAGCGTCGAGGACTCGAGCTGGCTCGGGCGCGCCGCGAGCTCCGCGGTCTCGGTAAGGGCATCCAGCGCGTCCGCCACGCCCTCGCTCACGCGGGCGGCCGGCTCGCGCCAGCTGCCTGTGTCGAGCGCCAGGTCGACCCCCCAGATGACGAGGGCCGCGCTCCCCAGCGTCGCGAGCAGGCGGATCATCCGCCGACCTCGAGCGGCGGGAGCAGCCGCCGCAGATCACGCGGGATCCGTGCAGACCCCGTCATCTGACCGCAGAGACGATCCCGAATGGCCAGATGGACGAAGAGCTCACCGGCCGCCTTCTCGCTGCGACTCGCCTCGCGCTCCCAGGCTCCCACAGCCTGGATGTAGAGCTCTCGATCCCCCGCCCGGAGCGCGCTGCGCGCCGCAAGGCGCTGGCAGGCGCGGCGCAGGTCGCGCTCCACCCTGGGGTCCGCCACGTCGCCCGCGAGCAGACACATACGGGCCGCCCCGGCGTAGTCAGGGCCGCCGGTCCGCTCCGGGTCGAGCAGATGAAGCGCCGCCTCGGCCAGCTCGCCGGGGCGCGACGGGTCGGCGTCCTCCGGGGAGAGGGCCTTCGCGGGATCGGAGGGCATGCTGTAGAGCCCCGGGGCGGGACGGACCGAGGCACAGCCTGCGAGCAGCAGTATGGACAGGGCGAGAGAGTGCAATTTCGGGGCTTCGGTCACTGGCTTCCTCCTGCCGGTCGGGGCTCTCTACCAGCCTCACCCTGGCGCTCTGGCGTTTCGACGCCGCCCGCCACCGGCGCGGGATGCTCGAGTGAGCCCGCGTTTCGGGACTGTCTGAAACACGCAGCTCACGCCGCGACGAGACCATGCTGCAACGGTTAACAGCTCCAGCGCTTCGGTCGGGGCCGAATACCCGCTACAGGCCGAGCGCCTAACTGTGTGAGACTTGGAGGACCCGCCCATGCCAGACGCAGAGAGGCAGCCTGACCTTCGAGATCAGCTTGCCGGAGCCGCCCAGGGAATCGCAGCGAAGCTGGTCGGAGATCCACAGCGGAGAGCCGAGAGCCTCGGCGAGATCTTCCTCGCCTGCGAGCAGACCGTCCGCGAGCACCCGGACGAGTGCCGCGAGGCGCTTGCAGTCGGCACCCTCGAGAGCTTTCTCTTGCCCTGCGTCCGGGCCAGCTTGCGCCGTGGCGAACCGTCGCCGCCGCGCGGCGGCTGGCTCGGGACCTTCATGAGCGTCGACGGGCGCCCCATCGAGCCCGACGAGGCAGAGGATCCCGGTAGCCTGGACCGGGGCGCACTGGAGCTGAGTGAGCGGGCACTCCACCGCGCCATTTCAACCGCGGCAGCGGAGGGCAACGAGACGTTGCTGCGCAACCTGCGCTGGTATCAGGAGCGGCTCGCCCACAAATCGTACGACGCCATCGCTCGAGAACAGGGGCGGATCCCGGCGACGGTGCGAACAGGCGTGGCACGCGCCAGAAAGTTCGTGCTGCGCGCCGTCCACGAGCTCAGGAGCGCTCAGCCCGCACCGCTCTCCGGAGAAGCTCCGGCGGAGCTCGAGCCGCTGCGACAGCTCTGGGTAGACCAGGAGCTCGACGCGCTGGCCCGGGAGATGGAGCGGACCCGAGCCACGCACTCCGACGACGCCCACTGGCTCAACCTGGCTGCACTGCTGGCAGGGGAGCGGGGCACGAAGGAGCAGGCGGAGGGGCTCTTCGAGAAGGCGCTCGTGTTCGCTGATGCTCCGAGTGTGCGCGGACGGATCCTGAACAACCTGGGCAATCACGTCGAGGACCTCGGCGATGCCGACTCGGCGGTCGCGTACTGGTTGCGCGCCACGCAGCTGGTCCCGCACGCTCCTGCACCCCTCGTAAACCTGCTCGCGGCCGCGTCCGGGCGGAAGGACTACCCGGCTGCTCAGCACTACATCACCCAGCTCGGCGATCTCTTGAGCTCGGGTCACCTGCGGTCCGAGGAGAGGTCCTACCTGTGTCGCCGCCTGGCCGAGCATCCGAAGCTCGCCTGGCTGCGCGATACGGACGCGTGGCGCGTCGGTCCCGCCCGCTGGATCCGAGCCGCGCGCGCAGCTCGGTCCTTGACGGTCGCGGCCGCGGCAGCGGCAACTGCCGCGCTGGCCCTGCTCGTCCTGCTGACCCCGCAGCCCGCGGCGGCCTCAAGCCCGTCCGAGGCGGTGCTGCAAACCGTCGCTGCGGCGACGCTCGGCGACAGCATGAGCTTCCAGCGCGGCCGGGGCGGCGACTCGATGGGCAAGCCACCGAAGAAGCTCCGCCCGGACGACGTGCACCTGCGGCACATGTTCCTCGCCGGCGACTCGATGGGTCGGAGCGGCTCGGGCAGAGGAGGCTCGCGACCGCGCGGCTCCTGAGAGCGCGCGCCCGCGCGCCAGTCTAGACTCCCCGGATGAGTTCCGGGGGGGAGAGCGCGGCCCTGGCTGGGTGGCGAGCCAGGCTCCACGAGATCATCTTCGAAGCGGACACTCGCGCAGGCAAGGCCTTCGACGTGGGACTGCTGCTCACGATTACAGCCAGCCTCGTCGCGGTCAGCCTCGAGACGGTGTCGCCTTACGGGACCGAGCACGGGCGCACGCTGCGACTCCTGGAATGGGGCTTCACGCTCGTATTCAGCGCCGAGTACGCCTTGCGGCTCTTCTGTGTGCAGCGCCCGCTCGCCTACGCGCGCAGCTTCTACGGGATCGTGGACCTGCTGGCCATCTTCCCGACGTACCTGAGCGTGCTGTTCCCCGGTGCGCAGTCCTTCCTGATCGTTCGCGCGCTGCGCCTGCTGCGCGTGTTCCGGATCTTCAAGCTGGCCCGCTTCGTGGGCGAGATGGAAGTGCTGCGGACCGCCCTGCGCCAGAGCCGGCGCAAGATCACCGTGTTCGTGATCACGCTGCTCACGATTGTCGCCATCATGGGCGCCCTGATGTACCTGATCGAGGGTGACGAGTCCGGATTCACGAGCATCCCGCGCGGGATGTACTGGGCGATCGTGACCATGACCACCGTCGGATACGGGGATATCTCGCCCCAGACGCCGCTGGGACAGGTCGTAGCCTCTGTCTTGATGGTGATGGGCTACGGGCTTCTTGCCATTCCCACGGGGATCTTCTCCGCCGAGCTGATCGAGCTGACGCGGAAGCCGGTCAGCACACAGGTCTGTCCCAGCTGCTCGGCGGAAGGCCACGACGCCGATGCCGTCTACTGCAAATTCTGTGGCGTGGGTCTCTAGGGGCGCCGCGCCGAAGGTCGCCTGCGGGCCCGGCGTTTGTTGTTCGAGCTTGCATAGCACTGTGATATGGTCGGACCACGGGACGCGAGGGCTCCGCGCTCGGAGGGACCGGCGCGGGAACTTCAAAGCTCGTGTTTGAGGAACGTAGTTTGGCCAAGAAGCTATACGTAGGGAATATTTCGTTCACGACGACCGAGGTCGAGCTTCGAGAGGTGTTCGAGAAGCACGGAGCCCTGGAGTCGGTCAACGTGATCACGGACCGGGAGACGGGCCGGTCGCGTGGATTCGCATTCGTCGAGTTCGCAGAGGAGAGCGGCGCGCAAGCCGCTCAGCAAGCTCTGGACGGCACGGAGCTGAGCGGGCGGAGTCTGCGTGTGAATGAGGCTCACGACCGTGGGCGTGGCGGTGGCGGTGGCGGCGGCGGTGGTGGCCGCGGCGGCTACGGGCGAGATCGCTACTGACACGAACCCCTCGCGCGCCCTCTGCGCGCTGAGGTGCTCCCGGGGCTGGATCCGAGCTCCTCGGACGTGGGCTGCGCTCGCGGTGAGTACGCTCGGGCTCGCGCTCGTCTCCGCCACGTGCGCGCCATATCAGAACGTGGGAATCGACAGCCGACCGGCTGCGGCCGAGGTCTTCGTCGACGGCTTCCGGATCGGTCAGACGCCGGTCCGAATTCCGATCGGAACCCTGAGCGACCACAAGGTCTACCTGAAGAAGGAGGGCTACCGCCCCGAGCTCGTCATCCTGACGCTGCGTGAGCCGCCCGACCGCCTCAACTTCCTGACCCCGCCCGACATCTTTGTCACGCTCGTCCCCCTGGACGACAGGTCCATCGGCAGCGACCTCCAGATCGAGCCGGAGGAGGACTAAGAGAGGCCGAGGCGGGGGCGGGCCGAGTAGCCGAGCTCGGCCTCGAGAACCATTCCTACACGACAGAGTGTTGATTCGTCGTAGAGGCGTCCGTGGAGCGTCAGCGCCGCGGGCGTGCCATCCACACGAAAGCCGACGGGGAGGGTCAAAGACGGGTGGCCGGTCGCGTTCGTGATCGGCGAGAAGCCGGCTCCCATCCCCGGCGCCACAAGGATCTCGGTCTGCTCGAAGAGATCGCGCATCGCCCCCATGGCGTTCCTGCGCAGCCGCTGCAGCTGCACGTACTCGACTGCCGACGTGTAGTGGGCTGTGCGAAAGCTGTTCGGCCACGAGCGCGCCTCCTGCTGGCGCAGCTCGTCGTCGCGGTTCGTGAGTGTGAGCTCCTGAAAGGCGGCCGCCGCCTCGACGAAGAGCAGCGTCAGCACCACCTCGTACGACAACTCCGGCGCGGTGATCTCCACGAGCTCGAGTCCGCTGCGTTCGAGAGCAGAGAGCGCTTCCCGTTCACTCGCTCCCGCCTTGGGTTCCGCGAACCACTCGGGAACGTATCCCACGCGGCCCCCGGCCACGGCGGCATCCGCGTCGAAGCCGAAGCAGACATCGACGGCATCGGGATCGCCCTCGTGGCTGCCGTGGATGGCGTCAAGCACGACGGCGGTGTCCTCCACACTCCTGCAGATGGGCCCGAGCTTGTCGAGCGACCAGCACAGGGTCATGGAGCCGGTGCGCGGAACGCGTCCGAACGTGGGCCGCAGCCCGACCGCCCCGCACGTCATCGACGGGCTGGCGATCGAGCCCAGCGTCTCGCTGCCAATGGCAAAGCCGACGAGACCGGCCGCCACGGCGGCTGCCGACCCGGCGCTCGAGCCGCCAGAGCCCTGCTCGAGCTTCCAGGGGTTCCGCGTCTTGCCGCCGAACCAGACGTCGCCCATCGCCAGCTCGCCGAGGCTGAGCTTTGCGACGAGAACCGCTCCAGCGTTGGTCAGGCGACGGACGACCTCGGCATCCTCGTCGGGAACGCGGTCGCGAAACGGCGCCGCTCCGAAGGTCGTGGCGATCCCCGCGGTGTCCAGCAGGTCTTTCGCTCCCCACGGAACGCCGTGGAGCGGCCCCCGGTACCGGCCAGCAGCGATCTCCGCGTCCGCACGCTCCGCCGCCCCAAGCGCGCTGTCTTCGGTCAGGGTGACCACACACTCGAGCTGGGCGTCCGCTTTGGCGAGCCTGGTCAGGTAGAGCCGCGTCAGCTCCACGCTGCTGAGCTCTCGACGCTCGAGCCAGCGCGAGAGCTGCGAGAGCGGAGCAAAGGCGATGTCCTCTCCTGCCGTCGGAACCCGCGCGGACGACGGGGAGGAGCGAACGAGGGGACGCAACTCGCGCTCGAAGCTCATGCCGGGCAGTACGGGGGTAAAGCCGGTCGCCGGTCCGAGGCCGTTTGGAAGCTCGACCTGGCGCCGCTTCGCGTAGGCCCGGAGCGGGAGCTCGATCGAAGCGAGCACGAGCTCGCGCTCGTCTTCGGTGAACTCGAGCCCGAGCAGCTCCTCTGCGGCGGCCAGTGATGAAGTCGTGAGTGAGCTCACCAGCAGATTGTAACCCGCTCCGAGTGGGGCACAGTTTGCGCGCCTCTGGACGGCTGCTCTAGGGTTGCGCCATGAAGCTCGCCACCTGGAACGTGAACTCCGTGCGCGCCAGGCACGACCGCCTGCTCGCCTTTCTCGAGCGGCACGATCCGGACGTCGTCTGCCTGCAGGAGACGAAGGTCGTCGACGGTTCGTTCCCCAGCGACGAGATCCGACGTGTCGGTTACGAGTCGACGTTGCTGGGCCAGAAGACGTACAACGGCGTCGCGATCCTCTCGCGTCGGCCGCCCGAAGACGTGAAGCGAGGCTTCGAGGACGGGAGCGACGATTCACAGGCGCGCATGATCGCCGCGAGCATCGAGGGCATCCGCTGCGTGTGCGTGTACGTCCCGAACGGCAGGAGCGTGGGGAGCGAGAGCTACGAGTACAAGCTCGACTGGCTGGCGCGCCTGCGCGATTTCCTCGAGAAGGACTCGAGCCCGGAGCATCCGCTCGCATTGCTCGGCGACTTCAACGTCGCTCCTGCCGATCTCGACGTCCACGATCCCGCGGTCTGGCGAGGAGAGATCCTGTGCAGTGACGCCGAACGGGAGGCATTCGCCGAGCTCGGGTCCTGGGGCCTCACCGACAGCTTCCGAGCCCTCCATCCGGACGAGCAGAAATTCACCTGGTGGGACTACCGTCGGCTCGCGTTCCCCAAAGCCCGCGGCCTGCGAATCGACCACATCCTGCTCACGCCACCGCTAACAGAACGGCTGCAGGAGGTCGTAGTGGACCGAGACGAACGCAAGGGCAAGGGACCATCCGACCACGCCCCCGTGCTCGCGATCCTGGACTGACTCACTCCGTGTCGGGCAGGAGTGGTGCGGGCTTGCCGAAAAGCCAGCCCTGCCCGAACTCGATCCCGAGTTTACCGAGCGTGCGCAGCTCCTCGAGCCTGGAGAGCCCCTCGCCGATGATCCTTGCGCTCGTATCCTCGGCGATCGCCTGGAAAGCGCGCACCATGTTCTGCCGGGCAGGATCCTCGTCGATACCCTGGACGAACGCGCGGTCGATCTTGATGAACTCCGGCGCGAGCTCTAGCACGGCCTCCAACGAGGCGTACCCCGCCCCCGTATCATCCAGCGCGAACGTGAAGCCAAGCTTCCCGTACGCATCACGCGCCTCGCGAAAGATCTCGTAGTTCTCGATCGACTCCTGCTCCGAGATCTCGAACACCACGTCGCTCGGGCTCAGCCCACAGTGGTCGAGCGTGGCGGTGAGCGCATCGGGCTGAAAACTCGGGTCATGGATCGCAGTCGGACGGATGTTGATGAACAGCTTCACCTGCTCGGGGAAGTCGATCGCTCCCTCGATCGCCTTTTGCCTGCACAGGCAGTCGAGCTCGAATGTCAGGTTCTCGCGCTCGGCGAGGCCAAAGAGCGCCAGCGGCGAGGACAGCCCGCTGCCTGCCGGACCGCGCGCGAGCGCCTCGTACCCGAACACCGTGAAATCGTTGGCGTACACGATCGGCTCGTAGACCGACCGCAGCCGGCCCGACACGATGATGTCCAGGAGCTCGCGCCGATTGTCGCGAATGCAGAGGCTGGCGTTCAGCTCAGCGTCGCGCCGCGCCGCGCGGAGCGCGTCCCGCAGCTGCGTGGCGCCGGAGACGAGCGGGTTGCGCAGCACGAACGCCAACCCGACGGACAGCGCCGGGGTCTCGCGCAGGTACGGATAGACGACCCGCTGACCGGTGCGCTCGATGCGCTCCCTGATCACCTTGGCGAGCTGGGGAAGCCCTTCGCGGTAGAATGGTGCGTCGCCAGGATCGCGCGCCAGGCAGAGGATGACCTCGCTGCGGCCCACCTCGCCGGAGGCGAGTAGCTCACCGCCGCCGAAGTCCTCCTCGCAGACGGACTTCACGATGCCAGCCAGAGTGCAGAGGGCCCGGCTGTGGGCCTCGTGACCATAGCGGCGCTCGATCTGATCGAGCGGGCTGGCGTCGATGGTGATGACTCCCAGCGCGCCCGCAGCCGAGAAACGCTTCTCGATCTCGGCGCTCACGTCCCCCAGAGGGAGGATGAATTCCAGAATGGCGGGAGTGTCCGGCATGGTCCCCAGGCATCTCGAGGTAGTGGATCACCCTCGGCATCGGCAGCTGCGGGGACATCGTTGAGGACGTCAGGAGACCTTGTCCGCCTTCTCGTCGTGAGCTCCATTCACGCGGAGCCACGTCCCATGGCGCAGCGACAGGTCGAGCTCCGCGGCACACAGGTTGCGCGGGAAGCGTGCGCCGCCAATCCGCGCCCCGTGCAGGCTCGCTCCATCGAGTTCCGCATAGATCAGGTCGACGCCGCGCAGGTCGGCGTTGCGCAGGTCGGCGTTGCGCAGGTAGGCGCCCCGGAGGTTCGCGTGAGAGAGATCCGCGCCGCGCAAGTCGAGACCCCGAAGGCTGGCGTTCTCGAGCTGCGGGGCGTCTTCTGCGGCACGTTCGTTAAACTCGTCGAGCTTGCTCTCGACGAGCAGATGGCGTAGCCCGGAGCTCCGATCGAGCGTCATACAGCTCTCCTTCTCGGCCCCTATCGGGGCTGGTGGCTCGGAGCTTGAGACGATCGGGTCGCTGCCCGTGCTACTTCGTGCGCAGGCCAGGCGGCCCGTCGCACACGCCTGCAGCTGTGAGCACGCTCAGGGCCTGCCTCTCGTAGCGCCCCAGCCCGCGCTCGCGAAACATCGCGGCAGACTCAGCGGCGTCCCGGTCTCGCGCCTCGGCCTCACCGCGTAGGGCCGCCAGCTTCGCGCGGCCGAGCAGCGCCTTGGCTTGTACGAAACGCGCGCCGAGGTTCCTGGCCGAGCGCAGCGCCTCGTTCAAACAACGCTCTGCATTCCCCCACCCAGACGGACCTCCTGCCAGCGCAACGGCGCCCAAGCTCAAAAGGCCCCTGGCCTCGCGCAGGCGGCCGCCGCCGCGGGCACTGCTTCCCTCGGCAACCCGCCTCGCGCGCTCGAGCTCGCCGGCTGCGAGCAGCGCTTCCACGATCAGGTCGACGTTCGTGGGCAGCTCGCCGTTTCGGAGGCTCTCCTCGATCCTCTCGAGCTCCGCGGCCTCCGCCATGCGCTCGCCACTCTCGGCGCGCACGGCGATCCTGACGGCTCGCATCGATCGGGCGGCCGCCACGTTCTCGATCTGATCCGCGATGCCCAGGTCGAGCTCCGACCAGCGCCCGGCCTCGGAGCTGTTGTCTTGCGCGAACTCCAGGAAGGAGAGCAACGCGGCGCTCCCGGTCTGGAGAGTGCGGTTGTTGTGACGACGCGCCAGCTCGTAGGTCTCGCGCAGGCGGGGCTCCACCGTCAGGAACTCATCCGCCTCGAAGAGGACCCGGTCCCGAAAGAAGAGCGCGCCCAGGTAGGCGTCCGAGCTGCCTTCCTTCCCGTACAGTTTCTCCACCTCGAGCAGGGCCGCTTCGCTCTCGCGGCGAGCGTCCTCGAAACGTCCGTCGCGTGCGAGTGCCCAGCCGAGACTGCGGGAGATACGGGCCGCCGACGCCTCGTGTCCAGCCCGACGCGCGACGTCCAGGCCCTGCTCGACCAGAGCCAGTCCCTCGTCGAAGTCTCCATCGCGACTATCGATCACGAGCAGGCCGCGGTTCGCCAGCAGGTTCGCAAGCTCCTCACGGTCAGCGAGCCGCTCCGCGAGCTCTATGCCACGGCGAGCAGCCCGGAGCTGCTCTTCTCGTTCTCGCCCGTAGACGAGGCCCACACGCGCGACACCCGCACTGGCGTGGAGCACCGAACGCAGCAGCGACTCGTCCTCGTCGGGCGATTCGCCGAGGTTGGCCTCGGCCAACCCCCAGGCCTCCCGATACAGGCGAGCCGCATCCCCGTACGACGGCAATGCCCCTGCCTCTGCGCCGGCCTGGAGGAGCAGGCGCGTACCCTTGCCCCGATCGTCGCTGCGGGCAAAGTGGTGCGCCAGCAGCGGCAATCTCACCCTCGCTTCTCCGTCCGCCGCCTCGAGCAGCTCGCCTACGCGCCGGTGCAGCGTGCGCCGCTCGCGCAGCAGCAACGCGCCGTACGCAACCTCCTGCGTCAGGCTCTCACCGAAGCGGAACTCGTCCTTGTCCACGCCGAGCTTCCGGTGGACGATCCCGAGTCGCTCGAGCTCCTCGAGCTCCCGATCCACGTCGATGTTCTCTCCGCTCGCGAGGGCGGAGAGCTGCGGCCTGCGGAACTGGCGTCCGAACACCGAGGCGATCTGCGCTACGCGCTTGGCCGAGGGGCTCAGGCGGTCGAGCCGTGCCTCGAGCAGCTCGTGCACGGTGTCGGGGATGCGGATCTCTTCGACCGGACGGGTGAGCTCGACCCGACCCGAGCTACTCACCAGCGTCCCATCCTCGACCAGGGTCTTCGTCAGCTCCTCGAGGAACAGCGGGTTTCCCTCGCCCTTGGCGAGCACACGCTCCTCCAGCTCGATCGGGAGCGGACCACCCGCGCGGGCACGCACGATCTCCGCGCCCTCCTCCCGAGACAGGGGGGAGAGGTGCAGCTGGGTCAGCGCCGCTGCGGACTTCCAGGCCGGCACGTATTGCGGCCTGTGGGTCACGAGCAGCATCGAGCGACCCTGCTCGAACTTCGAGAGGGAGAGCTCCAGCATCTCGCGCGAGGCGTCGTCGATCCAGTGCAGATCCTCGACGATCATCAGCACAGGCGTACGCATGGCTGCGCGCGTGACGAGCCCCACCACCGCGGCGAACGAGCGCAGCTTGTACTCCTCGGCGCCCACCTCCACGTCGGGTAGGGAGAGCATGGCGTGGAGACCTGGGGCGACGTCCTCCTCGTAGGTGCCGAGACCTGCCAGTCCCTTTTCGATCTTGCGGCGAGTTTCCTCTGCCTCTTCTCCCGGCACGATGCCGAAGTAGCGCTGAATCATGCTGACCCACGGGGAGTACGGCGTGCCCTGAGTCAGCGAAGAGCAACGCGCCTCGAAGAGGGACACCTCGTCTTGCTGAAGCTGCTGCTTGAACTCGTAGATCACGCGCGACTTGCCGGAGCCCGCTGGGCCGACGACGGCGACAACCTGGCCAAGGCGGCCGCGCGAGCTCTGGTAGCACGAGTCCAGCTGAGCCAGCTGCTCGGCTCGGCCGACGAGAGGCGTCAGCCCCTCGGAGCGCGCGATGGACATGGGTGTGAGGACCTCGGACAGGCCGAGTACCTCGTGCGCCTGAATCGGGTCGCGCTTGCCCTTGACGTCGAACGGGCCGAGCGGACGGGTATGGAAGGCGTCGCGCACGACGCGGTGTGTGGCATCACTGACCAGGATCGAGCCCGGAGCAGCCAGCGTCTGGAGCCTAGCCGCCAGGTTCGTCGTGTCGCCGATCGCGGTGTAGTCCATCTTCAGGTCGTTGCCGACGGTACCCGCCACGACCATCCCGGTATGAATCCCGATCCGTGCCCTGAGCTCGATGCCTCCCGCCCGCGGCTCGAGCAGAGAGAGCGCGCGCTGGATCGCGACCGCCGCGCGAACTGCGCGCTCGGAATCGTTCTCGTATGAGATGGGTGCGCCGAAGAGCGCCATCAGCCCGTCGCCCGAGAGCTGGTTCACGACGCCCTCGAGGCGATAGACCTCCTCGAAGACGAGCTCCAGGTATGACTCCAGCAGCTCCCTGTACTCCTCCGGGTCAAGCTCCTCGGCAATCGCCGTAGAGCCCACGAGATCGCAGAACAGTACGGTTGCCCGCTTGCGCTCGCCCGCCACCGAGCCTGCCTGACGGATCTTCTCCGCCGCCGCCTGCGGGATGTGCCTGGCGAGCCGTAAGAAGCGCTCGCCTTCCGCGTCCGTCTCGCGCTGCGCAGGGCTCTCGACCGCTCCGGCAGCGGGATGCGGGAGGGAAACCGAGGTGCCGCAATCGGGGCAGAAGCGGTACTCCGGCTCCAGCGGCGCGCCACACCGGCCGCAGCCGCTCGACGCCCGGGCCCCACAGACGTGGCAGAAGCTCTTTCCCTCGATCAGATCCGTCTGGCAGCTGGAGCACCGCATCACCTCCAGACCTTGGTGCCGGAGTGGCCGGACGTCAACCGAGGTCGCTCTCGCCCACTCCCATCACCTGGCTGTACGCCAGGGCGGAGCGACCTCGAGCAGCGAGGCCTCTCCTGGCACGCCGATGCGCAGGGGAAAGCCGCAAAAGCTCGCACCGTCAGGTCCGCGGCACCGGCCGGCACGAAGCGGAAGCCACTCGGGTCGTGGAGCAGGAGGATGCGATAGGCTAGCCGGCTGGAGGCCATGCATGAGAATCTTCGCGATCGCGTGTACCGCACTGTTCACGCTCAGCGCCTGCGGTCCCGTGGAGCAGGTGTCCGGCGGACGGCTCTTCGGAGAGAAAGTCAGAGCGCCGGTTTCTGACTGGAGCTTCACCGACGAGATCCTGACCATCGCAGTGGAGACCCGCCCGAGCTTCCCCCACTCCATCACCACCTGGTGCTTCACGTACGGAGGAGACCTCTACGTTCCCGCGGGCGACCCTGCCACGAAGAAGTGGCCGGAGCTCGTGCGCCAGAACCCCTCCGTTCGCCTCGCTATTGACGGAAAGATCTATGCCGGCCGGCTCGTGCAGCAGACGGATCGAGTGGAGCTCCGCAAGCTGCTCGAGCCCCTCGCAGCCAAGTACCACCTCGGCGACCTGTCGTCCGACCCTTCCCGGGACTTCGCTCTCTACCGCTTCGACTACCAGCCGAGCTAGACGCTAACTGCGCGTTTTTGTTTCTCTATCCAAGGCCGCGAATCTCAGCGGACCGCGGGGCGTCTAACGCACGTGTCGGGTCCTGCTCGTGGAGACACGGGCGGTTGCACCGGACGCTCACCGCAAGCCGATGAGACGTACACACCTCTCCATTCTCAGAGGGCTCAGTGCCGGAGTCGTCGCCGGAGCGTTGGCCGCATGCGGCACGTTCAGCAACCCCGAGTCCGAGCCCATTCAGGTCAACAGCCAGCGCCTGGTCGACCACAGAACCAGCCTGGCCGGAAAGGTGGCGTCTATCTCGGGCTATCTCGTGGCCGCTGACACGATCGCGGATCGGATCTGCCTCAGGGTACTCGTCGACGAGACGCTGCGCGCGGCGCCCATGCTGCTGATCGAGCGCAGGAGACGGGAGGCCGATGTCGGTCAGACATGGTCGCTCGCAGAGGCCTACACTGGTGAGCGTCACCGTGAGCTGCGCGTAGAGATGGAAACGGACAGCAACGCGGAGCTGGCAATCGCTTCCGCGGATCCGCTCGTACGGCAGGGCATCCAGATCGATCTGCGCACGGAGCTGTTGCGTGCGGATGCAGCCAGTCTCGGAGCCGGGGCGCCTCGCCCGAACCGAGCAGTGGTCATTCAGGCCTGCAAGCTCCCACCCACAGATGGAAATGAACGCGCCATCCAGCACGCACTCGAGTGGCTGGCGCCTCTCAAGAAGCCAGAGCGCGTCGAGAACGCGCCCGACATAGCTTCGCTCAGGCGCGAGCTGCAGCTGTTCTACGTGGAGCGTTCAGGAACGTACGACTGGACGCCGCTCGCCGGCGAAGAGGTGGTGGTGACGGGCACCCTGGTCGACGGAGAAACCGCTTCCGAAGACGAGATCCTGGCCGGTATCGACCTGGTCCCCTCGCTGGTCGGCATCCACGACCCGCAGCGTGGGCGCTGGCTAGTGATCGACCTGAATTTTGACGACAGCATCGCGAAAGAGCTGACCGTTGGTGTGTTCCGCTCGCACCTTCCCAGGCTCTTCAAGGGCACAACCAAGGCTGCGTTGAAGACGCTGACTCCATGAGCAGGGGCGTCGAGCTCTACTCGGGGGCGTGGGTGCCGGGAAAGCGTCCGGCGACTCAGCTCGGACCGCTCGAGGCCGACGTGTTCGTCTCGGACGAGCCCATCGCTTCGCGGGAGCAGAGGATGGAGCGAGCGGAAGCGCGCGTCTTCGAGGACCTCCGCGAGCGTGCCGCGGAGCTCGACGCCAACGCCGTCACGTCCATCGAGCTCTCGGTGGACCTCTTCGCGAGCGAGGCAGGACGGAGGGGTACGTGGCTACGAGCCACCGGGACGGCGGCGAGGCTCGACCCCTGCGGGCGCCGCAGGCAGCTCGTCGCGGAGAGGAGCTAGCCGGGCTGCTGCAGTAGAAACAGGCTCAGTGCGGGCCAGTACGTGAATACGAGCACGAGCCCCAGCAGCAGTACGAAGAACGGGATGGTCGCTCGGTACACCTCGACGACGGGTCGCTCGAAGCGATAGCTCGAGATGAACAGGTTCATCCCCACCGGCGGAGTGATGTAGCCGATCTGCATGTTCGCGAGGAACACGATGCCCAGGTGGACCGGGTGAATGCCGTATCCGATCGCAATCGGGAGAATGATGGGAACGATGATCACGATCGCGGAGAAGATGTCGAGCATCATGCCGAGGGCGAGCAGAAAGCAGTTCAGCAGGATGAGAAACGTCCACTTGTCTGTGACCTGGCCGCGGATCAGCTCGAAGAGTCGCAGCGGGACCTCAGTGTCGATCATGTAGCTGGTCGACGCGAGGGAGACCGAAAGGATGATCAGAATGCCGCCCACCAGAACCATGGACTCCCGCGTCACCTCGAGCAGCTTCTGCAACGAGATCTCGCGCCGAATCAGGACCTCAACGACCAGCGTGTATAGCGCGGTGACCGCGGCCGCCTCGGACAGAGCGAGGTAGCCGCCGTAGATCCCACCGAGAACGACGAACGGCAACGGCAGCTCCCAGCCGGAATCGCGCAAGGCCTCGCGCGTCTCGCGCCAGGTGTGCGAGGCGCTCGGTAGCGCGTCTCGAGGCACCTTGCCCTGGAACACGCTCCAGAGCGAGAGCACCAGCAGCATGGCGAGGCCCGGCAGGAGGCCGGCCCGGAAGAGATCGTCGATCCGCACGGGCTGGCCGAGGCTGAGCTGCTGCGCGACGACACCGTAGAGGATCAGCGGAAGGGCCGGCGCGAAGAGCAGGCCTAGGCTTCCTGAGGTGGTGATGAGGCCGAGGCTGAAGCGTTCCGCATAGCCCGCCTGCCTGAGCGCCGGGTACAGGACGCCCCCGAGCGCCACGATCGTCACTCCCGACGCCCCTGTAAACGCCGTGAAGAGAGCGCAGGTAACCAGCGACACCACGGCGAGCCCGCCCCGGAGCCAGCCGAGCAGGGAGTTCGTCAACCGAACCAGGCGCCGCGGTGCACCGCTCTCGCCGAGGATGTAGCCCGCGAAGGTGAAGAGTGGAATCGCCAAAAGAACCGGGACATCCGTGATGCTGTAGAGATTGATCGCGACGACCGCGAGATCGATGCCCTCGCGCCAGAACCCGATCAGCGCGCCGGCAGCAATGATCGCGTAGAGCGGCGCCCCCAGAAGCGCGAGGACCAGCAGCGCCGCGGTGACGAGAAGCGTCAAGAGGGCGACTGCGGGGAGACCAGCGCGCGGATGTAGAGCGCCGACGAGATCAGCGCGCGTAGCGCGATCACAAAGAAGGCCAGCGGAAGGATCAGCTCGAACGGCCAGGCGGGGAAGCGAGCGAACGCGCTGACCTGCGCCTCGTAATCCAGCGCTACGAAGCGGACCGAGTGGTAGGCAACCACTGCGGCCACCGCGGCGGCGAACAGGTTCGTACAGGCTCGCGCCAGCAACAGGCGCACCGGAGATAGCGCCCCGGACAACACGTCTACGCTGATGTGACGGTCGTCGCGGCTCGCCGCCATGGCACCGAGCAGCCCGACCCAGAGCACGAGGACTCGGAGCAGCGGGTCACCCCACGCTATGCCCGAGTCAAAGAAGTTGCGCAGGACGATCTGGACCGACGCCAGCAGGACCAGAACTCCCACGAACGCGACCAGCACGGCGTCTTCGAGGCGCCGCAGCGCTCGGAGGAAGAGCCCGAGTCGCCCCGCTCCGCCAGCGGCCATCACTCGCTCGGGGACGGCGAACGGTTGCGATAGGTTTCGAGATGTCCCTGAAGCTCCTCGATCATCTCGTCGGAGTAGTAGGCCTCGGCGCGTACCCTGGCCAGCGCTGCATCCGCCACGTCTTGCCAGCGCTTCAGCTCGTCGGGAGAGCCGGCGACGAACTCGATCCCCTGGCTTCTGAGGGCACGCTTCGCGCCCTCGTCGCTCGTACGATTCCGCTCGTCCAGGCGCATGCCGGAGCGCTGCGTCACTTCCTGGAGGATGGCCTGGTCGGCTTCGCTGAGCTTCGCGAAGGCCCTGCCATCGACGGCGAGCACGCCAGACAGGTACATCAATGGAACATCGGTCAGGTAGCGCACCCGGGTGTGCCATTGGAAGGCAATGCAGGCGCCTGGCGAGGCCGCCACCGTGTCGATGAGTCCCGTCTGCAGGCCCGTGTACACATCCGCAAGGGGAAGCGGGACTGGAGAGACTCCCGCGAGGTCGAGCGCGATCTGGCTGAGCCGATCATCCTCGAGCACCCAGACCCGCGCTCCGGGCAGATCGTCGAGGGTCTGGACCGGCTTGTTGGAGAGCAGATACGCGAAGCCTCCCTCGCTGATGGCGAGGGCTACCATGCCCGCACTCCGCAGCCCCGCCTGGATCCGGTGATCCATGCGGGCGCGGACGTAGTCGACCTCTTCGTAGGAGTGGAAGAGGAATGGCAGCCCGTAGATCTCCGTGTCGCGATACAGGTCGGTCAAGCTGCTGCTGGTAAAGGCACCGCCGTGCAGCTGCCCGATGCGGATCTTCCTCAGCACCGCCTTCTCCGTCCCCATCACGCCACCGGGGTAGAACTTGAGCTTGACCCGACCCTCCGTCCGCTGCTCGATCTCGCTGGCCGCGCCGCGCATCTCCTTCATCCACGTGCTGCCCTCCGGGACGACGGTCGCGATCTTTAGGGTTGCAGCGCGACTCTCTCCGGAGAAGCCCAGCAGCGCGCCAAGCAGCGCCAGGGTCAGCGGTGTCCGAAGCCCCATCGTGATTCCTTAGAAGTAGTCGTCGGCGTCCTGGAGGAGCTCGCGCGCCTGCTCCTGAGCGATGGTATTGCTCAGCGTCAGATCTCTTGCCACGGGATCGGCGGCGAGCACCTGGTTCAGGAGAGCGTCGTGCAGCTCCCGGTCGAATACGAGCATGGCGTACTTCTGCGCAAAGAGCACCTTGGCCATCAGGTTCCGATCCCGCGACAGCTCGATCGCCCGCTCGAAGTGCCGCCGCCCTACCTCGGGCTCGCCTCCCAGCGCGGAAGGGAGGAGGGTCGCCAGCACCCCGAGGTAGAGATAGGCGCTTCCGTTCTCGTAGCCAGGCTCGAGCTCCACAACCCGCTGCAGCGACGCCTCGATCTTCGGAACCTCGGCCACCGCGGCCCAGTCGTCCGAATTCGCCTGGACCCAGCCTGCCCAGGAGACGGCGAAGCCGTAGAGCGCGGGGACATCGGAGCGGCGCAGCTCCGCCAGCCCGGGCTCGAACTCGCGGAAGGGTAGGTCGATGCGTGCGCACAGGTCCGAGCGACGCACACACAGCGCGCGGCGCCCATATCCCCTGCTTCGATCGGCCAGGCGCAGCGCGCGGGTCTCGTCGTCGACGAAGGCGGAGGCGTAGGCACCGTAGAGACTGGCGCCGGCAAGTAGCAGGTCCTGGTTGTCCGGCTCAGCATCGATCAGGCCGTCGATCAACAGGAGGTACGCCGGGGCGCCGTCTCGAACCGTAGCAACGTCGGTCTGATTCAGAATCGCGCGGGAGACGCTGTCCGCCAGACCAGAGGTGGCCGAGCTCGCGAGGGCCGCACAGCCCGTCAGCGCGACGAGGGGAAGCAACTTGGCGACACGAGCAATCGCGCTCAAGCGCGCTGCGGAGGAGGCGCTGCTCTGGAGATCGACGCTTCCATGCTCCGCGCGCACCTTATCATCTCGATCGATCCCCCCGAGTACCGGACACCCGCGCGGCACTACTCGGTCGGCAGCTCGCCCGCCCGCCAGCTTCTCATGTGACCCTGGAGGTCGCCGAGCTCGCGGAAGCCCGCAGTCTTCAGGCTCTCTTCCGCGATCCCGGCGCGCCGACCGGACTCGCAGTACGTGATCACGCCGCGGTCCCGAAACTCCGCGATCTCCTCCGTGCGCCTCGGGAGCTCGTCGAAGGGAATGTTCACGGCCCCTGGCAGGTGGCCGGACGCGTACTCGCCCGGACTGCGCACGTCGAGCAGCAAAGGCCCCTCTCGCGAGCCGTCCTCCTCGATGAGGGCGAGCACTTCCTCCTGCGTATATTCGCGTACCGCTTCGTTCGCTGGGCTGCAGCAGAGGAGCACACCAACGAGCAGCGTCACTCCGAGACTCGGCACCTTCCCCCCCGCCTCCGTCACTGCTCAGTGGCAGCGGCAGTCTGGCCGCGCTCGTCGACCCAGCCGCGCGTCTCCATACACCGGTGAAGCGCGGCCTGGGTTGCCCTTTGCGCGCTTCGCTCCATTCCGCTGCGCGCCGCTTCGGAATCGCCGATTCCATTGGCGTAGCGGATGCATATTCTCCGATCTCGGTTGAGCTCCTCGGGAGTCGCACCCGCCCTCGTCCAGCTCGTGCTGACGCATGCGCCGAACGCGAGTGTGACAATGATCGCCATGAGAGCTCCGCGGCGGGCCGATGAGCACTGCACCAGGCGCCACCGTATCGCCAGCAGGAGGGAGATGCCAGGCGCTGTAACCGACCCGGTCCCGATCTCGTAGGACTCTCGATGGCTCACTTGCGCGGTGGAACCCGAACCGCCCTGATCTCGGGCGCCCTTGCGCTCGTGCTTTGCTCGGCTGCGAGCGCAGAGCCGCACCGCAACGGCTTTGATCTCGCGTCGTCCAGCGTTCCCGTATACGAGATCTTGAACGGCGGTCCGCCCCGCGACGGGATCCCGGCGCTCACTCTTCCCCCGCTGGTCTCGGCCGCAGAGGCGCCCTGGCGGGATGAAGATCGAGTCATCGGCGTCACACTCGACGGCGAGAGTCGGGCCTACCCCATCGCCATGCTCGACTGGCACGAGCTGGTGAACGATCGCCTGGGGAGCCGCCACATCCTGGTCTCGTACTGCCCCTTGTGCGGGACCGGAATGGTCTTCGATCGGGAGATTGGCGGTCGGATTCGGATCTTCGGCGTGTCCGGGTTGCTCTACCAGTCGGACGTGCTCCTCTACGACCGCCGCAGCGAGAGCCTCTGGTCTCAGATCGCTTCCGAGGCGATCACGGGACCGGAGCGCGGAAAGCGACTCGAGCTCCTGCGCTCCGCGCAGATTCCCTGGGGCGAGTGGCGAGAGCGACACCCCGACACGACGGCGCTGTCAGACGCCATTGGATACCGTCGCGACTACCGCAAGACGCCGTACGCCGGCTACTCGACCTCCTCGCGACTGTTATTCCCCGCTCCGGTCGACCCCCGCTACCCCCCGAAGACCCCGACACTGGGCCTGCGCACCGCGGATGGGTCTGCGCGCGCGTATCCGGCTCCCGAGCTCGCCGCCAGCGGGAGCAGAGTCGTGGAGAGCTTCGAGGGTCGGCGCATCGAGGTCTCGTACGACCAGGTCAGTCGAGCGTTCGAGGTGGACGCACCTCCCGAGATTGAAGTGATCGAAGGGTACTGGTTCGCCTGGACCGCGTTTCACCCGGAGTCAACGGTCTACAGGGCAAGCAGATAGCCGGATCCGCGTCCCGTGCGGCGGATCTCGGCCGGAGGAAAACGATGACGGATCGTTCCTGGAAGAAGAAGCTGAGCTGGGGGTTGGCGCTGGCGGGGCTCGTTCTTCTCGGCGCCTGGGGAGTGGGCGCGCGGACCGGGCTTCTGAGAGCACCGGAGACCCTCAATCCGTGCGCTGCAGGGACGATCAACCCCTGCGTGGCAAAGACCCTCAATCCTTGCGCCGCGAAGACGCTCAATCCCTGCGCCGCCAAGACCCTCAACCCTTGCGCGGCCAAGACCCTGAACCCGTGTGCCGCAAAAACGCTGAACCCCTGTATGGCGAAGACTCTGAATCCCTGCGCGATGAAGGCGGCGAATCCGTGCAACCCCTGCGGCGGTGCGATGGTCGACGCAGCCCGCTTCAAGCAGCCTGCCGGAATGACACTCGCTCGGGGGTCGAAGGCGCATCTGGTCGCCCGGGGCGAGGAGCTGTGGAACGATCGCACGCTCGGCAAGTCCGGCCTGGCCTGCGCAAACTGCCACGTCAACAACTACCTGCAGATGCAGTCGAGCTTCGCCGAACCGTACCCGCACTACGTCGCCATGGCGGCCCAGCAAGGAGGGGTCGACGAGGTCAGCGCCGCGGAGATGGTGCAGTTCTGCATGCTGGTGCCCATGGCAACGGACCCGCTACCGTGGAACTCCGAGGAGCTCGCCTCCCTGGCCGCGTGGGTGGAGAACATCCAGCCGGGCTACGTACCGCTGGCAGAGACGATGACCAACCCGTGCAATCCGTGCGGCGCCGGCAAGAACCCGTGCAGCCCCCGGAGCAATCCCTGTAGCCGCTGAGCAGCGCCAGGAACCCGACGCCGCGGCCGCCGTGTATAGTGGGCGGCTGCGGGGTCGAGGCGTTCTTGTTCTACGGCTGGGTCATCGTTGCGGTCACTTTCCTGACGCAGTTCGTGGCAGTCGGGACCACCTTCTACTCGTTCGGCGTGCTGCAGAAGCCGTTCGCGGAGGACCTCGGCGGCTCGCGTATGGCCGTGGGCGCCGCGATGCCTCTCATGATGATCGTCGTCGGGCTGGCGGGTCCCTTCATCGGGCGCGCCATCGACAGAGGCTCGATCCGTGCCGTGATGCTACTCGGTGTCGGGGCGCTCTCCGCGGGCTTTCTCACACTTTCCCGCGTAGAAGAGCTCTGGCAGTTCTACCTGGTGTTCGGGCTGGTGATCTCGCTGGGGATGGCCCTGGTGGGCGGCATCGCGAACACGGCACTCGTGGCTACCTGGTTCGTATGGCGCCGTGGCACCGCGCTCGGGATCTCGCAGATCGGGACCACGATCTCGGGAATGGTCACGGCTTACGCCGCGAGCTGGCTCGTAGCCGAGCTGGGCTGGCGTGGTACCGCCGTGGTCTATGGCGTCGCTCCGCTCGCCCTGCTGCTGCCTGTGGTCTGGTTTCTGGTGGTGGCTCGTCCGGAAGACCGCCAGCTGCGACCGGACGGGGGTGCGCATCGCCATGGAGAGCACGAGCCGCCCAGCCCGACCGCATGGACGTTCGGACGGGTACTGCGTGAGCGGACCATCTGGCTCATCGCGCTCGTCGTCGGCCTCAGCTTCGCCGGGACCACAGCCGTCATTCTGCAGATTTACCCACACGTCACCGACCTCGGCTACAGCGCCTCCCAGGCCGCGGCCGTCCTCTCCGTGATGGCCGGCACGGGGGCGCTCGGAAAAATCCTGTTCGGGTGGCTGGCGGACCGCTACGACAGGCGCGGCTGCATGTGGGGCGCGATTCTGTTCCAGGTTCTCGGGCTGGTCGGGATCATAAACGCCGGAACGCACGTGTCTCTGCTCGGCTCGGGAGCCCTGTTCGGACTCGGATTCGGAGGCGTCCTCCCGCTCTGGGGCGTCCTGCTCGGCGCAGCCTACGGTCGTGCGGAGTTCGGACGCATCCTCGGACTCATGTCGCCCATGATGATCCCGTTTGAGACGCTCGGCATTCCCTTCGCGGGCTGGGTGTTCGACAGGACCGGCAGCTACAACGGCGCCTTCCTGACCTTCCTCGGCCTGTACGCCATCGCGGCCGTTGCGCTGGTCTTCCTTCGTCTACCGGCCCGCGCCACCCTGGAGGCTCGCGAGCGGCTGCCGGATCTCCTCGAGCACGTAGACTGACACATCGGTGCGTCGGCCTGCTTCCCGGATCAGGGCCAACGCCTCCTGATCGCTCAGGCTCGCAGACAGACTCTCAAACACGCCGCGGTAGTGGTAGTCGGGGTCGACTCGAACCCTGGCGACGAGCTCGCGTGCGGTGTCAGCACGGGCGACCTCGTACTCGAGCCGGACCGACTCCCCTGGCAGCACGCGGGTGTCGAAGATCTCCACCAACCGCGCCAGGTCGACCTCTCTACCGATCGTACCCACGACACGGGTCTCCTCGAGCTCTTGCCCGTCGCCAGCGACCTGCACCACCTCCAGGAAGACCCGCGGGGTGACGTAGGTCGGGAAGGCGTGACCCACGTCACGGTTCGCGAGCACGAGTGTCGCGCGCAGCACGGCAGCATCCGGGGCGCTGGGGAAGAACTCGACCTCCACCGCCTGTCTCACCATCTCGGGATCGTGGATGCCCTGCCACAGGTGTGCGCGATCTGGCATGTGGCAGTCCTGACACTGACGACCGGCCAGGGCCTGGGGACTCCGCTCCCACTCGCGAAACGTGTTCTCGAGCGGCTTGCCATTCACTCCCGGATCATCGAAGAACTGGTGGCATTCCGCACAGAAGCGACTCTCGAGGTACTCGTCGCGGATCTCGAAGCCCCCGTGCGGCAGGGGATCGGCCTGCGGACCTGCGTCGGCGCGCCGGGGCGGTCCGAAGGTGCGGTGCCCTCGCCGGTGGCAGCCTGCGCAGACGAGGCCTTGCGAGCGAAGCTCCGCATCGAAGCTGGGATTGGGGCGAAGCGACGCGTCGAAGGGCTGCTGCTCGCCTAGCGGAGCATGGCAGGAGAGACAGTTCCGTACCTGAAACGGCGGGGCGAGGCTGCCCTCGATGAGTTGCCCGGCCAGACCTGGCGAGTAGGCAGCAGCGTGAAGCGAGCCCCGCCATTCCGCGAACTGCTCGGGATGACACGCGCCGCACGTCGCGGGATCGAGCGAGGCCTCGACTGCGGAGAAGCTCGCGGGTGGCGGTCCTTGCGCGGCGGCGGGAATGCTCCAGTGCGCGGCCAGAAAGGGCCCGAGCGTGCCAAGACGCTGCGTCGTGTCGTCCGCGGCGACGGGCTCCGGTGGCGCGAGCTCACCGTTCCCGCAGCTTGCCAGGACGAGGACCGGAGCCAGCAGACAGCAGCGCCGGAGCAAACCTCGCCTTGCGGAAACAGCGGGCACTTCAGCAGCCAATACGCGACGCCATTCGCACAGGTTACGGCGTCTGTCGCCGGAAGATCGAGCGTAGCCCTGCCTGGCGGCTCCGCTCGACAAATCGCAGACTGCAGCACTCGGGCCACGGGGGCGGACGTGACAGGGACAGCAACGGATGACTTTGCGATCCCGGATCTGGAGAGCGTCCGACGCCTGATCCCGAAGTACGAGCGACCGGGCCCGCGCTACACCAGCTATCCAACTGCGCCGGTGTGGAGCGAGGAGTTCGGAGAGGACGAGCTCCGCGACGCGCTCGCGAGGGCCACGGACCGACCGCTCTCGCTCTACATCCACATCCCGTTCTGCGAGCGTCTCTGCACCTTCTGCGCGTGCAACCGCACGATCACGCGCGACCACTCCGTAGCCGGCCCCTACCTCGATTCGCTCGAAGACGAGGCCCGAAAGGTCGCGGAGACCATCGGTGGAGAGCGCCCCTGCGTCCAGCTCGCGGTCGGGGGGGGCACACCGACCTATCTCTCGGAGCTCGAGCTCGCGCGCATGTGCGAGATCGCAGACGCTCACTTCCCACCGCGCCCCGGTGCGGAGCGCAGCATCGAGGTCGATCCCCGCGTGACCCGGCGCGAGCAGCTCGAGGTGCTGGCGGAGCACGGCTTCAATCGCATCAGCCTCGGAGTTCAGGACATGTCGCCGAAGGTGCAGAAGGCCATCAACCGGGTCCAGCCGCGCGCCATGACCGAGGAGCTCACGGAGAGCGCGCGCGCACTGGGTTTTGGCTCCGTCAACTTCGATCTGATCTACGGTCTGCCCTTCCAGACCACCGACTCCTTCGACGACACGCTCACTCAGGTGATCGAGCTGCGGCCCGACCGCATCGCCCTGTACAGCTACGCACACGTGACCTGGATCTCGAAGCAGCAGAGGGGCTTCGAGAACAAGGACCTGCCGTCGGCCGAGCAAAAGCTCGCGATCTTCCTGCTGGCGAACGAACGCCTGGCGGAAGCGGGCTACCTGTTCTTCGGGCTCGACCACTTCGCGCTGCCGGACGACGAGCTCTCGAGCGCCGCGCGCGGCGGCGACCTGCGCCGCAACTTCATGGGCTACACGACGAAGGCCAGCGTGGATCTGATCGGTCTCGGCGCCAGCGGCATCTCGGAGCTGTCCGACGCCTACGCGCAGTCGCTGCGTACGCCCGCGGAGTGGAGCGAACGCATCCGCGCGGGCAGGCTGGCCACGATGCGGGGCTGGTCGCTGTCCGAGGACGACCTGCGACGCAAGTGGCTCATTCAACGGCTCATGTGCCAGGGCGAGATCAGCCCGCACGCGTACGAGGACAGCTTTGGGGAGCCGCTGTCTGCACGCATCCCCTCGCTGGAAGAACGGCTGGCGCCGCTCGTCGCGGATGGCCTGCTCTCGACCCGGGGAGACGAGTACGAGCTCACGCCGCGCGGTCGCGTGTTCCTGCGACCCGTGGCCATGACCTTCGACGCGTATCTCAGCGAGCAGGACTCCTCGCGTCCAAGATTCTCCAGCACGCTGTGACTCTGCTGTGGCTGAAAGCGCTGCACCTGATCGCGGTGGTGGCCTGGTTCGCGGGGCTCTTCTACATGTTCCGCCTTTTTGTCTACCACGCGGAGAACACGGAAAAGCCGGAGGTCACCGACGTGCTCAAGACGATGGCCTGGCGCCTGTATCGCGTGATCACCACACCCGCGCTGATCGCGAGCTTCGTGTTCGGGCTCGGAATGGTCGCGCTCCAACCGGGCTACCTGAGCCTTGGCTGGTTCCAGGCGAAGCTCGGGCTCGTGCTGGGTCTCGCCGGCTACCACGGCTACGTCGGCAGGGTGCGGCGCCGCTTTGCCGCCGACGACGTGTACCTGACTTCGCGCCAGTGCAGGATTCGCAACGAGATCCCGACGCTGTTCCTGATCGCAATCGTGCTGCTGGCGGTCCTGAGACCCCTCGCCGGCGCGTAGCTTGCCTTGGCGCCCGGACGCCTGGCCTTCGGGTGCCGTCATGCGCCACACTCGGGACAGACAACGGATCGAGCCGAGAGGTGACAGCCATGAAGTTCGGGATCTTCTACGAGCACCAGCTCCCGCGCCCCTGGAGCGAGGGAGCCGAGCTCCAGCTGTTTCAGGAAGCTCTGGACCAGGTCGAGCTCGCCGATCGCATTGGCATCGACTACGCCTGGGAGGTGGAGCACCACTTCCTGGAGGAGTACTCGCACTCTTCGGCACCCGAGGTATTCCTCGCCGCCTGCTCGCAGCGGACGCAGCGAATCCGCCTCGCGCACGGGATCGTGCTCATGCCCTCGGGCTACAACCATCCCGCTCGCGTCGCGGAACGCGTCGCGACGCTGGATCTGGTCTCGAACGGCCGAGTCGAGTTCGGCACGGGCGAGTCTGCGTCGCTCGCAGAGCTCGGCGGCTTCCGCGTCGCCGTCGAGAGCAAGCGCGAGGAGTGGCAGGAGTCGGTGGAGCAGGCGGCGAACATGCTCGCCATCGATCCCTACCCCGGCTTCGAGGGCAAATACTTCAGCATGCCCTGCCGCAACGTCGTGCCGAAACCGGTGCAGCGCCCCCACCCGCCGCTGTGGGTGGCATGCTCCAACCGGGAGACGATTCACGTCGCTGCAAAGCTCGGGATGGGTGCGCTCACATTCGCGTTTATCGACCCGGAAGAGGCCAAGAAGTGGGTGGACGACTACTACACCATCCTGAAGACCGAGTGCGTTCCGATCGGTCACGCGATCAACCCGAACATCGCGATGGTCACGGGCTTCTCCTGTCATCACGACGAGGAAGAAGCGAGGCGCAGGGGCATGGACGGCTTCCGCTTCTTCGGGTACGCGCTCGGCCATCACTACATCTACGGCGAGCACACGCCCGGCCGGACGAATATCTGGGAGCGCTTCGAAGCCGCGCGAGACAATATGCCCCAGGAGGGAGCGAACCGCGGGATCGGTACGCCGGAGCAGCTCCGCGAGCACTTGCGGGGCTTTCAAGAGGCCGGTGTCGACCAGGTCTGCTTCATCCAGCAGGGCGGGCGGAACAAGCACGCGCACATCTGCGAGTCACTGGAGCTGTTCGGCAAGGAGGTCATGCCGGAGTTCCACGAGCACGAAGAGGAACGCGAACGCCGCAAGCGGGACGAGCTCGCACCCTTCCTCGAGCAAGCCCTGGCTCGCAAGCAATATCTGAAGCCGCTCGCGGACGACGAGATTCCGAAGGTGGTCGCCTTGGGGCGCGAGATCGTTCAAGAGCTTCCGAAGAGACAGGGCGCGCTCAGCGTTCCCCTTCACGATCCCGCCGAGGGCTAGCCCTCGGCGGACGCGGCGAGCCTCGCGAGCTGATCGAGGCTAGCGCGCTCACCGATCACGACGAGGTGATCGCCGGCTGCGACCGGCCTGTCGTCGGTGGGAACGAGCTCGATGTCTTCTTCGCCGCGCTTGAGAGCGACGACGCGCATGCGCGCGCTGGCCTGCTCCAGATCTCCCACGTGTTGCCCCACGAGGCTGGAACGTTCCTCGACACGGATCTCCTCCAGATCCACCTCCGCGTGGGAGAGGGGCCGAGAGATCTCCAGGAAGTCGACGACCGCGGGCCGCAGGATCGAGCTGGCGAGGCGCAGGCCGCCCAGCTGATAGGCAGAAATCACGTGGTCCGCGCCAGCCAGCCGGAGCCTGCGCAGCGCGCTCTCGCTCTCGCCGCGTGCGTGGATGCGGATCTCCGGGTGGTGCTCGCGCGCTGACAGGGTGATGAAGACGTTGTCCGGATCCGAGCCCGTGGCAACAACGATGGCGTTCGCGCGCACGATGCCCGCGTGCACGATCACGTCATCCGAGACCGCCGACCCGATCAAGTACGGAACCCCGAGCCGCGCCAGCTCGTCGTCTTTGCTCCTGTCCTGCTCGATGATCACCTGGGACCTCCCCGCGCTCCGAAGCTCCTCGACGACGATGCGCCCCAGGCGCCCGTAGCCGCAGATGATCACGTGCCCACTCAGCTGATCGATGTTCTTCTGCATAGCGTTCCTCGAGAAGAGATCGCGGAAGCGTCCCTCCAGCAATAGTGCGGCCGTCTGGCCGAGGAGATAGAAGACGAGACCGACGCCGCCTGCGATCAGGATTACGGTGAAGAGGCGACCCCCTCCGCTGAGCGGTCGGACCTCGCCGTAACCCACGGTGGAGATGGTGATGACCGTCATGTAGAGGGCCTCAGACCACGACATTCCCTCGACCAGGACGTAGCCCGCCGTGCCCGCGGCGGTGATCGCTGCCAGCCCGGCAAAGGGCGCGAACAGCCGCCGATACACGTTCATCGGTTCCCGACCAGGAGCTGGGCCCGTACGACACCGAGAAGCGCTTCACGGGTCACCGCGCCCACCAGTCGATCGTCGGAGACCACCGGCAGCTGGTTCACGCCGAGCTCGACCATGCGCGAGAGTGCCACGTGGCCGCTGTCCTCGGGTGAGACCACGGCGAGCTGGTCGGCTCCAAGCATGACCCGCAGAACCGGAGTCGTGGCCCGCTCGGTCGGCGGCGTCTGCGCGAGCTCCCGCAGCGTGACGAGGCCCCGCAGCCGACCAGCTGCGTCGACCACGAAGAACGTGCGTCGGCCCTGTCGAAGCACCATGCCCTCGAGCACCTCGGCCACGCTCTCGTCCCCCGAAAGCAGCGCCTCGGTGACCGGAACCAGCGTCTCGCGCACCCAGACCCGGGCCAGCGCACGCTGCATCGCCTCCTGTCCCACCGTGGCACGCGATGCACTCAGCAGGAACCAGCCGATCAGTACGAACCAGATGCCCCCGACGAGCTGGCCTCCCAGGACGGCGCTCAGCGCTCCCACTCCCATCAGGGTCCAGGCGAAGATCGCCCCACATGCGCCCGCGACGCGGGTCGCCCGCGTGAAGTCGCCCGAGATCGACCACAGGATGCCGCGCAGCACCCTGCCACCGTCCAGAGGGAAGCCGGGAACCACGTTGAAGGCCGCGAGCAACAGGTTGATGCGCCCGAGCCAGCCGAGCCCGCGACGGACGAGGCCCCCCTCCGCCCCAACCCCGGTTGCGAGGCCGAGGAAGAAGAGGCCGAGCAGCACGCTCACCAGCGGTCCCGCCACGGCCACGACGATCTCTTCCCGAGGCCGCTTGGCCTCCGAGCTCAGCTCCGCCACCCCACCGAACAGGAACAGGGTGATCGAGCGCACCCGAATGCCGAGACGCTGCGCCGTCAGGCTGTGGCCGAGCTCGTGAAGCAGGATGGATGCGAAGAACACCAGGCTCACGAGCGCCGCCGCGAACCAGGCATCGATCCCCAGCACGCCCTCACCCGCAGCGAACTGCTGGGCGAGCGAGAACGTGACGAGCGCAAAGATCAGCAGCCAGCTGTAATCGACCAAAAGCTCGATTCCGGCCACCGTTCCGAGCTGCCAGCCCGTGCGCCGAACCGTGCCGCCACCCTGCGCCATGCCGACTCTTTAGCCACCCGGACCCCTTGTGCAAGCGGGGCGCGCTCGACGCGGGGGCAGCTGCTTGCCGAGCCGGAGGCCAGGGAGCGATACGCTGTAGTCATTATCACCCGGTTCGCGTAGGCTGGTCGCGGGGTTTGGAGGAACCGTGATCCAGTCAGCCGCGATCCTGCTGCTCGCCTCCCTGGCGGGCTCGCCTGCGGGAGAGATCGTTTGCGAGAGCCGGCGCGTGCCCGTGCTGTTCGCTGAGGGCGGGGCGCGAAAGCACTACGTCATGGAGGTCGAGACGCGCTGCTACCATCCGCCGCTCGGCCACCTGCAGCAGCTCAAGCTCGCGTGCGACCTCTTCCACAGCGCCTACGGAGCGGAAGAGGGCCAGGCCCGCTGCCAGGATCTGATCTCACGCTCCGGGCCACCCGAACTGGAGCGCTGAGCGACCGGCTATAGCGGGCTGCCGCTGCGCTACTTTTAGGCCCGTGGAAGAGCGTGACCTGTACAACGACCTCGGAGTGTCCCGGGATGCGTCCGAGGACGAGATCCGACGAACGTACCGCAAGCTCGCGCGGCGCTATCACCCCGACGTGAATCCGAACGACCCCAAGGCCGAGGAGCGCTTCAAGCAGATCGCGTTCGCGAACGAGGTTCTCTCCGACAAGGAGAAGCGCGGCCGCTACGACGAGTTCGGGATGCAGGGGCTCGGGGAGGGCTTCGACCCGGAGCATGCGCGCGAGTACATGCGCTGGTCCAGGGGCGCACGGCGCAGCCCGGACCACGACGCCTTCAGCTCCACGATGGATCTCGACGACCTGCTCTCCGGGCTGTTCGGCCGACGGCGCGGGCCGACTCCGGGTCGAGACGCGCACGCCCAGATTGCGGTCGACTTTCTCGACGCAGTGAACGGTACGGAGGTCCCACTTCAGCTCGAGGGCAAGACCCTGCGGGTGCGCATCCCACCCGGCTCCGACGACGAGACCCGTCTCCGGCTGGCCGGCAAGGGACTGCCGTCGCCCGACGGGGGCGGGCCCGGTGACCTGTACCTGACGCTCGAGGTCCGCCCCGATTCGAACTTCACGCGCTTCGGACCCGATCTCTCTCTTGAGGTTCCGGTCACCCTGCCCGAGCTGATGCTAGGCGCCGCGATCCAGGTTCCCACCCCCGACGGTCTCGTGACCCTGAAGGTCCCGGCGCACTCCGCGAGCGGCCAGAAGCTGCGCCTGGCCGGCAAGGGGGTCGCGCGGCGCGAGGGCGGGCGCGGCGACCTCTTCGTGACCTTGGTCGCGGTGCTTCCCGACGCCGACCAGCCCGAGTACGACGAGCTGGCGGAGCAGCTGCGTGCCCTGTACGGGGACCGAGACGTTCGCGCGCAGCTCAGGAGCAAGACGTGAGCTACTACACGCGCAAGCAGCTGCTGGAGTTTCTCGACACCGACGACGGCTTCATCACGTCGCTCCAGCAGGAGGAGATCATCGTCGTGGACTCGCCCGAAGAGGGTCTTGGCGAGTTCTCGGACCGTATGCTCGAGCGGGCGCGCGTGGCACAGAACCTGGTCCGCGATCTCGAGGTGAACATGGCGGGAGTCGCCGTCATCGTGCGCATGCGCGAGGAGATGGCCGAGCTGCGCCATCGCCTGGAGCAGCTGCTCGGCGAGGTCCGCAAGCACGAGGGCGGCTCGTAGCGCTCTTGCAGGCCACAAAGCTGCCAGCGGAGTTCCTGCGCCACCTCGAGGTGCTCGAGCGGGCCTACCTCGCGGAGAGCGATCCGATCCGGGCGAGCGGCTTTGCCGGTGGCGCGCTGCGCTGGCGGCGGGAGCGAGAGCCGTTGCTCGACGCCGTGGAGGCGGACGGAGATCTGCTCGACGTGGGTTGTGCGAACGGGCACCTCGCGGAATGTCTCGTCGATTGGGCGCGCGAGCGAGGCCGGCTAATAACTCCTTACGGTGTAGACTACGGAGAGCGCCTGATCACGCTCGCCCGGAGGCGACTACCGCACTGGGCGTCACACTTCTATGTCGGCAATGCCTGGGACTGGGAGCCGCCGCAACGCTACGGCTACGTGTACACCCTGTACGACTGCGTGCCCCGTTCGCACCTCGCTCGCTACCTGCAGCGTCTGTCGACCGAGTTCGTCGAGCCCGCGGGTCGACTCATCCTTGGCGCGTACGGCAGCCGCTCGCGCGGTTTCGCCCCCCCCGACGTGCGCGCCGCTCTCGAGCAAGCGGGCCTACGAGTCGCCGGCTCGAGCACAGGAGGCGACCCCCCCATAGCCACCTTCGCCTGGACCAACGTGTAACTACCACCAACATACGCGATGACCCGCACGCCATCGCAATCTACAAGGAGTCGGAGGTCGGGAACGTCCTCCAGCGGACTGTGGTAGCGGTTCCCGAGGCGTGCACCCCGCCCTGAACACGCAAGGAGCGGAGTCCGCCGGAGGACGTTCCCGACCTCCGACGGCGTGGGTCCCAACGTCAAGGGGGCGGAGGGAGATCAGCCGTCAAGCCCCATACGCCGAGCAATGATCACCTTCATGATCTCGTTCGTCCCCGCATAGATCGACTGGACGGCGGCGTCTGCGTAATCCATCGAGATCGGGAACTCCTTCATAAAGCCGTAGCCCCCGTGAAGCTGCAAGCACTCGGAGGTGACGCGCTTCTGCAGGTCGCTGGCCCACCACTTGCCCATGCTCACCTCGGAGACGATTTCGTCGCCGCGCACGTGGGCGACGAGCAGGCGGTCGATGAAGGCCTGGCCGACCTCCACCTCCGTGGCCATCTCCGCCAGCTTGAACTGCGTGTTCTGGAAGCCGGCAATGGGTTTGCCGAAGGCCTTGCGCTCCTTTACGTACTGGACCGTATCGTCCAGCGCCCTACGGCAGGACGCGATCGAGCTCACGGCGATGCAGAGCCTCTCCTGTTGCAGGTTCTGCATGAGCTGGTAGAAGCCGCGACCTTCCTCTCCGCCAAGCAGGTTCTCGACGGGCACGCGACAGTCCTGGAAGAAGAGCTCGCTGGTGTCCTGGCCAACGAGCCCCAGCTTGTCGAGCCTGCGTCCGCGCACGAATCCGGGCGCGCTGGCTTCGACGAGCAGCAGGCTGATGCCGCGGTGGGGCGGGTCGGCCGCCGGTTCCGTCTTCGCGACGACCACGAACAGATCACCGAGCTGGCCGTTCGAGATGAAGGTCTTGGAGCCGTTGAGCACGTACTCGTCGCCCTCGCGGATGGCCGTCGATTGTACGTTCGCGAGATCCGATCCGGTGGATGGCTCGGTCATCGCGATTCCCAGGATGATTTCGCCGGCGACAACGCCGGGGATGTACTTCTCTTTCTGCGCCTCCGTGCCGTAGGCCGTGATGTAGGGCAGACAGATGTCCGAATGCAGCGACATCATCAGGCCGTGGGCACGGTTGTACGCGAGCTCTTCCATGACGATCGCGTCGTAAATGAAGTCCGCCCCCGCGCCTCCGTACTCCTCCGGGGCATTCGCACCGAGGAAGCCCTCCTCTCCCATACGCTGCCAGGTCTGCCGGTCGCTGCTGCCCTGTGCGTTCCACTCCTCGATCCGCGGCAGGATCTCGGCCTCCGAAAAGCGCTTGAACTGGCTGCGGAAGAGCTCGTGCTCGTCGCTGAAGATGTCACGTCGCATGGTTTGGATTGTAGTCGCGGAGTGCTGGAGGGGCGAGATCCGGAGCTTCCAGCAGCTGCAGCGCGGCCTCGATAACCGCGTGTTGACGAAGCGGGTCCCCTGGAACGTCGAGCGGATAGCCGTGGTGGAATGGGACGACCAGCGACCTCGGGGGGCGTACGCGTTCGGCGACGCTGCGCAGTAGCTGGATGGCCACGCTCGCAATCCCCTGGCGCTCGAGCTCCGCAGCGACCAGGCCGACCGCCTGGTTGCACATCGGTCAGACCGGGACGAGCAACGCGACGTCGACCGACTCGTCCAGGAGCCGACGCGCCGCCTGCGGCGCCGAGTCGCGTGTGAGCCGACCGGGAGCGGTGATGCTGCCCATGAAGGAGAGGTGGAACGGGCTCACGCCGGCGATGCGGCCGCGCTCCATGAGCTCCTGCACCCGTGCGATGGGGAACCCCAGGTTCGGATCGCAGGCCAGCCCGGCGTGATCGAACAGCTCGCTGCGATGGGTCTCGACCAGGGCGGAAGGATCGGCGTCACTCGGAATCTCGCGAAAGCTCGGATCGCCGCCCCTGGCGGTCTCGTCGAAGGGAGCCTGTCCGGGCAGCACGAAGCCGGCACTCGATACCAGCGCGAGCCTGCACTCCGAGAGCGGCTTTGCGAGCCGGGTCCACGGAACGGGATCAATGCGGCGCCAGCGATAGGCGCGGAGAAAGAGTCTCCACCTGGCAGGAAACTCCCCGAGCTCACCCACGACGGCACCTCCTGGCTGAGCACACCTTTGCCCGCGGACCCGCCCGATTCAAGCGTGCGCACGCCGCGCGTAACGCGGCGTCGCCAGGGAGCTCGCTCAGGAGCTCCACGAAGGGCTTGACTCTGGAGCCCGGACCGAATAATCATCTCCATAATCGAGAGATCCAAGAATGTTCGACGATCGAGACGAGGCCATACTGTCGATCCTGCAGTCGGCCGCACGAACCCCGAATGCGGAGATCGCGCGGCGCCTGGGTATGGCCCCGTCTGCGATCCTGGAGCGCATTCGCAAGCTGGAGCGCGGGGGGACGATCCAGGCCTACCAGGCGCGTCTCGACCCCGCAGCGGTAGGCCTGGGCGTCACCGCCTTTGCCTTCGTGACCGCGATCGAGCCCGTGAGCGAGATGAAATCGGGTGCCGCGCTGACCGCGATCCCAGAGGTCCAGGAGGTCCACTACATCGCCGGCGAGGACTGCTACCTGGTCAAGATCCGCGCTGCAAACAGCGAGGCGTTGGGGCGGCTCATCCGCGAGAAGATCGGGACCATCCCGGGCATGCATCGCACTCGTTCGACAATCGTGCTGACGACGCTGAAGGAGACGTCGAACGTAACGCTCGGAAGCCTGCCGCTCCGAAAGCCACGGGAGTCCTAGCTCCGGAGGCGCCAGGTGTCGGATGCGATAGGATGCCGCGATGCGGTGGGCCTCGACCCTGTCCGAACAACGTGAGTCCGAGGCGGCGGCGCTCGATGCGTCCGCCCGACTTCGCAGCGAGCTCGACGGCGATCCGGATCTCGCCATCGTCTTCGCATCGAGCCACCACGAGAGCTCCTACGACAGCATCGCGAGCACCCTCACGCGGGAGCTCGGCGGGGCCATGCTGATCGGCTGCAGTGGCCACAGCGTGATCGGGGGAGGACGCGAGCTCGAGGCACAACCCGGTCTGGCCCTCTCGGGAGCGACGCTGCCCGGTGTCGCGATTCACCCGTTCGGACTGGATGCCGAGGGGCTACCGCCTTTGCACACACCGGCCGCGTGGCACGAGCGGATCGGCGTCGACCCCGAAACGGAGCCCCACTTCCTGCTTCTAGCCGACCCGTTCGGGTTCGATGCCGAGCACTTCATCCGCGGCATGGACCAGGCGTATCCCGCCAGCATCAAGGTCGGAGGCGTGGCAAGCGGTGGTCAGCAGCCAGGCCAGCACGCGCTCTGGCTCGGGGCGGAGACCCAGCGCTCGGGTCTCGTCGGCCTGGGCCTTTCGGGCAACCTGATCATCGATCCCGTCGTCGCCCAGGGCTGCCGCCCCGTCGGGACGCCAATGTTCGTAACGCATTGCCATGACAACGTGCTGCAGCGCCTGGACGGCCAGCCTCCAGTAGAGCTGGTCGAAGAGCTGTTCGAGGCCGCGAGTGCCGCGGACCGGGAGCTCTTTCGGAGCTCGCTCTTCCTCGGCCTGGAGATGCAGTCTGACCAAGGCGAGTACAAGCAAGGCGACTTCCTGATCCGCAACATCATCGGCATCGACCCCGACGACGGCGCGCTCTCCATCGCCGCTCCACTTCGACAATCCCAGGTGGTGCAGTTCCACCTGCGCGACGCGAAGGCCTCCACCCTGGACCTGGAGCGATGCCTCAACCGGTACAGCAGCGACGTCGGGGCAAACAAGGCCCGCGGCGCCCTGCTCTTCTCCTGCCTCGGTCGCGGCGCCGGGCTGTACGGCACGCCAGACCACGACAGCCGCGCCTTCCGCTCACTGGTCAGTCAGGTCCCCCTGACAGGCTTCTTCTGCAACGGCGAGATCGGCCCCGTCCGCACGCAGACCTTCCTCCACGCCTACACCAGCGCCTTCGCCATCTTCCGAGAACGCGACGCTTCCTAGCGCTCGCCTTCCGAACCCCAACTCCGTACCGAACTTAGGGACGGTCCTTAGTCCGAACTTATTCCGCGTGAGACGACCGCTGCGACGCCTAGATGACCGAATGTGCCCAAGAGTCCGACCTCAGTGACCAGCGGTTCCGACGCCGGCAAACAAGTTCGGATTAAGGACCGTCCCCAAGTTCGGATTCCGGTAGGCGGCTTGGCAACCATGCAAGCGCCGCAGTAGCGGCGCGCGCAGCGAAGGGCGTAGCCCTGAGCGGAGGTGGGTGGCCGCGTGCCGCCCGCGGCCGGGTCCCACAAGGCAGTCAGACGGACCAGGCGAGGGCCAGGGAGCCTCCGAAGTCCTCGATGTCCAGCTCCAGGCAGGAGATCTGATGGAGCGGGTTGGGGAACTGCCATTCGTCGGCGACGCGGGCGCGAAAGACGTCGGCCAGGTCCCAGGTGAGCTGCTGGAGGGGCTCGATGCACTCCTCGTGCTCGGAGCGCTGCACGACGAGGTGCAGGTCGAACGCGTCGTGGGTGGCGATACCGAACAAGTCGGTTGCCGAGCCTGCCAGGCAATGGGGCGGGGAGACCTCGGAGAGGCCGATCAGGAGGCGCAGCAGGGTGAGATACGGGGATCTTCCCGGTGGGGCTGCGACGCCGCCGAGAATGGGCGACGGAGGGTCAGCCAGCGTCACGGCCGTATAGTCGATCAGGGGTGGATGCTTCGGGGGGTCCTGCTCCGGAGAGACCAGACGGAACGAGTAGGTGCCGCGCTCGGGCACGATGATTCGCTCTGCCCCGGCGAGGGACTCGATGGCTTTCGCAGCGCCGACGAGCTCCGAGGAGGAGCCTCGGGGCATGCGCCTCCCACTCTGCGCGAAGCGTTCCATCGACTGATACGAGTCGACGAACTCCGCCACGAATACTTCCGGGTTCTCGAGGTAGTCGACACACTGGTGCAGCTGCCGTTCGACGGGGTGGCCCCGGATCTGCTCGTACCGCTGCCGCAGCGCGGTCTGTGGGCCGCTCCGAGCACTCACGCCGACTACAGCCGCCCGGCCACGTAACCCGCAACCTCGGAGAGCGTCTGTAACTCCGCGAAGTCCTTGTCGGGGATATGGATCTCGAAGAGCGCCTCGATCGCAATCATCAGCTCGACCAGGTCCAAGGAGTCCGCGCCGAGCTCATCCGAGAGGTCGGCGTCTGGGGCGAGCGTCGACTTGTCGATGTCGAACTTCGTCGCCATCAGGTCCCTGATCCGCCGCGCGATCGTCTCCATCCGCTGGCTCTACGTCCGCCGCCGCCGATTGCTTGAGTCGTGTCGGTCCCTGGTCACTCTCGATCAGGAGCGTCATTCCCCGTACCTCCCGAACACGCACGTGGCTGCCCCCGGGCACCGGAGCGTCTTCGCTGGCCCGAGCCTGCCAGAGCTCCCCCTTGACGCGCACCCAGCCGGTCGGCGACAGGTCCTCCGTCGCGACTCCTCGCGCCCCGATCAGAGGCCGGACGCCCACCCACTCGCTCTCGCCCAGACTGAACGAGCGCCGCACGAGTGGATAGATCGCGATGTCCTTTGCAATCCAAACGGCGAGCCCCACCAGTGCCACCCAGCCCGGAATGAGCAGCCAGTTCCACAATGCCCAGACGACGAGCGCCGCCAGAGCTACATCCGGCACCTGCAAGAGCGTGTAGCGCAATAACGGATGTGAGCGCGTGCGTTCCGCCATCAGGAATGAGTCTACGCGCGGCCGGGATCGGTCGCGAGGTGCAAGAATCGCCGGACACCGGGAACCGCGGTGCGCCAGCCAGGCGCCGCGATCGCCCCCAGAGAGCCTCGCCGAGCTGGTACGCTGCATGCACCCTGAGTCTGCAGCCGAATCAGACAGGAGGTCGCCATGGATTACGAAGAAGGCGGGATCGAGCGGACGGATACGGCGCTACGCATGGCGTATAGCCTGCTCTTCGCCCTGATCATCAGCGTGCTGGAGACAGTGGTAGGCGCCCTCGTGGTCTTCCAGCTCCTGTACACGCTCGTCACCAAACGCGAGCCGAGCCAGCGGGTGTGCGAGCTCGGGAACCGCATCTCCACCTACTTCTATCGCATGCTCCGCTACCTGACGCACAATTCCGATGCGCTGCCGTTCCCCTTCAACGACTTTCCCGACGCCATCGAGGCGCCCTTCACGGAGGGCTCCGATTCGGAGGAGGACGAGCTGATCGCCGGCGAAGAGCCTCCGGCCCGGCGCTCCGCGGGCTAGCCAGGCTCGACGTCCACCGAGCGTCGAGATTCCAGCGCTCGGCCGGCGTAATCGTCAAAGTCTTGACCCTTGCTCACCCCAGAGGCCGGCAATGTCGCTTGGGGGAGTCTCCCTGCACCCACCGCGATGCCCTGTCAGTTCCCCAGCATTCTCGATGACTTCTAGCGTCACCCCGAGCCGGACCGTGAAGATCCTGGAGCCACTCGGACGCGCCCTCGACCCCGGCACTGCCTTTGCACAAAGGGCCTTCACCGCGCGGAGACTGCGGAGGGAGTGCACGCATGGAGGCAATGATCCGGGAAGCGTGGAAGGACGGGGGCCGAATCCCAGCGGACCTCAAGGACCGGATCGTTCTCGAGCACACCACCCTGATCAGCTACATCGTGAGCCGGATCGCAGTTCGGCTCCCGTCGCACGTCGACCTCGAGGACCTGTACAACACCGGGGTCATCGGGCTGATGGACGCGGTCGACAAGTACGACCCGGACAAAGACTGCAAGTTCAAGACATATGCGGAGTTCCGGATTCGAGGTGCGATCCTAGACCAGCTCCGCTCGCTTGACTGGGTTCCGCGCTCGGTTCGCCAGAAGAGCCGAAGGGTCGAGCAGGCCTACAGCGAGGCCGAGAAGCGCCTGGGGCGCCAGGCCAGCGACTCCGAGATTGCGGACTCGCTGGGTATCGACCTGAGCGAGTTCCACGCCCTGCTCAGTCAGACGCGGGGGATCTCCATCGTGAACATGGACGACCTGCGCGCGCAGAGCGACTCCGACCACCCGGCTCCGAGCGCGAACCTCGAGGACGTGAACGCAGAGGATCCCTTCACGACCCTCAAGACCCGGGAGCTCACGCAGGCCCTGGGTACCGGCATCGAGGCGCTCCCGGAGAAGGAGCG
Source organism: Myxococcota bacterium (assembly GCA_965247115.1). Lineage (GTDB taxonomy): Bacteria > Myxococcota_A > UBA9160 > SZUA-336 > SZUA-336 > JAUXJB01. The sequence goes on from CBDFGR010000003.1 coordinate 523,777, forward strand.
GCTGGTCGTGTCGCTGTACTACTACGAGGATCTCAACCTGAAGGAGATCGGGCACATCCTGGGGATCACCGAGTCCCGCGTGTGCCAGATTCACTCGAAGGCCGTCGGACGCCTGCGCGCCCGATTGCGCTTCGCGGTGCGGAACTGAGCTACCCTTCCGCTGGCGGGACCGCAGCGTAGCCGCCGCTTCCGAAGGGCTTGGCATGCTCGTGCGACTGGCGATCGACTTCGAGAACCCTACCCGGGCCTGGTGGGAGAACGGCGGTCAAGAGCTCTGGGAGAGTCTCTCCGAGGGCTTCGATGACAGCTCGGTCGTGCTCGACGAATCGGTCGCCGCCTCCTGGCTCGCCGAGGCAGAACGGGTCGACGGCTGGGGGGATGGCCCGGACTACGCTCCCCACCCGATCACGGTGTCTCCGGTCGAGAGCGATGAGGAGACCCGCGCCTAGCCGGGAGAGCCCCCGTTCGTGCGCGCCTTCTCGCACCTGCGAACGCGCACGCGCGTGATGCGGGTGCCCGAGATGTCGGCAACGGCAAACTCGTAGCCAGGGAGCTGGACAACGTCGCTCTTCCGCGGCGCGCGGCCGAGCTCGTTGAAAATCAGGCCGGACAACGTGTCACCGCGCTCGGCCGGCACCTCCCAGCTCGTCTCGCGGTTGAAGTCGAGCACGGTGACGCGTCCCAGCGCCTGGTAGCTGCCGTCGCCTAGCTTGCGGATGTCCAGCAGCTCCTCGCGGTCGAACTCGTCCCGGATCTCACCGACGATCTCCTCCAGGATGTCTTCCTGCGTGACCATGCCCTCCGTAACGCCGAACTCGTCCTTCACCATGGCAACGTGCACGAAGGCGCGCTGCATGTCGGCGAGCAGCGGAAGGATCGGCTTCCGCTCGGGCACGCGCAGCACAGGCTTGATGATGCTGTGCAGATCGGAGCCGCCGCCACGAACCAGCTTGATCAGGTCCTTCAGGTGAACGACGCCGAGTATCTTGTCTATGTCATCCTCGTAGATGGGCGCGCGCGTGAAGCGTTCCCGCAGAACGTTCTCGAGCAGCTCCGAGGCCTCGGTGCTGATCGGGAATGCAACGATCTCCGTCCGCGGCACCATGATCTCCTCGACGGTCATCTGGGCCGCGCCGGCCGTCGCGCCCATGATGGCGAGCGGGGAGCCCCGCGTTTGCCCTTGCTCTTTGGCCTGGCGGGCCAGGCGCAGCACGTCTTCGGTGCTTCCCAGCGCCTCTTCCTCGGAGGGCCCGGAGACCCTCCGCACCACAGGCTCGATCAAGAGGTCGAAGACGATGTGCAGTGGCCGCAGGACCCAGTGGAGCAGGTAGAGCGGCAGCCCCACCATGTACGAAATGCGCCGTGGGTAGCGCGCGGCGACCGCCTTGGGCAGCACCTCGGCGAAGATCAGCACCAGCGTTGTCATGATTGCAGTCGCGATCAGGATCCCGTTCTGCACGCCCAGAAAGCTGATCGCCAGCGCTGCTGCGACCGCAGAGCCGAGGATGTTCACGACGTTGTTGCCCAGCAGGATCGTGACCAGCAGTCGGGACGTGGAGGCCAGCAGGTTTCGCACCGCCACCGGGGCGGGCTGCATGGCCGCGCGGACGTCCTGCTCCACCTCGTGGGCACGCAGGCGCAGCAGGGCGGTCTCGCTGCCGGAGAAGAAGGCTGACATGGCCAGGCAGCCGAGAATGATTGCTACGGACAGGATCGGGTCCATGGACTCTCCGAGTGGGCCGGGGCGGTTCGGGGCCGAGCGGCCTCGGCGGAACTGAGGAAAGGGCCTAGAAGCGCATCGCTTCGGGGCGGGAGAAGCGGGGGCCGCAGGCCATCACCTCTGTGCGTCCGGACTGGCACGGACGCTCGGGCACCTGTCTGGTACTGGGAGGTTGGTCTTCCGCGGATGGAGGCAACGAGGTCCTCTCGAAAACGGCCCACCTGATTGTACCGATTTAGACGGCAGCCGGGGCCCTATCCTGAAGCGAATCTCGAAGTTTCCTAGTCTCCCCGGCATGCCGGAATTCGTCTACACCATGGAGGACCTCGGCAAGGTCGTCCCGCCGGATCGCGTGCTGCTCGAGGGAATCACTCTGGCTTTCCTGCCAGGCGCCAAGATCGGCGTGCTCGGACACAACGGGGCAGGCAAGAGCACGCTGCTCCGCATCATGGCGGGCGACGACTCCGAGATCCTGGGCGAGGCCCGGCCCGGCGAGGGGATCCGCGTCGGCTACCTGCCCCAGGAGCCTGAGCTCGACGCCTCGAAGGACGTGCTCGGGAACGTCGAGGAGGGGGTGGCGGAGATCCGCGCCCTGCTGCAGCAGTTCGAGGACATCAGCGCCAGCTTCGCCGAGCCATTGGAAGACGACGAGATGAACAAGCTGCTCGCGCGCCAGGCGCAGGTCCAGGACGCGATCGATGCGGCTGGCGCCTGGGAGCTCGACCGCACGCTCGAGATCGCCATGGACGCCCTGCGTCTCCCGCCGGGCGACACCGCGGTCAGCACGCTCTCGGGTGGCGAAAAGCGTCGCGTCGCCCTGTGCCGGCTGCTGCTCACGAAGCCCGACCTGCTCTTGCTGGACGAGCCCACGAACCACCTGGACGCGGAATCAGTCGCATGGCTGGAGCGCTTCCTGCAGGAGTATCCGGGAACGGTCGTCGGCGTGACGCACGACCGCTACTTCCTCGACAACGTCGCGGGCTGGATCCTGGAGCTGGATCGCGGGCGCGGCATCCCGTACAAGGGCAATTACTCCAGCTGGCTCGATCAGAAGGCGCAGAGGCTGCGCGGCGAGCAGAAGCGCGAGAGTGCCAAGGCACGGACGCTTGCGCGCGAGCTCGAGTGGATCCGCATGTCGCCGCGCGCGCGCCAGGCCAAAGGCCAGGCCCGCATCAACGCGTTCGAGAAGCTGCGCCACGAAGAGGAGCGACGCCTCCCGGAGAGCGTGGAGATCGCGATCCCCCCGGGTCCGCGCCTCGGCGAGCAGGTGATCGAGGTCCGCGGGCTGCGGAAGGCCTACGGCGATCAGCTCCTGATCGACGATCTCTCCTTCAGCCTGCCGGCCGGTGGGATCGTCGGCGTGATCGGGGGCAACGGCGCCGGCAAAACGACGCTTTTCCGCCTCCTCGTCGGCGAGGAGAAGCCGGATGCTGGCGAGATCCAGATCGGCGAAACCGTCACGCTCGCCTACGCGGATCAGGATCGCAGCCAGCTCGACCCGGAGCGCAGCGTGTGGGAGACGATCAGCCAGGGCCAGGAACGCATCGCCCTTGGCCAGCGCGAGCTGTCGACCCGCGCATACGTGGGGTCGTTCGGGTTCAAGGGAGCGGACCAGCAGAAGCGCGTCGGCATGCTGTCGGGAGGCGAGCGCAACCGGCTGCACTTGGCGTGCGTGCTTACGAGCGGCGGCAACGTGATCCTGCTCGACGAGCCGACGAACGACCTCGACGTCGACACATTGCGCGCGCTCGAGGAGGGGGTGCTGGGCTTCGCCGGTTGCGTCGTGGTGATCTCGCACGACCGCTGGTTTCTCGACCGGATCGCGACGCACATCCTCGCGTTCGAGGGCGACAGCCACGTCGAGTTCTTCGCGGGCAACTTCGGCGAGTACGAGCTAGACCTGCGGCGACGTCACGGAGGCCGGGCAGAGCAGCCCCACCGTCTGCGCTTCAAGCGACTGCAGTAGGTGGGCCTTCGCTGCGTTTGCATTCGTTCTATACTTGGGGAATGGGGCTACTCGTGGACGGTGTCTGGCGGGACGAGGATCCGCGCCGGCTCGATGAGCGGGGCGGGTTTCAGAGGCCGGACTCGAGCTTTCGGAGCTGGGTCTGCGCGGACGGGTCCAGCGACTTTCCGGCGGAGCCGGGTCGCTATCACTTGTACGTGAACCGGGGCTGCCCCTGGGCCCACCGCGCTCTTCTGTACCGCGCGGTAAAGGGGCTCGAGGGCGTCGTCTCGCTTTCGGCGACCGCGCCTGCCGCGGGACCCAGCGGCTGGCGCTTCGCTCCCGGACCGGGCTGCATCCCGGACCCCATCTTTGGCGCCGAGCAGCTGCACCAGGTCTACACGGCCGCAAAGCCCGACTACACGGGGCGCGTCACCGTGCCTGTGCTCTGGGACCGCAAGACCGGGACGATCGTGAACAACGAATCGTCCGAGATCATCCGCATGTTCAACCACGCCTTCAACGCGTGGGGAGACGCGAAGCTCGACTTCTATCCAGGCGACCTTGCGAACGAGATCGACGCATTGAATGAGCGCATCTACAGCGACGTAAACAACGGCGTGTACCGCTGCGGATTCGCCGGCACGCAAGAGGCCTACGAGGCGGCTTTTGAGCGGCTGTTCGCACTCCTCGACGAGCTCGAGGAGCGGCTTGGGCGCCAGCGCTACCTGCTCGGTGACCGCGTCACCGAGAGCGACTGGCGGCTCTTCTGCAGCCTGGTCCGCTTCGACGCGGCCTACTACCCTGTCTTCCGCTGCAACCTGCGGCGCATCGTCGACTACGAGAACCTGTGGGGCTATACGCGCGACCTCTACCAGTTTCCCGGCGTCGCGGAGACCGTCAGCCTCTCGCACATCAAGCGCATTTACTGGTCAAACGCGCGGGGGCGCAGCGCGGTGGCGCTGATCCCGAAGGGTCCCGAGCTCGATTTCGGGGCGCCGCACGACCGGGGCCGACTCTGATGGACGTACGCCTGGACTCGCGGACCGCGCTGATCACCGGAGGCAGCCTGGGCCTCGGCCGCGCGATGGCGCTCAAGTTCGCGACGTCCGGAGCGAACCTGGCGATTCTCGCGAAACGACCGGAGCTGCTCGAAGCGGCGCGAAAGGACATTGCGGCCGCGGCTCCCGAGGTCGAGGTCCGGGCCTACTCGTGCGACGTTCGCGATCCCCGCCAGATCAACGATACCTGGGAGCGGGTCCAGGCGGATCTCGGCAAGATCGACATTCTGGTGAACAACGCGGGGACCTCGAAGACGGGACGCTTCGAGACGCTGACGGACGAGGAGTGGCAGGAGGATCTGGACCTGAAGCTCTTCGCGGCCATTCGCTTCGCGCGGCTCGCCTTGCCGGGCATGAGGGAGCGGAGGTGGGGGAGAATCATCAACGTGCTCAACAGCGGCGCGAAAGCACCGCGCGCAGGTAGCGCGCCGACCGCGGTCTCCCGCGCCGCGGGAATGGCACTCACAAAGGTCCTGGCTGGCGAGGGCGCGCCTGACAACGTGCTGGTCAACGCGCTGTGCACCGGCCTGCTGGTCACGGCGCAATGGACGGCCATGCACCAGCGCGCCGCGCCCGAGCTTTCCTTCGACGACTTCATCGCGCGCACGGGAGAACGCATCCCCGTCGGTCGCATGGGAGACGCCGAGGAGTTCGCGAACCTGGCCTGCTTCCTCGCGTCGGACGCGGCGTCCTACGTCACGGGTACCGCGATCAACGTGGACGGCGGGAGCTCTCCGGTCGTCTAGCTCTTCTGCTTCGGCGCAAACTCGTTTTTGAGTCCACGCACGAGCGTCGCAGGCAGCGCGGCATCCAGCTGATCCAGCGACCACCCGTCCGTAGAGAAAACGGTTCCCTCGGGCTTCGGCTGCGTCATGCGGCTGATCTGTTCGGCGCTGACGACGAAGTCCTGCCCGTTCACGTTCGCGGCGGCGTCACTGCAGAGCCACGCTACGAACGCCCCCACCGCAGCGGGCGTCTGCTTCTCGATCTGGGCGATGTCCACCGCGGGCTCGCCCGCCTTGCGTGAGCGCTCAGCGGCCTCGCGCAGCTCGTCGGAGAGCGTCATGCGCGTCGCGGCGCGGGGTCGGATCACGTTACAGCGGCAGCCGTAACGGCCGAGGTCCCGGGCGACGGTGCGTGTAAAGCCCGCGATGCCCTCTTTTGCAGCTGAGTAGTTGCTCTGCCCCATGTTGCCGAGCCCCGACTCGCTGCCCGTGTTCACGACGACTCCGGAGCGCTGGTCCCGGAACACCGTCGCAGCCGCCCGGGTGCAGACAAAGGTCCCCTTGAGGTGCACGGCGATCACCCCATCCCACTCTTGTTCCGTCATGTTGTGGAGCATGCGATCACGGAGGATGCCCGCATTGTTGATCAGAATGTCCAGTCGCCCGAACTCGCGCAGCGCGAGCTGCACAAGCTCCTCGCCGGTCGCCATGTTCGACACGTCCCCGTAGTGGGGGATGGCCTTGCCACCGGCCGCCGTGACGGCATCGGCCACCTCGTCTGCCGGCCCCTTCGCACCGCCGGTGCCGTCCGCACCACCGCCGAAGTCGTTCACGATGAGCGACGCCCCCTGGCGCGCCAGCTCGTGACACTCGGCCTGACCGATGCCCCGACCCCCGCCGGTCACGATAGCCACCCTGCCCTCAAGTCTCATCGCCAGCTCCTTCGTCGCCCCTCGCTCAGTCTACCTCAGACGCGTGGAAGGATTCGTCCGACGCCACGCTCAGAGTACGAGAGGCTCCGGGCCCCCTCGCCTCCCCGGATGGGTATACTCCGGCAGAGGTCGGCTCAGGAGAGGCGCGATGGACTGGCACGAACGCTGTGGCAACAAGCTCGTCTCGCTCGACGCGGCAATTGCGGAGGTGAAGTCGGGCCTCACGGTCGCCGTCGCTCCCTACATCACCACTCCCTACACGCTGTGTACGGCGCTCTTGGACCGGGCGAAGTCGGGCAGCCTCGAGAACGTGCGGATCGATCACCCCGCCGCGCTCTTCGCCTGGACCGATCCCGATGCCCGGGGCGCCTTCGAGCTGCATGACAACTACGCGACCCCTCCGAACCGGGCCGCCTGCCACGCAGGAGAGATGGAGTACCTGCCGGTCGGGATCTGGAAGAGCTACTCCATCCCGCCGGGGTTCACCGAGCACCCGGACGTGTTCCTGGTGCCCGTCTCGCCACCCGACGACAAGGGCTTCTGCAGCTTTGGACCGGGCGTCTTTTTCTCCCGCACCACGAGCCAGAACGCCAGGATGGTGATCGCGGAGGTGCAGCCGGGCTTCATCCGGACCTACGGCGAGAACTACATTCACCTTGACGAGATCGACCTGCTCGTCGAGGGCGAGGTCCAGACGGGGGACGCGCCTGCGGAGGTGCGCAGCGAGGAGGAGATCGCCGTCGTGGAGGTGATCTGCTCGCTCGTCGCCGCCGAGCTCGTGAACGACCGGGACACGCTCCAGATGGGCGTCGGGATGGTTTCCGCGTCGCTCGGGCTCTACCTGGACCACAAGCACGACCTCGGCGTCCAGACCGAGCTCATCACGGGCGGCATTGTCGACCTCGTGAAGAAGGGTGTCGTCACCGGGAAGTACAAGACCCTCCATCCGTACAAGGTGGTGGGCAGCGCGCTTGTCGCCCTCAGCAAGGAGGAGCTACAAGCCATCGACGGCAACCCGATCTTCGAGCTCTACGACTTCGGCTTCACGGACGACCTGCGCCGCCTCATCCTGCAGGAGAACTTCGTCGCGGTGAACAACGCCCTCGTGGTCGACCTGACCGGCCAGGTCTCCGCAGAGTCACTCGACCACCGACCGTTCACCGGCGTGGGTGGGCAGACGGTGTTCATGATCGCCGGCGCGTACTCACCCGGCGGCAAGTCGGTGAGCGTCGTGCCGTCAAGCTCCGTCCCGAGCAGTACGGGCGAGCGTGTATCGCGCATCGTGCCCACGCTCGGGCCGGGAGCCGCCGTCACGGTACCGCGTACCTACGTGGACTACGTGGTGACCGAGTACGGCATCGCGACGCTGCGCGGCAAGACCATCAAGCAGCGCGCCCGGGAGCTGGCCGCGATCTCCCACCCCGACTTCCGCCCCGAGCTGGAGCAGCAGGCAGCCAAGCTCTACGGCGTCTGAGCTCGGGCGCCGAAGCATTCTGGACCGATCTCCGCAGCATCGTCGACGAGCCAGCAGTCCTTATCCGTTCCGTCCGCGAGCTCACGGGCTCGGTTGAGGTGCCCGGCTCGTATGCGTAGGTCGTCACTGCGTGATGCGAGGATAGATGAGGGACCGGTCGGCGAACCTGGGAGGCCACACGATACGTCGCGCGCCTCCTTGCCATTGCACGGTGAGTACCTCGTGCCCGACTTGAAGCCCGGTCGTCGGGTCGAGGCGGAAGTCTCCGAAGAGAGTTCGGCAATCGAGGCTCCGAGCGGCGGCCAGTTGGGCCGCGTCTTCCACTGCCCCGGCGTCCCTGAGGCAGCGTGCGGCGAGAACTCCGGCGGCGAAGGACTGCGCGGCGGGGTAGGGAGGATCGCTTCCGACGGCTGACCGGTACCGAGTCAGAAACCACGGCACATCGGGACCTTCGTCGGCCACGGACGCGGCGGTCGCGACCCATTGTGCCGGACCGAGAAGACCCTCGCGCGCGGGGCCGAGAGGCGCCAGGACTTCGTCCACTCCAGCCCCGACGAATCCCACCGCACGCCACTCCCGTCCCTGCAGGGCCCGGGCGGCCGCGAGCTCGTCGCCAAAGGTGCCCACGACGAGGAGCACCTCCCCATCGGGAAGCTGGGAGGCGGCGCGCAGCGCCTCCCCGCTCGAGAAACCGATCGTCGTCACCCTGAAGTGGAGCCGAGCAGCATCCTCCGCGGCGCCCTTTGCTACGTCGGTGCCGAATCCGGTTCTGCCATGCATGATCACTACCTGCTGCGCCGTCGCATCGCTGCTGCGCACCGCCTCGAGAGTGCCCCGGAAGTAGGTGGACGCCGGAGCGAGGACGTTCACCGCCCGCGGAAACGCAGGCGAGCGGATGGTCGAGCTCGCACCGCCGTGGTTCCAGACAACCCGCTCGGTCGCCGCGAGCGCCCGCAACGAGGGGCGGCTTCCATACGAACCAAAGATCAGATGAGGCCGTGAGGCCAGTCCGCGTCGCATTGCGGCGGCGGGGTCCGGGTGAGCGTCGTGGACGTCGAGCCGAACGCCCCGCCAGGTGGGCGGAAGATCCGCGGCTTCAGCCGCCCAGAGGCGAAGAGCCTCGGCTCCGACGCGGCCGAAGCTCGCAAGCGGTCCGGAGAGTGGAGTTACCAACAGCGCTCGCAGCTCGCTCACGACGTGACGCCTCTCGTGCCGTCGGCGCGAATCCTGTCGAATCAATCCAGCGCGGCGAAGACCTGCTCGTTGTGCTCGCCAAGGAGTGGTGCGCGGCGCTGGATGCGCCAGGGGGAGCCGTGGAACACGTACGGTGCGCCGGGATAGGTGAAGCTGCGGCCGAGGTTATCGTGCTCGACCTCCACCGGGAAGCCGCGCGCCACGAAGTGGCGGTCTTCCATCACCTCTTCCGGGGAGTAGATGATACCGACAGGCAAGCCGCGCTCCTGCGAGCCTACGAAGAAGTCGTACGCCGAGATCTTCGAGGCGACGAGGTTCTGGCCCAGGCGTCCGGCGCCGAAGATCGTCCTCAGCTCCTCGTCCTCCCGAATCATCGACAGGTCGATGCGCTCGCGCTCCTGCCCCAGCTTGAGCAGGAAGGCCTCGGGAAACTCCTCGAGCAGCCCGAGCTCCTCGATCCAGGCGTAGAGCGCGGCGAACTCTGGCGGGGCGCGCGGGGGGACGCCCGTGTTCACGTAGCGTCCATCCGCGCAGCGGATCTGGCTCTCCTGGGTCATGTGCGCCGCCGCGTGACGACCGGTCTGACGCTGCACGGTGCTCTGGGCGACCAGCCAGTCGTAGCTCGCGGCCTCCGTCGTCACGTTTGCGGCGGCGTGCATGGAGACGTCGATGTGCTGGCCCACGCCGGTCTCGTGGCGCAGGAGCAGGGCTACCAGCGCAGACATCACCGCAAAGTGACAGCCCGTGTGGTAGCCCTGGTTCCCACCGCCGCGCACCGGCGGCAGCGAGTGGTCGTCGTAGCCACAGCTCCAGACGGGGCCGCCGCCCGCGAGAACCGTCAGGTCGGTCGCGTGGTCCTCGGAGCGCGGTCCCGCCCTGCCGAAGGGCGTGATCGAGACCATGATCAGGTCCTGCCGCAGCTTTTGGAGATCGGAGTAGTCGAGTCCGAGCTCGGCCATGCGGCCCGGAGCCTCGCACTCGATCAGCAGATCCGCACTGGCGACCAAGCGGCGAAAGCGCTCGCGTTCGGTCCCGCTCTCGAGATCGAGGCTGACACCGAGCTTGCTGGTGTTGTAGTGCCACCAGGAGAGGCTCCGCTCGGGGCCCGGCTCGTCGTCGAGAAAGGGACCACAGGCGCGCAGCGAGCTGCCCTCCGGCGGCTCGACCACGATCACCTCCGCGCCCATGTCGCCCAGCAGCTTGCCCGCAAAGGCGCCGCACTCGCTCGAGAGCTCGATCACTCGCAGATCGGACAGAGCTCCGGGAGCGGGATCGCTCGTCATATCACGCCCCCCTCGCGCAGGTCCCCGATCTCGGCGTCGGAAAGCCCGAGGATCTCGCCAAACACGCGCTCGTTGTGCTCGCCGAGGCAGGGAGCCCCGTTCTCGAGCTCCCAGTCGGTCTTCGACAGATGGACGGGCAGCCCGTCAACGCGTACCTCGCCCATGTCCCTGTGCACAACGGTGGGCCAGAGCCCCCAGGCCTCGGTGCTGGAGTCCTTGTCGATGCGCTCCTCGGGCTTCTGCACCGCGGTCGCAGGAATGCCCGCGGACTGCAAGCTAAGAGCGAGCTCGAAGGGGTCGTGCTTACAGGTGAAGTCGGCCAGGGCGCGGTCGAGCTCGTCCTCGTGCTCGAGTCGCCCTGCCAGGCTCGCGAAGCGCGCGGTGTCGAGCCACGCGGGGTCGACGCACTCCGCCAGAGTCCGCCAGTCAGCGTCGTTCCGACAGGCGATCGCGATCCAGCGATCCTCTCCGCGCGCCGGGTAGATGCCGTGCGGTGCCATGGCGGGGAACTGGCTGCGGTTGCTGTCCGGCAGACCGGGCCGACGCAGACGTCGCCCGTTCACCGTGGAGTCGAGCAGGGCCGGACCGTTGAGGGTGGCCCCCGCCTCCGTGCAGGACATGTCGACCCACTGACCCTCGCCGCTCCGGTTGCGGTTGTGCAGCGCCATGAGGATGCAGATGGCCATGTAGTAGCCACCGGTGTGATCCATGTACGAGTAGCCCCAGCCCGCGGGAGGCTGGTCGCGCAGACCCGAGCTGAACGTGAGGCCGCTAATCGCCTGGACGATCGGGCCCCAGGTCTTGAACTTGACGTAGGGCCCACTGTGCCCGAAGCCGCAGTTCGAGACGTAGATGATGTCCGACTTCAGAGCCTTGAGCTGCGCGTACCCGAAGCCGAGGCGCTCCATGACGCCCGAGGCGAAGTTCTCCGAGACGACGTCGGAGCGCTTCACGAGCTCGGCGAGCAGCTCCTTGCCCCGCTCCGTGCGCAGGTTGAGCGTGATCCCGAGCTTCTCGACGTTGTGGTTGTTGAACGAGCCGCTGAGCTCGAGGCCGCGGCGCTCGTCCTTGAAGGGTCCCATTCCGCGCAGGATGTCCCAGCGACCCTGCCGGACCGGATCCTCGATGCGAATCACCTCCGCGCCGAACGCAGCCAGGAAACGGGTCGCGCCGGCACCGGCGAGCTGACCGGTGAAGTCACAGATGCGGAGATGGGAGAGGGCCTTTGACGCCACGTCAGCCTCCGGAAGGGAGGCCAGCCTACCAGACCTACGCGCTGCCCCGCGCGGCCGGACGGATCTCGTCGACGAGGCCCCAGAGGTGGGCCGTCGGGACGTCCAGCCGCGCTCCCGAGAGAGCCAGGTAGGCCGTGCGCTGTCGCCCGATCCGGCGCGGGATGCTCACCGTACCACCGGCTCCCGGGACCAGGCCCATGCCCACCTCCGGCAGCTGAAAGAAGGCATCCTCGCTCGCCACGACGTGTCCCGCGAACGCGGGAAGCTCGATGCCCGCGCCCACGCAGGCTCCGTGAACCTCGACGCGAACGCGTTCGGCACACGCCGCGAGCATGCGGCCCGGGTTGCGCGTGCTCCGGATCGCGTGCGCGGTCGCGGGATCGGGCAGCGTGCCGAACTCGTCCAGGTCTCCTCCGCTGCAGAACGACGGGCCCGCACCACTGAGCACCACGTGCCGCACCTCTCTGTCGGTCAGCACCAGCTGCAGCGCCTCGGACAAGCCATCGCGCATCTCGGCCGAGAAGGCATTCCGCTTGCCAGGGCGATTCAAGGTCAGGCGCAGGCTGCCGCCCTCGCGCTCCACGCGGACGGCGGGGCCGGGATCTCCCTTTCGGCTGCGCTGGCGCGACTTGCGCTGCGCCAGCCAGGCGGCGAACTCGGGACCGCTCTGCAGCGTGGAGTAGACCAGGGATTCGGCCACCAGCGCGCCGTGCACGTCGAGGTTCTCGCTCTGGCGCAGCTGCTGGACCAGGGCCAGAGCGGCGAGTGGAGTGTGGCCGATGGACTCCAGGAGCTCGTCGAGCTTGTCGCGTGACGAGACCGCGAGGTCGAAGCGGTCGAGCAGCGCGGCGCCGGTCTCCGAGAGCGCGTCGCCGCACACGGCGACGGACACGCAGGGCAGCTGCGCGAGCGCCGTGCGCGCGACGGCCAGCGCCTCCGCGCCTACGGCGGCGCTCGAGGACACGTCTACCGTGAGTGCCGGACCGGCTCCCATGACCGGGGAGAGGGCTTCCAGGCCATACGGCGACTGCAGTCGGTCGACGGCCTGTGCCAGCGTCAGCACGCCTCGGCTCAGTCTCCCGCCAGGTCGGCCCGCACTACGCGGCGCAGCAGCTTGCCGGTCTCGTTGTACGGCAGCTCGTCACTGAACTCGATGCGCGACGGCACCCGCGAGGAGCGCAGCCTTCCCTTGACCCAGTCTTGCAGCTCGGACACGCTCACCGAGCTTCCCTGCCGCGTCACCACCGCCGCTGCGACCGCCTCGCCCCATTGCACGTCGGGGATCCCCACGACAGCGCAGTCCGCGACTGCCTTGTGCTCGAGAAGCACGTCCTCGATCTCGCCAGGCGACAGGTTCTCGCCACCCCGAACGATCACGTCGTCGATCCGGCCCTCCACGAACACGTAGCCCTCCGAGTCCATCGAGCCGCTGTCGCGGGTCGGGAACCAGCCGTCGCTCTCCAGCCGGGTGCCGTGGCCCAGGTACTCGCCCGAAACCTGCTCGCCGCGCACGTAGATCTCTCCGACCTGGCCAGCAGCCAGCTCCTTCCCCTCCTCGTCGCGGATCTCGAAGTCGAGGCTCGGTAGCGCACGGCCAACGGAGACGAGCCTGCGCTTCACGGCGGGGTCCTCGCTGGCGGCCGCCTCGCGATGATCGTCGGGTCCGAGCAGCGCAATGGTCGAGCTCGTCTCGGTGAGCCCGTAGGCGTTGGTGAAATCCGTGTCAGGGAAGAGCTTCATCGCGCGCTCGATCACCGGCAGAGGCATCTTCCCGCCCCCGTAGGAGAGCGCCCGCAGCTGTGGAAGATTGGCGCTTCCGGCGTCCCCCACCGCATCCACGATCCTGGCCAGCATGGTGGGAACAACGAAGGCGTGCGTGACGCCCTCGGAGCGTGCGAGCGCCAGCCAGTCTTCGGCGGAGAAGCCCGGCAGCTGCACCACGCGGCGGCCCGAGTAGACGGAGCTCAAGAGAGCCGCCATACCGGCCACGTGGTAAGGCGGGACACTGACGAGTGTAGCTTCCTCCTCGCCCGCTCCGCCGAAGTCGACCGAGCCGAGGATGTAAGAGACCAGGTGCTTGTGGCGCAGCACGGCGGCCTTCGGGGCGCCAGTGGTGCCGCTGGTGTACAGCAGAACGGCAATCTCGTCCGGATCCATCGACCACTCTGGCGCCGCGTCACCACCGGGAACCATCCGCGCTAGAAAGGCCTCCCGCTCGACCGGGCTCGTGCCGGGGAGACGCCCGAGCTGCGACGCGCGCTCCGCGTCGGTGACCAGATAGGAGGGCGCGATCTCACCGACGAGCGAGTCCAGCTCGTCGGCGGTCAGGCGGTAGTTGAGGGGCACGAAGGGGACCCCGGCCCAGGCGCTGGCGAAGAGCGCGACGGGGACGGCCGGGCTGCTCACGTCCAGGAGCGCCATGCGCTCTGCCCCGGAGGCTTGCAGGTGCAGTGCGGCAGCTCCGGCCGCACCAAAGAGCTGCTGGTAGGTCAGCTTGGTCGAGCCGCTCTGGACGGCCACTCGGTCGCCGAAGCCCTCGGCGGCCATGTCGAGCAGCATCATCAGGTTCATCGGTCAGTCCGAAGACGGGAGCTTCTTGGCTTCCTTGAGCTTGAGCAACACGCCACCCGCGGCAATCGAGCCGTCTCCGGCCTTCGTACAAAGAAGCTCGAGGGCTCCAGCGTCGTTGATATAGCGCTTGCCAAGCTTCGTCCCCTCGGCCGCATCGGGCGAAACCGAGAGATCCCCAGCTGGCGTCTCTGCGATATCGATCATCGGGACCCCGCCGCAGCTCAGCGCCACAGCTTCGTCCGGCACGGAGATAACCATCACCTCCGTCGTACACGCGGCGCTGCGTAGTCTGGATCCCGTCTTCAGGTCGGCCATGACGGTGCTGCCTCCTCGAGAGATGATATCAGTGGCGGCATGATACCAGCTCGCGCCCCGCTCGCCGACACGAGCCCCACGCAGCCGGGCTGCGGCCGGAGCATCGCCACAGGAGAACCCAACATGAGGAGCGAGTCGCCGTGCTGATCCGCCGGGCGGAGGTCGACGGGTCCGCTCCCCTCGACGTGCGGCTCGCGGACGGCAGGATTGCGGCAATCGACGCGGGGCTCTCGCGCGCTCCAGGCGAGGCCGTGCTGGAGGCCGACCGCGGGGCACTCCTGCCCGGCCTTCACGACCATCACCTGCACCTCTTCGCCCTGGCTGCGGCCTGGGGCTCGGTGCGCTGCGGGCCCCCGGAGGTGCGTGACAAGCAAGGGCTGGCGGAGGCCTTGCGCGGGTGGCGCGGAGCCGGGGAGTGGGTCCGCGGGGTGGGCTACCACGAGTCGGTCGCGGGTGTACTCACCCGCTCCGAGCTCGACGCCCTCCTCCCCGGGAGGCCACTGCGCATCCAACATCGCAGCGGTGCGCTCTGGATGCTGAACTCGACCGCGCTCAGCCGTCTGGAGCTCGACGGCGCGGACGCGGCCGACGGGGTAGAGCGGGCTCCAGACGGCCGGCCCACCGGGCGCCTGTTCGGCTTGGATGCCTGGTTGCGCGGCCGACTCGAAGGCTCCCGTCCCCCGGAGCTGGCGGAGGTAGGAAGGAGGCTGGCCCGACTCGGGCTGACCGGTCTCACGGACACCACGCCGAGCAACGGACCCGACGAGCTCGGCGCCTTCGAGGCGGCGATCGAGCGAGGGAATTTACCCCAACGGCTCGTCATGATGGGCAGCTCCGAGCTCGGCGAGTCGGACCGGGTCACACGGGGTCCGGTCAAGCTGCTGCTGCGCGACGAGGATCTCCCGGCGCCCGACCAGCTCGAAGAGACCATCCGCTCCGCGCACGCGGCTGGGAGGCGGATCGCGGTCCACTGCGTGACGCGGGTCCAGCTCGTGCTCACACTCTCGGCTCTTCGGGCCGCCGGCAGCCTGCCAGGAGACCGCATAGAGCACGCATCCGTCACGCCCCCCGATGCGATGCGTTTGCTGGCCGGTCTGCCGGTTGCGGTGGTGACACAGCCGAACTTCGTGCGGGAACGAGGCGACGAGTACGCGGTTCTGGTGGATGAGCCGGACCGGCCCTGGCTGTACCGCGGTCGGGGCTTCCTGGAGGCAGGGGTCGCCCTTGGCGGCGGCACCGATGCCCCGTTCGGAGATCCGGACCCATGGGCCGCCATGCGTGCTTCGGTCGAGCGGCGCACAGAGTCCGGACTGTGTCTGGGTCCCGAGGAACGGCTCAGCCCCGAGCAGGCCCTGGCGCTCTTTACCTCGTCGCCCGAGGCACCCGGCGGGGCGCCGCGGGCGGTCGAGGTGGGGAGGCCAGCGGACCTCTGCCTGCTCGATCGACCGTGGTCCGCAGCGAGGCGAGGGCTCTCGAGCGAGCACGTCGCGGCCACGATTCGCGGTGGCTCTCTGATCTGGCGGGCGTCCTAGATGACCTTTCGGTCGCGCAGGTCGCTGATCTGCTCCCACTTGTAGCCGAGCAGATCCAGCAGGATCTCCTCCGTGTGCTGCCCGAACTCCGGGGCCGGCAGCCGGACCTGACCCGGAGTCTCACTCAGGCGGACGGGCATCCCCATCACCTTGGTCTTGCCGAATTCCGGGTGCTCGAAGTCGACGATGTAATCGTTCGCCAGGACCTGCGGATCTTCTGGCAGCTCGTCGACGGTGTTCACCAGCGTAAAGATCAGGTCCCCCGCCTCGTGGAGGATCTTCATCCAGTCCTCCCGGGGTTTTGTGGCGAACACACCATCGAGGATCGCAACTGCGGCCTCGGCGTTGGCGCCGCGCGCGCGTTGATCGACGAAGCGCTCGTCTGTCTCGAGCTCGGGCCGACCCATCCCCCGACACAGATCACCCCAGTAGCGGTCGGCCTGGAGCATGGCGAGCGCGATCCATTTGCCGTCCGAGCAGCAGTAGTGGTTCCAAAGTGGATTCGCCGCGCTCTTGCGCGCCGTGCGCCGAAACGACTTGCCCAGCATGAGTCGCGACGAGACGCTCAGTCCCTGCAGCATGGCCATGCTTCCCAGGTGAGACGCATCGACCTGCTGACCGACACCCAGGCGCTCACGCGCGACCAGCGCCGCCATCACCCCGTACGCCAGCATGATCGCGCCCATCTGATCGGCGACGCCGCCTGCGATGCCGAGTGGCGGCATGTCCGGCTCGCCAACGGCCTGCATGATCCCCGAGCGGGCCAGGCCGAGCATGTCGAAGGAAGGCTCGCCGCTGTCTGGACCCTCGGGACCGTAGCCGCTCGCGCTGGCGTAGATCAGCTTGGCGTTGTGCTCGCGCAGCGTGGCGTAATCGAGACCAAGCCGCTGCGCCACGCCCTTGCGGAAGTTCTGAACGAAGATGTCTGACCTGGCGACGAGCTGGTAGACGATCTCCCGCGCATCCTGCTGCTTCAGGTCGAGGGTGATGCTCTTCTTGTTGCGGTTGTTCGCCTCGAAGTAGAAGTTCGGGCGATCGGAGAGGTCCCTCCCACCCATCTTGAAGATGCTACGGCCCGGATCCCCGGCCTCGCGCTCCTCGATCTTGATGACCTCGGCGCCGAGGTCTCCCAGCATCACCGTGGAGACCGGCCCCTGCTGCCAGATCGTCCAGTCGAGCACTCGAATCCCGTCGAGCGGCATGGCCATGTGCGGTTCCTCCTCTGCCTGCGCCAATGTAGGGGGTCGGGAGTGGGCTGAACAAGCCTTCCCTATCGCAAGTAGTTGCCTCCGCTGAGACGTCTCGCCTTGGGATCGACCTGGACATGGACGAGGGCCACGCCCGGAGCTGCGAGCGCGCGTTCGAGGGCTGGTCGTAGCTCGTCGGGCCGCTCGACCCGCTCCGCGTGACCGTCCACCATCTCCGCCATCTTCTCGTAACGCGCGGGTAGCAGGCTCGCGATACGCGGCGAGCCTGCGGGAAACATCCCGTCCTGGATCATGTGGCCCGCGATGCCCTGATTGTTGGAGACCACGAATACCACGGAGGCTCCGATGCGCGCGACCGTCTCCACCTCCATGGCGGCGGCGCCGAAGGCGTAGTCGCCCAGAACGGCAATCGACGGGCGCTCCGGGGCCGCGAGCTTCGCGCCAATCGCGTAGGGCACGCCCGTCCCCATGCAGCCCGTCGTGCCCGCGTTGAGACGAGAACGGGCGCCGTAGCTCGGGAGGATCGCCCGGCAGATGCCCATGATGGTCTCGCCGTCGACGGAGATCGAGGCGTCCCGGCCCACCGTATCGCGCACCTCGCGAACCAGCCGGTAGGGGTTGATGGGGACCGAGTCGAGCGCCATGGCCGATGCCAGAGCCTGCTCGTTCTGTTGCCGCTGCAAGCCGAGCTCCTTCAACCAGGAGGTCGCGGCGCAGCGGAGTGTGCGGCCCTGCAGGGCCTCTCCCAGCTGCTGCGCGGCCACGGCCGCGTCTGCGACCACGCCGAGCTCCACTTCCGCGGAGCTGTACATCTCCTCCGCGTCGACGTCGATCTGCGCGATGCGAACCCCTTCGGCATAGCGCGGCGCCCGGCCAAAGCCGAAGATCCAGTTGAAGCGACCTCCGATCATGACGATCACGTCGGCGCCCTTCAGAGCGGCGGATCGAGCGGCGTTCATGAAGTACGGGTTGTCGTCTGGGATCACGCCCCGCCCCATGGGCGACGCCACGTATGGAATCCCCAGGTTCACCAGGCGCTCCAGGGCTGCGCCAGCATCCGCCCACGCGCTGCCCTTGCCGAGCATCACCAAGGGCCGCTCAGCGCCGGCCAGCAGCTCCGCGATGCGCTCGATCGCGTTCGGGTCCGGATGGGGAGCGGTCACCTCGGGCTGAGCCCGTCGGAGCCCGACATCTGCGTCGGAGATGCGGTGTGAGACCACCTGCGCGGGATAGTCGAGGTAGACTGCGCCCGGACGACCACTCACGGACCGACCCAGGGCAAGATGAAGCAGCTCGGGGATGCGCTCCGTGCGGTTCACCTGAGCCGTCCACTTGCAGTGCGGCGCGGCGGCTCCCACTTGATCCGCTTCCTGGAAGCCGCCGAGCCCGACTGTTGCCGAGTGGCTCGATCCACCAAGCACCACGAGCGGCATGGCGCTGGCCGTCGCCACGTGCATCGACGTCAGCGTATTTGTCATTCCGGGACCCGAGGCCGCGACGACCACGCCCGGCTTGCGCTTGACGTAGCCCCAGGCGGACGCCATGAACGCGGCGGACTCCTCGTGGCGGCAGCCCACGACTTTCATGCCCTCCTCCACGGCACCCGCGAAGACCTCGATCATCGGCCCGCCAACGACTCCGAAGATGGTGTCGATCCCAGCAGCCGCTAGCTGCTTGGCGGTGATCTGACCGCCATTGAGTTCCGCCATGTGTACCTCCTGAGCGCTGCTACGCCCGAGCTCGGGGAGCAGTGTATTCGCTGGCGCGCGCGAGAGCTCGACCGGACGCGCACCAGCTCTGGACCGACCGGATCTCGATGGAGAGGAGCGTCGGCTCTCCCCGAAACAAAGGCGTCTCTCCGTACTGAGGATACTTGTCCCGCAATGTCCGTGCAGCCGCCTCGATCGTGGCCTCCGAGTCGGCGTCCGCCCGCGTGACCACGCTCGCGTGACCCGCAACGCGGAGCCACCACAGCCGCTTCCAATCCGGCTCGTATGCATCGAGGAGAAGGCTGACGCGCGGGTCGCGACGCGCGTTCGAAAGACGAGCCAGCGCCGCGCTGGCCTTCGGCTTGCCGTCGACCGCGGACCAGAGTCGCTTCCCGCAACGTGCGAACACGACGGGCACGAGCTCGGGCTCACCGTCGGCGCCCAGTGTGGCGAGGCGGGCCACCGGCCAGCAGTCCAACAGGTGTTCCACCGCAGCGGGGGTGAGCTGCACCGGACTACCTACGCTGCGCAGCCGGGCACTAGTGGACCCCGTGTGGCTGGCTCAGCTCGAAGGAGGGGATCTCGGCCTGAAAGGCGTCGCCATCACGAGTCACCATCTCGTAGGTGCCGCGCATGGCTCCGAACGGTGTGCGGAGGGGGCAGCCAGAGGTGTACTCGAAGGAGCCTCCCGGCTCGAGGATCGGCTGCTTTCCGACGACCCCCGGCCCTTCCACCTGCTCGGTACGTCCTTCGGCGTCCGTGATGATCCACTGCCGGCTCTGGAGCTGCACGGTCCGATCGCTCTCGTTGGTGATGCGGATGGTGTAGAGGAAGAAGTACTCGCCTCGGAGCGGGTTGGATCGCTCGGAGTAGTAACCGGATTCGACGTGCACACGCACACCGTTGGTGAAGGCTTCTGCTTCTTCTCCGGGCAAGCCAGGGCTCCTCCGACTCAGCGAACCGATCTTAGCCGACGGACCCTTCGCGTGTCAGTGCGTCCACGACGCCCCGCGACGGGTCGAGGTGGACCAAGGCGATCGCCAGCGCCAGCAGGCAGAGAAGGCTCGCAACAAGGTACGGTGTCGCTGTCCCGAGCCACGAGTACAGGGTGAGAAAGACAAGGGGACCGGCGACGCGCGACAGGGATTGGGCGCTGTTGTTGAGGCCCATGGCCTCTCCCTGCACGCCTTCGGCCATGCGGCTCAGCTGCGCGGTGAAGGTCGGCGCAAGCATCGAGAAGCCGACGGCCAGCACAAAGCCACCAGCGGCGAGGCTGGCCCAGCCCTGCGCGACAGCGATTCCGACGAGGCCGACCGTCATCACGCCAGCTCCCACGAGGAGCAGCTTGTAATCCGTGTAGTGACGCGAGAGCCGAGGGATCAGCGCGCCCTGCACCACGACCGCAACCATTCCCATCGAGAAGATCAGGAGGCCTACACTGTAGGGGGTACCTCCCAGACGGTCGGCCACGAGGAACCCGAGCGTGCTGTCGACGCCGAGACGTCCAGTCGTGGTTAGAAAGCTGTAGGCCAGAAAAGGCATCAGCCCGACGGCGATGCGTCGCGTCGTGAGCCCGTCCCTGCGCAGCTCGACCCGCCGCTCCGCCGCTGCGCGCTGGAGCTCTGGGGTGAGACTCTCCGGCAGCACCAGGAGCACGGCAACGGCTGTCGCCAGACCCAGACCCGCGGAGGTGAAGTACGGCAAGCGCAGGTCGACACTTCCGAGCACCCCACCCAGAAGTGGACCAAAGCTGACCCCGAGTGCAATCGCCGCTCCCAGGAGCCCCATGGCCGGGCTGCGCCCCTCCGGCTCGGTCACGTCGGCAACGTAGGCAAACAGTGCGGGCATGGCGGCAGCCGAGAACAGGCCGCCAAGGAGTCGGGCACCCAGCAGCTCGGCAAAGCTGCGTCCCAGCCCGAACAGGAGAAAGCTCAGGGCAAAGCCCAGCAGCCCGATCAGGATGGCGAGCTTGCGGCCGCGGCGCTCGGAGAAGCGTCCCCACGCCGGGCTCAGCAACACGCCGACCGCGGGATACGCGCTCATCAGCAGACCCGCCTCGACGTCGGAGAGCGCGAGCGAGCGGGTGAAGTACGGGAGCACGGGGAACAGGACGCCGAGGCCCAGCATCAGCAGAAAGGCCGTGGCCGCGATCAGCAGCAGAGGGCGTGGCATCAGAGCGCGAGGTGTACCGGAGATCGGTCGGCGGGACCAGTAGGGTAGACTTCAGCCATGAGCTTCACCACACGTCCCACACTTCAGGGCTACGGAGGCGCCGTCAGCGCCGGACACTACCTTGCGACCCAGAGCGGCGCGCAGATACTCGCAGACGGCGGAAACGCCGCGGACGCCGCCTGCGCCATGGGCCTCGCTCTGCAGGTGCTCGAGCCTCACATGAACGGGCCTGCCGGTGAGGTCCCGATCCTGATCTACGAGGCCGCCCAGGACAGGACCTTCGCAATCTCGGGACAGGGAACGGCGCCAGCTGCCGCGACGATCGAGCAGATGAGGAGCCTGGGCCTCGACCGCATCCCCGGCGATGGCCTGCTGCCCGCAACGGTGCCGGCGGCGCTCGACGCCTGGTGCCAGCTCCTGGAGCGCTTCGGCAGCCTGCGCTTCTGTGACGTGGCGGCTCCGGCGCGGAAGCTCGCGGGGGACGGCTTCCCCATGTATCCCTTCCTGCAGGGCGTCCTCGGCATGCTCGAGCCGCGCTTCCGGGAGCAGTGGCCGACAAGCGCCGAGCTCTACCTGCCGGTAAAGCAGCTCGGCGAGCGTCAGACGAACCCGGCCTTGGCAACGCTGCTGGACGAGCTGATCGCTGCGGAGGGCACCGCCGGGAGTCGCGAGGCAGGCATCCGGGCCGCGCGCAACGCGTTCTATCGCGGCCGAGCGGCGGCGCAGATCGAGAAGTTCCTGGCCACTCCGGTTCGAGACGTGAGTGGGAGAGCGCATTCGGGTCTGCTCAGCGCCGACGATCTGGCTCGATACGCGGGTCGGATCGACGAGCCCATCGCGGCGTCGTACCGTGGCTGCGAGGTCTGGAAGTGCCCGCCGTGGACCCAGGGGCCGGTCTTCCTGCAGCAGCTCGCCCTGCTCGAGGGCTTCGATCTCGCTGCCATGGGTCACAACAGCACGGACGCGCTGCACACATTGCTGGAGTCCGCCAAGCTCGCATTCGCGGATCGAGACGCGTGCTACGGCGACCCCCTGTTCGCGGACGTTCCGCTCGAGGAGCTGCTGTCTCGGGGCTACACGGAGGCGCGACGTGCCCAGATCGATCCGCAGCGCGCGTCGCTAGAGCTGCGGCCAGGACTCGGCAAGCTTCCCGAGGGCTGGCCGCTCGTGGCAGAGGATCACGCGCCGTCTCGCGCGCCACTGGGGCTGTCTCTCGAGCCACAGGCGATGGCAGTGGAGCAGGAACGCTCGAAGGTTGCCTCGGGTCGAGCGGACACGACGCACCTCGACGCCGCCGACCGCTGGGGCAATCTGGTGAGCGCGACTCCCAGCGGCGGATGGATCTCCTCTTCGCCCGTGATCCCCGAGCTCGGATTCCCGGTCGGGACGCGCGGACAGATGTTCAGTCTGGATCCGACCCATCCGAACTCGCTCGCTCCGGGCAAGCGCCCGCGCGCGACGCTGACACCTTCGCTGGCCCGGCTACGCGACGGTCGCCGCGTCGCCTTCGGAACCCCCGGCGGGGACAGTCAGGATCAGTGGACGCTTCAGTTCTTCCTCAACACGGTTGACTACGGCATGCGGGACCTGCAGGCCGCCATCGACGCCCCGACCGTGCATACGTGTCACATGATCGATTCGTTCTACCCTCGGCTCTTCCACCCCGGCCTTTCCCTCGCGGAGGAGCGCATCCCCGGAGAGACGATGCGCGAGCTCGCCGAGCGCGGCCACCGCATGCACCACAGCGGTCCATGGGACCATGGCCGCGTCCTCGCCGTAGCCCGCCACCCGGACACCGGCCTTTGCGAGGCCGCCGCCTCCCCCCGCAACCGAGTCGCCTACGCCGCCACCCTTGCCTGATCAAGGCGCCGTCGAGCCAGAGGCCATTCACGGGGCGTGAAGTCCCTCAGCCCGAGGATTGTCCAGCTCTCATCGTCAGCATCCTGAGACGGAAAGACCGCCTATGGCGAGGCACGCGCCCTTCCAGGCACATCCAGCGGATCGAGCAACCCGAGGCGGCGCCAACCCTGCCTGAGAAGCCAGCTGTGCGCGGCAGCGACCGGAACCTCGTCCCCACTCTCACGCCGCGTTGTTCCTCTTCTCCAGCCGTCAAACCGGCGGCCCGAGGAGGCGGGATCCAGCTCCCTCAGCCCTTTGCGCCGATGCCGGGCCGCGTTGAGCAGCACGTACCGTATCGCATTCCGGACCTCGCCCGGCGTCTTCAACACCCGCATGTGGTAGCGATCCGCCAGCAGCCCGCCACGCCACCCAAACGCACGCCGCCTCGCCCAGACCATCCTCCTGCCGAGAGACTTCATCCCCCGACCGAGCGCGTATTGATCCTTCGCCTCGACGATGAGGTGCGCGTGATCCCGCAAGAGCGCGTAGTGCACCAGCCGAAACTCCCCCCGGTCGCACCCTCGCGCTAGCGTCTCCTCAAACGCCCGCACAAAGGCCGGAGCCCGCAACGATGGAGCACCATCGCGCACTCGCAGGGTCACGTGACACGGATGCCGCGACGCGAGACTCCGCCGACTTCGGTGACGAACCAGCGGATTCGGCCCCGGCTTGCGCCCCGCCCCCTCGCGCCGCCCGCCATGACGCGCCAGAGGCCGAAGATCGAGCGAGAGCTGTCGGTCTGACTTTCTCACGTATTCACCAATTAGTGTAGATTAGGGCTTTCTATAAATATGTCAAGAGTACCTGGGTACATAGATAGTTCTCAGCGGGGGAGAGGACGTCATGCCCCGGAGGGACATCCTCCATGGAAGAGAGTGACCGAGCTCTGCGAGCGCTTTCGAGTCAGCCGATGCCCTGGGCGAAGACGATAGCTGTGACGCCCGATGTTCGTCGGCTCTGCGCTTGCTCAGAAGGCGGTCGAGATTCACTCCTAGCCAAAGTGTCGACCATGTACCGGGTTAACTTGGTCAGCCCGGTCGCGGCTGTATAGGGGGAGGAACCGCGTACATAGGTTCCTCTACGCGGATTCTTTGACCAGCGTTTGCAGGGCTTGGTGGATTACCGCGAGGGCTTCGGTGTCGCGGGCGCAGTAGCGACGGAGAGCGTGGCGGGTGCGTTCCTCTTCAGGCTCGTCGAGCTCGCCTCGGGCGATCTGTTCGAGGGCCCTGGCCGCGGCCGCGCCGTCGGAGACGGGGCCGAGGTCGGCGTAGGTGAAGCCTGGGGATAGTGCAGCGACTACACGCTTGAGCGACAGGGAGCCGCGGAAGTCGACGTGGTAGACGCCGGATCTGACGATGGCCTGGAGGTCGACGAGGCGAGTGCGGACTCGCTTCAGGGCGGGGGCCAGGTCCGGGAGCGCCGTGGCCAGGTCCGCGAGCACGCGGCTCTCGAAGGGGGAGTAGACGAGGATCGGCGTGCGGGCATCGGCCAGCGCAGCGATCAGGGACCGCGCGAACTCGTGGCGGGGGTCGCTCTTTCCGGCGGCAAGGAAGTCCACGTGATCGATCTCGCCGGCCGCGGCCCGGCGATGGAGCGACCAGCTGAAAGGGATGACCTGGAAGGGCCGAGTGTGGGGAAAGATCGGGACCGCCGGTGCGATGGCCTCGAAGTCCAGGTAGGCGGAAGGTGGACCGAGGTCGCCGAGCTCGCCCGGCAGCTCTGTCGAGCGCGCGAGCTGACCGTCGAGATGCGCGCTGCGTGCGCGGGACTGAGCTTCCGAGAGCGGGAAGCTGGCGGGAATCTCGGTGATGCACTCGATCCCGACCTCGCGCAGCGCGTGGAAGTCACTCCTGCGGAGGCCCGGGAGCAAGTCGATCCAGTCGGCGGGGTGCCGTTTCAGACACGCAGAGCGGAACTCGCACGACCACGGGCGACGGCAGTGCGGCGAGGGCTCCGCCGCAGGTAGCTCGCTCGCCTCCAGGACGCGAGTGAGGTGCTGGACCTGGTCCGCGACGTCGTCGAGGAGAAACTCCACCTCCTCGGTCACGTCGCGCCGGGAGAAGAAGCCCTGCCAGTCGATCGACCCGGACTCGCGCACGAACGACTCGTCGACGTGAATGACTTCGACTGCGGCAACCGCGAGACCGTTCGCTCGCGTAGCGAACAGCGCGAGGGCGGTCTCGTCGAGGTCGTCCTCGCGTACGCTCCCACTCTCCTTCACGGTGCAGAGCTTCCAGCTCCGCGAGATCGAGCGCTCGAGGATGTCGACACGGACCTGTACGAACTCGTGAGAGAAAGCGGCCTCGAAGATCGCGGGTACGGCGGCGTCCGCCAGGAGCGAGCGGGTACGAAGGACTGCTTCCTTGTGAGCGCCGTCCGTCACGGCGCGGCCGCCGGGAAAGAGTCGGCGCGCGAGCCGTGCAGCTTCCCGATTTCTCGCAAGGATCTCCTCCATGCTCGGAGAGCCTGGCTGTGCGCTCGAGGTTGCGCGCGTCCCGAGCCAGAGCCTGCGCTCGCACTGCAAGCCCGCCAGGTAGCCCGCTCGGCTCAGGAACAGAGGGGCGGACATACTGCGCTCAGATGACGGCCTTGCCCTCGCGAAGCGCGCTGATCTTCTCGGCTGAGAAGCCCCAGTCGGCCAGCACCTCGGCTGTGTGCTGCCCGGGATGCGCGGGCGGCGCGGGCACCGCGCACGGCGTGCGACTGAAGCGCGGGGCCGGCGCGGGCTGCTTGACTCCCCCTACCTCGATGAAGGTGTTGCGCAGCTTGTTGTGAGGATGCTCGGGCGCCTCGGCGAGCGACAGGACCGGCGCGAAGCACACGTCCGTGCCCTCCATGATGTCGCACCACTCGTCGCGCGTCTTCGAGCGGAAGATGGTCGCGATCCGCTCCTTCATATCGGGCCACTGCGAGCGCGACATCTGACCGGGCAGGTCATCGTCCTCGAGTCCAGAGTACTGCAGAAGCTCCGCGTAGAACTGCGGCTCGATCGAGCCGACCGAGATGTACTTGTCGTCGGCCGTCAAGTAGACGTCATAGAAGTGGGCGCCCGTGTCCAGCAGGTTCGTGCCGCGCTCCTCGCTCAGCGCCCCCGATGCGCGCATGCCGAAGAACATCGCCATCAGAGTTGCCGCGCCGTCGACCATGGCCGCGTCGACGACCTGCCCCTTGCCGGAGCTGGCCCGCTCGACGAGTGCGGCCACGACCCCGAAGGCGAGCAGCATCCCGCCCCCGCCGAAGTCCCCGACCAGATTCAGCGGTGGGACCGGGGCCCCGCCGCGCCGACCGATGCCCTCGAGCGCGCCCGCCAGGGCGATGTAGTTGATGTCGTGTCCGGCAGCGTGGGCAAGCGGACCCTCCTGACCCCAGCCCGTCATGCGTCCGTAGACCAGGCCCGGGTTGCGCTCCAGACAGACATCGGGACCCACGCCGAGCCGCTCCATGACACCCGGTCGGAAGCCCTCCATCAGCACGTCAGCCTTCTCCACGAGAGCGAGCAACGCCTCCACGCCGGCGGGATTCTTGAGGTCGATGGCAACGCTGCGACGGCCACGCGCCAGTGGATCGATCGGCGGACTCGAGCCTTCTTCCGCGCGTCGCGCGGGTGGCCGATCAATCCGAACCAGCTCCGCTCCCATATCCGCGAGCATCATCCCGCAAAACGGACCAGGTCCGATCCCCTGCAGCTCGAGAACTTTCACACCCGCAAGTGGTCCCATGCGCCGCTCCCCTGACACGAATAGACCCGAATACAGCCGTCAGCATACCATCCGCAACCGCCGCGATACCCCCGCAGCACCCGAGACACGTCACCGGGAGTCACCCAGAAACGTGGCGGCACCCCGCACGGAGTCCGCAACCATGCAAGCGCCACAGCCCGCAGCGCGCGCGTCGAAGAGCGAAACCCAGAGCGTGGCGCCACCCCGCACGGAGTCCGCAACCGTGCAAGCGCCACAGCCCGCAGCGCGCGCGTCGGAGAGCGAACCCAGAGCGTGGCGCCACCCCGCACGGAGTCCGCAACCGTGCAAGCGCCGCGGAACGCGGCGCGCGCAGCGAAGGCCTCCGGCCTGAGCGAAGGTGGGTGGCCCGCGACCGCTCGCGGGCCGGGTCCCACAAGAACCGGCCGGGTCCCACAAGACTCGGTACCCTGCGCCCATGGATGCGGGCATCGTCGGCCACCCCGGTTCCGGAAGAACGACCGTCTTCCAGGCGTTGCTCGCCCACCGCGCTCCTTCCGCAGCGGGCGCGAAGCAAAAGCCCGCCGCGATCGGAGTGATCCGCGTGCCGGATGCGCGACTCGATCGCCTGTCCGCGCTCTACAAGCCGCTCAAGACCACGCCCATCGAGATCGTGACGCACGACCTATGCCCCTCACTCGAGCCGTCCTTCCCGACCTCCGAGCTCGAGGCCATGAAGCGGATGGACCTGCTGCTGCTGGTCGTGCCGGCCTTTGCAGACCCGTCGCCCGACACGATCGTGGCGGAGCTAGACCGACTCATAGGCGACCTGTGCCTGGAGGATCTCGCCGCCGTCGAGCGTCGACTCGAGCGAGCGCGCAAGGAGAGAGCCGAGGCAACGGCTGTCGCCGCGCTCGATGCCGCGCGTGCCACGCTCGATGCCGAGCTGCCGCTCGCGGCTGCAGAGCTCGCCGATACCACGCGACGAGAGCTGCGCGCCTACGCGCTCGTGACAGACCGCCCGATGATCGCGGTCTGCAACGTCAGCGAGAGCGACGCGGACAAGCCGGTTCCAAAGGCGCTCAGCGCGCGATGCGCCGAGCTCGGGATTCCAGCGCTATCGCTGTGCGCGTCGCTTGAGGCCGAGATGGCGCAGCTCGCCAGCGAGGAGCGCGTCCAGTTCCTGGCCGAGTACGGCGTTCAGGAACCCGCGAGCGGCGCAGTGACGCGCGCCATCCTGGCGTCTAGGGATATCATCCCTTTCTTCACGGTAGGAGAGGACGAGTGTCGCGCCTGGCCGATCGCTCGCGGAACCCCCGCCCGCAAGGCGGCAGGTAAGGTCCACTCGGACATCGAGCGTGGGTTCATCCGCGCGGAGGTGGTGAGCTTCGACGAGCTGGCGCCGCTGCCAGGACTGCTCGTCGAAGCCAAGAAGAAGGGCGTGCTCCGCCTGGAGGGGAAGGACTACATCGTCCGCGAAGGCGACGTGGTGCACTTTCGATTCAACGTGTGACAGACTATTCGCCGGGCTCAAGCTCGCTCAAACGGGCTGCGATATAGTGTGAAGGCGGGAGACGACCCTTGATGAAGCTCGTGCGGACAGCCTTCCTCCTACCACTCCTGTTCGTTCTCGTGATCAGCGTCGACAGGGAGTCGAACGCCGCCGAGAAGTTCCCCGAGTCGGACAGCTTGCGCTCCACGGTTGCGTTCTGGATGCGCATCTATCTCGAGGTGACCGGAGGCCAGGGGCTCCTGCACGACTCGCGTCACCCCGGGATCGTCTACGAGACCGTCGACTTTGAGGGCACCACGGGCAGGCGTGCGCGCCAGCGCCAGGTAAACGAACGAAGACGCCAATGGCGCGGGGCGCTGGGACGCCTTGGCAGAGGCCGCGAGCCCCGCGACGACGACGAGCGCTTCATCCTGCGCGCGTTCACGCTGGAGCTGGGGCATGAACCCACCCGCCAGGAGCTCCGTGCCGCCTCACAGCGAGTGCGCTTCCAGCTGGGTCAGCGCGACAAGTTCCGGCAGGGACTGATCGGATCAGGGGCGTACGAGGACGAGATGCGCGCCATCTTCCGCGACCTGGGACTCCCTGTGGACCTGGCCTACCTGCCCCACGTTGAGTCCTCGTTCAATCTCCGAGCGTACTCGAAGTACGGCGCGGCCGGCGTCTGGCAGTTCATGCGCGCCACCGGTCGGCGCTACATGACCATCAACTACACGATCGACGAGCGACTGGACCCGATCCGGGCGACGCGTGCCGCCGCGGAGCTGCTGCGGGACAACTACAAATCGCTGGGGAGCTGGCCGCTCGCGATCACGGCCTACAACCACGGCGATGCGGGAATGAGACGCGCGAAGCGGAGGCTCGGAACCGACGACATTGCCGTGATCATCGCCAAATACCACAGCCGGACCTTCGGCTTCGCCTCGCGGAACTTCTACCCGCAGTTCCTGGCCGCGCGAAAGATCGCGCGCTCGTATCCGTCCTACTTCGGTCCGCTACAGCGCGACAAGCCAGAGGCCGTCGACACGGTGACCCTGCCCTTCTATACGGATGTCGAGGACCTCCAGGAGTATCTCGACGTAACGCCGGCGCTGCTCAAGGCCTTCAACCCGTCACTGCGGCCGCCGGTCTTTCGTGGAGTGAAGCGCATCCCGGAGAACTACATGCTGCGCCTCCCCGCCGGAACGATGCAGCCGGACCCCGAAACCTGGCTCGCCTTGCTGCCCGACGCACAGCGCCATGCCAAGCAGACGCGCAGCGACTACTACCAGGTGCGACGCGGCGACACGCTGAGCAGAATCGCCGAGAACCATCGAACGAACGTCTCGACCCTGGTCGCGATCAACAGCCTGCCGAGTCGGCATCGCATCTACCCCGGCCAGGTACTCCAGCTGCCAGATGGTACGCGCAAGCCCTCCCGCTCGGCCGGGCTCGTCAGGACGGCCAACGCGGCGCGCCGCAGCCCGCCGATCCCCAAAGAGAAGATCCAGCCGGCACCCGATCGACCTATGCCCCTGGAAGACAGCTCGCCCTGGCGCAGGCTCGACGGCGAGTGGATCATCGTCGACGCCGGCGAGACACTGGGACACTTCGCAGACTGGCTCGAGCTTTCAACGAGCCGGCTGCGCAGGCTGAACGGCATCTCGGGTCGGCGCCCACTGCGCATGGGGCAGCGGTTGCGGATGGACTTCTCGGTCACCTCGCCACAGGTCTTCCTGCAGCGCCGCGTCGAGTTTCACAAGGGGATCGAAGAGGACTTCTTCGGGAGCTACACGGTCGCGGGCACAGTGGATCATACCCTGCAGCGCGGCGAGAGCCTCTGGGTCCTGTCGCACGATGTCTACACCGTCCCGATCTGGCTGATCCATCGCTACAACCCGAAAGCCAACCTCACCCAGCTCAGCCCAGGCGCCACCCTCAAAATCCCAGTAGTGGAGAGGAACTGAGCAAGGCTACAGGGCCAGCCGGCCGCGGGTCCCACTAGGCAAGCGACGCAGAGCGGCGCGCACAGCGAAGGGCCTGGCCCTGAGCGGAGATACTCCCTTGCCGTCAAGCAAATCAAGCGCAGCTCCGACTTCGGCCAAACAAGTTCGGATTAAGGACCGTCCCCAAGTTCAGATTCCGAGGAGAACCGGCAACCTCCTACGGGGCTTGGCACCCATGCAAGCGCCGCGGGAGCGGCGCGCGCAGCGAAGGGCGTAGCCCTGAGCGAAGGTGGGTGGCCGCGGCCGCCCGCGGCCGGGTCCCACATGTCTAGCGGTTCAAGAGGCGTCGAGCGATCACCAGGCGCTGGATCTCGGATGTGCCCGCGCCGATCTCCATCAGCTTCGCGTCCCGTGCGATGCGCTCGACGGGATACTCGCGGGTGTAGCCGTAGCCGCCGAAGATCTGGATGGCGTTGAGCCCCGCGCGCGTACCGGCTTCAGAGGCGAAGAGCTTGGCCGCGGAAGCCAGGGCGCTGCAGTCCGCTCCCGTGGACTCGAGGCAGCGCTGTGTGGCCTGGTACACGAGCAGCCGCGAGGCCTCGAGCTCCGTGTACATGTCTGCGAGCATCTTCTGGACCATCTGGAAATCCGCGATGGGCCTGCCGAACTGCTCGCGCTCCTGCGCATAACGCAGCGAGTGATCGAGCGCTGCTTGGGCCAGGCCAACCGAGATCGCTGAAAGGGTGGCGCGCTCCACGTCGAGGCCGCGCATCACCATCGCCACGGCTCGGTTCTCGGTCCCAATCAGGTTCTCGGCCGGGATCTCCACGCTGTCGAAGCGCAGCTCGGCCGTGGGACTGCCGCGCATGCCCATCTTGTCGAGTGTGCGACTGCATGAGAAGCCGGCACTCTCGGCGTCGACAACGAATGCGGAGATGCCCTGTGTCCCCAGGTCCGGCTCGGTCCTGGCGTAGACCACGAGCGTCTGGGCCTCCGAGCCGTTCGTGATGAAGGTTTTGGAGCCGTCCAGGACGTAGCCATCTCCCTTCCTCACGGCTCGACTCCGCATGCCGAGCGCGTCCGAGCCCGAGCCGGACTCCGTCAGCGCCCAAGATCCGACCGCCTGGCCCGAACACAGTGGCGGCAGGAAACGCTGCTTCTGCTCACCGCTGCAGTCGCGCAGGATGGCTCCGATGGTAAGCACCGAGTGGGCGCCGTACGAGAGCGCGACAGAGCCACTGTGCCGTGCGAGCTCCTCCATCACGAGCGCGGCACCCAGATAGTCACCACCGCTTCCGCCGTACTCTTCGGGAACCAGCACCCCGAGCGCCCCGATCTCGCCCAGGCGCCGAAAGAAGTCGCGGGGAAACCGGTCCTCGGCGTCGATGGCCGCCGCCAGCGGAGCGAGCTCCGCCTCCGCGAGCCGTCGAACGGTGTCGCGAACCAGCTCTTGCTCTTCAGAGAGATGCATGGGTTCAGACCTGAAACAGGCTCTCGTCGGGCAGCCGGATGGCAGTCAGGGCGCCGCCGTAGACCGCGCCGGTGTCTATCCCGATCGAATAGGGCAGGTTCCAGCGCACCTGCATGTCGGGCATAGGTGTGTGGCCATAGACGATCGTCACACCGAGGCTGTGAGGCAGCTCGACGGTGCTGCGCTGCCAGAGCAGGTCCCGGGGGCTCTCCTTGGAGAGGGCGTACTTGACGTCCGAGAGCTGCAGCGACTCGCGCGAGATTCCTGCATGGACGAAGGCGTACTCGCCCTCGATGTGCCAGAGCCGCAAGGAGGCATAGAACTTCTCGTGCGCGGGGGGCAGCTCGAACTTCCCACCGGAGTCGAAGTAGCCGTAGCTCTCGAGGGTGGTCTCTCCACCGTTGTGCAAGAAGGCCTCCGCTCCGAAGTAGGCGGGACCTTCCCAGCCGAGGAAGGAGAGGAACATCCCTTCGTGGTTACCCATGAGAAAGGTGCACGCGTAGCGCTTATCGAGCTCGAGCAGGAAGTCCACCACTCCCTTGGAGTCGGGTCCCCGATCGACGTAGTCGCCCACGAACACGAGCTGATCGTGTTGCTGGAGGGGCAGCGTACTGATGAGCTCCTCGAGCTGATCAAGCTGGCCGTGGATATCGCCTACCGCGTACAGCATCCCGTTATGCTCTATCGGCTGGAATCCGGCGAGCTTGGACTCCTCGCCGCGTCCCCAATGGTACCGAGTTGTCCGCAAGCTGCATAGATGTCGCTTCCGCGCGGGCGGCGCACGGTCGCTGTCACACCCGCCGCGGCGACGGTCTCGGTGAAGAGCTCGATGCGCTCCGCGTCCGGACAGCGGAGCTCGGTACCGGGGTGCTCGTTCAGAGGGATCAAGTTCACCTTGGCGCCAGCGCGGCGCGCCAGTGCGGCCAGTCGCCGCGCGTCCGCGGGCGAGTCGTTCACGTCGCGCATGAGCGTGTACTCGAAGGAGATCCGATCGCGCCGCGCTACTGGATAGCGCGCACAGGCGTCCACGAGGGTGGCGATCGGAAAGCGTTTGTTCAGCGGAACAAGGCTGTCGCGCACGTGGTCCGTTGTCGCGTGCAGCGACACCGCCAGACGTACGGGCACCGCAGCGCCCAGCTCCCCCAGCTTGGACGCCACACCCGCCGTCGACACGGTGATACGACGCGGCGAGATGCCCAGCCCCCCCGGATGGGTCAAGACTCGGATCGCCTGGATGACATTGCGCAGGTTCAGAAGAGGCTCGCCCATGCCCATGAACACCACGTTCGTGAGCCCCGCCTGCGCCTCCCCCTCCGAAAGCAGCTCTCGGGCGTGCAGGACCTGCTCGACCATCTCGGCCGGCTCCAGGTTGCGCCCGAAGCCGAGCCGTCCGGTGGCACAGAAAGAGCAATCCAGGCTGCATCCCACCTGGGACGACACGCAGATCGTCTGGCGACGCGCCTCGGGAATCAGCACGGCCTCGATGCGGGCGCCATCGCCGCTCTCGAGCACCAGCTTCTGGGTCCCGTCGCTCGCCCGATGGGTCGCCACACGCTCGAACGAGCGAGTCTGCCAGTCGTCCGCCAGCTGGCGGCGAAGACCCTTGCTCAGGTTCGTCATCGCACCGAACTCGGGCACGCCGCGCGCGCACACCCAGCGCAGCACCTGATCCGCGTGGAAGCTCTCGATCCCCGAAGCGGCGAAGCTGCGGCGGAGCTCCTCTGGCGTGTAGTTCAGAACGGACTTCATCAACGCTTACGGTAGTCGAAGTAGCGCAGAGTTCTCCCCTCTTCGCGCCATTCGGCCTCGTAGGCGGTCTCGCTCCGGTCGGGACGCGCTCCGGACCAGGCCTCTGGGGCGTGGAGGTTCTCGAGCGCAGGCTCCTCGGCCAGCACCTCTGCGATCCACTCGGCGTAACCCGCGTGATCGGTCGAGACATGAACCAGCCCCGCCGAGGCAAGAACACGGGCCAGCGCCCGCACGAAATCCGGCTGGATCAGACGGCGACGAAAGTGCCGCTTCTTAGGCCAGGGATCCGGGCAGTTGATCCAGCACTCCCCGACGCAGCCCGCTGGCAGGACGCGCTCCGCGACGTACTCGGCGGAGCTGTGCACGATGCGAACGTTCGGCAGCTCTCCCCTCTGGATTCGGCGCGCGGCCTTGGTGACACGCTTTCGTGACACTTCGACGCCGAGAAAGCGCTGCTCGGGGTGCTCCCGAGCGAGACCAAGGATGAGCTCCGCCCGCCCGAAGCCGAGCTCGAGCACGATCGGGAGACCGCCCAGGCAGCTCCCCACTCCGCGCTCGCGCAGTGTCTCCGCCTCGAGGCAGGGATCAGCGGGAGGCGTCAAGCGAGGTTCGCGCGAATCGGACACCAGAGTTGCGGACGCCAGGGGGCCCCTTCTGCCAGGTCCGCTCCCAGCAGCCGACCCAGCGTGGCTCGCGGTGCCTGGGCATACACGGGAATCCCCTGGCCCGGCCCGAGTCCCGCCAGAGCTTCTGCACGGGAGAACGCCAGGTCGAGTCCCCCCAGGTGGTCGACGAGCTTGTTCTCGAACGCCTGGCGTCCGCTCCATACCCTGCCCTCCGCGACCGCCTCCAGGTCCTCGGCCGACATCTTCCGGCAGTGGGCCGCGTTCCCGGTGAAGCGATCGTAGATGCCCCGGACCTGGCGCTCGAGCAGCGCTCGCTCGTCCTCGCTGCGGGACCCTCCGAGCGCGTAGATCCCGGCGTGCTTGCCGCGCTCCACACTCTCGAGGCCGACGCCCACTCGAGACAGCAGGCCCTCGAAGCCGAGCCCCGCCAGCACCACGCCGATCGAGCCGGTCAGCGTGGCCTCTTCTGCGACGATCTCGTTTGCGGCCATCGCGGCGTAGTAGCCACCTGAGGCGGCCCTGTCGCCAAGGCTCGCCACCACGGGCTTCTGCTCGGCCAGCTTGCTCGCCGCTCGCCAGATCAGGTCCGAGGCCAGCGGATCTCCGCCGGGGCTGTCCACGCGCAGGATGACCGCGCGAAC
The DNA here is from genome assembly GCA_965247115.1 of Myxococcota bacterium. Taxonomy (GTDB): domain Bacteria; phylum Myxococcota_A; class UBA9160; order SZUA-336; family SZUA-336; genus JAUXJB01. The sequence continues at coordinate 558,351 of CBDFGR010000003.1, forward strand.
GCTGTCGGACCGCGAAAGCTGTCGCAGCATGCCGACCACGCCGCGGGGAGACCCGGCCCCGGAGCGGATCAGTCCGAGTAGCGGAACCACGACGATCTGCGCGGGCCCGGAGCCGAGCGGGTGCCAGACGAAGCGACGTCGCGCCAGGCGTCGGTAGATGGTCTCCGAGAGGAAGCGCACCCCGTCGGTCGCCGGGTCGTCGCCCGGCTCCGAGCCCTCAACGCCCGCAAGCCGCTGGGGGATCTCGTCGCCATAGACGAGCTCATCCACAATACCCTCGGCAGCGGCCTCCGAGGCCAGATACGGCCCGCCATCGATCCAGCCGCGCGCACGCTCGGCATCGCCCGCGCGGCCCGACGCGAGGCCCTCCACCAGAACGCGGTACAGGTCATCCGCAACAGCCTCCAGCGCCTCGCGCGAGGGCTCGCTCATCGACTCCCTCTCGAGCGCCTCGCCTGCCGACTTGTAGCGGCCGACGGAGAGTACCTCCGGGCGAATCTCGAGCTTGTCGAGAACGCGGCGCAGAAAGACCGACTCGAAGCGGATGCCCAGCAGATCGAGCCTACCCGCCGGAGCCATCCAGAACTGGTCGGCCAGTCCGCCCAGCCATGCGCCGGCGTTGCCGGTCGAGTCGGCGTGTACGACGAGACGCTTGCCGGAGGCTCGCACGTGCGCGAACCCACGGGCCAGCGCGCTCGTCTTCGCCCACCCGATCGGAGCTCTCCCGAGCTTGACGAACACTCCTCGAACCCGCGGATCCTCCGCCGCGAGGCGCAGCGTCTCGAGCACGTGCGGCAGCGGGCGGGGTAGCGGAAGCGCGGAGGCGAGCGACAGCTTCCCGCGTCGGGGCGCCTCGCTCACGCCGTGCTCGAGACGCAAGGCGATCCATTCGCGCGGCACGCGCAGTGCCACGGGAGCCAGCACGGCGTCGCGCACGAATCCGAACAGGTTCGCAAGCGCCCTCCCGGCGTGCCGGGCAGGGGCGCCCCGCCGGCTCGGGCTGCCCACCATCAACCGATCTTGCGACGCTTGCGAGCCAGGTAGTCGACCATGACGTACTCGCCGATCTGGCCCGGCGTCGTGTAGAACGCACGGCCCTTGTTGATTCGTGTCATGGCTTCGACGAAGCGCATCAGCTCGGGAGAGTTGTCGAGCATGAAGGTATTGATCGTGATGCCCTTGCGGGTCACGCGGCGCACCTCTCGAAGTGTCTCCAGGTTGGCGCGGGGACTGGTGCCACCGACGCCATTGGGCCACTCGACGCGCAGCTCGTTCCCCACAAAGTACGCGGTCGGCTGACCGTCGCTGATCACAATGATCTGTGCGTTGTCGCTCGGGTGCCGGTCAATCAGGCGCTGGGCAACGCGCAACCCATCCTGCAGGTTCGTGAACGGGTCCGACATGTTCCACGACAGCTCCGGCAGCTCGTGAATCCGCAGCTCACGCGCACGCGTATAGAACCCTACAGTGAAGAAGCGATCGCGCGGGTAGCGCGTACGAATCAGCTGGTCCATCGCTATCGCCACCTTCTTGGCGGCCGGCCAGCGCCCGGACCACGACATGGACCAGCTCATATCGAGCAGGAGCACGATCGTGGTCTCCGTCGTCTGATCGGTGTCGTAAACCTCGAGGTCGGAGGGCTCGATCTGCACCGGGACCGTGGCCGAGCCAGGCGCGCGCCGCAGCGCGTTGCGGATCGTCCCGAGCGCGTCGAGATGCGCAGTCGTTCCGAACTCGTAGGGCTTGCTGCGCTCGGTGACAATCTCGCCGGTGCCGCGGAACTGGGTCTGATGCGCGCCCGCACCCCCGCGCCGGAGCGCCGCATAGATGTCTTCGAGCGCGAGCTCCCCCAGCTTTCGGATCGCACGCGGCGTGAGCTCGAGTCCGCCCTCGCCCTCGCGCAGGTAGCCTCCCCGCTCGAGCGCGCCTTCGAGGTCGCGCAGGATCATGATGGATTGGAGGCCTTCGTCCCCCAGCATGTCCCTGAGCTGGTCCATGTCGAGCTGCTCGAAGTTCCCTTCGAGCAGGTCCTTCGCCATCTGCGCGAGCTGCTCGACCTGCCGCATGAGCTCGAGGGCCTCCTCAAAATCGAGGTCCTCCGCACCGCGCAGTGAGTTCTTGTTTCGCGCAAAGAACTGCTGGAGCGACTCGACGTCGCCCAGAGACTCCATCAGCTCGCGATAGGCCTCTTCCGCCACCGGGTCCGACCACTGGTAGTCCTCGAAGCGCTTGAGCGCATCGGACAGTCGACGCGGCAGGTCGTCCTGACGGAGCTTGAAGTCGTTCCAGCTGGCGGACTCGACGCCCGATTTGTCCCGGACGGTCGACTCCTCGCGCTCGAGAGCCTGCTCCAGGCGGGACCACTTGTCGTCAAAGCTGCGGTCCATGTTGAAGCGCGACATGAGGTCGCGTGCCTGCTCGCGGAGCTGCTCGAGCATCTCCTCCATGCCCATCACGCGGAACTCCATGCCGGCCAGCTCGAAGCCCTGGTGACGCATCCACTGCAGGGCCTCATCCAGGTCGAGCCCCTCCATCAGGAATTTCGAAAGCTCGTCGAGCGCGGCGTCCGCCTCGAGGGAGAAGCCCTGCTGGGTACCGTCCCAGCTGCTGTAGCGGATTAGGACCATGGCTAGCTGTAGAGGATGCGGCCTTCCTGGATCTCCTTGTTGAGTCGGTTGGAGAGGTGAAGTCCCTCGAGGACAAACTCGATCGCTGACGCGAGCCGGGCCGGAGTATCCGTCTCACCCAGCTTGTCGACAGCGGTACGCAGCCCGTCGATGCTGTCGACCCCGTCCGCGTAGTCGCTCGAGGGAAGCATATCTCCGGTCTCCACCTTCCAGCCGTCCTCGAATGCGGCGATCACACCCTCCAGGTCCTGTATGTCGAAGAGCTCGTCGAACACGAGCTTGACTGCCCGCTGTGTGAGCTGCTCGACAATTTCCGCCTCGCTTTTCTCGCTGCCTGCGTACTCGAGCTCGATCTTCCCCCCCATCGCCCAGGCCAGGCCGGGCAAGTCGGTGAGGCGCGGCACGGCTTCGCGCTCGCCGAGGCGAAGCGCACGCCGCTCCGCAGACGCGAGCAGGGTCTCGTAGTTCGCGATCGACGCCCGCACCGAGACCCCAGAGACCTGGCTGATGTCCGGGCTCTGGCGCGCCTGGAGTGTCATCTCGGCCACGATCTGACGCATGTACGCCGGGGTGTGCACGGGGACGGGCTCGCTCAGCGGGCGGCTCCGCTCCTGCTGGATGACGTCGATCTCGAGCTCCCGGCTCTTCGGGTAGTGGGAGCGGATCTGCGCCTGGTAGCGGTCCTTGAGCGGCGTGATGATGCGACCCCGTCGTGTGTAGTCCTCAGGGTTCGCGCTGGCAACGACCAGGACGTCGAGCGGAAGGCGCACCTTGAAGCCTTTGACCTGGAAGTCTCGCTCCTCGAGCACGTTGAACAGACCTACCTGCACGCGCTCTGGCAGATCGGGCAGCTCGTTGATACAGAAGATCCCCCGATTCGTGCGCGGGATCAGGCCGTAGTGGATCGTCTTCTCATCTGCGAGATAGCGACCCTCCGCCACGCGGATCGGATCGATCTCGCCGATCAGGTCGGCGATGCTCACGTCGGGCGTGGCCAGCTTCTCGCCGTAGCGATCCTCCCGCCCGACCCACTCGATCGGGGTGTCGTCGCCCAGCTCCGCCACGCGCTCTCGTGCCCAAACGCTGACCGGCGCAAAGGGGTCATCGTTGATCTCGCTCTCGGCGACAATGGGCAGCTCGGGGTCCAGTAGGTCGACGAGCATCCGGATCATCCGGGACTTGCCCTGGCCGCGCTCGCCGAGAAAGATCATGTCGTGACCGGCGAGGAGCGAGTGCTCGATCGCGGGAACGACCGTCTCGTCGTAGCCGATCATACTCGGAAAGAGCGGCTCCTTGCGGCGGATGCGCTCGATGGTGTTCTCGCGCAGCTCCGCGCGTATCGGCCTCGATCTGTACCCGGACTCCCGGAGCTCCCCAACGGTCCTCGCTCGACTCACCCAGCTCTCCCCAGCCAATCTCCGGCTGCGCGCAGCTTACTCGTCCTCCTCGAGGATCTCATCCTCATCGAGGACGTCGCCCTCGACCGGGTCGTCCTCGACCTCGTCCTCCACGTCGAAATCGATCCCGATGATCAGCTCCAGGCGCCGCTTGATGATCTCGAGCTTGCCCCCGTCGGTCCTCCGGAACTCGCGTCCCGGATTCAAGGTCTTGGCCGCGGCTACCAGCACACTCGTTCGCTCCGCGCGATCGGAGGCCGAGGGGTGCGTCTGTAGGAACCCAGGCCCCCCGCCGCCGCCCTGCTCCTGTTCCAGGTACTGGAAGAAGCGGACCATCCCGTCGGGATCGTAGCCGGCCCTCACCAAGGTCTCGATCGCCAGCAGGTCCGCCGTGCTCTCGTCCTCGCGGGAGTTCGTCGCCAGGTAGGCCTTGCCGACGATGCCTGCTCCAAAGTCGGCTGCGTTCGACAGGTACGGGTTCCCCGTAGCGACCGCGACGGCGACCCCGACGACCTGCGCCGCCACTCCCGTGTTCCGGCTCTTCTTGTAGCGCTTGGCAAAATGCCGGTCCGTGACGTGCCCGATCTCGTGGGCGAGCACGCTCGCCAGCTCGCTCACATCGCTTGCGGCCGAGATGATTCCGGTGTGAAGGATGATGGTGCCGGCGGGGTAGGCACCGGCGTTGAGATCCTCGTCCTCGACGACGTAGAAGCGAATATCGAAGGGCGTGGGACGGGCGGACTCGACCAGCTCGGCGCCGAGCTCACGGATGTAATTGACGGTGACCAGGTCCCGCACGAGCGTGTTCTCGGCCCGCATCTGGCGCTGCGCCTGGCGTCCGATCTGCTTCTCCTGCTGCACGCTCAGCGTGCCGCAGCCTGCGATCGAGACCCCCAGCGCCAGCAGTAGCAGCCCTCTGAGAGATCGTTTGAGTGTCATGTGGTTCCCTCGGGGGAGACGGTTTGGCGCCTCATTGGACAGTCGCCGGAAAGGACTTCTTCAAGGTGGAGAGCACGGAGCGGATGACCGAAAGAACAGCGGCGTCGAACTGGACGTTGTCGATGATTGGAAGACCGTAGTGGTCGGCCTCGGCAAGGATATAGTCCTGGATGGTCAGGATCTCCCGGAGATGCTGTAGGTAGCGGTCCGCGGTGCGCTCCCGCACCTGCGACGCCCGCGAGACGAAGCGCGCGCGGTACTCGTCGGTGTCCAGAGCCGCGGCAATCAGAAAGATGACGTGTGCCCGATCGCGGTAGCGCTCCAGATCCAGGATGCCGGGCAGCAGGTTCACCCCCTCGATGAGCATGCTCGTATTCTCCTCGAGCGCGCGATCGAGAAGCGCATGAACCCCCACCGCGATCTTCTGGGCCTGCTCCCGGAAGCCGGTCAGGACGGGATCCCGAAGCCCGGTGTTCTCGGTAGGCAGGATCTCGTGGGCGTCGTACGTGGAGCAGTGGATCTCCGGCATGAGGTCACCAGAGAACATGAGCCGCATGATTTGGCGAATGGAGTCGGTCCCGATCACGCTCGCGATTTCGAGGCGACGCGCAACCTCCACCGCGATCGAGGTTTTGCCGACTCCCGTCGAGCCACCGACCAGCAGGAAGATCGGCCGCTCCTCTTGCTGCGCGTTGCGCCAGACCGTGTAGCGACTCGCCGCCCGCTCCCCGTGCGTTCGATCTATCGTCTCGCGCACCAGATCCCGCAGCTCCACGCGATCGATCGTCTCGCTGTGCTCGCGCAGCAGCCGGGCCTCCAGCTCACGCGCAACGTCGAAGGCATCGCTCGGGTCCAGACCGGCGCCCTGCAGCGAGGCGGCAAGGATGCCCTTTGAGAAGCGCTGGCCACGACCCTTGTGAACGGTGACGACCGGCGGCTCGCGCAGCGGCCGATCGACGACCTCGAGCTCGTAGCGGTCAGAGAGCAGCTCCTCGATCAGCTTGAACAGGTCCCCCGGCTCCACGCTGCCGCGGTCCGCAATCCGGTCTCGGATCTCCGTTGCGGTCGACAGGGCCACATCAAAGGGGACACCGCGAGACACCAGCGACTGTACGAGGATGCCTCGCATGAAGGGTCTGGGCCCGTCGGGACCGACCACGACCAGAGCTGAAGAGGCCACGAATTCGCGAGCTTATCAAACCACCGGGACGGCATCGAGAAGTCTCAGCGCAACACCATGGCGCACGCCAAGCCCACTCACGCGAAACTCCGCGACTCCAACTCGCTGCAGGACCTCGGCCAGGATCACCAGGCCGGCGACGATCACATCCGCACGTCCCGGCTCGAGGCCTGGAAGGCGCCGGCGTTCGGGCACGCTCAGTGCCGCCAGACGGGCGATCCAGCGCTCGAGCGAGGACGTGCCCGTCCGGTAGCCCTCGACCCGCTCGGGCAGATAGGGATCGAGGGCCAGCTCCAGTGCGGCGAGCGTGGTCGCGGTACCCGCGACCGCCGTCAGCTCGGTACCCGCGGCGAGCGCAGGGTAGACCTCAGCCTGCTCTCGAACGCGCTCCCGAAGGGCACGGAGGTCTTCGCCAGGGATCGGATGCTCGGGGAGAAACGCTTCGGTGTAGCGGACAGAGCCGAGCGGTCCGGAGAGACCCAGGACGCCCCCTTCGGCGCTGGTCCACGCGAGCTCTGTACTCCCTCCCCCCACATCGATCACGGCCATCAGCTCTGCTTCACTCCGCCTCCGATTCGTCTCCACGCTGAGCTCCGCCTCCTCCTGGCCCGTCAGAAGCAGGGCACGGTCGAGAGCACCCTCTTCGCACAGGCCCATCAGGAACTCCCGTCCATCGTCTGCCGTTCGCAACGCTTCGGTCCCTACGCCGACAACCGTCTGGGCCCCTGCCGCGCGGGCGCGGGTCGCGAAAGCCCGCACCGCGTCGCGCGTGCGCCTGATCGCGGCCGCATCGAGCGTGCCGGTCTCGAAGGTCCCCTGTCCCAGACGTGTGATTCTGGCCTCTTCCAGGACCGGGCCCGACCGGTCGCGAACCAGTAACAGCACTGTGTTGGATCCGATGTCGATGACTGCGACGCGCCGGGCGTCCGCTGCGGCGTTGCTGGCCAATCCTGTCGTGTCCTGCTACGCTGAAACTGTAAAGGTGGCGGGGTTTGTGAGAGGCAACCGTGGGACCTCTCGCCGTAGGCGTGAGCCCAATTCGGTCTTCCAACCGGATTCGAGTGTCCTGACGTCTCGCGACGGCCTTTCCGGGCGCCTCATCTCTCGGTCCGTTCGCCTCACTCTAGCCAAGAGATCCGTGGCGGCGAGCGTTGGTCGCCCCCGGGGTGCTGACGTTCCGTCCACCCCTCGGCAGGCCGGCTCAGGGATCTACTCGCCACGGCGTCATCCCCTCCGGGGGAGGGAGAGACCATGCGCACCATAGCGGTCATGAACCAGAAGGGCGGCTGCGGCAAGACGACCACCGTCGTGAGCCTCGCCGGCTGTCTAGCTGCCGAGGGTCATCGCGTACTGGTCATCGACGTAGATCCGCAGGCCCATGCCACACTGGGGCTCGGAATCGACCCCGACGAGGTCGATGAGAGTCTCTACGAGGTCCTCGCGGATGAGGAGGACGCAGCGGCCCCCTTGGAGGATATCGTCGTCTCCGCGAGCGAGAACCTGGACGTCGCGCCGAGCGGAGTGATCCTCTCGGCCCTCGAGCAAAAGCTGGCCGCCGAGGGCGCGCGCGGACGCACGGAGCGACTCACGAACGCGCTCGAGAAGCTCGAGACGGGCTACGACTTTGCGCTCATCGATTGCCCCCCCAACGTGGGGATCCTGACCTTCAACGCCCTGCGCGCCGCACAGGAGGTGATCGTCCCGCTCGAGACCAGCTACTACGCAATGCACGGGGTGGGCAAGCTGCTGGAGACGATCGGGCTGCTCGAGGACCGGATTGGCCACTCGGTGACGGTGCGGATCCTCCCTACCCTGTTCGACGGCCGCACGCGCTTCGCGAAGCGAGCCCTGGCGGAGATTCGCGAGACCTACAAAGACCTCGTGTTCGACACGGTGATCCGCCAGAACGTGCGCCTGCGAGAGGCTGCACAGCGAGGCAAACCCATCGCGGAGCTCGACCGACGCTCCTACGGCTTCGTGGACTACATGTCCCTGGCGCTCGAGATCCTGTTCGATCGCGAAGAGGAGATCGAGATGTCGGTCCCGATCGAGCCAGAGGAGCCGGAGACGCTCGGCGGACGGGAGAAGGGCGTGGTGTTCACGTTCAAGGACCCGGGCGCGGGCGAGGTTCAGCTCGCTGGGGACTTCAACAACTGGGTCCCCGACAAAGGCGTCGATACCCGCCAGACGCCGGACGGTACCTGGGAGAAGGTCGTACGCCTGGGTCCGGGGGTCTACCAGTACCGCTACTTCGTGGACGGGGAGTGGCACCCCGATCCGAGCAACCCTCGACGCGTCGAGGGGCCCGCCGGCGGTGTAAACTCGGTGCTGATCATCAGCTGACCGGGACGCCGCATTTCGGCGCCGAGCGGGAGGCGGCGTTGGCGCAGCGCAGGAGCCTCGGAGACGTTCTCCACCACTTCATCTCTGAGGAGGAGCAGCAGGTCGCGCGTGAGTCGGCGGCTCGCGCCGCGAAGACACCGCCTCAGCCCGGACCGCGCTGCTGGATTCTCGCTGCCCAGCCCGGTCGGCCGCTCAGCTGTTCGCTAGCCCTCGACCTGGCGTCTGCTCGGTCGCGGAGCGGTGCCGACACACACGTGCTGGCGCCCCTCGACGCGAGCAAACCAGCCGGCGCGGCCGCAGCCTGGACGAGCTTCCGCTGCGGCGAGGCAGGCGGTGTCGCGGAAGCATTCGAGCGTCTGCCCGAGGGGTCTGACGCGCTGATCCTCGCCTGCCCGGACGAGCTGCCCTCGCTCCTCGCGGACCTGGATCCGGAGCTCCTGGACGGGCTTTTGTTCAGCATCGATGCAGCGCCCTGGGGGCTGACCCGGGCACTCCGCTGGCTACGGGGCAGTGCGAGCGCATTCAATACGGCTCGGATTGGTGCCGTCGTCGTTGGTGCCGAGAGCCGGGAGGTGGCCGCGGATCTGTTCCGCAAGCTTTCGCGCGCAGCGAAGCGCCAGCTCGGCGTCGAGCTCGAGAACTTCGGCGAGATCGAGCGCGACGCGGCGAGCTATCGCGCACTCCTCGCCGGCGTTCCCGTACTCGAACTCGACCCCGGCGCCGGGTCGTCGCGCAGCCTGACGAACGTGTCCCAGCTGCTCTCGAATTCGGACCGGACGTTGCGAGGGCCGGAGTGAAACACGAGGACGAGCCGCTCGGAGCAAGCCTCACCTCCCGCGGTGAGGGGGCGTTGTTCACCCTGCTGTCTCGCGGAGACCGGGTGCGAGGGCGACTGGCGGAGCCCACCGCGCCTGGCCCTCACCCGCTGATCCTGATCGCGGGAGGCGATGGCTGCGCCAGGAGCGCAAGCGTGGATGCGGCGCTCGCTGCCTGGTCCGAGTGGGCCGCGGTCGCCGCAATCGATCTCCCGCTGTGCGGCGGGCGGCGCAGCGACAAGCTGTCCCTGGCGGGACTGGACGAGCAGAGCTCCCCCGTCCGAGGCCTCCGCGCGGATCTCGAGACACAAGTAGAGTCGGACCTGCAACGCACGTTCGCGTTCCTCAACCACGAGCGCGCCGGATTCTTCGGCTCGGGACTCGGAGCCATGCTCGCCCTCCCCTTTTGCCGGGGGGCAAACGGGCTGCGAGCCATGGCTCTCGCGCTGGGCCCACAGTCCGAAGCACCAGCCGGAGCCCACGTCCGGATTTTCTCTCCCGAGCCGAGGCTCGGCGAGGTCGAGAAGTTCCTCAGGGCCCGGCTGCTATAGCCCGCTCGGGTGGACCTGCCTCCAGCGCCAGCAGCGTGCCCGCCGTGACGAGCCACGGCAGGCAGAGGAAGTTCAGACCGGGGATCAGAAAGGTGCCAAGGGCCGTGGTGCCAAAGCCGAACATGGCGCGGCGATGCTGCCAGATCCAGCTGCGGCGCTGGCGGAAGCGGATGCCGCGGCGATCCAGGACGTAGCCCGTGTAGTCCAGCGAGACGAAGAGCGCTGCGAAGACCAGATTCGCCACCACAACCAGCGGCTGCAGACCGGGCAGCAGGGCCAGCGCCAGAAACAGGAGCTGCACCCCGAGGAAAAAGCCCATGCGCTTGGCTTCCTCCCGCAGGGCCCGCCCGGCCGACCGGAGAACCGCCTGGAAGCCGCCGGGGCCCGCTTCGCCACTGCCGGTCACAAGCCCCTCTATGCGCTCGGAGAGGACGTCCAGAAACGGCGACGCCAGCAAGCCCCCCACGAGGGTGAACAGGACGTAGACCGCGAGCCCAAAGACGATGAGCATGATCCACTTGACCAGCCAGCCGAGCAGCCGCAAGGGCCCCACCCAGAGCCATTCGTACCAGCGAGCGGGATCCGCAAGCGCGATGGCCTCGCGCACGAACCCGCTCAACACGTCGAGGTAGGCGAGGAACATCCACGCGGCGAGGACGAAGGCGAGGACGTTCAGCGCCAGGGGCAGCCAGCACCAGCGCCACAGCTCGGAGTGCGAACGCAGCACCGACAGTGCGCGCCCGAGGGTCTTCGCTCCCGCAATGAACCCGAGTGACCTCGGCACGCTCAGCCCGTTGCGTCGATCAGGCGGAGGACCTGCTCGCGTCGCGCCACCATCTCGGGCCTGGTCGGGGCTTCCAGATTCAGGCGCAGCAACGGCTCTGTGTTCGATGGCCGCAGATTGAACCACCAGTCAGCGAATGTCAGCGTCAGGCCATCGAGCTCGTCGACCTCGGCGTCGGGATAGGCGTCTCGTACACGAGACAGTGTCGTCTTGACATCGGCGACCGTCCGGTTGATCTCGCCGCTCTGTACGTAGCTGCGATACGGCTGCCACAGGCGTGAGAGGGGAAGCCCGCGCAATTCGATGGCCTGGAGCAGCAACAGGAGCGCGGCGGTCGCGTCGTCCGCGACGTAGCCGGCGGGAAAGCGGAAATAATAGTGCCCCGACAGCTCGCCTCCGAAGCATGCTCCGGAATCGCGCATGGACTGCTTCATGAACGCGTGCCCCACGCGGCTTCTCACGGGCTCTGCTCCGCGCGCGCGAATGGTCTCGGCAACGACACGGCTCGAGCGCAGGTCGTGGACGAGCGTGGCTCCGGCTGCAGATCCGAGCAGACCACGCTCGAGCACCACGTCTGCCAGGAACGCGGTCATCAGATCCGCCGCAATGGGCTCGCCCAGCTCGTCGACGAACACGGCGCGGTCGCCATCGCCGTCGAAGGCAAGGCCGAGGTCCGCCCCCCCGTCGAGAACTGCACGCTGCAGGTCGCGGAGATTCTCCGGCTTGAGCGGGTCCGCCTCATGGTTGGGAAAAGTCCCGTCCGGCTCGAAGTAGAGCCGGGTCGTGCGCAGTGGAAGACGCTCTAGCAGGCCGGAGACGGCCTCTCCTGCGATGCCGTTCCCCGCGTCGACAACCAGGTGGACGGGTGGGCAGGCGGGGAAGAGCGCCAGGAGGCTGTCGAAGTAGGGCTGCGAGACGTCTCGCTTCGACTCGTCCGCCCGAGGAGGTCCCGGCTCCTCGCTCTCGAGCGCGAAGGCCAGGTCGCGGATCTCGTTCAGACCGGACTCGAGGCCAACGGGGCAGGCACTAGCGGCGCAGACCTTGAGCCCGTTGTAGTCAGCTGGATTGTGCGACGCGGTGACCATGACGCCGCCGGCCGCTGCCGTCAGCGTCGTGGCGAAGTAGAGCATGGGGGTCGCCACGCGACCGATGTCGATCACAGCCATCCCTTCGGAGCGCAGTCCCGCGACGAGGGCTGCGCGCAGCGCCACGCCGCTCTCGCGCATGTCGCGACCGACGATGACAGAGCCCTGGGAACCGAGGTAGCGCGCGATCGCGCGGCCGATCGCCTCCGCGCCGCCAGCGTCGAGCTCCTCGGGAACCAGACCGCGGACGTCGTACGCCTTGAAGATCTCCGGCCGCATCGCGACACACTGTCCCCGCTGCGCGCGTTGACTTCAACCCGGTCGTGGCCGATTCTGGCTGCATGTTCGGACTCGGCATGGGAGAGCTCTTCATCATTCTCGTGATCGTCCTGGTAATCTTCGGGGCGACACGCCTTCCGATGATCGGCAAGGGCCTCGGCGAGGGCATCCGCAACTTCCGCGTCGCCACCAAGACGCCTCCCGAAATCGACGTCACCCCGTCGAAGGAAGAAGAGCCCTCCGAGGACCGCCGCGAGGAGTAAGTCTTGTCTTGTGGGACCCAGGGCGCGGGCGGCCGCGCCCTTCCTTGTGCGGCCCGGGGCGCGGGCGGCCGCGCCCTGCCCACCTCCGCTCAGGCCAGGGGCCTTCGCTGCGCGCGCCGCGGCGGCGCTTGCTGGGTGCCTGTCCGGTTCGGCCCAGGGGCGCGGGCGGCCGCGCCCTGCCCACCTCCGCTTAGGCCAGGGGTCTTCGCTGCGCGCGCGGCGCTTGCTGGGTGCGGGGTTAGTAGTGGGTTGGGGGGCGGGGGAGGAGTTCTAGGCGGAATCTGCGGGCGTCTTCTGGGGGGGTGGCGACCAGGACGGTGAAGCCGTGGACCGATGAGGGGGGGCGGGCGCGGGTCCACTCGGCATAGTCGACAAGCTGATCGCTGAGAGAGTCTGGTGTGAGCTCGCTGTCCTTCAGCCTGACGAGGACTGCGGAGGTTGGATCGCTCAGTCCCCTGCCGGAACGATCAAGGAGCGTGGCCTGCACGTCCGGCGCAGGCTCGCGCCCGCTCTTGTACAGTTTTCCGCGGATCACGATGACGGGCTGACCTGTCGCGTCGTGCAGACGGTGAACCTGGAGCTCGGTGGCCTGCCACCCGTTCGCGTCGACCGCTGCGGGGCCCCCGACCTCGCCCATACCGTGAAGAGCCACCGCTCGCACACCTCCGGCGGACAGCGCAATCGCGACGACGATCGCCAGCACGCGCAGCGTGAAGCTCTCGAGATCCGGGCCGCGCGGCGTGACCTCGCCGTGTGCCGGGGTACCGCGCGAGCGCTTGGGAATGATGCTCGAGATGTCCGTTGTGGCGCTTACCGGTGCGTCGGCGCTTCCGACCGGAGACAATCCCGACACCTTCCCCGAAGCCAGCGTGTCCCAGCTCTCGAGCCCGTCTCCATCATCGTCCAGCTCCGGAAGTGACGGGCCAGCGCCGCCGAGATCATCGCTCGGCCCTTCGCCGAACTCGTCATCGCCCTCGCCGATCCCGGCAAAAGACTGCTCATCGGGGCCAGCGTTATCCGCGACCGCCTCACTGGGCGAGGGCGCGATCGCCGCAACGGGCGATGGCTCGTCAGGCGCGGGCTCGTTAGGCGCGGGCTCGTCAGGCGCGGGGCTCTCCTCCGGCTCGTCGGGGTGATCCTGCCAGCCTGTCTGCCCGTAGTCCTGTCCGGGCATCGGAGTCTCGCTGCCCTCAATCTCCATCGCGGCGGCGTCGTCAGCGTCACCACCCTCGGATGACTCCTCCTCCCGATCGAAGAGGAACTGAGGGTTGTCGAGGTCCGTCTCGGTGCTCGCTCCCCGCTCATCCATCTCGGGCGGGACGCTATCCTGCTCTTCTGGCTCGGCCGAGGTCTCGTCGACGGAGGGCGTGACAAGGAAGCGGTGATGGCAGCGAGAGCAGCGAACCCAAGCGCCTTTCTCGGGAATCCGCCCGTCCGCCACTTGAAAACGGGTCTCGCAGCTAGCACACGTGATTACCATCGCCGGGATCTTCCTCGTCGAGTCGAGACGGAACCACTCGTCTCCACCATTCGCCTCGGCGCCGAGAGTCCGCCGCTTGAGAGCGCAGGATGAACCCAGCCCTCCACAGACTCACCCGGCGCCGGCTCCTGATGGTCATGGGCAAAGGCGGCACCGGGAAGACCAGCCTCGCAGCCGCCCTGGGTGTTCTCGCCGCGCGGCACAGCGTCGAGACAGTGGTGATCGAGGTCGCCTCTCTGGCTGCGCTCCCGGCCCTGCTCTCCGGAGACGTCCCGACTCCGCGCGAGTCCCGCAGTCCCTTCGAGGTGGCCCCGCACCTGTCCACCCTGCGCGTGATCCCGAAGCTGGCGCTGGAGGAGTACCTCGAGCGGCAGCTTCCAGTCGGGCGGCTGGCGGGCGCAATCGTCCGCAACGCGGGCTTCCAACGCTTTCTGGATGCGGCACCAGGTTGGCGCGAGCTGATCACGCTGGGAAAGATCTGGCACCTCGAGCGCCAGCTGCAGGGCGGCCAGCCCCGGTACGACCTGATCGTGGTCGATGCGCCCGCAACCGGCCACGGCCTGTCCCTTCTGTCTGTCCCAGGGGTCGTGCTGGACAGCGTGCGACTCGGGCCCCTGCACAGACATACGGACGCGGTCTGGAGCCTGCTGCGTGATCCGGAGAAGACCATGGTCCTGCCGGTCAGCCTGCCCGAGGAGCTCCCCGTAAGGGAGACCCTCGAGCTATGCGCGAGGGTTCGGCAACTCGGGCTGCGTGCAGGAACGCCGATCGTCAACTGCGTCGAGACGCCCCCCGCGCTCGCGGATCCCGATTCCCTACTGGACGCGATCGCCGAGCTCGAGCGGAATAGCGCGCCCTCGCCGCTGGCCCAGCCCGCCGCGCTCGGCGCGTCGCTTCGCCAGCAGGTCGGGCGTGCGCGCATGCAGCGCGAGTACATCGGCAAGCTCCAGGCAGGCTGCGACGCAACGCCGCTGGAGCTCCCCTACCTGGTAGAGGGCGTTCAGGGTCCGGACGCGGTGGAGCTCCTGGCCGATGCGCTAGAAGCCGCGCTCGCGCAATCTGGAGACCCCGAGTGAGGCCCGACGCGTGGCTCGACCTCCGGGTCCTGGTGACCGTCGGCACGGGCGGGGTGGGGAAGACAACGGTCAGCGCCGCCATCGGGCTCGAGGCTGCACGCCGCGGCAAAAGAACTCTGGTCATGACGATCGATCCCGCCCGCCGCCTGGCAGATGCTCTGGGTGTGGATGGGCTCGGCCACGAGCCCCGGCGGCTACCTCACTTGCAGCCTGGTGAGCGCGAAGGCGCTGGGGCCGGGTCGCTGGACGCGATGATGCTCGACACGAAGCGGACCTTCGACGAGCTGGTCACACGCCTCTCCCCGGATAAGGAGTCTCGCGAGCGGATCTTCGCCAACCCGATCTACCGCAACCTGACGGACGCTCTCGCGGGCAGTCGTGAGTACTCGGCGATGGCGAAGCTACACCAGCTTCACCGCGACGCCGCCTACGATCTGATCATCGTCGATACGCCGCCGGCGAGTCACGCGCTCGACTTCCTCGACACCCCACGCAGGCTCAGCAGCTTTCTCGACAGTGGTTTTCTGAAAGTCCTTCTTCACCCCGCCGCCGCAGTCGGGCGAACCGGCTTCCGCTTGTTTCGCGTCGGCTCTGAGCTCGTGCTCCGAGCCCTCGAGCGCATCAGCGGGATCGAATTCCTTTCCACGATGTCGGAATTCCTCGTGGCGTTCGAGGCGATGCTCGAGGGCTTCATGAAGCAGGGCCAGGAGGTCGAACGTCTGCTGCGAGATCCCGCGTGTGGCTTCGTTCTGGTAGTTGGACCGGACGCGGAGCAGGCCCGGCGAGCTCACTCGTTCTGGCAGCGGCTCGAAGCCGAGCGGCTGCGGATGGCAGGAGTGGTCTTGAACCGCGTACACGTCTGGTCGGAGGGCGCAGCGCCACCGCCCCAGGAGAAAGCAGAGCGACTGCAAGCGGTCGAGTGGGTACGCAAGGAGCTCGCGGAGCGAGGGTACGAGCCCGGTTGCGGCGATGTCGCGGAAGCCCTGATCGCGACTTCGGAGCGACAGGCAGCGCTGGCTCGACGGGACGCCGCGGTGCTCCGGGTACTCGAAGAGGCGCTCCCGCTGGAGCGCGCAGAGGTGCGCTTGATCCCGCTCTTCGCCGAGGACGTCCACACCCTCGATACCCTGGAATGGATGGGAGAGAGAATTTTCAGCGAGGCTGGCGATGCCTGAACACCCCCCGCTGCTGCTCGAGCTGGCACGCGCAGTCGACGAGCTGCTCCAGGCCGCTGCGCGCGCCAGCTCGGACCTGCGCGGCCGGGCGAAGACCGGCGCAGGGCCCTACGGCTCGACCCGACTGGCCGAGCTTCTCGCCCGTACGCTCGACCAGGTGGAGGGGCCGGCCCTCGCCTCGCTGCGCCGCGGACTGCGCCAGGAGCAGCAGCGCTGGGCCGCACGCGCCGCCCGCGATCCGAGCGCAGCACGCGTTCGCGATGTGATCGCAGCTGTGCTTACGGTGCTGGAGCCCGACCCGAGTGGACCGTGCGAAGCCCGTGGACGCAGGACGCCTTGAACGTTTGACGGGCTGCGTCCGCGGGTGGATACTCGCAAGCCGATGGCGGTACTGATCAAACGCTACGCGAATCGCAAGCTCTACAACACTGAGTCCAGCCGTTACATCACTCTCAAAGGCGTCTCTGAGCTCGTGCGTGAGGGCAAGGACATTCACGTCATCGACAACGAGTCGGGCGAAGAGATCACCCCAATCATCCTGTCGCAGATTCTCGTCGACGATCAGAAGCAGAACCGAGACAACACCGCGCTACCGGGTACGGTGCTCACGGAGCTGATCCAGCGCAGCGGCGACGCGCTCTACACCCTGTTCCGTCGTTCGATGACCGACGTGCAGGACAACATCACCGACGCGCGCCAGAACGTTCGGCGCTGGATGAACACGGACGAAGGCGAGTCCGCGATAGACGTATCCGAGATCTCTACGGCAGTTCACGAAGCCGTCGAGCGCGTTCTGCGCGTCATCGACCTCCCAACACGCGCGGACCTGGAGGCGTTGAACAAGAACCTCGAGCGCCTTACGGCCGCACTCGAGTCCTTCGATGCCCGCCTCGACTCTGACTAGGTCTCGCTGAGTCTTGTGGGACCCGGCCGCGGGCGGCCGCGGCCACCCACCTACGCTCGCCTACGGCTCGCTGCGCGCACCGCGTTCCGCGGCGCTTGCCTTGTGGGACCCGGCGCGCGAGCGGTCGCGCGCCACCCACCTACGCTCGCCTACGGCTCGCTGCGCGCGCCGCGTTCCGCGGCGCTTGCGGGGTGCCCTGACGCGGGATGGGGTGCCCTGACGCGGGATCGGGTGACGGTCGCTTCTGACGGTCGCTCTCTAGCAGGGGGTGCTAGCGGTCGGTTGCTAGTAGGGATTGGATGGTGGTGCGGACTTGTTCGCGGACTCGGTTTATGTAGAGGGGGTCGTCTGAGCGCTCGGGGGCGATGTTGTCGAAGGGGATGGGGGTGCCGAAGCGGATGCGCCACTGGCTGGGGAGGGGGACGAGGCCGAGTGGGCCCAGCATTGGGAAGGTTGGCGTCAGCGGGAGGGGGAAGCCGAGCAGCTGACGCGTGAGCGATGGAACCGCGAGTACGGGGTGGACCTCCTCCGCGCCCGTCACGCCCACCGGGACCAACGCGGCTCGCCTACGTACCGCGAGCGAGACGAACTCGCCCCGACCGAAGCGCTGCAGCTTGTAGCGCTCGTGGTAAGGCTTGAGGGCGCCCCGTTGCCCCTCCGGAAAGGCCACGACCGAGTGGCCGCTCGCAAGCAGGCGGTCCGCGTTCTCTCGACAAGCGCGCACTCCACCGAGGCGGGCCAGGAGCGGCTGGGCAAACGGCAGCGTGGACAGCCAGTCGGCGACGAGAAAGCGCGGCCGGCGGCGCGTAGGGTGCTCGCGCGCCACGGCGTGCGCAATCATGAGACCGTCGTACGGGAGCACGCCCGAGCGGTTCGCCACAAAAAGCACGGGCCCGCGGTCCGGAATTTCCCCGGCTCCCACGGCCCGGACGCGCCACCAGGTGTCGTACAGGAAGTCCAGAAGCACCCGAGCGCTCTCCACGTATTCGGGCTCGAGCCCGAACTCGTCGATGCTCTGGGAGGTGCATGCTCGTTCCCCTGCGAAGACCCTCCCGCGCAGCGCATCGTAGAGCTCGACCAGGCTCAGCTCTTCGAGCCGACGGCCGAGCCACGCGAAGACTCCGCCGGGAGGGTCCGACGCCTCGGCGGCGGGGTCGCCCACGGATCCGAAGCCGCGCTCGAGCTGCACGCGCAGCTCCGCGACGGAGGCGCGCAGCTCGTCCAGCTCCAGGCTCGACGAGCCGCGAGCCGGCCCGGGTTGCGGCTGGACGCTCATCGGTACTTCCTGAGCTTGCGACTCACGACGAAGCTCATCCACGCCTCCTTG
Organism: Myxococcota bacterium; assembly: GCA_965247115.1. Lineage (GTDB taxonomy): Bacteria > Myxococcota_A > UBA9160 > SZUA-336 > SZUA-336 > JAUXJB01. The sequence continues at coordinate 576,576 of CBDFGR010000003.1, forward strand.
GTCGTGTACTCCGGCTCGAAGCCCAGCACGCTCCGCGCCCGCTCCGTATCGACGACCCAGAGGAAGCGAAGGTAGTCGTAGAATGCCGCAGGGGCGTCGCCCGTTCTCATCAGCGAGGTCAGGAAGTCGAGACGGTAGAGGAGTGGATGAGGCCAGGGGAGCGAGCTCTTGCCGGCAAGTCGCAGGAGCGTGGAGAGCGGCAGCACGCCAGCCCCAGCCAGGTTGAAGGGACCTGACGCATCCCGCGTCAGCGCGAGCTCGACCGCCCGCAGCAGATCCTCTTCGTGCAGGAGCTGCATCAGCGGGTCGTAGCCCAGCAGCGTCGTCACCCTGGCCCCGGAGAAGTGCCGAGCCACCGGCCCTTCGACTATCGGCCCCGCGACCCAGCACGGACGCAGCGACGTGACCACGAGCTGCGGGTGGCGCCTGGCGAAGATCCACAGCAGACCCTCCATCTCGGCCCGGTCCCGGACGGAGTGCGATGCGGGATGGGGGCGCAGACGCCGCTCCTCGCTGAGAAAGTTCGGGTTGTCCGGGTGGGCTCCGTAGACCTCCGCGCTGCTCACGACCACGAGCTTGTGCACGTCCGCTGCACCGCACGCGTTCATCACGTGTAGTGACCCGATCAACTCGAGCTCGTGCGATCTCTCCACGTGGTGGGAGGGGTGCGTCAGGAAGGCGGCGTGCAACACCACCTCACAGCGCTCTTTCTCGAGGATCTCGGCGACGACCGCGTCCGCGGTCGGCTCCGCCAGGTCCACGCGGTGGAAGCGCACGCGCCCCTCGAGTCGGGCTGGCAGGCGCTGGTCGAGCGCGACCACCTCCATGGCCGGTTCGAGCTCGCTCAGGCGTTCCGCCAGGCGGCCGCCGACAAAGGTCGCCAGTCCCGTGATCGCCACGCGCCTCGGTTGCTGGCCGGAGCTCACGCAAGCGACATATGCGGAAGGCACCGGGTGGTGTCAATCGCTAGAGTGAGGAATACGTATCCTGCCAGGCAAGCCCCCATGTCAGACGGTCGCCCGCTACTCGTTCGGCACCCGCGGTTTCGCGAGCATGCGCCCCGGGGATCCCACCCCGAGTGTCCCGAACGGCTCGATGCGATCGACCGCGCCCTGGAGCCACTGCAGGACGAGCTACGTGCGATCGAGCCTCGTCCCGCGACGGACGAGGAGGTCCTGCGCAGCCACAGCCGCTCGCACCTCGATGCGCTCAGCGCGCTCGAGGGGCGGGACGCCCGTATCGACCCCGACACCTACAGCTCGCCCCGTTCGCTGGAGGTCGCCAGGCTGGCAGCCGGCAGTCTGGCGGACGCGGCGCTCGCCGTCGCTCGGGGCGAGGCACCGAGCGCGTTCGCAGCCCTGCGACCGCCGGGTCATCACGCGGGGCAGACCCGCGCCATGGGCTTCTGCCTGCTCAACCACGTTGCGATCGCCGCCGAGGCCCTGCGACAGGAGGCCCGCCTGGAGCGGATCGCGATCGTCGACTGGGACGTGCACCACGGCAATGGCACACAGCAGCTGTTCGAGACCGAGAGGGACGTCCTCTACATCTCGACCCACCAGTATCCCTTCTATCCCGGAACAGGAGCGCTCGAGGAGCGGGGACTGGGGAAGGCCCTGGGTGCCACCGTGAACCTGCCGCTTCCCGCCGGATCGGGCGATGCGGAGTACGGGCAAGTGTTCGACGAGCTGATCGTGCCAGTCCTGCTCGAGTTCCACCCCGAGCTGATCCTGGTCTCCGCAGGCTTCGACGCCCACAGCCGCGATCCCCTCGGATCCATGAACGTGACCACCGGTGCGTTCGGGCTGTTCACCGCACGCCTGCGCGCCGTCGCGGAGCAGGCGTGTGGAGGACGCCTGGTGATCGCGCTCGAGGGGGGCTACGACCTCAATGCCCTCGGCGCAAGCGTCGCCGAGGTGGCCGGAGTCCTGCTCGCTCCCGAGGTCCCTAGAGCCAGCTTTCCCTCGCCCTCCCCCGCTGGCCGTCGACTGGTGCAGACGTTTGCCCAGGCTCACGGCGCGCAGTGGCAGGATTTGGGCGGAGCAGGCCAACAGTGAGCGCCGTTGGTCGCGGACGCGCCCCATATGTTGGGGCTAGAGCTGTGGAGAACCCCTATATCCGGTAGCGCCCCAAAGGGCTCCCTGGGCTACACAGAAAGTGCTGAAAACATTGGATTTTCTGGTTGACGGTGGGCGGGAAAAGGGAGATAGTGGTGCCGAGTGGGAATGGGTCCCACCGGGCTCATGCGCTGACTGGGGGGGAGCGCTGGCCTTGTGGGGCCCCCTTCCCACCGGTTTGCGTGGGGGCGGGGCTGCGTGTTCTTCGGGAGTCACGAGCACGTACTTGACGACAAAGGTCGTACAAGCCTTCCAAAGGAGTTCAGGGACATCCTGAAGAGCCAGAAGGCCGACCCCTGGCTCACCGCTGGCGCCCACTGCCTGGCGATCTTTCCCAACGACCAGTTCGAGGAGATCAAGGCCAGGCTCACGGAAGACGCACTGCCCGCCGCGGAGATCGTGCGTCGGCAGCGCCTCGTGCTCGGGAATGCCGCCCGCTGCAGACTCGACGGGCAGGGCCGCATTCTCGTGCCGCAGACGCTTCGCAATCACGCGAGGCTGCAGCGAGACATCGTGTTCGCGGGGCGCGGCACCCTCATCGAGGTCTGGGATCGCGCACTTTGGAGAACCGAGATGGATCTGGCGCGCTCGGAGACCGTGTGAGGATGCTCCACATCCCCGTGATGCTGGAGCAAATCATCCGCCTCCTCCGTCCACGCCCGGGACAGGTCATCGTTGACGCCACGCTGGGCGCCGGCGGGCACGCAGGGCAGATTCTCGAGGAGCTGGGGCCCGACGGCCAGCTGATCGGGCTCGATCGCGACGCCGAAGTGCTGGAGCACGCCGGCATCCGTCTCAAACCCCACAGCGACTCCGCGACGCTCGTGCACGCACGTCTGTCCTTCCTCGCGGAGGTCGTTCGGGGTAGCGGCCGCGAGCAGGTCGACGGCGTGCTCATGGACCTGGGCGTCTCGTCCTTCCAGCTCGACGAGCTCGAGCGTGGCTTCAGCTTCCGAACAGGGGACGCTCCCGCTCCCCTCGACATGCGGATGGACCGGCGTTCCGGCGCGACTGCCGCCCAGCTCCTGGAACGCTGGGACGAGCCCGAGCTCGTAGACGTTCTGCGCGCGGGGGGAGTTCCCGCGCCGACCCGGATCGCCCGCGCGCTCCGCTCCGCGCAGCCACTCACGACCACGAGTGACCTGCTCGGCGCACTCGAAGGCGTCCGCCTGCCCAGGCGCCGACACCATCCTGCGACGCTCGTCTTCCAGGCGTTGCGCATGGCGGTCAACGAAGAGCTCGCGGAGCTCGAAGCGGGCCTCGAGGCGGCGCTAGACCTCCTCGCCCCAGGGGGGCGGCTCGCGGTTCTGAGCTACCACTCGGGAGAGGATCGACTCGTCAAGGGCTTCTTCGCTCGCGAGGCCAAGGGCTGCATCTGCCCACCCGATCTCCCGGTGTGCGGCTGTGGTCGCTCGTCGCGAGTGAAGATCGTGGCCCGAGGTGAGCAGGCGAGCGAAACCGAAGTGAGCGCCAACCCGCGGGCTCGCAGTGCCCGGATGCGCGGCGGAGAGCGAACCTGAACGCCAGGCTGCGCCGAAGCGGGTACGGCCTACGGGCGCTGCTGGCTGGCGTGCTTGGTGTCATCGTGGCTGCCGCCTGCCTCGTCGGCGCGCGCACGCAGATCACGTCGCTGCGCTACGAGCTGCAGAAATCGCGCAGCGCAGAGACCCAGCTTCGACGCGAAGTGGAGAGGCTCCGCATAGAGGCGGCCGTGCTGACCGCTCCGAAGCGACTCGAGGCACGCGCACTCGAGCTGGGCATGACCTACCCGCGCTCTGGGCAGGTCGTCTCGCTTGCGCCTTGCGGGACCCGGCGCGCAAGCGTTCGCGGCGATTGCACGGGACCCGCCGGGCTCGGTAGTGGAGGCCCCCGGTGAGTCGGCGGCGCAGGTCCACGACGCTGCTGGCACAGCGCCGGCTGCTGGTTCTCGGCGCCGTGATAGTCGCCGGCCTGATCTGCCTGACGCTTCGGGCCACGCACCTGCAGGCGTTGGACGGGGCCCGTCTGGCGGAGATCGCGCGCCGGCAGGCCGAGGCCACGCTAAAGCTCGGCTCGCTTCGGGCGGAGATTCGAGACCGGAACGGGACGTTGCTGGCAGTCTCGGCCAGCGTCCACTCCATTGCTGCGTCCCCGAACGCGGTGACGGACCGCGAGCGGACGGCAGCAGCTCTGGGACGGGTGCTGCAGCGGCCCGTCGCCGACGTGCGAGCACGTCTGACTCACTCTCGGGGCTTCGTCTGGATCAAGCGCTGGGCCACGCCCAGGGAGGCGGATCGGCTCCGCGAGCTCGATCTGGCAGGCATCCACCTCCACCCCGAACGCCGCCGCTTCTATCCCAACGGCCAGCTTGCCGCCGCGTATCTCGGCTTCGCGGATCGCGATGGCCGTGGCCTCTCGGGTCTGGAGCTCGTGTTGGACGCGGAGCTGCGGGGCAGTGTGGCCGCCCTGCCTGCCCGGCGCGACGCCAGCGGCAAGATGCTGCTTGCACCGCATTCCTGGGCCGAGGGGCGTATCGGTCATCCGGTCACGCTCAGTCTCGACGCGCGACTCCAGCACTTTGCCGAACGTGCCCTCGAGCGCGCACTGGAGCGATCCGGTGCGCGGCGAGGCACGCTCGTCGCGCTCGATCCACGCAACGGCGACCTGCTCGTCGTCGCCGAGGTGCCAGGGTTCGACCCGAACCGCTTCTGGCTCGAAGACCCGGCGCGCTTCCGCGCTCGCGCCTTCGTCGACGCCTTCGAGCCCGGGAGCACCCTCAAGCCCTTCACGATCGCACTCGCGATCGAAGCGGGCCTGGTCGAGCCGGGGGAGGAGTTCGATTGCGAAGACGGGAGCTGGCAGGTGCTCGACCGCCGGATTCGCGACTTCAAACCTCACGGGATCCTGGCGGTGCGTGACATCCTGCGGCTCTCGAGCAACATTGGCGCCGCGAAGATTGCCAACCGGCTCGGCTCGGAGAGACTCGTCGAGGGGCTGCGGCGCTTCGGGTTCGGGGAGCGCACGGGCAGCGGATTCCCCGGCGAAGCTCCAGGCGTAGTACGCAACCTTGGCGAGGCACAGGCCGTCGAACGTGCGAACCTGGCTTTCGGGCAGGGCTTGAGCGTCACGGCGCTGCAGCTGGCGAGTGCTGCCGCCGTGCTTGCAAACGGGGGACGTCGCATCACGCCGCGTCTCGTCCAGAACGAGGGCGATGCGATCGACGGCCCCGGCGAGCGCATCGTCTCCGAGCGCACAGCGGCCACGGTGATGGAGATGCTCCGCGCGGCCGTCGCCAGCGGCACCGGCAGGGCCGCTTCGCTCCCAGACTACGAGGTCGCCGGGAAGACCGGGACCGCGCAGAAGGTCGTCAACGGTCGCTACTCGCGCGATCGACACGTCGCATCCTTCCTGGGAATGGTCCCGGCGCTGAATCCAAGGCTCGTCGTGGCGGTCGTACTAGACGAGCCCCAGCAGGGCTACACGGGTGGCCTGGTGGCCGCCCCGGTCTTCCGCGAGGTTGCCAGCTTCGCGGTCGAACAGCTCGCGGTACCGGTGGAGGGCGCCGAGTGAAGTCGCTCGAGGAGCTTGTTCGGGGCCTGGGGACGCGCTTCGACGGCGCCGCCGACACGCCGATTGCCGAGATCTGCACCGACTCGCGCAAGGTGACGCCCGGTGCCCTCTTTGTAGCGCTGCGGGGGGCCACGACCGACGGGCACCGCTACGCCGCAAGGGCGCTCCGGCAGGGGGCTGCGGCACTCCTTGCGGAGCAGGTCGTCCCTGGACTCCCGGCCGACGTGCCCACGGCCTACGTCCACGACACCCGCGCGGCGCTACCGGAGGTGGCCGCGCGCTTCTTCGGCAGACCCGCAGCGGCCATGACCCTGGTAGGCGTCACGGGAACGAACGGCAAGACGAGCACAGTACACATGATCGAGTCGATCTTGCAGAGCGCCGGCCAACGTGTCGGAAGCATCGGAACCATCTGCGTCCGGGGCCCGGGGTTCCAGGAGGCCGCGTCCCTCACCACACCCGAGTCCGTAGATCTGCAGCGCACACTGGCGCGTATGCGCGAAGCCGGCGTCGATGTCGTCGCGCTCGAGGTCTCCTCGCACAGCATCGCGCTGGGCAGGATCCGTACGCTGCGTTTCGCCGCCTCCGTCTATACGCACCTGAGCCAGGACCACCTGGACTTCCACCGCGACATGGACGAGTACGCCGCGACCAAGGCCGAGCTCTTCGGGCCCGAGTACCTCGAGGGGACAGGCGTGCTGAACGCGCGCGATTCGCACACCCGACGACTGATCGAGCGAGCGCGGTCTGCAGGACGCCCGGTCAAGACCTACGCGCGCGGCCAGGACACTCCGGCGGACCTGTTCACGACTACCGAGCAGATCGCGCTCGAGGGCTCGCAGCTTCGAGTCGCGGACTCGGAGGGAGAACGCTCGCTGCAGCTCGCACTCGCCGGTGAGTTCCAGATCGAGAACGCGCTCGCCGCAGCAGCCACGGCGCGCGTCCTCGGCGTCGACTGGGCCTCGATCGAGGCCGGACTGGCGGGCTGTCCCCCAATCCCGGGTCGCCTGGAGCGCGTGCGCGACGGGAAGCCGATCGTGCTCGTGGACTACGCGCACACGCCGGGCGCGCTCGATCGCGTGCTCGAGTCCGTCAGACCCCTCGTCTCCGGCAGCCTCATCAGCGTATTCGGCTGCGGTGGGGATCGAGATCGCAGCAAGCGCGTCCCGATGGCGCGGGCGGCCTGCTCGCACAGCGACCTGTGCATCGCGACGAGCGACAACCCGCGCACGGAGGATCCAGAGAAGATCCTGCGCGACGTCGCCGAGGGGCTCTCGGGCGCATTCGAGATCGAGGTCGACCGACGAGCTGCCATCCGCGGCGCCATCCGCCGCGCGAAGCCCGATGACGTGATCGTGATCGCGGGCAAGGGCCACGAGAACTACCAGATCCTGGGGCATGAGAAGGTCGAGTTCGACGATCGCGTCGAGGCACGCCGCGCGCTGGCGGAGCGCGAGGAAGCTACGTGAGCTGGACGCTTGGCGAGCTGGCAGGCTTCTGCGACGGCGCGCTGGACGGCGAGGCCGGAGCGATCGTGAGCGGCGTATCCACCGACTCACGCAGCATCGGGGACAGTGAGCTCTTCGTCGCGGTTCGCGGCGACACCTTCGACGGACATGACTACGCGGTAGAGGCGCTCGAGCGGGGCGCTGCCGCCGTGCTGCTGTCTCGCGCCCTGGACCTCCCCGGTGCGACGATCCGTGTGGACAACACCGTCGTCGCGCTGGGAGCGCTGGGATCTGCGCACCGCGAGCGCTTCGCCGGCCCGGTCGTGGCCATCACGGGCTCGAACGGCAAGACGACGACCAAGGAGATGTGCGCTGGAATTCTGGCAGCGAGTGGGCTGCGTGTTCGCCACAGTCCCGGGAATCTGAACAACCACATCGGGCTGCCCCTCTCGCTTCTCGGGCTCGAGCTCGAAGACGACGTGCTCGTGGTCGAGCTCGGCATGAACCACGAGGGCGAGATCGCACAGCTCGCCCGCATCGCCTCTCCCACCGTGGGTGCGATCACGAATGTTGCCCCCGCCCACCTGGGACCGCTCGGCTCGCTGGCGGCGATCGCACGCGCAAAAGGTGAGCTCTTCGACGAGATCCGCCCCAACGGCACGGCCGTCGTCAACGCCGACGACCCGCACTGCGTCGAGCAGTCCGAGCGCTTTGCCGGGCGCAGGCTGAGCTTTGCTCGGAAGGTCGACGCTGACTTCCGCGCCCGAGAAACCGCGTCGACCCGCAAGGGCGAGAGCTTCGAGCTGGAGACCGAGGCCGGGCAGTGCCGTGTGGAGCTCCGCGCTCCCGGCACACACCTGATCGAAGACGCCCTGTGCGCCGCCACCGCGGCCATGGCCACGGGCCTGCTTGCCAGCGAGCCGCTGCAGAGCATGCGCCGCGGTCTGGAGCAGTTCGAGCCCATCGACGGACGCCTGAGGCCGAGGACCACGCCCGGCGGCCTGACGCTGTTCGACGACACCTACAACGCAAACCCCGAGTCGGTAGCGGCGGCGCTGTCCACGCTCGCGGCCCACAGCTGCGGCGGTCGCTCCGTCGCCGTGCTCGGCGACATGCTCGAGCTCGGTCCAAGCTCGGCGGTCCTGCACGCGAACGTCGGCAGGGAGGCCGCCGCGCGCGGCATCCAGCTGCTCGTAGCGGTGGGACCGCTCTCTGCGCACACCGCCCACGCGGCGGCCGCTTCGGGCGTGAGCGAGACGATCGAGCTGGACGCAGACAGCGCGCCCGCACGCGTGCGCGAGCTCGTCCGTCCCGGCGATATCGTGCTCGTCAAGGGCTCGCGCGGCATGCGCATGGAGCGCGTGGTGGACGCGCTCATGGATCCGGACTGATGCTGTACCACCTCCTCTTCGAGCAGCTGGCCGGCCAGTTCTCGGCACTGAACGTCTTTCGCTATCTCACGTTTCGCTCGGTCGGCTCCGCGCTCACGGCCCTGCTCATCGCGTTCATCGTCGGCCCGACCCTGATCAAGTGGCTCGAGAGCCGACAGGTCGGGCAGACGATCCGGGACGATCCTCCCGAACGTCACCAGGAGAAGGCCGGAACGCCCACCATGGGGGGCGTACTGATCCTGCTCGCCGTCCTGACGAGCACGCTGCTCTGGGCCGAATGGACGAACCCGTACGTGTGGATCGTGGTGGGCGTGACCGTGGGCTGCGGTCTGCTCGGGTTCGCGGACGATTACACGAAAGCGGTGCGCAAGCAGCCCGCCGGGATTCGCGCCCGCACCAAGCTGCTCTGGCAGATCGCCATCGCCTGCGTGGCCACGATCGTGCTGTTCCGGCTGCCCGGCTTCGACGCACAGATTTCGCTCCCGCTCGTAAAGGATTTCCACCCCTCCATCGGCTGGCTGTACGTGCCCTTCGCCGTCGTGTTCATCGTGGGGTTCTCCAACGCCGTCAACCTGACAGATGGCCTGGACGGCCTCGCCATCGGACCGACCATGATCACGGCGGGGGTGATCGGGCTCTTCGCCTACGTCGTGGGCAACAGCGTGATCGCCAGCTACCTCGAGCTCAAATACGTGCCGGGCGTCGGCAGCCTCGCGATCATCTGCACGGCGCTGATCGGAGCCGGGCTCGGCTTCTTGTGGTTCAACACCTACCCCGCCTCCCTGATCATGGGAGACACGGGCGCTCTCGCCCTGGGCGGAGCCCTCAGCACCGTGGCCGTGATCATCCGCCAGGAGGTCGTGCTCGCCGTTGCCGGCGGCATCTTCCTGGTCGAGATGTTCTCCGTCATCGTGCAAGTGGCCTCGTACAAGCTGCGTCGGCGGCGCGTCTTCCGCATGGCGCCCATCCACCATCACTACGAGCTCCGAGGCTGGCCGGAGCCGCAGATCATCGTCCGCTTCTGGATCGTGTCGGTGATCCTGGGGCTCGTTGCAGTCTCGACGTTGAAGCTGCGATGAGCTACGAGAACCGACACGTTCTGGTGCTGGGGATGGGCCGCTCGGGCGCAGCAGCACTCGAGCTGTTGTTGCGCAACGGCGCGCGCGTCAGCGCGTACGATCGCGATCCCGCAGCACTCGCCGATCTTCCAGCAGCGGCGTCGAGGATCGACCAGGCCGAGCTCCCCGAGTTCTCCGACTACGACGCGGTGATCGCAAGCCCGGGGTTCGCGCTCTCTTCCGCCCAGGAGCTGATGCCCGAGGTGGATCTCGCGGCGGAGTTCCTGGACCTCCCGATCGTCGGCGTGACGGGCACGAACGGCAAGAGCACCGTCACCGTGATGATTGGCGAGATGCTGCGGGCGAGCGGCCTCGAGACGGGCGTTGGAGGCAACCTCGGGACCCCGCTCTGTACGTTCGTCGACCAGCCCGAGCTCGAGTGTCTCGTGGCGGAGCTCTCGAGCTTTCAGCTCGAGCACGCGTGCAAGCTTCGGGTTCGGGTCGCCGTGCTGACAAATCTGGCACCAGACCATCTCGACCGTCACGAGAGCTACGAAGCCTACGGAGCCGCGAAAGCCCGCCTCGCCGAGCTCCAGGGCCCCGACGACACCTTGGTCGCGAACCTGGACGACTCCTGGGCGGAACAGGTGGCGCGCTCGGCGCCCGCTCGGTCGTTCGGTTTCTCGGAACGGCGTGCGCTCGATCAGGGCGCGTTCGTCGACGACTCGGCACTCGTCGTCGTACGCGATGGCGCGGTGCGGCTTCGCGTAGCGCTCGCAGCGCTCTCGAGTGCGGCGCGCGCTCCACTCGCGAACGCGCTCGCGGCCTGCGCCGCAGCCGTCGCGATGGAGGCGGAGCCGGAAGCCATCGCCGGAGTCCTGGCGAGCTTCCGGGGCTTGCCACACCGGGTCTCGGAGGTCTGCATCCGCAACGGCGTTCGCTACGTCGACGACTCCAAGGCCACGAACCCCGCCGCAGCAGTAGCCAGCCTGAGCGCGCAGGAAGCACCCGTCGTGTGGATCGCGGGAGGTCGCAACAAGGGCCTCGAGTTCTCGCCTCTGGTCCCCGCCGCCAGCCGCGCGCGGGCAGTGGTCGTCTACGGCGAGTCCGCAACTGAGCTGGCCCGCACCTTCGCGGGCACGACCAACGTCGTCACGAGCTGCAAGCTCGAGAGCGCCGTGCGCGAGGCCGCTGCCCGCGCGCAGCCTGGCGACGTCGTGCTACTCGCACCCGCCTGTGCAAGCCACGACCAGTTTCGCTCGTACGAAGAGCGCGGCGACCGCTTCGCCGAGCTGGTACGTGCGCTCCCCGAGAGCGGTGCCGCAGGGGGCGAGACGTGCTGAGCCGGCTCGGAACGCAGCAGCTGATCGTCGCAGCCACCCTCCTGCTGGGCGGCGGCATCGTCATGATCTACAGCGCCAGCGCCGTCCGCTCCGAGCTCATCTTCGGCAGCTCCTGGGTGTACGTCGGGCGCCAGCTCGCGGGACTGGGGCTCGGCGTGGTGGGCGCCCTGGTGCTGGCCACGATCCCGCTCGAGTGGTTGCGGCGCCTGGGCTACGTCGCATACGCCGGCGCGCTCATCGCGTTGATCGCGACGCTGGGCCCGTGGGGCGCGACCGAGAACGGCGCCAGGCGCTGGCTCTCGCTCGGTGTCGTCACCTTCCAGCCGCTCGAGCTCGCCAAGCTCGGTCTGGTTCTCGGACTGGCGCAGTGGCTGTCGGCTCGCAGTGAGCGGATGCACGACTTTCGCGTCAGCATCCTCGTGCCCGGGCTGTTCGCGCTGGTGCCCGCCATCGTTCTCCTGCAGCAGCCCGACTTCGGGGGCGCCTCGCTCGTTCTGCTGTTCACCGCCGCCATGATCTATGCAGCGGGCGCGCGCCTCGACCATCTTGCCGTCACCGGACTGGTCACGGTTCCCGCCATCTTCGCTGTCGCGCTCCTCGCCGACTACCGCCTGCATCGTTTCAAGGGCTTCGTCGACCCGTGGGCAGACCCGCTGGGTGGCGGCTACCAGCTCATTCAGTCCCAGCTCGGCTTCGGGGCGGGCGGACTCTTCGGCGCGGGCTTCGGTGCCGGTCAGCAAAAACTGGGCTACCTGCCCGAGGCCCACACCGACTTCATCCTGTCTGTGATCGGCGAAGAGACCGGCTTGCTCGGCGTGGTCTGCGTTCTCGTCTGTCTCGCCATCATCGGGCTGGCATCCCTCGGCATCGCCGCGCGCGCCAAGACGCCGTTCGCCCGGCTTGTTGCCGTAGGCGCGAGCCTGTTGTTCTGGCTTCAGGGAATGCTCAACGCGGGCGTCGCCATGGGTCTGCTCCCTACCAAAGGAACGACGCTCCCACTCGTCTCCTACGGCGGCACATCCCTGGCCGTCAGCCTGGCCGCGTTCGGGCTGCTGCTGAACGTCGCGCGCCCCAGCCGGCGCGGGAGGAAGGGATGGCGCTGACGGTGGTGTTCGCGGGTGGGGGCACGGGCGGCCACATCTCCCCGGCGCTGGCGCTGGCCCAGACGATTCGTCGACGCGAGCCCGACGCGAGCCTGCGCTTCATCGGATCGGAGCGGGGACTCGAGCGCACGCAGGTGCAAGGTGCCGGCTTTCCCATCGACCTGGTTCCGAGCAGACAGGTCCTGGGGCGTGGCGCGTTGGGGACGGTTGCCGCCGTCCTTGCCGCAGCGCGCGGGATCGTTCGCGCGCTCTCGCTCCTGCGCAAAGCGAGCCCCGCGCTGGTGATCGGCGTGGGTGGGTACGCGTCGGTTCCCACTGTGGTCGCCGCCCGCCTCCGCGGGATCCCGATCGTCCTGCTCGAGCCCGACGCCCTGCCCGGACGCGCGAACCGTCTCCTGGCTCGCATTGCCCGACGCATCTTCGTGCAGTTCGACGCGGCACTGGAGCACCTGCCGCAGGGGCGTGGTCTGCTCACGGGCCTGCCCGTACGCGAGCTCCCCCCAAGGACGGACGCTGGGACAACCGCGGAGTGCCACGTCGTGATCACCGGCGGGAGTCAGGGTGCGCGCTCCCTCAACCGTGCCATGAGCGCTGCGCTTCCCCGGCTGGTTTCCCTGGCCAAGCTCCGGATCACCCACCAGACCGGCGAAGCAGACGTGGACCAGGTCAGAGACGCCTACAGGGCAGCTGGCGTGGAGGCCGAGGTCGCGGCGTTCTTCGACGATCTGCACGCGCTCATCGCCGCTGCGGACCTGGTCGTCGCACGCGCGGGCGCAAACACCTGCGCCGAGCTCTGCATCGCCCACACGGCATCCATCCTGGTGCCCTACCCCTTCGCGGCGAACGACCATCAGACCGCGAACGCCCGCGACCTGGAGCGTTCGGGGGCGTGCGTGGTAATCCCGGACTCGGAGCTAGACACACGGCTCGCAGACGAGGTCCTCGCACTCGTCTGCAACCCGGAGCGGCGCAGCGAGCTGGCAGACTCCGCGGCCGCGCGCGCTCGCCCCGATGCTGCGGAGCGGATCTGGGCGGAGTGCAGCGCGCTCATCGAGGAGTCGAGACGATGAGACACCGCGTGCAGCACGTGCACTTCGTCGGCATCGGCGGCGTCGGGATGTGCGGTCTCGCGGAGATCCTGCATGTGAGCGGCTACTCGGTGTCGGGCTCCGATATGCGCGAGAACGCAATGACGCTCCGGCTCCAGGAGCTTGGGGTGCGCGTCTCGATCGGCCACCAGGCCGCAGCGATCAGAGAGGCCGACGTCGTGGTCTACTCCTCCGCGATCCGCGGCACGAACCCGGAGCTCGTCGCAGCGGACGAGCAGGGGATCCCGGTGATTCCGCGCGCCGAGATGCTGGCCGAGCTCATGCGGATGAAGTACGGCATCGCCATCGCGGGCTCGCACGGCAAGACAACGACGACCTCGCTCGTCGGGGCCGTGCTCGCAGCCGGCGAGCTCGACCCGACGACGATCGTGGGCGGGATGGTCAAGAGTCTTGGTGCGAACTCGCAGCTCGGCGCAGGGGACATCCTGGTAGCAGAGGCGGACGAGAGCGACGGGTCGTTTCTGCGCCTGGTGCCGACAGTGGTTGTCATCACCAACGTGGATCGCGAGCATCTCGAGCACTACGGCAGCTACGAGAGGCTGGAGCGCTCGTTTCTCGACTTTGCGAACCGCGTGCCGTTTTACGGCGTGAGCGTGCTGTGCCTGGACGACCCCGGAGTGCAGCGTCTGCTGCCCGAGATCTCCCGGCGCACGATCACCTACGGACTGTCGGCGCAGGCGGACGTCGGTGCTGAGCGGATCGTGCCGCAGGGTCTGGCGACCCGCTTTCGACCACGCGCTCGGGGAGAATCCTTGGGCGAGCTGCGGCTCGCGATGCCGGGGGAGCACAACGTGACAAACGCGCTCGCAGCACTCGCCGTCGGCCTGGAGTTCGGCGTTCCCTACGAGCGCATCAAGGCCGCGCTCGAGGAGTTCCGGGGAGTCGGGCGCCGCTTCGAGATCCTCGGCGAGCGCGCTGGCGTACTCGTGATTGACGACTATGCGCACCACCCAGCGGAGATCCGGGCCACGCTCGCCGCAGCCCGGCAGGGCCTCGGGCGGCGCCTGATCGCAGTCTTTCAGCCGCACCGCTACACGCGGACGCGCGACCTGTTCGACGACCTCGCCCGCGCGTTTCACGACGCGGACCGGCTCTTGCTGATCGATATCTATGCGGCTGGCGAGGAGAAGCTCGCCGGCGTGTCCGCGAGCGCGCTCGCCGAGGCAGCCCGGGAGTTCGGCCACCAGGGGGTGCACTTCGTGGCGGAGAGGGAGGAGCTCCTCGCCTCGCTGCGGGAGGTCATAGAGCCCGGCGACGCCGTGATCTTCATGGGTGCCGGAGACATCGGCCGGCTCGCACACGCATTCGCAAGCGGCGGGGAGGGCTCAACCGATTGATGCCGATCTACAGAGCGAGCTTCGCACGCGGTTCGGCAGGCGCGTTCTCTTCGACGAGCCTCTGGCGAACTACACGTCTCTGCGTGTGGGAGGCCCCGCCGACGCCCTGGTCCGCGTCGACGACCGGGACGAGCTACACGAGCTGTCGGATCTATGTCGATCTCACGCCGTACCGATCAGCGTCATCGGCGGAGGCTTCAACACACTCGTCCGGGACGGCGGCCTGCGCGGCGTGGTCGTACGCCTGCAAGGGTTCCGCAAGATCGAGAACGTGGCGGGCGGGGGCCTCTTTGCCGAGGCGGGCGTCACGCACTCGACTGTCTCACGCTTCTGTGCCGACCACGGCCTGGGGGGGCTCGAGTTCGCAGTCGGCATTCCCGGCAGCGTTGGCGGTTGGCTCGTCATGAACGCGGGAATTCCCGACCGCGAGATGAAAGACGTGGTGCGGAGCGTCGACGTGCTCGATCCCGCCAGCGCTCACATCGAGACACGAGAGCGCGGCTGCCTGCGCTTCTCTTATCGCATGCTCGAGCTCGCGCCTGGGAGCGTGCTGCTGGCCGCTCACTTTGAAACCTCTAGCGGCGACCCCAAAGAGATCCAGGCAACCATGCGCCGCTACATGTCGGCGCGTCGCGACACACAGCCCGTCGACCAGCGGTCCTGCGGATCCGTCTTCAAGAACCCGGAGAACGATTACGCCGGGCGGCTCATCGAGGCGGCCGATCTCAAAGGTGCCCGGGAGGGGCGAGCCGAGATCTCGACCCTGCACGCGAACTTCATCGTGAACCGCGGCGGGGCGAGCGCGAGCGACGTGCTCCGCTTGATCGACCGCGCGCGGGACGCGGTCCGTGCAAAGTTCCAGATCTCACTCGAGACCGAGGTCCGCGTGACGGGAGCAGAGGCATGACGCCGCAAGCTCGCAGGAGCTGGCCATGGCTGCTGGCCGCGGTGGGCTTCGTTGTCACGACCGTTGCTACCGGCCTTACCTACGCTGCGAGCGCCGCGAACGTGGAGTTGCCCGATCTCCGGGTGAGGCTGCGAGCCTTGGAGCTCGGCACCGTCGAGTTCGTGGGACTCGAGCGCCTCGACGCGGAGGCGCTCTGGAGCCGCGCGAAGCTCGCGAAGGGCACAGCTCTGATCGACGTCGATGGGAAGCAGGTTGCAGCTCGCATCGCGGGGCATCCGCGCGTCGAGCGCTGTACCGTATTGCGGCTCCCGCCCGATCGGCTGCTGATCGGCGTGCGCGAGCGCGTTCCCGCCGCCGTGGACGCAGAGACGGGCGAAGGCGTCGACGAGCGGGGAGCGTCGTTTCCACTCGTCGACGGCGAGGCGGAACTGCTGCCGCGGGTCGAGGGCAGCGTTCAGGCGGCCCTTCCACTGCTGCGGGCCGCACACGAGCTGCGCGTACGGATCCGGTCTGTCCGTGCACGCGACCCGAGGGACCTGCGCTTTCGGTCCTGGGAAGACGGGGTCGACGTACGGGTCGGACGAGACGCGCGCGACTCGCTCATGAGCTGGATCCGTCTGCGCGACAGCGGGCTGATCGAGGTGTACGGAGCGCACCAGGTGGATCTCCGATTTGCCGGGAGCGCGGTGCTGCGAGACCTGCGAGAGAAACAGGGGGGTGAGGATGGGACGTCATGACGAGCTGATCGTCGGGCTGGATATCGGGACCACGAAGATCTGTGCGGTCGTCGCGGAGTCGACTGCGGAGAACGTGGACATCATCGGCATCGGTAGCCACCCGTCGAGGGGTCTGCGGAAGGGTGTGGTGGTCGATATCGACGCGACCGTCGACTCGATCCGCAAGGCCGTCGACGAGGCGGAGCTCATGGCGGGCTGCGAAATCAACGCCGTCTACGCGGGGATCGCGGGCGGCCACATCGACGCCCGCAACGAGATCGGCATGGTCGCCATCAAGGACCGCGAGGTGAAGCAGAGCGACGTGAAGCGCGTGATCGACCAGGCGCAAGCGATCGCCATTCCCGCCGACCGCGAGGTGATCCATGTGATCCCGCAGGAGTACAAGATTGATGGGCAGGACGGCATCAAGCACCCGGTCGGGATGTCGGGCGTGCGGCTCATCTCGCGCGTGCACATCGTGACCGCGGCCGTGACCTCCGCGCAGAACGTGATCAAGTGCTGCAACAAGGCCGGGCTCAACGTCATCGATATCGTGCTGGAGCCACTCGCCTCCAGCAAAGCCGTGCTCGCACCCGACGAGACCGAGCTCGGTGTTGCGCTTATCGACCTGGGCGGCGGTACGACCGACCTCGCGGTCTTCCAGTCGGGCTCGATCAAGCACTCGGCCGTCCTATCGCTCGGCGGCTATCACCTCACGAACGATGCTGCCGTCGGGCTGCGCACTCCGTTCGACCAGGCTGAGCGGCTCAAGCGCCGCTTTGGCTGCGCCGCGGCGCGCTACATGCCGAGAGAGGAGCTGCTGGTCGTACCCGGCGTCGGAGGTCGGCCTCCCCGGGAAGTCAGCCGCAAGACCCTCGCGGAATTCCTCGAGCCGCGCGTCGAGGAGATCCTCACGCTCGTCCACGAGCAGCTCGGCCGCACCGGGTACCTCGGGCGCATTCCCTCGGGAATCGTATGCACGGGCGGATCGAGCGCACTCGAGGGTCTGCCCGAGCTGGCAGAGGAGATATTCGAGCTACCGGTGCGACGCGGCATCCCGCGCGGCATCGGTGGGCTCGCGGATCGAGTTCAAGGACCGGAGTTCGCGACCGGCGTTGGACTCGCCATGTGGGGTTCTAAACGAAGAGCGCGTCCCCGCTTTCGGATCTACGACGGCTCCTCGTTTCGAAAGGTTCGTGCACGCATGCGCGACTGGCTTTACGGAGAACTGAGCTAACTTAGCGACAGGGGGGTAGAGAGATGATTGCTTTCGAGCAGGACAACAACTTGCAGGCGCGAATCAAGGTCGTGGGGGTCGGCGGTGCCGGCGGCAACGCGGTCAACACGATGATCGGTGCCGGCCTGAACGGCGTCGACTTCGTGGCGACGAACACGGATGCGCAGGCACTGGGGGAGAACCTGGCAGGGACGAAGCTCCAGCTCGGCGAGCGGGGCCTCGGTGCTGGTGCCGATCCAGAGCTGGGGAGGAAGTGCGCCGAGGAGTCGCGCGAGCGCTTGCGAGAGCAGCTCGAGTCCGCCGACATGGTCTTCGTCACCGCGGGACTGGGCGGGGGCACAGGGACCGGCGGGGCGCCGGTAGTGGCGGACGTCGCCAAGGAGATCGGCGCTCTCACCGTCGCAGTGGTGACCAAGCCCTTCCTCTTCGAGGGCTCGGTCCGCGCGCGTCAAGCAGAGAGCGGGATCGACGCGCTCCACGACGTGGTGGACACGCTCATCACCATTCCGAACACCCGCCTGCTCGAGATGGCGGGTGCGGATACGGTGATCACGGACGCATTCCGGCTCGCAGACGAGGTGCTGCTGAACGCGGTTCAGGGGATCTCGGACCTGATCACCGTGAACGGCATGATCAATCTCGACTTCGCCGACGTGCGGACCACCATGAACGAGATGGGCATGGCGCTCATGGGGACCGGCCGCGCCAAGGGCGACAACCGGGCGGTCACCGCCGCGCAGCAGGCGATCTCGAATCCGCTGCTTGAAGACCTCTCCATCAAGGGGGCGAAGGGCGTGCTGCTGAACGTGACTGGCGGCCCGAACATGACACTCCACGAGGTCAACCAGGCTGCCATGCTCATCCAGGAGCAGGCGCACGACGAGGCGAACATCATCTTCGGCTCTGTCATCAACGATGAGATGGACGAGGAGATCCGCGTCACCGTGATCGCCACGGGCCTCTCGGACCGGACACGGGTGCGCCGGCGCGAGCTGCACGAGGAGTCGCTGGACAACGTCACGCCCCTACACCCGCCGGCCCGCGAGGACGGAGACGCAGCAGCAGAGCTCGGCCCCGAAAGTCTTGCGGAGTCCACTCTGGAGACCGGTGAAGCCGCCGAGGCCGAGTTCATCTCGCCCTTCGACGAGGAGTTCGACGTTCCGGCCTTCATCCGCAAGACGCGTGATTCGGGGTAGACGAAGCCAGCATGTAAGCACCATTCCGCGACCCCGGTCGCTAGCCGGCTGCCGGCAGGCGAGCAGAGGCGCGCGCGATCTCCTCGCCGCCCTGCTCGCCTGCCTGGCCTGCACCGTGACCCCCCAGGCACCCGACACTGCAGAGCGCGGGTCGCAGGCCCTACCGACGGGTGCGCAGCTCCTTCGCCCGCACGAGCCCCTCGATCCCGCGAGCGTGAAGCTCGTGCCGGAGGAGCGCACTGTCGAGTCGAACCTGGTCCTCGACCTCTACACTTGGTTTCATTCCAAGAGCTACACCTCGTCGCGTATCGTCTTCCCGAGCACGGAGCGGAGCGAGGCGGTTGCGCACCTGCTGCTTCCCGACGGCCCGGGTCCCTACCCCGTCGTCATGGTGTTCCCCATCCTCGGCGGCTCGCACGTGACGAGCGAGGGCCTCGCGAAGGCCCTGATCTCTGGCGGCTACGCCGTCGCCCGCCTCGAGCGTCCGGAGATCGACCTGGCGGACCCCGCTGTGGGCCCGCACGAGTTCTCAAAAGCGATCAGCGGCGCCGTCATCGACGGCCGTCGCCTGATCGACTTCCTCGCCACCCATCCGCGTATCGACGCGCATCGCCTGGCCTCCGCGGGGGTGAGCCTCGGCGGCATCCAGGCGCTGCTCCTGGCACAGACCGACGCGCGCGTGCGAGGCGGCTTCTTCGTGATGGTGGGCGGAGGTCTCGCCGAGATCCTTTGGGACTCCGCTGAGAAGCCGATCCGAGCCTTTCGCGAGCGCATCCGGGCGGAGCGGGGCCTGGAGACACGCGAGGCGTTTGTCGAGAGTCTGCGCGACACAACCCGCGAGATAGATCCACTCACATACGCGCCACTGCTCGAGCCCGGTGTCGTACTACTCGCCTCGGGCCGCTTCGATCGCGTAATGCCGCCCGCACGAACCGAGGCGTTGTGGCAGGCGTTGGGCAGACCGCGCTGGATCCACCTGCCGGTAGGTCACTACCAGCTCGCACCGTTGTTCTGGTGGACCGCAGCGCGCGGAGCCGAACACCTGAACGTGCTGCTCGCTGATTGAATGATCCCGGGACCTACGCACGCGCTTCTGGGTAGCCTCTAGGGGGGATCCTCCTACAGGTGCCGAAGCCCAAAGGCGGTTTTCTGACAGATTGACCCAGCCATCATCGCTGGACGGCTCACAGCTGAATCAGGGAAGATAGGGCTAGAGAGTGGAGGGTCATCTCGCTTGCCTCTGTGGATCGCGTGGCCGCTGGTCGTCTCTCTTCAGGTCTATCTGGCCGTGGGACTGGTCGTGGCGGTCGCGCTCGAGCTCCGCGGTCTCGCGCGGCTCGATCCGGCTGTGACCGGGAGCTCATGGGGCTTCCGGTTCGTGATCTTCCCCGGACTTGTCGCGCTCTGGCCACTGTTTCTGCGACGCTGGGTTCTGGGCTCGAGCGAGCCCCCGGAAGAGCGAAACGCCCACCGCAACGCAACGCGCGGAGCGCGACCTTGATTGCCGGTCTTCGCCGCCGGCACCGCACTTGGATCGGCCTTCTCGCGCTCGTCGTGCCCGCGGGCTTCCTTCTCGGGGTGCTCGGTCGAGAGGAGCCACGAGTCCTAGACGCTCTGCCAGCGACCCTCCTGGGTCTCGACGGAGGCACTACGCGCACTGTCTGGGAACATGAGGATCTGTTCGGCACGGTGCCGGTCACCGTGCGCCTGCTCTCGACGCCCAGCACGACCGAACGCCTGCTGGAGCTCTCGCCGAGAAGCGACCCTCGTCGACCCGACGTATTGGTGTACTGGGCTCCGGCGTCGGCACCGGCAGATCAGCTGGCGGAAGGAGCCTACCTGCTGGGTCGACTTGCCGGGACTCGCGCGCAGCACTTCGCGCTCCCGCCAGAGGCCAGCGCGGAATCGGGACGTCTGTATCTCTACAGCCTGGGTCATCAAGAGTTACTCGACTCGGCGCTTCTCCAGGGTGGAGGCCCGGTGCGGTGAGTGTCCAGTACAAGGCCGTGCAG
The DNA here is from genome assembly GCA_965247115.1 of Myxococcota bacterium. Taxonomy (GTDB): domain Bacteria; phylum Myxococcota_A; class UBA9160; order SZUA-336; family SZUA-336; genus JAUXJB01. The sequence goes on from CBDFGR010000003.1 coordinate 597,099, forward strand.
TGGAACCCGCAGAAGAAACGCTACGACCGGGTCCTGGCCGCCGGAGTCGCGCTGTACGTGGGAGCGTTTGTCGGAATGGGCGCGGTGCTACAGCCGAACGCAACGGCAGAGACCCTGCTGATTCGCGCGTTCGGGACCGGCGCCCTCCTCCTGCTTCACATCACGCTCTGCATCGGGCCGCTGTGCCGGCTGGATCCACGCTTCCTGCCGCTGCTCTACAACCGGCGCCACCTGGGTGTGACGACCTTTCTGCTGGGACTCTCGCATGGCGGCTTCGCGATCGCCCAGTTTCACGCGCTTGGAGACCTGCATCCGCTAGTGAGTGTGCTCGCTAGCAATCCGAGATTCGACAGTGTGAGCCAGTTCCCGTTCCAGCCGTTCGGCCTGGCGGCCCTGACCTTCCTGTTCCTGATGGCTGCGACGAGCCACGACTTCTGGCTCGCAAATCTGACAGCTCCCGTCTGGAAGGCACTCCACATGGGCGTCTACCTGGCCTATGGATCGCTCGTGATCCATGTGTCGTTCGGAGCCCTTCATTCCGAAACCCACCCTGCGCTGCCCGCAATCCTCGCTGTCGGTTTCATGAGTGTGCTCGGCCTGCACCTCGCGGCTGGCTGGCGCGAGCGAGCGGGAGATGCCGAGCGGCTGCCACAGGGTGAGGACGGCTACGTCGACGTCTGCGCCGTCGATGCGATCCCCGAGGCGCGCGCGCACGTGGTCGCGCTTGCTGGCGAGCGCATCGCCGTCTTCCGCTACGACGGCTGCGTGTCGGCAATCTCGAATGTCTGCCAGCACCAGAACGGACCGCTCGGCGAGGGGAAGGTGGTCGACGGTTGCGTCGTGTGTCCCTGGCACGGCTACCAGTATCTGCCCGACAGCGGGCGCTCTCCCGAGCCTTTCACGGAGAAGATCCCGACCTTCCACGTCCGCGTCCGCGACGGTCGCGTGTGGGTCGACCCGAACCCCAACCCCCCCGGCACGCGGGTCGAGCCCGCGCGGGTCGAGGCGGAGTCCCATGGCAGCTGAGCCGCGCGACGAGTTCTACATAGGCTGGGAGCCGCACGCTCCGGCCGGCATCCGCTCGCGGTTGCGGCTGGCGGTCGCCGCCCTCGCCGCCTTTGCGCTACTGCTCGCGGTGGCACTGAGCTCGCTGCAGAATCCGCTTCCGGTGAGCTCGTTCGAGTTCGGCACGACCCGTGAGTTCGTCGGCTGGGTTGCCGAGACCCCCTACCCGGCCCTGCTCGTTGCGGCGCAGGGCCCAGCAACGCATCCCGTCCGCTTCTCGCGCTACACGCTCGCCGAGTCCGGGACCAAGTTTGGAGCACAGCAGCTCGCGTCGGGCTTCGACGGACAGCTCGTTCGCCTACAAGGCACATTGATCTACCGCGACGACCAGACGATGATCGACGTAGTTCCGGGCTCGCTCACGCCCGTGAGCGAGCCGGCAGAGACCCAGTCGGACGGACGCGGCGAGGAGCTTGGCAGATTCACGCTGCGAGGCGAGATTGTCGACACGAAGTGCTACTTCGGCGTCATGAACCCGGCGACCGGAAAGGTCCATCGCGCTTGCGCGGCTCGCTGCATCAGTAGCGGCATTCCTCCGGCCCTGCTGTTGCGCGACCGAGGAGCGGGGTCCGCCACGCTGCTCCTGGTCGATTCCGGAGGAGCGAACGTGAATGAGCGCGTTCTCCACATGGTCGCGGAGTCGGTGGAGATCACGGGCCGAGTCAAGCGCCTCGAGAACATTCTGGTCCTGTACGCAGATCCGGAACACTACCGGCGCCTGAACTGACGGGCTCGCTTCTCTGGCGCCAGCGGTGAGGATTGCACGGCTGCGCACGCTCGCCTTCCTGGCGAGCGGCGTGTCCGGCTGCCCGCCCTCGACGGTGCAGAGCTGACCGGGGACGCGATTGGGCTCGCCTTTCGCGAGCTCGGCCGGGCAGGCGCCCCCGCGCTCGTTCTCCTTCACGGAAGTCCTGGCAGCGTGCAGGACTTCGACTCCCTGGCCGCGAAGCTGGCGGGGGACCGGCACGTGCTGGTGCCAGACTTACCGGGCTTCGGCCACTCGACGCGGGAGCTTCCCGACTACTCCTCGCGGACGCACGCGCGCTACCTCCTGGCCCTACTCGACCAGCTCGGCGTCGCGCGCGCCCATCTGGTCGGCTTCAGCATGGGCGGAGCCGTGGCTCTGAGCGCAGCCGACCTCGCACCCGCGCGCGTGGCCTCGATCACGTTGGTCGCCTCGATCGGCGTCCAGGAGTTCGAGCTCTTGGGTAGCTATCATTTGAACCGTCTGGTTCACGCGCTCCAGCTCGGTGCCGTCTGGACACTCGAGAAGGCGGTGCCGCACATGGGTCTGCTCGAGCACAGCCCGCTCGGCATCCCGTACGCTCGGAACTTCTTCGATTCGGACCAGCGCCCGTTGCGCGCCATATTGGAGCGCTACCGGGCTCCCATGCTGATCATCCACGGCCGCAGCGACCTGCTCGTTCCCGTGGCGGCGGCGCTGGAACACCAACGACTGGTCCCGCAGAGCGAGCTCGAGCTGTTGCAAGGCGGTCACCTGCTCCTGTTTCGGGACTCCGACCGGGTCAAGGAGCGCCTACTCCGATTCGTGCGGGACGTCGAGAGCGGCCGAGCGCGCACGCGCGCTCGCGCCGCTCCGGAGCGCGTGGCGCGGGCCCAGCTCCCCTTCGACCGCTCTCAGGCCGGACCGCAGGGACTGCTCGGCTTCCTTGCATTCTTCCTGCTGGTCTTTGCAGCCTCGATGATCAGCGAGGACCTGACGTGCATTGGTGCGGGGATGCTGGTCGGCGCCGGACAGATCGGCTTCCCGACAGCGACGCTCGCATGTGTGGTCGCGCTCTTTGCAGGGGACCTTCTGCTCTACGTTGTCGGACGCGTGTTCGGTCGGGCGGCGCTCTCCGTTCCGGGTCTCTCCCGAGTCGCTGCATCGGGCCTGGACCGAACCGCGGCGCGCCTGCGCACGTCCGGTGCGGCCGTGATCCTGGCCAGCCGCTTCTTGCCCGGCACCCGCCTCGTGACCTATCTCGCCGCAGGTGTGACGCGCTACCCCGTGACTACCTTCGCCTGCTATCTCCTGATCGCGGCCCTGCTCTGGACGCCGGTCCTGGTCGGATTCAGCGCGCTCGTGGGCACACTCGCCTTTGAATATTTTGCCGTCTTCGAGCGCTACGCCCTACCGGCCGTGCTCGGCCTCGCGATCGCGGTCCTGCTGACGGCTCGTTGCCTCGTACCGCTCTGGAGCTTCCGTGGCCGCCGGCTGCTGCTCGGAAGCTGGCGTCGGCTCACGCGCTTCGAATTCTGGCCGATGTGGGTGTTCTACCCGCCAGTCGCGCTGTGGATCGCAGCGCTCGCACTACGGCATCGCAGCCTGCGCGTAGTCACCTCGGTCAATCCGGCGATCGAGGGCGGCGGCCTTGTCGGAGAGTCGAAGTGGCGCATCCTCCAGGGGTTGTCCGAGTCGGCGGAATTCGTGGCGCGCGGCGCACTCCTTGCGCGGGGGAGCGATCGACTGGCCCAGGTGTTCGAGTTTCTCGCCGAGAACGGCGCCCGCTTCCCGGTCGTACTCAAGCCCGACGTCGGCGAGCGCGGGAAGGACGTCGAGATCGTACGCAACCGCGCCCAGCTCGAGGCCTACCTCGGCGCGCACCCGCCGGACTCGATCGTTCAGGAGTACGTACCCGGCGCCGAGTTCGGGATCTTCTACTACCGCCACCCCGACTCCGAACGCGGCGAGATCCTGTCGATCACGGAGAAGCGCATGCTCGAGGTCGTAGGGGACGGCCGGCGCACGCTCGAGGAGCTCATCCTGCTGGATCCGCGAGCGGTCTGCATGGCGCCGCGCCATCTGACCGTTCATCAGAGTCGTCTCGACTGCGTGCTCCCTCCGGGCGAAGTCCGGCGCCTGACGGAGGTCGGGACCCATTCCCTGGGAGCGCTGTTCCTGGACGGCGGGTGGGCGTGGAGTACGGAGCTCGCGGATCGCTTTGATCGCATAAGCCGCGCGTACACCGGCTTCTTCTTCGGACGCTACGACGTGCGCGCCCCCGACCTGGCTGCTTTTCGGCTGGGCCACGCTTTCCGGATCGTCGAGCTCAATGGCCTCACCTCGGAGGCTACGCACATCTATGATCCGAAGAACAGCCTCTTCGAGGCTTATCGCGTGTTGTTCCACCAGTGGCAAATCGCCTTCGAGATCGGCGCGGCAAATCGCGCTCGCGGTCACGAGCCGCTAGGTTTCCGTGAGGGCCTCCGACTCGTGCTCCGTCGGTAACTCCGCGCCCCGCCGCAACGTAGTGGGAACGGACGAACCGCTAGGAGGAAGATTCATGACAAGCAAGCTCATCTATCGAATCACCGCAGGAACCGCGTTCGCACTATTGCTCTGCTACGCACCGCAGGCAGCGGCGGTAGATCCGATCTACACCGGGCTCTTCAGCTCGAAGGCCGTGAGTGGCTACGACGCGGTCGCTTACTTCGAGGTTGGTCAGCCCGTCAAGGGCTCCGACGAGCACGCCTACGAATGGATGAGCGCGACTTGGCGGTTTTCGAACGCCGAGAATCTGGCGCTCTTCAAGGGCGATCCCGAACGCTACGCTCCGAGGTACGGCGGCTACTGCGCCTATGCGGTCAGTCGGGGCAGCACGGCCTCGGCCGATCCGGCAGCCTGGTCGATTGTCGACGGAAGGCTCTACCTCAACTACTCGCTCGACATCCGGGAGCAGTGGCAGGAGGACACCGCGGAGAACATACGCAAGGCCGACGAGCAGTGGCCTGCCCTCCTGGCCGACTGAACGAGTCAGAGATCCGGATCACTCCGGCGGCCGTCCGCTTTCAGCTGCTTGCCCAGAGGGAGCTCGTGGATGGGCTCGTCAGCGCACTGCGTTGCCATGTGGCCTGCGTCGAGAGAGACACACCAAAGTATCTGGGGACCTCGACTCCCTGCAAGCGCAGGATGAGAGCCACGATGGCAAAGTGGTGGACCGCGTGACTGCCAAGAAAGGCCAGCTCGCGGGACAAGTTGGAGGCAAGCCAGGCTTCGTCTCGTCCCGCTGCCGGGGCCTCCAGTCGGACCTGGAGCTCGAGGCTCGGCAGAAACACGAGCTCGCTCCGCACGCTCTCGAGGATGCGCGAGAGACGAACGCGTGCCTCTGCGGAGTGGCGGGCGAGCTGCTGCGCACGCGGGCGGCGATCATAGTCAATGCGTCGGGCGCGCACACCTCGGATCAGGCAGTCGAAGGTTTCCAGCACGTGACGCACCTGGTCGCCTACGGTCCCGTGCTCGAAACCCGGCACTCCACAGCGGAAGCGCTCAGGCTCGAGCTCAGAGAGGAGCCCGTCCAGCTGCTCGAGCAGCTCGACACACTGCGCCGTCTCGCGCTGAACCTCGCTGATCATCGGCGTGGGCATGCGCGGGTGCCGCGCGACGTGGGTGGCAATCGTTCGCTGGGCGTCTCGCGCGAGGACCTTGCGATCGAATCCCGAGAGGAGCTTTGAAGAGAAGGAGATGCGCGCGTCGAAGCCCGGCAGGCGCAGGAGCTGCCACGCGTGAGTGCCGAAGGTCATGTCGGCCCACCAACACACCGCGAGTGCGGCCGGATTCTCGCCCCCTTCCGTTGCGTAGGCGAGACTCGCGCAGGCGACCGGAGCCTCGGCGCGCAGCGCCGCCTCGAACAGCGCGGAGCGAAACCGAAGCACACTCTCGCCCGGAGTGCTGGTTCCTTCCGGGAACAGGATCACGCGCTCCCCAGCGCGGAGCGTTCGCACCATGTCGTCGATCGCCGGCAGGACGCCGCGGAGCCGCCTCCGGTCCACGAAGACCGTACCCACGAAGTGGCACAGCGCCCCGATGCCCGGCCAGCTTGCGATCTCGGTCTTCGCCACGAAGGTCCCGGGGGCGCTTGCAAGCAGCGCCACGACGTCGACGTAGCTCAGGTGATTTGCGACCAGCAGCGAGGCGCGCGGGGGAGGTTCGCCCTCGACGCGGATCTGCATGCCGATCAGGCGCACACTCACGCGGGCCCAGACCCTCATGAGGTGACACCGAGCGCGGGCACATGGCGCGGAGCGACCGACCAGCGCTATCGAGACCGCGAGCTGACAGCAGACTAGCGCGAGCGTCCACAGTACGAGTCCGGTTGCTCGCGCGAGCGCGCGAGCGTCAGCCGGCATAGTGGTTGCGCTTCGCGACATCCATCCGCTCGAGGTCGAAGAGGAGGAAGAAGTCGGCGGTTCCGAACTCGCTGTCGAGCGCTGGTTCGCTGCAGACCCGGGCGCCCATCGCGAAGTACGCGCGAAACAGCGCGGGGATTGGGGCGGAGGTCGCAGGGCTCGAGGGAGCCCCTGGCACTGCGAATCGCGGCATCGGGCGTAGGCAAAGCGTGGGGTGCCCGCGACCCTGCGCGGCCAGCTCCGCGGCAGTGGCCCACGCGCAGGCGGGATCCCTTGTCGCGATCGAGCTGCAGCCAAACAGGTAGCGCTTGCGGTTGTGGAGCATATAGGCACCGATCCCGCGCCAGAGCAGCTCGAGCAGGCGCCGTCTGCGATGGGACTTCTCGATGCAGACGCGGCCCAGCTCCACTCCTCTGCCCTCGATCTCAGCGGGCAACGGGCGCAGGTCGAACTCGCGAGCGGAGTAGAAGCCGCCACCCAGCCTGGCGAGCTCGGCAGTCTGGAGCCGACAGGTGGCAACCGGGTCACCGGTCGCGCGCTCGAGCGCTACCAGATGGTGGCAGGTCGCATCGAACTCGTCGGAGTCGAGCTCGAGCTCGAAGGAGCGCGAAGAGATGGCGCCGAGCTCTAGATTGAATACGCGGAAGCGCAGTCGCTGGATCGACAGAAGCTCCGCCTGGTCTCGGGCGAAGCGAACGACGTACCGACCGGTCTGTACCTCCCAGTCCGGAATCGCCATGTCCAGAGGCGGATGCCCGATCTGTCCGTCCCCGACGGGGTCAAGCAAGGCCACCGGCTCCAGCTCCGGTTTAGGATTCTCCGCTTCTAGACACGGCTTCAATACTCCGGCTCCTCTGAAGGCTGTTCTATCGTGATGATGGAGGCACGCCGCCGGTTACTGTAATTGATGTGACCACACGCGCGAGCCCGGAGCGCATGCTCGCGGTGTACGTGGAGCCCCGGCTCCCGGAGGGGCTGCGAACCTGATCTCCTGGCCTGGCAGGACGAGATCTGGCGCAACTTTGAAACTCCCGCGGGCCCCGTGCATCGAGCAAACGAAGAAGGCGCTGTCGCGCGGAGGGATCGAATGACAGCAATCAAGGTCGCGACCTGGAGCGAGCTCAAGCCATCCAGTCCGACGTACGCTCTGGTCGCGAACGTCGATCTGGTGGTGATCCGCTGGCCCGACCAGGATGAGGTCTCGGTGCTCTACGGGCGCTGTCTGCACCGTGGCGCCCTGCTCTCCGACGGGGAGGTGCGCGGCAAGGATCTGATCTGCGGCGTGCACCAGTGGGACTATCGCTACGAGACCGGGGTCAGCGCCTACAACCCAGCCGAGAAGCTCAAGCGCTTCCGCGGCTGGATCGACGACGATGGGGTCTGGGTGGACGAGGACGAGGTCGTGGCCTGGGAGCGGGAGCATCCGCAGGCCTACGACCGCGACGCTTACCAGGGACTCTACGCCGACCCGCATGGAACACCCGACGAGCCCTTCAACTTCTGGGTCCAGGAGCTCGCCGAGGTCGGTCTGCAGCGTCGAGGACACCACGGCCGCGTCGATGCGATGGGAGTGCCGCGCCATCTGCTCCCGGAGTGGGACGAGCTCCAGCTCCTTACCGCCCAGCTGCACCGAGTGCCGCTGCTCGACGCTGAGCCCGTCGCCACGGAGCTGGTGATCGGGCCCGAAGCGCGAAAGCCCCTGCGGCTCGACATCCCGCTGTTCGTGTCCGACATGAGCTTCGGCGCGCTCTCGGAAGAGGCAAAGATCTCCCTGGCCCGGGGTGCGGAGCTGGCTGGAACGGGGATCTGCTCGGGCGAGGGCGGCATGCTCCCCGAGGAGCAGAAGAGCAACAGCCGATACTTCTATGAGCTCGCCTCCGCACGCTTTGGCTTCAACATGGAGAAGCTCCGCGACGTACAGGCCTTCCACTTCAAAGGGGGCCAGGGCGCCAAGACCGGGACCGGTGGTCACCTGCCGGGGTCGAAGGTGGTCGGAAAGATCGCGGAAGTCCGTGGCCTCGAGCCCGGTCAGGACGCCATCTCTCCCTCTCGCTTCCCGGACTGGGACACGGTCGAGCACTTTCGCCGCTTCGCGGCCGAGGTCCGGGAGTGCACGGGAGGCATCCCCGTCGGTTTCAAGCTCTCGGCCCAGCACATCGAGCGCGACATCGAGGCCGCCCTGGAAGTCGGCGTGGACTACATCATCCTGGACGGCCGTGGCGGGGGCACAGGCGCCGCGCCCTTGATCTTCCGAAACAACATCTCGGTTCCCACCATTCCCGCGCTTGCTCGGGCGCGCCGTTGCCTAGACCGAGCAAAGCACCCCAACGTGACGTTGATCATCACAGGTGGCCTTCGCGTTCCCTCCGAGTTTGCCAAGGCCATGGCCCTTGGCGCAGACGGGGTGGCGCTCGCGAACTCGGCCATCCAGGCGATCGGCTGCCTGGGCATGCGCGCCTGCAACACGAACAACTGCCCGGTCGGCATCGCGACCCAGAAGCCGGAGCTGCGCGCGCGCATCGACATCCAGATCGCCGCGAAGCGACTCGAACGCTTCTTCCGGTCCTCGGTCGAGCTCATGCAGGTATTGGCCCGGGCCTGCGGGCGCCGTCACCTCAACGAGTTCGAGCTTGCGGACCTGACGACCTGGAATCGCGACATGGCGGCTCTCTCCGGGGTCTCCTACGCCGGGGTCACCCAGCCGTGAAGACGCCGACTTGCGGAGGAGCTGCGCGATGACGAGGCAGGTCTGGTACAAAGCGCTCGAGCCCGACGAGCTCAAAGAAGGCCGCGTCAAGCCGATCACATGCGGGCTCCGGACGCTGTGCCTCGCCCACTACCAGGGACAGTACTCCGCACTCGACAACAAGTGTCCGCACCAGGGCGGACCGCTCGGTGAGGGGTCGATCGAGAAGGGTCTGCTGCGCTGTCCCTGGCACGGCTGGGACTTCGATCCCCTGAGCGGCGCGCCTCCCGGTGGCTACGATGACGGCGTCCCCACGTTCCCCGTCGACGTGCGAGCGGACGGCATCTACGTCCAGTTGGAGGAGGATCAGCCGAAGGTCGAGACGGTCAGCGACGTGATGGCCCAGACCATGACCAACTGGGGAGTGCGCTGGGTCTTCGGGATGGTGGGCCACTCGAACCTGGGCCTGGCCGACGCGCTGCGCGTTCAGGAGGAGCGGGGCGCCCTGGGCTACATCGGGATTCGCCACGAAGGGGCCGCGTCCTTCGCCGCGTCGGCCTACGGCAAGCTCACCGGCCGCCCCGCGGCCTGCCTGGGCATCGCAGGCCCCGGCTCGACAAATCTGTTGACCGGGCTCTGGGATGCGAACGTGGACCGTTCGCCGGTGCTGGCGCTCTCGGGGCAGGTCGACACGCAGGTGCTGGGGCCGGGCGCTTTCCAGGAAGTCGACCTTCAGGCCGTCTTCGGCAAGGTCGCGCAGTGGAGTCAGCCGGTCCTGCACACGAGTCGCTTCGCCGAGCTGATGAACCTGGCATGCAAGAGCGCCATCTTGCATCGCGGCGTCTCGCACCTGGTGTTCCCGGACGAGGTTCAGACGCTCCCGGCACCGGCCGGTAGCGAGCCGGGCAGTCCCGAGGGGCGGCTCACCTCGCGCGCGATCACGCCGCCAGAGGAGTCCGTAGAGGCCGCCCTCGCGCTGCTCGGGCGCTCGACCAGACCACTGATCATCGTGGGCCACGGCGCGCGCTTCCACATGCCAGAGATCACCGAGCTCGCCGAGGCGCTGCCGGCCCCGGTCATCACTACGTTCAAGGGCAAGGGGTTGATCTCCGACCGCCATCCCCTCGCGGGGGGTGTGCTGGGTCGCAGCGGCACTCCGATCGCCAGCTGGCTGATGAACGAGGCCGACGCGCTGCTCGTGCTCGGCGCGAGCTTCAGCAATCACACGGGCATCACCGACAAGAAGCCGACCATCCAGGTCGACTTCGAGGCGCCTGCGCTCGGCAAGTTCCACGCTGTCGACGTTCCCGTCTGGGGGGAGATCGGCGCCACCGTGAAGATTCTGCGCGACCGGCTCGTGCCTGCCGCGGGGGTCAACGATGCACCCGCAGAGGTCGCCGAGCGCTGGGCGATCTGGCGGGCAGAGAAGGAGCGGCGCCTGGCCGACCAGCGCGGCAAGGGCGTCAACTCGGCCTCGGTCTTCGCGGCCCTCACGCGCCAGGTCGCAGAGGACGCCATCATCGCGGTCGACGTCGGCAACAACACCTACTCGTTCGGCCGCTACTTCGAGTGCGCCCGGCAGTCAGTCCTGATGAGCGGCTATTTGGGCTCGATTGGCTTTGGCCTGCCGGCGGCCATGGGCGCATGGGCCGCCACCCAGGAGGACGATCCGCGCTTCCGCGGCCGCCAGGTCGTGTCGATTTCAGGGGATGGTGGCTTCGGCCAGTACATGGCCGAGCTGCTCACCGCCGTGAAGTACGGCATGAACATCACGCACGTCCTGCTCAACAACGACCAGCTCGGCAAGATCTCGAAAGAACAGAAGGCAGGCAACTGGAACGTCTGGCAGACGTCGCTGCACAACCCAAACTTCGCGGAGTACGCAGAACTCTGCGGGGCTCGCGGCGTGCGGGTCACCGAAGCCGCGGAGCTCGACGATGCGCTCGCGGGGGCGCTCGCCCACGACGGGCCGAGCCTGGTCGAGGTCGTTGCAGACCCCGACCTGATCTGAGGCCGCAATGGACGCTGGAACCCGCTTTGCGTCGCCGAGCGTATGATGCTGGAGTTCGGCTCGGACCCTGCCCGCTGGCTTCTCTGCGGCAATTCTGCAGAGGTCCCTCTGGTACAGTTCTGCCGTGGTCGAGAGCTCGGACTCGGGGGACGACGAAGAGGTCGAGGCTGCGCTCGCCCACCGCCTGCGCTCCGGAGAGGTGGACGCCTTCGAGGAGATGGCGCACCGCTACGGTGGTGTGATGCTCGCGGTCGCTCGCCGAATCCTACGGGACGAGAACGACGCCCGCGACGCTCTTCAGGACGGGTATCTCTCGGCGATTCGCGGCATCGATCGCTTCCGCGGCGACGGGAGCTTGCGGGGCTGGCTCCACAGGATCGTCGCGAACGCCGCACTGATGAAGCTGCGCAAGCGTCGCCGGCATCCGGAGGAGTCCATCGACGAGCTGCTTCCGAGCTTCTCCCCGGACGGGCACCGGATCGACCCCGGACCGCCGTGGCGCCCCGACGAGGAGCTAGAGGGCGAGGAGTTGCGCCGAAGCGTGCGAGATTGCATGAAGCGGCTGCCCGCCGGATATCGCGAGGTTCTGGTGTTGCGCGATGTCGAGGAGTTCGACACGGCCGAGACCGCAGCGCTGCTCGAGGTCACCCATGCCGCAGTCAAGGTGCGCCTCCACCGCGCGCGCCAGGCGCTTCGAACACTGCTCGACGCGCCCGGTTCCCCGGTCCGAGCGCGTCGTAGACCGTAACAGGTGGCAATGTGACCTGCCGGGAGCTCATCGACTTTCTCGACCGCTACCTAGACGGCGAGCTGACCAGCGCGGAGGGCGCCGAGTTCGCCGCGCATCTGGAGTGCTGCCCCGATTGTGTGAACTACCTGGAGAGCTATACGCGCACGATCCAGCTCAGCAAGACCTGGTTCCGGGACCCGGATGAGCCCCTTCCCGAAGGGGTCCCCGAGGAGCTGATCGACGCCATCCGCGCGGCTCGCAGCCAGGACTCCACGGACTGAAGCATCGGTCTCACGTACGGGGGGCATCATGTTCGGCCTCTCCACGGTTCTCGAAGAGGTCGCGCACGTCGCCGCGGCGATCATCGGGCTGCTCGGCTGCGCTGTGATCGCATACGGAGTGGCGCGCGGCGCCGTGACTCTGACTCGATTGGAGCTGGCCGCCTGGCGGTCATGCGACTCGGCCCCACGAGCGGAGCTGCGGCGCGATCTTGGCTGCGACTCGGCCCCACGAGGTACTAGCGAGGTACCGGGGGAGCTCGACGGAGAGCTTGATTGCTCAGCACTCAAACTCCCACGCTCATGTTCCGAAGACAGGAGAGGGAGGCGATCGCGATGAGTGACTCGGCGCATGAAACGACGGGCGGGACGGGGTCGCTGCGCAGGAACCTGCTGCTGCTCGCTTCCTATCTGGCACTGATGACGCTGATCGCCGTCGCGTACGTCTAGCGAGTAACCAGGTCCAGCTCGCGGAAGAAGAACGACACCTCCACGGCGGCCGTTTCCGCGGCGTCGGAGCCGTGGCAGGCGTTCTGCTCGATGTTTGTCGCGAAGCGCTTGCGCAGGGTGCCCTCGGCGGCCTGGGCTGGATCGGTGGCGCCCATGAGCGCGCGGTAGGCCTCGATCGCACCCTCGCCTTCCAGACAGCTGACGACGACGGGCCCGGATGTCATGAACTTGACCAGGCCGTCGAAGAAGGGCCTGTCGCGGTGAACCGCGTAGAAGCTCTCGGCCTGCTCCTTGGAGAGCTGCAAAAGGCGCAGCGCGATCGGACGCAGTCCGGCCACCTCGATGGCCTCGAGAATCGCGCCGGTCCGCTTCGCCCTCACCGCGTCCGGCTTGATGATCGACAGGGTTCGTTCCATTGGACGGCGGAGGGTAGCCGTCGGCCTACCCTGAGCAAGCGTCCGGCCAGTCACAGATCTTCCGGCCGATCGAGATCCCGACCTCGAGCCGGGTCCAGCGGCACGTTGCGCACAGCTCCCGGATGGCGCGCCAGCACCGCCCGGCCACCCTCCCCGGGGCCGAGCGTTGCGAGCTCAGGAAAGAAGCGCCGCGAAAAAAGCACCGGGCTGCCTGGCTCGCCGTCGTAGGTGGCGCGCACGATTCCGCCGTCGCGCGCAAAGGCGTCGAGCAACAGGTCAAAGTCACTTCCCAGGAGATAGGGCTGATCCGCCAGCGCGAAGAGCAGACCCCTGGCAGCGGCGTCGATGCTCTCGATCGCGGCACGCACCGAAGCCGCCCGCCCGTGCTCGGGGGTCTGGGCGAAGGTCATCGGGATGGCCAGACGGTCCGCCAGCGCGGCCCCCGCAGCGTCGCCTCCCCGCAGCACGAGACGGACACGCGCGACACGCGTGTCGGACAGCGCACGTAGTACGCGTTCCAGCATGGGCACGCCATCGATCTCGATCAGGTGCTTGGGGCCACCCATCCGGCTGCCGCGTCCCGCGGCCAGCACGACCGCGTCCACGCGCGCCGCTTCAGATACGTCGCGAGAGGCCAAGGACGCGGAGGAGGGCTCGCCAGAGGAGCCGTAGGAAGGCCCAGGCCGGAGGGTGCGCTGCCTTCGTGCTGGCATCGGACTCCCAGTGTTCGAAGGCCTCGAAGAACTGGCCCGCCAGCTCGCGCGTGAGACCCGACGTCGTGCGCTCCCCGAGCCGACCGACCTGCCCACCCAGCAGTACGTCAGTCTCGTAGCGGAATTCGGTTCCCTCGTCCGTCTCGGCTAGCTGCAGCTCCACGTCGGCGTCGACGAAGCCCGCCCCGCCCTTGCCCTGCACGCGCAAGTGCAGGAAGTCCGGCGCGCGTCGCTCGAGGAAGTCCAGCGAACCGCTGAAGCGACCCTGGAGCGCGGACAGCTTCAGATCCAGGACCGCGTCGTAATGGCTCTTCCCCTTCTGCTCGAGCGACTCGAGACCCGGGACGCAGCTCTCCATCACGCGAGGGTCGTTGATCCGGGTCCAGGCGTCCGCGAGCGGCGTCGCCACGGTGACCCGACCATCGATCTTCATGCCGGGGCGCTCGCTAGTTGCGGAAGCGGGAGGTCTCTTCGCTTAGCTCGAGCGTGTCGATCTCGTCGGGATGAATCTGCTTCGCCCTCGTGAAGAGCAGGCCCTCGCTCTCCTCATTGTTCGGGTCGGCGACGCAGCAATCGACCGGGCACACCTCGGCGCACTGCTCCTTACCGTGGAAGCCCACGCACTCCGTGCACAGCGAGGGGTTGATCACGAAGACCTCCTCTCCCTCGGTGATGGCCTCGTTCGGGCACTCCGGTTCGCAGACCCCGCAGTTGATGCATTCCTCGGTGATCATGGTCGACATCAAGGACTCCTCTAGAGAAGGTGGCCAGATTCAGTTCGCGAGCGTCACGCGTTCGGACCCACTGGCTGTGGTGCGCTGCGCGGCCCTGGGGATACGCCCGGTCAAGAGCAGCTCATCCTGGCGGGCGAGCTTGAAGCCGAGCTGGTCGCCTCCGCGAGTGGCCTCCAGCTCCAGGTCCGTCGCCATGAGCTCGCGTCCCAGGCGAACCAGGGCCTTCAGCTGGGAGGCGGCGGCGCGGTCGAGGCGCCGACCGGGCAGGCCCTTCAGGTCGGAGACCGTCATGTGAACGCCCGGCACCTCTCCAGAACCATGGCAGAGCGGGCAGACGTGGCCGAGAGCATCGCGCAGGCTGCGCTCGACGAAGGCAGTCTGGTTAGGAAGGGCACGCAGGGCCTGGGCCAGACTCTCCTCCAGCCGGAAAGTCACGCGCCGTTTTGGCTGATCTCCCGTCATATCGCGTACAGCAATATGCTGTACGCCTCGCGCGAGCGCAAGGCCGATTGGACGGGCAACTGCTGCGGGAGAGCATATAATGGTCCCGAACCGCGACCCGGTTCCTATGGGGGATCTTCCTGGGAGCCGGGGGCAGCGACCCAGGCGTGACCGTACACCCGGAGGTGTGTCCTGACTGCGGACAGCGAAGACCAACCCACAGCGACCAGGCCGCGGCGCTCTCGCCGGCGGCGGCGCCGGCGAGGCTCGAGCTGCGGAGAGGGATCACCGGAGCAGGTGGAGAGCGCTGAGGAATCGAACGGCGAAGCCGCGCCCGTGAAGCAGGCCAGCGCCGAGGGCGAAGCGCCGGGGCAGCGAGATTCCCGCCCCAGCTTTCGCAGACGAAGACGCAGGCGGCGCAGCGGTCCGAGAGACGAGCGACAGCAGCAGCTGCTGGACCTGCTGCGGCGGGAGTTCGGGCTGCGTCACTTTCGGCCCGGCCAGGAGGAGACCATCCGCTCGGTGCTCGAGGGTCACGACACGCTCGCGGTCATGCCAACCGGCGGCGGCAAATCGCTGACCTACCAGCTGCCGAGCCTGCTGCTCCCAGGGCTCACCGTGGTCGTATCCCCGCTGATCGCCTTGATTCGCGACCAGTTCGAGAAGCTGCGGGCACACGGGATCGAGACGGTTCGCGTGGATAGCTCGCTCACGGGTACGCAGCGGGAGGAGGCGCTGAGCCTGCTCGAGGCGGGCCAGCAGAAGATCGTGCTGATCACGCCCGAGGGAGCCACGGGGCCCGCGTTCAAGAAGCGCTTGGGGGATGGCCCGATCTCCCTCTTCGTGGTGGACGAGGCACACTGCGTCTCGGAATGGGGCCACGACTTTCGGCCCTCGTATCTGGCTCTCGGGGCTCTCGCGGAATACCTCGGCAACCCGACGACCCTGGCGCTCACCGCGACCGCTCCCCCGCTCGTCCGCGAGGAAATCGTCAAGCGCCTGTCCCTCGAAGACCCAACGATCGTGGTGCGCCCCGTCGCACGCCCGAACCTGCGCTTCGAGGTGAAGCCCTGCGAGTCGGAGGACATGAAGCGGCGCGAGCTCATCCAGCTGATGCGACGCCTGCGCCGGCCTGGAATCGTCTACTGCTCGACGGTGAAGGACGTCGAGGAGCTCGGCGCTCTCTGCAGGCTCGCGCGCATTCCGGCAGAGATCTATCACGGCCGCCTGACGAAGGCCGAGCGGGACCACGCGCACAAGCGCTTCATGTCTTCCGGCAAGCGAATCGTCATGATCGCGACGAGCGCCTTCGGCCTGGGCGTTGACAAGCCGGACATCCGCTACGTCATCCACTATCAGGTTCCGGGCTCCCTCGAGTCCTATGTCCAGGAGGCGGGGAGAGGGGGGCGGGACGGCCTGCCAGCTCGCTGCATCCTGCTGTGGTATGCGCAGGACATCTCCGTCCAGCGCCACTTCCTGTCTGAAGGCCCCGCGAGTCGCTCGCAGATCAAGAAAGTGATCGACGGCCTGTCTGCCTGGACCGCGGACGGGAGAGCAGTGGATGCCGCCGTGCTCGCCATGTCGACGGAGGTCGGCGTCACGCGCACACGCGCGATCCTGGAGGGCTTGCGCGACGCTCGACTCGTGGAGGAGGTGGAGGGCGAGTTCACACTCGTCGGAACCCCCGACCTGGCCGAAGCCGTGAAGCTCCTCTCGAAGCACAACGAGGAGCGCAAGACTGCAGACCGCCGCAGGCTCGATGGGATGATCAACTACGCCAATGACACCGAGGTGTGCCGGCTGATTCACATTCGGCGCTACTTCGAGGACGGGGAGCCAACGGCCTGTGGACACTGTGATGTCTGCGAGCCCAAGCTGCGACGCCGTAGACGGCGCAGCCGGCGTGGCGGGGGCAAGAGTGGCAACTCGCACGGCGGCGGCAGCCACAGCAGCGCACGAGAGTAGGGACGCACGCGTGAGCTTCGAGCTCGAACTCGATGTCGCGCGCGAAGCTGCAGAGCGCGCGGCCGAGATCATCTCGCGCTTCTGCAACGACACGGCGCTGCGGCACTGGGAGAAGTCCGCCGACAACCCGGTCACGCAAGCGGACCTCGAAGCCAACGCTGCCATCGAACGCTGTCTGCGCGGGGCGTTCCCGGAGGACCAGATTCTGTCCGAGGAGACGGTGGACGCGTGCAAGCGGGATGGCACCGAACGGCTCTGGATCGTAGATCCGCTGGACGGGACCAAGGAGCTCATCGCCGGCATTCCCGAGTTCGCCGTGTCGATCGGCCTCACAGTCGCCGGGGAGCCGGTCGTCGGCTGTGTCCATCAGCCGACGACCGGCGAGTGCTACTGGGCGTCAAGGGGAGCGGGAGCTTTTCTCGATGGGACGCGGATCGGCGTGTCGTCCGTGGATCGCCTGTCCTCCGCAACGCTGCTCTCGAGCCGCACCGAGACGAAGCGCGGGCAGGTCGAGCCCTACGCCCATCTGTTCGCACGCGTCGTTCCGACCGGCTCCGCCGCGGTCAAGCTGGCGCATCTGGCCTCCGCGCGCGGCGAGCTCTGGCTCTCGACCGCGCCGAAGAACGAATGGGATGTCTGTGCCGGAGACCTGATCCTGCGCGAGGCGGGGGGCATGCTCATCAGCCTTGGCAGAGGTGAGCGCCGCTACAACCAGGAGAGGCTGCTGCTAGACCCGCCGCTCGTGGCTGGACCTCCGAAGCTCGTGCAGGAGTTCGAGAAACGGAGCGCGGAGCTGTGAAGCATCCGATCCTACAAATCCGCTCCGTCTCGGACGAGCTTTACGAGGTCTCCGACTTGCTGGTCGAGAACGTGTCCCGCCAGCGCTTCTGGCTCTTCGATCTCGAGGCCACCGGCCTGGACACGACACGCGAGCGCGTCACCCAGATCGCTGGCATCCCGATCGAAAACGGACGCATCCTTGACGACGAGGCGTTCACCATCTACGTGGCCCTCGACCCCGACGTCGAGATCCCGAAGGTTGTTCAGGACCTGACCGGGATCACGCGCGAGACCCTTATTGGAGCGCCGGCGTTTCCCGACGCGTGGGAGCGCCACCTCCGCGCCAGCGGCGGCGAAGGGATCTGGGTAGGACAGAGCGTCTTCGAGTTCGACGTGCCCCTGCTCGAGGCGGAGTTTCGGCGCCACGGCATGCCCGTCGAGCTGCCCCCCGTGCTGGACTCCGTCATGATCGCCACCGCTCTGCTCGGCGACGCCGACGAGCGCTGGAGCACGAGCAAGCTCCTGTATCACTTCGGCGTGGACACGACGGGCCTGCGTCGGCACGATGCACTCGATGACGTCAAGATTCTCGGTCGCATCCTCTTGCCCATGTTCGAGCTGATCAAGAACGAGCACGACGACAGGCTCGAGGTTCCCGCGGACCGGCCCCTCCAGGTCCGCTGCCATCCACCGGTCACGAACAGCTGATGGCGGACGGACCGCTCGCAGGTATCGTCGTCGTCGACCTGACCAGGGTGTTGGCGGGCCCGTACTGCACGATGCAGCTGGTGGATCTGGGTGCGCGTGTGATCAAGGTCGAGCGGCCGGACGGTGGCGACGATGCGCGCCATATCGGGCCGTTCGTCGGGGGAAAGTCCGCGTACTTCGGCTCGCTCAACCGGGGCAAGCAGAGCATCGCCCTCGATCTGAAGGCCGCCCCGGATCGCGCGATCTTCGAGAAGCTGCTCGCGCGCGCCGACGTGCTCGTCGAGAACTTCCGGCCCGGCACGATGGAGAAGCTCGGCTTCGGCTGGGAAGACCTGCAGCCTCGCTTCCCGCGCTTGATCTACGCTGCCGTCTCTGGCTTCGGGCACACGGGACCCTACTCGCACCGTCCGGCGTACGACATCGTCGTTCAGGGTATGGGCGGAATCATGAGCCTGACCGGTCAGCCCGGTGGCGAGCCGGCGCGTGTAGGCACTTCGCTCGGAGACATCGTGGCTGGCCTGTTCACCACGGTCGGCATCAACGCGGCGCTCGCGAGCCGGGAGAGCTCCGGCCTGGGCACCAAGATCGACGTCTCGATGCTCGATTCCCAGGTCGCCATTCTCGAGAACGCGATCGCGCGCTACGCGGCGACAGGCTCCGTCCCCGGTCCGCTGGGAACGCGTCACCCCTCGATCACGCCCTTCGCAGCCTTCGCGGCCAAGGACGCACACGTGATCATCGCGGCTGGGAACGACGTCCTGTTCCGAACGCTCTGCACCTGCCTGGAGCGTCCTCTGCTTGCAGAGGATTCGCGCTTCGCGACGAACGATCTGCGCACACAGCACGAAGCCGCGCTGCGTATCGAGCTCGAGTCGACGCTCCGCCAGCGTACGGCGGCCGCGTGGCTCGAGCTCCTGCAGCAGGCCGGAGTACCGTCAGGCCCGATCAACGACGTCGAGCAGGTCCTGTCGGATCCTCAGGTCCGCGCACGCAACATGCTCGTGCGCGTCGAGGATCCCGAGACCGGAACGCAGGAGATGGCGGGAAACCCGATCAAGTTTTCGAGCCATCCGGACCCGGAAACCCGCGGCGCAGTCCCCGCCCTCGATGGCGACCGCGCCGCCATCCTCCGCGAGCTGTAACCGTGGGACCCGGCCGCGGGCGGCCGCGGCCACCCACCTCCGCTCAGGCCTTCGGCCTTCGCTGCGCGCGCCGCGTTCCGCGGCGCTTGCATGGAGGTCCTATGCGGTGGGGAGGTCCTGGAATCCGAACTTGGGGACGGTCCTTAATCCGAACTTCTTTGGCCGAAGTCGGAGCTTTTGGTCTCAGTGAGGCGGGACTCCCGGGCACTTTCGCTAATCTGGCGTCGCTGCGGTCGTCTCACGTGCAATAAGTTCGAATTACGGACCGTCCCCAAGTTCGGACTCCGCGATCGATGGGCCCCCGGGCTCATGGGATCTCGCAGCAAGCGCCGCGATTGCGGCGCGCGCAGCGAAGGCCGTAGGCCTGAGCGGAGGTGGGTGGCCGCGGCCGCCCGCGGCCGGGTCCCACTATAGGGTGACGACCAGGGCGACGGTGATGATGGTGCCGATGAGGGCCAGGGTGTAGGAGGTGATCGCTGGGGCGGCGACGCCTAGGCCGAGGTCGAGGCCAAGGTGGCGGAGGTGGTGCGCGCAGTGCCACAGGGTGAGGGAGATCACGAGCCCGAGGAAGATTCGGCCGGCGCCGCTGGAGGCCAGGGCGTAGGCGCGCTCGTAGCGGAGTCCGCTCTCGAAGACGCCCAGCGGTGCCAGCAGGCAGACACCGATCAGCAGCCCGGGCAGGAAGAAGCCCGCGACGAAGCCTCCCCCGCCGAAGAGCATCCACCACAGAGGCTCGAGCTTGTGTATGAAGTTCACCCGATGGCTCCTCCCAGGATGAGCAGCACCACGAGCCAGAGTGTGACGAAGCCACCGATCGGTGCGATGCCTAGCAGCGGCATCGGGATCCCCGACGGGGCCAGCGGGATGGGTCCGAGCTTTCCACCGGCGGGGATCTTGCGACCAACCCAGCCGAAGCGCAGCGCGAAGTAGAGCGTGAAGACCAGCACCAGGCTGCTCACGAAGAGCATCACCGGCGAGGCAAGGCCCGTGAGGTAGGCGTTCCACGACTCCTCGCCTCCAGCCAGCGCGTTCACTCCCACGAGCAGGATGATGCAGGCGAGCGCCATGAACACGCTGGTCGCAGCGAACAGCACGTAGTTTCGGTAGTTGGAGAAACCGAACGGATAGCCGTCCGGAGCGCGTGCCTCGAGGGTGCGAGTCTTGGAACCCGGAGCGCTCATCGAGCACCTCGCTTCGGCAGCAGCTTCGTCCACTGGAGCGCAGCCGTGAGCTTCGTCTGTTGGATCGCCATCGCGGGGTCGACGTGCTTGGGACAGACCTCGGAGCACTCGTTCGCGTAAGAGCACGACCAGACCCCGTGCTCCCCGCCATGCATGCCCTCCCAGCGCTCCGCCTCGCCCTCGTCGCGGGAGTCGCGGTTGTAGCGGTAGCCGAGTGCGACGGCTGCGGGTCCAACAAAATCAGGCTCGTTGGCAAGCACAGGGCAGGCGGCGTAGCACAGCGCACAGTTGATGCACATGCTGAACTGCTTGAATTCCTCGAGCTGCTCGGGAGTCTGCAGGTACTCGCCGTCCTCGAGCTCCTTCTCCACCTTGCGGATGATCCAAGGCTTTACGTTCTTTAGCTTCTCCATGAAGCTTTCGAGCTCTACGACCAGGTCGCGCACGACGGGGAAGTTCGAGAGCGGCTCGATGCGAACCGAGCCGCTGTAGTCCCGAACGAAGGCGGCGCACGTAAGCATGGGCCGGCCGTCTACGAGCATGCTGCAGCTTCCGCACACGCCCATGCGGCACGACCAGCGGTGCGAGAGCGATGGATCAAGCTCGTCCTTGATGTAGTTGAGGGCGTCGAGAACCACCCAGTCCGGCTGACACGGAACGTCGTACTCCTGCCAGACGGGTCCGTCGTCCTTCTCGGGCTGGAATCTCCGGACCTGGACCTTGAGTGAGGTGACGTCCGACATCAGTACTTGCGCTCCTCGGGCTCCCAGCGCGTCAGCGTAACGGGCTTGTAGCCAAGATCAGGCCCATCCGCAGAGAACTTGACGATGCTGTGTTTGAGCAGATCCGAGTCGTTTCGTGTCGGGAAATCCGTGCGCGTATGCGCTCCCCGGGACTCCTTACGCTGCTCCGCGCAGATTGCCACGGCCTCGGCCACGTCGATCATGTTGCCGAGCTCGAGCGCCTGCACGAGCTCCGTGTTGAACACCTTGCTTCCATCTTGCATCCCGAGGTCCGCATAGCGCCCCTTGAGCTGCACAACGGTATCGAACGTGGCGCGCATGGAGTCCTCCTCGCGGAAGACGCCACAACCCGACTCCATCGTCAGGTTCAGCTCCCGCCGGAGCTGTGCCATGCTCTCGCCACCGGCCTTCGTGCGTAGCGCGTCCATGCGTGCCTCCTCCGCACGCGCCTGCTCCAGCAAGCTAGCCTCCCCCAGACTCGTCTCGCCGGCGGCGAACTCGACCGCGGCGGTCCCCGAGCGCGCACCGAACACCAGGCACTCGGTCAGCGAGTTGGAGCCGAGTCGGTTTGCCCCGTTGATCGAGACGGCGGCACACTCTCCGGCTGCGAACAGGCCCGCGAGCTCCGTTGCGCCGTTCACGTCGGTATCCACTCCGCCCATCATGTAGTGCACGACCGGGCGGACGGGGATGGGCTCCCAGACCGGATCGATGCCGACGTAGCTCCGCGCCAGCTCGCGCACGAATGGCAGCTGCTTGTCGATCTTCGCTTCGCCGAGGTGGCGCAGGTCGAGATGAACGTATTCGCCGTAACGGCCCTTGAACCCGCGACCAGCCTCGAACTCCTTCATGATCGCGCGCGACACCATGTCTCGCGGACCGAGCTCGGCCCTGTTCCCCACACCGTAATCGTAGTCGACCAGGAAGCGCTCGTCGGCGGCGTTCCGCAGGTAGCCTCCCTCTCCACGCGACGCCTCGGTCATGAGTATGCCCGTCCCCGGCAAGCCGGTCGGGTGGTACTGCACGAACTCCATGTCCTTCAGCCCGACGCCGGCGCGATAGGCAAGCGCCATGCCGTCGCCCGTCTTCACGGCCGCGTTCGTCGTGAACGGGAAGATCTTGCCAGCACCACCGGTGCAGAGGATGACGGCGCGGCCGAGTACCGCGTGCATCTCTCCGCTGCGGATGTCGAACGCGGCGACGCCGCCGACGCGACCGCCGTCGACCAATAGTCGCGTCGCGAAGTACTCGTCGTAGCGCACGATCTGCTCGTACCGCATGGAGTGCTGAAACAGCGCATGCAACATATGAAAGCCGGTCTTGTCGGCCGCGAACCAGGTACGGTTCACGCTCATGCCGCCGAAGGCGCGCACGGCAACCCGACCGTCGGGGGACCGGCTCCAGGGACAGCCCCAGTGTTCAAGCTGAACGAGCTCGCGCGGAGCGGCCTCGACGAACGTCTCGACCGTGTCCTGGTCCGCCAGGAAATCGCTGCCCTTGAGCGTGTCGTACGCGTGCAGTTCGAGGCTGTCGTCCGGTCCCACGGCGGCGGCCGCGCCTCCCTCTGCGGAGACCGTATGGCTGCGCATGGGATAGAGCTTGGAGACCATGGCAACGGAGAGAGCCGGGTTCGCCTCCACCGCCGCGATCGCGGCGCGCAGCCCTGCACCGCCCCCACCGACCAGCACGATGTCGTGGCGGCTCACCTCCACCGGGACTCCTTCCCCCTCTCGCCGTCCTGTCGGCGGCGGGTGCATGCTACCCGATTCCCGATGCCCGTGTGCAAGACATGCGACAATGGCGGCATGGCCACCCTCGAGTTCTTCTTCGACTGTTCCAGTCCCTGGACCTACCTCGCGTTCCACCGCGTTGAGGAGCTCTGCAAGGAGGAGGGTGCCGAGCTCGTCTGGCGCCCGATTCTCGTTGGTGGGGTTTTCAATGAGGTAAATCCGAGCGTGTACGAGCAAAGGGCCAACCCCGTCCCCGTCAAGGCGAGCTACAACGCAAAGGACCTGACCGACTGGGCCCGCCACTACGGCCTCGCGATCGGCCAGCCTCCGGTCTTCCCGGTAAACAGCGTCAAGGCCATGCGAGGGGCCTTCGTGGCAGAGAAGTCGGGGCGCCTGTCTGCCTACGCGCGGGCCGTGTTCGAGGCGTATTGGGGCGAGCTCGAGGACGTCTCTCAGGACGAAGTGCTGCGACGAATCGTCCGCCGCGTGGGAATCGACGAGACGGAGTTCTTCGATGGGATCGCGCAGCAGGAGCAGAAGGACCGGCTGCGAGAGAACACCGCCGAGTTGATGCGGCGCGGCGGTTTCGGGTCGCCCACCATGTTCGTCGACGGCAAGGACATGTACTTCGGGAACGATCGACTCGAGCTGGTGCGGGCCGCGCTACGACGGAACTCCGACTGAGGGAATACCAGGTCGGGGTGGGGAGTGGGATGAGCGGGATCTACTCGACTCCAGCTCTTGCCAGATCTCGTCCGGGTTCCGGGGTGGAGTCGGCCAGAATTCCTGGCTCGATTTCTCGGACTGGATGGAGTCGGAGATCAGGGCAAGATTTCGGGCAGGGGTGAGGTCGAGGAAGTACGTGATCTCGCGGCGCTGTTCCTCACTCAGCGTCGGTAGCAGCGAGGCTCTCAAGCGGCGTCGCAGTCGCTCCGGATCTCGGCCCACCTCGGTGCAGATCTGGCGAGAACCGGTCGCGGCCGTGCGCACCGTCCGAACTCGATCCGGGCAGCGAGCGGCCAGGGCGCGGGCCAGGTAGCCGCCCCAGCCGAAGCCGACGAGATCGACACGCTCCAGGCGCATGGCGTCGAGCAGGCGCTCGAGCTGGACTGCGAGGCGCGCGGAGCGAAGGCTGCGGACTCTGCGACGCGACGCACCGAAGCCCGGGAGGTCGATCGCAATGCCGCGGCGCCCGAAGCTCTCTGCCTTCGCGATCGTGTCCTCGAAGGCGAGCGAGGTGAGACCGATGTCGTGCAGGAAGAGCGCCGGAACGTCGTCCGCCGAACAGCCATGGTCTCGAAAGAAGACGCGGGTATCGCCCAGCTCGAGGTTGCCCCGCTCCCAGGGCCTCCCGTCGTCTGTCACCTCGCGCTCGCCCTCGAAGCGCAGGCGCAGCTTGCGCAGCGCCCGTCGATCGAACGCACGCACGAGTGTCCGTGGTAAGCGCAGGGCAACGGCCGAGGCCAGATCGACGAGGGCCGGTGCCCCAGCGGGTGTGGCGAGGATGTTGCTGGGACTGCGCAGATCCAGGTGGAACACTCCGCGCTGCGCCAGCCCGTCGAGGATTCCCTCGAGGGCGGTGAAGAACGCGGGCGGGAGGGCGTGCCGATGCCGCCCGTCGAGGGGGAAGCCGTCGATGTACTCCATGGCAAGAGCCCAGCGGTCCAGACGCGTCGCGAACGCAGGCAGCCCGGGCAGACCAGCCACACGGGAGAGCAGCCGCAGCTCGTGGCGGAGCAACACCGGAGCTACACAGCTCCGTACCAGGGCCGAGCGAGGCGCGTAGTCCTTGACCACGACCGGCGGCCGCCCTTCGCGCGGAACGAGCAACACATCGGGGTTGCCAAAGCCGCCACGGTTGAGGATGCGAACCCCAGGACGGGAGAGATCGCGGCGGTTCAGGGGAGCGCCCAGCGCGCGACGAGTGCGAGCATACCGAGGCCGACCCCCAGTGCGGTACCGATCTCGTGGTTGTCCGAGAAGCGAACGGCAGTCCAGCTCGTCTGCTCACTCTGGTCGGCGGCCAAAGGGACGTACGAGTGGATGCGCGGTAGGAGGCGCGGGACAGCCACCGCGTAGCGACGGAAGGCGTCCCCGTAGAGCGACTCCAGACGCGCGCCCTCGATGCGATCCTTGTATGGCACGTAGTAGCCGAAGTAGCCGAGCAGAAACGCGCCCAGCAGCAAGGAGGTAGCCGGAGTGGCAGCGATTGCGGCGAAGCCGGTGGCAATCAGCAGCGTGCCCAGGTAGAGCGGGTGACGTAGGTACGCGTAGGGCCCGGTCACGGTGAGCGCGTCGTTCTTCAGAAGGTGGCCGGTCGCCCAGAGCCGCAGCGCCTCGCCCAATGCAATCGGAACGGCTCCGAGCAGCAGGGACTGAGCTGTCGGCCGGGCCAGCCACAACATGGCAAGCGCCAGCACGTACACCGCCAGCAGCCGCGGCTGGAGCCGTTTTCGTAGCGCGCGCATCGGCGCCTAAGGTAGCACTGCTCCCCGCTTCTCAGAAGCTGAGCGCAGCGTGCTCCGAGGGCAGGGAGGACGCGAGAGTTCGGCGTGCGCGATACAGACCCGACTTCACCGCGTCTTCGCTGCGGTTCATCGTCGACGCGATCTTTCGGATCTGCAGCCGCTCAGCGTGGCGCAGCTCGAGCATCCGTTGCTGATCGGGGGGCAGGTGCTCGATCGCTCTCTGTACGTAGCGCAACGCCTCGCGCGCTTCGGCCCGAGGTCCGGGCCCCGGGTCGAGTGGCGTGGCTTCAAGCGGCAGGTTCTCGAGCGGGACCAGCCGGGCACGGGCCCGGCGCCGCAGCCGATTATTGAGAATGTTGCGGGCGATGCCGTAAATCCAGACCACCAGGTCCGAGCGTCCCTGGAAGCGATGAACGCCACAATAGACCGCCTCGAACACCTCCTGGGCCACATCCTCTGCCTCGACAGGCTCGCCCAGCCTCCGCACCGCAAAGCGATGGATGCGGCCGTAGTAGCTCCGGTAGAGCTCCTCGAAGGCCCTCGCTTCGCCCTGGCGAATGCGCCTCACCAGCCTGCGGTCGCTCTCTTTCACGCTGCACTCACCCCGCGTCAGGAACGAGCAAACCCCGTGCCAACAGTGGCGCAGCAGCGGCGCGCAGCGCGCCCGTCTATGTGCGCGATTCTCCGACGCCTTGGCAGTGCGGGGCGGAGCGCGGGTTCTGCGGTGAGAAGAGGAGTTCCCATTCTGGGGAACCCGAGCTCTCCCCACACTCCGCGCTAGAGCTTGTCCGGGGTGAGGAGCCAGACGCCGTCGAGGCGCTTCCAAGTGTCGACGCGCTTGACCTCGATATCCCACAGCCAGAGCCTTCTCTGGTACGGGCCGGTCAGGATCACTTCCACCACAGCCTCGTCGGGACCGTCGAAGTGGAACTCGCTGACGATGACCTTCCGCGGACGCGTGTTCATTATGTTCTGCCGCCGCACCTGGTTAGCCAGCGACGAGTAGTAGTCCATGTAGGCGCTCTCGGAGCCAAAGAAGGTGCGCAGCGCCGGATTCTCGAAGGTCATGACTGCGTCGATGGGCGTATTCTCGAACACGGAATAGAAGCTCTCGATCCGCTCCGAGAATCGGGCGACATCCATCACGTCCACCTCGGGAGAGGAGACCGGAGCGCTGCCGCCGCCGAAGCAGCCGAGCAGCAACACGATGAGCAGCGCTAGCCCAGCGTGTGCCTGACTCACTTGCCTCACCTCGTAGGAGTGACGGCCTGGGCGGACGCCAGTCGCGCGATCGGAACGCGGAAAGGCGAGCAGCTCACGTAGTCGAAGCCCGCGCGCTCGCAGAACTCGATCGTTCGCGGCTCCCCTCCATGCTCGCCGCAGATTCCAACCTTGAGGTCGGGCCGGGTCGCCCGTCCCTGTGCCAGGCCGTACTCGACGAGCGCGCCCACGCCCTCGACGTCGAGCGTGACAAAGGGATCCTCCGGCAAGAGGGCGCGATCCACGTAGATCGGCAGGAAGCGACTGGAGTCGTCCCGGGACAGGCCCAGCGTCATCTGGGTGAGATCGTTGGTACCAAACGAGAAGAACTCCGCCGAGTGGGCGATGGATCCCGCGACCAGCGCCGCGCGCGGCACCTCGATCATGGTGCCCACGCTGTAGCGGATACGGCGCCCGCGCTCCTTCAGCACGACAGCCGCAGTGGCATCGATGAGCTCCCGCAGGGCGGCCAGCTCGGCAGCCCCGGAGATGAGGGGCAGCATGATCTCGGGTCGGGTGCGGATGCGTTCTGCCGCGCAGTCACAGGCCGCCTCTACGATCGCGCGCGTCTGCATCTCGTAGATCTCCGGATAGGTAATGGCGAGCCGCGAGCCTCGGTGACCGAGCATCGGATTGAACTCGTGCAACGCCGCCACCTTGCGCTCCAAGTCTGCGACCGAGCTTCCGAGATCCGCCGCGAGCGTCGACATCTCGTCTTTCGTCTGCGGCAGGAACTCGTGGAGGGGCGGATCCAGCAGGCGAATCGTGACCGGGCGGCCTCCCATGGCCCGAAAAATCCCGAAGAAGTCGTCGCGTTGCATCGGCAGGATCTCGGCCAGCGCGTCGGCCCGCTCCTCGGCGGACTGGGAGAGGATCATGCGGCGCACCGCCAGGATCCTCTCCGACTGGAAGAACATGTGCTCCGTCCGGCACAGGCCGATCCCCTGAGCACCGAAGCGCACGGCCGCCTCTGCATCCGCCGGTGTGTCGGCGTTGGCTCGAACTTGCATGCGTCGGATACCGTCCGCCCAGCGGAGCAGGCGCTGGAACTCCACGCTCAGCTCGGCCTCCAGCGTCGGCACCTCCCCCTTGAAGATGTTGCCCGTCGATCCGTCCAGAGTGATCACGTCGGTCTCGGTCAGCTCGATGCCGCCCAGGATCGCGATCCGGCGCTCGATGTCGATCGAGAGCTCCGAGCAGCCGCTCACGCATGACTTACCCATGCCGCGTGCAACGACCGCCGCGTGCGAGGTCATCCCGCCCTGCGCCGTCAGGATGCCGCGCGCGGCGTGCATACCGTGGATGTCCTCGGGCGAAGTCTCTCGACGCACCAGGATGACATGCTCCCCGCTCTCCGCGGCATCCTTCGCGTCGTCGGAGCTGAAAACCAGGCGACCGCTTGCCGCACCGGGCGAGGCGGGCAAGCCGCGGCCGATGGGGGGAGGGGCTCCCCGTGAATCGAGGGTCGGGTGCAGGAGCTGCTCGAGCTGCTCGGGCTCCACGCGGCCCACCGCGGTGCGCTTATCGATCAGGCCCTCGCGGACCATGTCGACGGCGATCTTCACCGCTGCACGGGCGGTGCGTTTTCCGCTTCGAGTCTGCAGCAGCCATAGCGTGCCGCGCTGGATGGTGAACTCGAGGTCCTGCATGTCCGTGTAATGGCGTTCCAGGAGCTTCGCCACGCGCCCGAACTCCCGGTAGGAACGCCCCATCGCCTCCTGAAGAGACGGTGGATCCCCCAGCTTGCTATCGCGCTTGGTAATGGGATGCGGCGTGCGGATACCCGCCACCACGTCCTCTCCCTGCGCGCGTGGCAGGTACTCTCCGAACAGGCGACGCGCCCCCGTCGACGGGTCGCGAGTGAAGGCAACGCCGGTGGCAGAGTCCTCTCCAAGGTTGCCGAACACCATGGCTTGTACGTTGACCGCAGTTCCCCACTCATCGGGAATCCGATTGAGCTTGCGGTACGTGACCGCGCGCTGGGTGTGCCAGGACTCGAACACGGCGGAGATCGCGCCCCACAGCTGGTCCATCGGGTCGGCCGGGAAGTCGCGCCCGGTCTCGCGCCGTACGATCCGTTTGTACGCCGTGATCAGCTGCTCCAGATCAGCGCTGTCGAGCTCGGTATCCAGCTCCGCTCCGCTGACCTTCTTCCTTGCTTCGAGCTCGTCCTCGAAGAGCCCGTGCTCGACGCTGAGCACCACGTCGCCATACATCTGGATGAAGCGACGGTAGCTGTCGAGAGCAAAGCGACGATCCCCGCTCTCGCGAGCCAGGCCCTGCACCGTGAGATCGTTCAGGCCGAGGTTCAAGACGGTGTCCATCATGCCGGGCATGGAGACACGAGCCCCGGAGCGAACGGAGACGAGCAGCGGGTGTTCGGCGTCGCCGAAGCTGCCGCCCATCGCCTTCTCCACGCGGGACAACCCCTCGAGGACCTCCTTCTTGAGAGCGGCCGAGAGGGTGTGACCGGAACGGAAGAATTCCACGGAGACCGAGGTCGCGATTGTGAAGCCAGCGGGCACCGGAACGCCCAGCCGTGTCATCTCGGCCAGATTGGCGCCTTTTCCGCCCAGCAGATCTCGCTGAGACGCCCTCCCCTCCGCGCGACCTGCGCCGAAGAAGTAGACCCGTCTGTCGGCTTTCCGCCTGGCGGGCGCCGGGCGCTTGCGAGAGCCCTTCTTTCGGCCGGCACTCGCCTTCTTGCGTCTGGCCAAGCCTACGACCTCCCTTGCGGATGCGGGCCGACCCACTCCGGACTCTGGTGTGCTCCCCCGCCCCCCTCCGAAGCGAGACTGGTCTGGGCGCGCGCAGTATCTCCGGGCCTCGCGCCGCCGTCAACCACTCTCGCCTCCTCGAGGACCTGTGCCAGAAAGCGGCCCGTACGCAGCTCGAAGCCGATGTGGAACTGAAAGAAGCGCCGCATCAGAAGCTCGGCCCGGCGCACGTCGGCCTCGCTGAGGCCCAGCACGCCGCGCTCCTTGAGCGGAGTGCGGATCCCCCACTCCAGGGCGGTGAGCAGGTCCGTCGGAGCTCGGAGCACCTCGTCCGTACGACAGGTCGGGCACACCGCTCCACCCTGCCGGGGATCGAAGCCCACCTCGCCTCCGCCAGGGAGCTCGCTCCCGCACAGCGCGCAGCGCTCGAGCTGCGGACGATACCCCAGGCGAGCGAGGGTCTTCGCGAGCACCAGCACGGCCAGCAGCCGGTCCGCCTCAGACTCCGAAATCACGTCGAGCGCCCCGATCCCGAAGCGCAGCAGGTCGGACGCCGGCTCACGCTCCGCGGTCAAGCGGTCGAGCAGCTCGACCAGCTGGCAGGCGATCGCATAGCGCGGCAGCGAGTCGACGAGGCCTCCAAACGAGCCCACCAGCTTCGCGCTCTCCAGTCGCATGAGGGACGAGCGGGGCGGATCCACGATACGCACATCGAGCACACTGAACACCTCGAGCGTGCCAGGAAAGCGCCGCCTCGAGCGCCGTGCGCCCTTGGCAATCGCGGAGACACGTCCGAGCTCCTCCGTATACAGATGAACGAGGCGGTCGGACTCTCCGTGGTCGAAGGTCCGCAGGACCAGGGCGCGCGTTCGATACTCCAGGGGCACCCGCAGATCGTCGCCCGTGGCTGCCCGACCTGCAATGCCCGCGTGCTAGAGCATCACAGCAGCAGGGTGGCGATCAGACAGAAGCTCAGGATGCCCGCGACGTCGATCGAGGTCGTGACGAAGGGGCCGGAGGCCACGGCGGGATCGGCTCCAGCGCGACTCAGGAGTAGCGGGAGTAGCGTCCCGAGCGTCGCCGCGATGACCATGGAGGCGAAGATGCTGAGCCCGACGACGGCGGGGAAGCTCGAGGACCCATAGCCGAGCAGAACGGCGAAGCCCGCCAGGCCCACGCCAAAGGTGAGGGCGAGCAGGAGGCTGGTCCCGACCTCCTGTGCGGCAATGCGCCCGACGGAGCGGAGCTGGAAGTGGCCGGTTGCGATACCGCGCACGACCACCATGGAGCACTGACTGCCGATGTTGCCTCCCATCGCCAGCACGATGGGCAGGAAGAACGCGATCTGGAGCGTCTGGCTGAGCAGGCCCTCGAAGCGCGCGAGCAGGTAAATGCCGAGGAAGCCGCCGATGAAGCTGGCACCGAGCCAGGGAAAGCGGATCCAGGCACCGCGCAGCACGCCGGGAAAGTGGATCTCCTCGGCGGTGGTTCCCGCGAGCTTGAGAATGTCCTCGGTGGCCTCGTCGCGGATGACGTCGATGACGTCGTCCACCGTCACGACGCCGACCAGCTGGTTTGCAGCATCGACGACAGGGATCGCGAGCAGGTCGTAGCGCGCGACGACCTGGGCCACCTCCTCCTGATCCGTCTCGGTGGTGACGCGGATCGGCTCTGCGACCATCAGGTCGCGCAGCTGCTTGTCGGGTGGCTGCACGATCAGCTGACGCAGGGACAGCACCCCGACCAGGTGACCACGGTCGTCGACCACGTAGACGTAGAAGCTGGCCTCGTGGTCGCCGTGCCGCTGCAGCCGCTCGATGGCCTCCTTGACCGAGATCGTCTCGGGCAGGGCGAAGTACTCCGGTGACATGATCGAGCCGGCGGAGTCGGCCGGGTGCCCCAGGAGCACCTCGATGTCCTCCGAGAGCTCGCCGAGACAGGCGAGAATCTCGTCGGCCGCCTCGCGGGGCAGCTCGCGAAGCAGCTCCGCCGCATCGTCGGGCGGCATGGGCTTCACCAGCTCCGCCGCGACAGCGGCGTCGAGGTCCGCCATCAGCTCGGCCCGCGCCGGCACCTCGAGCAGGGCGAGCACGTCGGCGCGGATCTCGTTCCCGCGAATCAGATCGAAGACGGCGCGCCGGTCCGCGCTCATCAGCTGATCCAGCACGCGGGCGATGTCCGCCGGGTGGCTCTTGGCCAGCAGGCGGCCAGCGTGTCCCCATGCGCCACGGCGCACGAGCCGGAGCAGGCTGGCCTGCAGCACGCTGCCTCGTCGATCGGTCATAAGCTTCTGCCGAATCCAGGGCCCGCGATCGTCCGCGGGGCCGTGAACTTCGCTCAGCCAGGCGCTGCCGACAAGCCGACCCGGGAGACTAGCTCCGCCGGGACTATTCGAGGAGCCGCAGGTACTCCTTCGACTTGCGCCCCCACTCGCCCTTGCCGCCGCGGTCTGCGGCGACGCGCAGGTGCTCGATCGCGTGGGCCAGCTGGCCCAGCTTTACGTGGGCCCGAGCCATGCGGAAGCGGGCCTCGATCTCGATGGTCCGTGCGCCCTGCATGGGCCGATCCCTGGCGATCTCCACGGTGCGGCGGAAGTAGCGGAGGGCCTCGACCAAATCGCCCAGCTCGTAGAGCACGATCCCCAGATCCAGATGGGCCTCGAGGTTGCCGGCCTCCAGGCTCACGGCCTGCACGAAGGCGTCCTTTGCGAGGTTCAGGTTCCCGGACTTGTAGTGAGCCCAGCCCATGTTGACCAGCGCGCGAGACGGGCCAATGAAGGTCGGGTCGTCGAGCAGCTTCCGGTTCTCGACGATGGCCTCCGCCCAGTTCTCTCGCTGGAGGAGCACTGCCCCCAGGTTGAGCCGCGCCTCCTGGTGGCCCGGCTCCAGCCGCAACGCCTCACGAAGCTGCGCCTCCGCGTCGCCAAAGAGTCCCTTGATCCGGTAGGCCTCGGCCAGCCCGAAGTAGGTCTCTGGATCCGCCGGATGAAGCTGCAGCGAGCGTCGG
Organism: Myxococcota bacterium; assembly: GCA_965247115.1. Taxonomy (GTDB): domain Bacteria; phylum Myxococcota_A; class UBA9160; order SZUA-336; family SZUA-336; genus JAUXJB01. The sequence goes on from CBDFGR010000003.1 coordinate 629,453, forward strand.
TATTCGCGAATCGCGAGCTCGTACTGGCCCTTCGACAGCTTGATGTCGCCTAGACGTCGCAGCATGTCGGCTCTCGAGAGGTCCTCTGGGCTCCGGCTGGTGGCGCAGCCTGAGAGCGCGAGACACGCGACGCCGAACACGGCGATGAATCGGAGCCTGGGCTTCATGTGGAATCTCCTCAGAAAAATGAAAGCAGGCGACCCAGCGAGGAGATCTGGCGTCGATCGCCTCCCTCCCTGCGGATGAGGTCGACCTTCCCGAGCACTGCGCCAGGCCTCGCAGTCGCGAAGCCACCCTTGCCCCCGATCTCTGCCTCGATGGTCTCCTCGTCAGAGAATTCGAGCATCGGCTCTCCGTGGAGCTGTTCCAGGTCATCGATCTCTGCAGGCTCCACATCAACCACTTCGGAGTCCGCGCTCTCGGCGAACTCGAAGACGTTTGGCTCCGAGACCGGAGACACGAGGTCCGTTTCCTCGCTGGCTGGCACCGGGACGTTCAGATCGAGCGAAACCGGCGTATCGTCATTGAAGAGGTCGACCGGCTCGAGTACGACGGACTCGAGCGAGAGCACTTCCTCCGCCGCGGCCTCGACTGGTTGCCCGGTCTCGACCGGCGTTCCCAGCTCCATGGCCTCGATCACGAAGGGCTCGGACTCGACCGTACCCTCCTCGGACCCGGACGCCCAGGAGCTGGCGCTCATCGGCTCTAGCACCATGGGCTCCTCGGCCGCCGTGCCCGGTTGCTCCGGCTCGATCAGTGGAGCCGAGGGGGTCGGTGCCGTCGGTGCATCGGCCTCCGCAAAGAGAGCCTCCAACGTGATCTCTTCCGGAGGCTCCACGTCCACCGGCGACACGATCTCCTCCACCGGCTCCAGCAGGGGCGAGTCGGATTCGATCGGACTTCCGAAGCGCTCGGTGCTGTCTCCATCGGGGTACACGTCGACGGGCTCCAGGAGAATTGCCTCTTCGTCGTTCGACGCCTCGACTGCTGGGGCCGCGCCGACGGGTGCCGCTACAGCTGCATCGTTCTCCAGGGCGGCGAGTGGCTGCTCGGGCGCGGAGGACAGACGGACCTTTCGGATCAGGTTCCAGTTGAGCAGCCGCTTCGCGCGCCCTGCGTCATCGAGCTCCTGAAAACGGAAATCATCCATGCTGAAGCCCATGGCACCCGCAAAGCGCAGGGCCTCCGCCTGAGCCAGCGCAAGCATGGACTCGTCAGTGAGCGGCTCGGAATACATGTACCGCTCGACGTGCGGGGGCTCGATGAAGCGGATCAGGACGGCTACGAAGCCGCGCGACCCGTTCCACACGCTCGAGACTCCGGCTACTGCGGATCCCGAGTGATCATCGATCTGGATGTCCTCGGGACGACTGGAGAAGGAGAGTCCACGCAGCAAGTCGGCGCGTAGCGCCGTCGGACCATCCTCCTTCCTGAACATCCGGCCCCCCGGTGGCGACCCGCCGGGAGGCAGAGCCGCGCAAAGGGGAGTATCGGAGCGATCCGGGAGGACTTGAGCCAGCAGCTGCGTACTTGTGGGACCCGGCGCGCGGGCGGCCGCGCGCCACCCACCTTCGCTCAGGCCTGCGGCCTTCGCTGCGCGCGCCGCGGCCGCGGCGCTTGCTGTGGGACCCGGCGCGCGGGCGGCCGCGCGCCACCCGCCTTCGCTCAGGCCTACGGCCTTCGCTGGCGGTTGTTGTGGGGGGTGGGGTTAGAAGTGCGTGAGGGAGCGGAACTCTGCGTAGCGGTCGTCGACTTCGGCGCGGGTTAGGGGGCGTAGGCGGTCTAGGCTGAAGCGCTCGACGCAGAAGGATGCGAGGGTGGAGCCGTAGATGATGGCGCGGCGTAGGGATTGCGGGTCGCTGGGATCTGAGCCGGCGAGGGCGCCCATGAAGCCTCCGGCGAAGCTGTCGCCTGCGCCGGTGGGGTCCTGGACCTCCCGCAGAGGGAAGGCGGGGGCGGCGAAGATGCCGTCTGTGTCGAACAGCAGTGCGCCGTGCTCGCCCCGTTTGATGACGACTGTGGTGGGGCCCAGCTCCCGGATTTTCTCTGCAGCCCGAACCAGGTTGGACTCACCCGTCAGCTGCTGGGCCTCCTCGTCGTTGATGATCAAGCCATCGACGCGCGCGAGCGTCTGACGCAGCTCTGCGGAGGTTCCCTCGATCCAGAAGTTCATCGTATCCATCGCGACGAACCGCGGAGACCTGGTCTGCTCGAGCACGGTCAGCTGCAACGAGGGGTGGATGTTCGCCAGAAAGACGAGTTCCGAATCCCGGTACGCCTCTGGCAGCTTCGGCTCGAAGTTCTCGAACACACCGAGCTCGGTGAAGAGCGTGTCGCGCCGGTTCATCGACGCGTGGTACCGCCCTCCCCAGCGAAACGTCGGCCCATCCGCCCGCTGGATGCCCTGGATGTCGATGCCCTTGGCGCTCAGAAAGTCGAGGTGCTCCTGCGGGAAGTCCGTTCCCGCAACGCCGACGGCCCGAACCCGGGCAAAGAAGCTGGATGCGACGGCGAAATAGCAGGCTGCCCCGCCCAGTACCGCCTTCGCGTTTCCGGTCGGCGCCTCGATGTCATCGAGCGCCACCGAACCGACGACCAGGACGTTCGACACTCAGCTCACGCCCGGCGCGGCCTGCCTCAGCGTCTCACCGATCTGTGCCGGAGATTCCGCGATCGGGATGCCGACCTTCTCGAGCACGCGCTTCTTCTCCTCCGCCGTTCCGCGCCCCCCGGAGATGATCGCTCCAGCGTGCCCCATGCGCTTGCCGGGCGGTGCGGTGGCGCCGGCGACGAAGCAGACGACAGGCTTGGTCATCTCGCTCTGCACGAACTCCGCGGCCTCCTCTTCGGCCGTACCGCCGATCTCTCCAATCATCACCACGGCCTTCGTCTGCTCATCAGCCTGAAACAGCGCGAGGGTGTCGACAAAGCTCATGCCGGGGATGGGATCCCCGCCGATGCCCACGCAGGTCGTCTGACCGATGTCGAGGCGCGTGAGCTGGTCGACGGCCTCGTACGTGAGCGTGCCCGAACGGGACACCACACCGACGCTGCCGGGCTTGAAGATCGAGTAGGGGGCAATCCCAATGCGGACCCTCTGCACCGGATCCAGGAGCCCGGGACAGTTCGGTCCGATCAGACGGGCCTCCGAGTCCCGCATCATGGCGCGCACGCGCAACATATCGCGAACCGGCACGTGCTCGGTGATTGCACAGATCAGCTTGATCCCCGCGTCGATGGCCTCGAGGATCGCGTCCGCAGCGCCCGCCGGGGGCACGAAGAGCGCCGAGGCGTTGGCCCCCGTCTCCCTCACCGCGTCGCGGCAGGCGTGGAAGACGGGCAGGCCGCAGAGCTCTTGACCGCCCCTGCCCGGGGTCACTCCAGCAACGACCTTTGTACCGTACTCGAGCGACAGCGTAGTGTGTTGCTGGCCCACCCGGCCCATGCCCTGGATCAGAACCCGCGTATTCGCGTCGACCAGGATACTCACTGGCTCACCGCCTCCATGATCTTCTCCGCGGCATCTCGCATACCGTCCGCTGGCGTGATGCCGAGTCCCGCGTTCGCGAGCATCTCACGAGCCTTCTCGGCGTTCGTCCCGTCGACTCGTACGACCAGCGGGACCACCACGTTGAGGTTCTTCGCAGCCTGAATGATGCCCTCGGCGACCAGATCACAGAGCACGATCCCACCGAAGATGTTGACGAGGATTCCCTCCACGTTCCCGTCAGAGAGAATCAGGCGAAACGCCTCGCTGACTCGCTCGACGTCGGCGCTGCCTCCAATGTCGAGAAAGTTCGCCGGCTCCCCACCCTGTTGCTTGATGATATCCATGGTCGCCATCGCCAGTCCGGCGCCGTTCACCATGCAGCCGATGTTCCCGGAGAGCGACACCCATGACAGATCGTGCTCGGCGGCCTGACGCTCTCGCTCGTCCTCCTCGTCTGGATCGCGCAGCGCCTCGATGTCGGGGTGACGGCGAAGAGCGTTGTCATCGAAGTTGAGCTTGCAGTCGAGCGGGATCACGTCTTCGCCCGAGAGGATCAGCGGGTTGATCTCGGCGAGCGAGCAGTCCGTGTCGACGAACAGGCGGTACAGCTTGGTCAGCAGGCCGATGAACTTGGCGACGTGACCCGGCGAGAGTCCGAGATCCAGGCCGAGGTTCCGCGCCTGGTAGTCGCAGATGCCCGCGAGGGGGTCGACTTGCACCGTCAGGATCTTCTCGGGGGACTCCCCCGCGACCTGCTCGATCTCCACGCCACCCTCGGTGGAGGCGAGGACGGCGACGTTCTGCGTCGCGCGATCGACGAGAATCGCGAGGTAGAGCTCGTCGTCGATCTCGCTGAGCGCCTCTACGTACACCTTCTGCACCTTCTTGCCATCGGGCCCCGTCTGCGGGGTGACGAGCTGCATCCCGAGCATGTCCTCTGCGATCTGGCGCGCATCCCCAGTCGATCGGGCCACGCGGATACCGCCTCCTTTGCCCCGCCCGCCTGCGTGAATCTGAGCCTTGATGACGACCTCTCCCCCGACGTCCGTGGCCGCTTCCTCTGCCGCGTCCGGCGAGCTCGCGGCCCTACCCGGCGGCACCTCGATGCCGAACTCTCGCAATAGCGCCTTGGCCTGGTACTCGTGGACATTCATCTGTTTGCGACGCCCTTCAGAGCTTGATACCGGCGACCAGCGCCTGCACGTGCGAAATGCTCTCGTCGAGCTGGGCGCGCTCGTCCGGCTCAAGCTCGAGCTCGTAAATCTGCTCGACGCCAGCGGCTCCGAGCTTGCAGGGGACCCCCACGTAGATGCCCGACGTCCCGTACTCGCCTTCCAGGTAGGCCGCGCATGGGAAGACGCGCTTCTGGTCGCGCAGCACGGCCGCCGCCATCGCGACCGACGCGACGGCGGGCGAGACGAACGCCGAGCCCGTCTTCAGGAGTCCTACGATCTCGCCACCCGCTCCCTGTACGCGCTTCACGATCTCGTCGATCTTGTGGCGTGGCAGCAGGTCGAGCAGCGGAATGCCGCTCACGCTGCAGTAGCGGGGCAGCGGGACCATGGTGTCGCCGTGACCACCGAGGACCATCGCAACCACATCCCGGACCGCAACGCCGAGCTCCTGACTGACGAAGTACTTGAAGCGGGCGCTGTCGAGTACTCCGGCCATGCCGAAGACGCGCTCCTTGGGAAAACCCGTGAGCTCCTTCATCGCCCAGACCATGGCATCGAGCGGGTTGGAGACCACGATGACGATCGCAGCGGGCGAGTGGGTGCGGATTCCCTCCGCCACCTGCCGGATGATCGCGAGGTTCGTGTTCAGTAGATCGTCGCGGCTCATACCCGGCTTGCGCGCCAGTCCGGCAGTGACAATGTAGAGATCTGAGCCTGCGGTATCGGCGTAGTCGTTCGTTCCGGTAACGCTCGACGCGCTGCCCCAGGCCTCCAGCGCGTGGCCGATATCGAGTGCCTTGCCCTGGGGCACACCCTCGATCACGTCGAACAGGACGACGTCGCCCAGCCTCGACTCCGCGATCAGCTGGGCCTGGACCCCGCCGATGTTCCCGGCCCCGACGAGCGAGACCTTGGGTCTGCCCACCTCAAGACTCCATGTTCTCGAGAATGGCGTCGCCGAACTCGGAGCACTTGAGCATAGTCGCGCCTTCCATCAGCCGGTGGAAGTCGTACGTGACGCGCTTCTGGGCGATCGCCCTCGAGATTCCCCTCTCGATCAGGTCCGCCGCTTCGCCCCATCCCATGTGATTGAGCATCATGACGCCGGAAAGGATCACCGAGCTCGGGTTCACCTTGTCCTGGCCCGCGTACTTGGGGGCCGTCCCGTGTGTGGCCTCGAAGATGCCGTGTCCGGTCTCGTAGTTGATGTTGGCCCCCGGAGCGATGCCGATGCCCCCGACCTGGGCGGCCAGCGCGTCAGACAGGTAGTCGCCGTTCAGGTTCAGCGTGGCGATGACGTCGAACTCGCGCGGACGAGTCAGTACTTGCTGGAGCGTGATGTCCGCGATCGCGTCCTTGACCAGGATCTGACCGTCCGGCGGTTTTCCGTCGCAGTCGTCCCAGCCGATGGCCTTGCCACTGAACTCGCGCCGCGTGAGCTCGTAGCCCCAATCCCGGAAGGCACCCTCGGTGAACTTCATGATGTTCCCCTTGTGCACCAGGGTGACGCTCTTGCGGTCGTGCTCGATCGCGTAGTTGATCGCCGCGCGGACCAGGCGCTCGGTACCCTCGCGGGAAACGGGCTTGACGCCGATGCCGCTCGTGTCCGGAAACCGGATCTTGTCTACGCCGAGCTCCTCGCGCAGAAACTCAATGACCTTCTTCGCCCCGGGACTCTCGGCCTCCCACTCGATGCCGGCGTAGATGTCCTCCGAGTTCTCGCGGAAGATCGCGATATCCACGTCCTGGGGCCGCTTGACCGGGCTGGGAACTCCCTCGTACCAGCGGACGGGTCGCAGGCAGACGTACAGATCGAGGATCTGGCGCAGGGCGACATTGAGGCTGCGGATGCCGCCTCCAACGGGTGTTGTCAGCGGGCCTTTGATGCCGACGAGCAGCTCGCGAAACTTGTCCACAGTGTCGTCGGGAAGCCACTCGCCCGTCGCGTCGAAGGCCTTCTGTCCAGCGAGCACTTCGTGCCATGCGATCGTACGGCTACCGCCGAACGCCTTCTCGACGGCGCCGTTGAACACACGCACCGACGCAGCCCATATGTCCGGTCCGGTTCCGTCGCCCTCGATGAACGCGATGATCGGGTCGTCCGGGACCTCGAGAGATCCGTCGGGACGACGTCGGATCGCGGTTCCGGGCAGGCGCACTAGGTCTGCGGCAGCCATCCCCTCGTCCTCCTCAGTCGGCGCGCAGTATAGTGGCGCACCCTGGGAGCGGCAAGCTGAGCGCGACTCAAGCGCTCGTTCGCTCCACGCGCCGTGCCGCCTGTTCAAACTCGCTACGCAGCTCGTCGTACGTCCTCGTCACGGGATACTGAGGAAACTCCGCGACGACGTTGTCTGGCGGACGAAACAGAATACCGGCATCGGCGACTGCGAGCATACTCGTGTCGTTGTACGAATCCCCGGCGGCGATCGTTCGGAAGTTGAGCTCGCGCAGGTGAATCACCGATTCCCGCTTCTGATCGGACATGCGCAGGCGGTAGTCCGTGATGCGTCCGGACGCATCTATCTCGAGGTCGTGACAGAACAAGGTGGGGAACCCCAGCTTGCGCATCAGCGGCTCTGCAAACTGGTAGAACGTGTCGGAGAGGACCACGACCTGAAAGTGCTCGCGCAGCCAGGCCAGAAACCCCTCCGCTCCCTCGAGCGGATCGAGCTCGGCGATCACACGCTGAATGTCGCCAATTCCAAGCTGATGCCGCTCGAGGATCTCCAGACGTCCGCGCATGAGCACGTCGTAGTCCGGCTCGTCCCGCGTGGTGCGTCGCAGCGCAGGGATGCCCGTCCGCTCGGCAACGTTGATCCAGACCTCGGGAACGAGCACCCCCTCCAGATCCAGACACGCGATGATCACATCGCGCAATCTAACAGATCGTGTTGCAGGGACTGCGGCGACCGCTTGCAGGGACCCACGCCGTTGGAGGTCGGGAACGTCCCCCGGCGGACTCCGCTCCCTGCGTGCTCAGGGGAGTTGCTCGCCTCTGGCACCGCTACCACAGTCCGCCGGGGGACGTTCCCGACCTCCAACTACTTGCCTGGCCGGCAACCTGCAAGCGCCGCGAATGCGCGCGCAGCGAAGGGCTTGGCCCTGAGCGGAGGTGGGTGGCCGCGGCCGCCCGCGGCCGGGTCCCACAAGGTAGGATCGGAGGATGGAAGAGCGGGCACTCGTGAAACGAGAAGGGACGGCTATCGATCGAACGGCGCGGCGGTGGGCGCTCGCGCGGGATGTGATCGCGCTGCAGCTCAAGCTGGTGCTCGAGGGGATCCGGGACGTGGTGCTGGGTCCGCTGGGGCTGATCGCAGGGCTCGCGGGCGTCCTTACCGATCCGGAACGGCCCGCTCGCCTGTTTCGCGGGGTGCTGCGCGGCGGCGTGCGCTTCGATCGGTGGCTCAACCTCTTCGGAGCTCTGGAGCGCTGCGACGCACACGACCCCGAAGAGCCCGCGCTCCCAGTTGAGACGAGCGCGGATGACTGGCTCAACAAGATCGAGCAAGCGGTCGTCGACCAGTACGAGAGAGGTAGTCTCACGCGTTCCGCAAAGGATCGCATCGATCGCCTCATCGGCGCCGCTCAGAAGAGGACCAGTCCCTAGATCTGGCGGCCGTCCTTCGACCAGTAGCGGTCTCGCACTCGTCGGCGGTAGATCTTCCCCGCGTCCGTCCTGGGTAGGGCGGCATCGAAGTCGATGCTGCGGGGGCACTTGAAGTGAGCCAGGTGAGCGCGGCAGTGGTCGAGGAGATCACTTGCCAGGGCTTCGCTCGGATCTTGGCCTTCTGCCGGCTGCACCACGGCCTTGACCTCCTCGCCCCATTCCTCGTTCGGGACGCCGACTGTTGCGACGTCGGCGACGGCCGGATGCAGCATCAGGGCTTCGTCGACCTCGGCCGGATAGATATTGACGCCGCCCGAGATGATCAGCTCTGACGTGCGTCCGGTGAGGAAGACGTAGCCGTCCTCGTCCGTGTACCCCACATCTCCGAGCGTGAAGTAGTCCCCCGAGTAGGAGGACTCGGTCTTCTCGCGGTCCTTGAAGTACTCGAAGCGTCCCACTTCCGGGGCGCGGAAGTAGATCGTGCCGATCTCTCCGCTCGGAAGTTCTCGCCCATGGTCGTCGCGGACGTCGACCTGCTCTCCGCCAACAGGCTTACCAACGCTGCCGGGCTTCGTGAGCCATTCTTCCGAGCCGATGAAGGTCCCTCCGCCCTCGGTGGCGGCGTAGTACTCCCAAAGGATCGGGCCCAGCCATTCGATCATCGCCTTCTTCACGTGCACGGGCGTCGGTGCTGCGCCGTGGATGATGCTGCGAAACGAGGAGAGGTCGTGGCGGGTCCGGATCTCTTCGGGCAGGGCCAGCAGGCGGTGGAACATGGTCGCCACCATGTGCGTGTGCGTCACGCGGTGCTCCTCGATCAGACGCAGCATCTCCGCAGGCTCCCACGAGTCCATGAGCACGCTGCCGATTCCGATCCCCAGGGGCATCGCGAGATTGAACGCGAGTGGAGCGGTGTGATAGAGCGGCCCGGTACAGATGACGCGATCCGTCTCGGGAGAGAAGGCGCAGGCCTTGATCACCTCGAGTCCCAGTCCCCCGATGGCAGCGGCCTCGCGCCGGTACACACCCTTGGGTCGGCCCGTCGTGCCCGACGTGTAGAGCATGGTGGTGCCAAGCGACGGATCGTCGATGTCCTCCATCGCTTCAGCGTCGAGAGCAGCGCGGTAGTCCTCGAAGCCGTCGATCGAACCGCCGAGCCCGAGCTTCACCCTGGCCGGCGCCGCAGCGGCTGCGCCCAGAGCGACGTCCGCAAAGCGAGCATCGGCGATGAACGCCTTCGCCTCGCAGTTGTCGACGATGTACGAGACCTCGTCCGCTTGCAGATGCCAGCTGATGCAGGTCAACCGAAAGCCCGCGCGCAGGACCCCGGCGAAGACCTCGGCGAACTCTGGCCGGTTCGAACACAGGAGAGCGACCGCGTCTCCGTTCCCGAGCCCGCGGGAGCGCAGCGCCCGGACCAGCTGATTGGCCTGCGCGTTGAGCTCCGCATAGCTGCGGTTCCCGTGGGGCGAGAAGATCGCGGTCCGCTCGGGGGCATCCCGCGCGGTCAGCGCCACGCCCATGCCCACGGCCCCGGCTTCGAATGGATTCCGCCAGGTCTGCCCGCTCGCCATCTGGATCCCGTCCCCGCTCGCTCGAGTTTGCGGGATTCTAGCGCTAGCGAGGAGCCGCGGGGCCAGGTCGCGGCGCCCGGCCGGGGTCCCTTGACCGCCTGGCCTCGATATTGATATTCATTATCAGTATCGTATCAGAGGAAGTCATGGCGTGACGTCGCGGACGCTCCTCTCGTTTCCGGGGCCAGAGGTCCAGCGAGATCCAGAGCCCAAGAGCGCGCGACCGACCGCCGCGCCTCACGGAGGGAACTCGCATGGGCCGGAACCGAGGACTGAATTGGACACTGTGGGCGCTGTTGTCGTGCTCGCTATGCGTCGCCACCGTGCGCGCAGACGAGCTCTCGCAGCGCGAGCTGGCACAGCAGGACCAGATTGCAGAGCTGGCACAGCAGCTCTCGATCGTGGTCGACGAGGTGGCCCGACTTCGTACCCAGCTGGCGGTGCCCGAGGAGGATACGGAGCTGGAGAGCGTCCACGGGCTGGGTCCGGCCGCGTCGAAGGTCTACGGCATCGGGCGCGGGCTCTCGCTGGGCGGCTACGCCGAGGGTGTGTACACGAACCAGATTGGCGACGCGGACGGGAACGGCGAGGCCACCGCGGACATGCTGCGCATGGTCCTCTACACGGGCTACAAGTTCACGGACAGCCTCGTCTTCAATACAGAGCTCGAGTTCGAGCACGCGGGCACCGGAGGTGGGGGCGACGTGTCGGTCGAGTTCGCGGCGCTCGACTACCTGGTTCACCCAGCGCTGAACTTCCGCGGCGGGCTCGTGCTCGTGCCCATGGGCTTCGTGAACGAAGTGCACGAGCCGCCGTTCTTCTTCGGCACCCAGCGACCGAGTCCCGAGCAAGCGATCATCCCCAGCACCTGGCGCGAGAACGGTGTAGGGGTTTACGGGCAGCTGGGCGAGGGCCGGCTGAAGTACCGGGCTTATGCCGTGAACGGGTTCGATGCCTCCGGCTTCACGAGCTCCGGGCTGCGCGGAGGCCGCCAGAAGGGCAGCCGGGCAAAGGCGAACGATCTCGCCGTGGTCGGACGCATCGACTTCGAGCCTCTGTCGGGCTGGCTGGTCGGGGCGTCCTACTATCAGGGCGACTCGGGCCAGGATCAGGACTACATGCAGACCAGCGGCACCAGCGTGGCGCTGCCCGACGTGCGAACCCGCATCTGGGAGGTCCACAGCGAGCTCCGGCGCGGCCCACTCTTCGCCCGCGCGCTCTGGGCGCAGGCAGACATGAGCGACGCGGGAGAGCTCAGCACGGCCCTCCAGCTGCCCTCGAACAGGCCTGTGGCCAGCAGCATGGTCGGCGGGTACGCAGAGGTCGCGTACGACTTGATGCAGCTCATTTCTCCAGGCTCGGAGAGGGAGCTCCTGCCATTCTTCCGGTTCGAGTACACCGACACACAGCAGGATGTTCCGCGTGGCTTCACACGGGACCGTCGGCAGCCGCGGCGCCTCTTCATTCCGGGCTTACAGTTCAAGCCGATCCCGCAGGTCGTGCTCAAGCTCGACTACCGCATCATCGACAACTGGGACGGGAGTGCTGCAGATGAGCTCAGCGTGGGCTTCGGGCTGGTCTTCTAGGCTGGGCGCGCTGCTTGTACTGGCGCTGCTGGGGCCTGCTGCCAGCGCGGGCGCCACGGTCTTCCACAGCCAGCGCGCCGCGCTAGAGCTCGCGTTTCCGGCTGCGGACCGCATCGAACGGCGCAACCTCATCCTGACCGACTCACAGGCAGAGGCGATTCAGAGCCGTGCGCGCGCGCCTCTCGACTCGCGCATCGTGACGCTTCACGTTGGCTGGCGCACGAACGAGCTGCTTGGCTACGCGGTGATCGAGGTCCACACCGTGCGAACACTCCCCGAGGCCCTGATGACCGTGCTCGCGCCCGACGGACGTGTGCGCTCGGTGCGCGTGCTCGCCTTCTACGAGCCCGTCGATTACCTGCCCCCGGGCCGCTGGCTCGCGCAATTCGACGAGAAGCGTCTGGGCCCGGCTCTGCAGCTCAAGCGCGACATCCACGCGATCGCGGGGGCCACGCTCTCCGCCCGAGCCGCCACGCGCAGCGTGCGCCGGGCACTCGCGTTCTACGAGGTCCTGATCGCAGAGCCGGCTCCCCGAGTCACGGGGGACTAGCTTGCGCTTCGTGGTGACCGGTGAGTGGAGCCGCAACCGGCTTCTGCACGTCATCGTTGTGCTCTACGCCGTCTACGTGGCCGGCCTCTGGCTCACGAACGCCCTGCTCTACTTCGCCAAGATGGGGCTCACGTACGGCTCGGTCGTCCAGTACTACCTCGGCGCGGAGGAGCTCTTCCGACCCGCCCGCAGCTACCAGGGCATGCTCGAGGTTTCGCACTTCCACCTCTTCGCAATGGGCATGCTCCTGCTCGTCCTGACCCACCTGATGCTCTTCGTTCCGATCGGGACGCGTGCCAAAGTCACCTTGATCGTCGTTCCCTTCCTCTCCGCCGCGCTCGACGAGGGCGCGGGCTGGGCCGTGCGCTTCGTGAGCCCGCTGTTCGCCTACCTGAAGATCGGGGGCTTTCTGCTGCTCCAGACCAGCCTCGCTGCGCTGATCGGGATCTCGCTGTGGTCGGTCTTCTGGGGGTCGACCGAGGAGTACATCAGCGGAGAGTTCCCCGACCTCGACGACGAGTGAGACCGCTCGGCGCCGCGGGAGTGCTGGCGCTGCTGGCGTGCGCGCCCACGGAGTCGCTCGCACCCGAGCCCCTGAGTGACGGGCGCTACATGATGGGGACCGTTCTCGAGATCAAGCTGCTGGGAGGAGACCGCGCGCTCCTCGATGCCCTGTTCTCGCGCGTGGAGGAGCTCGAGTCCCTGGTCTCGAGCTATCGCCCCGACAGCGACGTGTCGCGGCTCTCTGCGGCGGCGGGTGGGGGGCCCCAGCCGGTGCACGCCGAGGTGGCGCGTCTGCTCGAAGCCTGCGTCGGATACACGGAGCTCACACACGGAAGCTTCGACGTAACGGTAGGGCCGCTTGTGGAGCTCTGGACCGACGCGGGGCGGAAGGGGCTGCGTCCCGTTTCAGACCTGCTTGCGCGTACCCGCACCCGTGTGGGCGCCGACAAGCTCCGGATCGATCGGGGCGCCATGACAGCAGAGCTCCTGGAGCCAGGCATGAAGGTCGATGTCGGCGGCATCGCGAAGGGAACCGCAACCGACGCGCTTGCCTCCCTGCTAGAGGGCACGGATGTGGTAGCCGCGCTCATCGACTTTGGCGGCAGCAGCCTTCATGCACTCGGCGCTCCTTCGGGAGAGCCCGGCTGGCGCGTGCTGCTGCGGGACGGCTCAGGCGGCTTCGCCGGAATCGTCACGCTACGCGACCAGGCGCTCTCGGTTTCGTCGAGCCTCGCCCAGTTCGTCGAGATCGAAGGCGTCCGCTACGGCCACGTGCTCGACCCCCGGAGCGGCGAGCCCTTGCGCGAGCGGCGGCTCGCCACCGCGGTCGCTTCCTCGGGCGAGCTGGCGGAGGCGTTGACCAAGGCGCTCCTCGTGCTCGCTGAGGCCGAGGCGCTGGCACTGGTCGAGAGCATCGAGGACGCGGAGGCCCTCCTGATCGACGAAGCAGGGCGCCGCAGCAGCACGAGCGGCTTCGAGCAGGCCGTGCGCTTCGAGCCCACCACCAGCTCCAGCAACGCGGTCCCCCTTCCAGGGTGGCGCTCCCAGACGAGCAGACCCTAGACTCGCCCCTGCTGGAGGTGGATGGAGGACTGCTGCCGAGCCGTTCGCGGCGCGGGAGAGGAAAGTCCGGGCTCCGTAGGGCAGGAAGGTGGCTAACGACCACCCGAGGTGACTCGAGGGAAAGTGCCACAGAAAACACACGGCCCACCCCCGCCCGAGAGGGCGGGGCGGCAAAGGTGAAAACGTGGGGTAAGGGCCCACGCGCGACAGCCGGGTGACCGGCGGCGAGGTAAACCCCTTCCGGAGCAAGCTCAAATAGGGGCGCAAACGGCCGGCCCGTCCGATGCGTTCGGCCTCCACGCGAGGCGGGGCGCGCGCGCCCGGGTCAGAGTGCTCGAGCCCGTCGGTAACGGCGGGCCTAGACGAATGGTCCTCCAGGGGAACACGGCAACGTGTCCCCGGACAAAACCCGGCTTACAGTCCACTCCCGTCCTGGTTTGCAGGGCGGGACCCGGCGGAAGGAAGCTGAGAAATCGGCCACTTCCGCCGGGCTCCGGCACCCGTTGCTGGTCACTGTACCAGCAAATCGAGGGATTTGGACCCCGGAGGTGACGCTACTGGACTTCTGCACTGGACGAAGCGCCGGGTCGGGGGAGGCGGCTCTGGCTATTCCGCTCCCGCTCAATGGCCGGCCCTACAGCACCGACGCCGGTGAAGCCGCGGCTGCGATGACAGGAAGGCGGGGCCGTCGTCGTTCGGGTCGTGGGTGCGGAGTCTGTACAAACGGGCCGGGCGTGACGAGCCTGACAAACGCGCCGATCAGTAACCCGGGCCGAGCATCGTGAGGTGCAGTGCCGCCCATCGGCGTCCGTCCACCCCGAGGAGCTCGTTCAGGTCGTCGTCCCGGTAGGCGGCCAGGTTGCGCGCGGCCAGGCCGAGCGCCTCGGCGGCGAGGTAGATCCGCTGGCCGACGCCGCCCGCCTCGAGCAGGAGATCGCGGTAGCTGCGGTCGCCCGCGCGGGCACGCGCGCGTTCGAGCCCGCCGACCATCACGAAGGCGACCGCGGCGCTTCCGGCCTTTTCCTGTCCCAGGCAGGCGTCGACCAGCCGCTCGCGCAGATCGCCGCTCCGCAGCGGCGAGAGTCGACCTGCTTGCGCAGCGTAGCGATAGAGACCGGCATCGAGTCCCGAGACGCAGTGCGCGACTAGGTAGAGCGCGACGTCTGGGCTGCGCTCGAGGCCGGGATTTCTCTGCGTCGCCTCAAGCACGAAGTCGAGCTGGGAGCGCGCGACGGGTCCGGACTCGAAGCGGCGCGCCGAGCGACGCACGCGAATGCTCTCCTCGACGGAGGTCGCGGGCGCGCTCGCCGCGCGGGCCAGCGCCTTCCGCGCGCCCCCCTTGTCGGCCGCGGCCCCTCCACCCTTGGAGCTCGGGGGGGCCTTGGAGCTCGCGGGCACGAGCTTCGTCGCCTCGTGGTAGCGCTCGGGCACGGTTGCCCTTCCCGGGTGGTCCGCCTGCCCCTTCTCGCCGAGCGCGACTGCGAGCTCGTCTTGCGCGGGCCCTTCGCTGGCTGGTGCGCCGAGTGCGTGCAGCGCGCACACCGCCTCGCCCGTCCCGGCGACTCCCAGAAGCGCGCCCAGCCGGTCGTCAAGGAAGCGGAGCCAGGAGCGCTCCGCGAGGCCCGCCGAGTGTGCGGCCAGGCGCAGGTTCTCGCCGATGTGTCCCGAGTCGATCAGCGCGTAGCGATAGCCCCGGTTGGCGTAGCGCCACGTGTAGCGGGCGAAGACGTTGGTGAGGACCACGCATGCCGCGGCACCCTGGAGCGAGGCCGGCCGCTCGAGGCAGCCCGCCGCCTCGGCGAGGCGCGCGCCCTTCTCGAGTCGGAGCAGCGCATGCTCGCGAACCGAGTAGTAGTAGACGCCGGGGGCCAGACCCTCGACCCTCTCCGCGACGACGTACACCTCACCTGCGTAGAGCGCGCCCGCCGAGGGAGCGGCCCGGAGCGCGCGCCCTCCCCGCGGCGCCCGCCCGGTCACGCCGTTGGTCAGGTGAAGAACGCGCGCCAGCCGCGCAAGCAGAACGGGCTCGGCGCGGAATCCCGGCGCCGGCGCGAACCCGCGCACGGCCTCGGCGAGCGACAGTCCTTGCTCGTCGCCGGGGGCTGGCAGCGCCTGGCGCTGCGCGCGGGGGTAGGACTTGTAGGGCCGGGGGAGCCCGCGAAGCCGCGGGCGCCTTACGCCCAGGGCGCCCAGGCGCGTGTTGCGGGTGGCGCGGTGGACCTCGAGCGCGAGGTTCTCGCCCTCGGTCGCCCCGCTCGCGAACCACGCGAAGCCGCCCGCTACGAGGCGAAAGAAGCCTCGGCGGCGGATCTGCACGCCCACAAGTCTAGACCATGTGGAGCGACCGGCTCTGTTCGTAATCTTCGTGCTCTAGGCACAGGGGGTGAAGACGTATGGAGGCGGCGACCGGGGCTGGCGGGTACGTGGACTTCGAGCGCTACCAGGCCCCTAACGGCCTACAAGGTGCCCGCCAGCTCATACGGGTGCCGTGTGCTGCGCGCGAGGCGGCAGCTTGGTGATCACCAGGACATCGGTCTAGTCCAAATGGACTTCCTGACCACTGACGAGCTCCAGCGGGCCGTGCGACTGAACGCGAGCGCCCTCGGGGACCGCGAGCGCCAACGACGGACGCGGGTTCGATTCCCGCCGCCTCCACCATCGAACAGGCTCGAATCACCTTCCGGTCTGCCATCCTGGAGACAGCTGTCGCCCCGCGCTCGGAGGGCCCCGGGCGACCGACGCCCGAGGTGTGGTAGAAGTTCGAAGCTCGGCCGCGAGCCGATTCAGAGGGATGCAATGGAGTTCTCACGCGTTGCGAGGACCGTCGGATTCGGGCTCCTCGCGTATGTGGCGTTGGTCGTCGTATTCGAGACGTGGCTCGGGGTCCTGCAGCCCGACATCGGGGACACCATCGTCATCACGACGACAAATGCCGATGGCGTCTCGACCGACCGCGTGCTCGGGCGCGACTTTGCCGGCGGAAAGCACTATGCATCGGCGAACCACTGGCCACGCGCCTGGTACAACAACGCACTGGAGAACCCGCGCGTACAGGTGACCATGGACGGAACGACTGCCGACTACATCGCTGTTCCCGTCGACGACGAAGAGCACGAACGGGTGGCGGCGGAGATCGGAAACGGGATCGTGTTCAAGATCATGGTCGGGTTCGCACCGCAGCGATTCCTGCGCCTTGATCCCGTCGAGAGCCGATAATCACGCTCGGGCTCGCGTGCATCACCTTGTTTCCGGTCGCGAGGGCTTCATCGTCTACATGGGTAACGACATCTTCGGGATCAAGTGGGACAACTGGAAGATCAACTTCGAGGAGATGGAGTCGGTCTTCAGCGAGAAAATCGACTGGGGGATGCCTCGGGTCTACAACCTGCTCAGCGACCCCCTCACTCCAGTCGCACTCCACGCTGTGGGATCGTAAGTTCTTGGAAAAACTGATCTTCCGGGACGGCGGAAGCGCTTTCGATTCCCGCCGCCTCCACCACAACGTGGTTGATATTAGGAGTATTGTCGCCGGGTTCAGAGAAGGGTGTCTCACGCCCGTCTCACAACGTGATGGTCCGGGGGCGCACGGCGAACTCCTCGACAGTAGGCCCAGGCGCGCCTCCCGTTCCTCCCAGCGGCGCCGCGCGAGCTGCCGCATGCTCTGCGTCTCGTCACCTCGTCCATGATCTCGCGGCCGCGCTGTCGGATTAGTCACGCTCCGGTTTGTTCGAGCCGGACGTCGGCACCGCGAACTCCTCGGAGAGTAGGCCCAGGCGCGCCGCCCGCTCCTCCCAGCGCCGCCGCGCGAGCTGCCGCATGCTCTGCGTCTCGTCCACCTCGTCCATGATCTCGAGGCCGAGCAGCGTCTCGATCACGTCCTCCATCGTGACAATGCCCTCGGTCCCGCCGTGCTCGACGACGAGCGCCATGTGTTCGCGGTGGGAGACGAGCGTGTCGAACAGCCGCGGGAGGGGGAAGCGCGCTGGTACCGCGAGGATCTCTCTGCGCAGGGCGGTCAGGGGCTGGTCGTGGCGATCCTCCGCGACCGCCTGAAGGACCTGGTCCTTGAGGACGTAGCCGGTTACCTGGTCGGGGTTCTTGTCGTAAATGGGAATGCGCGAGAAGGGGATGCCTCGCTTGGTGACTCGTGCAACGGTCGCAGACTCCGGGAACGCCAGGAGCACCGTGCGGGGCGTCATCACGTCCTTAGCGGTCAGTGCGCGAAAGCGCATCAGATTCTTGACGATCCGGGTTTCGTCGGCCTCGATCACTCCTTCCAGCTCCCCGATGTCCGCCATCGCGATGAGCTCCTCCCGGCTGACCGCTGGCTCGTCCTCCTTCCAGCGCGAGACCAAGCCGGTGATGAGCTGGCACAGCCACACCAGAGGGCTGAGGACCCAGATCATCGGCCCCAGCGTCTGCGCCACGACGGGCGCGAGCACGCGCCAATGGAGCGCCCCGATCGTCTTTGGGATGACCTCGCTCACCACCAAGATGGCGAGCGTCAGGAGCGCAGAAAACACGCCCACAGCCGCGCTTCCAAAGACGACCGCGGCCTGCGCGCCTGCACCCGCCGCCCCGACGGTGTGGGCCACCGTGTTGAGACTGAGAATGGCGGCGAGCGGCCGATCGATGTCGTCCTTTAGCACGCGCAGCCGCCGCGCGGGACCAGGCGCGTTCTTCTCCAGCGCTCCGATGTAGGCGGGGGTGACACTCAACAGCACCGCCTCCATGATGGAGCACAGAAACGACACGCCGACGGCCAGCACGACGTAGAGGCCGAGCAGGGCCATCTCGGCTACATCACGACTGCCATAGAACTGGGATTCTACGGTAGGCGGAGAGACTCAGCCGCAACCGCGTGTCCGCCTCCCTATAAACCGGCTCGTACGCTGGGGCCGAGTTGCCCGTGAATACCGCCGGAATTCGGAGGCTTAGCGGCTCTAGCCGGCGGCCCGCGCTCGGTTTGAGGGACAGGGCGCGGTACGCCGCGGACTTCGAGATCGCGAGCCTCACCGCGATCTCCCGAAGCGACCTCCCGGCGCCCGGAGCCTCCGCCGCCGGGCCCGCCCCCGCCCGTCTAGGGCGCCGGGCCGGCCGAGCCGGATCCCCCGACGCCGGGCCGCCCGGAGCGCCGCCGCCGTACGCTCCCGGGCGAGCTCGCGCTCGTACCCCTCTCCCTCCCAGAGGACGTGCGCGCCTGGGTAGAGCGACGACACACGAATGAAAAGGGGGCCCGCTCTCGGCAACCCCGATGCCTACAACTCCGAGCGACGCTGGTCGGAGGCGTCGCTGCGTCGGACCTGGATGAGGGCGTGCGAGAGGGTCGGTCTGTAGGTCAGCCTACGCCGGCACCAAGCACGCGATGGTTACCGACGCGATCCAGCGCGTCGTCCAGGAGCGTCACCTTCAAGCCTTCCTCGGGCACGCCGACGTCCGATCAACACGGCGCTACGCGAAGCTCGGAGACCAGGCGCTCCTGGAGGTGTTGGGCCTAGAAGGCGCGAGAATGAGTAGCCGCTCAAGGTTGCATGGCCTGCTCGGCCAGCAAGTCTATGCTCGTGACAGTCTCCCGGGCCAAGTCGATGAAGGTTCGTGCTTGGGGTCTACGAACGCGCGGACGTTGTCCTCGATGCACGATTTGGTGCCGAACGTCAGTCCAATGGTCGAGGTTGGCGGCAGGTGTGGCAATCCGTTTGCAACCAAATCATTCCAGAGATGTGCGGGGCCGCCGCGGATCCGCTGGACGGTTGATGAGACGGCCGTCGACCCGTGATGGCTGACACGGTCAAGCAAACCTGTCTCACACCTGTCTCACACCTTGGGGACGCTAACCCTTTGATCGGAGTGGTGGTTTAGGAACTCGATGGCAGGTTCGATTCCCGCCACCTCCACCACTAACTTCCCAGTGGTGAAGCGCTTTTCCGACTCGCGTTTGGCTCGTATGCACGTTGTATGCACGACCGACGTGGGCGCGTCACGCCCTGAACTCGAAGTTCAGCGACGACAGGGGGAGGTCGGGATGACCAAGTACATCGTCAGCTACTTGGGCAATGGCAACCATGAGGTTCACGCGCAAGATGTCGCGGCGGCTGCAAAGAAGGCGCCCCCCCGAGTTCAATCCGAGACGCCCGGGACCTCGCGTCGTCGATGTCGAAGTCGATTCGGCGGCGGACCCGACCTGCCCGTGCACGATCCAGGTGACCTGGCGCTACGTCAGCGAGCAGGCCGACACCCAGAGTGGATCCTTGCTCGACAACTGGGCACCGAGCATCTAGAAGGCCACGGTCAGCTCCATGGTGCAGGTGACCCTCGCCGATTTCCCCCTTGGTAAGGGACGTCACGGCACGATGACGCCGCGTCCCACGATCCGGCGCTCCTTGAAGTCCTGGATCGCGACGTTGATATTGTCCAGCGAGTACTCCTGTGCGTGGAGCTTGACCCGACCCTCGGCGTTGAGCTCCATCAGCTCGACGAGCTCCGGGTAGTTTCCAACGAGACTCCCCGCGATGCTGATCTCGTTGAGAATCATGTGCACCGTGGGCACCTCGATCTTGCCGCCGTAGCCCACCACAAAGTGGACGCCTCCCTGGCGCAACATCTGCCAGCACAGTTGCTCGGCGCCGAGCTCGCCTACGAAATCGATGACCACGTGAGCGCCTCCGCCGGTCATGTCCACGACCTGCTCGACGACATTCGGGCCGCCGTCCAGCACGTGATGGGCACCGAGCTCGTTCGCGAGCTTGCGGGCTGGCTCGCTCGTGTCGATCGCGATCGTTCGTGTGCCACACAAAGCGTGGAGGCATTGCAGGGAGATATGTCCCAGTCCCCCGACGCCGAGGAGCACGCAATACGTTCCCGGGTTCAGGAGCTTCGCCGCCCGCTTGGCGACCCGGTAGGCCGTGATCCCGGCGTCGGCCATCGGTGCCACATCCACGGGGACAACGTTCTCGTTGAGCTTGATGAGGGCGCGCTCGTTCGTGACAAAACGCTCGGCAAAGCCGCCGTCGAGGCCGAGTCCGGGAAACAGACTCTGCTGGCAATACATGTCTTCACCGCGGCGGCAGTCCCGGCAGACGCCACAGGACCGCAGTGGGTGGCAGATGATGGCGTCCCCGGGCTTGACGGTGGTCACCGCGCTGCCGACCTCCTGGACCCAGCCCGCGTTCTCGTGTCCCATGACGTAGGGAAGGAGAGAGCCGTCCGGGTCCATCGCATCTCGCCACACACCCTCGATGATGTGGAGGTCCGTCCGGCAGAGCCCGGCCGCGCCTACCCGAACGATGACCTCGTCCGGGGCCGCGATGGCCGGCTCCGGCAGGTCCTCGAGCTTGAGATCGACGTTCATCTGCTCGTCGTATTCGTACAACACCGCGGCTTTCATGGTCTCACTCTCCTGACGATCAGCTCGTCAATCGCGGTCAGTTGAGGCGGCGCGAGCCGAGCATAGGCGATTCAAGCGGGCATTTGGTTCCGATAATCCCGCATTCTGTTCAATGGAGCCCGTGGGGCCCTTCCAGGCGGACTTGAAGCCCCCCGGGAGGCCCCCCAAGGGCGGAGGCGCCTCGACGAGCTCCGTAGGTCGACTTCGCTGGCGCACCGCGCTGGGCAATCAACTGCTCGAGCTGGACCTCGTGCCTCTTCCCCTCTACGTCGATCCGGGTCTCCGCGACCGATACGTGAACGGTCTGCGCACCGCAGGGCTGGAAGGGTGAACTCCGGTCCATGATCTGTCCCGCCTGCTGAAGGAAGCTGGCACGTGAGCTTCATCGGCGTACGCCGAAGTCATCTTCCAACGCGTGGGTGTGAACGTGCGTTCGCCTGGCTACGAGCTCGGAGCCCTCCTGCACTTGCGAATCAGCCTGCGCTCCACCTGGCTCGGGTCCTCGATAGTCTCGTAGAACTCGTCGAGGTAGCCCACCATCTGGACCGCGCGCCGGGAGTCGAGGCGCTCCTCGGCGCGATAGAGCGCGTAGATGTCCTGCTTGCGCGCCCGAAAGGCCTGCAGCGTGCTCTCGAGCTGCGCCTTGGGTCCGCAGTACCCCCGGTACAACCGCTGCCGCACGCTGCGGAGGTGCAGATCCGGGTCGGGAGTCGCGTACGGGGCGTCGACGGCTCCCGCCAGGTCGAAGTCGAAGGGAACCGAAACGATCGCGCCGTTGTCCCCACGCATCGGGGTGGTATTGTGGCAGCAGTCGTCGTCCATCCCGCGAATCGCGGACCAGTCGGTGTTGCCCACCATGTACTGGAAGACCTCCAGGCGGTTCAGGTCGGCTTTGACCAGGTCGTCGAAGTCCACCTCGGGCTCTTCGATGGCGACGAAGCCGTTGCGCTCCGCCATGGTCTGCTTGTCTTCGATGAAGAACGCGTAGCGGGTGATGGGATCTCGCTTCTGCGCGGAGTCGACGTAGGCGATCTCGACCAGCCGCACGCGATAGCTGCGATCGGTCAGCAGGTTGTACGCGCGGTACAGCAGGTGCTCTCGCAGCACCAGCTGCTCGTATGACTTCCGGCAGTGGGTCACGAGCTTGAGCTTGTCCTGCTTCGCAAACACGGTTCCCTTGGCCTGCTTGGTCACGAAGTTCAGGCGCAGCGGCGGGAAGCTGCAGGTGCCGCGCTCGCGTCGGTACCTTCCTCTCGTCCTCACCTCGATCTCGAGGCCCACCTGCTCGCCTGGCGCATCGGTGTACGTCAGCACTGCTGGCAGGTAGGTACCCTCGCCCTTCCGCTCAGCGAGCACGGAGCCCTGATCGAATTCCAGCGTAAGCCCGAAGACGTCGTGGCTGGCAAACAGCCGATCGTCAACCGCGGGACCGGGCACGGGCAGTCGGGGCGCGGGGGTGGCGCACGCGCCGAGCAGGAACGCGAGCAGCGCGGTGGAAAGCGTTCCGCAGAGATCAAGCAGCAGACATCTTCTCGAACAGCTCGTAGGTCTCCTCCTAAGAGCTCCCCCGGCTCTCTGCTCTGTCCTCGGTAGCAATTGCTTTGAAAGAGTCACCGTCTGCGAGTTGGGTGAGGTCCATGGGCTCGACCCTGGGGAGGGAAGTCACGGGTCTGGGGCCTCGAGAGGTTCTTCTTACCAACTGGGTGCCGCGTTCGGATGTGAAATGCGTCACACCTCAGCACTATGCCGGCGAGTCAGCTGCGCGGTCGTCCGCCCGAGCCGTGCCTGCGCAGCCTCCACTTGCGGCCGTAGCGCTGGGTCGTATTCCTTCCAGAGCCAGACGGACTGGTAGCTACCCTCGAACTGCTACTCCCGCTGTGCTACCGGATGATTGATAAGCAGTAGAACCTCGTTCCAGCGGGGATCTGAGGGCAACTCTCCCCAGGCGTACCAATGGCCGACGAACCACACGCCCAACGGCCCCGAAACAGCCACTCAAAGCTTCGGTCGGCATCCTTGAGTCCGGCGAAGACTTGTGCGATGAAGGTGGGCGAGACATAACGCTCCGTCCGTTCGCGAATTAGGTCATCCGCGATCCTCTCGGCTTCATCGCGTTCCCCGGATTGAGCCAGTACGTGGCCGAGAAGCGATCGCACGACGTCGCCAGCGCCCAGATCAATTGAGCGTCTCAGCTCGACAATTGACTCTTGGACCTGGCCCGCTGCAAAGAGTGCGGCCCACTCGCCGATGCGTTGGAGCGAACTCGAGGCCGCTAGAAGCCACAATACAGCCACGCTGAGAATCCAGGGTTAAATCGGGCTGTCTAGGGCTGCTTAGTGGAGCCGCGAATCGCTAGCAGAAACACGCCCGAAGACGACTCTGGACATACACAGAAGAGCACCGGCGTTGCTTCGGGAGCAAGAAGTCGCCGGTTCAAATCCGGCCGCCCCGACCAGACTTACGGCGTTCGGTCTCTGGTCAGGTGTGCGGGTAGTGTGCGAACCCCTTCGGAAGAGGTCCAGACGCGCAACCGGATACCTACGCCGCCTCCGACTTAGGGTGTCCTCTCCGATAGGCGCTCATCTTCTCGACTACAGCACGGAGCTCATCATCGCGCCGCAGCCGCGACCGAAGTTCCTTCTCAAGCGCGATCGTGACAAATTCCCTGAAGCTCTCTCCGTTGAGCTTACCTACGTCGGTGACGCTCTCGTACAGCTCTGCATCGAGCTTCAAACCGATCTGCTTTTCGGCCATGTGGAGGGAAGCTAAAGCTGTCGAGATAGAAATGGAACTTTATATATTTATATACGATTCTGTCTATGCATATATATATATATATCCTTTGAAATCAGATAGTTACGTACTTGACTGGAGCGATCTCAACGGCCAGAATCGCGGACAATCCGTTAATCGGAGGTGGTCGGGCGTTTGTCCGGCGGGGGTCGCGCCAAGGGTATCCTTGGGCGGCCCTTTCCACTTAGGTCAGGAAGACGCGGCAGTAGCGCGCGTCCCACCTCTGCTGAATCGCGGCGACAATCTGCTGAGAGAAGGGGCTCACCGCGTTCTGCTGAATTCTGCCTTGTTGAACGAGGATCTCTTGGCGAGTCGGATGGGCGACAAGATCCGCGATCTGGAGCCCTTCGACGTCGGCGTCCTTCTTCTTGATCTTGATCTCGCGGCTGGTCATGAACGCTTGCAAAGTAGGTGCGCGCAGAAAGCGCGTCCCGTGGGTCCAGATCGAACGAAACGCAGTCTTGAGCGGACGATCCTCCTTGGCGCCGCGAGACTCTGCTAGCGTGTCTCCCCGGTGCTTTCCCCCTTGAAGCGCACCTCGATATCGTTCGACCAGCACGTGGACGCAGTAGTGTTACGGGTGCCGGAGGGATCTGTAGTGCTGCTTGTAGTGAGACTGCTTGTCTATGACGACGGTAACCACCCAGAAATGCCAGCGACTAAGGCAACTCAGCAGGTCTTGATCGAATTGGGCTCGCCGTACCGGGTCCCGCAGAACCGCGAACTTCCCAGATCTGCGCACGATGTCGTTGCGGTGCAAGATCAGAGATTCGTCCGCGTCGTAATCGAAGTGATCACGCTTGAGCTTCTCCATCTCAGGCCTGATCTGGTTGACCATTTCATCGCGGGTGATCCAGACCCCCGTCAGGCTCAAGTAGCGTTGCTGCGGAGTGCCGAGTTGCGGGAGCATGACGTGATCCCCGCACTCATCGACATACATCCTCCAGAGAGCCATCGCGTGAGGTTAGCTACCGAATCCCGATCCCCAAAGACGCTGGCGGCCGGGCCGGGTATCATCTGACCATGGTTCGGGAAGAACAAGAGATCACCCAGCGGATGCGGTGCGTGAGAAACAGGGCCGACTGACTTGTAGGCTCAGCTCCGAGTAGATGGACTACCGAAATAGCCCCTCCAGCTTTCGCGTAGCTTCTTCCTGCATCCCTGGCACAACATGGCTGTACACGTCGAGCGTCATTGCGGCTGAGGCGTGGCCCAGCCGCTCCGAGACAACCTTGACGTTGGCCCCAAGGGTTAGGAGCTGGGTTGCGGCGGTGTGGCGCAGGTCGTAAAGCCCGCGGGCCCCCTCGATCCCGGCCTCCCAGCAGATCGGCTTGTAGTGCCGCTCGCGGAGGTTGGCGAGGTCAAGCGGTCGGCCAATCTCGTTCGCGAAGACCAGATCCAAGTCCCGCGCGTACACGCTCCCGAACTTGAGCGCGAGCTCTGCCTGGCGCGCCCGGTGCCGCCCGAGTGCGCTAAGCACCGGCTCAGGAAGCGGAACGGACCGGAGGCTCCCCGGCGTCTTCACTGGCCCAAGCACGGGCCTCGAGGCTTCCGTGGTGAGGGCCTGGTGGAAGGTTACGGAGCCGTCCTCGAGGTCCCGCCACCGGACGCCGAGGGCCTCGCCAGGTCGGCAGCCGGTCGCGAGCATGAAGTCGAAGAGCGTCTCGTGGCGGGAGCCCTGCGCGGCTGCGCGAAACTGGCGGATCTCATCGGCTGAGAGAGCTCGCATTTCCCGGCGCCTCTGCTTCGGGAGGTTGACTCCCTTCGCGGGGTTCATGGCGAGGAGCCGCCAGCTCACGGCCTGCTCAAGCGCGCTCGAGAGCACGCGATGGACTACTTGGTGAGTGCGTGGCGAGAGCTCTCGGCCCGCTCGCTCGCCCAGCCGATCGATGAGATCCTGCAGGTCGGCAGGCTCGAGCGAGTCCAGCCGGCGCGACCCGAGGACCGGGCGAACGTGCTTCCGCAGGATGAGTTCGTAAGTCTCGCGGGTCCGCGGGCTCACGCTGTGCTTGGAGCGGAGCCATCGATCGAGGTAGTTGGCGAGGGTTATCCTGTTGGGCTCAACGTAGGTGCCGAGGTCACGGTTCCGAAGGACCGAGTTTAGGTACGTCTGCGCGTCGCGCTTCGTTCCGTGGACGATCTTCGACGAGTACCGCCGCTTTCCGTTTGCATCGACGCTGACGAACCAGCGCACGAGCCACTTGCGATCGCCGCGTGCTGTGATGTGTCCTGATCTTCGAGCCATTCTCTAGTCTCCGGTTAGATTCCTCCAGGAGAGCGCATCGTCTATTCGTCGACCGAAGTCCTGATCCACGACATCACGACTCCGGTAATGAGTTTGCGCGCTTCTGAAAGAGACATAGGACTCTCTGGTGGTGATTCCTTGTCGCTGCCATGCCGAGCCGCATCGCCGAGCACAGCCTTGCTGTTTGCCGTTCTCTTGAAGAGTCCGACCTGCGCGTTCGAAATCCAGCCGCTGTTTACGAGCGGGCTACGACCGCCTATCGCCTCTTCCACGATCTCATAGACTCTGTACAGTGCCACGAAACCTAGATCGCCCGTATTCAGTTGCCGTAGTGCATCCAGCATGGGCTCATTCTCACAAACTATGGCCAGGCACTTCTCGATATGATCCGCGGGTCTGCCGATTGACTCTATGCTGCCGTCCGGCCGACGGATGACAATGGTTGGGGGTACTCCACTCATCCGGATCGACGCTGATTCCGGGCTGACGAATACGTCCCCGTCGTGCTCGATGCGCTCAATGGAGATACCCGAGCCTCCGAACTGCAGGCGGGCGAGGCTTGAAACAGCCCCAATGAGCTCTTCGGCCAGTGTACGGACATCGCGGCCATCGGGGATACCGCCGAAACATGCCGAGTGTAGAATGAACTGACCAGCATCGTTCTTTTCGATGACCGGCTCGTTCGTGAAGGACTCCGCAAGCATGTGGAGTTGCTCGGGATCACCCTTCAGAACAGCCCGCCATCCAGACTTCTTGTCCCCAACCTCCCACTCTTTCGTCTCTTGCCTCATTGCTTCTCGCTTAGCCTTTGAGCCACGTCACGCTCGGTACGAGCTTCAATCAGCCTGCTTGTGGAACCATCCATCTCAATTGGCCTCGTTTCCTCCCCTCCTGATCTAACCACGGAGCCACCGCCGAACTGTCGACGTAGAACTCCCGAGTTCCTTCGCTATCGCACCGGGCGTCATACCTTCACCATGGAGCTCAACCGCTCGCTCACGTCGGCGACGGTAGGCAGCCGTTTTGCATCGCGCGGAGCAGAGCGTCCGATCTTTTCTGGCCCGCCCGCGCTCGATCACGAACCAGTTCCCGCACTCGTCGCAGCGGCGATAGGATCTACGTCCGACGAGATAGTCAGCGACTTGAATCCATAATGCACCCAGCAAGTACTTCGGAACCACGTGGTCACGAAGTGCATCCTCGTCAGGGTCGTAAAGCAGCCTGAACTCGGTGTGACTCGTGAGCTTCTTGTTGACCAAGTACTGCGCGATGAAACGTGCCGCGCGCCTATAGTTACCGGTCTCGATGTAGGGGGTTAGGCTGCTAGGGTGATGTCCGATGTTCACGGACTCTGTCATCGTTCCATCCGAGCTCCGATAGTTGAAAGAGACTAAACGGTCTTCATCACTCGCTCGGATGCGAATTGTCTTGGCCAGGAACGATTCGTCGCTGGTTGAGATCGCCTCGACGAGCTCAAGCGCGACGCGCATCTCTCTAACCTCGGTATTCCACGTCGTGAAGGATTCCCCGGACACGACCCGTCCTTCACCGAGTGCGCCACCTTCTGGGTGAACGTACCAGTAGCGTCCAAGCCTTCCGTACTGATGGGCGAATCTAGATATCGAGGCTCGCGCTAGCTCGAGGTCTGCGAACTCACGGCAGAGGGCCGGAGACTCCTCTAGCGGGTCGTACCGTCGGACCCGCCCCCCTGTCGGACCTCGGTTGTCGATCAGCCACCGATCCTTGCGCACCTCTTTGGGGCGACTGCCAGACTCATCTCGTCCCTCGCCCTCGATCCATCTGTATCCTTCCTTGGAGACCTCCGCGAAACAGTGGATCAGCTCGCCTTGCACCAGGCTCTCCCGTTACCGATCTGTGTCTGTTTCCGATCCTATAGATTTTCGGTCACAGATGCAAGCTAGTAGCAATCTACGCCAGAGGAGGTCTCTATGAGCAGAAATCACACAAATACGCTCCGAGACGCTGAATGGGCAGCTGAGCAACTCGGCATCAGTTCATACAGGGTGTACGCACTCGCGCGAGCTGGGATCGTGCCTGCCGTCCGTCTCGGGCGCCTCGTTCGCTTCAGCCCGTCTGCGATCTCTGAGTTCATCCAGGGCGGAGGGAAGGGACTTGAGGGCGCAGAGCCTCCTCGGACGGTTCGAGTTGAGGGTTAGCCCTTCACGCCGCTCCCTACGCAGTCTCTGCGGCTGGCCCGAAGGCTGTGAGAAGCATCTGGGAAGGTCCAAGCAGCTGAACGCGGAGCCCCGGTCATGATTGGCTACCTCGTCCTCCCGCTGATTCGGATGGGTCCTGCACTGTCGACCTGGCTCCTCCACCTCGCGCTCCGCCTAGAGAGATTCCGAATCGTGCGCCTGATTGTGGCCGCGGAGCTCAGAGCCGAGATCGTTGGCCCACTCCCGCAGCAGCTCATTCGTGTCGAGCAAGCACTCGCCGCAAGGAGGGCCGACGAACTCTGGGATCATCTGGATCAGCTGGACGCGATCGCATCGCGGGCAGATAGGCGACGCCCGGATGCGAGGGCCTCACGAATGCCGAGGCAGGTGCTCGGTGAGGCTGACCCGTAACCTCAAGTACCAAGGGCCGGCGTGCAGGCCGGCCCTTAGCGGAAGGAAACAGAGAATTGCGAGTCGGAGCATACAACCGTGAGAACAGGCCCCGCAAGGCTCGGCTCCCGAGGCCAGACCGAATCAAGCGGCCGGCGGGATACGCCCAGCAGCTGGCCGATGAATTGGTCTTCCTTGAAATCGCCTTCGAGAAAAGGCGGAATCCGAGGGGCCTCGAGCCTGAGGTCGTGGTCGGCGAACTCCGCCGACTCCGTCATCAGCTCGGGAGGACGTTGGAGGTGGGCTAAGGCAGCAGCGATTCCTACGGGGAGGTGACCTTTGCTGGAGTCCAGAATGTTCACGGCGGCTCTGAGGTATGTGCAGCACGGCATTCCGATATTCCCACTGCACACGCCGACTTCCGGCGCCTGTGACTGTTCGCGCGGAGCTAGGTGCAGCTCCCCTGGGAAGCATCCGCGAACGGCGAATGGCGTTCTTGCCGCGACCACCGATCCGGCACAGATACGATCGTGGTGGGTCGCACACCCTGAGGCCAACATCGGGATCGCAACAGGTGCGCGATCTGGCCTTCTCGTGTGCGACGTTGATGGCCCGCTGGGTGCGAGGTCGCTCGAGCGAAGGCATCTCCCTCCAACAGCTGTCGTCGAGACCGGTCGGGAGGGTGGACTTCACTACTTCTTCGAATACCCGGGCGGCCACATTCGAAACCGGGCCGGGCTCCTTGAACGCGTCGACCTGCGGGGCAATGGCGGATATGTGGTGGCACCACCGTCACTTCACGCCTCAGGTCGACGCTACCGCTGGGTCCCCCAACTCACGCCAAAGACGGTCGGTTTCGCACGTCCCCCAGCGTGGCTCTTGGATCTGCTCAGGAAGCCGGGTGTTCGGCAGCCGACACGCTCTTCCGAGGAATGGCGAGCGCTTGCTGCGAACGGCGTCCGGGAGGGTGAGCGCCACTCTTCGCTCTGCTCGCTAGCTGGGAAGGTCTTTCGAAGCAATCTCGACCAGGTTCTGGGATGCGAACTGCTCCATGCCTGGAACCACGCGTGCTGCCGACCTCCGCTGCCACACGGAGAAGCGGAGAAGGTGATCTCCGATATCCGGGGGCGTGAGGATGCCACGAGGCAGTCGCAGCAGGCGCCCGGGAGTCGCTTCCCCGATCTCGCGGTTACTCGGCGGCTTACCGAATGATGCTGCCCAAGCCCGGCCCCGAGATCTTCCACGGGCTCGCTGGAGAGCTAGTCGACTTGTTCAAGCCTTACACCGAGGCCGGGTCAGTGGCCATTGCTGTGCAGCACCTGGTCATGTTTGGAAACGCCGCCGGGTCAGGACCCGTATCCCACGTTGGCGAGACCCCACACCACACCAACGAGAATGTGCTGATCGTTGGAACCTCGTCGCGAGCGCGGAAGGGGGACTCCGGGAACATAGCCAGCAAGCCTCTGTGCGATGCGGACCCGACTTGGACGGAGAACATCGCGAGCGGGCTCAGCTCTGGAGAGGGCCTAATTCATGCCGTCCGCGATCCGGTCTGGAAGGACTCCGAGGGCGAGAGGGTCCTCGTAGATTCGGGCGTCAGCGACAAGCGGCTGTGCGTGCTCGAGACCGAGTTCAGCACGGCTCTGAAACAGTTCTCCAGACAGGGGAATGTGCTCTCGAGCGTTCTCCGGGACGCATGGGACTGCAAACCTGTGCTCCGCACACTCACCAAGAACAGCCCGCTCCGCGCTACCGGAGCGCATATCAGCATCGTCGCGCATACGACTCCCGAGGATCTCCACGCCCATCTCACTGACGTCGATACAGCGAACGGGCTCGGCAACCGCTTTATCGTGATTCTGACCCACCGCGAGCGGAAGCTTCCCAATCCGGGTCGCGCCCCGAGCAGCCAGGTCGCAGCCCTGGCGTCTCAGGTGCGACGATCACTCGACTTCGCCAGAGAGGTATCGGAGATCCGCCGGAGCCGGGACGCGGAGCGTCTATGGGGTGAGGTGTACGAGCAGCTGACAGAGGACAAGCCCGGGCTCATTGGAAAGCTCCTTGCGCGATCGGAGAGCCACGTGCTCAGGCTTTCCGCGCTATACGCGCTTTACGCGCGCTCCCCGCATATAGATACAGATCACCTTCTCTCTGCTCTAGCACTGTGGGACTACTCAGAAGCAAGCGTTCATAGCATCTTCGGCCAACGAACTGGAAGACCTGGGGCAGACAGGATCTTGACGGGGATGATGGTGGGAGAGGAGCTAAACCTCACTCAGGTTCGCTCTCAGATCTTCTCAAACCACATCAGCCAAGCTGGCTTAGACCTAGACCTCAGGCTTCTTGAGGAACTAGGACTGATACGAACTCAGATTCGAAAGACTGGGGGACGCCCCGAGTTACTCGTCACCCGTATCGACACAAGTGAGGAAGAGGATAAGGGTCCCCCCTGCGCGGAAAGCGCTTCAAGCGCGGAAAGCGAGGAATCTGCTGGGGCGTCGGCGCCTGAGGGGTCAGTGTGAGCTACCTCGAGCTGGCTAAGCGCGTGCTCGCGCGAACGGGGGGTAACAGCGCGTACCTCGCCGACCACGCCGACGCTGCGCTCAGTCGCGGATCCCAGGGGGACGCAGGCGATCCTCTTGGGTTCTTTCTCGCGGACACGACGATCCCAGCTGCGGTCTTCCACTCCCACGCCTTGGATCGGGACTTCATCATGGTCCGGAACGAGGTTGCCCTCGAGGCTCTGACAGAGGCCGACCACGGCATTCCCGTGCTGTTCTTCGCTGAGGCCGAGATGCTGGGCCGGCTCGAGCTCGAAGGGTTGCGAGCGCTGCTGAACCTGCGCGCCGCGTTCGGGCCGAGCGTGGCGCTCGTGAGGGTTGACGATGCCCAGAGATGATCTCCGACAAGGAGTGGTTTTGTGAGCCCTCCTCGTGCTGCGCCCAGGGCCTGCACCTTCCCGGGTTGCCCGAACCACGCCGCTCGCCGAGGGACTCTGCGCCTCGGGTGCAACAAGCGGAGATTCCGCTGGGAAGTTTTGTCGCGTCCTGGACGGAGGAAACCAGACACAGGAGGACGTCCAGATGCCAGTTCGACTACGAGTAACCATCGTCCGCGACACGGTGCGCCCGGGTCTCCGACGCTTCCGCGAGGACATCCCACGCAAGCTCAAGATCACGACTCATCGTGCTGGAAGAGCACTCCAGTCCGAAATGCGATCGCGTGCACCGCGACTCACCGGAGAGCTCGCGCGGCGTATAGAGAGTGACTTCGGCGACACCTTCGCTGCGGTCGGCTCCACGCTACCGCGTGCCCGCTTCCTGGAGTTCGGGACGAAACGAATGCGCGCCCGGCCTTTCGTGCTGCCCTCGCTAGATCGATTGGCCCCACGCTTCGAGCGGAGCATCTTCCTGGATCTGCGGCGATGAGTGAGGAGGAGGTGTATGTGACGAACGACATCGAGATCACCCTGGTGACGATCGCGGATGAGATCAACCGAGAGCACGAGGCAGCCCGAACGGCTGCTGTTACTGCAGTCGAACACGCCCGACGAGCAGGTGAGCGTCTTCTCGAGGCCAAGTCCCAGCTCGGACACGGAAAATGGCTGCCGTGGATTCGGGAGCACCTCTCCTTCTCCGATCGGACCGCGCAGGGATACATGCGCATCGCACGGCGCCTCCCAGAGCTCAACACCGGAGAAGCGCAACGCGTTGCGGATTTGCCGCTCCGGGAGGCCATGGCGGAGTTGGCGACTCCGAGTACAGCTTCGCTCGATTGGGTCGGCGCTACCGAGTGGAAGGACGTTTGCGAGCTCCAGCACTACTGCGAACGCCTGATCGACGCTCGCAACGCTATCGACAAGGAAATGGACGAGCTGGAAGCCCGACACCAAGCATGCACGGACATATCCGAGTTGATCCGGATCTACAAAGCTAACCCGGAGATGCTGGAGTTGGCCACAAAGGCAGCTCGGGTCGACAAAGCGTGGCTTCAGCTAAAGCCGGTGTTTGATTGCCTGCCCTTCCTGATAAGGAAGTGCGAGGTCAAGATCCTCGAGCTCATCGCTCAGAAGCTTTTCGAACATCCGCCGGCCGACTGGGGCGGCGAGCCTCCCAGGTCGCGCCGCGAGTGCCTTCGGAGAGTCCGGGATCTGCCCGACTCCATCTTGAACCAGGATGGTGAGATCGACTGGATGCCGCTCGATCTCGCAAGGCGAGAGATCGGAGGCATCGTCTGGTCCCACATGCAGGGGGCGCCGCTATGAGCCCGCCTCGTGCTGCCCCTCGCGCCTGCACAATGAGCGGCTGTCCGAACCACGCCGCTCGGCGGGGGCTCTGCAGAGAGCACGAGCTAGCAGCTAGGCGAGCCCGCGATCGAGAGCGGGGGACATCAGCTCAGCGCGGCTACGACGCGAAGTGGCGCAGACTCCGGGCGGGCGTCCTCGTAGAGGAGCCGGACTGCAGGTACTGCAAGGAGGCTGGCCGTTCCACGCCAGCAACGGAGGTTGTCCACGCCATCTCTAGACGCAAGGGTGGGACCGACGAGAGAAGCAACCTGATCCCAGCCTGCAGGCCGTGCGGTTCGCGCAAGACGGCGACGGAGGGCGAACGATGGGGCTAGCCGATAGGTGGGACTCGTGAGCCCCTGGGCCGCGCCTTCAGCGTGCAGAGTGCCAGGCTGCCCAGATGTGGCGGACCGCAAGGCCAGGGGACTTTGCGCCTCGCATCGGCGGGAAGAGGACCGGAAGCGGCGCGCGACCGACGCCTTCTATCACACCGCGCGCTGGCTGAAGATCCGCGCCGCGCAGCTCGCGCGGGAGCCGCTGTGCGGGGCGTGTACGGCTGCGGGGCGCACGACAGCAGCCACCGACGTCGATCACGTCGTGGCGCGAAAGCGAGGCGGCAGTGACCATCCATCGAACTTGAGAAGTTGCTGCAGGCCCCACCACAGTCGAAAGACTGCGCTGGAAGACGGGCGATGGTCATCAGGCCACATCAAAGGGGGATAGCCCCCTCCATCTCTACAACCGGTCGGGTCTAGGGAGCAGTGCCTGGTCAAACGTAAATGGTCGAGGGTCCTGAAGTGAAAAGCAGATCAGAAAATGGCGCGTAGCGGACCGCCCCCGAAGCCGACCTACTTGCGTCTACTCGAGGGAAATCCGGGCAGAAAGAAGATCTCGAAGCGCGAGCCGAAGCCGCGCAGGCACCGAAAGGCTCCCGAGCCTCCGACCTGGCTCGACGTGCACGGGAAGCGCGTGTGGCGCTTGATCGCGAAGAAGCTCGTGCGCTTCGGGCTGCTCACCGAGCTCGACCACGTGCCGCTCGCGGCGGTCTGCGATTCCTACGCTACCTGGCGCCGCTGCCGACAGGTGGTGCTGGAGGAGGGCTACTCGGTCGACACCAAGGAGACGACGAAGCCCCGGCCCGAGGCCTTGCTCATGGAGCGAGCGCGTCGGGACTTCGTGCGCTTCGCAGCTGAATTCGGGATGACGCCGGCGGCGCGTACGCGGATCGAGGTCGATGTCTTCGGCTTGATCGGCGAGAAGTCCGGCAAGGATGACTCGGAGGACTTCTTCGGATCGTGAGGCTCCTCACCGACCACCACCCCGAGGGGTACTACTTCGACGAGGCCGCAGCGCGGCGTGTGCTGTGGTTCTTCCAGCAGTACCTGGTCCACGTGAAGGGCCGCTGGGCACGGCAGCCGTTCGAGCCCCTGGACTGGCAGGCCGAGATCCTCGCGATGATCTTCGGGTGGAAGCGTCCGGACGGGACGCGCCAGTACCGCAAGGCCTACATCGAAATCCCGCGAAAAAATGGCAAGAGTTCTTGGGGCGCGGGGATCGCCCTGTATCTCCTCTGCGCGGATGACGAGGACGGAGCAGAGGTCTACTCGGCTGCTGGCGACAAGAAGCAGGCGTCGATCGTGTTCGAGATGGCGAAGGAGATGGCGCAGCGGTCGCCCGAGCTCTCGAAGCGCATCGCTCGCTTCCGAAACTCGCTCGTGTACCACGCCCGAGCTTCGCGCTACGAGGTCCTCTCGAGTGATGCCGATCTCCAGCACGGGCTCAACCCCCATGCGGTGATCTTCGACGAGCTCCATGTACAGCCCAACCGAGAGCTCTGGGACGTGATGACCACAGCTCAAGGGGCGCGCGTGCAGCCGTTCACGATCGCCTTCACTACGGCAGGCTTCGATCGCAAGTCCATCTGTTTCGAGCAGCACGAGTACGGGCGCCAGGTCGCGGAGGGCGTGATCGAGGACCCGAGCTACTTTGCGTTTCTCTCGGCGGCAGACGAGGACGACGACTGGACCGATCCTGCCGTGTGGACGCTGGCGAATCCGAGCCTCGGGGAGACGATCAGCCTCGAGTACCTCGAGGAGGAATGCCGGGAGGCGCAGCGGTCGCCGGCGCGGCAGAACACGTTTCGGAGGCTTCATTTGAACCAATGGACTCGCTCAGAGACGCGCTACATCGACCTTGAGGCTTGGGATGAGACCGCCGGGAAGGTTGATCTCGGCCTGCTCGAGGGAGCGACGGCATACGGAGGCCTCGACCTGGCTACGACCACGGACATCGCGGCATTCGTGCTCGTGTGGCCAGCCAAGGACGAGCCCTTCCGCTGCTGGCCCTGGCTTTGGGTCCCCGAGGAGAAGGTCTGGGACCGCACCAACCGCGACGGCGTGCCGTACCAGGCCTGGGTCCGCGATGGCTGGATTACGGCCACCGAGGGGAATGTCATCGACTACAGGGTGATCGTGCGGACGATCACCGAACTTGGCGAGCGCTACCGGATTCCGGAGATCGCCTTTGACCGCTGGGGCTCGCAGGCGATCCAGAACGAGCTGGGGGATGCTGGGTTCAAGATGATCCAGGCCGGGCAGGGCTTCCCTTCGATGAGCCCGCCTACGAAGGAACTCGAGAAGCTGGTGCTCTCGAAACGGCTGCACCACGGAGGTCACCCTGTGCTCCGGTGGATGGCAGATAACCTGGTCGTGCGCACCGACCCGGCGGGGAACGTCAAGCCGGACAAGTCGAAGAGCACCGAGAAGATCGACGGGATGGTCGCGTTGATCATGGCCCTCGATCGGGCGATTCGGAAAGAAGGAGCTCCGAAGCTCTCTGTGTACGCAACGAGAGGTCTTCAGTCCCTATAGGCACCTTGAGGAGGTAAGCCATGGCACGCGATTTCACAGTTCGTGCTCGGATTCAAGCTAAAGACGAGGCGACTCCAACAGTTCGAAAGGCCGAGCGGTCTTTCGCGGGCCTTCTCTCCACGATCAGTACGAAAACCGTTGCTGCAGTCGCTGCCGGGGTCGCTGCCTTCCGCCTGTTCACGAGCGCCATCAGCGCAGCCGTCCGTGCTGCGCAGGAGCAGCAGGATGCCGTGAGCGCGCTGAACGCCGCTCTCGATACCCTCGGTCCTAGTGCGGGGGCTGCGAGTAAGCAACTCCAGGAGCACGCGTCCGCCCTCCAGAGCGTTACCACTACGGGTGACGAGGCGATTCTGCGAATGACGGCCCTGGCGCTGGGGTTCACGAAGTCCGCGGATGCGGCCGCCAAGCTCGTGAGCGCAGCGCTCGATTTCTCTGCCGGTGCCGGGATCAGCTTCGAAGAAGCGACTCGCCGTCTCGGGCGCTCTCTCAGTGGCTCGGTGGATGACGTCGCGAAGTTTGTGACCGAGATCAAGGACCTCGACGCCGCGACGCTGGCGGCTGGCGGGGCCATAGAGCTGATCGGCGAACGCTTCGGCGGCGTCGCAGCGGCCCAAGCCCAGACGTTCTCGGGGAGAATCCAGTCGCTGAAGAACTCCTTCGGCGACTTCCTCGGGACCATCGGCGACGGGATCATCAAGAACAAGGAGTTCAATGACGCGCTGGAGTCGATGACGCGTCTGATCTCGGACCCGAACCTCATCAACAGCGTCGTTACGCTGACCACGCAGTTCGCAACGCTCACGGGGGCGATCGCAAGCGCAATCGTCAAGGTCGGCGAGTGGAGTCGCGCAGCCTTCGAGTTCCAGACCGCGAACGATACCTACATCGCGGGTCTCGATGGTACGAGGGAGTCCTTCGACAAGCTCCAGAACGCCACCAGCAACGCCGCGACTGCAACGGATGGTCTCACGGAGGCACAGAGGCGAAACCGCGAGGAGAACGAGCGAGGTAGCAAGCAGCGTCAGACCGATCTCGAGGAGGCTCGAAAGCTGGCGGAGCAGCTCGGCGTTACGTTGGAGCGCGATCTGGTCGAAGCGGAGAAGAAGGAGGCCGAGGCACTAGGGCGGTTGCACCAGCTATACATCAAGGGCGTGATTACCGCTCAGGACCTCGCCACCGCGAAAGCGACACAAGCCGAGGCTGCCAGGGAGCTTGCGCCGGCCATCGAGTTCGAGGCGGCGGCGATGGCGAGTGCGAACTCGTCGGCCAGCTCGCTCCTCAGCACGCAGCGACAGCTCACGACAGAGACCCGTCGGGCTGGCGAGGCGGCTGTGGTGACCTCGAGGCAATTCGACGCGCTCGCAGCTAGCTCTGGCCGAGCCGCTGCTGTGGAGGCCGCGGTCGCTGGAGGCGGTTTCATCTCCAACGCTGGCTCGAACGGTCGCGGCGGGCGTGTTCGCCTTCCCGGCGGCGGCTCGCGGCTGATTCAGCCGGGGCTGTAGAGCCCCGACATGCTAGGCGCATGCGGCAGCACGGACTTAGGGCTCAAGCTCGCATCCCGAGTCGGGACCGATCCAAACCTGGTCGATCGTTTGTACTCCGCTGGGTCGTGGCTCGAAGAGGATCTCTCCGGAGCAGAGGGGGATGACATCATCCTCGACAATCGCGCTCCACGAGGCGCGGCGCTCCGGAACGCTCACAAAGGCCGCGCCCCCGAGCTCCTCGGAGCGTGGTGCCAACTGCCGAACGACTCGGCGGTCGCTTTCCAGGTCAAGGAGCTCGACGCGGACAGGAATGTCGAGCCCGTTGCGGAAGCAGATTCCGGATGAGCCCATGATGGCCTCCACTTCGCACGCGCTGGGGAGCAGAGCATGACACATGCGTCCCAGCTCGTTCGCACGAGCCAGCAGCAGATCGTTGCACACTGCCAGCTCGCCAGGGGTCACTGTCTGGACAGTCAGTGGCGCCTTGGCGTAGAGCGCGCAGACCGACGGTCTCTCACCGTTCGCATCAGCATGCGTCGCACCAAAGAAGTGTCGCGGGGCGATCTCGAGGAGAAGAGGAGCCTCTCCGAACCCCCCGATCTCGGTGATGAAGCATCTGGGGGCCAGAGAGTTTGGGCCGGGGAGGCGGATCTGTCGAAGGGGGAGGCCGATCTGTCGGAGGTCCTCGGCGTTGAAGCAGGGACAGCCCTCTCTCACACACGGCATGGGGGGATCGCCCGGCCGCCTCAGAGCGTTGTACCTCTCCAGGATCTCAGCGTCGCTAGGGGGACACGGCTCCTCGAGGTCCATCGCGTTGCAGGGGGAGTAGCAGTACGCGGCGCACAGCTCGTAGAGGTTCGGGCTTACGTCAAGCAACTCGCGGCAGTTCCTCGAGGCGGCGAGCTCCTCGCCGTTGACGCCCCGCGCGTAGGTTGCCGCAGCGGCCGCCAGCGCCGCAGCCAGAACCATGCCGATCGTGATTCCTATTCGTCTCACCATTGCAAGGCTCCAGCCGGCTTTGATCCCCGACGCTTGGTGTCTGCCTCGAATCTTCACCGCGGGAGGGAGTGGAGGCAAGAAGAAACGCTCCCTGGCCGTCGGGATCAGAGACGAGGCCGAAAGCGTAGGTGGGTCGTATACTTGGCGATTGATAGAGCGTAAGCGTCGAAGGCTCTTTGGTTTAGTCTTGCAGCTTACAGAGTGCGAATGATAAAGTGAAAGACGAAACCACACGAGGACGAGGCGGGCCGCGCCCGGGATCGGGCCGCAAACCGC
Source organism: Myxococcota bacterium (assembly GCA_965247115.1). Lineage (GTDB taxonomy): Bacteria > Myxococcota_A > UBA9160 > SZUA-336 > SZUA-336 > JAUXJB01. Next base: position 667,904 of record CBDFGR010000003.1, read on the forward strand.
TTTCGGCTACGATGAAGCGAAGCCACCGGATCATGATCAGCGTGACAGAGCGGGAGTACAGAGCTCTGAAGCGCCGTGCCGGCTCGAACCGTGTTAGCACGTTCGTCTACGAACTCATCCGCCGCTCCCTTTCTCGTCGCCGCAAGTGACCGACTCGCTCCTGAGAGGAGCAACATGATGAAAGAGAGAAGGGAGCCCTTCAGGGATCGCACACTCCACATTTTGGATCCGCGGCTCTTCCCAACGAGAGAGTCGGTCATCGACTTCCTGCGAAGCGACCACTTCGTAGCTCTCACACACGCGATCGAACGGGCGGTAACCTGCGACTTCCGGGTCCCCGAGAAACTGGCTGATAAGATGCGCTTGGCGGCCTCGTACGCGATCGATGATGTCGCGTTGCTCGTTTCGGATGCCGTTGGATCCAAGCGGCTCGTGTTCGATCGGGATCAGAATTCCTGGGAAGAACACCCACCCCAGAATCGTACCGAGTACCTGTGCAATCTGGCTGCGGCTGTCGCGGCGGAGAATCTCCTGACGTTAGGCCCCGAGTTCATGGAGTTCTGTCAGAAGCACATCGACAGCATCCAGAGGCGAGAGTTACCGGCCGAGGAAGACGAGGAGGTCCCGGAGAGCGAGGAGCCTTCGGGAGCTACGGAGTCGCCGCCGCCCGAGAGCGCACAGCAGGAGCCGCGTTTCGAGGTTGCTCGAATTCTGCGTGAACGCGTGAATGAGCGAATCTTCCTCACCACCGTACTCAGTCACCCGGACAGTGTCTATCCAGACCGCGCTGTCGACGCTGTTGTCTGCGACACGGTCAAGCTCGTCCAAGCGCTGGCGGAGTACCTCGAGACGGGAACCATGCCTGAGTTCAAATCCCACCTCGCCGACGCTGAGTTCGCCGGTCGCTGCCTGCTGCGGGTCGAACGGAAAAACGATCCCCTTGGGTCGGTAGAGCTTCTCGCGAAGGAGCTCTCGGGCGAGTGGGATAGCTCCAAGCCTTCGGCCGAGGGACCGAGCGCATGAGCCGAGGTCGGATCCTGCTCGCGCTCACTGGCCTGGTCCTCGCGCTCGCTGGAGGGTTCGCGTGGGGGCTGAGCTTCGACGTTCGGGCAAGACCAGACTGGCAAGGAGTCGCCGCCGTGGCGACCTTCCTCGCTGTTCTCGTCGCGCTTTGGCCGATCTTCGAACGTCGAGCCGAACGCCATAGCGCGGCAGGAAGGCTACGCACGAAGCTGATCGTCACCGCTAAGCACGTGGGAGAGCAGCTAAGGCGCTGGGTTTCGGAAGTTGAGGCGGACCCGGGGCATGTCCACGCCTTGGAACTTGGCGACGTGACGCATCAACTGATCGGAGAGGTGCGAGACCTCGAGCGGCAGTTCGAACTCCTGACCAACGAGGAGTGGGAGCCCGTGATGTACATGTGGAACTGCTTTCGGGACGTGCACGGAAAGAACTTGTTCAACGAAGACCTCAAGAAGGCGAAGACGACCGTCGCCTCGACGGAGGAGGTGGTCAAGTTGCTGCAAGATCGAGCCCTGCTGCACGAGGCAAAAGATGAGCCCGTCTGAGTCTTGGCGGAGTTCTCTCGAAGCGATGTCTTTCGACGATATCGACTCGCTGCTCATCGATGAGGAACGCTCTCTGTGGTTCGCCTCGATCGCGGGGCGGCTGCCGGATGACCAGACGCCAGTGGGCCAGGTCCTGAGCGACGGCGACCTGCGAGAGCTCCTGGCGGGAGTGCTCGCGGAGACAAGGAGGGCGAGCGGATGAGCGACGACCGGCGACAGGAGGTTAGCGTTGGCAACAGTCGAGTTCTCTATGATCGCAATCCGGACATCTGCCCCCTGTGCCACATCTCGGTGGAACCCATTCTGCAGCTTGGCTCCCTGAGGCGGGTTGGACGGGAGGCAGAACTTGAAGTTGTCTTCAAGTGCCCACATGCACAGTGCCAGAGCCTCTTCATTGCGAGCTATCGGCTAGCCCAAGACCGGATAAGCGGACGTTTTCTCGACTACCAGGTCTTGATAGCGACTGGGCCTGTATACGCGAGGAGCCCGGAGGAACTGCAGATTCCCCTGACAGTCCGAGAAGTCTCCAAGAGCTTTGCGACAATCTATGCTCAGGCGGTCGCCGCTGAAGGGTTCCGCCTCGAGCAGGTCGCGGGTGCCGGGTATCGGAAGTCGCTTGAGTTCCTCGTGAAAGACTACTGCATTTCTTGTGAGCCAGATGCGAAGGAAGCAATCATCAAGAAGTGGCTGGGCGCGTGCATCAACGATCACATCGCGGATGAGAGTATCAAGCAGTGCGCGAGGCGAGCCACCTGGCTTGGCAATGATGAGACGCACTACGAGCGGAAGTGGGCCGACAAGGATATTGAGGACCTCAAGGACTTGATCGGCCTCGTCATGAGCTGGATCGACACAAAGCTTAGGACTGCAAAGTACCTTGAAGAGATGCCAGGGGGAGAGGGGTGATGGCCAGACGATCCGGACAGATCACCGCACGCGGCGATCGGAAGTGGCTCGAGGAGGAACGCTCCAACGGAGGAACAGCCCAATGACAGAAGAAGTTCATGTTCGGTTTCAGACAGAGGGAGCAGCGGAGCCCGAGTCGATCCTGGCGGTGCTCCGAGCGCACGACATTGAAGGGGATGCACCGCCTCGGTTCAGCGAGCGGGGATGTCTCGTTCTTATCCCGAAGGGCGCTTGGGATATGGTCAATAAGACGGCGCTCAGCAACGACCTGCAAGCGGCAGGGTTTCCGGGTGACTTCTCAGTCGAAGCTACCTCAGAGCATGGCTACCGATGAAGCGCAAGCCCAAGCACCGGAACCTGTCCGCCCGCGCCGGCGGCGTAATCTACTACGAACGCGTCTGGAAGGGACGCCGCTTCTGCTTCTCGACGAAGACGACCGATTGGGGTAGGCCGCGTCGGTGTGCGAGCCGAGCATGAGCGAAGAGATGACCGAGGCGGTCGCACTCCTCGAGGACCTGGAGAACTTCGCGTCGTCAGGTCTCTAGGGCCTTAAACGAGTTGGCGCCCACCGAGAGAACGAGCGCGTGAGCGACGAGGTAGAAGAGAGCAGCAAACCGCGGCACTGGGTTCGGAACACGGTGGTTGTTTCGATCGTCTGGGTCGTAGGTGCGATCGGCTATGCGGTCTGGCCGTGTCTCGGCTCCGCTACCTGCGAGAGGCTCCGGCTTGGCGAGCTCGGGGACTTCGTCGCTGGTGTCGCTGCCCCTGTAGCGTTCCTGTGGTTCGTCATCGCTGTGTTTATGCAGCGAGACGAGCTCGAGATGCAACGCAGGCAACTCAGCGCTCTCCTCGTAGAGCAGCGTCGGTCCACTGCGCACCAAGCTTGGCAGAAAGAGACCGAGGCGCTCCGCGATCAGCCCAACCTTCTCCTCAACATCAATGGTCCGAGTCCTGAGGGGGACTGGTTCTGCCACGTGATGAACGTTGGCGCGACCGTATCCCACCTTCGGGTCACGGACTGCAGCCCTGACCTGCTCGTGGCGAAGCCGACTCCGGAGGTTCCGCGACATCCCTGGTCCGATCTACGAATCCCGACCGCGGGCGGAGGTGGCGCTCATCTCTTCTCACTTCGGTGGTCGCGCCGACCCGAGCTGCTCGAATTCACGATCGTCTACAGCGACGCAAGCCGGAATCCGGGGCAACAGACCTATCGCTACCTGAAAGCCACACACGCGTGGAGCAGGCTTGACGAGAAGGAATCGCAGGCATGACCCGACGATACGTTCGAGGTCTGCAATGAAGCGCAAGCCCAAGGGCGCGAAGTACCACTCTCTGCTCACCGCAAGATGACGTAAGGAGTAAATCATGGTCCATCGTGGCGATCTTCGCGCATTACCCGGCGCCGCCGCCCGTGCTATGTGGCTACACGCGGCCCGGCGGGTGGGGCGAATCGAGCGCTGGCAGCGCGACGGTCGGACGGAGGTCTGTCTCTCGTTCCGACTCCGGGGCCGCCGCGTCCGCATCTATTCTGACGTCGACCGCTGGGGCCAGCGCAAGCGGCTCAGCGAAGACACGGCGCACGTGCTCCTCGATGACATCCGCGCCGAGATCCGGCACCGTCGCAGTGTCGACGAGGGTCTCGCGCTCTTCCTCAAGACGCACGCACCAGAGAACTTGTTCAGCACTCGCTGGGAGGCGTTCCTCGCCAAGAAACGGCGCGACGCGCGGCAAGGCCAGATCACGACCCGCCATCTCGGCGAGCTCGAGGGATCGAACGCCGCGGCTACCTCGGGACCCTGCTCGAGCGCTCGATCTACGATCTCGACTACAGTGCGCTCGAGGACTGGCTTGGCTGGCTCCACGATACGAGGCCCGAGCTCTCAGCGAAGACACGCAAATACGCGCTCAGCGCCGTCATGTCATTCCTGTGCTGGCTCCATCGGCGGCGCGATATCTCGGAGCTGCCCGAGGCGCCGACCATCGTCGTCGGCGAGCACGCGCCCGTGCTGCTTTCGGCTGACGACCGCGAGAGAATCCTCGCCGCGATCCCCGAGCCGGCTCGCGGTATCTTCCTGGCGCTCGTGCACATGGGACTCAGACCGAGCGAAGCCCGCGTCATGAACTGGTCGGCCTACCGGGACGGCTACCTCACAGTGGCCCATGCGGCCAAAGATCAGCGGCCCGAGGGGAGGATCGGCGACACGAAGACGCGGAGCGTGCGACGTCTACCCGTGCATCCCGAGGTGGCCGAGTGGATCGAGAAGCACGTGCGGCGCGAGGATCTGCTCTCCGACCCGCCGCTCTTCCGAAACCCCGAGGGCGCGACTGCATCAAGGCGTTGGAGCCCGTCCGCGATGGGACGCTCGTGGACGCGCGCCCAGATCACGGCTCTCGGACGGATGGTGGCCCCGCTCTACGAAGGCACCCGGCACAGTTTCGCGACCCTGGCGCTGAACGACGGAGCCGACCAGTACACAGTCGGGAAGTTCCTCGGGCACCGGGACCCGAGGACCACGGAGCGCTACGCGAAGCTCGCGGACAGCAGTCTCGGGACCGTGTTGCGTCTTCCGAGAGACTGAACGCCGGCTCTCGCCGCTGGGGCGCCGCCGTCGGATGCGGGGGCGCTCGAGCGGTGCGGGACCAGGGGCGCAGGCAAGCTGCCGCCGCGGCCTCGTGGCTCCGCACCGAGTTCGGCAAGCTTCTCGAGTGCGTGAACGCACGCGTCCGCGCCGTGTACTTCGCCCAGAACGGCGTCCACCAGCCGCCGGCGGGCGTCGCGGGCTATCGGTCGCCTAGTGAGAAAGCGCCTGAGCCCGCTCGGTAGTCCCACCGTGGTAGGGTGAGCAGAGGATGCCCTCCGCGCCCCAGGACAACGTCGGAGCCATCATAGGGTTCGTCAGAGCGCTGCTGCTGACGACGGCGCTCTTCGGGGGCCTGGGAGCCTGCGCCACACCGGTGACGGATCAGCACTGGATCCGGTTGCGCTCTGAGCACTTCCAAGGCATCAGCAGCGCGGACGCAGAGACAACTCGCGCGATCACGCGGGAGCTGGAACGGTTCCGCCAAATCGTGATCAGCGTAACGGAGCTCGAGGACATCCAGCCGACGCTACCGACCACGGTGTACCTCTTTGGAGACGCTCGCACCTTTGCCAGGTTCAGGCCGCGCTCCAACGTCGAGGGGTTCATGGTCCCCGGGCTGCACCGCAACTTCCTCACGGTCAACGCCAGCGAAGAAAAGCGAGCGATCCCGATCGCGTTCCACGAGTACGTCCACTTCGTGCTCCGGAACGCGTCGAACGTGACCTATCCGGCCTGGTATGACGAGGGCTTCGCGGAGTTTCTCAGCTCCGTCAGGGTCGCCGAACGCCGTGTGCAGCTCGGCGATGTCCCTCACGGCCGCGCCGACTGGCTGATCTACGGAAACCTCCTCAGTCTACGCCGAATGCTGAGCGCGACGGACATCCTCAGCTGGTCGGATCGCGCACTCGCCATGTTCTACGCGCAGTCGTGGGCTCTCACGCACTTTCTCCACCACGGGCACTTCCAGGGGCATCGACAATGGCATAAGGGCCTGGCTGACTACCTTTGGGCGGTCCACAGGGGGGAGGATCCGGAACAGGCTGTCGAGTCTGCGTTTGGCTCGGATGTCGAGGAGCTCGAGCGCGGGCTCGTTCAGTACATTCGGACCGGAAAGATCCCCATCGTACCGCACCCCTTGGAGGACACGAGTTCAGACGGGTGGGTTGAGCTCGCCCCGCTCGATAAGCCCGACCAGCTGTATCTTCTCGCCGACCTCGCATTGCACAGCAGCCAGCGGCATGTGAGCACCGCGCAACAGCTGCTTGAGTCCGCGCTGGAGGCAGACCCGGATCACGCAAAGGCTTGCGCAACTCTCGGGCGGCTCCTCGTCAGCACCGACCCCGTGAAGGCCGGCGCGCTGGTCGACCGGGCGCTCGAGCTACGGTCCGCCGACCCGGAGGTGCACAGGCTCGCGGGAGATGCGCTGCTCGCACGCGCTTCCGCGAGCTCGGCCGGATCTCGGTCGGCGAGGTCGCAGCTCATCGATAGCGCGCGATCCCACTACGAGACGAGCCTGGACTTAGACCCGACCCAGGCGGCTTCGCACGTTGGCTTGGCCCGAATCCAGGGTCAACGTGACCCGGGCGCGGCGATCCGCTCACTCGAAGCCGCTCGGGCACGCGCACCCGGCTACACGCCGCTCAACCTGGAGCTCGCGGAGCTCTACCTGAAAGCCGACAGGACGGCGGAGGCTCGCGATCTGCTGCGACGCGTGAACTCGCAGCCACACGACGAAGCACTGAGAGAGGTGGATCAGAGCCGCATCGAGCGGCTGATCCGAGATTCCGGAATCGCGACTCAAGGTGGACGCTCTACACGCCACCTGACGGCGCGGCTGGAGCTCGAAACCCCTGAAGAGGGACAGGTGATCACGGGGCCGCTCCCCCTCACCGAGTTGTTCGGGAGCGCCGGCCTGTTCGAGACCACGCTTCACGACGTCGTGATCGCGCTCGACGAGTCCAACAGCACGCTGACGAAGCTGCACCGCGACATAGACGGGGATGGATCCAATGACTCGATCATCGAGGCAGAACTCGCAGCGGCATACAGGCTGGTCGGGCGGCTCGACCCTCGCACCACGCGGGTCGCGCTCGTAACATTCACCGCCAGCGCACGCGTGCTGGTCCCGCTTGGTCCCCCCTCGGCGGTCCTCGCGGCCCTGGACGCCTACGAGATCAAGTTCGATCCGACGGGGACGAGCCATGCGATCGCGCTCGCGGTAAGCCTCCAGGAGCTCGTCGATCACGCCGATCCCGATGCTCGACGCAAACGCAGCGTGCTGCTCTTGTCCGACGGCCGCCCCACAGCTCCTAGTGTGCCCGCAGCGAGTAGGGACGCGCTTCGAATCGCACGCTTCTACGGGGAGCACGGGATCCGGATCCACGCGTTCGCCCTCGGGCCGCTTCGCACCGCCGAAACCTATCGGGAGATCGCGGAGGTGAGCCTGGGCTCCTACGTTTCCCTCGAGGATCCCGGAGACATCGTGGCCAGGCTCGCCGAGGTCCGACTTAGCGGCCTAGAAGCCATAGAGATTCGCAACCAGACGAACCAGACCGCCGCGCGGGCCGTGCGCGTGTTTCCGGATGGCTCGTTTGACGGTTTTCTGGAGCTTCAGGACGGCCGCAACGAGATCGAGGTCCTTGCCACGATCCAGGACCGCGAACCGATCATCCAGCACGTCACGCTGCACTACATGCCCGACGCGCTCGAGACTGCGGAGCACGAGGCTACGCTCGAGGAGTTCCGCGAACGGCTGCGCGAGCGCAGCGTGGAGACCGAGCTCTACCGCGAGACACAGCGAACTCCACCGAGCGCAAGCCCGGACGGCGACCTCTCCATCGAGATCGATAAGGACTGACGCCGCGAGCCCTGCTACCTTCAGCGCGGGCACCCCTCACAGACCTTGCCGGCCTTCCTTTGGGGACCGTTTAGGCGGGACTCGACGCTCCTGTTCTGCGTCGGTGTGCTGAACCTCGGCAGTGCGCCTCCGCTTGCCCGTTAGATACGTTTGTGATGCAGCTGACCAACCTCCTCCCGAGAGCCCTCGTCCTGTTCGTGTGCGCGTGCTCCACCCCGCTTGGGACTCCTCTCTATCCGCTAGGGCGCTAGGTCGATGAGCCTTTCAAGTTCGGCGCGATCTTCTGAGAGTTGCTGCTCGTCGAGCGGCACCCAAGCGACAGGGAGATCCAGCCCACTGACGAACTCCTGAACGTCGTCTCGCGTGCGAAAGGCGCCGATCCGTACACCACGACTCCAAGTGGCGATGCCATGAATATCGATGGGGACGCCCTCCCAAGCGACGAGGACCCTATCGAACGAATAGACCTCTGAAAGACGCTGGAGACGCGTCCGAACGTCGTCCCTCGGAATCGCAAGAGCAACCCAATAACCGACTTCGGGCTCCCGCACGCTCCGAATTTCGCCCACCCGGACCTCCTTGATCTCGCTCCTCTCGATGCTCAGCCGAGGTTTGCTCTCGACGATCGCCGAGAAGGACGCGCCGCCCGGCCCTCTGAATTCGCGTACCTCGCATGCGGGGCAATCCGTGAATCTTGGTTGAAACAAACCAAGCGGTCTCTCGTCCTGCTCCTGCGTTACGGCCAGGTAGATATCGAGGCCCGGGTCGTTGGCCGTACATGCGAAGAGGTTGAGGACCCCAGCGGCACCAAACAGCACGCGAATCAACATTGGTTCGGTGCCGAGAATCTCGACGAACGCCATGTCACGCATCGCTCAACGACTGTTCGGGGCTTCCTGGAGTCGCTCCCCACAACGAGGGCAGCGATTGAGATCAGGTATTCCAAACAACGCGAACTCCCGGCCATCATGACCGAATTCGCGGAGCGGTGTCGGCTTCCGGCAGTATGGAGGACGTTCTCCCTTGTTGGGCCGCTCAGCGCTTGCCGCTGCTTCTGCCCTCGTGCCGTACACCCTCAGCCTTTTCATCCAATCCCCACTCATCTAGTTGGTCCGAATAGGACTGCAGAGCGGCGGCTCGCTTCTCCTCATCGCCGCTGTCAAGACCTGTAACTATCTGAGCCCCGTTCATCACACCGCCGTCCAGACCGATCGGGAATATCTCTGGCAGGTAGATGAGGACCCAGGCGTCGAAGGGATCGCTGAGCAACAGACCCTCCCGATAGCTCGCGGCAGCCTCCTTCCCACGTCCGAGGATGTGGTAGTGATGGCCTATTCGGACCATTGCAACACCTACACCCCCAGGCGTTCCTTTCTGACGCCGCTCTCCGATCAGCAGCTTCCACGTTACCTCGGCCTGTTCGTGACTACCGAGTTTGTCGTAGGAGAAGGCAAGATCACCAAGAACCGCAGACAAGCTGCGCGAGCCCTTCCTTCCAGTTCTTGTCTGGAGAGCTACTTCTCGTTCTAGGAGACGAGCGGCTCTCTCAAGCTGCTCTCCAAACAATGCCGAGTGGGCGGCAGCCTGAAGTGCGTATGCGACGTGTTCCGGGTTACCTGTCTCCTCAGCACGCTGCACTGCAAGATCATAGTACTCGGCAGCCGAACTAAAGTCGGACGCGACCGTCGCCACAGACCCGCAGTCAACCAGTTCGTACATTGTCGAAGATGAATCTACACAGCTGCGCGCTCGGCCATCTGGCACGACGCGAACGAGTTCCTCAGCGAGAGCAACCGAGAGTAGGAACGTGAACATCGTTGCCATGCTGAGAATCAGAGTCAGTCGATGCACGAAGGAACTCCTCGCCTGCCCAGTGCGCTGACGGAACACTTCGAACTTCATCGCATCGCACTTAGGTCCGGTCACCTGGGAATCGGCGACGCTCGACCTCTATCCTGACTGGTCCAGCAGGTGTTCGAATCTGTACGCGGATCGATCCCTGAACTCCCCAAAGTCAGCCCCGAGCCTCGGAGCTCGCACTCTCGAGCTCCCCCGGGTCGCAGACGGTGGCCCTTCGTCGACGTGAAAACCTACTCCTCCGCTGGGGGGTTCCAGTTCTCCTCGCCGTAGATCTCTTCAATACTGCTGATGATTCCAGCGGGAGCTCTCCGGTATTGGCCCTTGGTCGATCGAAAACTTCCCAGGACCAACACGAACTGCCCATCGAACTGACGGGCGTAATCGAGATCAATCTCCCCACCAGTGAATTCGACGACAATCCCGTTCGGCATCACTGCGTGTTTTGCATCTGACGGCGAGATATAGAGCATCGTCAGTCGAGGCTCAAAGGCGATGACCCCCATGGTGTGAACGAGCTGGCCATCGTACTGCTCAGGTACGGCAACGAGCCGAACGAGAGAGGTCAACCTAGCAGCACCCTCTGCCAAGGCTGTAGCGGCAACCAAACTGGTCGCAGCCAAGACCGCCAACGCCCGCAAGACCTGCCTCTCGTTTCCCCCGATAGGTCGCACGAAGATCTCTCTTAGCACGTGGGTATCCTCACTTGCGCCGAGGAAATTCCCGTGAGCCCGGCCCTCTTAGTGTTTCTCTGATCAATGGCCCCGGACGGGCTGGCTTCGTGATGGACAGTATCCTGCCTCCCGGACTCCGAATGAGTTCCTGGCCGCCTGCCTTACGTTGCGTCAACGCCCCAATCCGATCCTCGCGGGAGATGCCTTCGCCCCCCCGGGGATGTGTGTGTCCGGCGAGGTCTGCCGTTTTCAGCCGGTTCTCTGGAAACCTGATCTGCGTCTCCGTTCCGATGAAACTGTCATCAAGCTTGCCGTCTTCTAGGAGGAAACCACGCTCACGAAAGTCGCCCGTGCCTACCGCATCGTTGTGGAGACGGTCAAGAGTCTGGATTCCAAGGCGTTCCACAGAAGTGAGATCTGGAACGAGTCCAGTCTCCCCCCCACCGCCCCCCGTGCCGTCCGGCGCCGCCGGGGTCATCCCCTCGCCGTCCGCGGCCGTGGCGATTCCTCCACCCCGGTTTCCTAGGCCGAGCCCCGCCAAGAAGTTCACGAGATCCGCGAGGAGACCCGCCCGAGCGGCGTTACGGATTCCCGCGGAGGCTGAGAAGCCCGTGAAGCCGCCGAAACAGCTCGTTACCAGGACGACGGCGAAGCATCCCCCGACGTTCCCCGTCGGATCGACGAGGGATGTCGGAGCGTTCGATACGTAGGCGTACCGGTTGAGCCCCTGGGAATCGAACGACTGGACAAAAGAGTCGGGCGAGAGGAAGCGTCCCCACCTCGGGTCGAACATTCGCGCCCCGTAGTCGTAGAAGCCCGCAGCGTCATCCTCCGCCTGTCCTGTAAACCGGTGGGGGAGGTCGAATGTGCCGCTGTAGTTCACGGACATGCCAAAAGGTGTGTAGTCGCGCTCCTCGACCACGATCCCCAGGAGATTCACCGCGCCGCGGACGGAACCCTGGTGGTCCGTGATGTGGGCTAGGAGCCGCTCGTGGGTCCCTTGAGGCACCGACCCAGCCGCTCGGACGGGGAGGGTGAGGGTCAACAGCCCGAAGGCGAGTACACCCACGCCAGGTGCGCTGAGCCAGGCCGGTGGGCGCACTCCGGAACCCTGGACAACGATCCCTACAATCCCGAGAAGCGCGAGCCCGATCGCCAGTGCGAGGACGATCTGGCCGGCCAGAGGTAGCCAGGGGCGCAGCCAGCCCGGCCACGAAAACGCCTCAAAAGGGTCCGGGAAATAAAGCGAGGCGATGCGCTGGCCGCCCACGATCAAGTACTTGATCGAGACATCCTGAGTCGTGTCGTATTCGAAGTCTTCGCCAACGTAGATGACCTCAGTGGCGTTCGTTCCGGTGATTTGCTGCCGGACTCTCCGGTCAAAGACATCGTAGTAGTTGGTTGAGTCGTTTGTGGTCGTCTTGTGAAGACGGTTCTGGGCGTTCCAGATGAACTGCTCCGATCCGTTCCGGGTCGCTGGATTGCCCCCGAGCTCGGGAACCATCGTCTCCGTGCTCGCGTTCTCCACAAACTCCGTGAGGAAGTGAGGCGCGTTGCTGTCATCGTACTCCCAAGACCGCGTGTAGCTCCCGGTCGAGGTCTGAGAGAGTAGGTTTCCTAGCGGGTCGTAGGAGTAGTTCCAGGTCTCGAGCTGGGAGCCCCCCTCCCAAGGTCCGACCGCCTGGGTGAGGCGGCTGAGCCCGTCGTACTGGAAGGAGCGACTTTGCCCGTCGATAGTCTGGTTGGCGAGGCGCCCGAGGCCATCGACCGTATAGTCGAGGGTCATGTCCGTGTCCGCTGTCGGATCAGCCAGGATCTGAGTCAAGCGGGCTGTGCTGGAATCATAGCTGTAGCTCAGCGTGAGGACCGACGTTCCTGTTTGGTCGTTGCGATCGCCGATCGAGTAGAACGTCGGGCGTCCCGAGGCGTCGTAGATGGCGGTCCTAATAATCGGGCGGTTGAAGTATCCACTACTCTCCCGGACCTCGGTGAGCCAGAGACTGTCGTAGTTGTGGTCCCAGATCGCGCCGTCCGGGAAGGTTCGCTGGTCGATCCGATCGAGGTGGTCGTACGTGAAGGAGCTGGTGAGCGACCCCGCATATCCGGGCGTGGTCTGCGTTTCTTGCGAGAGACGACCCCCGGCGTCGTAGAGGAACTGGTAGGTCGTGGTTCCAGACGAGAGGGCTGTCACCGCCTCGATCCGCCCGTAGCTTGAGATGAAGGGGTTCGCGCCGTAGGAGAATCCGGCATCTTCGGAACCACTCCCGAGCGGCACCATGAGGCGCTTGGACACGCGCTGGAGCTCGTCGTACTCGTAGTCCGAGCCCCTCCCCGCCCCATCGCGTTCCGTGAGAAGAAGACCGGCATCGTCATATGTGTAGGTCCACGATCCCGAATCTGGATCCAAGAGCTCAGTTCGACGCCCGAGCAGGTCGTACGTGATGAAGGTCTTGTGGTCCTGGACCGAGCAGTTCGGCGCTAGACCCGCGCACCAGCTCGGGTTGTTCGCGATGGGGTCACGAACCTCGACCAGGCGATCGAGTTCGTCATAGAAGGCGTCGACGACGAGAGGCGTCCCTAGGGAGACGGCGTTCTCGTAGTTGTAGACAGTATTCAGTCGGCGCCGCCCGTCCCTGATGCGGAGCGTGTACGAACGCCTATTGCTCGCAGTGATCGGCCCAAAGAAGACCTCTTCCACGACCGCCCAAGGCGCGTACGACCAGGTCCGAATGGTCGTTCCGTCCTCGCTCAGGACGCTCGCAATTCGCCCGATCGCATCGTAGCTCGCAACGCGCGCGAGCGGAGAGAGGTTCGTGCTGAAGTGGGGGATCGTCTCGGTGGCGATCCGGCCGCGGTCATCGAAGGTCCGGGAGATCAAGACCGTCTTCGAGGAGTCGCCGGGCTGCTCCTCGCGGTATGGGCGGCCAAGTCCATCGAGGAAACTCTTCACCGTGAGCGTCGTGCTCGCGTCCGCGGTGAGCGTCGCCGTGATCACGTCCTCTGTGCAGATCGAGTATCCCGTGGGGCAGTAATCGATGGTTTCCACACGCCCGTTCGCTCGCTCGACGCGCGTCAGATGGGCAAGGGTGTCGTAGCCGAACCTGTCCGCCACGTTTCCAGGTCGCGTGACCATGCACGGAAGCCCTAGGCCCGCAGGAGGAGCCAGGCCCTGAGCGCAATCCGCATCCAGATAGGAGAACTGGTCGCTAACACCGACCGAAGTATCGGATCCACGCGTGATCTGTATTGGGAAGGTGTGGAAGTCCGCTTCGTACCAGATCTGGACCTGGTGCCCGTTCGGGTCGTCAAGCGTCGGCGGACCCGTGATCAAGAACTCGTTTCCATAGGAGTCGTACTGCATCGTCGTCGCCACCCAGGCAGGAGGCGAGCTTTCCTTGAGCTTCTCGACCTTTGTAACGTTCCCCTCGCTCACCTGTCCGAGCGGGAGGCCATCGTAGTAGCGGCGCTCGTGAGAGACGGTCGTGGTGGCTGCGAGGTCCGTGATCTGAACCTCGGATGGGCTTGCGATCAGGTGTCGGTCGGTCGACGCGGGGGAGGCATAGGTCAGGACGGTGCGGCGGCCGTCGTCGCCCAGATCCGTCGTGGGATTCAGGGGATCCACCTCCCCGTACTCGAGGATCTCCTGGGGCAATTGGTCCTCAGGCGTGGCGCCATACGCGATGGTCGTACGGCTCATCTTGCGGCCCGACTCGTCGCCCTCGACATCTTCGGTCCGAACCTCTGTGAGGAGGCAGGCATCCCACCGGTCCGGGAGTGCAGTCGGGCCGGAGACGAGCAGGTAGTCGAGCTCCCTCCGTCTGAGGATCTGGCTAGTGAATAGGTCCGTCACCACCTCGCGGTCGATTTCGCGCCCGCAGGCCCGATCCAGCGCCGGGTCGATCACATACTCGCGGAGGATCTCGGTCGACGGCTGTCCGGCCTCGTATTGGGTGCGTGTGACCGTCCCGTAGCCCCGGAACTCCCGTTCGCTGCGGTCATAGCCCGCGTCCGCGAAGCAGTACTCATCGATGATCGAGTTCTCGAGGTCTTGGATCTCCATCTGCGAGACGACCGGACGGACGATGGGAAGATCGGGGTTCAGGCTACTGCCACACGTCGCGGAGGGCATCGCGCTCGTGCCGTAGTCGAAGAAGGTCACCCCGGCGAGGGGGTTCGTCGCGGAATCCAGGAGTCCGGGCTGCGGCCCCAGGCTCAGGTAGATCTCGTCCAGAGCGAGGATCCAATCGACGAGACCGTCACTATCCACGTCTTGGAGGGTCGAGTTCCCGTTCGGGCGCTCGTGGTCGATGACGCAGCTCCGCGGATCCGTACCGCCTCCGGACCAGGTCGGCGTCCAATTGACTCCGGTCGCCTGGAACCCCTCGCCCGTTCCGTACTTCACCGTCCACTGCGGCGGCGACCCTGAGGTGGAGACGTGATCCACTAATCCGTCTCCGTTGATGTCGATGAGGTGACTCGTCTTGCAGCTCCCATTGGCGAGACTCAGACTCGCGGGCGCGTTCAGGAGGTTCTGCTCCGTCGACGTATCGAAGCCACCCCCGAAGTTGAACGCCACTCGCCACGACGTGCCGTTGTGGTACACGCGGTCCAGAAGGCCGTCGCTATTGATGTCCTGCAACAGGGCCGTGTCGTCTCCCGCGCCTGTCGTGAACACGATCCAGGACGCTGCAGGATCGGGCCACGAAAGAGAGGAGAGCCAGCTGCCCTGACCACCCGAGATCCCTCCATTGGGGACAACCGTCCAAGCAGATCCGCCCGAAGAGTCGATGCGATCGGGCAGACCGTCGCCCGTGAGGTCCAAGAGATCCCGTGTTGTGCGCAGGTCGAGTGAAACGCTGTGCTGGTCGACGATTCGCAGGTTGATCGGACTCCCTGGCCACGCGGTCGAGGTGCTGCTCATTCCGGTCGCGGATCCCAGATAGACATCCCACGGATCGGCTATTGAGCTGACACCATCCGGAAAGCCGTCCCCGTCCATGTCCAGCGTATCCGTCTCGACATACGTGTTCGTGCTGGGACTAAACCAGGCGTCCAATGTGAGAGTCGCGTCACGATACGCAACGTGCTGCGTGGACCAGGTCTCTGGAGCGTTCAGGTACTCGTTTCCGTCCCCTGGCCACCGTTCCGCCCGAGAAGGACTATCCGCCGTCTTGAAGACATCCCGCGCACCATCGGAGTCGAGATCCGAGAGCTGCTTTAGTTCGGTAGCGGAGCCCGGGATGAGAATCTCACCATAGATGGGACCGTAAATCCCTATGGGCGCAACGACGATGAGATCCATGAAGCCGGGCTCGACCCCGGGGGCGTTCGCGATGTAGTTGCTCGACATGGAAGAGAAGCCGGGATTGCTTTCGGAGTACGTGAAGCTGTGCGCGGCTTGTTTGCCCGCCCAGTCGCTCGACCCCCGAGTGACACTTACGAGTCGGCTCCGCCCTGAGGCTGGGGCCTGGTCGTAGGCGAGGTCGTAGTGGGTGGCGTGCTTTGACACGCCGCTCTTCACCACGTACAGATCGATACGTGTGATCCGATGGTCCAGCTTTTGGCGGAAGCCTGAGGAGTAGCTGATCGGCTGATCTGGGCGAACCGCACCGACGTACCCGGAGGGGTAGATGTTGATCCTCCGATTTTGGGCTGTGCCATCCCCCCAGAAGACATTGGTCAACCTCGCAACTCCGCCCGTGAACTGATACCAGTAGGTGATGCGGTTCCCATGGGCATCATCGGCCTGCTGGAGAAGCCACGAGAAGGTCTCGCCGTTCTTGTCGTTGTCGACGCGACTTCCTGCCGACGTACCGTAAACGAAGAGTCGCCCCTGTCGGTCACGGATCTCCCACTTATTCGAGGACGGGATGTACTCGATGAGGCGGCCGTCGTCTCGCTGCGTGCGGTAACGGTCCCGACCTCCGGCACTTGAATCGAAGATCAGATCCTGGCCATCGAGGACAAAGTCGTGGCGATATTCGAAGGCGCTTCCAAGTGGCTGCGTCAGATCGTATGGAGGTCCGAACTTTCGGTCGCGCTCGATGGTACTGAGGCCCTCCAACTTCCACCCGAAGCCGAAAGGCCCCGCTGGTCCTTTCGAGCTCTTGCTCTGGTAGACCAGCGCGAGCTTTGGCGTGTGACCGTCGGGGCCGGGGGGAACAACGAGCGCGATTCGGTACGTACTCGTACCCTGAGACTCGGAGACCCTCCCAACGGCGGAGAGCCCCACCGATGCTGGATCGGACGCGCCCGTCTGCGCCTGCGGAGACGTGGGTAAGAACGCGAAGAGCGCGAGTACGATGGGGGGGAGGCCGCGCGCCACGAGAATCTCCAGTACACGTGTAGTGCCGGAATCAGAAGCAGTCGCGGAATTCGGTCTTCGTGAGAGCTAGTACCTCGTTGTCGGTGGCCCCGCGTTGGCACGCGGCGATCACCTGCTTGGTGTATGCGTCGTAGCGGGAACGAATGCACCGAAGCCTGAGTTCCGTGGAACGATCTTTGGCGCGGTCGAGATGCTCGGTGATCTTGCTCCGAGCGGCTGCAACAGCCTCGGCCTCGGACCGAGTCATCTCAGCTTGTGCGGTCTGCGCTTTGCAGAGCGACCCGGCACGCGCCGGGCTGCTAGCCAGGAGCAGGGAACAAACCAAGCAGAGACCTAGTAAGAACGGGCGACCTAGTCCCGGGGGTCGTCGCGAGCAGGCAATCCAAGTAGTTGAATGCCGCATAGGAGTCTCCTATGACGGTCGAGCATGAACCCCAACACCTTGCCGAGTCAATGAGAACAAACAACGAAGGCTCGGTAGCGGGCTTCACCATCCCGTTCGACCGGGTCATTGGCGGTGCCGAAGAGGCAGTAACCGCGAGCCTCGCCGACGCGTAAGGGTATGCGAGCTTGGATGGGATATGTGAACCTGCTTCGTCGCAATGCGCGGCCTCTGTTTGCGACCGCCCTCATGACGCTCGGCTGCTCGCGCGCACCGATGGGTGTGCCGACGACGAAGCTGTCCAACGGAGAGTCGTGCCCGTCAACGCCGGTGGAGGCGGGAGCGGCCGCGCGCCAGCTAGTGGCGGAATTCCGCAGGAACTTCGAGCAAGACGTGCGCGTACCCGACTGGTGCTTCGCGTCCGACGACGACTACGCTGAGGTGGCCGATCGGCTGACGCGTGTCTGCCGAGATCGTCCTGTGGAGGCACGGGCCGACGCTCTGGCGCTCGTGGCCCTCAAGGCAGGCCGCTGCGCGGGCTTCGAAGCGGGGAGACGCTCGACGCTGGGGGACGGGCGCCGCGGGCCGCGCTTCGGCCATCGCTGACGAGAGACGCGGCAGCGGGCGTCTCCCCGAGGCTAGTCGAGGTCGTTCGAGTCGTGCACGGGGCTCTCGACTCCTCCGCCGTCGGGAGCGAGAGTTCAGGAGGGCTAGGTTCGAGGCGACTTCTTTGAACGAGCTACTGCTGCCTCCAGGGCAACGCTACTGTACTTGCTGTGGGCGACATTGACAGGCTCCTCGATATCGATCGGGAGAATGCCGAACAGACATTGCGGTTCCTCCTGGACCTGGACGCGGAGCTCGGCGATGCGGTCGACGCGGCCCAAGAGCTCTTCAATTCGTTCCTGCGCGCTTTCAGCCAAGGTGCCACGCACGACGACGACCAGGAAGTGCTGGAGCGCACGCTGTCTGGACTCGGGGTCGAGGATGAGAGGGCCGTTGACAAGGTCCTCAACGACCCTGGCTCGACCGAGTCACAACTGGAGCTAGCCCGCGAAGCGAAGGGCGCAATCGATCGATCGTGGAGTCGCCTCATCCGAGGCATCCTTCTGGTTCAGGTTCAAAAGCACTACCTGTGGGGCATCACCGATCTTCTCGCGCTCCGTATGACCTCGATGTACAGGTACATGCGGCTTCAAGCCGAGGGAGTCGCTCTGCTCCGGCTGATCTTCGATCGCCCGGAACTCGCCTGGGCGTGGTTCGACCTGTCTCCGGTGGGTCCTGCAGGCCCGAGGTTCTTTCGCGACCACCGCCAGGCGATGCAGGGCTATATGCGCCAAGATCAGCTAGACGACGACTACGACGTCGGTTCAGGCGTAGGACAGCACATTCGGCCGGTGGGTGTCGTCTATGGACTCACTCAGTCGACCTTCATCGAACGAGGCCGGCGCGTCCATGAGTTGCGACTGCGGTTCCAAGAGACGCACCTAGACGAAACCGAGGGAAGGCGCGACTTCCTGCTGGTGTTGACGCGGTTCCTTCGCACTCAGCAAAGGGTCTTCAGCGCTCTCGTGCAATGTCTCCCGGAGGCTGATGATCGCCTGCTACGCGATACGCGGGTGCCGAGATTCCGAAGCCTGGTGGATCGCCTCTTCAAGAAATTCGCTGGCGCGTACCCGGACTTCGCTTCTCATGCTCGTGAAATGGCGAAGGAGACCGGGATCTAGTGGAGGAGACAGCATGTCCTGAGGAAGACCTTCGCGCCGAAGTCGATCGACTCCGCGCCGGAAACGAAGCCTTGAAGTCCAAACAGACTCGCGAACTCCGCCTCCAGGTAAGCCAGAACTCCGCCTCCAGGTAAGCCAGAAGAAGGGTGTCTCTCTGTACGGCATCCGACGCTTTCCGGTCACTTTCTACGCCGATGAGTGGGAGAAGATCCTGGGCATGGCAGGCGAGATCCGGTCCTTTATCCGCGAGAACGAGGGACAGCTGAAGCGGAAGTAGCGCGCCGATCCGAGCGTAGCTCGTGAGGTGACCCGCTGGAACTCGTCGTAGGAGCCGCGTGGAGGTGTGGAGCGACTCGTGGGATCGGGCGTTGGAATTGCGGAGGTTCTCCGCTCCAGTGCAGCTACGTTGTACGTGACAGGCCACACGCCCGCTTGCGGAAGAACTGGGCAGTCGTCTTCGTGAGAGCCGCGGATGTTTTCCCCGCTATAGTCAGGCAGACAGTGTCAGGCGAACCGACATTCGACGACGTTAGAAGATGGCCGGATCGGAGCTGAGAGTAGTGCGGAAGATCCAAAGCGCGGGCTTCGCTCTGATCTGGGCCTCGACAGTCCTCATACTGCCGTTGATGAGCCGCGCTGCCAGCTACTGCTATAGCACTGAAGGCTTTCCAAGCGCGTGGAGGCTCGAACCGATGAAAGAAGGCTTCCGCGCGTATCTCCAACCGGAACATCCGCTGCGGCCGAAGCCTACGGAAACAGCCACACTTCTGTATTCACCAAAGGTGGGCTTCAGTGATGGGGGTGAGCGGCCAGCGCCTCAGCCAACTTGGCTGCATCGTGACTCAGCGGCTTTGCGTTGTGCCGACTCCGTTCCCGAAACTTACGGCCTGACGCTGGACCAACTTCGACACCTGCGGTCAGAACTGCAGAACGTCGAGCACGAGTATGAGGTCGAGCAGAAAGTCTCCGCGTGCGCGCGCGACGGCGACACGACCTGGCTTGCCCTTGGATTCTATTCGGGCGAGGGCGTCACGGGAGTTGGCGGGATCGGTCGCTACGACTCAACGAGTCGACAACTCGAGGTGCACCGGCCGGAAGCGATCCGGAGGGCCTCCGCAACCAGCATCGCGGTCTTCGGTGAGATGGTGTGGGTGGGGACCACAGGGTTCCACGAGTGCGTGGGTTATCCGCCCAAGGCCGGGCTGATCCAATACAAGTGGGGGAGCCTAAACAAGACGGCGAATCAGTTCATCGGAGGACCGGAGGTCTGCGGATTCGTAGTGCACGACATGCTCCGCGTTGAAGACAAACTCTGGGTCGCTACAGACCTGGGACTCACCGAGATCACCGATCCGGGCGGCTTATTTCCGAGCGGGTTCCGCAACTTCGTACCAGATTCCAAGGCACCCAATCGGGTACGAGAGGTTACCTGTGAAGATCTCTACGACGAACTTCTGACCACGCTGCCCAGTACTCCGGACAGGATGGGCAATTCCCCCTTCCGGTGGTTCTTTGACAGCGTTGTCCGGCACGCCTCGTGGTACACGGGCGGTCTCCTGAGAGAGATGGTCAGGACGCGTCGAGACGGCGGCCAGCTGGGCAAGGCTCCCAAGTAAGCCGATGACAGCTGAAGCGGAAGTAGCGCCGATCCGAGCGCAGCTCGTGGAGGTGACCCGCTGGAACTCGTCTAGCTCGAGCGCATCGTCCTGTATCCCCGGCGAAACGCCTAGATGCGTTTGACAGCTACGCGACTGGAACGGCCCTGGACGGTATGGGACAGTCAACTAGCCGAGGCTAAAACCGTTTCGGACGAAACAGGACACAGCCGGACAGTACCGGACGGTCCCTCGGGCGGTCTCGAAAACCGTTGAGGGTGCAAGTCCTCCGGGGGTTCGAATCCCCTCTCTCCGCACACAGTTGGACCGATGACGGTCAGTGCCAACTATACTCGGCGGAGGTAGCTGCCCACCCCGGGGCTTCTGTCGCGTGCGGAGCGGCCGTTTTAACACCAAGGCGGTTGCGGAGACCGCCCCGTACCCGCGTGTAGCCACAGCGCTTTCAGGGCAGACGCAGTCGCGCACGCAGTCGAAGGAGTTCGGATGAGCGATGTAGCGTCGCGAGCGCAGCCACTCGCCTCGGCATGCCCGCGGTCGATCCCGCTCTGGTAGTCTTCTGGCAACACATCTGGCGATTCGTCGACGGCCTGAGGCAGGCTGCACCCTAAGCGTCCTAGCAGTTGGGCGGCGCCGACCGAGGGGGAGGTAGTGCAGTTCTCCCGAGTCATTCAGTCATTCCTATTCCGTGACCTCATCTCCTACCTGGTTCCCGGCTTCGTCGCCATGTTAGCGATTTTCCTACTCGCGGTGCCTAACGGCGAACTCACGTCGGTCGAACGCTCTGCGAAGATCCTCGGCTCCTTCTCCACAACAATTGCCGCCCTCGCGGTCGCCTACACGACGGGGTATTTGCTCTCTACCCTGGCCTACATTCTCTGGGACCGCTGGGCCTCGTGGTTTCCGCCTTCGAAGCTTAGCGGCGACTTGCAACTGATTTGTCTATTACGCTCGGACTTCGGCCACGCTGCCAACAAACGCCAGCATCAGTCGGAACGTGACCGCAGCAATCAACTGAGCAACCTATTCCTGAACTTTGTCGAGTCCCGGGACAGGGACTTCTTCACAATGAACATCGAACGAGCGCAGTCGATGAAGAATTTCGAGATCGGACTGGCAGCTGCGCTTGCACTCTGGGGCGTGTGCCTAGCGCAATACGGCTCGCAGCCCCACCGGCTCTACTGGGCCGGCTTCGCCGGATTCCTAGCCTTCTATCTCTTCTTCTTCGCGAGTCGCCGGCTCGACCGGGAGATCGACTCCGTTGGGGCGGCAGCCTACCTGCGACTTCAAGCCGAGCCCGAAGGGATCACAGCAGCCACGGCCGACCAGGTGGACACCCCCTAACAAGACCGCTGGCAGCACTGGCCGCATCGAGTCCGGCGTGCTCGTCGGGAAAAGAGAAAGTAGCTCGCCGTGCGAGGATCGTCACAGATCTCTCTCTCGTTGGAGTAGCCGAGGCACGGGGCCACTTCGGGGAGAGGGAGCGCTAGGGCAACCTCTCGAGCCGTCTAGGGCTTCGCTCCTTCCAGTGCGCCAGCTTTTCAGTGTGCGAACTGATCGCTACGGGCGCAAACAGGGCGAAACCGTCCCATTCGTAAGCCTGTGATTTCCCTACCGTGGGACCACGGAGCGCAACGCAAACCAACGCCAGAATCTGTTTCGGGAGCAAGAAGTCGCCGGCGGAACCCGAGCGAACCGCGAGAGCAGGCGTTCTTCTAGCCTCCGCTCGAGCTGGAGCGGAAGATGAACGGGATCGCGGACTGACCGTCCGTCAAGCGAACTAACGATCCACGTGTCCGAGGTGGCGGCCGGGCGCAACTCGATCGCGCACGAGCCGCTTGAGTTCTGTGATCTCGGGGAATCGCCCGGCATCCTTCCGCGAGAAGATCTTTTCGCCAGCGACCCGCACTTCGAACACGCCACCTTCGGCGTTGGGCACGAGCGTGACGCCCCCAAGCTCCTCCTCGAAGGTCGCGAGCAGCTCCTGCGCCATCCATGTAGAGCGCAGGAGCCACCGGCAGCGCCGGCAGTACTCGATCTCGACGCACGGACGATCGGCCACTGGGGAAGCCTCCTCCTGCGATTCCTCCCCCAGCGAGCCCCCAGCGGGATTTTAGGCTCGCGCGCGGGGGTCGCCTAGCTCTCGGATCCAAGGTTCACTCTACTGCGGAGCTCCCGCTCGAGGAAGCATCTTCTTCGAGAGGGACCGCCAGTCAAGAGCCGGACTGCAGGTCTCGATGGCGCCTGTAGAGGCCGCAGCTGATCGCGATCTCTGCCGCCTCGGCAGCCAGGGCGCGCGAGACCGGTCCTGCCATGACCAGACGATCGATGCTCCCCTTCCGCGCGCCCGTGGCCGTCCGCAAGGCGGTGACACGGGCGGGGCCGTTCTGGTCGAGCCACTCGTAGAGTCCGGCTAGCTCGGGATGCTCGAGCGCTTGGTCGATGCGCGCGAACAGGGGCTCAAGCGCCCCGACCAACGCATCGGCGAGTGGGCCGACCGCGACACTGCGGCCCCGCTTCTCGACCCATGCCGCGATCAGGGAGGGATGGCCGCCTGTGGCCCGAAACATAGGCTCGAACTCGTTTACCGGCAGCGACCCACCCCCGATGGTCCGCACCCAGGCGAGTGACTGGCGACGAGTAAGAGGCACGAGCGGGAAGCGCTGGACGGTCCTGCCCGCGATTCGACACGCGGGACCCTGGGCCTCGAGCGAGCGGTGGAGCTCGAGCGCTCCGACGAGAACGCACGGGCGCTGCCCCACCTCTTCGAGAGCCTCCAGGTCCAGCGCCTCGTCGTCGGGGAGCTCGAGTACTCCGACGCCTGGAGCGAGCTGCGCGGCCGCGGCTCGCGCAACGGTCGTCTTCCCGGTCCCGGGTCCGCCGAGAACGACGGGCAACCGTCCCCGACGAACTGCTCCGACCAGCCTGCGAACGAGGCCAGGACGGGCAAGGACTGCCATTGCGTCTCCGCTCATTCCTGTCGATGGTTTGTCAGTAAGGATGTGTCGAGCGCGCTCGACTCCAGAGGGTCAACACCATCCTCACCGTGCCCGCGCTTCTGCCGTAGCATGGTGTCTGAAGAGGAGAGCAGACCAGGCCATGATGAATGAGTACACATTCAACAGGGAAGTGCGCAAGTTTCTCAAGCAGGTGGGTGTCACCTCCCAGCGGGAGATCGAGCGCGCCGTGCGCAGGGCGGCCGAGGCCGGCCAGCTCACGGGCAACGAAAAGTTGAAGGCAACAGCGCGCGTTCAAATCGAGGGCATCGGGCTGGACCACCTAGTCGAGGTCGACATCGCGCTCTCCTGAAACAACATCAAAGTCGAGCTGGAGGAGCCCACTTCACCGCGTGAAGCGAGGATAGAGGAGGGACCGGTCGGCGAACTTCGGAGGCCACACGATGCGCCGCGCGCCGCCCTGCCATTGCACGGTAAGTACCTCGTGCCCGACCTGGAGCCCGGTCGCCGGGTCGAGGCGGAAGTCTCCGTAGAGCGTCCGGCAATCGAGGCTCCGAGCGGCGGCCAATAGGGCCGCGTCTTCCACTGCCCCGGCGTCTCTGAGGCAGCGGGCGGCGAGAACGCCGGCGGCGTCCCACGGCACGCCACTCACGTCCCCAGAGGCGAAGAGCCTCTGCTCCGACGCGGCCGAAGCGCGCGAGCAGTCCGGAGAGTGGTGTAACCAACAGCGCTCGCAGCTCGCTCACGGAGTCCAGCCCTCTCCTGCCGTTTGCGCGATTCTCGTCGAATCAATCGAAGAAGAATCCCGGCACCGGCGTATTTCGCCACAAGTGTGTCACGCTCCGGGGCATTACGGTCCCATGGGAACGAGGCCCCCGGAGTCGTCGGAGGGATTGGCGGCGAGAAGCCGGCGATGAAGGCCCCCGAATCTCCTTCCTCCGCTGTGACCCCAGCGGTAGAGTGACTCCGGTCTCCGAACTCCAAACGAGGCCCCGTCAAAGCAAGGACGACTGGGAATGGGAGTGTTCAGAAAGGTAGCCGAGACCAAGGACCTCGGGCCCGGGACTGCCAGGCTGGTCGAGATCGAGGGGAAGGAAATCGCTCTCTTCAACGTCGACGGGGAGTTCCACGCAATCGACAATACGTGTGCCCACATGGGCGGTCCGCTGGCCGAGGGGACGATCGAGAGCGATGTCGTCACGTGTCCTTGGCACGGCGCAACCTACAACATCAAAACGGGCGAGGTCCTGAGTCCTCCGGCTCCCCGCGGTGTAGCGAGCTACAATGTTCGAGTAGAGGGGTCGTATATCGAGATCGAGGTGCCTTAGGCCGAAGCGCTGAGTAGTCACCCGGGACTCGAGAGGGGGCTGAACCCACTGCCGGCGCGGCGGCCCGCGGGAGAGCTTCGGCGTGCGAGGCGACCGGGCGCCAGCCCCGGAGGAGAGATGACCGCCAGGCGGCCTTGGATGCGGCGTGACGGCTGAGAAGCTGATTCAGAGCCACGCGACCCTATGGTACGACGCGACGCACCACTCGTTCCTCGATCAGGTCCGCGACGGGACGCTCGCCCCAGCCGCCTTCGCACGTTGGCTCTCCCAGGATTATCACTTCGGGGTGGCACTGACGCGCGCGGAAGCCCGCTTCCTAGCTGGCGCGCCGCGCGAAGACCTGGAGGTTCTCGCGAGCGGCGTTCAGGCGATGGTCGCGGAACTCGACTGGTTCGAGCGCAAGGCGGACGAGCGCCGGATCGATCTGGATAGGCCACTCCATCCGACCGCACGCGCCTACATCGACTACCTGCACACGCTCACCGAGGAGCCCTACTCGATTCAGCTTACGGCGCTCTGGGCGCTCGAGCGCGCGTACCTCGAGGCGTGGCGGACCGCGCTTCCAGCGGCGCCCGTCTTCCGGGAATTTGTCGAGCACTGGACGAGCGATGCGTTCGCGGCCTACGTGAGCGAACTCGAGGCCGCAACGAACCGAATCCTCGAGCCCGCCGGGGATGCCGAGCGCGAGGCCTTCCGCAGGGTCGCGCAGCACGAGCGGGCCTTCTGGCAGATGGCCTATGCGACCCTGTGATGCCTGATCCGGAGGGGCCTCATCCCAACGCCTGGGAGTTACTTGGTGCCCTGCTTGGTGGGCGGTGAATGCTCATGATCCGTCTCAACGCGCAGGACCGCGAGGGACTTGAGAACCTGTTCCAGCATCGAGGGCTCGCCGCCTCCCATGCCTTCCTCTTCCGCCACCTCAAGCCCGATCGCGTCATACTTCCAGCGCTGAAGGATGTCGATCTTCTCCTCGCGGGTAAGCTGGGGATGCTCAACCACCGCTTCGGGACTCGAAAAAACGGCGGTTGGGTCGAGACGCGCTTTGTTTAGATCGATGTCTTGCATGCACCGGGACCGTTCTGACTTCTGAGCCTGCCCGTCTCTGGGAGAGTCTTCAAGCTTTGTGCCGGCGCCGTACCGCCATGGACGCGAGTCATGTTTGGAAGCGTTCTTTTGAGCCGGCGTACCCCTCGTGATTACCGCTGTCGTATAATCCGGCCCTTAGGTCAGGGGAGTCCGCATGGCCAGTCCCAAGACCCGGGTCGAGAGCGACACCATGGGCCAGATCGAGGTGCCTGCCGACCGCTACTGGGGCGCGCAGACGCAGCGCTCGCTCTCGCACTTCTCGATCGGCGAAGACCGCATGCCGGTCGAGATCGTGCACGCCTTCGGAGTGATCAAGAAGGCAGCGGCCCTGGCCAATCGCGAGCTGGGCGTGCTCGACGAGGAGCGCGCCGGCGGGATCACGCAGGCTGCCGATGAGGTGATCGACGGCAAGCTCGACGATCATTTTCCGCTGCGCGTGTGGCAGACGGGCAGCGGAACCCAGACGAACATGAATGCCAACGTTCGCGAATCGCGGGATCGAGTTGGCCGGGGGAGTGCTCGGGAGCAAGGACCCCATCCACCCGAACGATCACGTCAATTGCTCACAGTCTTCCAACGACACGTTCCCGACGGCAATGTATATCGGCTCCGCCCGGATTCTTGTCGAGAAGCTGATCCCCGCAGTGAACGAGCTGCGGGACGCGCTGGAGCGCAAACAGGAAGAGTTCGGCGACATCGTCAAGACCGGCCGGACCCATCTGCAGGACGCGGTGCCCCTCACGCTCGGCCAAGAGTTCTCCGGTTTCGTCTCACAGCTCGACGCGGATCTCGGGAGGCTCGACGGCGTACTGCCGGACTTGTACGAGCTGGCCATCGGGGGCACCGCCGTGGGCACTGGCCTCAACGCCCCCGCGGGCTTCGCCGAGCGCTGCGCCGACCAGATCGCCGAGCTCACCGGCATGCCTTTCGCGTCGGCGCCGAACAAGTTCGCGGCGCTGGCGGCCCACGACTCGATCGTGATGGCGTCGGGCGCGCTGCGCGTGCTCGCGTGCTCGCTCATGAAGATCGCCAACGACATCCGCTGGGCGGGCTCGGGTCCGCGCTGCGGCCTCGGCGAGCTGAGCCTGCCCGCGAACGAGCCCGGCTCCTCTATCATGCCTGGCAAGGTCAACCCCACCCAGTGCGAGGCGATGACGATGGTGGCCGTCCAGGTGATGGGCAACGACGCCGCGGTCGGCATCGCCGGCTCCCAGGGCAACTTCGAGCTCAACGTGTTCAAGCCGGTGATGGTCCACAATCTGATCCACTCTGCGCGAATCCTGGCGGACGCCTGCGTCACCTTCCGGCGCTTTCTGGTCGAGGGTCTGGAGGCGAACCGCGACCGGATCGCGGAGGCCGTCGACCGCTCGCTCATGCTCGTCACCGCGCTCACGCCGAAGATCGGTTACGACAAGGCCGCGGAGGTCACACACAAGGCCCAGGCCGAGGGCATAACGCTCAAGGAGGCGTGTGTGAGCCTGGGCGTGCTGTCGGCCAAAGAGTTTGACGCCGCAGTGCAGCCGGCGAGGATGGCCTATCCGCATGGGAGAAGAAGGAGGCTAGGGTGAACCGCTTCCTCGCGCTCCGGCCCGGATGACTTTTCGGTAACGCGTTAGAAGACGCCACCCTCGGTGCGCATTCTCGGTGAAGAGGCGGTAGGCCGACCGGCTGATACATTCCTTGCGATGCGGACTTCGATCTCGCGGACCTTCGCCGGGGCGCTCCTCGCCGCTTATCTCGGCTGCGACCTCGGCGAGTACGCGCGACCCGCGCCGAGCGGCGAGTGCCGAGAGATCGGCGCTCTATGCCAGCTCGAAAGCGGTCCGCTGGGCGTGTGTGAGAGCCGGCCCTGCCGGCCCGGCGAGACTCCGCTCTGCTTTACGTGCACGCCGCAGCACTGATGCGCGCAACAGGAAGCCGACGCACCGGGAATGGTCAGGACCCCGGGTCGGTTCAAGATCGGCTCCCGCTCAGCCTGATCCGGGCGTGGACGGCAACGTACGCGGGATCCGCCAGCGTGACGGCTTACGCGATAAATTGGCTCTACGGCAACTTCGCCGCGTTGGTCATCCCGGCTCGCTCTCCGGGATCACGGAGAGTGCCAAGCGATAGAGTTCGCGGAGGGACTTGTCAGGTCTGTGTGCTTCTGACAACCGAGCTCTTGAGACAGGTTCCCTCGCTGTGGGAGTCGGAGTGCACGGTCAGAAACGGCCGCTGACCGAACCTGTTGCACACTAGGTTACGACGGCGCCTCGTCGCAGCTGCTTTACTCGCGCCCTCAAGACCCTGTAATATAGAGGAAAATCATCCTATGAGGGGTATCCGGGTCGGCCCGTCACACCTGCCGTCACCGACCCAACCCGGCGTGGAGGGTCAGCCGCGGCGGCGGTAGTCCTCCAGCGCCCTGCCCGCCTCGGCCAGCCCTTTTCGCTGGGCGTGAGCGTAGATGCCAAGGGTCACCGAGGCGCTGGCGTGCCCGAGTTGTTTCTGAGCAACATGGATCGGAGCACCGCTCTGCACCAGGTCGCTGGCCACTGTGTGTCGCAGCGCGTGGCTCGGTTTCTTGCCTCGTATCTCGGCCCGATCATAGACGGCCCTGAGCCGACTGTGAACGCGTTTCGTCCACGGCTTCCCCCGTCGAGTGTCCATCTGGCACACGCGGTCCTTCGGCCCCTTGAACCGGAGTTCGCTGCGGTATTGGTCCAGCCACCGCACGAGCTCCTGCGCGTACACCGTCCGCAGCGCGGCCTGTGTCTTCGGCTGCCACCATGGCTTAGCCGTGACCGAGATGCACCCCTCCGCGACGTCAACATCCGACCAGGTCAGGTTGAGCACTTCGCCCAACCTCATCCCGGTCGCGTGGCAGATCTTCAGCACTACGAGCGCCGGCACATCGAACTGCGCCGCCTCGAACACGAGAGCCACCTGGTCCGGCGTCAGCGTCTCGTCCTTCCGAGGGGAGGCGGCAGCAAGAGCCGCTTTAGGGGAACCTGCGGGTGGGGGAGCTCGTTCACCCACGCCCAGTTGAGGCACGCCTTCAGTGACTTCATGTCACGGTTGGCGCTCAAGACCGACGTGTCGTCAGCCCGCTTGTCCCGGAACTTGATCAGATCCTGGCGCGTGATGTATCGCTCGCGCGCCTCTGGGACCACCTCGTACAGCTTGGCGATCGCTATGCAATAGGACTCGTGAGTCTTCGGTCGCCTCGTGCGGCGCACGTCTTCGAGCCACTCGGCCGCGATGTCCGCGAACGTCTCCATCCCACAACCTCCTCGGCTTGGGACGGGAGGTTGCTTGAACTGCGCACTCCTGAAACGTACGTAACCCTCTGCTGCGCATCACAATCCAGTGCTTACAGTCCACTGCCGCCCGATTCGCTCGGTCGTCACCCGGCGGGAAGAAATCGAGAAATCGACCACGCCCGCCGGGCTCCGGCACATCTTGCACGTACAGGGTTAGGCAGGCCGGCGTCTCGACAGGATCTGGTTGACAGAGCGTGTCCCCCGTAGGCGTAATTGCACGAGCTTCGCAGCGAGTAAGGGACAGATGTCCAAAGCCGCCAAACGAAACCCCGCTCTCGATCTGGTCGCATGCGCATTGCTTCTCGTTGCGGCTCCGAGCTCATGGGCCGACGACCCTGAGCTAGAGCAGACGCCGCCGCCACAGGCGGCTGCGGCCGAGCTCACGGCCGCCGCGCTGGTGCCGACGGCCGCGGAGCGAGCCGTGATCGAGGAGATCGTCGTCACCTCTCGGAAGCGGGAGGAAAACCTGCTCGAGATCCCGGAGTCGGTAACCGCTTTCTCCGAGGTCCAGATCGACCGGGCCAACATCAGCGGTCTCTCGGACATCTCATTGCTTGTCCCCAACCTCTATATGGGGAGGCGGACGGACGGGTTTCCCAACGTCTCGATCCGAGGCCTTGGGGCGTTCGGCAATACCCAGGGAGTCGGCTTCTACCTGGACGACGTCCAGATCTTCGGAGATGCCTCTTCCCGGTTCGGTGACATCGCGCGAATCGAGGTGCTGAAGGGGCCGCAGGGCATCCTGTACGGCGGTGCCAATATCGGGGGCGCCATCAAATGGGTCTTGAACAGGCCCGACCCGGCAGAATTTTCGGGCCGCGTCAGGCTATCGGCCGGTGAAGACGACTACTACGACACAGAACTCGAGCTGAATGTTCCGCTGGGAGAAAGCTGGGCAGCGCGCCTCTTCTACTTCGGCGAGACCGACGATTCGTACCTGGAGAATCCCAACTCCGCACGCCTCAATGGTGAGCGCAACAACAACGATCGGAACGTAGGCGAGATCCATCGATACGGTGCGCGTGCAAGTATCGCGGGCGAGCTCACAGAGCGTCTCTCCCTCTATGCCAGTCTGCGCTACAACGAGTCCGATGGTCCCAACAACAACTGGAGCCGGGAGATCAACGGCAATCTGCGGTACACCGATGAGATCGACACCAGCCGCAATAATTCGCACGACCGGAAAACCTGGGGCTGGAGCGTGGAGCTCAACTATGACTTCGATGCCTTCATGCTCACCTCTATTACGTCGAATACGGATACGGATTCGGAGAGACAGACCGACCTTGATCTCACCCAGGAGTATGTCTTTGATGCGTTTCGCGACCACCGGTTCGACGTGTTTACGCAGGAGCTGCGTCTGACGTCTTCGGGGTCAGGGCCGTTCCAATGGCAGCTTGGAGGGTACTATCAGGAACTCGAGCGGCACGGACGTGGCGAATTGATCTTCTTCGGCGGTTTCGGATTGTTGTTCGAGGATCCACCCAGGATTCCCACGCCCGAGGAGGAGAAGCTGGTCTTCTTCACGGATCCCGGCGCCGGCGAAGGGGACCGCGAGAATGTCGCCGGCTTCGCGAACGGCAGCTATCGCTGGAACGTCCTGGAATTCTCAGCAGGCGTTCGCGTAGACACATGGGAGGCCAAGTCGAAGGACCTTGACAGTGGCGTATCCGGCGATCAGAAGGACACGGAGACCCTGTTCCGAGGCTCCGTGTCGTGGTTCTTTGATGACGACCGGTCGATGCTGTACGCACTCTATTCCCAGGGCTTTGAACCCGGCGACTTCAACGGGACTAGCCTCGAGGGCGAGCGTGACCTGTTCGGTTACGGGCGTGAAAAGGCGACGAACCACGAGCTCGGCTACAAGGGCCGCTTGTGGGACGACAGGCTGGTGCTGACCGGAGCCGTCTTCAGGATCGACTACAAGGACCGGCAGATCGAGCTCCAGGTAGATACGTCAGAGGGACCGGTCGAGGCGATCATCAATGCGGGCGATTCCAGGAACTGGGGATGGGAGGCGGAGCTGCAGGCGCTGCTCCATCCCGACTGGACCTTCTCCGCGGGATTCGGCTACCTGGATGCCGAATGGAAGAGTGGCACGCGCTCGCCGTTCACGGGTCGCAGTATGTCGGGACGAACGCCGCTCAACGCCTCGGACTGGAGCGCCTTCTATGCGCTCGATTGGAACCACGAGTTTGACACCAACTTGAGGGGGTTCGGCCGCCTCCAGGTACGGCAAAAGGGGCCCGCCACCACCAACGCGATCTTCTTCGATACCGAGGGCGACGACTTCCCCATCTGGGAGAACGATCGCTTCACGGTCGTTGACCTCAATGTGGGTCTCGAATGGCAGAACTGGGAACTCGGCTTGAGGCTCGAGAACGTGTTCGATGAGGAGTACTACATCGACGTCCAGAAGTTCCCCAACTTTGCCGGGCCGTTGGTCACGCCGCAGAGCGCCATCATCATCGGCACCCTCGAGCAGCCACGCCGCCTCATGGGCTGGGTGCAGTACCGGTTCTAACGAGCGACCTTCAACCGCCTCCCGAGCTCACGAGACTCGCTCTGTAGACGCCACCGTTCTATGATGCTCATGAGCTCATGACGGCCACGCCTGACTCCCCGGTGCCGGACCCATCCGGGTCGGGAGGATCGGTTCTCAAGACCCTGCTCCTGACGGATCTGGTTGGGAGCACGCGCCTTACCGAGCAGGTGGGAGACCAGCGCGCGAGCGAGATCTGGGCGCGCCACGACCACCGGGCGCGCGAGCTGCTCGCTCGACAAGGCGGACGCGAGATCGACAAGTCCGACGGGTTCCTGCTGCTCTTCGACCGGCCGAGCGAGGCCGTGGCCTACGCCCTCGCCTACCACCGCGCGCTGGAGGCGCTGTCGCACGAGCTCGGCGTGGAGCTCCGCGCCCGCGCCGGGATCCACCTGGGCGAGGTCATCCTGCGCGAGAACCCCCCGGACGAGGTCGCTCGCGGGGCCAAGCCCTTCGACGTCGAGGGCCTCGCGAAGCCGCTGGCGGCACGCGTCATGGCCTTGGCTCAGGGGGGGCAGACCCTGCTCACGCGCGGGGCCGTCGACCTGGCGCGGCGCGCCGCGGTGGGGAGCGACACCGGCGAGACGTTGCAGTGGCTGGCGCACGGGGCCTACCTGCTGGCCGGAATTGACGAGCCCGTGGAGCTGTTCGAGGTCGGCGTGCCAGGGCTCGCGCCGCTCTCGGCCCCTCCCGATAGCGAGAAGGGCAAGCGAGCCATCACTCCCGACGAGCAGCTCATGCTCGGCTGGCGTCCCGCCGCCGGGCTCGCGATTCCGACCCGCCCGAACTGGGTGCTCGAGCGCGGCGTGGGCGAGGGGGGCTTTGGAGAGGTCTGGATCGCGTCCCACGCCAAGACCGGCGCAAGGCGCGTGTTCAAGTTCTGCTTCGAGTCGGAGCGACTGCGGGGCCTGCGGCGCGAGGTGGTGCTGTTCCGCCTGCTCAAGGAGGCGCTCGGAGACCGCGACGACATCGCGCAGATCCTGGACTGGCAGTTCGATGAGCCTCCCTACTTCCTCGAGGGGGAGTACAGCGCGGGGGGTGATCTCTCCGCGTGGGCGGAGGATCACGGGGGGGCCGGCGAGATCCCGCTGGACGAGCGGCTCGAGCTCGTGGCGCAGACGGCGGTGGCGCTGGGCGCGGCCCACTCCGTGGGCGTGCTCCACAAGGACATCAAGCCCGCCAACATCCTGATCCACACCGATCCGGAGACGCAGCGCTCCCGGGCCCGACTCACGGACTTCGGGATCGGTCTGGTCACGGACCGGGAGGCTCTGGCGAAGCAGGGCATCACCGCCCACGGCCTGACCCAGACCCTGCTTTCGGGCAGCGGGAGCACGGGCACGCCGCTCTACCTGGCGCCAGAGGTCCTCGCCGGTCAGCCTCCGACCACGCGCTCGGACGTGTACGCACTGGGAGTCGTGCTGTACCAGAGCGTCGCGGGCAACTTCGAGCGAGTGCTGGCGCCCGGCTGGGAGCGCGACGTCGACGACGCGCTGCTGCGCGAGGACATCGCCGGCTGCGTGGACGGGGATCCCGCCCGCCGCCTGGCGAGCGCGGACGAGCTGGCGCAGCGGCTGCGAGGGCTCGAGCAGCGTCGCGCCCAGCGTGAGAGCGAGGCGCGCCAGCGCCGCGAGGCGGAGCGCGCCCATCGGCGCCGGCGTCAGTTCACGCTAGCGAGCATCGTGGGGGTCAGCCTGACCCTGGCCGTGGCAGCCCTGGCCTGGCGCGAGAGCAGCCTTCGCGAGCTCGCCCAGGCCGCGAGCTACGTCTCCGACATCCAGCTGAGCTTCGCCCGCCTGGAGCAGGGCAGGCGCGGGCTGGCGCAGGCGTCGCTCGAGCGCGCGCCTCCGCAGTATAGGGGCTGGGAGTGGGGGTATCTGGCGCGCGAAGCGGGGCTGGGCGATGCACGGCCCGGTCGCACTCCGCTCGTGCTCCAAACCGGGGAGACCGCTGCGGAGATCTGGAGGAATGCCGTGCCAACCGTCATGGCGACCCTCCCGGGAAAGCGTGGTTTGACCGATTGGCAACTCCTCTTCAGCGGCGACGGACGGAGGCTGATCTTCTGGACACAGGGAACGCCCGTCCAGGTCTGGGATGTGGAGTCTGGCGAGGCAATCAGGCTGCTCTCCGAGACCTCGAGTGGCTTCCTTGCTGGGAGCCATGACGGCAGATGGCTGGTCGCCCGCGAGGACGAGTCTTCCGGAGCGACGGACTCGGGAGACCTTGCGGTGCTCTGGAACGTGGAGACAGGGGCTGCGATCCGGAGCTTCGAGTTCCCCTTCGGCAGTTTCTTTGTGCCGACCTTCAGCCCAGACGACTCGGTTCTTGTCGTATCTTCGATGGGGGGCAGGTCTGAGGACTGGATCGCGTACCAACTCACCATCTGGGACGTGGCGAGCGGCCGTCTGCGGACGGAAATCACGCTGCCGATCGTGGCCCCGGTCCCGCCCATCGGTGTGGCCTTCCTCTCCGAGGGCCGAATGATGGCTCCCTGGGGTCTCGACGAGCTCAGAACCTGGGACCTGATGACCGGAGAGCTGCTGGACGCGAGCACGCTTCCCGTCGCTCCGGATCGATTTCTCGCCCGGGTTGTGGGGAATCCGGACGGGGGAATCGTCGCCTTATCCATTGAGCGAGGTGGTAAGAGCGGCCTGGGATGTCCACTCCGGAAGGAAGATCTGGGAACACGCGGATTCCGAAGTCGACTGGTACGGTGCCAGGACTGCGGATGGGACCGTCACGGCGGGAGTAGGAGCCGACGGTACGATCCGCTTCATGGAGACGCCCCCCGAGCCAGGGAACGGCACCACGACAGGACCGGAGTTGGCGCGCTTCGTCATCGACACGGCGGGCCCACTAGCGTCGGATTATTTCGGATCCGCGTTCAGCCCGGATGGGAGCCGGTATGCATACTTGGATCCGGACGACGGCGGGATCCGTATCCTCGTGCCCGCAGCAGGAGCCCCGCGCGATCTCACACGCCTCGGCGGACACGGCGACCTGGTCCTGCAGCTCTGCTTCACGCCGGATGGATCCCGCCTCGTTGCGGGCTCCCTCGACCACACCCTCTCCGTGTGGGACGTGGAGACGCGCGAGCAAGTGCACATCCTGAAGGGCCACGAGGGACCCGTCACGAGGGTGTCTTGTAGCCCGGACGGGCGCTCGGTCTTCTCCACGTCGACCGACGGAACGGTGGCGCTGTGGGATACCTCGACAGGCGAGCGGCGTTTTCGCCTCGCCGGAGGCTATTCGAGCGAAGAGCTGACTCAGGCAGCGGCCTACGTTCAAGGCGGGGGGCGGGAGTCTCACCTGTGGGAAGTGCTCAGGTCCGCTCGACAGATCTTCAGTCCCGACGGGCGACGCCTCGTCCATCAAGCCGCTGGTCCCGATGCGTGGGTCGTCGACACCGCAACGGGGGAGATATCGATGACACTCCCCGGGGTGGAGCTTTGGCCGCGGCTGATGTTCGGAGACGCCATTGAGGTCGGCGCGGGAGGACGCAGGATTCTCAACAACCACCTGCTCTGGGATGCCGCGAGCGGGGAGTTCATCCGCGAACTTGGAGGTTCTGGGCAAGCGTTCAGCCCGGATGGCTCACGCATCGCGGGATTCGTCGGGCCCGCGTTCGGTTCGAATCCCCCGAAGGCCGGGGTTCTGCCCGGCACTTCGTTGAGCGTGAAAGGGGGGGAACTCGCAACCTGGGATGCCAGGACAGGGAACGGTGTAAGGGTATTTCGCGACGAGCTTGTCATGCCGTCCGGGCTTCGCTTCAGCCCAGATGGCCGACGTCTCGCAGTGATCGCAGTCGATGCCAACCGGGTCAACGTGTGGGATACGGAAACTGGTGATCTCGTCACCACCCTTTGCTGTCCAGGTCACCCCTACAGCGCTTCGTTCAGCCCGGACGGCGAGCGCGTCCTGACCCAGTCTCAACGAGACGGCCTCGGCGTCTGGGATCTGGACGGGAACGAGCTCGTCACTCTCACCCCGGCCGCAAAGCCCTACACCGTCGCGTGGAGCCCCGACGGCAGCCTGATCGCCGCCGCCCTGCACGACGGCTCGGTCCAGCTCTGGGAAGCCCTGCCCTGGAGCGAACCGTAAGTGTCTCGGGTCCATACGCACTACCCCGCACCCGCTTCGAGGAGCAGATGACGGCGACGCCTGACTCCCCGGTGGCGGACCCATCCGGGTCGGGAGGTTCGGTTCTCAAGACCCTGCTCCTGACGGATCTGGTGGGGAGCACGCGCCTGACCGAACGAGTGGGAGACCAGCGCGCGAGCGAGATCTGGGCGCGCCACGATCACCTGGCGCGCGAGCTGCTCCCCGACTACGGCGGACGCGAGATCGACAAGTCCGATGGGTTTCTGCTGCTCTTCGACCGGCCGAGCGAGGCCGTGACCTACGCCCTCGCCTACCACCGCGCGCTGGAGGCGCTGTCGCACGAGCTAGATGTGGAGCTACGCGCACGCACCGGGATCCATCTTGGCGAGGTGATCCTTCGCGAGAACCCGGCGGACGAGGTAGCTCGTGGCGCGAAGCCCTTCGACGTCGAGGGCCTCGCGAAGCCGCTTGCCGCCCGAGTCATGGGGCTGGCTCAAGGGGGACAGACCCTGCTCACCCAGAGCGCCTTCGATCTGGCACGGCGGGCCGCGGTGGGGAGCGACACCGGGGACACTCTGGAGTGGCTCGCCCATGGCGCCTACCTGCTCTACGGGGTAGACGAGCCGGTCGATGTCTTCGAGGTCGGCGTGCCCGGGCTCTCTCCGCTCTCGCCGCCTCCTGACACCGAAAAGGGTAAGCGGACCGTCAGCGCCGAGGAGGAGCTCACCCTAGGCTGGCGTCCTGCCGCAGGACTCACGATTCCGACCCGCGCGCACTGGGTGCTCGACCGCAGCGTGGGGGAGGGGGGCTTTGGCGAGGTCTGGATCGCCGCCCATGCCAAGACCGGTGCCAGGCGCACGTTCAAGTTCTGTTTCGAGTCCGAACGCCTGCGGGGACTGCGGCGCGAAGTGGTGCTGTTCCGGCTCCTCAAGGGGTCGCTCGGACACCGGGACGACATCGCCCAGATCCTCGACTGGGAGTTCGACCACCCTCCCTACTTCCTCGAGGCTGAGTACAGCGAGGGAGGCGACCTGCTGGACTGGGCCGAGGAGCGCGGCGGTCTCACCCAGGTTCCCCTCCCGGAGCGGCTCGAGCTCGTGGCCGAGAGCGCGGTCGCGCTCGGCGCGGCGCACTCGGTGGGCGTGCTCCACAAGGACATCAAGCCCGCGAACGTCCTGATCCACACCGATTCCGAGACGGGACGCGCTCGGGCCCGCCTCACGGACTTCGGGATCGGGCTGGTGACGGACGGAGAGGCGCTCGCGAAGCAGGGCATCACGGTCGAAGGTCTCACGCAGACCCTCCTCTCGGGCAGCGGGAGCACGAGCGGCACGCCGCTCTACATGGCTCCCGAGGTCATCGCCGGCCAGCCGTCAACCACGCTCTCCGACCTCTACTCGCTCGGAGTGATGCTGTACCAGAGCGTGGCGGGCAACTTCGGCAGGGTGCTCGCGCCCGGTTGGGAGCGCGACGTCGACGACGAGCTGCTGCGCGAGGACATCGCCGCGTGCGTGGATGGGGATCCGGCGCGCCGCATTGCGAGTGCGGCCGAGCTGGCGCAGCGACTGCGCGGCCTCGAGCAACGCCGTGCCCGGCGTCAGACCGAGGCGCGCCAGCGCCGCGAGGCGGAGCGCGCCCGCCGCCGGCGCCGTCAGTTCACGGTGGCGAGTGTCGCGGGGATCAGCCTGACCCTGGCCGTGGCGGCCCTGGCCTGGCGGGAGAGCAGCCTGCGCCAGCGCGAGAGCAGCCTGCGCGAGCGCGCCCAGGCCGCGAGCTACGTCTCCGATATCCAGCTGAGCTTCGCCCGCCTGGAGCAGGGCAGACGGGGGTTGGCCCAGGCGTCTATCGAGCGCGCGGCTCCGCAATACAGGGGCTGGGAGTGGGGATACCTGGCGCGCGAAGCGGGGCTGGGCGATGCACGGCCCGGTCGCACTCCGCTCGTGCTCCAAACCGGGGAGACCGCTGCGGAGATCTGGAGGAATGCCGTGCCAACCGTCATGGCGACCCTCCCGGGAAAGCGTGGTTTGACCGATTGGCAACTCCTCTTCAGCGGCGACGGACGGAGGCTGATCTTCTGGACACAGGGAACGCCCGTCCAGGTCTGGGATGTGGAATCTGGCGAGGCGATCAGGCTGCTCTCCGAGACCTCGAGTGGCTTCCTTGCGGGGAGCCATGACGGCAGATGGCTGGTCGCCCGCGAGGACGAGTCTTCCGGAGCGACGGACTCGGGAGACCTTGCAGTGCTCTGGAACGTGGAGACAGGGGCTGCGATCCGGAGCTTCGAGTTCCCGTTCGGTTTCTTCTTCGTGCCGACCTTCAGCCCGGACGACTCGGCTCTTGTCATCTCTTCGATGAGGAGCACCTCCGAAGACTGGTTGGAGTACCAGCTCACCATCTGGGACGTGGCGACCGGCCGTCTGCGGACGGAAATCACGCTGCCGAACGTGGCCCCGTTCGCGCCCATCGGTGTGGCCTTCCCCTCCGAGGGCCGAATGATGGCTCCCTGGGGTCTCAACGAGCTCAGAACCTGGGACCTGATAACCGGAGAGCTGCTGGACGCGAGCACGCTCCCCGTTGCTCCGGATCGATTTCTCGTCCGGGTTGTGGGGAATCCGGACGGGGGAATCGCCGCCTTAGCCGTTGAGCGAGGTGGTAAAAGCGGACTCGGAGCGGCCTGGGATGTCCACTCCGGAAGGAAGATCTGGGAACACGCGGATTCCGAAGTCGACTGGTATGGTGCCAGGACTGCGGATGGGACCGTCACGGCGGGAGTCGGAGCCGACGGCACGATCCGCTTCATCGAGACGCCCGCCGAGCCCGGGAACGGCACCACG
Organism: Myxococcota bacterium; assembly: GCA_965247115.1. Classification (GTDB taxonomy): domain Bacteria; phylum Myxococcota_A; class UBA9160; order SZUA-336; family SZUA-336; genus JAUXJB01. The sequence goes on from CBDFGR010000003.1 coordinate 706,545, forward strand.
ACCGGACCGGAGCTGGCGCGCTTCGTCCCCGACACGGCGGGCCAGCTCGCGTCGGATTACTTCGGGTCCGCGTTCAGCCCGGATGGGAGCAGGTACGCATACCTGGATCCGGACGACGGCGGGATCCGGATCCTCGTGCCCGCAGCAGGAGCGCCGCGCGATCTTGCACGCCTCCGCGGACACGGCAACCTGGTCCTGCAGCTCTGCTTCACGCCGGATGGGTCCCGCCTCGTTGCGGGCTCCCTCGACCACACCCTCTCCGTGTGGGACGTGGCGACGCGCGAGCGAGCGCACCTTCTTGCGGGCCACGAGGGACCCGTCACGAGCGTGTCCTGTAGCCCGGACGGGCGCTCGGTCTTCTCCACATCGATCGATGGCACGGTGGCACTATGGGATACCGCGACAGGCGAGCAGCGTTTCCGCCTCGACGGAAGCTATTCGAGCGAACAGCTGACTCAGGCAGCGGCCTACATTCATGGCGGGGGGGTCCATTGGGGGGATTCTCACCTGTTGGGAGTGCTCCGATCCGGTCGACAGATCTTCAGTCCCGACGGGCGACGCGTCGTCCATCAAGCCGCTGGTCCCGATGCGTGGGTCGTCGACACCGCAACGGGGGAGATATCGATGACACTCCCCGGGGTCGAGCTCTGGCCGCGGCTGATGGTCGGAGACGCAGTTGAGGTCGGCGCGGGAGGACGCAGGATTCTCAACAATCACCTGCTCTGGGATGCCGAGAGCGGGGAGTTGATCCGCGAACTTGGAGGTGCTGGGCTAGCGTTCAGCCCGGACGGCTCACGCATCGCGGGATTCGTCGGGCCCGCGTTTGGTTCGAATCCCCCGAAGGACGGGGTTCTGCCCGGAAGTTCGTTGAGCGTGAAAGGGGGGGAAGTCGCAACCTGGGATGCCAGGACAGGGAACGGGGTAAGGGTATTTCGCGACGAGCTTGTCATGCAGTCCGGTCTTCGCTTCAGCCCAGATGGACGACGTCTCGCGGTGATCTCGGTCTATGCCAACCGGGTCAATGTGTGGGATACGGAAACCGGTGATCTCGTCACTACCCTCTGCTGCCCAGCTCACCCCTACAGCGCCCGGTTCAGCCCGGATGGCCGGCGCGTCCTGACCCAGTCTCAACGAGACGGCCTCGGCGTGTGGGACCTGAACGGGAACGAGCTCGTCACCCTCACTCCGGCCGCGAAGCCCTACACCGTTGCGTGGAGCCCCGACGGCAGCCTGATCGCCGCCGCCCTGCACGACGGCTCGGTCCAGCTCTGGGAAGCACTGCCCTGGACCGAGCCGTGAGGCTGCCTCAGCCCATAGCCGGACCACTAGTCGAAACGCAGCCGAATAAGTCCGTCAGGGCTTGAGAAAAAAGTAGACCGCCCATCCCATCTCGTCCCTGCCCCATCTCAAGTAGGTGTCAACAAACTTCGGGTCTCGGAGAGCCGCAGAGTCCGGGTCATCGGGGTGTTCGTGAGCATACTTTTCAGCGGCATAAAAATGATCCCCTTCAAAGCGGTCCCAATCGTCCGTGCTCGAAACGATTGCGCGAAGAAAGCGAAGCCCGCTCTCAGTCCCCACCTCGACGTTCCCGCGATGTGAGTGATAGCTCTCCCGCGAGAACCCGGACGCTTTCAAGTGGTCAGGCGAGGGCTCCCGAATCCAAAACGGCTGACCCGTGACGATCGTACCGCCCCGCTTGGTCCACCTCCCTAGAGCCTCTAGGGTCCCCCGGTGCCCGTTCCAGATCCAGCTGGCGCCGAGACACATCGACGCGTCGAATGATTCCGCGTCTCCCTCAAACTTCGCGCCGTCCCCCTCGATAATCTCGACCCGGTCAGCAAGTTCGTACTTGACGGCAGTTTCGCGCGCGACGCCGATGACCCACGGGAACACATCCACCCCGATACCGTGCGCACTCCAGCGCTGAGCGGCGCGACAAAGGACCTCTCCTGGCCCGCACGCAATGTCAAGAATGCGCCCGCCCAGCGGAAGCTGTAGGAATTCGACGAGGTCATCGACCTTAGCGTCCGACAGAGGGTTCCAAATCCTCTGATCGCAGTACGTGATTTTGATGAGTTTCCAGAAGTCCACGTAGCCGCTCCCGGCACCGTCTGACCTCGGTACCGACGGCTTTGCCAGCGAGTGGGGTCCGTTCCGCGAGCCGGCGACGGTGATTCCAGCAATGCACCAGCAGCATAGTAGGGTTTCGCATCAGCTTCATCCTGGGTTAGGGTACGCGCTCAGTGGGATGGCTCGACGCACTACGGGACCTCGGCGGAGCGCTCTCGGAGGTGACCGAGCGCTGGGTACCGGACGCCTGGGTGATCTGCATGCTGCTGACGGCCGTCGCCCTCTTGTTGACGCTGTTTGGAGCGGGTGCCGGGCCCCAAGAGACAGTGCTCGCGTGGGGCGCGGGCGTCTGGAACCTGCTCGAGCTCGCGATGCAGTTCACCATCGCACTGGTTGCGGCCCACGCGTGTGTCGCCTCGCGCCCTATCCACCGCACCCTCGATCTTCTCGCCGGTCTTCCCGACCCCCAGAAGCCAGTGCAGGCGGTAGCGCTGGCCGGCTCGGTTTCGTTGGTGACAGGCTACCTGAACTGGGCCTTCTGCATTGTCGCCTGCGCGCTGTTCGTCCCATTCCTGTGTAAGCGCAACCCGCGTGCAGACGTGCGGGTTCTGGTTGCGGCGTCGTACATGGGGCTTGGCACTGTCTGGCACGGCGGCTTCTCCGGCTCGGGGCCGCTGATCCTCGCGACTCCGGGCAACCCCCTGCTCGAGCCTGGGAGCGGGCTGGCCGTCGTCGACCGCCTCTACCCGGTGACGGAGACCTTGTTCAACCCTTTCAACCTGGTCTACCTGCCCGTGATCGGCGCCGTCGGGCTGGTCGCTTCGATGGCACTTCACCCGCGCCGCAACGTTCGCAGCCTGACACCCACCGAGGTCGAGCGCATTCTCCCAAAGCCGCCGGAAGCGGTCGCGCCCCTGCCGACACCGGCGGGCCGTGTCGATGCGTTTCGCGGCTGGGTATGGCTCGCGGTGATCCTGCTCGTCTACCCACTCGGCCACTCGATCGCGACGCGTGGTTTCGGCGTGAGCTGGAGCATCAATGCCTACAATGTGGTCTTCCTGGCGCTCGCGCTCGTGCTCCACGGGCGCCCGCTGCCCTTCCTCCGCGCCTGTCGCGACGGTGTGGATGCCGCCTGGGGGATCATCCTGCAGTTCCCGTTCTACGCGGGCATCTTCGGACTCATGCAGAACACCGGACTCGGCGCGTGGCTTGGCACGCTCTTCGCCGAGCTTGCTAGCCAGCGCACGTACCCGCTTCTTGTCTACGTGTACTCAGGTGTCATGAACCTGTTCGTGCCGTCCGCTGGCTCCAAGTGGCTGATCGAGGCGCCGTTTCTGCTGCCGGCCGGCCAGGCGCTCGACGTCTCGACGGTCACCGTTCTGCTCGCCTACGCGTACGGCGACTCTACGACGAACCTGATTCAGCCGTTCCTTGCGATCCCGATCCTCGCGGTCACCCGCATGCGCTTCGGGGATATCGTCGGCTACACGTTCCTGATCGCGCTCGCGTGCCTTGCCGTGAACCTCGTCGCGATGTTCCTGATCCCAGTAGATCTCTGAAGCTCGAGCATCCTGGCCTATTTGAGCGAGTCGCGAACCGCGGCGTCATCGGCTCCGGCTCTTGTGTAGTCTAGGAGCTGACTTTCACTCGGGAGGCTGCAAATGTCGAGCTACGAAACGATCCGTTACGAGGTCTCCGGTGGCATCGCGCGCCTCACCCTGGACCGTCCGGATCAGCGCAACGGGATGACCAAGCGCATGGTTCGGGAGACCCACACGGCCCTGACCGAGGCTGCGGCGGATCCCTCTCTCCGGGTGCTGCTGCTGACCGGGGAGGGCACGTCGTTTTGCCCTGGCGCCGACCTGAACTGGGCCACCTCGGGGGAGCACGACGCCGCCGACACGGCCGAGCCGCTGCACTTCCGCGTCCCGGTTCTGCTCCACCAGATGCCGGCGGTCACCCTGGCCGCGATCAACGGCGCGTGCGCCGGCGCGGGGTTGGGCTGGGCCTGCGGGTGTGACCTCCGGGTGGCTGCGCGTTCGGCGCGCTTCAACACCGCGTTTCTGAACGTGGCTTTCGCTGGGGACATGGGTCTGCCCTGGAGCCTTCCCCGCCTCGTGGGAGCAGCGCGGGCCCGGGACCTCTCCTTTCTGGTCGAGAAGTTCACGGCGGAGGAGGCGCAGCAGATGGGCCTCGTCTCGCGGGTCTGGGACGACGAGGTGTTTCGCAAGGAGGTCGAGGAGCTGGTCGGCCGCCTTGAGCGCCGCTCGCCCGTCGCGCTCAAGTACCTCAAGGCGCACTACGTCGCCGCAGAGCGCATGGACTTTGGCGACTACGTCGATCTCGAGACGGAGCACCATGTGCGAATTGGGGCCAGCGAGGACACGCAGGAGGCTTTCCGTGCCTTCCTGGAGAAGCGCGAGCCTCAGTTCCGGGGGCGGTAGCTGAATGCCGCTCTGCCCGGGCGGCGATGGCCGCGCGGGCCCAATAGAGCTCGGACTACGTGCCCCGGAAGGGCTCGCCTCCCCAGCGCTCCAGGACGGTGAAATCCTCGACGGGGTTGCGGCGCAGGCGTGTCAGCTGCTTCGTCGGCTTGCCGATCGGGAGCAGCGCTGCGATAGCGAAGTGCTCGGGCAGGTCGAGGAGCTTCTGCGCCTCGGGCTCGCGACCGGCGAGGAAGGTGGTGAGCGCCCCGCCGTAGCCTTCGCCCCGCGCCGCGAGGAGGATGTTCCACACGAACGGGTAGATCGACGCGCCGCTGATCACACCCACGCGCGAAAGGTCGCGGTCGAGGGACGCGACCACTCTCAGATCAACAGCGACCAGGAGCAGAACCGAAACCGTCTCGAAGTAGTCGAGGAGCTGGGCGGGCACGACAACGTCGCCCACAGAGGCGGGGTCGACCTTGGACTCGTGCACAGTGTTGAAGGGGTTCTCGCCCGCCTGCACCTGGGCGACGTAGAGCTGCATCGTCGGTTTGACGAGCTCCGCAAGTTGCCGGCGTACGCTGCGGTCGCGGACGACGATGACACGCCAGCCCTGGCGGTTACCGCCGCTAGGCGCGAAGCGGGCACGGTCGAGGATCCGATAGAGCACGTCGTCGGGCAGCGGGTCGTCGGTGAACTCGCGTGCCGCGAAGGCCGTTCGCATGACCTGGTCGAGCTCCATGGTGATCTCCTCGCCCTCTGTGAGGCGCCAGATAGGGATGGGCGACCCGCTATCGGCCCGTGGTAACCCCTGCCGGAGCCGCCCGCGCCCTCGCGCGCCGGTGCAGTGCCCAGCCGAGCGGGCCGCACGAGACGACCAGCAGTGCGAGGGCCGCTCCATCGAGCCACGGCCCCAGCCACGGAAGCAGCACAGCCAGGCCCAGGGCGCCGAGCAGCAGCGGAAGCAGCGGAGTGGCGCAGCAGATCAGCACCGCGACCGCAGACGCCGCACCCCCAGCGGAAGGGCCGCCGCCAGCTGGCGGGCCTGCCGAGTCTCTCCACCGCAACCGTCGGCGGGACCAGACGGCCCATAAGCGCGGACGTGCCCACGGGGCCGTGAATCTCGAGCCACGTGCGCTCGTCGCCCTCGTGCGTGCGCACGTTGTAGCTGGCAAAGCTGCAGCAGCGGCTCTCGAAGGCGATGAAGGCGTCGATCTCGGCGCGAACATCTGTGCCAGGCCCGAAGCCGAGCGCGATGCCGTCGGGCAGCTCGCGCGCCGCGACGATGCGCCTCGCCAAGCCGTTGCCCAGCTCTTCCTTTCGCAGGGCGAGCTGGTCGGCCGGAAGCGAGCAGCGGGGTGCTTCGACGGGGATCTCACTCATTCGGGTCTCCCAGGCCCGCGATTACGTCGCAGCGGCGCAGGTCGCCGCCGCACGCGCAGGCTTCGATGGTGTCCTTCAACGTGGCGCGCGCAACCTCGAGCGCGCCGATCTTCCGGTCGATCTCGTCGAGCTTGTGCCGCGCGAATGACTCCACGTTGCGCGCCGAGCGATGCGACTCGGCGACGCCAATGAGCTCTCGGATCTCACCCAGCGTGAAGCCCAGCGACTGCGCCCGTTTGATCCCGCGCACCCGCCGCACCTCAACTTCGCCGTACTCGCGGTAGCCCGCGCCGCTACGCGCTCGCGGCCGCAACAACCCGCGCCGCTCGTAGTAGTGAAGGGTCTGCACGTTGACGCCCGCGGCCTCTGCGGCGGCCCCGATCCTCAGGCTCAGTCCGACCATGGCGCCTCCCTTCCTCCGGAATATAGACCCTATACCTAAGTATAGAGTCAAGGCCCCTCAGTCGTAAATCGCGACACACCGAACTTCGATACTCCAGCGTTCTGGGGCATCGGGGGACGCAGACGGATCCTCGAAGGCGCTGTGAAAGCTGAAGGTGCAGGGGGCCCACACGTCAGCGGCATCACCTCGATGACCCTGTGAGCGGGCCAGGTTGCCTCCGGAGTCCCACTGCTTGATGAGCAGCGCCTCGTCTCGTGTTAGCGCTGGATAGTAGTACCACTGGTGTCGTGACGAATGCTTCGCAAAGTAGTTCTCGCCCACTCGGTCTCGATAGTGGATCTCGAACACGACGAGGTCTTCAGGCTCTACGCTCTGCGCGTCGCACAACGCGACGGGATCTGATGCGACCGGCTCGTGGGCAATGTTGCGCCAGACGTTGATGAACGCGAAACGTCCGTCATCGCCGAGCGCCCGATCCACCATCTCGGGCTCCAGCAGGGCCCGATCGATGATCGAGCGCAGCGTGTCGTTGGCGCTCGGAGGCTTTGCGAGGTCTCTCAACCGCTCCGGAGCGCTCCTCAGCGTGTAATCGCCGTGCGCGAGGTGGGCCGGGCCCTGCACCTGCTGCCCCCCGCTGATCCGTCGCTTGCTTTCCTTCCCGGCTGCAGAGCGTACGTTGTGGTCGAAGGCAAAGACATGGCGGGCTGTGGTGGCCTCCCGAACCACCTGCGCACATTCGCGGTAGTAGTCCCCCACGACCTCCAGATGATCGAAGAAGTCGAGGTCGGGACGCAGGAGGGGTCGGGTGAGCAGCTCCAATCCGTTCCTGGCGAGGGTCCGGCGCTTCGCCCCGTCCATGAGTCGAGCGTTGTGGACCGTCATCCTCCGCTGCTCGAGGACGACCCCCTCGGTGCCGGCGTCGCTGCCATCAGCGTCACGCCGCGTGAGCATCTTTCCGTTTCGGTAGAGGGAATGTCGAACGGACGGGTCGACGTAGTTGAACCGGCCGACCCGGTCCTCGTCGCCTGTCATCGGTGCTGCGGTCACGCTCACGGCTGCCCCCGTAACACTACAATCCACGCATCATATCCTGCCGGTTCTCCCCGAGTTAGAATGACCGGGGACACCCTGGAGGCTCCATTGCCCGAACCACTGTCCGGCTACCGGGTCGTCGACATGACGACGGCCGTCCAGGGGCCCGCTGCAGGGCTCTATCTCTCAGACATGGGCGCCGAGGTGGTCAAGGTCGAGCGCCCGACCGGAGAGGCGACGCGCTTTCTGCGAGGGCCGAACAATCCCCACCCGCAAGAGGCGCACGGTACGCAGTTCGTCGCCGTCAACCGCGGCAAGAAGATGCTGCGAGTCGACGCCGAGGGAGAGCTCGGGCGGTCCGCGCTCTACCGGCTGATCGAGCGTTCGGACGTCTTCCTGACGAACTATCGCGAGTTGGCGATGGAACGGCTGGGATTTGGCTACGAGGCGCTGCGCGCGCTGAACCCGCAGCTCGTCTACGCGGCCGTCAACGGCTTCGGCCCCCGGGGACCGCTCGCCGACAAGGCGATGGTCGACGGCGCCGCCCAGGCGCGCGGCGGTCTCCCCCATTTGACGGGCGACCCCGACGGCCCGCCGAGGCCCGCCGGCGGAATCATCGCCGACACCGCTGGCGGCATGCAGCTCGCCCTCGGCATCCTCACCGCACTCCTCGCGCGCGAGCGCCACGGTGTCGGGCAGAAGGTGAACACCTCGGGCTATGGCACCCAGCTCTGGCTCCAGATGTGGGAGATCGCGCATGCGGGCGCGACCGGTCAGTCGCTGCGCCGCGCCGGCGCCCACCACGGCGGCGTTCCCGGCATGTACGGGATCTACGAGACTGCCGACCACGACCACCTCTTCATGGCGTTTCCGCTCACCACGCCGGCGTGGGTCGCGCTGTGCGAGTTTGCCGGCGAGCACGCGCTGGGGGCCGACGAGCAGTGGCACGACGTGGCGCGGCGCATCGGTATGAACGACCCCGACGCGGACTACGACGCCGTGCGCGAACGTCTCCGGCTCGCCTTCTTGCGAAAGCCCATGAAGGACTGGGAGGCGTTTCTGGACTCGGAGCCCGAGATCATCTGGAATCGTGTCTTTAACCACAACGACGTGCTGAACGACCCGCAGGCGCTCGCAAACGACTACGTCGTCGAGATGGACATTTCGGGGATCGGGCCGAGCAGGGTGGTCGGAAACGTCGTCCAGCTCAGCGAGACGCCGGGGTCGGCCAAGGGTCCCTCGCCCGAACCTGGCCAGCACACCGAAGAGGTTTTGCTCGACCTGGGCTACTCCTGGGACGAGATCAGCGCGATCAACGACGAGACCGAGGCGTCGGTCGCGCGCGCAATCGCGGCGTCGGGCCGCCCGCTCTAGGCCTTACAAGCAACCGCGGTCGACGACGTCGAGCTCTGCGGCAGTCATAGCACCCCCAGGTCGCAGAGCGGACCCTAGCCCAGGCCGTAGATCTTCGCCGCGGTGTCGTGGACGATCTGGCGGCGCTGCTCCTCGGGTAGGTGGCCGAGCCGCTTCTGCACGATCTCGCGCGAGCGGGGGAAGGTCGCCGCCGTGTGTGGGTAGTCGGACGACCACATGATGTTCTCGGGGCCGTAGCGGTGCAGCGAATCTACGAAGACCGGGTCGGCGATAAAGGTCGCGAAGACCTGGCGCCGGATGTACTCGCTCGCTCGCCCCGCGAGCTTCAGTCCGCCGAGCGCCCCCAGGCGGTGCTGCACCGTGTCGAGTCGGTACATGAGGTAGGCCATCCAGCCCGCATCGTTTTCGGCGGACACGATGCGCAGGCCGGGAAACTTCTCCAGCACTCCCCCGAGCACGAGTTCGGCGATCGAACGCTCGATCTGGTGGTGTAGCGTCGCGAGCCCGAGCAGGAAATCGGGGCCCGAGCCCGAGCCGGTCCCTGTGCCGCTTCGCGCCGTCAGGATGTGGAGCGAGAGCGGCAGGTCGAGGTCCTGCGCAGCCGCCCAGAACGGCTCGTAGTCGGGGTGGCGGTAGGGCCGGTCGTCCGGCGGCTCGGCCCAGATCATGGCGCCGCGCATGCCGAGCTTCGCGATGCGCTCGAGCTCTTCGATGGCCGACGGGATGTCCTCGAGCGTGATCAGACCGAGCGCGACGAGGCGATCGCGGTCGTAGCTGCAATACTCGCTGGCCCAGTCGTTGAATGCGCGGAAGCAGGCGGCGCGCAGGCCCGCATCGTCGAGCCCGAAGAGCGGCATGCCCATGGACGTGTAGATCACCTCGGCCCGAACACCGTCCTTGTCCTGGTCCTCGATCCGGAATGCGGGATCCCACACGCTCTTCGGCGCTTCTTCGAAGCCCTTCTTGGCGTGGGCCCGAAGGTCGCCCGAAGGCACTCCGGCCCCGAAGAAACCCGCAACCGACATCGGGGTGATGTTCTCGCACACGAACCACTCGCCGTCGCGGCCTTTCAAGCCCTTGACGGTGTGCGGTGCCCGGTCGCGGTAGGCGCGGTCGATCCGTTCGGTCCACATGTTCGGAGGCTCGACGAAGTGGGAGTCGGCCGAGATGAGAACGTCTCGTGTCATCGAATACCTCCCAGGCAAGTGTACGCGGCCGGGGGAAGGAAAGTATACTCGGGCGAGAGGAGGGCTCAGTGGAGAAGATCGTCGCAACGACAGAGAGTGGTGTTCGGACGATTTTGCTAAATCGGCCGGAGAAGCGAAACGCGCTCGACGGGGAGATGCTGTCGCTGCTCTTGGATTCGTTTCGCAAGCTCCCCGATCCGGCCGAGCGAGTGGTCGTCCTACGCTCCGCCGGTCCGGTCTTCTGCGCGGGCATCGACCTGCGCGAGCGCGCGGATGCCCCCGACCGGATGAGCAACATCGAGGAAGTGCTCCGCGCGATCGAGACGTACAAGCTACCCGTCGTCGCCGTCGTCCAGGGTGCAGCCATCGCCGGCGGCAACGAGCTGGCGCTCCACTGCGACTTCGTCGTCGCATCCGAACGTGCCGCGTTCGGCATGTCGCTCGCGCAGATCGGCCTCGCGCCGAGCTGGTTTCTGGCGAAGAAGCTGCTCGAGGTCGCGGGACCCATCGTCGCGCGAGAGATGCTCCTGCTCGGCGACCCGCTCCCTGCCCAGCGCATGCACCAGCTCGGGATCATCTCGCGGGTGGCCCCCCATGATGAGCTCGACGCAGCAGCGGCGGCCCTGGTCGACCGCCTCGTCGCCAACGCCCCCCTCTCGCTGCGCTCGATGAAGCAGCTCCTCGTGCGCCAGATGGCCTTCCGCGACGGCATCTCGCACGAGGACGTCGACGCGCTGCTCGCCGAGGCCCGCACGAGCGCCGACGCCCGCGAGGGGATCCGGGCGCGCCTCGAGAAACGCTCCCCACACTTCGAGGGCCGCTAGCACCGGCACGGTGGAGGACATGCCTGAAAGCCACTCTCGTGTTGTCGTGATCCCTGGAGACGATGCCGCCCCCGAAGCGGTCGCGGCGGCAATGCGCGTCCTGCGCAGGCTCGAGCTCCCGATTGACTGGGACGTGTTGCCCGCCGGTGCTGAGCTCGAGTCGATGGGGGCGGACGAGCGCGAAAAGTGGGTCAACGACCGAATCGATGCCGCCGACACCGTGCTCTTCGGCTCGACCAACGGGACGACCCCTGGCGTGCTGCACATGCGCTGGGACCGGGAGACCTACGCCAACGTGCGGCCGATCCGCTGGCGACCGGGCTTCCAGTCTCCGCTCGCAAACCCCGCTGACATCGACTACGTGATCGTGCGTGAGAACCTCGAGGACATGTACGTGGGCGTGATGGGCCCGCTCACAGACTTGCGCTCCGCCGGTCTCGCGGGAGAGCGGTCGCGTCTGCCCGCCGGGCGCGAGGGGCGCTACGCGGCCAAGGTGATCACGCGAGATGGCACGGAGCGGGTCTCGCGTTTTGCGTGTGAAGTCGCTGCCAAGCGCCGAAACAAGCTCACGGTCTCGGCCAAGACCAACATGCTGCCCGCAACGGACCGCTGGTTCTGTGACATCGCCCGCGAGATTGCACAGGAGTACGCCGGGCTCGAGTTCGAGCAGTTCATAGTCGACGACATGGCGCACCGCTTGGTGAGCGCGCCCCACGAGCTCGACGTTCTGCTGCTCCCGAACCTCTACGGCGACATCCTGTCCGACGAGGCCGCGGCGACGATCGGCGGACTCGGACTGGCGCCGAGTGGCTGCTACGGCGCCGACTTCGCGTATTTCGAGTCTGCCCACGGCACCGCGCCCGACATCGCTGGGCAGCACAAGATCAACCCGACCGCCACGTTGGTGTCGGGCGTGATGATGCTAGAGCACCTCGGATTGAACGAGCAGGCCGCGCGACTGGACGAGGCAATCTCGAATGTCTACGCGGAGGGGCGCGTCCTCACGCCGGATCAGGGCGGCTCGGCCTCGACCGACGAGTTCGCGGGTGCCCTCGTAGCTGCGCTCTAGTGTCGGCCTTTCCGCTCGCGGGGCCGCAGAGCCGGAGCGACTAGATGCTCAGCGCCTACCGAGTGCTCGACCTCTCTGACGAGCGGGGCATGCTCTGCGGTCAGATCCTCGCCGACCTCGGCGCGGACGTGATCCAGGTCGAGCCCCCGGAAGGCTCACCCGTCCGCGCGCTGCCCCCGTTTTACAAGGACGACGTTCATCCCGAGAAGAGCCTCGCCTGGTGGGCGCTCGCCCGCGGCAAGCGCGGTATCCGTCTGGACCTCGAGAACGGCGAAGGCCGCGATCGCCTGAAGCTGCTGGCCGCGGGAGCGGACGTGCTGATCGAGTCGGCTCCGCCTGGGTCCATGGCCGCGCTGGGTCTGGGGCCAGACGATCTGCGCCCGATCAACCCCACGTTGGTCTACGTGTCGATCAGCGCGTTCGGCCAGCGCGGACCCAAGTCGGACTACGCCGACACGGATCTCGTCGTCATGGCAGCGAGCGGGGCGCTTTACCTGACCGGCGACGAGGACCGCGCGCCGCTGCGGGCGAGCGTGCCTCAGGCGTTCGCGCACGCGAGCACCGACGCGGCGTGTGCGGCGCTGATCGCGCTCGCCGAGCGCCGCAGGTCGGGTCTGGGACAGTCGGTGGACGTGAGCGCGCAGCAGTCCGTCACGGTCGCGACCATGTTCGGGGCGCTCGACGTCCCGTACGGCGCGAAACCCCGAGGGCGGGCGGGCACCGGGCGGCGCGTCGGCGACCGCGTGATCCGCACCCACTACCGCGCGCGCGACGGCTGGGTGGTGATCGTGCCCGGATTTGCGCGACCCGTGGCCCACTTCACCAGGCGGCTCTTCGCGTGGGCCGCGGAGGAGGGCTTGTGCGACGAGTCCGTGCCCGAACGGAACTGGAGCGAATACGGGGTCGCACTCGTCAGCGGCGCCCTGTCCCAGGACGAGCACAGACTGCAGACCGAGTCGGTCATCGAACGCCTGCTCGCCTCGAGGACGAGAGCCGAGATCTTGAAGCAGGCGCTTGCGCGCAAGCTGCTCCTCGCCCCAATTCTCTCGATCGGCGAGACGATGGAGAGCGAGCAATTCGTCGTGCGTGGCTACCCCACCGAGCTGGCCCACCCGGCGCTCGGCTGCTCGACCCGCTATCCGGGCCCGTTTGCGAGGTTCTCGCGCACGCCCCTGAGCTACCGCCGCTGCGCCCCGACCATCGGCGAGCACGAAGAGGAGCTCCTGGCCGAGCGTCCGCGAAGACCGACGATCCCGACAGCGGCTGAGGTGGACCGCGCCTCTGAGCGCGACCCCGCGTTGCCGCTCGCCGGCGTGAAGGTGCTCGACCTGTTCTGGGTGCTGGCCGGTCCGGGATCGACGCGCGTTCTCGCCGACTATGGCGCGACAGTCGTACACGCCGAGTCCATGCTCCGGAGGGACACGCTACGCGCGGTCGGCCCGCATCTCGGCGGGCGCTCGGGACCCGAGCGCTCGGGCCCGTTCCACACGACGAACGCGGGAAAACTCGGGATCACCCTGGACCTGAGTCGGCCCGAGGGCCGGGACATCGTTCGCGACCTGGTGCGCTGGGCGGACGTGGTCACGGAGTCGTTCTCGCCAGGCGTGATGCAGGCCTGGGGCCTCGACTACGCGTCGCTGCGCGAGATCCGGCCGGACCTGATCATGATCTCGAGCTGCCTCATGGGCCAGACCGGGCCGATGCGATCGTTTGCGGGCTTCGGCGCGCTCGCCGCGTCGGTCACAGGGCTCCAGAACCTGGCGGGCTGGCCCGATCGTGCTCCCACCGGACCCTACGGCGCGTACACCGACTTCATCGCGGTTCGCTACAACGCGCTGGCGATCCTCGCGGCGCTCGAGCACCGCGCGCGCACGGGCGAAGGCCAGTACGTCGACATGGCGCAGGCCGAGGCGGGTCTGCACTTCGTCGTACCGGCGGTGCTCGACTACACCGCAAACGGACGCAGTCCGGAGCCCCGCGCCAACTGGGATCCCGTACTCGCCCCGCACGGCGTCTATCCGACTGTTGGGACCGATCGCTGGGCCGCGATCGCCGTACGCGACGAGCGCGATTGGCGCGAGCTCTGCGCGGTGATCGGCCGACAGGATCTCGCGCGCGATCCAGAGCTCGCCACGGCTGCGGGTCGCCGCTCGCACTCCGGAGCGCTCGACGCAGCGATCTCCGAGTGGACTCGCGAGCGCGAGCCGGAGGCCGTGGAGAGCGCTCTGCAGGCGCGCGGAGTTCCGGCCCATGCCGTCCACGACATGGAGACCCTGTACCGCGACCGACAGCTGGCCGCGCGCGAGCACTTCATCGAAGTCGAGCACCCCGAGCATGGCATGCTCGTGATCGAAGGGTCGCGGTCGCGTCTGTCGCGCACCCCGGCGCGCGCTCCGAAGCGGGCGCTCACCTACGGGTGCGACAACAGGAGCGTGCTAGAGGAGCTTCTTGGCTACTCTCCGCAACGGATCGCCGGCCTGGCCGAGAGGAGAATCCTGCTCTAGTCCGGGCTCTCGGGAAGGAACCAGGGCTTCTCAAGGGCTTCGTCCGGCCAGAGGAACTCGAAGCCCGCGGCCAGGGCGTACCTCTTGTCCAGGTCCTCTCGGTCTCCGATGTGGTAGTACGCGTCCGCCTCGAACTCCGCCTTCACCTCGGGGAGCATGTGCTTGGAGACGGCAAACTTCGCGCGAATGTTGTGCTCGATCCAGATCGCCCGCTGCGTGCTGAGTGGACGGTCGGAACAACTCCCGATCACGAACCCCTTCTCCTGGGCTCGCCTCACCATGTCCATCGACAGGACTCCCGGTGGGTCACCCACGTCCAGGGTCCCGTCGATGTCAAAACTGATGAGGATCACCACAGCATCGCCCCGAGACGGATCAATCTGGAGTCGCGCTCCACAGCACAAAGGAGCCATAGAGGGGCATTGGGCCGCCCGATACACCGATCTCCGGCTTGACGCCCGTGATCTGTCGACCGCCAGCGCGTCCCTGCAGCTGCTGGATGGAATCGCTGTGCATCCAGAAACGGCTGCGGCCACTCCCGATGTTTCCACCGCTGGGTGACACCGGGTTCGGGCCCTCAATACTGATGTCCGTCTGGTAGAAGTCCAGGGCTTCGCCGAACTTGATGCCGCGGTAGCCGAGTCCCTCCAGGTGGAATTGATGGAACAGGGAGAACCCGTCGTACATGTTCTCGAAGGAGAGATCTGACGCGTGGATCCCGGCCCCCTCGTAGATCTTCCTTGCCGTGCTGGCCGTATTCTCCTCGACCTCGGCGAGCGTTGGGGTGAGGCTTCGATGGCTCGCCCTGGTCGACGCGTGGTTCCACACATAGACGGGCTCTTGCTTCATGTGTCGCGCCCGATCGGCGGTCGTGAACAGGTACGCAGCCGACACCATGATGGGTATGTCGTTGTCGAACAAACTCGCAGGCTTGGCGATCCAACGCGCGGCCAGGTAGTCCTCCGTCGTCAACTGCTCCGGCCTGTGCTGGGCCCAGTAGCCCTCAGGGAACATCAAGCCGTTCCGTCTCGAGTTCGAAATGAACGGAGCCATCATCTCGTGGGTCTTGCCGTACTTGCGACAGTACTCGGCAAACTGCAGGGCCGTCCCGTAACACGCAGGGGTTCCCCACAGATTTCGAATCGCGCTGGTCCCCGCAACTGCGCCGGCGGCGTTGGACCCTCCCTGGTAGTACCGACCCTCGAAGTTGTGCCAGCCCTTGAGCACCAGGCACGTACTCGCGCGGCCATCGCCGACCGCCTGTGCAGCCACGCACAGGGCGTTGGACATACAGGTCGGACCGTACATGGCGAACTCGACGTTGGTGAGCTCGGGCATATTGTTCAAGATCCACTCGGCGCTCAGCTGGGCGATGCCGTCCAGCGGATCGCTCGTGGGCTTGAAGGCATTCACGACCTCCGCCGGGACGGGTTTCCCCTTCGGCCAGAAGGCCCCCGTCGTTGTCACGGGATCGAGGACCAAACCGTCGATCTCGTCGGGGGATACACCCGCGTCCTCGATTGCCCTTCTCAGCGCCAAGACGCTGTTAGCGCCCAGCGACGTCTCGGGTTTCCCGTCCCAGCGGCGGGAGGTCGGTGAGTGCCCGACGCCGACCGCCGCCACCTTCCCCCGGTGCTCCCAGACCCCGAGCCCCTCTGCGGTTCGATACATGGAATCCGGAGCCGTTTCTGTGGTCATGCATCACCCCTGTCGCGGTCGGTCCGCTCGACCCGCCATTCGGGGACCCTCTGACCGTTCGCGGTCGCCTCGAAGATCACCTCGACCTTGGCCCCCACAGGGACCTCATCGACGGGAGTGCCGGGTAGGTGGGAGTACATCTGGATACCCGGGTCCTCGTCCAACATGATCACCGCGACGTTGAACGGTTGATCGTCCTGAAGCCGCGAGACGGGGCAGTCGTACACGACGCCGTAGTTGTAGATCTTGCCCCGTCCACTCATGGTCCTCCATCCGAGCTCGTTCTCGGAGCCGCACTGACGACATCGCGTCGCCGGCGGGTGCTGGAGCGTGTCGCAGGCCTTGCAGTTCTGGATGACCAACTGCCCTTCGTTGGCGGCATCCCAAAAAGGCCGGGTCAACTCGTCGGGTTCCACTCCCTGCTTTGCCATCGCTCCCCAGGTTCCCTCCGCTTCCGCTTCTGATTCTGCGCGACCTCGAAGGGTGCCAGTGTACTAGTCGGATCCCCTCTGCGCAGAGCCTTCGCCACGCATGTGGAGCTCCAGCACGCCGAGAGCTCCTTCCGGCAGCAGCTGCTAGTCGGCGACCCGCCAGCGAATCCGCCTGCTGCCGAGGACCTCCCGGAGGCTCTGATGCGTCAGGCGCTCCACCTCCTCCTTCGAGCGCTCGTCTACTTTCGACCGAATCCTGAGCTCTGATCTAGCCCCGTCGAGCGGCTCCACCGACCATCTGGACTCGACTTCGGAGCCATCCGAGAGGGTGCCTCGGGCTTCGAACTCCCGATTCTCCCGGTCGTCCTTGACGATCTCCGCGTCCGGATTCCGCTGCTTGATGACTCGCGACATCGTGGCGTAAAGCTCGTCGGGATTGCGGTCCACCTCGATGGTGACCGTGTATGTGTCCGAGAGCCACTTCTCGTAGGCCTTGTACCCAGCCCAGGGGATCAGGGCAACGCAGGCGACTAGCTGACTCGCCACGATCACGGACGCGGCGACGTTTATCCGCACTCGAACTCTTCCAACGCCACCGCTTGTCTTCGACTCCATGTGATGTTCCCCCCGGTACCCGCACCAAGCGCTTCACGGGAGCAGACACCCTCGCATCTTGACCACCTCGGGATCAACCGCATTGCACTCTGCGATTGGCAGTAGAATCGTGCGTGTGAGTTCCCGGTCTCCACGACACGAGATCCACCCCTCCCCGGCGCCTCAGCTCGCCGCTCTCTCCTTTCTGATCGGGCGGCTGCGTGGGGAAGGCTGGCTCGGCGACCGGAGCTATCACTACACGAAGGAAGTGGCG
Organism: Myxococcota bacterium; assembly: GCA_965247115.1. Lineage (GTDB taxonomy): Bacteria > Myxococcota_A > UBA9160 > SZUA-336 > SZUA-336 > JAUXJB01. The sequence continues at coordinate 723,814 of CBDFGR010000003.1, forward strand.
GGCTCCTGGGTGGCCGGCGGGCACCATGTGCTCGTCGAGATGAGCGCCGACTACCCTGTGCGCAACCACGTGCGCGACCACCACTCGGTGGTGATGGTGGTGTCGGCGGGCCCCGACGAGGGGTCGCTGGTGTCCCGGGTCTACGACGACGGCGGGGCCATCATCGAGTATCACCCTACCCCCACTCCGGACGGCCTGGTCTTCGATGACCGGGTTCCCCACGGCTCGAAAGCGACCCGAGCGCGCAAGATCCTGCGGGCCCGGAGCTTCGGTTACGAGGAGACCCTGGAAGTCGATATGGGCGACGGGGCGTTTGTCCCGTATGCGGAGATCGAGCTGCACCGGAGCACGGATTGAACGGCAGCTCCTGCCGGCTCTCAGGGGGATGCGGCAGACCGCGAGCCGTCGGAGCCCGGCTCGAGATCTCGGAATCCCACCAGCCTGCCCCGTTTCTCGTCCCACAGCGAGAGCCAGATTGCTCTCCTGCTCTCGGCCATGGTCAGGCGCCGCACCCCTTTGAGCTCTGGATTGGCCTCCAAGCCCTCGCGCAGCCGGTAGTTCGGGATCTTGCTGTTCAGGTGGTGGATGTGGTGAAGTCCAATGTCCCCGGTGAACCAACTCAGGACCCCCGGTAGCTCGGAGTAGCTGCTCCCCTGCATCGCTGCAGTGCGAAAGTCCCAGTCCTGTTGCCGTTCCCAGTAGGTGTTCTCGAACTGGTGGTGAACGTAGAAGAGCCACACGCCCACGATCGACGCCATCACGACAATCGGGACGTGAACCATCAGAAAGCGCTCGATGCCGAGCATCGAGACCATGATGGCCGCAACCCCGAGGATGACCAGGTCTGTCGAGAGCGCGCTGACCCAGGCCCTTCTCCCTGCGTGGAACAGGTCCGATGGCAGCCGGTGCCTCAGGAGAAATTGGTAGGCCGGACCGATGCCGAACAGGACGAGAGGATTTCGGTAGAGACGGTAGGCGAGCTTCCCCCGCACAGGGAGTGAGACGTACTCGTTCACCGTCAACGTGCTGATGTCACCAACTCCTCGGCGACTTAGATTCCCCGAGGTGGCGTGGTGGATCGCATGAGCGTTGCGCCAGTCCGCATACGGAGTCAGCGTCAGAACCCCAATCAGACGGCCCAGCACGTCGTTGGCCCATCGGGACCGGAAGAACGAGCCGTGCCCACAGTCGTGCTGGATGATGAAGAACCGCACGAGGAGGCCGGCCGCCGGGACCGCCAGGAGTAGTGTGGCCCAGTAGGAGTAGTCCAGGCTGAGGAGCATTGCGGCCCAGACGACCACAAAAGGGATCGCGGTGGAGAGCACCTGCCCGATGCTCCGGCCCAAGACGGGTTTCCTGTAGGCCGTGAGGGCATCGGCCGATCCGGCTACACGATGATGTTGCGGCGTCTCCAGGAGTCTCTCCCGGCCCAGACCATGGTCCCGCATGGACCATAACCGGTTCGCGCTGCCTCCGCAGCAGCTGGGGCGGGTGACCATTCAGCACGATTTCGCTGGCGAGCTTGTTCGGAGGTGTCGAGGTAGGGCGACTGACTATCTGAAAGCCCTGTCTGGTATCGTCGCCTTCAGGAGGAACAGATGATCAAGCTATACGGCGCTCCACTGAGCAACTACTACAACATGGTCAAGACCGCGTTGATCGAGAAGGGCATCGAGTTCGAGGCCCTGATGCAGCCGCCGTCCCAGGAGGACGACTACCGCGCCAAGAGCGCGATGGGAAAGATCCCCTGCATCGAGACCGAGCGAGGGTTTCTGGCTGAGAGCTCCGCCATTCTCGACCACCTCGAGGACATCCAGCCGGAGCCGGCGCTCCTGCCCCCCGACCAGTACGCACGCGCCAAGGTGCGTGAGCTGTCGAGATCACTCGAGCTCTATATCGAGCTGGTGGCACGTCGCGGATACGGCGCCTTGCGCGGCAAGGACCCATCGGACGACGTGAAAGCGGGGATCAAGCGGGACCTCGAGAGGGGCGTGGAGGCCATCAAGCGGCTGGCGAAGTTCTCGCCCTGGATCGCAGGCGACACGTTCACCTACGCAGACCTGGTTGGCTACTTTGCCTTCCTCCTCGGCAACATGTCTGCCAAGGCCAACGCCGACACCGATCTGCTCGCTGCGATCCCGGGCGCCCAGGCGTGGTTCGACAAGGTGGGCGAGCGCGGTTCCGTCAAGCAGGCCCTCGCAGATCAGGCCGCTGCCCGCAGAGGTTGACCGGGACCGCCACAGCGCTGCGTCAGGGCCTGGTCGCCTCGACGTGGATGGCGTCCATTGGCATGTCCTCCACGGGCTCGACGACGCTGCGGTCGATGGTGAACCCGGCCTCGCGGATCCAAGCGTCTACCTCGGCCTGGGAATACCTTCGGGCCAGGACATCAGACGTGTCTCCGTAGTCAATGTGCCCGGAACCTTCCCAGGTGGCGACAACCAGCTGGCCGCCCGCCTTCAGTACGCGGGACCACTCCTCCATGGCCTGCGCAGCGTCTTTCGCGTCCAGGTGGTGAAGAGCAAAGAAACTCACAACGGCTGCCGTGGATCCGGATAGCGTCTTGGTCAGGTCACGCATGTCGCCCTTCAGGACTTCGGCCGCCGGCCCTAGCGCCTTGCGGGCCATCGACACCATCTTCGGGGACAGATCCATTCCAACCAGCGCTCGCTCCCCGTCGAACTTGTCGTGATACAGCCTCAACATATGCCCCGGTCCGCAGGATGTATCCAGGACGGGACCCGGTAGCGAACGGATTCTCTCGGCCAACCTGCCCAACGTGTCGGCGTACAAGGGCAGGCCGATTTCCGCATCCATGATCTCCGCGTACCACTAAGCGGACTCGTCGTAGAGCGCCTGCACGTCCTCTGCGGGTGACAACGCCGTATCGTCGGCTGACGTCGACATCTGACCGCAGTGTACCGTCCGACGTCCTCTCGGCCCACTCCACCGAGTGGCGTGCTCCGCGCGCTAGGGCCGCCCGACCGACTGGTGTAAGGTTAGTCTGCTACCGCAGAAACGCGGCAGGATTCCTCCCCATGCGCATTGCTATCTCTCTCATCGCCGCGATCGCAGTCGTCGTCGTGGCCGTGCTGCTGTACGTCACAGCCTCACTCGACTCCCTGGTAAAGCAGGGCATCGAGACCTATGGCTCGCGGATCGTGGGCGCGCCCGAACGCGTGGGCTCGGTCGAGATCTCGCTGAGCACCGGCCGCGGGACTCTGCGCGAGCTGAGCGTCAGCAACCCGGAGGGCTTCTCGAACGGGGATGCGCTGCGGCTGGCTGAGATCACTCTGGACATCCAACCGAGCTCATTGACACAGGAACCGCTCGTCATCCAGGAGATCACGATTCTGGGTCCGCAAGTAAACGCTGAGGTCTCGGCGAGCGGCAGCACGAACATCGACGTGCTGCGGCGGAATGTCTCGGCGTACGCCGGGACGAGCTCGGACGGCGGATCGACACCCAGCCCCGAGGCGGTGGACGACACCCCACCGCCTCTGCTGCGCATCAACGAGCTCACGTTCGCGGACGGCGTGCTCGCTGCCGACACCACGGCCATCGGTGGCGACGTTCGTACCCTGGAGCTCGCTCCGCTGCGGCTCGCAGAGCTCGGGGGCAAGAATGGGCAGCCGGTCGACGTGATCGCGAAGAGCATCCTCGACGCCTACACACGCAGCGTGGCCAGCGTCGTCGCGAAGGACGTCGCGGCCAGTCGCGCAGGGAAGCTGATCGACGAGAAGATCGGCGGTGAGCTCGGCGAGGCCGCCAGGGGCTTGCTCGATAGAGTTCTCGACTAGCAGATGTAGGTCCGGGCGAGGTCCAGGCAGGTTGCGCGTTATTCGGGGGTGGCGGCCTCGAGACGAGTCAGAAACGCGCGCGCCGAGGCGTCATCGGGGGCCCGCTCGACGAGCTCCCGCGCGTAGCCGAGGGCCGCCCCAACCCGTCCCAGGTCCCGGCTCAAGGTCGCGAGGACCATGAGCAGCTGCCGGTCGCCCGGGTGCCGGGCCAGGGACTCCGTCAGGACCGCGATAGCGCGTTCGCTCTGACTCGCGGAGTGAAGCGCGACGCCATACACGTATGCGTAGCGCGGGCGTTCGGGCGCGAGCTCGGCGGCGCGCGCGAGTGAGTCGAGAGCGCCGTCGAGGCCCCCGCGCCGAACGAGCGTGAGACCCAGGGCGTGATGCGCCTCAGCGGCGTCGGGCACGAGCTCCAGTGCTCGCCGCAACACGCGCTCCGCCTGCTCGTCGCGCCCTTCCTGGCGGTGGAGATCCGCCAGGTTGACATAGGTAGGGGCGAACCGGGGCGCCAGCTGCAAGGCTCGCGTGTAGGCGTCGCGGGCAAGTTCGAGCTCGCCTCGTCGGGCGTGCAGGATGCCGAGGTTCAAGTGCGCGGTCGGCCCGTCCGCGTTCGCGAGCTGCGCCTCCTTATACTCGGCGAGCGCAGCGCCCAGAGCCGGACGATCTCCCGGCGCAAGGCGCTCCAGTGGTGCATCGGCCAGGAGTCGCGCAGCCTCTATCCGAACGGCCAGGAACGGATCGCGCAGCAGCGGCGTTGCGAGGCGCAAGCGAGCCCCCGGCTCGATGCTCTCTGCCGCTTCGAGGGCGGCCATCCGAACCAGGCCATCGGCGTCCCTCGTTCCGCGGGCCACGGCGTCGGCGGTCCGCGGCCCGGGCGCATCCCGCAGAAGCCGCAGCGCGGTGGCACGTGCGATGCCTGGCTGAGTCACGTCGGCCGCCAGCTCGGAGAGGGAGCGCTCCGCGTCGGGCAGCTGCCTCCTGCCCGCGTGAAGAGCGTTCGCGAAGTGCGCCCGCCCGGCGGACTCGGGTCCCCACCAACGCTCGCTGGCCGCGGCGGCCCAGGACGCCGGGCGATCCAGGTGACAGCCGGTGCAGGCGTTCGGGGTGTCGATCGCAACGCTCAGATCGGGGCGCGGAACCCGCAAGGAGTGATCGCGTCGTGCGTCGACTCCCATGTAGGTGCGAGCGGGCATGTGGCACTCGACGCAGCTCGCGCCGGTCGACTCGGGCTCGTGGAAGTGATGCGAGGACGACGCGAATACCTCAGGACGGTGACATCCGGAGCAGGTCTCGTCCGGGTTGGCGGCGACGGCGAGAGCGTGCGGATCGTGACAGTCTCCGCACGAAACTCCCGCGGCATACATGCGACTCTGGAGGAACGAGCCGTACACGTAGACTTCGTCGAGGATCTGGCCGTCCGCGTGATAGAGCGGCTCGTCGAGAAGAGCCGGGCGGTAGCTGTCGAGCAGCGGCTTGCCCCAGCGATAGGTGCCACGAAGTACGGTGCGGCGCGAGTGACAGCGAGCACAGGTCTCGAGCTCGACGTTCGCCTCGCGCTCGCGTGTTCGCCGGGCAATCGCCGCTCCCGGGTCGAAGACCCACCCGGCTGGCTGCCGTTCGCGCAGCTGGACGACGAAGCCATTGCCAGCGTCCCCCTCCGGGACCTCTTGCGCGGCGGCGATCGACTGACGCACGTGCTCCGAGCCCGGGCCGTGGCAGGCCTCGCACGCCACGTCGAGCTCCGCCCAGCCGGTGTCGTAGCGGTCCTGCTCCGGCAGATAGCCTCTGCGCAGGTCGGTCGAGTGGCAGTCCGCACACATGAAGTTCCAGCGCTGGTTCCGTCCGGTCCAGTGCAGCTCGTCGTCGGGCGGGATGGTCTCGTCGGGATAGAGATGGAACCAGCGCTGCCCGCCGACGCTGGCAGGGCGGGTGTCCCAGGCGACCCCGAAGGCCTGCACCCTGCCACCCGGCAGGCGGATCAGGTACTGCTGCAGCGGCTCGACCCCAAAGGCATAGGCGACCTCGTAGTCCCCCTGCTCTCCCTCTGGCCCTTCCGTGTTCACGAAGAAGCGGCCCCCGCTCCGGAAGAACCTCGAAGTCACGCCGCGATGCGTGAAGCTCGCAGCCTGGAAGTCACCCAGCACGGACGCGCTGGTCGCCTCCTGCATCGCCAGGTCGTGATGCGAGCCGCGCCAGCGCTCCAGCTCCCGTACATGGCAGCCCCCACAAACAGCGACCCCCACGAACACCGGCTCGGACACCTCGGCTCCCGGCCCGCCGGTGTGCGACTCATCGGTACAGCTCGCGAGAGCCAGCATCAGCGCCACCACCAGGGCTCGCGGCGGCAGACCAGACCGTCTCATCGCGGCAGTCTACCGTAGGGCCCTCTGCGGAAGCGGTGGGTTTCCGCTTCGGACGCGCGAGGCATACAATCTCGGCGTGGGAAACTTAATGCCGGGTTCCGCGAAGGCGGTCCGGCGGGAGGGCCAGCCGCAATGTCGGACATCGGATCGAGAACAGCTCGGCTTCTGGGAACGCTCCCGCTCATCACGGCACTGCTCGGGGTCTCGGCTCCTGCCGGCGCCGACGAGACCTGCCTCTCGCCCTACATGGCGAAGATCGTGGGGCAGGAGCAGTTCGTATACGTCTGGACGCTCGGCATGGAGGGCCTCGGTGACGAGCAGGACAAGCTCGTCACGATCGACGCGGATCCGGACTCGAGTAGCTTCGGCAAGGTGGTCCACAGCCTGCCGGTGGGCGGGCGGAACGAGGCGCACCACTCCGGCTTGACGGACGATCGGCGCTACCTGTGGGCGGGGGGTCTGGATACGAGCCAGATCTTCATCTTCGACATCCACTCGAACCCCGCGCGCCCCGAGCTGTCTCGAGTGGTGGGCGACTTCGTCGCGCGCAGCGGCGGAGTCGTGGGGCCACACACGTTCTACGCGCTGCCGGGTCGCATGCTGATCACGGCCCTCTCGAACAATCGGGACCACGGCGGCCGCTCGGCCCTGGTGGAGTACACGAATGCCGGGGAGTACGTGGCCACCCACTGGATCCCGCACGAGGAGGACCTGCAGGGCAGCGTCAAGACCGGACAGTACGCGGACGGCTACAGCTACGACGCGCGCGTTCAGCCGCGACTCAACGCCATGCTCACGAGCTCGTTCACAGGCTGGTCCAACTACATGATGGACTTCGGCAAGATGCTCCGGGATGAGACTGCCATGCAGCGCTTCGGCCAGACCGTCGTGCTCTGGGATCTTCACAGCCGCAAGCCGAAGCAGATCTTCGACGTGCCCGGCGCCCCTCTCGAGATTCGCTGGGCCTGGGGACCGAGCAACAACTACGCCTTCACGTCCACCGCCCTGACCTCCCAGCTCTGGCTCATCGAGATGCGCGAGAGCGGGGAGTGGAACGCGAGCGCAGTGGCGGACATCGGCGACCCCGCGCAGATCCCGCTCCCCGTCGACATCTCGATCTCGTCCGACGATTCGCGGCTCTGGGTCGACACGTTCCTGGACGGTACCACGCGACTCTTCGACATCAGCGATCCGCGCGAGCCGAAGCAGATCTACTCGAAGAAGATCGGCTCGCACCTCAACATGGTTTCTCAGAGCTGGGACGGAGAGCGCGTCTACTTCAGCAGCTCGCTGCTCGCCAACTGGGACAAGAAGGGTGCGGAGAACGAGCAGTTCGTCAAGCTCTACCGCTGGAACGGCACGGAGCTCGAGCACGTCTGGACGGTCGACTTCATCGAGCAGAAGCTGGGGCGCGCTCACCAGATGCGCTTTGGCTCCCGCGCGCTGTACGCCACACCGAAGCCGGGAACGGAGCGGACGAGCACGGTAGCCGTGAGGTAAGCCGGGCGTGCCTCTCAGCCGGTTCCTGCTCACGTGTCTCCTGCTGGTGGGTGCCACAGGAGGACTCGCCGGCGCGCACGAGGCGCACACGGACAGCGAGGTCCTGACGCCGAGCCTGGGATCGATGGCGTTCGATCCTCCGCAACCCGGGTCCTACACGCTTCCCGTGCTCGGCGCGGCTGGCGACGGCACCGTACTCGATGTGGAGGGAGTGACCGAGCGGCTGCACACGTTGTACGCCGGCAGGATCGTGCTGTTGGCCTTCGTCTACAGCAGCTGCACGGACGCGAAAGGCTGCCCGCTCGCCCTCGCCGTCCTGAACCAGGTCAAGAGCCGCTTCGAGCTGGAGCAGGCGCTCTGGCGGGAGGCGCGTCTACTGACGCTCAGCTTCGACCCCGAGCGAGATACCCCAGCCGTGATGCGGGCGTACGGCGCGGGCTTCCGTACACGGAACTCCGACTGGCGCTTTCTGACTACGGCCTCCACGAGCGAACTCACCCCAATCCTGGAAGCGTACGGTCAGCCCATCCAGAGCGAGTACGATGCCGAGGGCAGAGCCACCGGGCAGTTTGCGCACGTCCTGCGGGTGTTCCTGATCGACAAGCAGCGGCGGATCCGCAACGTCTACAGCAGCTCCTTCCTCCACGCGGACCTGCTGCTGAACGACGTGCGCACGCTCCTCCTCGAAGAGCACAACGATGTAGCGGCGCCCCGCGCAAAGCGACCCGTTCGAGGGGAAGCGCCCGTCGACTTGCGCGCCCTCGCAGAGCGGCCCTCGCTCGGCCTGCCCGCCGTACCCGTCCCGGCGGACAACTCGCTCACGACGGACAGGATCGCCCTGGGACGCAAGCTCTTCTTCGATCGCCGCCTCTCACACAACGGCACGATCTCCTGCGCCATGTGCCACATCCCCGAGCAGGGCTTCACAAACCAGGAGCTCGCAACGGCCGTGGGGATCGAGGGCCGCACCGTCCGCCGCAACGCGCCTACGCTCTACAACGTCGGCTACGCCGAGCGCCTCCTCCACGACGGACGCGAGAGCCGCCTGGAGCGGCAGGTGTGGGGCCCGCTGCTCGCCAGGAACGAGATGGGCAACCCCGCAGTAGGCACCGTGCTCGAGCGCCTCGAGGCCCTGCCCGACTACGAGGGACTGTTCGAGCAGGCCTTTGCCGGCAGAGGCCCGGGAATGGAGACGCTGGGGATGGCGCTGGCGAGCTATGAGCGCACGCTGATCGCGGGCAACAGCCCGTTCGACCGCTGGCACTTCGCTGGCGAGACCGATGCGCTCAGCCCAGCAGCGGTGCGTGGTTTTCACCTCTTCTCGACCGCGGCCGCGTGCGTGTCCTGCCACCGGATCGACCGCGAGACTGCGCTCTTCACCGACCACCGCATGCACAACACGGGGATCGGCTACGAGCGCTCGATGGGAGCGGGCCCGACGCGGCAGAGAATCGAGATCGCTCCGGGAACCTACGTTGAGCTGGAAGGCAAGACGCTCGAGTCGATCTCCGAGACTCCTCCGAGCGACCTCGGGCTCTACGAAATCACACTCGATCCGCGTGATCGCTGGAGGTACAAGACACCCTCGCTGCGCAACGTCGCTCTCACCCCTCCGTACATGCACGACGGCTCGCTCGCCACACTGCGCCAGGTCGTCGACTTCTACAACGCGGGTGGGATCGAAAACGAGACGCTCGACCCCTTGATGCGACCGCTCGGGCTGAGTAGTCAGGATGTCGAGGATCTGGTGGCCTTTCTCGAATCGCTCAGTGGAGACAACGTGGATCTTCTGGTCCGGGACGCTCTGTCCGCGCCGATCGGCGACCCGCGCTAGGGGCGAGCTACAACGGGGCGGACACCCGGCGTCTTCCAGCGCGAAAGGCCGCTCGGCTGGTACGTGAGGACCACAGCGCGTCGACTTCCCGTGCTCCCGTTGCTGCGCGAGCCGTGCACGACGTAGCCGTCGAAGAAGATCACGGATCCGGCTGGTGCCTCGATCGGTAGCGGCTCCGGCTCCTCGATCGTGGAGAGATCCGTGTACAGGCGGCCGAGCACGCCACGATCTTCGAGGACAGGCAGGTTCCCCTGCGTGTGAGAGCCGGGAATCACCCAGAGGCAGCCGTTGTCTACGCGCGCGTCGTCCAGATAGATCTGCAGGCTCGAGAGTCGATCGAGGTGGTCGCAGCCGAACGCCCAGTACGGTGCGTCCTGATGCCACGGGAAGGGCGCACCGAGAGGTCGTTTGAAGTTCAGCTTGTCCGTGAAGAGGCTGACCGCATCCGTGCCCAGGATGTCCAGCGCCGGTCCCCACGAGCGGGGATCATCAACGAGGGCATCCAGGCGCCGATCGAGGTGCGTAACGGGCTCCATCGAGCGGATCTCCCGCGCCCCCGCGCGCCACTCCCACTTGATGGTCGAGCCGAGCAGCTCCTGGTACGGCTTGTCGTCGATCCACTCGATCGGCTCGGCTCCGGCTCCTGCTCCCGCAGCGACAACGGCGTCGTGAATGCCCTCGACCGCCTCACGCAGGGGGTCGAGCTCATGCTCCGCGAATACCGCGCGACGAAGGAAGAAGCCGTCTGCTCGATAGCTCCGACGCTCAGCGCCTGTTGCCCCCTCGCCCAAGCCGCTCTCCTCTCACGATCCAGCTTGCAGGCGCCGCCCCGAGCAGTCAACCTCCTCGCCGTGATCATCGTGACGGGCGGGGCGGGCTTCATCGGCAGCAGCCTGGTGAAGGCACTCAACGACCGGGGACGAACGGACATCCTGGTCGTGGACGAGCTGATGGACGGCCGGAAGTTCCGGAACCTCGTCGACTGCGAGCTCATCGACCTGGTCGACAAGGACGACTTTCGAGAGCGGCTGCTCTGGGGGGAAGAGATCGGTCACGTCGATGCCGTCTTTCACCAGGGCGCGTGCTCCAACACCATGGAGTGGGACGGCCAGTACCTGCTGCGAACAAACTACGAGTACTCGAAGGCACTCCTCGATTTCTGTGAAGTCCGCGGCATACCGCTCATCTACGCCTCGTCCGCGGCGGTGTACGGAGCCGGCCCGGAGTTCCGGGAGGACCCTCACTGCGAGTCCCCACTCAACATGTACGCGTACTCCAAGCTCCTGTTCGACCAGTACGTGCGGAGGCGCTCGGATCAAAGCCGCTCTCAAGTAGTCGGGCTGCGCTACTTCAACGTCTACGGCGTGCGCGAGCAGGCGAAGGACGAGATGGCCAGTGTGGCGTTCAAGCTGAATCGTCAGCTGGGGGAAGGCTCGCGGGTTACTCTGTTCGAAGGCTCGGACGGCTACCCGGACGGTGGCCAGCTCCGGGACTTCGTCTACGTCGGCGACGTCTGCAACGTGAACCTCTGGCTTCTGGAGCACCCGCAGGTGAACGGCGTCTTCAACGTCGGCTCAGGTCGCGCACAGAGCTTCAACGAGGTGGCCCGTGCCGTGATCGGCTATCACGGGCGCGGTGAGATCGAGTACGTCCCTATCCCGGCCGAGCTGCGCGATTCCTACCAGAGCTTTACGCAGGCCGATCTCACGGCGCTGCGAAGGGCCGGATACGAGGCCCCCTTCCTCGCTGTAGAAGAAGGGGTACCTCTCACGCTGAAAGAGCTGAACGCCTAGACGCCTGCTCGCAGCGAGACGTCTTCTCGCTTGCGAGACGTCAGCTCGCGGCGACCTCGATGCGCCGGGCTTGCGCCCTGGCGACCTTCGGCAGCTCGAGCTCCAGGACTCCGTCGCGCATGCTGGCCCGGATCCCCTCGAGGTCGATCGAGTTCGAGAGGGTGAAGCGCTTCAGGTAGTTGCCTACGCGGTACTCCGTGTAGACGGGCGACAGGTTCTCGTAGTCCTCTGCGGACGCGCTTCCGGCCACAGACAGGACGCCGTCGTGCAGGTGAACGTCGACGGAACTGTCCTCTACGCCGGGCATGTCCGCCCAGAGCCAGAGCTTGTCCTCCGTCTCCCAGATGTCCACGTGCGGCTCGTAGACCCGCCCCGGGCGTGTCGTCTCGGTGGACTGTTCGGCTTGCTCGCTCATGCTGTCTTCACCTCGATCTGGCGAGGGCGTACCTCCTCGCGCAGGGGGATGCGGACGGTCAGGACGCCGTTCTTGCACGTGGCAGCCGCGCGCGATGTGTCGAACTCCCGCGGAACGTGCAGGGAGCGCGAGAACTCTCCGTGCGCGCGTTCGCGCCGATGAGCACTTGCACCCGCCGGAGGAGCGGTTTCGCGCTTGCCGGAAATCACGAGATCCTGGTTCCGACCCTCGACCTCGATGGCTTCGGGCGAAAAGCCGGGAACCTCGGCGCGAATGACGAGCCCGTCGTCATCGCGGAACACGTTCACGGGCGGGCTGGCTCCTCGACCCGACAGGCCGAGCTCGAAGCCGCGTGGCTTCTCGAACACGCCCTCCAGCCGGTCCTGGAGGCGCAGCAGGGCATCCACGGGATCGCGGTCCCAAGAATGAGAGAAAAGGGGCATGGGTTACCTCCACTTCGCCGGCTTTCGTTCGTCCGGCTTCCGATTCTCAAGAACGCTAAGTACGGCCCGCGCCGCGTCAAGCGTGAAATTCAACTGCGCACTCCACACCGCAGGAGTAGAATGCCAGCGAGTGGCCCACTCCCGTTGCATACAGCATTTGCGTGACTACGTTGCGATCCCGTCCGTCAATCCGATGCGACGGACAGACATCCCGCCGGAGATCGCATGCGAGCGACGCTACGCGGAGCACATGCGTGAGCAGCTTCGGCACCTGGGACTGGACGCGGAGCTGGTCGGAGACCCCGAACGACCGTCTGTGATCGCCGAGGCGCGTCCGCAAGGAGCGACACGTACGCTGCTCGTCGCCTCGCACCTCGACACCGTGCCGGTAGACGGAATGGAGATCGAGCCCTTCGATCCTCGGCTCGAGGGCGGGCGTCTCTACGGGCGAGGCTCGTGCGACACAAAGGCCGGCATGGCCGCGCTCATCGACGCGCTGGAGGTCGCGCTCCATCAGGACAGCTTGCGCTGCAACCTGATCGTGGTCGGAGAGGCGGACGAGGAGCTCGGAAGTGCCGGGGCTCAGGCCGTCTTACACCACCTGGAGTCGAGACCGCCGGACTGGATGATCGCCACGGAGCCCACCGACTTGCGCGTGGTGACACATCACAAGGGAATCGCGCTGGCAGGCCTGGTAGCACGGGGTGTCGCCTGCCACAGCTCGAACCCGGCGCTGGGCCGGAACGCAATCGTCTCGCTCTCGCACGCGGTCGTCGCGCTGGAGAAGCTCGCCTCCGAGATCTCGGAACGAAGAGACCCTGTCCTAGGACGACCGACGCTGTCGATCGGGGTGGTTGGTGGTGGTCACTCGCCGAACATCGTCCCGGATCACGCCTGGCTGACGCTGGATCGACGCTTGCTCCCGGGAGAAGCCCCGGAGTCCGTGCGAGCCGAAATCGAGAGCTGCCTGCAGAAGTACGAGCTCGATAACGTGGAGGTCGACTGGTGCTCGCTGGAGAAGCCCGCGCTGGCCACCGACGCGGAGTCGCTCGCAGTCCGCGCCTGCCAGCGTGCTCTCGTTGAAGAGCCACTCCCGAGCGACGCGGCAGCGGTCGCGTTCGGGACGGACGCCGGCCTCTTCGCCCAGAGTGGCATCCCTAGCGTCGTGATGGGACCCGGCTCGATCGAGCAGGCGCACACGTCACGAGAGTGGGTCGATGTGGCACAGGTCGAGACCATGGCACGCCTGTTCCGCCGCATGCTCGAAGACCCCAGCTAGCCGTTGCAGCTCAGGAGGCCAACAATGAAGAAGAAGCACCGTCTCGGTTCTGTCCAGTTGAGTTTGTTGCTGATTTTGGTTGGCTGCTCGGACGGCTCGGAACATGCGCAGGAGACCGGACAGAATGTCACGAGCGCCCGGGGCGCGCCGTACCGCACGGTCTTGCCGCTTCCTGACCCGGAATACCCAAAGATCACCGAGCTGGATGCCCGCAATGCAGAGGCCCCGCCTCCGCTATTGATAAGCGCCCCGGAAGGTGCACCCAACGTTGTCATCGTGCTGATCGACGACATCGGTTTCGGGGCCGCGGCGGGATTCGGTGGCGCCATCCAGACGCCGACCTTGGATCGCCTTGCGCAAGACGGGTTGCGCTACAACCAGTTCCACACCACGGCGCTTTGCTCGCCTACCCGCATGGCAATCCTGACCGGGCGCAATCATCACTCGGCAAACACGGGCTCGGTCATGGAAGTGGCGACCGGATTTCCCGGGAACAGGGGCCAGCGTCCGCAAAGCGTTGCACCACTCGCCGAGATGCTGCGCTTGAACGGCTACAGCACAGCGGCTTTCGGCAAGTACCACGAGACGGCGCCGTGGGAGGTGAGCGTATCGGGCCCGTTCGACCGCTGGCCGACCAATTCCGGCTTCGACAAGTTTTATGGCTTCATCGGAGGTGAGACCAATCATTTCGCGCCCGTCCTTCACGACGGCACGACACCGGTGGAGCTGGCCGACGATCCCAACTACCACTTCACCACGGACATGACCAATCAGGCAATTACCTGGGCGCGTTCCCAACAGTCGCTCACGCCGGACAAGCCGTTCTTCCTCTACTTCGCCACCGGAGCCACCCACGCACCGCACCACGTACCTGCGGATTGGGTGGACCGGTACAAGGGCAAGTTTGACGACGGCTGGGATGCATACAGGGAACAGACGCTCGCACGTCAAATAGCGCTGGGTGTCGTACCGCCGGGTACCAAGATGGCGAGCAAGCCAGCGGATATCGCCGACTGGGATGCGTTGTCTGCGGAGAAGAAACGACTCTACGCCCGCCAGATGGAGGTTTTCGCGGCCTTTGCAGAACACACCGACTACGAGGTCGGCCGGCTGGCCGCTGCCATCGAGGCGATGGGGGAGATGGACAACACGCTCTTCATGTACGTCTTCGGTGACAACGGTTCGAGTGCCGAAGGAGGGCTGACCGGGACGTTCAACGAGACCATCGTGCTCAACGGCTTGTCGGACCCGGTCGAGGATCAGTTGGAGCACCTGGATGAGTGGGGCGGTTCCAAGTCATACCCGCACTTCCAGGCGGGCTGGGCCGTGGCCACCAACACGCCCTTCCAGTGGACCAAGCAGGTGGCCTCGCACTACGGCGGCACCCGCAACCCGCTGGTCGTACACTGGCCCGAAGGCATCAAGGCGAAGGGCGAGATTCGCTCGCAGTGGCACCACGTGACAGACCTTGCCCCGACCGTGATGGAGGCAGCGGGGCTGCCGTTTCCAAACTCGGTCAATGGCGCAGTTCAAAAGCCCTTTGAAGGTGTGAGCCTGATCTATTCTTTCGATGCTCCGGATGCTGCGGATCGACACACCACGCAGTACTTCGAAATGTTCGGTAACCGAGCGATCTACGATGACGGCTGGGTGGCTGCCACCAAACACCGGACGCCGTGGGCGGCGGCGCCGGATGGACCGCTCGACCAGGACAAGTGGGAGCTGTATCACGTTGCCGAGGACTTCAGTCAGTCAAACGACCTCGCCGCCTCGAACCCGGACAAGCTTGAGGAGCTGCAGGATCTCTTCATCGAGGAAGCAATCAAATACAACGTTCTGCCGCTGGACGATCGCGTCTTCGAGCGCTTCAACGCCGCGATCGCGGGCAGGCCGGATCTGATGGGCGACCGCACATCCCTCACGGTGTATCCCGGCATGACCCATATGACGGAGAACGCCTTCGTCAATGTCAAGAATCGCTCACACACGATCACGGCACAGGTCGAGATTCCACAAGGTGGTGGGGAAGGCGTGATTCTGGCTCAGGGCGGGCGCTTCGCCGGCTGGAGTCTCTATATGAAGGAAGGCAAGGTTTCCTACGTGCATAACTGGGTCGGCAAGGAGCGGTACACCATCACCGCGCCGGAGCCAGTGATCCCCGGTAAGGCGACGATCCGCTACCGGTTCTCGTACGAGGGCGACAAGCCCGGTTCGGGCGGTACGGGAACGATCTCCGTGAACGGGCAGAAGGTGGCAGAGGGCCGGATCGGGAACACCACGCCGTTCCTCTTTTCTGCTGACGAGACCGCCGATGTGGGCATGGACAAGGCCACTCCCGTGACCGAAGACTATGCCGAGGGCGACAACGACTTCACTGGAAAGATCGAGAAGGTGACGGTGGAGCTGCTGTAGGCGCGATCATTTGCGCCCGGCGGGATCTCGGCCGAACCTGTCCGGATGAATGCGCCGCTCCTGCTTCCGGCTCCGCGCAGCCTCGAGCTCTCCTCCGGCACCCTCGCGCTTCCCGACCCCTGCACGGTCGGAGGAAGCGACGGGCTCGCCATGGATCGGGTGCTCGACAGCGTGGCCAGACGAGCGGGGGTACGTGCAGTGCGAGGCGATTCGCGAGCCAGCGTGCGGCTCGTCCAGGGAACCGGACTTCCTCCCGAGGGACACCGTGTGCACATCAGCGACTCGATCGAGCTCCAGGCTGCCGACCAGAGCGGTCTGCTCTGGGCGGCAACCGCGCTGGATCAGCTTCTCTCCCAGTACGGCCGCGAGCTTCCGCACCTCAGGATCGAGGACTGGCCGGACTTTCCCGTGCGCGGCTACATGCTCGACATCAGCCGGGACCGGGTGCCGACGAGCTCCTGGCTTCACGAGCTGGTGCGAACACTCTCCAGCCTTCGATTCAATCAGCTCCAGCTCTACACGGAGCACACCTTCGCCTACCGCGAGCACGAGATCGTATGGCGCGATGCGTCCCCGCTAAGCCCGGAGGACGTGCGCGCACTCGACGCACACTGCAGGGCCAACGGGATCGAGCTCGTTCCCAACCAGAACAGCTTCGGCCACATGGAACGCTGGCTGCGCCACCCGTCCTACGCCCCGCTCGGCGAGCTCGGAGCAGACGAGATCGAGGGGCGCACCCCCGCCTGCCTCGCGCCGGGTGCGGAGAGCGCCGCCTTTGCTCGGGGGCTGTACGCCGAGCTGCTGCCCTGCTTCGGCAGCCGTACCCTGAACATCGGCTGCGACGAGACCGCCGAGCTCGGGCGCGGCCGCAGTCGAGAGGCGTGCGAGCGTTCGGGACGGGGCCGCGTCTACATGGACCACCTGCTGGGATTGATCACCGGTCTCCAGGAAGAGGGCTACACCGTTCAGTTTTGGGCAGACATGGTCGCTCAGTACCCGGAGCTGATCGGGGAGCTACCGAGGGCCGGGGCAATCGCTCTCGCCTGGGGATACGAGGCGCCGCAGGACACTGCCAGCGTCCCCGCCGAGGTCCTGGAACGCCTGACTCGGGCCGGCGTCGATCCGGAGAACCTGCTCTCTGGCTTCGAACAACGCGTACGACCGTTCGCCGCTGCAGGCCTTCCTTACTTCGTCTGTCCGGGGACGTCGAGCTGGAACAGCCTCGTCGGTCGCTGGCCGAACGCCCGCGCCAACCTGCAGGACGCCGCAGAGGTCGGCCTCGCGAACGGAGCCTCGGGCTACCTGGTCACGGATTGGGGCGACAATGGTCACCTGCAGCCGCCGTCCGTGAGCCTGGCACCCATCGCCTACGGCGCCGCGCTGGCGTGGTGCGGGGAGAGCGCGCGCAGTCTCGAGCTCGAGGGGGCGCTCGACGCCCTTCTGCTCGACGGCGAAGCGGACGGTTCTGCTGCGACGCTGCTGCAGCTCGGAACGCTCTACGAGGACATCGGCCTGCGCTCGCTGAACTCGACCGGCCTCTTCCACGGGCTGCTCCGTCCGCTCGGCAGCGACCTGCCTTGCTGGGGCCAGACGGACAGGCCCCGCCTGGAACGCGTGGTGACGGCGCTCGACGAGGCGCGCGCGAAGCTGGGCCGGGACACTGCGCTCGCGCGGGAGCTCTCTCAGGCCGCCGGTCTGGCGCGCCACGGCGCCCGGCGACTCGGCCTCCGCTGGCTCGACTCGGAGGCGGAGCGTTCACGGCTGCGCGAGGACCTGGAAGAGCTGATCGAGGAGCAGGCCGCAGTGTGGAGCCTGAGGAGCCGGACCGGCGGGCTCAGCGACAGCCTGGAACGGCTGCACCGCGCTCTCTCAGACTACTGACTTCGCGGGGCTCCGAGGGCCGGGAGCTGGCTGCCAGTGACGAGTAGCAAGACCCTTGCGCCCGCACTCACGACGCCGCGCGAGCGCAGGAGCCGCAGCGCGCTCAGGGTTGCGGCGCTCTCGTAGCCGGCCGCAATGCCGAACCCGCCCATTACCTTGAAGTCCCGCTCGATTGCAGCCTCGGACACGCCCACCGCCGTGCCGTCCGACTCGCGCAGACTGCGTAGGATGGCGTGCCCCATGATGGCAGCCGGAACGTCCAGGCCGTCCGCGATCGTGCCCCTCGAAACGACGGGCTCGACACGATCGAGACCGCGCTCCAGGGCTGCCACCACGGGTGCGCAGTTCTCTGACTGGACAGCGACCAGTCGGGGCAGCCTGTGCTCCTGCAGATCGATCAGGCCGAGCCCGCACAGCTCGCGAAGCGCCTTCCAGATTCCCACGAGACCGGTACCCCCGCCCGTCGGGTAGACGATCAGCTCTGGCAGCTCGGCCGCACCAAAGTGCTCGAAGATCTCGAGGCCCAGCGTTTTCTTCCCCTCGAGGCGCCCCGGCTCGAAGAAGGTCGAAATATCGAGAACGCTTCCGCTCGCGAGCTCTGCAGCGCAGGCTGCGCGTAGTGCGCTCCCGGCCTCTGCAATGTTGGAGCCCGCGAAACGCACCTGCGCGCCAAAGTGCTCCGCCGCCAGCTGATAGCTGCTGCCACGGTGTGAGCTGGGCATGTAGACCAGGCACGGCGGAAGTCCCAGGCGCGAGCAGAAGAGCGAGGCCGCTACGCCTGCGTTCCCCTGCGTGGGCAGGCAGAAGCGCTCCGCACCGAGTGCGCGTCCCAGTGCGATACCGACGGAAAGGCCGCGATCCTTGAAGCTGCCCGAGGGGTTCGACGCCTCGACCTTGAGATGGAGATCCACTCCGAGCTCTCGGCTGAGCCGCCCGTGTCGGAGGATCGGCGTCCGTCCCACGTCTGCGGCGTACGCGTGTGAGACCCCGTGCACCGGGAGCAGCGGCGAGTAACGCCAGAGCCCGGGCCCATTGCCGTCGCGAAACAGACTCGAGGGGGCTCCGGCGAGCGAGGTCAAGTCGTAGTCCAGCACCAGGGGGCTCCCCGGCGCTGGGCAGCATCCGCATAGTCCGAGCGGGGCGCGGCGTTCCGCAACGCTGCCATCGACTTCGCGTCCCGTGAGCGAGCAGCGCGCTCCGCGAACGTGCGGGTTGAGAGTCAGGCCGCCCTTCGCCACCGCCCGTCCCTACTCGCGCTGCGCGAACGGTCGGCCGAGGTCCGCGGGCGACGTCACGCGGCCCGCGAGCAGCGCCAGCACGGCCAGCGTCAGAACGTAGGGCGTCATCAGCAGCAGGTTGTACGGGATCTCCGCGCCCATCGCCTGCAGCCGAAACTGCAGTGCACTCGCGCCACCGAACAGCAGCGCCCCGACGACAATCCGGGCCGGGCGATAGCCACCAAAGAGCACGAGCGCGAGGGCAATAAAGCCGCGGCCTGTGGTCATTCCTTCCACGAAGGTATCGGACAACCAGAGCACGAGGCTGGCGCCAGCGAGCCCCGCACAGAGCCCACCGACGATACAGGCCGCCCAGCGGATCGGCAGCACGCTCACGCCCTGCGCGTGCGCTGCCTCGGCACGCTCCCCGACCGCGCGGACCGCGAGACCCCAGCGTGTCCGTGCGAGGAACAGGCCAACCGCGAGGACGAGGAGCACGGCCAGCAGCACGAACGCGTTGAGCCCAGGGAGAACGTCCGGCATCTGGGGTGAGCTCAGCGGGGGGCTACCGGGCGGAAGGAGCAGCCTGTAGCCGCTTCCCGTAGCTCCGAGGGCCAGCACGTTGACGGCCGTTCCGCAGACGATCGGGTCGGCATTTCGCCCGAGCACGAAGAGCGCGAAGAGCGCAGCGAGTCCTGCACCGGCGAGCATTCCCGCGCCGAGTGCGAGGACGATGGAGCCGCTTGTGGCAGCCACGCAGAAGGCGGCGAAGGCTCCACTCAGCATCATCCCCTCGATGCCGATATTCAGCACCCCGGCCCGTTCGGAGACCAGCTCGCCCATAGCCGCGATCGTGAGCGGGACAGAGAGCCTGAGCGTTGCCAGCAGCAGTGGCAGTCCGAGCAGGTCCACGCCTAGCTCCTCCTCCAGCTGAGCGCGAAGCCGACGGAAAGAAAGATCACGAGGGCCTCGATGATCTGTACCGTGACTCCGGGTACGCCCGCGAGTCGTTGCATCGAGCCGCTCCCGCTGGCGAGCGCCGCAAAGAACAGGGCCGCGGGCAGCACGCCGATCGGATGCAGACGGGCCAGCAGCGAGACGGCGATCGCGGTGAAGCCGTAGCCCGGCGACAGGTTCTCGAACAGCCGCCCCGTCACGCCGGCGATCTCGATCGCCCCGGCGAGTCCCGCCAGGCCGCCCGAGAGCAGCAAGACCCGAAGCGTCTCGCGTGCTGGAAGGACCCCGGCGTAGCGGGCAGCAGCAGGCGCGGAGCCCACCGCCCGCAGGCGCAAGCCCGCGGCCGTCCGGAACACCACAACCCACATCAGAAACGGCAGGAGCAGCGCGAGCAGCAGGCCGCTGTGCATCCGCAAGGCGCCGGGCAGCAGCGCGAGACGCGCCCCGGCGGGCAGGGCATCGCTCTGCGGGTACGACATGGCAGTTTCCTGCAAGGGTCCGTGCACCGCAAAGGCCACGCCGAGGACGGCGATGAAGTTGAGCAGGATCGTGGAGAGCACCTCCGATACGCCTCGCTGGGTCTTCAGCACCGCGGCGATCCCCGCCCAGAGGGCGCCCCCGAGGGCACCGCTTCCCAGCACGATGGGAATCAATAGCGGCGCCGGGGCTTCGGGCAGGACCCGCGTGGCGAGCGCCGTAGCCGCGAGAGCACCAACGTAGAGCTGCCCCTCACCTCCGATGTTCCACACGCCGCAACGAAACGCGATCGACACCCCCAGTCCGATCAGGGCCAGCGGCCCCAGGCGTACCATGGTGTTCTCCAGCGCAAGCCGGTCACCGAACGCACCGGTTGCGAGTGCTGAGAGCGCACGCCCAGGGCTCGCGCCGAGCAGGACCAGAAGCAGGCTCGCGCAGCCCAATGCGATGGCGGCGGCCGCAATCGCCTCTAGCCAGGGCTTCCAGCGCCTCACGTCTGTCCCCCTCCCAGCATCAGCTCGCCGACGCGTTCGCGTGTACGACGCCCCGGCTCGACCGCCAGGAGTCGCCCGCGAAACAGCACACTGATCCGGTTCCCGAGCTCCAGGATCTCGTCGAGATCCGTCGAGATCAGCAGGATCGCCGTGCCGGTCCGCGCTCGCTCGCGGATCTCCTGGCGCACCGCGGCCGTAGCCGCAACGTCGAGTCCGCGTGTCGGATTCACCGCCACCATCACTCCCGGCGCTCCACGTAGAGCGCGGGCCACGCACAGCTTCTGCTGGTTTCCGCCAGAGAGGGCGCGGGCCGGCGTCGTCGGATCGCCGCGAATCTCGAAACGCGCGATCGCCTCGCGCGCGGCATAGCGCAGCTGCTTGCTGCGCAGAAAGCCGCGCCGGAACAGGCGCTCCGCACCGCGGCCGGCAGCCTCTGGCAGGGCCAGATTCTCGGCGATGGAGAAGTCGAGCACGAGGCCCGTGTGTTGCCGATCGGCAGAGAGGACCGCGAGCGGTGGACGTAGCAGCTCGATCGACCCGGAGTCGATCCGGGTCACTCCGGCCAGGACCTCCTCGAGCGGCCCCTGGCCGTTTCCGTCGATGCCTGCGAGCGCCAGCACCTCGCCCTGGTGCAGCGCAAGATCGATGCTGTCGAGTCCCTCCGCGCGCAGCGCGCGCAGATGGAGCGCGGGGCCACCGCGTCTGCCGTCTGGCGGACGTCCGGGCGGGGGCAGCTCCTCCCCGACCATCCACCGACCCAGCTCCCCGGCCTCGAGCCCGGCTACTGTACGACTGGCGACGGTGCGCCCGGAGCGCAGCACCGTTACGCGATCGCAGACGGCACTGATCTCCTCCAGCTTGTGGGAGATCAGCAGCACCGCGGTGCCGCGGTCGCGCAAGCGCGTGAGCAGCGCCAGGAGCCCGTCCACCTCCGAGGGGGCCAGCACTGCCGTTGGCTCGTCGAGAATCAAGAGCTCCACGCCGCGCGACAGGGCACGCACGATCTCGAGTCGCTGGCGTTCCGCGACGGCGAGCGTCGCCGCAAGCGCGTCGGGCTCCAGGCGCAAGCCGTAGGTCTCCAGGATCTCGAGCCCGTGCGCCCGCAGCACCGAGCGCGGGAGAATGGGTCCCAGTGGCTCGCCCAGCGCCAGGTTCTCCGCGACCGAAAGCGCCGGTACGAGCATGAAGTGCTGGTGCACGAGTCCGATGCCCAGCTCGAGAGCGCGCCTGGGGCTCGAGATCTCGTGGGCCTCACCGTCGATCATGATCTGTCCCCGGTCGGGGCGGACCATGCCGTACAACGTCCGAACCAGGGTCGTCTTTCCCGCGCCATTCTCGCCGAGGAGGGCGTGGATCTGGCCGCTCTCGAGCTCGAGCTGCGCGCCCCGCAGCGCAGGTGTGCTGCCGAAGGACTTGTGGATGTCGCGAAGGGCGACGAGCCTCATCCGCTCAGAACCCCGCGCGCGGAACCTCTAGGGCACCGGTTTCGATCGCGTGGACGAGACTGCCCACCCGCTCCCAAACCGGGGCAGGCACACGGGCTCGCAGCGCCTCGTTCCAGGCAATCGCGACGACCTGGTCACGAAGCCCGAAGCGGATGGAACGTGCCAGGAAAGTCTCGGATTTGACCTCCTCTGCGACAAGCAGCAGCGCCTGCGGAACGTCCAGGACGGCCGACGCGAGCACAGAGTTCGGCGCCAGGGCGTTCTGATCCTTGTTCGTCCCGAAGGCGAGCACTCCCGGTCGCTCCTCCACGGCCTTGAAGAAGCCATGCGCCGCCTCGTTCGCGTTGTGGATCAGCACGTCGGCACCCTCTTCGATCATCGCGCGGGTGGCCTCCCTGGCGGCTGCGACGTCGGTCCAGCTCCCGATGTAGGACACAGTCAGGTTCGCTCCCGTTCCCGCAGCCCTGGCCCCCGCCTCGAAGGCGCTGAAGGTGCTCGCCACCGAAGGGATCTTGATGCCACCGAGCGCACCCATGCGCGCCTCGCGCGAGAGCGACGCGCCGACGTAGCCGAGCACGTACGTCGCCTGTTCCAATTCGAACACGATCGGTGCCAGATTCGGTTTGATCGTGGAGCCGCTGGTCGTGATGAAGACCGTCCCCGGATACTCCTCCGAGACTATCGCGGCGGCGTCCTGGAACTCGAAGCCGTGTCCGAACACGAGACCGAAGCCGCGGGCGGCGAAATCCCGAAAGCCCGCCTCGAACTCCTGGGGTGTGCGGGTCTCCTGGTGGGCAACCTCCGCGTCGAGCTCATCGCGGATGCGGATCAGGCCCTCGTAAGCGCCCTGGTTCCAGCCGCCGTCCCGGATGGAGCCGGGCGTGAGGAGTGCAACCCGAAAGGCATCGGGATTCGGGGGATCACTTGGAACGCAGGCGGCAACGATCGCCAACAGGAGCGACGCACCCAGCCACCCGCTCCTCGTTTGCCTCTGGCGCTGCTTTCGACACACGCACGCTCGCTCGGGGCCGGCCTTCGCTGCGCGCGCCGCTTTCACGGCGCGCACTATATCGGGACCTCGATGGCGAGAAAAGCGCGGGTATCATCCTGGGCCGGTAGAGAGTGCTGAAGCTCGACACACCCCTTCATACGGTCACCTTCGACTGCTGGGAGACGCTGATCTTCCAGCCGGATCCCCCCGCCTCTGGTGCCAGGCGCGCGTCCCTGCTCGCACGGATGGTACGGGACGCGGGCCACGCGGTCTCGGAGGCGAGTGCCACGAACGCGCTCGACCTTGGCTGGGCCCGCCACTATCAGACCTGGCGCAGCGGCGGCTCCAGCGGCGCCCCCGAGATCGTGGCATTCGCACTGGCCAGCCTCGACGTGGCCGATCGGGGCCTGGCCGAGAAGATCGCCTCGGCCATCCAGGAGGTCGCGCTCGGCGAGGACATTTTGGTCGTCGACGGAGCGCGACAGAGCCTGGAATGGCTGGCCGAGCGGGGGATTCGTCGCGCGCTGATCTGTGACACGGGCTTCACGCCCGGACCTGTCGTGGCCAAGCTGCTCGAGCGCGTGGGTCTCCGGGATCTGCTCGAGACGCTGATCTTCTCGGACGAGGTAGGCGTGCCCAAGCCCGATGCGCGCATGTTCCACGCCGCGCTCGAAGCGCTCGGATCGCGGCCCGCGGGAGCCGTCCATGTGGGTGACCTGCGCAGCACCGACATCGCCGGTGCCCGAGCGGTCGGGATGAGCTCCGTCCGGCTGCGCTGGCGCCACGACGACAGCGAAGACCTGCCGGATGGTGACGCCGTCGCCGACTCGCACGCACACCTGCTGGAGATCCTGGGCTCACAGTAGACGATCGATCTCGTCCACCAGGCTGAGAACGTGAAGGATGCGTTCGTCGGAGACGTACCCGCGAGCACCGGAGCGGATGCGGGAGACGAAGCAGTCCAGGTCGCGAGCGAACAAGCCGCCGGGCGGAGCCGTCGCCGGGCTCAGCAGGCTGCCGCGCTCGCAGCGGATATCCCAGCTCGTTTCACGCGAAAGCCCGGGCGCACGCTCCTCGATCAGGAGCACCCCTCCGCCGGCTCCAAAGCGCAGCTCCACCTCGAGGCGATAGCCAGCGTCGCGTGGGGTCTCGAAGCGGGCGGCCTCGGCACGAGCTCGGCCGAAGAGGTCCACCAGCCGGTGTAGCCGTGCCAGTGCGCGCAGGGCGGGGGATCCGGCGAGCGATGCGTCTCCGATCCACCCCTCGCTCGACCCGCGGAAGTGCAGACTGCCCCCCCGAGGGCGACCCAGCGGACGGGCCAGCTCGCGCAGCCGCGCCTGCGCGGGCGACAGCAGCTCGATGTGCGCCACATGCAGGACCCGCTGCCGCGCCCGCGCCAGCTCGAAGAGGGCGCCCCCCTCGGAGTTGCTGGAGGCGAGTGGATACTCGACGGCGACGTGCTTGCCGGCCTCCAGCGCCGCCTGCGCAGCCTGTCCGTGAAGGAGATTCGGCGTGCATAGCATGAGCGCATCGATCGAGGGATCCGCGAGCAGCGACTCGAGAGTCGGCTGGTCCGCCTCGGGCTCCCGCGGGACGACGGCCGCGAGCTGCGTGTCTCCGTGCTCCTCGAGAGCCCGCAACCGGGCACGGCCCGCCCGGCCGGGCCCGATCAGCGCAACGGCGATCGGCGAATCCGTCAAACCGTCAGGGGAGCTTGCGCACGAGCGTGAGGCCGTCGGAAACGGCGAGCATGACCGACTGCACGCGCGCATCGTTCGCGATCCGATCGTTCAGCGCTCGGATCGCGAGGGTGCTCGGATCGTCGTATTCGGGCAGCACGACGCGTCCACCCCAGAACACGTTGTCGAGTGCGATCAGACCTCCTGGACGCAGGCGACGCAGGGTCTCCTCGTAGTAGGCCCCCTGGTTCTCCTTGTCCGCGTCGACGAAGACGAAGTCGAAGGCCTCCTCGGTGGGAAGTGAACGGAGGGTTACGAGCGCCGGACCGAGGCGGAGCTCGATCCGATCGGAGAGTCCGGCCTGCTTCCAGAAGCGACGTGCGATCGAGGTGAACTCCTCGCTCACGTCACAGGCGAGAAGACGACCCTCCGGCGGCAGCGCCCTGGCCATGCAGAGGGCGCTGTAGCCGGTGAAAGTCCCCACCTCGAGTACACGACGCGCTCCGGTCGCGGCGACCAGCAGCCCGAGCAAGGTGCCCTGCTCTGCAGCCACCTGCATACGCGCCAGGCTGCCGGTCTTCGCTTCCGTCTCGCGCCGCAGCTCCGACAGGATCGCGTCGTCCGGCGTCCGGTGTGCAACCTGGTACTCATGCAGCGTCTCGTCGACGCGAGTGATCTTCAACCTGAGCCTCCCCTGACGACTCTCCCGGCAACCACCGACGAAACAGCGAGCGATCTCATGACGCCACTGCTAGTATCACTCCACTCTCGACATGGGGAGACCCGCAATGGCAACGCGTAAGAAGACTACGAAGAAAGCCACGCGGAAGAAAGCTGCCTCGAAGGCGTCGCCTCGCAAGAGGGCCGCGCAATCGGGACCCAAGGCAGGGGCCAAACAAAAGGCGGGCGGGCGCGTGACGCAGAAGCTCACGCCGGCCGAGGCTCTTGCCCGCAGGATCGTGCGGCTCGCAAACCAGCCAGGAAAACTGGATCTCACCGAGACCTACGCGGAGGCCTGCGTCTCGCGCGAGCCACAGGGACCCCCGGTCTCCGGGATCGCCGGGTTGCGCGAGAAGTACGCGGACTGGGGGTCCATCGTCGAGAGTCAGCGCTGGACCGCGAAAAACACGTTCGTGAAAGGCAACCGGATCTGCATCGAGTGGCACTGCGACATGACGCTGCAGGACGGTCGCGAGCTCGCGCTCGAAGAGGTCGCGCTGCACGAGGTACGCGGCGGCAAGATCGTCTCCGAGCGCTACTACTACGATCCGAGCGTGCTGGACGCACCGGCGGAGGCGGAGGCTGCTCCGACCCCAGAGGAAGCTCCGACCCAGGTGCTCCCGGCTGCGAGCCCCGACGAGGCCCCGGAGCTGGCCGCAGAGCTGGCCGCTCCAGCTCCGGAGGAGACGATTGTGCCGGGGACTTCGCCCCTGGACCCCCTGGATCTCTAGCCGCGCGGAGCCCCCACCCCGCACGCGTCCTTCACGGCCTCCAGTAGCGGGATGGCTCGCTCGCGCGCGCGTTGCGCGCCGTCGCGCAGCACGTCTTCGACAGCATCGAGGTCTTGTTCGAGCTCCTCGCGCCGCGCGCGCGCAGGACCGAAGTATTCGAGCAGCCGCGCCACGATGTCCTGCTTGAGATCTCCGTAGCCCACGCCGCCCTTGCGGAAGCGAGCTGCCATCTCGAGCTTCTCCTGCTCGCTCGCGAACAGACACCATATTGCGTAGGCGTGCGAGGTATCCGGGTCCTTCGAGCACTCGACCGGAGTGGAGTCGCTCACGATCCGCATGACCTGCTTCTTCAGCATCTTCTCGGCCGCGAACATCTCGATACCGTTTTTGTAGGACTTGCTCATCTTGCGTCCGTCCGTGCCCGGGACGATCGCGACCTCCTTTTGGATGTACGCCTCTGGAAGGTGCAGGACCTCGCGGTGGGTCTGGTTGAACTTGGCGGCGATGTCGCGCGTAACCTCGATGTGCTGCTTCTGGTCCTGGCCTACGGGAACAAGATCCGCCGAATGAATCAGAATGTCGGCCGCCATGAGAACGGGGTACGCGAAGAGACCCAGGTCCGGCTTGTCCCCCGCCGCGACCGCGTCCTTGTAGGCGTGGCACCGAGCGAGCAGCCCCATCGGCGTGACGGTGCCGAGGATCCAGCCGAGCTCGGTGACTTCGGGTAGGTCGCTCTGCCGGTAGAGGATCGAGCGCTCCGGGTCCAGCCCGAGTGCGAGATAGTCGAGCGCCACCCCCCAGCTGAGGGCCCGCAGCCGCTCCGCGTCGCGAATCGAGTTGAGGGTGTGCAGGTCGGCAATGAAGTAGGCGGCTTCGTTCGCGTCCTGCAGAGCGATGTACTGGCGGATGGCTCCGAAGTAGTTCCCGATGTGAAGCACGCCGGTCGGCTGTGATCCCGACAGCACGCGCTTGCCTGTCGGCGCCTCCGCTGCCTCCGTCATCCTCTCATCTCAGATTTTCTGCAGCCACTTTGGAGAGAAGCGCAGATCCTCGCCCGCGAGCATGCGCTCGAATCGTCCCATCAACTGCTTGCTGACCGGCCCCGGCACGGGCGTCGGAAGAGACGTCTCGTCGATCCGTTCGATCGGCCAGATGTTCGTCGTGGTTCCGGTCAGAAACGCCTCATCGGCGGCCTCGATCAGCCGTCGGGGCAATGTCTCCACCTTGACGTCGAAGCCCTCGTCCCTCGCGAGATCGATCACGGCCCGCCGCGTGATTCCGGCAAGCACAACGTCGAGCGGAGCGGTTCGCAGTACGTTCTCGCAAACGACAAAGAAGCTCTGCGTCGACGACTCTGCCAGGTCACCGCTCTCGTCCAGCAACAAGACGTCGTGAAACCCGTCCGTG
Source organism: Myxococcota bacterium (assembly GCA_965247115.1). GTDB lineage: Bacteria > Myxococcota_A > UBA9160 > SZUA-336 > SZUA-336 > JAUXJB01. Next base: position 751,652 of record CBDFGR010000003.1, read on the forward strand.
CGCGCCTGCCTCTTTGCAACGGCGGCCGCGGTGTACCCGGCCGCGATCTTCACCTGTGGCGACAGGACCGAAGAGGGCATCTTCCGAGTCCGGGCGACCTGCAGGCGCGCCGTGGGCGACCTCCCCAGCTTCGAGTCCGGATCGACGTCGGCAAACGAGAGAGCCGCGATGGCGACACTCGCGCGAGTGTCCAGCGGCAGCACATCGAGCGCGACCCCGCGGTGGTATGCGCTCAGCTTGACGACCTCGCAGCCAGGGTTCGCATGCACAACCGCGCCGATCCCTTCGAGGAGACCGTCCAGATCGATGCTGAGATCCATCTGGTTGAGACGCGCGGAGTTCAGAAAGCGCTCGGCGTGTTCGCTCAGACCGAAGATCGCGATGCCTGCGTCGGTCTCGTAAACGGGCATCACGTCGAACACCAGGCTTCCCCGCTGAATCGACTGGGAGAGTACGTGGACGGTCGCCTCGACCCAGGGGACGAGCTCGCCGTCGAGCCAGATCTTGCGGGCTTCGAGCGCCATGGTCGGCCGAGTGTAACGTCTCTTGCGGGGGAGTTCCTGCTCAGGAATGCCAGCGAGCTTGCGGAACAGAACGCGTTCTCCGAGCTTCCAAACCCCGGGTTGTGTAGGCTATCCTCCACTGGCGAGGGGGGTGGACACGTTGAAGCAGCCCTACGTGCTCGTGAACGCGCTCGCAGCCCGGGTGGCGCGCGATCTCGAGCTGCTGAACAGCGTGAGACGCCTGGTTCCGAGTGACAGGCTGGGCGTCACGCACAGTCCCCACGAAGTCGATGCGGCCGTGCGGGACGCGGCAGCGGCTGGCGTCGACACTCTCGTCATCGTCGGAGGAGACGGCAGCATCACCGCCACCCTGACCCCCTTGCTGCGCAGCTGGCGCGAAGGGGAGCTCCCGAGCCTCGTGCTGGCGGGTGGCGGGCGCCGGAACGCGATCGCGCGGGCACTCGGGACTCGCGGGACACCCGATGAGGTCCTGGCACGACTCATTGCAGAAGAGCAGCCGCCAGAGACCGTCTTCCGACGCGTCCTGCGTATCCAGCCGGCGGCGCTCGGAACACGCTACGGACTGACCTTGTGCGTGGGCCTGCCGGCGCGCTGGCTCGCGGAGTCCACACGCACGTCCGGACGGGGTCTCGCAGGAGGCCTGTTCGTGACCACGCGCGCCCTCTCCTCCGCACTCCTCGGCGGCCAGCTGGCACGAGAGCTCGCCGCTCCGATCGAAGCGGAGCTCCGCGTCGACGGCGAGCCAAGCGTGACGGAGTCCATCGCCGGGCTCGTGGCCGGAACCATCGAAGAGCTCGGCTTGCCCGCGAGCCCGCTCTCGTCGACGCCGCCAGACTCCGACCGCTTCTCGTTCGCCCTCAGCAGGGCGGGGACCGCGCGTGCGGGACTCGCGTCGGCCCTGCTCGGCCTCGGTCTTCCCCCGATCTCTGACACGATCGAGAGACAGCAGGTACGATCGCTCGAGCTTCGCTTCGCCGATCGCGCCGCATACGCCGTCGACACGGACGCCTTCCCCGCAACGGGGCTGCTCAGCGTGGAACTCGGACCAGCGCTCCGCTTCCTCTGTCCTTGACGGGGCCGCACCGCATCGGAGTGCTGGTCAACATGCGTGCGCGCGCGCCCCGCCGCGATCCACAGCTGGTCGAACGTCTGCGTGCGATGCTCGGACACGAGAGCGTGAGGGCGACGCACAAGCTCGAGGAGATGGGCGACGCGCTACGCGACTTCCAAGAGCGCTGTGTGGAGACGCTGGTCCTCGTCGGCGGTGACGGCACGGTCGGCGTCACCCTGACTCGTGCGGTCGAGCTGTGGGCGTCCGATCTGCTTCCCCGAGTCGCACTCGCTGGCGGCGGCACGGTCTCCACACTTGCAAAGTCCTTCCGAGCACGAGGCGATCCCGATCGCACCATCCGGCGCCTGCTCGAGCGAAACCCCACGGAGCGCTGCCGTCCGCTGGTCGGGGTCCAGGCGCAGGGTCGTGCCCTCCGCTACGGAATGATCTTCGCAATGGGTGGGGCGACCCGCTTCCTCGAGCGCTACTACAACGAGGGCGGCCGCGGGGCTGCCGCTGCGGCCGCAGCCGTGCTCCAGGTGCTGGGCTCTTCCGCGCTTGGCGGTCCGCTCTCGAGACAGATCTTCGAGGCGATCCGCACGCACGTCGAGGTCGACGGCAAGGCCTTGGATCTGAACACGGTGACCCTCCTCGGAGCCTCCACCGTGCGCGACGTTGGTCTCGGCTTCCGACCCTTTGCGAGCGCTGGGTCGGACCCGTCGCGCATCCACTTTCTGGCTGGCAACGTGTCAGGGACGCGTCTCGCCGCGGAGCTTCCAGCCCTCCGCCTGGGGCGATCCGCCCGAACGTCCTGCTTCACCCACGCGAGCGCAGCAAGAGTGGCTCTTCACTTCGAAGCCCCCCAACCATGGAGCTTGGACGCAGAGCTCTACCCGCCGGCCTCCGAGCTGGAGATCTTTGCGGGTCCGACCGTGCGCTTCCTCGAGCCGTAACCGTCAGATGAGACCCTCTTCTCGCTAGCGGCAAGCAGCGTGTCGATTTCGACGATTGCCCGTCCATTCTTCCTGACGGCGCCGCTGGCTCTTCTTGGCGCTGGGCTGCTCCTCACCATCGAGGGAGATGTTGCGTTCCGGTCCAGCTGGGACCCCGTGACGCTCGCACTCGCGCACCTGGGAACGCTCGGATTCCTGGCACTCGTCATGCTCGGCCTCGCCTACCAGGTGATCGCCTCGCTCACGAAATCCCCACCTTCCTCACGCCTTGCTTACGCGGTGAACGCACTGCTGGTGCTGGGCATCATCTCGCTCGTCTGGAGCCTGCGCGCGAACGCAACCTGGTCAGTGCTCACATCCCTCTCCGCTCTGGGGCTCGGGCTGATCGGCTTCATCGTGCCAGGCGCCCTGTCGCTACGTCCGCGCTGGCGAGAGACCCTGCCAGCGGCCCTGCTTCTCGCTCTGGTGAGCTTGCTCGTTACGGCCTTCCTGGGTCTGTGGATGCTGCACGGGCACGGGGGGATGAGCTTTCCCGGACCGCGTGGGCTCTGGGTTCAGGTCCACCTGTGCGTCGGTCTCCTGGGCTGGGTCGGGTGCCTGCAGACCGCGCTCTGCTGGCACCTGCTGCTCGTCACACGTCCGCGCGCGGGCACGGAAGAGCGCGCTGCACGCGTCGGCCTGGCGCTGGTCGGCGTCGGTGTCCTGCTGGCCATCCTTGTCCTCGTCCTCGATTGGCTCGACGTCTTGCGCGCAGCAGGTATCTCCGGGCGCGGGCTTGCCTTCGTGGCCGTCCTTCCTGCTGCGGCGGCCGTCTGGACGCTGCAACCGCTGCAGAACCTGCGTCGTCTCTCCGGGGGCGGTCCACCGGATCTCAAGGGCGCCACCCTGTTTCTGAAAACGGGCTTCGCCCTTTCCCCCCTGACCGGCCTCGCTGCGCTCACTGCGGCACTCGCCGACGAGGGACCCTGGGGTCTCCTACTCGGATGGTTGGGGATCTGGGGCTGGGCGGGCCTGCTCGCGCACGGGCTGCTGCTGCACGCATCCGCGCGTCCGGGTTCTACTCCGACAGGCGTTCCGTTGAGCTTTGGTCTCCACCTCGCCTCGCTGATCGCGGGAGCCACGGCGATCGCCACCGGGATCCCGTGGCTCGTTCGCGGTACCGGACTGCTCCTCGTCGCGACCGCATTCAATCTGGGGCGCCGCCAGCTTCGTCTCTGACGCCGGTCCTACCGAGGGGAGCACTTCGACTACACGCCCTGAGGCGGATGGGTCAGTAGTCGATCTGAAAGCGCATCTGGAACAGGTTCGAGGTCACGCTGTTCCTCAGGTGCGCGCGCACAAAGTTCGCCATGAGGCGGACGCGCGGGGACACGTACCAGTTCAGTCCCAGAGTGACGTCGTTCAGGTTTCCACCGCGGATGTTCCCGTCGTCCAGATCGAGGTACGAGAGGCGCGCCGCGACCTCCCAGGCCCCCCAGGTTCGGCTCTTCCAGCTGAAGCGCGTCCGGAGGCGCACTCGGCCGAACGTCGCTCTGCTTCGGGCGTAGGGTCGCTGCTCTCCGGTCAGGAAGTAGCTGATCTGCAGGTAGGCTCCGGAGAACGTCGCCGCACCTCCCCTACCGGCGAGCCGGCTACGAGATCCGACGAATTCGGACTGGAATGAGAGCGGACCTCGTTTGCCCGCGAGCTCCAGCGCCAGGAGGTCGACCCCATCCACAGGGAACTTCCCAGTGTCGACGAAACGATCCCCCAGGCTGGTCTCCGGGCGGCTCCGGTACCGCAGGCTGAAGGCATCGCGAAACTGGTGGCTGTACGAGGCTCCCACATGGAGGAGAACACGGTCATTGTCAGCGGCAAACGGAAGGGCCGTCACGCGCGCGGAGAGATTGAGTCGATCGCTGCCCGCGCCGTCTCCCGAGTAGCGGAAGGCACCGAAGCGCCAGGTAACGGCCTCGTCTTGCGTCTCGTTCCTCAGCATGATCCCGAGGTTGTAGGACGGGACAAGCGCCTGGGGCAGTGCCCTCTCCATGAAGGTAGTCACCAGACTGCCCGTGCCGTCCCCGATAGTGAAGGGCTCCTTGAAGATGCCCACAAACACACCGCGCAACGAACCGGGAGCCGTGTAGGCAACATAGGTCTGCCGGAAGTAACGGTTTCGTCCCTCGCCCCGGTCGGACTCACCCTCCATGTCGATCTGCACCCTGTAGAGGATCCGACCTCCGTAGGTCCCGGTGAGCTCGGTCCAGCCCCTGCGCAGCTCGTTGAAGAAACCGGTCTTGAACTGTTGGGCGAGCTCGCTGCCGCCATGGATCCAGGCCGTGTCGTACATCACCCGGCCGCCGAGCTTGATTCGATAGAGAAGATCGTTTCTCTGGATTCGGATGCCGCGATCAAAGGTCACGGTGCGCGCGGTCGGGTCGACGGCTTCTGCCGGGGCGGGCGCCCCCTCCCGCTCGCGATCAGGCTCGGGGTCCGTCGGAGCTACCGGCCTCGCAGCCGAGGGCGCTTTGGGAGGCTCAGCGGGCTCGGCCCTCCGGACGGGCTCAGGTGACCCAACAGGCTCGTCCTCCTTCATGGATGGCGGCGGAGGCTCCTCCACCTCGACGGCCTCCTCCGTGACATCGCGGAACGTCTCCTCGCTGTGTACCTCGGTAGGCTCGGTCGGGGCGACCTCGCCGGGTGCTGGCTCGGCTTCCAGCTTCGGCGCTGGCTCAGCCGGCGCGAGCTCGGAGTGCTGGGCTTCTGTCTCGGGCGGAGCGGTGGGGTCCTGAGCCGCACCGTTGCTCGCGAGGAGCACCACCGCAGAGCTCAGGACCACGAGCCGGAGGAACCATGCGCTCCCCTGCTCCCGACGCCTCACGCGCGCTGACCTCCGGAGCCAATCATGTCAGTACTCTGGTCAGTTCGCCAACCTCACGAGCAGAGAGAGCGATGGGCCCGCTACAATGACGTGGGCGTGTACGGCAAAGATGAGGAGAAGATTCGATGGCCAGTGCAGATCGTCACACAATCCACACGACAGAAGAGCTTCACGAGCTTGTCGGCGAGCCGGACGAACTCACTCGTCTCAAGGTCTTCAACGAGCTCGAGGATACGGCGCGAAACTTCATCGGGCGATCACCGTTCCTCTTGCTCTCGACCTCCGACTCCGTCGGAAACCAGGACGTCTCTCCGAAGGGAGACCCGCCGGGCTTCGTCGAGATCGAGAACGACAGGACGCTCTTGATCCCGGATCGACCCGGGAACAAGCTCCTGTTCGGGCTCGCGAACATCCTGTCGAACTCCCACGTCGGAATCCTGTTCATGATACCTGGCACCGGCGAGACTCTGAGGGTGAACGGGCGAGCGGAGATCACACGCGATCCCGAGCTAATGCAGCGACTGCTGGCCCGAGGCAAGCCGGCCCGACTCGCCATCCGCGTCTTCATCGACGAGTGGTTCTTCCACTGCCCAAAGGCCTTCATGCGTTCCAAGCTCTGGGAGGCTTCCAGCTGGCCGGAGCGCCAGCGCATCTCGTTCGGGAAGCTGTTCGCGAAGAAGCTCGACAAGGGCAAGGACTTCGCGGACCGAATCGACGCCGGCCTGGAGGAGCGGCGACAGGAGCTGTGACCCCACCGCCTCTGACTCAGGTCGGTTCTCATGTCCCGATGCAACGATCGGTGGGAGCGGCGGGACGGGACTTCGGCGGCCCCTCGTATCCAGGACGCTGAAACGTCCATCGACGATCTCCAGGGCCTGCTCGACGCCGCCGGGATAGAACGGGGCGTTGAGCATCCCGCTGTCGATCAGGAACACACTGCCGCCGGTCCGGCTGCGGATCCCTCCGGAGAGCTGCGGTGTGTGTCCAATCACAAAGTGACTGGCACCGTAGGACGCGAGCAGCGCGGGAATCTGCTTCTCCGCTTCTACGTCGGGCCATAGGGCCAGGCCCCGGAACCAGAGCGGTCCGTTGGGATGTGACACGAGCCAGCTCGCGTACGCCGCCAACAGGTCGAGGTGCCTGCGATCCTGCGCGCTGATCCTGACGTCGGAGTTGAGCTCGGCGCGCGCCGCGGCCAGGATCTGATCCAGGTTGGCGGATGGCAGGATCATGCGACGACGCACGAGGTAGTCGCGGGCAGCGTCGAATACCTGAAGCTCTCTCTTGATCTGATCGTTGAGCTGCTTCAAGCCACGAACAGGCAAGTCTGGGGAGATTCCGCCGTGCAGGAAAACCACGCTGCCGAGCTGGACGACCGCCTGACGCCTCCGCAGCCAGGCGCCAATCGCTCCGCTGGGTGCAAAGGCGTTGGCGTGCTCCAGGTAGCCCTTCGGGTGTTCCTCGTCGAAGCGCTGGCGAGACACGACCGAGGCCGTCTCGCCCTGCCAGCCGAGCTTCGCCTGTTCGGCATAGGCCGCATCCACGCGTTCCTGCCAGTCGTCGTCCGCGAAACTCGCGAACGATTCGCGCGATACGTAGCGAAGATCTCCGTGCAGGTTCATCACCTCGTGGTTCCCCAGGAGGGAAATCACACGGCCGCCGCTGCGATCGGCCTCCTGCTCGAGTCGCATGATCAGCTCGAGGACCATGCGATCGTCGGAACCGCGATCGATCAGGTCACCCACCTGCACCAGCGTGGCCGTACCTCCAATCCAGTGCCCGGAGGCGTCTGAAATGCCGGCGCCCTCGAGCACCCTGAGCAGGGCGTCGTAGCCACCGTGGACGTCTCCGATCGCGACCACGCGCGATGACTCCAGCGGCGTTGCGGCACATGCACCAACCGAGAGCGTCACCCCGAGCAAGGAGAGTGTCAGCATGAGTCGACGCGCTGAGCACGCGAGAGGTTTGTTCAATCTGAGCCTCTTTCTCGGATCCGTCGCGATGTAGAATCGCACAAATGCGAGGGAGCTTGCGCAGGCCGTCCGCCGTGGTCTTGGGACTGGCATTCGGGACGCTGCTCGCCTGTGCACCCAGCACCGAACCCCGCTCCCAAGAACCCATGCCAGCACCGGTTGCCCCACCGCAGCCCCCGGCACGTTCCGAGCGCCCCGCTTTGTCTGCCGTGTTCGAGAGCGAGCGGACGCTCCGGCTCGAGCTCGAGGCCCCGCTCGCGTCAGTGTGACGCCAGCGGCGGGGCGAGCGGAGCTATCTACCGGCAAGGCTCATCTACGAGAACGAGGAAGGCCGGCCCGTTGCCGTCAATACGGCGGTCAGACTGCGGGGCAAGTCCAGGGCGACCAGTGGAGATTGCAGCTTCCCGCTGCTGGACCTGCGCTTCTCCCCCGAAGTGAGCGCGAAGACCATCTTCGCAGATCTGCCGCTCCTCAGGATGATCACCCACTGCCGCGCTTCTACTGCGTCCCAGCAGCACGTTCTGCTGGAGTATCTCGCGTTCAGGAGCTTCGTCGTGCTCACGGGTCTGAGCTATCGCGTACGGTTGGCGCGCGTACGCTACACGGACTCCGAGCGCGAGAGGGACCCACTCACACGCTACGCGTTCTTCACCGAGCCGGAAGGAGAGATGGCCGCACGCAACGGCTGGGAGACCCTCTCGCTGCGAGGAGTATCTCGCTCGCAGCTCGAGCTCAACCAGCTGAGCCTCGTCGAAGTCTTCCAGTACATGATCGGAAACACGGATTGGTCTGCCATTGGCGCGCCGTCCGACGAGCACTGCTGCCACAACATGCAGCTGATCGGCGGTCCCGGGTTCGCCGTCATCCCGGTGCCCTACGACTTCGACCAGACGGGTCTCGTCGACCCGCCCTACGCGACGCCCACCCCGGCTCTCGGCATTACCAGCGTCCGCACGAGGGTCTATCGGGGCATCTGCAAGCATCCGGGGTACATGGATCGGACACTCGACGTTTTCCTGGCGAAGAGAGCCGCTCTCTACGCGCTATACCGGCAGCAAGAGGGGCTCGAGGAAAGACGGCGGAACAAGGCGATCGACTACCTCGATGCGTTCTACGAGACGCTTGACGATCCGGACCAGGTGCGGCGAAAGCTCAGCGAGCAGTGTCGCTGATCACTGCGCCGCGGTATTGCTGTACGGGAAGGGGTCGAGGATCGCACCCACCGCCTCGTTGATGGTGGCCTCGCGCTTCGCCTGGTCCGTCTGTGAGCTCAGGCGTTTCGAGGCCCAGCCGTGCCAGACCGCCTGCTTGGAAGCAACGTCGAAGAAGTCGATCGCGAGGGTCCCCTCCGTGTAGCTCCGGGCGGTGGTCTGCATCCCCCCACCCCAGGCGCCGTAGCGTCCGGAGCGATAGCCACCGGCAGGGGAGGAATCGATCTGGATCTTGTCTTGCGTTCCGATCGAGAACGAGACCACGAGACTTGCCGACTGCGGGTTCGCGGCCATGCGATAGCCCTTCGCGAAAAGCTCCCGCTCTACGGCCCGACGCAGCGTGGACTCCATCACGCCACTGATCCTGGGATTCCGGCCCGAGGCTACACCCGGGGTCGGGCGGAGCAGTGGGTCGGACGTGATCCAGGCAAAGCTCGAGTAGGAGGCGAAGGGAGCACCGCGGTCGAACTCGTGGTGTCCCTGGATGGTCGTCTGACAACCAGCGAGAGCGAGAGCTGCCACCACAAGAATGAGGTGTTTCATGTCCATCTCCAAGAAGGAATATGGATCCCATTCTCCGGGGAACAGGTTGACGGCGTCAAGCCGAGCATCCGCGCTGCTCCACTCGCCGGTCGCGAACTCGCTGCGAGCATGAGATACTCGATCCACTACCGGAGGAGAGCTACGTGCGTACGTTCTGCATCGCCGCAATCGTCCTGCTGGTCGCTGCGTGTGCAACACCCCCGCCTAAGCCGGCTGCCCCCGAGGCTCCGCCTCCCCGCGAGCTCGTCGAGTTCGAATTCCACGGCGTGGTGGAAACGGTGGATTCTTCAAGTGCGCCGATGCGGGCGGCCATCGCTCCGGGCGACGAGATCGTGGGAGCCTTTCGCTGGTCCCGCGACACCCGCGCGATCGTGGGGGGCTCGCCAGAGCTCACCGTCTACCTGGTCAGCGGCGAGGACGTGGGACAGGAGCTCCGGATCGGCAACCTCGAGCTGTGCTCGTACGCGCAGAGGCCGAGCTCGACCGCTACCGTGCGGCGCAACGACCCTGAGGATGGCGATCGGCTGATCGTGGCGCAGGACTGCGTCCAGCCACCTGAGATCGATGCGGGCTCGAACTACGTCGAAGGCATCATCGCACTCGAGTTCACCAGCCCCACGCCGGGCACATCGCTCGACTTGCTTGCCGGTGAGCTCAGCTTCGATCAGCTCGAGTCGGCAGAGGTCACGATCGCCGCCTACCCCACCGAACGCGCCGTGCCCAGCGTCCCGCTCATCTCGTTGCGCACAGAGAAGGAGCTTTACCGGATCCGCGGGCGCCTCGACTCGCTGACCAGGGTTGGCGCGCCACCCGTCAGCGCGCCCGGACCGTGATCGGCGCTTCGGCGGCGGCTGCTCCCACGAGCGTCTAGAATACGGGCTTCGAGCAGTTGGCAAGCTTCGGGATAGCCATGCGATTCGTCGAGGGTCTCCTCCAACCCACCCAGCGCGCAGGAAAGCTCGCCCGCGCCGCGGGCATGCTCGTCTGCCTGGCCATCCTGGGCCCCGGCCCCGGCCTCGCCGACGACGTCGACGAAGACACCCAGCTGCAGGGCGTGCAGCCGTCGGAGGGCAGCCCGGTGCTGACCGACCCAGCGACGCTGTGGGACATGGAGGACGCCGAGCTACAGGTCGAGCTCGAGGCGGCGCTGGAGCGCCTTGGCCTCACGCGGGCCGCACGCAAGGGCCAGCTCTGCGTCGCCCTCGTCGACATCAACCAGCGGGAGCGGCCGAGGGTGGCCGCCGTCAACGGCGACACCATGATGTACGCGGCCAGCTTGCCAAAGATCGCAGTCTTGCTGGCGGCGTTCGAGCAGGTCGCACAGGGCGAGCTGGCCCTCGACAGCGGTACCCAGACCTCGCTCGAGCAGATGATCCGCCGCTCATCGAACAGCGCCGCCACGCAGATCATCCATCTCGTGGGCAAGGAGAACATCGCCAGGATCCTCTCTTCGCCGCGCTACCGCCTCTACGACCCGGAGCACAACGGAGGACTCTGGGTCGGCAAGGACTACGCCAAGGGCGGTCTCTGGCGACGCGACCCGCTCGCCAACCTGTCGCACGGTGCTACGGCCATGCAGGTCGCCCGCTTTTACTACTTGTTGGAGACCGGCCAGCTCGTGAGCCCGGAACACAGCGAGAATATGAAGGCGATCCTGGCCAACACACAGCTGCGACACAAGTTCGCCAGGGCGCTGCTCGAGGTCGACCCGGATGCCACTCTGTACCGCAAGTCCGGGTCCTGGCGCACCTACCACTCCGACAGCGCGCTCGTGGAAGACGTCGACCGCACCTACATTGCCGTGGCACTCATCAACCACCCTGACGGCGGCAAGTGGCTGATCGAGATCGCCAAGGCACTCGACGCGATCATGATGCGGCGAACGCTGGGCTAACGGCGAGCTAATCAGCCCCGGGGCCACTCGGGGCCCCGACCGCGCTCGGGGCCGTCAGGGGGTGCTGCGACCGGACGATCTGGTGGATGCGCGCCGCCAGCGCGCGGTGCTCATGAACCGAGTTCTTGCGTAGCACGTTCGAGAGCACCGCCACCAGGTAGTGGAGCTCCCGGCCGTTCTCCTCGGTCTCGATGATCGCCACGGAGTTCATGAAGTTCAAGCGGTTCCCAGCGTTCCGCTGACACGTGAAGCCCGGCTCTGGCCGGCACGAGTAGAGCGAACCGGATTTGAAGAAGACCGCCGCGTTGTGGAGAGCGGGGGAGGATCTCTCTCGACCAGCCCATCGTACAGGAACTCCATCTTCTGGCGCATGCGCCGGCGTACCACGAGGTCGTCGCGGTCAAGGCCCAGGGCCAGCGCCTCGCGGTAGAGCACCTCTTCGGTCACGTAGTCGTCGATCAGGCCCTGGAGTTCGGACTCCGTCGGGGATCGCATCCAGGTGCGCTCGAAGGACCTGCCGAGCATGTCGACGCGCTGCTCGCTCACGACGATCCGGCCCGGGCGCTCGGATTCGGGTCCGGCCACCCAGCCGTACACGAGGAAGAGGACCGCACCGCCCAGCAGGAAGTGGACGAGCGGCTCTCGAAGCAGACCCCTCACCCTCACCTCCTGGGCGAATACCAGATCGGTGAAGTATATGCGCGGTCCTGAACAGTCATCCTTACCGCTTCTTGCATCTCGATGCCGAAGCGCTTTGCATCGTAAGCGGTCCATCGCGGAGTTGGGATCTCGATCACCCGAACGTAGTAGAAGGCGCGCTCAGCGGCATCGAATTCCGGATCTCTCCAGTAGGCCATCAGGAGGGCATCGCCGATGGAGTTCGTGTAGTCGGCGTTGGCCACATCAACAGTACTTCCAACCGGTGCCTTGCAGCGGCCATCGGCGCCGATGACACGCCCGTCGGAAACCGCAACATCATAAACGCGCTCGCGTGTTCGCCCCCTGGCGTCCAGCCAGCCCTTGATGATCTGGATGCGGTCGAGGTTGGCGCCGTCGGGATCGCGCAGCGCACGTACCATAAAGGCCGGTCCCTTACCCGCGGGGGGCTGGCGAAGGTCGCCGCCCATGGGTACCCCGCGTTTGTAGCCCTGCTCAGCAAAATCCGGGCGTTCTACTTCATCTGCCTCGAAATTCCATCCGGCAAATACGCGTACAGTGATGCGGCTGCCGGTAGTGGCGTAAACTTCCTTACGAGCCATGGCATCAAACAAGGATTCTCGAGTGTTTTCGTCCGCCCAAACACCGGTGAGACCGGAAGCGCTTGTCTCCCATGAAGAGACTGCGGGTGTTCCGTCCGCTTTTATCACCATGGCTTCCTGGGTACGCTCTGGACCCGGTAGCAGGTTGGGCAGTTTTCCAAAATAGTTTTCTTCTCTGGTTGTTGACAGGCTGACGTGGCTGTCGGTGCCTCCGACCATGCCGAACTTGAAAGGATTGACCCCCAGCCTGTCCTGATGTTTCAATCCCCATCGAAGAACGGAGCGAGCGTATTCAAACTGCAGCATGTTGTCCTGCTTCGGCGTCATTGGCGAACCGGCGTTTCCGAAATCCCAGGTCTCAAAATCTGCAAACTCATCCTCGGTGGATATGAACGGATGAGCCTCGCCATCTCCCTTCGCTTGCGTGACTTCAAGCAAGGGTTCCCACAAAGCACGCTTCTCGGCATATCCCCGAGTAAGTCGTCTGCCGTTGCTCATGGTCTCTGCAAACATCACACCGTTGCTGATGTTGGCGTTGTGGGGAATCGCCAGTACCTGCCCACCAGTCTTTTCTTCGTAGCTGGCCAAAAACTCCCAGAGTCGCTCAGGCTCGTCGCTATCAAATGCCGAGAATGGAACAATTTGCTTTACGCGCTCCGGCCCGTCACGAAAAATCACAACGCGGTGCAGGTTGTTGCCGGTAGGAGCGGATGTCCACTCGTAGCCATTGATAGCAGTGAATGTCCCCGGCTCATTGTACTTGGAAGCAATATCCACCACGCTTTCCCAAACACTCCGAGTGACTTTGGGATCTTCGAAGCGTGGCTTCCCTATGTCGAAGTCCTTCATCATGCTGACGACAAACAGCCAGGCTTTTTCCCCACCGGCGGCGTAACCTTCGACCATCTCCCTTCCGCCTTGGGTGGCCATCAGACGGGGATCGGCACTGGTTATCAAATCAGTAAACCCAAGGTATGCGGCGTGATCGGAGACCACCAGAAAGTCCAGCGGTCGAATCAGCTTGGCTCTCACTTCATTGGTCGCAACGACCTCCTCGCCTCGGGCGAATCGGAACGACTCCTCCGGCCCAAGTGTGTTTCCGAACATGCCGGAGTCGAAGGAATAGGACGAGTGGTGGTGTGTATCCCCCAAGTACACCCGTTGCGGGAAATGCCGTTCGACGTAGGGTGAATATGCCGGTTTTCTCTCCCGCCTCTGTTCTTGCTGGGGCGTCCACTCCTGAGCCATCACGGAATTGGGCGCGATGAAAATGAGCCATATAGCAGCGGCTATCGATCTAGGTTTCACACTTTCCTCCGTATCAATAAGAGATATGCGGGCAATTCAGCTGCGAGATGGCCTGGGCCCCTACGATCGAGCACGAGAGACTGACTTCTGTAACGGTGGAAGGCGGTCTTCGGCTACGCCCTACTCGACCCCGAGCTGCAGCGGGTTTGAGCCGGATGTCCGTCTCGATGGCCTCACGATCGGATTCGAGCAGCGCTTCTGAGTGACTTACGGCCACAGGCCACACTTTTGCTTGATCTCTACGATCTTAGAGTCGAGGTCCTCATTGTAGTTTCCGCTCACGACGCGGGCCCGATTGCCGTAATCGCCGCCAAGAATACCCACTACGGCCGCAACCGGAACGATCATCCGTACCCCCGAAGCCACCTGCTTCCCAACAGACGCCTTCTCAGCCTCAAGTGTTGCGATATCGTTCTCAGCCGTTTCGCAGTTGACAGGTTCAGCGAGATCCGCCTTCGCTTCATCCGAGATCGTACGACACCCTGCGACGAGACCAAGACAGAGCACAAACGGAAACAGCACCTTTGACACGGTGAACTCCTTCTCTGAGACGTGGCCGTAGTGGTCGCCTCCGGCCCATGGACGAGATGAGAGGGTGCAAGCCCCTCCTGTGTGAGAAACGGGTGCCGATTTTACGCGGACTTCTCGGGTTCTGACAATGTGCCTGGGGCACGAGGCGATCGTCGCGAACGCGCGCCGCGTTCGGCTCATCGCGGAGAACGACTAGAAATTTACTGGGTTAATGCGGAGCTGCTCGCGCTTTCTCGGGAGGCCCGTGCGGGCCCGGACGCAGCTGGTGAACCAGCTGCGGGACTGCCGGGAAGCGGAGGCCCTCACGTTCCTGGCGTTCCGGTGACCTGCGTCCCGTCGGGTCGGCGAGCATGTGTTGGTCCAGGTCGCATTCTCCACGTCCACGGTGTCCCGTCGCGGGTGCAGCGATCGTTAGCGTCGCGAAACGCATGCTAGCGGTCCTGGGCCGTCTCCTCCCATATTTCTGGTGCCGACCAAGCGATTGCGCGGTAGCCGAGCAGCTCAGGTCAAGACTCCGCGGGCTGTTTCAAGCGCTCGCTGCAAAGCTCGGAGTCCATCCTGCGGTGGTTGCCGGGCGAATTCGTCACGACTCGCGGAACTACCGAGTCCTCAACCAGCTGATTGGTGAGGGAGAGGTGAGGCGCCTCTTCCCAGATTGCAACTGGCTCACCTGAGGTTCTCGTGATCGAAAAGATCGGGTACATCCCAATCCTGAAGTCCCGAGAGGGGAGAATTCCGTGCGCTCCGCTCAATCGGACTGAGGAACCGATCGCACCCTCTTCCGCTGATCGACCTAGTACCACCACCCTGGGACTTCGAGGCGGAAGCACCGACTCGATCAATGGACGAGCACGCTGCTCTGATCGCGCCTCGTCTATGGAAGTTCTGGGGCCCCGACACGCCCCTACTGATCGACTCGCAGAAACCTCTCGCTGAGAGCGTACTCAACAGCCTGCGCAAGCTCCCTTGGATAAGAGACTGGCGCTCTCTGGTCCTCTCCGGCTCAGCGTTCCCTGAGAATCTTGCGAGCTTGCCTCCCGACAGCACGTCCACAATACCCCGCGTTGAGTGGACCCTGGGAAAGATGATTCACTCGAGACGGCGAGCACTCGTAAGGTGTCCGACCTTCGGAGATTATGGGGTCGCACATCCGATTCCAGTAGAGATCGATCCGCTCGGTATGAATGAGCGCGAATCTCCGATACACGCGCGACAATTCGGGACCGTGCTCCGGGCACGGAACGTGCCGGAATTCGGGACTGGCCAGTTCACTAGGCTCTGCCGAGCTCGTGTCGAGTGAGAACTACTGTGGAGTCGACTTCTCCGCCGACGACGGCCGAATTGAGCAGTGCGCGAAGGGAATCGTTGGCCCAGGAGTGCCACGACCTGGCGCGAGATAGGGACATCGCACCACATCCGCTTTGTGCTGAACCAGCTCTACGCCTACCTCCTGCGCACACGATCTGAAGAGTCGGCACTGAGTCGCCCCCTAGCGCAAAGGATCAGCCCCGGAGAATCTCTTCAGTTCTGGTTGAAGGCGCGGGAAACGAGCTCGCTTCCGGATCGCCGGCGACCCCTCGCTATCAGTGGATCACTAGCCCCAGGAATCGCCGCAGAGGTCCAGCGTGACTCTATCGCTGGTGACGTCCGGGGTTTGCTGGAAACAAAGGGGGGATGCAACCTCGCGTGAATCAAACAAAACCCGCCGGACCTTCCGGCCACGCGAGGAGACATCCCCTTGGCAACGAGAGTACTGAGCAGCGAGAGGACGAGCCAGAAGATCCGTGAGCTGATCCAGGAGCTGGAGGAAGGAGACGGCCTGGAGGGGCTGCTCCAGCTCGCGATGCGCAAGATCATCGAGGAGGCGCTGGAAGCCGAGGTCAGCGATGTCCTGGGCCGAGGCCACTACGCGCGGCGACGCGAGGGGCAAAAGGGCTACCGCAATGGATCGCGACCGGCGCGGGTGAAGAGCGCCGAAGGTCCGATCGAGTACCGGGCTCCGCAGGTGAGCGACACCGACGAACCCTTCCGTTCCGGGATCCGTCCCGAACTCGAGAAGCGGACGCGCGCCCTGGAAGAGCTGGCGGTGGAGATGTACGCGAGAGGACTCTCGACCCGCGACATCGAGGCCACCTTTCGAGGCGAGGACGGACGGTCCTTGCTTTCGCGGACAGCCGTGAGTGAGGTCACGGAGCAGCTCTGGGAAGAGTACGAGGCCTTTGCGACCCGGGACCTCTCCGAGTTCAAGCTCCTGTACCTGTTCGTGGATGGCGTCGCCGAGCGCCTGCACACCGGTCAGCGTCGCGAGATGGTGCTGTGTGCCTGGGGCATCACCGACGAGGGCGAGAAGGTTCTCCTGCACCTGAGTCCGGGCACGAAGGAGGACACGGCGAGTTGCACGGCCTTCTTCCAGGACCTCAAACGTCGCGGCCTCGAGGATCCGCTCCTCGTCGTCACGGATGGAGCCCCCGGTCTGATCCGCGCGGTCGAGGAGTGCTTTCCCCGGGCGGAGCGACAACGCTGTTTGGCCCATCGGATGCGCAACCTCGCCTCCAAGATCTCCGAGCCCGACTGGCCGGAGTTTCGCGCCCACGCCAAGGCCTGTTACGAGGGACCCTCGCAAGAGGTCGCTCGTCTCCTGCGCGACGACCTGGTCCGACGCTACGAGAAGACGTTACCTACGGCCGTGCAGTGCTTCATGGATGATTTTGAAGCCTGCATCGCCCACTTGCGCTTCCCGGTAAAACACCGTCGCGTGATTCGGACGACGAACTTACTCGAGCGCCTCTTCCTCGAAGAGCGCCGTCGCATGAAGGCGGTCGTACACGCCTTCGGAGAGCGTGCGGTCTTGAAGCTGATGTATGCTGCGTTGATCCGGAGCGCCGAGTCCTGGCGGGGCATCGCGATCAGCGCCTTTGAAGCCCGACAGCTCTCTGTGATTCGGGAAGAGCTTGACCAGAACCACGAACGCCGTCAGGCTCCCGCCATCCCGTCACGCGAAGCCAATCCCCGGTCCCGCGTTTCCAGCAAGAACCGGACGTGACCCAGGCCAGTTCTACCAGCGTGCGGGTTTTGTGAGCGCGCGGCCTCCTGGTAGCACCAGTGGATCGGGGAACTGGTGCTGGAGATAGCGAGGGGACTTAAGCTTGAACGTGTGTCCCGGGATCAGCTTTTGGAGTTCTTGGTTCTGTCTTGCGAAGGGGAATGCGAAGAAGATCGATTTCTCAGGATAGAGAGCTTGGGCAGTCCGCACGGCAGGGGCTAGATCCGTGTCGCCAGTCACCAGCACTGCGATATCACATTGGTCTGCATCGAAGATCTCAAGAAGCCTGCAGGCGATTGCTACATCGGTTTCCTTTTCTTCGTATGCAGGTCTTGAACTTGAACCGCCCAAGCTTGACACGCACACCCGTGGATTTGAGCGCTTCAATATATAGTTGGTGTCGAGCGGTCGAACCCGGTCGATAGTGGTCTCTGTGGTGAGCGAGCGCTGAGAAGTAGTAGATCCTCTCAAGGGTCGCAGTTCGTCCGATCACGGGGAGACACGACTCGAGCAACGATCTGAGATTCAGCCACCGCGTGGATGGATGCTGAGGCAACCTCCGCTCGATCTCCTTGGCGGAGTGATAGACGTTGAAGCCGTCAACGAGGAAGACGGTCCGCACGCTAGCCCCTTAAATCGAGAAACCCCCCAGGCCTTAGCCTGAGGGGGACCAGCGCGCCCGTAGGCCCGGCTGGGGATGATGTATATTACTTATCGTCCCAACGCTGCGGAAGTCAAGTGGGGATTTCACCGAACTCTGCTAAACGGGTAGTCACCGTTTAGCAGAGTTTTAAGCCCGTAACACGCGAAAAACTGGCGTATTGACGCCAGGGAACCGATAATACGGCCGAGTCTTAACCGGGTCCCCCGGGAGGGGGCTCGAACCCTCAAGACGCGGATAGCGTCGCCCGGTTCCAGACCGGGTGCGTTTGCCAATTCCGCCACCGGGGGGTGTCCTAGGCGGATCCGGGGAACGGAGAAGTGGGTGGCCAACCTGAGCCTCTTCGCCCCCGGACCCTTGGGATCAGGGACGACTAGACGCCCCACGGCCCCTCGCCCGACCTGCTATGCTCAGGGCACCCCATGCAGTGCTTTCTTGTGGCCATTCCACCGGGTAGCTCCATTAAGGCCCCGTCCATCGGCGAGACGTTTCCCGAACACCATCAGATCATTCCAGGTCTGGTATGGGCCGTGGCAGGCGACCAACGCACCTGCGTCGATGTGTGCGAAGCACTCGGCATAGGCTCAAAAGAGGGGCCCGAGACGCTCGGAGTGGTTGTCAGGATGGACGAGTACAACGGGTTCGCCGACCGTGCTCTGTGGGAAAAGCTGAATGCATGGGAGACGCATGAATAGTCCCGTCGTCCCCATTCAGCCCCGCGGCAGACCGAGCGGAGGCAATGGCGGCGGCGATTCCATCGAGGGGCGCTTGCGCGCGGTGGAGCAGCAACTCGCTCGGATCGAAGCCGAACTGCGCCATGTCGCCACAAAGACCTGGGTGCTCGGCGGCCTGCTCGGTGGCATGGGATTCGCCGCTATGTTGACGATCGCCATCATGAAGCTGTTCCTCTAGACCGAGCCCCCACGGGGTCGCCCGACACGAGTCTCGCGGCTGTGCGGCGCCTCCCCGTACTTCCAGCCCTGGACATGGAGCCGCGTAGGCTCGTAGTCCTGGCCGACGTACGTGTGGTACTCAGGCCGCTCGTGCTCGGTCCGCTCGATCGCCATCTGCCGTCCCTCGGGCGTGTCGAAAACGATATCGATCGCCTCCCCCCACCCGGACCCGAACTGGTGCTTGCTCTTCTCGTGACCGCCCACAAGGGCGTTCCGCTTCTCGGTGCGGCATCCACCCGTCACCGATCCGCCGTACCAGCAGCAGAGCTGCCAGCACCAGAGGACGAACTCGCCTACATCGACCCAATCGATCTGGTGCGGCTCCGAGAGAGGTAGGCTCATGGCGCCAGCGAACGCATCATCCAGCCCGGCTTCCTCTTGTTGTGCCGGCAGCGCAGGCCCGCTTCCGGGCCGCAGGTATCGTAGGCGCCGAAGTTTCCGCCCACGAAGACCGCGCGGTGGTAGAGGAACCGGACCCAGCGCCAGCGCCACGGCAGGGATGTGCGGATGTTCTCCTTGAGCTCCCCATCGGCGTCGTTCTTGCGCTGCCACGTCATCGAGCCGGCCGGGTGACAGCGGGTGCAGTACCTCCAGTCGTGGATCCGGCAGGCCCAGCGGAAGTCGAAGCCGAAGAGATCGTCTGGTGAGCTCGAACAGCCGTCGTCCTGGAAGTGCTCCGGGATCTCTGCAAGCGTCCGCTTCGCCTCCTCCGGGATCGGCCGCTGCAGTCGGCCGTCTAGGAGCCCCATTCCCTTCTCACCCCCCGCTCACTCATCGACCTTGACGCGGACCGTGATCGGGACCTCGTCCGTTACAGCAGCGGATTTGTCGCTGCATCCGACCCGCGGGACCTCGTCCGCCACGGCAGCGGGTTTGTCGCTGTCGCTGCATCCGACCCGCAGGGCGTTGCCCATGACCTCGAGCTCGGCCTCGGCGCCGCCTTCAAAGCCGCAGACATCCCACATCACCCAGCCGTGCTCCCCTGGCCCGATATGCATCGCACAGGCGGGCAGGAGCAGCAGCAACGCGATCATCGCGAGCCCCATTTATGATCCCTCCGATACGGCCGACTTGTCGTCGAATTCCAGATGAACGTGACCGACAAGGACGCGCTCTCCCTTACGTTCTCCGGTCCGGATCTCATGCAGGTGCTCTTCGTAGACGACGTCGTACCGGCGCTTGCCGTGCTTCGCCTCGAGGCGCCCCTGGATCCGGCCAGCCCATGCCGGGCCCTCGATCTCCCACGGCCTAACGATGTTCCACACTCGGATGTCGAAGGCCTGGTCGTCGTAGTGCCGGCTACCCTTCTTGTGCTTCCCATCGTTCGCGCTCGTGATCACGATGCGGCCGTCGGTCATCACGGGGGCGGTGTCCTGCGCCGCGTGGAGCATCGCAACCACCTCGGGCTCGAAGTGGCCAGCGTTCAGCTGCACGTCGCCGTTCTTGATCTGGAGCATGGACCGCATGGAGCACCTCCTGGTCGAGCACGCCTCAGCCGGAAGCGGCGATCAGATCACCGCGGTTGAAGGCACTCCTGCCACGTGCGCCCCGTCTCCAGCACGCACTCCTCCGCCTCGTCTAGCATCTTCTGGCGCATCTTCTGCTGCTCGATGTAGGTCATCACCTCGCCGAAGACCTTGTTCTGGACTTCGGCCTGGGAGGCGAGAGCCCCGCCGATCTGCTCGTGCACCTTCGCCGCGGACTCTTCGAAGGCAACGCGCTGCCCACCCCAGTAGAAGAGGCTTCCCGTCGGCGTGATGATCGCGAACGCCGCGCCCACGACCTTTCCCCATCCGTTCAGCATGTCCGCCTCCCTCGTCGGTCCTGCTGCATGAGCCTTGCCGCAGGATCTAGGGTCCTGGAATCTTCGTAATGAGGGCCGCGATGAGTTGCCCTCGGGTCTTCCCTGTCTCGTCCGCCAGCCCGTCGATGAGGCCGCTGATGAACTCACCGAGCCCAACGCAAGCGCACGTGTAAACGAGAGATTGGTGCGCGATGGGCCTGGGTCAATCGTGGCAACTCGCCGGCGCCCTTTGTCGCTCCGAGAGCACCATGGCATGTCCCGAGCGTCTCGTTTCTGGACCGAGTATCAGAATTACGGACTCGGACGGGACGATCGCAGCCACCATCAATGGAGTGGTCGCGCTGAGTCGATCATCAGAGCTCCGCGTCGACGTCGATGTAAGCGCCGTTCGTATTCGACCGAAAGTGAGACCCGTGCCCAGCAACGAAAGGAGTACCACTCACGTCAACTGCGACCCTAAGACGGTCGAACGGGGCCGTGTTTCCCAGGGCCAGTGTAATGGCGGTCGACACCACCGCTACCGACAGATGCTGAACCTCAAAGTCTGTTGCACTCGACACACTCGCAGTTGGCTGGACTCTTTTTGGTCGAAAGAGAAGGACGTAGAACCCTGTGTTGGTGTCCTGACAATAGCCATTAGCCAGAACGTCGTTCGCATCACCATTAATTCGCTCAAAGTATCTCACTGAATCACGGAATTCCTCGTCCCAGCTCTTGAACTCGAACTCCGTCGCCCTACGGCCTACTTCCAGCTGGACGCGAGACCAACGCATGTCGGCAGTCCCGCTGGCCAGCAGATTCGCCTGATTGGAGGTCGCCAGCAGATTTCCTGCCTGCCATCCAACGCTGCCGTGAAATGTCGTTCCGCTAGCGACGGCGAATGCAACGCCCAGCCCTATCCCCTCGTCTTGCAACCACGTCCCAGCTACATCCCCCGGGATCACGATGGTCTTGTATTCCCAGGTACTAGCTGCGTCGATCGTGTACTCGGCGAGGTACGTTCGATCCGCCGCACCGTTATGAAGCGAGACGCAGTACGTCCCGGTCAGCGTAGAGTGCGCCCAGAAGCTCAGTGTTGCGGTCTTCGCACCAGCAGCGCCATACGCAAGGCGATTGACGATGTGACCTTCGATCCGTTGCTGCCACGCAAAGGCGTCGCCCGCCGCCATGGATGCCTGGGCGGTATCGACGTCGCAGATCATGGAGTGTTCTGACTGTTCATCCGGCGTCAGCGTGGATTGGTTCAGGTCTATCAGGCCAGCGCCGGATGTGAAGGTAAGCGCAAAGATTCGATCAGGACCGAAGGCGTTGTTCGCGATCTGGTTGAATGCCGTCCCGCGTTGCCAGAGGTCGAAGTTCCCATTCATGAAGAGGTTGCGACCGCGCTCGAGCGGGGCGCCGCCAGACTGCGCCGCTGCGAACTCGACCTTCCCCCACGCGTGGTAGTTCGTGCCGTCGTAGTAGAAGTAGGCGATGTTGACCGCGTTCGCGGAGGTGTCCCAGCCAGGCTCGACGCCTCCCTCCCAGCGCACGGTCGCCGGCCAGGTGACAGCCCTCCCACCCG
This sequence comes from Myxococcota bacterium, assembly GCA_965247115.1. Taxonomy (GTDB): domain Bacteria; phylum Myxococcota_A; class UBA9160; order SZUA-336; family SZUA-336; genus JAUXJB01. Next base: position 773,784 of record CBDFGR010000003.1, read on the forward strand.
TCGCGTCTTGCGTCATCCGGACGGCCAGAAGCGCCGGTCCCCTCGGAGCTGTGAAGGTGAAGGACACGGCTTCGGTCAGCGTGATCTTCGCCTTGTGACCGACCTTGAAGTCGATCGTCGCGGCGCCGCCTGAGAACGTGATGGTCTGCTCGTTCAGCAGTGTCTGCGTGAGCGCGGTATCGAGTTGGTCCGCAAGCTCCCCGAGGAAGGTCAATGCCTCGAGATCCCCGACCCTCACCTTGTTGAAGTTTAGGAGCGTCGAGAAGTCCGTCACGATGGCGTACTCGCGCTCGTTGAGCGTGGACTCCTGGTAGTTCCCGGTAAGGGTGAAGTTGTCCGTCCCGATCGTGCTCGAGAGGTAGTAGAGGATTCCGGAGTTCTCGATCGAGAAGGGATCCCCGGCGGCGACGCTCGACGAGAAATCTAGCCCGTTGGACGCGGTCGCCAGCGTGTCGATGACGACCGTCGTCCCCGACCCTCCCCCCGTAATCGTATCGCCGGCAGCAGGGAGCGCTCCGGAGGCTCGGTAGAAGAAGAGCTGCGAGCCGCCCGTGTCGTCGCGGACGAAGACGCCAACTCCATCCACACCCCAGGACAGGGCTTCGGCTGCAGTGAAGGGGCCGCCGACCTTCGAGAGGTAGTCGACCGTCCAGATGTGGCGCACGACAGCCGAGCCGTTCTGGACGCGGACCGTACCTTGGTTGAGCTGTGCCATCTACGGGGTCCTTGCTCTCGGCCTACGGCGGTTCCTGATCTTCGTCTTGATCTGGTCCCTCGTCTGCCCGGTAGCCGTGGCCAATTCGTCGACGAGGACGTCCAAGACGGCGTACCCTTCTAGGTCCTCGTCTGTGGCATCGGTGGTGAGGAGGAGATTCGCGGTCCACTCCGCCTCGATCTCGTCGATCTCGGCCTGCCTAAGATTGACGCGAATCCCGTTTACCATCCTGTGAGTGGCGGTGGCCACGATCAGGGTCCTCCGATCCCGAACAGCCGAATGCGTCCCGAGCTCATGTTGCCCGAGCTCATCAGGATCCGGATGTCCGTGATCTGGGACCCGCTGCTCTGATTACCGCCAAAGAGCGAAGTCTGCGAGGTGTTGCCCGCCGCGTCCTGCACACCCGTCCCGATGATCCCGAAGCACGGTCCTCCTGACGCCATCCCGTATATCTGGAACTTACAGTTCCAGCCCTCGCCCGTAGCCGTGCCCACTCCCTCATTCACCGTACTGCCATTGAGGGCAATTGCGGTGGCACTGTTAAGCTGTCGAGTACCCAACCCGAATTCGTTGTGGTTCAGGCACCGCCAACTATACGTAGTGGTCGTGAGAAAATTGCTGCCACCATCAGTACTGACACGTACCCACACGAACGTATCATCAGTAGCCGGTACAAGATCCTCGATGAAGACCTCATAGGCACCGTACCCCTGGTCGATGTCGAAGTCCGCAGTAGCCGTGCTGCTCAGAGCGGTGTTAACGAGTTGCTCGCCCTGAGTCATCTTGATCATCTCGTCCAGGCTGAGCGTGCCCAACGTGATGCGATCGGCTGTGATGGTTCGGGAGGCTATATCTCCCGCAACGATGGTCGCTGCCGCAATCTGAGTTGTGGTGATCGTTCCAGCGACGAGCTTTCCACCTGTGATCGTCGCGCTGGCGATGTTGGCGGCCTGAATCGTGTTCGCCGCGATTTGCGTGGTGGTGATCGTCGCGGCCGCGATCTCTGTGGCAGTGATCGTATTCGCTGCGATCTTGGCGGCGGTAATCGTGTTGGCGGCGATCTCGCCAGCGGTGATCGTGAGGGCCGCGATCTCGGCCGCCGTGACCGCATTCGCCTGGATCTTGGGCGTGGAGATCGAGTCATCGGCGATCTTCGTCTCGTCGATGATCGGGATGTCCGGGAGCTCGAGAATCGCTGTCGAGTGCGTGAGCTCGGAGCTGACGTTCAGCAGCGCCGGGGTCTCGGTGAAGTCGTCGTAGGCGGCGACCTTCAGGTAGTAGGTCGTCCCCGGCTCGACATCGATGATCGCCGGCTTCGCGTTCCCCCGGTAGACGAGAGTCGTCTCGTCGGTGGCAAAGCCCGGGCTCTTGCTCATCCAGACCAGGATCCCGGCCCAGTCCGCGTCCACGGGTGTCGCGTAGCGGAGGAAGAGCGTCTCGAACGTCGAGGTGATCTGGACGTTGCTGAGCGCCCGCGGTGCCGGGTTCTGCACCGTCAGGAGCGTGAACTCGCTCATCCCAAGGCGCCGCGATGTCGATAGCCGACCTGGATCTGGAACTGGCGCAGGATCGTCTTGCCCCGACGCGCAGCGTCCGCTCGCTGCTTCTCGATCGTGTAGGTGTACTCGGGGTTCCGAACGCTGTCCTCGCGAACGATCTCGTCCGCGCCGGCCAGGTCGACGATCCGGACCAGGTAGGAACTCCGGGAGTCGAACGGGAGGTCGTCGCCGCCAGGCTGGGCGATCGGGTCAGGGATTCCGTCCGGGGCGTTGAGACGCCACGTGAAGTGCGCGTCCCGCCCCTCGAAGTCCGTATCGTTCCCTTGCCCCAGGAGCTGCAGGCCCGTCACCTTGAACGTGGGAGTGGGGACTTCCGCGCTATTGAACGAAACCTCCGTCTTCGTCACGAAGGCAGAGAAGACACCGCCTGGCGAGAGCGAGCGAGCGCGCACGTCGTAGCGGGATCCATCGACCAATGGTCCGATGCGCACGTGGTCCGCAGTCCCTGGTAAGAGCGGTTCGACCGTCCACTCGCCAGGCAATTCCGGCGGGATCGGGTGCTCACGCCACTGGATCTGCACGTGAGCCGCTTCGATGCCGGTCTTGGAGGTCGGGATCGAGATCTCCACGAGAAGTCGGTCTCCCGCCACTACAGCGTTGCCAAGCGTCGGGACCGGAGGGGCATCAAACTTGTCGTGGCTGATCTGCGACTCGAGCTCCGGGATGGGGCCGGTATCCGAGTCGTAGACAGCCTCGGCGTAGGGGATCAGCACAAGCTTCGCGCGAACTCCGTCGAGCGGCTCGATGCGCTTGAGGAGCATCGGAAAGGTCCCGATCACGGTCTCCACGACGTAGACCTGGTCCCCGACGACGGGCTGGTCCTCTGTGTTGGGAATCGGTGTGGAGAAGGTGACGAGCGTCCCCGGGGTCGCCGGGTTCGTGATGCCCTGGAGCGCCGTTGCCCCGGGAGGGCTCGAGGCCGAGAGTTGGAGTCGTGCCGAATAGGTCTTCGCCGCCTCGTACTGGATCTCCTCATCGAGCACGACCGACACGACGTCCGTCCCCGAGGTGTTCACGGTCTGGATCCGGCCGTAGCCGACGCCCACCTTCATGACGTCGTCCACGAGCTCGACACGGTCGCCGACCTGGGCAGTGAGGTATTCCCAGTCCATTTCCCGCTCGACGCGTTCCGAGCGGAGCCGGCCCTGAGCGATGTGAAAGCGGCCGTGGCGCCAGAGACGGGCCGGGTTGGTCTGTCCCGGCACGCGGATGACCTCGAATTTGGAGGCGACGGTCGTGCCGCCGGCGCCATCCTCCGAGAAGCCGTCGTCGTACACGACGAGCTCGTCCGGCTCGTACTCCTTCTCCTCGTTCAGGAACGGTAGCTTGACGGCATGGGGCAGGTCCACGAAGTCCCGCTGGCCTCCCGTCCCGGCTGTGTTCCGGGGAGACACGTGCATCGAGGCGACGGGCTTCTTCTCGTCGATCGCGACGGAGTACTTCCCGTCGATCTGCGTGAAGAACCCTCGGCCCGCCGACATGATCTGGCGCAGCGACTCGATCCGCCGGCGCTCGACGTCGTGCACGGCGTCGTAGCGCCAGTTTTCGGCCTCACAGAAGGCCGCCCAGGACTGGAGCTTCGTGAGATCGACCCGCGAGAGAGGCACAGGGCGGGAGTTCGAGGAGCCACGCAGGACCTCGAGCGCCGCCCAGGCGGGGTTCCCGCCGAACTCGACGAGCGGAGCCGTGATGCCCTCCGCATCCGCGGTCGGGTGGGTGGGGTCGTAGGCGGGCAGCATCGCGCGCGCGAGGCAGTTAAAACTCTCGATCGTTCCCGAGAGCTGGTCGGTCGCCTTGATGCGCAGCGCGATCTTCGCGAGCCCGTCGAGCTTGATCGGGTCCTCGCTGCGGATCGAGCGCAGCACGACCCAGATCGCCTCGTCGTTCTCCACCCCAGAGGCCACGGCGGAGAAGGTCGAGCGGACCCGGACGTCGTACTGCCCCGAGGCCACGTCCCACGTGAACCCGATCGAGAAGGGCGTGTCTGTCTGTCGGACGATCTCCCAGGTGTCATGGATCGCGAGGCCCCCGATGCGGGGCGAGCCCTGCCCCGCCGGGATGCGCTGGACGCCTGCGGGCGTGCCCTTGATCGAGGACACGTCCTCCCAGGGATCCCCGCTCCCGGTGAGCCGAAACTGCAGCTCGAACCAGCGCCAGCCGAAGCCGACGGTCCCCCGGTTGTTCCTGCGGCTGAGACCCCGCAAAAAACGGACGTCGACCCCGATCTGGTCCACTGCGATGTCCGTGGTGCGCGTGTGCCAAGGCCCGCCGATCGCCGCCTGCACGCCGAGCGTCGTCTGGTTGTCCTGGAGCTTGACTCCGACGCCCTCCTCCTCGATCTGGGACGAGTAGAGCGTGATGGGCGGCGCGCCGGGGAAGCCCTGCCGCACCTCGGTCTCGACGTCGTCGTAGTCGCTGAGCGCGGTCTTCCCGATCCGGAACTGGTCTTCCGGCAGCTCGAGCGGGCCGAAGCCGGGAACGAACAGCAGCCGGAGGTAGTGGTCGTCGCCGACCACCTCCGTCACCGGGTTCAGGAACCACGGCTTGATCCGATTCGTGCCGAAGTGGCTCCAGATTGGGCCGCGGTTCGCGAGTTGATTCTTCGCACCTGAGAGTGTCGGGCTACCGCGTTGATCGGTCCCGTCGCCACCATCGTCTGGGCGTGAGAGGGCGTTGGTGATGAGCTGCGTAGTGAGAGTAAGCGCACCAGCGATGGCTACGTCGACAACGGCCCCCGTGATCGCTGCGGCGGTTCCACCTTGAGAGAATCCGAAGAGGTTGACCAGGAATGCTGTGATCGGTTCCGAGGCCGGCTGCGCGATGACGCCAACGAGGGATCCTGGTGCGGGCTTCAGCTCCTCAGCTCCTGGGAGAATCGGAAGATCGTCGATGGCGAATCGCAGCTGACTCGGTGGCACAGTGCCGAAGCCCACATGCTGCGCGATCTCGCGCAGGCTCAGTCCCGGTTCAAGATCGAAAAATGCGCGCTGGGAGGTGAGCGGATGCTCGACCGCTACGACTCTGACCGTATCCGGATGTACTCGTGGATCATCGGTTCCCACAGACGCGTCCTATACGGCTCGAGCACGGAGCCCGCGGCCTTTCTGGAGTGCAGCATCAGATTCTCTGCCACGACCAGGCCCAGGTGAGAGATCCAGCCGTGGGCCTTGAAGGTGACGAGATCACAGAGATCCGGGATGTCGACTATCTCGTAGGCCTGAGCCTTGTTCGAGATCAGATCGTGCAGCGCGGAGCGATCGTCGATGTTGTAGTCGAAGCTTGGAAGGCGGACGCCGAGCTGATCCCCGACGACCAGACGCACGAGCTGCCAGCAATCGGCCGTTTCAAACGGGATCCCGACGTACTGGCTCACCCATTCGGGCGGATGCCGGGACGGGACCACACTCAAAACGCTCCCGGCGTGGTCTTGGGATCAAATCGGTAGCCGGGATAGGCGTCGTTCAAGAAGTCATCCACGAGGAGGTCGACCTCGACGCCGAGCTCCGAGTACCGCGCCTGGCCCCACTGGAAAAGAAAAGGGCCGTGCTGGACCGTCGTCGGGTCCGAGATCGAGACGAAGTCGATCTGGGTCGTAGGCGCAGAGGAAGTGCTGCGGATCGCGTCGATCAGATCTCGCAGGACATTGTCGACCACGAGCGTGCCGCGTGGCTCCCCCTCGGAGAAGTCGGCAGGCAGCGTGATGGCGACGTTGCGCGCAATCCATGTCTCGCCACCGGGTCCGACCACGTCCTCGGTGTTGTCCACCAGCCGCACCGGCTCTGGGAGCTCGTCGTGTGTGATCGTGACGAGGGTCAGGATTCCCTCCGTGGAGCGCGGCTTCAGCGTCTCCCGGGTGAACGCGTCGGTGGGCATCGCTATGCCGGCAGCCTGACGACAGCGAACTCGATGTTGACGTTGTCGGCCTCGAAGTGGAGCTTGTTGGTGGTCTGCCTCCAGCCAGAGGTCTTGTAGGGTCCGAAGATCCGGATGCCCGGGCGTCCCCCTACCGCAGCGGGCACAGAGGCGGTGGCATCGCGCGTACGGTGCAGCGAGTCCGGGATCGACGTGATCGTCACGTTGTGCGCGCCGCCCGTATCGACATTCTGGGCGATGATCATCTCGGTTCCGGTGAGCGCCGTCTCCTCCTTGTTCGTGACATCGGCCGCGACAAAGGGGAGATTCTTGCCTGTATAGTCGACATTCCCGACTGCAACGACGGCAATGTGATTCTGGCGCAGCATTGCATGCCCCCCGTTACGGCAGGATCAGGAGCGACATGACGCTCTGCCAGATCGGCCCATTGCTGTCTACACCGATGGACGTCCACTCAGACGGAGCCAGGAAAGCAAACGACACTGTCGTGCCATCGATGGGATCCTTCCAATCGAAGGAGTCAGAGCCCTCTTTCAGCGTCGTGATGTAGAACGTCTTGAAGGTCGACCTCTGCGCGTTCGTGAGCTTGATCAGCACGCCGGTCGGTTCCGAAGCAACTGTCGCCCGCCGCCTGGTCTTGAATGGTCCCACGGAGACGGGGGAACGCAGAACCGCGTCAACCCGCGAGTGTCGGACTCCGACGAATATGTCCTGAGGAAGCGTCGCCGGCCAGGTGGGCATTCACCGTCTCGTGGCGCGTCGCGGTACGTCGAAAGTCTGCTCCATTGTCTGGCCCAGCCGGCCTGTCTGCATGCTCCGTGAAGCGACGCTCTCGATCACGATCTCGATGTCGCGGTCGAAGGCGGACTGTCGCTCTCGGGCGGACTGCACGTCGACGGGCTGGCCGTTATTGATGACCGTCACATTGAGTCCCCTGCCGCCGCCGCCCGCGAACATGGAGAGCGGAATCACAGCTTCCGGCCCACGCTCCCCGATCATCGCAAACGTAGGGCGACGCACAACGCCACCCTCTGCGAGGCCCAAGATCTTGCCCAACGCCCCCACTAGGCCGCCCGTGCCAGTTCCTCCAGCTCCTCCAGTTGCGGTAGCACCGCTAGAGCCCGCCGCGACGCCGGCCTGGATAAGCCGCTGCGTCGTGATTTGCTTCTCGATGGCTAGGAGCTCCTTCCGCGTCTGGATCTCGTCCTTGAAGAACTTCCCAAGGGTCCGCTCGATGATGAGCTCCGCTGACTTGGCAGCGATCAGCTGCAAGACGTTCTGCAGGAGTAGCTGTCCCGCCTCGCCGGCTTCCAAGCTCCCAGACAGAAGACCTTGGAGAGGGCCCTGCACGATGCCCTCGAGGTCGCTTCGCATCGTTTCGTACTGTTCGATCTGGGTTTCGAGCTCGTCCCTGATGAGCCGATCCGTCTCCGCCTGCCACTCCTTCTCAAGGGTGATCTGTCGCGCCTGCTCCAGCTGGCCGACGGTTGCGGCTCTCGCGCGTTCGATCTCCGCGGCGCTCTTGCCAGCAGCCTCACCCCACTTCTCGAGCTCCTCGGTGGTCTGCTGGACTTTGAATTCGAACTCCCCGATCTCGAGCTTGCGGAGTTCGTCGGCAACCCGCTGGATCGTCGCCTCGAAGCGCTGGGCCGCCTTCTCCTGTTCCTTGCGGGCACGCCCGAAGGCTTGGATCTCTTTCTCGCTCAGTCCGAGGCCTGCGCTCTCCGGGGCTTCCACCGCCGCGCCCTCGCGCGCACCGAGCCTGCCGCGAAGATCGTGGAGCTTCCGCTGCGCCTCAAGCTCCTTATTGATCCGATCCTGGACCTCGGCCTTCTGGAAAATCCCGCCGAAGATCCCCACCTCGATCGGCGGCAGATCCCGCAGTCGCTCGAGCTCGGCCTCGGTCTCGGCGATCTGACGCTTGAGTGCGCTCGTACCGAGAGAATCGAGGTCGCGCATCCCTTCGATCCAGCGACCAACGGCGACCGCTGCCTCGATCGCGCTTTCAGCCCAGTCGCGGATGGTGTCAGCATTCTCCGCGATCGCGATCGAGGTCTGTATCTGTAGGACCTGAGACAGATCGGACAGCTGGTCCTTCGCCTCGACCAGACCGTCGACCATATCCTGAGTCATCACGGCCCCGAGGTCCTGCGCCCGCTGGCGCATCCGATTCAGCTCGTCCGAGCCGTTTTGCAGGACCTGGATCAGCCGCACGCCCTCGGAGTCGAAGAGCTTGAAGGCGAGGCGCACGCGTTGCGTCGGATCCTCGACCTGGGAGAGCGCGTCTGCGACCTTGCCGAGAGCGTCCTCGGCCGAGAGATTCGATGCGACCAGGTCCTCTCCGAGAATGGCCTCGAGCTCTTTCAGGGCAAAGAGCGCCTCACCAGTGCCCCGACGGGCTTCGCCCAGACGACGCGTGAAACGCTGCATGCCCATGTCGAACGTGCGGATATCCACACCCGCACGCTGGGCGGCAAAGCGAAGCTCCTGGAGCGCCTCGACATTGATCCCGAGTCGCTTCGAGGCTTTGTCGATCGAGTCCGCGAGCTCAAACGCGCGCTTCGTAGCGACAGCGAAGCCCGCACCTATGACGGCAGCGCCGGCGGCGATGACGCTGGCCGGTATGGCGGCTTTCCCGAGAGCCCTCCCGATCCGAGACATCCGGCCCTTCGCCCCGTCCAGCTCTCGCTCCACGAGCCGCAGCTGTCGCGTGAAGGGCTTCTTGTCGAGGCCCAGGACCGCGACCATGCTACCGACCGGGGTTGGCATCCTACTCGTCCTCCTTTGTGCCCTCGCCAAGCTTGTCGACAATCATGTCGCGCAATTCGTCCCCGCTCATCGGTTCCAACGGATCAAGATCCACATTGGAGAAGAACCCGATCAGGTCCGCTGGACGGAGATGCTTCTTAGAGTGCGGCCAGAGCAGGATCGTCGCCAGCGTCGCAGCGCGGTAGTCGTCGCGGCGATCGCCAAAGCCCTCGACGCGCTCAAAGGCCATCCACTCGGCGAAGAGACGTGAACTCCCGATCTCGTCGAGAAGCTGGTCGGGATCGAGCCGGCGGAAGTGTGCCGCTAGACGGAAGAGGAAACGTCGCTCGGCTGATCCTCGGAATCTTTTCCCAGCTCGTCGACGTGCTCCTCATCCAGCGCAGAGAGCCTGCCGATCACCGCAGAGATGCGCTCGATCACCTTCGGGTTCTTCCGGTTGAGAAGCTCCACGTCTTCGAGTTCGAACTTCTGCGATCCGTCCTGCTCGATCGTGCCCCGCACTACGACGTGCGTGTCGTAATCCTTGCGCAGCCGGATTTCTCTGCCGTCGTTCAGCGTCACCACATAGCTGTCCTCGACGGAATGGTCGGCGATCGAGAGTTCTCGTAGCTCCGAGCGTTCCAGCGCCGTCAGACACCGGCATAGGATCTTGCCGCCCCATTCGGGGACTTCGACCTCCTCGCGCTCCAGGTCGTCGGCGCGCAGCACCTGGTCGCGACTCAGATAGCTACCGTTCTCAGGCATGTCGTCTCCTACTGGCCCGCGACCTTGAGAGTGATGTTCCCTGTGAGCTTGCCAGACACGGGCGAGCTCCGATCAAAGGTCGATACGATGCACGGATAGGACAGCTCGGTCGCTCCAACGTCGGGAAGGACCAGCTTGAAGTTTCGGACAGCGCCGCTCTCCTCGAGAGACTTCAGGGTGATATGGGTCGCCTGAGCGGGATCCCAGTTGATCTCACCGCTGATCTCTCCACCGTCCAGCGTTCCGGCGACATACTGTTCGATACCGCCGGGCGACTGGTGGTGGTGGTCTCGAACATGCGCCGGGCGCGTCCGGTGATGGCGAGATCGCGAATCTCGGAGATCGCGGTAAAGACCTCCGGGGTCGCGGCATCTCCGACCTGGAGCTGTGTTCCGAATGACTTGACGGACATGGAGACCCCTCCCTAGTTGCTGAGTCGGATCACGCCGAACTTGATTTCCGCGTGGTCCGCCTCGAAGTAGAGCTTTCCGTCGATCTGCTTCCAGCCGCTTCCGCTGAACCGGCCGAAACACCGATACTCATCTGCCGCCATCGAGACCGCCGCGACGTTCCTCGTGCGTCCGAAGTCGTCGGCGATGCTCGTAATGGTCACTGTGTGCGCCAAGAGCCCGGTGTTGTGCGCGATGATCAGCTCGCGCCCGGTCCACGTAGCTTGCTCGTCGTTCGTCGTGTCCGCGGCCAGCATCGTTATCACGGCACCGTCGTAGTCGATCGGGCCGGGCTCGGCGACTGGCGTGTGATCTATCCGTGGCATCGATCAGTCCTCCTTGCTTGTGAGAGAGGATTTCCGAGTTGCCCTGCTTCTCGCGGCCGCGGGCGCTGCTTTCACCGTTGGCCCCGCCGCCGGGGCATAAGGCGGCGGCGGAGGCGGCTGATGGTAGTTTCGGAGGTGCGCCTCCATCGTCGCGAGGTCCAGTGTTTTCAAGGGACAGGAATCACACTCGTAGTTGTCGTGACCGGCCCACTTCCCGACCGTGTATCCCTCTGGCATCCGACCCTCCCTCAGATCAGAACGGAATCCGGCGATTGCGCCAGGACCTCGTACTCGATCGCATACTGAAGTTGAACCGCGAAGAGTCGGCTCTGCTCTCCGCTCGCGGAAAAGGCGGTCTGCACGAGCATCTGATCCTTCACGCCGCTGAGGAGGCCATTGCCCATCGATTGCTCCGTCTCCAGAGACATCGCGTCGGCCTCGACTCTTGTGCGCGCGATCAAGGTGATGAAGACGGACAGCGTCCGCACCTGGGCGTGCATCCCGGGACCGCCCTCTAGATCTCGGATCTCGATGGTCTCCGGCTCACCCGGTTCGACTACTACCGCCGGAATCTGATTCTGATTGACCGACTGGACCTGGTCCTCGAACACCGAGGCCGCGGGACTCCCGATTTCGTTCACCCGGCTGGCGATGATCTCGTCCAGGATCGTTCGACGATGATGCGGCACTGCTTCACTTTCGCGCGCGTAGTTTCTGTATCTCCCGCGTCACCTTTTTTGGGAGCTCCCGGCGCGCTGTCCGGAACGCCACCTTGAAGAACTCGAGCCGCGGCTGGAGCCTTGCGCGATCGACCAGCGCGTACAGGACACTGATCGATGAGGTTCGGCCGACCCGCTGTAGGATGACCGTCCCCCTCCGGTTGACGAAGCCTCGCCCACCCGGTTTGACGACCTCGGCGGGATGCAACCGCTTCGGCACCCGCCCGCGCTTCCCGCGCTTGACGGAGATCGGAATCGCGAGCTTGCTCCCGAACGCCAGATGATCGCCGTCGAGCGCGCTGATCGTGGAGCCGCGTTGGTGATCCTCGAGGATCTCGCCCGTCTTCTTCCTGGGGAAGAGCCTCACCTCTAGGCGACGAGGCGAGGCGCCTCGAAAGGCGAAGCCACGGTCCGCAAGGAAGGCGCGCGTGCTGGGTCCGGAGAATCGGAAGACACGCCTCACGTGAGCCGCTTCCGCATCCCGCATCTCGAAGGCCGTCTTGTTGAGAGCGCCGGCGAGGACGCGGGGCAGATCTCGCTTGTCGAGCTCGCGCAGCGTCTTCTCGAGCGAGCGCGTATCAAGCTCGAGGCTCACATGACCTTCTCCAGGATCAGCTCCGCGCCGCCGTGCCCGTCAGGCTTGATATCTACCACCCGATAGCCCTTGCCCCGGATCGTGAACGTGTCCCCGAAGTCCGGCTTCTGATTGAAGTCGGCAAGACGGACCCCTAGCACCGGCGCGACGGAGCTCACCGGCACGCCATCTGCAATCGAAACGATCTCGTGCGCCTCGTCGAAGATCTCACGCAGGGTCTGCATTCCCTGGACATGCGTAACGTTTTCGCCGAAGACGCGGTTTGTCGCCTTGAGTACGCGATCCGCGAGCGTCGCCCACTCGGTCACGACAGGCGCCTAGATCAGGTACGGCGCAGCGGAATCAGGACGCGCGGTCGGGTGCAGATGTTGAGGGTCTGCGTCTGAACCCGGACCGTGCGCTTGTTGTCGCCGTCCGTTCCGTCCGGATTCACCCGAGCGTATCGCGGCAGACCAACGGTGTTGACCGTATCGAAGTACTCCGCTGGCGCATACCGCGTCAGGTAGAGCTCCGGCACACCGACTGGGAAGACGTGAGCCTTGTCGTCGGCCACGTACTTCGTCCCACCAACCGCCCCGCGGTACTCCTCCCAGGTGATCCCACCGAACTCGACCCGACGCCGCGCGATGCGACCGCTGAGATCGCGGGCATCCTCGAAGTTGAGCTTGTTAGCTCGGTACTCCGCATGTGCGGTGAGACCGTCGAAGAACTGCGACGAGCACTGTGCGAAGATGTTGGTGTAGGGTAGCCCGCCGAGCTCGTCCTCAATTAGCCGGATCACTGTGGAGCAGTGTTTCCGCAGAACTCCGGCCGCCGGCGAGGCGTTGTCGAGATCGAAGCCGAGCTCCGTCTGCGCCGTCACCCCGAACGTGGTGAAGAGGTCGATGAGGATGCTGCCATCCGCATCGAGTACCTGGCCCTTGAGCGCGCTGATCCTCTGGTGTTCGATCGTCGCGTCGATGCTGCGCGACATGCGCAGATTGCGGCGATCCATCTCGGCGACGAGGGTATCGAGCTCGGACTCCGAACCGAACGCTCTCACGTTCTGGATCTCGTCCGCATTAACGACATCCTCCATCGCCACCCGAGCCGTCGGAATGTCGATCAGATCACGGCCGTCCTTCACGTTCTGGATGCCCGGCGCGCCGCGCTCGGTCGTCTGCACGAGAACCAGAGTGTTCTTCTGTTTCTCGACGGACACCTTGGACGTACGGACCCCATCGTTCTCGAAGATTCCGAGTTCGCTGATCCGCGTCGGGATGTGCGGCATGTCGATCAGCCGACTGGTCATCGACTGCATGGTGAACGCATCGTTGTCAAAGATTTCGAATCCAGGCATGTTCCTTCTGCCTCCTCTCTATCGAGCGATGATGCCCAGAGCCGCGAGCGCCTGGACCCCATTGGTTTTGTCTGCCACCGCGATCCCCGTGGGCCACACGATCTCGGCGGCGTTCACCTCGCAGTCGCGCACGAACGCGACGTCCTTGGCGTCGACGCCATCAGGGGCCGTCTTGTCGCCACGGAGGATGCCCTCGATGATCTGCGATCCATCGGTTCCGGCCCCGACGAACTGGACAAACTTCTTCGAGGCCTGCGTGACTGTGATCATGAAGAAGTCACCGGCCGCAAAGTCCGTTGCGCCATCCGCCAGCGTGAAGGCCAGACCTCCAGCGCTGAAGGCTGCCGCCACGTCCCCGGTTTCGACCAACAGGCCATCCGGATCCCGCACCTCGAAGACACCGGCATTCGCCGCCAGCTCCGTGATAGTGAGCGTGTAGGCCCCGTCTTTCGCGGATCCAGAGACCGTAATCATTCCCATCACCCCGTCACCGGTGTTACTCGCGTCCGCCACGGCAGCGGCCGTACCGGCGACGACGCGCCCAAGCACCATCCCGGCAGTCAGGACTCTAGCGGATCCGGATCCGGCAAGGATCGTGATCTCCTCACGCGATCGAGTTCCCGGCGCCTCGGAGATCAGAAAGGCTTCGGTGTGCTGTTTTTCCGTCAGAATCGTCATGATGCCTGGCTCTCCTTTCTGGCGCTCTGCGCGAGCGCTTGCGGATTGTTCCAGCGCTGGTAGATCGCCCGCGTATCGAACGATACGACCTCCCCCTCGCCCACGGCCGTGCCACTCGCGGCTGTGTTCCGCGTCACGAGACGCTCGTCGTCCTCGGCGCGCATCTTGAGAATGCGCTCGCCGGCGGCCTTCGCGTCGAGGCCTTCCTCGATGAATTCCGCGGCGAGCTGGCCGACCTGCGCGAGCTTGCAGATCGCATTCACCTCAGCCATGCGATCGCGCTCCTTCTGCGCGCCGGCCTTTTCGCCTTCCGCGCGTGCCTTGTCGAGATCGATGACCTCGGCGCCCTTTTCCTTCTCGGGATCCGGAGCCGGAGCTGCGGCCGTGACTGGCTCCGGTCCCTGGATGGTCAGCTTGAGCTCCTGCGCATTCGGATTCGCGGTCGGCTCGGGGCTCGTTTCCTTCTCTTCGGACATAGTCGTGTCCCCTATCTGGGCCATGAGAGTCGGCCCCTGTTGAATGGCGATGCCGAACCTCGGCGCCGCCGCGAAAGTCTTTTCCATCCGCCCGACGAGCTCGTCGAGCGTGGCGATTCCGTCGATCAATCCCGCCTTCCGCCCTTCCTCTCCGATATAGAGCGCGGCTTCCTGCGCCTGGACATCGGCCGCGTCCATCTTGCGCGCCTGCGCGACGTGATCGAAGAACAGCCCAGCGGTTCTGTTGACCAGGCCCTGGAGGAAGGATCGGCCGCTTGGATTCAGTGGCTTGTGAGAGCTGAGGTCGGTCTTACGAGCACCCGATGCGATCTCATTGAACTTGACGCCGCGCTCTTGATCGAACTTGGATTGATCGACATGGACGACCAGAGCGCCGATACTGCCAACGACCCCGGCATCGGTGGAGAACACCTTATGCGCAGCACTCGCGATCCAGTACGCCGCCGACGCCGCCTGATCGTTCGCTAGGGCCCAGATCGGCTTTCCGCGTTTGCGGAGACTGAGCAGATGCTCGCCCAGATCTGTCAGTCCCGAGACCTGTCCACCCGGGCTATGGATGTCCAGGATAATCCCGCGCACGTTCGGATCGTCGATCGCCGCGTCGACGTTCTGGCGGATCATGTCGTAGTCGTCGAAGAATCCCCGGAAGAGCGATCCGACGATTCGAATGATCCGCACCGGGTCGCCTGACGGCTGAGCCTGCGGGCGGCACCAGAACATCTGAACAAACGCCTGAAGCTCCTCGGGATCCGAGCGCTCGCCAAGCTTCTCGAGCGCATCCCGGAGCGCACCCGGGCCCAGCGTCAGCGGCGCCCGGAAGACATGCTCGGAGAGATCCGGAACGACCTGATCAGGCAACGTCCTCTTCCTCCCCCGTCTCTGGATCCTCCTCCTGTTCCTGCTCGTCGGCGTCCGGCACTGAAGATTGTGGGGACGCGGCGGTGCCGAACGTCAGCCCGAGGCGGTCCGCCCGCTCATTGTCCTCGGCGATCTCCTCGTCGAGCTGCTCCGGATCCCAGCCGTGTTCGAGGATGACCTTCGAGCGGCTCGTAAAGCCGGCGCTGAGCGCACGCTCTTGGCTCTTGACCTCCTTGTCCGGATCGACGTACTGCCAGCCCGGAGTGGGCGTCCATTGCACGCGCATCAGCTGGCGGAGATTTCTGTTCCGCAAGAACGCTGCCGGGATTGTGAGCCGGCCGGCGAGGATCGCCGTCTCGAAGAATCTCGCCCACACCCGCCGGCAGAGCTGAAAGATCACGATGTTCCGTTGGACCTGTTCGATCGCGCGGCGGAACTCGATCAATGCCACGCGCGCGCTCGAGAACGTCACGCCCTGGTAGTCGCCGGTCATCTGCTCGTAGGTCACCCCGGCGCCTGCGGCTGCCTTGCGAAGATGGAACTTCACGAAATCCGCATACGTGCTGTCCTCGGGCGGCTTCGAGAACTCCACATTCTCGCCAGGAGCGAGCTCCTGCATCGTGCCCGGCTCCATCGCCGCGATCGGGACGTCGTCCGCGTCCAGGCCCTCATCCCCGCCGGCGCCGAGCGGATTCGAGTCCGCGTCCGGCTTGGTAACGAAGCCCGCGAAGAGTGCCGCAGTTTGCTTGCGCATCAGCTCCGCGTCCTCGTACTTGTCCAGGTCATAGAGCGCCGCGAGTACGGGAGCGAGGCCGGGCACGCCGCGCAACTGGCCAGGACGCAGAAGCTGAAATAGGTGGAGGACGTTCGATGCGGGTACTTTCGTCCGGAGGCCTCGGTTGAAGTTCTGAAAGTCGCCTGGGTGGTCCTTGTAGAAGTGATATGCGCGCCGTTTCCCGATTGAGTCGAGCTCGATCCCTGCTTTGATCCTGGAGCCGCCCGTCAGATCGCGCGTGAACGACGGGTCCAACATCTCCGCTTCCATGATCTGGAGCTGAAGCGGGATCCCAAGCCGGTCACTCGCGCGACGTGGGCGAAACCGGATGAAGCAGTCCCCGCCCTCCCGGAACGATCGGACGGCCAAGGCCTGCAGACCGTAGAAGTTCTGGCAGCCATCGGCGTCGCATTCCTCGACGAACTCTTTCCACGCCTCCGTGATCTCCTCGCGGAACTCTGGATCCGGAGCCATCGAGCGCGGGATGATCCCATTCCCGACGACGTTCGCGGCGTAGCTACCGAGACCGTGCTCCGCCCAAGCATTCTTCCGGATCATGTCCCGCGATCGCTTGCGGAGCATGTTCACGTCGCCGCCCAGGAGCGCGTTGATGTTCGAAGTCGTAGGCGCCCAGCCTCGCGCCCTGCGCCCGGAACCTGCGGCGTCCCAGGCCGCAGCCGTTGCGTTGAACTTCCGCCCGTAGCGATCGAACAGGATCACCGGCCCTCGGCGTGCCATCACCAGCCCTTCGTCTTCTCGACCATGCGGATCTGATTCGGGATGGCGTCAGTAGCCACAGCCGGCTTGTCGAGCTCGTTCGAGATCATCGCGAGCGCATCCTTCAGCTCTGCGATCGAGCGATAGCGTGTGCGCCGATCGCTGTACTGGACATCCAGTTCGCCCGATGCGATCGCGTCCTTGATGGCGGTTCTATCGGCTTCGACCCATGCCATCGTTGATTCTCCTACCGGCGATCGAGGAAGCTGCTCGTGCTCTTGCGCCGCGTGCGCTTTCGATTCGGTCTAGGTGGGGTTGGCGCCGCGGCTGCTGGCACCTCGGCGTCGATCTCCACACCGAGGGCCTCGACTCGAGTCGCTTCCTTCTCGAGATCGAATCCCATCGTCTTCAGGCCCTCGAGCGCGGCCATCGCGTAGACCGAGAGGTCCAACGCTTCGTTGCGGCGGCCCGCGCTCTTCAGCTCCCAGGTGCGCGTCGGGAACCCAGACTTGTCCGTCCCAGGAACCGCCTTTTCTGCCGTGAGCTGCTGGAAGTACGCCTCGCCGAAGGCCTTCGGAAAGTGAATGTAGCCCGGGCCCGGCCGCTCGACTTTCTCCAGTCGCGCGTAGATCGCGTCTTTCGCGAGATCGACCTTCAGGGTATAGACCGGGATCTTGGCCTTGTTCTTGATGCTAGGAGCAATCGGCCAGAGATTCTTCCCGGGCCCGCCACTCCCCCGGATCGCAAACACGTACGCGCGCCGCCCGTCCGGTGTCGCGATGCGGTGCCGGGGACGGCAGAACTCGTACGCCCGCAACGTGTGATGTCCGCCCGTATCGACGCATGTGGCGCGAACGTAATCGACACCTCCGCGCTCGAGGCGCCTCGGCCGCGAGAGGAATTCCCAGAGATCATCCCAGACTTCGCCGCCCGAAGGATCGCCGTGCAAGACGTAATGCTCGAGCTTCCAGTTCTCCTCACCGCGTCCCCACGCTTCGACCTGCGCCTCGAGTCGATCGTCTTGCGTGTCGACGCTCGCCGTCATCACCACCGCGCCGCGCGGAACCACAGGGCGTCCTTCTCGCTCGGGGTAGGCCTCGCGGCGCGCGGCGATGTTCTCATCGTCGAGCGAGTCATACTTCGCTTCCCATGTCTCCCCGAGATCGGTGTTCACGAAGACCTGGAACTTGACCGGATCCTCTTTCGATCGGAGGAACCGCTTCGCGATTTTGCCCCACGCGGCATCCGGCGCCGGCGAGTACGCGGCCCAGATGTGGAAGCCCGCGTGTCCCTCGAAGGGCTTCTCCGCACGCCACTCTCCCTGTGCAACCATCGCCTCCTTCTCGGAATGCTCGATCTGCTCGTGGCAGTTCTCGCAGAGGTAGAAGGCCTCCTCGGGCGATCGACCATCCCATTTGATCCCGTAGTCGACGTCAGGGCCGCCCCACCGTAGCCGCTGTCCGTGATCACAATACGGGCACGGCACGAAGAAGTAACGCTGATCCGAGAACTCGAATGCAGTCTCCACCCGCGAGACCCCCGCGATCTTCGGCGAGCTTCCGATGATGTGCTTGTAGTCCCACGCCCAGGTCGTGCGCTTCTTCCCGAGCTCGATGGGATCGCCCTCACCACCCGCAGAGAGCGGGTAGGCGTCGACCTCATCAAACAGAACGATCCGCTTCGTGAGGCGCCGGAAGCCCCGACCGCTATTCGCACCGACCATCGAGAGCACAGCACCACCAATGAAGTGCTTCTTCAGAATCGTGTTGCTCGAGTCCCGACTGCGCGGCGCCGCAATCAGCTCCTCGAGGACCTCGACGTCCCGGAGCATCGGCGCGAGCTCGTCCTTGCTGTATCCCTCGGCGTCCTCCACCGTCGGCTGCACGACCAGGATTCCGCACGGATCATGCTGCGCGTAGTAGCCGATCGCGCAGTTCAGGATCTTCGTGTACCCAACCCTCGTCGACTTCTGGACCGTGACCTCTCGAACGTCCGGATCGGAGATCGCGTCCATGATGCCTTTCTGGTAGGCAAGCGTTCTCCAGGTCCCCGCCTCGGCACTCGATTCGGCGGAGAGGATGTAGTTCTCGTCCGCCCACTCGCTGAGTGTCAGCTTCGGCGGCGGGGCAAAGCTCTGAAACGCTTCCCAGGCTGCGAGCTCAATCCCCTCGAGACGTGGGAACTCAAGCGCCGGTGAAGACATCTCTCGCGAGCTCGGAGAGTGCCTCATCCACGATCGCGAGCATCGCCCTCTCGTCTCCCTGATTCAGCTTTCTCACGCGACGCCGCAGTTTCGATGGGAGCGCCCGCAGGCGATCCTTGCAGCGAAGAATCAGCTCCTGCCACCTCGCGACGACATCCTCATGTTGTAGGAGATGACCGCGTGTCTCCGCGTTCTTCAGGTCCTGCGCTTCCGCCTGGACCCGGGCTAGCTTCGCCCGCTCTCTGGATAGTTCGTCGGCGCCCTGTTCGGCGGGCTGGAAGATCAGCGGCAAGGCCTTCCGCGGGTCGTAGTAGATCGCCCGCTTCTCGCGCCTCACCGGCTCGATCTCGTGGAGCCGCTTGCGGACCGTTCGATGCGACGAGCCCGTGAGAAGAACCAGCTGCCCCATGGTCATCGCTGAGAGGCTGACCTCTGACCTCGCCATTGCGGCTCACTCCCCTCCTAGCAGCGCCCCTTAAGAGGTCCGTAACTAGTGCAACTTTGCGCCTCGCGTTACCCGCGAGCGAGGACCGCTGGAGAGGACCCGCGGATGTGGCCCGAGGTCACGTACCCCCGGGCCTCAGGTCTTTAGCCCCGGTTCATCGCGTCATCTCCTACGCATCTACAGGATGGGATTTGCCTCGTTGCGTTGATCGCGATCGAGACGCGCTCCTCCGCGCCGGAGTACTCCTCGATCTCTAGCAGCTCCTCGCGGTGTGTCGCCGCCATCTCCTAGAGCTGGGTCTTGACGTCGCCGCTTACGCCTCCGGAGGCCACACCCAGGCGCCCTGGTCAAGCTCCTCATCCCCGTCCTGAGCGCGCTGGGAGTAGCGCGCTCGCACGAATCCAGAGTGGTCCCTGCCAGCGCCGAGCCATACCCGCGGGGCGGTGAAGGCTACGATCCCAACGACCCCATCCACGGAATCGTAGACCTGGACGATGATTCCGGGAATCGCTTCGTCGCAACCGGATGGACGGCACTGGACGATGCGACCGATCGCGAGGCCCGGCATCGGGCCCAAAGGCTCTTCCTCCACGAGCCGCGCATTTGCATCGATCGCGCCCTTCGCGAGGAGGATCAGGCCAGCCGCTGAAGTTTCTGCATAGCCGTGAGCTTCAGAGATCTGCTCGGCTGTCGCGCCTGCGACCGCCTCGAGGGCCTCGAAGCCAATCTCCTTCAGAGCCGCCAGCTGATTTTCGGTGACCAAATCACTGAGCTGCTGCACGTTTCTTCACTCCCCTCTTCGACACTCCCGCACCCAGACCCGCGCGCACTCTACGAGCGGACCTCCGGCATCGAGCGTTGCAGTGACTTTTACGTCGTACGTACCCTTTGGGGCCGTACTCTTGATGCGAACTTCGCAGTCGTGGTCGTGAAGCCCGTTCCACCGAGTACGGTCGCGGAGACATCAAGACCGAAATGCCGAACTCTCCCCACAGGGCGGGCTACGGGTGTCGTGCTACGGCGACTTCTCTCCGACCGGGTCGCGGGGTGCCGTACCGACACCACTGCGACGATGAGAGAATCGTGCCAAAAGTGTCGCAGACGTCAAGGGGGGCGTATGCGCGAGAGGCGCGGAGAGGCCGCCTCGTTCTACGTGAACGTGACTCCGATCTACTCGCGTCTACTCGGATCTACTCAGTCGAGGAATCCGCATCGTGTACATCTCGAATCGGGTTCGAGATCACCAACTCGGATGCGGTAGATCGGCCGCTTGCCAGGCGGAGCTTCGTTCCTCGCTCGAAGCCGCTTCGACTTGATCCAGCGGTAGACCGTGTGTCGGTGTAGGCGCAGTCGCTGCGCCACCTCTTCGGGTGTCAGCAGTTCGTCGGGATCAGACATGAATCACCCGCTCTCTCTCCGTTGCTCCGCCCCGATGTCGTAGCAACCCGGCATCGACCATCCGCTCTGCGAAGATCGCGCGCCCCTCCGGCACCCAGCGATGCACGCGGTCCTTGTTCCATTCGAACGGCGCGCAGGGCCAAAGTTCCGCCGCGATCGCGGCGAGCTCGCGCACGCCTGAGCGCCGCGCATCCTCCGAGCACAGCTCGGCCAGGAAGTATGTACGGAACGGCCACCGAAGTCGTCGACTCGAGTAGAGCTTGCAGATGATCCGGTCGAGTTCGGCCAGCTCTAGCATGGCGATCGCGCGGTCGTGCGCGCGAGAAGCCGCTTGAGCAGCATGACCGCGACCCTTCCACCCAAAGGTGCTGTCGACCGGCCAGAGCTCGCCGCAAGCACCGCAGATGGAAGCGTAATCGCTGTCTCGCGCGCGCATGTATCCAGTGTGCCCTTTCGCGATGCAGACGGGGCAGAAGCCGCCGAACTGCTGGCCGATCGAGTGCACCGCACCCGCGCCTCCTTGATAGAGACGCTCCGCGCGCTCGGCGTAGTAACGAATCGCGTTGTCGGGATGCGAGAATCTCACGCTCGTGCCCAGGTTTATCCCGCGCCTAGCCAGGCATGTCCCTACGCGCTTTCACTTCGACGTCGAACTGTCCGGGCGTCGTTGCGCCGCCCGCGGCGATCACGATCTTCACCCGATCCTCCCAGAGCGCGATCCGGTCTCGAACGGCCTCGCCGGCAGCGGCGAATCGGTAGTGACTGGGATTCTGTCTCGTGCGATTGTTATATCGTTCCTCCTCCGAACCATTTCATGAAAGTCTCAAGCCGCATGACGACGAGCGCGTCCTTGTCCAACTGCTTCTTGCGCTTCACGATGCCGATCGGGATCTCGGACGGTACTGCGCTCGCCTCGGCCTGCAGAGCTGCGTTCACCGCAAGACCGTAGCTCGGCGCTTTGTTGAGCTTGCACTCGATGCTGAAGCCGTCGACGATGCAGTCGTTCTTCCCGCCAGAGCGGCCGCCGTAGTCCGCGCCACGGCGCTTGCCTCCGAATAGCCGCGCGATGCGTCGCTCGAATTGTTTCCAACCTGGATCGTTCACGCTGCTCCCTCGTCACTGCCCGGTATCTTCGGCGTCTCCATGATCCCGAACGCCTGGAGCGTGGTGATGAGATCCGTCTCTGCGGCCTTCGCGCCCTGTGCCGCGCGCTTCTCCTCTTGGACGGTGCCGAAGAGACGCGTAGCAGCAGCCGAGACCTTCTGCACTTGCACCTTCAGAGCCGCGTTTTCCGTCTCGAGCTGCTTGATCCTCTTCTTCAGCTCCTGGTCAGAGCTTCCCTTCTTTCGCGACGCCTCACCCATCAGCGTCGCCCGTCTCGGTGACCGTCACGTCGACGCTCGTTCCGATCTTCAGCTTGGCGATAGTGGCGACGACCAGCTGACACACGTGGCCGCTCGAGTTTCGCAGCGAGACCCGCCACTTCAGGCCGCCCCCTTCGAGGCTCTGCGCAATCTCGGAGACCTGGAAAGCTTCCCTGAACACCTCCATCTACTCATCTCCTTTCCGTTTGGGGATTACACACGATAGGCCCAAGCTCGAACAACGCGCACGCGCCGATCCAGAGGGTGAGGAGGAACAGCGAAGCGAAGACTCCAGGTAACGCTCCCCCCCAGTCAGCGTGAAGCCCCGGAGAGTTCCTCTTCGCTGCCCTCCTCACGAGACTCATAACGCATGATCCGGACCGTTCGTGTCGGTCCGATCGTGAATGCCGATCACATCGGCGCCGCGGTTGTCGCTCTTCGAGTCCACGAAGGCCTCGAGGTTGTCGCACAGGCGCTCGAGGGCGTTGACCAGAGGGATCGCGATCTTGCCGATTTGATTGACGATCGCCAGCACGACGACCGTGGTGCACAGCATGATCACTCCGAGGATGATCACAGCTTGACCCTCCAGCGGAGATCTCCGCTGCCCTCCACGCGTACGATGAGCTGCTCTCGTGGATGCTGGAAGAGGCCGAGCTGGTCCACGGCTACAGCAGCTCCTGGATCTCGGCAAGGTCCCGGCGACCCTTTGCGAGAAGCTGCTCACACCGGCCCAGCAGACGCTCCAAGCGAGAGACGGCCGCCTCGCACGGTCGAGGCTCCCTCTGATGCTCCTTCCAGGACCTCTGGCAGCTCATGCACCACATGGTCTCTCCAAAGCTGTGTCCGTTCGCCAGGAAGTCCCCCTTCCGTTTCCGCACATCTCGCGCGTGCTTCACAGCCCTACCCCCTCCCGTGTCCATCAATGCACCGCTCGCTCGGCATCCGGCCGGAGATCCTTCGACAGCACCTCGACCCTCTCGGCACAATGGATGCCGTAGAGCACCGAGTACACGCGCAGCCGGTCCAGATCTGCCCTGCCGTTGCCCTTGTTCTTGAAGTAGCCGCCGTTCTGGCCAACGGAGGGGAACTCGACGAAATGGTGGACGTGATCCGGCATCCGGACTCCTAGACCAGCTCCAGCTGGTTGTTCCGCCAGCGCGCCTTGAAGATCACGGGCTCTTCCGGAACGCGGGTCCGCGCGCTGAATGTGGATCTCCGGATCCTCGTCCTCGCGTCCGGGCTTCACTGCAATCGTGATGGAGCAGAACGCTTGCCGTTGGTGCCGCCGCGCCGCGGTCTCCAATTGCGCGAAGTGCTTGAACACGATCTGCTGAACCTTCGTTCCCATCTTCTCGAGTCGTCCGGCCGTCGCGGCCATCGTCGGTGTGCTGCGCCCTCATGACTCGTCCTCCTCCTCGAGCTTCGCGCCCTGGAACAGCGCGAGCTGCCGCCCGATGTGGTGGAGCTTGATTTCTACGTCGTCGATCGGCTTCGTCTCAAGTTGGATCGACACCTTTGGGAACTTGATCGTTACGCCAAGCTCACCCGTGTCCGGGTCCGTCTTGAAGATGCATTTGGGCTTGAACTCGGCGACGGCCTTGCCGCCCTTGATCGAGTCCGAGATCAACGGAAGCTCGGGCAGGAGCTTCGTGTAGATCTCCCCCGAGATCCTTACCGCGAGCTCCTCATGGTGTTTCTGTTGCGCCACTGCGCTCCTCCTTCTGTACCGAGCGGATCGCCCGCTCGATGGCTTCCTCGTACTCGCGCTGAGCCAGCCCGCGCGCGAGCTTGCTTCGACAACCGATCAGGTTCTGTCGCGTGCGGTACACCTCGGACGCGACCATCATCGGGACCTGGTCCAAGTGCACATCGCACATGACGACGGTGGGACTCGGTGGTACTCGGTGGCGACCCGCTACGCGACACACGCTCATAGCAGCCTCGGCTGGTGCGGATCGCTGGCTCGAGCTTCGTGGATTCGCTGCCGTCGTCGTTCCGTGAAGACGTGCTCTCCCAAGCGTGCGCCTTCGGCCTCGAGCTGTGGAACGTGCTTGAACACGATCTGCTCCACCTTCATTCCCACCTCCGCCAGTCGTTCGGCCGTCGTGGCCATCATCCGTTTCCTCTCGGTCAGCCCGTCGTTTCTTGACGCAAGTCCTCTCGGTTGAGCTCGATGATCCCGCCCCCCTCGGCCAGCCGCGAGAACGAGCGTGGGTAGAGCTTCGCGAACGCATGCGGCCCGTCGCGCGGATGCAGGTTTGTCGTCACGATCGTCGGACGCAAGTTCTTCCAGCGAACGTCGACAAGGTGGTCCATCTCGGACATCGGCCACTCGTGCTCGTAGGCCGCGCCCCAGTCGTCCACGACCAAAAACGGCACACTCGCGGCACTTCGGAGCCAGTCCGCATCGCGCTGGAAGACTCGGCGGTAGGCCTCAATGGCGCTCTCGAAGATCGCCCGTTCCCAGCGCTCGGGGTCCGTGTACCAGAGCCGGAACGCCGCATAGATGGCAGCCACCGTTTTGCCGCTTCCCGTGGGACCCATGATGAGCAGACTCGTGCCCTGGGGAGCCCTGCCCGGCCAGTCCATGACGCTGGGCGGAATCAGCTCCGTGTCGACTTCGCGATTGCGGAACATCTCGATGAAGCGCTTCCCGACGCGCAGACGAGCGAGCCACCGCAGAGCGCTCGCAAACTTCCGCTCGGCCAGGTCGTCTGCGTCGGTGGGCGCTTCGTCCGACGCCCGCGAGGCGCCGCGCCGGGCCTCCAGATCGATCAGGGTGGCGCCTACAGCCTCGCGCAACGGCTTTTCTAGCTCGGTCATGCTCTCCTCCATGGTGCGTTCACGTCACGACTCTGGGTGCGCGGCGAGGCCCTGGCGCGGGCCATGTGCGCGCGCAGCTTCTCGTACTGATCGCGGAACTTCGGGACCGAGCGGACGTTGCCGCGCCAGAACGCGGCATCGCTGCACTCGTCTTCGAGCAGCCAGCGTAGGAGCCGGTGAGCCTCGGACGACGTCCGCTTGTCCAGCCGGAACATGAGATCTGCGGCCTGGACCCAGCCCGCGAACGCCGAAGGCGTTGGCTTGCGGAAGTCCGGCTCGCGCTTGAGAAGGCCGTCCAGAAACATCTGGGCAAAGTCGTGGCCGGATCCACCGGTGCCGTTGCTCTTGGGCGGAGCACGCGGCGCGTCGCTCGGCGGAGCCGACGACTTTTTCGCACACGACTCTGGCTCAGGCTCTGGCTCTGGCTCAGGCTCAGGCTCAGGCTCAGGCTGACGTGCGTCTCGCACGTGAGTCGCATGCGTCTCGCATGCGAATCCCTCCCTTTTCACCGCTTCGGAGCGTTTCACCGTGCTGTCCGCGTGCTTCTCCCAGTCATGGACGAGGAGCCTGTGCGCCTCGGACCGGTCGAGCCATCGTGTGGCGATCAGCGCACGCAGAAGGTCGCCCGGCTCGCCTTCCCAGGCGATGGACACGGCGATCTCCTCATCAGACCAGCGCCCGATGTCTCCACGGGGGGCCTGGGTCGCAGTGAAGTGCCAGAGGCACTCCAGGATCCCGACCGCATGGTAGCGTGGGACGTCGAGCGCGCGGCAGAGGTTCAGTAACTTGGGGCTAGCGTGCGCGTGCCTCAGCATCGTCTCTCTCACCCCCCTTGGCTAGAGCTCTTTGGGTTCCTATGCGCTCCCGCGCGCCTGGTTCGGGCGTGCCAGGCACGGCGCCCGTTCGTAGAAGGTCAGCTCCACGAAATTCGACATCCCGTCTACGACCTTGGCTTCCAAGTGACGAATCCTGGCCGAACCATGATCGAATACGCACCACAGGAACAGAACACCGACGGCGCTTAACAGTTTCGGGTAGGCCATCATGTGGCTCGCTCGGTGGCGCGCTTGCGAGCTTCCGCGTCCTCGTACGCCAGGTATCTCATGTCATGACGCAGGCACTCTCTCCTCGCGTCTTCAGCCGCGAAGTAGCGCTGGGTCTCGCGGTTGTGGAAGTAGAACCAAATACGATGCGCCCACTTCGGCCGGCGCAGGTCCCAGAGCCACAGCCACAGGATGAACGCGAAGTTCAGCAGCAGGCCGACGGCTAGGAGAGTCTCGGTCGTGGAGAACGTCATGCAGCCTTCACCGATCTCTTTCTCATCGAGCGACTTGACGCGCTCACACCGCCTCCTTCGTGGGATCGGTCTCCTCAGTGGTCTCGGGAACCTTCAATGCAAGGGAAGCCAGATGCTCGCAGTCCTCTCTGCGCATTGGAAAGCGCAACTCGATCTCGTTCCGCTGGGCCACGAACCAAAGCGTCCTGTCATCCAATTCGAATCGGAGCGTCTCGACGTTCAACGGAAACCGCACCATCCCCTCGGGACCATGAAAGAATGAGGGGAAAGGAGAAGAAGGAGGCATGCGCTTCATAGCGGCCTCCGCACCCACCACCGGATCTCCATGCCCTGTTGGGCGTCACGTCGAATCGGCGCGTTCCCATCCACGTACTTCGAGGTGTCTGCGAGCTCGGGAAGCCTCCGACCCATGACGTACCGAGAGATCCCCGACAGTTGAGAGAGCCGTCGCGAGCTACGGCCCGGCCAGCGGACCGCCGCCTCATAGCACTCACGACGCTGCGTCTGGGCCTGCCCCGATCGCTCCACCCGACGGGCAGCAAGCTTGGACGAGTCGTGGTTTGACTTACGGGCGAGAGCGTGAGGGCCGAACAGACTCTCTTGCCTCATGCAGCGGCTCTTTCCGCGTCTTCGCAGCCAGGAGCTCGAGCTGTAGAAGCGGCGTCACGTAGTCCAAGCGCGTGACCATGATGGCGATGGGGAGAACGGCTGCGGGGAGCCGTCGGCGCCCGTCCGCTCGCAGCCAGTGGGAGACGTTCGTGAGGGCCGACTCTACGCTGCCCTCCCAAGAAAAGGCTGCGCGGCACGCGAGGGCAAAGTGCAACCAGGTGTCGGAATCGTCCAACATCTTCCGAACGGCACGCTCGATTTCGACAGTTTCCACTGGGGGTTACCTCACTTTCGCCCCCACGAAGTTTCTGTTGGCCGTACTTGGCCCTACTCGCGCGTAAGAATGAAGTCCGATGCTTCCGACCACCCACCC
The DNA here is from genome assembly GCA_965247115.1 of Myxococcota bacterium. Taxonomy (GTDB): domain Bacteria; phylum Myxococcota_A; class UBA9160; order SZUA-336; family SZUA-336; genus JAUXJB01. The sequence continues at coordinate 800,912 of CBDFGR010000003.1, forward strand.
CTCGTGTAGAATGCTTGGTAGCTACACCGAGACAGGGGCGGGGGAGAGAACTATGAACAGCAGAAGAATCGTTGCCCTCTGCGTGATCCTCTCGACGATCGGCTGCGTGAATCTCAGACAGCGCGACCGCGAAACCCTCCGAGACATCGAGCGCTACGACCTGAATCCCACGGAGATTCAGATCAAGAACGCCGGTCTCGCAGGTGGCCTCGGGATCATATCTCCGGTCTGCAACTGGTATCTCGCATACGGCACGCACCAAACCGATCAGATCCTCGTGGGTTTTCTGAACCTGCTGACCTGGCCTCTCAGTGTTATCTGGGCGATTCCGCAGTGCGCGGCGGACGCCTTGACGCTGAACAAGCTTGAGACCATCGACTACTACGAAGACGATCGTGACGGCATTCGGGAGTTCGCTGCTGCACGTGAACGCTACGAAGGGTCGCACCGGGACGAAGAGTGACCTCACGCCGCCCCCTCCGCTGCGGCAGTGACGAGAGTGAGGGATGCATGCAACGCCGGTAGAAGGCCGCCTTTACGATGAGCCTCGCAAACCTCTTGATAGGCATTGCTGCCGCGCTCGGCGCGCTTCTCGCTGCCGGGGGAGCGATCGCCAGCGCTATCCTCATACGGAAGTCGCACCGCGCGGCTACGATCGAAGATCGGCAACCCGTCCTCGAGACTACGCTGATCCGCTATCGCGAGCCGAACGTCGCGAAGGTCACGATTCGGGTTCGGAATTGCGACCGAGAACGAATCAACTTTGTCCGTCTCGAGGTCGTAAGCCCAGAGTCGGTGCGCTTCTTCGATTTCGACACCGACCCGTTCGGTCGTCCACAGCCACACGGGGAGCCCCACGACTGGGTACATCCGAGCTGCAGTATCGAGCCAGCCGACTATGAAGATCGAGAGTTCCTTCTTCAATGGACAGGCGAAGAACTCGCGCCAACCCGGGTTGAGCTTGTCGCATATTTCGATAGTCGCGCCGCGTACATCGAGAAGACAGGGGCGGGTCACGGAGAGCGCTCGACTCGTTCGGAGTGCTGGTCAGCGCCGAACGGCGGCCCGCTCCTGAGTAGGTCTTCCGGAGTGATACCCAGGGTTGCTAGTTGGTCTCGATAAAGATCGATGAGCCTGACCATGATCCGCCGACTCATCGCGTTTCGCCCCGTTTCGTACATCGTCACGGCGGCCGGATCCACGCCCAGTTTTGCCGCAAGAGCCGCTTGGGTGATGCCGAGCGTCTGCCTGAGACGCTTCAGCGGATGAGAACTCATAAGCACACATTACAACTCATGATGGTGGCGGTGTCAATCACCATGTACCAAGCTCTGCGGCCTTAGCTAATCTCTGCTTACTGATGGCTCGACGCATAAAGCAACGCAGAGAGATTCCGACTTTTGGGCAGGAACTCAAAGAAGCTCGCGAAGCCCTGGGGCTGACCCAGGAGGAATTCGGCGATGCAGTCGACATCTCCCAGTCAGCCGTATCGCAGTTGGAGAGCGGGAAGAACGAAGCCGCTGTCGGAACGAAGTTCAAGATCTTCGAGTTTTTGTCTGCGCGAGCGGACTTCCTGAAAGAACGCGGACTCGACTACAGGACGGCCATCTCCCTCAACATGAAGAAGGACGCCCCCGAAGTCTATGAGTCGCTGCAGAAAGTACTTAGGGACCAGGCCCGAGCGGTAGCCGAGCATCTGATCGACGAGATCGGAGCTAGCCGGGTGATCACTCTCGCGTTTGTACCCCCAGACGAGCTCTCCAATTGGATCGATACCCATGAGGAGGCGAACTACAGGGAGGAGCAGGCGTATCAGCTCTCTAAGGACCTCTCACTCGGGCCATCACCAAAAAAGAAGCCAGAATCCGAATAGGCGGCTTGACCGTGTCTCTTATTTTACGTAATTATCACTTATATGCGCGGGGCAACTCTCGACCCGAGGCAGCGTCCTCTCCCTGACCGTCTCGCCCAGCTGGACTCTCTGCACCTGGACAGGGGTGTCTCCTCGAGCTTCGACGAAGGCCACTGCGCACTCGAAGTGGTCGCCTGGCTCGCAGGAGAGGAGCACAGCGACCATCCGCAGTGCACGAGTACCGCGGTTGGAGCCTTCGTCCGCTGCTGGAATGACGACCTTTCAGACGAGGATCGGGACCGTCTGCTCAAGCCACTGCTCCCCCGCCTTGTGGGATCGGCAGGAGATTCCGACACGGAGATCGCCCGCTCCTACCTAGCCCTCGACTGGCTCTGTCGAATCTATACACCCGCATGGCTAGACCTCGTAGAAAGCCTGAAACCTCATGCCGCGAAGCTGCGTGGACTCGGCGAGATCACGGACCTCGATGTCCACGTCCAGTCGGAGTGCGACGAGTGCCGGCGCTAGAAGAGCTCCGATTGTCGCGGCATTCGGTGCTCGATCACCTCTGTGACCGTGCGGGAGAGATGGAGTTTGCCCTCCCCGTCCACCGATTGCTCGACGCTCATACGGACTCGGAGCTGGTCTCCACTTCGGAAGGGCTCGCGCTTAGTCACCTGTGTGACAAAGCCGGGATCTTCCATCTTGACCAAGAAGACATTGGCACCATCGGAGACGCGCCACTGATAGCCGCGCCCAGAGATGTCTGGCTGGAGAATCTCCAAGACCTGAACCACCTCATAAGCTGCTTCTTGTGCAGCAGCTATCTGTCGTGGGCCACCCTCAGTAATCCTCGCGTAGTCGGCAGCGTCCAAAGATTCGACGACTTCACTGCCTTCCATTGCTTGGAAGAGTTCGACTCCTTGGCGAGCAAGCGGCTTCAACACCTCGTCCAGTGCTGTTACGGTCGTCGTGTCGTTGTACAGGTTTCGCACGTTTCGATGGAGCCGCAGCGTGCGTCCGTCCGGCGCAGTGGCCTCAATCTCTTCATCAATCTCGACGTATTGCATCTGCTCTGCCTTGCCTACTGTCTTTACAAGACTAAGGAGACCACTTGCAACCGAGCCAGACTTCTTGATGAACCCCAGTGTAGTCAAGAGTTGGTTCGCGTCCGACCCCATCAGTGTGTTGACAATCCCGGCGATGTCCAGAACGAGCGAGATATCGAAAGACCTAGCTCTAACATCTGCTCGCATTCGAACGGTAGCGGCCGTCTCTCGACCATTGATGAGCAGATTTGTCCGCTCACAGATATCGCCCACAGCCTGAAGAGTCGGTGCCAGCGCGCGAACATCCATTTCGCCAGCCTCAAGTTCTGGCCCGGTGTAAACCAAGCGCAGTACGGCTTCGCTCATCGCGCTACGTCCTCCTGTCCGGCTGATATCTCTCAGGGGGATAGCGGGCCGACCGGGTCTAGCGGTCGGCCCGCAACAGACTCTAGCACTCAACTACAGGAGATAGTGTAGAGATGCCCGCTCCCGCCCCTTCCCCTCTCGACCCGAGGCGTCCTCTCCCCGACCGTCTCGCCCAGCTGGACGCTCTGCACCTGGACAGGGGTGTCTCCTCGAGCTTCGACGAAGGCCACTGCGCGCTCGAGGTGGTCGCCTGGCTCGCAGGGGAGGAGCACAGCGACCATCCGCAGTGCACGAGTGCCGTGGTCGGAGACTTCGTCCGCTGCTGGAATGACAACCTTTTAGACGAGGATCGAGACCGTCTGCTCAAGCCCCTGCTCCCCCGCCTCGTGGGATCGGAAGGAGATCCCGACACGGAGCTCGCCCGCTCCTACCTAGCCCTCGACTGGCTCTGCCGGGTCCATACGCCCGCATGGCTGGATCTCGTGGAGAGTCTGAGCCCGCATGCCGCGAAGCTGCGCGGACTCGGCGAGATCACGGACCTCGTTCGTGCAAGCGCGGCGCAGCCGATGATCCGTGCTGCGAGGGAAGCTGCGGGGGACGCTGTGAGGGACGCTGCGGAGGTCGCTGCGTGGATCGCTGCGAGGGAAGCTGCGGGGGACGCTGCGAGGGACGCTGCGAGGGAAGCTGCGAGGGACGCTGTGGGGGCCGCTGCGGGGGCCGCTGCGAGGGACGCTGCGAGGGACGCTGCGAGGGACGCTGTGGGGGCCGCTGCGAGGGACGCTGCGAGGGACGCTGCGAGGGACGCTGTGGGGGCCGCTGCGGGGGCCGCTGCGAGGGACGCTGCGTGGGACGCTGTGGGGGCCGCTGCGGGGGCCGCTGCGAGGGACGCTGCGAGGGACGCTGCGGGGGACGCTGCGGGGGACGCTGCGAGGGTCGCTGCGGGAGCCGCGGCGGGGGCCGATGCGAGGGTCACCGCGTGGGACGCTGCGAGTGCCGCGCTCGAGCCGACCGTGCTCACGCTCCAGGATTCGGCACGCGATCTCGTTTGTCGAATGCTCGCGGTGGGGGAGTCCGCATGATGCGCCGTGCCGAGCGGGCCCGGAGGTCACGATGCGACTGGAGGAGATCGTGAAGCGCCCTACGATGCGCGCGCGGAACCGTCGCGAGCTCGCGCACGGTCGCCGCGTTGCCCCGACGCCCGACGTGCCGATCGATCGCGCCCTCCTCGGACCTGAGCGCTGTGTCCTGTGCCGGGAAGAGGCCGCCGACGACATCACGGGCCTTGACGACAAGGGCGTGTGTCTCACCTGCCGAGCGGCCGCACGGCTGCGGTTATGAGCATCGAGATTATCGAGAGCCGGGCGCACCCCACGATGTGCGCGATGTACTGCACCACCTCCGACGTAGCCTTCGGGCCCGTGTTCACGTCCCATGAAGAGGCGGAGCGGTTCATCGCCTATTGCTGGCTCCAGACGGGCGATGACCCTCGGGGCGTCGAAGGGTGCGTCCTAGAGCGCCTGGTCACGGAGATGCGAAAAGAAGAGCCATGCGCCCTTTGATAGTCGCGCCCAAGCCCTTCCCGCGCGTCCCGCAAGACCTCCGCGAATTGCTCGCGGAAATCGACCTCTATCTCGCGCAGCGAGAGCGTCAAGCGCGGCTGGAACGGCCGCAGCTCCGCGACCTGCGCGCACGAATCCAACGAGAACTCACGAAGTAAAGGAGAGATGCCGTGAGCATGTTAGATCAGGTCACCACAGGAAGAACGATCCGGCCCCCGCGGATCGTCATTCATGGCAGAGGAGGAGTCGGCAAGACGACCTTCGGCGCGAGTACGCCGAATCCGATCTTCCTGCCTGCAGAAGAGGGACTCGGCACGCTCGACGTGCCTCATGTTCCCATTCCCACGAGCTACGCCGAGATCCTCGAGACGATCACGGATCTGCAACGTCAGGAGCACGTCTACCGAACCCTCGTCATCGACACGATCGACCACGTCGAGCCTCTCGTCTGGGAGGAGACGTGTCGTCGCATGTCCGAGGGGGGGCGGAAGACGTACGAGCACGTCGAGGATTTTGGGTATCAGAAGGGCTACCTGTTCGCCGATCGCGAGTGGACGCAGCTCTTTCACGCGCTGGACGCGATCCGACGCGACCCCGGCATGATGATCGTCGTGCTCTCCCACAACGAGAGCAAGACGTTCGAAGATCCGGTGATCGGTCCCTACGACCGCGTCACTCCGAAGCTCCACAAGCGAGCGAACGCGCTGCTCTACGAGTGGGCGGACATCGTCGGCTACCTGGAGATCCAGCGAGCCACGATCGAGAAGGAGGGCGCGAAGAGTCGGAAGGTGCGCACCAGCGCCACAACCGGCACGCGCGAGCTCTTTCTCGAAGACACCGGAGCCTTCATCGCGAAGAACCGCTACGGGCTTCCGATCCGCATCGAGGTGCCCCAGGCCAACCCTTACACCCCGCTCCGTGAAGCGCTGAAGTCGGCGCTCGGAGTCCAGAAGCAGGAGGCCGCGTAAATGCCACGCATCGGAGCAGCACTTCACGACGTAGAGGACAACGACATGCCGAGAGGAAGCTGGGTCGCTCTTGAGTCCGGCAAGTACCCGTTCATGATTACCGACAGCGAGTACAAGCCGACGAAGAGGGGAGACGGGATGTGCTTGCACCTCACACTGCAGTGCATCCACCCAGATCACACCCGAGTAGAGCTGCGCGACTTTCTGACGCTCGAGCATCCCAATCCAGACACGGTCCGAATCGCGAAGGGTCGGCTGAAGCAGATCGGACTGGCCTGCAAGGTCAGGAATCCCGACTTCATCCAGGACAGCGAGGAGCTCCACAACATCCCGTTTGTCGCCAGCGTCTCGAAGGAAGAGGCGGAGGATCCGAAGTACGGAGATGTGGACGGCTACGAGAACCGGATTGCCAAGTACAAGCGGATCGACGGCAACGCCCCGATGTCCGAGCCACTGCCAGAGCAGTCGCAGCCTACTCGGGCCTCCGGGGACATCCTCTTCTGATGGCCGAGCTCCCCCGCATCCGCAGTCCGCAGCCCCAGGTCGCCGACCGGATCTTCCGCGCCCTTGAGAGGCGGGAGGCCGATCGTCCGCGGAGCGGAAACCTCACCATGAGCGGCATCGGAGAGTGCGCTCGCCACCTCTGGGCCGAGCGAAACGAGCACTCGACGCCGAAATCCAGGCCAGGCCGGGTGCTCGCGACCTTCGAGTACGGAAACGCGACCGAGTCCCATGTGATCCGGCTCCTCCGCCTCGCGGACTACCTGATCGGGGCGGAGCAGCGTCGCGTCACCTGTGATCTCGGCGATGGACTCACACTGCGCGGCCGGATCGACGGAACGATCCTCCTCGGCAAGAAATATTCCGAACGGCTGGAGGCGCTGCTCGAGGTGAAAAGTGCGAAGGCGTCGCAGTTCGAGGAGTGCAAGGCGAAGGGCTACGAGAAGTGGAATCCGAAGTACGCGGACCAGCTGCAGATGTACATGGGCGCGGGAGGCTTCCACATCGCCCTTGCCTTCGTCTATTGCAAGGACATCTCCGAGCCCTACCCGGAGAAGATCCGCTTCGAGCCAGAGCGCTACGAGGCCCTGAAGGCGAAGGCACGTCTGATTCTCACCTCCGAGGAGCCGCCCAAGCGCCCCGACGAGGCGACATCCCAGTTCTGCAAGTTCTGCAAGTGGTGTGACGCGAACGAGTGGTGCTGGTCGCCCGTCGCGGAGACACGCTTCGACGACTAAGGGGAAGGGCTGTGGAAAGGAAGAATCGTCGCTGTCAGAGAGTCGGAGAGGGTTCGAACCCTCAAAGAGCGTCGCGCCGACAGCAAGACGGGGCCTATCGAGATGACCGTGTTCTGGCTTGGTCTCGGGGTCTTCCTCGCGCTGTTCTGTGTTGCGGCAATGAGCAAGCTATGGGCGCTGGTGCCGTGGTGAGATGACTTCATCTGTCCTCAGCCTTCGCCGCGAATTCACTACCCGCGCCCTGCTCGGACAGGGTATACGGGTAGAGATGGCGCGCGATCTGTTCAATGTCCGACAACGCAAGGACTCGGGAGCTTGGTACGTCGATTGCCGGCCCTACGGGCGCATCCAGTGGATCATGGTCGAGGAAGTCGGGAAGAAGCCTCTAGACGAGCAGATGGCCCACATGCTGCTTGCCTGGATCAGGGCAGAGATCGCGGGCGGAAAGTCTCCGAAAGAGGCTGTAGACCCCTATCTCCCGCGCCCGACAGCCCTCGTCCGAGATCGCCTGCCGGCCTGGCTTGAGATGATGAGCGACCAGGTCGAACGGGGGGATCGTAGCCCCACCTACCTGCGCGAGCTCGTGCGCTACGCGAAGCCGAGCGGCCACTTCTCGCCACTCTTCGAGGTCTCGACCTACGGGATCTCCTACGGCCTCATCGAGGACTGGACCAAGATCCTGGCCGATCGAGGCTTGGGGCAAAAGACCAGAACGAACGTCGTCGGTGCCTTCCATTCCTTCCTTGGCTGGCTGGTCAGTCGCGAGGAGATCTCAGCGGTCCCGAAGTTTCCGCCGCAGCCCAAGACCGTCCATCGCCCTCATATCATCCCGCCCGACGTACAGGACGCGATACTCAAGGAGATCCCCGAGCAAAAGCGCGGGGCCTTCATAACGTCTGTCGAACTCCTCCTCCGGCCTGGTGAGGTTCGCGCGCTCAACGTCGAGAACTACGACCGCCGAACCAGGGTCCTGTGCGTCGCCCACGCGATGAAAGGCCCCCGCAGAGACGCGCCTCGCAGGGAGACGAAGGAGGGCGACATCCGCTACCGCGAAGCCTCAGATCGCCTCCATGCTTGGATCGAGCGGTACGTGCCACTCCTGGCCGTCTACGAGGGCGAACGGCCGCTCTTCGCGAACCCGGATGCCAAGGCCGCGCTCAATCCCAGCAAGCGCTGGACACATGATCCGCTTCGAACGAACTGGAACGAAGCAGCGACACGAGCGGGGCATCCTGGCGTGCAACTCTACGAGGGCACGAAGCACTCGACCGCGACTGCGCTGCGTCGCGCTGGTGTTCCACTCGATGTGATCCAGGCCGCTGCCGGACACAAAGACGTGCGCTCGACCGAGCGCTACGCGCAGTTAGCCGACGATGTAGTCGCCGACGCCCTCAGGAAACGACGGTGAATCTGTCACAGGTATGCCACGGGAGCTGGGAGATGCCGAAAACTGCTAAACACGACAGTGAGTTACGCCCCGGTGTTGGGGTTCGATTCCCGTGCGCTTCCGCCAGCTGGCCTTGCTACGCCGGCAGCTCGTAGCCGATCGCGGCCTCGATATCACACGTACGCTGCACGGCGGGACGCGCCATCATTCGACGGTAGTGTTCGTCCAGGTTCGGGAACTCACCAGGCGCCGGATGAAGCGAGTTCCGGAAGCGCCAGTAGAGGCGGAAGAGGTGGATATCCGCAATCGAATAGTCGTCCAGCGCCCACTCGCGGGGTCCGAGTCGCCGGTCCGTGATGCCGAACACAGCACGGCAGCGGTCGATCCCCTGGCGCCGTGCAGGGTGGACGGTCGCGGCAATGAACGACATCCACGAGATTACCTGCGCCTCCGCTGCGACGTCGCCGTTCGGGAGCAGAGCAGCTTCGGGGAAGCGCCTGGCCAGGTAGAACAGAATCGCCGCAACCTCGGTCAGCGGGCGGCCATCTACCAGCAGGGTCGGTACCTTGCCCTCGGGGTTCAGCGCGAGAAACTCGGGCGCTCGGTTCTCATTCTTGGCGAATGAGATCGGCCGGCTCTCGAACGGGACACCGATCTCGTGCAGCGCGATGTGCGGCGCCATCGAACTGGACCCTGGCGCGAAGTAGAGCGTCAACGTAGGCGTCGGCATGGGCATTCCTCCGGTGGGCTGCTCGAACGCGACAGGGTACCTCTCATGCTGCTCGACCGGGTCGCCACGGTCCCTTGCTGCAGGCCACAAGCGCGACGATGACGAAGCAGCAGAGGGCGCAGATCTGGATCCATGCGGTCCAGCCCCAGGCCTCCACCACCCTTGGCAAGGCCAGGTTGAACACCAGGCCGCTCCCCACGCCGAGCACGCCGGTAATGCCGAAGGCTCGAGCCACGCCGAAGGGGCTGATGGCCTCGGCGCTCTCGGAGACCAGAGCGCACCACGCCGGGTAGATGAAGCCGGCGAACCAGCCCGTGATGGACCAGGAGAAAGCGAGCGCGACGTAGCTCGTTCCCACGGGCCGGGAGGCCGCCCAGAGAAAGCAGAGCCCCGTGGACACGCCGCCGAACGCGATCACGGTCTTGCGCACCTGGAGCCGGTCGGAGATCCAGCCGGAGACGAAGACGCTGAAAGTGAACACGAGCCAGAAGTAGGAGGTCAGGTCCGATGCCTGCGCCGCCTCGATACCGAAGTGCTGCTGGAAGTAGGTTGGGACGAACATGGCCACCGTGAAGTAGGCGACGCTCCAGAACAAGATCGCGAGGCTCAGGGCCCAGAGCCGCCAGTCTCGGTAGACCAGGTTGCCGGCGCGCTGCGCGGCGGCGAAGTCCGTGAAGCCGGCCTCGCTGACGGCTGCCGCAAGAGCGTCCTCCCGGTCGTGCACGATGTGACCGCGAACCCGCATGGAGAGGTCGCGGTAGAAGACCGCCAGTACGGCGACCGTGACGGCGGCGAAGCCACCGGCGATCCAGAACTGCGGTCGCCAGCCGGGCCAAACGGGGATCGTGCGCGCGGCGACCCAGGTCGAGAGCAGCGCCCCGATCGTGAATGCGAGGCTGAGCCAGGCATAGACCATGGCCCGGCCCATCTGCGGTGTGATGTCGCGCAGCGCGGCGTTGACGGCCGGGCTCATGCCCGAGACCACGGTACCGCCGACCACCCACAGCACCGCCAGGGTGAGGAAGTCCGGCGCGAGCGCGGAGCCCACCGCGATGCCAAGGTAGGCCACCACCGGCCACAGAATGATCGCGCGCCGCCCGTAGCGATCCGCCAGCTGGCTGAAGAGCAACGCGCCCCCCACCTGCGTTACGGCGGCCACCGCCCCGACGTACCCCCACTCGCGCAGCGAGACGCCGAAGTCATCGAACATGTAGACGAGGACCGGCCCGATCTTGAGCCGCTCGAACTGCTCGATCGCCCACGCGAAGATGATCAGGCCCAGCAGCCACCACCGCAGAGCCCCCGTCGGAAAGAAGTCGAGCTCGCGCTGGCGCAGATAGGACCAGAAGCCGCTGACTGGGGGCGGGGTCTCTTCAGCGGTCGGCGAGGCTTCGGTCATCTGTGAAGGGGTGCTCGTTCCCACCAGACTACACGGTAAACCGCTGACGCATTCAAGTATATTGATGGAAACGCTGCCGCAAACGCAGGGAAGGTTCCGACATGATTGTCCAGATCCGTCCGGAGTACAAAGTGGTTACCGAGACGAATGTCCCGATGAAGACTCGCGACGGTGTGACCCTCTTTGCCGACGTGGTGCGTCCGGACGTGCCGGGCCGTTTCCCGGTCCTCTTGAGCCGGACACCGTACGGCAAGCAGGGAATGGACGACCCCAACGGGCCTCATCACCTCTTCGCGCGCTACGGCTACATCGCGGTCATGCAGGATTGTCGGGGTCGCTTCGCTTCAGAAGGGGAGTACGACACGATCTTCCAGGAGATCCCGGACGGCTACGACGCCGTCGAGTGGGCCGCACGGTTGCCCTGGTCCAACGGGCGGGTCGGAACGACGGGCCAGTCATACCTCGGACTCACGCAGTACATGATCGCGTGTAACGACCCGATGCCCCCCTCCCTCCAGGCAATGGCCCCAGTCTCGGCGTCTTCTGACTACCACGCCAGCTGGATCTACCACACGGGCGGGGCGGCGCTCTGGGGTTGGATGGCGCCCTATGCGATCTTCAAGGGGCTCAACACGCTCGAGCGGAAGCAGCGCCCCGATCTGTTGGAGGCGATGAAGGAGTACGTGGAGGGAGGCGACTTCTCCGTCCCCCGCCGCACCCGCTTCGGCGGCAACGCCTTCACGCCCCTTGCCGAGAAGTGGTACAGGCACCTCCCCATCAAGGATTGGGGCGACCTGCTCGAAGAGACAGCGCCGTACTTCGCCGAGCACGTACGGCACGCCGACGACGGTGAGTACTGGTACCGGGCCAACGTCAATCGCCATGCCGATAGCGTGACGGTGCCGATGCTGCACGTCACCTCGTGGTACGACATCTTCGCAGAGGGCGGGCCGAGCGCCTATCAGAGCATCGTGGCAAACAGCCGGTCCGAAAGGGCGCGCAACGGCCAGCGACTCATCATCGGTCCCTGGGGACACCTGCTCCCCTATCACGTGCCGAGCTCACGGGGCACCGGCGACATCGACTTCGGACCCGCTGCCCGGATCGACCTCAACGAGACGCTTCTGCGCTGGTTCGACTACTGGCTCAAGGATCAGGCCAACGGGATCATGGACGAGCCGCCGGTCACCGTGTTCACGCTGGGGGAGAACCGCTGGCAAGAATTCTCCGACTGGCCACCGCCCAGCATGCGCCAGGTACGATACTTCCTTCACAGCCAGCAGGGGGCCAACTCGTTGCAGGGGGACGGAACGATCGCGACCTTCCCGCCTGGAGAACAACCCGCAGATACGTACGTCTACGATCCGAACGACCCCACGCCGTCGCTGGGCGGGAACAATCTGACCATCGACCTCGGGGTACAGGATCAGCGGGCGGTCGAGGAGCGAAACGACGTACTGGTGTACACGTCGGATGCTCTCGAAGAGCCGCTCGAGATCACGGGACCGGTAAGCGTGTCGCTCTGGGCGTCGTCGTCAGCCGTCGATACGGACTTCACCGCAAAGCTCGTGGACGTGCACCCCGACGGCTACGCGCAGAACCTCCTCGACGGGATCATCCGCGCCCGCTATCGCGAGTCCGCGAGTGCGCCGGAGTTGCTGGAGCCGGGCAGGCCGTACCTCTTCACCATCGACTTATGGGCCACGAGCAACGTCTTCTTGCCGGGACATCGAATTCGCATCGAGGTCAGCTCGAGCAACTTCCCCCGCTTCGATCGCAACCTCAACACCGGGCAGCCCTTTGGCGAGGGAACCCGAGGTCAGCCGGCCCAGCAGACGGTCTTCCACCAGGAAGACATGCCGTCCTACATCCTCTTACCCATCCTCCCAAGGTGAGACGATGGGACACGGCCTACCGTCCATCCCACTGACAAGCCTGCTGATCGTGTTTGCTCCCACCGTGGGCTTGCTCCTCCTCATGCATCGTTGGTCACTCAACGCCCCGAGGGGGCTCTACGCCAACGCGCGCATGCTCGCGCAGCTCCTACTCGTCGGGTACGTACTCACGTACGTCTTCGACGCCGAGGAGCCCGTCATCATCGGTGCGGTGGTGGCCGTGATGATCCTCGTTTCGTCCTGGATCGTGCTACGACCACCCAGGGAACGCGGCCTCAGCTTGTATCTCGTCGTGGTGGCAGCAATCGTGGCCGCGGGCCTACCGATGCTCTTCCTGGTGACCCAGATCGTGCTGGAGATGCCGCGCTGGTTCGAGCCCGTTTTGGTCGTCCCGCTGGCGGGGATGATCTTCTACACCACGATGAACACCGTGAGTCTCGCCGCGGAGCGGTTCGAATCCGAGAAGAACCGCAACGCTGACTACACAACTGCTCGGCGAATCGCGCTCGAGGCCGCGCTGATCCCCCAGACGAACGGTCTGTTAGCGGTCGGTCTGGTTTCGCTCCCCGGGATGATGACGGGGTAGATTCTCTCGGGTGTCGATCCGCTGATCGCGGCGCGATACCAGATCATGGTGATGTGGATGCTCTTTGGTGCCGGGGGGCTGGCCGCCGCCCTCTATCTCTCGATGCGACGATTCGGTGAAGCGCCTGGAGGAAGCCCCCAAAGCACGTGATCCGTGGCAGCTCGAAGCAGGCTGAGGCGAGCGGGATCGGTTCGCACGGGCGTGCGGTTCAGGCCTCAACCTGACGGGTCGATGACGCCGTCAGCGAGGTCACGGTTTGGGACGAGCTCGAGGACGCATCCTCCTCACCGCAGTAGTGCTGCTTGGCTCCGTCTGGGCCGGCAGCGCTCACGGCGACCAGGTCTATCGCTGGGTCGAGAAGAATGGATCCGTCCACTTCTCGGATTCTTACTACGACGTCCCACCGGAGTACCAGCAACAGGTCTCCAGGAGTGAGGATTTCGGCGATCGCCTGACCGTCATTGAGGGTCTGAACAAGCAGCTCGGACCTGCTCGTGACCCGACCCAGGGAGGTCCACCCGGCGAGCCTACCGAGCCGCAGGACTCCGCGCGGACCGTTCCCGACCTCTCCGGGATTTCCAACCTCTCCGATTTGTCCGATCTCTCCAAGCTGTCGCTCGGAGCCGGCGCCATCGTCGGACTCGCGCTCCTGTTCCCGGTCTTGATCTTCGTCGGTCTGGCCATCGCCTCCGTCATCCTGATCAGCGCCTGCAACATGGTGGACCAGGAGCCACCGAGCCTGTGGCGCGGAATGTGGATCAGCTTCGTCTGTTCGGCATTCCCGAACTTGGTTCAGACACTCCTGTTCTGGGGAGTCGATGTCTCTCGCTTCGGCATCGCAGGCCTGCTCGGCCTTCTGGTCCTTGCACTGGCGCTCAACGTTCTCGTGCTACGGGGACTGCTCTGCAAGACGTTCGGCAAGGCCGTAGCCGTCCTGTTAGCTCAGCTCCTCATCGCGTTTGTCATCGGCGTCGTCATCTTCGGTGTCGTTCTCCTTGGCTCCTGCGTGCTCGCCGCATGACAGGCGACACTGGCGCTGACTGTGCGTGCGGCAGCCCTTTCCTTTTTCGCCTAAGGATCCGCACGACCTCGACCCGATAACAGTCCCCGGGGAACCATTTTCCGTGGGGTGGCTCGCCATGCCGAGATCGCGATTTCGAACTATCTTTGTCTATCGGGCGCTTGCCGCCTTCCTTTGCCTGAGCCTTGCCGGTTGCAGCATCAAGGACAGCTACGTTGGGCAGCTGATCGGGCACGGCTGGTCGCAGAACGAGTTTGAGGGGCAGGTCCTTCGCGGGACGGAGGGACGTGGCGCCGAACGTCTCGCTTCCGAGCGCAAGTTCGATCCCGCGATCAATCAGTGGGTCGAGCTGCACGGAACTCCAGACTACTTCGTGATCCTGCCAGGAGACACGATCGAGTTCTGCTACATCAAAGAGGATCGAGTCGTCGAGTTCACCAAGGCGGACTGGATCTCGAGCAGCACGCCCGAGGTGGTCGACGTGATCCCGGAGAGGCTCTCCAATTTCTTCGTCCTCAAGGACAGAGAGCGCCTGGCTGCCCAGCGAGGGGCCGCCGAGGCCAAGTCGAAGGCGACAGCGTCGGCCCGCATCGCGAGGGCCACGCGCAGGCGCACGCAGGCTGCCAATAGACTGCGGCCGAATACTCCACAGCGGACGTCTCCCGCAGCTCCCAGCAGATCCTCGGCCAGCGTACCGAGCGTCCCGCGCGGAGGCCGTCTCAACCCGGATTGGCGGATCGGAGAGAAGCGAAAGCTCGGGATCGGGATCTTCAAGGAGCTGGTCGCGGAGCACTCCGGCTGGAGCATCTGGTGGAGCCAGAGCGGGTCCTTCAGTCCCAGGTGCTATGCCCAGAAGTTCGCTTTCCAGACCTCGGGCCTCACGCCGCCGTGGGTCGAGCTGGTGATCATGCTGGGCACCGAGAGCCCAAAGACGCACGTGAGCTTCGAAGGACCGGGCGGATCCGAGCACCAGGGCGCGAAGATCGAGATCGATGGCAAGTACTATGTCTCCGTCTCGGAGGGCGACATTCCCGGCCTGGAGGGGAAGAGCGCTGACTTCGAGGTGACGATGGGCGCGTGGGAACACCTCGACACGACCACCACTCGAGGGCGGATCGACCTCCGGGGCATCTCTCGCGCGCACGAGCTTGCCAAGAAGTGCGCCACAAGCCACGCGAGCTCATAGATCCCGAGTCCCCCGAGAGCAAGGTCGCTATACTCGCAGCATGAGCTTCCGGGTTCGCTTCCACGACACTCCTCACTCCGATCGGATCAAGCAGGAGTGTGAGGACATGGCGTCGCAGCTCTACGACGAGTTCCAGGGAACCTCCAAGGTCGAGCTGAGCCTCAATCGCTCCGGCGAGGACTTCGAAGCGCACGTTCACGTCACCGGCAAGGACATCGACATCGCCGCGGCGGCGCAGCATCGCGCGATTCGCGATGCGGCCGTCGAGGCGATCGACCGCGCGCGCAAGCAGCTCCGCAAGCACCGGGACAAGCTGCTCGATCGGCACCGCTAAGAAGGCGTGAACGTCGGGACGTGCGGCGCTAGCGCGCGGTGGCAATTCCATCGGGCGAGACGGGGCCGCCGTGACCGAAGATGAAGCCCTGACCGTACTCGATCCCCAGGTCCTGAATCGCCTCGAGCTCTGAGCGGGTCTCGATGCCCTCCGCGATCACCGTAGAGCTCATCTTCTCCGACAGGCTGCGCAACCCTCGCAGCGCTTCCTGCTTCTGTGGGTTGCCCTCGATCCCGCGCACGAGAGACATGTCGATCTTCAGATAGCGGGGGTTCAGCTCGAGCGCCGCCTCCAGGCTCGAGAATCCAGCACCGGTGTCGTCCAGCGCGATTTCGAAGCCGAGCCGCGAAAAGTGATCGATGGCCTCCCGGAAGATCGGATAGTTCGCGATCGCCTGACGCTCGGATATCTCCAGGACAAGGTTGTGCGGCGAGAGTCCCAGCTCGCCGAGCATCTCCCTCACCCGCGCGCCCGCAAAGTCGGGGTCGTGAATGCTGCTCGGCAGGATGTTCAGGAAGAGCTTCTGGTCGGGCTGGATGCCCTGCGCGTTGCGGAGGGCCTGTCTGCGGCACAGGTTGTCGAGCTCGTACTCAAAGCCACAGCTCTCGGCAATCGAGAACAGGTTGAGTGGGCTCTCTAGACCGCTCCCGGATGGGCCGCGGGAGAGCGCCTCGTAGCCAGTGATCTTCAGGTCCGACAGCTGCACGATCGGCTCGAAGACGGAGTCGACCGTCTCCTCTAGCAGCAGACGCTCGAGCGTCTGTGCGCGTTCGCAGCTCGAGCGCTCGAGCTCAAAGTGAGCGGTGCGCAGGCTGGTGTTGACGAGACCCCGGATCTGGCTCTCGATGCGATAGAACGGGCGGTTGAAACCGATCCCCGAACCCACCGGAAGGTCCGGCGCTCGATACAAGTACGGGTAGACGATCCCCTTCAGACAGATTGCGACATACGCGCGAAGCTCCTGCGTCAAGAGCGGCAGCTCCTCCGCGTAGAATCCCGTGTTCGACCGGTCCCGGGGAATGAAGATCAGGATGTGCTCGTCCTCGAGAGCTCCCGAGGCAACGCGAAACTCGTCGCCGATCTCGTCGAGGAGACGCGTGCGCACACGACCGGCGAGTCCCTCGATGGTGCGCCGGTACGGCCGGGCGCCGTACAGGCGCTCGATTTCGAGTAGAGGACTGACGTCGATGAGGATCAGCGCAACCGCGCCGTTCTTGGCGAGTCCATCCGCGAGAGCGGACAGATGCTCGCCGAGAGGTGTCAGGCCCCGTGCGTTAGCGACGGAGTCTTCCGGGCCCCCTGGCAAGGTAGCTCTGCTGGCCGGGCCGGCTCCCACGCCCATCTCCCGATAACCGTTTACCGGCGCCTAGATCGGTAGGCTTGGTTCAAATCTTGAACCAAGCGTCAGCGGCCCTTAGCAGGCTGCGGAGAAAGTGACTGGTTGAGGGGTGGTCCTTCCGACGAGGGGGTTCACCGGCCGAGGGGCGGGGCGCGATTCCCGGTTCGAACCGGTCTTGGGCTCCGCTGATCGCGGGGCGGTTTCGCACATGACCTACGTGGCCTCCAGCAGCTTGCGGATCCGGATCAGGTTGTAGGCTGCGGCCGTGAAGGTGAAGACCCAGCCGACCCGATCCGTGCCGCGGTGTCGGGTCTTGCGCATCAGCCCCACGGTCTTCATCCAGCCGAAGACCTCTTCCACCCGTTTGCGAAAACGCTGACTCAGTTCGTAGCCCCGGTGGCGCGTCGTCCGCCCGTCGATCGCGCTGCGTCGATTCGTCGTGTTCTGCGCCACGTGTGGGGTCACGCCCAACTCTCGAAGCTCTTCCACGAACCCCTTCGTGTCGAAGCCCTTGTCTCCGCCCAATGTCCTCCGACGCCCGCCTCCCAGACCTTCCACCATCTCGAGCGCCGCTTCGCGCTCCGCATATCCCGACGCCTGCGTGAGCTTCGCCGCGACCACCAAGCCGTTCCGGTTCTCCGTCACCACGTGTCCCTGGTACGCGAGTCGGGCGCCTTGGCCTCTCATACCGGCGAGTCGTGCGTCGGGATCCGTCGTCGACGCATGCGTCTGGTTGCTCCGCTTCTCGCCTCGGAAGTTCACCGTCGGGTTGCCCGGGTCATCGTCGTCTCTCCGTTCCTCGTCCTTCCGTACGAAGCTCTTCTGGCTCGCCCACGCCTCGATCAGCGTCCCGTCTACCGTGAAGTGCTCCAACGACACCCATCCCTCGGTCTCGGCCTGCTCCAGCACTGCGTCGAAGAAGTGCTCGGCAATCTCGCCCTTGAGCAGCCGGTCTCGGTTCTTCGTGAACACCGTGGCGCTGAACACCACCTCGTCAAGCTCCAGACCCACGAACCAGCGATACAGCAGGTTGTACTCCAGCTGCTCCACCAGCTGCCGCTCGCTCCGGATGGTGTAGAGCACCTGCAGCAGCAGGGCGCGCAGCAGCTGCTCCGGGGGCACGGACGGGCGCCCTACGCCTCTGGCGTAGATCGCGTCGAAGCGCGGCGATAGCCGCTGCAGCGCCGTGTCGACCATGCGCCGCATCGCTCGAAGCGGATGATCATCCGGAATCCGCGACTCCAGCGACACGTAGCTGAACATCCCGCCCTGAAGCGTCCCCTGTCCTCTCACGCCTCCCCCTTTGGGGCTCGCTCCCAAGGTACCCTTCGATGAGGAGTTTTTCAGCAGCCTGTTAGAGGCTCCGCTCGTCCTGACCCTCGTCTACCGGGATGTCGAGCTCATAGAAGATGCTGATGGTGACATGATCTCCGGACTCGCTCTGAACCAGGTGATGCACCTGGCAGAGCGTGGCCTCGAGAAACTTGTTCACCTCTTCTTCGAGCTCCTTGGGCAAACCCCGAAACACGACGCAGCGCAGTCGGCTCACTCTCCCCCCAAGCAGAGTCTAGTAGCGCGGCACGGAAGGATCGACTTCCAACGACCAGGCGTCGATCCCGCCTTGCAGGTTCTCGACCTGCGAGAATCCCTTGGAGACAAGCAGCTGGCACGCATGGCGGCTACGGGCTCCGCTGTGGCAGTGCAGGACGACGGGGCGCTCCTTCCAGTGCTCGAGCTCTCCGAATGCGCCCTCGATCTGACCCAGGGGGATCAGCTGAGCTCCCTCGATATGCGCCAGCTCGACCTCGAAGGGCTCCCTCACATCGATCAGGAGGAGATCCTCGCCCGCGTCGAGGCGCGCCTTCAGGCTGACGGGCGTGAGCTCTGGAATCATGCTTGTGCCCTCCTCCGTACTCGCGGCGGCGCAGAACGCCTCGTAGTCGATAGGCTCGGTAATGGTTGGGGATTTCCCGCAGACCGAGCAGTCCGGATCCTTCGGAATCTTGAACTCGCGGAACTCCATGGCGAGAGCGTCGTAGACGAGGAGCCGGCCGATCAGCGGCTCTCCCTCACCCAGGAGGAGCTTGAGGACCTCTGTGCTCTGGAGCAGACCGATCACTCCCGGAACGACGCCCAGCACTCCGGCCTCCGCGCAGTTCGGAGCGAGCTCCGGAGGCGGAGGCTCAGGGAACAGACAGCGGTAACAGGGGCCACGCGAAGCGTCGAAGACGGCAACTTGCCCTTCGAAGCGCATCACGCTGCCGTAGACCAGGGGCTTTCCGAGCCAGACGGCCACATCGTTCGTCAAATAGCGACTCGGAAACGTGTCGGTGCCGTCCAGGATCACGTCATACTCTTCGAGGATCCGTTCAGCATTCGCGGCCAGGAGCTTCTCGTCGTGAACGATGACGTTGACGTCGGGATTCTGGCCGCCGAGTCGTTCGCGAGCGACCTCTACCTTCGCGCGGCCTACGTCGGAAGTGCCGAAGAGCACCTGGCGCTGAAGGTTCGAGGCATCGACGCGATCGAAGTCGACGATACCGAGCGTGCCGACTCCTGCGGCACACAGGTACATTGCGGACGGACAGCCGAGACCACCGGCTCCGATCAGCAGCACCCTGGCGTCGAGGAGCTTGCTTTGGCCCTCGGGGCCGACCCCATCGAGCAAGAGGTGGCGCTTGTAGCGCTCGAGCTGCTCTCGCTTCAGCTCCGCCATGACCGGATCAAGGGTAGCCGTAGCTCCGGTACCAGGCAATCCCGCGATTTTGCTAGCTTTCTTCCACAGGTCCGGTCAGAGAGGCGTCGACGTCCCACACCTGGATGGTGATGTCCCGCTTGACAGCCTTCGATCGGAGCCCAGCGTAGGCCCCATGCACAGCCCGATAGATCCCACCGAAGCCATCCGCTGCCTACAGCAGCTCTCCGTCGCGGGAGAGCTCGCACGCGTAGACATCAGCGAGGTTGCGCGCGCCGAGGGCCTGGCGACCGATCGTGTGCAAACGATTCTCGACTCGATGGTACGGGCCGGCTTCGTCGAGTGCTCGCACGACCGCTACCGGCTGGTGCGCACGCCGGCAAGCATTCTCGTTGCAGACGTCTGGGCCGCTCTGAACGAGACCGCAGCTGCACCGCGGCCTCGGGGCGTCCCCGGATCGCCGGGCGCAACCACGATCGCGGATCTTCTCGACTGGGAGTCGAGGATCTTCGAGCACGGGCCGATCGCGCACGCCGCCTGAAGGCGTTGCAGGGCGGGGTCTAGGCGTCGCGATCCGCGATGACGATGATCAAGCCAAGCACCGCTGGCAAGGCGAACACGGCGAATACGGCGCCGGCCAGGATCAGCACGTGAGTTGGGTCTTCCATGACGCTCCTAGGAGCCTCCGTTTAGCAGGCCGGCGGCACGCGGTCAACGAGCCAAGGACCTAGCTCCTCCGCAGGATGATCTGCGCGATCCGCTGGCGATCGTTGCCCTCGGACATGATGCTGAGCTTCACGGTCGAGCCGTCTCCCGCGGCTTCGAAGAGTCCGCCCGGGAGCTTGCAGGGAATCCGCATGAAGGCCGTGAACAGGTTGTCTCCAAGCTCCCCGATCTGACCCTCGAACACGCGTCCGTCCTTCAAGCGGATCCAGAGCTCGTGCTGCTGCTTTCGCTCTCCTTCGAAATCGGGCTCGTAGATGGCCACCTCGGCCCGCAGGTCGTCGACGGGAAGGCCATCGATCCGGAGCTCCGCAAGCGCCGTTCGAGAGAAGTCCAGCTCGACGGTGGGGGAACCTGCCGTGAAAGGACGGGTACGGTTCCCTATCCAGTAGGTGATGCGGGGTTCATCGTTCAGCTTGATCGTGTAACTCGATAGCAGGCCCCGCCGCACCTTATCCAGCAGCTCCGGGTTGAAGAGCTTGGTTGCTCGAGAGCGGCCAAAGACAAAACCATCGAGCGTCGCATCCACGTTGTACACCGCGAGCGCACCGCTGAAGGTCTCTCCCTCGGTCTGGCCG
The DNA here is from genome assembly GCA_965247115.1 of Myxococcota bacterium. Classification (GTDB taxonomy): domain Bacteria; phylum Myxococcota_A; class UBA9160; order SZUA-336; family SZUA-336; genus JAUXJB01. The sequence goes on from CBDFGR010000003.1 coordinate 821,817, forward strand.
CACGTCGCAGTGGGTCCATCGTAGAGAATGAACGGATACAGACCGGTCTCGAGCCAGAGCGGCTCGCCAGATGGGTGATCAACGGGAAAGGCGGTGCGCTGACCGTCAAAACAGAGCTGGTAGTCCCGCGGCTCCGCTATGAACGCCGCGAGCACGGCTCGTCGTCCGTCTCTCCCGAGTGACGCGTAGAGATTCTCGTACAGCCGAGGATCTTCCCGCAGAAAGCCGTAGACCTGGTAGCGCGGCCGCACGTCGGACAAGCTGCGCGTCCCGCAGCCGAGCGCAAACGCGACAAGCGCCACGGAGAGCGCGACCCTGCAGCATGTTCCTGCCATCCGGTTCTCCACCGCCTCTGCGGATTGGTCGGCCGAGGTGGAAGCCCGCTTTAGTCAGCAGGCTGCTCCAGACGCCGCAGGATCTCGACCCACCGCTCGAGCAGGCCAACTCTAGGCTGGTGCGAGTTTGGGTGGTGCCGGAGGTGGGACTCGAACCCACAAGGGAATACTCCCGCGCGATTTTGAGTCGCGTGCGTATACCAATTCCGCCACTCCGGCAGCTAAGAGAATCAGGTAGTTAGGGGAAGCTGGGCACCGCCTAGAATCCCAGGTGACAATGGGTGACAGAATCTAGCTGGCCAGCATGTCCACATCAGCCGGAGAGGGTGCCTGAGACCGGCAGCGGGGTCGACCCCGCCCTGCCCTGCTCGGGTTCGTGGAGGTGCATACTGTATTCTGCGCGGATGTAGATCACCTCTGCAGCACCCTCAAGCCAAGGAGAACGACGTGTCCATCTCATTCCACGAGGCGAGTGTCGGAAGCTACCTGCAAATCCTGGACGGGGTCGCCGGAGCTCTCAACAAGGGGGCGGACCACGTCGCCGAAGCAGGGCTCGACCTGCAAGAAGTCGTCATGACGCGGCTGCGTGACGACATGATGCCTCTCCACTTCCAGGTCGTGTCCGTCGCCCACCATTCGTGGGGCGCGATACAAGGCCTTCAGAAGGGCAGCTTCAGCCCACCTTCCTTCGACCTCGACAAGGACTACGCGGGCCTTCGAGCCCTGGTCGCCGAGGCACGCAGGGGACTCGCCGGGCTCGACGAAGCTGAGGTCGAAGCGCTCGCGGAGAAGTCGATGGTGTTCAAGATGGGGAAGAACGAGCTCCCATTCACGAATCAGAACTTCCTGCTATCGTTCTCGCTCCCTAATTTCTACTTCCACGCCACGACCACGTACGACATCTTGCGCGTGCTGGGTGTGCCCCTCGGCAAGATGGACTTTCTCGGGCAGATGAAGATGGGAACCTGAGCAGCGGCGAGCCTTCCTACGCGGTGAAAGTCATAGGGAGACAAGACATGAGCAGGCTGTACAGCGAAAAACACCGCGAGCTGCACGACCGGTTCGATACGAGGAGACTAGCGGACCGGCTGGAAGCGGTAACGGTCCGGAGCGAGATCGACGCAGCAGCGAAGGCCTTCATCGAGAGCCGCGACATGTTCTTTCTCTCGACGGTCGACCCATCGGGACGCCCCACCGTGTCGTACAAGGGAGGCGATCCGGGCTTCGTCCGTGTGCTCGATGACCAGACAATCGCGTTCCCGAGCTACAACGGAAACGGGATGTTCTACTCGATGGGGAACATCGTCGGGAACGAACAGGTCGGGCTGCTGTTCATCGACTTCGAAACGCCGCAACGCCTGCGTTTCCATGGCGAGGCGCGTGTTGAGACCGAGGACCCCCTACAGCAAGAGTATCCCGAGGCCGAGCTCGTTATACGAGTGGTGCTCTCCGAGCTGTTCATCAATTGCCCGCGCTACATCCACCGTTATCGGAAGGTCGAGTCATCCCGGTACGTGCCCCGAGAGGCCAGCAAGACGCCGTTCGCCGAGTGGAAGCGGATCGACGGGCTCCAAGACGTCCTCCCCGCTGCGGACCAAGGCCGGGCCGAGCAGGCCGGTGGGGTGCTGACGATGGCGGAGTACTCGGGGAAGGTTCAGTCGGGAGAGGGGTAGGTGCCGCGGTGGCGCGCGGAGGCTCGACCGGGTGCTTTTGAATCGGCGGGACGGGACGATTACTATCGGGGACACCGGTGGCAGCAGGATTCCTATGCCACGCACAACGAGGGAGCGATGACCGATCAGGCTGTGTCGAGTACCGAGCGGAACCGCGGTCCGGGTGTCGAGACCGACTACGAAGTGGTGGTCATGGGGGCTGGTGTGGCGGGGATCTACCAGATCAAGCGGCTCATTGATTCTGGCGTGAAGGCCACCGTGCTTGAGGGCCACGCCGATCTGGGCGGAACCTGGTACAAGAACCGCTACCCCGGGGCTCGCTTCGACTCGGAGAGCGTCACCTACGGGTACTCCTTCAGCCGGGAGTTACTGGACGAGTGGCACTGGACGGAGATGTTCTCGCCCCAGCCGGAGACCCTGCGCTATCTCAACCACGTGGCCGAAAAGTTCGACCTCCGCCGCCACATGCAGTTCAACTGCTTCGTCGAGGCGATGACCTTCGACGAGCGGACCGACGTCTGGAGGCTCCGTCTCCAGGATGGGAGAGAGTTGACGACCCGGTTCGTGGTGACCGGCATCGGCGTGATATCGACACCGACGCTGCCTCAGATCGAGGGGATGGACAGCTTCGAGGGTCCGTCCTTCCACCCACACGAGTGGCCCGAGGAAGGGGTCGACCTCGAGGGCAAGCGGGTGGCGGTGATCGGCACCGGAGCAACCGCCATACAAATCATCCCCGAGGTGGCCAAGGAGGCGGCCCAGCTCACCGTGTTCCAGCGGCGCCCCAACTGGGCGGCCCCAATAAACAACAGGCCGATCTCCGAGGAGGAGATGGCCGAGATCCGTACGCGCTACGACGAGATCTTCGCCAACTGCGCACGGAGCCCTGGCGGGTTCGAGCACATTCCCGACCGCCGGGGCTTCTACAACGTTCCGCGTAAAGAACGACTGGAGCTGTGGGACCGCCTCTACGATGGGCCCGGCTTCGGGATCTGGTTGCAGAACTTCGTCGAGATCTTCATGGACGAGGATGCCAACGCCGAGTTTTCCGAGTACATCGCCGACCGGATCCGTCAGCGGGTCGACGATCCGGAGCTGGCGGAGAAGCTCATCCCCAAGGATCACGGCTTCGGGATCCAGCGTCTTCCGCTGGAGACGGGCTACTTCGAGGCCTACAACCGCGAAAGCGTCCTCCTGGTCGACGGCAGCGAGACCCCGATCCAGCGGATCACCCCCACCGGGATCCGGACGACCGACCGGGACTACGAGTTCGACCTGATCGTCTACGCCACGGGATTCGACGCCTTCACGGGCGCCTTCGACCAGATCAACATCGAGGGCACCGGAGGGCAGAAGCTGCGGGCCAAGTGGGCCGACGGTCCCGTCACCTACCTCGGGCTGCTGGTGCACGGCTTCCCCAACCTGTTGATGCTCGGCGGGCCCCAGAGCGCGGCCACCAACTTCCCGCGGGGGGCTGAGACCGCCGTCGACTGGATCAGTCCCCTGCTCGAGTACGCCTGGAAGCACGGCCATACCCGCGTCGAGGCCACCGCCGAGGCCGAGCGGGAATGGTGCGACCACGTCGCCGACATGTACAAGCCGCTCCTGCTGCGCAAGGCCAAGAGCTGGATCACGGGCTACAACTCCAACCTGGAAGGCCACGAGTACGGCAAGATGCGCTGCAACATCTACAATGGCGGTGGACCGAAGTACACCGGCCGACTCGCCCAGGTGGCCGCCGACGACTACCAGGGCATCGTCCTCTCCTGAGGAGGGACCTGGCCCGACCCTGGCGGTTGAGGACGCTGACGGGGAGCTGCTAGTCGGTGCGCCTTTGGAGGGGTCTCCAATGCGCCGGCAAAGGGAGCAGCTAGCAGAGTCCAGCCTGAATACCTGTACAGTCGGGTTCCAATTTCATGATGTCGACGGCTGGTAGGTGACCGGATGGCGCTTCCGACGCGATACAAGATGATCGGTGTCCTCACCACGGGGACAATGATCAACTACATCGATCGCGTGAACATCTCGGTCGCTGCCCCCGAGATCATGAGGGAGACGGGCTGGGATGAGGGGCGCTTTGGGCTGGTCCTATCTGCGTTCCTTGTCGGGTATGCCCTCTTTCAGTATCCCGGAGGCGTCATTGCCGACCGCTGGAGCCCCCGGAGGCTGCTTGCCCTCGCTTGCTTTGGGTTCTCCTTCTTCACCGCTCTCACCCCATTGGGACAGGGCGGCTTTTTGCTCCTCCTGCTCCTGCGCTTCCTTGTCGGCGGCTGCGAATCGGTCAGCTTCCCGACAGCGGCATCTCTCAACTCGAGGTGGATCCCGCGCGAGGAGTACAGCCGCGCCCAGACCGTAACGATTTCCGGCGCGGCCTTGGGGCAGATGGTGGCCTATCCGTCGACGGCCTGGATCATTGAGAACTACTCGTGGGAAACCGTCTTCTATTTCAACGCCGCGCTTGGCTTCGCCTGGATGACGCTTTGGCTGTGGTATTCCACCGACACTCCGCGTGAGCATGCCTCGATCACCGCAGAAGAGCTTCGAGAGATCGAAGATGGGCTGGCGTCGAAGACCGAACCCGCTTCTGTCCCGCTCTGGTCCATCGTGAGCACGTCGTCGGTGATCTCGCTGTGCGCGAGCTACATGCTGTTTGGCTTTATCGTCTGGATCTTCATCCTGTGGTTCCCGAGCTATCTCGTCCAAGCGCGAGGCTTCTCAGTGATGCAGATGGGGTTGGTGGGCATGATCCCCCACGGCGCCGGGTTCATCGGTCAGATCACGGGTGGTGTCATCTCCGATGCCCTGTTGAAACGGGGCTACAGCGCCCGGACGGCGAGGGCGCGCGTTCCCGGAACCTGGGTGGGCCTCTCGGTGCCGTTTCTCGTCGCAGCCGTCATCGTGCAGTCAGGCACGCTCTCCGTCGTGTTGTTCGCGTTCTTCTTCTTCACCCTTTCGCTGGCGGTCTCCGGCTACTGGTCGCTCCCGCTCGAGCTCAATCCCCGGCTCGTTGGCAGGATCTCCGGCGTGATGAATACCTCCGGCAACATGGCCGGCATCTTTGGTCCCATCACGGCGGGCATGATCGTCGCCCACACGGGCAACTGGGACTTGCCGTTCTTCCTAGCGGCGGGTCTAGCGGTTCTGAGCAGCCTGATCTTCGTCTTCCTGGTCTCCACCAAGCCCGTCGTCTCTTGACCGTGGGCCGGACAGAGGGGCTATGCTGGATCTCCTCGGCGATGCTGCCGGAACGGAGGAGAGAGATGCCCAACCCCGTCGTTCACTTCGAGGTCACCAGCAAGGATGGCGCGGCGCTCCAGCGCTTTTATACCGACGCTTTCGGTTGGTCCGTCGATGCCAACAACCCCATGAAATACGGCATGGTGGAGGCCGAAACCCAGGGAATCGGTGGCGGCATCGGGACGGAGGATCCGGCGATCGTCACGTTCTACATCCAGGTGGATGACCCGGCTGTCTACCTTCAGAAGGTGCAGTCGCTCGGAGGCAAGATCGTACAGGAGCCGCAGGATGTCCCCGGTGGACCCACGGTCGCGCGCTTTGCGGACCCAGCGGGAAACGTCATCGGTCTCGTCAAGGCCCCGTAGGACTTCATCGCACGGCGCCAGATGACCCGGGCCGTTCTATCCCTCATCGCCTGCGGATTGGTCCGGAGGGCTGCTCGCGAGCACGCGGCGGACGGCGGCTTGGAGCGCGGGCAGCAGCTCCACGCCGAACCAGGGGTGGCGAATCAGCCAGTGGGCGTTTCTAGGCGAGGGATGCGGAAGCGGAAACAGAGCGGGAGCGTACAGCCGCCAGTCGGCGACGCGGTCCACCAGACGTCGGGGTGAGTCACTCCCGAAGATGCGGCGCTGGGCATGGGTTCCGATCGCAAGCGTCATCTCGATGCCCGTCAGGGCCCGCCGGAACTTCTCGAACCAGAGGTCCGCGCAGCGGGGGATCGGCGGTCTGTCGGCGCCCCCTGGAGCCTTGCCGGGATAGCACAACCCGACGGGCAGAATGGCGAAGAGCTCTGGCGTGTGAAACTGACGCTCGTCCACGCCTAGCCAGTCGCGGAGCCGGGCACCGCTGGCGTCGTTCCAGGGGCGGCCTGTCTCCTGAACCCGACGGCTCGGGGCCTGTCCGACAATCAGGATGCGGGCCTGGGAATGGACGCGGAAGACGGGACGGGGGGCGTGGGGCAGCTCGCCCGCACACGCCAGACAACCCCGCGCCTCGCGGGCGATGGCCTCGAGCTCCGTACCTGCAGAGTCTGCCAAAGCGTCTACGATGCGTTCGATGCCCGACTGAAGTTGGAGAGGATCCGGATTGCCTTTTCGTCTGAAGCGAGTGTACCAGTCGCCGGAGACAGACGATGGGTTCCGAGTCCTGGTCGAGCGGTTGTGGCCGAGGGGAGTGAGCAAGCAAGCCGCACGGCTGGACCTGTGGTTGAAGGATGCGGCGCCGTCTAGCGAGCTTCGGCGCTGGTACGGGCACGACCCCAGCCGCTGGTTGGAATTCCGGACCCGCTACCACGCGGAACTCGAACAGAAGAACCAGCTCCTGGTACCACTGGTGAAGCGAGCAGAAGCAGATCCTGTAACGCTCCTGTTCGCCTCTCGAGAAGAGCGCCTCAACAGCGCGGCGGCGCTGCTGGCGTATCTGCAGCGCGAAGTCAGGCCAGCTGAGCCGTAGACCCTGTCCACGGGTGAAGTCGGGCAACCTCGCCACGCATCCAACGGCGGGCGAAGAACGACGGGTACAATTGGGCTTTGCGTGCGCGTCGGCCTGCTAGAGCGGATGTGCCAAAGGAGGGACGGACGTGTTGGAGCTTCTCATTGGTGGATTCGGTCTCTTCGGGTTTGCGGTTGCGATCTCTCTGGTCGTGCTCGCAGTTCTCTGGTTCATCTTGCCGTTTGCCGTGTTCGGCACGAAGCAGAGGCTGGATCGCCTCATCTCCTCGACGAACGCCGTTGTAGAGACACTGGAAGGAATCCACTACGAGCTTCGAGAGCTGCGCGGCGAGCTGACTCGGAGCAGTTGAGAGATCCGGGCATCTTGAAGCCGTCCCTGCAACGTGCAAGGATTCAGGGATGCGCAAGACCCTATCGGCAGTTGCGGCATTGCTCGCGCTCTCTGTGCTGACAGGTTGCACCTCCTATTACCGCGTCCAGGATCCACAGTCTGGCAAGGTCTACTACACGCGGGATCTCGACCGGAACAGGGGTGGGAGTGTTCAGTTCGAGGACGCGAACTCGGGCAGCGAGATCACGCTCCAGTCGTCCGAGGTCCTCGAGATCGACAAGGACGAGTACCGGGCGAATACCTCCGAGAGGTAGGCTCCCGCTGGGTCAGGGAACCTGAGCGAGCCACGACGCGTCGTCGAACCAGCGCTTCCGCAGCCGGTCGAGCAGGCCCGTTGCCTGTAACGCGCCCATGTAGTTCTCGACCAGGTTCACGAGCAGTGGATCCCCTGCAGGTAGGGCAATCCCGATCGGCTCCACGCTGAGCGGCGTGGCTGCCGCGAGTCCGGCGTTCGGGTTGCGAAGCACCGACAGCACGCAGATCGGGTAGTCCGCCACCAGCGCGTCGACCTCGTCCTTGATGACCATCTGGACCGCCTCGTCGTAGTTGTCGACCGTGACCAGGGTGGCCTCGGGTGTGACGGCCTCGATGAACTTCTGGCTGGTGGAGTTCCGGAGTGCGGCCAGCTTCAGGTCGGCCATGTTGATGTCCTCTGCGTTCTCCGCCCGCGCCAGTGCCTCGGAGTTCGTGAGGATCGACTTTCCCGATACAATGTAGGGACCTACAAACGCGACCTTCATGTTGCGCTCGAGGGTGATGGTCATCCCCGACATCACCATATCGACCTCACCTCCCTGCAGGGCACCGAGGAGCTCCGGGAAGGGCTTCTCGACGATCCTCAGCTTGACCCCAATGGCCTCGGCGAGCAGCGCCGCCAGGTCGCGATCGAGCCCGATCACCTCACCATCCCGGTTCCTGGTGTTGAAGGGCGGCTGGCTGCCCGACATGCCGACGCGAAGCTCACCTTCTTTGGTGATTCGCGTGAGGATCGGGGAGTCCTCGGTGTGCGCGGTGCTCGGCGCAGCGAGGAAGAGCGCGGACAGGATGACGAAGAGCGCCGATCTCAGCATGGTGGGAGTCTCCAGTGAGTTGAGTGTAGACAGGCCGACGGGAGCGAGCCGGATTGTACCTCAGGACCGCCTGGCGCTACTCGTATCGCAGCGCTTCGATGGGCGTGAGGAAGGACGCTCTCCGCGCGGGCCAGAGGCCAAAGAGAAGCCCTACGACGGCGCTGAACGCGAAGGCCAAACCTACGGCCCCGGGGGAGACCAGAGTGTTCCAGCCGGCGAACTTCGACAGGGCGGCCGCACCCGCCCAGCCCAGCGCGATGCCGACCAGTCCTCCCACCAGACACAGCACGAGGGCCTCGACGAGAAACTGCAGCAAGATGTCGCGGCGGGTCGCGCCGAGGGCCTTGCGGATCCCGATCTCGCGGGTGCGCTCGGTCACCGAGACCAGCATGATGTTCATGATCCCGATCCCGCCCACGATCAGACTCACCACCGCGATGCTAGCTAGTAGGTAGGTGAGGATGAGCGAGGTCTGCTGCTGCGTGTCCAGGATCTCCTGGCGGTTCCGGATACGAAAGTCGTTTGTACCACCCGGGCGGATCTTGTGCTCTCGGCGCAAGACCGCCTCGAGCTCCACCATCCCCTGCTCAACGGGGACCCGCTCGGCGATCTGCACCGTGATCGATTGCAGACGATCGGTGCCGAATACACGGTACTGTGCAGTCGACAGCGGGATCAGAATCTGCTCGTCGGGATTCGACCAGGATCCTTCGGAGCCCTTCTCGTCGAATACTCCGATGATCTCGAATGGGATGCCTCGAATCAGGAGCGTCCGGTGGATGAGCGCGGCCGGGTTGCTCTCGAGCAGGTCCGGTACGGAAGCTCCAAGCAGCGCGTAGCGCTGCCTGGCATTCTCATCTCCCGCAGTGAACATTCGGCCGTACCTCACGCGAAAGTTCCGAACCTCGTGGTAGTTCGGCGTTGACCCGGTCACGTTGAGGTTGACGTTCTGGTTGCCGTACTTGATCTGGAGCTGGCGCCGGATCTCGGGCACAACCGTCGCAATGAGGGGAGCCGCGGCGAGTGCATCGGCATCCGCGGTGGTGAGACTGACGCGGGCGCTGGCGGCAACCCCTCGGTGGTACGACTGTCCGGCGTAGACAGTCAACAGGTTGGCACCGAGGGCCTCGATCTTCTCCTCGATCGCGCGCTGCGCTCCGTTCCCTAGCGCGACCATCGTGATCACTGCGGCAACGCCGATGATGATGCCGAGCATGGTCAGGCTAGCGCGGAGACGGTTCGCGCGAATCGATTGAAAGGCCAGACCGATCGGCTCGTCGAGCCGCACGCTACTGGCGCCCCGAGGAGCGCATGCCGGGGATCCCCCGGCCCATCATCCGGTCGACGCGTCGACGAAAGCGCTCCTGGGCCTCCACGAGGCCGGCGCTCGGGAGCAGCAGGACCGCATCCGACTCCGTGAGTCCGCGCTTGACTTCACTGTAGTCAAGGTCCGTAAGCCCGACTCTCACGTTCCGGGCTTGCGGCCCTGTGTCCGTGAGCACGAACACGATGTAGTCTCCCCCGAATACGGAGCTGGCAGCTGAGGGGGTCGGTCTGTCACGGCGCGGGGAGCCCTCGGCCGGACCGTCGTGCTCAGGAACGCGCCGAGAAGTGTCCCGCTCGGGCGCACCGACCGGAGCGCCGTTTTCGATCGCCCCGTCGGTCTGCAGCTCGCGATCCGGCCGTCGGAGCTGCGCCTGCACCACCTCCAACGACAAACCGAGCACGCGTGCTGCCGAGCTGACATCGCGCTGCGTCCGCAGTGCCGCGTTCGGGACCGCCAGCGCCTGCGTACGACTGCCGATATGGATCTCGACCTCGCTGTTCATGCCTGGCTGAAGCAGGCCCTCGCTATTCTCGATCCGCACCAGCACCGGGAACATGGTCACGTTCTGCTCCGTGAACGCCTGTGGCTCGATCTTCGTGACGACGCCAGCGAACGGTCGGGTCGGGTAGGCCGCCACCGTCACGGTCGCCCGCAGCCCGGGCGAGATCTTGCCAATGTCGGTCTCGTCGACCAGGGTTCGAACCTGCACCAGGTTCAAGTCCGCCATCTTCAGGAGCACCGTGCCGCCAGAGACCGCCTGGATGGGCGAAGAGATGACCTGTCCACGCTCGACGTTCTTCTCGATCACCGTGCCGGTGATGGGCGCCAGAACTTCCGTGTCATCCATCTCGATCTGCGCGTTCTCCACCGCCACGCGGGCTCGCACAACCCCCGCCTTGGCGTTCACGTGATCGAGAAGTGCTTGCTCGTACTCCGCTTCGGGGATGGATTCGGACTTGAAGAGTTTCTCGGAGCGACGCTTCTGCGCCTCCTCGGTCCCCAGGCGTGCCTGCGCGACTTCTAGCTCGGCCGCGGCGAGCGAGAGCGTGTTGCGCGGTTGGCGTTGATCGATGCGCACGAGCAGCATGCCACGCTCGACCAGATCGCCCGACTCCACGAGCACATCCAAGATCTCACCGGAGGCCTTCGACTTGACCTCGACCGTCACGTCGGGCTCCACGACCCCGGCTGCGAGAGCCGAGATGACAATGTCGCGCCGCTCCACCGGCTCGGCCCGATAGACGAGGGACGGAGCACTGTCGCCACAGCCGGCGAGGACACAGCAGAGACCAACTGCACCAAGTGCCCGCATCAATGGGCCTCCTCGGTCTTGACGTCGGCCACGACATAGCCGTCTTCGAGCAGAATACGACGCTCGACGCGCTCCGCGATATCCGTCTCGTGCGTGACGAGGACGATGGTCTGGCCCTCGGCATGCAGCTGCTCGAAGAGCCCGATGATCTCCGCCGTGGTATCGGAATCGAGGTTCCCTGTGGGCTCGTCGGCCAGCAGGATGCTGGGCCGATTCACCAGGGCGCGCGCGATGGCCACGCGTTGCCGCTGTCCTCCGGAGAGCTGACTCGGAAGGTGATGCATCCGATCCCCGAGGCCCAGACGGTCAAGCTCCTGTTCCGCGCGCTGCCGCCGCTCCTTCCTGCCGATATCCGCGTAGACAAGGGGCGTCTCGACGTTCTGCAGCGCGGTGGCTCTTCCCAGCAGATTGAAGGTCTGGAACACGAAGCCGATCTCTCGATTGCGGATCCGTGCGAGCTCGAGGTCTCCCAGATCCGAGACTCGCTCGCCATTTAGCCAGTACTCGCCCGACGTGGGGACGTCGAGGCAGCCAACCACATTCATCAGCGTGGACTTTCCGGAGCCCGAGTGGCCCATGATCGCCACGAACTCGTTCTTCGCGATACTGAGGTCGACACCGCGCAGCGCACGCACGAGCTCCCCGCCCACGTCGAATACGCGATGGATCCCGCTCATCGAGATGAGAGCACCCGGACGTACCGGACGTGTCCCAACTGCCCGTTCCACCGAACCATTTGGCACTACGCTCATGGGCTCTGGAGCCGAGCATAGCTGCTCCGGAGCCCGGACGCCGACCCCGCGCCCCCCTTTTTGGGTTCGGTTGACCGGTCCTGGCGACAGGGCTAGCCTCGCCAGCCTTCGCCAATGTGCGAAGCCGTGGGGCTGTAGCTCAGCTGGGAGAGCGCCTGAATGGCATTCAGGAGGTCGACGGTTCGATCCCGTTCAGCTCCACCAATGATTCCGAGTATTTGCGCGATGTGCGAGTAGTCATGACCGAGCGTAGGTGTGCCAGTGGTGTGCCAACGCTTGCGTTAGCGTCTCGAGCGTGGTCATCACTGCTATATCTCGGCGCCAGAAAGCGCAGTTGATTGCCGCTCACCCGAAACGGGCCCGCGCCATCATGGGTGTCGGCATCGGTGATCCTGTACGAGTGGGTTGTCGGCATCCGCGCCCCCCCTATAGCCAACTGATCGCTACTCTATTCCTGCCTTATCAAGTCCGTCAAAGGTCGAGGTCATCGACCGCCGCGGGCTCAGCGACGCCGCCCGAGCTGCGGCACTTGCGGAAGCCCACGGCCTCGTAGCCGGAGGCGTATCGGCCAAACAGCTCGACGCCGCCCCGATCCTGGAGGTGGTCGGCTTCGGCGGCTCCGGCTTCGAGTCGATCGATGTCGGGGCGGCCACCGAGCGCGGAATTGCGGTGGTCTCTTTAACTCCCTATCCCCCGAGGTGTGATGTCGAGCGAGTCCAGTAAGGGCTTGATGGAAGCGAGCAATTGCTTGTGAAAGCGGCGGGGCAGAGCACCCCTATCCGTTTGCGTTGCCGGGCGGTCCCGGTGAGGCGCTGAGAATCACTTCGTAGATGCCGGCGCACTCGTCCTCGGCGCGCCCTTCCTCAATCATCCGCTTGAACCAGTCGAGCGCGGTCTCGACGAGAGGCGTGGCAGCGCCGACGGCGCGCGCGTGGTCGCGGATGTAGGCCAGATCCTTCATGATGATCGAGGCGGGACCTGCGGCGGGTTGGTAGGTCCGGCGCGCCATCATCGGCCCGCGATAGTTGAGCACGGCCGAGCCGCCGGCACTTGGACTGACGGCGTTCAGCATACGCTCGGAATCGAGGCCCGAGAGATTACCAAGAACCATAGCCTCGGCCAGGGCCATGGAGTTGACGACGACCAGTATGTTGGTGACGAGCTTAGTCGTCATGCCTGCACCGAACGTACCCACATGGCAGCTCTTCGGCGCGATGCTGTCGATCACCGGCTGGATTGATTGGGCAGCGGCCTCATCGCCGCTGACGAACAGGACGGCGTTGCGCTGCAAAACCGTTGCCGGGATGCCGCTGATCGGGCAGTCGAGCATGGTGACGCCCTTGGCCGCGAGTGCGTCTGCCAACGGTTTCTTGAACGCGGCGGGGAAAGTCCCCATCTCGACGATGGTCTGGCCGGCACTTGTGTGTGCAATCAATCCTTGCGGGCTGTGATAAGCCTCGTCCATCTGCGCCTCGCTAGCGAGGCAAGTGATGATCACGTCGGAGGCCGCTGAGAGCTGTGCCGTATCGGCGCATAGATGGCCACCATGATCGACAAAGTCGGCCGTGCTGGGCCGACTCAGAGCGTGGACAGGAAAGCCGTCTGCGATCAGATTGCTGGCGCAGGCGCGCCCGATCTTGCCCAGTCCAATGATGCCAACGCGCAGAGCCATGAACTTCTCCTGTGGTCCTACTTTCCTATCTTGACAAATTCGTTGCGTGCGGCTCGTATCGCGTCGGCGGCCCCCGTACGCGTTCAGCTGGTGCTCGAAGTCGTGACAGCGGAAGCGCAGCTCAGCACCGAGAAGCCGTACATCAGACCGGCCATGGGGTTGTCTTCGAAGGTCGGCTTCGTCGTCCACACCTTCGTCATGTCCCTGCTCGCGCCCCCGCCTCGATCCGCGCGCGAAGCTCCTTCTGGCGCTCCTCAGTGAGCGGATAGCGCCAGAGGAGGGGAAGTGCGATCAGCGCGATCCCCGCGGGGATCAGACTATACAGGCAGGCCACGGCCAGCTTCGCGGTCGGCGTGTTCGCGTCGATCGCGGGGTCGAAGCCGAACCAAACCACGACGTTCGTCGCGATGAGGACTCCGAGGGCCCCCGCACCCTTCGTGACCATGCCCCAGAGCGAGAAGTAGAGCCCCGTCCGCTGCTCGCCACTCTCTAGGGTGTCGATGTCGACGATGTCCGCGGCCATCGAGGCGGGCAGGAAAATGAGCGAGCCGATGCTCGAGCCCTTCATGATCATGAGAAAGAAGAAGATCCCGAAGTCGCCGGGCCCGAGGAGCGGGATGGGGGCGCTCCAGATCGAGAGCCAGATGAGCCCGAGCACGACGGTCCGATGCTTGCCGAGCCTGTACGAGATCCGCAGCCAGATCGGGATGGCGGCGGTGCTCGAGAGGTAGTAGACGAGGACGAACATCGCGTAGCGGTCGAAGGGCTCCTCCATCACGTGTTGGACGAAGAAGAAGGAGAGCGATGCCGTCATGCTGATCGCCGTGGCGAAGAACACCAGGCAGACCACGAGCCGGATGAACGACTTGTTGGCCCACACGATCGCCAGCCCCTGCCAGAGCGTGACGGGCGGTCGGTCGAGCCGATCCGGCGGCGGCTCCTTCACCGCCAGGAGCGCCGGAGCGATCAGGATGGGAAGCGTGATCACCACTGCCACGGCGATCCCGTAGAGCGCGTTGCGCGGCCCCGTAAGCTCCAGCACGTAGGCCATCACGAGCGGGATCACGAGCGAGCTGATGAGCCCGAGATAGCCAAAGCTCTCGCGCCAGCCCGTCACCTGCGAGCGCTCGCGGTAGTCCGTCGAGAGCTCCGCACCCCATGCCTTGTAGGGCAGGTCGACCAGCGTGAACGACAAGTACAGCAGGCTGATCCACACGAACAGGTAGAGCGTGCTGACGTCGCGCGGTGGCACGAAGAGCATCCACAGCGACACCATCATCAGGGGCGTGCCGACGAACATCCACGGCTTGCGGCGGCCGAAGCGCGTCTTCCACTTGTCGGAGAAGATCCCGATCATGGGGTCGGTGAACACGTCCGTGAGACGCGATAGCGCGATGATCACGCCCACGAACGCGAGCGAAAGCCCGAGGTCGCGCGAGTAGAAGGTGGGGATGTAGAGGGCGATGGGCAGGCCGACGATCGACGTCGGCAGGTTCGCCACTCCGTAGAGGCCGATCATCCAACGCTGGAGGGGGCGGCGGGGTTTCGCTGTCCGCGGCCCCGCTTGCTCGACCGGGGGGTTCGTCAACCCGCTAAGGGTATCAGGGACCAACCGGCGAGGTCATCCATTTCTGGCGTACCCTCTGCGGATCGCGTTCCCGCGGAGCAGCGCGCGGGCACAGTGTAGACTCTCCCTTCCGTTGATTGAGCTGGGGAGCGCGCAGCAGCAGTGATCAGCCATCGAAAGCTGTGACGGTCTCGCAACGCCATGACGTGCTGATCCTGGGCGGCGGCGTAATGGGCTGTGCAACGGCCTATTTCCTCACCCGGGAAGCGCCGTCCGCGAGTGTCGCGGTGATCGAACGCGACACGAGCTACACTCGGGCGAGCTCCGCACTGTCCGTGAGCTCCATCCGTCAGCAGTTCTCGACGCCGACCTCCATCGCCATGTCTCGCTACGGCTTCGAATTCCTCCTCGGGACCAGCACGGAGCTCGGAGTCGACCTCGGGTTGATCCAGCGCGGCTATCTGATCCTGGCAGAACCAGCGGCCATCCGAGCGCAGGGCGAACGCGTGCAGCTGCAACGGGCCTGTGGCGCCGACGTCGAGCTCCTCGACCCCTCCGAGCTCGAGCGCCGATACCCTTGGCTGAATGTGAAGGGCGTTGGCGGAGCGAGTTATGGCGCGTCGGGGGAGGGCTGGTTCGACGGTCCGGCTTTGCATCAGGCCTTCCGGCGGCGGGCGAGAGCCCGCGGCGTCGCTTTTCTGCGGGGCGAGGTGGCCACGCTCGCGCACGTGGCAAACCGGATCACGCGCGCGGAGCTGACCGACGGCACTCGACTGAGCGCCGACGTGTACGTGAACGCGTGCGGACCCTGGGCAGCGGACATCATGCCCGCTGGCTTGCCGGCGCTCCCGATCGTGCCGCGCAAGCGACAGGTGTTCGTGGTTCGCACCGAGCACCAGGTGGTCAACATGCCCATGGTGATGGATCCGAGCGGCATCTGGTGCCGGCCCGAAGGCGCTGGTTACATCTGCGGCAAAGCCCCAGACGCGGCCAACGATCCCGACGGAGCACCGCTCGAGGTGGAGCATGCTCAGTTCGAGAACGAGATCTGGCCCCGGCTCGCCCACCGGATTCCGGCCTTCCAGGCGCTCAAGGTCACCACCGCCTGGGCGGGCTACTACGAATACTGCACGTTCGATCAGAACGCCGTCATCGGGGCGATCCCTGGCGCTTCCAATCTGCTCGTCCTGAGCGGCTTCTCCGGCCACGGCCTCCAGCATGCGCCAGCCGGGGGCCGTGGGATAGCCGAGATCATCGTGCACGGGAGCTATCGGACACTCGATCTATCGCCGCTCGGCTACCAACGCCTGCTGGATGACGCGCCGATGGTCGAGGCCAACGTGTACTGAAAATCAAAGGGCAACGCGATACAGCGACCGGGACGAACTGGCAATCAGCACTCACTCCCCGGGCGGCCCTCCTAGAGACCGGCTCGCTCGCTGACGACATTCCAGTCCGCGCCCCGGCCCTCAGACGAATCGATAGGACGGGAAGGGCCATTGTCAGAACCCGAGAACCCGAAAACCCTCTTAAACTCCCTATCCCCTCATGAGGCTCGTGGCCGATCACGAGCGCAGCCTCTCCAAAGAACCGCGAACCGAAACATCCGGCCTAGCCTGACCTGCAGCAGTCGTGGGCAGGCACGACAGAGCGTCACCGCGGGTCGAGACGATACACCCAGGCGGGCTTCTCCCAGCCCTCGGGGTCGGTGTCGTACTTCCGGAAGAGTTGGCAAAACGCGGCCGGACGCACCTTACTCCATCCATATCTATGGCGTCAGCTCGAGGCGGTCACTATTGGACATTCGGGAGGCCGAGTGATTCGGCATTGCCTGCGATGACGAAGCACCGTCGCAGCCTAGCGCGGGCTCGCCTAGATCAGCTCTCGGAGTGGGTCCACGAGCAGCAGCGAAGGCCTCCAACAGTAGGGGGCTCCGTAGTAGGCTGCTGTACGCGGGGGTGAACGGAGGCTCGCAATGCAGAGAATCGTGAGACGAATGGCTCTTCTAACACTCCTGGCGGCTGTGGTTGGCTTACCGCCAGTCGCGGCCGCACAGGCAGAAGGACCCGCGGAAAGGCGTGTCATCCTGTTCGAAGTCCAACCAGGTCAGCTGGACGAATTCCTGCAGCGTCAGTCGCAGGCAATGGCGATTAGGAAGCGCCTCGGCGTCCCGGCTTCGCGGATCTTCCGGGCGACCTTCGCCGGACCCAACACGAACACCGTCTCGATCGTGATCGATCACCCTAGCCTGGACGCGTTCGCAGCAAACAACGCGAGACTGTATGCCGATTCGGAGTTTCAGAGCTGGCTCGAGGAGCTCCTGAAGTCCGGAATCGGTCGGCTCGTCTCGGACAGCCTGCTGGTCGAGATCACGCCCTAAGGCCACCTCCGCACGATCGAATTCCGTGATTCTCAGGGGGACTCTGCTACAAGTCGCGTCGCCCTCGGCTCCTTCTGCGTGACGACCGAGTATTCGCTGAGCGGCGACAATCGCGAGCCCCACGTCGCCAAGGTCCGGAGCTCGCTTCCGACAGCGCTGGAGTTTATGCATCGTATCGGACGTATAATGAGGCTTCGCATCCTATCGCCCAGGAACGGAGGCATCTAGATGACAGCGATACAAGACGGGTTGAGTCAGGAAGAGATCAAGGACCTTCGTGAAAAGGCAGGGGAACATGTCTGGCTTCCCTATACACCGATCGCTGGGCACCACAATCCGGAAGTCATGCAGATCTTTGTTTCCGGAGAGGGTATCCGAGTCACAGATATCGATGGCAAAAGCTACATCGATGCTTTTGCAGGTCTGATGTACAAGGCCATTGGCTATGGCCGCGAGGAGGTCATCGACGCTGCTAATGAGCAGATGCATCAAATAGCGTCCTCGCCCATGTTTCATCACGGAACGATTCCGGCGATTCGACTGGCAGCCAAACTGGCGGAGGTGACGCCGGGTAGTCTCTCTAGAGTTCATTACGTGACGGGAGGATCCGAAGCCAACGAGGTTTCCGTCAAGATCGCAAAGCAATATCAGAAGCTTGCAGGTTTCAGTGGTCGGTACAAGATCATTGCGAGGGAAGGGGAGTACCACGGCTTCACTCATATGGCGATGGCCCTGGGCAAGGCCGGCGGGGGGATCTATTCGGTGTTCGAGCCCCTTACGCCTGGTGTTCGGCATATCCCCCACCCGTATTGTTATCGCTGCCCGCTGGGTTTGGAATACCCGAGTTGCGGTGTCGCCTGCGCTAAGTCGCTGGAGAGCACGATCCTCAATGAGGGTCCGGAGTCCGTGGCTGCGTTCCTCACTGCTTCGGTTTCCCAGCAGACTCCGATGGCTGTTCCTCCTCCCGAGTACTGGCCGATGATCAAATCCATCTGCGAAAAATACGGTGTTCTTTTCATCGATGACGAGGTCGTTTGCGGATTCGGCCGAACCGGCGAGTGGTTCGGGATCGATAATTGGGACGTCGTACCGGACATCATGTCGATCGCCAAGGGGGTTACGAGCGGATACATGGCTCTCGGGGCCTCGATCGCCACGAAAGAAATCAGCGACCAGTTCGAGGAGGGTGGGGACATCCTTCGGAATGTGACGACATTCGGTGGAATGCCGGGGAGCTGTGCGGCCGGCTTGGCCAACCTGGAAATCATCGAGAACGAGAATTTGGTGGAGAGGGCAGCATCCCTGGGTACATACGTCTCGGAGCAGTTGCAGGCTTTGAACGACCACCCCCTGGTGGGAGACATTCGCGGATTGGGCCTGTTTTGGGGTATCGAATTGGTCAAGGACAAAGAGACCAAGGAACCGCTTCATCCACTGAAAGACGTCGCCAATATCACATCGAAGCTCAAAGAATTGGGGCTGATCACTCGGGTGGACAACGGTACGATCCGTTTCGTACCACCTCTGGTCATCACCAAAGACGAGATCGACGAGACCATTACCATTTTTGATACGGCCATCGGCCAGCTCGAGAAGGAGCTGCTCTAGAAGAGCTGAGCCAGAAATCTGCGCCAGCGATCAAGGAGGATGTCGTGTCGAGTGATCAAAGTCCCCTGTGCATCGTGATTGGAATTGGCCCTGGCACGGGGCTCGCTCTTGCCAAGAAGTTTGCGAAGGAGGGCTGCCGTCTCGCTTTCACGGCGCGCAACCCCGAACACCTCCGCAACTACGAATCCGAGATTCCCGAGAGCCGGGGCTACGTTTACGATGTGAGGGATGTCGAGGCGGCCGCTCAGGTGCTGGGTAAGATTCGCAGGGAACACGGGCCGCCCTCGATCGTGCTCTACAATACCGGGCCCGGGGCTTTCGTCGACATCGACAAGGCCACCGTGGAGGACCTTCAATCCAGTTGGGAGATCAATACGCGGGGCCTTTTCGCGGTCACGAAAGCAATCCTGCCCGACCTTCGTGCTCAGACTGGCGCGAACCTGATGGTCATGGGTGCCACGGCTGCTCTTCGCGGGCGCGCGGAGTCCCTGCCCTTCGCACAGGCCAAGGCTTCCCAGCGCAGCTTGGCTCAGTCATTGGCTCGTCGTCTTGGCCGCGAGAAGATCCACGTCTCGTACTTCGTCCTAGACGGAGTGATCAACACGCCGGAAGCCACAAAGTTCGCACCCGACGCGCCACCCGAGTTCTTTCTCGATGCAGCCGGGATTGCCGAGGCCGCCTACGCAATCGCCCAGCAACCCGAACAGGCATGGTCGTTCGAAGTCGATCTTCGGCCTTTCGGCGAGAAGTGGTAAACCGCGAATAGATCACAGATCGACTGGTAGGGCTGGCTCCGCTGGCCCAAAATCTCGTCTCATGGACGAGGAGCGAATCGCGCGCTTCAATGCGGCTCAGCGAGAGGCCTTCGACCGCTCCCATCACCTCTTTCTGGTCGATCTCCCGGACGCCGTGGTCGAGAGGATGGAGCGGATCGTGGCCACGGCGGCGATCCGCCCGGGCGAGGTTGTCCTCGACGTAGGCACGGGGACGGGAGCGCTGATCCCCCAGATTCGACGTTACGGGCCGGGCCGGGTCTTCGCGTGCGACCTATCGCCCAGGATGCTGGAGCAGGTGGCACGCCGCTACTCCGAGGTCGAGCGTCATCTGTGCGACGTGCGCCAGCTCGCGCTTCCGGACGACGCCGTCGACGTCGTGTTCATGAATGGGATGTACGGCAATATCATCGACAAGGAAGGTGCGCTTTCGAACCTCGTCCGCATGCTCGCGCCCGGTGGGAGGGTCGTGATCAGTCATCCCGAGGGCCGCGGTTTCGTGGCGCAGCTGGCCCGCGCCGCGCCCTTTCCTATCACAGCGCTCCCGTCCGAAGCCGAGGCCCGCTCCTTTCTCGGCTCGTTCGGGCTCACCTTGAGCCGCTACGTCGATGAGGAGAAGCTGTTCATCGCGCTGGCGCTGCGGGCACCGAACTCTGACGCATCGGCTTTGCGACGATGACCTCCTTCGTCTCTCGACTTGATCCGAGCTAGCCTTCACGACATTCTATTGCGCCGGAGCTCCGGCTCAGGGAGAAATCATGTTTGGTACGTTAGCCACTCAATCGGACCGAATCTTCGACGTTATGCGGATCCTGGTCGGGATCAACTTTGCCACCCACGGGGCCCAGAAGCTGCTTGGGTGGTTCGGCGGTCTCCCGGAAGGGATTCCCGCGTACATCACCTATGTGGCCGGGCCGATTGAACTGGTCGGCGGAGCACTGATCGCGATCGGACTGTTCTCGAAACCGACTGCGTTCGTCTGCAGCGGTCTGATGGCCGTGGCGTACTTCCTGGGACACGTGATCCCTGGCGGCTTCTGGCCGATTCTGAACCAGGGCGAGGTCGCGATCGCCTATTGCTGGATCTTCCTGTACCTGGCTGCGCGCGGCCCAGGCGCCTGGTCAATAGACGGTGCTCGCGCCGGGACCTCAGAGGCCTAGCTGGAATCCTGCTTGCCTCGAGTTCCATTCAACGGAGCTCATGCCCGACTATACTGGTGGTGAGCGGCCCAGCGCCTATGAGGAGCGGAGAATGGCGAGACCCCGAGATGTTCCCGTAGTCGATTTGATGCTCATGCTCCCGGGAACGGACGGAGGGTTGCGGACGGTGCAGCGCGTGGCCCGCGACAAGGGCAGTGCCGAGATGACGCATCACCCCGCGCAGTACATGTTCAAGGCTGCGCCACAGCAAGAGAAGGACATCGATCAGGTCGTCGCGATGATGGATGAGTACGGGGTGGGAACCGCTCTCGTGGGAGTCGATGCCCAGCACCCAGAGAAGAGCCTGGCGCCCTTCGACAAGTACCCGACCCGATTCATCGGCGAGGTGAGCGTCGACCCCAACCAGGGTATGGACGCCGTCCGCCAGCTCGAGGCGACGGTAAAGCTACACCCGAATATCGTGGCGGCAGGGGGCGCGCCGTGTCTTCTGAACCCCCAGGTTCCGATCGACGACAAGCGCTGGTACCCGATCTACGCGAAGTGCATCGAGCTCGACATTCCGATCGGCATGCTGGTCGGCGTGCCAGGCCCTCGAGTTCCGTTCAAGTGCCAGCACCCCGAGCTCCTCGACGAAGTCGCCTGGTTCTTCCCCGAGCTTCGCGTTGTGATGCGTCATGGCGGCGATCCCTTTACGGACCTGTGTTGCAAGCTCCTGCTCAAGTGGCCAAATCTGTACTACTCGACATCGGCCTGGGCCCCGAAGCACTACCCGCGCAACATCATCGACTTCGCGAACAAGCGCGGGCCGGACAAGTTCCTCTACGCCGGCTACTACCCCTTCCTGAGCTACGAACGCATCTTCGGCGAGATGGACGATCTACCGTTGCGCGACGCGAGCTGGCGCCCCTTCCTGCGCGACAACGCCGTCCGCGTCTACGGCCTCGACCGCATCCTGTCCTAGTCGCTCGGAGTGAGACATGAAAGTCACGCACCAGGATCTCATCTCCCCCGTCGAACTCGCTCGCAACAACTCGAGCGCCTGCAACAGCTAATCGGATACGAGCCCGGCGGCCGGGGGCTCGGTATTATCGACGGTCTTAGAAACCCGATGGGACTACTCCAAGAGAAGTATCGCCAAACTTCGAGCGCTCACGAGAGTTCACCGACCGTCTGAAGCACACGAGGGAGGGCCGATGTCACACGGGTTGCTTTCCGATTTTCGTGTCGTCGAGATCGCGCATCCGCTCACCGAGTACGCGGGGCTCGTGCTCGCGGGTCTCGGCGCGGACGTGTTCCTGATTGAACCCCCAGGCGGCGCAAGCACTCGAGCACGCGAGCCGCGCGTGCCAGACGCGGGGGACTCCCCCAGGGGCAGCGTGCCGTTCCTCGCGCGCAACGCGAACAAGAAGAGCGTCGTGATCGACGCGACCAGTTCGGATCATCAACGCTTGCTCGACGGACTGTGTAAGCGCGCAGACGCGGTTCTGGACGTGCAACCCTCGCCGTTTCACGAGCTGGTGTCGCGGGCGAACGCAAACACCGTTGTGACCCTGACGGACAAGCGGAAGCTCGGGGTATCGTCGATCGTGGGCTTTGCTGCAAGCGGCGGTCTGGCATCGAGCGGTTGGCCCGAGCAACCCCCCTGCAACGCGCCGTCTTGGCTGGCCCTCGATGGCGCATCGGTCTACGCCGCGACCATGGTGCTGGTGGCCGCCCTCGCACGGCAACGCGGCGCCGGGCAGATGCACTACGAGATACCCTACGAGGAAGCTGCCGTCGCGGCGATCACACCGTGGACGCGACCGCTCCTGGCGTATGAGATGCAGGCGGCGGGACAAGGTCCGGTGACGATGCGCTTGGGCTCCGGTGGTCTGCCGATCTTCGAAGCGAGTGATGGCTACGTCCGCGCACTTCCGGTGACGCCCAATCAGTGGCAGGCATTTGTCACGCTCTTGGGCAGCCCCGACGAACTGGTTACCGGACCGTGGAGCGATGTCATGTTTCGTCTGGAGAACGCCGACGCCTTGATCATGATGTGCTCGGAGTTCACGCGTTCCCAGACCGTCGAGGCGTTGTTCCGGGAGGGACAGAAGCTTGGACTTCCCATCACGCCGGTCTATTCGCTCAATTCATTTCGCCAAGACTCGCATGTACGCGGCCGGGAAATTCTGGTCGATGTGGTAGATCCCGAATTTGGCGCGATGGAGCTGTTTCGACCGCCAATCAAGGTCGAGCCGGATGAGTGGAACGTCGCCATCGAGCCCTCCCCGGCACTCGGTGCGCACATGGACGAGGCGCGCGCTGTGCTCACCGAGCCCCAGCCGGATGCGCCGCCCATCGCGGCGGGATTCGACGCCACCAAGCCTCTCGACGGTTTGCGCATCCTCCAGCTCGGCGTCGGCGCTGTGGTTCCCGAGGCAGCCTCTCTGCTGGCGTTATTTGGTGCCGAAGTGATCAAGGTGGAGTCGATCGTCCGCGTCGACTTTCTGCGCCAAGTGGGTCTTGCGGGACCCGCGGACGTGAACAACTGTCCAACGTTCAATCAGCTGAATCTCGGCACTACATCCATCGCCGTCGACATGTCTCAGGAAGATGGCGCCGCTCTCGTACGCAAGCTCGCTGGGACTTGCGACATGGTCATGGAGAACATGCGTGGGGGGATCGTCGAGCGCTGGGGCCTCGACTACGCGTCGGTGCGCGCCATGCGCGAAGACGTCGTCTATCTGAGCAGTCAGGGTCTCGGGCGGGGCATCTACGACGGCTTCCAGACATACGGACCGAATCTGCAGACGTTTTCGGGCGTGACCTCGCAATGGGCGCATCTAGACGACCCCTATGCCGTTGGCACCACCCTCAACCATCCGGATCATATCGCGGGCAAGCAGGCGCTGGTGCCGCTGTTGGCGGCGCTGTTGCAGCGCGGCTCGAACGGTCACGGTTGTTTCCTGGAAGCTGCGCAGGTCGAGACTGCCGCATACCTGATCGCGGATCGGTACTTGCAGCAACAATTCAGCGATCACGACGTTGCGCCGCTAGGCAATCGTAGTCCGGACATGGCTCCGCACGGATGTTATCCCTGCGCGGGGGACGATCGGTGGGTTGCTATCGCGGTCGAAAACGACGACCAATGGCTGCAACTCTGTGAAGTCATTGGCGAGAGCTGGGTCCGGGATGCTGAACTCGGCGACGCCGAGGGTCGCCGAGCGCGGGTCAAGGACATCGATACGCATCTCAGTCGTTGGACGCAGATGCGAGAGGCCGCCGATGTCGAAGGGATCTTGAGAGAAGCCGGCGTGCCGGTGTCACGCGTCGTTATCGGCGACGACATTGCATCGGACGAGGAAGGGCATGCATCGGGCTTCTTCGGCGCGGTGTCGCATCCGACCTCGGGCACTCGTTACTATACGGGAGTGCCCGTGCTGCTCGTCGGCCATGGCCGGCCTGCAACGCTGCGATCGCCGCTGTTGGGCGAGCACACCGAACGGGTGGTGTACAACCACCTCGGATTGACCCCCGCGGAGATGGACGAGTTGACGGCGCGTAAGGTCGTCGGCCACTAAAGTTCTCCCCTCCCGATCGTATTCGCTGTATATTGGCGCGAGAACACCCTGGAGAGCCACATGACGAAGAATGTGCTTGGGGCACTGTTAGTGATGTCTATTCTCCTTCCTGGCGATGCACTCGCGGCGGGCGGCGGGACGTCGGGCGGGCGCGACGACATTCTCTCGGGCGGTATACACGGCGGCGAAGTGGGCGACGGGTCGATCTGGGAGCCCTCGCACCGGCGTATCAGAACGCCAGCGGAGATCGCGGAGTCCCGCTACAACTCCGGACTGAAGAGGCGCGACAAGGCGTGGACGTACGAGGCCAAGGCCGCGGATGCGACTTCCGAGAAGAAACGCGGGAAGCTCGAGCGAAAGGCACAGAAGCAGTACAGGAAGGCAGTCAAAGACTTCCGGCGGGCAGTGGAGAAGAACCCGATCCTCTACCAGGCCCACAGCAGTTTGGGCTACGCGCTCCGCCGCACCGGGCAGTACGATGCGGCCCTCGAGGCCTATGACGAGGCGCTGCTGCTGCAGCCTGCATACACGGAGGCTATCGAGTACCGGGCCGAAGCGTACCTCGGTCTGAACCGCCTCGACGAGGTGAAGGCGGCCTACATGCAGCTGTTCAGCCTGGATCGCGTCCACGCTGACGAGCTGATGCAGGCGATGCAGACCTTCGTGCAGCAGAAACTCACGCCTGACGGATTGGCGCCAGAGGCTCTAGCGGAGTTCGCCGCCTGGGTCCAGGAACGCCACGAGCTTGCTCAGCAGACCGCGATCCTCTCGGAGGCGAAAGCCAGCCGCTGGTAGGTTCCGGTGGATTCGAGCAGGCGTGCGAATCGTATCCCGCGACGCGCTCTTCCCGTCATCGACGATGCTGTGTGGACTACCTCGCGGCCAAAGCAGAATTCCAACTGGTAGAGTCAGGCGTACGCTCGGAACAAGGGAAGGAGGACTCATGAGTCGCCCAGCCACTGAGGCAGATCGCCCGCGGGCGTCAATCCCGGAACACTCTGCAACGGATTCGCCAGAGGAGCTGGCCAGAGCACTCGACGACGCAGGCGCTCTGGTCGTCGCCGACGTGCTGGATCGAAGCGGCCGAGAGCAGCTTCGCGCGGAGCTCGCCCCGCACCTGGACGCGGCCACCGTCGCGCCCAGCGACGACCCGTCCGACTTCTACCCCGGACACACCCGTCGAGTCACAGCTCTCGTCGCACGCTCGGAGACGGTCGGCAAGCTCGTCATGCATCCAACCCCAACGGCGCTCTGCGACCACCACCTGAGTCCCAATTGCGAGCGCTACCAGCTTCACGTCACGGCCGCGCTATCCATTGGCCCCGGCGCCCGCTCGCAGATCCTCCACCGCGAGGAAGACGCGTTCCCATTCTTCGCTCTGCCGCGGCCGAACCTGATCCTTGCCACGATGTGGGCCATCAGCGACTTCACGGCCGAAAACGGTGGGACGCTGCTCGTTCCGGGCAGCCATCGCTGGGACGCAGATCGGAAGCCGGAACCGGACGAGGTTGTTTCCGCGGAGATGCCGGCGGGCTCGATGCTGATCTGGCTCGGAGGCACGCTTCATGGTGCCGGGGCGAACGTATCGAACGAGTGGCGATCCGGCGTGATCCTCACCTACTCGCTCGGCTGGCTCCGCCAGGAAGAGAACCAGTACCTCGACCTCCCGCGGCAGGCCCTGGAGGGCTTGTCGCCGGAGCTGCGCGAGAGGACGGGCCACAAGATGTGTGGAGGACTCGGCTTCTCCGATCCAAGCATCCGGCAGCCGAGGTCCCGGTCCTAGAACCGAGAGACCTCCCCGGTCTCAGGGAGGACAGGCGCCGCCTGCTCTTCTACTACGCCGCGAAGAAGCGCGCCACCTTGTCGAAAATCGTGTAACCGGCGAAGCCAATGTACATCGCGGAGGCTATAAGCATGAAGCAAATGTTGATCACACCGGGCCGTGCCGACCTGGGCAGATACTTCAAGTTCATATACAACAGCAACGGCACATAGACAGCCATGGCAAAGCCGCCGATAAGCGCCGAAATGAAGAGGAAATCCAGTCCGGAGGTGCCATATTTCTCGAAGTACCAGACGCTAGCGGTGCCGATAATCATCGTGCTGCTCACCAGGATTAGGTACCACTGCTCAAGTCTGAACCACCGGCCAAACTTGAAGTTCGTGTGAAGCAAATCGGCGAAAATACGGCTCCCGCCATCCACCCCTCCTAGCTGCGAACTGAACAACGCCGCCATGCCGACAATGAGGAACAGATAGCGACCCTTCACACCCATGCTGTCCTCAAGCATGCCCGCCAGGTCCCATACCAGACTCCCCTGACTGGGCACCTGGCCAGTCGGGTGCAGCACGGCCAACGCGCCGAAGATGAACAAGAACATGGTGAAACTGCCCAGGAGCCAGAAGAAATAGATCTGATCGATCTTGACGAACCGCATCCAGTCCTTGAATCGCCGCTGATTCTCCTCCGTATCCGGATACAAATAGCCCGAGTCAATTTCCTTTGTCTCGTGCTTATGAGCCACGCTCATGAGAGACGGCATGCGCGCGCCCATGCCGACGCGTTTTTCCCGAAGGTAGTAGGCGTAAAATAAGTTCCCGAGACCGCCCAGTCCGGCGAACACGACCGCCCCGAAAAATCGGCCGAAGGTCAGCTGATCGCGCACCGTCCCGTCTTCCGCCAGGACATCGACCGGAAAATCGGGGAAGTGGCCCACATTCAGCAGGCCTTCCCACATCGCGACGAAGATGTCTTTCGATGCAAGCTCCCAGACGAGATAGACGAGGCCCACCACAATGATCAGAATGAGAAACATGATGCAGCGCTCGACGGCGGTATAGACGACCTTCGGACCGAAGAGGATGGCTCCAATGATCATGAAAACGATCGCGGTCCACAGCCACTCGGGGCTCGTATTCTCTACCCCGAACAGGAGACCCCGCAGTGCTACCCCAGTTTCTCGAGCCCAGCCCGGGAGAAACTTGCCCACGAAGACCATCGCGACCCACATATAGACGATCAACTTGAGGGCGCGAACCATGCCGGTAAACGGACTCTCCCCCGTAACGACGGCCCAGCGCCCGACCTCGATGTTGATCCACAACTGCAAAAAAATGCCGATCGCCGCTGCCCATAGCAGTTCGGCGCCAACGATGGACGTGATCCATGGCCACATGATCAACTCGCCCGAACCGATGGCGATACCGGCCATCACGATGCCCGGGCCCATCATCTTGAGGACGGGCGTCTCGCGTCTGGGTAGGTCCGCTTCCTTCAGCGGTGGAACCGGTACGGGCAATGCGGCAATCCTTCGGTCACTCAATCCTATATCATTGCACCGTCACCGGCGCGTCCACGCCACGCACCCTCTCGAAGGACGACCTACAGGATCTTTGATGCCTGATCGAAAATTTGACTACGAGGATTTACCATGAACGAGATCGCCCCACTTTTGCCAGGAAGACTCGGTAACCCCAATGAAACACTGGAGACGGATGGCCGAGCGCACCCGAAAATCATCGAAGCGGTCGCCGCGGTTGGTGGATTCGGGGAAGGCATAGCCCAGATCGGCCCGAATGCTTCGTACGAGGAATGTCTCGCCTATTGTCTGGCGTTCGAGCAAGTCTCGGCACAGAAAGACCCAGAGCTTCTCGCGAACCTGCCCGTCCTGGAGTCAGTATCGACGACCAGCGAAGTGATCCCGCGGCCCGATGGGTACGACATACACCTCTATATCCACAAGCCGAAGCAAAGTGATGGCCCCATACCATGTATTGTTCACACCCATGGCGGTGGCATGGTCCTGATGGGCGCAACCGACCCGATGTTCATTCGATTCCGAGACAGCCTTGCGGCCACCGGAATGGTAGTTGTCGGCGTGGAATTTCGAAACGGTGGTGGTCGACTGGGCAATCATCCTTATCCTGCTGGGTTGAATGATTGTTCCGCTGCAGCTCAGTGGGTATTCGCGAACAAGGAGCAGTTAGGCATTTCGTCGGTGGTCATCTCCGGCGAGTCCGGCGGTGGAAACCTCGCAATCGCAACAACACTAAAAGCCAAGCACGAGGGGTGGGTGGACCAGATCGATGGTGTGTATGCCATGTGCCCGTACATATCCGGCGCGTACGCGAATCCACCCGCAGAGCTTTTGTCCCTGTACGAGAATGATGGCTATATGATGGACTGCGCAATGATGGCCACACTCGTCAAGGTCTACGATCCAACTGGTGCCAACAGCACAAACCCCCTTGCATGGCCTTATCACGCCAAGATCAGCGAACTCGAAGGCCTGCCGCCGCATGTGATATCTGTCAATGAATTGGATCCCCTGCGCGACGAGGGCCTTGTCTACTACCGGAAGCTTCTTGCCGCTGGCGTGCCCGCCGTCGGGCGAACGGTACATGGCACGCCTCACGCCGGAGACCAGGGCTTTCCTGACGTGACGCCAGAGATTTATGACGACACTGTCAGATCAATCTGCGGCTTTGCGAATTCGCTGTAGCCGCTACAAACAATTGGCCGACCAAGAGAGAGCAGGATCATGTCCAACAACGATGTCGAATCAAAAACGCGAGAGCTTTACTCTGGAGTTTACGGTCGCGAGCGTCTTCACGTTCCGGGATGACAGGCTTGTCGACTACTTCGTGATCGCCGGAGCCCTCGAGGCAGCCGCGCAGATGGGTGTGAAGCTGGAGCTGCCAACAACTGAGACGGCCTCCACGTAGACGCCCCGCGGCCCAGGCCCCGATGCAACGGCGAAGGCGACGTCGCTCGGCTCAGGGGAGACCCAGCGCCACCCACTCAGCCGAGTGTTCCTCGCTCCCGATGGCAACGACGATGTACTGCTTGCCGTCCCACAGGTAGCTCATCGGCGCTCCCGTGGTCCCCGCTGCCAGCGCGGTCTCCCAGAGAATCTTGCCCGAGGCCTTGTCGTAGGCGCGAAACTTGTTTCCCCCACCGCCTTTAGGCGTCCCGAAGATAATCGGATCCCCCTCGCCGATGAAGAGCAGCGTCTTCGTGAGAAGAGGAGCCGCCCGGCCTTGCTGCCCCAGGGGCGGAAGATTCAGGTGTTGCAACCGCGGGTGATTGCGCGGCCCTTCTCCGTTGGGGGCCATCCACACGTGCTCGCCCGTATTCACATCGATCGCCGTAATTCGCCCATAGGGCGGCTTGAACAGCGGCAGGCCTTCAGGGCCGTAGATATCGTACTGATCACAGCACTCGGTCGCGGCGAGCGGCGGCCCCTCTGGCCCGTGGGTGTACGGCGACGATGCCTCGACCAACGCCGGGGGCCTGACGAGATCGTTCACATACGGGTTCGTGTGCGAGGCAACATAGAAGATCCCCGTCTCGGGATCGAACGCCCCACCGTTCCAGTTCCCGGCACCAAACGCCCCCGGAACGCTGACCGTACCCTGGGTATGCCCCGGAGCCGCCACCGACGGCGGCGTGAATAGCGGCCCGAGCACATAGGGCTTGACGATCTCGAGCGCCTCGGCACGCAGCTCCGGCGTGAAGTCGATCAGATCGTCGACGCTCGCCCCCTGCCGGTCGAACGGAGCCGGCTTGGTCGGGAAAGGCTGTGTCGGCCACGCAATCTCGCCCGGCGTCGTCGACGCCGGCACCGGCCGCTCTTCAATCGGCCACACCGGCTCACCCGTCACGCGGTCGAACACGAACAGAAAGCCGTGCTTGGTGGTCTGCATCACCGCCTTGATCTGCTTCCCATCGACGGTGATGTCGCCGAGCACCGGCGCCGCCGGCAGGTCGTAGTCCCACAGATCATGGTGCACGAGCTGGTAGTGCCACACACGCTCGCCGGTCTTGGCGTCGATGCACACGAGGCTATTGCCGAAGAGATTCTGCCCCGGCCGGTCGCCACCGTAGAAGGCGTGCATGGGGGACGACATTGGCAGATAGATGTAGCCCAGCTCCTCATCGACGGTGAGGGGCGGCCAGGCGCCTATAGCCGCGCCGATCTTCCATGAGTCGTCTTCCCATGTCTCGCTCCCGAATTCCCCTGGCCGCGGCACTACATGGAAGGTCCAGCGCAGACGGCCGGTTCGCACGTCATAGCCCCGGACATCCTCCACATCCCCCTCTTGGTACACTGAAAAATCGTCGCCGCCGCCACCACCAACGATGACCACGTCGCCCACCACGATGGGGCCAGACGTCCCGCCGGAGCGAAAAAACGGACTATTAGGCCCCTCGCTCTCCCTCGTCAGATCCACCTTCCCGTCGTCGCCAAAGTCTCGAACCAAGCTCCCTGTCTCTGTGCTCACCGACACGAGATAGTCGCCTCGCACCGAAAAGATCCGCTGGCTCGAATCGCCGCGCCAGTGAGCAACCCCGCGCGCGCCTCGCCCCGCCACGCCCTGGAATCCCTCGTGGATCGCCTCTTGAACCCAGAGCGTCTCACCGGTCCCGGGATCGAACGCCTCTACCAACCCGACGCTGTTCGATGCGTAGAGCACCCCGCCAATCATGAGCGGCGTCGACTGGAGATAGTTGTGTGGGTTCAGGTCAGGGAACGCCTCGGTGATCTGAGGATCGACCCCTGGCCGGCGCCAGAGAACGCGAAGATCGCCGACGTTGTCATGATCGATCTGCTCCAGCTGGATGTACTTCGTGTTCGCCTTGTCGCTTGCGTAGCTGCTCCATTCCCCATGTATCGCCGACAGCTGGGCATGGGCCACGTCCGCCTGTGCGACGAGGAGGCCCACGCAGAGCCCCCCAAGCAGGAGTCGTCGAATCCGTTTCTCAGCAGGGTTTGCTCCGATCACGTCAGCGTCCATATCGCTCTCCTCCCGGGTATTTCTGGTCTGCTCGTCAGGACAACAGATAGGAGTGTATGAGGGTTTCTCGGGTTCTGACAAGCATCGTAAATCGGACGGGCGTCTACCCTACGCGTCGATCGGCTCGAAGAACCGGAAGCTGGGTTCGCCCTCTAGCATCTCCTCGAACTCTGCGAGCTCTCCGGTATCCTCCCCGCTTCCGAGGCGTGGTCGCTCGCCTTCGAGTAGCACCCCACTCGCGGCCAGGTACTTCTCGTAGTGCGCCTTGGAGTCCCAGAGCTCGACGATGACGAGGGTCTGGCCATCCTCATTGAGGTAGGGCGTCAGCGACTGACAGCCATCGAAAGTGAGCGTCTCAGGCAGGCTCTTGGCGAGATACTCCGTCATCTGACCGAGAGCATCGCGCTTCAGCTTCGCCTCTAGCATCATCAAAGTAGCAGGCATCCTTCCTCTCCTCTCGAGACGCTGGGCCCGACTCGATTCTGAACGCTGCGGCTCAAAGTCGTCAACTCTCCCTGCCATATGCCCGGGTCCGAGACGGGTAGGCGGGGGCGCTTCGGGGCCGGAGCGTACCTTCGATCCCGTCCCGCGACGTCGAGCGCGACCAGCTGGTAGGCTGACTGCTGTCGGAGAAGGAGCGCAACGATGACGACGGCGGAGTCCGAGGATCGACCGATCGCCGAGACGCCACTCGGGCGAATCCGGGGGCACGAGCGCGATGGCTGTTGCGAATTCCGGGGTATCCGCTTCGCCAGGGCGCCCGTGGGAGATCTGCGCTTCCGGCCCCCGGTGCCAGTCGACCCATGGTCCGACGTCTACGACGCGACCCGGTTTGGTCCCTCGGCTCCTCAGCCGCTCATGTTCCAGCCGGACGACCCCTTGCCGCTGCCCGTCGAGCCCACGGATGAGGACTGCCTGTTCCTCAACGTGTATACACCCGCGGTGGATGGAGCGCAGCGCCCTGTTCTGTTCTGGATCCATGGCGGGGGCTACGTGGTGGGTTCCGGGCGCGTGTACGACGGGAGGGTCTTCGCGCGCGAGCACGACGTGGTTGTAGTCACCGTCAACTACCGGATGGGGCCTCTCGGCTTCATGCATGTGGGGCACCTCGATCCCGAGCTCAGCGAGTCGGTGAATACCGGCATCCTGGACCAGATCTGCGCGCTCGAGTGGACCCGCGACAACATCGGCGCTTTCGGCGGCGACCCGCACAACGTGCTGATCTTCGGGGAGTCGGCCGGGGGGACGTCCACCGCCATGCTCCTGGGCTGCCCGAGCGCCGAGGGGCTCTTCCACAAGGCCGTCGTTCACAGCCCGCACGTCGACCTGATCCCCGTAGGACGCGGGCACGTCGACTTTACAAACGACCTGATTCGCCGGCTCGGCGGGGACCCGGCCCGTGACGGCCTTGACACTTTGCGCCGGGCGAGCGTCGAGGAACTGATCGCGCTGTTCGCCCTGGAGGAACCGAGCGCCGTCCCGGAGCCCAACTTGGCGGTTCGGCGCCAGGACAACGTGACCTACTCACCGGCGATCGATGGGAACCTGATCCCGGCGGCCGTTGCGGACACCGTCCGGGAGCGAGGGGAGCGCAACGTCCCGTTCTTGGGGGGCGGCTGCCGCCACGAGGGCA
The DNA here is from genome assembly GCA_965247115.1 of Myxococcota bacterium. Taxonomy (GTDB): domain Bacteria; phylum Myxococcota_A; class UBA9160; order SZUA-336; family SZUA-336; genus JAUXJB01. The sequence goes on from CBDFGR010000003.1 coordinate 854,516, forward strand.
CGCTGTTCCCGCAGATCCTGGGCACGAGCGACTTCAGCGCCGGCGAGGCGGGCGCACTCTTCGAGCGCGAGGGTGTCAACGGAGCGCGCGCGTTGGAGGTCTACGAGAAGTTTGCGCCGGGCTCGACGCCGCGCGAGAAGCTGGTCTACGCGCTGACGGACACGATGTTCCGCAACTCCATGGTGCGTATCCTGGACGCTGCCGCCGAATCCGGCGGTCGCTGCTGGTCGTGGCTTTGCACCTGGGAGACCGACCACGCGGGTGGTGAGCTCCGCGCATCGCACGCCATGGAGCTTCCGTTCCTGTGGGACTGGGCGAACAACCCGGATGCGGGTCCGCTCAGCGCGTACGCTGGGTCCAACGCGCCGAAAGAGCTGGGGCGAGCGATGCGCGAGTACTGGGTCCGGTTCGCCCGCACGGGAACGCCGTCGGCGGCCGGCGAGCCCGAGTGGCCCCAGTATTCGGTACCGGAGCGGCCAGTCCTGATCCTCGACGCCGAGCGCCGCGTCGAGCAGAGCTTCGACGACGAGGTCCGCGAGCTCTGGTTCACGACCTAGGCCAGGAAACGTGCGGCGTCAGAGGCGATGTTTCGCCCACTCGAGCCCGCGTCGCAGGAGCTCGTAGAAAACCGGGTTGTCCCACGAACCGCGCACCACTTCCGTCTCGTCCCGAACCGGCTGCATGTCGTACTTCCCGCAGCAGTGCCCGAGGGTGAGATAGAAGACCTCGCCCGCTCCTACGCGGTGCGTGTAGCCGACGAGACGCGCCTGGTCGTCGGGCCAGTCGTTCTCGATATAACCCCCGTCGAATTTTCCGGTAAAGCGAGTCTCCAAGAGTGGCGTGATGTCGCCCAGGTATTCGCACAAGTAGAGCTCGTCAGTTGCCTCGAACGGCTCGATGCCCCGCACGAGCGGGCCAGAGCCTACTTCAGGCGCCGCGCCGGCTCGAAACCAAACGGGAAATCGATTTACCTCCCCATATGATGGTGGTAGCGCTCATGGGTCCGCCTCCCGTGACCACCGCCAGCTTTCCAGGAAAGTCCTCCATCGGTGCCTCCCTCAGTCCTTGTGGTAGAAGGCCTCGCGCTCGCGGGAGGCCTTGACGATCGGGATCTCGTCGTCTGACAGGGCGGGCATCAAGCGCTTGCGGCCGAGCGCCTTCTCAATGTACGGGGCAAGCTCCTCTGCCTTGCGCGCCTCGCGCTCCTCGCGCCTCTCGACGAACTCCGGGAGGACCTCCTTTCCGAACAGATCGAGACTCTCGCAGATGTCCTCGTGGCGGTTTTTCCCTGCCTGCTGGAGGAAGATGATCTGGTCCACGCCAACCTCGTCGAAGCTCTTGACCAGTTCGGTGTACTCGGCTGGCGTTCCGATGCCTGGAGACGCAATCGTGGGGAGGTCGCGGTCGCGCAGCTCCAGGTACTCATCCCAGAGCGAGCTGCGGCCGGGCCTGGTGTCGTTCGCCACCAGCGCGTTGATCGCGTACCGGAAGAAGGCGAAGCCGTCCATCCCCCTCCGCCGCGCCTCCTCCGCGTTCGGGTGCAGCGTGAACCCTGCCACGATCGCGATGTTCGCGTTGACGCTGTGGCCAAGCGGCACACACTCGTCGGACTTGATGATCGAGTAGTACGTGTCCGCCCACGTGCGCGCCTCTTTCTCATCGACGAACGTGAACGCCAGCGCACCGAGGCCGTTCCTGGCCGCGGTCTCGATGGTCCGGCGGTTCGTGCACGCCAGCCACATGGGCGGGTGCGGCTTCTGGTATGGCTTCGGCAGCACGTTCCGGCAGGGCATCGAGAAGCCCTCGCCCTCGAAGCCAGGGTACGGCTCCATCACCATCATGTTCGCGATCTGCTCGGCGGCCTCGAGCGAGAGTGCCTGCTTGCGCCTGGCCGGAATACCGTAGCCGTGGAGCTCGAGCCGGGTCGCGCCCTCGCCGATGCCGAATTCGACGCGACCGTTCGAGACCAGGTCCAGCATCGACACCGCCTCGGCCGTCCGCGAGGGGTGGTTGTAGTTCGGGATGACCTGGCGGATGCCGAAGCCGACGCGGATCCGCTCGGTCTTCGCCGCGAGCGCGGTGAGGAACACTTCGGACGCGGAGCAGTGCGAGTACTCGTCGAGGAAGTGGTGCTCTACGGACCAGGCGTAGTCGACTCCGATCCGGTCGGCCAGCTGAACCTGCTCAATGGAATCCTGGATCAGCCGGTGCTCGGACCCCTCATCCCAGGGCTTGGGTACCTGCAGCTCGTAGAACACCCCGAATCGCATCGCATTCTCCCCTCGAGTTTGTGCAAGGAGCCATCATCGCACACCCGCCGGTCTCACCTAGTCTGCTTTGGCCCGCGGGGCCCATCCCTCCTCGTACGGTGCACGCATGCGACCGAAGGCCCGCAGGTGCTTGAATTTCCACGTGCCGTCAGCTTTCACGTAGTCATCTTCGTAGCGGGCTCCAAGCCAGTGCTGGCGATTGCCCTTGCGGTAGGTGAATGGACCGAGGAAGTACCAGATAGCGTGCGCTGTGTCGCCCCTCACCGTGATGCGCGGATTGAAAACGTTGTGCTGCGAGAAACTGATCCGTTCAGCGAAGCTCTTGAACAGCTTCCGGATTTCCTCATGCCCCTGCGCACGGGCAATCCCTTCTCCTTCCCAAATGCCGGCGTCGGAGAAAATCTTCACGATCCGGTCTTGATTGTGGTCGTCATCGCAAATGTCGCAGTATTCGGCTTTCAACTGCTTGATCGCCTCGATGTCCTGCAGGACCATCAGCTGTTTTGCGATCTCACCGCTGTCCATGTGCGCAGCCTCCTCTTCGTTCCCCAATTGTATGCTACGGATCACTGTGGATGAGGAGCTGGGCTGCATCTATCTGCCCCTGTCGTGCCATCGGGGGCGTGGATCACCCCGCTGAGTGGGTGGCTCTGGGTCTTCCCTGATACGTCGAACGGCTTGTGGCGTCGTCGAGCGCGGGACTAGACTTGCGACTGGCTTCCAGTCAGCAACCAAGGGAGGAACTGGAATGAGCGAGGCGCGCGTTCTCCAGGCTGATCAGATCGTCTACTCGGCAGATTCCCACGTGGTCGAGCCACGCGATCTGTGGACGAACTACATCGATCCGGGCTTCCGCGATCGCGCCCCTCACATCGAGACCTCCATCACGCGCGAGGACGGCAGCGAGGCGGAGGGAGAGTTCATGGTGTGCGAGGGCATCAGGCCTCAGCCCATCGCGAGCTTCGCCGCGGCCGACGTCTCCGATCCCCGCGAGCGCAGCAAGGCGAACCAGCGGGGCTACGCGGAGATCCGCCAGGGAGGCTGGGACCCGACAGCGCGCAGGAGAGACCAGGACGTGGACGGCGTGAGCCTCGAGATCGTCTACCCGAGCATGGCGATGCCCATGTTCGGGATCTCCGACGTACCCTACCAGCAGGCGGTCTTTCGCGCGTACAACTCGTGGGTGGCCGACTTCCAGGCAGAGCTGCCCGGCCGACTCTTTGGCATCGCCATGATCAGCCTGGAAGATATTGCGGCGGGCATCGCGGAGCTCGAGCGCACCCGCGCGCTTGGACTGCGCGGCGCCATGATCTGGAACGACCCCGGTCAAGGCCGCAACTATGGCGACCTCGAGTTCGATCCCTTCTGGGCAGCGGCTGCCGACCTCGGCATGCCGATCAGCCTCCATATCCTGACCGGAAGGGAGGGCACCGGGCTAGGGAGCGGCCCATTCCTGATGGGCTACATGGCCCTCCCCCACGCAGCGCAGCAGTCCCTCACCGCGATGCTGACGCTCGGCGTCTTCGCCCGGCACCCGGAGCTCAAGGTGGTCTCGGTCGAGAACGACATCGGCTGGATCGGCCACTTCCTCTACAGGCTGAAGCACGCCTTCGAACAGTTCCGGTACATGCTCGACTACAACGACCCGCTCTCGCCGCTGGATTACTTCGAGCAGAACTGCTTCGCGACCTTCCAGGACGACCCAGTGGGCGTGAGCGCAGTCGACTTCACGGGCGCGGATCAACTGATGTGGGCCTCCGACTACCCGCACGGCGACTCGACCTGGCCCAATAGCAGGAAGACGATCGAGCACACCTTCAACAGCGTCGGTCCGGAGATCGTCCGCAAGATCACCCACGACAACGTCGCACGCCTCTACGACCTGTAGAGGGCACCCAGAATCCTGCTTCTATTCACGGGAGCCGCTCAGCTATCGGCTGCGGCCTGAGCCGGGAGCGGCTCGGCTGAAGGCTGTCCATCCGCCGCGGAGTCGCGCTCGGCGCGCCTGAAGAGCCTACCGAACAGCAGCATGCCGAGCGGGGTCAGAACCGCCATCACGCCGATCCAGACCCACACCATGTAGTGGTCCGGGTAGCTCGAGTGGCCTTCGGGCATATAGGTCGCGAGCAGGAGGCCCGACATTGGGCCCACAAAGATCTGGGCGACGAAGAACGGCATGTACGAGAGCGCGATGTACGAGCCCTCTCTGCCTGGCGGCGCGAGCTCGGCCGTGAACTGCAGCACCCGTGCGCCCCAGAACGCCTCCCCCACACTGTAGACCGAGATGAAGATCACCAGGACGAGGTAGAACGGGTCCCACTGCCCCTCGGGCACATCGAGCCAGCGACTGTAGACCAGCTCACCGAACCCGGTGTTGACCAGCGGTGCGAAGAGCTCCGGTGGCAAGGTGGCTATCCCTAGCGAGAGCACCGAGATGCCGCTGCCCCAAATCAGCATCCTGTAGCTGCTCACCCTCGCGGTCATGACTGCGAAGAGCGGGGTCAGAAAGACGATCATCAGCGGGTTGAGCACCGCGTACAGGTTCCCGACCTTCGCTCCCTCGCCAAACAGACGGATGCCGTAAGTCGGGAATGTGAAGATGAAGTGGTAGTGAATCAGGCGCACGAAGACGAGGATCCCGAGCAGCGAGAGGAAGATCCAGAAGCGCCTTTCCCGGACGACGCTGCGCAGAATGGCGATCGTATCTCGCAGGGCAGAGGTCATCTGCGTCCCGATCGCAGCAACGGAGCTCCGCGCCCGCGAAGGCCCCTCTGCGTCGAACCGGATGCCGCCTTCGGTCATCTCGACGTTGGCCCGCATGAGCGAGACGGCGATCAGGTTGGGCACCGTGAAGGCGAAGCCAACTGCGAAGATCAACTGATAGACGGACACCTCGCCTACCAGCGGAAGGGTCGTCGCCACGGAGAAGTCGCCGTACGTGCCGCGAACGAAGTCGAAGATCCAGCCACCAATAGCCCACCCGAGATTGATCATGGTGTACAAGAGGCCGAATGCCAGCGTGGCGCCAGCGGCTGTCGTGTAGCGCTTGACGCCGACCAGGAGTACAGGTCCCGTGATGGCGATCCCGAAGGCCAGCGGAATGAACCCCAGTACCGTCACGAGCGCGAGGTCGTTCAGGAGGGGAAGAAAGAAGCGAGCGAACAGCAGCGCGAAACAGCCGATCAGAAGCGTCCTCTTGATCCCGATCGCGTCGCAGACCGCGCCCACCAGCAACGTGACACCGGCCACCGCGACCGACCACGTGCCGATATAGGAGCCCGCTGCTACGTCGCTTAGCCCCACGTCATGGTGCAGGTAGAGGACGAACGCCAGCAGGGCCGCGGCATAGGCGGAGAACTCCACGATCTTGGTGAACAGGATCAGGTAGAGCTCGCGAGGACATGCCCAGAGCCCCTTCGCGTAGCCCAAGATGATGAAGAGGAAGGCCGCGCCCAGGAACAACATGGACGCGACAATGAACAGGTCGAGGCCGTTCGCATCGCCCATCCAGAGCTGCTGCCACATCTTCGCGTCTCCCGACCACCCGTGGCCGCGCGCCCGAAGACCCTCGAAGGCGCCAGGCCATCATACAGCGGTCGGGGCTCCCCCCAGATCCTGCCTGGAGCTTGACTCTACATCTCGGTATCGGCGTCACGCTGACTGAGATCCGAGAGCTCACCGCCGTGCCGATTCGACAGGAATCGCCCGCCGAGGGTACGCTCGCCGAACCAGGCACCTCTCGCGTTCAACTTGCAGGAGATCTCGTGATAGCGAACGACCCCCTCGCCGCCGCCGTAGGCCTGCGCGACCTCATCATCAAGAACCGCGGCGAGACGGAAGCCGGGCGTCAGCTGGCGGAGCCGATCGTCGAGGCCTTGATCGAGACCAGACTCTGCCGGATGGCGCTGACACAGGAAGATGGCGGGCTGGAGACCGCTCCGCTCGATGCACTTGCCGTCTACGAGACCTTAGCTGCGGCCGAGGCATCAGTGGCGTGGGTTGCGTGGAACAACTCCCTCGTCTGCTGGTTCGCCCGCTTCTTGTCGCCAGACGTCCGCAAGGATATCTACGGCGACCCGCGCTGCCTGCATGCAAACTCGACGCGACCATCCGGCAGGGCGGTTGCAGACGGTACGAGCTACCGGATCACGGGTCGCTGGAGCGTCGTTTCGGGCTGCATGCACGCGCAGTGGATTCCGGTCATGTGCCTGGTCGAGGAAGGCGGCGAGGTGCAGATGTTGACGCGCGGCGTCCCGAACATGCGTATGTTCTTCGTTCCCCGCGCGAACCACCGGATCCTCGATACCTGGCATGTGGGCGGTCTGCGTGGCACGGGGAGCCACGACACCGTCCTCGAGGATGAGGTCGTGCCCCTCGAGCGATCGGTCTCATTCGCCGACGCCAGTCTGATCGATTCCCCCCTGGGCCGCGTCCCGGTAGGCGTGACGATGGCCGCGGGGTGCGCGTCGATATGCCTCGGAATCGCGCAGGCGACCACGGATGCCCTGGTCGAGCTCGGGCGAACCAAGGTCTCGCCCGATCCCGGCCCGGATCTACGAGACCGGGGGGCGAACCAGTCCACGGTTGCGAGAACAGCTACGACCCTCGATGCCATGCGCACGAATCTACGCGCAGCGTACGGCGACTTGTGGCGTAAGGTGGAAGCGGGCGAATCGCCCACGCCCGAGGATATCGCCCGCGTCTGGGCTGCGGCCATCACGACCGCGCTCGAGTGCCGCTCCGCTGTCACGGCGTTGTACGCGGCCGCCGGAACGTCGTCGCTCTACGTCGACAATCCGATCGAGCGTGCGCACCGCGATATCCACGCCGTCATGCAGCATGTAATTCTGCAACCGTTCTGGCTCGAGGAGGCAGGGCGCGTGAAGCTGGGGCTGGAGCCGACGAACCCGCTCTTTCTCATCTAGCTCGCGAGTGCGACTCCGCCGCGGGCTCGCATGGGCCTTTGCCGCCAATGGTCTCAGGCAGCTTGCCTGAGCTGCCAGCCGCGTTCCGACAGCTCGCGCAAGGCTTCGTCGTGTTCGGGAACGTAGACGGCGACGGAGGCGACGTCGCCGACTCGTGGCACTGTGTCGCCGGACATCGGCGTCACCTGATCGGCGCGTCGGAGCGCCAGCATCACAAAGCGCTCGCTCAGAGCCTGCGCCTCGGCGCTCTGCTCATCGCCAGCGGCGTCCTCGGTCCCGCCGAGCTCGAGGTGCTCGATCACGACGTCGCCGTGGCGAAGGCGCACGTCCCAACGCTCCAGATCGTGCGGGCTCTCGAAGAGCATCGCCGCCTCCTGGCTGCGCGCGATCTCGGGCGTGATGCCCGAGGCGGAGCTAGTCAGTGCGATGCGCGCGTCGGGTACGGAGTAGAGATCGCGCGCACGGGAGACGAAGAGACCATTCAGGGTCTCGTTGGTCGTGAGGCCGACGGCCGTCCCGACGTCACCGAAACGCGCTCGGGCGAGAGTGCGCTCTTCCAGCGCGTTTCCGAAGACGACTGGGAAACCCGCCTCCTCGGCGCGACGGCAGTTGTGTGGGTTGGAGTCCACGAACACGACGGGGACCCCACCGTCGCGCAGCTCGACCGCAAGGGCGAGCCCGAGACCCTGCGCTCCCAAGATCGCGACCGTATCGCGGCCCGGCAGGCAGACGTCCAGCGCGCGGGCCACGGGGCCCGCGCTAAGTCCAGCGAGAAGGACCGTCCCCAATATGGTCAGAAACACGAGCGCGCGCAGCTCCACGCCACCGGACAGTCCGCCCGCCTCGAGGCCGGCCGCGGTCAGCGAGGCGAGTGCCGCGGCGACAATCCCGCGCGGAGCCAGCCACGCCACGAAAAGCCGCTCGCGCGGGCTCAGCTGGGATCCCCAGGTAGAGACCCATACATTGAGCGGGCGAACGACGAGGATCAGCGCGCCCACGACGGCCAACCCGGCCCAGCCGAGAGCAGCCACGTCGGCGAAGCGAACATCTGCTGCGAGCAAGATGAAGAGCAGCCCGATCAGGAGCAACGAGACCTGATCCTTGAACTCGCGCAGGTCTCGATCGACACGTGTTCGAACATTTCCCACGACGACCCCCGCTACCGCAACAGCGAGGATTCCGCTCTGGCCCACGATCTCGTTGCAGCCCTGAAAGAGCCCCAGAACCGCAGCGAGGGTGAAGATGTTCTCGGACCCTTCGGGGACGATGCGCGGCGCACGAAGCAGCCAGGCCAGTAGCAGACCCCCAACGAGACCCATGGCAATGCCGGCGCCGAGCCGCAGCAGCAGCCCGAGACCACCACTGGCCAGCGTACCCTGCCCCGGCGCCAGAATGATCTCGAGCATCAGCACCGCGAGAATCGCGCCGATCGGATCGATGAGCACGCCTTCGGCCTCGAGCACCGTGGCCACTCGGGGACGCAGCCGAAGCTCCGATACCAGGGGCCCGATGACGGTCGGGCCGGTCACGACAACGAGGCTCCCGAAGAGCAAGCACTGAAGCCAGGGCCAACCCAGCAGTGCGCGAGCACACGCCGCCCCGCCGACCATGGTGATGACTGCGCCGACGGTGACGAGGCGCCGGATCGGCAGTTGCCCGCGGCGCAGTCGCGAGATCTCGAGGTTGAGTCCCCCCTCGAAGACGATGATGGCAACGGCCAGCTCGACGATTGCGAAGAGCCCCCTGCCCAGGTCGCGTGGGCGCACCCAGCCGAGTCCGTCCGGTCCGAGTGCCGCACCGATCGCGAGGAGCACGACGATCGCAGAGATGCGTGTGTGACGCGCCACCAGCTGCGCCAGAACTCCAGCGGCCAGGGCGAGGACGAGCGTGGTCGTCGGGTGCGCGGCGTCCATCGCGAGAACATAGCCCTCGGAGCTTGCGGAGCCCTGCTTTCAGGAGCCATCGCGGTCAGAGCGGTGGTAGAGTCCCCGACGCATGTCGGACGACGCGCGTCGCCGCTGCCTACGATGGGGCCTCGGGCTTGACAGGGAGCGGATCGGTGGAGACTGAGCAGCCTCGGAATACGGCGCTCGAGATTGCGCGCCAGCTGACACCTCGAATCCGGGAAGCGCAAGATCGGATCGATGAAGAGCGAGAGCTCCCCGAAGCCCTGGCCGACGAGCTCAAGCAGGCTGGCTTGTTCCGGCTCCTCGTGCCTCGATCACTCGGCGGTAGTGAGCTGGCCTATCCGAGCTATCTCGATGTCATCGAGGAGATCTCCGCGGCAGACGGAAGCGCGGGATGGTGCGTGAACCAGGCGGCCGTATTCGCCACCCGATCCGCCTTCATGGCCAGGGATGCAGCGCGAGCGATCTGGGGCAACGAGCGCGGCGTCGTCGCAAACGGCCCCCCGCCAGGCGGCGAAGCTGCGGAGGTCGAAGGAGGCTACCGACTGAGCGGTCGCTGGACCTTCAGCAGTGGCTGCCGACACGCGACCTGGCTGGCAGGCATTGCGGCGGTAAAGGAAAACGGGGAACGGCGACAGCTGGCGGACGGCAAACCAGACATACGCTTCATGCTCTTTCCGAAGAGCAAAGCCGAGATCATCGACACATGGGACGTGCGCGGACTTCGCGGCACTGGCAGCCACCACTTCACCGTCGACGGTGTCTTCGTTCCAAGAGCGCGGGCCCCCTCGATCTGGGAGGCATCCGTAGAGCCGGGCATCCTGTACGTGATTCCGATGAACCTGCTCTTCGCGTGCGGCTTTGCTGCGGTGGCGCTCGGCGTAGCCCGCAGTGCGCTCGACGCCACGCTCGAGATCTGCGGAACGAAGAATCCACGCGGCGCGCGGCAGCTCTTGCGCGATCAGGACACCGTGCAGAGGCAGGTGGGCCAGGCCGAGACGATCTGGCACTGTGCAAGAGCCTTTCTGCACGAGAGCGTGAGAGAAGTTTGGGATTCGGTGTCCAGCTCAGGCACCATCAGCGTGAGGGAGCGCATTCGCATGCGCATGGCGGGTACGCATACGATCCGCCTGGCTGCACAAGCCGTGGATCTAGCGTACGAGGTCGCCGGGTCGGACGCCATCTTCCTGAGCAGCCCGGTGCAGCGACGCTTTCAGGACATCCACGTGATCATCCAGCACGTGCAGGCACGAAGCGCCCACTACGGCTCGATCGGCCGCTTCTTACTCGGCCTCGATCCCGATCCGATGTCAATCTGAGGCAGCGGCCCCCACCTTGGCCGGACCCTTGAGCCGGCCCAGGAAGTCGCCCAAGGGTGCGGCCGCCAGGGAGGTGATGTTCACCGTTCCCCGCGCCCCCAGGGCGAGCGAGAGCTGCGCCACGGTCTCGTTATCTGGAGCCTCGATCACCGTCACGAAGTCGTATTGCCCCAGGACGGCGAACTGCTTCAGGATCTTGCAACCGAAGTAGCTGATCTCCTCGTTCACTTCGTCCAGCCGGTCGGGGCTCTCCCGAAGCGTCTGCCGCCCTTCTGGCGTCAGCTGGCTGAGCAGCACGAAGGTGGGGACGTACATCGCTCAGGAGCCTCCGACCTGCGAGGACGACTTGAGCTTCTCGCGAAGTGCCTCCGTGGTGATGGCGGGGAGTGTGAGGATGTTGATGGTCCCCCTTGCTCCCAGATCGACGGAGAGCTGCGCTGCGGTTTCGTTGTCTTCCGCCTCCACGATGGTCAGGAAGTCATACGGACCCAGGACCGCGTACTGCGCGACGATCTTGCAGCCGAAGTCGCTGATCTCCTGGTTCACCTCTTGAAGGCGGTCGGGACGATTGTAGAGGGTCTTCTGGCCCTCAGGAGTCAGACTGCTGAGAAGGATGTAGGTCGGCATCGCTCGTTCCCCTCGTCGGTTGGAGACAATTCTAGGCCGGGCGAGGAAACGCTTACCACTCTTCTCCGAACGGGCGGAGGTCCACCTCGAAGGACCACGCCGAGCGATCCTGCTCCGACAGTTGATAGACCGTCTCGGCAAGAGCCGCCGGACGGGCATAGAACTCGTCGGGTCGGTCCGGGGAGCGCTCTCGCGTCCAGGGCAGATCGATCACAGCGTCGATCACCACGTACGCAACGTGGACGCCCTTCGGGCCGAGGTCCCGAGCCATGGCCTCGGCAAGGATGCGCTGCGCCGCCTTGGTGGGCGCGAAGGCCGCAAAGTGGGCCTTGCCACGCCGTGCCGATGTATTTCCTGTGACGATGATCGACCCCCGACCCGCCTCGACCATTGCGGGCGCCACGTCTCGCGCCACGTAGAGGAGCCCCAGGGCGTTGACGCGGAAGTTCCTTTCGAAGTCCTCTGGCTCGATCTCCAGAAAGCTACCGAAGGTGCCGCGGGCGGCGTTGTACACGACGACGTCGATCGGGCCGAGCTCCGAGCGCACGCGCTGCAGGGCCTCGGAGATCTGCTTTTCATCCGAGACATCGGCCGCGAAGCGCCGGCTCCCGGGAATGGTCTTCTCGAGCTCTTCCAGACGGCTCTCGTTTCGCGCCAGCATGGCAACCTGAAAGCCCGCGGCCGCGAAGCGGCGGCAGCAGGCGGCGCCAAGCCCGGGACCGACTCCGACAACCACGCACACTTTTGCTTCCGCACTCATCCCTCGCTCCTCTCCGGCCCTCGTTCGCTGGGAACGACCAGGACGGGCCGCCGCGCCTTGCGCAGCACGCCCTCGGTCACGCTCCCGACCAGGAGCTCGTAGATCGCGCCGTGGCCGTGGGAACCCATCACGATCAGGTCCACGTCCAGCTTCTCGGCCTCCTCCAGGATCTTCACAACGGGATCACCCGGCAGCAGCAGCGCGGCCACTTGAACTCCCTCGGCCTCGATTCTGGCCCCGTGCTCCTGCAGCTCGCGGTGCTCGTCACGGAGCTGGTGCGCGATCTCGTCTCGCGAGAGCACCGTGTAGGCGGGGTCGAAGCCGAACTGCGCCCCGCCCCCGTGGGCCACGTACGTGTGGGGGACCTTTGCAACGTGGACCAGGTAGAGCCTTGCCTTGAACTCGCTGGCGAGCTCACTTGCAACGTCCAGCATGATCGCCGTCACATCCGAGAGATCGATGGCAACCAGGATGCGCTTCATGCGTCCAGTATGGCAGAGCCCGTCGCGAAGGCGACAGCAAAACCGAACAGGGGCTCAGCGTCGCTGCAGCTCTCGCACCAGGGAGATGCTCCGGGTCTCGAGCAGGGTGGCCTGGGAGCGTTCGATCGCCGTGATCGCGTTCCGGTAGGCCTGCAGCGACTGGATCACCTGGCTCTCGGACTCGGTCAGATCTTCCTCGAATTCCAGTACCAGGAACGGTGTCGAGTCTCCGAGACGCAGCCGCTCCTCTTCGGCACGCAGCGTTTCCTGCGACGCGACACGGCGTCGCTCCGAGGCCGCTACCGAGTCGGCCGAGTTGCGCAACACGCGCGCGGCGTCGCGTACGTCGAGGATAATGTCCTGCTCGACACGCCTCATGCTGGTGAACGCGCGCCGCAGCTCGATCTTGCGCTGAGCCAGCTCCGCGCGCGCCACGTCGTTCCCGAGCGGCAGCTCGAAGCGCGCACCGATCACCCAACTGCGATTCTGGCTGGCCGAGAACCAGTCGTCGGTAACCCCAGAGCTGTGCTTCGGAAAAGGCGATACGATCGGGTCCCCCGTCAGGAAGTCTGTACGACCGGTTGACTTCCCAGCCAGTCCGCTCAGTCGGTACGAGGCGACCAGGTCGAGGCTCGGGAGCAATTGGTTCGTTGCTAGCCGGAGCTGGATCTCGGCATCTTCCACTTGTTTCCGGGCAATCTGAATCTCGGGACGCAGACGCATAGCCCGCCGGATGATCACGTCTGGTTCGACGGTGTAGTCCACGAAGGTCGGGTCGTCGACGACGAGCCGGGTGCTCTCGAACTCCTCCATCGTTGGCGCCGCGATCAGATCCAGTAGCGCGTCCTCGGCGCCCTCGGCGCGATTCAGCGCGACGATCGCCGTCACCTCGCGCTCCGCGACACCCGCCTCGGCCTGGGTGACCAGGACTTTTGACACGACGCCAACCTCATACCGGACGCGGGTCTGCTCGAGCAGATCCCGCGCGGTCTGGAGGCTCTTCTGGGCAACGCCCTCCTCGGCCCGGGCTGCCCCGAGCTCCCAGTAGGCGAACTCCACGGTACGAACCTCGTCCATCAGGTCCTCCCGGAAGTCCTCGACCGAGATGTCGAGCCCGATCTCGCTCCGCTCGACGGTGACGGAGGCGGGATTGCTGAACAGGTTCTTGAGGACCGGAATCGTGAGCTCGCTCTCCCAGTCCCCGCGCCACTCGGGCAAGAGGGCGCTAAAAGCCGATGAGGTCTCTAGCCGACGGACGTTGTAGCTGGAAGTGTAGGTCACTCCAGCGGGCACCAGCCCCGCGACACCGCCGCTGTAGAGCCACTGCTTGTCCTTGATCGAGGTACCTCCACCTAGAGCTACCTGGAAGGGATTGAAGATCGGGGTCTCGTTGTCCGCGAACTCGTGATCCAAGTAGAGCTGCGGGTCGAAGGCGCCACCGGCGCGCTCGACCTGTTGCTGGGCTAGCTCTGGCCCCGTCCGGGCGATGATCAGGTTCAGGTTGTTCTCCAGCGCCAACCGGATCGCGTCATCGCGGCTGATGCGAAGCTCCGAACCGAGCGCGGGCTGCGACATGACCGTGCCTGCCGGAGGACCTGCAGGCGGCGGCTCCGGAGCTTCGTCCGCCCTCGCCACGCTGGACAGAAGGAAGATCGCCAACCCTATTGCGCGTACGGACTTACTCACGTGCGTTCTCCTGCTCCAATTCCGTTTACGAACATGCCCACGATCGCGGCAACCTCGGCGGCGGTCGAAGTCGGTTCCGCCTGTCGGAGTCGCTCGGTGATCGCGCCCCTTGTCAGCTCGACCAGCGCCCGGGCAGCGCGTCGCGAGTCGATCTTCCGGAAGGCACCCGCGCGGATGCCCCGTTCGATCAGGCCGACGAGAAAGTGGAGGTAGGCTTCTGTGTGCGGCTGCAAGTCCCGGAGCAAAGACCCGCCGCTGGTGCCGAGCTGCGGCCAGGTCTCGAGCGATTCGAAGAACGCGCGCTGGTCCTCCGAGTGCTCAAGCCAGGCTTGGACCACCGCGCACAGCTTGGCGTGGGGACCGCGGGCTCGCCGCGCGGCGTTGCGCGACCGATCGATCAAGAGCCCGAAGCCGTACTTCAGCGCTTCGACCAGGAGGGCGTCCTTGCCCTCGAAGTACAGATAGATCGTCCCCTTGGAGATACCCGCCTCCTGAGCGATGCGTTCCATGGAGGCCTCAGCAAAGCCGATCTCCGCGATCACCCGCCTGGCCGCCCCGAGGATCTCCGAGGTTCGGAAGTCCCGGATCACCTGCTCCTTGGTTCTCACCGGCTGGTCCAGCTGCATGGATGTCCCGTCAGTTAAATGACCTATCGGTCAGCGTAGACTCATCGATCCGTCGATTGCAAGCGACAGACGGGCCCGCACGACCCTTCGAAACCCGGGTAGGATTGCGGTCGACCTCGCTCGGCGAGCGCACGGAAAGGAGGAGCGGCATGCGTGGCCCTCTCGACAGGATCAAGCTGCATGCGACCGCCACTGCGATCCTCGTACTCGTGACGCGAGCGGCCGCCGCCGACCCGGGAACCGGCTTCTTCCCCTCGTCGCTATCGTCCCAGCAGCAAGCGGAAGCAACGTTCCTCGCAACGCCAACTCCCGAGAAGGCGCGGGCCTGGCTCGCGTTTCTCACGGAGGAGCCCCACGTCGCGGGCACGGAGCAGCAGCGCCTGATCGCGGAGTACCTGCGCGAGCAGCTCGAGAGCTTCGGGCTGGAGACCGAGATGGTCCGCTACGACGTCTTCCTGAACTACCCGCGCTCGGTGTCCCTGCGCCTGACGGAGCCGGAGGAGATCGAGCTCGCGCTGATCGAGGACTTCTACGCGGAAGACAAGGATTCGGCCAAGAGCAACGTCCTGCCTGGCTTTCACGGCTACGGCGCGGCAGGCACGGCCACCGGACAGGTCGTCTATGCGAACTACGGCACCCGCGCGGACTTCGAGCGGCTCGAAAAGATGGGCGTCTCCGTGTCAGGACGCATCGTGCTCGCACGCTACGGCAGTGTCTTGCGCGGCCTGAAGGTGAAAGAGGCCGAGCAGCGCGGGGCCGCCGGAGTGGTGATCTACTCCGACCCCGCGGACGATGGCTACATGAAAGGAGACGTCTATCCGCAGGGTCCCATGCGCCCACCCTCGGCCATCCAGCGCGGCTCCGTCCAGTATCTGACCTTGCAGCCCGGCGACCCGAGCACGCCCGGCTACCCGTCAACTCCGCGCGCGAGACGCGTCTCGCGCGATCGCATGCAGACCGTGCCGAGAATTCCGTCGCTTCCGATCAGCTATCGCGAGGCGGAGAAGGTGCTCCGCCGCCTCGGTGGAGCGCGCGTTCCGGACGAGTGGCAAGGTGGGTTGCCCTTCGCGTACCACATCGGACCTGGCGGAGCCGCGCTCGAGCTGCAGGTCGATCTGGATGAGGGGCTCCGCTCCATCTTCAACGTCTTCGGTCGGATTCGTGGCAGCGAAGAGCCGGAGCGCCAGGTGATCATCGGAAACCACGCGGATGCCTGGACTCACGGGGCCGTCGATCCGAACTCGGGAACCGCCACCTGGCTGGAAACGGCGCGCGGCCTTGCCGAAGCCGTGAAGACGGGCTGGAAGCCGCGCCGCAGCATCCTGCTCGCGAGCTGGGACGCGGAGGAGTACGGGCTGGTGGGATCGACCGAGTGGGGTGAGGCGAACGCCACCGAGCTCAGGGAGAACACGGTCGCGTACATCAACCTCGACTCGTCGGTGACCGGCCCGAAGCTTGCCGTCAGCGGCACTCCCTCGCTGCACGACCTGGTGCGAGACGCGGCGAACGACGTGAGCGAGCCGCTCAAAGGGAGCAGCGTCGGCGCGGCATGGGAGCGCGAGCTGCGAGCGCGCTGGGCAACGGTGAGCCCCGTCGAGCTCTCTGACCCGGACTCGGCGTTCTTCCCGGTCCTCGAACCACTTGGCTCTGGATCCGACTACACCGTGTTCCTGGACCACCTCGGAATCCCCTCCGTGACTTTCAGTTTCACTGGAAAGTACGGCGTCTATCACTCGATGTACGACAACTTTGCGTGGATGGAGCGCTTCGGCGATCCGCAGTTCCTCTATCACGCGGTGGCAGCGCGCTTCTACGGTCTGATGGCGATGCGGCTGGCCGCCGCCGAGGTCGTTCCCCTGCGCTTCGGCTCCTACGCGCTCGCTCTGCGCCTCCATCTCGACGAGCTTCGGCGCAAGACCATCCGCAAGCTGCGTGGCGCTGAGGACGCGAGCACAGCGGCGACACCCGCCGCGATCAAGCCGGACTACGGCCCTGTTGTGGCAGCTCTGCAGCGGCTCGAAGTTGCGGGGGTCGCGCTCGACGCGGAGCTCGACGGGCTCGTGCAGCGCGAGGATGCACTGGCCGCAGCGCGTGTCAGCGAGGCTTTGATCCGACTCGAACGCACCTTCCTCAGTGAGGACGGCTTGCCCGGTCGGTCCTGGTTTCGACACCTGCTCTACGCTCCGGGCCTCACCACAGGCTACGCAGCATGGGCGTTCCCCGAGCTGACCGAGGCCGTCGAGAATGCAGACCCGGTGCTCTTCGAGCGGGGCACGGGTCGCGTGGTGGCGGCGCTCGAGGCGGCCACGGAACAGCTCAGGCGCGCGACCTCGCTCGCAAGGAGACCCTGATGGATTTCGAGCTGCCGGAAGAGGCACGGATGCTCCAGGATCTGGTCCAGAAGTTCGTGGCCAACGAGCTCTTGCCGCTGGAGCCCGCCGTCCTCGAACGCGAGGCCCGCGGCGAGCAGGTGCGGCTGACACCGGAGGAGATCGCGCCGCTCCACGACAAGTGCAGGGAGATCGGGCTCTGGGGGCTGGACGTCCCGCCCGAGCTCGGCGGCGAGGACATCGGAACGGTGGCAAAGATCTGTGTCAGTGGGGAGCTGGCCAAGACGATCGTGCCCTTCGTGTTCCCCCCGGACTCCCCGAATCTCCACATGCTGATCGCGACCGTGAACGAGGACCAGCGGGAGCGATATCTGCTGCCCTACGCGAGGGGAGAGACGGTCTCGGCGATCGCCATCTCCGAGCCCGGAGCCGGCTCCGACCCATCCGGCATGACGACCCACGCCGAGCGTGACGGCGACGGCTGGCGGATCAACGGCCGCAAGATCTGGATCAGCCGTGCACCCGAGGCAGACTTCACCATTGCGATGGCGCGCACGGATCCGGGCGTCGAGGGACGAGACGGCATCACTGCCTTCTTGGTCGATCGCGACACTCCGGGCTTCGAGGTCGGCACAGCGCACCCGATGCTGGGCGGCTACTGCACATACGAGGTCGCCTTCGACAACTGTCGTGTGTCGGACGACCAGGTGCTGGGGCGAGTGGGCGGAGGCTTTGCCCCCATGCAGCTGCGGCTGACGGTGCGGCGCCTGGAGATGGGAGCGTGGTCCGTCGCGATGGCGCAGCGTGCGCTCGACATGATGGTGCAGCACGCGAAGTCACGCCGGACCTTCGGCACGCTGCTCGCCGATCGGCAAGCAATCCAGTGGTGGATCGCGGACGCCGCAACCCAGATTCACGCAGCCGAGCTCATGGTGCGGGAGGCCGCGTGGAAGGTGGAGCGCGGCGACGACGTGCGAACCGAAGCCTCGATGATCAAGGTGTTCTCCACCGAGATGGCGACGGACGTCATCGACCACGCCATCCAGACCTTCGGCGCCATGGGCATCGCGAAGGAAACACCGCTCCACCTGATGTACCAGCAGCTCCGCGCCTACCGCATCTTCGAAGGCCCCACCGAAGTCCACCGCTGGGTCATCGCCCGCCGCACCCTCCGCAACGCCCCCGACTAGCTATACGCACGCCCACCTACACCGGAGACGCCCGCGCCCCCCCAGGCACCTCCAAGGGATCGATCAACCCGCCACGGCGCCAACCCTGGGCCAGCAGCCACGTGTGAGCACCTGCGACTGGCCGAGCGCCAAAATCGCGCCGAACCAGCGCCGTCCCTCTCTTCCAGCCGTCAAACCAACGCCCGGATGAGGCCGAATCGATGCCGCGGAGCGCCGCGCGGCGATGCCGTGCCGCGTTGAGCAGCACGTACCGGATCGCGTTCCGAACTTCTCGCGGGGTCTTCAACACCCGCATATGGTAACGATCCGCAAGCAACCCCCCTCGCCACCCGAACGCACTCCCCATCGCCCCCAACATCCTCCTGGTGAACGACTTCATCCCCCGACCGAGCGCACCCCGATCCTTCGCCTCAACGATAAGGTGCGCGTGATCCCGCAAGAGCGCGTAGTGCACCACCCGAAACTCTCCCCGGTCGCACCCACGCGCCAACGTCTCCTCAAACGCCCGCACAAATGCGGGAGCCCGCAATGACGGAGCACCATCGCGCACGCGCAGGGTCACGTGGCATGGATGCCTCGATGCGAAACTCCGCCGACTTCGGTGGCGGACCAGCGGATTCGGCCCAGGCTTACGTCCCGCTCCCTCGCGCCGCCCGCCATGACGCGCCCGAAGCCGTAGAATAAGGGAGAGCTGTCGGTCTGACTTCTTCAATATATTCACCAATCGGTGTAGATTAGGGCTTTCTATTAATTGTGTCAAGGTTCAGACCTGGTAGATGGTTGACGTTTCAGACTCGAAACATCCGTGACACTCTTCTTGCTGTGGTTAGCAAAGGAGGAGCGATGCCCTGGGCGGAGACATCAGCCATGGAAGGACATGTGCGATTCAATCGGTTCCGGCATATCTACAACGAGGAATGGCCACACGAAGCCCTCGGCCAGGTCCCTCCTGAAAAGACGTGGCGCCCCTCGGCTCGAGCGTTTCCGAGCAGATCCCTCTTCCGGAGTATCCCGAACACTATGAGAAGCGATGTATCTCCATAGGAGGGACCTTCGCAATGCAGGCCAGCCGAACTGGTCGTTACAACGAGGAAGAGCGGAAAGTCTTCGGGTAAGACCGGGCTCCTACGAGCCCGTATCTCGAAGCTAAGGACATCAAAGGAAACAGAGAAGAAGGCCGAGTGTTGGCGTCGGTCGAACGTCGGATCCTGCGTCTGCGGGAATGCCGTTCGTCGGATTCAAGGTTGCCGACCAAAGCTTTGAGTGGCTGTTTCCGGGCTGTTAGGAGCGAGCGGTTCAGTTGCTCTTCTGGTGAGCCGGCCATCGGTACGCGTGGGGAGAGTTGCCCTCAGATCCTCGCTGGAACGAGGTTCTGCTGCTTATCAACCATCCGACAGCGCACCGGGAGTAGCCGTGAAGCAGGGGCTCAGCTAGCTCCGACTTCTTGTGCTCCTCTGGAATGACCACGGGAGCTGCGGAAGCGGCCGCGCCAGGTAGGAACAGTGCTGCAGCCCGCGCCTTGGGGGGGAGTCGCCTACATCGGTAACAGAGCAGTCCTGTAGGGCGCAGCGGGTCAAGGGGCCTTCATCTGCTGGAGTACGGGGCCCAGCACCTTCCAGACGTTGTCCGCGATCGTGCGGTGGCCGGCTGCGTTCGGGTGAATGCCGTCGACCTGGTTGAGCTCCGGGACGGCGGCGACACCGTCCAGGAGGACGGGGATGAATGCGGCGCGGTTCTCGAGGGCGAGATCTGCGAAGACGCGCGCGAACGCGTCCGCATAGGCATCCCCCAGGTTCGGTGCTGCGCGCATTCCGGCGATCACAATCCGGGTCTCCCCATTCTCCGAGAGCGTGCGATCGATGATTTCTTGCAGATTCGCATGCATCGCCGCGAGGTCCTGGCCGCGCAGCATGTCGTTCGCCCCGAGCTCCAGGACCAGTACGCCGACAGGCTGGCGGAGCAGCCAGTCGATGCGTCGCAGTCCGCCCGCGGAGGTGTCGCCACTCACGCCGGCGTTGATCACGCGGAAACCCAGCACCTCCTCGTCGACCCTCTGCTGGATCAACGCGGGGAAGGACTGATCGGAGGGAACTCCCAGACCTGCAGTGAGGCTGGTCCCGAGGAAGGCAACGACCGGCCGAGTGTCTCTCGGCTCCGACGCCACTGGCAGGGCGGGTGCAGGGTCGGCGCGTGGCGCTGCGGGCTCGCACGCCACTGTCATTGCCAGGAGGGGAGCGTACAGTAAGAGCCTCGTGAGCATGATCGTTGCG
Source organism: Myxococcota bacterium (assembly GCA_965247115.1). Taxonomy (GTDB): domain Bacteria; phylum Myxococcota_A; class UBA9160; order SZUA-336; family SZUA-336; genus JAUXJB01. The sequence continues at coordinate 874,908 of CBDFGR010000003.1, forward strand.
AAGGACCTCGAGCAGACGTATCTGAGTGGCGGCCGACCCTTGACCGTCCTCCGCGACGTCAACCTTTCGATCGAGCACCGGGAAGTCGTTGCCATTGTCGGGCCCTCCGGCAGTGGGAAGACCACGCTGCTGGGTCTCTTCGCCGGCCTCGACCTGCCCTCGGCCGGAAGCGTGACCCTAGACGGACAGAACCTGAGCGAGCTCTCCGAGGATGAACGTGCACTCTTGCGAGCCCAGAGCGTAGGCTTCGTCTTCCAGAGTTTCCAGCTGATCCCGACGCTCACTGCTCTCGAAAATGTGCTCGTCCCGCTGGAGCTGCTCCCAGGCGGAGTCTCGGGCGGCGAGGACCGCGCGGCCGAGCTGCTGGAACGCGTTGGGCTCGGTGCCCGGTTCGATCACTACCCCGCTCAGCTCTCGGGCGGCGAGCAGCAGCGCGTCGGACTCGCGCGCGCGTTCGCGAACGATCCCGCAATTCTCTTTGCCGACGAGCCGACCGGAAACCTGGACGCTGACACGGGGCGCCATGTGATCGAGCTATTGCTCGAGCTCAATCGAGAGAGCGGGACCACGCTCGTTCTCGTCACGCATGACTTCGACCTGGCGTCGAGGTCGCAACGTACCGTGCGTCTGTCGGGCGGACGCGTGATCAGCGACGAGAAGTCCGGTTGAGCCTTCGCTTCTCGCTGGCCATGGCCCGGCGCGAGAGTCGGGCAACGCGTCGACGGCTGGTACTCTATATGGGCTCGATTGTCGCCGGCGTCGCAGCGCTGGTCGCGATCAGCTCGTTTCGATCCAGCGTCGACGCGGGAGTACACGCCCAATCCCGCTCGCTCCTAGGCGCGGACTTGCAGCTCTCCAGCCGCTCCCCGTTTGGAGCAGAGCTCGAGCCGCTCTTTGCTGCACTCGAGCGCATTGGCAGCCGCCCCGCCTACGTCACGCGCTTCTCCTCGATGGCGCTGGCGGAGCCCTCCCAGCGAACGCGGATGGTCTACGTCCAGGCCGTCTCCGAGGGATATCCCTACTACGGCGAGATCGTGACGGAGCCCGCGGACCTGTGGGAAGGGTTCCGATCCTCGCGCCGGGTCCTGGTCGATCCCGCGGCACTGATCCAGCTGGATGCCAACGTCGGTGACACGCTCGCAATCGGCGCTACGCGCTTCGAGATCGCAGGCACGATTGCTCGTGCACCCGGTGATGTCGCAGTGCGCGAGGCCATCGCGCCAAGGGTCGTCATCCCGTCTACCTACCTGGAGGAGACAGGCCTGCTGCGCACAGGCAGCCTGGTGCTCTACTCCGCCTACTTCCGCGTTCCCGACGCTGCGGCGCTCGAGCTGCTACTCGCGGATCACGAGGAGCTCCTCCGCAACCGACGCGTGCGCCACGAGACGGTCACGGAGTACGCCAACGAGCTGAGTGCCAGCATCGGGCGCCTGGCCAGCTTCCTTGGCCTGGTCGGACTCGTCGCCCTGCTTCTCGGCGGAGTGGGCGTCGCCACAGGGGTACACGTGTTCGCGACAGAGAAGCTGGACACTGCAGCCGTTCTGCGCTGCCTCGGCGCCCGCCAGACCCAGGTGTTCTCGATCTACGTCCTCCAGGCCGGCGCACTCGGCCTGATCGGAAGTGTTCTGGGAACCGCGCTGGGCCTCGGCGTGCAGGCCGCCCTGCCCTTCATCCTGCGCGACTTCCTGCCACTGGACGTGCGTTTCCGCGTGGATCCGGCCGCAGTGGCAGCGGGTCTCACACTGGGATTGTGGGTCGCACTGCTCTTCTCGGTCCTGCCCCTGCTCCAGATCAGAGGCGTCGCGCCCCTGCGCGCGTTGCGCCGAGACTTCGAGCAGGGGCCGAGCCGGCGGGATCCCTGGCAGCGCGCGCTCCTCGGCGCGATGGTCGTGAGCCTCGTCGTGATCTCGCTGTGGCAGGCGCCCAGCCCGATCATCGGCCTCTGGTTCGCGGGTGGCCTGGCCGCCTCCATACTCTTGCTCGGCCTGGCCGCCGCGGTCTTCATGCGGAGCACGCGGCGCTTCTTCCCCCGGCGTGCCCCCTACTGGATGCGGCAGGGCGTTGCGAACCTGTTTCGTCCGCAGAACCAGACGCTCGCCGTCACTCTCGCGCTGGGCCTCGGCGTTTTCCTGATCGCGGCGCTCCACGTGGTGCAGCGAAACCTTCTGCACCAGCTCAGCGTCGATCGCGGGCCCGGCCGACCCAACCTGGCAACCTTCGACATACAGCTCGATCAGCAGGCGGGGGTTGCTGCGCTGCTCCGGGAGCACGGGGCGGAGGTCCTGGAGCAGACCCCAATCGTGCCGGCTCGAATCTCGCGCCTTCGCGGGACGCCGGTGGACACCCTCCTCGCGGGCGACTCCCGCGACCGCGGCTACCGCTGGGCGCTGCGACGGGAGTACCGCCTGACGTATCGGGCGGAGATACGCGAATCGGAACGCCTGATCGACGGCGAGTGGTGGCGACCGGAGTCCAGACGGGAGACCGGTGTGCATCGGATCTCGTTCGAGCGGGACCTCGCCTCGGATCTCGGTGTCGGAGTGGGGGATCGGATCAGCTGGGACATCCAGGGGGTCAACGTGGAGACGGAGGTCGTCAATCTTCGAACGGTGGACTGGGCCCGCTTCGAGACGAACTTCTTCGCGGTCTTTGAGCCGGGCGTGCTCGAGACAGCTCCGCAGAGCCTCGTGATCCTGGCGCGGATGGAGGGCGCGAACGCCCGCGCGCTGCTTCAACGCGATCTCGTCGCGCGCTTTCCCAACATCTCCGTGCTCGACGCCACCATGATGCTGCAAGCCATCGACGGCATCCTGGAAAAGGTCGCATTCGCCATTCGCTTCATGGCACTGTTCGCGATCGCGAGCGGCGTGGTGATTCTGGTGGGAACGATCTCGACCTCTCGCTACCAGCGGGCGCGAGAGTCCGTGCTTCTTCGCACTCTGGGCGGCCAGGCGAGCACGCTGCGGCGCATCCTCGGCACGGAGTACTTCGCACTGGGCGTCCTTTCCGGCCTGGTCGGCGTGCTCTTGGCCTGCGTGGCCGGCTGGGCCTTGATGCGCTTCCTGTTCGAGCAGAACGCGGTCATTCCCGTGACGGACCTTGCTCTGCTCATGGCCGCGGCTGCGATCGCCAGTGCCGGAATCGGGCTGTTCCAGGGCCGCGATGCGCTGCGGCGCACACCTCTCGCCGGCCTGCGGGAGGTGGCGGGGCCGCGGTGACCGGGCGAAGCCGAGAGAAGCTCCGGAGGAGATCCGTACCCAGGTTCGGTTTCCTGGCTCGTTTCGTGCGCACGCGGATGCGGGATCTGGGACAATCGGGAGCATGAGTAGAAACAACCCGATTCGAATCCGCGGGATCGATCACGTGGTGCTGCGGGTCAGCGACCTCGAGCGATCCCTTCACTTTTATACGGAGATTCTCGACGCGCGGGAGGAGCGCCGCGTGTCGAACCTGGGACTCGTGCAGCTCCGCGCTGGCGAGCAACTCATCGACCTGGTGCCGCTAGACGGCCGGCTCGGCCAGAGCGGCGGACGCGGACCCGAGGCCGAGGGCCGCAATGTCGACCATTTCGCCCTGCGCCTCGAGAGCTTCGACGAGACAAACCTGCGGGCGCACCTCGAGAAGCACGACATCGACCCAGGAGAGGTCCACTCCCGGTACGGCGCCGACGGCTTCGGGCCGTCGATGTACGTCAAGGATCCCGACGGGAACGTGGTCGAGCTGAAGGGCCCGCCCGCCCCGCGAGACTGACGCGTCCGGGAGCCAGGGACCGTGTGCGGTCGCTACACGCTCTATACCGAGAAGGAGGTGCTCGCGCGGAGGTTCGAGGTCGAGATCGCCGAGCTCTCCCCCAGCTACAACGTCGCACCGACTCAATCGGTCATCAGCGTCACCGTCGAGAAGGAGGCGCGCCGGGCTGGGGCCATGCGCTGGGGACTGATCCCGTTCTGGGCAAAGGACGAGACGAAGCTCCCGCAGATGATCAACGCCCGCGTCGAGAGCGTGGCGACGCGCCCTGCCTACCGCGACGCGTTCCGGCGCCGCCGCTGCCTGATCCTGGCGGACGGGTTCTACGAGTGGCAGCGCGGTCTGGGCGCGGGCAAACGAAAGATCCCGCACTGGATCTCCCGTGAAGACGGCGGCCCGTTCTCGATGGCCGGCATCTGGTCGGTCTGGAGGCGGCCGGACCTGGAGCGGACGTGGGTGCGAAGCTGCGCGATCCTCACCGCTGCCGCGAACGCTGCTGTAGCCGAGCTGCACGACAGGATGCCCATCATCCTCTCCCCCGAAGCCGAGTCTGCCTGGCTCGATCCGGCGCTCGATGGCGACGCCTCGGAGCTCACGAAGCTCCTGGTTCCGGTCGCTCCGGAGCAGCTGCAGTCGCGACCGGTCTCCACTCGAGTGAACTCCGCCGCCAACGACGACCCGAGTCTGATCGAGTTCTGCGACGAGGACCCGCAGCTCGGCTTCTTCTGAGCCGCTCTCAGGACTCGCGCCTCACCTGCAGGATGACCTTGCCGAAGTGTGAGCTCTGCTGGAGGACGTCGTGCGCCGCCTGGGCCTCGGACAGAGGCAGCACGCGATCGACGCTCGGCCGGATGCTGCCCTTGGCAAGCGCGTCACCAAAGCGTCCCAGGAACGCCTTCACGATCTCGGCCTTCTCCTCCACGGGTCGTGCGCGCAGGGTGGAGCCGTGCAGGCTGACTCGCTTCGCCATCAGCAGTCCGAGATTGATCTCCGCTTTGGCCCCGCCCATGAGTCCCATCAGGACGAGCCGGCCGCCGATGGCCAGACAGGTCAGGTGCTGGGCCAAATAGGGAGCGCCGATCGAGTCGAGAATCACATCCACCCCGCGGCCTTCCGTCGCATCCAGCACCTTCTGGGCGAACTCTCCCTCGTTGTAGTTGAGGGCGAGGTCCGCTCCCAGCTCGAGACAACGGCCGCACTTCTCGTCGCTACCGGCGGTGACCACCGTCCGCACTCCGGCCTCGCGTAGCAGCTGGATCGCCGCGGTGCCGATGCCGCTCCCCCCACCATGGACCAGTGCCCAGCCTCCCGCCGGCGCCTTTGCGAGCTGGAAGAGGTTCAGAGAACAGGTCAGGAATACCTCCGGCAGGCCAGCAGAGTGCGTAAGCGACTGGTCTGCCGGAATCGAGATCAGCGAGCCGGCATGGGCGATGGCCTGCTCAGCGTAGCCCCCACCGGAAAGTAGCGCGGCGACCCGATCTCCTACCTTGTAGCCACTCACGCCGCCTCCAACCTCGGAGATCAGCCCGGCGCACTCGAGTCCGAGAATGGTCGATGCCCCTGGAGGTGGCGGGTAGAGGCCGCGGCGCTGCATCAGGTCCGCGCGGTTGACCGCGCTCGCCACCACATCGATCCGCACCTCATTCGCTGCGAGCTCGGGTGCTGGTACCTCGCCGAGCTGCAAGCGCGCCTCTTCGCCCTTCCCGATGACTTCGATTGCTTTCATCTCTCCCTGTGGGACCCGGCCGCGGGCGTCCGCGGCCACCCACCTCCGCTCAGGCCCAGGCCCTTCGCTGCGCGCGCCGCGTTCGCGGCGCTTGCAGGTTGCCAAGCCCCGTTGGGGGTTGCCGGTTCTCTACGGAATCTGAACTTGGGGACGGTCCTTAGTCTTGACTTCTTTCGCTCTGGTCTACGGCGCTTGCTCACCTTTTGACATTGGATTTGCAGAGTACGCGTGCGGGGACAGGGGCGCCAGCGCGGTACGCGGAGGGGCGGGGTGCTGGCTATGCTCGCAGGTGATGTCTGGCGCGTGCCGACGTGAGTCCTCCGTCAGCCTGCGGATCCGTTTCGTGGAGGGGGAGCGGCCTCACTTGTTCTGGGTCAGCGCAGGGGCCGCGCTCGGAGACCACGTCCGCTACAAGATTCTGTCGAAGCGACGCTCGGACAGCTCGATCGAAGTGATCGTCATCGAGGAAGGGAGCGGCCAGACACGGCGTTGCCTCAGGCGCGAAGACATTCCCGCCAGCACGCCAGCGGGGTGGTTGTCGCGCTGGGTATCCGAGCTCGCGAGCTCGCTGGGAATTCGCTTTCACTGCTTCGATCTCCGTGAGATCGAGAATGAGGCCGAATGGCGGGAGAGGGCGGAGCAGCTGGGTTGGACGCGTGGCGAGCGAGTCGATCGCTGACGCCGGCGACCGAGTCCCCGAAACGGGATTTCTCTGAATCGGGACCGTCTGCGGCTCCAGCCCACCGACACACTTCGGTGATTCTAGCCAGAGCACGCGTCGCTCGGAGGGGTTCTGCGCCGCCGCAGGCGTGCAGAGGGTGAGTTGAAGGCTAGCAGCAGGCTAGCAGATACGTGCAACTGGGTTTCGGATTGGGGACTGGTCCCGTTCGCACGAGGCGTGGCAGGACGTACGCAGCGTCGGCCGTACGCTGCGACCGCCCCTTCTGATTCAAGTCTGCCCTGCGGGCCGAGGAGGAAGCGGAACGAGTCGGCATGCCTCTTGAAACACATCCAGGCAATGGGAACCCCCCGGCCCGAGGGCGCGGACGTCCCCGGCGACGAGCGCGACCCGTTTCGAGATCTCGACGTCCTGGACGAGCTTCGGAAGACCACCTTCGAGGGCATCGGTGCGGAATACGGCCTAGGAATCCTGTACGGGATCGGAATGACCCGAGGCCTGGTGGACGGCATGCGCGTGATGCGACGCCTGAGCTCCGGAGCACTCAGCGTCCCGCAGTTTCCTGGCTCCCTTATCCCCATGGTGTTCACCATTTGCAGTGGTGACCTCGAGGCGCGCTTCCGTGGCACCCTCGATGGCTGCTCCGAGGCACGTCTGCACCGGGATACTTTTGACGCTTCCGAAGATCCGATCTGTTTCGTAACTGCGGGCTACTCCGCGGGGTGGTACTCGGCCCTGCTCGGGAGGGACGTACTTGTACGGGAGACGGAGTGTACGGCCTGCGGCAGCTCCCGCTGCCAGTTCGAAGCGCGCCCCGTTCAGGACTGGATCGACAGCTCGGATCCGTGGGCACAAGGACTCCTCCCGTACCTCGATTTCAAGCGCATGCAACAGCAGGCCCGAGAGCACGTGAGTCAGCTCGAAGAGCTCGACGACAGCAGCATGATGGGAGGCTTCGACCCGATGTCCCCCGCCGTGCACGTATGGGGTCCGGTGATGGTGCTGCCCTATTCCGGCTTCCAAGATTCCGACGCCGCGATCGAGGCGATCCAGGCCGACGTCGGCCGCATGCACATCGAGGTCGTCGTGGTCGACGTGACCGGCGCGCGGATCGACGCCATCGAAGCTTCGGGCCTGGTTCAACTCGTGAACCAGCTCGAGGCACAGAGGATCGAGACGATTCTCGTGGGCCTGAGCCCTTCGGCGCGCTACTACATCCCCGCCGGCACGAGCCCGGGGACACCTCTCCACTCGCGCGACATCTCCGCCGGGATCGCGCTCGCGTTCCAGGTGTGCGGCGCCGCCCGATCCATCGGCGAGGTCGGCTGAGGGCTCAACTCCCTGTCGCGGGACCCGGCGCGCGAGCAGTCCTCCCGCGGGTCAGCGACCCGCGGGCCGCTGACGACCACCCGCCTCCGCTCAGGCTTTGCAGCCTTCGCTGCGCGCGCCGCTACGCTGGCGCTTGCATCCCTTCCGACTCAAAGCGCCGCACCTTCAGGCCCGCCGCTCGAAGCAGCTCGAGCGAGATGTCGCCCATCGGAAAGGGCGTGTCGTAGACGACCTCTGCGATGGCGGAGTTGATGATCATCTTGGTGCACCAGAGGCACGGGCAGAGGGTGGTGAACAGAGTGCCGGCACGGACGGATACGCCGTGGTACGCGGACTGCGTGATGGCGTTCTCCTCGGCGTGACTGCAGAGGCACTCGTCCAGGCGGGTACCAGACTCGGCCGCGCGGTTGCAGCGGGGGCAGCCGCCCTCGTTGCAGTTCGGTAGTCCACGCGGGGTCCCGTTGTAGCCCGTCGAGATGATGCGGCGGTCAGACGTGATGATCGAGCCGACCTTGCGCTTGATGCAGTTCGAGCGCGTTGCAACGACGCGCGCGATGCTCATGAAGTAGGCATCCCACGTGGGGCGGTCGCGAAAGAGCAGACGGCCCTCCAACAGCTCGTCAAGATGGCTCTCCAGCGTGCCGAGGTCCGCATCGTTCGCGATGACCTCGTCGGCCAGCTCGCGCACCCCGATCAACTTCTGGCCGGCCGCCTCTTCGCTCGACAGCTCCCTGCCTTCTAGCTCCAGGAACTCCTCCAGGGTGGCAGGGTCCCCCGGACGGGCCCTGGTCGCAGACCGCGCGAAGCGAAGCTCGGGGCTCGCCTCCACCCAGAGCAGCATGAGGTCCCCACCGACGCGGAGTGAGTCGATCTCCGCGGGGTGGCGAATCGAGTCGATCACGTGGTTTCGGTCCGCAGGGAGCGAGCGCAGGGCGCGGTCCGCCAGCACACCCAGCCCGAACTTCTCGCGCAACGTGCGGCCGCGCTCGATCATCCGCTCTCGGGTGGGCGAGAGCTCCTCCGCACGCAGGTCTTCGCGGATGACGTCGCTCAGGGACGCGCGATAGAAGCCGCGTCTCTCGAGCAGCGACACCACCTCGGTCTTGCCCGAGGCGTTCAACCCGGCCACCGCGATTCTCATCTCGCCTCCCTCCCACACTCCGCGAGTGAAGCCTAGCACCTCCTCTGCTAGGGTCCCGAGTTGTGACGCGGCAGGTCGAAAAGCCCTGGGGGCACGAGGACATCTGGGCCAGAACCGACCGCTATGTTGGAAAGATCCTGTCGATCCTCCAGGGTCGGCGGCTGTCCCTGCAGCTGCACCGCCAGAAGGACGAGACCATCTACGTCCTCCGCGGTCGGCTCCGGTTGATCCTGGAGAACGAGGCCGGAGAGCTCGAGGCCGAAGAGCTCGGACCCGGCGAGGCGCGCCGGATCTTGCCAGGCCGACAGCATCGCTTCGAAGCCATCGAGGATACGGACCTCGTCGAAGTGTCTACGCCAGAGCTCGATGATGTGGTGCGGCTTGCCGACGATTACGGGCGCGAGAGCGACGAGAGTCACGGCGACAGGTGAGCGGCGGCAGGACACTCGTAACGGGTTGCGCGGGCTTCGTCGGGTCTTGGCTGGTGCCAGCCCTCGGCGCTGCGGGCCACGAGGTGATTGGCCTTGAGCGACCCGGTCACGCGCCGGACGGGGACGAGACCGAGTGTCTCGAGGTCGATCTTCGCGAGCGCACCGCGATCTTCGACGCCGTGAAGCGAACCCGCCCGGCACGCGTGGTACACCTTGCTGCCTTGGCCGCACCGCCGCTGGCGGCCCGGGAGCCGCTCGAGGCCATGCGCGTGAACTACCTCGCCGTCGATCACCTGGTGGGGGCGTTGCTTGCCCACTCACCTGACTGCCGCTTGCTCTACATCGGCACGGGAGACGTGTACGGGCTGCAAGCCGAAGGTGCGCCACCGTTCGGGGAGCGAGCGCAGATCCGGCCGGCCAACCTCTATGCCGCCTCCAAGGCTGCCGGAGAGCGCCGTGTCGAGCTCGCCTTCGAACGGGAGGGACTCGACGTGGTGCGAGCCCGCCCCTTCAACCATACCGGGCCGGGACGCCCGCCGGGCTATGCCGAGGCGAGCTTCGCGCGCCAGCTTGCGGGCATGGAGAGAGGCGCCAGCGAGCTCGTACTGCGCGTCGGCAACCTCGGATCCGTGCGCGACTTCAGCGACGTCCGCGATGTCGTACAGGCCTACATCCTGTTGCTCGAGCGCGCTCCGACGGGCGGCGTCTACAACGTGTGCAGCGGTGTCGGGCGCTCGATCTCGGAGCTGCTGAGCTGCCTGCTGGAGAAGTCCCCAGCGAGTCCCGAAGTGGTCATCGACCCGGAACGCTTCCGCCCGACTCGCGCGGATCAGATCGCTGCGGTCGGAGATCCGACGCACTTGCACGCGCTTGGGTGGAGGCCGCACGTGCCCTTTGATCAGACCATGGGCGACATTCTCGACGACTGGCGGAAGCGCGCGTGACCGAGCACGCGCGCGCACCAGCGATCCCCCGACTGCTCCTCGACCTCCTCGCGCAACGTCAGCCAGTCGCCGCCGCGCAACGCGTGCTCGAGACGAGGGCGCTCGTCCTCGAGGTAGCCCGAGAGCACCAGAGCTCTGCGCGCAGCACCGAGGAGCCGCGGAAGGCAGGGAAGCAGCTCTCGAAGGAGCATGTTCGCAGCGACGAGCTCGAAGCGCGCCCCCGCGAGAGCGGCGATGTCGCCGCAGACGAGCTGCAGAGGAAGCCGGTTGCGACGCGCATTCTCCAGCGCGTTCGCGCAGGCGACGCGATCGGTGTCGACGCCACAGGCACGTGCGGCGCCGAGCCGCAGAGCGGCCAGAGCGAGAATGCCGCTTCCGCTGCCGACGTCGAGCAAACGATCTCCCGGCTCGAGCGTGTCGAGAAGCAGGCCGAGGGCGAGGCGGGTGGTGGCATGCTCGCCCGAGCCGAAGGCCTGCTGCGGATCGATCAGGATCTCGGGCAACCCCACGGACTCGCACCACGATGGACGGATCCAGAGCGCTCCGACACGGCGCGGGCGCAGGCCCTTGCGCCACTCGCGTTCCCAATCCACCGCAGGGACGGGCTCTGGGCCGTGAACACGGATCCTGCGCCGATCGCTCGCGAGAGCCAGAACCCGGGCGGCTCGCGCCGCGGAGACGGCGAAGTAGGCCAGGAGCTCCGGTCCCGCGTCCCTCGGACGCATGCGCTCCTCGATACCGTGCGTGCCCAATGAGTGCAGCTCCGCGCTCACGCGTTCGATCTCGACCTGGGGCAGCTCGATCCGGAACAGCTCGATCGGCTCCACCTGCCCTCCCTCATGCGCTGCTGGTTGCGGGACTCGTGTTGGGACTCGGTGCCTGCAGCTCCGCAAGCTACCTCACTCACCTGGGGCTGGGGCAGATGGGCGTGTTGCTGGACCGAGAGCGCCTGACGCCGGAACGGATTGCCGCGCTGACCCCGGAGGAGCGCTCTGGTCTCGAGCTGCTGGAGCGCGCACAGACGTTCGCAGAGTCGCTCGGCCTGAGCTCTTCTACAAGCTACCGTCACCTGATCGACCGCGCTGGCCGGAGTGCTCTCAGCGTCGTCACGGCGGCCCCAGCGGACCGGCTCGAGCCGCTGACCTGGTGGTTCCCGATCGTGGGGCGAGTCGCCTATCGCGGCTACTTCGACGCGGAGCGGGCGCACAGGTTTGCGGAACGCCTGGCGGAGGATGGCTTCGACACCTACGTTCGATCGGCCGCACTCTACAGCACTCTGGGCTTCTTCGACGATCCCGTGCCGCGTTCCATGCTGCTGTGGCCACACTTCGCGATCGTCAATACCCTGACACACGAACTCGTCCACGAGACGATCTTCGTGGCCGACGACATCGACTACAACGAAGCGCTCGCGACCTTCATCGCCCACATCGCCACGCTGGAGTTCTTCGCCGATGTGTCCGCGCAGGCCGGTGCGGAACGACGCAGCTTCGCAGACGACAAGACCTTCGCAGCCCTGCTCGAGGACTTGGCAGGCGAGCTCCAGGAGTTGTACGCGGAGGCGGAATCCGAAGCGGAGTCGCGCAGTCGTCGCGAGGGCATCTTCCGGCGCTACCGGGAGGAGGTCTTCCCCCAACAGCCGTGGCAGACACAACGATACAAGGGCTTTCCCGAGGCCCCGCTTTCGAACGCCTACCTACTGGCGAACCGCGCTTACCTTGGCGCGCTGCCGTGCTTCGAGGCCAGGCTCGCGGACCACGATGGCAACCTGCGCGCGTTGATCCAGGCGGAGATTGCCGCTCCGGGACGCTCCGAGGGCTGCTGAGGCCGCGCTCCGGGCGAGCTCAGCGTTGGAGCGGCAGAGGCAGGAAAGGGTGGACCTGCGCCTGGGGGTTGCTGAGCTCGATCCGGATCGCGCCGTGGCGCGAGGTCTCCCACAACCGCGCGCCTATCTCGCGCACGCGACGGCGCACGTCCGGATGCGGCAGGGAAGAGCGCGAGCGCCGCCCCGCACTCGCGATCGCGATGCGGGGCGCAAGGGCCCTCAACCAAACAAGCGCCGTCGACGTGGCACTGCCGTGATGAGAGAGCTTGAGGATCTCGCAGCGGGTCAGCTCTGGCGCGAGTTTGCGCTCCACTTGCGCGGGAACATCCCCTGGCAGCATCGCGCAGTGCCGACCGGCGCGGACCCGGAGCACGAGAGACGCGCCGTTGGAGCTCCTCGGCAAGGAGCCAGACGGGGGCCAGAGCATTCCGATGCGCAGCCCGGACGCTCGCCACGTGTCTCCCCTGGCGACCAGGCGAATCGGGATCCCCAATCGCGCCGCCTGCCGCCGCAGACGTAGCGTCGCGGGAGCGAGGAGCGTGGCCTGCGACATCCACAGCTCGGCAACGTCCACTCCGCGGAGCACCGACTCGGCTCCCCCGATATGGTCGCGATCCGGATGCGTGAGCACCAACGCGCTCAGCGCGCGCACGCCCTCGGCGCGCAGCGCCGGGAGCACGACCCGGCGTCCGGCATCGAAGCTGGCAAGGCGTGGGCCGGCGTCCACGAGCCAGGCCTCTCCACCACTGCGGACGAGCACGGCATCGCCGTGCCCCACGTCGAGAAAGAGGAGAGATGCAGGCGCGTCCTCGTTCGCGCGCGAGGCGACCAGACCGAAAACGAGCGCGATGGAGGCCCCGAACAGCAGAGGCAAGCCGAGCCTTGCGTGGCCCCGTGTCACAAAGCGCAGCCCGAAGCCTGCGCCTGCGAGCCCCAGTGCGAACCAGGCGCGATCCCCCGCAGCGGTGAGCAGGTCAGGGCTCTCGAGGAGCTCGACGAGACGAATGCTTGCCTCGGCCGCGAGCTGGGCCAGCTGGATGAAGGGAACGCCGAAGCCCGGTGCGAGCGTCCCCACTACCGCAGCGGCGAGCGCGAGCGGAACCAGCAGCGCGCCGAACAGGGGAACCAAAATCAGGTTGGCGAGCAGCCCGGCCACAGGCAACGGCGCGCCTAGCTGTACAACAAGGGGTGCCGTCGCGAGACTGGCTGCGAGCGTGCAATGCACGAGTGGGGCAGAGGTCCCACGGCAGCTCCACAGGATGATCCCGCTCACGGCAGCGAACGACAGCTGGAGAGCCGGATCGAACAGCGACCCTGGCTCGACTGCGATCACAACGAGTGCCGCCAGGGCAAGGGCATTCCAGCTCGCCTTCGGCCGCCCTCCGAGAACGGCGAGCGTTCCCGCGCAGGCCATGGCCGCGGCCCGCACCGCGGGGATTCCCGGACCCGTCAACAAGGCGTAGCAGAGGGCAAGGCCCGCGCCCGCGACCATCGAGATAGCACGCGCCCGCCGCAGCAGAGCAAGTCCCGGCGTCCACCGGACCAGCCAGGCGACCCCGAAGCGGCCGACGGCAAAGACCCAACCCACGTGTAGTCCCGAGACCGCGAGCAGGTGAGCGGTGCCGGCGCGCGAGAACGACTCGCGCACGCTGTCTGCAAGAGCTGCGCGCTCCCCTGTAACCAGAACGCGCAGGAGCTGGCCTGCTCGCGTTGGCTGGTCGGGCGGGTCGATCGAATCTCCGAGCCTGCGCCGGGCGCGCTCGAACCGCGTCTGGAGCGAGCGCGGCTCATCGCCTACTGGAAGCGCCGCTCCGCGGACACGACCTCGCGCCCGCACGCCACGGCGAGCCCAATAGTGGCGGGCACTCGAAGCCCCCGGGTTCGTGGCGGGGGATAGCGGGCCCAGCTCTACCCGTGCAAGTGCGATCGCTCCCGGTAGCAGCCGGCACGCCTCTAGACCCGCGGCGAGGCGCGCCCGTCCCTCCGAGACTCCGTGCACGTACACATCGAGGCTGCATCCAACTCCGTTGTGCCTGGGTGCGGAGAGAACGGTCAGCACCGTCGGCTCGCCAGCCGTGCTCGGAACCGGGGCGTGAAGGCGCAGGCCCAGCGCGAGGGCACCGAGCCCGACTCCGAGCAGGAGCTCGCCGCAGCCCGCCAGCCAGCCGCTCGGTCGCAGCCTCCAGCAGCAGAACCCGACCGCGACGGCTACTCCACACAGCGGCGGCGAGAGAGCGAGGGCGTCCTCGAGCAGGATGCCCGACGCGTAGGGGAGCACGACTCGGAGCAGTGGCACCGCTTGCAGCAGGGTGTGCCGCCCCGGGACCGGTTGGATGGACTTCTAGATCAGTGGAGTACGGGCGGGGGCCTGGACACGCGAGTCTGCTGACGGAGCCGCTCGAGGCAGACGCCAAGGACCTTCAGCGACTCGTCCATCTTCCTCAGCTCGGAGACGACCTGTCCGACGAGGGCGTTCACCTCGTGCAAGGACTGGAGACCGGCGCGCCGGCTGGCCTGGTAGGCACTCGCCAGGTTCACGAGAAGCTCCTCGCACTCCTCCGCACTCGGCTCGCGGCTCCCGAAGCTGTCCAGCAGCGGGGTGAGGTGATCGGAGAACTCCTCCCCGACGCCGAAGCGCGTCTCGAGAATCTGCATCAGCTTCTTGCTGAACGCCGTCATACGACCCCGGGTGAGCAAGGAGAATGCCAAGTGCGGGATGCGACGGGACGCTCACCGGTTCGAGTTTGAAACCGGGGGCTTCGACCGACCCATTGCGCATAGCTTCAGGAGCGGAGAGCGCGATGGTGAGGAAGAGCGTTGCCCGATGGGTGGACCGGACTACTCACGCCAACGGCGCGGAACCCCGGCGCGCGTGGCCTTGCGCTCGAGCACGTTCAGCTGCTGGTCCCAGTAGGCTTCCTGCTCCTCGAGATCGGACACCTGTGCCACGTTCTCCTCGGGCATTCGCGCCAGCTTCGCTCTGACCAGGGAGAGCTGGCCACGGACCTGACGAAACTTGGTGCGCCAGGCGATCTGGTCCAGGCCGCCGTAGATCCCGTCGATCGAGTTGATGTCGATCTCCTCCAGGACCAGCGTGCCGCGGGCGGGATCCAGCTCCACCCGGAAGTTGTTGAAGAAGGGCATGCCGAGCAGGCCGGTACTCATGGTGTCGAGGACGGCCATCTCGACGTTCTCGACCACCGCGCTGCCGATGCGTACCGAGCGGAGGGTCACGACGGGCACCTTCATGCCGACGCCCCCGATCCCGGCCACCACGGTGCTGGGCGTATCGGCATCGATCGTGAGGCCGAGGCGATCCACGGCCGAGCGCGGAATCGTGTTCAGCGACGCGCCCGTATCCGCAACGTACGGCCAGGCCAGCGAACCGTTGAGGGTGGCAAGCAGGCGGATCTCGTTGCCGGCTCGCTGAATTCCCAGTACGTGCCTGGACCCCGACCTGGCCGACGGCTCCCAGCGCGGCTGCGCCGAGGCCGGCAGCCCTGTGGAGTTCGGGGAGATCACCACGTTGTTCCAGCCGCGTGAGGGCGTGGACTCGTTAACATCTCGCTCCGCACCGGGCCGCTGACTCGCTGGGACCTGTGACAGGTCGTCCGTCATGTGGACCTGCCCCTTCGCATCCGTCCACTGGTAAATCTCGCCGCTCGCGCCCGCAGCAAGCAGGCAGAGTACGCTGCACACGGCCACCAGGACTGCCCAACGGCGCATCGCATGCTCTTCGACTGCCGAGTTCGCCTTCTTCACCTGCACTGGCATCGGCTTCGCGAGCGTCATCCTTGACGTCCTGTGAACCTTCTAGTCGACGAGCGAGGTCTGCGAAGGCAGTAGGGCTGAGCAACGCTGGGTGGTCGCAAGCCGCGCCGAAGGCGCGGCGCGCAGCGAGCCGGAGGCGAGCGTAGGTGGGTGGCCGTCAGCGGCCCGCGGGTCGCTGACCCGCGGGAGGGCCGCCCGCGCGCCGGGTCCCACAAGGCTAGCCCCAGAGGTCGCGGGGTGGGGGGTACATGAGGCTGCCTTCGTAGCGGATGGCCGGCTCGCGGTCGCGGGTCAGGAGGAGGGGACCGTCGAGGTCGACATACGTGGCGTGGCTGGCGAGAAGGGCTGCAGGCGCCATCCCGAGCGAGGTTCCGACCATACAGCCCAAGAAGATCCCCAGGCCGGCGCGTCGGGCGGAGCCGACCAGGCGCAGCGCCTCGGTCAGCCCCCCCGCCTTGTCGAGCTTGACGTTGACGAAGCGGTAGCCGCGCGGAAGCCCGTCCAGGGAGCGCGTATCGTGGCAGGACTCGTCCGCGCATAGAGGAACGGGCGACGTGAAGGCGTCGAGGGCTGCGTGGTCCACCCGGGGGAGAGGCTGCTCGATGAGCTCGACGCCGAGCTCGGCCAGGCGTGGAGCCAGCTCGCGCAGCTGTTCGAGGGACCAGGCCTCGTTCGCGTCGACGATCAACCGGGCAGAAGGGGCCGCCGCTCGGATTGCGACCACCCGCTCCAGATCGGTGTCGCCTCCGAGCTTGAGCTTGAGCAGCGGCCGGTCGGAAGCGGCACGCGCTGCCTCGGCCATGGCCTGGGGTGTGTCGAGACTGATCGTGTACGCCGTGAGCTGTGGGACGGGTTTCGGAAGCTGCGCCAGCTCCCACGCGCTGCGACCGCTCTGCTTGGCCTCGAGGTCCCACAGCGCGCAGTCGAGCGCGTTTCGCGCGGCACCCGCGGGCAGGAGCTCGCCGAGTCCGGCTCGGTCCAGGCCAGCTTCCACTTCGGAGCGGATCGCCTCCAGCGCGGCCTGCACGCCTTCAACAGTCTCGTCGTAGCGAGCATACGGGACGCACTCGCCGCGGCCGAGTGCCTCGCCTGCGCGGATCTCGGCAACGACCACCCGCGACTCCGTCTTGCTGCCCCGGGAGATGCGGAACTTCCCCGCGATCGGCCAGGACTCCGCTCGCACGGAGAGGCTCCGCAAGTCCGTAGCTCAGATCTGGACGAGCAGGTCGGCGATCGGACCCACCCCCGCCAGCATCGGATCGACGCACACGAGCCCGAGCTCGGCGGACGTGCGCGTCAGAAGCTCGCGACCCGCCGCAGGCTCGAGCTTTGACGTATCCATGGCAACACCCACGCAACGGATGTCGGGATTGGTGAGGCGACCGGCGGCGATGGTTGCCTCGATGCAGTGCTCGATGCCCGGCATGGGACGCGAGATCCCCCGCATCTCGGTCCGGGTGGGCTCGTGACAGACGACGAACGCGTCGGGCTGTGTCCCGTGCAGGATGCCCAGGCTCACCCCGGCGTAGGAGGGGTGCAGCAGTGAGCCCTGCCCTTCCACGACGTCCCAGTGATCGGGCTCGCTGGCCGGCGTCAGCCACTCGGCCGCACCCGAGACGAAATCGGCGACCACGGCATCCACGGCGATCCCACGCTCCGAGATCAGGATTCCGGTCTGGCCCGTCGCTCGAAAGTCCACGTCGATGCCGCGCGAGCGCAGCTCCCGCTCGAGTGACAGCGCGGTGTACTTTTTGCCGCACGAGCAGTCCGTACCCACAGTGAGCAAACGTTTGCCGGGCCGGCGCGCTCCCGTGCCCACGCTGAGCTTCAGGTCCGTATGGCGCGCGTCGACCAGCCGGCGCCCGTGGCGCTGCGCGGCGGCGTGTACCTCTGGGAGCAGACCCAGGCGCGTGTGAAGCCCGCTCGCCACGTCGAGGCCCGCCTCGATCGCCGCCACGATCGTCTCGATCCAGCTGCGCTGCAGCACTCCGCCCGCGTTCGCCACGCCGACCACCATGGTCCGCGCTCCGCACTCCACGGCCTCCTGCAGACTCAGGTCTGGTAATCCAACGTCCGCCTTGCAGCCCGGCAGCCGCAGCTGACCGACGCACCAGTCGGGGCGCCAATCCGCGATGCCACGAGCCGTCTTGGCGGCGAGCTCGTCGCGCGCGTCTGCAAGAAAGAGCAGGTAGGGCTTTCGCATCTCGATGAGCTCTTTGCTAGACATCCTCTCCCGCATCTGCCGTCTGCGGCTCTCCTCCAGCTTGTGCGAAAAAGCGCGAGATCATCTCCGCGTCCGCCCTCGAGATCTTGCGGACCGCGGCGAGCTCCTCCGCACTGGCGTTGCGGATGCGCTCCAGGCTGCCGAGCTCGCGGAGCAACGCGCGGCGCTTCACGGGCCCGATCCCCGGTAGCTCGTCGAGGATCGAGCGCAGTCCCGCCTTGCTGCGCAGCTCGCGATGGTAGCGGATGGCAAAGCGGTGCGACTCGTCGCGTACTCGCTGCAGGAGAAGAGTCGCCGGCGACTCCGGTTTGAGCTCGAGGGGATCCTTGACCCCCGGCAGAAACAGCTTCTCGCGCTTCGAGCCGCCATGTCGGCGAACTCTCGGCGACGCGGCTTCCAGATCTCGCTCCTTAGCCAGGGACGCAAGCGCGATGTCGCCGATCGAGAGGTCCGCGAGCACCGCACGAACTGCGTTGAGCTGTCCCTTCCCGCCGTCGAGCATGAGCAGGTCCGGGGCGGGCTCCGTCTCGAGCCGGGAGAGTCGACGCCGGAGCACCTCGCGCATACCCGCGTAGTCGTCACCGGGATCCGTGTCGCGGAGCTTGTAGCGACGATAGTCGTTCTTGTACGGCTTGCCGTCGACGAACACGACCCGCGATCCGACGCTGAGCACGCCGTGCAGGTGCGAGATGTCGTAGCACTCGATCCGCCGCGGCAGCTCCGCCAGTCCGAGAAGCTCCGCGATCCCAGCCAGACGCTCCTCCGTGTCCTCCTCACGACGCGTCCGTTCGAGCAACGCGAGCTTGGCATTGCGCTCCGCCATCTGGAGGAGCTGGCGCCGTTCGCCCCGTTGCGGAACGAGCAGCTCGACCACGCGGCCGGCCCGCTCGCGCCAGACCTCCTCGAGCGCTGCCCTGCCGTCCACGTCGACGGGTAGCAGGACCTCTCTGGGGAGGTCTCGATCACCGTCGTAGAACTGGGTGAGAAACGAGTCGAGCGCGTCGCCATCGGGGACGCGCACGTTGCCGAAGCTGTAGGCGTTGCCGCCAAGGAGCTTCCCCTGGCGTACGTGCAATACCTGAATCTCGAGCCGGGCTCCTTCGCGCGCCAGACCCAGCACGTCCCGATCCACAAAGCGGGTGGAGATCATCGACTGTCGCTCGACCGTTCTCTCGATCGCCTGGACCCGATCGCGCAGTCGCGCCGCTTCCTCGAAGCGCTCTCCGGCAGCGGCGCTCGCCATTCGCTCCCGGAGCTGTCGCAAGAGATCGTGCGAGCGGCCCTTCATGAACAGGGTAGCTCCCTTGACGAGCTCGGAGTACGCCTCGTCGCTGATCAAGTCGCAGCAGGGAGCCGCGCAGCGCCCGACCGAGTGCTCGAGGCACGGTCTGCCACGCCGGCGGTAGCTCTTCATCACGGAGTCGGAGCATGTGCGCAGCGGAAAGATTCGCTGCAGCGCGCTCAGCGTCCGGTGCAACGAGTTGCTCGCCGTGTACGGTCCGAAGTAGATCGCACCGTCCCGCAGGAAGCGCCGCGTCTCGGTGAAGCGAGGGTACTCCTCCGCGGGATCGAGGCGCAGGGCCAGGTAATTCTTGTCGTCGCGCAGCCGAACGTTGAAGCGAGGCTTGTGCTTCTTGATGAGCTGGTTCTCGAGGAGCAGCGCCTCCTTGACGTTGGCCGTCGCAACCACCTCGACGTCGGCAATCTGCGGCACCAGCAGGTGGACGCGGAAGCGCCCGTCCCCACCGCGCACGAAGTAGGATCGGACCCGAGCCCGCAAGCTCTGGGCCTTCCCCACGTACAGAACACCGCCAGCGGCGTTCTTGAACAGGTAGACACCGGACTGGACGGGAAGAGCCGCGACCCGCTCCCGTAGAAGATCCCGCGCGGCATCTTCGCGCGTTCCTCGCGCGGCATCTTCGCGGCGTTCAGACATCAACGCTGCCTTCGACCGCCTCTTGCCGCTGTTCGCCGAGCGCTGGACGA
This sequence comes from Myxococcota bacterium, assembly GCA_965247115.1. Lineage (GTDB taxonomy): Bacteria > Myxococcota_A > UBA9160 > SZUA-336 > SZUA-336 > JAUXJB01. The sequence goes on from CBDFGR010000003.1 coordinate 894,711, forward strand.
GCCACGACGGGCCGGTGCTTCAAAGCCCGACATGAGCGCCTCGTTCTCAAGCGAGAAGATCTGGTCTCGGATCAGGGCCGCCCGTTCAAAGTCGAGATCCTCGACCGCGGCGCGCATCTCGACCCTCAGCTTGGTGGTCCGCTGCTCGACGCTCTCGGGAGACACATCGTGCTCGGCGACCTTCGAGACCGTGACGTAGTCCTCTTCGTACAGGCTCTGAGTCAGGCTCGAGATCTCGGCCTCCACCGTCGCGGGAGTAATGCCGTGATCCGCATTGAATTGCCTCTGGAGCTCGCGACGACGCCGAGTCTCTGTGACCGCGTTCTGGATCGAGTCGGTCTCTGAGTCGGCATAGAGCATGACCTTGCCGCGCACGTTCCGCGAGGCACGCCCGATCGTCTGGATGAGCGAGCGCGTCGACCGCAGGAAGCCCTCCTTGTCCGCGTCGAGGATCGCGACCATCGACACCTCCGGAAGGTTGAGACCTTCTCGCAGCAGATTGATGCCGACGAGAACGTCGAACTCGCCCTGGCGCAGGTCGCGCAGAATTTCGGTCCGCTCGATGGTCGGGATCTCGGAGTGCAAGTAGCGCACGCGGATCCCGATCTCTTCGTAGTAGGTCGTGAGCTCCTCTGCCATACGCTTGGTGAGCGTGGTCACGAGTACACGATCTCCCCACCCGACACGCTCGCGGATCTCCCCCAGCAGATCCTCCACCTGGTTTCTGGCCGGCCGGATCTCCACCTCGGGATCCATCAGTCCGGTGGGGCGAATGATCTGCTCGACCACGACGCCCCTGCTCTTCTGGAGCTCGTAGTCCGCCGGAGTCGCGGAGAGGAACAGCACCTGATTCACGCGCTCCTCCCACTCCTCGAAGCGCAGGGGCCGATTGTCCAGGGCAGACGGCAGACGAAAACCGTAGTCGACCAGTGTCTCCTTGCGCCGTCGATCACCCCGGAACATCCCGCCGAGCTGGGGAATCGTGACGTGGCTCTCATCGACGAAGCAGAGGAAATCGCTGGGGAAGTAGTCGTGCAGGGTGTGAGGCGACTGGCCCTGCGTGCGCCCATCCAGCCAGCGCGAGTAGTTCTCCACACCGTGGCAGAAGCCCATCTCGGAGAGCATCTCGGCGTCGTACATGGTGCGCTGTTCGAGCCGCTGCGCCTCGAGCAGCTTCTGCTCGCTGCGCAGGTACGCCAGCTGCTCATCGAGCTCCGCACGGATCCCCTCGATCGCCTTCTTGATGCGGTCCTCGGTCGAGACGTAGTGGCTGTTCGGAAAGATGATGGTCTTGGTCGGACGCTGCAGGACGCGGCCGCGAAGTGGATCGATCTCCGTGATCGACTCGATCTCGTCGCCGAAGAACTCCACCCGAATCGCGCGCTCATCCTCGTACGCCGGGAAGATCTCGACCGTGTCTCCGCGCACACGAAACGTGCCTCGATGAAAGTCGTAGTCGTTCCGGTCGTAGAGCATCGAGACGAGCTTCTTGAGCAGATCGTCACGACCCATGCGTGTGCCCCGCTCCAGAAAGGCGTGCATGTCCCCATAGGTTTCCGGGGACCCCAGCCCGTAGATGCACGACACGCTCGCAACCACGATCACGTCGCGTCGCGTCAGCACCGAACGTGTCGCCGAGTGACGCAGCTTGTCGATCTCTTCGTTGATCGAAGAGTCCTTCTCGATATAGGTATCGGTCGTCGGGAGGTACGCCTCCGGCTGGTAGTAGTCGTAGTACGAGACGAAGTACTCGACGGCGTTCTTCGGGAAGAGCTTGCGGAACTCGGAGTAGAGCTGCGCGGCGAGCGTCTTGTTCGGAGCGATCACGAGTGTGGGGCGCTGCAGCTGCTCGACGACCCACGACATGGTGGCGGTCTTGCCGCTACCCGTGATGCCGAGCAAGGTCTGGTGCTTGTCGCCCCGACGGGCGCCCTCCACCAGCTGCTTGATGGCCTCCGGCTGGTCGCCCTTCGGCGTGTACTCGCTCACGACTTCGAAATCAGGCACGGTGCCAGTGTGTCCCCTGAGGTGAATCTTCGAGGATGATGCCTTCTGCCTTCAGCTGCTGGCGAATCTCGTCCGCGCGCCCCCAGTCCTTCGCCGCGCGCGCCGCGTCCCGTTCGCGCACGAGAGCCTCGACGCGAGCGTCGCTCTGGCCCTCCGCCTGTACATCGTCCCACAATCGGAGGCCCAGAACGTCGGCGAACTCGCGCAGCAGCTCCCACTTCTCGACCGAGCCGAGCTCGGGCGTGCGCACCGTCTCCCAGACTACGGCGAGCGCCTGCGGAGCGTTGAGGTCGTCGGCCAGGGCCGCCCGGAAGCGCTCGCGAACCGCCTCGACCTGATCGCGGCCCTTGCTATCCGTCGCCTCTCGGAGGTCCCGCGCGTGGCGCGCGAGGCGCTGGTAGCCCGTCCGCGCCCGCTGCAGCGCATCGTCGGAGTAGGTCGACTGCTGCCTGTAGTGCGCATTGTGGTGGAAGAAGCGATAGGCGTCGGGCTCGACGCCGCGTTCCAGGAGGTGGTCGAGGTTCAGGGTTGCCCCCTTCGACTTCGACATCTTCCCGCTCTCGAACATCATCCAGGCGCTGTGCATCCAGACCTTGACCCAGGGGCGCTTGCCATAGGCCCCCTCTGACTGGGCGATCTCGTTCGGGTGGTGAACCGGGATGTGATCGATCCCGCCGGTGTGGATGTCGAAGGTCTCCCCGAGATACTTCGAGCTCATGGCGGAGCACTCGATGTGCCAGCCAGGAAATCCCGCTCCCCAAGGGCTGTCCCACTCCATCTGGCGCTTCGGAGCGCCCTCAGGCGAGAGCTTCCAGAGCGCGAAGTCCTGCGGGCGGCGCTTCTCGGAGCTGCCCTCAATCCGCTCCTGAGTCTGCTGCTGGTCCAGCTGCAGACGGGCCAGCTCGCCGTAGTGGGGGTCCATCGAGGTGTCGAAGTAGATCCCGTCCGAGGTCCGATAGGTGAAGCCTTTCTGCTCCAAGGTCTGGATCATCTCGATCTGCTCCCGGATGTGGTCCGTGGCCTTGCACCAGACGTCGGGCGCCTCGACGCCGAGGCGCTCCAGATCGGTCTGGAAGACTCGCGTCCACCTCTCGGCGATCTCCCAGACCGAGACCCCCTGCTCGCGGGCTGCGAGCTCGACCTTGTCTTCGCCGAGATCAGCGTCCTCCACGATGTGGCCCACGTCTGTGATGTTGATCACGTGTCGGACCTCGAACCCGAAGTAGCGCAGCGTGCGCTTCAACAGATCCGCGAAGAGATAGGGCCGCAGGTTTCCGAGATGCGCGTGGCCGTATACGGTCGGGCCGCAGGAGTAGACGCGAACGGGTCCCGGCTCGCGCGGCTCGAAGCGCTCTTTCTGACGGGTGAGCGTGTTGTAGAGCCGGAGCTCGCTCACCGCACATCCTCCTCCAGCAGGACCACCGCCCTGGCCGCGATTCCCTCGCCCCGGCCGATCGCGCCGAGCCGATCGGCGCTCTTGATCTTCACGTTCAGCCTCGCTTCGTCGATCGACAGCATCCCAGCCAGGCCCGCGCGAATCGCGCCCAACCATGGGGACAGCCGCGGCTCCTGGGCGATCACGGTCGTGTCCAGATTCCCGATGCGGTAGCCCGCCTCCCCCACGCGCTGCAGGATCTCGCTCAGCAAAGCGGCGCCGGCAGCATCCCGCCAGCGCTCGTCCGACGCTGGAAAATGCTCTCCCAGGTCTCCCGCTCCGATCGCGCCAAGCAAGGCATCTCCCACCGCATGGGCCAGCACGTCGGCGTCCGAGTGGCCCTCGAGTCCGCGATCGTGTTTGATCTCGACACCAGCCAGGATGAGCGGGCGTCCTGTGACCAGGCGGTGCACGTCGAAGCCCTCGCCGATCTTCACCGCGCCTGGCCCCCGAGCCGCGCCTCGACCAGCTGGAGGTCGCGCGGATGGGTGACCTTCAGGTTCTCGCTGCGGCCAGGACAGATCCGGACCTGGACCCCGAGGCGCTCAACGAGCGAGGCGCAGTCGGTGCCGCGAAATTCGTCGCGCTCGGCCTCTTCAAGGGCCCTGCGCAAGAGCTCGACCTCGAAGGCCTGGGGAGTCTGGGCAAGTGCCAGCTTGCTGCGGTCCGGCGTGCTGGCGACGCTCGCCCCCTCCACGATCTTCACGGTGTCTGCGAGCGGGATCACGGGCAGCGCGGCGCCGGTCGCCTGCGCGGCGTCGAAGACACTCACGGCATCGCCCGGCTCGACGAGGCAACGAGCAGCGTCGTGCACGAGCACGAAGGACGCATCGGGCAGCTGTCGCAGGGCGGCAGCCAGGCCGAGGCGGACGGAGTCCTGGCGCGTGCGTCCGCCGGTGACGGGCTCGAGCAAGCGGGCCGGAGCCGACCAGGCGGTGCGAACGGACTCGAACTCGGACCTGCAGTCCTCTGGGAGCACGGCCAGCACCGCGTCCACGACCGGCGCGCGCCCCAGCGCCTCGGCGCTCCAGTGCAGCAAGCTACGTCCGGCGACGTGGAGCAGCGCCTTTGGCGCGTCTGTACCGAGCCGTGCTCCCTGGCCGGCCGCGAGCACGAGGGCGACCACACTCATGCCTGGAATATAGCGGGAGAGATCAGCGCCGGATGGCAACCCGGATATCGGCCTCGACCTCTTCCGCCTCTACTCCCTGGGTCGCAGCGAGCTCCTGCACCAGAAGCGAGCGCGCGTTCTCGAGCAGCTTGCGTTCGCCGAACGACAGCTCCTTCTCGAGCTGAAGCCGCAGCAGATCGCGCAGGACCTCCGCGGTGTCGAAGATCGACCCGCTGCGCAGCTTGTCCTGGAACTCTCTGAACTGCCGACTCCACGGGATACCGCCCCGCCTGCGTCCCTTGGTGCGCGTCCGCAATATCTCCCAGACTCGGTCCGCCTCGACGCGCTTCATCACGGAGCGCAGCCCAACTTCGTCGAGCTTGTTCCGCGGGATCATGATGCGCGTCTCATCCTCGAGTCGGCGCAACACCAGGAACTCGAGGCTCTGACCGCCAACCTCCTGCTGCTGCAACGACTCGATTCTCGCCACGCCGTAACCGGGATAGACCGCCAGCTTCCCGATCCGCGTTTCCCACTTCATGCTCCGTCTCCGCGAGCTGCTGGTCACCCCCGATCTTACCATTCGCGGGCCCTTGAATGGTCGAAATGCCGGTTCGCCGCCTGGCCAGCTGACGGTCGCAGCTTCGATCCTGCATTGTGAGATAATTGAGCCGCGCGGCCTCGCTGAGGGAGGAGCGGAGATGGCAACGATCGGGCAGGCAATCAAGATCAAGGGCGACGTCGTCGGCGGAGAAGACACCGTCATCGAGGGACGCGTAGAGGGCCGTGTGGTGTTCAAGGACCACCATCTGACCATCGGCGCGAACGGCGACATCCACGGCGAGGTCAACGCAAAGCGAATCACTGTCGTCGGTACGATCCTGGGGGATGTGGTCGCCACCGACCGAATCGACGTCCAGAATTCGGGCGTGATCGAGGGGGACCTCAGCGCCCCCAACCTGCTCGTGGTCGAGGGGGCCGCCATCAACGGCACGATCACGATGCAGGAGAGGCCGAGCCCCGCCCCGGCCAAGGAGCTCGAGGTCGGACCGGGCCCGGCGCGTCCTCCCGCAGCCCCTAGCCCCCTGTAGGATCCGGGGGTTCCGGAGCTCCTCGCCCCTCAGGACTCGGCGCGGTGGGCGCTGCTGGCGGCGCCGGAGGAGCGGCGCTCCAGGAAGATCAGGAGGCTGCTCGCCACGTAGATCGTGGAGTACGTGCCGACCGTGACGCCGATCGCCAGAGCAGCAGCGAAGTCCCGCAGGACCGGGCCGCCGAGGATCAGGACGGCGATGACGACGGAGAGGGTCGTCCCGGACGTGAGCAAGGTCCTGGACATCGTCTGATTGATGCTCTGGTTCACTACGTCCTCCAGGTGAGTAAGACCGCGCAGGGTGACGTTCTCACGGATCCGATCGTAGATCACGATCGTGTCGTTGAGCGAGTAGCCGACCACAACCAGGAGAGCGGCCAGGACCTGTAGGTTGAACTCCCAGCCGAGTGCCACGAAGATGCCGGCTGTGATGATGACGTCGTGGACCAGCGCAACGACAGCGCCCGGTGCATAGCGCAGATCGAAGCGGAACCAGATGTAGAGGAGGATCAGCGCCCAGGAGGCAACCAGCGCCCAGATCCCGCGCGCCGTCTGCTCACCTCCCACGCGGGGACCGATCGACTCGATGCGTTGCGGGACCACCTCTACCCCGAGGGCAGTCGAGAGCCCCCCGAGCACTTCGAGCGAGAGGTCGCGCCGCTGTTCCTGCGAGAGCCGGATGTTCAGGCGGAACGAGCGATCCGCCTCAGGTCCCAGGCGCACGATGACCGCGTTCGGGAAGCCCGCTTCTGCTGCGGCCGCGCGCATGGTGCCCTCGTCGACCAGGCCGGCCTGCTCCGGCACCTGAAGCTGGATTACCGTCCCCCCGGCGAAGTCGATGCCGAGGTTGAAGCCGCGCACGACCATGAGCAGAAGCGCCGAGAGCACCACCAGCGCCGAGACGATCCCGAACAGGCCGCCTTGCTTGACGAAGTCGATCTTCGTATCGGGACTTACGAGCTGCATCAGACCTTCAGGATCTGCGGCGCACGTGCCATGGCGAGGTCGAACAAGAGTCGCGTCACGATCAGGGCACCGAACACGCTGGACACGATGCCAATCGCGAGCGTGACGCCGAAGCCCTGTACGGGGCCGCGCCCGAACTGGAGCAAGACGACGGCCGCGATCAACGTCGTGATGTTGGCGTCGAGGATCGTCAACGCGGAGCGCCGGAAGCCCACCTGAACCGCAGTGCGCAGGTTCTTGGAGCGGCGAAGCTCCTCACGGATCCGCTCGAAGATGATCACGTTTGCATCGACTGCCATGCCCATGGTGAGCACGAGGCCCGCGATGCCGGGCAGCGTCAGGGTGGCACGCGCCAGGCTCATCGCGCCGATGATCATCACCATGTTCAAGATCAAGGTCACGTTCGCGAACCAGCCGCCGACGGAGTAGTACACCGCCATGAAAAGGATCACGAACGCCGCGCCCAGCAGGATCGAGCGGATGCCCTGTCGAATAGAGTCCGCGCCCAGGGCAGGACCCACGCTGCGCTCCTCCTCGATCACGAGTGGGATCGGCAGCGCGCCCGAGCGCAGCGCGACCGCGAGAGCCGCCGCCTCGGCCGCCGTGAAACCGCCGGTGATCTGGCCGTTCCGCCCGATCCGGCTCTGAATGACCGGCGCCGTGACCACTTCTCCGTCGATGATGGCCGGCAGCCGCTGACCAATGTTCTCGCCGGTGAATTCCCGGAAGAGCCGCGTCCCCTCCGAGTTCCAGGTGAAGCTCACGAGCGGTCGATTGCGCCGGTCGTAGCCGACACGAGCATCCTCGAGCATCGCGCCCGTAAGGATCGGCGTCTTCGGAACGAGGAAGGCCTCAGCAACGGAGCCGTCGTCGTTGCGGTCCACGACGATCTCCGTGTCCTCGGGCAAGCCCTCCTCACCGTAGCGGGCGCGCAGCAGCTCCTCGTTTGGCTCGGATGTGATCACCTTCTTAAACTCAAGAAACGTCGTTTCTTCGAGGATCGTACGCGCTTGCACCGGGTCGATCTCGCCGGGCATCTGGACCAGGATTCGGCCCGCGCCCTGCGGCGCGATCACGGGCTCCCGCACCCCGAGACCGTCGATGCGCTCGTTGAGGACCTCGAGCGCCTGTTGCACGCCGCGATCGATCACGCTGTCCCGCCAGTCGTCGGCGAGCGAGAGGGTCAGCAGCTCGCCCTCTTCTGCGACCTCGAACGTGTCCGTGTCGAAGTTGGCTTCGGCGATCCGGCGCAGACCGGCGAGATCGCCCTCTAGCTCCAGCACCTGACCGTCGCGGATCCGGCTGTCCGTGAGGACGACGCCCTCGTCCTCTGCCACCTGCCGCACGACCGACTGCGTACGTGTCACCTCCTGGAGCACCGCCTCGCCATCGTCGATGCGCAAGAGCCAGTGGATTCCGCCCTGCAGATCCAGACCGAGACTCAAGGCGTCGTCTGCGATCCATACGCTGCCGAGGCGCTCTTCCTCCGAGAAGAAGTTCGGAACGGCCAGGAGCGCCATCAGAAACGCGACGATCCCGACCAGGATGGTCCGTGTCCTCAGGCTCACGACTTCTCCGGCGCGTTCTTCTGCGAGCGAGCGGAAACCGCGCTCTTGTTCAGCCGCACCCGCACCTTGTCCGCGATCTCCACGGTGAGGACGTCATCGGCCACCCCCGTCACCCTGCCGTGAATGCCTCCGCTCGTGACGACCTGATCGCCCTTCTGGATCTGCGAGAGCATCTGTTTGTGCTCTTTCCGCTGGCGTTGCTGCGGCCGGATGATGAGGGCCCACATCAACAGCAGCATCGCTGCCAGAAACAGGAACGGGCTACCAAGGAGCCCCCCGCCCCCGGGAGCCTCCTGTGCCTGGGCTCCTGGTGCGGGTGTCTGGATCTCGGACTGCGTGTTCACTCGCTGCCGCTCCATCTACGGCTGTCGGAACCCTCGCCCAGCTGACGGAGGCGTGTCCCGGGATAGTAGTGCTCGAGGATCTGATTCACCCCCCGCCCCCGGAGAGCCAGCTCGCGGGCGCCCCACTGACACAGGCCCACCCCGTGGCCAGAACCGCTGCCCATGAAGCGGACCCATTCGCCCTCGACTTCGACCTCGAACAGCGTGCTCCGGATCGCGCGGCCTCCCAGCACCTGCCGCAGGTCTCGACCGCTCACGGCGGCCATGCCCGCGCGGAGCTCCTGGACGCGACCGCTTCGGGAGCGGCGCATGACACGCACCGCAGACGCATCGCCTACCTCTATGCCCGCCTCGGCAAGGGCTGCCCCCAGGTCCTGCCCGCGAATCTCGTAGCGCCAGAAGTAGTCCGGCGCGGCAGCGTCGGGCGAGGCCACACCTCGGAGGTAGGCCAGGTCCTGGCCCCAGACCTCTTCTGCGGAGGCGGTCGTCCCTCCGGAGGATGAGTGAAACACCGCCAGGATCGGCGCACTGCGGTGGCTCAAGTAGGTGCCTTGCGTGGCGCGGGTGGCGTCGCGAACGCTGGCGGGAACCTCGCCCGCCACGTACCGCTGCGACAGCACCGTGGACTCCAGGTCATGCGTCTGTCTAGCGCGACGGCGACTCTCGTGGAGCGCGTAGGTGCGGGCGATGATTGCCTGGGCCCTGAGCGCCTCGCGGGGCCAGCTCGAAGGCACCTCGCCGGCCACCGAGCGCTCCACGTAGGCTTCCAGGTCGACCAGGTTCAGCACATCGAGCCTGTCCCGGCCGCTCGGGACGAGCGAGAGCGCACCGGGATAGCGGCGTCCGTTCACCCACAGGTCGCCCTGCGCCTTCACGCCCACGGGTCGTGAGCTCCGAAGCTCCCCCACTCGAATCGTCCGCCCCTCCGCTACCGCGACGAGCTCGGGTCCTCGCTGGAGCTCGCGGTTCGCCTGAAGCTGGCTCCCGGCCACGGTGACCGATCCGACACCGGCCTCGATTCGGACGCGCAGGGTGGTATCGGCCGCTGTCGGCTGCGCGAGCAGGCTCGCTACGAGGAATGCCAAGGACGAGCGGAGCAAGATTCCCCCCACTGAGGGGGACCGCAGGTATAGCAGAAAGGCGTTGAACGTCAACTAGTTAGGCCGATGTCTGCGGATCCGCAGCAGGCCCTCAGTAGCGATACTGCTCCGACTTGTAGGGACCTTCGATCGCCACTCCAAGGTAGTCCGCCTGCTCCTCGGTGAGCTCGGTCAGCTTCACTCCCAGCTGGTCCAGGTGAAGACGGGCGACCTCCTCGTCGAGCTTCTTGGGGAGCACGTAGACTTTCTTGTCGTACTTGCTCGTGTTCGTCCAGAGCTCTAGCTGCGCGAGCACCTGGTTCGTGAACGACGCCGACATCACGAAGCTCGGATGGCCAGTCGCACAACCCAGGTTCAGCAGGCGGCCCTCCGCCAGCACCAGAATGCTGTGGCCGTCCGGGAAGATCCACTCGTCGTACTGTGGCTTGATCGGGTTCTTCACGATTCCGGGGATGCGTTTCAGCCCCGCCATGTCGATCTCGTTGTCGAAGTGTCCGATGTTGCCGACGACGGCCTTGTCCTTCATGCGCGCCATCTGCCCGGCACTGATCACCTGGAAGTTCCCGGTCGCGGTGATGAAGAAGTCAGCGCTCTCCAGGACGTCGTCCAGCGTCGAGACCTCGTAGCCCTCCATCGCGGCTTGCAGCGCGCAGATCGGGTCCACCTCGGTCACGATCACGCGCGCGCCCTGGCCTTTGAGGGACTGAGCGCAGCCCTTCCCGACCTCGCCGAAGCCGCACACCACCGCGACCTTACCCCCGAGCATGATGTCGGTGGCGCGAGCCAGCCCGTCGGGGAGTGAGTGGCGACAGCCGTAGACGTTGTCGAATTTGCTCTTCGTCACGGAGTCGTTGACGTTGATCGCGGGCATCAGCAGAGAGCCGTCGCGCTCCATCTGGTACAGGCGAAGAACACCCGTCGTGGTCTCCTCGCTGACGCCTATCAGGCCGGCCGCAACGCGGGTCCAAAGCTTCGGGTCGCTCTGCTGCGTGTCGCGCAGGAGCTCGAGGATCACGCCCCACTCCTCCGAATCGGACTCCTCATCGAACTCAGGCACCTTGCCATCCGCCTCGAACTGCACGCCCTTGTGCACGAGCAAGGTGGCATCGCCCCCGTCGTCCACGATGGTGTTCGGCCCCTTGCCGTCGGGCCAGATCATGGCCTTGCGAGTGCACCACCAGTACTCTTCAAGACTCTCGCCCTTCCACGCGAACACCGGGGTGCCGCTCGGACTCTCGGTCGTTCCGGTCGGTCCGACCGCGATCGCAGCCGCCGCGTGGTCCTGGGTGGAGAAGATGTTGCAGCTCACCCAGCGCACGTCCGCACCGAGCTCGACGAGGGTCTCGATCAACACTGCGGTCTGTACCGTCATGTGCAGGCTGCCCATGATCCTCGCACCGGAGAGTGGCTTGGTCGCGGCGTAGCGCTCGCGCAGCGCCATCAGACCTGGCATCTCGTGCTCGGCGAGTCGGATCTCCTTCCGACCCCAGTCGGCCAGTTCCAGGTCTGCGATCTTGTAGCCTTCGCCCTCGTCCATGTGTCTTCCTTCCCTGTTCGCGTCCGACCCCGACGGGCCGAGATGATGGCCTACAGGCCGAGGTCGTGGCGCAGATCGGTGGCCTTGTCCGTCTTCTCCCAGGTGAAGTCGTCCGCCTCGCGACCGAAGTGACCGTGGACCGCCGTCTGGCGGTAGATCGGCCGCAGCAGATCGAGCGACGCGATGATCCCCTGAGGCGTCAGATCGAAGCGCTTCTGAACCGCGCGCACGATCGCCTCATTCGAGGCGTTCCCCGTCCCAAAGGTCTCAACGAGGATCGAGACCGGCTCTGCCACGCCGATGGCGTACGAGACCTGGACCTCGAGGCGATCTGCAGCGCCCGCAGCGACCAGGTTCTTGGCGACCCAGCGAGAGGCGTAGGCGGCAGAGCGGTCTACCTTGCTCGGGTCCTTGCCCGAGAACGCGCCGCCACCGTGGCGCGCCATGCCTCCGTAGGTGTCTACGATGATCTTGCGCCCCGTGAGTCCTGCGTCACCGAGGGGTCCACCAACGACGAAGCGACCCGTCGGGTTCACGAAGATGCGCGTGTCGTCATCTACGAGCGATCCAGGCAGCACGGGTCTGATGATCGCCTCGATCACCTGTGCCTTGAGCGAGTCGTAGGCGATGTCGGCCGTGTGCTGGGTGCTGACGATGACCGCGTCGACGCGCGCCGGTCGCGCCCCGTCGTACTCGATGGTGATCTGAGACTTGGCGTCGGGTCGCAGGAACTCTAGCTCTCCCGAAAGCCTCACTTCGGCTTGCTTTGCGACGAGCTCGTGAGCGAGCATGATGGGCATGGGCATCAGCTCGGGTGTCTCGGTGCATGCGAAGCCGAACATCATGCCCTGATCCCCGGCGCCCTGCTCCTTGAAGAGCCCCTCGCCCTCCGTTACGCCCATCGAGATATCGGGCGACTGTCCTTCCAGAGCGACGAGCACGCCGCAAGAGTTTCCGTCGATCCCCATAGACGCCTCGTCGTAACCGACGTCGAGGATCGCTTCGCGTACGACTTTGGGGACCTCGACCTCTGTCGAGCTGGTGACCTCGCCCGCAACGCACACGAAGCCCGTCTTGACCAAGGTCTCGCAGGCTACGCGGCTCTCGGGATCACCGGCGATGTACGCATCGAGAATCCCGTCCGAGATCTGGTCGGCGAGTTTGTCCGGGTGGCCCATCGAGACGGACTCGGACGTGAACAGTGTGCGGGACATCTGGCACTCCTTTTCGTCGTGGTCGAGTCGTGCCGCGAGCGAACTTTACCCTGTTGAGACCATTCGCTCAATTTCTAGAGGGAAACGCAGTCGCATTCGCTCCTCGACTCGGGCGCGTATCTCCTCGGCGCTGCCCAGGTCGATGATGTTCGAGAGCAAGTCTCGCGCTTCTCTGGCCGTCGAGTCCCGAAGAATCTTCTTCAACAGCGGGATCGAGAAGGGCGCCATCGACAATTCGTCGATTCCGAGGGCCATCAAGATCCAGCTCTGCAGTGGATCGCCGGCCATCTCTCCACACATGGTGACGATGATGCCGGAGGCCCGGCCAGCGCGGCAAACGCGCTGGATCATGCGCAGGTTGGCAGGGTGGAGCGGCTCGTACAGATAGGCGACATGCTCGTTCGTGCGGTCTACCGCGAGCGTGTACTGGATGAGATCGTTCGTCCCGATCGAGAGGAAGTCCGCCTTCGGGGCGATGAGGTCGGCAATCATCGCCGCGGCTGGGGTTTCGATCATGACGCCGAGCGGGACGTTCTCGTCGATCTCCACGCCTTCGGAGACGAGCTCTTCTTGTACCGAGGTCAGGACTTCTCGTGCGAAATCGATCTCGTCGAGACTCGAGACCATTGGCAACAGAATCTTCAGGCTACCGTAGCGGCTGGCCCGCAGGAGCGCGCGCAGCTGCGTCCGGAACACCTCGGGCCTCCCGACCGACATGCGCACCCCGCGTAGGCCCAGCGCGGGATTCGGCTCCTCCGCAAGCTCGAGTCCCGTCATCACCTTCTCGCCGCCGAGGTCGAGCGTGCGGATCACGGCGGCGTGCGGGGCGATCGCCTCGAGGATGCCGCGATAGGCCTCGAACTGCTCCTCCTCCGGGGGCAAGTCGCGCCGGTTCATGAACAAGAACTCGGTCCGGTACAGACCGACGCCCTCCGCTCCGTAGCGCAGGGCGTCGGGGATCTCGCCGATCTGATCGATGTTCGCGAGCATGCCGACCCGCAGGCCGTCGCGCGTCTCGGCAGGCAGGTCCACGTAGCGCAACAGATCCCGGGCCAACGCTCGGTAGTCGGAGAGCTGCTTCTCGTACTCGGCCACGATCTCCGGGGCGGGATCGACGTGGATCCGACCGTTGCGACCGTCGAGAATCAGCGTCATCCCGTCGCTGAGCTCAGCGACCACGTCGCCGACACCGACGACCGCGGGAATCTCCAGCGTCCGGGCCATGATCGTCACGTGCGAGGTGCGCGAGCCCGCTTCGGTGACCAGCCCGGCTACCGTCTCCCGGGTCACTTGCGCGACCTCGCCAGGAGAGAGGTCTTCGGCGACGACGATCACGCCGGGAGGCGCGTTGCCGAGCCCTTCCGGCTCCCGGCCCATCAGTGCCTGCAGGACGCGCCGGACGACGAACCCGACATCGCGACCCCGCTCCTGAATGTAGGGGTCCGGAATCCTCTCGAACATGCGCTGCACGCTGCGAAGCTCGCGCTGCAGCGCCCACTCCGCGTTCAGCAGCCTGTCACGAATGTTGCTGACGGCGTTCTCGATCAGCTGCGGGTCCTCGAGGAACAAGAACTGGGCCTCGAAGATCGTCCCCACGAGGCCCGTGGCTTCCAGACCTCCGCGAATCTCATTCAGCGTCTCACGGGTCTGTGCAAAGGCCCGGTGCAGGCGCTCGATCTCCCCCTCGACCTCTCGCGGGTCGAGCTGGCGCTCGGGGATGATCAGTCTCTCGCGACGTAGGACGTACGCTGGCCCGATCGCGATCCCGGGAGACGCGGCCAGCCCACGCCGCTCGCCCGTGGCCTCACTCACGCCTCTTCTCCGAAACGATCCTCGACCAGCGCCGCCAGTGCCTCGATCGCATCTTCGGCATCGTCGCCCTCTACGACGATACGGATGTGTGTTCCTCTTGGAGCGGCGAGCGTGACGAGCGCGATGATGCTCTTGCCGTTCGCCGAGACATCCCCTCGAGAGACCATCACGTCGCTCGAGAAACGCTCGGCAACTTTCACGAAGCCAGCCGCGGCACGCAGGTGAAGGCCCAGCTGGTTCTGGATCTCGCAGTCCGCCTCCGCCCGGCTCACGACCTCCCCCCCGACTTCTCTGCACCTGAGAGGATGTCGCTCGCAACCGAGATGTTGCGGCGCCCGTAGTCCCGCGCGAGCTCCGCCAGCTCGTGGAGCGGCAGCTCCTGGTTCTGGCGCGCGATCTTGACCAGCATCGGCAGGTTGAGCCCGGTGACGACCTCCACCTTCCCTTCCTCCAGAAAGGCGAGAGAGAGGTTCGACGGGGTCCCTCCGAACATGTCGACGGTCACCAGCACGCCTTCGCCGCTCTCCACCTCTCCGATGGCCTTCTCGATCCGTACCCTCATCTCTTCCGGGCTGCCGGACGTGGGGTCGAGACCGATGGCTCGTACGTGGTCCAGCGTGCCGACGATCAGCTCGAGTGACTGCAGAAACTCTTCCGCCAGCCTGTAGTGGGTGACGATCACAACACCAATCACAGCTGGTCCCTCCCCGCTCGTTCCACGTCTCGATGGCTCACCCGGACCCCGATTCTACGTTCTCGCAGATGACGGTCCAGCGCCCCGATCACGGCGACCGAGCGGTGCTGTCCCCCGGTGCAGCCAATGGCTACCCGCAGATGCGTCTTTCCCTCTTCCTCATAGAGCGGTAGCAGATAATCCAGAAACGCGAAAAAACGCTCCAGAAACGCCGCAGTGCGCTCGTTCTGGAGCACGAAGTCGGCCACCGGTCGGTCGAGTCCGGTCCCGTCGCGAAGCTCAGGTTCGAAGTTCGGGTTCGGCAGAAAACGGACGTCGACCATCAGGTCGGCCAGCTCGGGAGCGCCGAAGCGAAAGCCGAACGAGAGCAGCTCGACCTGCATCGGGTTGCCGCGTTCTGTGCCGCTGAAATGACGCGTCACGAACCGCTTGAGCTCGTGCACGCTCATCGCGCTCGTATCGAGGATCAGGTCCGCTCGCTTCGCGATCGGCGCCATGATCTCGCGATCGCGGGCAATGCCCTCGACGATCGGAGCCTGGGGCACGACGGGATGCACCCGCCGGGTCTCGACGTAGCGGCGCGCGAGCACCTGATCCTCGGCATCGAGAAAGAGCAGCTGGGTCGAGATACTCCTGGCACCGAGCCGCTCGTAGACCTCCGGGAAGGCACCAAGAAAGTCGCGGTCGCGGACGTCGACAGCGACCGCCAGACGGCGGGCCCGCTCGCTGAACAACTCCACGAAGCGCTCGATCAAGACGACAGGCAGGTTGTCGACGCAGTAGAACCCGATGTCCTCGAGCGCCTTCATCGCTGTCGTACGCCCCGCTCCCGAAAGGCCGGAGACGATGACGAGCGAGGTGGTGTCGGTCACGAAGCGCCCCGCTTGAGAAGGGCAGTCACGCGCGCATCAAGATCGCGGGCCCCGCTGCGGCCGGCCTGGCGCAGCGAGTGGGCCCGAGCCGCGACCTCGATGAGCAGGGCAATGTTCCGGCCGGGAGCGACCGGCAGCGTAACCGCGGCAATCTCGAAGCCTGCTACGCGGAGCGTGTCCTGATCGAGTCCCACTCGCTCGACCTCCGCGTCGTTCCAGTCGGATAGCTGAACGACGAGGTCGATGCGCGCCTGCTCCGCAACGGACGCCTCGCCGAACAGACTCGGCACGTAGACGATCCCAATGCCACGAAGCTCGAGGTAGTGTCGAACGAGCTCGTGACTCCGACCCACCGGAGCTCCCGAGTCGTCGGCCAGGACCAAAACCACGTCGTCGGCGACGAGTCGGTTGCCGCGCGTAACGAGCTCGAGCGCTGCCTCGCTCTTCCCGATGCCGCTCTTACCCAACAGCAGGACACCCACGCCACCCACCTCGACGAGGCTTCCGTGAATGCGCTCAGCAGCGCTGGTAGGCTCGGCCATCGAGTGCTGCAGTCCCCCAGCTCGGACCGTTGGGGCAGAACACCGTCTACTCCTTCGACTCCTCCTCCTCGAAGGCACGGAAGAGCTCGTCCGTGGAATCGAGGTCGAGAAGTCGGGTCCGGAAGTCGTCCTCGGTCATGAGTCGCGAGATGTGCGCCAGCGTCAATAGATGGGCACTGCCTTCCTTGCCAGGGGCAACGAGCACAAAGAAGAGGTGTGTCCGCTTGCCGTCGATGGAGTCGAAGTCGACGCCGTGACGGCTGCGACCAAAGCTCGCGAGGAGGCGGTCAAGTGACTCCATGCGCGCGTGCGGTATTGCGACCCCGTCGCCCATGGCCGTCGTACCAAGCTGCTCGCGCTCGAGAAGCATGTTGAGCAGTGCGGCTCCGTCCAGGCCGTCGGAACCGCGGGCGAGCGCATCAGCCAGCTCGCGCAGCGCTTCCTTCTTGGTTTGCGCTGTCATGTCGGGGAGGCAGGCATCGCGCACGAGAATATCTGTGAGCTTCATGGGCACTCTCCCGATGCAAACGCGAGCCAGTCAGTTTAGCCGATCTCTTTGCGTTTTGTCGAAGCGAGGATGCGCAGCGCTTCGCGATATTTTGTCACCGTTCGCCGCGCAATGTGAATCTCAGACACTTTCAGTACTTCCGCGATTTTTTGATCCGATAGCGGGTTTCGCGGATCTTCCGCTTTGATGATCTTGGCGATCTTCTCTTTCACGCTTTCCGACGCTATGCCGTCGCCGTTGGAGGTGCGGATGCTCGAGTTGAAAAAGAATTTCAGCTCGAACACACCATGGGGCGTCTGGACGTATTTGTTGGTCGTCACTCGGCTTACCGTGGATTCATGCATGCCGATGTCATCCGCCACGTCACGCAAGTTCAGGGGGCGGAGGAACTCCTGGCCGCGGTCGAAGAACGAACGCTGAAAGCGCAGGATTGACTCCATCACCTTGGAGATCGTGCGCTGCCGCTGGTGGATCGACTTGATCAGCCACTGCGCGGAGCGGAGCTTCTCGCGCACGTACTCCTTTGTCTCCTTGCTCTCCCCGCCCCCGCGCAACACCGAGCGGTACGCGTTGCTCACCTTGAGGCGCGGCAGCCCGTCTTCGTTCAGCACCACGTGATACTCGTCGGCGACCTTCTGTACGAAGATGTCTGGCGTGATGTAGATCGGCTCCTTGAGCCCTGCGATCACCTCCTCGTCCACGAACTGCTGACCCGGGCGTGGCTCGAAGTTGCCGATCAGCCGAGCGGCTTCGGCGACCTCCTCTACGCTCACCTCCTCGATGCGGCCGATCCCTCGATAGTCCTTGCGCTGCAGCAGGTCCAGATGGTCCCCGACAATCTTCGTTGCGAGGGGGTGGTTCACCCCGAGCAAACGCATCTGGACGAGCAAGCACTCCGAGAGATCGACGGATGCGACACCGACCGGATCGAACTCCTGGATCCTGTGCCTGACCCGCTCCACGTCTTCGACCGGGGCGCCGACCTCCTCCGCGATCGCTTCCACCTTCTCCTGCAGGTAGCCGTCTCCGTTCAGATTTCCGACGATCAAGGTCCCGATCTCGCGCTCCTGCTCGGTGAGATCCGCAAGTCCGAGCTGCCAGATCAGGTGGTCCGCGAGAGAGACGCCAGGAGTGAGGTTCGCTTCGAGGGACGGCCGATCGTCGGGTCCCTGGGCACGGCTCGTGAGCGGCCGGGACTCGATGTAGTTCTCCCAGTCGACGTCGCTGATGAGCTCGTCTGCGGATGGCTCGTTCGTCTCCGCGGCCGGATCGGCCGACTCCACGGGCTCGGCCTCGGACGAGGGGGTCTCCTCGCGCGCGGACTGCTCCTCGGACTCGGCACTCTCCTCGTCCACGGCCTCCTCCAGGACGGGGTTCTCCACCAGCTCCTGCTGGATGTTGGTCTGGAGCTCGAGCCGGGACAGCTGCAGCAGCTTGATCGCCTGCTGCAGCTGGGGCGTCATGACCAGCTGCTGGCTCAGCTTGAGGTTGAGTTTGAGCTCGAGCGAGAGTGCCATCAGAGTTACAGCCTGAAGTCCTGACCCAGGTAGATCTCGCGCACCGTCGGATCTCCGGTGATCTCGTCCGGTGTTCCCTCACGAATGATCCGCCCATCCTTGATGATGTAGGCCCGATCGCAGATCGAGAGCGTGTCGCGAACGTTGTGGTCCGTGATGACGATTCCAATGCCCCGTTCACGCAGCTGGGCGATGATCTTCTGGATGTCGATGACGGCGATGGGATCGATACCGGAGAAGGGCTCGTCCAGCAGCATGAAGCGCGGTTCCAGCACGAGCGCACGCGTGATCTCCACGCGACGACGCTCCCCACCGGAGAGCGTCGCTCCCTTCTGCTTGCGCTTGTCGAGCAACTCGAGCTCAGCCAGAAGGCGATCGAGCCGTTCCCGTCGCTCTCGGCGGGCCATGGGAAGCGTCTCGAGAATCGCCAGGATGTTCTCCTCTACGCTGAGCTTTCGAAAGATCGAAGGCTCCTGGGGCAGATACGTGATCCCCCGCCGGGCTCTCTGATACATCGGCAGATCGGTCACTTCTTCATCACCCAGAAACACACAGCCCGAGCTGGGTCGGACTCTGCCCACCATCATGTCGAACGTCGTGGTCTTTCCGGCTCCATTGGGACCGAGCAGGCCGACGATTTCTCCGGCGGCAACGGCGAGGCGAACGTCGCGTACCGCCGGCTTCTGTCCATAGCTCTTGCACAGGTTCCGCGCGTGAAGGGTCGAGATCACTCTCCCTCCTCTTCCGAGCGCACCTCGACCTCCACCCTACCGGAGGCGCGGAACTTTCCCGTCTGGAGATCGAAGTAGATCCGGTCCGCACGGATGGTGTCCTCGCCGCGGCGCAGACGTGACTTGCCACCCTCGGTCGTGCACTCCGCGGTCTGCTTCACGTTGTCGAAGATCGCCTCGGTGCAGATCGCCTCCCGTCCCGTCTGGAGGATCCGGACCGAGCCCCGCGCCGTAATCCTGTCCGCCTGGCCGCCGGCGGTTTCCGGATATATGGCCTCGAGCCAGTCGCAGAACACCTCAAGCTCGCCCTGCTCCACATGCACGTTCTGCGTGAAGATGATCCGTTCCGCTCCGCTCTCGTCACGCAGCGCCTCGAGCTCGTCCGAGGTGATCTTCATGGGAGCACCGCTATCTAGCTGGACGCCGAGACGCTCGATGCCTGCAGTCGCAGCCTTCTCGTCCGCGAGCACACTCGATGGCAGCGCAAGGCAGAGCAGCAGTGAGGCAACGCGTGCTGCGCTCATCTCTGCTCTGCCGTACGAGCTGGGTCCCCTGCACCGACGAGGGCCTCCACCTTGCCCGTCAGGACTATGCGGCGGTCTTCCAGGTCGAACTCCATCCCGTCTGCGTAGAGCTGCATGTTCGAGCGATCGAGGCGGACGGGATCCACCGCCCGGAGCGACTTTCCGTCGCGCCGGTACTCCAGCGTGGCGGTCAAGAACCGATCGCCGAGCGCGGTGCGGCCCTCGACGCCTCCGCTCAAGAAAAAGTCCTCGGTGTCGAGGTCGAGCGTCCCCCGCTCGGCCTGGATCTCGACCCGCCCACGCCGCTCATCGCTGAAGCCGATGTTCACGCCACGGAGCACGGCGACCCGCTCTTCCGTGTCGATCCGCGCCTCGGCTGCGCGCACTTCGGCGTCTCGGATGCCGCCGCTGAAGCCCTCGAAGATGACGCCGCGGAGCTCCGCGGGGGGGAGCCCGGCCGGCACGCCGACACGCGAGGCCCCCAGCTCCTCGATCCCGCAGCCCGCCAGAAGGGCGCACAGGACCGCAAGATTTCCGAGACGGATCGGGGAGATAGGCAGAGCGTACGTCCTTTCTCGACAGCTACTCGGCCGCTGATCCGTGCCGGGCCCGCTCGGTGGCAAGAAACATACCGCTGGTCAAAACCTACCCGCAACCTGGACCCGCGAGTGGACCAGAGCTAGCTCAATCTTCCGCGCCCGTAGCGGCCTGCGGCGGCTCTGGGGCCTGCGACGACTGCGGGGGGAGCGGCTTGAAGCCGAACAACGCCCGCAGGGCTTCCGTCTGCCCGAGCGACCAGGCAGGTCTGAAGATCAGCCGGTCGAGCGTCACGCCCACCGGGTAGAGGACGTAAGCAATGATCTGGAGTGGGTGGCCGGCGCGGCGCGGGTTGTACTCGTCGGCCCCCGCTGTCGCGGGTAGGCACGCGATCATCAGAAGCAGGCAGAGAGTCGCGAGTGTTGTCTTCATCGGGTCTGGGCTCCCTCGCCGGAGTTCTCGTCTACACCCGGCTCTTCGTATGAAATCTCGAGGATCGTGAAGGTCCTACGACCGGCGGGGCGCGCTGCCGCCACCTCGTCGCCCTCCTCCTTCCCGATGAGGACGCGTCCCACGGGCGATTCGATGCTGATCAGGCCACGAGCGACGTCGGTCTCGTCAGGGCCGACGAGCCGGTAGCGCACCTCCTCGCCTGCTTGATCCAGCAAGCGGACCCAGGCACCAAAGTAGACGCGATCCTCCGCCACGTCGCCTGGTTTGACTACGGTGAGCTCGTCGAGGCGCTTTGACAAGAAACGCAGCCGGGCGTCGATCTCGCGCAGGCGCTTTTTTCCGTAGATGTACTCCGCGTTCTCTGATCGATCTCCGTGCGCGGCAGCGACCTGCACCTCCTTTGTCACCTTGGGTCGCTCGACCTTCCAGAGCCGGCCGTGCTCCTCGCGGAGCATCTGAAAGCCCTCCGGGGTGATGCAACGGCTCGTCGACATGCCGGCACCAAGATGACGCGCTCACCCCGGCTTGTCACCTGTGGCGGGGCCGTGCCATGCTCGTTCCATGCTTCCCGCGCTCCACGCAGGACTGGCCCTCGTGGTGGTCACCCTCCTCGCTCCATTGCAGACCCACGCGCAGGATTTCGACGACGTCGAGATCCGAACGACGCAGCTCGCGGACGGCATCTACATGCTCGAGGGTTCGGGGGGCAACATCGGGGTGAGCGTGGGGCCAGACGGGGTATTCCTGATCGATGATCAGTATGCCCCGCTCGCGGAGAAGATCCGCGCGGCCGTGGCAGAGCTCGACGACGGGCCGATCCGATTCCTGCTGAACACTCACGTGCACGGGGATCACGTGGGGGGCAACGAGAACTTTGGCGACGGGGGCACGGTCATCCTCGCGCACAGAAACGTGCGACGACGCATGAGCGTTGCGCAGTTTGTGGGAAATCTCGACCGCGAGGCGCCCGCGGCGCCAGCAGCGGCCCTCCCCGTTGTCACGTTTGAGGACAGCGTAACGCTTCACTTCAACGGACAGGCCATCCGCGTCATACACCTCCCGTCGGCCCACACAGACGGCGACTCGATCGTGCACTTCCCCGACTCGGACGTCCTGCACATGGGCGACGTGCTGTTCAGCGCGACGTACCCGTTCGTCGACCTCGAGAGCGGTGGATCTGTCGAAGGAGTGATCGCAGCTACGGAGCGCGGGCTCGAGATCGCGGGAGAGGACACGAAGGTCATCCCGGGCCACGGTCCGTTAATTGGCCGCTCGGAGCTGCAGGCATACCGATCCATGCTCATCACGGTGCGCGACCGTGTGCTGTGGGCGATCGCCGACGGACAGAGCGTAGATCAGCTGATCGCCTCGAACCCGCTAGAAGACCTGGACCCCACGTGGGCCGGCGGCGAGCCAGCTAGGGCCGAACGCACGCTACGAGCCTTCTACGCCGATCTCTCCCAGTAAGTCTTGCGAGACCCGGCCTGCCTTGTGGGTCCCGGCCTGCCTTGTGGGTCCCGGCCTGCCTTGTGGGTCCCGGCCCGCGGGCGGCCGCGGGCCACCCACCTACGTTCGCCTACGGCTCACTGCGCGCCGCACCTTCGGCGCGGCTTGCGGCAGATCGAACAGGATGGGCACCTATGCAAGCGTCGCGGAACGCGGCGCGCGCAGCGAAGGCCGGAGGCCTGAGCGAAGGTGGGTGGCGCGCGACCGCTCGCGCGCCGGGTCCCACGAGGCAGGCGCCGGGTCCCACAAGACTAACCAGACTTGCGGACCTGGGAGACTACGACGCCGGTGCCGTCCTGCAGGGACTCGAGGGGCGGTAGATCCTCGAGCATGGCCTGGAGCATCTGGGTCTGGGCTGCGGTCAGGTTCAAGAAGCGGAGCCCGAGGCCGCGCTCGGGCTCATCGCGGACCGCAGTTGCCTGGAGGACCAGGGGGTCCTTCAGGCTCCCTCCATAGAGCGCGAGCTCGACTCGATCCCCGATGGCCAGGTCCGAGCTTCCTTCGATCTGGATGCCCGTGAGCGAGAGATCGCGTCCCAGGACGACCGCCACCTGCTCGCCTCCAAGGGCCCAGAGCTTGCTCCGATACTCCTTGCGGGGATGGGTCCGACGCTCGGAGTCGGAACCGCGATCCATGACCAGGGTCTCACGGCTCGACGGGTCGTTGTGGGCCGCCATCTCGCGGCCGAGCAGCTGCAGGAAGAAGAGCCGCATCGACTCGGAATCGAGCTGCGCATCGACCAGGTAGTGAACGCCGAGATCGCGCAGCTGAGCCCGTAGCGCCCGGCAGTCCTGGTCGGCGACGCAGATCCACGTGGGCTCCAGCGTCATTCCCTGAGGGTGCTCGAACGCCGGGACCTCCAGCGCCATCCGGAGCGACGTCACGAGCAGATCTCGGGGCAGAGCGACGGCGTTGCCAAGCTCGCAGCCCTCGAAGTGGGCGAAGTCGGTTCCGAACCCAGCCAGCACGGACCTCGCCTGCCCGAGCTCTCCATCATCAAGCAGCAGGATCGAGGGAGCGGTGCGCATCGCCGTGCCTTTCGGCAAGATGCCTGCTGCGCTGAAGGGAGTGCACATGGTGGAGCAGATCACGGAGTTTCTGTTCGGACTCGGGCTGCCCGATGCTGGCGCAACGGCCATCATGGGGCTCATTCTCGTGTCGGGAGTGCTCGTGCTGAGCTGGGCGGCGAACCGGATCACCCAGGCGCTGCTCCTGCGGGTGGTCTGGCGCCTGGTCCGCTTGACAAGCACGGACTGGGACGACGCCCTCGTCAGGCGAGACGTTTTCAAGCGGCTTGCCAACCTCGCCCCGGCGATCGTGATCTACCTGTTCGCACCAGCGTTCGCAGACTTTGAGAGCTGGGTCGCGCGCCTCGCATTCGTCTACATGATCGCCGCGTCGGTTCGCGTGGCCGAGGCCCTACTCGATGCCGGGTCCGACATCTACGTCTCGCACGATCGAGTCCGAGAGGCACCGATCGACAGCTACGTCCAGGTGGCCAAGCTCGCCCTGTACCTGGTTGGCGCCATCTTCCTGATCGCGACGGTGCTTGAGCGAGAGCCCTGGGGTCTGCTCACGGGTCTCGGCGCCATGGGCGCGGTGCTGTTGCTCGTGTTTCGCGACTCGATCCTGGGACTCGTTGCGAGCGTACAGCTCTCGAGCTACGACATGATCCACCTGGGTGATTGGATCGAGATGCCCGCGTACGGAGCGGACGGGGACGTCATCGACATCTCGCTGCACACGATCAAGGTGCAGAACTGGGACAAGACCATTTCCACAATCCCGACCCAATCGTTGATCTCGCAGTCGTTCAAGAACTGGCGTGGGATGGAAGAGTCAGGAGGGCGCCGCATCAAGCGTGCCGTCTACATTGATATGAGCACCATCGAGCTCTGCGACGCGGCGCTGCTCGAGCGCTTCGAGAACTTCGAGTACCTGAAGTCCTACCTGGCCACAAAGCAGAAGGAGGTCGACGAGTACAACCGAGCGACAGGCGTCGACACGTCGCAGCTGATCAACGGCCGTAGGCTGACCAATGTCGGGACCTTTCGTGCGTACATCGAGGAGTACCTGCGGCGGCACCCGAAGATCCACAAGGACATGACCTTTCTGGTCCGGCAGCTCGCGCCGACCGAGAAGGGGCTGCCTATCGAGATCTACGTGTTCAGCAACGACCAGGCTTGGGCGAACTACGAGGCCCTGCAGGCGGACATCTTCGATCACATTCTGGCCATCGTCCCCCAGTTCAACCTGCGCGTCTACCAGAACCCAAGCGCGAACGACCTGCGCTCGGCCGCAGATCTGATCGCGGCCTCCCCGCCGCGAGAGGCCGTCAACGCATGAACACCGACGCCGAGATCCGAGAGGTCCTGACCAAGAGCCGCGTGGTGGCCGTCGTCGGTGCCAGCCCGCGCCCCGAGCGGGATAGCCACGACGTCATGCGCTACCTGCAACGGCGCGGCTACCACACGATCCCCGTCAACCCTAACGCCGCCGGCGAGACCATCCTCGGCGAGAGCGTCTACGCGAGCCTGACCGACATCCCCATCGCCATCGACCTCGTGGACATCTTCCGAAACCCCGACGCCGCTGCGGACGTCGTCGATCAGGCCATCGCACTCCACGCAAAGGCCGTCTGGATGCAGCTCGGAGTGATCAACCCGCCCGCCGCGGAGCGAGCAGAGTCCGCAGGCCTCACCGTCATCATGAACCGCTGCCCCAAGATCGAGATCCCCCGCCTCGGCCTCTAGTCGAAGCAAGCAGCCCACCCGGATCGTCGCGTCCGTGTGTACAGACCCCGGCTTCTCGCTGAAGCGGGCGCTGACGAACGCAGCGGAAATGGCCAGATTTCGGACGAAGGTGGTGATGGGGTCCACATACCAGACGGTCGAGTGACCTGCCCTGCAATCTCGCTGCGACGAGGAGACAGGCCACAGAACGCGGCCATTGGGCCCAGCTCGTCCAGTCTCAGCCAACACCCATCAACTCAAGTCAGCTCAAGGAGAGGCGCGCGCCCCTCCGGGTACATCCATGGGATCGAGCAAACCGTGTCGACGCCACCCCGTCCTGAGAAGCCAGGTGTGCGCGGCCGCCACCACCTGTGCGCCAATCCCGCCGTCACCTCGCGCCGTGCCCTTCTTCCAGCCATCAAACCAGCGTCCTGAGGACGCAGGATCGATAGTGCCTCCACGGCTCGAACAGCTCGCATGACGCCTGGCGTTCAGCAGGACGTAGCGAATCGCGTTCCGAACCTCCCGGGGCGTCTTCAGAATTCGCATGTGGTAGCGATCCGCCAGGACGCTTCCGTGCCACGCAAACGCCCGCTGCGCCGCCCGGACGATCCTCATCGTGACGGACTTCATCCCCCGTCCGAGCGCGTGGCGATCCTTCGCCTCGACGATTAGATGCGCGTGGTTCCCCAGGAGTGCGTAGTGCACGAGCCGGAATTCACCCCGGTCGCAGCCCCGTGCCAACGTCTCCTCGAACGCTCGCACGAATTCAGCGTTGCGGAGCGAAGGAACCCCGCTGCGAATCCGCAGCGTCACGTGACAGGGATAATGCGCGGAGAGCCTCGGTCGACTCCTGTGACGGACGGAGGGATTCGGACCGGGCTTACGCCCCGCGCCCTCCCTCCGTTCGCGAAGAGCTAGAGAGAGTTGCCGCGTCTTTCTCGTCTTCACCATTTGGTGTATTATAGGGCTTTCCTATTAAATGAGCAAGAGTGGAACTTTGTGATGGAGTTCCTGAGCGGACCGTTGGTCGATGACGGAGCTCTGCAAGCGCTTTCGAGTCATCCGGAAGACCGGCTACGGACGGGATCCGGTCGATCTGCTTCAGAGACGTCTTGCTCGGTCGCCACCACGAGGAAGAGCGGAAGGTCTTCTGGTAAGACCAGGCTCCTGCGAGCCCGTGTCTCGGAGCCAAGGACCATCAAGGGAACAGAGAAGAAGACTACAGAGTGTTCCCCATGTCCGCGGTTGAACAAAGGAGTTTGAACCGTGTACGAGCGTCTCCAGTCAGCCAGAGGACCGGCGACAAGTGGATCCGACCTCTCGATGAGGAGCGCAGAGAGACTCTGAGATCGGGGTGCCCACCGGATCCAGGAGAATGTGGGGATGGAGGCCCCTTGGGCCCGTGTATTGAAGCCACTCGACCGCTTGAGGGGTCCAGAGAGCGAGCTGTAGGCACCTTCGAGGGGCAAAGGAGCCGCCTACCTCATACGTCGCACTCTCCTCAGAGAGAGGTCGGCTAGGCTCGCTGGCCTTCTGACCAGGCTCGGATCAGGTGGTGGGCGATGGCCATGGAGCCGGGAACGCTGAGGCCGCCGGCGCCGGGCTCGTCCAGGGATTTGATGATCTCGGCTCGGGGGAACCAGTGGGCCTCCTGAAGCTCGGCAGTGTCGACGGTGATCTCGCTCGTCTCTGCCTCCGCGAGACAGCCGATCATCAGCGAAGACGGGAAGGGCCACGGCTGCGAAGCGTGGTAGCCAACGCGTCCCGCACGAACGCCGGTCTCCTCCATGACCTCTCGCCGGACCGCCTCTTCGATGGTCTCCCCCTGATCCACGAAGCCGGCGAGGGCCGAGTACATGCCGGCGGGCCAGCCGGCCTGACGGCCGAGCAGGCAGGTGTCCCCGTTCGACACAACCATGATCACGACGGGGTCGGTGCGCGGGAAGTGCTCGGCGTCGCACTCGTCGCACTCGCGCACCAGGCCGCCCTGCCCTGCAGTCGTCTTCGCGCCGCAGACCGCACAGAAGCGGTGGCGCGCGTGCCAGTCGATCTGCGCGCGACCCTGCGCGACGATTGCACACTCCTCTCCAGACAGCTCTGTGGCCATGGCGCGCACGTCCTCAAAGCGCGCCACACCGGTCAGCCCGAGCACTGCCTCGGGCTTTTCGAGGCCGGAGACGTCAAGCGCGAAGTGTGCGACGCCATCGCGCAGCCCCAGGAGGACCACCTCGCTGCCGGGCGCGATGTTCTCGCGCATGTCCGAACGTGCCCAGCCCAGCTCCCGAGTCGCTCCCGTCTTCGCGAGCACCTTGAGTCGCCAGAAGGGCAAGAATCGACTCTCCTCCGCTTCGAGCTGCTCGTTCAGCCAGGTGCGGTCCCGGCGCCGGGTGCCCGCTCTATCCAGCGGGCTGCCAGAGAAGGCCATGTGTCTGTTCATGCTGTCGCTCATCTCCGCCGGATTGACGCCCAGCTTACCCGAACTCGCCGGCGCTCGGACTCCGGCGCTGCCGGCGCGCCCCGCTGTCTGGAAGCGTCGACGGTTCGCAGGCTCCGGAGGTCTCGCTGCCGCCGCGTGACCCCAGCAACAGACACTGGGCTCAGACTCGGGCCCGAGCGGGCCGAAAGAGGCTGCAGGAGTAAAGGGGAGCATTCGCGCGGACAGGCGCGAACGGCACGCCAGGAGGCAACGTGAGCGAAGACCGGGGTGACCTCGAGCTGCGATTTGAGAAGGCACTGATCGAGGTGCTGCTGCAGGACTACGACCTGGACGTGCGGCACTCCGACGATTGTCTGGAGCGACGCCACCAGGGCGTGGCGACCCTGAGCTTTACGTACCGCTACCCACCCGACAGCACCAACGCGACGGCCATCGTCAGCGTCGACGGGGCCGGGCACTTCTCCAACGTTCTGCCCGTCGACTTCCGCAATCGGAAGGGGATCGAAAGCTCTGCGGAGAACTGCGAGACACTCGTCGAGTTTCTGAGAAGCCACATCGCGGAGTGTCGCGAGAACGACCTCGATGCCGAGGAGTCTGATCCGCTCAAGTATGGCCGTAGAGATGACGACTTGGCCTAGACGCCCCCCCGCGTGATCAGGGCTCGAACTCGGCAGTGCGCCGACAGGAGTGTCTGATCCGCACCAGGTGTGCCTGATCCGACGCGGGATCAGCGCGAAAAGGAAGGTCACGATGCCCGAACTTGCCCTATCCCCCTTCGCCACGACGCTCCTCGTTCTGGGCGCGATCGCAGTCCTGTATCTCGCCCGAGGACCTGCACACGCCGCCATCCGAACGCTCAGCGCGCTGTTCTCCGACGGGCTGCGTGGCCTGGCAACAGCGCTCATGGGTGGACACGAGCGTCTCACCGCGCGCAATCGGGAGATTCTCCTGGCGCAAGGCCTAGAAGCCACGGAACGGAACATTGAGCGAGAGTTCCAGCGCGTGAGCACGGTGGTCGAGGGGGACCTGAGCGGTTACCTCGACCTCCACAGGAAGCTCTCCGACCAGATCGCCCGGATCGACGACGATTACCGCGAGTCGACGGACGCCCCACCGTCGCCTCCGGAGTGGATTCGCGCGGTCGAGACCATCGCCTCCATTCCGACGCAGGGCGACCCCTTCGTGGGGCGCGTTCTCGGCGACATCCACAAGACCCTCCAGGAGGGTCACAAGGGCGCAATGCGCGACTACCGGGAGGCCAGCAAGGAACGGCATCACCTACTCAAGAAGATGCTCCCCTTCTGGCGCAGCCTCGACCGTACCCTGACTCGCGTGGACGGCACGATCCGGGGCCTGCACGACCGCTCGATCGCGCTCGACAGGCAGATGGAAACCTACGAGCAAATCCGGGCGAAGACCGACGACGCCGTTCGTACCGTCTCGGCTTCGATCATGACGCACTTCGTCTCGTCGGGCATCGTCCTGCTAATCGCGCTGATGGGAGGCTTCATCAACTTCCACCTGATCGCGCTGCCCATGTCCGAGATGGTGGGCGGGAGCAGCTACGTCGGTCCCGTCAAGACCTCCGACATCGCCGCGCTGGTCATCGTCCTGACAGAGATTGCCATGGGACTGTTCCTGATGGAGTCGATCCGGATCACAAGGCTCTTCCCCATCGTGGGCGCCATGGATGACCGCATGCGCAAGCGCATGGCCTACGTCGCGTTCGGGATCCTGCTCACGCTGGCCTGCGTCGAGTCCTCGCTCGCCTACATGCGCGATCTCCTGGCCGCTGACCGCGAGGCTCTCGCGAAGTCGCTCATCGGTGCTCAGGTCGTCTCGGCAGAGTTCCGCTGGATCCCGTCGATAGGCCAGATGGTCATGGGCTTCATGCTGCCTTTCGCCCTGACCTTCGTGGCGATCCCCCTCGAGTCGTTCATCCAGTCCTCGCGCACTGTGGGCGGTAGCCTGCTCGCTCTTTGCATCCGCGGCGTCGCGGGCATGATGCGGGGCGCTGCGACCGTCTTCGAGCACGTGGGTGAGATGATTGTCAACCTGTACGACGTGGTCATCATCGTCCCGCTTCGCATCGGACAGCTGCTGGGGAAGCGGGGGGGTGGCGACTATGACCAAGGGCGACCCACCAGGGTCCAAGATCCTTCGGCGGTATAAGTCATGAAGAAACACGCTCTCACACTCGTAGCTCTGCCCCTTTTGCTCCTCGCGTGCGGGCCGCCCGTGTCTCACAGCAAGGCCGTATACCTGCTGGTAGACACGTCGGGGACGTACACGAACGAGATCGAGAAGGTGCACAACATTACGAATTACCTTCTCGGCCTACTCAGCTCGGACGATTCCCTTGGCCTGGCGAGGATCGACAGCGCCAGCTTCTCCGAGAAGAACATCGTGTCGAAGGTGACGTTCGACTCGCGGCCCTCGTATGCGAACCAGCAGAAGCGGACCTTTCGCAAGTCCCTGGATCGCTTCATCACGTCCACCAAAGGAAGCTCCCACACCGACATCACCGGTGCCATGATGCAGGCGGCCGAGTGGCTCAACGAGACAGGAGCCGGTCACAAGTACATCCTGATCTTCTCGGACCTCGAGGAGGATCTGCGCGAGGGGTACGTGAGGGACTTCACGATCGATCTCGCGGGAGTGCACATCGTGGCCCTGAATGTGACGAAGCTCCTCAGCGACCAGATCGACCCACGCGAGTACCTGCTGCGGCTCGAGGCCTGGCAGGAGCGCGTAGAGGCCGGTGGCGGGCGGTGGAGGGTCATCAACGACCTGGAGCGCCTGGACGGGCTGCTGGGCTAGCCCGCAGCTACTCGATCGGGTTCGTCTTCAGCAGCTGCCGGACGAAGACCTCCGGGTCCGAGGTCGGCAGCTCGCAGACCCGGTCCTCGCAGACGTAGGCCGTCACCTCGCCGTTGCGGGCCACCTTGCCCGAGACGAGCGGCACGAGCTCCGCGTGGGCGTCCTGATCGGCCCCCTCCGCGACGAGCGAGATGATCCGGTTCGGGACGTAGCTGCTGCGCAACGGGGCGAGCAGCGCACCGTGATCTGGCGCAGACGCGGGCCGGACCACGATGATCTCCTTCGTTTGGCCGAGGTGATAGTCCAGGGCGATCAGCATCTCGCTCTGCGCCATGGGTGTGCGCTCTAGTGTCGCGGAGAACGCCGAGAGGAGCTGACCGGCGCGCTCGAGGTACGGGGGGTTCTGGGTGAACTCCGCCAGCCGCAGCAGGTTGAGACCGGCGATCGAGTTTCCGCTGGGAAGCGCCGCATCGCGCCCCGGCTTCTCTCTTGCAATCAGCCGCTCGTGGTCTTCCGCTGTCCGAAAGTAACCGCCTCGCTCCGCGTCCCAGTAGAACGAGTCGACGATCCGCTGGAACGCGATCGCCTCCACGAGCCAGCGCGGCTCGGCGTTCGCCTCGTACAGATCCAGCAGGGCTGCGATCAGAAACGCGTAGTCCTCCAGAAAGGCGGAGCCGTGAGGCTCACCGTCCTGGTACATCCTCCTGAGCTCGCCCTCGCGGCGCATCTCCCGCAGGATGAAGTCGGCGGCGCGCGCCGCGGTCTCGACGTAGTCCGGATCATCGAGGGCAAAGCCCGCGCGGGCGAAGGCAGAGATCATCAGGCCGTTCCAGGCCACGAGGATCTTGTCGTCGCGAAACGGCTTCGGGCGCTCGAGCCGCACCTCGTAGAGCCGGGCGCGAGCTCTCTCAATGATCGCTCGCAAAGCACCCTCGCCGATTCCCAGCTCCTCCGCGACCTCTGCCGCTGGACGCGACGTGTGCAGGATCGTCCGCCCCTCGAAGTTTCCGCCGTTCTCTACACCGTAGTAGGCGCTCGCCACGCGGGCGTCGTCCGCTCCCAGCGCCGCCTCGAGCTCCGCCGGAGTCCAGGTGAAGAACCAACCTTCGTGTCGCTCCCCCGTCGGGTCCGGGCTGTCAGCGTCCGTCGCCGAGTAGAACGCGCCATCAGCCGCGGTCATCTCGCGGGTCACGTAGTCGAGGATCTCACGCGTGACCCGTTGGAAGTCGCGCCTGCCCGTGAGCTGGCTCCCCTCCAGATAGGCGATGGCGAGCTGCGCGTTGTCGTAGAGCATCTTCTCGAAGTGGGGGACGAGCCAGCGCCGGTCTGTCGAGTAGCGGTGGAAGCCCCCGCCCAGGTGGTCGTACATACCACCTGCCGCCATCCGCTCGAGGGAGAGAGTCGCCAGCTCGAGTGGTTCGGGATCTCCGCTGCGCCGGTGGTAGCGGAAGAGCAGACGCACCGGGAAGCTCGCGGGAAACTTCGTCCTACCATCGAGCCCGCCGTAGGTGCGATCCACGTTCTCCGCGTAGTACGACCAGGCAGCTTCGAGCGGCTCTGGCCTGGGGGCTCCGGAACGGGTGACCTCCGGGCCCTGGAGATCGGTACTGATCTTCGCGGCGAGCTGCTCCGCAATCGCGGCCAGCTCTTCGGGTGCAGCCGCGTATTGATGCTGGATGGTCCGCAGGATTCTCGAAAAGCCCGGCCGCCGGCCCTGGTCTTGCGGAGGGAAGTAGGTGCCCGCGAAGAACGGCTTGCGATCCGGGGTGACCCATACATTGAGCGGCCAGCCGCCGCGGCGGCCGAGCGCGTGGATCGCACTCATGTACACCGCATCCACGTCGGGTCGAATTTCCCGATCGACCTTGATGGCAATGAAGTGCTCGTTCAGGTACTCGGCCACCTGCGGATCGTCGAAGGACTCCTCCTCCATCACGTGGCACCAGTGGCAGGTCGAGTAGCCGATCGACACGAGCACGGGCCGGTCGAGCCTGCGCGCGGCGGCGAAGGCGTCGTCTCCCCAGGGAAACCAGTTGACCGGGTTGTGCGCGTGCTGCTGGAGATACGGGCTGGCTTCGAGCAACAGCCGGTTGGTGTACTGCGGCGATCCGTCCGCTCGCACGTTCGCGGTGCGGGGCACGTATTCGAGTCCGCGCACCGCCAGGCTCTCTTCCAGACGCTTGCGCAGCTCATGCGGAAAGGCATGGGCGCCGGGCAGCGCCTGCGGGACCCGATCCTCGGCCCGCAGTGACCCTGCCGCGAGCAGCAACGCGCCGAGCACCAGCGCCGAAACTCGTTGCCCGCGGCCTGAGTCGCGCACGCACGCCCTCCTATGAGACGGAAGTGTAGCTCGGGGACGGGACGAGCGACGACGCGACAACGTCGGGCGATGCCTGGAGCCGTGGCAGCGGCGGCAACGGATAGGTCTTCAGCAGGTGCTCGAGACCCACCTGATCGACAACACGCCAGACCAGATCTGGCGGGACGCCGTCGTCGTAGTCGATCTCGATCCGGATCTCCGGCGCCAGCGACAGCAAGCGCGCGATCTCGGAGCTCACGCTCTCGCCCACCCAGCGGCTCTTGCGTCCGTCCTCCACCCAGACGCCGAGCCAGCGACCTTCGACCCAGACCTCGCCGGTGGGCCAGATCTCGACGCTGATGCGATCCACGTCCGGCGCCACCGGGGGCTTCTCCTGAATGCGGATCGGAGTCGCTTCGTCACGCCGCACCAGGAGCTGCATCTGCAACGCGAGCCCGACAATCAAGATTGCCGCGATTCCGACGCCGCCGGCGAGCCGCGCCACAGCCGCGAGTCCCTCGGATCCGCGACCCACGGCGGCGCGACCCAGACGTACAGATCGCGATGCGAAACCGGTCGCCCTCACCGCTCGGAAAGTACAGGAAGTGCGCTCGTACCGTCAGTACGCTGTGCAGTCTTCACACCAGCAGACGCCAGCCGCGCACAGCCCGCTCGGCGTTCGCCACCCGCTCAGGATTTGGAGCCGCTCGGAATGTCCCGGAACGCGATGTCCTTGTCGACGCGAGGCTCTGGCGGAAGCCGCAGCACGCGTTCCGCGATGATGTTTCGCATGATCTCGTCGGAGCCACCCGCGATCCTTCCGCCCGGCGCGCCCAGATAGGCGGTCTGCCAGATCGGCTCGCCAAGGCTCGAGTCCGGATCCATCACGATCCCACTCTCGCCCTGGAGCTCGAGTGCGAGCGAGGCCTCCTCCTGGCGCATCTTCGCGCTCACGAGCTTGCCGATAGAGTTCTCGGGACCCGGCGTCTGGCCGCGCGAGAGCGCCGTCAAGGCGCGGTAGCCTGTGTACTGCAGACCCTTGGTCTTGACGTAGAAGTCGGCCAGCTTGTGTCGCACCGATGTGTCGTCGAGCGCGCGCCGCTCACCGATCTTGCTGGTTCGGGCGAGTCCGATCAGCTCTTCGAAGCCGACGCCACCGCCGAACCCACCGATCGAGGCCCGCTCGTTCATGAGCGTGGTGATGGAGACGCCCCAGCCGTTTCCGACCTCCGAGAGGCGGTTTGCATCGGGTATGCGAGCATCCGTGAAGAACACCTGGTTGAAGCCGGAGGCTCCGTTGATCTGCTTGATCGGACGGATCTCCAAGCCCGGAGTCTCCATGTCGATGATGAAGTACGTGAGCCCGGCATGCTTCGAGACGTGCGGATCCGTGCGGACCACGAGCATCCCCCACCTGGAGTAGTGCGCTCCCGACGTCCAGATCTTCTGTCCGTTCACGATCCACTCGTCGCCGTCGCGCTCCGCGCGGGTGATCAGGCCTGCCAGGTCTGAGCCAGCGGTGGGCTCGCTAAAGAGCTGGCACCAGATCTCCTCGCCCCGCAGTAGCTTCGGGAGCCAGCGCTTCTGCTGCTCCGGCGTGCCGTGCGCCATGACGGTGGGTCCACCCATCCCGTGCCCGATCCCGAAGATGTTCGGGGGGACATCGAACTTCGACTCCTCCTGATTCCAGATCACGGCCTGGATGGTGCTCGCGCCCCGGCCTCCGAACTCCTCGGGCCAGGTGATGCACGCCCAGCCCGCGTCGGCCTTCCTGGCCTGCCACGCCTGGGACTCCTTCACGGCCTCCGAGCGTTCCGGGAAGGGGTCCGAGATTTCGCCAGGCGTGAGCAGCCCCGCATTCGCCTCCAGCCATGCTCGAGCTTCCGCCCGGAAGGCCGCTTGTTCAGGAGTGTCGCTGAAATCCATTTCGAATCTCCTTGTGAGCGCCGGCGCTAGCTGGCCTGGCGCGCTTCGAGTCGATCGATGAGCTGGTCCTTCCACAGGCCCACAGGCCCGAGGGAGAGCGCCAGGAGCTTGGCTCGACGCAGGTACAGGTGACAGTCGTACTCCCAGGTGAAGCCCACCCCCCCGTGGAGCTGCAGGTTCTCCTCAGCACAGAAGCCAAAGGCCTCCGTTGCGCTGATCCGGGCATTGCACGCGGCGATCGACAGCTCCTCACTGTCCGAAGACAGCGCCCAAGCTCCGTAGTAGCAGTTCGAACGCGCGAGCTCGACAGTCGTAAACATATCCGCCAGGCGGTGCTTGAGCGCCTGGAAGGAGCCGATCGGGCGTCCGAACGCGTAGCGCTCCATGGCGTAGTCGCGTGCCATCTCGAGGCAGGCTTCAGCACCCCCGAGCTGCTCGAAGGCGATCAGCACCGCCGCCCGGTCGAGGAGCTGCGAGACCAGCGCTTCGCCCTCCCCGGATCCGCCCAGGAGCTCGGCCGGCGTGCCGTTGAACTCGACGGTCGCCTGCGAGCGCGAGGGATCGATCGACCGCAGCGTACGCCGGGTGACCCCCTCCCCCGTCAGGTCCGCAAGTGCCAGGCAGATGTCCCCGTTCTCGGAACGCGCCACCACGACGGCCAGATCTGCGATGTTGCCCTCTGGCACCGGAAGTTTGGTCCCGGTCAAGCGCCCGTCCCGAAAGCTCGTCTTGACTGAGGCCAGACCCTGCCGGCCGGCCTGCTCGGTGAGCGCAAAGGTTCCGATACGCTGGCCCGAGATCAGGCCCGGGAGGTGACGCTCTTGCTGCTCGGGCTTGCCGGCCCGCAGGATCGCCTCGCTGGCGAGGTACACGGACGAAGACACCGGTATGGCCGCCAGACCCCGGCCAAGCTCTTCAGCTACCACCGCGAGCTCGAGATGCCCGAAGCCCGCGCCGCCGAACTTTTCGGGCATTGCGGTACCCAGCCAACCCAGCTCGGCGGCCGACTTCCAGAGCGTTCGATCCGTTGGCTCGTCGCTTTCGAAGATCTCGCGCACCCGCTCGAGCGGAGCATGCTCCGCAAGAAAGTCCCGGGCTGTCTTCTTCAGCAGTTTTTGATCTTCTGAGAAGTCCAGGTTCATGGTCGAACACTCCATCAAGCCGGCCCGAAGCAGCCGGGCGGCGGCATTCTATCACCCGACCCAGGTCGCTTTCGACTCGACCCTTGAAGCGACGCGGATTTCGACGGCGTTGCCGACAGACCTTGCGGACGTCTCGCAGTATCCGAACCTCATTCGAGTCTTGCTTGCGCGCGGCTACACAGACGAGGAGATCGGAACGATCGCTTCGGGCAACGTGCTGCGCGTGTGGCAGACGGTGGAGGACTTCGCCGGAGCTGTCCGAGAGGGCGCATCGTGAGCGAGCAGGACTACGGCAGAATCCTGGACTTCGAGGAGCTCGATGCAATCCACAGCGAGCTCGGCACCATCGTCTGCACGTCGGGAGGCTTCGACCCGCTGCATCCCGGTCATGCGAGCTGCCTCATCGAGTCCAGGAAGTTCGGCGACACCCTCGTCGTCGTGGTGAACGGCGATTCCTTTCTCGTCGAGAAGAAGGGACGCCCGTTCCAGGATCTCGCCACACGCTGCCGCATCGTGGCCTGCATTCGAGGCGTCGACTACGTCGTCCCGTTCGAGATCGAGAACGATCCCACCGTGCGCGAAGCACTGAGGCGGATCCGTCCTCACGTCTTCACGAAGGGTGGAGATCGCATCGACGTGGCCAGCATCCCCGAGTGGGAGCTGTGCCAGGCGCTCGGTATCCGCATCGAGTCCGGCGTCGGGCTCGCCAAGGAATGGTCCAGCTCGAACTTTCTCGAGGAGTGGGGCGAGTTCTGGGCGAACACGCACCCTCGACGCGACAGCTGACTCGCGCTGAAGTCGATCCCACACCTCCCGTCCTCTATTCTGTGACTCCGGAGAAGGAGGATTCCAATGCCTCACGAGCTGATCAACGGCGCCAAGCTGTACTACGAAGAGGACGGCTCCGGCCCACCGATTCTTTTTCACCACGGCTACGCCGGGTCCCACGATTCCTGGGAACGGGTGATCCCGCGGCTCCGAGACCGCTATCGCTGCATCGCCATGGACTGTCGCGGCGCCGGCGACAGCGAGCATGTGGACGACGGCTACACGATCCCGCAATTCGCCAGCGACGTGCTCGCGCTCGCGGATCGGATCGGGCTGGACCGTTTTATCTACGTCGGCCTCAGCATGGGCGGCGCGATCGGTATGCAACTGGGTCTGGACGCGCAAGACCGGCTAGAGCGATTGGTCCTGGTCGCTCCGGCCCCCGCCGATGGTATTCAGAACGAGGCGCTCGGTGAGCTGATCGAACTGGTCGACGGCGGCGATCTGGAGAAGATTGCGCAGGCGATCGGTGCGAGCTTTGCGCGCGAGGCCGATGCAGACTTCTTGCAGCGTCGTGCCCGCCGCTTTGCCGGCACCGCGCGGGCACACCTGACCGGGGCCAGCGATGCCTTGGTCAAGTTCCGTGTGGGAGAGCGGCTGGGCAGCATCGAAACCCCGACCCTGATGGCCGCTGGCGCTGCCGACGGCCTTCTCGCGGACAATCTGCGCGACTTTCAGCGTCTGGGAAACGCCACCCTTCACGTCTTCAGCCGCGCCGGCCACCAGGTCCCGCTCGACGTCCCTGAGGCCCTGGCCAACGCGATCGACGACTTCATCCGGTACGGAGTCGTCACGGCCGAGACCTTGCGCGCCTAGACCGAGCGCGTACTGCGGAGCGTCTTCTTCGACTACGGAGCGTCTTTCTCCGTCCGCGGAGCGTTTTCCGTCCAGCTCCTGCACGGCTCGGCCGTCGGCTCTTCCATCGGGGCACCGCGCTCGACCCAGGCCTGACAGATCGAGCGCTCGAGATCCAGGCGGCGAAGCACGTTCTGAGCGACGTCTCGATACCGGGCCCTGGCAGCCTCCTCCGCCATCGCCAGGCACTCGTCGCCCGTCTCGCCGTTCGCGAGGCAAGCCTCGAAGCTCCGAGTGCACTCGACCCCTAGCTGGCGGTCGAGGAAGTCGAGTGCCTCGCAGCTGGCAGCGCGCCTCCGCTCGCATGGCTCCCAGCTCGAGCACAGCGGGGCGAGGTCTCCTGTCTGGGAGACGTCGGAGATCTCCTCGCCAGCCGTGCAGACGATGTAGCCCTCGACGAGCAGCCGGCCCGAGATGGCATCCGGCTCCTGCCCCTCCGCCGCCATCGCGATCTCCTCCTGGCTGGCTCGCCGAATCTGGCTCTCCGTCTCCGCGAGGAGCGCGTCAGCCCGGTCGAAGGTCCAGAGCCGCATATAGCTGTCAGGGCCGCCGCACACCTCGGCCGCGCGCCGGTGCCAGTACTGCCTGACCACCGGATAGCCCGTGCCCGGGGTAGCCTCGAACGCCACGTAGTGGATCCCCGGCTGGGCTTCGAAGTCCGTGTATCCCCCGCTCGGTCCCCGCGGTCGATATGACGTCTCGCAGGCCAGGAGGAAGAGCACGGCCAGTGTTGTCAGCAATCGCAAGGGGGGATTCTGCATCCTGGGTACTCGTCGCCGATCTCGTAGGTCCACCTCAGCCCCCGTCTCCACCGCACGCCGAGGACCGCGCGGTCCGCTGGCGGCAGAGCGCTCC
Organism: Myxococcota bacterium; assembly: GCA_965247115.1. Taxonomy (GTDB): domain Bacteria; phylum Myxococcota_A; class UBA9160; order SZUA-336; family SZUA-336; genus JAUXJB01. The sequence goes on from CBDFGR010000003.1 coordinate 932,676, forward strand.
CTGCAGGAGTTCTGGATTGAACTCTACCAGCTCGGCTACGCAGGGATCACGCAGTGGCGGGGACCGTGCGGAACACGGCGGTGCGAGCGCCTTCCTCGACGAACTGGAGCACGGTCGCCCGATGCCCGTATCCCCGCCGTTGACGATTGCCGTCCTGCCGTCCAGGCGCCTCAGCTGCCCAGGTACGAGACGCCGGTCAGCTCCGAACTCAGGTCCCACAGGCGGCGTGCGACGGCCTCGTCGCGGACGTGATCGGCGATCTTCGCAGGGCCTGCACCCCTGGCGGTCTCCCCGCGCTTCGTGGGGCCGTAGTAGTCGGTCGGCTGGACGTCGTGGGACGTCGCGGCGAGCAAAGTGGGTAGCGCGCCTTCCGCGGGCGTGTTGAAGAACGGACGAATGAACGGTGCGATGATCCAGAACCAAGCGGGGAAGGTACGCGACAGCTCCGTGTCGGCGATGCCCGGGTGGCAGGCCAGACTCGTGACGTCCACTCCGTGCGCCTCCAGGCGGCGGGCGAGCTCGAAGGTGAAGTACATGTTGGCCGCCTTGCTCATCCGGTAGCGACGCATGGGGCTGTAGGACTGCTTCGCGTGGGGGTCGTCGAAGTCGATCCTGCCGTCCCGGTGCGCCCCGCTGCTGACGTTGACGATGCGGGATCCCCGCGTCGCAGCCAGCAGATCCAGCAAGTGGCCCGTCAGAGCGAAGTGCCCCAGGTGATTGACGCCGATCTGCAGCTCGAAGCCATCCTCCGTCAGCGTCTTTGGCGGAATCATCACGCCGGCGTTGTTGACGAGCACGTCCAGGCGCGGCTCGTTCTTCACGGCCTGAGCCGCTGTCCCTACGGACTTGAGGCTGATCAGGTCGAGCGGAATCCAGCCCACATCCGCATTCGGGTGAAGTCCGCGGATCTTCTCGATCGCCTTCTTCGCCTTCTCCCCTGAGCGACAGCCCAGAAGCACGCGGGCTCCCTTGCCGGCCAGGACGCGCGCAGCTTCGTATCCGATTCCGGTGTTGGCGCCGGTGATGAAGATCGTCTTCCCGTGCTGCTCGGGTACGGAGGACTCGTCGTAGTTACTCATTTCGGCCTCCTCAGACCACGCTTCGGTCCCACGGAGGCCCAGACCGGCGAAAGGGCGTCACGCGACCGCCCCCGATCGTCTTCCGGGGCGCGTATCAGGTGCGAGGCGGAAAATGGACTCGAAGTCCTCGACGGTGTACTCGAACGAGCTCCCGCCGGCGTACTTCGCCTGGAAGGCGGTGAAGACTCTTTGCTTGAGCTCCCGATCGTTCACCGTGGTGGCGTTGAGCTCGTAGGCGTTGTCGCCGACTCGGACCCGAACCTCCTTTGGGCGCGCTTCGACTCGTTGTACCCAGCCGAGATCCGGCGTTCCCACCACGTAGATCGCGCCGTCGAAGGCGACGCCCCAGAGATTCACCACGCGAGGCAGCAGCGCTCCCTGGCACTCGAGCTGGATCACCGGGTGGTCCTGCATGAACGCGAAGCTCTCGGGCGCCGCGGTCGCGACCCCTCCGAGCCGGAAGCCCGGCGTTTGCTCCCAGGGCCCACAGCCGATGAGGACGAGCACCGCCATCAGGATTCGTCGAGTCAGCCTGACCACCTTAGAGTCCATCGCCTGCCTCCAGCGGAGTTTATGAGCGTTCGTTGCTCTCTGACAAGCAATCCGGGCGGAGGCATCACTCGTTGTGTCCATGGCTCTCTGTGCCGGGGCTGCCCCCGAGTTCGAGCGGCTAAGGGCATTCGGCGCACCCCGCTCCCGGGGCTTCGGGCGTGACTCTATACGAGCCGCGGCCGAACCCATCAAAGGCTGTCACCTTCTATCGGCGCCGAACGCGCGTTCGAAGTCCACATCGAAGAGCTGAAACGCCTGATTGGCTCTTAGCTAGCTCGAGGTGGACTGGGTCTGCTCGTCCGGCGAGGCAGTAGTGACGTAGAGCAGGCAGCCGTTCCGTGTCGAGATGGTGTGTTCGGTCCCGCCGTCGTGACGGACGTAGTCGCCGGGACCGAGCTCGAGGTCTCCATCGCGCAGATCGCCGCTGACGACGAAGCACTCCTCCGGGCCGGGGTGACGGTGCATCGGGAGCTCGGCGCCCGCCTCCAGGCGAAGCAGGATCGTGTGTCGGCCGCTCGCTTCGTTGGACCAGAGCGCAGTGACCTCCACCCCTGCGACGCCGGTCGCATACCAGCTCCGCTGAGCGGCCGGCAACAGCTCGAAGCGCAGCTGCTGCACGCGCTCCAGCACGCGCTCCTTGAGACCTGGGGGAGGATCGGTCTCCGGACCGACGAGAACGAGATCCGCTGCCGCTGGCTTCAGCCGGGTCACCTCCTCGCGGCATGCCTGGCAGCTCTCGAGGTGCTCCTCGAAGCGCTCCGTCTCCGGTGTCCGCATGCCGTCCAACACGTAGAGCGCAATGCGGTCGCGCGTGTCCTCGTCGAGCTGGCGGTGTACGTTCGTTTCCATAGCTCAGTCGACCTCCGCCAGTGCGCGACGCAGCGACGACAGCCCCAGACGGATCCGCGACTTCACGGTTCCTAGAGGCTCTCCGAGCTCCGCGGCCACCTCGGAGTGGCTGAGTCCGGCGAAGTAGGCTGTCCGAATGGCAACCGCCTGCTCGCGGGGCAGCAAGGCCAGCGCAGCTCGAACCTGCGCACAGCGTTCCCCCTGCAAAGCCAGCGCCTCCGGGTTCGGCTCCGGCTCTGGCTCGGCCAGGCTACCCATCGACTCCAGCGCGCGGTGCTTCTCGCTTCTCCGCGCCCGCGAGCGCAGCAGATCGATTGCCTTCGAGCGGGCGATGGTCAGGATCCACGCCATGGGACTAGCTCGTTTCGGCTCGTACGTCGCCGCCCGCGACCACACGCTCGCGTACGTATCGAGGGTTGCCTCTTCTGCGGTATCGGGGTCGCGCAGTATGCGGAGCGCCAGGCCGAACACGCGAGCGCTCGTCTCGTCGTAGAGCTCCGCCAGGGCAGATTCGTCCCCCCGCGCGGCCCTGTCGACCAGCGTGACGTATGGGGTCTGCGAGGAACGCATTGGGGGCCGACGGGTCTCCTGACAGGAACCTATCAGAGACAATACGGAAGGCGCCGCCGATTGGATCACAGGGGGGCCCGCGGGAGAAGCCATGGGGGTCCAAACGCATCCCTCGCGGGCCCCTGGAGCGCGTCCTTCGGCCCCAGCGTCCCTCCCGTCGGACTCGCTCCTCTAATGGATCTGCCCCCGAATCTCTCCTGGGAAGTTCTGCAAGGTGTGAACGTTCACGTAGGTGTCCCCACTCCGGAGCGCGGCCAGCACGTCGTCCAGGTCCAGCCAGCCGCAGAAATTCTCTCCAAACTCAGGACGGTCCGGCGCCATGATGGGTCCATGAGCGATGGTCCCGTTCAAGGTAATAGCCGCATCGGGTTCCATCATGAAGAGAGTGACTCCAGGTGGCCCGTCCATTCCCATCGGGGCGCAGTGGATGTGCGCGGCAAAGGCATTCGGCAGGTTGGATACGTCCAGGCTGTAGCGGAGCTTTCCGCGGAAGCTCCTGTGGATTACGAGCAGCCCCTCAGCCATGGTAGGAGAGACGAACTCATCGACATTCTCGGCGTCCGAGAGATCCGCGCGGAAGAACAGGCGACTGCGAGCCTCGGCGGAACTCGCGAAGGCGACACAACACGCCAGGGCGAGGAGAAATCGGAATGTGGTCTGCAAGAGGAATCTCCTTCTGTCTTTGGGCCCGCGCCAGGTGCGGGTTACCTTCATCTACGCGGCGAGATGGAAGAGCGGATCACTGGGTAGCGTTGGAACCAATCCAGAGTCGCTCCAGCCACTTGCCAGGTCGAGAAAGTGGATGGCTGCCATCCAGATGAAGGGCCTGGGTCGGTTCGGACCGGCATGAGAACCTCGCCTACCAAGAAGGCCGCTGGAAAAGCGGTGTGCCCGTTAGGCCAAATAACCACCGCGGAAATAGACCAAGGGTGCGCCTTCGGGATCGGCGGTGAAGTCGACCACCCGGCCCAAGACGATCGAGACGCCGTGGCGCTCGATGACCTCTTCGAGCGCGCAGTCCATGACACCGATGGCGCCGTTGTAGGTTGGCGCGCCGGTGGCCAGCGTGCTCCAGCGGCCAGCCTCGAACCGGTCGGCGCCTTTAAGCGGGCTTTTGCCGGAGAACAGGTCGACGATGTCTGCGGCGCCCTGCGGCAGGTAGTTGATGGCGAAATGTCCGGCTTCGAGCACGCTGGCGAGCGCCGAGGTCTTGTTGTCGATCGAGACCAGCATGGTCGGCGGATCGGCGGTGACATGGGTCGCCGACAGCGCCAGCAGGCCGGCCGGCCCGCCGCTACCGTGCGCAGTGACAATGGTTGCGCCGGTGGCGCGCTGACCGACCGCCTGCCAGAATGTTTTGACGTCTATGGTTTTGGCGTCCGAGTCGCGTTCGTTCGCCATACCGATATCCTTCACCTTGTAAAGGACGCAAACTAGGCTAGGCGATCGGGCGGAGGCAAGGTTGCCCGCAATACGGCGCTTGAGAAGCCGCCGCACGCGACCTATGTGATCGCAACGCGCAGCGACAAAGAAGAACTTGAGCCTCATGAGCGAAAAACGGCAGTTGCACCTCGGTGCCTTCATGCGCCCGGCGACCATCCATACCGGCGGCTGGCGCTATCCCGGCGCCGCCGCCGACGCCAATTTCAATTTCCCGCAGATGAAAAAATTCATCCAAAAATTGGAGGCCGCGCGGTTCGATGCGTTTTTCATGGCCGACCACCTGGCGGTGCTCAACATGCCGATGGAGGCGCTCAAGCGCAGCGCCACGCCGACCTCGTTCGAGCCGTTCACGCTGCTGCCGGCGTTGGCCGAGGCCACCGAACATATCGGTCTGGTCGCCACCGGCTCGACCACCTACGACGAGCCCTATCACCTGGCCCGCCGGTTCGCCTCGCTCGACCATATCAGCGGCGGCCGCGCCGGCTGGAACATTGTCACCACCTCGAACCCGGATGCGTCGTTGAATTTCGGCCTCGAAGAGGCGCTCGAACACAGCGACCGTTATGCCCGCGCCCGCGAGTTTTATGACGTGGTCACCGGCCTGTGGGACAGTTGGGCCGACGACGCGTTTCTGCAAGACCAGGAGAGCGGCATCTATTTCGATCCGGAAAAACTGCATGTGCTCGACCACAAGGGAAAGTATTTCTCGGTGCGCGGGCCGCTCAATATCGCCCGGCCGATCCAGGGCTGGCCGCTCATCGTGCAGGCTGGCTCGTCAGACGCCGGCCGCCAGCTCGCAGCGGAAACGGCCGAGGCGGTCTTCACCTCGCACTCGGACCTGGCGGCCGGGCAACAATTTTACACCGATGTGAAGGCGAGCGCCGCGAGGGTCGGACGCGATGGCGATCATATAAAAATCCTGCCGGCATGCTTCGTGGTGATCGGCGATACGGTCGAAGAAGCGCGCGCGAAACGGGCGAAAATCGACAGCCTGGTCCATTTCGACAGCGCGATCGCGTCGCTGTCGATTGCCCTCGGCCACGACGCCTCGAAGTTCGATCCCGACGGGCCGCTGCCCGACATTCCCGAAAGCAACGCCAGCAAGAGCTGGCGCGAGCGCGCCATCAAGATGGCCGCGCGGGAGGACCTGACGGTGCGCCAGCTCGCGCAGCGGCTCGGCGGCTATTCCGGCGCGGCCATGGTGGGGACGCCCGAGACCATCGCCGACGAAATGGCAGAATGGCTCGAGACTCGCGGCAGCGACGGCTTTACCGTGATGTTCTCCCACTTGCCCGGCGGGCTCGACGAATTCTGCGACCGGGTGGTGCCGGAATTACAGCGGCGCGGACTGTTCCGGCGCGAATATGCGGGCGCCACCTTGCGCGAGAATCTCGGCCTGCCGCGGCCGGCCAACCGATACTTCGAATAGGCGCGCCGCAGCCCACTCTACGCCCCTCGCTCCGGGCTATGGGCGTCTCCGCGAAGCTACCGAGCATCCTCGTGCGCGAGCGACGCCAGTCGGAGTCGTCGAGGCGGGAAAGCCACCTGCGGTGCGGTCCGCCTGGCTCTGCTTCTCAACAGCCTCGGCTGGCCTCTCTTGAGGCCGCCAGATTCGCCGTGCTCTTGGATCGCTTCGACGAGACGCCTGATGCGATCGGCAGACCGACGTGTACCCAGCAGATCCGGGACGAGCGGGGGGCGGCGCTGACCTTGACTAAGCAGGCGTCCCGGGCTTCGGCTCCGGGCGTCTCTCCTGTGTCGACTGTCCAGTGAGAAGCTTCCACCGTGGCTACATTTCGCCGATCCAGAGAGTCCTCGAAGATCGTGGTGGTTCGGTAAACCACCATAGCTGCAAGCGAAATGCTGGTGACCCAGGCAGGATTCGAACCTGCGACTTCTTGCTCCGGAGAGAAGCCAGGGCGTAATGGCGAGTAGTCGCCAGTATCAGTCCGTCAATGATATCAGTAACATACGCGCCATTGGTGTCGGCGAGTATTGGCCCGTATCAGCCGGTCGGCACCTATTTGGCACTGATTTTGACGCTGATCAGTGTACCTCGCTGCCCGGCGGGGGTTCCTGTGCGACAGCCCTCACAGCCTTCAGAGGAACGTTGTGCCCCACCTCCGCGGCGAAGGCCTTGTGCAGCCACCACCAGGCCAGGCTCAGGATCACGCCGTCCCGGACGTCCTCGGGCACGGCCTCGCGGATGCGCTCGGGCTGCCGCTCCATGGCCGCGTGCACGGCCTCGAGGATATGCCGGGTGTCCGTCTCCGCTCGGTGTTTCCTGTACGTGTCCCCGATCGCGCGGAGTGCCACCTTCGCCCATGCTTCATACATTCCGACTCCTCGCAGTGATAAGAAGTGGGGACTGGCGGCTCAGCAACGAAACCACCCGTCCCCAGCGCAGGCCGCAGCAACGAAGCCTACGCTTGAACTGTCCCAACGCGCAGCGCAGACGGGCGCACGGTCTGGCCACCGAGCCGCGCAAACGGCAAGATGCCGATGTTCGGCGCGTAGCGCTCCACGAGGCGCTGCAGGCGCAGCTCCATCCTCTCCGCGATGACAAAGGCCGTGTTGAAGTCGCCCAGAATCACCGGCTTGTTCGCGATGTTGTCCGCGTTGGAGAGGAACTCGGTCATCACCATGGGCCGCGAGAACAGCTGACCTGGCAGCTGGTTGACTGGGAAGATCGGTCGTGAATCGTTGTCTTCCAACTTGAGGATCAGGCCGAACGTGTCCGAGTTCATGAGCCATGTGGAGTTTCGGCGGTACTGCGCGGCCAAGTCGGTCCAGATGTTCACCATGCGCGGGTACGAGATCCCGTTGTCCCCCGCAACGGGGGTCGCGTAGGTGGACGCGTCGCCCACCACCACCGTGGAAACGCGATCGTCCGACGCGATCCCCTCCGGCTTCCCTACGCCGTCACCGAGCAGGAACGCGAGGTCCTGATCGAGCGAGAAGACCTCGCTGATCAGCGACGACAGCGCGCTCTCAAGGTTCCCGACGCTGTCCTGAAGCAGCTCCTGCGGGATCTCGATGACGTCGGGGGACCAGGCGTGCACGGGCACCCGCTCCATGCCGAAGGTCGGGTTGTTCTGCACCGTCGGTGCGGTCCCGCCCGTCACGTACGCCTCGCCCTTCCAGTTGCCGTCGCCCTGGAGGAGCGTAGAGGTGTACATCTTCGGATTGACCGAGGCCTCGTTGATGGTGGGCCACACAGCGGCCGGTCCCGACGTCTGCACGACGCGGGCGCCGGCGAGGCGCACCGCAGCGTTCCCTGCGACGGCCCGCAGGATCTCCTGCCGGAAGTCCTCCGGTACGGTGAAGCCTCCCAGGGAGTCGTCGCCCGAAAGTAACGCGTGAACCTCGTCCGGTCCTGCGCCGTGCTTCTCCGCCGCCTCGATCATCCGAGTGTGGGAGTTCTCTTGACTCCCGCAGTGAATGAATGCCTCGAAGATCGCGCGGTGCGCCTCGTCTGGCACACCGTGGTCCTGCTCGGGCGAGGTGACGACGATCGGCCTGTCGACCGGTGTGGCCATTTCGACTTCGAGCTCGAGTCTCTGCATGTCCGTCTTGTAGGCCCGAACGTCCACCATGGATTTATCGAACTTGATCTGTAATTCCGACCGTCGAGCGGGGAACTTGCGCAAGTCGTCGCCGATCTTGCGCGCCGCGTCGATCGCGCGGCTGAGCTTCTCCTGTGCGTGCTTGAGTTCAGCTTGTACACTCATGTTTACTCCTGCTTGTGTTCCACTCGGCCACATGGCGCGGTGGGGGATCTTCAATGGGTGGTGTAACGTGGACGCGTTCAGCGTCGCGGGAGAAATCCCACGTGCCGTTGGCCAGTGTGATCCCGAGGTCTCCGCTCGCGCGACCCTGCGAGGCGAGCCAGGCTGCGCCTGCGACGCAATTCGCCAAGTCGTCATGAGCCTTTCTCGGATGGTCTATCGAGTCCCTGCCACTCCGGGCGGTTCTCCGCTCCAAGGAACACAATTGTGTTAGGAGCTTCGGGTGGTCGGGAAGCTCGACGCCGCCGGAGTTGATCAAAGCGAGCAGCTCGATGTAGAGTGCTGACTTCGTAAGCTCGCTAGCGACGTACACGACGTCGTGCTTGGCGAACGCGTCGACCACGAACCCCGCCGCGTAGCGATCGCCGGAGACCTCACGGCAGTCGTACATGCGCAGCAATGGAACCAGCTCGGCGACGACGGTTTCAGGACTGAACGGTGGTCGGACCTCCCGGACCACGTCGATGACGACGGGGTGCTCCTCGGACTCGCGGTGCGCGATGGCCAGCGTGAACGAATCCCCGCGACCACCGCTCGGATCGGCGAAGGCACAATACGAAAATTCTTCGAGTGGCGGCAGCGAGTGGCGAGCCTCGACGACGCAGCTCTCGGCGGATTCGCGTGAGACAAAGGCCGCGATGCCGTCGCGGAACGTCGCCAGGTACTCAGAGGTGTTTCGCTCCGGGTCCGTTTTAATTTCCTTGGCGATCCACGCTTGATCCAACGTCGGGTTCATTGAAACGCTACTGGCCTGCCAGACGAGGACCTCCGAGTCATCTACACCGTAGTGAGTCGCGTGCGCGTCGTACAAGACGCCGCTCTTCCCGTACGGGGAGCTGAAGCCGATCAGCCGACCGCGGGTGGTGATCAACGTGGGACGGACCGCACCGACGATCTCGGTGTCTGGATTTGCCGTCGTGTCGTCCATCCAAAAACCAATTTCGTCGCATATGGCAGCGACGATCGTGCGGCCACGAATCGAGCGAAAGCTCGAAGTCGCCACCTCGATGGTGACTCCGGTGGTCAATTCAATCGACTGCGCCGTCTCCCGCACGATGAGCTTTTTCAGCGCGGGACACGAATGCAGCAAGCCTCTCGTGTACTTGAAAACGACGAGCGCTTGCGGTCGATCGGCGCCGAGGACCGCGACGATCGGGACTTCGCCTGGGCTTAGGTGTTCGGCGTAGTTCTGAAGCGCCAAAAAAATCGCGATCAGCGCGACAATCTGTGATTTGCCAGCTCGTCTTCCGCAGATCAACCACGCCTCTCTGTATCCAGCGTTGCGGGGGGCGTTGCGTCCCGTGAACATCCGGAACAGCACGAGTTCCCTACCAGCTAGGGGCAGGCCGAAGATCACGGCGAGCAGCACTCGCCACGCCGCCCAGCTCTCACCAACGAAGGTCCGGCCGAGCAACCGCGGATGCGTCATGAGGTCGACAACGTTCATTTCGAAGACTTGGCCTCGTCGATCTCTGTCGCGATGGTGTGCAAGCTCTCAGCCTCGGCGACCTTCAACGGCGTGACGCCGATGACAGCCAGGTGTCGCAACGTGAGCGCCTGCAGGGTCGAGAACTTCTCCGCGTCCTTTGTCGGTCCGGGGTTCTGGAGGAAACGGCTCATCAGCGCGTCCGCCGCGACCTGCGACCGGAGCCACCCGTCGATGGCGCAGATCTGTGTAGTCGAGACGTTCTCCGTTCCACCAAGGTCCTCCACGATCGCGGTCGCCTGCTTGCTACGCATTTCGAGGAGGGGCTTCAGACTCTCGTGCACCTCTGCGGTTTCGAGGAAAGCGTCCACATCCCTTCGGCGGACGGCATGCTTTTTCTTCATCGCGGCGCTGACTAGCTTGCCGTGTGCGGCGCGTCGCTCCGGCGGCCAAAATCCCGGGATGCCGGCGTAGGGCGGCTTGCCCAGGCGGACGTTTTGGGCCCTCTGCGCTTCGACCCTCTCCTTACTCCAGCCAGCCTCCCTCGCGTCCACCAGGCGGCCTCGCTTGAAAAAATGGACGCCGTTGCCGTCGTAGAGGCCGTCGCGGCTCGGGCGGCCGTGTTTGTCGAAATGGGTTGGGCGTTTCTGTTTCGACACTTTTCTGCGTCGCTCCAAGGAGATTTGGATTTTTCGCACGCACTCCCACGCACCGGAGAGGGCCACCGGCCGAGATCCCGGGGGCCCACTTCGTCGGGATTGCGTCAGGGAAGTGGGCTCCGGCGTCTGAACACATAGGCCGCGGCGCGCCGAAACTTGAGCGGGACCGAGGGGGGCTCACGGTGTGGACCGAGCAGAGGCCAGCTCGGCGCCCCGGGGGTCGGGGCTGGGGACTCGCGCCCGCCCGCGCTTGCTGCACAAGCAAGCGGTCGTGGGCTGAACGCACCAAATCCCTAATGAAATAGAGGTGTTAGAGGTTCCTACCCTCGACGCAGGTGCCAGATTGGTGCCTCCGCGAGGACCAGAATCACCAGTATAATCAGTTACTTACGGCCTTGGCTCTATTTTGACACCGATAAGTAGATGGTAAAAACACACTACACAAAAATGTGAGCCGAGCGCGCTTCACGATGACGCCACGGCGTTGGCGCAGCTAGGCCGAGCGGAGAGGGTCGGCGCAGGGAGGAGAAGGGGCTGAGGGGCTCATGTAGACGCGCCCGTTGTCATGCCGGCCCTCCCATCCGACGTGCGGGCTAGGCCCGGATCCCCCAGTTGATCCCGTTGCGGAGGAGGGTCTGGAAGCCCTCGGTATCCCAGGAGCCGCGAAACGTCCCCGGACTCTTCTCGTCGGGGGAGACGCTGGCGTCCACGAAGGGCTGGCCGTCTGTGGACGGCGAGTGGCAGTGACCCAGGGCGAAGTACGTCACGCCTCCCTGGCCGACGTCCTTGGTGTAGCCCAGGACCCGCGTCTTCCCGTCTGGGAGCAGCGCGGCGGTGTGGTCGTACTCCAGCCAGGAGAACGTCGACGGAGTCGGGTCCTTGGGAAGCTCGGTGGTGAGCAGGAAGTGATGCTTCGACTCGGGGTCGAGCTCCAGGAAGTAGAGCTCATCCATGACCTCGAAAGACTCGGGGAGGCCGCGGGTGAGCGGGTGCGACCGATCCGCGACGTCGACGCGGAACTTGCACAGTGGCGGGTGGTGGATGACGAGGGCGCCAAGGGTCTCGTGGTGGCTCCCCTTCTCCATCTTCCGGCCCCCACCGGGGAGTCGCGCGGCCTTTCCGGCGGAGCTGCCGTGCAAGGCGAGCCAGCGACCGCCGCCCTCGAGCCAGCTCTGGACGAACTCGTTCTGCGCGTCGTTCAGATAGGGTCCGGCCACGTAGGTGACGAGGAACTGTCGATCGGTCAGCCACTGCTCGATCGCGCTGAAGTCGTTCGCGACGGTCGCGTGGACCTCTTGCCTTTCCTGCAGGAGCTGGAGCAAACGCAGGCGCGCGTAGTCCATGTCGTGTCCGGCGGTCTGGCCCGCCGGGAAACCCCCGGTGACCACGTGGACTCGGACGGGTTCGGAATGGCTCATCGGACGCTCCTTCTCGCAAGTCGTCGTGCGAGCATCCCACGATCGCGCCGCGTCGTCTAGGGAAGGCGACAGGCGCCGCGGGACTCAGCAGGTCGGGTTGGGCAGCTCGGTTCCCCTCCTCTCCACACGCCCTGTGTGGAGTCTCTCCGGGCGAGCCAGCGAGCTGGGCTTATAGCCCCAGCTCGCGGCTCGCATCGATCGAGGAGAGCCTAGAAATCCGTGCTGGTGCGGCAGCTCGCGAGCTAGCTCGCATCGGCAGCCCCCGTGGAGGTGAGCTGGACCAGTTTCTTTTTCCGCCCCGTGCCTTCGACCATCTCAGCCCGGCCGTCCTCCACGGCCTCCTCGATCATCTTCTTGGCCTTCGTGCTCGCTGTGCTGTTGGGGCGGGACTTTGAGCCCGCGGGCTTGGCGTCCATGATTCGCCATGCGATGTCCGATTGCGTGAGCTGCTCCCCGGGCTTGAGGTAGTCCTCCAGCAGCTTCTCCGGCCGTTTCTTCTCGGGACGCCAGTACCGGATCAGCCCTGGTTCATCTTCCGAGTCGGCGACGCGGAAGGTGTGCTCCCGCTGGGGCACGGCGTTGCCGTCCACGGTGAGTCGGCGGTGGTGGTGATCACCACCGCGGTCAAGCCGCCACTGAGCTACGGTCACTGCCCCGATGGCGCTGGCCCCGCGGGCGGAGACGCGGGCGTCGGAGCGGTCCGCGTGTCCCATGTGGTGTACCAGGACGAGGTAGGTCCCGAACTCGATCGAGATCTCGGCCAGGGCGTCGAGCCAGCCGCTCATCGCGGTGTTGTCGTTCTCGTCGATTTCCAGGGGCTTGAGCCGTGACAGGGAGTCCAGGAGGACGAGGCCGAAGGGCTCGCCGTGATCGCGGGCGTACTCGAGCAGCTCGCGGAGCAGCTTGAGGCCCTCCTGGTCGAGCGTGCGGATCTTCCGCGATTGGCGCAGGTCCTTCCCGATCATCAGGACCCCGTCTTCCCAGTCGGGGTAGCGGGGTCGGAACATTCCAGCGTCCGATCTCTTCTCTGCCATGCGGCGTGCGACCTTGTCGATACGCCGGACGTCCTGCTCATTCGAGAGGATCAGCACGCGCGTGCCGGACAGCTTCGGTGCCCCTGCCCACGGCGACTCGCCCGTAGCCCAGGCGAGCCCGAGGTTGATACCGAAGGTGGTCTTCCCCGACTGGTTGTGACCGAGCAGGGCGTGGATTCCGGGCTCGGGATCTAGAAAACCGGGTAGCGGGCTCTCGGGATCAGGCTGCTTTCGGAGATTGCGCAGCTCGCGGCCGGTGAGGCCAACGTCGTACGGTGAGTTCCGGGGCTCTGCAGCTTCAGTCCGCACCTCGCCCTGCTCGGCCGCGATCGCCTTGCGCGCCGTGTGCTCGTAGTACCTGAGAGGTTTCTGCTCCAGCTCCGCCGTCTCGTGCGAGGCCACCATGAGGGCCAGGAGCTGCGCAGGCGCGACACCCAAGCGCAGGGCCTGCTGGCACATGGCGTAGTCGATGTTGGACTGGTCTGGCAACCCGTTTGGCTTGCGCTTGGTCTCGCCGACGTCGCGGTCGTTGAAGTACGCGTGGAGCATCTGGAAGCGCTGTTCCAGGATCTCCAGCGTCTCGTCGGTGAGCTTGTCGTCGAACTCGCCGACGTCCGCCAGCTCGAGTGTTTCGACATCTAGGCGGAAGGGCTCGAAGTCTCCGAAGTCGTATTCGAGAGCTGGATGCCGTTGGACGATGCGGCACGGGCGGGGCGGGTCGTACTTATAGTTCAGGGAGCCGGGGATGCGCATGCACCTGCTGGCATCCGTCGCCGCCATGTCCCCATCGATGGCCTTCGCGATGCCCTTCAGGACACCTTCGAACGCGCGCACGTTCGACTCATCGAAGGCGTACGCTTCTCGGAGCCGCCAGTACAGGTGGACGCCCCCACCGGACGCGACGATCATGGTAGGCGGTGGCAGGCCCGCGTCCTGGCGGCGCTGCTCGGCCTGCTCGAAGGTGGTGCCGTCAACGTCGCACCATAGGGCGCCGGCCCCGTGGAGGTTGTCCTTGCCACCTCCACCTGCAGGATCGCGCCACGTCGCGACCCGGATGAAGGGCGCCTCCCCGGGCTCCTGATCACCGAGGTCCCCCACGTCCAGCGAGAGAGCCTCTTCGGTGCTGAGCAGCCATGGAGGCTTCACGCGTCCGTCCGCGTAAAGCGTGCGCGGCTCGACCCAGCCCTGGGTGCCGCTGAAAAGCGTCTGGATGAAGACGGGAACGTCGTCCAGATTGACGACATACGGAATTTCGATAGAATCCACTTTAGTAACCCTCTGCTCGTGGGTGGCTGATCTGGAGCCCCGCTGACCGTCGCGTCGGCGGGGCTTTATCGTGGGAGCCCGGAACGTCCCAACTACTTCCGGCGACGCGCCGAGGCGCGCTCTGTGGCCGTCACGCCTCCCCTCTCCACGAACTCGCGGAGCGCTGACGGCGAGAAACGCAACCACCGCCCCAATCTGACCGCGGGAAGTACTCCCTGGTCGACAAGGCCGTATACCATCTGGCGATCTGCGGAGAGCAACCGGGCGACTTGGCGCGCAGTCAGCAGTTCTGAGTCGGGCTTTTGCATCTGGCGATTCCTTGAGGGGGCATGGCCCGTGCTCGCGAGCCATCGGGAAGTCTAGCGAGCCTTCCCCCCTTGGCAAGGTTTACTGACTCTATAAAGATCCATGATGACACGGATCGCCGATTCGTAATAAACCCACCTATAAGCGCTCTAAATGGATGATTAGGTGTAATCCCTTACACTGCGTGCTTGACCACTGCGATGAATTGAGATACTGGAAACCTAATGAACGACCCAGAAAATATTGACCTCGGAGGTCGACCACCGTTCCCCCCGGACAAGCTCCGGGATCGGGCGGTGAAGTTCATGGTCACCCGGCGCGAGCTGGAGGCCTTGCAAGCAGGTGCGCGAGCGGCGGAGCGCAACCTTGCGGAGTACGTCAGGTCGATCGTGCTCACCCGGCTCGGCATTGCCAGAGAGGAGGAAGAGAACCGATGACTCAACAGCGCGGTCAGATGATAAAGGATCCAACACACGACGGTGTGTGGAGGCTCCGCTGGTTCGAAGGTCGAAACTCGAAAGGCAAGAGGATCTACCGCTCGAAAACGGTGCATGGCAAGCGTAAGGCTGCCGAGAAGGAGCTGCGTCGTATTCTCCACTCGAAGGACGTCGGCAAGTACGGCTCACCCAGTCGGGTGACCGTTGACGAGCTGCTCGACAAGTGGCTGGACGAGGCCCATGGCCAGCGTGTCTCCGGCCGCACGCTCGCCACGCACCGCACCTTGCTCGATACCCACGTCCGCGAGGTGATCGGACACCGCCGAATTGACCAGCTGAACACCCTGCAGGTGCAAGAGCTGCTGAACGGAATGAGTAGGCGTCGTGGGAGGAAGCTCTCGCCGCGGACGCACCAAATCGTGTTGCAGCTCCTCCGCTCTGCGCTCAGAAAGGCCCGCACCTGGAACTTCATTGCGCACGACCCCACCGACGACGTCGAGGTGCCCCGCGACGCCAGCCAGCGCGGTAAGCGACGAGTCTTGAGCATCGAAGAGCTGCGCCGCTTCCTGGCTGAAGCGGGTAAGCGCGATGACCGAGGGAACTCTACGCGGTGGCTGACGCTCTGGTCGCTGGCGGCTACGACGGGTGCGAGACCAGGTGAGCTGCTGGCGTTGACGTGGGCGGACATAGATTTGGACAGGGGTGAGATCCTGATCTGCCGAGCGCTTACCAAGGACGTGGAGGGAAAGCTCCTGGTCGGTCCCACAAAGACCCAGCAGACCCGCCGCGTGTCGATCGACACTCCCGTCATCGACACCCTGGCGGCGCACAGGCTCGCTCAGCGTGAATACGCATTGGGGTTGGGACCCGCATACGACCGAAGCGGAGATCTCGTCTTCCCCACCCATCGAGGCGCCCTGCTCCACACCGCGAATGTGCGCCGCGAGTACCTGGCTGTAGCTAAAGCAGCGGGGATCACGGGTGCGCGCGGACCCTACGACTTGCGCCACACCGCGGCGAGCCAGCTCTTGGAGGCGGGTGTCCCGGTCACTGACGTCGCTCAGCGGCTTGGGCACTCCGTCGACACCCTGACCACCACCTACGCGCATGCGTTGCCGGATAACCAGCGCCGCGTCGCCGACATCGCCGGCAAGCTTGTCTTCGGGCGGTAATCCGATGGTGCTGAACCGAGAGTTTGCTTTTCCGAGCTAACGCTCGGATCTGTCGTAAGCTGGCAGACGTCGGTTGATATGATCGAGTTGTGCGGATAGGGGTTCCTTTGTGGCTTACTTCCTCCAAGGCTTCGCGGTCTTCCTCGGTGTAGTGGCAGGCACAGCCGTAACGATCCTCGTCGGGCTCTACTTCCGCCGAAGAGAGGAAGACGCAGCAGACGCGAAATCTGCGCTTTGAACTCGAACTCAATATTGGGAAGATCGAGAAGTGGCTTGAGGAACTCCAGCGCTATCGGGATGCCGTAAACGGGGACTCTCTCCAGACCTACTTTGGTTACTTCGATCTCCACAGATTCGTGTCCGTAACTATGAACGCAATGTTTCTGTCTGGCCTTCTTTACAGGAAGCTAGACCGTGGAGAGATCGGCAAACTCCAGATGATAGTCTCCGAATTCTCAGCCAACGGAGAGCAATTCATCACGAGTCAGCTAAACGAGAACAAAGAGGCACTCGAGCGCTGCACGATGGAAGGTCATTTGGACCTATGGACCTCCGACTTCAAACAGCGTGCGGTTGCCCACATCCACTTCTGGGAAAAGAAATCGGAATTACCTAGTTTAGGGTCTTGGCATTCTTCTAGCGAATCCCTTGCTCTTTGAGCTTCGCGATTAGCTCCGCTTGTGTACCCGCGCCTTTCGTGCTGTTACACGCGCCACAGAGCAGTTGCAGGTTGTCGAAGTGATCGGTCCCGCCTTTGCTCTGCGGAACTACGTGGTCAATTGTGAAGTTGCGGAATGGGAACGCTTCGCGGCATCCCCCGCAACGCCCCTCCTGCTTCCCGAATAGCTGGTGCTTGTGCGTGCGGTAGCTCGGGAGCTTGCCTAGGTCCGTGCGCTTCGGAATGTCGGAGCGTCGGATCGGCTCGAAGTTGTGGAACAGGTCAAGGTCGATTTGACGTACGCGGAGCTGTACGAGGTCCACGGCCTTATCGGATATATCGATCCCGACCCATTGACGGTCTAGCAGGCTGCGGAGAAAGTGACTGGTTGAGGGGTGGTCCTTCCGACGAGGGGGTTCACCGGCCGAGGGGCGGGGCGCGATTCCCGGTTCGAACCGGTCTTGGGCTCCGCTGATCGCGGGGCGGTTTCGCACATGACCTACGTGGCCTCCAGCAGCTTGCGGATCCGGATCAGGTTGTAGGCTGCGGCCGTGAAGGTGAAGACCCAGCCGACCCGATCCGTGCCGCGGTGTCGGGTCTTGCGCATCAGCCCCACGGTCTTCATCCAGCCGAAGACCTCTTCCACCCGTTTGCGAAAACGCTGACTCAGTTCGTAGCCCCGGTGGCGCGTCGTCCGCCCGTCGATCGCGCTGCGTCGATTCGTCGTGTTCTGCGCCACGTGTGGGGTCACGCCCAACTCTCGAAGCTCTTCCACGAACCCCTTCGTGTCGAAGCCCTTGTCTCCGCCCAATGTCCTCCGACGCCCGCCTCCCAGACCTTCCACCATCTCGAGCGCCGCTTCGCGCTCCGCATATCCCGACGCCTGCGTGAGCTTCGCCGCGACCACCAAGCCGTTCCGGTTCTCCGTCACCACGTGTCCCTGGTACGCGAGTCGGGCGCCTTGGCCTCTCATACCGGCGAGTCGTGCGTCGGGATCCGTCGTCGACGCATGCGTCTGGTTGCTCCGCTTCTCGCCTCGGAAGTTCACCGTCGGGTTGCCCGGGTCATCGTCGTCTCTCCGTTCCTCGTCCTTCCGTACGAAGCTCTTCTGGCTCGCCCACGCCTCGATCAGCGTCCCGTCTACCGTGAAGTGCTCCAACGACACCCATCCCTCGGTCTCGGCCTGCTCCAGCACTGCGTCGAAGAAGTGCTCGGCAATCTCGCCCTTGAGCAGCCGGTCTCGGTTCTTCGTGAACACCGTGGCGCTGAACACCACCTCGTCAAGCTCCAGACCCACGAACCAGCGATACAGCAGGTTGTACTCCAGCTGCTCCACCAGCTGCCGCTCGCTCCGGATGGTGTAGAGCACCTGCAGCAGCAGGGCGCGCAGCAGCTGCTCCGGGGGCACGGACGGGCGCCCTACGCCTCTGGCGTAGATCGCGTCGAAGCGCGGCGATAGCCGCTGCAGCGCCGTGTCGACCATGCGCCGCATCGCTCGAAGCGGATGATCATCCGGAATCCGCGACTCCAGCGACACGTAGCTGAACATCCCGCCCTGAAGCGTCCCCTGTCCTCTCACGCCTCCCCCTTTGGGGCTCGCTCCCAAGGTACCCTTCGATGAGGAGTTTTTCAGCAGCCTGCTAGGCGTTCTGCGGCCACGCAAGCCGTGGCGCAACCGGAGAATGGATCTAGAACTACATCGCCTTTGTCGGAGCTGGCCTTGATAATGCGGTCAAGTAGCGCCAGTGGTTTCTGTGTAGGATAGCCGACACGCTCTTTGGCTCGTGAGTTAATTGGGGAAATGTCAGGCCACAAATCGGCGACCGCCTGGCCAGGCATTTCATCTAGATAGCGCTTCAACTGAGGGATCTTACTCTCGGTATAGATCCGACCCTCGTCATCGAGTTGGTTCATCTTGTCTTCCGTCATACGCCAAGCCTTCATGATGCCGTGGAACTCGTAGACGGGTCCACGTCCCCCTGGAGCGTTCAGATTGTCTAGCCGATACGATCTCCCGTCATTGTCCTTGTGTGTGAACTTTCCCTTGATGTAGTCCGCCGAATAGGGGATACGAACCCGGTTGAAGGTGTAGCGATCGCTGTGCGAGTAAAAGAGGATCCTGTCGCTAATCGATCCGAAACGCTTGGCGTCCGCATGGAAATTGAACCGCTTCCATGTGATTTCGTTGCGGAAGTTGCTTTGCCCGAGAATTGCATCCATGAGGGTTTTCAGATAATGGGACGCAGTAGGGTCACAGTGAAGGTATAGGCTTCCTGTAGGTTTCAGAACGCGCTTCATCTCGAACATTCGAACAGCCATCATGATGGAGTACGACTTCATGCTGGAACCGTGCGCCAACCCCGCCGCGTCGATAATCGAGTACACGGCGGGGTTCTGCTCTGCGATCTCTCCGTGCCATGCAAGATCCACGTCGTCTAGCGTCCACGTATCTTTGAACGCTGCACCCGCTGCCTGCGATCCGATAGGAGCGCTGTAGTTCTTATTCGAGTTGAACGGTGGGTCGAGGTAGATTAGGTCGACACTCTCGGAGTTCATACCGCGCATGATGTCGAGATTGTCCCCGGTCCACATGGTCCGGTTCTTCCAGTTGGGATCACTCAATATCAAGCTCAAGATTCGTGTTTGTCTTCGGGTAGGCACGTTGCAGCATGCGCCTGAAATGGTTCCATTCTATAGATCCACGCATGATCGCCATCACACCGGTTAGATGTCTTTGTAGCGCTGGATGTCCAATATCGGTGGTTAGCCACTGATGGTGCATTGCTCGGCGACGTCCCGTTTCAGTTTTAGGGTTTAGTCTCTCCAGTTCTTTCCTGACGCCGGGTGCTAGTCGATCCCAGACGAAGTCGTTTGTGTAGTGACCAACGACACTCGGACGATTCACCTTCATCCCCTTCCATTCCCAGCTACGGAGTCTGAAAATCTCCTTGTAGAACTCATCCGGGAACCGCTTCGCCCATTTTGCATGTTCAGCGACGAGGTATTTGTCGAGTATCCGGTTAAGTGCATTCCGGTCCCGAATTTCTTGGTAACTGGTCGCTTCATCGACCAAGGCAATGATGCCTACGATTGCTAGTCCCCGCAGAAGAACTTCACAGGCCGCCGCAGTACGCGCCTGTGCTGGCATGAGCACACCATCTTTTCTGGCGCGGAGGTACACTTCACATACTTTAGGGAGCAGTTCTGCCTTATAGCCATAAGCTTGTCCACGCCCAGGAATTGCAAACTTTATACGCCTGCTCGAAACGGCTAAGTCTTTGTCTACATAGGGTTTTAGCGTCTCTGACGCGAGAAATGGGGCGATCTCCTCGAAACGGGAACCTCGGCCGTGAGGCCGAACTGATCGGTCAAGTGCTCGTAGAAAAGACGATTGTGTGAGTATGCGGGTGCCGTCATTGAGCACCGCACACTCGACGATAATGGGGCCAATATGCAGCTCGCCAGTATGTGTTGCCTTGGGAAGGATGCTCATTGCGTTACTCCCAGTCCGCGAGTGACGGTAAGGTCGAAGGCTTCGAAGGGATCAGCCTTCCGTAGGTTGTAGCGGTAGCAGAACTCGTCCACGTAGCGCTGCAAGTGCTTCCGGCTTACGCTGTGGAACTGTCCGAACATGCCGCGCTTTAGGAGAGCCCAAAACCCCTCAATCGTGTTGGTGTGAATGTCGCCGTCTACGTACCAGTCTTGGTGCTTGATTACAGCGTGCGGCAGAATCCTGGCCATTCCGAGATAGGCTTTGTACTCGTCTGTAATCAAGCTGGACCGCGTGGTATCGATGCGCTCGCGAACGAAGGCGCGCATGTGGCGGCCTTTCATCTTGTCCTTAGCCACGGCCTTCGCCGTTACCTTGCCCTCACGCTCTACAGCTCCAATCACGGGCGCTTTCTCGGTGCCTCGGCCTCTCTTATGCGTACCGCCCGGCCCTGTGCCCTTGGTGCCTCTTCTGGGCTTCCCGCCGACGTAGGTTTCGTCCATCTCGATGATGCCTGTAAGCAGGTTGCGCTGTTCTGCTTGGGTCATGGCCTTGCGGATTTGCATCGAGATCCGCCAAGCAGTGTTCTTATTCACGCGGAGGTCACGAGAGAGCTGAAGTGCCGACAGGCCCTTTCTAGCGTTCAGCATGAGCATGATCGCCAAGAACCACTTTTGCATCGGCATGTGCGTATGGTGAAAGATCGTGCCGACCGTCACGCTGAAAGAGGTCTTGCAGTCGTAGCACCGATGCCGTCGGCGCTTGTCGTTACTGCGAGCCGTATTGACCGATCCGCAATAAGGACACGCTACCTCGTCGCCCCAGCGAGTCGCCTCCAGGTGAGCGATGCAATCCGCTTGTGTTGGAAAGCGCTCGAAAATCCCTATGATGTCCACGACGTATTCCCCTTGCCTGTGCCGATTTGGTTTCCTTTGTCAGAATCCAATATGGCGCAGGAAAGGGGGTATGTCAAGACCCTAAACTAGGCAATTCCGAAAGAAATTCCAAGAGCACAAACTCACCCTCGCGGAGATCGCTGGGAACCTCAGCTGAGAGGACTCTTACAACGCGAACTCTTCGACCCGGGGTCGCATATGGCCTGGCGCTCTAGGATTGCTCCTGACGGCCGCGCAGGTTCGGCTCCGGCTGGCACAGGCTTCGACAATAGGCACCTATTTGGCACCCATTTTGAACCGGGTGGCAGGGGCGCCTCTCGTAAGTCCCTATCGCCATTGGTGACCCAGGCAGGATTCGAACCTGCGACTTCTTGCTCCGGAGGCAAGCGCTCTATCCAGACTGAGCTACTGGGCCACTAAGGATTCCGCGCACTTAGCGCGCCGGCGCCGGACACCAAGCGTCGAAGTGTTGCCACAGTGTTGCCACGCGGTCAAACCGAGTGATCTCTGTCGTGGGGCCCTCCCAGATTGGATCGAGGGATGAGCGACGAACTGAACCTAGATCGCGATTTCGAGCAGGACTGAGCCGAGTCCGAGCAGACCCTCAGGACGTTCGAGCTGCAGCTCGGAACGCACTCCATCTTGCACTCGGCCGAGCTAGCCAGCCGTAAGTGCGCGAATCGTGGAGTTTCGGTGGCGCTAGCGCATGCGACTGCCCATCGCACGCGCGAGATCAAGTCGCCGGCGTTTCGAGGGGTGGCCTGCGAGATTCTGGTTCAGTGGATGAGTTGCGCCAGCGGCGAGTCCACGATGGATCGGTTCTCATGGTTTCGAAAGGGCCTCCTCCAGACTATCGTCGGCGAGCTGTGTCAGGTCCGCCGCGGCCCTCTTCATTTCCTCGTGCTCCATGGCTCGAGAGATACCCTCTGTCTTCGTCGCTGCCCCCCACTTGCCCAGAAAAGGCTTGAAGACCAGGCGAAGGACCTCGCGTATGGGCATGTGCCTGATGAAGCGTCGCAAGACCTTGAGGCTCTGGAGGGGGTAGCGGGTGAACTTGTACAGGATCAGGCGTCGCATCTCGATAGAGCGGACGCGATCGATCTCCTGGTCGGGGAGCACCGTGGGATCGACGAGCGAGGCCCTGAAGTACTTGTTCCAATCTTTTTCGTCATCGACAAGGCCTCGTTGCACGTACTCGTTCCAGAGCGGAGTTCCGCGGTAGACACAGAGGCGCCCAAAGCCGAAAGTGTCGATGCGGATCCGGGAGGCGAACTCGTACGTCTTCCGGACGTCGTCCGCGGTCTCGTCCGGGTTGCCGAGGAGGAAGAAGCCGTGAACGATCTCAATTCCCGCCCTCTTGGCGGCCGTGACGGCGGTCTCGATCTGCTCTAGGGTTTGCTCCTTCTTCAAGCGGTCCAGGATCTTCTGGCTCCCGCTCTCGATACCGAACATCAGCGTCCGGATGTTGGCCTTCGCCATGGCGGGGAAGAGATCCATGCACTTGGAGTCTACGCGGCCCTCGGCACCCCACTTGATCTCGAGCCGATTGTCTGTGATCCCATCGCACATCGCCTGGATGCGCTTGGGTTGCAGCAGAAAGTGGTCATCCACGAAAAAGACCGACCGGTATCCCTCACGGTCGAGCTGTTTGAGCTCCTCGACGACGTGACTGGCGCTGCGGGATCGCCACTTCCCTTCGCTGAATATCGGGATGTCACAGAAGACGCAAGGCCACGGGCAGCCGCGTGAGGTCTGCATGATGGTGTAGCGATCGAACGAGAACACCGCAGGCACGTCGAGAGGCATCGACTCGATATAGTCTACCGCCAACCCCTCGCGGTCCGGGAAAGGCCAGCGGTCCAGATTCCTCTCCAGGGAACGATCGGGATTGTCGCGCACCCTGCCATCACGATCCGCCCACGTCACGCCGGCGACCGTGTCCGGATCGTCCAGGCGATCCAGAAGCTCGAGGATCAAGTCCTCACCGTCGCTCCGGCAGACAAAGTCGACCTCTGGGCATTGCTGCTTGACGCGGTTCGCATTGAGCGTGGCGAAGACGCCGCCGAAGGCGATCTTCACGCCGGAGCCCGCGCGGATCTGCCGCGCGAGTATCTTCGCATAGGGGTAGCTTGTCCCGGACAGGAAGCTCAGTCCCACCAGGTCCGGCCTCTGGCGGTGGATCTCATCAAGGATGGTCTCGTTGGGTGTCTCCGGGTTGGCTTGATCGAACATCACGCACTCATGGCCGGCCCGCTTGAGGACAGCGGAGAGTGACATGATCCCGATTGGCGGGAACCCAATGATCCGGACCCGCCCCGCTTTGGAACGTCTTGCCTCCGGGATTCCGTAGAATTGAGGGTCTCGTACATGAATCAAGAAGGTCCGCACTCTGCCTCCGATCTTCGGTCTCGATCGGCGGCTAGACTAGCTCAGGTCGCGTCCAACTCCATCCGTCCGAGTCGTTTCCACTTCCACCGAGCGCAAGTCATCCACGGAAGCAGAATCTCGCAAGCCTCCCCCGAACTGAGCGAGTGCAAGAAGTTCCAGAAGCACGGCTGGCAGAGGACCTTCGTCTGGCCGTCGTCAACGTGCGAGTCGCTGAACTTCATCACAGCGGTTTGCTGTAACTGGGCCTAATTGGCAACTTCCTGGCGCGCATCGGGTGCGCGAACGGGAATGGGAGGCGATTCTAGCGGTGGCTGCGGCGGAGCCCAGCCGGAGGAATGAATGGCCGATCCGAACGTGTTTCACGATGCAGTGGCCCGACTCGCACGCCTCGGAGAGGCCGCGGGGATCAACCGCGAGGTCATCGCCGCGCTCGAGAGGCCGCAGACCTGTCTGGAGGCATCCCTCCCGGTCCGGCTCGACGATGGGAGCACGCGGTACTTCACAGCCTACCGCTGCCGCTACAACACGGCCCTCGGCCCCACCAAGGGCGGGATCCGCTTCCACCCCGGCGTGACGGCCGAGGAAGTGAAGGCGCTCGCTCTCTGGATGACAATCAAGTGCGCCGTCGTCGGGATCCCCTACGGGGGTGGGAAGGGGGGAGTCACCGTCGACCCCAAGTCCTTGTCTCTTCTCGAGCTGGAGCGACTCTCGCGGGCCTTCGTACGCGGCATGATCTCGATACTGGGTCCAGATCGCGACATTCCTGCCCCTGACGTCTACACGAACGCCAGGATCATGGGCTGGATGATGGATGAGTTCGAGGCAATCAACCAGGAGAAGTCACCCGCGGTGATCACCGGGAAGCCGATCCGAATGGGTGGGAGTCGGGGTCGCAACGAAGCGACAGGGCTCGGCGCCTTCATGTGCATAGAGGAGCTTGCCAAGCGTCGCAGTATCGAGCCCTCGAAGACGCGGGTGGCCGTTCAGGGCTTCGGGAACGCCGGCTACCACGTTGCAAAGCCGCTACAGGACGCCGGCTACAAGATCGTCGCGGTCAGCGACTCGAAGGGCGGCATCTATTCCAGCGACGGCTTCGATGTGGCCAGCCTGTTCCAGGGCAAGCTCCAGACGCGAAAGCTGCGTGGGGTGTACTGCGAAGGCTCCGTCTGCGAGCTCATCGATCACGACGAGATCAGCAACGAGGAGCTACTCGAGCTCGACGTCGACATCCTGATCCCGGCCGCGCTCGAGGGCGTGATCGGACCCTGGAACGTCGACCGGATCCAGGCGCCGATCATCGTGGAGGTCGCGAACGGTCCGATCCTCGGGCAGGTGGACGAGCAGCTCGGCGAGGCGGGAAAGCTCGTGATCCCGGACGTTCTCGCCAACGCGGGTGGCGTGACGGTCAGCTACTTCGAGTGGGTCCAGAATCGAGCGGGCTACTACTGGACGCTCGATGAGGTCCGCTCTCGCCTCGGCGAGATACTGAGGCGCGCCTTCGGCGAAATGTGGGACCTCTACGAAGCCGAGAAGTCCTCCCTTCGGAGCGCCGCCTACACGCTCGCCCTGCGACGCATCGCCGAGGCCGTAGAGGCTCACGGCACACGCGAGTTCTTCCAGGGCGAGAGCCACTAGGCCGCGAAACGGCCGGCTTCTAGCACCGCCTCCGCGGGCTGCGCGCCCGGCCGGCAGACGCCGGGCTCCCTGAGCGGGTATCATGTGCCCATCACCGCAGCCCGGGGTCCATGGAGGTCAGATTGGAGCAGATCCGCTACGAGGCTCCCCGCTCGATCGGGGAGGCTGTTGAGCTACTGAAGAGCGGCAACGGAGCCGACGCCCGCGTCCTTGCCGGCGGAACCGACCTGCTGGTGCAGATGCGGCTCGGGTTGCGCTCGCCAGGGCTCGTGGTCGACGTGAAGAGAGTCCCGGAGCTGATCAGCACGGCGCTGGATGACCAGGGGGTGCGGTTAGGGGCCAGCGTGTGCGCAGCAGAGATCGTGGAGAACAAGCAGATCGGAGAGCTGTATCCGGGTCTGGTCGAGGCCACGGACCTGATCGGCTCCACCCAGATCCAGGGGCGCGCGTCACTCGGCGGGAACCTCTGCAACGGCTCTCCAGCCGCGGACACGGTACCCGCACTGATCGTGCTCGGCGCAGAAGCCGTCGTGGCCGGCCCGGCGGGACAGCGTGCGGTTCCAGTCGAGTCCTTCATCACGGGTCCGGGAGAGACGGTGTTGCAGGACGGCGAGCTCGTCGTCGAGCTCCGGATCGCGAGGCCCGCGCCGCGCTCCGGGGATGCCTATCTGCGCTTCATCCCCCGGACTGAGATGGACATTGCGGTCGTGGGCGCGGGTGTGAGCCTGACGCTGGACGGGGATGGCACGTGTACCGCGGCCCACGTGGCTCTGGGAGCCGTGGCGCCCACTCCCATTGTCGTGCCAGAGGCGGCTCGGGCACTGATCGGAACGCGCATCGATGAGCAGGCCTTGCAACGGGCAGCCGACGCATCGAGTGCTGCAGCGAATCCGATTGACGACAAGCGCGGTACGGTCGCGTACAGGCGCAAGCTGGCTGGGGTGCTGACCAGACGGTCGGCCGCGATTGCTGCAGAGCGTGCGAGGGGGAGAAGTTAGGTGGCGAAGACACACGTCAAGACGACGATCAACGGCGAGCCGACAGAGTTCCTGTGCGAGCCGCATCGGACCCTGCTCGATGCGCTCCGCGACGACCTCACCCTGACCGGTACGAAAGAGGGCTGCTCCACCGGAGACTGCGGAGCGTGCTCGGTCGTGCTCGACGGGCGGCTGGTGTGCTCCTGTCTCGTGCTCGCCTTGGAAGCCGACGGGCGCAGCGTGGAGACTGTCGAAGGTGTGGCGCGAGGCGAAGAGCTCCATCCCATACAGCAGAAATTCCTCGAGCACGCTGCGCTGCAATGCGGCGTGTGCACACCGGGCCTGATGGTGGCAGCGAAACACCTGCTCGACAGGAATCCAGACCCGACGGAAGAAGAGACCCGCTACTACCTGGCCGGCAACCTCTGTCGGTGCACCGGTTACGACAAGATCATCCGCGCCGTCTTGGACGCGGCTGACGAGATGAGGGGGGAAGCTCGATGAGCGAAGAGCCAAAGTACAAGTGGATCGGCACGCGTCCCATCCGCCCGGACGGCCTCGACAAAGTGACGGGCCGCGCCAACTTCGGCGCCGACATGACGTTTCCTGGGATGCTCCACGGCAAGGTGCTGCGCAGCCCGCATGCTCACGCGAGGATCCGCTCGATCAACGTGAAGCCGGCGCTAGCCCTCGAGGGCGTCAAGGCGGTCATCACCGGCGCGGACCTTCCGACCTTCGATCCGAGCGAAATGATCGGGCCAACCGCGGTGTGGGATCTCGCTCGCAACATCATGGCCCGCGACAAGGCGCTCTACGACGGTCACGCCGTCGCCGCTATCGCGGCGACGACCGCGCGGCAGGCGGAGGCGGCACTCGGAGCGATTGAGGTGGACTACGAAGTCCTCGAGCCGGTCATGGACCTCGACACCGCAATTGCCCCAGACGCCCCGATCCTCGACGAGGCGATGAGAGCCCAGGGCCAAGACCCGAAGCCCGAAGGCCCCACGAACGTGGCCAGCCACACCCAGATCGGACGTGGTGATGTCGAGGCGGGTTTCAAGGCAGCCGACGTCATCGTCGAGCGGGAGTTCACGACCAAGACCGTGCACCAGGGCTACATCGAGCCGCACGCAGTAGTCGCGCGCACCGGACAGGACGATCAGTCCGTGGTGTGGTGCTGCACCCAAGGAGCGTTCATGGTCCGGGCTTTCTCGGCCAAGGTCCTGGGTCTGTCTTTGAACCAGATCAAAGTGATCCCGAGCGAGATCGGCGGCGGGTTCGGCGGCAAGACCACGGTCTATGAAGAGCCTCTCGCGGTTCTGCTCTCGCGCAAGACCGGGCGCCCGGTCAAGATGGTGATGAGCCGCGAAGAAGTGTTTCGTGCGACGGGGCCGACCTCCGCCACCCGAATCCGCGTAAAGGCCGGCGCCACCAAGGACGGCAAGCTCACGGCGGCCGAAGCGACGCTCATGTACGAGGCGGGGGCGTTCAAGGGGTCGCCGGTGACCCCGGGGATGATGACGATCCTCACGCCCTACGACCTGCCGGCGGTGAAGATCGACGGGTATGACGTGGTCGTGAACAAGCCCAAGGTGGCGGCCTACAGGGCGCCGGGCGCCCCGATGGCCGCGTTCGGGGCGGAGTCGGTAATAGACGAAGTGGCCGAGAAGCTCGGCATGGATCCCGTCGACTTCCGTCTGAAGAACGCAGCCAAGGAGGGCGTGACCGCGCCCTACGGTCCAAAGTTCGGAGCCATCGGTCTTGTCGATACGCTCGAGGAAGCGAAGAGCCATCCGCACTACAAGGCACCGCTCGGCCCGAACCAGGGCCGGGGGGTCGCGACCGGCTTCTGGTTCAACGCGGGCATGCAGTCGAGCGCGAACGTCAGCCTGAACGAGGATGGCACCGCTGTCGTTGTATCCGGGAACCCCGACATTGGCGGCTCGCGTGCATCGCTCTCGATGATGGCGGCCGAGGAGCTCGGGATCCCTGTGGAGCGCGTCCGTCCGGTCGTGGCAGACACCGAGACGGTTCCGTACAGCGACCTGACAGGCGGGAGCCGAGTGACCTTTGCCACAGGCATGGCTGTGGTGGAGGCAGCCCGCGATGTCATCACCCAGCTGCGTCAGCGCGCGGCTGCGATCTGGGACGTCGACGTGGATTCGGTGATCTGGGAGGACGGCCGGGCTCGGACGGACGATGACGAGCAGGTGCTGACGATCGAGGAGCTCGCGAAGGGGGCGGCCCGAACCGGAGGTCCGATCGCGGGCAGAGCCTCACTCAACGCGCGTGGTGCCGGTCCCTCCTTTGCTACACACATCTGTGATGTCGAGGTCGACAAGGACACGGGAAGTGTCAGCGTGATTCGCTACACGACCATCCAGGACGCGGGCAGGGCCATCCACCCGAGCTACGTCGAGGGACAGATGCAGGGCGGCGCGGCTCAGGGCATCGGCTGGGCCCTCAACGAGGAGTACATCTACGACGCAGAGGGGCATCTCGAGAATCCGGGCTTCCTGGACTACCGGATCCCGGTCGCGTCAGACCTGCCGATGATCGACACCGTCATTGTGGAGGTTCCGAACCCCACCCACCCCTACGGCGTGCGCGGATGTGGTGAGACCCCGATCGTCCCGCCTCTCGCCGCGGTGGCCCTGGCCGTCAAGAACGCAACGAATGTGCCCATGCGCAACCTGCCGATGTCACCGCCCCGCGTGCTGGAGGCTCTCGAACAGGCGGGCTGAACCCAGATGGCGGACGTAACATTCTCGAGTGGCCTGCGCCGCTACACGGGCGGTGACGAGAAGATCCACATCGACGCGGCGACCGTGCGGGAGCTGATCAAGGCACTCGGTGCGCGGTACCCCGAGATCCGCGAGCCCATCGCATCGATGGCCGTCGCCATCGACGGGGAGATCGTAAACGAGCCGTTGTTGGAGCCCCTGTCGCCGAGCTCAGAGGTACACTTCTTGCCTCCGATCGGCGGGGGTAGCTAGGTCAAGAGTCGCCTGTCAGAGCCGTGCGATCTCCTTCAGGATTAGCCTGCGGACCGAGGCATCCACATCGAGAAAGCGCAGTGCGATCCCGCCCTCGGTCTCGCGCACGACCTGGGCCCACAGCGGTCCGAGCTTCACGTCTGTCGAGACGATCCCCACCTTGATCTTCGAGCCTACACCCAGCTGCGGCTGCGGGTCGGCGATCTCGACACCGCCGGCAGAGATGTTCCGCACGTGGCCGTAGCCGAGCGTGCGGGGCCGGGACGGAAGCCGAGGGCGACGCAGACCAAGGGGGAGTGAGTCCTTTGTGAGGGTATAGACGGCGCCGGCCTCGACCTCGATGCGGATCTCGGCTCGGGTGTGTCTGTGGGGTCCTGGATCGGGCGTAGGGACTTCTCGGGCGACGCGTGTGGGCATGGGAGACGGTTCCAGCAAGGCCCGTGCCCTTGGCAGAGCATGCCGGACTGCGACGAACGACCCCGAGTTGCCGGCTCCTGCTCGGAAAGTTGTGCACAGGTCCGCAATTTGTGCGCCCTCACGGCCAGCAGCGCCACCCGGGGTCGGCACTGCCGGATGCTGCTCGCATGACCGCCGGAAACTGCTCGTATAATGGTCCGGCAGAGCCAGAGAGAGCGAGATGCCTGGATCGACACTGAAGCGGCTCTCCTTGTGGGTCAGTGGAGCGATCTGCGTCCCCTGCCT
Source organism: Myxococcota bacterium (assembly GCA_965247115.1). Taxonomy (GTDB): domain Bacteria; phylum Myxococcota_A; class UBA9160; order SZUA-336; family SZUA-336; genus JAUXJB01. Next base: position 962,417 of record CBDFGR010000003.1, read on the forward strand.
GCTGCTGGCCCTCGGCTGGGCGTCGCCAGCTGGCGGCGACGACAGCGCGGAGTCCCTAGTCCCGCAGGAAGACCAGGAGCTCTTCGAGCGGATCCGGCAGGGGGCGGAAGACGGCGACGCCGAGGCCCAGGCCTACATGGGAAACATCTATTCCCAGGGGGAGGGGGTACCGGAGGATCCGGCTGCAGCGCTGACCTGGTACACCTTGGCCGCGGAGCAAGGTCACGCGGTCGCGCAGTTCAACGTCGCCGCGTTTCACGCGATGGGCCGCGGAGCACCGGTGGACCATGTCCTGGCGAGCGCGTGGTTCCGCAAAGCGGCGCAGCAGGGCTTGCCCCAGGCCCAGATGCAGCTCGCTGCCAACTACTACATCGGCAGGGGGGTGCCCTGGGATCCGACCGAAGCGGAGATCTGGTTCAGCCGGGCAGCAGAGAGTCTCGCTTCGGACCAGAAGCCCGAGGCGCTTCGGTACCGAGACCTGGCCCTGAAACTGGTCCGTTTGCTCGAGGCCGCGAACGACGGACAGGGCGATGCCCAGCTGGTCCTCGGCGAGCTGCACACGAGGGGGGGCAGCGTCCCCCTCGATCCCGTCGAGGCCTACAAGTGGCTGAGTCTCGCTGCCACGTCCGAGGACGAGTCGAGCCGACTCAACGCAACCCAGGCTCTAACCGCGCTTGCTGAGGAGATGAAGCAAGACCAGATTCGGGAGGCTCGGCAACGGTCCGCCGAGTGGTCCCGAGCACACCCGAGCGAATGAACAGCCCCGCGCAGGCCTGCGCCGACCGGAATCAGCGGATGCGGCGCCAGCGTGAGCTGGGCAGTCCCTGGCGCGCCCAGCCGTGATAGGGGTGTTTCGCGAGCAGACGGGGGTTTCGGAACGGGAAGATCAGTGCGGCCCCTGCTGCGAAGCCGCCCACGTGCGCCCAGAACGCCACGCCACCCCCCTGGGTCCCTGATGAAACCCATCCTCCGATCAGCTGGGCCAGCAGCCAGTAGCCGAGCATGAGCGCGGCCGGAACGGCAATGGTCGTGATGTAGAAGCCAAAGATCACGAGGAGGTGAACATTCACACGGGGGTACAGGATGATGTAGGCCCCCATCACCCCACCGATCGCACCGGACGCACCGACCATCGGGAGCGCGGAGTCCGGGTCCGAGGCGACCTGAAGCGCCGCCGCCGCCAGACCGCACAGAGGATAGAAGACGAGGAACCGAAGGTGGCCCATCGAGTCCTCCACGTTGTTTCCGAAGATCCACATGAACCACATGTTGAAGAGGATGTGGAACCAGCCGCCGTGCAAGAACATCGACGTGAAGGGCGTGTGCCACGAAGGCGACCCCTCGATGACGCAGGCCGTTCCCTGAGAGATCGGCAGGGCCGTACCCGGCGGGATCGTCTGCAGTAGCTCGCCAGGGATCAGTCCCAGCGTGCACACGGAGCCCGACAGTGCAGGCTCCAGGCCGAGCCCCTGCACGAAGACCCACATGACGACGTTCAGCCCGATCAGCCCGACGGTCACAACGGGAGTCAGAACGCTCGGATTGTCGTCTCGGATCGGGAACATGCCTGGAAAACCGCCGGAGGGCGCAGAGTCTACCTGACGCAGAGCCGTCCGCCTCCGCGTTTGTTGGCAGCTGTGGGCTCGGGTAGCCTGTGTCAGGGAGGACCTCGCATGGCGGCGCACGCTCAGAGCCTCGACACGATCGACATCATCAGTCCCGACCTCTATCAGCAGGAGGGCTACCCCCACGAGGCGTGGGCCCTGCTGCGCCGCGAAGCGCCGATCTACTGGTACGACCGTACGCCGGGAGAGCCCTTCTGGGCGGTCACGAAGCACGCCGACATCATCACGCTGTCCAAGCAGCCTCGGAGGCTTCTGAACGAGCCACGCCTTGCAGTCTTCCCCGAAGAAACTGGCCCGCGGCCCGAGGAGGAGGGACAGCACCTCCTGATCATGGATCCGCCCATGCACTCGCAGTACCGGCGCCTGGTCTCGAGCCACTTCACGCCGCGGGCGCTCCAAGCGCTCCACGGCGACATCGACGAGATCGCGACGGGGCTGCTTGACGAAATCGCGACGGACGGAGAGTGGGGCGAGGTCGACTTCGTCGAGAAGGTCTCCTCCGTGCTCCCGCTTGCCGTGATCGCGGACATGCTGGGCGTCCCGCGCTCTGACTGGAAGATGATGTTCCAGTGGACCAACGAGATGATCGGCTCGGGAGATCCGGAGTACCGGCGAGAGGGAGAGACTCCCGACGACACCTCAGCGCGAGCCCGACTCGCAGCGTTCGAGTACTTCTCCCTCATGGTCGAGGAGCGACGCCGAAGCCCGCGTGAGGACCTGGTGAGTATCCTGGCGAACGCCGAGCTCGACGGGGCGCCTCTCCCCATCGAGAACCTGATGTCGTTTTACAACCTGATCGTGATCGCGGGTAACGAGACCACGCGCAACGCGACAAGCGGTGGCTTGCTCACCCTGATCGAGAACCCTGGAGAGCTCGAGAAGCTGCGTCGCGATCCTTCCCTGGTTCCCAAGGCGGTCGAGGAGATCCTGCGCTGGACTACACCCGTGATCCAGTTCTGCCGCACAGCCACAGAGGATGTCGAGATCCGCGGTCAGAAGGTCCTCCCCGGCCAGTCCTTCTGCCTGTTCTATCCCTCCGCAAATCGAGACGAGGAGGTCTTCGACGAGCCCTTCCGCTTCAAGATCGATCGCGATCCCAATCCGCATCTCGCCTTCGGCATCGGCGAGCACTTTTGCCTCGGGGCAAACGTGGCGCGCCTCGAGCTCAACGTGATGTTCCGCCACCTGGCCACGCGCCTCGACAAGGTCGAGCTGGCGGGACCGGTGGAGAGGCTGCGCTCGAGCTTCCTTGGCGGCGTCAAGCACATGCCGATCCGCTACCAGCTGCGCTGAGCGAGCTAGAGCCAAAGCAGGTGCTCATGGTGCAGCTGCCGCGGACCGATGAAGACGGGGAGGGACTGTACCCGACCCGGGGGAGCCATGAATCGCTCGCATCTCATATGGGCGATCGTACTGCTCGTCCTTGGTGCCCTGATCATCGTCCAACGCTCGGCCAGCAAGGACATCGGTGTTCTGTACACCAAGGACGTCGACTACCACGATCGCTACACAACCGTGTGGGTGGTCTCCGAGCCGGGCCGGTTCTGGATCCGAGCTGCGAAGCCCGACCGGAGGTGGCTTGCAGATATTCGTTCTGACAGGAACGTCCGGTTCGAACAGAATGGATCCAGGGAGTATTACCGACCGGTCGTCAACCGGGACGTGCGTACGCGCGAGCGAGTGGATCGCTTGATGCGGCAGAAGTACGGAATCGCGGACCGCGTTCGCGAGTACCTGCTGGGCCAGGATACGGTCGCCATCCAGCTCACCCCCGTGCGGTAGAGCCGAGCTCGCGCTCTACGATCTGCCCAATCGCCCTGGGCATCCGCTTCTCCACGACGAAGAGTTTGTGAGAGAATGAGCGCACGCGTCGTTCCCGACCCCAGGGTGCGTCTCGAGATCGGCGAGTCCACCTCCTTCACGAAGACGGAATCGCGATGAAGTTCGGCATCTTCTACGAGCATCAGCTGCCCAGGCCGTGGGGCGAGGACTCGGAGTACGAGCTGCTGGAGAACTCGCTGGCTCAGATCGAGCTGGCGGACCAGCTCGGCTACGACTACGCGTGGGAGGTCGAGCACCACTTCCTGGAGGAGTACTCGCACTCGCCGGCGCCAGAGGTCTTCCTCGGTGCCGCGAGCCAGCGCACCAAGAACATTCGCCTGGGACATGGAATCGTCCAGCTGACGACGAATCAACCCCACCGGGTCGCGGAGAGGATCTCCACTCTGGATCTTCTCTCGCGCGGCCGTGTCGAGTTCGGCATGGGAGAAGGCGCTGGACCTGCAGAGCTGCACCCGTTCAGCGTTCGGGTCAGGGACAAGCGCGACCGCTGGGAGGAAGCCGTGCAGGCCATCATCCCGATGTTCACGAAGCAGTCGTGGGAGTTTCATGGCAAGTACCACGACTTCCCCGCCCGCAACGTGATTCCGAAGCCCTATCAGAAGCCCCATCCGCCGCTCTGGGTGGCCTGCTCGAACATCCAGACCATCGCGCGGGCCGGCGAGTGGGGAATGGGGGCGCTCGGATTCTCGTTCGTGTCGCCGAATGCCGCGACGGCGTGGGTGAACAAGTACTACAACAACCTGCTGCACCGACCGAACCCCCTCGCGGACTATCCCCTGAACCCGAACGTCGCGATCGTAAACGGGTTCATGTGTGCCGAGACGGACGAAGAAGCACTGGAGAAGGCCGCTGGCTGGACGTTCTTCATCTTCGCGCTCTCGTACTACGGTCGGAAGGGAGTAGATGCGCCCGGCACGGGGAATCTCTGGCGCGAGTACCAGACCTGGCGGGGCAGCGAGAAAGCGAAGCAAGCGCTTCGAAACGGTTTGATCGGTTCACCCGACACGATTCGCAAGCGCCTCCGCGAGTTCGAAGCGGCCCACGTCGACCAGGTGATCCTTCTCAATCAGGCCGGCAGGACCACCCATCAGGACATCTGCGAGAGCCTGGAGCTGTTCGCAAGAGAGGTGATGCCCGAGTTCCACGCGAACCAGCCGCAGCAAGAGAGCTGGAAGGCCGCCGTCCTCGAGGGCCGGATCGTTCTCGAGGAGCTCGACACCACCCCCTTCCATATCTACAGCCACCAGAACGAGGACATCGTCCGAGAGACGCCCGAGCAGCTCAAGGCGCGCATGGCCGCGAAGGACGCAGCGCGGCGGACCGAGTCGCGAGACGAGGTGTAGCGCATGGACCCGCTGACTTCGGACGCACCGCTGATCGTCTACATCGATTACAAGAGCCCCTACGCCTTCCTCGCCACCGAGCCCACCTACGCATTGGAGGATGACTTCGGGATCGAGATCGATTGGCGTCCCCTGACCCTGGACATCCCGAGCTTCTTGGGAGCTGCGAAAGTCGACGGACACGGCAAGCTGCTGGAGAACAACCGCTCGCCTCGCCAGTGGGTCAGTGTCAAGTACGCGTATCGAGACTGCCGGCGCTACGCGAACCTGCGCGGACTGACGATCAGGGGCCCCACGAAGATTTGGAACTCGTCGCTGGCCGCCATCGGCCTGCTGTGGGCGAAGCAAGAGGACCGGGCGGTGCTGCGGACGTACACGGGTCTTGTCTTCGAGCGCTTCTGGCGGCGGGAGCTCGATATCGAGGATCCGGACGTCATCCAGGGGCTGCTGAAAGAGTCGGGCAGCGACGTGGGCGGGTTCGCGAACTTCTTGAAAGGGGACGGACGCGCAGCGCACAACGAGCTTCAGGAGAGCCTCCACCCGGCCGGGCTCTTCGGTGTGCCCTCTTACATCATCCAAGGTGAGGTGTTCTTCGGTCGGGAACACCTACCGACGGTGCGCTGGTACCTGTCGGGTCAACCGGGTCCGCGTCCGAATATCGCCTACCAGCACTTCCCGGTCTCATGAGCGAAGTAGACGAGTCGGGACCGCGCTTGGCGGTGTACATCGACTACAAGAGCCCGGCTGCGTTCCTCGCGAAGGATCCCACCTACGCGCTCGAGGACGAGTTCGAGCTCGAGATCGACTGGAGGCCCCTGACCCTGGACCGCTCGGGTCGGCAAGAAGGCAAGCCAGCCCCAAAGGAGACCAAGGGTGAGCGTCATGCGCGGGTACGCGCCGAGTACGCCCAGATGGACCAGCAGCGCTACGCGCGGGCGCAGGACTTGACCCTGAAACATCCGTCCCGAGACTGGGACTCGACTCTCGCCGGAATCGGGTTGATCTGGGCGAAGGAGCAGGGTCGGATCGTCCTTCGAGGTTATACCGACCGTGTGTTCGAACGCTTCTGGAAGCAGGAGCTCGACATCGAGAGCCCGGCGGCGCTCGAGGGAATCCTGTCCGAGGCGGGTGCCAACGTGGAGGGCTTCGGTGAATACGCGCAGGGGGATGGAAGGATCATCCACGGCGATGTCCAGAGCGCCGCGCAGGAGCTGGGAATCTTTGACGTCCCCTCGTACTCCATGGACGGAGAGATTTTCCTCGGCCACCAGCACCTTCCGATGATCCGCTGGCTGCTGTCAGACCGACGAGGGCAGCCGCCAGTCTAGAATGAACCACAATCACGAGAGGGCCTGATCCATGAAATTTGGAGTTGTTTTTCCACAGACGGAGCTCGGCGCGGATCCCGACATTGTCGCCAAGTTTGCCACCACGGCCGAAGAGCTCGGATTCGATCACCTGATCGCGTACGACCACGTGCTGGGGGCGAATACTGCGAGCCGACCGGACTGGCAGGGGCCCTACACGTCAGAGAGCATGTTTCACGAGCCGTTCGTGTTGTTCAGCTATCTTGCCGGCCTCACGACCAGGCTAGAGCTCGTGACCGCCGTCATCATCCTGCCCCAAAGACAGACGTCGCTCGTTGCCAAGCAGGCCGCCTGTCTCGACGTGCTGTCCAAGGGCCGCCTACGCCTAGGGATCGGCACCGGCTGGAACGCCGTCGAGTACGAGGCCCTTGGCGAGAACTTCCACGATCGGGGCAAACGATCGGAAGAGCAGATCGACCTGCTGCGCAAGCTCTGGGCCGAGGAGACCATCACCTACGATGGGCGCTGGCACAAAGTGACCGACGCGGGGCTAAAGCCGCTTCCCACCGAGCGTAGTATCCCGGTCTGGCTAGGCGGCATGGCGCCGCAGGTGATCGAGCGTGCGGGGCGCATCGCCGACGGCTGGTTCCCGTTCCTGAATCCCAAGCTGGAGGATCAGCTGGCGCAGATGCGCGAGCACGCACGAGCCGCGGGTCGTGACCCCGCCGAGATCGGGGTCGAGTGCATGATCCCGGCCGGCGAGGATGCCGGCAAGACGCGCGAGCACGTCGAACGCCTGCAAGCGGCGGGCGCTACGCATGCGGCGGGGGTCACCATGAACGTGAACCTGCCGAGCCCGCAGGCACACATCGATACCATCCGCCGGTTCCGCGACAACGTGGCGGACTTCATGCGTTGAGCCACCGGCCGCTGTTGGAGGAAGAACCATGGGTACGATCGGGCTTCTGGGTTTCGTGTTTGGCATCTTCGGGCTGATCGCGTTCGGTCAGGTCCGGGGTCTCAGGCGTGAGGTCGAGGACCTCCGCCGGCTGATCGACGATGCACCTGAGCACGAGGATTGATCACACCGAGAGGAAGTTCGTCAATGATCTATGAAATCCGCAACTATCACTACCAGCCCACTCTCATGAAGGAGTACACGGAGTGGGCGACCAAGCTAGCAGTGCCGTACTTGCGTCAGAATCTCGACGTGGTCGGCTTCTGGACAAACATCGACGAAGCCCCTCTGATCGCAGGCAAGCCGCTGGACGAGCTCGGTTCGGCGACGGTGACCTGGATCATTCGCTGGGAAGACATGGCGAAGCGAAACGAGGTCATGAGCGAGGTACTCGCGACCAGCGAGTGGCAGGAGATCATGAAGGAGAACCCAGGCCGGGAGAACTACCTCCGAACGGAGGCGAAGTTCGCCGAGGCCCTCTAAGCATACATTTCAAGTCTCAATCGATACTGTAATCGATGAACGGGCCAACCAGACCCGAAACCCGCAGAACTGCTATGATCTTCAGGTAGCCCGACACTACGGAGGTCACGGATCGATGCTGCAGAACGTCAGCGCCAGGGTCCGCTATCTGAATCCGGACTGGAGAGGTCGAACCGAGCTGGCCCGTATCTCCTCACGAGATACGCGGCGAGCCAACACCCGTTTCTATGATGTCCGCATCGAGGATGCCCGACCCTTGCAGGAAAAGGGCGAGCTCGACCTGGACACCCACGGGTTCACTCTCGTAAAGCACGCCTCAGGCATCGACGATTTCGGCGACTCGGTCGAGGGCAGCCGGACGTACTACCCGCCGATCCAGGCCTTGATCCAGCGGCTCACGGGAGCGAGTCAGGTCGTCGTCTACCACCACACGATCCGCACCGAGGACTCGAGCGCGTTCAACCAGGCCTACGCGCGCTTCGTTCACTGCGACTTCAGCCAGGCCCGTGCGCGGGAGACGTCGCGCAAGCTGATGGTCGAGCGCGGCCTCTGTACCGAGGCAGAGACGGAGCAGTTCGACTTTGCATGGTACAACACCTGGCAGCCGATCCATCGCGAGGTCCAGCAGAACTCGCTTACGGTGATCGACGCCAGCAGCATCAAGAGCGAAGACATAGCCGAGTACACGTTCGGAGAGTCCGACTTCCCGGACGCAACTGGCTCCATGCCCTTCTACAGCTCGGGGCACCGCCACTACTACTTTCCGCGCATGCAGACAGATGAGGTGATCGTCCTCAAGCAGCTGGACACCCGGCCCCGGATGGCGAGCCTCTGCCCTCACACGTCCTTCGACGACCCGACGGCGCGGGCCGACGCCCTGCGGCGGCGCTCCATCGAAGCCCGGATGATGTGCGTGTTTCCCCGGAACTCGCGCCACTGAGAGCGCTCGCGGCATCGAGTCGCTGACATCTGCGTTAGCTTCGTGCGTGGGCTTCGTGGGGTATCGCTAGCAGTCGTCGCGTTCCTGGGAGTTGCCGCGGTGTGGGCCAACCTCGTCGACAAAATGGTCTTCCAACCCACCCCCGGGATCGATCTCCATCCCCATGAAATCGGCCTCAGCGGCGAGGAGGTCTCGCTCCGAACCGAGGACGGCGTGGCACTGCATGCGTTCTTCCTCCCCTCTCCAAACGCATCTCGTGCGCTTCTATTCCTGCACGGAAATGCCGGAAACGCATCGCACCGCCTGCCCAACGCCGCAGAGCTCGTCCGCCTGGGAGTGCACGTTCTGCTGCTGGACTACCGGGGATACGGCCTGAGTGAGGGGACGCCGACCGAAGACGGCCTCTATGCAGACGCTCGCGCAGGTCTCGCCCACCTGGTCGACGTCCGCGGGATCCCGGAGGAGCGGATCGTTCTGTTCGGTCGGTCTCTCGGAGGTGCAGTCGCGGTTGACCTGGCCAGGGACCGTCCCCTGGCGGGGGTCATCCTCGAGAGCACCTTCTCCTCCGGGGCGGACGTCGCGCGCCAGCTGCTAGGTCCGCTCGGGCCCGTCGTGGCTCGGGGCCGCTTCGAGTCGAGCGAGAAGATCGGGCAGGTTCGCAGTCCGCTGCTCTTCTTCCATGGAGACCGCGACGAGGTGATCCGCTTCGAGCTCGGGCGTCGGCTGTTCGACCGAGCACCAGAGCCCAAGACCTTCGAGGTCATTCCCGGCGCCGGCCACAACGACACCACCCAGGTTGGGGGCCACCGCTACTTCGCGAGGATCGCGCGCTTCCTCGACGTTGTCGCCGCTGACGGGGGTTCGTAGACACAGCTCCTATCGTTCACCGAATGCTTCAGAAGCGGTCCTATGCAATGGCTTCAACAGAAAGTTCATCACAGTTCGATCTCCCGTACGGATGTCCACTTGCGCGGTCATGCCCGGGAGAATTTCCAACACCTTTCCGGTGGTAGTAGTGACCGGGTTGCTCTTCGACGCGACATGGACACGATAGTAGACTTCTTCACCCTGAGGCGTCTCTTCCTTGAGGGTATCCGCGCTCACGTACAGCACTTCACCGACGATGCCACCGTAAATGGTGTAGTCATAGGGATCAAAGCGGATTGTCGCCTCTAGACCTGGGTGCACGAGGGCAATATCGAGCGGGCTCACCTTGGCCTCTACGATGAGATCGTCACCGACGGGGATGATCTGCATCAGCTCTTCCCCCGCGCGCATGACGCCGCCAACGGTGGTGACGCGAACGTTCTTTACGATGCCGGGGACTGCCGCCTCGAACACGCTCGCTTCGAGCTGCTGCCGTCGTTGCGTTAGCACCTGTACGTTCTGCGCAATGTGATCCTCTGCTTTCGTCAATTCAATACGTGCCTCTTCGAGGAACTTGTTCCGGCGATTAATCAACTTTGCTTCGGTATCGTTGAGCGCTCGCTCAGCGCGAATGACCTCAGAGCGATTCACGTCCCCGGATTGGGATAGCCCTCTCACCAATTCCGCTTCTTCCTGCGCCAGCCCAACCGCTTTCTGCAGCGTCCTCAGCTCTTCCTTCAGACCGATGCGTCTTTGCAGGAAAAGGGCCTGCTCCACTCGCACCAGCTCCGGGAAGCGCAGCACATCGTCCGGGAAGAGCAGACTCCCCGCTTCCGTTACTTCGGCGCGCAAGCGCGTCGCCTTGGCTCGCAGCGCAGATACCCGTGCGTCAATCTCATTCACGGCGGCGCCCACGCGAGTATTGTCCAAGAGTGCGAGCACCTGGCCTCTTTCGACCCGATCGCCCTCTTTTACGTTCAATGTTGCCAAGACGCCGCCATCCACAGCCTGGATAATCTGGACGCGGCTACTCGCGATCACCTCTCCCGCTGCGCGTGCCACCTGATCGACACGAAAAATCGACGCCCAGACGACGAACGCCACCATTCCCAGAAGCAGTAGCGAGAGAACTGGGGAATAGTTGCGCCGATGGAAGTTCTCCAGGCGGGAAACCGTATCCTCGTCCTCTTCCCCGTGCGCAACGAAGCTGAGGTCAAACAAGATGGTTGGCTCCTCCGGGCTGAAAACCAGCAGGAATTCGCGATCGCGCCGCTCTCCCCTTGCCACCTGCCCGTCTGCCTCGACCGCGCATCACCTTGGGAATCAGCTTTTCGGGCGATCCCTCCGCCGCCACCTCACCCTGACGAATCACAACAACGCGGTTGGCCAGCTCTGCGGCCAAGGCGGGACGATGAGTCGCGACCACCAGAATGTCGTCGGCTTTGACGCGGGTCTGAATTGCCTGAACGACCTGTCTCTCGCTATCTGCGTCGAGTGAAGCGGTCGGTTCATCCAAGAGCCAGATTTTCGGCCGCGCCACAAGAACCCGCCCCAGCCCCACGAGCTGGCGCTGCCCACCCGATAGACCCTCCCCGCCTTCGCTGATCTCCAGCTCCATCCCGAGCGGGCTCTCAGCTGCGATTCGATCAAGTCCGAGCTCCCGTGATACCTCGAGCAACGTCGAATCACTGACAGCCCCCGACAACGTCAGATTGCTCCGCAAGGTGCCCTTAAACAGATGCACGCTCTGCGGTAGATAACCAATATGCTCAGCCACAAGATCCGGATCCATCTCCCACAGGTCCGCAATTCCGAGACGGATGCGGCCCTCGCTCGGGCGATAGAGACCGGCGAGCACCTTCAGGAGTGTCGATTTACCGGAACCCACCGGCCCAAGGAGCGCAACGCGATCGCCTGCCTGAAAACTCAGCAAAGAGATGTTTATCTGCCGGATAGGCGAGCCTGGATACGAGAAGCGAACCGCCTCCACCTCGACGCAATCGGGCGTCTGATCTGGCATCAGGAGGGTTTGCTCGGGGCTTCGCTCGGTCTCCAACATCAGCAGCTCGTTGACCATTTGGAGGGCTTGGGAGACGTTCTGCCACTGGGAAAGGTACTGGATGCTGTGCGATACAGGCGCGATCACGCGCCCGCCCAGAATGCTACAAGCAATCAGGGCACCCATTGTGAGGTTGCCCGCTTCAATCTGCCCGACACCCACGACGAGGGCACTCACATAAGCCATCGTAGCGAGGCTGCTTGTCGTCACAGCAGTCCGGCTGCTGATGGCTTTCTGTTGGATGTGATAGCCACCGATCGCTGCCGTGATTTCCTTCCACTGCTCAGAAAAGCGCCAAGTGGCGTTGTTGGCACGAACAGATTCGGCACCCTGTATGGCATCTACCAGGAGCCCTTGACGCTCGTTGGCACGCATCATTTGTTGCCTCATCAAACGACGCAAACGCTTCTGAGTGATCCACCCCAAGGTCACCGCAACGGGTAACAAGAGCAGATAAACCCACGCGATGTGTCCACCGACAATGGCGATAAAGCCAATGAACATGAGCGCGAAGGGCAGATCGACCAGCGCGAAGATGACAGCAGAAGTAAAGAACTGCCTGACGGAATCCAGGCCTCCCACTTGCGCGGCGAGAGTTCCCAGGCTGCGCGGTCGCGTATCTAGCTGCAAGTGCATCACGTGGTCGAACACCTGTTGGGATACCGCCTTGTCTACCTCACAAGAGACACTGTCCAACGTTCTCGCTCGCACGGTCTTCAACAACCAGTCAATAGAGAGAACGATTCCCAAGCCTGCCACGAGGGTCCACAGCGTAGCGTAGGCGAGCGTCGGGACGACCCGATCATAGACCTGCATGGCAAACACAGAGGTCGAGACGGCAAGCACGTTCACGATCACAGTGGCAATGAGAACTTCTCGCAGCCAGCGGCGAGTCTTGAACACTTCGCCAAGTACCAGGCGCGCTGCCCTATTACCCTTGAATGAAGAAGCTGGAGTTCGCTGGCAATTCGGTTCCGTACGGAGCCACAACACAGTCCCCTCGCTCAGGCTCTCCTCGGTGCAGTCGCAGGCACCGCCTAGCTCATCGGTCAGTTTGAGCGTGGTACCCTCACCTCGTTCAACCAAGTGCCACCGCTGGTCGCGAAATAGCATCGCGGGCAATCTGCGCTGGTCGAATCGAGTCCAGCTCAGCTGTGCACTTCGAACGCCCTTCAGCGCCAGGGCACGGAAGATCAACCGAATGCGCTCCGCCGGCTGCGCTTCCGCAATGTTCGTCTGCGCTTTCTCGCAAGCATGTACCACAGCCCCCGCTTGTACGGGCACCTCGAGACGATCCAACAACCACTTCACAACATTCCCAGGCAAGGGCTCGTGCAAAAGAGCGTTGGGGGTCATAGAGATTCGATCCCCGCCAATTCATCCAGACCGCCGGTCACCGCCGCGACACGCAAGGATAGAACCAGCCAATCGCTTCGTATCTGTGCCAACTGGAGGCCAAGATCCGCGAGTTCGCGCTGGATGTTCAGCACCTCAAGCCATGACTTGCGACCGGTTTCGTACTGGCGTAGGAACGATGCCATAGTCGCTTCGACAGACTCCAATGCCTCGCCCTGAAACTGCTCCAACTGAATCTGCACCTGCCGATTGAGCATGAGCGTACTGACTCGTCGCCGTACATCATTTCGCGCCGAGTCGATCTCATGCTCAGCGGCATACAGACGCGCGATTGCGCCCTTTACCCGGCCACGCGAGACCAGACCAAGGCCCTGCACACTGCCTTCAATCACCAAGCCGACGCGGGCATCGTCGATACCATTTCGGTTGACCCGAAAGTCCCGCTCCGCGCGGATCGAGAGGGTGGGCAGGGAAGCGATCTCCTCCTTCTTGATGTCAAGCCGAACAACTTCCAGCGCCATGCGTTTGTTTCGCACGGCTGCACTGCTGACTAGTGCGAGTGCCTCGACCTCCGGCGCAGACGGCAGTTCCGCGTGAACTGGGTCGATCGCACGATCCGTGTCGACTCGGATCTGCGTCAATGCTTGCAACTCTGCAAGCGTGATCTGCAATTCGCCCTCGATTCTCTCCTCACGTACACGCGCCTGAATCAGACGCGAGTGGGCCAGCCGAACATCGGCCTCAGATGCCAACTTCCCTTGATGACGACGTTTGATCCGTTGATAGAGCCGGGCATGCTGGGCGGTGTTGGCATCAGCCACCTCCGCGCGCTGCCGGATGCCGGCAACCTTGGAATAGGCAGCTGCGGTATCCTCGATGAGCGTGCGCTCTACTTGCCTCAACGCCCATACTTCAGCGTCAAAGTCCGCCTGCGCCTGCTTGATGGCAGTGTTGATCTTTCCGAAGGTCCATAGAGGCTGACTCAGCAGGATGGTGCCCTGGTCAACGTCATCATCTTGCCTGTTCGCGCGTCCGGACAGCGTTGGGAACCGTCCCGCTCTGGCGGTCCCGATGGCGTGCCCCTTTGCATCCACCTCGGCACGCTTGGCCTTCACCGCCGGGTGGTGGGTCACAGCGGCCTGCAAGGCGGCTGCCAACCCCGCCGGAGCCTCTCCTCCGGGGTTGGCGATCGCGATGCCACCCGCGGATAGCGCGGCGGAGAAGAAGCCCAGGAACAGGGGCGCCATTGCCATAAGGTTGCGCACTCTGCTCACTGTCCCCTCGGGGTTAGGTTGGAGAGGCATGTTCTTGCCCTAACAAAGGACCCTCGTCCGCCGCCCGAGCCTGACCGCGCCTTCGATGGCGGGGCTCGAGCTTTGCTGCCGTGTCGTGATCTCCAACCACTCGATAGGCCTCCGCCAGACTCCGCCTCCACTCTTTGCGAAACGGCGCTTTGTTTACGGCTCTTTCAATCTTTTCAATCCCATCCAGCGCGTGACCTTTGCGCAGGTACACCAACCCCACGAGATAGTTGCATGCGGCATGATCCGGATTGTGGTGAAGCATCTTCTTCAGACTGAGTTCCGCTCCATCAAGATCATCTTGCCGATAGAGTTCGACACCCTTGCTCAATAGGCCGGGCTCACGGAGAGTCAGCATCTCGCATTCATCCGGACAGATTTTTGCGTTGGTGCCCTCAATCAAGGGCCGTAGCTGTTCCTTGTAGTGCACCCATCTGGCCTTGGAGCTTCGATAGATCGGTTGACGCACTTGCCAGACACTGGCGGTCTTCACGGTTCGGTCCAGCTCGTTGAACTTGAGCACCTGGGGCTCCCAACCCACGCCGATGTAGTCAAGCATTCGGCGCGCGCTGCCTTCGAGGTCGTCCACGACATCCTCGTAGTTCACCTCGAGAATTTCTCCCGGAAACACTTGGTGCCAGTGGTGCATGAGGAGGTTGTGATCTGCGAGTTGCTCACCAATGGCGGTGAGATCGTACGCAAACCCCATCCCCGAGTGCTTCGCCTGATAGTCCATGAAGTAGTTCGAGATCGCGACATCCCTCGGATCGCGGCGTACCGAAATGATCTTGGCATTGGGAAAGAGAAACTTGATCAGACCGATGTTCTCGAAGTTGTGCGGCAGCTTGTCGATAACGTGCTTCGCATCGGGCGCGTACTCCCGTAGCTCCTTCAGGACGTTCTCCGCGATGCCGGCAGAGACATAGGGCGTCACGTCATCGACGCAGTCGGGATAGCCTCGCCCAGAGCCCACATGGCGCTCCCAGCGATTCAAACCCTGCACAACCTGGGGAATCAACCCAAGCTCCCCGGCTCCGAAGATATGACTATGCCCCGAGATGATTTGCTCGACCAGGGTTGTGCCCGAACGGGGCATCCCCAGCACGTACACGGGCAAGATGGAACTTACGCCGCAATCTCGACGATGTTCATATAGGGCGCTGCAGAAGCCCATCCGAATGCGAGCACAGCGATTCCGGTGCGCTTCGCGATCGTACGTCAACCGCTTCCTGCTGGCCTCGTTCGCCTGAGTGGCGAACTCAAATGCCTTGTCGTAGACCCTGCGCTTCTCCCACGCGGCCGCTAGCTGAAAGAGGATCCCTGTTCGCACAGGGCCTTCCAGACTCGGCACCTGGGCCGCCTGCTCCATCCGCTCCAGCGTCTCAATGTCTTCTGGAAAGCGACGCGCATTGATCAGTGCACTATGCCCTCGAACCGGGTCGATCCGTTTGATTCGGTCGAATATCTCGAGGGCTGCGTCGATGTTGCCCCGCTGCATATGGAGCTGCCCCAAGCCCTGCAGGGCGGGAAGAAACTGGCCACGCTCAGACAGAATGTCGCGAAATCGCTGTTCCGCCTCGGCAAACTTCTGCTCGTGACACTCAACGCGCGCCAGCGCATTGCGGGCTTGGGCTCGCTTCAGTCCGATCGCCGAGATGGGCTGATCTTCATCTGCTTCCAACGCCTCGGCAAGCTCAACTGCTCTCTCTGCCGCGCGCCGGGCTTTCTTGTCAAACCGGTGCAAGCAGGCCGTAGAGAGCCGAACCCAAAGACCGATGTTGCCTTCATCCTGCCTCAGGGCCCTTCGAAGAAGACTGGCGGCCTGCATGAAACGTCCCTGCACCTGCGCAAGTTCGGCTAGTTGCATATGCAAGGAGACGTTCTGGGGAAACTGTCTCAGATACTCTCTCAAGATGTCTTCGGCTTGGTGCTGCAAGTTTCGTTCTGCAAGGAGTCGGCTGTAGCGCTCCAAGCACATGACAAAATCCCGTTCCTCGAGGTGGCCCTCTTTGTGCTCTAGCGCTAGATCTTCCAGTCGCTGCTCAGCGCTAGCGAAGTCGTCTACAGCGACCCAGAGCTGAAACTGCATACCATTGAGCTGATGCCAGTACTGCTGGTAAAGCTCCGTGGGCAACTCGTCGAGACTCTGCGACAGCGCCTCCCGTCCCTTCTCTAGCGCCACTTGCGCGAGAGGAAGCTGGGTCTGCAGCAGATGAACCTGAGCCAGGACGACGAGAACGGGGAGCCTCTCGGGCTCGATATCGGCAGCCTGTTGAAGCAGTACTTGCGCGGAAGCAAGGTCCATTTGCAGCATTCGACAATAGCCCAGGCGCGCCAGGCCCAGGGCATAGTTCGGCTCCTCGACCAGCGCTTGCTCGAGCAGCGGAATCGCCTCGTTGACTCGCTGCAAGACGACCAACGCGGCAGCCGCATCCACCCGCGCGTACCCGTCAAGTTCGCGTGAACTGCCAAACGCCCGCACGAGGATCTCGTTGGCGCGCTGTCTTTCACCCAGATGCGCATGGGCTTGGGCGAGGAGCGGAAGTATGGCGAGGTCTTGACTCTGAGCCCAGCAGCTCGTGCCGGCCTCGATTAGGTCGAGATACTGCTGCCGTTCAGCAAGTTTTCTCAACACGCTCAGGGTACTCATGCTGCTCTTTCTCGCGGGGGCTTAGGCGACCTCTGAGAGATCGAACGGCAAGCTCTATACGATACCCTGACTAGTGAGAATCCCGGCGGGCATCGCGGTCAAGTAGACCGAAGCGAGGGTCGCACCAGCGTTCGGGTTCGAGCCCCAGGAGGAAGAAGACGAGGAGGAGGAAGACGAGGAGGAGGACCCCGCGCGCCAAAGACTAACCCCGCTCGAGCTAGGGCTAGTCGTGGTGGAAGTGGTAGTCGTAGTGCCACTGGGAGTGGTATTGGTATTGGTACTTGTCGAGGTAGAAACGGCGAAGCGAGTGAAAGAGCCCGTGCTCCACACGACCGCCGCCGTCGAAGATGAGCTCAGCCAATAGATAGAAGACGAGGAGGACGCCGATGCGCTCGTGACGGAAAGTCCTCCCGGGCCAATCACAGGTGATCCAGTGCCTACGAGCACAATCTCGTCGTCGGCACCGAGGTTTCCCGCGGACGTCCAGGTATTTGGTTGGGATAGCATTGCCGAGTCGCTGGGCACGCGAATGTAGATTGTGTAGGAGACGCCTGCGTCGAAGATGCGATTCGAATGGCTGCTCGACACGCCGGTCACCAGGTCGAAGATCACAATCGAGGTATCTACCTCCGTGGTGAAGTTCAAAGTCGTAGTATCGGCTATGCCCGGATAGCTGTTGCCCGCTATATCGGTGATCGCCCCGCCATCCACCTGAACCGCGTAGTTACTGCCGTAGTTCGCGAGATCGCTGCTCGGATTGACGGTTACCGTGTTGGTGGAGACCGACAGTTGCCCCCCGGGGCTGCTCACATCGATGGTCTGGGTATCGGATCCATCCGATACCACGATATCGCCCGAGCTACCCAGCACCACACTTTCACTAAACGAGAGGACTACATCGGAATCGACCGCTACCACGGTTGCGTCGTCGGTAGGCGTAGATGAGGACAGGGTCGGGGCGGTCATGTCTGTGACAATCCCCGCTACGTTGCTGGCGGCGCTGCTCGCGTTGCCCGCCACATCGGTCTGTCGCACCTGGACATCACCGATCGCGTAGGTAGTATCGTCCGCCAGCTCGAAGCTCGTGCCACTACCGGTGGTCCAGGTACTGCCACCATCGAGGCTGTATTCCCAGGTCGCCCCGAACTCGAGGCCGTTCACGTTGACCGTGGCATCGCTCGTGATCCCATCACTGCTGGAGCTGCCCGTGTCTGTCGCCAGGGAGAAGCTGGGCGCCGACGGGCCGGCCATGTCCGTGGTCCACGTCGCTGCGTTGCTAGCCGGGTTGCTGGCGTTGCCCGCCCCATCGGTCTGACGCACGCGGACATCACCCGTCGCGTAAGCGGTATCGTTCGCCAGCTCGAAGCTCGTGCCACCACCGGTGGTCCACGTGCTGCCACCATCGAGGCTGTATTCCCAAGTCGCTCCAGGCTCGAGGCCATTCACGTTGACCGTGGCATCGCTCGTGATGCCATCGCTGCCGGAGCTCCCGGTGTCCGCGGCCAAGGAAAGGCTCGGTGTCATCGCGGTCATGTCTGTGGTGATCACCGCCGCATTACCAGCCGCGCTGCTCGTGTTGCCCGCCACGTCCGTCTGGCGCACCCCAACGTCACCGATCGCGTAGGCGGTATTGTCCGCCAGCTCGAAGCTCGTGCCGCTACCGGCGTTCCAGCTGCTGCCACCATCGAGACTGTATTCCCAGGTCGCGCCTGTCTCGAGGCCGCTCACGTTTATCGTGGCATCGCTCGTGATGCCATCACTGCTGGAGCTCCCCGTATCCGTGGCCAAGGATAAGGTCGGGGACGCAGGGACCACGCCATCCACGGTAATCACGACCGCGGAGCTGGTCTCTCCTTCACCGACTTTGGATCTCACCGCCACTTCTCCATCACCCGCGGCTGCGATCACGCTGCCCGGAACAGTGATTCCCGCGATGCCCCCACTACCAATGTCCCCCACGTCCAGCGTTACGGTGTGCGCTTGATCCCCCCAGAAGATCGTCACGCTGTCACCCGCTTGAGCGTTCGACACGTTGACGAGCACCCCGGCCGCGGCTTCCGCGGCATCGATGCCGTCCGCAGCGGCGGGTATTCCAACCCATTGCAACGGGACATCGCCCAAATTCGCTTCGCCGGAGTTCGCACCCGCCTCGAAGGCAGCTACTCCGTCGGCCAGGAGCTGAACCGCATCCTGGGCCAGGGCCAATTCCCCACCCCCTTCGTCACTGAGGGCGGCTTCCAGTTGGTCCAGCGTTGCATCGATGCTGCCCGTGATGCTGTCGGCGCCCGAGAGGGTGGCGAGCACGCCGCCGTACTGCTCTCCGGGGCTCACACCATCCGTGCTGTCGTAGTTGTCGGCAACGACAGTAACCACTGGGGCAAGGATGTCGTCGACACCGAACAGATCCCCTATCTGGTCGTTCACCGCGACATCGGCTTCCGTTACCACGTTGCCTGTAATCCCCGCTTGGCGCGCGGCCAGCTCCGTCAGTGGGGTAATGCTAATCGCGAGATCCGTGGTCCCATCGGCGATCGCCATCGCGCGCAGGGCTCCCCGAGACTCACCAGGGTATTTGTCGCTTCATCCAAGTAGTCGCCGGTGGGACCATTGACGTCGATCACTCGGGCCAGAAGCGGTCCCTGATAGCCGCTACTAACGGTCAACACATAGGGGCCTGTCGAGAAGTCATGCTCAGCGCTGGCTAGCAGGTTCCCATCGCTGTCAAACACTTCGACCCTTGCCGTGCCCAGGAAGGAGCCCGATACAGCCGCGAGGGCCACGCTGTAGCCAAACGCTCCACTCCCGCCACCCACGCCCTGGGCGACGCCAACAGCCGCTCCACCCCCACCGATCGCCAGCGCGTCCTGCCAATCCCAGCTCCCGCTCCCGACATCGGAAGCTTCAGCCCCAACGGGCTCGCTGTCGGCGCTGGCTCCCGCCGCACCGGGGTCAGCGCTGCGAATCGCCATCCCTTCGGCGGGAGCCAACGAGCCATCCATGCTAAACGTGACATCTTCTTCGCCGTAGAAGTCGTCGATGTGGACGACGGCCTCCTGATCCACCGCAACTTCGAGGTCATCGTCCTTGCGCTCGAGACCCAGGCCTTCCGGGGGCTCCTGAGTGCCTTCATCGATCAGCGTATAGGTCGCCCCACCCTCCGCTCGGATCGTGTGCAGCTCGGACAGCGGGACATCACTCACATTGCCATCGCGAAACGTGACGCGAAAAATCAGCTCCGACATGTCTCGCACTCCTACCTGAATCTCGAGCGGTCGCCGTCGATCGGGAGGGAGATCGGATTCATCACTGCCCTACGCTTCGCGCTCTGCCCCAATTGCCTCGCGTTGGACCCAGTGAACGACCAGGGACCGAGTCCTTCGTACACCCCGCTATCGTCCACGCCCTCGGCTGCGCCATCCCCCAGACGGATACACAAAGGTGAGTAGCGTCCAGCGATCAAGTCCAACGAGTTCGCGCATGGCATCACGATCGGATCGACTCAATCGAAACTGAATGAAACTCCGATCGGGGTGTTTCTCCCTCATAAAATCGAGGGGAAATAACACCTAATTTTGGGGCGTTTCGACGGAGTGGCGGGCTAGAGTGGGCGAATGAGTTGTACTCGCCGGAGGGCGCAGAAGTGCTTGCTGTAGGCAGCGGCTGGCATGAGGTTTCCCCTGCGCAGCCTGGTCATGTTGCCTCTGTATGACCGACGGCATGTGGTTGGCGAACCAATGCGCAACCAGCTCTTCCCTGGACGTCGTGGGCCTGCGCTTGATGAGATACATCATCTTGGCCCCGGCGATGACTTTTGGAGGTTCAGGAGAGGACGTTTCGGGCTCTACCATCGACATAGACCTCAGAAGCTGTGGATCGAGAGGACAAGCATCGCGACACTCTTCGACGCGAACCAGAAGGGCGAACATCTCTGGGACGGCATCGCACCGTTGTGGTGGGACAAACCGCTGCCCAAGCCCAGGGCGCCAATCGGCGCGAAGCCGTCGGACAGCTTCCAGGAGAAAGCCGAGCCGTACGTTCCCTGGGCGTCGAGTGAATACATCGTGATGAACGGCTCAGAGAATCTCAGGGTGGAACCTCTGACCCTGAATGCTCCCTTCCCCTGCACGCGGTCAGGCTTCTACAAAGTGACCTACCTGGTGAAGGCCGTGGACGGCGCCGACTTCGCTCAGTTCTACACGCATTGGTTGAACACACACGTGCCCAACGTAAGGTCGACGATGGAGGAGGTAGGAGGGTTCAGGTACGTAGTGAGCCACAGCATCGATCCAAAGGCCGAGCCCTATGCAGGGCTCGCAGAGCTGTACTTCCATGACGAGACCGGCTGGGCTCGGTACCGCCAAGCCATCAAGCCAGACGGTATGGAGAAATGGGTAGATCGAGAGGGCACCCTTGCACTGGGCGGGAGAACGGAAATGATTGGGCTCCCCTGAACCCCAGCATCGACGCGATTCGGATCTCCGAGATCATCCCCGCTGCATAAACCGCTGCTGTACGTCCTCCGGGAGAGGGACACGATGCCCGGTTTCCACGTCGAGCCAGACCCAGCTGTGCGTGATCGTCGCTATGGTCCGACCATCAGAGGCCGACCTCACCGCAAACGCCTGCTCGAATCCACTGGCGGCTGCTTTCGTAGTGCGGACCCCGATCGTGGCGCCCTCCTCCCACCGGAGCGGCGATCGGTACCGGGCCTCGGTGGAGACCTGAACCGCGACAACATGACCGGGCTTGGAGACAGCGCAATGCTCCTCGAAAGCCGCGTAGGCCAGCTCGGTTAGGGCAAGCAGAGTGCCGGCGTGGACGTAGCCTGTCGCCGAAAACGTATCCGTGTGGCGGGTCGGGAATGAGATTTCGAAAAGCTTCGCTGCGCCCACTCCTTGCTCCTCCCGGCAGTGCGGAGTGTACCATCATGGATATTGACAGGGAGCCGATGAAATGAACTCACCTCGCCAGCAGGTCGCGGTAGTGATTGGGGCGACATCCAAATGGCAAGCAGATGGTCGCAACACCAAGCTTGCCCACGGTAAGGAGCTTGACGACAGCGACATGGCAGTGGGCGCGCGCTGGGGTATCGGCGGCGCCGTGGCGCAGAAATTTGCAAAGGAGGGCTTCCTCGTTGTGCTTACGACCCGGAGCGCCTCCAACGCGGCTCCTTTGGAGAGTGCAATTCAAGAGCAAGGCGGAGATTGCATGATCGTTGAGCTGGACCTGGTGTCGGAGGAATCGATATCAGGGGCGTTCGCCACCATCCGAAGCGAAGTTGGTGACGCGGATGTGTTGGTTTACAACGCTGGCTACCTGGAGGGACGTGAACTTCCGCCCGAGAAGGAGCTGCTTGAACACATCCCCGTCGAGATGTTCGAGACGGCGCAGCATATCGCAAGTCGTGGACCGTTCCTGGTCGCGAAAGAGGTGTTGCCGGCAATGCGTGCGAGGGGCGAGGGCTCGTTCCTGATCTCCAACAATTCGGCTTCGCTGCGTGGGCGCAAGAGAATGACCGGACAGTCGCTGTACTATCCCAGGGTCATGATGCGCACGCTAGCGCAGGTGCTCACAGAGGAGTATTCCGAGCATGGTGTGCACGTGGCCAACGTCGTGATAGACGGCCTCATCGACTCTCCAGGCACGAGAGCGCTGCCGTTGGCACAGCAGAGGCCTGAAGTGGTGATGAATCCCGTCAAGATCGCGGAAGCGTTCTTCTATCTACACACACAGGACAAGTCCTGTTGGACGCACGAGCTGCAACTGACCCCATTCCCGACCAAGCCGACCTACTGAGGCGTCCGCGGCAAGCTGTAGGGCAAGGGTAGTGCGTCGGGACTGCTAGAAGGCGAAGAAGGGCCATCGATAGGGTTGGCCCATGGTCAGCGCGCCGACATCCTCGTATCGGTCGGAGGAGACGTTGCCGCGGCGAGGGCGTTGGCCAGGGAGTAGCCCGGGAGCAAACATGTTGACTGAAGTCTTTGGTACCGTTGCCGTCGCTGCGATGGCGCTCTTCTACTCGCTGGAGCACCGCTCCCATGGCTACGTCCTCGGCTTCTCCGCGTCCTGTGGGGCAGCTGCCGCGTATGCGGTGCTGATCGCGGCCTGGCCGTTTGCAGTGATCGAGTCGATCTGGTCGGTCATAGCGCTGCGCCGCTGGCTGAAACGCAGGGCAGCCCCAACGCGGGTTGTTGATTGAGCTAGGAGAGCGACCAGGCACCCCTTCGAAAGGCTACTCATGTCCTCCCAGTCGACGCTCAACACCGGCTCTGTCGGATCCCTCTGGCGGTACGCTGTCAAATCCATGAGGGGCGAGGAGTTGGATGAAGCCCTCGTGAATGACGGCGGCATCTTCGGAGATCGGGCTTACGCCGTGATCGATCCGTCCAACGGGAGGGTCGCCAGCGCGAAGCTTCCGCGTAAGTGGAGCAAGCTCGTCGATCTGAGTGCCAGCCTGGAGAAGCCACGAAGATCCGGTGACCAGGTACCCCCGGTGCGCATCACCTGGCCGGACGGCGCCAGCATTACTAGCAACGACGAAGATGCCGGTACTCTGCTCTCCGAGCATCTGGGCCGCCCGGTCGTTCTAGCTTCATCACCTCCAGAGTCCGCCAGCGTCGAGCGTCTGGATCCGTTTGAGACAGATGAAACGATCTCGGATATCGGCCCGCTCATGATGAGGGGTAGATTTTCTGATTACGCCGCCGTTCACCTGCTAACCACGGCTACGCTCGAGCGACTTGGCGAACTCTATCCGCAGGGAAGATTTGACGTACGGCGCTTTCGCCCCAACGTGGTCGTTGAGACGACTCTGACGGAGAAGGGCTTCGTCGAGAATGCCTGGGTGGGACGGACAGTCGCTGTCGGTGACGAAGTTCGCCTGCGGATCACCGATCCGACCCCGCGTTGTGCGATCCCGACGCTGGCACAGGGAGACCTTCCTAGAGATCCGGGAATCCTGCGGGCAATCGCCGAGCACAATCGGGTTGGTATTCCCGTGCTTGAGGGGGAAGTCTTGCCCAGTGCGGGCGTCTACGCTTTTGTCGTCCAGGGCGGAACAATACGCAGAGGTGATCCAGTTCGCGTTGAGTAAACAGTCGTTCAGCTCTCGCGCTTCGCCTCACTTCCTGAACGAGGATCGATGCTATGAACCGAATCGAACGCGTCGTCATTCACCACTCCGCTTCGGGTCGTTCGACTACGTTCGCGCAGATCCGTCGCTGGCACGTCGAGCGCGGCTTCTCGGACATCGGCTACCACTTTGTGGTCCTGGCTAGCGGACGAATACGCCAGGGCAGGCCGCTACCGGTCACTGGGGCTCACGCGCGAGGCAAGAACTCGACATCGATCGGGATATGCGCTGTGGGAGACAATACTCGGGCCGATCGGCGCTGGACGCCGGCACAGGAAGAGGCGCTAGCCGAACTCGTCGCAGCCTGTCAGCTCCTTTGGCCGGGCATAGAGGTCTGCGGGCACCGCGACGTGATGGCGCCGGGTCACACCGAGTGTCCGGGGTTGGATGCCCAGGAGCTGCTCTCCGCCTAGAGACGCGTAATCACAAGTCCTCGCGGTCCGCATCCCTCCGCTATGCTTACAGAACACAGATGCCCTGGTCTTAGGAGTCCTACAGTGAAGATCGTCAAGCTCATCGCAATCCTGTTCGTCGTTTACGCAGGAGTCGTCGTTGTCTTTGAGTCCTTGCTCGGTTACTTCCAGCCAGCCGATTCGAGCTCGATTGTCATCACCACCACAGATCAGGATGGCAATACAAACGATAGAGTCCTGACTCGTCTTGAAAGTAATGGCCAGCTCTACGTCGCAGCAAACCACTGGCCACGGGACTGGTACAACCGAGCGTTAGAGAATTCGGAAGTGCAAGTCACAATGGACGGTGAGGAGGGCGCGTATCTTGCCGTACCTGTCACCGATGAAGAACACGATCACGTCAATTCCGAAAGACCCTTGGGCATCGTGATTCGACTCTTGACGGGGTTTCCGCCGAGATACTTCGTTCGGCTCGACCCTCGTTAAACACGTGAAGCGAAGCTGGATTCCTGTGATTGTCGCGGGGATGTTCTTTGGGCTGGCGCTCCGAAGTACTGCATCCGATGGTCAGTCGTGGTTCGAAGACGCGCTCACAATCAACGTTGGGAATACGTGGCAGCTCAAAGCCACGCACGAACTGCGTTTTGGTAAGACCAGCTACGATGAGACGCTACTCCAGAACATCTCGGTAGGCCTGGTGCGGAAGCTCCCCTGGGACTTTTCGATCGGGATTCTCTACAAACGAGAGAAAGAACGAACACCGCAGGGGTCCCGTATTGAGGACCGCTACATCGCTGACGTCAGCTGGGCGACAGATGTTGCCAGGAGAGCGAGCTTCGATACACGGTTCCTGACGGAGGTGCGCACCTTCCGGCGCGGCGCCGCCAACGATGTAGTACGGTTCCGTCTACGAATGCGCATTCGCGCCCGCGCTCCAGTGGGCGTGCTGCGAATGAGGCCCTTTGTGTGGACCGAATTGTTCACCGGGCAAGACCAGCCGCTTCGGAATCGCTTCTCTGCAGGTATCGTGTTCCATGTCACCCCTCACGTCGGCGTCGTGCTGAGCTACATCCGGCAGGACACGCGGGGGCGCGAGGCCCTCAACATCGCTAACACCGGAATTGAGCTGACGTTCTGAGCGCCGGAACATAATTCTGGGTAGAGCGGGAGCGGTTAACCGGGCGCGCGGGCAAACCACGTTCCTTCGGAGCAGCGAGCTCGGGGCGGCGTTTGTCTCCTACACCGAAGCGGCGTGTAATTTCGGCCGCCGGTCCGCCCACGGCCGTACCTCTTCCAACTGAGCCGCCACCCGGAGCAGAGTCGATTCATCGCCAAAGCGTCCCGCGAATTGTACCCCCACCGGCAGGCCATCCGCGGTCCAGTGCAGCGGTAGCGAAGTCACGGACCGCCTCCTCTCGGGATCCTGATCATGCGCGGCCTCTCGACCCTTCCCCGAACTTCGCTTGCTCTGGAGCGGCTTCTTCGGCCAGCAGACGCACGGGAAGCGGGGAGCGCACATCCAGATGAACGTCCCGCTGCGGGAACGCTATCTCGATCTTGGCTTCGCGAAACAGATGATCGATGCGAAACCGGACATCACTTTCGACCAGTCTGCGATCCATCATATCGCGCATCTGCAGCCAGAAGTAGGCGCGGAAGTGGAGCGCGTTGTCGCCGAAGTCGGTGAACAGAACTTGCGACGGCGGCTTATCGAGGATGCGCCCGTGTTCCTGCAACACGCGCCGTACCAGCCGATCGACCTCGCGTGTCGGGGACCCATAGGCCACACCAACGTCGACCGATGTACGTATCATGTTGTCGGACAGGGTCCAGTTGATCACGTTCTTCTCTAGGAACGACGAGTTCGGCACCACGATGTGGATATTGTCGAAGGTCTTGATGCGCGTGCTGCGCGCCCCGATGCGCTCGATGCGGCCATAGGTCCCGTCGACGTCGACGATGTCTCCAACCTTGATCGGTCGCTCCGCCATGAGGATCAGGCCGCTGATGAAGTTGTTCACCGCGTTCTGGCTACCAAATCCTACGCCGATCGCGATGGCTCCGCCGGCCACGGTAAAGGCCGTCAGCGGGACATTCGCGGTGCGCAGTGCGAAAAGCCCGAATAGCACCACGAGAAAGTAAAACGACAGAGTCTCGACCGCGCGAACCGCACCGGATTCGGCAGCGACGTGACGCGCTAGCAGGCGGCCTATCAGCGCGCTGAGTCGTTTGGCAGCCCACACACCGAGAGCGAAGATGATCAGCGCAGTGACCAGCACGCCCAGCGTCACGGGCTGTCCGCCGAGGGCGAGGAGCTGCGCGTTCCAGATCTCTCGCAGTTGGTCCCACACACCCGAGAGCGCTTTGCTGGCAGACGCACCGGCTGTCTGCGCCGAGACTGGCAGCGCGTGGGCTAACGCGCAGAGAAAGGCCGCGCTGGCCGCCACGGAAGACGCTCGATCGCGGGCAGGGGCTCGAAGGCAAACAAGGCGAGCAGCACGTCGCAGCATGAGGGGGGCTCCAAAAACTCGCATCCCCCCAAGTCTACGTCACTATATACGAACGGCAGCCGCCAATGTGATCGTCTCGGGCCGGATCGACAAGTTGCGTCAGGCGCCGAAGCTGATCCATCTGAAGTCTATCTGTGATGAAGCCGGCAATTGCGATGCCCCGGCTTCTGGGAGATAGGGTCAGGCCCGCGGCGATTCACTTCTTCCTCACTCCTCGCACTTGCGGAGACTGGAAACAGCTCTCGCGGCTGCAAACTAGCCCGGCGGGATGATGGGAAGGAGGACGTGGGCCGGTTGCTCAGGGCCAAAATGTAACACTAACTTGCCGGAGAAAATCTCGGGCGGACGGTTCCGGACATCGTCATGAAGAAAGGAACCACACCCCCGGAATACATTCTTAGTGGTCCCGAGGGTTCCACCGGTCTCGCCAGCGTACTCGTAATCCCGCCCCAGCACGCTCAGGGCAATCCGGTATTCAGCAGGTACGACAATACACGTCGGCCAAATCTCTACATCCAGATCGACGACTTCACCGCGCGTCAATGGTTGTCTCTCACCGTGGATGTGGTGGGGGCGGTATTCTTCCGTCAGCTTGGGATCGAGCTTTCGGTGCGATGCTCGCAGCCAGCCTTGGCCGATCGGCGTGTGAGGATCGAGCTGGCCCTGAAAGACGACTTCTTCCCCGTCGGGGGCGAACACTCGAAGCACGAGGAAGACGTCGGCGTCTTCTGTGGAGGAGGACAAAAACAGCTTGGCCGCACTGGGGCCGGTAATTTCCGTCTCTTCCTCAAGCGGCGATGAAAGAAACGTCAACCCTTCGCCCATGGGGTCGTACTCAACGGATCCCTCGGCATTGACGGGATCTTGGCTCAAGTCTGAATCCGTTCGGATCAAGGTAGAACCGGGTCCATTGAGTCCGCGCAAGGGGCCACTCGTTTTCGAGGCGCTCAACGAAGGTATCGATCTTTCTGATCTGGAGCTGGACGCGCGGGTGGTCCGGCCATCCATTATCGAGACCTTTCAAGAAGTGGTCGAAGAAGCGTTTTTGGAGATTGCGGCCGTAGTCGGTGTAGAAGTGCGTCCAATGTTCGAGTCCATGCATCTCGAGCCACTTTTGCTTGGAGGCGGCCCGGACGAAACACTCCACGTTCCCTCGCAGGTGCAGACCCTGCCCCCCCCCAGTTTCCTGCGGTGAGCAAAGGGGCGGTAACTTTCTCCCAAACAGGAGAACGGGCCTTGTGGTAGTCGTCATCGAAGGGGTGGGAGACGATGTCGCCTTCGATATTGCACCGGTTCTTGGCCAGTTCCTCTTCGGGGAGAGTCTCAGAGCCGGCCGCCCATTCACCGGTGACGGGACTTTTGCGTCCACGTTCGCCGACCCCGTGCTGGACCGTCTTGACCTGCGTATCGGACCAATTGTCCCAGAAAGTCTGTCGAATCCCGCCGTGGTGCGTACTGTCACGGTACCAGTCCGTCCGGCTGTGCAGCGCCACGATCAGCGCCGCATTGCCACCGCGCGAAGCCTGGGCATCACGCGCGAGGGCCTCTACAAGTAGAGACACACATTGTTACGTGATGGCGCAGACGGCGCTGGGAGCGGGGGCTCAGTGGTGCCGAAGCTGATAGCCTCCTAAGGCGATGCGAGTCCTCGTCACAGGAAGCTCGGGGCACCTTGGCGAGGGCCTCGTGCGCACGCTTCGTAGCCTCGGCCGCGAGGTAGTAGGCGTTGACGTCCGAGATGGACCCTTCACGTCTCGAATCGGCTCCATTGCGGACCCGACGTTCGCAAGTGAGACGCTGCGGGGTGTCGATGCGGTGCTCCATGCGGCTACGCTCCACAAACCGCACGTGGTAACCCACTCCCGGCACGAGTTCGTGGAGACGAACGTAGTGGGCACCTTGAACCTCCTAGAGGAAGCCGTCGCGGCTCAGGTGGGGTGCTTTGTCTACACCAGCACGACGAGTACCTTCGGCCGCGCGCTCATGCTGGATGCGGGAGCGCCAGCTGCCTGGATCACGGAGGACGTTTCGCCGCGACCGAAGAATATCTACGGAGCGACCAAGCTGGCTGCGGAGCACCTCTGCGAGATCGTCCACCGCGATCACGGGCTCTCCTGCATCGTGCTTCGCACCTCCCGTTTCTTCCCCGAGGAGGATGACCGCAAGGCAACCCGTGAGGCATACACAAACGACAATGTGAAGCCGAACGAGTACCTCTACCGTCGGGTCGATCTCCAAGACGCGGTCGCAGCGCATCTCGCGGCGCTGGAGCGAGCAGCCGAGATTGGCTTCGGTCGTTACATCATCAGCGCAACCACGCCGTTCACGAACGCGCATCTGCGGGACATTCGCACGGACGCTGCTGAAGTCGTCGCCCAGCTCTTTCCGGACTTCGAAGACACCTACAGGCAGCTCGGTTGGCAGATGTTCCCGAGCATCGACCGGGTTTACGTGAATGCAAAGGCCCGCGAAGAGCTGGGGTGGCGGCCCAAGTTCGACTTCGGAGAGGTTCTGCGGAGGCTGAGCCGAGACGAAGAGCTCCGCAGCAGCCTCGCCCGTGACGTCGGAACGAAGGGTTACCACGACCGGACCTTCCGCGATGGCCCCTACCCGGTGCGGGAGTAATGCCTGTACAAGAAGCTCAAGCGCGCCCGGTCCACGCCCACGGAATCGAGCCCGTTGACCATCTCGATGACTCTGCGATCGAAGTCTCGCCCGACTACGGACGCGACGCTGATGGCCGGGGTCTCATACCACTTGACCGGACCTAGATCCGAGGTCGACGTGGTTCTAGCGGCCTTCCGGTGGATCGAAAGGGAAGACGGCCCGGAAAGCGTCGACGACCTTGTCACCGTAATCGCGCAGAGCCCGCTCCTCGATCGAGTAGGGCACAGAGACGTCATCTCGCCCCTCCTCGACCCCTGTGATCACGGTGAGCTGAACAGCGTCGTTCTCGCCGACGTTTCGGAAGCCGCGATAAACCCGGGGCGGGCAGGAAAAGGCATCCCACTTGTCGAGGGTCAGACGGTGGGCCACCGGGTCGCCAATCGAGTACTCGATCGAGCCCTCTAGCACCATGAACGTCTCGAAGGTGCTGTTGTGGGAATGGAGGCAGGGCCCCTGCCCTGGCGGCATGATCGAGATGAACATCGTTGTATTCGCCGCGCCGAAAATCGGAGCGCTGTTTCCGAAGGGGTTCTTGGTGTCGTCCAGGATCACGGGCATCAGCTTGCGCGCGAAGAACAGGTCCATCGCGTCCTGGCCCACCCATTCGAGGTCTTTCGCCGTGGACATGGGCTGGAGCTTGTTGAAACGGCTGATACGTCGTTCGATCTCGTCTTTCGTGGGTGTGTAGATCTGGTTCGTCATGTCACATCTCCTGGCACTGACCCGCCTATAGCCCTTCCGGTCCTCGCCACGCGGAAGCTATTGGGAGGCTTGGGAAATAAACTTCTCACAACGGAGGGCTCTCGCGCAACATGCGAGTCAGAAAGGGCCACTCGGCGAGTTCCCGTTGCCCGGGGGGAAGACCGTCGCGTGATCTGGACGAAATCGACCTGGCCCAGCTGGGATCCCGTCTCGCGCACTCGCTTAGATGAACTGCGGGGGCCTAAGACGGTCCGGGCGCTTGCAACAGGGCCCTTCGGCGGTGCTAAGATCGCTCGCGAGCAATTCAATGAAGCAACGCCCCGGGGGACACTATGGCCGAGGCATCCGGCATCCGGGAACACTCATGGCTCGACGTCAAGGGCGGCGGGCAGATCACCGTCGACGGCGAAACCGCATATGTGGGGCACGTGGACGGTCCCGAGGCGACCACCATCATCGACGTCGCCGATCCCAAGAACCCGAGCGTCGTCGATACCATCATGTGCGAGCACGCCAAATCCCATTCCCACAAGGTACGAGTGGGCAACGGACTAATGCTCACCAACTACGAAGAGCATAGGGGCACGCCCGAGGACGAGTTTCGCGCCGGGCTCAATATCTACGACCTGAGCGATCCTAGAAAGCCCCACCCCCTCCATTTCTGGGCCGCCGACGGCCAGGGCGTGCACCGGTTCTCCTTCGACGGCCGATATGCCTATCTGTCGACCACCGTGGAGGGGTATTTAGGGCGCATCGTCGTCATCCTCGATCTCGAAGAGCCGACCCGGCCTCGGGAAGTGGGGCGCTGGCATTGGCCCGGTCAGCACACTGCAGCCGGCGAAGAGCCCGACATCCCGCCGGATCACCTCACATGCCACCACCCGATCCGCATGGGCGACCGGCTCTATGTCAGCTATTGGCTGGCCGGCTGGGCGATCCTCGATATCTCCGACATGAGCAACCCCAAAGAGCTCTCGCGCATGGCCACCAACCCGCCCTTTCCATGCCCTTCCCATACCTGCCTTCCGATTCCATTCAAGCTTCACGGCATGGACGTGATGCTGGTCGCCGACGAGGACGTGGCCAAGACCCACGACGGCGGCCCCGCTTTCATGTGGGTGATCGACATCTCCAATGAACGTCATCCCATCCCCTTCGCCAGTTTTCAGGTGGAGGGCCTGGAATCGGGCACGCCGACACCGCCCCGCACCGGCTGCCACCAGCCCGTCGAAATGGTGCGCGGCACGGAGATTCCCGTCGCTTGGTTCGCCAACGGGCTGCGCGTCGTGGATATTTCCAACCCCCACGCACCCAGGGAAGCTGCCTATTTCGTTCCCGATGTTCCTCCTGATTGTGAGCAGGTGATGTCCAACGACGTCTTCGAGGACGACCGGGGCTTCATCTATCTCATCGATCGCATCCGCGGCCTCCACATCCTGGAGCGGGACTAAGCCTCAGCGTAGCAGGCGTGTGTTGCCGGAGGGCCGAGCTGTTGCTTCGACCAGCCGATTGGCCGTCAGCTGCAGTGCCTTGTTGCACCAGCTAGACATCGTCGAAGTGCTGCGAAGAAGGGACGTATGACAGCGAACGGTGTCGTAGGGAAGAATATGCAGGGTCAGCGAGTGGCCCGCGAACGATAGCGGGGCTCGTAAGCACCTGAAAACACTATGTGTTGTGGTGGGCGATACTGGATTTGAACCAGTGACTTCTACCGTGTGAAGGTAGCACTCTACCGCTGAGTTAATCGCCCGAGAAGGTCTAGGAATAGAGCAGCGGTTGCGTCAGATCAAGCGTCCTTTCGGTGGCGCACGGCAGCGCCGACGAAGGCGCGGAAGAGGGGGTGCGGGTCGAACGGGGTCGACTGGAACTCCGGGTGGAACTGGCAGGCCAGGAACCAAGGATGGTCGGGAAGCTCGACGATCTCGGCCAGCGAGCCGTCGGGCGAAACGCCGGAGACGACGAGTCCTGCCGCTTCGATCTGCTCGCGGTACTCCGGGTTGACCTCGTAGCGGTGCCGATGCCGCTCTGAGACCTCGGTGCGGCCGTAGGCCCGCGCAGCCAGCGTGTCGGGGACGATGCGACAGGGGTACGCGCCAAGCCTCATTGTGCCGCCGGTCCCCGCGCGCTCGAGCTGATCGGGCATGAAGTCGATCACGGGGTACGGCGTCTTCGGGTCGATCTCCGTCGAGTTCGCGCCGGCGAGTCCGCCTAGGTTCCGGGCCACCTCGACGACCGCACACTGCATGCCGTAACAGATGCCGAGATACGGGATCTCGTGCTCTCTGGCGTACTGGATTGCCTGGATCTTGCCCTCGGCGCCGCGCGAGCCGAAGCCGTGCGGGACCAGCACACCATCAACGGTGGAGAGGGTCTCGAGGGCGCTCCCCTCGAGCTTGTCGGAGTCGACGTACTCGATGTCCACTCTGGCCTCGTGTGCTATGCCGGCATGGGTGAGCGCCTCGTTCAGACTCTTGTAGGACTCGGTCAGGTCGACGTATTTGCCGACCATGGCGATGCGGACTTGCTCCTCGGGGTTCTTCAGCGTCGCAACGACGCGCTCCCAGCGGTCGAGGTTCGGCTGGCCGGTCCAGATGTTCAGGCGCTGAACGATCGCGTCGTCGAGGCCCTCGTGGTGCAGCGACACGGGCAGCTCGTAGATAGGGTCGACGTCCTTCGCCGTGATGACGGCCTCCTCCTCGACGTCGCAGAAGAGCGCGATCTTGGCCTTGATGGAGCGAGCCAGGAAGCGGTCGGTCCGGCACAACACGATGTCAGGGGCGATGCCGATGGAACGCAGCTCCTTCACGCTGTGCTGAACGGGTTTGGTCTTGATCTCGTCCGCGCTCGGAACGTAGGGCACAAGGGCAACGTGGATGTAGAGCGTGTTCTCGCGGCCGAGATCCGCCTTGAGCTGACGAATCGCCTCGAGGAAGGGCAGCGACTCGATGTCGCCTACGGTGCCACCGATCTCGACGATCTGGACATCCGTCTGCGGATCCTGTCCGACCGACTGGATGTGCTCCTTGATAGCATCGGTCACGTGCGGGATGACCTGCACCGTGGCGCCCAGGTAGTCGCCGTCTCGTTCCCGCTGGATGACCCTCTCGTACACCCGTCCCGAGGTGAGGTTGTTCTCGCGGGTCAGGGTCACGTTCGTAAAGCGCTCGTAGTGTCCCAGGTCGAGATCGGTCTCGGCGCCATCGTCCGTGACGTAGACCTCTCCGTGCTGCATAGGGTTCATCGTGCCTGGATCCACGTTCAAATACGGATCCAGCTTCAGAAAGCTGACCCGCAGACCGCGCGCTTCGAGCAGGGCACCGAGCGACGCCGAGGACAGACCCTTCCCCAGGGAGGAGATCACACCGCCGGTAACGAAGATGAACTTGGTCTGCCGCATCAAGCGCCGCCTCCCCCCGCTAGGCAGCTGCAGGATAGGGGGCTGGGACGGGGTTCGTAAAGTCCGGACCGGCTCATGCCCGCGCCAGCTTGGCCAGGGCGGCCTCCACGCGCTCCACGTCCTCCGGCGTGTCCACCTCGAGCGCCCGATGCCTTACGGTCGGGACTGCAATCTGGTGGCCATGCTCGAGCGCCCGCAGCTGCTCCAGGCGCTCGGCGCGCTCGAAAGGGGTCTGTGGCAGTGCCGCATAGCGCAGCAGGAACTCGCGTCTGTAGGCGTACACGCCGATATCGCTCCACACCTCGAGGGTACGTCGGGCGTGCTCCTTCTCGACCCGTTCGCGGTTGAAGTAGGACCGATCCGGCGGAACGTCGTCGACGATCGGCAGCCGTGTGAACGTGAGCGCACGATCGCGCTGGTCGACCACGACCTTGCCGCGGTTCGGGTCGAAGCGATCCTCTGGACGGTCGAGAGATGTCTTCAGCGTGCCCATCTCGAGCTTCGGATCCGCGCGCAGCGGCTCCACCAGGGCGGCGATCGTCGCCACGTCGACAAGTGGCTCATCTCCCTGAATGTTGCAGACCACGTCGTCCTCGAGGTCTCGAGCCACTTCGGCCAGACGATCCGTTCCCGTCGGGTGATCCGGAGAGGTCATACGACACTCGAAGCCGGCGGCGCGCACTGTTTCAAGGATACGCTCGTCGTCGGTCGCCACGAGAAAGCGGTCGATTTTCCCGGCGGCACAGGCCGCCTCCACGCGTTCGGCCACGTGCAGGATCATGGCCTTGCCGGCCAGGGGGAACAGGGGCTTGCCCGGGAAGCGGGTCGAGGCGTAGCGAGCCGGGATGATCGCGGTAACCCGCAACAGTCCCTCTGCTCGCTAGCGCTTGCTGAACTGGAAGCGCGCCCGCGCCCCCTTCTGCCCGTACTTCTTGCGCTCCGTCTCGCGCGCGTCGCGCGTGAGGAAGCCTGCCTTCTTCAGCGTAGTCCGCAGTGTTGGATCGTACTTCTCGAGCGCGCGCGCAATGCCATGGCGGATGGCTCCCGCCTGCCCGCTGATCCCCCCACCCTTGACCGTGATGAACAGGTCGAAGCTTCCCATCTGCTGGACCGCCTCGATCGGCTCGAGCAGGTGCTGTCGCAAGGACTCGCGTGGCACGTACTCCTCGATCGCCCTCTTGTTGATCGTGATCTGTCCGGCGCCAAGCCCGAGGAACACGCGAGCCGTGGAGGTCTTGCGACGCCCCGTGGCATAGAAGCGAGTAGACTGGCGAGGCATCGTCATCGACCGATCTCCAGAGGTTGTGGATTCTGCGATGCGTGAGGGTGCTTTCCGTCCGCGTACACCTTGAGCTTGCGGATCATCTTCCGGCCCAGCGGCCCCTTTGGCAGCATTCCCCTCACTGCGGACTCGAGCACGCGCTCGGGATGGGTCTCGAGCAGGCGCCTCGCGTTCACCGACCGGATTCCTCCAGGGTAGCCGGAGTGGCGCCAGTAGGTCTTCTGATCGAGCTTCCGGCCGCTGAGCTTCACGCGGCGCGCGTTGACCACGATCACGAAGTCGCCCCCGTCCACGTGGGGCGTATAGCTGACCTTGTGCTTGCCGCGAAGGACCGTCGCGACCCGGGTCGCGATCCGGCCCAGGATCTGCTCGGTCGCGTCGAGTACGAACCATTCCCGCTCGACGTCCTCGGGACGCATACTCCGGGTGGAATGGATCGGATTGGGCACGAGTGACCTCTGGGGCATCTGCGCGGCGTTCTGACCAGATCCGCGACCCTGCAGCCGGGCATGGGATAGCCGATTGCTCCGGGAGCAGTCAAGGCAGCTCAGGATACTGGACCCGCTCCAGGCACAGCCCATGGGCGGGAGCCGTCGGTCCCGCCCTGGAGCGCTCGCGGGAGGCCAGAATCTCAGCCAGCTCGCAGGCACCCCGGCGACCCTGTCCGACCTCCACCAGCGTCCCGACCAGGTTCCGGACCATGTGGCGCAGGAAGCTCCGGCCCTCGACCACAAAGTGGACCTCCGGAGACGCGGCGAGGATGTCCAGGCGATCGATGGAGCGCCGGCTGCACTCGTCCACCGGAGCGCCACCGGGCGCGCCGCGGAAGGCGCCAAAGTCGTGCGTGCCGAGAACGGCGGCGGCGGCTTCGCGCATGGCAGCCAGGTCCAGGCGGCGCCGCAGATGCCAGGTCTGCCTGCGCCGCAGCGGGCTCGGCTGGCCCGAGTTGAGTACCCGGTAGACGTAGCGCTTGCAGACCGCGTCGCGGCGCGCGTTGAAGCTGGGCAAAACGGGCAGGACCTGGTGGACGGTCACGTCGCCGGGGAGCTCCGCGTTGAGCGCACGTCGCAGCTCGAGCGGCGTGAGCCGGGTGCCGCAATCCACGTGGGCAACCTGGCCGAGCGCGTGCACGCCGGCGTCGGTTCGACCGGCCGCGTTCACCCGAAGCTCCTCCTGCAAAATCTGCTTGAACGCGGCCTCGATCACCCCCTGGACGCTCCGCGCGTCCGGCTGCAGCTGCCAGCCGGCGAAATCTGTTCCGTCGTACTCGAGACGCAGAAGCAGCCTTCGCGCGTCGTTGGCCCCCCGATCCGGCGCGGAGCCCGCCACTACAACGAGAGCGTCTCCGCTGCCTCGACCGCCCCCAGCGCTGCCCCGCGCCGCAGGTCGTCCAGGGCCAGGACGAAGGCGAGCCCCGGAGCGTCATCGCCGTCCTGTCGGACCCGGCCAATCGCCACGTCGTCGTGACCGAGGGCGCTGCGCGGACTCGGGAGTGCGTGTGCGTCCAGGACCCGCAAGAGGGGCTGCTTCTCCCAGATCGCCTTGGCCTGCTCCACCGAGAGACCGCGCGCGAGGCTCACGTGAACTGCCGCGGTACTGCCCGAGAAGGTCGGCACACGGATCCGGGTCGTCTCGAGCGGCAATCCGGGAATGCGCAGGACGCGACGCAGCACGTGTGCCAGGCTGCGCTCCTCGGAGGACGAGCCGTCTTCGAGCTGGCTGCCCACGAGGGGCAGGCAGTCGAAGGCGAGTGAGTGCGGAAAGAGCTGGGACTCCTCGATTTCGCCGGTCATGCGGTTCAGGATGTCCGCAGTGTGAGCCGTTAGCTCGCCCACTCCCCCGCGTCCGACTCCCACGGCCGGCTCGAGACAAACCGCGGTGACCCGCGTGAGCTCGACCTCGCGCGCCAGGGGTGCGAGCGCCAGCGCCAGGCCAGTCACCACACCGCGCGGGATAGAGACCAGGCACGCTCCGCGCGAGCGGGAGATCGGCGTGAGACCGTGTACGTACAGCGGGATCTGCGGATCGAGCTCGAGGCTGCCGCTGACGTCGATCAGGCTGATCTCGGCAGCGCGGGCCGGCTCCAGGATGCCATCTGGTAGCTCGGGGGCCGCGCAGAAGACGAGCTCGCTGCGGCCGAGCTCCGCGGGATCAAAGCGCTGGACCTCGACGCTCTGGCCCTGAAACTCGATGTCTGAGCCGGCTGCCGAAGCGTAGGCCCGCAGCTCCGCCACCGGAAAGCTGCGCTCCCCGAGCACATCGATGATCTCG
This sequence comes from Myxococcota bacterium, assembly GCA_965247115.1. Lineage (GTDB taxonomy): Bacteria > Myxococcota_A > UBA9160 > SZUA-336 > SZUA-336 > JAUXJB01. The sequence goes on from CBDFGR010000003.1 coordinate 999,522, forward strand.
CCGCCGACTGCTCCGGTCGCCCCCAGGACGGCGACGCGCAGACCCCTCTCTCTCATCAGCCCAACGCCTCGCGGACGAGCTTGCCCGCGTCGCGGGTGCCCACGACCTTCCCGGCCCCCTGACCCGCCAGGTCGCGGGTCCGATAGCCGTCGTCCAGGAACTTCTCGACGGCGGCACGCACCTGTGCTGCCTGTTGGGGGCGTCGCAACCCATGCTCGAGCAGCATGGCGACCGACAGAATCGCTGCGAGCGGATTCGCCAGGTCCTGGCCCGCGATGTCCGGTGCGGTGCCGTGAACGGGCTCGAAGACGCCCCTACCCCCGTCGCCGACGCTGGCCGAGGGCAGCATGCCGAGCGAGCCTGTGATCATGGCGCTCTCATCCGACAGGATGTCGCCGAACAGGTTCGGGCAGAGGAGCACGTCGAACTCGGCCGCGTCGCGCAGCAGGACCATGGCGGCGCTGTCCACGAGCTGGTGATCGAGCTGGACGTCCGAGAACTCGAGCGCAACCTCCTCGACGACCTCGTTCCAGAAGGCACTCACCTCGAGAACATTGGCCTTGTGGATGTTCGTCAGGCGGCTGCGCCGACCCCGCGCGGTCTGGAACGCAAGGCGGGCGATGCGGCGCACCTCCTCTTCCTCGTAGACCATCGTGTTCAACGCGCGCCTCTGGCCGTCGCGGTCTTGTCGACCGCGGGGCTCGCCATAGTAGATCCCACCCGTGAGCTCGCGCACAACGATCAGATCCACGCCCGCAATGCACTCCGGCCGCAGCGGGCTGGCATCCGCGAGCGCGGGAATGACCGCGGCGGGGCGGAGGTTCGCGTAGAGCGCGAGCTCTTTGCGAAGCGTGAGCAGTCCGCGTTCCGGGCGCTCGGGTGGTGGAAGAGCGTCCCACTTCGGGCCCCCCACCGCACCGAGCAGCACGAGCCCGCACTCCCTGGCGCGCTCCAGCGTTGCTGGCGAGAGCGGCGTGCCGTCCGCGTCGATCGCGCAGCCTCCGATCAGCCCGTCCTCGGTCTCCACGTCGGGGGCGACCTGCTGCAGGACGGCGGCTGCCTCGGCAGTCACTTCCGAACCGATGCCGTCACCCGGAAGAACGAGGACCCGTGCCACCCTATCCTCCGCGCTCAGACGCCGCGCAGTGAAGCGACGCCGGCGCGTTTGCGCTGTACGAGCTTGTTCAGTGCATGGACGTAGGCCTTCGCGCTCGCCAAGATCACGTCGGTGTCCGCAGCCTGACCGATCACACGAAGGCCGTCTTCCTCCAGCGACACGCTGACCTCGGCCTGCGCGTCGATGCCTCCGGTCACGGCGTTGACCTGATAGCGCAAGAGCTGCGCCTTGCTCTGGGAGAGCTCCTCGATCGCCTGAAAGATAGCGTCCACCGGGCCGCCACCCATCTTGGCGATCTTCCGGTCCTCGCCACTCACGACCATCTCCACCGTTGCGGTTGGGGTCGCGAAGGTGCCGCTCACCACGGACAGGTTCTCGAGCTTGAAGTGTTCTTCCACCTGCAGCAGCTGATCCGTGACGAGCGCCTCTATGTCTTCGTTGTAGATCGTCTTCTTGGCATCCGCCAGATCCTTGAAGCGCTTGAAGGCGGAGTTGAAGTCCAGCTTCTCCGGGTCGAAGCCGAGCTCCTTCAGCCGCTCGCCAAAGGCGTGGCGACCGGAGTGCTTCCCGAGCACCAGCTCGGTCTCCGCTCGCCCCACCGACTCGGGCGTCATGATCTCGTACGTCAGCTTGTTCGAGAGCACGCCGTGCTGGTGGATCCCGGCCTCGTGCGCGAACGCGTTGTCACCGACGATGGCCTTGTTCGGCGGCACGTGCACGCCGATGACCGTGGAGAGCATGCGGCTCGTGGGATAGATCTCCTTCGTGACGATACCCGTATCACAGGCCTCGAAGAACTCGCTGCGGGTCTTGAGAGCCATCACGACCTCTTCCATCGAGGTGTTCCCTGCCCTCTCCCCGATGCCGTTCACGGTGCATTCGACCTGGCGCGCGCCGGCCCTGATCGCGGCCAGGGAGTTTGCGACCGAGAGTCCGAGGTCGTCGTGGCAGTGGACGGCGAAGCGGATCTCATCGCTCGTCCGCAGGTTTGCCCGCAGGAAGCGGATGAGCTCCGCGTACTCGTCGGGGGTGGTGTAGCCGACCGTGTCCGGCACGTTTAGCGTGGTCGCGCCTTCGTCGATCGCCCGTCGGTAGACCTTGATCAGAAACTCCCAGTCGGAGCGCGTGGCGTCCTCTGCCGAGAACTCCACGTCGGCCACGTAGCCGCGCGCACGCTTGACGGACCGACTGACCTCTTCGAGCACCTGCTCCTTGCTCATGCGCAGCTTGTCGCGCATGTGGATCTCGGAGGTGGCTATGAAGGTGTGGATGCGCGCCCTGTCGGCCCCGCGCAGCGCCTCGCCGGCTCGGTCGACGTCCTCGTCGCTGGTGCGGGCGAGCCCGCAAACGATCGGTCCCTCGATCTCTCGAGCGATCTCCCGCACAGCCTCGAAGTCGCCCTGCGAGGCGATCGGAAAGCCCGCCTCGATCACGTCGACGCCGAGCCTCGCGAGCTGACGCGCGAGCACGAGCTTCTCCTCCAGGTTCATGCTGCAGCCCGGGGCCTGCTCGCCGTCGCGCAGGGTCGTGTCGAAGATTAGGACTCGCTTATCGGACATCGCTTTCCGTCTCCCGTGGGGTCTCTTCGAGCGCGCTGGCGCGCTCGCGTCGCCGCAGGATGTGCCAGTAGACCGGACCAGACAAGAGGAAAGTGATGCCCAATCCGAACATCATCGGCTCGTGGTTTAACAGGATGGCCACCGTACAGAGGACGAGCGCGACCAGGCTCGGGTAGGCCCGTCTCCCTTCGATCTTGATGATCTTGAGACTCGGGTACGGCACCGGGCTCACCATCAACAGAGCCAGCAGCGCGAAGCTGCCCGTGATCAGCATGCCGAGAACGGGCGTGAAGGGCGGCGCGAGGTCGATCCAGGTCACGAACCAGACCATGACAGCGACGAAGCCGCCGGCAAAAGTGCTCGGAAGACCCTCGTAGTGCAGCTGATCGCCGACTCGCGCCGCCTTTACGTTGAAGCGCGCGAGCCGCAGCGCCGCACACAGCGAGAAGAGCGCCGCGATCAGCCAGCCGCGCGGACCCAGCGGGATCAGCATCCAGTTGTAGAACAGGAGCGCAGGCGCCAGCCCGAACGAGACGAGGTCCGACATGGAGTCGTACTCCACGCCGAACGAGCTGGTGGAGCGCGTGGCGCGAGCGATCCGACCGTCCAGCATGTCCGCGATCGCGGCAAGCACGATCGCCAGGCCAGCCCGCTCGTAGTCGCCACGGATGGAGAGCGTGATCGACCAGAAGCCCAGCATGAGCGCCGCGGTGGTGATCAGGTTCGGCAACAGGTAGATCGCTCGACCTCGCTCCCCATCACCGGACTGCCGACGCCTTCGGACTCGCCGCTGAGTCACGCTCATCTCCGTCAGTTCTTCGCCTTGTCGACCAGGCGCTGCTCGGCGAGCCACGGCATCATCGCTCGCAGCTTGCGCCCCGTTTCCTCGAGCGGATGCTGGTCACCAAGACGCGTCAGTGCGTTGAAGACCGGCTTGCCAGCGCGCGTCTCCGTCAACCACTCACTCGCAAACTTCCCGGACTGGATCTCCGCCAGGATGTGCTTCATCTGGGCTCGCGTGGCCTCGTCAACCACGCGTGGGCCACGCGTCAAGTCCCCGTATTGCGCGGTGTTGGAGACCGAATAGCGCATGTTCGTGATCCCGCCCTCGTAGATGAGGTCGATGATGAGCTTGAGCTCGTGGATGCACTCGAAGTACGCCATCTCGGGGGCGTAGCCCGCCTCGGTCAGCGTCTCGTAAGCCGCCGTCATGAGCGCCGTGAGACCGCCGCACAACACAGCCTGCTCTCCAAAGAGGTCGGTCTCCGTCTCCTCGCGGATTGTCGTCTCGATGATCCCGGCGCGGCCCCCGCCGATGCCCTTTGCGTAGGCGAGTCCGACCTCGAGGGTGTCCCCGCTGGGATCGCGATCCACGGCCACCAGGCAGGGAACGCCGGCACCCCTGGAGTAGGCATCTCGGACCAGGTGGCCCGGGCCCTTGGGCGCAACCATGAATGCGTTCACCCCTTCGGGCGGCGAGATGCAACCGAAGTGGAAGTTGAAGCCGTGGGCCAGGGCCAGGTAGTTGCCCGGCTCCACGTTGGGGGCAATCTCCTGCTCGTAGACGTCGCCCATCGTCTCGTCGGGAAGCGTCATCATCACGACGTCGCCCGTCGCTGCGGCGTCGCTTACGGACAGCACCTTGAGCCCCATCGCCTCGGCCTTCGGCTGGCTGCTGGAGCCCTTCCGCAGGCCCACAACCACGTCGATCCCGCTGTCTCTCAGGTTGAGGGAGTGGGCGTGACCCTGGCTCCCGTAGCCCAGTATCGCGACCGTGCGCCCCTCGAGCCGCGCCAGATCGGCGTCCTTGTCGTAGAAGACCTTCATGCGTAAAGCTCCTCCCGTCGTCTCCGACGGTCACTCGGCAAAGCATCCGTACGGATGGGGCTGGAGAACGAGCAATCGATCCCCCCACGCGACGCGCCGTGCGCCGCTCCAGGGGGGTGGTTTCGAGCGCCTACCCGTCGACGTGAGCCAGAATTCGCGCGATCTGGTCCTTCCCGGCGAGCTTGCGCTTCTTGATCATCTTGCGCTCTGTCTGCTCGGACGGACTCAGATGCGCCTGGGAGTTCAGGTCCTCGAGCTGTCTCTCGAGCTCGAGATGTTCCTCCCAGAGCTGGCGCAGTTCCCCGTGATTCGGCAGCAAGGACTCGATCCGCGCCCGCTCCTCGTTCTCCATATACCCTCAATCAATCCGGAGGTTTATGCCACTTGATCGAAGCTAGGGTATTGGTTCGGCCGGAGAGTGTCCAGCACGCCGCGCCACCTCGGCTTGCGGTTTGCGCAGATAGCGAAGCTCGACCTCGGGGCCGGGTAAGGACCCTCCGGCCTCGGCCAGTCGCGCACCGAGCAACCCTACGCTCGCTGCGCGCGGTCGCGCCTGAGCCGCACTCAGGATGCGCGCGCGTTCGCCGTGGGCGGCCTCGATGAGCTTCGCATGGCGCAGTGCTCCGCTCCCCAGAAAGTGGAGGCGGTCGCCCGTGTGGGGAAGGGAGCGGAGCCACGAGCCCGGCTCCGTAACCCGGTCCTCTTGCAGCTCGTGGCCGTTGGGTCCGTACAGGCCCGTGTACACCTCCCCTCGACGTGCGTCGAGCATGGGGACGATGTGCAGGGCGTCTCCCGCATGCATCGAGAGGGCGGCCAGCGTAGGAACCGGAACGATCCGTCGCTCGGTGTCGAAGCATAGGCCAAGGGCCATCGCCAGCCCTACGCGGAGACCCGTGAAGGAGCCGGGGCCGATCGACAGTGCGATCAACGGGAAGTCGTCGAGGTTCCGCCCGGCGCGCTGCAACAGCTGGTCCAGCGTCACGAGCAGGGTGGACGCGCTCCGCTGGGACGCGCCAAAGCTCTGCTCTGCGAGGAGACGGGGGCCCTCCAGCAATGCGACTCCACCGGCTTCGGTGGCGGCCTCCAGCGCGATGATTCCAGCAGGCGGCCGGGAGGCCGCTGTGCTCACACCAGTCCTCTGAGGAAGCCGACGATGCCTTCCCAGTTCCGGGAGATGTCGTTCCAGAACGCGAAGCCCATCAACACCATGATCAATGACAGGCCCACGGCCTGGGCCATCTCGCGCGCGCGGTCGGGAAGCGGGCTGCCTCGCACGAGCTCCGCAAGCGTCAGGAGGATCTGCCCGCCGTCGAGTACAGGTATGGGCAGCAGATTGAGGATGGCGAGGTTCACACTGATCACCGCCATGAACGAGAAGAAGTCGGCCCAGGAGCGCTGGAGTGTGTCGGCCGCGATCTCCCCGATGCCAATCGGTCCTGCCAGGCTTCCGATGCCGACGGAGCCACTGAAGAGCTGAATCAGCCCCCGGACGATCAGCACCAACATGTCGCCCGTGCCCACCACGCCACGCCAGAGCGCCACGAACGGGTTGGCGATCACCTCGTCCACGAACTCACCACCGGCGAGCTCGGGGCCGATGGTGATCCCGATCACGAAGCGCGTCTCCATGCCCCCATCCCGTGTCGGGATCACTCTCTTGGTGGCGCTCAGCTCGGTGCTCACGCTCTGGCCGTCGCGCAGGAGCTCGAGCTCGAGCGACTCGCCCTGGCTGGCACGGATCAGGGCTCTGACCTGCTCTCCGCTCACAACCGGCTGACCGGCCACTCTCAGGAACAGGTCTCCCTTCTCCAGGCCTGCGGCTCTGGCAGGACTCGCAGGCTCGACATCGAGCACGCTGAAGTCGGCGGACACGAGGCCCAGGGCCTCGAGCGTCCGTGCCTCCTCGGTCCGGATCGTCAGCAGGAGACGTTCTTCCGTGTCCTCCAGGCTGCGCCGCACGTCGAGCTCGAGCGCTCCCTCAGCCTGGCCGATGGCCGTGGCCAGACCGTAGCGATCCGCGATCTCGACGCCGTTCACGGCGTCGATCCGGTCACCGGTGCGCACGCCGGCCCGTGCCGCCAGGCCGTCCTCGTCCGTCACACCAACCATCGAAGAGGCGGCGAACGACTCGACGCCGATCGGCCCGACCCCTCCATCCTCCAGACGCTCCCGCTCGATCACGAACTCGAGCGCTTCCCCGTCCCGCTCCACTCCGATCGCGACCGCGTGAGCTTCGGCGGAGCGGAGGGCCGAAGTCAGGTCCTTCCAGCGCCAAACCTCCGCGGAGTCCACGCTGACGATGCGATCTCCTGGCAGCAGTCCACTCTGCTCTGCGGGGGACTCCGGCCGGACCGCGCCGACGCGGGAGGTCAGCGTCGGAATGCCCGTCATCAGGAGCCCGGCGACCACGAACACCGGCAGGAGCACGTTCATCGCGGGTCCGGCGAGCGCGATCGCGATCCGTTGCCACGGCGGCTTGTAGTTGAATGCGCGCTCGCGCTCGGCTTCCGGCAGCTCCTCGCCGGGAACCTCGCCAAGCATCTTGACGTAGCCGCCCAGCGGCAGGGCGGCCACGACGTACTCGGTCTCTCCAACCGTGCGCCGCAGCAGCGCCGGGCCGAAACCGAGCGAGAAGCGTTCGACCCGGACGTCGAACAGCTTCGCAACGAGGAAGTGGCCGAGCTCGTGAACAAAGATGAGCACGCCGAGCAGGATCACGATCGGCAGGAGCGCGTCGCCGAGACTCATCGCCGCCGTTCTCCGATGAACTGTCGCGCTCGCTCGCGAGCGGATCGATCCGCGCTACGGATCTCGTCGAGTGCGAGACCCGGCAGCACGAGCTCCCGCTCTAGCACATGCTCGGAGGTTGCCACGATCGTGGGAAAGGAGATCGCACCGTCGAGAAACGCGGCCACCGCGACTTCGTTCGCCGCATTGAGCGCGGCTGGCGCCGTCCCTCCGCGACAGAGAGCCTCCCGGGCCAGGCCGAGCGCAGGAAAGCGCGCTTGATCGGGAGCTTCGAAGCGCAAACTGCCGACGGCGACGAGGTCCAGCGTCGGCAGGTCGGGCAGCGGGAGCCGCTCGGGCATGCCGAGAGTGTAGGCGATGGGAATACGCATGTCGGGAATGCCGAGCTGCGCGAGCCAGCTGCCGTCGCGGAACTCGACAAAGGAGTGGACGATGCTCTCCGGGTGAATCACCACATCGATCTGCGCCGGTTCCAGGTCGAAGAGCCAGCGCGCCTCGATCACTTCAAAGCCCTTGTTCAACAACGTCGCAGAGTCGACTGTGATCTTGTCGCCCATGTCCCAGTTCGGGTGGGAAAGCGCCTCGTCGGGTGTCACCGTCTCCATCCGCTGTGACGTCGCCTGCCGGAAGGGGCCCCCAGAAGCCGTCAGCACGACCCGCCGCAGGGCCTCACGCGGCTGGCCGGCCAGGCACTGGTGGATGGCCACATGTTCCGAATCGAGCGGTAGGATTGCAGACCCCGAGCGGCGCGCCTCCTCCAGAACCAGCTGGCCGGCCGTGACGAGCACCTCTTTGTTCGCAAGCGCGACCTGTGTGCCGCTGCGGAGCGCCGCGATGATCGGCTCCAGGCCCAGACGACCGACAAGGGCCCCGATCACCAGATCGCTCGGCTCCGAGGCCACCTCGATCAGTCCTTCAGGGCCGAACACGACCCGGATCTCCGGGTCGCCGAGCGCAGCCTGTACGCGGATCGCGTCGTCCCGCGAGGCGACGGACACCAGACGAGGTCGGAACTGCTTGGCCTGCTCCAGAACCAGGCCCACGTTGCGTCCCGCCGCGATGGCCGAGACCGTGAGCCGCTCTCGAAAGCTGCCGATGACCTCTAGCGCCTGAGTCCCGATCGATCCGGTCGATCCCAGGATGCTGACGCTCTTCACGAGCCCTTCCGGACCTGCGCGCCCGTGCGTCCGAAGCGCCGCTCGCGCCGCTGGTACTGCTCGATCGCCTCCACCAGGTCCTGCTTGGTGAAATCCGGCCAGAGTGCGTCGGTGATCCACAGCTCGGTGTAGGCGATTTGCCAGAGCAGAAAGTTCGAGATCCTGTGCTCCGCTCCTGTGCGGATCAGCAGGTCTGGATCCGGAAGGTCGGGTGCGTACAGCATCTCGCGGATGTCCTTCTCCTCGATCGCTTCCGGATCGAATCCCCCGCTCTCGACGCGACGCGCGATCGCGCGCACAGCATCCACGATCTCCGTCCGGCCGCTGTAGGAGAGGGCAAAGGTCAGGACCATCTGGTCGTTGCCTGCGGTGCGCGTCTCGAGGGTGCGCACCGCCCGTTGGAGCGGCGGCTTGAGCACGTGCAGTCGGCCAATCGTCCGAACCTGGATGCCGTTCGCCTCGAGCTCCTCGGACTCCTCGGAGATGTAGTGGTCGAGCAGACCCATGATCGCCTCGACCTCGTCCGTGGGACGTTCCCAGTTCTCGGTCGAGAACGCATAGAGCGTCAGCTGCTTGATGCCCAGCTCGTGTGCGGCACGGACCACCTCTCGTACGACCTCGGTTCCGCGGCTGTGCCCCAGGGTACGCGGAAGCCCGCGGGACTCAGCCCAGCGGCCATTCCCGTCGGGGATGATCGCCACGTGGCTTGGGATGTTGGCGGGATCAAGACGGCTCATTCGTTGTCAGATCCGGAGGATCTCCTCCTCTTTCGACGCGATTACCTCGTCGATCTTCGAGGTGTAGTCGTCCGTGGCTTCCTGGATCTTTCGCTGGCCAGTTCGCGACTCATCCTTGGTCAGGTCTCCATCCTTCTCGAGCTCCTTCAGCATCGAGATTGCGTCACGCCGCGCTCCCCGCACGCCGACCTTGTGATCCTCGGCCATTTTCTTGACCTGCTTCACGAGATCGCGACGCCGTTCCTCCGTAAGCTCGGGGATCGGGATCCGGAGCAGCTTCCCATCGTTGACAGGTGCGAGTCCAAGGTCGCTCTTCAAGATGGCTTTCTCGATCTCTGGGATCGTTCCCGAATCAAAGGGCTGCACGGTCAGCAAGCGCGCCTCGGGAGCGTTGATGGTGGCGAGCGTCTTCAGCGGTGTTGGCGAGTCGTAATAGTTGACGGAGACTCCCTCCAGGAGCACCGGGTTCGCTCGACCGGTTCGTATCCGCGAGAGCTCGTGTGCGAGGCTGCCCAGAGATTTCTCCATCGCCTCCTTCCCTTCCGTCAGGACCAGATCGACATCCTCGTCGGCCACCCGCGTTCCTCCTCATCAAGCGCCCACGGCCGTCCCAATCGGCTCACCGTGAATCGCTCTAAGGATATTCCCTCGGGTCTCCATATTGAAGATCACGATCGGGAGCTTGTTGTCCTGACACAGCGAGATCGCGGTCGCGTCCATGACGCCGAGATTTCGATGCAGAAACTCCCTGTACGTCACCTGCTCGTACTTGCGTGCCCCGGGAAACTGCTCCGGGTCGGAGTCGTATACCCCGTCCACCCGGGTTCCCTTCAACAGAACCTCGGCGCCGACTTCCATCGCGCGCAGGGCTGCACCTGTATCGGTGGTGAAGAAAGGGTTCCCCGTGCCGGCGGCAAAGATCACGATCCGGCCCTTCTCCAGGTGGCGGACGGCTCGACGGCGGATGTGCGGCTCCGCTACCTGCCTGATCTCGATCGCGGACAACACGCGTGTCGTCGCCCCCGACTTCTCTAGCCCGTCCTGGAGCGCTAATGCGTTCATGACGCTCGCGAGCATGCCCATGTAGTCCGCGGCGGTGCGGTCGAGCCCTTCGGCCGCAGCGGTGATGCCGCGAATCACGTTTCCGCCTCCACACACGATGCCGAGCTCCACGCCGGCCTCCGAGACCTCGACTAGCTGCTCCGCCGTCTCGCGGACCTTCGACGTGTCGATCCCGAAGCCCCCCCCTCCAGCCATGCTCTGTCCGGAGATCTTGAGGAGAACGCGCTTGTAGACGGGTTTCATCCCTCGAGCTCTTCTCCCAATTGGAGACGCCGGAATCCCGTAATCTCGGCCCCGGCCTGCTGGGCGGCTTTGGCCACCGTCGTGTCGGAATCCATCACGAGCTGTTGCTCGAGGAGCACGACCTCTTTGAAGAACTTGCTCAGGCGGCCTTCTACCATCTTCTCGATGATCTTCGGGGGCTTGCCTTCCTGCTCCGCTTGCACGGTCAGCACACGGCGCTCCTCGGCCACCAGATTCGCAGCCAGATCGTCTCTCGAAACGCTGGACGGACTCACGGCGGCGACGTGCATGCAAACGTTGTGCGCCAGGGACTTCACGGCCTCGTCGAACGGATCGTCTGCCTCGACCTGCACGAGCGCGCCGATCTTCCCGCCGGCGTGGACGTAGCTCGCCACAACCCCGTTGCTCGCGGCCTCCAGGCGTTCGAAGCGCCGAAGCTGGATGTTCTCGCCCAGCTTGGCGATCGCTGCTGTGATCCTTTCCTCCATGCCCTTGCTCAGCTGCTCGACATCGAGCGGAGCCTGATCTCGTGCGAAGTCGGCACTCTGCTGACACAGCTCGGCGTAGTCGTCCGTCTTCGCAACGAAGTCCGTCTCGCAATTGAGCTCGACCAGTGTCGCGACCTTCGCGTCCGACGAGACGCTCGCCGTGATCCGCCCCTCGGTCGTGGCTCGCCCCACTCGCTTACTCGCCTTCGCAATGCCGCGTTCGCGGAGCAGCTGGACGGCGCGCTCGCCGTCGCCCTCGGCCTCGACCAGGGCCCTCTTGCACTCCATCATGCCTGCGCTTGTCTTGTCGCGCAGCGCCTTCACTTCTGCAGCTGAGATCCTTGCCACCTCTCCCTCCTTGTCGTTCCGGGGTCGGCTACGACGATTCGGCTCCCTCGGACCCGCCTGGCGGCACCTCGGCCGGAGTGTCTTCGGTCGGAACATCCTCGATCGGAGCGCTCACAGTCGCAGTGCCCTCGGTCGGAGCGGCCTCGGTCGGAGCAGCCTCGGTCGGAGCAGCCTCGGTCGGAGCAGCCGCCACCGCCTCCCCAGCTGGCTCCGGGCTCTCCTCGAGCTCCTTGCGGCGCTCCTCTGCCATGCGCTCCATGCGCGCGGGCCTGCGGGCGGGCTGGGTGATCTCTACCACGCGCTTGCCGTGCTTCGGGGCCTCGGCACCCTCGGCCTCCTCGGGCTTGCCCTTGTCCTCCTCGAGGACGCGCCGATTGAACAGCTCGGCCCCCTCCAGACACGCCTCGCCGAGCTTCTCGCAGTAGAGCCGAATTGCACGCAGCGCATCGTCGTTGCCCGGCACTGTGAAATCGATGCCTTCGGGGTCACAGTTCGAGTCGACCACGGCAACCAACGGGATCTGTAGACGTTGCGCCTCCTTGACCGCGATGGACTCCCGCTTGATGTCGATGACGAAGACGGCGTCTGGCAGCCGCTCCATCTCGACCATCCCCTCGAAGGCCTTGTGCAGCTTCAGGTGCTCCCGCGTGAGTCGGGAGCGCTCCTTCTTGCTCAGCCCCTCCTCGTTCTCCTCGTCGGCCAGTAGCGCAGTCAGCTCCTTGTAACGACTGATGCCCTTCTGGATCGTGCGGAAGTTCGTCAGCATTCCGCCGAGCCAGCGCCTGTGCACGTACGGCATGGCGCATCGCTTGGCCTCTTCCGCAACGATCTCCTGGGCCTGGCGTTTGGTGCCAACAAAGAGGAGCGTGCCGCCGCTCGCGACGAGCTCGCGCGCAAACTCACAGGCCTCGCGGAAGCGCGGCAGCGTGTGCTGCAGATCGATGATGTGCACACCGTTGCGTTCCCCGTAGAGGAACGGCTTCATGTGGGGGTGCCAACGGCGGGTCTGGTGGCCGAAGTGAATGCCCGCCTCAAGCAGCTCTTGCATCGAGACCGAGCTGGTCCTGACCTCCGGTACGGGATCTGGCGCAGACATCGAGTGTCCTTTTCGTTTTGGTCGCCGACAACGGCGACGCTGGATTTTGACCTCCGCCCCTCGGAGCGCGCGTTACCGCTCGCTCCGCCGCTCGACCGCGCGCACGCGAACCCGGAGCGGGCGGGACGTGTGAAGTGGCCCCGGGTATAGCAGAGCGATCTCGGCGCGGCAAGCCTAAGCTACTGGATTCAAAGGCTTTGCGACTCGGGACTGCTTCGGGCTGATCAGCCCGACGGACCCACCGAGATTCCATCGAGATGCTGGATGCGGTTGAAGGACTCGAGCGCCCAGATGTGACCGTTTGCAACCGGGATCGTCCGCACCCGGCTGATGCCGGTCCAGGCACTCGAGAAGCGCATCCAGGCCCACGACACAGGCTCGATCCCGAGGAGGTGCGAGAGGATGACTGCGTTCGTTCCCTCGTGTGCGACGATCAGTACGCGCTCCTCGGCGCCGGGTACGTGCCAGATCCGGTGACCTGAGTTGAGCCGAACCTGCATCCCGTGGGTCTCGGTCAGCAGATCCTCGATTCCGCTGCTCACTCGCTCGTAGAAGTGCCGAAAGGACTCTCCACCCGGCATTCCCGCCCACTGCAGCTCCAGGTTTCGAGCGCGCGCCTCGCCGAAGAACTCCTGCACCTCCGCCGCGGTCTTGCCCTCCATCTTCGGGAGGCGGAGCTCCCCGAGCCAGGCGACCTCCAGCGCCTCCATGCCGAGCGCCTCAGCGATCGGCTCAGCCGTCTCCACGGCTCGCCGCAGCGGGCTCACGTACACGTGGTCGAAGCGCTCCGCCGCTAGCGCGGCCGCGGTCCGGCGCGCCTGCTCGCGGCCCACGCAGGTCAGGGCCGGCTGGTCGACGGCCCGGCCATCAGGCTCCCAGTCTGGCTGTGCGTGGCGGACCAGAACCACCTCAGTCACTCGAAGACTCCGACGGGATCAGCCCGGGTTGCGCAGGGTAGGCGATCGCTTGTCGAGCTCAAGCTCCCCGTCTCGCAAATTAACAAAGGATCTGCTTTACTTTCAGATACCCACTTCCTCGAAGGGATCGGAGCATGCTCAAGATCAACGGCGTGTACGAGGTTGCGATTCGCGTCAAGGAGCTGGTACGAGCCGAGGCCTTCTACCTCGACGTTCTGGGTCTCGAGCCGGGCCTGCGCGACGAGGCGCGAAACTGGCACTTCCTACGGGTGGGCGGGGGCGCCGGCATGGTGGTGCTGCAGGAGGACACGGGCGACTGGCCCACGCAGCACCTCGCCTTTGCCGTGGATCCGGCCGAGCTCGAGCGCGCGGTGGGCGCACTCGAAGAGCGCGGCGTCGCCACCAAGGGGCCGATCACGCACGACTGGATGCCGGCAACGTCTCTCTACTTCTCCGACCCCGACGGCCACGAGCTGGAACTCTGCGCGCCCGTCTCCAGCGCATAGTTGCCAGACTAGCTCGAGTCGTACTCGTCGCGGCGACGCACCCAAGCGAGCGGGAAGGGCAGCTCGTCCTCGTCCCTCCCCTTGGGGGCGATGTCGAGAAAGCCGTACGCGCCGTTCATACGGTCGAGGCCGCGAGCGTATGTCGAGTAGGTGTGAAAAACCTGGCCCGAGTCATCCCGGCAGAACACGCTCGTTCCGTGCATCTCCTGCGAGCGCGGGCCGATTCTCTGGTAGTTGTAGGTCGTCTCGCCGCGACTCATCTCCGCATCGGTCGCGCTGACGTTGAAGTCGAAGTTGAAAGAGCCATCCAGCGAGGAAACCCAGGGAAACGACCAGCCCATCCGCTTTCGATAGGCCAGCAGCCGATCCAGCGGAGCGCGCGAAACCGCGACGAAGCTCACGTCGCGCTGGTTCATGTGCACGACCATGGGGTCGTACCCGTCTGCCCAGAACGAGCAAAATGGGCAGCCCTCCGTCCAGTCTGGGCCAAACATGAAGTGCTGAACGACGAGCTGGCTGCGGCCCTCAAACAGATCGCCAAGCGACGCCTGGCCTTGTTCGGTCCGAAACAGGTAGTTCGTATCGATCCTCACCCACGGCAGGGAGCGCCTCTTCTCGGCGAGCGCATCGGACTGTCGCGCGTGCGCCTTCTCTTCCTCGAGCAACTCCACACGGGCCTTCAGCCACTCCTCTCGCGAGACGACCTTCTGTGCGCTCATCGAGCTCTCCTCTTGCGACGTCACCAGGATACGCCCATCCGGCAGGCTAGGCGCTGACTCGAGGCGGGACAGTCAGGTCGTGTACTCGGAGTTGATCGCGACGTAGCCGTGGCTCAAGTCTGTTGTGAGGATGCTGGCGTCCCCGGGGCCGCTTCCGAGCGTGATCTCGATCTCGATCTTCTTGCGACGCATCGCGCGCTCCGCCTGGCGGAGCGCCGTCGTCGACTCCCGAGCCGTCCCCTGTCGCATGAGCTCCGCGTCGCCAATGCGGATCCCGACCCGCTCCGGAGAGAAGACTGCGCCCGCGGCGCCAATCGCCTGGACGATCCGGCCCCAGTTGGGATCCGCGCCGTGTAGGGCTGTCTTGACCAGCACGGAGTTCCCGACCGAACGCGCAATCTGCTGGGCCGCGCGATCGCTTCGGGCACCACGCACGTGGATACGTGCGATCTTCGTCACACCCTCTCCGTCGAGCGCGAGCTTCTCGGTGAGCGTGCTCGACAGCTCTGCAAGGGCCTTGCGAAAGTCATCCGCGCCGGCCGAGCGCCGAACGAGGGGCCTGTTGCCCGCCGCGCCGTTCGCCATCACGAGCACGGTATCGCTCGTGCTCGTCTCGCCGTCGATGGTGAGGCGATTGAACGTGGGATCGACGGCCTCGCGCAGAGCATCGCTTAGGAACGCGGACTCGACCGCCAGATCCGTGACCATGTAGACGAGCATGGTCGCCATGTTCGGCATGACCATCCCGGAGCCCTTCGCGAACCCCAGCAGCGAGAAGCTGCGTCGAGTGACCTGAGCGAGCTTGGGCCTGGTGTCGGTCGTGAGAATGGCGCGGGCTGCGCGCGACCAGCCCGTCGCGGACAGTGCGCGAGCGGCTTTCCGGATGCCCGGTGCGATGAGCTCCATCGGCAGCTGGTTGCCGATCACTCCCGTCGAGGCGACCTGCACGTCCTTCGGAGGCAGGCCCAGCTCCTCGGCGGCCTGTCTGCACATCGCCCGCGCGTTGCGCAGCCCGACGGCGCCGGTAGCGACGTTCGAGATGCCACTGTTCACAACGACGGCCCGGGCGCGTCCGTCGCGCAGATGGGCGCGGGAGACCCGCACCGGCGCGCCGGGGAAGCGGTTGCGCGTAAAGACCGCCGCCGCATTCGCCGGGGAGTCGGAGACAAACAGAGCGAGGTCGAGAGCCCCGGAAGGCTTGATGCCGCAGCGGACTCCCGCAGCCCGGAATCCGGCTACGCGATAGGCCACGCGCTCAGCCCGTCGCCCCGTGACACTTCTTGTACTTCTTCCCGGACCCGCACGGGCAGGGCTCGTTGCGGCCGACCTTCTTGCCTTCGCGCTGGACCGTCGTGGATCCGTCCTGCGACACGCCTGGGCCACCTGCGTGCCGCTCGGACAAGCCTCGCTGCTGCGCCTGTCGCCGAACCTCCTCCGCCGCGCGCAGGGCCGAGACGCGCTCCTTGGACGGCGCCTCGAACGCCACCCGATAGAACTGCTCGACCGCACGCGCCCGGACCAGTCCGTTCATCTCGACGAATTTCTCGTAGCCCTCGCGCTGGTACTCCACCTTCGGATCGCGCTGGGCGTAGCCCCGAAGCCCGATGCCTTCTTTCAGGTGGTCCATCCCCAGCAGGTGATCTTTCCACTGCTGATCGATCGTCTGCAGGTAGATGGCGCGGCCGAACTCCTGGAAGGTCGGCGGGTTCAGGTCCGGGTAGTGCTGCTCCAGCTCGTCGAACATCTTGACCTGTCCGTCGAGCTTCTCCTCCACAAGGGAGTGCAGGCGCTCCCCGACCTTGGCTCGATCGAGAGAGCCGGAGAAGTCGGGATCGTCCGGCGTCACGACAATACCGAACTCCTGGTGCACCTCGCGGATCAGGCCTTCAGGATCCGGCTCACCCTTCTCCGGAACAAAGTCGTCGAGCAGATCGTCCGCGAGCTCGAATCCGAGCTCGAGGTACTCGGAACGCAGGTCATCGTTCCCGAGCACGTTCCGACGCCAGCCGTAGATCGACTCGCGCTGCTTGTTCATCACGTTGTCGTACTCGAGCAGGTGCTTGCGGATGTCGAAGTTCCGCACCTCGACCTTGCGCTGGGCGCGTTCGATGGCGCCCGAGAGCATCTTTGCCTCGATCGCCTCTCCCTCTTCCATGCCCAGGCGCTTCATCAGGGGGGCGATTCGCTCGGAGCCGAAGATTCGCAGCAGGTCGTCCTCGAGCGAGAGATAGAAGCGCGACGAGCCCGGGTCCCCCTGCCGTCCCGAGCGTCCCCGCAGCTGGTTGTCGATGCGGCGAGACTCGTGGCGCTCGGTTCCCAAAACGTGAAGCCCGCCGGCCGCGACCACCTTTTCGCGCTCCGCGTCGCACTGAACCTTGAGCTCTTCGAACTCCTCTTGCACGTCGGGAGACAGCGGGTCGAGCCCACGCGACTTGAGCATCATCTCCGCGTTGCCGCCAAGCACGATGTCCGTCCCGCGTCCCGCCATGTTGGTCGAGATGGTGGTCGCCCCGTGGCGGCCGGCCTGCGAGATGATCTCCGCCTCGCGCTGGTGGTGCTTCGCGTTCAGCACGTTGTGCGGGATCCCCTTGTTCTTGAGCCGCTTGGCGAGCATCTCCGAGGTCTCGATCGCGATCGTGCCCACCAGGACGGGCTGACCGCGCCGCTGGCAGTCCTGAATGTCCTCAATCACGGCGTCCCACTTCTCCTTGTGGGTGCGGTAGACCTGGTCCTCGTGGTCTGCGCGCACCATGGGGCGGTTCGTGGGCAGCACCGCTACGTCGAGCTTGTAAATCTCGGCGAACTCGGTCGCCTCCGTGTCCGCGGTGCCCGTCATCCCCGCGAGCTTCCCGTACATGCGGAAGTAGTTCTGGAACGTGACCGAGGCGAGCGTCTGGGACTCGTTCTGGATCTTGACGCCCTCCTTCGCCTCGACGGCCTGGTGCATCCCGTCGCTCCAGCGGCGACCCTCCATCAAGCGGCCGGTGAACTCGTCGACGATCACGACCTGACCGTCCTTCACGACGTAGTCGACGTCCTTTTGGTAGAGGACATGCGCGCGCAGCCCGTTCTGGACGACGTGGAGGGTCTCCATGTTCTGCGGTGCGTACAGGTTGTCGATGTGGAGCAGCTTCTCGACCTCAGCGATACCCTCGTCGGTCAGCAATACCTGCCGCGCTTTCTCATCGACGGTGAAGTGACCCTTGTCCTTCGAGAGCCGAGGGATGATCCGGTCGCTGCGGCGGAAGCGATCTGGATCGTCGTCGACGGGTCCCGAGATGATCAGGGGCGTTCGCGCCTCATCGATGAGAATGGAGTCGACCTCGTCGACGATGGCGTAGTTGTGACCGCGCTGAACGTAGAGCTCGAGCGAGGGCTTCATGTTGTCGCGCAGGTAGTCGAAGCCGAACTCGTTGTTCTGGCCGTACGTGATTGCGGAGCGGTAGGCCGCGCGCCGCTCGGTCTCGGAGATACCCGCGACCACGCAGCCGACCTCGAGCCCGAGCATGCGGTGAATCTGACCCATCCACTCCGAGTCGCGCAGCGCCAGGTAGTCGTTCACGGTGACGACGTGGACGCCATGGCCCGACAGCGCGTTCAGGTATGAGGGCAGCGTGGCGGCGAGGGTCTTCCCCTCACCGGTCTTCATCTCCGCGATCTTGCCCTGGTGCAGGACCATCCCTCCGAGCAGCTGCACGTCGAAGGGGCGCTGCCCGAGCGCGCGCTTCGCGGCCTCGCGCACCAGTGCGAATGCTTCTGGCAAGAGATCGTTGAGGGGCTCATCCTTTTCGGCCCGACCCCGCAGCTCGTCCGACTTGGAGCGGAGCTCGTCGGACGAGAACGCCTCTAACCCCGCCTCGAGCGAGTTGATGCGGTCGACTGAGGGCTGCAGCCGCTTCAGGGACCGCTCGTTCGCGGAGCCCAAGATCTTCTGGACGAGTCGAATGGCCGCCTCCGCCGCGCTGGGAGGGCGGGGAGTATAACGCGAGCCCCCGACAAGGGCCCAACCCTCAGTCGAGGATGTAGTTGCGGGGGGTTACGGGCTTCTTGTTCACTTCGACCTGGTAGTGAAGGTGAGGCCCGGTGCTGCGGCCGGTCGTGCCCATTCGCGCGATCAGGTCACCGCGCGCGACTTTGGCTCCCGGCTTCACGACCACCTCGTCGAGGTGTCCGTAGATCGTCTCGATCCCGTAGTCGTGGCTGAGGATGACGGTATTGCCCAACGCACGCTTGCGGCCGACGAAGGCGACACGCCCGTTGGACGGCGCCTTGATGTTGGTGCCGCTCCGTCCCGCGATGTCGAGCCCGCGGTGGAATTCTCGATTGCCTGTGAAGGGCGAGGTTCGGTAGCCGAAGCCCGACGTGGCCCAACCCTTGGTCGGAGCGATCGAGGGTGTCGCGAGCAGGCGTGCCGTCTGGTCTTCGAGATGGGTGATGAGGGCCGCAAGGCTCTCCGCCTGTGCATCGCTGGCTTCGCCGAGCCGATCGAAGCTCTCCGTCATCTTCTGGTGGCGCCTGCTCGGCGAGAGCCAGGCGAGGTCCTGAGAGTCGAGCAAGCCGCTGTCCACGCCGCCAATGCCCGAGAGAGGAGTCGGGTCGGACGGGTCCAGGTTCGTGATCACGCGCAACTTTCGCTCCAGGCTGTCGATCGCGGTCAGGCGGTTCGCGACCGTCTCCATGCGCGCAGCGTAAGCCTGCAGCTGCTCGCGCTGGACGCCCGTCTCAGCTCGAAGGCGCTCCAGCTCGGTCATGCCTCGACGAGCCTGCACGTAGTCGACGCTTCCCGCGACCAGAACAGCAGACGCCAGGAGGGCGGCATAGACGCACTTGCGAATCCGCGAGCGACGGACCTGGTAGCGCCGGATCGTACCCGACTCTCCAGGGACGTACATGAAGGTGACAATTTCGCTGGGCCGACTTCTGGAGCTAGACACGGGCGTCGCCCTCCTCGCCGGTGCAATCGATCTCGACCCGCAGGACCAGGCGACCCATTCGTAGCTCGTCGGAGTCGACGAGGTACTTGCGCTCTTCCTTGGAGCCGTTGACGAGCGTACCGTTCGTGCTCCCCAGGTCCTGGACGAACACGCGGTCGCCGTCGTAGCCGATCAGCGCGTGGGCCCGCGAGATCGTTCCCTCGTTGAGCACGAGGTCCGCGTTGCTACCCCGTCCCACGACCGTGCTTGTTCGCTCCAGCGGCCAGGCGAGACCCGCGTAGAAGCCACTCTCGACGTGGACGATCGCTTGGACTGACTGTGGGGCGTCGGAAGCAGCGGGCACGGAAGCTGAAGGGGGCACCATCTAGGTCCTCTGGACGCTGCAAGTAGTGTGAAACTCGGTCAGGTCAGAGGAGAGGATCGGGCCGAAATCGCCGAAACTTGATCGAGCGGACCGCCGCCGTCGACGACCACGACGTCAATCAGATGTCAGTAGCTCCCGCGCGTGCGCGCGAGCGACGTCGGTGACACGCCCGCCTCCGGCCATCCTGGCCAGCTCCTCCACGCGCGCCTCCGCCTCCAGCTGCTCCACGCGGGTACGCGTCCTTCCACTCCGCACGCGCTTCACCACGCGGTAGTGCGTCTGGCCGACCGCGGCAATCTGCGGCAGGTGCGTGATGCACACGATCTGGTGACGCTCGGCGAGGCTGCGCAGGCGCCGACCGACGTTGTGGGCCGTTGCCCCTCCGATGCCGGCGTCGACCTCATCGAACAGCAGCAGGTGCCCCTCATCCGCGCTTCGCAGGACGTTGCGCAGGGCGAGCAGCAAGCGCGCGAGCTCCCCGCCAGAGGCGGCATCCCTCAGCCGGCGAGGCTCCTCGCCGGGATTCGCGGCCAGCCGAAAGCTCGCCCGTTCGAAGCCGTGTGGTCCTGCTGGCACATCCCAGCCTTCTCGAGTCTTTGCAGGAAGGGAATCGAAGGTCACGCGCAACGCCGCCCGCCGTAGCCCCAGCGCGGCAAGCTCCTTGTTGACTCTGCTCTCGAGCTCCGCAGCGACGCGCTGTCTGGCCCGCCCGAGCGCGCGCGCAGCGGACTCGAGCGACGCGCCGATCGAGGCCAGCTCCCGCTCAAGCTCCGCGCTCCGCTTCTCGCCGCCTCCCAGAATCTCTGCTTCGGCCAGTGCCTCGTCGCGGTAGCGGTGGATCTCCTCGATGCTGTCGCCGTAGCGGGAGAGGAGCCGGCGCAGCGCTTCGAGGCGGTCCTCCAGCCGCGCCAGGCGATCGGGGTCCGCTTCCAGTGAGGCGTGATAGCGCTCCAGAGCGCCATTCGCCTCTTCGAGCTCCAAGCTCGCGCGCTCGAGTGCGGCGAGCGGGGCACCGAGCTGCTCGTCGAGCTCGGCCGCGGAGGCCAGCTGGGACTGGGCACCGGCGATCCGGTCGCGCAGCCCACCGTCGCCATCGAGAACCTCGAGCGCGCTCGCGCTCGCTCGACCCAGGCGGTCCACGTGGACGAGCCGGGCGCGCTCCCCATCGAGCTCCTCGAGCTCGCCCGGACGAGGGTCGACCTCGTTGATCTGGTCGACCTCGAAGCGCAGCTGGTCCTCGCGACGCGCGCGCTCGGCTGTATTCGCACGTCGCTCCTCGAGCTCACTGGCCAGCGTCCGCCAGCGCCCATGCAGATCGGCGACTTCCGCCAGCGGTGTGCCCAGGTCGCCGTAGCTATCGAGGAGCACTCCTTGCTCGCTCGGGCGCAGCAGCCGCTGGTGCTCACCCTGACCGATGACCTCGAGCGCGTCGCCGAGCAGCTGTTGCAGCAAGCTCACCGTCGCCAGTCTTCCGTTCACAAACACCTTCCCGCGCCCATCGCGGGAGATGCGCCGGGAGACCAGAAGCTCGACGTCCCCCTCCTCCGCCAGGCCCAGACCCCGGGCGCGCTCGAGCAGCGCGGGCGCTTCGATGATCGCCTCTGCGCTGCCCAGCGAGGCACCCGTCCGGATGGCGTCGGCGGGAATGCGGCGACCTCCGAGGAGGGCGATCGCGTGCAGCAGCACGGACTTTCCCGCCCCGGTCTCACCGGTCATCACGTTGAGGCCGGTTCCGAGCTCGAGCTCGAGCTCTTCGATGGTGGCGAGGTTCTGTACTCGCAGCGTGCGAATCAAGGCCAGCGACGATAGCGCACACGATGGGACGGCGGGGACTACACTCCCGGGCGTGGAGCTGTTTCCGAGAGACCCCGCTGCC
This sequence comes from Myxococcota bacterium, assembly GCA_965247115.1. Lineage (GTDB taxonomy): Bacteria > Myxococcota_A > UBA9160 > SZUA-336 > SZUA-336 > JAUXJB01. The sequence continues at coordinate 1,021,220 of CBDFGR010000003.1, forward strand.
CAGCCGGGCAGCCCGACTCGCAACGCGCCGCTTGCAGAGCGCCTGAGACCGCGACTTCTGGCGGATTTCGAGGGGCAGGAGCACTTGCTCGGTCCGGGCAAGCCGCTCTGGCCGCTGTTGTCCGGCAAGGGCGAGCTTCCCTCGTCGATCCTCTGGGGGCCGCCGGGCTCAGGAAAGACGACGCTGGCACGTCTGCTGGCAGAACGCGCAGAGCTCCGCTTCGCCGCCTTCTCCGCAGTGCTCTCGGGGGTGAAGGACCTCCGCGCGGCGGTGGCCTCTGCCGAGAGTGAGCAGCGAAGGGGCATCCGGACCGCGCTTTTCATCGATGAGATCCACCGCTTCAACAAGGCCCAGCAAGACGCACTCCTCCCGCACGTCGAGCACGGCACTGTCGTGCTGCTCGGGGCCACGACGGAGAACCCTTCCTTCGAGGTGATCCCCGCGCTGCGCTCACGTTGTCGGATCTTCACGCTTCGCGCGTTGGATACGCCGGCGCTGCGAACGATCATCGAGCGCGCGCTCGCCGACTCGGAGCGCGGGCTGGGCGAGCGGCGACTCACGATCCTGCCGGCTGCCCTCGACCTGCTGATCCGGCTCGCCCAGGGAGACGCGCGGCGAGCATTGAGCCTGCTGCAGAACGCCGCAGAGCAGGTGGAACGCGAGATCGACCGCACCGCGGTTGAAGCAGCGGTGGAGACGCGCCTGCCCGATTACGACAAGGGCGGCGAGGCCCACTACGACGTCATCTCCGCGTTCATCAAGAGCATGCGCGGCAGCGATCCCGACGCGGCGGTGTACTGGCTCGCGCGCATGCTGGCCGGCGGAGAAGATCCGCGCTTCATCGCGCGGCGCATGCTGATCTTCGCCTCTGAGGACGTCGGCAACGCGGATCCCATGGCGCTGTCGGTAGCGGTGGCCGCCGCCGAGGCCTTCGACCGCGTCGGGTTGCCCGAGGGCCGCCTGATCCTATCCCAGGCGGTCACCTACCTGGCTTGCGCGCCAAAGAGCAATGCGAGCTTGACGGCGATCGGCGCGGCCGGGAGAGCAGTCGAGGAGCACGGCGCGCTGTCCGTCCCGCTGGCGCTGCGCAACGCTCCTACTGAGCTGATGCGTCGCGAGGGCTACGCCAAGGGCTACCGGTACCCGCACGACCACCCCGACCACTTCGTCGAAGGGCAGTACCTGCCGGATGCCCTGCGCAACGCGCGCTTCTACGAGCCCAGCGACCAGGGCGCGGAGCGCGAGCTCGCCGAGCGGCAGCGCAAGCGCTGGGGCTCGCCCAAGCGGAGCGGCGAGGGTTCGTAGGCGTGAATTCCGTGCGTGGTCTGCTCTTACTCATGGCGTCGCTTTCGTGCGTGGCATGTGAAGCGAGTGCGCCCCCTACCGCCCCGGCGGTCTCGTCCAACGCTTGGCGACTCGGGGGCATGGTGGCTGCAGCCAACCCCTACGCTGTGCAGGCCGCGGTGGAGATTCTCGAAGCGGGGGGCCACGCGGTCGATGCGGCCATCGCCGCCCATGCGGTGCTCGGCCTGGTCGAGCCGCAGAGCTCCGGCCTGGGCGGTGGCGCGTTCATGCTCGTTTACGAACGGGAGCCTCGAAAGCTGGTCGTGTACGACGGACGGGAAACGGCCCCGCACGGTGTGACGAAGGACCTGTTCCTCGACAAAGGCGAGCAGATCGGTTTTCTCGAGGCCTGGCAAAGCGGCCTGTCGGTCGGCGTACCCGGCGTAGTGGCTCTGTACGCCGACAGCCACCTCGCACACGGCAGGCTGGACATACAGACCGTGCTAGAGCCCGCGATCCGTCTTGCCAAAGACGGCTTCGTCGTATCGCCGCGCATGGCTGGCTTCCTGGTCAGACTGCGTGACTACAGCCTGCTCGACGACAATCCAGCGACCGCAGCCTACTTCTACCCAGACGGCGAGCCGTTGCAGGCTGGAGACCTGCGGCCCAATCCGGAGTACGCCGAGACGCTTCGGCGCTTCGCAGCGCGCGGCGTGAGTGCTTTCTACACCGGTAAGGTGGCAGAACAGATCGTCAGCGCCGTTCAGGCAGGGCCGAGACCGGGCACGCTATCGCTCGACGACCTGGCCGCTTATGAGGTCATCGAACGCGAAGCGCTCTGCGCCGATGTCGCGGACAGGCGCATTTGCAGCGCGCCGCCACCCTCCTCCGGCGTCGCCCAGGTGATGATCCTGGCCCTGTACGACAGCCTCATCGCGGGGCAGGATGCAACGGATCAAGCGGGACGACTGAGTGCCTTCGTCGACGCCCAACGACTCTCCTACGCGGACCGCGATCACTACATCGCCGACCCGGACTTCGTCGCCGTGCCCACCCGCGACCTGATCGAGCCCAGATATCTGAGCGCCCGCGCATTACAGCGCTTCGCGCCGACCGACACGCCAACCCCCGGCGATCCCGGGGCGGTGCTACGGGGCGAGCCTATCCGCGCGATGTGGGGCGCTGATGTCACTGACAGCGCGCCCGGCACGTCGCACCTCTCCATCGTCGACACCGATGGCAATGCCGTGTCGATGAGCGCTTCGGTCGAAGCGCCGTTCGGCTCGTCGCGCTGGGCCGCCGGCTTTGTTCTCAACAATGAGCTCACCGATTTCGCGCGCCAACCCATGGTAGACGGCAAGCTGGCGGCCAACGTAGCCGCGCCGCACAAACGGCCGCGCTCGTCCATGTCGCCGCTAATGGTGTTCGATGCGGCCGGTACTCTCGAGCTGATGTCGGGCTCGGCCGGTGGCAACTCGATCATCGCCTATATCGCCAAGACCGTGGTCGGCACGCTCAGATGGGAGATGGACATTCAAGCCGCAGTGGACATGCCGAACATCGTCGCGCGCGGAGAGCGCGTGCGGGTCGAAACCGTCGGCGACGGAGACCGCTTTGCTGCGCTTTTGAGGGAGATGGGCTACGACGTCCAAGAACGCGAAGGCGAGAACTCCGGCCTGCACGCAATCCTCGTGAGCGACGGGCGGTTGAACGGCGCGCCCGACCCGCGCCGGGAAGGCCAGGCGATCGCGGTCGACACTCCCGAGTAGCAGCGAGGTACCTGTTAATAATGCCAGTTCCCGCTGCCAGCTCCCTGAGGTAGCGTATCCGGGAGATCGCTCGCACCGACGGTGCTGGTTCACCACGCGCAAACGCAATCGGGCCGACAGGGAGAAACGCATTGGGCACGCTGCCGACGCGACAACAGAAGCGTATCCAGGAGCGGCGGGGACACATCGGTCGGCGCCTGCGCGATGCTCGCCACGCCAAGGGCCTGTCACAGGCAGAGCTGGGACGGATCGTAGGCTGCAGCAAGTCGCATCTCAGCCAGCTAGAGGGCGCCACGGGCACCTACAGCTTCAAGATCTTCCTGGCCGTGTGCGACGCCCTGGACGTGGATCCGTCCTTCATCTTCGCGGGTGTGGCCGTGCGCAAGCTCAACGAGCCGTATCGGAAGTTCGAGCAATACCTCTCGAACCTCGGATCCGAGGGCATGGAGTTCCTCCTCTCGCTAAAGCCGGACGAGATCCGCCTGCTGTACTCGAGGGCGGTCGAAGCCGTCCTGTACCACCGCGAGCGGGACAGCGGTCGGATCCAACCGCCGAAGCTTCGGGACGCCGGCGCCTAGCGCTTCACCATTCCCGAACGAGCCTCAGGCCGGCGAACCGGGAGTCCGATAGAGATCGCGAGGGGGGCCCCGGGAGTCCCGCTTTGTAGCCAGCGTCCTGGTCGGCCTACTGCTCTAGGCCGCCGTGGGGCCCTCCTCAGCCGCTACTTCTCTACCGGAGCAGCGCGATCCGCGCGGAGCTGGAGCGGCTCCGCAAGTGGAGGCGGGGCGAGGAGTAGGGACGCCGGCTTTCCGACGAAAGTCTCTTAGGTTTCGCGGCCGCTTCCCGCTCGGGTCGTCTGCCCTATGACGAACTGTGTCAGGTTGTTGAAATGCCAGGGGCCATCAGTCTGTGGGGACATCTCGTCGATGACCGCCTGCCGTGCTGCTTGCTGCTGGTCTGGGGGAAGGTGGGCTGTGGTGACGCCAGCCAGAGCTGTCCACGCGGCGTCAAAGCTAGGGAAGTCGAAAGAGAGCAGCTCAGTCTCGACACGGGGCTCAATCCCTGCGTCGGCGAGCTGCTCAAGGAACGGTGCAAGATCGGCTAGCGCGCCTGGTCCGATACCCGGTACAGGTGGAGGACCGGCAAACCGGCCCGCGGCCTGCTGGAAGCGAACGGCGTCGCACTCCTCGGACCCTGCCCATACAGCAGCAATCAAGCGCCCACCTGGACGCAAGACCCGGGCGATCTCTCGGGCCGTGGCTTCTCGGTCAATCATGTACATGAGGGCGAGAGAAGACAGCACCACGTCGAAAGTGCCTGCGTCGGCAGGAATGTCCTCGCCTCTGCCTTCGTGGAGCGAGATATTGGATAGGCTGCGAGCCGATAGTCGCTGTCGGGCCAAGGCGAGCATCTCTTTACTGATATCGACTCCGACAACCTGGCCAGCCGGCCCGACACTCTGCGCAGCCTGCTCGAGTACCGCTCCTGTTCCGGTGCCGAGGTCGAGGACACTCTGCCCTTCTGTCAAGTGTGCCCGGACTATCAGTGCCTGGATGACTGGAGCGAACCGTTGATCGATCTCGCGAACGTAGACATCCGAGATGCGGTCCCAAACACCAACCTGCCATTCAAGGGCTTCTCTGTCTTCTCCCGGATTCACCACATCGATTCCTCTACCGGCCTCCAAACGGACATGACCACGGCTATTGCCAGCAGCCCCACCACCCCAGTGTACCTCGGGCACTCCTGTACCCTTCTCGCGTGACACCCGGCAATGCAGCACCTCCGATCACCGACTGGATGCTTCGGCCTTTCGAGGCCACCCGTCTCCCTCCCGTCGCAGTGGGTCTTCTGCTCGGCGTGATCTTCGTCGTTGCCTCCGTGGCGACGCGGCTCTGGCTGGGCGACTTCGAGGACGTCGGCCTTGCCGCCAACCCGTACTTCTGGCTCGACATTCTGAACGGCGTGATGTTCGCCTACGTTCCGACCGCGGTCGCCTACCTCCGCCGCGGCGTCCTTCGTGACCTCGAGGAGCTTCGGCCGGTGCTGACCCTCGACGACGCCGGCCATGCAGCCGTGGTAGCACGTGCAACCTGCGTCGATCTGCGCGTACTCACCCTATCCGGAGTGATCGGAGCCCTGCTCCTCCCGTTGATGCCCCTCTTCGACCCGGCGTTCTGGCCCGGAGGGGAGCCGCCCCGGTGGTCCGCTCCAGTCATGCTCTTTTTCGTCGCCCGGCACGCGATACTCGGTTGGGTCGTCGGACACGGCCTCGCGACCGAGGCGACGATGGCGGCCGTCGTCGCACGGCTCGGAGCGAGCCACACCCGCATCGATCTTCTCGACCTCCGCCCGCTCGGAGTCTTCACGCGCCGCGCACAGCGAAGCGCACTCGCGTGGGTCCTCTACATCTGTCTCGTCTCCCTCTTCTGGCTGGGGCCCTCGGCGGGGAGCATGAACGGTGCAATCGTGATCGGAAGCCTCACCCTGATTGCCCTCGGCTTCTTCTTCTCGGTCTATGGAGTGCACGGAAGCATCGTCCGAGCGAAGCGCGCGGCGCTCGACGAGCTGCGCGAGGAGATCCGGCACGAGCGAGGCTCGCTGCTCTCGCCGTCGGAATCCGCAGGCGTCGGGACCCCCCGGCTGGCGAACCTGATCGCTTATCAGGGGCTGATCGAGCGCGCTCGCGAATGGCCGTTCGGTGCCCCGACCCTCGTGCGTGTCGCCCTGCTCGCCATGCTCGGCCTCGCCTCCTGGTTAGGCGGGGCCATGGTCGAGAGGCTCCTCGAGGCGGCACTCGCCTGATACGCATCAAGGGGCCCTTGACGCACCAGGCACCAAGGACGACTGCTTGCCTAGCGAATAGAACGTCGCCCAAAAAGCACCAGCAGATCAGCTCCTTACAGGGTCGAACCGCTAATCCCTTGGAGTTTCGGGCGTTTGCTGGCGGAGCGGACGGGATTCGAACCCGCGACCTCCGGCGTGACAGGCCGATCTTTTCACAAACTGGGGGAGTCCCGGCAGCTGCCCAAGTGCCGAAAGCGCAAGGGCTTCGGACCGCTAGCGCAGAACCACTAGCGCTCTGTCCGCGCAGGCTACCGGGCAAGTTGCGTCAAATCATGACGAACTCCCCCCAGTGCTCCCCCCAGGCTACTCTGCCCACATGAGCTGGCTCTCCGAGTGGCGCGCGCTATCGGATCAAATCGAGGGCTTCCTGGAAGCTGGCAGGTTCTACAGGGACTTCCTGACCGTGAACTCATCCGATCCGTACTCGGTCGCCAAGAACGATCTGATACCGCGGATCAGTCAGATCTCGAGTCAGCTACGGGACTATCGCGCCGCCTACCAGTCGATTCTACCCGGCGACCGCCGCGACGGCCCTCGGGGAGGTCTCCGGTAGGCTGGATAAGGTCGTGGCGGCCACTACCCAGAGCACGCGGATGTTCACAGTCCAGGTCGGCACGACTGCGCTGGCGGCGTTCCGCGCCTCCTTCGAGTACCACATCTCTGACCACTCGTTCACAGCGCGCCGCCTCTCCGAGCGGGCGTTCATTCACCTCGAGCGAACGATCATGGTCGATGAGTCGGCCCGCTTACGGTGGCAAACCGCCTTCAATGATCGGGAAGAGGCGGTAGAGCGACTGGGAGCCGTTCACCTGCTCCAGCACGGGATCTGGGCATTCAAGGCAGACGCCGTTGGCGGGAGGACCGATCTGGTTCTGGGAGAGCCCCTGACCGATCTCGCCAGGGCAGAGTGCGCAGCCGAAGCCCTCGTCCTCGTCTCCGAGAAGGCGATCGAGGTCCCAGCAGATCGCGAGTACGAGGGTGCGACACACCATTTCGTGAACGTAGCCGTAGATCCGACGTACCATCGCGCCGCGCACGCCAGGCACAGTGAAGTTCCCGACGGTCAGCCCAACTGATGTCGCGGCCTGGTGGGGAGCAGTAGTCGCTACTGCGGTGCTCGCGTGGGACGCCTACAAGTGGCGGAAGCGAGGGGCACAGATTCAGATCAATGCCACCCCAAAAATGCGCGTGCTGAATGTCCCCGGGATTTCTCAAGACGACCGGTTCGTCTCGGTGACGGTCTTCAACACAGGGGATCAGCCGAGCACGATCACCAACCTCTGCGGATTCCACTTCGAGAGCATCTGGCATCAGATCGTTCGGTGCGGAACGGGCTTCGTCGTCGTGAATCCCGGCTTCGGTCCCGGTGTCCCTGCCGTAATCCAACCCGGCGGACAGTGGCAAGGAGGTATCAGCCAATCCGAGCTTGAAGAGGACCCTGGGCCAGGCGGGCGCCTTTACTGCGGCGTAGCAACGTCCACCACTCGGAAGCCAGTCTACGCGCGCGTGCGACTGCCGAAAACTGCCAGTGATGTTGGATGACGTGATCTCCGGCTCTCCGGACCCCCTTTCTACCAGGTCTCTAGCTAGGTTGCCTGCGGGATTCTATTCGTCTCGCTAGGCTGTTCAGTGGAGGCACCGGAATCGCGACCGGGGCCGCCCCTGCCTCGGGCGGCCTGCCTCCGTTTCTCTTTGGGGCACGTCGCAGGAGGCAGCGGCAAGATGGCGCGCGAGAGCGGACAGAGTTGGGAAGACTGGATCGCCTGGGCATCTGAGGTCGTCGACGACCAGGTGACCCGCTGGGGCATTGACGCCAGCGAGGCCGAGGCCTTCAAAGCGCGACTCCGAGACAGCAAGACCATGCGCGAGCTCGCGAGCGGTCCGCTGCCGGATCAGGTGCGGTGCCGGCTCTCGTTCGCTGCGCTTGTCGACGCGTTGCTCGAGCCGACCGCGACGTCCCTGCGGAAGTCGGGCTTCCGAGTACCGGTGGACTCACCAGAGGGTGAGGAGCTCGTCGTTCAGATCGCGGTCCGAGAAGAAGCCGTCCAGGCACTACGGAAGGCTGGCGACGACGATCTCGCTGACAAGGCCGAGGCTCGGCTCGAGTTCGACAGATCTGCCCTTGTTCGCAAGTCAGCCGGAGCGCCTCTGTCTCTGAAGTACAGGGTCACCTACGCGCTCGAGGGCGTTCTGCGAGTCGATAACAGCATGAAGGTAACGGAGCGGCGCGAGTTGATCGCGCGCTTGGTTAGCGAGTTCGTGGAACCAGTCGGAGCTGTGCAGCTCAAGTGGGCGATCGAGGCTCAGTTGGGAAGGGATCGACGGGCGGGACGGACAGCAACCTTCCCTGTGGCCGGAGGGCTTGCTCGCAAGACGCTGGAGGCGCTCGGCCGGGCGCCAGAGGACCTCGTAGCCGATCACTTCAGCGGGTTGGTTCAGCTCGAACCGGAGCAGAACCGCTACGGCGCTCTCATCCCGAGGGACGAGGACGAATAGGGAGGTCTGACCCACGTAATTGCTCCGCCGAGTAATCGGGGCGAAACCTGCAGGAGTTTCGTCTGTTTCTAGCTGAGTCGTGACTTGCCACGGTCTGCCCTGGAATGGAACGGATCGACCCGAAGCTCGACGGCGCCTACGCGGGGACGATTCGCAAGATCGCCCGACTGCGCGGCTATCCAGAACGCCGTGTTCGCGAAGGCGTGAAGCGGGGCGAGATTCCCGTCTACCAGCCGCCGGGTGCGTGGGCGATGGTTCGCCTGGCCGACGTCGATGCCTGGTTTCGTTCGCACCAGGTGAGTCCGACGACGCACGCGCGGGAGCGTGTTGCTGAGGTCCTCGCGCGGGAAGGGCGGCCGACGTGACTCGGAAGAAAAGCGCCGCCGCCCCGGAGGACGGGACGACGGCACGAGGATCTGGCGCGGATCCGGCGGGCAGCATACACCAGTCTGCGACACCGAGCAATGTCGTCCCGATCCAGCCGGAGCAGGCGGAGGTAAAAGAGCCGGAACCCTTCGGCGTCGACGACGGCGCTCTCTTCCGAACGCAGATCGCGGATGGCAAGTATCTGGTCGTCTACCTCGGTCACCAGCTGACCAAGCGATGGCGCCGCGAGATCTACGACATCGCGTTCCGCGTCGTGGACGTGCTCGAAGTCCCCAAAGGCGCCGACACCACGAACGCGATCGGCGCGCTGATCCCGTACTTCCTGAACCGGCCGGCGAAGCTACGCCGCGGGGCCAGCAGCCTCCGCAACAAGTTCGCGATCGACTGGCGCCTCATCACCGACCGGCTTCCACCCCGTGATCTCCGCCATGTGGACCCAGGCGACCTCTACGGGAATTGTACCCTGGCGGTGCGCGTTCAACGGATCGGCAAGGACGCACGCGGCCGCGAGCTCCCGCGTTCGGCCTCCTACTCGGCGGTCGCTGAGGTGATCGAGCGTATTGATGGCACACCGCCCTGTATGAGGAGAAAGAGCTGATGCAGTCTGAGCTCTTCTCACTCTGCACTGAACACCGGGCTCTTCACACTACCCACTGGGTAACGCAGGTAAGTGCCCGAGAATGCGAATGCGAACCCGCCGCGCCGGCGGGCACTCCGGCGCACTCACGATTGGGGCTCGCACCCCAGGGCCCGGGAGAGCGGGCGGAGGCTGAGCTCCAGTATTCCGCCCGCCCCTCGGGACGCAGCAGCGCTAGCGACAGTGGAGATCGTAGCCCTCAACGCGCGCCTGCGCAGCTTCGGCTCTTCGGATCATGTCATGCCCGTGATCGTGGCGATGATGATCTCGCTGGTGGGGATGATGGCCACCACCTTCGCGCTGATCACGTGCCCGCCCCTGAGATCGCACCCCGTCGGCCACTGAAGCCACCCGCGGACCTGGCGCTGCTCGGCCAGGAGAGTCAGATCTCCGGCATACGGACCTTTACACACGAACCGCGCCGGACGAGCGCAGAGGAGGATTCAGAGCATGAGCGCAACTTCGAGTAGGTCGCAGTACATGGAAGAGCCGGTGCGGGAGGTCCACCTGGGCCCACCGCGCGGCACGCCACCGCCTCGCAGTCCGCTCGACGATCCAGCGATTCAGCGGATGCTCGAACGCTTCGCGGATATGGGGGAGGAGAGGGCTGGCTTGCAGCGCCAGCTTGTTGAGCTGACGCAAAGACGCATGGACCTCCGGACTGAGGCTCGCCAACGCGCTGACCGGCGGACGTACCTGGAGCAGCAGAAGCTCAAGACACCGAATGTGCAGGGACGCGAGTCCATTCAGCGGCAGATCCGCTGGCTCGACGCAGACGATAAGCAGAACGCCGACGAGCTCACCCGCGTCGAGAAGCGCTATGCCGCCCCCAACACAGAGTGGCAGGAGATCGCGCGTCTCTACGGTTCCTGCAAGAAGTATCTGATCGACGAGGTCGGCCTGCGCGAACAGGACTTACCGCCACAACCACCGATCGGCCGAAAACCGCACGAGGCGACGACGGTAGTTGCGACAGTGAGAGGGTGAGGAACATGACCAAGAACCCAGACGCCACAGATCCAGTAGTCGAGCTCGCCAAGATTCGCGATCAACACAACGAGGTGTCGCTCAAGAAACGCGAGGTCGAGCAGACCCCTGCTGCCGAGGCGGAGTTGAGGGAAGGCACCAAACGCTATGTGAAAGAGACCGGAGCGAGGTATGAGTGCCCGGTGTACACCCTCGCGCCCGGCCGGCATGACTTCGAGCTTATCCCCATCCACCTCCGTAGCGAAGTTGGGCGTGGCCCGATGGCGCCTGACGATCGCGCCGCGGTCGAAGCGTATGTGTGCAGGTTCCATGCAGAGGAGGTTCTAGCGGGGCTCGGGCGCGAGATCGACGCGTTTGTAGCCGAGCATGGGCCTGGTTTCACAGCGGACGAGCGATGCGCACGCCTCGAGAAGATCGACCAGGAGCTCAACAGGCTCGAGGTGAAGGAGGAGGCGATCATCAGGCGCGCCGCCAGACGCGGGGTACGTCTCATTCGACGAGGAGATGCCGACCCGCGGATCGTACTCGCCGATCTCGGCGATGCGTCGCCGAGAGCCGCATGATTTCGTCCAGGCATGGCGGAATGCGCGCGCGCTTTGCAACCACCAAAGCGTGTGTATCTCGGAAAAAGGGTCGATCGTGATGCGTCCCAGGGTCCCAACCGTCCCGAATGCCGTAGTTTTCCCGCGTCCCCTGGGAGTTAATGCGGCGCGCGGCTGGGGCCCGTCCCGCCCGCCTCTCTCCCTCAATTGAGGAGACCACAACATGAGATACCGACAGATCGGCGACGAGGTCTTCAACAGCAAGGGGCAACTCGTCGGCCGATATCCGATCCCGAATCCAAAGGGCGGCGGTTCGGTGAAGGTCCGAGACGCCATCGGTAGAACCGTCTACCTCGATGCTCGAGAAATCAACGGCTACACAGTGCCGAGTTATGCAGCCGATCCCGTCGAGCCTTCCGTCGGCGCCGACCACAACATCGTCGTCACCGTGGACCTGGTGCAGCCGTACAGCACTCAGGGCTCGAGCCGACGCGACCTGTCGACATTCAAGCGCGACCTAGAGCTCGTCTCCGCAATCAAGTCGAGAGGTCGCAAGCTCCACATCGAGAAAGCGCGAACGGCCGCCCTCATTGCCGAGAACCTCGAAAACCTCGAAGAGCTCCACGAGAACCTGTACGAGCACACGCTCGATAGCATGGCCCAGGTCCTTTGGCGAGAGCGCAACGGCGAGGGTTGGACGCAGGCTCGCGCCGAGCTGCCGCCCTTGGCGACACCGAGAAGCGACGCTGCGGCCGCGGGCTGGGATGCGCTCGCCGAAAACCACTACTCGAAGGAAAAGGAGAGAGCGAATGTCCGTTGAGCTGACTCAGGCCGAGGCCCTCGAGGTCCTGCGTGCCGCGCGTTCCGTGTTTGCGAACGCGGCGAAGAGACCGATCGGCGAAACAGGCGCTGGCCATTCGTGCTCGCCCGGCTCGACCTGATCAAGGCAGACGCCGACGCCCTAGTCGTTGTCGTCGCGCCGTAGTTGCACACGCGTGTACGACCGGGGGGAAATCAACTCGGGGTCCTATCTGGCCCTGCCCAGCACGGGTAACGCGCAGTGCGGGGTAGATCTAGTGAGAGGCCGAGTTTTCGGGCCGTTTCGTTTCGGTTTGGAGAGTGCTGGGGATGAAGGTCGAGACCATCGGTGGTCGTCAGAAGCGCGCGGACCGTAGAGAACCGATGGCCGGCAACACCTACGGGGTGAGCGTGATCGCCCGGGTCCTCATGTTGGGGGAGCGGCGCGTTCAGCAGCTCGCGCGTGAAGAGATCATCCCGAAAGCCGCGCGTGGCCAGTACGACCTGATCGCCTGCGTCCAGGGTTACGTGGCCTGGCTCCAGAAGCAGATCGAGAGGCGGCAGGCCGAACGGAGCGATGAATACGATGTCGAGCGTACCCGGCGCGAACGGGCGAACGCGGAACTCGCGGAACTCACGCTCCGTGTCAGGAAGGAGGAGCTGGTCGATCGGGCAGACTCTGAGCTCGCCCTGGTCGAGCTGGCTTCGACGATCACGACGCGGCTCCGAACGGTCCCGACAACGACGGCGCCGCTAGTCCGTGCCCTCAAAACGACCCGGCAGATCGAGGAGGTCCTCCGGAACCAGATCGACAGCGCGCTCCAAGACCTCGCTTCTGCGGGGACTGCGCTCACGGACAAAGAACCGAAGCGGCGCCCGCGAGCTGCTCGGAGTGGCGCTGGGGACGATGCGTCCGCCGCCGCGAATCGGCGTCCGAGAGTGGGCGGATCGAAAGAGGGTTCTCAGTCCGGAGGCAAGCGCTGAACCGGGTCAGTGGCGGACGAGCCGCGTACCGTATTTGGCCGGTCTCATGGATGCATTCACGGAGCCGGACGTCGACCAGGTCGTTGGTGTGTTCGCCTCGCAAGCCGCGAAGACCGAAGCCGTCCTCAATCTGATCGGCTTCCATATCGACTACGACCCGGCGCCGATGCTCTTCCTCGAGCCGACGCTGGACATGGCGAAGACCATCTCCAAGGATCGCATCGCGCCGATGCGCCGGGACACGCCGGCGTTGCGCGCGAAGATCCGCGACGCGCGAACCCGCGACTCTGACAACACGCTGCTGCACAAGTCCTTCCCGGGCGGACACTTGACGCTCGCCGGGGCGAACTCCGCGGCGGATCTTTCGAGCCGCCCGATCCGGATCGTGATCGCGGACGAGGTCGATCGGTATCCGCCGAGCGCTGGGACTGAGGGCGATCCCGTTCAGCTGGCAACGACCCGGACCTCAACGTTTTGGAATGCTCTGGTCGTGCTGATCTCCAGCCCTGGGACTGCGGGGATCAGCCGCCTCGAGGTCGCCTGGAACGAAAGCGATCAGCGGCGGTACTTCGTGCCGTGTCCGGACTGCGGAGAGTTTCAGACACTCATCTGGGATCAGGTCCACTGGGATAAGAGCGAGTCCGGCGCGCACGTGCCGGAGAGCGCGATCTACGCCTGCAAGCGTTGCGGCTCGGCCTGGGATGACGTCGACCGCTGGGGCGCGGTCAGTCAGGGAGAGTGGCGGGCGACGGCAGAGTTCAAGGGCACGGCAGGCTTCCACCTATCGGCGCTCTACTCGCCGTGGGAACGGCGGAACCTCCAGGCGCTAGTGAAGCAATGGCTCGCGGCTCAGGGGAACACGCCGCTCCTGAAGGTGTTCATCAACACGGTACTCGCGGAGTGGTGGGAAGAGAAGTACCACAGCCTCGACAAGGATCGGATCCGCGAGCGCAGCGAAGAATACCCGGAGCAGGAAGGTCAGCAGGTGGTTCCCCGCGCTGCGGCGGTACTCACGGCAGGCGTCGACGTTCAGGACGATCGCATCGAGTGTCAGGTGGAGGCCTGGGGCCGCGGCGAGGAGAACTGGAAGCTCGAATACCACGTCCTGCCGGGCGACCCGTCCGCGAAGGCTATCTGGGACGAGCTCTGGGAGCTGATCTGTAGGCCTCGGAGACTCGAGCGGGGTGGCGTCGACTACATCCGCGCGACGTGCGTCGATACAGGCCATCACACGCTGAGAGCGTATGACTTCTGTCGGCCGCGGTTTCGCGTGCCGACTCCCGATGGGCGTCGCGCCTACGTCTTCGCGGTGAAGGGCTCTGCGGGGGCTGGCGATCTCTGGCCGAAGAAGCCGAACATGAACAACAAGGGGAAGATCCCCCTGTTCACTCTCAGGGTCGATGCGGCGAAGGAAGCGATCCACCGCTCCCTCCAGAAGAACGTCGAGCCCGGCCCGGGGTATATCCATTTTCCGAGCTGGCTGCCGGCGGAGTACTACGAGCAACTCACGGCGGAGCAGGCTCATGAGGTCCACGACAAGCGTGGTTTCCCGAGTCGTGCATGGGAGCTGAAGAGCCCAGGTCGGCGGAACGAGGCACTCGACACCGCGGTCTATGCAATGGCCGGACTTGAAGGCTTGAAGTCGATGGGTCTCGACCTCGAAGCGGAGGCGAACCGAGTCGAGGCCCTGATCGAGCTCGCGACCAAAGCCGACGCGGCGCACTCGCCGGCGAAGACGAAGCGCGGGCGCCGGAAGAACTCGAGCAGCTGGCTGAACCGTTGAGAGGGTCGCGATGGCCTGGACGCAAACCGATCTCGATGCACTCGATGCCGCCTTGGGCGGAAGCTGCGCTCGAGTCGTTCGTCGCGAATGTCGTCGGAAACGGCATCCGTCCCAAGCCCGTCACGGGAAGCGAGGAGCTCCAGGCTCAGATCCTCGATGCCGCGCTTGCTTGTCGGGAGATGAAGGAGGCCGGTGAGGTCTTCATTCGACAGCGTCCACGCCGACGCTCGGATGGCTTGTCCGTCCCGATGCAGCTTCAGATGCTCGAGGGGGATCACCTCGACTCGGCGATGTTCCGCCCGCTTCCGGGCGGTCGCCGGATTCAGGCTGGGATCGAGTTCGACGCGGTCGGTCGGCGGCAGGCCTATCACTTCTGGCGCGAGCATCCGGGCGAGTTCAACCTCCGGCAGCAACGCAAGGTCATCGTTCCCGCCGACCGCGTGATCCATCTCTTCCGTGTGACGTGAGCTGGTCAGCTTCGAGAGATCCCGGGATTCGCCTCTGTGCTGGTCAAGCTCTACGAGCTCGATCAGTACGACGACGCGGAGGTCGTGCGCAAGAAGATCGCCGCGATGTTTGCGGCGTTCGTGACCAAACCGGCCTCCGATTCAGACCCCTTGGGTGCGGGCTCTCAAGGAGAGGACGATGAGAACATCCCGCTCGCGTCACTGGAGCCGGCGACAGTGCAAGAACTCGGACCTGGCGAGGAGATCAAGTTCGCCGAGCCGGCCGATGTGGGGGGGTCGTACGAAGCCTTCATGCGTGTGCAGCTCCAATCGGTCGCGATTGGCCTAGGCATCACGTACGAGCAGCTCTCGGGCGACCTCTCGAAGGTGAACTTCTCGAGCATCCGAGCTGGGTTGCTCGAGGTGCGCCGCCGCATGGAGCAGATCCAGCGCAACGCCATGGTCTTCCAGCTCTGTCGACGCGTCTGGCGCTGGTGGTTGCCGGCCACGGTGCTCTCAGGGCGCGTTCAGGTCCCAGCGGAGGAGCGCGCGAAGATGAGCCGGCTGCTGCGCGCGCAATGGCAGCCGCCGGGCTGGGAGTACGTGGAGCCCGAGAAGGACATCAAGGCTGCGGTCCGTCGGATCCGGGCTGGCCTGTCGAGCCGAAGCCTCGAGGCCGCAAAGCTGGGGCTCGATGTGGAGGAGCTCGATCGCCAGATCGCCGCCGACAACGAGCGCGCACGCGAGCTCGGCCTCGTGTTCGACAGCGATGCATCAAGCGACATGGATGGCCAAGCCCGGGCAGGCGCGCTCGGTGCCGGAGAGAACGGCGAAGAGGGTCAGGCCGGCTCCGATTCCGCAGCCGCGTAGGGGAGAGGTCATGCCAGAGACGACCAGCGACGAGAGGGAAGACGGAGCGGGAGTCAGCCTGCCCGAAGTCGTGTCGCGGCTTTGCAACGTGCCGCTCCTGATGGAGCGATCGCGGATGGAGCCGCTGATCGCAACGATGCGCACCGCCGATGGATTCGACCCCAAGGCGTTCTTCTTTCTCTTCGACAGCGAGCCCTCGTCCCTCGAGATCCGGGATGGGATCGCGGTCGTGCCGATCCAGGGCGCGCTCTTCGGATTCAGGCTCAGCCGCCTGAAGGAGAAGCTCAAGCAGGCGATCGGGCGCGGCGACGTCAGGGGGATCCTGCTCGATGTCGCCAGCCCAGGCGGGCAGGTCGCTGGGACCTTCGACCTGGCCGACGAGATCTTTGAGGCGCGCAGCATCAAACCCATCTGGGCCATCGCGAACGACGATGCCTTCTCCGCAGCCTACGCGCTCGCGAGTTCGGCGGAGCGGATCCTTGTCACTCGGACTGGGGGCGTCGGAAGTGTCGGTGTGATCGCTGTCCACGTCGAGTTCAGCAAGATGGACGAGCGGGTGGGATTGACGATCACGGAGATCTTCTCGGGCGCGCACAAGGCGGACCTGAGCGACTCGAAGCCGCTCACGAGCGATGCGCGCGCGTCGGCGCAGGCGGAGGTCGATCGGCTTCGAGAGATCTTCGTCGCGGCCGTCGCACGCAATCGCGACATGGCCCCGAAGGCGGTGCGCGACACCGAGGCGGCAGTGTACTTCGGCGGTGCCAACGGCGCCGACGTGGGATTCGCCGACGGCGAATCGACATTTGATCAAGTGTTTGCGGAGTTCAAGGAGATGGTCTCCAAGCGACCCGCGCTCACCATCAGCGGGCTCACGCCCGTCAGAGGGGACGGTGGAATGGCCGATCCGAAGCAGCCCGAGGGTAGCCACGAGGCGGAGGCCTCCGAAGGCGCCGACCGGGACAACGTGATCAGCATCGAGAACGCGCGCAAGGAAGGGCGCGCGGAGGCGGAGGCCTCCGCAAAGGAGCGCGCGTCGGCGATCCGGATGGCCTGCGATCTGGCGGGCTGCCCGGAGCGGTTCGGTGAGCTCCTCGATAGCGAGCTCACAGCCGAGCAGGTCGGGAAGACGCTGCTCGAGGACCGCGCAGGCAAGTCCGAGGAGGAGATCCACGGACACCACCGCGCCCGAGACGACGAGCCCGAGCCGGAGATCCACACCCAAGGGATCTACGCCCGCTGGAGCGACCCGCAGTCGTTCCGTACGGGTGTGGTGAAGGGAGGCTGAGATGGCACAACAGACCGAACCCCAGCACGCGGTGGCGTTCGTCGCCTCCGAGGCGGCGGGGAACCGCTCCCGGGAATCCGTGACAATCCAGGGAGGCTCCAGTGCAGACCGGTCCCTCGTGTCGCCACAGCCGCCGGCAGGCCCAGCGTCAGCCCATCACCGCATCCGAAGGCCGACAGCTCTCCGTGATCCACGAACAGCTTGACCCACGAACGCTCCATGACCGGACCTTCTTGGCATTGATAGTTTTGGTGTCTCCCACGGACCAACACAAGCCCCTTTGGTCTCCCGATGCTGCCCGTCCCTGGCCGACATGGTGCTCTACTGTGCGCTGCCTTCGGAGCTGGCGTGGGTCAGGCACGCGACCCGGCGCCGAGCAGAGCCTGCACCCGGCTGCTGTCACCGCTGGCATGCGCGCGTAGGAGAAACGCGGATAAGTGCTCCTCAGCGGCGCTGGGCCGCTCACCACCAGTATAGTCGGGCATGAGCTCCATTGAATGGAACTCGAGGCAAGCAGGATTCCAGCTAGGCCTCTGAGGTCCCGGCGCGAGCACCGTCTATCGACCAGGCGCCTGGGCCGCGCGCAGCCAGGTACAGGAAGATCCAGCAATAGGCGATCGCGATCTCGCCCTGGTTCAGAATCGGCCAGAAGCCGCCAGGGATCACGTGTCCCAGGAAGTACGCCGCGGCCATCAGACCGCTGCAGACGAACGCTGTCGGTTTCGAGAACAGTCCGATCGCGATCAGTGCTCCGCCGACCAGTTCAATCGGCCCGGCCACATAGGTGATGTACGCGGGAATCCCTTCCGGGAGACCGCCGAACCACCCAAACAGCTTCTGGGCCCCGTGGGTGGCGAAGTTGATCCCGACCAGGATTCGCATAACGTCGAAGATTCGGTCCGATTGAGCGGCTAACGTACCAAACATGATTTCTCCCAGAGCTGGAGCTGCCGCATAGTAGAATGTAGGCCAGCTCGGATCAAGTCTCAAAGCGGCGCGGTCAACCTGAGAACGACAAGGTGGTGACGTTCAGTCTAGAGGACGCGATGTTGGCTGGGCTCTACCCCGGCAAGAAGGATCGCAACGGCGAGCCGAGCGTCTGGTCAAAGTACCCGAAGGACATGCTCATCTGGAAGGCCGTAGCGCGCGACTGCCGACGGAACTGGGCCGACATGACCCGGCAGTGTTCCCGTCGCTGAGGACATGCCCGGCTACGGCGAGTCAAGGCTTGAGATCAACGTCACACCGCCGCGCGAGGACACTCCGACGGCGGACCCGGCTCGTGCACTCTTCGCGGGTGAGTCGATCGAGCCTGAGATCGTCGGACCCGAGGGGCCCGGCGGTCCCGCTGCACCGAACGCAGAGCCTGAGGATGTGGGGGACTCAGATGACTCTGCTGCGCCGAACGCCGGGACGCCCTCTGACGATGCGAATGCAACGGGTCGCCCGGCTCCGAGTGAGGGATCCAGTGAGGCCACGCCGGAGCCGGGACCTCCCAACGAGGACGGCCCGAAGTTCTCGGCGCTACCCAAGGACTTCGACCCGACGCGCGACAACTGCCCCGACTGCGAGCGCACGGCTGATCTCGGTCACAAACCGGGGTGCTCCATCGCGAAGCTGCTGAAGGAGCAGGGGTGAAGACACGAACCACCGACCAGAAGTTGGTCGACCGCGTCCCCTGCGAGGGCTCTGAGGACTGCGACAAACTCGTCAGTCCCGACGGCTTCCGTCTTTGCCCTGAGCACCTGAAGGAGTCGTGGGACGGAATGGAGGAGGCGGAGAATACGCCTCCGTCTCGCAGGCCGAGGCGAAGAGATGGCGACTGAGCCGACCGGCGAGCCTTTCTGGCTCAACTTCACACAGCTTGCGAAGCGTCTCGGTGTTCCGCGCAACAAGCTGTACCAGTTCGAGAGGATGGGCATGCCTGTCGTGAAAGTGGACCGGCAGAACCGCGTGATATGGTCCGAGTTCGTCGCATGGGCGAAGGAGCAGCAGACGCGCGAGGAGAGCCCCGACGAGTTCGCCGAGCGCCGGATGAGGGAGACAGGCTTTGAGCGTAAGTCTCTACAAGCGGGGTAGGATCTGGTACGCGGATATCTCGCTCGACGGACAGCGGGTTCGCGAGTCGATGCAGACCACCGTTCGCAAGGCCGCGGAGTCGAAGGCCAAGGCGCGCGAGCGTACGATGATCTCCGGCGATTGGGAGCCGAAACGACGCGGCGGCGCCCCGGTACTCCGCGAAGCTTTCGACGACTTCTTGAAGACTTCGCGACGTGAGAAGGGTACGCTCGGTCGCTACCGAACGGGCTTCAAGCTGGCGTGCGAGTTCTTCGGCGATCGCCGTCTTCTCGCCGACATCACGCGCGCCGACGCCGAGGCGTTCGTTCGTAGTCTCGTCGTCGCCAAGCACGCGACTGACGACGACGAGGAGGAAGTACGCCGATCGCCGGGCACGCTTCGGAACCTGGTCGTCGTCTTCCGCAACGCGGTGCGACGCGGTGAGCTGCGCGAGAATCCGTGGGACGTGGCGTGGGTGATCGCTGAAGTAGCTCCAGAACGCGAGCGACTCGGCGACGACGAGGACGCCGTGTACCCCCTCACGCGCGACGAGCAGGTGAGGCTCCTCGAGAAGCTCGGCCAGGTCGACCGGGGACTGTACATCGCGACGCTGCTCAGTCTGCGTGCGGGCCTGCGTCGCTCCGAGGTTCTCGGGCTGCACTGGGACGACCTGGACCTGCGCGCGAGTCCGCCGGTGCTCCGAGTGCGTCGACGCATCTCGCGGAGCCAGGCCGGTGCGCCGAAGTCGGCCGCATCGAGGCGGCGCGTGCCTCTCTCGCCTGGCCTAGTCCACGCGCTCGAGTGTTACCGGCAGTCGCAGCTCGAGGAAGCGATGGAAAAGGGTCGTGATCTGAAACCCGTCCTGATCCCACCGCTGGCGGGACGATTCCCGTACCGTGGCGAGTGGCGCTTCTCGCGACAGTTCCGGCAGCACATGATCAAGGCCGGCGTAAAGCCGAAGAGCGACCATCCCTTCCACCGGCTGCGCCACACGTACGCCTCCGAGCTGCTCTCGGCGGGTGTTCCCATCGCTCAGGTGAGCGAGTGGATCGGTCACTCGGACGAGAAGATCACGCGCAGGGTGTACACGCACTGGATTCCGAACCCGGATCACGCCGAGCTCGTCGGGCGGCTCGATAGTTTTGGGGCAGTCGACCTCGACGTCGCTGAGGACTCGCTGTGCACTTTCGTGTGAACAACTCGACTATGACGTCACAAATGCGACACACCCCCCAATTTGGTACACTTCGCAGCATCGTAAGTGCTTGGAAACATGGTGGCGCAGGGCAGAATCGAACTGCCGACACGCGGATTTTCAGTTCGACAGAATCACCCGAGTGCGGCTCTGCGCGGCGCTTAGAGCGTAACGATGGGGAATCAGGGTCCCCCAGACACCCCCGAACGTCCACTTTGGACGGCGACGATGAGCGGTCAGCAGAGTCAGATCGCACTATCGTGTTACAGTCTTCCCCACCTCGCCCACGGGAGAGCACTACGATGGAAGACATCTTCAAACCAGATGCGTTCGCGGACAAAGTGGTTCTCGTGACCGGAGCCACCTCGGGTCTCGGCGCAGAGACCGCACGGGAGTTCGCTGCACACGGTGCCGCTGACCGGCCGGGATCGCAGGCGCGGAGAGGGGGTGCGTGACGAGATCACAAAGATGGTGTCGTGGCCCAGACGGTCGATCGCTTCGGGCGCATCGACATCCTCTTCAACGAGCACCAGGTCCGCCTTGCCCCCCGCCTCACACGCCTCGGAGCTTGCATATCCGCGGATCGATGAGTTCACGGATGAGGACTGGCACCTCGTGATCGATACCAGCCTCCACGCGACCTTCTACAAGGCCGCCATCATCCACCTGACCCGGGTAATGGCGCTTGAGACAGCGGAACAGAACATTCGGGTCACCGTGATCTGCCCAGGCGATATCGACACACCGATACAGGAGAGCGGCTACGCTGGTCTGGAGCTCGGCCGCGACGACTGGTTGGCTGCGATCGCCTCGACGATCCCGATGAAGCGCATCGGCCGTTCGGAGGAGATCGCGCCCACCGTGATGTTCATGGCATCTGATGCGGCTTCATTCGCCACGGGAAGCGTGTATTCCGTCGACGGAGGCGCTGTTTGTCGAGAGCTAATCCGGTTCCGTAGAGTTGCCGAGTGTCTCCACGAGTTGACACAACGCCGGCGGGACGCCGGAAGCGGAGGCAAGTTCTACCAAGCGACGATCTCGCGCGTTGGCCGCAGGGGCATCCTGGATATAACTATGGAGTGAGATATGACTAGTACGATGTTCAAAAAGCTAACGAGCTTCGATTACATCAAGCTCAAGATCTTCCAGCCCATAAAGAACAGAAATTCCAGAGGGCTTTTTGGACGCCGGAGTCGTCGGCCACAGCAAAAGACTCAATTAACAAGCATAATCGAGGCGAAGACAACCATAAGAGGCAATGTGTCCGGAGAAGAGAATCTGCGGATCGAAGGCAAGTTGGAAGGCACGGTCAACCTTCCCAGAAACCATGTAATCGTTGGCGAAACGGGTCAGGTGATCGCAGATATTACAGCGAACATAGCGACCCTAGACGGGGACACAAAAGGGGAAATCAAAGCCGTCGAGAGAGTCATCATCTCGAATACGGGCCGCATCCGCGGCAGTATCTCGAGCCCAAGGGTGGTCTTGGAGGACGGAGGAAAATTCACGGGCCGTATCGACATGAACCTGACGGAGGGTAAGAAAGTAAAGACCGCACGGAAGGTCCCGGTCAAAGAGACGTCCTCCCAGGAACCGGACGAGCAGGTCAGAAAGCCAACCTAAGCGGCTTCTCGGACTATTGCGGCACCAACGGCGATCGTGATTGCGTTGCTGATGCCAACAGGTTGTGAGCGAACAAACACACAAGAGGGCCGTCACTTTTCCCTGGATATTGGGACACCTTGATCCCGAGGATCCGTTCACCGTGATGGACGTCGGACAGGGAGAGTCGGGGAGCGTTAAGTTCTTCAATCAGTTCCCATGTTGCTTGTACTTCCTGAATCTATACGACAAACCATCGCAGGCTGTCTACGCTCCCTTTACTGATCTACCGGCAGGCATACGGTTTGACGTCTGTCTTCTCTGGGACTATTTGAACTTTCTGGACGAGGAACAGCTCACCCTTTTCATCCACTCACTGCGTTCTTTCATCCATGCCAAGACGCTCATCCATGCAGTTATTGCGTATTCGACCTACCCTCCGCTGCAAAGGCTACGTTACAACGTGGATGAGGGCGGTTCGATCATCTTGAAATCGAATGACTCAGTGCGAGTGCCATATCCACATACTCTGGCTGAAGTCGTACATCTGTGGCCGCAATTTATCCTCGAGCGCGCGACGATCCTGCACGACAACCGCCTGGAATTGGTTGCTCGTGAAGGATCGGCGTTGCGGTGATGTACTCGACGGACATTCAACTCACTCCAAATCTCGTAGGATGTCCTTGCTGTCCGCCACGGTTTGTGGCGCGAACGCGAGGATCGTTGTGGCCAGGACCGCTCCCGGCATGCGGAGCACGGACTTCGTCAACCGCCCGGTCTCATCGCAGCACATGCTGGATGCTGGAGCGCATCCGGTTGCTGGAAAGTGGCATGTCGTAGATCTCGAAAAGCGAGGCGCTGAGCAGCAGTGCCATGTAAGACGCGGACCGGGACCTCGTCCGCTACGGCAGCGGGTTTGTCGCTGCATCCGACCCGCAGGCCGTTGCCCATGACCTCGAGCTCGGCCTCGGCGCCACCCTCAAAGCCGCAGACATCCCACATCACCCAGCCGTGCTCTCCCGGCCCGATCTGCATCGCGCAGGACGGCAGGAGCAGCAGCGCAACGATGAGAGCTTGTTTCATGATGTCCCCCCTCGGATCGCACGGACGACCTTCTCGGGGATGTCGTCCACCTTCCCTTCGAGGCTGCCGAGCCGTCGCTCCACGTCCCGTAGCTGCTGCTGGACGCCCGATAGGTCGCGCTCGGCAGTACCGATCCGGTCGCTATTCGATGCGGACCGCTCCGCAACCGGCGCCACGGCCTTCTTCACGTGCTCCTCACTCGCCACATCTCGGACCAAGGTGATCGAGTCCGTCTCCTGACCCTCGATCCCGAGCTCGTCCAGGACGATCTCCCCCGTCAGCGTCCCGCCGGCAAGCGGCAGGTACGAGCTCGCCGTGATCGTGTCGAGGACTTGGGCGTCGGTAAGGCCGTTCCCGACCTTCGACGCCGTGAGCGAGCCGTCAGCGAGGTCCATGAGGTCGGCGTCGAACGCCTGAACGTAGTACCGATCACGAGTCCGAGGTTCGTCCGCGCGTCGGCCGCGGTCGAGGCGCCCGTCCCGCCGGCAGCCACCGCGACCATCGACGGGGAGCAGGGGATCCTGCGCTATCGGGGCTACCCGATCGAGGAGCTAGCCGAGCAGAGCAGCTTCCTGGAGGTTGCCTACCTGCTGATCCGTGGCGAGCTGCCGACCCAGCAGCAGTACGACGGCTGGCTCGATTCCCTGCGCTACCACACGATGCTCCACGAGGATGTGAAACGTCTCTTCGACAGGTTTCCGAAGGACGCGCACCCGATGGCCGTGGCGGCGTCCGTGGTCTCCGCCATCTCGACGTTCTACCCGGAAGACCTCGATCCCGAAGACGAGGAGCAGGTCCGCGTTTCGAGCGATCGCTTGATCGCCAAGTTCCCGACCATCGCTGCGTACGCATACAAGCACTCGCTGGGCCAGCCCTTCCTCTACCCGGAGAACCGGCTCGGCTACGTCGAGAACTTCCTGCGCCTCATGTTCGGGACGCCGTGTGAGGACTTCGAGGTCGATCCCGTGGTCTCGCGCGCCATCGAGCTCCTGCTCATCCTGCACGCCGAGCACGAGCAGAACTGCTCCATGAGCACCGTGCGTATCGTGGGCAGCTCCCACGCGAATCTCTTCGCGTCGATCGGCGCGGGAATCAACGCGCTCTGGGGCCCGCGACATGGCGGCGCGAATCAGCAGGTGATCGAGATGCTGGACTCGATCGCGGAGGAAGGCCTCTCGGCGCAGCAGTTCGTGGACCGGGCGAAGGACCGGGACGATACGTCCCGCCTGATGGGCTTCGGTCACCGGGTCTACAGGAACTACGACCCTCGGGCGAGGGTGATCAGGCAGTCCGCGAACGATGTGCTGGAGAAGCTCGGAGCGACGAGCAAGCTGCTCGAGATTGCCGTCGATCTGGAGCGGATCGCGCTCGAGGACGAGTACTTCGTAAGGCGCCGCCTGTATCCGAACGTCGATTTCTACTCGGGTGTGATCTACAAGGCGCTCGGCATTCCCGTGAACAGCTTCACGGTCATGTTCGCCATGGGCAGACTACCCGGCTGGATCGCCCATTGGGTCGAGCTGCACAGAGAGGGCCAGGCGATCGGACGCCCCCGGCAGATCTACACGGGGCCCACCGCGCGCACCTACTCGCCGATCAAGCAGCGCGGCTAACGACAAGTGCCGGCGGCCTCGAGGTAGGCGTCGGCCAGCTGGTCCACGACCTCGATGAGGAAGGCGTTCGAGCCCATGGCAAGGCCCCGAGGCCTTCGACCGACCCGCTCGGCCTGAGCTTTGCACCTACTCCAACGATCAGTCCGACCTTCCGCGACCTGATCGAGTCGGCTCCGGCTCTGGGGAGCAGAAACTCAGAGTCGAGCCTGTCTACCAATATCTTCTCAGCTACGAGTGCATGAGTGGACTTGATCTCAGTGTGGCTGCATTCCGTCTTATTCCGGACCCAGGCCAAGCTCGTGCTCTGCGGTCAACTCGGCGAACTGGTAAGATGACCGGTGGCGCGCACTTGGATGGCTCCGCGCGTGCGTCGTTACGACCATGCGTGTGCTTTACCGCCTTCTCTGTGCCGCGCTTGCCGCGGGATTGGCCGGCTCCGCGCCGGCAGCCGAACCGACAGGCTCTGACTCTGCACCCGCCTCGGAGATAGAGGCACCCGTCCGGGGTACGGCGCAGGTACCGGCGCTTGGGACTCCCGAAGAAGACGAGTTGCGGCGCCCGTTTCTGCGTGCCGCGCGCACGGCTGCCCCCCCGACCATCGACGGCGACCTCACCGACGAGGTCTGGGCGCACGGCACGCCCATCCGCGAGCTGTTCGTCGACCAGCCCGTCGAGGGGGATCCGCTGCCCCAAAAAACGGAGATCCGCGTTCTGTACGACGACGACGCCCTCTACTTTGCGGCGTGGTGCTACGACACCGAGCCGGACGCGATCACGGCGTCGCTCATGCGCCGCGACGCGAACGTTCGCAACCAGGATTCCATCATAATCCTGCTCGACCCGTTCGGCGAGAGGCGCTCGGGCTACGCGTTCGCCGTAACTCCGATTACCACCCGCTGGGACGCGCTCATCGAAGAGACGGGCGGCTACAATCAGGAGTGGGACGGCATCTGGTACGCACAGGCGCGCCGGAACGACGAAGGGTGGGTCGCGGAGATCGCCATCCCGTTCAAGTCGCTGAACTTTCCGGAGAGCCGGAACAACTGGGGCTTCAACATTTCCCGCGGGATCGCGCGCTACAATCAGTTCGGCCGCTGGGTCTTTCCTCTCCAGCACGCGTTCCTGTTCGACCCGGGGTATTGGGGAGACCTGGGCGGCCTCGAGGGACTCGACCAGGGACTCGGCATCGACGCGGTGCCCGCGCTCGCACTGCGCCAGATCCACAACAATTCCGAGAGTCGGGTGAACGAGGAGATCGATCCCTCGCTTGACCTGTTCTACAAGATCACGCCATCGCTGACGTCGGTTCTCACCGTGAACACCGACTTCTCCGAGGCTGAACCCGACGAGCGTAGTGCGAACCTGACGCGCTTCTCGCTCTTCTTTCCGGAGCAACGCGATTTCTTTCTGCAAGACGCCGGGATCTTCAACTTCGCCGACTTCGGGTTCCGGCAAAACACCGACTCCAAGCTCAATGGTCAGCCCTTCTTCTCGCGGCGCATCGCCCTAGACGAGACCGGCCCGCTGTCTCTCCGGGTCGGGGGCAAGACGACGGGGCGTATCGGACCGCTCAACCTGGGGGTCCTCTCGACCCGCGTGGAGGGACACGGCGAGGTGGACGGGAAGTGGCTCTCGGTCGCGCGCGGCTACCTCAACGTGCTCAAGGAGTCGCGGCTCGGCTTCATTGCATCGTACGGGTCACCCGAGACGAACGAGCACAACAAGCTCTTCGGGGGGGACTTCAACTATCGGAGCAGCACGTTTCTCGGGGACAAGATCCTCAAAGGCAGCTTCTGGGTCCAGAAGACGTCCTCGCCGGACTCGAAGGACCACGACGCCGCGCTCGGAGCGTCGCTCGCCTATCCCAACGACCGGTGGAACTGGGAAGTGAGCGCGACCGAGATTCAGGAGCACTTCAACCCGGGGCTGGGCTTCGCGAATCGCCGCGACATCCGCGAGTACGGGGCTGCCCTGAAGCGCCGCTTTCGTCCAGGGGGCGTGATCCGCCTCGTCGACGTGGGAGGCGACGCAAAGCTCGTCACCGGGACGGACAACGACTTCGAGTCGCTGACCCTCAATGCTGATCTGTTCTTCCTGGAGACCGAGAAGGGCGACGAACTGCGCGTGCGAGCGATTTACCGGCGCGAGGACCTGCTCGAGGAGTTCGAGATCCGCGAGGGGATCGTAATCCCCAAGGAGCACTACCGTTTCGACCGCTACAACGTGAAGCTCGACACGTCACGCTACCGGCAAGCCGAGCTCACAGCCGAGCTTGAGTACGGCCGGTTCTTCACGGGCACCCGTTTCGACATCCTGACGAGCTTCGAGTACCGGCCGAGCCCCCACTTCTCACTGCTGGCGGACTACGAGCAGTTCCAGGTACGGTTGCCGGAGGGAGACTTTACGACCCGCATCGCGCGCCTGGGGATTGACCTTGCATTCTCCGTCACGATGTCGTGGCGCAATCTGATCCAGTGGGACAACGAGACGGACGAGCTGACCGTCAACAGCCGCTTTCGCTGGATCATCGAGCCCGGCCGTGAGTTCTTCGTAGTGCTGGACCCGTTCTTCTCTCGCAAAGATCGTCTAAGGCTCACATCGACGACCACAGAACTCGTGCTGAAGCTGCTCTGGACCTACCGGTTCTAGTTGACCGAACGCTCGCGTCCTCGAAACGTCGGGAACCGAGCCATCGCTCGGGAGTTGTTCGGCTGGGCCACAACGACAGGAATGCCCCTGGGGACCGGCGCCGGATTTCCTCTTCTCTTTTGTCGTTGCAGGCGTAGCGGGGCTGCCGCTCCATGATCTGCAAGACTATCAGACGGGTTGACCGAAGGCGTCGGACGGTGGAAGATGGCGGTGGACTTCCAACGAAGGGAACTCTCTCATGGCCTTAGAGGTACTGAAGGGCTTCTTCGAGAAGCGAGAAGAGGTGTTCGACGATATCAAGGCCAGTGGCTACTGGCCCGCCACGTTGGTGTCGCAAGCCTCGCCGGGACTCCCAGTCCACTGGCACGACCACAACGTACACGCCTACCTGATCGAGGGAACCACGGACTTCCTCGACGCGGAGACCGGCATCCGTTACAACGTCGGGCCCGGCGACAAGGTCGTGATCCCCGCGCGTTCAACGCACGCTGAGGGTGAGATCACCGACCGGGTCGTCTACATCCTCGGGTTGCAGGAACCGCGTCCCACTGACCTTCAGCTCGTCCAGCAGCCTCTGACCGACCTGTAGCGCATCCCAGAACCAGCGGAGCCGTCAACACCCCGGCGCGCCACTGGCGGTTGGCTTCGACACGGCCGCCATTTACCGTTTCCGCCACGTTCGTCAGAGGCTCCGCCCGCCGGGGTCCCGTCGTGGAGCCGCGCTTGCTCGTGTGCGAGCGTCAGGCGGTTCACGACCACGACGCTCAAGGAGATCAGCGTCTTCCCGCAGCCGCTCCAGAAGCCGCACCCGCAGATGTGGGAGCCGCTCACGAGCCCACGCTCCATCGAGTGGGCCGCGCAGCACGGCATCAACGACTACTTCATCGCGGAGCCCAATCTCTTCTTGAAGAAGCGCATCGCGGCGTACTACGTGGCGGCCGAGAAGCACGACTGGCCGGACCGCCTGCAGCGCGGACCCTTCAAGTACGGCTGGGACGCGGAGAAGCGGCGCGGGATCGTGACCTGCCGCTACATCCACCTGCTGCTGCCCGGCCAGGAGCGCGATCTCGAGCGCTTCAAGCTCGGCCTGGAGATGCAGTGGCACTACTACGGACCCTTCGGCTTCGGCGCCCTGATCGCCGCGGTGCGCGGCGAGGAGGTCGAGGACTTCGATCTCAACAAGCTGATCTCCGGCCAGGACCTGCTCGACGCGGAGATCGCCCTGTTCGGCACGCCGGCCGAGGTCGGCGAGGGGATCCTGCGCGTGAAGGAGGTCTGCGGCTACGACGACTTCATGTTCCACACCTGGTTCGAGACGGACGGCTTCTCGGGCCGCGAGGTCGAGGAGCAGATGCAGGCCTTTGCCGAGGAGGTCGCGCCGGAGCTGCGCCGCGCCTGTGGTGGCGGACCGAAGCGCGAGGAGTCGACCGTCAGCTTCGACGACGTCCGGGCCTGACCCGCTCGAGGTTCACTCCCGAAACTCCGGGATCACTTCTTTGGCGAATAGCTCCATAGAGGCGAGCACCTCGCGCTGCGGAATCGCCCCGCTTCGGTTCATCCAGACGATGAAGTCGTTCATCCCGAGCGTCCCTCTCCACAACGGCGTCCAATGTCGCCCGACCAAGCTCGCGGTCAAAAGTAGCGAACGTACAGGTCCAATGGTCTCGGGTTGCTCGGCTCCCGATCGGGAGTCAATCGCTCAGAGGCCGGGGGGACTCGTTCAGCTGTTTCCTTTCTCGGCCTACGAAAGGGGGACGTTCCGGAGGCTGTTGGAGTTCAAGACCTGAAAGGATGAGGCCGGCGGCTCCTTCCGCCTCCGTGTGGTACGGAGGTGTGCCAACCAAAAGGAAGGAGCCAAGCATGCCGAGCTTCGAGGCCGCGGCCGACCGCGATCCGCTGATCGGCGGCGCGCACTTGGATGGCTCCGCGCGTGCGTCGTTTCGACCATGCGTGTGCTCTACCGCCTTCTCTGTGCCGCGCTTGCCGCGGATAACTTACTCCCACCAGTAGTCGAACCGGTACTGTCAAGTTCAGCGGGAGAGTGGCAGACTTGGCCGATGAAAAGCGACACGCCGAGCTACCACGGATATCGATTCCCGCCCGAGATCATCAGCCACGCCGTATGGCTGTACCATCGATTCTGTGTGAGCTTTCGCGATGTAGAAGATTGCGCCAAGTTGCAGACATTCTGTTCGAACGTGGCATCGATATTTGTCACGAGACGGTGCGGTACTGCTGGAATCGGTTTGCTCCGGTGTCCGCTGGCGAGATCAGGAGGCGGCGCGTAGACCGGCGCAACTGGTCGAACTGGCGTTGGCATCTTGATGAGGTGTTCGTGCGGATCAACGGGGAGATGCACTATCTGTGGCGCGCCGTCGATCACGAAGGTGAGGTACTTGAAGTCTTTGCCACAAAGCACCGGGATCGCAGGGCTGCGCTTAGGTTCCTGAAGCGTGCAATGAAGCGCTACGGCCGGCCAGAAGTAATCGTGACGGACCGACTGCGTTCTTACGGTGCCGCGATGAAAGACATTGGGGTCGAGGATCTTCAGCTTTGCGGTCAGTGGCGCAACAATCGAGCCGAAACCTCACACCAACCGTTCCGCCGACGAGAAGGAGCGATGGTCAGGTTCAGGGACGTCAAGGGCCTGCAGAAATTTGCCGCCGCTCACTCCTCGATCCACAATCATTTCAACCAGGAACGTCATCTTTACAACCGGGAGAACTTCAAACTCAATCGCTCCGCCGCGTTGGCCGAGTGGCGTCAACTTGCAGCCTGAGAACCCTCGATTGTTGGTTCTACTGGTCCGATCAAGTTAGTCTAACAATGCCGCTCTGCCTCTACCGACTCCACGCTGATCCCGAACATCCTCGTGATCCCGCTCTGACCTACCGGTCCCGGGCTACACACTGTGGACGCGACTCAGCCACCGGCCGGTGCCGGCATGATCCGTCCTCTCAGCGCCATCAGAAGCAGCCCGATGGCCATCCCCTGGATGCCGGTCGCCAGGTTGTCGAGCACGGAGTTGACCCAGGGCCCGACGACCCAGATGGGATCCAGACTGTTCGAGATGGTCGGGAGCAGGGCGGCGATGACGTAGACTACCAGGCGCTGCGTAATGTCATCGGCGCTGGGACTCGTTAGGCCCGCAACCAACCCCAAGACGACCAGGATGACGCCCCAGATCTGTCCCGGAACGGGAATCTGCGGGATAGCGTTCAAGATCGCAGCGACCACGATGAGAATCATCAAGATTCGTTCGAGATTCATCGGTTCTTCCTCCTTAAGTCAAAGTGCCTCAACTGCTGTGGAACTGGGCGAACTGCATTAGAGCACAGAAGACTCCGGGGTACAGCTGGAAAGTTTGAGCTCTTCGTTGCTTCAGGCGCAGTACTGTGTATTCGCCGATTTCAGGCTGAGAAGAGCTGGGGGGTACGAGCTGCGATCGTAGGAGTGACCGTCAGCGCTCAGTTCCCTCGATCGGGGCGACGGCTCGCTCCTTGAGCAGGTCCCGGGCGCCCCGCCCGACGAGCGCGGTCGCCGGAGGCCCCTGAAAGAGGGACACGAACAGAGCGAGCCGCATCTTCGCATAGGTGCGAATTTTGTCGAACGTGCGTGCCGAGTTCCCGTAGCGGAAATACCCGACCCAGCCGCGGAGGAAGATAGTGGGTGTGGGGACGCCGCCTCGGTGCCTCTGAAAATGCGCCGCCCCCGAAAGCCCGCTGGGTCGATTTGCGAAACGGGGGGTTGGCGCTGCGGAGACGCAGCGATGATGCCTTCTTAGTATGGGAATAGAAGAGAGGGGCAGGTCGATCAAACCTGCCCCTCTCAAACGGCGCGTGAGATCATTAGTGAGGATTCCCTGCGCGCTGGGTGACCCTCTTCCTGATCGTGGCTTTTCCGCAAGCCAATTGTCACCACCACCAATTTGGCTTTCAAAGAAGTTGGCACGCTTCTCGGGCTGTGCGCCAGATCTTGACCTCGGCCGCGCAGTCGAGACCCCACAGCCGTGTGCGAGCCAGCGACTCGGCCGTCTGCTCCAGCGTCCCGGCCTCCACGGGCGGCGGCGCGACGCAGCGCTCGTCCGGGGGCGGGTCCGGGCAGACGACGACCGTGAGCTGTTGGACTGTTGCACGACGGGACGCGCAAGCCGGTGAGCAGCAGCAGCACGGCGACGCCGAGGGCGAGCCGCCTCACATCTTCTCCAGCGCGGTCCGCAGTGGCTCCGGGATCCGGCAGCCTGCGGCGCAGTCGCCCTCGGCGCGGGGCGCCGCACCCGACTGGCAGGCTGCCTGCGCGGATTCGATCGCTCGCTCTCGGAGCGGCCGGTACGCCTCGAGGATTTCCTTTCGCGCGGACTGCGCCGCCTCGCGCGCGGCGCGCTCGGCCTCCAGCACGCGCGCGGTCTCATGGACGACCTGGCGCAGCTTCTCGAGCTCGGCCTCGGTGCGATCGGCCGCGGCGATCCGCGAGACGCCGCAGGAGAGCATCCCGATCAGGGTTGCGGCGCCACCGATCAGGGTGACCAACTTGAGCAATCCGAGCACGGACCGCAGCGCAAAAAAGCCGGTGACCGCGCCGATCACTCGGCGGCCTCGACGAGGTTGACGCGCCACAGCCGCGAGAGGATCCGGCGCCAGCGCGCCACGTACTCGTGCGTCTCCTCCGAGTGCCGGCCGGTGACGCGCGGAAGCTCCGCGGCGATCTTATTCCAGCAGGGGGCGCCCCCGGTCAGCCGCTGCGCAGAGATGAGGTGGCCGGCACCGGCGTTGTAGCTCGCGACCTGGAGCTCTAGACGGCAGAGGTCGCTGCGGCGCGGCCCAAATTCTGGCTTGGCCCTCCATGTGGATCGCCGCGACATGCGCGGCCACCCAGGGATCGAACGGCGAGCCCGCCAGGCCGCGGCGCACGGTGTGCTCGATCCAGGTTCCCGGCACCACTTGCCACGGCCCCCGCGCTCCGACCGGAGAGACCGCGTCTGCGGTCCACGTCGACTCCGCACCCGCCTGAGCGACGAGCGCGTACCAGAGGTACTGCCGCTCGAGCGGCCACGTCAGGCGGACGGCGCGCCGCGCGGTGCGCACGTTGACCTGGGGGACCTGCGCGCCTCCCTCCGGCTGGCACGGCGACAGCAGCAGCGTGAGCCCCAATCTCCGCATCTGGAAAGGTCTTGGTGGGGATCAGATTTCGTGGAATGCTGGGACATGGTAGTGGGTGGCACCGATTTCGTCGTCACTTCGGGGACGGGATCAGGCAAGTCACTGACCTACATCGGTACGATCTTCAATCACCTGCTCGCCAATCGGGGAGCTACCCTTCGCCACCGCCGTGTTCTCCGCGCTCCGCGGCCCGCCGCCATCGCGATGCACACGGTTCTTCCGCGCACTCAAGGAGGAGTGCAACCTGGCCAGAAGAATTTCTCGAGCTTTTACTGCTTCACGCAGCCGACCGGCCGAAACGTCGACTTCAGAACGCGTAGCGCAAGGACACCGTCAGCCCATGCCCCCTCAGCTTGGCCTTCGTTCGGGCGAGGTCGATCTCTAGCGGATTGCGTCTCCCGTCGTGCCAGACGATCCGGCCCTGGGCCCTGTCGGTTTTGACGGCGCCGTAATCCGTGTAACGCCAAGCGAGATCGATTGTCACCTTCTCCCCTAGCGATGCCGCCAATCCCGCCGTCAGCATCCAGGAGAGATTAACCCGTGGCTCGCCTGGAACCAGGGTCGCCGTTTTGGGAAACTCCATGCGCGTGTCATCGATCTCGATGCGGGACAGTCCGCCGCCGGCACCGAGAAACGGGCTGAAGGGACCGAGCCGGGGCAGGCCAAGTTCGGGGAGATCCAGGTACGCGACAAGCAGGCCGGACAGGGAGGACAGATCCGCCGAGACGGCCTGCCGACCCGTGGTTTGAATGAAATTCGCGCGGCCCTCGAAGGAGGCTGGACGGGGCGAGTCGCGTCGCCGTCAAGGTGCTTTGGACCTTCCGCTTCTGAGGACGGCGTCAGCCTCGCGCTACTAACCGGCCCGGTCGCGAACGGCCATCGGCGGCCACTGTAGCGTAAACGGAACACCCCTTAGGAAGCCGTCGGCGCAAACGCTCCCCCCGGAAATCGAGATCCGAGACCGGGACCGATAATGTGGCGCGGTGCGCACGTCCCGCGCGTCTCGCGGTGCACTTGGCTGCGACAAAACCCCGGAAACCGTACGGAAAACCCGCCCTCGTCTCGCCCTGCCGAGATTGGCCGGACTGCTTGGCGGTGGGGGGAGTCCGGAGCGAACCGGTCTCGTCCCCTCGATGCGGCTATTCCCCTCGTCGGCCGCCCAGAGAACTCGCGGGATTTCGTGAGACAGGGCTAGAATAAGTGAGAGTTCGTGGGAGTTGGGAACCCTCGCTTGACTTTGCGCCGGGGGTGCGGCGTAGGGGCCTGGGCGGGAGCCTGAGTCAGACCGAAAGGTCGCCAGCCCAATTCGTTGGGCGGGCCGTGGGTCTGCCAGAAGGGGTGATCGACGGGCAGGACGAGGCCGTCCCACTCGAGATGCTGGGGGCGGGTGCGGGAGTCATTGACCGCGTCGTACATCAGGTAGGGGAAGCGTCCGTTTACGCTACAGTGGCTACCGATGGCATTCGCGAGGCGCTCTACGGCCCCACGCCCCTAGATATGGTGGCCCGGGGCGGGCGCTGCCAGTGCCACTAAGCGCCACTAGCACGGCGCGGCCCGTTAATCGTGCCATTTCAGTGGCGGAATCGTGCCATTTTCAGGTGGCGACCCAGACTTTCAACGCTGCGCGCAGCTGCGATAGGGGTAGCAGCTGGCTTTCACTTGGCCCGCGTCGGCCTGCAAGCGGACGTAGGTTCGACCTTCACGACGTCGGCGCCGAGATCTCCGAGAAGACAGCCACAGATCGGACCGGCCCAGCTCGTGGTGATCTCAAGCGCAGGCACCCGGCCAGCCGACCGGTCAGTCCGAGCGTCCCGGAACAACTCCGACTTTCCGCATGCCGAGCTCCCCTGCCCGGAGAAGCTAGCCCATATTCATTTCCTGGGAGATTACGGCGAAGCCCTCTGTCGCAGCGAGGCGCTTCCCGACGACCTTCTGGTAGTCGGGCGAGTTGTACCACTCCTTGACTTTCTCGACGGAGTCGAACTTCAGGATCACCGTTTGGGGTCCCGGTGGCTTTCCCTCGATAGTCTCTGCAGCGACGTCGATGGCGACCAGCTCGCCGCCGTGTGCGTCGAGCGTGGGACGGGCACCCTGAGCGTACTCGCCGTAGAGATCACTATCGTTGACGACATACTGAGCGATGAAGTAGGCGGGCATATCTTCCACTTATCACAGTCGCGTCCGATCCTGCAAGAGGCGTCGCTGGATGAGCGTCTGCGGCGACGTCCGAGTCCAGCAGCCCCTCGCTCTGGCGAAGCGGGAGGCTGAAGACCCCCCCGCAGGGTCAACGCGGTCAGGATCGCGAGGTTCGAATACCGCCTGGAGGCTTACCCACGATTAGGGGCTCCACTGGAGAGTCGCCGCGCCGGCTCTCGGCACGGCGGGGAGCATTAGGCGCCGCGCTCCCGTCATGGCGCAAGCACCTCAGTGATCGTCCTGAAGTTCACTCAGGACAGGAAGCCTTCGCCATCGAGAACTTCGTCTGGCCCGTTGCGACCGACCCAATCGATGGTCTACGCAGCGGCCGATTCGCGCCAACCAAGCGCCGCGAAGCGCCACTAAGCCGGGCCCGCTTGACGTGCGCGGATCAACTCGAACACATTTAAGGCCGATGTCCATAGCGGTTACTCGCTGAGTCGTGGCGCGGCATCACGATCACTGCCTTCGAAGCCCGACAACTCTCCGTGATCCACGAAGAGCTTGACCAAAACCACGAACGCCGTCAGGCTCCCGCCATACCGTCACGGGAGGCTGCTGCTCGTTCCCGCGTTTCCAGCGCTAAGAAGACGTGACCGGGACACCCTGAGCGGAGAACTGGAGATGCTTGAGGAAACTCTCTACTACTTCAATAGAGCGGCCGACGTGCTCGGTCTATCCAGAGTGATCCGGCAGGTGCTTCAGA
Organism: Myxococcota bacterium; assembly: GCA_965247115.1. GTDB lineage: Bacteria > Myxococcota_A > UBA9160 > SZUA-336 > SZUA-336 > JAUXJB01. Next base: position 1,056,596 of record CBDFGR010000003.1, read on the forward strand.
CGCCGGTGCGCGTGGTCAAGGTCGAGGTCGTCACCGAGGGCGACTCCGGGGAGATCCTCCATCACATCGGCTACCGCGTGCAGCACAACCGCGCGCGTGGCCCGATGAAGGGGGGACTCCGCTTTCATCCCAGTGTCGATGAGGACCACTCGACTGCCCTGGCGAGCCTCATGACCTGGAAGACGGCCGTCGTCGACGTGCCCTACGGTGGCGCAAAGGGCGGGATCAACTGCGATCCGAAGGAGCTCTCCGGGATGGAGCTCGACGCGATCACCCGTGAGTTCGTCGAACGCATCAAGGAGGTGATCGGTCCTACGATCGACATCCCCGCTCCGGATGTCAACACGAATCCCCAGATCATGGCCTGGATCATGGACGAGTACTCCAAGTACTACGGGTTCTCACCGGGCGTCGTGACGGGAAAGCCGCTGGATCTCTTTGGCTCGGAGGGTCGCGATGAAGCGACCGGCAGGGGCGTTATGCTCGCGCTCGAACAGGTGCTTGAGGATGGCGGGAGGTCGTTCGAGGGCCTCACCGTCGCCATTCAGGGCTTCGGAAACGTCGGCAGTCATGCAGCACGCCTCATCGCTGAGAGGGGCGGACAGATCGTCGCCGTGGGAGACCATCTGGGTGGTGTGCACGCCCGTGACGGTCTGGACGTTCCGGCGCTACTCGAGTACGCGCGGGAAGAACGGACCGTCGATGGTTTTCCTGGAGCTGATTCGTTCGAAAGCTCGGAAGTGATCACGTGGAATGCCGACGTCCTCATTCCCGCCGCGCTCGAAGACGTGATCACCAAGGAGAACGCGGCGGACATCCGAGCGCAGATCGTCGTCGAGGCGGCGAACGGTCCGACCACGCCCGAGGCCGATGAGATCCTGCACAAGCGCGGAATCACGGTTCTTCCGGACATCCTTGCGAACGCTGGTGGCGTGACGGTGAGCTACTTCGAATGGGCGCAGAATATTCAGCAGTTCCGCTGGGAGCACGAACGAGTGAATGCGGAGCTCGAGAAGGTCATGCGTAAGGCGTATGGCGCCGTACGCGACGTCGCAAAGTCTCGAGGCCTAGACCTCCGCACCGCGGCATTCGTCCTCGCCGTTCAGCGCGTGGGCCGTGCGGCGCTCTCGAGGCAGCAGAGACGGCAGCCGATCGACCTCGACTGAGCCGTGGCGAACTCATCGACGCCTTTGAACTCCTGGGCCATGCTCGTTGTCCTCCTTGAGGTGGGGTCCCCACACCACTATATCTAGTGGTCTTCCCGGTGCCACGAGGTGCCACGTAGTGCCGGCTAGTGCCACCTACGGCCGTCTTATGCAGAGTGGTGCCGGTTTTTGCCACGTTTTTGGCGGCGCTTTTATCGTCCGATTCACGGCACTTTCACCGTCTTCCCAGATCAAGCGTCAGATGTCAGGCGGTTTCGATCTGCACCGGATCGTGCTTCTGGCGGCCGTTGGGCGTGGAGACGACGCGCAGCACGAGGCCGGGCTTGGAGATTACATTCGCGGGAGAGGGCCGTGGCAAAACCTCGAAGAGGTCGAGTACGCCACGCTGGAATGGGTCGACTGGTTCAAATCCATCGACGATTGTTCGAACCGATGGCAGGGAGCCTCGAGAGCTAAGCACCGAACAGCGGCGCATGCTCATGGTCGTTGAAGCTGGCGGTTGCGCAGATGACCTGGAACCGCCCCGGCGGAGTCCCCAACCTGTCGCGAAGGCGCCGTAGCAGGAGCCCAACCTCGGCACCGGCCGTTCCTCCCGATCTGCTGCTGACCACACCCGAGTCGATCGAGGTCATGCTCGTCTCGAGTCGATCGGATCCGGGGACGCTGTTCCGGAACGTTCAGGCCGTGGTCGTGGACGAGCTCCACTCCTTCGCGGGCGATGATCGAGGATGGCATCTGCTCGCAGTTGCTGGAAAGAGTGCGTGGGTTCGCTGGCGCGAGGTCCAACGACTCGGTCTGTCCGCGACCATCGGCAATCCCGAGGCGCTTCTCGAGTGGCTTGCGCCTGCCTCGTCTCGCCCCAGGCGCATCATCGCACCGGACGGCCAGGCGGTGCAGTCGGCTTCCGTGCAGCTGGACTATGTAGGTGGCGTCGAGAACACGGCGAGGGTCGTCTCCTCGCTCCACAAGGGCGAGAAGCGCCTCGTCTTCTGCGATAGCCGAGCACGGGTCGAGGAGCTTGCGGCGGGTCTGCGGCAGCTAGGTACCGAGACGTTTGTCTCGCACAGCCCGCTCAGTTTGGATGAGCGCCGGCGTTCCGAGGAAGTCCCCCAGCGCGATCCGCAGGCAGTGGTCTCGGAAGGGTAGCCCATCCGACCCGCAGATCGAGCGCTCCAAGCGGCCGCCGAGAGGCTCTCCCAAAGCGTTCGCTGCGAGAGCGCCACGAAGCGTCGAGACACCGCGCTGCGCGAGGTACTGCGCAAACGATCTTGCGAAGATTTCCATCGGCTGCCACCGCGTGCTTCCGATCGACCCGACGACCTACACTTCGTCCGCCGTCACCGCGACGGCAAAAGGAACACCCAAGGCCTCGAGGTGCTTAGCCCCGCACCGGACCTTGTCGGCCTCGGTGGTGCGGAGCTTCAGGAAGTCGCGCGTGCCCTTGGTTTCACGGGCAAGGTAGAGCGCCTCGCCATCGTGCCTGAGAATGGCCCAGTCCGGGTTGTATTGCCCGACGGGAGTATCGATCAAGAACCAAGCGGGAAGCTTGACGAAGAGACGAATGTCCTCACGCTCGTCGAGCTTCCGAGCGAACTCCCGCTCGATCTCGGAGTCGTAGGGAATGTACTCATACACGGACTTATCGACCCCGAGCGCCGTGAGATAGTCGACCAGCTCCTCGTTCTTGAACAGCAGCATCTCCCACTCGGCATCGGAGCCACTGCCGTCGAGCTTTTCGTACTTGATCCCGTCGACGAGCAGGCGATGGAGCTCGTGTTTGAGGATCGAAGCGACCGAATCCATGAAGAGCTGCGGATTGTGGAAGAGCTCCCCGAGCCGACCCGACTCCTTCAGAATCCTCACCAACGTGGACCGGGTGAGCTCGGTCTCGTTCTGCAGATAGGCCAAGATATCGGGTACGGGCAGACGCCCGTACTCGACGCGTTCTTCCGCGACGCTCGTCGCCTGCGTGGTGACGCCTCCCTTCTCGACAGCGATCTGACCCGCACTGATACGGATACGAGGGGCCTCGATCGCCGGCATCTGCTTGATGGCCGCAACAGCCCGAGAGACCAGACCACCGTCTCGAAATCCACTCGATAGGTCGTCTTGGGCTTGATCCGCTCCCAGAGCGCCCGGAACTCTGGGCTCAGGGCGACCTCCCTCTTGAGGTGGTTCACCCGTTCGTCTCGCTCCCGACGGATGTGGCGCTCGATCTGATTTGCGGACAGGAGGTCGATCACGGCGGGCGTGAGGTCACGGTGGGCCTCGGGTAGATCGATCGCAAAGTCCTTCTTCTTGGGGTCGAAGGCCGGCTGGATGCATCCCTCGGCGTCGAGCATCTCCTGATCAATCAGGCTCGCCTGGATCTCCTCCGCGGCCTCGCGACCGATCGGCTGTTCCTGGCCATCGACGACCCGGGTGAGTTTCGCCAGGGCCGCGATGGGGACCTTCCCGAACGCGACGCCACAGTCCTCCTCGTACTCGGTCTGAAGCGCCCGGGCGAAGTCCTCGTAGCTCTCGTTTGCCATCACGTAGCCGGCTGAGGCCCAGGGTCTGGAGCATTCGCCCGCTGGGCGACCGGCCACCCCGCATTTTCTGTTCCTGCAGCGTACTCTGTAGTCACCATGTAGGTATCCGTTTCAGGAATAACAGCTTGGGAGCTACCATCGGCCTTCATTCCCATTCCTGGCCGATTTGGGAGAGCGTTACGACCGCATGCAGGCGGTGGGCAAGCGAATCGGACGGTAAAAGCGCCGCCAAAAACGGGACAAAACGCGGCACCAGGCGGCATTAGCCGGCTGGAGTTGACCCGGTTTCGTGGACAGTTGAGCGTTTGAGTCTCCTTTTCTGATTTCCCCTTCTCTTGCCCTGATCCGAGTGGTGGATCACCCCGTCCGGCCGCCGCTGCCACAGCGCCATGTCCAGTGCGTCGAGGACCAGCTCAGTCCGCAGGTGCGTCGCCATGCCCAGCCCACGATCCGCCGGCTCCAGGCGTCCATCACCACGGCCAGGTACAGGAACCCCGTCCAGGTCGGGATGTAGGTGATGTCGGCCACCCATAACCGTGTGGGAGAGAGCCTGCGCGTTGCCGGTGCGCCCCTCAGGAGGGGATGTTCAGGAGCCGGTCGCTCGGCACTCCGTCCCAGGCGCGTCTCTCGGCCTCGAAGGGCGCCTCCTGCGGCTGGGTCGACTCGCCGATCATCATGGTCGCGCGATCCCGCTCTTCGTAGGGCGGCCAGGTTCCAACGCCGGCGCTGCTGGGATCGCCGTGCCGCGCGAAGGCCAGCCATGCGTCCATGACCGCATCCGCCAGGGCATCGGCGGCCGGTCCTCGTCCGTAGAACGCAGCCAGGTCGGCGTTCACCGCGTGGGTGCCGAACGTGAAGCCGATGTCGATGCCGTGCTGGGCGCCGACCCCCCCGTCTCCTGCAGGTGTCATCCAGGTGAAGATGTAGTGATACACGGGCGCGTGTGGGCGTTGCGCGTCGAGGAGCCTGGTCGTGCCGATCCACATGCGCTGGTGGGTCATGATCGCGGAGAGCAACGCCAGCGGATCCGTCCGGGCCATGCGCGACCGCCGCGCTTCGCGGTAGGTCTTGATCAGCGCGGCCGCATCGACCCCCGGGCACTCCTCCCTCACCCGCTTCACCAGCCCCTCTTCGCTCAAGTCGACTGGCTCCTGGGCCGCCATCTCGTCCAGGGCCTTCAGCGTCATTGCGTGGTCTAACATACGGCCGGACATCTCGTCGCGAGTGGTTCCGGCCAGTACCGGCACGCCCGCCGCGACGCCAGCCGACAGCGCATCCTCGGGTGGACGGGGCAGCGTCTCGCCGTCGAGCACCGGCCGCGCCCAGAGGCCTGCGCGTCGCGGGTCGTCGGAGCTGCGCAACACGTTGCGAATGAAGCTGGGGAAGGCCTCGAGCAGCGCCCCGGGCGTCGCTGCCCGGAGCGTCGCAACGTCGTCGCCGCGAACGCCAAGCGCCTCGAGCATGGGACGGGCCAGCAGCGCGGTGGACTGGGCAGCGCTGTAGAAGTAGTGACCCGGCCCGCTCTGTGGGATGGCTTTGTGGAACAGGCCGCGCGCCCGGGGCATGGCGAGGAGCGTGCTCACGCTCATGCCGCCCGCGGACTCGCCAAAGATCGTGACGTTCTCGGGGTCTCCACCGAAGGCCTCGATGTTGTCACGCACCCACTCGAGCGCCGCGATCTGGTCGAGCAGGCCCTCGTTTCCGCTCGCCGGGATGGCGCCCCCGCTCACCTCACGCAGGTGGACGAAGCCCAGGGGGCCCATGCGGTAGTTGACCGTGACGATGACCGTGTCGCCTCGGCGCGCGAGATGCTGCCCATCGTAAAGAACCTGCGAGGCCGCCCCCATGTAGAAGCCGCCGCCGTGGATCCAGACCATAACGGGTCGGCGCCGGTCGTCGAGCCCGGGTGTCCACAGGTTGAGGTAGAGGCAGTCCTCGTCCTGGCGAGCGTCGATCTTCATGATCGGCGGGATCAGCTCCGAGAGCTCCTGCGGACACACCGGCGAGAAGGCCACTGCGTCGCGCACGCCTGTCCAGCGGTCGGGAGGCTCGGGCGGCAGCCAGCGGCGCTCTCCCACCGGGGGCGGCGCGAACGGGATCCCGCGGAACACGACCAAGTCCCCCTCCACCGCGCCCCGCACCTCGCCTGCACTGGTCTTGGCAATCGCACTCACGGCGGACCTCCTTTTCCTTTCTTGATCTCGCCGCCGGGTCCCCGGGGCGGCGACCTCGAGGCCCGACGTGACTTGGGTAGAAGGATCAGACTCTACACCGGGCTCCAGGAGCTGGGCAACGTGAGCGCGGCCTGCAAGGAGCTCGGCGTCTCGCGCTCGCTCGGTCACGTCCGGTTCTTGCTGGAAACGCGGGACCGGGGATTGGCTTCGCGTGACGGGATGGCGGGAGCCTGACGGCGTTCGTGGTTCTGGTCAAGCTCTTCCCGAATCACAGAGAGCTGTCGGGCTTCAAAGGCGCTGATCGCGATGCCCCGCCAGGACTCGGCGCTCCGGATCAACGCAGCATACATCAGCTTCAAGACCGCACGCTCTCCGAAGGCGTGTACGACCGCCTTCATGCGACGGCGCTCTTCGAGGAAGAGGCGCTCGAGTAAGTTCGTCGTCCGAATCACGCGACGGTGTTTTACCGGGAAGCGCAAGTGGGCGATGCAGGCTTCAAAATCATCCATGAAGCACTGCACGGCCGTAGGTAACGTCTTCTCGTAGCGTCGGACCAGGTCGTCGCGCAGGAGACGAGCGACCTCTTGCGAGGGTCCCTCGTAACAGGCCTTGGCGTGGGCGCGAAACTCCGGCCAGTCGGGCTCGGAGATCTTGGAGGCGAGGTTGCGCATCCGATGGGCCAAACAGCGTTGTCGCTCCGCCCGGGGAAAGCACTCCTCGACCGCGCGGATCAGACCGGGGGCTCCATCCGTGACGACGAGGAGCGGATCCTCGAGGCCGCGACGTTTGAGGTCCTGGAAGAAGGCCGTGCAACTCGCCGTGTCCTCCTTCGTGCCCGGACTCAGGTGCAGGAGAACCTTCTCGCCCTCGTCGGTGATGCCCCAGGCACACAGCACCATCTCGCGACGCTGACCGGTGTGCAGGCGCTCGGCGACGCCATCCACGAACAGGTACAGGAGCTTGAACTCGGAGAGGTCCCGGGTCGCAAAGGCCTCGTACTCTTCCCAGAGCTGCTCCGTGACCTCACTCACGGCTGTCCGCGAAAGCAAGGACCGTCCGTCCTCGCCTCGAAAGGTGGCCTCGATGTCGCGGGTCGAGAGTCCTCTCGCGTACATCTCCACCGCCAGCTCTTCCAGGGCGCGCGTCCGCTTCTCGAGTTCGGGACGGATCCCGGAACGGAAGGGTTCGTCGGTGTCGCTCACCTGCGGAGCCCGGTACTCGATCGGACCTTCGGCGCTCTTCACCCGCGCCGGTCGCGATCCATTGCGGTAGCCCTTTTGCCCCTCGCGTCGCCGCGCGTAGTGGCCTCGGCCCAGGACATCGCTGACCTCGGCTTCCAGCGCCTCCTCGATGATCTTGCGCATCGCGAGCTGGAGCAGCCCCTCCAGGCCGTCTCCTTCCTCCAGCTCCTGGATCAGCTCACGGATCTTCTGGCTCGTCCTCTCGCTGCTCAGTACTCTCGTTGCCAAGGGGATGTCTCCTCGCGTGGCCGGAAGGTCCGGCGGGTTTTGTTTGATTCACGCGAGGTTGCATCCCCCCTTTGTTTCCAGCAAACCCCGGACGTCACCCTCGCTCTACTATCAGCTCCGCAAGCGTTTCGTGCGCTATGGCCCAGATGGCCTCATTCGAAGCGCCGCCAGGGGCTGTCCGGGACGCCCACCCCAGCTCGATGCCACTGTCGAACGTCAGGTGATCGCAATGGCGCTGGCTTGGCCGAGCTTCGGTCCCCAGCAGCGCTCGGACCAGCTCGCGATGCGAGGCGTCCGGATAGCTCGGAGCACCGTCTATCGAGCCCTCCGACGTCATGGGCTCGGGACCCGCAGGGAGCGCCTCGGGATCCTCGAGCGCCACAGTGCCGAGCAGGCGGGCCTCCTCGTCGGTCGAGTCCGGCAGATAGAAGTTGCAGTTGCGCATTGACTCGTGACAGGATATTCCTGGGAGAAAACCGAGACGGAAGATCCGCGGACCTGGGCATGAGTCTCAGCGGGGTCGAAGATGTCCACGAAACCAACTCTACGCACTTATGTATTGGGTGGAATCGCGGCGAGTACGCTCATTGTGAGCGGGCAAGTCGCGGCTCAGCAGGAGCCCGAACCAGCGGCGCCCGAGGCGGTGAGAGAGGCCCCCGCCATTGAGCAGATCACGGTCACCGCGCGGCGCCGCGAGGAGCGCCTGCAGGACGTACCCATTTCGGTGTCGACGCTGACGATGGATGAGCTCGAGAGCCGCACCGTCGTGTCGATCGAGGACATCGGAGCCGCCATCCCTGCCCTGGAAATGGACGAGTGCGGCGTCGCCAACTGCTTCCGGATGTTCATCCGCGGCGTCGGCACCCTCGTCATCGGAAGCTTCACCGATCCGCGGGTGGGGCTCTACATCGACGGCGTCTACATCCCGCGTGCCATCGGCGGCCTCTTCGACGTGCTCGACGTCGAGCGGGTGGAAGTTCTGCGCGGACCGCAGGGGACCCTCTTCGGCAAGAACACAGCGGGCGGCGCCATTCAGGTGATCACGACCCCACCATCTGGTGAATTCGGGGGGCGCGTCAAGCTGGGGATCGGGACCGACCGTCTCTATACGACACAAGCGTTGCTCGACTTCCCGATCCTCGAAGAGCGCCTCTACGGGCGCCTCTCGTGGTCCAGTCGGAACTCGGACGGCTACATGAAGAACGTGGCGACGGGGTCGGACGCCTTCTCGGACCGGACGCAGGTGGCGCGCCTGAGCCTGCGTTACCTCCCCACGGACAACGTCGACGCGCGGTTCGTGTTTGAGAGGGCTCGGGTCCGCGAGGACGGCCAGCTGCGGAGCTGCGACTTTGACCCGGACCCCGGCGCCGGCTTGTTGGGCCTCTTGGCGTTGCCCTCGGAGCCCAGTCTAGACGCTCCCAACAACCTCGACACCTTCATCGCCGAGTGCGACCGGTCGTGGGCGCTTGGGCCCGATCGAGGCACGTCGAACCTCCCCGCGAGGCACGACCTCGACACGTGGCTCACATCCGGGACGCTCCGCTGGGACTTGGGCTGGGCGACCGTCAAGTCGATCACGGCGTGGCGCCGCTCGGAGAGCTTCGATCGTATCGACTTCACCGGAGCGGACTTCCAGTACTTCGACTCCTTAATAGAGTTTAACCACGACACCCTGAACCAAGAGCTGCAGCTAAGCGGCACGGCGCTCGACGACCGGGTCGACTGGGTGGGCGGAGCGTTCTTGTTCCGCGAGAAGGAGAAAAGCCTTTTGGGGTTCAGCATCCTCACCGAGCCCACGGGATTTTTGCCCATTCCGCTGCCCGACGGAAGCTTCTCTTTTTTCCAGCTCCTACCCCTTCCCTCCAGCAATGCCCGGAGCAAGATCGACTTCCGCAGCTGGGCGCTCTACGGCGAGGCGACCTATCACCTGACTGAGCGGCTGGCGCTGACGGCTGGCGTGCGGCGCATCCAGGAGGCGAAGTACGTCACGGATTCCTTCGGCGACATAGGTGTGCGCTTTAAGGCCTGGACCCCGCGCGCGAACCTGAGCTTCCGCCTGAATGACAGTCTTATGGTCTACGGGGGCTGGAGCCGCGGCTATACGAGTGGCGGCTTCAACATCGGCGCGCCCAGCATTAGCCCCACCGCAGATGAGGAGAAACTCGACAGCTGGGAGGTCGGTTTTAAGTCGGACTGGTTCGACAACCGGCTCCGCCTGAATGTCGCCGCCTACTACAGCGACTTCGAGAACATCCAGGTCCTGGTCCAGCGACAGGACGCCGCCGGAAACTTCTCGCAGCAACTCGTCAACGCGGCAGAAGCCGAAATCACGGGCTTCGAGGTCGAGATGTCGGCCCGGCCGCTCGACAACCTGATGCTGAGCTTCGGCTGGGCAGTGACCGACGCCGACTACAAGGAGTTCAACGACCTCACGCCACCGCCGCTGGGGTCCCCGCTGGGGACTCCTCCCACAGTGGTCAACCGCAAGGACCTCGAGTTTTCCCACGTGCCGGACCACAGCTTCAACGTGACCGGCGTGTATGAAATTCCAGCCGGCGAGCTCGGCATGCTATCGCTGCAGGCGGACTACGAGTATCGCAGCCGGGTGCATGGCGACATCCTGAACTCGCAAGGCGCCAAGCGGAAGGACCGCGGGCTCCTCAACGCGCGCGTGGCCCTGCAGCTCGCCGACGGCAGGACCGAGATCGCACTCTGGGGGAGGAATATCCTGGACCGCGAGTACTACCTCGAGTCGTCAGGGCTCACCGCGTCGTTTGGCACCAACTCGATCGTCTGGGCCCGCGACCACAGTTTTGGGCTGGAGTTGTCGCGGACGTTCGGGAACTAGAAGTCAGCGCACCCCTCTAGAATAACAGAAACGTGTGCTTTCTCGGCCGATCATCATTGCACCGATTCGCTCTCGCAGCGCGAGGACCCCGCGGAAGTGCCCAAGGGTATAACGGAGCACAGAGTCGCGAAGAGGGGGAGATATGACACAAACCACACTCTTTCAGAACGTACGCCTGATCGATGGTCTCGCCGATCAACCGCGAGAGGGAGTCTCGATCCTCGTCACTGGAGAGCGCATCACCGAGATCGAGCCAGGACCGCGACCCGTACCCACCGGGGCGAAGCTCATCGACCTCAAGGGCAAGACCGTCGTGCCCGGTCTGATCGATACTCACGTTCACGCGACGATGCTGGATGACGCATACCTGCCACTTTTCCTCGCTGCGGGAGTGACCAGCGCGCGTGATGTCGGCGGGAAACTCGAGAAGGTGCTCAAGCTCAGGGCGGACCTCGAGAGCGGCAAGATCCTCGGTCCTCGCCTGCTTGTTTACGGCCCGCTGCTCGATGGCGCTGTCCGGAGCGTCGACCTGCCCTTTTTCCTCGAGATCTCCGATACGGTTCCGTCGCCCGAAGCGGTGCCCCAAAAGATCGGAGATTTGCTCGCAGCCGGCGTCGACGGCGTGAAGCTCTACTTCACGATGCCTCCAGAAACGACGAAGGCCGCTATCCAGTTCGTCGACAAACGCGTGCCCGTAACGGGGCACCTCGGCTACACCCACTCGATCGATGCGATCGAGTGGGGCATCGACGGGCTCGAGCATGTCTGGATCTCGCCCTACAACGACTTCTGCGCCCTGGACATGCAATACGGCCCCGGCACGTTCATGAGTGGGGAGTGGTACGAGTACACCGCCAGAGGCTGGGCAGCGGCCGACCTCAAGAGTGTCCGGGCACGCACCTGGTTCGATGCGATGGCGGAAAAGCAGGTCGGCCTAGGGACGACTCTCACGCCCATGCTGTGGGCGACCAAGTATGGGAAGGAAGCCGTGCGCAACGACCCGGACCGCCGTTACATGACACCGCAAGCCCTTGCGTTCGCAGCGGTGTTGGAAGCGAAATTGGGCGGGAAGGGGCTCCCGGGGGATCTCGGGAAGGGGGACCCTGACTGGGATACGACGATGGCGCTCTTCGACCCTTATGCCGCGCCCATGCCGGAGGTTCTCGACCAGCTGCAGCAAGTGACTCACACGTTGCACGAGGCGGGCGGTGTCGTCGTGGGCGGTACGGACACCGGCGCGCTGGCGTACCCGCCCCCGGGGTTCATCTTGCTGCGCGAGGTCGAGATGCTGGCCGATTCGCTGGGGGCCATGCAGGCCATCCAGGCGGTCACGTCAGCAGCCGCGCGCCACCTGCGACGAGAAAACGATATCGGTGCCGTCGCGGCAGGAAGGTATGCGGACTTTCTCGTGATCGACGGCGACCCGCTGCGCGACCCCCGCGAGCTCCGAAATCTCGTCACCGTGTACCGCGGCGGCACGGAGCATGATCCGAAAGCCCTCTTGGCGGAGGTACCTCAACGGGACCTGTGACGGTCGTCGCTGATGCCCTCAGATCTTTGAGAAGTCAGAAATAACGCGATCGCCAGCGTGCGATTGATTTGGGGCCGCTCCCCTGTAAGGGACGTAGGTCAGAGAGGGTCGCGACGGCCCTCTCGTTGGGTTGGATTCGCAGGACTTGCTAGATCAGCGTCCTGCTGCGACCGCGAGCGGGTCCGTACCGATCTGCCGGTTCCGGAGCAGCAGTCCGGGCGTTGCGCCGGTGCACTTGCCGTCCTCGAATGTGATTTCGCCGTTAACGAGTGTGTACCGGTAGCCCTCGGAGTACTGGACCAGCCGCCATTCATTGGCGGGGACGTCGTGGGCGGCCTCGTAGTTCGACTCCGGCGTCAGCTTCAGGTTCTCGAGGTCGTAGACCACGATGTCCGCGGGAGCGCCCTCGCGCAGGAAGCCGCGATCCAGGAGGCCCGCCGCCTGCGCCGGCAGGTAGCTCAGGTGGTAGTGGGCCTCCTCGAGGCTCAGCTGCTTGGTGTCGCGCACCAGCCAGATCAGGAAGTCGGTGGTGAACGAACCGGCCGTGATGAACTTGGTGTGGGCACCACCGTCCGAGGCCCCGGCGAGTGTGTACTGATCGCGCATGACCTCGCCGACCTTCGCGGGGTCGGAGGCGAGCGTCACCCCGCCACGGAAGACGACCTTGAGGTCGCCAGCGACCGACAGGTCCAGCATCGCGTCGACCACGTGCTTGCCCTCGGCCTCTGCGATCTCGCTGACCTTCATCCCGATGTACTTCTCGAGCTCGGGGTGGCCCGGGGTCTCGAGAACACTCAGGTGGGCGGGTCGCGTCTGCTCGCCGATCGACTCGAGCATCGGCTCTTCTTCCCTCAGCTCTACACGCAGCAGCTCCGGGTCGGAGAGATTCGCGAGCTTCTCCTCGACGATGCCGAGGGTCGCGTGGTTCCAGGCCGGGCTGCTGTCGTACAGGTTCCAGTGGTCCATCGAGAACCTGAACCACCCCCGCACCATGACGCCCTGCGCGTACATGCGCAGGCCCTCCTCGTTGCATTTGTGCACCCAGGCGAGCTCCCTTTTGTGGAACTTCGGTTGATCTTCGATCGCGGCGATCGCGTTGTGCAGGATCGGGAGGCACGCCCTGCGAGCCGCTCCAGGAAGTCGTGGTCCTCATTCCTGAGGGCGTCGCCGGAGCGAACCGCATCTCCGCTCGCGGCCTGGGTGATCTGGATGAAGCCCTCGTCCCGCTCGCGCAGCACGTCGGCCAGAACCAGGATGTCCTCGTCGACCATCTGGTCGGTGGGCATCGGCGTGCCGTCGTAGTCGGCCTGGAGCGAGTGCTCGCCGAGGCGCTGAATCGAGAAGCCGCACGCGCCGGCGTCGATCGCCTCGTTCAGAAGCCGCTGCATCTCCAGCTGCTCCGCCTTGGTGGCCGGACGGCTCTTCGCCGCCTCGAGCCCCATCACGTACACCATGAGGGATGACACCGGAACGAAGCTCACCACGTTCACGCCCTTGGGGCGCCTGCAGTGCGTCGAGCCACTCCGGGAAGCTCTCCCATCGCCACGGCATCCCGCTTTCATCGACCCGTATGGGATCTGCTCCGTGCGGGTCATCATGAGGAGCGCGCGGTCGCGGTCTTCCGGCTTACAGGGTGCGAAGCCGCAGTTTCCCAGGACGACCGTGGTGACGCCGTGCCAACCGGAGATCGTGCAGTAAGGATCCCAGTGGATTTATTCAAAGCCGGTACCTCAAAGCGAGCAACTTCAAGGTCAACTTTCTACCGAGAATGTGCTTTTACAAGTTCCTCTACGTCTGGCTCGATTTTCCTGGCGCGATGGCAAATCGCCGAATCTAGGCTGGATGTATTGGCTCCTCAAGGGCGAGAGCTACCGGCTCAAGGATCGCGATCTGGGCGTCCCGGCGCTCCGCCGCGTGCGCGGGGCCGAAAAGCGGCTGCCGAGGATGCGCTGTGAGGCGAGATCTCGGTCGGGCCCGAGTGCTACCCCTCGGGGAAGAAGGTCCTCCGGAGCCTCGCTTCGCTCGGGTCGGACGCCTTCGTGCCCGAGGCTCGCTGCTCTGAGATCAAAGATCAAGGGAGAAAGAAGGAGAACAGGATGTCCGGCGTCGGTCCCAAGGGGGGGGCAATTTTCAAACGTTGGAAAGGGGTCAGTTTTCGAGCGTTGACAAAAACGTCAATAGCAGGTAGCAGACAGAACAGAAGGAGGAGAATCGATGGACATCGCTGATTACCAGACATCACCCTACGTAGACCCACTTGTCAAAGAGCTGGAAGAGTATGGCTTGATGAAGCATGTCGTTGAGCTGGAAGCCTACGGTCTGACGGTGGTTCCGCCTGAAAAGATGGCCGTTGCGGACGATTTTGCCGACCGGCTGCGCGAAGCGATCATCCGGACCTGCGAGAAACGCAACGGCATCAAGATCCGCGAGTACAAGGAAGCCAATCCCGCAGTAGAAAGCGGGACGGGCGTGGAGTCGGCCGCGGAGGAGGAGGTAACGGGGCCGGGAGAGATGGGCAAGAATTCCTGGTTTCTGATGGAAGAAGACGAGGTCTTCGTCGAAGCCGCGACCAACCCCAGAGTGCTCGCGCTCGTGCATTGGCTATGCGGTCAAAGTGCCACGCTCACAGGCCATACGTGGATCATGAAGCCGCAAGGCAGCGCAGGCGTCTTTCTGCATAGCGATGCCCACGGCATCCCGCCGGGCGGAGGTCACATTGCCCATGTGTGTAATGCATCCTGGCTTTGCACGGATTATGCGGGTGAGGAAGATGGCCCCTCGGTGTTTGTCCCTGGCAGCCATCGCTTTGGGCGCGCAACCCTACCGCACGAACAGAATCTTGAAACGACGCCGTTCAAGTGGGTGCCTTTGATCGGCAAAGCAGGGTCGTTAGCCATTTGGCACGGTTCCACCTGGCATGCTTCGGTCGCGCGCACCAAGCCGGGTTTGCGGGTGACGCTCGTGCAAGTCTTCATGCGCCGTCATATGCGCCCGATTCACTTGTGGGAGGGCGAGATTTCACCCCAGCTGCTGGCCAAGCATCCGGCGTTACAGGATGTACTCGGACTCGGTGAACATCTGTATCCCTACAAAGAATCAAATGATCACACGCGAGTGGCACCGCTCATGTTGACGGGTACGGACCCGTTTGCTTAACGCCGGGACTCTTAACGAAGACCAGGGAAGCTTACTAATGAGCGATAGGAAAGTGGCCTTTGCCCGTGCGGACTGGATTGACGAGGCAAAGTCTGTGCTCGAGGATCTGGTGGCTAAGCATGACGAAGCCGGCAAACGTTTCAGCGTATGTGAAGTATTCAGTGGCGCGCCGCAGGATATTGCGCCGTCCGGGACGGCCGCCTGGCATTTCTACATAGACGGTAAATCAGTAACAGCGGGTGCCGGAGAAGTCGACGATGCGGATGTGACCATTCGCGCTGACTACGAAGAGACGCTCCCCGCAGCGCGCCTCGTGTTAACACCCGAAGTGCTCGCGGAGCGAGCGGCGAACCCACCGGAATCGGCAGCGACGATGGAAGGCGACATGAGCCAGGCACCGCCCTATCTAATAGAATTGCACAACCGACTGGCTTTGATCACGGCATAGATTAATTTGGCGCCTGATGCGATCTCGCCGGAGCTTGCGCCGGTTATCGCAGAACGGCCGCTGGGATCCGCGCCTCGCGCATCTCTCTACCCCCGATCAAGCCTGTAGCATCGGATTACCCCGCATTGCCCAGATGACCTTGTGATTTGACGACAGCGGACCCGGATTCTGGCATGAGAATCATTACGCATAGGCGGATTGGGGGTGTTGATATGGCTCACCCGATGGGTGAATCGAAAGAGGGGGTTCTGAGGCTGGATCTTGACCGTCGACTCAAGCTGGAGTTCCACGGTTCCAAGGTCACTTCCGACGCTGGGTTGTTGCCGTACCGGGAGCTGGATGATGCGGTCGGACTGACCGAGATTGCCGGGGACGTACTCACGGACACCCGTCGTGGGAGGAACGATCAGCCACGGTCTTGTCGGGCAGTTCCGCCAGTCCGTTTTCGGACGCCTTGGCGGGTACGACGACGTGAACGATGCCGACCGACTCAGCCTCGACCCGGTCATGCGCTGGATCGTCGGCGGCCATGCTGTCACGAAACAGGCTGCCTCGACCAGTCAGATGGGGCGCTTCGAGACGGAGGTTCTGGCCACTGAGGAAAACCTCGCCGCGCTTCCCGATCTTTCCGGGCAATGGATCGACAGTGTGCATGACCGTCGCCCACCGACGAGGATCATCCTCGACATGGATAGCAGCGTCAGCCCGACCCATGGCGAGCAGGAGGGATCGGCCTACAACGGTCACTTCGGCTGCACCTGCTACCACCCCCTATTCCTGTTCAACCAGTTCGGTGACCTTGAGCGGTGTTCCCTGCGCCCCGGCAACGTTCACAGTGCCGATGACTGGGAAGGCGTGTTGAACCCGAAAGTCCGAATCCCCGACGCACCGTCATCTGCGCGATGGCGCGCACGCCCGACCAGTCCAGACCGATCACGCCGCCCATCGGCCCGGCAAGTGAATATGATGGACCCAAACGGCCATCGGTGGCCACTGTAGTGCAAACGGAACACCCACTGGGAAGCCGTTGGCGCAAACGCTCCCCCCGGAAATCGAGAGACGAGACCGGACCCGAAAATGCTGCTCTTTCCGCGCCTCCCGGGCGTCTCGTGTTGCACCCGACTCCGGCAAAGCCCCGGAAACTAGGGAGAAAACCTGGCCTCGTCTCCTCCCTGTCGAGATTGGGCAGTCTGCTTGGCGGTGGACGCAGGCCGGAGCAAACTGGTCTCGTCCCCTCGATGCGGCTATTGCCCCTCGTCGGCCGCCCAGAGAACTCGCGAGAGTTCGTGGGAGTTCGTGGGAGTTCGTGGGAGTTGGGAGCCCTCGGGGAACCCTCGCTTGACTTTGCGCCGGGGGTGCGGTTGGTCCTGGGCGGGAGACTGAGTCAGACCGAAAGGTCGTCAGCCCAAGCCGGACGAATGTTCCGCGGGGGAGGTTGCGGTCCCCCAGGCTCCTCCCGCCACGATCAGCTGCTCGCGGAGTCGCACACCATCAGCCCGAGCCGTACCGCCCTCTTGCGCCTGACCGGGACGCTCTATCGTGCGCTCGAGCCCCGGCTCGCCCGTGAACTCGCCTCGCTCTGGGCGCTGGTACACGCGCCTGGTCTCACCGCGCGGCAGGCCGACCGCGCCATCGCTTGGGTTACTGCTCGGAGCCAACGCGGGCGTTAGGGAGCGACTATGGCAGCTGATTTTGTGTAGGACGTCGAACACCTCTCGCAGCTAGATTTGGTCGAGTACGAACTGGTGCGCAAGGCCGAGGCAAGGCGCATGGGCGTGCGTGTCGGGGTGCTCGACAAAGAGGTCGAGGCTGCACGCCGTCGCCTCGCAGGAGTTGATGAGACTAAATCGGACGACGACGGGAATGGGAAGGCCGAGTCCCAGCGAGGCCGAATGTGCGTGGGGGGCGGACGCCCGAGTCGCTATCGCGGGAGTTCGAGCCAACGGCGCAGTCGATCTGGAACTGGATCCGCCAGGCCGAGCGGGATACAGGCACCCTCACGGACGGGCTGACGACGGAGGAGAAGGAGGAGCTGCGCCGGCTGCGGCGTGAGAATCGGGTTCTCCGCGAGGAGAAGGAGATCCTGAAAGAAGCCGCGGCCTGGTTCGCTCAGGAGACCGGCTCTACGCCCCGCGGGCGTTCGAGTTCGTGAGCAACCACCGGGCCACGCTCGAGTGCGAGCTGCTCGATCGCGTCCGCTTCCGCAGCCAGAGCGAGGCACGGATCGCGATCTTCGACTTCATCGAGGGCTTCTACAATCCTCGACGGAGACACTCGGCACTCGGCTATCTCTCGCCGATCGAGTTCGAGCGTGCGCAGGCAGCCTGAGCCGGGCTTCGCCCGGGTCGACCCCCTGCGGGGCCGAGTCTCGGAACAACTTCAGGAAGAAATCAGAGACAATCAATCAGGAGCGCTCGGGGAAGATCTCAAGCGCTCAGGTGTCCATCGAAACGGGGCAGCTCCACTCTTGGGATGTCGCGCATCACGCGATTGATGAATTCCGCGAACACCGAAATGTTGCTGATGTAGTGACCCGCCACTGTATCGACCACGTCCGTGGTCGGCTCCAAGATCTCGGAGCGGCGGGCCTGCCGGGTGCTCGGGCAACATCGCTCGACCTAGCGCCATACGAGATACTCCGCGCCATGCTCTCCGCCGCGCGCCAATAGCGCAAGCTTGGGGAGCACGTCCCCGACGCCTGTACTCGGAAGCATTGAATCCATCTAAGAAATTTATCGGCATCGACCTCTTCAATCCGCTTGGCAATGGAAACAACGGACCCGCTGTTCTCCCACTCGTTCCATTTGTTTTGTATGGCACCGCGCGCGTTCGAGACGAGACCGTCGGGATTCGGGTGAATGACCAGGAAGCGTCGGCCGTGCTTTTCGTAGTACCACTCGATTACCTCCGAGTTGATCCCCTTATCTCCGAAGCTGTACCCGCAGACGACTAACTGATCGGCTTCTCGCACGGTCGACCGTCGAGAGGTACCTGCGAAACTCCGGCAACCGTTTTCGTATGCCAAAAGTCACCATCGAGCGGAATGCCGATCCTGTCATCGTACCAAGTCTGGGAAGCGTCTGGTCTCAGGCGAAACCAGTCGACGGAACCGTGAAGTTTCAGAAATGGAATCTTGTCGTCCGAAGCAAGGTCGCCGATCCAATACCGGACACCGGCTTCTTCGCTAGAGAACCCATCGGCAAGGGATATCCCTTGTGTTCTTAGATGGGTCTCCACATGGGTATCGCGACACAGCGTCACAATGCCGGCGACAGTTTGGGTCCGGCAAGCCTCCACGAGGATCTTCAAGTGATCAGTAGACGTTGCCTTGGGGCAAAGATTTCTCCAAACGAGATCTGAAATGTGATTGCACGTCTCGTCGAGCAGATAATTGAAATCGTCCGGGATATTTGGACAGTATGGTACGTTCGGATCTTCGTTTTCTGCGTTTGCAGCTTCGATCAATGGCGACATGTCAGCTCTTAGTTCATCAACATACGAGCGGATAGCGGGGTTCTCCATCTCGCCCAGTTCTTCGTCCGATGCTTGCTTGGCGAGGTAGAATAGGTCCTCGTAGTTGGCCGGCCTCTCGCCGTGTGCCGAAACATAGCGTTCGGCCTCCGCATGAAGTCGTCGCGCCACGCCGTTGGCGAGCCGCACGGCGCCCCCCGTCGGTGCCTCGCTTTCGATGAGGCAATATGTTCCGTCCGAGTGTCTCTCAACACGGGTGCCTGTCAGTACCCGATGGGTCAGACATCGGGTAGAAGGAAATCCGGCCGGTAGCGACGAACCGGCGCCCAACAGGATTGCGGTTTTCATGGGCTGCGCTTCCTGTTCCCGCTCAGCCGGCAGTCGCGTGCGGCTCGACCTTGATGAGCGATTCCGGCTCTATCTGCGATGTGTCGTTGCGAAGGCAACAGTTCCCCGGCTTCCCTTGTCTCCAGATAGACGTTGCAGACTTGCGGCAACATCACGGCGGGATATCCAAAGCTAATGCCCCCGGTAGGCCTTTGAAACGGTATTGGGGTTGTCGACGCGATCAACTTGTTGGAAATAATGGGCTTTAGGTTCTTTGAAGCCAAAAGGCCCGGGGGGGGGTGTCGACACCCCCCGGTTCCCGCCTTGGGAGTGCGTCACCGGACTATCGCTTTCAAGAACCCGCCTTGGCTCAATACCCGTGTCTCATCCTCCAGCACATAGCAGGGAATTTCGATGTCGCCGATAACCAGCGGTTTGTCGGGCGTGCCGGCGATAACCTTGAGCGGTGTCTTGCTCATGTCTGTACCCTCAATCCCCGGTTAACGCTGCGCTCGAACGTCGACAGGGGATCGGGGCATGTCCCATTCGGTGTTAGATCTGCAAGAGCGGCGACTCCAAGTTTGAGTGATCTTACGCGGCTTCGTTCTCTGCGTGAAGCGATTCCTCATGTCGTCTAAGTGCGTCCACAAGCGTTGACATGTCTTTCATCCCCTTGACGCCGCCGGAATCCCTTGCGAGCGCCGAGGATGGCGACTCCGACCCAGTGGAGGATCATCTTCCCTCCCTGCCACCGCTTCACCCGGCGCGTGTACGACGCGATCTTGTCGTTCAGGCTCTCGATCGCGTTCGTGCTCCGAAGACTCTGAAGGAGCGTTCCCTTCACCTCGATGCGCAACAGGGTGAGGGTGTCCTCCAAGCCCTCGCAGAGGGAAGCGGCCTGGCACTGGGTCGCGGTAGCGTTCGGGGAGACTTACGAGGCGCTGGTCGCGGGACTGCAGGGGGCTCTGGGAGGTGTGCCCGAGGTGGCGCGCTCGGACAATCTCTCGGCGGCGACCCACGAGCTCAAGCGCAGCGGCGGCCGTGCGCTGACGGCGCGATTCGCCGCGGTGCTCGAGCCCTACGGACTGCGCTCGACCCGCATCACGCCGGGGCGCGCGGACAGCGCAGACTTCGTCCGGTAGTGCGCCTGCTCGGCGACACCGTTCTCGTGCGTAGTACACCTCGACCCAATCGGCGTGCTGGCGCACCTCGACCTCGTCGAGCAGGCGCTGGTGCTGCGAGGGAGCCGCAATCCGTCGCTGTCCGAATTTCTTGAACGAGCTTGTCGCCGCTCTCGCCCGCTGCGCCAGGGACGTCGGAAGTCTCATCATACTCCGAGCTCCGGTAGAAGTACTCCAACTCAAGACGAAACCGACCCAGCAGACTATCCGGATATTTCTCGCTGAGGCGATACCCCATCGCCGCTCCGGCCAGAATACCCTCGGCGCTGTCGAACTTGTTCTTCCAGTCTCCAGTCGCACCGCGATTGGGGCCCGTGCAGTTGTAGTTCTCGTATCTCGGATTTTCTGTGACTGTGGCGAACCTTGGATTGATGAACTCGTCGCACATGCTGGCCCGGTCGTTGCTGCTTCCGGTGGTATCCACTGACGGAGCGAAGTTGGCTCCCAACTCGCTGCTCAGATACAAGCCCGAATCAGCCCGCGCCGGACTGCTGGAGAATAGACATATCGCGATCACGCAAGGCAATAATGAGACAACGCATCTCATCCTCTTTTCCTCCACACAGTGGACAGCGCCGAATAGGGACACGAGCTGCCTATCAACGCGAACTCCTCTAGAGCACCTTCAAAGGGGGATTGATCTACTAGCACAAGCATTGTGAAACGCTGTGGGACGAATGGTATCAGAACCTCTGTCACTCTATTCGGGTTCCTCTCTGGAACGGGTAAAAGACTCCGATTTGGACAGCCGTCCAGTATTGCCATACTCCGAACACTCGTATCTGTAGTCCAATACGATCCCCTCGTCTCCCAGCCCTGCCTTCGCCCTCATTGTTGCCATTTCTTGCATCAGATTGGCGAAGTTGGCATGAGGAACTTTGGCTCTGATATCCGAGTGCAACTTTGCCAACAGCGGGTCAAAGTTACTGAGCTCTTGTTTGAGCTTACTGGCAGCACCAACTGCGTCCGACCCAATCACGAATCGATCTGGGTATTGTCTTATCATTCGGACCCACCGGTCCAGATCCTTGTATATGTAGTCGGCTAAGATAACCCACGACAGATCGATGGAAACTTGATCCTCCGAGTCTTTGAGGACCGCTTCTATCCAGAACGGGAGATTCTCAATGTTGATTCGTCTGCTGATGCCCGCATGGCACCAGATAAGCCGAGCTATGTAATATCGGTCACCATCTTTCCAGCGACAGTGACGAAACAGTCGAACCAGCTCGTCGAGATAGAGTGGTGCCTGGATTTCAGTCGGATTCCTCGAGATCGGCGCGATGTTGTGATGAATGCTCATCGGAAGAAAGTGTTTCCCTGCGAACCGGCAGACACGGACGAGCGCCGGGTGGTCGGCCCTAGGTCTTTCCCCGAGAGTCAGATTCGTGAGATCATCATGACGCGACCGCTTGGTCAGTTGGTGACCGAGGTAGATAACCAGACACTTGCCGTCCGCGATCTGCGTTCGGAAGAGAGCGCCATCGTCGAAGAGTCCCAGTCCCGACCCTTTTGCCTCTGCCTCCTCGGACTTCGATCCGATCGGGACGACATTGCTAGCCGTCGCGGTCTTGTGTACGGTCAACGCCGGATCCGCGCTAGATCCTCGTGGCGCCGTCTCTTCTTCGGGGCGACGCCGCCCCTCCTCCGGCTCATGCCTCAAGCCCCTCGCTGGAGCCAGCGGATGAGTTCTCGTTTCGGACCTAGGCGGTGCCGTCCACGCCGCAGAAAACGTATCTGGCCGTCGGCCATCGCCTGGTAGAGCATCGACCTCGAGCACCCGCTGAACTCCACAACCCGCGCTCCTCGTCGGCAAGCAGCTCATCGACCTCGTCGAGGGACGTCGCCTCGAGGGAGCTACGCCACGACTCAAGGGGAGTCATCGTCCTGCTCTGGCGGGAGCAGTGCGCGATCACGCAGTAGATTCACCACGTGATCTGCCGCTTCCGCGGACTGACGGATCTTCTTGAGACCGAGTGTCCCGGGGAGGCTCTCAGTTACATCGCGGAACGCGTAGGACATGGCCATCACCCGCTCCCATTCATCGTTGGAGAGGAACTCGAGCCGCTGCTCCAGGGTCGGGAGTTCTCGCACCAAGTCGAGAGAGGTACTAGTCAGCCTCACAGCAATAGTCTGATGTGGCTTCGCATCCTCCAGCAGAGGGATGAGTCTTCGAAGGTCGGCTCTAGCGTTGCCGGCGACGCCGATCAGCCTGCGCCGCAACCTCATCGCGGCCCTCCGACGTTCGTTCCGGCGTTCGAAGATTGGCCAGACCGCTACTGCAGTGACGGCTAGCGTTGCGAGCGCGCGCCAGTCGATGCGCTCCATCACTACGATGAAATCGCTCACGTGCTCGCTCCCTCGGCCGCCGGGTCCAGTTTGTCGATCTTCTTCTGGTCTAGGAATGGCTCGACGCCCGCGCGGTGCTGCTCCTGGAACAGGGCAGTCCGAACCGGCTTTGCATGGCTGAGCTGTAGCAGTTCTTACAGCCGGGCTGATCTTCACGCAGCAGTGACCGACCTTCCCGCTGGAAGCGCGAGCACGGATCGGGCTGATGCTGCGGTCGGTCCACTGGATCAGCGTCGCGCTCAATGGATCTCCTCGTGCTCGATCCCGGTTTCCCTCATCTGAACAGCCAACGCAGGATCGTCCAGAGGCCCAGTACCCACGGCAGGCACCAGAGAATGGCGATCGCGACGACTCCCAATGCGATGACTCGGTAACTCCGGGGACGCGCCTGGCTCCTTTCGGATCCGCCCGCTCGATCCGATCTACGGCGTCAAACACGGCGTCGTCGAGGGTTGGCATCAGGGCTCCCTCATCTCGGGGACACGGATGGACATGGCAATGCCTCCCGCAGAAAGCGGGATGTGTCGCCGCCTCGACCCACGCGTTCGTTAGATTCGTCCAGACCTAGACAAGGATCTCTTCGAAGCGGTCGAGGCTGTCGTCGAATCGAGCTTCTTCCAACGCGGTTGCGATCTGCTGGCGCATTGCCGGCGTCGCGATCGTGTGGAGATCCCCGATCAAGTTGTCGAAGCCCTCGAGAATGAGGGCCACTCGTTCCGACCTGGTCACGCGCTCAGCGTCTCCGCCCGAATCTCGCCGTCGTCCGCCTCCGCCGTGAGGATCACGGTTCCGAGGGCCTTCGCGTGGGCGGCGACCGCCTTTCGGTTTTCCGGATCCAGTCCCTCTCAGGCCTCCTGGCGCACGACCAGGAGTCCGGAAGCCCCCACGGCCGCGACCGCAATGTCGAGCGACTTCCGCCAGCGCTCGCCCTGGGAGATCTCGGCGAAGGGGATGAGGCCCCGACTGGTGCGGACCACGAGACGACCCTCTTGAATCGCCATGTCGTCACCGCAGACGCCGGCGACGGCCACCGTCACGACGGTCTCCGTGCCCTGCGCAGCAAGGCGCAGCTCGTCACCCTGCCGGCGGGCATCATCCGCCTGCTTGGCCAGGGTACTCGTACTCCTCGCGAAGGTTGGCCGAGCGCTCCTTCATCGAAGCGCGCTCGACCAGGTTGTGGTGCGGGAAGGCTCGATTGAGCTGGCCAAGGATCTCGTCAAGACCGCCGCCGTTGCCCCTCGGGACGGGGGCCGGATGATGCCTAGGACGCGCCGATCACTCTCTGCATGTCGGACCAAAGCTCCGGGGCCGACGGGCGAACGTCGGGCAAAATAGCCGTCCGCGGTGCCACGTAGTGCCGCCTACGTGCCACCAAGTGCCGCTATCACGGCGTTCGTACTCTGAACACCGTGCACACTTTCGCTTTTCCGCTTCCACGCTGCGCAGCCTCTTTCGCAATAATTTTCCGGCGATCTCTCGCAATAATCCGGTGACGTGGCCGCACCCTCTTCGACGAGCTGCGCGCCGAGCAGGAGGCCGACGCGCCCACGCGCGCAGCTGGGCCGAACAGAAGTTCCGCCGTCAGTTAGGCCTGTTCTCCTACGGGTTGATCTCCCTGCCCTGACAATCGTCGGCGTTAAACGCGCGGCCCTCGTTCCTCCGTCCGCCAAGCCTCGATTCCCGTATTCAGCACCGAATTGGAGGGCAGCCCCACTTCCCGTCTCGCCCAGCTTAGCCAGTCAGGGTTTCTCCAGCTCCACCTTCTTGCACAACGCCAAAAGTGAGCAGCCATATGACGGATTCAGCTCGACAAGCAACATCCGCTCGGCCTCTACTCGCGTCAGCAACTCTGCTGGGCGCTTATTGTCGTTCTTCGAGCCGGTAAGATCGAAAAGACGATTGAGTGTCTCCCCATCCGTCGCCTTGCAGCTCCGAACGACCACATCCAGAATGATATTGCCCTCACGAAAGTCGTGTGCCTTAAGTCTTTCTACCTGGCGTAGGGGGATGTCCCGGAGGCTGTTGGACTTGAAGACTTGAAAGACTGAGAGCGGCGGCTCCTTCCGCCTCCGTGTGTTACGGAGGTGGTGCCAACCATAAGGAAGGAGCCACCATGGCCAAGCATGCCAGTCCGCCCGCTCATCTCCAAGTCGTCGAGTCTCCGAAGACCGTGGCGGTCCAGATCCCGCTGCCCGTTCTGGGGGCGCTCGTGGACGCGAAGAGTGCCCTGTTCGACCTGTGTGTCGGCGTGGGCCAGCAGGTCCTGGGCGTGCTGATGGAGCACGACCGGGACACGTTCTGCGGCCCGAAGGGGAAGCAGGACCCCAAGCGGAAGGCGGTCCGCGGGGGCAGCACGCGCTCAGAGGTAACGCTCGGAGGACGCCGAATCCCGGTCCGTCGGCTTCGGGCACGAGGCGCCGCAGGCGAGCTCGCGCTGCCGAGCTTCGTCTTTGCTGCCGACCGGGATCCGTTGGATCGACACACGCTAGAAGCGATCGCGTGCGGCGTATCGACGCGCAAGTACGCGCGGAGCCTCGAGCCGCTCGCCGAGGGGGAGGAGCGGAGCATCTCGAAGAGCGCTGTGTCGCGGCGATTCGTGGCGCTGTCCCAGCAGCAGATGACAGCGTGGCTGACCAAGCCGCTTCACGACGTGGACCTCCGGGTCCTGGTGATCGACGGAGTCGTGTTTCGGGACCACACGATCCTGATCGTGCTGGGTGTGGACAGCGACGGGCGGAAGCACGTCCTGGGCCTGCGCGAGGGCACGACCGAGAACAGCCGGGTAGCGCAGGCGCTGCTCCGCGATCTGCTCGAGCGGGGTCTCGACTCCGAGCGCGCACGCGTCTTCGTGATCGACGGGTCGAGGGCGCTGCGGGTCGCGATCCGCAAGACCTTCGATCGGCTGGGGGTCGTGCAGCGCTGCCAGATCCACAAGCGGAGGAACATCCTCTCGCACTTGCCCGAGGCACTCCACGCCAGCGCGTCCAAGGTCCTGGTCGAGGCCTGGGACAGCCCGGACGCGGAGCTGGCGGAGCGTCGTCTGCAGAGGCTCGCCGACTCGCTCGAGACCGAGCATCCCGGAGCCGCGGCGTCGATCCGCGAAGGCCTCGAGGAGACGCTCACACTCCAACGCCTGGGGCTCAAGGGCGCACTGTACCGGACCCTGCGGAGCACGAACACGATCGAGAACCTCAACGGTTCGGTCGCGACCTACACACGCAACGTGAAGCGGTGGCGTGGAGGCTCGATGCTCGTCCGCTGGGTCAGTGCGTCCGTGCTCGATGCCACGCGGCGCTTCCGAAGGGTCCGCGGATATCGAGACCTCGCCGCCCTCGTCGTCGCACTGCAGAAGGTCGAAGACCAACAGCAAGACGCCATCCACCCTTTATCATCGACTAAGTTTCCATATGCATCATGCGGCTCATAGCCCCTCAAAACCAAAGACGGCGATGTCTCGTTCGGTGTTGAACTTCGAGAACGGCGGCTCCGGGTAGGTAAATCTTCCCACCTACCAGCAACTTGCTCAATGGTAAAGTCTTCGTCAACGGACCTTTCGACGCCTTGCGCTTTCGTAAAGTCCATGAAGCTATCGAACTCACTCTCTTTTTCATGTAGCCTCTGCAAAGGCTACGGTATCGGCGCCGTTAGCGAACTTTTCGCCGCCTAGGGTGGAGGTCGTGTCGGTAACGACCGCATCGCTGACGGTTCGGCTCTGCGCTGGAACCGGGCCGGTTGCCGAGTCGTCGACGTTGTCCTGCCTGGAGCGGCTGTGCTCCGAGCCGACGTCCCCGCCCGCGCCCTGGGGAGGTGTCTCGATCGGATCGGCGGGGCTTTCGGTATCCGCACGCGAGAACACTCGACCGAGGTGATCGGCAACGAACTTGGCTAGGCCGCTGAGGAAGGTCGCCATTCGGATGCCTTGGGACACGGTCGGGAAAGAAAAGTCGCTAGACACGATCTTGAAAGGAACGCCGATGACCACGATCTCGTCGGGCACGTGCAAGTAGCCCGAGGGGTCGGTGAAGGACAGCGGATTGTTGTGTGTGCAGGTGTAGCGGTTCCATCCCTGGGTCGACCCGGGGAATTGGATGAACGGATCCGCGCTCAGGAACCGGCCCAGGACCGGGTCGTAGACCCGGCCGTTCATGTGGACTAGCACGAAGTCGTCCAGATGCTCGTGGTCGGTGAACCCGCGCGGGGTCTGGACCCCGGCAATCGCCAGCGCCGCGTCCCCCCAGGCGTCCTCTCCCGAAGCCACCCGCCGCATGCCGAACGAGTCGTAGGCCAAGCGCTCCACCACCGCGCCGCTCGCGTCTGTAATGGTGTCGACCGAGCCCAGATGGTCCCGGTGCAGATAGCGCAGTGCCGTACTCGGTGTCGCCGCATCGTCGCGGGTGTGCATCGCGACCCGCGTGCCCCGGGCGAAGATATAGTGGATGTTCCGCGTCGCCTCGCCGGTCTTGGCCACCTGCTCAAACCAGCCCCCGACATACGTGATGGTGGTCGTCACCGCCCCCTGCACCTTGGTCTGTCGGCTGCGGGCCCGCTCCGGGTCGTATTCGAAGGTCGTGCTGGTTGCGGTGTCCACGACGGTCTTGGGCTTGTTGAAGCTGGTCCAGGTGAGCGTGCGCCCGGCGCCGGAGATCCGATTGCCGTTGTCGTCGTAGGCGTAGGTGTTGCCGCCCGCGCCGACCACCGCGTGCGGGCCCGCGTCCCCCGCCCCGGCCTCGTTGCTTGTGCCGTAGACGTAGTCCGCCGCCCCCACATCGGACTTGTGGACGATGTTTCCGATGGCGTCGTAGCGGTAGCTCTTGGTCTCCCGCGTGCTGTCGTCGTCGGCGTCGTAGACCGTCGCCCCTGTCAGCCGATTCAGGGAGTCGAAGGTGAAGGTCTCGTACACGTCCTGGAGGAAGTCCTCGCGGCTGGTCAGGTTGCCCAGGCGGTCGAACCCATAGCCCAGGTCCTGGACGCTGGCCGTATCCCCGGGACCCGACTGGATCGCCGTGACCGCCCCGGTCTTGGGATCGTAGGTCCGCGTCGTGCCGATGCCGTTGCCGAAGTCCGCCTCGGTGATCTGGCCCGCGGCATTCATCTCTTCCGCCGTCCAGTACACTGTCGCCGGCGTCGCCGCGTTGGAGACGGACTCCAGATATCCGCTGGCCGTGTAGCCATGCGCCACGGCAAAGCCGGTCTCCGGATAGGTCAGCTGCGCCACCCGGCTGGCGCCGTCGTAGCTCCTCGTGACGCGGTAGCTGTCCTGACCCAGCGTCACCGTTTCGCTAGAGGCCCGTCCCCGCAAGTCATAGACGTGGCTGCGCTCGTACCCGCCGGGACCGCTCACCCGGTGCAGCTTGCCCGTGCCCCAGGCGGCCGTGTCGTACGTCCAGCTCGTCGTACCCTCGGCCTCGCTGCGCCCCGTCATCCGCCCCAGCAGATCGTAGGTCAGGCTCACGGTCTGGGCCACGGCGTCGGTCTGCGACACCAGCTCGCCCAGCGCGTTGTAGGTGTAGGTCCAGGTCCCCATGTCGGGGTCGTCTCGGCGGACCTGGCGGCCCCGGATGTCGTAGCTGAGCGTGATCGCATCGTCCGCCGCTCCGGTGGTGGTCCGCCGGTTGCCCCACACGTCGTAGGTGTAGCTCGTGGCATTGCCCAGCGGATCTTCCACCCGCACCGGCTGGCCCCGCGCATGGCGGTCGCGGGTCGTCGTGCGGGCCGTCGTGCTGCCCGCCGGGAACACCTGGATGCGCTGGCGCACCGCGTTGTTCGACAGGCCCCGCGTCGGCTTCATCGTCACCAACCTGTCCCGCCCCGCCGAGCGGGTGGCAGCCTTCTACAATAAGCGCGGTACGGCAGAGCAATGGATCAAGGAGGGCAAGAACGCCATCAAGTGGACACGACTTTCGTGCAGGAAGTTCCGCAACAATGCCGTCCGGCTCCAGCTTCATGCCCTGGCCTACAATCTGGCCAACTTCATGCGGACTCTGGCCTTGCCCAAGGAGGTGGAGCACTGGTCTCTGACCCCACTGCGGGAAAAGTTGGTGAAGATCGGTGCGAAAGTGGTCAGCCACGGGCGCTACGTCACGTTCCAATTGGCCGAGGTGATGGTGCCGAGAGACTTGTTCCAGAAAATCCTGCGGCTGATCGATGATCGGCGACCAAGACCCGCCCCGGCGTAGACCGAGGCAATCGACGGCAAGGTGAAAATGATCGGAGAGATGCGTCTGGATGACGGAAAATAGGGGCAAATGGCCTTCCGGACACAGGAAAACCGAGAACATCAGGTCATCGGATGCCCGCGGAGAACATTCTGTTCCCTCGACGATGGTACGGGGGTATGATTTCCACAAGCCTGGAGGTTATCTGGGAAATGTCGGGTGAATCCGCAGTTGAGCGCGGACGACTGCTAGACGAGCTCTCGACCGGCTCGGTCAAAGGGTGAATCCACGCTCCTCGCGGACGATCCGGGAGATCTCAGTCCACAACGTGCAGCTCCTGGCGAACCCGGACTACTCAACGAACGCGCCAGGAGCCGCTTGGCATCGTCCCCGATGGCCGCGGTCTGCCGGGAGCGAGATCGACGGAGACGAGGAACAAAGACCATGAAACGCAAACCAAAAGGCCCGAAGTACCGGAACCTCTCCGCCCGCGGCAATGCAATCTACTATGAGCGGGTCATCAATGGCCGCCGAGTCAGGATCTCTGCCAAGACATCCGATTGGGATGAGGCGGCAGCATTTCGAGATCTGTACGAGGATGCGAAGCGCACCGGAGCGTACCCAGTGCGCATGTCCGACACACCGACGGTCGCTGAGTTCGCTCCCCAATACCTTCGAGAGGGCATCGACCACCTGGCCGCGACGACGCAGGCGGACCATCGAAGAGAACTCGGCGATCATCGACCCATCCCGACGTTCTTCGGTCACGTGAAGCTCGCCGAGATCACGAGCGGACAGATCCGGCACTTCTGGGCGACGCACGTGAAAGCGAACGGACTCGCGAAGAGCACGGGCGACAACTACGTCGCAGTGCTCGCCGGGATCCTCACCCACGCCCGCGAGGAGGATCTCGTCCCCGTAGATTACGACCCGATCCGCGAGTGGCGAGAGGCGGGGAAGCACCGGAAGCGAGGAAAGCGCGCACGCGCAGCAGCCGACGTCGGTGCCAAGGTCAACCCGATCGAGGATCCTGGGGTCCTGGAGAACCTCCTCGACGCGGCTGAGGCTCGCGGCACCACGGCACGGCTCGTCGCCCTCCTCTGCCTCGACGCCGGGCTTCGGCTCGGGGAAGCGATCGGGCTGCGATGGGGAGATGTGCACTGGGGAGACGGCGAACGGGACCCCAGGCGCCACCTGCGAATCCACCGGAACCGCCCGAGGGGCGGAGTCGAGGAGCTTCCCAAAAGCGGGCTCAGCCGCAACGTTCTCTTGAGTATGCGTCTCTGGCGGGCGCTCCGATCCGAATACAACCAACGCAGGCTCGAGCCCGACAGTCTCGAGCAGCTGGTGCTCGCCTCTCCCACTGGCGAGCCCCTCGATCCGAACAACTTCCGCCACAGGCTCTGGAAGACCGTTCTCAAGAAGGCCGACGTCGGCCACTGGACGCCGAAGGACCTCCGAGACTCTTACGCGAGCCACCTGCTAACGCAGGGGGTCTCGGTCTCCTGGGTGAGTCGCCAGCTCGGACACGCCAGCACGGGAGTCACAGAGAACCACTACGCGACGTGGATCAATGTCGACGGGGTCCCCGTGTACCACGCGCCCGCGCTCGACTGGGAGAACGGCGAACAGCCGCCTGATTTGCTCGCGAAGCTCCAGGCTGGCCAGAAGGAGGACGAACTGGAAAAGTACCCCCAGAAGTCCCCCCATTCGGCCGAGGCAGCCTAGAGTCTGGTGCAGAAGCAGCGCAAGTCACTGACTTGACGAAGGTTTGCTGGCGGAGCGGACGGGATTCGAACCCGCGACCTCCGGCGTGACAGGCCGGCATTCTAACCAGCTGAACTACCGCTCCGAGCGCAGGGTTGGTACCGAAGAGCGCCAGGGTGCGCAATTCTAATGGCTGTGGGGAGCGAGGCGAGAGCAGATCTCGAGTTTCTCGGGGAGATCCTGGGTCTCTCCCGCGATCCCTCGCTGAACCTGGATGAGTTCGTCGGGAAGCTCGGCGTGCCCCCCGGGTTGCCAGAGGACGTGGTTCGCGCTGCCGACTCCGCGCTCTATGGAATGGAGGGAAAGATCACACGCCTCGAGCGCGCGGTTCTGATCCTCGGCGCGCGTACCGTCGCCTCGATCGTCTCTGGGCTCGTCATCCGACGGACTCTGGTCGAGTCGGCGCCCGGCCAAAAGGGACACGCCATCTGGCTGCACAGTCTGGAGACCGGTATCTGCGCCGAGCTTGTCGCAACGTGTCTGGAGCTAGGCTCCGAGTCGGACGCGTACGTTGCCGGCCTCCTCCACCACCTGGAAGCGAATGAGCTCCGCGACACCGTGCAGGGACAGCGACACGCCACCCTGGTGCGCGCGGCGCACGCACTCGTTGAGGAGCCGTACGCCGGCTGGAAGGACGGTTTGCCCGGCGATCAGCGGACTCTCGCGGATCTCGGCCTGCTCAGCGCTGACCTCGTGGAGATTCGCCGAGCCACCCGCGAGCGCACGAAGGCCCTCACCAGCGTATTTGGCTGATGCATCGGACCTCCTGATCCGAAGCGGGGCTCGAATCGGCCCTCCGGGTGCACAGACGGACTCTTGCCCGGAAGGGCAACGGCGCCTTGGTGGGCGAGGAGGGATTTGAACCCCCGACCAACGCGGTGTAAACGCGTCGCTCTACCCCTGAGCTACCCGCCCTGGACGCCCTGTGGCGGCGGCTAGTTGACGCCTGCCGGGGCTTCGACCGTGGGCTCCACCCCGAAGATCTCCTCGAGGGGGTACTCCACGATCTCGTGGAAGAGAACGCGATCCTCCGCCACCAGCGCGTGCTCGAGCACCTGATCCATGTTCTCGACCAGGATGAGGTTCAAGCGGCGCTTGACCTTCGCCGAGATCTCCTTGAGATCGCGCTCGTTCTCTTTGGGAATGAGAACGTGCTCCACACCGCCCCGCAGCGCCGCAATCAGCTTCTCCTTCAACCCACCGATCGGCAGGATGCGGCCACGCAGCGTGATCTCTCCAGTCATCGCGATGTCCGAACGCACTGCCAGTCCCGTCAGCGCAGAGGTGACCGCCACGGCCATCGTGATGCCCGCCGATGGACCGTCCTTCGGCACCGCCCCTTCGGGGACGTGTACGTGGATGTCCACCTTCTGGTAGAAGTCGCGCGCGAGACCCAGCTGCTTCGCGCGCCGGCGAACGTAGGAGATCGCGGCCTGAGCCGACTCCTGCATGACGTCACCGAGCCGCCCGCTGATCTGAACGCGTCCCTTGCCGGACGTGACGAGCGCCTCGATCGTGAGCAGGTCTCCACCGCCAAGCTCCGTGAAGGCCAGACCGGTGGCGATGCCCACCTGGTCGCTGTCCTCCTTCGTGCCGAAGCGATACTTCACGTTTCCCAGGTGCTTCCGCACCTGCTTGGGGCCGATCTTCGCCTTGAACTCGGAGTCCGCGACGACCTCGCGGGCGATCTTGCGGCAGATGGAGGCGATCTCGCGCTCGAGGCTCCGGACGCCGGCCTCCTTGGTGAAGTAGCGGATGATCTCGAGTATGCCCTGATCGCTGAACTCGAGCTGACCCTCGACGAGCCCGTGCTCCTTGACCTGCTTGGGGACGAGGAACTTCCGGGCGATCTGCAGCTTCTCTTCCTCGATATACCCGGGCAGGTGGATGATCTCCATCCGGTCCTGCAGCGCAGGAGGAATGCGGCCGAGCGTGTTCGCCGTCGTGATGAACAGGACCTTCGACAGGTCTGTCTCGAGATCCAGGTAGTGATCCTCGAAGGTCTTGTTCTGCTCGGGATCCAGGACCTCGAGCAGAGCTGAGCTCGGATCGCCACGGAAGTCGGTCGACATCTTGTCGACCTCGTCCAGCAGGAAGACCGGATTCCCGGTGCCCGCCTTCTTGAGACCGTGCACGATCTTGCCGGGCAACGCGCCGATGTACGTGCGGCGATGACCCCGGATCTCCGCCTCATCGCGGACGCCTCCCAGGCTGATACGCACGAAGTCCCGTCCGGTGGCGCGTGCAATCGAGCGCCCCAGCGAAGTCTTGCCTACGCCTGGCGGCCCGACGAAGCAAATGATCGGCCCCTTCATCTCGCCGGCAAGGACGCGAACGGCGAGGTACTCGAGGATCCGCTCCTTCGGCTTCTCCAGTCCGTAGTGATCCTCGTCCAGGATCACCGCCGCCTCGGAGACGTCGGTCTTCTCGTCCTTCGTCTCGTTCCACGGCAGGGAAAGGATCCAGTCGATGTAGTTCCGGACCACTGTGGCCTCGGCCGACATCGGCGACATCATCTTGAGCTTCTTGATCTCCTTCTCGCAGCGCTCGTGGGCCTGCTCTGGGAGATCCTTGGCCTTGAGCTTCTCGTCGAGCTCGTCGACCTCGTTCTTGAACTCGTCCCGGTCGCCGAGCTCCTTCTGGATCGCCCGCATCTGCTCGTTGAGGTAGTACTCCTTCTGCGAGCGCTCCATCTGCTTCTTCACGCGGGAGCGAATGCGCGTCTCGACCTGGAGCACGTCGAGCTCGCCCTGCATCAGGGTATAGATCTCCTCCAGGCGCTCGCGCGGACTGGCGATCTCGAGAATCCGCTGCTTCTCCTCCACGTCAAGGTTCAAGTGAGCAGCGACGGTATCCGACAGGCGCGCGGCGTCCGTGATGGCGGCAACGCTCGCTACCATCTCCGGCGGAACCTTTTTGTTCAGCTTTACGTAGCTCTCGAAGGTCGAGTTCACGCTGCGCATCAGCGCCTCGGTCTCGATCGTCAGCTCCTCACTCTCGTCGACGTCCTCGACCTTGGCGAGAAGGAAGTCCTCACCGGACTCGAAGTCGAGGATCCGAACGCGGCGCTTCCCCTCGACGAGGACCTTGACCGTCCCGTCGGGCAGCCGGACCAGC
This sequence comes from Myxococcota bacterium, assembly GCA_965247115.1. Classification (GTDB taxonomy): domain Bacteria; phylum Myxococcota_A; class UBA9160; order SZUA-336; family SZUA-336; genus JAUXJB01. Next base: position 1,090,286 of record CBDFGR010000003.1, read on the forward strand.
TGAACGATGGCTCCCAGCGTTCCGATCTTGTTGATCTCGTCCGCTGTGGGCTCGTCCGCCTTCGCGTCCGTCTGTGCCGAGAGCAGGAGCACGCGATCGCGTTGCATGGCGTATTCGAGGGCGCGGACCGACTTCTCGCGTCCTACAAAAAGCGGCACGACCATGTGCGGAAACACCACTACCTCGCGCAGAGGGAGGAGCGGGACAGCCGTCGCTTCGGCCGTATCGTCCGACCTCTCGTCGCCCTCGTCCTCATCACCCTTGAAGAAGGCCATGAACGTCCCCTCTACGCACTCTCTGCGCGGTCGTACACTATCATAGGCTCCATACCGTTCCGGATCACGTCCTCACCAATGACGACCTCCGAGACGTCATCCCGGGACGGGATCTCGTACATGATGTCCAGCATGGTTGCCTCGAGGATCGTGCGGAGTCCGCGGGCTCCAGACTTTCGCTTGATCGCCTCTCTCGCCACCGCTACGAGGGCAGCGTCGGTGAAGCGCAGCGCGACCCCCTCGAGCTCGAGCAGCTTCTGGTACTGCTTGACGAGCGCGTTCTTGGGTTCGGTCAAGATGCGGACGAGAGCCTCGCCGCTGAGCTCCTCGAGCGAGGCGACCACGGGTAGGCGGCCCACAAACTCCGGAATCATGCCGTACTTCAGCAGATCTTCGGACTGGACCTTGGCAAGGGTCACGCCCACTCCGCGCGTCTTCGTCTTCAGCTGGGAGCCGAAGCCCATTCCCTGAACTCCGACGCGGCGATCGACGATCTCCTCGATCCCGTGGAACGCGCCACCGCAGATGAAGAGGATGTTCGTCGTGTCGACCTGCACGAACTCCTGCTGCGGGTGCTTGCGCCCGCCCTTCGGAGGCACGTTGGCCACAGTGCCCTCGATGAGCTTGAGCAGAGCCTGCTGAACCCCCTCGCCGGAGACGTCGCGCGTGATCGATGGGTTCTCGCTCTTGCGCGCCACCTTATCGATCTCGTCGATGTACACGATGCCGCGTTGCGCGCGCTCGACGTCGTAGTTCGCGATCTGCAGCAGGTTGAGGATGATGTTCTCGACATCCTCACCGACGTAGCCCGCCTCCGTCAGCGTTGTCGCGTCGGCGATCGTGAAGGGGACGTCGATGATGCGAGCCAGGGTCTGCGCGAGCAGCGTCTTGCCACAGCCGGTCGGTCCGAGCAGCAGCACGTTCGACTTCTGCAGGTCGACGTCGCCCACGACCGAGTGGTTCTCGATGCGCCGGTAGTGGTTGTGAACCGCGACCGAGAGCACCTTCTTGGCCTTGTCCTGCCCGATCACGTACTGGTCGAGGATGTCCCTGATCTCCTTCGGCTTCGGGACGGACGAGGTCGCCGCCTCGGTCTCGCGGCTCGCCTCCTCGGCGATGATGTCGTTGCAGAGCTCGATGCACTCATCGCAGATGTAGACGGTCGGCCCCGCGATGAGCTTCTTGACCTCCTTCTGGCTCTTTCCGCAGAAGGAGCAGGCCAGGTTCGTCGCGTCTTCCTTCTTCCTCACGACTGGGCCTCCAGGCTCTCGCTGGTCCCGGGTCGCTCATGTCTGGAGATGATGCGATCGACGATGCCGTACTCCACGGCCTCGGCGGCAGACATGAAGCGGTCTCGCTCGGTGTCCTTCTCGATCACCGCGACGTCCTGCTGGGTGTGCTCGGCCAGGATTCCCGTCATCGCCTCGCGCAGCTTGAGGATCTCGTCCGCCTGGATCTGGATGTCGCTGGCCTGGCCCTGGGCCCCACCCCACGGCTGATGGATCATCACCCGGCAGTTCGGCAGCGCTTCGCGCTTGCCCCTTGCGCCGGCCGCGAGCAGGAGGGCTCCCATGCTCGCCGCCTGACCCATGCAGATCGTGTGCACGTCCGGGTTCACGTACTGCATGACGTCGTAAATCCCCAGGCCCGCGTTCACGTCTCCACCGGGCGAGTTCACGTAGAGGTAGATGTCCGTCTCGGGATCGTCGTGCTCCAGAAACAGGAGCTGGGCGATTACGATGTTCGCGACGTCCTCGTTGATCGGCATCCCCAGCACGATGATGCGATCCCGGAGCAGACGCGAGTAGATGTCGTAGGCGCGCTCGCCTCGGTGCGATTGCTCGATCACGGTAGGAATGAGGAGCGACATGGACTTCATTCTAGCGAATCGGACCCGGGGACGGGTCCGGGCCCGTTCCACGGAAGCCGACATTTCCCCTTAGAAATCAACCTCTTATGCATCCGAGAGCCTAGCTTCTGAGACCAGGAATGCAACGACCTTCTCCTCCAGGAGAGCCCCCTCGAGAGCGGGGAGAACCCCCCCGTCCTTGTAGGCCTTGCGGATCTCGGTGGTGCCACGGTCCTGCTCCTTCGCGATCTCGGCCAGGCGCTCGTCGACCTCTTCCGCTGTGACCTCGATCGCCTCGGCCTTGGCGATCTCCGGCACGAGCAGGCCGAGCTGGACGTCGCGCTCCGCGAGTGGGCGCCACTCTTCCCGCCAGCTCTCGATCAGCCCACCGAGCTGCTCGCGAGGGAGCTGGTTTCCGAGCTGGCCCAGAGCGCGTTGCAGTCTGCTCTGCAGCTGGCGCTCGACCAGGCTCGGTGGCAAGGGGAAGGTGTTCGCTTCGATGAGCGCATCGACGACCGCCTCCCGCTGCATCTGCTCCAGCTGGCGTTCGCGTCCCTCGTCCACGCGTCTTCGCACGTCGGCTCTGAGCTCCTCCAGCGTGTCGAGGTCGGACACGTCCTTTGCGAGCTCGTCATCGAGCTCGGGCAGCTCCTTGCGCTGGATGCCCAGCACCTTGACCTCAAAGCGGGCCAGCTTCCCAGCGAGCTCGTCGCGCTGGTACTCCGCTGGGAACTCCAGCTCGAAGGCGTGCTCCGCGCCGACTGCCAATCCTTGGAGCTGCTCGTCGAAACCGGGAATGGCCTGCTCCGAGCCGACGGTGAACGTCGCGCTCTCGCTGCTTCCGCCCTCGAAGGGCTCGCCATCGATCCTGCCCACGAACGAGATGTTGGCGAGGTGACCCTCCCCCAACACGACTCCAGGCTCCTCCTCGTGGACCTGGGCCTGACTCTCGCGCAGCTCCGCGAGGTGGGCCTCGACGGGATCGGTCTCGGGCTCGGGGAGTGCGGGGCGAGCAACTTCCAGGCCCCTGTGCTTCACCAGCTCGATCGTCGGCCGGATCTCGACCGTCGCCTCATAGGCGTAGGAAGAGCCCAGCTTGGGCTGTTCGCCCGGCTCGAGCTGTGGCTCCGAGATCACGTCGAGCTCGGAGTCGGCGAGCGCCTTCATCAGCGAGTCCCGCACGAGCTTCTCGAGAACCTCGGCCCCCGCGCGGGCGCCAAAATAGCGCTCCAGCACCGAGCGGGGCGCCTTGCCGCGGCGGAACCCCGGGATCCGGGCCGAGCCTCGCAGCTCCTTGTAGACGTTGTCGAAGGCAGCATCAACGTCCACAGTCGGGATCTCGATCCGGAGCCGCCGCTCGACCGGACCTGTCTCGTCGATGTTGAGATTCATCCGCCCTCCGGCCCAAACGGGCCAGGTTGCCCCTCTAGAGCCATGATAGAGAACGAGCCGACGGGCTCAAAGTGGTGTTCGCGCCGAAGCTAACCTTCGGCGGCGCTCGCACTTTTCGCTTCCGGTCGGACCTGTCGCTCGTTGACGTCTATTTTGGATGGCCGTCCGATCTCGAGTCTGCGGTAGGGTCGAGGCACCCTGCAAGCGCCGCATGTGCGGCGCGCGCAGCGAAGGGCGAAGCCCTGAGCGGAGGTGGGTGGCCGCGGCCGCCCGCGGCCGGGTCCCACAAGAACCGGTGGCCGATCCTCCTCAGGCGAGGAGGGCCAGGGCGAGCAGCAGGCCGTAGACCGCGTGCAGCCGCGCAGTCTCGGCGAGGCTGCGCCCGAACTGCTCCGCGCTTCGGGCCGCGCGCAGATTCCTCGCCGCTAAAATCGCGAGGGGTAGACTCGCCAGGCACAGGACGGCCCCCGCTCCCGCAGCCGTCAGGACCAGGACCCCGGTCCAGAGCACGGCGATGCCTACGAGAACGGCGTACAGGCGCAGGCTGCGCTCCGGGCCCAGGCGCACCGCCAGCGTCCGCTTGCCAGACGCCGTGTCGCTCTCGATGTCGCGCAGGTTGTTCACCAGCATGAGGCAGCTGATCAGGGCGCCCACCGGAACGGCCGCGGCGAATGCCGTGCTGGAGAGCCGACCTGTCTGCAGGTAGGCCGTGCCGGCGACGGCGACGAGCCCGAAGAAGACGAAGGCGGCCAGCTCTCCCAAGCCGAGAGCCGAGAGCGGAAACGGGCCAGCGGAGTACGCCACAGCCGCAGCGATCGAGGCCATCCCGACGACGAGGATCGGAAGGCCCCCCAGCACCGTGAGATAGACGCCGCACAGGCTAGCCAGGCCGAACGCGCCGCCCGCGGCGGTGAGGACCGCTCGATAGGAGAGCAGACCCGCCTGCGTGACACGGGTCGGACCCATCCTGCGCTCGCTGTCGATCCCTCGCGCGAAGTCCAGCGCATCGTTCGCGAGGTTCGTGCCTGCTTGCAGCAACATCGCGGCCAGCAAACACACAAGGGTGACACTCGCTCGATGGGCGCCCTCCGCGTACCCGACCGCACTGCCGACAAGTACCGGCACGGCCGAGCCTCCAAGGGTCCTGGGACGCACCGCCAGAACCCAGTGCCCCAATACCCGGCGGGCGGGAGCGAGGCACCCGGAGCTCAAGGGAGCCGCGGATAGGCGGAGAAGTCGGGCCGCCGCTTCTCCATGAACGCGTCGCGACCCTCCTTTGCCTCGTCGCACATGTAGTAGAGGAGTGTCGCGTCCCCGGCGAGCACCTGCAGGCCCGCCTGGCCATCGCAGTCCGCGTTGAGGGCCGACTTTAGCAGCCGGATCGCGAGCGGGCTGTTCGCCAGGATCTCGCGGGACCACGCCACGGTTTCGCTCTCGAGCTGATCGAGGGGTACCACGGCGTTGACCAGCCCCATGTCGAGAGCCTCCTGCGCGCCGTACTGGCGGCACAGAAACCAGATCTCCCGGGCCTTCTTCTGACCCACGATCCGCGCCATGTAGGAAGCGCCCCAACCGCCGTCGAAGCTGCCGACACGCGGCCCCGTCTGACCGAAGCGCGCGTTGGTCGCAGCGATGGTCAGGTCGCAGAGCATGTGCAGAACGTGACCTCCGCCAATCGCGTAGCCCGCAACCATCGCGATGACAGGCTTGGGCAGAGCGCGGATCTCGCGCTGAAGGTCCAGCACGTTCAGCCGCGGCACGCCTCCCGAGTCTACGTACCCGCCGTGGCCGCGGATGCTCTGATCTCCACCAGAGCAGAAGGCCAGATCACCCTCCCCGGTCAGGATCACCACGCCAACCTCGGCGTCCTCTCTCGCGTCCTGAAAAGCCTGGCGCAGCTCGAAGACGGTCTCCGGGCGAAAGGCGTTTCTCACCTCGGGTCGGTTGATCGTAACCTTGGCTATGCCGTCGCCCGACTTCTCGTAGCGGATATCATCGAAGTGACCTGACCCCTTCCATTCGACCATCATCGTCGCTCTCCTTCTGTGGTTCAGACTCGCTCTGCCGACAGGAGCTGGATCGCCCCGAGCATGCGGCTCGTCTTGCCGACTCGGGTGAAGCCCGCACGCTCCAGGTGCGAGATCAGCTGCTGCTCCGAAGGCAGGTAGTGCATCGACGCCGGCAGGTAGCGGTATGCAGGTCCGTCGGAGAGCCAGGCTCCGATGCGGGGCACGATGCGCCGCAGGTGGAGCTCGTGGCCCCAGCGGAGCAAACCAGGGGGAGGCTGATCGAACTCGACGAAGCCCACCCGCCCGGCCCTGACCAGTACCCGCGCGCACTCGCGAAAGACCGCGTCCAGGTTCTGGAAATTGCGCAATGCAAAGCCGCAGGTCACCACGTCGGCACAGGCATCCGGAAGGGGGAGCAGCGCAGCATCCGCCTGAACCCGCCACGCCCCTTCACCCCGCGGGCGCGCGGCACGCAGCATTCCGAGCGCGAAATCCACCGCGACTACCCTCGCCCCCCTGGCGCGGGCGAGCTCCGCCAGGTCTCCTGTTCCGCTGGCCACGTCGACGACGAGAGAGCCCGGCCCGATCCCCGACGCTTCGACGACCTCGGACCGCCAGCTCCGATCCATGCCAAGAGACATGAGGCGATTCAAGAGATCGTAGCGCGGCGCGATGCGGTCGAACATGGCACGCACGAACCCGGGTTTCTCTTCTGCCGGGGGAAGCTCGGTCACGGGTTCAGTCGGCGTAGCAGGTCTCCTCTTCGCTCAGGGCCAGCATACACGCCGCCTCCGGTATGATGAGAGTCTCGGGCCACGCGCCGCCCGCAGTGGAGGAGGAACATGGCAGAGGACTACACGTCGCTCATGGCAGAGGCCGCGGCAGCGGCAGGACTCGAGCCACCTGCCATCGTCGCGCCGAAGGATCACTACGTCGAGCTCAACGCACTCCGCTTTCACTACCTGGACTGGGGAAATGAGCACCTGCCGCACGTTGTGCTGCTGCACGGGGGGTCCCTCACCGCCCACACATGGGACATGGCCGCGCTACTCCTGCGCGATCGCTACCATTTGGTCGCCCTCGATCAACGCGGGCATGGCGACACAAGCTGGACGTCGGCGCAGCGGCTCGGCGAAAACGGCTCGGATCTCATGTTGGAGGACACGCGCCAGTTCATCGAGCAGCTCGGCTACGAGCGGCTCTCCCTGGTCGGAATGTCCATGGGAGGGATGAACACGATCCGCTATGCAGCGCGCTATCCCGGGCAACTTGCGGCCGTGGGCATCGTAGACGTTGGCCCCGAGACGATGCGCGCCGGGCAGATCGAGATGGAGCAGTTTCGCCACGCCACAGAGACGCTGGAGCGCTTTGACGACTTCCTGGATCGGGCCATCAAGTTCATGCCGCACCGTCCCCCGTCCCACCTTCGCTACAGCCTGACGCACAGTCTCAAGCAGACTGCGGATGGTCGCTACACCTGGAAGCAGGATCGCCGGCCGCGCCCCTCCGGGGTCACGGACGATGCGGCGGCCCGTACCGATGCGCTGTGGGACGACGTGCGAGCGATCCAGCAGCCGACCCTCTTGTTTCGCGGTGCGGAGAGCAAGATTCTCGCGCAAGACGCGGCGGAGCGAATGGTGAAGGCCATGCACTCCGCACGCCTCGTTGTGATCCCGCGAGCCACGCACAACGTACACAGCGACAACCCTGCCGATTTCTCGCGCGAGCTGGACCGTTTCCTCAGCGACGTCCTGTAGGGAATCGCTGTGAGCGCTTCGGAGACGGCGGCCTTCGATGGGCTCCGCGTCCTCGACTTTAGCCAGGGGATCCCCGGGCCCATGGCCTGCATGCTGCTGGCCGACCTGGGAGCCGAGGTCATCAAGGTCGAGACGCCGTCCGGGGATCGACTCCGTTCGCATCCGGGCTACCTGTGCTGGAACCGCAACAAGCTGCGCGTCGAGATCGACCTGGAGACGGGTGCTGGACTGCAGCGGGCCCTGGAGCTCCTCGCGAGCGCGGACGTCGCCGTTTTCGACGATCCCCCCGCCGGATTGGAGGCGCACACCGTGTGCGCGCAACAGCCCGGGCTGCTCTACGCCGCCCTGCCGCCCTACGGACATACACGATCTGGTGTGGATCTGCCGCCCGATCATGCACTGCTCACGGCTCTCTGCGGGGTCGCCTTCCAGCAGTTCAGCTGGGAGGATGTCCCCGTCTACCTGGTCACACCGCAACTCGGCTACGCGCACGCGCTGGTCGCGGCGGTCGCGCTCGCGGCCGGCGTGATCGAGCGAGCCGGGACCGGCCTGGGACAGGTGCTCACGGTGAGCGGCCTGGACGGAGTCGCTGCGGCGACCAGCGGGAGCATGCTGCACGCCGAAGGCGTGCCCCACCGGCAGCGCAGCCGAGGTGCCAGGGGCGGAGTCCCGAACTATCGGCTCTATCGCTGCGCCGACGGAGAGTGGCTCTTCCTCGGTACGCTGCTCTTCGCGCACTTCGTGAGGGCGCTGAAAGCCATGGACCTGCTCGACATCATGGTCATGGAGGGCGTGGAGGGCGAGTTCGCAAACGTGATGAAGCCTGGCGTGGCCGGACGAGTTGCGGCTCTATTCGAAGCCCGCTTCGCGGAGAAGGATCGCGAGGAGTGGCTTGGCATCCTGCACGAGCACGGTGTGCCGAGGGGCCCGGTCGGAACCAGGGCCGAGTGGTTCGCAGGCGAGACCGTTGCCGCAAACGAGATGCGCATATCGCTTCACCACGCCGAGCTCGGACGCGTCGACGTCCCCGGAGTGCCCGTCAAGCTGAGCGAGAGTCCGGGCCGGGTCCGTCACCTCATGCAGACTGTGCCGGTGGACGCGCTCGCGCCGCGTGAGCCCGCCCGGCTCGGCAACGCCCCCGCACGCCCCGGAGGTCCGCTCGCCGGAGTGAGGGCGCTGGATCTCGGCGCGATCATTGCCGGGCCCTTCGCGACGACCGTACTCGCGAACTTCGGCGCGGACGTCATCAAGGTCGAGCCCCCCCCAGGGGATGCGCTCCGAGCCTACGGGCCGGGCTTCGTCGGCTTCAATCAGGGCAAGCGCAGCCTGGTTCTCGACCTGAAGCGCCCTGAGGGGCTCGAGGTCTTCTATGAGCTTGTTCGGCAGGCCGATGTGGTCTGCGACAACTACCGCCACGGCGTGCTGGAGCGCTTGCGGATCGACTACGACACCTTGAGCCGGATCAACCCGCGCATCATCTCCACCTCGGTGACCGGTTACGGACCCGTGGGTATACTCTCCCGCGACCCGGGCTTCGATCCGATCACGCAGGCGCGCAGTGGCCTCATGGCAGCACAGGGCGGGAACGATGAGCCCGTCTTCCACACCATCGCGGTCAACGACAACACGAGCGCGTTGGTCGCGGCGTTCGGAATCCTCGCAGCGCTCCACGCGCGTGATACGACCGGGCGCGGCCAGCGGGTGGAGACGTGCCTTGCGAACCAGGGTGTCCTGTCCCAGTCCGGCGAGCTCACCTGGTACGAGGGCCGACCTCCGGCGCCGCTCGGCGACCGCGACTGTCTTGGAGTGGGCGCGCTGCAGCGCTTTTACCCTTGCCGCGACGGTTGGCTCGTGGTCGCGTGCACGGAAGGCTCGCACTTCCGTGGACTCTGCGCGGCGCTCGAGCACCCGGACTGGCTCGGGCGCTGGTCGGCCGAGGCCGCACTCGACGAGCCCCGCGACGGGGCATTGGCCGCTCTGATCTCCGACACGCTGAAGCAGCTCCACTCCGCCGAGGCGCTCGAGCGCTTGTTGGCCCAGCGTGTGCCCGCGGCACCTGCCACGAGAGACGAGGACGTGTTCTCGAACTCCTTCTTCCTCGACAACGACTTCTTCTGGGAGACACACCACCCGACGCACGGCCCGATGCTGAGCGTGCGGCGCTACGCGGGCTGGAGCCGCACCCAGGCGGGCTTTGCCCGACGCGCCCCGGAGCTCGGCGAGCACAGCGAGGAGGTCCTGAAGGAGGCCGGGTTGGCGGAGGAGCGTATCGCAGCGCTGATCGACGCCGGGATCGTCGGCGCCCAGGCGCGTAGCGACCCCAGATGAGCTTGGATAGAGTCCGAATAGGGGGGGAGCAAGAATGAAGACACGTCTGCTAGCGCTTCTGGTCCTGATCGCGGGGGCCACGGGCTGCTTCGCGACCAAGCTCGTATCGGTCCCTATGCGTGTGACCGGCGCCGTGATCTCCGTGATACCAGTTGCGGGCAACACGGCCCACGACGCGATCGACTCGGCGGCCGACATCGTCGACGAGGTCCCGATCTAGTCGCTCGCGAGCCGGCCCTGCTAGCGGTCGGGAAGCGCGTCCTCGCCCACGTAGCCCGGGTCGTCGTCGTAGAGGGTTACCGTCAGCGGGAGCTGGTGACCTCCGACAGTCCACTCCCAGCGTCGTGGGCGCTCCGACACCAGGGGTGCGGTAATCAGATCGCCCATCCCCCTGTAGAACCGGATCTGGCCCTTCACGAAGCCCACCGGAAGCCCGAGGGCCGCGCCGAGCGTTGCGGGGACGTCATGCCGATGAAAGTCGATCCCGTGCGTTACCGGAGTCACGATCAGCTCCATGGGCGAGTACAGGACGTCTCCGACGGCGTAGATGATCTTGACGGTCACTCGCTTCAGATAGGATCCGGGACCAGCGTGTGCGTCGAGCGGCAGCGTCCACGTCAGGCCTACGATCGTCATCGCCAACAGCAGTCGTCTCATGTCGCTTCCTCTCCAGTCCCCTCCGAGCTTGGACCATGGCTCCATGCTTGGATCATTGCTCATCGGCGCCCGACAACCGGGACTGTACGCGCTGGCGAGAACGTCAGTCCTTGTCGTCAACTGGTCGCAAGACGATCGCGGAGCAAGTGCCGCAGGCGCCGCCAGGATGTGGAGCAGAACGGCAAGGCTCTACGGAAGATGGACGACGGCCGGCTGCAGAGGGCCGGGAAACAACGAAATTCTCCCTTTTCTTGCTGCAGTGGTGGACATTCTGCCTCAAGTAGGATAGCTAGCGGTGTGGCCCGCCACTCGGCTGCGCCTCGGACCCCCGGGTCGCGTGCCTCCCGGGGGCCTAGTCCGGCACGCCCCGTGCATCAGAATCGGGCATCCAGCTGGGTGGCAGCGAGAGAGGCGCTCCGCTCCGCGGAGAAGGAGTTTACTTCCACTAGACGGGTGAATATTTCTCCGGGGTGGGCGTCTGACCGGTGGCCCAATCCCCGGAGGGTTCGGCAGGCGCACAAAGCCGCGTCGGCCGAACGGCTTGTCATCCCGCGCAAATGCGTGGGACCAGCCCGTCGCGGCTCTCACTCCCGGGCCGTGACCCACACAAAGCAGCGAGAAGACAATGCGCGCGTGCACCTCTCACGCGCTCGAGGGGACCTGGCGGTTCCCGGCTACGAAAAGCCGGGCCCCGTCTCGAGGGCCCAGGAGGACTGGAGGGGATGACCCTGAACGCAGCCTCGAGTGAACTCGAGAAATGGAATTCGAACGCGCCCGATCTGGGATCGGACACGGACTCTGAGGCCGTGCGTCTGCCCCTGGGAGTAAAGCTGCCGGAGGCGCAGCCCCGGACCAAGCCGACGAACGAGCTTCACGATCGCGACCCGCTGGTCTCGTACTTCGGGGACATCGGGGGGATTCCGACCCTGCAGAGGGAGCACGAGATCATCCTGGCCAAGGAGATCGAGTCAGCCACTCACGACTTCCGTTTGGCGATCCTCTCGATCCCATGGACTGCGGAAGAGACGGTCCGGACCTGGCGCGGTCTGCTGGACCAGAGTCGCGTCACGGGCAAGATCTCCGAGTCCTTCAACAGCAGCGCTCCGGCTGCCGAGGATCTCGGCGAGCGCGTGGACACGAGCCTGGCCAAGGTAGAGCGCCTGCTCGCGAGGCGGGAGAAGCTGGTGAGCGAGGCCCGCCCGCCCATTGCGAAGCTGCAGCGTCTCGATCAGCGCATGGCGCGGCTCCTCGGAGACATCGATCTCTCCCTTCGGCTTCTCGAGCGCATTCGCACCGCTCTGCTCGAGCGGCGCGACAGCCTCGTGCACGCCCTGGCGCAGCGTGAATCCCTCAGCGCGAAGCGCCGCGCACCCCGCAGCGAGCGGGGCCGCGCACGGCGGCGCGCCGAGTTGAGCGAGCTCGAGAGGCGACTGGCTGCCCTCGAGGCCGACGTCGGGGTACCGGCGAGCGTGTACCTGGAGCGCCTTCGGGCGATGGAGGACGCCTGGGATCGCCTGACAGTGTTCAAGAATCGCTTCGTCCAGCACAACCTCAAGCTCGTCATCACGCTGGCGAAGGACTTCCGGAACATGGGGATCCCCTTCCAGGATCTGATCCAAGAGGGGAACATCGGCCTGATGCGCGCGGTGGAGAAGTTCGATCATCGGCGCGGGTTCAAGTTCTCCACGTACGCAGTTTGGTGGATTCGTCAGGCGCTGGTGCGGACCATCCAGAACCACTCGCGCACCATCCGCATCCCGAGCCACCTGCACGACACTCTTCGCAAGTACCACCGAGCCCGAAACGACCTCGAGCGGGAGCTCGGCCGGGAGCCTAGCCCTCCCGAGCTGGCCCGCTTCATGGAGCTGGACGAGGAACGGGTAGAGCAGCTCGAGGGAATCGTGCGCGAGCCGGTGAGCCTGGAGAAGGCGGTACCCGGCACCGACTCGAAGAAGCTGCAGGACACGGTCCGAGATCCGGATCCGGTCTCCCCGCTCAGGGGGATGGATCACTCTCGCCTCGAGCACGCGATGCAGGAGTCCATCCAGACACTCTGCGAGCGTGAACGCGACATCCTCCGCTGGCGCTTCGGGCTGGACGGGGGCCGCGAGCACACGCTCGAGGAGATCGGTCAGAAGCTCGGGCTATCCAGAGAGCGCGTGCGCCAGCTGGAGGCACGGGCGCTGGAGCAGCTGCGCAGCGGCGAGACGCACTCCCGCCTCGAGCCCTTTGTCGCGGAGCACCAGGACCTCTAGATCCCCAAGTTGCTCAGCATCTGGGTGAGGCGGTTCAGCGTTCCCGCGATCGTAGTATGATCCGCCTCGAACTCCAGGGCCAGCTCCGAGATGCGGCTGGACAGCGAGTGCTGCTTGCGCGCGGCGGCGCGCGCGTCCTGAGTCGAGTCCAGGCTACGGCCGATCTCCTCCATCGCGCTCCGTAGCGGTGCGTGTCTCACTATCTGCCCGCTCGCCCCAGTGCGAGCTGCGAGGGCCGTCCAAGTGGTCTGGACATCGGTAGGCAGGTAGTCTCCGACCTCCGGAAGATCGATGGTCGTCCCCAACAGCAGAGGTCGGGCATGAGCAGGGACGGCACCCCGAGAGCCGGAGCTGGCCGGCAGCAGGGCGAGGGTTCCCGCCGCTTGCGTGCCGGGCTACGCCGGCACGGTCTCGCCCGGCAGCCGACCGCGCTCATGCGCCTGACCCGGGCTCACGACCTGCGGTTCACGGACGGGAACCGGATCGCGCTCTTCGACACGGGTCGTGCCGGGCTCGAGGCCATGCTGGACGCGATCGATGCGGCGAGTGAGCGGGTCCACCTCGAGACCTACATCTTGCGAGATGACGAGATCGGCAAGCGTTTCCTCGAAGCCCTGTCTGCGCGGGCGCGCCAGGGTGTCGCTGTGCGTCTTCTCTACGACGCCGTAGGCTCACGCGGTCTCCATGACTCCTCGCTCGAGGAGCTGCGCAGTGTCGGCGCGGACGTGATCGCCTTCAATCGGCTCGGACGCTTGTACGCGAGGTTCGCGCCAAGGAAACGAGATCATCGCAAGATCCTGGTCGTCGACGGGCGGGTCGCGTTCACTGGCGGACTCAACATCGGCAACGAGTACTACGGCGGACCCGGAGACTCGAGGCTGGGCTGGCGCGACGCCCACGCGCTCATCGAGGGTCCGGCAGTTCGCGATCTGGAGGCCGTCTTCCTCGAGAGCTGGTTCCGGGCCGACGGCCCAGGGCTGATCTGGAACGACTTCCTCGACCGCGCGCCTCCTCCCTGCGGCGATAGTCGCTGCGCTGTCCTCGCGGACGGCCCGGTCTATCGGCGCCGACGGACCCGGGCGCTGCTGATCGGCGCGCTGGGCGATGCGAACGCCACGGCCGGGCTCACCAGTCCGTACTTCGCACCCGGCAGGCGGGTGCTCGAGGCTCTTGCACGCGCCGGGCAGCGCGGGGTGCGCGTGGACTTGCTGCTCGCCGGCAGAAGCGACCACCCGGTGCTCCGCCGCGCGGCCCGGGCAAAATTTTCCGGCCTGCTACGCGCGGGGGTTCGGGTGTTCGAGTACGAGCGGACCATGATGCACGCGAAGACGGCCGTCTTCGACGACTCCTTCGCGGTGATCGGCACTTCGAACCTGGACCGCCAGAGCTTCGAACGCTCCTACGAGGTCAACCTGGTGATCGCCGGCGGGGACGTCCCTCGCCAGCTGCTCGGGAACTTCGAGCGAGACTGCGCGCTCGCGAGCCCGATCGACGAGTCGATGCTCGCATCGAGGGGAGTGGTGGAGCGAGTCCTCGACGCGCTCGCGTCTGTTCTCGCTCGCTTCATGTAGAAACTCGGGACGAATCCAGCTCGCGGTCAGTGTGTCCGATGGCGGCGCAGCTCGTAGAGCCCTTCTCTCAAATCTCCGAAGAGCTCTTCGACCTGTGGATGCTTGACAGGCCCTCCTGTCGCATCCGCCAGGAGGTTCTGCTCGGACACATAGGCGATGTAGGGAACGCTCGCGTTCTCGGCGAGCAGGTGGTAGTAGGGCTGGTCCTTGCTCGGTCGCACCTTCTCGGGGATCGACAACCACCACTCTTCGGTATTGCTGAAGGTCGGATCCACGTCGAACACGACACCGCGAAATGACCGGAAGCGGTGCCGCACTACCTGTCCGATCCGGAATTTCGCGTTTCGATTGATCATTGAGCCAGCGCCACGCCCATCTTATCAAACTGCTCCGTTGGGTTTGGCCCAACCTCGGCAAGAGCGGGTGCACTGGCAGCGTAGCGGCACCCAGGCTTACCTTCCGGGCTCATGGCGATTCTCCCGCAGAGACGGCGTCTCAAGAAGGAGCTCACGCTTCTCAACGTCTACGCGATTGCCACGGGCACGACGCTGAGTGCGGGGTTCTTCCTGCTCCCTGGACTCGCTGCAGCGCAGATCGGCTCCACGCTGGTCTTGGCGTACCTGATCGCTGCCCTCCCTTTGATCCCCGCAATGTTCAGCGTTGTCGAGCTCGCAACAGCCATGCCTCGGGCCGGCGGCATCTATTACTTCCTGGACAGAAGTTTGGGTTCGTTCGTGGGCACGGTCGGTGGTATCGGAACCTGGCTAGCGGTGGCACTCAAAGCATCCTTCGCGCTGGTCGGGATGGGTGCGTACCTCGCCCTCTTCTTTCCGGAGCTTCCGGTCAAGCAGCTAGCGATCGGCTTCACGCTGACCATTGGCGCGCTCTGTCTCTACGGCGCGAAGACGAGTGGAGGCTTTCAGGTTCTCCTCGTTTCAGGCCTGCTCTGCATCCTCGCGGCCTTCGTCGGTGGCGGGCTACCGCTGCTCCAAGAGTCTCACTTCAGCGCTTTCTTCGAGCCTGGCGTGGGCTCGATCCTGTCCACGGCCGGGTTCGTGTACATCAGCTACGTAGGCGTTACGACCGTGGCGAGTCTCGCAGAGGAGGTGAAGGACCCAGAACGAAACCTACCCCTTGGCGTGTTTCTCGCGCTGGGCACTGCGATTCTCGTGTACGGCCTGGGAACGGCAGTGATCGTGGGCCTGGTCCCACCCGACCGGCTCGCAGGAGACCTCACATCGGTTGCGACCGCCGCAGACATCCTGATCGGAGGGTGGGGCACGGTGCTGATCTCCGTCGCGGCGATCCTGGCCTTTACATCCGTGGCAAATGCCGGCCTGCTGAGCGCCTCGCGTTTGCCACTTGCGATGAGCCGCGACCATCTCGCGCATCCTGCCTTGCGACACCTTGGGCGACGCGGCACGCCGACATACTCGATCCTGCTCACCGTCGGGCTCATCGTCATGATTCTGGTCTTCCTCGACCCGACGAACATCGCGAAGCTGGCCAGCGCCTTTCAGCTCACGGTCTTCGGCCTCGCCTCGGTGGCCGTCATCGTCATGCGCGAGAGCCGCATCGAGTCGTACGATCCAGGCTACCGCTCACCCGGCTACCCATGGATGCAGCTCTTCGGCGTAGCTGCCGCCGGCCTGCTGATCGTCGAGATGGGCACGGCACCCGCGCTCTTCTGTGCCGGGCTGATAGGGCTGAGCTCCGCCTACTACTGGTTCTATGGCCGCGGGCGGACCGACCGCGCTGGCGCGATCTTCCACGTGTTCCAGCGCCTGGGCGAACGACGCTCGCTCGCATTGGATCCCGAGCTGCGCAGCCTCTTGAAGGAGAAGGGTCTTCGCGAGGAGGATCCCTTCGAGGAGGTCATCGCGCGCGCGGAGGCGATCGACGCGGAGGACGGGATGACGTTCGAAGACGTCGTGGAGCAAGCCTCTGAGTGTCTCGCGCGGCGCCTGCGTTACCCTGCAGGAAACCTGCGAGAGGGCTTCCTCCAGGGGACTCTGATCGGCGCGACGCCGGTCGAGCGCGGGGTCGCACTTCCCCACCTGAGAATGGCGGATGTGGATTCGCCGGAGCTGGTGCTCGTACGCTCGCGCGACGGAATCCATGTATCGACCGGAAGCCTGCTCGGGACCCCCCACGCCCCTGAGCCCGTCTACGCGATGTGCTTCCTCGTGAGCCCCGAGCACGATCCGGCACGTCACCTACGGCTACTCGCCCAGATTGCGAGTCGGGTAGACCAGGACGACTTCCAGCCCGCCTGGCTCGAGGCCGCGGACGAGCACGCCCTAAAAGAGGTACTGCTGCGCAACGAGCGCTTCCTCTCACTCGGCGTCCACAGGGGATCTCCGACGGAAGCCCTCCTGGGCCGAGCGATCCGCGAGATCTCGTTTCCCGACGGTTGCCTGGTCGCGATCGTCCGACGCAGCGACGAGGTCATCGTGCCGCGCGGGAGCACGGTGCTGCACGAAGGCGACTGGCTGACCGTGATAGGCACCCCCACGGGAATCCGGCGCTTACACCAGCAGTTCGTAGATGAGCGGGAGCGACCCAGCCAGGCTTGACAGTGCATCAAGCGCCGTCTTGTAATGGCCGCGCTTAACCATGGACATGCGCAACGGATTCTCAGAGACCATCGGCAACACGCCGCTCATCAAGCTCCGCAAGGCGTCTGAGCTCACGGGCTGCACCATTCTGGGCAAGGCGGAGTTCCTGAATCCCGGCGGCTCGGTAAAGGACCGCGCTGCCCTCTACATCATCCAGGATGCCGAGGAACGAGGCACGCTCAGACCTGGTGGTGTCATCGTCGAAGGTACGGCCGGAAACACCGGGATCGGCCTCGCGCTCGTCGGAAACGCGCGCGGCTACCGCACCGTCATCGTGATCCCCGACACGCAGAGCCAGGAGAAGAAGGACATGCTGAGGCTGTGCGGAGCGGACCTGCGCGAGGTCCCGGCGGTGCCGTACAAGAATCCCGAGAACTACGTGCACGTCTCCGAGCGGGTAGCCAAGGAGCTGGCGGCGAGCGATCCCAACGGCGCGCTGTGGGCCAACCAGTGGGACAACCTGGCCAATCGCGACGGGCACTTTCGCACGACCGGACCCGAGATCTGGGAGCAGACGGAGGGCACGGTCGACGGGTTCATCTGTGCCATGGGAACCGGAGGCACTCTCTCGGGGGTCGGGCTCTTCCTCAAGGAGCGCTCCAAAGACGTCGTGATCGGACTCGCGGATCCGGCGGGGGCCGCCATGTACCACCTGTTCAAGGATGGAGAGCTGCGGGGAAGCGGGGGGGACTCCATTACGGAAGGCATCGGGCAGGGCCGCATCACGGGAAACGTAGAGGGCGCACCGGTAGACAACCCCTACCGGATTCCGGACGAGGAAGCTCTTCCAGTGATCTTCGATCTGCTCAAGGAAGAGGGGCTTTGCCTCGGCGGCTCGAGTGGCATCAACGTCGCAGGCGCAATCCGCCTGGCGGAGGACATGGGTCCGGGGCACACAATCGTGACGATCCTCGCCGACTACGGCACCCGCTACCAGTCCAAGCTATTCAACCCCACCTTCCTGAAAGAGAAAGGCCTGCCGAGCCCCGACTGGCTCTAGTCAGCGGCGTTCGCGGGGGATCGCTCCGGCGCTGCGTAGTGGAAGCTCTTGGATTCGAGCACGGATCCATCTTCCGCGACGACCGAGACAGTCCACTCGCCGAGCCAGAACTCGTGCAGCTTCTTCGTGGACCACACGCGCCAGCGAGGGCCTGCGACCTGAAAGGGCACGTCCGCCATCACCTGGCCGTTGTACTCCCAGCGATGCGAGACGGACTCGCCGCTCATGTTCCGGAGCTCGGTGAAAAAAGTGATCATCCGCTGGTCGTTCATGATCTCGCTGAGACTGTCGACGGGCTCGCGATCTGCGACGCCGCTCGTGAAGCTGGCTCTGACGATGATTCCGTCCGCCCAGCTGGCCTCATCGGCAGCCTCGGCTTTCGTTGCGCCGGAGACTGTAACGAGGCACCCCAACAGCAGGACTCCCAAAAGCTTCATGGTCTCAATCCTCCTGGGACGACGGGCCGCTCTTTCGACGGGGCGTCCCGCTAGGGAGATCGGCTTCTCCGACGCGCTCTTGAGCCCTGTGCCTTCCTGGTAGCTCATGTCGCAGGCGTCACGCGAGATTGCGGTAGGCCGGAACGAAGATCAGCAACACGCTCGCCATGATCACCAAGGCGAGCGCGGAACCACCAACCGCGAGCTGAGGACCGATCTCGTTCGCGAGAACTCCGATGAGGAAGATGCCCAGGCTCATCAGACTGAACTCCATCATGTAGAAGCTCATCACACGGCCTCGAAAATCGTCCGCGACGTAGGCCTGGATCAGGACGTTGCTGAGCGACATGCGCCCGGCCTGTCCGAGGCCCACGACGGTGAGAATCGCGACCGACAGCCAGTACGACGTCGAGATCGAAAACGCCACAAGCGCGCACCCGAGGAGCAGTGAGCTCAGCAGAAGCACGAGCCCACGACGCCGGTTCGGAAGCGAGGCGATGATGAGCGAGCCGATGACGGAGCCCATGCCAGAGATACTGGTCAGATAGCCGAGCCGCGCCGGTCCAGTGTCGAGCACCTCCTTGGCGAATCCAGGCAGCAGCATGAAGTACGTCATGGAGAAGAGGACCATCAGGAAGTTGCATCCGAGCAGCATTCGAATCGTGGGTGTCTCCCAGACATAGCGGAATCCTGCGGCCAGCTCCTGCAGCGGAGGATTGCTGCCACCGTGCGGAGGCACACGGTCCGCCACCCTCACCTTGAGAAGTCCGAGGATCGACGAGCCGTACAGTGCGGCCATCATGTAGTACACGAACTGCGCGGCCCGGATGCCCCCGCCGTTGCCCCCGTCGAACGCACCGACGAGCCAGCCCGCAAGGCCGGGCATCAACAGACGAGCCGCGTTCATGCCCATCGTGTTGATGGCGATCGCGTTCATCAAGCGCTCCATGCCGAGAATCTCAGGAGTCAAGGCCTGACGCGAGGGCATCATCGTGTTCATGGCCGCGCCCTGCACCATGGCCGCCACGATGAGGTGAGAGAAGCGCAGCAGATCGGTCGCGATGAGAGTGCCCACGACAAGCACGACGAGCGTGTTCAGCGCCTGACCGACCTGAACCACGTGCTTCTTCTGTCGCACGCGATCTGCGATCACGCCACCGAAGAGCGCCGTGGCCACGCCGGCAGTGCCGTTGGCCAGCGAAATGATCCCGAGCGCGGCAAACGAGCCGGTCAGCTCGAAGACGAGCCAGCCACGGATGAACATCTGTGTGTTCATCGCCGTGAAGCTCCCGAACTGAGCAGCGAAGAACCAGCGAAAGTTCCGATCCTCGAGCGCGCGGAAGGTGTTACGCCAGACGCTCCGCTTGGGGCGCAGACGGGTAGCGCCGGAGCGCTCTACTGGGCCTTCAGGTTCCGGCTGCTGTCGCTGCGGTGCACTCAATCCCGTCCCGATCCGGGCATCGGGGACGGGCTAACAAATGGGGCGGGTGCACCGGGAAGGAGACTCACGTGATGCCGATGATACGGAGCCTCGAGCTACAGCGCCAAGCCCGCGCCTTATCGGCACGGTCGAGGGCTCGGTCGCTGTTCGCCGCCGAGGCTAGGAGGCGCTTGCCGGTGTGTGCTTGACGTCTTGCTCGGCGAACTCGCGCGTCCACCCCGCGAACTCCAGGAGGATCCCGTCCGGATCGAAGAAGTAGATCGACCGGACGAACGTGGTCTCGTTGACCTCAGGGCTCTGCTGCTCCGAGCTGTCATCGTGGTTCACCACGTCGGTGACCTCAATGCCCTTTGCGGCAAGCCTGCGCTGGTAATCCTCGATCTTCTCCACAGGGATATCGAACGCCACGTGATTCATCGACGCATGGGCAGTCGTGAGACCGGCGCCCCACTTCGGCTGCGGTGAGGCCACGCCTGGCGCGGCCTCGGGTGCGTCGGGGAACCAGAAGAAGGCGAGTGAGCCCCCGTTCCCCATGTCGAAGAAGAAGTGCTGTCCCATGCCATTGGGAAGCTCGATCGTCTTGATCAGTGGCATACCCAGGACGTTGCTGTAGAAGTCCACTGTCCGAGCCATGTCCTTGCAGACGAGCGCAAGGTGATTGATGCTGCGAAGCTCGAACTCCTTGTTCTGATTCTCAGGCATATGGCCCTCCCGCAAGGGAGCGTATCAGAGCAGTCAGGGACACCCAAGCCTTGGTCAGTTCACCCAGGCGTTGGCCACGCGGCCGGCCTGAAAGGACACGTAGAGTGAGCTGTGGCCTTCCCGGTGGTAGATCCACTTGTCGTCCGCCGGATTCGATTTGGAAGGAGCGCCCATCGCTGCGAGCACCGCGCAGCGGGACATCCCGGCTCGAACCTGACCGGAGTCGGCATCGGGCCAGCTATCCGGAGAGATCAGCGCGCGCTTTCGAATCTCCGCAGCGGCTGCCTTGTGGAGATCTGGGTCGTAATCACGAGCGGAGTCGGGCTCGTGCAACTTTCGGAGCCGCGCCCCGGGGTCGTCGACCCGCACGTGATACAGGACGCAGAGCTCGTCGTTGCTCAGCTGATCGATCGACATCGCGGCGCACCCCGCGGTCGCGACCACCAGCAAACCAAGCAGCGCAGCGTTCTGTCCGGCCAGTCTCCTCACCCGGGCGGAGACTAGCCGACTCGCCTCTGGAGGCGTGGGCTCCCCCTGCAGGGCTGCGCGCCGTGGGCACAGCTCGGCTCAGCGTGCGAAGCTGCCGCCTCCCTCCGCCCTTGCCGAGCTCACACTCGGAACGTGGAGGCGTCGTACCCGTCTTGCGCCAGTCGGCTCACCGCGCGACCGTCTCCAGCGTGCGGTAGAGGAACTCGACCGCCCAGGCGAGTGCGGGGAGTGGGACCCGCTCGTTGTCTCCGTGCATGCGGAGCTCATCCTGCTCCACCAACGGAAACGGCAGGATGCCGTACGTCGGGATTCCACGGGCGCGCAGAGCGGCGCCGTCCGTCGCACCCGCGGACATGAACGGCATGACGACAGCACCAGGAGCCATGTCCCCGCTCGTCTCCTCGAGCGCTCGAAAGAGGGCAGTCCCGACCGGCGAAACCGGAGGCGAGCTCCGCGGCTCGCCAACCAGCGCAAAGGTTACCGCCGCCTCTCCGCCGGCTGCCTGCATGCCAGTCACGATCTCGCCTACGTCATCGCCGGGAAGCACGCGCACGTTGAAGGTCGCCACGCCTTCCGAGGGGATCACGTTCGCCCGAATTCCCCCACTGATCAGTGTAAGTGCCTGGCCGGTTCGGAGCATCGTGTTGTGCAGTGGGTTTCGTGACAGGATCTCGGCAGCCGCCATCGAGCGGGGCGAGGCGTCTCCCACCAGGTCCAGCATGGCCTGGCGGAGCATCCCATCCGACTCGATCTCGGCCAATCGACCAAAGTACAAGCGCGTGGTCTCGTTCAGCCGGACCGGAGCGCGCCAGGCGTGGACGCGTCCCAACGCGCGCGCGAGCGCCGCAAGGGCGTTGTCCGGCAGCGGCACGGAGCCGTGCCCGCTGGGACCAAGCGCTCGGACCTCTACGTCGTAATAGATCTTCTCGGTGGTCTGGATGCTGACCGAGCGGATCTCGCCGCTGGTTATTCGGATGCGGCCGCCCTCGTTCAATGCAAACTCGGGATCTCCGAGCAGCGCGAGATGCTCTGCGAGCACGACATCTACTCCAACCGGGTCGCCCCCTTCCTCGGCAGCGGTGGCGAGGAGGACGACGTCGCGCGAAAGCTGGTCGCGCCGCTCGGCCAGGGACTGCAGCGCCGCCACAGCAGCTGCCAGCATTCCCTTGTCATCGATCGCACCTCGGCCATACAGATAACCGCCGCGGATCGCGGGTGAGAAGGGAGGGCTGTCCCACTTGTCCGGCTGCGCCCCCACCACATCCATGTGCCCCATCACGAGGACGGGACGCTCCGTTGGCTGCCCTGCGCGCACCCGCGCGACGAAGTTCGCGCGTCCTTCCCCAACCGGGAGCACGTGCGTCTCGACACCGTCGGCGTCGTTGAGTACGGACTCGAGATAGAGCGCGCTCGAGAGCTCGTTCCCTGGCGGGTTCTGGGTGTCGATTCTGATCAGCGCCTCCAGATGTGCCAGGGTACGCGCCGCGGCTGCCGGGCGGTCGAAGCCCTGCGGCGCCGGGGCGACCAGCGTCCACGGGCCTGTCGCTGCATGCAGGACGGCAGCGCGTATGCCGAATGCCGCTGCAAGGGAGAAGCTCAGTACGACGAGGAATAGCAGTCGAACCATCCGGGACCTCGGACGCACGGTGAGGAATTCGTCGCCCTAGATACTAGCTCGACGGTCTCCGATAATCCTCGTCGGTTCCAGCGCGAGCTCGTGGTCCATGCTCCCGATGAGCTCCGCACGATGTGTGACAACCACTCGAGTCACGTCGAGCTTTCCAATCTCTTCGTTGATCTGGGCCTCCAGTCGGGCATCCAGGTTCGACGTCCACTCGTCGAGGAACAACACGCGAGGCTCTCTATAGAGCGCTCGGGCGAGCAGCACGCGCTGACGCTGTCCAGCGGACAGCATGCTCCCCATGTCGCCGATCTGGCTGTCGTACTGCATGGGCATGCTGGCGATCTCTCGATGAATCGCCGCCGTCTCCGCGCAGGAACGGATTCTGTCGGCGTCGCGCTCCACGTCGAACAAGCAGATGTTGTCCGCGATCGAGCCCGAAAGAAGCTGGTCGTTCTGCATGACCGCCGCGATCTGATGGCGATAAGTGCTCAATCCGAGCTGATCCAGACGCGTTCCGTCTACCCGTACCTCGCCCGAGCTCGGCGAAAGGAGCCCGAGCAGGAGCTTGATGAGCGTAGTCTTGCCACAGCCGGAAGGTCCCGTGATGGCGATCGACTGGCCACGCTCGATCGTGAGGTTGAGACCCTCCAGGACCGGTGGGTCAGAGGCAGCGTAGCGGAACCCGAGGTCTACGAGCTCGATGCAGCCATCGACTCGTCTCGGACGCGAGCCGTTCGCAGGAGACCCGTCCTCCGCGCGGGTCAGCGCAATGTCCGCCACGCGGACGAGATGCAAGTCCAGCATCCGGAGCTCGATCGCCTGGTCAATCAGCGCGGAGAGCCTCGTCGTGAACTGACCCTTGTAGGACATGAACGCGAAGAGCATCCCGACCGTGAGCTCGTGGCTCAGGACCAAGGTGGCTCCGAGGTAGATCACGGCCACGTTCTCGAGGCCGAAGAGAACGCCGCGGATCGCATCCTGACCGATAGCCAGCCTTCCTAGCCGGACACCTGCATTCAGCTGAGCGGCGTGGCGATTCTGCCAGACCACCTCACGATCCGACTCGCAGCCGAACACCTTGATGCTTTGCAGGGCCCGGAGCGTCTCGAACACGCTCGAGTCCTCCCTTGCGCCGGCCACGATCTGTTCCTCCGAGAGATCCTTGAGAGGAGCGTAGAAAGCGATGCGCGTGAACCAGTACAGGGTCACGGAGGCGAGTACGACCGAGGACAGCACCGGGCTGTAGGCGAGGATCATGGCGAGGGTCGCGAGCGCCATCAGCCCATTCGATCCCGACGGTGACCAACCCGGTGGTGAAGAGCCTGGTGATCGGCTCGAGCGAGCCGAAGCGGGAAACAACGTCTCCCAGGTGGCGCTTCTCGAAGTACGAGATGGGAAGTCGCAGCAGGTGGTGAAACAGGTTCGAGACGATCTGAAAGCCGAGCTCCGACCCCAGCCGCAAAACGAGCCATGAGCGCAGCGCCCTGGTCCCCAGATGGATCAGCATCAGAAGCACGAACGCCAGGGCGAGTAGCGAGAGAAGGTCCCGATCGCGCCTCGCGAGGCCCTCATCCACCACGAGCTGCATGTAGAACGGGCTCGCCAGCGCGAAGACCTGGAGGACCAGCGACACGACGAAGAGCTGAGCGAGAGCGCCCTTCAAGCCCGAGGCACGTCTCCAGAGATCCGCCAGCTGGAGCTTCTCGCTGCTGGGGCCGGGCTCGAATCCGTCCATGGGCAGGAGCTCCAGGGCCACCCCGGTCAGGTGTGGTGACGCCTCCCGAAGCGAGTAGGTCCGTCTGCCGAGGGCCGGATTGTGGACGACGATTCCGCGGCGTGAGGCGCTCCTCAGCACGACGAAGTGCGTCGCGTCCCAGTGCAGGATGGCCGGTGTCCTCAGTGCGCAGAGCTCATCCAGGGCGATCCGGAGGGGTCGGCAGCTCAGGCCGAGCTGGCTCGCCGTCAGCATGAGGGACTTGAGGCTGGTGCCTCGAAGCGACGCCGCGTGATCACGCCGCAGAGAAGTCAGGTCGGTCTGGCGTCCGTGATAGCTCGCGACCATTGCAAGGCACGCCAGTCCGCACTCGGCCGCTTCCGTCTGAAGGAGCACAGGAAGTGCGGAGCGCCTCGAGAAGCGCAGCGCGGCGCTACTCATTCGGCGGCTCTCCAGAACTCCGGAAGGCGGTGCCATAGCAGCCACTCACCGGGCCGCGCACGGATCCAGCCCTCCGCTCGAGCCGCGAGCTGTCGCATGATGCGCGCGCTCGCGAGGGCCACGTCCTCGCCGTCGAGGACTCGTGCCAGCATGGGCCTTTCGAAGTGCACGACCTCTCGTCCGAGCTCGTCCGCATAGCTGACCGCTGGCAGAATGACCGCTCCAGCCAGCAGGGCGAGCAAGGCCGCGCCTGCGGGGAGTCGTGCGCTTCGGCCGAACAGCGGCACTACAACCGAGCGACCGGTTCCGAACGCGAGTGGCGTATCGAACTGTATGAGGAGCGTGTTGCCGGCGCGTAGCTCCAGCCAGGCTTTGAGGCCCGGCCGGTCCGAGAAGGGGATCGCGCCTACCTCGACACCGGCTGGTGCGAGCCGTCGGTAGGCAAGCTCTTCACGCCCGGTCCACTCTCGCAGCGTGATGACGCGGATCTGTCGGCCGGGCGGCGAGATCCGAACCAGCTTCGCGAACCCGCGCAGATAGCTGCCCATGTGAATCGTCGCCACCACGAGCGGGGTGCTCTCGCTCGGACCTACACGATCGCCGAGCTCGACACCGCTGTACGCGAACCCCTCTCCCCTGACGTCGACGCTATCTGCCAGCTCGACCGCGCGCGCCCGGCTCCCCAGGATGAGGTCGCGATAGTCACAGTGAAAGGAACAGGCGCGGTGAAATTGCTGCAGCGCGATGCGCCTCGCCTCGCGCGGAGACTCGTCCAGCGCCAGCTCTACGATCCGAGCAGCGCGGCGATGCGCCGAGCGCCCACACGTTGCGTAGGCTGCACCACCTAGCACCCGCGCGCAGCTTCGAGCGAGGGTCGCAGGGAGGTGCGAGGCGAGGAGCGTAGCCACAGAGACGATCCAACCAGGCATGACCGTCGCAGGCTCGGCCCTGTGCGCTTACCAGCAGGCGGCAGGCTTGCCGCCATCCCCGCCCGAAAATGGAGCTCCGAAACTCATCATGCCGATGAAGCTCGAAATAGTATCCGTCACGTGCAGGGTGCCGACGGCCGCGTTGTAGGTCTTGCCGGGGTTGTCGTAGGCGTAACCAGCGACCTGGCCCCCGATCTCGCTGGTCAGCCCCATCGTCATGGTGGTCGCAAAGCCGCCGCAAGGCAGGCACATTCCGTACCCGAGGCCCAAACCGGCTAGCTGGCCTGCACTCACTGCGATCTGCCGCCCATCCCCACCGGACACGAACTCGACCTCGGCTGGCGTCAACTCACGCATTTCTTCCTCCTGTTTCTCTTGGTCTGACGTTGATGAGAGGGCCCAGCAGCCACCCGATTAGGGAGCGCCGCTCGACGGTGATCTGCGTGCTGAGGCGCATCCCGGCGCGCAGCGGGACCTGCCTGCCGTGCACGACGAGCTCGTGCTCGACCAGCTCCACTGTGACGCGGTGTACCGGTTCCTCGATCACGATGGGGAGCTGCGGATCCCGTGGGAGCAGGATCGCCTCACTGACTTCACGCACCCGACCCCGGAAGCTGCCAAAGCGCGGGGATGGGAACGCATCGTAGTGCAGCCAGACCTGCTGGCCGGGCCCCAGAGAGCCGAAGGCGCGCGTCGGAACGTACAGCTCTGCGTGCAGCCCAGCACTTGCCGGTACGAGCGAGACGTCTGATTCACTCGCGCGCCCGAGTGACAGAACTCCTCGGACCGTCACCTGTCTTGCGTAGTGGCCCCAGACAAGCAGAGCGCCGAGCGCGCTACACGTGCATATGGCAAACACCGTCACCAGCGAGAGCCCAAGCGGCTGCGTCAGGATTACACCGCCCCAGATCGATGCGCTAGAGCGTGCGGTGGCTTCTTCTCGAAATAGCGTTTCCCTCACTGCTCTCTGAGTGGAGCGAGCGGGGCACAAGGTGTCAGCATCGGTCAGACCTCCGCTTCGTCGGAGCCAGCGGCAAGCACGCACGACATAGCAAGAGTGCGCCGAGTACCAATAGTGTCGTCAGGCCGAGCCGGAGTCCGACCGAGAGCCCACCGCCAAGCAGCGTCGCCACGACGGCAACCGGCACCATGGCGACCAGACTCCAGATCGTCTCTTGCCGGGAACGGAAGTTGGAGCTCGATCCGCAGCGTGGACAGAGGTAGGGACGACTCCGCGAGATCGCCAGCAAGCTCCAGGCCGTCGGCCGTCGTCCGCAGCTCGGACACTGCGCCATTTCATGAGTCCTGCGGGACCGAGCTGACGTTCGCCGGAAATGCCCTGGGGAGAACGTCCCCGAGTCTAGCGACGCGCCCGAAAAGTGCAGCCGGGCAGGATCAGTTGGGGAGATCGGGGCCGAGCCCGCTCTCGCAACGAAACAGAACCCGGCTCAAGAGGCGACGTGAAGGGGCGTCCAGGTTGGAGAAGCGGACGGCAAACCCGGTCGGTGTCGTCCGAACGACCTCAGAGGGCAGCTCGATCTCGAAGGATCCCGGGTAGTAGGACAGCCGCATGCGCAGCGGGGTTCCGCTCTCCACAACGATGGAGGCACGCTCGACAAGGGCGCCGGAGGCGGAGACGTTCCACACCGTCCCGGTGCCAACCTGATCGTCACATCGGAACTCGACGGGTCCAGTCAGCTCGTAGCGCGTCGCCGCAGGTTTATCGGTCGGCATGCCGGACCTCCGGTGACGGCATCGGCGAGGAATCTGCTCAGCCTGAGTCGGGCAGGCTGGGCTCGCTGCAAGGCGTCAGCGGAGATTGGCTAGGACGACGCGGAGGATGTCGAAGCGGGTCACGGCGCCGATCAACTTCCCATCCAGCACGACCGGCAGGCGTCGGAAGCTGTTCCTGAGGAACAGGCCCGCCGCAAAGTAGATGTCTGTATCGGGCGTGATCGTGGTGATGTCCGTCTCCATGAAGCTCTCGACTTTGCCGCTCGGGACATCGGCTCCGTGACCGGTGGCGATCAGCTTGAGACAGTCCTTCTCGGTCAGCATCCCCACGAGCTGCCCGGTCTCGTCCAGGACGGGCGCCCCGGTCACGTGGTTCTTGAGCAAGGACTCGACGGCCACCAGAATGTCCGTGTCCGTTCGCACCGTGTGCACGCGGGTATCCATGAAGTCCCCGACTGCTGGCAAGGTCATGAGCAGGCTGGAGGTGCTCCCGCGCGGCATTCGTTATCCCCTCGATCCCGACCCGATCGGTACCGGCCGGGCAGCGTTTCGAGTCGCGGCGTCGACTCGTGGACCTATTGTGACCCATCGTTCGCTTGGATGGCAATCGCCAGCGCCGGCTCGCGGACTCCTGGAGCCGTTCCAGAAGTCCCCTGGTTCCGCTAGGTTACGCCGCTCGATGCGCACGCGCTGCGCAGCAGTCTGCGGTATCCAGCCAGGACGAGGGCGAGCGCGACCGCCTGCACCGCGTGGTAGAGCGAATTGTGATTGAAGTAGACCGGATGGACGGAGATCTGCAGCAGCTGGATAGCCGCCGCGACGAAGGATAGGACGAGTCCCCAGGCCCCGATCGTGGCTCCGACCAGCTCGCCCCGCCGCGAAACCACGACGAACACAACAAGCAAGAACAGAGCGGCTGGCAGGTAATTCGCGACGGCGACCCAGAACGCATCGGTCACGAACACCACCACCGCACAGTACGCTCCGAGCTGCAGCACCCCCATCCGGATGATCCAGCGGGCAGCCTCGGGACGAATCACGAGGTGTGCGCCGATCGCCCAGCCGGAGAGGGTGGTCAGGCCGATTCCCAGCAGCGTCCCGGGCCACAACAGCGCGTGGCCGCTGCTCGTGGGATCGACGAAGAAGCCGTGGACGGTCCCTCCGAACAGGGAAGACACCGACAGCGAGGCGAAGAACAGAGTCATCCAGCGGCGCAACGCTCCCTCGCCGATCCGGGGTCGCCAGACCAACCAGGCGAAGACCGCGCATTCGAGCGCCAGTGCGTAGTCCGTCAGTGTGACGTCGGGCTCGGTCACGTCATCAGCCGAAGAATCTCCGAGGGCTCCCGGACCATGGCCCTGGCGCCGGCGGCCTGGAGCTCTTCGGCAGTGCGATAGCCCCATAGGACCCCGAGAGGAAACATGCCCGCGGCGTTGGCAGTTCTCACGTCTACCTCGGTGTCACCGACGAAGAGGCATTCGCCCGGTGACACGTTCAAGCTCTCGGCGATCTCGAGCGCCCCGGCAGGATCGGGCTTTCTGGGGCGTGCGGGGTGCTCTCCGATCACTGGGGTAAACGTCCAGCGTCCCAACAGGTCGTTCACGCAGCGCTCTGTAGCAGACTGGGACTTGTTCGAGAGCACTGCCAGACCGACCCCTCGATCTGCCACATCGTCCAATAGCTCGGGAATCCCGCTGAAGGGTCTGGTAGAGACGTTCCAGCTTCGCTCGTACTCCTCGAAGTAGGCCTCGACACACTCCTTTATCAGTGCCTCGCTACGGCGGTGGGCGGGCAACGCCTGTCTCACGCACTCCGGAGCGCCGTCTCCAATGAGCATGCGATAGGACTCGATCTGGTGCGTGGGAAAGCCGCGAGCCTCGAGCACCCAATTGCAGGATGTCCCGATGTCGTGGAGGGTATCCAGGAGGGTACCGTCGAGATCGAAGATCAGAGCTGGGAAGTGCATGGACCCACAGGGTGTAGGTTCCGAGTCTACCTTTCCTCGAGCTCAGCTGATGCGGATCAGCTCGAGGAGACGCGTACGAACGGCATCGACCTCCTGGAGCCGCAGGCCGACGCCTGGGGGCTCCTGGACGTGCGTCACCACGAGGGCCTGACACTCGATGCTTCCGTTCTGTTCCGGCAGCAGGAACGTCACGTGGACTTCTTCAGCGATAGGGGGACGCTCCGACACCAGGATCTGAACCCCCCCGTGCTTGATGTCGCGCTCGTAGATGCGCTTCAGCTCGCCCGGATCTCGCAGGTCCACCAGAAAGCCGGCATCCGTGCGAGGCGTCTCGCAGGTTCGGGGCGAGTCATCCTCGGGCTTCTCCTCGAGCAAGGCACGGATGGCCTCTCCGAGACTCACGAACCGGAAGCCGAGTGCGGACTTGAACATGGACGCCGCATAGCGGGGGTACACCTTCTTGCGTACCACGACACCCTCCGTGAAGTAGGGCGTACCCTCGGGAAGCTGGAGCTCGATGTGAAGGCGGGTGCCAATGTCGACCGATATGGTCGTTTCGACCATGAGACCCGTGTTCGAGATGTCCGACGTGAAGCCCGTGCCTTCGATGTCTCCGCGCCAGAACTTCACCGCCAGACGACGTCGCCGGCGCTTGCTCCGCCGGCGCTCCTTGCTTCCAGCCGACATCCACCTCCCCCGTCCAATTACCTCCGGAAAGCGAGCGGGTCTAGCCGTCAAGTCGCCCGGAGATGATCCTCTCGAGTTCTTCGGCCGTACGACGGAAGATCGGTAAGTCGGTCTGGCGGTAGAGGACCTCGCCGTCGGAGCGAATCAAGAAGAGGGAGCGCTTGGTCATTCCGAACAGGCCGGAAGCAGCGTACGCATCGCACACCTTGCGCTCCGGATCAGAGAGAAGCGGGAACGGGAGGTCAAAGGCCTGGGCAAACTTCTCGTGCGATGAGAGAGGCTCGGGGTTGATCGCAAGTACCTGCACACCCAGCTTGGAGAACACACCGAGATTGTCCCGGTAGTCGCAAAGCTGCTTCGTGCAGACGGGCGTCCCATCTCCCGGATAGAAGACGAGCAACACAGCGCCGCTCGCGAGCTTCTCGCTCAGGCGGACTGCCCCACGCGTCGACAGCAGCTCGAACTCTGGAGCCTTATCCCCAACGGCCGGACCTCGCGCCATGCACCTGCTCCTTCGACTCTTCGACAGCTGCTCGCAGGCTAACCGAAGCAGGCATTCCTGGGGGCTCTTTTCCGCTCGAGCATCAATCGCAGCTCACCAGGAACGCCCACGCTCCATGTTCGACAGGAGTCACTCCTACCGCTCTACGTCGAGCAGCCCCGGGGGCAGTGACCTTGGATCGCGAAGCGCGCCATGTGTGCGGCCCCATAGTCCTGCAACGCCGCGAGGTGATTATGCCCGCGACAGCGGAGCTCGATTCGGTCGATCGAGTGCCGCTTCGCCCTGGCCCACGGGTCGATGTGATGGAACTCGAGAAAATCGCGCGAGCCGCAGCGGCGACCATTCGGACCGGCGAACGCACACCGACCCCCGTCCCGCGCGACAACGGCGCGCTTGATCTCCGCCGGAATGTGCCGAGATGCGGTTCCGGGCTTCTTCGCACTCTTCGACCGACCTCGGGGTCTCGATGTCAGGGCGAACTTCTTCCGCTTCGCGTCCTCGAGCAGCAACGCTAGGGCTCGACCGAAGATCTCCGCGAGGTCGCCGTCTGGAATTTGGTTGCGGAGCAGCGCCTGCGCCTCACGCAGCTTCCCGCAGAGCGTCTCGCTGCCAGTGAACTGGATCTTGAACCGCTTGCCGCCGAGCGGGCCCGGGACCGGACTCGGTGCGCGCCGCACCGTAGGCGTGGCGACCCCCTCGCAACTCGTCACCTCGCGCGAAGACTCCGCGATCTCCAAGGGCATCCGGACCGCAGAGGCCGACCTGGGAACGGGTAGCTTCCTGACCTGCCCAGGCACATCCGGGTTCGGAGCGCGGTCCGCAAGGAGCTCTTCGATCGCACGCTTGCTCTTGTGGCGCGCCAGGTCGAGCAGCTCCCCGTGGTTCTCCGGAGTGAGCCTGGGAGCGAGCAGGTTCGCTCCCGCCAGATGAAGCGCGCCCTCGCGAATTCGCTCGAGCAGGAGCGGATATGAGCGCGCAGCTCGCGCGGCGCCAATCCGGTGAAACGCCGTCGCCTCCGAGAAGTGGAGCACCTCGGTGCAGTAGCGATACATCGAGGAGTAGCCCTGTTCGAGATAGAGCTTGCGCTGGTCGACCTCCGCAAGATACCCGAGCAGATCCGCCTCGTCCTGGCGACTCTTCGCTACCAGCTCGTCGAGGCCTCGAAGCAGCTTGTGGTCGGAAACGGTATTGAGAGAAATCTTCATCGGTGTCTTTTCATTCGGGACCGAGGGGGGTGAGGTCCAAACGATAGCACGACGTATTTCGGTGTCGGAGGATCCGCCACGCTGAGAGATCGGGCGCGCTTACACTTCGGGAACGGAACTCGCCCGAACGACTTGCAGAGAGGCATCACTGTCTCGACGGATGAGTCTCTGGTTCAAAGCTCGGTACGATTCGGTTGAGCCTACGAAAGCTGTCAAGAGCTATCTTGCTCTTCTCGCAAAGAAACCTCGCGCTGGGGAACTGCCCCCGGGGGCAGTCGCAGATGACGGCGACGTAGAACGGGAATCCATCGCTGCGAGACGCACTGCGCCTGGACCGGGCCGCGGAGGGGATCTCGAGACGCTACCACCTGACCCCGAACGAAACCAAGTCGGCACGCGGCCCCCCTGCAAGCGCGCCGAAGGCGCCGCGCGCAGCGAAGGGCGTAGCCCTGAGCGGAGGTGGGTGGGCCGCGGACGCCCGCGGCCCGGGTCCCACCAGGACTGGCGCAGCTGACGCCAACGTCGCGTCCCGTCCCGGCGGAGCGCTGAATCTCTTCCGTGATCTACCGATAAGACGACGACCGTCTCCAAACCCCATCTGTCACCGGGCCACGC
Organism: Myxococcota bacterium; assembly: GCA_965247115.1. Classification (GTDB taxonomy): domain Bacteria; phylum Myxococcota_A; class UBA9160; order SZUA-336; family SZUA-336; genus JAUXJB01. The sequence goes on from CBDFGR010000003.1 coordinate 1,122,483, forward strand.
CAGCCCCGCGAGAGGGAAGATGTCCGACACTCACGACCTGCAAACCGCCAAAGAGCGGGTAGAGCGGGTATTCCGCTACCTCATGGAGATGCATCAGGTGAGGACCCCACCGGTCGTCCGGCTCGACGACCGAGAGTGGATCCTCAGGATCGACGACATACCGGAATCGGCGTACCTGCTCAAAGGCTACGATCCGGTCGACGAGAACGCGACTGCATTTACGCGATCCCCTGGCGACTTCCTCATCAAGGTCGGGCGGCCAAAGGAAACCGAGTGCCCGGAGCCCTCGGTGGTCATCAAGAACTGGCTCCGCGCCGGCTGGGATGACGTGGACACGGATCCGGAGTCGATCGCACGCAAGACTCGCAAGAGCTCCACGGGGAGCGAGGAATCCTTCTCGGACTCGGAGGACCGAGTCGAGGCTCTGGCAGAGTTCCTCGAGGCAAAGAAGTCATGGGCCAGCGAGGAGCGGGGGGCCATCGATGCCCTCGGCGTCTTCTCGGAACTCTTCGAGCTGCACGTGAAGCTGCAGCGTGAAGCGGAGAAGTACCAGCTCTTTCTCGGAGACGGGATTCTGGTGTTGGACCACCCTGCAGGGAAGGTGCACCACCCCACCCTGCTCCAGCGAGTCGAGCTCAAGTTCGATGCAGGCATTCCGGAATTCACGATCGTCGAGACCGACAGTCCGGAGGTCTACACACCGCTTCTCCGACACGTGGACATCGCCGGGAAGGCCATCCGCGCGCTCAGCGATACCCTCGCGGGCATGGACTTCCACCCGCTTGGGGGCGAGTCTACGAGCCAGTTCCTGAAGGACTTCGTCCAGCGCTTCTGGACGAACGGTCAGTACTTCGAGAACGAGCTCGAGGTCGAGAGCCCGAGTGGCCCGTATCTCTACCGGCAGCCACAGCTGTACCTCGGCTACCGGAATTACGGTCTGGGGGACAACATCGCGCGCTATCTCGACACGATCCCGGACCTGACCGAGCTCCCGGAGTCTTTGTATCGCGTCGTCGGCATCGACACGGGCCGATCGGCCGAGCGGGCGGAGGATGCGAACCCGACGGACGTCCTGCTCACGAAGCACGCGAACAGGGAGCAGGAGCAGGTCATCCGCCGGCTGGAGGAAACCGGCGCGGTGATCGTCCAGGGTCCCCCCGGGACCGGCAAGAGCCACACGATCGCGAACCTCATCGGCCACCTCCTGGCTCAGAACAAGAGCATCCTCGTGACGAGCCACGCCTCGAAGGCCCTGCGCGTGGTCCGCCAGCAGCTCGCAAAGCCGCTCCAGTCGCTCTGCGTGAGTGTGTTGGAGAGCGACGAGGAGAGCAGCCGCCAGCTCGAGGAGTCGATCACCGGCATCGTCAACTATCTGGCATCGACCGGTGAGAACAAGCTCACGAAGGATATCGAGCGGCTGACCGAAGCGCGCGAGACGCTCAGTCGCGAACAGAAGGAGCTGCGCGTCCGACTGCTCGAAGCCGTCAAGGGCGAGTACCGGGAGCTTGAGGTTCTGGGCGAGAGCGTCACGCCTGCCGAAGCGGCGCGGAAGATGGCAGAGCTCGCGGGAACGGACGACTGGATTCCCGGACCGTTGCCCGAGGGTGCGGATCCGCCACTCTCGAGCTCCGAGATCCACGAGCTCTACGCGCTGAACGCGAAGCTCACTGCCGAGGACGAGAACGTCCTACACTCCGAGCTTCTGGACCTCGGAGCGTTTCCAAGCGCAAAGGACTTTGCAGCGCTCTACGACGAGCTCTCGGAGCTCGACCGGATGAGCCTCAAGACCGGCGCAGAGTTCTGGCTCAACGACGATCAGAACACGGCCACACTGCGCGAGCTGCTGCAGGCGCTGACGCACGCGGGGGAGACCCTCGCCGCGGACGCTGCGGGAGAGCTTCTCGAGAGCGACGCCGACTGGATCCGCGACTGCCTCGAGGCCGGCCGTGTGGGTGGAGAGCGCGCTCAGTCATGGCGCGAGCTGCGCGAGCTGATCGAGGCCTGCAGCAGCGACACGGCGGACAAGGAGCCGCTCACGCTGGAATACGGGCCGAGTGTCGAGGGCGACATACCGCAGAGCGAGCTCGCCGAGACGTGTAGGGCCATCCTGAAGCACTTCGAATCAGGCAGGGAGCTCTCGAAGCTCGCTCTGATCAGGCACCCGGAGTGGGGCGATCTGATCGCCTCCACGCGCGTCGACACCGGCGCCCCGGCGGAGGCCCTGCACTTCCAGGCGATCCTGCACCATCTGGAGATTCGCGCCTGGCGCGACCGCCTGGGGCAGCGCTGGGACCGGCAGATGCTTCCCTTCGGCCTCCCCGAGTTTGCCGCGCTCGGTCCGGCGCCCGAGCGGGAGGCCCGGCGTTACGCCGAGGGCATCGCGCTGGCACTGACGTGGCACCCCGAGATCTGGTCGACGTGCGAGTCCAAGCTCGAAGAAGCAGGACTCGACTGGACGCGGCTCTCGAGGAAGACCGCCAGCCGTGCGTCGCGCAAGAGCGAGCTCCAGCGAACGCGCGAGCTCACCACCGAACGCATTGAGCCCCTGATCGAAGCCAGGATCGGCTTCCTGCGCAAGAAGAGCCTCGAAGCGCGGAAGGGGTACTGGCTGGGCGAGCTCGAGCCCTTCTCCAAGAAGGACGCCATCTACCCACTGACCAAGCAGCTCGCGACGGGGATCAAGAAGGGCAACTACGACACGTACAGCGTCGCGAGAGACCGGCTCGAGCAGCTGATGGAGCTGCGACCGAGCTTCGCACGGCGCGAGGAGCTGCTTGACGGACTGGCCGCCGTGGCGCCGGGCTGGGCGAGCGCTGTCCGCGAGCGGCATGCACCCCACGCCGACGGCGCAGCGCCGGGTGATGTCGAAGGGGCATGGCGCTACCGCCAGTGGGAGCAGCACCTCGCCCGCCAGGCAGCGCTGGATCTCGACGAGCTGCAGGAGCAGCTCGACCTGGTGACCGACAAGCTGATCGGGGTCACGGCAGACTACGTCGAGAAGCTCTCCTGGCAAGCGCAGCTGCGGCGGACCGGTCTGAAGCAGCAGCAAGCGCTCAACGGCTGGCTCGGGCTCCACAAGAAGATCGGCAAGGGCACCGGAAAGCACGTCCCGCGGCTCAAGGAAGAGGCCAGGCGCACCCTGGTAGAGTGCCGCACCGCGGTTCCCGTCTGGATCATGCCGCTCTCGAGGGTGGTCGAATCCTTTGACCTCGCGACCACGCGCTTCGACGTCGTCATCATCGACGAGGCCAGCCAGAGTGACGTCATGGGTCTCGTGGCCTTCGCGCTCGGCAAGGAAGTCGTCGTCGTCGGTGATCACGAGCAGGTGAGCCCCTATGCCATCGGCCAGCGCGGGGAGCGGATCCACGCGCTGATTGACGAGATTCTGAGGGAGATACCGAACAAGCAGCTCTACGACGGCAAAACCTCCGTCTACGACCTGGCACGTCAGTCGTTCGGTGCCACGATCCGCCTGGTGGAGCACTTCCGCTGTGTTCCCGACATCATCCAGTTCAGCAACCAGCTCTGCTACGGTGGCGAGATCCGGGCACTGCGCGAGGCCTCTTCCGGTCGCGTCTACCCCCACCTGATTGCGCATCGGGTCGAGAACGGGACCAACTCCAACGGGGTCAACAAGGCCGAGGCGCTCGAGATCGCGGCGCTCGTCTCGGCGATCTGCCGCCTCGACGAATACAAGGATTCCACGATCGGCGTCATCTGCCTGGTCGGAACGGATCAGGCGCTCTATATCGACTCGCTGCTGCGGATGCGCCTGACCGTCTCCGAGTACCAGAAGAGACGCATTCTGTGCGGCAACGCCTCGCAGTTTCAGGGCGATGAGCGGGACATAATCCTGCTCTCCATCGTGAACTCGCCCTCAAAGCGTCCCCTCATGCTGCGGCAACGGGACGATGCCAAGAAAGTCTTCAACGTGGCGGCCAGCCGAGCACGGGACCAGCTCTGGGTCGTGCACTCCCTCGATCCTGGCCGTGACCTGAAACACGGCGACTTGCGGCTGCGGCTCATCTCGCACGCCGAGAACCCTGAGGCCTTGCGTGCAAAACCGATCGAAGAAAAGAAGCGGTTCAACTCTGAACTCGAGAAACGGGTGTTCCAGGGTCTCAAGAACGCAGGACATCGCCTGACGCACCGCTACCAGGTAGGGGAGTACACGATCGACCTCGTCGTCGAGGGCGAGGAGGGGAAACGCGTCGCCGTTCAATGCGACGGAGATCGTACTCAGACGATGGAGGCGCTGACGGAGGAAATGGACCGCCAGCTGACCCTGGAGAGGCTGGGCTGGGAGTTTATCCGTGTGCGCGGAACCGAGTTCTTCAGCGATCCGGCGCGTGTGCAGAAGAAGTTGACGAAGCGGCTGGCGGAGCTCGAGATCCGTCCTCGAAGAGCGGCGGCGAAGGGCGAGCGGAGCAAGGAGGAGCCTCTCGATGTCCGCGTCGTCAAGCGCGCGGAGATGATCCGGAGCCGCTGGAAGGACATCCCGACGGTGACCTCGATACGCAGAAAGGCGGCAGTCCGCGCCGAAGACACTTCTGGCGCCGAGGAGGCCTCTGAGGAGTAGCTCGAGAGCCTGTCCACAAACAGACTCCTTCACGGTAAGATCGGTGTATTTCCGACGTGGAGGAGAGCCGCATGGCGGACAAACCGAGCTACCTGGGATTGCTGAACGAGATTGCCCTCGGGGAAGGTCGCGCCTATCGCTATCTGCGCGCCTGGGCCGAGAAGACGGACGATCCCGATGTCCGCCAGGTGCTCGAGACCGTCGCGATCCGCGAGGGCGAGCACTCGTTGGCCTTCGAGAAGCGCCTCTGCGAGCTCGGCTTCTCGGTGCTCGAGAAGTCCGACCCGAACTTCGAGAAGACACTCGACCTGGTCACTTCCGAGAAGAGCGACCTGGAGAAATTCGAGGGCCTGGGGCTCGGAAAGGAGCGGGGCGAGGACCCCTTCTCGGGGTTCTTCGAGGACCAGACCATCGACATTCAGACTGGCGAGCTGCTGGGGCGCTTCATCGCCGAAGAGCGCGACAGCGGCAGGCTCTTGCGCGGCTGCTACGAGGAGCTCAAAGGGCGAGCGGAGGCGCCCTCCCCCGGACTCTCGGATCAACTACGTCAGATCTCGAGCTGCCTCGATTCCGTCACGACAGGGCTGGAGCAGCTCCGACGCGAGGTCGCCACTCTCCGCGACTGACTCGACCAAGCCTCCAACACCGGATTCTATCGATCTGACCAGGCGAGTCCCTTCAGGTAGTTTCGGATGCGTCGACTGTCCGCACGGGAGATGTCGCTGAACTCGACTCCGAAGAACTCGTCCACGCTCTTGGTGCGGTGCGCGATGCGCCCTCGCGCCAGGAAGGGACGCTCTCCGGGAAGCGTGATCACCAGATCGACGGCATCGTCGAGCCGACAACCCTCGAAGCGGTGGGGAACGTAGACGCCCACTCCCCTGGCGGAGATGTCGCGTACGGCGAGAACATCCAGGAAGCCAGTCCCCATGATCTGCACCGTGACGGGCTGATCGGGACTCGGCTGAGCGCGCTTGGGCGGACGGCGAAACACTCCTCTACCTCCGAGCGCAGGACGCCGCACCTGTATTCGGAGGCAAGCCTGTCCAACCTGAGCCTGACGGAGCCAGTCATTTACACCTGCAAGTACGCATCCGGTACACTGCCGAGGGTGGTCGAGACAAGCATCACGAAATCCAGGAGAGAGCTTCGGATGAGATCAATTCGCATCGCAACGTCGGTCGCACTGCTCCTCAGCGCGAGTGCTCTCGGATCCGCACGCGCGGACTCCCATGGATCCTCGGCTGCTCTCAGTAGGGCGCTCGCCGATACGTCCCGCTCCGAAGTGGACCGGAACCGAGACGCGGGCCGGAAACCCGCCGACGTCATTCGCTTTCTGGGCATCGAAGAGGGGATGCACGTCATCGATCTGATCGCCGCGAGCGGCTACTACACCGAGGTCCTTTCTCGTGCTGTGGGTCCTACCGGCACGGTGTACGCGCAGAACCCTCCGTCCGTGTTGCAATACCGTGATGGCGCAGCCGACAAGGCCATGTCGGTCCGCCTCGCGGACAGCAGATTGGCAAACGTGATGCGAGTGGACCGGGAGATGTCGGACACCGGATTGAAGCCCGATTCGCTCGACGCTGCCATCACCGCGCTGAACTTTCACGACATCTACAACGACGATCCGGCCGCAGCCGCGTCCTTTCTCAAGGCGGTGCGCATGCATCTCAAGCCGGGCGGCGTGCTCGGCGTCATCGACCACTTCGGAAGCGCGGGGGCGGACAACGCGAAGCTCCATCGCATCGAGGAGCAGCTGGTCATCGATGCCGTCGAAGCAGCAGGATTCGTGGTGGAAGACACGAGCGACGTGCTCCGAAACCCATCCGACGACCGGACCACGGGAGTCTTCGACCCCAGCGTGCGCGGAAAGACGGACCGCTTCGTCCTGAAGCTGCGCAGCCCATAGCCCGACTCCTCTCGCTGCCCCGATTCAGATAGAATGGCGAGAGGAGGAGAGCCTCATGCGTTTCAGCTTCTCCGACGAGCACGAGGAGCTTCGCCGGGTCGTCCGAAGCTTCATGGAGGACAAATCGCCGCCGGGCGAGGTCCGTCGGCTGATGGAGACGTCGGAAGGGTACGACCGCGAAGTCTGGAGGCAGCTCTGCCAGGACCTCAGCCTGACTTCCGTCCATATCCCCGAACAGTACGGCGGGCAGGGGTTCGGTTTCATCGAGCTCTGCATCGTTCTCGAGGAGATGGGTCGCGCGCTGCTCTGCGCTCCCTACTTCGGCTCGGTCGCCCTCGCGACCAACGCGATCCTGAACGGGGCCACCGAGACGCGGAAGAAGGAGCTCCTCCCGGCCATAGCCGCGGGTGAGACGATCGCTACCCTCGCGCTCGCCGAGCCCAGCGGACGCTGGGACGCCTCGGGTGTCGAGCTCACCGCGACCCCAGCAAACGGGGCGTTCCGACTCGATGGCGTGAAGACGCTCGTGCTCGATGGTCATATTGCAGACCTGGCGGTCGTCGTGGCTCGCACTCCCGGATCCAGGGGGAATGACGGCCTCTCCTTCTTCACCGTCGTCGGAGCGGCGAGTGGGCTCTCGCGTCGATTACTCTCATCCGTCGATGCCACTCGCAAGCTGGCAAGCCTCGAGTTCTCCGGCGTGGAAGCCGAGCTGCTCGGCGAGCTCGGCGCAGGCGCGACCGCGCTCGAGAGAACGCTCGACCAGGCCGCGATCGCCCTGACAAACGAGATGGTCGGTGGCGCACAGAAGGTGCTCGAAACGTCGGTCGAGTACGCGAAGGAGCGCGTGCAATTCGGGCGTCCGATCGGCTCATTCCAGGCGATCAAGCACAAGTGCGCGGACGTGTTGATCGAGGTCGAGCTGGCCAAGTCGGCGGCCTACCACGCAGCCGCGGCCGTCGCGGAGGGCGACGAGGAGCTGCCGGCCCTCGCCTCGCTCGCCAAGGCGCTCGTCTCCGACACGTACCGGCAGGCCGCAGCAGAGAACATCCAGATCCACGGAGGCATCGGCTTCACCTGGGAGGACGACGCGCACCTCTACTTCAGGCGCGCCAAGGGCTCGGAGGTCTTCCTGGGCGACCCGACGTACCACCGCGAGCGCTTCGCCCAGCACTCGGGGATCTGAACCATGGTGAGGACACGACGATGAGCGAGTCGACTGAGGAAAGCGTACGCGGCGAGGTTCGCGCCTGGCTCGAGGCGAGCTGGAACCCGGACATGAACTTGCGCGACTGGCGCGACCTGCTCGTAGACTCGGGCTGGGGCTGCCCGACCTGGCCGAAAGAGTGGTTCGGACGCAACCTGCCCCTGGCACTCGGAGACGTCGTGAGCGAGGAGTTTCGTCGCATCGGCGCGGTGGGCGTGCCAGGAGTGGGTGGCGTAGGCCTGGCTGGCGTGACGATTCTCGAGCACGGGTCCGACGCGCTGAAGAGCCGCCTGTTGCGCCCGGTCCTCACCGGTGAGCACACCTGGTGCCAGCTCTTCAGCGAACCGGGCAGCGGCTCGGACCTGGCTGGACTGACCACCAGAGCGGACTTCGACGGCGACGAGTGGGTGATCAACGGACAGAAGGTCTGGAACACGAGCGCGCACCACGCACGGTACGGGATGCTCCTCGCGCGAACCAACTGGGACGTAAGCAAGCATCGCGGCATCACCTACTTTGCGCTCGAGATGAACCAGCCAGGCGTGGTGGTCCGACCGCTCCGCCAGATGAACGGCTACGCATCGTTCAACGAGGTCTTCATGACTGACGCGCGCGTCCGGTCGGACGACGTGATCGGCGAGGTCGGGAACGGCTGGACTGTCGCGCTCGCAACACTGGCGCATGAGCGGCGCTTGGCGGGTAGATTCGGACGTACTCTCAAAGGTAGCGGTCGCGCCCTCGACGAGTACCGGGCGGAGCTCGCCGATCTCATGGAGCCTTACACCTGGTATCCGCAACGTGCGGGGCGCGTGGATCTCATCGTGGAGCGGGCAAAGGCCACGGGGCGGAACACCGACCCGGTGGTGCGGCAAGCGATCGCCAAGCTGTTCGCGCTGACCCGGGCGTCCGTGTGGACCGAGCAGCGCGCGAAGGCCGCTCGTCAGCTCGGAAGACCGCCGGGCGCCGAGGGCTCCATCGGCAAGCTCTGCAGCAGCAACATCGCGCGAGCCGCCGCGCAAGTGCATACGCTGATCTCCGGTGCGGACTCGATGCTCTCGGGAAGTGACGGCGCGGTCGACGGGCTCATCGCCGAGATCCTCGTCTCGGTCCCGGCCCAGTCGATTGCGGGCGGTACCGACGAGATTCAGCACAACATCATCTCCGAGCGCGTCCTCGGCTTACCGAGGGAGCCCGCGGTCGACATCGGTCGCTCGTTCCGAGACGTGCCGAAAAACCTGGCGCAGTCAGAGCGCTAGCTCCCTGTAGCTGCAGGCAGAGAGGGACCATGCTCTCTCCGTATCGCGTGCTGGACCTGACGGACGACCGGGGACACCTGGCCGGTCACCTTCTCGCGCAGCTCGGTGCCGACGTCGTTGCCGTGGAACCGTCGGGGGGTCAGCGCGCACGACACCTCGGCCCGTTTGTCCAGGATCGCAACGGCCCCGAGGCCTCACTCTCACACTGGGCATACAACAGGGGCAAGCGTTCCGTGGTCCTCGAAGATCCCGGCCAGCTGGAAACGCTCGCACTCGGCGCAGACATCCTGATCGAGTGCGGAGCCCTGCCGGTGGACCTGGAACGGCTGCGCGAGCTCAACCCGGCCCTGATCACCGTCTCGATCTCGCCCTTCGGCCAGACGGGGCCGAAGGCGGACTGGGTAGCGACCGACCTCACCGTGAGCGCCGCGTCCGGTACCCTAGGGCTGACGGGCGACGCGGATCGCCCTCCGGTTCGGGTAGGAGTCCCGCAGACGTGGGGATTTGCGGCGACGGATGCGACCTGCGCCGCGCTCCTGGCACTGTGGGAACGCCAGCGCTCCGGACGCGGCCAACACGCCGACATCTCCGCGCAGCAGTCCTACACCACGGCGACCCAGTTCCAGACCATGGCCGCGCTGGTTGGAAAGCAGGCCGGGGGACGGATCGGGGGTGGCCTGCGCCTCGGACACATGACCCTTCAGGTCGTGCGCGCTTGCAAGGACGGTCACGTCACTGCGGGGTTTCTGTTCGGTCCGGTGTTCGGCCCCTATGCCACGCGCATGTTCTCCTGGATCCACGAGGAGGGGCAGTGTGACAGGAGCTGGGCCGAGACCGACTGGATCGGCTTCGGCTTGCTGCTGACGGAGGATCCGAAGGCCCTTCGGCTGATGCAGGAGGGCAGCCGCATTCTCGGCGATTTCTTCGCCACCAAGACAAAGGCCGAGCTCCTTGCAGCCGCCTTGGATCGACGCCTTCTCATTGCCCCCATCATGACCACGCGCGACCTGCTCGACTTCGAGCACCTCGACGCGCGCGAATGGTGGGACGACGTCGAGGGTGTGCGCTATCCGGGCACGTTCGCCAAGGCGCCTGCGTCGCCGTTGCAGGTGCTGAGGCGTCCACCGAAGGTGGGTGAGCACACGCGTGAGGTGCTCGGCGAGCGGTCCCGGCAACCCGCAGTAGCTGCTCCGTCAGGAGACCAGGACGCTCTGCCGCTCGCCGGAATCAAGGTCCTCGACTTCACCTGGGCACTCGCTGGCCCCGGAACCACCCGCATCCTGGCCGATCACGGTGCGACTGTGATTCGCGTCGAGTCGCAACGCAAGCCCGACGCGGTCCGCGGCGCCACGCCCTTCATTGCGGAAGATGGCCAAACGGAGAACTCGCTTCACTGGCACTCTCCCAACGCCGGAAAGCTCGGCTTCACACTCGATCTTGGCCATCCCCTTGCGAAGCGGGTGGTGTTGGAGCTTGCGGCATGGGCGGACATCGTCGTCGAGTCGTTCTCGTCTGGCACGATGGACCGCTTCGGCATCGGCTACCGGGCGCTGCGCAACGCGAATCCCCGGGTGATCATGCTGTCGAGCTGTCTGATGGGGCAGACAGGACCTATGAGCACCTACTCTGGCTTCGGCACGGCCGGCGCCGCGTTCGCCGGGTTCTACTCGCTTGCCGGCTGGCCGGATCGCCCGCCGAGCGGCCCCTTCGGCGCGTACTCCGACTATCCATCCCCTCGTTACGCGGTCGCCGTTCTGCTGGGCGCGTTGGAGTGGAGGCGTCGCACGGGCGAGGGTCAGTACCTGGACTACTCCCAAATGGAGGGCGCCGCTCAGCTCATTGCTCCGGCCATCCTCGACGACGCGGTAAACAAGCGTACGGCCAGCCGCCACGGGAACGAGGACGTGTGGATGTCACCTCACGGGGTGTACCCGGTGATAGGCAAGGACCAGTGGGTTGCGATCGCCTGTGAGACCGACCGCCAGTGGGGGGTGCTGGCGCAAGTGCTGGGTCGCTCCGACCTTGCCGACCTCTCCCTGGACCAGCGTCGCGAGCGCCGACCCGAGCTCGATGCGCTGGTCGCCGCCTGGACGAAGGGGCGCGGGGGCGAGGCGATAGAGGCGGAGCTGCAGGCGCGGAGCGTTCCCGTTCATCGGGTCCTGTACGCTCCAGAGCTGATCGAAGACCCTCAGCTAAAGCACCGCAACCACTTCATCGCGGTCCCGCATCCGATCCATGGGACGAGCTGGGCGGAGGGCTCCTCGATCCAGCTCTCCAGGACGCCCGGCGCCCCGAAGTGGGCCGGCCCTACCTTCGGCCAACACCTGCATGAGGTCCTGGCAGACATCCTCCGCTACGACGACGATCGCATCACGGAGCTGATCGCCTCGGGCGCCTTGGAGTGAATGTCGCCGTCAACGCATCCACTCTTACAACTCCCGAGGCTTCTTCCCCCGCTTGCTTCGAGCGTGGCTCCACGTCCAGGCTCCAAAGGCCTGATCCGTCGTCGCACGCCACCGAGCGTATTCGGTCTCTAGGCTTGCTCTGATCTCCAGAAACCTCTCGTGAGCGAGCCGTCCTCTTTCCCGCTCGGCCGATGTTCGTCCCTCGCGGTACTGGCGGTCGGCCTCAGTGATCGATTCGTCGATCGAGCGGAATGTCTCCTTCCACTCCCGTTCCCCGCCGGCCGAGCTCACATAGACCTCCGACGATCCGAAGGTGAGCGGCCACAGGAGCCCTCTCGCGCTGAGCTTCGCGACCCGGGTCGGGAAATGATCGTCGTTCTGCAGCTTCAGGTTTGCGCAGCCCACCAGCGCAAGGGCGGTGGTGACGACAATGACCGGTCCGAGCGCTGGTGTCCTCGAGCGGAGTTGTTTGCTCATGGGGGCCTCCGGCGTGGCTCTACATCGGACACATCGGGGGCCAGACGTCCACCCTTGAGCAACCTCGACGACTCGCCAAGGGCGGGTCCACGTAAAGCCCGACGCGCTCGAGTCGATCAGAAGAGCGGTTCTCAATCATGAAATGGAGAGTAGTCATGCAACAACGCAGATGGTCCCGCGCCACCGCCGCTCTTGTCCTCGCCAGCTTTCTACCCCTCACCACCGCCTGCTTCGGCAGCTTCTCGCTCGTCCGGAAGGTTCACGGTTTTAACGCGGAGATCAGCTCAGACAAGTGGGTGCGAGAGGGGGTATTCCTGCTCCTGAATGTCCCCTACGTCCCGGTCTACGCGCTCGCCTCCGCAGTCGACGTGCTGTTCTTGAACTCGGTCGAGTTCTGGACCGGCGACTACCTGCTCGCTCAGGATACGAGCCGTACGGTTCGGGGAGAGAACGGCGAGATCTCGAGCGCCACGTTCCACCCCGACGGCACGGCAGATCTCACGATTGTGGAGGCTGACGGGAAGACTCACGTTCTCAAGCTCGTGAGCCGGAACGGGACGCTTGCAGCACTGAATGAGGACGGCGACACCGTGGCGCGCGTCGCCAGGTGAACGGCCTCATCGCGCTGATAACCCGCTAAGCTTGTTCCGGCGGCGTTCTATTCGTCTCCCGAGATAGCGCGCCGGAACACAGCGAACGCGGGTGGGTCCGATGAAGACAGACGTCCTCCTCATACCGATGGGGGAGACGTATGCGCAGATGCGATCGGCCGGTCTCATGGTCGAGCGGGCCGGATTCGACGGCATCTGGACCTGGGACCACCTTCGCGACCCCGAAGACGACGGCTCGAGCGTTCCCGAGTGCTGGACGACGCTGACGGCACTCGCCGAGGTCGTCCCGCGGGTGACGCTCGGGCCTCTGGTCCTCAACGTTGCGAACCATGATCCCGGAGTTCTTGCCAACATGGCGGCGACACTCCAGCAGGTGAGCGGGGGAAGGCTGCTACTCGGAATCGGTGCGGGCGGGAGCCTGCGAACCCCCTACGCCCGCGAGCAGATCGGCATCGGTCGGGCAGTGCATCCAGACGGCCTGCGGCGACAGCACGTGATCGAGGCCGTGCAGGTGCTTCGGCGACTCTGGTCAGGAGACACCTCGGACTTCGACGGATCGCACTACCAGCTTCGACGTCCGTCCGGCTACCTGCGGCCCGACCCACCACCGCCGATCGTGGTCGGCGGCTTCGGCCCTCGAATGGCAGCAGTCGCCGGTCGGTACGGCGATGGGCTGAACACACAGGCCTTCCACCCGCAGCTTCCTTCGCTGATAGAAATAGCCCGGCGAGAGCGCGAGGAGACTGGCCGCGACCCCAACGACTTGCTGATCACGGTCTTTGCAGGGATGGGCGCGCGCTGGCTGCAACGCGACAGTCCCGATCGCTCGACCTTGCTGCAGCTCGGTGTCAGTCGCCTGATCCTGCTGCTGGAGCCGCCCTTCGACGTGCCGAAGCTCGAGACGAGCAGACAGCGCTCCTGAGCCGGCCTAGGCCGCATCGAAGGGGCAGCGACCGGTTATACTCCGCCCCGAGCCAGCAAGACACAGGGAGGATCCCAGGATGGCAGGTCTCGACGTCACGCCCGAGATGTTCGATCTCAGAATGTCGGAGGGCGCGAGGCCGCTCTTCGAGAGGGTAAAGGACTTCATCGCGAAGGAGGTCGAGCCTGTAACGCACGAGTTCCACAGGCTCGGCGAGAATCGCACGGATCGTTGGTCGTGGGCTCCAGGCCAGCTCGAGCTGCTCGACACGGTCAAGGACAAGGCAAAGGCCAACGGACTGTGGAACTTCTTCCTGCCCGATGACGAGACTGGACAGGGGCTATCCAACCTGGACTACGCCTACATTGCCGCCGAGCTCGGAAAGAACCCGATCGCATCCCAGTGCCTCAACTGCTCTGCACCCGATACGGGCAACATGGAAGTGCTCGAGCGAGTGGGGACCCCGGAGCAGAAGGCAAAATGGCTCACGCCCCTTCTGAACGGTGAAATCCGCTCGGCCTACGCGATGACAGAGCCAGACCTGGCATCGTCGGATGCCAAGAACATCGCCTGCCAGGCCGTGCTCGACGGGGACGAGTGGGTGATCAACGGCGAGAAGTACTACATCTCCGGCGTCGGGGACCCTCGCTGCAAGATCATGATCGTGATGGTCCAGACGAATGCGGAGGGTCCGCCGCATCAGCGCCAATCGCAGATTCTCGTGCCCACGGATGCAGCGGGCTTCGAGATCCTGGGTGCGATGCATGTTTTCGGCAACGACGACGCGCCCCACGGGCATATGCACGTTCGGTTCGACAACTGCCGCGTGCCGAGAGAGAACATCCTGCTCGGGGAAGGCCGTGGCTTCGAGATCTCGCAGGTGCGCCTCGGTCCGGGGCGAATCCACCACTGCATGCGCTCGGTCGGCGCCGCCGAGCGAGCCATCGAATTGATGGCCAAGCGGGGCCTCACGCGGAACGCCTTCGGGAAGCAGCTCGCGCAGCTGGGCAAGAATACCGAGGTCATCGCCAAGGCCCGCATCGAGATCGAAGCGATGCGGATGATGGTGCTGAAGGCCGCCAAGGCGATGGATTCACTCGGCAACTCTCAAGCGCGAGTATGGGTGAGCGCGGTGAAAGCGATGGTCCCTGAGCGGGTCTGCAAGATCATCGACGACGCCATTCAGATCCACGGTGCCACGGGGGTATCGCAATGGACGCCACTCGCGCAGATGTACGCTGGCCAGCGAACCCTGCGGCTCGCCGACGGTCCGGACGAGGTGCACTGGTTCGTGGTCGGCCGCGCCGAGCTAGCGCACTGGACGGAGCACGGGGCCAGCAGCTACGACCCCAAAGCGGCGGCCATGGCACTGAGCTAAGCGGCACGGCTCTCTCAGCTTCGAACCTAGCTCGTTGCGGGCGATGATGGACCCAAAGAGTCTCAAGAAATGGTTGATCATCATCGCCGTCTTGTACCTCGTCTTTCCCCGAGATCTGATCCCCGACTTCCTCGGGAGCGGACTCGGTTTGATCGACGATCTGGTGCTCATCGCGCTCCTGATCTACTTCTATCGCACCCGTGTGCGGGATTCTTCCGCTCGCGCAGGCCAGGGCAGCACAGAACGGGATCAGCGCGAGCATTCAAGCGGTGGGGAGGCGGAGGCGTCCGACAGCTCGCCTGATCCCTATCAGATCCTGAGCATCGACTCCTCGGCATCCGGAGAAGAGATTCAAGCCGCCTACAGAGCCCGCATGCATGAGTACCATCCAGACAAGGTGGCTCATCTGGGTGAGGAGCTGCAAAAAGTCGCTCATCGAAAGACGGTGGAGATCCAACAGGCGTACGAGCGGCTCCGCAAGTAAGCAAATCATCTGAGGGCGAGAGACACTCATGAAATCGTCAG
Source organism: Myxococcota bacterium (assembly GCA_965247115.1). Classification (GTDB taxonomy): domain Bacteria; phylum Myxococcota_A; class UBA9160; order SZUA-336; family SZUA-336; genus JAUXJB01. Next base: position 1,137,755 of record CBDFGR010000003.1, read on the forward strand.
TGGTCCTACAGCAGCTGCGCAGGGCGGCAGATCGCTAGCCATGGTCTGGGAGCCCGAGATCGATGAGCTGGAGGAGCGGCGGAAGCTCGCGGCCCGAGGCGGGACGCCCGATCGAATCGAGCGGCAGCACAAGCAGGGCCGCCTGGTGGTACGGGAACGCTTCGAGCGCTTGACGGATCCCGGTTCCTTTCACGAGATCGGCCAGCTGGCCGGCTCCGGGACCTACGAGAAGGGGTCGCTCGTCGACTTCACACCCGCCTCCTACGTGATGGGTCTGGGAAAGCTCGACGGGCGCTCGGTTGCGATCGGCGGGGAGGACTTCACGATCGAGGGCGGCTCGTCGGTGGCCAGGATGGCCCGCATGAAGGGCAACAGTCAGGGTGGCTTTGTCGAGGAGATGGCCCTGGAGTACAAGATCCCGCTCGTCCTCTTGATCGATGGGGCCGGAGCCAACATCAAGGCCGTTTCCAAGATGGGGCACACCTACCTGCCCTCGTCCGCGACGTTCGCGCGCAGCGTCGAGGTAATGCAGTCTGTGCCGGTGGTCGCGGCGGTTCTCGGCTCCGTCGCGGGTGGCCCGGCCGGCCGCGCGATGCTCACCCACTGGAATGTGATGACGAAGAGCACCTCGGAGCTGTTCGCGGCGGGACCGCCCGTCGTGGCGCGGGCACTCGGCGCCGAGCTGTCGAAACAGGAGCTCGGCGGCGCCGACGTACACGTTCACGTGTCAGGCGCGATCGACAACGAGGCCGAGGACGAGGAAGACGCCTTCAGGCAGATCCGGCAGTTCCTGTCGTACATGCCGACGAACGTCTGGGAGGCGCCACCCGTTCTGGGCTCGTCCGACCCGCCCGATCGGGCCGAAGAAGACCTGATCTCGATCGTCCCCCGCCACCGCGCGCGCATCTACGACATGAGGCAGCTGCTGCGCTGGGTGGTCGACAACGGCGAGCTCTTCGAGATCAAGCCGCACTTCGGCGCCTGCGTGATCACTGCGTTGGCCCGTGTCGCTGGGAAGCCCATCGGGATCATCGCCAACAACCCCATGCAGAACGGCGGAGCGCTGGACGCCAGCGGCGCGGACAAGCAAGGACACTTCATCGAGCTCTGCGACTACTTCCGCATCCCGCTGGTCTACTTCGCCGACATCCCGGGTTTCATGGTGGGGCTCCGTGCGGAGCAGCACGCAACGCTCCGGAGCGGCATGCGAGCGGTCTGGGTCGGCTCCCAGGCGAGCGTACCCTCGATGACCGTCGTCGTCCGGAAGTGCTACGGGATGGGCGGGATGGCCACCGGGAACGCGGCCCGACTCAATTACCGGATCGCCTGGCCCAGCGGAGAGTGGGGCTCGATCCCGATAGAGGGCGGCGTGGACGCCGCGTACCGTCGTGAGATCGCGAACGCGGAGGACCCGGACCAGCGGCGCCAGGAGATCGAGGCCGAGCTCCGCTCGATGCGCTCCGTGTTCCGCACGGCGGAGAGCTTCGGTGTCGAGGAGATCATCGACCCGCGGCGTACGCGCGGCTACCTGGCGCGCTTCGCCGACCTGGCGTACGGGGCGATCCAGCACGAACTGGGCCCCAAGTCCCTCACGGGCGTCCGTCCGTAGCGGCGCGCAGGTTCGACAGTCGTGTAGAATTAGGGCTGAAGGAGGTCACACATGCCCAACTTGAGCTGGACCGTCGGCGACGCGCGCATCACCCGCGTCGTCGAGATCGAGGCCGTGCTTCCCATGGAGGAGTTCCTCCCGCAGGCGACGCCTGCAGCACTAAAGCCCCACGTCGAGTGGCTCCGCCCCCACTTCCTCGACGAGGCAGGCAACCTCACCCTGTCGGTTCACGCCCTTCTCGTCGAGTCGTGCGGTCAGCGCATCATCGTCGACACGTGCGTGGGCGAAAAGCCGGTCCCTGGCTTCGAAATGCTGACCCCGGAGGTGTTCGATTTTCCCGACAGGCTGGCGGACGCGGGCTTTGCGCGCGAGAACGTCGACACCGTTCTCTGTACGCACCTGCACTTCGATCACGTGGGCTGGAACACGATGCGAGTGGACGATCGTTGGGCGCCGACCTTTCCGAATGCCCGCTACTTGTTCGGCCGAACCGAGTGGGACCACTGGCGGAACGAGGAGGACAGCCCCTTCACTTCCACCCTCACCGACACGGTGGGCTGCATTATCGATGCCGGGCTCGCGGATCTGGTCGAGACAGACCACAAGCTGACGGATGAGGTGTGGCTGGAAGCCACGCCGGGCCACACGCCTGGTCACGTCTCGGTGCACATCGAGTCCGCAGGACAGCGCGCCATGATCACGGGAGACATGACCCACCACCCCGTGCAGTGGGCGGAGCCCGACTGGGGCATCTCTGCGGACGTGGATCCCGAGCGCGCAGCCGAGACACGCAGGCGCCTGATCCGGGAGCACGCCGACAGCTCGGTCCTACTGATCGGAACCCACTACGCGACCCCCACGGCAGGCTATCTCAAGCTGCATGAAGGGGGCTGCCGTTTCACGGTGTAGCCGACCGGAGCTCCTCAGTCGAAGATTCGCTCGCCCGTTGACAAGGTCAGCCAGACCACGAGGCCCAACAGGTAGAGGCCCGCGGCGATGCCGAACACAAGGGCCCACGACCCGGTTGCATCGAGAATGAAGCCAGTGAGCGTAACGCCGACGATCCCGGGAAGCGTGCCTGCCGTATTGGAAAGGCCGAGCAGCACGCCGGCGTAGCGGGGTCCGATGTCCAGGTGGTTTACGCCAAAGCCACCCAGCGCAAACGCCCCGAGCCCGGTCGCCGCGCAGATGCAGGCGATCGCGCCGACGGCAGAGCTCACAGCGCCCACCGCGAGAAGGGAGGCGGCGGCGCCGCCGAACCCGACCGTCTGCATCAGCTTCCGGGTGGTCGTCACCGAGAGCCCGCGCCGGATCAGGCTGTCGGCGACTATGCCCGCGACATTGATCATCGCGAACGAGACGAGGTGGGGCAGTATGGAGTAGAGCCCGACCTGCGCCAGGTCGATGCCCAGCTCCTGATTGACGAACACAGGGAGCCACGTGAGCAGCACGTAGAAGCCCCAGTTGTTGCAGAAATGGCAAATGATGATCGCCCAGACCGGCGCGCGGGAGAGGAGCTTGCCCCAGGGTGGGTTCTCGGGTCGAACTGCCGCGTCGGGAGTGCCGGCGCTGCGTCCGATCAGCTCGAGCTCTTCGGGCCGTATCGTGGGGTGGTCCTCGGGAAGGGCGGTCACCCGCAGCTGCCAGATCGCGAACCAGATCACACCGAGCGCGCCAAACGCGTAGAACGCCATCGGCCAGCCCCAGTACACCACGATGTAGGGCGTCAGGAGCAGCGCCCCGACCGTGCCGAGCGGAATACCGCTCGTGATCAGCCCAATCGCGCGAGTGCGCTCACCGCTCGGGATCCAGCGCGCGAACAGGCTGTAGATTGCCGGGAAGGTGACGCCCTCGCCGAGTCCCATCCCCACGCGGGCCAGGAAGAGGCCAAGGAACGACGCGACGGCGGCGGGCGGGGTCACAATCGTGAAGAAAGACCACAGGAGAACTCCCGTCGCGAGCACGACCTTGCCGCCGTAGCGGTCCGCCAGCCAGCCGCCAAGGATCTGTGTCGCGAGGTAGCCGTAGAAAAACGATGAAAGAACTACACCCTGGGTTGTGCGATCCCACCCGAACTCCTCCGCCATCGGGATGATCGCGACCGAGATGTTGACCCGATCGAGGTAGCAGATGAGCGCGGCGAGAAAGCAGAGACCTACAACCGTGTAGCGCCGGGGCCAGTAGCGGACCACTGATCTACTCCCATGGGAAGAGTTTGGCACCTGGAGTGTATCTTCGATATCTACACGCGGTCTCCTTGGACTGACTCCCGTGACGGAGGCTCGGTCGATGAGCACAGGCCAGCGCTACGACCGCATCGGTCACGGCTACGCTAGGCACCGGCGCGAGGACCCTCGCATCGCTGCGCGCATCCGTGCTGCTCTCGGCGGCGCAGAGTCCGTCGTCAATGTGGGCTCGGGGGCGGGCTCCTACGAGCCTACGACGCCTCTTGTCCTTGCCGTGGAGCCCAGCCAGGTCATGGTCTCCCAACGCGCTGCGAGCCGGACGCCGACGATCCGCGCCCTCGCTCAGGCCCTGCCCTTGCGCGATGACTCGGTCGACGCGGCGATGAGCGTGCTGTCGCTGCACCACTGGGCCCCCCATGCCGAGGCGGGTGTGCGCGAGATGCGCCGGGTGGCCAGGGAGCGCGTCGTGATCGTTACCATCGACGCGGAGGTCAGCGGAGAGATGTGGTTGATGGCGGAGTATCTGCACGAGGTCGCCGAGCTGGATCGGCGCATCTTCCCGCCAGTCGATGTGATCCGTGGCTGGCTCGGCGGTCATGCCGAGGTTGTTGTGGTGCCCGTACCCGCCGACACATGCGATTGGACGCTGATGTCGTTCTGGGCGCACCCCGAGCGTGTGCTGGATGCCAGCGCTCGCGCCGCGACTTCGGGCTTTGCCCGAATGACGCCTCAGGTCGTTCAGCGCGTGGTTCGCGCGGTCACCGAGGATCTCCGGTCGGGCACCTGGGATGATCGCCACGGTGAGCTCAGACGGACAAAGGAGTTGGACGTCGGCTTGCGCCTTGTGGTCGGCTGAGGCGGACGAGAGCTGGCGTCAGCTCACGGCGTGTGCTTCTGCAGGAACTCCACGACTGTGCGTCGCGTATCGTCCACCGCGTCCGGCTCTTTCCAACGCTCCACGAGAGTCGCGTTCGGAGCGAGAGCAGCGACCTCGCGGGAGGTCACCTCGGGGTGGTACAGGTCGTTGCCGAGAAGGACCAGCATTGGGGTGGTGCAGGCCTTGACCCACTCCCGTGATACGTTGAAGACGAAGTCGCCGTCGTACATGTTGGAGCGGAACGATGCCCAGATCTCGTCAGTAACCTCGGGGCGAGTTTTGCGCAGGGCGTCGGCCCAGCCGTCGAACATCTCGTAGAAGGCCTTGCGGTTGTCGTGGCAGCCGATCGTCTGCTGGAGTACGGCGGCAGCGACGCGGCCCGGCGCGGCCTCCACGACGCCAAGGCAGTACGGACCGCCGATGCACCCGCCCAGCACGTGGCAGCGCTCGGCGCCAAGGTGATCTAGCAGTGCGAGGTGGTCGGCGGTGTAGGTGTGCCAGCCGTCCTCGCCCGAGATCGGGGCGGTGGACCGGCCGGCGTTGCGCTGGTCCATGGCAATGACTCGGAAGTGGGGAGACAGGGTCTCGATGGGGTTCCAGGGGCCGCTCTCCCAGAAGGGGATTGCGGATTGCATGCCGCCCGGAGCGAAGAGCAGAACGGGAAACCCCTCGCCGAACTCCTCGTAGTAAAGCCGGGTGTCGTCGCGCTCGAAGGTCGGCATGGAGACTTCCTCCTGATTGGGCGTCGTGCCCGTACCCCCGAGCATAGCGCGTCTGACTGGCCGAGTTCCTCCCTCGCGGGCCCTCGAATGGCCTATCCTCACAGCATGCCGATCATCGACGCGCAGGTACACGCCTACGAGAAGGACCACACCGAACGCCCGTGGGCCGCCGTATTGCAGGGTCCACCCGAGGTAACCGGCGACGACATGGTGGTCGCGATGGATAAGGTAGGCGTCGACGGGGCGCTCCTGGTCTCGCCCTGGACCATGTACCGCTTCGATGCCAGCTACGCGCTCGAGGTGTACGAGGCGCACGCGGGGCGCTTCGGGCTGATCAAGCCCGTCAATCCCAACGAGGACGACGTGGCCGATACGATCGCGGAGTGGGCCGAGACGCGGGGCGCGGTCGGCGTGCGGATCATGATGCTGGGCAACGTTTCGACCGATCCGGACGATACAGGCCTGAATCGGGTTCTGACCGCTGGCACGCAGCATGGCCTACCGGTGAACATCCTGTGCTGGGGCAAGCTCCCGCTGCTGGGTGAGCTCGCGCGGCGTCACCCCGACACCCAGCTCGTCGTCGATCATCTCGGGCTCCCGCAGCCCTTCGAGCCGCCCGCACCCCCGGAGCCGTTCGCCGATCTGCCCCAGCTCATCGATCTGGCCCGGTACGACAACGTTGCGGTGAAGGTGACCGGCGCGTGCACGCTTTCGCACCGGCCGTTTCCCTTCGACGATCTGTGGGAACCCCTGGGCCGGCTGTTCGACGCGTTCGGTTTCGAACGCTGCATGTGGGGCACCGACTGGACCCGAGCCGTCGAGCTGTTGACGTACGAGCAGGGCGTCGAGGCCTTCCGGACCACCGACCAGCTATCCGACGAGGACCGCTCGGCCCTGATGGGCGGCACACTCCAGCGTATCTACAACTGGTCGCCGACGACCTAGTATCGGACCACCTTGGCGGCTCCCGAACGGTCGACGGCGGGGGCCGTCGGCCTATACAATGTCACCGTGATCGTACCCCTCGGGCTAATCGAGAGCGCTGCGGCGGGCTGGGGCTGACGCATGCGCATCGCCGCCTGCACTCGCCGGATACCCCGGATCTACAAGATCCTCAAGCAACAGCTTCCTGACGACGAGGTCCTTGACTGCGATCGCTCGGAGGTCGTCGAGCTCGCGCCCACGGTAGATGTCTTCATTCCGACGAACGTGCCGATCCCGGCCGCCGCCTTCGCCAACGACCGAGTCAAACTCGTTCAGCAATTCGGTGTGGGATTGGACATCGTCGATATTCCCGCGGCGACGCGAGCCGGGGTGCTCGTCGCAAACGTCTCTAGCGTCGGGACCGGCAATGCAGAGTCCGTTGCAGAGCTCGCGATTGCTCACATGATGATGCTGTCGCGGCGAATCCCTGACGCCATTGAGCGCTTCCGAAAGGGAGACTTCGCCGCAACTCTGGGGCAGTGTCTTTGGGGCGGGACGGTTGCCATCCTGGGTTACGGTGGGATCGGCGAGGAGATCGCCCGTCGCCTGGCGGGTTTCGGAATGAAGATCATCGCGGTTTCGCGCCACGGCCCGAGCGGGCCCCGGGAGCGCGATTCGTCGGTCCGCCCCGACGAGCACGTCGGAGCCGAGAAGATGGGCGACGCGGTGGCCGACGCGGACTTCGTCGTGGTCGCGGCACCGGCCACGCCAGAGAATATCGGGTTGATCGGCGAGTCCGTCTTCGCGCGCATGAAGCCGAGCGCATTGGTCGTCAACATCGCGCGGGGGCCGGTGATCGACTACCAGGCGCTCCTGCGGGCCCTGCGCGAGGGCCGCGTGGCGGGCGCCGGCCTCGACGTATTCTGGAACGAGCCCTTCAGCCCCGACGATCCGCTGCTGAGCGAGAACGTGATTCCCACACCTCACATAGGCGGTGGAACCGAGCGCAGTCTGTGGGGAATTGGGCGGGTTGCTGTGGAGAATATCCATCGCGTGAGGCGCGGCGAACTCCCGCGCAACTGCGTGAATCCAGAGGTCGGAGTCGACCGCCTCAGGGGCTGAGCGAGTTCGGCCGACCGAGTGGTCTGTCAGCCTCCCGCCCGGACCGCCCGATGTCCGCGCTCGACGAGGAACACCATGACCTTGTCACAGTGGTCGCCCTGGATCTCGATCACGCCTGCCTTGACCGCGCCGCCGCTTCCACAGTGGCGCTTGAGCTCGGAGGCGAGGTCGCGCAGCTTGGACGCCGGGAGCGGAACTCCCGAGATCGTCGTCACGGTCTTGCCTCTGCGACCCTTTAGCTCACGTCGGACCCGCACTTTGCCGTCTGTCGCCGCGGTTTCGGGCGTGGCCTTGTGGCGACAGCGACACTGCGCATGGGGCTGGCCGCAGTTCCGGCAGAGCCGTCCGCCCTCCGTCGAGTAGACCAGGGTCGAGCCGTCAGGTTGCCTGGGATCGCGTGTTCGAGAGCTCATCCGCTTGTGAAGTGCGTGGGGGACCGGAGGTAACTGCCGACGTCGATTTCCGCCAGGCCGCAGGGGGGCACCCTGGGTGAATCCGTCTAGATGTGGTCGAAGAGAACGTGCTCCTTCCCCGTCCAGATCGAGGAGCGTCGGAAATCGATGAACTTGCTCTCGTCCTCCACGGCGCGCCGGCCCGCCGCCTCGACCTCGGGACCCCGCCGCGACGAGCTGCGGTCGAACCACACCTCCGCGTGCCCCATGTAGGGCTCGGTCTGCGTGCCGCGGGCCTCCCTCAGCGCACTCTCGAACTGGCTCTCGAATCGGTGCACCTGCTGGTAGCGCAGGATCCCGCTGGCCGCGGCCTGGGAGCGAATGATCGGGCCGTGGCTAGTGCGCCAGTAGAGCTGGGCGTCCTCGACTTTGAGGCCACTCGGGGGCCTCAGGGGGAAGTAGAGCTTGACGATGGGGCTCTTCTCGCGCGCGACGATGTTCTCCGGCGTCGGATTCACCTGTGGGTATTCGTACGCGAGCCAGACCGGCGAGTGGGCAAGGTCGATGAACTCGCGCTCGTCCTCCACGAGCACGTTCCCCGGCTCGGGATCCTCGAATGCCGTCGCCAGACTCGCCTCGCTCTCCCACCAGGCCTCCGCGACGCCGTCGTACCCGGGCTCCATCTCGCCGCGCGCGCCCGCCAGGCGGCCATCGAGCGAGTCCTCGATGGAGTGAACCTGAATGCAGCGGAGCATGTTGAGCCGCTTCGAGAAGCTGGCCACGAGCGGTCCGTGCCGGTCCCGCCAGTAGGTCTGGAACTCGTCCAGTGATAGCCCTGACTTGCGCCGGAGCAGAAAGGTGAGCCGGATCATGTTGGCCTCCTCGATGCGGGCCGACCTGAGCAGAGCCCGCACCACCCAGTATGGCCTGGCCATTGTCAATACCTCAAGAATTCTCGTAGGCTACCTATCCGCCTCGAGCGCGAAGGGGACTCCATGCACGTCGGCTACACCTCTATGTTCCAGAATCCGTTCAACGCACTCGCCGATCACGAGGTGTACCGCGAGGAGCTGCAGCTCTGCGATCTCTCGGTTCAGCTCGGCTTCGAGTCGTTGTGGACCGTCGAGCATCACTTCGACGACTACACGATGTGTCCCGACGTTGTGCAGTTCCTGTCTTACATGGCCGGTCGCCATTCGGACGTCCTGCTCGGCTCCGGCGTGATTGTCTTGCCGTGGCACGATCCCCTTCGGGTGGCTGAACAGGTCGCCCTGCTCGACCACCTCTGCGACGGTCGCATGATCCTCGGTCTCGGTCGCGGGCTCGCCCGGATCGAGTACGAGGGCTTTCGGGTCGACATGAACACCTCGCGAAAGCGCTTCGTCGAGTATGCCCGTCTCGTGTTGGAGTCACTCGACAAGGGCTACATGGAGTACGAGAACGAGTTCGGCACGCAGCCCCGCCGCGAGATCCGGCCGCAGCCGCACCACCCGTTCCGCGGGCGCACCTACGCCGCCGCCGTGTCGCCCGAGTCGATGCCGCTGATGGCCGAGCTCGGAATAGGGGTCCTGATCGTCCCCCAGAAGCCCTGGCCCGTGGTCGTGGACGACCTGGCTGAGTACAAACGCGTCTACCAAGAGGTCAACGGCTCCGACGCTCCGCCGCCGTTCTGCGGTGGGTCGATCGTGGTCGACGAGAGCTCCGACCGGGCGGAGGAGCTGGCTCGCAAGTGGATCGGCGAGAACTACTCGACCGTCCTGCGGCACTATGAATTCGAGGACGCTCCGCACAAGGGGGTGAAGGGCTACGAGTTCTACACCGGCATCACGAAGCACCTCGAGAAGCGCGGCAAGCAGGGCGCGATCGACGACTACGTGAACCTGATGCCCTGGGGCACGCCCGCACAGGTTCTGGAGAAGTACGAGACGATCTACAATGCCGTGGAGACGAACGCGGTCATGCCGAGCTTCAGCTTCGGCGGCATGCCCTTCGAGACGGCAGAGGGCAGCATGCGCCTCTTTGCCGAGAAGTGTCTCCCCGAGCTCAACAGCTGGGACACCCTCCCGCTCAACATTCCCCCCAGCTGACAAACGGAGGACCCCCCCAAAATGAGTCGATCGGTCTCCATCTGGCTCGCGACTGCATTGGCGCTGGCATCCCTCGGTTGCCAGCCCTCAGAGACCAGACCCGGCCTATGGCTGAATGGTGAAAGTGTCGAGGCACCGGTTGCAGACTGGAGCTTCACGGACGCCTTCCAGAGCGTCTTCATCCAGACGAGTCCCTGGTACGGCCTCCCCCACTCCGTGACCATCTGGTGTGCCGCGCAGGATGGCGAGCTGTTTATCGGGTCGTACATCGAGAAGAAGACCTGGGAGAAGTACCTGTTGCGAACTCCCGAGGCGACGCTTCGCGTCGACGGGAAGCTCTACGAGGTCGTCGTGAAGCCCGTCGAGGATCAAGCGCTTACCAGAGTGCTCGATCGCGTCTACACACAGAAGTACGACATGCACGCCGTCTTCGGCGACGACGTCCCCGAGTGGTGGTACTACCGAGTCCAGAGCCGAACGTAGGCGCGAACCGGGTTACCCCTAGTTTCCGAAGCGATACCTCAGCTTGACAACGAAGTTCTCGACGATGGGATCTCTGAAGGCATCTCGGAACAGCTCGGGAAAGCCAGAGTCGCCGCTTCGCTGCAAGCTGTTGCCCAGGTTGTAGACGATATAGAGATCCGTCAAAGGGGCTATCTCCCAACGATAACGCAGCTGTGCGGTGACAATACTCACCGTGAAATCGTGATCGGGTAACGTAGGCTGCGCTGGTACCAGGTCTCCATCGCCGACCGGCACCTCAAGGAATCCGCGCTCAGTGGCTCGCACGCCTACCCATTGCAGCGACAACCGCAGCTGATGCCTGGGCGCCATGAACCAGTTCAAGTTGAGAGTCGGTTGCCAATCCCGCGCGCGGTAACTGCCAAAGTTGCGGCCACCCTGGTAGACGATCCAACCGCGGCGATCCTTGTAGCGCAGATCCAGGTCGAGTGAGAGCCAATCATTTGGACGATAGGTCACACCAGCGGCAGCGGTGTAGGACCAGTCGCCGAGATTCTCCTGCAGCGCACCGATGCTTGCGGAGTAACTCAGCTTCTTACCCGCATCCGTGGCGATCTGAATGTCTGCCCACCAGCGGTCTTCGGTCCTGTAAGCGCCGTTCCCGCGGCTGTCGACGTCTTCCCATCGTCTGGGCAGATAGGCGAGCGCGGTCTCGAGCGTGTTGCGGCCCCGTAGGATCATCGAGTTTCGCCAATACACGCCGCTGTCCACCACCTGGCCCTCGCTAATGTTGTACTCCTGGCGAAAGATCACGGTACCCCGAATGTCTTCGAGGTGACGGGGGCCTTTGGCCTTGTTGTACGAGAGTATGTACTGAGCACCCACGTAATCGTTCCGGCGCAGGAAGCCCGCGTCGTTGAGTTCGACGTCTTCGTCGAAGTAGTCGAGCTCGATCTTGTGCTGGATCCTGGGATTTTGAGAGTACCGGAGATCGAAGAGCACTCCGTAACCCGATCGATCGTCAACATCACTGGACACCAGCTGCGCATCAGCAATCCACCTGCCGTCGGCGCTCGTGAAGTGACCATCGACACCGTGAACGATCGCGTCATAAACCGGTCCGCTCACGAGCGTGCCGAGGTAACCAACGGATTTGCGGCTGGAGCCGACACTCTCGTAGAGTATTCTGGCCACGCTGAAGTCGCGACCCGAGTCCTTTATGCCAACGCTGTTGCCCACCGCATCGGTGCCGAACCAATCAACATCGTCTTCCACCGCGCCGAGTACTCCGTACCGTAAGCTCCCAACAGTTCCAGTGAGCTTGGCCGCACCGAGCAAATCGGTAGGTAGATCCCGCTCACCGGGGTCAGGCGTGACGCCGTCCGGCAGCGTCACTTGAGTGGCGGTCCCACCAATGCGTCGAGTGTCTAGCAACGAAATGGGCGCTGTCAGAAACTCCGACCGAGATACGCTTCGCGATGCGGTCGAGGCGTTGCTGTTGCTCATTGCGATAAAAATGCTGCTCAGGTTCGATCGAGGGGTCGACTCGAAGACCTCATTGCCTTCCAGGAAGAACACTCTCTTTTCGGGAAAAAACGTCTCGAAGGCAGTTAGGTTGAGAACCACGTCATCGGCTTCAACAGCTCCGAAATCCGGATACGCGCTAGCCGTCAACCCTAGCTCGGATGAGGGTTTCCACGTTACGTCGGCACCAACTCGAACCTCGTCCTCATCTCGCGCTTGGTCGATCGTGGCAGAAGTGTATGGAATGGCATAAAACAGCTGCGTCGGCTGTACACCGGTCACTTCCATCGTATTCAAGGCGGTAACGAATTGCCGTGACGTAGGCGGATGACCGGGCCATTGGTACATTTTCTTGTTATGTGAGACTTGCCGAACTACCGCAAAACCGAGCTTTCGCGGCCCCTCGATTTCACGCAGGTTCATCATCGACCAGGGCAGCAGCATCTCCGCACTCCAGCCCTCGTCGAAGCGGGCGGACTTGGCTATCCAATGCCCGTCCCAGTCCATTTGGTAGTTACGCTCTGGCAGAACCTTGCCATCCATCATCGAATCGCCGAGTGAAATGAGGAATTCGTACGCATACAGACCCTCACCCGTAGTGTCGAGCGTAATCCCAAAGCTATCCCGATCGGATAAATTCGTCGCGGTTCGTCATCCGAGCAACCAACGTGTCCGGAGGCTGGTACATGACAGCACTGACCATGAGCCCCCGATCCGTGGCCAATATCCGCATCTCAGTGGGGTAGTCTGCCGGTTCACCGGTACCCGGTACGTAAGACAAGAGGTTGTCGTAGGCGGGTACTTGCTGCCAGAGGGGTTCGTCAACACGCCCGTCGACGACGATGTCGACTTCGCTTTGTGGAAGACTCGCTACCAGGATGTGGTGGCGCGGTATGCCATCGATAACTTCGATGACTTCCTGACGAGCGGCAGCGCTCGTCGACTCCGCCGCCGGCGCGGTGCCAGCCAGGCCCGTGGCAAGCGCCGCACAGAGAAGGAGACAAAGCAAAGGCTCGCGCTTCGCGACGGATCGCCCATGTTCTGGTGAATGCGCCACGCGAGTCCCTGTGTTCCGGAGGGCCGTTCCGCGAGCGAAGTTCAGCCGGAACAAGTTGGATCAGTCCGACCCCGAGCTCTGCATGCGGCGGCCGAATCGGTCGATGTATTCCAGTTCGATGCCCTGCTCTTCGATGATCCGGTCCACCGCTTCGATGAGCGGCGCGGGATCGACGGGGGTCAGTTGGTGGAGGTGATCGGGCCGGTCCAGGGCGTCGTTGATCTTGAACGCGTCGGGTGCGGTGTCGTTCAGTTCGTCCCACGTGATCGGCATCGCCACTGGGGCGCCTTTCCGCGCCCGCAACGACCACGGCGCAACGACGGTGGCGAGCCCCATGTTGCGCATCCAGTCGATGAGGACCCGGCCCCCTCGGTTCTCCTTGAGGAACTCGTTCGTCAGGAGGTCGGGATGCCGTTGCAGCAGGATCGCGGCGAGTTTGTGGGCCGTCCGAGTCATTGACTCCGTGGGGAGCAGACGCGCGCACACGTGGTAGCCCTTGCTGCCGGTGGTCATCGGCGTCGTCTCGATGCCGAGCTCATCGAACAGCTCCTTGCATGCCCACGCTGCCTCACACGCACCCGCGCCACCTCCTTCGGGGGGATCCAGGTCGATCACGAGCCGATCCGGCCGCCACGAGTCGTGTTTCGTCGCGAGGGGAATGTGGAATTCGATCGTCGCCTGGTTTGCGAGGTACGCCAGCGCGTCGGCGGTCGTGGCCGCGGGGTGCACGGTCACCCCCTCCCGACGGGGCATCTCGATGCGGCCGATCAGATCTCTCGGGTAGTGCTTCGCGACGTTCTTCTGGAAGAACCCCTTCGCGGCGATGCCGCGCGGGTGGCGGACCAGGGTGAGGGGTCGGTCCAGCAGATGGGGGAGCATGTGGGGCGCGACCCGATAGTAGTGCGCGACGACGTCGCCTTTGGTCACGCCAGCCTCCGGGAAGAGCACGCGGTCCGCGTTCGAGACCGTGACAGCGGGCCTGGCTTGCTCCCTGCGGGCGGCTCCTACCCTGGCCCGGATCCGGCCGTCCTTGATGGCCCGCGGGCAAACCGAAACGCCAGCTTGCTGTCGTAGCGGCGGCTGGGGAAGAGCTCGGCGAACGCAACCTCCACCACCAGCTCCGGGCGGACGTAGACCGTGATCTCGTCCCGGTGCGTCTCCAGTTCGAGCAGCCGCGCTGTCTGCCAGCCGAGTATCTCGTCGGTCATGCCCTTGAAGGTCTTCCCCAGCATGACGTAGGTGTCCGTCGCTTCGTCGCGGACGCCGAGGTGGAGGTTGCTCAGCAGTCCCTCCCGTCGGCCGTTGCCCCACTCCGCTCCGAGCACGACGACATCCAGGGTGTGGGCCGGCTTGATCTTGAACCAGTGAGCCCCTCGGCCGCCGGCCGTGTACGTCGATTCCGGGTCCTTCGCGACGACCCCTTCGTGGCCCCGATCGAGAACGTCCTGGAGAAACGCGGAAGCCTCCTCAGGGTCTCCCGTGAGGAGGCGGCGCACGCGATTGGGGGGCTTCGTGATCCGATCCAGCGCCGCCAGGCGGATGTCGATGGGGCGGTCGATGAGCGAGACACCGTCGGCCATCAGGCAGTCGAAGAAGACCGGCGTGACGGTGGGGTACTCGCCCGGCTCGACCACCGGGGCGGCGGACTTCCGGCCGAAGCGGTCCATCGCCGCGCCGAAACCCAGCGGCGCCCCGCCCGCAGCGAACCGCATGATCTCGCCATCCAAGATGATCCGGTCCACGGGCAGAGCTCGTGCGTACGCCACGATCTCCGGAAGCGACGGTGTCATCCAGCGCAACGATCGGCTGTACAACTCCACCCGATCGCCCTGGCGGTGGAGCTGGAGGCGCATGCCGTCCAGCTTCTCTTCAAAGATGAGGGCGGCCTTCTTCGTGAGCGCGTCGCCGGGGGTGTCGGCGGTCTGGGCGAGCATCGGGAGGACCGCTCGGAAGAGTTTCAGATCGATTTGCCGAAGCGCTGCCTCCCCGCCGTTGAAGGCCGCTACGGCGACCGCCGGAAGCTCTCCCGATAGCATCGCGGCGCGGCGGACGACGTCGCCCGCAACGCCGGCCCCGGTCGCGATCCCTTCGATGATGACGCCGCCCAGCGCGCCCTGCCGCAGCTCCCCCGCGAGCAGCCCCACGAGGAACCGCTGCTCCGCTTCAGTCGCCTCCCTGAGGAGATCGTGCAGCAGCCGCTCCCGAACCCCCAGCGACCCCGACCCCGTGGCCTCCTGCACCGCACTGAGGGCGCGGTCCACGTCCTCGACCGTAAGGCCCGGCAGTTCGGATGCTGCGACGCCCTTGCCGTACAGATGCGCGCGTCCCTTGCTGATGCCGATGCGGCCCTGGAGCAGATCGCCGGACATCCACGCGACGATGGTGCGGAGTTCGTGGGCTGTGCGCCCCTGCAGGAGGCGTGCGATCGCCCCGATCTTGGTGGTCCGCGACCGGGTCGCCTTGAGCTGTTCGGAGACCTCGACGATCTGGTTCAGGAGCACGGGTCAGTCCAGAGCGACGATCTGGCGCACGCAATCCTCTGGGCCCAGGTCTCCCTCGAGCAGGCCGTTCAGGAGGTCGACGAAGGGCGCGGCGAGGCCCTCCGCCCGCGCGCGCTCGGCGAACATGTGGGTCGCGCGGACGCCCTCGCTCACCATGTGCATCTCTTCGCGGGCCTCCTCCAGGGACTTGCCCCGGCCGAGCTTCTCGCCCATCGTGCGGTTCCGCCCGTGTGGAGAGGTGGCCGTGACGAACAGGTCTCCGATCCCGGCCGGGCTGAGCGCGGTCTCCGGTTGCGCGCCGAGGTGGGGCAGGAGCCCGCAGCCCTCGCGGTAGCCCGCGTTGAAGGCGGCCGCCTTCAGGTTGTCGCCTCCCAGCCCGAGCTCCTTGAGCCCGTCGACGACGCCGCAGGCGAGCGCGATCACGTTCTTGAACGCGCCCCAGAGCTCGGCACCGTGCGGGTCGTGGGCAGCGTGCAGGCGCAGCGTCGGAGCAGAGAGCGTCTCCACCAGCTGCTCGGCGATGCCCGGCTCCCGACTCGCCACGAGTGCCGTGCTAAGCACGCCCCGAGCGACCTCGGCCGCGATCGTCGGACCCGTCAGCACCGCAAGGGAGTTCTGGCCGCCTACTGCCTTCAGCCTGACCTCGATGGCCTCCGAGACCAGCTGGTCGCCAGGGGCGAGCCCCTTGGCGACGTCCACCAGGATGTGACGCGGGTCAAAGCGGGGCGCCAGGTCGTCCACCACGCCCAGGATGACGCCCGAGGGAACAGCGAGGATGAGGATGTCGGAGTCCTCGAGGACCTCGTCCGCCTGCATCGATACACGCATTCCGGAGAGGTCGACCCCCGCCAGGTATTTCTCGTTCACCTGTCGCTCTGAGATGGACTCGTAGACCTCGTCCTCGATCGTCCAACCGCTCACGGTGCGGCCGTCCATCAGCCAGACCTTCGCGAGCGCCGTTCCCCAGTTCCCGAGCCCCAAAACCCCAATACGCGCCATGGAACCTACTTAGCACGTCTCACTGCCCGACGGGGCCGTCCTATAGACGGCGGTCAGCGATCGGTGCTATGACCGATTTGGAGAGAGGTCCATGTCGATCCACGTAGATCCCGTTACTGGTTTGAAGACCTTTGACACTCGAGCCTCCAAGGCGAGCGAGAAGATCGCTGGCAAGGGGTACTCGGTAGTCAGCGACGCGTCGCTCACGACGCTCCCACCATCTCCCCCCGGTTCGGTATTCAACGCGGAAGAACAGGCGAAGTACCGCGAGTTCAAGGAAGCGAGACGGGGAGCTGCTGACTACATCGCGATGGAAGGCGATTTCAGTAGATACCTCGAGGATGTGTACTCAGCAGATCCTGTGCCCAGAGATGCGCTGACCGACGAGTGCGAGATCCTTGTGGTCGGAGCGGGTTTTGCGGGCCTCTTGCTCTGGCACAAGCTTCGCAACGAAGGTTTCGAGGATGTGCGCTTTTGCGAGAAAGGAGGGGATGTCGGAGGAACCTGGTACTGGAATCGATATCCTGGGATCGCCTGCGACGTTGAGTCCTACAGCTATCTCCCGTTGCTTGAGGAGATGGACTACATGCCGACGATGAAGTTCGCGTCGGGATTCGAGATCATGGAATACTGCCAACGCATGGCGGAGAAGTTCGGCTTTTACGAGCACTGCCTCTTTCATACGACGGTCGAAAAGACAGAGTGGGATGAGACCGCGGGACGATGGACCGTCATGACCGATCGTGGCGACAGAATGCGTGCACACTTCGTGATACTTGCGAACGGCATCCTGACAACTCCGAAACTGGCCAGAATCGAGGGGATGGAAACGTTCGGTGGCGACTCGTTCCACACATCTCGGTGGGACTACAGCATCGATTTGACAGGCAAGCGGGTGGGCATCATCGGTACAGGCGCAACCGCCGTCCAAGTCATTCCGGAGATCGCCAAGGTCGTAGAGGAGCTCTCCGTCTTTCAGCGCACTCCCTCCTCCATCGACGTACGCGATCAGCGCGAGACGACAGAGGAAGAGATCAAGACCTGGTCCCGGGAGCCTGGCTGGGCAAAGGCCAGACGAGCGAGATTCTCGAAGATCTCACAGGGCCGCACCGCCATCAAAGCGAACGACGACTATCTGGCCGGCAAGGTCCCAGACTTCAAGAAGCGCAAACAGCACGCGAGAGCAATCTCGCCTGAGGAGCTGATTCAGAAGCAGTTGAACAGCAATTTTCGCATCATGGAGCAGATTCGTTCCAGGGTCGATGCCATAGTCGAGGACCCGGCAACTGCCGCAGCGCTGAAGCCGTACTATCCCTACGGCTGCAAACGGCCAACCTTTCACGACGAGTACCTGCCGACCTTCAACCTGCCCCACGTGACGCTCGTCGATACCGCGCCTCGCGGCGTAAGCCAGATCAACGAGCGAGGGGTCGTGCACGATGGGACGGAATATCCGCTGGACGTCCTGATCTACGCAACCGGGTTTCTGTGGATGGCAACATCGACGTTCAACATGATCATTGGACGTGACGGCCAATCCCTACAGCAGAAGTGGCAAACGGAAGGCACCAAGACGTTTCTTGGGCTTCACAGCAATGGCTTTCCGAATCTGTTTATCGTGTCAGGCCCCCAGGGAGGTGGCGGAAGCTTCAACTTCACGGATGCGATCGAGAGGCATGGCGACTACATCGTGTGGATGCTCAAGACGATGCGAGACCTGGGTGCTGACATCGTCGATGTCAAGAAGGAGCCCGAGAACGAGTACGCGGAGCACTGCCGGATCGTGGACATGAACACTCGACCTCTACGGGATTGCCTTTCCTACTACAACGGACATGGAGAGGCCGAGCCCGGAAGCCTGGCTTACTACGGCGGAGGTCGCTGGCACAAGTACCGCGTCAAGGCTCAAGAGACACGTGATCCCTACATGTTTGAGAGTCGGCCAACCCGATGAGCTTCAAGATGATTCTCCTCCGGACCGGCGCCGTCCAGGACTGGTCGCGAGACGTCGAGGAGGCTGTGCCTGGCGCCTCGGTACGGGTCTTCCAGACACCGGCGGAGGCCATGGGAGCGATCGAAGATGCGGATTGCGTTTATGGGTCACTGCCACCGGAGCTCCTCGCGCGTGCGAAGAAGCTACGCTGGATCGCGGCGCCCCTAGCCGGTCTCGGCGGCAGCTGGTTCTACGACGAGCTCGTGAAGAGCGACGTCGTGGTGACCAACATGGCCGGCAGCTATAACGAGCACCTCTCCGCCCACGCAGTCGCCTTCCTCCTCGCGTTCTCCCGTGGCTTCGACTACTACCTTCCGCTCAAGAGGTGGGAGCAGGGTCCGGCACCGACCGACCTGACGCAGCAGACGGTGCTGATCGTCGGGGTCGGTGGCTCTGGTCGCGAAGCTTCGAAGCAGTGCGCCGCGTTTGGACTGCGGGTGCTCGGCTGTGAACCGCGCCCCTCCGACCTGCCCGAGGGCATGGCCGAGCTGTTCACGCCCGACAGCCTCGCCGGTCGGATCGGCGAGGCCGACTACGTCCTCGTGACCGTGCCGGAATCGCCTGACACGTTGGGTATGTTCAATGCCGCTCTCTTCGCCCAGATGAAGCGCGGCAGCTACTTCATCACGATCAGCCGTGGCCGGGTCGCAGTCACAGCCGATCTGATCGAGGCCCCGCGCTCCGGGCACCTCGCCGGCGCGGGCCTCGACGTGGTCGATCCAGAGCCCCTGCCGTCGGACAGCCCCCTCTGGAGCATGACCAACGTGCTGATTACACCCCACGTCGCGATCGCGGGCGCCCCCTACCTCGACAGGTGGCGGGCGATCCTTCTGAACAACTGCCGTCGCTTCGCAAAGGGCGACCCCCTGCTCAACGTCGTGGACAAGGAGAAGTGGTTCTGAGCATCTGAGCGCTCCCAGCGGTCGGATTCGCTTCTCAGCACGCCCGTACAGCGTGCTAGGACGCCCCATCTCCACTCCCTGAGCAATGCGAACGCGCAAGTTCGCGCTGCCGGTGGCCGGGTCCCCGTCACCGCTCTCGGCGATTGCAACCCTCTGCGTCCAGCAACGCTGCCCTCCGAGACGCCCGTCAAGAGGACCGCGGTGCAGACCGATACCGAAGTGCGCCAGAAGTGGGCGCACGCGCCGCGACTGGGGACACCTCCGACCGGAATGAGCCAGCGATGACCATCACCGCCTATTTCGCAAGAGGGCCAAATGCGTACGTGCTGCACATCTGAGACGAGAGAGCCAGCATTGATCAGATCCTTCGCGCGATAGCCGACAAGTATCAACTGTCGACACGATCGTGATGTTGGACTGGTTCGCGACCATGGCGAAAGACATGACGCATGAATGTTGAGCAACCCAATTCGGATGAATCGCAAACCACCGAAGCGCTCGTTCCCATGGTGGATTTGTTCGCCGTGCTTGCGCTTGTATTCATGATCTATTCCAGCGACGAGATCGCCATAGCCAAACTGGAGACTGAGAACCAGATACAAGAGATAGTCGCAACTGCAGAGCGGGAGATTGTAGCCAGAGTTGAACAGGACAGTGTAGAGACAATCAACACGCTTGTAGCCAGAGCCGCACAGGACAGCGAAGCGAAGATACGCGAGCTCGAACTGAAGATCGAAGAGGATGCCAGAGCTCGGGCGACGTACGCGGATATGTCGTTAGAAGCACTCCTAAAACAACGTGAGGCAAAGACACAGGAACTAGCACGGGAAATTGCTGAGCTATTGACCCTTGAAGACAGTCAAGCCGCAATTGAATATGAAGGCCTTGTATCTGGCATCGCGTCCAAGCACGACGAAGCACTGGAACAGCAAGAGGCTGCGCTGCAGCAAGCACAAGAGCAGGAACTGGCAGAGCAGGAGGTTATTCTGGAGGCAAACAAGCAGGAGGCGCTGGAAGCTCAAGAGCTACAGCATGCACAGGTGGTTGCAATTGCCATAACGGAACTGACCCAAGACAAAGCACGAGCTCTGTCAGAGGAGACGCAGAAGACCCACGAAGCACTAGCCAACCAGGCATCGGAGTTGGAGGAAGACAAGCAACACGCGCTGGTGATGGCTCAGCTAGAACACGAGGAGGACCTTGCATCGACGGTAGACGTACTCACCGAGGATAAGCTCGAGGCGATGGCAGCAGCCGAACAGGAGACACTCGCGGCGCTAAGAGTACAGCAAGAGAGTTTGGAGAAGCAACGAGAAGAAGAGCTAGCCCGGGCAATAGAGGACATTTCCTCCGCGGAGAAGCAGCTTGAAGTAGTGCAACAGGCGCTTGGCAGTGCCGATCAAGATCGAGAGCAAGCCTTGTCCGCTCTGAGCACCGCAAAGGACAAGTTTGCCGAAACGCTTGCAGCCCAGGAAGCAGAAGCGGCGAGAGAGACGCAGACGGCATTAGCGCAAGCAGCACAAGTACATGATGCCGACCTGGCAGCACAGGCATCGGCGATGGAAGCTCACGCAGCATCACAGCTAGCTCAGGCAGCGGCTACATTTGTTGAGACACTGGAAGCTGCAGAATCCGGCTTGGAGGCAGAGAAGGCCCAAGCATTGGCAATGGCTCAGCAAGCACACGAAGCCGAGCTGGCCCGACAGAACTCTGCTCTTGAGCGAGAGAAGGCTCGGGAGCTAGGCGCGGCAGAAGGAGAATTCGCTGCGGCACTGGCAGCTACAGAGGAACAGCTGGAGCGGGAAAAGGAATTGACGGCCGACGTAAGGAAACAGCTCGCCGAAGCCAGGCAGAGGATTGTCGAACAGCTAGCTCACAACTTCAGAGACGTGTTTGACGATTCAGCCGTGGAGATTGACGAAAAGACAGGACGAGTAAAACTCAACTTTCAAGAGTCATATTTTGTGCGGGGATCCTTTGAACTATCAGAAGACATGAAAGAGTTCCTGAGAGTAGTGATTCCCAGATACGCAAGAAGCATCTACGACAATCCGGAGGCAGCGAAGTATATCGAGTCTCTCAAGATCTCTGGGATGACATCGCCCGTCTATCGGGGGAGATATGTTGATGTCAGCGATACATCGCCTGCGACAGCAAGAGCACGCCAGTTCAATATGTCACTGAGTGAGAAACGCGCGCTCGTCATGTACAACTTCATCTTTGATGAGAATGAGATGGGTGACTACGAGTATCGCGAGCGGATGAAAGCAGACATGTCCACTTCGGCGGTGGGCTACAAGAATGCGAAACCGGTTCCAGCTGAATTGGTGGGCAACATTGCAACATGCGAAGAGTACGACTGCAGGCAGGAGCAGGCAACGATCTTGCAGTTTAGTGTGTATTCGGAAGAGTAAGCCGCTTATTGGGTTAGAGGGTCAACATGTTCAAGTACATAGTCGTGGTACTGCTGGTGCTGGTATCATATTTCGCGTTCCTTTATGACGCTGCGCTGACTAACGAGTCGATCGGAAATCTGTTCATAGCGGGCATAATGGCTTGCTTTCTTCTATTTTCGGTCTTCAAGTTCGGTCTGCACTACAAGATATCCGCGATAGATAGGTTTGCAGTGGCGTTCTATTACTCTGTGTTTGAGTACAGGAAGGCTCAGAAAGAACCTACCCACCTGAGTTACGTAGACAGCGTAAGGGAACAGGCGGAGGTCGCCCTCGCCGCCAGCTTTGATCCTTCAATGACGACTTCCTCTCCCGGGGCGGGTTCGTCGCCCTCCGGCAGGAGATGGACGCGGCCCCTCAAGATTCCTGTCACACTCTATTCGAGGAAAGTCAAGGATCCCTTCCTGGACAAGTTGCGGGCCAGGATTCACGAAGCGAAGGGAATCAAGCTCCAAGCGCGGCAACTCGAAGGCAAGGCGAACGTACTCTTGGGAAAAGCCGAAGATATGATGGGCATCGTTGAAAAGGAGAGAGCCTCTGGCTCACTACTGGATCGAAGGTTCGAGATAGAAGACGGTATGGCGCATATCGTAGACTTGACCGTCGATGAACTCATGGAACAAAGTTACGACCAGACGCCGGACTATGACATCATCACCCGCATCGCACTTGATAACAATCCATACTTTACAAGTACCTATAGATATTTCTCCTCGGAGAACGTGGTCGCCATCCTGTCTCGGGCGCCGTTCATGGTAATTCTGCTCGGGATCATCGGTACCTTTGCGGGCTTCTATCTGGCACTGGGTCAGGGGGGAGATATCAAATCGGGAGCTTCCGTGGCGATTGTCAGTTCGCTGGTTGGTCTTCCGGTTTCGTTGCTTATGGATTACATGAACACGCTGTTTCCAGATAGAGGTCGCTACCAGCAGGCGTTCAATAAGTACAAGGTAAGTCTGGAAATGTTGTTCAACCACGAAAAAGAGCTCAATGCTGTCCCGGCAGTCGGGGGAGGTTCCCGATTGGTCCGAGACTGAAACTCTATTCTCCACTCCGACCCATCGCCCTAGAAGCTCCCGAGTAGCCTCGCCACTCTTCCCTAGCCAACGGCCACAGTGGATTCGGCGGCCGGCATCGCTTCCGTAGCCAGATCCTCCCGCCGTACATGCGCTGATCGCCGAAGGTCGCGGAGCAGCCGCAGCCGGATAGGTTGCTGATGCTGTGGTAGCTTTTGACGTTGAAGCGCCGTCCCCATCAGCTGCCTTCGCGGGGCAGCTGAACGCACGATCCGTGAGGCGGCACGAAGCGAATCCGGAGGAGCTCCGATGAGCCGCAGTTTCCCTACGATCATGCTCGCATCGTTGGTGCTCGTCCTCGCGCTTGTAGCGCTTGTGGCGAGTGAGCAACTAAAGAGCAACGCCGACAGTTTCTCGGAGCTTCATCGGGCCAAAGTAGCCGACGCAACCAACGCCGAAGTCGTGATGGGGCTCATCGAAAGGGCGGGCGAATCGACGACCCCGAAGCACTACCACCCAGGGGGAGAGTTCGGCTTCGTTCTCGATGGCGTCGTATCGGTCGAAACGGAACGAAAACCGAGGACGACGCTGAGGGCGGGCGAGACCTTCTATCAGCCTCCCGGAGAATGGCACGTCATCAGCACGGGCGTTTCCGGAGCCAAGACAGTCGTCTTCCGAGTTCTTCAGAAGGGGCAACCCATGGTGGTAACAATCAACTAGGCATAACTGTGCCGACAATCCGAAACACTCTCGCTCATCGCCGACTTCTGCGCATCGGACGCTGGAGGACGATCTCGCTCGTTGCGGTCCCCTCGCGTTGGCATCCTCGGGGTCGCGCGCTGGCGAGGTCGTGCTCGGGAAGATCGACTTCCCGACCTCCGGGGCACCGGTAGCGCAGGAGGCGTTCGTCCGGGGCGTTCTCTGCCTGCACAGCTTCGAATACGACCCCGCCTCAGTTGCATTCCGAGAGGCGCAGGCCCTCGATCCGGACTTCGCCATGGCCTACTGGGGTGAGGCGATGACCCACCATCACTCCCTGTGGCGCGTACAGCATCGCGAGGCCGCGATCGATGTCCTGAACCGACTAGGCAGGAACGCGGCCGAGCGCGGCGCCAGGGCGCCCACTCAGCGAGAGAAGGACTACATCGGCGCCGTGGAGATCCTGTTCGGGATGACCGACGGAACGGCGGATCTCCACAAGCTCGAGCGGGACGTCCGCTATCGCGACGCGATGAAGGAGCTCCACCTCGCGTCTCCAGACGACCTCGAAGCGAGGGCCTTCTACGGACTCTCCATCCTGGGCGTCGGCAGCGCCAATCGCGACTACGCCACCTACATGAAGGCCGCAGCCGTCCTGACGCCGGTGTGGGACGCGAACCGCTCGCATCCGGGCGCTGCCCACTATCTGATCCACTCCTACGATGATCCAGTTCACGCGATCCTGGGGCTGCCGATGGCACGAGCGTACGGAAAGATCGCCGTCAACGCGGCTCACGCGCAGCACATGACCTCTCACATCTACGTCGCGCTCGGTCTCTGGGACGACATGACGGCTGCCAATATGACAGCGCTGCTAGTCGAGTCCGCAAAGACGGACGGCGAAGCCTCTCGAAGCCGGGAGGCGTGGCATCAGCGCTACTGGCTCCACTACGGACGCCTGCAGCAGGGGCGTCTGGATGATGCGCGGGAGATTCTCGAGGGCGCGCGCGAGCTCATCCGCGGCGAACACCTGCCGCACGAGCCGGACTACTACGGCGCGATGTACGCGCGCTATCTCATCGATACGGAATCGTGGGCCGAGTCGGAGACGTGGCTTGCACCTGCGACCGTCGAGATACGAGTTCCGCACTACTACTTTGCGCGCGCACTCGCAGCGGCGAAGAGCGGTGAGATTGAGAAGGCGCGGGATCTGATGGAGGAGATGCGTCCCGGCGGCGCGGCCAATCCGGAGATTGTCCTGGCACAGAAAGAGGTCGACATCCTGAAGCTAGAGGTCCAGAGCGTCATCGCTGTGGCGGAGGGGCGCGAACAGGAAGCCGTCGATCTCGCGCGCCGCGCGGCGGAGCTTCAGGCACGCATGCCCTTCCGGTATGTGCCACCGAGAATCTCGAAGCCGACCGCAGAGCTGTTGGGTGACGTCCTCGCCGAAACTGGCGCTGACGAGCAGGCGGTGCTCGCCTATAAGGATCAGCTCACCCGAAGCGTGCGCCGCACCAATTCCCTTCTTGGATTGGCGCGTGCCAGCACCCGGATCGCTGAAAAAGCGACCGCGCAGGAGGCCTATGACGAACTTGCGGCCATCTGGCACGGTGCCGACCCGGGGATGGCTGTGCCCGGGGAGATCAGCCGCAGGGTGAAGCCACAACCGGATCGGCCAGGACGGAATCCCAACTAGAGCCAGGCGCTGCGGCTGACCACGGAAAACCGATCAACAACGTTTGACAATATCTCGACCGCGCCTGCGACCGTAGTCTCCGTACGTCGTTGCCCCATCTCCATAAAGCTAAACATATCGGACCCTTAGGCAAATGGAGCTGCGTACGTTCTACCGTACCGAGGACTGAGAGGTGGTTCGTTGGCACCCCAGCTGAGCGGCCCTCTACCCTGTCAATAGGTTTCTCCAAGAGGCAGCAACTCTTGACAGCTCTCAGTTCCCCTGTTCCTCCCTATATACTTCACGCAAAGCTGCGAGATGCTTCACTCCCAAAATGCTTCTTCTCGCACGATCAATGCCCTGCAGCTCCTTGAGCAAAGGGAACAATTCCTGACTCAGACTCTGCTTAGGTATTCGGCTTAATCGAGACTCATCAGCCTTTGGAGGGAGAAAACTATGCAACGGAAACCCATCTCTCTGTCTATCTCTGTACCAAAGAGACGGCTTCTCACGTGGCTCGTGAGCGTACTTTTCTTCCTGCCGCAGCCCCTCTTAGCGCGAACGATGGGTGACCTCGAAATAGTGGAGGACACGACTCTGACAGAGAACCATCAGGGCAACATCATTATCTTGGCAAACCGCATCACCCTGGACTGCAACGGCCACACTGTCTCCGGACGACGCAGGGGAAGGGGACGCCCCCCGATTGATCCTGTCGGCATCCTTCTTACGAATAGGAAGAACGTGACCATCAAGAACTGCCATGTTCGTGGGTTTAACATTGGCATCGGTCTCAATGGTTCCAAAAACAACGAGTTGATGGGAAACACTGCTACACGCGCCAGTTGTACCCCCGAAGTTGAACTTTGCGGAAACGGCTTCGTGCTCTTTGAGTCCGGCAAGAACAAGTTGACGGAAAACACCGCTAACGATAACGGCTTCAGCGGGTTCCTTGTCATTGACTCTAAGAACAACCGCTCGAGGATAGCAGGGCTGACGATAACGATATCGCCGACGGCTTCCAGATTTTCCGAGGTTCTAACAACACGCTTTGGGGCAACAGCGCTTACAATAACGCCCGGAACGGCTTCCTTATCTTTCAGTCTGACAACAACACGCTCGAGGGCAACATCGCTAGCGATAACGCCGCCAACGGGTTCGGGTTCTTCGATCGTACTGCCCCTCCCCTGCCCGACCGCGGGATCGATGGATCTGACAACAACACAGTTGTGGACAACACGGCCCTTGATAACGGCACCAACGGCTTCCGTGTTGTAGGCGAATCCGAAATGAATACGCTCGAAGCGAATGAAGCGCTTGGCAACGGTAATTTCGATGCCCTCGACGACGACGTCCCAGGTGGTTTTGAGAATACGTGGGTGGGCAACGTCTTCGGTACCACTTCGGGGATACCCGCCCAGTAGATGCCTATCAGGGGGAGCAACCGTTTCGTCTGGAGAGTTTTCCCGGGACCTTCCCGGGTAGGCAGCCGAGGAGCCGAGCTAGAACTCGACACTTCTCTGGGATGGGCTTCTGGGTCTACTATGACCCCATGACGACACTCGAAGAGTCTGGGTGCGACTCGCCCGGCGGCTCCCTCCGCGACGGCGTTGGCAGCCTCGTCCCGATCGGCATCAGTGCGATCACCTCCCGGTGCCGAGTCGACGGTGTGGACGCGCTCCTCGATGGAAAGCGAATCCGCGGGGGTATCCTTCCGTGACCACGTTGAGCCGGCTCACATGGCGTATCCACTCGCTGGTCTTGGTCTGTTGTGCGTGGCTCGCGTGCGGGGGGCAAGGGTTGGAGCAGTTCCTGAGCTCCAGCCAGGGGGCCGAGATGGTGGCCTCTTGGGTCAGAACCGATCTCACATCGACAGGCGCGGGGTGGCAGCCCGCTGGGGTATCGCTGCAAGCCGGGCAGGAGCTCACCCTGTTCGCCTCGGGCGAGATCGATATCGGACTCAGCCAACCCCTCCATCCCCGCCACGCGATCTGGTATCGGATCGGTAGCGAGGGCCCCGCATTCAATCTCGCCAGCGACTTCTTCACGACCCGCGCAGAGAATGCGGGCGAGCTCTTGCTCGCGGTTCGTCCACTGGGCGTCTACTGGACAGACCGCCGCGGGACCTTCCCGCCCGAGTTCCTCGACCTTCCGCCTTCTCCGATCCAGCAGTCGGTGGTGACCGTTGTCTGGAGAGGCTCCGCAACCGAGGGACTCGAGGCGCTGTCCACGGTCGGAGTGGCGGAAGCGGAACAGGCGTCGGCGGCGATTCGCGAGCGCCGTCCCCTTCCCAAGGGATTCGACTACCTCTGGTTCCTCAACCAATCGAACGTCTTCGGCGCCTGGGCGGAGTCAGGACGGAAAGGGATCCACGCTTCTGCCACCGACGATTTGGGCATCGTGAAGGTTGCGGTCGACCTGCCCGTGACTGATGGGACAGCAATCGAGTTCGACTGGCGGTATCTGTCGCTGCCTGCGCTCGGTCCCGAGACCGAGGCCAGCTTCCATGACTATCTGAGCATCGCGGTCGAGTTCGACAATGGCCAGGACATCACCTGGTTCTGGTCGAACTCTCTAGAAGCAGAGCACAGCTTTCGGTGCCCACTCGAGTGGTGGGATCAGCGCGAGACGCACATCGTGCTGCAGAGCGGGAGCGAGGGTCTCGGCCAGTGGTTCAGCCATCGCCGTCCAGTGAAACTGGATTACCTGAACGCTGTAGGGGGGGAAGCACCAAGTCGCATCGTGGGCGTCTGGTTCATTGCCAACAGCTTGTTCGGCCGCCAGCCTGGAGAGGCCATCTTCTCCAATGTTGTCCTGTACGACGGGAACGCAGAGTTGCGGATCTTCTGAGGAACACGTCCTTCGTAGGGTGACCGCTACGGGACGCCACCTCTCGCCATCTTGTCATGAGCCCCGGCTTTGGGTAAAACGTCGGAGAGTCCGGCACCCACCTGCCGAGGGAGATCCGCCATGAGCGCATCCATTCCGAGCTTCAGCCGAGACGACAAAGCGGCAGATGTGGCGGCAGCGCTTCGCCGGGACGGAGCGGCCATCGTGCGCGAGCTGGTTGCCCCGGAGGTCATGGATGCGCTCACCGGGACGTTCGAGCCCGAGCTCGAGCAGCAGGAGCCTGGAGGCGGTCGGTTCTTCGGCTACAGGAAGAAGTCCATCGGCCGGCTCTTCGCACGGGGGAGCGAGTTCAGCGAGCAGCTGCTGCTGAGTCCTCTCCTGCTCGAGGTGACTGATGCCATCCTGCTTCCCCACTACCCGATGGCCCCCTCTGCAGCCGCGGAGGAACCGCCTGAGCCCGTGGATTCCGACGAATCGGAGGACAACTACGCGCAACTGCTGCGATCCAGAGATCCAGTCCTGGGGCCCAACTGCCACCACTACCGGGTGAACGTCGGAGGTGCGCTGCAGATCTGGGGAGGCGGAACAGCCCAGACCCTGCACCGAGAGATGGACATCTACCGCCCTTTCCTCGAGCACGATCCCGAGCAGCCGGAGTACATCCTGGCGGTCAACTGGGCAGGCACCGACTTCACTCGTGACAACGGAGCTACCCGGCTTGTCCCGGGGAGCCACCGCTGGCCCCAGGAGCGCAGGGCGGAGGAGCACGAGGTGGCCCAGGCTGTGATGCCGAAGGGCTCGGCGGTCTTCTGGCTGGGCAGGGCGCTCCACGGTCTCGGGGCAAGCCGAAGCGACGAGCCGCGCACCGGGATCATCTTCACCATGGTCGTGAACTGGCTCGCCACCGAAGAGAACCAGTATCTGGCGGTGCCACCGGAGATCGCGCGGACTCTGAGCGAGCGGGCGCAGCAGCTGCTCGGCTACCGGGCGAGCTCTACCATTGGTTGGGTTCCCGGCCTCGACAGCGAAAACATGCTGCTCGATGGCAAGAGCGGTCCGCTGTAGATCAGCTCGGGCGCGACCTCTGTGGTGCGACGGCGGGACGTCGAGCGCGGGCTCGAGCTACTAGAGTGTCGCGGCAATCCGCGTGACCCATCGATTCTAGAGGACGGAGCTAAGCAAAGCCGAATTTCTTCATGCCTTCAGCCATCGCGTTCGCTTCGATGACGATGAGTTCGCGAAAGTTACCCCGCATCTCCCACGTCCCGGTGAACCCTTTGGGAACGATGAAATTGTCGTTCACGTTGAATTCCTGCGGCGAGCCGCCGTCGTCGGTCAAAACCGCGGTGCCGTTCAGAACATGAACGAATTCGTCGAAAGGGTAATCCACGAAATGCAGCAGGCCATCGTCTGCGTCATAGACCATGGTGACAAGTTGTCCGGAGAAGAAATCATGGCTTCTGTGACTCTCCACACCTTGTTTTAGGATCTCGGGCGGCCACTCCGGCATGAGCTTGGTCTTGCCAGTGCAAAAGGGGTAGCGTCCATCCATCGAAGATCGCGGACCTTCCCGTGTGCATGTCATTGAAGGGTCAGGAACCTCTCGCGTTCCTTCGAGAGGAACCGTACCACTTCGTACTCGAAGGGCGTTCCGACCTCGCCGTAGCGGAAGGGCGTATGAACGCGGGTGTCCACGGCTTCGACGGGGGTGAGCAGGAGAGGGTAAGCGAGGAGAATGTATGGCAGTCGGTCCACGACGGTTCCCGCAAAGCCGCGCCCCGACGATGGACCGAGTAGTGGGACCACGAAATAGGGACCCGTTCCGGCTCCCCACCGGGCCAACGTCTGCCCAAAATTCTGCTGGTGCTCGGGCACACCGAGTCGGGTCGCCGGGTCCCAGAGGCCGACCACGCCCACCGTCAGGTTGATCCCAAGGCGACCGAGCGTCTGTCCTGCTCGCTTCGGCTTCACCTGCAGAACGTAGTTCACGAACGTGGTCGCCTGGTCCAGAGTCCGGAAGATGTTGTGGATCCCGGCGCGCACGAACTCAGGAGCGATGAACTCATAGCCGCGGACAGCGGGCAGGAGTATGTAGCGGTCGAAGCCCGCGTTGAAGATATAGGTGCGCCGGTTCGTGCTCTCCAGTGGGTCTCGCACGTCCAGGAAGCCGGGGATGTTGGCCGCGAGATCGGGGGCGACGCGCTGTAGTGCGCTCGAGGTCGCTTCCTGCGGTCCGGGCAGAGGGGCGGAGGTCGACGCGCCCTGAGCCACGACGGGAGGCCCCTGTAAGAACGCCAGCATCTGCGCGACATTCTCCTCGTACATGAGGCTCCCGCAGTGACCACCCCTCGGATAGATAGTCGCGCGCTCCGCGAACGTCGTGCGCAGGAACTCGACGTCGGCCTCGTCCAGAATAGGGTCATCCGCACTCGTGATGACCGCGATCCGATCCGAGCGTCGGAGGTAGTCCTGGATGGGTCCCAGGCTGTTCGCGAGGATGAGCGCATCGCGGTCGAGCTCGGGCCGGCGTTCCGACCAGAACGGCAGGAGTACGTCGTCGAGGTAATCGCTGAAGCTCCACCGCCCGCCTGCTTTGAGGTAGGGCAAGAGCGGCGTCCCGCGAGTGAGCTCCGTCTCGGGGTCCACAAGCTGCCCTGACCCGGTCATCACGTCGGAGCTAAAGAGCATGCGCGCGAGGGAGATCCGAAAGACCAATCCGATCATGCCGCGGAGCTCCTGCCTGGTTGGCTGCGCTGCGCCCGTGGCGTGGAAGAGGAGTTCGACATCGAGCTTCTCACGGCCCTGCGCGTGAACGTATCCCACGACCCGTTCGAAGAGGTTGTCAACGAGCTCCTGCAGCTCCGCCGCCCCGCCCGGAATACTGTCACGCACCATGTTGTCGAGCCGGTTGACGGAGGCCTTCAAGCTCACCGATGGGTTGATAAGCAGGACCTTCTTGAAGTCGAAGACGCCCTCATCCTCGTCGAGATGAGCGACGTACGCGGCCTGCGTCCCGCCAAGGCTGTAGCCGGCGATGTAGAACTCCGACACATCGACCTCGTGCTGGATGTCCTCGTAAATTCGCTTCATAGCGCTGTAGAGATCGCTGACGTCGGCCTCCATGAAGCCGGGCACGGACGAGCGCGACGCTGTGATGATGAAGTCGGGGTGCGTGGGTGAGGAGATGTTCACGACACTCATCCCGGCCTGGTAGAGCACTTTTTGCAGGTACGCGTTCTTCTCGCTGTCAAAGCGCGCACCGGTACCCGCGATCAGAAAGATCAGCGGGGCGGGCTCCCTCTGCGCTACGAAGGAGTACTCAAACTTCTTGCTGCTCCAGAGGACTCGGGGGATCTCTCGATCTGGGAAGAGCATGAGCGATCGCCGCTCGACGTCGATCGTGTCCGGCACCGCCGCACGGAGTGCTGGTGGAGTTCCGAGCACCGTGGCGAGGAGCGGGTCCGCGATCGGATAGCCGTAGCTCGCTGTGGCGCGAGCGCTCGGGAGCTCGTCCGCGCGGGCTGCAGGCGTGACCGCGAGCACGAGGAGGCCCAGGAGGACGGCGCTGCAGTGCG
Organism: Myxococcota bacterium; assembly: GCA_965247115.1. GTDB lineage: Bacteria > Myxococcota_A > UBA9160 > SZUA-336 > SZUA-336 > JAUXJB01. Next base: position 1,169,380 of record CBDFGR010000003.1, read on the forward strand.
GACGTGGCGGCATCGCGCGGGGGCTCCTAGGTCTTCCTCGGGCCGCCCAACTGGTGCGCAGGAACGACCTCGATCGTGACGCAACCGCAAAGCAGAACAGTGGCGAGGAGGTAGAATCGCATCAAGACCGGTTGGAAGTCCAATAGCATGTCGGAGTCCGGCTGGAACCAGAGGACCAACACTAACGCCGTCAAGGCCCCGGCGGCTCCTACTGGAAGCACCCAGCGCGCTCCCCCTAGTCAGTGGGCACCTTATAGTCGGTGCCATACTCGGCGTTGATATCGTCATAGATCTTCTTGACGACCTCGGGGAACGGCTCGCGGCCGCTCAGAACAAAGTCCGTGAAGCCAATCCGGGAACTCCGGTCCGGCGGTAGTTTCTCGCCTACCGCCGGCTGCGGCCAGATGTCCTCGTCGATCACAGCCATACGCACTCTGATGTCGTCCTTGGTGACGTTCCACACCATGTAGTCCGTGGCCATGGAGTTCACGGCGAGGGCAACAAACTGCTCAACGGCATCACCTTGCCTGTTGAGAGAATTCGGCCTCATAGGCGTCAGACGTCGCTCTCGATCCTCGGTATTACGATGCCATCGATGTACGCCACAAAGTCCGCAGAGAAGTTGAATGGCCGTGTTCGCCACCAATCGCGTGCCCCTTGCCCTGCCAGTAGTGTATCGATGGTCGGCTTTTCGGCGTCCCATAGAGTCGTATCGCCAGTGCCATGATGGCTTTGATAGTGGAGAACGTCCATCACTCGGAAAGCCGCGTGCATAAAGAAGCCGTACTGGGTCTGCTCCTCCTCGGATAGCGCAGAGTAGGAGTTGTTGCCATCTTTGAATATCCGCGCTAGGTCCGAGTTCGTGGCCATCATGACATTAATGCCGTTAAAGGAATCGGTGATGCCGTGATAGTTAGAGCTTCGGACCTCTTGGGTGTTCTGCTTGATCTGTCGTGCCAGGTAGACGAGGGTAACTAGGACAGCCGCAGCACCCAATACCTCACCAACTGCTCCAATTGCGTCCCAATCCATCCTGTTGCCTTGCTACATCAGTTGTAGGTCGTCAGATCTGTACTACAAAGGGTGGCAGAACCTCTGCCGCGGCGCGTTGGTCCTCCCGCATGACGGGCAGTCCACCTCGGTGGTCAGGACGCTTCCGCACTCACCACAGAAGCCAGCATCCTCAGGGTTCTCGTGGCCACAAGACGAGCAACTCACGCGGCCATCTTACAGTCGGAAGGAGCATTCACGGACCGCCCGTCAACGTGAGAGAAAGACCGACACGTAGGTGCAGCGTGCCCAAGAATCTACTAACTATCTGTATTTGCTAGGGATTTCTGTGCCGGGGACCCGGTTCGACCCTTAGCCTGCAGCCGGATCGAGCTGCCGTTTGCGGCCTGAACGTTCCCCGGCCGCTGGGGGCCATTCACGACGGGCTGCGAGACCTGGCGTGCAGTTCCCAACCGCCGACGAGCTTGATACTCGTCGGATCTCCCTGCCTGAATCGACTGAATCGACTGAATCGACTGAGGAGGATGGCGATGAGCTCACGCGACGAGATCAACCATCTGGTCAACCACTACGGCTTCACGATCGACACGGGCGACCTCGACGGATTTGCGAGCCTGTTCGAGCACGGCGACTGGGGTCTAGAGGGGTCGCGGCGCTACGTGGGCAAGGACGGTCTGCTCGAGATGATGGCCGACGTAGTGATCTACCCCGACGGTACCCCGAGAACAAAGCACCTCACTGCGAGCTACGACTTGGACATCGACGAGGGCGCGGAGACCGCAAAGGGGCAGTGCTACGTAACTGTATTGCAGCAGACCGACGACTTCCCGCTACAGGTGATCTTCGCCGGTCACTACTTCGGCGAATTCGAACGCGTCGACGGCGCCTGGCGCTTCGTCAAGCGCATCGTTCGCCACGCTCTCGTCGGGGACATGAGCGCTCACCTGAAGCCCACGTCCGGCTTCATCTCGGCTCATTGATCGCGTTCACCTCCCGACTCTCCTGGTGCGTGGTGCCGTCCTCAGCGGGAACGGCGGCGGGGATCGCCTCTGAAAAGACCTCATGGATCTCAGTGGCTATGGGCCGTAGCCATTCGACCTCAAATTTCATTTGACCCGTTTACCATCACTCCAGCCCAGCCTCCCTTAACGCCGCATTGCGGCGCGCGTCGATCTCCGGGCGCGAAACGGCGAGGTAGTTCTGCATAATCTCGATCGAGAGATCGGGCCGGACGCGGCGGCCTTCCGCAATCGCGGCTCGCGCCTCGTCGAGACGGCCCAATGACACGGCGCTCATCGCGATGTACAGGTAGCCGGTGAAGTAGGTTGGTTCCGCGGCGACCAACCGCCGACCCGCCTCGAGTGACGCGTCGTAACGCCCGGTTTCCCAATTTGCCAAAGCCAAGCTGTCGTAAATCCAGACCATTGGTCCGTGAGGATTTAGTCGCCGCGCGCGCTCGGTCGCGACGATGCACGCTTCCGGGTCCCCGGCGAGCAGTTGCGCCCAGCCGAACCAGATCCAGGCTTCCGGCATGCTCGGATTCAACACCACGGCGCGGCGGGTCGAGTCAAGGGCATTATCCGGGTCGCCCGCCGTCAGATAGACCGCTCCGAGGGCGGCATGGGCTACCGGATCGTGTGGATCGATGTCGAGCGCGCGCCGGGCGGTTGCAAGCGCGGCGGATACCTCTTCTGCGGTCGCGGTGCGACCGTCGCCGGTCAGCGCCATCCAGTTTGCCATCGCCAGCTGCGCCAGCGCCGTCGCGAAACGGGGGTCGATTTCAGCTGCGCGCTCGAAGAGCCGCGCCCCCTTGACCCAGTCTTCGCGCGTATACCGGTCTATGTGTTGGAGTCCGAGCTGGTAGAGGCTCCATGCTTCGAGATTCTCGGTGCCCTGTTGTCGCGCGCGCTCACCCTCTGCACGTGTAAGGTCACCTACGAGCGACGCCGCAATGGTCGAACTGATCTCATCCTGCAGCACGAACACGTCCGCGACTTCGCGGTCGTAGGTTTCAGCCCAGACGTGCTCGCCGGATGTCGCATCGATAAGCTGTGCGGTAACGCGGATGTGATCGCCGCCGCGGCGCACACTGCCCGAAACGACATAGCGAATCCCAAGTTCGTCGCTGATGCGCTGCAAGTCTGCGCTACCGGCGCGGTACTGAAAACTCGATTTGCGCGCGATCACGGGAAACGCCCGCCAGGCTGAAAGCCGCGTGATCAGGTCTTCGGCCAGACCGTCGGCAAAGAACGCCTGATCGGGATCAGGCGAAAGGTTGTCGAAGGGCAACACTGCAATCGCCGGCCGCCCGCGGAAATCGGGAACGTTAGCCATCTCGCTAACGGTCTGCGGCGCATCGCTCACGGTAGACACGGCACTTGGCTTCAACGCGTTCGACCATGCAAAGTAGCCCGCCAAAGCACCCAGGACGACCAGTGCAGCGAGGGCAAGTAGCAATCCACGGCGCGGCGACTGCACCGCTTGTCGCTGCGGCAGCGGCGCCGCTTTCTCGCCCGCCGCAGGCACGGCAAAACTTGCAACGCCTTCGAGTCCGGCCTCGCAGATCTCCAGCGGCTCGTCGAAGCCCTTCAGCATATAGCTTCCATACGTCTCCCAACGAATTGGCTCGCGAAACTGCTGGTAGTCGAGCCGTTGTCGCGCGCTGTTCGCGACCGCCGCGGACATCAGCACCTGCGCGGGGCTTGCGAGGCTCGCGATGCGTGCGGCGAGATCGACCGCGAGACCTTCTACACGCGGATGAGCGTCCTCACCACTAGCGCCGGATCGCTCACTCACTTCTCCCAGGTGCATACCGGTGCGCACGCCCGGCAGGTCGGGCGAGTGCGAATGCGCAAGCTGCAGGTGTAACGCAAAGGCGACCGCGGCGCTTGGGGTTTCGAAGGTCAGAAAGCACCCGTCGCCGGCCCAATCGATAATGCGGCCCCCGGACTCCGCCGCGACGCGACGCACGATCGCGCGATGCTGTTCGATCAATTCGCCGACCACCAGGTCGCCACGCGCCATCTTCAACGCGGTCGAATCCGCCAGATCGGTGAAGACCAGCGTCAGGATCCGTGAGCTCGCGATCGTGTCGGTCATGCCAGACGGTCACACTACCTCAAGGCGCTGGTCACCGAGCGCGATGAATCGCAACTGGGACCGGGCGTCCGACGTGGCCGTGGATCGATTCCTGCTTTACGAAGCGACCAGGCACTCGTTCGCAACGCTCGCAGTGAGTCGTGGGGCGGACCTGTACAAAGTTCAGAGGTTCCTCGGACACGCTGATCCGAGGACTACGCAGCGAAGTGCAAGCTCGCGGACAGTGGGTTGATCAGCGTGCTCGCGACCGCCGAAACCGTCTCCGGGGGAAAGTGACCCAGAAATACCTAATGATCCCGGCTACTTCCAGTGCCGGGGACAGGACTCAAACCTGTGTGCTTTGAGCGTAAGTCCGCGTAATTATGAAGGGTCTAAGTCGCTAAGCTTGCGTGCAGCTTGCGTGCAGCATCGAGAACTCACTCTGTGTTCGCAGGCACTCGTTCGAAGCGCCCGAAGACGGGCGGCCCGCTCGAAGACTCGCTTAGATGCACCCTGGCGGGCCTGAGACGGCCCGGGCAGTGAAGAGCTAGGGGATCTTCAGCGTCTTGGGCTCGTAGCCCTCCATTGTCACCGTGACCGTCTCGCCCGAATAGAAGATCCAGCCTTGGCTGTTCCGCGAGTTGAGTTCTGTGACGCTTCCGGGGCTGAGAGAAGCAGGCAAAGTCCGCTTCTGGTCGAGGCTTCGATGTCTTCAAGCCGAGTGACTCGATTCCGGAGCTCTTCCCATTCCATACGGCATCTCCTCTCGTGTGCCATTGTTTGCCCTTCGGCCCAGACCCCCTACACGTACGGGTCAAAGGGGGGGTTGATATCGCTTCGCTGTCCTGGCGAGAGCCCGAGCACGCGCTTGAGCTCCGGATTGCGATCGAGCAGTTCGGGGGATAGCCGTCTCAAATTTGCGATGTAGCGTTTGGCGTGGGGGCCCTGAATGTAGGGGCGGGTGTAGTTCTCGCTCAGCGTTACTCGCAGCCCAGTCCGGGTGCGCGGCAAAGTGCTGTGAAACGTGCCCCCTTGCCACATCGCCACCGAGCCGGCCTCGGCCTCGAGGCGCACGATCGGATAGGGTGTGTTGGTGACGTCGCTGTCGTGGGGCAAGACGCTGTGGCCGAAGTGTCGGCTGGCGGGGACGAACAGGGTCGGGCCGTCGGCTTCGTCGATGTAGTCGGTGCAGATCCAGGAACAATTCAGCCTGTGACAGATCTGGCCGGCGCCCATCGGGATGCCTTCCACCTGGTCGTCGGTGTGCAGCGGGAGCCGGTGGAAGATGTCGTCGATGTCGGTGCCCTTTAGGATGATCGAGTTGGTTCTGAGCACCGCGCCCTGGCCCAGCATCAGGCGGACCAGCGCCAACTTCGCTGGGTTGATCGCTGCCTCGATGAACACTTCGTCCTCGTCGTAGAACGCATCCGACAAGAGCGTAGTGATCGTCGAGGTTCGAAAATCGACCGAGACGTTGTTCCGCTTCTCGTAGGCGGCCACGGCCGCGTCGCGCAGACGCTCGATCCACGCATCGGCGACACCGAGGGTCTCGGGTGAGACTACGGTAAAACCGTAGGTCATCAGCTCCACGGCGTTCTGGGCCAACCCGTAGCGCTCGATGTCGGAAATGATCGAATCGAGGCTCGGCATGGCCTTCAGTTCTGCGATGTTCATCTCCCGTCCCTCTTCATTCGTGTGCGGGTCCGCATTCTAGCCCAAGGCTGTACTTCCACTCCGGCGCCCGGCTGAGAGAGTTGCCAGACAGGTCCTGCGCGCCCCAACTCCGGAGCCACAGGGTCCGAGGTGGCGAATGCGACGGCCAGCTCCAGACGCGGGCCCAGATGGTGGGCGACCGAGTTCTTCGCGCCGGGTCGACTGCGGTGAATCGTGAAGTCCACGATCGGCGGGTCGATCAGGACGAACTGATCGAGGTGACGCTCGTGAGTCGACTCTCGATCTTGACTCGCTCGCCCCGATAGGCGATCGAGAGTCGAATCTGGACGAGGGTGGCATCGAAGACGGGGACGTCGAAGGAGAATCCTGCGTTCGCCTACCATGTCACGGTGTCGGACGACACGCGGAGGTCGCTGCCCTGACCGTCGATATCGGCCCGGCGATCTTCCTCGCGGAGGAGCCTGACCCGTGGGCACGAGCGTTAGATCCGAGCCTTCCTCGCCAGCCCCGCGATTCAGCCAACAGTGCTGGCACACGGGCGGAGGAACATCGTCGAGGCCCTGATCGACGAGGAGTACGCCGTCTTTATTGGCTTCCCGTTGAAGGTGAAGCACGGTGACGGATCGCCAATTCGAGCGGCTGCTCTCGTCTACTAGGCTTCGAGCTACTCCTCCCCCATCCTCGATAACTCCGTCACCATCGCCCTAGCAGCGTCCGCGTAGCGAAGTGCGGCCTCCCGTGGCGGACGATCACGAGGTTAGGATCTGTTGAGTTCCTTGGGAGTGGGACAGGTCTCCCGCCATCGCGTCGGCGTGGCGGGGGCGATACACGCGTTCAGAACCGGGAGCGGTTTGATCGAAGCAGAGGGTCGGGGGCCCGCCGCTCCTCGGGACTCGCCCGCTTCGCCTCGGCCTCGATCGCGTAGACCTGTGCGATCCGATCGCTCGTGGTGCCGGCCTCGGGGTAGTGTAGTGGGGCTCGGCGCCTCCAGGTTCACAAGCGTCTCGAACACCGGGATCCCTCGGGTCAGGAAGGCATGATGTACGGGAAGGAGAGTCTCGTATCCAGTAGCTCCCTGCTGGCTGCCAGAGAAGAAGCAGGAGATGCATTCCAGGCTCAGGCCGTCGGTTCCAACAGCCCGAACGGGAAGCTCGGCCAGGCCGATTTCAAGTCGTTTCCGGTGCCGGGGACAGGACTCGAACCTGCACGATACCGACAGAACGTGAGCGCACTCGGGTAGTTAGCCCGAATTCGTCGTGTCCTTGCGGTGTCCTCGTTGAGAGCAATCCGTGAGTCGCGACGACTTCATCCTCACGGGCGAGACCATGCTCGTCGAGGACGCTACGACGGAGCTCGTCTCCGCGATCTTCTCTGAGATCGGCCAGCGCTCGATTGAACGTCGCGAAGGACAGCCTCCGATCCACGAGGCGCTTGAGGAACTTGTCCACGCGAAGCTCACGGATCTGGCGGAGCGCATCGCGAAGCAGTCTGGGTCAGAGCCCGACGGTCAAGGAGAGGGCGAGTGATGCGCGCGCAGCATGGGGAGATCCCCATGAATGCCCTCGCTCAGGCTGGGCGCATGGCCATGCGGCTGAAGTGCATCGCCGTGGCCCTGGCCGAGACGCCGGACAACGTGCTCTGGATCGAGCCCAGAAAAGCGCTGACAGGTAGAGCCCGACCGGAGGCTGGTGGCTACGTGATCGCGGCTCCAAGGCCCTTCACGCGCCGCAGCCTCTACATCTTCCTGCACGAGTGCGGACACGTAGCGCTGGGGCACCTCGAGCGTAAGGCCCGCCGCAGGTTCAAGTCCTGGGAGCGCGAGCAGCAGGCCGAGCAGTTCGCGCAGGACCGGATGCGTGCGCATGGCCTGGCCGTCCCCCGCAAGGAACTCCTTCGAGGAAAACTCTACGTGGAGCACAAGCGAGAGTTTGGACGAAGGATCGCGAGGGGCCGACCAGCGCTTGGTACACCCGCGGGTCAAGGAGACTGAGTGCTGGTCCGTAGCGACGCTCGAGCGATTCCTCTGGCCGACCAGGTGGCCGACTGCGTCGTGACCAGCCCTCCGTACTGGGGCCTGGCGGACCTACGAGATCGATGGCCAGATCGGCCTCGAGGAGACGCCCGCTGAGTACCTCGAGGAGCTCCTGGCCGTGTTCCGGGAGGTACACCGCGTCCTCAAGCCAGAGGGGACGCTCTGGCTCAACCTGGGCGACTGCTACGTCTCTGCCCCGAGCAGCGGCCACGGCTGGGACAAGAGCACGCTGACGCTGCCGAAGAGCCGCGAGCGCAAGATCCAGCACGCGCAGAGGGCTTCGCGGCTCAAGGGCCGGAAGTTCGAGGGCCTCAAGCCAAAGGACATGGTCGGGATGCCCTGGACGGTCGCGCTCGCGCTGCGCAACGAGGGCTGGTATCTGCGGCGGGACATCATCTGGCACAAGCTATCGCCAATGCCCGAGGCAGTGAAAGATCGCCCAACGTCTGCGCACGAGTACCTGTTCCTGCTGGCCAAGTCTCGCCGCTACTACTACGGGCACTGCCTCAGTCTGAAATCTTGAGCGGCTGATCTCCCGCTACCGGACCATGCTGCATTTCTCTATCCTTGGCGCTAAGCATGGCGAAGCGGACAAAGAAGAAGCGCCCCCGAGACGTGATCGGAAACGCCGTGCGCGTGATGCGGGTCGCGACTGGTGAGGAAGACGCGGAGACGGCGGAGGAGACCGAGGAAAGCCCTGCTGCCCAGCTCGGCCGGAAGGGCGGCGAGGCCCGGGCGAAGCGTCTGACTTCTGAGCAGCGGCGCGAGATCGCCAAGAAGGGCGCGGCGGCTCGCTGGGGCAAGCGTAAGGAATAATCCGAGGAATATTCCTCTTGACTTTGGGTCGCTCTCTGGCGAAACTCCTGGCATCGCGCGACTGCACGATGGGGGTGAGCCAATGACCAAGCGACCGATGATCGAGGTGATGGCTTGCATGGATCCTTATCTCGATGACCTCAATGCGATCTGCCACGAGGCCGTGACGACGTATCAGGGAAAGGAATATAGCGATCGCGTCCGTTTGGAGCACACCCCAAGCACTCAGGCGAACTGCATCCACTCGCACATGGTCGCCGGCGCCCATCGCCTTCTCTCGGACCGGCCCGGTATCAGATTCCTCGAAGTGCGGGGTCTGAACATCTGGCTCTTCGGCTCGGAAGTGATCGTGAGGTTCAAGAAAATGGATCCCAGTGGACGGTCGCAAAACTACCAGACGCAGCAGGCAAAGGACTATGACGGCGGTGATGATCTGCCCGGCGTTCCACCGCCAGCTTGTCGGGTGACCGTTGGCTACGTGCTCGACCCACCGGGCTCTGGGATTCGCCGAGTTCAAGTCGCGCGTCCTTTCGGGCAGCAGGTCGAATGGTGTGCGGCGATCGTGCCTCCAGACGGGCGTCTGCCGGGAGCGCGGCTCTGGATCGATGTGACAAGTCAAAGGAATTTCGGCTAACTCATTCCGCGGAGCGGCACCGTGGACGAGTTCAATCATGAAATGCTCATCCTCGCGCGTGAAGCGCGAGGCTTCACGCAAAGTGCGCTGGCAATGCGTATCTCTGTCGGGCAGGGCACGCTCTCGAAGTTCGAGACAGGAGTCGCGCAGCCTCAACGCAGGACCGTCACCGCTCTGGCCCGCGCTCTCGGCTATCCAGAGGCGTTTTTCCGCGAGCCTGGACATGCCTACGGATTCCCGCCGTTCCATTACCGAAGGCGCAAGAAGCTGTCGGCGAAGGCGCTCGGTCGGATCATCGCGGAGATGAACATTCGGAGGCTTCACGTCCGCAAGCTTGCGCTCTCCTACCCCCCTCCTGCGAGCACCCTCATCCCCGAGATCGACATGGATGAGTACCAGGGAACCGACAGCCGCGTGCCTTCCGCGGAGGATGTTGCGCGGTCAGTCCGCGAGGCTTGGATGCTCTCCAGTGGGCCAGTGCCGAACATGATGGAGTTGATCGAGCAGAACGGCGGCATCGTGGTTCCCTTCGCGTTCAAGACCGCGCTGCTCGACGCGATGAGCCAGCGTATCGACGGAATGCCAGTTCTGTTCTTCGTGAACGTCAATTCACCTGCGGACCGGGTTCGCTACACGCTGGCCCACGAGTTGGGCCATATGTGCTTGCACACGACGGCACTCAAGAGCGACGAAGAGATGGAGCGTGAGGCCGACGCGTTCGCGGGTGCGTTTCTCTTGCCTGCCGACGAGATCAAATCACAGCTACGACGCTTCGACCTCAGACACGTCGCGAACATGAAGGCGTATTGGAAGGTCGCCATGCAGGCGATCGCCGTGCGTGCTCATCGACTGAATCTCATCACGCCGTACCAGTACAAGATGTTCTGGATCGAGATGGGGAAACTCGGCTATCGCCGACGCGAGCCGAACGAGCCCCTGCGCGAGACTCCGACGCTTCTGCACAGGATGGTTGCGTTCCATCGGAGCGAGCTTGGCTACTCGGTCGAAGATATGGCGAAACTACTCTGCCTCGAAGTGCCCGAATTTACGCTGATGTACGGGGCAGACGCCCCGTATGAGCCCGAAGTGGGTCGCAATCATCTTCGCCTCGTAAAGTGAACTTATTTGCTTGACGTTAGGCATAAAAGTTCATATAATGAGGCTATGAACAGGTTGCCCCTTGAGAAGCGCGTCCAGATCCTATCGATGCTCTGCGAGGGCTCGTCTATGCGCTCGGTTTCCCGAGTGGCAGATGTGTCGATCAACACAGTCACCAAGCTTCTGGTAGATGCCGGAAATGCTTGCGCCGGGTTCCATGATGAGACGGTTCGCGGCGTTAGGGCGCAGCGTATCCAGTGCGACGAGATCTGGTCGTTCTGCTACGCAAAGGCCAAGAACGTCCCAAACGCAAAGTCTGCGCCCGGATATGCAGGAGATGTCTGGACCTGGACCGCACTCGATAGCGATAGCAAGCTACTTGTTTCGTATCTGATCGGTGGTCGCGATACAGAGTATGCCGTGGCGTTCATGAACGATCTGCGTTCGCGTCTTGCCAACCGTGTGCAACTCAGCACCGACGGGCATCGCGCCTATCTGAGCGCCGTCGAGGATGCATTCGCGGACGACGTAGATTATGGACAGATCATCAAGATCTACGGAGAGCCACCGGGTCAGGACAAGCGCTATGGCCCCGCTATCTACAAGGGTACGCGCAAGTCGCGCGTGATCGGCTACCCAGATCCGCGGTACGTTTCGACTTCGCACATTGAGCGCAGCAACCTCTCATTTAGAATGCATATGCGCAGATTTACGCGGCTGACCAATGCACACTCAAAAAAGTTCGCGAATCACTGTCACATGGTCGCTCTATACACAGTCTGGTACAACTTTGCTCGGCTTCACAAGTCCATACGGATGTCGCCGGCACTGGCTGCCGGGATCTCCGATCATCTGTGGGACATGGCCGATATCGTCGGGCTGGTTGAGAAGGCCGAAGCGTCACGCTCCCGGGAGCGCGGCTCCTACCAGAAACGAGTTTCAAACTGAGGCAGTACCCGACCGTGAGGACCCCGACGCCTGCGCCTACCCTCTTGATCCCGACGACTTGGGCCGGTGCCTGCGACTCCTCGAGAGGTTCCCAGAGTGGAAGGAACGGCTACCCGAGATGGAGGCGCTTGATCCAGTCTGGGGCGCCTTGGCGGAGCACTGGTACGAACTCGCTGCTCTCTACCACGAGGAGGCTCGATTCCGGATGGCTCCCAAGTGCTACAAGCGAATGAGGGAGCTGATCGATCCGCTCCGGTACGTTCGACCGACGTTCATCCATCCCGTCAGTCAAGAAGGCGAACGATGAACGAGCCGCTCAATGTCTATGACCCGGTTCGGGAGAAATCTGGAAGCCTCGAAAGTCTGCTTGAGGCCAACCAGAGACATCGGGATAGCCAGTGGCCGGAGCCGTTCGATAAGACGACACACACGCTCCACCTGGGCGACGCGAGAAAGCTGGATCAGATAGAAGCGGGCTCCATACATCTGATTGTCACATCCCCGCCATACTGGACGTTGAAAAAGCATCCCGCTGCCAAAGACCAGCTTGGCGATATAGAAGATTACGAGCAGTTTCTGGTGTCTCTAGATCGCGTATGGCGCGAGTGTGAGCGCGTGTTGGTGCCAGGTGGGAGGATCTGCTGCGTGGTCGGCGACGTGTGTATGTCGAGGAAAAAGAACGGGAAACACTACGTCGTGCCGTTACATGCGGATATTCAGGTCCGATCCCGCGCGCTGGGTCTGGACTGTCTTACGCCGATCTTCTGGCACAAGATCTCTAACGGCCTCCAAGAGGCGAGCGGAAACGGGGCGCGCTACTACGGAAAGCCGTACCAGCCCGGCGGCGTGATTAAGAATGATGTGGAATACATTCTGTTCTTCAGGAAGGGAGCAGGTTACCGCTCGCCGTCCGCCGAGCAACAGGCACTCTCGATGCTGACCAAAGCGGAGGTTCGGAGCTGGTTCAAGTCGGCGTGGACGGACATTAAAGGGGCTTCGACGCGGAACGGACACCCGGCGCCCTATCCCACGGAAGTTGCTGAGCGCCTGATCCGCATGTTTTCGTTCGCTGGGGATACTGTACTAGACCCATTTGTCGGGACCTGTTCAACCCTGATCGCTGCGATGCACATGGGCCGGAATTCCATAGGAATCGAGATTGAGCCAGCTTACCTTGAACTTGCCAAATACCGTCTTGAAGGTGAACTCGAAAAACATCGCTTCAACGTAAACACCACAGCCTTGCTGATCGGACCGTGTGGTGACCTCGCAAACCGTCGGAGACGAAGCGCTGGCGGCTCGGGCGTGGAAAGTTTCAGGGATAATTCCCCAAGTGGAGATCACTAGGGTGACCTCAGAACTCGGATTAGGCCCCGTCGATCGACCGACGGGTACAGACCCAGCGGGTCAGGAGGGAGAATGAGCCACACGCCTACGCCGTGGATGTATCAAGAGCGCGGGCCGCGAGAAGTAAAGCTTCTCCGGGTTCACTATGAGATCGGCTCTCAGGCAAATGGGGAAGGAATCGGACTTGCTTTTGGCGACGATGAAGTGAACGCCGAGCACATCGTCCGCTGCGTGAACTCCCACGACGCGCTCGTAGAGGCGCTGCTCGAGGCGCAAATGGAGCTGCTCCATGTCGCCGGGGGGCAGGGTAAGCCTGAGGCTGCGAAGGACATGCTCCCCCGCATCCGGGACGCACTCAACTTGGCCGATGGACTGACGGGCAGCCAACCCGCGGGTCAATCAAGAGGCGGCGATGGGACCGACTGAGAACGTGCGCGTTGCAACTCGGCATGGGTATCTCGATACCCCCGCGTACAGCACACAATGCGAGTTCCTGATGGTCCACCGGAGTCTTGCCGGTGATCTCTGGTCGATCACCCACATACCCACAGGCCACTACTGTGCGAAGGTGGACACGCTCCGCGACGGCAGGGAGTTCGCACGAAGGTTGAGGGAGTTGGACTGGAATTTCCGGAGTCCTCGGTCCTCGAAGATGAAGGCCCTCGGTGAACCCGTCCGGAAGGTACTTGGCGACTTGCGCGCAGCGCGGAACGGCCGCGAGATCCGCCGCTGACGAACGCATCCCAACACCGGCAGTCGGGGGAAACAACACGGTGAGCGATCGCAAGTGCGAGCAGTGCCAGAGAGTCGTCTACACCAATAGGAAACGCTGCACCTACTGCGAACGGCTCGTCTGTAAAGGGTGCTGGAGCGGCCTTCCCCAAGTATGCGTGCGGTCAGTGCCTGGAGGTGCCGACGGAGAAGACGACCGTCAGTCAGGAGAAGCCATGACGCCGGAGCGCAGGGCCGAACTCTACGACTCGATCAGCAATCCCTGTGCCGCCTGCGGATCGGGTGTCACGGCGTCCTGCTTGGAAACTGACGGTTGCGCGCCACGCGAGAAGCAGATTGAGCGCCTCGCAGACGAGTTCAGAGCTGCTGTCCTGGCCGAGCGAGAGGCTTCTCCGCCGGGAGGTCGAGCTGAACGTGGTCGATCGGAGCTCTCTGGGCTTGCAAGTAGGGGAGATAAACCGGGGGAAGCCCGGGTCTTTCGTTCTGAAGCAACTGCTCCACTGTCACGACCTGGATCTTCGGGAAGGGCTGCCCGGTCATCGGCCAGCTGTAGGTCCCGGCAGCGTCTGCAGCCCGGGTCATCCCGGGTGTGGGTTCCCTCATAAGGATCAAGACTCCGAGCTGTGCATCCTCCGCGGTAAGCGTCCCGTGGAGTTCTCGAACCATCGCCGGCCCTATGTTCTCTCCTCCTTTGACTGAGACGATTCCCAACCCAAATTCGCCCTCCGGAAGGTCGAATCGTAGTCGGCCGTCGACACCTTCATCACCCACTTGCTTGTCGTTTGCCTGAGCCTTCAATCGGGTGACTGCCCAGGTCTCAAAGTCGAACCTGTTCTTCTCCCAAAGGGCACAAGCACCGGCTAGATCTTTCGGCTTGCCGGCGACCCCATAAGAATCCGAGATCGTGGAGCCATATCGGTCATGCAATCGAGTCTCGATTACATCGATCGCGAGATAGGCGATGTCGATTCCGATCCACGTTCGACCTAGGGCCTGCGCCGCATCAATCGCCGTCCCACATCCGCAGAACGGATCAAGGACCGTATCGCCCTCATCACTACATGCGCGTATGATCCTTTCGAGGAGAGCGAAAGGCTTCTGTGTCGGGTAGCCGAGACGCTCCTTCGAACTGTTGTTGAGCTTGTCGATTTCCCATACGTCATCGACGGGCCGCCCCTCCAGCATTGCATCTGCCACGTAGCGCTTGATGCGTTTCCCACCGCCAGCATCCGATAGGACGTAGTCACCATGTTCGTCGTGTCGCAACTTCTGCTTCCGAACCTTCAGATACTCCTCCTGACTCTCCCAAGGGATGCCATAGCCATTGAATCGCTGAGCGTCCCCAAGCGCGTAGAAGAGCAAGACATCGTGCCGACGCTCAAAGTGGTGCGCCAGCCGTTTGTTCCACCCGGAGTAGTGCCAGATGATCTCGTTTCGGAAGCAACGCGCACCGAAGACGGCATCCATGAGTACTTTGAGATAGTGACTTGCCCCGGGGTCGCAGTGAAGCACGATCGAGCCAGTGGGCTTCAACACTCTTCGGAGCTTTATCAGCCGCGGAGCCATCATGGCCAAGTACGCCATCATGTCCTGCTTCTTCAGGAACCTCTTGAAGGCGTATAGGCGCTCAGCGACTTCACCGCCCTCTGCAACGCCGAGTTCGAAGGCCTCCGCTGCGCTCGGTGTCCATCGCCAGGTGTCTTCGAACGCCCGTCTCTGGGCAGATGATCTTCGCCCTGAGGGATCTAAGAAAAACTGGTTGTAGTCCTGCTTGCTATTGAACGGCGGGTCCAGATAGACAAGATCGACCGATGCCTTGCGGATCTCAGGGAGGACTTCGAGGTTGTCGCCGTAGTAGAGGACGTTGGGACTCGCGGGCTCGAGATCCAGCTCGAAGTCCGTCTGTGTGCCCGCAGCGTCTCGCGCGACACCGCGCCGGGTCGCCCTCTTTCGCTTCCGTGAAGTTGCCATCGTTACGAATCCCTTACAGGATGAACGGATGCGGGGGAGAGCGCATGAATGGCGGCATTCATATCGCACGCGGTTACCCGAGGCGCAACACCTTGGTGTCGCAATACTCAGAGGAAGCCTGCATCTTGTAGGGCCAAACCTTCGTAGTACAACATGCGCAGGTGCCGAGTGCGTCCAGCCCGCACGGAAGGGCACTAAGACCGCTGGCCTCATCCCGACAGGTCGAGCTGGAGCTCGCGCGGATGGGGCAACTCGCCAACCTTCCAGCCCTGAACGTGGAGCCGGGTCGGCTCGTAGTGCTCGCCGACGTAGGTGTGGTACTCAGGCCGCTCGCGTTCCGTACGCTCCACGGCCATCTGCCGTCCCTCGGGCGTGTCGAAGACGATATCTACGCCCTCCCCCCACCCGGACCCGAACTGGTGCTTGCTCTTCTCGTGGCCGCCCACAAGCGCGTTCCGCCTCTCGGTGCGGCAGCCCCCCGTCACCGATCCGCCGTACCAGCAGCAGAGCTGCCAGCACCAGAGGACGAACTCGCCTACATCGACCCAGTCGATCTGGTGCGGCTCCGAGAGAGGCAGGCTCATGGCGCCAGCGAACGCATCCAGTCCGGCTTCCTCTTGTTGTGCCGGCAGCGCAGGCCCGCTTCCGGGCCGCAGGTGTCGTAAGCACCGAAGTTCCCGCCCACGAAGACCGCGCGGTGGTAGAGGAACCGGACCCAGCGCCAGCGCCACGGGAGCGATGTGCGGATGTTCTCCTTGAGCTCCCCATCGGCGTCGTTCTTGCGCTGCCACGTCATCGAGCCGGCCGGGTGACAGCGGGTGCAGTACCTCCAGTCGTGGATCCGGCAGGCCCAGCGGAAGTCGAAGCCGAAGAGGTCGTCCGGCGAGCTCGAGCAGCCGTCGTCCTGGAAGTGCTCCGGGATCTCTGCAAGCGTCCGCTTCGCCTCCTTCGGGATCGGCCGCTGCAGTCGGCCGTCTAGAAGCCCCATTCCCCTCTCACCCCCCGCTCACTCATCGACCGTGACGCGGCCCGTGATCGGGACCTCGTCCGTTACGGCAGCGGGTTTGTCGCTGCCGCTGCATCCGACCCGCGGGACCTCGTCCGCTACGGCAGCGGGTTTGTCGCTGTCGCTGCATCCGACCCGCAGGGCGTTGCCCATGACCTCGAGCTCGGCCTCGGCGCCGCCTTCAAAGCCGCAGATATCCCACATCACCCAGCCGTGCTCTCCTGGCCCGATCTGCATCGCGCAGGACGGCAGGAGCAGCAGCGCAAGGATGAGAGCTTGTTTCATGGTGTCCCCCCTCGGATCGCACGGACGACCTTCTCGGGGATGTCGTCCACCTTCCCTTCGAGGCTGCCGAGACGTCGCTCCACGTCCCGTAGCTGCTGCTGGACGCCCGATAGGTCGCGCTCGGCAGCACCGATCCGGTCGCTATTCGATGCGGACCGTTCCGCCACCGGCGCCACGGCCTTCTCCACGTGCTCCTCACTCGCCACATTTCGGACCAGCGTGAAGTAGATGGTGAGGAGGATTCCCAGGGCCGTCCCGGCGGCGGCTGCAATCGGACGCCAGTAGCCGTTGGAGGAGCTGGGCATATCAGCTAGCGGTCATGGCAGGGCAATCGCTTCCAGCTCAGTCAGGCTCTGCGCCGCGTCCAGCGAAGGAGTCAGGGTTGCCGGCGCATCCCGGAGCACTTGCTTCCGCGTAGATATGCGATTGATCTCCGATCGGTTGTCCTGCTCAAGCGTACGAACGGCCTCAACATCAAGGGTCTCGAGCTCGGCGTTTCGTTCCGTACGGAGCGCCGCCAGACGGATGGCTCGCGCCTTCGGCAGATCCATGTCCACCGACGGATCCTCGGTGGTCCAGTCCCAGGCATCTCGATACTTCCACGAGACCTGGTCCGACGGAATCGTGCCCTCGTCCACGATCGCGACCACCTGGGCGCCGGCGAAGCCTTCGTGGCCATCCTGAGCGAGCTTCTGGAGAAGCTCCGCACCGATGCGCTGGGCAAACTCCTCCTCGGTCTCCGCCCAAATGGGATCGAGCGCGGCCACCATATCGACGTAGGAGGCTCCCGTGCGGCCAAACCGCTCGACGAATACCTGCTCGAGTGGTCGAACTACTACTTGCTGGCGCGTATCCAGCGGGTCGGTTCCCATCTGAACGGGGACGACAGTCTCGATTCGCCGCTGCCCGTAGGCGGGCCTGGAGAACGCCAGTGTCCCCGTGTCGAGCTTGATCAGGATTGTCTTCATTACTGGTCTCCAAAACCCAAAGCGCAGCAGATCGACGCGTCCGCGAAGACCTCCGGGTTCGCGCCGTCGGTGATCAGAACGGCGATCGATCCTGACGCCATCGAGCCCATGGTGATATGGTTGCTGGCCCTGGCATCGCCAGAGTCGCTCGAGTTTGCCAAGGCTCCGAAGCACCAGTTTGCCGATGAGAAGTTCGTGCCGATCGTGATCGTCTCTTTTCCAACCCCGGTATTCGTCAGCGCCGTGACGTTGTAGCTGGCGTCGATGGTCGTCCCGCTCGTATCCCACTTGACCCAGAACTTCGCGGCGCTGGGGTGGTGGTGCTGCACGCTGGGCGTGACGCTCACTGCACCAGACGTGCCCGCCTCCATCTGGATCTGGCTCGCATAGGGCCGAAAGAGATTCACGATCCGCCTCCAGCCGTTCGACTGGAGCAATGCGAGATCACGCGGAATCCGAACCTTCTCCGCGTGGACCTCTTCCCCGACCCACACGCGGACCTTGCGGATGTCGATGATTGGACTCGTAGCGGCGTTGTGCCAGAGATCGAAGCCAAATCCGAAGTACGCCCCAGTGCTCGGAGGTCCCGGCCGCAAGGATCGGAACCCCGGCCGCGTCGAAGCTCAGGAACTTCGACGCCCTCGCGATTGCCGAGCCAAGCTCTGTGTCCAGGATCCCATCGCCGAACGGGATCCGAATCGCGCGCTCGACCCGCGAGCGAGTTGCCTTCTCCTGGTTCGTAAGCACGTCCAGCGCGGTCTCGTGACTCGCGGCCGGGAAGGAATCTGCCGTCGTGTAGTCCGTCTCCTGCTTGAGCGGCGGATCGCCGTAGATCACCACCTTCTCGGTGGCGACCGGCGCGACCAGGAAGGTCACGTTCCCGCCCGTGGCATCCCCGACCCCCGAAACCGTGTAGTCGCTGATCCGGGTCTGGAGCGCATCGACGCCCGTCGCGATCGTGCGCTTGATCACCTTGAGGTCGTCGGCGTCCAGGTAGCGCCAGGGAGCCGCGAAGACGGTGGTAACACCGTTTCCGGTATACTCGACAAGGTTCTGTTCGGCCGTGATCGTCATGGACGCTCCTATTGCTCCCGTCGTGGCCCCGTGAGCAGGACAGCCGGGTTGCTCGACTCGCCCTCCTCAAGAGCGACCACTCCCCGCGTGAAGCGATCCACCGTTACCGCGGGGTAATGGAAGAGGATCCCGGCGGCCTGATTCACGGCGCGGAACTGCGCCTCGTCGGCCTCCCCTTGCGCAAGCTGCCGCATGGCCCGGCCGGCGGAGGCGAAGAAGCGCGTACCCGCAGGACCGTCCCAGGTGTAGTACCCGGCGATGAAGCCCGAGAACTCCCGCAGCCCCACCATCGTCCCGGCCAGGTACTCGAGCTGCCAGCGCACCAGCTTCTCCGGGAGGTCCGCATCGTCATCCCCGCTCCCCTGGATCGCGTCCCGCATCATCTCCGTCAGGACCGCCGGCGCCGTGTAGAGCAGCAGCATGTCCACAGCGAAGCGCCCGACCTCGCGCGGCTGCTTGAAGTTCGTGCGTCGCCACGACTCCGCCGTCAAGTTGAAGGTCGTGTTGAAGAAGCTGTAGAAGTTCGTCCAGAGCCGTTGGAGCGGGCTCCCACGCTGGATCTGCGCCAGGTCCTTGATCTGCCCGCCGCCCTGCGCATCCAGCACGGCTTGGTCCGCGAGGGCTACCGCTCGAGCCTCGTTGCCATCCGCATCCATCGCCTTCTCGTAGGCGCCGAGCCAGGTCGGGATGTCCGCGACCAGCTGCATCTTCACGATCATGTAGAAGTAGGCGTCCATCACGGGAGAGAACACGTCGCCACCGCCCACACGGTTCTGGATCTCGTTGATCTCCCGCTGCTGAGTTCGCGGCCGGAGCTTCATGAAGGTGGACTTGTCCGCGATCCAGGCCGCCGTGTTCTCCATCGTCGCGGCGTCGCGCATCCAGCGCATGAGGCCTCGGCCGACCCACTTCGGACCGATTCGAACCATGGACTGCGTAAGGCCGTAGGGCTGGAGCAGCGCCGTAATCACGTTGAAGCCCATGCCGGAGATCGAACTCCCCTTTCGGAGGTAGTTCATCGCGCGGTCGAAGGAGGTCTGCGCCGGCAGGCTGCCGGCCGCCACGTCCTCGATCGCGTGCTGGATCTGGCGCAGGACCGGGAAGCCGTAGCCATCCAGGATCGCGCTCTGCACCCGCCGATCCCCCACGATCTTGTTGGCGTCGATCAGCCACTCGTGGAAGGCGAGGTCATGGATGACCTGGTCGAAGTGCTCGAAGATGACGCCAAAGTCGAGTCGAATGGGCCGCACCACGTCGCCTCGGAACCGGGCCTTCGTGTGGCCCCTGCGGGTAGAGGCGCGGGTATACGCGCCCCTCATGGCCTGCTTCGCCGCGTCCGCTGCGATGTTCGCGCTTGCCCGCGGGCTCAGCCGCTCGTCGAAGGAGATCGGGAAGTAGCCTCCGCGCAGATGCCCGCCCGGCACATCCCGGGGCACCGCCTCCACCTTCTCCTCGGCGACGCCCGCGACACGCTTCTGTTTCGCCGCGATCTCCGGCCAGTAGGAGTCGATGGCCTCCCAGATCTGATTCAGGAACTCCACGTCCGTCGGCGTGAGCGTGTCCAGGATGGCCGCACCATCCGCCGCGCTCCAGCCGTGCCCGTCGAGGATTCGCTGCTCGTTCACGGCGTTCCCCATGTTCAGCGCAACCATCAGCCGGGCCTCGTGGGAGAGCGAGATGTTCGTTCCGGGCACCACGAACTTCTGGCGCAGAGAGGGCTTCGTCAGCGTACCCAGCGTGACCTTCGCCGCCGTCTTCCGCAGGGCCTCCCCGAAGCCGAGGTAGGGCTGGAAGATCTCGGAGAGCTGCATCGTGACCTTCGCGCGCTCGTCTGCCTCGAAGTCTCCCTTCTCGTTCAGCGGCCGGACCAGGAGCTCCCACAGGGTCCCGCCGTCCTGCATCCCGTCCATCTCCCGAATGAGGCTCGAGAGCTTCCGGTGAGAGGCGAAGTAGTCGCCCATCGTGGTCCTACGCTGCTCAGCCGGATCCCGCGTCTCGATCTCCCGGGGCTTCGTCGTGCGGGCGTTCTCCCGGATGGTCTCCACGGCCTGGCCGACCCGCGCTTCAAGCTCACGCTTCCCCTGCACCGTTAGGAGCTCAAGCTTCAGCTTCGCGAGGTGGTCGATGTTCTGGACCGCATCCGTGAGCCCATCGAGTTGGTTCACCGTGAGGTTCCGCCAGGGCGTGCGGAACGCGTCGTTCCGGAGGTCCTCGTCGATCGTTACGACCTCACCAGCCTCCTCCCGCTCGGTGATCCAGTCCGCCAAGGCCTGCCGTCGGTCTGCGGCCTTGTCCGAGATGCGGCGGAAGTCAAAGCGGTCATGGAGTGCGTCGATCTGGTCCAGATAGGACTCTCCGGCGAGCCCGATCCTGGATCGGACCCGGCCCTCCGCGAAGCGCCGATGGAAGGCCCGATTCTTGAGTGAGCGCTCCCGAGCCTTCGTGGACTCCATCGCGAGGTAGTGGTTGAGCAGCTGCTTCCGCTTCGCGTCGTGCGCCGTGGTCCAGTCCTGCGCTGCGATGGCCTCCACGGCCTGCCGCGCCATGCGGGCCTCGGCGGAGCGGTGCACGCCGGGCCGCAAATCCCGGATCCGCTTCTCGCCGACCAGACGCTCTGACGCGGCGCGCGCCACTTGGACCGGCGTCGGGCGGATGCCCGCCCGCTTGGCCAGTGCCCGGACCTCCCTTACTAAGAAGCGCCCGGTCTGGTCCCGCTCCGTCGCACCAAGCGCCTTGTCGGCCAGCGTCCCGTCCCGACGCATGTCCCCGAAGCGCTCCCGCATCCGGGTCTCCGTCTCCTGATCAATCACGGCCTGCCGGTTGCCTGAGGCTTGGAGGGCCCGCACGAGCGCATCGCAGGCGTTTGGATCAATCCGAAGCCGCTGCAACGACCCCACCCCCCGATGTACGTCGTGGCGCCTTCTTTTGCTGCGAAAACGGGAACGGCGATGGACCGCGTTGCGCGAATGGGGTTCGACGTCGGTGCAATCGGCGGCTTCTTTACAGGTCTCACAGGGGGTGAGATGTGGAGGCAGTGGTGGGAGGCATGGCAGCGCGCTTGCGAACGCAATCATCGTGATCGCAGCTACGCCCGGATCCACACCTTCGCTACGAGCTACGTCACGGACGATCCAGAAAAGGCGTGGGCGGAACATCGCCTCGGTTTTCTGCACAGCTTCAACTACGAGCGGCAGGGGGTGCGCCCCTACAGTTCCCTGTTCATGGAAAAGTCACCGGAGCAGCCCGAGGACATCCCGGGGTGGGAAAAGGTGTTCGTCACGCCGGACGATGCGATCGCCGAACTGTGCGCTTCCTATGCCGACGGGGCGCCGGACGAGATCCATTTGATCCCCAAAAAGCCCGGCATGAGTTGGGAACAATCGGGGCAATACATGCGGAATTTCATCGAGAGGGTCGCACCGGCCGTCCAGGATTTAGCGCCCGAACGTGAATCCGCTTGC
Source organism: Myxococcota bacterium (assembly GCA_965247115.1). Classification (GTDB taxonomy): domain Bacteria; phylum Myxococcota_A; class UBA9160; order SZUA-336; family SZUA-336; genus JAUXJB01. The sequence goes on from CBDFGR010000003.1 coordinate 1,191,515, forward strand.
CGCGTGGACGCGACGTAGAGGGGCGCTCTGGCGACTGCGGACGGTGCTGAGAATTCGAGACGAGGGGCTGCCGCTGCCCCGTCGCCGTGGGCGGACATCAGCAAGATCGAAGACTCCTACTACGTTCACGAGGGAGTCGATGCGTACGTCTTCTACGATTACAACCTGCGCCACGACGCCGCGGTATTGCAAGATCGTCAACTCAGCAACCCTGCGGCGGTGTGACTTCGGATCCGTGTAGCGGCCTGTGATTGCGAAGCGTCCCATCGACGAGGTCGAGTGCCCGAGGTGGAGCGCCGCGTCGACGATCCAACCTCCGTGCTCTTGGATCCGAGTCGCTGCAGTCGCCCGCAGCCCGTGGAAGTGGAGCCCCTCAATCTTCGCGCGTTCGCAGGCAGCCTCCCATGATCCGCGGACGCTCTTTCGGCGCGACCCCGATCTGGTGTGCAGTTTCCAGGCCTTCCGCAAGCTGATAGGCTGCACACGGCTGCCCGAATCGGAGGTGTCGGTCCCATGGATCGTCCCAAGCCCGGCGTCGCTCTCACGATCGCGGCCCTGCTCTTCGTCGTCATCGCCGTGGAGAGCTTCCTGAAGCCATACGATCCGATGGAATTCTTGGTGCTCGGGTTTCGCACGGATGGACTTCTGGAGGCGATCGTTGCACGTGTTCACGCGGCGCTCATGCTCGCGATCGCCTATGGCATCTGGCGGCTCAAGCGCTACGCCCTCTACTTCCTGCTGGTCTACACACCGTACGTACTGTTGAATATCATCCTGTTCTCGTTGCGCTACGACTGGCCCGATCTTCAAAGCGGAGGTCCAACCGGGATCCTCTCCCCGCTATTTGGGACCGGGATCCTTGGGCTGCCCTCTCCGGGCGACATCCCCGGTCCCCTGTACGCGGTCATCTGGACGCTCATCTCCCTCGGCCCGCTCGGCGGAACGGCCTATCTGCTGTCGCGGCGTCGTCCCGAATTGAGCTGAGTTGCGCTCCTACCTATGGAAGGGCACTCAAGGAGGGTCTTTCGGGTTCTGACAATGGCTTCCCCGTTCGATCGAGTCGTCTGAAGGTCAGGAGAGGATTGCGATGAAACTCGAAGGAATCACACGCCGGGATTTCGTCGGCGGCTTTTCCCTGGGAGTCGGCGCGTTGGCAGCCGGGCTCTCGCCGCTCGAGGCGGTGGCGCGGGGGCTGCTACCGCCCCAAGCGATCGGCGACTACCCGCCGGCGCGCACGGGCCTGCGCGGCTCGCACCCGGGCTCCTTCGAGGTGGCCCATGCGGTCTTCCGCGAGGGCAAGCGCTGGCCGCATCCCGAAGAGCGGATCGATGCCACCTACGACCTCGTGGTGGTGGGCGCGGGCTTCGGCGGACTCGCGGCGGCCTGGTTCTTCCGTCAGCAGGCCGGTCCCGACGCGAAGATCCTCTTGCTCGACAATCACGACGACTTCGGCGGTCACGCCAAGCGCAACGAGTTCGACGTCGACGGCAAGACGCTGGTGGGCTCCGGCGGCTCCTCCTACATGGTCTCGCCCGAAGCCTGGTCTCCGGAGCTGAAGTCGCTGCTGAGGGAGATCGACGTGGACGTCCGGCGCTTCGAGAGCGAGTTCCTCGATGCGGACTTTCGGAAGAGGCACGGGCTGTCGGCGGGAATCTTCTTCGACGCCGCCCGCTACGGAGCGGACTCGATCCAGCCCGACGCCCTCGGGAGACTGAGCCGCGAGGGGGCAGAGCGGGCGGTTGCAAACTATCCGATCTCGGAGCACGCGAAGGCCAAGCTGGTCGAGCTCGTGACCACGAAGCGCGAGGTCTACCCGGGGGTGACGCTCGAGGAGAAGCGCAAGCGTCTCAAGCAGACGAGCTACGAGGAGTACCTGCGCAGCGAATTCGCGATGCCCGACGAGGTGCTCGACCTGATCCGCAACTTGCACGTCGGCCTCGGTCACGGTGCCGACGCCGCGACGGCAATGCACGCCTCGTTCTGGGAGGCGCCGGGCCTGCGCGATGTCGACCCGAGGGTCTGGGGTCCGGACAACTACGTCGGACGCCTCGAGGCCGGCATCAACCACTTCCCGGACGGCAACGCGACCCTCGCCCGGCTGATGGTGCGCAAGTTGGTGCCCGGCTCGGTACCGGGCAAGACCCTGGAAGACAGCATGACCGCCCGGGTCGCCTACGACCGGCTCGATCGCGACGAGAACGCCGTGCGCATCCGGCTCGAGAGCACGGCCATCGACGTGCGTCAGGCCGAGGGCGGCAAGTCCGTGGACGTCACCTACATCAAGGATGGCACGGCCTACCGGGTGCGGGGCAAGCACGCCGTCGTGGCCTGCTGGGGCAACGTGATTCCGCACATCTGCCCCGAGCTGGGAGACGTCCAGAAGAAGGCGCTCAACTATCCGGAGAAGTGGCCCCTCAACGTCATCAACGTCGCCCTGCGCGACTGGAAGGCCATCGCGAAGTCGGGATTCGACAGCGTCCGCGCGCCGAACGGCTTCTTCACCTCGGTAGGGACCGGCACACCGATCAGCGTTGGCAGCTATCGGTTCAGCCGTTCGCCGAACGAGCCCATCGTGCTCGGCATGTATCACGTACCCGTGGTCTTCGTGCGTCAGGGAACCTCACGTGAGCGCATCAAGGCGGGTCGCCATGCGCTCCTCGCCATGAGCTACGACGACTTCGAGAAGAAGATCGTCGATCAGCTCCAGGCCATCTGGGGACCCTACGGCTTCGATGCGGAGCAGCAGATCGCGGCCATCAGCGTGAACCGCTGGCCCCACGGCGTGACTTACTTCTACGACTCGCTCTTCGACCCGTTCGATTGGAGCGTCGAAAACGGCCCTCACATCCAGGCGCAGCGGCGCATGGGCCGCATCTCGTTTGCGGGTGCGGACGTCGGCAACGAGCCGCTCGCCCATCGCGCCCTGCAGGAGGGGCTCCGCGCCGCCCGCGAGCAGCTCGCTCTGGGCTGAGCCACTGCCGGTCCATACGTGCTGGTGGCGATCGACGGGGACGGGGCATACGCGTGGCCTCGCAGGATGCGCTCGAACCGTCGCATCTCGTAGCTGTATCGTGGCTGTGCTTCCGGGTCGTCGCGCGATACAATGCTCACTTTCTGGGTACTTTCCGTTCACTTCGTACTGATTCACCGCAGTATCATCAATTAGTCACAGAGGAGAGGCAGCATGAGGTCCACACTTGCACTTCTTAGCGCGGTCGGGCTGCTCGCCGGGTGCGAGGATCCGGCTCCGCCTCCCGCCGAGATGGTCGTCGAGGCGGGGCAGATCCAGATCGTGCATCCGGACGAGTACCTCGAGGAGTCCGACGGGACCACGCTGTTGCGCAAGCTGGCCACCAGGTCCCGTGGATCGAATCGAGTCGAGTTCCAGCATGTCGTGCTTACCGAGGCTCTGGAGGGGGGCCCAGTGACCTACGACAGTCAGGACGAGTTCGTCTACGTGCTCAAGGGCCAGATCGACCTCACCACCGAGGGTCAGACACATCACATCGGGCCCGGCGGCTTCTTCTTCGTTCCCCAAGGTTTGCCCTACGACTTCAAGGTGACCGAAGCACCGCTCGAGGCCGTTGCAGTCTTCTCTCCGCCGGGCGAGTAACGGAGCGGTCGCCCTTCATGCATAACCGCCGGTCACGAGGCGTCGCACGGAACGGTGGGTGCCCAACTCAGCTCAATTCGAGACGACGCCGTGACAGCAGATAGGCCGTTCCGCCGGGCATGCCGACGGCGAAGAGCGTGTAGATGACCGCGAACAGGGGACCGGGGATGTTGCCCGGAGAAGGCAGCCACAAGCCGAACCCCCCCGGGTCGAACCACTCGTAGCGCAACGAATACAGGATGATATTCAACAGCACGTAGGGTGTGTAGACCAGCAGGATGTAGAGCGCGTAGCGCTTGAGCCGCCAGATGCCATAGGCGAGTCCGAGCATGAGGGCTGCGTGCACGCGGGCAGCGATCGCCTCCAGAAGTCCATCCGTGCGAAACCCGAGCAGCATAAATCCCGCGACCGGCCCTGTTTGGAATGGCTTCAGGATGCTCTCCACGGCGATGGCGACGAAGAGCAGGGCCGCGATCGTGAGAGCGACGCCGGGCTTGGGACGATCCATGGGACGACACCTCCGACTCGGGCAGCCTATCAGGTTGCTCGCTCTCCCAGTGTCGATCCGCACCCGGTACACCCGCACCGGGTCGAGGATGTTCTTGACCTCTTGCTCGCCTTCCTCAGGTCCGAGGTGCGAGGCGGAAAATGGACTCGAAGTCCTCGACGGTGTACTCGAACGAGCTCCCGCCGGCGTACTTCGCGTGGAAGGCGGTGAAGACTCTTTGCTTGAGCTCCCGATCGTTCACCGTGGTGGCGTTGAGCTCGTAGGCGTTGTCGCCGACTCGGACCCGAACCTCTTTCGGGCGCGCTTCGACTCGTTGTACCCAGCCGCGATCCGGCGTGCCCACCACGTAGATCGCGCCGTCGAAGGCAACGCCCCAGAGATTCACCACGCGAGGCAGCAGCGCTCCCTGGGACTCGAGCTGGATCACCGGGTGGTCCCGCATGAACGCGAAGCTCTCGGGCGCCGCGGTCGCGACGCCTCCGAGCCGGAGGCCCGGCGTTTGCTCCCAGGGCCCACAGCCGATGAGGACGAGCACCGCGAAAGTGTGCCAGCTGCACGCCAGCTTTCTCCGTAGTGGGATCTTTTGACAGCACGTCGTCGTCGCTGCCCGCAACACCGACCCTACTCGACGCCAAACGCGAGCAGCACGTTGCCAGGGGCGCTCGTGATGTTGTAACCGGATCCCATGAACAGCATACCCCCGACGATCGCCGGCCCATGGCCACCGATCGAGCCCCCCCTGGCTCGCACGCCGTTCACCGTCTCGTACTCTTGCATGGTGTTGTATTCCCACAGGACCTCGCCGTCACCCGTCGAGTACGCGCGCAGGGTGCCGTCCTTCGCCCCCGCGAACACGGCGCCGGGGATGACCGTCGCCGCCCCGAACAGTCCAGAGCTGCACCAGGTCGCCTCGGGGTCGGAGCAGTTCGTCGGCTTCGCGTGCGTCGTGGACCAGACCCGCTCGCCCGTCGCGGGCCGGAGCGCGACCATCGCACCCGTCTCGTCGGTGTCGCATTGGATCCCCACGAAGTCCTCGGCGGCACCGGCAGAGCAAACCGCGAGGGGTCTGTAGTAGAGCTCTCCATCCGCGGCGGCGCCCATGCCGGAGCCTTGTGGCCACACTCCGTCACCGGCCTGCGCGACCCACAGCACTGCGCCGCTATCGTCGGGGTCCAGTGCCGTGATCCTCCCGCTCTCCTGCCCCGCGATCAGAATCTGGCGCCCGTTCGGCAGCGTGTACAGGACGGGCGACCCCGACACGTCATCGTTGCGATTCCGTATGTGACCGGGGCAATTGATCGCGCGCTCGGCCTCGGTCGTCCCATCTCCCCCGCAGTTCTGATCGTTGGCCAGGAGCTGGATCGACCAGCGCCTCTTGCCGGTGTCGAGGTCGAAGGCGATGACGGCGTCACTGGAGCCCGAGTCCGGCACATCGATATAGCCATTGCTCGTACCGACGTAGAGGACGCGGCGCCGGTAGTCGAGCGTGGGCGCCGCCCAGATCGCGGCACCCGATGGGCCGTACAGCTGCGTGCCGGCGGAGTTCTTCCTGACCGGCCTGGGACGTTCCGGGATCGTGTAGGTCTTCCAGATCTGCTGGCCGGTCGCAGCATTCAGGGCCACCACACTGCCCTGGAACGTGCAGCACTCGTACGAGGGGTTGCGGGGGCGGGCCTCCTCGTACGAGCCTACGGGGACATACAGGCGTCCCCCCTGGGTATCGAGCACAGGCGAACCCGTGATCTTTGCCGCGCTATGGTCGTCCACAGACATCGTCCACAGCTGCTCGCCCGTTTCGGCGTCCACGGCGTGGACGTTCGGCCCCAAATCCCCGAAGTACGCGGCGTAACGGTCTTGCGACCCGGGCACGGTCCCCACGCTGACGGCCGTCACGACGGCTTGCCCGGCCTCGAAGGACCAGTGCACACAGCCGGTCCGCGCGTCAAGCGCGTACACCACTCCGTTGTCGCTACCCACGAATACCCGACCCCCAGCGACGGTCGGCTGGCCCCGGACTGAGGTGCCGTCCGGAAAGCCGAACGCCCACTTGCGCCGCAGCCGCGGCACCTGTTCGACCGTCAGCCCCGCGGAAGCGGCCGGCTGAAAGCGAGCGCTGGACGTGGGATCGGGGCTCATGCCGTTCCAGTGCGGGCCGACCGACGGATCGCCCATCGGCATGCCACTGGCGCAGCGGTTCGGCATCGCCGCAGCCGAGCGGTCCGCCGCGTTTCCGAACGGGCGCCCGGTCAGGGACATGGCCAGCCCGCGCCTCTCCTGCTCCGAGAGCTCGCTCACATTGGCCGCCATCGAGCCGGTCGTCAGCGCCTTGAACACCCGCTCCGGGGACAACGCTCGGAGGGCTTCGCGACTGACCGCGCCGGGGGCGTGACTGGTCGCTCCATGGCAGACCGCGCACTGCTCCTCGAAGAAGAAGAGCCACCGAGAATCCGTCACCTGCGCCGATGTCGCCATCGGCAGCAACACCGTGACGGCGACAGACGCCACCAAAAACCATCTCATCATCGTGCCTCCTCTCCGTCGGCGCCCCCCGGTCCGAGGAGAATCAGATCCGTGCCCGAAGAGGTCACGTCTCTGGAATATCTGCTCATCTTGGCGACCAGGATGGCAGCGGACCGCCTGAGCCGTCAAGTCACGTGTGCGTGCTTCTTTCAGCCAGCTCTTGCATCCCGACTGCGACAGGACGACTCAGAACAAGCTGAACTTTCCCCTTGACAATGGAGATTCACGAGGAGCAGCATCGAGCTGTAGGATCTACGAGGCCCAGCAAACCTCGAGATAGGCGTGAGACGCGGTCCGAGGGTGGCCGCGGCTTGGAGTGCCTATCGGACGCTAGGAGGGACTCAGAAGTGCGTACCATCATTGCGGCAAGCGTAGCGTTCCTATTGCTGCTCACCGGAGGCGCCGTGGCGGACGAACCGGGTGCGGAGCAGGAGCCCCAAGGGGCGCAGTTGAGCACCGAGGCAGCGGAGAGCACCGAGCCGGCGTCGAGGATTGCGCCGCAGTCGATCGAGGAGATCACCGTCACCGCGCGGAAGCGGGAGGAGGGGAGCCAGAGCGTCCCCATCTCGATTAGCGCGTTCACCGGCGCCGATCTCGAAGAAGCCCAAACGACCAACATGTTTCGAGTTGCGGAGCTGACGCCGAACTTCGAGATGCGCGAGAGTTTCAGCAATTCGAGACCGGCCATGTACATCCGTGGCGTCGGCGTGAGTGACTACGGCGCGGAAGCCGCGAGCGCAGTGGGAGTCTACAGAGACGGCGTGTACTACGGGGTGCAGACGGGCTTGACGTTCCAGATGTTCGATCTCGAGCGGACGGAAGTCCTGCGCGGACCGCAGGGGACGCTATACGGCAAGAATACGACCGGCGGTACGGTGAACTTGCACTCACGGATGCCTGGCGACGAGTTTGGCGGTTACTTCAAGGCCAGCTATGGGAACTACAAGAGCTTCAACTTAGAGAGCGCCGTCGACATCCCGATCAACGAGAGACTTAAGGCACGCGTGGCCTTTGCGCGGAGGGAGACGGACGGCTGGATCGAAAACCACTTTCCAGGCGGCATCGATGACCTCATGAGCGACGACCACTGGGCGTTTCGGACCATTCTCAGCTGGGAGCCAACCGAAGACCTCAGTCTGCTCCTGAACGCGCACGGGGGGCGGCTACAGAGCGATTGGACCTACATTGGCAGAGGGCTCATGGATCCCGACGATTTCCATGCCCCGAGCTTCAACTTTATCGGCCCGGACGGCGAATTCAGGGATCCGTTCAACTGTCCGAGGGACGCTTTCGGAGCAAGCGGGGGACGAGGTCGGGACTTGGGCTGTGGGGATCTTCGCGGCCATGTGGGAGGCGGTGAAGAGAGCTTGTACGATGTCTACCATAATTCGCCTCAGACTGAAGAGGTCAATCTATGGGGCGCCTCGCTGACTGCCAACTACGACATGGACACTCGCTGGGGCCCCGTGACCTTGACCTCGATCACGGCGTACGAGTCGGCCGGAGAGGATCAGTTCGAGGACGTCGAAGGTAACGCCACTCAAGGTCTCCACGTATCATGGTGGGCCAATACCGGGCAGTTCACACAGGAGCTGCGCGCGGCGTCTGCCGGAGACGGTCGTCTGAATTGGCTCGTAGGAGCGTGGTACTTCCAGTCGAAGATACACAACCGGAACGACGCGTACGCTCCCGAAGAGGAAGACGGTAGTACTATCGGTTCGGACTTCGGCTTTTATACAACTAGTGTCAGCGGCGACAACTGGGGCACAGAGAACTACGCCTTCTTCGGGCAGGCGAGTTACGACCTGACCGAGCGTCTCAGCGTCACCTCTGGGCTTCGCTACAGCTGGGAGAGGAAGTGGAGCAGGCAATACAACTACCGGTTCTTCGCGTACGACCCCGACGACCCGGAGGGGGGTACCGCCCAGGGAACCCCTTGCGGCGCCGACGTAGAGATCCACTATGATCCGGCGAACTGCGGACCTGGTAGGAGTGAATCCGATAGCTGGCAGGCCATAAGCGGAGATTTCACGCTCAACTACCAGCTTACGGATGACATCATGCTGTACGCGAGCTACAGGCGGGGCTTCAAGAGTGGCGGGTGGACCACTGCGTTGAACAATAGTGCAAGGGCCGCAAGGGACCCGGCAACGAACGGCGCCGCAATACTGAACACCACGGTCGACGAGGAGATCCTGCAATCCTATGAGGCGGGGATCAAGTCGATGTGGTTCGACCGGCGCCTTCGAGTCAACTTCAACACCTTCTTTTACGACTACGATGACCTGCAGGTGTTCGCGCTCGCGGTCATAGGCGGACAGCTCACCACAGTCTTGGATAACGCATCTGATGCCACGATCTGGGGCGGCGAGCTCGATGTCATGGCCCGCCCCCTTCCCGGGCTGGAGCTCCGGGCGACGGGAGCGTGGCTGAGCACGGAATACAAGGACTACTTCTCGGTGAGCCGAGAAGCGGACTTCTCGGGCAACGAGTTGATCGCTGCCCCGAATTACACAGGAAGTGCGTCAATCTCCTACGAGTTCGATCTCTGGGACGGCGTGCTGCGAACGCAGCTCTCCACGAGCTACTCCGACGAGCTCTATTTTGCAGCCGCCAACAATGCTAACCGGAGCAGGGCGGGGAGTTACTGGATAGTGCACGGCGGCCTCAGCTATCGGCTTCCCGATGATCGAACGGAGATCAGCGTCTGGGTGAGGAACTGGAATGACAAGGAATATCTCACGAACCACTTCGACGTCTCCGGGTTGGGTTACGATCTGGTCCGGGGCGGGAGGCCACGCCACTATGGAGTCACCGTGAACTACGCCTTCTGAAGGCGGACGTGCGTGGCCGAGAGCGTGGGCCAAGGACCGCTCCGAGAGCGATCTGGACGAAGCAAGCGAACTCAGCAGGCTGGTCGTAAGGTTGGCCGACTGACACTCGGGAGTGTTATCGCACCGTGCCCCGTTTCGACATGACCCGCGTACCCTTGGTTAGGTCGAGATCGTTGCACCTAGGCCATCCTCAGAAGCCGGTTTAGTTCCCCGCCTCCCCCGCTACTCGACGCCAAACGCGAGCAGCACGTTGCCAGGGGCGGGCGAGCTCGACGTGGCGTAGCCGGATCCGGTGAACAGCATACCCCCGGCGATCGCCGGCCCATGGCCACCGATCGAGCCCCCCTTGGCTCGCACGCCGTTCACCGTCTCGTACTCCTGCATGGTGTTGTATTCCCACAGGACCTCGCCGTCCGCCGTCGAGTACGCGCGCAGGGTGCCGTCCCTGGCCCCTGCGAACACGGCGCCGGGGATGACCGTCGCCGCCCCGAACAGTCCCGAGCTGCACCAGGTCGCCTCGGGGTCGGAGCAGTTCGTCGGCGTCGCGTGCGTGGTGGACCAGACCCGCTCGCCCGTCGCGGGCCGGAGCGCGACCATCGCACCCGTCCCGTCGGAGTCGCAGTGGAGACCGACCCTCTCCCGTGCCGATGAGCAAAACGCGAGGGGTCTGTAGTAGAGCTCTCCATCCGCGGCGGCGCCGAAGCCGGAGCCTTGTGGCCACATCACGTCAGCTGCCTGCGCGACCCACAGCACGGCGCCGTTGCGGTCGGGGTCCAGTGCCGTGATTCTTCCGCTCTCCTGCCCCGCGATCAGGATCTGGCGCCCATTCGGCAGCGTGTACAGGACGGGCGACCCGGACACGTCGTCGTTGGGATTCTGTTTGAAACCGGGGCAGTCAATCATGCGCTCGGCATCGGTCGCTCCAAGAACCGAGCAGTTCAAATCGCCGGCTAGCAGCTGGGTCGACCAGCGCCTCTTGCCGGTGTCGAGGTCGAAGGCAATGATGGCGTCACTGGACCCCGAGTCCGGCACATCGATATAGCCATTGGCCGTGCCGACGTAGAGGGCGCGGCGCCGGTAGTCGAGCGTGGGCGCCGCCCAGATCCCGGCACCCGCTGGGCCGTACAGCTGCGTGCCGGCGGAGTTCTTCCTGACCGGCCTGGGACGTTCCGGGATCGTGTAGGTCTTCCAGATCTGCTGGCCGGTCGCAGCATTCAGGGCCACCACACTGCCCTGGAACGTGCAGCACTCGTACGTGGGGACGAGGCGGGCGACCTCCTCCCACGTGCCTACCGGCACATACAGGCGTTCCCCCTGGGTATCGAGCACAGGCGAACCCGTGATCTTCGCCATCTCATGGTCGTCCACAGACATCGTCCACAGCTGCTCGCCCGTTTCGGCGTCCACGGCGTAGACATTCCCCTGGAAGTCCCCGAAATACGCGGCGTAACGGTCTTGCGACCCGGGCACGGTCCCCACGCTGACGGCCGTCACTACGCCTGTTGCGGCCTCGAAGGACCAATGCACACAGCCGGTCCGCGCGTCAAGCGCGTACACCACTCCGTTGTCGCTACCCACGAACACCCGACCCCCAGCGACGGTCGGCTGGCCCCGGACTGAGGTGCCGTCCGGAAAGCCGAACGCCCACTTGCGCCGCAGCCGCGGCACCTGTTCGACCGTCAGCCCCGCGGAAGCGGCCGGCTGAAAGCGAGCGCTTGTCGTGGCATCGGGGCTCATGCCGTTCCAGTGCGGGCCGACCGACGGATCGCGCATCGGCATGCCACTGGCGCATCGGTTCGGCATCGCCTCGGCCGATCGGTCCGCCGCGTTCCCGAAGGGCCGACCGGTCAAGTACTCGGCCAGCCCGCGCTTCTCCTGATCCGAGAGCGCGCTCGCGTTGGCCGCCATCGTGCCGGTCGTCAGCGCCTCGAACACCCGCTCCGGGGAGAACGCTCGGAGGGCTTCGCGACTGACTGCGCGGGGGGCGAGACTGGTCGTTCCATGACAGACCGCGCACTGCTCCTCGAACACATCGAGCCAATGAGACTCCGTCACCTGCGCGGAGGTCCCCGTCGGCAGCAACACCGAGACGGCGACGGACGCCACCAAAAACCATCTCATCATCGTGCCTCCTCTCCGTGAGGAATAGGCATTATAAACGGCCAGGCCTGACCTCGACATCGTGGCCGCTTCTGTGAAATGATCGCCTCTATCCCTATAGCTGCCGACCGCGGGTCAGCAGAGAGGATTGCGATGAGACTCGACGGAATCACACGCCGGGATTTTATCGGGGGCGTCTCCCTGGGAGTCGGCGCCTTGGCAGGCGGGCTCTCGCCGCTCGAAGCGGTGGCGCGGGGGCTGCTGCCGTCCCGGGCGATCGGCGATTACCCACCGGCGCGCACGGGTCTGTGCGGCTCGCACCCGGGCTCCTACGAGGTGGCCCACGCGGTCTTCCGCGAGGGCCAGCGCTGGCCGCAGCCCGAAGAGCGCAGCGACGCTACCTACGACCTCGTCGTAGTGGGCGCGGGCTTCGGCGGGCTCGCGGCTGCTTGGTTCTTCCGCCAGCAGGCCGGTCCCGACGCGAAGATCCTCGTGCTCGACAACCACGACGACTTCGGCGGCCACGCCAAGCGCAACGAGTTCGACGTCGATGGCAAGACGCTGATCGGCAGTGGCGGCACCAGCTACATGGTCACGCCGGGAAGCTGGACCCCCGAGCTGCAGTCGCTGCTGCAAGAGATCGCGGTGGACGCCCGGCGCTTCAAGACCGAGTTCCACGACGCGGACTTCCACAAGAAGCACGGGCTGTCGGCGGGCATCTTCTTCGACGCCGCTGGCTACGGAGTGAACTCGCTGCAGCCGAACGCCCTCAGTCTGCTCCGGGGAGTGAATCCGCCGAGCCGCGAGAGGGTGGAGCAAGCCGTGGCGAGCTATCCGATCTCGGACCGGGCGAAGGCCAAGCTAGTCGAGCTCGCGACCGCGAAGCGCGAGGTCTACCCGGGGCTCACGCTCGAGGAGAAGCGCAAGCGTCTCAAGCAGACGAGCTACGAGGAGTACCTGCGCAGCGAATTCGCGATGCCCGACGAGGTGCTCGACCTAATCCGCAACTCCATGACCGCTTTCGGCTTGCCCGCCGACGCGCTGTCGGCCTTCCAAGCCTCGTTCTACCAGCCTATGGGCCTCCGCGCTATCGAGCCGGAGGTGTGGGGTGCGGACAACTACCTCGGCGGGGGCCTCGAAGACGACCCCGACCGAGGGATCCACCACTTTCCGGACGGCAGCTCGAGCCTGGCCCGGCTGATGGTGCGCAGCCTGGTGCCCGGCTCGGCACCGGGCAAGACCATAGATGACATCGTGACCGCCCGGTTCGCGTACGACAGGCTCGATCGCGACGAGAACCCCGTGCGCATCCGGCTCGAGAGCACGGCCATAGACGTGCGGCACGCCGAGGGCGGCAAGTCCGTCGACGTCACCTACATAAAGGACGGCACGGCTTACCGGGTGCGGGGCAAGCACGCCGTGGTGGCCTGCTGGGGCAACGTGATTCCGCACATCTGCCCCGAGCTGGGAGACGTCCAGAAGGATGCGCTCCACTATCCGGAGAAGTGGCCGTTCGTCGTAACCAACGTCGCCGTGCGCGACTGGAAGGCCATCGCGCAGTCGGGACACCACAGCGCCTACGCCCCGAACGGCTTCTTCAGCCGGGCGGGCACCGACCGGCCGGTGAGCGTGGGGGCCTATCGGTTCAGCCGTTCGCCGGAAGAGCCCATCGTGGTCAGCATGACTCACCTGCCCGCGAACTTCGTGCGTCGGGGGACCCCGCGCGAGCGCTTCAGGGCGGGTCGGCATGTGCTCCTCGAGATGAGCTACGACGTCTTCGAGAACAAGATCGTCGATCAGCTCCAGGCCATCTGGGGACCCTACGGCTTCGATGCGGAGAAGCAGATCGCAGCGATCAGCGTGAACCGCTGGCCCCACGGCGTGACCTACGTCTACGAGCTCTCCGATCCGCTCGACTGGGGCAGGGACAAGGGCCCCCACATCCAGGCGCAGCAGCGGATGGGCCGCATCTCGTTTGCCGGCTGCGACGTCGGCAACCAGCCGATCAGCCAGCGCGCCATGCAAGAGGGGCTCCGCGCCGTCCGCGAGCAGCTCGCTCTGGGCTGAGCCACTTCAGGACCATACATAGTAGCGATCGACGGGGACGGGGATGCGCGTGGCCTCGCAGGATGCGCTCGAACCGTCGCATCGCGTAGCAACCCGGGGCCGAGAAACCGTGTTCCGCGAGCTGGACAGCGCTACTCGATGCCAAACGCGAGCAGCACGTTGCCTGGGGCGGCCGTGATGACGTTGTAACCGGATCCCATGAACAGCATGCCCCCGACGATCGCGGGCCCATGGCCACCGATCGATCCCCCTTTGGCTCGCACGCCGTTCACCGTCTCGTACTCTTGCATGGTGTTGTATTCCCAAAGGGTCTCGCCGTCTCCGGTCGAGTATGCGCGCATCGTGCCGTCCCTCGTCCCCGCGAACACGACGCCGGGGATGACCGTCGCTGCCCCAAACATTCCCGAGCTGCACCATTCCGCCTCGGGGTCGGAGCAGCTCGTCGGTTTCGAGTGCGTGGTGTACCAGACCCGCTCGCCCGTCGCGGGCCGGAGCGCGACCATCGCACCCGTCTCGTCGGGTAACGCGAGGGATCGGTAGTAGAGCTCTCCATCCGTGGCGGCGCCCATGCCGGAGCCTGCTACGGAGAGCCCGCCCGTGCGCACCGTGCCCAGTATGTCCCCGGCCTGCGCGACCCACAGCACGGCGCCGTTGTTGTCGGGATCCAGTGCCGTGATCCTTCCGCTCTCTTGCCCCGCGATGAGAATCTGGCGTCCGTTCGGCAGCGTGTACAGGACTGGCGACCCGGACACGTCGTCGTTGCTGGGTTGTATGAAACCGGGGCAGTTGATCCTGCGCTCGGCAGCCGTCCCTCCACCTCCCCCGCAGTTCAAATCGCCGGCTAAGAGCTGGGTCGACCAGCGTCTCTTGCCGGTGTCGAGGTCGAAGGCGATGACGGCGTCACTGGACCCCGAGTCCGGCACATTGATATAGCCATTCGCCGTGCCGACGTAGAGAACGCGGCGCCGGTAGTCGAGCGTGGGCGCCGCCCAGACCCCGGCACCCGATGGGCCGTAGAGCTGCGTGCCGGCGGAGTTCTTCCGGATCGGCCTGGGACGTTCGGGGATCGTGTAGGTCTTCCAGATTTGCCGCCCGGTCCCGGCGTCCAGCGCCACCACGCTGCCCTGGGACGTGCAGCACTCGTACGAGATGTTGACGAGGCCAGCGCCCTCCTCCCACGAGCCTACCGGCACATACAGGCGTCGTCCCTGGTTATCGAGCACGGGCGAACCCGTGATCTTCGTCATCTCATGGTCGTCCACAGATATCGTCCACAGCGGCTCGCCCGTTTCGGCATCCACGGCGTAGACGTTCGCCCGGAAATCCCCGAAGTACGCGGCATAACGGTCTTGCGACCCGGGCACGGTCCCTACGCTGACGGCCGTCACTACGGCTTCCCCGGCGTCGAAGGACCAGTGCACACAGCCGGTCCGCGCGTCGAGTGCGTACACCACACCATTGTCGCTACCCACGAAGACGCGTCCCCCAGCCACCGTCGGCTGGCCCCGCACCGCGCTGCCATCCGGAAAGCCAAACGCCCACTTGCGCCGGAGCCGCGGCACCTGTTCCACCGTCAGCCCCGCAGCAGCGGTCGGCTGAAAGCGAGCGCTGGTCGTGGGATCGGGGCTCATGCCGTTCCAGTGCGGGGTGGCTGCCGGATCGCCCATCGGCATCCCACTGCCGCAGCGGTTCGGCATTGCCTCGGCCGAGCGGTCCGCCGCGTTTCCGAACGGGCGACCGGTCACGAACACGGCCATCCCTCGCTTCTCCTCCTCCGAGAGCGCGCTCGCATTGGCCGCCATCGAGCCAGTCGTCAGCGCCTCGAGCACGCGCTCAGGGGACAACTCTCGCAGGGCGTCGCTACTGACCGCGTTGGGGACGAGACTGGTAGTTCCATGACAGGCCGCGCACTGCGCCTCGAACATGAAGTCGTACCGAGAATCCGTCACCTGCGCCGAGGTCGCCATCGGCAGCAACACCGTGACGGCGACAGACGCCACAACAAACCACCTCATCATCGTGCCTCCTCTTCGTCGGCCACGTCTCTGGAGCAGTGGCTCATCTTGACCGCCAGGATGGCAGCGGACTGCCTGAGGGTCAATCTCGCCACTTCCAATCTCCGCCAAGGCCTCGTAGGGTGGGAGAGCAGAGTACCCCCATCCCGATGTCCGACCGGGTGTCTCCGGTCAGGAGGTGAGCGCCATGTCGATTGTCAACCTCTCGCTCGACGGAAAGGTCGCCCTCATCACGGGCGGCTCGAAGGGAATCGGTCGGTCGATCGCGCTCGCGTTCGCCGAGAACGGCGCCGACGTCGCCATCGGCGCGCGCGGCAAGGAGGCCCTCGAGGCGACGGCCAAGGAGATCGAGGCGCGGGGGCGGCGCAGCCTGGCCCTACCGACGGACGTGGGCGAAGAGCAGCAGCTGCGCGAGCTCTACGAGCAGACTGCCAAGCAGCTCGGCGGAGTCGATATTCTGGTCAACAACGCCGCGTTCGGCGAGATCCAGCCGCTCGAGGCCATTACGCCGGCCGACTTCGAGCGGGCCATGCGCGTCAACGTTGGGGCGGCGCTGCTGCTCTCTCAGCTCTGTCGAGAATCGATGAAGAAGCGCGGCGGCGGCGTGATCATACACATCTCGTCGGACGAATCGCTGCGCCCCTCCGCGGGTATCGGCGCCTACGCCATGGCCAAGATCTGCCTCGCCCACCTCGCCAAACACATGGCTGCGGAATGGGGAGCGGACGGGATTCGGGTGCTCTCCATCTCGCCGGGTCTGGTTCGCACCGAGATGGCCCAGGGGCTCTGCGAGCTCATCGAGCGCCAGGGCGAGGATTGTACGCTCAACCCGATGAACAACAGGATCGGTGAGCCGCACGAGATCGCCGGCTTCGCCCTGCTCGCGGCGAGCCCTGCCGGGAGCTACATCAACGGCGGCAACTACGTGATCGACGGCGGGACCCAGTCCCTGCAGCCCGTCAAGATCGTCGAATAGTTCGTCAAAGGCGGTCCGGAGCGCATCTCCAGCGCGCGATCGGCGGGCGGGATTACACGAACGCCTCGATGACCGCGCGATGCGAGGCGAGGATCTGCTCTTCGCTGCATCGCCAGCTCGGCGCCTCCAGGATCGCCACGTCGACGATTCCCTCGAGCTCGGCGACGCGCGCCCTGACCTCGTCGCGATCGCCGGCGATCGCGTAGGCATCCAGCATCGCGTCGCTCGTTGCCTCCGCGATTGCGGAGAGATCTCGGGCCAGCCGAGCCTCGCGAAGAAGCTTCCACTCGGCGGCGAAGCCGTCCCGCTCGAAGGACGATTGGGGGACGGTTCCTCCCTCCGCGTAGAAGCTCAGCTGCTGGCCAGCCAGCTGGCGGGCCTCCTCGCGGTCATCCGATACGCAACAGACGTACATCCCGACGAGCTCCACGGTCTCCATGCTCCGGCCCGCCCGCTGCGCGCCGATCGCCAGGTTCGGACGGATCTCCTCACGCACGTGCCGGGAGGTGGCCCCCGGGAACATGATCAGGCCGTCGCCAATCTCACCGGCGAGCTGAATCGCCCGAGGCAGTCGCACGCCCAGGTGCACGGGCACCTCGCGGCGCACGGGCCTTCGGGACGACACCAACCCGGGCACGTGGAGAGCGCAGTGCTCGGAGTCGTAGTCGAGCGGTTCCCCCGGTGCGTCGTACCAGATCCTCCAGGCGTATCGAAGCACCTCGACCAGATCCCGGAGGCCATCCAGCGGCGGTCGCTCGCGTCCCACGGCCCAGCCGTCCTCGCTGCCGGGATGCAGCGAACCACTGCCCAGCCCGAGTACCAGCCGACCATCGGAGAGCTCGTCGAGGTCCGCGGCAACCCTCGCGCTGATGTAGGGGCTGCGGACGAAGCCCATCACCACATTGGTGCCGAGCCGGATCCGCGTGGTGGCCTCCGCAATGGCCGCCACCGGCACGCTGTAGCTCCGCCGGAACTCGGGCATCCAGAGCGACTCGAAGCCCGCCTGTTCCGCGCTCCTCGCCAGCTCCACCCCCGACCGAAGCGAGGTGTGCTCGCTCCCGATCATGAGTCCGAGCTTCACGTCGCTGATTCGCTACGCGCCTTCGAGCAGAACGATCGGATCCTGCCCCATCTCGAGGCAGCCGATGAGCGGGGCCTCGACAGCGTAGCCGATCAGCCTCTGCACCTCGCGGGGAAAGTGTCGCGCCACCTCGGGGGGCCACATGAGCTGCTGGTTGAGCTCGCCGCGCAGCCATCCGAGGGAGTAGGCCATGATGAAGCCGCGGCGCACGCGGTCCGCGGTGATGTTGGCGCCACCCGCGTGGAGGAGGGGGCCAACCCAGATCGCCGCAGAGCCCGGCGGCATCTCCACGACCGCGATCTCCTCGGGTGCGGGCTCGCGCGGGGGGCGGTTATATCGTCCCCAGCCGCCTTCGCGCTTCGGTTCGTAATGGAGGGCCTCCGGCCAGCGGTGGCTGCCCAGGAGTGTGCGCGTCGCGCCCACATCGGCTGTGTACTCGCCCAGTGCGAAAAACGCAGTCATGCTCATCGGAAATCGCGCGCCTTCGACCGGCCACAGACCGTCGTCGCGGTGGAACGGTTGCCCAGTCTCCCCGGGGTACTGCTCGAACACCTGGCTCTGGTGCACGAGGATGGAGGTGCAGTGTTCCTTGAGGACAGATTCGGCCACCTCGACGACGCGCGGATGAGCGACGAGATGCTGCGTGATGGTAGGCGATCGAGTGAGCGTATTGTTGAGGCGCTTCTGGTGCCCCAGGAATTCCCCCATCTCCTCTTCCGCGTGCTCACATCCGAGAGGCGTCTCGGTCAGCAGAGGGTCGAGTTCCGCGTTGATCCGCGCGACCAAACTCGAGTCGATCACGTCCCGCAGCACGACGAGACCGTCCCGGTCGAGGGCCTCGCGGATCTCCAAAAGGTCGGCCGACGCAGAGAAGTGCTGGGGCCCTCGCCCGAGCGAAGCGGCCGTAGCGGTACTCACTGCCATCGCCAATCCTCCCTCTTCGGGCATCGATGCAGGTAGAGTAAACGAATCGGCACCCCTGGACAATCTCGTTGCAGCTTCGCCGGCCATAGACTGGGGTGGCGAGATCGCCATCGCTACTCGACGCCAAACGCGATCAGCACGTTGCCCGGGGCGCTCGTGATGACGTTGTAGCCGGAGCCCATGAACAGCATGCCCCCGACGATGGCCGGCCCGTGACCACCGATCGAGCCCCCCTTGGCGCGCACGCCGTTCACCGTCTCGTACTCCTGCATGGTGTTGTACTCCCACAGGACCTCGCCGTCGTCTGTCGAATACGCGCGCAGGGTGCCGTCCCTCGCTCCGGCGAACACGGCGCCCGGGATGACCGTCGCCGCTGCATACAGTCCCGAACCGCACCAGGCCGCCTCCGGGTCAGAGCAACTCGTCGGCTTCGCGTGCGGGGTGTACCAGACCCGCTCGCCGGTCGCGGGGTGGAGCGCGGCCAGCGCACCAGCCTGGTCGGGGAGCGCAACGGCACTGTAGTAGAGCTCTCCATCCGCGGCGGCGCCGAGGCCGGCGCCACCTGGGCCCAGTACATCCCCCGCTTGCGCGACCCACAGCACTGCGCCGTTGTCGTCCGGATCCAGTGCCGTGATCCTGCCGCTCTCCTGTCCCGCGATCAGAATCTGGCGCCCGTTCGGCAGCGTGTACAGGACGGGGGATCCGGACACGTCGTCGTTGGGACCTGAGCCTGGAAACGAAGAAGTGATGTACCCGGGGCAGTTGATCCTGAGCTCGGCATCCGTCGTTCCACCTCCCCCGCAGTTCTGATCGTTGGCCAAGAGCTGGGTCGACCAGCGCCTCTCGCCGGTATCGAGGTCGAAGGCGATGACGGCGTCGCTGGAGTCCGAGTCGGGCACGTTGATATAGCCATTGGCCGTGCCGACGTAGATCGCCCGGCGCCTGAAGTCGAGCGTCGGCGCGGCCCAGACCCCGGCACCCGACGGACCGTACAGCTGGGTGCCTGCCGAGTTCTTCCTGATCGGCCTGGGACGTTCGGGGATCGTGTAGCTCTTCCAGATCTGCTCCCCGGTCCTGGCGTCCAGCGCCACCACGCTGCCCTGGGACGTGCAGCACTCGTAGAAGAGGTTGTTTCCAGCGCCCTCCTCCCACGAGCCTACCGGCACGTACAGGCGTCCCCCCTGGGTATCGAGCACGGGCGAACCGGTGACCTTCGCCATCTGATGGTCGTCCACAGACACCGTCCAGAGCGGCTCGCCCGTCTCCGCGTCCACCGCGTGGACGTCCGCCTCGCGGTCCCCGAAGTATGCGGCATGCTGGTCTTGCGACCCGGGCACCGTTCCCACGCTGACGGCCGTAACCACGGGTTTCCCGGCGTCGAAGGACCAGTGCACACAGCCCGTCTTCGCGTCGAGCGCGTACACCACTCCGGCGTCGCTGCCCACGAACACCCGACCCCCGGCCACCGTCGGCTGGCCCCGCACCGAGCTGCCATCGGGAAAGCCGAATGCCCACTTGCGCCGCAGTTGCGGCAGCTGCTCGATCGTCAGCCCCGCGGCGGCGGCCCCTTGAAAGCGAGCGCTCGTGGTGGGATCGGGGCTCATGCCGTTCCAGTGCGGGCCGGCGGACGGATCGCGCATCGGCATGTCATCGGCGCAGCGATTCGGCATCGCCTCGGCCGAGCGGTCCGCCGCGCTTCCGAACGGGCGGCCCGTCACGTACCTGGCCAGCCCGCGTTTCTCCTCATCCGAGAGCTCGCTCGCATTGGGCGCCATCGAGCCGGTCGTCAGCGCCTCGAGCACGCGCTCCGGGGGAAACGCACGGAAGGCTTCGCGGCTGACCGCGTTGGGAACGAGACTCGTCGTTCCATGGCAGACCCCGCACTGCTCCTCGAACAGGAAGAGCGCATCAGCATCTGTCACCTGCCCCCAGGTCACCCTCGGCAGCAACACCGTGACGGCGACAGACGCCAGGACAAACCATCTCATCAGCGTGCCTCCTGGATGGACTGTGTTCCCCACTCGTGGCCTCCTTTGCGGATAAGCATCATAAGGGTATGGCGTCTGCAGGGCGAGCCATGAGCCCGGTGGGAAGTGGAAGGTGGTGCCTCCCGAGCCCGTCGGGAATTCTCGAGTTGGGAAATCAACAACACCCAACGAGAGGAGGCACCGATGGAACGAACCATCGGGATGGACGTCCACGCTGCGAGCTGCACGCTGGCGGTGATCTCGCAGGCCGGGAAGCGGTTGAAGGACTTCCCGGTCGAGACCAACGGCCAGGCCCTGGTCGAGGCCATCCGCATGATTCCGGGCCGGAAGGTTCTGGCCTTCGAAGAGGGACTCCAGAGCGCGTGGCTGTACGAGACGCTGAGTCCTCACGTGGACGAGATCGTCGTGGCCACGATCAGGGAGAGCCGAGGGCCGAAGAGCGACAAGCGCGACGCGTATCGCCTGGCCGAGAAGCTACACATGGGGAACCTCGACCAGCCGGTCTTCAAGGCCCCGCGAGAGTTCACGCGGCTGCGCGAGCTCTCGCGGATCCACATGACGGGGGTCGGAGACGTCGTGCGAGTGCAGGCTCGGATCAAGAGCCTGTACCGATCGCGCGGTGTCCTGGTGACCGGCCTGGATGTCTACAGCCCGCGGCGCCGCAAGGAGTGGCAGAAGCAGCTCTGCTCCAGCGCGCAGACGAGAGCGACCAGGCTCTACGAACATCTCGACTTCTTGTTGGAGCAGAAGAAACGAGCCGAGGCCGATCTGCTTCGAGAGGCGAAGAAGCAGCCCATCGTGCCGATCCTGGAGACCGCACCCGGCCTCGGACCGATCCGCGCAGCACGGCTGCTCCCGATTGTCGTGACGCCCCACCGCTTCCGCACGAAACGACAGTTCTGGAGCTACTGCGGGCTGGGCATCGTGACCCGCTCGAGCTCGGACTGGATCCAGACGGCCGACGGAGGCTGGATCAAGGGGCGGGTCCCTCAGACGAGAGGGCTATCCCGCCAGCACAATCGCGTCCTGAAGAGCATCTTCAAGGGCGCCGCGACCACGGTGATCACGCAGCGCAACAAGGATCCGATCTATGCGCGCTACCAGCGGCTTCTCGATGGTGGCACGAAGCCGACGCTCGCGAAGCTCAGCTTGGCGCGCATGATCGCAGCCACGGTGCTGCGGATGTGGAAGGACGAGGAGGAGTACGACCCCGGACGAGCCAGTCCGCCCACGGAGACACGCGAAGGCTAGGCGACTGCTCGATCGAGAGAGTCGATGAGAAGGCAAGCACCCGAGAACTGGCGGACGGGGACCACGGGCAGCACGCGATCGACTAGGTGGGCGGCGGTGTCGGCCATGCGGCGGCCGCCGCAGGAGGGGCAGAACCCCCGCCCCTTGCATGAGAATGCGACGAGCCGGTCGTGTCCGCAGGCCACGCAGCGAAGGCGCACGAAGCCGTAGCACAGCAAGCCACACTCGAGGTAAGCGCGCAGCTCACGCTCTACGAAACGGGGGACCGGGCGCTCCCGCTCCTGGGCGTGCGCGAGGAATGTCTCGACGTGCTCGCGGAGGACGGTATGAAGCACGCCGTTCTCGGGTTCCCGCCTCGAGCGGTCGCACTCCGCGGGTGGGCTCGGACGAAGAGGGGGCTCGGGAGACATGCAGGCGGCGCAATGCGAAGCCGATGCCCACGCTGGCACCCTCTTCGGCGTTGGAGAGGCGGTCCGAGCGGTGCAAGTTCACTCTCGTACACATCCCCGTGGCGACGCGGGCTCACGAGACAATCGGCGATGGGCCGGATGGGCGCATCCCGCTCGCTAGATTCAGTTCATGCAACGTCTGGAGGCGACGAGGTTCCGCGAGCCTCGTCCACAACATTCAACTCCGGAACGGCCGAGGACCCGGTCCGCAAGACTTCAGACGTCCCAGGCCCGTCTCCGAACCGCGTCGATCAGCTGCTGCGGTGCGATGTGTCGGAGATACCGATCGGTGGTCGCGAGGCTCGAGTGGCCGAGCTGAGCCTGGACGAGATTCGTTGGGAACCCCTCAGCCGCCAACTCAGCAGCGTGCGAGTGGCGGAGGCCGTGCGCGTGGACGCGCTTCTCGATGCCGACCTTGAGGGCGAGGCGCCGCAGCAGCGCCCGCACGTAGGCGTCCTTGAGGGGAGCTCCGCCGAGCGTGCATAAGACAGGCTGACGACCATCGACGCCCAGCTCCCGCCGCCGGTCCAGCCAGCGGTCGACGAGCGCGAAGGCACCGGGGTCCAGGCCGATCGTGCGGCGCTTGTCGCCCTTGCCGTGGAGAACGGCCACTGTTCCCGCCCGTGGGTCCAGGTCCTTCGGAAGGAGCGCAAGCGACGCGAAGCTGCGCGGACTCGGCGAGATCACGGACCTCGTTCGTGCAAGCGCGGCGCAGCCGATGATCCGTGCTGCGAGGGAAGCTGCGGGGGACGCTGTGAGGGACGCTGCGGAGGTCGCTGCGTGGATCGCTGCGAGGGAAGCTGCGGGGAACGCTGCGCGGATCGCTGCGGGGGACGCTGCGGGGGCCGCTGCGGGGGACGCTGCGAGGGACGCTGCGAGGGACGCTGCGAGGGACGCTGTGGGGGCCGCTGCGGGGGACGCTGCGGGGGCCGCTGCGAGGGACGCTGTGGGGGCCGCTGCGGGGGCCGCTGCGAGGGACGCTGCGAGGGACGCTGTGGGGGCCGCTGCGGGGGCCGCTGCGAGGGACGCTGCGAGGGACGCTGCGAGGGACGCTGCGAGGGACGCTGCGAGGGACGCTGTGGGGGCCGCTGCGGGGGACGCTGCGAGGGACGCTGCGGGGGCCGCTGCGGGGGCCGCTGCGAGGGACGCTGCGAGGGACGCTGCGGGGGCCGCTGCGGGGGCCGCTGCGAGGGACGCTGCGTGGGACGCTGTGGGGGCCGCTGCGGGGGCCGCTGCGAGGGACGCTGCGGGGGCCGCTGCGGGGGCCGCTGCGGGGGACGCTGCGAGGGACGCTGCGGGGGCCGCTGCGGGGGCCGCTGCGAGGGACGCTGCGAGGGACGCTGCGGGGGCCGCTGCGGGGGCCGCTGCGAGGGACGCTGCGTGGGACGCTGTGGGGGCCGCTGCGGGGGCCGCTGCGAGGGACGCTGCGAGGGACGCTGCGGGGGACGCTGCGGGGGACGCTGCGAGGGTCGCTGCGGGAGCCGCGGCGGGGGCCGCTGCGAGGGTCACCGCGTGGGACGCTGCGAGTGCCGCGCTCGAGCCGACCGTGCTCACGCTCCAGGATTCGGCACGCGATCTCGTTTGTCGAATGCTCGCGGTGGGGGAGTCCGCATGATGCGCCGTGCCGAGCGGGCCCGGAGGTCACGATGCGACTGGAGGAGATCGTGAAGCGGCGCCCCACGACGCGCCTGCGGAACCGCCGCGAGCTCGCGCACGGTCGCCGCGTTGCCCCGACGCCCGAGCTCGTGCCGATCGATCGCGTCCTCGGACCTGAGCGCTGTGTCCTGTGCCGGGAAGAGGCCGCCGACGACATCACGGGCCTTGACGACAAGGGCGTGTGTCTCACCTGCCGAGCGGCCGCACGGCTGCGGTTATGAGCATCGAGATTATCGAGAGCCGGGCGCACCCCACGATGTGCGCGATGTACTGCACCACCTCCGACGTAGCCTTCGGGCCCGTGTTCACGTCCCATGAAGAGGCGGAGCGGTTCATCGCCTATTGCTGGCTCCAGACGGGCGATGACCCTCGGGGCGTCGAAGGGTGCGTCCTAGAGCGCCTGGTCACGGAGATGCGAAAAGAAGAGCCATGCGCCCTTTGATCGTCGCGCCCAAGCCCTTCCCGCGCGTCCCGCAAGACCTCCGCGAATTGCTCGCGGAAATCGACCTCTATCTCGCGCAGCGAGAGCGTCAAGCGCGGCTGGAACGGCCGCAGCTCCGCGACCTGCGCGCACGAATCCAACGAGAACTCACGAAGTAAAGGAGAGATGCCGTGAGCATGTTAGATCAGGTCACCACAGGGAGAACGATCCGGCCCCCGCGGATCGTCATTCATGGCAGAGGAGGAGTCGGCAAGACGACCTTCGGCGCGAGTACGCCGAATCCGATCTTCCTGCCCGCAGAAGAGGGACTCGGCACGCTCGACGTGCCTCATGTTCCCATTCCCACGAGCTACGCCGAGATCCTCGAGACGATCACGGATCTGCAACGTCAGGAGCACGTCTACCGAACCCTCGTCATCGACACGATCGACCACGTCGAGCCTCTCGTCTGGGAGGAGACGTGTCGTCGCATGTCCGAGGGGGGGCGGAAGACGTACGAGCACGTCGAGGATTTTGGGTATCAGAAGGGCTACCTGTTCGCCGATCGCGAGTGGACGCAGCTCTTTCACGCGCTGGACGCGATCCGACGCGACCCCGGCATGATGATCGTCGTGCTCTCCCACAACGAGAGCAAGACGTTCGAAGATCCGGTGATCGGTCCCTACGACCGCGTCACTCCGAAGCTCCACAAGCGAGCGAACGCGCTGCTCTACGAGTGGGCCGACATCGTCGGCTACCTGGAGATCCAGCGAGCCACGATCGAGAAGGAGGGCGCGAAGAGTCGGAAGGTGCGCACCAGCGCCACAACCGGCACGCGCGAGCTCTTTCTCGAAGACACCGGAGCCTTCATCGCGAAGAACCGCTACGGGCTTCCGATCCGCATCGAGGTGCCCCAGGCCAACCCCTACACCCCGCTCCGCGAAGCGCTGAAGTCGGCGCTCGGAGTCCAGAAGCAGGAGGCCGCGTAAATGCCGCGGATCGGAGCAGCGTTACACGATGTAGAGGACGACGACATGCCGAGAGACAGTTGGATCGCCCTCGAGTCCGGTGACTACCCGTTTATGATCACCGACACCGAGTACAAGAGCACCAAGGCCGGGAACGGGATGTGCCTGCACGTCACGTTGCATTGTATCCACCCGGATCACTCTCGAGTGGAACTGCGAGATTTCCTGACGCTCGAGCATCCCAATCCAGACACGGTTCGGATCGCAAAGGGTCGCCTGAAGCAGATCGGACTGGCCTGCAAAGTCAAGAACCCCGACTTCATCCAGGACAGCGAGGAGCTCCACAACATCCCGTTCCTCGCCAGCGTCTCGAAGGAAGAGGCACAGGATCCAAAGTACGGGGATGTGGACGGCTACGAGAACCGGATTGCCAAGTACAAGCAGATCGACGGCAACGCCCCGATGTCCGAGCCACTGCCAGAGCAGTCGCAGCCTACTCAGGCCTCCGGCGACCTCCCCTTCTGATGGCCGAGCTCCCCCGCATCCGGAGTCCGCAGCCCCAGATCGCCAACCGGATCTTCCGGGCACTCGAGAGGCGGGAGGCCGATCGTCCGCGGAGCGGAAACCTCACCATGAGCGGCATCGGAGAGTGCGCGCGCCACCTCTGGGCCGAGCGAAACGAGCACTCGACGCCGAAATCCAGGCCGGGCCGGGTGCTCGCGATCTTCGAGTACGGAAACGCGACCGAGTCCCATGTGATCGGGCTCCTCCGCCTCGCGGACTACCTGATCGGCGCGGAGCAGCGTCGCGTCACCTGTGATCTCGGCGATGGACTCACACTGCGCGGCCGGATCGACGGAACGATCCTCCTCGGCAAGAAATATTCCGAACGGCTGGAGGCGCTGCTCGAGGTGAAAAGTGCGAAGGCGTCGCAGTTCGAGGAGTGCAAGGCGAAGGGCTACGAGAAGTGGAATCCGAAGTACGCGGACCAGCTCCAGATGTACATGGGCGCGGGAGGCTTCCACATCGCCATTGCCTTCGTGTATTGCAAGGACATCTCCGAGCCCTACCCGGAGAAGATCCGCTTCGAGCCGGAGCGCTACGAGGCCCTGAAGGCGAAGGCACGTCTGATTCTCACCTCCGAGGAGCCACCCAAGCGCCCCGACGAGGCGACATCGCAGTACTGCGCCTTCTGCAAGTGGTGCGACTCGAACGAATGGTGCTGGTCGCCTGTGGCGGAGACGCGATTCGACGACTGACATGACGGACCTCGACCTTCGCCTCATCTTCTCTTCCGAACCGGACCTTGCCCATGCCATGGTGGCGCTCATGGGGGAACTTCCCGGACGAGTGATGGAGGTCGATTGGCGGGATGCGAAGGATGGCCTCCCGCGGTTCTACCTGGACTTCGGACGCCGCCGCGTCTACACGATCCCACTCCCAGAGGGAGGGGGGATCCCGCTAACCAGCCGGGAGATGGCGCAGAAGCTCTTGGACGCCATCCACCTACAGATGGCCGCGGGGCACTCGCTGGACAACCTGCTGGCCAAGTACCGACCCCGGTCTGCCGTGAATCGCATCGACCGCCGAGCCAACCAGTGGCTCCGCAAACTCGAGGAGCAAGCGGCGTCGGGGGAGCGTTCTCCCGGCTACATCCGGTTGGTCCGGGGCTACCTCCGAGGCCCCTTCTCCTACCTGGCGAACCGGACCGTCACCGAGCTCTCCTACGGAGTGCTCGAGGACTGGAACCTCTGGATGGCGAGCGAGCTCGGGCTCTCGCCTAAGACGCGCCGCAACGTGCTCGGAGCCCTACGCGCACTTCTCGGATGGCTCCAAGAGCGCAAGGAACTGCGCGACGTGCCCAAGTTTCCGACGGTGGCTCGGGTCGAATACGCTCCGACCATCATCTCTCCGAAAACGCAGCAGGCCATCCTCGACGAGATCCCGTACGAGAGACGAGGGATCTTCCTCGCAATGGCCCGGACCGGAATCCGGCCAGGAAGCGCGCGCGCGCTCGACGTGTCGGACTGGCGCGACGGCTGGCTAATGGTCTCTAAGGCCGCGAAGGGAGGGAACGCCACCGCAGAGATCCGGGGCACGAAGACGGGGAAGATCCACCGGCTTCCCATCCGAGAGATCGCGCCGGACCTGGAGGAGTGGCTGGTCATACACACCCACCCCGCTGATCGGGACAGCGGGAAGACGCCTCTATTCCTGAATCCCTACGCGCACAACCGAGAGAGACGATGGCTCCTGTCCGCCCTCGAGCGGAACTGGGCCACGGCGTGCAAGGTGGTAGGGGTAAAGGTGAGTCTCTACGAAGGAACGAAGCATTCGCTCGGCACGGCGCTGATTGCCGACGGCGTCGATGAGAGGATCGTACAGAAGCTATTCGGCCACGCGGATATCCGATCCACGCGCATGTACACAGTGCTCTCCGACCAGGGGATGATCGACGCGCTGCGCGGGCGGGGAGATTCGTGATGTGTCCCAAGGTATCCTCGGTGTATCCTCGGGAATCGAGACGACTGAAAACACTAGTCGTTTCGGCCACTTTCGGTGCCGGGGACAGGACTCGAACCTGCACGCCTTGCGGCAATGGCTCCTAAGGCCACCGCGTCTGCCAATTCCGCCACCCCGGCGAAGGGAGCGAGGGTAGCAAAAGGGGGAATCCCGACGGCGGGCTCTATCGGGGTCCCCGTGCGGTGCGTGGTCCGGAGTCCGGGGAGAGAGTTGTGGTCAGCCGATCCCGCGCATCTTCGCGTTAACGCGCGTCTTCGCTCCAGTCGTCGGAGCGGAGGTCGAGCTCGCGAATCTTCTGCTGCAGGCTCTGGCGCACCATCCCGATGGACTCCGCGGTGCGCGAGACGTTCCCGTCGTGCTCGCGCAAGGCGCGGATCAGGTACTGACGCTCGAAGCCCTCGACCATCTGCTTCTTGGCGTCGCGGAACGACATTTCAAGCGAAATGCCGGCATCGCCTCCTGAATCGCCCCCGGACGGGTCCAGGTCCAGGTCATCCACCCCAATGGTCTCTCCCGAGGACAGGACGGCCGCCCGCTCGATCGTGTTGCGCAGCTCGCGGACGTTGCCGCGCCAGGGGTGGCGGACCAGGTCGGCGAGCGCATCCGGATCGATGCTCTTCTTGTCGCGCCCGAGACGTTCGGCCACCTGCGAGAGGAAGCGCTCGACCAGCGCCGGGATGTCCTCCGCGCGATCCCGTAGCGGGGGCAGCGTGACCTCGACGACCTTCAGTCGGTAGTACAGGTCCTCGCGAAAACGGCCCTCCTTCACCTCGGTCTCGAGGTCGCGGTGGGTCGCGGCCACGACCCGAACGTCGACCTCGATCGGCGCGTTGCCACCGACGCGCTCGAAGGCGCGCTCCTGCAGCACGCGCAAGACCTTGGCCTGCGTCTCCTGTGCCATATCTCCGATCTCGTCGAGGAAGATCGTTCCGTCGTTCGCCGCCTCGAACTTGCCGACCCGACGCGCATCGGCTCCCGTGAAGGCACCCTTCTCATGTCCGAATAGCTCGCTCTCGATCAGCTCACGGCTGATCGCCGCGCAGTTCACGGCCACGAAGGGACGATTCTTGCGCGAGCTCCGCTGGTGGAGCGCCTGCGCGACCAGCTCCTTGCCCGTCCCGCTGTCACCGCGCACGAGCACGCTCAGATCGGTCTCCGCGACCTTCTGGATCATCTCGAAGATCTGGCGCATGGCGGGACCCGAGCCAATCAGGTTCTCGAAGCTGTACTCGCGCTCGACGCGCTCGAGCAGCATGCGGTGCTCGCGCTGCAGCCGTGTCCGTTCGAGCGCCCTCGACACCACCACGCGCAGCTCTTCGTTGTCGAAGGGCTTGGGGACGTAGTCCTCCGCCCCCTCCTGCATCGCCTCCACCGCGATCTTCTCGGAGCCGTGCGCCGTGATCATGACGACCGCCGTCTCCGCGCGACGCTGCTTCGACGCGCGCAGCACGTCCATGCCCGTCGAGCCGCGACCGAGCGAGAGGTCCGTCAGGATCAGGTCGTAGGTCGTGTCCGCCAGCTTTCGCTGCGCCATCTCGCCGTCGTCGGCGAGCTCGACCTCGTACCCATCCCGTCGCAGCAGTCCACGCAACGCCAGCTGGATGCCCTTCTCGTCCTCGACGATCAGGATGCGAGGCTTCATGCACTCACCTCAGCGCCCGCTTGCTTGGGGAACGTCAGCACGAACTCCGTTCCCTGACCGGGCGTCGAGTGAAGCTCGACACGACCGTTGTGCGCGTCGACGAGCTTTCGCGTGATCGCCAGGCCGAGCCCGGTGCCGTTGGACTTCGACGTGTAGAACGGGCGGAAGATCTTCTTCTGCGTCTCGGGGTCCATGCCGCCGCCGTTGTCCCTGATCCGGACCCAGACCGCTGTGCCTGCCAGGTTCTCGCCGAGGGCGACCTCGAGGTTTGGATCCTCGGTCCCCACCTCCTGGAACGCGTCGAGCGCGTTGCCCACCAGGTTGATGAGCACGCGTCGGAGCTTCTCGGGATCCCCCTCCATCGAGCCCTCGCAATCCACCTCCAGCGTAAGCTTGACCGCGGCGCTGTCGATCCGATCGCGCAGGGTGTCGAGCGCGCTCTCCAGCACCTCCTGGAGTTGCATCTCGCGCACGTCCATCGCCTCCTCACGCGCGTATCGGAGCAGGTGCGAGATCGACCGCTCCACCCGGTCGAGCTCCTTCAGGGCGACCTGGGCGTACTCCACGTTGTCCGTTGAGCCAGGGTCCTCGCCCAGCTGCTGCACCAGGCTCTTGGCGGCCGTGATCGGGTTGCGGATCTCGTGCGCGATCGAGGCCGAGAGCTCCTCGAGCGAGCGCAGATTCTCTCCCTCCAGCGCACGGCGCTCCCGCGTCACAGAGCGTGCCACCTGCGCGTCCACCTCCGAGCTCACCCACTTGCGCCGCAGGTCTGGCGCGACGATGGCCTGAAAGAAATGCGAAGCCAGGCCGATTCCCCAGGCCAACCCGACGATCGTCGAGGCGACCCTCCCGGCCACGAAGAAGAGGAAGAAGCAGACGAAGAAATACGTCACAAAGTGCTGAACGAACTTGATCTTTCGCTCCGCGTTTCGTCTCGCCTCCTGGTAGGCCTGCTCCTCCGGCGTCAGCTGCTTTTCGGGCCGGCGTCTCCGGCTCCGCGAGCGGCGCTGTGAGCTTCCCACCTGGTGAGCCACCTTACGGGCCAGCCGCTGGGCGTCCCGTTCTGCCCGGAGTGACGCGCGCCGCGATTTGGCTGCCCGCTCGCGCTCGCTCGCGCGTCTCTTCCTCCCGTGAAGCTCGTCCCAGGTATCGGACATCGAGTTCTCCCCGAACAGACCGGCCCAGCGGCAGAAGCGATCTTGCCGGGACTCTTGGATTGTAGACGACACCTTCACGCAAGTGGAGACCAGCAAGCTCCATGCCGTCGTGCGAGCTCTTCAAGATCAGCAGCTTACGCGGGGCTCCTGACCGGCGCCGCAGCTCGCAGCAGTCAGGCGCAGCCAGCTCGCTGCACCCTAGGGGGCCTCGTTCGACATCACGACGGTCCCGCTGGCGGCGAACATTCCGCCGACGCCGTGGGCGATCGAGATCCGGGCCCCAGGCACCTGCGCGGCGGCAGTGCCGCGTAGCTGGCGCACGCTCTCCTGTAAGGCGTACATGCCGTACTGGCCCGAGTGCATGAAGCTGAGCCCACCGCCGTTCGTGTTCAACGGGAGCTTGCCACCTGGCGCCGTGTTCCGTTCCCAGATGAACTTGCCGGCCTCCCCCCTGGCCACGAAACCCAGGTCCTCGAGCCCGTAGATCGGCAAGTGCGCGAAGGCATCGTAGATCATCAGGTGATCGACATCCTCTGTGGTGATCGCGGCCTCGTCGAAGGCCTTCTTGCCCGACACCCGGAACGCCTTGGAGGTCGTGAAGTCCTCCATCTGGCTGACCATCGGTGTCTCGACGCTCTCACCGGTCCCCAGGACATAGACGGGGCGGCTCGGGAAGTCCCTGGCACGTTCGGCACTTGTCAGGATCAGGGCGCCGCCACCGTCGGTAACCAGGCAGCATTCGAGCAGGTGAAACGGGTACGCGATCATCCGCGACTCCAGCACGTCGTCGACGCTGATGGGGTCCCTGTACGAGGCGCGCGGGTTGTGCCCTGCCCACTCGCGCTGGATCACGGCCACCATCGCGAGTTCCTCGTGACTCAATCCGAACGCCTTCATGTAGCGCAGGACCGGAAGGGTGAAGAGCGTGGTGGGGCCGATCGGACCGTACGGAGCTTCGAACTGGCCGGACAGACTGGCCGGGGATCCGCCGAAGCCCCCACGGCCCACCCGGGAGCGTCCGCTCTCGCCGTGCGTGATGAGCACGGTGGTGCAGAGCCCATCGTTGATGGCGGCTGCGGCGTGGCGCACGTGGAGCATGAAGGAGCAGCCTCCGACAGACGTGCTGTCCACCCACGTCGGTGTGATCCCCAGATAGTGGGCGATCGCGGTGGGCGATTCTCCAGACGTCGCGACGCCGTCGATGTCCTTCGCTGTGAGCCCCGCATCGGCGAAGGTATTGAGGGCTGCGTCGGCGTGGAGCTGGATCTGGAAGCTGTCGGGGATCACGCCCAGCTCGGTGGTCTCTGCCGCACCCACGATGGCGATGCTCTTCGGCCTCATCTCAGGCCTCCAACGGGCGAAAGTGGGGTAGCGAGATGGTGTCGTCCATCTCGGTGAAGACCACTTCCAGCGGCATGTCGAGGATCAGGGCCTCCGGGGTCTGCGGGCTGTCGACGATGTTCGTCATCATCCGCGGCCCCTCCTCGAGCTCCACCACCGCGATGGCGTAGGGCCCGTCGAAACCTGGTGCGGGGCGGTGGTTGATCACATAGCTGTAGAGCGTCCCCTTCCCGCTCGCCAGGAAGACCGAGACGGAGCGCGAGCCACAGTCGCGGCAGAAGGGCCGCGGCGGGAAATAGACCTGCTCGCATTTGTCACAGCGTTGCAGACGCAGCTCACCTGCTCTCGTGCCCTCCCAGAAGTGCTCGGTCTCGGGAGTCGGAACGGGAAGGGCTCTGCGGGGCTTCGCTGACGCCACGGATACCTCCAATCGAGAATCGAGCGGCGATTATACGGGCAAGCGGAGCCAAGATCTGACCGATCGCGCCTGGCACGGCTCCAGGCTATCCTAGCTCGAACCGAGGTCTAGGTCGGGAAGGGACGCAGATGGACTACCACGAGCTTCGAGCTATGACGATCGCGCAGCTGCGAGAGGTTGCCGCAGGCGTGGAAGGGCTCACTGGCTACACACAAATGCGCAAGGAGCAGCTGCTGGAGACCGTCTGCGAGCGCCTCGGAATCCCGCTTCACGAGCACCACGAAGTGGTCGGGATCAACAAGGCGGCGATCAAAAAACAGATCCGCGCCCTCAAGGTCCAGCGTGGAGAGGCGCTCGAGAAGCGCGACCACACCGGGCTGAAGCAGGTGCGCCGCCGGCTCCACAAACTCAAGCGGACGCTTCGCCGCGCCACCGTCTGAGCCTTCTGACGCAACAGTCGGGCTGCAGCCCGGCGCCCCTCCTGCGCGCTCGTTGCGCACTGGCTGGTCCAGGGCTAGCAGACTCACCAGGTAGGGGGTCTTCTTGCGGCGGCACCCGCAGGCGGATGGGAAATGGCCATAATGGGGGCGATGCCGGACCCCAAGGACCGACTGGCTGAGCTCCGAATCGATCGGGACCCGACCGCTGGCGTGAACCGCCGACCGGCGCTCCTCGCCGCGGCGGCCGGTCTGGTAATCGCGGCAGTAGCAGTCGGCTGGTGGGTGAGCGATCCCGCTCGGGCCACCGTGCGCACCGCTCCTGTGACGCGCAGCACGGGCGCCGGTGCCGCCGATACGGGCGTGCTCGACGCGTCCGGCTACGTCACCGCGCGCCTACAGGCAACCATCTCCTCGAAGGTCACCGGCAAGATCGTCGAGGTGCGCGTGGAGGAGGGCATGGCCGTGCAGCAGGGCGACATCCTCGCCCGGCTGGACAGCTCGACGGTGGAACGTCAGGTCGAGGTTGCCGTTGCCCAGGTCGAGTCTGCACGCAGCTCGCTAGCCGAGGTCCGGGTGCGGCTCGCCGAGGCAGGGATCAACCTGCGCCGTACCCGCGATCTGGTCACCGCCAACGCCAGGAGCCAGTCACATCTCGATGCGGATCAGGCTGCGTCCGACGCTCTCGAAGCTCGGCTTGCGGTCGGCGAACGGGACCTGGCCGTGGCTGATCGCCTGCTGGCCCTGCGCCGCCAGGAGCTCGAAGACCGGATCATCCGCGCTCCGTTCAGTGGGGTAGTCGTGACCAAGAACGCCCAGCCAGGCGAGATGATCTCGCCGGTCTCCGCGGGCGGAGGCTTCACGCGCACCGGGATCTGCACGCTCGTTGACATGAGCTCGCTGGAGATTGAGGTCGACGTGAACGAGGCCTACATCAACCGGGTCACGCCCGGTCAGAAGGTCAGGGCCACGCTAGACGCCTACCCGGACTGGAAGATCCCCGCCACGGTCATCACGCCCGTTCCGACGGCGGACAGGCAGAAGGCGACGGTACGCGTGCGCATCGGCTTTGACGAGCTGGACCGCCGCGTTCTGCCCGACATGGGCATCAAGGTCACGTTCCTCGACAACTCCGGCCCCGACGTTGCAGCCAGTGGTGCGGCCACCGGTCCGGCCCCCCCGCTGATTCCTTCTGCGGCCGTGCGCGATGACGCCGGTCAGGCGGTCGTCTTCGTGTACTCCGGCGGCTCGCTCGAACGGCGGGCCGTGCGTCTGGGATCTCGCAGAAGCGATCAGGTGGAGGTCGTGGCCGGTCTCCGGATCGGCGAGCAGGTCGTCGTGGAGGGGCCCGAGGACCTCGACGACGGCGATCACGTAGTCACCCGCTAGCAGATCGGGGATCAAGGTGTCCGAGAACGAAATTCTGGTCGCGGTCGACAATCTACACAAGACCTACTCGCGGGGTTCGGAGCGCATCGACGTGCTGCTCGGGCTGAGCCTCGAGGTTCCGAAGGGTGACTTCCTCGCGCTGATGGGTCCCTCGGGCTCGGGCAAGACGACGCTTCTCAACTTGATCGGCGGTCTCGACCAGCCCTCCGAGGGCACTGTGGAGGTCGCGGGCGAGCGGATCGATCGCGCCTCGGGACGCAAGCTCGCAAGCTGGCGGGCCCGCCATGTCGGCTTCGTCTTCCAGTTCTACCACCTGCTCCCGGTGCTGACCGCCGAGCGGAACGTCGAGATTCCGCTGCTGTTGACGCACTTGAGTCGGGCAGAACGGCGACAGCACGTGCAGGTCGCACTCGCCGTCGTGGGACTCGAGGATCGGGCCAAACACTACCCCCGGCAGCTGTCCGGCGGACAAGAGCAGCGAGTGGGAATCGCCCGCGCCATCGTGAGCGATCCGACGCTCCTGCTCTGCGACGAGCCAACAGGCGATCTGGATCGCAAGAGCGGAGACGAGATTCTCAACCTGCTCCAAGCCCTGAACGAGGAGCACGACAAGACCATCGTCATGGTGACGCACGATCCACACGCGGCGGCCCGGGCCAAGCGCGTTGTGTATCTCGACAAGGGAGTGCTCAGCGGGAGGCCAGAGGTATGAAGTTCCTGCCCCTGCTCTGGCGGAGTCTGACGCGAAAGAAGGTCCGCACGACCTTCACTCTGCTGTCGATTCTCGTCTCCTTCCTGCTGTTCGGACTCCTTGGAGCCCTGGAGCGTGCCCTGAGCCTGGGCTCCCAGACGGCGGGAACCGATCGGCTGGTGACCCAGCACAAGGTCTCATTCATCCAGCCTCTACCGCTCCGCTACTGGTCAACGATCCAGTCGGTGGACGGCGTGGAGGTGGTCTCTCACCTGACCTGGTTCGGGGGCTACTACCAGGAACCGAGCAATCGCTTCTCGCAGTTCGCAACGGACGCCGAGACCTACCTGGCGCTGGGATCGGAGCTGGAGCTCACCAACGCCCAAAAGGAGGCCTGGCTGGCCGAGCAGACTGGCGCGCTGGTGGGCCGCTCTGTCGCCGATCGCTTCGACTGGCAGCTCGGCGACCGCATTCCCCTCCAGGCGACCATTTTCCAGACGGAGGATGGATCCGCCTGGGAGTTCATCGTCGCCGCGATCGTCGAAGACACCGGCCCGGGCGGGGGTCCGGAGTTCATCTTCCACCACGACTACCTCAGCCAGAGAGGTGGAACCTTCGGAAGCGAGATGAACTGGGTAGGGCAGTTCGTAAGCCGCATCGACGACGCGGGCCGTGCCGCCGAGATCGCCGCAGACATCGATCGCCGCTTTACTAACTCCGGGGCGGAGACCAAGACCGCCACGGAGAAGGCCTTTGCTCAGGGCTTCGCGAACCAATTGGGGAACATCCGCGCCATCGTGCTCGGGATCACCAGCGTCGTCTTCTTCACGCTGCTCCTTGTAGCGGGGAATACCGTGGCACTGTCCGTACGCGAGCGGACGGAGGAGCTGGGCGTGCTCAAGGCCTTCGGGTTCACGAATGCGACCGTGATGGGCCTGGTCTTCGCGGAGGCGCTCAGCCTTGCAGCTCTGGGCGGTGGGGCCGGTCTCGCCTTGGCCTGGCTCGGGGCAAGTGTGGTCGACCTCCAGGGACTGCTGCCACCACTCTACGTACCCGGTGAACGAATGGGCATGGGTCTGGTTCTGATCGTGCTCTTCGCCCTCGTCGTGGCCGCCCTGCCCGCCTGGCAGGCCCTCCGCCTCAGGATCGTCGACGCGCTGCGGAGCGCCTGAGTATGCGGGGCTTGCTCGCCTGGCTCTCGCAGACCTACGCCGTCACGGCGCTGAACCTGCGCAGTCTCCGCGAGAGGCTCGGCTCGTCTGCGGCAACGGTCGTGGGCGTTGCCGGCGTGGTCATGGTGTTTGTCGGGGTGCTCTCCATCGCCGCGGGCTTTGCGCACACCATTCTCTCCACCGGCCGACCGGAGGTCGCCATAGTCGTACGCTCGGGAACGAACGACGAGATGAGCAGTATCCTCCTGCAGCCGGACACGCGGGTCATCTCGGATGCGCCCGGCGTGCTGAAGGGGGAGAGCGGGCCGATCGCGTCTGCCGAGGTCTTTGTAATCGTCGATCTCCCGAAGAAGTCCACAGGAACGGACGCAAATGTGCCACTGCGTGGTGTAGAGCGGACCGCCTTTGAGGTCAGGAACGAGGTTCGAATCGTGCAGGGCCGCATGTTCGAGTGGGGCAGGAAGGAGATCGTCGTCGGCGAAGCTGCCGCTGCCCTCTTCGGAGGGATGGAGGTTGGCTCAGTCAAACGCTGGGGCGAGAACGAGTGGAAGGTCGTGGGGATCTTCAGCGCCGGAGGGAGCATCGAGGACTCCGAGCTCTGGACGGACGTGCGCGTCCTGCAACCGGCTTATGATCGGGGCAACAGCTTCAACTCGGTCCGCTTGCGGCTCGAGTCCGCGCAGGCCTTTGATGCGTTCAAGGACGTACTCACTACGGATCCCCGGCTCAGCGTCAGCGTGTTGCGCGAGGAGGCATACTACGCCGGCCAGTCCAGCGTTCTCGTCGGAATCATCCAGGTCCTCGGCTACATGATCGCATTCCTCATGGCCGTGGGCGCGGTCTTCGGTGCGCTGAACACGATGTACACGGCGGTCTCCGCCCGCACCCAGGAGATCGCGACCTTGCGGGCGGTGGGCTTCGGGGCGAGCCCGGTGGTGTTCTCGGTCCTGATCGAGTCCCTGCTCCTCGCGGCGGCCGGGGGGCTGATCGGCGGCGGCCTGGCGTACGGGCTCTTCAACGGCTTCCAGGCCACAACGCTGAACTTCCAGAGCTTCAGTCAGGTCGCCTTTGCCTTCGCGGTCACACCGGACCTGCTCCTGCGCGGCACCCTCTTCGCCCTACTCATGGGCGTGATCGGCGGCTTCTTCCCCGCGGTTCACGCAGCACGGCTGCCAGTCGCCACCGCTCTCCGAAAGGCCTGAGTCACAGGGTGAAGTTCATCCCACTGGGCGCATCGTTGCAGAGCTCTGGGCTGCGTATACTGCGTCCAAGAAGCACAGAGTCAAGAAGGGGCCGTCCGTGGCCAACACCGTGATCGCCGAGAACCTGAAGTTCCCCGAGGGCCCCGCCTTCGACCGCGACGGGAACCTGTACGTCGTCGAGATTCAGGGGGGACAGGTCTCGAAGATCGCGTCCGACGGCAGCGTATCCGTCTTTGCAAAGACTGGCGGCGGACCGAACGGCGCCAACTTCGGGCCGGACGGGCAGCTCTACGTCTGCAACAACGGCGGGTTTCCGGGATCTGACAGAGAGCCTGGCCGCGTGGAACGCATCGCTTCCGACGGCAGCGTGACCGTGTTGATTCGAGAGGTCGACGGCGAGCCGCTCAACTCGCCTAACGATCTCGGCTTTGACGAGTACGGCAACTTCTACTTCACAGATCCGGTCTTTGGCGCCGCAGGAGTCGAACTCGACGGTGCGCCGGCGGGAAACATCTGCTTTCACGACACGAGTGGGAGGACGCGCAGACTGCACACGGCCTTCGCGTTCCCGAACGGCATCGGTGTATCGCCCGACGGACGGACCCTCATCGTCTGTGAATCGATGACGTTCAAGCTGCACGCCTTCGATATCCTCGAGCCGGGCGTCCTCGGCGAGCCGCGCGAGTTCGGCTTTCTCGGCGACGGCGCCATCCCGGACGGGTTTGCCTTCGACGTCGACGGGAACATCCTGTGCTGCGGCTTCGAGAGCGGCCAGATCCACGTCTTCGCGCCCGGTGGCGGCGCCAAGATCGGCACCCTCGACTTCGAGGACAAGCGGGTCACGAACGTGTGCTTCGGCGGACCCGAATTCAAGTCCCTGTTCGTGACCGAGAGTGGAGCCGGGCGCGTCGTGCGTGTCGACTGGGAACGGCCCGGAATGGTGCTCTTCCCCGACCGCCGAGGTTAGGCACGCTCAGCCGGGCCGACCCACACATACACCGCTGGCGATGGCCGCCGCGCCCTCGTGGTTCAGCAGGTCGAAGAAGATCTCGTGTGTGCCAGCTGAGGTGATGCGTTCTTCGAGACAGCGGACCGACACGGTCTTTCCCATCAAGACCATCGCTCGGAACTGGCCCGCAATCCGAGCCAGGCGAGCTGGATCCGCACCAAGGCAGCGGTCGATCAGCTCCCGCATGGCCAGCGACAGCGTGGCCGTGCCGTGCAGGATGATGTCCGGGAGCCCAGCGGCGAGCGCCACGCTGCGCTCTGTGTGGATCGGATTCCAGATGTCCGCGCACTCCGTGTAGACGTGCGCAGCATCGGGGCGGATCGGAACCTCTGCGGACCAGACGGGCTTGTCAGGCAGGCCTCCGGGATCGGGGAGGGGTGGCGGGCTCACGAGTTCGCGGTCAGGACCGACAGTGGCCGCCCCGCGAACGATCCCGCCGGTGTCTAGCTCTGCGACACGCTTGCCGAAGGAGTCGCGCAGCTCGTAGCGTTGCGTGCTCAGCACGCCGGACCGAACCTGACGGACAGAGGTCAGCTCGCCCTGACACGTGATCACGTCGCCACCGCGCATAGCGCGCTCGAAGCGAGCATCGACCCAGGCGTGTACGCCACGCCGAGCGTTCTCCAGGCTGACCCCCAGGTCGGGGGTGTGCCTTGCGTTCCACTGCAAGG
This sequence comes from Myxococcota bacterium, assembly GCA_965247115.1. Taxonomy (GTDB): domain Bacteria; phylum Myxococcota_A; class UBA9160; order SZUA-336; family SZUA-336; genus JAUXJB01. The sequence continues at coordinate 1,230,538 of CBDFGR010000003.1, forward strand.
AGAAGATCAGGCCGGGGTGCGCGACCAGCCCCTCTGGTCGCGTATCGTCGAAGTACGCGGGGTTGAAATCACCGACACCGGCCGCGAACGCCATGATGCGTCGTGGTGTCAGCTCGACCGAGCGCGCCACCGTGCGCAATCCGACCGTCTTGGTGGGAACGGGCTCGAGCCCCAGCGTCTCTGCTTGCGCTGTCACGCTGTCTCCTCCAACTGCGCGCTCGATCAGCGCCGCGGCAGGCCGAGCACACGCTCGGAGATGATGTTGCGCTGGATCTCGCTGGTGCCCGCGGCGATCGTGCCGCCGCAGGACTGGAGCTGACGCGCTCCCCAGTGCCCGCCGTCGATCGCCCTGGCGGAGCCAGGCCAGAGCTGGCCATAGGGGCCCGTGAGCGAGTTGCCGAGCCGCGACATGCGATGATCGAGCTCGGAGCGATAGACCTTCATGGTGCTCGACTCCGGGCCCGGCTTCTCGCCCTGTGCCAGGCGCGTGAGCAACCGCAAGGAGTTCAGCCGCAGGATCTCGACCTCGGTCGCAAGCTGTGCAAGGCCCTGGCGGAACACCGGATCCGTGGCGGCCGACCGTCCGCCACGCTGGGTGCTGCGAGCCAGGTCGGTGATCCGGCCAACGCTGCGCTGGTACGTGAGGTAAGCCGAGAGCGTGCTCGCGCCGCGCTCGTAAGACAAGACCGTGTTCGAGACGCGCCAGCCTTCCGTTGGCTTTCCGACGATGTTCTCGGCGGGTACCTCCACATCCGTGAAGAAGGTCTCGTTGAAGTGCCGATTCCCCGTGATCTGCACGAGCGGACGGACCTCGACGCCTGGCGTCTGCATGTCGATCAGGAGAAAGCCGATGCCGCCGTGCCTCTCGGCCTCGGGATCCGTACGCACCAGGCAGAAAATCCAGTCAGCCTGATGCGCTCCCGACGTCCAGATCTTCTGGCCATTGACCACGTAGCGATCGCCACGGAGCTCAGCGCGTGTCTGCAGGTTCGCCAGATCGGATCCTGCTCCCGGCTCCGAGTAGCCCTGGCACCACATCCGCTCCGCGCTCAGCATCGGGAGGAGGTGCGTCTCGCGCTGCTCGGGGCTGCCGTGGTGCATCAGGGCGGGACCGCAGAGCCCGATTCCGGAGCCGTTCACGCTGGGCGGTGCGTCCGCCCGCGCCAGCTCCTCCAGCAGGATCGCGTTCTCGACCTGCGTGCGACCCTGGCCGCCGTACTCCACGGGCCATGTAATGCCCACGTAGCCGGCCTCGTAGAGCTCGCGATGCCAGGCACGATGCTGGTCGAAGTACTCGTCTCCGCCGCGCTCATCCGGATCGGCCTCTTGCCACCAATCCGGGATGTTCTCGTCGAGCCAGCCCCTGATCGAGGCTCGATAGGCCTCTTCACTCTCGCTGAACTTGAAGTCCATGATGCGCTCCCCCGAGGATCGATCTGTCCCAGTATCATACCTACGGGGGGAAGGAGAAGCGGGCGAGTCGCCGGTGGCTTAAATGGAATGCCCCCGGGACCGCGCTCTGGGTCCCGGGGGCGCTCCCACTGCGAACGCCACGCCCGAGTGGCGTCGCAATACTTGGCTAGCGGTAGCGGAAATCCCTTGGCGCGGTCCAGGGACCGCGTGAGCCGGCAGCATCGACCGCGGCGACGCGCCAGAAGTACGTACCGGGTCGGAGCCGCTCGACGTCCAGGCTACGGAGCTCGGTGCTGGTTCCGCTCACCAGGGTGTGCTCCACGACGTCTCGAAACGACTGGTCTGGGGAGATCTCCAGATGGTAGCGGCTGGCACCATCCACACGCCCCCAGGCAAATTCGTAGTCGAGGATGCTCTCGCCCTGATTCCGCTCGGAGGAGATCTCCTCGAGCGTGAGCGTCTGGCGGACCGGATCCGTCTGGACGCGGAAGTGCTTGAAGAAGGACATGCCGAGCAGGCCGGTCTCGAGCGAGTCCAGGACGACCATCTCGACCTGCTCCAGCACGGCGTCACCGAGGCGCAGATTGCGCAGGGTGACGACCGGCGCGATCAGCGTCTCAGCCGAGATTCCGCGAACCTCGACGCGAGGCGTCCGCGCATCGATCCGGATCCCGAGCTGGTCCACGACGGAGCGCGGGATCGAGTTCATCATCGCGCCCGTATCGACCACGAAGCGGGCCTCGACGGAATCGTTCAGAAGAGCCCGGACCTGCATCTGTAGGCCGGCACTCTCCAGGGAGACGATGTGGCGCAGAGAGGAGGTCCTCGTCGCGGCAGGGCTCGTCTGGCGCGCGACCACGTTGAAGCGCGTGTCGCGCGTTCCCGCCGCGACGGAAGAAAGGTCTTGCTGGTGCAGTGCCGGCACGCCAGCCGGGTCGTCCGTGAAGTGCAGACGACCTTGGGCGTCCACCCACTTGTACATGTCCGCCGAGGCAGGGCTCGCGATCAGGGTCAGGAGCAGCACAGCGGCTGCCAGGTGGCTAAGGAGTCGGGGCGGTGAATGGGGAGAATCACAAGTATGCATCCCCGGCTCCTTTCGCCAACCGTTCGACCCGATCGCGAGCCCGCTTGGGCGCTACTCGCGAGATAGGGCACTGGCTTTGCGTCCCCGTCTTTCGACGGGTTTGCCTCTTCGTGGAGCAGGCTGCACCCTTGCATCCTGCACCCATGGTGCGGCGTCTGAAACGCTACACCGTTGCTAACAAGTCACTCATCGGTCAGTCGTCCGCGCTTCTTTAGCTCAACCGCGGACTTTCTTGAACTCCCTGGCCGGTCGGGCCCAACGGCGCCAGGTTGCCGGTAAACTGCCGGCCGCGGCGTCCGAGTCGCCACGACGGCCTAGCTTGGGTCCTCCACCTCGATGGACGTGGCCACCCAGCCGTCGGCGGTGCGCTCGAAGCTGATGACCACGTAGCTTCCGATCGGCAGCGTGGTCAGGTCGTACACATCCTCCGGCACGTAGAACTCCAAGGAGCCCAGATAGACGGTCTGGGAGAGTGCGTAGACCTGCGTCACGAGTCCGGAAAGCGGCCTCTCGACGCTTGCAGCCTCGGCTTCTGTCACGCCGAGATAGGGCGAGCCCAGACTCAGGGTCAGGAGAGCCGCTAGAAGCCAGTTAGAGCGCACGGTGGGTTCTCCTCTGCTCAGAAGCGCTGGCGCCAGTAGACGAGGTCTACCGGATTGGGCAGCAGACCCGGAGCCCCGATCGACACGATGTGGCCCGCCGACGTTTTCAAGAAGATCTGCACGCCGCCGTCCAGCGAGTTGGAGACGGTGAGGCGGGGATCCGACGGGACACCCAGCCCCGACGTCACCCGACGACCCTGGTTCGAGGAAGTCGCCGGATCGAAGAAGCCCTGGCCGGTGGCCAGGTCGAAGACGTGGGCAAAAGCCTGACCGTCCGCATCGCAGACGCTGCCCGTCCCGTCGTCCGGGAGGTAGCTCGTGGTAACGAGGACTCCGCCGAACGCAGCGTGGTTGGTGATGAACTTCTCGCCGTCCTCTGCAATGAAGTAAAACCCCAGATCGGTCAGGTCCGGATCGGACGTAAGACCCGTAATGTCGGTCAGGTTCGCCTCGGTGAATGGAGCCACGGGGACGGAACCCACCCCGGTGGGATTCGGGTCCTGAATTACGTAGAAGCGATTGTTGTCGTCCACCCCGGGATCGCCCTGGTAGACAATGTCGGTACGCTCGCCCGTCGCGAATCCCAACGTGAGCTTGCCGGAGAGGTACGTCACTACGGGAGGAAAGAAGATGCCGCGATGGTGCAAGGCGCCGCCCGACACGAGCTGCGAATCTGCCCGGAATACAACACCAGCGGGCCACCCGTCGAAGAGACCGTCGATGTCGGTATCTTCGGCGATCCTGGAGATGTCCCACTTCCAGAGCTGGCCTCCCGCATCACCGATGTAGATCAGGTCGGCGAAGCTATCGAAGTCCAGATCGAGGACAGCGGGCGTGCTCGGCAGCGCGTAGAGCATCTGAGAAAGCTGAGCATCGCTCCCATCGTATGAGACCTGTGCGAGAACCTGGCCCGTGTCCAGGGCAACCATGAAGATCGCCTTGCTGTCATCGCTCCAGCTCGCAGCTGTGGGGTCGGACACGTACGTAAGTAGGTTGGGGTCACCCGCCGCGCGGAAGCCGCCACCGAAGATCGCGACCCACTGCTCGCGACAATCACCATCGTCCGCCGTGTTCTTTCCGCAGTGGTCTCCGAAGCCAACTGCGGCTTTGACCTTGATTCGCGTGATGATCGGTTCCGACCAGGACTCGCCAAGCGGGATGCTGGGGTCGTACAGCTCCCAGAGGAGCTTCGGGTAGGGACCGTGCGGTCCCCCGACCGCCGAGGGGTCCGTGACGTCGAGGGCGAGGTAGCCATCGCCACCCTGACGCATCCCCGTGACGAGAACCGTTGTCCACTCGGTCCCGTCCTTCGTGGTGTCTGCCGGCGAGCTCGCGAGCCAGGCATCGGCGGCGGATGGACTTCCGTCCACGTAGTACTCGCTGCGTGGGTAGTTTCTCGGGATCAGCTTGAGCTTTGGCACCAGGAAGCCCGGAACGTATGCAAAGTCTTCGTTGCCGGTCCCCAGGTCGTAGTAGTCGGTCTCGACCTCGGGCGTCGCCAGGTTGTCGCCAAACCTGTAGTCGCCCGCCTCGATAGCATGGAGCATCCCATCGTTCGCGCCAACGTAGAGACGACGAGTCCGATTCTCGTACGTGTTGAGAAAAGTCCCAGGCTGAGCGAGCGGACCGTAGCCTTCTTCCCCGCGGAAGCCTGAAGGAGGCGGACCAATCACGAGAGGGTTCGAGTGAAATGTGTCGCCGAACACCCACTCTCGGAGCTCCGATGTGTTCAGATCCAGGTCGAAATCGAAGCTGTCCTGACCGTAAAGAAAGTCCACGAGCTCGCCAGCCAGGGTAGCCGTGTCCGGGAACGGAACTGCTGGATCATTCGGATACAGGCCCAGCTCCGCCGGGGTCAGGCCCAGGTCCGCATCGCTGATCGTTGCCTTCGTGAAGTCGGCACGGACGCCGCCCTGGGTCGTGTAAATGCGTCGTGCGGGATGCGCGGGGTCGAGCAAGCGCTCATAGACATCCCAGAACGGGTTCCTTGGCTCGATGAACGTATCCGTCGCATCGATTGCGGGATTGCCGTCCTTGTCCACCACCTCGAGCGAGGGCGAGAGGCGGTACGCCTCCAGGTGTCCCTCCCAGAGTCCGCGTCCGACCCTGGGGATAAACCACGCGGAGAACATGCCGTCCCCAAAGGCCGTACGGCTCGATGGGACAGTCGAGGCTGTGAACGACGCGGCACGCTCCAGAATATCCAGCAGCGCGGCCTCGAGCGTCGCGGCCAGCTCGTTAGCGGTCCGCGCATTGTAGTACTCGCCCGAGCTGTTCAGCGCGGTCTCGCGAAGCAGTGGGTGATCAAACGTGAATCCCACCGTGTAGGTGACGATGTTCTGGGGCCCAGGCAAGTCGGGGCGAAGGTCGTTCTCGTACAGGTGGTACCCGACGTCGTCCAGCCAGTCTGTGCCGAGGGACTGGTAGGGAGGCATGTCGATTCGCCCGGTGTACTCGTCCGGCGACTCGTTGGTGTCAACGTCAGCATTCCCGATCGCGCACATGAAGCCACCCGTGCCGCCAGGGTTGTGGTCGAAGTTGTCCATCGTGGGGGCGCCATCCGTGAGCACGACCACGAAGTTCTTGCGGCACGGGCCATCCTCCATCGGGTTCGAATTCCCGATGTTCCCGTTGGCCGCGCAGTTCCCGACGGAGTTGTCACCGGACATGTACTCGGCTACGTCGACGAGGGTCTCAGCCAGGGGGGTCCAGCCGCCAGGTTGCGTGTTGTTGATCCGAGCCACGAGCGAGTTCTTGTTTCCTGTCCCGATCGGACCGTCTATAGTCCCGCCGTTCGGATCGTTCCCCGAGCCGAACTTCGTCAGCCCGAAGCGCACGTTCTCGTTGAAGCCGTCGGGGTTGATGAGATCAATCAGCTGCAGGAGCGCAGCTCTTGCCGTATCAAGTCTGTCCTGCGTCGGGATCGCAGGCGTAGTGCCGCTGATGATCTGTGTGAAGAGCCAGCTCAAGTAGTTCTTCGACCAGAGTGTCCGTGTGCCACCTGCCGTGAACTCGGGCAGCGTAAAGCGGTACTGTTGTCCCTGCGCCGAACAGGACCAGCCCGCCGGGGCAGCGGCGCAGCCCAGCGGAATGGAGGTCTGGGAGCAGCTGACACGGTCCCCGGAGTCGAGCGAGCTTCCGCTATCGGGGCAGCGGTCGAACGGGTCTCCAATGCCGGGACAGAACCCATCCGATCCGGCCATGGCCGGCACAGGTCCGATGTCGCACTCCGCGAGGACTGCGCCCATGTCGTGGAAGAGGTCCGCGTCGAAGGCGTCGTACCACATCGCGTGCGCCATCGAGCCAGAGTTGTCCAGAAGCAGCATGACGTTTGGCGGGACCACGGAGGTGACCAGATCGAGGTCGGACTGGCCGAGCGCCCGCGTGGGCACAGCAAGCAGGAGGAGTAAGACAAGTAGGCCCCTCATCGGTACGTGTCCGATCCCTCGCTGACCCGATACTGAGCCTGGAGCTCGGCTCTCCCTCCAACGGGATCCGTCGCGACGAGGTCCGTGCGATAGATGCCAAAGGAGAAGGTGTTCCCCGTATTGAGGTTGAGCTGGTCTCCGTCGCGGCGAGCGCGCCCTACGAACTGGATCACCTGAGGTGCTGCGTTGTTGGCCGTGCCCGTTCGCACCTGGGTGTAGAACCCAGCGCTGCTCTGCACAAACTGGGAATCACTCAGGGGCGTGATGTCCGGGTATTGGGTGTCGCCGATGTGGAGCTGGTCTCTGACAAGGCTCAGGGCGCCATCCGCTGCGAAGAAGGTCCGGAGCTTGCGGGCGGTTCGTCCGCCGGCCGTCGCCTCACCCTGGGCGCTCTGAAGGGCGCTCAGCCCCACGGCGCTGATCAGGAGCAAGATGATAACGCTGAGAAGCAGCGCGAGGCCCGCCTCGCCGGGGCGACGCGCGGCGATCGTGTGGCGGAACTCGAATACGGGTGGGCCCGGCTTCCGAGGCTCGAGCATCATCCGCTCCCTTCGGTAACCGTTCGACCCGTCCAGACAGCATGAGCTGCGCTGGGCTAGGGCACTGGCTTTGCGTCACCGCCTTACGACGGCTTTGCCCTTGTCGAGGAGTAGGCAGGGCGCACCTGCCCGACTCGTTGTAATTCTCCCCAAGAGCCACGGCGTCCAGGGGCCGCCGGACTCATCTGCGCTATTTCGGTGACACGCGAGTGGATCTTTAGTCAGCGCGGACACCTGCGCGAACTCGCGTGGTTCCTCCGCCCGTTGCCGTCTTGGGAGGCCCGAAGTTGGGGAGTCGGGCAAGTATTTGGATTGGGAAGCACGTCTAATCGGCCTCCGGGTCAAGCTCGATGGAAGTGGCAAGCAACTGACCACCCGATCGCTTGAAGCTGACCACCACGCGCGCCCCCTCGGAGAGCTCGTCCAGGTCGTATACCTTGGCCGGGACGTAGAACTTCATGGGTCCCACATAGAAGGTGCGAGCGTGCGGGTGAACCTGGTTCACGAGGCCGGAGACGGGCCGCTCAGCCTCCGCTCCGTGGGCAGCTCCGATTCCGCCTGCAAGGCTGAGGGCGAGTGTCAGAACGGCAGCTAGAAGCCATGGTTTGCGCACGGTCTCCCTCCTCTGCTCAGAATCGCTGACGCCAGTACACGAGACTCACGGGGTCGGGCCACAGGTCGTCAGCGTCAATGGAGATTAGCTGTCCCGAGGACGACTTCAGCAGGATCTTCACGCCGCCCTCGACCGAACTCGAGACGGTGATCCTCGGATCCGAGGGCACGCCAAGACCTGCATCGGTGCGGCGAAGGTTGGGATCGAAGAAGCCGAGTCCGGACTCGATATCGAATATATAGGCAAAGGACTGACCCACGGCGTCGCAGATATCACCGGTTCCATCGTCGGGCTTGTAGCTCGTCGTGATGAGGATCCCGCCGAAAGCAGCGTGGTTCGTAATGAACTTCTCGCCGTCCTCGGCGATGAAGTAGAACCCGAGATCCGTCGGGTCACTGTCCGCAGGGAGACCCGTGATATCCGTGAGATCGGCCTCCGTGTATGGCACCACCGGCACGGACGTGACGCCTGTCGGATTCGGATCCTGAAGCACGAAGAATCGATCGTTGTCATCGCTGGCGGGATCACCCTGGTAGTCGAGCTGGGTTCGCTCCCCGGTCCCGAAGGCCAGTACGAGCTGTCCCTTCAGGAACGTGGCAACCGGCGGAAAGAAGATGCTCCGGTAGTGCAGGCCGCCGCTCGAGACGTTCTCGGGCGGAATCTGAAACAGCACGCCTCCGGGCCAGTTGTCGAAGAGCCCATCGCTATCCGTATCGTCCGCAAGCTGCGAGATGTCCCACTTCCAGAGCTGTCCGCCCACATCGCCGATGTAGACCACGTCTGCGAAGCCGTCGAAATCGAGGTCCAGGACGGCTGGCGTGCTGGGCAGCGAGTAGCGCATCTCGGCGAGCTGAGGATCGGCTGGATCGTAGGCGAGCTGCGCCAGAACCTGACCGGTAGCGAGGTCAACCACAAAGATGGCCTTGCTGTCGCCGCTCCAACTGGGATCGGCCGGATCCGAGACGTAGGTAGGGAAGTTCGGATCGCCACTCGCACGGTACCCCCCGCCGAACACCGCGACCCATTGCTCACGGCAATCGCCGTCGTCACCGTCCGCGCCGCAGTGGTCGCCAAAGCCCGTACCTGCCCTGACCTTTACCCGCGTGATGATCGGCTCCGACCAGGTCTCTCCCAGTGGGACGGTCGGATCGTCAAGCTCCCAGAGGAGCTTCGGATACGGACCGTGCGAGCCGCCAACTGCAGCGGGATCCGTGACGTCGAGCGCGAGATACCCGTCCCCACCCTCGCGCATTCCCGTGACCATGACCGTCGTCCACTCGTCGGGCTCCTTGACGGTATCCAGCGCGGAGCTCCCGAGCCAGGCATCCGCAGCAGACGGGCTGCCGTCCACGTAGTACTCCGTGCGCGGGAAGTTCCGCGGGATCAGCTTGATCCTATCCAGGAGGAACCCTGGGATGTACGCGAACTGCTCGTCACCGCTGCCCAGGTCGTAGTAGCTGGTCTCGATCTCCGGCGTAGCGGGGTTGTCGCCGGAGTTGAAGTTGCCTGCCTCGATAGCGTGGAGCATGCCATCGTTGGCTCCGGCAAAGAGACGCCTCGACCTCTCCTTGTAGAGGTCGAGGAAGGTCCCGGGTTGGGCGAGCGGACCGTAGCCCTCTTCTTTCCTCAGGCCGGGCGGTGGCGCTCCGATCACGAGCGGGTTCGAGTGGAACACGTCGCCGAGCACGGCATCGCGCAGCTCAGAGGTATCCGCGTCCCTGTCCTCATCAAACGTGTCGTGTCCGTACAGGTAGCTCACCAACCCGTCGGCCAGCGCTTCGGTGTCTGCGAAGGGAACCGCTGGGTCGTTTGGATAGAGACCGAGCTCGGAAGTCTGCAGAGCGAGAGCTGTGGCGTCGATGGTCGTGGTGTTGAAGTCCGCTCGGATTCCCATCTCTGTGGTGTATATCTGCCGAGTCGGATGGGAGGGGCTCCGAAGCCGATCGTGCACGTCCCAGAACGGATTGTGCGGCTCGATGAAAACGTCTGTCGCGTCGATGGCCGGATTGCCGTTGCGGTCGAGCACTTCCAGCGCCGGGGACAGCCGGTATGCCTCGATGTGACCCTCCCAGAAGCCGTTGCCAGGCCGGGGCATGAAGGAGGCCACGAACATGCCGTCTCCGAAGGCCGTGCGACTTGACGGAACGGTCGTGGCAGCGAAGGACGTGGAGCGCTCGATGATGTCGACGAGGGCCGCCTGGAGCGTCGTAGCAAGCTCACTCGCGTTGCTCGCCACGAAGTACTGCCCGGTGCTGTTGACTGCCGTGTCGCGAAGCAACGGGTGATCGATGGTGAAGCCGACCGAATAGGTCACGATGTTCTGCGTGCCCGTCAGGTCGGGGCGCAGATCCGTGTTGTACAAGTGGTAGGCAACGTCATCCAACCAGTCTGTTCCGTCGGACTGGTAGGGAGGCATATCCGTGCGTCCGCTGTACGCGTCGGGGGACTCGTCCGTGTCCCCGTCCGCGTTGCCGATCGCGCAGACGAAATCCGCGGTGCCAGGGCCGTTCCGGAAGTCATCCCTGGTGGGCTCGCCATCCGTCAGGACAACCACGAAGTTCTTCCGGCAGTCGCCATCCTCCATGGGGTTGGACCCGCTGATGCTGCCCGACGCGGAGCAGCTGCCAACGGAGTTGTCTCCGGACATGTTCTCTGCAATGTCGACGAGGGTCTCTGCCAGAGGGGTCCAGGTGGTGGGATCGGTGTCCTCGATTTCGTCGATGAGCGAGGACTTGTTTCCGCTCGCGATCGGCTCCCGGATGTAGCCGCCACTTGGCTCACTGCCCGAGCGAAAGTTCGCGAGCCCAAAGCGGACAGCTTCAGGCTGCCCGTCGGGATTGATCAGGTCGACGAGCTCGAGGAGGGCGTCCCGCGCCGTATCGATCCGGTCCACGTTGGGGATTGTCGGGGTGTTCCCGTTGAGCAGCTCCGCGAAGAGCCAGCTCAGGTAGTTCCTTGACCATCGTGTGGTGCCACCACTCGTGAACTCCGGCAGCGTGAAGTGGTAGCGCGACCCCGTAGAGCAGGACCAGCCGGCCGGTGCAGCAGAGCAGCCCCCTGGAACCGTACCGAGGTCGCAGTGCACGTGACTGCCGGAGCTCTTCCTGTTCCCGTTGTCGGGACAGCGGTCCAGGCTGTCTCCGCTACCGGGGCAGAACCCGTCCGAGCCCGCAATCGCCGGGACCGAGCCGATGTCGCAATCGTTCCGAACCGCTCCCACGTCGTAGAACACTCCCGGGTCGAAGTCGCCGTGCCACATGGCGTGCGCCATCGAGCCGGAGTTGTCCAGAAGGATCATCACGTTCGGGGGCACGGCCGTGGTGACCAGGTCGAGGTCGGACTGTGCCTGGGCACTGCCGGCTGCGAGAACCATGAGTGCCGCGACGAGCGTGACTCTCATCTGTACGTGTCAGCTCCCTCGCTGACCCGGTACTGCGCCTGGAGCTCGACGCTTCCCCCCACAGGATCCGTCGCGACGACTTCCGTGCGATAGATTCCGAATGTGAAGGTGTTGCTCGAGTTGATGTTCAGCTGATCGCCGTCCCTGCGTGCACGGCCAACGAGGAGGATCTCCTGAGGCACGGCGCTGCTCGTGCTCCCGGTTCGAACCTGCGTGTAGAGGTCCGCGCTGTTCTTCAAGAACTGCGAGTCATTCAGCGCCGTGATGTTCGGGTACTGGGTATCGCCGATCGTGAGCTGATCCTTGACCAGGCTCAGCCCCCCGTCGGCGGCGAAAAAGGTTCGGAGCTTGCGGGCGGTCCGGCCACCTGCGCTCGCCTCGCCCTGGGCACTCTGGAGGGCACTGAGACCCACGGCACTGATCAGGAGGAGAATGATGACGCTGAGAAGAAGAGCGATGCCGGCCTCGTCGCGGCGGCGTGTCTCGAACTTCTTGTGGCGCTCAACGGGTGGGCTCGGCTTCCGAGGCACGAGCATCATCCGGTCCCTTCGGTAGCCGTTCGACCCACCCGCCTGCGCAGGCTAGGGCACTGGCTTTGCGTCACCGCCTTACGACGGCTTTGCCCTTGTCGAGGAGCAGGCAGGACGTACCTGCCCAACTCTGTGTGATTCTCCCAACGAGCCCCGGAACCGCAAGGCACCTTGACTCACGTGCACTGTTTCGGAGACACATGCTGCGATCTTTAGCCAACGCCCGACAGGCTGGGGAGCCGTACTGTCCCCAGACCTCTTGCGCGCCCGCGAAACTCCCGATGTCGACGTAACCGGCAAGAAGGTGAGTCACCCCATTGTGGAGCGCCAGGTTTCGGCCCTCCGCCGCGTCCCGGGCCTCGAAGATGGGGTCATGCCCTCCCCCAAGTGTGAGCTTGCCTTCACGCCCGATTTCTTCCGCAGTTCCGAACTCCTCGAACAGAGACACGCACGGTTAGGCGTCTTCCCAGCCCGCGCCGTCGAGTGCCTGCAGTCCCACTAGGTAACAGCTGTAGCGATCCGCGATCGTGAGCGGATAGCAGGAGCCCCAGGACCCGGACTGGCTCTGTAGTCCGCCGTCCCGGCGTTTCGCCGGCGAGCTCCAACCAGCAGCTTGCGTGGTCCGCACGTAGGATGACGGCGACGGGCTGCGACGAGCGCCTGCTCCGCAGCCTTCGACATTTGGTGCGGGCAGTGGTGCGGAGCTCGGCCTCGGTCTTCCAGCCCCGCGGCTCCTTGCTCGCGGAAGCGGTGGATCCACTTGTAGCCCGTCTGGCCGCTCACCCCAAAACGCTGACACAGCTCGATCATGGTGTAGAGCCTGCTCTCGTAGTCCGCGATGGACCGAATCCTCTCTTGCACGGCTGACGTCTCCGCCCAGGGCATCGCTGCCCCCTTTGCCAGAACCCAGCGAGGAGAGTGTCAGCGATGTTCTGGTACTGGAATGTCAACCACCTACCAGGTCTGTACCTTGACAGAATAAGTAGAAGGCCCTATTCTACACCAATTGGTGATTGAGTGACGAAATCAAACAGGCAGCTCTCCCTTGATCTACGGCCGCCCGCGCGGCGTGGTGGTCGGCGCGAGGGGGCTGGGCGCAAGCCTGGGCCGAATCCGCTGGTTCGGCACCGACGTCGGCAGAGTCTCGCCTCGAGGCATCCGTGCCACGTGACCCTACGGGTCAGGGAAGGTGCTCCGTCGTTGCGAGCTCCGGCCTTCGTGCAGGCGTTCGAGGAGACGCTGGCACGGGGTTGTGACCGTGGAGAGTTTCGCCTCGTTCACTACGCGCTCTTGAGGGATCACGCACACTTCATCGTCGAGGCGAAGGATGGTGGTGCGCTCGGTCGGGGGATGAAGTCTCTCGGCAGGAGGATGGTCTGGGCGATGCGGCGTGCGTTTGGGTGGCGTGGGGGGCTGCTGGCGGATCGCTACCACATGCGGGTGTTGAAGACGCCGCGCGAGGTCCGGAATACGATCCGGTACGTGCTGCTCAACGCGGCACGGCATCGGCGGAGAGCGGTCCGGGAGCTGGATCCCGCCTCGTCGGGACGCTGGTTCGATGGCTGGAGAAGAGGCTCTGCTGCACACAACGAGCGTCGCACGGGGCCTCGATCCGTAGCCCCCGCACACACGTGGCTGTTGACGATGGGGTGGCGGCGGTACGGGTTGCTCGATCCCCTGGATGTACCGGGAGCAGCTCGCGCTTCGCCTGCCTAGTGGGCGGGTACGCTCGTGGTACAGCTCTGTGAGCTCCATCCCGAGCGCGCCGTTTGGGTATGAAGAGACGGTCCTAGCCGTCTCGTACCGGAGCAGATGCCGAACAGCATCCCAACGACGCCGAACCAGATCCAGATGACGCGGTGAGAAAGGGGGTCCTCTCTGCCCGTCGGTCCGGTCAGGGGGCCGCTACGACGTCGTGCGCCTCCCGCGGGTCGGCTCGCCGGTCCGCGCCGAGGGCCTCGCTCGTTCGCTTGTCGACGCTTCGTAGCGCTGGGCTGCAGCCCGTGAAGAGCAGGGTGACAGCGATGACGGAGACGGCCGCCAGGGCGACCGCGACGGGCGCGCCGAACTCCTCGGCCACGGCGCTCATCGGCAGTGTGCCGAGCGGGGTGACTCCGAACGACATCATCATGAAGCTCGAGATTCGCCCTCGGATGCGGTCCGGGATGAGCAGCTGTACCGCGGTGTTGTTGAGAGTGTTGAAGATGCTGGCGGCGATGTTCGCGATCAGCACCAGGGGCAGTGCGAGCGAGAAGTAAGGGCTCAGCGCAAACAGCAGCAAGAAGAACGCGAACGCGAACGCGCTGGCAACCATCAGCGACAGCCGCCCCAGGGCGTCGCTGCGCTGGGCGAGGTAAGCGGAGCCGATCAGTCCTCCAATGCCGGCCACCGCGTGGAGCGTGCCGAGCCCCCGGGAGCCAACCATCCAGACCTCTTCGGTGAATACCACCAGCAGCGTCTGGAACGGCATGGCCAGAAACATCGGAACGATTCCGAAGAGCAGCAACATCAGCACTACACGGTTGTGCGCCATGTAGCGCACGCCCTCCACCAGGTCTCCCAACACCGACGCTTCTTGCAGCTGAGCTGGCGGCGGGGACCGCTCTACGCCCAACAGGCAGAGCATGGCCACAACGTAAAGCGCGCTGCCAAACGCGAAGGCTCCGGCCAGCCCGACCAGCGGGATCAGGAAACCCGCCACGGCCGGACCCAGGATGCGTGTCGCGTTCATGCCGCCCATCTGCAGCGCAATGGCGTTCTGCAGGCCGCGCTTGCCGATGATGTTCACGACGATTGCGGAGCTGGCGGGCATGATGAAGGGGTAGGTGCACCCGATCAGGCTTGCCGCGGCCACCAGGTGCCAGAACTGCAGCTCGCCCAGGACGAGCAGCGAGAGGACCGCGACCTCGCTGCTCACGAGGATCCCCTGGCCAATCAGAATGAGCCTGCGTCGTTCGACGCGATCGGCGACTACGCCTCCGAGGGGTGACACGACCATCATGGGAATCGCCACCGCAAAGTTGATGATGCCGAGAGCCAACGGACTCCTCGTCAGATCGAAGGCGATGATCGAACGTACGATCATCTGGGCTCCCATGGCGAAGAAGAAGCCGATGTTGCTGGCGAAGAGCCAGCGGAACTGCACGCTCTCCAACGAGGAGAGCGCAGCCCGCCACCCCGTCCTCGCGGCGGGTCCTCGGAAGGACGGTTCCTTCAGTCCCCGGTCTCCATCGGCAGGCTTTCGTCCCTGACCCATTCGGACAGCGAGCCGTCGTAGACGGCGACGCCCGTATGCCCCAGCAGGGTGAGCGCGAAGGCATCGACCGTGGCCGAGATTCCCCCACCGCAATAGGTGATGATGCGCTCCTTGTCGAAGGCGCCTACACCATCGAACTCGCGACGTAGCTCCGACGCGGCCTTGAAGGTACGAGACTCGCGCTCCATGAGGTTCGCGTAGGGTACGTTCCCGCTGCCAGCAATGTGCCCCTTGCGCCCGTAGCTGAGCTCTGCCTCCCCGGTGTGGGTCTCGCGCGGCAGCGCGTTGAGCGTCGCCACGGTGGGATCTCCGATCGCCCCGAGCACCTCATCCTGGCCCGCCCAGAGCTCGGGTCGCAGATTCGCCTTGAAGCTCTCGCTGGCGTATCCGCAGGGCCGCCGGCACACGATCCGCCCCTCGCCCGTCCACTTGTGCCAGCCGCCGTCCAGCAGGGCGACCCGGTCGAAGCCGGAGGCGCGCAGCATCCACCACATGCGTGTGGCCCACATGGCGTGACTCGTGCTGTAGAGCACCACGTGCGTGTCCATCCCAATCCCGGCGGCGGAGAGAACGCTCTCCAGCTGCTCGCGCGGCGGCAGCGTGAAGCTCAGGCTGCTGGAGGAGTCCGCCAGCTCGTCGGCCAGGTCGAGGAAGCCGGCGGTCGGTATGTGGCCCTTCTCGTAGTCGTCCCTCCCGCTCTCGATGCGATAGGTCCGAGGCGGATCGGGAAGCAAGTGCACGGTAGTGTCGAAGACGCGGAGCTCGGGAGCGCCCAGGTGATCGACCAGCCACTCCGTGTCGACCAGCTGGTCTGGATTCTCATAGCCGCGCGTCATGTCTCCACTCCTCGGGTCTGCTCTGCGTGAACACGGAGAACTCATGATAGCGCGGACCGGGCACGCTTCGTGCTTTCGCTCGACGGGAGACAGGAGGCACCGTCATGCGTACCCCCCAGCAGCGCGGAGCTGCCATCGCTCCCCGTCGACCATCCGCATCCGCCCGAGGCGCAACCCATCCTGGCCAGCTGCGCCAGAAATGGCGGACCGAGCGGGACAAGCCCGGCGCCTGGGAGCTTGCCCGGGTCTGGCTGTGCCTTTCCTCGGCTTGCGCGCTCTTCTGGATCCTGTTGATCGCCTGGATCGCGCGCCTGCTCAGCTAGCCTTCGCCCGCAGCGCCAGCGCCGGAAGCGACTCGAGCAGCTCGGGCGCGGACGGATCGAGCGCGTAGAACGACCAGATGCCGACCTTCGTCGCGGTGAGCAGCCCCGCCTCGCGCAGCGTCTTCAGGTGGTGCGAGATGGTCGGCTGGGAGAGCTCGAAGTGACCGACGAGATCGCAGACACACGTGGGGCCGGCCTGGGCGCTTAGCAGGCTGCGGAGAAAGTGACTGGTTGAGGGGTGGTCCTTCCGACGAGGGGGTTCACCGGCCGAGGGGCGGGGCGCGATTCCCGGTTCGAACCGGTCTTGGGCTCCGCTGATCGCGGGGCGGTTTCGCACATGACCTACGTGGCCTCCAGCAGCTTGCGGATCCGGATCAGGTTGTAGGCTGCGGCCGTGAAGGTGAAGACCCAGCCGACCCGATCCGTGCCGCGGTGTCGGGTCTTGCGCATCAGCCCCACGGTCTTCATCCAGCCGAAGACCTCTTCCACCCGTTTGCGAAAACGCTGACTCAGTTCGTAGCCCCGGTGGCGCGTCGTCCGCCCGTCGATCGCGCTGCGTCGATTCGTCGTGTTCTGCGCCACGTGTGGGGTCACGCCCAACTCTCGAAGCTCTTCCACGAACCCCTTCGTGTCGAAGCCCTTGTCTCCGCCCAATGTCCTCCGACGCCCGCCTCCCAGACCTTCCACCATCTCGAGCGCCGCTTCGCGCTCCGCATATCCCGACGCCTGCGTGAGCTTCGCCGCGACCACCAAGCCGTTCCGGTTCTCCGTCACCACGTGTCCCTGGTACGCGAGTCGGGCGCCTTGGCCTCTCATACCGGCGAGTCGTGCGTCGGGATCCGTCGTCGACGCATGCGTCTGGTTGCTCCGCTTCTCGCCTCGGAAGTTCACCGTCGGGTTGCCCGGGTCATCGTCGTCTCTCCGTTCCTCGTCCTTCCGTACGAAGCTCTTCTGGCTCGCCCACGCCTCGATCAGCGTCCCGTCTACCGTGAAGTGCTCCAACGACACCCATCCCTCGGTCTCGGCCTGCTCCAGCACTGCGTCGAAGAAGTGCTCGGCAATCTCGCCCTTGAGCAGCCGGTCTCGGTTCTTCGTGAACACCGTGGCGCTGAACACCACCTCGTCAAGCTCCAGACCCACGAACCAGCGATACAGCAGGTTGTACTCCAGCTGCTCCACCAGCTGCCGCTCGCTCCGGATGGTGTAGAGCACCTGCAGCAGCAGGGCGCGCAGCAGCTGCTCCGGGGGCACGGACGGGCGCCCTACGCCTCTGGCGTAGATCGCGTCGAAGCGCGGCGATAGCCGCTGCAGCGCCGTGTCGACCATGCGCCGCATCGCTCGAAGCGGATGATCATCCGGAATCCGCGACTCCAGCGACACGTAGCTGAACATCCCGCCCTGAAGCGTCCCCTGTCCTCTCACGCCTCCCCCTTTGGGGCTCGCTCCCAAGGTACCCTTCGATGAGGAGTTTTTCAGCAGCCTGCTAGATGACCGAATGCGCCGAGAGTCCCACCTCAGTGACCAGAAGTTCCGACTTCGGCCATACAAGTTCGGATCAAGGACCGTCCCCAAGTTCGGATTCCGAGGAGAACCGGCAGCCTCCTCCGGGGCCTGGCAACCCTGCAAGCGCCGCGTTTCGCGGCGCGCGCAGCGAAGGCCCTTGGCCTGAGCGGAGGTGGGTGGCCGCGGACGCCCGCGGCCGGGTCCCACAAGACTCACATGTCGAGCGCGGACTCCGGGAAGACGCCGAGGTAGGCGAGGCAGGTGTGGCTGAGCTCGGTGGTGATCTGGCTCTTGGTCCAGACGCGGCCGGAGAGGTCTACCAGGTCGTCAAAGAGCAGGCGGTACACGAGCGTGCTCGTGATCAGGCGGGCCACGAACTCGGCGGCAACGGCCGGCTCCGGATGGAGGAGCTCGCGGCGACGCGCGATCATGAGGGCCACAAAACCGTCGTTGAACTGCCTCGCGTAGCGCTGAGCGCGCGCAGCGAAGCCGCGATCGGTCACCGTGCGCATCGTGAAGGCCTTGAGCAGCCCCACGCGCTCACTGAAGATCCGGACCCGGAACGCGATGATGTCTTCGATGATCTCCGACACGGAGGAATGGCTCCAGCGCTGCGGATCGAGCATCCCCTCCGCGGTCGCCTCCGCCTCGGCCATGTAGCGCTCGTGCAGGGCATTTAGCAGCCCGTCCTTGTCGCGAAAGCGCGAGTAGAAGGCGCCGACCGACGAGTCGGCTCGCTGGGCAATGTCCGCGACGCCGACATCCTCCCAGGCCTTCTCGGTCAGCAGGGCCTCGGCCGCATCCAGAAGCCGATCGAGGGTGGCGCGACTGCGCGCCTGGTGAGTGGGACGGATCCATTCGAGCTGCGGTGCAACGGACAATTCGATCTCCAAACCAGAACGGGAATTCTGATTCGGATCTTCGCAAACCCGACTCAAATGTCAAGCGAATTCAACCTCTTGGCCGACAAATTCTCTGCCTCGGAAGCCGTCGGAGGTCGGGAAACGTCCCCCGACTCCTTGCCGTACTGGCAACCCGCAAGCGCCGCGAGCGCGGCGCGCGCAGCGAAGGCCGTAGGCCTGAGCGAAGGTGGGTGGCGCGCGACCGCTCGCGCGCCGGGTCCCACAAGACCGCTCGCGCCGGAATTAGCGCGGGGAAGGCAGGCGGATGTCTTCCACCAGCTGCTGGACCTCAGCGGGGGGCGGGGGGGTCAGGTAGCTCACGACCAGAGTCACGGCGAAGTTGAGGAGCATTCCCACCGTCCCGATCCCCTCCGGGCTGATTCCGAGCAACCAATCCGCGGCCCCGGCATCTGGCCGGGCAGTGAAGTACACGATGTAGGCCCCGGTGAAGCCGATCCCCGAGAGCATGCCGGCGATCGCACCCTCCTTGGTCACCCGCTTGCTGAACACCCCGAGCACCAGAATCGGGAAGAAGCTCGATGCGGCCAGCCCGAAGGCGTAGGCGACGACCTGGGCCACGAAACCGGGTGGATTGATGCCGAAGTAGCCCGCCACGAGTACGGCTGCACCGGCCGCCACTCGGGCCAGCAGCAGCTCGCGCCGGTCACTGATGCCGGGAGTGAAGATGGACTTGAACAGGTCGTGCGAGACCGAAGAGGAGATCACGAGCAGGAGGCCCGCCGCCGTGGACAGGGCCGCGGCCAGACCTCCGGCGGCCACGAGGGCAACGACCCAGGCCGGAAGCTGCGCGATCTCCGGGTTCGCGAGCACCATGATGTCACGGTCCACCTGAAGCTCGTTGGTGGCGGCGTCTGGTGTGTAGGTGATCACGCCGTCGCCATCCTTGTCTTCGAAGCGGATCAGCCCGGTTTTCTCCCAGTTCGAGAACCAGACCGGCGCCTCGCTATACGGCGTGCTGTGCAGGGTCTGGATCATGTTGGCCCGCGCAAACGTCGCGACGGCCGGCGCCGTGGTGTAGAGCAGGCCAATGAAGATGAGCGCCCACATCACGCTCCAACGAGCCGCGCGCGCACTCCTGACCGTGTAGAAGCGAATCAGCACGTGGGGCAAGCCGGCGGTCCCGGCCATGAGCGCGAGCGTAATCGCGAACACGTCGAGCATGCCCTTCTTTCCCGCAACGAAGGCTGCCGTGTACTCGGGAAAGCCCAGATCCCGGTGGATCTGATCGATCGTCTCGAGCAGGTAGATGCCCGCGTTGGGGCCGCTCGACACCGTCGAACCGAAGCCGATCTGCGGGATCGGGTTTCCCGTCATGGCCATGGATATGGCGCCGGCGGGAATCAGGTAGGCAATGATCAGCACGGTGTACTGCGCGACCTGCGTGTACGTGATCCCGCGCATGCCGCCGAGCGTCGCGTACAGAAAGACGAGCGCCATCCCGATCACAACCCCGGTGTCGACGGGAACCTCGAGAAAGCGCGAGAAGACGATCCCAACACCACGCATCTGACCCGCGACGTACGTGAACGACACGAAGATCGCGCAGCCCACGGAGACAACGCGCGCGAACTGCGAGTAGTACCGGTCGCCGACGAACTCCGGCACCGTGTACTTGCCGTACTTGCGAAGGTAGGGCGCGAGTAGCAGGGCGAGCAGCACGTAGCCACCCGTCCAGCCCATGAGGTAGATCGTTCCGGTGTACCCCATGAAGGAGATGAGTCCCGCCATCGAGATAAACGAGGCGGCGCTCATCCAATCTGCGCCCGTCGCCATGCCGTTCGCCACAGCGGGGACGCCCTGTCCTGCCACGTAGAAGTCTGAGGTCGAGCGGACGCGGCTCCAGACTGCGATACCGATGTAGAGCGCGAAGCTGAGCCCGATGATCAGGTAGGTCCAGCTCTGGATCCCCAAGTGCCTACCTCAGTCGACGTCGTAGCGACGATCGATCCGGTCCATCCAGCGTGCATACACCAGGATGAGCAGGATAAAGATGTAGATCGAGCCCTGCTGTGCGAACCAGAAGCCGAGCGGGAAGCCGCCGAGTGAGAGGGTGTTCAGGGGCTCCACGAAGAAGATCCCCAGGCCAAAGGAAGACACGAACCAGATGCTGAGCAGGATTGCCAGGATCCTGACGTTCGCGCGCCAGTACCCACTGGGATCGCTTCGACGCTCTGCCACTACCTGAGTCCGAAGTCCCAGCCGTCTCCTATCTTGTAAGACTTCAGAATACGGCGCGCTGTCGTGGTGATGTGTACCTCGTCGGCCCCGTCGTAGATGCGCGCGAAACGCGCGTGGCGGTACATGCTCTCCAGCGGCGTGTCCTCCGAGACTCCCTTTGCTCCAAAGACCTGAATTGCGCGGTCGATCACGTTGTGCAGCATCTGCGCGCCGACCACCTTGATCATGCCGATCTCGACCCGGGCCTCGTCTCCCTGATCGATCTTGTGCGCCGCGTTCAACGTCAGCATGCGGCTGGCCTGGATCTCACACAGGCTATCGAACACGAACTTCTGGATTTGCTGATGCTCGCCCAGCGTCTTGCCGAAGGCGACGCGTTCGTTCGCCCTATCGCACATGAGGTCGTAGGCGCGCTGCGCCTGGCCGAGCCAGCGCATGCAGTGGAAGATCCGGCCGGGTCCAAGGCGCTTCTGCGCGATCTTGAAGCCCGCTCCGCGCGGTCCGAGCAGATTTGCAAACGGCACGCGCACGTTGTCGTATTCGACCTCGCAGTGGCCGCCATTCATGCCCATGACCCGCACGTCGCGAATGATGTTGTAGCCGGGCGTGTCGGTCGGCACGATGATCATGCTGAACGCGTCGTGGGCGGCAACGTCGGGCTCGGTACGCAGCATCACCGTGGTGTAGGCCGCGCGATCGGCCCCGCTCGTGAACCACTTGCGGCCGTTGATCACCCACTCGTCGCCCTCGAGCACCGCCGTGGTCTGGAGCTGCGTCGGGTCGGAGCTCGCAACGTCCGGCTCGGTCATTCCAAAGCTAGGGAAGACCTCGCCGTCCACCAGCCGTTTCAAGTACTTGTCGCGCCACTCCTCGGAGGCGTACAAGTGCAGCATGATCGAGTCCTGCAGGGAGTGCGTGCCCAGTGCGACGGTGGCGAGTCCGGAGCGGCCGACCACCTCGTTCACGTATACGTAGTCGAGGAACGGGAGGCCCTGGCCACCGATCTCCTTCGGGTGGCCCAGTGCCCAGAGCCCCGCCTCCTTGGCCTCCTGCATCAGTCGGCGCATGACCTTGTCCGACTCGGGGCTGCCGCGCTCCTCGAAGAGGTGCTCTACCGGGTATACACGCTGCTCGATGAACTCCGTGACCTGCTTGCGAATGGGCAACATGTGCTCTGGAACCTGGAAGCTCATGATTCACTCCTCGCTCTTGATGGAGCTGGCCCAGCCTAGACTCCACCACCCATCAGGGGCAAGCCGCAGCCTTTTTCGCTACCAAGCCCCCCGGATGTGGCGGCCCGGGAACAAGCTAGTTCACCCCTTTAACCCTGAGCTCGGCACCGGACTGGTTGTGGAGGTGTCAGGGCGCTTCCTCAAGGTCTACTTCCCGGCGGTCGAGCGGGAGATCACCCTGGCCGGGGAGGGAGCGGGCCTCGAGCCGCTCATCCTTCCGCCAGGCGCGCGCGCCCGCATCCTCGAAAGCGGCGACGAGGTCGAAATCGCGGGGTGGGACGGGGATGCGTACACCACGAGTGACGGTCGAGTCGTAGGGGATGCGGAGCTCTGGCCGGTCGACACCTCCAACTCACCGCTGGAGCGACTCGCCCAGCTGCGCCTGGACCGCCTGGGGGCGCTGCGAAACCGGCTCGAGGGCCTCCGGCTGATCCAGATACGCGAGGCCGGAGGGCTCGGGAGCCTGCTCGGGGGCAGGATCGAGCTCTTCCCGCACCAGCTTCACACCGCGCTCGTGGCGCTTTCGCAGGACCCGGTGCGCTGGCTGCTCGCGGACGAGGTCGGGCTCGGCAAGACCGTGGTCGCCAGCTTGATCCTCTCCTCACTTGTCCGAACCGGGCGCGCCCAGCGCGCGCTCGTGATCGCACCAGAGACGCTGACGGTGCAGTGGCTCGGCGAGCTGTACCGCAAGTTCCACCAGGTCTTCGTGCTGCTCGATCCCGAGCGAATCGAGAGCGTCACGCGGGACTACGAGGAGGACGCGAACGCGTTCGACGTTCACCCCTTCGGGGTGATCTCCGCGGACCTTCTCGCCGCGGACCCCGAGCTCGCGGCTCAGGCCCACAAGGTGGATCTCGACCTCGTCGTGGTCGATGAGGCGCATCGCCTGGCGAACCCCGAGGTCGAGACCGTCGTAGCGCCGCTCATCAAGCGCGCCAAGCACGCCCTGCTACTGACGGCAACGCCGCTCGCGGCCGACCGCAGGGGCTTCTACCGGCTGCTCGCGCTCCTGCAGCCCGAGCACTTCGGCTCCTTCGAGGACTTCGAGCAGAGGCTCGCGTCCGGCGAGGCCGCCTTCTCCTGTACGAGCGCGGTGCGGCGGGAAGACCTGGGCAGCTGGCCCCCGCGCCGAGCTCTCGCCATCGACCTCCCCGCCACACGGAAGGAGCCGAAGAACGATCCGCGCGCGGGGTGGATCGCGGCCCAGACGCGGAGCTGGCTCGAGAAGGGCGAGAAAGTACTGGTCTTCATTCACGAGACGAAGACGCTCGAGAAGCTGAAGAAGTTCCTCGAGGCCGAGACTCGGACGCGCGTGTCCGTGTTCCACCAGGCCCTGAACACGGCCCAGCGCGACATCGAGGTCGCGCGCTTCCGCGAGTCGAACACGCCCCTGCTCCTCGTCTCCGAGGCGGGAACGGAAGGCCGGAATTTCCAGTTCTGCGATCGGATGATCCACTACGACCTGCCGACCGATCCCGTATTGCTCGAACAGCGCATCGGAAGGCTCGACCGCATTGGACGCAGCAAGGACGTGGAGATCGTCTACTTCCGCTGCGAGAGGGCGCGACCCGACCTGGCGCCCCTGTTCGAACGTCTGGACCTGTTCGAGCGGCCCTCCGCGGGCCTCGACGCCGCGCTGGCACCCGTCACCGCGGCGATCGAGGAGGCGGCCCTGCCGAGAAAGTCCCTGGACATCGACGCGCTCGTCGCGCGTGTGGAGGCGGAGCGCGAGGTCTCACTCGACGTTCTCCGCGTCTTCTACAGCGACGCGTACAACGTCTCGCAGGAAGAGAAGATCCTGGCGCTCGTACCCGAAGAGCTGGAGCAGCGCACCCGCCGCTTCTGCCTCGGCGCAGCAAACAACCTCGGCATGAAGATCGTCGATAAGGGCGGCGAGGCCCTCTACTACCTGGAGCTGGGCGCGTCCCTGACGGTCGAGTCCCTGCCGGGCGTTCCCGAGGGATCCCGCTGGCTCGGTACCTTCGACCGAGGGGAGGCGGTCGACAAGGAGGAGCTCGACTTCTACGCGAGCGGTCATCCCCTGGTCGAGGGCCTCCTCCTCGAGCTGGAGGACGGTCCGCGAGGCCGAGCCGCACTGTGCGAGATTCCCGACGCGGAGGAGACGGGGGCCGGATTGCTCCTGGTGTTCCGCGAGGGGCCCGAATGGAGCGCAGTCGTAGTCGACGACTCGGGGAAGCTGCGGCCCGACGTGGCGACGAAGCTCATCGAGGGTCTGGGCGAGGCCAAGCCAGTCGATCCCCAGGAGTGGAACCTGGACGCCGGCTGGGCCGATGCCATCCGCGAGCTGGGCGAGCAAGCTCTCGGCAGCTTTGACGGCGCCGCACCCGATCTGGAGCTCGTGCTCTTCTTCCGCTGGATTCCGGCCTAGCCTGCCGCCGCGGCCAGCTGGCGCAGGCGTTCGGTGGCGATGGCGGACACCGCAGCTTGCAGATTGTAGCAGGGGATGAAGCCGGCCATCGGGATTCGGATCTTGGCGTGGCAACGCTCCAGGATCTCGGGAGCGATCCCGCCGTTCTCCCCGCCCACGACAAACAGGCGCGGCCCGCAGAGATCGAGCTCCCAGGGCGCACGCTCGCCCGCCTCGTCGATGGCGTAGATCCCGTGGCCCGCGGCCTCAGCGCACGCAAGGATGTCCCAGGTCCGGTCCCAGTGCACGGGCATGAACTTGTCAGCGCGCATGGAGGCGCGCAGCGCCGCTTTGCGGCCCTCGCCATCGAACTTCGCGTCGACAACGACCCCCTCGGCACCCGAGACCTCCGCGGTTCGCACGACCATGCCCACATTGCCAGGGTAGGCAACGCCCACGAGGAGCCAGCAGGCGCCCCCGGCGGCGATCATCTCGCCGACCCCTGCGCCGGGATCGCGCCCGACCAGCGCCAGGACAGCGGCCATCCCGTCGACACTGAGTCGTGTCACTGCGCGCCGGCTCGTCTGGCGGACCGGGATCCGGAGCCGTTCCGCCTGCTCCAGCACGCCCTTGATGTCGACCTCCGGCGCATCCCGCGCCACGAGGATCAGCCGCACCGCTGCGCCCTTCGTAAGCGCTGACTCGATGGCCGCGGCGCCAGGAATCTGGTAAACGCGGGGCTCCACGCCGAGAGGGTAGTGTCCCCGAGCCGGGAGTGTCGACACCTGGGCGGCGGCTGGGCGCGGAGCTTCAGTACTCCGCACTCACACCAACGAAGCCTGCGAATCCCGAGCTCTGGAACCCGTGGGGGTCGTCGTACTCGCGGTCGAAGAGGTTTTCGATGCGGGAGAACAGCGTCCAGTGCCGGGAGAGTTCGAACGTGCCGGCCAGATTCACCACTGTGTAGCCGCCGAGCGAGATCCGGGCCCCCACCGGCGAGTTGGCATCGATGTCCTTGCGGTGACCGATGTAGCGCACCCCGAGGCTCACTGTCGAGCGCCGCCCAGGGCGCAGCTCGAGCGTGCCGAGGAGCGTGTGGGCCGGACGCCGTAGCAAGTCCTCGCCGCTGTCTAGATCCTCGGCGCTCAGGTAGACGTGGTCCAAACGAAGGAAGACCCTGTCCCTGACTCGAACCGAGAGGGAGGACTCGAAGCCGTCCGTCTTTGCCCGCCCGACGTTCCGCAGTGTCGTGAAGTCGGCGGTCGCCGCGATCAGGTTGCGGATCCGGTTCTGGAAGTAGGTGACGCCGACGCGCACGAGATCGCCAAAGAGTGGCTGCTCCACTCCGAGCTCCCACCCGCGACTGCGCTCCGGCTGGAGATCCGGGTTGCCGACGGAGAGCGAGGTGAAGAACGGGCTCGTGAAGACCGACACTCCGAAGAGATCATCGAGCGAGGGGGCCTTGAAGCCCGTGCCGATGCTGCCGTGGACCTTGGTGCCCGAGTCGGGGTGCACGTAGGCGACGGCCGTTCGGTAGGTAAGTTCCGAGCCGAACTCGTCGTGGTGCTCGAGGCGCCCCCCCACGACCCCGAAGACGTCACCGAACGTGAACTGCTCCTGCCCGAATACAGCACTCGAGCGCTGTGAGGCATGGCCACCCTTGGTGAACACGCCGAAGGCCGAGACCGACTCGAGCGAGGAGTCGATCGTCTCCCGCTCGGTCTCCAGCCCGAACGTGAGCACGTGCTCCGGAGTAACAGTGAAATCGTGCTGCCAATCGAGCTTTAGTCGCCCGCCGTCGTGCGACTCGATCGAGGAGCCGAGCCCGGGTGGGTCGGCGTCGTCGAGCTCCTTCCGGTCGTGGTCGCTGAAGGAGACTCCAAGGCGCTGGCGCCACTTCCCATCGAGCAGCTCGAGCCGGCCCTCGGTGCGGAGGAAGAGCTGGCGTGTCTGGTTGCGGTTGTTCCGGTCCTCGAAGAACGGGTCAAGCTCGTTGTCAGTGTCGACGAAGCGCCCGACGAGCGAGATCTCGCTTGTGTCCGTGGGCGTGAAGCCGACTCTGCCCGAGAGCGTTCGGTTATCGTACCCGTCCCGCTCGTGCGCACCGCGGTCTTCGGCGACCGCTGTGTGCCCACGCGTGTGCAGCGTCGTATAGCTGAGCGAGTAGTTCACAAGGTCATGACTCCCGCGAAGCGCGGTCGCCTGCTGGAACGTGTGGCGCGCGCCCGCCTCCCCCCAGGCCGTTAGTCGCGGCTTGCCGCGACCCTTGCGCGTGACGACGTTGATCACACCGCCGATGGCGTCGGAGCCGTAGAGCGTACTGAGCGGTCCGCGCATCACCTCGACCCGCTCCACGTCCTCGGTCAGCAGGTGCGCGGGGTCGAATACGCCGCCAGGGAGGCTCGGGTCGGAGACCTCGATGCCGTCGAGCAGCACGAGCGTGTGGTTCGACTCGGTGCCCCGGATGAAGATCGAGGTCTGCTTGCCAGTTCCCCCTGCCTGCGCCACCTGCACGCCGGGCACCGTGCGGAGCACATCGGTCAGTGTGCGGAGGCCTTTCCTCTCGATCTGGCTGCGTTGAATGACGGTGATCGATCCAGCCACGTGATCGACCGGAATCTCCATGCGGCGAGGCGCGCTGGCCATGGCAGGCTCGGTCGAGATCCCCATCACGCGCGACGAGGACGGAACGTCCGGCGGATCGGGCTCCGCGGCCGGCGCGAGCCGGGGCGCGAGAGCCATGAGTGCGGCGCTGAGGATGCAAGGAAGACAGGGACTACGCTTGGGCCCGCGGTCGGCCAATGGGGATCGCATCGTCGGTTCCTCCGTAGTCGGTGTGGTTGGCTCACCGTCACCGAAACGGAAGGTCCGCCCCTCGAGATGCCCCGGCTCGCGGGTAGGTGACGCGCGACGGCAGGTCTCCTGGCTCGCGGGTCACGGCCTTCGCCCCACCTTCCCGGATCTCCAGTGGTGTGTTGGAGCGAGGGCTCGCCGCTTACAGTTGCGGGGACAGCCACGGCCTTGGCCGGCTTCTTACCGGACGCACCGTGTTCCCTTTCAATCCCTAGCGGGAACCGTCAGGCCGAGCCTATTCCGGCGGCCCTCCGCGCGTCAACTATCTTCTGCAGAAGCCTCGACGGCGGCGAGAGCAGCTCGACTCGAGATGCCGGTGGAGCGACGGCCGGAACGGATGCCGTTGCGGTCGTGGCCGTTCGTGCAGTAGCCGAGCGAGATCCCCGTCGCGGGATCCGCCCAGCCGATCTGTCCACCAGCCCCGCCGTGGCCGAACGCGAGCTCGGAATTCGTGTGCCCGAAGCCGCGCGCGTTGCGGCTCTCGTCACCGGCGATGACCACGCCGAGCGCGCGATGGACCAGGTGGCCCATCAGCTCGTCTCGAAGCTCTCCGGTGCGAACCTCGAGCGCCGAGCGCAGCGTGGCAGGCTGCCAGATCTGCTCGCCGTCCAAGGACGTGCCGTTGTTGACCAGCCCCTGGTAGAAGAGAGCCAGCTCGGCCGCGGTCATCGTTCCACCACCACCGGGGATTCCGGCCTCGCGCACCTCGGGCAAGTTGAAGCTGAGAATGGCCTCCTCCGTCACCTCGGTCAGCGGCGGCGGCGGAACGCCGAGCGCGCGATAATCCGCGTCGGTAAGCGCTTCGCCCACGTGGACGCAGTCCGCAACCCTGCCGTGGAGCTCCCGCGGCAGTCCCACCCAGAGATCGTCCAGCCCGAGGGGCTCCGCGATCCGCCCGCGGATGAACTCGCCGTAGGCGATGCCGGAGCGGCGCTCGATGATCTCCGCGATCACATACATGCTGGAAGTCGCGTGGTACTCGAAGCGACTGCCCGGCTCCCAGTTGAGCTCCCACTCTGCAAAGCGCTCCAGTCGCCGCTCGCGGTCGAGGAACTCTGAGAGCCGGAACGGCGCGTGCGGAAAGCCTGCCGTGTGCGTGAAGAGCTGCTCCACCCGGATCCCGCCCTTGCCGTTCGTTCCGAACTCGGGAACGATGTCGGCCACGATCTCGTCGGTGCCGAGCTTGCCCTCCTGCATCAAGAGCCACCCCGCTGCCGAGGTCAGCGCCTTGGTGGAAGAGAACACACAATAGAGCGTCTCGTTCGTCGCCTCCGCCTCGCGGCCAGCATGCATCACGGTCCCGAAGGTGCGCATCCCGGCAATCCGGCCGTTCCGAGCGATCGCAATCTGCGCCGACGGAAGCAGCCCCTCACGCACCTCTTTCTCGGCCCGCGCGAACAGCTCCTCGAGCTTCCCCGAAGCGATTCCCACGTCTTCCGGCTTCTCTGCAAGAAACTCAGGGTTGACCATGGCTCGAGATTACCATGTGGGAATCAGCTGGGAGTCGGAGGTCGGGAACGTCCCCCGGGGGACTGTGGTAGCGGTATCCGAGGCGAAGAAGACCTCTGAGCACGCAGGGAGCGGAGTCCGCCGGGGGACGTTCCCGACCTTCGACGGCGTGGGAAATCCCTACGCCTCGTCACCGGTGCCTCGCTTGATCTGAGAGGTCAGACCCGCACGCTCGACCTCGCCGACGCCACGAGCCAGGGAGCGATACCCGAAGCGGTCCTGGATCTCGTCGACGACGCGGTTCAGCCGGCCGCGGATCTCCCGGTCGGGGCCGGTCTCGTCCTGGAAGCTCAGCTGGGAGCCGACGGGCACTTCGATGTGCGAGACGGAGACGCCGAGCAAACGGACAGGCTCGCGCAGGGCCGCCCTGGCGAGCAGGCTGCGTCCGACGCGCGCGAGCTCCACACCATCGTCGGTCGGCTCGCGTAGCATTGCCGAACGTGTGAGCAGTGGGTACTTCCCTGCACCGAGGCCGCGGGCCAGCTTGAGCTTGACGGTCACTCCGCGGCCGCGCACGCCGTCGCGCCGGAGCCTCCGTGCGACCGCCTCGGCGTGCAGGCGTATCACCTTCTCCAGCTCGGCGTGATCGCCCACGTCGCGCTCGAACGTGTTCTCCTCGCTATAGGACTTGGCCGCTCGATAGGGCTCGACCTCGCGCGAATCCTCTCCGCGCGCCAGGCGCGCCGCCTCCAGGCCCCAGCTTCCGAGCACGCCACCGAGGCGCTCGTTGGGGGCTCGCGCGAGATCTCCGATCGTGCGGATCCCGATCCGTTCGAGTCGAGCGCGGGCAGCGGGACCGATCCCCCAGATCCTCCCGACGGGAAGCGGATCCAGAAACTCGCCGAGCTCACCCTGGTTGACCTGGAGCAGACCATCCGGCTTGGCCAGGTCGCTGGCGATCTTCGCCACCATCTTCACGGGTGCGATCCCGACAGAGACCGCGAGCTCGGTCTCCGCGCGCACGTCAGCACGCAGCTTGCGACCGACCTCGGCAGGCGGGCCGAGCAGCTGCTCCGTACCGGTCAGATCGAGGAAGGCCTCGTCGAGCGACAGACCTTCGACGCTCGGCGTGAAGCGCCGGAAGATCTCGAAGATGCGCCGGCTCTCGCGACGGTACTGGGCCATGCGCCCGGGCACGAAGATCAGCTCGGGACAGCGCTGCCGTGCCTCTACCGACGGCATCGCGGAGTGGATGCCGAACTTCCGCGCCTCGTAGCTGGCCGCCGAGACGACGCCACGCGCCGACGGCCCGCCGACGACTACGGGCTTGCCGCGCAGTGAGGGATCGTCGCGCTGCTCCACGGCCGCGTAGAAGGCGTCCATGTCGGCATGGAGAACGGTCCCCAAAATCCCTCGCTCAGTTCCCTCCCAGGATCAGCGGCAGGCCGTCGGGTCCCGATCCGATCACGACCACCTTCGCGTTGGCGCTGCTCGAGAGGCTTTCCGTGGCCTCGATCCCCTTCCAGCGCAGCAGGTCGGCGGTCAGCCCCTGCGAGACGATCTTCTGGAACTCCGCGATGCCCTCGGCCTCGATGGCCTTGCGCTGCGCCTCCTGGCGCTCGCGGGCGAGCGTGAAGACCATCTTCTCGGAGCGCTGCTCCTCCTCGAGCTTCTCGGAGATCGCGATCCGCAGCTTCTCTGGCAGCTCCACGTTGCGAATCAGGATGGCCTCGACGATCACGTGCTTGTCCTCGAGCGCCGTCTCGATCCCCCCTATGATCGCGGTCTCGACCTCCTGGCGCTTGGTGGAATAGATCTCTTCCGGCGTGAACTGGCCGACGATCTTGCGCACCTCGGCGCGGATCGTCGGCTTGATGATCTTGGCGTAGTAGTTGGGGCCGATCTCCTGGTGTAGCGGGGGGAGCTCCGCAGCCATCGGCCGGAACCGGATCGAGACATCGAGGCCCACCGAGAGCCCGTTGCTCGCGAGGATGCTGAGCCGTTCCGGACCGTCCTGCACTCGGACGTCGTAGACGTACATGGTGTCCCAGGGCCAGACGCGGTGAATGCCCTCCCCGAAGAAGCCCTGCTGCGTCCCCCCAAAGAGCTTGAAGAGCACTCCCTGGTGACCCGACTCGATTCGAACGCAGCCCCCGCTGACGAGCGCCACCAGTACCCATAGAGTCGCCTTTCGGAACTTCATCATTCCTCCTCGTCCGGAGACGTGCCGCGGTCGCGCCGCCCAGGGGCATTGCGGCAGGTCTCGGATTCTAGCGCCCAGAGAGCGTGACGCGAAGCGACTCCCACGTCTAGTGCAGGCAGCGCCTTTCCGCTCTTCGACGCCCCGATCGAGCGCGATCCCGCTCCTGCTCGGTACGCTGACCCGATGGCAGGAGACCCGCGCCACACACCCGCGGCTCCCGATCCGCAGGCGGCGTCGATCGACACGCAGCTGACCCCGTCAGGCACGGCCTTCGCGGCGGTGGCCCACGAGATCAACAACCCGATCACGTACGTGCTCGGAAACCTGGCGGAGCTGGAACGGCTCACCGCAGCGATGCGGGAGGTCATCGTGTCCTATCGCGAGCTCTCGCGCGGCAGCGCGCAGGGGGATGCGGCAGGCGTGATCGCCGGCATCGAGGCAAAGCTCGAGCAGTGTGGGGGAATCGCGTTGCTCGACGAGCTGCTCGCCGACACGCTCGAGGGGGCGCGCCGCATTCGCGACCTGGTTCGAGATCTGGACGCGGCGACTCGAGGAGCCGAGCTTCACAAAGAGGTGCTCGACGTAGCGCAGGTCATCGACTCGAGTCTGCGCCTGGTCGCGCCGCACTTCCCGCGTCCCGCCGAGCTCGAGCGCGACTATCGCGCGACGCGCTTCGTCCGGGCAGATCGCATGAAGCTCGATCAGGTGCTCCTCAACCTGCTCACTAACGCGGCCGATGCCTGTGCCGAGTCGGACAAGCCCTGCATCCGCATTCGTACCCGAGACTG
The DNA here is from genome assembly GCA_965247115.1 of Myxococcota bacterium. Classification (GTDB taxonomy): domain Bacteria; phylum Myxococcota_A; class UBA9160; order SZUA-336; family SZUA-336; genus JAUXJB01. The sequence goes on from CBDFGR010000003.1 coordinate 1,262,059, forward strand.
TGACGGCGGCGTCGCGATCGAGATCGAAGACACGGGTCCAGGCGTCTGCGAAAGCACGCGTTCCCAGCTCTTTACTCCGTTCTTCACCACGAAGCAGCCTGGCGCCGGTACCGGGCTCGGGCTGTACATCAGCCGCCGCATCGTCGAAGAGCACGGCGGCTCCATCGGATTTCGCTGCCCGGAGTCCGGGGGTACCATCTTCTCTGTCTACCTGCCGGTCGAGGAGGCGTGATGGCCAGCCGAGTGACAGAGCTTCCCGGAGTCGGAACCAAGCACAGCATCGATCTCCCGGGGGGCGACGAGCTCGTCATCGTCGAGCACCGGGCCGGGCACTGGGAGCTCGCTCGGGTCGACACGGCCGGAAACACGACGCCGCTGATCCAGCTCCGCGGGCGCGAGGCCGGGGAGCTGGGCCGCATTCTCTCGCGCAGTGAGGTCCAGAAGGAGGACCCGCGCAAGCGCCTGCTCCTGGAGGAGTTCGGTCTCGAGTGGCTCAAGCTCGAAGAGGACTCGGCCCTGATCGGTGCCACACTCCAGAGCTCGGAGATCCGCGCGCGCACGGGCGTGAACGTGATCGCCGTGCTGCGAGAAGAGGGCTCGATCCTGAGCCCACCTCCCGACCAGCAGATCGAGTCGGGCGACACGCTCGTGGTCATGGGACACCGTGACCAGGTGGACCAGTTTCTCTCCAGCTTCTCCACGCTTCGCACCCAGGACTAGCCAGACGACATGGAGGGGAACCTCTTTCAGTTCTCGCTCCTGCTCGGCGTGCTGGGCGTCGCGGCCGCGGTCTCGATCACGCTGCGCTTTCCCGTGGTCCCGCTCTACATCCTCTCTGGCGTCGTACTGGGCAACTGGGTCGCTCCCGATGCGGTGGTCCAGTTTCTGGGCTCTCTCGGCGTCGTGTTCTTGCTGTTCTCGATGGGACTCGAGTTCTCGCTGGGCTCGGTGGCCAGCACTCCCCGCCGCTTTCTCAGCGCGGGCTCGCTCGATCTCTTGCTCAACTTCCCGATCGGTCTGCTCGCAGGCCTCGCCCTGGGCTGGACCTGGGCGGAGGCACTGTTTCTCGCCGGAATCCTCTACATGAGCTCGAGCGCTGTCGTCAGCAAATGCATCGTCGAGTTCGGTCGAGCCGCGCGCCCGGAGACGGAGACGATCCTCGGGATCATGGTCTTCGAGGATCTGGTGATCGCGATCTACCTGGTCCTGATCAACGCGCTCATTGTCGGAGGCGTGGCGGCGACGAGCGGGTGGGCACAGGTGAGCGCCGTGGCGCGACCGCTTCTGTTCGTGGCGCTGCTTGCCGTGCTGGCCTGGCGGCTGCAAGCCCCGCTCGAGCGGCTGATCGCGTCTCGGTCGGACGAAGGCTTCACACTCTTGCTGTTCGCCTTCGTCCTCTTGATCGCCTCATCCGCACTCGGTGCGGGACTCTCGGAGGCGGTCGGGGCGTTCCTTGCCGGAATCGTGATCGGCTCGACGCGCCTCAAGGAGCGGGCGGCTCGGACGCTCCACCCCTTCCAGACCCTGTTTGCTGCACTGTTCTTCGTCTCGTTCGGCATGGGCATCGATCTGGCCAGCATCGGCGCCGTCGCTGCGCCGGCCTTCATCCTGATCGTGCTCGGCTTCTGCACCAAGGTTGTTGGCGGTTTTCTGGCCGGACGCAGCGCCGGACACACGCCGGCTCAGAGCGCGGTCGTCGGCCTGTCCCTGGTTCCGAAGGGCGAGTTCTCCATCGTCATCGCGGCCCTGGCCGCGGCAGCATCGGGAAGCGACTCCCAGATCGAGGCCCTGACCGGCATCTACGTCTTCACCCTCGCCTTCCTGGGCCCCGTCGGCATGCGCGAAGCTGACCGCATCTGGCGCGCCCTCTCCCAAAGAAGTTGAAGAAGTTAAGAAGGGGACGGTCCTTAATCTTAACTTCTGGATCGAAGCTATGGGCCCGGACCGGAAGTTATAACTAAGGACCGTCCCCAAGTTATGCGGGGTGCCGCTAGACTTCCTCGGGGGTGAGGGTTTCCAGGGCCAGGGCGTGGATGGCGCCGCCCATGTGGGGGGCGAGGGCCGCGTACACGGTGCGGTGACGCTGGAGTCGGGGCTGGTTGCGGAAGCCATCCGAGACGATACGGACGCGGAAGTGGCCACCGCCCGATGCGGCGCCCGCGTGGCCTCGGTGCAGGTGGCTCTCGTCCTGGACCTGGATTGATTGCGGGGCGAGAGCTTCGCGCAGCGTCTGCTCGATCCACTCGCGCGCCGATGGCTCCAGCTCGGGCATGCCGTTTTACAAGAGCTCGCGGAGAACGTAGGGAAGGATGCCACCGTGCCGGTAGTAGTCGAGCTCCACGGGAGTGTCGATGCGGACGCGAGTGGTGAACTCGCGCGGGTCACCGGAGTCGGAGCGGGCGCGGACGCCGAGCTCCTGACCAGGCTGGATCGCGTCGAGTCCCTCGATGTCGAAGCTCTCCCGACCGGAGAGCCCGAGCTCCGCGACACCCTGTCCCTCGAGGAACTCCAGCGGCAGGATGCCCATGCCAATCAAATTGCTGCGGTGGATGCGTTCATAGCTCTTGACGATCACGGCCCGGATGCCGAGGAGCAGCGGTCCCTTCGCCGCCCAGTCGCGGGAGGAGCCTGTGCCGTACTCGAGCCCGCCGAGCGCGATCAGGGGAACCCCCTCTGCGCGGTACTGCTCGGCAGCGTCGAAGATCGGTACGACCTCGGCGTCGGGCAGGCGCACGGTGTAGCCGCCCTCAACTCCGGGGACGAGCTGATTCCGCAGCCGGACGTTGGCGAAGGTGCCTCGAGCCAGGACCTCGTGGTTGCCGCGCCGCGCTCCGAAGGAGTTGAAGTCCTTCTGCTCGATCCCGTGTTCGAGAAGGTAGCGGCCGGCGGGACCGTCGACGGGAATCGAGCCCGCCGGTGAGATGTGGTCCGTCGTGACGGAATCACCGAGCACGACCAGCGCGCGCGCGCCGTGAACGTCCACGAGCGCTGCGGGCTTCCGAGTAATGCCCTGGAAGAAACTGGGGAGTCGCACGTAGGTGGAGTCGTGAGACCACGGGTAGCGGACCCCCGTCGGGATCTCGATCGCCTTCCAGGTCTCGTCGCCTTCGAACACGTTCGCGTAGCGCTCCCGAAACATCCCCCGCTTCACGGCTCCGGCGACCGTCCGCGCCACGTCGTCGCTGGTCGGCCAGATGTCGCGCAGCATGACCGGCCGCCCCGAGGGGTCCCTGCCGATCGCATCCTCGCTCCAGTTGAAGTCCATGCGCCCGGCAAGGGCGTAGGCCACCACCAGGGGCGGCGAGGCGAGGTAGTTCGCGCGCACCCTGGCGTTCACCCGCCCCTCGAAGTTTCGATTGCCGGACAGCACCGCCGCTACGGCGAGCTCCGCGTCGTCGACGGCGGCAGCGATCGGCTCGGGCAGGGGGCCGCTGTTCCCGATGCACGTCGTACAGCCGTAGCCCACCACGTTGAAGCGCAGCTTCTCCAGATACGCGAGCAGGCCCGCCTCGGCCAGGTAGTCGCTCACCACTCGCGAGCCGGGTGCGAGGCTGGTCTTGACCCAGGGTTTTACCTGGAGCCCGAGCTCCACCGCGTTCTTCGCCAGTAAGCCTGCAGCGACGAGGACGGATGGATTCGAGGTATTCGTGCAGCTCGTGATCGCAGCGATGACCACGTGTCCGTGCCCAAGCTCGTAGCTGCTGTCGCCGTCTCGCACACTGACCGTACGAGCGAGCTCGGCGTCGCTGACCGCGCCCGCTGGCGAGATCAGCTCGGGCAAGCAGCGGCTCCAGTCCGAGTGCGCCTCGGTGAGCGGCACTCGGTCCTGCGGCCGCTTCGGACCCGCGAGGCTCGGAACCAGCGTCCCCAGGTCGAGGCTGAGTCGCGAGCTGTACTCGGGAACCGGATCGTCGGGGAGCGCGAACACGCCCTGGGCGCGCGCGTACGCCTCGACCAGCGCGATCTGCTCGTCCTCGCGCCCCGTGAGCTCCAGATACTCGAGCGTCTTCTCGTCGATGGGGAAATAACCAACGGTGGCCCCGTACTCGGGGGCCATGTTGGCCACGGTCGCACGATCTGCCACGGAGAGCGCGTTCAGACCCGAACCGAAAAACTCGACGAACTTCCCCACCACGCCGTGCGCCCGGAGCAGCTGCACGACTGTAAGCACCAGGTCGGTCGCAGTGGCCCCCTCCGGCAGGCGACCGCGCAGCTCGAAGCCCACCACATCGGGAATGAGCATGGAGACGGGCTGGCCGAGCAGGCACGCCTCTGCCTCGATCCCGCCGACGCCCCAGCCCAACACACCCAACCCGTTGACCATAGTGGTATGGGAGTCCGCTCCCACCAGGGTGTCAGGGAAGGCCAGCCACTCGCCCTGCTGCTGCTGCGCGAACACGACCTGCGCCAGGTACTCGATGTTCACCTGGTGCACGATCCCGGTGGAAGGCGGAACCACGCTCAGACCCTCCAGGGCAGACTGTCCCCAGCGCAGGAACTCGTAGCGCTCCCGATTGCGCGTGAACTCGATCTCCGCGTTCAGCGCGAGGGCGTCCGGCGAGCCGAAGTGATCGATCTGAACCGAGTGGTCGACGACGAGCTCCACCGGGCACAGCGGGTTGATCCGAGCGGGATCGCCGCCGAGCTCGGCCATGGCGTCGCGCATGGCGGCCAGGTCAACGACGGCGGGGACACCCGTGAAGTCCTGCAACACTACACGCGCGGGCCGGAATGCGATCTCCGCTCGAGCCTTCGCCGAGGGTACCCAGCTGGCCAGCGCCGCGATGTCGCTGCGCGTGACGCTGCTCTCATCCTCGTGCCGCAGCAGATTCTCGAGCAAGATCCGAATCGAGCGAGGCAGACGTGTCATGTCGCCGAGCCCGGCCTCCACGACCGCACCCAGGCGGGCGATGCGATAGGTTCGCCCGCCCACGTCGAGGGTCCCTGCGCTCCAGGTCGGGCTGCGCTGTGCCGCCATGCTTCGCTCCTCTACGAGAGACAGGCGCAACATAGCGGAGCGGTGCGAGTGCCACCCGGCCGGGTCGGTGCAACAGGGCCGGTGAGGAGACTTGCGGTGGGAGTGCCTTGGCTTGGAGCGCCGTAGCGCTTCGCCCGAGCACGACCGGGTGGCCTCGGAGAGTGGATCAGAGCAGGATCCGTACCAAGCCAGCGTTATCTCCCGGAAAACGCAGCCAACGCGGGCAGCTTCGTCGACTCCTGCCACTCGGAACGAAGCCAACTGGAGGGAGGTTCGGAGGAAACCTTCCCTACTTTAGTCCCGGAGCTCCAGGCGGAGCTCGGCCTCCAGCTCCGGATCGAGCTCGGGCTCCCCCGCAGCACGGGTCACCCGCCGGAGCGCGGCCGTGAGGATGCCAAGGCCGGCGAGCAGGATCAGGCCGGGCAGCACCCAGCCGAGCGGCCCGCGCGGTACGGCGGACAGGTCCGTCTCTGGGATGCGCGCCTGCAACCGCGCGCGAATCTCGGCATCGGACACACCGGCGTCGACCCAGGCGCGGATCTCCTCCCGCCAGGCGGCCGCGTTCGGACTGGGACAGTCCGTCAGGGTCCGACCGGGACAGAACGGGCTCATCAGGTCGCCGCCCAGAGCGTAGGCTCGCCGGGAGCGCTCCGTGTCGGAACCGCTCACGGTCTGTGCAGAGCTGACCGACCCCAGCACCATACAGGCAACAACGAGCAGAGCTCCGAGCGAACGAGCAGCGATCATCTCGAGCCTGACAATACCCGTCTTCGCGGGAATCCGCCGCGGCTGGCCGACGTGTCCACACTGGATCAAGGGCGGGTGTCCACACTGAATCAAGGGCGGAACGGGACACGCCGATTGCATTAGCAGCCCTCGTGGACCTCACTACTCTCATTGGGATCGCCCTTGGCGCGAGCTGCATCCTCGTCGGGCAGGCGCTCGAGGGGGGCCAGCTGGGGTCCATGGTCCAGCTGACGGCCTTCGTGATCGTCATCGGAGGCACCCTTGGGGCGTTGATCACGCAGTTCCCAGCGCCCGAGCTCAAACGGGCACTGCGCGAAGTACGCCACGTGCTCGTCAGCCGCCGTCCGCGGCTCGAGCCGCTCATCGCACAGATGGTGGAGCTCGCGCGGCGCTCACGGCGTGACGGTCTGCTCGCCCTCGAAGACGACGTCGTGCGATCGAACGACCCGTTTCTCAGACAGGCGATCATGTCACTCGTCGACGGCTACGACGGTCCCACGCTGCGCTCCATGCTGGAGGGCATGATCGACTACGAAGAAGAGTGTCGCGCGCCGGGACCGCGCTTCTTCGAGGCCGCGGGTGGCTACGCGCCGACCATTGGGATCATCGGCGCGGTGATGGGACTCATCCAGGTGATGGAGCATCTGGATGACCCGTCGCAGCTCGGCTCAGGCATCGCCGTCGCTTTTGTCGCGACCATCTACGGCGTCGCCAGCGCCAACCTCGTGTTCCTGCCTTTTGCCGAGAAGCTCAAGATGAAGATCCGCGCCGACCTGCGCTGCAAGGAAATGATCGTGGAGGGGATCTGCTCGATTCAGGAAGGCCTGCACCCCCAGACACTCGGCAAGCGCCTCGAGGTCTACACGCTGTTCGAGGCAAAGAGCCGCACAAGCGGGGCGAGCCCCGCACGCACGCCCACACCGTGGAACGCGAGCAGTGAGAGCAAGAAGGACTTCTGAGCTGCGCCGCCGACCGCGGCAGGGGCACAGCGCGGGCTCCGCGCGCTGGCTGATCTCCTACGCCGACTTCATCACACTGCTCTTCGCTTTCTTCACGACGCTCTACGCCATCTCCGTCACCGACGCCACCAAGGCCGAACGCCTGGTTCACTCCATCCGCGAGTCGTTCGGCACCGCGCTGTTCGAGTTCGGACCGGAGGATGCCGGCCTGCTCGAGCAGTTTGGGGGAGCGGCCACGCGCAGCGGCGACGGCTCCGCGGCACACCCCGCCGAGCCGGAGCGCGGGCTCGACCTGTTGGGCGAGCGCGCGAGGGAGGTCTCCCGTCAGCTGGGGCGGGCCAGCGGGCTGGCCGTCAGGCGCACCGAGGAGGGTCTGGTGATCAGCCTGGCGGACACCGTCTTCTTCGGACTCGGCCAGCTGGAGCTCCTTACCAGTGCGCGCGCGCGACTCGCCGAGGTAGCAGCGCTATTGCGCGAGGTTCCCAACCACGTGCGCGTGGAGGGTCACAGCGACAACCAGCCGGTCGCCACGGCGCGCTTCCCGAGCAACTGGCACCTCTCATCCGCGCGAGCCGTCGAGGTGCTGCGCGAGCTCGAGGCGCTGGGGATCGCACGGGATCGGCTCTCGAGCGCGGGCTTTGCTGACCAGCGACCGCTCGTCTCGAACGGAACTGTGGAAGGCAGGCGCATCAATCGACGCGTGGACCTCGTCGTACTGCGCGCGCGGCTCTCGGCACACGATCCCTGAGCCGACACGCTATCCTCCTCTCATGTCGGACCGACCCTGGATCCTCCGCACGTACTCCGGTCACTCGAGTGCGCGCGCATCGAACGAGCTCTACCGCAGCAACCTCGAAAAGGGTCAGACGGGACTGTCCATCGCCTTCGACCTACCGACGCAGACCGGCTACGACGCGGACCACGAGCTGTCGCAGGGTGAGGTCGGCCGAGTCGGTGTCCCGATTGGATCGATCGAAGACATGGAGGCGTTGCTCGACGGCATCCCGCTCGATCGCATGAACACGTCGATGACGATCAACGCTACGGCCGCCTGGCTGCTGGCACTGTACGTCGCCGTCGCGGAACGGCGAGGGATCAGCCGGTCGAGCCTCGCGGGCACCACGCAGAACGACATCATCAAGGAGTACCTCTCCCGAGGAACCTACATCTTTCCGCCACGCGCCTCGCTGAACCTGACGCGCCAGATCATCGAGTTCTCGGTGGAGGAGGTCCCGAGCTGGAACCCGATCAACATCTGCTCGTACCACCTGCAGGAGGTGGGCGCGACTCCCGTGCAGGAGGTCGCCTTCGCCCTCGCCAACGCACTGGCCGTCCTGGACGAGGTCGCAGTTCCAAAAGAGAAGCTTCCCTCAGTGTTCGGACGCATTTCGTTCTTCTGCAATGCGGGCATCCGCTTCGTGGAGGAGATGTGCAAGATGCGCGCTTTTACGCGCATGTGGGACCGGATTGGACGGGAGCGCTACGACGTCGACGATCCGAAGCTGCGGCGCTTCCGCTACGGCGTACAGGTGAACTCGCTCGGCCTCACCGAGGCACAGCCGGAGAACAACATCCCCCGCATCGCATTGGAGGCGCTCGGCGTAACACTGTCTCGTGACGCGCGTTGTCGCTCCCTTCAGCTGCCGGCCTGGAACGAAGCACTCGGGCTGCCGAGGCCCTGGGACCAGCAGTGGTCGCTGCGCATCCAGCAGATCCTGGCACACGAGACCGACCTCCTGGAGTACGGGGACGTGTTCGAAGGCTCGCGAGTCATCGAGGACAAGGTCGCGGAGATCGAGGAGGGTGCGTGGGCAGAGATCGCGCGTATCGAGGAGATGGGGGGCGCGATCAGCGCCGTCGAATCCGGCTACATGAAGCGTGCACTCGTCGAGTCAAATGCTCACCGCATCTCCCAGATCCAATCCGGCGAGCGGACCCTCGTCGGCGTGAACCGCTTCCAGGAGAGTAGCGCGTCTCCGCTCACGGACGGACAGATTGACGCGCTCCGGGTCGACGAGTCCGCAACGCGCGAGCAGATCGAGCGCCTGCGCGCACACCGCGCAACGCGCAGTAGCGGCGAGGTGGAGCGGGCGCTACGCGCCCTCAAGGGAGCGCTCGCGAAGGGCTCGAACGTCATGCCGGCGTCGATCGAGTGCGCCAACGCCGGGGTCACTACCGGCGAGTGGTCGGACACCCTGCGCAAGGCCTTTGGCGAGTACCGCGCGCCGACGGGCGTTGAGGCACCGATCCAGCTGCGTGAGTCCGGCGACATCGAGGCGCTGCGCCGACGCGTGGACGAGGTCTCGAAGCGGCTCGGACGCCGCCTCAAGGCCCTGATCGGCAAGCCAGGGCTCGACGGGCACTCGAGCGGGGCGGAGCAGATCGCGATCTTCGCACGGGAAGCGGGCTTCGAGGTCGTGTACCAGGGAATCCGGCTGACACCCGAGGAGATCGTGAGCTCGGCCGAGCAGGAGGGCGTGCACCTGATCGGACTCTCGATCCTGTCCGGGTCGCATCTCTTGCTCGCCCCAGAGGTTGCCCGGCGCGTCGCGGTCCCCGTTGTCGTCGGTGGGATCATTCCTGAGGCGGACGCTCGGACACTCCTCGAGAACGGAGTGGCGGCCGTGTACACCCCGCGCGACTACGACGTCCACCGGATCATCGGCGAGATGATCGAGCTCAGCGCGCGGGCCCACGATCTTGGCTGACGAGCTCGCGGCGCTCGTTCAAAGAACACTCAAGCAGGAGCGCGCCGCCATTGCGGAGGCGATCAGCCGCGTCGAAGACGTGCGCCCGCGCATGCTCCCAACGCAGCGCGAGCTGATCCGCCTACTCGAAGCAGAGACGCCTGCGGACCACAGCGTGCTCGGGCTCACCGGCCCGCCAGGCGTCGGCAAGAGCACCCTCGCGGGCGCGCTCATCCAGCATTGGCTCGAGCAGGGGAACGGTGTGGGCATGGTTGCCGTGGATCCGTCGAGCCGGCGTTCCGGCGGGGCGCTGCTCGGCGATCGCGCCCGCCTGCGCTTCGAGTCGGAGGCCCGTGTCTTCGTGCGCTCCATGGCCTCGGGGGAACAGCTCGGCGGACTCGCTCCAGCCACGCGCGCCGCCGTGGTCGTACTGCGCGCGGCATTCCACTGGACGCTCGTAGAGACGGTGGGTGTCGGCCAGTCCGAGGTCGACGTGGAGACCGTCACCGACACTGTGGTGCTGGTGCTTCAGCCCGGCTCCGGAGACACACTCCAGTTCATGAAGGCAGGAATTCTCGAGATCCCGGACGTGCTCGTGATCCACAAGTGGGATCTGGGGGCCCCGGCCGAGCGCACCCGCGCCGACCTGGAGTCCATGCTCTCACTTCGCTCCCTTCCAGACGGAGCGTGGAAGCCGCCCGTGATCGGCGTGAGCGCGGAGACGGGGCATGGTGTCGCGACGCTCGCGAGCGAGATCGCGCGCCACCGCTCACACCTCGAGGCGGCGGGCGAGCTCGAGCGCCGACGCAGGATGCAACGCGAGGCCTGGGTGATGGAGCTCTTCGAGCGCCGCTACGGCAGCTTCGGACTCGAGCGTCTCGGTGGCAGGAAGGCGCTGCGCGAGCTCACAAAAGAGAGCGGTGGCTCGGCGCTCGAGGTGTTCAGCCAGCTCTCCAGCCGAGCAGGACTCGAGCCGTAGCAGGGTCGAGGTCCATCGACTCGATCAGGGTGTCGTAGTCGCTGAGCACCTGAAGCCGCACGCCCGCAGCCTCGAATTCGCGTTCCGCCTCCGGAAAGCCATAGCTGAAGATCGCCTGAACGCCGACCACCTTGCCGCCCTCTTCCTCGAGGGCGCGAACTGCAGAGAGCGCGCTGCCACCCAGGGATACGAGGTCTTCGATCAGCACGACGCGCTCGCCCTCGAGCGGCTTGCCCTCCACGCGCTTCGCCTGCCCGTGTCCCTTCACCGTGCCGCGCACGTAGACCATGGGACGCTGCAGACGTTCCGCGACCCAAGCAGCGAAGGGGATGGCGGCGGTCGCGGTCCCCGCAACCACCTCGGCGTGGGGGAACCCACTTCGCACCTGGTCCGCGAGCGCGTTGGCCACGCGGTCGCGCGCGTACGGATACGAGATCAGCACACGGTTGTCGCAGTAGATGGGCGCGCGCTTGCCCGAGGTCCAGGTGAACCAATCCTCGGGCTCCGTGCGCAGCTCGACCGCCCCCGTCTCGAGCAGGAGCCCGATCACCTCGCGCTGGTTCATCGCTCGCGCCCCGACCAGGCGGTCTCGCCCTCACCCGCCCGGTGGTTCGCTGTGCGCGCCATGACAAAGAGCAGGTCGGACAGACGATTCAGATAGCGGATCAGCAACGGAGCGACGGCTTCGCGAGCGGCCAGCGCGATCACCTGCCGTTCGGCACGCCGACAAACCGTTCGAGCCAGGTGCAGCGTGGCCGCAGCTCGCGTTCCGCCCGGCAGGATGAACTGACGCAGGGGCGTGAGCTCCGTCTCCATCTGGTCGATCCAGCGCTCCAGCTGCTCGACCTCCGCTTCGGCCACCCGGGGCAATCCCTTGCCCTTCCCCTCCAGCGCCTCGACATCTGGGATCGCGAGCTCTCCCCCCAGATCGAAGAGCGAGGATTGAATGGTCAACAGCCACCCACTCAGATCCTGCTCCTCGAGCTCCGCCCGCGCCGATCCCACCGCCGCGTTCAACTCGTCGACCTCACCGTAAGCGGCGACACGGGCCGAGTCCTTACGCACACGCTGGCCTCCGAAGAGCCCCGTCTCGCCACCGTCACCGGCCCGCGTGTAGACCTTCACGCCGCCGAGTATAGACTTGTGGGACCCGGCCGCGGGCGTCCGCGGCCACCCACCTCCGCTCAGGCCCAGGGCCTTCGCTGCGCGCGCCGCGTCCGCAGCGCTTGCATTCTTGTGGGACCCGGCCGCGGGCGTCCGCGGCCACCCACTCTTCGTTCGGCTTCGTCTCGCTGCGCGTCCCGCCTACGGCGGGACTTGCGGGCGCCACGACCCAAGTGGGGTCAGAGGGGTTGATGAGTCGGTGCCGATTTCCGATGGATAGGGGGTGGGTAGAGAATCGACCGCTCCGGTGGCTGGAACCTGCGACAGGTGCGGCTGCGCGCTCGGCTACCACGCCAGCTACCGGGCTGATGCCTGGTATTGCTGCGGCGCCTGCGCCGGGAGTGATCGCTGCGCGTGCGGCTGCAAGCCCGAATTCGCGCGCGAGGCTCCGACCGATGCCTACGTGCCGACGCGCAGGATGTTCGCCTCGCGGCACTCCGACGAACTGAAGACCAGACAGGACGACGAGCAGCGCTCCCGTGCCTTCCCCTTCGCAGATCGCAGGCGCGGCCGGTAGGTCTTGTGGGACCCGGCCGCGGGCCTGTCTTGCGGGACCCTGCGCGCGAGCGGTCGCGCGCCACCCGCTCTCCGCTCAGGGCTTCGCCCTTCGCTGCGCGCACCGCGTTCGCGGCGCTTGCAGGTTGCCAAGCCCCGTAGGAGGTTGCCGGTGCTTCACGGAATCAGAACTTGGGGACGGTCCTTAATCCGAACTTGTTTGGCTGGAGTCGGAACTTCTAGTCATTGAGGTGGGACTCTCGGGCACATTCGTTCATCTAGGCGTCGCCGCGGTCGTCTCACGCGGAATAAGTTCGGATTAAGGACCGTCCCCAAGTTCGGTTTCTTGCTCCGAGAACAAGTTCGGATTAAGGACCGTCCCTAAGTTCAGTTCTGACGGCCGTCGCAGGTGCAGATTCCGTGGAGCACCGGCAACCTCCTACGGGGCTTGGCAACCTGCAAGCGCCGCGCTAGCGGCGCGCGCAGCGAAGGCCAAAGGCCTGAGCGGAGGTGGGTGGCCGCGGCCGCCCGCGGCCGGGTCCCACAAGACTCAAAGCCTGGTCAGCCCGGGTGCGGCCAGCTCGTAGCCGGATAGAAGCTCGAGGCGCGCGCGGAGTGCACCCGAGCCGATGAGCTCTCCCAGCGCCTGAATTCCTGGCAGCTCTGTGAAGGGCTCGCCGATCCAGAGCTCCACACGGTGTTCCTCGAGCGGCTCGAAGGTGAGCTCGTAGGCACGGGCGCAGGGCTCGATTGTGAGCGCGCCGTCCACTTCGCCCAGCGATGCGCGCCTGGCGGCGTCGATGTGGCTCGCGGCGATCGGCCCGCGCACGCGCGCGCTCGATCCCACCCGGCGCAGGGCCCGCGAGAGTGCCTTCTGGGCAGAGGCGCCCGGATCGCGCTGGGCGAGGCGGATCGACGCGTCCACCAGCGCCTCGAGGCGCAGATCGCTCGACGCAGCCGACGCGATACCCACGCGCCAGCGCGCCAGCGCGTAGCCGGCCGTGTCCGACGGCCGGCTACGCAGGTCGCTGGAACGTCCGTGAACCAGTGCCGCATGGCAGCGCCCCGCCGCGAGAGCCCGGCGGGCAGCAGCGGTGGTGGCGTGAACGGGGACGGCGCGGTGACCGCGGGTCGGTAGCAGATCCGCGATCAGACCGAGAGCCGGGTCGCAGCCCGCGAGCACCACTCCGCGCGTCTCGGAGCCGGGATGGATCTGGACGCGACCATCCCGCAACACCGCGTCGGGTGCCCGAAATAGCTCGGCTCCCGCGCCGCGATCGGCGAGCGCCGCGTACACGAGACGATCGCCCACCCGACCGACGCGCAGGGCAGCCCCGTCGCGAGCCGGAGCAACCACGGGTACCGCCTCGACCGGGGCACTGGGGAAGAGCTCCTCCAGGGGAACATCGAGCGCCCGGGCCAGGGCTAGAGCGGTTGTCACACTGGGAACGTGACGTCCGCCCTCGATGGCGGAGACTTGGGCCCGACTCACTCCGGCCTCGCGCGCGAGCTCGGCCTGCGTCCAGCTCGTGGCGACGCGGCGTTCGCGCACGGCACTCGTCATACAAGTATCCTATCGTTCTGACAGAATACCATCAATCCGAATGAGCTGTTCGAACGCTACAGTCGGCCAGTGGGGGCGTGCGCTCAGCGGGGCCCTGCTGGCGCTCCAGCTGGGCTGCCCACGAAGCGACGTGCCTCGTACGGACGTGGTGGTGCTGGCGGCCGCCTCGCTGAGCGACGTGTTCCGCGAGATCGGGCGAGCGTTCGAAGCCGCTCACGGCGGCCGCGTGCTGCTCAGCTTCGCGGGCTCACAGACCGTTGCCACGCAGGTCCGCGAAGGGATCCCCGCGGATGTCATCGCGGTTGCCGACCCGGCCATCGTGGCCGAGCTCGTCGCGCAGGACCTGGTGGAAGGGCCACGCTACTTCGCGAGCACGAGGCTCGTCTGGGCGCTGCGCCGCGCCCCTGACGGATCGTCGCTTGGGGATCCCGAGGATCTCCCGGACTCCGACTGGGCACTCGTCCTGGCGGTCCCCGAGGTGCCGGCCGGAGCCTACGCGCGTCGGGCGCTGGACGCGCTCGATCTACGTACGGCGGCCGAAGCGCGCCTGGTGTCTCATGAGCTCGACGTACGCGGGGTGATCGCCAAGCTGCGCCTGGCAGGGGCTGACCTCGGCATGGTCTACGCAACGGATGTGAGCCCGGAAGATCCAGAGCTCGAGCTGGTGGAGCTTCCGCAGCGCGCACAGATCATCGCCCGCTATCCCGCCGCGATGGTGCGCGGAATCCGGAATCCGGACGGCGCAGAGGCCTTCCTCGAGTTTCTCCAGGGCCCCGAGACGGGCGCGATCCTGCGACGCGCAGGCTTCGGGCCGCCATGACATTGCGCGCCCTCCAGCTCGCCGCGCTCTACCTCGCGGCAGGCCTGGGTCTCGTGCTGACCCTGACGCCCCTGGTCGGCCTCTCGGCCCGAGCACCCTGGGCCTCTGCGTTGGAGCTACTGCAGCTGCCGGAAATCCGCTCTGCGATCTGGCTCTCCCTCACCGTCTCGCTGGCGGCTGTTGCCGCATCGCTCCTGTTCGGCTTTCCGCTGGCCTGGCTGCTCGCACGCACGAACCTGCCGGGCAAGCGCTGGCTGAGAACCTTGCTGACGTTGCCGCTGGTGCTTCCGCCGGTCGTCGCCGGAGTGGCGCTGCTCGCGGCTTTTGGTCGCTACGGATTGCTCGGCGGGTCACTCGACGCCCTCGGAATCCGGCTGCCGTTCTCAACGCTGGCCGCGGTCATCGCGGCGACCTTCGTCTCGGCTCCCCTGCTCGTGACCAGCCTCGAGAGCGCTCTCATCCAGGCCGAGGAACGCCTGGAGCAGGTCGCTGCCACGCTCGGCGCCTCCCCCTGGCGCAGCTTCTGGACCGTCCTCATGCCGTCGATCCGTCCCGCGCTTCTCGCGGGCCTGGCCCTCTGCTGGGCTCGAGCGCTCGGGGAGTTCGGTGCCACAATCACGTTTGCGGGCAACCTGGAAGGGCGCACGCAGACCCTGCCCCTCGCGATCTACCAGCTGCTGCAGAGCCGACCGCAAGCCGCCCTCCTGCTGGGCGCGCTGCTGCTCGGGGTGTCGGTGCTCGTGCTGGCTGCCCTGCGCGGGCAGCGGCCGGCCGCGTGAGTCTCGAAGCTCGAGTGCAACTCTCGAGGGGCGCGTTCACGCTCGACGTCGCCCTTTCGGCCGCGCCGGGCGAGACGATCGGGCTGCTCGGTCCGAACGGCTCGGGGAAATCGACCCTGGTGGAAGCGCTCGCGGGGCTTCTCACGCTCGAGTCGGGCGAGATCACCCTCGACGGTAACGCAATCGAGCGCCCAGCGGACAGGATTCGCCTGGCTCCACAAGAGCGCCCCTTCGGCGTCATGTTTCAGGGCCTCTGGTTGTTTCCGCACCTGGACGTGCTCGAGAACGTAGCCTTCGGTCCGCGCGCGCGCGGCGTGAGTCGGCGCGACGCCCGAAGCCGAGCCGAGCAACTCATGGCGCGGCTCGAGCTGTCCGCGCTTGCGGCGCGCAAGCCCTCCGAGCTATCCGGTGGCGAGGCACAGCGGGTTGCGCTCGCACGCGCGCTGGCAGTGGAGCCGCGCGTCCTGCTGCTCGACGAGCCCCTCTCCGCGCTCGACCTGGAGGCCCGCCCGCGCACGCGCAGCCTGCTGCAGCAAATGTTGCAGGAGTTTGACGGGGTGCGTCTCGTAATCACGCACGATCCGCTCGAGGCGCTGCTCTTCGCCGACCGCCTCGTCATCCTCGAGGATGGGCGCATCGTACAGTCCGGCCCGGCGGACCTCGTACGCCGACGTCCGCTCACTCCGTACGTTGCCGGCCTGAGCGGAGTGACGCTGCTCCGGGGTCGGCTGCGCCGCGTGAATGGCACTCCGGAGCTCGAT
This sequence comes from Myxococcota bacterium, assembly GCA_965247115.1. Taxonomy (GTDB): domain Bacteria; phylum Myxococcota_A; class UBA9160; order SZUA-336; family SZUA-336; genus JAUXJB01. Next base: position 1,277,992 of record CBDFGR010000003.1, read on the forward strand.
GTCGATGGCCTTCGGCTCTGCGTTCCGCACCTGGACGTCGCTGCGGCCAGCGCAGTCCTGGCCACCGTACCGCCCGAGGCGGTTCGGCTCACGACGGCCAAGCCGGGGTCGGACGGAGGCGTGCTGCTCGCCGGGGAGATCGAGGGCATCGAGCTCGCCTCCCATCGCAGTCTCGTACGTCTGCAGACGCGACCACGGCTGTGCGCGGCGGTGCCGACCGAGTCCGTCTCCCGACAGGGTTTGAGACCGGGACTCCGGGTCTGGGCCAGCATCGACACGAGCGCCATCGACGTCTATTCCAGCTGACAGAATTGTTGCGTTAGCCCCCCGATCGACCTGTGTAGTTCTGGAAACGTTTGACAACTCTGTGGGGCTTCGGGTGGAATACCCGCGAGTGTGCAGGGCTGCTCGCTCGACGTCACGTCTCATCATCCGAGGGCGGAGGGAATTGACCGAATGGAGCTTTTTACTCAAGACGGCTGGCTGTTCTTGCTCAGGTGGGTCCACTTCCTAGCGGGCATCACCTGGATCGGCGTTCTCTACTACTTCAACTTCATCCAGACTCCGTTCTTCGGCACCGACCTCGGGGGACAAGCGCGCGGGGCGATGATGCGGGGCCTCGTGCCGAACGCACTCTGGTGGTTCCGCTGGGGGGCGATGTTCACGTTCGTGACCGGCTGGCTGATCGTGATCACCCATATGGTTACGGGCACCGCGGGCATGGCCTACTACACGCTGATCCTGACGGGCGGTCTGATGGGCACGCTCATGTGGTACAACGTCTGGTTCGTGATCTGGCCCATTCAGCGCGGCCTGATCGCGAACGCCGAGGCGACGGCGTCCGGTGGCGAGGCAGACGCGGCGCTTGCCGCGAGGGCTCCGATTGCCGCGCGCGCATCGCGCACCAACACCCTCTTCTCGATCCCCATGCTCTTCTTCATGGGATCCGCGCGGCATCTCGCGCTGGTCAGTCACGAGAGCCCGGCCTACGGGACCTACTGGATCGTGGCTCTCGTGCTGATCCTGCTCGTCGAGCTCAACGCCTTCGCGGGCACCGCGGCCACCCAGAAGCCACTCGGCAGCGTGTCGGGCACACTCTACTCGGGGTTCGGGCTCACGTTGGTCCTCTTCCTGGTGGGGTCGCGGCTGCTGTAAAACCGTTGCCCGAGCGACGGCCGCGCGCAAGAAACGACAAGCTCAGGGCAGGGCGAGGTAAGCCGCGAGCGACTCGATCTGCGGCCTGAGGAAGGGCTGCGCCGGCATCAGGCCCGTATCCCGCTTGGGCTCGTAGCCCGGCGGGTACTCGGCCCGCATGATCCGAGCCTCGATCAGCTCCTGTGAGCTGCCTGCGATCGCGGGACCCAACACTCCCTCTCGCTTCGGATCGGAGTGGTGACAGGCGATGCAGTTCGCCATGTAGGCCCTGCGGCCTCTCTCGGTGAGATCCAGCGTTCCCTGATCCTGGCAGGCGAGAACGGTGAACGTGACCGCGATCGGGATCCATGCTCGACTCACGCGCCGGCTCGCTCGCCCGAGCGCGCGAGACTAGCATCGGGGAAGACGCGTGTTTGCGAGGAGGAGAGATGGAGAACCCGCTCGAAGAGGGAACCCGGTTGCAGCTCGACTTCGACAAGCTCACCGCTGTTGCGGGCGCGAGCCGGCCCGTCGTCCCCGTCGTGCTGCAGAATGCCGACAGCGACGAGGTGCTCTTCGTCGCCTACGCGGACGCGGAGGCGCTGCGGGAGACCCTGCGCAGCCGGACGGCCGTGCTCTGGTCGACGTCTCGCGACGAGCTCTGGCACAAGGGGTCGTCCTCCGATGACGTCCTCGATCTGGTCGAGGTGCGCGTGAACTGCGAGCAAAACTCCCTCCTGTACCGTGTGCGGTTGCGCGGCGGTGCCTGCCATACCCGGGACGAGACCGGCGCGACGCGGCGCTCCTGCTACTACCGCACCCTCGTCTCGGACGAGCAGCTGGACTTCCCGTCCTGACTGTTATTCCTTGAGCCAGCCGATCAGGGCAGGTCGGAGCTCCTTTGGCTCGATGATCGATTCCAGCGAGCCCACCTCCCTGGCGCGCTCGACCGTGTGCGTGGCATCGAACTCTGCCGCGACCTCGGCCTGCTTCTCGAGGGTCACCTCTTCGAGCAGGCGGTCGAGCTGGGCTCTGCGCGCGACGCGTGTCGGCACATCCGCGGCCGCGTCAACTCGCGCGCGGGCCTCGCGCACACGGGGGTCGGCGACGGCCCGCCGTCTCACATCGCGTCCGAACACGACCGCTGCTGCGGCGGCACCCCCGATGACCGAGGCGTAGGAGCCCGAGAGCGCGACCGCGTGCATGCCGTCGTTGAGCTCGCGCGAGAACACGACATAGGCCCCGCCGTGGTAGCGCGAGACCACCGTGAAGACCAGCTTCCCCTGGAAGCGAACGACGGCGCGCGCGATCTCTGCGCCGAACTCCAGGATCCCCCGGCGCATCGACTCCGGCGAGCCATCGAAACCAGAGAGGTTCGCCAGGATCACGACGGGCCGATTGCCGCTCGCCGCGTTGAGCGCGCGCGCGACCTTCTTGGACGAGTACGGGAACAGGGTGCCCGCCGTCCAGCTGTCCGGACCGTCGTTCGGTGTGTAGCCCAGACGGGGCAGAGGTCGGCTCTCGATCCCGATCAACGAGATCGGGAAGCCGCCGAGATGCGCATCCCACACGATCGCCGTCTCCGCCCCCTGCCAGATGGGCCAGCGCTCGAGGAAGCCGCAGTCCTGGTCGATCACCGAGCGCATGAGCGGACGCATCGCGAACGGCCGCTTGCGCTCGGGGTTCGCCTCGCGCGAGAAGATGTCCCCCACCCTCTGAAAGTCCTCCTCTCCCTCGTACGGGGAGAGGGTCACGTCCCGGCCATCGGGGTCACCCGTCTGGTAGCGGCGCGGGCCGGGTTCGCCGCGGCTCCGATAGCTGCAGGCGTAGTGCTCGAGCAGGATTTCGTAGGCATCCGGCAGCGTCCGAGCCTGATGGTGGGCGTGACCGTTCGGTCCCATGATCCGCTCGTAGCCGCCGATACCCACCTCGTCCTCCGCTGCGACTCCTCCCGAGAACTCGAGCGCCGCACGGCCCGTGAGGACCATGTAGGCGCGTGGCAGCATGATCAGGATCCCACGGCTCTGCAGGCCCATGGTGGCCAGCGCGTCGAAGTAGCTCTGCGCGCCGACGTTGACACCCGGCAGGACCAGGTTCACCTCCCCATCCGCATCAGTGAAGGTCACCAGGCGCCGTACCACGCGCGCCGTCGCATCCAGGTTCTCGGTGCCGCTCTCCATCGCAATCCGCGCCCCCGAGGAGACGCCGACCCACTCGACCGGGAGTTCCTCGCGTTCGGCGAGATCGATGGCAGCGACGATCGCGCCGCATTCGGGCTCGCCGAGCGCGCCCATCCCGCGCGTCGGATCGCCGATCAAGAGCACGCGTCGCATGCCTTCGGGGTGCTTCACGGTCGGCGTCGTGATGATCCCGAAGACGACGCCACAGTCGTTGTCGCCCGGATCACGAACCACACGGGCGACCTTGCCCTCGTACAGGGCGTACTCCTCGAACACTCCAGGTCCGGTGGGGGTTCCGAGCCCGCCCCGCCTGCCCTCGTCGGGCTCCGCCGTGAAGAGCCGGGCGACCTCGTAGGGGTAGAAGAGCCCCCGGGCGCGCGCAGCGGCCATGCGGCGTTCGGCGGGTGTGGCCGGCTGGAGCGACCTCGTGTGTGGCTCTCGAATGCTCCACTCCACGCGCGTGCCCACGGGCGTTCCGGCCAGCACCTCGATCTTTCTCGGGACCGAGTCGATGTCGGTCTTCTCGACGCTGGCCAGGCGCACGACCACCCACTCCAGGCCGAGGTGCGCGGTCTCCGGTGCCAGCCTGCGCAGCAGGTCCTGGAGGAGCTCATCCGCGAGCACCAGCGGGGGGCGGACGAAGAGGTACAGCCGGTTCCAGCGCAGCCGGTGCTCGGGGTCGCGCTGTCCGCGCAACGAGCGCATCGCCTCGATCGCCTCGTGGAAACGCTGCTGGAACTTCGCGCGATCGGGCGCGTTCGGCAACGCGAAACCGATGTCGGTCACCTCCGCAAAGCAAAACAGCCGGGCGTCGCCCGGGTCGTCGCGGGAGCGGGCGTAGAAGCCGTGGATACCCTCGAAGCGCTCGATCTCGATGGGCTCGAGCTCGAAACGGTCGAGACGCCAGAGCTCGATGCGGCGTGCCAGATCCACGGGCAGGCCGAGCTCGCGCGCACGCCGTTCGAGGGCATCGGGATCGGGCGGTGGCACGAGGGTATGCGCCAGGTCGACGGCGGGCGCGATGGAGGCCTCGCCCGCGGCCTTCCCACTCGCGCGATCGAAGAGCGCGTAGTGCGCCTGCGCCGCCAGGTCCGCGACCGTCTCCGACACCGCCCCCCGCAGCAGGGTGAGCCGGTCCAGGGCCCCTGCCAGCTCTGGGTGCCTCGAGAAGGTCTCGCCCTGCTCCCCCAGACGGATCAGAGTATGGAGCAACGCCTCGATCAGGCGCGCGCGCAGCCCCAGAGTTGTGCGCGTGGCATAGAGACGCAGGGCTGCGCGCTCGAGCGAGTCGCTCGGCTCCAGGGAGTCGACGTCGTAGTGAGCGAGCGCCCGACGCAGCAGCTCCAGAAAACCCGGGTCGATCCCCGCGCCGGCCGCACTCATCCGGCGCAGATACCTGGCCATCCGTGCGTCGTTCGACGGCCCCAGCTCGTCAACCGCGACGCGCGTCGGTGCCGTGTCGAAGAGCGTCTCGATGTCGCTGAAGAGCGCCACCGCACCAGCGAGCTGGGCGAGCTGTGCCTGGAATGCCTCGGAGACGCCGGCCACGGGCGATTCGAGAATCTCCACCAGGCGTTCCGCGCGGTCCGGATTCACGTCGTAGCCCATCAGCACACGTCGTGTCTCTGAGCGCAGCGCCGCAATCCCGGCGGCTCGCTGCGATGCGGGCAGCTTGGTCGCCCCCTCGGGTGACACCTGCCCGTCACTGGCGAAGAAGATCTCCAGGGGGTCCTCCTCCGGCGCCAGCCCGAGCGGAGCTGTCGGTGGGTCGGCGGAATCCTGATCGAAGCTGGGTTCGATCACGAGGATCACGTCACCGGCCGAGACGCGTTCTCCAGCCCTTACAAGGACCTCGCGCACCAGACCCGCTACGGGTGCAAAGAAGGCCGTCTCGGTCTTCATCGCTTCCAGCAAGCCGAGACGCTGTCCCGCCGCAACACCCTCTCCCGCCCGAACCGCAAGCTCGATCACGAGGGCGGGCGCCGGCGCGCGCACCTTCCCTCCAATGTCTCTCTGTACGCGGTGATGCTGGCCATCGAGCTCGATCCGGAGCTCGACCTCGGATTCGCCGATGAGCACCTGGTGGCTGCGCTCGCCCACGTGGAGGGTGCGCGTGTGCGGTCCGTGCTCGAGCAGCCCCACCTGCGCCACGCTGTCGCCCAGGTGGACGCGGTACGACCAGTTTCCGATGGCGTAGACGGTAAGCCGGTAGGCGACGCCCACGAAGACGAGGTCGATCTCCGCCCCCATCGAGGGGGGGATCCGCTGAGGACGTCCTCCTTCCGCATAGAAGTTTGCACGCACGGCCGCGCGCTCACGCTGATACACGTGGATGGCAGCGACCAGAAGCACCTCGATGCACGGATCCGGCGACGCGGCAAGCTCCGCCTCGGCGAGCCAGCCCGTATCGACGGAGCCACTCCGGAAGCGCGGGTGGTTCAGCACGTCCAGGAGAAAGCCCTTGTTCGTCATCCCGCCGTCGACCACGACACGGACGTCGGAGACGGCCCGCTCGAGTCGGGCACGAGCCTCCTCGCGGGATGCCCCGTGCGCCATGACCTTCGCAATCATGGAGTCGAACTCCGCGGGGATGATGTCTCCGGCGGCGATGCCTGCGTCGACCCGAATCCCGGGACCCGCGGGCAGCTCGAGCTGCGTGACGAGGCCCGGGCTGGGAGCGAAGTCCGCGGATGGATCCTCCGCGCAGAGCCGGACCTCCATCGAGCAACCTCGGGGCTGCGGCGCGACGTCTGGCAGCCGCTCGCCTCGTGCGATGCGAATCTGCCATTTGACGAGGTCGAAGCCGCAGAGAAGCTCCGTGATGCCGTGCTCGACCTGGAGCCGCGGGTTCACCTCGAGGAAATAGAACGACCCATCGCCGGCAACGAGGAACTCGCAGGTCGCGACTCCCACATACTCGGCCGCCTGCAGCATGCGGATCGACGCCTCGCGCATCGCGCGCGCGAGCTCATCCGGGATCCCCGGGGGCGGTGCCTCCTCGATCACCTTCTGGTGCCGTCGCTGCACGGAGCAGTCGCGCAGCCCCAGGGCGAGCACGCCGCCGTGCTCATCTGCAGCGAGCTGCACTTCGATGTGACGCGCTGCGCCAATCTGAGACTCGAGGAACAGCGTGCCGTCTCCGAACGCGTGAGCAGCTTCTGCTCCAGAGCTGTCGAAGGCGGACTCGAGCTCGGAGGCATCGCGTACGAGGCGGATACCACGCCCTCCGCCCCCCGCCGACGCCTTTAGCATCAGCGGGAAGCCGATGCGCTCGGCATGCCGCAGCACGTCAGAGCGTTCGACCGGACCGCCGCTCCACGGGATGACCGGAACGTCGACCTCCGCGGCGAGCTGCTTGGAGCGAATCTTGTCACCGAGCAGGCGCATCGTCTCAGAGCGCGGTCCGAGAAAGATCAGCTCCGAGGCCTCGAGCTTCTCGACGAAGGAGGGATCCTCGGCGAGAAATCCCCAGCCCGGCCAGACGCTGTCCGCGCGCATCGCGCGCAGCGCGGCCAGAACCCGATCGCGGTCGAGATAGGCGGGTCTCTCCGCCGCGCCTCCGACGCGTCGCAGCGCCGGGCCCAGGGAGATCGTCTCATCCGCCTCGCGGACAAAGGGCGCGAAGCGATCTGGGTCTGTGTAGAGAGCGATCCCGACGAGATCGCTCTTCTCCTCGCTGCGCAGCTCGCGGATCGCGCGCAGGAAGCGCGTAGCGGCTTCGCCTCGGTTCAGGATGGCGACCCTCTGAACCTTTGCCATCTCCGAGATGTTAGCCCAGTTCTCGCGGCAAGATCGCATGAACCACGAGACGGCGAGACCCGGGACTAGCTCTTTGCAGGAAGGGCGCCAGGAAAGACACGAGCGAACGCGAAGAAACAGAGGAAGAAGAGTCCGGGAAAGCCCAATCCGATCCCGAGCTCAATCGTCGAGAATGGTGTGACCGGCGCGCCGGCGAGTACGTCGGCCGGCGAAACCAGCGAGGGCGTCACCAGGATGTAGCGCTCCAGCCAGAAGCCGATCACGGAGCCCGCCGCGACGCTACCCAGGATCGCAGGGGTCTTCTTCGGGAGCGCACCCAGCAGCACCCAGAACGGAATCACCCAGAGCAGGAGCCACGTGGACAGGGTGATCCTCGCGTAGGGCTCTGCGACGCGCTCCCAGAATCCGGTCAGGTACCAGGTGTCCTGGACGAACTGCGACCCGAGTCGGTCGACGATGAAACCGGTCTCTTCCGGGATGTTCGCGTACCAGATTACGAAGTACTGCGACCAGAACAGGTACATCCAGAAGATCGAGAACGCAAAGATCATTTTGCCGAGGTCGTGGCGCCGGCTCACGGTGATCTCTCCGCTGAGCTCCTGGGAGTTGCGCATGACGAGACAGATGATCGTGAGCAGAGAGATCGCGGACAGGAAGCCGCCCCAGGAGAAGTAGGCGGGGAACATGGTGCTGACCCATTCCGGTGACAGCGACATGATCATGTCCATTGCGAGCAGCGAGTAGCAGATCGCGTACGAGACGATCAGCACCACCGCCATCTTGCGCAGGCGCCGCTCTGCGAGCTCGCGTTCGCGCGACTCGCCGCGCCAGCCGCTGGTCCATCTTGCATACAGTCCGGCGAAACGCCCAGACCCGTTCTCCCGAGCCTCTCCCAGCATCGGACGTACCGACAGGTACAAGTAGAATAGAGACACGAACGTGATCCAGAGCAGGGCGAAGAGGTCGCGTCCAAAGGTGAAGCCCTCCCGGTACCACCATTCCTTGCCGTGAACTTCGTGGTCCACCCACTCGAAGAGCTCGTGACGCCCGAGGAAGACGACGAAGAAGAGCACCAGGGTGACCGGGATGTAGGCGCCCATCGAATCGGCGACGCGGTGAATCGGACCCTGCCAGCGTGCGTTCGTGAGGCGCATGGCACAGGAGAGCACCAGTGCGCCCTGTGCGAGGGCTCCCCACAGCAGCCAGTTGTGAAGGAAGACGCGGTAGGTGCGCTCGCTCGTGGCCTCACTGCCCGCGATGCCGGCAACGAACGTGATCACGCCGAGCGCGGCGAGGGCCCCGAAGATGGTCAGGGTCCTCGTCGAAAGGGATCTCGGACTCGCTACGTCGGCGCTCACAGCTCAGCCTCCAAAAAGGGTCCGGAGGTAGTTGACGGTATGCCAGCGATCCTCCGACGAGATCTGGGGGTACCCCGGCATGAGCGGCTTTCCGTACAGGATCTTCGTGAAGATCTGACCGTCTGTGTAGGCGACGGTAGTGGACAGCGGAAACGGTGGAGCCCCCGACTCGGCGAGGCGTCGCGCCAGCGGGCTGCTCGCGGGGCTCGCCATGCCGTCCGCAGCGTGACAGACCGCGCAGAACGTCGTGTATAGCTCTCTTCCGCGCGCGATCGACTCATCGGTCGCGGGAATCGGGTTCACGAGCGCGCGGGCCTCCACCGCGTGCATCGGATTCACGAAGAGCGGATTGTCCTCCTCGATCCGGATCGTGTAGCCGCCAACGGGGACCGTGCCCTCGGGCGGAGCGAAGGGCTCGGCCTCGAGGGCCTGAATGGCCGGCTGCTCCTTCATCTGCGCGAACCAGCCCTTCGAGACCTGCTCCCAGCAGCCAGTGCCGAGCAAGGCGACAGCGGCGAGCGCGAAAACGCTCCTAACTCTCGACAACGCGCACCTCCGCGCACCCGGCACTCCCGAGCAGCTCCTGCACGCGGGAGATCTGGTCGGGGTGACAGCCGACCACACAGCCGAACTCGTCGCCGCTGAAGCTGGGGCGGTAGGCATCGTGTCCCTTCCGCGCCATGTAGAGCCCGTGAATCAGGAGCCCGACGACCGTGAGGATGCCCCCAAAAAGGATGTTCAGCTCGAAGCCGATGATCGTATAAGCAGGGATCGAGGCGAACGGCTTGCCTCCGATGACGAGGGGCCAGTTGTACGCCATCCAGATCTGCATGATGTACGCGAGCGTGACCCCCGTGAGGCAACCGATCAGCGTGTAGAGACGTACCCGACTCGGTGCACGACCGATCGCCTCTTCGATCTCGTGGCTCGGACAGGGCGAGTAGACCTCGAGATCATCGAAGCCCGCCTGCTTGAGCGTCCGCACCGCGCCTACAGTCGCCTCCGGAGAGCTCAGCACTCCCAACACGCTCGCCATCAGTGTGAGTCCTCTGCCAGCGCGTGGTAGTGCAGCTCCTTGACCTCCTGGATCGCAATCACCGGGAACAGCCGCAGGAAGATCAGGAACATGGTCAGGAAGAGCGCAAAGCTGGCGGCCAGGATCGTCAGCTCCACGACGCTCGGCACGTAGTAGCCCCACGCCGCGGGATCGTACTCGTGAGAGAGCCCCGTCGTGATGATCACGTAGCGCTCGAACCACATGCCCACGTTGATGAAGATGGAGATCACCCACATGACCGAGGCGCTCTCGCGCAACTTCTTCACCCAGAGGGGAAGGGGCGCGACGACGTTGCAGATGATCATGATCCAGGTCGAGGTCCAGTGGTAGCCGAAGCCGCGATGCCAGAAAGAGCCCTGCTCGTAGGGGTTCGCGCTGTACCAGGCGCTGAAGAACTCCATCCCGTACGAGTACCCCACGATGGAGGAGGTCAGCAGGATGAGCTTCCCCACGTTGTCGAAGTGGCTCGGCGTCAGGTAGCGCTCGAGACCAAAGGCCTTGCGCACCGGCACCAGCAGGGTGATGACCATCGCGAGTCCGGAGAAGATCGCGCCCGCGACAAAGTACGGGGCAAAGATGGTGGTGTGCCAGCCCGGCACGAGGGAGGTCGCGAAGTCCCACGAGACGACGCTGTGCACCGAGAGCACGAGCGGCGTGGCCAGGCCCGAGAGGTGCAAGACTGCGCGCGCGTGGTGGCGCCACTGCTGCGACGAGCCCTTCCAGCCAAGGGCGAGCACGCGGTAGACGTGTCGCCGCCAGTCGCGCACCCGATCCCGAGCCGCAGCGATGTCCGGGATGAGGCCGACCGCAAAGAACAGGATCGAGATCAGCATGTACGTGTTGATCGCGAAGAGGTCCCAGACGAGTGGGGACTTGAAGTTGACCCACAGGCCGCGCTGGTTCGGATAGGGAATCATGAAGTAGAACTTCCACAGGCGACCGATGTGGATCAGCGGGAACATCGCCGCGATGAGAACGGCGAATACCGTCATCGCCTCGGCGCCGCGGTTGACCGCGTTCCGCCATTTCGCGCGGAACAAGTACAGGATGGCGGAGATCAGTGTGCCGGCGTGCGCGATCCCCACCCAGAACACGAAGGTCGTGATGTACACGCCCCACATGACGGGATGCTGCAGGCCCGTGACACCGAAGCCAAAGTACGTCTGATACAGAAGTGCGCCGACGCCCGCACCGACGATGCCGATGCAGGCGAGCACGCCGAGCACGTACAGCGGCGTCGGCGGCTCCAAGACGCGCAGGATGTCGTCGTTGATCTGATCCGCTGTTGGCGGAACGAGCTCGGTCGCGGCGGCCATCCTAGGCCTCGCGCTTCACGGCCCGCAGATACGAGACTCCGGGACGCGTGTAGAGGTGCTCGAAGATGCGGTAGGCCCGGGGGTCCACCCGAAGCTTCGACACGTCGCTCTCCGGGTCGCGCAGGTTTCCGAAGCTGATCGCGTTCGAGGGACACGCTTGCTGGCAGGCGGTCTGCATCTCGCCGTCGCGTACGGTGCGATTCTCGAGGACGGCCTGATCCTTGGCCGAAGTGATCCGCTGCAGGCACATCGTGCACTTCTCCATTACGCCCTTGGAGCGCACCGTCACGTCCGGGTTCAGAATCAGCTCCTCGGGCTCGCGATAGAAGAAATCGTACGGCCAGTAGTTGAAGCGGCGCGCCTTGTACGGGCAGTTGTTGCTGCAGAAGCGCGTGCCGATGCAGCGGTTCGGCACCATCACGTTCAGCCCGTCCTCGCTGTGGTACGTGGCGATGGGCGGGCAGACGCTCTCGCACGGAGCGGCGCCGCAGTGCTGGCACATCATGGGGACTGTCCGCACGTCGATCTGACCGTCGTCTCCGAGCTCGACGTAGCGCTCGACCCGGATCCAGTGCATCTCCCGGCCGGTACGCGCGTTGTCCGGGCCGACCACGGGGATGTTGTTCTCCGTATTACAGGCCATGATGCACGCATCACAGCCCACACAGGCGTCGAGGTCCACGGACATCCCCCAGCGGTAGGGACTGTCCGGGTGGGCGTCCGCGGCCGGGTCGTACTCCTTCGTGACAAGATGCTCGGACGAGGCAGGCGCGTGCATGTCGGGTGCCTCGTGGGCCGCGTCTTCGGCCTCGTGGTCGTCATGCCCCATGAGTGCCGCGAGCGTGGTCGCCTTGGCCACCCCGCGCGTCTCCTGATCGAACGTGATCTGGGCGCGCGCCACGAGCTTGCGAGCTCCGGTCGGACGCACTGCTGCTCGCGTCGAGAGCCAGGCGAGCCCGCCGCTCTCGGGGTCGAGTCGCCCCGGCACGATCTCGAGCGCGTTCACTCCGACCGTGTTGCGCTGCTGCTGGTAATCGGGATCTGGAGCGTTCGGATCTACCGGCTGGTGGCCCTGACCCACCGAGATCGCGACCACGCCGGGCCGGACAGCCAGGTGAGGATAGACGGCGAGCTCGAGAGAGCCCGCGTCGGTCGAGACCTCGACCACGTCGCCCACATCGACCCCCAGCTCGAGCGCCGTCTCCGGATTGAGCTCGGCGTAGCTGCCCCACATCGTCTTCGTGACCGGATCGGGAATCTCGTTGAGCGCGGCCAGGCGCTGACTGCGCCCGTCATAGAAGTGAAGCGACGGGTAGACCACCAGGGCAAGACCGTCTTCCTCGCCGGAGAGTCGCGCCGGCTCGAAGCTCAGGTTCTCCGCACCTGCGGCGAGCGAGACGCCACGGCTGCCAACGGTCCTGAACTCTCCTCCGCTAGCGACCTTCTGGTCGAAGCCTTCCGCTCCCCAGCGCGCCTTGAGCACGTCCTGGAAGCTTCCTCCTGGCAGGCTCCCGGCTTTTCCGAGCGCGCGGCCGGCGTCGAGAAGCACGTCGCCAATCGCGCGGGTGTCATTGAGCGGGCGGATCGTCGGCTGCTGCAGGCGCCGAATCCCGCGAATGGGCTCCGCGTCGCCCCACGCCTCGAACGGGGTGTGGTCCGGCAACACGAGGTCCGCCAGCGCCGTGGTCTCGTCGTTGGCGCTCGAGAAGCTGACCGTGTACACGCCGCTCGACCCCATCGCATCTGCGAAGCCGACCTGCGGCGCGGTGTATACGGGGTTCGCCCCGTGCACGAGCAGAACGCTGACCTCACCGCCCCGCAGCTCTCCCGCCAGCTCCTTCAGGTCGCTGAAGCGAGCCAGCTTGCCCACGTTGTGGTCCGGACCGAACTCGACGGTCTTCCCGATTGCGCCGCTCACGTAGTTGAGGATCTGTACGGCAGCCGCGAAGCTGGCCGCGTTCGTGCCCTGGACCTCGATCCCGGGCGGGAGCGCGAGCGGGGCGGACGCGCCCACGATCCGCTGCGCCAGCGTTCGGATCTGCCCCGCCTCGAGCCCCGCCTGAGCGGCCACTGCTTCGACCGTGAAGTCGGCCAGCATGCGTCGCAGCGCGGGCTCAGCCCGCCTCTCTTCCGCAACTTCATGCGCCAGGGCAAGGGCGACCAGCACCTCGGTACCGGGCGCCGCGGCCAGCCAGAGATCCGTGTTGCCGCCGGAGATGCCGAGGCGCGGGCCCACGTAGGCGGCAAAGCCATGGCCGTTCGCCCTCGCGGTAGCGAGGTTTCGCTGGTTCTGCAGCGGGTTCAGCCAGGTCTCCAGGAAGTCGGTCCCGAACGCCACGATGACGTCGGCCTTGTCGAGCGCGAAGTGCGGAACCGCATCGGTACCGAAGACCCTCTCGTTCGCGCTGCGAAGCGCCTCGTGGGCGTAGAGCTCGAAGCGCAGCCGCTTCGAGGAGCCGAGGGCCGTCAGGAAGGCGTCGACGATGCCGTCCAGGGTGCCGGTCTCGGCTCCGCCGAGAAATGCGACCCGGCCGTTCGCCGCACCGAGCTTCTCGACCAGGAACTCCATGCCCTCGTCCCAGCGGATCGGAACGAGATCCCCCCCCTCGCGCCGCATGGGGCCCTTGAAGCGGGCCGAATCGTAGGTGCGGTGCAGCCCGGCCTGGCCGCGGACACACAGACTGCCGCCGTCGATCGGGTCGTCGGGGTTCCCGTCCACCTTGATGGGACGCCCCTCGCGCGTCTTCACACGGATTCCGCAGGCGGCAGGGCACTCCCGGCAGGTGCTGTTGTAGTAGGTCGCGATGCCGGGCACGACCTCTTCGGGCTGGTTCAAGTATGGGATGACCGCTTCGAGCGGGTCCTGGCAGGCGACCGTTGCCGCAGCACCGGCGCTCATGCCCACGATCTTCAGGAAATCTCGCCGGTCGAGCTCGGACATAGACGGTGCCTTGCCCCCCTTTTAGAAGTGGCACGCGGAGCAATCGTCCTCGGCTCCGCGTTCCAGATGACAATCCATGCACCAGCCCATCTCTAGCTTTGCGGCGGGCAGGAAACCGCTGTAGGGCCGCAGCACCGTGTCTGGTGTCAGGTAGACCCGGTTCATCTCCTGAACCTGTCCGTGACACTCCTGGCACTCGACGCCCGCGTTGAGGTGGCGAAAGTGCTTGAACTGCACGTACTCGGGCAGATTGTGGATTCGGATCCAGGGAATCGACTCGCCGTTCGCGTAGTACTCCCGGAGCTTGGCGATCTCTTCCGCGCTGCCCTCCGTGCGGCCTTCGGCCACGTGAGTGTGGCAGCCCATGCAGGTCGACACGGCGGGAATGGTGGCGTGCTGGCTCTTCTCTGCGGCGCTATGGCAGTACAGGCACTGGATGCCGAGGTCGCCGTCCTCCGCGCTGCCAGCATGGATCTTGTGGCTGAACTCGATCGGCTGGATCGGGGCTTCGAGCTCCTCGTCGCTGTAGTCGTAGAGCCCCGCTGCGGCAGCGCTCAAGACCAGTGCAAAGGCGCACACGGCGGCCAGGGGGATCAAAGTGCGCTTCCGGTGACGCATGTCGCGGCGCAGAAGTAGCCATCGCCAGTCGGAAGGTCAAGGAGTATCGGGAAAGTTCCAGCGGAACAGCGCATCGAGAGGGTCCCGCGGCAGGCCCGGCACCAGAGCGCTGTCGTCCTCTGGTACGAGGTAAAAGCGTGGCTCGGGCAGAGGCTTAGGAGCGATCCCTCAGGCGAAGCCGGGCGCTCACCCCAAGCCTGCGCGCCTACATGGGTATGGCGTCCCGCTTCCAGACGTAGATCTTCATCGGGGGAATGTTCCAGAAGCCGCTGTGCGTCTCTGCCGGACCGAGAACGGGCTCGGCGATCCGCCTGACCGCACTCCGGAACTGGTAGGCCACGAAGCGCCCGTTCTCTCCCAGGACGCGCTTTGCCGCTTCGAGCGTACGCCTGCCGACACCACCCTCGAGCGTCGAGAAGGGGATCCCGGACACCACCAGATCCGCCTGGAGCTCACCGGCTTCGGCGAGGGCGCGCTCGAGATCTGCCGAGCAGCCCTCGTAGACGCTGAAGCGGGGATCGGACCAGCTGGACCGGAGCAGCTCGGCAAACTCCGGCAGGATCTCGATCGCGACGAGCTTCCCGTCGGCCGGCATGCGTCCGAGGATCTGGCTCGTGAGCACCCCCGTGCCGGGGCCTAGCTCGACGACGACTCTCGCTGTCGAGACGCGCCCACACTCGAGCACACGGCGGGCTAGAAAGCGTGAGCTCGGCACCACGGAACCGACCTCTTTGGGGTTGCGAAGGAAACCCTTGAAAAACTCGAGCGGCAGATTGACTGCTTCGCTGCGCCGTATTGACGATCTCATTCAGGCTCCGTAACAACAGTGCGCAGAGCTGATCCAACGCCCGCCGCCTGGGTTTTATCCCGGGGCCGAATGCCGGTCAACCTCGGCCGTCCACGAGCGCCGGGATCGTCGCGAGATGTGCGCGGGTCCGCGTGCTCAGGCGACGCATCAGATCACGCGCACAACGCTCTGCGCTGTCGGCATCGCGCGCCTCGATGGTGACCGCAAGGCGCTGCAGGATCGGGCGGAAGCCGCGACGCTCGCGCGGTCCCAGCCAGGTCCTCAGCACCGGGCCGGCGCGGCCCAAGAAGCGCTGTATCGAGTTCGCGAGCAGGAGCGCGACGCGATTGCCTCCGAGCTCGCACAGGGTCGCCGGGAGGGCGAGCAGCGATTCGACGAACTCGCGCTCGGAGAGCTCTGTACTCGCGGTGCCGCGCAGCAACGCCGCCGCCGAGTCCAGCCTGTCCGGAGTCGCGTTCTCGATGATGCCGCGTACCAGGGCAGGCATCAGCACTTCCCGCAGCTCCAGCAAGTCGGTGATCCACGGGAGGCTCGGGCGCCCACCCGAGCGGGAGAGCTCCCAGACCAGCTCCAGGCTGGCGTGCCGCGCGTCGCGGATGCGCGTCCCCGAGCCATGCTGAATGTCGATCAGGCGCAGCTCCTCCAGCTTCTTGAGGGCCTCACGCAGGGAGCTGCGGTTTACGTGGAGCTGCTGGGCCAGCTCCCGCTCCGGGGGAAGGCAATCCCCCACACGCAGCGATCCCTCCAGAATCCCGGTCAGGACTCGTTCCACTACGAGCTCCGGCACCGGCCGGCGCCCGTTCTCGCGCTCACGCGAGGCGCGCTGCTCCCCCACTGCCGCTATCAGATCCCCAGGGAAGGGGACTGTCAACCCTCGCGCTTGAACCCGCCTGGCCGAGCCCTCATCATGCCACGCGGCGGGCGGTGAAAGATGAGAGGAGCAGGAACCATGCCCCGTGCGTACTCGATCAGTGCGGAGTCCATCGCGAAGGAGACCGCGCGTGTGGACAGCGACCTCTTGAAGTTCGATGTCTCGCGTGTGATCGAGCTCGACGAGCTCGAGCTCCGTCCCGTGGGTCGGTTCGACGTGCACCTGCGGATCCTTGCCGTCTCCGCCGAACACAACGTCGACCACGCGGCTCTTGCGGACACCATCAATATTGCGGAGGCCCGTGGGGGCAAGATCTATCCGGGGAACTCCGCGGTCGGCGAGGTCCTGGCGGTCGGCGAGGGGGTCAGCAAGTTCCAGCCGGGCGAGATCGTCGTCACCCACTGCAACGGAGCGCCGGACAGGTTCGGCTTCCCGCTGCGCATCTGGGCCTACGATCAGCCGGACTCGGTCGGATGGTACGCAGAGGAGGCGATTGTCGAGGAGTGGCAGATCGTCTCTTGCCCGGTCGGTTGCGGGCTCAACCTTTGGGAGATCGCAGCCCTGCCCCTCCGCGCGCCCACGGCGTACCACATGTGGCGCCGGGCACTCGGGATCTATCGGCTGAAGGTGCCCGTGGAGAGGCAGGCCGTGCTCAACGTCCTCGGCTTTGGCGGGGGCGTGTCGGAGCTCTTCCTGATGCTGGCAAAGTCACAGGGCCACAACGTCTTTTTCTGCTCTGGCAGCCCAGAGCGGCGCGACGCCCTGGCCAGGCTCGGCATCGTCGGGATCGATCAGCAGACCTGGAACCGCTTTGCCACCCGCGACGACGTGAGAGCGTTCAGCCGGGAGGTCCGCAAGCTCACCGATGGCGAGAACATGCACCTGGTCTGTGACATGCTGCGCGGCCCGGTCGGCGACGCGGGAATCGCCGTGTCCGCTCGTCAGGGCGTCAACGTGAGTGCGGGCTGGATGCTGGCCCAGCAGGTCACGTACAACTCGACCTTGCTGTCGGTCAAGCAGGTGACGCTCGACCACGTCCACTTCGAGACGCTGGAGGGCGTCGCTGCTGCAACCGAGCTCTACGGCAGGGTATTCAAGCCTACGGTCCACAAGGAAGTGTACAGCTTCGAGGATCTTCCTCGCTGCATGCACGAGATGCATCGGAACACACAGACGGGGATCCCGATCGTCCGAGTCGCGGCCGAGCTACCCGCCGCGTTCCGCGAAAACTCGTAGCCGACGATGGCTCGCGCCTTCTGGCTCGCGAAGTCCGAGCCGGGCTCCTATTCGTGGGACGACCTCGAGGCGGACGGCGCCACCTACTGGGACGGGGTCCGAAATCCCCAGGCCAGAAACAACCTGCAGGCGATGAAGAAGGGGGACCTCGTCCTCTTCTACCACTCGGTGAAGGACCCGGCCGTCGTGGGCATCGCCCGCGTCACCCGCACCGCGTATCCAGATCCAACGACCGACGACCCCCGCTGGGTCGTCGTCGACATCGAGCCAGCGCGCAAGCTGACGAGCCCCGTCTCGCTCGCGGCAATCAAGGCCGAGCCACGACTCCAGGAAATGGCGCTCGTGAGGCAATCGCGGCTCTCCGTCATGCCGGTCGACAAGGCGGAGCTCGAGCGG
Organism: Myxococcota bacterium; assembly: GCA_965247115.1. Taxonomy (GTDB): domain Bacteria; phylum Myxococcota_A; class UBA9160; order SZUA-336; family SZUA-336; genus JAUXJB01. The sequence continues at coordinate 1,295,666 of CBDFGR010000003.1, forward strand.
ATCCTCGCGCTGGGAAAGACCAAGCTCCCGAGGGGGAAGTAGGCATGTCTCTCAACCTGGGAACGATTCTCTCAACATCCGCACGCGAGAGACCGGAGCACGCGGCCGTCCGGCTCAACGACACAGAGCTCTCCTACGCGGAGGTCGACCGGGCTGCGCGCGGCATTGCGACCGGGCTGCACGAGATCGGAATCCACCCCGGCGACCACGTGGCGCTGATGCTGCCGAACGTGCTGGAATTTCCGCAGGCGTACTTCGGGATCCTCTACGCCGGCTGCACGGTCGTGCCGTTGAACGTGCTGCTGTCCGCTCCCGAGGTGAGCTACCACCTCCAGGACTCCGACTCGAAGCTGCTCATCGCCCACCCGTTGTTCGAAGGACCCGCCAGCGAGGGCGCGCAGGGTGCCGGCGTGTCGGTGGTCTGGGCCGCCGAAGGATCGCCCGGGCTTCACGACCTTGCCCTCCGCGAGCCGCTCCAGGCTCTGTACCCGACCGACGAGCAGGACACGGCCGTCATCCTCTATACCTCCGGTACGACCGGCAAGCCGAAGGGGGCGGAGCTCACGCACAGCAATCTGCTGCTCAACTGCAGCGCTGTCGTGCCACGCCTCATCCCGCTCGCAAAGGACGACGTCGCGCTGGGAACTCTGCCGCTGTTCCACTCCTTCGGCCAGACGTGCATTCAGAACGCGACGGTCGCAGCGGGCGGCACCATGACGCTGCTGCCTCGCTTCACACCCCAAGACGCGCTCGAGATCATGCAGCGCGATCGCGTCACGCTGTTCGCGGGCGTACCCACCATGTACTTCGCGATCCTCAACCACGAAGGCGGCGATCAGTACGACCTTTCGAGCCTGCGCTATTCCCTGACCGGCGGCGCGGCCATGCCCGTCGAGGTCATGAAGCGCTTCGAGGAGAAGTACCCGGTCCAGATCCTCGAGGGCTACGGGCTATCCGAGACCTCGCCAGTCGCGAGCTTCAACAAGCTCGATCGTCCCCGCAAGGCGGGCTCCATCGGCTACCCCGTCTGGGGCGTAGAGATGGCCATCCTCGATGAGAAGGATCGCCCGATACCGGATGGCGAGCGTGGCGAGATCTGCATCCGCGGCCACAACATCATGAAGGGCTACTACAAGCGTCCCGATGCGAGCGCCGAGACCTTGCGCAACGGCTGGTTCCACTCGGGCGACATCGGCATCCGCGACGAAGACGGCTCCTACCGGATCGTCGACCGCCTCAAGGACATGATCATCCGCGGGGGCTACAACGTCTATCCTCGCGAAGTTGAAGAGACCCTGTACGCCCACCCCGCCATCATCGAAGCAGCCGTCATCGGCATCCCCCACGAAAGCCTTGGCGAAGAAATCAAGGCCGTCGTCACGCTAGGCGCTGGCCAGCACACCACCCCCGACGAGATCATCGACTATTGCAAACAACATCTCGCCGCCTACAAGTACCCCCGCCAGGTCGAGTTCATCGAAGCCCTCCCCAAGGGCCCGACAGGAAAGATCCTGAAGCGCGAGCTGAGCTAGGATCTCTCTCGAGAGTTCATGATCTGGATCCGGATCTGCGACGGCAAAGCCGGACGCTGCCTCTTTCTCATTCCCGCCGCTCTACGTCAGACTACCCCCGGGGGCTGTGGTCGCGGCTTACGAAGCACGCCATGTGCGCGGCCCCATAGTCCTGCAGCGCCGCATAACGGTTGTGGCCCCGACACCGCAGCTCGATTCGGTCGATCGAGTGCCGCTTTGCCCTGGCCCATGGATCCACGTGATGGAACTCGAGGAAGTCCTGCGAACTGCAGCGGGGACCGTTCGCGGCGACGAATGCGCACCGACCTCCATCCCGCGCGAAGACGGCACGTTTGATCTCCGCCGGGATGTGCCGAGACGCGGCTCCGCGCTTCTGCGAAGCCTTCGATCCACGTCGGGGTCTCGATGTCTGGCAGAACTTCTTCCGCTTCGCCTCATCGAGCAGCAGAGTGAGGGCTCGATCGAAGATCTCCGCGAGATCGCCGTCCGGAATCTGGTGGCGGAGCAACGCCTGCACCTCACGGAGCTTTCCGCAGAGGCCCTGGCTGCCCGTGAACTGGATCTTGAACCGCCTGCCCCCAAGGGGGACTGGACGTGATACGCCCAGAACGGGCGGCGACACAGCCGCTCTACAGCTAGAAGTCTCTTGCGACGGACCACCGGTCTTGGAGCGCAACTGGGCCGCAGGTACAGGCCGCCTGGGGTCGGGGAGCTTCCTCACCCGCCCCGGCACGTCAGGTTTCGGAGCGCGATTGGCGAGCAGCACCTCGATCGCACGCTTGCTCTTGTGGTGCGCCAGGTCGAGTAGCTCGACGTGGTTATCCAGGGTGAGCGCAGGCGCGAGCAGGTTCGCTCCCGAAAGGTGAATGGCGCCCTCGCGGATACGCTCGAGCAGAAGGGGATAAGAGCGCGCGGCACGCGCAGCGCGGATCCGATGGAAGGCCGTCGCCTCCGAGAAGTGGAGCACCTCGGTGCAGTAGCGATACATGCACGAGCAGCCTTGTTCGAGATAGAGCTCGCGCCGATCGACCTCCGCAAGGTGCGCGAGCAGTTCCGCCTCGTCATGGTGGCTCTTCGCCACGAGCTCGTCGAGTTCTCGGAGGAGTTTGTGATTGGAAAGGGTCTTCAGGGAGATGTTCATCGTGTCTTTCGTTTTGGGACCAAGAAGAAGTGAGGCCGGAACGGTAGCACGACGTATTTCGGTGTCGGAGGATCTGCTACGTCGACCGATCAAAGGCGCGTGCGACTTCGAGGACGGAACTCGCGCAAAGATTCAGCAGAGAGGCGTCCGGTATCGAGCAACGCAGCTACGGCGCAGAACTCGGCTCGAGCCTGCGAGTTCTCAAAATCTGTCAAGGACTTTCTTGCTGTTTTTTCGAAAAGTCATCTTGCCGGACTACTGCCCCCGGGGGCAGTAGTCCATTGCAGTCCAGCTCGCGTTCTGGGCGGAGTCAATGAACAACGCCGAGCTCGGGGAGGAGTCAGCTCTTGCGGTCTAGGGCTTCTATCTTCGCGATGCGTCGGGCGTGGCGGTTGCCTTGGAAGGGCTGGTCGAGCCAAATGCGGACCCACTTGAGGAGGTCTGCGCTCGGGAACTCTCCAGCGCCAAGGCAGAGGACGTTCGAGTCGTGGTGGTTGCGAGTCATGGCAGCGCCTCGCTCGCTGTACACGAGGGCGGCGCGCACGCCGGGGATCCGGTTCGCCAGCATCGACATGCCGATGCCGTTCGTGCAGGCCAGGATCGCCCTGTGCGTTTCGCCCTGGGCGGTGCTCTGCGCTGCGGGGATACCGAAGTCGGGGTAGTCGCAGGACTCGGTGGAGTCGGTGCCGAAGTCCTCGACCTCGTGCCCGAGTCCTTCGAGCTCGGAGATGAGCTCGCGCTTGAAGTCGTAGCCAGCGTGATCGGTGGCGACCGCAATCTTCATCCGCGTGGCTCGGCCCCTGTCAGACCGCGGCCCGGTAGATGTCCATGACGGCGTGCAAGAGCTCGATGGCCTCCGACTTTTCGCGCTGGAAGGAGTTGCGGCCGATGATCGAGCCGAAGCCGCCACCGTCGGCGATCCCCTGGATCTCGTCGAGCAGGCCCTGGCGATCCTTGGCGGGTCCGCCGGAGAAGATCACGATGCGGCGACCGCCGAAGGCGCTCTGCACGACGTGGCTCACGCGCTCCGCGAGCGAGCTCACGGGAATGCCCTGCGCCTCGTAGACCTTGCGAGCAGCGTCCTGCTCGATGTGATCCGTCGGCGGCTTGATCTTGATGACGTGCGCTCCGAGCTGCGCCGCGATCTGCGCCGCGTAGGCGCAGACGTCGATCGCCGTCTCGCCCTGCTTGGACACGCCGGAGCCCCGGGGGTACGACCAGACGACGACCGCGAGGCCCGCCTGCTTGGCCTCCTCGCCGAGCGCGCGAATCTGCTCGTACATCTCGTTGCGGCTCGCGGAGCCGGGATAGACGGTGAAGCCGATCGCCGAGCAGCCGAGCCGCAGCGCGTCCTCGACAGAGCCGGTCACGGCCGGACACGGATCCTCGCCGCTGTAGAGCGAGTCCGAGTTGTTGAGCTTGAGAATGAGCGGGATGTCCCCCGCGTAGTCCGCCGCGCCCGCCTCGAGAAAGCCGAGCGGGGCCGCATAGGCATTGCAGCCTGCAGCGATGGCGAGCTCGAAGTGGTAGCGCGGATCGTAGGCGGGTGCGTTCGGCGCGAAGCTCCGAGCGGGGCCGTGCTCGAAGCCCTGGTCTACTGGCAGGATGACCATCTTGCCGGTGCCGCCCAGGCGCCCGTGGTTCAACATCCGCGCGAGATTCGCGCGGGTCCCCGGGCTATCGGACGAGTACCAGGCAAGGATGTCCTGGACTCGCTTGCTGCTCACGGCGTCTCCCATCTCTCCTTGCTCGACGCTCGAAGTCTAGCAACCCCCGGGCCCCGAGGTGAACCACATTCCGGGCTAGCAGCGTAGAATCTGGGAAACGGAGGGAAGAAATGGCCGATCTCGAACTCAGTGTCGATCGCTCGATCGCAACGGTCCTATTGAACCGACCCGATAGCCTGAACGCGCTATCGGCCTCGCTGGTCGACGAGCTCGACGACGCCGTCACGAAGATCCACGACTCGGAGGAAATCGAGGCGGTAATCGTGACGGGCGCCGGGCGCGCCTTCGTGGCGGGTGCTGACATCGAGGAGATCTCGCGCCTGGACCCGTCCGCCGGCCTGCGCTTCTGCACGCGCGGCCAGGCCGTCTTCTCGCGCTTGGAGCGACTCCAGAAGCCGATCGTCGCGGCCGTGAACGGCTTCGCCCTTGGCGGGGGCTGCGAGCTCGCGCTGGCCTGCCACATGCGCGTGGCATCGGACCGCGCCCGGTTCGGGCAGCCCGAGGTCAAGCTCGGCATCCTGCCGGGCTTCGGCGGCACGCAGCGTCTACCGCGGCTGGTCGGTCGCGGTGTGGCGACACAGCTCATCCTGAGCGGTGCGATGATCGACGCCAAGGAGGCGCTCCGAATCGGGCTCGTGAACGAGGTGGTGGAGCCCGACGCCCTGCTCGAGCGCGCGCGGGCGGTACTGGAGGAGTGCCTCGCGAACGGACCACGCGCCATCGCCGCGTCGCTGGCCGCGATTCGCGACGGTCTCGACCTACCGCTGGAGGACGGACTCGGAGTCGAGGCGAAGCTTTTCTCCGCGGTCTGCGGCACGGACGAGATGCGCGAGGGAACCGCGGCCTTCCTCGCGAAGCGCGACCCCGAGTTTCGCCGCTCCTGAGGCTAGATCACGGCCTCGACCAGGTAGGGTCCCGGCGCGGCGAGGGCACGCTCCAGTGCCGTAACGAATTCGTCGGCCGTCTCTGCCCGCTCTGCCGGGACGCCCTGGGCCTTTGCGAGTCCCACCCAGTCGATCACCGGATCTCCGAGATCGGTGAGCGAGCGCGCGGCCGGGCCTGGCTGCACGATGTCCGCGCGCCCGAGCTCGAGCTTCAGGATCCGATACTCGCGGTTCGCACAGATCACGGTCTTGACGTTCAGGTTCTCGCGGGCCTGGGTCCAGAGCGACTGCATCGTGTACATCCCGCTGCCGTCGGCCTGGAACGCGATCACCGGTCGATCCGGACACGCAACGGCGGCGCCGGTCGCGCAGGGCAGTCCCTGACCGATCGCCCCACCCGTGAGACAGAGCAGCGTGTGCGGGGGGCAGCCGATCGAGGTGCCGTGGAAGGCGGCCGCCGAGGTGGCTGCTTCGTCCATGACGATGGCACCTTCGGGGAGAAGGGCAGCGAGTGCGATCCCCAGCGAACCTACGCTGAGCTCACCCGAAGGAGCCTCCGGGCGTTCGAGCGCGGCGAGCACCCCCCCGTCGCGTGCGTCCAGGACCTGGGCCAGCTCTTCGAGCGCGGCCGTGCAGTCTTCCCCCGCTCCGGCCATCACCTGCACACTGCACGTTTCGGGAATGGGGTGACTGGGCAGACCCGGGTAGCCAAAGAAGCTCACCGGCGAGCGGGTGCCGATCGCGATCAGGTGGGCAAACGGCTCGAGCGCCTCCGTCACCTGCTCGGGAAAATACGGCAACCGCGTGACCACCGGGAGTCCCGCCCCGCGCTCCGCCCGGGCGATGAAGGTGTCCGCCAGCAGGCGCGTGCCGGTACGGGCCGCGATGCGTGCGGCGATCTTGAGCTCGGCTGCGCGCAGCGCAGACCCACCGAGCAGGATGGCAGACGGAGCGTCTTCGCGGAGAACGGCCGCCGCCGCCTCGATTCGGGTGGCCGGTACGGGTGCCGGGGCCCGCGCAAGGACGGGCCTGGCGGGGCCGCCAGCCTGATCCCAGGCACAGTCGGCTGGAATGATCAGGGTCGCCGCTCCCGAGGGGGCGCTGCTGGAGGCCGCGATGGCGTCGGCCATGTCGCTTCCCACATCCTTGGCACTGCTCGTGGTCCGGACCCAGTTCGACACGGGCCGGGCCAACGACTCGATGTCGGAGGTGAGCGGAGCGTCTGCCGCAACGTGCCAGGTCGCCTGGTCGCCGACCACGTTCACGATCGGGCTGCGTGCGCGGCGGGCGTTGTGCAGGTTCGCGATGCCGTTCGCGAAGCCGGGACCGAGGTGCAGCAGCGTGAGCGCCGGCCGCTCGGTCATCCGCGCGTAGCCATCGGCGGCTCCCGTGACCACGCCTTCGAACAGACCCAGCACGGTGCGCACGCCGGGCACCGCATCCAGCGCGGCGACCAGGTGCATCTCCGTGGTCCCGGGATTCGCAAAGCACACCTCGACCCCCGCATCCACCGCCGTCTGGAGCGCACTCTCAGCGCCGTTCATGCTTTCACCTATAACCGTTGTGTGTCGCCGGGCTCTTCGATGACCGGATTCTCGAGCGTCCCGATCCGCTCGATCTCGATCCGGACAGACTGGCCTGACTTCAAGAAACCAGGAGGCGACATGGCGGCGCCGACGCCGGAAGATGTACCCGTGGACACGACGTCGCCGGGTTCGAGGGTGCACACTGTGGAGAGTGTTGCCACAAGGTTGAAGCAATCGAACAGCAAGTGTTTGGTGTTGGACTGCTGCCGGAGATCGCTGTCCACGTAGGTCTCCAGCCCGAGCGAGTGGGGATCGCCAATCTCGTCCGGGGTCACGAGCCACGGTCCCATGGGACCGTGGGTATCCCATGACTTGCCGAGCGTCATCGTGGGCGAGCGCCGTTGCCAGTCCCGGACGCTCACGTCGTTCACGATCGTGTAGCCAGCGATCACCTCGCTGGCCCGTTCCTCCGGAACATGGCGGCAGCGCTTGCCGATCACGAACGCGAGCTCTCCCTCGTAGTCGACGGCGCTCGACGCGCGCGGGATGTGAATGGGATCCCGGTGCGCGATCACGCAGCTCGTCTGCTTGTTGAAGACCATCGGGAAGGCTGGCGGCTTCTGCCCGGTCTCTTCGATGTGATCCGTGTAGTTCAAGCCGATGGCGAGGAGCTTTGGCGGGTGCGGTACCGGAGCCTCGAGGCGCACGTGGGTTAGCGCGAGGCGCGGCTGGGCTGCATCGACCGCTCTCTGCGCGGCCTCCTGCGCACTCCGCCCGGCCTCGAGAAACGCGCACATCTCCTTCGGCAGATCGGGCGCCGTCGCGGCCAGGTCGACAATTTCATCGCCCACTGCCACGCCCATTCGCGTGGTTCCCGCCTCCGTGAACGTCACCAGCCGCATGTCGTCCTCCTCAGCGGGCAGTATACCGCGTGCTACCATTCCGATGATGTCGGACGAGCTCGTAGCAATTGCGCGCTATCACTCGTCGAACGAGGCCAACCTGGCGCGTGCTAGATTGCAATCCGCCGGAATCGACTCCACCCTGGCAGACGAGACGGGTGCCGAGGTCAGCGGGGAGCTCGAGAATCAGCTCCCGGTCCAGCTTGCGGTCATGCGTACGCAAGCGCGACAGGCGCTCGAGATTCTGCGCCAGGCCGCGGCGGAGCCCGCTCCGGAGCCCAAGTGGTCAGATCGCGTCGAGTCCGAGCGCTGCCCGGTCTGCGAGTCCTCCTTCACCCAGGTCCAGGATGCGTCGATGCTGGGGAGGATCCTTCGCGCGGTGCTCACGAGCCTGGTACCGCTGCCCGCCTCCGCTCTGGAGAGCAAGTCCCGCTCGTGTGGCGTCTGCGGACACCGCTGGAGGAGCTCCGCTCCTGAGGGCGAAGCGGCCCCTGACCAGCAAAGTCCACGCCCCGGCCCCTGGAGCTGATACGTCGGTGCGCGTTGCCTCTCTCCTGCCGAGCAGTACAGAGATCGCCTGTGCCGTGGGCGCGCGCAGCCAGCTCGTCGCTCGCTCGCACGAGTGCGACTTTCCCGCAGACGTGGCGAGCCTGCCCCCACTCACCTCTGCGCGCATCGACCCGGAGGTACCCAGCTTCGAGATCGACAGGGACGTGAGGGCTCTACTGGCGGAGGGACTTTCGATTTACAACGTGGACGCCGAGCGACTTCGCGAGCTCGCTCCAGAGGTGATCCTGACGCAGACTCTCTGCGAGGTCTGCGCGATCACCCCGAGAGACCTCGAGCAGGCGCTAGCGGATTGGACAGGCGTCGCGCCCCAGCTCGTCTCTCTCGAGCCCTTGCGACTCGAGGACGTATGGTCCGACATCGAGCGCGTGGGCACGGCTCTGGGCCTCGCGCGAGAGGGGCAGCAGCTCGCGGACGGGCTGCGGGCTCGGGTCGAGTCACTGGCCGAGCAAATCGCCGGGGTGGCCGAGCGGCCGAGCGTCGCGACACTGGAGTGGATCAATCCGCTCATGGCGGCCGGAAACTGGATGCCGGAGCTTGTCGAGCTCGCGGGAGGGCGGAACCTGTTCGGACTCGCAGGCGAGCACTCACCCTGGCTCGAGTGGGAGGCGCTTCAAAAGAGCGATCCGGAGCTGCTCCTGGTCCTGCCGTGCGGCTTCGGGCTCGAACGAACTCGTGCCGAGCTCGGCCCCCTGCTCGAGCAAACGGGCTTCGCGGAGCTCGACTGCGCCCGGAGCGGGCGGATCTACCTGCTCGAGGGCAACCAGTTCTTCAACAGGCCGGGACCGCGTCTGGCCGAGTCGCTGGAAATCCTTTGCGAGGTGCTGCACCCCCAAAGCTTCGACTTCGGCCACTCGGGCACCGGCTGGCAGTCCTTATAGTGGGACCCGGCCCGTCTTGTGGGACCCAGCCCGCGGGCGGCCGCGGGCCACCCACCTCCGCTCAGGCCTACGGCCTTCGCTGCGCGCGCCGCGTTCCGCTGCGCTTGCAGGGAGGTGCAACGGCGGTCAGAACTGAAGACTAAGGACCGTCCCAAGTTAGATTCCGTGGAGAACCGGCAACCTCCTACGGGGCTCGGCAACCATGCAAGCGCCGCGGAACGCGGCGCGCGCAGCGAAGGGCAAAGCCCTGAGCAGAGGTGGGTGGCGCGCGACCGCTCGCGCGCCGGGTCCCACAAGACGCGCGCCGGGGGACGTTCCCACCCTCCGACGGCGTCGGTCCGAGTCGCGCGGCGGTGGGCGCCGCCGCCTCTAGCTCGTGAAGTCGAGGATCGTCTTCGCGAGGGCCTCGGGGGCATCGAAGTCCACGCGGTGACCCGCGCCCTCAATGGAGCGGATCGTCGTCTCGGCGGAGATCCCGTCGGCAAAGCGCTTCGCGTAGCTGGCGGGGACGATGCGATCGTCGCTCCCCCACACCAGCAATGTGTCGGCTGTGATGCGGTGAAGCCGCTTGCGCAAACCCAGGTCGCCCGTCGGCCACAACAACCTGGCTGCAGCCTCCGCGGCGCGCACCTGCTCTACCTGCCACTCGATCTCCTCGACCCCTTTGGGACAGCGCAGCTCGCCCGCGAACTCCTCCGGCCTCGCGGAGTGGAGCGCAGGAATCTCGCTTACCCGTCGAGCCCAGACGTCGGCCACGGGGTCCGCCTCGTCAAAGAGTCCGAACGGAGCGACGAGGACTAGCGATCCGACGCTTGCACGCGAGAGCGCAGCCACCTCCGCGGCGAGGGCACCCCCCACTCCCAGTCCGATCAGATCAGCGCCATCGAGCTCAGCAGCCTCGAGCAGATCCAGGATGGCGCTGACCCAGTCCGGCAGATCGTCCAGTTCACGGTGACCGTCCCCACCGGGGAAGCCCGGCAGCGAGGGCACGATCACCTGTCGACTTCCCGACAACCGCTCCAGAAAGGGCGACCAGCTCGGGAACCCGCCGAGCCCAGCGAGCACGCCGAGCTTGGGTCCGACGCCTTTTCGCCAGACGCGACACGCCGCACCGTTGACCTGTACCCTCCTCTCGGAGGGCTCGCTCATCGAACGACCTCGCGCGGAACCGCCCGATCCTCCCTCTGCATGGGTGTGGGCCACCACTTGTTCTCCCACTCGTCCTCGAACAGGTCGGTGAGCTGTGGAAAGACCCGCTTGGCGAACATCTCGGTGTTGTAGAGCGTGAGGTCCTTGCTCATGTTTCCATACTGGAGCAGCAGCATGAGCTGTCCCACGTTCATGGTGACGGCGACCTCGCGCAGCTGCTCCGCCACCTCGTCGGGACTGCCGATGATCACGTACCCCTTGTCGACGATCTCCTCGAAGCCTGGAGCGCTGAACGCCTCCCGGTCCGTAGAGCGCTCGCTCGCCCGCGTCGCGGCCTGCACTACCTGCGACTGGATGCGCGAACGGATCGTCGCCTCGCTGGAGTAGCCAGGAGGCATCGCGTAGCGGGCGTCGACGTGGAGGCAGCGGTTGTAGAAATACTCCGCCGGCTCCCGGTACAGGTCCAGGGCTTCCTCACGCGACTCCGCCACACCGACGAACTGGAGGAAACCCGCGCGGAAGGGATTCCGATCCTTGCCGAGCTCCTTCATCTCGTTCCAGAAGCCCTGCATCGTCGCCAGCCCGGACTGGTAGCCGAAGTAGGACAGGTAGGCGTAGACGTAGTCGAGCTCCGCGCACCAGTGCCAGGTTTCGACCGAGCCCCCGCCCGGAATCCAGATGGGCGGATGGGGCTTCTGCACCGGCCGTGGCCACGGGTTTACGTAGCGCAGCTTCGTGAAGCGTCCGTTGAAGACGAAGGGATCCGGGTCCTGCCAGGCCTTCATCACAAGATCGTGCGCCTCGTAGTAGCGCTCACGCAGCTGGCTCGGATTGGCGCCATAGGCGTAGCAGGTATCCATGGGGCTGCCCACGGGGAAGCCCGCGACGAGTCGGCCGCCGGAGATGACGTCGAGCATGGCGAACTCTTCCGCGACCCGTACCGGCGGGTTGTAGAGCGCGAGCGAGTTCCCCATGACGACGATCGCCGCATCGCGCGTGCGACGCGCAAGGCTGCTGGCGATCAGGTTCGGGGAGGGCATGAGCCCGTACGCGTTCTGGTGGTGCTCGTTCACGCAGACGCCGTCAAAGCCGATCTCGGCCGCGAACTCGAGCTCGTCCATGAAATCGTTGTACATGCCGTGCGCCTTCTCGGGGTCGAACAGGCGCGAGTCGATGTCGACCCAGACCGACGGGTGGTCCTCCTTGAAGGAGTCCGGGAGCTCGGTGTAAGGCATGAGGTGAAACCAGAGAATCTTCATTTCGTCTTTTCCTTGCCGCGACTACTTGCCCTTCCACTGGGGTGGACGCTTCTCTGCGAATGCCTTTGGACCTTCGACGAAGTCCTCGCTCTTCACCATCTCCGCGATGGCGGGGTAGCGGCCGGTCTTCATGGCCTCCTGCAGATCCGCGACGTCCTGACTGCGGCTCGCGGTCTGCTTGCTCGCGCGAATGGAGAGCGGGGAGCACTCCAGGATCTGCTCCGCCCAGGCCCGCGCGGACTTGAGCAGGTCGGCGTGGGGAACCACGTCGGTCACGAAGCCCAGCTCTTTCCCCTCCTGCGCGCCGACCCGACGACCGGTCAGGATCATGCCCATCGCATGCTTCAGCGGGATCATGCGCGGCAAGCGCTGCAGCCCACCCGCGAGGGCGGCCAGACCGACACGCGGCTCCGGCAGGGCGAAGACCGCCTGCTCCGAGGCGATGATCAGATCGCAGGCGAGCGCGATCTCGAAGCCCCCGCCCATCGCCACGCCGTTCACCGCAGCGATCACCGGCTTGACGAGGTCGAAGCGGGACGTGAGCCCGCCGAAGCCTGCGCGCTGCTGCTCGCCGCGCCCGCCGGACGCCTGGAACTTCAAGTCGTTGCCAGCGGAGAAAGCGCGATCCCCCTCTCCCGTAATGATGCCCACCCAGAGCTCCGGGTCGGCCGCAAAATCGTCCCAGACCTTTGCCAGCGCCTGGTTTGCGGGCGGGTGAAGGCTGTTCATCACTTCGGGGCGAGTGATGGTGACGGTCAACACCCGACCGTCGCGCTCGCTCTTGCAGAATTCTGACATTCCTCACTGACCTCCTGTTTTTCCTGGTCGATGATACCTCAGTAAGGGGATCCACCGCGCCAGGACCCCGACCTCGGCGTTGCGTCGGTCGAAGCGTTAGCCTGTCGTCGTGCACACGGGGGGTGCCTGGCTCGCGGTCGTTCTGCTCGGACTGCTCATGGGCTGCGACCGCCCTCCGGAGACTCCGGAAGCCCGCATTCGCGCGTTGTTCTCGGAGGTGGAGCGCGCTTCGAGGGAGCGGGACCTCGGCACGCTCCGAGACATGATCTCCGAGACCTACTCGGACACGAGAGGTCGCAACCAGGAAGACGTACGCGCGATCCTGACGGCGTACTACCTGCGCCGCGGCTCGATTTACGTGCTCACACGCGTGCGCACCCTCGAGCTCCAGGAGAACGGACGCGCGCGCGCAAGCGTCCTCGCCGGCCTCGCCCGCGCCCCAACCCTCGACTTCGGCGACCTCCGCCGCCCCCAAGCCGACGTCTACGTTTTCGACCTGGACCTCGCGGAGGAGGAAGACACGCGCTGGCGCGTAACGGCGGCGAGCTGGCGCCAGGCCCTGTGGGACCCGGCCGCGGGCGGCCGCGGCCACCCACCTCCGCTCAGGCCCAGGGCCTTCGCTGCGCGCGCCGCGTTCGCGGCGCTTGCACGGTTGCCAAGCCTCGTAGGCAGTTGCCGGTTCTCAACGGAATCTGAACTTGGGGACGGTCCGGCGCCGGCGGGGTTAGCGCGATCTTTGCTTCCATGCGAAGCGCGAGAGGTCCACTCGGCCGCGTAGGTCGAACTCGATTCCCTCGTCTTCTAGGAGCTCTCGCTGTAGCTCGTCGGGACCGTTGATGCCGCGCGGGCTCACCTGTCCCCGCGCGTTCAGTACGCGCTGCCACGGAACCTCGTCGTGGGAGAGCGCGTGGAGCGCGTAGCCGACGAGGCGGGCCTGGTTCGGTAGGCCTGCCAGGCGCGCGACCTGGCCGTAGGTTGCGACCTTGCCGCGCGGGATGCGGCGCACCACGCGATAGATCTGGTCGTACAGGCTCGCCACAGTCGCGAGTCTACCCGGCGCTAATCTTGACGGATTAGTATATTTTGATACCTGTCGAGCGAATTGCAGCAGGAGCCGCCATGAGCAGCGTGACCGAGGGTGAGGTGCTGAATGCGCTGCGCCCGATCGAGGATCCGGACTTCAAGCGCTCCATCGTCGATCTCGGCTTCGTGAAGAACATCGCGATCGACGGCTCCCGCGTCTCCTTCTCGATCGAGCTCACGACGCCCGCCTGTCCTGTCAAGGAGAAGTTCGAGGGCGCCGCGCGAGCGGCGGTCGGCGCGCTGGACGGGGTCGAGGAGGTCTCCGTGAACATGACCGCACAGACTCGCGGCACCAGCCATCAGGGCAAGCCCGAGGGCCTCGAGCACGTGCAGAACGCGATCGCGGTCGCCAGCGGTAAGGGCGGCGTGGGAAAGTCGACCATCTCCGTCAACCTCGCGCTGGCGCTCGCAGCGGGCGGCGCGAAGGTGGGGCTGCTCGACTGCGACATTTACGGTCCGTCGATTCCGCTCATGCTCGGGATCCAGGGTAGGCCCGAGGTGACGCAGGAGAAGAAGATCATCCCGCTGGAGAGCTTCGGCCTCCAGCTCATGTCGATCGGCTTCCTTGCTGGTGAGAACGGACCGGTCATTTGGCGCGGACCCATGGTCCACGGAGTCATTCGTCAGTTCCTCGCCGACGTGCGCTGGGGTGAGCTCGACTACCTGGTGCTCGATCTGCCGCCCGGTACGGGCGACGCCGCACTCACACTGACCCAAACGGCCCCACTCGCTGGCGCGGTCATCGTCACGACACCACAGGAGGTCGCCCTGATCGACGCGCGCAAGGGACTGCAGATGTTCCAACGCGTGAACGTACCGGTGCTCGGGATCGTGGAGAACATGAGCTACTTCGTCTGCGATGGCTGCGACACCCGACACACCCTCTTCGGCGAGGGCGGGGGTGCGCGCGCAGCTCGTGAGCTCGGCACCGAGCTTCTCGTCCAGGTCCCCTTCGAGCCGCAGGTAGTGGAGGCCGGCGACGCCGGCAAGCCAACGCTGATCTCAGAGCCCGACTCGGCCAGCGCCGTGGCCATCCGCGAGCTCGCCGGGCTCGTGGCCCGCAAGCTCTCGATTCTGAACACGGACGCACCGCCCGTGCTCGACACCAACATCCAGTGGGTGGACACGCCTGGATGAAGGTCGTTCGCTGGGACTCCGCAGCTCAGCGCTTTGCGTCGGAGAAGATGCAGAAGGTCGGTCTGTTCTCGTCTGAGCGCTTCTTTCTCGACCTCTACTGCCTGGAGCCGGGTCAGTCACAGAAGACGCACGCCCATGACGGGTCGGACAAGGTCTATCTGGTGGCTCTGGGTGAGGGACGCTTCCAGATCGGCGAGGAGAGCCGGACGCTCGTCACAGGCGAGGCCGTCATGGCTGCCGCGGGCGAGCTTCACGGGATCACGAACGACTCCAGCGCGCGTCTGGTAGTCCTGACCCTGATGGCCCCGCCACCCTCGTAAGGTGAAGAGCGCGCTTGCGATCGCCGGCTCGGATCCCAGCGGCGGGGCCGGAATTCAGCTCGACCTTCAGGTCTTCGCGCTCCACGGAGTGCACGGGATGGCGGTCCCGACGGCGCTCACGGTGCAGACGAGCGTCGGCATCCGCCGCTCGCTACCCGTCTTCCCGAACGTGGTCGGCGAGCAGCTGAGCGCTCTCCTGGACGACATCCGCCCAGACGTCATCAAGATCGGCATGCTCGCGACCGACGACGTGCTGCTCCGGGTGTCGAGTGTGCTGGAGCGCTTCGACTTGCCTTGCATCGTCGACCCCGTGCTGCGGGCGTCGGACGGCTCGTTCCTGCTGGAGCGCAGGGCGCTGCGAAATCTGGCGGAGCGCGTGATTCCCGGTGCCAGCCTGGTCACGCCGAACCTGTCGGAGGCCGAGGTTCTGACCGGAACCACGGATCCGGAGCGCGCGGCCCGCGCGCTGCTAGATATGGGCGCCGGCGCCGCTCTCATAAAGGGCGGACACGCCGAGGGCCCGGCGGACGACTTTCTGCTGACCGAGCAGGGTGAGTGCTGGATCTCCAGCGACCGCGTCCCCGGCGGCAGCGTTCACGGCACCGGGTGTGCGCTCTCCTCGTCGATCGCGGCTCGCTGCGCGCGTGGGGAGGGACTCGAGGAGTCCGTACGCGGAGCCAAGCGCTGGCTCACGAAGGCGATCGTGGAGGCCGAGCAGCTCGGTAAGGGCCAGCTGTACCTGCGCCTCCGGCCGGATCGAGATTACTTGGAGCGCTCGATGTAGCGAAGCTCGCCGGGATCCACGCGGATCCGGTCCCCCGCGTCGATGAAGGGGGGCACCTGAAGGCTCACGCCGTTGTCGAGCACGGCGGGCTTGCTCGACTTGGCCGCGGTCTGGCCCTTGACGACGGGCTCCGCCTCGCGCACGCCAATCTCGACTGTCTTCGGCAGCTGCAGGCCGATCGGGTTCCCGTCGAGGAGCTCCACGTGGAGGCGCATGCCTTCGCTGAGCCATGGAGCCGCGTCTCCGAGCGCTTCCTTCGGCAGGCTGAGCTGCTCGTAGTTCTCCGTGTCCATGAATATGGCCGCAGCGGGCTCCGCGTAGAGGTACTCCATCTCGCGGGCCTCGACATGGGCCCGCTCGATGAACTCCGAGGCGGAGAATCTCACCTCGCGCTGTGTGCCGTCGAGCAGGTTGCGTAGCTTGGTCTGCACGAAGCCGCGTTTGTTGCCTGGCGTGCGGTGCTCGAACTGGAGCACGCGATACGGAACCCCTTCGTGAACGATGGGTGTTCCACGTCTCAGACCGGTCGCCTGGATCTCCGCCATCTTGCCTAACCCTGCTTGAGCCTCGCGAGCAAGCGCTCCCAGATGCCGCCGAAGGCCCCGTTCGACATGATCAGGGCCACGTCAGCGCCGGTCCGACCCGTCACGAGGTACTCGATGATGTCATCGACATCCGGGAGAAACACTGCCTCCCTGCCGAGCTGCTCGAGCTCGCTCGTGATCCGTTCGGGCCGCAGTCGCTCTTCCTCCGGAATCAGCTCCGGCCGAAATACGCCGGCGAGGATTGTCGCATCTGCGCCGCCAAGTGCCTTGCTGAACTCAGCCTCGAAGTAGCGGCGCCGGCTGGTGTTCGTGCGCGGCTCGAAGACCGCCCACAGCTTGCGCTCGGGATAACTGGCCCGAATGGCGGCGATCGTCTCGCGCACCGCCGTGGGGTGGTGCGCGAAGTCGTCGATGACCGCAAAGCCGTTCTCTTCCCCCCGCAGCTCCTGCCGACGACGTACTCCCTGGAACTCCTCCAGCGCCTCGGCGGCTTGCTCCGGATCCACGCCGAGTGCGTCGCTCACCGCGACGGCTCCGACCGCGTTCTCCACGTTGTGACGGCCGTACATCGGTAGCCGAATTCGCGACATGCGCCGGCTCTCCTTCCAGAGCGTGAAGCTCGTGCCGTCGGAGTCGAAGGCGATGTCGCTCACGCGCCAGAGCGCGGGATCCCGGAATCCGTAGCCCTCTACCCTGGCTCGCGCGCCGTCCAGCACGTCGCGGACGCTCTCTGCATCGCTCGCAGCGATGATGCACCCGTCCTCCGGCACTGCCGCCACGAGCTTTCGGAACTCGGCCTGGATCTGCGAAAGCGACGCGTAGATATCGGCGTGGTCGAACTCGCAGGAGGTGAGGAGCAGCGTACGGGCAGCGTAGTGCAGGAACTTTGGCGTCTTGTCGAAGAACGCCGTGTCGTACTCGTCCCCCTCGATCACGAAGTGCTCGCCCCGACCGAGGCGTATGCTGCCGCCGAGATTCCGCGCGACTCCACCTACCAGGACGCTCGGGTCCCTCCCCGCATGAGTGAGGATCCAGCCGATCAAGCTCGTCGCGGTGGTCTTGCCGTGCGTGCCCGTCACGACCACGCTGTGCTTTCCGCGCATGAAGAACAACTGCACCGCGTCGGGGAAGGAGAGGTAGGGAAGGCCGCCGTCGATGGCGGCGCGCGCCTCCGAGTTGTCCTTGCTCACGGTGTTCCCGATCACCACCAGGTCCGGAGCCTCGCGCAGCACGTGGTCGGCCACATAGCCCTTTTGCACCTCGATCGCCGCGTCGCGGAGCTGATCGCTCATGGGCGGGTAGGTGTCGAGATCGCTCCCGGTCACGCGAAAGCCCTGATCCGCGAGCATACAGGCCAGCGAGCCCATCCCCGTGCCTGCGATCGCAATCAGGTGGACGTGGCGGATCGCCTCCAGTGGCGGCAGCTCAGGCGGCAAGGAACGCCTCCCAGATCAGGTCGTGCACATGGGGCCGCAGCTCGAAGCGGCTGCGCTTGGCGACGAGATGCACTCGGTTGGACAGCATCACGACCACCCAGCTGCGCGGGAGGTCGATCCACAGGCTCGTGCCCGTGAAGCCTGTGTGCCCGATCGAGCGAGGCGAGAAGTAGCGTCCTGACGTCGAGCGACCGGGAGTGGGCGTATCCCAGCCGAGCGCCCAGTCGCTGCCCGGAGTGAGCTCCTGCCGACGAGAGAACTCGCGGGCGACCTGCTGCGAGAAGAGCTGGCTCTCTCCGCGGTCGGCGGCCAGCATCTCGCTGGCAAAGCGGAGCACGTCTTCCGCCGTTCCGAACAGACCCGCGTGCCCGGCCACTCCGCCCATGGCCCAGGCGTTCGGATCGTGGACCTCTCCCCAGACGACCTTGTCGCGCCAGGCGCAGTCCTCCGTCGCGGCAATCCTCGCCCGTGCGGCGCGGAACGGAATCGGGTTGAAGCCCGTGTCCGTCATCCCCAGGGGCTCGTAGATGCGTCGCTTGCAGAAAGAGTCGAGCGGCTCCTTGGCCAGCTCGCTCACGATCTGGCCCAACACGATGAAGCCCAGGTCCCCGTACACGGATGCCTCGCGTGGCTCGTGGACGGGCGCGCTGCGCAGGATGCGATTCACGATCGAATCGCGGCCCGCTGAGGTAGCGAGCAGCCGATCGCCGAAGCGGCGCTCGCGCTCGCGCAGGTCCGCGTGGTAGGCGCGCCAGGGCCGTAAGCCCGAGCAGTGCGCCAGGAGGTGGCGCACGCTGATCTTCTCCTTGCCGTGCTCTGCGAAGGCCGGCAACACGTCCATGACGGGCTGGTCCAGCGCGAGCTTCTGCTCCGCCAGCAAGAGCATCAGCGCTGGTGTGGTCGCCATCACTTTGGTCAGTGAGGCCAGGTCGTAGACCGTATCCGGCTGCACTTCGTGTCGCTCCGGCGAGAGAACCGCGGCGCCGTGCACTCCTCGGTAGCGGAGCTCCTCGCCGGCGCGAAGTCGGCTCCCTGGCACCTCGGAGCTCGCTGCGCCGAGCAGCACGGACTCAATCACGGCGCCCGGGAGCTCTCCCTTCTGGATCGCTCGATCGACGGCGCGGTCGACCTTCGCGAGCTTGTTTCGTACGGCGGCCAGCCTCAAGCGCCCTCCTCCACGACCGGGCCGAGCAGGGTCAGCGTGCCGAGGTTGCCGTCGAGCTCCGCGGCGATCCCGAACCCGAGCGCGCGATTGTCCGCGACGTGTCCGATCGGCAGATCCTCGACGATGGGCCCTTCGACCTCGGCCTTCAGGATCTCGGCAACCACGTGTCGTGCCGTAACGTCAGGGTAGCGCTCGGAGGCGCAGTCCACGAGCCGCCCGATGGCAACGCCACGCGCCGCCCGAAGCTTGCCCGCCTCCCGTAGCTGCACCAGCGTCCGGTCGATCGCGTAGGGCTCCTCTCCGACCTCCTCGAGGAACAGGATGGCGCCGCGCGTGTCCACCTCCCACGGCGTACCCAGGCTTCCCGCGAGCAACGTCAGGTTTCCGCCGACCAGGCGCCCCCGACTCCGACCGCCTTTGAGCCGGGAACCCTCGAGCGGGACCAGCCACCCCGCGCCCCCGCGCAGCAGCTCGAGCAGGCGCTCCTGAGCCTCGGGCGTCGTGTCATTGCGCTCCAGCATGGGACCGTGGACTCCGGCGAGCCGCGCGCAGCGAGCGAGCCAGAGCAAGAGCAACGTGGCGTCGCTAAAGCCCACGAAGAGCTTCCGCGTGCGGCGGATCTCCCTGGGGTCCAGCCGCGCGAGCAACCTACCCAGTCCGTAGCCTCCCCGTGCCAGGATGATCGCGCGGACCTCCGGCGCGCGGACCAGCTCGAGCAGGTCCGCAAGCCGCTCCTCGTCGCCACCGGCGAGGAAGCCGGAGCGATCGCGCAGATGTGTCGCGCAGCGCGTCTTGTAGCCCGCCCGGTCGAGCCAGCTCAGTCCAGCCTCCAGCGCGGTAGCGTTCACGGGACCGGACGGCGCGCAGATGCCGACGGTGGAGCCTGGCGGGAGCGCGAGCGGCTTCGTGAGCTTGCGCCCGAGCCCGAGCCGCATCAGAACGGCGGCTCCGTGCTGCCTCCACTGTTCCAGCCCTCCGGCTCTGGCCCCGGATCAAAGCCCGCTTCGACCGGGGGCGCAGCGTCGAGACCCGCCAGGTTGTGGAAGCGTCCGTAGCGCTTCTCGAACTGGAGCTTGGTCGTGCCGATCGGACCGTTGCGCTGCTTTGCGATGATCACCTCTGCAATGCCCTGGTCCGGACTATCTTCGTCGTAGAGCTCGTCGCGGTAAATGAACACCACGTTGTCGGCATCCTGCTCGATCGCACCAGACTCGCGCAGGTCGGCCAGCTGTGGGCGCTTGTCGGGACGATTCTCCGGACCGCGGTTGAGCTGGGACAGTGCGATCACGGGGACATCGAGATCCTTGGACAGGAGCTTGAGCGAGCGGCTGATATCTGCCACCTGCTGCTCGCGCCGCTCCTCGTCCCGGCGCCCCTGGATTAGCTGGATGTAGTCGACGATGAGCAGGGTCAGGTTCTGCTCTCGGTGCAGCCGCCTGGCGCGAGCAGAGATGTCGCCCACGGTGACGGCCATGCTGTCGTCCAGGTACAGACGTGTGCTCTCGAGCGTCGTCGCCGCGTGGGTCAGGCGCGTCCAATCCTCGTCGGAGAGCATCCCGTTCGCGAAGCGAACGTTGTCGACCTTGGCCTCTGAAAATAGGAAGCGCAGCACCAGCTCCCGCTTGGTCATCTCGAGTGAGAAAAAACCGACACAGCCGTTCTGGTTCACGGCATGGTTGCGCGCCACATTGAGAGCCAGAGCGGTCTTCCCCACGCTGGGGCGGGCGGCCAGGACCAACAGCTCGCCACCGTGTAGGCCGCCGGTCCTGCGATCGAAGTCCTCGAAGCCCGTGCGCACGCCGACCACCTCACCAGCCTGGACTCGCTCGATGTGGTCGAACGTGCTCTGCATCTCGTCGCGCATCGACGTGAACTGGTTCTGCGCGTGACCGATTGCGATCTGCAAGATCTCGCGCTCGGCGTGCTCGAGCAGCTCGTCGACCGTCTCGCGCCCGGAGTAGCCGCGCGACGAGACCTCCTCGCAGCTGCGGATCAGCGCGCGGGCCAGCGATTTCTCGCGCAGGATGGTGGCGTGATGCTCGATGTGCGCGGCCGTGGGAACGGCATCGGCCACTCGGCTCAGGAACGCCACACCACCGATCTGATCGAGCTGGCCCTGCTCCTCGAGGTAGCTCCGCAGAGTGATCAGGGTTGCCGCCTGCTGCTTCGCGGCCAGCTCGACACAGGCCTCGTACAGTATGCGGTGCCTCGGCAGATCGAAGGCTTGGGGGCTCAGCTTGTCCTCGACCTTGAAGTAGGAGTCGTGGTCGAGGATGAGCGCGCCTAGCACCGCACGCTCGGCCTCGTGATCGGAAGGGATCGCCCGGAGGCTCTCCTGCCGCCGCGCTCCGCCCCTAGCTCTGCTGCTGACTTCCGTCTCGGTCGCCAAACCTCTCCCCCACGGAAGCCACAGTGTACACCGTGACTACTCGTCGAAGGAGGCTTCCTCGTCGGAAACTTCGGCGGAATCCTCGGTCTCCGCCTCGGACTCCAGCTCCTCTGGCTCGGGGCTCCCCGCCGAGACGACCTTGACCTGGAGCTCGGCGATCACCTCGCGGTGGAGCCGCACCGAGGCGCTGTGGTCTCCCGCCTGCTTGATCGCCTCTGCCAGCTCGATCTTCCTGCGGTCGATCTCGAAGCCCCCCTCGGCCAGGCGCGCGGCGATATCGGCGTTGGTCACCGATCCAAAGAGCTTGCCCTCGGGGCTCGCCTGCATCTCGAAGGTGAGATCGACGCCGGCCAGCCCGCGGGCGATCTCCTCCTGGACAGCGACGTCCTTGCGTTGCTTCTCGTCGACGACCCGGCGCTGATGCTCCAAGCGCTTGACGCGCCCGGGGGTCGCAAGCATCGCCTTGCCCTGCGGCAGCAGGAAGTTCCGCCCGAAGCCGGGGCGAACCTTCACCACCTCGCCGGCCAGACCCAGCTTGGGGATGTCCTCGGTGAGAACGACTTGCATCGATCCGGCCACCGCGTGCCTCCTACTGATGAGCCGTGGTGAACGGGATCAAAGCGATGTGGCGGGCGCGCTTGATCTCCACGGTGAGCTTGCGCTGGTGCTTCGCACAGTTCCCGCTGATCCGCCGAGGAATGATCTTGCAGCGCTCTGTAAGAAAGATGCGCAGCGTCTTCGCGTCCTTGTAGTCGAGCTCCAAGGTGGAGTCCGCACAGAAGCGGCACATCTTGTTCCGGCTGAACATGCGTCGGGCACCGCGGCGCTTCTTACGGGTCGGCCTCTTGGCAACGATCTCGACCATGCTGGCCTCCTACTCCTCGGGCTTGCTGGCCTCGGGAACCTCGGGCTTGCTGGCCTCGGGAACCTCGGGCTTGCTGGGCTCGGGAACCTCGGACTCGCTGGGCTCGGGAACCTCGGGCTTGCTGGCCTCGGGAACCTCGGACTTGCTGGCCTCGGGAACCTCGGACTCGCTGGCTTTGGCGACCTCCGGCTCCTCCGCTGCGATCGGAGCGGCGCTGGGCGGCGGCTCGTCTCCAGACGAGTCGGCTTTCGTGGGACCGTCCGCATCATCGGACGCTTTGCGCAGGTGCTCGCTCTCGGTCTGCATGCGCGCGCGCTCCTGCTCCCGTTCCAGCTCGCGCTCCGCCTCGATGCGGGCACGCTCCTCGCGCCGACGCGCCTGCTCCTCGGCCTGCTCGGTCGCTTCCTTGACCCGACCCTCTACGTCTTTGACGTTGTCGGTGACTTGGATGCTGAGGAAGCGCAGCACGTCCTGATCTAGCCGAAGCGAGCGTTCGAGCTCGCTCACCTCACTCCCGTTGCCCAGGAAGTTGAGCTGGAAGTAGTGGCCCTTCTGGAAGCTCTTGATCTCGTAGGCGAGCTTTCGCTTGCCCCAATCATCCCGCAGGAGAACCCGGGAGTCTGCGGCCTCGATCGCGCCGTCTGCCCGGGCGTGAATCTCCTGCTCTCGCTCGGGCGTGGCATCCGGCTGAATGACGTAGACGAGCTCGTACTCTCGCACTCCTGTTGTTCCTCCTGGTCAATTGGGCCCCAGCATCCGGGACCGAGGACGCAGCGCCATTGCGAAGCGCAGCCTAGGGAGACGCAGTCTAGCAGCTCCTGTGGGACCCGGCCGGTCTTGTGGGACCGGCCCGCGGGCGGCCGCGGGCCACCCACCTCCGCTCAGCCCTTCGGGCTTCGCTGCGCGCGCCGCTTGCGCGGCGCTTGCAGGGCGCCGACCCCAGAACCTGGGTCTTATCTACGCGATCAGGGGGGCGATCACTACGCTGACGACGGCCATGAGCTTGATCAGGATGTTGAGGGACGGGCCGGCCGTGTCCTTGAACGGATCGCCGACCGTGTCGCCGACCACCGCCGCCTTGTGGGCGTCGGTGCCCTTTCCGCCATGCGCGCCCCCCTCGATGGTCTTCTTGGCGTTGTCCCAGGCCCCGCCGGCATTCGCCATGAAGAGCGCCATCAGGACGCCCGTGACCGTGACTCCAGCCAGCACACCGCCGAGCGCCTGCTTGCCGATCAGGAAGCCGACCAGGACCGGCACACTGACGGCCAGCAGTCCTGGCGCCAGCATGCGACGGATCGAGGCCGCGGTAGAGATCGCAACACAGTTTGCGTACTCCGCCTTGGCAGTCCCCTCGAGCAGACCCGGGATCTCGCGGAACTGGCGCCGCACCTCCTCGATCATCTCGCCTGCTGCGACTCCGACCGCCTTCATTGCAAGGGAGCTGAAGACGAAGGGCACCATGCCCCCCACGAACACGCCCGCCATCACGATCGGGTTCAACAGATCGAGGGACTCCAGGTTGGATTGGGTCCGGAAGGCGCTGAACAGCGCCAGCGCCGTGAGTGCCGCAGAGCCGATCGCGAAGCCCTTGCCGATGGCCGCCGTCGTGTTCCCGACGGAATCGAGCAGGTCTGTGCGTTCGCGAACCTCCGGCCCCGTCCCACTCATCTCCGCGATCCCGCCGGCGTTGTCCGCAATCGGGCCGTAGGCATCGACGGCGAGCTGGATCCCCACCGTGCAGAGCATGCCCAGTCCACCCATGGCGATGCCGTAGAGGCCGCACAGGCTGTGTGCGCCTACCATGGCCAGCGCGATCACCAGGACCGGAATCACCGTCGATCGCATCCCGACGGCGAGGCCCGAGATGATGTTCGTTGCCTCTCCCGTGAGGGAGGCAGCGGCGATCTCGTTCACCGCGGCGGTATCCGTCGCGGTGTAGTGCTCCGTGGCAAGCGCGATAACCACGCCGCCAACCAGACCCAGCACCATGGCGCCGAGGATGTTCCAGACCGGTCCGTCTCCCACGACCTGGACGATGGTGACGTAGGCCACGGGGATCATCACGGCCACCGAGCCGAACACACCCAGGTTCAGGGCGGTCTGCGGGTTCCCTCCTTCCGACGTCCGCACGAAGAAGGTCGACACGATCGAGACGACAATCCCCACGCCGGCCAGTGCGAGCGGCAGGATCACGAAGTTGACCTGGCCCTCCGTCGCGACGTCGATCGAGATCGCGTAGGGGACGCCCAGAATCATGGCCCCGATGATGGCGCCAACGTAGGACTCGAACAGATCGGCGCCCATGCCGGCCACGTCACCCACGTTGTCGCCGACGCAGTCCGCGATCGCTGCGGGGTTGCGTGGGTCGTCCTCCGGAAGTCCCGCCTCGACCTTGCCCACCAGGTCCGCACCGACGTCGGCGGCCTTGGTGTAAATCCCGCCCCCCACACGCGCGAACAGCGCGATAGAGCTGGCTCCGAGGCTGAAGCCCGACATCAGGGTGAGCACCTGACCGGTCACATCGCTAACGCCCCAGCCGTGGAGGCGCGTGTACAGCAGCAGCAGCGCGGAGAGCCCGAGAACGCCGAGCCCCACGACGCTCATCCCCATGACCACGCCGCCGCTGAAGGCGACCCTGAGGCCATCGCTGAGCGAGTTCCGCGCCGCCGCAGTGGTCCGCACGTTCGCCAGCGTGGCCACGCGCATGCCGAAGTACCCGGCAAGCCCGGAGCAGACCGCCCCCACGACGAACGACAGGGCGATCAGCTGCGTGCCTCGAGTCCAGTAGCCGCCGACGAGCAGCACGGCCACCGAGAGGATGAAGATCGAGAGCACCCGGTACTGCTTGCCCAGAAATGCCATGGCGCCTTCCTGGATGTAGCCGGCGATCTCGGCCATTCGATCCGTGCCGACCTCCGCTCGCGCGACCGAGCGCGCCTTTATCCACGCGAAGATCAGGGCGAGAACTCCCGCCCCGGCCGCCGCCACCACCAAGCTACTCACGTGTTGCTTCCCCTTCCTGTCCGGGTGCAGGTAGCGCGTTGTAGCGGTTCATGGCCACCTCGAAGCCTTCCTGCACGATGATCTCCAGGGCCTGAGCGGCCAGCTCGAGCGTCTCCGAGAACTTCTTTCGCTCTACCCTACGCGCTTTCGAGAGCAGATGGCCGCCCCTTCCGCTCGGCGGGCGGCCGACGCCTACTCGCAGGCGCGCGAAGTCCTGGGTGCCCAGCCTCTCGATCACCGAGCGGACTCCGTTGTGGCCACCGTGCCCGCCCGCCTTGCGCAGCCGGAGCTTGCCCAGCGGCAGGTCCATGTCGTCCCAGACGAGTACGATCTCCTCCACCTCCACGGGCAGGTAGCGCACCGCCTCTGCCACCGCTTCGCCGGAGAGATTCATGTAGGTCTGCGGCTCCAGCACCGCGACGTCCGCGTCCCCGACCCTGCCTCTTCGGAAGCGACTCTGAAACTTACGAGTGTCGTTGCCGAGCCGGTTGCGCGCCGCGAACCGTTCGCACGCCAGAGCCCCCGCGTTGTGGAGGGTGTCCCTGTATCTCCTCCCGGGATTCCCGAGCCCGACGAACAGGTGCATCCGTCTCGAGCGGGACTACGCTTCGCTGCCGTCCTTGGCGGCAGGCGGAGGCGGAGTCTCGCCCTCCGGCGTACCCTCGGCGACCTCGGGCGTCTCCTCTTCCTCCTCCTTCACTTCCTCCTCGACCCGCGGCGTCACCACGTGCACGATGGGGGCGTCCGGGTCGGTGGAGCCCTCTACACCCTCCGGGAACGTCACGTCGCGAACGTAGATGGAGTCGCCGATCGCCAGCTCACTCACGTCGATCTCAAACGACTCGGGAATAGCCAACGGCATGCAGCTCACCTGGAGCTGGCGCGTCAGGGTCTCGAGTACACCGCCTTGCTCGACGACCCCCCTGGCTCGGCCGACGTAGTGGATGGGAACGTCGATCGTGAGCTTCTCCTTCAGGTCGACCGCGAACAGATCGCAGTGCAGGAGCTTGCGCGTCGCGGGATTGCGTTGAAGGTCTTTGATCAGGACGGGCTTGTTCTTGACCTGCTTCGGGCCCTCGAGGTCTATCAGCGCGTTCGCTCCGCCGTGGATGGCGCGCTCCAGTAGCAACGCCTTTATCTGCAGGGCAACGGACTCCATGCCGTGGCCATAGAACACCGCCGGAATGACTCCTGCGGCCCGCAGCTTGCGCGCTGTTCCCTTACCCGTCGCCTCGCGCAGGCTGACCTCGAGTTTGAGTCTCTCCATCTCGCTTCCCCCGCCGGCTCACACGAAGAGCGTGCTGACCGACTCCTCTTTGTGGATGCGGCGGATCGACTCCCCTAGCAAATGGGAGACCGTCGCCACCGAGATCTTCTCGCAGCTCTCCGCCTCCGGCCGCATCGGGATCGTATCCGTGGTGACGAGGCGCTCGAGCGGTGACTCGCTGATGCGGCGCACCGCCGGCCCCGAGAGCACGGGGTGCGAGACCGCGGCGAGCACGCGTCGAGCACCCGCCTTCATGACCGCCTCTGCGGTCTGTGTGATGGAGCCCGCAGTATCCACCATGTCGTCGACGATGATGGCCGTCTTGCTCCTGACGTCGCCCACGATGTGGAGAATCTCAGAGACGTTGGCCTGCTCCCGCCGCTTGTCCGCGATCGCGAGATCCGCATGCAGGCGCTTCGCATACGCACGAGCGCGCTCCACACCCCCCGCGTCCGGTGAGACCACGACGAGGGGGTCGCCGGAGGGAACGACGGATCGGATCTCCTCGAGCAACACGGGCATGGCGAACAGGTTGTCGACCGGAATGCCAAAGAAGCCCTGAATCTGGCCGGCATGGAGATCGAGGCAGACCGCGCGGTCCGCGCCGGATGCCTGAATCAGATCCGCGACCAGCCGTGCGGTGATCGGCGTGCGCGGTCGAACCTTGCGATCCTGTCTGCTGTAGCCGTAGTAGGGGATGACCGCCGTGATGCGCTTGGCGGAGCTGCGCCGCACCGTGTCGAGCAGGATCAAGAGCTCCATCAGGGTCTCGTTCGCCGGGCTGCAGGTGGACTGGACCACGAAGACGTCCATGCCCCGCACGTTCTCCTGGAGCTCCACCCTGCTCTCGCCGTCACTGAACGCGTTGACTTCGGCCTGACCCGGCCGGACGTCGAGGTGACGGCAGATGGCGGCCGCGAGCTCTGGGGACGCGTTTCCTGTGAAGATCTTCAGGTCGCTGTCAGACATGCCCTAACTCCTGACCCTTCAGCCCTCTTTGCTCGCTCTGGCCCAGCGCTCCTTCGCGACTGGCTGGGGCGGCAGGATTCGAACCTGCGAATGACGGGTCCAAAGCCCGTTGCCTTACCACTTGGCGACGCCCCATCCCCAGTCGTCGGAGGCGCTCCCGGGCGAGCTCACCAGGATTGTTCTCGCTCCGTCCGACACCGTGAGAGCGCCTCTCGCGCGCTTGGCTGCTGCCTCGCTCTCGAACCGGCCGTACACAGTCGGTCCGCTGCCACTCATCCCCGTCACCAGCGCCCCCGAACTCTCCAGCGCCCGCCGTGCCGCCCCGACTTCGGGATGACGTCGCGAGGTCACGGTCTCGAGGTCGTTCTTGGGGGATGAGAGGACCCCCGAAGGCCCCAGGAGCGCCGCGATACTAGACACATCGCGGGGGAGCGTCAATTCGCGAGAGGCCTCTCGATAGGCCCACGCGGTGGAGACGGGAAAGTCGAAACAAATCAAGAGCCACCACATCTCCGGGACGTCCGGAACCGGCTCGAGGAGCTCGCCGATGCCGCGGCCCACACTCGCCCTGGGGGACAGGAAGAAGGGCACATCGGCCCCGAGCGCGAGAGCGAGCGAGCCGCGGGCCCGCGCGCAGAGGCTCCGTCCTACGAGCCGCTCGATCCCCAGAATCGTCGCCGCGGCATCGGAGGAGCCACCACCCAGCCCTGCCGCGATCGGAATGTGCTTGGCGAGGCGCAGCTCGAGGGCGGGCTCCAGCTCGAGCTCTCTGCAGGTCCGCTGGGCGGCCTGCACGACCAGATTTTCCTCGTCTGTAGGCAGGTCAGCGCCACGGACGTCGAGCCTGATCCCGGGCTGTGACGCACGGTCCAGCTCCAGCTCGTCGAACAGGCAGAGAGGCACGAAGAGCGTCTCGATTTCGTGGTAGCCGTCGCTGCGCCGGGCGATCAACCGCAGCCCCAGGTTGAGCTTGGCGGGAGCGAGGAGCCGGACCACCCTCAGCCGCTGTCGCCGCGTGCCTCGACGTACTTGATGTGCACCTGGTGTAGCACGCTGTCGAGTAGGGCCGCCTCCTGAGGCTCGAGATTCCCTTTGGTCTTCTCGCTCAGCATCTCGAGAATGTCGATCGTCTGCCGTGCCAGAGGCAGGTTCATCTCTGGCGCCTCGCCCGCCTCCGGTCCTGGCGATGCGCCCAGGTGCACCATCGTCGAGGTGGAGAGCGAGAGTACGAGCGTGCTGAAGGTCAGCTCTGGCGCCGCGGCCGGAGTGGCCTCATCCATCTTGAACCCACCGGGTCCACTCTGCTCCTTAGTCATGCGAAGCCTCCTCTACACCGGCCTCGAGTGTTGGATCCTGGCCCGTGTCGTCCAGGATTTGCAACAGGCGATGTGCGGCCCAGATCCGCTGGGCGGCAGTCCAGGTCGAGCCGAGCGCGATGATCAGCAGGGCCACCTGGACGAAGCCCGTCAGCCCACCCAGGATCAGGATCACGCAGCGCTCGGCCCGCTCCATCAGTCCAACCGAGAGGTTGGACAGGTCCTTCTCTGCCCGCGCGCGGATATAGCTCGTCATGAACGACCCGAGCACGGCCCAGAAGAGCAGCAGCACGCCGGTCCCGTCTCCGTGACTCGCCATGGCGAAGCCGATGCCGGCGAACACCAGCAGCTCGGAGACACGATCCATGCTGGAATCGAAGAAAGCGCCGAACGCGGACGAGCTCCCCTGAATCCGGGCAACCACCCCGTCGACCAGGTCGAAGAACCCCGCCAGAAGGAGGAGCAAAGCCGCCAGCTGCGGCTCGTCCCACGCGAAAGCCAGGCCGCTCGCGCCCGACACGAGCACCCCCGTAACGGTCAGAGTGTCTGGACGGAGACGCAGCCGTTCCAGAAACGGAAAGGCGCGCTTCACGACCCGGTCGAAGTCGGCACCGAGCCGCGCCTTGATCACTGGCTGGATCTTCTACAGGTCGGATTCGTCGAGCGGGACGGGTTCGGGCTTGACCGTGGGCAGCGGACCCTCCTCCACGAAGCGCTCCACGCGCTCTGCGCGTGCAGCCCCTTCCGCCTCGAACTCTGCCCTGAGACGCTGCAGATCTTCGTCGGAATCCGCTTCGGCGCGCTGCTCGAGATCCGGGAGCTTCTCGAGCTCCTTCTCGACCTCGCTCTCGCTCACATCTCCTCTGCGAATGGCGCGCTCGAGGAGCCTGCTGTCCTGGCGTTGCGACGAGGCCATACTGGATCTCCTTTTCTTGTGGGACCCGGCCGCGGGCGGCCGCGGCCACCCACCTCCGCTCAGGCCTGCGGCCTTCGCTGCGCGCGCCGCGTTGCGCGGCGCTTGCATGGGAGGCGGCGCATGGCTTGCCTTTTTTGACCGCGGGGGCAGAGTCTAACAAGCTGGGGGGTGGGGTGCTCGTTTGCGTTGACACCGCCGGGAGTCATGCCTAACCTGCGAATTCTCCAGTAAACCAGATAGTTATGAGCAAGACGCTACGTACCATCGTTGGTCTCGGGCTCGCAGTTGCGATCTCTGGCGGCTGCAGTTCGACACCGGAGCCGCAGGAGTTTCCGACCGCGGAGACCTACTACGAGCGCGGGCTCGAGGGTCTGGTGCCGCATCGCCGACTCATCTTCCTCACAGAGGTGGACTACCAGACGGCTATCGAGAACTTCCAGGAGGTGATCGATAACTATCCCTACAGTGAGTACGCCACCCTGGCGGAAATCAAGCTCGCCGACGTTCACTATGAGCGGAAGCAGTACCCCGAGGCCGCGAGCTACTACCAGGACTTCGTCGAGCTCCATCCACGCCACGAGCTGGTGCCCCACGCCATGTATCGGAGCGGCATGTGCTCGTTCCAGCAGATGCGCGAATCCGATCGGGACCAGACCGCCACCTTCGAGGCGATCTCCCACTTCCGGACGCTGCTCGGGCGCTACCCCGATGCCGAGACGGCGGAGGATGCCGCCCTGCGGCTTCAGGAGGCCGAGGATCTGCTGGCGCAGGTCGATCTGGAGGTGGGCCAGTTCTACTTCGAACGTGGGGAGTATCACGCGGCTGTCGAGCGCTTTCGCCGGGCGTTGACCCAGTTCCCGAGTCACACCGGCCACCTGACGACCATGTCCATGCTCGGAGTCGCGCTGATCCGCGTTGGCGACCCTGTTAGCGGGGAGGCAATCCTGGCCGAGGCGCTGGCCTCGAATCCGGACCAGGAGCTTCGCGACTTGATCGACTCCGAGCTCCGCGAGATCACGGCCCTCCCGGGCTACGCCGCCATGCTCGAGGAGGTCCCGGACAGCCCGGTCCTGCGCGAGCGACCACCCCTGTACAAGCGAGCCTGGCGCACCACCACCGCGCCGTTCCGGTTGGCCGCAAAGCCGCTCATCGCGCTCGGATCCGGAGCAGGCAAGCTCTTCGGCGCCATGTGGGGAATGTTCTAGCCTGTTTTTTGTACAGGCTGCTCGTCGCATGCGTCATGATGTGTGTATGACTATCGAGCTCAATCACACGATCGTTGCAGCGCGCGACAAGGAAGAGTCCGCTCTCTTCTACGAGAGGATTTTCGGGCTCAAGTACGAGGGTCCACTCGGGCACTTTGCGCCGATTCGGATTCCGAGCCAGTCGCTGACGCTGGACTTCGACAACCGGGAGTCGTTCCAGTCACAGCACTACGCCTTCAAGGTCAGCGAGCTGGAGTTCGACGAGATCTTCGGCCGCGTCCAGGAGGCCGGGCTCGAGTACGGCAGCGGCCCGTTCAGTCCCACGGATGGGGAGATCAACCACTGGAACGAGGGCCGGGGCGTCTACTTCCGCGACCCCAATGGCCACCTCCTGGAGATCCTCACCCGCGACTACACGGCGGAGCAGTTCTCCAGCTGAACTCAGCGCCAAGTACGTTCTGCCAAGTTCAGCTGGCGAGCGAGCGCTCGAGCAGCTCGACGGCGCGGTCCAGGGCCTGCGGGATCTTGTCGCCCTCTGTGCCGCCGGCCTGGGCGAAGTCCGGGCGGCCGCCGCCGGAGCCGCCGACGAGGGGGGCGATCTGCTTGATCAGGTCGTTCGCGCTCACGCGCTCGGCCAGGTCCGCAGTCACACCGACGGCCAGGGCCGCCTTGCGCTCCTGGCGCGTGCCGAGTACGACGACGCCGCTGCGGATGCGCTGTTTGAGCTCGTCGATCATGCCGCGCAGCTCTTTTGGCGTGGCCTCTTCGACCTCGCTGGCGATCAGACTCACACCGGACACCTCGCGGAGCGCCAGCATCGGATCCGACCCGCCGCCGCGGCGGAGCCGCGCGCGCGCCTGCTCGAGCTCGCGCTCGAGCTCCTTCTGCCGCTCGAGCAGCCGGCGTAGCCGCTCCGGGACCTCGGAGGGCGGGGCCTTCAAGAGCTGCGAGGCCGAGCGCAGGGTGTCGGTCTCGCGGCGCGCCTGCTCCAGCACTCCGAGGCCGGTCTGGGCCTCGACGCGCCGCACCCCCGCACCGATCGCGCTCTGCGAGATGATCCGGAACGAGCCGATGTCGC
Source organism: Myxococcota bacterium (assembly GCA_965247115.1). Lineage (GTDB taxonomy): Bacteria > Myxococcota_A > UBA9160 > SZUA-336 > SZUA-336 > JAUXJB01. The sequence goes on from CBDFGR010000003.1 coordinate 1,327,510, forward strand.
CCGTGGCGCCGGCATGGGTCCCGCCGCACAGCTCCGTCGAGGGGCCGAAGCTCACGACCCGAACCGTGTCGCCGTACTTCTCCCCGAACATCGCGATGGCGCCGGCATCGATGGCCTGCTGACGGCTCTTCTGCTCGGTGCTCGAGCGCAGGTTCTGGAGGATCAGCTCGTTCACCAGATCCTCGACCTCCGCGATCTGCTCATCGGTCAGCGGGTCATCGTGCGCGAAGTCGAAGCGCAGCCGGTCTGGAGCGACGAGCGATCCCGCCTGCGCGACCTGAGGGCCGAGCACGCTGCGCAAGGCCCAGTGCAGGAGGTGGGTGCCAGAGTGGTTTCGCACCGTGGCGGCGCGCTTTCGGGCGTCGACCCGCAGGGTCACCGCATCGCCCACGCGCAGCCTCCCGATGCTGACGCGCCCAGCGTGGATGATCAGTCCCTCTACGGGACTCTGCGTGTCCTCTATCTCGATGCGACCTTCGGGTCCCTCCACGGTCCCCACGTCGCCGACCTGACCGCCGCTCTCCGCGTAGAAGGGCGTGGTCTCGACGGCGATCTCCACGGGCTCGCCCTCGGAAACGGCGTCGGTCTCGGCGCCGTCGCGGAGCAACGCGGTGACACACGATGGCTGCTCGAGCTCCGCGTAGCCGACGAAGCGGGAGCTCTGGCGACTCGCCAGCTGGCTGTATACCTCGCTCGGTGCGCCCCCTCCTGCACCCTTCCACGCCGCCCGCGCGCGCTCGGCCTGCTCCCGCATCAGGGCGTCGAAGGCGGCGCGATCGTAGTCGAGCTCGTGGCCACGCAGGATGTCCTCGGTCAGATCGGTGGGAAAGCCGTAGGTGTCGTAGAGCTTGAACACGACCTCACCCGACAGACGCTGCCGCCGCTCGCGACGCACCTGGTTGACCTCTTCATCGAGCAGCACCAGACCGCGGCCCAGCGTGCTCAGAAACCGTTCCTCCTCGCGCTTGATCGTCTCCTGGATGAAGGGACGCCGCTCCCGAATATCGGGGTAGGCCGCGCCCATCTCCGCGATCACCACGTCGGCAACCTCGTAGAGAAAGGGTTCCTCCATGCCGAGCAGTACGCCGTGGCGTGCGGCGCGGCGCAGGACGCGGCGCAATACGTAGCCCCGCCCCTCGTTCGAAGGGAGGATCCCCTCGCCAATGAGGAATGTGCAGGCGCGGGCGTGATCGGCCACCACGCGGAGCGACACATCGTTCTCCTCGTTCGCGCCGTAGGACTTCCCAGAGAGCTCTGATCCCCTGTCGAGCAAAGGGCGAAACAGATCAGTGTCGTAATTGCTGGAGACCCCCTGCAGCACTCTCGCCAGTCGCTCAAGACCGAGGCCCGTATCGATCGACGGCTTGGGCAGCGGCACTCGGCTCCCATCCTCCTTCTGCTCGAACTGCATGAAGACCAGGTTCCACAGCTCGATGTAGCCGTCTTCGGAGGGATCGCGCCCGGCTTCAAAGGCCTCCGGGTCGAGGATCAGGTGGATCTCGGAGCAGGGACCACACGGCCCGGTGTCCGCCATCTGCCAGAAGTTCTCACTGTCGGGCAGGCGAAAGATCCGCTCGGTGCCAAGGCCGATCTCCTGCCGCCACAGGTCGTACGCCTCCTCGTCCTCTTCGTGGATCGAGACGACCAGTCGCTCGGGGGCGATCTTCGCCACGTTGGTCAGAAAGTCCCAGCCGTACTCGATCGCCTCCTTCTTGAAGTAGTCGCCAAAGGAGAAGTTCCCGAGCATCTCGAAGAAGGTCTGATGGCTGGGCGAACGGCCCACCTCTTCCAGGTCGTTGTGCTTACCCGAGACGCGCATGCACTTCTGCGAGGTGACGGCGCGCACGTAGTCGCGCCTCTCCTCTCCGAGAAACAGGCGCTTGAAGGGCACCATCCCCGCGTTCACGAACATCAGCGTCGGATCGCCCTCGGGTACCAGCGACCCCGCCGCCACCACCCGATGCCCGCGCTCCTCAAAGTAACGCAGAAACTCCCGCCTGATCTCGGCCCCGTTCATGCCGGGCAAGATACCAATCTTTCAGATTCCGGACCGGTCTTGTGGGACCCGGCCGCGGGCGGCCGCGGCCACCCACCTTCGCTCGGCTTCGCCTCGCTGCGCGCCTGCGCTACCGCGCGGCTTGCAGGGTGCCCACTCCATCGTGGGTCCGGAATCTAAATCATCGTGGGTCGGGTCTTGTAGGACCTGCAGCGGGACACCCCGCAAGCCGCGCGATGGCGCGGCGCGCAGCGAGCCGTAGGCGAGCGAAGGTGGGTGGCCGCGGGCCGCGGCCGGGTCCCACAAGGCAACAAGGCAGACCTAAAAACGCTCGATTTTGAGGTCGTCTTCCAGGCTGGTCTCGGCGGGGCTCTCTTCTTCGGCGTCGAGGAGCTCGAGGTCGTCTTCCTTCGCCTGCTCGAAGTCGTCCCAGGTTCCATCCGAGGTGGCGGAGATCCCCTTGAAGCGCAGAGCGAAGTCGTCGGGGTTGGACACGTGCCCGAGGGCAGCCTCGTAGTCGACGAGGCCGTTCTTGACGTGCTGCATCAGCGACTGGTCGAAGGTCTGCATGCCGTAGGTGGTGAAACCTTTGGCGATGGCGTCGGTGATCTCCTTGGCCATGTCCTTGTCCGCGATGCACTCGCGGATCCGGGCCGTGGATACCATCACCTCGACCGCGGGGACGCGGCCCTTGGAGTCGGCGCGGGGAACCAGGCGCTGACTGATGATGCCTTTGATGATGCTCGCCAGCTGCAGCCGGACCTGCGCCTGCTGGTGCGGCGGGAAGACCGAGACAATGCGGGTGATGGTCTCGGTAGCGTCGATGGTGTGCAGGGTGGAGAGTACGAGGTGACCCGTTTCAGCAGCGGTCAGGGCCGTCTCGATTGTCTCGAAGTCCCGCATCTCGCCGACCAGGATCACATCAGGGTCCTGGCGCAAGGCAGAGCGAAGGGCTGACGCAAAGCTGGTCGTGTCCACGCCGATCTCGCGCTGGTTGACGATGGAGCGCTTGTCGCGGATCAGGAACTCGATCGGGTCCTCGATCGTGATGATGTTGCAGGTGCGGGTGGAGTTGATGCAGTCGATCACCGCCGCGAGCGTCGTCGACTTGCCCGAGCCGGTGGTCCCGGTCACCAGCACCAGCCCGCGCGCCTCCATCCCGATCTTCTCGACGATTTTCGGGAGGTCCAGCTGCTCGATGTTCTTCACGCCGAAGGGGATCACGCGGAACACGATGCCGACCATCCCGCGCTGCATGAACGTGTTCACGCGGAAGCGGCCCAGCCCGGCGATCGAGTACGCCAGGTCGACCTCGTGGTGCTTCTCGAAGTGCGCCCGCTGACCCGGCGTCATGATCTGGTTCACGATCTGGTTGAGCTGCTCTGGTGTGTTGCGCTCACCATTTCGCAGAGGGACGAGCACACCGTCCACCCGGAACAGGGGTGGCAGACCCGCCTTCAGGTGGATGTCCGAGGCGTTGCCCTTGATCGCGATCTTCAGAACGTCGTTGAGTTCCATACCCGCCAGACCGCGCGTGGACCCGAAACGCGCAGTATGGGGATCGATCGACGCAATACAGGGGAACCTTGAACTGCTCTTGCAAACGGCGGGTGGCGGGGATGTCCGACCGGTCTACTCCTCTTCGGTCGGGGAGTCCTCCCGCTCAGCAACAGGAACCTTTCGCTTGATCCCAGCGTGGGCGTAGACCAGCTCGACCATCCGCTCGTAGGCGTCGTGATGCTCCCGAAGGAAGCGTTTGGCATTCTCGCGGCCCTGGCCGATGCGGGTCCCCTCGAAGCTGTACCAGGTACCGCTCTTCTCCAGCAGGCCGGACTCCGTCGCAAGGTCGAGGATGTCGCCCTCACGAGAGATTCCCTGATTGAACATGAGATCGAACTCGGCCTGGCGGAATGGGGGGGCGCACTTGTTCTTGACGACCTTGACCCGGGTGCGATTCCCGATGGCCTCCGTGCCATCCTTGATCTGTCCGATGCGGCGCACGTCCAGACGCACAGATGCGTAGAACTTGAGGGCGTTGCCGCCAGAGGTGGTCTCCGGATTCCCAAACATGACACCGATCTTCATGCGCACCTGGTTGATGAAGATCATGGCCGTGTTGGACCGCGCGAGGTTGCCCGTGAGCTTCCGCAGCGCCTGGCTCATGAGCCGGGCCTGCAGACCGACGTGGGTGTCGCCCATCTCGCCCTCGATCTCGGCCCGCGGCACCAGGGCGGCGACCGAGTCGATCACGATGACCTCCACCGCTCCAGAGCGCACCAGCATGTCCGCGATCTCGAGGGCCTGCTCGCCCGTGTCGGGCTGCGAGATCAGGAGCTCCTCGACGTTGACCCCGAGCTTGGTGGCATACGCGGGATCGAATGCATGCTCCGCGTCGATGAACGCGCCGACTCCTCCGGTCTTCTGGCACTCCGCGACGGCGTGAAGTGCCATCGTCGTCTTTCCCGACGACTCGGGCCCGTAAATCTCGATCACGCGCCCCCTCGGCAGGCCTCCGATACCCAGAGCAATGTCGAGGCTGGGGGATCCCGAGGAGATCACCTGCACCTCCTGACCGATCCTGTCCGAGCCCATGATCATGATCGATCCCTTGCCGAACTGCTTCTCGATCGATGCGACAGCCAGCTCGACGGCTTTCTTGCGATCGTCCACCTGATCGCTTCGTGTTCGCGCCATTTTTCTTCTCCTAGATCTCGGGGGCGAATTCTCGAGCTTCGGCATCCTCTACCTCGAAGAGAGGCAAACGAGCCAGGGGGCTGTAACGGGCGCCGTCGGAGGAGAGACGGCTCTCGTAGAGTACGACCTCTTGGACCCGGAAAGAAATCTCTTCCGGAGTCACCGCGCGCTCGAGCGCGGCTCGCGCGGGCGAGCGGAGGCGGCCCAGCGTGAGGTGAGCACGAAAGGGCCGCCGCTCCCGCTCCACACCGATGCTCGCGCCCGCCGCGTCGAGCTTTCGGGCGATCCGGGCCATCTCGCGGCTTCCCTTGCTGACTCCGAGCCAGACGACACGGGCCGTGCGCGCATTCGGGAGCGCGCCGAAGCCGGACAGCTCGACCTCGAAGGGTGAGACTGGCGCGAGCTTCGCCAGAGCTCGCTCGACCAGCTGCTGCACCTGACGCTCACCTACGTCGCCGAGGAACTTCAGCGTCAAGTGCAGGTTCTCCGCCGTCACCCAGCGCACCCCCTCTGGGACCGCGCGTCTCAGCTCCTCGGCCGCCTGCGCCGCCCGCACTTGCGCCGCCGAGGGAAGGTCGAGAGCGAAGAAGGCGCGGAGCGTCTCGCCGCTCATCTCGACCCCTTTGCGCCGACGCGCAGGCGCGGGAAGGTCTCATCCGGCGTCGGAAGTCCGACGAGGCGCCGTCGCACCCAGTCGAGTGCCACCTGGGCGCCGAGCTGCTTGTTGCGGCTGCGCTCCCGGGTCAGCTGATACCGTCGGGAGATCGTCCCCTCGGCGTCGGCGAGAGCGACGTAGATCGTACCGACCGGAACGGCATCCGTCGCACCCTCGGGGCCGACGATCCCCGTCGTTGCCAGGCCGATATCTGCGCCGCTGCGGCGCCTCACACCTTCCGCCATGCCGCGTGCCACTGGGTCGCAGACCGCGCCCTCCTCCCGGATCGCCGCCTCGGAGACGCCGAGGTCCCTGACCTTTGCCTCGTTCGAGTACGCGACCACGGCTTCGAGCAGGTACTCGGAGCTCCCTGGCACGTCGGTGAGGCGGCTCGAGACGAGGCCGCCAGTGCACGACTCGGCGACCGCAATCGTGAGCCCGCGCTCGCGCAGCAGCTCACCGAGGATCTCCTCCAGGTGGCGCTCGCCCTCCCCCAGGACCGCGTCGTCGAGGCGCTCACACACCCGCGTGACCAGGGCGCGGAGCCTGGACTCCGCCTCGGCCTCGTCGGCTCCGCGCACCACGACCCTGACGAGATTGTCCGGGAACTGGGTCCGATAGCCCAGCTGGGCCTCCGGATCGCCGTGGACGAGATCGTCCAGCATGCGATCGAGATTCGACTCCCCGATCCCGAAGGTCCGCAACAGCGCCGCGCGCACGACGCCGGTTCCGTCGAGGCGACCGCGCAAGCGCGGCATTACCTGCTCGTCGGTCATGCGGTAGAGCTCGCGAGGGACTCCTGGCATGAAGAACAGCTGAGAGCCGTCGACCTCGAGCATGAAGCCAGGCGCCGTACCGATCGGATTCTCGAGAATCTCCGCTCCCTCGGGAAAGTCCGCTTGCTTGGCGTTGTTCTCCGACATCTCGCGCCCCGACGCGCTGAAGTAAGAGCGGATGCGCTCGAGAGCTTGGGGATCGCGCACGAGCTTGCGTCCGAACGCGCGGGCTGCGGTCTCCGTGGTGATGTCGTCGCTCGTCGGGCCCAGGCCTCCGGAAACGAGCACCACGCGTGCGCGGGCGGCAGCTTCGCGCAGCACCTCGATGATCGGCTCAGAATCGTCCGACACGGTCACGTGCCGGGTCGACTCGACCTCGAGCTGCAGCATCCGCTCGGAGAGGAATGACTTGTTGGAGTCGACGATCTCGCCGCGCAGCAGCTCGTTCCCGATCGTGACCACCCAGGCCCCGCGCCTGCTCACAAGAGCCCCGCCGGCAATGCGACCCGCCACAGCAGCTGGCCCGCCAGGTTGGCGTACACGCCGGCCACCAGGTCGTCCACGACGACACCCATGCCGCCGGGCAGCCGCTCCGCTCTGCGGGCCGGCGGGGGCTTCCAGATGTCGAAGAGCCGAAACAGCACGAACCCCGCCAGGGCCACGTCCAGCCGCGCCGGAAGAAAGGCCAGGCTCGTGAGCATGCCAGCGACCTCGTCGATCACGATCCGCCCGTCGTCGTGTTTCCCCAGAAGCCGCTCCGCGCGGCCCGCGATCCAGACAGCCGCGGCCGAGACGCCACCCAGAGCCACCGCATAGAGGCCGGTCGAGAGCGGTGTCAGCACGGCGTACAACCCAGCCCGATGACGGATCCCGCGGTGCCCGGAGCCACCGGCGAATAGCCGACCCCAGCGCCCGTCGCCGCGAAGAGAATCAATTTTCTCATTGAATATCAGGGACTTCCGCCGCCAACAGGGATCGTAGTTCCGTGCCCGGGACCGTGTCAAGAAGAGCGAAAATATAGCGAAACATCGAGTCCCCGACACCCCGAAGATCACCCGCAACCAGGGGGCTCAAGCAGAGGTGTCTCCTGGTCGATTCGCTCCGGGGGACAGACCACGCAGGGGAGACGTGTCTCATGAGGGAGGGAGCACCGGGCAGGGCAGCGGCGGTTCCGCTGCTGCTCGAGATCGCGCGTGCCCGACGGGCCCGCGAGTTCTACGCGCCGGGCCACCCGACCCTCTCCGAGGCCCTCAAGCGGCTCGCCCGCGTCTGGCGGATGGCGCTCTCCGAGGTGGACGAGCTCGAGCTACAGCTCGAGCGCGGCTGCTTCCAGCTGATGGGAGTGTCCGAGCTGCGCGGCCCCGGCATCGATGAGCTGGCTGCCGAGCTCGAGACGCGAGGCATCCGACGGCTGCGGATCGGGTCCAGCGTCGAGCCCGCCGAGATGGACGCGCTGATCGATGCGCTCGTTCACGACTTCTCGGGAGCCGACGAGCTCGAGCAGCTCCTGGCTCGCTCCGACGTCCAGAACATCACGACGACGGATCTCGTGTTCGGCGAGCTACCGCAACGCGGCAAGCGCACTCTGCACTTCGAGCGGGAGGAAGGAGAGACGCGACTCCTCCCGGTGGTCTCGCGGGAGCCCGACAGCACTGCGGAGGACGGAACACCGACGGCGGTGGACTGTCTGGGTGGCGAGGCGCCCACACCAGTCGTCATGCAGTCGGATGATCGAAAGACCGACCAGGACGACCGGAAGACCGGAGAAGACGCTCCGAAGACCGGAGAAGACGCTCCGAAGATCGGAGAAGACGCTCCGAAGATCGGAGAAGACGCTCCGAAGATCGGAGAAGACGCTCCGAAGACCGGAGAAGGGACTTCGAAGCTCTTGAGCCAGCTTGCCGAGCTGGAAGGCTGCGATGCGCTCGAGCCGTACCGCGAGCTCGCCGACCGGATCCGTGACTTCTCTGAAGCGCTGCTCGAGGCGCGGAGCTTCTTCGACGCCTATCGCGCCGCCCTGGTGTTCACCCGACACTCGAGCGATCGGCGCGGACACCCGGAGGAGATCTGCGCGGAGGCAAGGCTCCGCCTGCAGAGCCTGCTGGAGTCTGACGACTTCCTCGGCTTCGTGATCGAGCTCGCCTCGAGCGGGGAGGGCCTCACGTGCGTGCAGGCGACACAGGTCCTCCTGGCCTGCGGCGAGGCCGTCGTGCCGCGACTGCTCGACGCGCACTTCACGGCGGACGACGAGACGAGCAAGCGCACAGCCTCGATCCTGATCGCGATGGGTGACGCCGCGCTGCAGGTGATCGTGGCGGAGCTCGACTCGCCCACGCTCGAGCGGGCAAGGCGCGCGGCTCAGCTGCTCGGCGACCTGCAGCACCCGCGCGCGGTCGAGTCACTCAGCGCCGCGCTCCAGAACGCCGAGAATCCGAGCATCCGACCCAAGGTCGCGCGCGCGCTCGTTCACATCGGGAGCGAGGAAGCGATCGATACGTTGATCGAGGCGCTTCAAGACGACACGGAGCGTGCGGAGCTCGCAGCCCGCTGCCTGGGAGAGTCGCCCGAGCCGCGGGCCTGCGCCGCCCTGATCGAAGCAATGGAGGAGAGCAGCGGCCGCCAGGAATCTGTGCGCCGCGAGGCGATTCGCAGCCTCGGCAAGCTGGGTGGAGACGAGGCTCTCGCCGCTCTGCGCTCGCTCCTCGAGCAGGGCTCCCTCCTGCACCGAAGGCGCATACGTCCGCTGCGCATCGCAGCGGCGCAGGCCATTGCGCGCATCGGCAACAGCTCGGCCCGAGAAGCCCTCGAGAGAAACTCGCGCCACGGCGATACTGCGGTGCGAAAAGCCTGCGGTACCGCGCTCGAGCGTCTCGGCCCGGCGAGCGACTCCAGCAGCCCCGGCTGACCCGTCCGCTACTGACTGCTAGGGTCTCCGGGTGCGTTCCATGGCCCTGGACTTTGGCGAGCGGCGGATTGGAGTCGCGATCAGCGATCCGTCCGGAACCCTGGCTCAGCCGCTCGAGACCCTGTCCCGACGCGGGAGCTCCGACGCGGCACTCAAGCGAATCGCCCATCTGGTCGCCGAGTATGAGGTGGAGTGGATCGTCGTCGGCCTCCCTCTCCTGCTCGATGGAACGAGCGGCTCGCAGGCGGAGCGTGCACGCCGCTTTGGCAGCGAAGTGGCGCACCGGACCGGTGTGTCTGTCGAGTACCTCGATGAGCGCCTGACGAGCGCCGAGGCGCGCCGCGCGCTCAGCGCAGCCGGCGTCCCTGCACGCAAACAGAAGGGGCGCGTGGATCCGGTCGCGGCGGCGCTCCTGCTCTCCACATTCCTGGAGCGCAAGTCCGCGCCATGAAGCGCTGGTTGCTGATCGGTCTCGCCGCCGCCCTCGCGGGCGCCAGCTCGATGGGCTGGGTCGCATCGAGGCTCTGGGTCCCCGCCGACCCCGGAGGCAATGACAGCGTGTTCCGGATCGGCTCGGGAGACACGCTGCGCGTGGTCGCCGAGCGCCTCCACGGCTCGGAGCTGATCCGCCTCGAGCCCTGGATCCTGGTGACCTGGGGCCAGCTCACGGGAGCGGAGCGCTCGATCAAGAGCGGCGAGTACGATCTGACCCCGCGCATGACGCCAGCGCAGATCCTTGCAAAGCTCGTGTCCGGGAACGTCAAGACCCATCCCGTCACACTGCCCGAGGGCATCCGCCTGGACGAGGTCGCGGAGCGCCTCGAGCGCGCGCAGATCGTCGACGCGGGGGAGTTCCTCGAATACGCACGTCAAGCAGAGCTCGCACGCTCGCTCGGCATAGAAGGGGAGAGCTTCGAGGGCTACATCTACCCCGAGACCTACCGCTTCCGCCGGCCCACGCCGCCGGGAGAAATCCTGGAACGCACCGTGACCGAGTTCCTCAGCCGAGTGACGGACGAGGACCGCGCGCAGATCGAGGATTCCGGTCGCTCGCTACACGAGATCGTGACGCTCGCTTCGATCGTGGAGAAGGAGACCGCAGTCGAGTCCGAGCGTGCGCTGATCGCAGCGGTGTTCTGGAACCGGCTCCGCAAGCGCATGCGCCTCCAGTCCGATCCCACCGTGATCTACGGGCTGATCGAGACCCAAGGCCACTTCGACGGGGACATCCGCTACCGGGACCTGCGCGCGGACAACCCCTACAACACCTACACGCGGGGCGGCCTACCCCCAGGCCCGATCGCCAACACCACCATCGAGTCCGTCCGTTCCGTCCTCGACCCCGCCGACGTCTCCTACCTCTACTTCGTCTCCCGCAACGACGGCACCCACGAATTCTCGACGACGCTCACCCAACACACCAAAGCGGTGGAGCGGTACCAGCGTTAACCTACGACGGTATGGCGAGCTGCTGGAACGCTGCGCCCGGCGGTCCTTCCGCCAGGCGCTGCCGGATCTCTCCGGCGCAGCCCTCCGGACTCCGCAGGGACGTATCCACCTCCAGATCATAGACCCCGGGCTTGTGAACCTCCTCCTGCCAGAGGAGAACGGGTGGGGGAAACGGTTCGTCGGGCGAACCAACCACATACCTTCCGGGCGGGCTTTCGTTGCGACGCTTCATGATCACCTCGATCGGGCAGCGTACGCCGACGAACAGGACGGGCAGTCCCGTGAGCCGTCGCGCACAATCACTCAACAGGCCAGGGTGGATGGCGCCGTGGTGACCGCCCTCCGTAACGACGTTGAGACCCAACCTACTGTGCGCCACGATCGACTCGTACAGTGCTGCGTAGAACGTTGGCACGAGCCGCTCCAGCTCCGGATTGTCGCCGCCGAAACCTGGTCCCGGGCCGGGCCGGAGACCGATCCCGGGCTGATATCGCACCGGTGTGACGCCTCTCGCGAACACGTCCACGCCCAGGTTCATCCAGACGCCCTCGAACGTATCTTGGATGACCCTGACGATGCTGGACTTCCCGGCTCGAGGTGCGCCGTTCAGGATCACGATCTGGCCCGGTGCGGCCTGCTCTTCCATGGATAATGCCTGCCCGGGCAAAGATCGTACTGCAAGGAGTCGGAGGTCGGGAACATCGCCCGCCGGATCGTGTAGCGCTGTCCGAGGCGTACTAGACGCGGGTCCAGTTGAGTAGCGAGATCAGGCGGGGGATGTTCCCGACCTCCGACGGCGTGAGTTGTGTAGGCCGATACCTATGTAGGCATTGCGACTTCGCGGAGGAGGCCCAGCGAGTCGAGAACGTTGCCGGCGCCGTTGGCGACGGCGGTGAAGGGGTCGTCGCCGCGGACGATCGGGAGTTTGGTCTCGTTGCGGAGCAGCTGGTCGAAGTCGCGCAGGAGCGCGCAGCCGCCGACCAGGACGATGCCACGATCGACGATGTCGGCAGCTAGCTCCGGAGGTGTGCGCTCCAGGGTCTGCAGCACCGTGTCGACGATCTGGTGGATCGGCTCGGAGAGGGCTTCGCGGACCTCGTCGCTGGAGATCACGATCATCTTCGGGATGCCGCCGACCAGATCGCGACCCTTGATCTCCATCGTCTTCACGGGACCATCGCCCGTGGCCGTTCCGATCGTGATCTTGATGATCTCCGCGCTGCGTTCGCCCACGAGCAAGTTGTGCTTGCGTTTCACGTACTGGATGATCGCCTCGTCGAGCTTGTCGCCCCCGACCCGAACGGAGCTCGAAGTCACGATGCCGGCCAGGGAGATGACTGCAACGTCGGTCGTTCCCCCGCCCACGTCGATCACCATATTGCCCGTGGGTTGAACTACGTCCAGGCCCGCTCCGATCGCGGCCGCCATCGGCTCTTCGATCAGGTAGACCTCGCGCGCGCCGGCCGAGGTGGCGGACTCGCGGACGGCTCTCTTCTCGACGGACGTGATACAGGGGGGCACGCAGATGACGATGCGGGGCCGCACGAGGCGGCGGCGGTTGTGCGCCTTCTGGATGAAGTAGCGCAGCATCGCCTCGGTAACCTCGAAGTCGGCAATGACGCCATCCTTGATCGGACGAATGGCGGTGATGCTCCCAGGAGTGCGGCCGACCATCTCCTTGGCCTCGCTGCCGACCGCGAGCACTTTGCGCGAAACTCCGTTCGCGATCGCCACGACTGATGGCTCGCTGCAGATGATCCCGCGTCCCCGTGCGTACACCAGAGTGTTTGCGGTGCCGAGATCGATGGCCAGGTCGTTGGATAGCAGTCCGGCGAGCCAGCTAAAGACCATATTTTCGCTCCGGATTCAAAGAGAAGGGACCCCCAATTGCATCGGCAACACAGCCTGGAACTGGAGCAACTCGGCAGCAGGTTCTAGCGGCCGCTCTCGATGGGCCGGCTCAAGAGGTCCAGGACGGCCTCCACGCCCACCCGTGCCTCGCCCACGCGCTTCTCGTGGGCGGTAATCGTGGCGCGCTGGTTCGCGATCGTCGCCTCGCGATCAACGACCGCCTGCTTGAGCGCTCGCGCCTCAGTCTCGAGCACGTCAATGCGGTTGCCGAGCTGCAAGCGACTCCACACGAGCAGCGCGAGCGCGACGCTGAGGGCCAGGGCGAGCAACACCGTCATGCGCGACAGCCTGGGCTCAGGGCCTCGCTCGGAGCGCTCCGCGTCAGCTGGCGGCGGAACAGTGCGGAGCCGCGGCTCAGGCTCGGACACGGAGCTCAGCTCTGGATGACCAGCTTCGAGAGCGAGGTCCGGCGCAGGTTCGTCTTCTGGATCGTGCGCACGAGCTCGGTCACCTTCTCGGTGTCGGTCTCGAACGGATTGTTGCAGATGACGCGAACGTTCAAGAGGTTGCCAAGGCGGATGTTCGACCAGTCGAGGTCGTACTGGATGTTGTTCTGCCGTGCCAGCTTGATGAAGTCGCCGCGCATGCGCGCGCGCGTGTCCTGCGGAGGCTCAGTCTTGGCCTTCTCGATCTCCGAGTCCGAGAACATCCGATCGACGATACCTTTCCGCTCCAGCAAGTAGAAGAAGCCACGGTCCTGGCGGATGTCGTGGTACTGCAGGTCCAGCATGAAGACGCGCGGGTCGTGCCAGGAGATCTCGTGGCGATCCACGTACTGGCGCAGCAGCTTGCGCTTGATCACCCAGTCGATCTTCCGGTCGAGCTCGTCGGGATCGCGCTCCAGGCTCGTGAGCACGGAATCCCACTCCACGACTCCCTCCTGTAGCTGATCGCTCACGGGGTACTGCTCGATGTGCCGCTTTGCCATCTCGCAGTACTCGCGCTGGATCTCGATCGGCGAGTACTCCCGCCCGTTCTCGAGGCGCAGCTTCTTGCGGCACGTCGTGTCGTAGGAGATGTCCTTGATCGCCTTGACCGGGTGCCGGAGCGTGAAGTCCTTGGTAATGAAGCCGTCCTCGATCATCTGCAGGACGATCGCGCAGGTCGAGAGCTTCAGGAAGTTTGTGTACTCGGACATGTTCGAGTCGCCAACGATCACGTGCAGGCGTCGATACTTCTCGCGGTCCGCGTGCGGCTCGTCGCGGGTGTTGATGATCGAGCGGTCGTTCGTGGTGGTACCCGAGATCTTCTGATAGATGTGCTGTGCGCGCTGGCTGATGCAGTAGTGCACGCCGTCCTGCGTCTGAAACACCTTGCCGGCGCCGGAGAAGATCTGGCGCGTGACCAGGAACGGGATCAGCTGCTCGGCCAGGTAGTAGAAGTCCACGTCCCGATCGACCAGGTAGTTCTCGTGGCAGCCGTAGCTGTTTCCCACGAAGTCCGTGTTGTTCTTGAAGATCGAGAGCTTGCCGGGGACTCGCTCCTCGCGGATCTTCTCCTCGGCGTAGAGCTGCAGGTCCTCCAGGATGCGCTCGCCAGCGCGGTCGAAGATCACCAGGTCCTTCGGGCTCGCGCACTCCGGCGAGGCGTACTCGGGATGGCAGCCGGTGTCCTGGTAGAAGCGGGCACCGTTCTCGAGGAAGACGTTGAGGAAGTGCTCCGTCGTGATGAGCTTCTCGAACAGGAACCGGATCGCCTTCTCCACCGGGAGCGTCTTACGCCCCTCGGGCGTGAAGATGATCCCGTACTCGGTCTCCAGTCCGTAGATTCTCTTCTGCACCGCTACCCTACCTACCGACGAGTTCCTTGATCTCGGGCTCTGCCAAACGTCTGAACTTACGGCCTTCGCGCGAGCGCTCCAGGATTGCAATCTCCAGCACTTGCTCGTCCAGGTCCGCCTCCTCCGTTCCGTCTCCCGCGGAGGAGAGCGCCTTGCGTCCCAGCACGACCGCCTCGTCCAGACTCAGGGTAGCTTTCCAGCCGTTCTTGAGCACGCCCATGAGCTCGTCCGGGTCGCCGCCGATCGACACGAAGTGGTCGTGGTCCGTCAGGCTGCCGTCATACAGGATGCGGTAGAACGACACGGAATCGTCGCCGATCTCGGAAACGAGGATCTCGACCTCGAGGGACTTCATCTCGCGCGTGAAGATCGACCCGAGGACAGTCGAGTACTCGTTCGCCAGGCTCTTTCCCGACACGTCTTCCCGGGAGTAGGAATAGCCCTGCATGTCCGCGTAGCGAATCCCCGCCTTCCGCAGGTTCTCGTACTCGTCCAGCTTCCCGACGCCCCCGAACGCGATGCGATCGTAGATCTCGGCGATCTTGCGCAGGCCCGAGCTGCGGTTCTCCGCCAGCATGACGACTCCGCCCTCGTACTCGAGCGCGACCATCGGTCGGCCGCGGCTGATCCCCTTGCGCGCGTACTCGGCCTTCTCCTGGTAGTGCTGCTCCGGCGAGATGTAGAAGGGAGAACTCACAATCTAGGTCTCTCCCCGCCGCTCGATGACCCGGTGGTAGCCGGCGAGAAGGGACTCCTCCGACACGTCTTCGACAGTGCCGTCCGTAACGAGCTTGCAGATCGGATAGATCTTGCGAACGATGTCGAAACCGCCGGTCGCCCGATCTTCGTCCGCTGCGTCCACGAGCGCCTCGACGGCCGCCTCGACAGCGTTCTCCACGGAGAAGTCGCGGTGGCGGAACGTCTTCTTCAGGCTGGAGCGAGCGTCTTTGCCGCCAGAGCCCGTCGCGTAGTAGTCCTCTTCGCTGTAGCGCCCGCCCGTGATGTCGAACTTGTAGATCCGACCACGGCCCTTCTGGTGGTCGTAGCCACAGAAGAGCGGCATCACGACCAGGCCCTGCATCGCGGCCGGTAGGTTCTGCCGCAGCAGAAAGGAGAGCCGGTTCGCCTTTCCTTCGAAGGTCAGGGCCTTGTCCTCGAGCTTCTGGTAGTGCTCGAGCTCGAGACGGAACACCTTCATCATCTCGACCGCGGGGCCAGCCGCACCCGCGATGGCCATGAGACAGGTTTCGTCGATCTTGAACACCTTCTCGATGTCGCGCGCACCGACCTGGCTGCCTTCGGTCGCCAGGCGGTCGCCGGCCATCAGCACGCCATCCTCGTACACGAGCGACAGAACGGTCGTCGCCACGGGCAGCTCGAGTCCGGTCCAATCACCGCGATCAAAGTCTGGCAGCAGCGCCGGATGATCGACCCGAAGGAACTCCAGAAAGCTCGAGCCTGAGTAGGTCTGGCCCTTGAACACTCCTACTCGCCCCCTCTCTGCACGTAGTTCTTAACGAACTCTTCCGCGTTCTCCTCGAGGACCTCGTCGATCTCGTCCATCAAGGAGTCCATCTCTTCTTTGAGCTCCTCGCCCTTCTTGGCGATCTTCTTCTGCCCGCCTGAGTCGGCGGACTCGGAGGCATCGGAACCGTCGCCTCCCTGCCGCTGCTTCTGGGTCTGATCGCTCATGCTTCTCTCCTCACGCCGTCAGATTGCGAACGAGGTCCTCCGCCGAGGGGCTGGCATCCAGAAGCTCCTCCACGTGCGACTTCGTTCCCTTCAACGGCTCGTTCATCAGGATCCGCTTGATGACCTCGTCTCCCACGTTGAAGGAGATCGAGTCCCAATTGACTCCGAACACCGATCCAGGATAGCGCCGAATGCACTCGCCCCGAAAGAAGGCTCGCGTGTCGTCCGGAGGCGCGTGGATGGCCCGTTCGACGGCCTCGTCGTCAATGATCCGGTCGACATCTCCGCGCCGCTCGAGCAGATGGTAGAGCCCCTTGTCCGGGCGCACGTCGTGGTACTGCAGGTCGAGCATCGCCACTCGGGGGCTGTTCCAGTCGAGCTCGTGCTTGTTCACGTACTCGCTGATCAGCTTGTGCTTGATCACCCAGTCCACTTCGCGATCGCACTGGAACGGATCCTCGGCGATCCTCTCGATCAGAGATTCCCAGCGGGTCAGCACGTCCTTGGTGATGGGATCGATCTCGCGCGAGCTAAAGTATCGCAGCGCCATCTCCAGGTACTCCTGCTGCACCTGGGCGGCGGTCAGGCGTCCGCCCCGATCCATGGGGTACTCGCGCCTACAGTCGATGTCGTGCGAGATCTCCTTGACGACTTTCACGTGGTCGCACATGGAGACGTTCCTGTCGATCGCGCCGTCCTCGATCAAGCCCAGCACGATCGCTGTGACCCCCAAGCGGACGTAGATCGAGACCTCGGAAAGGTTGGAGTCCCCGATAATCACGTGGAGCCTGCGGTACTTCTCCCGGTCGGCATGCGGCTCGTCGCGGGTGTTGATGATGGGACGCTTGACCATCGTGTCGAGGGCCACCTCGGTCTCGAAGAAGTCCGCACGCTGGGCGATCTGGTACTCGCACGGAGCCGCGCGATTCTCGCTCCCCACCTTGCCAGCCCCGCAGAAGATCTGCCTCGTCACGAGGAACGGAGTCAGGTACTCGACGATGTCCTTGAACGGGGTGCGCCGGCTGATCAGGTAGTTCTCGTGATTGCCGTAGGAGTTGCCCTTACGATCGCTATTGTTCTTGTGGATCAGCAGCGTCTGGCCCGGTGGCAGGAGTGCCGTAGCGGCCCTGCGAGCCGTCTCCATGGTGCGTTCCCCCGCCCGCTCGTAGGCCAGCAGGTCGAGGAGGTTCGTCACCTCAGGCGTCGAGTACTCGGGGTGCGCATGGTCAACGTAGAAGCGCGCGCCGTTCTTCAGTGTCTTGTTACGGGCGATGTTCTCATGCTGGTTCGGCGTGTACTTCTCGCCCTCGACGTGGAAACCTCGCGCGTCTGCTAGAGGATTCTCCTGGTCGTAGTCCCACAGGATCTGCGCATCCTTGTTGTCCTGGTAGGCGTTGACGAGAAGTACGCAGCTGGAGATCGGATCGAAGTCCGGGTCTCCCTGAACGGTGATCCCGTACTCGATCTCGGTGCCAAATACACTCGGAGGCGGCATGCCCTGGAAACCGACCCTTCCCGTCCCCTAGAGATACTGCCCGGAGCCGCCCACGTTCTCGATTGCCTGCTCCTTGCGGCTGATCCCTGTGATCAGAGTCCGAACGTTGATGATCCGCTCGCCCTTGCGACCCGAGATTCGCGCCCAGTCGTCCGGATTCGTGGTGTTGGGAAGATCCTCGTTCTCCTTGAACTCCTCGCGAACCGAGTCGAGCATGTCGTCGCGACGGATCCCGCCTTCACCGGCGGTGATCTGACGCTTCACGGCCTTCTTCTTGGCGCGATCGACGATGTTGCGGAGCATGGCGCCGCTGGAGAAGTCCTTGAAGTAGAAGATCTCGCGCTCACCCTTGGCGTAGGTCACCTCCAGGAACTTGTTCTCCTCACTCTCCGCGTACATGGTCTCGATCACTTCGTCGATGATCCCTGCTACCGCGCGGGCAGGGTCGCCGCCGTACTTGGCGAGCTCCTCCGCGTTGAGCGGCAGGTCCGCAGTGAGATACTTGCGGAAGATCTCGCTCGCGCCCGGCCCATCGGGTCGGTTCACCTTGACTTTGAGGTCCAGCCGTCCCGGCCGAAGCACCGCGGGATCGATCAGATCCTGGCGGTTCGACGCGCCGATCACGATCACGTTCTTCAGCGACTCGACCCCGTCGATCTCCGACAGGAACTGTGCGACGACGGTCGCCTCCATGTCCGACGAGATCCCCGAGCCTCGCATGCGGAACAGCGAGTCCATCTCGTCGAAGAAGATCACGACCGGAACGTCCTCTTCCGCCTTCTCGCGGGCGTTCTTGAAGACCTCGCGGATCTTGTGCTCCGTCTCCCCGACGTACTTGTTCAGGAGCTCCGGGCCCTTCACGTTCAGGAAGTAGCTCTTGGGATCGACCCCGCGCGTCTCGGCGATCCGCTTCGCGAGCTCGTTCGCAACCGCCTTTCCAATCATGGTCTTCCCGCAGCCCGGGGGGCCGTAGAGGAGGATCCCCTTTGGCGGGGCCAGGTTGTACTTCTTGAACTCGTCCGTATAGAGATACGGCAGCTCGATGGCGTCCCGCAGGACCTCGATCTGGTCGCCGAGCCCGCCGATATCCTCGTAGTTGACGTCCGGTACCTCCTCGAGCACCACCTGGTCGACGGTAGACTTCGGGAGCTTCTCCACGCCAAAGCCGTTGCGCGGATTGACGAGGACGTTGTCGCCAGCCTTGAGCTTCTCTCGCCGCATCGGCAGCGAGAGCGTGATGACGCGCTCTTCGTCGGCGTGGCCCAGCACAATGAGACGACCGTCTCCCAGTACCTCCGAGACCTGCATGACTTCGCCCCGAGGGTCGAAGTCCGTCGAGTCCACGATGTTGAAGGCCTCGTTCAGCACGATCAGCTGGCCTTCCATCAGATCCTCGACGCGGACGTTCGGATGCGCGTTCACGCGCATCATCCTGCCGTCGACGTTGATCTCTACGGTTCCATCCTTGTTGGAACGCTCGTACACGCCGTAGGTATTCGGGGGCGCGCAAAGCTTGTCGACCTCTTGCTTCAGAAGATCGATCTGCTGCTTCGCGTCCTGTAGCGCGTTCACGAGCTTCTCGTTCTGCCGCTCCGCGTCGTAGAGCTGGTGACGGGCGCGGTCGTAGCGCTGTCGCTGTAGCTCGTACTCCATGAGAAAGCGCTCGATGCGTCTGACCAGGTCCCGAGCCTCGGGACCCAGGAAACGCAGCGCGTCACGCAGGCTCTCGATATCAGTCATCTCTTCCTGCGCGCTCGCGTCGGATTCCTGCTCTCGTGAACCCGGCGATGAGATTCGCTTCATCACGTCTCGAACGAAGCCTCTTCTCCCTGAACCTGACTCGCTCATGTACCTTCCTCAGCATTGGCCGATATCCGCTGCGCGACACGATCTTTCGCGCCAGCTTTCGCCGTAAACTGGATGCTTCTGCAATCGACGTACCAAAGAGAGCTGGCCTCTGTGGGGAAGGGAATCGGTACCTCTCGTGCAGACACGAGGAGAGGCTCGGCACCCGGGCGTCCCCTCGCTCCACCCCGATCCGAGCAAAACAATAAGGAAAAAACGGGAGTTTGCCCGCTCCCAGTCACCTGGATTGCGCATTCGGGGCCGCCCTGGCGGAGCGTACACTCCCGTGCAGCGGCACGAGGTCTCTCTTGCGCCGCCAGGGACGTTGGGCTCGAATCGGAAATCATGTGTAAAAACACAAGCTTAGACCACTGATGAGATTAACTGGAGATGTCTGGCGTGTCAACGGACCACACCCGGCAGCTCCCGACAAAAGCCTTTGATTCTGCGCAGTTTCCCGACTGCAAGGGGCCTCGATCCGAGCCACAGGGCGCCCGCGCCTTTTCGCGCCACGCCGACGGATCATTGACGGCGATGCGTCGAGTATCCGCCACTATCGTCGCGACCGTTGCTTGCAGGAGAGGTGCGCACGTCGCTGCCCCACTCGCTGTTCTTGGACTCGTTTGACGAAGGCCGGGGCTGCAGGGATTCACGGGAGTTGCACACGTGTGAACGGGGACGAGCTCAGCGCAGGTCGATGATCTCGGTTCCCTCGGGAACCCTGATGTCGAAGCTCGAGTCATCGACACCCACGTTCTCCTCGATCGAAGCGAAGCGAATACTCGTCCGGTTCTTGAACAGGTCCACCAGCACGGACTCGCGCAGCTGGTAGGTCTCGCGATTGACCCACAGCTCGATGAACTCGAAGCTGGATTCCTGGCGTGGATCCAGCCGGAGACCGAGCTCCGCCCGCTCGTCCGCGTCGATCGCGACCGCCGTGAAGAGCTCGCGCAACACGCCCTCACCGAGCAGGAAGGACAGCGCCGTCGGCGACACGGTGCCCTCTGCCAGACCCGCGATCTGCAGCTGCTCATCCTGCGGGCTATAGATGCGCAGCGTCTGGGCGTTCAAGACGATCACGCGCTCGTCCGGAGGCGAGTACGCCCAGCGAATCAGGCCCGGGCGCTTCATCGTGACGCGGCCGTCCGAGCGGCTCTCGCTGCCGAGAGCTGCGGTGTAGCTCGTCTGCACGAAGCCGGCAGAGAGATCGGTGATGCCGTCGTAGCGCGCCTGGATAGCATCGAGCGCGGCTGTGGTCGGCTCTTCCGTGGCGCCGTTCCCGAGCAGTCCCAGGACGAGCAGCAGAGCGAGCCGCCTAGCGGGTGTCTTCCTCCGTGGGACGCACGAAGATGTCACGTGCCTTCGTTCCTTCCTGCGGGCCGACGATTCCCTCCGCCTCCATGTGCTCCACGATGCGCGCCGAGCGGTTGTAGCCGATCTTGAGCTTGCGCTGAATGAAGGAGATCGAGGCGATCCTGTGCGTGGCGACGATATCGACAGCAGCGTCGAACAGCTCGTCGATCTCGTCGCCCCGTTCCTCTCGCTTCTCACTCTCCTCCTTGAGACGAATCAGGGACGGATCGAATTCTGGCGAGGCCTGCTCGCGCAGATAGTCGCAGACGGCCGCGATCTCCTTCTCGGAAACGTAAGGCCCGTGAATACGCTCCAGCTTCGACGTGCCCGGCGGCACATAGAGCATGTCGCCCATTCCGAGCAGTCTCTCCGCGCCGTTCGAGTCGAGGATGGTCCGGGAGTCCGTGCGCGAGCTCACCTGGAAGGAAATGCGCGATGGAAAATTCGCCTTGATGATCCCCGTGAGGACGTCAACAGACGGGCGTTGGGTGGCCAGGACCAGGTGGATCCCCGCCGCGCGTGCCATCTGCGCCAGGCGGATCAGCGACTCTTCCACATCACGCGAGGCAACGATCATCAGATCCGCCAGCTCGTCGACGACGACCGCGATATAGGGCATGGCGTGGGGAACGATGTCGTCGTCGGCCTCCAGGCGCGCCTGAGCCCGCTCGCGCGCGACGTGCTTGTTGTACTGCTGGATGTTCCGCACGCCAAGCTCGGCCATGAGCGCGTACCGTTCCTCCATCTTGTGGACGATGCCGAGCAGCGCGGCTGCGGCCCGCTTGGGGTTGGTCACCACCTCTGCAATGAGGTGGGGAATCCCCTGGAAGGGGGCAAACTCGAGCATCTTGGGATCGATCAGGAGCAGCTTGAGCTCGTCGGGGCGCGCGCGAAACACCAGGCTACAGAGCAGCGCCGACAGAAAGACGGACTTTCCGGTACCGGTGGCGCCGGCGATCAGCAGGTGCGGCATGGTCGCGAGGTCCGTCGTGACCGGGCTGCCAAAGATGTCCTTGCCGAGTGCCAGCTCGAGCCTCGACTCCGATTCCTGGTAGCTCGGATGGCCCATCACGTCGCGCAGCATGACAACGTCGCGCTCCGCATTCGGGACCTCGATCCCGACGACGCTCTTGCCCGGAATTGGTGCCACGATGCGTACGGCCATGGCGCGTAGCGCCAGCGCAAGGTCGTCGGCCAGGTTCGTGATTCGGGAGACCTTGATGCCGGGCGCGGGCTCGAACTCGTACATCGTGATCACAGGTCCGGGATGGACCTTGACCACGCGCCCCAGCACTTGAAAGTCTGCCAGCTTCTTCTCGAGGATTCGCGAGTTCTTGAGCAGGGCCTCTCGATCGAAGTTCGTGCTCGCATCCGGGCCCAGTGCGAGCAGGTCGAGATCCGGCAGCTTGTACGGTCCGAGTGCGCCGGCTTCGAAAGGAAGCGCCTCTTGCCGCGGCGCCGTCGGCCTCGTCACCCGGTGCTCGACCACTTCTGGCTCGCCAGCAGCTACCGCGCGGCGGGGGAGCACGCGGCGTGCTGTGAGCCCAGATTCGGGCTCGCCGCTCTCCCCCGCTGCCAGGATGGCACGCTCGGCTCGCTCCTCGGCATAGCGCTCGAGCCGCAGGCGGGCCCGGGCCAGGCCGACACGCCAGCGCTGAGCCAGCTCCCTCGAGAAGCTGCGCAGAATTCGTTGCGCTCGGAGCAGCGTGTCGCGTGCGGAGCCGCCCGTCGCGATGAGCAGGCTCGAGAGCAGCGTGATCGAGAGCAGCAGCGTGGCACCCGGCAGATACACCACGCTCCGGAACGCGTCGACGGTCGCGGCACCGAACGAGCCTCCGAGCCCATCCGGAAGATCTGTTGGCAGCAGCCGCTGCATCGCGTCGAGGCTCGCAGCGACGCTGATCCAGAAGACGCTCCACGCCACAATGGGAACCCAGCGCGGCCGTACCGGCAGGCCCCGCAGGTAGCGGAGAGCGACCACCAGCGCGGCCACGGGAAGCCCGTGCGACGCCCAGCCCAAGCTTCCTGCGAGGCCGTACGCGAGAAAGGCGCCGACCGGACCGCAGAGGTTCTCGACTGGCCGACCGAGTCCCCAGAGCGGATCCGCCGAGCTGTAGCTCGCGAGTGCGACCTCGACCAGGAGTGCGCAAGCGAGCAGGCCCAGCGCCACGACCTCCGCTTCCACGCGCCCCGGCGTCCGCGGCTCTCGGCCGTAGTGACCTCTCTTCGCCCCGGACTTCTTCGCCTGCCTAGCCAAAGACGATCGCTCCCAACCCGAGAAGCGCGCAGTACGCCGCAAAGGGGCGCAGCCTGCGTCGCACGACGACCCACTGCAAGGCCTTCAAGCACAGGGCTCCGCTGATCAGGGCAGTGCCGAACCCGAGCGTGAGAGGTATCAGCTCGGCACGCACAGCAGCCATGCCGACCCTCGAGACCTCGTACAGGTTCGCACCGAGTACGGCGGGTGCGGAGAGCAACATCGAGAACTCGACGGCTGTCTCGGCTCGCACGTCTCTCCAGAGCGCCGTGCCCACGGTGGAGCCGGACCTCGATAGGCCAGGCAGGACGGCCAGTCCCTGTACCGCGCCGACCCAGAGCGCGTCCGTCACGCGCAGCTCGGCCGCGCCGCGTGTGCGGGCCCCCCTGCGCTCGGAGAGTACGAGGATCAACGCCGTCCCGAGCAGACAGGCACCCACCAGCGCGGGCTCGGAGTGGACACGACCGACGATGTCGCGCAGTGCCAGTCCGATGACCGCCGTAGGAAGGCTGCCGATCAGTAGCAAGAGCAGCCAGCGTCGGTCGGTCGGATCCCCCGGTCCCGTGCGCGGAAGAAACGTCCACGCTGCGACGGCCAGGCGTCTCACTCGCTCCCGAAGGACCAGCACGATCGCGACTACGGTTCCAAAGTGGACGACCACATCGAACAGCAGGCCTGGTGCGTCTCGCGGCGCGACGAGGCTCTCCGCAAGAGCGAGATGGCCTGAGGAAGAAACCGGCAGAAACTCGGTCGCGCCCTGCAGAACTCCGAGCGCCAGCGCCTGAAAAACGGTCACCCCGACTCCATGGCGAGGGCACCGGGTGCCCGCGTCAGCAGGGGGCCGTCTAGAATCGGAAACGCGCACGCGAAAGGCAACCCAGTGCAGTCGCTGTGCTACCTTGTACCGACGAGCCTCATCCCAGCCACTTGGGAGGAATTCGCCGATGGCAGGCGTCAACAAGGTAATTCTCGTCGGACACCTAGGTCGCGACCCGGAGCTCCGGTACACGCAGAACGGACAGGCTGTCGCCAACTTCTCACTCGCCACCTCGGAGTCGTACTCGAAGCGAGACGGTGAGCGGGAGGAGCGAACGGAGTGGCACAGGATCGTCGCCTGGGGCCGCCTGGCCGAGATCTGCGGCGAGTACCTGAGCAAGGGCAGGCAGATCTACATCGAGGGACGCATCCAGACACGCGAATGGGAAGACCGCGAGGGAGAGAAGCGCCGCACCACCGAGATCGTAGCCCGCGAGATGCAGATGCTCGGCCGCCGCGGCGAGATCAACACCTCCTACGACGACTCGGGCACCAGCGCCTCCGACACCAGCGCCTCCGACACCAGCGCCTCGAGCACCACCCCCTCGAGCACCGCCGCCGACCCCGGCACACCTCCTCCAGACGACGACATCCCGTTCTAACGAAGCTCGCGGAGTCCTAGCCTCACGCCGTCGGAGGCCGGGAAAACATCCCCGGGAGGACTCCGCTCCTTGCGTGCTCAGGGAATCAGCACGCCTCGAACACCGCTACCACAGTCCTCCGGGGGATGTTTTCCCGGCCTCCGACTACTTGCCGCCTCGGCGCCTACCTGCAAGAAAGTGCCACGGGCCCGGATCGCAACTAATTCGTCCGGACACAAACGTTCCGGTTGAGCCCGGTCCCCCGATTCCGACCTCTGATTGGCAGGCTCGCAGGGAGTCGGAGGTCGGGAAACGTCCCTCGGAGGACTGTGGTAGCGGTGCCCGAGGCGAGCGAGCTCTCTGTGAACGCAGGGAGCGGAGTCCGCCGAGGAACGTTTCCCGACCTCCGGCGGCGTGGGTCCGAGGTCCGGGAGCCCTAGTTCCGCTTTAGCTTCCGGACCAGTTCGTTGATGGTCTCGCGGACGTCGGGCTGGAGCTCCTGGAACTCGATGCCCATGCCGGGGAAGCCCTCGTCTTTTTCCTCGCTGATCCAGGCTACCCGGCCGGCGACCTGGATCGGGGTGTCCAGATCGGGAACCCGGAAGTAGAGCTGGACCACGGTGTCGATCTCGGAGGGAGAGTCGGTCTCGATGAAGACGCCGCCCTCGTTGATGTTTGCGCAGAACTCCCCGAAGAACGCGTCGACGGCACTGTAGTCGACACGGACCTTCAACGGCTGTCGCTCAGACTGTCGGCGCTCGGACTTCTCCGAGGACATGCGCGCCTCCGGGCGGATACCAGGCTCCACCGCGTAGGATCGGCGCCAGTCGTCAGCCGCTTGAGACCTCGAGCCAGCCGCTGCGCGCGAAGCTCGCGAAGTCCTCCGCTCCGATCACGACGTGATCGAGGAGTCGGATCCCCAGCAGCTCGCCGGCCCGGGCCAGGCGGCGTGTGACCTCGTGGTCCTCCTGGCTGGGCAGCGGATCGCCGCTCGGGTGGTTGTGCAGCACCAGAATCGCAGCCGCGGATTCTCGGAGCGCCGGAGCGAAGACCTCACGCGGGTGGACCAGACTCTGGTTCAGGCTGCCGCGGCTGACCTCGACCTCGCCGATCAGACGCTGGCGGCTGTCCAGCAGCAGCGCATAGAAGAGCTCCTGGCGGCAGCGGCGCAGTCGTCCGCCAAAGTGCGAGAAGACCTGCTCGGGAGAGCCCAGCTTCTGGCCTGGCACCAGTGGGGCACGCGCGACCCGCGAGCCGAGCTCGAAGCCCGCACGCAGCGAGGCGACTTTGGCCGGGCCCATCCCGGGGACACTGCGCAGCTCCGCCTCGCCCGCCCGTGAGATCCCTTCCAGGCTGCCGAAGCGTCGCATGAGCTCGTCTGCCAGCCGAGTGGCCGGGCAGCCGGGCGCCCCGGTGCGCAACACCAGAGCGACGAGCTCCGACGGAGAAAGAGTGCCGCTACCGGCGTGGAGCAGACGTTCCCGTGGCCGCTCCCGCAGTCCGCCTCGCAAGGGCATCGCATCTGACTCTCTCGGGGCGAGCGAGCTTCCGAGCAACGAAGCGTGGGTGCGCTTGGCTGGGCGACGTCGTGGCGCCCTCGGAATGAATAGCAGACCTACTCGTCGGGCCGCTCGTAGACGCCGCTCTTACCGCCGCTCTTTCGCACCAGGCGCACCCCCTCGAGCGTCATCCCCCGGTCGATCGACTTGCACATGTCGTAGACCGTGAGTGCGGCCGCGGAGACGGCCACCAGCGCCTCCATCTCGACGCCGGTGCGGGCGGTCACGCGGACGCGGGCCTCGATGTCAATCGCTGGCAGCTCCTCGACGGGCGTGAACTCGACCTCGACCGCATCGAGCGGCAAGGGATGCGCAAGCGGGATCCACTCCGAGGTGCGCTTGGCCGCCTGGATCCCCGCGATTCGAGCAACTCCGCGCACGTCGCCCTTCCTGGCAGAGCCCTCCACCACGGCCCGAAAGGCCTCCGGGGAGAGGAGCACGCGACCCCGTGCGACGGCCTCCCGCACGGTCACTTCCTTGGCTCCCACGTCCACCATCCGAGCGCGCCCCTCCGCATCGAAGTGGCTTCCGCGGGGCCCTCCCGGAGCGTTGCGCGAGCGAGAATCAGGCACGTCCGAACACCGGTATGCGGAGGCTAATCGCCCCACAAGCGCCGGTCAACGCGTCCATTAAGGCGCATCCGGACGAAAGCCGATGCTTTCAGCGAAGGAGTCGAGCCTCTCCTTGAATCAGATCCATCAGATCCGGCTTCTAGACTCCGCCGTTGGACAGGGCAACAAGGGAGAGGAGGCCCTGCGCTTCCGCGCTCCGGATGGAACCTACTACCTCGGCGACCAGGGTCTGGAGCACCTGCGCGGAGCTGGTGTTCCCTTCGAGGTGGTGCGGCAGGTGGAGGAAGCGGACGTGCCCGTCCGCTTCCTCCTGCCACACGACGGGGCCGTGCTCGATCCACCACCCGCCGACGTTCGCATGGCGGTCCTGGCACGCCTGCTCGCGGAGGAGCGAGCGGACGGCAGCGTGCACATCCGCTTCCTGGGGCGCAACCGGACCATTCCCGCTGACGCGTTCGTGCTGGACCGCTTCGCCGGAAGCCGCAGCTACGTCTGGCAGATGGTGCCGGCGGAGGAGGTCGAGCGACGGCAGGGTCTCGAGCAGCGCTTCTCCGCGATCCGCAGCCTCGTCTGCGCGGATGACGCGCGCGTCGTGCTGGCGCTCGGCTCGGGAGGCCTCAAGCTCTTCGCCCATGCGCCGGCGCTGCGGCTCTTCGAGGGGGTCGGCCTGGGCGAGCGGGTCGAGGAGATCTGGGGCTCTAGTGCGGGCGCTCTGGCTGGGCTGCTCTACAGCCACGGCTTCTCGCCACACGCCATCGAGCAGCTGGGCTACGACCTCTACTCCGGCCGCTACCAGCTGGCTCTGCGGCCCTCGAAGCTGCAGCTCCTGCGCCATCTGCTGAGAGACGCGCTCATGCCCTCGACCGGTACGGCGGCGGCAGGCTTCGTTGATGTTGCCCGCGGACTCTCAGGCATGCTGGACCGCTACTGCACGCAGGCGAGCTCGCGCCGTCCCTTCTACTGCACCGCCTTCAACCTGGCGGAGTGCCGACCCCAGGTGCTGACGCCCGAGGCGGTGCCGGAGCACCTGCAGGAGCTGATCATCCAGGCCGACCCGCGCGAGGCAGCCCTGGCTTCGGCAGCGGTTCCGCTCCTATTCGTGCCCAAGTTGATCCGTCATGAGGATGGAGAGACGGCCTACATCGATGGCTCGACGACCGAGGACGTTCCCCTGTACTCGGCGCTGCGCAAGTTCGACCTCGATCGCGAGGCGGGGATCGAGTCCCGGCAGCGACTCGTCATCCTGTACGTCAAGCTCACGGGATCCCTCGAGGCCTACTCCACACGAACGGGACGCGTCGGTAAGTTCCGACTGCTCCAGACGGTCGCCGCAGCGGGCATCGAGACCATGCACCGGCGCGCCGTGTCGCTGGTCCAGCAGCGCGACGACGTTGAGCTGCTGGGGCTGGAGCTGGGCGACAACGCGGCCGACTTCTTCGATACCGCTCGCATTCCGCACTTCATCCGCGTGGCCAAAGAGTGCTTTCCAGCCCAGCTCGGTGAGATCGAGCGGAAGCTCCGGAGCCGCAACGAGCGGGGCGGGGAGCGAGGGAGCGCGCCCCGGCGCAGCTCGGCCCCGAGCGGAGGGCTCGCTAAGGTCTCGCCGTGGATGAGCCGCGTTTTCCGAAGAGCGTCGAAGCCGCAACAGAGCGGCTGACGAGTCGCGATCACCGCACCTGGGCGGTTGGCGGTGCACTCCGCGACGCACTCCTGGGGCGTCCACCGCGCGACTACGACTTCCTCGTCGCGTCGCCGCTCGAGGCGGCGCGCGCGGCGCTTTCCGAGGGCCGGATCATCCGCGCGCGCGAGACCGCGCTGCGCTTGCCCCGACGCGGGAATCGGCCACAGATCGAGATCACATCGCTCACCGAGCGCGGTCACTCGCTGGAAGTCGACCTCCGCGGTCGCGAGTTCACGCTGAACGCGATTGCCTTCGACCTGCGTGACAGAGCCTGGTGTGATCCGACCGGAGGGATCTCGGATCTCGCCTCCCGGCTCCTGCGGGCGAGCGATCCGGAGCGGACGTTCCGGGCGGATCCGTTGCGCATCGTGCGCGGCCTGCGCCTGGCAGGAGAGCTGGGCCTCGAGGTGGAAAGCGCGACGGGCGTCGGGATGAGGCGCACCTCGTGGTGCCTGCACTGGGTCCCGGGGGAGCGGCTGCGCGAAGAGCTGTACCGGGTCTTGCGCCTTGCGAACGCCAGCAGCGTCCTCGAAGAGCTCCGTGCTTGCGGCGCGCTGGCCGTACTGCTTCCCGAGCTGCTTCGCAGCGTCGGCGTGCTCGTGCCAGGCTCGACGGGCGACGTCTATCGGATGTGCCTCGAGCTGTGCGACGCGCTTGCGCCTGCGCCGGAGCTTCGACTTGCGGGGTTGCTGCGCGGCGCCTCGGTGGCCGACTCGAAGCACTATCTGCCCCAACAGGGCGAGTTCCAGCTGCAGCGCGTGGAGCTGCACGGCGCCGCTCTGGTTCCCCCCGTCGCCGAGCGCCTGCGCCTGTCGAGGCGTCAGGCCCGCGCCCTGGAGACTCGCGTTCGCAGCCTACGGCGCGACCCCTCCGATGCGCGGGGGATCCGCCGCATGCTCGAGCGAGCCGGTCGCGATACTCTGGGCGACCTCCTGGAGCTGCGCCGGGCCGAGCGCGCTCGAGGGGAGAACGAGGGGAGCCGGTCCGTCGAGTGGAAAGCGCTGGAGGCGCGCATCCGAGCCGTGGCTTCCGACTGGAAGCAACAGCCGCTCGCGATCGGGGGAAAGGACGTGGTGCAGACCCTGATGATCTCCGAGGGACCAGAGGTGGGTAGGTGGCTGCGCCGCCTCCGCTGGCGGGTCGTACAGCGTCCACACGAGAACGAGCGGGAGAGACTCGTCGCCTGGCTCCGGCAGGCCCACCAACTCCGAAGAGCGAGCTAGCGTGTACCCCGTCCTCTTCCGGATCGGATCGTTCGAGCTGTCGAGCTTCGGCGTCCTCGTCGCGCTCGCCATGCTCATCGGGACGAGTGTCGCCGCCAGGGCCTTCGAGGACGACGGCCTTCCCCGGGATGCCGCGTGGCGCGTGCTGACCTGGTGCATCGTGGGCGGGCTCGTCGGGTCGAAGCTCTGGTTCGTCGCCGAGCAGCTGTCCAGGTACCCCGGGACCTCACTGTTCGATCACCTGCTCTCCCGCGCGGGACTGACCTGGTACGGGGGTCTCTTGGGGGGTGCGCTCGGCGGGGCGCTCGGGCTTCGGGCGAACAGCATCCCCCAGCTCCGGGGCTTCAACGCGGCCGCGCCCGCAATGGCGTTGGGGCACGCGCTTGGACGCATCGGCTGCCTGCTCGTCGGCGACGACTACGGCAGGACCAGCGACGTTCCCTGGGCCATCGCCTTCCCACAGGGTACGCCGCCCACGGAGCTTCCCGTGCATCCGACCATGCTGTATGAGACCCTCTGGCTGCTGCCCGCCGCGGGCTGGCTGTGGCGTCGCCGACGCTCCTCGCCGTTTCTGTTCGGCGAGTACATGATCCTCACGGGAGCCGGCCGCTTCTGGATCGAGAGTCTGCGCACGAATCCGCCCGCGCTTTTCGGACTCACGAACGCCCAGATCGCCGCCGCGCTTCTGGTTCTGGTCGGGGCGGTAGGCTGGCTCGCTTTTCAGCGGAAGATCAGCGCTCCCGACGCCTAGACTGCCGGGGGGGCGACAGAGGCCGCGACGCGCAGAGCGCGCTCCGCCAGCTCGGAGTCTCCACCCTCCCGACTCTCACCGAGACTGCAGAGGACGCGGTGCGCCCGCTGGCTCCACAGGGCAGGCCGGTTGTGCACCGACGCCCAGGTCTCGAAGGCGTCCAGCGCGGAGCGAACGTCGCCCGCGTAATAGCTGGCCATGCCGTGTGCAAAGGATCTGGCCGCCGTACAGGTCCGCGAGTCCCGGACTTCCGGATGGTCGAGCAGGACCTCCGCTTCGGAGAAGTGGCCGTTGTCGAGCAGGCTGTGGATCGCGAGCTCGAAGGCCCGCGCCGCCGAGCCGTAGACGTCCTCGAGCAGCGTGGCAAGTGGGGTGTCAAACACGCCCTCGGTCCGCGCCGGATCGTCGAGCAGGCTGCGCGCCACGGCGCCGCTCTCGGGCATGTGCCGAAGCACGATCAAGAGCTGGTCCCGTGTCTCGCGGAACAGCTCCTCAGTCTCCGACTCGGATTCGAGCATGCGACGTCGGCCCGCCTCGAACGCCTGCAGGAAGACCGCGGCGAGCGGGCCCGCGGCGCTGCCTTCCGCAATCAGGCGCTGCAGGCGCGGCTCGTACGTCGCTGTCGTGTAATAGCCCTCGCGGAACTTCATGCTCTCGTGAAAGAGCGCGCCGACGGCGAGGTCGAAGAGCTCCTCGGCTTGCACGTCGGCGTAGGGATGGGTGTCATCCTTGCGGAACAGGGCGTGACACTCCTCCTTGAGCCGAAAGAGAACGCTCCCCTCGTCCTGCTCGACGAGCCGGTCCACGTCCGTAAAGTCGAGCTCACCGGAAGCGAGCTTCTCGCCGATCTTCCTGGAGAGCACGAACGCCTCCATGAACTCGCGGACGATCTGGGCCACGCGCTGCGTTCGTCGCTCCACTAGACTCTGGACCCCATGCAGCCGCTCGCCTTCCCCTCGCCAGCAACGATATCAAATGCCCGAGCTCTGTGGAGCAGCCACGCATGAACGGCAAGCCGGCACGCTCCCGCATCGCAGCGGCGGTGATCTTCACCACGATCCTGATCGACTTCATGGGCTTCAGCATCCTGCTGCCCGTACTGCCGGAGTTTGTCCGCGACCTGGGAGAGGAGTCCTTTCACGTACCACTCATCACAGCGCTCTACGCCCTCGGGCTCGTACTCTTCCTTCCGCTGTGGGGATATGTCTCGGACAGGGTGGGTCGTCGCCCGGTGCTGCTCGTCTCCCTGCTGGGAACCGCGTTCTCCTTCGTGCTGCTTGCCAGCTCCAACTCCCTCGAGTCGGTCTACCTGGCGCGCTTTCTCGGTGGCTTCTTCGGCGCGAGCATCGGCACCGCACAGGCGTACATGACCGATCTCACCGATGTCGAGACGCGTGCCGAGGGCATGGGACTGCTCGGAGCGGCCACTGGCCTGGGACTGGTGCTCGGTACGGCAGTGGGGGGGACACTCGCCTACGTCAACCCGACGCTCCCGTTCTGGGTCACGGCGGGCGTCGCCGCACTCAACTTCGGACTCGCAGCGTGGACCCTGCCCGAGTCCAGGGCGCCCGAGCCCGCCGCGGTTGGCTGGCAGGGCTTCGCGCGCGTGCTCGTTCCCGCACCGATACTCGTCGCCGCGAGCGTCCACAGCAACCAGACGCGTCTGTACCTGTACCTCTTCCTGCACATCTTCTTCGCGTTCTCCGCCATCGAAGCCATGTTCCCGCTCTTTGCCGAGGATCGGTTCGGCTGGAACGAGCTGCAGATCGGCCTGTTCATGGCAGTGATCGGCGCGGCCCTCGGCGCGACTCAAGGACTGGTCGTCGGTCGGCTGAGCCGCGCCTGGGGAGAGGGACCGACGACCGTCGCCGGCCTCGGCATCATGGCCGCATCGACGCTGTGCCTGTCGCTGTCGTACGAGCTCTCCTGGCTGCTCCTCTCCGGCCTCGGCCTGGCGGTTGGGGCCGGACTGGCGCTGCCCACGCTCACGAGCTTGTTCTCGCAGGTGTGTGGCGAGCACGAGGCGGGTGAGTACCTGAGCCAGAGCCAGGCCATGGTCCATACAGGCCGCACGATCGGCTCGCTCTGTTGGGGATGGGTGTTCTACACCGCCGGCGCGGGAGCGCCGTTCTTGTTCAGCGGCTTGAGCATGCTCGGCGCGCTGGTGATCGTCGTCGCGGGGGCGCGGGTCCTGCTACCCAAGCTCTGAGCGCAGGGATATCGTGTACCCTCGAAGGGCCCGACGGTGTGACCCGTGGGAGCAAACAGTGAGGAGATCATGAGTAACGTGGAGCGAGAGCGGCTGGACGTAGACATCCTCTTCGTGGGAGCTGGAGCCGCAACCTTGTCTTGCGCGATCCGTCTCGCCCAGCTCTGCCAGGAGCAGAACCTGGAGATGCCGGCCATTCTCGTGATCGAGAAGGCGCCCGAGGTCGGAGCCCACCAGCTCTCAGGAGCGATGATGGATCCGGTCGCGCTGGGCGAGCTCATTCCCGACTTCGAAGAGCAGGGCTTTCCGTATCACTATCGCTGCACCAAGGACGCGGTCTGGGTCCTGACGAAGACCGGGAGGTCCTACACCTTCCCCATCACTCCTCCCCCGTTCGCCAACCACGGGAACTACGCCATCTCGCTCTCCGACACCGTGAAGTGGCTGTCGACGAAGGCTGAGGAGCTGGGCATCGAGATCTATCCGGGCTTCCCCGCCGCTCGCCCTCTCTTCGAAGAAGATCGCCTGGTCGGTGTCCAGATCCAGGACCGGGGCATCGACGGGGACGGAAAGCAGAAGGGCGTCTTCGAGGCGGGCCCTGAGATCTACGCCAGGTGCGTCGTGTTCGGCGAGGGCCCGCGCGGGTCGTGTACGAAGCAGCTGCTCGACCGGTTCGACATGCACGGGGAGAACCCGCAGTCCTACGAGACGGGGATCAAGGAGATCTGGAAGATCAAGCCCGAGAACCACCAGCCGGGCCGCGTGATTCATACCATGGGCTACCCACACGACCCCACGACCTTCGGTGGCGGCTGGATCTACGATCTCAAGGACAGCCACATCTCTCTCGGGTTCGTGACCGGACTCAACTACGACAACCCGTACACGGATCCCCACGACGCCATGCAGCGCTTCAAGACGCACCCGAAGATCGCGAAGATTCTCGAAGGCGGGGAGTGCATCCGCTACGGCGCCAAGACGCTGCCCGCCGGGGGCCACTTCGCCCAGCCCAAGCTCTACGCGAACGGTGCGCTGCTCGTGGGAGATTCCGCCGGCACGTGTAACGGCGGACGGCTCAAGGGCGTGCACCTCGCCATGAAGAGCGGGATGCTGGCCGCCGAGGCGCTGATCGACGCGGTGACGAAGGACGATTTCTCCGAGGCGACACTCTCACGCTACAAGGAGCTCTACGACGAGAGCTGGGCCTACAAGCAGCACTGGTTCGATCGGAACTTTCATGCCTCCTTCGACTTTGCGCAGAAGATGCCGCGCTGGCTGGGGTGGCTCCGCCAGCTCCCGTGGCTGCTCAACGGACAGGTACTGGCCATGCTGACAGGGGGGAGAGGTCTCTTCCGGCATGTGAAGTCCCATCCGGATCACACGCACATGAAGAAGCTCCGCGAGCTCACGCCGCAGGAGCGGCGCAAGTCGGAGAAGCTCGCGTACGACAACAAGCTGACCTTCGACAAGGTGACAGCGGTCTCACTCGCTGGCTCCCGGCATGAGGTCGACCAGCCGCACCACCTGGTTGTCGCGGACACGGACGTGTGTGCCGATCAGTGCGCCGAAGAGTACGGCAATCCCTGCGAGAGCTTCTGTCCCGCGGACGTCTACGAGATGATCGACGACGACGATAAGCCGGGAGCACGCAAGCTCATCATCCATCACGAAAACTGCGTGCACTGCAAGACCTGCGACGTCGCCGACCCCTACCAGATCATCACCTGGACTACCCCGGAAGGCGGCGAGGGTCCCGACTACACACAGATGTAGCGGGCGGGCTAAGACTCACACAGGTCGCCGCGGCCGTCGCCGTCGGAGTCGTCCTGACCGCGGTTCGGAAGCTCGGGACAGTTGTCCTGGCTATCCGAGATCCCATCGCCGTCCCTATCCGGGCCGCGGGAGTCTGGATCGGCAATGAGCGCACCGATCCCCCCACCAAGGATGCCACCGGCGAGAGCTCCCCAGGCCGCCCCCCCGCCATGATTCGAGCTGCTCAGGCCACCCACCGCTGCCCCCACTCCTGCCCCGATCGCAGCCCCGTCCTTCATTCCGGTAGGCTTTGCACAACCCGCCAGTAGGAGCAGCCCGGCAAGCGCAGCGATGGCGAGGGGCCTCCGCGAAGGTGGGTGGCCGCAAGCCGCGCCAAAGGCGCGGTGCGCAGTGAGGCGATAGCCGAACGAAGAGCGGGTGGCGCGCGACCGCTCGCGCGCCGGGCCCCGCAAGACGGGCCGCCCGCGGGCCGGGTCCCGCATGACCTGACTAGCCGCAGCCCCCGGTCTCGCCGCACGTTGGGCAGGTGTAGCAGCTGCCTGCCCGGAACATGATCGTGCCACAGCTCGCGCACGGCGGCGCATCCTCTTGACCACCCAGACGGGTAGGCTCGCCGACGCTGCCTCCGCGGATCGGCACGACGCGATCTGCTGGACTGCGGAGCCCGACCTCCTCCGCTTCCGTCTCCTGCGTATCTACCGATACCGCCTCGCCCTGCAGGAAGGTAAGGCCGAGCCAGCGGAACACGTAGTCGGTGACGGACTTCGCGATCGGAATGTCGGAGCTCTGCGTGAAGCCAGAAGGCTCGAAACGAGTGTGGCTGAACTTGTCGACAAGCGCCTTCAGCGGAACCCCGTACTGCAAGGCGATCGAGGTCATGATCGCGAACTGGTCCATCAGGCCCGAGATCGTCGACCCCTCCTTCGCCATCTTCAAGAACAGCTCGCCCGGCTGGCCGTTCTCATAGAGTCCGACCGTGATGTAGCCGTCGTGGCCTGCGATCGAGAACTTGTGAGTGATCGCCTGACGGACATCGGGGAGCTTCCTGCGTCGCAGCTCCGGGTCCGCAGAGAGCTCGAGGGCCCCGGTCTCTTCCTTCAGCTCGTCGGCTTTCGTACTCAGCGGCTGGGTCCGTTTCGAGCCGTCGCGATAGACGGCCAGTGACTTCAGACCGAGCTTCCAGGCCTCCGTGTAAGCCTCCTCGACGTCCGAGACGGCGCACTCCTTTGGCATATTCACGGTCTTGGAGATGCCCCCGGACAGGAATGGCTGCGCCGAGGCCATCATCCGGATGTGGCCCAAGTAGTGAATCGAGCGCTCGCCCCGCGCGGAGACGAAGGCGCAGTCGAAGATGGGCAGATGCCTGTCCTCGAGGAACGGGGCTCCCTCGATCGTGTCGTTCTCGTCGATGTACTCGGCAATCGCTGCGATCTGGACGTCGCTGTAGCCGTGATTCCGCAGCGCCACCGACACCGTCCGGTTCGCGATCTTGAGCACCCCGCCGCCGACGAGCTGCTTGTACTTGACTAGCGCGATGTCAGGCTCGATCCCGGTCGTGTCGCAGTCCATCATGAACGCGATCGTTCCCGTCGGCGCGATGACCGTCACCTGGGCGTTGCGATACCCGTGCGCCCGTCCGAGCTCGAGCGCCTCGTCCCACGACTGGCGTGCCGCGACCTGCAGGTCAACGGGCACTCCCTCGGAGTCCAGCCGGCCCGCGTACTCGGCGTGGAGGCCGATCACCTCGAGGAAGGGAACGCGGTTCTTGTGGTACTCGGCGAAGGGTCCCGTGCGTCGCGCGATCTCGGCCGAGCGTCGGTAGGCGCGCCCGCTCATGAGCGAGGTCACCGCTCCACAGAGGTTTCTGCCCTCGCGGCTATCGTAGGCGAGGCCGTTCAACATGATGAAAGCGCCCAGGTTCGCGTAGCCCAGCCCGAGCGGTCGCAGCGCATGGCTGTTCTTGGCGATCTTAGACGTGGGGTAGTCCGCGAAGTCGACGATGATCTCCATGGCGAGGATCAGCACGTCGACCGCCTGCACGAAGTCCTCCACGAGGAAGCGGCCCCGCTCGTCTGCGAACTTGAGCAGGTTCAGCGAGGCAAGATTACAGGCCGTATCGTCGAGGAAAATGAACTCGCTGCAGGGATTCGTCGCGTTGATGCGGCCGCTGTTCTTGACCGGATTCCAGCGGTTGATGGTCGTGTCGTACTGCAGGCCTGGGTCCCCGCAGACGTGCGCGGCCTCCGCGATCTCACGGATCACATCGCGCGCCTGATAGGTGTGGACGACCTCTCCGGTGGTCACCGCGCGCGTCTGCCAGGTGGCATCGCTCGCGATCGCCTTCATGAAGCCGTCCGAGACGCGAACGGAGTGGTTCGCGTTCTGGTACTGGATGGAGTCGTACGCGCCTCCCGGCACGTTGAAGCGCCCGTCGTAGCCCGCGTCGATCAGCGTCCAGGCCTTTTGCTCCTCGCCGGCCTTGCAGCGCACGAAGTCGAGAATGTCGGGGTGATCGGCGTTCAGGATCACCATCTTCGCTGCGCGACGTGTCTTCCCGCCCGATCGAATCACCCCAGCAAACGAGTCGAAGCCCTTCATGAAGGACACCGGGCCGCTGGCCATACCTCCGCCGGTGAGCGGCTCGACGGAGCTGCGAACGTAGGAGAGGTTCGTCCCTGTGCCCGAACCTCCCTTGAAGAGCATGGCCTCGACCCGTGCGAGATCCATGATCGAGCCCATGTCGTCTTCTACAGAGTTGATGAAGCAGGCGCTGGCCTGCTGCGGGACCATGCGGCCGTCGGGCTCGACCACGCCCAGGTTGAACCAGACGGGGGAGTTGAAGCAGGCCTTCTGGTGCAGGAGCACGTGCGTGAGCTCATCCGAGAAGGTCTCTTCCTGCTCCGGGCTCGCGAAGTAGTCGCCCTCACGACCCCAATCACGAAGCGTCTTGACGACTCGACCGATCAGCTGCCGAACGCTGTGCTCGCGCTGCGGGCTCCCGAGGTGTCCGCGGAAGTACTTGGAGGCCACGATGTTGGTGGCCAGGGGTGACCAGCTCTCGGGAACCTCGACGCCTTCTTGCTCGAAGACCGGCTCGCCGTCATCTCCCTGGATGCGGGCCGTTCGCAGCTCCCATTTGGCGCTCTCGTAAACGTCCTGATCCGGTCGCGTGAAGTGTCTTCGAAGCCCGATTTCCTCCGCCCCTTCGCCGTACCTCAAGCTTTCTGCCACACCAAGCTTCCTCAGCCCCTCCTCATCTCCAGGTCCGGAGACTCGAGTATCAGAAAGAATCTGGGGGTCAAGGAGAGGCTCTGAACCTCAGAGCCCCCGGGCTGGCGACCTCCTCCAGGCTCACCGCCCGCTCCCCTCTTGCCGCCCGTAGCCCCCCCTGGCTGCATGAGAGAATCCTTGAGTCCCAACGATGGTTGTAGTTCTCGCCGTCCAAAGGGTCAACCGTTGGTGCACAATATCTTGCGGTTCCAAATCCTGGACCTCCAAGATATTGAGTTAGTTGGGGTTTCTAGGCCAGCTTCCGCTTGGAGCGAGACGGGGCTCAGGTTCCGAACCGGCCCGGTCGCCGCAGGGGTCCGCACAACCTATTGAAAAAGCAGGCGTTTCGTGACCGCTGACCCCGTTCTGGAGTCAGCGTGTAGACTGGCCGCACCTCGGGGAGGTCTCGCTGTGGAGAAGCTCGTCTCGGGCTATGGATTAATCGAAGGACCGCGGGTCGACCAGCAGGGGAACCTCTACTTCAGCGACGTGACAAACGGCGGGGTCTTCGTGCGCCGGCCCGATGGTCAGCTCGAGACCGTGGTGCCGAAGCGCCGCGGCGTCGGGGGCATCGCGCTGCACGCCGACGGCGGGCTCGTCATCTCGGGACGCAACATCTGCCACGTGAAGGACGGCAAGACGCGGGTGCTCTTCGACCGCGAGGACATCCCGAGCTTCAATGACCTGTACACCGACGCCGAGGGCCGCGTGTACGCGGGCAGCCTGCGCCAAGATCCCTTCTCCGAGTCCGGGCCGCGCACGGCCGGGGAGATGTATCGCATCGACGCGGAAGGGAAGGCGGTCGAGCTGTATGGAGACGTCGCGCTGACCAACGGGATCGGCTTCTCGCCCGACGGCCGCCGGCTCTACCACTCGGACTCGGCACGGCGACACATCATCGTGCACCGCGTGGCAGCCGACGGCACGGTGAGCGAGCGCAGAGTATTTGTGGAGCTCGAGCGGGGAGCGCCGGACGGGCTGGCCGTCGACGAAGAAGGAGGCGTCTGGACGGCGGCGGTCGGTGCGGGCTGCCTCATGCGCTTCGATCCGGATGGGAAGCTCGATCGTGTCGTCGAGGTCCCGGCCAAGACCGTCACCAGCCTGTGTTTTGCTTTGGACGATCCTAGAGTCATCTACATCGCGACGGCCGACAACACGCAGGATCCCGAGCTCAAGGGCTGCGTCTTCCGCGTGCGGGGATCGGTTGCCGGGTTGCGCGCACCGCGTGCACGGATTTGAGCACGTCTTCGACGCGGAGCTGCGAGAGCGCATCACCACACACCTCGAACGCCATGAGCGCCGCGGCCACCAGGACTCGACCAAGAGGCGAGCGGCCGTCGCGATCGTGCTCGTCCCGGATGCCGAAAACGAGGCGAGCTTCGTCATCACGCGCCGCGCCGAGACGCTCAGCGCGCACGGAGGACAGTGGGCAATCCCAGGAGGACGGGTCGATGCGGGCGAGAGCCCCGAACAGACAGCCCTGCGAGAGCTCCGGGAGGAGGTGGGACTGCGCCTTCCCGAGGCGAACGTGCTCGGGCTGCTCGACGATTACCCGACGCGCTCGGGGTACGTGATCACTCCCGTCGTGGTCTGGGGCGATCGTGCGGGAGAGCTCGCTCCGAACCCGGCCGAGGTCGCCAAAGCCTACGTCGTTCCGCTGCAGGCGCTGGATCTGCCGCAGATCCCCCAGCTGCGCGCCATCCCGGAGAGCGACCGGCCCGTGCTGTCCCTACCTATAGACGTGCTGGGAGTCAATGTGCACGCCCCTACCGCGGCGGTCCTGTTCCAGCTGCGAGAGGTGGCGGTGCACGGCAGGCCCACGCGGGTGGACCACTTCGAGCAGCCCGTCTTCGCCTGGCGTTGAGCCCCGCGCCAGGGTGCGGAGGGAGGGCAGCTCCCGTACCCTGCGCACGATGACGGGGGAAGCGAGTGGGGTCCGCGCCTGCTACCAGGATCGGCTCGAGGCGCGCCGCGCGGCCGTTACCGAGCGAGGCGCGCGCGCGCGCTGGCTCGCGAACACACGGCTCGCTGTGTTCGCGCTGGGCGTCGCACTGGTGGCGCTGGCCTTTCAGAACGGGAGCTACGTATGGGCGGCAGCCGCCGCCGCCGTCCTGTTCGTCGGGCTCGTGCTCGCCCACGACTCTGCAAAACGGCAGCTCCTGCGCGCCGAACGCGCGGCGGACTGGTACCAGCGCGCCCTGGACCGTCTCGATTACCACTTCGAGGGCCGCGGTCACAGCGGCGACCGCTTTCTCGATCCGGATCATCCCTACGGAACGCACCTGGACCTGTTCGGGCGGGGCTCGCTCTTCGAGTTCCTGAGCCTGGCTCACACCGCTGCCGGGGAGGAGACCCTGGCGCGCTGGCTATTGCAGCCCGCCTCTGCTGACGAGGTTCGAGCCCGCCAGTCCGCCGTCCTCGAGCTGCGTCCCTCGCTCGACCTGCGTGAGGAGCTCGCGAAGCTCGGTCCGGAGTTTCGTGAGGGGCTGCATCCGGAGCAGCTCGTGGACTGGGGCAACGGGCCCCCCATCCTGGAGCCACGGACCGGACTGCGGATCTCAGCTCTGGCGCTTCCATGCGCCGGCGGCCTGGCAGCGTGCGCCGCGATCTTTGCCGGGGCCGGCATCCTGCCCCTGCTGGCGGTCCTCGCGCTGCAGGTCGGCTGGGCGCTGCTCTTGCGCCGACGCGTCGCACAGGTGCTCCGGGCAGTCGAACGCCCGGCCCGCGAGCTCGCGCGCCTGGTCGGTCTGCTGGAGCTCCTGGAGTCGGAGCGCTTCTCAGCGCCCCGACTCGTGGAGCTGCGAGCCGCGCTCGACACGGAGGGGATCGCCCCGTCGCGCCAGGTCGCACGGCTGGGCCGACTCGTCACCCTGCTCGACTCGCGCAGAAATCAGCTCTTCGCGCTGGTCGCGCCCCTGCTGCTCTGGGGGACCCAGCTCGCCCTTGCGCTCGAGCGCTGGCGGCTCGTCTGCGGGCCGCGCCTGGCAGAGTGGATCCAGACGGTCGGGGATTTCGAAGCGCTCTCTGATCTGGCGAGCTACGCGTACGAGCACCCTGACGACCCATTCCCGGAGATCCGCTCCGAGGGCCCATACCTGGAGGCGGAAGGATTGGGCCACCCGCTCCTCTCTGCAGAAGTCTGCGTGCGCAACAATCTCCGTCTCGACCCGGAGCTCGCGCTGCTCGTCGTCAGCGGCTCCAACATGTCGGGCAAGAGCACACTCCTGCGCAGCGTCGGGAGCAGCGTCGTGATGGGGCTCGCCGGCGCCCCCGTGCGTGCGCGGCGACTGTGCCTCTCGCCGCTCTCCCTTGGCGCGTCGCTGCGGATCCAGGACTCGCTGCTCGACGGCAAGTCGCGCTTCTACGCCGAGATCACCTGCCTGAAAGGCATCGTGGCCCAGGCGGACAACGGCCCACCGCTCCTGTTCCTGCTGGACGAGATCCTCCAGGGCACGAACTCGCACGATCGTCGCATCGGCGCGACCGAGCTCGTGAGAGGCCTCGTGAACCGCGGCGCCCTCGGCCTCATCACGACCCACGACCTGGCGCTCACCGAGATGGTCGACGAGCTCGCCCCGCGCGCCCGCAACACCCATTTCGAAGACCAGCTCGTCGACGGCCAGATGTCCTTCGACTACAAGCTCCGCGAAGGAGTCGTCACCCGCGGCAACGCCCTATCCCTCATGCGCGCCGTCGGCCTCGACGTCTAAAACTTACCTAGGAGATAACTTGGGGACCCCAAGTTATCTCCTAGGTAAGTTTCTCGAGGTAGGTGAGGCGGAGGCCGGCGCCTTCGGGGAGCTTGTAGCGGGAGTTGATGCCGATCAGCAGCGCGGTGAGCTGCTCGACGTAGCGGGCGTTGTAGAGGGGGCCGCCGTCGATGGCCCGGGCTCCGGGGATGTCGTCGCATAGGGCGCTCACGCGGCTGCGCCCTTCCTTCGCTCCGGAGATGATGACGTCGCACTCGACAGGGTTGTCGACGTCGAGCAGCCGGTGCGCGGCCACGTTCTGGAAGGCAGAGATTACGTGGACACCCTTCGGGGCCAGGCCCTGACACAGCTCGGCGCACGAGCCCTGCGAGACGCCGATCACGCGGCCAGGGACGTCCCCGATCGAGGTCGCAAGCGGGACGCCCATCGAGACCAGCACCGTTCCCGGCGAGAGCTCATCACGGATGCTCTTGACTGTGCTCGCCGTGTGCTCGAACGGGACCGACACGATGACGATGCCGTCCTTGGCTGCGCGCGTAGCCTCTGGGTTCTCGAAGCCTCGGACGTCCGCGTCCTGGAACTTCGCCAGCACCTCTTTCTCCGCATCCAGCGCGCGGTCGGCCCGACGGCTTCCGATCCGGACTGAGCGCCCGGCCGCCGCAAAGCGGTAGGCCAGCCCGAGACCCTGCTCGCCAGTTCCGCCCAGAATCGCCACCACTTCTTTCGACATCTCCATCCCTTCGTGTGCCCCCTGCCGCGGTCCTCGCTCCGGAGCAGCGGATCCTAGCAGAGGTGAGCTACCCTCACGGCGTGAGCGAGCCCGCGACGCCCACGGCTATCAACCAGGCCGGCCCAGACACCCTGCAGATCGTCTGGAACGACGGGCACGACAGCCTCTATTCGGTGCGCGCGTTGCGGCTCGCGTGTCGCTGCGCGCACTGTGTGGAAGAGGGCACCGGCCGCCCGCTGCTCGACGAGACCAACGTGCCCCTGGACGTCCGACCCGTGCAGATCTCTCCCGTCGGTCGGTACGCGATTCAGTTCACCTGGAGCGACGGTCACGACACCGGCATCCACACGTTCGAGTACCTCCGCAGCCTCTGCCCCTGCTGTGCACCGTGTTGAACCTGCTGGAGTGGGCCGAGCGGTTCATCTCCACGCCCTCGGTCTCGGCGGACGGCAACACGGAGATCGCCGCAAGGGCGTGCGAGCTCCTTGCTGAGATCGGCCTCGAGGCGCGACGCGAGCCCACGCAGGTCGACGGGGTGCTCCACGAGACCGTCATCGCCGACCTGGGGCCGCGCGGCGCGGATGGTCTGCTGCTCTTGACCCACCTGGACACGGTGCCTCCCGGAGATCCCGAGGCCTGGACGTCGACGGGCTCGGACCCTTGGAAACCGACCCGCGAAGAGGATCGGCTCTACGGCCTTGGCTCCGCCGACGCCAAGGTCGACTTCGTCTGCAAGGTGGTCGGACTGGCCGGGGTGGACCGCGCGAGAATCGGACGACCCGTGCGCGTGATCGGGAGCTTCGGCGAGGAGG
This sequence comes from Myxococcota bacterium, assembly GCA_965247115.1. GTDB lineage: Bacteria > Myxococcota_A > UBA9160 > SZUA-336 > SZUA-336 > JAUXJB01. The sequence goes on from CBDFGR010000003.1 coordinate 1,370,005, forward strand.
TCGGACTGCTCGGTGCTCGCTGGCTGATCGACCACGGTCTGGCCGAGGGATTCCGCTACGCGCTCGTCGGTGAGCCCTCAGAGCTGGTGGCCATTCACGCCCACAAGGGTCGCAGGGTCTACGAAGCGCGCATCCCCCTCGAGCCCCTCGGCGAGGTCGCCGGACGTGTGGAAAGTCAGAGCTTCGCCGGACGCTCGGCGCACTCGAGCTCTCCGCAGCTGGGTGCGAACGCAATCGACGCCGCCCTCGGCAGGCTCGCGCGCAGCGACGTGGTCGGGCTCGTGGACGTCGATGGTGGCGAGGCCGTCAACAAGGTTCCAGAGCGCTGCGCGCTGGAGCTGCTCGTGGAGGACGTCGGAGCGAGCGCCGCTGCCAGCGCATGGCGCGTGGCGCCGTTGCTGCGCTTCCACGCGGCCCTGCAGGGGATGCTGCAGAAGCTCACGAAGCGCCGCGACCCAAGCTTCGATCCGGATCACAGCGTGGGCAGCCTCGGTCGGGCAAGACTGCGCAACGGCATGGTCATACTCGAGTTCGATCTGCGGCCGATCCCCGGTATCGACGTGGACGAGGCCGTCGCCCCACTGCGGGAGCTGGCGGAGCTCGAGTGCTTGCGCGTCAACCCGCCGCTCTCCACCTCGCTCGACTCGCCGCTGGTGAGTGCCGTCTGCGCAGCGCAAGAGTCCCTTGGCCTCGGGCGTCGCATCGGCACCAAGGCGACGTGTACGGAGGCGGGAATCCTGTCGGACTCCGGCCTCGACGCGCTCGTCATCGGACCGGGGACCTCGGTCGGTAACGTGCACCGTCCCAACGAGTACACGCGGGTGAGTCAGCTGGAGCAGGCCGGAGCGCTCTATCGGCACGTCGTGTCCACGTTCTGCGTCCAGGAGGCCGACGCATGTTCCTGATGAGGCCTGCAGGACCCGACGACCTCGCTGCCATCCTCGTGCTGGCGCAGTACCTCGACAGCCCGAATCTTCCGGCAGACGAGGGATTCTTGAGCGCGCGGCTCGAACGCTCGGAAGTGTCCTTCGCGCGACTCGGTCCGCCCTGTGCGGAGCGCGAGTACCAGTTCGCGTTAGAAGACGAGACGAAGGGCGTCGTGGGCACATGCGTCATCCTGGCGAAGCACGGAACTGTGCAGATGCCACACCTGTTTCTGCGCGTGCGCGAAGAAGAGCGCCGCTCGAAGAGCGTCGGCGTGTGCGTCAAGCATGTCACGCTCCAGCTCGGGGCCTCACGCGACGGCCCCACCGAGCTCGGCGCGCTCATCCTGCACCCGGACCTTCGCGGTCGAGCAGGGCAGCCGGGCAAGCTGCTCTCGTGGGGTCGCTTCGCGTTCATCGCCCGCCACCCCGAAGCCTTCGAGGCTACGGTACTGGCCGAGATGCGAGCGGCCATCGACGCGCAGGGCCGGAGCGCGTTCTGGGACGCCTTCGGCCGCCACTTCACTGGAATGTCCTACGTAGATGCCGATCGGCTGAGTGCGACCGAGAAGAGCTTCATCCTGGACCTGTTCCCAGACACGCCGTTCTACGCGGCCCTGCTGGACGAGCCAGCAGCGAGAGAGCTCGGCCAGGTGCACGATGAGGCCTTTCCAGCTCTGCGCCTGCTGGAGAAGGCGGGGCTGCGCTGGATCGGCGAGATAGACCCCTTCGACGGCGGGCCCTTCGTCGGAGCCGCCGTGTCGGAGATCGTTCCGGTCCGCGAGAGCGTCACCGGACGGCTCGGGACGGGGTGTCCGCCCGAGGGCGCTCGCCCCGCCATCGTGTCCACCGAGGAAGCCGGGTCGTTCCGAGCGACGATTGCGCCCGCGCTTTCGGATGGGATCGAGATCTGCCTGTCCAACGAGGCGCGCAAGCGCCTCGAGCTGCGCGCCGGTGAAGAGGTAACGAGCACACCTCTTCCACCACCGAGCCCAAGAGGGAATGGGAATGGCTGACCCTTCTCCCTTCGAGCCTCGTGGCGACTACATCGACGGACACTTCTCGCTACCCGAGCACAGCTCTGGAGAGATCGCACTGGAGGAGCCGGGAGATCTGACCGCGCTGACCGGCGCGTTTCCGTTCTCGTGGGACGCCGTCGACGCCGCGGTGGGGGCCGCGCGGCGCGCCTACCCCCGTTGGCGGGACACGGATCCAGCCGAACGTGCCATCTGCTTGAGACGCTTTGCGGAGATCATCGAGGCGGATCGGGAGCACCTGGCCGAGCTGATCGCGCGCGAAGTGGGGAAACCGCTCTGGGAGGCGAGCACAGAGGTCTCGGCCATGGTCGGCAAGGTCGCGATCACCCTGGGCCAGGGGTTGGATCTCGTCCAGGAGCGCAGCTTCCCGGCGGCGGGCGGGCGCGTTGCGCGCTGGAGCTGGCACTCGCGAGGTGTGCTGGCCGTGCTGGGCCCGTTCAACTTCCCGGGACACCTGTCCCACGGTCACATCGTCCCCGCTCTGGCTACCGGAAACTGTGTCGTGCTGAAGCCCTCGGAGCAGGCGCCGGCCATCGCACAGCGCTACGCAGAGCTCGCGGATCGTGCGGGCTTCCCCCCGGGCGTACTCAACGTGGTGCAGGGCGACGGAGAGCAGGGCGCCCGTCTCTCCGCGCATACCGGGGTCAACGGGGTGCTCTTCACCGGCTCTTACGCGGTCGGCCGCCGCATCCTCGAGGCGACACTCGGTCAGCCGCACAAGCTGGTAGCGCTCGAGATGGGCGGGAAGAACGGCGTGCTCGTCTGCGATGACGCCGACCTGGACGTGGCGGCGGCTAACATCGCTTTCGCGACCTGCGTCACCGCCGGCCAGCGCTGCAGCATGACGAGTCGGGTGATCGCCCTGCGAGAGGTGGCGGACGAGCTCGCCGAGCGCCTGGTCACACTCTTCGAACAGATCGCGATCGGCTACCCCCTGGACCCCGGCGTGTTCATGGGACCGCTGATCTCGACACAAGCGCGGGCCCGCCACGACGCCGTCATCGAGTGGGCGCGCGAAGAGGGCGCAGAGCTCCTGGTCGCGGGAGGACCGTGCGAGGGTCCGCGCCGCGGGCACTACGTTCGGCCGACCCTGCACCGGGTGCCGGCGCTGTCAAAGGGTCTCTATCAGACCGAGGAGCACTTCGTGCCCGACGCGGCCCTGCTCGAGGTGGACTCCCTGGAGGAGGGGATTACCGCACTCGGAGCCGGCGACTACGGCCTGGCGAACAGCGTGTTCAGCGCCAGTCGCGCGAGCTTCGAGCGCGTGCTTCGCGAGTCGCGCGTGGGAGTGCTGAACTGGAACACCGCCACCGTCGGTGCCTCTTCGGAGCTGCCCTTTGGGGGCGTGGGGAAGAGCGGGAACGATCGACCCGCAGGGGTCCTCTCCACGCAGTACTGCAGCTACCCTGTCGCGAGTCTGGAGATCGCCCAGCCAGGCCCCCCTGCGGCCTACCCCGGCTTTCCAGTGAAGTGACGCATACCATCCTGATGGGCGACCCGACCCACTTCTCCGTCGTGGGTGGCGCCAATCCACACACACGCGACCGCTACGGCCGCAAGAAAAAAGTCGACCGTGAGCTTGCAAAGCACCAGTGGGCACGCTTGCGCGAGCAGCTGCTGGAGCTAGGGCTGCACGTCCTTGTCATTCCCCCCGACCCCGCGCACCCCGGCCTGGTGTACCCCGCGAACGCGGGCTTCCGCAGCGGGGACGAGTTCATCCTCTCGAACCTCACCCCGACCCGCTCGGGGGAGCAGCCCGCCTACCGGCGGGCGATCGAGGGATCGGGCCTGCGCTGTCATACGATCCAGAGCCGCTTCGAAGGTGAAGCAGACCTGTTTCCAGCGGGTGACAGGTACATCTTCACCTTCGGCGGCATCGTGCGTCAGCGTTTCGTACCGAGGCTGGGCTGGCCGCCTTGGCGTCGCATCTACGGCTTTCGCAGCGAGCCCGAGAGCCTGGCCGAAATCGAGGCGATCCACCCGCTCGACCGCGACGTACTTCGGATCCGTCTGATCGATGAGCGCTACTACCACGGCGACACGTGCCTGTGCTCGTTCGGGCCAACGCGCGAGTTCCTGCTCGCCTACTCTCCCGCAATCGAGCCCGCGTCGCTCGGGATACTGCGCGCGGTGCTCGGCGACCAGCTGCTCGAGATCGGCGACGAAGACGCCGCGATCTACGCCGCGAACTCGTTCGCGTTCACCCGCCAAGGAACGCCTTTCCTCGTGATGCCAGAGGGAATCACGAGCTCACTTCAGCACGCGGTGACCGACCGTGGAGTCGAGATCCTCTCGGCCGACGTCTCCGAGTTCCACAAGAAGGGCGGCGGCTCCGTCAAGTGCATGATCGGAGACCTGGGGGAAGCCCCCTAGATCCGGATGCTTCCCCTTGATCATCGCGCGCGAACGATCCGCGGGCGTGCCCAGGGTTCAGAATGGATCCACGGCCTGGACCCCACGATCGGCGTTGCGCTGGCCCATGTATCCGACTAGCGACTCGAACGCGACGACGACCCCTTGCTGCGCGCGGGCTGAGGCAACCCCGACGCCCCGAGGTCGCTCAGCGCGGCGCGGACCTCCTCGAACTTGAACGGCTTGATGATCGTCTGGATGAGTTTCATCGCCCGACCTCCTAGATGTCGTAGCCCGCTTCGGCGTGCAGGGTCGTGTCGAGCCCGGTCATCTCTTCGTCGTCGCTGACGCGCAGGCCGATCGTGGCGTCGATGCCCTTGAAGATGACCCACGACACCGCCGCCGTGTAGACGACCGCGATCACAGCCGCGGTGAGCTGCGTGAGCATCTGGCTGCCGATCGCGAGGTCGCCCTGGTTGCCGCCGAAGTAGCTCGCGGCGAAGAGCCCCGCCAGCACGGTGCCGACGAACCCACCGACGCCGTGCACGCCGAACACGTCCAGGGAGTCGTCGTAACCCACGACGCGCTTGACCACGATCGAGGCCCACCAGCAGATCGAGCCCGAGGCCAGCCCGATCGCGAGCCCCCCGAAGGGACCGATGAAGCCCGAAGCGGGAGTGACCGCCGCGAGCCCCGCGATCGCCCCGGTGGCCAGGCCGAGAACGCTGGGCTTGCCGTTCTTGATCCACTCGATGCCCATCCAGGTGAGCGCCGCGGTCGAGGCGGAGATCTGCGTGACGACGATGGCCATGGCGGCGTCGCCGTTCGCGGCGAGCGCGCTGCCGCCGTTGAAGCCGTACCAGCCGACCCACAGCATCGCCGCGCCGGTCGCCGTCATGGTCATGTTGTGCGGCGGCATCGGCGAGTTCGGGTAGCCCGAGCGCGGACCGATGACGATACACGCGACCAGGGCGGCCACTCCCGCCGTGATGTGCACGACGATGCCGCCCGCGAAGTCGAAGACACCCATGTCGGCGAAGAAACCACCGTCCCCGCCCCAGGTCATGTGGCAGATGGGCGCGTAGACCAAGAGGAGCCACAGCGCGGAGAACCAGAGCATGGCCGAGAACTTCATCCGCTCCGCGAACGCACCAACGATCAGGGCGGGAGTGATGATCGCGAAGGTCATCTGGAAGACAAAGAAGAGGATCTCAGGGATCGTGCCTGAGAGCACGCCTGCGTCGATGCCCCGCACGAAGAACTTGCCCAGGCCGCCCACGAAGGAGTGCAGGTTCGTCACCCCGGCAGACATGCCGGTCGAATCGAAGGCCAGGCTGTAGCCGGCGATGGTCCACAAGACGGTGATCATCCCCGTGAGCGCCAGGCACTGCATGAGCACCGAGAGCACGTTCTTGACGCGGACGAGGCCGCCGTAGAACAGCGCGAGTCCCGGAATCGTCATGAAGAGGACGAGCGCTGTAGCCACAAGGATCCAGGCCGTGTCGCCGCTGTTGAGCATAGGGTCCCTTCTGCGTGTCGCGCGGGGATAGTCCGCAACGGGCCTTATACCCCGAAGCCTGCACGCCCGGCTATTACAACAACGAGGGCAAGGTGGGCGAGCGCGTGGCCTGACCAGCGAAATCTGTACGCCGGGAGCCAACGCGTTGAATGCGCTTCTCGTTGAGTGGCGCGAGAAGGGCGAACTGGCGATCCGTTTCCTGCTAGCAATGTGAGAGTAATTACTCTAGTAATAAACACATGAAGTATCGGGTCGAGGAGCTGGCGCTCGCGGCGGGCGTCAGCGTGGACACGATCCGCTTCTACCAGTCGAGACAGCTACTTCCGGCCCCCCGCCGAGATGGCCGAATCGCCTACTACAGCGCCGAGCACCTGGAACGGATCCAGCAGATCCGCTCGTTGAACCGTCAGGGACTCACGCTCGACGGCGTTCGGCGAGTACTGACCGATCCGGAAACGGATGGGGGCGGGGGCGAGGTTCGCGCCTCGCTGCTCGGTGCGCTGGCGGAGGCGGAAGGCGAGCGCACCTACGATCGGGCGGAGCTGGCCGCCGCGTCTGCCGTGCCCGAGATGCTGATCGCGCAGGCCGAGCAGGCCGGGCTGCTCCAGCCACTGCTGGTAGACGGCCGCGAGCGTTACACCGAATCCGACCGGCGCGCGGCGGAAGCTGCACGCGGGCTGCTCGAGGCGGGACTGCCGCTGGTGGAGCTCGTGGCGCTAGCCCAGAGCCACGCCGCCCACGTGGAGCAGGTGGTCGATCGAGCCGTCGAGCTCTTCTACAGCTACGTGCGCCAGCTCGGACCCGACGGCGCGCGGCGCCCCACGGAAGAGGTCACGGAGGCCTTCCGCGAGCTGCTGCCGGCCGCCACCACCCTGGTCGCCCTGCACTTTCAGCGCACGCTGATCCAGCGTTCGCGGCGTCGTCTCGCCGAATCCGGCGATAACCCCGAGCTCGAGGCTGCGATCGCGGCGAGCGAGTCGTCGCGCCTCAAGATGACGTGGGGATGAGCGCGCCGACTGATGACCCTGGGCCGGGCGCCGCGCGAAGGGGCGGCGTGATGGACGACCCGCTCCGCCGCGCCCTGCGCCGCGCTCGCGAGCTGTCGCGGCCAGTGCTGGCTGCCGACTCGCTACCTGTCCGCGGAATTCCCGTGGCGCTCGAGCTCTTCGCCTCCGCGGAGGCGCGGGGGGAGCGGCGCTTCTTCTCGGGTCACCCCGACGAGGAGCACGAGCTGCTCGGTCTGGGCTGCGCCTGGGAGCTCGCTCCGGGCAGCGACGGGCACTTCTCCGACATCCGCGAGCGTGCGCGCGAGGCCTTCGCTCACTGCGTTTCGCGCGGGCCCGTCCGGCCGTGCGCGGTCGGGGGCTTCGCATTCGAGCCGCGCGCCGTGCGCGATCCGGGCTGGCGCGAGTTCGGCAATGCGCGCTTTGCGATCCCCGAAGTCGCCCTCGAGCGCTCGGGCGAGCAAGTCACCCTGACCCGCGCGGCCGTCGCTCGACCGGACGATGACGAAGATGCGTTACTCGTGCGCCAGCACGCCCGCTGGAAGACCCTGCTCACCGAGTCGGCCGAGCCGGCTCGCGCGCCGGCGCCCGCGACGCTGCAGCCGGGGGAGCCTCCCGCGTCCAGTCCACGCTATCGCGACGCGGCCGCGAAGATCGTGGCGGCGATTCGCCGAGGCGAGCTGCAGAAGGTGGTGCTCGCCCAGTGCGAGCGACGTCGGAGAGCACCGAGCGATGCCACGCGCGTACTGCGAGCCCTGCTCGAGCGGAATCCGAGCTGCCGCACCTTCGCGCAAGGCATTCACGGCCGCACGTTCCTCGGGGCCAGCCCCGAACGCATCGTGCGCTGCGACGGCGGCGAGCTCGTCACCGACGCCCTGGCTGGGACCGTGGCCAACAGCGACGACGCCGAGGTGCGCTCGAATCTCGGGAGCTCGCTGCGCAGCTCGCAGAAGAATCAGGAGGAGCACGAGTTCGTCGTGCGCGCGATCGAGCGCTCCCTGGCTCCGATCTGCAGCGACCTCCAGGTTCCGATGGCGCCCGAGCTCGTCAGCGCGGGCGTCATTCAACACCTGCGCACACGCGTGTGCGGCAGGCTGAACGAGGGGACGCACGTGCTCGACGTACTCGCGCGGCTCCATCCGACTCCTGCCGTCGCCGGCACGCCGACGAATCGCGCGCTCGCGACGATTCGCGCATACGAAGACTTCGACCGCGGCTGGTACGCGGGCGCGGTCGGCAGCTTCGACGCGCGGGGAGATGGCGAGTTCTTCGTCGCGCTGCGCTGCGGGCTGCTCGACCGCGAGGAGACGTGGCTGTTTGCAGGCTCAGGGCTCGTCGCGGACTCCGACCCCCTCGCCGAAGCCAACGAGACCGCACTCAAGTACCGACCGCTCTGGGAAGCATTGCGAGCGAGATGACGGCGCCGAATCTTTCGATGGCCTGGGCCGGGGCACTCATGCATGAGCTCGCCGCCGCGGGCGTGCACCACGTCGTGGTCTCTCCAGGCTCCCGGTCGGCGCCACTGGCGCTGGCCGCCGCGTCCTGCGCCATCCTCCGGGATCACTCCGTGCTCGACGAGCGCTCCGCCGCCTTTTTCGCGCTCGGGCTCGCGAAGACGCTTCGCGAGCCCGTCGCGCTCGTCTGTACCTCTGGCACGGCGGCGGCCAATTACCTCCCCGCAGCCGTGGAGGCGCACTACGCGCGAGCATCCCTGCTCTTGCTGACTGCGGATCGGCCGCCGGAGCGGAGGGACTGCGGCGCCCCACAGACGATCGAACAGCCGGGACTGTACGGCCGCTACGTTCGCTACGCGGTAGACGTTCCATCGCCAGAGCTCTCGGACGTTGCGTTCCGCACTCTGCGCGCGCTCGTCTGCCGGGCACTGGCTGCGTCGCAGGGCCTGCAACCTGGCCCGGTCCACCTGAATCTTCCGTTCCGCGAGCCGCTCGACCCCACGACGGTGCCGGACGAGATGCACGCGCTCGAGAAGCTACCGGCGCTAGCGCGCGAAGGCCGCAGCTCGGATCCGTTCATTCATGTGTCTCGCAGCCCGGAGATCGTGCCGGCCGCGGCGCAGGTCGACGCGCTGGCAGAGTGGCTCGGCGGCGAGGAGCGGGGCTGGATCGTCGTGGGCCCGCTCGACGCGGACGACGCGCTGGCCGCCGCGCTAGTACGGCTCACAGATGCGGTCGGCTGGCCCGTGTTCGTCGACGCGCTGTCCGGGCTGCGCGCGGGTACGCACGCGCCGGCGCTGGCGGTCGACGCATACGACGCCGTGCTGCGGGCGAAGCCGCTTCTCGACCCCAGACCGCCTCGCCGGGTGCTCCGCTTGGGCGCACTCCCTACCTCGAAGCCTCTATGGGAGCAGCTCGAGGCGCATCCGGAGATCGACCTGCGCGTCGTCGATCCGGTGAGCTGGTCCGAGCCCAGTGCGTTCGCACGCGAGCTGCTGCGCGTGGATCCGAGGCTGCTCGCCGAAGCACTGCTACCGCGCCTGCGGCCGCGCGCCCCGAGCGCCTTTGGCAAACGCTGGATCGAGGCCGGACGCCGAGCGCGGCGCGCCATCGACGCGCGGCTCGACGCCGAGCACCGACTGACCGAGCCGGCTGCCTCCGCCGACCTCGCCCGGGCCCTGCCGCCGGGCGGTACGCTTTTCGTGGCCAGCAGCATGCCGGTGCGAGACGTGGATCTGTTCTGGCCGCAGTCCGGGCCGCCGGTCCGGATCCTGGCGAACCGGGGGGCGAACGGCATCGACGGAACGCTCTCCTCTGCCCTCGGTGTCTCACAGGCGACGGCGGGCCCGTTCGCGGCGCTCGTCGGCGACCTGGCGCTGCTCCACGACCTGGGTGGGCTGGTGACCGCGCGCGCGACCGGTGCCCGCGGCGCGATCGTCGTCGTCGACAACCAGGGTGGCGGAATCTTCGAGCTGCTGCCGGCCGCGTCCAGCGTCCCGCGCGAGCTCTTCGAGCGACATCTCGGGACCCCGCAGTCGGTCGATCTGCGTGGGGCGGTCGAGGGCCTCGGCTTCGAGTGGCGCGACCCCGACTCGCGCGACGAGTTCGTCGAGGTGTGTCGCGCGGCCGTGCGCGGCTCCGAGCTGTGCTTTGTGCGCCTGCGCACCGACCGGCGCGAGAACGCCCGGCTGCACCACGAGCTCCATGCGGCCGCGGCGGCCGCGCTGGCGGACGGGTCCGACGATGCTTGACGTGCAGACTCCCGATGGCGGGGGCCTGTACGTGCGCGAGAGGGGAAAGGGCATGCCCCTCCTGCTCGTGCATGGCTTCACCGGCTCGAGCGAGGCGTGGGGCGAGAAGCTACTGGACGAGCTCGCCAGCGAGTTCCGGTTGCTGGCTGTCGACCTGATCGGCCACGGTTGCAGCAACCGCCCGCATGAGCCGAAGCGCTACGGGCTCGCGAGCCAGGTGCGAGACCTCTGCGCGGTGCTCGACAGCAGGAACGTCAAGCGCGCGGTCTGCCTGGGCTACTCGATGGGCGGACGCATCGCGCTGGGCGCGGCGCTGCTCTGTCCCCAGCGCATCCGCGGACTGGTGCTGGAGAGCGCTTCCCCCGGGCTCGACTCCGGCGACGAGCGCCGTGCGCGTATCGAGCAAGACGAGAAGCTGGCCCGTCGCCTCGAAGACGACGGGCTCGAGGCCTTCGTGGCCCACTGGATGGGTCTTCCACTCTTCGCCACGCAGGCGAAGCTCGGACCAGCGGCGCACGAGCGCGAGCGCGAGCGCCGCCTGCGGAACGACCCGGCCGCGCTGGCGGCGTCGCTCCGCGGCATGGGCACCGGCGTGCAGCCCTCCTTCTGGACGCGACTCCACGAGGTACGCGTGCCGACACTCGTACTGGCCGGCAGCGAGGACGAGAAGTTCTGCGCGCTGGCGCGCCGCATGGCCGCGAGACTTCCGCAGGCGCAGCTCGAGCTGATCCGCGGGGCGGGACATACGCCGCACCTCGAGCAGCCCGAGACCTATCTCCGTCACGTGCGCGACTTCTGCCGCCGCCTCGCCGCGGAAGCCCCCCGGTGAAGATCGAACGGAAGACGGATCGGCGCTTCGAGGACATCCGCTACGAGAACTCCGACGACAGCATCGCGCTGCTGCTGGCGGGGGTTCCGTCACTTTGAGGATCGTGCGGATCGACGTCTCGCCGCTCGAGTACCGACTACGTCGTGGCCTGACGACCGGTGGCGGCTCGCTCGCGACGCGCAGTGGCTTTTCGGTCGCGCTGCGCGATGACGCGGGCGCTGTCGGTGTGGGGGAGGCGCTCCCACTACCCGCCGCGGGCACCGAGTCGCTCGGCGAGAGCCAGCACGCCCTGCAGCGCGCCGCCGCTGATTGCACCCGGCGCTGGCGCGGCCGAGACGAGCTGCTCGACTGGCTCGACACGGAGCTGGCACAGGCGCCGGCCGCGCGCTGCGCACTCGATGTCGCGGCGCAAGCGCTCTCCCCTCCCGATGAGAAGCTGCGCACCGGCCCCGTCGAGGTCAACGCGCTCCTGGGCAGCGATGGGATCGACGCCACCGTGACGGCGGCCCGCGCCGCACGCGGGCGCGGCTATCGCACGCTCAAGCTGAAGATCGGAGCCGGGCCGGCCGGTGACGACGAGGCCCGACTGGCGGCTGTGCGGGTAGCTCTCGGAGCCGACGTGCGGCTGCGGGTCGATGCAAACGGCGCCTGGTCGCCCAGCGAGGCCCGGCGGCGGATCGAGCGACTGGTTCCGTTCGCGCTCGAGTTCGTCGAGCAGCCGCTGCCGGCACTGCAGCTCGACGAGCTCGCAAAGCTCCGCGAGTGGAGTCCGCTGCCGCTCGCCGCCGACGAGTCGCTCGCGAGCGAGGCGGGCCGGGCCGCGCTGCTCGGCGGCGACCTCGCGGACATCGCGATCCTCAAGCCCATGGTGCTGGGCGGGCCACGCGCCGCGGCCAGGCTCGCCCGGGACGCGCATGCGGCGGGCCTCCGCTGTGTCGTCACCACGACCTTCGATGGACCGTGTGCTACCGCCGCCACCCTTCGACTCGCCGCGGCGGTGGGCGATCCGGAGCTGGCGCACGGGCTCGCCGCCTGCGAGGTGCTCGACTGTGAGTTCCCAGAGGGGCTGGTGCCGCGGAACGGTGAGCTCGACCCGAGGAAGATCCCCAGATGACGAGAGCTCGAGGGCTCAAGGAGCTGCGACCGCGGCTGACAGACTGGATACAATGCTGGCAACGGAGGAACAGAGACGATGGCGCAAGCTCCACGCGAGAACACGGTGAGAGCCGGGACAGAGCCCGTAGAGGAACTGGACGCACTGGTGATCGGCGCCGGGGTGACCGGGCTCTATCAGCTCTACTGCCTCCTGCAGCTCGGGCTGAAGGCGCGGATCTACGAGGCGGGGGACGGGGTAGGCGGCACCTGGTACTGGAATCGCTACCCCGGCGCCCGCTTCGATTCCGAGAGCTGGTCGTACGCGTATTCGTTCTCGGAGGATCTTCTCCAGGAGTGGGACTGGAAGGAGGCGTTCTCGGGGCAACCCGAGAACGAGCGCTATCTCAACCTCGTCGCGGACAGGTATTCCCTACGCCCACATATCCAGCTGGGCACGAGGGTCAAAACGGCAACCTTTGACGAGGCGGCCAACCGCTGGGACGTCGAAACCGAGGACGGCCGCCGGGCCCGGACCCAGCATTTGATCGCGGCGGTCGGCATCCTCTCCGCCACGCACATGCCCGACATTCCGGGGATCGAGAGCTTCGAGGGGGAGTCCTTTCACACCTCCCACTGGCCCAAGAAACCCGTCGATCTCTCGGGCAAACGGGTGGGGGTGATCGGTACGGGCGCCACGGCGGTCCAGCTCATCCCCGAGGTCGCCGTGGAATGCGGGCATCTGACCGTCTTCCAGCGCACCCCCAACTACTGCGCGCCGCTGCGAAACTCGCTCATCGACGACGAGAGACAGCGGGAGATCAAGGCGAGCTATCCCGAGATCTTCAAGAGGTGTCGCGAAACCTTCGCGGGCTTCATCCACGATGCCGACCCCCGCGCGACCTTGGACGTGACGCCGGAAGAACGAGAGGCGTTCTACGAAGAGATCTGGGCCCAGCCCGGCTTCGCTAAGTGGTTCGGCAATTTCAAGGACCTGATGACTAACCCCGAGGCGAACGAGCTCTACTGCGAGTTCGTGCGCAACAAGATTCGGGAGCGCGTGAACGACCCGGAGGTCGCCGAGAAGCTCTGTCCGAAAGACCACCACTTTGGGGCCAAGCGCATCCCCCTCGAGACGAACTACTACGAGGCCTACAACCGCGACAACGTACGGCTCGTCGACGTGCGCGAGGCCCCGATCGAGCGCATCTCCCCGACGGGCGTGAAGACGAGGGATGCGGAGTACGAGCTCGACGTCATCATCTACGCCACGGGATTTGACGCGGTCACGGGCGGGATCACGCGAATGGACATCCGGGGCGTCGGGGGGCAGACGATCCGGGAACGCTGGGTAGAGGGGCCGCAAACCTACATGGGGATCCAGACCGCGGGGTTCCCCAACTTCTTCATCGAGAACGGCGCCGTCTTCTGCAACTACACCCGCTGCGCTGAAATTGCCGCTGAGTTCGTGAGCGGGTGCATTGGCCACCTGCGGGACAACGGCTTCGAGCGCATCGAAGCCACCCCGAAGGCGGAGAAGGACTGGTACGAACACGCCAGTTCACTGCTCGAGAACTTTCTCGAGTCAGAGGTCCACAGCTGGTTCTGGGGCAACAACATCCCCGGCAAGCACCAAAGCTTCCTCCTCTATGCGGGCGGCAACCCGGCTTTCCGGATGAAGTGTGAGGAAGTGGCGGCCAAGAACTACGAGGGCTTCGAGCTCACGTAGGGGCGCGGTGCGGGACGGTCAGTCGCGAGCTCAGGCCGCGCTGCGCACTAGACCTGAACCAAAGGGTCGCGGCGAACGATGATGAGAGCCGCACCGACCACTAGCAGCAACGGGATCGGAAGCAGAACGAGTGTGTGCCAGCCGTAGTAGTACATCACAGGTCCTGCGAGCAACGACGCGGCGGCCGACGTACCAAATACGCCAAATTCATTGACAGCCTGCGCCTTGAATCTCTCGGCTATCGAATAGGTGAGCGTGAGCATCGCCGTACCGCCGATGTAGAGAAAATTCCAGCCGACGCCGAGTAGCGCCAGTGCCAACCAGTAGTGCGTGATCGACTGTCCCTGAGCTCCAATCAGAGCCGCAGCCAGTAGCCCGATGGCCCCCGCCGACATCATCTTGACCATACCGATCCGCTCTATGAGCAGTCCCGACACCAGCGACGGAACGTACATGCCAAGGACATGGGCCCGCATGACATTGGCTGTTGCCTCGAGAGAATAGCCGTCATTGATGTGCATGCTGAGCGGCATGCCCGTCATGATCAGCATCATCATTCCATGAGCGACGGTCCCGCCGAGTACCGCAACGATGAAGACGGGTTGCCTAACAACCTGACCCAGTGGTCTTTGGGATTGCGTTCTCCCGCCGTCTTCCTCACCACGCAGAGGACCGAGCAAAAGAAGGAGCAGCGACTGGATCACGTACAAAACGGCCACTGCGACCAGCGAGCCTGTATAGGGGACACTGCCAGTCAAGAACTGGTTTTGTTTCAGAAGCTCGGCGCCGACAAAGGCCCCACCGATCGAGCCGATCAGTACGATGGAAATCGCGCGTCCGGCATGGCTCTGTGCGACGCTCTCAGCTGCTGCGAAGCGGTACTGCTGCGCGAACGCCATGTTGATGCCGAAGATCGCGGCCGCAACGATCAACAGGAGGAAGCTCGACACCGAAATTGCGTAGGCGGTCAACGAGGCCGATACGGCCGCCGACAAGGAGGCGAGCGCATAACCGAGCTTGCGTCCGATCGCGCGCATCAGGAATGTCGCCGGTATGGTTGTGGCCGCGAGGCTGAGGACCATCACCGGTACAGGTAGTGTGGCCAGCGCCTGATTGTCGGTCAGTTCGGATCCGATGATCCCACCGAGCGTCACGAGCACGAGTGCGCCGGCCGCCGAGATCAGCTGACATGCCACCAGAATGGACAGATTGCGTATGGCTACAGGTGGCACATCCTCACACGTATCCCTCGCAGGTGACTGAATCGCTCCTCCTGAGGATTTGGTGCAGGCTACTCGCGATCAGGAGCCCCGACAAGCTGCTGCCACCAACCTGCAGCGGTCCTGCCAGAGCCGAGGTGGGATAGAATGGCCGGCATGACACGCAAGCGCGCGGTGCTCGACCAGCTCAACATCGTGGTCCGCGACATGGCCGCGGCGGTGGACTTCTATCGCCTGCTCGGGATCGAGATCCCGGAGACGCTGCAAGAGTGGCAGGCCCACCACCGGACAGCCGAGATGACAGGCGGGGTCGACCTCGAACTCGACAGCACGGCGTTCACCCCGCAGTGGGACGCAGGCTGGCCGTCCTCGCAGCCGGGTGTCGTGGTGGGCTTTCGAGTGGCCACACGCGAGGACGTCGACGAGCTGTACGAGGAGCTCACGAGCGCTGGCCACGTCGGACAGCAGGTCCCCTACGATACGTTCTGGGGCGCGCGCTACGCGATCGTCGAGGACCCGAGCGGGAATGCGGTCGGGCTGATGAGCCCCGTCGATCCCGCCCGACGCTCTCGACCTGCCCCACCGCCTTCCTAGCCCGACTGTCGCTTACAAGCCCTCATAGAGCGCCTTGCCGAGGCTCGCGCCGCGCGGGTCGCCCACGATGTTGTTGTCCATCTGGTTCATCACGTAGGAGAAGCACAGGTGGGCGTCCGTATCGACGACGATGGTGGAGCCGCCAGCACCACCCCACCACAAGGTGTTCGCGTTCGGGCTCACCGGAATGGTCTCGCTCGGAAACGCGTAACCCATGCCGTAGCGAACAGGTAGCCCGAGCACCGCGTCCATTCCGTCGGTCTGCGGCTCCAGCGCTCTGCGGCAACCCGCACTCGACAGGAGCTCCACCCCGAAGGCGCGGCCCCCGTTGGCCAGCGCCGTCTGCGCGCGCACGACGGAGCGCGCGTTGCCATGCCCGTTCGCCGCGGGGATCTCCGCCTTGCGCCAGCCGTCGGTCCGTGTCGTGCCCGGAGTGACGTCCAGGTTGGCGAAGACCCGGCCAGGGATGGACTCCGGGTCCATCTGGAAGAGGGGCGACTTCTCCACGGCGGGGACGAGATCTGCGATGCGATGGAAGTGCTTGGGATTCACGCCGACGTGGAAATCCGCGCCGACCTTCTCGGCCACTTCTTCGCGGAAGAACGTGCCGAAGGACTTGCCCGAAACTCGCCGAACCACCTCGCCAACGAGGTACCCCTGCGTGATCGCGTGATAGCCGCTCTGGGTGCCTGGCTTCCACCAGGGCGCCTGGCTCGCAAGATCGGCGCAGGCGAGGTCCCAGTCGTACAGCTCGTCGGGCTCAAACGGGCGGCTGAACCCCGGTAGACCGGCGGAGTGGCTAAGCAGGTGCTTCACCCGCACGTCTTCCTTGCCGTTGGCCGCAAACTCGGGCCAGTACCTCGCAACGGGGGCGTCGAGATCCAGAAGCCCGCGATCGGCGAGCATCAGTGCAGAGAGGAAGGTCATCGTCTTGGTCGTGGAGTACACGTTGATGATCGTGTCTTCCTGCCAGGGCCGGGTGCGCTCCGCATCCTGAAACCCGCCCCAGATATCGACGACGGACTCACCCTCCAGGGTGGCCGCAAAACACGCCCCTACGTCGCCGCGATCGGTGAAGTTTCTCTCGAACGCGTCCTGCACTTTCCGAAAACGCTGGTCGCAATGCCCTTCGATCTGCATGGTCCAGACTACGCAGTTGTTCGGACAAATTTCAAGCGGTGGACCACTATAATCGCTGCTATACGGTTCACTCGAACTGGAGCCGCCGATGAAGTCCTCAGAGATCCACGCCAAGCTCTCTCATCCCATCATCGACTCCGATGCGCACTGGCTCGACTTCGGGCCGATGCTCCAGCAGCGGATCGAGAAGATCGCCGGCCATGAGGTGGCCGAGCTCTTCAGGGGCTTCGAGAATCTGATCGGTAAGCCGCTCCAGATGAGCCCCGAGGAGCGGCGCCACAAGCGCGTGGCGCACCCGGGCTTCTGGCAGGTGCCCATGGCCAATACTCGCGATCGGGCAACGGCCATGATGCCGCGGTTGCTCTACGAGCGAATGGACGAGCTCGGCCTCGACTACTGCGTGATGTATCCAACCACGGGAATCGACCCGGGCGACGACGAGCTTGAACGTCGGGCGCTGCGCGCGTTCAACATCTTCTGCGCGGAGTACTTCGCCGAGTGCGCGGACCGCATGACCCCGGTCGCGATCATCCCCATGAAGACTCCCGACGATGCGATCGAGGAGCTCGAGTACGTAACGAGCCAGCTCGGGATGAAGGCGGCCTTGATGCAAGCCATGATCCCGCGCGAGGTCCCCTCCGCGGCCGAGGGCGACGAGGGCGCGGCGAAGCTCGGTAGATGGTACGACGTGCTGGGACTCGACAGCGCCCACGACTACGATCCGGTCTGGGCCAAGTGCGTGGAGCTGGGGATCTCCCCGACCTTCCACGCATCGGGTCGCGGATACGTCCTGCGGCGCTCGCCGTCGAACTTTACCTACAACCACATCGGTCACTTCGCCTCGACCGCAGAGGCGATCTGCAAGGCGCTCTTTCTCGGCGGTGTGAGCCGCCGCTTTCCGACGCTCAAGGTCGCGTTCCTGGAGGGCGGTGTGAGCTGGGCGTGTCAGCTCTACGCGGATCTGATCGGGCACTGGGGGATCCGGAACCGCGAGGCGCTCGAGCAGGTGAACCCCGCGAACCTCGACCACGAGGGGCTAATCGAGCTGGCCCAGAAATACGGTCCCCCCGACATGGCCGCACTTCTGAAGGACCGCTCGGCGGCCCTGTACGCGGCGACGAATCCCGACGTATCGACGGCCACCGGAGGCGAGGAGAATCTGGACGACTTCGCCGCCTGCCAGATCAAGACCGCCGAAGACATTCGGGAGCTCTTCAGCAACTTCTACTTCGGCTGTGAGGCGGACGACCGGATGAACGCACTGGCGTTCAACGATCGAGTGAACCCTCTGGGCGCGAAGCTGCACGCGCTGTTCAGCTCCGATATCGGGCACTTCGACGTGGTCCACATGAACGAGGTCCTGGCCGAAGCCTACGAGCTCGTCGAGGATGGTGTGATGAGCTCGGAGGACTTCCGCGACTTCACCTACACCAATCCCGTGCACTTCTGGGCTGACGCGAATCCCGATTTCTTCAAGGGGACAGCCATCGAGACGCAGGTCGCCGAGCTGCTGGGGGCCAAGTGAAGCTCGAGAAGCTCCTGGTTGCGAACCGCGGTGAGATCGCGACCCGGGTGATGCGCTAGTACCCACCCTGTTCGTGGGTCTCGAAGAAGCGGCGCGGATTGTCGACGAGCATGGTGTCGATCTGCGCCTCGCTGACTCCGGCCTTCGAGAGGGCGGGGATCACGTCTTGACTGATGTGAAGGTAGTGCCAGTTGGGAACCGCCCCGAGGGCGTTCTCGCCGGCGATCCAGTCGAGATAACAAGAGGCATCGTGGCTGAGGACCAGCTTGTCGGCGTGATCCCGGCGGCAGAGCTCGGCGACGACCTCGACTCGGGCCTCGGTGGACAGGATGCCATCGAGTCCGAAACGGTCCATGCCGAGGTAGCTTCCGGCGGCGATCAGCTCCTCGAGATAGTCGAGGTCCTCGGTATCGCCGCAGTGGCCGATGACGACACGAGAGAGGTCGACGCCTTCCTCTCTGAAGATGCGCTGCTGATCCAGGCCTCGCTTGGACGCGGCGCTCGTGTGCGTGGTGATCGGACAACCCGTCTGCCGGTGAGCCTGCGCGCACGCGCGAAGGGTCCGCTCGACGTCTGGCGTCACGCCCGGCTCATCGGTGGCGCATTTGATCACGCCCGCCTTGATGCCCGTGTTCCCCATGCCTTTGGTGATGTCGCGCACGAAATGGATCGTCATGGCGTCGAGCTCGTCGCCGCGCGGCTCACGCATGCGGTAGTACATGGGGAGCTCGTTGAACGTGTAGAGGCCCGTGGCAACGATGATGTTGAGGTCGACCTGTTCGGCGATGCGCGCGATTCGCGGGATGTAGCGGCCGAGACCGATCGCCGTCGGGTCGCAGATACTGTCGATCCCGGCGTCCTTGAGCTCGCTGAGCCGCCGGATGGCGTCGGTGACGCGCTCGTCCTCGTCTCCCCACTCCTCCGGGTAGTTCTGCTGGATCTCGGTCGAGATGACGAACACGTGCTCGTGCATCAGGACCCGACCGAGGTCTGCGGTATCCATCGGTCCTCGAGCGGTCTCGACCCTGGCCATGGCGTCTTCCGCCTGTCAGGAAACGAGGATCATACCCTGCGGGAGACGCGCCAGGGAGAAGTCAGTACCGCGCGTAGACCGAAGTCCTTCCCTCGGAATCGAACGCCAGAACCGCGTAGGGGTCCTTTCGACCGCTCGGAACCTCCATACCCGGGGAACCGACCGGCATGCCGGGAACGGAGAGCCCGGCGATCTCCGGCCGCTCCTCGAGAAGCCGAACGATCTCCCTGGCGTGAACGTGACCTTCGACGACGTAACCCTCGATCTCTGCCGTGTGGCAGCCGGCGAGCTCTCGCCCGACGCCGTGCCGGGCCTTGAGTGCGCTCAGCTCAGCATCGCCGAGGTCCTTCGTCATGACTGAGAACCCGTTCTCTCGCAGGTGACCCACCCACTCCTCGCAGCAGCCTCAGGTGGGGGTCTTGTAGACCGCGATGTTCCGAACGGCACGACGCGTCCCCGTGTCGCCCCCTGGCGCCTGCTGACTCTGGTACGCAACGAGTCTGACCGCGCCACCGATCACGAGAAGGGCACCTACGATCGCAAGTCCGGTCACGCTCGACTTCATGCTCAAGATCCCAGCTCCGCTGCGGCTGCTAGCTGGTCCGCAGCTCGACCTGCCCGTCCTCCGCGGTCCATCCCTTGTCGAGCGCCACGAAGTGGAACAGATGGATGTTGCGAGACTGGAATTTCCAGTCTTGGCCGACCTTCACGTACTCATCCCGGTAGTACCCGGCGGCGGTCATCGGCACGCCGTCCTGAACAGCCCGAACCTCTACTGCACAGGTGCCCCGCGCGTGAGTCGTGTCCACGATCTCGATCAGATGGTTCTGGATGAAGGGCATCAGAGTTATCCCCGAGGTTCCTCCGAACATCTTCTCGATCGCCTTCTTTCCGTGAGCCGGCGCCCCAGCGTTGCCGAGGAATGACCCGTCGTCGGCAAACAATGTGGGCACCTTCTCGCGCTCGTTGGTCATGACGTAAAAGCAGTACCACGCCGTCAACTCGCGGATCTTCTCGCGATCGAACAGCTCCTGCGTCATCTGCTCAGTGGTCATTGCCATCGCATCCTCCTTCCGGTTGCCATCTTCGTTCTCCCGCGCTCGCGGAACTCGCCCCCGCGATCAGTTGGAGATCGCGCCGGGCGAATTCGAATCGACCAGGGCCCGACTCCGCGCCGACCACGCGAACCCGTGCCGGATGCGTCCTAAGCGCCGCTCGACCCAATCCTGCATGCGGGGGTCGATGAACAGATAGAACTGATCCTCTTGGATCCCCTCGAGTACCAGCCGGCCAACGATAGCCGGGTCCAGCCCCGTGCTCAGCAGGCTGTCGAGGTTCCCAGCGGTACCCACCGCAACGGAGCGGGCGGAGCCGCGACCGTAGTCGGAAGGCCGGTGGTTTGCCGCGTTGGCGATGTTCGTAGCCACGGCGCCAGGGCAGAGGACCGAGCAACCGATGTTGGTTCCCTTGAGCTCGCTGTACAGTACCTCGCTGAGCGACACCGCCGCGTACTTGGTCGAGTTGTAGGGGCCCCAGCCCGCACCGCTGTTCACCAGTCCCGCCATCGAAGACGTGGTGACGATGTGTCCACCCTCGCCATGGGACTTGATTCTTGGCAGAAAGGCGCGAATGCCGTAGATGACACCGAGCTGGTTCACTGCGATCACCCAGTCCCAGTCGTTCTGGGACAGATCGTCGAAGGTGCTGCCGGCAACCACGCCTGCGTTATTGCACAGCACATGGATCTTGCCAAAAACGTCGGCCGTGGCCTCGGCCGCCTCGAAAACGGACTTCTCCTTGCTGACGTCACAGACGATGCTGGAGACTCCGGCCCCCAGCTCCTTCAGCTCGGCCTCCGCTTGCTCGAGTGACTCGGCGTCGATGTCTGCCAGCATGACCCGCATGCCCGCACCGGCAAAGGCCCGGGCCATACCCAGGCCCATCCCGCTGGCGCCCCCGGTGATGAAGGCGGTCTTCCCTGCCACGTCCTGCATGCTGTGTTCTCCTCCTGCTATCCGGGAGCCGATTGTAGACGCAGACATCACCGCCTGGTGAAGAGGAAGTTCTCCTCGATCTTTGCCAGCACATTCTTCACGTGGGCGATGTACTGCGGGTAGGTGCCGTTGTAGTTGCCGTCCTGCCGGCGCTGAAACTCGCCCTCGAAGTTGTAGTAGCCCGGCGTACAATCCCGGCTACGCGAGGTCTTGCCGCGGTTCGCAATGACCTCTTGCACCCACCATTCCTCGGCCTCCGGTGTGGCATCGATCGAGTGATAGCTGTGTGTTCGGGCGTGGTGGACGCATGCAGCGATATGGTCGCCCTGCGTCTGGAGAACGTCGGTCAGGTTGAAGCGGAAGGATGCTTGGTAGCCGCCCATGATGAAGAGGTTGGGGTAGCCATGCGAGTGAACGCCCAGCAGGGTGCGGATTCCGTGGCGGTACTTGTCGCTCAGGTCGAGGTCGTTCTTCCCCCGGATCTGGTTGTAAATCCCGGTCTTCTGAACCTCGAAGCCCGTGGCGTAGATGAGGAGGTCCAGCTCGTAGACCTTGCCGTCGAAGACCGGTCCGGCCTCGACAATCTCGTTGATGCCCTTGCCCTTGGTGTCCACCAGGTGGACGTTTGGCCGATTGAACGTGGGCAAGTAGTTGTTGTCAAAGCAGGGACGCTTGCACATGAACATGTACCAGGGCTTGAGTGCCTCGGCCGTCTCGGGGCTCTTCACGATCTCGTCGATACGCCCGTGGATCCGCATCATCATGTCGATGTTGGCGTTCTCCTGCCTGCGGATCTTCTCCTCGCGTGACAACGCGGCGATCTTCGCCCTCTGCTCGGGGCTGAGCTCCGGCTCCTTCAGCGCAGCCTCACGCCGCCTTGCCTGCCAGCCGGGTCCGAGCTTCCGCGCCCAGTTGGGATCGGTGGGCCAATCGTCCTTGATGTCGACGGAGGAGGGGGTGCGCTGGAACACGTACAGCTCCCGGGACGCCTCGCCCAGGTGGGGAACGGCCTGCACTGCTGACGCCCCAGTGCCGATGATGCCGACAGTCTTGTCCCGGAGACCCGACAGGTCGGACTTGGTGTAGTCGAAGTCCCAGCGCGACGTGTGGAAGGAGTGCCCGGCAAACGACTCCATACCACCGATCTTCGCCAGCTTCGGCTTGCACAGGGTACCGTTGGCGCAGATCACAAAGCGCGCCTTCATGTGGTCGCCACGGTCCGTGCTGATGTTCCAGAGCTCCTCGCCTTCGTCCCAGACGGTGGACGTAACCGTCGTCTGGAACACGGCCAGCTCGTACAGATTGTACTTCTTGGCAATCGCCTGGCAGTGGGCGTAGATCTCGGGACCCTTGGCGAAGTGATTCTTGGGGACGTAGTCCATCTCGTCGAGCAGTGGCAGGTAGTCGTATGAGATCACGTCACACGCCAGACCCGGGTACCGATTCCAGTACCAGGTGCCGCCCACGTCGCCGCCGCGCTCGACTATGCGAATGCTCTCGACGCCGTATTCGCGGAGACGTGCCGAGGTGAGCAGCGCGGAGAACCCGCCACCGATGAACAGGCATTCGACCGTGTCGTTGAGGGCCGGCCGGTGCTCGGTTTCCCCCGCAAACGGATCGATTGCGTACTTGTCCAGCGCTCCGGTGAGCTCAGAGGTGAACTGCGCCGTGCCTTCCGGACGGTAGCCCAGCCGGATGTCGCGCTCCTCGGCGAATTTCTCCTTGACGCGATCGTAGTGCTCCTGCGGCTGCCGTGACGCCCGGTCTGCTCGAAACGCGGACAGATTCTGGGGCCTTCTCATGCTTGCGATCCCTTCGACCGGCCATGCTACCAGATCCTTCCTTTGCACCCGCGAAGCGGCCCTCCGCCGCTAGGTCAGGCGGTCTGGCCGCTGGCCGCTTCAGGCAAGGGCCGTCCTGTGGTCGGGGTGAGCTACCGCACGAATGGCCTCGGCACGGGCCTCCAGGGCCAAGCCGCGGACGTCTGCAACCCCATACTCGGTGACGATGAGGTCGGCTGCGTAGTAGGGAATTGTGACGCGATTCGGGGACTCGATGCTCCGGACGACTCGCGATGTCGAGCCGTCGCCGGTGACCGACTTCAGCGCGAGGATCGAGCGTCCGCCCGCCGCCACACTGGCCGCGAAGGCGTAGTCGGGCGCTCCGCCGGGCCCTGACAGCACGCGCGCCCCCACGGTCTCGCTGTTCACCGCGCCGTCGAGGGCGACTTCCACACCTGACTGGAGCGCGACGAACCGGTCAATCCGCGCCAACACCTCTGCGCCATGCGTGTAGCGAGCTGGCGCCATGAGAAGCCGCGGGTTGCGGTCGACCCACTTCCTCATGGGCTCGGTGCCCCATACCTCGGCCGTGATCATGTAGCCGTCGTCAAACCCCTTGCTCGAGCACGTGATCGCTCCCTTCTCCAGCAATTCCGCGCACGTCATCGACACCATGCCCGAGTGCACCGAAAGGTTCTCGTGGTGGCGCAACTGCGCCAGGATGGCATCGGGAATGGCGCCGACCCCGAACTGGAGCGTTGCACCGTTAGGTACAAGCTCGGCTGCCCGCTTCGCGATCGTCTGGACGACCTCGTCCGTTGCCGAGTCTGCCGGGCGCGGCCATCGGAACCCCTCGGGGGACTCGACCAGGAGGTCGATCTCCCCGGGCTCGAGCTCACTCGCACCGAAGGTGTACGGCACGTGTTCGTTCACCTGAGCAATCACGAGTGGGGCGTTGCGCGCGACGTCGACGTTGCCCCCTGCCGACGTCCCGAGGCTCACCCGACCCTCGGGTCCTGGCGCACTGACCTGGATGAGGGCTGCGTCGACGGGGTACGGACCGCTGCCGAGGAATAGCCCGGAGAGATCAGAGTAACGGGCAGGCAGGATCGAGACGGTGCCGGTGTCCCAAAGTCGCTCGAATGCGGGAGTCGCCTGGGTCGTGGTGAAGCGGAAGGGGGCTCCTGCGTGGTCGAAGACCGAGGGGCGACGCACCATGTACGCCATCACCAGCTCCAGGTCTGTCCAGCGTTCACGATTGGCGCTGAGCGCGTCCAGGAGCGTCATCGGCGTGCCGGACGTGGCTGCGACGAAGACCCGGGAGTGATCGGCGATGGCCGCGACCGCTTCGTCAGCGCTGACCCACTTGCCAAGCCGCTCGCCCCGCGAGGGAGCGAGGAATGGCAGAAAACGCGCCCGGCGTGGATCGTTTGCGGCGCGCCGATCGGCATCTGTTGTCATGTCGACATCTCGTTGCCCTCGGACATGCTACAGCGTGTAGGATCGGGGTGGAAAGGACTCGACATGACATCCTCAGCCTCCCCGCCGCCCTACGTGCCGCAGGCCATCTTCGCACCCGAGGAGAGCAGCGCACCCGTTCCCCGCGTACTCGTCGCTCCCAACCGGTACGTTCAGGGCGATGGGGTCTTCGACCATATGGGGCGCTACCTCTCGCTCGTACCGAGCAAGCGGGCAGCGCTGCTGATCTCCCGGCGGCGCCAGCAACGCGACGGAGTCCGCCTGCAGCAGAGTCTGCGTGACGCCGCCATCGAATCTGTCGTCGTCACGTTCGCCGGCGAGTGCTCCCTCGAGGACGTGGATCGCACCGTCGCGACCCTCCGCGCGGAGACGGTGCCGGTAGACTGCTTGATCGCGGCGGGCGGCGGAAAGTGCGTCGATGCGGGGAAGTGCGTCGCCTACAGGCTCGGGATTCCAGTCGTCGTCTGCCCGACGCTTGCCTCGAACGACGCCCCGTGCTCCGCCCTTTCGGTCATGTACACGCCGAGTGGCGTCTTCAGCGATGTCGAGTCCTTCCCCAGCAGCCCCGCTCTGGTAGCAGTCGACACGCGGATCGTTGCCGAGGCCCCCGCCCGCTATCTCGTCGCGGGAATGGGCGACGCAATGGCAACGTGGTATGAGGCACGAACCTGTCTTGAGAGCCCCCACGCGAGAACCATGCTAGCCGCGCGCCCTACGTTGGCGGCCACCGCCATCGGCGAGACCTGTGCGAGCACCCTCTATGCCAACGGCCTTGCGGCGGCCAAAGCCGTGGAGCGTTCCGAGGTCAACGAAGCCCTGGAGCGAGTCGTCGAGGCGAACACCCTCTTGAGCGGCATCGGCTTCGAGAGCGGTGGTCTCGCCCTTGCGCACAGCATCGCGCAGGGACTGACCGTTGTACCGGAGGTGCATCAAAACTATCTGCACGGCGAGATGGTGGCGATCGGCCTGATCGCCCAGCTGGTTGCCGAGAAGGAAACGGAGGAGGCGACAAAGGCCGCAGAGTTCTTCTCCGCGGTGGGCCTACCGGTGCATCTGGGCCAGGTGTCTCTGTCGCCGCGTGACACCGCCGAGCTGGACGCTGTCGTACAGGCGGCCATGACGCTGCCTTTCGTCCACAACGAGCCATTCGAAGTCAGGCCAGAGAGACTGCACGCAGACATGTTGCAGGCACACGAGCTGGGCGTTCGTGTCGCGGAGACTGCTGGAGACGCCGCCTATCGCGCACTGCGAGCGGACTGAGAGGGAAGCTCGGGCTCAGGCGCTCGAACCGCCGTCCATCACCAGTACCGATCCATTGCAATAGCTCGCCGTCGCAAGGAAGACGATCGCGTCGGCGGCCTCGTCCGGCGTCCCCAGACGCATGAGTGGACAGAGGGCCGCCGCGGCAGTGGGATCCGAGAGCGCCTGGTCGAACCTCTCGCGATGCGGTTGGATCATCCCGGTGTCGATGAGGCCTGGGCAGAGGCAGTTGCAGCGAATCTGCTCGCGTCCATAGGTTCTGGCAATCGATCGCGACAGGTTGATGACGCCGGCCTTGGCAGCCGCGTAGGCGTGCGCGTCGGCCATGCCTCGCGTCCCGCCTACCGAAGACACGTTCACGATCACTCCACCGCCTCGCTTCCGAAGCTCTGGGATCGCCGCGTGGCACATGAGGTGGGTGGATTCGAGATTGATGCGCAGAACATCACGCCAGGCATCTGCCGGCACGTCGGCAGTGGCGGCCATGCTGCCCGGCCACTTCAGCTCGTAGGACCAGCCGACACTGGCGTTGTTCACCAGGATGTCGAGCCCTCCGAACGCGACTGCGGTCTCGCCGATCGCCCTGGCGGCGCCTTCCTCGGTGCCGACGTCGGCGACCACGGACCGCGCCGCGTCACCGTGCTTTCGCGCCTCCTCCACGGCCTCCTCCAGCGTGGCCCTCGTGCGACCGACGGCCACCACCTTCGCCCCGAGAGCGGCGAACTGCACGAGCGCAGAGCGGCCCATTCCCGTTCCCGCTCCAGTTACGACCACGACTCGATCCGCAACGCTGTCCATGCCGTCTCCCGCCTCAGTCTACTTCAAATAGGTCCGCCTTCAGGGCCGAGCTGATATGCTTCGAGCTGAGACGGTTTCATGCGTGCGCAGCCACCGAGCCAGACGGAGCCCCAATCGGCGCAGGCGACTACTCCTTCCCTCTCCTTCCCCCAAATGCTCACCTACGGAGCGGTGTTCATGCCACTCTCCGTGGTCGGCCTGCCGCTCGTCGTCTGGATTCCGGCCGCGTACGCGGAGCTGGGAATTCCGCTCGGCTTGGTCGGTACGATCTTCCTCCTCTCACGCCTGAGTGACGCGATCACGGATCCTCTGATCGGGATCGCCAGCGATCGGACGAAGTCGCGAATCGGTCGGCGCAAGCCGTTCATGCTCGCCGGGCTCCCGTTGTTCATGGTCTCGGTCTACATGGTGTTCGTGCCACCTGCCGAGCCCAGCGGCTGGTACCTGCTTGGCTGGATCTCGCTCATCTTCCTCTCAGCGACGATCATGGATCTGCCCTATATCGCCTGG
The DNA here is from genome assembly GCA_965247115.1 of Myxococcota bacterium. Taxonomy (GTDB): domain Bacteria; phylum Myxococcota_A; class UBA9160; order SZUA-336; family SZUA-336; genus JAUXJB01. The sequence goes on from CBDFGR010000003.1 coordinate 1,397,029, forward strand.
GGCGCAGAGATCTCCCTCGACTACTCGGAGCGCTCGCGCGTTGCCGGCATTCGGGAACAGTTCCACTTCGTCGGCACGCTCACGACGGTCAGCGTGCCGTTCATTGTGAAGACGTTCTTCGCGATCACGGCTCTGATGGTGTACCTGGAGGTGATCGGCACGATCTTCGTCGCGGTGCTTCCGTTCACGGTCCTGGCAGCGGTGCTGTGGGTTCCGGAGCGCCCGCCCCGAACCATCAAGAGACCGCCACTCTCGGTAAAGGAGCGCTGGCTGATCATCGGCCGCAACGGCCCCTTCATGCGCCTGATCTTCTGCTACACAGTCAGCGTCTTCGGCTCGGCCATGACAGGCGCGCTCTCGTTCCTGTTCGTCAAGCACGTGGTGATGGCCGAGGACCAGTATCCCCTCTACCTGCTCGTCTACTACCTGAGCTCGGTGGCGGCCGTTCCGCTCTGGCGACGCCTGGCAGATCGGATCGGCAAGCACCGGGCCTCCATCGTTGCCATCTTCTGGTACGCGTTCTTCGCGTCGTTCCTCCCGTTCATATCCCCGGAACACCTCGGGTGGATCCTCTTCATCATGTGCATGAAGGGAGGCTCGGTTGCGGCGCTGATGTTCCTGCCCTACTCGATGGCCGCAGATGCCATCGACATCGATACGCTGGAGTCCGGCGAGGAGCGCACGGGGGTCTACTTCGCCGTCTGGGGCATGGTCCGCAAAGGCGCGTACGCACTCGGCGGCGCGGTCGCCTTCTGGTCCCTCGCGTGGGTCGCGTTCAACGTACAGCTCGATCCCACGCTGTCGGAAGCTGCCGGAGGAAACGCCGCAAGCTCAAAGTTCCTGCTGGCGTGCCTGTACTCGATCATCCCGGCGGGGTTCTGGTTCCTCTCAATTCCGTTCCTTTGGAGCTACCCGCTCACCGAGGAACGCCAGAAGGAGATCCGAGCTCAGATCGAGACCGCCGAGGTCTCGGCCTGATTACTGGCGGAGCGATCGCTACGGGCGGACCTCGTAGTAGGCGTTCAGCTGGTGCTCGAAGTCGTGACAGCGGAAGCGCGTGAAGCCCGCTTCGGCCGTCATCGTGCGGGCCAGGTCCTCGGTAAAGCCGAGGGTGCCGAGACCAGCGCCACCGGGCTCCGAGAGCGCGGAAGACATGCAGCTCAGCACAGAGAAGCCGTACATCATGCCTGCCATGGGGTTGTCCTCCAGGTTCTCCTCGAAGGTCGGCTTGCACTTGATGTCCGCGATGAGCCACGTCCCATCCTCTCTGAGCGCCCTGCGAATCGCGTGCATTACAGGACTCGGATTGGCCATGTCGTGGATGCAGTCGAAGGTGGTGATGAGGTCGAAGCTCGCATCGTTGGGGATCGCGTCGCCGTTGGCATCGTGAAAGGTCGCGTTCGTGACCTTTGCCTCCGCCATGTTCTGCGCTGCGTGGACCAGAGCGTGCTTCGAGATGTCGTAGCCGTGGAAGCGGGAGCTCGGATAGCTCCTTGCCATCTCCAGCAGAGCGACCCCACCGCCGCAGCCGACGTCGGCCACCTTGGCGCCCGCTTCGAGCTTGGCCACGACGCCGTCCAACGCGGGCAGAGCGACAGGAACGAGCGTGTTGCGGAACCACGGAGCGAGCAGACGCTCCACTCCCTTGTTTTCGTCCTCTCCGAAAGCGTCGTAGGGCAGACCGAGTCCGGTTCGGAACGACTCGGGCAGCTTCTCGAGGACGGCGAACTCTGCAGGTAGCCCACTGAAGCCTCCTGCCGAGAAAGCAGGACTGGACTCGTCTGCCAGCACCATCTCGCCCTCGGGCGATAGGGCGAAGCGTCCGTCCCCCGCGTAGTCGATCACGTGTGCGGCAGCCTGACCGCGAAGCCACTCGCGCAGCCAGCGCTCGTCGAGGCCCGTCTTCAGTGCGAGCTCTTCACTGCTCACCGTGCCCGCGTCGGCCAGCGCCCGGTAGAGGCCGAGCCGGTCTCCGAGATAGATCATGGCGGAAACGACTGCGCCCCCCAAAAGCCCAAAGATGTGCTCGACTGTTTTCTCCAGCTTCTCTCGGTCTACGGCTCGATCGGTAGCCACGAATCCTCCTGCCTGGCAGATGAGGGAACCCATCTTACAGGGCCGCAGACAGCCTTCGGAAGCTCACCCCGCTCGCGGGGTCTTCGTGCTCGCGGTATCGCGCAGCATCTGTGCCACCTGGCGAGCCGCCAGCTCGTCCCGCTCTCTCTCCTTTGCGACGTTGGCCACAACGAGGACGATGATGCCCACTGCAAAGGCGATGACGCCGGGGAAGCCACCAAAGATGCCGAGGGGGGAGAGCACGACTGCGGCAAGGATCTCACTCGCTTTCATGAGCGGGCTTCCCGAGACCCTCCGTCCCCTGCATCATCGGCAGCGAACGGACCGAGTCTGAGCGTGCGCAGCCAGCCAGCAGCAGAGGTGCAGCTCACGCCGTCATGGCGACGCGCTTGCCGCGCGCCAGCACGCACAGAGGCTGCTGCAGCGCGCTCAGATCGCTGAGCGGATCGCCGGCAACGACGAGGATGTCCGCTTCCAGGCCGGGGTGCAGGCGACCCGTGATCGCCTCCAGACCAAGCGCGCGCGCGGACTCGGAGGTCGCGCTGCGCAGGGCATCCGCGTTCGAGAGCTCCGTCATGGCTGCAAACACCGCGAGCGCCTCTGGCAGGCGGTGGTGCTCCACGCGGGGGATGCCCGCGTCCGTCGACGCGATCAGCCGCACCCCCGCGCGGCGGAGACCCTGCAGAACTTCGGACATCCTGCTGCCGAAGGCAGCCACCTTGCTCTCTGGCTCGAGGAAGCGCCTCCAGCCAGCGTTCACGGTCGGGGAGACCCAGGCCCCCCTGGCGGCGATCCGCTTCACTACCTCCGGGTCGTACCCGCCGCCGAAGCCGGGTCCACCCACAAAGGAACAGTGCTCGATCGTGCGCACTCCAGCCTCCGCGGCGCGTCGTATGCCTTCGGTTCCGTGACAATGCGCCGCCACCGCGCGCCCGTGCGCGGCGGCCTCGGCCACAGCAAGCGCGATCGCCTCGGTCTCGAACTGGGGATCGCCGGGGTTGGTCCCCTTCGTGATCACTCCGCCAGTCGCCATCAGCTTGATCCAGTCGGCATCGTGCTCCACCTGCCGTGCAATCACGCTTCGAATCTCGTCGTTGCTCGCCGCCTCTCCACCCCAGAACCAGCAATGACCCCGCACGGAGGTCACGGGCTGGCCGGCGCACAGGATGCGCGGCCCCGGAATCTCTCCAGCGGCAATCCGGTCGCGCAGCGCGATCTCGCGCCATGCCCCGCCGCCCAGATCCCGCGCGCACGTGATGCCCGCGCGGAGCATAGCGAGAGCACGGGCCTCCATGGCGAGCTCGCGTTCGTCCGCAGCAACCTTGTCCTGATCTTCCGCGGCCTGAATCTGCGGATCGATGCAGAAGTGGACGTGTGCATCGGTGAGACCGGGCAGCGCCGTCGCACCGTCGTATGACAAGACCTCCGCACCCGCCTCTAGCTCGCCGGAGCTACCGATGGCGACGATCCGCTGGCCCTCTATGCGAATCGTCTGCGGGGCACGGCTCCGCTGCGCCGCCTCACCGTCCCAGACCCGAACGCCCGTGATCGCGAGACTATCCACGCGGCCATGCTATCAGGCATGCCCGACGCCGAGTGGCGTACGCTCCAGATCGAAGCGCCCTTCGTATCCCGCAGCCTCAGCCGGGAGCGCGCTCGACCTCCTCGATGAGTCGGCGGTAGCAGCCCAGGCGCGAGGCGCGCAAGCGCCCTTCGTCGACCGCGCTCCGCACCGCGCAGTCCGGCTCGGAACCGTGGCGACAGTTCCGAAAGCGGCAGCTCGCCGCAGCGTCTGCGATGTCCGGGTAGACGTCGTCAAGCAGGGCGACATCGACCGGGCCACTCGCGACCTCGCTCACGCCGGGAGTGTCCACAACAACGCCGCCGCCCGAGAGCTGAATCCAGCTCGCGCTGGTGGTGGTGTGTCGACCGCCACGGGTCCTGGCACTGACGTGTGCCGTCTCCAGTCGGAGCTCGGGCTCGAGCGCGTTCAGAAGAGAGGTCTTGCCGACTCCGCTGTGCCCCGCAAAGACGGTGATCCCCTCACGTAGCCGCTCGCCCAGCGTCGCAACACCGGTCCCGAACAGAGCGGAGGTCTGGTACACCTCGAATACTTCCCCGTAGGCCTCGATCTGCTCCGGTAGGGGCTGATCCGCGAGGAGATCTATCTTGTTTGCAACCAGGATCACGCTGAGCCCGCCCGCGTAGGCCGCCAGCGCGAAGCGATCGACCGCCTCCGAGTGGAAGGGAGGATCCGCGACGGCAGCAACGATCGCGAGACGATCGATATTTGCGGCGATCACCTGCTGTCGGTGGGGAGCGCGCGTCTGGCGGCGCGCCAGCAGCGTCCGCCGCGGCTTGACATCAATGACGACCTGTCGCTCCAGATCGAAGGAGACCCGATCGCCCACGGCCAGTGTCTGTTCGCGATGCGCGTGCCTTCCCACCAGACGCAACGGAGTGACGGTGCCGTCGTGGACGGCCTCGCAGCCACCCCGAAACACGCTGATGACGGTCGCGATCGCCTTCATGCGCGCCGGGCGTTCTGCACCAGCGCCTCGAAGAGCCGACGCTGAAGCGGCTCATGGGCCGCCTGCATCTCAGGGTGCCACTGGATCCCGACGACCCAGGCACGAGACTCGCAGAAGAGTCCCTCAACCACCCCGTCGCTGGCCCAGGCTATTGGCACGAGGCCGCGTCCCAACGTACGCACGCACTGGTGATGCCACGAGCACACCTGAAACTCCGTCTGGCCGTAGATCTCCGCGAGGACGCTGTCGAGCTCCACGCGCACGGGGTGATACGTTGGCTCCCGGGGCGGCAGACGATGTGCGACCTCGTCTCCGAACGCGTCGGGAATATGAAGCTCGAGGTCACCGCCGAGTGCGATGTTCAGTACCTGCATCCCGCGGCAGATGCCGAGGACAGGCAGACTCTCGCTGGCGAGGGCCCACTTGGCCGCGGCGAGCTCGAACTCGTCACGGTCCCTGTTCACCATATACACCGTTTCGTGTTGAGCGCCGCCATAGAGCGCTGGGTCGATGTCGCCGCCGCCCGAGATCACCAGTCCGTCGAGCTGGCCGAGCACCTGCTCGAGCGGTGCACTGGTAGGCGTGATCAGAAACGGCAACCCGCCGGCGTCGGCAACAGCATCGCTGTAGGCTTGCGGCAGGGAGCAGACGGAGAGACCACCGGGCACGAGCACGTCTGGACCGTAGGTCGTGATCCCGATGACGGGCGAGCCGGGGTTCGTGGCCATGGCGTCTCCTCGTTTCGGATCCTATATCATGGCCGCACATGACCGCACCGATCACGGGGCCTGCATCTCGCACGTACTTCTCGCAACGGCTGCGCCTGCATTACGCCGATTGGGGAAACGAAGGAGCCCCGCCCTTGCTGCTCATCCACGGCGGCCGCGACCACTGCCGCAACTGGGACTGGGTAGCGCAGGACCTGCGCGGCGACTACCACATCATCGCTCCGGACCTGCGTGGCCACGGTGATTCCCAGTGGATGCTCGGTGGCAACTACTCGATGGTCGACTACGTCGCCGACATCGCGCAGCTCGTGCACCAGAAGCAGGAAACCCCGATCACGATCATCGGCCACTCGCTCGGCGGATCGATCTCCCTGCAGTACGCGGGGGTCTATCCCGAGAATGTGGTGAAGGTCGTGGCAATCGAGGGCCTCGGACCCTCCCCCACGCAGCTCACCCAGCGCGGAGATCGCGGACCTGGCCAGCGCATGCGGGAGTGGATCAAGGCGCTGCGCGAGTTCGCCGGCCGGACGCCGCGCCACTACCGGTCGATCGAACAGGCCGTGAAGCGCATGCAGCAGGTCAACCCGCACCTGTCCCCCGAGCAGGCGACACACCTGACGGTGCACGGGGTCAACCAGAACGAGGACGGCACCTATAGCTGGAAGTTCGACAACTACGTGCGCGGATTCTCGCCCTACAACTTCAACTCGGAGGAAGCAGCGCAGCTCTGGTCGCGGATCACCTGTCCCGCGCTCCTGGTCAGGGGAACGGAGAGCTGGGCGGAGGATCCCGAGAAGGACGGCCGGGCGGCGGCCTTTCAGAGTGCGCGCATGGTAGACATCGAAAACGCCGGCCACTGGGTCCACCACGACCAGCTCGACGTCTTCCTCGAGATCGTCAAGGACTTCCTGGCGTAGGGAGACCGAAACGAACTCACGGTCTGGCGGGCATGTACCGTTCCGTCAGCAGGTCTTGCCGCGTCTCCAGAGAAACTTCCACGCCGCGGACGAAGACGCGCAAGGCCCAGCTCGTGAGCTCGAGCGGATCCCCGTTCCAGACGACCAGATTGGCCAGCGCGCCTGGGCGGATGGACCCGGCGTCTATCACGTTGAAGATCCGCGCCGGAGCGCTCGTGATCGCCGCGAGCGCCGCCTCGTAGGGGTAGCCCTCCGCCACCGCGTTACCCGCGAGATAGCGCAGGCGGGCAGCGTAGTGGGGTCCCCTGCTGGACGTGAAGGCGAGCGTGACACCAGCACGGTGCAGGAGCAGCGCGTTGTCAGCGCGACCACGCAGCGAATCAAAGCCGTAGGGGAGCTTCAAGCTGGGATCGAGGAGCACCGGCACCTCTGCGGCCGCGATCTCGGCAGCGGCGGCCCAGCCCTCACGAGCTCCCGCGAGCACTCCGGACAGCTCGTACTCGCGGATGAGATCGAGTGCGGTCCTGATGTCGGTCGCCCGGTCGACCTGGAACACGACGGGAAGCTCTCCGGCGAGAGCGCGCGACAGCACCTCGAGATCTTCAGCGGAGACGGACAGATCTCGCAGGCGACCGGAGATGTAGGGCCCGCGGTTGTCGCGGTACAGCTCTGCATCCTGCAGGACCTCCCGCAGGCGCAGAAACTTCTCCGCCCGAGATCCCCGCCGTGACCCAGCTCCCAGCGAGACGTGCAGCGCCAGCGCGTCCCTGCGGATCGGCTCTCCCTCGACGAGATCCACCCAGATCGAGAGCCCGGACACGAGACCGCCCGCCGGCACGATGACGGAGGACGTCACGCCTCCGAGGCGAGCGGGACCGATCGTGAGCGAGGCGGGATTGTACGTGTCCGCGACCCGCAGCGCCGCGCGCACGGGATCTCCGTCCGTCAGGGTCGCCTCGACACTCGACGGTACGAGCGGTACGTCGACGACTCCGAGACGTGACTCCACGCTGATCAGGCCCGGGGTCACGAAGGCGCCCTTCGCGTCGATCACCGTTGCGTCTGTGGGCACGGGGACGTCGGCACCCACGGCCAGCACGCGGTTCGCTTCGATGACGACGACGCCACGCTCGATGGGAGGTCCCTCCCCCGTGTACACGGTCGCACCTACGATCGCGACGGCGGCCAGGATGGAGATCACGGCTCCGCCCGGATGCCGAGCTCGAAGTCGGAGCGCGGGGACTCGCCCGCGAGAGCCCGGTCGTAGCGGCGCACCCCCTGGATGAATACGAGCTCCGCGCGGCTGTAGATGCTGAACGGGTCGCCCGACCACATCACCAGGTCCGCGTCCTTCCCCGCTTCGAGCGTTCCCACGCGGTCCTCGATGCCCAGCACCCAGGCCGGGTTCGCCGTGATCCAACGGATGGCCCGGTCACGATCGACGTCGAGGCCGGCTCGCTGCCCGGCGGCCCACGCCTTGGCCGCCTCCTGATTCAGGTGCTGGATGTCTCGCACCGAATCGGAATGCAGGGCGACGCGTGCTCCTCTCGCCTCGAGCAATGCGGCGCCCGCCGGCACAGCGTCCAGCTGCTCGAGCTTCCCACCCCACCAATCTGCCCACACGACGGCCGCGACGTCTGCACGCTTGAGCTCTTCCCCGATCTTGTAGGCCTCCACCGCATGGTGGAAGGCTCGCGGCACGGTGTCGAAATCCGCGAAGAGCTCCAGACGGAGCAGCATCTCGTCGGCCCGATAGCAGTGGTTCTGAATCAGGATCTCGCCTTTCAAGACCCGGGCGAGCGCGTCCTTACCGTAGTCCAGTCCCTCCTCCGACTTCGGCTTGTAGGCGCGCGCCTTCTCCAGCTCCTGACGCAGCATGGCCACCTCGGCCATGCGCGTGGCGGGCGCTTGCTTGCGCGAGCCGTAGACCCGCTTCGGATTCTCGCCACATGCCATCTTCATGGTCACGGGTGCTTCGGCGAACCTCATCTCGCTCGTCGAGAGACCTCCGACCAGGCGCAGCGTTACCCCCTGCCCGCCTACCAGGTTCGCGGATCCAGGCAGCACGTGGATGGTGGTGACTCCTCCCGCCAGGGCTCGCTCGATCGTCGGATCCTGAGGCCAGAAGGAATCCGACGCGCGTACTTCGGGCTTGAACGGTCCTGTGCTCTCGTTGCCATCCCGATGGGCCGCCACCTGTGGAACGGGATAGACCCCGACGTGGGAGTGGGGATCAATCAGACCCGGCGTGATCCAGCGCCCCGAAGCATCGATGATCTCGACGTCTTCCGGTACATCCAGATCCAGACCGACCGCCGCGATCCTGTCCCCGCGAATCAACACGTCAGTACCGGCAAGCGTGGGCCCGGCCGCCGTCATGACAGTCCCCCCACGCAGGAGCAGCATCGATCCCGTGGGCTCGGCCACCACCGTCTGGGCAACCGGCGGAGCCACCGACGTAGTTGGGGACTGACTAGTTCCGACCAGCTGGCAGGCTACGAGCCCACCAGCCAGCACCAATCCCACAGACCTTCCCCACAGCATGGCCCGATTGTACACGCGCCCCGAGCCAGCCCGTCACCTCGAAAGCCTGACCGGAGATACTCCCCTGCCGTCAAGCAAATCAAGCGCAGCTCCGACTTCGGCCAAGGAAGTTATTATTGAGGACCGTCCCTAAGTTATGACTCGAGAAGTCAAGATTAAGGACCGTCCCCAAGTTCAGATTCCCAGGTTTAGATTCCGTGGAGAACCGGCAACCCCCCTAGCAGGCTGCTGAAAAACTCCTCATCGAAGGGTACCTTGGGAGCGAGCCCCAAAGGGGGAGGCGTGAGAGGACAGGGGACGCTTCAGGGCGGGATGTTCAGCTACGTGTCGCTGGAGTCGCGGATTCCGGATGATCATCCGCTTCGAGCGATGCGGCGCATGGTCGACACGGCGCTGCAGCGGCTATCGCCGCGCTTCGACGCGATCTACGCCAGAGGCGTAGGGCGCCCGTCCGTGCCCCCGGAGCAGCTGCTGCGCGCCCTGCTGCTGCAGGTGCTCTACACCATCCGGAGCGAGCGGCAGCTGGTGGAGCAGCTGGAGTACAACCTGCTGTATCGCTGGTTCGTGGGTCTGGAGCTTGACGAGGTGGTGTTCAGCGCCACGGTGTTCACGAAGAACCGAGACCGGCTGCTCAAGGGCGAGATTGCCGAGCACTTCTTCGACGCAGTGCTGGAGCAGGCCGAGACCGAGGGATGGGTGTCGTTGGAGCACTTCACGGTAGACGGGACGCTGATCGAGGCGTGGGCGAGCCAGAAGAGCTTCGTACGGAAGGACGAGGAACGGAGAGACGACGATGACCCGGGCAACCCGACGGTGAACTTCCGAGGCGAGAAGCGGAGCAACCAGACGCATGCGTCGACGACGGATCCCGACGCACGACTCGCCGGTATGAGAGGCCAAGGCGCCCGACTCGCGTACCAGGGACACGTGGTGACGGAGAACCGGAACGGCTTGGTGGTCGCGGCGAAGCTCACGCAGGCGTCGGGATATGCGGAGCGCGAAGCGGCGCTCGAGATGGTGGAAGGTCTGGGAGGCGGGCGTCGGAGGACATTGGGCGGAGACAAGGGCTTCGACACGAAGGGGTTCGTGGAAGAGCTTCGAGAGTTGGGCGTGACCCCACACGTGGCGCAGAACACGACGAATCGACGCAGCGCGATCGACGGGCGGACGACGCGCCACCGGGGCTACGAACTGAGTCAGCGTTTTCGCAAACGGGTGGAAGAGGTCTTCGGCTGGATGAAGACCGTGGGGCTGATGCGCAAGACCCGACACCGCGGCACGGATCGGGTCGGCTGGGTCTTCACCTTCACGGCCGCAGCCTACAACCTGATCCGGATCCGCAAGCTGCTGGAGGCCACGTAGGTCATGTGCGAAACCGCCCCGCGATCAGCGGAGCCCAAGACCGGTTCGAACCGGGAATCGCGCCCCGCCCCTCGGCCGGTGAACCCCCTCGTCGGAAGGACCACCCCTCAACCAGTCACTTTCTCCGCAGCCTGCTAGGAGGCTTGGCAACCAGCAAGCGCCGCGGAAGCGGCGCGCGCAGCGAAGGCCGCAGGCCTGAGCGAAGGTGGGTGGCCCGCGGCCGCCCGCGGGCCGGGTCCCACGAGACCTAACTTTTGATGTCGAGGACGCTTCCCAGCGTGCCGAGGGCGGTATTGAGGGCTCGGACGGAGGCCTCGACCTGGATGGAGGCGCGGGTCTGCTCCACGATCTGCTCGGCGATGGAGACGTCTTCGGGCTCACTGGCACGCTTCTGCGTCGCGCGCGTGCCGCCTTCGGCGACGTCTTCCTGCTCCGTGCGGAGGGGGTGGAAGTCCTCGGTGAGCAGGTTCGCCAGATTGTGGCTCGCGCCCTTCAGCCGAGTCTCGTCCGCCTTGATTCCCGACAGGGCGATGGAGGTGGCATCCGCCTTCATGTGTCCTCTCCCGTCTCCGCTGATCTCATCGGGATGCAGTTGGAGCGACTTGAGCAGCGTCTGCCGCTCGGGTGACACACAGGCAGAAGATGTGCACCGAGGGCGCAGCTCGTGCAGCTTCTGCGCAAGAAGGCGGCGCGTTTCGACAGCCTTCCAAGAAAAGACGCTAAAGGACCGTGCTGACGCCGACGATGTAGAAGCTATAGGTCCTGCAATCCGTTTGCGCGGATGTGGTGGCCTGGAACAGCGATGGAAATCGGCAACCTACAGAATGGCGCGTCAGTGGAGAGCACGGCTCGGCCGGAGGCCTCGAGCTCGGAGCGTGTGGAACGTCCCGAGGAGCGCCAGGGTGACGCGGAAGTCACCATCTCTCAGGAAGGGCGAGAACGAAACGAGCAGGCGAAGGCGGATGCCGCCCGCAATGACGAGCTCCGCGAGAGAGCGCGCGAATCCCTGCGGAGCAACGAGCAGGCTGCCGCGGAGAAAGATGCGGGCCGGCCTGGCGTGATCGCAGTTCGTCTGGGCATAGGACCGCCCCCCCTCGAAGAGAAGCAGGAGAGCTCGGAGCCCGAGGAGGTTGTCCGCCAGGGTCTGCGCGATCGGGCGCTGATCCCCCGGGTGGAGGGAGTGCTCGACGACCAGCAGGATGACGAGACCGAGACGGTCGCCCTGCCCGGCCAGGGCAAGGACGATGAGCGCCCGCGCGCTCTCGGTGAAACCCGCGCCCAGCAGATTGGTCTGGCGCGCGAGGAGCGCGAGTTCACTCCGTCCCCTTCCGTGGCTGACGCTTTCGCGTCGCGAGACGCGGGCACGCGCGACAGGGCAGTCGCGGAGGTGCTGGGGCGCGCGGAGACTCGGAGCACCGAACGCTCCGACGAGCCAGAAGATCTGGATCGGGCGACCTCGGTGGCGCCTCAGGTCGGGCCGACTCCCGGCAACGAGGATGCCCGACGCGCGGAGATCCTGGGCTCCGACCGGCAGGACGAGTCCGAGGAAGACAAAGAGAGGGCCCGCGAGGCCCTCACCCTTGGCGGCTCGGTGGAGGCAGACGCCGCCGATCAGCTCGTCACCCGCTTCCTGAGCGGTGGGGATCGTGAGCAGGCCGGCCCAACGCCGCAGGCGCGCGAGGAGCTCGGAGAGCGCGCTGGCCAGACGCAGGAATTCCCGCCCGAAGAGTAGCCCTCAGGCGGCCGGCAGGGTGAAGAAGAACGTGGAGCCCTGGCCCGGCTCCGACTCGACCCAGATCCGACCCCCATGACGCGACACGATCTGGCGACAGATCGCGAGCCCCATCCCTGTCCCCTCTGCCGCCTCCGCATGCGCGCGCTGGAAGGGCCCGAAGATGCTCCCGTGGTGGGAGGCCTCGATCCCGATGCCGTCATCGCGCACCCAGAGCTGCACCTCCTCGCCGCTGCGCACCCCGCTCACCACGATCACCGCCGGCTCGCCACCAGCGAAGTTCAGCGCGTTCGCCATCAGGTTCTGGAACACGCGGCCCAGCTGGATCGGGTCGGCCATCACGCGCGGCAGGGGCTCCGCCTCGATCACTGCCCGACTCTCCTCGACTCGCTCGCGTAGGTTCGAGAGCGCCCAATCCAGGGAATCGATCGGATCGCAGACAGCCAGCGCGAGCTCGCCCTTGCCGGCACGCGCATAGTCCGCAATGTCGCGAACCAGCACGCCCAGTCGACGCACCTGCCCGAGGGAGGACTTCAGGAGCATCTCCGACTCGGCTTTCGCCGCGCCCTCGAGGCGGCGGAGCATCGACTCGAGATTGCGCAGCGGCTCGCGGAGATCGTGCGCCGCGTTCTGAGCCAGCTCCTCGAGATCCTGCTTCGCCTCCGAGAGGCGCCGTGTCTCCTGCAGCAGCTCGTCGTTCCCCTGTCTCAGGTCGGTGATGTCGTGGGAGGATCCGACGTACCCCGAAAACTGCTTGTGCCCGTCAAAGCCGGGGATGCCGTGGTGACGCACCCAGCGGTAGGCGCCACTCGCGCTTCGCATACGCAGGTCGAGGCTGAACTCATCACGCTTCTCGAGGTGGTTTGCGTAGCTGTCTTTCCAGGCCGGCAGGTCGTCGGGATGGATGCCGTCGAACCAGCCGCGTCCCAGCTCCTTCTCATCGGGGCGGCCCGTGAAGAGCGACCAGCGTCGGGTGAAGTTCGTGAACTCCCCCGCCGTATCGGTCTTCCAGAGCATGGCGGGCGCAAAGTCCGCGCTGCGGGGCGCCTGGCTGGGCGCCAGGGGTCCGACCAGGTCGGCGAGGGCGCCGCGAAGGGCGGCCTCGCTCAGCTGCCCCAGCTCCAGGACCTGACAGCCGCCCAGGGTGCGCGCGCGATAGACCGAAGCCTCGTCCGCGGCGCTGGCCAGCATGAGAAAAGGTGTCCGAACTCCGCGAGCCCGCAGCTCGCGCACCGCGTCCAGGGCCGAGTCGTCCGTCGCGGCCAGCCCGCAGATGGCCGCATCCCAGCCGTCTCGAGCCAGCTTCAAGCGTAGCTCGCTCGGCGAGGCGGCAAACTCGATGGAGACGTGCCCGGCGATCCTCCACGCCTCGAGCAGCGAGCGCAGGGCGGGGACGTTCGCGCTGCGACCAGGAAAGACGAGCAGCCGCGCCTGCCGGGGCGCAGCCGCGCCCCGATCGCTCCTCGGTTCACCCTCCACGCTCCAGAGGGTAGTGCATCACCAATCCGAAGGCTCTCCTCCGCTGCGCCCTCGCGGGACTCCGACTGGAATGCGCCGCGCGCTATGATCTGGCACGGAGACTAGAGAGGGAGGGGCTCCATTGTACGGAGACATCAAGGTCATCTCCGGCTCCGCGCACCCCGAGCTGGCTCGCGACATCTGCAAGCATCTCGGCGTCGAGCTCTCGGAGACTCGGACCGTGCGCTTCTCGAACGAGAACATGATCGTGCAGATCGAGGAGAACGTCCGCGAGGCGGACGTCTTCCTGGTGCAGCCCTCTTGCGCGCCGGTCTCGGACGGGATCGTGGAGCTGCTCCTGACGATCGACGCGCTCAAGCACGCATCGGCGTCGCGGATCACCGCCGTCGTCCCCTACTTCCCCTACGCACGCTCCGACAAGAAGGACCGCCCGCGCATCTCGATCGCAGCCCGGCTGATGGCGGACCTGCTGCAGACATCCGGGGCGAACCGTGTGCTGACCATGAACCTGCACTCCCCGCAGGTTCAGGGCTTCTTCCGGGTTCCCGTGGACCAGCTGCTCGGCGAGCCCATCCTGTGCGACTACCTGTCCGCCAATCGGGACATGTCGAACACCGTGGTGGTTGCTGGCGACGTCGGCGAGTCCAAGGATGTGGGTCGCTACGCGAACCGGCTCGGGCTGCCCGTGGCGATCGTGGACAAGCGACGCGACGGCGACGATGAGGCACCCGTCGCGACCCACCTGATCGGTGACGTCGCGGGGAAGCGCGCGTTGATCGTCGACGACGAGATCGCGAGCGGAGGAACCCTGGTCGAGGCCGCACGCTTCGTCCTCGAGCACGGCGCGACCGAGGTCGAGGCGGCCGCGGTGCACGCGATCCTGTCCGGGTCCGCCATCGAGCGGATCCGCAGCTCTCCGCTCCAGGCGCTCGTGGTGACGGACACCGTGCCCGTCCCGCCCGAGAAGCGCATCGACAGGATCAGCGTGCTGTCGGTCGCCGAGCTGTTCGCCAAGGCGATTCGCGCGATTCACGACGGCCAGAGCGTCTCCCACCTGTTCCGCTGAAGGTGCCCTGCGAGTAGAATCAGCTCGTCCAGGGCCGCGCGACATGAGCGAGTACGAAGAGGAAGAAGAGCCCGAAACGACGGGCACCATCGTCGAGATCCACGAGGATGGAGAGAGCATCACGCTCGAGGACGGCTCCGTCTGGGACGTGCCGAATGCTGACGAGGCCGCAAAGGTCGAGCTGTGGGCGGCGGGACAGCGGATCTCGATCGCGGAACGCGAGGACGACACCGAGGACGTGTCCGACCACATTCACGTGGAGTACACGGCCGGCGAGGTAACGATCACGAACCTCGACGTGCAGGAGCTGGAGACCGTCCGCGTCGTCCCGCGCGGCTAGCTGCGCGGGGCCATCGCCTCGATCACGGCCCAGTCGAACTCGCCGGGGGCACCCACCTTCAGCGGTTGGATACACACGTGCGTGGCGCCGGCATCGCGGTGCTCCTGGATGCGCTGCGCGATCGCCTTCTCGTCGCCCCAGCCGAGCAGGGCATCGATCAGCTTGTCGCTGCCACCGTTCTCGATCTCCGCCTCGGTGAACCCGAGGCGCTTCCAGTTGTTGCGGTAGTTCGGCAGAACCGCGTACATGGCGAGCGCCTTTCGGCCAGCCTCGCGCGCGCGTGAGGGGTCCGTCTCCAGGCAGACCTTCTGCTCCACGCAGAGCAGCTTGTCCGGACCCATGATCTCCCGAGCGGTGTGCGTGTGCTCGGGGTTCGTCCAGTACGGGTGCGCGCCGTCCGCCTTCTCGGCGGAGAGCTCGAGCATCCTGGGGCCCAGAGCCGCGACGACGGTTTTCGGCTCCTCCTTCGGCTCGGGTCCCTGGTAAGGAGCCGCCGCCATGTCCGCCAGGTACTGGCGCATCGTGGCAACCGGCTTGCCGTAGTGGAGCCCGCGTGCGCCCTCGACGAGCGGCGCGTGCGAGACGCCAACGCCCAGTAAGAAGCGGCCCCCGGACTGCTCGGCCAGGGTCTTCTGTGCCTGAACCATCATGCCGGGGTGTCGGTGGTAGATGTTCGCGATCCCGGTCGCGAGGTGAAGTGTCTCCGTCTGGCTCAGGAGATAGGCAGCATGCGCGAAGGGGTCTCGGCCCGTGGCCTCCGGCAACCAGAGGTGCGAGTAGCCCAGGCTCTCGATACGCCCCGCCAGCTCTGCCGCCTCCGGCGCCGACATGCCCTCGGTAAAGAACCAGACTCCGAGAGATCCCGTCTGCATTGCTGCCTCCCTCAGTCGAGCTCGAGCTCGCGCTCGAGGTCCCGGACCACCTGGTCGATCCGGTCCACCAGGTCGTCCACGCCCTCGCCATCGATCACGAGCGGAGGAGCGACAAAGATGCTGGCGCCGGCGCGCGCGAGCAGGCCGTGTGTCTGCATGAGCCGTGGTACGCGGGTCCCGAGGTCGTCTGCCTCCGTGAAGTCCTCGCCAGCCTCGGGGTCGCGCTTCAGCTCGACGACATGCATGAGCCCGATCCCGCGTGTGTCGGAGATGATCCGGTGGCGCGACTGCAGCTTCACGAGCTGCTCGCCGAGATACGCCCCCATCTTCTCCGCGTTCTCGACGAGGCCCTCGCGCTCGATGATGCCGACGTTCGCGAGCGCAACCGCGCAAGAGACCGCGTGCGCCCCGAACGTCGATCCGCCAACGAAGGCGTCCTTGGGCTCTCCGACAAAGGCATCCGCGACCTTGTCCGACGCCATCACGGCTGCGATGGGTGCGTAGCCAGACGAGAGTCCCTTGGCGACGGTCATCAGGTCGGGCTCGATCCCGAAGTGCTCTACTCCGAACCACTTGCCCGTGCGTCCAAAGCCGTTGATCACCTCGTCCGCAATCAGCACGATGCCGTGCTCGTCACAGATGGCTCGCAACCTCTGCCAGTACTCCGGCGACGGCACGTGGTGCCCGTTCGACATCGAGATGGGCTCCGCGATCAGGGCCGCGATGGTGTCGGCCCGGTGGAACTTCACCATCTCCTCTACGAAGTCCGCCCAAAAGGTATCGTCGAGCCCGGTCTCGGTGTTCGCGAGCTTGCCAACGCCGGTCGAGCCCGGAACGCTAATGGTGCCCGGCAGCAGCGGCTCGAAGGGCGACCGGTTGACCCAGGCCGCGCCGTTGACCGCCAGTGCTCCCTGCGTCGTGCCGTGGTACGAACCGATGCGCGAGATCACCTTGTAGCGCCCGCGCTCACCGCGGTTGTAGTGATACTGCTTTGCCAGGCGAATCGCGGTCTCCACCGCTTCCGAGCCTGTATTCACGAGGTACGAGCGGTTGATGTTCTTCGGCGTGAGCTCCGCGAGCTTCGACGTCAGGTCAACAGCCGGGCCCGTTGCGTATGCGAACGGATTCGCGTACGCGAGCTTCGCCATCTGGCGAGCCGCTACGTCGGCAAGCTCCTGCCGACCGTGGCCCACGGCCACCACCCAGAGCCCCGACGTGGCGTCGATGTAACGGCGCCCCTGGACGTCGGTGAGGTAGATGCCTTCGCCGCGGTCAATGACCACGAACCCGTCTTCCACCGCGAGCTCGTTGTACGGCCGGGCATGCACCCAGAGATGTTTTAGACCGCGCTTGATCGTGCCGTCGATCGCACTGGCGTCCGCTCGCCTCTCTTCGGTCATGGTGCTGCCGCCCCTCTCGATTGATGCCCGTATTGGACCACACGATCCCGGACCTGGCTACCCGGGCGATCTGCGGATGCCCCGCCGAGCTCGTGACCCGCACGCTGAGCATGCGCGAGCTCAGGACTAGCGTGATCCTGACTGCCCCCGGGGGTAGTAGTTTCTTACAGAAAGAGCAAGAAAGTGCTTGACAGGTTTTGAGAAAGACACAAATGCAGGTTCCCAAGACTATTTCGGACTCCAGGTTGCTCCGAGGACTCGGTGAGCTCGTGGCAAAGAGTCGACAGGACGAGGCGGATCTGCTCGCGTGCATTGCGGAGGTAGATCAGCGCAAGCTTTATCTCGGACAGGGCTACTCTTCGATGCATCGGTACTGCACCGAGGTGCTCCACTTCTCGGAGGCGACGGCCTTTCACCGGATCGGCACTGCTCGCGCGTCGCGCACATATCCGCTCCTCCTCGAGCGAGTGCGTGAGGGCGCGCTTCACCTGTCGGGTGCGAGCCTGCTCGCCCCCAGGCTCACTCCGGAGAACCACGCAGAGCTACTCGACCTGGCGCGCCACAAGAGCAAGCGCGCGATCGAAGAGCTTCTGGCCAACCGCGCGCCGAAGCCGGATGTACCGGCGCAGGTAAGGAAGCTCCCCGATCCTAAGACGGCTTCTGCTCTCCGGATGCCCGCGGAGATCTTCGATCGAGCCCTCACTTTGCTGCTCGAAGACGCGAAGCGGAGGAAGTTCGCCCGGACGGCGAGACCCCGTGCTCGGTCGACGGCCTCGCAAAAACCTGCGTCTAGGCATATCCCAGCGGAGATCAAACGCGCTGTCGTCGCACGGGACGGAGGTCGGTGTGCGTTCGTCGGATCGAACGGTCGCCGCTGCGGCTCCTGCGACTTTCTCGAGTTCCACCACCTGGATCCCTGGGCCAGGGCCAAGCGCCACGCGATCCCCCGAATCGAGCTGCGCTGTCGAGGCCACAACCACTACGCGGCGTTGGAGGACTATGGGGCTGCGTACATGGCGCGCTTCGCAGGGCGAGAGCACTGCCCCCGGGGGCAATCGGACGTAAAGCCGCAGGAATGACGACAACCGCGCGCAGCGGATCGGGTCCTGACTCACTCCGCGGTGAGGGTGACAGTGATGCTGTCCCGGTGAAGCCCGCCGAGGCTTCCGGAAAGTGATCCGATGGTCACCTCGATCTCGTACACATCGCCTCCTGGCCCCGTCATGTCAGATGTGGACGAGGCGATGGGGATCGGCGACCCGCTCGTGAGATCCGCTGGGACACCGTCGACCTCGAGGGTGTAGGGGACCGAGCTACGCAACGAAGCGTGTGCCATCGTCCCCCGATTGTGGGACTGCAGGCTCACGTCAAAGCTCGTGTTGCCACGCGCGCGCAGGTCGAAGCTCAGGCTCTCCCCGCTGGAGAACGTACCGAAGTCCAGCTCCTGCGAGACGTCCGCTGCGTTGAAGGGCGCCCCCGTATCCACGAGCGAGACCTCGACCATCTTGGACGCTCTGGCTCGATGGTGCTTCGTAGCGCTCTGCCGGGGGACGTAGACATCGCCCACCTCCTCGTGCAGGTGAAAGCCGAGTCGGTCCTGGTAGCGACTGTTCGAGCCGGGCACCACCTGCCCGGCGGGGATGGACCAGTAGTAGGTGTGCCTGTGCGCCTCTTGCTTCGCATCCACATCGGTGAACTCACCCGTGATCACCGCACGCCCGAACGTCATGTCCATCAGAATATTCGCGAGCGAAGCCGAGTCGTGCACGTTGTATAGGAGCTTCCCCCGCGGCCGAGATAGCTCGCGAGGATCGAAGACTCCCGCCCCACCTTCCGAGATACCGATCGCGTAGCGGCAGCTGCCACCTCCCGTCTTCCGCACACGGATCTCGACGGGTTGTACGTACTGTGCAGCGTCGAAGCAGTCGTAGCTGCTTCCCCCTCCTCGCCAATCGACGGGGTCCATGTCCGTCAGGTGGATCCGACCGCAGCCCGTCTGCGCGCGCGCCGGCAGCGAGATGACCAGCGCCGCACAAATCGAGAGCCCCAGCCTTCCGGCTACCCTTCGCGCCTGCTTGATCATCGCCGAGGTCTCCTTTCGTTCACAAACCTGGAAATGGAAGCTCGCCCACGTCGTACAGACCGGTGGTACCCTCGGGAATCTCGAACTCGATCGATCGTCCCGGAGCGAAGTGCAGACTGAGCTCGTAGCGTCCCGGACGCAGCCCTCCACGGCTGAACTTGCCCTTCCGGTTCGTAAAGAGGACGAGCTCCTCACGGGGCTCTCCGAGTGCTCTCACCACACCCGCCTGGAGGCGCACCGGCTCCCCATCCATGGTCAACCTGCCTCGCACGACGGCCATCGCGTCCTTGCCGACCCGGATCAGGAGACCGCTCTTGTAGGTTGGCCGAGTGGCGAAGAACTCCTCTCCGAGGTCAAAGCCCGGAGGTAGGTCCGGCGCGTCGATGGCAACCGCACGGATCTGATAGGGAACCAGGTTCGGAAGGACGGCCGGCCCGAGGCGGTCGATCTGGACGCCTCCCCCGCCGGAGCGATCCACGCCGATCGTCTTGCCAGCGAGGCTCTTGTGCCGGGCCACCAGCGCAAAGCTCTGGGAGATCGGGCGCGAGATCGCGAACTCTCCGCCTGCGAACGCCAGAGCGCTGGACACTCGCACCGACGTCCGGTGCTCGTCGAGCCCTCTCGCTGTTCTTGCGGAGGTAGAGCGCTGGAACAGCTCCGCCTCCAAGCGCGAGCCGACGTGTTGGAGGGAGCCCGCGAGCTCGTACTGCTCGGGCCTACGCGATACACCAACACTGGTCGCAGTTCCGCCGATGCTCCGACTGGGTGTTCGTTGCCACTCGAGCTGCGTCGAGTGGTCGGTCGTGTCGTGGTTCAGACGCACGGTGTGATTGCGCTCGCGATTCGTCCAGGTGACCGTCACGAACGCGCTCTGCTCCGGGCGCTCACCCGAGGCCAGGGTGCGATCCAGGCTGAGCTCCACCTCCCAGTCGCGAAACAACCTCCGCCGCAGCGACAACGACATCGTGCTGCTGTCAGACGTGTCGCCCCTTCCGAGCGCGTAGGCTGTGGCAACGCTGCCCCGGACTCCCGTCGACCAGAATTCCTGGCTGACCGAAGCCGAGAACTCGTACGCCGTGGGGTTGTCGGGAACGGCACCGCCCACACCCGTGAATCTCCGCGACCTCGACAGCGCCGACACGATCCATCGTCGCCGATTCTGGTTCTGCGTCGTTCCGTCGTAGTACTCGTACTGCAGTCGCCCCGCGTGGCTCGCCCCGGCGTCGTCGTCGTCGCTCAGGGCCACATCTGCGCGCAGCGAGCCCCACTCGCTCGCGAAGACGGCCTCCAACCCGAACAGGCGCCGCCGCCTGTCCCCTTGCAGGTTTGCGCCGAGCGTCAGCCCCTCGCTCAGGCCGTAGCGATGAAAGAGCGAGTAGCCAAAGTTGTCCCGGTCGTAGCGAATCACGTCACGCTCGAATGTGGGTACGCCTGCCGCGAGCGAGAACTCGCGCGTGCCCACGGCAAGGAGCCTGGGCTCGAACGAGAGTCCGAAGTGAAGCTCGCGCTCGCGCCCCAGGCTGTCCCGCATGCGAATCAGCACGTCGTTGATCCCGGTCCCGAGCCGAAAGTCGCGAAGGTCGTAGCGACCCGGGAGGAGCTGCAGGCTCCGGACCAGCCGCCCGTTCACGATCACCTCGACTTGCGAGGGCAGGTCCAGGGTGAACTCCTGGGAGCCTGCGGGCTCTACGACGCGATACGGCTGGAGATCGAAGTTCGTTGCGACCGTGAGCCCGCCAAGCGCCTGGCGACGCTGAAAGCCAGCGGTCTCGTAGGCGAGGTCGCCGAGCTGGACCCGGATCTGGCGTTCCGGGAGATCCCGAACCAGCCGCACCTCTCGTCGCTTCCAGGGGAAGCGCGCGTCCTCTTCGGCAGAGACCGCCCCTTCCAACACCCAGTCATGCAGGTTTGCAGCGCCGTCGAGCTCGAGACGCATGGGCTGCAGCCCCCTCTTCAGAGCCGAGGAGGTGGTGCCAATCCAGTCGAACGCGCCGCGCGCGTTGAGAAAGGCGCTGTAGGCCTGGGGCTCGACCTCCACTGCCGCAAACACCGAAGGCTGGCCTCCGCGGAGTCGGATCACTCGCAGCCGGCTCAGCTCGGGTGGGACCGTCACCGCGACGCTGAGGTTGCTGCGGTCGAAGTCTGCCACCAGACCGACCTCCATGAGGGCGGCAAGCGACACGTAGCCGTCCGCGTCTGCGGCGCGAGCGATCCTGTTCAGAAGATCGGGCCTCAGGGTCTCCCCGAGCAGCACCAGGAGCACGCTGCTGCGCAGTCGCACCCGCACGAGATCGCCTGCGACGCGTGCCGGGACAGCGCGCCGAAGCCTGCCGTCGACAATCACGGGGAGCTCCAGGGCCAGCTCCTCGACCGTTTGGGAGTGACCAAACACCCTCTCGAAGACGGGTCCGGACTCGGTCCCTGGCTCCTGTGCCGCCGCACTCCCCGAGCGAAGAGCTAACACGCCCAGCAGCAGTGCCAGCCAGATTCTGGCTTCAGAGAGCCGCCTCGGGGCAGGGGCTGCGGAACGACGCCTGGGGGGGAGGAGTGCCACGACGGCGCGACGGCACCACTATCTTCTGACCGCTCCATCGAAGTGGAAGGTCGCCTCGACGGGTCCGAAGGGGAGCTCTTGCGGCCAGGGTAGGAGAAAGCGTCTCTTGTGCCCGGCCAGGATGTTCTCTCCGCTCATACCAGCGAGCTTGTTCGGGCCGAGGTCGAGAGCAGCCGCAGCGTCCCCGTTCGCCTCTCCAGCGAGCGACAAGCTGAGATTACGCAGGATTGCGTGAGCCTGGCCGCGGTTGTGGAGCGTGACGGACAGCTGGCGCTCGCCGCTCGACTCCTCGGCAGCGACGTCCTGCAGTACAACGTCTGCTCGGACGCCGGTGGGCCGGACGTAGATCGAACCGATGTAGCGGACGAGGATCCTGACGGAGCCTCCGGACTCCTCCGCCGGCTCGAGGTCGACCGGAAGCTGCTCTGCGATGATGCGATAAGCCAGCTCGTGCTCAGGGTCCGCATCCCCGATCCATTGCACGCGGACGATCTGACTCTGCTCGGGCTCGAGCACGATCTGCGTGGGGAAGACGACGAAGTCATCGTCTGCTTCGGTCAGCTCGTCGCTGCCGTCGAGATTCATGAGCCTGCGGAACACGCTGATCTCGACGGCGATCTGCTTGCCGGAGTTGTTCTCGACTCTGAAGGTCTGGTTCGCGCCGGGGCCCGACGGATCGAAGTCCGCCGTGAACGGAATGAAGCGAAAGGCTTCAGCGGGGAGCGGCGCGACGCACAGGAGAAGACCAAGGCAGAGGGGGAAGAGTCCTGCTCTCATGGTCTTCTGTTTCGGCCCCACCAGGGCCACACTGAAGACCCGGCCGGCTGTGGTCAGGGCCGGCCGGGTCCAGGCTCAGGGTCGGTTCGAACCTGAGCTAAGTGTTCCTACTTGGCGGCGATCGTGAAGGTAATCGTGTCCGTGTAGGTGTCGGCCTCGATGAAGCCGGGATTTCCGTACGAGATGTCCACGAGGTTCGCGGACCCGCCCGAGCCCGTGGGCGCGCTGGCATCGGTCACGGTCATGGCGGCACCGCTGCTCAGATCCACCCCCGTACCGCCGTACGAGAACGTGTACGCCACGCTGTCTGTGCTCGTAGGGCCAAGCGGCTGGAGCACGCTGCTGTTCGCGGATTGTGCGGTGACGGTGTAGCCGTCGGCGTCGTTGCAGGTCTCGTTGACCGAGCCGACGTTCAGAGCTGACTGGGCACTGGTTAGCGGCAGATTGTCTGCCACACCGGCGACCGGTGTGACGGAGACGTCACAGGCTGCGACCACTGAGCCTGAGAGATCGAGATCTCCTGTACTGGCGGCAAACGCCGGCGTTGAACTTCCGAGCAGCAGGAAAGCCATGAGCAGACTGCTGAACCCGACCCTGGACCTATACGATGAGGATGACCAACAATTCATGCCAGCTGGTATCGGTAGCGCCATCCGTGAACTTTAGGGACAGCACTCCGAGCAGCCAGGCCCCGTGTCGGCCTCCGCCAGGAATCGCAATCAGCTTGTGGCTCTTACCGCTGCTGGTTCCTCCTACTTTGCCGCTACTGTGAAGACCAGAGTGTCCTCGTACGTGCCGCCAACCTGACTGGTGGCGGCCGCATACGAGACGGTGACCGCTTTCGTGACCCCTGCGGGACCCGTGCGGTCGGCCGTACTGGTCACGAGGACCGGACCGACTCCACTCAGATCCGCCTGGGTGTCATCGTACTTGAGCATGTAGCTGACGGCGTCGAGCTCTCCCAGGAAGCTCCCGCTGCCCAACGAAGAGACCTCGATCGTGTAGCCGGTCGGGCTGTTGCACGACTCTGTCACGGAGGCCACGGCAACATCCGTCTGACTGCTCGACAGATCCAGGGAAGTGGCAGCCTGCGTCGGATCCACCTGGATGCTGCAGGCCAGAGGAACCTGGCCGCGGAGCTGGAGCGCACCCGAATCCCCTGCAGCTGCGAAGCCAGGCAGCGAGACGCACACGCAGGCGACGACGCCCGCGAGCCACGCTGAACGCTTCGCGATGGGGAATGAGATTCTGAGGCTTTGGGGGGCGGGTGCGCCCAATCTCTGCTCCTTTCGGCAGCCGTTCGACCCGCCCGGATGTTCCGGGTTGGGGCACTGGCTTTGCGTCCCCGTGTCTCCACGGGTTTGCCTTTGTCGAGGAGATGGACACCCGCGTCCACTCCCGACCCCCCGGTGTCGGCCGGGGGAGCCTTCTTGGAGACGTATCGGTACCGGGTCCAGCATCTTTAGTCGTTTGTTGGCCAGCAATGGAAACCTCCCGACGACTGTGCGCAGATCCCCCCAAACAGCGAGAGGTTCAAGAACCGTTCCCGTATTCCCTAGATCAACGAACACCCGAGTTGAAGCGCGCGCTTCCGCCTACCGTTGCGCACCGGCGAGGGTGGGAGAAAAACAGGAAGGCGAGAAGCTCTCTTCCACAATGTGCCAGTCAGCTCCTCTCACTGAGTCGACTCTTGCGTCCACACGAGCGCCTATACTCGCAGCTATGCAATGCGTTGCCATACTAGAAGCGCAGGCCACGGAAGTCGCGGCGAGCTTGAGGGGTCGCTCATGAAGCTCAGCCTCAACCTGCGCAACTGGGGACCACAGGCAGAGCGCGAGCTCATGCTCGAGTGCGCTCGAGCTGCGGACGCGTCCGCGCTGGACACGCTCTGGCTCAACGACCACGTGGCCGTCCCGGCGGCAGCGGCCGCGCGCGCGGATCCCGACTTCGCGACCGGAATCCAGGTAGACATCCTCGCGACGCTCGCCTTCCTGGCAGGCGCCACCGAGCGCATAGGGTTGGGGACGGCTGTGCTGCTGCTGCCCTACCGGCCCGCGTTTCTCACGGCAAAGTGGGTCGCGAGCATCCAGGCGCTCGCTGGCGAGCGCCTTCGTCTCGGCGTCGGGACGGGCTGGATGCCGGCGGAGTTTCGGGTGCTCGGTGTGGAACGCCGTAAGCGCGGGGTGCTGACCGATGAATCGCTGGCGCTGTTGCGCCGCTGCTTCGAGAGCGACGAGCTAGAGCGGAACGGCGAGCGAATCCTGTTCCAGCCGCGCCCAGAGCGTCCGTCCATCTACGTGGGCGGCGCGCCCCCGCACGCCTTCCGCCGCGCCATCCTGTATGGGGATGGCTGGATCCCGGCAGGCGTCGAGCCCGAGGTCCTCGCAACCCAGATCCCCGAGCTGCAGAAGCTGGCGGAGGAAGCCGGACGGGACCCCCTCGAGGTCATCGCGATGAAGACGCTCCCGCTGGAGGATCTACCGCGCGCGGTCGACTACGCGGGGAAGTTCGCAGCGGTTGGCGTGGATCATCTCGTCCACACCCAGCGCTACGACAACGCCGCAGAGTACCGCCGCAACATCGACCTCCTCTGCGAGCGAATCCTCCCCGAGATCGCCTCGTCCGAATAGGTCGGGCCTCAGTCGTCGGAGCTAGTTGCCCTTGCAAGTGCCGTTCTTGCAGTTGTTGGAGCAGCAATCGCTGTTGGAACTGCACGTAGCCCTCTTGCCCCCGCACGCCACGCACTGATCGCTACCCTCATCGCAGCCCAGGCCTGGGCACGGAGCGCTCCCGCTCTGGCAACTCTCACCCGAGCAGAGCTCGGCGCCGTTGCAGAACTGGCCGTCGTCGCACTCCGGGTCGGATGTGCAACCGCCATCAACGCCCGCACCACCGCAAGACCAGCCGCTCTCGGAACACCGCGAATCGCCGCAATCGGACAGGTCACCGTCGCAGCAATACCGGCCGCGAGGATTCCCGTTGGTCTTCTGTCGGCAGTCATTCGGACAGTTACCGCAGTGTTCGCCCGCCTCGCAGGTTCCGTCGTTGTCGCAGGCCGGCGCATCGCATGAGTCGGTAGCCCCGTTACATATTTCGCCACCAGCGCAGGGGTCTCCGCTCGACTGACACGCTCCGCCGACACAAGTCTCGGTCCCGGTGCAGAACTGGCCGTCGTCACACTCCGGGTCGGTCGTACAACCGCCCTGGGGATCGAGAAACGGGGAAACGGAATCCCAGTAGAAGGCGAGCGCACCATCAACTGTCCAGTTGTTGATCGAATCGCAGTCATCAAGACAGTTGAAGCCACAGCAACCGGAGAGCTGACCGACCACCTCGCTTGCGCTGTTCAGAGCCGGCGAGCCGCTGCTGCCACCCATGGTGGCTCCGATCCGGTCCTCGCTGTAGATTCGTTCGCCGAGCGGCCACTGGCCGCATATCGGCGAAGTCGTGGTGACGTCGTGCTGCGAGTACACCTGCGGACCGAAGTTGGCGTTGCTGACCCTGTAGAGACTCGCGCCATGGGTGTAGGCAATAGGAGAGTTATTCCAGCCGAGGAACGTGGCGCCAGCCGGAGGGGCCTCGTCAAGCGTCAAGAGCGTGTAGTCGCCAGCACCTCCCGTTGCCACGACCGTGACACCGATGGTGCTAGCAGGCGGCGGCGTGCCGCCGGTTAAGAGGCTGTCGGGACACGAACCGCGACACGAATCCGTTGTGTAGTTGAAGAAGGTCTCCAGGTTCGAGATGTCCGAACTGACGCAGTGATTGGCCGTGAGGAAGTATGGGATCTGCGAAGCGCTATCCGTGTCCACCAGCAGCCCTCCAGAGCAGGTGTTGATGAACTGTCCAGTGATCCACTCCATCTTGGCGACGGCATCCTCTGCCGGCGCTGCTGGCCCCGTGTTCATGCAGTTCACGTCGACCACGCATGGAGCATTGTTCGAGCAGGGCCAGTTATCGTGGCTCTGCTCCCGCGGGCGTGGCGGTCGGCCGCGGATGTGGCCAACATCCGAGACCGTGAAGGACATCTTTGGCCGGTCGTCAGCTGGCGCGTCGCCGCTGTAGCTCAGAACGACCGTGCCGGTGTCCGAGACTATCGAACGAGTCCAGAAGTCGCCGTCACCGTTGCGACCCTGCCCGACGTATGGCCCGTGCGCCTGGCCGTTCGGTCCGAGGAAGAACATCTCGGTGTTCTCGGGAAGCGAGAAGCCCGTGAAGTGCACGCGGATGGCCTGCGCGCCGGGAGACGTGACCGTCATCGCCCACTCGAAGCTCCCGTCCACATTCTGCCGGCCGACGCCGTGATTGAAGGCTTTCCCGAAGGGCTTTCCAACGAGCCTCTTGACGGACTTGACGACGCCGACGCGCAGCGGTGCGCTCCCGCTGGGGAACGGCTCGGCCAGATTGTCCAGATCCTTCTGCGTGATGCCGACGCTGAGCGGCGTATGAGCCACGCCAGGGGGAACGATGGACGCGATCTCCTCGTGGAGCTCCCGCTCCCGCGCAGCTTGCTCGGCAATCGTCAGGCCCCCTCGTACCACCTCCGGAGCAGCACGTCGGTTCCCAACGCCCTGGGCGGCCGTTGGCGTCGGCAGGCCGAGGCAAATGAGAATGGCGAAGCCGAGAAAAGCAGAGATCGTGCGCATGGTTGCCTCGTCGAAGTTCCGCATCGTGAGGGAAAACGCGAGCAGTTACAAAGACTTAGGGGAGTATGAGCCCGCGATTTCCCGGTAGTCAAGACTGTACGGCCGCAGATCGGCGCGCCACCCAGACATCGGACTCGCGACGGATCCGCTGAACGCCTTTGATCTCGAGCGCATCGTTGTGCGGAATAACTTCCCCCGGGGGAAGTTGGGATCTAAGAAATTTCTGGAAAGTCCCAGATTTCCGTTGACAGGTTTTCGAAAGCACAACCAGTTTGCGTCTCTCGCGACCAAGATCCCGTTCTCTGGTCTAGGCACGGCGTTCTAATCATTCTCTTTCGCAGTTTTGGTTTCGGAGATCGCAGACAATCTCGATCAGGTCGTAGATCAGATCCTCCGACACCGAAATACGTCGTGTTATGTTCGAAAGGCAATGAACATTAGCCCCCTCGGACGTATGTCCAATGACGAGCTACTTCGTGCACTGGACAAGCTCGTAGCGACTAGTCGGAATGTCGATGCAGATCTGCTCGCTCACGTCGCTGAGGTAGATGCGCGGCGCCTTTATCTTTCGGAGGGCTGTTCCTCAATGTTTCGCTACTGCACGGAGGTGCTGCACTTCTCGGAGGCAACTGCGTTTCACAGGATCCACGTGGCTCGTGCTGCGCGCAGATTTCCGAGTCTTCTGGATCACGTTCGGCAAGGGCGGATCCATCTTGCCGGGCTGAGCTTACTCGTACCGCATCTCACACAGGAGAATCACGTCGAGCTTCTTGACATGGCGTACCACAAGAGCAAGCGCGCAATCGAGAAGTTCCTGGCGGAGCGCTCGCCAAAGCCCCGCGTACCAGCACTTGTCCGCAAGCTCCCAGAGACCAAGGCTGTGTTCGCAGGGCCGGAGACGTCGGACTTCCGCGAAACAAACGAGCAGCCGGCGCTTCGGGCTCCGCGCGCTCAGGCCGCCTCGCTGCCCGCACCTCGCTCTCAGAACTCCGCTCCACAACCACTCGGGCACCGGTGCTACAAGATCCAGTTCACCGCTAGTCAAGAGTTTTGCGACAAGCTTCGCGAAGCCCAGGCACTACTTCGGCATCAGCTTCCGGGCGGCGATCTCGCTCAGGTTATCGATCGCGCGCTTTCCCTGCTGCTAGCCGAGACACGACGGAGGAAGTTCGCGGAGACCTCACGACCGCGGAGCCGATCCGAAGACCGCACCAGCCTTGCATCTCGGCACATTCCGGCGGCAATCAAGAGGGCGATCGCTACGCGAGATGGAGGCCGATGTGTCTTTGTCGGGCGGAACGGACGTCGGTGCCAATCAGCGGATTTCGTCGAGTTCCACCACCTGGATCCCTGGGCGAGCTCGAAGTATCACTCGGTCGAGGGGATCGAGCTGCGGTGTCGGGCGCACAACCAGTATGCGGCGGATCGAGAGACTCAGCCTCCCCCGGGGGAAGCTACGTGAGGGGCTAGCCTCGTTTTCTCAGGTTGGCGGGGAGCTTGCGTTTGCGGAGGCGGAGGGAGGTGGGGGTGACCTCGAGGAGCTCGTCGGCCTCGATCCATTCCAGGGCGCTCTCGATGGTGACTTCGCGCGGGGGGGTGAGGATGGACTGTTCGTCTTTGCCGGCGGCTCGGATGTTGGTGAGTTTTTTCTGGCGGCAGACGTTTACGTTCAGGTCCTTCGTGCGGCGGTTCTCCCCGACTACCTGGCCTTCGTACACGCGGACACCCGCAGGGACGAACATGATGGCGCGCTCCTGGATGCCGAAGAGTGCGTACGGAGTCGTCTGGCCCTGCTCGCTGGCGACGATGGCGCCGACTCCGCGGCGCGTCAGATCGCCAGCGTAGGGCTCGTAGCCGCGTACCGTGCGGTGGAGCACACCCTCGCCGCGCGTGTCCGAGAGGAACTCCGAGCGGTAGCCGAAGAGGCCGCGGCTGGGGACCACGAACTCGAGGTGAGTGCGGCCGCTGCGCTGCTCCATGCCGATCAGGCGACCCTTGCGCGAGCTGAGCTTCTCCATGACGGAGCCGGCGTAGAGCTCGGGCACCTCGACGGCGACGTCCTCCACGGGCTCGCACTTCTCGCCTTCGACCTCGCGCAGGATGATTTCGGGACGTGAGACCGCGAACTCGTAGGCCTCTCGGCGCATGGTCTCGATCAGCACCGCGATCTGCAGCTCGCCCCGGCCCGCCACCTCGAAGGTGTCCGGCGTGTCGGCCGCATCGACCCGGATCGAGACGTTCCCCAGCGCCTCACGCTCGAGCCTCTCGGCGATCTGGCGACTCGTGAGGAAGCGTCCTTCCTGACCCGCGAAGGGCGAGGTGTTGACCGAGAAGCGCACACGAACCGTCGGCGGGTCGATGCGAATGCGAGGCAGCGCCTCCGGAGACTCCGGATCGCAGATGGTGTCTCCGATCTCGATCGAGTTGACGCCCGCGATGATGACGAGCTCTCCAGCCTCCGCGCGCTCGAGCTCCACGCGTTCCAGGCCGCGCGAGCCGAACAGCTTGGTGACGCGGAAGGTCTCGGGGGCTCCCTTCTCGGGAACGCGGACGGCGAGCTTGCCGCGCTCCAGCACGCCCCGTTCGACGCGCCCGATCACGAGCCGTCCCAGGTAGTCGTCGTAGCCGAGCGTCACGGCCTGGAACTGGAATGGGCCATTTGCGTCGACGGCGGGCGCCGGCGCGTGCGTGAGGATCATCTCGAGGAGCGGACTCAGGTCCTTGCGAGGCTGATCGGGCTCGAGCGCCGCAACACCCTGCTTCGCCGAGGCGTAGACGACGGGAAAATCGAGCTGCGCGTCGCTGGCACCCAGCTCGACCAGGAGATCGAATACCTGGTCCAGGACCTCGGTGGCGCGCTCATCAGGACGGTCCATCTTGTTCACTACGACCATCGGGTGCAGGCCATGCGCCAGCGCTTTGCTCATCACGAAGCGCGTCTGCGGCATGACGCCTTCGACCGCATCCACCAGGAGCAGCACGCCGTCGACCATACCCAGAACGCGCTCGACCTCGCCGCCGAAGTCCGCATGGCCCGGCGTATCCACCAGGTGGATGCGCACGCCCCCGTACTCCACAGATGTGTTCTTGGCGCGGATCGTAATGCCACGCTCGCGCTCCAGGTCGCCGTTGTCCATCACGCGTTCCTCGACCTGTTGGTTGTCTCGGAAGGCGCCGGTCTGTCGCAACAGACCATCCAGCAGGGTGGTCTTGCCGTGATCGACGTGCGCGATAATGGCGACGTTGCGGAGGTCCATAGGCGCGCGGAGGCTAGCAGACCCCAGGATTGCGGCTACTCGGACAGGCGCTCCGCGGGCAGCACCCCCGCCGGGCCCCATTGGCTGAGAGAGATGCCAGCGAGAATGAGAGCGAGAGCTACGAGTGCGGTCCACTCCGGCTGCTCGCCGAACAGAACGGCACCGGTCAGGACCGCCACCACCGGCACGGGATAATTCACCAACGACTGGAAGGTGGGACCTGCCGACGCCACGACCCGGAAGTAGACCACCGTGGCGGCCGCCGTGGGCACGAGCCCGAGCCAGGCGAGTGCCGCAAGCGACTGCGTTGAAGGCGCGAGCTCTAGCGGGCTGTCCAGGATCAGGGCTCCGGGCACCACCACGGCGCTCGCGACGAGGAGCACGGCCGCCGCCGCCACCAGCGGGTGCGTCACAGGCATGCGCCGCGTCAGAATGGCGTTGGTCGCGTAGCAGAGCGAACCTCCGAGCACCGCTCCTTGCCGTACCACATCGCTCCCCCCACCTCCGATTCCCAGGAGCGCCTCGGGCCCCATCAACACGACGACTCCCGCGAAGCCGAGGGCGAAGCCGCTCGTCCGGTTGCGACTCAAGTACTCGCCCAGCACAAAGAAGTGCGCGAGCAGCAGCGTAACCAGCGGATTCATGGCCATCAGGATGCCCGCGACACCGCTCGCTACCCGCTCCTGTCCCCAGCTGATCAGATAGAAGGGCAGCACGTTCCCGACGATTCCCAGAACGAGGAAGTGGAGCCAGATGCGACCAAGAGGCGGAAGACGCAGACCAGCCGCGCGCATCGCCACATAGAGAACTGCAGCTCCGCTAACGATGCGCCCCGCTGCAAGGCTCAACGGGGGAATGGACTGCACCGCCAGATGGATGAACGCAAAGCCCGTACCCCACACGACCACGAGCGTGAGAAGCGAAGCCCAGTCGCGCAGGCTGTGACTCACGCAGAGGGCGTGGGCTTCAGGACCTCATCAATCAGGAACAAGTCGGTGAGGAGGGCGCGCAGATGGATGGAGGCGTTGAGGTTGTCCACAAGCTGAGAGCTGATCGGGCTCCTGGCAAGTACGAGCCGGATCGCCGCCTGTGCCTTCGCGGCGTCAGTCGCAATAATCTCCACAAAGCTGCGGTAGGCCTCACTTGTCGCGATCCGATCGGTGCTCTCGTTCAGCACAACGGAGAGATCCTCGAGGGAGGCTTCCGCTCGTTCGAGGTGACCACGGATCTCGGTGTCGGACTCCTCGCGCGCGAGCCCACGAGCCGCGTAGGCCAGCATGAACTCGTACGACCTCTCTATGGTCTCGATACGCTCCGTACGCGAAGGTTGCACCCGCTCCCCTACTCGCGGGCCGACGACTCTTTCGCGGCGTCCACGCCCTCCACGGGCCATGCTTGCGGATCGAAGTTCGCCCTGTACTCGTCGACGCTGATCCAGCCACGGATCATTGATCTGGTGAGAAAGCGCTTCTCCGGTCTGATCGCGAAGTAGATGTGGACCATCACGAACGTGACGACCCCCATGGACGCGAGGTCGTGAAGAACGTAGACCACACCCCAGGCCTGGTCGCTCAGCCAGTAGGGGTTGCGACGCCAGAACGGGGTATCGATCCCCGCCATCATCATGAGACCCGTCACGACCGTGATCAGGATGACCAGCGCTACGCCGTGGTGGAACAGCTTCTGCGCCAGGGGGTACTTGCCCGGCTTGTCCGGCATCTCCTGCGTGAGACGGAGCGCGCGCCGCACACCCTGACGCGCGATCCTGAGGTCCCGGCGGTCCGAGGCCATGTTCCCCAGGCCCTCGCGCAGCGCCACGCGGGGGACGTGGAACAGCAGGGCCGCACAGAGCACCAGACCCGCGATCCAGTGTGGGGTCACCCAGGCGAACTTGACCCCGACGATGGGAAGAAAGCCGGTGAAAAGCAGCGCGAGGACGGACGTAGCCATCACCCAGTGATAGATCCGAATCGCCAGAGCGTGTCGGGTGACGCGTTCGGTCGCGCTGTCCGCCGCGTGAACAGCTCCGCTACGAGCCTCCACGGGGCTCCCAGCGCGCCTTGTAGAGCGCGTGGCCCAGCATGAACAGAACCCCGGCAGCGACGAAGAGCCAGAGCAGCTCCCAGGAGGCGCCGACGAGGATCTCCTGTCCCCACGGGTTTCGAGCGACTCGGAGTAGCTCCATCCAGGCTAGGTGCCCCGGATCGCGCGCTTCACCAGCGCTTGCATCAGCGGAATCTTGAAGTGATTGAAGTTCAGTGGACGTGCGCCGCGCACTGCGGACTGACCGGCGATCTCGGCGATCTCCTCGTCGAGTTTCTCTCCGGTGAGCACGGCCTCGACCACCTCGAGCCGCATGGGAACGCACTGCACGCCCCCGCAGACCACCCGGACCCGCTCGATCACCCCGTCCTTCAAGACCATGGCGGACGCCACGTTGACGAGCGGGAAGTCGAAGGCGCCCCGATCCGCGATCTTCTCGAAGTAGAAGCGCGCACCCACCCAGGTGTCGGGGATGCGAATCGCCGTCAGGATGTCCCCCCGCTCCAGCACCGTCATGTGCTCGATGTCGATGTCAGGACCCACGAAGAAGTCCTCTGCCGCCACGCGGCGCTCGCCCCCGGAGCTCCGAATCCGCATCTCTGCCTCGAGCGCCACGAGAACGGGCGCGGTGTCTGAAGGAGAGACGGCCACACAGCGGTCGGCCTCAAACAGCGTGTGCTCGCGGTCCATGCCGGTCGGCGTGTCCGCGTAGCAGGTGTTGCCCCCCGCGCGGTAGCAGGGGAGTCCGTCTCGGTAGTACCAGCAACGCGTGTCCTGGCAGACGTTGCCGCCGAGCGTGGAGACGTTCCGTATCTGCGGACTCGCCACCCGGCCTGCCGCGTCGGCGAGCAGCGGGAAGCGCTCGCGAATGAGCGAGCTCTGCTCCAACTCGGTGAGCGTAGTCATGGCGCCGATCTCGATCGCACCACCATCCTCTCGGATGCCCTTGAGCTCCTCCACGCCGGAGAGATCCACCATGGCCTTTGTCTGCTTGGCGCGGTCCTTGAACCAATCCAGGCTGTCGTTGCCACCCGCCAGCACCCAGCCGTCGTCGCCATAGCGATCGAGCAGCTCCAGAGCCTCCTCGAGTCGAGACGGCTGATAGAGCTCGAAACCGCGCATCATGTCGCTGATCACCGCCGTCTCCCCCTAGGTGTTGACCTGAAGCGGCTTGTACGATTGGGGCCGCTTGGCCAGCGCATTCATGATGGTGTCCGGCATCACGGGCGTGTGGTTGAACACGTGACCCCCGAGGGCGTCCGAGATCGCGGACAGCAGTGCCGACGCACCTGCGCCCATCGTGGGCTCGCCGATCCCCTTCGCACCGACCGGGTTCTGCGGATCTGGCAGATCGACGGCCTCCGCATGCATCTGCATTGGCACGTCCATAAAGCTCGGGGGCTTGCACGTGTAGAGCGCGTGATTGCCCGGCGTGCCGTACTCCACGTCGAACACGTGCCGCTCCATGCAGGCCATGCCGAAGCCCATGACGGCACCGCCGAGGACCTGCTGCTTCAGCGACGCGGGGTGCAGCACGGTTCCGCAATCGGCCACACCGACGTAGTCGACGATCATGAACTTACCAGTCTCGGTGTCGAGCTCGATCTCGACGAAGCCCGCGCAGAGCGCGGGCACGGTGCCGTCTAACGCGAGCTTGTCCTTGGCCACGCCCACAAGACCCGTCCCGGCGATCGCCCGGACGGAAGCCTGGGTCATCACGTTGATGTCGTCGGGCATCTCGAGGCCGCTGTAGCTCCCACCGAGCTCAATCGCCCTGCTCGCAGCCTGCGCGAAGCTGAGCGAACGCGTGGCATCCCCTGTGGCGACCACGCGTTCATCCTCGAGCGCGTAGTCGTCCGGCGCACCACCAAGGTCCTTGGCGGCGATCTCCTGCAGCTTGCGCTTGGCGTCCATGGCCGCGGCGTACGTCGTCCGGGTCATGGTGAACGACGTGTTACTCCCGAACTGGCCCAGGTTCCAGGGCAGATGCCGCCGCGTGTCGCCGCGCTCGATCACGCAGTTCTCCCAGCGACAGTCGAGCACCTCCGCGGCCACGCGCGAGGTCGCGGCGAACGAGAACGTTCCGAGGTTCCCCGTACCGGTGTGGATGTGCAGCTTGCCGTCCGGGGCGACGCGCAGGAGCCCGTCGAAGCCAGAATACCCAGCCGAGTGGTAGGCCTGTCCGATGCCGATCCCCGTCACCATGCGGCCGCGTCTCTGACCGCTGCGCTTCTTCTTCTCCTCCCAGTTGAAGCGCGCAGCGCCCTTGTCCAGCGCTTCTCGCTGATAGGCGCTCGTCACCGGCTTGCGATCGCCTCCCATCTTCGCGTCGTTGTCGGGGGCATTCAGACGCCGCAGCTCGAGCCGGTCGACGCCGAGGCTGCGGGCCGCCTTGTCGAGGAGGGGCTCCACGGCGCACGCGATCTGGTTCTCGCCCGGTCCGCGCTGCGGTCCCTTCGGTGGCGTGTTCGTGGCCACGGGAATCCCGCGCCAGCGCATGGCGAGAGGCTGGTAGACGAAGGACACCGCAGTCCCCGCGGCCTTGTAGTCGCCGGAACCGCGGAACGGGCCGTTGTCGTGGACGACGTAGAGATCGGCGGCCAGGAGCCTGCCGTCGGCGCGGAAGGCGAGCTTGATGCGCCCCTGGAAGCCGGGTCGTGCCGATCCGATGTAGTACTCCTCGCCCCGGCTCACGCGCATCATCACGGGCCGACCGGTCTTCTTTGCCAGATGGGCCGGGATGGCCATGGCGGTATACGCGACGGCCTTTGAGCCGAAGCCCCCGCCGCAGTACTCGGAGACGAAAACTAGCTGCTCCGGCTCGATTCCGATCATCCCTGCCAGGTAGGGAACGGCGAACGCCGAGCTCTGCGTGGAGCCGTAGACGAAGCACTTGCCGTTCTGCCAGTAGGAAAGGCACGAGCGCGACTCCATGGAGTGGTGCGCGTAGCCAGCCGTGACGAAGCTCTCGTCGAGGACGAGTGCGGCCTC
Organism: Myxococcota bacterium; assembly: GCA_965247115.1. Taxonomy (GTDB): domain Bacteria; phylum Myxococcota_A; class UBA9160; order SZUA-336; family SZUA-336; genus JAUXJB01. The sequence continues at coordinate 1,432,424 of CBDFGR010000003.1, forward strand.
CCCAAAGCCCGCCTCCACGTCTCCGTAGGACCACTCCTCGGATGGCTCTCCGAGTGGGAGCTCGTTCTCGGCGGCTCTCGCGAAGTCGCGAGCCGACCACTTGACCGTCTTGAACTCGGAAGTGCTGCCGTTCTGGGTCAGCACGTTACCGTCCCGACGGGCGTCGGGTCCCCCTGGGTGCAGGCTGTCGAGCGGGTCCATGACGAAGGGCATGGGTTGGAGGTCCAGCTCGATCTTCTCGATCGCGTCGGCGGCCGTCGTCTCGTCGACGGCGGCCACCGCCAGGATCGGCTGGCCGACGAAGAGAGGCTCGTTTGTCAGGATCGGATCGCCCGGCTCCGGCAGAGCGGGAACGTCGTCTGCCGTGAGGACGGCGACGACGCCGGGGAGCTTCAGGGCTTCCGAGGTATCGATGCTGCGGACCATGGCGTGCGGCATCGGGCTCGTGAGGAGCTTGCAGAAGAGCATGCCCTCCGCGCGGAAGTCCTCAGCGTACTTCGCCGTACCCGTGACCTTTGCCACGACGTCCGAGGGCGTGAAATCCTTGCCCAGCAGTCGGTAGGCCATTACACGCTCCCCGCAGCGCGCATGACAGAGTTCAGGTAGTTCTCGTATGCCCCGCATCGACACAGGTTCCCCGACATCGCGCGGCGCGCCTCCTCACGAGTCGGACTCGGATTCGCCTTGAGCAGGGCAACGGCCGACATGACCTGGCCCGGGGTGCAGAAGCCGCACTGGGGTCCGAGCTCGTCCACGAAGGCCTGCTGGACGGGGTGGAGCTCGTCTCCGTTTGCCAGGCCCTCGACGGTGGTGATCTCGCGGCCGCGCACGCTGTGGGTCAGGGTCGAGCAGGAGTAGTACGCGACATCGTCCATCAGCACGGTGCAGGCCCCGCACTCGCCCCGGTCGCAACCCAGCTTGGTGCCCGTCAGTCCGAGCTTGTAGCGCAGCGTCATCGCCAGCGTCTCCTGCGGCAAGACGTCGACGCGCCGGACCCGCCCGTTCACCTTCAAGCTGACCAGGCGTTCGACCGCACCGGAGGCTGCGTGAGCCGAGCGGATCGCGGGACCGCGGAACAGGTACCCCGCAGCCGACACGGCCGCGCCAGAGGCGATGACGCCCTTGATGAACGCGCGCCTGGTCGTTCCATCGAGCATGCGAACGCCGCTGCTCGGTCCAGAATCATCGGACATGAGAGCCTCCCACAGGTCGGGGGCTCATGATATTCCATCCAGGAGTCGGAAGGCGAGCGGATTGAGGCCTCCTGTCAGCCACCCCGCCCTCATGCAACGGCTTATCGGGATTTCGCAGGATAGGTAGAATGGGACCAGCATGAAGCTCTACATGTTCCAGGTCGCTCCCAACCCGACGAAGGTCCGTCTCTACCTCGCAGAGAAGGCCGCGGGCGGCGGGCAGATCGACATCGAGCAGCAGTCGATGAACCTGCCGAAGGGAGAGCAGAAGAGTCCCGAGCATCTGGCCCGGAACCCGTTCGGCACGCTCCCGTGTGCTAGAGCTGGACGACGGCTCGCACCTGATCGAGTCGCTGGCGATCATCGAGTACCTGGAGGAGCGCTTTCCCGAGCCTGCCCTGATCGGACGCGACGCGCAGGAACGAGCCAGGGTGCGCGAGCTCGAGCGCGTGGCGGACCTGGGCGTGCTGCTCCCGGTAGGGCGCATCGTGCACGCCACGAACTCGCCGCTGGGCCTGCCGCCCGTTCCCGAAGTGGCAGTGCTGTTCCGGGAGATCCTCCCGGAGGGGCTGCGATTCCTGGATGCGGCGCTTGCAGACGGGCGTCCCTTCCTGGCCGGCCAGAGTCCGACGGTGGCCGATTGCACGCTCGCGGCGGCGCTCCAGTTCGCCCGCTTCGGAAAGGTGGAGATCGATCCGTCGTTCGAGAAGCTGGCGCGCTGGGACGCGGCATACAGGGAGCGACCGGTCGCCACGAGCGTACTCTCGCTGTAGAGCGAGTGAGCCGGACAGTGTCGAAGGAGCGTCGAAGCATGAGCGCACGTCAGGAGTTCCGAGCGGCAATCGAATCCGGGGAGCCGGTCTTCGCACCTCTGTGTCTCACTCCGTTGACGGCGCGCATCGTCGAGCAGCAGGGCTATCGGGCCGGCTACCTGAGCGGCGGGGCGCTCGGCTACGAGCTCGCGGTATCGGAGGCGCTGCTCACCCTGACCGAGCTCGCGACGGCGAGCCGTCAGATCACGCGTCGCTCCGGGCTGCCGCTGATCGTGGACGGCGGCGTCGGCTTCGGAGATGCGGTGCACTGCGCGCGCACGATCTGGGAGCTGGAGGAGACGGGCGCGGCCGCGATCGAGCTCGAGGACCAGGTCGCGCCCAAGCGTGTGAGCCACCACCGGGGCGTCGAGCATCTGATCCCGAGGGACGAGATGGCTGCGAAGATCCGCGTGGCGGCCGATGCGCGCGTCGATCCAGATTTCCTGATCATCGCGCGCACAGGCGCGGTCCGGAACGAGAGCTTCGATTCCGCGATTGAGCGAGCGAAGGCGTACCGCGACGCCGGAGCGGACATTCTGATGCTCTTCCCGAGCAACGAGGACGGCTGGGAGCGGGCTCCGAAGCTGCTCGATGCACCGCTTGCGGCCATCACCTCGCTGGATGCGCGCACGCCAACGCAGTGGGCTGAGCTCGGCTGGTCCCTCGTCATCGATCCCTTTACCGCCCAGCTGCTGAGCGTCGAGGTCGTGCGCAACGCGTACGCGCGGTTTGCCGCGCTGGGCAACACGGGGACCGAGCTCGGCGGCGAACGGCTGCGCAAGGCCTACGCCGAGCTCTCGGACCTGGCGGGCCTGGAGGAGCTGTTCCAGATCGAGCGCGAGACGACCGAGCGCGACCGAGAGGAGCGACCGTGAGCGGTACCTCAGAGCAGGCGAACGCCGGTCCCCTGACCGGCATTCGCATCGTGGACGTCACGCAGGTGATCTCGGGTCCCGTCGCCACGAAGATCCTCGGGGATCAGGGCGCGGACGTGATCAAGATCGAGCTTCCGACCGGCGACATGACGCGGGGCATGGGCGGAGGCAAGCGCGGGATGGCGCCCATCTTCGCGACCGCCAACCGGAACAAGCGCTCCCTGGGCCTGAAATACCGAGACCCCGCGGGACTGGACGTGCTGAAGCGGATCGTGCGCGGCGCGGACGTGTTCATTCAGAACTTCCGACCCGGCGCCGCGGACGGTCAGGGGATCGGCGAGAAGGCACTGCGAGCCGTGAACCCGGAGCTCATCTACGTGTCCATCAGCGGCTTCGGCGAGACCGGGCCCTACGCGCACAAGCGCGTCTACGATCCGGTCATCCAGGCCGTCTCCGGCCTGACCTCGATCCAGGGCGGCGTCCAGGGCAAGCCGCAGCTGATGCGCCTGATCATCCCGGACAAGGTGACCGCGCTGGCTGCCGCGCAGGCCGTCACGGCCGCGTTGCTGTTGAAGGAGCGGACCGGCAAGGGACAACACGTCCGCCTGTCCATGCTCGACGCCGTGGTGGAGTTCATGTGGCCGGAGGGCATGGCCTACTACACGTACCTCGGAGAGGACGTAGAGGACGCGACGCCTCCCGAGCGTCGCGATCTCGTGTTCGACACGAAGGACGGGTACATGATCGCCGGCACCGTGGCGCACCGGGAGTGGGTCGCGTTCTGCCAGGCCGTCGAGAAGCCGGAGTGGCTCGAAGACCCGCGCTTCTCTAGCTCGGCCGGATTGGCGAAGCACGCCGATGCGCGCATAAAGCTGATGGCGAGCGTCCTGGCCACTGCCACCACGGCGGAGTGGCTCGAGCGGCTCGACGCGGCGCAGGTACCCTGCGCTCCCGTGCTCACCAGGGACCAGCTCTCGCAGCACCCACAGATCATCGAGAACAAGCTGATCGTCGAGAGCGAAACCCCCCGCACAGGTCGCATGCAGCAGGCTCGGCCCGCGGCGCGCTTCGAGGGCACGCCGTCCGGCCTCCACCGACCTGCACCGCTCCTCGGAGAGCACACCGACGAAGTCCTCCGCGAAGCCGGATTCGAGAGCTCGGAGATCGAACGCCTGCGCGCAGACGGCCTCATCGGCTCGCCGCAGGCTGCCAGCTAGGAGAAGTGGGCGGGAGATCAGTGCCGCGACTGCGCGGACACGGTCCAGAGAGGAGCGGACATGGAGACCATCGACACCGGAACCGACGAGCTGCTCTGCTCCGTCGAGGAACGCGTCGCCACCATCACGCTGAATCGGCCTGAGAAGCGCAACGCTCTGTCCGATCAGCTCACGCCCGCGTTGCGCGAGATGCTGCTCGTGGTCGAGCGGGATCCCCGCATCGGCTGCGTCGTCATCACCGGCGCCGGGGGCGCCTTCTGCTCCGGAGGAGACGTCTCCGGGATGGGCGGTAACGCTCCGAGCGGAGACGCGGACCAGCGGCCCTCCCTCGAGTACAGCATCCGCAACCTGCAACACAGACAGGAGACGCTGACGCTGCGCCTTCACGAGCTCAGCAAGCCCACTGTTGCGGCCCTGCCCGGACCTGCAGCCGGCGCGGGCCTATCCATCGCGCTTGCCTGCGACATCCGCATCGCCGCAGAGAGCGCCTTTATCACCACGGCCTTCGCCAACATCGGGCTGTCCGGCGACTACGGCGGAAGCTGGTTCCTGACCCAGCTGGTCGGCACTGCAAAGGCGAAGGAGCTGTACTACACGGCAGACCGTGTGGGCGCGGACGAATGCGTGCGGCTGGGGATCTTCAACCGCGTCGTGCCGGATGCCGAGTTCGGTGCCGAGACGCGCGAGCTCGCGCAGCGCATCGCGAACGGACCTCCCATCGCGCTCGGCTTCATGAAGGAGAACCTGAACCGCGCAGTCTGGGCGGACCTGAAGACCTGCCTGGGCATGGAGGCGGACCGGATGGCTCGCTGTTCTCGCACCGAGGACAGCCGCGAGGCCGTGCGCGCATTCATGGCGAAGAGAAAGCCCGAGTTCAGGGGGGCGTAAGGAGCAGCCGTGCCTGTCAACGTGGAGTTTCTTTTCGATTTCGGCAGTCCCAACGCCTACCTCTCTCACCTGGTCATCCCCGCGATCGAGGCGCGCACGGGCGAGAAGTTCGCGTACGTTCCCGTGCTGCTTGGCGGCGTGTTCAAGGCTACGAACAACGTCTCGCCCGCCGTATCGCTGCAGGGCATCAAGAACAAGGGCGAGTATCAGGGGGTGGAGACGCGGCGCTTCATCGCGAAGCACGGCATTGCGAGCCTCCAGGCGAACCCCCACTTCCCGGTGAACACGCTCCAGCTCATGCGCGGTGCCATCGTCGCGCAGCGCGAGGGGTTCTTCGCAAAGTACGTGGACGAGGTCTACCGCCACATGTGGAGCGAGCCCAAGAAGATGGACGACGCCAAGGTCATTCGGGCGGCGCTCGTCGAATCGGGCCTGCCCGCGGACACCGTGCTCGAGGGTATCCAGGACCCCGCGGTGAAGCAGAAGCTCATCGAGAACACGGAAGATGCCGTGACCCGAGGAGTCTTCGGATCGCCGAGCTTCTTCGTGGCAGGCGAGCTCTTCTTCGGCAAGGACCGGCTACGCGAGGTCGAAGAGGAAATCCTGCTGCAGAAGTAGCTGCTGGCTTGGTGCTCGAGCGCTAGTCCTGCGGGCTCGCGACGACGTAGGTGCGGAGCGCGTCCATGTCCTGCTCGAGAACGCGGTACGCGTCCAGGCGATACAGGTTCCTGGACCGTCGGCCGGAGCGCAGCGCTCGCCAGACCCGCTGGGGCATGACGAGCAGCCCGACCGCGAACGCGCCCAGGCGATCGAGCCAGAAGAAGAAATGCGTGTGGCAGCCGCCGCTGCCGAGCTCCCAGCCGGCCAGCTCCAGTTCACCGGTCCAGGTCGTCTCGTAGCCTGTCACCAGGTGGTGCACGTCGTGCAGGATCAACGACTGCTTGATCTTGCCACCGAGCGGCAGCACGCGGAGGCCACCAATGCGGTACCAGCGCTCTTCGAGGTAGTCCCGGACACTCGACCCCTCAGGGAAGAGGCCCTGCTCCACGAAGTACTGGGACAGTGCGTCTTGGGCATTCATGCCAGCAGTCCCTTCATGATGCTACCGCAGTCTGTCCGTGGCCGCGCGCTCAGCGGTCCCCTTGCCATAGATCGATCGCTTCGCTGAATCCGTCCTCTTCGTGGCTCGCGACGGTGCGGTGCCGCGAGCGAAGCTCCGGGGGCGCATTCCCGGTCACGAAGGCGCTGCCGGCCCACGCGAGCAGATCCTCGTCGTTGAAGTCGTTGCCCACAGCCACCACCTGGCCCAGCCCGACCCCGACACGTCGCCGGACCCACTCCGCCGCGTGCGCCTTTCCAACTCCCGGAGGAAAGATCTCGAGCCAGCGCGAGGCGTGGTCCAGCGGTGACGTGGCGCGGATCACTTCGAGCTCGGACAGCCTGCGCTCCAGCTCGTCTTGCCGGGACGGCGTGCCAGCGGGCTCGATGGCCAGGAGCTGCGAGGCCCGGAGGTCCTCCGGCGGTGGCTCTGGCCACGCTCGCGCGTACTCCGCATAGTGCTGGTAGCGTCGCTCGAAGTCGGGATTCCCCTGACCGGCCCGCCAGTAGAAGAAGCGATGGTTCTCGGGAACCGGGGCGTGCAGCATGAAGTCGAGGCCGAGCTCCATCAGCACGCGCGCCGCCTCGCGCGCTTGATGCGAGGCCATGTGGTGTACACGTAGCAGCTCGCCGCTCGGCCAGGCCGCGATCGCTGCGCCGGAGGAGAAGATCAAATAGTCGATCGGGAAGTCCTCGTCGATCACCCGCTGCGCTGAATGAAGGCTGCGACCGGTGGCGAGCACGCGGATGTTTCCTGCGCGACCGAGTTCATCGAGCGTGAGGCGATTCCGCTCGCCTAGCCGGGAGCGCTCGTCGAGAAGAGTCCCATCCAGATCGGTGACGACCATCCTCGAGACGCCGCTCCTCATTGCGAGGCCAGGCTAGCACGGGGCTCACGCGACGCTCGAGCGTCTGCTGCTGCGCTAGAGCGCGGCCTCGTCCGCGAGCGCCCTCGTCTCGTCGAGAAGCTGGCGGCCCACCTCGGGTGAGCGGCGGCCCATGCCGCACGCGCACGCGATGTCGGGCGTGAAGCCGAGGCTCCGCGAGGCCAGACGCAGGCGCTCCAGGTTGGCGGGGTGACCGTCCTCGTAGACCGTTCCCACGATCAGGCGTGTGGAGGCCGGCAGCCGCAGCTTCTCGAGCGGCTCGTAGTAGCGAGGATCGGTGCTGTCGACGATGGGGATATGCAGGTAGTCGAGCGGCCGTTTCTCCGGCCAGACCGAGGCGATGGCATTCGCGAACAGTACGACCGGGCGAGAAGAGGGCGGTGTCACCACGCGCCGGTTCCCGGGATTGCCAAGACAGAGATGCACGCCAACGGGAACCTCGGGCGGGACGTCCACGATCAATGACGCGAGCTGTCTGGCAAGGCGCCGCGCCAGGACTCGTGCGGCTGGAGGAAGGAGCGCGTGCACGCGCGCGATCGCCACCTGCTCGATGGCCGCGTCGAGCTGGACGACCACTGCGCCAGGGTCCAGCTGTACGGCTGCGCCGATCTCCGCGCGCAGCGCCTCCACCAGTGGTCCGATCGCCCTCAGCATGCTGAAGGGCTTGCGGAAGAACGGAACCGCGATGGACAGCGCTGGCGCGACGCCCAGCTGATAGCGCAGCTCCGGACGCCCGTACTCGTGGCGCAGCTTGTGAAACAGCGGCAGGCTGGCCGACCAGTCGCGAAAGTAGCCGAGCTCGCCCAGCTCGATCTCGAGCCTACGACCGCGGCGAATCGAGAACCTCGTCGTCCGCCTGCTCTCCCCCGCGAGGCGTTCCATCGCCTCCTGAGAGGACAGCGCCGGGTTGCGAGCCAGGCGGTCGACCAGGTGCGTGATGTAGTTCGCGCGCTCCCCGGTCTCGCCGTCGGGAAGGTAGGGCAGCGTCTCCCCGAGACGTTGCAGGCTCTCCTACATCGCCTCGCCCGCGTCCCGGAACGGAAGGCTCCCCACCAGGTGAGCCCGTATCTGTCGCGTCATCCCATGTGTTTGCGGAGAAAGCTGCCAATGGCTTCGACGGCCTTGGCGGCTTCGGGGAGCTCGGTGAAGAGCTGGAAGACGTGGAACATTTCGTCCCACGGCTCGAGGGTGGTGTCGACGCCGGCGGCGCGGGCTCTGGCAGCGAAGCGGGTGGCGTCGTCCAGCAGGGTCTCGTGGTCACCAACGTGGATCAGGAGGGGCGGCAGACCCTCGAGCTTTGCGTGGAGGGGAGCCGCCAGGGGAGCCCGCGGATCGGCTCCCGCGAGGTAGGTCTCCGCCATCCCCAGGATCAGCGGCCGCTGGACCATGGGGTCCAGCTCTGCGCGCGTCTCCATCGACTCGCCCTCGGCTTCTAGATCGACCCACGGCGAGATCATCACGCCGGCAGCGGGCAATTCGGTCCCGGCGTCGCGCAGCGCAACCAACGTCGCCGCCGTCAGGCCTGCGCCTGCGGAGTCTCCCGCCACCGCAATGTTCGACGGCCGGATGCCCTGCTCGAGCAGCCAACGGTAGGCGGCTGTCGCATCTTCCACCGGTGCGGGAAACGGATGTTCCGGGGACAGGCGGTAGTCGAGACCCAGCCCTCGGCAGCCACCCGCGGCCGAGAGCCGAGCGATGAGATCCCAGTGCGAGCGCACCGAGCCCAACGCGTAGCCACCGCCGTGCAGGTAGAGCAGGACCCTGTCCGCGCTAGCGCCCGGCGCGGTGATCCACTCGGCCTCAACGCCCCCGGCAGAGACGCGTTCGGATTGCGCCTCGGCCGATGGCGCCGAGAAGAGCTCCTCCCACTCCCGACGCATCTCAGCCAGCGGTTTGTCCGCTCCCCAGGATCCGAACGTATCGCGTATCCGTTGCTTCACGGTCTCGAGCGCATCACTTCCCATCGTGGCATCTCCTTGACTGTTCGGCCGCTGCCGTGTCGTCCGTAAGATACCAGCTTCTGGGCTTTGCTTTCCTCGACGAGGTGGGTCGCCTACCCTTGCCTCCTGAGGGGGGCGATAGCTCAATGGTTAGAGCAGGTCCCTCATAAGGATCTGGTTCTCGGTTCGAGTCCGAGTCGCCCCACCAACACTACGATCGTGCCAGGTGCGACGTGAGTCGGGTCTGGATCGCGTCGACGAAGCGCTTGTAGTCGCCACTCCCGAAGAAGGCAGAGCCCATCACGAAGACGCGGCCGCCGTTGCCGGCGACCTCTTCCACCGTCTCGAGGTTCACGCCGCCGTCGACGACGATGTCGATCTCGCGCGACTGGAGATCGACCGACTTGCGGAGCTCGCGCAGCTTCGGCATGACGCCGGCAATGAAGCTCTGACCGCCGAAGCCCGGATTCACCGTCATGACCAGGATCTGATCGAGCTGCGGCAGCACGGCGCCGAGAGCGGAGGCCGGAGTCCCTGGATTCAGCGCCACGCACGTCCGGACGCCGCGCGCCGCGATCTGCTCGAGCGTGCCGTGCAGGTGCGGGCACGCCTCCGCGTGCACACCGAGCGCATTCGCGCCGGCGTCGGCAAAGCGGTCGATCATCGCGCCGGCGTCTTCGATCATCAGGTGGACGTCGACCGGCAGCGAGGTCGCCTTTGCGATCGCTCGGACCACGTCGGGACCGATCGTCAGGTTTGGCACGAAGTGGCCATCCATCACGTCGACGTGGATCCAGTCCGCTCCCGCCTCTTCCGCCGCCTGCACCTCGTCGGCGAGACGACCGAAGTCTGCAGAGAGGATCGAGGCCGCGATGCGGAACTTCTTCACGTCCGGACCAGCCGCGCAGCGTAGAAGCCGTCGCAGCGGTGGCGATGGGGGAATGTCGCGAGCGCGCCGCTCCTGTCGACCAGGTCGGCGGCAGCGGCGGGCAGGTGTGCGCGCGCGTCTTCCTGCTTGAAGTCGGAGTGTGATTCGAGAAAGCGCGCCACCACGCCGCTCGTCTCCTCGGGAGTGAACGTACACACACTATAGACGAGCACCCCGCCGGACTCGACGTAGCGCGCGCACGAGCTCAGGAGGGACAGCGAGCGCTCGGCCGCGCGCGGTACCTCCCCACGGACGAGGCGCCAGCGCGCGTCCGGGTTGCGGCGCAGCGTGCCCAGACCGGTGCACGGAGCGTCGACCAGGATGCCCGAGAAGCGCAGCTTGCCCTGCAGGTCGAAGCCCTTTGCGGCATCCCGCTGCAGGACCCGCAGGTTCGAGAGTCTGAGCCGCCGCGCGGCCTGGTGGATCAGCGCGAGCCGATTCCGGTGGAGCTCGAGCGCCACGACTTCCCCACCCGGACCTACCTGTTGCGCCAGCTGCACGGCCTTCGTGCCCGGCGCGGCGCAGCAATCCACGACCGTGTCGCCGGGCTGCGCGCCGAGCAGTAGTGGCACGAGCTGGGAAGCCTCGTCCTGCACGGTGTGCTCACCCCGCGCGAAGCCTGGATCGCGCACGGGGTCACGGGTGAGGCCGGTGATCGTGTCGGGCCCAAAGCGCCCCCGACGCCCGCCGAGCCGACGCGCCACCTCGTCGGCGTCCACCCCCGGCGAGACACGCACGGAGCGAGGCGGCGCACGGGTGCAGGCCTCGGCCAACGCGGTCGCCTGCTCGAGTCCAAACTGAGAGAGCCAGCGGTCCGCGAGCCACTCCGGAAGCGAGCCCCAGTCGCGCAGATAGCCGGCCGGATCCAGCTTGGGATCGGGGTAGCGAACTCCCTCTCCCTCCACGCGACGAGCGAGCGCGCGCAGGACCGCGTTCACGAAGCCTGACGCGCGCTCGAGACCGCGGTTCCGGGCCAGCTTCACGCTCTCGTCGACGACCGACGCGTTGCGCACGCCGTCCAGCTCCAGGAGCTGATACGCGCCCAGACGCAGCAGGCTCCAAACACGCGGCTCCACCCGGTTGAGTGGTCGATCGAGCGCCTGCGCCAGCGCCGCGTCGAGGCGCCCGCGCAGCCGCAGCGTGCCGTAGCAGAGCTCGGTGGCCAGCGCGCGGTCGCGCTTGGCGAGATCGGAATCGCGCAGCGCCGCGTGGAGCGCAAGCTCAGCAAAGGCGCGATCCCGCTCCACCCGCTCGAGCACGTGCCAGGCCAGGCCTCGAGCAGTGCGCGCGAGCTTTGGGTCGAGCTTGTAAGTGGGGCTCATGACGCGACCCTCTCTTCCGCCGGGAGCTCGACGGCGCGGAGGAACTGCGCGGCGCTGACCGGCTTTCGCCCGGGGACTTGCAGGCGCAGGATCTCCACCCACGCATCCCGCGCAGCCACGCACAGGCGACCGTGCCGGATCCGGACCGCGCCACACTCGGAGGCAGCCTCCGCGTCTTCGGAGGCAGTCCCCGCGTCTTCGGAGGCAGTCTCCGCGTCGTCGTCGCGACGGGCCTCGAGGATGCGGAGCTTCTTCCCGGACAAATCGAGCAGCAGGTCTGCGCCGGGCCTGGGACTCGCCGCGCGGATCCGACGCAGGATGCGCTCCGCCGGCTCGCGCCAGTCCAGACACGCGAACTCGCGACCGATTCGCGAGGCCTCGGTAGCGTCCGCGTCGACCTGTGGTCGAAAGACGGCGCGACCCTCGGCAATCTCGTCGACGGCCGCGAGCAACGCGTCCGCTGCCAGATCGGCCAGGCGCTCACTCAGCTCTCCCGCCGTCTCGGCGGGCCCGATCTCCGTCTCGCGCACCAGGCAGACGTCGCCGGCATCCATCTCCTTGACCACACGCATGACGGAGACGCCAGTCCTGGTGTCACCTTCGAGAATGGACCATTGGATCGGCGCCGCCCCGCGCCAGCGCGGCAGCAGGCTCGCGTGCGCGTTGATCATCCCGTGAACAGGCAGCTCCCGCACTGGCTTGGGAATGAACTGACCGAAGGCGACGACCACTCCCAGATCGGCTCGCAGGCCCCGCATCCACTCGAGCGTATCCGCGTCCCCCACCTTTGCCGGCTGTCGGATCGAGAGCCCGAGCTCCTGGGCCAGGCTCCGGACGGGTGTGGGCTCGAGCTTGCGGCCGCGCCCCCGCGGGCGATCCGGCTGGCTAATCACGCCCAGGACTCGGTGGCGGCTGCTTGCCAGGGCACGCAGCGCCGGCAGTGCGAAGTCCGGCGTGCCGAGGTAGAGCAGGCCAAGGGACGGAGGATCGGTCGTGGCGCGCGACACGCGCGTCAGCCCTGGTCGCGTCGCAGCTGCTTCTTTCGGCGCCTGACGTAGAGATCGCGCTTGAGCTTGCTGACCCGGTCGATGAACAGGATGCCATCCAGGTGATCGAGCTCGTGCTGGATGCAGTACGACTCGAGCTCGATCGCCTCGAACTCGACCGGTTCCCAGTCGAGCCCGCGCGCGCGTACCACGATGCGGCTGTCCCGTTCGACGTCCGACTTGAAGTCCGGCACGGACAGGCAGCCCTCGCTCTCCGAGATGGAACGTCCTTCGCGCTCCAGGATCTCGGGGTTGATGAGCGTGCGCGGCTTCTTCTCGCCGTCCTCGCCCGTCCAGTCCAGGTCCATGACAAACAGCCGCTTCGCAACACCGACCTGAGTCGCGGCCAGACCGATGCCCGGCTCGTCGTACATGGTCTCTGCCATGTTCCGCGCGAGCTCGCGCAGCTCGTCGGTCACCCCTTCGGTCGTGAGCTCGCTCGCCTGCTCGCGCAGGCGAGGATCGGGGAACTGGAGCACCTCTAGAAGCATGGGAGACTCATAGCATCTGGAGCGGGGCGGTATCCAGCCTCAGATCGACACCCGAAAGCTCGGCCCGAGCGCGCCGCTGGAGCTGCAACGCCACCCTGCGAACGTCGCTGCGATCACCGAGGAGCAGGAGCTGCCAGCGAAAGCGATCGCGCACGCGCCGAATGGGAGCGGGCGCAGGGCCCAGGACCTCCACCGCGCTCTCCGCGCCGGACGCGGCGCGCGCCCACTCCGCCAGCGCTCCGGCCGCGCCTTCCACCACGTCCTCTTTCTTTCCGCTGAGAGAAGCCTGCAGCATGTTGCGATACGGCGGGTACCCGTGCGGCTTGCGGCGCGACAGCTCCTCGCGCAGGAAGCGCGGATAGTCGTGCATGCGCGACAGGGCGATCGCGTAGTGGTCCGGCAGGAAGGTCTGAATCACAACGCGTCCGGGCTCTTCCCCCCGACCAGCCCGCCCCGCGACCTGGGTGAGGAGCTGGAAGGTCCGCTCGCTGGCGCGAAAGTCAGGAAAGTGCAGGCCGAGGTCTGCAGCCACGACGCCAACGAGCGTCACGCCAGGAACGTCGTGACCCTTCGCGATCATCTGCGTGCCGACGAGCACGTCGATGTCGCCGCGATGAAAGTCTCTCAGGATGCGGCGCTGATCGCCTTTTCGGGACGACGTGTCGCGGTCGAGTCGACCCACGCGCGCGTGCCCGAACATGGCCGCGACGTCCTCTTCGAGCCGCTCCGTGCCAAAGCCCAGCAGCGCGCTGTCGGGAGTCCCGCAGCCAGGACACGCTGGAGCGGGTACCTCGCGGTGGCCGCAGTAGTGACAGCGAAGCTCCCCTTGCCTGGGATCGTCCGCCCTCGGCGCGGTGCCCGTCGCGTGGTAGACGAGCGAGATGTCGCAGCGAGGACACGAGACGGCGTGTCCGCAGGCGAAGCAGTACACGCGCGTCGCAAAGCCCCTGCGGTTGAGGAACAGGATCGCCTGGCTACCCGTTGCGAGCACCCCGGCCAGGGCCTGCCGGAGCGGACGCGAGAGCAACATGGTGCGCCCGCGCCGCTTCACCTCGACGTTCATGTCGACGATCTCCACCTGCGGCAGCGGGCGTCTGGTGACCCTGTCCGGGAGAACGAGTCGCTGGACCGCACCGTGCTCGCAGCGGAACGCCGTCTCTACGTCAGGTGTTGCCGAGCCCAGCACCAGCGGACAGCCGCTGTCCTCTGCTCGCAGGCGCGCCACGTCGCGAGCGTGGAAGCGGAAGCCCTCCTCGCTCTTGTACGCCGAATCGTGCTCCTCGTCGATCACGACCAGACCCAGGTCATGAAAGGGAGCGAAGATCGCGGAGCGCGCGCCGATCGCGATCCGTCGACTCCCCTCGCGAATGCTCCGCCAGTGGTCGAAGCGTTCCCCCGCGGAGAGACCGCTGTGCAGCACGGCGACCTCTTCCCCGAAGCGCGCGCGGAAGCGATCCACGACCTGGTGCGTGAGCGAGATCTCGGGCGCCAGCACGATCACGCCGCGCTTCTGCTGCAACGCCACGGCCGCGGCACGCAGGTAGACCTCCGTCTTCCCGCTGCCCGTGACACCGTAGAGCATGAAGCTCTTTCCTCGCGAACCTTCGATCGCGCCTGAGATCGCTTCCAACGCCTCGCTCTGCGCGAGAGTGAGCTGGTGCACCGCCTCGGGCTGCGCGAGCGGAGCCTCGACACGCGTTCGTGTCAACTCCTTCTCCTCGACTGTCACCAGACCCTCGCGCACCAGCGTCCGCAGCGGCGAGGTGCTCGGAAGCGCCTGCGGCCCCGCGAGGAGCTGCTCGTAGAGCTCGAGCTGGCGCCTCGCCCTCGCGAGCCGGATGCGCGCCTCCTCGGGAGCGACGGACGGGTCGACTCGGTACACGCGTTGGGTTCGCACGCGCACGCGCGGCTCCGTCCTGGTGAGCTCGCGCTTGACCCAGCCGACCCGCTCGAGCTGCTCCAGGCTCGCCCCTGCAGCCTGGAAGCGTCGGCGAAACTGGACCTCGGTAGGCGCGCCGCGCTCGAGCGCGTGGAGAACCTCGAGCAAGCTGCCGCGCGCCTCGCCGCGCGCAATGGCCTTGCGTCCCGCCTCTTGAAGCTGAACGCGACGCTCGATGCGCGGGGCTGTGCCGGGCGGAAGCGCCGCGGCCAGGGCCAGCCCCGGCGGACACAGAACGTCGCGTGCGACCCGCAACAGCACCTTCAACAGCGACTCGGGCAGCACCGGAGCGGAGTCGAGCACCTCGATCACCGAACGCGCCGCCCCGGCTCCCCGCGCGCCCCCTTCGACCCGCTCCGCCACGACCACGCCGACCACCTGCCGCCCCGCACAAGGCACGAGCACCCGCACGCCGGGCAGCACACGCCCCTCGCCCGAAACCTCATAGTCGAGCGTGTCGTCCAGCGGAAGCGACACAGCAACCTCGACCCGCCGACCGGAACTCACCGGGTGGTTCTAGCACGTTCGCCCCACACACCCGAACGACCGAAACCACCGCCCAGAGACATAACTTGGGGACGGTCCTTAGTCATAACTTCTGGAACCAGCCCCGCCGATCGAGCGGGAAGTTATGACTAAGGACCGTCCCCAAGTTATGTCCCCTGATTTCGGGCGGTGGTAGGGTGCGGGGCGTGGCGGGCATCGTCGTGGTGGGGAGCTTGAATCTCGATGTCTCGGTGCGGGCGGAGCACTTGCCGCGGCCTGGCGAGACGGTGCGGGCGAGTGGGCTCGAGCTGGGTCCCGGGGGGAAGGGACTCAACCAGGCGCTTGCCGCGGCCCGGCTTGGTGGGAGCGTGGAAATGATCGGCTGCGTCGGTGCGGACGCCTTCGCCGCGATCCCGCTCGATGCGCTGCGCGACGCGGGCGTCGAGACGAGTCGCGTTCGCGTGTGCGAGGGCGAGCACACGGGGACGGCGCTCATCTCCGTCGACGCAGAGACGGGCCAAAATGCGATCTCGGTAGCTGCGGGGGCGAATGCGCGCGTGACCCCCGATCAGGTGCGAGAGGCGGAGCCCGTGTTCCGCGCTGCGAGCGTGCTGCTGATCCAGCTGGAGCTCCCCCTCGACACGGTGGAGACCGCCCTCGACCTGGGGAGGCGCCACTCGCTGCTCACGCTCCTCGACCCGGCCCCGTTTCGCGAGCTGCCCGACTCGATCCTGCGCAAGGTCGACGTGCTGACCCCGAACGAGACGGAGGCCGAGTCGCTCTGTGGCCTGCGCGTGGCAGACGTGGAATCCGGAGCGGCCGCGGGAGCCCTGCTTCAGAAACGTACCCGTGGGGATGTCATCGTGACGCTGGGAGCTCTGGGCTGCGTCCGGGTCCACTCGAGCGGCTTCGAGCACCTGCCCGCCCCGCCGGTCGAGCCCGTAGACACCACCGGGGCGGGAGATGCCTTCAACGGCGGGCTCGCCGTCGCTCTCGCCAGAGGCGCCCCGCTGCTGGAGGCCCTGCGCCAGGCGATCCTCGCGGGCACGGCCGCCACGCTGCGACCGGGGGCCGGCGCGGCCATGCCGACACCGGAGGATCTCGCGCGACTGCCCGAGGCTGCTAGCGCCTCCTGAGCCTGCGGAGCGCCCGGACCATCGGTCCGGGACGGCCCGCCACGAGCCGTCCGAGCTGGCCCACGTCCCGGACGAAGTCGCCGCATTGGAGCAGGTAGTCGAGCATCTTCGCGTAGCCGAGCTCGTGAAGCTCCGTACGCATGTGCTGGGAAAGGCCGGACTTCCAGACGTTGCGCTCGTCCTCGGGCGGCTCCAGACCGAGGCCGAGCTCCGTGGCGACCCAGCCGGCCGTCCACAGGACCAGCGCGAGCATCGGCTGCTCCGCGGCGGCCTCTGAACGACGGCACTCGCGCACACCCACGACCACGTGCGGGGGCAGGTTCCAGCTCTCCAGCACGCGAGCGCAGAGCTCGCCAGGGTAGACGTCGAACTCCTTGTAGAGCGCCTCGTCCAGGTCGACCTCCTCGGTCCGCGACTGTCGCCACGCTGCGCCGAAGCGCTTGGGAAAGGACACCGCCAGGAACGCCTCGCCCAGCCGATGCACCAGCGCACCGAGGTAAGCGCCAGAGAGATCGCGATAGCCGAGATCCTCCGCGAGGCGTCGCGCACAGATGGCCGAGGCAAGGCCAAAGGTCCAGAAGCGCCGCACGTCCAGGGGAGCGGGCAGGCGCGGCAATACGTTCATGATCGCGACGGAGAGGATGGCACCGCGGGTCTCCTGCTCCCCCAGGCGCAGGATCGAGGTCTTGATGCAAGACGTGCGCATCCCCATGCAGAAGAAGGGCGAGTTGCCCATGCCGACCACGCGCAGCGCCAGCACCGGGTCCCGTGAGATCACCGCGGCCACAGCGCGCACGTCGTAATTCGGATCGTCAAGCAGGTGGAGCGCTTCCAGCGCGGCGTGGGGCAGTGTGGGCAGCCCCTTCATCCGCTCGACGAGCTGATCTACGGGGCTCGGACTCTCAGCGGGCTCCCGCATGGGGGTTGCGTGCAGCATTCGGTCTCCATTCGACAGCCGTTCGACCCGCCCGGGAACACCCGGGTTAGGGCACTGGCTTTGCGTCCCCGACTTCCGTCGGGTTTGCCATTTCGTGGAGCAGCCGAACTTGCGCCCGCGCTGCGTCCCAACGCTGCCGGTCCTGAGACCGGAAGCGTCATAAGACGTATCGGACGCAGAGAAGTGGACTTGAGCTCAATCCCCCGCCACAGGCGGAGCGGGATCGTGCTCCTCCAGAAAGCGCAGGACCAGGCCGTTGAAGCGCGAGGCCAGCTCGGCGGCAACGAGATGCGCGGCCCCCGCCATCTGCACGAAGCGCGCGCCGGGGATGGCGCGCGACAGCTGCCGGTGCAGCTTTGGCGGGGTCAAGATGTCTTCCTCGCCACACACGATGAGTGTGGGCGAGCGGATCTGCCCAATGCGATCCAGGGTGTCGTGGAGCAGCGAGGCCTCGGCCTGGCGCGCAAAGACCTTCTCCTCCATGGGCGCGTCGTCGCGCAGGTAGAAGCGCCACATCCGCTCGATCACGTCCTCTTCGAACGTGCCTTCCCCGATGGTCCATGCGAGCCGGTTCTTGATGCGGGTCTCGGCGGGCACGCCGAACTCGATCATCTCCTTCCACAGCTCCAGGATCGCGCGCCTCTTCGCGTCGGGCCTGGCCCACGTCCCCTGCAGGATCAGGCAGCCGACGCGCTCCGGATGGGCAAGGACGAGCTCCTGCGCGACCATGCCCCCAAGGAACCCGCCGAGAAGATGCGCGCGTTCCAGTCCGAGCTCGTCGAGCAGCCCAAGCGTGTCTTCCGCCATGTCCTGGGTCGTGAACGGCGTGCCGGGATCTTCGGAGAGGCCCGCCCCGCGGTTGTCGAAGATGATGACGGGGCGCTGCTTCGACAGCTCCGGCACCGTCGTGACCGTCCATCCCTGGCACGTGCCGCCCATACCCATGATGAGCACGAGGGGCGTGTGCGTCCCTTCCCCGTACTTCTCGTAGTAGATCCCGAAGCCGCGCGAGTGGAAGGTAGGCACCGGCGGCATTGTAGCACCGCCGCTCCGCGCTCCCTGACCTGAGTCTGGCGACGAAGCTACTTGTTGCCGCGCTTCAGCTCGGTGAGTACGAGCTTTGCGAGAGCCTTGAGCGTCTCGAAGACGCCCTCGCCCGTCTGCGCGGACGCCTCGAAGTCCTGGATCTTGCCGTCGGGGTTCAGCGACTCGCGCAGCTCTTCCACCGACACCAGGTTGGGAAGGTCTCGCTTGTTGTACTGCAACACCCAGGGGATCTTGTCGATGTGGTAGCCCTGCTCGCGCAGATTTCCGCGCAGGTTCTCCAGCGACTCGATGTTCGCCTCGTAGCGCTCGTCCTGACTGTCGGCAACGAACACAACGCCGTCCACGCCCTTGAGAATGAGCTTGCGGCTCGCGTCGTAAAAGACCTGACCCGAAACCGTGTAGAGATGGAAGCGGGTCTTGAAGCCGCGGATCTCGCCCAATGACAGCGGCAGGAAGTCGAAAAAGAGCGTCCGCTCGGTCTCGGTCGCGAGCGAGATCATCTTCCCCTTCGCCTCACCTGCGGTCTTTTCGTAGATATATTTCAGGTTCGTCGTCTTTCCGCACAGGCCGGGGCCGTAATAGACCAGCTTGCAGTTGATCTCACGTGCGGAATAGTTGATGAACGCCATGCGACCTTTGAAACCTCAGTCCGAGAACAGATTATCTATGTCGTCTTCGCTGATCTCAGCAAAAGGGGAGCCCGAGCCCTGATCCAGCTCCGACTCGGCCCGTTTGAAGATCTCGTCAAAGAGCTCCGACAGCTTTTGCCCCGCCTTCTTGACGCGCAGTCGCACGAGTCCGAGCGAGCTGCGATCGTCGAAGATGACCACTAGAACGATGCGCTGTGCGACCAACGTGATGTGCAAGTTGTCGCGCTCGCCCTGGTGGAAGTGAATGGGAAAGTCCGGCTCGCCAATGATCTTGGCCAGCCCGCTCGTAGCTGCGACATTGCCCGCCACCAGCGACGCCAGCGACGTGGTGTCGATGTCCGTCAGCTCGCCCGCCTCCGTCACGAGCTGGCCGTTGCGGTCGATGAGGAACGCAGCCTTCGCGTTGGCGTCGTGCACGAGACGCTCCGCCACCGCGACCAGCTTCTTGTGATCCTCTTCGAATAGGACCAGCTGTGGCGTCACGGACATGCGGTCCTCTCTAAGGCGTTGAGATCGCTCGGGAAATGCCCCCACCAAATCGATGCTAGCAGAGCGCATTCCACGGGCACAAGAGCCGGAACCAGTGGAGGAATCGGGCCCCGGGGTCGATTTCTTGAGAACCTTGGCTGCACCAGCCGTCTATGAGCCGAACTGGCGTCTGTTCTCCAGCGACTTCCGCACGGTGACGGAATCGACGTACTCCAGGTCGCCACCCATGGGCATCCCGTAGCCGATGCGCGTCACGCCCACCTCGTAGTCCCGAACGCGGTCCGCCACGTAGAGCGCGGTCGCCTCGCCTTCCGGATTTGGATTCGTGGCCAGGATGATCTCCTCGATGCCGCCGGCACGAATGCGTCGGATCAACGGCTCCACGCGCAACGCCTCGGGCCCCACACCGTCGAGCGGCGCGAGCGTGCCACCGAGTACGTGATAGCGGCCGCGAAACACGCCAGAGCTCTCGATGGACACCAGGTCCGCCGGCTCCTCGACGACACAGACCTGGTTCGTCTGCCGTGTGTCGTCCCGACAGATCTCACAGGGAGACTCAATGGTCAGGTTGAAGCACTCCTCACACAGGCTGACCTCACGTCGCAGGCGCAAGATGGCCTCGCCGAGCTCGGAGGCGGTGCTCTCCGGCGCAGAGAGCAGGAAAAACGCGAGGCGTGTGGCCGTCTTCTCGCCCACTCCCGGCAGCCGGCGCAGCGCCTTGACCAGTCGGTCGATCGGGGCGGGGCGGGCCTGGGACACCTACGAGCTCCCGCCGAGCTGACCCATGAGCTGTGCGATGGGAATGCCCGTCGCGTCCTGCATCTCGCTCTGCGCCATCTCCCTTGCCCGTCCGAGCGCCTGGTTGACGGCGGCGAGCACCAGGTCCTGGAGCATCTCCACGTCGCGCGGGTCCACGGCCTGCGCGTCGATCTTGATCTCGACAAGCTCGAGCTGCCCGTTCACCGTGGCCTCCACCATGCCTCCGCCGACGGTGGCCTGGGCCGTGCGGTGGCGCAGCTGCTCCTGCACGCGCGCGAGCTTCCCGCTCATCTCCTGCGCTTGCTCCATGATCGACTTCAGATTGAACTGGCTCATGTGAGCTCCCTTCCGCTCTGGCGTGGTACGCGGACCTCCTGGAGCTCTGCATCCAGGGCGGAGATGACCTCTTGTACCTTTGGATGCTCCTTTGCCTCGCGGCGCAGGCGCGCCTCGGCCTCGGAGACCGTGGAGCCGCTCGCCGGTTCGGCTCTGGGTTGCGGGGCCGCCTGGGAGCGCCGCGTCGGACTCCGCGAGCCGCGCTCTGCGCCCCCCTGGGACGACTCGTTCCCCGCGGGCGATCCCCCGCCAGCAGGGGGATCCCCTTCGAGCCCATCGAGCCGCTCGATCAGCGAGCTCAGCGCCTCGGCTTCTGGCAGGGTCGCGAGGCGCACGACGGCCATCTCGAGCGCCTGCTCGGGCCGGGGCGCCAGGCCGAGCTCCTGATTCCGGGTCAAGAGGACGCGGAACAGACGCTGCAGCGTCTCGGGATCGTGAGGCTTGGCGCGGCGCTGCAGCTCGGCAACCTCCGCAGGTGCCGCATCGACAAGCGGGCCAGGATCCTCCACCAGCCGCACCACCAGCAGGTCCCGCAGCTCCTCCAGGATCGCGGCCGCGAGGCGCACGCCGTCGACGCCGGCGTCTATGGCGCGGCGCACCGCGGCCAGGGCGGAGCTGGCGTCATGACCGAGCACGGGATCGACGATGTCCGTGACGATCTTGTGCTCGATCAGGTCCAGGATCTCGCGGGCGCCATCCTCCTCGATCGCGTTACCGAAGGCACTGACCAGCCGGTCGAGCAAGGTCTCCGCGTCGCGCAGGCTGCCGTCGCTCTCGCGCACCAGAGCGCGCATCACCGACTCGGGAACCGAGATCCCCTCGGCGCTCGAGATCTGACGCAGGCGCTCGAGCATCTCGCTCGGTCCGAGGCGCTTGAGATCAAAGCGCTGTACGCGCGAGAGCACCGTGACCGGGATCTTCTGGGCGTCCGTCGTCGCGAAGATGAACAGGCTGTGTGGCGGGGGCTCTTCCAGGGTCTTGAGCAGCGCGTTGAACGCCTGCTGCGAGAGCATGTGGACCTCATCAATGATGTAGATCCGGTACTTCCCCGGCGAGGCCGCGTACCGGATGTTGTCCCGGATCTCGCGCACGCTGTCCACGCCCGTATTGCTCGCCGCGTCGATCTCCTGCACGTCGAGCGAGGTCGACGCGGCGATCTCCGTGCACGACGAGCACTTGCCGCACGGCTTCTCCGTCGGCCCCTCGTCGCAATTGAGGGAGCGCGCCAGGATCCGCGCAATCGAGGTCTTTCCGGTCCCGCGCGGCCCGGCCAGCAAGAGGGCGTGGGGCAGGCGATCGTGCACGAGCGCGTTGCGCAGCGCTGTCGTCACGTGCCTCTGCCCGGAGACTTCCTCGAACGACTGCGGCCGCCAGCGGCGCGCCAGAACTTCGTAACTCATGAACGGCTTTCCCTACTGCATCGCAGGAGGTCGTCCCAGAGGGAGATCGCTGGGCCGATCCGACCACCTGCCCCGCAACGCTACCGTTGCTTCCTTCCGGACCTGGCGGGGTTCACGAGCGAACCACCGGCCGGGGCCCAGCGATCACCGTCGGGGACGAATGCCGGTGACAATACTCCCCGCTCCTGGGTGCGTAAAGCGAGCCGGCGCAGCAAGATGGCGCCGAGCGCGGCCCGCTCTGACAGGCTGTGCAGGACGGCGAATTCGCGGTCGGTATGCGCCGCGCCGCCGCGCACGCCCATCGAATCGAGCGTCGGCAAGCCCAGCGCTCCGGTCAGCGAGCCATCGGTTCCGCCGCCAGCATGGATGGGTGGAGATAACTCGGCGCCGAGGGCACGCGCGACCTCCGCGTGCAGCTCGAGCAGCTCCTGGGTGGCGTCCGTCTCTCGCTTTGGCGGACGATGCAGGGTGCCCCAAAGCGCTGCCTGCGTTCCCTCTACATGTGGGTGAGCGGCGATCTGCTCCAGGCGCTCGCGGATCTCGTCGCCCTGTGTTGGCTCGTCGTAGCGAAGATCGATCCAGGCCTCCGCGAACTCGGGCACGATGTTGCGCTTGGTGCCCCCGTCGAAGGTCCCGGTGTTGACCGTGATGCCCGCGTCGTAGTCCGTCAGCGCTTCGATCTCCACGACCTTTCGCGCGAGGGCGAGAATGGCGCTCCGGCCCTTGCTGTGCGAGCCACCCGCGTGCGCCGCCAGGCCATCCACTGTGAGATAGAACTGCCCCAGGCCTCGGCGGGAGCGAACCATCTCGCCGTCTGCCCGCGCGCTCTCGAAGACGAACCCGAGCGTGGCAGCGCGCGCCTCCGCCTCGATGCGCGCCCGCGAGCTGAGCGATCCAATCTCCTCGTCGGCGTTCAGAAGCACGGTCCACTGCGCCCGGTCGAGATCGCCGCTCTCGGCCAGCGCCTGCAGAACAAAGAGCAGCACGACCAGGCCGCCCTTCATGTCCGACACGCCCGGTCCGATCACGCGCGCCGGGTCGCCCCGGTCGGGCCGGTAGCTCTGAAAGGGGGAGTCCGGCTCGAAGACGGTGTCGTAGTGGCCCACGACCAGGAAGCGCTGGCTTGTCGGGCCAGGTCCGGGCCGCCGCGCGACGATCAGGGGCCCGATCTCGACGCGCCCGCGGCCGGGGTAGTCGTCGAGCGTTTCGGAGTGGAGCTCGACCTCGAAGCCCAGCTCGAGCAAGGGGGCAACGAGCAGCTGGGCGAAAGCCTGCAGCCCGGGACGGTTGAACGTGCCGGTGTTCAGACCCACCCAGCGCTCGAGCTGCGACGCCATCTCCTGCTGTCGGGCCTGCAGGCGGTCGCGGATCTGGCGCTCCTCGGCATCGAGCTGGGCCGCGGCGGGAGGCGCGGCCGCCGCCGGGGGCGAAGTCAGGGCGAGAAACAGCAACGTGCACGCCGCCTTTCGCAGCAACCGGACACCTCCCAGGTAGCGGGCGCCATAGTACCGTACACTTGAGACATGGCTCGTCGCGGCGTTTCCGTCCCGATCGCGCTGACGGTCGCACTCGTGACCATCACCGTCGCGCTCACCGCGGGCTGGCAGATCCTGGTGGCGCGCGAGTTCGAGGCCTTCGTCGAGGGCTTCACCACCGTCCACTGGCTGCTCGTGATCCTCGGCTCGCTGTTCTTCGTCACGATCATCACGGTGGCGATCCTGCAGGCCGTCTGGCTGGTGCGCGAGATCCGCACGAACCAGCGGCAGCAGAACTTCCTGGACGCCGTCACCCACGAGCTTCACACGCCGCTGACCTCGCTGCGCCTCTATGTCGACACGCTGCAGGGAAAGTCGCTCGACGAGGCGCAGCGCGGCGAGTTCCTCAACGTCATGTCGGACGACATCGACCGGCTGCAGCGCACGATCGACCAGATCCTGAGCGCGGCGCGCACGGACGAACGCAGGAACTACCGCACGGCCGTCGACCTGCGCCGTCTGCTCGGGGAGTGTGTGGCCGACGCGCGGGAACGCTTCGGTCTGGATGAAGAGTCGCTGCGGCTCCACGTCCCGGCACTCGCGCGCGTGCGCGGCGACCTCGAGCAGCTGCGCCTCGCCTTCCGCAACCTGATCGAGAACGCGATCCGCTACGCGGGAGAGAAGACGCGGGTCGAGGTACGCGTGCGCCCGGCCTCGGGCCGCAAGCTCGAGGTCGAGGTGGAGGACCAGGGCATCGGGCTGGCCGAGTCGGCGCTGGGCCGTGTCTTCCAGCGCTTCCAGCGGGAAGCCGTGCGCAGTCCGAGCGGGCTCGGCCTGGGGCTCTTCATCGTCCGCAACGTGGTCCGCGGGCACGGCGGAACCGTGCGGGCCGAGAGCGACGGCGAGGGAAAGGGCAGTCGGTTCATCGTCACGCTCCCCGGACAGCTCGATGAATCCATCCATTCTGCTCGTTGAGGACGAAGAGCACCTCGCTCGGGGCCTACGCTTCAACTTCGAGGCGGAGGGCTACCACGTAGAGAACTTCGAGCGCGGCGAGGACGCGCTCGAACGGCTCGAGGCTAAGGACGCGGAGCCCGTCGACCTCGTCGTTCTCGACGTCCTGCTCCCGGGCATCTCTGGTATCGAGGTCCTCGAGCAGCTGCGCAAGCACGACAATCCCGTCCCGGTCCTGCTCCTCACCGCGCGCGACACCGACCAGGACATAGTCGCGGGGCTCGACAGGGGCGCGGACGACTATCTGACCAAGCCCTTCTCGTTACCGGTGTTGCTGGCCCGCGTGCGTACGCTGCTGCGACGCGCCACTCACGTCGACGAAAACACCACGGAGCACGCGTTCCGGATCGGCAAGGTCACCGTCCACCCGAATCGCTTCGAGCTCGAACGCAACGGCGAGCGCCTGAAGCTCACCGCGAAGGAGCTCGCCCTGCTCACGCTCCTCTTCGCCCGCCGCGGCAGCGCGGTCAGCCGCGGCGAGATCCTCCAGCAGGTCTGGGACCTCCACCCCGAGACCCGTACCCGCGTCGTCGACACCTTCGTCCTCCGCCTCCGCAAGCTCATCGAGCCCAACCCAAAGTCCCCCGAGTTCCTCCTCTCCGTCCGCTCCTTCGGCTACCGCCTGGAAGCCTGAACTTAGGCTCCGAAGTTAGAACTTAGGGACGGTCCTTAAGTTCTAACTTCGGAGCCTAGGAGGAGGAGGGTGGCGAGCATGGCTCCCAGGCCCGTTGCCAGGGCCAGGGGGAAGGACCAGAAGGGGAAGGCCAGGGAGGGAAGGTAGCCGGTCAGGATGGCGATGGCGGCGACGAGGAGGGCGTAGGGGGCCTGGGTGCGGACGTGGTCGATGTGGTCGCTCGCGGTGGCGACGGAGGAGAGGACGGTCGTGTCGGAGATGGGGGAGCAGTGGTCGCCGAAGATCGAGCCTTCGAGGACGGCGCCGATGCACACGACGACCAGACCCAGCGATCCGATCTCGTGCTGTGCACCCACCGCGGCCGCCAGGCCGACCACGTTCGGCAGCAGGATCGACATCGTTCCCCAGGACGTTCCCGTCGCGAAGGAGACACCGCTCGCGGCCACGAAGAGCAGTGTGGGAAGCCAGAGCGCGTCGACGCGGCCGGAGGTCAGGGCCACCAGATAGTCGGCGGTGCTCACGTCGACGCAGACGCGCCCGATCATCCAGGCCTCGAACAGTATGATGATCGCAATGGTGAGCGCGCGCGTACTGACTAGCGCGGCGCGCGCCGCATCCCGTCCGAGCAGGTGCCCGCGACGCGTGCGCCAGAGACCGAGCGGCCAGCCAACGAGCGCCCAGCCGGCCACGAATGGCCCTGCGTAGGCGAGTGGTCCGGCGAGTCCCTCACCCAGGTAGGCCGCAAGCTCACCCTCCAGGGGCGGACCCAGGGCGACAGCTGCCACGACACCCGCAACGAGCCCCCCGCGCAGCCCGTTCGAGCCGCTGAGGAACAGCGTCAGGAACAGCCCGACACAGCTGGCGCTGAAGAGAGCGGAGGCGCCACTTCCGTCGAGCAGCACGCCCGTGATCCCCGGCAGTGTCAGCAGGCGGGCGGGATCGTCGGCGAGCACCGCGTACCCGCCGCCGCGTCGAAAGATCTCCTGCATGGCGACGAGCACGACGGCCAGGATCGGGATCAGGGCGTTCCGCGCACGCGGCGCGATGTCGGAGCTCGCTCGAAGCTCGGTCATCTCGGCAGAGACCATGGGAGTCCCGCCCTTGCGCACGAGCTGACCCAGGTTGCGCGCGCGTCGCTCCGCCGTGCGCATGGGACCAAAGTCGCGGCCCGTCCAGATGACGAGCGCGACGAAGCAGAGCGCGAAGATGCTGTAGAAGCGAAACGGGATGGTCTGAAAGAAGATCGCGTAGGCATTCTCGACGATCCCCGCAGCGGGAAGCTGGGGGGCGTAGGTGGAGACCTCGAACGCGATCCACGTGGAGACGACCGAGAGGCCCGCCACCGGAGCGGCCGTGCTGTCCACGATATAGGCCAGCTTCTCGCGCGAGACCCCGAGGCGATCGGTCAGCGGCCGCATGGAGTTGCCGACGATCAGGCAGTTCGAGTAATCGTCGAAGAACAGACCGAGTCCCGACGCAAAGGCCACGGCAAGGGTGGAGCGAACGGTTCGCGCGAAGCGCTGCACCTGATGAATCATTCCCATCACGCCGCCGCTCCGGGTCATCACCCCCACCATCGAGATCAGCGCGACGGTGAAGCCGATCACCTCCAGCCGGAACGTGTCCAGGATCTCGCGGCGCAGGTAGACGGCAAACACGTCCCAGAACGCGGCCGGGAGCACGAAGAGCGCAGAGACGTCGGTCTGCAGGCGCATGAGCGCGGCACCCGACAGGATCCCGAGGAAGAGCGCGGTTACCGTCGCGCGAAAAGCCAGTGCAACGGTGATGGCGAGCAGCGGTGGCAGGAGCGCGGTCCGCGTCGGGACGGTCCAGGGGCCGAGCACGTCAAAACGCTGCACCCCGCTCCCGCGATGGAGCGCGGCCCGAAGCGTGAGCGCGTTTCCCTCTTCCCCCAGTAGGAGCTCGAGCCTGGGCTCGGCGGTGCCCTCGACTGCGCTGAAGCTCGTGCCGCGCTCGGCGTTCACCACGTTCAGCAGCGAGTCGAAGGAGCGCCGGAATACCGGATCGTCCTCGACACTTCGCCCGTCGTACTCGATCGACAGCTGGAAGCGCCCGTCACCGGCGTCCGACTCCGCGAGCGCGTCGAAGATCGTCGTGCCGGCCTCCCCCTCGAGCAGGTGCGGGACGCCCTGAGCGACGAGAGCGTCGCGATCGGGCTCGGGATAAAGAAGCGCCAGGGCGAGTGCGATCCCGACGAGCGGAAGCAGCCGCGCGGCCAGACGCGTGTTCATCCAGATCCGTCTCCGTGGGGGCGGCGCGATTGTAGCGCCGCGGCGCAAACAATCAGTGCGCCTTCCGCCAATACTCGCGCTCCGCTTCGCCGCTTAAGTTCAACAGCGGCGGCCATGCAGATGATCCAGATGCACACCGACGAGGAGCGCGAGAAGAAGGAGAAGCCCGCCGCGGAGTGATAGGGCGAGCGGTCTATTCGGCGCTCGCGGAGGCCTTGAGTGTCAGGTACAGTCCGATTGCTGCGATGACCACGCCCGCGGCGCTGCCTGAGGCCTGCTGACGGCCGAAGCCGGCATCGTCTCCAATTCCGACGACATCGGCGAGCAGAGACGCGCCCAACAGTCCTATCCCAACTAGTAGCAACGCGATAGCTGCCGTCTTGTTGCCTTGCATGAGCCGCCTCCGGGCATTCCAGTCCTCGGCTATCGTCTCACTGCTCGGCGTGATGTCAAGCGCAGCGACGCCACGACGGGTTGGGATTGACGGTAGACTCGGCCGCACCGTGAAGCCCGTCGGAGTCATCGTGAATCCCGTGTCCGGGCGGGATGTCAGGCGGCTGGCGGCGCGGGCGCGGAGCTCCACGCCGGAGGACAAGCGCAACCAGGTGGCGCGAGCCGTTGTCGGGGCGGCGGCGGCCGGGGCGGAGCGGATCATCGTGTTCAAGGATCCGTTCCGCATCGGGATCGGTGCCGTCGAGAGCCTGCGGATCGATGCGAAGATCGAGGTGCTCGACATCGGCGCATCCGTCAAGCCCGAGGACACGACGCGCGCGGCCGAGCTGATGCGCGAGGCCGGCTGCGGCGCGGTCGTCGTGCTCGGGGGCGACGGCACGAATCGCGGCATCGTCAAAGTGTGGGAGGAGGCGCCGCTGCTGCCAATCTCCACGGGAACGAACAACACCTTCCCGGTCATGGTCGAGGCGACGGTCGCAGGCGCGGCCTGCGGACTCGTGGCGTCCGGACGAATCGAACTGCACGAGGTCGCCCGGCCGGCCAAGCTGATCCGGCTCGAGCTCGAGGGCCGGCCGGCGGACCTCGGCCTGATCGACGTGGTGCTGCTCGTCGACGACATGGTCGGGAACCTGCTGCCCTACGATCCCGCCAAGCTCCGCACCCTCGTGCTCTCCCGCGCGGTCGCGTCCGGCGTGGGCATGACGCCGATCGGGGGGCTGCTCGAGAGCTGCGGTGCGGAGGACGAGTACGGGCTCGTGGTCGAGTGCACGGGACCGGAGGGCGGCGGGCGCCCGCTGCGGGCCCCGCTCTCGCAGGGCCTGTACCGGCACGCGTACGTGCGCAGCTGGCGCAAGGTCTCGCTCGGCGAGCCGGTCGTGATACGCGGACCTGGCGTGCTGGCGCTGGATGGCGATCGCGAGCACACGCTCGCAGACGGCGAGACCGCGCAGCTCCGCGTGCTCCGCGAGGGTCCGCGCGTGATCGACGTGGAGCGAGCGATGCGGCTCGCCAGGGAGCGCGAGCTGTTCTTCGACCTGGAAGGCTGGCACGACGCGCTGGACGAGCTCTAGCCGAAGCGCGGACCGCAAGCTCGCGGCGGCGCTCGCCGCGCTGCGCTCTGTGCGCGACGACCCGTGCTCGGAAGCCGTTGCCGCAGAGCTGCGCAATGCGCTCGAGCAGCGCTCTGCCGGCGTAGGCGCGACACCGTTCCGCGGCGCGCGATCTGGACCTGGCTGCAGGCTCGGGAAGAGGCTCTGACGGGCTGGTAGAATGCCGTGGTGTTCGGATCCCCCCGAGACATCGCCGCGCTCGGCGCGGCTCTGGCTCTGCTCTTCTCCGCAGGCTGTGACGAGCCCCAGTCGGCTGACTTTGGAGGGCGACCCCCCGCCACAGTGGAGGCAGTGCGCCTCGATCCCCGACCGTTCACCGACATCATCGGCCTGGTCGGCCATCTGGAGGCCGAAGAGTCCGTCGTCATCCGCCCCGAGATCTCGGGGGTGATCGAGGAGATCGGCTTCAGGGAGGGCGAGACGGTCGCCGCGGGCGAGGTATTGTTCCGCCTGCGCGACGGCGAGCAACGCGCAGACCTGCGCTCGGCCACGGCAGGGCGGGAACTCGCCCGCGACGTCTATCGCCGCACCCAGGAGCTCTCCAAACGCGAGGTATCCGCGGTCGCCGAGCTCGACCGCGCAGTCGCGGAGCTCGAAGCCGCCGAGGCGGGCGTCGATCTCGCACGCGTGGAGCTGGATCGCACTCAGATCCGCGCTCCCTTCGACGGGGCTGTCGGCGCTCGCTGGGTGTCTCCCGGGGACCGTGTCCTAGACACGACAGACCTGGTGCAGATCGACAAGATCGATCGTCTCCAGCTGCTGTTCACGCTGCCCGAGACCGCAGTCGGCCTGGCCCGCAAGGGTATTCGCGTCGAGCTTGCGATCGCCCCCTTCCCAGACGAGCGCTTCGGAGGCGAGGTCTACTTCGTCTCGCCAACGCTCGACCCGAACAGCCGGCGGCTCTTGCTCAAGGCCTGGATCCCGAACCCGACCGGGCGGCTCCGCCCCGGACAGTTCGCCACGCTGGAGGTCGAAGTCGAGCACATCGAGAACGCGCTTGTCGCACCCGAGTCCTCCATCGCCTACGACGGCCGCGGCTTCTTCGTCTGGCGCGTGGGCGCCGGCAACACGGCCGAGCGCGTGGACGTCGAGCTGGGGCCGCGGGCCGACGCGAGCGTGGTGGTGCGCTCCGGTCTCCGCCCGGGTGACTTGGTGGTGAGCGCCGGAACTCACAAGATCTACCCCGGGGCAACGCTCAATCTGCGAGAGAACCCCCAGGTGGCAGCAGGTCCCCCGGAGGAGACGCAGTGAGATTCTCCCAGGCCTGCATCAGCCGGCCCGTCCTCTCGACGGTCATGTCGCTGGTGATCCTGGTCTTTGGCGGCATCTCGCTCTCGCTCCTGTCAAACCGCGAGCTCCCTGACGTCGACCCCCCCGTGGTCTCCGTGTCTACCGTGTATCTCGGCGCGGCACCGGAGGTGGTCGAGACCTCGATCACGCAGCCGCTCGAAGACGAGATCATGGGCATCGAGGGCATCAAGCACGTCACCTCGATGAGCCGCGAGCAGTCCTCTCAGATCGACATCGAGTTCGAGCTCCATCGCGACATCGACATCGCAGCAGCCGACGTGCGCGACCGGGTCGCGCGAGCGCGGCGCGAGCTGCCAGACGACGCCGAGGCACCGATCGTCTCCAAGGTGGACTCCGACGCCAGCCCGATCCTGTGGATGGCACTCAAGGGAGGTCCCTACACACAGGTCGAGCGGTCCACCATAGCGGAGACGCAGATCAAGGACCGCCTCTCCAAGCTGCCCGGCGTCGGCAACGTCATGCTCTCCGGAGAGCGGCGTTACTCCATGCGCCTCTGGATCGACCAGCAGCGGCTGACCGCCCAGCAGCTCACGATCGCGGACGTGGCCTCCGCGCTGCAGCGCGAGAACATCGACATCCCCTCGGGACGGGTGGAGAGCACGGATCGCGAGTTCAGCGTGCGAACGCTCGGCGAGCTGAAGACCCCGGCGCAGTACGGAGACCTCATCATCGCGCGCGTCGACGGAGAGCCCGTGCGCATCCGCGACATCGGACGCGCCGAGATTGGTCCCGAAGACGAGCGCACGCTCACCCGTCAGGATGGGGAGCCGATTGTGGGACTGGGCGTCGTCAAGCAGTCCAAGGCCAACACGCTGGGCGTGCTGGACGCCGTGAAGAAGGAGCTCGACGTCATCCGGACGGAGCTCCCCGAGGGCATGGAGCTGATCTTGTCGTCCGACTCCTCGATCTTCATCAAGGCCTCGGTCCGAGACGTCACGCTGACCATCTTCTACGCCATAGGCCTGGTCCTGATCGTGATCTACATCTTTCTGCGCTCGTCTCGCGCCACCATCGTGCCGGCCATCTCCATCCCGGTCTCCATCGTGGGATGCTTCGCGGTCCTCTACTTCCTGGACTACTCGATCAATACGCTCACGCTCATGGGCCTGACCCTGGCCATCGGCCTGGTCGTGGACGACTCCATCGTCGTGCTCGAGAACATCAGCCGCTGGATCGAGTCGGGCATGACGCGCATGCAGGCGGCGCGCCGCGGCATCGACGAGATCGCGTTCGCGGTCATCGCGGCCAGCCTGTCGACGATCGCCGTGTTCCTGCCGCTCGCCTTCCTGACTGATACCACCGGGCGCCTCTTCCGCGAGTTCGGCATCACGGTCGCCGCCGCGGTGGCGATCTCGGGCTTCGTGGCGCTCACGCTCTCGCCCGCGCTCTGCGCGCGCATCCTCCGCGGCCACCGGCAAGATCACGGCGTCAAGGCGGTGCTGGCCTCGAGCATCGACGGCCTGCGCTCGGGCTATGCGCGACTCCTCGGCCCCGTGCTCGCGCACCCCGTGCTGGCCGGCGTGGTCGGTGTGGCCTGGGTGGCGCTCGGCGTCTTCTTGCTCGGACAGGTGGAGCGCGAGTTCGTCCCCACCACGGATCGGTCCGAAATCCTGATCTTCACCCGAGCTCCCGAGGGCAGCACGCTCGACTACACGGGCCGCTATCAGGCCGAGGTCGAGCAGATCCTGGGCGACACTCCCGAGGTTCGCGCATTCTTCTCGATCGTCTCCTTTGGCTTTAGCGGAGCCGGCGAGGTGAACCGGGGGATCATCTTCACTTCGCTCAAGCTCTGGGACGAGCGGGAACGTACGCAGCAGCAGATCGTGGCGGAGCTGTTCCAGAAGTTCAATCAGGTCTCCGGGATCGAGGCATACCCGACCAATCCGTCAATGCTGGAGACGAATATGTTCAACGCGCCGGTCTCCCTGGTCGTGCAGGGACCGGACATCCGCCAGCTGGCCCGCTACGGCGACGAGATCAAGCGCCGCGCCGGAGCCATCCCGGGTCTATTCAACGTCCAGACCGATCTCCTCTTGAACAAGCCACAGCTCGCGGTCGAGATCGACCGCGAACGCGCCAGCGACCTCGGCGTCTCTGCGCGGGATATCGCGTCGACCCTGCAGATCCTGCTCGGTGGGCTCGACCTCTCGACCTTCAAGCTGCGCGGCGAGACCTACGACGTGATCGCCCAGCTCGACCGGCCCGCTCGCTCCAATCCGAACGACCTGTTCGGGCTGTACGTGCGCGCGGCGAACG
The DNA here is from genome assembly GCA_965247115.1 of Myxococcota bacterium. Lineage (GTDB taxonomy): Bacteria > Myxococcota_A > UBA9160 > SZUA-336 > SZUA-336 > JAUXJB01. Next base: position 1,464,804 of record CBDFGR010000003.1, read on the forward strand.
GCGCGCTCATCCCCCTCGACTCGCTCGTGCGCGTGGAGGAGACGATCGCACCGCCGGGCCTACCGCACTTCGACCGCCTGCGCTCCGCAACCGTGACGGCGAGCCTGCTGGCGGACATGCCCCTGGGCCGAGCCCTCACGCAGGTACGCGCCATAGCAGACGAGGTGGTCCCGGCGGGGACGGGCTACAGCCTGCGCTGGTCTGGCGAGTCGGAGCAGTTCTTCGACTCGTCAAACGCCCTCCTCTTCGCCTACGTCCTTGCAGTAATCCTGATCTACCTGGTACTCGCTGCCCAGTTCGAGAGCTTCATCCACCCCGCCACGATCATGGTGGCCGTTGCGGTGTCGTTCACCGGAGCGCTGCTCGCGCTGATGGCCACGGGCCAGACGCTCAACCTCTTCAGTCAGATCGGCCTGGTCATGCTGGTCGGCCTGGTGGCGAAGAACTCCATCCTGATCGTGGAGTTCGCGAACCAGCTGCGGGCCCAGGGGCTCGAGGTGATCGATGCGGTCACGCAGGCCGCGCAGACGCGCTTCCGGCCCGTGCTGATGACCGCGCTCTCTACGATCGCAGGGATCCTGCCGCTCGCGCTCGGATTCGGCGCGGGCGGCGAGGCGCGTGCGCCACTGGGCGTCGCGGTCGTCGGCGGAATGGTGTTCTCTACCCTGCTCACGTTCTTCCTGGTGCCCGTCGTGTACATGGCGTTCGCGCAGCTGCAGGCACGCTTCGAGCGGGAGGCAGAAGAAGAGGCAGAGGGACTCGGCGCCGAGGCCCCCGAGCCCGTTAGCGCACGAGCCCAGGGTTAAAAGGAGGGCGCACCGTGGCAATCAAGGTAGGTGTCCACACGGGTCCGCAAGACCTGTCCATGGACGAGCTGCAGAGGATCTGGCAGCGGGCCGATGACGCCGGCTTCCACTGGATCTCGGTCTGGGATCACTTCTACGCCAATCCGCTGCAGAGCCGTGACAATCCGTGCTTCGAGGGCGTCGCGTCGATGGCCGCACTCGCGGCCACGACGAAGAACGTGCAGGTCGGCTGTCTGGTGTTCTGCTCGAGCTTCCGACCCCCGGGCGTGCTCGCCAAGGCGATCGTCACGATCGATCACGTCTGCGGCGGCCGCGCGAACCTGGGCATCGGGGCGGGCTGGTTCGAGGAGGAGTGGCGCGAGTTCGGCTACGGCTTTCCGTCGCTCGGTGAGCGCATGGACCACCTGGAGGAGTCGGTCCAGGTGCTGCGCTCGCTCCTGCGCGAGGACTCGACGACCTTCAAGGGCGAGCACATTCAGGTCGACGGCGCGGTCTGCGCGCCGAAGCCACTCAACCCGCGTCTCCCGATCTGGATCGGCGGCCGCGGCAAGCAACGCACGCCGAGGCTCGCGGCGCGCTTCGCCGACGGCTTCAACATGCCGTACGTCGCGCCGGAGCTCTTCGCCGATCGCACGACCCGGGTCGATCGCTTCTGCGAGGAGCTGGGACGAGACCCCGCCGAGATCCAGCGCAGCGTCAACGTCGGCTTCTACATGAGCGCGAACGAGGCCGCCGCGCGGGCGAAGGAGCAGTCCGGCTTCGGAGGCAACATGGGCCGTGAAGGCATGCTCGTCGGCACTCCCGCACAGGCGATCGATCGCATCGGCGAGTACGAGCGCGCCGGCGCGCAGGGCCTGAACATCGCGTTCCGACCACCCGTCGACTGGGGAGCCTTCGACGCCTTCATCGAGGAGGTCCTGCCCGTATTCCACCAGTAGAGGGCTCTGCCGGAGAACGTGAGCCGCTGCCCGGGCGCGGAGCCTACTTCCGCAGCGTCTCGATGAATTCTTTCTGCGCCGCGCGATCTGCGAACGGTGCCATCGAGGCCACGCGGTCGATGATGTCCCCGAAACGCGCCTTCAGACCGGCGGCAACCTTCTCGGGCTCCGCGACCACGGCGAACTCCTCGATGATCTCGTCCGTGATCAGCGTGCCCATCTCCTCCCACTTGCCCTGCTTGGAGAGCACGTTCAGCTCGCCCTGCAGTCCGCCCCACCCGTGCGTTTCGAGCACCGGCTTGTATGCAGGAGTCGAGCCGTAGAATGCGATCTGCCGAGAGGTCGCCGTGCGCGCGCGCACGTAGGCCTCCTCGTCCGACCCCGTCACCACGAACGCGGGACAGCTGATCTCGAAGTCACTGCGCTTCTTGCCCGCCTTCGCAAGGCCGCGATCGATCGCCGGCAGCGTGACCTCGCGCATGTAGCGTTCCGTGGTGAAGGCATGCGCGATCAGGCCGTCCGCCACCTCCGCGGCCACCTCGGTCATGAGCGGACCGACCGCCGCAAGGAACACGCGCGGCGGACCGTAGTCGGTCGCGGTGGGCGTGAACATCGGCGTCATCAGCGTGTGCGAGTAGAAGTCGCCCCGGAAATCGAGCTTCTTGCCCTCGTACCAGCAGTCCCAGGTGGCGCGCATGGCAAGGATCAGCTCGCGCATGCGGGCCGCCGGCCTCGACCATGGCATGCTGAAGCGCTTGGTGATGTGCGCCCGGATCTGCGAGCCGAGCCCGAGGATGAAGCGACCCTTGGAGTACAGGTTCAGATCGTGTCCGATCTGGGCCAGGTTCATCGGGCTGCGCGCAAAGGCCACCGCGATGCTGGTCATGAGCTCGATCCGTTCGCTGTGCTCCGCTGCGAGCAGGATCGGGAAGAACGGATCGTTCGATGTCTCCGCCGACATGGCCGCGTCGTAGCCGGTCTCCTCGAGCTCGCGAATGCGCGCAGGCACCCCGTGGAGATCCAACGTCATTCCGCCGTCAACCTTCATCTGCTTTCTCCTTTGACACTGCGTCTCGGCCAGAGCGTTCCGAAGTTGCTCGGTCCCTCGAGCACCGTGCGAGCGGCAACGCACGCGTAGTCTGCCTGCCAGGTGCGGGGCAGCGTTCCGAACACCCGGTCCCAGAAGCGCGTGGTCACCCCGTAGTAGGCCTTCGCGCTGCAGGCGTGGTGCGCCAGGTGGTGCGCGCTCAGGCGTTCCTCCCGGGCGCTCCGCGGCGACCGGAAGTGGATCCGCCAGTGGACGTACTCGTAGTGCAGGAAGCCGCACAAGAGACCCAGCGCGAACGCGGCGGGGAGCAGCAGGAACGCGACTCCCGCAAAAGGAACCCACGCCGTCGGCGACGTGAAGACGCGACGCGCGTCCCTGTGGTGCTCGAAGTGCAGCGCTCCGACGGGCGTGCGGAAACGGTGCGAGAGCCAGCCGTGGACCGCGTACTCGACGAGCGACCAGGCCGCCAGTCCGAGAGCGAAGAGCGCGAGCGCCACGCGTTAGCCGGCGAGGAAGCGAGCCTGCAAGCGTCGCATACCCGCGAGCCAGCGATCGTAGTCCGAGGTCTTGCGCTGCATGTACCCGAGCACCGTCGGGTGGGGCAGGATCAGGAAGCGCTCCTCGTCGATCGCCTGCACAACGCTGTCCGCGACCTCCTCCGCCTCCAGCATTCCGTCGAGACCCGCAACGCCGCCGTTGCGGGAATCCGCGGTCATCCCCGTGCGCACCGCCTGTGGGCACAGCACCGACACCTTGATGCCCTGATCGCCGTACGTGATCGCGAGCCACTCTGCGAGCGCCACCGCCGCGTGCTTGGTCACGGCGTAGGGCGCAGAGCCGATCTGGCTCAGCAGCCCGGCTGCGGACGCCGTGCTCAGGATATAACCCTCGCCGCGTCCGAGCATCGACGACAGCACCGCGCGCGAGGCGAAGACATGCGCCATCACGTTGACGTCCCAGATCTTCTGCCAGCCCTCGTTCTCGACCTCGACACCGCCGGGCAGGCCGATGCCCGCGTTGGAGAAGAACAGATCGATCGGGCCGTACTCTCGCTCGGAGACCTCGACCAGGTTCCTGACCTGGTCCTCGTCGCCGACATCGACCTCCACGGCCAGGCCGCCGATCTCGTCGGCAACGGCCTTCGCCCCCGAGGAATCCCGATCGGCCACGACGACGCCGCTCGCGCCCTCTGCCTTGAAGCGGCGACACAGAGCCCGCCCGATCCCGCTCGCGCCGCCCGTCACGACCGCATGTTTACCGCTGAGCTTCATGCGCGGCTCACCACTCCCCCGTATTCTCCATCGACCCCCAGGGCTCTTGCTTCGCCAGCGCGTCACCCTTTTGCAGCAGCTCGATGGAGACGTTGTCGGGGGAGCGAACGAAGGCCATGCGGCCATCGCGCGGAGGCCGGTTGATCGTGACCCCGGCATCCTGCAGGCGCTGACAGGACTCGTAGATGTTGTCGACGCTGTATGCCAGGTGGCCGAAGTTCCGCCCCCCGTCGAGCTCCTCCGGGTCCCAGTTGTAGGTCAGCTCCACCTGGGCATCCTCGTCGCCCGGAGCGGCCAGAAAGATCAGGGTAAACCGGCCCTGCTCGACCTCGTGTCGCCGCAGCTCCTTCAGGCCGAGCGCCTTGGTGTAGAACTCGAGCGACTTGTCGAGGTCCGCCACGCGGACCATGGTGTGAAGGTATTTCATGGGCCCAGCATACCGGATGCGAGGGCGTTCTGGAGAGAGCTAGCTGTGTTTGCTACGGAATTTGCTGATCCGAGGCCTCTGGGACACTCCCGCCCAGCTGGCCAGTGGTGGTGGAGGCAGGCCGCGTGAGCCCGCGCATCAGCGTCGCTATGCCCGTCTACAACGCCGAGCGTTTCCTCGCCGAGACCCTGGACAGCTGGCTCGCTCAGGATCTGCAAGACTTCGAGCTCGTCGTCTCAGACAACGCGTCGTCCGACAACACGCCGCGCATCCTCGACGAGTACTCCCGGCGCGACCCTCGCCTGCGCGTCCTGCGTCGCAGCGAACGGGTCATCGCCTGGGAGAACTTCAACGGGCTGGTCGAGCAGTCCTCTGCCCCCCTGTTCGCCTGGGCCGCCTCCGACGACCTGCGCCACCCGAGCTACCTGCAAAGGCTCTCGGCTGCGCTCGACCGCGACCGCGACGCCGTGCTGGCCTACGCCCGCACGACGCTCTTCGGAGATCCGCGCCGCGAGCGCCGCCGCGCGAGACGAAGACCCGCCACTCCCGGAGTAGAGCCAGACAAGCTCGATCGCTTGATCTCGCTCCTCCGCGCCAAGGAGTGGTACCTGATCTACGGCCTGATCCGCACCGCCGTCCTCCGCCAGACACGCCTCTTCGTCTGGCCCATGGGGTTCAACGCCGATGTCGGCCTCGCCCTGGAGCTCGCCACGTTCGGCCGCTTCTGCCACGTCCCCGAAGAGCTGGTCTCCTTTCGACTCCACCCCGCCGCAATGAGCGTCGACCCGAACGAGCCCACCCACCGCGGAGAGCTCGGACGCCGACTCGACGAGGGCGCCAAGGCCTTTGCGTCCGGCCTCGACCTCAATCCGCGCGAGCGCCAGCTCTTCCTGCGCCAGCTCCGCGTCTGGTGCCGCAAGGCACAGAAGCCAAGGCACTTTCTGTGGAAGAGCGCCGGCTTCCGCTCGCTCTACGTGAGAACCAACCACGCCCTCATCGACCTGCTCCGGCTCTGAATCCTCGACAGGCTGCGGACTCACGGCCCCCTGACTTGCTCGTTGGAGAAGGAGCTCATGAGGCGGCTCTCCGAATACGCCGTAACCGCCACGTAGACAGTGTCACCAGCGGGGACTTCAAGGTCGTAGCGGAAGATGTCCGCTCCCTCGGGATTCGCCATCGCGACATCAACCGGGGGACCATACGTCCCAGATGCTGCCCCAACGTAAACCATGAAGCCTGCCACGTTGCTGAGATCGGACTGCAGCCAGCGCAGCGTCTCGCTCCGGCCACCAAACCGGGACCAGTCGTAGTAGTCACTATCATCGAGACTAGCGAGCGTGGTCAGACTCATCGTCACCGGGCACTCGGCTACACCCCCATAATCCAGATCCAGGATCGCTATCTCGGAGCCTTTTCGCTTCCTACCAGTCGAACGAATGATGGCACCCTTTAGATCCAAGGGTGACCAGGTCAAGTGCCCATTGCTCACGTTCGAACCAAAATCCGTTGTAAGATTCGTCGCATCTACAACAAAGTACCCTGCACTGTCCGAGTCGATCTCCACGCACAACACATCCGATCCTGAGCCAGAAGCCGCGGGCGCAACAACCGATAGCAGGTTGTCTTGGGTCTTCGACCACTGTCCGACGCTGATGGCAGTGGGATCGCCAACGAATCCTCCGAAGTCGATCGCGCAAGACGGGAATGGGCAGCTCGCCGAGGAGTTCGCACCGTCTTCGACGAAGTCGTAAATGTGAACGACTCCGCCTGCGCTGAGCACCATACGCGAGCCGTCCGGCGAGAAATGGACAGATCTCTCGCTCAGGCTGGTAGATGTCAGACGAATTCCACTAATCCAACTATCCGAACCAGGCGGAGTCTCAAGAGCCAGGAAGAGATCCGTTGTGCTGCCCACACTCTGCGAGTAGACGATCGTCGGAGTAACAGGATCAGCGTAAACACCCTCTAGAGAGGAGTTGGTTGGCGCGACAAGGGTTATGTCGCCGGTGAGGATATTGATCGTATAGACACCGGGGACCTGCCCAAGTTCTGCATTCTGATCTGTAAAGGCCACCCGGTCACCGTCTGGTAGCCATCTCGCCCCGAGCCCTGGAACCACATGCTCCAGGAGATTGACAAGGCCAGAGCCATCATCTGCACTGAGGTAGATGCCTTGGTTCTTGTTGTTGAGTTTGGCTACAAAGGCCAGGTCGCAGAAGTGGTTCCCATTGCTGTCAAGGATGTTGCAAGCGAGTTCTGGTTCGGGATCGCCTCCTCCGGCGCTTCCGCAATCGGCCGGACAGGTTGCCGAGTTCTCTGGATTCTGGCATTTGCCATCGCCGCATACCCTCTCGGGCGGCGCGAGGGAATCGGTTGGCACTCCGAGTAACACCAATCCCACAACTGCGCAGAGCTTGACGAGAGCCGAGGCGCCAAGTCGTCTTCCCATATTCGCAAAGCCCCCCAGGCCAGTGTTGGCGTTCCACCGCGGACGAGCTTTGAGCATACCAGCAGCCGTCCCCCGTCGACGGTGGTGCACCGTCCCCTGATCACTCTCGACGGACGAGGTGCTGGTTGACCGTTCCGCTGAGACCGAAGTTGTCTCAGTGGAACGGACTCAAGACATCGCTCTAGAAGGGGCTTACCGTCGAGAATACCCCTCGCCCAACCGCGAAGATTGATGTCAGGGGTAGAAAGACCATGCGGATGGCGTTTCCCGCCCTCCCGAAGCCGTTGGCCGGGACGTCGATCACGTCTCCATCCCGCAGCGGGTAGTTCGTCTCGTTCAGCCCTTCCTCGATGATGTCATCGAACCGGATCTTGTACACCCCGATCCCGGGTCGGGCCAGGTGCGCACCGTTGAGGGAAGCGACGAAGGTTCCCCCCTGGGCCTGAAGTAGCCCGTCGAGGACGGTCATATCTCCATCGAGTGGGAAGCTCCCCGGACGCACGACCTCACCGGTGACGTGAAAGAAGCGGCTGTTTGAGTCTGCGAGCTCGACGACGACCGTTGGGTAAACAACGAACTCCTGAATTTTCTCGCGAATCGCGTCTTGAATCTCCGGGATGGTCTTTCCTCGAACCTGCACGTCTCCGATCATCTCTATCGTGATCCGACCATCCGGCCGCACCACGACCTGTTCGCGCTCGTCGGGTTCTGGGCGGATGGTGACCCAAAGCACATCCGGTGGGGCGACTCGGTACTCGCTCGACTCGGGGTGGTTCTCCGAGTCCGGAAGCAACTTCGGACCGCTGCAGGCCCCGGAGACCATGGCCATAGCCATGAGAAGCGCGACGCATCCGCGTGTTCTCATCCAGTGAATCTCCAAAGTTGAAGCCAGATGGTACCACTTCGAACTGCGACAAGGACTGGTCCAGCGCGGTATCCGAATCCTAGAGCGATCCTAAATCCTCAGAGAAGTCAGCTAGATAAGGGTCGACAGGGAGCGGGCTTCCAGGTAGAAGCGCTTCTCGTCTGCCTCGCCCAGCGAGAAGGTCTTGGCCGGGAGCGCGCCTTCGCGGACGATCGTCCGGAACAGGTCGGCCTTCTGCAGGGCCGGCAGCAGGAAGCCGACGCGATTCGCCTCCGACGCGAGCGTCCGCACGGCTTCGGCGCCGTGGATGTAGTCGATCCGGACGTCGCTGCGCTCCGATGCGTAGGCAGAGAGGAAGGCCTGTAGCGACGCGACCGGCAGGCTCGCTTTTGAGCGCGCGAGCGTGACGAGCCCGAAGCTCCCTCGGACGACGGTTCCCAGCGCGTGCAGCTGCGGATCGCGCTCGAGCTCGGCCAGCCTCGACAGCAGCATCGCTTCGTCTGCAAGCTCCTCCAGCGTGCAGCTCGAGCCCTGCGCGGCGAACCAGTCGGTCAGCGCGGAGAGCACGCCCGGCGGGTCGACCCCGAAGACCACGCGGTGGATCGGCTCAAAGATCACGCCCTCGTCGTGGACGTTCACGAGCTCCACCAACGCGTGGCGCGCAGGATGGATGGACGCCGCCTCGTCCGTCAGCTCCGCCTTGACCTCCTCCCAGAGTGTCTTCGCTGCAGCCAGCGCGTGGTTGCCGTCGCCGGCAGCGAAGAGGAGGACGTCGGCGTCTGCCACCCCGTAGCGTTGCTGGAAGATCTCCGGACGCACGAGCGCGGCCAGAGCGGAGTGAAGCGCGCCGAGACCCTGCTCCGCCTCCACCGCCCAGCCGCGGACGCGTCCTGCCCCGAGCATCAGCTCCGCGTCGTAGAGGGGTGGCTCCTCTGCGAGTCGCTGTCCCAGGGGCTCGAGCACGCTCCGCTCAGGATCATCGAAGAGGACGATCACATGAGGGAGCTCGAGACTTGCCCCCCTGCGCACCGCGAGCCGGGCCAGGATGCGCTCCGGGACCGTGCTCTCGCTGGCTCGAACCAGCGAGCGGGAACCCGGCCGGAAGTCGTAGCTATCGAGATCCAGCGCGACTAGCAGGCCGCGCCGCCGTGGTGCTCGGGCCGTGCTCCGTTCGACGTAGACGAAGTTCCGGACAGGAGCCCCGAACACACCCCTCTCCAGATACTCCCACATACGTTGCTGAATCCCCGCAGTGCGGTCTTCTGGGGCACCTTCGGCCAGATAGACCTCCGGGAGGACCAGGTGCAGCGTGGAGGGACTCTGGCCAACCTCCGCTTCGACCTGGCGCCAGTAGTCCGGTTCCGAGGTGTGCTGATCGCAGGCGATGACCGCCCAGCGGGACAGGTCCACATCGGGAGCAGGAAGCAGCACTTCCGGGACCTGGATGGCCAGGCGGCTGAAGTCGGGCATGGGCGGGCGAGCATAAGCGATCTCCGTGGCGGGCGCGTTTCCTGTGAGATTTGAAACCGAGCTGCCGATGGGATATATCTGGTCTGACCACAATGGTCTGACCACGGTGGTCCGTCCAACATGGTCTGACCAGGACCCCAGTCATCGGAAAGACAGCGTGTCACAGCCCCAATCGCTCAGAGACGAGGTTGCCACTCAGCTCCGCAACGAGATCCTGCGCGGCCAGTACCGCGCGGGTGAGCGGCTTCCCTCGGAGCGGGACCTGGCCGAGCGCTTCGGCTGCAACCGGGGCTGTATCCGCGAGGCGCTCAAAACCCTGGAGCAGCTCGGCCTGGCCGACATCCGTCAGGGCGGCGCGCGCGTCATGCCACTGCAGGACGCGAGCCTGGACATCGTGGGACCGCTGCTCGAGCTGGAAGAGCTGCCGGACCCGGAGCTGGTCCGGCAGATCCTCGAAGTCGTGGAGTCGCTCATGGCCACGGCCATGCGGAGCGCGATCCAGCACGGGAGCGAGCTGCACCTCGAGCGCGTCCGGCACCTGCTGCAGGAGAACAAACAGATTCCGGGCGAGACCGACGACCAGGAAACCGTTCACGAGCTGGTCGAGCTGCTGGTCGAGGCCAGCGGCAATCTGGTGCTGCGACTCATCTTCCGCGGGCTCCGCTTCCAGTTCATGGGGCGGCTCGAAGCTGCCGGACTGCACCCGCCCCTGAGCCGCGATCTGTTTGCGCCTGCAGCGGACCAGCTGCTTCAGGCCGTCGAGCGGCGCGACGCCGATGCCGCGGCGCGGACCATGCGCGACCTCATGAGGGTACGCCGCGAGCACATCCTGAAGGGCCTCGAGGAGGGCCTGGCGCGCACGAACGGCAATGGCAACGGTGCGGGCAGCAACGGGCCAGGAGGGCTGCGCTGATGCGACTGAAGGTCATCCTTCCCGCTGCCGCAATCGCTGTCTCCCTCCTGGGAGCGGCCGTTCTCATCGCTACCAGCTCACCTGTCGAGGGACGCCCCTCGGAGCGCCAGATCCGACCCGTTCGCGTGCTCGAAGCCCACCCCGGGACCGTGCAGCTGCGCGTCCTGTCACAGGGCACCGTCGCACCTCGGACCGAGAGCGCCCTGATCCCCGAGGTCTCCGGTCCGGTCGTCTGGGTGTCGCCGGCGCTCGTCTCGGGGGGCTACTTCGAAGCCGGCCAGGTCCTGCTCCGCATCGATCCCCTCGACCACGAGGCCGCCCTCGAGCGCGCCCGCGCGAGCGTAGCCCGCGCGGAGGGCGAGTACGAGCATGCCCGGCAGGTGCTCGAACGCCAGCGCGGGCTCGCGTCGCGCAACGTCGTGAGCGCCGCTGCCCTCGACGAGGCGGAGCGCTCAGGGAGAGTGACCGAGGCCGCGCTGCGCGAGGCTCGCGTGGCGCGCGGCCAGGCGGAGCGCGACCTTGCGCGCACCGAGATCAAGGCTCCGTTCACCGGACGCGTCCGGGACGAACGCGTGGACGTCGGACAGTTCCTGAGTCGCGGGAACGCGTTCGGCACCATCTATGCGACGGACTACGTCGAGATCCGCCTGCCCGTTCCCGATCACCAGCTCGCGTACCTGGACGTGCCGCTCTGGGATCGCGGAGACCTCGAGGGCGACCTACCGGAGGTGACACTGAGCGCTCGCTTTGCAGGAGCAGAGCACGCCTGGCAGGGACACATCGTCCGCACCGAGGGCGAGATCGATCCCAAGAGCCGAATGGTGCACGTGGTCGCCCGCGTCGAGGACCCCTACGCGATCTCCGCCGACGGCTCACGCCCTCCGCTGGCAGTCGGCCTCTTCGTGAATGCGGAGATCGCTGGCCGCTCCGCCGAGCAGGTCACGCTGGTGCCTCGCTCGGCCATGCGTGAGGGCAGTCGGGTCCTGGTCGTCGACCAGGAGAACCGGCTCCGCTACCGCGACGTCGAGGTCCTGCGCATCGATCGCGACGACGTGCTGATCCGGGCGGGCCTCGATGCGGGCGAGCGCGTCTGCATCTCCCAGCTGCAAACCGTCGTGGAGGGCATGGAGGTGCGACCCATCCTCGAGACTCCAGAACGGTAGGACCGGGCTCGTGAGCCGGATCATCGCCTGGTTCGTCGACAACTCCGTTGCAGCGAACCTACTCATGTGCGTGCTCGTGGTCGGCGGGCTGCTCGCCCTGCCGGCGATCCACCTGGAAGAGTTCCCGAGCGTCGATCTCAAGGTGATCCAGGTGACCGTCGAGTACCTTGGCGCGGCTCCGGAAGAGGTCTCCGAGGGCGTCTGCGTCCGGATCGAGGAGGCGATCGAGGGAGCCGAGGGCATCGATACGATCCGCTCGACCGCTGTCGAGGGCGTCTGCGCGGTCATCATCGAGCTGCTCGAGAGCGCGGATTCGAGCGACGCCCTGGACGAGATCAAGAACCGGATCGACGGGATCTCCACCTTCCCCGAAGAGACCGAGACCCCCGTCGTCTCCCGCCTTCTCATGAGAATGCTCACGCTCCAGATCGCCGTCTCGGGGAACGCCGACGAGCGCACGCTCAAGCACCTGGGACAGCAGGTGCGCGACGACATCGCCGCGCTGGATGGCGTGTCCCAGGTATCGCTCTCCTTCGTGCGCCCGTACGAGATCTCGATCGAGGTCTCCGAGGACATGCTGCGCCGCCACGGCCTGACGCTCGACCAGGTCGCGGCCGCCGTGGGCCGCTCGTCGCTCGATCTGCCGGGAGGCTCGCTCAAGACACGCGGCGGAGAAATCCTGCTGCGCGCAAAGGGGCAGGCCTACCGCGGCGGCGAGTTCGAGGAGGTCGTGGTGCTGACGCGTCCCGACGGTACGAACGTCACGCTGGGCGAGATTGCAGAGGTCGTGGACGGCTTTCGCGACGACGACCTGAAGGCGTATCTGGACGGCAAGCCGGCGGTGCTGATCCGGGTGGAGCGAGTCGGCGACGAGGACATGCTCGAGATCGCCGCCGCGGTCAAGGCCTACCTGGAGCAGGCGCGCACGCGCATGCCCGAGGGAATCGAGCTCACGATCTGGTCGGACAGGGCGGCGGACCTGGAGGCGCGGGTGGCCGCCCTGACCGGAAACGCGCGCAACGGCCTGATCCTGGTGCTGCTGATCCTGGCGCTCTTCCTGCGCTTCCGCCTGGCCGTCTGGGTCGCTGCGGGGGTGCCCATCGCGTTCCTCGGAGCGCTGATGGCCTTCCCCGCCCTCGGACTCTCGATCAGCACGCTGTCGATCATGGCCCTGATCCTGGTGCTGGGAATCGTGGTCGACGATGCCATCGTGGTCGGCGAGAACGTGTACACGCACGAGAGCAAGCACGAGGACCAGCGTCGCGCAGCCATCACCGGGACCCAGGAGGTCTACGTCCCGGTGATCTTCGGCGTGCTGACGACGGTCGCAGCCTTCTTCCCGCTACTGATCGTCCCCGGGCGCATGGGCAAGATGTTCGTCGTCATCGGCGCGACGGTCATCGTCTGCCTGCTCTTCTCCCTGATCGAGTCCCAGCTGATCCTGCCCGCACATCTGGCGCATCGGCGCACGCGCAGCAAGAGAGGGAGCTCGAACACCGTGGTGCGTGGCTGGTCGAGCTTCCAGGAGGGCATGGCAACGCGCCTGGAGCACTTTGCCCGCGACATCTACCGGCCCTTCCTGGAGCGAGCGCTCGAGTGGCGCTACCTGACCGTTGCCATCGGCATCGGCGTGCTGATCCTGACCGCGTCGCTGTTCACGAGCGGGCGCATGGCGTTCCAGTTCTTCCCGCCTGTCGAGGGCAACCGCGTCTCCGCGAGCCTGACCATGCCGCGCGGCACCCCACTCGAGATGACCGCGCGGGCTGTCGACAAGCTCGAAAGTGCCGCGGAGACCCTTCGCGCCCAGATCGACAGTACCCGCCCAGAGGGCGAGCCGAGCATCTTCCAACACGTGCTGACGGGCATCGGGGGCAAGCTCGTAGTCGACATGGGGCCCGACCGGCCTGGCTTTGCCTCCAGCGGGGCCTACGAGGCCGAGGTCATGCTCGAGCTGATCCCGGCAGCGGAGCGAGCCGTCGGCTCGAACGAGATCGTCCGACGCTGGAGGGAGCTGGCCGGGATCATTCCCGACACAGTCGAGCTCACGTTCCTGGCCAGCGAGTTCCACGCGGGCGAGGCCATCAACGTGCAGCTGCGCGGCCGGGACCTCGACGAGCTCAGACTGGCGGCCGCTCAGCTGCGGACCGAGCTCGCCGGCTTCCCCGGTGTCAGGGACATCGCGGACTCGTTCCGCGCGGGCAAGCAGGAGGTCAAGCTCGAAATCCTGCCCACCGCGAAGCACCTCGGCCTGACTCAGGACGATCTCGCGCGCCAGGTTCGGCAGGCCTTCTACGGCCATCAGGTGCAGCGCATCCAGCGGGGTCGCGACGACGTCCGCGTGATGGTGCGCTACCCCCAGTCAGAGCGAGCGTCGCTCGGGGACCTGGAGGACATGCGCATCCGCACGGCCGACGGGACGGAGGTCCCGTTCGCGAGCGTGGCGCGCGTGGAGCTCGGACGCGGCTACGCGACGATCCAGCGCACGGACCGCGAGCAGGTCGTCAACGTCACGGCCGACGTCGATCGCGCCGTGTCGAGGCCCGAACAGGTCATGGGAGCCCTGGAGCGCGTCGGGCTCCCCCGCGTCCTCTCCGCGCACCCGGGAGTGAGCTTCAATCTGGAGGGCGAGCAGGAGGAGCGCACGAAGGCGATGGGCGGCCTAGTCCGGGGCTTCGGGCTGGCGCTTCTCGTCATCTACGCGCTGCTCGCGGTTCCGCTCCGCAGCTACCTGCAGCCGCTCATCATCATGTCCGTGATCCCGTTCGGCGCGGTCGGCGCGATCGTCGGCCACCTCATCATGGGCATGAACCTCGTCTTCTTCTCCATTCTCGGCATCGTCGCCCTGTCCGGCGTCGTCGTGAACGCGAGTCTCGTCCTGGTCCACTACGTGAACCGCACGCGCAGCGAGGGCCTCCCCAGCCACGAAGCCGCGGCCATCGCGGGCCTGGCGCGCTTCCGCCCGATCGTCCTCACCTCCGTCACTACCTTCATGGGCCTGGTCCCGCTCATGTTCCTCGGCGGCACCGCCGCCTTCTTCATGATCCCCATGGCCATCTCCCTCGCCTTCGGCGTCCTCTTCGCCACCGTCATCACCCTGATCCTCGTCCCCTGCGCCTACCTCATCCTGGAAGACGTGGCCGAACTCAGCAGCGGCGGACCCGCGGCCGCCGAGGCAGTCTTCACGGGCAGCGGCGGGGCCTCGTAGAGAGAAAGCGACAGTACGACTCTCCCCGGGGAGAGTCGCACCTGGTGCGATCGCGCATCGGGAGCACTTGGCGACCGCGCTAGAGCTCCGCCAGGCTTCTTGCGCCTCGGCGTAGCTAAAGGTTACAACTGATACCTCCGATGGTAACATTTGATTCGTGGGGAAGATACGGCGCGGGAACCTCATCTTCCTCACCTGGAAAGGCGACCATAGTCCCCGCCATGTTCATGTGTACAGGGAGGGAAAGCTCATCCTCAAGTGGGATCTCGAGAGCGATCGCGCCATGAAGGGCACATCCACACGAAGGATCCTAGCGATCATTCGAGAGCTTCAAGAAGAAGGCTTGCTATGAAGATTCGCAGAGCAACTCACAACAACCGCAAGAAGGCCTTCGAGGTCACGACCTATTCCGGCAAGACCTACTGCTTTCCCTATGCCAAGCTCCACGTCAAGCCATCTCCAACGAACAGGATCCAGCAAGTCTACGTCGACAAGGAGCTTGGAAACGAGGCGTTCACCTACGTCCTGGAATCTGGCGAGGAAGGCACGGTCCACATCGACCACGTTCTCGAGTACAACGAGGATCCCGCGTTGTTGCGGGATCTTCTCGTGTACAAGCTCACGGTCGAAGCCCAGGAGCGGATAGAACGAAGCGCGCTCAGCACACGAGAGATCTGCCGGAAGCTCGGAACTTCCGCTGCGCAGCTCTATCGCCTGCTGGACCAGACAAATATGAGGAAATCCATCAATCAGCTCGTCTCGCTGCTCCACATCCTCGATTGCGACGTCGATCTCGTAGTCAAGGAGCGGCCTTCCGAGGGCGCGCAGCCCTAGATCTATACTTCGCCGGACTGGACCATCGGCGTGGACCTGGGGATCAGTACAGCGAGGTGTGTGTGCTGGACGCTGTCGGGGAGATCGAGAAGCGGCAGCGTATAGCGACGACGAGTCAAGCGGCACAACGTGTCTTCGGCCCGTTGCCTAAGGCTCGGGTGGTCCTGGAAGCAGGGACCCACTCGCCCTGGCTGAGCCGATTGCTCCAGACGCTGGGGCACGAGGTCGTCGTCGCGACCCCGCGGCAGGTGCCGATCATCGGCGCAAGCATTACGAAGGACGACAAACGAGCCGTGTGCTGCACCAGCGCGTCGAGCTCAGCTTCCGCTGCCTCGCTTAGAACGTACCGCGCCACTCCCTTCCTGAGTGACGCGCCCAGCGCGGTCGTGGCGCTCCTGCAGCCGGCCGCGGATGCGCTCCATCGCGTGCTGCCCGTCTACCAGTTCACCGCGCTGGATGGCTTCGTATGTCGCGTCAAGACGCTCGCTCATCCTGGCCGCGAAGGCGTCGCGCTCTGCAGCCCACGCTACCTCGGAGACGCCCTCGGGCGGCCCCAGGTCAACTCCGTCGAGTAGCAGTGAACGGAGTCTCCCTTCGATCTCCTCGCGCCCCTCTCGCTGGATCTTCTCGCGCATCGCCTCACGCACCAGCTCTGCGACGGAACCGTACATGCCGCTCTGGAGCTTGCGCTGGATGTAGCTCTCGATCTCATCGGTGAAGTTGATGTTCACGCGTGGAACTTAGTCGTCCTGTCCAAGATTGTCCAGATAGGACACATCAGGACATATCAGAAGTCCCAGGGCTTCGTAGCGAGAGGCGCACTCTCCCCGGGGAGAGTGCACCCTCAGACCTTCTTGGCCTTCAGTCCGATCACGCGGCCGACGTAGCTCGGGATCGGGAGCTTCTCGTCGGCGGCCTGGATCTCGGCGAGGCGCGTATGGACTTCGGGGGCCATGGGCACGCTGCGGCGGGTCTTGGTGCTGACGTGGAACGACATCAGCTCGTTCGTCGAGGCGAGGAAGCCCTCCTCCGCGTGGTACATCTCGTGCGCGTAGTGGAAGCGCTTGGCGTCGCAGCCGAAGAGCTGGGTCGTGAAGCGGAGCGGGTCGCCAAGGCGGAGCTCGCGCTGGAAGGTGACGTGTGACTCCACGCTGAACGTGGTGACGTCGTTCGCTGCCTTGAAGTGCCTAGCAGGCTGCTGAAAAACTCCTCATCGAAGGGTACCTTGGGAGCGAGCCCCAAAGGGGGAGGCGTGAGAGGACAGGGGACGCTTCAGGGCGGGATGTTCAGCTACGTGTCGCTGGAGTCGCGGATTCCGGATGATCATCCGCTTCGAGCGATGCGGCGCATGGTCGACACGGCGCTGCAGCGGCTATCGCCGCGCTTCGACGCGATCTACGCCAGAGGCGTAGGGCGCCCGTCCGTGCCCCCGGAGCAGCTGCTGCGCGCCCTGCTGCTGCAGGTGCTCTACACCATCCGGAGCGAGCGGCAGCTGGTGGAGCAGCTGGAGTACAACCTGCTGTATCGCTGGTTCGTGGGTCTGGAGCTTGACGAGGTGGTGTTCAGCGCCACGGTGTTCACGAAGAACCGAGACCGGCTGCTCAAGGGCGAGATTGCCGAGCACTTCTTCGACGCAGTGCTGGAGCAGGCCGAGACCGAGGGATGGGTGTCGTTGGAGCACTTCACGGTAGACGGGACGCTGATCGAGGCGTGGGCGAGCCAGAAGAGCTTCGTACGGAAGGACGAGGAACGGAGAGACGACGATGACCCGGGCAACCCGACGGTGAACTTCCGAGGCGAGAAGCGGAGCAACCAGACGCATGCGTCGACGACGGATCCCGACGCACGACTCGCCGGTATGAGAGGCCAAGGCGCCCGACTCGCGTACCAGGGACACGTGGTGACGGAGAACCGGAACGGCTTGGTGGTCGCGGCGAAGCTCACGCAGGCGTCGGGATATGCGGAGCGCGAAGCGGCGCTCGAGATGGTGGAAGGTCTGGGAGGCGGGCGTCGGAGGACATTGGGCGGAGACAAGGGCTTCGACACGAAGGGGTTCGTGGAAGAGCTTCGAGAGTTGGGCGTGACCCCACACGTGGCGCAGAACACGACGAATCGACGCAGCGCGATCGACGGGCGGACGACGCGCCACCGGGGCTACGAACTGAGTCAGCGTTTTCGCAAACGGGTGGAAGAGGTCTTCGGCTGGATGAAGACCGTGGGGCTGATGCGCAAGACCCGACACCGCGGCACGGATCGGGTCGGCTGGGTCTTCACCTTCACGGCCGCAGCCTACAACCTGATCCGGATCCGCAAGCTGCTGGAGGCCACGTAGGTCATGTGCGAAACCGCCCCGCGATCAGCGGAGCCCAAGACCGGTTCGAACCGGGAATCGCGCCCCGCCCCTCGGCCGGTGAACCCCCTCGTCGGAAGGACCACCCCTCAACCAGTCACTTTCTCCGCAGCCTGCTAGGCAGCGGCCGAATGCTGTTGATCTCGACTTCCCACGGGGCCAAAGTGGAGTCGGGAAGGACGGGACCGGTGTGAGCATCCTCGAGACCATCGAGAGCGCGAGGGCCTTTCTGGAGCGCAACGGGCGCGTCTCCCTCCGCGTCTTGAAGCGCGAGTTCGAGCTCGACGACGAAACTCTCGACGAGCTGGTCGAGGAGCTCGTCGACGTGCAGCAGGTGGCGGCTCGCAAGGGCAAGGTCCTCTCGTGGGTTATCCCGGTCCCTAGCAGGACGGTCGCCGAGGAGCCGGAGACGCAGGCCGCTCCCACGCCTACGCCGCAGCTATCCGCGCCCCCCCAAGTCGCCGAGGGCGAGCACCGCCAGCTCACCGTGATGTTCTGCGACCTGGTCGGCTCCACTGAGCTCTCCGAGCGTCTCGACGCCGAAGCCCTGTCCGAAGTTGTAACCGCTTATCAGAAGACCTGCGCCGCGAGCATCGAGAGCTTCGATGGACACATTGCCCAGTATCTCGGCGACGGCGTGCTCGTCTACTTTGGCTACCCGCTCGCGCACGAGGACGACGCGATGCGTGCGATCCACGCGGCCTTGCGCATCCTCGAGGAAGTTCCAGGACTGAACAGCCGTCTGGTCGAGGAACACGCGGCGTTGCGTGAGCAGCCGTTGCAGGTACGCGTCGGAATTCACACGGGCCCGGTCGTCGTGGGCGAGCTGGGAAGTGGTGAGAAGCGCGAACGACTTGCGCTGGGCAACACCGTGAACATTGCGGCGCGGCTCGAGGGGGAGGCCGAACCGGGCTCGATCGTCGTGAGCAACGCGACGCGGCACCTGGTGCGGGGCGTGTTCGTCTTCGAGGAGCTTGGGGAACGTTCGCTCAAGGGAATCGAAGGGCCGGTCGCCCTCTCTCGCCCCGTGCAAGCGACGGGTGGTGTTCGGAGTCGGCTCGCGCTGGCCGAAGCCTCGGGGCTTACACCCCTGGTCGGACGCGAGCAGCAGGTCGGACTCGTGCTCGAGCGCTGGGAGGAGGCAAAGGCGGGACACGGCCAGGTGGTCTTGCTCTCGGGCGAGGCGGGGATGGGCAAGTCGCGTTTGATCGAAGTGCTGCGTAAGCACGCCGCGGACGAGCCCCATACCTGGAACGAACTGCGCGGCTCGGCCTACCACCAGAACAGCGCTTTCCACCCCGTGATCGAGCTCATCGAGCGGGCGGTGATGTTCACGGAAACCGATTCGCCCGAGGCGCGCGTGGCGAAGCTCGCGCGAGCGCTCGGCTACTCGGGCTTTCCGACCGAAGAGATCCTCCTGCTCGTTGCCGACTTTCTCGGTCTGCCCCCGCCCGAGAACTTGCCTCCGCTGGCGCTCAGCCCCGAGGCGCGGCGAAGGAGGATTCTGGAGACGTTTGCGGTGTGGCCGGTTGCGCTCGCGCAGCGGCAACCCATGATCATGATCGCGGAGGATCTGCACTGGTACGACCCCTCCAGTCTGGAAGCCGTGGGCATGCTGATCGAGCAGGTCCCCGCGGCTCCGATTCTCTTGATCGCCACCTTCCGCCCCGAATTCGAACCGCCCTGGCCGAGCCGCGCGCGGCTGATGCATCTGCCCCTCCAGCCGCTGACTCCCAAGCAGAGCGAGGCGATGGCCCGCTACCTCACCGGCGGCAAGCAGCTGCCGCTCAAGGTGCGGGAGGAGATCGTGGCCAAGACGGACGGTGTACCTCTCTTCGTGGAGGAGCTCACGAAGAGCATCCTGGAGTCGGACTTGGTGGTGGAGAGCGATGAGCGCTTCGAGCGGAGCGATCCCCTGCCGGATCTTGCGATTCCAACGACCCTTCGCGACTCGCTCACGGCGCGACTCGATCGGCTCGGGCCTGCAAAGGAGGTGGCTCAGCTCGCGTCAGTGCTCGGACGCGAATTCTCTCACGATGTGCTCCGGATCGTCTCGCCCTTGGAGCCTGCAGCGTTGGATCAGGCCCTCGGGGAGCTGGTCGGCGCGGGCCTTCTGTACCAGCGAGGCATCCCGCCGCTCGCCACCTATGTCTTCAAGCACGCCCTGATCCAGGACGCGGCGTACCAGTCGCTGCTCAAGAAGACGCGGCGCGAACACCACGCGCGGATCGCACAGGTGCTCGAGGAGCGTATCCCAGAGCGTGCCGCGATCGAGCCGGAGGTCCTGGCGCGCCACTACGAGGAGGCGGGGCTCGCCGCACGGGCGATTGCCTTCTACGAGCGGGCGGGCCAGCGGGCGACCGAGCGGTCGGCAAGCGCCGAGGCGATTGAGCATCTCTCGAAAGGGATCGAGCTCCTTCGTACCCTCCCGGGAGGCCCCGATCGAGACCGCCGCGAGCTCCGTCTCCGGCTCGCCCTTGGGGCTCCCTTGCATAGCGCCCGCGGTCAGGGAAGCGCCGAGGTCGAGGAAACCTATGCTCGGGCGCTCGAACTCTGCCGGGAGGTCGGCGACCCACCGGAGCTGTTTCAGGCGCTCTCGGGACTCCAGATCTTCTATAGGAACCAGGGGCCGGTCGCGCGCGCCATCGAGCTCGGCGAGGAGCTGCTCGAACTCGCGGAGCGGACGGGCGACACCTCGCAACTCCTGCTCGCTCACTCCGGCCTCGCCCACTCCCTCTTCCCTCACGGGGACTTCTCCAAGGCGTTGGAGCACTGCGAGCAGGCACTCGCTGTCTACGATCCGAGCGAGCATCGATCACTCGCGTACGTCTACGGGCTGGATCCGGGGATCAGCTCGCTGAACCTCTCGTCGTGGGCTCTCTGGCAGCTCGGCTTTCCAGAGCGCGCCTTGCAGCGGAGCGAGCAGTCGATCGAGCTGGCGCGGGAAGGCACCCATCTGTTCAGCATCGCCTCCGCCCTCGTATATGCCGCAGTCGTTCATCTCCTGCGCGGGGAGCCCCCGGCAGCGATGGAGCGGGCCGAGGAAGCGATCGCCATTTCGACGCAGCATGGTCTGCCGGTCTGGTTGGCCTTTGGGCTACTCCTGCGCGCCTGGGCTCTCTCGCGCGTCGACGACGTGGAGGGCGCCGGCCGCACGATCGGCGAAATGCAGCAGGCCGTGGCCCAGGCGCAAGGAAGTGGCAACGTCCTGTCCATTCCCGGTCCCCTCGGCCTGGCGGCGGAGACGTTCCGCAGGGTCGGGCGGCTGGAGGAGGCGCTGGGTTCCGTCAACGCTGGGCTCGCCCGGTCGGCCGAGGGACACGTGCCCTTCTGGGACGTGGAGCTCCACCGGTTGAAGGGAGAGATCCGGCTGGCGCAGGACCCCGCCGCGGTCGAGGAAGCCGAAAGCCTCTTCCTTCGGGCGATCGAGATCGCGAAGAGCCAGGAGGCAAAATCCTTCGAGCTCCGCGCGGCCACGAGCCTCGCCCGCCTCTGGCCCCGGCAGGGCAAGAAGGACGAGGCCCGCGAGCTCCTCGCTCCGATCTACGACTGGTTCACCGAAGGCTTCGACACGCAGGACTTGAAGGACGCGCAGGCGCTGTTGGAGGAGCTGGCGTAGGGAGCCCGATCCACAATATTTCGAACTTCTTTGTCCGGACAAGAAGTTCAGATTAAGGACCGTCCCTAAGTTCAGACGCCGGCCACTTCTTTGTAGAGGGCGCGCATGTTGCTCGCGGATGCTCTCCATGACATCTCTCGGGCTCGCGCTAGGCCCAGGGTGCGGAGGCGGTCGGCGAGCTCGCTGTCGAGGAGGATTCTTCGCAGGGCGTCCGAGAGCGCGTCGACGTCGGTCGCGTTGATGAGGAGGGCCGCGTCGCCCGCTGCCTCGGGAAGCGAGGCCGCGCGCGAACAGACGACGGGCGTGCCGCACGCCATTGCCTCCAGGACCGTCAGTCCGAAGCCCTCGTAGAGACTGGGCACGGCGCATACGCGCGCCGCGCTGATGAGGGCGACGAGGTCGGTGTGGGAGAGGGACTCGAGACGGGTGACGCGGTCCTGCATCTTCGTTGTCCGGATCGTCTCCTGGACTGCAGGCTCTGCGTCTGCGGCCCGTCCGACGAGCACGAGGCGAACGCCCTCGAGCGGGGCCACCGCGCGCACGAGGGTCTCGAAGTTCTTGCGGGGCGTCACGATGCCGATCGAGATGACGTAGTCGCCGTGCTTCGCTCGGAGCCTCTCCACATCCGCCTGAGAAGCTGGCGCATACGCATCGGCATCGACCCCGAGCAGAACGGGATGGACGCGATCCCGCGAGAGCCGGTATTCCTCGCGGACCTCGCGAGCCGTGAACTTGCTGTACGTGACGACGTGGTCGGCGCGTCCGACGGCCTCGCGGATGCGCCGGCTGCGGCGCTCGTGCCACCTCTCGGTCACCCACTGGACGTTCCGCACGGCGTTCAGGTCGTGCACCGTCACGAGCTTGGTGATGCGCGGCGTGCGGGGCACGTAGATGCCCATGGAGTGCAGCAGGCGGTCGCCGACCAGCGGGAGGGCGTTCAACGGATCCTGCAGCACGCGAATGCGCGCGTTGGGCGCGTCTGGCCGGAACAGGTGACCCTTGCGCCAGCGCGAGAGCCGGTAGCAGAGGTGGTAGCGCGTCTCCGGGTCGAGCTGCAGCAGCTCGCCAACGATGTGTCGGATGGCTCCGCCGATTCCGCCGTACGGGGGTCTGCCCGCCGCCGAGCTGACCTCGAGCGCGATCATCAACCACTTGATACCGGAAAAGGGCACCGGACGGTATGCTTCGTCGCCCGTGCCAGAGAAGCAGATCGCACCCTACGGAGCCTGGAAGTCGCTGATCACCGCCGAGACGCTGGCGCAGCAGACCGTTGGGCTCGGCGAGATGCGTGTATCCGACCAGGACCTCTACTGGATCGAGTCGCGTCCGACAGAGGCCGGTCGCAACGTGGTCGTGCGGCGCTCCACCGACGGTGCAACCGCCGACGTGACGCCGACCGGCTACAACGCGCGGACGCTGGTTCACGAGTACGGCGGCGGCGCCTACGCGGTGGCCGGCAGCACCGTCTTCTTCGCGAACTTCGAGGACCAGCGCGTGTACCGGCAGCAGGTCGGAGGCAGGCCCACTCCCGTCAGTCCGGAGCCGCCGCGTCCGCGCGCTCTTCGCTACGCAGACTTCGAGATCTCCCCCGACGGGAGCCTTCTCTACTGCGTTCGCGAGACCCACCCCGATGGTGGCGGAGCGCGGAACGAGATCGTCTGTCTGTCTACGGATGGCTCGAGCGAGCCCGTGATGCTGGCGGGCGGACATGACTTCGTCTCGTATCCGAGGCTGAGCCCCGATGGAGCTCAACTGGTCTGGACCACGTGGGACCACCCGCAGATGCCCTGGGACGGAACCGAGCTCTGGATCGGCGAGCTCGTCGCGAACGGGCTCGAAGATATCCGGAAGCTGGCAGGCGGCCGCGACGAGTCGATCTACCAGCCGACGTTCAGTCCCGACGGCGTGTTGCACTTCGTCTCGGACCGGAGCGGTTGGTGGAATCTCTACCGCTGGCAGGACGGAGAGGCGGAGCCGCTGCTGCCGATGGAGGCCGAGTTCGGACGCCCGCAGTGGGGCTTTGCCGGCGCTACCTACGCCTTCCTGCCCGACGGTCGGCTGGTCTGCATCTGGGGCTCGAAGGGGATCGAGCATCTCGGCGTGCTCGACACCGCAGGGCTTCGCGAGATCGAGACCCCGTTTGTGGGCTTCGGACGCATCACGGCGAGGGAGTCCGAAGGCTCGCCCGTGGTGTCGCTGGTCGCCGCCTCGCAGACGAGCTCCTCGGCCGTCGTTTCGATCGAGGTGCAGAGCGGAAGCGTCGAGGTGATCAAGCGCTCGCACTCCGCGGAGCTGGACGCCGATTGGATCTCGGTTCCCGAGGGGCTGGAGTTTCCGACGGACGGCGGCAGGACCGCGCACGCATTCTTCTACGTTCCCCGAAACGCGGGCTTCTCCGGGCAGAGCGACGCCCACCCCCCACTCATCGTGATGAGCCACGGAGGGCCCACCGGCGCCACCTCCAGCGCGTTCCGGCTCGGCATTCAGTACTGGACCAGTCGCGGATTCGCGGTCGTCGATGTGAACTATGGTGGGAGTACGGGCTACGGACGCGCCTATCGAGAGCGTCTGCGCGGGAACTGGGGCGTGGTCGACACGGAGGACTGCATCCGTGTAGCGCAACATCTGGCTGAACAGGGCCGCGTGGACGGCGCGCGCATGGCGATTCGCGGTGGAAGTGCCGGGGGATACACGACTCTGTGTGCACTGACGTTTCACGACGTCTTCGCGGCGGGCGCGAGTCACTACGGCATTGCCGATGCAGAGGCGCTCGCGCGCGACACGCACAAGTTCGAGTCGCGCTACCTGGACTCGATGATCGGGCCGTACCCTCAGGAGCGCGCCCTCTACAGAGAGCGCTCGCCCATCCACTTTGCCGAGCAGCTCTCCTGCCCGTTGCTCCTGCTTCAGGGGCTCGAGGACGCGGTCGTGCCGCCGCAGCAGGCAGAGGTGATGGTAGAGGCCCTGCGCAAACGAGGGCTGCCCCATGCGTACCTCGCCTTCGAGGGCGAGCAGCACGGCTTCCGCCGCTCCGAGAACATCGTCCGCGCGATCGAGGCGGAGCTGTTCTTCTACGGGCGTGTATTCGGGTTCGACCCTGCCGATCCAATCGAGCCCATCGAGATCGAGAATCTCTGAGCCCGGGGCTCGCCGCTGGGGCTTGTCTTGCCCCCCGCTGCCCGGCACCTTACCCCGGGTCGGAGAGGTGACCGAGTGGCTGAAGGTGCTCGCCTGCTAAGCGAGTGTGGGGCAACTCACCGAGGGTTCGAATCCCTCCCTCTCCGCCACAAGACCTGGAGCTCCAGCGGGAGAGATGGCCGAGTGGTTTAAGGCGCACGGTTGGAAACCGTGTGTGCGTTTACGCGTACCGTGGGTTCGAATCCCACTCTCTCCGCCAATTTGCTACGTTGCGTGTCCCTCGGGCCGGGCTGTCCGGGGATAGATCTGGCCCTGCGCCCGTAGCTCAGCTGGATAGAGTGCCAGGTTGCGGACCTGGAGGCCGCAGGTTCGAATCCTGCCGGGCGCGCCAGATTCCGCCCTCCGTTAGAGGACTTGCGCGTTAAGAGCGGACCTATCTCGGTGTAGAGGCGGTGGGCTTCGCGGAGTGCTCAGCCACTGTCGTGGGTGGTTGAGTTACGAACACCTCGAAGTCGGAGAAGGAGAGGAAAGTCGGGGTCGGCATAGGCCAGCAGGCCGAGCAGCTCGTTTTCGATTTCTCGGGCTTCGGCCTTGTAGCCGAGCTCACGGTAGCGCTCTGCGAGAATGAGCTGAGTGTTCATCCACTGCCACCTGTTCTGGTAGCTCCGAGACTTGAGTTCAGACGTCTCTTCCAGCACGTGAAGGGCCCGAGTCGGTTCTTCTTTCTCCAGCAAGGCTCGCGACAGAGATATCGATCCGGGGAGATGGAGCCAGCTCCCCTGAGTTCGCTCGAGCGGCAGCCCGGCTTCCAGAAACGAGATGGCGGCTTCCGCATTGCCCTCGGCTAGGGCGAGCTCGCCGCGCAGGACCAGAAAGGCGTTGTCCCAATAGAATCCCCCCACCGAGGCCTCGAGCTGTGCTAGTGCTTCTCGCGCCTCGGCCAAGAGTCCGACTTGAGCGAGCATTTGAACGAGGCTAAGGGCAAGGGGCGTGCACAGGTCCTCGTCTGGCGCGCACCAGCGCTTGACGGTAGAGCCCTCTTGTAGAGTATCGCGCAGCAGTGTCCAATCGTCCTGTGCGTTGGCGATAGCCAACGCGTACAACAGTCGATGCCACTCATCGGACTCATATCGGACACCGAGATCCGTTCTGGTCTGCCCGATGCTCCAATAGCCGAGGAACAGCTCAAAGGCGACGGCCTCGCGCAGGTCCGAGTGCATCGAAGGCAGCTTCTTCTCCCAGCGCTCCAGCTCTCCTACCAGGCGGTCCAGATCTCCTCGGATCCACAGGTCCTGGGTCGGGTAGAGGAGTGCCGCCGCAGCTGCATCTGCATGCCACGTCGTCGGTTGCGGGTCCGACAGTGCAGGAAGGAGCTCCACCGCTTTCGCATACAGGAGCGCGGCCTGAGTTGGGTCTCCCGCCAAGAACACCGCCCATCCGACAGTCCAGTTTGCCAGGAAGTCGTGGGGCCGCAGCTCTGCCCCTCGCACTAAATAGCGAATAGCTTCCTCGACTCGGCCCCCACGCTGCAGGATGAAGACGATGTTGTTGTTTGCCCGGTAGTGATCGGGATAGAGCTGGAGAAGCGCCTCGTAGCTCAGTATCGCCTGGTCGTCCTGCCCCAGGAAAGAGAAGTAGCTTCCCTCGATGAAGTAGCGCTCGCGCTCGGGCAGCTGCTCGGACAGCTCCAGAGCTCTGCGGGCGTAAGGAATGAACTCTTCCTGCGGTCGGAGTTGATTTCTGAGCGACTGCGCGAGGAGGGTGTACGCGGAGGCGAACTTCGGGTCCTCGGCGATGGCCTGCTTCAGCAGCACCTCTGCGATCTGATTGTTTCTCTTTCCAATTGAAATCACCGCATCGGCCTGCGTGTAGAGCTGAAGAGCTCGCAACGAGGTTGTACTGACTGTCTCGAACTCCTCGTCGCTCACGCGGATCTGCTGGATCTCCTCGCCGAGAATTTCGCGGGCGCTCGTGGCAAGTCGATGGAGGGCCGACAGCACCTGCTCCTCTCCCTCCGCGGTCTCGCTCAGACTCGCTACGGTGACTCCCTCCATCGGGTCGACGAGCTCGACGCTCAACAGATACGCCGAGCCGAGCTTGTCGACGCGGGTCGTCAGCAAGGCGCGGATTCCCCCGTCGCGCAGGCAGATCTCGCGACCCACTTCGCCGTCCACGCGGGTGTCCAAGGGCTTCTTCATGAGCCGCAGGGCGTCCTGGATCCGCTCCCGGGGCACCACATTGACAAAGCGCGAGTTGCTGAGCTCTCGGACCAGGGCGGCCTCGAGTGTGCCATCAAAGAGCGCCTCGCCGGCGCGATTGTCGAAGGCTGCGACGAGCACCCAATCCCGTTCTTCAAAGGCGAGGGCCCTGACCGACCCATTGGGCCCCCGCGCATACCACCAGATGATGGTGAGAGCCGCGAGGAGGATCGCCACACCAGCTGCCTGGGCGGGTCGGAGGCCGAACCGTTTCGCTCGGGCTCGTGGAGGTTCTCGCAGGACTGGAGCTCGGTCCACAGAGACGGGAGCCTTTCTTTCTCCACGACGCGCCTCCGCCCCCCAGCGCTCTTCGACCTCTGTAACGAACTGATACCCCCGGCCTCGGCGAGTTCGGATCAGTCGCTGCGTATCGCCGTGGTCGCCGAGTGCGTGTCGTATCTGGCCGATGGCAGTGGTGAAGGCGGATTCGCTGACTTTTGCGTCCGGCCAGATCTCGTCGAGGAGTTCCGTCTTCGGCACGACTCGGTCGCGGTTTTCTACGAGGTAGAGAAGCAGTCTCGTGGGTTTGAGCTGAAGGTCCGTGGCCGAGCCCGAGCGGAGCAACTCACAGCTTCGGGCCCGCAGCTCGAAGTCCTCGAAAACGAAGACGCGGCCTAGGGCTGTCGTATCACCGGACTCAGAATCCTGAGGGGGTTCAGCCACTTACGAAGACCTCGCAGTCGCGAGAGCGGTGTCGAGTATCCCACAAGTCCTAGAACGGAGGAAGAGCGGATGTTGAGCTGAAGTTCGCGTGGGGCCGCTTGTGTAGGTTGGGGAACAACAAATACGCGAGTGCCGGGGGTCAGTATGACGCTCCGAGACGTCGATAGGTGGACTCACTTCCGCGGCTGGCAGGACGGCAACCGAGCGGTCTGGTCACTCGCCGTTGGAGTGTGTCTGGTGGTGCTGGGATGCAACTCGTTTGGGAGAAAGGTCGAGGAAGTGCGTTCCGCGATGCTCGGAATGAAGGAACGTGAATTGCTCAGCTGTCTGGGGCCGCCGACCGACTTTGTCATTGATGCGGAACGGCGCATCTTCATCTATCGCATGGATCTTCGACGTCGGGCGTTCGTCGATATTGAAGACACACCGAGAACATCCAAATCCACGGTGGTGATTCCAAACGAGCCCGCCGTCTGCAATGCGGCATTCCAGATCGATCACGGGGTGATCTCGGACGTAGAGGTGCGCGGAGTCAATCCTCTCGGACTAAATGCGGATTCGATGTGCACCATCGTGGTGGGCGAGTGCCTCGCAGATCTGGCGTACACTACGGGCCGCTGGCCTGCAGAGGCGCTTACCCCGTAGGCCCAGGCTCCGCAGCGCAGTCCAGTTCTCATGCTGGCAGGCGGGACAGCTGTGTGTTGTGATGAGCTGGCTGACCGCCGGCGACTCTGCATCACGCTCGGTCGGATACGGGGGGCACTGCGAGCGAGCCGCCGAGGCCGGACGTGCCCGCGCCAGGTCGGACCGCTTCGATGGGGTCGTCCATGTCACCCCAGTACCCGATCGCATAGGCACCCCGCGAGTATCCGATCAGACGCTGCAGTTGCTCGGGGAGCTTCCTGGCCTGTTCGACGGGCACGCACAGATACTGGTTCTCGTGTTGACGCAACCAGCCTCGGGTGTAGGAGATGATCATTCCTACACGCGTGTCTGTGGTGGTGTTGGCGCCGGCACCGTGCATCACCGAACCCGTGTAGAACAACGTCGATCCGATGCCCATCTCGGCCACGCTCAGCTCGGACTCATCGAACCGGGGCCGCCCATCGCTGAGATGACTGCCCACCGCAACACGAGTCGCACCGTTGGCGGCCGTGAAGTCAGTGAACGCCCACATCGTGGAGAGCTCGACGTCATAACCGACAGGCCAGGGGAATTGGTCCCAGGCCCACTGATCGCGGTGTAACCCCTGGCGGTGTTCGCCAGGAGAGATCGCCACTACTTGTGTGGCGTTGAGCTGAACGGTGGTGGCATCAGAAAAGAGGTCGACCGCCGCGCCCAACACGACCGGGTCCGTCACCAGAGGGTGAATCTCGGGGGCGCGCCCGATGAGTGAGCCGAGCCGCTTGGTCGCTGTCCCCTCGAAGCGCTCCCTACCGTGCTGCTTGACCTCCAGATACGGCTCGAAACTGCTCCGGACCGCCGATGCGGTCGCTGCATCTATCAGGTTCTCGACCACGACCGCGCCGTCTCGGCGCAACGTCTCAGCGACCTCCTCGCCAGTTGTTTCGTCTGCTTGTAGGTACCGCAACGCCACGTCAGACAGTGTTACACACCCGAGTCGCCCGTACTTGTTGGGCCGGCCAACCGCCGGCCGGGTCCCCTCAGGTTTGTAATCCGACTTTGTGAACCGGGTGTGAACCGGGGCCAACCCGCGTTGCTAAGTACGCGCAACTACGCCAGAAAAAGTGGCCGGACGCGGATTCGATTCCCGCCGCCTCTGAAAGTGACCGTCGGGCTCCGCAGTACGTTCATGCGTTCTCGGGTGTGCCAGTCTCCAACCAGAGCTCTCCTTCTGCACGGCCGGATGAGCGCGATCTGTAGCTAATCGGTAGCTACGGGGCGCATAATCGTGGAGGCACGGGCCGCGAGCGAAACGAGGTCCATGGATTCTGGTCGAAGAAGACGCGTCGCGAACTCCTGCCGCTCCAAAACGCGCAGCAACGAGATGAGCCGCAACCTGCTCGGTGAACAGCTCGGTCTCCCGAGGAGCTACTGATGGCAAAGCGCGCGGTCGAGCCGGTCCGATTTCCCTGGCTGAATCCCGCCCGGTACTCGTTCTCGCTCGGCATCGAGGCCGCCGGCGCGTCCTGGTTGGCCGGCCAGACCGCCGCCGCATATGACGCCAAACGAGGCCGGGTCGCGGTGATCGGCACGGGCGCGGAGCAGGCCGCCCTGTGCTGGGACAAGGTGAAAGCAGTGCTGGATGGAGCGGGCCGCGACGTAGGCTCGTGCTCCGAGCTGGTGGAATATCTCACCGTCGAGGGGCTTCGACAGCAGAGCGAGATCGCGTCTGTCCGCCCGACGGGTCGCGCGGCCTCGACGATCGTCGTCGAGTCGCTGGTGCGGCCGACCGCGGTCGTCGAGGTTGAAGTGGTCGCCGGTTCGCCGAGAGGCCTTGTGCGGCTTCCGCAAATCTTGCCGCTAGGCGCAGATGGCACCGTCGTCGCGCCAGGAGACCTCGTGGGTCAGGTCGAGTTTGTCCTCGAGCGGGCCGGAGGGTTGTTGGCCGAACGCGATCTCGACCTGACCCACGTGGTGCGGACGGTCGAGCAGACGACTGCTGCTACGCGCGCGGACTACCGCGCCACTGCCGAAGCACGTCGGCGTCTGCTGGGCCCGGCGTTCCCGGCCTCTACGGGGGTTGTCTCGCCAAAACTGCCGCATCCCGATGTTCTGGTCGCGCTCGATGTGTGGGCTTCGACGCTCCCGAAGCAGCCTGTGAACCCGGGATGGCCGGCCTTCGACTCGCTCACTTTCAGTCCGGCCGTGCAGGCGGGGAATCTGCTGTTTATCTCGGGGACCACCGCTTGGGATCCCTCGACCGGTGAGACGGTCGCACCGGACGATATCGGAGGCCAGGCGGAGTTCGTCTACGGACAGATCGACGAGATTTGCAGGGCAGCAGGCGGGTCCATCCGCGATCTCGTGAAAAGCGTGGAATACGTGACGCCCAGCGGCGTCGATCACTATCGTGACGTCGCCGCGGTGCGGAGTCGGATGCTCGAGCGCCCGTTGCCAGCTTCAACCGGTGTGGTGGTGGGCGGCCTGCTCAGCCGCTCGTGGCTCATCGAGGTCGAAGCTCTCGCCGTCCTGTCATGACGCTGCTGCTCACCGACGCGATCCGAGCGATGATCGGCCGGACGCTCAGCTACCGGGCACCTGAGGAGCTCGGTCGGGCCTCTATCCGCTATTTCGCCTTGGCCGTCGGGGCGGACCCGTCACGCTGGAAGGATGAAGCGCCGCCCACGCTCGTGTGCGAGACCAACCAGCTGACGGGCAACGCCGAACCAGACGCAGACGCCTACCTGGGACACGCTTGGGATCTTTCGCTGCCCGTGCCGTGTCACATGATCCGAGGCGGTAACGACTACCGGTTCGGTCGCCCCGTACGGCCCGACGACGTCATCACTACGACGTGGGAACTCGTCGACGCCGTCGAGCGGATCGGCACGGGTGGCCGTCCCCTCCTCCTCGTCACCGCGCGCGCGACCTACACTGCCGACGACGGCGAATGGCTGGCCACGAATACCGAGACGCTCATCTACCGTCCGTCGGAGTCCAAATGACCGCTGGCGAACGGCTTCCCGACCTCGAGCGTCGAATCAGCCTCGCCGACATGGTCGCCTACGGCGCAGCCACCTGGGACTGGCATCGTCTGCACTACGACGCCGAGCACGCCCTCCGAGCCGGGATGAGAGCGCCGGTCGTAGACGGCCAGATGCTCGGGGCGCTACTGGCCGACCAAGTGCTTCGGGCGCTCCGCCCCGGGGACCGACTCACACGGCTCCATTACCGAAACCGCGCCCCGGTTTTTCCCGGCGACGTCATCCGCTGTCAGGCCGTGGTGAGCCGCGTCGACGCCGACCGTGTCGAAGTCGAGCAAACGATCCGGGTCGGCGGCACGGTCGTCGTCGCGCCCGCGGGCGCAGAGGTCACCTTGGCGCCCGTCCCCTAGCGCGGCCCCGTGCCACCCCCAGAGTCCCGCCCCCTGACGTACTGGCCGACCTGTTGAGCGGTGTCCGCGGGTTCGCTTACCTCACGCGCACATCTTGAGGGTCAGGCGCCACGCTTCGCGCTCCCGCTGCTCGGCCCAGGTGCGAACGATCTCCCAGGCAGCGCGGGCGATCGCGGTCTCGTGCTCGCCGAAGTCGAGGTTCTCGTGCACGACGAGGTTACGCAGGGCGCGGATGGTGTGCATCATGTTGGCTTCGTGGGCGGGGAGAAGCTCCTGGCCTCGCAAGGTCGTGATCAGCTCCGCCAGGCTCGGCGGTGGGTCCGACTCCAGGTGCTTGACCCAGAGAGCTCTGCAGAAGCGGTCGACGTAACGCCAGGCGCCCTCGATACCGAGGCCGGCGCTCGCGGGAGGCGCGGGGGTGCGGGTGCGCCCCCCGCCGCCGGTCCGTCGAGATGCAGGACCGGACTTGAGCCGACCTCTGCGCCCGGACGCGGCCTGCGGGGCGAGGGTGTTCAGAACCCTCGTATGGTCACCGAGGGGACACTTGCCCTTCTTGCGCACCAGCGTGCCTTCAGTGGCGAGCTGGCGACAGGCTTCGGCGACCTTCGGGCGGGCCCGGATGCCGGTCTTTCTGGCAAGGCAGTCGTCGCAGCCGCCTCGGGCGGAATTCGACCGGAGATACGTGAGGACCCGGTCGGTAGTGCTCATAGGTGGCGCTGGCCTTTTGCTGCAGAGCAGCCGATCCCTACTCTTCTCGCGTCGATGCCTCGTCTTGCGCTACCCGCAGCTCCGCCTTTGCAGCACGAAGTCCCACGGTCGCGGCTCGGAATCCTGCCTTTGCGATCGAGCGACCTGACTTCGCCGTCCGGAGCCCTGCCTGGGCAGCCTGTTGGGCTGCCTTCGCGGCCCTCCGTCCCACAGTCTTCGCTCGTCGGCCTGCTTGCTCGAGGTCATTGCGGTCCATGCGCACCTACTCGGCCGCACCCGGGCTGGCCTTGAGACCTTGCTCGCTGTGCGCGTTCCCGACCCCTCGTTCATCGGGATCACGGAAGAGCCGTCTCGGGTCTCGGACAGGGGAGACGGGTGTATGCTGGCATCCTGTCAGGAGCTGTAGCCACCAGCGGATTGGAGGCAGGGGAACATGGAGTTTGGGATTTTCTCCACGATTGATGTTCGCCCGGACCGCGGGCAAACGGAAGTGGACTCTACCGAGAACTTCTTGACGCAGTGTGAGTATGCGGAGGAGTTAGGATATGACAGCGTCTGGCTTGCCGAGCAGCGGTTCTTCCCTGGGTATTCCTGTTCGCCGGCGCCGGAGTTGTTGGCGGCAGCCTTGAGCCAGCGGACCCAGCGAGTCCGGATCGGGTTCGCCGTATTGCTTCTGCCCTACCATCACCCGATTCATACGGCCGGGAAGATGGCCACGCTGGACATCCTGACCCGGGGACGGGTGGACTTTGGCCTTGGGCGGGGAGCGAATCCCCTGGAGGCCGATGTGCTGGGTGTTCCGCTGGCTGACAGTCGAGAGACCTTTTCGGAGCATCTGGAGGTTGTGCTCAAGGCGTTTACACAGGAGAAGTTCACGCACCGCGGGGTGCACTATGATGTTCCGGAGGAAATCTCTCTCATTCCCAAGCCGGTGCAGAAGCCGCACCCACCGGTTTGGGTCGCGGCCATCCAGGGCAGTACCGCAGATATCGTCGGAGAGATAGGTCACGGTCTGCAATTGGCCTCGCACTACGCCACGTTTGAGGAGGTCAAGGAATCTATCGAGCGGTATCGAGCGGCCTTCAAGAAAGCGGGGCATCGGCACAAGCCCCGAGTCGCCGTGTTGTCGGAGGTCTTCGTAGACACGACAAAGAAGAAGGCACAGGAGGTCGCCGCGGAGTGTTACGTTTGGAACGCCAAGTACACGGGTAAGATCCTGAAGTCGCTAGGGTCCAAACCGATCAAGAGCTACGAGGGATACTACGAGATGGCCCAGGCGGGCGGAATCCCGGACGAGAAGATGACCTTCGACGCGCTGCAGGAAGTCAATTCGATCGTCGTCGGCGACCCGGACTACTGTATCGAGAGACTCAAGGCTTTTGAGGGACTGGGAGTAGACCTGCATATCTCTTGGACGCAAGCGGGCGGGATGCCTCACGAGAAGGTGATGGACTCGATGAAGCTATTCTCGGAGAAGGTCATACTGGCCCTTCACGTTTAGCCGATTGATAGGCTCCGGCGGTTCGCACGGAGCTGGAGAACGCCCATGAGCGAGTACACCGAGCGCTTGATCTCCGCCGATTCCCACGTCGTGGAACCCGCCGACCTCTGGACCACTCGGATGGATCGAGCCTGGCGCGATCGCGCACCGCGGATTACCACGCTGGCCGACGGATGCGACTACATCGTGATCGACGGTCTGCGCCCACGCCCGATCGCCTTCGAGGGGGCGATGGCGGATCTCAAGGCCCAAGGGCTCGAGATCCCCGCGCCCAAGGGGTATCGATACGAAGACAATCGACCCGGGTGCTGGGATCCCGACGAGCGCATCAAGGACCAGGATCTCGACGGGGTGTCGGGCGAGGTGATCTATCCCGGAGTCGGCCTGACCCTCGTGCGCGCGCCCGACGCGGAATACCTCTACGCCAGCTGCCGCGCGTACAACGACTGGCTCGCAGAGTTCTGCGGCGCCTACCCGGAGCGCCTCAAGGGCGTCGCGATGCTGCCCAACCGCGGACCCATCGACTGGGCGATCAGCGAAGCGGAGCGCGCGGCAAAGCTCGGCTTTGAAAGTGTCATGCTCCCGGCTTGGAATGACGACGTGCCCTACAACTTGCCCGACTGGGATCCGCTCTGGGCCACCCTTCAGGACATGGGCGTGGTGGCGAGCATCCACATCGGGGGTCGCGAAACCTATGGCAAGGCACACGGTCCCGGGGCCGGGGGCATCATCATCAGCCAGCTGCGCATCGAGATGAGCGACCCACTGCTACGCCTGATCTGGGGCGGTGCGGCTGCGCGCTTCCCCGATATGCGCTGGGCCCTGGTCGAGAGCGGCATCGGCTGGATCGCGAACGTGCTGGGCTTCATGGATCACTGGTGGACCGACCACCGCGGCTGGCTCGAACCCAAGCTCGACCTTCCCCCGACCGAATACTTCCGGCGCCAGTTCTACGCGACCTTCGAAGACGACCGCGCGGGCGTGCTCACGCGCGAACTGATGGGCGAGGAGAATCTCATGTGGGGCTCCGACTACCCCCACACCGAAGGCGTGTGGCCATTCTCCCGGAAGCTCGTCGCGCAGAACTTCGCTGGAATCGACGCGGAGGCTACCCGAAAGATAGTCCACGACAACGCGGTCAAGCTGTACGGCTTTCCCTCGGGCTAGGGCTTGTCAAGCGCCCATCCGCGAGTCGATCGACCGTCGCAACGGTTTCGGCTAGCGCTAATGGCTTAGCGAGTGGCAACGTAGTAGATCACGTAGAGCCAGGAGAGTACGCCGTGAACGATCGCCCACAGGATTGACGAGTTATTGGACCAGGAGATGACGATCGCCAGCGCCGCGCCGAATCCGATCCCGGATCTCGCGACCTCGGCTCTTACTGCCATAAGCGCTTCCTTCCGCTAATCCGCCTAGTATGCCGAGCGCGTCTGCGGGTGCAAAAGGCGAGGGAGAAGAAGCCCCACGTCAGCCAGTCGGCAACGCGAGCTTCCACCCGCGGACCAGGTACGTACGCTTGACGCCAGGCGCCCGCAGCGCCGATGCTACCGGGATCGGCTATGCGTACTCTCGCAAGAACTCCACATCCGCTCGCATTCGGCCACGGACGCAGGGGCGGCGCGCCTGCCTTGCGATCCGGCCCGCGAGTCCGCGCGATCTACGCGGCCAGCATCCTCGTGGCCGGCGTGCTTGCGCTCGTCTATCTCGCAGGGCTGGTTCAGCTGCTCGCCGCGGCGTCCCCGCCGGCACTCGCCGCGGGGCTGTTTGTGGGAGCGCTCGGCGCCGACCTGCTCACAGCGATGATTCACTGGGCGTGCGACACCTGGGGGAGCGAGGAGACGCCGTGGGTCGGAGCGGGGCTCATCAAGGGCTTTCGCGACCATCACGTCGATCCGCAAGGTATAGCTTGGCACGACTGGATCGAGGTGAACGGTGTGGCGGCGCTCGCAGCCACCGCTGGCTTTCTGCTCTTCTCACCGTTTGCCTGGCAACTCGCGTCGGGAGGGCAGGTCTTCTGGTACGCAGGTTTGTGTTCGCTGATCTGCGTCGCTGCCGCTGCCAACCAACTTCACAAATGGGCGCACGTCCGAAACCCTCCGGCCGTCGTTCGCGGTCTTCAGCGGCTCGGCGCGATCCTTTCGGCCGGCTCTCACGCCCAGCATCACCGGTCGCCTACCAAGCGCTACTGCGTCTCGTTGGGCTGGCTGAACGGTACGCTCGACAGCTTCCGCTTCTGGAGGAGTCTCGAGAGATGCGTAGAAGCGGTCATGGGTGCTGAAGCTCGCAGCGGCACGGAGAGAACATGAAGCTTGTCGACTGGCTGGCCGAACACGTTACCGATGATCCAAAGGCCATGGAATGGTTCAACGAATCGGGATCGGACGAACGCATTGCGCTCGCGTACAAAGAGCTGCTCTGCGGCTACGAGATCGATCCGGCCAAGATCCTCAAGACCACCCGCATGCTGCGCGAGGACGAGCGGCCCGGCCTCATCGAGGTCGTGGAGATCGACTTTCACTCGATCTGCGCCCACCACTTCCTGCCCTTCTTTGGAAAGGTCGACCTCGCCTATGTGCCCGGCGACAGAATCCTGGGCCTCGGCAAGCTCCCCCGGCTGGTGGATGCCCATGCTCGGCGCTTTCAGATCCAGGAGGATCTGGTTCGGGAGGTCGCGCACGCGATGATGGACCACGGCCACGCACAGGGAGTGAGGGTCCGGGCCCGTGCGCAACATCTGTGCATGTGCAGCCGTGGACCCTCCAGTGCGGGGTCCATTACGCACACGGAGTACGCGCTTGGGTGTATGGAGGAGGCGTAGTCCCCAATGCCAGGCTCTGCGCGCGGCGCTCTGCGCCTTGGCCTTCGCGATTGCCGCGGATGCCGGAGGCTCGGAGTTGGCGCGCGATGTGGATGCGAGCACCGGAGAAGCACTTGCGTTTGCGCTTCACGCTGCGCCGCTTCGCAGCCTCGACATTTCGGCGCTGTCTCGGATCGTCGAACCGAGTGTGCTTCGCGTCTTCGAGCCCCACGAGGAACGCGAGGCCGAGTTCCGCGCGATCCCGTTCGCCTCCGTGCTCGATTTCCTCTACGGCGACGACTGGAGCGCGCAGCCGGAGTTGCTGCTCCTTTTCACCTGCAGTGACGGCTACCAGCCCACGATTCCGGTGCAGCGCGTGCTGGAGCACGGAGCCTGGCTGGCGTTCGACCGCGTGGGCCAGGATGGCTTCTCCATCCGCAAGCTCGAGTCCGGCAGCCGAAAGAGGATCGATCTCTCGCCCTTCTACCTCATCTGGGACAACCTCGAGAGCGCACAGCTCCGCGAGGAGGCCGATTACGGCTGGCCGTACCAGCTGGTGGGCGTGGACCTCGTGCGAAGCCGCGACCGCTTTCCCCGTTCCGCGCCGGCCGAGGACGCCGCCCCCGAGGTCATCGCCGGCTACGCGGCCTTCGGTGTTCACTGCAATCGCTGCCACGCGATGAACGGCGAGGGCGGAGCGATCGGCCCCGAGCTCAACTCTCCGAGCAATCCGATCGAGTATCGGGAGCTCGACTGGCTGCGCAGCTGGATCGACGATCCCGCAAAGATCGTTCCGACCAGCCGGATGCCTCGCCTGAACCCGGCGCTCCGCAATCGAGGCGAGACCATCGAGAGCCTGCTCGCCTACATGGGCGCCATGTCAAAGCGCAAGCTCGAGCCAGAGAGGGAGCCCCCGGGTGCCCCCTGACGCCGGCGTCTTTGAGACCTTCTACAACGGACCGCTCCAGCACCCCGGTTTCTTGTGGATCGCCGCGGGGCTCGCGCTGGGCTTGTGCCTGTCGCGGCAGGGACTCCATCCGAGCCTGCGTGGCTACTGTGCGTTGCTCGGGCTGGTCTCGATCCTGGACGCCTGGCTCACCTCGGCCCACGTCTTCGGGTTGGGGGCACTGCCTTCGTCGCTGGCAAGCATCGTCCCGCTCTTCTTCGTCCTGGCCGGGGACTTCCGCTACCTGCTGGTGGTGTGGGCGGGAACGGCCGACGGCCGCCTCGCGCTGCGCCGCCGGAGCGTGCTCAGCGCGCTGGCGTTGACCGTGGTCGTCCCGCTGTCGACGCAGGTCGTGCTCAGCGCACTGCCCGAAACGATGAGCGGCGCCCGGGTCTTGTTCCTGATCTACGAGCTGTCGTTCACTGGGCTGACCCTGGCCCTTCTACGCTGGCATCCGAGCGCTCGCTCTCGGGGCTGGATTCGATCGTTGAGCTGGTTCGTGGTGCTGTACTACGGATTGTGGGCCACGGCGGACATCATTATCCTCGGAACCGGATCGGACCTCGGCTACCTGCTGCGGATGCTCCCCAATCTTCTCTACTACGGTGGGCTCATCGCCGCGATCGGGTTGTCTGCGCCGAGGGCCTCTTGAATCCGCGCAAGCTTGTCGCCTGGCTGCCCGCGCTGATTCTCCCCGGCGCGACCATCGCTCAGCTCCTGACGCTTGTGGAATCGGGGAGCGCGGAGAACGTGAGCCCGGTCACCTGGTTCATGTTCATGCTGGCCAACATCGGCGCGCTCTACCTTGGCAAGCCCCAGAGCGCGCTCGCCCGGCTCCAGATGGCGCTGGCCTTTGGATTGACCGCCCTGCTCGATCTGATCATCGTCGCGATCGTGATCGTCTACCAGGTGGGCGCGGAGTAGTATGGGGATCGACGCGGCCAGATTCGCGGAGCATGACGGTCGACGGGGGAGGGGCGGGCCGCCGCGGATCTGGTAGATTCGGTCATCCATGGCGTCGCACGCGCAGCACACGAACGACATGCGCGCCACCGTCGCCGAGGGGTAGCTCGTGTACCTGATCCTGCTTGCCGCCCTGGTGGGTTCCGGAGCATGGCTCGTGATGGGAGGGGTTCGCCGTTCCCACCGTCCTCAGATTCGCCTCGGTATCTGCTGGCTCGTGGTCACCGTACTGTTGTTTGCTCTCCTCAGCTTCTGGGCCGAGATGCTCTGGTTCGGTGCCGTTGGGTACGCAGACCGCTTCTGGACGCTGGTTGCGACGAGGGTGGGAATGCTCGCGCTCGGTGCCGCGTTGGGAGGCCTCGGTGTTCACCTGCTGACGAGTCCTCTGGCGAAGACGGGCACGGCCTCCCGGACCTCGCTCGACCTGGTCGGTGGCTTCGGCGGAGGCATTTGGGGCTACGAGAGCTGGAACGAGGTCCTGCTCTTCGCGAACCGCGTACCGACGGAGCTGCGGGAGCCGATCTTCGGCCTCGAGGTCGGCTTCTACATGCTCGAGCTCCCGCTCTACGATCGCTTGTTCTGGCTGCTCTTGTGGATTTGCGGCGTGAGCCTGATTGCTGCCGTCGCGGCATCGTTCAGCCAGCGCGCGGACGGAACCATCCAGCTGCGTCGGCGGCGCGAGTTCGAAGGGGCTCGAGTTCATCCGATACTACTGATTGGTGCCGCCCTCGCCGTGGTGGTGACCTATGGCACGGTCCTCGAAGCGTTCCACCTGCTGTACTCAACATGGGGAGTGGTAGCGGGCGCGGGCTGGAGCGACCTGCACATCCGCCTGCCGGCCCTCGTGGTGGTGGCGCTCGTGACACTGGGGCTCGGCCTGGCTCCTCTGCTACCAGGCGTCCGCGCCCGCTGGGAGGGCTGGCTGGTCGGACGAGCCGCGAGCCGGGCTCCCATCAGGCTCGTCACTCCGTCACGCGCTCGTTGGCGCAGCTGGCTCCGCAGCACGGGAGCCGCAGAGGCTCCGGAGCTTGCGGCCGCCGGCACCGCGTGGGCCGGAATCGCCGCCACCTGGCTCGTGGCGCTCTTGCTCGCGCCGCTCCTGGGACAGTGGCTGCTGGTAGAGCCCAACGAGATCACGCTCGAGAGGCGCTACATCGAGCACAACATCCAGTTCACACGCCACGGCTTCGGTCTCCACAAGGTAGAGGCCCGGCAGTTCCCGGCGACGGAGCAGTTCACCGACCAGATGATGCGGGACAACGCGCACGTTCTGTCCGAAGTGCGGCTCTGGGATTGGCGTGCACTCGACGCAGTCTACAAGCAGTTCCAGGAGATCCGTCTCTACTACGAATTTTTCAACGTGGACATGGACCGATACACGATCGGGGACCGCTACCGGCAGGTCATGGTGTCCGCCCGCGAGATGGCACAGCGGAACCTGCCGGCCCAGAGTCAGACCTTCGTGAACCAGCGCTTCAAGTACAGCCACGGCTACGGGCTCACCTTGAGCACCGTCAGCGACTTCACTCCGGACGGACTTCCGAACCTGCTGGTCAAGGACATTCCCCCACGCGCGGACGCGGAAGAGCTCCGGGTGGACCGTCCTCAGATCTACTATGGCGAGCTCACGAACTCTCCAGTGGTCGTCAACACCCGGGAGGAGGAGTTCGACTATCCGAGAGGAGACCAGAACGTCTACATCCGCTATCCAGGAAGAGGGGGTGTACAGCTTTCCAACTTCTGGCGGAAGCTCGTCTTCGGCTGGAGGTTCGACGGCACACAGTTCCTGGTCTCGAGCTATCCGACCGCCGAATCTCGCATCATGTTCCATCGCCAGATCCACGAGCGGGTTGCGATTCTGGCGCCGTTCCTGGAGTGGGACCCCGATCCGTACATTGTGCTGGTCGACGGGCGGCTGTTCTGGATCATCGACGGGTACACGACATCCACCTACTACCCTTATAGCGAGGCGTTCTCCTCGCGAGAGGTGATCGAGTATCGCGAGACGAGCCGCTCCCGCCGCCTGGCGAGCCGCGTCGCACCGCACCTGGACGGCGTGAACTACGCCCGCAATTCCGTGAAGGCGGTCGTTGACGCGTTCGACGGGTCAGTGGATTTCTACGTCTTCGATCCAGATGATCCGCTGGTGCAGGTCTGGCAGCGGGCACTGCCTGGCCTCTTTCGAGACCGCGCCGAAATGCCAGCGGGTCTCCAGGCGCACGTGCGCTACCCCGAGAGCTTCTTGCTTGCCCAGGGTTTGGTGTACGCCAAGTACCACATGAGCGACCCTGCCGTGTTCTACAACCAGGAGGATCTCTGGGTCCGCGCTACGGAGAAGTATTACGACGCTGTGCGCCCGGTGGAGCCCTACTACGTGATGTGGGAGCTCCCCGGTTCCGATCAGCCGGAGTTCGTCTCCGTCCTGCCCTTTACACCGAAGAGGCGCCAGGTGCTCATCGGCTGGATCGCGGGCCTATGCGACGGGGAGAACTATGGACGTCTGCTCGCGTACAAGTTCCCGAAGGAGAGGCGGGTGCTGGGCCCGCAGCAGGTGGAGACAAAGATCGATCAGGACCCCATCCTGTCCAGTCAGCTCACGCTGTGGGACCAACGGGGGTCCAGCGTGATACGCGGCAACGTGCTGGCGATTCCGATCGAAGATGCGCTCC
Source organism: Myxococcota bacterium (assembly GCA_965247115.1). Classification (GTDB taxonomy): domain Bacteria; phylum Myxococcota_A; class UBA9160; order SZUA-336; family SZUA-336; genus JAUXJB01. The sequence continues at coordinate 1,505,823 of CBDFGR010000003.1, forward strand.
TCTATGTGGAGCCGATTTACCTGCAGGCCGATACCGCGGCGTACCCCGAGCTCCGGCTCGTGGTCGTGATGCATGGGGACGCCATGAGCTATGCGGACACCTTCGAGGGCGCCCTGCAGGGCCTCTTCGATGGAGAGCGAAGAAACCAGCGCCCGTCGGATCTGCTGATGCCCGATGTGGCGGCGGCCAAAGGACTTGCACGGGAGGCGAACGAGTCCTTCGAGCGGTACCTGGAGCTGCAGGGGGCGCAGCGCTTCGAGGAGGCAGGCCGTGAGCTTCGCTCTCTGCGCGACATGTTACAGCGCCTGGCCGAGGGTGAGGATTAGCGGGGAGTCGTCACGGACGCGCCGCGAACTCCGCGGCTGCGTCCTCCATGGTGTGGAAGACCGCGCCGCGCTCGAGCAGCTGCAGGATCAGCCGTTCGAGCATGAGCATCCTGTGGCCGCGCCCGATCACGAACGGGTGGCACGTGTACGTGAGCACGCCCCAATCCGTGATTCGAGTCATGTAGATGAAATCGTCGAGCCAGTTCTCGAGCACGCCGCCCGCGTTCCGGAGCCCCTGGCCACGCATGAACTCGAAGTGCGGATAGTCGTCCAGCGTCCAGCTGATCGGCATCTCTATGAGCGAGGTCTCCTCGCCGAACACCACGGGCTTGTCGAGCTCCATCACGTCGCCACTGCGGGCGTGATAGGGCTGGTAGTCATGGCCCATCATGCTGCTCTCGTAGACGAAGGCGTGTTTCAGCAGCAGCTCGACCGTGTGCGGGCTCAGATCCCAGGCCGGCGAGCGGTAGCCTCTCGCCGGTTGCCCGCTGAGCTTGTGGATGGCGTCGTTCGCACGAACGAGCCCCGCCTCCTCTTGCTCCCGGGATAGCTGTGCCGGCGCAACGTGGAGCCAGCCGTGATGCGCGATCTCGTGGCCACCCTCGACGATCGCGTTACAGGCGTTTGGATAGGTCTCGATCGTGACGCCCGGAATGAACCACGTGGCCGGGATCCCGTACTTCTCGAGCAGGGTCAGAATCCGAGCGGCGCCGACCACACCGAACTCGCCGCGCGAGATCGGCGTCGGAGTCGTCTGTCCGCTCGCGATCAAGCCCGATACGGCGTCGAAGTCGAAGCTCAGGCAGACGATGTGCCTGGTCATTTCTCCCCTCCGGTCATGAGGCCAGGCTGCTCGGATCAGGGTGCCCGGACTCTCTCCGTCGGTATACGCACCTGTCCACCAGCATAGTGGAATCGGAGCTGCCTGCTCTGGTCGTAGAGCATCACCTCTCGAACTCCCTGATAATGAAGCCGCCTGGCGATCTCTGTTCCTTCCGCGCGCTGCTCCTCCACCGACATCTTCTTCCACCCGGGCAAGATCGCGCCGACGAAGAGACGCCCGAAGCCCTGCTTGCGGTAGCCCGAATCGATGTAGCTCGACAGGTCCGCAAGCCTCTCCTCGCTGAAGAGATCAATGGGCCGCGGCTTGATCATCTGGAAGCGCATGCCCACCGAGCCCAGCAGCACCACGAACAGGATAGCAGCTGCGCTGATTCGCTTGGCCTTTGTGTCGAGGAAGACGATGGAGGGGCGCCAGCTCCCCGCATCCGCCGCGGCCCGGAGCGCCTCCCCGCCACCTTCGATAAAGCTCGACTCGGCGCCGGCCTTGCGCGTTGCGTTTCGGATCAGCTCCGCCAGTGAGGCGTACAGATAGCGATGCTTCGTTGCCGAGATCTCGCGCGCATCGGCGTAGGCACCTTGAGCGATCTGCTGCTTCGTCGTCTGTCGGACCTGCTCGTTGAGCTTGCGCACCCAGTCGGACTGGAGAACGGTCGGGCGAAGGCCGAGCTCCACATAGCGTGATCCGAGCGTCGGGAGACGCCGGATCGCGATCCCCGTTGCCACCATGCTGCGAATGAGCTCGTCGATGGGCGTCGCGCCACTCGAGAATGCACTCTCCTCGCGCTCGCTCAGCTCCAGGCCTCCGATGATCTCGGAGAGGAGCTCGCTGTCGTTTGTCTCGCCGCGCAGACCGTTTGTCTCGCCGCGCAGACGTCCGGCGATCGCACCCTCGACGCGCGCGATGCCCTCCCGCTGCGAGTCCACACGCTCTTGCGTGGTCTCTCTGGGCTCTACCACAGCGGGTGTCGGGACCACGGGATCGCGCCCGTCGATCCCACTCAGGGTCAGCGTCTCGTCGTCGTCGAGCTCCACCTCGATCGACAGGATGAGCTCCGAGTCGGCGATCCAGTCGTCCGTCCGCGTCTGGTCGAGCAGATCCTCGTGACGGTTCCAGACCGCGAGGTTGTAGCCGACGACGGCGCGCAGGATCGACGGGGAGAAGACGGACTCGCCGAGTCCCTGCTTGAGCTCGCGGATCTCCGCCAGCACGGGGCTGACGTTCGTGGCCTCCTGCAGGCGCTGCGCCGCGTCGTCGAAGGTCTGGGCAACCTGGACGGGATCTGTGTCGGGATCCAGGGCATCGCCGAGTGCGTTGGAGTACAGGGTCAGTGCGGGACTGACTTGAACGGGATCGCGCACCATGCGGCGCACGCCAGCACACTGCTCCGACGCGATCATCGTGACCAGGTACTCGGTGATCCTGTCGCGACCCGCGCGGCCGCTCTCTGTGCCCACGCAGAGATCCAGCAGGGCGATGACCTCGTCGGAGTAATCGAGGAAGGTCGTCGGGAGGGTGGCTCGCAGCTGGGAGAGGGGGATCCCCTCGAGCGCGGCGAGCAGCTCCTGCTTCAGCTCGGCGAGACGCAGATCGATCTCGGCGAGCTCGGGGCGCAGCTCGGGATCACCCGGAGCCGGCTCCCCGCCCCGCGCCAGGCACTTGCTGAGCACACCGAGCCGCTCGCGGATCTCGCGCCAGCGCTCGGGCGCCGGTAGGGCGCCCGGCGCGCAAGCCGATGGCTCGAGTGCTCGCTGGGCGCCCCGGAGTGCGGCGAAGCTGCGAACTCGTTCTAAGACTTCGAGCTTCGCCGCAGAGGCCTGACCGGACTCGGACATGGACGCCATCACTCCCCTCCTTGTGTGCTCGCCCCGCTAGCGGTGGCGCGGGTGGAGGCGGGCGGGCGCGTTGCTCGGGTTGTCTGTTCCCTGGTTGGGGCTGTTGTCCCTGCCGCTCCCGAGGCCGGGGTTCGTGCCGTCGCTGAGGCCAGAGCGGCTGTTCTCCCCGGGGGCCTTGTCCGGCCTGTTGTGGTCCGCACCCGACGCGAGCGTGCTCCCGTCATCGGCCTCCTCCACGCCGTCACCGGGGTCGCCGTCGGCTATGGTCGGCGCGGGACCGTCCGGTACGAGCGCACCGGGCACACCATTGGTGGGCGGCACGGTCCCGGTCGGTCGTTCGATCTCCACGGAGTTGCCGAGGATCTCGTCCGAGAGCAACAGGATCTCTCCGGAGTCGACCTGTCTGTCCGCGGCGCTGGTGCCAGGGGCAAGCAGGACGAGCGAGAAGCTCAGCATTGCTGCTGCGCTGATTCCGATCAATTGCATCAACTTCATCTGGATCACCTCTTCTTTCAATCGAACCACTGCAACGACCGGGCTAGTCCTTCAGGATGATGTTGTTCTCAATCATCAGGACGTCGAGGACATCGTCACCGGGCACGAGATCCGCCGTGGCGACCACGGAGAAGTTCGCGTCCGGATTTGCGTTGATATCAAAGGTCTGGAGCTGGAAGCGGTAGTAGTTGCCGTCAATCTGGGTCGGGGAGATCACCACGCCGCCTTCGAGCTCGAACCCGATGCGCGCGAACGTGTCGCCGTACTGACCGACCTCGGCAATGTAGGCTGTCTGTGCGGTGTGCATTCCGCCGAGAGCCAGGTAGGCCTCGGCGCGATGTGTGCGCAACATGATGTGCTTGGCGCGTGGAATCGCCACGGAGGCGAGCACCCCGATGATCGCGATGACCAGCAGGAGCTCGACCAGTGTGAAGCCGACGGGGGAGCTGCTGCGGGGTGAGCCGGGCAGGCATCGCGCGGCGTGCGCGCTCTTGTTGGCGCGCGCGTTCGCCTCTCGAGACTTGAACATCTCTCGCTCCCTTCGATAGCCGTTCGACCCGTCTGTCTGTGCAGGTGAGGGCACTGGCTTTGCGTCCCCGTCTTTCGGCGGGTTTGCCATTGTCGAGGAGCCGGCAGAACAAGTCGGCCTGTTCTCTCAGCTCGAACTCCTCATCGGAGTCCGGCGCGAGAGTCTTGAATCGATCTCGCCTGGGTGCTGGCGAGCGGAGTCGAGCGAGAAGCCCAAAGACTCGGCTACAGGGGAGCCTTCACGAAGAACTGCGGCAGAGCTGCCGGTCGCTCAGTCCTTCTCGAGCCAGCGGTTGAAATGCGGAGTGCGCTTCTCCCGGAACGCGGCCCCGCCTTCGCGCGCGTCTGGATGGTGGTCGGACACGGCGGTCTTCGCGGCAATCTCGTCGAGCGCCTGGTCGAAGGTCATCTCGGCGGCGTTGTAGATGGAGCGCTTGAGCAGGCGCATGGCGACCTGCGGCCCGTTGGCGAGCTCGCGCGCAAACTCCAATGCCCGCTCCTCTAGGGCGTCGGGGGGCACCACCTCGTGCACCAGGCCCAATTCGAACGCCTCCTGGGCTGTGACGATCCGCTTGCGCATCAGGAAGTCCATGGTGCGCGCAACGCCGAGCAGCTGCACGAGCAAGAACTGCCCGCCCTCGTCCGGCAGCAGTCCGAAGCGCAATGTCGCGCTGCCCATGCGTGCGTCCGACGAGGCGATACGGAAGTCGCAGCTAAGGGCCAGCGAGAAGCCGGTCTGGATCGCGACCCCGTTCATGGCGGCGATCGAGAGCTTGTCGAGGTTTCGCAGCGCCTGGTTGACCGGCTGCGACAGCCCGCGCAGACCGTCGTACGTACCGATCGGTGTGTCATGGCCCGGGGGGATGTTCGGCACCAGCACGGCGTTCGGGTCCGTCGCATGGCCTGAGATGTCGTCTCCCGCCGAGAAGGCGCGCCCGGAGCCGCTGAACAGGACCACGCGAACCGCATTGTCAAGCTGGGCCTGGATCAAGGTCTCGACCAGGTCGCGCTTCAGCGGCGCGGTCATCCCGTTCAGTCGCTTTGGCTCATTGAATTGGATGTGCGCGATCCCCGGCTCCTGCAGGCTCACCTCGAAGCCCCGGAAGTTTCCCGTCTCCATGGTGTTACCCCACTAGCTGACGATAGATATTGGCGAGCTTCTTCGGGTCCGACTCCGCGATAGAGACCGAGTGCGACCGGAAGCCGGCTGCCTCTGCCTCATCGATCGCATCGATGCACTGCTCGACCGATCCGGCCGTGCCCAGCTGCTGGACGAGCTCGGCGGGCAGCGCGGTCGTGCCGGCGCCGGAGCCACCCTCCTCCCAGGCCTTGCGCACGGTGTCCGCCTGCTCGCGGTAGCCCATGCGCACGAAGTGTTCGTAGTAGTAGTCGCCCATGCGCGCGATGTAGAAGGCCGTGTTCGCGGCGAGTCCACCGTAGGTGCGCTTCGGGTCGTCCGTCACGGACACAGTGCTCGGGTTGCGCACGACCACGTCGTCTGGCTTCCGACCGGCCGCCTTGACCGCGTCGAAGAAGTGATCGAGCTGAGTCTTCCACTGCTCCTTCGGGATGAAGATCGGGAACCAGCCGTCCGCGATCTCGGCGGTCTGCGCGACAGACTTGGGCGTGACCGACGCGATCCAGATGGGAATGTGGTCGCGTACCGGCTCGAAGCGAAGCTTGAAGCCGCGCTCGAGCTTGAAGATCTTCCCAGAGTACACGAGCGGCTCCTGCCGCATGAGCATGTTGATGATGTCGACGTACTCGCGCAGCCGTGTGAGCGGCCGACCGAACTCCACGCCGTGAAAGTGCTCGATCACGCGGATGCCGGAGCTGCCGAGCCCGATAATCATGCGGCCACCGGAGAGCTCGTCGAGTGTTGCGAAGTGCTGTGCGAGCGCACCGGGGCTGCGCGAATAGTTGTTCACGATCGAGGTGCCGAGCTTGATCCGGCTCGTCTCGCGCACGAGCACCGCGAGGATCGTGAACGCGTCGCGGCCCCAGGCCTCGGCGACGAACAGGGAGTCGACGCCGGCGTCGTCGGCAACCTTGGCCTGCTCGATCACGTTGTCGATGTCGAAGGCGCCCTGCCAGTTGATCCCTATAGAGAGACTGCGCATGTTGCTTTCTCCCGGCGCGAGCTCGCACCACGAGGGGCGAGTATATACCCCGTGACTGGTTCCGGGGTCCGTGGCTCAGGCGCCGCCCTCGCGACGAGCGAACACCAGCCACAGGGGATCACGGTTCGGTGGGGAGCGATCCAGGAACTGCGGCTCGCTGAAGCCGCCTGCGAGCTCGTGGTACGTCGTCACGAGCTGCACCCGGCGTGGAGGCGGCAGAGCGTGGAAGGCAGCGATTGCCTTGGTGGGGAACAGCCGATGCGACATGGCGACGATCGACAGCCCGCCGGGTCGGAGCACCCTGGCAATCGACGCGAACACCTCGGCGGGTCTGGTCAGGTACTGGATCGACACCGCGTTCACGACCGCGTCGAAGGACCCGTCCGCGTAGGGGAGCTCCGGCTTCCCATTGAGGTCGTGCACGACAAAGTCACTCAGCTGCTGGTTGGCTTCGAGCTCCGCGCGGTTCATTCCCAGGCCGGCCACGCGAGAGTAGGTGGCGTCGGGCGGCAGGTGCGAGACCCACGACGACATCAGGTCCAGCACGCTCGCACCTGGAGTCAGGAGCTCGCCGTAGACCTTCGTGAGCTCCGCAATGGTCTCGGGATCGATGTGGGTGACGAAGCGCGGAGCGTTGTAGAACTCGGCATCAGGAGATTCGTCCTGGCGACGGAAAAGCTCATCGGGAAGGCGGTCGCTCATGCAGCCGCCAGGGTCTCACAAGAGCCTCCGCTAGCACCAGCGCACGCGCACGCGGTAACGGATCTTCTCCTCGCCGCGCTTCGGAACGTCGACGTCGAACTTGAACGTGTGCGCGTCCTGCTTTTGCGCCGGATGGCTCGACGATACGATATCCCAGTCGCCCCCAACGGGCTCGAAGACCTCCACGCGCACGTCCTCGTCCTTGCGGTTGCGCAGCTCGATCTCCCAGGTGCTCTCCGACACGCAGCGGCCGAGCGCCTTGAAGTCCATCTGTCGGCGGTCCCCGACCACGTCGAAGGCCTCTCCCATCTTGATGCGGAGCTTCTCGTCGCGCGGCGTGTGGTCGATCCGGTCCTCGCCAATGAATTGCTGCGATCCCTCGGAGTCGGCCTTGTACACGCGCACGATGCCCTTGGGAAGCGGCATGCCCAGGCTGTTCTCCTCGCTGTTCTGAAAGTCGAGGTAAACGCCGACCTTCTGGTTGGAGATCACCTGTCCATATGAGCCGCGGTAATACTGGGCCGCGCCGTAGAAGATCAGTCGCTTCTCGACGCCGATGCCCGAGGCGGAGAGCAGCGTGACCTGCTTCTGCTCGTTGTTCAGGATCGTCGTGGGTCTGTCCAGCGTATACAGGTGGTACTCGAAGAAGCTCTCCTCCGAGAATCCCGGGCTCGCCTCCGCCGCCATCGCCATGGTCTGACGGCGTCTGAGCTCGAGCTCCGCCCTTACTCTCTGCACGTCGCCGGCCACCAGCTTGAGCCGCGTGTCTGCGTAGCCGACGCCGCTCTGGTTGGTGAGCGTGACCCAGCCGGTGAGATCTCCGTTTGCATCGTTCTCGTCGATCACGAACACGTAGTCGGCCTTCCAGTTCAGCTGCTGGGCCAGGTACGAGACCTCGAGGTTGTGGTGCGGTCGGCCGCTGTCCAGAAGCCAGCTCAGCGTTGGCCTGGCGATCAGGTTCTCCGGGATCTCCGGAAACGAGATGCGGCCGGGGAAGTTGAACGTGATCTCGTCACCGATCTTGAGGATCGTGCCGCCGTTCGTTCCCAGCACCTCGGCTTCGTACTCCTCGTCGCGCCCCGTCACCTCGTTCCAGCGGTACACCTTGACCTGCCGCCCCACGTACTTCTCGAGCAGCTTCTGCGGGCTCAAGAGGTCGTACTGGTAGTTCTGCTCGAGCACGTTCAACCCGTCTCCGTCGAGCGAGCGGATGTAGACGGTCTCCGGCTGGATCGTCGCGGCGACGTCGCCGAAGTCGAGCCGGACCTCCCCGCGCCCCAGCTCCAGGTTGCGGCGCTCGCGCACCAGTCCGAAGCCCTGGTTATAGATGGTGATGCTGAGCGCCTCGCGCTGCTCCGCGTTCGAGTGGAGCCGATTCTGCGCGGCCGCCGGGAAGCTCTGCACGAGAAGCAGCAGACACAAGGGCAGGTAGCTGCCGGTTAGCCGGAGTGCGCGTTGCATTCGTGTCTCCTTCGGGGTGCTCTCGTGGGATAGGTCGCCACAGCCGCACAAATCGGATCGCGGGCATCCGCGCGTAGTGGATCCCCCGAGTGTGTCCGTCAGAGCAGCAGGGCGCCCTCGCGGATGAGCACGGCACGACCGCCGACCCGGATCTGCCAGCCATCTGGCGCTCGGTCGACGCGGACGGCAACGCGCCCGGGGCGTCCCACCTCATCTCCTTGCTCCGCGGTGTAGCGAAGTGGGGTCTGGGCCTGGCCGGTCTCCGCCAGGAAGGCGCCCACGCAGCCGTTGCCGCTGCCGCAGACTGGATCCTCCGGGATTCCCGAGCCGGGGGCAAAGCTACGCACGCGCACCTCGCAGTCCTGCGCCTGGGCCTCACGGCAGAAGACGGTCGCGGCCGTACCCGTGTGGGCCTCCAGCTCTGCGAGCGCCTGCATGTCGGGGTCGAGGCTGCGCACCCGCTCGAGGTCGCGCAGGGCGGCGACGTGCCAGGCGACGCCCACGGACACCGTGAGTGGTGGCGCGACGATGTCGGCGGGATCGATGCGGAGGGCAGCAGCGAGCTCGCCCGCCGACGGACCGGGCTTGAACTGGGGTGTGGGCTGCGTCATGAGGTAATTGCGACGCGAGTCCTCGCAGCTCACCTCGATGGGTTGCACGCCAGCCAGCGTCTGCTGGCGCAGGGTGAAGCCCCCTCCGTCGCGCTTGAGCGCGCCCGTTTTGAGCAGTGCGTGCGCCGTGCCGATGGTCGGATGACCCGCGAAAGGGAGCTCAGCTCTGGGAGTGAAGATGCGCACGCGATAGTCGGCTGCGGGAGCGCTGGCGGGGAGCACGAAGGTCGTCTCCGACAGGTTTGTTTCCTTTGCGATGCTCTGCATCTGGCGATCCGAGAGACCCGTGGCGTCGGGTATCACGGCGAGTGGGTTGCCTTCGAGTGGGGTCTCGGTGAAGACGTCGACCTGAACGATTGGGATTCGTGTCATGCGGCGAGCTCCAGAGTAGTGAGTCGCAGGAAATAGCGATGCACTCGGGTGTCGCGCGTCAGCTCCGGGTGAAACGTACACGCCATGTGTGGTCCCTGGCGAACCCAGACCGGTGCCCCTCGCGTCTTGCCGAGAACACGGGACGCCCCCGGGTCCACGATCGCGGGAGCTCGAATGAACACGCCGCGGACTGGCCCCCCGGATAGCTCCGGTGCTGCGACGTCGTCTACGAAGCTCTCGGTCTGCCGGCCGTACGCGTTTCGCTCCACGGCGATGTCGAGCAGCGCGAGGCCGGGTGCGGCGGGATTCCGGACCTCCCGAGCCATCAGGATTGCTCCCGCGCAGGTGCCAAGCACAGGAGTCCCACGCGCGGCGAGCTCCACGATCGGGACGCAGAGGTCGCGTTCGTGGAGCTCTCGCTGCATGGTTGTGCTCTCGCCTCCCGGCAGGATCAGCCCGCTCAGGTCCTCGAGATCCCCCTTCCCGCGGACCAGGTGGGCGGTCCGACCGAGCCCCGCCAGGATCGCGGCATGGGCCGCGAAGTCTCCCTGGAGGGCGAGAATGCCGATCGCGTCCCCGCTCACGCGCCGCGCCGCTGGAGCTGCTCTCCGACGGGGATGGCCGCGACGGCGATGCCCTCCATGGCAGCGCCGAGCGGCTCCGCCGCCTCGACGAGCTGCTTTGCGTCGTCGTAGTGCGTGACCGCGCGCACAATCGCACGCGCGCGCAGCTCGGGATCGCTCGACTTAAAGATCCCGGAGCCGACGAACACCGACTCCGCGCCGAGCTGCATACACAGAGCGGCGTCGGCGGGGGTGGCGATCCCGCCGGCAGCGAAGTTGGGAACGGGCAGGTGTCCGGTGGCTGCCACAGTTCGCACGAGCTCGAGCGGTGCTCCGAGCTCCCTGGCTGCGGCGCCCAGCTCGCTGGCTGGGAGGCCCGAGAGTCTGCGCAGCTCGCTCGCGATGGCGCGCAGGTGGCGGACCGCCTCCACTACATCGCCCGTGCCTGCTTCCCCTTTGGTCCGGATCAGCGCGGCCCCCTCCGCGATGCGGCGCAGCGCCTCGCCCAGGTCGCGGCAGCCGCAGACGAAGGGCACCCGGAAGGGTCTCTTGTCGATGAAGTGCTCGCCGTCCGCTGGGGTCAGCACCTCGCTCTCGTCGATGAAGTCCACACCGAGCTCCTCCAGCATCTGCGCCTCGACGAAGTGGCCAATCCGCACCTTCGCCATCACCGGGATGGAGACGGCGCTCATCACCTCGCGGATCTTCGAAACCGCCGCCATACGCGCCACGCCGCCATCGCGCCGAATGTCCGAGGGCACGCGCTCGAGGGCCATCACGGCGCAGGCTCCGGCCTGCTCGGCGATCTTTGCCTGGTCTGCGCTCGTCACATCCACGATGACCCCGCCCTTCAGCATCTCCGCGAGCCCTACCTGGACCTGGCGCAAGCTGGAGTCAGTCATGATTCTCTTCCCTTTCTGAATTGTATTTGTATTGGTTCAATATATGATTGATCAGGTATGTCCCGAGCTTATCAAGGGAGATCGAAGCCTACTTGACAAATCTCTCCAGTCAATTGTTATATTGTCACCATGACAATAGCTTGGATTCCGACGGCTCACTCCGAGAGCTCGGCTCCCCGGTATCGTGCGATCGCCGCTGCTCTCGCGGCGGACATCGCTTCCGGGGAGCTCCCGGCGGGGGCGCAGCTGCCGACGCAGCGAGCGTTGGCGGACCGGCTCGGTGTGACCGTGGGGACCGTCAGCCGCGCGTACCAGGAGGTGGCCCGTCTCGGCTTGATCAGGGGAGAGGTTGGCCGCGGCAGCTTCGTCCAGAGCGAGCCGGCGCCGCCAGCCTCCTTCGCGATCTCCGACGAGGAGCGGCCGGGCCTGATCGATCTCAGCGCGAACTTTCCTCGCTCCGAGCTCGCCAGTGAGCCGCTGCGCCGCATGCTCGAGCAGCTCGCGCAGCGCGAGCAGCTGGCCGACCTGCTCGAGTACCAGCCTGCAGCTGGCTCGGCGCGGCATCGGACTGCGGGGGCCCGCTGGGTGGAGCGTGCTGGACTCGCGTCCACACCGGACCAGATCGTGGTCACGAGCGGAGCCCAGCACGGACTCATGCTCGCGTTCTCCGTGCTGACCAAGCCCGGCGACCTGGTGCTGAGCGCGGCGGTGACCTATCCGGGCATGACGTCCATCGCGCGGATGCTGCGGCTGCGGCTGGAGGGCCTGCCCATCGATCGCGACGGGATTCGCGCAGAGTCGTTCGAGCGTGCCTGCGAGCAGGAGCTGCCGAAGGCACTCTTCTGCATGCCCACGCTCCAGAATCCCACCGCGGTCGTGATGCCCGAGCGACGCCGCAGGGAGATCGCGCGCGTGGCAGAGCGCTTCGGCGTGACGCTCGTGGAGGACGACACGTACGGCTTCCTGCCCTCCACCCGTCCCGCTCCGCTCAGCTCTCTGCGCCCCGAAGACAGCTACTACATCTCCGGGCTCTCGAAGTGCGTCGCACCCGGACTTCGGGTCGGCTACCTGCGTGCGCCGGCCGCGAACGCCACGAGCGTCGGCACGAGCCTGCGCACCATGATGTACATGGCGCCGCCTCTCACGCTCGAGATCGCAACGCGCTGGATCGAGGACGGCACCGTCGATCGGCTGATCGAGACGCGGCGCCGGGAGGCCCGCGAGGCCCAGGAGCTCGCAGCCCGCCTGCTCGGGGGTCTGTCGTTTCTCAGCCACCCGGAGTCCTATCACTTGTGGCTGCAGCTGCCGTCGCCGTGGCGGGCAGAGGAGTTCTGCACGCAGGCCCGTACCAGGGGCGTGGGAGTCCTTCCGGCCGAGAGCTTTGCGGTCGGACGTGGCGCGGCGCCGCACGCCGTTCGCATCTCGATCTCTGCCGCCCGTTCACGGCAGGAGCTGGAGCGGGGCCTCCGCATCCTGGCGGAGCTCGCGAGCGCGCCCCCTGACGCCGGCGCGACCTTCGCCTGACAGAAGCCGGCTTGCGCGCCGGGGTAGACTGGGTGCGTGAAGCTCGGACTCCTTGCGTCTCACCGCGGCACAAACTTGCAGGCCATCATCGACGCGTGTCGCTCGGAGCGTCTGGCCGCGGAGCCCGCAGTGGTGATCAGCAACAACAGCGGCTCGGGCGCAGCGGAGCGTGCGAAGCGCGAGGGGATCCCGTTTTGCCATTTGAGCGGCCAGACCCATCCCTCGGCTGAGGCCCTGGATGCGGCTGTCCGCGAGGCGCTCGAGAAACACGGTGTCGAGCTGGTGGTGCTGGTCGGGTACATGAAGCGGATTGGCCCGTGTACGCTCGCGCGCTTCGCCGGACGCATCATCAACACCCATCCAGCGCTCCTGCCAAAGTTCGGGGGCACTGGAATGTACGGACAGCGCGTGCACGAGGCCGTGCTCGCCGCCGGGGAGACCGAGACCGGAGTCTCGATTCATCTCGTGGACCCGGAGTACGATACGGGACCCGTCATTGCTCAGTGTAGGGTGCCGGTCGAGCCTGGAGACACCGCCGACTCCCTGGCAGCACGCGTCGTGGAGAGTGAGCACGAGTTCCTGGTCGACACCATCGCCGCGATCGCGGAGGGGCGAATCCAGCTGCCGTGACGACGATCGTCGGAGTCGACTGCGCGACGGACCCTCGCAAGGTCGGCCTCGCGCTGGCTCGGGTCCATGGCGCGAAGGCACGTCTGCTCGCCGCGGAGTGCGGCTCCGACAGCCCGTCCATGGCGGGACGCATTGCCGAGTGGATGAGCGGGGAGCAGGCAGTGCTGCTGGCTCTGGACGCTCCGCTGGGCTGGCCCCTCGAGCTCGGCTCCACGCTGGCCGGGCACAGTGCGGGCGAGGTCATTGCTAGCGATCCAAACCGCCTGTTCCGACGCCAGACCGACCGCACGGTGCACGCCGCGCTCGGCAAGCTGCCCCTCGACGTGGGCGCAGATCGGATAGCGCGAACTGCGGTGGCTGCTCTCCGTCTGCTCGACGAGCTCCGCTCGCGGACAGGCCACGAGATCCCCCTCGCCTGGAAGTCCGAGCTCGTCGAGCCCACAGCCATCGAGGTCTATCCAGCCGGGACGCTCGTTGCGCTGGGTCTGCGCTCCACGGGCTACAAGGAGCCGGGGCAGACGGAGCGTCGTCGCGAGATCCTCGAGATCCTCTCGAAACGCATCGAGGGTCCCCTGGAGCGCGGCCTGCTGCTGCAGAACGCCGACGTGCTCGACGCCACGCTGTGCGTGGTAGCCGCCCTCGACTTCCTCTCCGGCGCGGTGATTCCTCCCGAGGAGCCGGAAGTGGCGCGCCGCGAGGGCTGGATCTGGGTTCGCCGGCCCGACTGAGCCTCCCGCGCTCGTCTAAGATGGGCGCATGATTGCAAAGACCCTCGTGGGCTACGCAGACAGGCTCAGCGTCGCGCCCGGTGAGACGCTGCGCTTCATGGTGAGCTGCTACGTCCCGGGTAGTTACCGGGCGGACATCGTGCGCCTGATCTGTGGAGACGAATCGGAGCGCGGTGCGGGCTTCAAGGAGGAAGAGTTCGAGACCGCGGTGAGCGGCGAGTATCCCGGGCGCGAGCAGCCGGTGCATCCGGGCTCCTACGCGATCGTGCCCGAAGTTCCGGCGCTCGAGAGCTTCAGCGCCCAGGTGCTGATCTGGCCGACGCTGCCGCAGCTCGGACGCCAGGCGATCATGGGAACCTGGAACGAGGCCCAGGCCAGCGGCTTCGCGCTCGGCGTCGACGAGCACGGCGAGGTCGAGCTGGTGCTTGGCTCGGCGGACGGGAGCGTCTCCCGTCTGGGCTCCGGTCTCACGCTCCAGGCGCGCCGCTGGGTCCGGGTGTCGGCCAGCTATGATGCCTCGACGGGTAGCGCGAGCCTGACGCAGAGCCCACTGGGCCTCTCGGTTGCAGAGGAAGCACTGTCCCGGAGTGCGGAGGTGAGCGCGCACTTCCCGCCGGGGATCCGGTCGCCCGCGGCGCCCCTGCTCTTTGCTGCCCGGGCGGGGGCACCGGTCGGCGGGCACTTCAACGGGAAGATCGAGGCGCCCCGGCTTGCAAAGCGAGCGTTGCCGGCGAGCGAGCTGCATGCACTGCTCGATCAGCCGGATGCGGTGGTCGCTTGCTGGGATTTCTCGGTCGGGATCCCCACGGAGTCCATCAGCGATCTCTCTCCGAACGCGCTGCACGGCCAGACCGTGAACCTCCCGACGCGTGCGGTGACCGGCTCCGGCTGGACGGGAAGCGAGCAGAGCTGGCGACACGCCCCGAGCGAGTATGCCGCTATCCACTTTCACGACGATGACCTCTGCGACGCCGGCTGGGAGGCGGACTTCGAGCTGCGGGTTCCGCGGAGCTTCCGCAGCGGGGTCTACGCCGCGCGGCTGCGGCTGGGGGAGGGCGACGACTACGTCACGTTCTTTGTGCGCCCCGCGCGCGGAAGCGCGACCGCGAAGGTCGCGTACCTGGCACCGACCGCGAGCTATCTCGCGTACGCGAACAATCGCCTGTCGGTGGCGATGCTCGGCGGGGCGACCGTGCGCAACCCGAACGAGGCGATGCTCCTGGCGCACCCGGAATTCGGGCCCTCGCTATACGAGCGCCACTCCGACGGCAGCGGCGTGCACTACTCGTCGCACCTGCGTCCGATCGTGAACATGAAGGCGAAGGCCCTGCTGTGGGGCTTCAACGCGGACAGCAACATCACCGACTGGCTGGAGCACACAGGCCACGCCTACGACGTGATCACGGATGAGGATCTCCACAACGAGGGCCGCGATCTGCTCGCGTCCTACCGCGTGGTGATCACGGGCAGCCATCCCGAATACTACTCCACGGTCATGCTCGACGAGCTGTCTGCCTACCTGGGTGACGGCGGCCGCCTGATGTACATGGGAGGGAATGGCTTCTACTGGCGCATCGCCTTCCACCCGACCAGACCGGGAGTGATCGAGGTGCGGCGCGCGGAGGACGGCACGCGCACGTGGATCGCCGAGCCAGGCGAGTACTATCACTCCTTCAATGGAGAGTACGGGGGTCTGTGGCGACGCCTGAAACGTCCTCCGAATCGACTCGTGGGGATCGGCTTTGCGGCTCAAGGCTTCGACAGGAGCTCGCACTACCGCCGTCTGCCGGGGAGCCACGACCCGCGCGCGGCGTTTGCCTTCGAAGGGATCTCGGAGAAGGAGATCATCGGTGACTACGGCCGCATCGGAGACGGAGCGGCGGGTCAGGAGATCGACCGCTGTGATTTCGCACTGGACTCGCCACGCCACACGCTCGTCCTGGCCACGTCGGAGGGCCACACCCCGGCCATGCTCCGAACAAAAGAGGAGTTCTTCGCGACCACGACCTGGTTCGAAGACAAGAAAGTGAGGGCGGACATGGTGTTCTTCGAGTGTCCTCTCGGAGGGGCGGTGTTCTCGACCGGGTCGATCGCGTACGCCGGGGCGCTGGCACACAACGGCTACGACAACGACATCTACCGCATCACGACCAATGTCCTGTCGCGGTTCGTAGATCCCGAGCCCTTCTTGGTACCGCGGGAGTACGTAGGGTAGCCCCCCGGAGGCCGGGATCTTGACTTGGGGCGGTCCTTGATCTTGACTTACTGTTTGAGCCCGGTCGGGCGAAAGCCAAGCGCCCGCGCAACCACGCGTCCCATCCACGACGCTGCCCAGTCCGTCACGCGCTGCAGTGCGATCAGGAGGTCTTCCTGCCCGGACCAGTGCGAGCGCACGAGGTCGGGATGCACCTGGTTGAGGATGCGCGAGAGTGCGGCGACGACCACGAGCAGATCGTCGATCATGCCGAGTGGCCCCAGTAGCAGATCCGGCAACAGATCGAGCGGGGAGAGCGCGTAGGAGATCCCGATCAGCGCGATCACCTTGGCGGAAGTGGGAACGCGACGATCTCTGGCCAGGCGGCCGAGCAGCACGACGAGATCCGGCAGCATGAGAAGCAGATCGCGGAGCCCGGAGCGCGTACCGGGTACGCCCGAAACGACGCGTGCGCGCAGCCGATCGTAGAGTCGGGTCTCCCTGGCGCGGATGTCGAGCTCGAGCGGCGGCTGTGCCATCTGGACAAGGGTAGCGTCAGAATCGCGCGCTCTCTTGAAGCTGGCGGGAAACGAATCCCCACAACGGAGAATCCAAGACCCCGACCGCGTTCGGATCAGATCGGCGAGCTGCTGCTGGCGGCCCATTGTGGAGGCAGAACGGATGAACGAGTTCGCGAGCGTCATCGAGGGCAACCGCTACGACGAGGAGCGGCTGGCCCTCACGCATCCCCCGGAGCACCGGAACCCCGTGCCCCAGCCGAGCTACAACCTCGTGGTCATCGGCGCTGGCACGGGCGGGCTGATCAGCGCGCTCGTGGCCTCCAGTCTGGGTGCCAAGGTTGCGCTCGTTGAGCGCGGCCTGATGGGAGGTGATTGTCTCAACGTGGGGTGCGTCCCCTCCAAGGGGGTGATTCGCGCGTCGCGAATGGCGGCGGAGCTCCGCGAGTCGCGCGGCCTCGGACTGGAGCTCGACCTGAGCGCCGGGATCGACTTCGGGCAGGCCATGGAGCGCGTGCGGCGCGTCCGCACCCAGATCAGCCGCGAGGATTCTGTTGCCCGTTACCGGGACGAGTTCGGGATCGATGTGTTTCTCGGCCAAGCGACGTTTGCATCCGACCGCACGCTCCGGGTCGAGCGTGGTGGCGAGCGTATTGAGCTCGCCTTCAAGAAGGCCGTCATCGCGACGGGCGCGCGGGCCTTGAGCCCCCCGATCGAGGGGCTAGAAGAGGCGGGCTACCGCACGAACGAGAACATCTTCAACCTGACGGAGTGCCCGCGGAGGCTGGCCGTTATCGGCGCGGGTCCGATCGGCAGCGAGCTGGCGCAGGCGTTCCGCCGTCTGGGCTCCGAGGTAACGCTCTTCGAGCGCGCCCCACACTTCCTCACCCGCGAGGATGACGATGCTGCCGAGCTGCTCCAGGACGTGTTTCGCGACGAGGGGATCCGGATCGAGCTCTCGTCGAACGTGCAGAGGGTCGAGCGCAAGGGCGACGAGAAGGTGATCCACTTCGAGAACGGCGGTGGAGCGCCCAGCGAGCTGGTGGCCGACGAGATCCTGGTCGGCGCGGGGAGAGCCCCGAACGTAGAAGGGCTCGGGCTCGAGGCGGCGAGCGTCGCGTATGACCTGCGGAAGGGCGTGGAGGTGAACGACCGTCTCCAGACGAGCAACCGGCGCATCTACGCCGTCGGTGACGTGTGCATGGCCTGGAAGTTCACGCACGCTGCGGATGCGGCGGCCAAGATCGTCGTTCAGAACGCGCTCTTCCTCGGCCGCAAGAAGCTCTCCGATCTCGTCATGCCCTGGTGCACGTATACCTCGCCCGAGATCGCTCACGTGGGGCTGTATCCCCACGAAGCCCGGGAGCAGAACGTGGAGATCGACACGTACAAGGTCCCCCTCGACGAGAACAACCGCGCCGTGGCCGACGGTGAGGAGAACGGCTTCGTGAAGATCCACACCCGAAAGGGCAGCGACCGGATCGTCGGCGCGACCGTGGTAGCGGCCCACGCGGGCGATCTGATCAGCCAGGTAACTCAGGCGATTGTCGGCAAGGTAGGGCTCGGCGCGCTCACGAACGTGATCTTCCCGTACCCGACACAGGCCGAGGCGATCAAGCGCGCGGCCGGCCTCTACACAAGGACCCGCTTGACGCCTTTCGTGAAGAGGCTCTTCGAGGGCTGGCTCGCGCTATCGCGCTGACCTCTAAGAAGCGCAGATGTCGCTAAGAGCGCAGATGTCGCTAAGAAGCGCAGATGTCGCTCAGAAGTACCCGAGGATCAGGTAGGCGCCGAGCAGGATCGCGGCCCACATGGCCGCCGCTCCCGTCTTCCAGGGCTCGCCGAGCAGTCCGGGCGGGGTGTGGTGCCGCACGACCTCTCCGAGCAGACGCTTGTAGGCTCGGCGAACGGGCGCGCCGAGAGCCTCGGCAAGCCGGGTCCCCCCGCTACCGGCGGCCTGCAATAGCGCGGGGGCGGCTCGTCGGTAGAAGTAATCGCTGTCGATATTCGTGCTGTGGAGCTCGGGCGGATAGATGCCGCGCAGGTTCAGCCAGGCAAACGCCAGTGCGGAGAAGAAGAGCAGCTGCAGCTGGCTGATCACGTGGGCAGAGGTGTAGGGGATGTAGTCGACTTCGTAGGGCAGGAGTGGGTACAGGAAGGCGGTGGGGAAGCAGCCGTTGAACACGCACAGGACGGCGGCCAGGGTCATGGCAACGAGCATGTTCCGCGGCGCCTCCTTGCAGCGGATGCCGGAGTCGTGGGCGAAGAAGGCGAAGTAGGGGATCTTGATCCCGGCGTGATGGAAGACGCCCGCTGAGGCGAACAGCAGCACGAGCCAGATCCAGTCGTACCCCTCTTCGAGCGCTGAGGTCATCACCATCGATTTGCTGACAAAGCCGCTGAACAGCGGGAAGGCCGAGATCGAGGCAGCGGCCACGATGCAAAAACCGGTGGTCAGCGGCATGCTCTTGTACAGACCGCCCAGGTCGGAGCCGTTGATCTTGCCCGTGCGGTACAGGACTGCCCCCATGGACATGAACAGGAGCCCCTTGAAGATGACGTCGTTGAAGGCGTGCGAGACGGCGCCGTTCAGGGCGAGCTCCGTACCCAGACCTATCCCGCAGACCATGAAGCCAAGCTGGTTGATCATGCTGTAGGCCAGCACGCGCCGGAGGTCGTTCTCGATCACTGCGTAGAAGATCGGGAACGCGGTCATCGCCGCGCCGATGTAGATCAGTGCTTCTGTCCCGGGGAAGCCGCGGGCCATCGCGTAGATCGCGACCTTGGTGGTGAAGGCGCTCAGGAAGACGGCGCCCGTGGGTGTGGCCTCGGGGTAGGCATCGGTGAGCCAGTTGTGCAGCAAGGGGAACGCGCACTTGATGCCGAAGGCGCTGAAGATCAGGGTCGCCGCGAGCCCGTCGAGCCCGATGTAGTCGAAGTCGATCGAGCCCGTCTGGTTGACGTAGAGGATCACGCCGGAGAGGAGCGCGAGACCCGATAGGACCTGGACCACCAGGTAGCGCAGGCCCGCGGCGGTGGCGCGAGGTGTGCGCCGCGCCCAGATGAGGAAGAGCGAGGTCGTCGCCAGCAGCTCCCAGAACACGAGGAGCGTGATCAGGTCGCCAGCCAGCACCGCGCCGATTGCGCTGCCCGCGTACATGAGCGAGGAGACGAGCTGAAACGAATCGCGAACCCGGAGCGAGAACAGGCAGGCGATGAACGCGGCGATGTGGAACAGGTACGCGAAGATCCGACTGAGCCCGTCGACGCGAACCAGCGTGAGCGAATACGTGAACACGTCGATCTTCAGGTACTCGCCCTCTGGAAAGCTCCACAGGACGAGAAAGCTCGCCACCGGCAGCAGCAGGATGTACGCGGATCGCAGTGGCCCGCGCAGCACCGGAACGAGCAAGGAGCCGAGGATGAGCACCAAAGCGGGGGGGAAGTCACCGATCATAGAAGTCTTCGCCGCGCATCAGGACGCGACGCATCTGCTTCGCGATCAGCACGAGCAGTACGCAGGCAACGAAGCCGTAAATCGTGTAGAAGCCGGGAAAGGCCTCCCACGTCCGATAGGCGTGTCGCCAGTCCGCGATCTCGAGCTGTTGCAGCGCGGCGTTCACGAGATCGATCGCCAGCAGGAAGGCGCAGATCGCGTACAGCGTGCGCAGCACCTTCTGCACGTTCTCCGGCCGGTCGAGAAAGCGCTCTCGCTCGGGCGCCATTCAGCCTCCCAGCATTCCGTCCAGAAGAGCATAGATCTGCGGGGCATAGAAGAAGAGCACGAGCGATCCGAGTGCGGTCAGGCAGAGTGGGAGGACGCAGAGCAGCGGAGCCTCGCG
Source organism: Myxococcota bacterium (assembly GCA_965247115.1). Lineage (GTDB taxonomy): Bacteria > Myxococcota_A > UBA9160 > SZUA-336 > SZUA-336 > JAUXJB01. The sequence goes on from CBDFGR010000003.1 coordinate 1,526,015, forward strand.
GACACCCGTTGCCTCCTCCTTGGCCGGTGCGGCAAAGAAGGCGCGTCCGACGATCGGCATGAGGTAGCCGATCGAGAGCAATGAGCTCAGCATTAGCACGCCGATGAAGAGGAACTGCTCTCCCTCTGCGGCGCCCAGCGCCAGGTACCACTTGCTCCAGGCGCTGCCAAAGGGCGGAATCCCGATGATGCTGAGGGAGCCGAGCAGGAACGCTCCCATCGTAAAGGGCATGGAGCGGCCGATGCCGTCGAGCTCACTGACCGCTTTCTTGTGGGTCGCCACGTCGATCGCGCCGGCACAGAAGAAGAGCGTGATCTTGCCCATGGCGTGCATGGCGATGTGAAGCCCTCCGCCCAGGACACCGCTCGTGGTCGCGAGCGCAGCGCCGAGCACAATGTAGGAGAGCTGGCTTACCGTCGAGTACGCGAGCCTGGCTTTGAGGTTGTCTTTGGTGAGCGCGATGATCGAGGCGATCAGGATCGTTGCGGCGGCTACGTACATCAGCCAGGAAGACGCCCCGCTCTCCGCGAGGAAGTCGATCCCGAACACGTAGACGACGACCTTGAGCACGGAGAAGACCCCCGCCTTTACCACCGCAACCGCGTGCAGCAGCGCGCTTACGGGTGTCGGCGCGACCATCGCCGCGGGCAGCCAGCGGTGAAAGGGCATGAGCGCCGCCTTGCCGATGCCGAACGCGTACAGGGCGAGCAACGCGATGCCGGTGCCGGAGTCCGCGTGTGAGGCCAGGATGCCACCGGGCCGGAACTCGAGGGTTCCGCTGAGCTGCCAGGTCCAGATGATGGCAAAGAGCAGGAACGAGACGGAGGTCGCGAGCAGGATGCCCAGGTATGTGCGGCCCCCTTCCATGGCCTCACGTGTCCCCCGGTGCGTGACGAGGGGATACGTGGAGAGCGTCAGCGCCTCGTAGAACAGAAACAGCGTGAAGAGGTTGCTGGCGAATGCCACGCCTAGCGCGGCCGAGATCGCGAGGGCGAAGTACGCGAAGAAGCGGGTCTGCTTGCCCTCGCCGTGCCCGCGCATGTAGCCGATCGAGTAGATCGAGGTCACGATCCAGAGACCGGAGGCGACGAGCGCGTAGAGCATGCCCAGCGGCTCGACCTCGAAGGCGAGCGCAACGCCGGGAAACACTTCCATCAGCTCGAGGCGCGGACGCCCGCCCGCCATCACCTCGGGCAGCAAGCTCGCGACGCTGACGAAGGTCAGAAGGGTAGCGAGCAGCGTCAGCGCTTCGCGCAGGTTCGGACGCCGGTCCGCCGCGATCACCGCGAGTGCTGCGAGCGCGGGCAGTGCGAGCGAGACGCCGATGGAGGCTTCGGCTGTCACGGGGACGCTCCGAGCAGCTGTTCGGCGGCGAGCTGGGCAATTCGAGCGCTCCAGCTCGTGAACAGACCGAAGTAAATGCTGGCCCCGATCAGGATCCAGGCGGGAACGAGGATGGACGCGGGCGCCTCGGCCCGCGCTGCGTCCGCTGGCGGCTCCTGGAAGTAGGCGACCTCGACGACCCGCCACACGTAGATGGCCGCGAGCAGAGAGCTCACGAGGATTGCTGCGGCCACCAGATTCGCTCCGCTCTCGAGGGCGGACAGGACCAGGTACCACTTGCTCACGAAGCCAGCGGTCCCGGGAACTCCGATCAGCCCGAGGCCACCCAGTACGAAGGCAGCGGTGGTGAAGGGCATGCGGCGCCCCAGCCCCCGCAGGTCTGCGATCTCGGACGAGCCGAGCCGTGCGACGATGCAGGCGACCACGAGGAACAGTCCGCCCTTCATCAGAGCGTGGTTCCACAGGTGCACGAGCCCACCGGTCAGCCCGGTGACGGAGCCCATTGCGAGCCCGAGCGTCATGTATCCGACCTGGGAGACGCTGGAGTAGGCGAGCAAGCGCTTGAGGTCGGTCTGGTTGATCGCGGCGATCGCACCGATGAACATGGCAGCGATCGACAGGGGCAGGAGCAGCGTCGACAGGTGCAGCGTGTCGAATACGAAGGCCGCCCCGAACACCGTGAAGACCAGGCGGACCAGAAGGTAGTACGCGACCTTCGTCGCCGTTGCGGCCAGGAACGCCGAGACGACGGACGGCGCGTAGCTGTAGGCGTTCGGTAACCATTGGTGTAGCGGGAAGACGGCCAGCTTGATCGACACGCCCACGGACAGGAAGGCGAAGGCCGCGTGCAGGGGCCGCGTGTCCGAGACCTCCGGAATCCGCTCGGCCAGGTCCGCCATGTTGAGCGTTCCGGTCATGAGGTACATGAACCCGATCCCGATCAACACGAAGGTGCCGCCGATCGTTCCCATGACCAGGTAGGAGAAAGCGGCGCGTAGCGCGCGACGACTCTTGCCGAGGCTGACCAGGGTGTAGGCAGCGAGGGACGAGATCTCGAGAAACACAAACACGTTGAAGACGTCCCCTGTGACCGTCACCCCGAGAAGTCCGGCGAGGCAGAGCAGGAACGTGGCGTAGAAGAGGTGCTCTCGTCCCTCGGGGATCGCGTGCCCCCGGAGCCCCGGACCGATCAGGAGGACCGTGGACGCGATCGCCGAGACGATCAGCAGGACGAACGCGTTCGTCACGTCGACCCGGTACTCGATCCCGATGGGGGGAGGCCAACCGCCGAGCTCGTAGGAGATCGGGATCCCACTGAGAGCGCGCTGCAGCAGTCCGATCGCCATCGCGAGGCACGCCCAGCTCACGGCGATGGCGAAGCCATGCGTGAGCGCCGCGCGGCGGAGCACGAGACAGAGCGGAGCCGCGAGCAGCGGAACGACGACCTGTAGCACGGGGAGGTGCTCGATCATTCAGAGTTCCGGTCGAGCGCGGTGATCTCCCCCTCGTCGGCCGTTCCGTATGCCTTCTGGATGCGCACCACGAGGGCCAGACCGACAGCCGTGACGGACACACCCACGACGATCGCGGTCAACATCAGGACGTGAGGGAGGGGGTTCGCGTACACCACGTTGCTCGCTCCGTCGACGAGGATCGGTGCCGTCCCGTCGGCGACCTTGGCGATGGAGACGTAGAAGATGATCACGGAGACCTGGAACAGGTTGAGGCCCATGATCTTTTTCACGAGATGCTCGCGCGCGATCATGACGTAGAGGCCGATCATCATCAGGCCGATCGCGAGCCAGTAGTTCCAGAGCTCGAGAGCCATCAGGCCGAGCTCCTGCCGCTGCGGCCCGCGAAGCTGCAGTAGATGATCGTCATGACCGAGGCGACCGTGATGCCGACTCCAAGCTCGACCAGCAGGATCCCGAGGTGCTGTCCGTGCACCGGATCGTGCGCATCGAGTACGTCGTAGTCGAGGAAGTCGCCGCCCAGAACGAGGCTGGCAACCCCGACACCGGCATAGATCAGGGCTCCCAGTGCAGCCCCGAGCTCGACGATCCGGGGAGGGACTACGCGCTTCAGCTCGTCCAATCCAAACACCATCGCGTAGAGAATCAAGCCCGCTGCGAAGATCACCCCGGCCTGGAATCCCCCGCCCGGCCCGAAGTCGCCGTGGAACTGCACGTACAGGCCGAACAGGAGCACGAACGGGATGAAGCGCTTGGACACGACGCGGAGCACGACCTTCTCGCTCATCCGCATGCGCATGCGCGGGCTGCTCATGGCGCGATCGCGCCCCTGCTCCGTGCCCCGAGCGTGAATTCCCAGCAAGAGCATGACACCGATCCCGGCCGTGAGGATGACGGTGAGCTCGCCGAATGTGTCGTAGCCCCGATAGCTCGCCAGAATCGCCGTCACCACATTTGGAAGCCCGATCTCGCGTGGGGTCTCCAGCAGGTAGTGGGGAGCGACGTGCTGGTGGATCGGGGCCGCGGGATCAGCGTACGCGGGCATACCCAGCGTGCCGTACACCAGGGCGGCTCCGGTGACCACGACGATGGCGAGCGCGAGCAGCGGACGGCGCGGCGGACCCTCCTCCTCGGCTGTGAGGGCGAGGGTCCCGAGGATGAGCACCGTAGAGATCCCTGCACCCACCGCGGCTTCTGTGAACGCCACGTCAACAGCGTCCATCACCGTGAACAGGCCGGCCGAGAGCAGGCTGAAGATCCCCGTGAGCATGGCGGCGCCGAACAGGTCCCGGAGTCGCGCGATCGACACGGCGATCACGATGAGGAAGCCGAAGAGGATCAGCTCAAGTGGAAACATCGCTTGCGTCGGTCTCCCGGACCCTGATCCCGCGTGAGTAGGCGGCCTTCACGAGGGCGTGGGTCGCGGTCGGGCTCGTGAGGTGCAGCAGGAAGGCAATCATCACGAGCTTGACACTGATCAGCGTTGGCCCGGCCTGGAGCACGAGCCCGAAGAGGATCAGGCTCGCTCCCAGTGTGTCCGTGAGCCCGCCCGCGTGGGTCCGGGAGTAGAAATCGGGCAGACGGTGCAGGCCTACTCCTCCGATCATGCAGATCAACGCCCCGCTCGCGAGAAGCGCCCAGCTCGCCGCGTCGACGAGCGAGGTCAAGGGCGCACCTGCTCGTCGGAGCCGAGGTCGCCGTACTTGGAGAAGCGGAGCACGGCCAGCAGGGCAACGTAGCTGATCAAGCCGTAGAGGAGCGCCAGATCCAGCCACTCCGGGCGCCCGGACAGAAAGCCCGAGACCGCGATCAGCAGCATGGTCTTGGTGGCGAACATGTTCGCCGCGAGGATGCGATCGTAGGCGCTGGGACCGAGGATCGCGCGCAGCAGTGCCAGCAGCATCGTGACGAGAACTCCTGCCGCTGCGACGGCGAACATCAGAGGTCGCTCTCCGCTCCTTCGAGCCAGGCGACGTGGTCGTTCATGCCCCCGTTGAGCAGTCCGTCGGCCGAGTGCCGTGTCAGTGCGTGTACGAGGAGCGTCTGGTCCCTCACGTCCAACGTGACGGTTCCCGGGGTGAGCGTGATCGAGTTCGCGAAGATGACCCGCCCCAGGTCTGTCTCCTGCCGGGCACGGATGCGTAGCAGCCGGGGGCGAATCGGCAGGCTCGGAGTGAGAATGACGCGGGCCACGTGCAGGTTCGCCTTCGCGATCTCCCAGAGGAGCCAGGGTATGTAGAGGAGCGGACGGAGGCCGAGATGGTACGGCTCGGACTCCGCGTCGATCAGATCCATCCGTAGCGCGAGCAGAAGCGCGATGCCCACCGAGAGCGCTCCGAACGCCAGCAAGAGTGGCTCGCTATGCCCTGACCACAGCAGCCAGGTGAAGACAAGCCATGCGGACAAGAAGATGGTGCGGATCACGGTTCCCCCAGGATCGAGCGACCGCGATAGTAAACTGCGGGCGAGCGCAGGCCAACCGAGGCGCCGCAAGGTATAGTCCTCCCATGCCTCTGCAGATCAGCCCACCCGCGGACGAGACGCGCGCCCAGCTGCGCGAGGCGATCGCCGCAGCGCTCCCGGAAGCGAAAATCCAGGTGTCTGGCGGCGGCGGGCACTTCGAGATCCACGTGGTCTCGGCGGCCTTCGAGGGCAAGCGTGCCCTCGCCAAACAGCGCCTGGTCTACGACGCGATCACCCACCTGATGACGGGCGAAAACGCCCCGGTCCACGCCGTGGACCGCCTGGTTACGGAGACTCCGTAGCGCGCTCGGGCGGCAGTCTGCCGTCGCGGCTGCGCAGCTTGACGACTACGAGCTCGTCCCGTTCCACAGCTCTCACGTAGCCCGCGGCGAGCACGTGCCCGTTGGGGTCGAGCGCGAGCGTGCGAGCGTCCCCGGCGGCCCGTCCGATCTCTCGCTGCCAGAGCGAGTGCCCGTCCCGGCCGCGGAGCTTCAGCACGAATATCTCCCTTGGTCCTGCGCAGCCGGCAGCGAGGATGTCAGCGTCTGCGTTCACGGAAACCGCGACGCCCTCGCCGCAGCGACGGCCCCCGTCGAAAGTGCGCTGCCAGAACTGCCGACCGTCGCTCGAGGCTCGCTTGGTGACGCGGAAGCCCGCGGCGTCTGCCGTCGCCAGGACGAGGTCGCCGCGAACATCCAGGTAGAGGTCCAGGCCGTGGGCGTCGTCCTGCGGGTCCACGTCGACCCAGCGAGGCGCGCCATTTCTCCCGTCCATTCTCGCGACCACCAGGAGTGTCCCGTTGCTGGCGGCGGGCACGAGCCACGCCGCAATGACGTCTCCGCTGTCGTCGAGCGAGATCACTCGCGCGGAGAGCGCCGGACCGGAGGAGGTCCCGGCTCGCCCGGCCTGTAGGCTGCTCTGCCACATCTCCTCTCCGTCGAGCCCGTCGATCTTCAGCACCCCGAGCTTCGGTTCGCCGGGTGCGCCCCACAGGCTGCCTGCGACCAGGGCGTCTCCCCCGCTCGTGGTGGTGACTGCCGTTGCATCCGGGCGGGTCGTCCAGAGTGGTCGGATTCGGTAGCGCCACAGCTCTCGCCCATCTGCGGCGGCCAGCTTGAGCAGGCTGAACTCGTTCGGCTCCGCGTCGCGGCTCTGGCCGGCTGCGATCACCTCGCCCCGAGGGTCGAGCGCAAGGGATGTTACCAGCCCGTCGCCCGACGGCCCCTGCGACAGGGTGTGACGCCAGACTTCCGTTCCGCTCGCACCATCGAGGCGCACCACTGCCGACCTGGACCCGGCTCCGTCGGAACCGGACTCCGACAGCCCGGCGTCCACGACCGGGTCCACTCCGTCCGCCAGCACGAGTGCGCCCCCGCCGCGGATGCTGCGGCTCCAGAGCGTGCTCCCGAGAGAGCCCGAGAGCTTCGCGACGCCAAAGCCAGCGGCAAAGGAGCCCGCCACGAACACGTCCCCGCTCTCGTCGACGGCCAGCCCGAGCCGCAGGGTACTGCCCGCGCCCCCATCCGGTGTCGCGAGTCGCGCCTGCCAACCATCCCCGGCCGAGACACACCCCACCAGCCAGACCGAAACCGCCAAACCAAGGCCGGTTCTCCGTGAGACCACAGTCGGGAACGTAACGTTTCTGGCCTTGTGGGACCCGGCCGCGGGCGTCCGCGGCCACCCTTGTGGGACCCGGCGCGCGAGCGGTCGCGCGCCACCCACCTCCGCTCAGGCCTTCGGCCCTCGCTGCGCGCGCCGCATTCTGCGTCGCTTGCAAGGTTGCCAAGCCTCGTAGAACTTGATGTCCCCAAGTCTAGCTGAGCAGGCGAGAGCGACCGCCGGGGAGACTTCCGGCCTCCGAGGGCGTGACTCGGGCTACCTTGAGAAGAGGTCTACGACCTTGGCGTCAAGGGTGGCGGGTCTGGCGCGGGTGCGGGCCCAGTCGCGCAGCTCTTTGATGCGATCCTCGTAGGTGTCGTAGAGGGGGACCGTCTCGTTGATCGCGTTTGCCAGGTCGTTGAAATCGAGGTCGCGCGCCTCCGCGAAGGCCTTGTGGAGAGCCGCGTTCACGACCTGCTCCAGCTCCGCGCCAGACAGCCTGCTGGACTGTGCGGCGAGCTCCTCGAGATCCAGCTGAAGCGGGTCCCTGCCGCGCTTTCGCAGGTGGATGGAGAGGATCTCTGCGCGCTCGTCGATGCTCGGCAGATCCACGAAGAAGAGCTCGTCGAAGCGACCGCGCCGCAGCAGCTCTGGCGGAAGCGTGCTCACGTCGTTGGCCGTCGCCACGACGAAGACGGGCTGTTGCTTCTCCGACAGCCAGGTCAGAAACGAGCCGAAGACTCGACTCGCTCGGCCGTCGCGGCCCGACGCGGCGAAGCCCTTCTCGATCTCGTCGATCCAGAGCACGGCCGGAGCGATGGACTCGGCCATTGCCGTTGCCTCGCGGATCGTCTCCTCCGGACCGTTGCCGGAGCCTCCGAACGCGGCTGCCACGTCCAGACGCAGCAGGGGAAACTGCCACTCCCGTGCCACCGCCTTGGCGCACAGCGACTTCCCACAGCCCTGAACGCCCAGCAGCAGCAGCCCGCGCGGTGTGGGCAGGCCGAAGCTCCGGGCCTCTTCTCCAAAAGTACGACGCCGTTCGCGGACCCAGTGCTTGAGCTCCCCGAGCCCGCCAACCGCCGCCATGTCCGCGTCGGTGTCGTGGAAGCTGAGCGCCGGCGTCCGGCGCAGGGCCGCGCGCTTCTCGTGGACCATCCCTGCCACCGCGGTGGCGTTGAGACCCTCTGCGCGGGCGCAGGCCTTGCGGAACACACGCACCGCTTCGATGTTTGTCAGGCCCAGAGTCGCCCCGACCGCGCTCTGCAGCAGCGCGGGGTCAGCGTCCGGAGCGACCGCTTCCATCAGGCGGGTCATCTCGCTGGCGCCGGGCAAGGGAAGACTGAGTCGAGCCGCCTCGCGTTGGAGCTCTGGGGGAAGGTCGATGAGGGGGCCGAGCAGGACCACCACCTGCGTGCGTTCGGCGAGCACGCCGAGCAGGTCTCGTAGTCTCCGCACCCCGACCGGATCCTCGAACAGCCGATGCGCGTCGAGGATCGCGAAGATCGCGGAATCGGGCTCCGCCGAGATCGCCTTCAGGCCGTCGTCAAGAGAGCCAGCGCCGTTCCCTCCGGGAATCAAGCCCGACGCGATCGACCAGCAGACGAGCTTGCGATCGCAGAACCTGGCCGCGTGCTCGAGCACGGCCAGCGCGCGCTCTTCCTCGAAGTTCTCGAAGGTGATCAGCGTCCAGCCCGACTGAATCACGAGCGCGAGCTCTTCGGTCGCCTCGCGGCTCATTCCATGTCCGCGGTGAGCCGGACCACCTCTTCGTAGGCGATCAGTCCCTCGGCAAGCCTGCGCATCGCGCTCTCGCGCAGCACTTCCATGCCCTCGACCCTGGCGGCGCGAGCGATCTCGTTCGCGTCTTCACCCTTCTTGATCAGGTCGCGCACGCGCTGGCCCACGTCGAGCATCTCGAACACGCCGGTGCGGCCGTACAGCCCCGTCTGACGGCAATCGGTGCAGCCGTCTCCCCAGCGCACCGCGAGGCGCTCGCGCCGCTCGACCGGGACCTTGATGCCGAGGGCGGCGACCTGCTCGGGTGTCAGGAACCCGTCCACTCCGCAGTGCGGGCAGATCCTTCGGAGCAGGCGCTGGGCAAGAACGCCGCGCAGCACGCTCGAGAGCAGGAAATTCTCCACGCCGAGCTCGAGCAGCCGCGTTACAGCACCGGCCGCGTCGCGGGTATGGACTGTGGAGAAGACCAGGTGACCGGTAAGCGCGGCCTGTACGGCCATCTGCGCGGTCTCTCCATCGCGGATCTCGCCGACCATGATGATGTCCGGGTCCTGCCGCAGGATGGAGCGCAGTGCCTGCGAGAAAGTCACCTCGATCTGGCGCTGGACCTGCACCTGCACGAAGCGCGGGTCGATCATTTCGATCGGGTCCTCGACCGTGGTGATGTTGAGCTCGGGTCCCGCCAGGTAGCGCAGCGTCGAGTACAGCGTGGTCGTCTTGCCGGAACCGGTCGGGCCCGTGACCAGGATCAGTCCGCTTGGCGACGTGATCCACCTCTCGAAGATCTCGCGCTCCTCCGGGTAGAAGCCGAGATCCTGCAAGCTCGAGAGCAGGATCCCCGGATCCAGGATTCGGATCACGATCTTCTCTCCGAAGGCCGTTGCGATGCTGGAGACGCGGAGCTCCACCTCCTTGTCGCCCCGGTGCGTCTTGATCCGTCCGTCTTGTGGGCGTCTCCGTTCCGCGATGTCCATCATGGCCATGACCTTGATTCGCGAGGCGATGGCGGCCTGGACGTTGGTCGGGAACGCCTCGATGTCGTGAAGGATGCCGTCGATGCGAAAGCGCACGGCCGCGTCGTTGGCGCGGGGCTCGATGTGGATGTCGCTCGCGCGCTGCTCGAACGCGTAGTTGAGCAGGAAGTCGACCGCACGAATCACGTGCTCGTCGCTGACCTCGGACAGCTCTGCGTTCGAGCGCAGCTCGACGAGCTCCACCAAGGGCGACTGACGCGTGCTCTCGCCGAGCTCCACCTCCGCGCTCGCGACGCTCTTGCGGAAGCCGTAGACACGCTCGACGATCGAGAGAATGTCGCGCTTGGCGGCGACGCAGTAGCTGAGGGGCGCCTCTACGAGCTGCTCCAAGCTCTCGCGCAAGGCGCTGTCGAACGGATCGGAGAGCGCGATTCGCAACCGGTCCTGGTCGTAGCCAACTGGAATGACTACGTGCCGGCTCGCGAAGGGACGCGAGAAGGTCTTGCTGATCAGCTCGCTGTCCAGCTCCAGCGGGTCGAGCTTGACGTAGGGAAGCTCCGTGGCTGCGGCGATGCACTCCGCAATGGCATCCTCATCGATCCGCCGATGGGACTTCGTGGGGTGGGGGAGGGCGGCGGCGGTGACGAGCTCCGCAGGCGAAACGTGGTAACGGGCGGCCGCCTGCGAGCGAACCGATCCGACCTTCTCCTTGAGGACACGGCTCCTGAGCGTGACCTCACGCGCCTCGATCTCCTTGGCCTGGTCCGAGCCGGCGAGCTCGGCTTCCACCAGCATCTCGAGGAGCTCGGGGAGGGCAAGGGGAGGGCGGGGCTCGGGGAGGCGGACTCGGGGTGACATCCAGTGGGGTATCGGCGTACCGATGGGAAAACCCAACGAAAGGCGGATATTCCGTACAGAGACAGGGGGTTTCAGGGGTGCCGGCCCGCGGTGGCTCGCGCTCCTCGTGGCGCGCCTGTCCCGCGTCGTACACTACCGTCACGATGAGGCCCGCGCGCCAGGAATATCGCTCCCGTTTGGTGTCCTGGATACGCTAATTTGGAGTAAAACTGGAGCCTGGACGGGAGAGCCCTTGGCGTGAGGAGGACCGACGTGGATGAAACAGCGAAGCTCGAGTTCGAGGGCAAGACGTACGAGCTTCCGGTCCTGGTGGGCTCGGAAGGCGAACGGTCGATCGACATCGGAAAGCTCAGGGACGAGAGCGGGCTGATCACGCTCGATCCGGGCTACAAGAACACCGGCAGCACGACAAGCGAGATCTGCTTCATCGACGGTGAGCAGGGGATACTGCGCTACCGCGGCTACGCCATCGAGGACCTCGCCGAGCAGAGCAGTTTTCTCGAGGTCGCCTACCTGCTGATTCACGGCGAGCCGCCGTCCCAGCAAGAGTACGACAGCTGGCTCGAGTCGCTGCGTTACCACACGATGCTCCACGAGGATGTGAAGCGGCTCTTCGAGGCGTTCCCGAAGGACGCGCACCCGATGGCGGTGGCGGCCTCCGTCGTCTCCGCGATCTCGACGTTCTACCCGGAAGACCTCGATCCCGAAGACGAGGCACAGGTTGTCGTGTCGAGCAATCGGTTGATCGCCAAGTTTCCGACTATCGCGGCGTATGCGCACAAGCACTCGCTGGGCCAACCCTTTCTCTATCCGGACAACAAGCTCGGCTACGTTGACAACTTTCTGCGCCTCATGTTCGGAACGCCGTGCGAGGAGTTCGAAGTCGATCCCGTGGTGTCGCGCGCCATCGAGCTCTTGCTCATCCTTCACGCCGACCACGAGCAGAACTGCTCGACGAGCACCGTGCGTATCGTGGGAAGCTCCCACGCAAACCTCTTCGCTTCGATCGGCGCGGGGATCAACGCGCTCTGGGGACCGCGACACGGCGGTGCAAACCAGCAAGTGATCGAGATGTTGGACTCGATCGCAGAGGAAGGCCTCTCGGCGCAGCAGTTCGTCGACCGTGCGAAGGACCGCGACGATACGTCACGGTTGATGGGCTTCGGTCATCGGGTCTACAGGAATTACGACCCGCGCGCGAAGGTAATCAAGCAATCCGCCAACGAGGTTCTCGAGAAGCTCGGCGCGACGAGCAAGCTGCTCGAAATCGCCGTCGATCTCGAGCGCATCGCGCTCGAGGACGAGTACTTCGTCAAGCGCCGCTTGTACCCAAACGTCGACTTCTACTCCGGGGTGATCTACAAGGCGCTGGGCATTCCGGTGAACAGCTTCACGGTCATGTTCGCCATGGGCCGGCTGCCCGGCTGGATCGCGCACTGGGTCGAGCTGCACAGGGACGGCCAGGCGATCGGGCGCCCCCGGCAGATCTACACGGGACCCTCCCTGCGCACCTACGCGCCGATGACGAAGCGCAGCTAGGCGGCGGGCCTCCGCGGATCAGTCGTCTCTAGCTGCCAAAGTAACGCTGCGCAGCCCGGAGCAGCATGAACCACACCGCCAGCGTGGCGATGAGGTAGAGGTAGAACCGCAGCATCACGAGATTGAACGTGCAATGCACCGCGCTGTGCAATGCGCGGAATACCACGAAGACCCAGGCAGCGTAGACGTACGTGGCGTCTACCTGGGCTGTGAGAAACAGATAGAGGCAGAGGGCGTAGAAGAGAACCGGAAGCTCGAACAGGTTCTTCAGGTTGTCCGAGGGATTGGACACCGCGGCGGGTGAGACCTGCGCGAGCGCACCGGGCCGCGTCAGGTCCTTCGCGCTGATGTTGTTCTTTGTGAGAAAGCTGATGCGCCGGGTATACATGTACACCCAGACGATCAGCGTCAGCAGCATCGTGGCGAAGAAGGGAGCGAAGATTGACGTCTGCGCCATCAGAATCCGACTCGCAGCCCTCGGGAGCTTACGAGCTGTGGGCTAGGCCTTCGCGGCGGTGGCTGCACTCGTCAGGGCGGGGACGATCTCGAACAGGTCGCCCACCACCCCGAGGTCTGCGACCTCGAAGATCGGGGCGTCCGCGTCCTTGTTGATCGCGATGATGTAGTTCGAGCTCTTCATCCCGACCAGATGCTGGATCGCGCCCGAGATGCCGACGGCGATGTACAGCTTTGGCTGCACGATCTGTCCGGAGCTGCCGACCTGATACTCGTGGGGTAGCCAGCCAGCGTCGACAACCGGGCGAGAGGCGCCCATCTGCGCCCCGAGCGCTTCGACAAGTGGCTTCAGTACCGAGTCGAAGTTCTCCGGCTTCTGCATGCCGCGGCCGCCCGAGATGATGAACTCGGCCTTGGTCAGGTCGTGTCCACCGGCGGTGGCCATGCGCAGCTCTACGAACTTGGTTCGCGACTCCTGACCGCCCACGTCCAGCGCTTCCACGCTGCCCTCGTCCGTGTCCTCGAAGGCTTCGCAGGCGCCGGGCTGTACGGTGACGATCTTTGGCGAGCCCTCGATGCGCATACGCGCGTCGAACTTTGCGTTGAACATTCGGCGGATGAAGACGAGCTCTCCCCCGTCCTCCTCGATCCGGATTGCGTCGGTAACGATGCCCGCGTCGAGCTGAGCGGCGAGCTTCCCCGCGATGTCCCAGCCGGTCGGTGTGTTCGAGATCAGGATCAGCTCAGCGGACTCCGCCTCGATCGCCTTGCGAATCACTCCGGTGTAGGCGTCGGGCGCGTAGTGGTCGAGAGAGGCGTCGTCGGCCAGTAGCACCTTGCCGCCTCCCTTCTTGGATAGCTCTTCTGCGCTGCTCGTCACGCCACTGCCGATCACGAGCGACGAGACGTCTCCGCCAACACTGCGAGCCAGTGTCACGAGCTCCAGCGTTGCCTCGCGCAAGCCATCGTTTTGAACTTCAGCGACGATCAGAATCTTCGCCATCGATTTTCTCCCGCGCCCTGCTCCGCCCGCTCATTGAAGCAGGCCGAGCTCCTTGATCTTTCCGATCAGCTTGTCCGCCACTTCGCTGGCCGATCCCTCGAGGAGCTCGGCTCCCTGGCCCTTGGGCGGTGCGTAGATCTTCTCGACCCTCACTTTGGGCGCAACGTCGGACGCGTCCAGTCCGAGATCGGCAAGGGACTTCTTGTCGAGGGGCTTCTTCTTCGCCTGCATGATGCCCTTGAGCGACGCGTAGCGGACCTCGTTCATGCCCGTCTGCGTCGTGAGTAGGCACGGCAGGGGCAACGAGACTACGCCGAGAGAGCCGCCTTCGAGCTCGCGCTCGACCTCGACCGAGCCATCGGAGAGTGTCGCCTTGACGATGCCCGTTGCGTGAGGGACACCCATCCGTTCCGCAAACATGGGACCCGTCAAGCCGTAGTTCGCGTCGTCGGACATCATCCCCATCAGCACCAGGTCGAAGTTCTCGTCCTTGGCGACCGCCCCGAGCGTCTTGGCCATTCCCAGTGAATCCGTCTTCTCGAGGGCGTCATCCCATACGTGTATGGCGCGGTCCGCGCCCATCCCGAGGGCGGTGCGGAGCGATTGAACGACGCGATCGGGTCCGATGGAGACGACCGCGACCTCTGCGTCGCCCGCATCCTTGATGCGTAGCGCCTCCTCCAACGCGTAGTTGTCATACTCGTTGATCTCGAACTTGATGTTGGTGTCCTGTATCCAGCTCCCGTCGGGAGCCAGTTCCAGACGTGCATCCTTGTGGGGAACCTGCTTCAGACAGACGAGGATCTTCATATCCTGCGATCTCCGTGGTCAGGGGCGCCGTCAAGCGCGTGGGGGGGAACTCGCGGTCCGCACGATAAGCTACGCAGCCTTGCGTTGCAACAGATCAGCCGCCCATGATCGTGCGCCAGCGCTCGAGCGTGTCGATCTGTAGGTAGGGGTTCATCTTCTTCGTCTCGCTCATGGTCCTGGAGGTTCCTCCCCCGTAGTCGTGGCCGGGTAAGAGGATCGTTTCTTCTGGCAGCTCGTTCAGCTTTCGCAGGCTGTGGTACATCTGCTCAGAGTCCGAGCCCGGTAGGTCGACGCGGCCGCAACCTTGAATGAACAGCGTGTCACCGGAGACGAGCGAGCTCTGGATCCGGAAGCACTGAGATCCGGGCGTGTGGCCGGGAGTGTGAAGAAACTCGACCTCGACCTCACCGATCCGCAGCGTGTCTCCGGAGTCGACTTTCACCAGATCGGTGTCGGAGATACCGGTCACCTGTTTCACGCCGTCGGCCTCGTGTTTGTTCGCGTAGACCTTGACTCCGCGGCGTCCGAGGAGCTCAGCGAGACCTTCGATCCGCTCACCGTGGATTTCGCCTCCGATGTGGTCCGGATGGTAGTGGGTCACCAGAGCGGCCACGGGCGTGAAATCCTGTCCCTCGACGTGCTCGAGGAGCCCGTCGATCGACCAGGCGGGGTCGACCAGGGCTACTTCCCTGGTCTTCTTCGACCCGATCACGTAGACGAAGTTCTGCATGGGCCCGCAGGCGATCTGCTCGATGATGAGTTCTTCTTCCATGCGCTCGCTTGCTTCGCCCTACCGATTACCTGCTGTTGACTTCCGAGTCAAACCGCAAGCCACAGCAGAAGCAACGGGATCCCCAGCGCGATGCTGCAGATCGCCAGCGCACGCTGCGACGAGACCTGGAGCACCTGCCGGCTCGCCAGGACCAGCGAGGTCAGACAGAACCCCAGCGCCCCCCAACCGAAGATCCAGCCCACGAACGGCAGGCTATAGCCGAGCAGCAGCGCGAACCAGGTGTAGGCGAAGCCGCTGCAGCGCAACAGGCGGGAGTAGTCGACATCTCGGCTCACCCAGAACACGCTGACGCCCCAGACGAGCAGCGTGGCCACGAGCCAGATCGCGATGGACACGACGATGCCGAGAAACAGTCCGGGGATGGAGCCCTGGCCAAGGCCGGTCAGGATCGACGTAGCGATCACCAGAGCAAAGGCCTGCGGGATGGCCGCCCTGTCACCCTGAATCTCCTCGTAGACCGCCGGATCGAGGCGAAAGACCGCAGCAATCCGCGCGAGCAGCCGCCGCTCGGGCTGAAACAGCTCGGCCAGCGCCCCCTGCGGCTTCGCGCCCGACCCTGAAGTCGTCATCCCTAGACGGTAGCGGGTCCTGCGGGACCCGCGACGGCGCTCCTTGCGGGACCCGGCCGCGGGCGTCCGCGGCCACCCTTGTGGGACCCGGCGCGCGAGCGGTCGCGCGCCACCCACCTCCGCTCAGGGCTTCGCCCTTCGCTGCGCGCGCCGCTCCCGCGGCGCTTGCAGGCTGCCAAGCAAGGTAAGGCGTTGGTCCCACGAACCGGAACTTGGGAAGGTCCTTGAGTGCCGATTGAGTGTCTCCTCGATCTGCCTGCCGAACGGGCAACTTGCAAGCGCCGCGGGAGCGGCGCGCGCAGTGAAGGCCTTTGGCCTGAGCGGAGGTGGGTGGCCGTCAGCGGCCCGCGGGTCGCTGACCCGCGGGAGGGCCGCTCGCGCGCCGGGCCCCACAAGGCAAGGCGAGACCTGTTCAGGCGATCTTCTCGATGAAGCTTTCGATTGACTGGAGAACTAGCTCGCGGACCTGTTCGGGGCTGCGCTCGGCGCGCTTGATCGGCTCCAATCCCTGACCACAATCATCGATCACGCGCAGGTCGGTTGGGGCGCCGATGCGTCGGAGCAGGGTCTCGAGTCGATCCACCCGGCAGTGCGCATCCCGTGAGCCCTGCACGAAGAGCATGGGGCAAATGATGCGGAACAGCGCTGTTGCCCGTTGCTGGTTGGGCTTGCCTGAGGGATGGAGTGGAAACCCGAGGCACAGGATCCCGTCCGCCTTGAGACCTTGCGAGACCACGCTGGCCGCGACCCGGGCTCCGAGCCCGTAGCCACCCACCAGCAGGCGCGCCGGTGCGTTCTCGGTGTCGCTAAGCAAGGCCGCGACGGCCGTCTTGTAGGTTCGCTCGAGAATAGGCAGCGGATCCGGCCGCTTCTTGCCGGCCTCGATGTAAGGGAAGTTGAAGGTCAGGGTCAGGTTGCCGCGTTCCGTCAGCGCGACCTGCAGCGCAGAGACCTTCTCCTGCTCGATACTTCCCACCGTATCATGCGCGAGCACAATGCCGACGCGCTGGCCGCTCGGCCACCACTCGGGTGTGCAGATCGTTCCAGCGACGCGGATCTCCGGGGTCACGGAGATCGCTATGGACTCGAACTTGACGTTCGTGTTCATTGCGAAGCTCTTATAGCATACCCATCAGCTTCCCCCCTTCAGGGAACCGGCGGTGTCAGAGCCAGGCGAGCGAGAGAAGGTCCTCATCCTGGGAGTCGCGAGCGGGCAGGGTCGGCTGCTCGCGCGGCGCCTGTCCCGCACGTTTCGAGTAGTCGGCGTCGATCGGATCGCCTGGCCGGAGCGACCCGCGGAGATGACCTTCTATCCGGTCGGGCTTCGCACCAGAGAGTTCGAGGACGTGGTGCGGACCGAGCGCCCCGACGCGATCGTGCACCTGGGCTTCATCCGCGACTTCCGAGGGACGGCGGAGGAGCGCTACGACACGAACGTGCGGGGTACTCGGAAGCTGCTCGATCACGCGAGGGTGCACGGGGTGAGGAAGCTCGTGGTCCTATCCACGAGCTACGTGTACGGCGCGCTCCCCGACAATCCGAGCTTCATGGACGAGGACCAGCCGCTCTCGGCCAGCCGTAACTATCCGGAGATTCGTGACCTCGTCGAGCTGGACACGCTCGCCACGGCGTTCATGTGGCAGCATCCAGAGATCCGCACCTCCGTCCTGCGCCCGGTGCCGACGCTGGGGTACTACGTGTCGAACTCCATGGCCACCTACCTGCGGCAGAGCTGGGTGGTCGTGATGATGGGCTTCAATCCGATGCTCCAGTTCATGCACGAAGAGGATCTCGCGGAGGCGGTGGCCATCAGCGTGGAGCAGGGCCTCCGGGGCGTATACAACGTGACAGGGCCGGGAGAGGTCCCCCTGCACGTCGCGATCCGCGAGACAACGGGCAAGCCACTCCCCCTGCCAGAGATCGTCGCCCGCCCAATTCTCGGCCGGCTCTTCCGCCGCGGGCTGCTCAACATCCCCCCCGGCGTCATCGACTACATCAAGTTCCCGTGCACGATCTCGGGCCAGCGCTTCGCGCGCGAAACAGGCTTCCAACCCCTGTTCAGCCTAATAGAGAGCTTCCAGAGCCTGCAAGCGCGGCGATAGCGGCGCGCGCAGCGAAGACCTACGCTTTCGCGTCCCATCGGGAGGAAGCCGTTGCAGCCGCGTTCCCACACCTCCGGCGCGCCCCTGCTCGACGCGAAGGGGCTACCACGCTTCGATGAGATCCGCGCCGACCAGGTCGAGTCCTCGATCCGCGCGCTGCTCGGAGAGCTGGCGTACGACCTCGAGACGGTGGAGCGGCAGCTCGCCCCTACCTGGGAGGGGTTGGTGGAGCCGATCGAGCGCATGGTCGATCCGCTCGCCTACAGCTGGGGGATCGTCCGTCATCTGATGGGCGTTGCGAACAGTGACGAGCTGCGCCTGGCGCACGACGCGGTGCAGGCAGAGGTGGTCCGCTTCGAGGTTCGCCTCGGCCAGAGCGCGGCTCTCTATGCTGGGCTCCAGGCCCTGCGTGACGGCGCCGGCTGGTCCGTGCTCGATCTCGCCCAGCGACGCATCGTGGAGCTCCTCCTGCTGGAAGCCCGACTTGCCGGCGTTGGTCTTGAGGGCGCGGAGCGCCAGCGCTTCAACGAGATCCAAACCGAGCTCGCAGGGCTCGGCACGCGTTTCTCGAACCAGCTGCTCGACGCCTCCAAGGCCTGGTCTCTCACGCTGACCGAACCTGGAGAGATCTCCGGTCTGCCGCGGAGTCTCGTGGAGCTGGCCGCCCAGTCCGCGCGCGAGGCTGGCACGAAGAGTGCGACTCCGGAGTTGGGCCCGTGGCGGATCACGCTCGACGAGCCGAGCTTCTTTCCCTTCATGCAGCACGCGCGGCGGCGCGATCTGCGCGAGCACGTCTACCGCGCCTACCTCGGACGGGCTGCGGCAGGAGACTCCGACAACTCGCCACTCGTCTCGCGCATCTTGAGCCTGCGGCACGAGGAGGCCTTGCTGCTCGGATACTCGAGCTTCGCCGAGCTCAGCCTCGCGACCAAGATGGCGCCTGACGTTCCCACTGTGGAGCGACTGCTCGAAGAGCTGTACGCAGTCTCCATCGAGGCGGCGAAAAAGGACCTTGCGGAGTTACAGGCCTTCGCGCGCGCTCACCCGGAGCTGGAAGACGCGGGCAGCGAGACCTCTCCTGCACTCGCGCACTGGGACGTGCCGTTCTGGGCCGAGCGACTGCGCGAGTCGCGTTTTGACTACACAGACGAGGAGCTGCGGCCGTACTTCCCGCTGCCCCGGGTCCTCGAAGGCCTGTTTGCTGTAGCATCTACACTGTTCGGCGTTGGATTTGTGCCTGCCGATGGCGAGACTCCGGTCTGGCACGAAGATGTGCGTTTTTTCCGGGTAACCAACGCAGCTGGCCACCCCATCGCCGGCTTCTTCCTCGATCCGTATAGCCGGCCGGCGGAGAAGCGCGGCGGCGCCTGGATGGATGAGTGCGTGGGACGCAGCCGGCTCGACCAGGGGTCGGGAGCTGCGCCGCGCCAGCCGGTGGCGTACCTGGTTTGCAATCAGTCCCCACCCGTTGACGGCAAGCCCTCGCTGATGAGCTTCAGCGAGGTGGAGACGCTGTTCCACGAGTTCGGACATGGCCTGCAGCACATGCTCACCGAAGTCGACTACGGACTTGCCGCGGGCATCCGCGAAGTGGAGTGGGACGCCGTCGAGCTGCCGAGCCAGTTCATGGAGAACTGGTGCTACGACAGGAAGACGCTGCTCGAGATGAGTCAGCACTTCGAGACGGCCGAGCCGCTGCCCCAGGCGCTGTTCGAGAAGATCCGCTCGGCGCGCACCTTCCGTTCCGGCAGCGCCACGCTGCGCCAGCTCATGTTCGGCTTCATCGACCTCGAGCTGCACCACGTCTTCGATCCCGCCGGTAAAGCGACGCCCTTCGACGTGCAGCGGCGCGTCGCAGAGAGGACGAGCGTGCTCCCGCCGCTCCCCGAAGACCGCTTCCTCTGTAGCTTCGCTCACATCTTCGCCGGCGGCTACGCTGCAGGCTACTACTCGTATAAGTGGGCGGAGGTCCTGAGTGCCGATGCCTTCGCCGCCTTCGAGGAGGCGGGCCTCGACGACCCAGAAGCCGTCGCCGCTACCGGCCGCCGCTTCCGCGAAACGGTCCTCGCCCTCGGCGGCAGCCGCCCCGCCACGGAAGTCTTCCGCGACTTCCGAGGTCGAGACCCCGACACCGCCGCCCTACTAAGACACTCAGGCCTGTCTCAGTAAGCAATAACTTGGGGACGGTCCTTAATTATAACTTTCGAGGCCAGAAGTTATGGATAAGGACCGTCCCCAAGTTATATCCCCCGAGCAAGTTATAACCCCAAGTTGTAGAGGGGTTAGGGGAGGGATAGGTCGTCGGGGGTTTGGGCGGGGAGGGAGCAGACGGTGCCGCGGCAGAGGTAGGCGGTGGGGTGGCCGTCTTGCATGTCGCGGCCCTCTAGCCATTCGGGGGCGAGCCAGCTTGGGGTGTGGCCGGGGGGGAGAAGGACGACGGCGTCTTCCGGGCCGAGGAGGTCGCGGGCTCTGGCGGCGAGGGTGCGCGTGCGGGGGTCTTCCTGCTCGCCGAGGATGAGTCCCAGGCCCATGCCGAAGTCGATCAGCGCGGCGGCGCGGAGAAGAGTAGGGAGGTGAAGGGGATGGCTGGCGGCGAGCGCTGAGTGGGTTCTCAGGATCGCATCCACGACTTCGCGGAGGTCGGCTCGGCCCGTGATGCCAGCTAGCCTGGCCAGGGCGAGGGTGGAGAGGCCGAGCGCGCTCGGCGTGGCGCCGTCGGGGTCGCTCTTTGGGCGTGTCACGAGCGTGGTGTCATCTCCGGCGACGAAGAAGAGATCGCCTTGTTCCGCAGCGTAGAAGCGATCGATCAGGTCCTGCGCCAAAGGGAGACACGCCTCGAGATAGCGGTTCGCGCCGCCCGCTCGGTGCAGGTCGAGCAAGCCGCAAATCAGGGCCGCGTGGTCGTCGAGAAAGGCCGGGACCGCAGCTCCCGACGACCGGTGAAGGCGCCGAAGCTCGTGCCCTCCATCGCTCAGCTCGCGGAGAGCGAAGTCGGCGGCGCGGGACGCGGCCCCTACCCAGTCCTCTCGCCCGTGAGCGGCGCCCGCAGACGCGAGACCACCGATGGTGTAGCCAATCCAGGCGCAGATCTGCTTGCGATCGGTTTCCGGAGCGACACGTTTCTGGCGAGCGGCGAGCAGCTGCTGGCGCTGCGGCTGCATCCGGTCGCGCTCACCGGCGAGCACGTGGGAGAGCACGCTCTTGCCGCTGCTCTCGAAGTTCCCGGCGGTTGACACGTCGTAGGCTTGACAGAACTCCGCGCCGGCGTCTCCGAGGACGGCCTGGATCTCCTGCGGAGCCCACACGAAGAAACGTCCCTCCTCCCCCTCGCTGTCGGCGTCCTGACTGGCGAAGAACCCGCCCGCCGGGTCACGCATCTCGCGCTCCAGCCAGTCCACCGTCTCCTCCACGGGCCAGAGCAGCTCGGGGTCGCGAGTCTGCCTGTAGGCCTCCGCGTAGACTCGAAGAAGCTGCCCGTTGTCGTAGAGCATCTTCTCGAAGTGCGGCACCAGCCACCGGGCGTCGGTGCTGTAGCGGTGGAAGCCCCCGCCCAGCTGGTCGTAGATGCCGCCGCGGGCCATCCGTTTGAGCGAGAGCAGCAGGTGCTCGAGCGCGCCCGCACGTGCTACGTGCAGGCTCGAGGCGGCGAGTATCGCCTCGAGGTTGGTCGGCGTGGGGAACTTGGGGGCGCCGCCGAAGCCGCCGTGCTGACGATCCGCGCGCTCCATCAGCTCGGAGCAGAGCTGCCCCAGCGTCGCCACGCCGATGGCAGCCTCTCCCTCGACGTCTGGCGTGGCCCCGAGCGCCTGCATCACTCGCTGCGCCTGCTCCTCCACCTGCTGGGGCTGCTCCGTCCAGACTCTGGAAATGGCCAGGACCACCTCGGACCAGCTCGGTCTCCCGTGCATGCTCGTTGGTGGGAAGTAGGTGCCACCGTGGAAGGGCTCGCCCTGGGGCGTGCAGAAGGCGTTGAGTGGCCAGCCGCCCTGCCCGGTCATTCTCACAACGGCGTCCATGTAGATCTGGTCGACGTCGGGCCGCTCCTCGCGATCCACCTTGATACAGATCAGGTGCTCGTTCATGAGGCGCGCCGTCTGCTCGTCCTCGAAGGACTCCCGCTCCATCACGTGGCACCAGTGACAGGACGAATAGCCGATCGACACCAGCACCGGGCGCTTCTCACGCAACGCGCGCTGCCAGGGCTCGTCGCCCCAGGCGTACCAGTCGACCGGATTGTCTTTGTGCTGGCGGAGATAGACGCTGGTCTCGGACCCCAGGCGATTGGCCACTACAGGAACTCGGGTGGTTTCGCTGACTCGATCCAGCTGTCGTAGTCGAGGTAATCGATCTCGCGCTTGCGAGCGGTCACCCGCTCGAGCAGCGCCTCGCGCGCCTGCGCGCTGAGCGGATTCAGCTTCTTGACGTCTTCCGCAATCTGGAAGTACTCGTCGGAGACGTGGGCCGCGACCTTCTTCGCATGGCGGCGCGAGTCTACGATGTTCCCCTTGCCCGTTACGACGTTGCCCGCGCTGAAGAGCGTCGGGAACGGCTCGAGCCGACCGACGTCCCAGTCCTGGTAGTCGTAAAGCTCGCCGTTCATCGGGATATCGTCGATCGGCGCTGGAGTGCTCCCGATGGAGCTGATGAACTGCGGGGCCCTGACCTCCACGAGGGGCCCGTCCGTCACCTTCACGCGACCACCCTCGACACGGGTCGGCGCAAAGCGCAGTCCGACCAGCCTGTCGTTCTCCACGACGAGCTCTGCGGGCGACAGTAGCGTCTCGATCTTGAACAGGTACTTCTCCATGGCCTTTCCGAGCACGCGTGCGCGACTCTTCTCGATCTTCTCACGCATCTTGTCCGGGGCCTTGTCCGGCATGGTGACCAACGGCATGTCCTCGGGCCGTCGACGGTAGTAGAGCGTGCAGCCGTCTACGCCGAGGTCGTCCCAGGTAAGCCCGTGGCCGGCCAACGTCTTGGGAATTCCCTTGACCTCGAGCTCGACCAGGTTCGTCTCGATGCTCCGCTCCGCCAGCGCGGCGATCGTGAGCTCGAGGTTGATCACTTTGACCACATCGATCGAGGCGAGCCCGCCGCCGACCACCGCCGCGCCATCGACCACTTCGAAGACCTCTCCGTCGTACGCGGCCTCGTGTCTGTGGTTGAACCACATGATGAAGGGGTTCTGGTACACGAGACCCCGCCCGACGTACTCATCGGCACCCTCGACCGGTAGCGGCCGGTCGCGCCACGCCCCGTTGGCGAGCACGACCGAGTGGAAGCCCCACGTATCCGTCAGGTCCCGAAGCGAGACGTCACGTCCGAGCTCCGTGCACGGAACGAAGTGGACGTGCTCCTGCGAGAGCTTCGTATCGATCGTCCTGTACTCCTTCTGACGCAGCGCCACGTGCCACTTCGGCAGTCCATCTTCGACCTTCCCGTAGGGTCGGGCATTCTGCTCGAACACCACGGTGAGGATGCCGTGCTTTGCAAAGATATCTGCCGCCTCTGCTCCAGCGGTTGCCCCACCGACGATCGCGATCGCGTACTCTTCATCACTCATGCGACCGGATTCTACCAAGTCTTGTGGGACCCGGTCGCCTGTCTTGCGGGACCCGGCGCGCGAGCGGTCGCGCGCCACCCGCCTCCGCTCAGGCCTACGGCCTTCGCTGCGCGCGGCCGCTTCGCGGCGCTTGCAGGGAGGTTCTGCGGGAGGCTTTGACGGTGCGTTCTGGGGTGAATAGGTTGGGGGTGTGGCGACGGCCGTTCAGCGGGTACTGCGGGCGACGACGTACGAGAGGCCGGCCACCTCCCTCACTGCAGACCTGACTGAGTACGAGCGGCCGGAACGGTTGCGCCGCGCTGGGGGAGTTTTTTTGCCCCTGGCTGGGGCGGCGCTGCTGAGCGTGGTCGTTCCTGGCTGGCACTTTATCGGGGTGCCGGGGTTTCTGATCCTGGCGGTTGTTCTGGGGCGTCGACGGCTGGCAGAGGTCACCGCGTTGGGGTCCCTCCAGGGGACGTGTCCGGCTTGTGCCGAGCCTCAGCACTTCGCAGCCCCCTCGAGATTCGATTTGCCCGTCACCTTGCGCTGTCCAGGCTGCTCGGCATTCGTAAAACTGGAGGCCCCATAGCATCCGGGCCAGAAGGAGCGGGCGAGGTGGTGAGCTGGAGCAGTGCAAAGAGCGCCGAGCTGTACGGAATCGAGCGCTGGGGTGGGGGCTACTTCTCGGTTCAGGCGGGCGGCGACGTGGCCGTGCACCCGGACTGCGAGACCAGGACCTCTGTCAACCTGAGGGAGCTCGTCGAAGAGATCCGGAGACGAGGGCTGCATACGCCCTTGCTGATTCGCTTCTCCGACATCCTGGCGAGTCGCATCCAGGAGCTCGTGCGCTGCTTCGCAGCCGCGAACCGGGAGTACTCCTACTCTGGAAGCTATCGCCCCGTTTATCCCATCAAGACGAACCAGCAGCGGCAGGTGGTGGAGGAGCTGATACGGGCGGGGCGTCGCTACAACCTGGGTCTCGAGGTCGGAAGCAAGCCGGAGCTGCTGATCGCTCTGGCCCTGCTCGACACCCCGGACGCGCTGATCGTCTGCAACGGATACAAGGACCGCGCGTACATGGAGACCGCGCTGCTGGCGCAGCGCCTCGGTCGCCTGCCCGTCATCGTGCTGGACCGGCCCGACGAGCTGCCCGTGTTGCTCAAGATCTCGCGCGAGCTCGGGATCAAGCCGCACATTGGCGTGCGCTGTCGCCTGGCCACGCGGGGCGCCGGAAAGTGGGCGGACTCGACCGGGGATCGCTCGAAGTTCGGGCTCTCCGTAGCGGAGATCGTCGACGTCGTGAACCTGCTCCGCTCGGAGAGCATGCTGGACTGTCTCGAGATGCTGCACTTCCACATCGGCTCGCAGATCACCGAGATCGGAGCTCACAAGGACGCCCTGCGCGAAGCGAGTCGCATCTTCGTGGGACTGTACGAGCTGGGTTGCGCGCTGCGCTTCGTCGACATCGGGGGCGGGCTCGGGGTCGACTACGTGGGCTCGAAGACCAGCACGCAGTCGTCGATGAACTACACCATGCAGGAGTATGCGTACGATGTCGTGGCCGCTCTCCAGGAAGTCTGCGACGAACGTGGCTTGCCTCACCCGGAGCTCGTCTCGGAGTCCGGCCGGGCGCTGGTCTCGCACGCTTCCGTGCTGATCTTTGACGTGCTCGGCATCGACGGGGCGGTTCCGCGCAACGCTCCTGTTCCTCCTACCGAGTCGGAGCACAAGGTGATCCACGACTTGTGGGAGGTCTGCTCTTCGATCGAGCCCGAGAACGTGCAGGAGTCGTTTCACGACGCGCTCGAGCTAAAGGAAGAGGCGACCAGCGCCTTCGGCCTCGGCTACCTGGACCTGGCTGCGCGAGCGCGCGCCGAGGAGCTCTTCTGGAGCTGCTGTGAGCGGATCCTAAAGCGGCTCTCCAGTCTCGAGCACGTGCCCGAAGAGCTCGCTGGGCTCGAGCGCGAGATGTCCGACACCTACTACGGGAACTTCTCCGTCTTCCAGTCGCTGCCCGACTCCTGGGCACTCGAGCAGCTCTTTCCGATCATGCCCATCCACAGGTTGCGGGAGGAGCCCACTCGGAAGGCGACGCTGGCAGATCTCACGTGCGATTGCGACGGGAAGGTCGACCGCTTCCTCGACCTGCGCGGGGAGCTCAGCGTGCTCGAGCTGCACGAGCCAAACGATCGGCCGTACTATCTCGGCGCGTTTCTGGTGGGCGCTTACCAGGAGACCCTGGGCGAGCTTCATAATCTGTTTGGCGACACGGATGCGGTCCACGTGCGGATCGACGCGAGCGGTCGCTACGCGATCGAACAGGTCGTGGAAGGAGACTCCATCGAGGAGGTCCTTTCCTACGTACAGTACGATCGGCGAGATCTCTCGGAACGCGTCCGTCGAGCGATCGAGGCTGCTCTCCAAAAGGGAGACATCACCCTCGAGGAGTCCGCGCTCCTGCGGCGTCGCTACGAGCAGGGCCTGTCGGGCTACACTTACCTGGACTAGGAGGGCGATGGCAGATGGAGATTCGCGGAGCCGGGGCGGTGGTGACCGGAGGAGCGTCGGGCCTCGGTGCGGCGACGGCGCGAGAGATCGTGGCCGCGGGCGGTAGGGTGGCCCTGCTCGACTTGCCCCGCTCGCCGGGCAAGGAGGTCGCCGAGGAGCTCGGCGAGTCCGCGATCTTCTGCCCCTGCGACGTTACCAGCGCGGATCAGGTCGAGGAGGCCGTGGCACGGGCGGTCGAGAGCGTTGGCGAGCTGCGCATCGACGTGAACTGCGCCGGCATTGGCTGGGCGCAGCGAACCGTCACGCGGGAAGGTCCGGCAGCCATGGATGCTTTCGAGCGGGTCGTGCGCGTCAACCTGATGGGCACGTTCAACGCGATCCGGCTCTCGGCCGACCGGATGGCGAAGAACGAGCCCAACGCGGGTGGCGAGCGCGGCGTGATCATCAACACGGCCTCGGTGGCAGCGTACGAGGGACAGATCGGCCAGGCCGCCTACTCCGCCTCGAAGGGCGGCATCGTCGGCATGACACTTCCGATCGCTCGTGACCTCTCGAGCCTGGGGATTCGCGTCGTTACGATCGCGCCGGGCCTGTTCGACACGCCGCTCCTGGCAGGTCTGCCAGAGCCGGCCCGCCAGGCGCTAGCTGCGAACATTCCTTTTCCCAAGCGCCTCGGGCAGCCTGCGGAATACGCACACCTGGCTCGCAGCGTCATCGAGAACCCGATGCTGAACGGGCTGACGATCCGGCTCGACGGCGCGATCCGCATGCCACCAAGGGGATAGGAACCGTGCCCAGCGTCATCATCCCACCCCCCTACCGGGGTCCGACCCTTGGTGAGGGCGAGATCCCTGTCAGTGCCAGCACGGTGCGTGAGTGTCTTCAGGCGGTGGAGAGTCGCTACCCCGGCTTCGGGGAGCTCGTCTTCGCGGCGGACGGCGGCCTGCCCCGCTACGTGAAGCTCTTTCTGAATGGTGAG
The DNA here is from genome assembly GCA_965247115.1 of Myxococcota bacterium. Taxonomy (GTDB): domain Bacteria; phylum Myxococcota_A; class UBA9160; order SZUA-336; family SZUA-336; genus JAUXJB01. The sequence goes on from CBDFGR010000003.1 coordinate 1,552,766, forward strand.
GTCCTGGATCCGGGCGACCTCGATCACGGCGTCTCGGAGGGCGATGCCGTGGAGGTGTTGGCGGCAATCGCGGGGGGTTAGGCTCGCGAGCTGCCCATGAACCGCGGGTCCGGTGTGATAGGCTGGCGCCCTAGCGACAGGAGAATCTCGATGGCTGGACCGACGGACGACAAGATCATCCGCATCGACATGACGGATCAGAGCGTGACGATCGCTGACTTCCCGGAAGAGTGGAAGCTCCTGGGAGGCCGCGCGCTCTCGGCGAAGATCTTGCTCAACGAGTGCGACCCGAGCTGCGATCCACTGGGATCGGAGAACGTCCTGGTCTTCGCGCCGGGAGTCCTGTCGGGGACCGCTGCGCCAACGTCGGGACGCCTCTCGGTAGGTGCGAAGAGCCCGCTCACGGATGCGATCAAGGAGGCGAACGCGGGTGGCAATCCGGCCCAGCACCTGAACAAGCTCGGCTACCGCGCGATCATCGTGAAGGGCCAGCCGGCCGATCGCGAGCGACGCTACGGCGTCGAGGTGGACGGCGAGGGAGTGCGGTTCGTCCCGGCCGACGACCTCAAGGGCGTGTGGAACTACGCGGCGTGCGAGGACGTGCTGCATCCGCGCTACCCCAAGACGGCCTCCTTCATCACCTGTGGACCAGCCGGAGAGCGCATGCTCAAGGGCTCGTCCGTTGCCTGCACCGATCAGGACAACCGCTATCCGGCACGTCACGCGGCAAGAGGCGGGCTGGGCGCGGTGATGGGCAGCAAGTGCCTCAAGTTCATCGCGGTGGATCCGGGCCGGGCCAGGGTCCGCGCACCCGCCAACCGCAAGGAGTTCGGCGGGCTGGTGCGGGACTACACCAAGGCGTATCTGGGCGGCCCACTGATGTTCGCGGCGGGGACGGCATCTGTGGTTCCCGTTGCAAACACTCTCCACACCTTCCCGTACAAGAACCGCGTCGAGGGTCAGTCGCCCGATGTGCAGACGCTCGACGGTGCGCGGATCAACGAGAGCTTCGAGGAGCGCGGCGGCGCGATGCACAACTGCTTGACAGGCTGCATCGTGCAGTGCTCGAACGTGGTGCACGACGCCGAGGGCAACTACAGGACCTCTGCACTCGAGTTCGAGACCCTGACCATGCTGGGCGCGAACTGTGCCGTGGCCAGCTGGGAGGATGTCGCCGCGCTCGACCGCCTGTGCGACGACGTTGGCCTCGACACGATCGAGACCGGTGCGGCCATCGCGGTACTGATGGACGCCGGCGGCATGGAGTGGGGCGACGCCGAGGGGATGAAGAAGCTGATCGCGGACATCGCGGAGGCGAAGGAGATGGGCGCGATCGTCGGGAACGCCGCGGCTGCTGTTGGAGCGCACACGGGGCACCACCGCGTACCCGTGGTCCGCGGTCAGGCGATTCCCGCCTGGGATCCGCGTCCGATCAAGGCGACTGGCGTGACGTACGCATCGAGTCCGATGGGCGCCGACCACACGGCTGGCTTGATCGTGAATCCCGGCATGAAGCCGGAGGAGTTCGCGATCGCCTCGCAGGAGACCCAGATCGTGAACGCGGTCTGCGATTCCTCTGGCTTCTGCCAGTTCCTGCAGCCCACGCTCGACAACATCCGCGAGTTCTACACGCACCTATACGGCGACGAGGTCACGCGTGAGCAGATCGCGGATCTGGGCTGGGAGACGCTCGCCGACGAGTGGGAGTTCAACAAGCGCGCGGGCTTCACCGCAGCAGACGACGTACTGCCCGCTTGCATGGCGGAGGACAAGATCGGCCCCGCCGGCGTCGTCTTCGATGTTCCCGCGGAGATCATCGCCGATGCGAAGATTCGCAAGGAGCCGCGCGAGAAACTCTTTACGGCCAGGGCGTCTGGCTGAGGGGTAGCCCGACGACGGCTGCTTGTCTCCGCAAGGAGTGCGGATGCGCGACGTCCGGATGCGAGGGTTCGCCGAGCGCGCGGACGTCGAGGACGTGGACCGCCTTCTGCGCGAGCTGACCAGCGTCCTTCCCGCAGAGACCGTCCCCTTACTCGAGTGCGCGGGCCGCGTGCTGGCGGAGGACGTAGCCGCCGGCGTGAGCGTCCCCGGCTTCCGGCGCTCGGCCATGGACGGCTACGCGGTACAGGGCGAGAGCACCTTCGGGGCGTCCGACTACAACCCGCTCCGCCTAGAGGTTGTCGGCGAGGCCTATCCCGGACGTCCCTACGGGAAGCCGCTCGGCAAAGGGCGGGCCGTCCGTATCATGACCGGCTCGCGCCTCCCCGAAGGCGCAGATGCCGTGGTCATGGCCGAGGTATGTGAAGAGCGCGATGGGGCGGTCCATATCCGCGAAGCGGTCGCTCCAAAGAAGAACGTGGGGGCGATCGGCGAGGACATCCGTTCCGGCGATGTCGTGCTCCAGCGCGGTCGCCGTCTGCGTCCCCAGGACGCTGGCGTGCTCGCGTCGATCGGGTGCTCCGAGCTGCGCTGCATCAGGCGGCCGCAGATCCAGCTCGTGATCACGGGCGACGAGCTGCTGCCTGCGGGCAACACCCCCGACGACTGCCGGATCGTGGACACGAACTCCGTCGTGCTCGGGGCCCTCGTCGCTCGCGACGGTGGCGTACTCCTGCCGTTTGAGCTCCTGCCGGACCGACCGGAGGTCATCCGCGCCGCGCTCGAGAGTGAGGCGCCCGACGTGTTTCTCGTCTCGGGTGGGAGCTCGGTCGGTCAGGAAGATCACGCGCCCCGCCTGCTCGATGAGCTCGGCAGCCTCGACTTTCACGGCGTGACCATGCGCCCCTCGAGTCCTGCGGGCGGCGGTCGCATCGGCGACCGACTCGTCTTTCTCTTGCCCGGCAATCCGGTGAGCTGCCTTTGTGCCTACGAGTTTTTCGCAGGACCTTCGATTCGCGACCTCGGTGGGCGCTCGCGCGAGTGGCCACACCGCCGAGTCAGGCTCCCACTGGCTCGCAAGATCAGCTCGCAGGTCGGGCGCACCGATTACGTGCGCGTTGCGATTGATGACGGACGGGTCGTTCCGATTGCGACCGCGGGGGCCTCCATACTCTCCTCGACGGTGCGTGCTGCCGGCGCGGTGGTCGTTCCCCGCGCACTCGAAGGGATGCCCGAGGGTGCGGAGGTCGAGGTACTCCTGTACGACGAGGAGCCAGGTCCGTGAGGCAGGAGCAGTTCCTCGACGTTCTGGACCGCGACGAGGCAGAGCAGCGCTGGCATCGGGAGCTTTCACTCGGCGTCCTCGGGACGGAGGCGGTCGCGCTCGACGCAGCCCTCGGGCGGGTGTTGGCCGTGGACGTTCGGGCCGAGGTCGACGTGCCCTCCTTCGATCGCTCGAACATGGACGGGTATGCCGTTCGCGCCGTGGACACCTATGGCGCGACCGAGAGCGAGCCCGTTCGGCTCCGGCTCAACGCCGAGTCGATCCCGACCGGTGTCAGGCCGAAGCAGGAGGTGCGCGAGCGGACGGCCACGCCCATCGCCACGGGCGGGATGCTGCCACGCGGCGCGGACGCGGTGGTCCCGGTCGAGCTCACGGATGTGGAGGAAGCAGAGCAGACCTTGATCGTTCGCGCGTCCCGCGTGCCCGGGGCGGCGCTCTCCTACGCCGGAACGGACATAGGCAGCGGCGAGACCGTACTGTTTCGCGGCTCGCGACTCTCGTCACGCGAGACCGGAGTGCTGGCGGCGATCGGCGCGGCCTCGGTAGAGGTGGTGCGGCGACCGCGCGTGGCCGTGATCTCGACGGGAGACGAGATCATCGCCCCTGGCGGCGCCATGCGGCCGGGGCTTGTTTACGACTCGAACGGCCGCATCCTCTCCGATGCCGTGCGCGAGCTCGGGGGCGAGCCCGTCTTCTTCGGGTCCTTCCGAGACGACGTCCGGGCACTGCGAGCCGCCCTGGAGCGGGGGACGGCGGAGTGCGACGTCGTGCTGCTGTCGGGTGGCACCTCCAAGGGAGAGGGGGATCTGTGCTACCACGTCGTCTCCGAGCTCGATCCCGGAATCATCGTGCACGGGGTCGCGCTCAAGCCCGGCAAGCCGATCTGCCTCGCAGCCCAGCGGGGCAGCCCCATCGTCATCCTGCCGGGCTTCCCCACCTCGGCGATCTTCACCTTTCACGAATTCGTCGCTCCGGTAATTCGTGCGCTTGCAGGTCTGCCCGCCGAGCGCAGGGAGACGCGTCGCGTGCGTCTCGCCGCTCCCGTCAACAGCGAGCGCGGCCGTCTTGAATACCTGCTGGTGGGCCTGGTCCGCTCGCCCGCTGCGGGACTCTCCGCGTATCCGATGGGGAAGGGCAGTGGCAGCGTCACGTCCTTCAGTCGCGCAGATGGGTTCGTGCGGATCGCGCGCACGACGGAGATCGTGGAGGCGGGGGCAGAGGTCGAGGTCACGCTCCTGGGCGAGTCGATCGAGCCGGCGGACCTCGTCGTGATCGGAAGTCACTGCATCGGGCTCGACCTGATCGCGGCTCGGCTTGGCCGCGAAGGACTCTCGCTAAAGGTGCTCGCGGTCGGCAGCCAGGCCGGACTCCAGGCCGCGAGTCGTGGCGAGTGCGATGTAGCCCCCATCCACCTGCTGGACCCGGAGACGGGCGAATACAACACACCCTTCCTCGATTCGGGGCTCGAGCTTGTCCCCGGCTACACGCGCATGCAGGGCGTGGTCACCCGGCCAGAGGAATCCCGCTCCATCGAGGATCTGCTCTCCGACACCTCGTTGCGGATGGTCAACCGCAATCGCGGCAGCGGCACACGCATCCTGATCGACCAGCTTCTTGGCGAGCGCCGCCCGGAGGGCTACGCCTACGAGCCACGCTCCCACTATGCGGTCGCCGCCGCGGTCACACAAGAACGCGCGGACTGGGGCGTCACGATCGAATCCGTCGCCCGCGACGCGGCCCTACGCTTCCGCAAGCTGCGCGAGGAGCACTACGACTTCGCAGTACCCAGCGCCCGCTCGGAGCGCCCCGAGGTCCAACTCTTCCGCCGCCTACTCGAATCCGACCCAGAGCTACGCCAACAACTCGCAGCGAAAGGCTTCGGCGAGCGAGCCCCCTGAACACGCAAGGAGCGGAGCGGAGTCCTCCGGGGGACGTTCCCGGCCTCCGCCGGCGTTAGCTCAGAACGCGAACCCTAGAACCCGAGGTCCAGCTTCGCGGCCTCCGACATCATGCTGGGTTCCCAGGGTGGTTCCCAGGTGAGGTCGACGTGGGCGTGGGCCACGCCCGGGACTCCCGAGACCTTCTGCTCGACCTCCGGGGGCAGGCTCTCCGCCACCGGGCACATGGGAGAGGTCAAGGTCATCGTGACCTTTGCGAAGTTCTCGTCGCTCACCTCGACATCGTAGATCAGCCCCAGCTCGTAGATGTCGACCGGAATTTCCGGGTCGTAACAAGTTTTGAGGGCTTCGATGATCTTCTCTTTGAGCTCTTCAGGCGACGACATGTTCTCTCCATGAACGCGTCACTCGGTAGTGACGTCTTCCTGATTGCCACGGATTGCGGCCTGCAACGTATGCCAGGCGAGACTCGCGCACTTCACGCGGATGGGGAACTCGCGTACCCCCGCCAGCACCGCGAGCTTCCCGAGCTCGGCCAGGTCGACTTCCTCGTCCGCGGCGCTGGTCACGACTTTGTGGAACTTCTCGAAGAGTGACTGCGCTTCGGTCGTGGTCTTGCCCTCGATCACCTGGGTCATCAGCGATGCGGAGGCCGTCGATATCGAGCAGCCGGATCCCTCGAAGCGCAGCTTGTTCACGCGGTCGTCGTCGATCTCGAGCGTCAGCGCGAGATGATCGCCGCACAGGGGGTTGTGGCCCTCCGCCTTGTGGCTCGGCTGCTCCAGTCGGCCGAAGTTCCGAGGGTTCTTCGTGTGATCGAGGATGACCTGCTGGTAGAGCTCGCGAAGATCTGCCATCAGGCAAAGATCTCCAGCACGCGCTTCAACCCGCTTACGAGCCCATCGATCTCTGCCCGCGTGTTGTACGCTGCGAACGAGACCCGAGTCGTGGCTGGGACGCCGTAGTGCTGCATGAGGGGCTGCGCACAGTGGTGCCCGGCCCGCACGGCGATGCCCTCCTGGTCCAGGATCGTACCGACGTCGTGGGCGTGCACGTCGCCGATGTTGAAGGAGAGCACCCCGACGCGCTCTCGCGCATGGCCGACGATGCGGACCTGCGGAAGCTCCGCGATGGCTTCGGTGGCCAGCTCGAGCAGCTCCGCTTCGTGCGCGCCCAGCGCCTCGATGTCGAGCTGCGTGAGCCAGTCGATCGCGACACCGAGCACGATGGCACCGGAGATGTCGGGCGTCCCCGCTTCGAACATGGCCGGCACCCGGTTGTAGGTCGTCTTCTCGAAGCTGACCGTCCGGATCATCGACCCGCCCGTCTCGTAGGGCGGCATGTCCTCCAAGAGATCCATGCGTCCCCAGAGTGCGCCCGCGCCAGTCGGGCCGTACATCTTGTGCCCGGAGAAGGCGTAGAAGTCGCAGCCGAGCTCCGTCACGTCGACGGGCACGTGGGGCACCGCCTGTGCGCCGTCGACAACAACCACCGCACCATGTTCGTGCGCGAGCTGCACGAGCTCTGCCACCGGGTTCAGCGTGCCGATCGCGTTCGACACGTGGGCCAGCGCCACGAGGCGGGTCCGGGAGGTGAGGCGTTTCTCGTACTCCTCTACGATCAGCTCTCCCGCGTCGTTCATCGGTGCTACGACGAGGCGCGCCCCCGTCTGCTCGCAGACCACCTGCCACGGGATGATGTTCGAGTGGTGCTCCATCTCGCTGACGAGGATCTCGTCACCCGGACCGAACTTTGGACGCGCGTATGCCTGCGCGACCAGGTTGATGGCCTCGGTGGTGCCGCGCACGAAGATGACCTCGTGCTCGGAGGGCGCCTTCAAGAAGTCGCGAACCTTGGCGCGGGCGGCCTCGTAGGCGGCCGTCGCCTCCTCGGAGAGCGTGTGGACGCCTCGGTGGATGTTCGAGTGGTAACGGCTGTAGTAGTCCGTGATGGCATCGATCACTGCGCGCGGTTTCTGACTCGAGGCCGCGTTGTCCAGGTAGACCAGCGGCTTCCCGTGGACCTTCCGCTCGAGGATCGGGAACTCGGCTCGCACCTTCTCCACGTCGAAGGAGCCCACTAGACCGCCTCTCCCCCCACCCAGCCGTGCAGGTACTCGTCGAGGCGTGCGCGGAGCTCCGCCAGGGGCAGCTGTGAGATCACCTCGCCCGCGAACGCCAGCGTGAGCAGCGCGCGGGCCTCCTCGAAGCCGATGCCGCGGGTCTGCAGGTAGAAGAGCTGGTCGCGGTCGAGCTGACCGACGCTGGCGCCGTGGCTGCACTTGACGTCGTCGGCCCAGATCTCGAGCTGGGGCTTGGTGTTGATCTCCGCCTGGCTCGAGAGCAACAGAGTGCGGTTCGTCTGGTTGGCATCGATCTTCTGCGCGTCGGGACGCACGTGGATCCGACCGTGGAACACGCCTCGGGCCCGGTCGTTCAGGATTCCCTTGTACAGCTCCCGGCTCGTCGTGCGCGGTGTGGCGTGATCGATCGTGGTGTGGTGATCCACGTGCTGTCGGCCGCGTGCGAGGTACGCGCCGAGCAGGTCACTGTGTGCGCCCTCGCCTTCGAGCAGGCAGTGGATATCCACCCTCGAGAGCCGCGCGCCGGTCGCGATCGAGAAGGAACGTAGCTCGCTGCCCCGCTCCTGGCGCACGGCGACCTGCCCGATGTGAAACGACGCCGCTGCCTGCTCCTGGAGCAAGATGTGTTCGACGCGCGCATCGCGCCCGAGCATGATCTCCGTAACGGCGTTCGTCAGGCCGCCACCGGGCCCCGCGCCGAGGTAGTGCTCCAGAACGCTGACGCGGCCGCCGTCTTCGACGCGGATCACGTTCCGAGGATGCACGGCGCGTGGCGAGCCCTCGGGCTCCACGAAGACCAGCTGGATCGGCTTCTCGAGGCTCCGCCCCGCTTCGATGACAATGCTGGCTCCATCCGCGAAGAGCGCACTGTTCAACGCCGTGAGCGAGCGGGACTTCTGCTCCGCGCAGCTACCGAGCCCGGCTGCCAGCCGCTCCGGCTCGAAAGCGAGGGCCGCCGCCAGCGACGAGACATGGACCCCCTCGGGGAGCTCGCCCGGCGTGGATGCCTCCGGCGAAAACACCCCTCCGTGAAAGACCAGTCGCTCCGCATCCGCCGAGAGGCCCAGGTCCTCGGGCACGGGAGCGGCTAGCTGCGGCGAGCCAGGCAGGGACGAGAGCTCGGTCTGTGCGAGCCCGCGTAGGTCCGTGAAGCGCCAGTTCTCGTCGCTCGTCGTCGGAAGGCCGCGCTCCCGGAACAGATCGCGCCCCTCGCGGCGCAGCTCCTGCAGCCACCCGAGCTCCTGCCCCGGTAGCTCCGGGTCGACGGCCGCCAGCAGCGTGTTCGCGAGCTCCTTCACTCGCCGGCCCCGGCACCTGCGAGCTCCTGCTCGATCCAGCCGTAGCCATGCTCCTCGAGCTGGAGCGCGAGGGAGCGGTCTCCCGATCGGACGATGCGTCCGTCCATCAGGACGTGCGTGAAGTCAGGCACAAGGTACTCGAGCAGGCGCTGGTAGTGCGTGATTGCGAGCACGGATCGGGTCTCGGAGCGCAGCGCGTTCACGCCGTCCGCCACGATGCGCAGCGCGTCGATGTCGAGGCCGGAGTCCGTCTCGTCGAGCACCGCCATATCGGGCTCCAGGATCGCCATCTGCAGGATCTCGTTTCGCTTCTTCTCCCCGCCGGAGAAGCCCTCGTTCACCGAGCGGTTGAGGAGCTCCTGGTCCATCTGGAGGAGCCCGACCTTCTCGCGAACGAGCGCGAGAAAGTCGATCGCGTCGAGCAGCTCCTCTCCCCGGTGCTGACGGATCGCGTTCAACGAGGCCTTCATGAAGTAGGAATTGCTGACGCCGGGGATCTCGACGGGGTACTGAAAGGCGATGAACAGGCCCTCGCGCGCCCGCTCCTCTGGAGAGAGCTCCGCAATGTTCTTTCCCCGATAGAGAATCTCACCCTTGGTCACGACGTACTCTTCGCGTCCCGCGAGGACGTACGCGAGCGTGCTCTTGCCAGAGCCGTTCGGGCCCATGACGGCATGCACCTCGCCGGCCCGGACATGCAGGTCGATCCCTCTCAGGATCTCGTTGCCTCCGACGGAGGCGTGCAGATTTCGGATCTCGAGCAACTCGCGTTCCTCCGGAGCTAGCCGACGGCGCCCTCCAGCGAAACGCTCAGCAGCTTGGAGGCCTCCACGGCAAACTCCATCGGGAGCTCGCGGAAGACCTCCTTGCAGAAACCGTTTACCAGGAGCGAGACGGCGTCTTCCATGCCGATCCCGCGCTGCTGGCAGTAGAAGAGCTGGTCGTCGCTGATCTTCGAGGTCGTCGCCTCGTGCTCCACTATGGCGCTGGCATTCTTCACGTCGATGTACGGGAACGTGTGGGCTCCGCACTCGTCGCCGATCAGGAGCGAGTCACACTGCGAGAAATTTCGCGCGTTCTCGGCCCGCTGGTGCACCTCGACCAGGCCACGGTAGGCCTGCGAGCCACGGCCCGCCGCGATTCCCTTCGAGATGATCGTGCTCGAGGTGTCCTTGCCGATGTGGATCATCTTCGTGCCCGTATCCGCCTGCTGCCGGTTGTTCGTGAGCGCGACCGAGTAGAACTCGCCGATCGACTCGTCGCCCTGCAGGATGCAGCTCGGGTACTTCCAGGTGATCGCGGAGCCCGTCTCGACCTGCGTCCAGGAGATCTTGGATCTGCGGCCGCGGCAGGCTCCCCGCTTCGTCACGAAGTTGAAGATGCCGCCCTTGCCATCCTTATCGCCGGGGTACCAGTTCTGCACGGTCGAGTACTTGATCTGCGCGTCTTCCAGAGCCACGAGCTCGACGACCGCCGCGTGCAGCTGGTTCTCGTCGCGCATGGGTGCTGTGCAACCCTCGAGGTAGCTCACGTAAGAGCCCGGCTCCGCCACGATCAGCGTCCGCTCGAACTGCCCCGTGTTCGCCTCGTTGATGCGGAAGTAGGTCGACAGCTCCATGGGACAGCGGACGCCTTCGGGGATGTAGACGAACGAGCCGTCGCTGAAGACCGCCGAGTTGAGGGTGGCGAAGTAGTTGTCGGAGTAGGGGACCACCGAGCCCAGGTACTTGCGCACGAGCTCGGGGTGGTTCCGTACCGCGTCGGAGAAGGAGCAGAAGATGATGCCGACCTCGAACAGCTTCTCCTTGAACGTGGTGGCGACCGAGACGCTATCGAACACCGCGTCGACGGCGACACCCGCGAGAATCTTCTGCTCCTGGAGCGGGATTCCGAGCTTTTCAAAGGTCTCTCGCAGATCGGGGTCAACCTCGTCCAGACTCGCAAGCTTTTCCTTCGGTTTCGGCGCCGAGTAGTAGCTGATGGCCTGATAGTCGATCGGCTTGAAGTCGACCTTCGCCCAGCGCGCGTCCTCCTCCGCCATCTCCTTCCAGCGTCGCAGCGCCTTGAGTCGCCAGTCGAGCAGCCACTGCGGCTCGCCCTTCTTCTCGGAGATCAGGCGTACGACGCCCTCGTCCAGACCAGGCGGGGTGGTGTCCGACTCGATGTCGGTCTTCCAGCCATAGGCGTACTCGCGGTTGGCGAGAGTCTCCAGATCTTCTGAGCTGCTCATCTCGGTTCTCGCAGTGTCCGCAGTGGGTCTGTCAGCTCGGCACCGATGCCGATGTTGCCGGCGGCTCCGCGCCCTTCAGCCAGACGACCATGGAGTGCTCGTCCCGCCGCAGATCGGCCAGCGTCACGTTCTCGAGCACGCCGCGCACACTGCTCTCGACCACGCTCCAGAGGCCGCGGATGGAGCAGCCGGTGCTGTGCACACAGCTCCGCAGCTGCCCGGGGTGCGCGTCGCAGAACTCGACCGGGAAAAAGGAGCCGCCGAGGGCCTTGATGACCTGCCAGGCGTTGATCTCCCCCGGGGACTTCGCGAGCTGATAGCCGCCGCTGGCCCCACGCGTGCTCGTCACGAGCCCGGCCCGGCGCAGCGCGCGCATCAGCTTAGCGCTGTACTCCGGGCTCAGGCCCTCGCGTGCCGCGATCGTGGGAATCGTGAGGGGCTCGCCGGCCGGGTGCTGCGCGACCTGGAGGAGACAGCGAAAGCCGTATTCTTCCTGTGCGGTGAGATGCATGGCGCCGATCCTAGTAAACTGTACGAACTAGTCAAGATTGCTTCTTCGAGAGGCAGCAGCACACTGTCAAGCGACTGATTTTGTTGGGCAATTGCGCCGTCGGTAGGGGGCCTGACCGAGGCTCTCGCGAGGATCAGCCCGGAGTGTATAGTCGCGGCCCGTGCCTGCTCTCACCGCTTGCCTGAGTGGCCTCGTCTTCGGCGCCCTGCACGTACTCAGCGGGCCTGATCACCTGGCGGCCCTGGCCCCCTTTTCTGTCGAGGCGCGCCGCAGGGCCTGGACCCTCGGGCTGCGCTGGGGGCTCGGGCACTCGGCCGGGATCGTGGGGGTCGGGATCATCGCCTACCTGATTCAGGATCGGCTCGACTTCGAGCTCCTGGCCGGACTCGGGAGATACGGGGTGGGCGCGATCTTGATCGTCATCGGATTGTGGGGTTTTACGCATGTACGCGGGCTGGAGATCGGGGTCGAGGTGCTGGGAGCCGACGATCGCCACCTTCACACTACCGCCGCCCTGCTCGTTGGCAGCGTCCACGGTGTGGCGGGTACGGGCTACCTGCTCGGCGTGTTGCCCCTGCTCTCCATGCCCGGCTGGGTCGAGGCCAGTGCCTTTCTCACGGGCTTCGCAGCCGGGACGATCCTGGCCATGGTCCTGTTCAGCTCCGTGCTCGGCTTTCTCGCGCAGGGAACAGGACATGTCGCTATTCGCACGTATCGGCGCGTGTTCGCCGCAGCCTCGGCGGCGGCGCTTGTCGTTGGGATCGTGTGGATTGTCTTGCCCCTGTTGACCGGGGAATGAGCAGCTCGCTCCTACCGCTCTGGCCGAGTCCGGCTGATAGACTGCGGACGTGACCCGCGTGCCCCCCTTCTCGCTCAAGGACACGGACGGCGAGAGCCGCACTTTTCCTGGCGATCGTCCGTCGGTACTCTGCTTTCTGCTCCAGGATTGTCCGACCTGCGAGCTCAGCCTTCCTGTGATCGAGGCGGCGCACGCGGAATTCGGTACGCAGGTCGACGTCTGGATCGTCGCCCAGGACGAGGACGGGGGCGTCAAGCTGCGCGAGGGTCATGGGCTGTCCACGCCCGTGCTCGACGACTCCGAGTTGGGGGTCTCTTTCGAGGCGGGAGTCGAGACGGTACCGAGCATCGTTTCCTTCCGGCCGGGTGGTGACGAGCTTCGGCGCTTCGTCGGTTTTGCGGTGGAGGACTGGAAGCGTCTCTTCTCGGATGCGGAGACGTTGACCGGGCTCGACGCGACCGCGCCCAGCTGGTCGAGCTTCCCCGATCTGCGGCCCGGCTGTGGATCTCGCACGGGTGAGCCTGGCATTGCGGAGCGCCTCGCGGCACGGGCAGAGGGCAGCCCGCTCCGCGCGCGCCAGATCGACATGGGAAGCTCCGTCGACCCGATCGAGTTCATGTTCGAGCAGGGCTTGAGCGACGGTCTCCCCGTCGTCCCGCCAACGACGGAGCGGGTTCTTCGCATGCTCGAGGGCACCGTGCGTGATCCTCAGGAGGTCGTTGCGGCGGTCGCACCGAACTACGCGCCCGTGACCGTCGAGAAGGTGGCGATCAACGCCGTTCTGGCGGGCTGCCGCCCGGAGTATCTCCCCGTGGTGCTTGCGGGAGTGGAGGCGGTTTGCACGCCGGAGTTCAACGTGCACGGGGTGCTCGCGACCACCTTCGTTGCGGCGCCCGTGCTGCTCGTGAACGGACCGATCCGCCAGCGCATCGGGATGAACTCCGGTCTCAATTGCCTCGGTCAGGGAAGCCGGGCGAACTCCACGATCGGCCGTGCAGTGCAGCTGGTGATCCGAAACGTGGGAGGCGGGCGCCCCGGAGAGATCGACCGGGCCACGCTCGGACAGCCAGGAAAGCTCGGCATGTGCTTCGCCGAGAACGAGGAGCGCAGCGAGTGGGAGCCCTTCCACGTCGAACGGGGCTTCGCCGCGGAGACCAGCACGATCACAGCCTTCGCCGGGGGTGCACCCGCCAGCTTCATGGATCAGCTCGCTCGAGACGCGCGGTCGCTCGCGAGCACCTACGGTCTCGCGCTGGCCGCGGCTGGTCATCCGAAGCACTACTTCTACGGAGACGTCCTTGTCGTCGTGTCGCCGGAGCACGTCGACACCTTTGCGCGAGATGGCTGGACGAAGGCGCAGGTGCGCGAGCAGATCCAGCGAGCGAGTGAGCGGCCCGTGGGCGAGCTGGCGCGCGGAGGCGCTTCTGCCGAGGGGCTGCCCGAAGCCGTCGTGGACCGGCTCGGGGCCGACAAGCGCCTGTCCAAGTTCCGCTCGGACGACAGCATCTCCCTCGTCGTAGCGGGGGGCGAAGCGGGGAAGTTCGGCGCATATTTCCAGGGCTGGGTATCCGGCCCAATGGGATCCATCATGACGACTCGAGAGATAGGAGAGTGAGGATGACAGATCAGACCATTCTCGATCCGACGGACGAGCGCGTTCCGGTTCGGCGCCAGCTCGCCGAACGACCCGCGACCCTTGCGGGGACCGTCGGGCTGCTGGACATCTCGAAGCCGCGAGGAGACGTCCTCATCGAGCGGATCGAGAAGCGGCTGCAGGAGCGCTTTCCCGAGCTCGCCTTCAAACGCTACGCCAAGCCCACCTTTGCAAAGCCGGCGCCGCGTGATCTGCGTCGCCAGATCGCGGAGGAGTGCGGCTTCGTCATCGAAGCCCTGGCCGATTGAGGGTCCTGCACGACGTGCAGTGTGCACGACACGACATCCTTCGAGGTCGAAGGCAAGCCGGCGGTGTTCGTCGCCTCTAGCACCTTCGTTGACGCCGCGCGGGTACAGGCCGAGGCGTTGGGGCTGCCCGACGTCAAGCGCGTCTTCGTCCCACACCCGATCCAGGACGCGACGGATGACGAGATGGTGGTCAAGGCCGACGCGGTCGTCGACGAGCTTGTAGCCGCGCTTACCGCTCGCTAGGCAGATCCGCAGTAAACGCGTAAAGCTACGCGGGGAACTTGCCGACTCGATCCCCCGGGTGCCTCCCGGGGGATCGGACGTATTGAGTTCCATGCGCGTCGCCGTGCTCTCCTTTGATTGGACGCTGCACGCGTGTGCACGCCTGAGGCTACTCGACCCCTTGCGCGCCAGCGGCGTGGACGTCGAATGGCTGGTTGCAGACGGTGGCACGCGCCGATCCATCAATGCAGCGGGGCTCGAGGGCGCGGACGTCGTCGTGGTCCAACGCTTCTTTCCGCATCCGCGGACCTGTGATCTGATAGATCGCCTGATCGAGAGCCCGACGCCCCTAGTCTACGAGTTCGACGATCTGATCACCGAGATTCCGCCGACCAACGCCAACGCTGCCGCCGGAGCGGTCTGCGCCCCGATGATCGAGCACGTGATTCGCGGTGCGAACGCAGTCGTAGTCAGCACGCCCGCGCTCGCCCGAGCCTGCGCGCACATCGACACACCGGCCATCATCCTGCCGAACCTCGTGGACACGGATCGCTTCCCCTTCCAGCGCCGCGGCGGAGATCCGGTAACCATCGGGTACAGCGGAACCCCCACGCACGCGCCCGACCTGGCGCTCGTCGAGCCGGTGCTGGTGCGCATTCACGAGCGCTTCGGCGACCGTGTGCGCTTTTGGTTCCAGGGATGCATCACTCCCCGGCTCGCGCGACTGCCCGGGATCCAGTTCGTCGATGTGGAGCCTTCGTATGCGAGCTATGCGAGCGCCCTCTCGGCATCGCCGCTCGACCTGGCGATCGGACCGCTCGAGGACAACGCTTTCAACCGCTGCAAGAGCGCGATCAAGTGGATGGAGTACGCAGCTTGCGGGATCCCGAGCGTGTTCACGGACCTGGCGGGCTACGCAGCGGTGATACGGGACGGAGAGACGGGTCGAGTGGTCCCCAACGATCCCGACGTCTGGTACGAGGTGCTCGTCGAGCTCATCCTCGATCAGGAGGCGCGCGAGCGCCTGGCCGTGGCTGCGCGCCACGACGTCGAGGAACGACACTCTCTCCAGCTGCACGCGGGTACCTGGGGCGATGCGTACCGCCTGATCGCCGCGGGCCGGCCGTCACGCCTCGCGGCGGCGCCGTCGGTCGACGTCTCGATCATCGTGCCGGTCTACGGGCGCGTCGATCTCACACGCCAGTGCGTGGATGCTCTGCTCGCCCATACCGCAGCCGAGGGCGTCGAGGTGGTCGTCGTGGATGACGCCTCTCCAGATGGTACGGATGCGTACCTGGCTTCGCTTGGAGATCGGATTCGAGTGATTCGAAATCGTACGAATCGCGGCTTTGCGTACTCCTGCAACCGCGGGGCAGACGCGGCGCGGGGCCAGCGGGTCGTCTTTCTCAACAACGACACGATCCCGGGGGCGGGTTGGCTCGCGCCGCTGCTTCGCGAGCTGGACGCGGCGACCGATGTCGCGATCGTGGGCGCGAAGTTGCTCTATCCCAGCGGCGAGGTTCAGCACGCCGGCATCGCCTTCGGTAGACCAGAATCCGTGCCCTACCACATGTACCGTGGCGCGGAGGCCGATCACCCGGCGGTATCCCGGCGGCGCGAGCTGCGAGCGATCACTGGTGCCTGCATGCTGGTTCGCAAAGGCGTATTCGAGGCGGCTGGCGGCTTCGACGAGGCGTATCGCAACGGCTTCGAGGACGTCGATCTGTGTCTTCGCGTTCGGGAGGCGGGAGGGCGGGTGATCTACCAGCCGGAGAGCGAGCTGGTGCATCTCGAGGAGCAGACTCCCGGTCGCAAGGACCATGACACGGAGAACTTGCGCCGTTTCCTTGAGAGCTGGGGCTCCCGCCTGGTCCCTGACGAGACGCGACTCCATCTCGAGGACGGATGGGCGACTCGCGGGGATGGCATGCAGCGCGTGACGAGCCCGATCGCCAGCGATGAGGAGCGGCAGGCCTGGGAACGGGTCGCCGAGACCGAGAGGCGGCTCGAAGAGGGCGGACCTGCCATGTTGCGTGCCCATCCTCCCCAGCTCGACGCCTGGCCCGAAGACGCCACGACCCGCGCGTGGGGCGCGGGCCTGTTCGAGGAGGCCGATCTCGACGAGGTGGCTCCCCAACCGATGAGCCAGAGTCGCCCGCTGCGGATCCTGCTCGTCGTCCACTCGTACACCACGGAGTGGGCAGGTGGAACCGAGATCTACACACGCGCGCTCGCCCACTCCCTCCAGAAGCAGGGCGCGGAGGTCACGATTCTCCACCCGATCGAGGCATCGGCGGGCGCCCAGCCAAGGCTCGAGCGCGGTCGCGACGGACCTGTGGCCCTCGCGCGGCTGCACGTGGCCCCCGAGGGGACGATCTGGAGCGATGCGTGCAATCCGGCGGTGGAACGCGTGTTCGACTCGCTGCTCGAGGCGGAGCCCTTCGACATCGTTCACTTCCAGCACACCCACCGGCTGCTCCCGTTCTCGCTGCTCGAGGTCGCGCAGCAGCGCGGCTCGCACGTGTGCGTCACGTTGCACGACTTCTGGTTCATGTGTCGCCGCACTCATCTGACCCCTCCTGCGCCCGAGCGTCTCTGCTCTGGCCCGGACAGCGGTGAGAAGTGCGCACGCTGTCTGATGTCGACGATCCCGGAAGAGGCCACCGGAGAGCGCATCGCGGACATCAGCCAGGTGCTCGAGGCGCGCAACGCTGCGGCACGGCGCGCGCTCGCTGCGAGCGGCCTCGTCACCGCGCCATCGCGCTACGTTGTCGATCGATACCTGGCCCACCGCACGGCGCGACACATCGAGGTGGCTCCACTCGGTCTGGAGCCCGTCGAGTGCGGACCTCGGAGCTCGTCGGTCGCCGTGCGCTTCGGGTTTCTCGGGACGATCACCGAGCTCAAGTGTCCGGGTCTGCTCGTTGAGGCCTTCGCGCGTGTGCGTGGCGATGCGACGCTCTCGCTCCACGGTGCCGCCGATGCGGCTCTTCTCGAGTCGCTGCAGCGCTGGATCGAGGCCAGCGCTGGGCGCGCCCGCTACGCGGGCCCGTACGCGCCACAATCTCTGCCCGGCATACTGGCCGAGCTCGACGTCCTGGTGGTGCCCTCGATCGCCGAGACCTACTCGCTGGCTGCGCGTGAGGCGCTCTCAGCAGGGTTGCCGGTCATTGCCTCTGACGGAGGTGCGTTGCCGGAGGCGATCGAGCACGAGCGCAACGGGTTCCTGTTTCCCACCGGCGACGTCGAGGCGCTCGCCGCCTGCATGCAGCGGCTGATCGACGACCCTGACGTTCTCGAACGTCTGCGCGCGGGTATAACGCCGCCAAAGACCATCGCGGACGACGCCGCAGAGTGGCTCCAGCGCTACCAGGCGTTACTGGCCTCGGGAGGACCCGAGAAGACCCCAGAGCATTCCGAGCTCGGCAGCCGAGCACTCTCGGCACTGCTAGACGCCGTCTAGTCCATGCGAGATCCACTGATCTCCGTCATCACGCCCACGTGGAACCGGGCCCGCTTCATCCAGGAGGGGCTCCGCAGCGTTCTGGATCAATGCCCCGATGACTGGGAGGTGGTTGTCGTCGACGACGGTTCGACAGACGACACCAGGGAAATCGTGACGGGGCTGCGACATCCCGCACTCCGGTACGTGTCGAAGCCGCACTCCGGGGCCCCCGATACGCGCAATCTGGGGATCGCGAACGCAGCGGGCTCGTATCTACTCTGGCTCGACTCGGACGACTGCCTCGCCCCCGGAGTTGCTGCCCGCTATGGCGAGCTCGTTCGCACCCATCCCCACGCCGACGTTCTCTATGGCGATCTCATCGTAACCGACGCTGAGCTTCGGCCCGATCGTGAGATCCACTACGAGAACTGGCACGGTCGCAACGACACCCTGGTGGCTCAGCTCACCTCCTGCTGTCCGATTCCGAACCCAGGCGCGCTCGTGCGACGGGCTGCCTACGAGCGTTTCGGGGCCTACGACCCGAGCTTTCGGCGGGCGCACGATTTCGAGTGGTGGTCACGGGTCGCGGGCACGCTGGAGTTCTTGCACTGCGGTGGGACCGTGGCGTTGTGGCGCTGACACGATACCAACATGTCCTCGGGATCGGTGGACGTCGACACGAGCTTCGAGGCGAGGGTCACGCGCCGGCTTCTGCACCGCTACACGCTGCGGGGCCTGTTCCCGGACCTCAGCTGGGACACCCGGCCCTGGGTCGAGAGCGAGGGCCTCGCCTGTCTGCGCATCGCGTCGCGTCTGGCGAGCCTCGGCGACCTCAACGGCGCGCTCGAGTACTCGCGGGAGAGCTCCCGGCTCTGGCCGTCGGCGCAAGCGCGGGAGGTCGTCGCCCTGCTCGAGCGGCAGTTCACGCCGGGTGTGATCGGAGTCCCTGGCGGGAGTCGCCAGTGAGCCGGTTTGCAGCGAGTCCGCTTGTGGTCGCGACACGCGTGGTGCACCAGGCCGAGCGCGAGTTCGAGGTAAATGCCCTGCGCTGCGGCGATCTGCTCGTGTGGCCGCTGATCCGTCTGGCGTTGTGGCACCAGATCAATCGAGCGGAGTGTCAGATCATCACGCCCCGCGAGATCCCTGCGGTGAACGGCCCGACGACCTGCGCGGGTCTTCCGAGGCTGCTGAGCCGCGCAGCGTACGAGGGCTTCGTTGCCACCCCTGAAGAGCTCCCGGCGGAGGAAGAGCGCTGCGACGCGTTGTTCTACACGCGGGGCGAGGAGTACAAGGAGCGCATCGACGGGCGTCCGTACAATCGCTTTGTCGATCCGCTGATCTCGCGCGCGTCTTCGCGCTGGCGCTGCCAGAAGATGCTGCTGGCCGAACAGGCGGAGACGGATCCGAAGACACACTGGGGTGAGACGCTGGTGCTCACCGCCGCGGACTTCATCGCGTGCAAGCACTCTCGAGCTGCTAGCGATGGCAACCCTGGCCCGCGTTCCATCGAGAAGTTCGCCGAGTTCCAGCACTACATGCGCGGGTTGCTCGGGGACTTCGAGCTCCCGGAGTCTTACTTTGTCGATGCCGCGCGTGCGATCGACGACTATCAGGCGTTCTTTACCCGTCTTCTATCGCTGTTGCAGCCGCGAGCCGTGTTCTTGACGTGCTACTACCAGAACGTGCAGATGGCGCTGATCCGCGCGTGCAAGTTCCTCGGCATCACGAGTGTCGATCTGCAGCACGGCTCGCAAGCACCGTACCATCAGGGGTACGACACGTGGCACGCGATGCCTCCGACGGGCTACGACACGCTGCCTGACGTGTGCTGGGTCTGGGGCCCCTACGGTGCGGACAGCCATGGCCGCAATCTCGGTAGCCTTCCAGGAGCCCCACGCGCCGTTGTTGGAGGTTGTTCCTGGCTGAACGACTGGCTGGGAGGTGACATGATCCCTCCCGTTCCCGCGGCGCGCGCGTTCTACCGCGAGCTGGAGCGATTCGAGCGCCGAATCCTGCTCACGTGGAGTCCGGTTCCCGAAGCCCCGCCACCGGTACTTCTGGATGCCATGCGCCGCTCACCACCGAGCTGGCGTTGGCTGTTGCGGCTGCATCCCCTGGGAAAGTCGCTGCTCGAGCCGATGAAGCAGCTCTTCGCGCGCGAGGGTATCCATGGTGTCGAGCTCGAGCACTCCACGGACCTCCCCCTCTATGCCCTGCTGCGCCGCTGTACGCACCACGTGACGCGGCTGTCGACGGTCGTCTTCGAAGGTCTCGCCTTTCAGGTGCCGTCCGCGATGCTGGAGCGCTGCGGGCCCGACCGCTACCAGGAGCACCTGCGAGACGGTGTCTTCGCCGCTCCTTCGAGTGCGGACGAGCTGCTCGGCTTCCTGCGCCGCGAGCCAGCGGAGCTGTTGGCCCGCGAGCGCCTGCCGTACTTCGACACCGACGAGGCCACAACGGAACGGGCGCTCGCGGCCCTGCTCGAGCCATCAGCCGCACGCAGCTCCGCCTAAAGCGCGCCGCCCTTCCGCCCGAATTGAAGAGGACCCCTCCCTGCGAGTCCAGAGTGGCCCATATCTTCAAGCAGACCTCCGAGGCGAGAAAGGGCATCGTCGTGTTCACGCACAAGGAGGCCGACTGGGCTCGGTCCTGTCCGCAAGCGACCGATGCGCTCCGCTACATGCGTCACGAGTACCTCCTGGGCGTCCACTATGGCCACCTGACGAGCAAGTCTCGCGAGAGCTGGGAGGAGTTCTGTATGGGGGCGGAGTCCACCGTGACGTTCACGGGCGAGCCGCCGTACCGGATCCCGTTCAACAGTCGCGCCTTCACGCCGGAGTGGTTTCGCCCGCGGCCGGAGATCGGAAAATTCTGGGACGTCATCAATGTCTCCCGAAATCTCCGTCTCAAGCGTCTGGACGCGTTCCTGCTCGCGGTGCGCCGCCTCTACGATCGCGGGATGAAGTCCCGGGTGCTGCTCGTCTGCCCGACATCGAGCAACGAGACGCCGGATCGGAACTTCGTCGATCTCGTTGACGCGTACCGCGACATGTTCAGCTCGCAAGAGCGCGAGCGCTTTACGGTGATGCGACTGGGCGCGGACCTGGATCACCTGGGCATCTCGAACCGGACCGTTGCCCACTTCTACAACTCCTCAAAGGTCTTCTGTCTCCTGTCCCCGCACGAGGGCGAGTCCCGCGTCATCCACGAAGCGCTGCTGTCCGGTCTCGCGATCGTGACGTACCGAGGCCTGCAGGGCGGGGGTCGCGACTACCTCGACGAGAGCAACTGCGTCTCCTTCGATGACTACGAGAGGGTCGATGAAGCGCTGATGGAAGCGGTCGCGCGTCATGCCGAGCTGAACACGGATCCCGATCGCCACGCGGACGAACTCCGCGAGGACCGAACCGTTCCGCGCCTGGTCGAGTACTTCGCAGATCTGTGCGCCAGCTGCGACCTGCCATTCGATGCGGAGCTGCTCAACATCGACCGTCTGGCATTGCGGCTTCCGGCTCACTGGGACGACGTACCGTGGCGGGGCGAGGGCCCCACCGCCGACATCCGATCCGTCGAGCAGCTCTTTCGCCTGGTCGATCAGCTGGAGTGGAACTGATGTCGGTACTCGTCGTCACGAGCCATCCAGACGATGAGTCGCTCTGGTGCGGCGGAACCCTGAGCGCCCTCCGCGATGTGGCCGATGTGGGCGTCGTCTGTCTGTGGGGAAATCTCGAGCCGGCCGACGCGCAGCGAGCGGCGGAGTTCGGGGCAGCGACGCGCGCGCTCCGTGCACGCGCTCATCTGTGCGTGCAGGCTTCGGCAGATCCGATTGGCGAGGGGCTCGAGCGCCTGGAGATCGACGCGGTCGAGCTCGTGCTGACCCACTCGCCGACCGGGGATGAGCACGCGCACGAGCACCACCGCCTGACCTGGTCCGTGACGCGTCGCTGGGCTGCGGAGCGCGGCCTGCCCTTTGGCTGGTTCTCGTTCTTCCCCTTGCCCTGGTTCTCCTATACACCACGCCTCTCTCGCGCGCGAAGGAGGGGTGGGCTCCACCTGCTGGGTCTCTACGAGTGCCAGCCAGCGGAAGGGAGTCTGAACGGGCTCGTTCCGCCGCGCTGGTACATCCAGTTCCTGGTCGATCCACGCGTCAAGCAGGAGCTCCTGGACTGCTATCACTCGGTCGACCACGAGGCGCACAGTCGCGGCTACTTCGCATGGACGTCGAACCACGAGGGCTTCTACCTGTGCGACGACCTCGGGATGAAGGTCTTCGAACGACTCATCGATCGAATGCCTGCACCCGCCGGTGAGCGGGACCCGTTCCTCCTGCCCACAGCGGAGATGCTCTGAGAATGGGAGTTACCAGACAGGACCTGGATCTGTTTCGGCAGCTTCGGGAGTTTCAACCGCTGGGCAAGCGCTGCGCCATCATCGGCGACTGCACCTTCTACTACGAGGGCGGGTCGGTCGAGCAGTTCGGAGCGATGCTCGGCTTCGAGGAGGTCGACACCTTCGACATCCTCGGCTCGCCGACACACCGGGTCGACATGAACGAGCCACTGCCGGACGAATTCCGGAATCGCTACGACTGGATCATCGATGCGGGGAGCCTGTACTGCATCTTCGATGTAGCCACTGCGCTCCGGAACATCCTGAGCATGCTTCGGCCGGTGGGTACCATACTGCACACCTCGAACCTGGTCGGTCACTTCGGGCGGGGGTTCTACGCGTTTGGGCCCGCATTCTTCCAGGACTTCTACCGTGCGAACGGCTTCGAGATCCGCGCGATGGCCCACCGTCTCAAGACGGTGGATAGCCAGTGGACGCTGTTCCCGCCAACGCTCTCCTATCTGAAGAACGCATCGGACGGGCACTTGGAGTGGGACGACGTGGGCCATCCACTTACCAGACTCGTACCGAACGACAGTCTGATCATGGCGTTCTGCTGCCGCGAGGAGGAGCGACCCTTCACCAAACCCCTTCCGGATCACTATGTGCGAGAGAGCCTGCCCGAGGTGGTCTGCGATGCCGACGATCTCGAGTTCCTGTGGTCGAAGATCGGGCCGGCGCAGAACCGCACGAAAGTGCCGTTCGTCCGCTTCCAGAACCTCTATCAGCGCATTCTCGAAGTGCAGAACGCAGGGCTGGAGGGAGATCTGGTCGAGGTCGGAGTCTGGAAGGGTGGGTGCGTGGCACTCATGGGATTCATGGCAGAGAAGGAGGGCCGCGGGCGCCGGGTCTGGGCATTCGATTCGTTTCACGGCATGTCGAAGTCCGTCCCCGAGATCGACGGGGAGCTGTCGACGCACCCGGACGTCCAGCTGCACAACTACGACTTCAACGACTTCCGCCACACCTGTTTCGATCTCATGGAGCTCGACGAAGCCACGATCAACATCTGTCCGGGGTGGGTCGAGAACACACTACCCGTGCTGGGTCGGGTGATCGACAAGATCAGCGTGCTCCGCATCGACGTCGACTGGTGGGAGCCGACGCGTGACGTGCTGGAACACCTGTATGACAAGGTTGTGCCCGGAGGCTTCGTCATCTGCGATGACTACGGGTACTGGGAGGGCGCCCGCAAGGCGGTGGATGAGTTCCGAGCCGAGCGTGGCATCCGCTCGCCCCTGGTCCAAACGTGGAAGAACGCCCCGAACCTCAAGAAGGGAACGGAGCACTTCTGGCGAGTGGAGCCGTGACGGAGCGTCGGATGCTCGACGTCCCGACGAGATTTCGACACGCCCGCGCTGCGCACCGTCGTTCGCTGGTGACGCACGTCAGCTCGTGGCGCGTGGTCCGGGAATTGCATTCGTGTTGCTCCAAGACGTGGCCTCCCCCGACACAGGAGTCCGTCGATGCCCAGCAGCGTCAGCGTTGGTGAGTTCGGCCCGTTGATCGCGGGCCGCACGTTCATCGTCGCGGAGATCGGGATCAACCATAATGGAGATCTCGGCCTCGTCCGTCGGCTGATCGCTGCAGCAGCGAGCGCGGGCTGCGACGCCGTCAAGTTCCAGAAGCGCACAGTAGACGTCGTCTACACGCCTGAGGAGCTGGCGAGACCCCGTGCCAACCCGTTTGGCCCGACGAACGGCGACCTCAAGCTGGGTCTCGAGCTGGGACGTGAGGCCTACGAGCAGATCGAGGCGTGCTGTGAGGCGCACCAGATCCAGTGGAGTGCATCGTGTTGGGACACGGGCTCGGTCGACTTCATCGCCGGGTTCGATCCCGCGTTCATGAAGATCGCTTCAGCATCGCTCACGGATGACGACCTGCTTCGTCACTACCGTCGGACCGGGAAGCCGCTCTTTCTCTCGACCGGCATGAGCACGCTCGCGGAGATGGATCACGCAGTAGACGTGCTGGGCACGGAGGACCTCGTTCTTCTCCACTGCACGAGCTCGTATCCCGCCAGCCACGCGGAGATCAACCTGCGCTGTATGGGGGCCCTGCGCGAGCGCTACGGGATTCCGGTTGGCTACTCGGGTCACGAGCGCGGGATCGCTCCGACGCTGGCAGCAGTCGCACTTGGCGCCTGTGCGATCGAGCGACACGTGACCCTGGATCGAAGCCTCTGGGGCTCGGATCAAGCTGCCTCGATCGAGACTCCGGAGCTGATCCGGTTGGTACGGGAGGTCCGAGCGGTCGAGGAGTCACTCGGCGATGGTACAAAGCGGGTCTACCCGAGCGAGGAGTCAGCCAGGGCGAAGCTGCGTCGGGTCCACGGGACGCCGTCGGCGCGGGTTGCGCACGGGCCCGCTGTGCGGGCCTGAGGAGACGCCTGCCATGTCGTCCGGGCCGGAGGCGGGGGCGCGACCGTCGATCCTGGGCAGCCGGCGGTACCTGACCTCGTTGTACTCGGACGAGCGGCGTCCAGCGAGCGACTACCCTCGGCACCTGGCCGGGCACATAAGAGAGCTCTACGGGGACGGCGGGCGACTGCTCGACATCGGCTGCGGTCGGGGCGACATGCTGCGCGCGTTCGCGGACTGCGGCTTCGAGGTCTCGGGTCTCGACGTCTCGCCCGCGGCGAAAGAGATGGCGGCTCCGCATCCCGTCAAGATCGCCGACCTGGAGCGCGACGAGCTCCCCTACGTGCCAGGGAGCTTCGACTGCGTGTTCTCCAAGTCGGTGATCGAGCACATGCACGATCCGCTTGCGCTCCTACGCGCGTCGCTCGAAGCCCTGCGGCCAGGTGGGGTGGCGGTCGTGATGACACCGAGCTGGCTGCATCACGGCTGGGGTCCTTTCTACCTGGACTTCACACACGTCCGTCCCTTCACGGCGCCAGCGCTGGCCGACGCGCTGGAGCTGGCCGGCTTCGAGGGTGTGGAGGTGCGCCACTTTCGCCAGCTCCCCGTCCTGTGGCGACACCGCTGGCTCGTGCCCTGGGTTTCGCTGTTCGCGCGCCTGCCCCTGCCATATAGACCGATGCAGCGCGCTCCCTGGCCTGAGGGGCTCAACAGATTCATCCGCTTCTCCAGGGAAGTCATGTTGCTCGGAATTGCCCGCAAGCCGGAGGACCCCGGTGCCTGAGCTGAGTGACGACGCACATGTGTGGAGCTGCTACAACGGCCTGCTGCTGGGCCCGGACGTCGATCGTGTGCGCAAGCTCCTGGTCCGCTACGAGCTGCTGAAGCGCTGCCTCGGGGTTCCCGGAGACGTCGTGGAGTGCGGGGTCTTCAAGGGCGCCGGGCTGATGTACTGGCTCAAGCTGCTCGCGATCCTCGCTCCGGTGGCCCAACGTCGTGTCGTGGGCTTCGATACGTTCTCGTCCTTCTCGGATTCGCTGCTCCCCTACGAGCAGGGCCCGGCCGATGCGTTCACAAGCGAGGCGAGCTTCGACGGGGTCAATCCCGACGACATTCTGGCGCTGGCGCGTGCGGCGGGCCTTGCAGATCGAGTCGAGCTCGTGGCTGGCGACATCGCGACGAGCGGACCGAAGTACGTCTCGGAGAACCCCGGGTTCCGGATCGCGCTCCTCCACCTGGATCTCGACACCTACCACGGCACTCGCGCTGCGCTCGAAGCCCTCTATACGAGTGTGGTTCCCGGCGGGCTGATCGTCCTCGACGAGTACGGTAGCCGCGGCTGGGGGGAGAGCGACGCCGTCGATGAATTCTTCGCCGGTCGCGGCGTCGAGATCCGCAGCGTCGACCACTCCATCCAACCGACCGCATGCATCGTCAAGCCATGAGTGCGATTGCCATCATGCAGGGTCGTCTGTGCCCGAAGGCTCCGGGACAGCTGCAGTCCTTTCCCTGGGACTGCTGGCCGGAGGAGTTCGACCGCGCTCGAGACCTGGGCTTCGACGCGATCGAGTGGCTCTTCGATGCGCCGCGCTGGTCCGAAAATCCGATCTGCTCGGCAGCGGGAAGGAGAGAGATCACCCGCCTCACAGCGGATGCAGGCGTTGCCGTGAGCAGTGTCTGTGCGCACTGGTCCACCGCTGGGAGCCTGGCCTCCCCGGATCTCGCGGTACGCGCCCGCGCCGTCGGCATCTTGCGGGATCTCCGGGAGCACTGTGTGCAGCTCGGCATTCGCGTCGTTGTACTTCCGTGTCTAGAACACGGCTCGCTGCGGGCAGCAGGGGCAAGAGAGCGGACCGCACAAGCCCTGCGCGCGGCTCTGGGGCGTAACGAGGGAGGACCTCGGGTGGCTCTCGAGACGGACTTGCCCGCGCATGAGCTCGCTGCCTTCTTACGCGAGACGGGACTCAAGGAGCTGGGCGTCTGTTGCGACCTGGGAAATGCGACCGCGCAGGGGCTCGATCCCACGCTGGAGCTTCGAGCTCTCGCGGAGCAGCTGCTCGAGGTGCACGTCAAGGATCGCACTCAGGCGGGCATCAGTGTTCCGCTCGGGACCGGCGACACACCACTGGCGTCTGCTCTGGCTCTGCTTGGCGAGCTCAGCTACTCCGGGCCCCTCGTCCTCGAGACGCCGGTGGAAGACGACTGGCACGCCGCCGCGCAGCGAAACCGAGGCTACGTGCGCAAGCACGCATTCCGCGAGGCGCTTGCATGAAGGCGCTCTTCGCAGGATTGGGATCGATCGGTCAGCGGCACCTCCGCAACCTGGCTCGGCTTGCGCCGGAGGTGCGGCTCATCGCGCATCGAACGCGCCGTAGCGCGCCAGTTCTCGACGACTCGATGCATGTCGACGAGAGCGCGGATCTCCTTCGAGACCACAAGCTCGTCGAGTACGATGAGCTCGACCGCGCGCTTGGCGAGCGGCCCGAGATCGCCTTCATCACCAATCCGTCGGCACTGCACGTGGACACCGCCCTGCGCTGCGTGGCTGCTGGTTGCCACGTGTTCGTCGAGAAGCCGCTCGCCTCGAGCTGGCAGCGGGTCGAGGAGCTGATCGACCGCGTCGAGGCACGCGGACTCGTGGGGGCGGTGGGCTACCAGCTCCGCATGCACCCCGGGGTGCGTCTTGTCGAGGAGTGGCTGCGAGCGGGTCGCATTGGCAACGTGGTGTCGGCGACGCTCTGCAACGGCGAGGCCCTGCCGGACTGGCATCCCTACGAGGACTACAGGGAGGGATACGCGGCGCGCGAAGAGCTCGGGGGCGGCGCCCTCCTCACGCAGATCCACGAGCTGGACCTCGCGCTGTGGCTGTTCGGAATGCCCACACGCGTCTTTGCCGTGGGCGGCCGGCTCAGTCGCCTGGAGGTGGACGTCGAGGACTGCGCCACGGTGCTTCTCGAGTGTCGGCCTGCTGGCCGCCCGCTGCCCGTGACCGTGCAGCTCGACTACGTCCAGGCACCCCCGGTTCGCAGCTGTACCATCGTGGGCGACGCGGGCCGCATCGAGCTCGATCTGATCGCGGGCGCCGCTATGCTGCGGACCCGAGACGTCGTCGTGGACGAGCGCTTCGCGGACTTCGTCCGAAACGACATGTTCGTTGCGGAGCTCGGGCAATTTCTCGATGCTGTGCGCGGAGCCGGCAAACCGGCGGTCGATCTTCGCGAGGGCGCCCGGAGCCTGCGTCTCGCTCTGGCCGCTCGCCGTTCGCTCGGCGAGGGACGTGCCGTCGAGCTCTCGGGACGGGACTGAGCCGTGGGCGACCGGCCGGAGGTGCTCGCATTCATCCCCGCGCGGGGCGGCTCCAAGAGCGTGCCCCGCAAGAACCTGGTCGAGGTCGGGGGCCGCCCGCTGATCGCGCACAGCATCCTGCACGCGGAGGCAGCGCGACGGATTACGCGAACGATCGTGTCGACGGAAGACGAGGAGATCGCCGGCGTTGCCGAGGAGTGGGGAGCGGATGTGCCGTTCGTGCGCCCGGACAAGCTCGCGGGTGATGCGTCTCCCGACATCGACGTCCTGCGGCACGTGCTCGAGTGGCTGCGAGACGAGGAGGGCTACTCCCCGGAGCTCGTCGTCCACCTCCGACCCACGAACCCCGTGCGCCGATCCGAACGGATCGATGCGGCGATCGAGCAGATGCTCGCAACACCCGAGGCGGATGCTCTGCGCTCTGTTCAGATCGCAGTGCAGACTCCCTACAAGATGTGGCGCATCGAGGATCAGCGCCTGGTGGCCGTGGCCGAGTTGGATGGTCTGTGCGAGGCGCACTCGATGCCCCGTCAGATTTTGCCCCGCACCTACTGGCAGAACGGCTACGTGGACATCGTGCGCCCCCGAACCGTACTGGAGAAGTGTTCGATGGTCGGCGATCTGCTGCTCCCCTTCGTGATCGAGGAGGAGAGCTGCGACATCGATTACCCCGAAGATGTGGAGCGCGCGGACGATACGTTGCGACGCCTTGCCCATGGTGGAGCGCAGCGGGCTCCCCGCGGAGATCGTAGTCCGTCATGAGTTCCGGCGTCCGCACTCCGCGCCCGACCCGCCGGGTCCGCGACGTCTTTGAGTTGACGGGCAGGGTCGCGGTGATCACGGGTGGGGCGGGTCTTCTCGGTCGGCGACACGCGGAGGCCATCGCGGAGCTCGGAGGGGTGCCGGTGCTCCTGGACCTTGACCACGCTGCTGCAGAGCGGACGGCGAAGGAGCTGCGCGACGCGCACGGCTGCGACGCACATTCCGTGCCGTCTGATGTGAGCTGTCCGGAGGATGTAGAGTCAGCTCTCGCCGCGGTCCTATCGCGCTACGGACGCGTCGACATTCTGGTCAACAACGCCGCGCGCAACCCGGCCGTCGCTTCGACCGGTCTCGACGATGGGGTCGCGAGCCGTCTGGAATCTCTGCCACTCGACGTCTGGAATGCAGACCTCGCGGTCGGCCTGACTGGTGCGTTCCTCTGCGCGCGCACCTTTGGCAGCGAGATGGCGCGCGCCGGGGGCGGCGTGATCCTGAACATCGCATCGGACCTCGGGCTGATTGCCCCCGATCAGCGGCTGTACACAAGACCGGGCCGCTCGGCCGAGACGCAGCCGACCAAGCCCGCGAGCTACTCGGTCGTGAAGCACGGCCTGATCGGTCTGACTCGCTACCTGGCCACGTACTGGGCGGATCGGGGTGTTCGTGCGAACGCGCTGGCACCGGGTGGTGTGCACACGGACCAGGAGTGCGAGTTCGTGGAGCGCGTTGCTGCGCTGATCCCGATGGGGCGGCTGGCGGAGCCCGACGAGTACAAGGCTGCGGTCGCGTTTCTGGTCTCGGACGCGTCGTCCTACATGAACGGCGCCGTTCTCCCGATCGACGGGGGCCGCACCTGCTGGTAGTCAGGCGGGTCTGTTCTCACGGATGAACGAGACGGCGATCAGAACGCGTTCGCGACCTGGAAGCTGCGGCCAGCCCCGGTGGATGCCGCTCTGGTTCGAGACGATCAGGGTTCCAGCGGACCCCAACACCTTGACCTCTCTTGCGGGATCCCACAGCGCTGCGTCCGTCTCCCGTCCTCCCGTCTCGGTCTGGATGCGCCGGTTCAGGGTGCGCACCAGCCCGGCCCGGTGGCTGCCCGCGACATAGCAGTAGGGACCAAAGCTCTCGTCGGGCACGTCGGTCAAGTACAGAAACGCCTTGAACTGGGTGTAGAAGGCGTCGTAGTGCCAGCCGCGCGTCTGGGTGATCGAGCGGTTCACGTATGCGTTCATCACCTTGAGATCCGGCCTGGACCCTCCCGCCTCGGTGATGAGCTGGTTGATCTCGGGGTCTTCGCGCAGCGTGGCGAGCTCTGGCAGGATCCGGTCCACGTGCATCAGATCGAGCATGCCCACGTCGCCTCGTGTCCGCTTGATCAGTACGGGCTTGTTGCAAGCTGCGATCTCCCCGTAGCCCTCCAGGCCGCGGTAGCCATCGCCCTGTACCTTCTGGATCAGCCGCGCGTCCTCCCAGGGCCACTCGTCGGGTAGAGACGCCAGGACCTCTTCGAGGCGACCCCGCAACACCTCGCACTGCTCCGCCGATACCGCGCCAGGGAGCACGACGATGCCGGAGCGATCGAGCTCCTCCGCGACGCTACTCGTGGGGCCGGGTACCAACGGCGCCGTACCGTGCGCTTTCTCCAACGCCTCGACCCGCCGCTCGAGCGCCTCTACCTGCCCGCGCAGGCGAGCCTCCTCCTCGGCGGCACAGCAGAGGACGAGTTCGCTCAGCTCCCGCTCACTGAGGGCCAAGGCCTGCTCCGCGTCCGCACACGTCTGACTGATCGGCCGCATGGCCGCGGGCTTGACGCGCTCGGGGCTCCGTTCCGCCTACTCGATCGTCCCGGCGTCCGCGAGCGAGCGGAGCTCGTCTCCGTCGAGGCCGAGCTCGTCGCGGAGCACCTCCCTCGTGTGTTGGCCGAGCAGGGGTGAGGCCTGGATCGGTACGTCGTTCCGGGACATGCGAGGTCCCCATCCGAGCAGGCGGACCGTACCCACCGCTTCGTGCTCCACCGTCTTGATGAAGTCGCGTGCGAGCAGGTGTGGGTCGTGGAACAGGTCGCGCGTGTCCAGGATCGCACTGGCGGGCACGCCGGCGTCGCCGAGCTCCACCATCGCGTCCCGCTTCGTCCGCGTGCGTGTCCACGCGGCGACCTCCTCATAGAGCTCTGCCCCGTTCTTCTCGCGCCCGACCCCGCTGTCGAAGCGTGGGTCCGTCAGCAGATCGCGGCGCGCGATCGTATCGCAGAGGGTCTCCCACATCCGCGTATTGACGACCATGATGTACACGTAATCGTTCGGGCCGAAGGGCTTGCAGGGGTACATGTTCGTCGGCGCACCGGCGCCGTTTCCGGAGCGAGGCGTCGCATGCTCGCCCCAGCCGTTGCCCGACACCATGGTGCGCATGTAGTAGGTCATCGCCTCCTGCATCGACAGCTCGATCAGCTGACCCTCTCCCGTGCGCTGCTTTTGCACGAGTGCGGCTGCAATGGCGAGAGCCATCTGCACACCCGTGCCGGCGTCTCCCGTTGTGGGGCCGGGCCGAAGGGGTGGTCCATCGGGCGTCCCCGTGATCGAAAATGCCCCCGCTGCTGCCTGTGCGATCATGTCCATGCACTTGTAGCTCGCGTACGGACCGCTGGTGCCGAAGCCCTTGATGCGGGCGTAGATGATCTCGGGGTGCACGGACTTCATGACCTCGTAGCCAATGTCGAGCTTCTCGATCACACCCGGTCCGTAGTTCTCGACGAAGACGTCGTAGCGGGGCACCAGACCCAGCAGCAGCTCGCGGCCCCGCGCATCGTTCAGGTCGATGGTCACGCTGCGCTTGTTGCTGTTCCAGTTGATGAAGTAGGGGGAGTTGTCTTCCCCCCTTCGGATGCCGCGGCCGGGATCACCGACTTTCGGCTGCTCGACCTTGACCACGTCGGCACCGAGCCAGGCAAGGGCTTGCGTGCAGGAGGTTCCGGCCTCGTACTGCGTCATGTCGAGGATGCGAATTCCCTCGAGTGCGGACATCTTCGGCCCCCTGGGCTGGTCTGGTTGGATGGCGCCATCCTACTAGATGGTCTCGCGCCACGCAGAGCTTCGTTAGATTGGAGCGCGATGAGCGAGCAGCCCGAGAACTGGCTGGAGCTGCAGGAGCAGCTGCTCTCGGGAGACCGGGTTGCGTTCGCGCGCATGAATCGCCTGATCAGCGGCTTTCTGATCCGCCTGCGCGCGTACGACTTCCGCGAGGAGTGGGACGATCTTCGTCAGGAGGTCCTCGTCTCCGTGATCGCGAACGCACGGCGTGGCAGTCTGCGAGATCCTCAGGCGTTCGTCGGCTACGTGCGCATCATCACGCGCAACAAGTTCATGGACAGGCTCAAGCGCAGCCTGCGCGCCGGCGAGAAGGCGACCCTGCCCTGGGACGAGGAGACCGCCTGGCTGACGGCGAGCGCTGCCGTCCCGCGCGTAGACACGGGCGCCCTCGAGCTGTGGGCCGAGGTCCAGAAGCTTCCGCGCGAGCGGCGCCAGCTCGTGGAGGCCGTCTACCGCCAGGGCAAGACCTATCAGGAGGCCGCGGACGACGCAGGTGTGCCGCTCGGAACCGCGAAGCGCTGGCTCCGGGAGGCTCTGGTCGAGCTCCGCAAGCGCCTTCGCGACTCGGAGGCGGGGTGATCCGATGCAGGGACCCCGGCAGACCTATACCGAGGTGAGCTGCGACAGAGCCAAGCAGATCGACCTGCTCTCGTTCGTCTCCGAGCCCGCAGGGGAGGGGTTTGCCGCGTTTCGCAAGCACTATCCGCTCTGCTCGCCTTGCTCGGCCGAGGTTCGGGCATGGAACGAGCTGCACCTCTCACTCCAGGACGCGGGCGGGGCACGCGCGCATCCCGGCGTGGAGACCCTCGCGAGCTTCGGGGCGAGCCGGACCGCGCTCTCCGCCCAGGCGCAGACCGCGATCGAGTCGCACCTGGCGGCCTGTCCGGCCTGCCGCGAGGAGCTGGGCGCGCTGCGCCGCACGGATCCGATCGGCCTCGCCTCGCCCGCCGCGAAGAGTGGCTGGCTGAGCGGGGCGCTGAGCGCGCTGCCCGGACGGCTGCGCGGCATGGTCATGCATCCTGCCTTCGCTTACGGGGTGGCGTTGCTCCTGCTCTACCCCGCCCTACAGGCACGCAGGGATTCGAGCCCGGCGATCCGGCCTGCCGAGTCCGCAGCACAGGCGGATCTTGCGCCTGCCGCCGAGTCGTTTGCAGCCTCGTCTCTCCGGGTCGAGCGCCAGACTCTCGCGGCCAAGGCGGAGGAGTCGCTGCCCGAGGCGGCGCGGGGGCGAGCCTTCGACGCGGAGGCGGCAACGGCCGGGGCCGCGAGCTCGCCGCTGGAGCGCTCCCCGCAGCCCCCGAGCGGGCTCGTGCCATTCCGCGCACGCTTCGAGGGCGCGGTGCTCTACCTGGAGCTGGTCTCCACGACGAGGGACGTGCCCACCGAGGTGCGCGTGATCTTCCCGGAGGGCGAGCGCGAGCTGCTCCAGCGCTTCGAGCCGTTGAGGTCTCGCGAGCTCGTGCTGGATCTCCCCGGCGCGTGGCTCACGAACGGCACCTACAGGGTGGGCTACAGGGCGACCGGTGGGCACTGGGTGGAGGGAACCGTGGAACGTGGCGCGGAGTCCGACGCACCAAAGTGACGATCTCTCCGGGGGAGCTCGATCCTGTTACGCTGTCAGGGAACGGGACCATGGAGGCAGCGATGATCGAGAACACGGTCAAGACCATGTGGAGAGAGGGACGGCCCGCGCTTGGCTGCTGGCTTTCCATCCCGAGCGCATGGTCCGCCGAGGTGATGGCGCGGCAGGGCTACGACTACATATGCCTCGACCTGCAGCACGGCTTGATCGACTACCAGACCGCGCTCAGCATGCTGCAGGCCATTAGCGCGACGCCCACGATCCCCTTTGCAAGGGTGCCTTCGAACGATTTCGGCGCGATCAACAAGATCCTGGACGCTGGCGCACTCGGCGTCGTCGTCCCCATGGTGAACAGCCCGGAGGAGGCGCGCGCCGTCGTGGCTGCGTGTCGATACCATCCCGATGGCTCGCGCAGCTTCGGCCCCACGCGTGCGGGCTACTCCGCCGGACCCGATTATTTCGAGGGCGCGAACGCCGGAGTGGCGTGCATCCCCATGATCGAGACCCGGCAGGCGGTGGAGCGCGTCGACGAGATCCTCTCCGTTCCCGGCATCGACGCGGTCTACGTCGGGCCCGCGGATCTCAGCATCACGCTCGGTCAGCAGCCGCGCATGGACAACGAGGGAGCCTTCGAGGTCGCCCGACAGACCATCGCAAAGGCGTGTGCGGCCCACGGAGTAACGGCCGGGATCCACGCGAACGCGTCGCTCGCGGAGAAGCACATCGAGACGGGCTACCGCATGATCACCATCAGCAGCGACACGGGCTCTCTTGCCTCCGGCGCCGCCCGCGACCTGCGCGTGGCACGCGGCTGACGCTGTCCGTAGGATCCGCGCACGACGAGGCACCCTGCAAGCGCCGTGTCCGCGGCGCGCGCAGCGAAGGCAGTAGGCCTGAGCGGAGGCGGGTGGCCGTCGGCCGTCAGCGGCCCGCGGGTCGGTTACCCGCGCGCGTTCCCGCAGCGGCTCGGGCATGGATTGGACCAGGGGCGTCGCGATCAGGCCAGGGAGAACAGCGTTGGCCGTGATGCCGCGGGGTCCGAATTCCTGGGCGACGGAGCGGGTGAACGCGACCACGCCCGCCTTGCTCGCGGAGTAGGCGGGCTGACCCAGGCCTGGCTGGAGCGCGGCAACGGAGGCGATGTTGACCACGCGACCCCAGCCCCGCTCGGCCATGGCAGGGACGGCCGCACGGACACAGTGGAACGCTCCGTTCAAGTTGACCTGGATCTCGTGGCTCCAGGCCTCGGGCGTCATGTGCTCGATCCGCGCAATGTTGTTGACGATTCCGGCGTTGTTCACGAGCACGTCCACGGGCCCGAGCTCCCTCGTGCATGCCTCCACGGCCGCGAGGGCGGACTCGGGATCGGCGACATCCAGCGTGAGCTCGACGGAGCTTCTGCCAAGGGCGCGTACGGCCTCGGCCGTCGCCACGTCCTCGTCGGGACCGGACCAGCGCTACCTTGCCGTCGAGGGCTGCGGATCCGGAGGTTCCCATGACGACCTACCGATACCACGCGGAAACCGCGCTAGGGAAGCGAAGTCGCGCTAGGAAAGCGAAGTCGTGATATCGTTCCAGGTCTCAATCGGAGGAAGCGATGAAGCTCTCTGGCGTACACCACGTCTCTCTGAACGTTCACGACACCGACGAGGTCGGGAAGTTCTACACAGAGGTCCTGGGTCTCGAGAAGCTGCCGCGTCCAGACTTCGGGATTCCTGGCATGTGGCTCCGATCCGGCAACCAGGAGATCCACCTGATAGAGGTGAAGGAGCACGAGGCGCCCTCTGGCTACCACTTCGCCTTCAAGGTCGAGGACATCGAGCAGACCATCGAGGAGCTGACTGCCAAGGGCGTCAAGGTCAGCGAGCCCCGTGGCGTGCCCAACGGCGGCCGCCAGTCCTTCTTCAAGGATCCGGCGGGAAACATGATCGAGATCAACCAGCCCGTCTGAACGGGGGCGGTTCGCGAGCCGCACCCCTACCATGTGCAGACCTCCCCGTTGCTGGAGGCTGCGCGTGAGCGAACAGACCTATTCGAGCTACCTCAAGCTGGACGGCCTGCTCGGCCTGCAGCAGCCGCAATCCGAGGGTCCCGAGCACGACGAGCTGCTCTTCATCGTGGTGCACCAGGTGTATGAGCTGTGGTTCAAGCAGCTGATCCACGAGCTCGAGCACCTGTGCCGGGCGCTCAGCGAGGACCGGGTCCCGGCGGTCATGTCTACCTTCAAGCGCATCCTGACCATCCTGAAGACGCTCGTGGCGCAAGTGGACGTTCTGGAGACGATGACGCCGGTGACGTTCAGCTCCTTTCGAGGCCGGCTCGACGCTGCGAGCGGGCTCCAGTCCAGGCAGTTTCGGGAGATCGAGTTCTTACTGGGCAAGCGGGATACAGCGCTGCCCCAGGCAGGGGAGAGTCGGTCCCGGCTGGAGAAGCGCCTGGCTGAGCCCGGTCTGTACGAGTGCTTCTTGCGCTTTGTGGCGGCCAGCGGGTACGAGGTTCCGAACGAGCTCGTCGAGCGAGATCGCTCCCTCCCGGCCGCGGAAGATCCGCGGCTGCGCGAGATCCTGGTGCGCATCTACCGCGAGAACGCAGTGGCGCGCGAGGTCTGTGAGCGCATGGTGGACCTGGACGAGGGTCTGCAGGAGTGGCGTTACCGTCACGTGAAGATGGTCGAACGCACCATTGGAATGAAGCCGGGCACAGGTGGAACCCACGGCGTCGAGTATCTTCGTGCCAGCCTCTTCCGTCCGCTCTTTCCAGATCTGTGGACGATTCGCTCCTCTCTCTAGGTGTGGGGATGAAGCCGGAACAGCTCTACGCGAGCCCCAACGCTCTGGCCCCTCTCTACTCGCGCTTTCGCGTCGCGGAACGTCTGCTCTTGACGGGCCACTCCCATCAGGCCTGGCCGGACCGCGCGTTCGACGGTCAGCTCGCGGCCTTCACGGCTGCCGCCGAGTGGGTCGATGCGAAGTGGGACAGGGCGTTCGAAGTGGCTGCGCGGGTGAAGTCGGGCTTTGCGGCCATGCTGGGCGACACGAGTGGTTCCTACGCGCTTGGCTCGAGCACGCACGAGCTCCTGGTGCGCTTTCTGTCCGCTCTGCCGTTGCGCGAGCGCCCGAGGCTGGTCACCACCGATGGCGAGTTTCACAGCATGCGACGCCAGCTCGAGCGCCTTGCCGAGGAGGGCGTGGAGGTCGCGAGGGTAGCGGCGGGGCCGCCGAGCTCGCTCGGCGGCCGGTTACTCGAGGCGCTGGACGAGCGCACGGCGGCAGTGCTGACCTCAGCGGTGTTCTTCAACACCGGCGAGATTGCGGACGGACTGGGTGAAGTGCTGGAAAGCTGCCGGCGGCACGGCGCCGAGCTGCTGGTCGATGCCTACCACGCGCTCAACGTGATCCCGTTCCGCCTTCCGGAACAGGGATTGCTCGACGCGTACGTCGTCGGGGGCGGGTACAAGTACCTGCAGATGGGAGAGGGAAACTGCTTCCTGCGCGTTCCGCCTGGACGCACACCCCGGCCAGTGGTGACAGGCTGGTACGCGGAGTTCGAACGGATGGCAGACGCGAGCCCGGAGCGTGTCGACTACGGAAGCGGGGCGGCCGCGTTCCACGGCGCGACGTATGACCCGACCAGCCACTACCGCGCCGCCGCCGTGTTCGACTTCTTCGCGGACATGAAGCTCGACGCCGTCCTGCTGCGCGAAGTGAGCCAGCATCAGCTGGGACTTCTGATCCGCGAGCTCGACGCGCTCGATCTCCCGCTCGAGCTGCTGTCGCTCGACCACTCCGTCCCGCTCGAGCGACGCGCCGGCTTCCTGGCCCTGCGTTCCCCTGAGGCGGCCCGCATCAGCACGAACCTTCGCGCTCGGGGCGTCCTCACGGACGCGCGTGGCGAGGTGTTGCGTCTGGGCCCGGCACCGTACCTGAGCGATGCGCAGCTCGGCGAAGCGGTGGCGCACCTCGGAGAGGTGGTTCGCAGCCTCTCGTGAGCTCGTCGCTCCTGGGCCCACAGGGGTGGTATCCTCGTCTCTCGCTCTGTTTACCTGGAAGGAGCTGCGAGTGTCTTTGAAGGTTACGTTCGAGCTCGGGGATCGCGATCTCAGTTACTTCCGACGGATCATGCGGGAGTCGCGGCGGAGCTCGCGCAGCATGGACGAGAAAGACGTGATTCTGGGTACCAAGGGGTTGCTCGCTCGGGTGAGACGTCGCGAGGTGCCGCGTTTCGTGCGCGACAGACTGACCAAGCTCGAGACGCTGAGCACGATGCTACAGGACGAGGAGTGGGGACTCGGCGGGACCGATCGCAATCGAGTGGTCTCGGCGCTTGCGTACTTCAACGATCCGCGCGATCTCATTCCGGATGACGTTCCGGGCTTCGGCTTCCTCGATGACGCGGTGATGGTGGAGCTCGTCGTTCAAGAGCTGAAGCACGATCTGGAAGCGTACGACGACTTTTGCAACTACCGGCGCACGGAGGCGGGTAAGAGGCGCGGGAACGGCAACGCCACCGTCACGAGGGAGCAGTGGCTGGACGCGCGCCGCCGTCAGCTCCACGGGCGCATGAGGCGCCGTCGAGCGCGCAGAACGTCTCGCGTCTGGTAGCGGCGGTAGAGGGCGCTACTCCCAGCGGTCCCAGCGCATGATCTCCTGTACCGGCAGACGCGTGACGGGACCGAACTTTCCCAGCGGATAGCCCACCGGAATCAGACACATGGGCTCGATCGTGTCGGGGAGCCCGAGCACCTTCTTTGCCGCGGGTCGGTCGAGCAGGCCAAGGGTGGTCGGCGCGGCTCCGAGCCCGAGAGCACGGGCAGCGAGCAGGAGGTTCTGCACCGCCGGCCAGATCGACCCTCCCGCGGCCATGGACTCGGCGGGCGAGACCGGAGCCGCGAACTCCGCGCAGGCGATGATCAGCGCTGGAATCTCCTGCATGTGCTCCGCCTGCCACATGACGGATTTCAGCATGCGCGCGCGCTTCTCGGCGGGCTGATGGGGTAGGGAGGTCGGTCTGCCCGAGCCCGGACCCACGTACGTGTTCACCGCCTTCTTGTTGAGCTCCGCGAGGCGGGCCTTCTGGGCAGGATCCCGCACCACGATCCAGCGTCCCAGCTGTGCGTTCGACCCGGTCGGTCCCTGGTTGGCAGCTTCGACGAGCCTGGTGAGCAGCTCCTCGGGCACCGGGTCGGGCTTGAGCCGCCGCATCGCGCGGCAGTTGTAAATCACCTCGAAGATGCCCAAGTCGTCAGACAAGTCGCTTCTCCTCGTCGATGTGCGTCGCCATGCCGGCTGGAGTCTGGCGGCAGTGAGCCCGTATCATATACGCCGCGCGCTCGCGGGGGGACGATCGCGCACCCCGGAGGGAGGCTCGACTGACCGCACGACCGTGGCTCCGCGCGCTCGACCAGACACTGCGTCCCCGAGGGCACGTCTTCCACGGTTGGTGGATCGTGGTCGCCGGAGCGGGCGTCCAGACGATCACGGCCGCGCTGCTCATGCAGAGCTACGGCGCCTACTTCGTGCTGCTGCAGGAGGAGTTCGGCTGGAGCAAGGCGCTGATCGCCGGAGCCTTTGCCATGTCGCGGATCGAGAGCGGGATCCTCGGGCCACTGCAGGGCTGGCTGATCGATCGCTTCGGGCCGAGGGCCGTGATGCGGATCGGGCTCCTCATCTTCGGCGTCGCATTCATGCTCTTCAGCCGGATCGACTCGCTCCTGACGTTCTACGTCACCTTCTTCCTTCTCGCGCTGGGCTCCAGCCTCGGCGGGTTCGTCTCGGTGACCGTGGCGCTCGTGAACTGGTTCAATCGGCACCGCTCGAAAGCGGTGGCTCTCTCGCAGCTGGGCTTCTCGCTGGGCGGGCTCGCGGTGCCGATCGTGATCGCGGCTCTCGGTCTCTACGGCTGGCGCACCACCGCGTTCGCGTCCGGAGTTCTGGTGCTGCTGGTTGGGCTTCCGCTCTCCCAGCTCGTCCGCCACCGCCCCCAGCAGTACGGCGAGAGGGTCGATGGCCTGCCGCCGCTGCCAGAGGCCGAACGTCGTTCCGCAGCGGTCCGCGAGAACTCAGAGGACTTCAGCACGCGCGAGGCAATGCGAACGCGTGCGTTCTGGTTCATCTCGCTCGGCCACTCGTCTGCGCTGCTGGTGGTGTCTGCCGTCATGGTCCACATGGTGCCGCACGTGCACGAAACTCTGGGGCTCTCGCTCACCACAGCCGGCTCGATCGTCGCCCTCATGACCGCGATGCAGCTGGTCGGCCACCTCAGCGGTGGCTACCTCGGCGATCGCTTCGACAAGCGCATGATCATCGTGATCTGCATGGTTTTCCACGGCGCCGGTATGCTCCTGCTCGCGTACGCGAGCTCGCTCTGGATGGTGATCGGCTTCGCGCTGCTGCACGGCTGGGGGTGGGGGACCCGGGGCCCTCTCATGGTGGCAATCCGTGCCGACTATTTTGGAGCCAAATCGTTCGGAACGATCATGGGCTTCTCGTCGCTGATCGTCATGCTCGGGATGACCGTGGGCCCGATCATCGCGGGAGTCATCGCGGACCGGACGGGCAGCTACTCGACCGGGCTCGCAACGCTAGGCGTGGCCGCGATGCTGGGCTCTGTCTTTTTCATCTTTGCTACGAAACCGCTCCACGCTGCCATCGCCACCGAGGCACCACTGCACGAGACGCGGACCGGCGGTTAGGAAGGTCCAAGTGGATTCGCATCAGCGCGTGGATGTGGGGGGCTTCGAGCTGCGTGTCCGCGAGCTCGGTCAGGGTTCTCGGACCTTCCTCTGCCTGCACGGGCTCGTGGACTCGCTCGAGATCTGGAACCGTCTCGCGCCTGCGCTTGCGGAGCGCGGTCGCGTGGTCGCCATCGATCAGCGCGCCCACGGAAAGTCGGACTCTCCCCCGGGTCCCTACCGGCGGGAGGACCTGGCCGACGACGCGATCCGCGTGCTGGGTCTGCTGGGCGTAGAGAGCGCCATCCTCGTCGGTCACTCCATGGGAGGCATCATGTCCATGACGGCGGCGCTCCGGCACCCCACCCGGGTGGCCGGGCTCGTCCTCGTTGGCACTGCCAGCCAGTGCACCGAACGCGTAGCGGAGTGGTACGAGCGCATCGCGCAAGCTGGGGAGAGGGACGGCCTCGACGGGCTGGCGCACGTGATCTACGGCAAGGCCTCCAAGCGCAAGGTCCGCGGCGACCCCGCGGGAATCGCCCACGTAACGCGTACTCTGAAAAGCCTCTTCACGGACCCGCTCACTCCAAAGCTGGCCGACCTAGCGCTCCCCGCGTTGCTCGTAGTTGGAGAGAAGGATCCGATGGGCCCCAAGGCCTCCGAGATCATCCGAGACCGCCTCTCGGGCTCCCTCCTCCACGTCTTGCCGGGCCTGGGCCACTGGACCCATCTCGAAGCCCCCGAGAAACTGATCGAGTCGCTGGATCACTGGCTGAACCGAACGTCTTAGCTTGTTCAGACGCCGCGGAAGTCCGGTTTTCGCTTCTCCATGAAGGCGCGGCGGCCCTCGATGTAGTCGCCGCTCTCGAAGCACTCGCGGACGAGCTGCTCCACCCGGTCGAGGTCCCGGGTCTCACGGTCCTTCACGGACTGGAGGATGCCCGCCTTGGCGGCCCTCACGGTGAGTGGTGCGTTTTCGGCGATCGAGCTGGCGAGCTCGCGCACGCTGGCTTCGAGCTCCGGTTTCGGGACCACGCGGTTGATGAGGCCCATGCGGAGCGCCTCCTCGGTCGAGAAGCGACGCGCAGCGAACAGGATCTCGCTGGCGTACGCTGGTCCGACGAGCGTCACCAGGGGCTTGACCCCCCCGAAGCCGTAGCCGACGCCGAGGCGGGCCGCCGGGATCCCGAACTGGGCCTCTTCGGAGGCGATGCGTATGTCGGCGGACATGGCGGTCAAGAGCCCTCCGCCCATGCAGTAGCCCTGGATCATCGCGATGAGCGGCTTCTCGAGCTTCGCATACGCCGCAGCCGCAAGCCCAGCGGACCCGTCGTACTGCTTGATTGACTCGGGGCTCGAGCGCCTCTTCTCGAACTCGGAGATGTCCGCTCCGGAGATGAAGGCCTTCTCACCGGCGCCTCGGATGACGACGACGCGGACATCGGGATCGGCCTGGAAGTCCTCGAGGATCTGCGGAACGGCCTCCTGCATCTCCATGGACATCGCGTTATGGCGGGCGGGATTGTTGTAGATCATCCAGCCGATGCCGCCATCCTTCTCCGCGATCATCTTGTCCGTGTTGAGCTCCACTCCTGACTCCTTCCTCATACGACTCGCTTCTCTCTCAGCTCGGAGATGGTCTGGCTGTCATAGCCAAGCGCGGCCAGCACCTCGTCGGTGTCCGCGCCCTTGTCGGGTGCGGCGCTGCGCATGCGCTGTGGCGTCCGGGTCAGGTTGACCGGCTGCCCGACGACCTCGATCGAGCCGAGCTTCGGATGCTCGACCGGGGTCGCGATGCCCAGGTGGCGTACCTGCGGATCCGCGAAGGTCTGATCGATGCTGTTGATCGGGCCGCACGGAATGCCGAGCTCGTTGAGCAGGTCAATCCAGTGGGCGCTCTCGCGCTTTTGTGTGTACTCGTCGATCTCCGCGTTGAGAGCCTCGCGGTTCCGTGAGCGCTTCTCGTTGTCCGCGTACTCGGGCCGCTCCAGCAGCTCCTCGGCGCCGATGCCCTTGCAGAAGATCCGGAACATGCGATTCCCGGGTGCGGCGATGTTGATGTGGCCGTCGGCCGTCGGGTAGACACCCATGGGGATCCCCGTCGGGTGGTTGTTTCCCGCCTGCGGCGGAACCTCTTTGCTGATCAGCCAGCGCGCGGCCTGGAAATCGAGCATCGAGATCTGCGCCTCGAGCAGCGAGGTGTGGACCCACTGGCCTTCGCCCGACCTCTCGCGCTCCAGCAGAGCGACCAGCATCCCGATGGCCAGGTACATGCCCGCACAGAGGTCCGAGATCGGCACGCCGACGCGAACCGGACCCTGACCCGGCAGCCCGGTAATCGACATCAAGCCGCCCATCCCCTGGGCGATCTGATCGACGCCGGGTCGCGATCGGTACGGCCCGTCCTGCCCGAAGCCAGAAATGCTGCCGTACACAATGCGCGGGTTCACCTTCCGGACCGACTCGTAGTCGACGCCGAGGCGGTGCTTCACCTCCGCACGGAAGTTCTCCACGACGACGTCTGCGTCGCGGACGAGCTTGAAGAAGATCTCGAGGCCTCGCTCCTCCTTCAAGTTGATGGTCAGGCAGCGCTTGTTCCGGTGCAGGTTCTGGAAGTCCGGTCCGTAGCGCCCCGTGCCCGTTATATTCTCGTCACTCGCGGGCGGCTCGATCCGGATCACGTCCGCCCCCCAATCCGCGAGCTGACGCACCGCGGTCGGCCCGGCTCGCGCCACCGTGAGGTCGATCACCTTGAAGTTCGAAAGCGGAAGGCCGCTCTGCTCCACTGGCTCCTCCTTGCGGACCGCCAGGGCCCGTGTGACTGCGGAGATTCTACCACCCGGCCGACATCTGGAAGTCCCGACGCGCAACGACGCATGGGGCCCTGGCTGTCCGCTGACGGTCAGCGCTGAAGACGCAACGTACTTGCCCGTTCCGGAGCTCCTCTAGGCTGCTTGCTGCCTGCAAAACGGGCCACGTGCGAGGAGTGCGATTGACGTTTCGCGAGGACGAGCTGAGGTATCAGACGCCCTTCTGCAGCGATCTCTGCTCCCTCGGTATCAAACACCGAACCGACAAGAGCATGCACAACCGCACAGCCAGTCTGAACTACCTCGATGTCTACGAGGTCTATCTGGGAAGGCTTCGGAACGAGCCGATCCGCGTTCTCGAGATTGGCGTCCGGGATGGCGCCTCTCTCCGCATGTGGGAGGAGTACTTCCCGCAGGCCCGAATCTTCGGGCTCGACATCGATCCGGACTGCGTGCGTCAGCAGACAGAGCGAGTCTGCGTCGAAATAGGGGATCAGGCCGATCCCGGCGTGATCGAACGGATCGGCCGCGGTGCCGGCCCCTTCCACCTGATCGTGGACGACGGCAGCCAACCGCGACATCATCCGCACCTTCGAAGGCCTGTGGCCGTGGCTGGCGGCGGGCGGTGTCTACATCATCGAGGATCTGTACCACTCGTACGGTCCGCGCGAAAAGCCGACAGAGTGCAATCGCAGGAGCGAGCTCGCGCACCTCTTCGAGCAGATCATCGGGCAGGTGGACGATCCGGCGCGCGACGCCCTCGCGATCCACTTCTGGGACTCGATCTGTATCGTTCTCAAAGTGTGAGAACTGCGTAGCCGCGGCGACTCGCCGATGATAGGGTTGGCGAGCGGGAGGTGAGGAGAGGAGAAGAGATGGCAGTCGTTTCCGTATTTGCATGGGCGGTGAAGCCAGGTCGGACGCAGGAGGTGCTCGGGATCGTCGCCCAGGCGAAGAAGATTCACGAGCGTCTCGGCGCGCAAGTTCGAGTGTTGCTCCCGCAGTACTCGAGCGATCCGGCGAACCTCACCTACATTCTCGAGCACGACAGCATGACCGCGCACGGAGAGTTCAGCGACAAGCTGCAGTCCGACCAGGAGTGGCAGGCCATCTTCGCGCAGATCCAGACCAACACGGATCCCTCTGCGGTGCTGAGCCAGTCGAACCTCTACATGGACGCTCCTTAGCGCCCAGAACAGCCTACTTCATGGGTCGGTCGGGGGTTTTCCCGGCCGGCCCCTTGCGTTTCAGGCACCGGCCCGACGGACATCAATTCATCTCGATGCCGCCGTCGACGTTCAGCGCCTGCCCGGTGATGTTCCGGGCCAGGTCCGAGACCAGGAAGGCCACCGCGTTGCCGATGTCCTCGGGAGTCTGCTCGCGGCGTAGCGGGCAGATTCTCTCCAGGAGCTCGTCGAAGGCCGTGCGTGCCTCGACCACCTCGGGGCTCGGGTCGCGGCGGATCATCCCCTCGATCTTGCGCCACATGTCGGTCCACAGCAGCCCCGGACAGACCGCGTTCACGTTGATGTTCGACTGCCCGAGGGAGGCGGCGAGCGACTGCGTCAGGCTGATGGCTCCGGCCTTGGACGCGGAGTAGGCCGACAGACCGGCGCCGCCCTTGCGGCCGGCGATCGATGCGATGTTCACAATCCTG
This sequence comes from Myxococcota bacterium, assembly GCA_965247115.1. Lineage (GTDB taxonomy): Bacteria > Myxococcota_A > UBA9160 > SZUA-336 > SZUA-336 > JAUXJB01. The sequence goes on from CBDFGR010000003.1 coordinate 1,596,942, forward strand.
CCGGCCTGACGCTCGCGGAAGTGCGGGATCGCGGCGCTGCTCATGATCCAGATCCCCTTCAGGTTCACCTGAAAGCAGCGTTCGAAGTCCTCCTCGCTCGTCTCGGCCCCGATGGTCTCTTGGATCACGCCGGCGTTGTTGACCAGGGTATCGAGGCCTCCGAAGCGCTCGAGTGTCTGCTCGATTGCGGCTCGTGCAGACTCCGGATCCGTCACGTCCGTGCGGATCACGAGCGCGGCTCGGCCCAACTCTCCGACGTCCTTTGCCGTGAGCTCTGCGTTCTCGACGTCGATATCTGCAATGGTGATATTCGCGCCCGCTCCGGCCAGGGCGAGGACGATTCCGCGGCCGATTCCACGGCCTCCGCCGGTGACGACCGCGGTCCTCTGTTCCAGATTGATCATGACTCTCCTCCGCGCGCGCCTGGGCACAGGATACTCCAGCGCGAGACTTCGACTCGCAGATTCCATAAACTGCCCGGCTCCCCTCCTCGCGAAGATGACGTGACGGGAGCGCCCACGCATGGCCAGCAGCGACTCAACGAAGGGGCTCGACTTCATCCGCAGCATCGTTGCCGACGACCTTCGGACCGGCAAGTACGATGGTCGGGTGGTGACTCGCTTCCCGCCGGAGCCGAGCGGCCACCTCCACATCGGCCACGCCATGTCGATCTGCCTCAACTTTGGCGTCGCCGAAGAGAACGAAGGTGGCGAGTACCACCTGCGCTTTGACGACACGAATCCGAGTCGAGAGGAGGTCGAGTTCGTCGAGGCGATCCAGGCGGATATCCGCTGGCTGGGTTTTGATTGGGGCGAGCACCTGTATTTTGCCTCGGACTACTTCGAGCAGCTGTACGCGTATGCAAGGCAGCTGATTGAAATGGGGAAGGCCTACGTGTGCGACCTGGACACCGAGCAGATCCGTGAATATCGGGGCACGCTGACCGAGCCGGGTCGGAACAGCCCCCACCGCGGTCGCTCGGTGGAGGAGAACCTGGAGCTGTTCGAGCGCATGCGGGCCGGAGAGTTCGACGACGGAGAGCGCGTGCTGCGAGCCAAGATCGACATGGCATCGCCCAACCTCAACATGCGGGACCCGGTGCTGTACCGCATCCAGAAGGTGCACCACCACCGCACTGGAGATGCGTGGTGCATCTACCCGATGTACGACTTTACCCACTGCCTGTCGGACTCGATCGAGCGGGTCACGCACTCCCTCTGCACGCTCGAGTTCGAGGACAACCGCGCCCTGTACGACTGGTTCCTGGACGAGCTCGACGTCTACCACCCGCAGCAGATCGAGTTCGCACCGCTCGGGCTCGAATACACCATGCTCGGCAAGCGAAAACTCAAGAGGCTCGTGGATGAGGGCACCGTCTCGGGCTGGGATGATCCCCGCATGCCGACCGTTGCGGGGATGCGTCGGCGCGGCTACACCCGCGAGTCGATCAGGGACTTCATCAGTCGAACCGGCGTCGCGAAGCGCGGCGGGAAAGTCGAGGTGGCCCTCCTCGAGTACTGCGTGCGCGAGGATCTGAACAAGCGCTCACCTCGTGCCATGGCCGTCCTGCGTCCTCTCCGCGTCACGATCGAGAACTACCCCGAGGACCTGGTCGAGGAGATGGAGGCGGTGAACAACCCGGAAGATCCCTCCATGGGGACCCGAAAGGTCCCCTTCTCGCGCGTGCTCTACATCGAGCGCGACGACTTCCGGGAGGATCCTCCGAAGAAGTTCTTTCGACTCGCACCGGGACGAGAGGTCCGACTGCGCTACGCCTACTTCGTGACCTGCACGGAGGTGGTGAAGGACGAGGAGACCGGCGAGGTGATCGAGCTGCGCTGCCGCTACGATCCGGAGACGCGCGGTGGCGACGCCCCTGACGGTCGCAAAGTAAAGAGCACCCTACACTGGGTTTCCGCCGCACATTCGCTCGAGGCCGAGGTCCGTCTCTACGAGAACCTGTTCCTCGAGCGCCACCCCGACGCGGCTGAGGACTATCGAGCGGGCCTCAACCCGAACGCTCTCTTGACGCTCAGCTCCTGCCAGATTGAGCCCGGCCTTGCGGGGGCGGCCCCCGGCGAACGCTACCAGTTCGAGCGCCAGGGCTACTTCTGCGTCGACTCCGCCTGCTCCGGAGACAAGCTCGTCTTCAACCGCACGGTCACCCTCCGTGACACCTGGGCCAAGATCGAGCGGAAGTCTGCGGGGTAGGCGCTCTCCTAGCGGCGGGCCAGGGGTCCGCGCAGCAGCTGGCCGGGCAGCGCTCCCGTGTGCTCGCCGTCCCGCAACACCACTTCGCCGTTGACGACCGTCGCGGCAATCCCCGTGGCTCTCTGCTTGAGCCGCTTCGCTCCCGCAGGAAGATCGGTCGCGACCTCCGGCATCTCCGGAGCGATGCGCTCGGGATCGAAGATCGTGACGTCTGCGGCAAAGCCCTCGCGCAGCAGCCCGCGGTCTGCGAGCCCCCAGTTCGAGGCGGGCTCGAAGCTGAGCATTCGCACGCCTTCTTCCAGCGTGAAAGCCTGCTTCTCGCGGACCCAGTGGGAGAGCACGTGAGTCTGGAGAGACGAGTCCATGATCTGCGAGACGTGCGCGCCGGAGTCCGAGAAGGTCACCACGGAGCGCGGGTGCCGCATCATCTCCAGCACGTGATCCTGGTCCTCGTTCGTGATCGTCTGCAGGAAGAACTGGTCCAGGTCCTTCTCCAGGGCCAGCTCGATGATCGCCGCCACCGGATCGAGGCCCCGCTCGCGCGCGATCTGTGCGATCGAGCGGTGAGGTCCCGACGGGGTCTCCATGGCGAAGAGCCAGTCGTAATCGGGTCGTCGCGACTCGGCGCCGACGGCAGCTCTCCGATCCGGCACGCGCGCTGCCTCGATGAGTCGGCGTCTCGTGTCGGGGTCACGCAGCGCACCCTTCTGCTCGTCGAGCGGGAGCGCGCGCAGCTCGCGCCACACCGGCAGCCGATCGAAGGGCAGGCTCGTCTTGAACGAGAGCAGGACATTCAGTGAGCGGCTGTGGACCTGCGCGAACATGCGTCCGCCCGCGGCGGCCGTCTCGTCGAGCAGATCGAAGTACGCGCGCCAGTACTCGGGTGCGCGGCGGGTGCTGAACATTCCCCAGGTCACGGGTCTCCCGGTGTCTACGGCGAGGTCGCGCAATCGTTCCAGGTAGTCGCGCAGTCGCTCCGGGTCCCGGCCAGTGTCCTCGCCGGCGATCTCGAAGATGCCGGCATTCATGTCGCCCATGACGCCGACGAGGTCTCGCACTTCCTGCCAGCTGGCGATCCGACTCGCGACTGGACGTCCGTCCGGCGTCTGGTGGTTGCGTGTCCGCGAGGTCGTGAAACCTATCGCCCCAGCCCGAATCGAGTCGCGAAGCTCGCGGCGCATCACCGCCATATCGTCTTCGGTCGCCGGCTCGTCGAACGCGCGCTCGCCCATCGCGTAGGTGCGCAGCGCCGAGTGACCGACGTAGCCACTGTAGTTGATGCCCTTTGGCAGACGCTCGATCGCATCGAGGTACTCGGGGTAGGTCTCCCAGGTCCAGTCGATGCCGGCCTCCATCGCCTCTGCCGAGATGTCTTCGGCTCGCTCGAGGTTGCGCACCACCAGGTGCTTCTCATTGGCCTTGCACGGCGCGAGCGTGAAGCCGCAGTTCCCCATCACGACGCTGGTAATGCCGTGCCAGCAGGAGCAGGTGCCGAGCGGATCCCACGAGATCTGGGCGTCCATATGCGTGTGGCCATCGACGAAGCCCGGTGCCACGACGAGCCCGGAAGCGTCAACGACCTCCTTGGCGGCGTCCCGAATGCGCCCGATATTCGCGATCTTGCCTCGCACCACCCCCACATCGGCGCGGTAGCGGGGCAGCCCAGAGCCATCGATCACGGTCCCGTCGCGGATCACCAGATCGTACTGCATGGTTTGCTCCTTCCTGCGCGATACTACTCCCGACCCCACCCCCTGCCAAGCCATGTGGGACCCGGCGCGCGAGCGGTCGCGCGCCACCCACCTCCGCTCAGGGCTTCGCCCTTCGCTGCGCGCGCCGCGTTCCGCGGCGCTTGCAGGGAGGTCCCATGGAACGATGAAGGCAAGAAACCGAACTTGGGGACGGTCCTTAATCCGAACTTATTCCGCGTGAGACGACCGCGACGTCTAGATGAACGAATGTGCCCGAGAGTCCCACCTCAATGACCAGAAGTTCCGACTCCAGCCAAACAAGTTCGGATTAAGGACCGTCCCCAAGTTCGGATTCCGAAGGAGAACCGGCAACCTCGTGCGGGGCTTGGCAACCTGCAAGCGCTGCGGAACGCGGCGCGCGCAGCGAAGGGCGAAGCCCTGAGCGGAGGTGGGTGGCCGCGGCCGCCTGCGGCCGGGTCCCACAAGATTTAGAGGCGTCCCCCGTCGAATTCCAGCCGACCCCGGGCGAGGTTCAGGCGCAGGAGGTCGCTTGCGCCCTCGGCCAGGCGCAGCGAGCGCACCTGGCGATAGAGCCGCTCCAGCGGATGGCCGTGCACCAGCGCCTCGCCACCCACAAGCTGCACGGCGGAGTCGATCGTTCGCCCGGCGGCCTCGGTGGCGAACACCTTGGTGGCCATCCCCTCGTTCCTCACGTCTTCGTCGGACTCCGCGAGGCGCGCGGTCCGGTACAGCACGCTGCGCGCCGCAAACGTGTCGATACGCATATCGGCGTAGCGAAGCTTCACCCCTTCGCGCTTGCCGAGAGGCGTGCCGCTCCGATGCGGCGCCAGCAGGTGTTCGGTGACGAAGTCCACCGCCCACATGGCCATGCCGCAGGCCTGCGCCGCCACGGCGAGGCGCACGTTGCCGATGTTCCCGAGCGCGCGGGGCATCCCCTCACCAATCCGGCCGATCACATGGCTCTGCGGGACGCGAAGCTCGTGGAAGGCCAGCGAGACGTGGCCGCTCCCGTCGAGAGAACGGAACTCGCGCTCGACCTCGAGCCCTGGCGAGTTGCGGTCGATCACGACCATGGCGGTACCGCCGGGAGTGGAGTCGGAGCCCTCGACGTTCACCAGCGCCGAAATGAAGTCGGCGCTCGCCCCGCCGGTCACGTAGGCCTTGCGCCCCGTGACCACCAGATCGTCGCCGTCGCGCTTCGCCCAGGTCGGCCTTGGGGCGTCGGCGGGCTCGGTGAAGGCGAAGGCACCCACCTTCTCCCCTCGGAGCACGGGCTCCAGATAGCGCTCGTTCAGCACACCCTCGGCTGCTGCGAGCACTCCCGGACCGGGTCCAAGTGCAAAGCGCGTGAGCCGCAGGTTCGAGGCGGCCAGGGTCTCGCGGACGATCGCCAGGGACAGCGGACCGGCGCCCGATCCGCCAAAAGACTCCGGCTGCGTCAAGCCAAAGATGCCGAGCTCGCGGGACCGCTCGCGCACTCGTTTCCTCGCCTCCTCGGGTAGCGGGGCCTCCGGATCCTCCTCCAGGCGCTCCTCGAGCGGGCGCAGGTCGTCGTCGATGAACGCCTGGACCTGCTCGCGCAGCGCGTGCTGCTCCCGCGTCAGAGCTTCGGGCATGCCGGCTCCTCCAGGGGGCAGGGTACACTCCTGCGCTGAGGAGGAGCAGAGATGAGCGACGATCGCGTCGTACAGATCGAGTCGGACGCAGACTCGGAGATCCGCGATTGGCCCGCACTCGTCGAGCAGCTGAACCGCGTGCTCAGACTGAGGACGACTCCAATCGGCATGAAGCTGTTCGAGACTGTGGAGGAGATGGAGGCGATTCCCAGGATCCGGCGTCCGCGGGCAATCCACACGACGGATCAGATCGTCGCCCAGGCGGCCCGGCTCGGCTGGACCGTGGGGATCACGGTCGAGGATCTCGTCGGCGCACAGTGCGGGGCAGTGATCGGCCTGCACCCGCAGGACGACGAGTGGCTCTCCGGCAAGCAAATGGCCGGGGTCTGGTACGAGACGGTCGGCGACGCCTCCGCGCACCAGCACGCGATGGACGTGGTTCCACACGGCCGCTACCGCGCCATGGCGGTCTCCCCGCTAGCCAGCGGCCGCCTCGATCCCCCGGACGTCTGTCTGATCTACGCCACCCCCGGCCAGATGATCATGCTGATCAGCGGACTCCAGTGGTCCGGCTACAAGAAGCTGGAGTGGAGCTGCGTCGGGGAGTCCGCCTGCGCGGACTCCTGGGGCCGCGCGCTGGCGACCCGTGAGCCGAGCGTGTCGATTCCTTGCTTCGCCGAGCGGCGCTACGGAGGCGTGCTCGACGACGAGCTGCTCCTGGCCACGCCGCCGGAGATTCTGCCAAAGGCCATCGCTGGGATGGAGCGCTTGTCAGCCAACGGTCTGCGCTACCCCATTCCCCAGTACGGGGTACAGAGCGATGCCCGCGCGGGCATGGGTGCGAGCTACGAATCTCGCTGAGGGGGCCTAGAGTTTTCATGGAGACACCTTTGGAGCTCGTGCGTCGTCTCCGGAAGGTCTCAAAGCCGCTTCGGGATCAGCTAAGAAGACGCGCGAGCCCCACGCAGGTCCAGCGTACGGTGCGCCTTGCGCCCGGTGACTGGCAGCCCAAGCGTCGCAGGTGGCACGTGCTCGTCGATCTCGTGACGGAGCACTGTCCGGACTTTGGCGTCTTGGTGGCGGAGGTGGGAACTCATACTGGTTACACGGCGGCCCACCTGCTCAAGTACTGCCCGCAGATCGAGAAGCTCTACGCGATCGATCTCGAGCGCGCCGACCCTAGCGTCGATCTGCTCGCGGACCTGGATCGTTCGGAGCTGATCCTGGGCCATTCCGATGAGTGTGCCAAGATGTTTGACGACGAAACGTTCCATTTGGTCTTCATCGACGCGGATCACTCCGAGGACGCGATCCTCAACGATCTGCGCGCCTGGATTCCGAAAGTGAAGCGTGGAGGTCTCATCACCGGTCACGACTACGGCTCGTACAATCACACGGGCGTCAAGGCCGCAGTCGACTCCTACTTCGCCGGTCACTCCCATCCCGTTCGCCTCGAAGCGAACAAAGTGTGGTGGACCCTCAAGTAGCCACGCCGTCGGCACGGCACCCTGCAAGCGCCGCGGAACGCGGCGCGCGCAGCGAAGGGCAAGGCCCTGAGCGGAGGTGGGTGGCGCGCGACTGCTCGCGCGCCGGGTCCCACAAGACTTGCGCCGGGTCCCACAAGACTCACCACTCCTGCGTGGTGTAGCGAAGGCACTCGATCGAGCGCGACCAGGGATCCAGTGCAAAGCCGGCCTTGCTCTCGAGCTCGCGCAGGAAGTCGCGCGGGTCTGGTAGCGACTCCCAGACCGAAGGCAGGAAGGTGCCCCGGAGCGTCCCGTGTCGTAGCAGCAGGCCATCCAGCTTTGGTCGGAGCGATGCGATCAGCTCGTCCCTCGAGCCCACGGGCACGATCTCGAGTGGGCTCAGCACGGAGATGTGGATGTCGAGCTCTTGAAACTCCTCCGCGCGCAACGGGGGAAAGCGCGGATCGCCGAAGGCCGCACCGTGAGCGCTTCGGGCTACGTCCTCCACGAGGGCCCGGTCGGCCTCGAGTGCGCCGATGCAGCCACGCAGCTCTCCCCGCTTGTTCAACGTGACGAAGCTGGCGCGCCGTTCCTGCAGGGCCGGCGAGTGAGCGGATGGATCGACGCGAGGCTCCTCTCCGTGAAGTCCGCCGTCGATCGAGCTGCGGGCCACGCCCGTCAGGACGCTGCGGTCTGTCAGGTCGAGCGTGCGCTCAGCCGAAGGCATAGGCCCCGTAGCCCACGACCTGGTCGCGGGGTCCGGCGGTGTCCCCCGAATTCCTGACGTCGAGGGTTCGCACCGAGAGGCCGTGTCGCTTGGCTATGACCAGGAGTCCGCGGATGGGTATGCGCCCGCAGGCCGACTCCCTTCCGAGTCCTTCCGGGTCGAGCGCCTCGATCGCATCCGTCGTTGCGGCGTCTAGCTCGCGTGCACTCTCGTAGTCGTAGTAGTGGCTCAGATCGGAGCTGATCACGATCAGGGTTTCCGGGCCCCCCCAGACAGCGTCGAGCACGTCGGCCATCTCTTCGGGAGTCGCGTCGCCCGCGACGAGTGGCACGATCGACATCGTTCCGAGCATGCGCTGGAGGAAGGGCAGGTGAACCTCCAGGCTGTGCTCGAGGTCGTGCGCCTCGTCGAGCCTGTGGACCTGCGGAAAGCGCAGAACATCTTCCACTGCCTCGAGGTTGATCGGTACGTCGCCGAGCGGGGTGCGGAAGGCCTCCGCACCCAGTGTTGCGAGGCCGCTCAGCGCGATGCGGTGAGCGGGACCGATCAGCACAACCCGCTCGATCTTGCCGCGCAGCTCGCCGATCTGGGCATAGGCGGAGCCCGCCACAGGACCCGAGTACATGTAGCCGGCATGCGGTGCGATCAGGGCCTTGGGTACGGGTTCTCCGGGGTCGGCGGCCGTCTCTCTGACGTAGGCGTCCACGGCCGCGCCGAGCTCGGCGGGGTCGCTCGGGTAGAACGTCCCGGCGACAGCGGGAGAGCGGACGAGGGTCAAGGCGAGGCCTCCCTGCCTGAGCTAAACGTTACACCCTCGGGTGGAGAATTGTGCATCCGAGCTCCACCGGGCTCATCGACCGTTTGGAGCCTCCGACATGAGTAGCGATCTTTCCTCAGAAGCCGTCCGTCAGACCAGCTACTGGCAGGTTCTGGCAGACGGCCGTGTCCAATGTGACGTCTGCCCGCGCGCCTGTCGCCTCGCCGAGGGTCAGCGCGGCCTGTGCTTCGTGCGGGGCAGGCTGGGCAACGAGATCGTGCTCACCACGTTCGGGCGCTCCAGCGGATACTGCGCCGACCCGATCGAGAAAAAGCCGCTGAATCACTTTCTGCCGGGAACTCCTGTGCTGTCGTTTGGGACGGCCGGCTGCAACCTCTCGTGCCGTTTCTGCCAGAACTGGGACATCAGCAAGTCCCGCGACCTGGACACCCTCGCGGACGAGGCTCCGCCAGAGCGGATTGCCTACGCGGCCCGCGAGCTCGGCTGCTCGAGCGTGGCGTTCACGTACAACGACCCGGTGATCTTCCTGGAGTATGCCATCGAGACGGCGCAGGCTTGCCGCGAGCTCGGGGTGCGCTCCGTGGCTGTCACGGCCGGCTACGTGAGCCCGGAGCCTCGCGCCGAGCTCTTCCGACACATGGATGCGGCGAACGTCGACCTCAAGGCGTTCACGCAGTCGTTCTACAAGAAGGTCTGCAGCGGCGACCTGGCGCCCGTGCTCGAGACGCTCGTCTACCTGAAACGCGAGACGGATGTCTGGCTCGAGCTGACGACGCTGCTCATCCCTGACGAGAACGACTCGGACGAAGAGCTGCATCGGGCGAGTCAGTGGGTAGCCGAGGAGCTCGGGCCGGACGTGCCCTGGCACTTCACGGCCTTTCATCCCGACTACCGGATGCTCGACAAGGCACGGACGCCTCCCGCGACTCTGAGCCGGGCCAGGGAGATCGCTCTCGGCTACGGGCTCCGCTACGTCTACACCGGAAACGTGCACGACGAGCAGGGAGCGAGCACCTACTGCCACGCCTGCGGCGAGACGCTGATCGGGCGTGATTGGTACGTCCTCACCGCCTGGAACCTGGACGCGAACGGCCGCTGCTCCGCCTGCGGCGCGGAGTGCGCAGGCGTCTTTGCGGACGGCCCAGGAACCTGGGGGGCACGGCGCCAGCCCGTGCGCCTCTCCGACTTCGACGGTTCACCGATGCGCTCGGGCGAGGAGGAGTGATGGAAGCGTACCGTGCGATCGTTACGAAGCAGGACACTCGTGCCTATACGTCGAAGTCGATTCCCGAGAAGCTGCTGCAGCGCATTCTGCAGGCGGGTCGAATGGCCGGGAGCGCGAAGAACCTTCAGACGGTGCGACTCATCGTGGTGCGGGAAGCGGAGCAGAAGGCCGCGCTGGCCGCCTGCGGCAAGTTCACTGCGCACGTTCCGGCCTGTCAGGTCGCGGTCGCCGTCGTTTTGCTCCCAGAGCAGGACAGTGGGGCTTTCGCGATCTACCGGGGTCCCTTCGACGCCGGCCGGGCCGCGCAGAACATCATGGTCGCGGCCTGGGCAGAAGGTGTGGCCAGCTGTCCCGCCTCGCTTCATGATTTCGTTGCGGCCAGGAAGGTCCTAGGCTTACCCGACGGTCATGTCGTCGCGAACGTGATCGCGCTCGGCTACCCGGACGAGAGCGGCGAAGCTCGCGAATCGCAACCGCGACTGTCGCAGGACGAGATCGTTCGCTGGGAGCGCTGGTAGGGACGCGGCTCACTCCGGAGCGGGGATGCGGAAGGGGAGATCCCGGACCCGGTCTCCGCTCTCCACACGCTCGACGACAAAGCGGGTCTGCGTCTGGTCGAGCAGATCCCGCATCAAGAGCTCGTGGGCGATCCAGACAGAGCCGACCTTCTTCACGCGGCCCGGCGGTACGGTGAGTACCTTCCTCAGCTGCTCGGGGCGCTCGTAGAGCTCGGCCCTGAGCACGACGCAGGTGTCCTTGTCGACGTGGGATACGACCAGGGTATAGCTCGAGTCTTCGGTCTTGTCGGGGCGGGTCTCGATCACGTAGGTGGGTCGACCCTCGCGTTGCCCATCTTGGAGGCGCTGAGAGCGCCCAGGCCTGTTCATCCCGTAGAGACGTGCAAAGTCCTCGGACGAGAAGTCGGTGCCGAAAAGGCGGGAGCTGCCGCGCGCCGCGTTGAGCCGCTTCAGATCCAGCGTTCCGGCAAGCGCGACAAACATCTGTGTGAGGCCGTCGCGTTCCGCAAGGAGGAGCCGCGACCCGCTCAGATCAGAGGGATAGATGAGCTGCACGTAGAGCGCGCGCACCCTGTCGGGCGCGTTTCCGCTGTAGAAGGTCGCCCGCCGCACGAGCTCGTTGCCCAGGCGATCCGTCGAGGTGAGCTCGACCGTCTGCAGGACGTTCTCCGAGGGCCGGTTGTCACGCGCGCAGAGGGCGATCTGGTCTGCGTCGGCCAGCTCTCGAGCCGCGAGCGCAAGGGGCCAGCTCGAGAGCACTGCAAGCACGAGCGCCAGTCCCGGCAGCGCCATCGGTTTCTCCCTTGTGTCGGATCACGCAGGTGCTCCGGAACGCAGGGCCGGGAGCGGACCGCAGCCTAGACGCGGCGGATCGATCGGTCAAGAATTGGCGCGAGTGCAGGAATTTGCTGAGCTGCGGGTTCTCGAGATCGCGGGCTCCGTCGCGGGTGCGTACGCGGCGAAGCTCTTCGCCGACCACGGAGCGGAGCTGGTCAAGGTCGAGCCGCCCCAGGGCGACCCCACCCGAAGCCAGGGAGAGGACTGGGCTGGCACCGGCACGCTGTTTGCCTACCTGAACACGAGCAAGCGCTCGCTCGTGCTGGATCTGACCGTTTCAAAGGGGCGCAAGGAGCTCGGGCACTGGCTGGAGCGCGCCGACGTCGTGATCGAGAGCTCCGCCCCGGATCCGCTCGATCCAATCACGCTTCCCCATCCCGCCGCGCGTCTGATCAAGACCTACATCTCTCCCTTCGGCTCGACGGGGCCCTACGCGCGCCATCGCTCGAACGAGTTCACCGACGACGCGATCGCGGGACATCTCTACCTGAACGGGGAGCCGGATCGCGAGCCGATCACACGTCCTGGTCATCAGTCCGAATACCAGGCCGGCGTGCAGGCCTTTATCGGCAGCATGGCCGCGCTGCGAGCGCGCGAGCAGACCGGACGCGGCCAGACGGTCGAGGTTTCCCACTTCGAAGGGCTGGCGAGTCTGCACCAGCACACGAGCGTGATGTGGACCCACGCCGGCCACGTGTTGAGGCGCGCTGGGAACTCACAGCCAGGCTTCTGGCATCCCGTCGGCGTGTACCCCTGCAGGGACGGCTATGTTTCGCTGGCCCTGCCTACGGGAGCATTCGTCGAGGCGTTCCTTCAGGCAGCAGGGCTGTCCGAGCTCCTCGCCGATCCGCGCTTCGCGGACGATCTGAGTCGCGGACAGCACAAGCGCGAGTTCGATGCGGCCATCACTCCCTGGCTGAAGGAGCACGATGCAGCGGACATCGTTCGGCTGGGCCAGGGGGTGTTCACGCCGGTTGGCCCGGTCCCGACGCTGCTGGAGCTGCTCCGCGACGAGCACCTGACGGCACGGGATTACTGGACGTCGGTGGGGGTGGAGCGGCCCCTGCTGTACCCGCGCGGCCCCTTTCGGATCGACGGACACGAGCCCGTGCTAGCGGCGCCCCCCGCGCTTGGTGAGCTCGAGAGCGGAAGCGCCGTCGAGCATAGGAGCTCAGGGGCCGCGGCGCGCGCAGAGCCCGACAGGGTCGGGGCTGCCCTCGAGAGCGGACCACTCGCCGGGGTTCGTGTCCTGGATCTCACGCGTGTTTGGGCTGGACCACTGGCAGGGCGGCTGCTCGCGGACCTGGGCGCGGACGTGATCATCGTGGAGGCGCCGTGGGCTCGGGGGAGGCGAGACGTGTCCGAGCGCGCTCCTGCCATCACCCACCTGTACCCCGACAACGAGCTGGGCGAACGACCCTGGAACAGGGTGGGCGGCTACAACAAGCTCGCTCGAAACAAGCGGGGGGTCGCGCTGCGGCTGGACGATCCCAGGGGCAAGGAGCTCTTCGAGGAGCTCGTGCGCGTCTCGGACGTGGTCCTCGAGAACTTCAGCCCGCGCGTCATGCCTCCGCTCGGCCTGGGCTTCGAGCGGCTCTCCGAGCTGAACCCCCACGTGATCCACGTGGCGATGCCGGGGTACGGCACCTGGGGACCAAGCCGGGACCGGGTGGCCTTCGGTCCCCTGATCGAGTCCGGCTCGGGCCTCTCCGGGCTCATGGGATACGCCGACTCGGGGCCGTATCGCTCGGGCATCGCCTGGCCGGATCCTGTCTCGGGAATCAACGCCGTCGCAGCCACGCTGATCGCCCTGTGGGATCGCCAGGCGGACCCCGAGCAGCGCGGTCGCTCCGTCGAGGTGCCGATGATCGAGGCGATGACGACGTTCGTGGGCGACGAGCTGCTGGCCGCCCAGGTGCGCGGTGCGCAGGCGCCGCGCAGAGGCAATCGCCACCCGGCCCGAGCGCCGCAGGGCTGCTATCCCTGCACGGGGGCAGATCGCTGGATCGCGATCAGCGTCACCAGCGACGCCGAGTGGAGGGCGCTCTGCGGGCTGGCCGGGCTCGAGGCCTCCTTCGCGCGCATGACGCTGGAGGATCGGCTGCGCCAGGCTGACGGGATCGATCGCGTGCTCAGGGCTTGGACGCGAGACCGCGACGCGCGGACGACGATGCGGGAGCTTCAAGGGCACGGTGTGATTGCTTGCTCCGTCAGCGATGCGCGCGAGCTCGTTCTGGATCCCCAGCTCGCGGCTCGCGACTTCTGGGTCGAGCTCGAGCATCCCGATGCCGGGCGTCACCCGCTGCCCGGCATCGCGATCCGGCTCAGCGAGACGCCCGCTCGCTTCCGGCGCCCGGCTCCTGGCCTCGGACAGCACAACGCGGAGGTTCTGCAGGGGCTTCTGCATCTTGACCGCCCACGGCTCGACGAGCTCATCGCCGCGGGCGTGATCGCGGAGGTCCCGCCCGAGATTGTTTGATTTTTCGCGCGTGGTGGGATCGAATGGCGCGCAACGGAGGGAAGCGACGTCATGATACTCGCGAGGCTGTTGCTCGGATGCATGCTCCTGGGCGGGATCCTGGCATCCGCCGCTCTGGGAACGGAGCACGCGGTGACTGCCGCCGCCGACGTTGTAGATTGCGCGCGCGCGAAGGCCCCCGGGCTGGATGGCGTGCGTGCCGTCCGGGTCGTCGAGTGGGACCGTGTCGGCTCCAGACACGTCGCCAGCGTGCGACTGCACACCCGCCGTTCGGGAGGCACCCGCGAGGTGCTCGTCCGGTTCACGGAGCCAGTCGATCTGCGGGGGAATGCGGTCCTTCTCGTGGAGAGCCCAGAGGGACGCGAGCTCTACTTCTGGTCGGAGGAGCTCGGTGGGAGCAAACAGGTGCGGGGCACCGAGAAGTCCCTGGGCCTCTTCGGTCGCGCCTTCTCCTACGAGGACCTCGAGCTCATGCTCGCGTCCTACCGACCGGGCGAGTACGCCCGCGTCGAGGAGACCGTCTTCGGCAGCCGGAGCGTCTCGCTCGTGGAGACGCAGCCCAGCGAGAGCGAGAGCTCGGCCTACGAGACGGTTGTCACCATGTTCGACCTGCAGACTTGCACACCGCTGCGACTGGAGCTCTACGAGAGCGGCCACTCGCTCCGCAAGGTCATCAGCGCGGACCCGCTGCGGGTCCAGGAGAATGGGGTCTCCCTCCCGAACATGATCGTCTCTCGGGACTTGCGCGACTTCACGACGACGCTCCTCATGCTCGACTTCAGCGGGCAGGATCCGTACCCGGAAGACGCACCGTCCTTCGAGCAGCTTCGCGAGGGATCGAATTGACTGCGTTCGGCCTCGGTTCGCCGTTCGCCTGAGTCGGAGGAAGAAGCATGGAATACGGGAGGCTCGGACGCTCGGGACTGCAGGTCTCGGTTATTGGCCTGGGGTGCAACAACTTCGGCGGGCGTGTGGACGAGCAGGCGACACGGACCGTAGTCGACGCATCGCTTGACCAGGGCATCACGCTCTTCGATACGGCCGACATGTACGGAGGGGGCGGACTCTCGGAGGAGTACCTCGGTAAGGCGCTCGAGGGTCGGCGCCAGGAGGTAGTGATTGCGACGAAGTTCGCGTGGCCCATGGCCGACGGACCGCTCCACGGTGGAGCGTCGCGCCGCTACATTTTCGAGGCCGTCGAGGCCAGCCTGCGCAGACTCGGCACGGATTTCATCGATCTCTACCAGGTCCACATTCCGGACGCAGAGACGCCGGTCGAGGAGACCATGCGCGCGCTCGACGATCTGGTGCGCCAGGGCAAGGTCCGCTATCTGGGCTGCTCGAACTTCGCGGGCTGGCAGCTGGTCGACGCACAGTGGACCGCGCGCAGCGAGGACCGCGACGGTTTCATCTCCGCTCAGAACCTCTACAACCTGCTCGACCGGAACGTCGAGCGCGATCTCGTCCCCGCGTGCAACGCTCACGGGGTGGGGATCCTGCCCTACTTCCCGCTCGCCAGCGGCTTTCTCACAGGCAAGTACCGCCGCGGCCAGGATGCACCTGCCGGCACCCGGCTCTCCGCCGCGGGGCCGATGGCGGATGGCTACCTGACAGAAGCGAACTTCGACAAGCTCGAAGCGCTGGAGGCCTTCGCCTCCGAGCGTGGCCACTCCATGCTCGAGCTCGCCATCAGCTGGCTTGCGAGCCAGCCGAACGTGAGCAGCGTGATCGCGGGCGCGACCACCCCCGCCCAGGTCGAGCAGAACGTCCAGGCAGGAGCCTGGCAGCTCAGTCAGGAAGACCTCACCGAGGTCGACCAGCTCCTGCCCGGTCCCAAGCCGAGCGGAGGATTTTAGGGAGCCCAAGCGGGCTCAGTTCGGGCCGTCGGCCTCGAGCCTCTGGCGGGTCAGGGCCAGGCAGATCAGGAAGAAGGCCCCCAAGAGCGAGCAGACGCTCAGCATGGACTGCACGCTGCCAGGGTCGTTCGGGTCCCCGGCGCCCGCGACGAGCGAGAGGGCGAGCAGGGTGCCGGAGAACAGCAGGCGCCCGAGCAGGTTCTGGAGCGAGTGATACGTGGCGCGCTGCGCCCGGGGGACCTGCGGGGTGATCTCGGCGTTCAAGATCACGCCGGCCAGAGCCGGTTGCAGGCTCCGCAGCAGCACGAGAGCCGCAACGATCGGATTGAGCGCCAGACTCATGATCCCGATCAGTAGCGCCTGCACGCCCATCGCTCCCAGCAGCGTGGGCCTGACGCCGAGCTGGTCCCGCACCCGGATGCTCTTTGCTCCCGCCCAGGCCCCGATCAGCAACGCCACCGCAGTGTGTAGGCCAGCCACGAGCGGCGTGGCCTGGACTTCGCCGAGCAGGGCAGCGATGTAAGGCTGATAGAACATGTACGGCACGTGCTGGAGCACGTACATCACGACGAAGAATGCGGAGAGCCAGCCCAGCGCCGGGCGGCGGAGCAGTCCGGCGCACACGCGGAGCTGGCGCGCAAAGCCCGGTACCTGCTCTGGGTCTGTCGCGTGGACCGGCGGCTCTCGCATGAACAGAACCAGGGTAAGGGGAACAAAGGTGCCGAGAAATGTCGCCACGTAGGCTGCTCGGAGCGCGACCATGCCGAGCGCCCCACCGACGGCCGCTGCGATTGCGGCTACGGCGAGAGCGTTCCGCGCGGCGATGGCCTCGCGGGCGGCGTACTCGTGTTCCCTGCCCAGCGATACGAGAGAGTCGTAGTGCAGCGTGGTATCGGTACCGGATCGAAAGGTCCAGCCCACGGCACTGAGGATCTGTGCGAGCGCAAAGATCGCGAACGTCGAGCCGATCGAGAAGAGCAGGAAAGAGAGCACGAGGGCAGACGCCGAGATCACGAGCGTGGGTTTGCGCCCGACCCGATCGGAGAAGTAGCCGGACGGAACCTCGAGCAAGACGTAGGCGACGTAGTAGATGACCTCGAGCTGGAGCAGGCCCTCGAGGGTGAGGAACTCGCCGAAGAACAGGTAGAAGACGGCAGCCGAGCAGTGGAAACGTCCGGCTCCCGTGTAGAGCGGGTAGAGGCGAACGTTGCGCGCGATTGCTCCGTCCTGCGAGTGCATCGAGCTAGGGCTTTGCTTTCGCTGCGGCCTCGTTCGTCTGTTCCTGGGCGTGGCGCGTCGCGAGTCGATCCCACTCCAATCTCAGCGCGTTCCTGAGCTCGTCCGGCGACGCGGAGTTATCGATCGCCCGGTCCGAGCGCTCCAGGCGCTCGCGGTTGGAGAGCTGCGAGCGGATGCGCGCCATGGCATCCTCTCGGGACATCCCGTTGCGCTCGACAAGCCGTTCGATCGCCACGCTCGGATCGACCACGACGACCCAGACCTCGTCTGCGAGATCGTCCCACTGGGCCTCGAGCAGCACGGCCGCCTCCAGGACGATGACCCGGTCCGGATCTGAAGCGCCGATCTGCTCGACCTCGTGTTCCGCCAGCTCGCGGATCAGGGGCCACACGATGTCCGTCAACCGCTGCAGCTCTTCGGGTTTTCCGAATACCTTGCCGCCGAGGACGCGCCGGTCGATCGTACCGTCTTCCGCCACGATGTCGTCGCCAAAGGCCCGCACGACGTTTTCGAAGCCGCGCGTTCCGGGCTCGTAGATGCGATGGCCCAGCAGATCCGCATCGATCACCTCCGCCCCGAGCTCGCGCAGGTAGCTCGCGGCGGTCGACTTTCCCGACGCGATCCCCCCAGTCAGGCCGATTACGGACATCTCCACTCCTCACTTCCACGGTGGACGCGACTGCGGGCTCACCGGTAGGAGAATCCTACCTGGCCAATGGCGCGGGCACGAGGGACCGGGCAGCGACACGCGACCGGGTATAGTCTCTTGTCGCGACTTGTCTCCGGGTCCTCCCGGACGACGGAAGGAGATAGGCAAGTGGAGTGGATAGGAGATCCCCTGATTGGCCGCGGGGTACGGGAGCAGGGGTTTCGCGTGGAGTGTGGCGGCCGCACGGTACCGGGACTTCTGTGGACCACCGAGTCCGGCGGCGAGGGTCGCCCACTCGTGCTGCTGGGTCACGGCGGCTCGAGCCACAAGCGGACCGACTACATACTGAGCACGGCGCGCCGGCTTGTTCGACACCACGACATCTCCGCGCTCGCGATCGACGGTCCGGGTCACGGCGAGCGACGCAGCGAGGCTGGAGCAGAGATGGGACCGGGCGAGTTCGAGAAGGCGTGGCAGCGCCCCGAGGCAACGGACGAGACGATCGCCGACTGGAATGGGGCCCTGGATGCCGTCCAGGCGCAGCTTGGCGTAGCACCGGTCGGGTACTTCGGGCTCTCGATGGGGACGATGATGGGCCTGCCCCTTGTCGCGGCGGAGCCGCGCATCCGGGCAGCGCTGCTCGGCCTGATGGGTGTGTGGGGTCCCAACGCGCAACAGCTCGTTGCCGCGGCTCCCGAGGTGTCCTGCCCCGTTCGCTTTCTCGTCCAGTGGGACGACGAGATCGTCCCGCGCGACACGGCGCTCGAGCTGTTCGACCGCCTGGGCTCCCGAGAGAAGGCCCTGCGCGCCCATCCGGGCAAGCACGTCGAGGTTCCCGCTGCTGAGATGCGCGCCCTCACGGACTTCCTTGCCGGCCATCTGTGCTGAACGGCTGATGCAGGATCAGGATCTTCCAGGCGGCCCGGAGCCCGTCTACGATCGCGTCGCCTCGGGCTACCAGACCTTTCACAGTCCGCTCCCGTTCGTTTGCGAGTGGGGTGGGATCCTGCCGGAGCTGTCGCTCGCATACGAGACCTGGGGTGAGCTCTCCCCAGCACGCGACAACGCCATCCTGTTGCACACGGGGCTCTCCTCCTCGTCCCATGCGCGGAGTCAACCGGAGAATCCTCATACCGGCTGGTGGGAGGAATTCGTCGGGCCCGGGTCCGCGCTCGACACGGACCGCTTCTTCGTCATCTGCACCAACCTGCTGGGTGGCTGCTATGGAAGCACGGGGCCATCCTCGACGAACCCCGCGACCGATGAGCCCTACGCGACCGACTTTCCGATCATCACGGTCGGAGACATGGTGCGCGCGCAGCTGCTCCTGCTTGATCACCTCGGCATCGAGAGGCTTCATGCCTCGGTTGGCGCCTCGCTGGGGGGCATGCAGTCGCTGATCCTGGCCGCCCTGGTTCCGGAGCGTGTCGGACGCATCGTGAGCATCTCCGCCGCCATGCGCTCGTATCCGCAGTCGATCGCGCTGCGCTTCGTGCAACGACAGGCCGTCATGTCCGATCCCGACTGGCGCGAGGGGAGATACTACGGCGCAAGCTTTCCCCATCGCGGTCAGAAAGTGGCTCGGGAGATCGGGACCATCACCTACCGCTCCGCCCCGGAGTGGCTGGGCCGCTTTTCCCGCGAGCGGGCGACCGAGATGCCCCGCCTGGACGAGGACTTCCAGGTCGAGCGCTATCTCGTCTACCAGGGCGAGAAGTTCTGTCTGCAGTACGATGCCAACTCCTATCTCTATATCTCGAAGGCCATGGACCTCTTCGATCTGGCACCGGGTCAGGAGGAGGGCAAGCCTACACTGGAACGGATCAGCTGTCCTGTGCTGGTGATAGGCGTTCTGTCAGATGTGCTGTTCCCTGCGTGGCAGCAGCGGGAATTGGTCGACGAGCTGAAGAAGGGCGGCTGTCCCGTCGCCTACGTTGAGCTCGACGCCCAGTACGGTCACGACTCGTTCCTGATCGAGCGGGAACGGGTCGGCGAGCCCGTCAAGAATCACCTGGAGGCATAGCGGGCGGACTCAGCCCTCCGAGGGCTCCAGCAGGTTGAAGGGATTGCCGTACAGGTCCTCGAAGACGGCGGAGAGACCCCACGGCATCCGCTCTGGAGCACTGCGGAATTTCACGCCGCGCTCCGTGAGCAGCTCGTAGTCGCGCTTGCAGTCATCCGTCTCGAGCACCCAGATCGTTCCCTGGCCCACTTGAGTCAACAGCCTCTGCTCCTCTTCCGGCGACCGAAAAGGGGCTGCGGGGCACTGCAGGACGATCGCCACGTCCGGCTGCCCTGGAGGGGCTACGGTCAGCCAGCGAAAGTCGCCCATCCTGTCGTCCTGGCGCTTCTCCAAACCGAGCTTCTCGGTGTAGAAGCGCAGTGCTTCCTCTTGGTCCTTCACCAGGACCGTGACATGGGCGAGCTTCTGGATCACGTCTTCTCCTGAGGGATCAGCCGGTGCGGACCCGACCCTCGGCCTTTCTCTGCTGCTGCAGGGCTCGTCGGGTCTGCCCTGCACGGCGGATCTTCTCCGCGTTTGCGGGATCGACGCGCGCGTAGCGCTCCCTCCAGCTCGGGTCCTCGTCCCAGATGAAGGGTGTCTGCACGGTGGTGCGCGGCAGGATCGCGCTCTCGAGCAGATCGAGGCCCAGCCCGACGACTCGTCTCTGCATCTCCACGTCCCACGGCTTGCCGCACGGGTTGCCCAGCGGGAAGTCCGTGAAGAGGAAACGCGAAACCCCGCAGTGCTCCACGATGTCGCGAGCCGAGCCGAGGATGACGGTCGGGATGTCGTTCGCTTCGAGGTGGCGCGCGACCAGACTCACGGTCTGGTGGCAGACCGGTCAGAGTGGGACGAGCAACGCCGCGTCTACGCCGTCCTCACGGCAGCGGCGCAGAATCTCGGGCGCGTCCTCCTCAATCGTACGCCGCTGGCTGTATTCCGTGGGCGCGCCGTGGTAGCGGCTGGCAAGCTGGCCGATGCGGCCGGTGTCAACGAGCTCTTGCAGCCGGTGGATGGGAAAGTACGAGTCGAGATCCTCGGTGTGGGTGGTCTCCTTGTCCCAGGACAGGTCGTCCGTGTAGAGGCGCTCTGGTGGCGCAGCCGAGGCGCCGGAAGAGACCTCCTTTGGCGCGACGATCCCGTCATTGGTTTCTGGCTGCCTGTCAAAGGGGCTCGCCGTCGTGATCAGCGCGAGCGTGCTCTCCTTGAGAGGCTTGGACACTGGCGCGAAGGGAACGTCGTCGAAGAACGCCCACGCGTAAGGCCTGTCGTATCCCTGCGCCTGGTAGTACTCGCGCGACCGATCGATGTAGCTCACGAATGTCCGGTGTGCCCTGTCTACCTTGGACTTCTCTATCATGCGTACAGCGTACACGGATCCACGATCCTTCGCGAAGTGCAGGGAGCCGCGTTACACTGCGCCATGGTTCCGGTGCACGACCTGGAGGTCCTGCTCTTCGATCTCGGGGGTGTGATCGTCGAGCTGTCGGGACTGCCGCAGTGGACCGCGTGGACCGGGGGTCGCTGGCGCGACGAGGAGCTCTGGCGGCGCTGGCTCTGCTCACCGAGCGTGCGCGCCTTCGAATCGGGTCGCTGCACACCGGAGGATTTCGCCTCCCGGCTCGTTGCCGAGTTCGATCTGCCGCTGGAGCCTGCCGAGTTCCTTGCGGCCTTTGCGGCTTGGCCCCGAGGTCCGTACGCCGGGGCGCTCGAGCTACTGCGGCAGCTGCAGAGCCGACCCTTTCGACTCGCCTGCTTCTCGAACACCAACTCGCTGCACTGGCCGCGCTTCCTCGACGAGATGGAGCTGCGACACCACTTCGACGCGCACTTCGCCTCGCACGAGCTCGGCGTGCTCAAGCCCGACGTCGAGGCGTTTCGCGAGGTGGCGCGCCGCCTCGGCTGCTCGCCCCGCGCCATTCTCTTCCTGGACGATAACGAGCTGAACGTGGACGGGGCTCGACGCGCCGGGCTGCGCGCCGAGTGCGTCTCCGGCGTGGAGGGCGCGCGGCAGCGCCTCTATCAGCTGGGCCTTCTCAGCGGGGAGGCCGAACCATCCTCGATCCCCACCAGGTAGGTGGCGGGCAGCGCCGGGATGCCGAGCGAGACCTGACCGATTTCCCAGCAGTAGTCCGGGGCGTCGATCGCATCTGCCAGGGCGCGGAGCTCGTCTAGCGTGTACGCGCGCAGGCAGGACACGACTCCGTCCCATACGACGACGAGCGGGATCACCGGGATCAGGTAGGTGAGCGGCAACCAGCGCCAGTCAAAGGGGCGCAGAAACGGGACGAGGAGAAGCACCAGTAGAGGGGTCATCAGGATCAGGAGGATCGCGAGCGGATGACGTCGGACAATCTCGCACGCGACGATAGGCTCCCGCGCAAGCACCGCGTCAGCGAGCACCGCGCGCGCGTCCTCTGGACAGAAGTGGTGCAGACCGTTGAAGAGCGTGCGGAGCCCGGCCAGTCGGCGAGGAACGGCTCGAGCGTCGACGGGATCCGCCACGAACTCGATTCGGTCGGCCGAGAGACGAGCAACCCCCTCCAGTGCGGGGCAGTTCGGATACAGGTCCGTCAGGCAGATGCGAACGTCGAGCCCTTCCGCTTCTAAGTCAGGGACCATGGCGACGAGTGAGCCGCCGCCACCCGAGCAGAGGTCGACAATGCGTCTTGCACCACTCCTCCGGAGCGCGTCGCGGAGCACGGGCAGCAGCCGGCGCGGCTGGCCGGTGAGCCGGGCGACGAGCCTGAGATAGCCGGTTGCCGCATCGCGGACGACGCGCGGAAGCCACGCTTGATCCTCGAGCTCGAACAGGTGGATGCGTCTCATCGGCGCGCTGAGCGGGGCTAGGGCGCAAGCACCTCGGCGGCCGCGGTCTCGACCGCCGTCCCCTTGAAGAAGTCGGGGTTGGCCTCGCCCCAGAAGCGAACCGGGTTTGCAAAGGTGAAGTCGCGGAAGTCGCTCTCGCTGATGAGCCCGTGTTCCACGAGCTCGTGGGCCTCAGGCACCACGTGCGCCATGTCGGCCACGTCGAAGTGTCCGATGTCCGAGCCGAAGAGCGCGTTCAGACGCGCACCGCCGGGGTTCTGCTTCTGGTTGAAGGCCGACGCGTTCATCGGGTCGTCCGCCTCGCAGCCAAAGTAGAAGCGCTCGACGAAGAGCTCTCGGATGTCGTCGCGGGTTTTGATCTCACACGCGGAGTAGTCGTCGAGACTGTCAATGCGGCCGACCGTCTCCGGTCCTACGGAGCGACCGATCCCCTTCCCCTGTCGCAGCGCTTGCACGACGCGGTCATCCCCATGTTTCTCCGCGAGCTTCGTGAGCAGCTCTTTGTCGAGGTTGTCAGGATTGACTTCCTCGAGCCCACGGAGGCCGCGCACCTCCCAGTGACCGACGAGATCCGCGTACAGCTGGCACGCCCAGCCGACGCCGCCTTCGAGAAACGCAAAGTTCAGCGTCGGAAAGCGCCGCGAGACGCCGCCGAGAAAGAGCGCCTTGCAGACCGCTTCGCTGGCCGCCGCGAAGTGGCCGATGTGGTTGTAGACGAAGTTCGAAGGCGAGATGCGCAGCGCGAGCCCCCGCGAGCCGCGGTGGAACGTGGGTGACAGGCGGAGCTCCGCGCACTTCGCCCAGACAGGATCGTAATCGTGGTCGCTATCCAGCCCGAGCATGTCGAAGCGCTCTCCCGAGTCTTCCTGCGGCGGCCGCTGGATCATGCTCCCGAGCATCACGACCTTGAGCTCGAGCTCGCGGGTCACGTACTCCAGCTCCTCGAGAGCTTCTTCCGGAGTGTGCATAGGGATCACGGCGGAAGGCGTCATGCGGTCCGAGTAGGCCTGGAAGTGCTCGGCAGTCAGGACGTTGAAGGCCCGGCACGTCGCCCTGCGTACGTCCGACTCCGCGATGCGCGGAAGCGAGAGCCCTGCCGTCGGGTAGAGCACCGCGAAGTCGAGACCGAGCTCGTCGAGTCGCTCGTAGAGCAGGCCCGGCAGCATCGCGGTAGCGCGATCGATGGTGTTCCTGGTGGGCGCGCCCCAGAAAGCCTCCTGGGCGATCTGCCGCTTTCTTCGCTCGTCGACGGACATGGCGAGCGCCTCGCGCACCCGGTGTCCTCGCTCGAAAAAACCCTGGAACGCCAGGTCCCCGCCGATCCGCCTCATCTCCTCGCCGACCACTGGCCCGAACTCGAGCCAGTGTCCGTCCGCATCGATGACGGGATGGTCGAGACGAGAGCGCAGCTTCGCCGCGGCCGATTCGGTGCTTGTAGCCATCAGGACCTCCGTCTGAAGTGCCATGCCATCATACTCAGGGCCGGGTCGAATCGTTGCTGCGCTTTTGGAGTAAGCTCTGGCCGCCTGGAGGTGCGGTCCTATCGCGGCGAGTGGTCTCGGCGGTCGGAAGTGGAACTCCCAGGGCTACCTCTTCATGGTGGGGATGGCCGTCCTCCTCGGACTGGCCGGCGCGGCCGGCGCCGTCGTCTTTCGGCTGTCGATCCGTCTGCTCCAGGCCACGTTCTTTGGTGGCGCCGAGGGGCTGGCCGAGCTGGCCTCGGAGGGTCTCTTCGTGGATCCTCGCGATCCGCTCGAGCGGGCGCGCGAGCTCGGGGCGGTCGCGCGTCTGGCAATCCCTGCCTGCGGCGGTCTGATCGTCGGCGTCCTCGTCTACTTCTTCGTGCGCGAGGCACGCGGGCCCGGTGTGCCCGAGGTGATGGAAGCTGTCGCGCTACACGGCGGTGTGATCCGCCGCCGCGTGGTGGGCCTCAAGACGCTGGTCTCGGCCATCTCGATCGGCTCCGGAGGCTCGGTGGGACGGGAGGGACCGATCGTTCAGATCGGCTCGGCAGCGGCTTCGTGGATTGGACAGCTGCTCCGGGTCTCGCCTCGCCAGCTCCGCACGATGGTGGGCTGCGGCGCGGCCGCGGGGATCTCCGCCACGTTCAATGCGCCGATCGCGGGGGCTCTGTTCGCGGTCGAGATCATCATCGGGGATTTCGCTGTCGCGCAGTTCAGCCCGATCGTGATCTCTTCGGTCGTCGCGACGGTTGCCTCGCGTTTCTTTCTGGGCAATCAGCCGGCGTTCCAGGTCCCGGCCTACGAGCTCGTGAGCCCCCAGGAGCTGCTTGCCTACATGGTCCTCGGTGTGGCTGCAGGACTGGTGGCCTGGGCCTTCATCCGTTCGGTGCGAGCCAGCGAGAATCTGTTTGACGCCATCCCGATCCCTGACTATCTGAAGCCCGGTGTTGGGGGGCTGGGAGTCGGGCTCATTGCCCTGGTCCTGCCGGAGGTCTACGGCGTGGGCTACGACACGGTGGGGAACGCGCTGACGGGCCAGCTTCCCCTGGTCATGCTGGGAGCGCTGCTGATCGCGAAGCTCCTGGCGACTTCGCTGACGATCGGGTCGGGTGGATCGGGAGGGATCTTCGGTCCCTCTCTGTTCCTCGGCGCTACGATCGGAGGCCTGCTCGGCGGGATCGTTCATCAGCTCTTCCCAGGGGCGACCGCCGCATCCGGCGCGTACGCCCTGGTGGCGATGGGCGCGGTCGTCGCGGCCTCCACGCACGGGCCGATCACCGCGATCATCATGATCTTCGAGATGACCCAGACCATCGAGATCATCCCACCGCTGATGGCCGCCTGTGTCATCAGCACGCTCGTCGCGACCTTCCTGGATCGGGACTCGATCTACACGCAGAAGCTGAGACGGCGGGGCGTCGACCTGGCGACGGATGACGACCCGAACGTTCTCAAGGGCCTGTACGTGCGCGACGTCGTCAATCGGGAGCCCGAGGTCGTTCCCGCCTCGGCCAGCTTCGCAACCGTGATGGAGCTCATCGTCGAGAGCGAGCATGGCGAGTTCTTCGTCGAGAACGATCGCGGCGAGTTCGTGGGTGCCATCTACCTGCGACAGGTGCGCCGCCTGCTCAAGGAGCAGGAGCAGCTGCGCAAGATCGTGGTTGCCGGGGACATGGTCGAGGAGCGTGTCAGCGTGACCGAGGACGACACCCTCGACACCGCCATGCGCATCTTCAGCCGCGGCGTCGCCACCGAGATCGCCGTCGTCGACGCGGCGAACCCCCAGCGTCTGGTGGGATCGATCCACCAACGCGACGCGATCATGGCGTACAACGAGGAATCGCTGCGCCGGGATCTTGTGGGCGGCGTGTCGAACCGGATCTCCATCGCGGGCAGCGAGCGTCGCGTCGACCTGGGAGGTGGCTACGTGCTCGAGGAGAGGCTCGCGCCCGCGAAGTTCGCCGGGAAGACGCTGCGCGAGCTCGATCTCCGCAATCGAGGCGGTGTTCAGGTCCTGCTCATTCGCAGCGGAGACGAGAGACGCGGTATCCGGGTGCCCGGTCCCGACGACCGCATCGAGCACGAGGATCACCTGGTGGTAGCGGGACCGCGTCCTGAGGTCGAGAATCTGGAGCGACTCTAGGTTCCCTCGACGACAAGCTCGCCGAGCGAGCTGGCTCGAACGCAGCTCCCGGTCGCTATAGTAAGACGTGTGCCGGGGGCGCTTCTCGAGACGGTCGAGCGGATCCATGCCTCGAGCTGGCGTGCCGTGTTGGCCATCACGGGAGGCGGAGCTGGCGCGATCGCGCAGCTGCTCTCGGTGCCGGGCGCCTCGCGCACCGTGCTCGAGGCTGTCGTTCCTTACGGATCAGAAGCGCTGGCCGATCTGCTGGGCGCTGCTCCGGAGCAGGCTTGCAGCGTCGAGACGGCTCTCGACATGGCGCGACGCGCGCATGCTCGCGCGCGTGCCCTCGAGCCGGGAAACGACTCGCTGATCGGCCTGGCGGTGACATCGAGTCTCGCCAGCGACCGGCCAAAGAGGGGCGATCATCGCTGCCACGTGGCGGTCGCCGCCCCTTCGGGAGTCGAGCGCTGGTCTATCACCCTGAAAAAGGGGGCTCGGGATCGGGCCGCCGAGGAGGAGCTCGTCGCGAGCGTCGCGATCTCGGTGTTAGCAATGGCATGTGGAGTCCGAGGATCCGAGCTCGAGTCGCTGCTCGGCCCGAGCGACGAGCTCAGCGACCACCCGCCGGCGGAGCTCCGCGACCCGATCACCGAGCTCGTCGCCGGAGAGCTCGATCGTGTCACCCTGCGTGCCGACGGAAGCTGGGTGGACGAGCGGCCGCCTCCGCGGGGCGTGCTCGCGGGGTCGTTCAACCCGCTGCACGATGGACACCGGGAGCTCGCGCGCGTGGCCGAAGAAATCGTCGGAGTACCGAGCGCCTTCGAGCTCTCGGTCACGAACGTCGACAAGCCGGGCCTGTCTGTCAGCGAGGTGCGCCGGCGGGTTCCTCAGTTCGCGGACGAGGGTGTGCTGGAGCTCACCCGAGGCGCGACGTTTCGAGAGAAGGCTCGTCTCCTGCCGGGAGCCACGTTCGTGGTCGGTGCAGACACTGCTCTGCGAGTGGTCGATGCCCGCTACTACGATGACAGCGAGTGGGCGATGCTCGCAGCCCTGGAGGAGATCGTGCGGCGAGACTGCCGATTCCTCGTCGCTGGCCGCGTCGCCGCGAACGGTCAATTCCAGACCCTGAGCGACATCGCCGTGCCGCATCAGTTCCCTGAGCTCTTCGCCGAGATCCCGGAGTCCCGCTTCCGCGCCGACATTGCCTCTACCCACCTGCGCACCTGAACGTACTTGCAAGCCCCGGGTGCTTGGAGTCCAATGGGCTGCGATGAAGCGCAGTCCCAGGTCGAAGACGGCCCCCCGCCCGCGTCGGCGGGGAGGAGAGAGATCTCCCCGTCGCGTGCCGCCCGACCACTCCCGGCAAGCACGAGCAGCGCTTCTCAGAGCGGACTTTCGCGGGCCCGAGCGGCGCACACGTCGTCGCTCTAGGTCCGCCTGGATCCTACTCCTTGCAATCGGCTGGGTCGCCACAGGCTTGGCGCTCGCCTTGCTGGGATGAGCCCTGGCTGGAGGGATTGAGCGTGGCAGAACCAGAGATCCATGCACTGACGCTGAGCGAGCTCGCCGGCCTGTTGAAGGCGCGCGAGCTCTCTCCGGTCGAGGCGACGCAGGCTACGCTGGATCGGATCGAGCGTCTCGAGCCGGAGCTGCACGCGTTCGCAACCGTGCTCCCAGAGGCCGCCCTGGAATCCGCCCGCCGGGCCGAGGTGGAGATCGGAAGAGGTGAGTACCGCGGAACGCTCCACGGGATTCCGGTCGCCGTAAAGGACCTGTGCGCGATCAAGGGTGTCCGCACGGCGAGCGGGACGCGTGTGATGTCCGATCGCGAGCCCGATCACACGGCGGCGGTGGTGGACGGACTCGAAGGCGCCGGCGCCGTGATCCTCGGCAAGACGCAGTTGACCGAGGGCGCGTACGGCTGGCACCATCCCGACGTCACCCCGCCGGTGAATCCCTGGGGCGCGGAGTACTGGACCGGCGTGTCGTCGAGCGGCTCTGGAGTGGCGACTGCCGCCGGACTCTGCTTCGGCTCGCTGGGCAGCGACACGGGTGGCTCGATCCGCTTCCCCTCGGCGTGCTGTGGGCTTGTCGGCATCAAGCCCACCTACGGTCGTGTGAGCCGCTACGGCGTCTTCCCGCTCGCGCACACGCTGGATCACATCGGTCCGATGACGCGGAGCGTGGCGGATGCGGCCGCCATGCTGCGAGCCCTCGCGGGCGGGGACCCGAGGGACCCCACGTCGCTGCGCGATCCGGTGCCGGACTACGAGGCCGAGCTCACGGGCGGGCTCGGAGGAATCCGTCTGGGCATCGACCGCGAGTTCTGTAGTCGAGGCGTGCACCCCGAGGTGAGTGAGGTCGTGCTGTCCGCGTTGCAGAGCTTCCTCGAGCTCGGAATTGAGATGCGAGAGGTCGTCGTTCCGCCCACGCGCGCGCTGATGGACGGCTGGGCCAGTGTGGCCGCGGTCGAGTGCGCGATGGCCCACGCGGATACCTTCCCGAGCCGCGCTGACGACTACGGTCCCGAGCTTCGCGCTCTGATCGAGCTCGCCTCGCGCGTATCGGGCGCGGACTACGCGCGGATGGAGATCGAGCGCGCAGTCTTCAAGCGCGGGCTCGAGGATCTGTTCGACACGATCGATCTTCTCATCCTGCCCGCCCTTCCCAGCCTCCCGCCGCTCGCCGCCACGGCCATCGCCGGCAATCCGGCACAAGGAGACGGGGCAGGCAACCTGCTCCAGTTCACGGCGCCCTTCGACTTCTCGGGGAGCCCGACCCTCTCGTTGCCAGGTGGCTTTACGCAGGACGGCCTTCCTCTCGGGTTCCAGCTCGTCGGTCGCCATGTCGACGAGGCGCTGTTGTGCCGTGCGGGTCACGCGTACCAGGGGGTCACGAACTGGCACGAACGGCGCCCGCCAGCGGCGTAGAGGGTACACGCGTGGGGCAGACGAGCTGGCTCTAGGAGGTCTCGTCGGAGTCCGCTGCGCGACGTTGACGAAGGGCATCCGCGAGAGCGTCGCCCAGCTCCGGGGCGTTGCGCAGGTGCAGGTCTTGCTGCGGGTACGGGATCCGAATTCCCGCGGCCTCCAGGGCTTCTCCGGTCGCAACACCGAGGTCGCTCATGACCGCGAGAAAGCCGCGCTCGCTCTCGGTCCACGCGCGCAGCTCGAAGTCGAGCGCGCTCTCTCCGAAGCCCCGGAAAAGCGCTTCTGGTGCGGGTTCGTCCAGCACCTCTGGATTCCCGCGGGCTAGCTGCTCGAGGAGCTCGATCACTTGCCTGGGCTTGGTTCCGTACGCTGCTCGCGTGCTGGAGAGCCTTCACTTCGTAGAGGGGCGCGCTGTCGAGAAGGACCACCTGCTGTACAACATCGATCCGCGCCCTTTCGAGTCGAAGGTGGTGGAGGCCAGGGGCCGCCTCGCGGAGGCGCAGACCATGCTCGCCAAGGCGCGGGCAGATCTCGATCGGATCCGGCCATTGGCGGAGATGCGGGCGGTCAGCCAGCAGGACCTCGATGCTGCGGTTGCGCAGTATGAAGCGGCCATTGGAGCCGCGCAGGCCTCGGAGGCACAGCTCGAGCAAGCCGACATCGAGCTCGGCTACACGCGCATTCACTCACCCATTGATGGGCGCATCGGCCTGACCCAGGCAAAGGTCGGCGAGTTCGTGGGCCGGTCCCCGAACCCGGTGGTTCTCAACTTCGTATCCCAGACTGACCCGATCCGGATCCGTTTCGCAATCGATGAGCGGCGCTACCTGCGGTTTGCACGTCAGCTCCGGGACGTTACGGATGAGGGGGTGCCCGCAGGGGTAGGGCTGGAGCTGATCCTGGCCGATGGGGTCCTGCACGAGTACGTTGGCAACATTGTCGGAGCGGACGCGGCGGTCAACCCGACGACCGGGACCTTCACTCTGGAGGCGGACTTCCCGAATCCCGATAACATCGTGGTGGCGGGACAGTTCGCGCGCGTTCGGGCGGTGGTCGAGACGCGAAGGGACGCGCTGCTGATCCCAAAGCGCTGCGTCAGCGAGCTGCAGGGGAACTTCCGGGTCTTCGCCGTCACGCGGGATGGCCGCGTCGAGCTCCGAGAGGTGCAGCCTGGCCCGGCGATCGGAAGGCTCCAGATCATCGAGTCTGGGGTCGAGGCGGGCGAGCGCATCGCCCTGGAGGGTGCGTTGCTGAAGGACGGCATGAAGGTCACGGGAAAGCTCGCCGAGCTCGACGAAGCGGGAGCCGTGCAGGACACATCCGACCAGACCGGAGCCTGACACTTGGCCGAATTCTTTGTTCGCCGGCCCATCGTCGCGATGGTGATCGCCATCGTCATCGTCATCGTGGGTCTGGTGGCGCTGGGTAGCCTCCCAGTTGCCCAGTACCCGGAGATCACGCCGCCGATGGTTTCGGTGTCGGGAACCTACACCGGCGCGAGCGCCGTCAACGTAGAGCAGTCCGTCGCGACACCCGTTGAGCAGAAGGTCAACGGCGTCGAGGACATGATCTACATGAAGTCGATCAACTCCGGCGACGGCGTCATGACCCTCGAGGTCTCGTTCGAGGTCGGCACCGACCTGGACATGGCCAACGTGCTGACGCAGAACCGCGTGTCCGAGGCGCAGCCCAGCCTACCCGAGGAGGTCAAGCGCCTAGCAGGCTGCTGAAAAACTCCTCATCGAAGGGTACCTTGGGAGCGAGCCCCAAAGGGGGAGGCGTGAGAGGACAGGGGACGCTTCAGGGCGGGATGTTCAGCTACGTGTCGCTGGAGTCGCGGATTCCGGATGATCATCCGCTTCGAGCGATGCGGCGCATGGTCGACACGGCGCTGCAGCGGCTATCGCCGCGCTTCGACGCGATCTACGCCAGAGGCGTAGGGCGCCCGTCCGTGCCCCCGGAGCAGCTGCTGCGCGCCCTGCTGCTGCAGGTGCTCTACACCATCCGGAGCGAGCGGCAGCTGGTGGAGCAGCTGGAGTACAACCTGCTGTATCGCTGGTTCGTGGGTCTGGAGCTTGACGAGGTGGTGTTCAGCGCCACGGTGTTCACGAAGAACCGAGACCGGCTGCTCAAGGGCGAGATTGCCGAGCACTTCTTCGACGCAGTGCTGGAGCAGGCCGAGACCGAGGGATGGGTGTCGTTGGAGCACTTCACGGTAGACGGGACGCTGATCGAGGCGTGGGCGAGCCAGAAGAGCTTCGTACGGAAGGACGAGGAACGGAGAGACGACGATGACCCGGGCAACCCGACGGTGAACTTCCGAGGCGAGAAGCGGAGCAACCAGACGCATGCGTCGACGACGGATCCCGACGCACGACTCGCCGGTATGAGAGGCCAAGGCGCCCGACTCGCGTACCAGGGACACGTGGTGACGGAGAACCGGAACGGCTTGGTGGTCGCGGCGAAGCTCACGCAGGCGTCGGGATATGCGGAGCGCGAAGCGGCGCTCGAGATGGTGGAAGGTCTGGGAGGCGGGCGTCGGAGGACATTGGGCGGAGACAAGGGCTTCGACACGAAGGGGTTCGTGGAAGAGCTTCGAGAGTTGGGCGTGACCCCACACGTGGCGCAGAACACGACGAATCGACGCAGCGCGATCGACGGGCGGACGACGCGCCACCGGGGCTACGAACTGAGTCAGCGTTTTCGCAAACGGGTGGAAGAGGTCTTCGGCTGGATGAAGACCGTGGGGCTGATGCGCAAGACCCGACACCGCGGCACGGATCGGGTCGGCTGGGTCTTCACCTTCACGGCCGCAGCCTACAACCTGATCCGGATCCGCAAGCTGCTGGAGGCCACGTAGGTCATGTGCGAAACCGCCCCGCGATCAGCGGAGCCCAAGACCGGTTCGAACCGGGAATCGCGCCCCGCCCCTCGGCCGGTGAACCCCCTCGTCGGAAGGACCACCCCTCAACCAGTCACTTTCTCCGCAGCCTGCTAGGCGTGACCGTCAAGAAGAAGCTCTCGTTCCCGCTGCTCCTCATCTCGCTCATCTCGCCCGAAGGGACGTACGACGCGAGCTTCCTGACGAACTACGCGACGATCAACATCATTGACGCGCTCGCGAGGATTCGCGGGGTCGGCCAGGCGGAGGTGTTCGGGGGCAGCACTACCGAGTACGCGATGCGCGTCTGGATCAAGCCGGACCAGCTCGCAAAGCTGAACCTGACCGTCCCGGACATCACGAACGCGATCCGCGAGCAGAACGTTCTCGTGCCCGCGGGACAGATCGGCGGGCCCCCGGCTCCACAAGGGACCGACTTCACGTATACGGTTCAGAGCGCTGGGCGCCTCGAGCGGGCAGAGCAGTTCGGCGACGTCGTGGTCCGGTCGAATCCCGACGGATCCCAGGTCCTGATGAAGGACGTCGCCAGGATCGAGCTGGGGACGCAGAACTACCTGCTCAACTCGAGGCTCGATGGCGCAGAGACAGCGCCCATCCAGATCTATCAGCTCCCCGACGCCAACGGTCTCGAGGTGGCGAGCCAGGTGATCGCTGCAATGGAGGAGGTCTCCGAGCGCTTTCCAGACGACGTCGAGTACGTGATCTCGCTGGATACGACCAAGCCGATCACGGCTGGCATCCGCGAGATCGTGATCACCCTGTTCCAGGCCGTGGGTCTGGTCATCCTCGTGGTGTACATCTTTCTGCAGGACGCGCGCGCCACGCTGATTCCAACACTGACGGTTCCCGTATCACTCATCGGCACGTTCGCAGTGTTCCCGCTGCTCGGCTTCTCGGTGAACACACTGTCGCTGCTGGGGTTGGTGCTGGCGATCGGTATCGTGGTGGATGACGCCATCGTCGTTGTCGAGGCGGTGTCGGCCAAGATGGCTGGCGGCATGTCGGCCAGCGATGCCACGGTCGAGGCGATGCGGGAGGTCTCCGCGCCCATCATCGCCACGTCCCTATCCTTGATTGCAGTCTTCGTCCCGGTGGCCGCGATGGGGGGAATTACGGGTCGGCTCTATCAGCAGTTCGCGATCACCATCGCCATCTCGGTGGCGATCTCCTCGATCAACGCACTAACCCTGAGCCCCGCGCTAGCCGCCACGCTGCTTAAGCCGCCCGGAGAAAAGAAGAGCGTGTTCGACAAGTTCTTCGCCGCGTTCAACCGCGTACTGGAGAAGACGACCCAACGCTTCATGATGATGACTGGTTGGTTCACGGAGCGAGTGGCCAGAGCGGGTCTCCTCCTCGCCGTACTCATCGCCGGGACCGTCGCGCTGTTCGCGATCGTGCCCGGAGGCTTCGTCCCGGAGGAAGACCAGGGCTACGTCATGGCGACGTTCCTGCTGCCCGACGGCGCATCACTGCAGCGCACGGATGCCGTCATGAGAGACGTGGAGCGGGTAGTCGGGCAGATCGATGCCGTTCAGAACTCGACGGCCATCGCCGGCTTCAGCATGCTGAGCGGCATCTTCCAGCCGAACGCGGGCTTTGTCTTCATTCAGCTGAAGGACTGGGACGAGCGGCCCGATCGGGAGGATCACGCCACCAGCGTGGTGCGCCGCCTGAACGCGGGGTTTGCCACGCAGGTGACGGGCGGCATTGCGTTCGCCTTCGGCCCGCCCGCGATTCCAGGCCTGGGCACGGGCTCCGGCTTCTCGATGATGCTCCAGGACAGGAGCGGCAGTTCGCCGAGCTACCTGGCCGAACAGGTGCAGCGCTTTGTTCAGGCCGCGAACGAGGACCCCGTGATTGCCCGCTCGTTCAGTCTCTACCGTGCCAACGTCCCCCAGATCTTCCTGGACGTCGACGAAGCCAAGGTGCTCAAGCTCGGCATTCCGCTCGCTGACGTGAACACCTCGATCGGGGCCTTTCTGGGTGGTGCGTACGTCAACGACTTCAACCGGTTTGGTCGTCTCTACAAGGTGTACGTGCAGGCTGAGCCCGAGTATCGGGCGGACGCGGATGCCGTCCGTCTCTTCTACGTGCGCAACTCGGAAGGTGAGATGGTCCCGCTCTCGACCTTCGTGACGATGACTCGCACGGCGGGGCCCGAGTACACGAATCGCTTCAATCTGTTCCGATCCGCAGAGGTGTCGGGCCAGAGCGCGCCGGGCTACAGCTCCACGCAAGCGCTGGGCGCTCTAGAAGACATTGCCGACGAGATCCTGCCGCCGGACATGTCTTACGCCTGGAGCGGCATGTCCTATCAGGAGATGGCAGCAGCGGGCAGCGGTGGCGCGGTGTTCGTGATGGCCCTCGTGTTCGTCTTTCTCATACTCGCGGCTCAGTACGAGAGCTGGTCCACGCCGCTCTCGGTGCTTCTGGGTACGCCCATCGCTGTGTTTGGTGCAATCGCGGGGCTCTTCGTGATGCGCGTGTTCAGCGAGAGCTACGTGAACAACGTGTTCGCGCAGATCGGCCTGGTCATGCTCATCGGCCTGGCGGCCAAGAACGCCATCTTGATCGTCGAGTTTGCCAAGGTCGAGTACGAGAAGGGGAAGAGCGCGCGCGAGGCCGCCATGGAGGCAGCCCGCCAGCGCTTCCGCCCGATCCTCATGACTGCGTTCTCCTTCATCCTGGGCGTGCTGCCTCTTCTCGTTGCCAGCGGCGCGGGCGCCGAGGCGAGGAAGGTCATGGGCATGACCGTGTTCAGCGGCATGCTAGTGGCCACCGCCGTCGGTGTGCTGCTGGTACCGGCGCTCTTCGTGATGGTCGAGCGCCACCTTGGCGGGCGTAAGGCCAGCGTGACCGACGCCGCCACGCCTGCCGCAGAGGAGACCCGCTGAGGTGTGGCTGCGCGTGCTCCGGGCGGGACTCGCTCTCGTCGTCGCAGGCTGTGCTCTCACGCCGGACTACGAGCGTCCGGATCTCGACATCCCCGCGGAGTACGTGGAGCCGCGCCCCTCCGGCGAGTCGATCGCAAACCTGGACTGGTGGGAGCTGTTTCAAGACGAGCAGCTGCAGGAGCTGGTACGCATCGCGCTGGCCGAGAACAAGGACCTCGGCAGCGCGCTTGCCCGTATCTCGGAGGCTCGCTCGCAGGTCACGGTCGTCCGCGCGAATCAGTTTCCGTTCCTGGACATCTTCGGCTTCGGGGGTCGCGGCAAGGCGAGCGAGATCGTGATCCCCGGAGCGAGTACCCGCGACAACTTCGAAGTCGCAGCGGATCTCTCCTTTGAGCTCGACCTCTGGAAGCGGCTCTCGAGAGCCACGGAGGCCGCGAAGGCCGACCTGCTGGCGACGGAGGCCGCGTATCGGAACGTGACGATCAGTCTCGTCGCGAATGTGGCGAGCTTCTACCTGTTGCTGCGCGATCTGGACGGGCGACTTGCCATCTCGGAACGCACGGTGGCCGGCCGGCGCGACAGCCTGAGGATCATTCAGGCCCGTTTCGAGCAGGGTACGTTGCCGGAGCTCGATGTGAACCAGGCCCAGATAGAGCTCGCCGTCGCAGAGGTGGCAGTTGCGAGCTTCGAGCGCCAGGTCGTTCAGACCAATAACGCGCTGCGCACCCTGTTGGGACGCAATCCTGGCCCTGTCCCGCGCGGCCTCGCCCTGGCCCAGCAGGTGTTTCCGCCGGAGGTCCCACCCGGACTTCCCTCGGAGCTGCTCCGACGACGACCCGACGTGGTCGCGGCAGAGGAGCAGCTCATCGCGGAAACCGCTCTCGTCGGTGTCGCCGAGGCACTTCGCTATCCCTCCATCAGGTTGACCGGGAGTCTCGGTGCGATCAGCGACGAGCTGTCCGACCTGGACTCCGACAGAGCTGAGACCTGGAACATCGGCGGCGACTTCCTCTCGCCGATCTTCAACTCCGGCCAGCTCAAGGCCCAGTCCGACGCGCAGCGCTCGCGGACCGAGCAGGCTCTCCGGGAGTACGAGGCGACCCTGCAGCTGGCGTTTCAAGACGTCGAGGATGCGCTCGTGGCCCTCCGGACGTTGCGCCAGGAACACGCTGCTCGGCTGCGGCAGGTCGTGGCCGCTCGCAACGCTGCCAGACTGTCGCGAGCCCGCTATGACGGTGGCGTTGTGGACTACCTGGAGGTGCTGGATTCCGAGAGGAGCCTGTTCGCATCGGAGCTCGACCAGTCCGCCACTCTCCAGCGGTCGCTCAACGCAGTGGTCCGGCTTTACAAGGCCCTGGGTGGTGGCTGGAGCAACTGATCGCGGAGGGATCGTCGCGATGACTCCAAGAAGGAACAACTTCTTCTACCTGTTGGTCGGATTGTTGGTCCTTCTGCTGCTCGCCCCGATCGCGTCGGGGCGCTTCGACAAGGCGGTCAATCTGGCCTACGTCGGAACGCTGATGCTCGGAGTCTGGAGCCTTGCCAGGAATCGATGGGCATACATTGGCGGCTGGGCTCTCGCGTTGCTGAACTTTGCTGTCTCGGGCGTGGCCTTCAGCGCGGACTCCTCCATGCTGTTCCTCATCGGGAGGATGATCGCCTTTGCCTTCTGTCTGCTCAGCCTGCTCATCGTCTTAGGTGAAGTGTTGTTCGGGGACTCCGTCGACGCCAACCGGGTTGCGGGCTCCGTGTGCGTCTATCTGCTTCTTGGCTTGAACTGGGCGTTCGTGTACTCCTTTCTGCATGCGATCGATCCCGCGTCGTTTGTCGGACTCCCTGAAAACCCGGGCCAGCTCTTCCTGAGCCTGCTCTACTACAGCTTCGTCACGCTGACGACGTTGGGCTACGGCGACATCTCGCCGGCGACGCACGTTGCGCGCGCCCTTGCCTATCTTCAGGCGGTCTCTGGCGTCATGTACGTCGCGATCCTCGTCGCGAGCCTGGTCGGTTCGTTCAGCCGCGGAGCGAGGCAGCAGGACTAGTCGGTGTCGAGTGTTCGCAGCGTTTGGGCGATGGTTCCGGCCAGCTCGCCGAGGAGCTCGATCTCCGTGTTCACCAGACCGGGATACCCGTCGCCCGCCTGACGCCTCGCCTGCGAGAAGCGTTGACTCTCGACGACGGAGTCCTGTTCAAGATCTCGAACCGACCAGCGGGCGACCAGGCGCGCCCGCCCGTCGAGCGTGCCGTGGAACTCGTTGATTCTAATGTCGACGCTATAGCGCACGGAGTTGCCCAGGTCGGGGCCGGGGTGGAGAGCGCGTCCCAACTCCGACGAGATCCGGTCGCGCAGGTAGAACCATGCGCCCTCATCGAGTGGCTCGGCCCACAGGTGGTAGCGTGCCTCGCGTACGCTGTGCTCGTCTGTCTGAACCACCAGTCCAGCGCGATCGAGGTAAGGGGGAAGGGAGATCCGCCCAAGACCGATCGGCAGTGGATCAGCCGAGCGCAGCTCCGGCGGTGGCTCCACCCGCAACAGGTAGTAGGCCTGCTCGGGGGGTGCACTTGCACAGCCTACGAGACTGAGCGCGAGTACCAGGCCGAGGCCCACTCGGGTCACGGTCTGCCTCTCCGAGGCTCGGGATCGGGCTCGGCCGGTTTCGAGAAGATGATCGAGTTCGGCTTCTCGTCCAGCGTGCGCAGCAGTCCGTCGGCGCTCTGCAGCGTGCGGTTCAGCTCGGTGATCGTGCGGTACAGGCGATCGTAGGGTGGCGAATCGGGCGAGATCAGCTGCAGGTCTTGCTGCAGGTCCTCCAGCACAGCTGTAACGGCGGCCGGAAGTTCCTGGAATTCGTCGCTGCCGGTTACCTCGCGCAGATCGTCGAGAATCCGGTTGAGCTCCCGCACGGTTGCTTCGATCAGCATGTCGTTGAGCTTCTCCAGGAGCGCGGAAACCTGGCGCTCGATCCGTTCGAACCCGCCGGAGATTGTGGGGAGCGTCGGGTAGCCGGCGAAGGTGCCGATCTCGCCCACTTCTTCCTCGGGGTAGAAGTCGATTGCGACCAGGAGGGCTCCCGTGAGCAGGTTGGCTGATTCGAGGCTTGCCCGCATTCTCCCCCGGGCACCCCTGTCGATGATCTGTCGCATCTGCTCGGCCCCTTCGGCCGTATCGTCGAGCCCAAGGCGCCCGGGCTCGATGCTGATCAATACTGGGATCGGCTGCGCAGTACTACCCCGAAGATTCGCCTCTATGACAGGCGCGATCAGGACTGGGCCGACCGAGCCGACGCGAATCCCCCGGTACTCCACGGGCGCGCCCGGCACCAGGCCGCGGACCGACTGCGTGAACAAGACCACGAACTCCAGGGAGTGCTCGTACGACAGCTCGGTTGCGCTCTGCCGGTCCCGATGGAGCACGAACTCCGCGCCGGACTCGACGGGTCCCTTTGGGGACACTCCCTTTGGGACCCCAAACGCGACGCCACCGATGAGCAGAGCCTGGAGCGACTCGACGTCCACTAGCAAGCCGCCTGCCCCGGTGCGCACCACGATGCCGCCGGCGTCCCAGAACCGGGTCGCGCCGTTCACGAATGCGTCGTAGGGCGCCTCGATGAACACGCCGTGGCGCACGCTTCCAGTGTCCGTTTCGAACGTAGTGCTCTCGACTCTTCCCACGCGAAAGCCGTTGTAAAGCACGGGCTGGCCGGGGCTCACGACGCCGGCGCGTTTGCTGACCAGGACAAGGCCCAGTCCCGGTGTCCCGACGGCCGTTACGGGAACATCGTCGAGGCCGACGAAGTCGCGGCGGGTGCTCGGCGCTCCGGAGCCCGGCTCCAGCTCGATGTATGCGCCCGATAGGAGCGTGTTCAGGCCGGAGATGCCGCCCGCGCCGAAACGGGGACGTACGACCCAGAAGCGCGTGTCGTCCCGCAGCAGCGACGTGTTCTCGCGCTCGAGCCTCGCGACGACGCTGACGCTGTCGAGATCCTCGTTGAGCGTCACTTCCTCGACGAGCCCTACTTCGACGCTGCGGGAGCTAAGCTTGGTTCTGCCCGCCTCGATCCCCTGCGCAGTCGAGAAGGTGATCGTGATCGCGGGGCCCTCGTTCATGACGGTGTAGATCACCATATAGATGCCGAGCACAACGGCCACGGCCGGTACCAGCCAGATGACGGGAAGGCGGCGGCGGCTCGAGACTTCGGCCTCAGTCATTCTCTACTCCAAGGCGATCCCAGATCAGGCGCGGGTCAAAGCTCTCCGCGGCGAGCATGGTGATGATTACCACTCCGGAGAACGCGAGCGCTGCAGCGCCTGGGAGGATGACCAGCAGGCCTCCGAGCTGGATCAACGCCACCAGGATCGCCACTACAAACACATCGATCATCGACCAGCGTCCCACGAACTCCGTCGCGCGATAAAGGACGGCGCGCTCGCGTGGTTGTGCCTGGTGGCTCCTGTTCACGGACCAGCACAGCAGCCCCAACGCGAACATCTTGCTCATAGGCACCATGACGCTAGCGATGAAGATCACCGCGGCGATCGGGTACGAGCCGTGGTGCCAGAGTAGGACGACGCCGCCCAGTATCGTGCTGTCGATCGCCCGACCCAGCTGCTCCGTCGTCATGATCGGGAGCACGTTCGCGGGGATGTAGAGAATCGCCGCCGTGACTCCCAGCGCGGCGGTACGCGCCAGGCTGTTGGTCATTCGGAGGTGGAGCGCGGCGCCGCAGCGAGGGCAACGTTTTGTCGCCGCGGGAGTGACCTTGCAGCAGGTGTGGCAGGTCGCCAGCCCGTGTGCCGCTGCCGTCTCGGGAGCGAAGCTGGTCATCTGGCGGACACCCGCTCGATCGAGTCCCAGACGTACATACGGTCCAGGCTCGAGCCCATCGCCGTGAAGCAGAGGGAAAAGGCGGCGTACGACCAGAAGGAGATGCCCAGCCCGATGTCTGCCATGGCCGCTAGCTTGACCAGGCTCACGATCACTCCGATGATGAACACCTCGACCATCGTCCACGGAGCGAGGGCGAAGGCGACTCTTCCGGCAGGTACGAGCCAGGGTACTGCGCGGCCGCGGATGAGCGGTACGAGCAACGCCACCACTGCACCCAACATTGCAGCTGGAAGCACGATGATGAACCCGAGGATGAGCAGCGCCACGAGCTCGCCTCCGTTGCGGTACACCTCGATCACGCTCATGGCCAAAGTGATGGAGTTCTCGAACCCGCCAGCCCTCATGGACATGAATGGGAACGCCAGCGCGACCGCGAGAAACAGGGCCGCGCTGACCGCGAAGGCCAGGGAGCGCAGAAGTCCGTCGTGTGGGTTGCTTGTCAGGGCGTGTCCACAGCGCGGGCAGGCAGCGCGCTCCCCCTCAGCGAGAGCTGGCGAAGGCAGCAGCAGGTCACACTCGAGACAGGCGATCCGGGGGGAGGCCACCATGAATGCTCAAGTATACCTGCAACCGGCTAGAGTTGGTGGGTACGCAAAGCTCTGTCGATGGCCGCCTCGATGAAGTCCGTTTTGGCCTCGGTATAGGAGTCGATTTCGTCGAAGCGATGACGCTCCGCAAGCTCGCACTTCAGCTCGTAGTACTTCCTGGCGACATCGGAGTGGAGGCGCAAGTAGTCTCGGAACAGCAAGTGGTGCTCCCAGAAATCGCTGGTCCGCTCGACCGTGTGCAGGTGGAAGCGTTGGGGTGGCGTCCGCGGCCTCCGAAAGTAGCGGCGCTCCGGCATGTGGTCCTCGTACTCGGGGACGTACCCGTAGCCCAGCTGCTCGATCTGGCGGATCCGGGCCTCGACATCTGTCAAGCGCTCCACTCCCAGCATCATGTCCACGATGGGCTTCGCGCCGAGTCCGGGAACGGCCGTACTGCCGACGTGCTCGATCACGACCGGCACGTCGCAGAAGACCCGCTCCAGCGAACGCCGCTCTTCTTCGAACTGGATCGGCCAGCGCGGATCGTAGCGGGCGATCTGGATGGAGTGACCGTGCGACGCCACGCGCTCACCATAGCAGCCGCTGCACCGATACAATGTGCCGATGGCGGACGCGGCGATTGTCCTGTGTGGCGGCCGCTCGAGGCGCATGGCCCGGGACAAGGCGAGCCTGCCCTTTGGGAGAGAAACGCTGCTCGAGCGCGTCGTCCGGATCGTCTCGGAGGTCGTGGACGAGGTGTGGGTGGTCGCGCGGGCTGGCCAGGAAATCCCGGGGGACTTCCGGATCGCGCGCGACCCGGAGGAGGGGCTCGGACCGCTGGCCGGCCTGGCTGCCGGCCTCGAGGCCATCGACGCAGAGCGCGCGTTCCTGACCTCGTGCGACGTGCCATTGCTCCGATCTGCATACGTCCGCCGGCTGCTCGAGCTCTCGGCCGGGTATGCGATCGCGGTTCCCCTCGTCGGGGGTCACCACATGGTGACCTCTGCCGTCTACTCGCGTGAGGTCTTACCCGTCGCGAGAGAGCTCCTCGCCGAGCGCCGACTGCGCCCTCTCTACCTGGTGGAGGCCTTCGACGCCAGGCTCGTGACCGAGGAGGAGCTGCGCGACGTGGACCCGGAGCTCGAGAGCCTTCGCGACTGCAACACGCCCGAGGCCTACCAGGAGGCGCTGCGAACGGCGGGCCTGGGCTGAGCGCTTATAATCATCCTGCGGGAGTATTGGG
Source organism: Myxococcota bacterium (assembly GCA_965247115.1). GTDB lineage: Bacteria > Myxococcota_A > UBA9160 > SZUA-336 > SZUA-336 > JAUXJB01. The sequence goes on from CBDFGR010000003.1 coordinate 1,638,061, forward strand.
AGCGTTCATGAATCCGATCGAGGAGCTCTACGCGCTGCAGGAGACCACGGGGTACCTCTCCGAGGAAGACCTGCGCGCGCTGAGCAAGAAGCTCGGAGTCCCGCTCTACGAGCTCGAGGGGATCTCGAGCTTCTATCCTCACTTTCGCCGCACGCCGCCACCACCCTATCGGGTGAGCGCCTGCCGCGATCTGGCCTGTCACCTGCGCGACGGCGATCGGGTGCTCGCGAAGCTCGCGTCGCTGTGCGAGCGACGGGACGACGTCGAGTTCGAGGAGATCTCCTGCCCCGGGCTGTGCGACCGCGCACCCGCGTGTCTGCTCAATGACCTACCGATAGCACCCGACGAGGTGGAGGAGCAGCTGGCGGCCCCGCCCATCTCGTTCGATGCCCAACCCGCTGGCCCGCAGCGGCGCTGGCAGAGCGACCCGTATGCGGTCCCCGAAGAGCACTACGGCGAGCTCAGGAAGCGGGTCGAGTCCCGCGACTTCGACGGCGTGATCGCACGGGTCAGCGAATCGGGTCTGCGGGGACTCGGGGGAGCCGGCTTTCCCACCGGACGCAAGTGGGAGATGGTTCGGAGCGCGTCGGCGGCGCCAAAGTACGTGATCGGAAACGCTGATGAGAGCGAGCCGGGAGCGTTCAAGGACCGCGTGATCCTCGAGGAGCTGCCACACCTCGTGATCGAGGGCATGGCGCTCGCAGGCCTGGCGGTGGGTGCGGAGCAGGGCTGGATCTACATCCGCCACGAGTACCAGGGTCCCTGCGCCGCTCTTCGACGCGCGATCGACTCGGCCTACGAGCGAGGTGTGCTCGGGGAGAGCGTGTGCGGCTCGGAGCTCCGCTTCGACCTGCAAATCTTCGTCTCGCCGGGCGGCTACATCCTCGGTGACGAGACGGCCCTGCTCGAGGCGCTGGAGGGTCGGCGCGGCGAGCCGCGCAACAAGCCCCCGTTTCCCGGTGTTGCTGGGTTCCACGGCAAGCCCACGCTGATCAACAACGTGGAGACCCTTGCGCACGTGCCGAGGATCCTCCGCACGGGGAGGGCGGACCTCAAGTTCTTCAGCGTGAGTGGAGACGTGAACGAGCCGGGTGTCGTCGAGGCTCCGCTCGGAATCCGGCTACAAGAGCTCATCGAACGCTCGGGCGGAATGCGTGCCGGCAAGCAGCTTCTTGCCTTCCTGCCGGGGGGGGCCAGCACGGGCTTCCTCCCTGGCACTCGCGCCGATGTGTGTATGGACTGGGAGCCGCTGCGGGAGGCTGGCTCTGCGCTCGGTGCCGGGGCGGTCGTGATCGTCGGAACCGGAGCCGATCTTCTCGAGCTCGGGCGCAACCTCACTGCCTTCTTTCGCAACGAGTCGTGTGGCAAGTGCGTACCGTGCCGAATCGGCACGGAGAAGGCAGTCGTGCTGATCGAGCAGCGACGCGAGGAGACGCTCGCGCTCCTGCCGGAGCTCGACCTCGCGCTGCGCGAGACCTCGCTCTGCGGGCTGGGTCAGGTGGCGCTGACACCCGTCCTGAGCATCTTGGAGCACTTCCCTGAGGCCGGGCGCGGGACGAGCGGATGAGCGTCAGCCTGCAGATCGATGGGCGGGAAGTCACGGTCCCCGAGGGATCCACGATCTGGGAGGCGGCCCGGCAGGCCGACATCGAAATCCCCACCCTGTGCCACGACCCCGGTCTCCGGCCTGTCGGCGTGTGCAGGATGTGCGTCGTAGAAGTCGAGGGGTCGCGCGTGATGGCCGCCTCCTGTGTGCGCGAGGTCGAGCCGGAGATGGTCGTCAGGACCGCGAGTGAGAAGGTCGAGCGCTGCCGCGGCGTGCTGACCGAGCTCTTGATGTCCGAGCAGCCCGAGGAGTCTCCAAAGGAGAGCACCACGGCGGACGACCAGCTCTTTGCTCTCGCGCGACGGTACGGCGTGGGGCAACGGCTGCCGCGCGGGAACTCGCGACCGCTCGACGGCTCGTCCAAGGTAATCGACGTCGACCACCAGGCTTGCATTCTGTGCGATCGTTGCATACGCGCCTGTGACGAGGTCCAGCACAACGACGTGATCGGACGCACAGGCAAGGGCTACACCGCGCGCATCTCCTTCGACCTCGACCAGGAAATGGGCCAGTCCAGCTGCGTGAGCTGCGGGGAGTGCGTGGCTGCATGTCCCACGGGAGCGCTCACCAACAAGGCCGTCTCTGCCCCGCTCCGCCCTCGCACCGAGCTCGAGTCGGTCGACACGGTCTGCCCTTATTGTGGGGTGGGCTGCGCGCTGACGTATCACGTCGAGCGGGAGCAGAACCGGGTGGTCTTTGCCGAGGGGAGGGAGAGCCCTGGCAACCAGGGCCGTCTGTGCGTCAAGGGGCGCTACGGCTTCGACTACGTCTCACACCCGCACCGGCTGACCGTTCCGTTGATCCGCGTCGACTACCCCAAGCGCGCCCTCTCCTCTGAGGTCGAGAGCTCCGAGCGCCGCCGCAGGAAGCCGGGTGGAGTCGTCGACTACGACGAGGTGCTGCCGGCCTTCCGCGAAGCGAGCTGGGACGAGGCTCTCGATCTGGTGGCGACGCGCCTCCTCGAGATTCGGGAGCGTTCCGGGAGCGAGGTGCTCGCCGGTTTTGGCTCAGCCAAGTGCAGCAACGAGGAGGCCTACCTCTTCCAAAAGCTCGTGAGAGCGGTCTTCGGCACGAACAACGTCGATCACTGCACGCGACTGTGTCACGCCTCGTCTGTCGCCGCTCTTCTCCAGATGATCGGCTCTGCCGCGGTGACCACCACGTACGGGGACATCCGCAATTCAGACGTCGCACTGATCACCGGTACGAACACCACAGAGAATCACCCCGTCGCAGCGACATTCTTCAAGGACGCTGCGCGCAAGGGAACCCGCCTCATCGTCGTCGATCCTCGCCGGAGCGGAATCTCGGATCACGCGTGGCGCTTCTGTCAGATCCGCTCGGGCACCGATGTCGCCTTCTACAACGGACTGATGAACATCATCATCGAGGAAGGACTGACGGACGAGTCCTACATCGCCAATCGCACGACGGGCTTCGCAGAGCTCGCGCAAACGGTCAAGACGTACACGCCGGAGCGAGTGAGCGGCATCTGTGGCGTACCCGTGGAGCTGCTGCGCGAGGTGGCGATCACCTACGGCAAGGCGAGGGCAGCGATCACGTTCTGGGGCATGGGGATGAGCCAGCACGTGCACGGCACCGACAACTGCCGCTGCCTGATCTCTCTCGCGCTGATTACCGGCAACGTCGGCCGTTCCGGGGCGGGGCTCCACCCTCTGCGGGGTCAGAACAACGTACAGGGCGCCTCTGACGCTGGCCTGATCCCGATGAGCTACCCGGGCTATCAGCCCGTCACATCCGAGCCGGTGCGCGCGAAGTTTGAGGCCGGATGGGGCACCCCGCTGGATCCCCGAACCGGTCTCACCTCGGTAGAGATCATCGAGGGAGCGCGGGACGGGATCATCAAGGGCATGTACATGCTCGGTGAGAATCCCTTCCTATCGGAGCCGAACACCAACGAGGTACGCAAGGGCCTCACGAACCTGGAGTTCCTGGCCGTTCAGGACATCTTCCTCACCGAGACGGCGGAGTTCGCGGACGTGGTGCTACCTGCGACCTCAGCGCTCGAGAAGACGGGAACCTATACGAACACCGACCGGCGCGTGCAGATCGGCCGACCCGCCCTCGAACCTCCCGGCGAGGCCCGCCTCGACTGGGAGATCATCTGCGAGATCTCCACCCGCATGGGCTACCCCATGCACTATGCAGATGCGTCCGAGATCTTCGACGAAATCGTCTCGGTGACCGACTCTCACCGCGGCCTCTCTTACGAGAAGCTCGGCAGCACGGGCAAGCTCTACCCTTGCCCGAATCCGGACGAGTCGGATGGAACGGTCGTGATGTTCGGCGATGGCTTCCCGACCGAGGATGGCCGCGCACGATTCGTCGCCGCGGAGCACTCCGGCGCAGACGAGCTGCCCGATACGGAGTACCCCTTCATCCTGGTGACCGGACGCGTTCTCGAACACTGGCATACGGGTGTGATGACCCGTCGCTCGCGCGCGCTGTCTGCCATCCAGCCAGAATCCTTCGTCGAGGTCCACCCCGAGGACTGCGCGAAGCTCGGCTTGGACGACGCCGACTTTGTACGCGTTCGCTCGCGCCGCGGCGAGGTATCCCTGCAGGTGCGCAGGGGAACCAGGACCCAGCCCGGCTCGGTCTTCATCCCCTTCCACTACCGCGAGGCGGCCGCCAACGTGCTCACCACAGACAAGCTCGACCCCGACGGCAAGATCCCCGAGTTCAAGTTCTGCGCGGTGCAGCTCGAGCCGGCCGAGCTCTGAGGCTCATCGAGGCACTCGGCCTCGGGACCCCGCCCGAGCTCGTTGCGATCGTTGGTGGCGGAGGCAAGAGCAGCCTCATGTTCGCGCTCGCCGAGCAGCTTCCCGGCCGCGTGGTGTTGACCACGACCACGCGCATCTTCGCGGCGCAGAGGCGCCAGGCCACCGAATCCTGCAGCATGGAGGACCAGAGCTGGGAAGACCGACTCGAAACGTTCGAGTCGAGCATGCTCGTGGTGGCGGGAGTCGAGGGAGACAGGGCCGTGGGGGTGCCTCCCGAGCTCCCATCCCAGCTGTTGGCCCGCCCGGGCGTGGATTGGGTCGTGGTCGAGGCCGACGGCTCCCGCATGCTCCCCGTCAAGGCCCCGGCCGCTCACGAACCGGTGGTCCCCGTCGAGACCACGCTGCTGATTCCGGTCGTCGGCATCGACGCTCTCTCTGGGCCGATTCGCGACGTTGCGCACCGCCCCGAGCTCGTGAGCGCGATCACCGGCCTGACTCTCGACCAGACGCTGACTCCGGACGCGCTTGCAGTGCTGCTCACGTCGCGGCGAGGCGGAATGAAGGACGCCCCACCCGACGCACGCGTCGTTGTGCTGATCAACAAGGTGGAGTCCGCAGCGCAGCTCGAGCTTGCAAACGCCGTCGCGGGCAGTGTCCTTCGCGACACCTGCGTACGGCGCGTCGTGATTGGAGCGCTCGCAGGCGCTCCTTCCGCGAACTGGCTCGTCTGCGCGCGCTGAGGGACCAGAGACTCTCGGGTCAGATCTGGATCCGTTCCCAGCGGCCCGAGGAGAAACGCCATACCATCAGCGCGCTCAGCACTCCCGCATAGACAGCACCCGCGATCCACCCGCCCAGCACTCCCCCCTGGAGCGCGACTCCGAAGAGCCACGTGAGCGGCACGAACAGGCCCCAGGCCAGCGAGGCGTGGATGAGGAACGGCCAGCGAGTGTCGCCCGCTCCGCGCAAGGAGCCTCCCGCAACAATGCCGAACGTGTCGAACAGCTGAAAGAGCGCCCCGGTTACGGCGAGACTCTGCCCGATCGTGACGACCGCAGGGTCGTTCGTGAACACCCGCAACAACCACTCGGGAATGGCGATGAAGAGCGCGCCCACCAGGATGCCGAGCCCCGCTGCGAGCTTCTGCGAGGACACGTAGCTCTTGCGCGCGGAGGGCAGATCGCGGGCGCCGATGTAACGCCCGACCAGGGTCGAGGCGGCCACCGAGATACCCATCGCCTGCATGAACGAGAGCGAGAGCAGCACGACGAAGGCCTGCGATGCTGCGGCGGAGGCATCACCCATGCGCGCGATCACGGTCGAGAACACCGCGAACGAGAGCTCCCCGAGCATCCACTCTCCGCCGATCGGCGCGCCGGTGCGGAGCAGGCGGCGCATCTGGCGCAGATCCGGAGCGACAGGAGCGGTGGCGTAGAGGCGCGCAATCCTCTGGCGCCGAAACGCCACCCACAAGACCACGCAGTAGACCCACTGTCCGATGGCCGTGGCGACCCCTGCGCCGACGATCCCGAGCTCGGGAAGTCCGAGCTCGCCGAAGATCAGTCCGTAGTCGAGCACGGCGTTGATTGCGTTCGCGACCAGGGTTGCGTAGAGAGGCGTGCGCGTATCCCCGTGTCCACGGAAGAACGACGACAGCACGAACGCGATCGCAAGTCCCGGCGCCCCGAAGAGCACGGGCACGACGTAGAGCTCGGCAGCAGTCTGCATCTCGGCAGAGGGACCCGCCCATGCGAGCAGCGGTCCGATGGCCCAGCCGATCGCGATGGCGGCTACGAGGACCGGCAGGATCACCACGTAGAGTGCCTGCCAGGCCCAGGCGCCGCACTCCTCGTTCCGGCCCGCTCCCCAGGTCTGCGCAACGAAGGTCTGTGCGACGCTGGCGGTGCCGAAGAAGAAGTTGAATGCCGTCCATACCCAGACCGCGCCAAACCCCGTGGCGGCGAGCTCCGTGGCGCCGAGCCTCCCCACGAGAGCGGCGTCGATCACTCCCATCGCCGTGAACGAGAGCTGAGTGAGGATGGCCGGAATCGCGAGACCGATGACCTCGCGCACCCCGCCGCGTCTCTCGACAGCGGCCTCCTCCGCTGTCGCGGTTACTTCCCTGCTTCTCAGAGCTCTGCCTCGCTACGCTCGCCTGGGCCGCAACCTGCCTGTGAGGGGCGACTTGCGCAAGCCCATTCCGCTCAGTCGTGGGCTCACCGGATGGTAGAGTGGCTCCTCCGCTTCTGGAGACCGACGAACTGACGTGACGCGCTATCGGGGGATCCACGAGCTCTACCGCGAGGACCCGGTCGGGGCCGACCGGAAGATCTGGGGTCGAAGGGCCGATCCGTTGACCCGTCGTGGCTTTCTCAACGGCGCAGGCTTGCTGGCCCTTGGCTCCTGCATCGGAGCCTCGATCCCGTTCTCGCACAGGCTGCCCGCTGGACTCATTCCCGCGGCTCTGGCTTCTTCGGACGAGCGCTTCGAAATTCCAGGGAAGGAGCCGGGCCTCGTCATCCTGAATGATCGTCCGCTCAACGCGGAGACGCCCGCTCACCTGCTGGACGATGACGTCACCCCCGCAGAGCGTCTGTTCGTCCGGAACAACGGCTTGCCGCCCCAGACCGTCGATCCGAGCGCCTGGCGCCTTATCGTAGAGGGCGAGTCGATCGAGACAAGGCGCACGTTCTCGCTCGGGGAGCTCGAGCGAGAGTTTGACCGGCACACCTATCGACTCCAGCTCGAGTGCGCGGGGAACGGACGGAGCGAGTTCTACCCGCCAGCAAGCGGGAATCAATGGACTACAGGAGCGGTGGGCTGCGTCGAGTGGACCGGCATTCGGGTGCGCGACGTGATCCGTTCGTGCGGCCTCCGCCCCGACGCGGTGTACGTGGCGTATTACGGTGCGGACCGACACCTGAGTGGAGACCCGGACGCCGTGCCGATCTCGCGCGGGGTGCCCCTTGAGAAGGCGCTGCAGGACGAGACGCTGCTCGCGTGGTCGATGAACGGGCTGGTGATCCCTCCGTTGCACGGTCCTCCACTCAGGCTCGTGTGTGGAGGCTGGCCCGGCTCGAGCTCGGGCAAGTGGCTCACGAAGATCGCGGTTCGGGACCGCGTTCACGACGGGCCAAAGATGGGAGGCAAGAGCTACCGCCTCCCCTGCGGTCCCGTCGCAGCCGGCGTCGACGTGACCGACGACCAGATGTGCATCATCGAGTCGATGCCAGTGAAGTCGCTACTCACCTTCCCCAGGTCTGGGAGCGTACATGCGCTCGCGAAACCGCTGGCTCTGCGCGGTCACGCCTGGGCGGGAGAGCGCTCCACCGCACGCGTCGACGTCTCGATGGACTTCGGCCAGACCTGGCTGCCCTGTCAGCTCGATGCTGCGCCCAACCGTCTGGCGTGGCAGCGCTTCAGTACCGCGCTCCGCTTCCCGAGGCCCGGCTACTACGAGCTGTGGGCACGGGCGACGGACGATAGAGGCCGCGCTCAACCGATGGTCGTCCCGGGTTGGAACCCAAGGGGGTACCTGAACAACGCCACCCACCGGATCGCGGTCCAGGTCACAGCGTGAGCTGTAGGACCGGACTCGTACTGACACTCCTGGTTGCGATCGTCACGCCACAGCTCGGTAGAGCAACGGAACTCGAGGTCGATGCAGAGACGGGATTCGTGGTCGCACCGGGGTCGGAGCTCGTCCAGGCCAGTTGCACGGCGTGTCACTCGTCGAGGCTGACATTGCAGATGCGTGCGGACCGCGACGGCTGGCTCGAGCTGATTCGCTGGATGCAGCGTACCCAGAACCTGTGGCAGTTCCCGCCCGCGACCGAGGCCGAGATTGTCGACTACCTTGCCACCCACTACGCTCCGACACTCGCGCGCTTTCGCCGCCCGCCCCTCGCGCCGTCGCTCCTCCCCCCACCCGAGTGATCCTGAGAGCCTGTCTCTGCGGAGCTCGTGCTCCGGATTCGCTAGCGGGGCGAGTCGAGGAAGTTGTTCAGGACCTTCGCGCCCTGCTCCGGGTCTTCGCACATCCACCAATGCCCGAGGCCCGAGAGGACGGCGACGCTGGCACCCGCGCGCTCGGCGGAGCGCTGCGCGAGTACCTGGCCACCGGTGTAGGAGTCTTCTGTGGGAATGATCACGAGGCCCGGTCGTGCCGACGCCTTCGGGAACTGCTCGCCCCAGCGACCCATGGCCGGCTGCGCAGCAGAGCGGTAGAGCGCGAGGATGCACCGGCCCATGTCTTCGTTGACGGCCTTGGCTACGCGCCGCGCCACATCCTCGCTCATGCCGAGGTCCCGGAACCCCGTCGCCCGTTCGGCCGTCGGCAGCGCGACCATCTGCGCCACCGCCTCCTCGCCGACCTGCGGCGTCTGCCATGCCTGCGCATAGTCGTGCCAGACGTACTCGGGGTTGAAGCAGCCGGCGATGTCGATCGTCCACGAGCGCAGCAGATCGGGCCGGGAGCAGGCGAGACGTGCGGCGTGCCCGCCACCCCAGTCGTGGCCGACCAGGTCGACCGGCTCCCCGACTAGCTCGAGCTCGGCCACGAGCCAGCGCACATAGTCGTCGCTCGTCGCACCGAAGCCGTCGGGGACCGGCGCGCCAAAGCCGGGCGGTGACAACGAGACCACGTCGCTCCTGCCGAGCCGCGCGCGAAGCTCGTCCCAGATCGCATCGGTCTCGGGATTGCCGTGCACGAGTACGACCGTCACGAGCTCATTCCACCACAGCGGGAGCCAGGATGTCGATCACTCTTGCGGAGTCTCGAGCCAGGCTTGGAAGAGCTCGTACGCGAGAACCAGGATGACGGCACCTGAGAAGAGACCGATGATGCCGGATGCAATGAACCCCCCGATGGCCCCGATGAAGATAACCAGCATGGGAGCCTCGACCCCCCGCCCCATGAGCATCGGCTTGAGGAAGTTGTCCAGAAGCATGACCGGCACGCTCCACAGCGTGAGCAGGATGGAGGTCCCCGTACTGTCCGTGAACCAGACATAGACGATGATGGGAACCATCACGATTCCGATCGGGAGCTGCACGACGCCGAGCAACAGACAGAGCAGCGCCCAGAAGGCTGTGCCCGGAACACCTGCCGCGAGGAATCCGGCGGCCGCCAGCGCCGACTGGATCACGGCCACGCCGATGACGCCCGATGCGACGCCGCGCACCGTCTGCCCGGCGAGCTGGGCGAAACCCACTCCGCGTTCGGGTGCGAGCCGGACAAAGAGCTGTCGCGCGAGGCGCTCGCCTGCTTCGGCGTTGGCCAGCAAGACGCCTGAGATGATGATCGACAGCGTGAAGTGGACGACGCCGATCCCCGCCGACGCGACGGCGCTCACGATCCATTTGCCTACCACCTTGAGCTGGGCGTCCAGCGAGCGGAGCGCTTCTCTCAGGTTCGAGTGAGCCAGCGACCAGTACTCGTGCACAGTCTCACCGATAACGGGCCAATCGGCGACGCTCCCGGGCGGTGCCGGAACGTAGATGTTGCCACTATTGATCTGATTCGCTGCGCTGCCGCCCCACTCGATGAGCGCTCTCGTGAGCGGGATAGTGGGTGTGATCACTAGCAGCAGCGCCAGAATTGTGAATACGCTTGCCGCGAGCACGTGTCGTCCTCCGAGCCAGCCCTGCAGGCGACGGAAGACGGGGTAGACAGCGATCGCGATGATGGTCCCCCAGAGGACCGGGGAGATGAAGGGCGCGATGATCTCGAACACCCAGAAGGCGAGGATCGCGATCGCACCGATTCGAATCGCGGCCTCGATGCTCCGACCGACTACGACGTCGGATCCCGCTCGGGTCTCTACTTCAGAGCTACTCATTAGACGGCGTCTGCGAAGACCCTTCCTCGCTCGAGGAGACCGATCGTGCTCGCCTTGAACGAGTCGAGGATTGAAGCGAACGGTTCGGCGTCGCCACGAGACAGTAGATCGCGGCAGAATACCACGGCAACGAGCATGTGGTCGCCAAAGTACGCGCCGCCGAGACCGAACACACTCTTCACGCCGTACTTTGTGACGAACTCCTGAGCGGCGATGATCTTGCGCCCCTCCTGGTCGGTCGTCTCCGCCGCGTTCTCGACGAAGAACAGGCCCGCCGAGCTTCCCAGCTTCTCAACGATGTCGCTATCTCGCGTGTCCACCCATGTGAGCGGCACGCCGAGCTCCTTCAAGAGTCGCGAGATCATGGGGATCGCATCGACGAAGGTCGACGAGATCAGGGGGATGCCGACGTGACCCTCCGAGTTGCGCCGATCGTTCCACTGACTCTCCTGACCGGACGACCCGATCAGCGACAAGACCGCCGTTCGATCCTCCAGCTCGGAGGCGCCCTCGCCGGCAAGGGTCCGGACGAATCCCTGGTTCGATGTGGGCAGTGTCGACAGCGGGACGGTGAGGAAGGCCCGTGCGAGAACGATCGAGTCGGCGTACTCCGTATGGAGCGCTGTGATCAATGACTGCGCGGCTCCCTCCAGCGTCGGTGATCGCTTGACCTCCGGCTCGATGCGGTCCCAGAGATCGCGAAGCGTCGACGAGGTTGCCTGGCCAATCTTCATTGCGAGCTCCTCTGCGTCCCTGCGACCCCGCTATTCTACTCGCACGTCATCCCTGCGGGATTTCGCACTCCCCGCGGAGTACGCGCTCCACGGAGTCACCCTTGGCGTGTTCGAATCCGTGGCGGTGGAGGCGGAGGCCGAGGTCCGGAAGGCGTTCCTCGAGGCTCGGCGTGTACTCGAGCAACTGGGCGCGAGCGTGTTGGACCTCGGCGACTGTGGTCTCGACCTCCTCGAGCTCGTTCGCGACGCTGTGGTTCTCTGCGCCGCGGATCTGGCGGACGCGCTGGCCGAGGAGCCGGCCTCGAGCTCCGAGGACCTGTCGCCGGCCATGCGGCAGGTGGTCGACTGGGGCACGAGCCTGAGCGCGGTGGACCTCGCGGCTGCCCGGCGGAGGCTTGGCGATGCGCAGGTCCGCGTGAGGGAACTGTTCCGCCACGCGCAGGCTCTGATCCTGCCGACGGCGCCGCTCAGCGCCCTGCCTTTCGAGAAGGCGGATGAGATCGATCCCGACTCTACGCTCTTCGTCGGCTGGGTGAACGTGGCCCGAGCGGCTGCAACGAGCGTTCCCATGGGAATGACGGCGTAGGGACTTCCGCTCGGGCTTCAGGTCGTGGCGCCCGAATTCCAGGACCCGCTCACGCTGCGCATCGCCCAGGCCTATGAGAGCATGGCCAACCACCAGATTCGGCCTCGCGGCTTCTAAGTCAAGGAGAACACCATGACGGAATCGTATCCCCAGGAACCGGGCACGTCGTTCAGCGGGCGCAGCTTGTTAAACGCAGCACGGAAGTCGCTCGACGATGGAGTGGACGTGGCGCTGTTCGGCATCCCCTTTCACGGCGGCACGTTCGGCCGAGAGGGCTCCCGTCACGGGCCCGAGCAAATGCGTCAGATGTCGCACAACATCAGAGCACTGAACCTCGCGACAAGGGTGGCGCCCTTCGAGCTCTGTCGCGTCGCCGACATCGGCGACGTCTCCGTGACGGCGGTCGATCCCCCGGGATCCCTCGAGAGTATTACCGCCTTCTGCAAGGAGGTCTGCGCCGCCGGAGCGCTGCCCCTGGCCGCGGGAGGGGACCACACGATTGCCCTTCCCATGCTGCGAGGCGTCGCCAGCGTGAATGGGCCGGTTGGTGTCGTTCACTTCGATGCGCATCCGGACACGATGGATCTCGGAGACGATTTCGGCTCCCGTTACAACTACGCGACACCGTTCCGGAGGGCGGTCGAGGAGGGTCTGGAGGACCCCACCAGGCACGTCATGATCGGCATCCGAGGGACCATGGTGAACGACCTGGAGGCCTACGAGTGGGCCGAGAAGCAGGGCATGACGATCCTGTGGATGGACGAGTGCTTCGAGCTGGGCGCAAAAGGCATCGTCGCGAAGATCCGCAGTGTGATCGGCGATCACCCCACTCATATCACCGTGGACATTGACGGCATCGATCCGACCGACATGCCAGGAACCGGCTCGCCCGAGCCAGGTGGACTGCGCATGATCGACATGCAGATGATCTTCCGCGGGATGCGCGGGATGAACCTCGTGGGCGCCGACATCAACGAGATCTGCCCACCTCTGGATCCTTCGGGTCAGACCGCACTGAATGCCGCCCACCTCATGTTCGAGATGCTCTGCCTCCTGGCGGAACGACGAGCGAACGGCTGAGGGGAGAGGAGACAACATGCCGGAAGCGAAGTCCCGAGAGTTCACGTATTACCTCGACGGGAAGTACGTGCCCACGAGCGAGGCGAGGGTCTTTGTCCTCGATCCCGTCTGCCACGGCGATAGCGTCTTCGATACGGCCCGGACCGTCGGGAGGGACCGCATCTTCCGGGTCGATGACCACCTGGAAAGGCTCTACGCCTCCTGCCGGGCTGCCGAGCTCGAGCCCCGCGAGAGCCCGGCCGAGCTGAAGGACGTCTTCCTGGAGCTGGTGGAACGAAACCGGGACCTGCTTGCCGAGAACGACGACGCGTGGATCCTGCCCCGCGTCTCGGCGAAGGGCCTGGAGGAAACCTCGACGCTGGTGGCGTTCATCCCGCTGCCCTTCCGACGCTACGCGCCTTTCTTCAAGCTCGGCACGCACCTGGTGGTTCCCACGGTCCGGCACGTACCGCCGCAGTGCATGGATCCCAAGATCAAGTACGACGCGCGCCTCTTCATGCACATTGGCGACCGGGAGGCGCGGCGGATCGACCCGGACTCGCGGACGCTCCTGCTCGACATCGACGGCAACGTGGCCGAGCTGACCGACGCGAACCTCTTCATCGTCAAGAACGGTGAGGTCGTGACGCCGCCGCCGCGGAACACACTCCCCGGCGTGAGCAAGGCCGTCGTGCTGGAGCTGTGTGAGAGCCTCGGCATTCCGGCGGCCGAGCGGGACTTCCAGCTCTTCGACGTGTACAACGCCGACGAGGTGTTCCAGACCGGGACGAGCTACCGAATGCTCCCTGTTTCCCGCGTGAACCAGCGCCACCTCTGGACGTCGGTGCCCGGCCCGATCACGGGCCAGCTCCTCGAGGCCTACAGCAAAGAGCTCGGCCTGGATATCGCGGAGCAGTACATGAGCCATCTCGCTTCTGGGGAGAGGGTGGCCCTGCAAGCGAAGATCGCTGGCTAGATGTCCGTGACCGCTCCTGGACCGTTCGGAGATCAGCCGTACAGCACTCGCAGCGTGGTTGGAGCGGCCGCCTACCTGAGTGGCATTGGGAGCCTGTTCGGAAACGTAGCGCCCATCGTGTTTGGAGCGATGGCCGAGCATCTGGCCATCGGGAATCGGCGAGTCGGCTATCTGGCGTCGGCGCTGATCGTCTCGGGCGCTGTCAGGGTCACTGCCCCGATCTGGATTCGTCGGGTCAACTGGCGGAAGCTGAGCGCAGGCGCCACGCTGATCGGTGCAGTCATCCTCGCGGCCGCGGGGTTTACGCACTCCTACTGGTACGCCTTGCTGGCCGTTGGGCTCTATGGCCTCATGGACGCTTTGTACAGCTCCGTCGCCTACGCCGCCCTGGGCGACTCGTCGAATCCGGAACGAGCCTACGCCATCTCGATCGTGGCCTCGATGGTGCTGGCGGCGCTGACAGCGCTCGCCCTCACGAATCTGGCAGCACCGCGCTTTGGCTACGCGGGGATCATGCTGGTATTCGCATGCATCGTCTTGACCGGTGCGCTCGTCGTCCCGTTCCTGCCGGGACGCGGAGAGGCGGTGGATGGGGGGGGTCCCGTTTCGAGCTCCTCGGCCATCACCTGGGCCGGGATCGGCCGCCTCCTGGTGGCGATGCTGGCAGCGGTCGTGTTCCTGAGCGGAATCTTTGCGGTGTGGGTGTTCTCCGAACGCTACGGCTCGAGCGTCGGTATCGAGCTGGAGTTCATCGGGCTCAGTCTCATGATCGCCTCACTGGTGACCGCAGGTTCAGCACTTCTCGCCGCGTTCATGGGTGGCAGAGGGCACACGGTGCTGGTGACTGCCACCGGGGTTGCGATCGTGGTCAGCAGCCTCGTCCTGCTGGAGCGCGGGACGGCGGCGAGCTTCCTCGTGGGCTTGAGCCTCTTCAGCTTTGGTTGGGGCCTCGCTCAGCCCTTCTATCCGGCCGTTGTCAGGCTGGTGGACTCCTCGGGACGCCTGTTCACGGCTTCACCGGCAGTGGTGAGCATCGGTGCAGCAGCCGGCCTTGCATTGGGCGGGAGCATCGTCGAGTGGTACGGGTTCCGGGCGCTGCTCGTTGCGAGCGCGACCGCGCTCATAGCGAGCGTAGGGTTGATGGCGATCTCTCTCCGGTGGTCCCAGGTAGCCGCGGCAGACAGGGAGACGATCACAGAGATGGAGAGATCGGCATGAGTCGAGGATCCGCGAGGCCAAGCGCGGCCGTCTCCAAGAAGACCAGCCCTCGACCCTATCGTGGCCGCCCCCGCCGCGACGGCCGCCTGCCCCTGTCCGCACAGGACATCCTCCGCGTGGCCCTGCGAAGGTTCGCAGCGAGCGGGTATGCGACGACCAGTGTGCGACAGATTGCCGAGGAGCTCGGCGTCTTCCCGGCCTCCATCTACAATCACTTCGGCAGCAAAGAGGCGATGCTGGATGCGTGCTTCTCGGCGGGGGTTCTTCGCGCCGAGGCGGACTATAGCGTTTCTTCTTGCTGCCGGAGATCAGAGAGAAGCCCTTGCCCGGGGTCACTGCGCTCTGGGATGAGATTTGCGGGACATACGAGGAAGTCATCAAAGCTGGCATCGAGGAGGGCGCGTTCGTCGACGTCCCGTCACGGGTCACTGCCGAGCACTTCTTCTCACTGACGCTCACCGTCCTGGCATCGTTCAGGCCAGAGGGTTTGGGCGCAGCACGTGAGCAAGCGACCGCAGCTGCGGACCTCGCGCTCCGGTCCCTCCTGGTGCGCCCCAGTCGATTGAACGCCATCCGACGGAGAGCGGCAAAGCTGGAGCTGACTCCAAGGAAGCAAGCTTGACGACTCGCTGAAAGGAGGCGGACGTGGACACGATCGAGAGCACGTACCCGGTACGCCACAGTGGGCGTGGCGATCGCGCTCGCCTCCCTGGTAGCAAGTGCGACGCTCGCCTACTGGAGCGTCGGCGCTGCCAGCGAGAAGCCCGGACTGCTGACGGTGACCTGGATCGTCGCCGCGGGCTTCTCCGTGACGGCAGTCGTCTTTCAAGCCCTCAAGCTGTCACCTGCCCGGCAGCTCGTACAGCAACCCGTCGCCGCGGACGCGCTGCGCACGCATCTACGCGAGCTCAGGGCAGCTCGTGACTGAGAAGAAGGAACCGGCGTCAACGACAAGTAAGACGCCAGCTCACTCGTCACGCGTCGAACGGCTCGGAAAACCGAAAGCTGGGGGCGCCCTCGAGCAGTGCTCCGAAATTCGCAAGAGCTCCGGTCTCCTCTCTCCAGGCCAGGTACTTGTCGTAGTGAGGCTTGGAGTCCCAGAGCTCGACGAGGACCACGGTCTGGCCGTCGTCGTTGAGGTAGGGCGTGACGGATTGACAGCCCTCGTAGGCACGCGTCTCAGGCAGGAGCTTGGCAAGAAGCCCTTTTAGCTCCTCGACAGCACCCGCCTTCGCCTTCGCTTCCAGAATCACCAACGTAGGCATCTTCTCTCTCCTCTTTGATGGATTCCCAGTACTTACCGGTCGTCTCTGGGCCATGATATCCTACTACACAGATGGACTAGTTTGGTACTCGGAGGCGGGAATTATGGGCACCAGACCCGTAAGACGATTGGTGACCGGGCATGATGAAAACGGCAAGTCCAAGTTCCTCATGGATGGGGATGCGCCCTGTGTTCTGGCGATGGACAAGATGGGCAATCTGACGGTGACGGATTTGTGGGAGACGACCGATAGCCCCGCAGATAATACCGGCGAGAAAGACAACACCGATCGGCCAGTACACTTGGAGCCCGAAAAGAGAGGCACTGTCTTCCGCGTCGTGGACTTTCCGCCGGATTCAGCGTGGAAGGACGGCGCCGACGGCGGGGACGCGTTCGACCAGCTTCAGGCCCGTCACGTCGCCGACGGGGACCACAGTGATCCGGCGATGCACAAGACGGATTCGGTGGACTACGCGCTGGTGCTGGACGGCGAGATCTGGGCGGTGATGGATACCGAGGAACGCCTCATGCGGGCGGGTGATGCGATCATTCAACGGGGAACAACTCACGCCTGGGCAAACAAGACCGATCGATTCTGCCGCATGATGTTCGTGCTGTGCGGCGCCGATCCGGTATGACGCGGATGGTGGTCCTCTCCTTCACAGTTTAAAGAGCCGGGCGGCGTTGCCGCCGAGCAGCTTCTCGCGTACGGCTTGTTTGAGCTCCATTTCCTGCCACTCGGCGACCGCGCGCCCGATGTCGAAGGCCGGCCAGTCGGTGCCGAAGAGGATCTGGTCCTGAAGCACGCTGTTCATGAAGCGGTACATGACTTCCCAGCCACTGCCCGGTGCGGCGATGTACTTGGGCGAGAGGCCGCCGAACTCGAGGTAAACGTTTCTGTGCTTGCGCGCCACGGCAACCATCTCTGCAGTCCATGGCCAGCCGGCGTGGCAGGCGACCAGATCGAGCTCAGGAAACGCGCATGCAATCTCGTCCAAGAGCATCGGGTGGTCATTTCCAAACGGGAGGGTCGTGCCATAGTTGATGCCGGTATGAACAAAGACAACAAGACCCAGCTCTGCCGCCTTGGCGTAAACCGGATAAAAGCGGCTGTCGTTGATCCCCAGATGGAAGAATGCCGGTTGAATATTGACGCCGAGAAATCCCCGCTGGGCGCATTCCGCGACCTGAGCAACGGTGCGCATGATATGCGCAGACTGCTGCTGCGACACCGTCCCGACGCCCCGATAGCGCGGTTCATCGGCGACCATGTCGCTCACGGCCAGATTCATCTGATCGGCGTACTCGCCGAATTCGAATTCGGCGTGGACCAGCGCGATGTCCACTTTGTATTCGTCTAACGCAGCCTCGAGTTCCGCGCGACCTGCGTCATCGCGATCGAATACGTCGAGCACAGCACCATAGCCCTCCACCAGCTCGGGCGGCCGATCGTGCGTGTCATCGCGAAGATCGACCGGGAGGCGCACTCGGGCATCGACAAGCATGTGTTCCTGCAGGATAGGGGGAACGGGTCTCTGTCGCCGACCATGGTACCTCATAACAGCGCCCATCCGGGCAAGATATCTCCATGGCCGAAGCTGACACGAAAACGGCTACACTGTCCCCGAAAGCGCCCGGTACCACAACGCTACCGGCTGCCTCTGACAAACGACTGGCACTCGACGTTTTCGAGGAGCAGCTTCGCGCGTCTCCGCGCAGAGACTTCTTCGCTTTCGCGAAGGCAAGTACACCTATTCGGAATTCGCCGAGGCCTACCTCAGGCTCGCTGGCCGCATGGCGGCGTATGGCATATCGCGCCACGACATAGTGCCGACCTTCTTTCCAAACAGCGGACCGGCTGTCGAGGTCTGGTTTGCGCTGATGCACCTTGGCGCGGTGTGGGCGCCGGTGAATACGGAGTTTCGCGGGGAGCAGCTCATCCGCGCGCTTAATCTGATGGAATCGGACACACTGATCGTCGATGCGCCCTATCTCGGCCAGATCATCGACGTGCTGCCGCTTTTGACGCACGTCAAGAGGATCGTCGTGCACGGCTCCGATAAAGTGCTGACAGACGATAAGGTCGAGTTCGCAGGCTACGAGCAGTTACCCGACGGAGAGGCACCAGCCCGTACGGACATCGAGCGTGCCGAAGTGGCGGTGATTCAATTCACCTCGGGCTCGACGGGCGTTTCCAAGGCCGTGCAACTCTCTCACGGCTATCTGATTGGGCAGGGGAGGATGGTCGCCCAGGTCTTCGGGCTCAACCAAGATGACGTGCTGTTCTGCCCGTTCCCGTTGTACCATTGGGATGCCACCGTCGGCACGGTAGTGGCCGCGCTCAGTAGTGGCTGCACGGCGGCCCTCGCACCAAAGTTCAGCGTATCGCGCTTCTGGGAGGACATTCGCTATTTCGGTGCCACGGTGTTCGACTTCATGGGTGCGACGCTGACGTTCCTCTACCGCTTGCACGAGCGTCCGGACGACGGCGACAATCCCGTACGTCTCGCCTGGGGCGTGCCGATGCCCGAATTCAAGGCCGCCTTCGAGCGCCGTTTCGACCTCACGCTGATCGAAGGCTACGGCAGCACCGAGGGTGGCATCGCCGTATTCCAGTCCCCGGACAAGCGCTATCCCGAGAGCAGCTGTGGAGAGGTCTTGCCAGGTTGGAATCTCAAGATCCTCGATGACGTTGGCAACGAAGTGCCAGCGGGTGAAGTAGGCGAGATAGTCAGCAAGCCGGACGATCCGACCCAGATGATGAACGGCTATTTGAAGTTGACCGACGTGAACGCCGAGCTCATCCGCGACGGTTGGTATCTCACAGGTGATCTTGGCCGGGTCGATGAGGCGGGCTGTCTGTACTTCGCTGGACGCAAGAAGGATGTCATTCGCCGCCGTGGCGAGAACATGTCGGCGCTCGAGATCGAAACCGCAGTCGGCAGCCACTCGGCCGTCATGGAGGTCGCAGCCTATGGCGTGCCCAGCGAGTTCTCGGAGGAGGAAGTCGCTGTCGCGATCGTCATTCGAGAAGGTTCGGCGCTCACAAAGCAAGAGGTGCTGGACCACTGCGAAGGCAAGATGGCACGTTACATGATCCCCGAGCACATCCTGTTTCTCGACAAGCTGCCGAAGACGCCGACACAGAAGGTCGCCAAGGCCGATCTCAAGAGACTACACGCGGACATCATCCAGGAGGGCAAATCCGCATGACGCAACGAGAGTTCAAGCCGAAGGTATTGGCTCTAACAAGCCGGTTGGTGCGAAGTGTGTCCGCGGTCGTCATAGCGCTTGGCAGCCTTTCCTGCGCTGATTCGCAGGAAGATGTGCAGGAGCCTCAATCCGACCAGTCTTATTACATATCCATGCGAGATGGAGTTCGGCTTGCTGTGAGCATCTACTTTCCAGAACGCAAGATGCCGACGAGAAAGTTGCCCACGATCTTGATCCAGACACGATACGGACGGGAATGGGTATTCGAGATCGGCGAGCGGCAGGGTGGCTACGAGTACTTTCGGGATTCGGGAGCTGTGATCGCGATCGTCGACGACCGCGGATCGACCGCCTCAACGGGGTCGCGCACTCTTGAAATGGGTCCTGAGCTGATTCGGGACATGGATGAAGTCATTGATCATTTTGCTGAACGACCCTGGTCGAATGGTCAGGTCTTTACCACCGGCGTCTCCTATATGGCGGATACCGCCGATCTATCGACCGGCAGTCAGCATCCGGCGTTGAAGGGCGCGATCGTCCGCGAGGCGGATTTCGACTTCTACCGGCATCTGTTCAATCCAGGGGGTGTGGCCAATGATCTGTTCATTCATTCCTGGGGCACGTGGATACTGACCATCGACACGGGCCAAACGGAGCAGGACGGGGTCTCGATCGACTGCGTCAAGCGGGTGGCCGACTGCGCCCACTTTCGGCCGAATGTGATGCCGGTCAAGGACGACCAGGACATGAGCCAAATGCGCTCATCGTTGAGGGATCGCGTGCGTTGGCCCCCCGATGCCTACGACAGCGCAGCGTTCCGCGATGACAAGGGAGCGAACGGGTTCACGATCTTTCAGTCCAGCCCTTCTGCCTATCTGGACTCCATCTCGGCAAGAGCGCTACCGGTACAGTACTGGGGGAGCTGGATCGATGCTGGGACGGCGGCCGGAGCATTGGACCGTTACCGGTCGCTTCCGCACGTCCCGATGGAGGTGTGGATAACGGGGAATGATCATCTCAACGAGCAGAATGCCGATCCATTCTTTCCGGAGCGAGAGTCGCCTTTTCCACCAATAGATGAGCAGCGCGAGCTGATGCGCTCATTCTTCGATCGGCTCGGAGCTGGCGAAGAGATCCAGCGAACGATCCACTACTACGTGCTGGGGACTGGCACATACAGGCAAGCCTCGACCTGGCCGCCGGCGGACCTGAGCGAGACGTTTCTTTTCTTTGCCGACGGAAGTCAGTTGACGACGAATCGCCCGGAACATGGTGAGGCCGACTTTTACGAAGTCGATTTCACGGCCACGACAGGCGATTACAACCGCTGGACAACGCAGTTCGGAGCTCCACCGGACTACCGCGATCGACGAGAGGAAGACAAGAAGTTGTTCGTCTATACCGGGGATCCCGTGGAGCAGGACATGGAAGTCGCCGGTACTCCGTACGTTACGTTGCATGTCAAGACGAGAACGACCGACCCGGCGTTCTACGTGTATCTGGAAGATGTCGCGCCGGATGGTTATGTCACGTACCTGACGGAAGGCCAGTTTCGCGCGGTCAATCGCAAGATCGCGGAGCCTGAATCGCTACCGTATGACCAAGGGCCGGATGTGCATACCTATGCCCGCGAAGATGCGCAACCGATGAGGCCTGATCGTATTGAGCAGGTACGGTTCTCGCTGTTTCCACTGGCCGCCAGGATCAAGAAGGGTCACCGCTTACGCGTTGCGATCGGCGGCGCGGATGGTGACCGGTTTCGCCGATATTCTCATGGGCAGCCGGAGTCGTTTCAGATCCATACCGGCGGAGCAACTCCAAGTGGTATTACGGTCCCGCTAGGCCCATGGCACGAGGGAGGCGGAGAAACGTAGTGTCACAAATGACCGAGTCCCGGGTCAGTCGCCCAGCCTTTGGCTAGCGGTACTAAATAGAACATCTCGACCCGGCGAGACGTGAACTTCCACTCGCCGTCGATCTTCTCGTACTCGTCGTGAAGCCGGCCGGCCCCGATCATGGAGTCGTCACCGCGGGTCCCACGATTCTCCAGCGAGCACCATCCCTTGGCGCGCTTGCCGTCGAGGTGTATGACGTGGTTCGTGAAGAAGGGCTTCACTTTGAGCGGCCAGGTCGTTGTGTAGAATTCCTTCATGGCTTCGTGGCCCTCGATCAGGCCGCGACCCAGCGAGCTGAAATCTACAGAGCCGTCTTCCGTAAACAGGTTCACAAGCCGATCGGCGTCCTGAGCCTCGATGGCCAGGCCGTACTCATAGGTGAGCTCGCGGATCTTTTCACGGTCCCAGAGTTCCTGGACCATCTCTTCGTGGGTCATGGGCCTAGTTCTCCTAGTGCGGATACCGGCAAGCGTACAGCAGCCGGTGGACTGTGGGTGACCGCCAAGCTGCTCCGGTCCCTCACAATGCTTGCCAGCTCGAGCAGAATTTCTACCGTCGGCGGGCCCAGCGTCGGTCCGACGTTGCTGTTGAACTGGATCGCCACGGCAAATCGGTGATCAGGGAAGTACATCATTTCCGACCGGTAGCCGGGGAAGAATCCTCCGTGTCCGTAAGCGAGGCCGAACGGAGTCTGCCGAATGAAGACACCGAGTCCGTATCTCACCCCATCGTCGGCATCGACCCCGTCGAGCATCTCGGGCAGGAGCGAGGCGGGGAAGACATCTCCTTCGTAGACGAGCTTCGCCCAGCGCGCGAGGGCCACCGCGGTCGTGGCGAGACCGCCCCCGGTCCATTCGAACTGAGGATTGATGACGAACACGCCGTCTCTGAGCGCTTCCGTTGCCGCCCCGGCCCCGCTCGTGGGGACCTGCGCCGTGTCGTCACCATAGCCGTGCAGCGCCGCTTCCATCGACGTTCCCGGGTATCCCTGCGCCAGCCGCTCGATGCGTCGCGAGTCCGAGGGGATGATGTCAGCGAGGTCGAAGGGCTCCAACACTCGGCGGTGGAGCTCGCTGTAGTATCCGGAACCAGTACTTCGTTCGAAGACCATGCCCAGAAGGATGTAGTTCGTATCGGTGTAGTAGAAGTCCGTTCCGGCGGGAAACAGAGCCTCGGCGCCGACCTCGTACTGCACGAGCTCTTCTGGCCGCCAGACGCGCTCTGGAGCCTGGAAGAGATCATGGATGAACTCAGGATCCACAACGTAGTCGGGAATCCCGGTCGTGTGGTTCATGAGCATCCGGACGGTGAGGTCGTCTGCGTTGGGCAGCCCCGCGTACCAAGCATGGTCTCCGAGCCACTTCCCGACGGGATCGTCCAGGCCGAGCCGCCCTTCTCCGACAGCGCCTAGCGCCAGGGCCGAAACGAAGGTCTTTCCTATGCTCCCGGCAAGCAGCCGATGGTCGGGCCGCATCGCCGTGCCTCTGCTCTGGTCCGCCAGACCCACCGCCAATCCGTAGGAGCTGCCGTCGGCAAGGGCGACACCGAAGGTGGCTCCTGGAAACGAGCCGGCGCTATGAAGCTCTTCGAGCTTGGCTTGGAGCGCTACCCGAAGCCGGTCTGCGTCCGTCTCGTGCCCGCAGGATGCGCCGACAACCAAAAGCGCGGTCACGAGGACGAAAGATCTGAACACTCGAGGGAGCACTCCTCTGGAACGTCTTTCGTGCAGTGTGGACGTCCGACTCGATGGGCTCACGATCGGATTCGAGCGGCGCTTCTGAACGACCTACGGCGACAGGCCACACTCTTGCTTGATCTCTGCGATCTTAGCGTCGATGTCGTCGTTGTACTTTCCGCTCGCGACGCTGGCCCGATTGCCATAGTCCCCGCCAAGAATCCCCGCTACGGCCGCAACCGGAAGGATCATTCGTACGCCAGAAGCCACTTGTTTCCCAGTAGAGGCTTTCTCGCCCTCGAGCTCTGCGATGTCCGCAGCAGCCGTTTCGCAATCGACGGGTTCAGCGAGATCCGCCTTCGCCTCATCTGAGATGGTGCGACACCCTGCAACAACTCCAATACAGAGCACAAGCAAGAACACTGTCTTTGCCACGATCAACTCCTTTATCTGAGACGTGCCCGGAAGCCGGTCAGCGCTCCCGCGCAATATACCAGGATGAGAGTGTGCATGGCAGCTAACCAATCTGCGTCGTTTTTCGCTGCAGGCGGTATAGTCGAATCGCCTCAGCATGAAACACAGAGTCGTCGCGCTAGCAGTGCTGCTGTGGACTCTGGACGCGTCGGCCAAGAGCATCCTGCTGACTGACGTCAACGTCCTCCCCATGGATACGCCCCGGGTGCTCGAGCGGCACACGATCCTCATCGCCGATGGCCTCATCCAGGCTATCGGGCCCGTCGGCAGCCTCCGCGTTCCGCCACAGACCATCCGCGTCGACTGCCAGGGCGGCTTCGTCCTGCCCGGCCTCTCCGATATGCACGCGCACATCGGGGGAGCCGTCGCCGACGAGACCAGCGACGTCGCCGCGAACCAGTTCCTCCTGTATCTGGCCACGGGAGTGACACTTCTGCGCGACCCCGGCGGAAGCGACGCGCACTTCGACTACCGCCGCAGGATCCGAGCGGGCGAGCTGCTGGGCCCGGATCTCCACTTCACGTCCCCGATTCTGGAGGGTGAGGACGCCGTGTGGGACTTCGCCGTCCAGGTGGTCGACCCCGCGGACGTCGAACCGCTGATCGAGGGCTTCGCGGAGCAGGGCTACTGGGGCGTGAAGACCTACCACACCCTCTCGGCGCCGGTGTTCGACGCGGTGGTCGAAGCGGCACGGCGGCACGGGCTCCCGGTGATTGGTCACGTGCCCTTCGAGGTGGGCATCGAGCGCGCCCTCGCGAAGCGCATGTTCTCGATCGAGCACCTGCGCGGCTACGACTTCGACGGCTTGAGCGCGATTGAGCTCGAGAAGGACGGGGGTCGGTCGGCGCGCCGGTTCTCGTCGATCGCGCGAATGACGGACGCCCGTAGGACCGAACTCGTCGAGAGGACTTTTCAGGCGGGGACCTGGAACGTGCCGACCCTCGTCATCGCGCGCTTTCTGTGGGACGCCGAGGGACGCGAGGCGCTCGCCAGGCAGCCGCGCTTCGGGCTGGTCCATCCGGCCATGCAAGACGCGGTGAAGAACGCGAGCGCGCTCGACGCCCTGTTCTCGCCGGAATCGCGCAGGGCTCTGCAGGAGGTACTCCCTCACCAGCAAGCGCTGGTGAGGGAGCTGCACTCGCGCGGTGCCGGGATTCTCATCGGTACCGATTCCGTGCTGCCCGCCTACGTCCCCGGTTTCACGCCGATCGACGAGATGCAGGCGATCGCCGCGGGCGGAATCGAGAATTTCGCAGTCCTGCAGGCCGCCACCCTCAAGGCCGCCCAGGCGCTGGGCGTTGCCGGTGAACGCGGCACCGTGGCAGTGGGAAAACGGGCGAGCTTGATCGTCCTGGCGGAGAACCCGGTCGAGGACCTCGCCGCGCTTTGGTCTCTCAAGGGCGTCCTGCATCACGGACGCTGGTTGCCCCTGGCTAGTCTGGAGCGCCACCTTCGCGACCAGCTCGAACGGGACTGAGCTGCGCGACTCCCGGTCTCGTCTCCTATAGACTGGAGGCGAACGTAGCACGCGAGCCCGCACGAAGGGGTCGCGTTGGGAGTAGCCATGGCGGACGATTATCTCGATCGTGTCATTAGGTCGTACCAGGGGGAAGTCTTTGGGGAGGCGATCTTCCACGATATGGCCGCGAAGAGCGCCGATGCCGAGACGACCTACAAATGGCGGGTGCTCGAGCAGCTCGAACGCGAGACCAAGCAGCGCCTCAAGCCCCTGGTGGCCGAGCTCGGCGGGGACGTCAAGGAAGACCCCTCGAGTTTCTCGGAGGGCCTGCACCTGGCAGAGAAGTGGGCGCAGCAGTCCTGGGACGAGCTCATGGTATGGTTCCGCGACGAGCTCCCCCCGTACGTGCGCTTCTTCGAAAAGCTCGAGGCCGACGCGCGCAGCGAGGACCGTGAGCTCCTCGCCGCGGTGACCGCCCACGAGAAGGCGCTGCTGGCCTTTGCCGAGCACGAGATCGCCGGTAGAACCGATCGTTCGGTCGAGCCTGTACTGGCGCTGCTCGATAGTCCCCCGCAGCGACATGGGGCAGCCTAGCACCGCTTGACACGGGCGAAGGAGGGTACGCAATGAGCGACTGTTCCCGGAGCGATCTCGAGCGTTGGACCCGAGACTTCACTCAGGCTTTCAACGACAACGATCTCGATCGGGTAATGTCCTACTTTGCGACGGACGGCGTATACGACCAGTTCAACGACGAGCCGGCAGAGGGCCTTGAGGCGATCCGCGCGGCGTTCGAGCCGCAGTTCAAGGGCGCTTTTGGCGAGATGCGCTTCGAAGAAGAGGACTTCTTTGTGGATGCGGAGACGCGCAAGAGCCTGATCTCGTGGGTGTGCAGCCTCGACACCGTGGACGGTCGCGCCAGTTGGCGCGGCCTCGACATCCTCGTGTTCGACGCAGATGGAAGAATCGCCCGCAAGGCGACCTACGGTAAGGCCAAGACGCTCCTACTTCGGCCCTGCAGGTGATCGCCCAGGAGGGATCGAGGAGACGGCGCGGATAGCTGCGCGAGCTGGCTAAAAGAGTGAGCGCTTCGATTCCATGTTGGAGTGGACATCGATCAGCACTGTCGTGCCGTCGGCGTTCAGGCGCCGCGCTTCTGCCAGGGCCGGCGCCATCTCCGAGGTCTTCTCGACGGTGATGCCCGTCGCGCCCATCCCTTCCGCGATCTTCGCGTAGCTCCCCGTCATGTGGGAGACGCCATAGACCTCGCGCGCGGTCGGAAACCCGCCGGGATAAGTCGCCATGCCCCCGTTGTTGAGCACGACGGTGGTTATCGGAGCTCCCGCTCTCACGGAGGTCTCGATGTCGAGACCGGACATTCCGAAAGCGCCGTCGCCCATCAGATTCAGACAGAACTTGTCGGGATGGGCGAGCTTTGCCCCGATCATCAGAGGGATGCCGAAGCCCAGATGAGTCGTCTTCCCCCAGCCGACATAGCTGTGGGGAGTTGTCGCCGTGTAGAACGGCACGTTGGAATCGCGGGGTGCGCCCGCGTCGTGGGTCACGATGCTGTTCTCGCGATCGAGCCCCTGGTCGATCTCGTGGATCACGCGGTACGTGTTGAGCGGCTCCTCGTCGGATTCGAGCAGGGGCCTCCATTCTTCTAGCCACCTGGATCGGAGCGAGGCGATCTCGGCCTTAACCTCGGCCGCATCCCCGACTCCCTGCTCGCCGATCTCTGCCTTGATCGCGTCGAGCAGGGCCAGAATCGTCAGCTTCGTGTCGCCCACCAGGCCGATGTCGATCGACTGGTCCTTGTTGATCTCGTCGACGTTGTGCGTGTTCTGAATCAGGGTTTTCCCTGGCCGGACGCGCTGGGCGTAGAACGTTCGCGTCAGGCTCGAGCCGAGGCACAGCATCAGATCGCACTGCTCCAGCCACTGTCCGGCGGGCAGGGTCGTCATCATGCTGCCGGCCCCGAGCGCCAGCGGATGGGTTTCGTTGATTGCGGACTTTCCACCCATCGTGCAAAAGACGGGCGTGCCGGTCAGCTCGGCCAGCTCGCGCAGCTCGTCGGTCGCGCCGCCAAACAGAACGCCCGCGCCCGCCCAGATTACCGGCTTCTTCGCCGCGAGAAACGCCCTTGCCGCATCCTGGATGTCGCTCCGCGAGGGCTGCTGGCGAAAAGACTTGGGCGACCGGTAGTTCTGACCGGCCTCGGGCACCTCCTCGGTGCAGACGTCCGCCGTCAGCTCCACCACGACGGGCCCCGGCGCTCCGTTCCGGAGCGCGTGAAACGCGCGCCGCATGACGTCGCCGATCTGGCCCGGCTCGTAGATGGCCTCGACCCGCTTGACGATCCCCTGGTAGTTGCGCGTCGCCACGAAGTTGGGCCGCACATCGATCTGATTGCGGAACACTCCCCCGGGAAGCACGAGAATCGGGATGTTGTCGGCATAGGCCTGCGCGATTCCCCCCATGGCATTCTCGGCCCCCGCCTGGGATTGCAACGTCACCACACCGAAGCGCTCGCGGTCGCTGGTGCGGCTGAAGCCGTCGGCTGCCATCACCGCGCCGCGCTCGTGGCGGAACATGATGGGTCGGATGCCCTGCTTCGCGGCCGCCTCGATCAGGGGGTTGCTGGGGAAGCAGGTCAGGGTCTCGACGCCCTCTTGCTTGAGGATGCTCGCGACGTAGTCATTCCCATTCACGATCTGTCCTTTCACCGGGTTCTGTGCCCACAGTCTACACGTGGCTCGAACCCGGGAACGAATCCACCGTCGCGCCCTGAGTCGTTGTCTCCCCGGGAGGGACCCGAATCCCCGACATGGTGGCTAACAGTTTGCGCCGCGCGTTCTTCTCGGCGGCCAAACGCGGCGAGAATTAGAGGTGCTCTGGGTTCGTAACGGTGCGGGCCTCGCGGACCTCGCCCGTGTTCACGGTGGAGGCGGGCTCGAATAGCAAGACGTGAGCCTCGTGTGTAGCGACTGGTGCCAGACAAACTCTCCCTCGAGCTTGCAGATCTTGACGTGCTGCCCGTTCAGCTCTGCGACGATTCTCGGGTTCCAGTGATCTTCGAAGCGCGAAAGCTTGTCAGCGAGATTGACCTTCTCCATCGCGGTCAGAGCTCCTGGCGTCGCTCCTCCAGGCTCGCATCGATCCCGCCTCCGAGTTCCATGAAGGCGAGATCTGTACCGGCTCGTTCAGAAAACGGGGTGACGGATAAGACGCCTTGAGCTCGAGCGGTTGCGGAGGCTAGAGAGAGACTGAGTAAAACGGGGGCCGTCAGCCACATCGGTGTAGAGAGGTTATTGGAGCGCACCGCGGACTCCCTCCCGAGATATGGACGGGCCGATAGATAGTGAACGCTTCAGTATATACGGACGGAGTCAGCTCAGGCTCGGCCCCGGCGAAGCTAGCGGCCAGTCTCAGGGGCGGTTAACAGATCGTTCCGCCGAGATTCCGGCCGTATCTTTCAGGCGTCTCAACGTGCTGATTCCTAGGGCTTTTCATGAGTGGCCGGGTTCCAGGGATCTCCAGGCTTGTCGCCCGATTTCCACCGGCTAGCCACGATGAGGCGACTGAACGCGGCACCAGCACAGCTGGTAGCGCTCTCGCCGCTGGCGTATGATGCAAGACGTATTTCGCGACGAACCCGTCAATGCGTGAGTGACGCCGCGCCGCGCCGGTCCGCGTTTTTGATGGGCCCAGCCGAGGCTGGAACCATCATTCGCACGAGGGGAGAGCAGTGCCAAGAGCGATCAGAGATCTCATGCCATCGGATCTCGAGTTCCAGATGTTCGTTCTCGATGAGCTAGCCGATGAATTGATCAAGCAGGGCGCAGACGTTCTAAAGCTCACGATCGGCGTCACAGAACAGCCCATGCCCCAGAACGTGCTCGCGCGCATGGTCGACAAGCTCAACGATCCCGGATTCGTGCGCCGGGTGTATCCGGAGGGGCTTCCCGAGCTTCGCGAGGCGATCGCGAAATTCTACGATCGTCGCCACGGGACAGATGTCTCGGCTGAAAATGTCATCGTCAATACCGGTAGTTCTCCCATCTTCCGCAACATCTTCCAGCTCCTGTCAGGGCCCGAATTCGAGATCATGATTCCGCGGCCCTATTACGCTTTGTACTTGTACTGCGCGACGTTGGCTGGCGCCAAAGTCAAGTTCTATGACATCGACGTCAACACAAAGCGCGTCGACATGGATTCTTTCCGCCGGAACTTTTCACCGAAACGCACATCCCTCGTGGTGATCAATTCACCAGGCAACCCGGTAGGAAACATCGTGACGCTCGACGAGATGCGAGATATCTATGAGATCGTCGATCACAACGCCTACGTCTTGAACGACGAGATCTACAACAACATGATGTTCTACGACGAGTTTCGCACGCCCCTGACGGCGTTGCCCCAGCACGAGGACATCACGATCGTAGCCAACAGTTTCTCGAAGGGTTACCGGATGTACACCAAGCGTGTTGGGTTCGCGATTCTGCCCGAAGAGCTGCAGAAACATCTGCGAGTCATTCAGCAGCACACGCTGCTGTGTACCGATCCGTGCTACCAGTACGGAATGATCGCCGCGCTCGAGGACGAGGAAAGCCCGGAGCAGCTCACCCGCCTCTATCGGTCCCGCGCGGAGTACACGACTCAACGCCTTACTGGTACGGGCTGTGAGCCGATTGCCGCCGAAGGTGGTTTCTACGCCATGCTGAGGTGCAAAGACTGGAATGCTATGCACGGGTTCGAGTCGTCAAAGGAGCTCGCGCGCGACATCCTGGAGAAGGTCCACGTTGCTGTGGTTCCTGGAACGGATTTCGGCGTACCAGATGATCTGCGTCTGGCCTTCTGCAATGCCCGCTACAGCGAGGGTATCGATCGGCTGCGGGAGTACTTCACCTCCTCTGCTGCGAGTGGGCGAACCGCCGGGACTCAGCGCAAGGCGGCAACCGCGAGTGCCTACGCGTGACCAGCGATCTCGCAGAGCCAGTGGAGGCGTTTATCAGTGACGAAGCGCCCACTACGCCGAACGAACCGCTTAGCGTTCAACGCGCGATAGTCCTTGCTGCGGGTCGAGGCAGTCGCCTCCATGCATTGACGGGCGATGCCCCCAAGTGTCTGACCGAAATCGGCGGCGAGCCACTGCTCGAGCGCGCGTTACACGCGCTTGGCTCCCAAGGCATTACCGAGGCGGTGATAGTCATCGGCTACATGGGTGAGATGGTTCGCGATCGCATCGGCTCGCGTATCGCCGGAGTCGACATTCGCTATGTCGAGGCGCCCGACTATGCAACGAGCAACAACATCCGCTCGTTGTGGGACGCACGGGACTACCTCGATCAGGACCTGGTTCTGCTCGAGGCCGATGTCGCTTTTGATCCGTCGGTCATCGGTGCCTTACTCGCGCACTCCGGTAGCAGCGCCGCTGTCGCCCCGTATGACCTGGCACTATCCGGAACCGTGGTGCGACGTGACCGCAACGGTCAAGTCACGAGCTTCATCCTCGGCGCCGACCAGGGGCCGCAGTTCGATACCACTGATACCTTCAAGACCGTCAACATCTACGTGCTACGCGAGCAGTTGTTGCGCGAGCACGTGGTCCCACGACTCTGCAATGTGATCGATGCTGGCGACGTGAATGAGTACTACGAGAGCATTCTCCGCGATTGTGTGGCCGACCGATCCTGCGGCATCGACATGGCTGCAGTCGACGTCTCGTCGAGTCGTTGGGCCGAAATCGATGACGATCACGATCTCGACGCTGCCGAGTTTCTCTTCCTGGACCGCGACGCGCAGTTCGATCGCGTCCAGAAGCTGCACGGGGCGTACTGGCGCTACGGCTTTGTTGACCACTCGTATCTGTACAACATGCACTTCCCTCCCGCCGAAATGCTCGATGTGTTCCACTCCCATCTTCGGGAGATCGTGACGAACTATCCCGTCGCGCAGACCGAGCTAGCGCGCCTCGTTGCCAACTGGACCGGTGCCAATCCGGATCACCTGGCGGTGGCCAACGGTGCCGCAGAGCTAATCAAAATCCTCGGCAGGCAGTTCGAACGCCGGCTCACGATCCCGACGCCTTCATTCAACGAGTATGAGGAGGTCATTGATCCGCACGAACTCAATCGCTTCGCACTCGATCCGAAAACCTTCGAATTGGATGTCGACGCTTTCGCAGATTCGGCCATACGCTGGAAATCCGACACCGCGATCATCGTCACTCCGAATAATCCTACTGCCTTGTCGGTGCCGCGCGACGATGTGCTCAAGCTGGCGCGCTGCCTCGAAGTTAATGACTGCCGATTGATCGTCGACGAGTCATTCATCGAGTTTTCCCGTACCGGGGTTGCCGGCAGCGTCCAAGAAATGGTCGGAAATTGCGCCAACCTCGTCGTCATCAAGAGTATGAGCAAGGTGTTTGGGGTCGCTGGTGTCCGACTTGGCTATCTGCTGAGCGCCGACCATGCGTTCATTGCGGCCGTCCGCTCCAGCTTGCCTATCTGGAATATCAATGGACTGGCTGAGGAGTTTCTACGCACTGTTGGTCGCTATAGACGTGAGTTCTCTGAGAGCTGTGACCTGACTCGAGTCAGCAGCCAGGGGTTCTACGCCGACCTGCGGGGACTGCCAGGCATCGAGCCGATTGAGCCAGACGCGAACTTTATCCTCTGTAAACTGACGAACCCTTCCACCTACGGCCCGGAAATCGCACGCCGTCTGTACGTCGAGCACAACATTCTCGTGAAGGATTGCGCGGCCAAGAGTATGCCGGATGCCGATCGCTACCTGCGGATAGCATCGCGCACGCCAGCGGAGAATCACCACCTCGTTCAGGTGCTCGCAGCTCTGTTGTAGCGCCCCTGAAAGGGCGCGGCCTAGGGAGAGGACGATGGAACGCGACGCCGAGAACGCCGCTCTCATGCAACACATAGAGCGGACGATTCCGCCGATGAACATCGCAGATGCCGAGCGACTGTTACGCGAGGCGAAGGGGATCTTCGATGACCACGGCGTGGTCTTCTTTCTCCGACAGGGCACCTGTCTCGGTGCGGTGAGAGATCAAGCGCTGATTCCGTGGGACGATGACCTGGACCTTGGCTCGATCATGGGCTTGCACGGCTTCACCGAGGAAGCGATCGAGCCCACGGTCGAGGCGTTTCGAGGCAATGGATGTTACGTCGAGGTTCTCCCCGAAGGCCTCTACACCTCGGTCAAGATCATGAAGTACCGGATCAGGATCGACTGGCAGTGCTACCGGGTGGTTAAAGGTACGATCGCTCATTACCCCGGCGTGCCATTTCCTGTCAGCCTATTCACCGAATTGAAGGAGGTCGACTTCATCGGCGGAGAATATCGCGTTCCCAGTCCGCCCGAGGAGTACCTCCGCTACAAATACGGACCCGACTGGGTCACGCCCAAGCAAGCCGGCTACGAGAAAGATGTCCTCGACAACATGCCCGAGGGAACCGTTCCCGGCCGAGCCGGCTGGCTCAAGCAGTTTCTGGCTGTTCACCTTTCTCCACGCCGGACCGCGGTTCTGTTGGTGCTCGACGGCGACGGAATCCCAGTCCCGAATGCGAAGGTCCTGGTCGCGGGCATGTGTCGAACCAGGGCAAATCGAAAAGGCTACGCAAGGTTCTATCTGCCCGGACCAGACGAATACGCCCTGGCAATAACGGCGAACGGCCGCGAGGAGGTGCTCTATGAAGAGACACTGGCTCCGGGGAAGAAATATGTCTATCGACCTGACGCCAGCCAGTCTGCGGGGAGATATTTCGTGCTCGCCGAGGAATAGAGCTGCGTAGTTGACCGACCTCTGGACCTTCTCGTTCTGGTCAAGCCGATTGCGCGGCCTTGGTGATCGTCGCGAACTCAGAGGCCACGCTGGGCCTTGCACTCATCGTCGTCATCCAGCGCTGTAGGTGCGTCCCCTGCGAGGGCGCGCAACCCAGGAATGAGGAAAAACTCACCATCATGAGCGTACCTATGTCGGCGACACGCTCCTCGAATACCCTCCTCGGCATACGAGACGGCGTCGGAATCCCTATCCGATGTATTGGGCTTTCGAAACACCTCGCGGATCAGAACCGTGACAAACTCCGTCAACTCGAAGTCCGCCTGGTCTTCGAGGACGCGACATCGCGCTCGTCCCTCTGGATCGGACGGCATGAGCGGAACGTCTGGGTAGCGCTCTTCCAGATAGTCGCAGATGACGGTTGAATCAGGGATCACCAGTTCGCCATCGATCAGCACAGGGACCTGTCCGCGTGGACTCAGGGCGAGAAAATCATCGGGCTTCTCGCCCCACAGACTCGACCGAGTCCAGGCCACATCGTGGAGTTCGTAGGGGAGTCCCTTCTCCGCGAGCACGATGCGGACCTTCGCGCTGAATGGGCTGAGTGTTCCGGACCAGAGCTGCATGGTGTTCTCCTTATCCGCGATCAGCCGCGGTGGACAACAGCTGATCGAGTGCACGCCGCGCATGGGCGAACGCGTCGCCCTCATCGAGAAGCTCGCGGCGAAGATTGGCTTCCTGCGCAAGGGCGTGAATCTGAAATGCAAGTGTCTCCGGAGCGACATTTGCGCCGAACTCACCCAGTCGCTTCGCAAGTCGCGCCTGTTCGTTCAGCTCCTGAAGAAACCTTCGGGTATGACCAGCCACAGCGTCGCGGACAGGACCGGGTCGTCCTGCGAACGCTTGCCCTGCCGCAGCGAAAAAGCAGCCGCCGCGGTAGTCGATCGATTCGAGATGCTCGAGCCATGCGGCACAGAGGGCAGCCAGTCGAGGCAGGCCCGGTTCGGCCGCGGCGCCCGCGGCGACAAGGCTGATCGCATACGAGGACGCCGCGGCATCGACCACTTCGAGTTGGAGCGCCTCCTTGGATTCAAAGTGTGCGGCAACGCCAGCCTTCGTCAGACCTACCTCGCTGGCTATTCGGCTGAAGGAAAGGCTCTCGAGCCCTTCCGCCGTACTCAGATCCGTCGCTGCGGCGACGATCTCTCGCCGGCGACGCGCACCGTGCGTCTCTTCTTTCATTGACACCAAAGTACACGATCGTATAGTTTTTACAATACCTTCGTATCACTCGACGTGCCCCTCTCGAAAGGGTCATTCCATGCGACTCCATACCCGGGGCCAACACACGCTGGCGACCGCTTTGATGCTCACCGCGATCGCAGGCGCGACTGCCTGCGACGCCAATAGGATCGTCCTCCGCCAGGCGATGGGAGGGTTCGTTGACTGACTGGGCGAGGGTTCGCTCGGGTTTCTCGGACACTGCGGTTTCCCGAGGCATGAGAGAGGGCCTAACGAGAGGACGAGATCTATGAACCTGAAGAACGTCTACCTGTTGCTCACGATTGTCGGAGCACTCATTCCCTACGTCTTTTTCGTGCAGTTTTTCGCGGCCGAAGGCTCGTCGCTAGGCACCTTCATCCCAGCACTATTCGCAAACGGGGCCGCAGGCGGGTTCAGTGCGGATCTGCTGATCACATCCATAACCTTCTGGATCTTCCTGTTCGCCCAGCGGACCCCACGGATCTGGGCGTACATTGCGGTGAACCTGGTGATCGGCCTTTCGTGTGCAGTGCCTGCGTATCTCTACGTGCAAGAGCGGTCACGGGAGGAGCAGCGAAGCCCTGATGTCTCCGCGCACGCGAGGGCAGGTGAACGGTGAGCGACAGCCGAGTCACAGTGGCGAGCAGCGAAGCTCCCATAACCTTCGGCGATAGGCTTCGGGCGTGGCGCAAGCAACGCACGCTGCGTCCCGCAGAAGAGCTCGGAGCTGGAAGGCGCCAAAGGCCCGAAGGCGGTTGTTGAAGAAATCAGGGTGGCGATGGGAGACAGAGCTTCCGGCTCTTCAAGACACCTAAGGAGCTCGGGGTCTGAAGCTGATGTGGATCGGACTAACCGCTCGTGAGGCGCTTCGCACACTGAACGCGGTTACAGCGATGGCAAGAATCCGCCACGTGACTGGATTCTTTGGCTCCCCGGGAGGGACTCGAACCCCCGACCTAGTGGTTAACAGCCACCCGCTCTACCAACTGAGCTACCGAGGAAGGCGGGATCAGAGTAGGGACGTGGCAGCAGGATTCAAGTGCACTGCGACGGACTGGGTCCGCCCCTGGGGGTGGGCGGGGAAGGGCAGGACGATCCAAGGGAGTGGAGTTCCGGGAGGAGTGAGCCACTTCTGATAGGCTCGGGCCATGGCCTCCGAAACTCCCCGACAGGCCGAACCTCCGGAGCTGGCTCCGGTCCGAGCCGGCGAGGAATTCGACGGCAAGGTCATCGAGGCTCACCTGCGCGAGCGGATTCCGGACCTGGAGGGCCCCCTGCAGGTGCTCCAGTTCCCCGGCGGGCATGCGAACCTCACCTACCTGCTGCGCTTCGGCGAGCGGGAGCTCGTCTTGCGCCGACCACCGCTTGGCCCTGTGGCCCCGCGTTCGCACGATATGGCGCGCGAGTACAAGGTGCTCTCCCGACTGGCGGAGCACTTTGGACCGGCGCCCCACGCCTACCTGCTCTGTGAGGACCAGAGCGTGATCGGGGCGACCTTCTTCATCATGGAGCGCAGGCGGGGCACCGTCGTGCGGCATCGAGTTCCAGAGGACCTGGACGTCGAGCCGGCTGCGCGCCGTCGCATGAGCATGACACTGATCAATGTTATGGCGCAGTTCCACAGCATCGACTACAAGGCGATCGGTCTCGAGGATCTGGGCAAGCCCGAGGGCTTTGCCGAGCGCCAGGTCCACGGCTGGAAGGGCCGCTGGGAAGGCGCCAAGAACGTGGAGATCCCGCTCTTCGACCAGGTCTACGAGCGCCTTGTTGCCACGCTGCCACAGTCCCAGCGCTCGAGCCTTGTCCACAACGACCTGAAATTCGACAACGTGATGTTCCAGCCTCGCAACCCGGACAAGATCGACGCGATCCTCGACTGGGACATGACCACCCTGGGCGACCCCCTGATCGACCTCGGGACGTTGCTCGGGTACTGGGCCCAGGCCGACGACGCGAAGGATCGCGGAGCCACTACCGCCCTCACGGCACAGCCCGGGTTCCCGACCCGCGCCGAGCTCGCGGAGCACTACGCCGAGCTTCGAGGCGTCGGCCTCGAGACCATCAGCTGGTACGAGGCCTTCGCTCTCTGGAAGAGCGCCGTGGTGCTCCAACAGATCTACATTCGCTGGGTCCGCGGACAGACAGAAGACGAGCGCTTCAAGAGCATCGGCGGCCGAGTCCCCACCCTGATCGAGCTCGCTGCCGAAGTCGTCGGACTCTGAAAGATCGGGGACGGTCCTTAATCTTGACTTTTCGAGATCCGCCTCGGCGCCAAAAAGTCAAGATTAAGGACCGTCCCCAAGTTCAGGTTGTTGCTGGGTGAGGCAGTGGACGGAGCCCAGGCCGCGGACCAGGGTTCTCGACGGGATCGGGAGCGCCTTGCGGGTGGGGAAGAGGTGGGCCAGGAGGTCTAGGGCGTCCGCGTCCGACGCTTCGCCGAAGGTCGGGACCAGGACGGCGCCGTTGGTGAGGTAGAAGTTGGCGTAGCTCGCGGGGAGGCGCTGACCATCCGCCTCGATCGGCGGCGGCAGGGGGAGGTCGACGACCTCGAGGTCGGGCTCTTCGAGCAGGCGGGCGCGGCAACGTTCGAGCGGCTCGTGGTTCGGGTCGCTCGGATCCGGGGCGCGGGCGCATACGATGCGGCC
Source organism: Myxococcota bacterium (assembly GCA_965247115.1). Lineage (GTDB taxonomy): Bacteria > Myxococcota_A > UBA9160 > SZUA-336 > SZUA-336 > JAUXJB01. Next base: position 1,674,516 of record CBDFGR010000003.1, read on the forward strand.
CGGAGCCGCGAAGCGGGCGATCTCGTCCACGTGCCCGTCCGTGTCGTCGCCTTCGATGCAGCCGTCGAGCCAGAGGAAGCGCGTGACTCCGAGCAGGGCTTGGAGCGTACCTTCAATTTCGGTGAGTTCCCGGCCAGGGTTCCGTTGCTCGTCCACCAGCGTTGCCACGCTGGCGATCACGGTTCCCGTACCGTCGACCTCGAGGGATCCGCCCTCGGCAACGAGATCGGCTCGCACCCGCGGCACTCCCGCGAGGCAGGCGACGTGTTTCGCGACCGCGTCATCGCGACTCCATGGCGGGTACTTTTGCCCCCAGGAATTGAACTCCCAGTCGATTGCAAGCGCACCCCTCGTTGTGTCCTCGACGAAGGTCGGGCCGATGTCGCGCATCCAGGCATCGTCGGTCGCGACGTGGTGAAGCTGCGCGCTCGTCTCGACGCTGCGGAGTCGAGCGGCGACGTCCCGCGCCAGCTCGTCGTCCTGCACCAGGATGTGTACCTGCTCGGACTCAGCCAGCGCGCGGACCAGCGTCTCGAACTCCGCCTGCGCCTCCGCGAGGCAGCCCGGCCAGGTGTCGGAGCTGTGGGGCCACACGACCCATGTCGCCGCGTGGCGTTCCCACTCGGCGGGCATCCGGCGCATCTAGCGGCGGAAGCGTTCGACGAGCTCTCCGTAGGCGTCTACGCGTCGGTCGCGGAGAAACGGCCAATCGCGACGCTTCTGCTCGATCAGATCGAGGGCGCAGTCGACGACGAGCAGGTCCTCCCCGTCATTCGGCGACATGCCGAGGATGCGCCCGTACGGATCGCACGCAAAGGAGCTACCCCAGAAGTTCACCTCACTCTCTTGACCGACGCGGTTCACGGCTGCTACGAAAACGCCGTTCGCGATCGCGTGCGCTTTCTGAACGGTGAGCCAGGCTTCCCGTTGCGTTGCGCGGTCCGCTACGGTCTCACTCCGGAGCCATCCGATTGCGGTCGGATAGAGGAGGATCTCTGCGCCGTCGAGTGCGAGCAGGCGCGCTGCCTCGGGAAACCACTGGTCCCAGCAGATCAGGACCCCGATCCGCCCGACTGCGGTGTCGAAGCTGTCGAACCCCGTATCTCCCGGGGAGAAGTAGAACTTCTCGTAGAAGAACGGATCGTCCGGGATGTGCATCTTCCGGTAGCGTCCGCACAGGCTGCCGTCGGCGTCGATCACGCAAGCCGTGTTGTGATAGAGACCGGCGGCCCGCCGCTCAAAGACGGGCGCGACCACCACTACGCGCAGGTCCCCCGCGAGCTTCTGCATGGCCTCCGTCGTCGGTCCCGGGATCGGCTCTGCGAGATCGAACTTGGAGGAGTCCTCGCTCTGGGGAAAGTATGGAGTGCGGAAAAGCTCTGGCAGGCAGACGAGCTCTGCCCCTCGGTCCGCGGCCGAGCGAATCGCGTCTTCGGCCCTACGCAGGCTGAGGTCAGGATCCTCCGATACGCGCTGCTGGGCGAGCGCGATCCGCCGTGTCGCGCTCACGACCTTATCCGGGAGAAAGACCTCACGAGTTGCCGGCGGACTCTTTCGCCGCTCGCTTTCGAGTGGACTTCTTGCGGACGCTCTTGGCACGCGATGCCTTCTTGCCAGCTGTCTTTTTCCTGCTAGAAGCCTTGCGGCTCGTCTTCTTGCGAGCCGGCTTCTTTGTAGTCGTCTTCTTGGAAGACGCGCGCCCGCCCGTCCGCTTGCGAGTTGTCTTCTTGCCGGTGCCGCGCTTGGTACCGGCCTTGCGCTGGCCCCGGCCCGATGGATTCAAGAACTCAAAGCCGTGGCGCCCGTTCTCCTTGAGTACAAGCTTTGCGCCGAACGGCCGACCAAAGCGCGAGGTGAAGTCGTCGAGAGTGTCCGTCTCACGGGCACTGATGAACTTCAGACAGTCTTCGCGGGTCATCTCGCGCTTGCACACCGTACGCGGCAGGATGAACGGACAGGGCTGGTCTTCTGTGGGGATCTTGTACTTCCGCAGCGGCTGGCCCGCGGCCTTCCGCTCCTCGGCCCACGTTCGCGCCTTCTCCAGATTGCCGGCCTCTCTCTCGAGCCCGGCGGCGCAGCGGTACTGGATTGGTGTCTCGACGACGTCGCTGCCGCATCCCATGGGGCAAGGCCCGAGGGGTTGCTCGTTGACGTCGTACTCCGGCACGTCGGAGATACGCTCGCCCGCGCTGCCCTGCACGGCGTGTAGCTGGACCTCTCCTTCCTCCAGACTGAGCCGAGCGTTATAGGTACGCCCGTCCCGATACGTAAAGCCCTCGAGCTCGCCCGTCTCGCCCTTCTCGAGCAGCGTCTCTGCTGTGCGCCGATCGACGTAGCGGCCGGACTTGTCCTTCCAGATGCGGAAAGGGCAGTCCTCTTCGCGTGAGACGTCCGGCACCTCTTCGCAGCGATAGAACCAGGAGCGTTCGTACACGGGACGATCGCAGAGCGGACACTTCCCCAGCAAGGGGTCGTCCTTGTACAGGTCCTCGTAGTCGAAGCTCACCGTTACGTCGACGACTTCTTTCGTGTAGTCGACGATCTCTCTCATGAACTCGTCGACGGTGCGAACTCCCCGCTCGACCTCACTCAGGCGGAACTCCAGCTCCCCGGTGAGCTCTGGTGTGGCCAGCCGATCCGCGTGAATGCGATTGAGCACGTCTACGAGCCGGATCCCCTTGACGGTGGGTCGAAGCGCCTTGCCGATCCGCACGAGATAGCCTTTGGCGATCAGGTTCTCGATGATGTCGGCTCGGGTGGCCGGAGTGCCGATCCCCTTATCGCGCATCGCTTCTGCCAGCTCTTCGTCCTCTACCTGACGTCCGGCGCTCTCCATCAAGGACAGGAGCCGCGCCTCGCTGACGCGCGGTGCCGGCTTCGTCGTCTCTGCCTGGAGCTCCACGTCGACGGTCTCGACCTCGACGCCGGCACTTTCCGTCTGTCCAGGGATCAGCGGAGGAAGAGCCTGGTCCTCCTGCTCGACTTGACCCATGACGGCCCGCCAGCCCGGCTCGTCGAGTGTGCGCGAGCGCGAGCGGAACGAGTTCTCTCCTACCTCGGTAACCCGCTCGACGCGGGTCCAGCCCGCAGGCGGGAAGAAGGTCGCCAGGAAGCGCCGAGTCACCAGATCGAAGAGCTTCCCGTCGTCCCCGGACAGCTCTCCGCCCGGAAGCTTCCCGGTCGGGATGACCGCGAAGTGGTCCGAGACCTTCGAGTCGTCGAACGTACGCCTGGTATTCTGCATCCCGTTCTCGACCAGGTTGCCTGCCTCACTCTGATAGGGGCCGTCTCCCGCGAACGTCTGCAGAATCTGGTCCACCGTCTCTCGATAGTCCGCGGGGAGCGCACGCGAATCCGTGCGCGGATAGGTCAGCAGCTTGTGCATCTCGTAGCAACGCTGCGCCGCGTTCAAGGTGCGGCGGGCCGACCAGCCGAAGCGACGGTTGCCCTCTCGCTGCAGGCTTGTCAGGTCGAACAGCGGCGGGGCGGTCTCCCGGCTGGGCTTGCGAGTTTCGCGCGCCGCGCCCGCCTTCGTCGCGATGGCGTCGATGATGGCGTTCGCGCGCATCTCGTCGAAGATGCGGTTGTCACGCGCCTCTGGTTGTGTGTCGTCGGCACGGAAGGATGAATCGAACCACACGCCGAGATACTCGTGGCTTCCGGCCGAGAACCTCGCGTGCAGCTGCCAGTAGGGCAGGGGAACGTGTGAGAGGATCTCGAGCTCGCGCCCCACCAGGATAGCCAGGGTGGGTGTCTGCACTCGTCCTGCCGACCAGGCCGTCTTCTCCTTGCGGCCCTTGAGGCGCCGCGTCAGCGCGCGAGTAGCATTCAGCCCGATCAGCCAGTCGGATCGCGAGCGGCAGGCTGCTGCAGCACCTAGACCGTCGTAGTCTTCGCCGGGAGCCAGCGACTCGAAGCCTTCGAGGATGGCTCGACGGGTCATGGACTGCAGCCACAACCGCCGAGTCGGCTTCTGGTTGCCGAGAAAGTCGACGATTTCGCGGAAGATGAGCTCTCCCTCGCGTCCGGCATCGCAGGCGTTCACAACCTCGAGGACGTCATCGCGCGCCAGCAGCTTCTTGATGGTGCGGATCCGCTCGCTGGCGCCCGCTTTCTGCTTCAGCTCGAAGCGCTCCGGCAAGATCGGGAGGGTGTCGAGGGTCCAGCGCTTGTACTTCGGGTCGACTTCCTCCGGCGAGAGCAGCTCCACGATGTGGCCGACGGAGAAGGTGACGATCAGCTCGTCACTCTCCCAGAAGCCGTCGTGCTCGTGAAATCCCCCCAGCGCCGCGACGATGTCCCGCGCGACGCTAGGCTTCTCGGTGATGACCAGCGATTTGCTCAACGTTGCTCCCGACCCTGCGGAGTGGTCCCCTTTAGCCCCCCTGTGGCGCGGAGGCAAGTCGCGAGGCCATCATCGGGGATCTGCACGGGCAACCTGAGGGCGCCTCTTTGAGGGATAATAGCCCCGTATCACGGCCCTTGATCACCTATCGCAACTGGCTGTTTATTCAACGGAAACGATATATTCGAGACCGATTCGCGGGGTTGATCCCACATTCCGAAAAAAGCGAGATCCGGGTCTCCCGGAGCTGGCTTTTCGCCCGTTGCTCGCTGCGGCTAAGATGGTCCAACACTCTGCGGAGGAGTCAGGAATGTCGGACTTGGCACTGCAGCGCATCGAGAGCGCAATCGCCCGGCTGAGCGAGCAACAGGCGCAGATCTGCGCGAGGATCTCCGCCCTGGAGGGGGGAGTCGGGCGTCTGGCTGGTCAGAAGAAGCTCGACAAGCAAGAGGTTCTCACCTTTCTCGACTCCTTCCGCGCCGGCGAAGCGCTTGGCGAGGCCTCGCTCGGGGCCTGGCTCGCGGTGAGCGACACGGCCTGTGTTCGCGGCGGACTCCGGACGGCCCAGCAGCGCGAGGGGATGCACGCCCGCCTGCTCGAGGAGCGTCTGCGCGAGCTCGGAGCGGCGCCCAGCTTCGAGATTCCGCCGGAGGAGCGCGAGAAGGCAATGAAGAGCTCCGCCTCGACCGAGAAGACCGACGCCCAGAAGCTGCTCGAATTCGTACAGCGCTTCCCTGACATCGATGCCGCGCTCAAGCCGATTCACGACATCGCGGACCAGCTCGACGACGATCCGGAGACACAGTTCCTGTTGCGCACCATTGCGCAGGACGAGCGCTCAACGCTCCAGTTCTTCGCCGATGCCTGCGCGCTGCTGAACGGCTAGACCCCTCCGCCGCAAGTCGGCCACCACCCCTCAAGGAAATTTGCCCGGCTGCCGTTGAGCTTGTCGGGACGGCTGCGTGCGCGAGGGGGTGCAGGTCTAGTGTCCAAGTCACGAATCGAGCTTCATGCGCGGGAGGTCACCGACTTCGCAACGCTGCGAGCCTTGCGCGGTGCGTTGGAGCGACAAGGCGAGCGGGCAGAGCTGACCACCGCCCCGGGGCTCCGCTCGGAACCTGACGGCGGGCCGGAGCCAGGCTGCGCGGTGGGTCCCCTCCCATGTTTGCTCCGGGTCATGGTGGCCGGTCCCCTCGCCCTGGGCGACCAGAACCCACCTCCCTGCGCGATCATCGTCGATGAGATCGACCCGCCCTGGCGCGTGGTGCCCACCGAGCTGGCGACCGCGGACCTGATCTTCGTTCCCGGCCCCTTCACAGCCGAGCTGGCGCCCTTGCGCGAGCGCGGCGCGAACAAGGTCAGCGTGTGTGGGATCGCCCGACTCGACGAGCTGGTCGAGGATCCCACAGGTTCCAGGACGAAGGCGCGCGCCGAGCTGTACCTGCCTCCCGAGGCCGAAGTCGTCCTCTACCTTCCCTCGAGCGACAGCCAAGGTGCATTCGCGAGCCTGGTGAGCGACGAGATCGCTCGGCTTCCCGCCTCGGGACTGACGGTGCTCGCTGTCTCGGATGACACTGCTGGAGTCGGAGGCATCAAGCTGCGGGAGCTGGCCGCCCACACGCCCGGCCTTGCGCTGCTCGAGCGTCTCGACCCGCGGCGCGCCCTCGCGGCCAGCGATGTGGTCGTATCCGATCGTGCGAGCGTGCTCTACGAGGCAGCGGCCCTCGGCAGGGGTACCGTGCTCCTCGAGGGTGCCGCCGACGGGACGCAGGCGGCGGGCATTCTCGATCCCAAGCTCGAGGTCGGACCACGCGTGCACAAACCCGAATCGCTGGCGGCCGCGGTGCGCTCCGCCCTCCCTGGCTCGTCGTGGTCACGCCAGTACTCTGACGCTCGCACCCGCTGTCGCACCGAGCTGCTCTGCACGGAAGGCTCGGCAGCGGACCGCATGGCCACCGCGCTCCGTGCGCACCTGGGGGAGATCGAGAGCCGTGTGCGTGAGGCAGAGCCTCGCTTCGCTCCGCTCCCGCGCCAGGAGGCGGGGCTCGAGCTCAATCCTGGCGAGTCGCTGCTGGAGGGCATCGAGGCCCAGGTGGCCTTCGGTGACGTAGAGGGGGCGCGGGAGCGGCTGATCGCCCTGCTCGAGCAGCAGCCGAGCCCCCTTGGGTATCGACGGCTCGCCTCGATACATCGGAAGGCCGGCGACACGAGCGCAGCCCTCGTTGCCCTCGCCTCGGCGGAGGAGATCTCGAAGCGCGAGACTGCCGAGCTGCTCTGTGAGCGCGGACGCGTCCTCGTCGACTCGAACCAGATCGGGGGTGCGCGACAGGCCTTTGAGGAGGCGCTGCGACTCGCGCCCGAGCTCGTCGATCCGCTGGTGGGTCTCGGCTCCCTGGCCGTGCACCAGGTCGACGCGCCGGCTGCGGAGGAGTATTTCCGGCGCGCCATCGCCGGAGAGAAGTCGCCTCGCACTATGACCGGGTTGGGCCTCGCGCTGCTACAGGCCGGACGGGCGCGCGAAGCTCTCCTCCATCTCGAAGAGGCGCTCGACATGCAAGCCGACTGCGTCTCTGCGGTCTATGGAGTGGTGCAGGCGGGCTTTCAAACCGGGGAGCTCGCACTTGCGGAGCGGCGCGTGCGCGCGTTCGTGGAGCTGCACAGCGGCAACCTCGATCTGATCTTCACGCTAGCAGGACTGCGTTTTCAGCTCGGCGATCGCGCAGGATCCCTCGAGATGATCGAACGCATCGAGCTGTTCGAGCCGCACTACCCCGGCCTCGAGGAGCTCAGGAGCAAGCTGCATTCCTAGTGTTCGCAGTCAGGCAAAGCCGAGGGCAGAGCGAGTGCCCATCAGCAGCCCGCGGGAGGACCGCTTGCGCGCCGCGACCCCCAACGCAAGCCGCGTAGCGGCGCGCAGTGAGGCGAAGCCGAACGTAGAGCGGGTGGCGCGCGACCGCTCGCGCGCCGGGACCCGCAAGACACGTGGCGGGGCGGCTTGCCTATGATGGCGCTATGGAGAGCGTGCGGGTTGATCGGTGGCTCTACGCGTCGCGGATTTTCAAGTCTCGGACGTTGGCTACGGCCGCATGCGCCGGCGGCCGGGTCAAGGTCAACCTGACCAACGCCAAGGCTCACCATCCGGTCGTGGTTGGAGACGAGATCAGGGCAGGGACGCCGGCTGCGAAGCGCATCCTGATCGTCGCGAAGCTTGCGGAGAAGCGGCTCAGCGCCCCGCTGGCGCGCGAGCTGTACGAGGATCGCTCGCCAGCTCCGCTCGACACCCGACTGGGCTCGGTGCAGCGCGACCGCGGCGCAGGTCGGCCGACAAAGCGCGACAAGCGGGCGCTGCAGAGGCTGAAACGCGGCGATTAGCTGCTAGCGCGCAGCGTCAGCGGCGCGCGCCTCAGGCAGCTCGGTCCTCCAGGTACCTCACGATATCGGCGGACTCGTGCATCCAGACGCTGTCGCCGGAGTCAGGGTCGATGCGCAGACACGGAACGGTGGCGCGGCCCGTGGCCTCGATGAGTGCGTAGAAGTGAGTGGGGTCGGTCTGGATGTCGCGGAGATCCACGGTGACTCCCAGTCGCGCGACGGCGAGGCGAACGAGCTCGCAGAAGGGACAGCTATCGAAGTGGTAGAGGGAGAGCGTCGCGGCGTCCATGTCGTTTCCTGGTTTCTCCCGGCCTCAGATGTGTTCGCGCAACGGTCGTTTTGCGAGTCGTCTGTTAAACTCACGGGGAACCGCATGCGTTTCCCCACCGAGCTGATTGCGCTCTTGATAGTAGCTTGCGGGCCTCACCAGAGTCCCGTCGCGCACCAGCTCCCTGACGACTGGCAACGCGGAGCCGGTCGACAGCATCGGATCCTCGAGGTTCGAGAGGGTCGCGATCTCCTCATCGAGACGCGGGAGGGCCCACTGCGTGTGGACTGGGCCGTGGGGGTGCAGGGCGAGACCGAGCCGCTCCGGGATCTCGATCGCATGCTCGCGCACGTCGGCGATTCGGAGCTAGAGCTGGACGGGCTTACGCTGTACCGGACCGCGCTCGCCGGGTCCTACCTCTACTCGCGAGAGCTGGTCGTGTTGCCTGAGGGTGTGCTCGTTGCGTCGGACCCCAAGATGCTGCGAGAGCGTGCCAGCGAGCGGCACGAGCGTGCACGGGCTGCCCTCAAAGCTGCGATGGAGCGCTTCTCTGCATCTCTGGAACGGAGGGAGAGCGATCACTCGAGCCGCGCCGCGCTGGTCGAGGTCCTGCTTCAGCTCGATCAGAAGGACGACAACAGTGCGAGCTTCGACGTCCTGCCGCCGAGCTTTGCGCGGCGGCTGGTGCGACACGGCTGGCTCGAGCAGCTAGAAGCGGATGAGACAGCGCGCGTCGCGCTGGAGGTGGCAGTACTGGAGTCGGAGGCCCTCGTTCCACTGACCCAGTACGCCTCGGCCAGCTCCCGTCTGGTGTACTCGGAAGATGCGTTTGGAAGCGGAGCCTGGTTGCTCTCGACACCGGAGCGCTCGGGCTACTCGAGGCTTGCAACGCGCCCCGCCTACTATCCCGACGCGCCAAGCGTGATCTCCGTGGTGCACCTGCCTCCCGGCACCGACCCGGCCGTGGGTTCCGACGCCTGGCTCGGGGCAGACCTGTATCGCGGCGACGTGCGCCTGGCGGCCTGGGATCGCGAGCAGGGCTTCCAGGCGAACGTGCCCGCGTGGAAGAAGGCGTTCGAGGACGCCGCGGCGGAGCAGGAGTTTGCGCTCACCCAGGGCCTGCCTCCGCACCTTCTCGTCACGGGACTCGACGGCGATGTCCTCTCGCTGATCACCGCGCATGGACGCCTGGAGCCGGCTCGGGACGGTAGCGCCGAGCGTGCTGAACGCTTTTTCGCGCAAGCGGCAGTCGCCCTGCCGGACGCAGCACATCTCGATCTGATCGGCGAGTACCTGCTGGTCTACGTATACGACAGCCCGGACACGCGCCGGCCCTGGCTGGTCGGTACGTTGCAGTGGAGTGGGGACGTTCATCAGACCGCGCTCGAGACGCTCGCTACACACACCGGTGGCATGTACCGCGGAGATTGTGACGATCTCTCCGAGCTCTACCAGGAGATCGCGGTCCGGCAAGGCAAGAACTCCCACCTGATCGGGCTACCCGCGCACGCTGCCCTGGCATGGTCCGAGCGCGACGACGAGGAGATCTGGCACACCTACCTGCTCCAGACCGGACCTCCGCTCGAGTTCGACGGAGCTACGCTCGATGCGAGCCTGGACCGGCTGTACACGCTCTTTGGCTCGGGAGAGGTGCTCGATCACACCCGACTCGAAATCCTGCTGCGCTTCTCCGGCGAGAACACGCGCTCCAGCTGGTTTCTGAGCTCGCGAATTTTCTCCGACCCGGACTACGCGCAGACGATGATCGACGTTCAGCGTGATTGGCACTTTCAGACCTACCACCGCGCGATCAAGAAGATGAAGCTGCTGATCGAGTCGGGCGACCGCGACCCGGCAAACCTTGCAGAGCTCGGAAGTCTCTACCGCTACACAGGCCAGTACGATGAGTCGGCGGATACCCTTCTGCGCGCGCTGGAGCTGCTCGTGTCCGAGGAGAGTCGACTCACGTTGAGTCTCGACCGGTTGGAGGTGTTCTACGCGGCCGATCGCGACGAGGAGGCGCGAGCGCTCGCACGTGAGATCCTCGATGTGCGCCTACCCGAGCTCGAAGGGCTCGGGCAGGGGCCATTGCTCGATCCGCTGCTAGGTCTCGTCGACGTCCTGCTGGTCGATGCGAACGACATCGAGCTCGGTCTGGAAGTACTCGCGCGTCGGATTGCGCCAAGAGTCGGAGACGCGATGCGGGTCCTCATGGATCGGATCGCGAGCGAGGACTTCGACCCGAAGTACTGGCGAGATGGGGGTGACGAGCAGCTGCGCCACCAGCTGCGTCGCTACGCAGGAAGCTCCATTGCGGTGCTGCGCGCGACCAAGGGAACGCCCCTTTTCGAGGGGGCGGACTGGACGCGTGTGAGCGAGGCTGTCGGGCTCTGGTTCGAGAGAATCGCGTTCCACGACGTGGAAGGTCCGGAGACCGTTCTTGGACGGTACTCGCTGCTCGCGCGCTACTACGAGGCGCGTCACGGCATCGCGTCGTTGCGGGAGCGGGTGGCGGCAGCGCCGCTTCCGGAGTCGGGAGTGCGAGCGCACATGGATCGATCATCCGCGTCCCTGGATGACGATCTCTCCTGGGCGTCCATCTCCCCGTCGTACTGGGCCGGCGCACAGCGCGATCTCTTCGGGCCGGATCGCAGCAGCGTCGATGGGAAGCACGTGGCCGCGCTGGCGGAGCGCGTCGCGCGCGCTCGCGACGAGGCCAGGGCGGTCGGACTGGACCATCCGAGCTTCGAGGGGCGCGTTCGGACGACGGCGCTGGTCGCGGCGATCTTCGCTGAGGACCCCGCGAGTCTCCGCACCTTGCTGCGCGGGATCAAGGTCACGAACGATCGCCAGCAGCTGTGGGAGACGGCTAGCTGGCTCGCGGCCGTCGCTCGTTTCCTGTCACTCGAGCAGTACGCGGAGGTGCTCGAGATCTGGCGCGCCGAGCTCAACTACAAACCGATGTACTTCTGGATCGCCTGGAACGCGGCTCTAGAGGGCGCCGCGGCGCACGCGCTACTCGTGGCCGAGCTCGCAGCCACCGAGTTCGACGAGGACGCTGCCTTCGTCGAGGAGTACGAGTTCATGCGCAGCCTGCACAGCGCTGAGCCCCACACCGGCCCCACGCTGAGCTCGACCTGTTCTCAGCTTGGGCTGACCGGAAGAGGGTTGGCGTCGGTCCACGGCGCCGAAGCTTCGGGCAGGCTCGGAACCATCTGCCGGTAGCCCGAAGCCCACATCAGGAAGAACATGTTCATGCTGACCACTACACCGACGAGCAGCGCGAACAGACCCAGCATGCCGACCAGCGACGAGACCACGAATAGCCCCGCGGTGCGCAGCTTCTGTCGCTTGGTTGCCTCCCACGAGGCCTCCAGGGCCTCGACGGGTCCCATTCCCTGATCCACGATGAAGAACGGTCCGAAGTAGAGCCGAGACACGACCGCGACCGTCCAGAGCAGGTTCACGATCACGCCCAGCCCGACTAGCTCAAGGGAGCCGATCAGTGAGCCTGTGATCTGGACGCTCTGTCCGATAAAGCCGATCAGTGCGGTGGCCGCGTACCAGCCGACCATCGAGAGCAGCGCGGACCCGAAAGTCGAGAAACCCCTGAAGAGGTCGCCGAAGCGCTCCTGACCATCGACCACGTTGAGATAGAAGAGTGCGTCGTTCCCCAGACGAGCACCGGCACTACAAAGAGGAGTGGTACGACGAGGAGCGCCGATGCCAACACAAGCAGGCTGCCGACGAACCCGATCGCCAGCCAGGTGGGGAAGCTGGCCCAGGTCAGGCTCCACGCGTCGGACAGACACTCGCCGATGTCGAACTCGCCGAGCTCTCCGAGACCTCGCTGCGAATGGTCGGCGAGTCGTGCCTTTGGTGGCTCGTAGGGGTTCTGTGTCATCGCTTGCGGAGCCCAGGCGCACGTGGCGTCGCCTGACCCATCACTCGGTCTGCACGCCTTCCAACTTGAGGCGCAGTCCGAGGATTCTAGACGACTCGACCGTCGTCGCCGACAGCGGAGCGGGGCTACCCGTTGACCCGGGACCTCCGGCGGTGGATCCTTGCACGTGATGGGCGCCAGCAGAGAGAGCTTGTTCGAGCTCGGAACGTGCGAAGAGGCCGTCGTGGAGCTGGAGCAGCTGAAGGCCCGCTTGCCCCATCAGATCGCGGAAGCGGAGGCCAAGGCCCAGGCCGCGAGGGATGCTGTGGCCGCCGCACACGAGCAGCTCGCGGAGTTCGAGAAGGCCCAACGTGCCCGCGAGGGCGAACTCCAGGAGGCAGAATCCCAGCGCACGAAGTTCCAGGGGCAGACCGCTCTGGTCAAGACGAACGAGGAGTACACGGCCCTTTTGCGGGAGATCGAGCTCACGGACGAGCGGGTCTCCCAGCTCGAGGAAGGGATCCTGCTGGGGATGGAAGCGATCGACGGAGCCAGGGGCCGTGTCGAGAGCGTCGGGAAGGAGCAAGAGCTCCTCGAACGGGGCCACCTTGCCGACGCCGACGGGTTGCGCAGGCAACTCGCTCTGGTGGAGAAGAGTCTTGCCGCGCGCGTCACCGAGCGAGCCGAGCGTCTGGCCGATCTGGGTCCCGAGGTCGAATCCCTCTACCGGAGGGTCGCGAAGGCTCACGGCAGTGGCGTGGCCACCGTCAGGGACGATCGCTGCAGTGGCTGTCATCGAGCGATCCCACCCCAGATGGTGAACCTGATGCTCTCCGGCGAGCTCCACACGTGCTCGAACTGCCAACGCATCCTGGTTCCCGGCGAGGTCTGACTGCGAGACCCGGCGTGTGAGCTCTCTGGAGAGCTCGGAACGCGCCCGCGTCAGCGGTGAAGTTGCGTGTTGCTGGACCCTCTACCGACGCTGCGCGCAGCTGCGATACGGCTCCGAAAACTTGGATTTCATTCGTTAATTCGGATGTTTACGAGAGTTGCTCGTCGGTGGTGCGCGCTGCAGTCGGGGGTGCTGGTTTGCTAGAATCGGCACCCGATGGGGGCGGAAGGAAGGGATGGTCGATCCAGAACGGTACTGGGACTGCATGGATCAAGCATTCGAGTGCTCCTCTTCGGGCAGGTTCGAGGAAGCGCTGCGCTGGCTCGATGAGGCGCTCCGCGCGAACCCCGTAGGAGCTGAGGCACACAACGGGCGCGGCGAGATCCTATGGGACCACGTCGACCGCTCTCCTCAACAGCGGCAGAAGCAGCGCGACAATGCCCTGGGGGATTTCGCCCGCGCAGCCGAGGTCGATCCGGAGTACTTCCCCGCCCACCTGAATCGCATAGAGATCCTGGTCGAGGAATTCCAGCAGTTCGAGAATGCTCTGGAGCTCGCAGACAGCCTGCTGAGCCGATCGCTCGATTCCGGTACCGAGGCGGAGGTCTACTACCTCAAGGCCAAGGCGCTCTTTTACCTGGACGACCTCGAGGGGGCGCTCTTCCTGCTGCGGCGAGCCATCAAGGCCCACGCCGAGGTGGGCATCTACCGCGGCTTCGAGGGCCAGATCCTGTTCGAGCTCGGGCAGTTCGGTGCTAGCCGGCGCAGCCTCGAGCGCGCGCTCGGGCTGGAGCCCGAGTGCGCCCACAGCATCTATCACATGGCACTGGTCTCGGAGCACCTGGGGCTTCGTGAGGAGTCTGAACGGCTCTTTGCTGAGGCTGCTAACCTAGTCCCGGAGATGTACCCCTTGCCTGTGCGCATGGACGCGGAGGATTTCGAGACGGCAGCGGCCGCTGCCTTGGAGAAGCTGCCCGCGGAGATCCGCACGTACACGGCGAACTGCCCGCTGATTATCGAGGATCTGCCGGATGCGAGCCTCATCCGCGAGCACAACTTGTCGCCGCAGATCCTGGGCCTCTTCCTTGGCGTTCCGATCACGGCGAGCGGCTCGAACCCCCTTCAGGCGACCGCGCTCGAGCTGGACGTCGACCGCATCCTGCTCTTCAAGCGGAATCTGGAAAAGGTCTCCGGCACCCGCGAGGAGCTCGTCGAGCAGATCGAGATCACCGTGAAGCACGAGATCGGGCACTGTCTGGGTCTGGACGAGGACGAGATCGAGCGGCTCGGCCTTGGCTGAGTCGGGGACTCGAAGCAGACAGCTGATCCGCCGCTTGCGCCGGATATCCGGTGTGGCGGAGGTCCTGGACCAGCCGGTCGAGCTGTTCCCCTATGAATCGGATGGGCTCAGCCTTCTTCAGGGGCGGGCTGTGGCCGTGGTCTTTCCCCTGACGGCCCCCGCGGTGCGCGAGATCGTCCGTGTGTGCAACGACGCGGGAACGAGCTACGTGGCTCGGGGCGCAGGCACCGGCCTCTCGGGGGGCGCGACCCCTGTCGACGGCTGCGTCTTGATCGAGTGCTCGCGCATGAATCGGTTGCTCGACGTGGACATGGTGAATCGGACCGCGACGGTTCAGCCCGGTGTGATCAACGCCGCGCTCTCCGAAGCCGTGGCTCCGCTCGGACTCCACTACGCTCCGGATCCCTCGAGCCAGACGGCATGCACGATTGGCGGCAACATCGCGGAGAACAGCGGTGGCCCCCATACCCTGAAGTACGGTACGACCAGCCCGCACGTGCTCGAGATCGAGGTGGTGCTCCCGGACGCCAGTCTGGTCAAGCTGGGTCGGCGTGACGGCCACAGCGCGGGCTACGACCTGCGCGGACTCTTCGTGGGATCCGAGGGGACGCTCGGGATCGTGACCTCCGCGACCGTTCGCCTCGTGCCAAATCCGGAGACCGTGTGCACGCTCCTCGCGGCGTTCTCTTCGCTCGTCGGTGCGTGCGAGGCTGTCGCGGGGATCGTAGCCAGCGGGATTGTGCCCGCCGCGCTCGAGCTGCTCGACGACCGGACGATCGAAGCCGTCGAGGCATCCGTCTTTGCCGCGGGCTACCCCCGCGATGCCCGTGCCGTGCTGCTCGTCGAGCTCGACGGTGCTGCCTGCTCGGTCGCCGAGGAGCGCGAGCAGGTCGAACGGGTCTGCAGGGAGCAGCAGACCATCGAGCTTCGCGTCGCTAAGGATGAGGCCGAGCGGCTCGCGTTCTGGCGCGGTCGCAAGGGAGCCTTTGGGGCAATGGGCCGGCTCGCGCCGGATCTGTACGTGCACGACGCGGTTGTGCCGCGGACGCGGCTGCCTGAGGTGGTGGCACAGATCAACGAGGCCGCAGCGAAGCGAGACATTACGCTGGCCAACATCCTGCACGCGGGCGATGGCAACCTGCACCCGAACATCTCCTTCGACCGGCGTGCTGAGGGGGAGATGCAGCGGGTGCGGGAGATGGGGGTGGAGATCCTGCACATCTGCCTGGCAGCCGGCGGCGTGCTCTCGGGCGAGCACGGCATTGGCCTCGAGAAGCGCGACTACATGCGACTGCTCTTCCGCGAGTGCGACCTCGAGCCCATGCGCTGGGTGCACGACGCGTTCGATCCACTGGATCGTTGCAATCCGGGCAAGCTCATTCCGACGCCGCGTGCTTGCACGGAGAGCAACCCGCGACACCGAGGCTACGCGCAAGTAGAGTTCTGACGTGAAGTCTTTTGCTCCGATCGTCGGTGCCGAGCATGTCCACCCATCCGGCCGCTCGAAGCTCGCCGAGGCCGCGATCGATGCCGTCGTGAAGCCGGGAACTGCGGACGAGGTGGCGGCCTGTCTCGCTGCTGCCCGGAGCGAGGGCGTGCCGGTGGTTGCGACGGGCGGCGGGTCGAAGCTCCACTGGGGAAACCCGCCAGACAAGAGCCCCGTCGTGCTCCTGGACCTCAGCAGGCTGAACGCGGTTCCCGTGCTCGACCCCGAGGAGGGGATCGTGAGCGCCGGGGGCGGCGTCAGGGTCGAAGAGCTGGCGCGGATCGCCGCAGCTAAGGAAACACGCACGTCGCTCCCGGGCATCTTCGCGGAAGCCAGCGTGGGCGGAACCATCGCCGCGGATCCTGTGAGCCCGAGAGACTCTCCGGAGCGCCGTGCGCGCAATGACCTGCTGGGCCTCGAGGTGGCGCTGCCGAACGGTGAGCTCACGCGCGCGGGCGGCAAGGTCGTCAAGAACGTGACAGGCTTCGACCTGGTCCGGCTCTACTGCGGATCGTTCGGGACGCTCGGTGTGATCACCGAGGCGACGTTGCGCTTGCGCGGACTGCCACAGGCTCGGCGCGTGCTACGGCGCGACTTCGAAGAGCTCGAGACCGCACTCAGCGTGTCTGCTGAGCTGGTGCGGGCGCCGCTCGAGCTCGCGGGCGCGGGCCTCTTGCGAAGCGGCGGGCGAGCGGAGCTCGTGTGGCTGCTGGAGGGCAGCGACGCGAGCGTGGCGGAGTTCGCCTCGCGCTTCGAGGGTGAGGAGGCGGCGCCCAGCGCATGGGAGGCACTCGTCCGGGAGATCGGAGCTCCGGTGCGCGGGCCGGGAACCGTTCGCGCGCGCTTGAGCGCGCGGCCGAGTGACATCCTGGCGATCTGCCGCCGGCTGGAGCAGCGGGCCGGCGCGAGCGCGCTGCGTCTCGTGCTGCCCTGGGTGGGGGTCGTTCTCGCCGAGCTTCCGGAGGAAGCTCTTCCGGAGCTGTGGGAGGACGTGAAGACGCAGGGCTGGCTGCTCTTTCTCGAGCATCTCCCGTCCAGTCCGAGCTACGACGCCTTTGGCCCGGAGCCGGAGGGACTGCCGCTCATGCGCGCGCTCAAAGCGCGCTTCGATCCAGATCGCGTGCTTGCCCCGGGACGCTACGTGGGAGGAATCTGAGCTGATCGACTACGAATCAACACTGGACTGTGTACACTGTGGCCTGTGCCTGCCCAGCTGTCCGACGTACCAGGAGACAGGGCGCGAGACGAGTTCGCCGCGCGGGCGTATCTACTTGATGCGCGGCGTGGCCGAGCAGCGCATACCGCTTGCCGGCATCGCTACGGAGGAGATGTATCTGTGTCTCGGCTGTCGCGCCTGCGAGTCCGCGTGCCCGGCCGGCGTCCGCTACGGTCACCTCCTGGAGGGCACTCGCGCCGAGATCGACGCCCGCTCCGCTCGCTCGCGCCTGCGCCGTTTCGTCGAGCGCTTCGTACTGCGCCGAGTGGTCGGTACACAGAGAAGTCTGCGGGCGCTCATGCGCGGGCTCCGCGTGTACCAGCGCAGTGGGCTCCAGTCCCTGGTGCGCAAGAGCCGGGTGCTGCGCGTCTTGCCCGGGCTGGCGCGCGCAGAGGCAATGCTGCCAGAGCTGCCCGACCCCCACCGGCCCGCTGCCGTTGTCCCCGCCCTTGGACGCAAGCGCGGGCGTGTCGCGTTCTTCTCCGGCTGCATCATGCCCGAGGTTTTTGGTCCGGTGAACGAGGCCACAGTCCAAGTGCTGGTGCGGAACGGCTTCGAGGTCGTCGTTCCCGAGCAGCAGGTCTGCTGTGGCGCGCTCCAGATCCACTGCGGTGACCCCCGGTTCGCGGAGCGGCTGCACGAGTCCAACCAGCGCGCCTTCGCAGGTCACGATGTAGACGCGATCATCACGAACTCTGCAGGGTGCGGCGCGGCGCTCCGGGAGATGGGCGACGCCATGGCGAGCTCGGTGCGGGACATCGCCGAGTTCCTTGCCGACGTGGGGATCGAGCCCCCGGAGCGACGTCTCGAGCTGCGCGTCGCCTACGACGATCCCTGTCATCTGTTACACGCCCAGCGGATCGAGGCGGCACCGCGGGTGCTCTTGCGAGCGATTCCCGGCCTCGAGCTCTTCGACCTGCCCGGGCACCGCGACTGCTGTGGCGCGGCCGGGATCTACAACGTGACGCACGCGGAGATGGCCGGCCGGCTCCAGTCGCGCAAAGTCGAGGCACTCAGACAGACCAGGCCAGACGTACTGGCCACCGGCAACCCCGGCTGCCTGCTGCAGATCGCCGCGGGCGTGCGTCAGGCCGGACTGCCTGTCGACGTCCGCCACCCGATCGAGCTTCTGGCCCGCGCCTACGCTCCCGAAGCTGCCGATCCAGGTGCAACCTAGGCCGAAGCGCGGGCTCCGCCAGGCACGTCCCGTCGCTGGGTCTACTTGTAGAGGAATGCATCTGGCTCTTCTCTCGGCAGCCGGATGCGGGGGAAGGCGGCCAGGCCCAGGTTGTCGAGATCTCCGCGCAATACGAGCTCGACGGGGAGAATGCTGCGGCGCTGCCTGACGTTTCCGTACTTCTCCTGTGTACTCAGGAACTCGGCCTGGGAGCGCGCCGTTGGGCGCAGATCGGCAACGTCGAGCAGTCCGAGGCGCGCCCGCTCGAAAAACAGGTCGCGCTGCGGGTCGGGTTGGGGCTGCTCGCGTGCATCGGTCGCCTGCTGGTGATGGCTGGCCTCCTCGAGCAGCGCGACGAAGTGTGCGAACTGTTGCGGTGGGATCATGCGGACGAGCGGGTCGCGCCCTTCGAGCGAGATCTCCACGTACGTGCGGCCCAGCAGGAAGATTCCGTCCTCGCCGATTTCCCCGTTGTCGTGCTCGCCGTCGAACAGCTCCGGTCGCAGGCCGAGGGCAGCCGACCCCCACAGCTCGGGAAACTCGAGCAAGAAGTCGCGCGAGACGCGGATCCGCTGTGCGGACGCCCGGCTCATCGACTCACGTAGCGTGTCGCGCGCCTCTTCCGCCGCGTCGGTCTCGGGATACTCGATGATGATTGCGCGCAGCAACGCGACCTTGAGGTCGATGCGTTGCTGTGCTTCCGCCGCCATCAGCGTGCGCTCTGCGATCCTGTCGCGGTACTTCTCGACGCGGTCAGAATCGATCCGCTCTCTCGCCTGATGGCGCTCGAGCGCGCTGAGCCAACGACCGCGCTGCGCGTAGAGAGTTTCCAGCTTCCGGTTCACCTCTTCCGCGTGGGGGCCTTGGGGAAAGCGCTTGAGGTAGCGCTCGCCCGTGGTGATCACCCCGTCGCCGAAGCGGCTTCGTGTCCTCGGGTAGCGGATCATGCGGATCGGGAAGACGGCGATGGAGACGATCCGTCCTGGAAGCTCGAGCAGGGCCTCGACGGGCATGGGGAACGTATCTCGGGACGGCCTCCAGCTGCTCCGGCCCAACATGACCCAGTTTGTACGCTGGCTTCGGTCGGCGCGGACTGCGCTCTTGTAGTACCCGTACGGGTTCTGGTCCAGGGAGGCGAGGACCGCGCTCGCGTGCCGGGCCATGTTCGAGTCCCTGGCACGCGCGACGTGCAGCATTCCCTGCGTGAACTCGTCCTCTTCGCCTGCGAGGCGCGCTGCGAGGCTCTCGATGAAGGCCAGCTCGTCGGCGAGCGGTCCCGGATCCAGCTCCGTTTTCGAGGCGCGAGCGAGCTCGGCGATCCGCGCGGGGGGCTCGCTCAGCACGGCTGTGGCCAGGCTTTCAACAGCTCGGCGCGCCTCCGAGCCGACAGCTGTGGGGACCAGTGCGGCGGCCCTCCAGCTGTCGTGCCACGCCCGCTGCTCCGCCTCGCTCCGCTGGCTGGCGAGGGCGCGCAGCTCGGCGGAGCGGGGGGTGGCGGGGATGAGTCGGTCCGCTCGGTCGAGGTGTGCCAGAGTCGCGGCAGCGGAGCCGGCCTCGTGCGCTCGCTCCGCGGCGTCCATGGCCTTGCCGTGCAGGAAGCCCGTGCGCTTCGCCTGGTAGCGCTCGATGCGTTTGCCGAGCTTCTCCGCCTCGGGCGCATCGGGGTACTCGCTGAGGTACTCCTCCCACTCGTGGAGCGCCTTCCGCTCCCATGGGGTGACGTCGGGGAACGAGGTGAGCACTCGGATCGACGCCACGGTAGAGCGTACAGTCTCAACCGGATTGAGCGCGACACCGACGCTGAGGCGGGAGAGTGGGGCGACGGCGCGGTTGAAGATCGAGCCGGCCTTGTAGCGTCGGTAGTCCGCCAGCGAGTCCGCGGCGCTCTCCAGCGGCTGGTCCTCGAGGTAGCGCTCGAGCCGCAGGCGAAGCGCTGGGTCGAGGTCGTTGCGCTTCAGCATCTGCTCCGAGAGCTCCACGTAGGCGCGCTCGCCGCGTGCGGCGTTCAGCACGTCCTCCGCGTTGTCCGCGAGGCCCGTGTGCGGTCCGAGACGCAGTCGCTCGAGCTCGGCTCCCGCCGACACCAGGTCGTCCGCAAGCGCCAGTGCAGCCAGCTCGGAGGCGCTCTGCTCAGCCTCGTCGGCGAGCACGGGACGCGGGGGCCGCTGCCGGGTCAGGGGGTCAAGCTCGCTCGGCGCTGGGCCCCGCCCGCTGCTGCATGCCGCCAGCATGACGGCCACCACAAGGCACGCGCTCGTGATGCCGCAACGCGGTGAGTCAGTGCTGCAGCTTCTCATCGTGAACCTGGAGCTGGAACGCGAGGAAGGCCTCGAGCTTGCGCGTCGCCTCCACCTTCTCCACGCCACCGTCCTGCTGTGACACGGTCTCGTACAGGCGCGTGGCGTTGTAGGCGTAATCGTCGAAGGTGGCGGGATCGAAGCGCAGAGATGCGGGCGTGGCCTCGCGAACGTAGCGGCGCGAGAGGGCTGAGTAGAAATCCGCGAGATCGAGCAGATGGCGGTAGCGATTGCGGCTGTCGGGATGGTTTGCGACGAGCGCGCGGAATTCGTCGAGGGCCAGCTGATCAAGCCGTGGGTTTGCCCTTGCTCGGACCGCGAAGCTCGAAGCGCGCGCGGCATCGGTCCGCTCGAGCTCCTCCATCCCGACGTAGGCGTAGTGCGTGCCGGCGACGTCGACGAGCAGCCCTTCGAGTGCGGCGCGGCGCTCGTCGAAGACCCGCAACGCCTGCTCCGGAGTGCTCTCGGCGCTCGGTGCGAGTGTGCTTGCGGCGAGCAAGCGAGTACAGATCTCGTTTCCAAGCGTGGCAGGCCCGACCAGGGCGGAGTCCATCGCGCTCACCCGCTGGTAGTGTTTGGCCGCGAGCTCGTACTCGCGGATGCGTTCCAGGGCGCGTCCCTTCGCGAAGAGCACCACGTCGAGCAGGTACCCCGAGGCGAGCTTCTGCGCGTAGGCCTCTTCCATGCTCTCGAGGCGGTTGAGGGAGGCGCGGTAGACGTTCTTCCCGGTGAAGTCGCGCGCGGGCGGGAAGCGATACGTGTCGTCCTCGATGTGAAGCCGGAGGACCGAGACGACTTCGAGGATGCTCTCCGTGGCTTCGTAACGCGGCGCGGTCTCGGGAGCTTTCCCGCAAGAGGTGAGCCCCCCGGCGATCAGACAGGGCAGCAGGAGGAGGGGCCTCAATCTCATGTCACATCCCTCAGGAGTGTGACGGCGACTGCACGATGAGATTCAGCATCTTCTCGGTGGCGATCACGGCTGCCCCGAGCTGGTCGGAGTCGACTCCGAGCGTTGTAAACGGGTCGGAGCGGGAGCTTCTCTGCCAGGTGATCAGCGTCTCCACGAGCGCCCCGGTCTTGCCACCCGGCGGAATGCGCACCTGGTAGTCGGCGAGCTGCGGCAGCTTGAGCTCGAAGCTGCGAGCGGCCTTTGCGAGGGCCTTCATGAAGGCGTCGTAGCCGCCGTCCCCGCTGGACTTGCCACGCGCCACCTTGCCCTGGAAGGAGAGCGACACGGCTGCGACGGGGAGAGCGGAGCTGGTCGAGTGGATGTCCCAGCTCTCGACGCGGACGAGCTGCTTCTCCGGGGTTTTGAGCACGTCGGCGATGATCAGCGGCAGATCAGCGATGGTCACGGTGTGTTTCTTGTCTCCGAGCTCCACGACGCGCTCGAGTACGAGGTCGCGCTTTTCCGGCTGGAGCTTGATCCCGAGAACCTTGAGATTCTGGTCGAGCGAAGCCTTGCCAGCCATTTTTCCTAGCGCGTAGTGCCTGCGCCGGCCGAAGCGACGCGGCAGTAGCTTGTTCGCGTATAGCTCGGCCTTCCAGTCCCCATCCGCGTGAATGCCCGCCGTCTGGGTGAATACGTCTCGACCGATCACGGGCGAGTTGTCGGCGATCTGCTTGCCCGAGAAAGTCACCACCATCTGACTGACCGCTGTGAGCTTGCTCTCGTCGACTCGAGTCGTGGCAGAGGTCAGGTCTCGAAGACATGCGACGATCTCGGCGAGGCGTGTGTTCCCGGCCCGCTCCCCCATTCCGTTCACGCTCGTGTGTATCCCACGAGCACCGGACTCGATGGCGGCGAGGCAGTTCGCGTTTGCGAGCCCGTAGTCGTTGTGGCCGTGAAACTCGAAGTGCAGGTCTGGCCAGGTTCGCGTCATGAGACCCACGTAGCGTGCGGTCTCCTGGGGCGACTGGGACCCCAGCGTATCCGCCAGGTAGATGCGCTTCACTCCGAGACCAGCCAGGTTCTTGACGTGCCCGAACACGTAGTCGAAACCGTCGCGGACGCCGGATGACCAGTCCTCGAGAAACACGTTGACGAGCAGCTCCCGCTCGCCTGCGTAGCGCACTGTCTCCGCGATCCGTTCGAAGTGCTTCTCCGGGGAGATCCGCAGCTGCTCCTCGCAGTGCCGCTGGGAGCCCTTGGTCAGCAAGTTGATGACCCGCCCACCCATCTTCACGATCCAGTCGACGGACGCTTTTCCATCGACAAAGCCGAGGATCTCGACACGGTCCAAGAGGCGGGACCTGCGCGCCCAGCTCGTGATGCGCTGGACCGCTTGCGCCTCGCCGTCTGAAACCCTGGCGCTGGCGATCTCGATGCGGTCCACCTTCACGTTGCGGAGCAGAAGCCGCGCGAGCTGGAGCTTTTCCGAAGGTGTGTAGGCCACGTTCGGCGTCTGCTCGCCGTCCCGCAGCGTGGTGTCCATGATCTGTGTCGCGCGCTCAGCCAACAGCGCCCCCGATCGTCCTGCAGGAGCTGGATCCTGCGAAATTGGGGTGACCCGCCACACTAGGGGTCAACCCAGCGATGTCAACTTGCAGAGAGCCGAGAAGCCCAGCGGCTGCCCCCGCCTTCCTAGGTAGGAAGCGAGTCGGGCTCACCTTCTTTCGCGGTGCGCTCGTCCGCGACGCGCTTCGCTTCGAGCAAAGTGGGAACCACCTGGTCGAGCTCTTCCAGCGTCCACAGATGATCCGTCTTGAAGGATCGGATCACGGCGGGCTGCTGCATGATCCCGACCTGACCACCCGACACGTGAATGATCTGACCGGTCACGTCCTGGGCAGCAGGCGACGCCAGCCAGGTCACGACGGGCGCGATCTGCTGGGGGCCGACGAGCGGGTCATCGGGGTTTACCTCGGCGCCGCGACCCTCCATCAGAGCGATGGTCATGCGGGTGGCAGCGCCGGGCGAGATGGTGTTGACGGTGCACTGGTACTTCTGGAGCTCTAGCGCGAGAACGCGAGTGAAGCCCGCGATCCCCGCCTTGGCGGCAGCGTAGTTCGCCTGTCCGAAGTTGCCGTACAGCCCGGAGACCGAAGAGAAGTTGATGATCCGACAGCCGGGACGGTTCGTCTCGCGGATGAAGCGCGCAAACGGGGCGGAGCAGCAGAAGTGCCCCTTCAAGTGGACGGCGATGACGGCGTCCCACTCCGCCTCCGTCATCTTGAAGATCGTCTTGTCACGCAGGATGCCCGCGTTGTTGACCAGGATGTCGCAGCCGTCGAAGTTGTCGATCGCAGTCTGAAAGAGCGCCTGGCCACCCTCGACAGTGGCGACGGTGTCGTAGTTCGCGACGGCGGTGCCACCGGCGGCTTCGATCTCGGCAACGACTTCGTCAGCGACGCGTCCCCCACCGGTTCCGTCCACGTCGCCACCGAGGTCGTTGACGATCACGCTCGCCCCCTCGCTGGCGAAGTAGAGCGCCATCTCCCTGCCGATTCCTCGGCCGGACCCGGTAACGATCGCAATCTTTCCGTCGAGTACGCCCATGCTGTCCTCCTGGCGAAAGAGGACCGATTGTACCCGAACGGGACTCCTATCTGTCGGAGCCGGGTCGGCGCCCCTGCCGCGGGTTCTGCGACCTCCCTCTATCGTCGCCGAGAAACCGCTTGATGCGCCGGCGCTGCTCGTCCGGGAGTCGTTGCCAGCGGCGGTACTGGTCGGTCAGGTCGCGACGCTGCCCCGGTGAGAGCTGACGCCAGCGCTGGAAGTTCTGGTGCAGCCGCTTGCGGCGCTCGGGTGTGAGCTCCTTCCACTGGCGATAGCTCTGGCGCATCTGCTTGCGCTTCTCGGCGGGGAGACTGCGGAAGCGTTCCATGCGTCGGCGCAGCTCCTGGCGCTGCTCCGGAGTCGCCTCCTGCAGCTGGCGGTAGCGCCGGCGCAGCTCGTCTCGCTCGTCGGCAGTGAGGCTGTTCCAGAGCTCCACCTTCGCTTCCTGCTCCGAATCCGCGGCGTAGGCCCGACTCGGGCCCGCTGCCAGGAAAAGCAGACACAGCAGTGCGACGAGGCGCGTCATGGAGCCTCGCCCCCATCCAGGTCGGAGGTCGGGATCGGCAGGTTCTCGCCCGGATCCCAGCTCTCGAGCATCTCCAGCTGAATCAGCAGCTCGAGCGCGTCGAGAATCGCGAGGTCCTCCTCGGAGAGCTCCGTCGCGCTTGTCGGCTCCGTTGCCGCCTCGTCCGCGGATGCGGGCATCGCAGCCAGCAGGCCGAGCACGGCCAGCGGAAGGCTCAGATGTCCTCGCTTCCATCCCATACCTCGAGTATCTCCAGTAGGTCGAGCAGCTCGAGATCTCCCTCCTGGAAGAGCTCGTAGTTCTCCGCGTCTACGACGATGGGCCAGTCCGGATCGGGATCCGTCGGTGTGCGAACCAGCAGGGCGATCGCCGCAGCCACGGCCGCTGCACTGCCCAGTCCGAGCGCGACACGAGATCCTGTCAGCCACTCTGGCAACCCCGCGAGCCAGCGTGGGCGGGATTCGCCCTCGCTGGCGAGCCTGGCCCAGAAGCGGACTGTGAACTCGGGAGAGGGCTCCAGCTGGGGCAGCGAGGCCAGTACTTCGCTCAGCTGTCGCTGCCGCTGGAGCTCCTGGCTGCAGCCCCCGCACGTTGCGAGATGGCTTTCGAGTGCGGTGCGCAGCGCCGACTCCAGCTCATGGTCGAGGTAGGCAACCAGATCCTCTCGGTGGTTGCTGCAGGGCGTCACTCTGGAATCTCCTTCAACTCGGACAGCAGGTTCTCGCGCGCCCGGTGAAGCAGGCTCTTCACGCCGGAGACGCTTGCTCCCATGACCTCGCCGATCTCCTGGTAGTCGAGCCCCTGCTCGGAGCGCAGCAGGAGTGCCGAGCGTTGCCGGTCCGGAAGCTTCGAGAGCGCGGCCTCCAGCGCTTCCCCGAGCTGGCGCGCCGCGATCCTGTCTTCTGCATCCGGCAGCGTGTCCCTGGGCTCGGGCACGCTGCCCGGGACGAACGGACGCTCTCGCTTGCGGTAGGCCCGGTCGAGGTCGTTCAGGGCCAGGTTGTGCGCGATGCCAAACACCCAGGTCGAGAACTTCGCCCTCGGCTCGTAGCGTTCGACCGCTGTGTACACACGTACGAACACGTCCTGTGTGAGCTCCTCGGCGCGCTCCCGGTCACGAACCATGCGAGCGAGAAAGTTCAACAAGCGCGGGGTGTAGCGCTCAAAAAGGTCCTCGAAGGCCCTTCGGTCTCCCGCCTTGAACGCGAGCATCTGCTGCGCGTCATCGTCGATCATTCAGCGCTGCCTGCGTCGACCCCTCGCTCCAGGTGGAACCGGCGGGGCGCCCTTTGGTTGCGGGGTCACCGTCTCAGGCTCCCCCTCGCTCGAGCCTGGCCCGTAGCGCCTGGCTCATCCGATCGATCTGAATGCGCAGGGGACCGCGGATCGTCAGCTCTGGGACGAGGGTCCGTGTGCGTCCCTGCATGCGCAGCTGCACTCGGGTGAGCTCCGTCGCCAGGTTCTCCAGCCGGACCTCGCCAGCCAGAGAACGCCAGATGTTGCCATCACAGATCTTCTGGAAGCGCAGGCCCTCCGCGTGTCTCGTGAACTGGAAGCGCACGTCTCTGGACTGTCCGAGCGGAGCGGCGGTGCGGGTCTCGCGTGTCCCGTCCGCCCTGGGAGTCACACTGGTCCCGGGCAGGAGACATTCGATCGTTGCATCGTCGTCGAGTAGCGACGCGACTTCAGACAGTGGCCGGTGGACGTCGAACTCCCTCTCGAAGTGCATCCGCCCCCTCCTCTCGAGCCAGCATAGCAGCCGGGAGTCCGAGGTCCGACTGTTATACTCGCCGCTTGTCGCGCCTCTCTGCCGTGTTGCTGCTCGTCTTCCTTCCGCCCTTTGCGCTCGGGGCGGACCCGTTCCAGGTGGAGCTCTTCGCGACGGAGGGACGCACGGTAAGCGCGGAGATCGCGGACCTGAACGGGAACGGGCGCGGCGACCTGATGCAGATCGTGTTCGTCGGGTTCCCGCCGGAGGAACGCCGCAGCATCCGCGTGTTCCTGCAGCGCCCCGATGGGAGCTTCGAGCCTACGCCGAGCTTCGAGCGGCCGCTTCCCGCCGGGAGTGCCGCCTATGATCTCGTCGATCTCGACTCCGAGCCGGGCGTCGAGATCCTCCTGCTGCGTTCGCGGGGGATCCTGGCGTTTTCTCTGGCCGAACCCAACTCCTCGCAGCGAGAATTCGCGGTGCCCGATGGCGAGACGATCGGGGCCGTCGAGGACGAGCGTGGTGTCGACCGCCTCAGGCTCGCCTGGCCCGAACTCGGGTCGCCCCCGTGGCTGATCGTCCCACAGCTGAGCTCCGTGACCGTCCTGTCTCCGGATGGGGAGCTGAGGGGTCAGCCGCGCGTCGGGGCGCGCGCCAACTACTTTGTGACGCCGCGCCCGGGACCGCTCCTGGTCGAGAGCGACATCCAGCTGTTTCTCGACGTGCCGAAGCTCTCGGTCGGAGACGTCGACGGGGATGGCGTGTCGGATCTGATCGCCTCGGCCAGGCACGAGGTGCGCGTGTTTCTGCGCCGCGACGACGGGGGCTTCCGGACTCTGGCGGATCGCTCGCTTCCACTGGCCCGTGTCTCTGCGCTCGATCACGTGCGGGGTAATGGCGCCGTGCGCGTGGCGGCCTCGGACCTGAATGGCGACGACCAGCTCGATCTGCTGATCTCGCACCTGAGCGGCAGCGTGTTCGACGCGGCCTTTCGGACCTCGGTCCACCTCAACCGGGCAGGGGTGTGGAATCTGGAGGAGCCCGACCAGGTGTTCGAGACGGAGGGCTGGGGGACAGACGAGCTCGTAGACCTGGACGGCGACGGCAAGCTGGAGCTCGTGCGCGTGCGACTGGACCTCAGCGTGCTGGAGATTATCGAGGCTCTCGTGACACGCTCGCTCGACGCGCGGGTCGAGATTTACCGGTCCGGCGCGGAGTCCGGCTTCGCCACCGAGCCTGCGATGAAGCGCAAGCTCGACCTGGCCCTCGACTTCGAGAGCGGGCGGGCGCGGGGCTTCGTTCCGAATGTGCGCGCGGACCTGAACGGAGATGGCTATCGCGACCTGCTCAATTCGGGCGCAGGGAAGCGCGTGGAGGTGTTCCTCGGCGGCTCGCGTGATCCGTACTCGCGGCGCGCTGCGCGGCAATCGTTCGCAACGAACGGCCGAATCCGCTTCGGAGACCTGGAAGGGGACGGGATGGCCGACTTCGTGCTCTACGATCAGCGAGACCAGGACGGGCCGCTGCGCCTGGTCCGGAACCTGGGCGTGTTGCCCGGCTCCGTTCAGCGGACCTCCACCCAGTAGGGCGGCAGTAGCAGGAGATCGCTTCCGAGGCGAAGCCAGTCCCAGGTCATGACCTCTGGCAGACGCACGGGGAAGAGCTTGCCGCGCAGCCAGCTGGGAAGCTCGCCGCGGAGCAGCTGCCGAACCTGATCGCTCGTCGAGCGTGGGCCAGGAAAGAGAACCCGCTGCGGGTCGACGTCGGCAGGGATGTTCGCCTCTCGCTTGGCGCGCTGCACGGCCGCCCACAGTCCGCCAAGCTCATCGACGAGCCCGTTCTCGAGCGCGGCGGCGCCCAGCCACACGTGACCTTGGCCGACCTTGTCCACGTCTTGCGCCTGCAGGCCCCGACCCTCCGCGACGCGCTCCAGGAACTCCGCGTACAGGGTCCGGATCCAATCCGACGTGCGCGCGCGTTGCACGGGAGTCAGCGGCTTGTCGCTACCGGTGATGCCGGCCAGTGGGCCGCGCGAGATCACCTCGGTCCCAATCTCGAGCTTCTCGTAGAGACCGGAGAACGCGGGTCGGAGGAAATAAATCCCGATCGATCCGGTAAACGTTGCTGGCTCTGCCAGGATGGCGTCCGCTCCACTCGCGACGTAGTACCCGCCAGAGGCCGCGACCTCTGCCATGGAGACGACGACCGGCTTCCTCTCTCTCGCGCTCCGGATGGCTCGCCACAGCTGCTCGCTCGCAAGCGACGACCCGCCGGGCGAGTTCACGCGCAGCACAATGGCCCGGACCGCCTCGTCCTCCGCGGCCTGCTCGATCGCGGCGCCGATCTCGTCGGCCCGCCAGCTCCGGGTCAGCGGGGACCCGCCCGATTGGATGATTGTGCCTTCGCCGAAGATCAGCGCGATCTGCGGGCCGCTGCGCAGGCCGAGGCGATTCGGGGGGACGCGGAGGTAGTCGGCCCCGGAAATCTCCTCGGACTGCTCGAAGCCCGCCGACTCGAGCACCTCGTCACGCCCAGCGATGCCATCCGCGAGACCCGCCTGCAGGTACTCCTGGCTCGTCGCTGGCGCCTCGTCGATCAGCGCGACGACGGCCGACGCTGTGAGGTTCCTGCCCTTGGCGATCCCCGAGGTGATCTGTGCGAAGAGGCCGTCGAAGAGCTCGTTTGTCATCTGCCGGGCGGGCTCACTCATCTCGCTGGCGGCGAACGTCTCGACCGCTGACTTGTAGTCACCGATGCGGACATATTCGTATCGAACCCCGATCTTCTCGAAGAGCGAGCCGAGGAAGATCGCCTGACCGGCGATCCCCGCGAGCGGACCGAGGAACCCCGGCACGACGAAGACCTGGTCGGCGGCCGAGGCCAGGTACAGCTCGCGCGTGGCGTTGAAGTCGGCCAGGTCGAGGAGCGCGACCACCTGCTTTTTCGCGCTACGAATCCTGAGGACCGCGTCGCGTAGCTCCTGGATGCGCGCGTAGCCGACGTCGAGCGAGCGGATGTGGAGCAAGACTGCTGAGATACGCTCGTCGGCGCCGGCCATCTCGAGCAAGAGCAGCATCGTCGGGAGGGCGGGCCCGCGGGCGGTCAGTCGGCTCAACGTGTCGACCGGTGGAGCCTCCGCGAGCTGGCCAGCGAGCTCCACCACCAGCACGCTTCCTTCCGGGATGCGCGGGCCGGACTGCCACAGTGCCATTCCGATGGCCGCCACCACGACGACCGCGACGCCGCCACCGATGAGCCGCTTCATGAACTCCCCTCCGTTATCTGTGGGACCCGGGCCGCGGGCGGCCGCGGCCCACCAACCTACGCTCCGATGGTATACGCGCGCTTCCGGGGGCTCCAGCCTTGCGCGCCTGCCTACGGGATCACCTTCTGCCGGTTCAGCTCCTGCCGCATCCGGTAGGCGTCATCGGTCAATAGTGTGATCGAGACCCTGCGGTTGCGACTGTCCTCCGGGTCCAGCGGATTGTAGGGCATGCGGTCGGAGTACCCGCGCACCTCGAGGAAGCGGCTCTCGTGGATGCCTCCAGCCTCGAAGCCGCGCCGCGCCCGGTTGCTGCGTCCGGTGGAGAGCTCCCAGTTGCTCTGCGCGGAGCTCGCACCAAAGCCGCGGCCGTCCGTGTGTCCCTCGACCACGACGTAGTTCGGCAGCCGGCTGAGCTCCTTGCCGAGCTCCTGGAGCAGCGTCACCGCCTCGCTGTGGAGCTCGACACCACCGAGCTCGAACAGCGGCGTTTCCTTGTCCTCGACCAGACTGATCTTCAGCCCCTCGGGTGTCAGGGAGATCTCGATCTGGTCGCGGTATTTGCTCAAGCTCTCGATGCTGGCGAGCGACTCGCGAATTCGCTCCGCCTGCTCGCGCCAGTACTCCTCCATGCGCCGCGCCCGCTCGCTCTCGTCCAGGAGCATCTGGTTGCGCTGCTGGTCCTCGAAGATCGCGGTCTCGCCGGAGTTCGTTCCGCTCTCGATCGGCTTCGCCGTGCCTCCCTCGGTGAAGCCGATGGGATCCTTGAAGTAAGAGGCGACGTTCGCGACGACGTCGTCGCCCGCTCCCAGGATCCAGAGCACGATGAAGAAGGCCATCATGGCCGTCACGAGGTCGGCATAGGCCACCTTCCAGTTGCCGCCGTGATGTGCGCTGTGGCCCCCGGAGACCCGCTTGATGATGATCGGGGGGTGTCCCCCGTCGAGGTCTTCCGACACCGGGGGCTAGCCTTTCTTTACCTCGCGGAGTGCCTCCTCGAGCTCCTCGAAGGAGGGGCGATCCGCGCTGGGAATGCTGCGCCTCCCGATCTCCACGGCCATGGGCGGGTTGACGCCAGAGATGGAGGCGAAGAGAACGTGCCGGATGCACGTGTAGTAGTGCTCGTTGGACCTGACGTTGCTCGCCATCGCGGACGCGAACGGTCCGGCGAACCCGTAGGCGAGGAAGACCCCCAGGAACGTACCGACGAGGGCGCCGGCCACCTTCATGCCGACGATCGCTGCGCCCTGGTCGATCGCTTGCATCGTCAGGATGATGCCGAGCACCGCGGCGACGATCCCCAGCGCGGGGAGGGCGTCGGCGAGTGTCTGAACTGCCTGTGAGGGCTCGAGTGCCTCGTGGTGCAGAACTTCGAGGTCCCGCTCCATCAGCTCATCCATCGGGTGTGGCTCCAGCACACCCGCGACGAAGAGCTTGAGCGTGTCGCAGAAGAACGCCACCGCGTGCTCGTCCTTCGCGAAGGACGTGTACTTGGAGATGATCGTCGACTGCTGCGGGTCGTTTACGTGCCCCTCGAGTGCCAGTACGCCCTCTCTCCGTGCGAGCTGCATGAGCTCGTAGATCATCTGCAGCATCTCGACGTACTGCATGCGGGTCTTTCCACCGAGCCGTGTCAGCTTGACGAGGTCTTTCAGGATTCCGCGCAAGACGCGGGGCGGGTTCGCGATGATCAGCGTTCCGATGGACATGCCACCGATGATCAGGTACTCCGACGGCACGTAGAGCAGGATCAGCTTTCCGTGATGGAGCAGAAAGCCACTTATCATGCACCCGATGACGAGAACGATCCCGATGATGAGCTTCAAGAGAAGCGCCTCCGGCGAGAGACTCGCAAGCTGCCTCGTAGAGGCCATCGGATAAACGCGCCTCTTTCTTGCACTACATGCGGGATCCGGGGCCGCGCTCAGGTGCGCTGGACGAGACGGAGAAGGGCGATCTCGCGGGGGCAGTTGAGTCGGATTGGCGGGCCTGCGAGGCCGAGTCCGCGGTTGACGTAGAGGAGCGAGTCGTCGATCTGGAAGAGGCCGCGTGTCCAGTGGGCGACCAGGCGGGAGAGGTTCTGGTGCTGGGCACCGGGAAAGCTGATCTGGCCGCCATGCGTGTGGCCGGCAAGGGAGACGGGGAAGCCCAGGCGCGCCGCCTGGCGAAAGAAGCTCGGGCGGTGGACCAGGAGCAGGCGGGTCAGCTCGGCGGGGATCTCTTTTGCTATTCGCTCGAGCTCCGGGCTCTCCGCGTCGCGCTCGGTCCAGCCGCGCCCCGGATCGTCGATGCCGGCCAGGCAGAGCGGGGCGCCGTCGACCTCGAGCAGCTTCCAGGAATCGCGCAGGAGACGGATCGATGTTGCGCGTTCGATGCCGCGCGCGACCTCCTCCGTACCGGTATACACATCATGGTTTCCAAGCACCGCGTAGACGCCGTGGCGGGCACGGAGCGTCGCCAGCTCCTGGCAGCCCTCTTCGATGAACGTCGGGTTGAAGTCGAAGATGTCTCCCGTGATCACGGTCAGGTCGGGATCGAGCTCGTTTACCCTGCGCAGAAAACCACGCAGCAGCGGTGCGCGCAGCTGCGGCCCAATGTGAAGATCCGTGATGTGGGCGATGCGCAGGCCCGCAAGCGCCGCGGGCAGGTTCCGGATCGGGAGGTCGAGGCGCTCAACGGACACGCGCCGCTGGCCCACCATGTAGCCCCAGAGGATCGAGCCAAAACCGAAGGTCACTGCCAGAGCGCCGCCACCGACCAGAGCCGACTCCAGGACCGGCCGACTTTCGAGCGGCGGAAGCAGCCAGAGCAGGGCACCGCCCAGCCCGAACACCACGAACAGCGGCGGTCCGCTCAAGAGCGCTCCCAGGCTGGAGAGCATCCATACCCGACCGAGCACCAGGGTACGTCTGCGGCCCCGCGCGAAGCCGCGCAGCGAGACGAGCAATGCTGCGTTCCCGACCGCCAGACCCACCACGCACGCGAGCGCCGCGAGCAGGCTGAGGCCAGCACCGGTCAGCGCAAGGAGCAGCCAGTGAATGGCGAGCGCCTCGGAGCTGACCACCAGCAGCAGCGCCATCCACAAGTAGTGTTGCATCCGGGCGCAGTCTACCTCAGGCCGGAGCGACCAGCTTCCAGCCGTCCCACAGGACGAGGCGCAGCGCGACCAGCGTGAGCGCGCCCCGGTACAGGAGGTCGAAGGAGCGTTCGTCGACTCGTTCCAGCATGCGACTGCCCACCAGGGTACCGACAATGACAGCCAACCACATCGACACCAGGAGCGGCACGTACGCGCCGAACGCGAAGCCAGCGAAGCCGAAGATCAGGGTCTTGGAGATGTGGCCGAGGGTCTGGGTTGCGGCTTTTGTTCCGACGACACCCTGTCTCGAGAGTCCCAGGTTGAGGAAGAACGGGGCTGCGAGCGGTCCCGTCGCTCCGATGAGCAGACCGAGAAAGCCGACCACGCCGCCCAGTAGCACGAAGCGCCGTTCGGGCCGGATCTCGTCAGGATGTGTCCCCAGCATGAGCCACGCGGGCCGCCAGGTGGCGGCCAGGACGAAGAGCCCGATCAGCACTCGCGACGCGATGGGCGGCAGCGCGAAGGCAAGCTGTACTCCGAGGTAGCCCATGGGCAAGAGAAGCAGTGCGAAGCGCCAGGTGAAGCGCCACTCCACGTGACGTCGCTGGACGATGCTTCGCGACGCGTTCGACACGAGCTGAATCAGGCCGTGCAGTGCGATCGCGGTTACCGGCTCGAAGAAGAGCACCATCACACTCAGCAGGATGATCCCGCCGGCCATGCCGAGGATTGCCGACAGCACCGAGGACGCGAAGGCCGCCCCGATGAGGACGAAGAGCTCGGGTGTCTCCAGCTCCAGACCTCAGGGCTGGAGGCGGGCGACTGTCCACTCCCCGCCGTCGAACCCGTCTCCTCGCGCGCTGAGCTCCCTGCAGAAGAGCGCGCGATCGTGCGCGCGACCCTCTGCCCCGACCCAGAACTCGATGCGTTCGAAGAAGAGCCGGTAGCCGGCCCAGTCCGGCGGGTGCGGGATCTGCTCGGTCCCCTCTTCCCCAAAGCGTTGCTCCGCGGCTTTCAGCTGCTCGAGGAAGGTCTCGCGCGAGGCAATGGGCTCACTCTGGTGGCTTGCCCACGCCGCGATCTGCACCGGTCGAGCTCGAGCCGAGAAATAGCCATCGAACTCATCCTCTGGCGAAGGACCCACGGATCCCTCGATGCGGACCTGTCGCTGCAGCTCGTCCCAATGGAATACCGCCGCGGCCCTGCGGTTCCCCTGTAGGGCGCGGCCTTTGCGGCTCTTGCGGTTCGTGAAGAACACGACGAAGCCGCGACTGGCATCGTAGCCCCGACACAGCACGACGCGCGCGGAGAGCACGCCGGCGGCGTCGATCGTCGCGAGCGTCATCGAGCCCGGATTGCGCTGAACGCGCTGGTCGTACGCTTCACTGATCCAGCGCGAAAGCAGCGGAAGCGGCGAGTCGGGCAGGGGGTCGGCCAACGAGGGATCTTCCGGAACGTCGCGATAGCGCATCGGTTGGGCAGTATACTTGCTACCTGTGGGACCCGGCGCGCGGGCGTCCGCGCGCCACCCACCTACGCTCGCCTACGGCTCGCTGCGCGCGCCGCTGTCGCGGTGCTTGCGGGGAGGCGCTAGGTACGGGTCTTCGGCTCGTTGCGCGCCGCTATCGCGGCGCTTGCGGGGAGGGAGCTAGGTGCGCCGTCTTCGGCTCGTTGCGGCAGGAGGCGGCGGGCTTGCTAGACTGCCGCGAGATGGCCGAGCTCCGCGAGATCTATCAGAAGGCCTTCGACGCCTTTATTCGGCAGGAATACGACGGGGCGGTCGAAGGCTACCTAGCTCTGATCGAGGCCGATCCGAGCTTCGTCCTCGCCTATCAGGGACTCGCCGAGGTCTACTCGAGGCAGGACAAGCTCGACCTGGCGATCGAGACCATCCAGAAAGCGATCGAGCTGGATCCGAACGAGTCGCTCTACCACACCAGCCTCTCTCGTTTCCTGCAGCGTCAGGGAAAGGTCCCGGAGGCGGAGGCGGCTGCGGCGGACGCGGCTCGAATCCAGGCAAAACCCTGAGTCTGATGCGGCAGATCGATCTGCGCAGCGACACCGTGACGCGCCCGAGCGAGGCCATGCTCGACGCGATGGTGCGCGCAGAGGTCGGTG
Organism: Myxococcota bacterium; assembly: GCA_965247115.1. Classification (GTDB taxonomy): domain Bacteria; phylum Myxococcota_A; class UBA9160; order SZUA-336; family SZUA-336; genus JAUXJB01. The sequence continues at coordinate 1,708,944 of CBDFGR010000003.1, forward strand.
ACGACGTCTACGGCGAGGATCCCACAATCAACCGGCTGCAGGAGCTCGCGGCCGAACGGCTCGGCAAGGAGGCGGCGCTGTTCGTGCCGAGCGGGACGATGGCGAACCAGGTCGCGCTCGGGGTGCACACGCACCACGGCGACGCGGTGATTGCCGGGCAAGGCGCCCACATGTTCTTGCACGAGGCGGCCGCGGGAGCTGCGCTCTCGGGCGTGCAGTTTACACTCGTTGGAGCGGATGGGTTCTTCGGCCCGGAGGATGTGCAGGCTGCCGCCTTCCCCTTGGACCAGCACTTCCCGCGCACGCGTCTCGTGTGTATCGAGAACACGCACAACTCGAGCGGCGGCCGTGTCTTCCCCCTCCCGCGCGTGCTCGAGGTGGCCGCGGCCGCACGCGAGCGAGACCTGGTGCTACACCTCGACGGGGCCCGCATCTTCAATGTCGAAGTCGCCACGGGGATCCCTGCAGCGGAATGGGCGGCGCCGTTCGATTCGGTCTCGTTCTGCCTGTCCAAGGGCCTCGGGGCACCGATTGGCTCGCTCGTCTTGGGGACGAGCGACTTCATTGCGAAGGCGCACAAGCTGCGCAAGATGTTCGGCGGAGGCATGCGCCAGGTCGGCTCCCTTGGCGCGGCAGGGATCTATGCGCTGGAGCACAACGTGAAGCGGCTCGCCGAGGATCACGCGAATGCACGACTCCTTGCCGAGGGACTGCGCGCGGCTCCAGGGGTGGAGCTGGTGCGCGAGCCGGAGACGAACATGGTGCTGTTTCGCCCGGCCGAGCCGGGCACCTTCTCGGCGCGTATCGCGGAGCGCGGCTTACTCATCAACGCGAACGCACCCGGGGTCATGCGAGCGGTGACCCACCTCGACGTATCTTGTGATGACGTCGAGACGGCGGCGGAGATCATCCGCGAGGTCTGCACGTGAGTACGGCAAAATCCCAGGGCCTGCGCTTCGAGTGCACGCAGTGCGGGGAATGCTGCACGAATCGCGGCGAGTACGCGCACGTCTACGTGGGCACTGCCGAGGTCCGCGCACTGGCTCGGTTGCTGGGCAAGAGCGTGTCGGACTTTCGGCGCGAGCACACCTTTGTGGACGAGTACGGCTGGACCCAGCTAGCCTTCACGGGGGATGGCTGCTGCTTCCTCGACGGGGTTCGCTGTCGCGTGTACGGAGCGCGTCCGACGCAGTGTCGGACCTTTCCTTTCTGGCGGGATCTCGTGAAGGACGGCGAGTGGACCCAGGAGGCGCGGGAGCTCTGCGAGGGCGTCGGACGCGGACGTCTCTATGACCTGGATGAGGCGGAGGAGCTGATCGTTGCGTTCGAGAGATCCGATGAGGACTAGTCACCTTGGGTAGCTCTTATCTGACCAGAGCTCGCTGGACCCGGCGCGACCTGCTGGTTGGCGGAGTCGCGAGCCTTGGTGTGCTCGCACTGCCGACCCGGCCGCGTGCGCAAGAGCTCTCGGAGCAGACCCGGGCTGCCCTCGAGCAGAGTCCGTTCGTGTACATCTCGCCGCTTCGTTCGGACGGCGCGGAGAGCCGCTGTCACGGCGAGGTCTGGTTCCACTTCGATCGCGGCTCGGTTCTGATCGTGACGAAAGCGAGCACCTGGAAGAGCCGCGCGCTCTCGGCAGGACTTGATCTCGCGCGGATCTGGGTGGGTAACTTCGGTTCCGTGCGGCGTGCCGGTGAGCGCTTCCGGAGTGCGCCCGTCTTCACCGGGAAGGCCGTGAGTGGCAAGGACGATGCTGCCTTCGAACGCCTGCTCGCCGGCTTCGGCAAGAAGTATCCGGCAGAGTGGGGTAGGTGGGAGCCTCGCTTCCGGCGCGGCTACGCCGACGACTCGCGCGTGCTGATCCGCTACGAGCCAACGGGCGCGTGAGCTCGGTCGAGCTCCCGGTAGCCGATGGCCTCGGCAAGCCGGGCCGCGCTGATCGAGTCCTCTCCGGCGAGGTCCGCGATGGTTCGGGCCACCCGCATCACCCTGACATAGGCCCGCATGGAGAGCCCGAGCTTCAGCACGGCTTGCTCGAGAAGGGTGAGTGCCCCGTCGCCGAGCCTGCAGTGGCGCTCGAGGTCGCGCGCAGGCAGGTCCGCGTTCAGCGCATAGGGCTCGCGCGCGTAGCGGTGCGATTGTCGGGTGCGAGCCTCGGCTACGCGCGCAGCCACGGTACGGCTCGGCTCACTGGAAGCGCCGTGACCTATCATGTGCCGCCAGGGCACGGGCGAGACGAGGACATGCAGGTCGATCCGATCGAGCAGGGGTCCCGAGAGCCGGACGCGGTAGCGCCTGAGCTGCGACTCGTCGCAGCTGCACTCTCGCTCCGGGTCTCCCCGAAAGCCACAAGGACACGGATTCATGGCGGCGATGAGCTGGAAGCGCGCGGGCAGGCGCATGGCTCCCTGAGCGCGGACGAGGCGGACCTCGCCCTCTTCGAGGGGCTGGCGTAGCGCATCGAGCACTGGCCGCCGAAACTCCGCGAGCTCGTCCAGGAACAGCACGCCGCGATGCGCGAGCGAGATCTCTCCTGGACGCAGCGGGCGTCCGCCCCCGGCGAGCCCCGCGTCGGACGTGGAGTGGTGGGGCGCTCGGAAGGGTGGGCGCGAGATCAGACTGCCTTCGGGGAGCGTGCCGGCCACGCTGTGAACGCGAGTGGTCTCCAGGGCCTCCCCGAAGGTGAGGTCCGGTAGCAACCCGGGCAGGCGCCTGGCGAGCAGCGTCTTGCCGCTGCCGGGCGGTCCGATCATGAGCGCGTTGTGGCGGCCCGCGGCTGCGATCTCCAGGGCCCGCCGGGCGGTCTCCTGGCCATAGACGTCGGCCAGGTCGGGTCCCGCGAGTGGCCCTGGCTCGCACGCCCTGGGGAGCTCGTCGCGGGTCATGAGCGGCCCCTCGCCCAGCAGGAACTCGATGACCGCTGTGAAGGTGGGGGCCCCCAGGGCCTCGAGATCCGGACAGTGGGACGCCTCGCGCAGGTTCGTCGTGGGAACGACCGCCGCCGAGATCGGTGGTCGGCAGGCGACGCCGAGCATCTCGAGGACGCCGCGCACGGGGCGGACCGCCCCATCCAGACCGAGCTCGCCCAGGTAGAGCGTGCGCTCCAGCTGCTCGATCGTGCGTCCCTGATGAGCCAGCGCAATCCCGATCGCCAGGGGCAGATCGAGGGCGGCGCCCGCCTTCGGGAGGTCCGTCGGGGCGAGGTTCACAGTCACCCGACCTGCAGGAAAGTCCAGTCCGGACTGGCGGAAGGCCGAGCGGACGCGAGCCCGGCTCTCGTTCACGACCCGATCGGGCTGCCCCACAATATTGAACGCGGGCAGCCCGTCTCCGACGTCTACCTCGATGGCGACACGAATGCCCTCGATGCCCAGCAAGCTTGCACCGTAGGTGCGGACCAACATGTTGCGTGCCCCTCCCGGTGGCCGATGCGGGCGGGCCGCGTACCCTCCCCTGCGGGGGTGACGTGGGGGGAACGAACGTGACGGGCTGGGGCTTGATCGTGGCCCTGCTGCTCGCGCTTGGCTGCGGCACGGGAGATCCCGCCGCACAGGCGAGCAGCGGAGAGAGAGGCTTCGACGGCGAGCGGGCCTTTCGCGATCTCGTGGATCAGGTTCGGATCGGGTCGCGCCCGGCCGGTTCACCGGGCGCTGCGCGTACGCGCGAGCTGATCCGGGAGCGCCTGCGCCAGGCGGGCTGGCGAACTCGAGATCACGACTTTGTTGCGCAACCACCGACGGGAGAGGCGGTTGCAATGACGAACGTGATTGCCGAGAGAGAGGGCGAGCGGGAAGAGCTGATCCTGCTGGGCACGCACTACGACACCAAGCGCATCCCCGGCATCCGCTTTCTCGGTGCGAACGACGGCGCATCGGGTACGGCGGTCCTGCTCGAGCTGGCGAGAGAGCTGGCCGCACGCCCGTTGCCGTTTGACGTGTGGCTTGTGTTCTTCGATGGGGAAGAGTCGTTTGGAGAGAACATCACTGCCGGAGACGGACTGTACGGAAGTCGCGCCCTCGCCGAGGCGATGCAGGCCGACGGGAGTTTCGAACGGATCGCCACGTTGATCCTCGTGGACATGGTGGCGGATGCCGACCTGAACCTCGCTGTGGACCTGAACTCGTCACCCGCCCTGCGTCGGATGCTGGGCGCTGCAAGTGAGGCGCTTGGCCTGGACTCGATCATCGATACGGGGGTGAACATCCGGCTGATAGACGACCACACTCCGTTTCAGCGCCGCGGCCTGGCAGCGACTCTAGCCGTCATCGACTTCCAATACGGAGGCGTCGGATCGCCTGGCGCGTACTGGCACACGGCGCTTGACGACCTGGACAAGGTCTCCGCAGAGAGCCTGAATAGCGTGGGTCGTCTGCTGGTCGAAACACTGCAGCGAGTAGAGCGCGGTCTCATCGAGGCCGAGCGTGCGCGAGATGGCTAGGACGCTATACATCTCCCGCCCCACACGGGCTGCGCGGAGGCCATGAAGGGAGAGCTGATGCGAATTCGATCCGGGTTAGTTGCGTGCTTGTTGGGTTTTTCGCTCGTCGCATGTCAATCCCTCGACTCGAACAAGAAGAAGGGGGTCTTGCTGGGCACTCTCGCGGGTGCCGCGGCCGGCGCTGCGATAGGCGGTTCCGACCATCGGGCGGGGGGCGCGCTGATCGGCGCCGCGACGGGAGCGCTCGCGGGTGGCCTTATCGGAAATTACCTGGACAAGCAGGCTGCGGAGCTCGACGCCATTCCGGGTGCAGAGGTCGAGAAGCGTGACGACTCGATCCTCGTAAACTTCCAGAGCCAGCTGCTCTTCGACTCGGGCTCTTCGAGCCTGCACCCCGGCGCGTACGACCGACTGCGTTCACTCGCGACAACGCTGAACAACTACCCGAAGAGTCACGTGATCATTAAGGGTCACACGGACGGCGAGGGGAGCGAGGGCTTCAACCAGCAGCTGTCCGAGCAACGCGCCGACCGTGTGAGGAACTTCCTCATCTCGGAAGGAGTCGCACCCTCGCGAATCACCTCGCTCGGGTTCGGCGAGTCCCTACCCGTCGCCACGAATGCAACCCGGGAGGGCCGGGCTCAGAATCGTCGTGTTGAGCTCGAGATTCGTCCGGACGACGAGGTCATGCGCGGCAACGCCGGGTAGCAGCTCGTAGGCTCGGCCCACCCTTTATGCGCCCAGATCCGCGCACGTGGCGGGCGACACCTCGGGCGGCGGTCCTCGCCCTGCTGCTGGGGTGTGCTGCGCCGGCGGCCGGGTTCGCTGCCGAGGAGGATGGGGTTCGCATCGTGATGGACTCCCCCGCCCCGGACGAGGTCGTTCGGGGCCGGACGGATCTGGCGCCCTTGGCGGGAGTGGCCACCGCCGGCAATCGTCCGACTCACTTCGACCTCATGCTCGTCATCGATGTCTCCGGCTCCACGCGTTACCCGAGCGGCATCGACGTGGACGGGGACGGCTCCCTGGGTCAGCAGAAGGCAGCCTTGGTCTCGATCCTGGACACGGTGAATACCGACCCCGAGGACTCCATCCTCGCTGCGGAGATCGCGGGCGCGCGGAAGCTCCTGGAGCAGCTGGATCCGGAGCGGGTTCGGGTCGGAGTGATCTCCTTTTCCGGGGAGATCGACCCGGGGAGCGGTCGCCGCCACTCCGTCGACCAGGTCGACTCTCTGCTCGAGCACCCCCTCTCTTCGGACTACGAGCGCGTGGCGATTGCCCTCGACGCCGTACAGCTGCGGGGCCCTCACGGCGGGACGAACATGGAGGCCGGTGTGAAGCGCGCCCTGCGCGAGCTCACGGGGATCGGGGGTGGGGTCTCTGTGCCCCAACCGCACTCCAAGAAGGTGATCCTGCTGATGACGGACGGAAAGCCCTCTCTTCCGTTCGGGCGAGCGGATGTGGAGGATCCTGCAGACGTGGAGGCGGTCGTGGCCGCGGCACAGCTGGCCGGCTCAGCCGGGATCACCATCAACGTCTACGGGCTCGGTCCTGGCGCGATCGACTATCCCCACGCCGCCACTGAGGTGGCGCGCGCGACGGCGGGGTTGTACACACCCGTCCGTCGCCCTGGCGACATCGTGTCGTTACTCTCTGGCGTCTCGTTCGCGAACGTCGAGGACGTCGTAGCCGTGAACCTCACGCTGAGCGAGTGGACGGGTCAAGACGATATTCTGCTCCGTCCCGATGGCTCGTTTCGCGGCTTTGTTCCCGTGCGGCCCGGCCTGAATCGGATCCGGGTGTCCGCGCTGGCCTCCGATGGCAGGCGCGGATCGACAGAGCTTGACATCATGTTTACACACCAGGACCTCAGTGACGGGGAGCTCGAGGTGGAGCTCGAGCGAATCCGCAGCCGTAGCCGCGAGCTCCAGCTGCTGATGGAGCGCGACCGCCAGGAGGCCTTCCGCAAGCGCGAGCGGGAACGAACGCTCGACATCGAGGTCGACGGAGGAGAGGGGGAGAGCCAGCCTTGAACAAGCTGCTAGTTGGATTGCTCAGCATCGCGATAGGCCTCGCCGTGGGGCTTGGTGCAAGTCGCGCCGCAGCACAGGCGGAGACGCCGCCAAGCGCCGAAGCCGCGACCGACGCGGATGCCGAGGAAGCTGAGGCGGAGGAGGGCGGCCGAACGCTGCGTGACTGGTACGAGCTCGGTGGCTGGATCATGCACGTTCTCGTCGCGACCTCGATGCTGGTCTTCTATCTGGTGTTGGAGCGTACGTGGGCGCTTCGGTCGACGGCGGTCATGCCGCGCAAGTTTCTTGGCCAGATCAACGACCACTCGCGTCAGAGCGAGCTCGGCAAGGTGCTCGAGATCTGCTCGGAGACGGACAACGCGATCGCTCGCGTACTGCGCGCGGGCCTGATCCACTTCGACCAGGGCCTGGCTCCCATGGAGGATGCGGTCGAGACCGCCGGCACGCACGAGGCGACGGTCCTGCGCCGCAACCTGCCGCTCCTGGCCGCCATCGGAAACATGGCCACCATGATGGGACTGCTGGGAACGGTCCTCGGCATGATCAACTCCTTCGACCTGATTGCCACGACAGGCACCGGCGACGCTCGCGTGGTCGCGGGCGGTATCTTCCAGGCGCTCGTAACCACGGCCGCCGGACTCATGGTCGGCCTGATCGCGATCGGCTTCCACTCGTTCCTGCGACGCCGAGTCGAGGTGATGGAGATCGATCTCGAAGAGAAGTCTTTCCGGCTGCTGGAGGACCTGTGGGTCGGGCGTCAGGCTGGCCCCGAGCCGGTGACGGATGGCTAGTCGGTGGCGCGCGCGCCGAAAGACGAAGAAGTAACTCTCAGCATGACGCCGCTCATCGACGTCGTGCTACTCCTGCTGATCTTCTACGTGGTGACCACCGCCTTCGTCGATCGGGAGATCCAGCTCGAGCTCCCTGAATCGGATGCCTCGGCCATTCCGGAGGACAAGAAGAAGTTCACGGTCGAGATCGGTCAGAATGGCTCGATTGCCCTGAACGGCAAGTCCATGACGATCGAGCTGCTCGATCGCACCATCGAGGTTGCGGCGGCAGCCGATGACATCCAGTCCGTCGAAATCCGCGCCGACCGCAACGTAATCCACGGCCGCGTAGTCCAGGTCCTCGGCGTCGTAAAGAAACACGGCGTGGAGAGCATCGGCATCGCGGTAAAACAAGCCCAATCGTGAGCTAGAGCGGTCGACGCGCGGCAAATCCCCGCCTCGCACGCCGGAGAAGGTCGGGAACGTCCCCCGGAGGACTCCGCTCCTTGCGTGCACAGGAGCCGTGCTCACCTCGGGCACCACTACCACAGTCCTCCGGGGGACGTTCCCGACCTCCTCCTCCTCGCCGAATGGGCAACCCTGCAAAGCGCCGCGAATGCGGCGCGCGCAGCGAAGGCCCCGGGCCTGAGCGGAGGTGGGTGGCGCGCGACCGCTCGCGCGCCGGGTCCCACAAGGCTCTTAGAAGCCGGCGGCTACCGGGTTTAGGATCTGCTTGCGGACTAGCTTGCCGTCGCTGTAGTGCGAGGTGACGTCCACGTCGCCGTCCGCGTTGAGGTCCTCTTCTTTCCGTACGAGGAGGACGTGCGCCGGGTCGGAGCCTTCGTAGAACTCCCAGACGTCCGTCTGGCCGTCCTCGTTGGTATCGAGCTCGGCGCGGATCGGGATCTCACGCTCGTCGTAGAAGGTCTTGAAGTCCATGCCTCCGTTGAAGTCGCGGTCCTCGAGCTCGAGCGCTCGGCGGCGCGCTGCGTACTCGACCCGGCGATCGATCACGCCGTCGTTGTTCGTGTCGTGCTCCTCGTAAGCGAGCGTCCCGTTCTCGTAGATGTAGAAGCCGTCCCGGACCCCATCGAAGTCTCGATCCACCTCGACTCGGCCCCCGACCTCCTGGCCGTATTCCGTCCAGCGATCAGCCACGCCGTCGTGGTTCGTGTCTTCCTCGAGGCCCGCGATCTCCCCGGTCTCGTCGTAGACCGTCGTGGAGTCGAGGGCTCCGTCGTAGTTCGTGTCTTCGGAACGGGTCAGGAGCTGTCCGGTCTGTCCGTCCATGGCGATCACGATCTCGGGCCGACCATCCCGATCTGCGTCCAGAGTCTTGGCGATGCGCGACCCATTGCCCTCGCCGCGCACCTCGGTGTCGAAGATGCTGTCCGGGATCTTCCGCGCCGCAGCCGCCTGGGGAGCGCTCAACGGATCCGAGTCCCGCTCGGAGGCGGCCAGCGCCTCCTCTTCATCGCGCAGGACCTCGTTGAGCTCCTCCTGGCGGGAGATGGATTCGAGGAGCTCCTCCTGACGCCGCAGCTCCTCCTCGATCTCCGACTCGAGCGCGCGCTGGCGTTCGAGCTCATCCTCGACCTCGGCCTCGAGCGCATCGTCCACGCCGCCTCCACGGCGTCCGCGCGGTCCGTTGCCCCGGCCACTCTCGAACGGCACCTCCCCCGTGACGAGTCCGTACAGGCCGAACACGGCTGCGCCGACCGCGGCGCCGGTGGCTCCTCCGAGCTGGCCGCCGATGACGGTGCCGACGATCATCCCCTCGACGCCGCTCTCCGCGTGCTTCTGGACCTTGGACGGTCCACGCTGCGCCTGCTTCGTGCTGGGGTCTTGGGGAATGTCCGCTCCAGGAGCGCCCGTTCCGGGAGCGCCCGCTCCGACGTCACCAGCGACCTCGCCAGCGTCACCAGCGATGTCCCCAGCAGGGTCTTGAGCACCAGGATCTGCGGGGTTGGGTCCGGAGGTTGCGCAGGCGAGGCCAAGCGCCAGCAGGGCGATGAGAGGTAGCCTGACGCTCTTTCGGATGGCGGTTCTCATGCTCGCTCTCTCGTCATCCCTGCCTAGTCCACTAGGGTACCATGCGAGGCAAGCCGCGCCCGCCTGGCGCCGGTCCAGAACTCGCTGAAATCGCTGCAGAGGATCCGGTCGAAGGCATCCAGCACCGGAAGCGCAGCCGTACCATTCAGGGGCACGACCTCCTCCGTGGCCAGATCGAAGCGGACGTCGATCTGGCCGTCGAAATCGCTGTCCTCATCCTGTGTCTCTGGCGCCCCGTTCGCGTAGTTCACCCAGACGTCCGGGACGCGGTCCGCATTCGTGTCCGCATCGAAGCGGGTCTGGATGCCCTCATCGAACACCTGGCGCTGGTCGCCGTAGCCGTCGCTTGTCGTGTCTTCGACGCTCGTGACCACCAGACCGGATTCGTAGCGAACAGCGGTGCGCTGAGTGCAGCTGAACTCCGGGATCCCGCCTTGCGCGAAGCGCGTTAGGCGATCCGGGCGCCCGTTGCAGTTCCGGTCTTCCTCCTGCACCGTGATGCGCTCCCCATCCTCCGCAAAGTGGAACACGATGTTCGGCTTGGCGCAGCGCCCGCGGGCCTCGGCCTGTAGAGTCCTGCTTCCGTCGCCGTCGTAGTACTCCCAGACGTCGACGATCTCGTTTTTGTTGGTGTCGACTTCCAGACGTGTCAGCTGGCCACCCTGGAAGAAGCTCCACGTGTCGAACTTGCAGTTTCCATCGGTGTCGCGAATATCCTCCTTGAGTCCGCCACTTGGGTCGAACAGCTGCCGCTGGTCCCGACAGCCGTCCGCGTTCGTGTCCTCCTCCAGCTCGCTGATGACTCCAGCGCTGAAGCGCGTTACTCGGCTCGGCTCCCCGTCCGCCTCCGGATCTTCGGTCTGCAGAGCTGGGCGACCTTCCTCGTCGTAGCGCACGACGAGGTCCGGGTAGCCGTCGCTGCTGGTGTCCTCCCGCTTGCGGCTCACGGCCCCACTGCTTGTCAGGTCCAACCACTGGTCGACCTCGCCGTTTCCGTCGGTGTCGAGCTCCTGGGAGACCTCGATGCCGTTCTGGAGGAAGACCGTGGCATCCAGGTTGCCGTCCAGGTCGGTGTCCTGCTCGATGCGGAAGGGATCCGTCTGGTCCTTTGCGAAGTAGGCGATCCGGTCGATGTGCGCGTTCGCGTCCGTGTCGCTCTCGATGCGCACGAGTGAGCCCTTCTCGTAGAACGACGTGGTCTCGAAGCTGTCGTTGCCGTCCAGATCCGACTGCTGCCGGACGAGCACTCCGTCGTCGAAGACGGAGACCGTGTCCACGCGGCCGTCGCGGTCGGTGTCCTCTCGCTGCGTGTCTCGGACACCCGCTGCAAGCTCCACCTCGGTGTCGAGCTTGCCGTCGAAATCGGTATCGGACTCCGTGCGGGCGACCTCGCCCTCCTCGTAGCGCGCGAAGTGGTCGTGAGTGCCGTCGAAGTTGCGGTCTTCGCGCTGCTCCGTCTGTACGCCCGCGGCGTACAGCTTGACCACGTCTGCCACGCTGTCGCCGTTGGTGTCGACTTCCTCCGAGGTCACCTCTCCACCCTCGCCGAAGACGAGCCACTGGTCCACGCGCCCGTCGCGGTCCACATCCTGCTCCTGGCGCGCGCTCACGCCGCCTTCGAAGAAGGTCACGACCTCGGCACGTCCGTCGGCGTCCTCGTCGCGCTCCTCCCGGACGCGTTGCTCGCCGGAGGCGTCGTAGAACACCTTCCCCTCAGCATGCCCGTCGCCGTCTGAGTCGAGCTCGACCACCTGCCGCTTTCCGTCCAGGTACGCGACGGACGCTTCGAAGACGCCGTCGAAATCCTCGTCTGTCCAGTCTCGGACGATCTGCCCCGCGTCGTCGTACTCTGCGCGGAAGTCGATCTCCCCGTCGTGGTTGCGGTCCTCGGTAAGACCGACGATCTGGCTGCCGCTGAGCTTCGCAAAGCTGTCGGGCTGACCGTCCCCGTCCGAATCCGTCTCCTGGGCAACGCGCACTCCGTCTTCGAAGGTGGACCAGGAGTCGACACGGCCATCGCCGTCCAGATCCTCGAGCACGCGCTCGGGCTCACCGGTTTCCGGGTCGAGGGTGAGCCAGCGATCAGCACTACCGCTCCCCGAGGTATCGAGCTCCTGCTTCTCCAGCACGCCCGCGACGTAGAAGTTCCACAGGTCGACCCTGCCGTCGAAGTCATCGTCGATCTCCTGGCGGGCCAGCACGCCGTCCTCGAGAGACTCGAAGAAGTCGGGCGTACCGTCTGCGTTGCGATCGTCCTCCCGCCGCTCCGGTTTCCCCATGAAGAAGCGAATCCTCAGGTTGAGCTGACCGTCTCCGTTCGTGTCCTCGCGCTGCGCCAGCGTCAGCTCTTCGTCGAAGTCGTACTCGACGTCGATCCGCCCGTCGAAATCCCGATCCTCTCGCTGCTGGGTCCGGAGGCCGTCCGTGAAGCTCACCCAGGTGTCGAAGTTCCCGTCCTCGTTCGTGTCGATCTGCCGGCTCGCGATCCCCCCGTCAACGAACTCCTCCACGGCTTCGGCTCGGCCGTCCTCGTCCATATCCACCGAGCGCTTCGCGATGACGTCGTTCTCGTAGAAGCGCAGCGTGTCGAAGCGGCCGTCGGCATCGGCGTCGACCTCTTCGCGAGCGCGCACCTCGTCGGGGCCGTAGTGCACGACGATCTCGATCATCCCGTCACTGTCCGCGTCTCGTTGCTGGCGTGTGCGCTTGCCGGCCTCGAAGAACACCTGTGTCTCACGGGAGCCGTCGAGGTCGACGTCGATCTCCTCGCGCACGATGGCGTCTCCCTCGTAGTGGGCGATGCGCTCGTAGCTGCCATCGCCATCGCTGTCAGTCTCGGTCCGGACACGGACGCCACGCTCGTAGACGATCCGCAGGTCAAAGCGCCCATCCCCGGCCGTGTCCTGCTCTTCGAGCTGCTTCGAGCCGTCGGGCCCAAAGGAGGCGCGGCTCTCGGGGCGCCCGTTCTCGTTGTCGTCGACGATCAGACTGGCGACCCGGTCGTTCTCGTAGAAGGTCGTCTGGTTCGGTGTTCCGTTGCCGTCGGGATCTCTCTCGAGTCGAACGCGGACGCCGCCTTCGAAGTACAGGACGGTGTCCCTGTTTCCGTCGTTGTCGGAGTCCTCGCGCTGGACCTGCAGCTCCTCGTCGTCGCCGAGCTCGAGCCACAGGTCGATGCGGCCGTCGCGATTCCGGTCCTCTTCCTGGCGGACCTTGTGCTCGCCCTCGAAGAACTGCCACAGGTCGACCTCACCATCGAAGTCCCGATCCTGCTCGATCCGGGCCGGTTTGCCCTCGAACAGGTGCTCCCACTGGTCGGTGCTTCCGTCGCCGTTCGTGTCCCGCTCGATCCGGATGGGCTGCTCGTTATCGTCGAAGAAGACGGATATCTGCGCGCCGCCAATCCGGGGGAACGTGAGCAGGCCGAGGATGGTGACGGCGGCGCCGAGCGGCTTCATGGGGCGGAGAGTTCCTAGTTCGCTTGGACCCTGGTTGTGTTGAAGCTGGCGAGGATCGCTTTGTTGACGATGTACTGGATCTCTGGTGGCGGCGGCGGGAACGGACTGGCGTGCCGGAAGGCCTGGACACAGGTCTCGCCGAGGCTCTTGTCGCTGGCGCTGGCGACGGACAAGCTGTGCGCTGATCCCCCCCGGTCGATGCGGAAGCGCAGTCGCACTTGTCCTCCTCCAACGCTCTGAGGGATGAGCCAGCGGCTGTACACCCTCTCTTCGATCATCTCCAGATACGCGAGACAGGCCGGGTCGGTTTCACAGCTCTTTTCGACGCCTCCGAGAAACCCGCGGTCGCCCACGCCCTCGAAAGCACGCGTGGAGGTGCCGGACTCGAGGTCGGCTACCCTGGCGCCCTCGATGTCCCCCTCGATCGCGCTTTGCGAGATCACTCCCCGGTTTACGACCGGCGCGTTGATGTCGGCTGCACGTGCGTTCGTGACGGGTCCGGCCGCCACGAGCTTCCGCGGTCCTGCGCTGGCTCGCGCTGCAGTCACCTGAGCGACCTTTCCGCTGACGTCCGACACCTGGGCAGGCTGGACACGGGCAGGCGTCCGGGCGAATGCGCTCACGGCTCTGGTCGCGACGGTGCGCTGCTCCACAGATTTCGGCACCTCGGTGAGCTTGGTTCGCTCGACCTGCACGCGCCGCGTCTGGTCCAGGACAGAGACCGGCTTCACCTGGACCACCTCGGGCTGGTTGATCTCCTTGAAGCGGCGCACGCTCGCATCGACACGACGCTGGGCCAGCACCTTGCGTCTCTGCTTTGGCGGCTCGGGCTCGGGCTGCTTCTCGTTGAGCATGCGCACGACGACGACCTCCTCCTCCTCCACGATGGAGCCGAGCAAGGCGTCCCAGAAGAAGAAGAGAAGACCCAGGTGAAGGGCGATCGACAGGGCGGCAAGACCTCGGTTGCTGCCGTGCTTGCTCGGCGCTAGTGGGTCGTACCTCGGCAGCGACGCGAGCTGCGCCTCGATCTTCGGACTGCCGTACGTGATGACCTGCTCCATCAGACCCTTAGAGCCTCCCCGGACCCACTCTCTTCGGACGTGCCCGCAAAAACGACACTGCTTTGCAGCGGAGCGACGAACAGGTCGAGCGGCTGCGTCGGGGAGCCCTCAAAAATAGGCTCCAGGGAGCCGCCCTGTCAACCGTCCTGTAGTTGGTAAGTACCCGTCTTTCCGTAACTTTTCTGGGCAGCTCTGGCGCAAGGCGTCTGGTTGCACGGCTCTTTTCGACCCCTGCTGTTGGCTGACCAGGGTACCGCCGCGGCCAGGTCTGCGCCTGCGATGACGTTTGCTTGACAGACGTGACGCACCGCGTAAGTTGAGCAGGCGTGAGATGGGCCGATCGGGAGGGCCGCCTGAGCGCCGCTCGCACCCCCTGGCGGGCTTGAGTCGCCCCAGCCCAGGACCGATCTCCTCTGGATGGCAATGCGCATTCGTTAACCGGCCGAGTCGGTTACCGATGCGCCGACCGAGTTCGCGGAGATGCGGTCCTGGTGCTCCGAAGGAGGCTGAGTGGGGCTCACGCTGATTCAGCGAAGCGAGGGCCGCCGGCTGCCCGCCCATCCCAAGATCGCGCTGGTTCTCGCTGGCGGCGCGGTGAGCGGGGGGGCCTTCAAGGTGGGTGGCCTGAAGGCGCTGGACGAGTTCCTCGTCAGTCACAAGGTGACCGAGCTCGACATCTATGTCGGCCTCTCGGCCGGGGCGTTCCTGGCGACCTCGCTCTCGGGCGGCATCACACCGGACGAGATGATCGAGGCCCTGGAGGGGACCTCGGAGCGGGTCGAGCAGCTGCGGCCAATCGACTTTTACAGCCCCAACATCGGCGAGGCGCTCGGCCGCTCGGCGGTCTTCTCAGCGCGGCTGGCCGCCTACATCCCCGGTCTCGTTCTGGACCTCGTCTCCGTCTTGCCGGAGCTTCCAGCACGGCTCGGGCCCAGCCTGCAGCGCGTGATGCGTCAGCCGACCTACACCCACCTCGAGATCTTCCTGATGGAGCTGTTTCAGGAGGTGTCTCCCAAGCGCGAGTTCCCCTCGCTGGCGGCCCTGCTGCCGGCGGGGATCTTCGACAACGCGCCGCTCGAACGCTGGCTGGCCTCGAACATGGCCCGGGTCGGTATGGCGAACTCCTTTGCCCAGCACTACCGCGAGACCGGACGCCGCCTGCACATCTCCGCCATGGACCTGGACACCGCGGAGCGCGTCATCTTCGGGCCCGAGAACGATCAGGGCCTGAGCATCTCCGAGGCGGTTCAGGCCTCGAGCGCGCTACCGGGCTTCTTCAAGCCGGTGCGTCGCGGCGGTGTCGACTATGTGGATGGGGGCGTGCCGCGGACGGCGAACATCGACGTGGCAGTGGCGCAAGGGGCGGACCTGATCATCTGCTACAACCCCTTCCGGCCCTACCTCAACCGCACGCAGCGGGACGGCTCTACCAGCCGACACTTCTTGTCGAATCGGGGCTTCACGACGGTCATCAACCAGGTGTTCCGGACCCTGCTTCACAGCCGGCTGGCGCTCAGCCTGCAGACCTACCAGCACGATGCCAGGTTCCGAGGCGACATCGTGGTGATCGAGGCGAGTGAGACGGACGAGCAGTTCTTCGGGCTGAACCCGCTGACCTTCTGGAAGCGCTTCGACGCGGTGCAGCATGGCCTCCACGCCGTGCGCAAGACCCTCCTCGATTCCGGCGATATCCTGAAGCCGATCTTCGAGCGGTACGGGGTGGAGTTCCGCATCCCTCCCGAGCTCAGAGAGCCCGCCCCGGCCGCGGACGTGGCCTCCCCTCGTCCCTCACTCCGCGTCGTGGAGAGCGCAGCGGGATGAGGGCGGTTCGCGAAACATACTGAACTTGAAGGACTTTCGGGAATAGCTTCGCCCCGCCAGTGTTGAGAGGACCGAGGGCACGTGCTAAGGTGGCCCGCACGAGGGCGCCTTTCGAAGACCGGCCACCCTGCGCGACCATGTGTACTCTGATCCTCCTACACCGCGTTGTGCCCAGAAATCCGGTCGTCGTTGCGGCGAATCGAGATGAATACCTGTCGCGCGCCGCGGCGGGCCCAGTGCGCTTCCCTCCGAGGGAGCAGGGCATGCCGGCAGCGGTTGCGCCGCAGGATCTGGAAGCCGGGGGAACCTGGATGGGACTGAACAGCGACGGTCTGTTCGTTGGGCTGACCAATCGAGCGACCGCCACGGTCAGGACGGACAGGAGGTCGCGCGGGTTGCTCGTACGAGACGCGCTAGAACAGCGGACGGCCGCGGAGCTCGCCAGCGAGCTGGAGACGGGTCTCGAGGGGACCTATAACTCGTTCCACCTGGTCTACAGCGATGGCAAGGACGCCTTCCTCACTCAGCTTGAGGACCAGACTGCGGAGACCCGGCAGCTCGAGCCCGGTATCCACGTCGTCTGCAACAGAGGAGAGGATGATCCGGCGTCCAGCAAGGCCAGGGAAATCCGCCGCGCGCTGGAAGCGAGCCAGCTCGACCAATCCTTCGAGCGGGTGTTCGCGCGCCTGGCGAGCCTGCTTCGGGACCACGACATCGCCCCGAATCCGCTCGAGAATCCATGCGTCCATACATCGGAGTTCGGTACCCGCTCCTCGGCGATCCTGAGCAGCGGTGGTCCGAAGCCGGGCTTCTGGTACGCGCCCGGCCCCCCCTGTGAGAGCAAGTTCGAGAACGTCAGCCACCTGCTGGACCCCGTTCAGTGGGCCAGATGAATCGAGGGACACGAAAGTTGAAGCGAATCGGTAGCAATCTCAGACCTGCTGAGCAGAACCCACACCGGAACTTCCGGAACATCATTCGCTACACGGAAGCCGAGGCTCCCAGCAACGAATATCCGAAACGGATCGTCTCTCCGCCGCTGCCGAAAACGTGCTGCACCGAGGAGAACCGCGTGCTGATCGGCAACGTGCGTGAAGTCGACGGCTTCAAGTTCTGTTACAAGATCTGCAGTGAGTGTGGGCACGCGGTGCGCTTCTTCTACCCGGCCGTGAAGACGAACGACAGGGCGGTGCGCGAGTACCGGGCCTGGAAGAAGTACATGGTTCAGTGACGGCCTTGTGGGACCTGGTCTTGTGGGACCCGGCCGCGGGCGTCCGCGGCCACCCACCTCCGCTCAGGCCCGGGGCCTTCGCTGCGCGCGCCGCGGTCCGCGGCGCTTGCATGGGTGCCAAGCGCCGTAGGAGGTTGCCGGCTCTCCACGTGTGAACTTGGGGACGGTCCTTTGGGGGCTGGGGTGGACTCGGGTTAGTCGGCGGGGTGGAAGGCTTGGGGGTTTCGGAGGAGGGGGTGGGGGGTGAAGATCCACTCCGGCGGCTGCTCGAAGCTCCCGTAGGGCGCGAAGCGGCGCAGTGCGGCCGCCGTGCGCCTCTCGCTGTCGGCGGGAAGCTCGGTCGAGCCCGGGTCGGCCAGCTCGACTCCGCGCGGATCCAGTCGCACCGGGCGTAGGGCTGGGAGGTCCAGGCGTTCAAGCTGATGGGCTCGGATCCAGGCCGTGCGCGCGACTCGCGGGTCGAGCTCGAGCCGGATCACATTCACTGTCTCCCGCCCCCGCACGCTCCAGGAATCGGCGTCGCGCTGGATGTGGCGTCCGACCTTGAAGGCGGCGCCGGCGGCGTGTCGAGCGTCGCGTCGACGGATTCTCGTGAACTCCCGCTGAATCCGCGTCCAGCTGTGGCGGCGCTGCGCTCGCCCTGTGTCCGGACCGAGATAGCTGCGCAGGAACCGCAGCCTCTCACTGCGAGATACCCCGAGCCCCTTGCGGTGGAGCTTGGCGAGCAGCGTCCAGCGGCGCTCGCCCAGTGGACCGTCGAGAAGCGCGCAGCGCTCGAAGTCGATCAGGACGAAGTCCGCCCCGTCGCTGACGAGGAAGTTGTTCGGTGACGTGTCGTCCTGGTCGATGCCGGCGTCGTGCAGCTTGCGGGAGAAGCGCGCGAAGGCATCGAGCAGGGCGCGTCGCCGGTCCACTGCCAGTCCTGGCTCTGCCAG
The DNA here is from genome assembly GCA_965247115.1 of Myxococcota bacterium. GTDB lineage: Bacteria > Myxococcota_A > UBA9160 > SZUA-336 > SZUA-336 > JAUXJB01. The sequence continues at coordinate 1,726,743 of CBDFGR010000003.1, forward strand.
GATCGTCTCCAGGTCTCGGGCCGGGCGTGCCGGGACCACCGAGAAGCTGCGCACCAGGACCCCGACGCTGCGCTGTTCGCCGGTCGCGATCGGAGCGGCCACCTCGAAGCCGCGCAGAGCCACCGCGCGAGCGGTCACAGCCTCGCGACGTGCTTTCGACGGTCGCAGGAAGTAGCGCAGCCGCGCGAGGGTCCCTGGCAGCGTGAAGACCTTGACGAACAGGTCGGGCTCCTCGGCCCCGAGTCCGACGCGATAGAGACGTTTGCGCCCGGCCTGCTCCCGCGCGACACTGCTCGCTCGCCCGAGCACAGCGTCGGGGTCCGCCATCAGGGCGCCGAGGCCCGGGGTCGCACTTCCCTCGACCCACCAGCGGACTCTCGTCCCCAGTCCGCGCATCACGGGCGAAGCCTAGCAAAGATGACACTAGAGACCTTGGACGACGCGACGAGCTATCTCGAGGGGCTGATCAACCTCGAGCGCCGGCGGGACTTTGACTACGAGAAGCTGGGACTCGGCCGGATCCGTGCGCTGCTCGAGGCGGTCGGTCATCCGGAGCGGGGCCTCCCTTGCCTTCACATCGCGGGCTCCAAGGGCAAGGGCACGGTCGCCCTGGCGGCGGAGGTGCTGCTCCGTGCAGCGGGGCGGCGCGTCGGGACCTATACCTCGCCTCACCTCGAGAGCTGGACGCAGCGCTTTCGCATCGATGGCGCGCCCGTCGCGGTCGAGGCGATGGTGGGCGCGCTGCGCTCGATGATCCCGGCGGTAGAGAAGCTGCGCCAGGATCCGGAGCTGCGCCCGAGCTTCTTCGACGTGTCGACCGCGCTCGCGCTTGTCCTGTTCCGAAAGCTCCGCGTGGACGCAGGAGTCATGGAGGTCGGAATGGGCGGACGCCTGGACTCCACGAACGCAGTCGAGTCGAAGGTCTCCGTGATCACGACCATCCAGCTGGAGCACACAGAGAAGCTCGGCAAGACCGTGGAGGAGATCTGCGCGGAGAAGGCCGGAATTCTGCGCGCGGGCGTACCGGCAGCACACGGTCCACTGGTGGCCGGCGCATACGGCGTGCTCGCTGCTCGCGCTGTTGCGTGCAATACGGAGCTGCATGCCGTCACCGCGCCCCAGGCCGAGCTCGGCCTGGACGGGCTGTCCGTGCAACTCGAGGACGGTCGGGAGCTGCGGGCGCCCATCCTGGGCCTGCACCAGGCCACCAACCTGGCGCTCGCGGTCCGGGCTTGCGAGCTCTTCGTTGGCCGTCCATTTCGAGACCGCGAGCTTGCCGCGCTCGAATCTCTGCAACTTCCCGCCCGCCTGGAGCGCTTCGGCGACACCATTCTGGACTGCGCGCACACGCCCGACTCCGCGCGGGAGCTGAGACGGACCCTGGGTGCGCTCTGGCCCGGTCGGCCCTGGGTGCTCGTCGTGAGCATTTCAGCGGACAAGGATGCCGCCAGGATTCTCGCGGAGCTCGCGCCGCCATCCCGCGCGTGCATCGTGACCTCCGCCGAGCCCGTTCGCTCGCTCGCTCCAGAGGTTCTGAACGCTCTCGCGCGCGCCGCGGGGATCGCTGAGGTCGAGTCGTCTGCGCAACCGGGGGACGCGCTGCAGCGAGCACGGGAGCTCGCGGGGCCCGACGAGCTGGTCGTGCTGACGGGATCCGTCTACTTCGCGGGTGCGCTGCGGCCGCTCTTGGTGGGAGCCCAGAAGGGCGTGTAGAGTGGCGCTCGCTCGGCGCGGCTGCAGCGGGTTGGAAGGAGCACGGACGTGGCTTTGATTCGCAAGAAGACCGGGAATTTTCTCGAGGACTTCCGACTCGGTCAGGTCTTTCGCCACAAGGGTGGGCGCACGATCACGGAAGGTCTCACCGCTCACTTCACGGACTTCTCGTTTACGACGAATCCGCTGCACAAGAACCTGCACTACGCGCAGACCTATGGCTACGATGGAATGCCCGTGTCGCCCGGACTCGTGATGGCCGTGGCGTTTAGCCAGACGGTAGAGGATGTCTCCGAGAACGCGCGCGCGAACCTCGAGTACATCGACGTGCGCTTCGGCGCGGTCGCCTACACCGGGGACACGATCGAGACCGAGACCACGGTGCTCGGCGTGCGACCGTCGAGGAGCCGCCCAGAGCTCGGCGTGGTCCACGTGCAGAGCGTGGCGCGGAAGCAGACCGGTCAGGTTGTGGTCGCGTACCAGCGCAAAGTGCAGGTGTTCAGGCAGGACCTAGAAGCGACGCTCGAGCAAGGGGAGGTCGAGGCCGCCGACGTCGCGGTCGAGCTCGAGCTCCCTCCCTTCGACCCGAACACGAGCTACGTAGATCTGGCCCACCTGACGAACGCCGATACGTATCTCGAGGACTTCACTCCAGGCGATACGATCGAGCACTCCCGCGGCCGGGTCGTAACGGACGAACACGTGTTTCTGACGGGGATGCTCGACAACACCTCGCAGGTGCACTGCAACCAGACCCTGATCGACCGCGATCCAGATCGTTACCTTGGTGGTCGGATCGTCATCTACGGCGGCATCCCGTTCGCCCTGTGTCTCGGCCTGTCGAGCGCCGACATCTCGGACAACAGCCTGGGAGACGTCGCCTACAAGACGGGCAGGCACACGGCCCCCATCTTTCCCGGCGACACGGTCTTCGCCTCGACCGAGATCACAGGCATCCGTGCCTATCCCGACCGCGACGACCTCGGCATCCTCGAAGCCACTCTCCGCGGCCACAAGTTCGAGCGCAGAGCCGAAGAGGAACAACGTACCGAGATCTTCGTGCTCGAGCGCGAGATCGCTGTCAAACGCCGATCGCACTACGCCAAGAGCTGATACCCTCTCCCGGTGATCCGGGAGCTCACTACCGCCGATACTGCGGAGGCGCTTGCGCTGCTGCGGGCTCGGCCGCTGCACAACGTCTTTCTCGAGTACGTCGTGTCCATCGGCGGGCTCGGGTGGGCGAACCGGCTGCTGGGCTACGAGGTCCGCGATCATATCGAGGCCATCCTGATGATCGGGCCCATCGGCGGGACGGTACTCGAAGTTCGCGACCCCCAGGCGAATGCACCGCTCGCGGAGGCCGCGAGCCGGCAGGCGCTCCGGCCGCGCCACCTGATCGGCTCGGAGGACGTGACCGAGCCCTTCTGGAGCGAGTACTCCGCGTACGCTGCGGACCCCCTCTGGACGCGGCGCGAGCCCGTCTACCTGATCGATGCCAAAGGCCTGGAACGCGCTGGCCTGGCCAGCAAGTGTGGTCGGATCGAGTCGGCCCGCGAAAGTGACATCGACACGATCGTGGCCCACAGCGCACTCCAGCACTGCGAGGATCTCAAGGACGACCGCCGCGCGATGGACCCCGAGGGTTTCTTCGAGCGTCATCGGAAAGACGTGCGCGACGGGCGCTGGTGGGTGATCCGGCACAAGGGTCGGATCGCGTTTCAGGTGCACGTCGGAGTGCGGAGTCCGCACGCCGTACAGATAGGCGGCGTCTTTACACCGCCAGACATGCGCAACGAGGGGCATGCGAAGCGAGGAATGGCCGCCATCTCGGCGCGGCTCCTTGGCGAGCGGCCGCGCGTGTGTCTGTTCTGCGCGGAGGACAATCTCCCTGCCCGGCGTGTCTATGAATGCGTCGGCTATGCCATGGCACATCAGAACCGCAGCTGGTTGCTCGACGAGGCCTTCGTATCGGAGCTTCCGCAGGCGTACGCCTGAGCTCGAGGCAGGCGAGACCAGCGCTGGAGAATACGATGTCGAGCAAGTTCGAGGAGACCTACCGACGCTCGATCGAAAAGCCCGACGACTTCTGGGCGGAGGCGGCCGAGGAGCTGCACTGGTTCCAGAGGTGGGATCGCGTACTGGATGACTCCCGCCCGCCGTTCACGCGCTGGTTCTCCGGTGGCCGCGTCAATACCTGCTACAACGCGGTTGATCGTCACGTTGCCGAGGGACGAGGCGAGCAGGCCGCTCTGATATGGGACAGCCCGGTCGCGGGAGCAGCGGCGTCGTTGACGTATCGCGAGCTGCAGACTGAGGTGGCCGTTCTGGCGGGCGCCCTGCGCGGTCTCGGCGTCGAAGCAGGAGATCGCGTGCTCATCTACATGCCGAACGTACCGGAAGCCGCCGTGGCCATGCTGGCCTGCGCGCGCATCGGCGCCGTACACTCCGTAGTGTTCGGTGGATTTGCATCGAACGAACTCGCCACACGCATCGACGATGCCCGCCCAAAGATCGTGCTCGCCGCCTCCTGCGGTCTGGAGCCCAACCGCGTTGTCGAGTACAAACCCTTGCTCGACGGCGCGATCGAGATCGCGACGCACACGCCGGAAGCGTGCGTCTACCTGCAGCGCCCGCAGTGTCCCGCCGAGCTCGACGCGCCGCGCGACCTCGATTGGACAGACCTGGTTTCCGCCGCAGAGCCTGTGGACTGCGTGTCGCTCCCAGCGACCGACCCGCTCTACATCCTCTACACGTCGGGGACCACGGGCGTTCCGAAAGGGGTCGTGCGGGACCAGGGCGGCCACATGGTCGCGCTCCACTGGAGCATGAAGAACGTATACGGGCTGGAGCCGGGCGAGGTCTTCTGGGCGGCGTCCGATGTGGGCTGGGTCGTGGGCCACTCCTACATCGTGTACGCCCCGCTCCTGTACGGCTGCTCGTCAATCATGTTCGAGGGCAAGCCGGTCGGCACTCCGGACGCCTCTGCCTACTGGCGCGTCATCTCGGAGAACCGCGTGAAGGTGCTCTTCACCGCGCCCACGGCCTTTCGTGCGATCAAGCGCGAGGACCCGAACGCCGAGCTCATGAAGGGGCACGACCTCTCGGCGTTTCGCACGCTGTTCCTGGCCGGAGAGCGGGCAGATCCCGACACCATTCAGTGGGCGGAGGACGCCCTCTCCGTGCCGGTGATCGATCACTGGTGGCAGACGGAGAGCGGCTGGCCCATGGCCGCGAACTGCCTCGGCATCGAGCCCTTGCCGGTCAAGCACGGCTCCCCGACGCGCGCCGTACCCGGCTACGACATTGCGGTGCTCGACGAGAGCGGGGAGCCCGTCGCGCCTGGCGACACCGGGGCGATCTGCGTTCGGCTCCCGCTCCCGCCCGGCACGTTCCCCACCCTATGGAACAACGACGATGGCTACGTGGACACCTACCTGTCCCGCTACGCGGGGTTCTATGAAACCGCCGACGCAGGCTTCATGGACGAGGACGGCTACCTCTGGATCATGAGCCGCACCGACGACATCATCAATGTCGCCGGCCATCGCCTTTCGACGGGGGGGATGGAAGAGGTCATCGCCTCCCATCCGGACGTGGCCGAGTGCGCCGTGATCGGCGTCGCGGACTCCCTGAAGGGCCAGATCCCGCTGGGCCTCGCCGTCCTGAAGGCGGGCGTAGAACGCTCGGAGCTAGAGATCACGAACGAGATCATCGCGCTCGTTCGAGAGAAGATCGGTCCGGTCGCCGCCTTCAAGCAGGCCACCGTGGTAAAGAACCTGCCGAAGACACGCTCGGGCAAGGTGCTGCGTGGCACCATGCGCAGCATCGCGGACTCCGAGGAGTACCGCGTCCCAGCCACGATCGACGACCCCGAGGTCCTGAAAGAGATCGAGCACGCCCTGCAGCTCCTCGGCTACGCGAGCTGAGACCTCGTCGCGGCGAGGGGTTAGCGGAGTGCGTAGGTGGCTCGCAGGTAACGAACGATGTCGGCGGACTCGAACATTGCCTGGTCCGTGTTCGGGTCGACCAGGTAGGGGACCATCAGCTTGCCGGAGCGCTTCTCGAAGGCGTCGCGTTGGGCGCTGCCGTTCGCGACGTTGTGCAGCAGGTACGGGAGCTCCAGGCTGGACAGCTCCTCGCGCACGATACGAGAGAACGGGGAGGCTTCGTAGCTGTAGAGCTCGAGAGGCGCTTCCGGCTCTCGCGCTGGACGCCGCCAGATGCCGAGGCCCAGTCGGAACATTCCGCTCAGCATTGAGGAGAGGTCTGTGAGGGGGCCACCGGCGAGAGGCAGGGGGATGCTGCCGTCGCCGTAGGTCTCGAACAGGTAGCGGACGATGTCATCCGATTCGTACATCTCGCGCCCCGTGTTCGGGTCGAGCAGGTACGGAAACTGTGCCTTGCCGCCGCGCTCGATCAGGCCCGGCCGGAAGCGCGTGCCGTTCCTGGGGCAGGGGTAGACGCTGGCGTCGAGGTCGAGGATGGAGAGGGCTTCTCGGACCTTGCGGCAATACGGGCAGCCCTCGAAGTCCCAGAGCTCGAGTGGCTGCTCGGGTCTGGGACCGACCCCGGCCACCTGAGCTCCGGCGCCGAGCCGCAGCAGAGTGGCGGTGACCGAGCTTCCCACGTCGAGCGTGCGCAAAATCCCAGGCATCAGATCTCTCCGGGATGTGCGCGCTGGGTGTCGAAGTCGAAGTAGATGATGCGCATGTCCGCGTCTCCTCAGGCCAGCTCCGGGCGATCCCGATAGTGATCGAGCACCTCGGGGTTTGCCAGCGCGTCCACGTTTCGGACCGGTCGCCCGTGGATCAACTCGCGCACTGCCAGCTCTACGATCTTGCCGCTCTTGGTCCGCGGGATGTCGGGCACCTGGAGGATCACCGCGGGCACGTGGCGGGGCGAAGCCTCGAGCCGCACCTCCCGGCGAATGCGTGCGCACAGCGTCTCGTCGAGCTCGAGCCCCTCTCGCAGCCGTACGAAGAGCACGATCCGCATGTCTTCCTGCCACTCCTGCCCCACCGCCAGAGCCTCCAGAACTTCGTCCAGGTGCTCGACGGGCCGGTAGATCTCCGCCGTGCCGATGCGCACGCCGCCAGGGTTCAAGACCGCGTCGGAGCGGCCGCTGATCACCATGCCGCCGTGCTCGGTGCGCCGGACCCAGTCCCCGTGGCACCAGGCGCCGGGAAAGCGCTCGAAGTACGCGGCGCGATAGCGCTCCCCGTCGGGGTCGTTCCAGAAGCAGAGGGGCATAGACGGGAACGGTGCGGTGCAGACGAGCTCGCCGGCCTCGCCCTCGATGGCACGGCCGGTGTCAGAAAAGACCTCGACCTTCATGCCTAGCGCGCTCGCCTGGATCTCCCCACGCCACACCGGGCTCGTGGGGTCTCCGAGCACGAAGCAGCCGACGATGTCGGTACCGCCAGAAATCGAGGCGAGCCACACGTCCTCTTTGATCTTCGCGTATACGTAGTCGAAGCTCTCCGGCGCAAGCGGCGAGCCGGTGGAGAGGATCGTGCGCAGACTGCTGAGGTCGTGGCTCTCCCGTGGCTCTGCGCCAGCTTTGGAGAGCGCGTCGATGTACTTCGCCGAGGTGCCGAAGATGGTCGTGTGCTCGCGCTCGGCCATGTCAAAGAGCGCGTCGCGGCCCGGCCAGAACGCCGAGCCGTCGTAGAGCAGGAGCGTTGCCTCCGAGGCCAGGCCCGACACGAGCCAGTTCCACATCATCCAGCCGCAGGTCGTGAAGTAGAACAGCCGATCGTCGCGGCGCAGATCGCAATGCAGCTGGTGCTCGACCAGGTGCTTGAGCAGCGTACCCCCCGTCCGGTGCACGATGCACTTGGGCGTGCCCGTCGTACCCGAGGAGTAGAGGATGGCGAGCGGCTGGTCGAAGGGGAAGCGCTCGAACGAGGACTCCGCGGCGGGCTCGGAGCGCGCGATCTCGTCGAAGCGCGGCAGCCCGGCGAGCGGGTCGGATGCCCCAGTGGTGCCTGCGAAGGGCACCACGACCACGTGCTCGACGCTCGGAAGTCCTGCGCGCAGCTGAGCCACGCGTTCGCGCAGGTCATGGGTCTTGCCGTTGTAGAAGTACCCGTCGACGGCGAACAGGACTTTTGGCTCGATCTGTCCGAATCGATCGAGCACGCCGCGCACGCCGAAGTCCGGAGAGCACGACGACCAGATGGCCCCGATCGAGGCGCTGGCGAGAAACGCGGCGATGGTCTCGGGAAGATTCGGGAGGTAGCCTGCGACTCGATCTCCGCGCTGGACCCCCATCTCCCGCAACGCCGCCGCCAGCGACGCGACGCGTCGCTCGAGCTGCAGACACGAGATCGACACGCGCTCTCCCGGCTCAGACCAAAAGACGAGAGCTTCCGCGTCGTCCCGCCTGCGCAGCAGGTTCTCCGCAAAGCTGAGCGAAGCACCAGGAAAGAAGCGGGCTCCGGGCAGCTCGTCGCCGGCCACGAGCACCGGGTCGTCTCCAGGGTCGCCGAGGACCTCGCAGAAGTCCCACGCGAGCCGCCAGAATTGCGCCATCGACTCGACGGACCAGCGCTGCAGCGCCTGGTAGCTCTCGAAGTGCTGCCCTGTCTCTGCTTCGACGCGCCGCCAGAAGGCGCGCAGCCGGGATCCCTCGACCCGTTCGGGGGAGGGAGACCAGAGTGGCCGGCTCACCTGAGACCGCGGTCCAGCAATTCCTCGGCGATCTGCACCGCGTTCGTGGCCGCGCCCTTGCGGAGGTTGTCGCCGACGGTCCAGAGCCACAGGCGCTGGCTTGCAAGGTCCCTTCGCACTCGACCCACGAAGATCTCGTCGCGCCCGGCCGCCAGCTCGGGCGTCGGGACGACGTTGGAGCCGCAGTCGTCGACGAGCTCCACGCCAGGGAAGGCCGCGAGCGCGTCGCGCGCAGCCTCCACGGACAGGGGGCGCTCCGTCTCGACCAGGACCGATGCGGAATGGCCGACGGGGACCGGCACGCGCACGCAGGTCATGGTCACGTCGACCTCCGGAAGTGCCATGACCTTGCGGGTCTCGAACAGGAGCTTGACCTCTTCGGTCGAGTAGCCATCGTCGCGGAACGACTCGCAGAGCGGCACCACGTTATTCGCGATCCTGGCGGCGAACTGACGCGGAGCCGGAACCTCCGCCCCGATGTGAATGGCATGTTGCTGAGCTTCGAGCTCTTCGACACCGGGCAGTCCCGCACCGCTCACCGCCTGCAGTGTGGTTACCACAGCGCTCTTTACACCAGCCGCCCGGTGCAGTGGCTCCAGCGCCATGACAAAGGGGATCGTGGTGCAGTTTGGAGAGGCGAGGATGCCCTGGTGCTTCTCCACGGCTTCGCCGTTCACTTCGGGAATCACGAGGGGCACGTCGTCGTGCATGCGCCAGGTTGCCGACTTGTCGATCGCGATCCCCCCGCGCTGCACGACCTCGGGCGCCAGCTCCCTGGAGAGCTCCCCTGTTGCGGCGAAGAACACGAAGTCCGCGCCGTCGAAGGCTTCGGGTCGCGCGACCTCGACGCGCAGCGGCTCGCCCCGAAAGTGAATCTCGCGGCCGGCCGAGCGGTCGCTCGCGAGGGGGCGCAGCTCCGAAATAGGAAAAGCGCGCTCCTCGAGCAGACGCAGGAGTACCTCGCCCACCGCGCCGGTTGCACCACACACGGCGACAACACGGCCGCGCCCGCTCGACTCCGCCATCTCCAGGCCCTCCGGGCGCAATCGTATCGCCTACCCCTGCTCTTCGCCAAAGGGAGGTCTCACCTGCGGGCTGCCGCCGGGCGACCGAACGCCCTACCTTCAGGACTGCGGGGGAAGTCATCATGGACGCCGACGAAGAGCGATTCCAGGCGCGGGAGATCGGGCTCTCGACGCAGCTGAGTCCGCTGCGAAAGACCACAAAGGCCCGATCGGTCCAGGAGCTCACTCGGGAGCAGCTAGAGCACTTCTGCATCGATCCGGAGAGCCCTCTCGGGGTTCGCCTGCGAGACGTGGTCGAGCACATCTATCATGCGGACGCGGGCCTGAACCACCTGTGGAGCGACACGGTCCGGGTGCTTGCCGGACTCGAGCGTCGGGACCGGATCGCGTTCTTCAATGCCAAGCGCTTTCTGTGCTTCCAGCTCGCAAAGCTGCTCGATACGCTCCAGAGCCCGCTGCGAAAGAGCTACCAGTCGCTGGTGCCAAGGCAGACGACTCAGACAGCGAAGGGACCCTACTCGCTGTTCGACAACGTGACCGCGGTGTTCAGCTCCACGCCGGTCATCACGCGTACCGCAACGTATCTGTACGCTTGCACGGAGTGGATCGACGACGCGTTCCAGGGCAAGGAGCTTCTGCACGAGATCTACTCCCGCCTGATGAACCCCACGTCGACGTGCCTGGCAAACCACATCGTTGACCTCGAGGCTGGACCCCTTGCAGGTGAGTACTTCGCCTGGAACTTCAACTCCGGAATGGCCGCGATCGATGCCACCCTCGGCCACCTGGTCGGCTACCAGGACATGGTCCTCTCCAGTCGCAACATCTATGGCGGCGCATACCAGCTGCTGCACGACTGGTACGGCAAGCCGGGCAATCTGGACGTCGCCGTGCACTGGTTCGACGGCTGCACTGCGAATGCCTTCCGCGAGGGCCTCGAACGTGTGCGTACGGCGTGCCCCGCGCGGCTCGAGCAGGGGAGGCAGATCTTTGTCTACCTCGAGTCGCCCTGCAATCCGCACGGCTACGTGCTTGACGTGCCCGGCATCTGTCGCGCCGCGCACGACGAGGGCCTCGAGGTCATCTGTGATGCGACGATCGGAACGCCCATGCTGCAGCCGGTTCTCAGGCGCGAAGATCCGCTCGAGCGACCGGATTTCGTCCTGCACTCGTATACAAAGGATCTCGTCGGCACGGGTACGACCACGGCGGGGGTGGCGATCGCCCGGAACGAACGCATGTTCATACCGAAAGGCGAATCCCTCGAGGGAACGGGGCCCGACGGCGCAGCCCGGATCTACCGCTGGGACGAGACGCTGTTCTGGAACGTCTACTTCGTGAAGGGCGCGTTTCTCGATTCCGACAAGGCCTTCGAGGTGATCAATGGCATGCGAACACTCGAGGTACGCATGCTCCGAAAGTGCATCAACACGATCGTCCTCGCGCGAGTGCTGGCCCACCATCCGGATATCAACGTCAAGTGCTCGGCTGTCGAGGGAGACGCGAACGCCGACCTGTGCCGTGAGCACATGTTCCTGGGTCTGGCGCCCCCGCTGTTCACGTTCGACCTGGAGGGCGATCAAACCACGGCGCCTGCATTCGGGATCCCGGACTTCAAGCGCTTCTTCGACTGCCTGGAGCCCGCCTTCGGGCTACAGGTGAGTCTCGGTCAGGTGAACACGGTGGTGCTGTGTCCCGCGCTCACCAGCCACTCCGAGCTGGCGGGAGATGCGCTCACAGACGCAGGAATCTCCGAGACAACGATTCGCGTCGCCGTGGGTGGCGAGGATCCGCGGACTCTGATCGCGCACTTGATGCGCGCCGCGGAGCTCGCGCTCGAACCGGTGCGCCCGGGCTTCGTCGCCAGGTTCATGAGCCAGGACGAGATCGACGCGCTCTACCGCGAGGTGTACGTCGACGTGCACACGCGCTACGTGCACGCTCAGCCCGACATGGAGGCGCTGCTCCTCTGATCGACCTGGTATCTTGCTGCTAGGGGTGAGCGCCACATCGCAGCGAGACGAGCTCTTGGACTGACTCCTGCGCTAGCGTATCCGGCGTGGGGAATGGCACGAGCGCCGCGGTCGCATCGGGACACCCGGCCGTCACGGAGGCCGCCTGCGAGGTGCTCCAGTCCGGGGGCAACGCTTTCGATGGCGTCGTGGCGGCGGGCTTCGCGTCTGCCGTTGCGGAGCCCGCACTCACCAGTCTGGGAGGCGGCGGCTTCTGTCTGGCTTGCCCGGCCGGTGCGCCGGCACTGCTCTTCGATTTTTTCGTCGACAGCCCTGGTCGCGGGCTCGACGCGAGCGCGTTGGAGCCTCACTTCCTGCCGGTGACGGTACGCTTTCCCGGTGCGGACCAGGTGTTCAACGCCGGTCACGGCTCGGTCGCGGTGCCGGGGAACCTGCGCGGCTACCTGCATCTGCTAGGTCGACTGGGGCGTCTGCCCCTCCGGGAGGTAATCGCACCCACCATTCGCCTGGCGCGCGACGGGCTGCTCGTGAACGACCGCCAGGCCTACTTTTTCGAGCTCCTTCAGCCGATCATGGCCCTCACGCCAGCGGGTCGGGCGCTCTACGAGCCGGAAGGCACCACCCTGCGCGCCGGCGAGCGCTTCGCCAACCCGGATCTGGCAGCGTTCCTCGAGGAGCTGCCGCGTGGCGGCGATCGCGAGCTCTACGAGGGCGGACTCGGCCTTCGGGTTGCGCGCGAGATGCGCGAGGCGCATGGCCTGCTCACGGCGTCGGACCTTGCCGCCTACGCCGTGGTGGAGCGGGATCCCTTGGAGGTATCGTACCGGCGGCTGCGCCTCCTGACGACGCCTGCGCCCTCGCTCGGAGGTCCGCTCTTTGCGTTGGGTCTGCGCCTGCTCGAGACGTGTGACCTCGACGGGATCGCCTTCGACAGCTCGACGTGTCTGGCGACGCTGATCGCGGTCCAGCAGGAGGTCGAGCGGCGCCGCGGGGAGGAAGAGCTCTCCCCTGGCGCGTTTGGCGAGAGCGTGGCACGAGTGCGCACATCGTCGGGAGGCACAACGCATGTGAGCGTGTGCGACGCGGAGGGGAACGTGGCCAGCATGTCGACCTCAAACGGCGAGGGCTCGGGCTATCTGGTCCCCGGTACGGGGATCATGCTGAACAACATGCTCGGCGAGGACGATCTGCACCCCGATGGCTTTCACGCCAGCCCGCCCGGACAACGTGTGGCGTCGATGATGTGTCCGTCTCTCGTGCTCGACGAGCGTGGCATCGCCCTCGTCGTCGGGAGCGGCGGCAGCAAGCGGATCCGTAGCACCCTCCTGCAGGTGATCTCGGCCGTGTTCGACTTTGGTATGTCGCTGCGGGACGCGATCGAGGCGCCACGCGTCCACTGGGACGGCGAGTGCGTCCAGGTCGAGCCCGGCTTCGACGCCGCGGTCATCGAAGAGCTCGCCCGCCGCTGGCCCACGAACCGCTGGTCCGTGCAAGACGTCTACTTCGGCGGCGCGCACGCCGTCTCCCCGCGCGGCGAAGCCGCCGCCGACCCCCGCCGCGACGGCTCCGCAAAGCTAATCCGCCCGTAATCCCCGTCCACGGCAAGCGCGCAAGAGCCCCGCCTCAGTGACCAGAAGTTCCGACTTCGGCCAAACAAGTAATAATTAAGGACCGTCCCTAAGTTCTAATTCCCAAACAAGTTCGGATTAAGGACCGTCCGCAAGTTCGGATTCCGAGGAGAACCGGCAACCTCCTCCGGGGCTTGGCAACCTTGCAAGCGCCGCGGGAGCGGCGCGCGCAGCGAAGGCCTCGGGCCTGAGCGGAGGTGGGTGGCCGCGGCCGCCCGCGGCCGGGTCCCACAAGACTAGTACACGAGCCCGGCGATGGCCCCGGTGAGGAAAGTGGCCAGGGAGCCGGCGATGAGCGCGCGGATCCCGTCTCGGGCAATGTCGTGGCGGCGCTCGGGCGCGATGCCGCCGAGCCCTCCGATCAGGATTGCCAGCGACCCGAAGTTCGCAAAGCCACAGAGCGCGTAGCTCGCGATGACGACGGAGCGGGGCTCCAGTGTGTCCCGTACGTTCGCCAGCAGCTGGTAGCCGAGGAACTCGTTCAGGATCGTCTTGATCCCGAGCATCTCGCCCACCACCGGCGCGTCGGCCCACGGTACTCCAAGCAGAAACGCGACTGGAGCGAGCAGGAGCCCCAGGATCCGCTCCAAGCTGAGGCCGTCAATCCCGGCCAAACGGCCAGCCCAGGCCAGGCATGCGTCGAGCCCGTAGATGAGCGCGACGAAGGCGATCAGCATCGCGCCAATGTTGAGGGCCAGCCTCATCCCATCGGCGGCGCCGCTGGCGGCCGCGTCGATCACGTTCACCGTGTCGCGGGAGATCTCGATCCGCGCGCCGCCGAGCGACGCGGGCACCCCCTCTTCCGGCACCATGATCTTGGCGATCGCCACCGCCGCGGGCGCGGACATGAAGCTGGCAGCGATCAGATGGCCGGCGTAGTCCGCCCCGACCAGCCCCATGTACGCGACGAGCACGGAGCCCGCGACCGTGGCGAGTCCCGCCGTCATCACGCAGAAGAGCTCGCTGCGGGTGAGGCTCGCGACGTACGGGCGCACAATCAGGGGAGCTTCGGTCATGCCGAGGAACACGTTCGCGATCGTCGCCAGCGACTCAGCCCCGCTGATCTGCATCGCGCTCCGCAGGCCGCGCGCGAGCCAGTCGACCACTCGTTGCAGGATTCCCAGGTGGTAGAGGACGGAGAAGATGCTGGCCATGAAGATCACGATGGGAAGCACGCGGATGGCGAAGACGTAGGGCAGCACGACCGGCTCGCCATCGGCGCCCATCACGCGCTCCGGCCAGGTACCGAACAGGAAGTCGATGCCCACGTCCGCGGCCGCGATGAACCCGGCGGCGGCGGCGTTCACCGCCTCGAAGAAGACCGCTCCCCAGGCCGTGCGCAGCACAAGGCCCGCGATCAGGAACTGGAGCAGCATGGCCACGACGACGGGCCGCCACGCGATGCGTCGCCAGTTCGTGGAGCCGAGGGTGGCCAGGCCAAGGAGCAGTGCGATACCGACGAACGCGATCACAAGTGTTCCGCGAACGCGCGGGTTGCTGCGATTGGGTCAGACGCATCGGCGATGGCCGAGATGACCGCGGCGGCAGCCGCACCGGCGCGCGACACCTCCACAGCATTCCCAGCGTCGATCCCGCCGATGGCGACGACCGGACGCCCAGCCTGCTTCACGGCTTCCGCCAGCATGCCCGGACCGCGGGGCTGCCACTCGCTCCGCTTGGACGCCGTGCCGAAGACGGGACCAAAGCCGATGTAATCGATGGGCCGTTGCCGGCTCTCGCATACCTGATCCAGGGTGTGGGTGGAGAGACCGATGAGCAGACGCTCGCGCAGCGCTGCGGGAACTCGCTCCGGTGCGAGGTCGTCCTGCCCGAGGTGCACGCCGTCCGCCCCGCCGAGGTCGGCAAGATCGAAGCGATCGTTCACGATCAGGAGTGCTCCGGCGCTGCGCGTCCGCTCGACCGCCCAGCGCACGAGTGTCAGGGCGTCCCGATCTCGCGTGTGCTTGAGCCTGAGCTGTAGCGCGGTCGCGCCCGCGAAGAGCGTGGCCTCGACTACCGAGCGCGGGTCGTGTCGCCAGCGCGGATCGTCGTCCGCCAGCGGGTAGATGCCCCTCAGGAGCGTGAGGGCAGCATCCTTCACGAGATATCGATCCCGAGCTCCGAGATTTTCTTGCGTAGCGTGTTGCGATTGATGCCGAGCAGGCTCGCCGCCTGGAGCTGATTGCCGCCGGAGCGGGTCAACGCCTCGCTGATAATCGAGTGCTCGAGTCGCTCCACGAAGCTCCAGTAGTGGCCGCGCTCTCCCGACTCCGCGCTTGTATCGAGCAGGCGCGCGTAGTCGCGTCGCGCGACCTCTGTCCAGTCCACGCTCTCGGTGCGGAAGAGCGCCGTTGCACTCTCTATGTCCGCGGGTGTGATGACGTCGCCCGAGGCGAACACGAGCGCGCGCTTGATCACATTTTCGAGCTCTCGCACGTTGCCTGGCCAGCTGTGGCTCTCGAGCAGCTCGAGAGTGGCCTCGGTTGGCCAGCGTTCGGGCACGTTCAGCTCCCGTGCGAAGCGTCCCACGAAATGATGCACGAGCGGCGGGATGTCGCCCTCCCGTTCGCGCAGGGGGGCGATCCGGATCGGCACGACGTTCAGCCGAAAGTACAGATCCTCGCGGAATTGCTTTCGTTCAACGCGATCCTCCAGATCCTGGTGCGTCGCCGCAAGGATCCGCACGTCGATCGGGATGGGACCCTTGCCTCCGAGCGGCGTCACCTCCTTCTGCTGCAGGACGCGCAACAGCTTGGCCTGCAGCTCTTGCGATAGGTCTCCGATCTCGTCCAGCAGCAGGGTCCCGCCCTCGGTCTCGCGGAAGCGGCCGGCTCTGGCCTCGCTCGCTCCGGTGAACGCGCCGCGCTC
The DNA here is from genome assembly GCA_965247115.1 of Myxococcota bacterium. Lineage (GTDB taxonomy): Bacteria > Myxococcota_A > UBA9160 > SZUA-336 > SZUA-336 > JAUXJB01. The sequence continues at coordinate 1,742,622 of CBDFGR010000003.1, forward strand.
GTGTCCAAAGAGCTCCGCCTCGATCAGCTCGCTCGGCAGGGCGGTCATGTTGATGGCGGCGAAGGGAGCCTCGCGCCGTGCGCTGTGGTAGTGGATGGCGCGCGCCACGAGCTCTTTGCCGGTCCCGCTCTCGCCGAGGATGAGAACGGCGGCGTCGCTGGGCGCGATCCGTCCGATCAGCTTGTAGGTCTCCAGCATGCTCGTGCTCTGCCCGACGAGCACCTCGCCGCCACGAAACGAGTTCCCCACCTGACGGCGCAGCTCCTGCATCTCGCCCCGCATGCTTCGAAGTTGCCGCGCCTTCTGGACGAGGCCTTCGACCTGCTTCAGGTCGAACGGCTTCGGCAAGTAGTCGAACGCCCCGCGCTTCATGGCCTCGATCGCGGTGTCGAAGGTGTTCATGGCGGTCATGATCACGATGACCGGTCCTCCCGGCTCACGCGCGCGGAGCTCTTCGAGCAGATCGAGACCACTGTCCCCCGGCATGCGTACATCGAGAAACGCGACGTCGAAGCGTTCCCGGCCGAGACACTCGCGTGCCTGGTCGGCGTCTGCTGCTTCGACCACGCTGTGTCCGGCGTCCTCGAGCGCCTCGCGCAGCACGAAGCGAATCGACACCTCGTCATCGACGACCAGGATTCGGCTCACGGATGGCTCCGCAGCGGGAGCAGGACGCGTACGTGCGCGCCCCCTCCCGGCTCGCTCGACACCTGAATGTGTCCGTCGTGGCGCACAGTCCAGTGCTGCGCGATGGGCAACCCGAGCCCGGTGCCACCGCTCGTCTGCGTGAAGAACGGCGTGAAGATGTGTGGCAGGTGCTCCGCAGAGATGCCCGGCCCCGTGTCCTCGACGTCGAGTCGCATCATTTGTTCGGGGCGCTGGCCGGGTGACAGCTGGTAGTTCGTCTCCACCCGGGTGCGCAGGGTGAGGGTGCCCTTGCCGCACATCGCCTGCACGGCGTTGCGCATCAGGTTGAGGAAGGCCTGAGCCATGCGGTCCGAGTCGATCTCCAGCTCGGGGATGCTGGGGTCGTACTCGCGCCGTACCTCGATCTCGCGCCAGGTCTCGGAGTGGCTATGGAGCTCGATCAGATTGTCGAGCACGCGGTGTACGTTCGTCGGTCGAAGGGCGAGCTCGCCGCCGCGCGTGAGCTCGGCGAGGTCACCCAGTAGACGGCGCATTCGGTCCGTCTCGTCGCGGATCAGCTCGGGGAAGCGCCGCAGATCGTCTGTCCCGAGCTTGCCCAGCAGCAGCTCGGCTGCGCCGCGGATGCCGCTCAGTGGATTTCCGAGCTCGTGGGCGATGCCCGCCGCCAGGTGCGCGAACAGCTCCGAGCGCGAGCGCTGGTCGACCAGCGCCTCGAGCTCCCGACCGATCGTTCGGTCGCGCAGGGTCACGACCGCTCCTTCCCCTGTTTCCAGACCGATCGGTGAGGCCGCCAGATCCACGACGAGCGAGCTCGAGCTCAGCCTGGGCCGGATCGCACACGCGTGGGAGGACACGGGCCGCTCCGCCCGGAGTGCCTCGGACACGAGCAGGGTCACGGGGTGATCGGCGCCCACGGATTCGGCCAGCGTGCGCCCCACGCTGAACTCCGAAGACGTGCCCAGGATGCGGCTCGCCTCCCCGTTCTGAAGCTCGATCCTGTCGTTGCCGTGGACCGCGATGATCCCGACGGCAACGGAGTCCAGGATGGCGTCCAGCCGCTCGTCCTTTTCGGTCATACTTACGCTCGCTCCTGCGGAGCTCCGTAGATTGCCTAAGAATTAGGCAATCCTAACTCGAGGGGGACGGATGCGCGAGCCCGAGGTCAAGGCAAGGCGGGTCTCGGTGACGGTGGCCGAAGCCAGAGAGATCATCCTGAGCTCGGTTCAGCCGCTGGGGCAGGAGACCATCGACCTGTCCGAGGCCGGCGGCCGCGTCCTGGTGGAAGAGGTCAGGGCGGACATACACATCCCTCCCCACGACAACTCCGCCATGGACGGCTTTGCCGTCCGCGCGGAGGATGTCCGCACCGTGCCAGCGGAGCTGTCCGTGGTGGAGGACCTTCCAGCGGGACGCCGCAGCCAGAGGAAGCTGGGACCCGGTGAGGCCGCCCGGATCATGACCGGCGCGGCCGTTCCAGAGGGTGCGGACTCAGTGGTCATGGTGGAGGAGACCGCGAGCGCGGGCAATCGAGTCACGATCAAGCGCGCGCCGAGCAAGGGCGAGTTCGTGCGGAGAGCGGGGTCTGACGTGGAGCCGGGCTCGCTGATCGCCGAGCCGGGTGCGGTGATCGAGGCTCCGCTCGCGGGCATGTTGGCGGCCATCGGTCGCACCACGCTCAGTGTGGCGGCGCGGCCCCGAGTCGCGATCATTGCGACCGGGGACGAGCTGGTCGAGCCCGATCGTCTGCGGGAGGACGGCAGGATCGTGAGCTCCAACTCCTACTCACTGCGCGCGGCGCTACGGGAGCTCGGCGCAGAGCCCGTCTACCTGGGGATCGCACCGGACGAGCGGGAGCAGATCGAGGCACGCTTTCGGCAGGCGCTGGGCTGCGACGTGGTCGTGTCGACCGGGGGCGTCTCCGTCGGGGATCGGGATTGGATCAAGGAGGTGCTGGCGGACCTCGGCGGTGCCATGCGGCTGTGGCGCGTGAACATGCGACCCGGTGCTCCGCTCGCGTTCTCCGTCATCGACGGCAGGCCAGTCTTCGGTTTGCCGGGCAATCCGGTCTCGACCCTGGTCACCTTCGAGGAGTTCGTGCGCCCGGCCCTGTTGCGCATGATGCGCCACACGAATGTGTTCCGCCCCGTGGAGCCCGCGACGCTCGCCGAGACCTACGAGAAGCCGGCCGGTCGCATGCACCTCCTGCGCGTGCGTCTGGAGGACCGCGACGGTCGCCGCTACGCCGTCTCGACCGGCGACCAGACCTCGAACATCCTGCTCTCCATGGTCCGCGCCGATGGGCTGGCGATCATCCCCGCGGAAGTGGAACGCGTTCGCGCGGGCACGGAGGTCCCGGTCCAGCTGCTGCGCCGCGACGACCTGCGCGCGGATCCCGGCTTTTGAGGCTTGCCCACGTCGAGGCTGCGATTCTCACGGGAGGGATGGATCGGAACGACGCACCGCTTCTCGCTCACGTCGTAGAGACGCTCTCGGAGTGCGTCGAGCGGGTGCGCCTGGTGACCAGACCGGGAGAGTCAGCCCCGCTCGAGCTCGAGTGCATCGAAGATCACTACGCCGAGCGAGCTCCTCTGGTCGGAATCCACGCCGCGCTGGCCGCGTGTGAGAGCGGCGCGGTGCTGGTCGCGGCCTGCGACCTGCCACCGGTCGATCCGCGCCTGGTCCTGGCCCTCCTGGCGCTGGTCCCCGACGAGGACTCGCACGAGATCGTGGCCCCCCAGAGCAGCGGCGGCGGTCCGGAGCCCCTGCTGGCCGTCTACCGTCCCACCCTCGTCCCCGAGATCGCCCGCCGGATCGAAGCCGGAGAGCTAGCGCTCATGCCGTTGCTGCGCGACGCGCGAACCCTCCTCATCCCGAACGCAGACCTCCGCTCCATCGACCCCAGAAAAAGTCAAGATTAAGGACCGTCCCCAAGTTCCGATCTAGCGGGGTTTGGTGCGGCGGAGGAGGCGCGAGGTTCGTACTCCAGGGGTCTGGCGCAGGAGGACGAACTCGCCGCCGAGGGACTCGATCAATGCTTGCTCGGCTGGTCGGGTGCCGCGGTACTCGCCGCCCTTGCAGACGACGTCGGGCTCGAGCGCGCGGATCAGCTCTACCGGCGTGTCCTCGCCGAACAGCACCACGTAGTCGACACACGCCAACCCGGCGAGTAACTCCGCGCGCTGTCGCTCTGGCAGTACGGGCCGCCCCGCTCCCTTGAGCTCCCGCACCCGTTTGTCGCGGTTCAGACCGATGACGAGCAGGTCGCCGAGGGCGGCGCTCTCCTCGAGTGAGCGCAGGTGTCCCACGTGCAAGATGTCGAAGCAGCCGCTGGTGAAGATCACCCGCCGGCGCGCGCGACGCTGCACGGCGAGGATCTCGCGCAGCGCCCTACGGCTCTTGATCTTGTCCCGAGCCGGAGTTGTTGTCTTCGCCACTCGCGTTGTCCTCTGACTTGTTCCGATTTCCTGGCAACGGGAGGATCTTCATCAGCTGCCCGACGGTCCCTTTGATCGCTCCCCTGAGCACGCCGAAGGCTGTCTGCAGTGCCCGTGGTGCCAGGATCGTTGCCTTGGGCTCGCTCCACGGACCGGAGATGCGGAAATACGTGGCGAGCAGGTTCTTGTCCGGGCCGAGCACGATATCGCGCACGACCGGGACCGCACCGAGCAGCTTGTCGAGGTTATGCAGGAAGAGCACTGCGACCACCATGTCGGTGTAGAACTCCTCCGTACTCAGGTCGACCTCTCCCGAAGCCAGAATTCGCAGCTCGGGTCCCACCAGCTTGAAGTCGGCGAGCTGCAGCCTGCCCGAGTTGATGCTGACGATGGTATCGATCGTGTCGTAAGGCAGATCGCGCCCGAGCAGCCCTCGCACCCCGCGTAAAGAGGGCAGGCGCGCCAGTACCAGTGCGGCCGGCAGGTTGCCCACGCTTCCGTCTTCCAGCTGGATGCTGAGCTCGATGTCCGCCGTGTCGATGAAGCGCCGATCTTCTCGGAGGGCGCCAGCCAGGCGTCCGGCGCCCGCGAGCCTACCGGTGAGGCTCCCTTCCGGGAGCCCCAGGTGAGGCTCCAGCCCAGTGGCGTTGCCCCCGTCGAGCTCCAGGTCGAACTCGAAGGCCGCTTGCTCCTCCTCTGCAAGAGAAAGCCCGCCGCTCCCCGATGTGTTGCCCTCGAGCAACGTCCCGCGCAGGTTGGTGGCACGGACCTCTGCGCCATGGACGCGGACCGTCCCGCGCAGGTCCGAGACCTGCCACTCGTCGAAGTAGAACTCGTCGGTCTCGAAGCGAGCGCTAAGCCACTCTCGGGGTGGGGTCGGGCGAGTCTCGACCTCGTGGTCCAGATACGTGATCTGCGCGTCCAGCGCGGCTGCGCCGGGATCCCACACGAGCGCCACCTCCGCCGGTGCTCCGCCGAAGATGCCCACGGTCTTCTCCAGGACGAGGGTGCGGCCGGGAAAGCGGAGCAGCCCGGTTGCTCCGCGCAGGGGGAACACGAAGGACGGGTAGTGGAGCTCGAGATCTTCGAAGCGGATCCGTGTCTCCGCCCGCTCCGGAGCTCCCGGTGCGCGGAGCGAACGAACCGCGGCATCGAGTCCCGGAATCGGCGTACCCGGTCCGCGCGGTGTGCGCCGCTCCTCAGCGGGAAGCCGTACCAGGCGGTGCATCCCGTCGACGGTGAGGTCGATCTGAGGCAGGTGGGTCCCTTCCCGCATCATGCGCAGCTCCCTCACCTCGAGGGTATTTCCGAGGATGCTGACGTCCCCGGAAATCTGCTCGAGCGGCGCGCTGCCAGGATTGGGAGTGTAGACACCGCCTTCCGCGCGAAGCTGGATGACGAGCTCCTGCGGATCGATGCGATCTCTGAAGGCGAGGACGTCAGCGAGACGGTCGAGCGGTGTGTCCACGCGGATGGAGATATTCTCGACCCGGCCGGCTCCGACTCGCTCCGCGATACGCTTGAACGTGTCATAGCGGAGTCCGAGCAAGCGCAGCGGTTGCAAGCGTGTGGCAGACGCCGACGGCTCGAAGTCCTCGACCTCCAGGTCCGCCGAGAAATGCGCCTGCGGCCCACTCCTATAGACGACGCTGCCCTGCAGCACCAGGTCGTCGAGCTCCAGCCGCCGGAACTCGAGTGTGAGCTCGCCGCCGCTGTAGGTGGCGTCCAGGTTGATGCGGTTGTTCTCCGGGACGATCGGAGCACTCAGGTCAGGGAGCTCGAGCTCCAGCCCGCGAAAAGTGAAAGCGGCCCTGCCGTCGATGCCCTGTCGGCGCACGCCGAGCGCGATCTCGCCGTTGCCGAGACCGCGCGCCTTCACAGCTCCCAAGGGAAGCTCCGCGACATCAAGCGCCGTGAGTCCACCCTTTAGTGTGAAGTTCGTCATCTGGCCGTCGACGCGCAGATCGAAGCGAGAGATGGCGCGTCCCTCCCGACTCAGGCGACCCCGAACCTGACCGTGCATGGCGAGCCCGAACGCGCTCCGTCTGGCGGATATCGCCAGCTCGTCGACGACCAGGAGCTCACCATCCTGGCGAGCCCACTCCACGCGGCCACCGTTCAGGTCCAGGTTGAGCGAGGGGAGCTCCGGGGGCGTGAGCGTCGCCGCCTGTCCACCACCCGTTCGGATCCGCAGGGTCGGTCCCGTGATGTCCCAATCGAGCGGAACGAGCTGGCCTACAACGACGCGCGGCCAGCTCTGTTCACCACGGGCGTATTCGATCTCGAGCGTCGGAGGCTGGTCAATGCCGTCCGTTTCGTAGACGCGCAGGCCGCGGACCTCGATGCCCAGCTTCAGTCCCAGGCGCAGCTCGGCCGCGGCGACCTCAACCGGTCGCTTGAGGATGCGCGAGAGGGTGGCGGCGACGAAGTCCGCCGTCGGCGACTCCAGCTGTCGCACCGCGTGTGCCGATGCGAGTCCAAGGATCAGCAGCAGCAACAGCAGTGAAGCGAGCGCGAGAGCGCGCCGTCTGCGCCTCACTTGCAGGAAACCGGCGGGTTCATGTTGGTGAAAGACCTTCGCAAATCGTGCGTGCCTCTGCCGTGGTCCTGACGATGTGACGGGCATAAGCGCAGGGCCCGCCTAAAGAAACGAACCCTGGGTCCCGATCGTTCCGATGGTTACGAAACGAGGAGCGCCTAGAGGGAGGCGTCGCAGACGGGAGGAGCTCCACGGAATGGAGCACGAGAACTTCGATCATGGAAGGCCCGCGGCAAGGAAGCGGAACCGGGTCCGGGAGCTGCGCGAAGACAAGCTCATGACCCAGGCTCAGCTCGCCCGCAAGGCCAAGGTGGCGCTGCGCACGATCCACTCGGTGGAGAAGGGAATGAACTGCCGGATGGACACAAAGCGCAAGATCCTGCTCGCGTTGGGGATGCGCTTCGAAGACAAAGACCAGGTGTTCCTCGATTGAGCTCGTAGGCGGCCTCGAGCTGCACAGATTTCGAGAAAGGCGCGGCACCCAAGGATGCCGCGCCTTCTTCTTTCGCGGTGACGCTGGCCGCGTTTCGTTGACAGTTCCTCATGCCCTCGATAGCGTCGCTCGGATGCCACGGGCTTCCGGTACGCGGGAAGAGGCTCACGGGCGTCTCACCGAGTACCTCTCCCGGCATGGTCTCAAGCACACGCGCCAGCGGGACGCGATCCTCGACACGTTCATTGGGGCTCCGGGCCACGTCACGAGCGAGGACCTCTACGAGCGCGTGCGAGGCGAGAACCCCGAGATTGGTGCCGCAACGGTCTACCGCACGCTCAAGCTCTTCGTGGAGGCGGGTATCGCCAATGCTCACCACTTTCGCGATGGGGTCACCCTCTACGAGCACGAGGGTCGCCATCACGATCACCTGATCTGCCTCGGCTGTGGCGAGATCGTCGAGTTCCGCCATCAGGTCGTCGAGGATGGTCTCATCGACGTGGCCGAGCAGCAGGGCTATCGGCTGACCCAGCACCGCCTCCACCTCTACGGCTACTGTCCGAGCTGCCGGGAAGCTCCTTAGTCTTGTGGGACCCGGCCGCGGGCGTCCGCGGCCACCCACCTCCGCTCAGGCCCGAGGCCTTCGCTGCGCGCGCCGCTCCCGCGGCGCTTGCAAGGTTGCCAAGCCCCGGAGGAGGTTGCCGGTTTTTCACGGAATTAGAACTTAGGGACGGTCCTTAATTATTACTTGTTTGGCCGAAGTCGGAACTTCTGGTCACTGAGGTGGGACTCTCGGCGCATTCGGTCATCTAGGCGTCGCTGCGGTCGTCTCACGCGGAATAAGTTCGGATTGAGGACCGTCCCTAAGTTCGGGTTTCTTGCCTTCGTCGGCACTCAAGGACCTTTCCCAAGTTCCGGTTCGTGGGACCAACGCCCTACCTTGCTTGGCAGCCTGCAAGCGCCGCGGAATGCGGCGCGCGCAGCGAAGGGCGAAGCCCTGAGCGGAGGTGGGTGGCGCGCGACCGCTCGCGCGCCGGGTCCCACAAGGGTGGCCGCGGACGCCCGCGGCCGGGTCCCACTAGACCCGGAGGCGGTTGTCGAGCTCGTTGGTGTCGTCCGGGCGCGGGGGGAAGCGGGCGGCGAGGATATCGCCGCACTCTCGGATTGCTTCGATCAGGCCCTGGTCGGCCCTCTTCTCGCGAATGGCGGCGAGGATGCGCTTCACCAGAGCGTCCCACACGCCTGGCTCGACCTGCGAGTCTATGCCCCTGTCCGCCAGGATCTCCACGCGGTGCTCGAGGAGCGAGGTGTAGATCAGGATTCCGGTGCGGTCTCGCGTCTCGGTGAGCCCGTTCTCTAGGAACGCGAGGCGGGCGGCGCGATCGACGCGCTCCGCTCGAATCCGTTCCGGGATCAGGTGGCGCAGGAGCCTCCGGCTTCCCAGCAACCAGGCGCCGAGCACGAAGATCCCGACCTGCACGGGCGGCAGCCAGATCCAGGGATCCAGGTTCAGACCCAACACAACTGCTCCCGCGACAAAGGCCAGCACTGCCGCGCCTGCCGCCCTCACGCCTGGGTAGCTATCGCTCCGGTCGACCACCATAGGAACGATCTCTCCCGACGTTCTGCTCTCAGCCTCGCGGACCGCGGCCTCCACGGCCTGGAACGCCTTCGAATCGAACAGCTCCTCGACACGCATCACCAGCTCCCCGAGGCACCACCGCCCCCGAATCCGCCACCGCCGCCACTGAAGCCTCCTCCGAAGCCCCCGCCGCCGAACCCCCCACCGATACCCCCGCTGCGCCGACCACCCAGCATCGAGCCGGCGAGGAAGGGCCAGAAGAAGAGCCCTCGAGTGCCGAAGGCGAACAGAAAAAAGATCAGCCAGATCCAGACCGGAAGCCCTCCGCCTCCGCGACGTTCGCGGCGCGAACGCTCGGGCAGGGGCAGCACTTCCCCGCTCGCCGCTTGCATGATCGCCTGTGCACCCGTGAGGATGCCGGCTTCGAGATTTCCGGCGCGGAACTGCGGAAGGACGTGGTCGCGGATGATGCGGAGCGCGACGGCGTCGGGCACGACGCCCTCGAGGCCATAGCCGACCTCGATCCGCACGTCTCGCTCCTGGGGCGCGATCGTGAGGATTGCGCCGTTGTCGAGTCCCTTCTGTCCGACCTTCCATGCCTCGGCAATGCGGATCGAGTACTCCTCGATCTCCAGACCCTCCAGCGATGGAGTGGTGTGCACGACGACCTGGTGACCCGTCTCCCGTTCGTAGTCGGAGAGCGTGCGCTCGAGCCCAGCGCGGCTCTGCGCGGAGAGCACCTCGGCTCGATCCAGAACGTGCGCGTCGAGCTTCGGAATCTCGAGAGCGCTTGCCTGCTGGGCGAGGAAGAAGAGTGCGGCCAGACACAGGCGGGTCAGAACTGGACCTCTGGTACCTGCTCCGCGCCGCTTCGCGCCTCGAAGGTCGGCTTGGTCTCCGCGCCGATGACACGCGCGGTCAGGTTCGAGGGGAACACCCGCACCAGCGTGTTGTACGCGGCGACCTGCTCGATGAAGCGTCGCCGCGCCACGGCGATGCGGTTCTCGGTTCCCTCGATCTGCGCCTGGAGCTCCTGAAAGCGCGCGACGGCCTGGAGCTCCGGGTAGCGCTCGACCACCACCATGAGCCGCTGCAGCGCGCTCCCCAGCTGGCCTTGAACCTGCTGCAGGCGCTGAAAGGCCGCGGGATCCTGCAGCACGCTGGAGTCCATCTTCAGACCGGCGGCCTGCGAGCGCGCCTCGATCACCGCCGTGAGGGTCTCCTCCTCGAAGTCTGCTGCCCCCTTCACGGTGGCCACGAGGTTGGGAATCAGGTCCAAGCGGCGCTGGAACTGGTTCTCCACCTCCGCCCATCCAGCGGTCACAGCTTCATCAGCTCTCTGAAGGGCGTTGTAGCCGCAGCCGGAGAGCCCCACGACAAGCAGGACCAGCGCGAAAGCCTTTGATCTCTCTAGGGATTTCATGTCTTGATGCTAGCTCACCAGGCCTCAGAGGCGAGCGCTGGGGCCAGACGATAGTGCAATTGATTTTCATTCTCAGTTCGCGTAGTCTGGCCCGACCCCGATGATCATCTGCTGCTGCAACGGCGTGACCGACCGCGAGATTCGACGCTCCGCGCTCAATGGCGCGTCGACCCTCCGCGAGCTCGCCCGTTCGTGTCGCGCCGGAACCGGCTGTGGCGGCTGCCGCCCGGCCCTCAAGGCGCTGCTCGAGGAAGCTCGGCGAGATGCGGCCGTGGCCCGCCCCGCGCCTCAACACACCCCCCAGCTGGGGCTCGCAGCCTCATAGGGTGTCTCGCTGCGCGCGCCGCTAGCGCAGCGCTTGCGTTTCTGCCGTTCTGAGAGCTTTCTCTGCCTCGCAGAGTGCCAGCACTATGTGGTAGACGCTGGTGGCGTTCATCCAGGGGGTGAGGGGGGCGCCATCGCGGCTGAGGTGTTCTTGCCAGCCGTGGTGGTTGGGATCAACGTAGCGGGAGAAGCAGTAGTCGAGGGCCTCGCGCAGGGGGCCGATCTCGCCGCGCACGGCGTGGGCCTTGATGCGCTCGGTTTGTGGCCACAGGCGTTTCGTAGCGACGAGTAGCGTGCCGTCGCATTCGACCTGGTCGAACACGCCGCCGTCCCCATCGATCCCGAAACGACTGGCGAAGTCGAACAGACCGCGCGCCGAGCTGCGGCCGTGGAGCAGCCAGATCCACTCGAAGTGGTGACCGGGCTCAACGATCCGGCCCTCATCGGAATCGAGCCGCTCCCAGCGCTCGTCGAAATACTCGCCGAGGCTCCCGGACTTCTCATCGTAGAAGTGTTCGTGAAAGAGCGTCAGGAGTGGCTCCGTGTGCTCGCTCCAGCCCAGTGCAAGCAGCGCCTCGAGCATGTGCATGTGAGGGTTCTGGCGGCGCGTACCTCGCCTCACGTTCCAACCCTCGTCGGCTCCCTCAAAGAAGCCGCCATGACGGGGATCGGAAAGTCGCTGCTGCAACACCTCCCACGTCGACTCTGCCAGACGCAGCGCCTCGGCTTCGCCGCTCGCGCGGTGGTAGTGCGCCAGCGCGAAGAGCACAAAGGCGTGCGTGTAGAGGTCCTTCGTGCGGTCCTCGGTCGTCAGGTACCAGCCACCGTGACGGGGATCGACGAAGCGCTCGCGAACGAACTCGAAGCCCCTCGTGGCAACGTCTAGCGCCCAGGGCTCTTCCAGCGCACTGAAGGCGTAGAGCTGACGCGCTTGAACGAGCAGCCGCTTCCCAGTGTCGGGCACGGGACGCAAATCGGGGCCAAGGCGATTGTGGAAGCCGCCGTTGGGGTCGACGCCGTGCTCCGCCCAGAGCGGAAGCAACTCCTCTCTGAGGTGACGCCCGATCTCGCTAGAGGAGAGCGCCTGCGTACTCGTCCTCATTGAAGCCCACGATCACTGTCTTGCCCGCACGCAGCATGGGACTCCTCAGATTCCCCGTGGGACCGAGCATCGCGCTCACCACGTCCGCCCCCGCCCGGCCTCCTGGCCGGAACGTCTTCGTGGACTTGCCTTTCGCCACGATGACCCGTGTCGCGTCACGCGCGAGCTTCGCCGCCTCGCTCTTCCCGAGCTTGCGACTGGCAGGAACGATCTCCCTGGGCTCGAGCCCGTTGGCATCCAAGAACTTGGATGCTCGCCCACAGCTCGTTCACCCGTTGCGGTGGTAGTACCAGTCGACGCGCTTACCCATCTCGCTCTCCCCTGGTCGTTTCGTCCGACAGGATATCAGTCTGGTCCCACAAGACTCACTCAGGGCAAGAATTGCTCCGTGTTCTCCAGTTTGCGGGGCAGGTACTCGTCGATGACGTAGTTCAGGCCCCACATGGCCAAGGCCTGCTGCTCAGCGCGGACGCCCATCTTGACCAGCTGCTCCAGCGCCTTGCGCCAGCGTGGCTGGCTCTGGAAGAAGGGGTCGTTCTTGAGCGCGTCCTTGGCGCGCTTGACGTCGACGTCCTTCAGCGGGTGGGTCGGAAGCTCGTAGGTGGTGATGTCGTCCGGCGTCACGCCGAGGAAGCGCGCCTGCGGCACGCAGAAGAACTTGTTGATGTGCGCCGCAGAGCCGGAGCCCACCTTGATCGTGCGGTAGATGTTCGCGATCCCGTAGGGATCGCAGTCGACGAAGGCGTAAACAGGCAGCTTCTGATCGTCAGTCAGCCTCCGCACGAAGCGGCGCACGGCCCTCGTCGGCACGCCGCCCATCTCGACCAGGATACAGTTTGCGGTCTCCCAGAAGCGATGGGACTGCAGACGTTGGAACATGCCGCCGGTCTCGATGAGCAGCACGAAATCTGCGCTCGTCTCGAACTGGAGCTGCTCGACGGACGATGGGACGGAGTAGGCGCCGGTGCCGAAGCGGGTGCAGTCGATCCGCGCGACCTGTCCCGTGGAGTCCTCGTCGATCACCACGAGAGGGCCGGAGACGGAGCCCCCATGCTCCTCGGGGAAGAAGCGGAGCTGCTCGCGCGAGATGTTGTCAACACTGAACAGCGCCTCGATATCGTCCATCGTGGTGTCGGACTCGACCTGCTCGTCGAACTTCGCCTCTGCCCAGTTCTTGGAGATGTAGTAGGCCTCCCGCTTGGTGGCAAAATCGTTGTTCTGAACCAGGTCCTTGGATAGCGCCATCATCCGCAGGGTTTGCGCGAAGCCCTTCACCGTGTTGACCGAGAGGGTCCGCACTTTCTTCTGCTTCCCGATCTGCAGGTACCCCCTGCTCGCGCTGTAGGAGACGTTGGAGAGCGCGCGAACCGGCAGGGAGAGGTCGGGCTTGCTGCCCTTCATGATCGAGCCGTGCACGCGCGAGGCCGTTCCGGTGATCTGGTCGACCGTCTCCTTGTCGCTGGCGTGGACAAGCTGGCCGCCAGCAGCCGACGCAGCTCCCCCCCGCGCCTTCTTGCGGCTCGTCTTCTTCGCGGCCTTCTTCCGTACGGTCTTCTTCCGCGTCGCCATCAGAGCTTCCGGCTCTTCTCCAGTACCTGGGTCAGCCTCTCCACCGTCTTGTCGCGCTGCTTGTCAGAGTGCTCGAGGATCTCCTGCAACGCGAGCGCGACCTGGGGAATGTACTTCTGGATGTAGCTGCGCTTTTTCTCCTCATCTGCCTCGCGGCGCCGGCGCCGGAGGTGGGTCGAGAGTCGGCGGCCGCAGTCTTGCAGCGCGAGCTTGAGCTCCTTGACGATCTCCGGGTAGTGCGCGATGGCCTCCTTGGATTCGGAGGTGAACGGCACCCAGACGCTCGCGATGTGCACGATGATCACAATCGGCCCGAGCGGCGGGGCCCCGCGCGGTTGCTGCAAGCCGTACTTCTTCCAATCGGTGCTCGTGATGGCGCGCGTGATGGCGCAGCCGCCCACCTGGTACTGCAGCGGCACCCGGTTCGCGTAGCGGTAGACGACGGCGGCGTCGTCGTGGGAAAGGCCGCCGCCGTATGCGAGTGCCGCCTCGACCAGGAAGGGGTTCCCCCGGTAGACGGCCGGCCGGCGAGATACGGCCGTCGTGAAGTCAGAGGGATGGATCGCATGCAGGGCGCTCTCCAGCAGCTCCTCGCCGACCGGCGCGATGCAGTCCGTCGGAGGCGCCATGATCTTGGTCGCGGAGATCCCCTTGTGGAGGGACTCCGCCTGCGTGCGATCGAGCTTGCTCGGCCGCGACTTCGGGTCGAGCTGCGCCGCCTTGCAGATCTCGGCGGCGGTGCGGGTCGACACGCGCGAGAATTCACTGCAGAGAAGGCCAGAGAGGTTTCGGGACTTCGACTCGCGCAAGAGCTGCATCAGGACGCCGAGCTCCACGCCGTAGGGATGCGACTTGATCTCCGCCGTCTCTGGAGGTAGCTCGGAGGTCACGCGGTCGTAGACGATCACCTCCTCGCCTTTGCCCCGACCCGGGGGCAGGTAGGTCAGCTTGGCGTGCGGGTTCGCGAGCGAGATCTGGCGCATGTAGGAGTCGACCGAGTGCTGTCCCTTGCGATAGGCCGCCTCCAGCTCGATCTCCACCTGCGTGCCGTGATCGAGCTCCCACTCGATCTCCTCCTGCTTTCGCACCGCGGGCTGGTTCTTCTGAGTGTCGATGGCGATCTCGAAGCGGTTCGCGGGCTGGGACTTCGAGATGCGCGAGATCACGCGAACGGCGTGTCCCGTGGTCATCAGGCCGTACATGCCCGCCGCGCTGACCCCTATGCCCTGCTGTCCCCGGCTCATGCGCAGGCGGTGGAACTTGGAGCCGTAGAGCAGCTTTCCGAAGACCATGGGCACGTTCTTGGCTGGGATACCCGGGCCGTTGTCGGTGCAGGTCACACGAAAGCGGTCCTCGCGGAGCTGATCGATCTGGACGACGACGTCGGCAGCGATCCTGGCCTCGTCCGCAGCGTCGAGGGAGTTGTCGACGAGCTCCTTTACGGAGGTGAGCAGCGCCTTGGCAGGGTTATCGAAGCCCAGCAGGTGGCGGTTCTTCGCGAAGAACTCCGAGACGGAGATGTCGCGCTGCTGGCTCGCGAGCTCCACGGCAGCAGGTCTGCGGGTGGGCTTTCCCCCGGGATCGCTGCGCCGGGGCCTCGGAGTCTTACGCCTGGTCGTGGCCTTGGCCCCCGCTCTCGAGGCCCTGGCGCGCTTTCGCGCCGCGGCGTTCTTGCTCATCCGATCCCCACCCCCCCACGAAGGGCGGTGAGGGTAGCGTCACACGACCTTGACGTCCGCTCCCAGGAACTCGCCCACCAGCGTCACCTTGCCGCTGTTGATCAGGCTCTTGACCGTGGCGATGACCTCCTCCTCGCTCGAGGACGAGTCGGCGACGGCCGCCACCAGGTCCAGCAGGGTGGTCACGCGCGAGGCGCCCTTTGGGGCCTCTTCGACCTCCAGCGGCTCGAGTTCGGCAAGGTTCTCTGCGGCCTGGGACATGCGCTGGCTCCGTTCCGGACCTCATGGGCCCGCTCCTTACAGACGGAGCATCAGCCGTGCCAATTCTGTCCGCTTGCCGACTCCTGGTCTAACTCTCCGAAAAGAGGGAGATATCTCCTGGCAGCCCGAGAGCCCTGCCGCGGTCGTGTGGACGGAATCCGTCGGTGCGGTGACGAGGATCGTCAACCCTCTGGCGCTTCGAGGCGGAGCTCACTCGCTCACCAGACGGGGCCGCTCGACCCAGCGAGCGCTTCCGGCCCGATAGAACAGCAGGCGGCGCTGCGTCACGAGGGAGATCGAGCTGTCACTCGTGGAGACGGTCTCGATCTGCTCCCTAGGGCTGAGCCCGATCTCCACGAAGGCGGTCCGGTCCGAGAGGGCGATAGCCCGGCGGGAGGTCACCACGGCGCCCAGGTTCGAGTCCGAGAACACCCTCTCCGTGTGCTCGCCCGGACTGAGCACGAGCTCGAGCCAGCTCTTGCTGGACGCCGTGAGCGCGACGATCCGGTCGGGGAGCGCCACCAGAGCGACTCGCTCCTCCAGATGGAGTCGCTCGGTCGGGCTCTCGCTGATCCGGTAGCGAAGCTCCACCCAGTTCGGAGCCCCCGAGCGGAAGCCAAGGAGCCGCGTGCTGGTCGAGGCGACCCCGAGCCGACCTTTGCTGCCGACCGCCACTACCTTCTCCCCCAGCTCCAGATCGAGCTCGGAGACCGCTCGTCCCTCGGCGTCTACCGCGATCAGCCGCCGCTCCGTCTGCAGGATGTCGACTCGGTCCTCGATCTGGACGCCGGGCTGCGCAGGAGCCACTGCGGTCAGGCCCAGGAACAGGGCGAGCGTGGTGCTGAGTCCGCTGGGACGCATTTGAACTGGCTCCTCGACGTACTACCTTGCCTCGCCCGTTCGGGGCAGATCGAGCGAGGACTATGGCATTTACTCGGGTAGCGGCGCTGGACGAGATCCCAGTCGAAGGGGGACTGCGGGTCAGCCTAGGCGACCTCGAGCTCGGGATCTACCGGATCCAGGGAGAGCTGTTCGCCATGGACAACATCTGCCCCCACGCGGGGACCTCGCTCCACGAGGGCTTCCTGGAGGGGACCTGCGTGATCTGCCCCGCCCACATGTGGGAGTTCGATCTGCGGACGGGCCTGCCGCCGGGCGTGAGCGAGGGCGCCAGCCTCAGCCGCTACGCCGTCGAGCTTCGTGGGCAGGACGTGCTGGTCGACCCGGAGACTCCGCTATAAGACCAGCCCTTGCTAGAAGCTGTCTTTGAGGTGGCGGATGGCTCCGAGGATGCTTACCTCGTCGGTCGGCGTCCCCGGTAGCTGTTTCTGTACGCTCGCGATGATCTCCGGCGACCGGGCACGCATGAAGGGGTTCGTCTCCCTCTCCTCGCCCATCGTCGAGGGGACTGTCATCTCCGCGTCGGTCGCATCGTGCCAGTCCTCAGCGGCGTGCGAGCGGATCGCCTGCACGCTCTTCATCTTGTCTTGCAGCTTTTGGTTGCCGGGCTCGACGCTGAGCGCGAAGCGGATGTTGCTCTCGGTGTACTCGTGACCACAGTAGACCCGCGTGTCGTCCGGCAGGCGCGAGAGCTTCTCGTTCAGCGCCGTGTGCATCATCTGCGGGTCGCCCTCGAAGAGGCGTCCGCAGCCAGCGGCGAAGAGCGTGTCGCCGGAGAAGACCGCGCCGGGGAACACGTACGCAATGTGGCCGCTGGTGTGGGCGGGGATGAACAGGATCTCTGCCTCGAGCTCGCCCACCGAGATCGTGTCGCCTTCCTCCAGGCCGTCGGTGAAGCCCGGGATGCGCTTCGCATCGGAGACGTGCCCGAAGACGGGGGCGCCATAGCGCTCGGCCAGAACGGGATTCGCCGCGCTGTGGTCGGGGTGGTGGTGGGTCGAGAGCACCTTGGCCACCTTCACGTCCAGCGACTCGACCCGTTCGATCACCGGGTCCGCTTCCGGAGCGTCGACCACTGCGGCCTCGTTGGTCGCGGGATCGATCACAAGATAGGTGTAGTTGTCGCGAAACGTCGGGATTCGCTCTATGCGCATGGAGCGCAGTCTACCAGCTGGCCGGGAGCCCTCAGAGCTAGAGCAGCGAGAGCTGCTCGCCCTCGGCTAGAGCAGCGAGAGCTGCTCGCCCTCGGGGCGGGGCCGGACCACTGGGGGCGGGCTCTTGTCGAGAGTCGTGGGCTCCTCGAGCCGGCGACCGGGTGCCGCGTCGCAGATCTGGTTGTAGTCGCACCAGCGGCAGAGCGCGCTCGGGGTCGGGGGAAACTCCTCCTCCGCCTCCACCTGGTCGATCAGGGAGATCATGTCGGCCTTGAGCTGATCGATCTGTTCGGGGCTGCGCCGCGAACGGATCGTTTTGTTGTGCGAGAGGTAGTGCCAGACGAGCTCGACCTCCTCCGCGTCCGAATAGCTCTGCTCGAGCCCGATCTGGTAGAGGGCGAGCTGGCGGTCGGTCTCGAACCTGCGCTTGGGAGGCAGGTAGGCGCCCGTCTTGTAGTCGTGGATCTCGTAGCGGCCTGGGTCTTTCCTGACGATCCTGTCGACGATCCCGAACCACTTGTAGCGGCCTTCTGCGTCCAGCTGACCGTGGAACGGGCCTTCGATCGCGATCGTCTCCCCCTCGTCGAAGGGGTAGTGCTTGCGGTAGTAGTTCTCGAGGCAGCGTGTCCCGATGGAGTAGTAGTGCTGCATCGGGCGCTCGATGCGCACGATCCGGATCTGCTCGTGGTAGTGGAGCGACCAGTCCTTGCGGAAGCGGTCCAGCACCTGGGCCAGGCTCGGAGGCCTCTTGTGACGCGCCACGTGGTGGTACAGACGCTCCAGGATCTCGTGGACGCGGCGCCCCACGAACGCCTCGATGCCCTCGGTCTCGACCTTGATCTTGTCGAGGTAGCGGTACCGGAAGCGACGCGCGCAGGTCTCGAAGGTCGAGAGCCGCGAGTGGCTGTACTCCACGAATGACTGCCCCGGTGGAGGATGGGAGCGGGGGGAGTCGGAGTATCGCAGAAACCACTCGTCGGGGCACGGCATCCCATTCCGGCTGGCTTGGAAACCCCACAAATCCTTCGTATCCTCCGGCTTCGCCGCTTTCGGGGATGGGCGGGAATCGAGGTCCGACGTGAGCAGCCGCACGGAAGCGATCGCGAGCCATCTGGCCGCTCAGCGTGAGAAGAGCGACCCGATCAACGAGGCGCGCAGCCAGAGCTGGGCGGACTGGAATCTGGTGATCGAGGCCAAGGAGAAGCTCCGGGCCATCCTGCTCGAGCGAACCCCGACCGAGCGGCTGACCTCGGACGTCGAGGTCGTGCACGGGCTGATCTCGGGGCTGGTCGGCTCCCCAACGGCCTCGGAGGTGATCGAGCGCCTGCCCGAGATTCGCCATTGCCTGGCGCTGGACGTCGAGGCGGCCTACGAGGGCGACCCCGCAGCGAAGACGTACGCGGAGGTGATCATCGCTTACCCCTCCATCCACGCGATCTCGACCTTCCGCATCGCACGCGAGCTCTACCATCTGGGCGAGCCGGTGGTGGCGCGGATCATGGCAGAGCACGCGCACAGCAACACCGGGATCGACATCCATCCCGGCGCGACCATCGGCTGCCACTTCTTTATCGACCACGGCACGGGCGTCGTGATCGGTGAGACGACGATCATCGGCAACCGCGTGAAGATGTACCACGGCGTGACGCTCGGAGCGTTCTCTAACAAGCGCGGCCGGGCCGACGCAAACAAGAAGCGCCATCCGACCATCGAGGACGACGTCACGATCTACCCGAACGCGACCATCCTGGGCGGCGAGACCACGATCGGCGCGGCCGCCGTGATCGGCGGGAACGCCTGGGTCACGAGCTCGGTCCCGCCTTACACCCGCGTGGTGATGGAGCCGAGTCTCCAGCGGATTGAGGAGTCCGAGGCGGGCCCCCCGCTAGCCGCCGACGTCTGACCTCCGCCCGGCCCGCGGGCCCGCTCCGGGCGAGTCCACGGCGCTCACTTCGCGTCGTGGAAGATGATGCCGAGTGCCCAGCGTTCGCCCCAGCGAACGCGGCTCACACCGTGGCGCAAATTCACGCGCAGCGTGCCCCGCTTGCCCTGCGTGGGTCGGTGCGCGTTCGGGAAGACCAGCAGGTCGCCCTGCTCCGCGCGGATCGCCTCACCGCGGCTCTGCGCGCGGGGGCGCTGCTCGACCAGCAGGAACTCGCCGCCGCCGTAGTCGACCTCCGGCCGGCTCAGGAAGCCCGTGACCTGGAACGGAAAGGATAGCTCGCCGTACAGATCCTGGTGCAGACAGTTGTAGCCGTCCTGGGTGTAGTGGAGCAGGAGCGGCGTCGGCCGCAGCTGGCCGTTCTCATGACAGGATTTTGTGTAGGAACGAAGGGTGCGCGGGTAACCCGTCGTCTTGCCAAGGGCGGCATTCCAGCGGTTCGCGATCGGGGCAAGGTGCACGTAGAGTTGCGTGCGAAGCGCTGCGACCAGCGCGGGGAGTGGACGCGAGAAGTAACGATACTCCCCCTCGCCGAAGCGTCGCGGCCCCATGTCGATCCGACTGCGAAAGCGCCCGTCCTCGTCCCAGAGCCCGACCAGGGCCCTGCACTCTGGACGCGTGAGTAGCCTCGGGAGCAGAGCGTACCCCTGCAGATCGAGATCGTGCTCGACGGATCTCCAGTCCGCATCTCCGAGCCGCTCCGCCACCGCTCTTCCAGCCATCTGCCCATGCTACACACTGGCTCGAGACGATCCAGCGATCCGTCCTACCGCACGGACCGAGACCCACCGGACTAGCGCTTGAGCTCCAGGCTGACCGGACAGTGGTCGGAGCCCATGACTTCTGGCTGGATCGTCGCGCTCACGAGTTTGGGGACGAGCTCTTTACTCACCCAGAAGTAGTCCAGGCGCCAGCCGATGTTGCGTTCCCGCACGTTCGAGCGCTGACTCCAGAAGGTGTAGTGGCCGGGGTCGTCGCAGAAGTGGCGGAACGTGTCGACGTAGCCGTGGCTGGAGAAGCGAGTCATCCAGGCCCGCTCCTCGGGCAGGTACCCGGCGTTCTTCTCGTTCGCCTTCGGATGCGCCAGGTCGATTGGCTTGTGGGCGATGTTGGTGTCGCCGCACAGGACGATTCGCTTTCCCGCCCTGCGGTAGCGGTTCAGCATACGCAGCATTGCGGCGCAGAACTTGAGCTTGTAAGGAAGTCGCACGCCATCCCGCTGGCTGTTCGGGAAGTAGGAGTTCACGAGCAGGAATTGCGGAAACTCCGTCAGCAGGGCGCGCCCCTCGCGGTCGATCGCCCTGTTCCCCATGCCCACGCGGACGGCGAGGGGCTTGCGCCTGCAGTAGGTCGTGACGCCGCTGTAGCCCTTCTTCTGAGCGGGGGCCCAGTAGGAGTGATAGCCCAGCGGTCGGAGCAGCTCCTTTCCGAGCTGCTCCGGAGTGGCTCGCGACTCCTGCACGCAGACGACATCCGCGGCCTGGGTCTCGAACCAGTCGAGAAAGCCGCTCTTCCGCGCGGCCCGCAGACCGTTCACGTTCCAGGATAGGAGCTTCATTCCGCCGGGGGAGGCGGGTCCCCTCGACCGAGCTCGCGGATGGCCAGGACGCTGGAAAGTGTCGAGACGACGTACGGCACGAGCAAGGTGAGCCCCATCTGCAGGACCCGCCCCGCGCCGACCTCTCCACGAACGATGGCGTCCCCGTGATTGATCGCGATCAGGACCGCACCCACCACGACTGCGAACCGAGTCGCTCGGCGGGCGACGGGCCAGGACGAGGCCTGGCGAAGCCACTCAATGATCGATGACGATGACAGCGACGGCTCTGTGTCCAGGCGAGCCAGCTCTCTCGACATGCGAGATCCTCCCGGGTGGAGCCGTCGTGTTGCGGCCAGCAATCCTGTGCCCGTGTGACGCCAGCGGTCAAGTCGCACGCTAGTCTCTCCTCCCATGGCCGGTCCGCACACGGTTCGGGAATATTGTCGTCATCTCCTCGAGAGCGGCGACCTCGCGAGCAAGCTGGCTCCGCCGCTCGCGCCGGGAGGTGCGGCCCTCGACGACAGAGCGCCCGGGCCGGCGCTCTACATCGATCGGCCAGCTCGCGACGCGGGTCTGTGCATGCGCGGTAGCGCCGAGAGGCTGCCCGGGCCCAATCAGCTCGCTGACCCGAGCGCACGAGCCACGTGTCTGCGCCGCTTCGCCCACCACGAGCTGATGGCCGTCGAGCTGTTCGCCTGGGCGCTCTTGCTCTGGCCGGAGGTGCCACGCTCATTGCGGCGGGCGTGGCTGAGAACCCTCCACGACGAGCAGCGCCACCTCGGGCTCTACCTCGGCCGCCTGCACGAGCTCGGCTCCGATCTCTCGGACGAGCCTCTCTCTGACTATTTCTGGAAGCACGCGGCGTCGATCCACGCCGGTGCGCGCGGGCCGCTCGGCTTCCTCTCCGCCATGGGGCTCACCCTGGAGCAAGCGAATCTGGACTTCACGCTGCTCTACCGCGACGCCTTCCGACGCGCCGGGGACGAAGAGAGCGCCAGGGTTTCGCAGCGCGTTCACGACGACGAGCTAGGCCACGTGAAGCTCGCTGCGCGCTGGCTCGAGCGCCTGAAGCGTCCCGATGAGAGCGACGTGGAGGCCTACGAAGCCTCGGTCCCCTTTCCGCTGGGCGCGGCACGGGCAAAGGGCCGGCTCTTCAGTGTGAGTGCCCGAAAGCGCGCCGGCTTGAGCGACGCGATGATCGAGTACGTGCGCCACGCCAGGCCTGGTGGGTCTGGCGGGACCCGGCGTGCGAGCAGTGGCGCGCCGGTCCTCTTTCCGAATCTCGGCGCGGAAGAGGGGGATGGCTGGCGTCGCGCGTACTCGCTCCCGAAGGTTCGCGAGATGGCCGCGTGGTGGGGCACGCTCTTCAGTCGCGAATCGACCTGCATCGGCGTTTCCGATGCGGCCTTGCGCTCGCTTCCTCCGGAGCTCGAGGAAGACGCAGATCGAGCCGCGTTCTCCTTTTTCGAGTCCGAAGGGTCGCTCGTGCCGTGGCTGTCGACAAACGAGGCGGCGAAGCTCGCAGAGGCCGAGGGTCTCGAGCTCGCGGCCGCGCGGCCCGAGGTCGTGCAGCAGGTGCACGACAAGGCCTTCGCGTTGCGCGTTGCTGAGCGCGAGGGTCTGGTGCCGGCAGAGCTCGAGGGAGCGATCCAGATCATCGAGCCGGAGCTGCTTCGACGTCCCGAGCAGGCGCTGCAGCACATCGGGCGGATCGGGAAGGGCTTCGTGCTCAAGCCTCGTCTTGGCTCGAGCGGCCGGGGCCGGCTGCGGGCCGACGCGGCCGTGGCAAGGCGGGCGCTCGACCGCCTCGCGGCGCGCGGTGGCTGCGTGATCGAACCCTGGCTCGAGCGCACGGAGGATCTGTCCGCTCAGCTCTGGATCGCCCGGAGCGGCGAGTTCAGAATCCTGGGGACACTCCGTCAGGAGCTGACACCGTCTGGAGTATGGTCCGCGCATGCGGGACTCGTCGACGCGACCGGCGCCGTTTCTTCAAACAGCGAGCACGATGAGGGCTTGCGACGTGCCGCGGCCCGCATGGCGGCCGCGGCCGCCGAGGCCGGCTTTTACGGCATCTGCGGGCTGGATGCGTTCGTGTTCCGATCGTCTGGAGGCGCAGAGGTCCTGCGCCCGGTGGTCGAGTTCAACGCACGCTTCACCGTGGGTACGATCTCGATCGGTCTCGTGGACCGAGCGCTGCGCTGCGGCATGGTTCGCCCTCCCGCTCGTTTTCGTTTCAGTGGCGAGCACGGGCTCGAGATCTCGGATCTCTGAATCGGCTACGATGGTGGGGAGAGGAAAGGTGGACGCCGAGCGCATCGTTTACGGCGGCCCCCTCGTTGATGAGGCCGGCGACTCCTGCCGCAGCGTCGTGATCTTCCGCACAGAGAGCCCGGTGTACTCCTAGTGGAGCTGGGTCCGGAAGTAGATGCCCCAGATGCTGAGGTCGTAGTCGTAGATTCCGAATGTGGAGCGGCTGCGGATGACACGCCAACCCAGCTCGATGCGCGTGCGTTCTGTGAGGCGCCGCGAAAGCCCGAGGTTCGCCTCGAGCGTCCAGTCGAGTGCGTGCAGATCCGGGGGATTCGGGACACCGGGCGTGCTCGTGTAGCGGTCCGAGGAGACCGAGCCGATAAAGTCGGCCGTGACCTCCAGGTGGAGCGGCAGCTCGAGCTTGAATGGGCCATCCCCGCCGGGGCGATCGATCGCGAGCGGGTAGCCTGGGACGCCGCGTAAGCCTCTCTCGCGCTCAGTGATCGTCGAGAGAGAGCGGCGCCGCGCAGCCCCCCAGTGTCCTTCGCTGAGCGTTCCCAGCCGCTCGACGAGCGGCGGCGGATTCCTGACGCTCTGAACATCCGCGGGTCTGACCGACGCCAGCGCGACAGCTTTCGAGTCGAGGTCTGCGGCTCGAGTCGAGGCAGCAACGAGTGCGAAAGCCAAGGCGAGGCTGAATGTAGCCAACCAGCCGAAGGGCCTTTCGACGCCGACTGCGGACGCACCGAGCGCGATGTGCTCCCGCTCCATCAATGCACCCTCGGCGCATCTGGCAACAAACTTTAGCTGCTGGCCAGATGATTCCGGTTCTGGGACCTCGGATGTGCGGGAGTGCGCAGCTGGCGCGCAGTGCGTCGGCAAGCCCGGTCGCCTAGTGTTGCGGGATGCTGGACACGATCCACTCCGTCCAGACCCCGGAGGGTGTCGAGCTGAACCTGCACGTCGCCGGACCCGTCGTGCGGGGGATCGCGTGGGGGGTGGATCTCGCTCTGCGCGGAGGACTGTACCTCGTTCTGGGCGCGACGCTCGGCCTGTTGGGGCGCTTTGGACAGGGACTGATGCTGCTTGCTGTCTTCGTCGTCGAGTGGTTCTACCCAGTCTTCTTCGAGCTGCTCGCAGCGGGGCAGACGCCTGGCAAGAGGCTGATGGGGCTTCGCGTGTTGAACGACGACGGGACTCCGGTGACGTGGTCCGCTTCGGTCGCACGGAACCTGCTCCGCTTCGCCGACTTCCTTCCAGGCTTCTACGTGCTGGGATTGGCCTCGATGCTACTCGACCCGAGTTTTCGGCGTCTCGGTGATCTGGCTGCGGGGACGATCGTCGTGTACCCGACGCCCACGAACGCGCCGGCACGTGCGATCCCCGACGCGCCGCCACTCGCGCCGCCGCTTCCACTCGAGCTCTCCGAGCAACGGGCGGTAGTGGCGTATGCGGAGCGTTCCCCCTTTCTCTCGGAAGAGAGGGCGCGCGAGCTCGCGGCAATCCCGGCTCCGCTCCTCGCGGACGGCGATCCCAGGCAGAGACTCTTCCGCATCGCTGCCTGGCTCTCCGGACCCGTGCGCACAGCGTCGCAGCCATGAGGCAGCAGTTCTTCGAGGAGCAGCGCGAGCCGGACTGGATCCGACTGGCCCGGATACTCGACGGCCTCGACGCCGGGAGGCGCATCGATGCGCGAGCCTTTCCGACTCTGTACCGCCAGCTGTGTAGGGATCTCGCATTGGCCCGGGACCGCCAGTTCGGGGGGCACCTGATCGACCGGCTGAACGGGATCGCGCTGCGCGGGCACGATTGGCTCTATCGGGCGCGTTCCCGAAGCTCTCTCCGCGTGCTGCGGTTTCTCAGTACGGAGTTTCCACGCGCGGTTCGCGCGGAGTGGCGCATCGTCACCTCCATGGCCTTTCTCTTCGTCGGCTTTGCGCTGGGACTGCTCTGGCTGGTGCAGGCAAACCCGGATCTCATCCACAGCTTCGTGGGCCAGGAGCAACTGCGCGAGTTCGAGGAGATGTACGATCCGTCGGCCAGTCACATCGGTCTGCCCCGGGGCTACGACGACGACGTGATGATGTTCGGCTACTACGTCCTCAACAACGTCGGCATCGCGTTCCGGACCTTTGCCAGCGGGCTGCTCTTTGGTGTGGGGAGCCTGTTCTTCGTAGCCTTCAACGGCGCCTACCTCGGCCTCATCGCGAGTCACGTTTCCAACCTGGGCTACGGCTCGACCTTCTATCCGTTCGTGTTCGGCCACGCTTCCTTCGAGCTGACGGCCATGGTGCTGTCGGGAGCCGCGGGGATGAAGCTCGGACTCGCTCTGCTCTCGCCAGGGTCGCGCACTCGCATTCAAGCCCTGCGCGAGGCGCTCACGGGCAGCATCCTGATCCTGTACGGCGCGGCGTGCATGCTCCTCGTCGCCGCCGTCATCGAGGCGTTCTGGTCCAGCAGCGCGCTGCTCCCTGCTCCGGTCAAGCTCGGCGTAGGGAGCGTTCTATGGATCGCGCTCGCTACGTACCTACTCGCGGCAGGCCGGGCCCGTGCAGACTGAAAACATCCGTGCCTCGCTGCGTCCCCGTGCCGGCTGGGAGGCCGTCGACCTCGGCTTTCGCATGGCCAGGGTCTGGTGGCGCCCCCTGTTCGGGGCCTGGCTCGCGGTGGTTGTGCCGACGGCGATCCTGCTGAACATCCTGTTCCGCGATTCGCTGTGGCTGGCGGCCTTCGCGCTCTGGCTGCTCAAGCCCGCCTTCGATCGGGTAGCGCTCTTCGTTCTCAGCGAAGCGCTGTTCGGCCGCATCCCGAGCATCACCGAGAGCCTGCACGCACTTCCGGGTCTGCTGCGTACCGGACTTGTCGGCTCGCTCGGTATTTACCGCCTGTCACCCATGCGTGCGCTCGTGCTTCCGGTGCTCCAGCTCGAGGGGCTGAGGGGGCGTGCGCGGCGCGATCGCGTGCGTCTCCTTGTGGGGCGTGCGTTCAACGTCGGCTTCGGGCTCATCGTGGCATGCCTGCACTTCGAGCTGCTGGTCGCCGGGCTGGGCTGCCTCTCGCTGATCTGGATCTTCCTCCCCGCGGGAGTGGATCTCGGTCCTCTGGGGCTGGCCTCCGCCTGGCTCTTCGGAGAGGGAGGCTGGCCGGTGGCTCTTGGGAACGCGGTGCTGGTGTTCGCCATGAGCGCGATCGAGCCCTTCTACGTGGCGGCAGGCTTCTCTGTCTACCTCAACCGCCGCGTGTATCTGGAAGGCTGGGACATCGACCTGGAGTTTCGGAAGCTGGCCCGGCGGGCCGCGCCCCGCGCAGGTGCCGCCGTCGTCAGCAGCGGGATGGCACTGGCTCTGCTACTGGCTCCTGCGGCGCAGGCGACCGAGTGCACGGAGCATTCTCAGTCGGCAAAGGCCTGCGTCGAGGCGATCATGGAGACAGCCGAGTTCGAGACCGTGCGTCGCGTCGAGCTCTGGGTACCCAAGAACAGCCCCGAGGCGGGCGTTCGCGCTGCGGAGCCGTCGGGGCTCTCGGAGCTCGCCGAGCTGCTCGCCCTCCTGTTCCAGATCCTGCTGTGGGGAGCGGTTGGCCTCGCGCTCTTCGCCACGCTTCGTCGGCTGTTGCAGCGAGCTCCCGCGGAGGCGAGGCCGGAAGACCGCGAGAGTCCCGAGATCACCCTGGACGCGGCGCCGCTGCCCGAGCCGCTCCCGCTCGATCCGATCGGAGAGGCCAGGTCCCGCTTCGCCGAGGGGGACGCGATCGGCGCGCTGAGCCTGCTGTACCGAGGTGTGCTGGCCTACCTGAGCGAGCGCCGCGGGCTGCGGCTGCCCGGGAGCGCGACCGAGGACGAGTGCACCCGTGTGGTCGGAGAGAGACTCGAGGCCGGGCTCGCCCAGGACTTTGCCGAGCTTGCTCGCACCTGGCAGGGCTGCGCCTACGCGGGTCGGCAGCCCGAGCCCGCCGCCTTCTACCTGCTCTGCGAGCGCTGGGCCTCGCGCTTCGGGGCGACCGCGTGAGTCCGCGCCAGAGAGTCTGGCTCGTGTGCGCGGCAGCTCTCGCGCTCGGCGTGTACGGCTTTCTGGAGCTCTTTGAGAAGCGGAGCTTCGAGTTCGAGGTCGGCTTTCACGGAGAGGCGGCAGCGAACCGCTACCTCGCGGCACAGCGCCTGCTCGAGCGCATGGGTCTGGAGGTGCGGAGCCTGAAGCTCGGAGAGCTCGGCGCGCTGCCGCCCCACAATGGAACCCTGATCCTCCCCACCGAGCGTGCGACGCTGTCGCGAGAGCGCGCGCGCCTGCTCGAGCGCTGGGTGAACGAGGGAGGTCACCTGATAGTGGTCACCTGGACGCTCTGGGACCAGGAGGATCGACCCGACGATCCGCTCCTCGATCCGCTCGGCTTTCGCCAGTTCGCCCAGCTCGAGGACGTCGAGTCCATGCTGTCGCTCGCTGTCGTTCCGGGCCGAGACCGGCCGCTCGCGGTGATGTACGACCCGCGCTTTCGTTTCGAGGACAGCGAGGGGCGCGCCAGCTGGTCGATCGAGGACGCGAACGGAACGCATCTCCTACAGACGCGCCTGGCACGCGGCACGCTGACGGCCCTGACAGACGACCTGTTTATGACGAACTACACGATCGCCGAACACGACCACGCGGAGCTCGTGTACCGGTTGGCCCGAGCGGATGGGCGAACGGGCCCCGTGTGGATTGTCTTTGCAGAGGAGTGGCCGGGCCCTTGGCAGCTGCTCTGGGAGAACGGCTGGGCGGTGGTCGTGGCGCTGGCGCTCCTGGTCTGTGCCTGGATCTGGATGCGTTCGCGGCGCTTCGGGCCGCTGCTCCCGGATCCTTCTTTGGATCGCCGCAGCCTGATGGAACACATCGAGGCGTCGGGCCGCTTCCACTGGAAGCACGCCGGGGCGAGGATGCTGGCAGACGCGACGCGCGAGGCGCTGATGGAACGTGTCCGCACACGCCACCCCGGCTGGCTGGAGCTTTCGCCCGCAGAGCTCGCGGAGCGACTGGAGCAGACTGCGGACGTTCCGCTCTGGCGGATCAACCGCGCGCTGGCGTTTCGGCCCGAGCTCGTGCCCGAGCATTTCGCCCAGGACATCGCCACCATGGAACAGATCACGAGAGGGCTATGAACGATTCCACGTCGCAGCTGGATCTGGCCGCCGCTTCAGAGCTGATCGGGAAGATCCGCGCCGAGATTCGCAAAGTGCTGATCGGTCAGGAAGATGTGATCGATCAGGTCCTGGTCGCTCTGTTTGCCGCGGGACACGTGCTGGTCGAAGGCGTCCCCGGACTGGGCAAGACGCTGCTGGTGCGGGCGCTCGCGCGCAGCTTCGGGGGCAAGACCTCGCGCATCCAGTTCACGCCCGACCTCATGCCCGCGGACGTGATCGGCCACGTGATGTACGACGTGCAGAGCGGCGAGATGCGCATGCGGAGGGGCCCGGTCTTCACCCACCTCCTGCTCGCAGACGAGATCAACCGAGCGCCCGCCAAGACGCAGGCGGCCCTGCTCGAGGTCATGCAGGAGCACCAGGTCACCCTGGAGGGGACGTCCATGGACGTCCCCCGACCTTTCATGACGCTGGCAACGCAGAACCCAATCGAGCAGGAGGGCACCTATCCGCTGCCCGAGGCCCAGCTCGACCGCTTCCTCTTGAAGATCCACATCACCTACCCGGACGAGGCTCAGGAGTTCCAGCTGGTGGAGCAGGTGACGCGCGGACAGGTCGGCGATGCGCTGAACATCGACGCTGTCGAGCCCGTTGTCGATGCCGCTTCCGTCAGCGACATCCAGGCCGCCGCCGCTACACTGCACGTGGACGTGCGCGTGACGAAGTATGCGGTACGGGTCGCACGCTGCACGCGCGATTGGGCCGGGGTTGCCCTCGGTGCCGGACCCCGCGGCGGTCTCGCGCTGCTTCGCGCCGCGCGCGCCCGCGCGCTCCTCGTGGGACGTAATTTCGTCACGCCAGACGATGTCAAGTTCGTGGCGCTGCCGGCACTCCGCCATCGCATCCAGCTCTCGCCAGACGTCGAGCTCGAAGGTCAGCAGTCTGACGACGTGCTGCGCTCGGTCCTGGATCACGTCGACGCACCGCGCCTATGAGTCCAACGTCGCGCACGCTCGCTCTGCTGGGCCTCTGGGTCTTGGTGGCGCTGGGGGTCGCGTGGTCGGCCGAGCTCGCTCCCCTCTGGGTCGCTTCGGGCCTGGGACTGCTCGTCGTGCTTGCAATCGACGCAGTGCGTTTGCGCCGCACCGGGACGCTCCTGGTGGAGCGGCGACTCCCTCCATCCGTTGCCATCGGGACCTGGAGCTCTGTCTTCCTGCGCCTCGAGAATCGAGGCGGGAGGCGGGTCTCGCTGGTGGTCTACGAGCACACGCCGTCAATCGTTACGGTGCGGGACATGCCGCGCAGGCTCGCCGTTGGCGCGGGGGAATCGGCGGAGCTCGAATACGGGATCTATCCGACCGAGCGCGGCGATCACGACTTTGGGCAGGTAGAGCTCGTGCTCGACTCCCCCTTCGGGCTGTGGCGTGGCAAGCGTCTCGTGGGATCCGGTGAGCGCCTGCGCATCTACCCGAACTTTCGCGCCATCATGGGCTACGCGTGGCTCGCCCGCTCCAATCGCACGAGTCAGCTAGGCATTCGCAGGCGGCCCCGGCGCGGCGAGGGGCTCGACTTTCACCAGTTGCGAGAGTACCGCGAGGGAGACACCCTGCGTCAGATCGACTGGCGTGTCACCTCGCGCCTGCGCAAGCTGATCTCCCGTGAGTATCAGGACGAGCGAGATCAGCGAATCGTCTTCCTGCTGGACTGCGGTCGCAAGATGCACGCGCGCGACGATGCCCTCTCGCACTTCGACCACGCGCTAGATGCCGTGCTCCTACTGGCGCATGTTGCCCTGCGACAGGGCGATGCCGTGGGGCTCATGACCTTTGCGGGAGAACGCCGTTGGCTCGCACCACGCAAAGGTGTAGGCCACCTGAACGCACTCATGAACGCGGTCTACGATCTGCAGACCAGCCTGCGCACGTCGGATTACCTCGCGGCAGCGCGAGATCTCTCCACCCGGCTGCGAAAGCGCGCGCTCGTCGTGCTGGTCTCGAACCTGCGCGACGAGGAGCACGAGGAGCTCTCTCTGGCGCTGGACCTGCTGGGCCGCCGCCACCTCGTCCTGCTCGCGAGCATGCAGGAGCGGGTGCTGGGCGAGGCGCTGAAGCAGCCGGTCCGCGATCTCGATGACGCGCTGCGCGTGGCCGCGACGCGCGACTACCTGCAGCGTAGGAAGCGCGCGCACCAGACCCTTCAGAGGGCAGGGGCGCTAGCGCTGGACGTGGAGCCACAGCTGCTCCCCGTCTCCCTCGTCAACGGGTACCTCGACGTGAAGAGCCGCGGCGTGCTCTGAGACTCAGCAGGCCTCGAACAGCGAGGCCAGGCCCTGACCGCCGCCGATGCACATGGTAACGATGCCGCGCTGCTTGCCCTGCCGCTTGAGCTCGCGCAGCAGGTGTCCCGTCAGGCGCGAGCCCGTCATCCCGAAGGGGTGTCCGATCGGGATGGAGCTGCCGTTCGGATTGAGCTTCTCGTCAGGGATCTCGAGCACGCGCTGTACGTGAAGGACCTGCGACGCAAAGGCCTCGTTGAGCTCGACGATGTCGATGTCGTCTATTGTGAGCCCCATCTTCTTCAGCAGCTTGGGCACGGCGTAGATGGGGCCGATGCCCATCTCGTCCGGCTCACAGCCCGCGACCGCCGTGCCGCGGTATACGCCCATCGGCTCGAGGCCGAGCTGGGCGGCGCGCTCCGAAGACATGAGCAGAGTGGCCGAGGCGCCGTCGGAGAGCTGCGAGGCGTTGCCCGCGGTCACCGTGCCGTCCTCCTTGAAGGCGGGCTTGAGCTTGGCGAGCCCCTCGAGCGTGGTGTCCGGACGATTGCACTCGTCACGATCGGCGACAGCGTCCTCTTCATAGGGCTCCTCGCCCTTCTTCTGGACCATCCGGCGCACCTTCATTGGCGCGATCTCGTCCTTGAAGTAGCCGTTCTCCTGAGCGCGGCCCATGCGCTGCTGACTCATCATCGAGTAGGCGTCCTGGTCCTCGCGCGACACGTCGTAGCGCTCCGCAACGATCTCCGCAGTGATGCCCATTGGGAGGTACAGGCCGGGAAAGCGTTCGCGGACATCGGGATTGACCAGGCGTTTCACGTTCTGGCTGCCGTCCTGCATCATCGTGATGGTCTCGACGCCGCTGCCGATCGCCACGTCGAGGCCCTCCTGCACGATCTGGTGCGCCGCCATCGCGATCGCCTGCGAGCCCGAGGAGCAGAAGCGATTCACGGTAGTAGCGGGCACGGAGACGGGCAGGCCCGCGATCATCGCCGAGATGCGCGCCACGTTCATCCCCTGAGGGCCCTCAGGAGTGGCGCAGCCCGCGATCACGTCCTCGACCTCGTCCTTCGCGACCTCGGGGTTGCGTGCGAGGAGCTGGTCGTAGCAGAACGCGAGCTGGTCATCGGGCCTGGTCAGATTGAATGAGCCCCGATGGGCCTTGCAGAGCGCGGTTCGCACGCTGTCTACGATTACTGCCTCGCGAGCCATGGACGTACCTCCGGGGTAGGGGGAATTAACGGGAGCCGCCCGACAATAGCGTGGCGTTCTGGGAGGCGCGAGCGGTCAGAGGTTTGACGAGGGCGCGGAAGATTGCGAGATTCGTGTGGCATGTCTTTGCTGAGCGTTGTGGGGGCCGTGCTCTTCGCCGCCGGGGCTGCCGCCGGATGGTGGCTGTGCCGTGATCGCGAGGCACGGGGCCGCGCCGAGTGGCTCGAGCGGGAGCTCGAAGACGAGCAGCTCCGTCACCAGGCGTACCAGCAGGAAGTGGAGAAGCACTTCGCACAGACCTCCGATCTGTTCCGAGATCTTACTCAGCAGTACACCGCCCTCTACGGACACCTCGCAGAGGGCGCCCGCGAGCTGTGCTCCACGCAGGTCCCAGCTCTGGCCAGCGGCCACGACTTCCCAACCCTCGCCGGTTCCCCCAACGCAAGCGCCGCGAGGGCACGCGAGCCGCGAACGCCCCAAGCCTGACACTAGCTGGGCGGCCCTCAACCGACGGCGGCTCGCTCACCTGCAAGAGCTGCCAGCGGGGTGACGGGCGTTGGCTGCACCGCGCCTTGGTCGGGCGTGCTCTGCTAGGTTTCTCGCGTGGCACGCCGGTTG
The DNA here is from genome assembly GCA_965247115.1 of Myxococcota bacterium. Taxonomy (GTDB): domain Bacteria; phylum Myxococcota_A; class UBA9160; order SZUA-336; family SZUA-336; genus JAUXJB01. The sequence continues at coordinate 1,774,620 of CBDFGR010000003.1, forward strand.
CATTCCCTATGCAGCCGGTCCGGAGGACCTGAATGGGTTGGATGGTCGCGATGCTCGCGCTTCTCACTCTCGTGCCCGCGCTCGCTCCAGCGGATGACATGGACCAGCGGGTCTACGTCAAGCCCGGGGGCAGTCTGCAGGTGGACCTGGACCTGGGTGAGGAGATCGAGCCCGAGCGGGCCTCCCTTCAGGTGATCTCTCACGACGCAGACCAGGTCTGGGTCAAGGCCGAGACGCTGGGCTGGGGGGCGTCTGACGTCAAGTTCCGGCTCGATCAGGACGAGCGCGCCGTCCGTGTCTACGGGAGCGTCTCGGGTCTGTTCACGATGCTGTTCGGCGGTCCGACAATCCGCGTTCGTGTCTGGGTGCCAAGGAACTTCTCGGTCGACCTGCGCTCGACGACCGGGCCAATCCGCGTTGAGGAGCTGAGCGGAAGTGTTCGCGCCAGAACTCTGAACGGCTCCATCGAGATCTTGGGTGTGGACGGCCCCCTCATCCTGCGCAGCGCAAGCGGCCCGGTGAGCGTGAACGAGTCGCGCGGAGACGTCGCGATCCGCGCGGGAGCGGGAGAAATCGAGCTCAGCTGGGTGACCGGCAACGTCCGAGCCTCTACCGGCAAGGGCGATGTGCGCGCGCGCCACGTCGATGGCCAGGTGGAGCTGCGCACGGACGAAGGGGAGGTCAACCTGCAACAGGTTCGGGGGAGGGTCGAGGCCCAGACCGAGATCGGTGCCGTCTACGCGAGCTTTCTCGGCGACCCGGAGGGGCAGATCGAGACCCGGCGCGGCTCCGTGGAGGTGATCCTCCCTCGGGACGCGAGCGTCGATCTCGACGCGCGCAGCGCGGACGGCACCGTGCAGCTCGATGCAGATCTTAAGGTCGACGGTGAGCGCTCTCCTGGTTCCGCGATCGGTCACGTGAACGGCGGTGGCCCGAGCCTCCGCATCTACACCGCGCGCGGCAACGTGCGGCTGGATCGGCGTTAGGGTCGTGGGGTGGACTCGTTGAGCCGCACGCTCGGAATCGCGCTGCTCTGCCTTGCGTTGCCGCTCGCTGCGCGCGCCGACCAGTTCGACAAGACGGTACTCGTCGTGCCGGGAGGGACGCTCAGCATCGATCTCGATCGAGGCTCTGTCGATGTGGAGACCGGCGATGACAACGAGGTGCGCGTCGAGGCCAGCGCTAGCGGCTTCGGGTCGGGGTCCGTCGAATTCGAGCTCGAGAGCGATGGGCGAAACGCGAGCTTCAGAGGCAGGTCGGGCTTCCGCTTTGGCCTCCTGGGCGGCGTGCGGATCAAGGTGGTGGCGCGCGTGCCGGAGGTGTATTCGGTGAACGTCAACACGGGCGGCGGCCGCATCGAAATCGAGGAGATCGACGGCGACGTGGAGGCGCGCACCAGCGGCGGCAGGATCGCAGTGGACGGAGCCACGGGCGACGTTCAGCTCAGAACGAGCGGGGGGCGCATTCACGCCGAGAACATTGGGGGCGACCTCAGCGCCCGTACCTCCGGGGGAGCGATCCGCATCTCGGACGTGGTGGGGAGTGTCGAGGTTCGGACCAGTGGAGGCAGGATCGCGATCGACGGAGCGGGCACGCTCGTCCGTGCCAGGACCAGCGGAGGCAACGTCTCGGTTCGTTTCGACGGGGCCCCGGAAGGCACGATCGAGACCTCCGGAGGGAGCATCGAGGTGGAGATTCCCGAGGAATCGAACGTGGATCTCGACGCCCGCACGAGCGGCGGCCGCGTCACGGTGGAAGCGGATATCAGCGTCCGAGGAGTATCTCGCGCCAACCACATCGAAGGAGCCGTCAACGGCGGCGGTCCCCCTCTTCGCCTCCGTACCTCCGGCGGCAACATCAGTCTCGAAGAGCGGTGAGTCTTGCGGGACCCGGCGCGCGAGCGGTCCTCCCGCGGGTCAGCGACCCGCGGGCCGCTGACGGCCACCCGCCTCCGCTCAGGCCAAAGGCCTTCGCTGCGCGCGCCGCTTTCGCGGCGCTTGCAGGGGGAGACCTAGGTCACACTTGGACTCTGAGCTCTGTGCGCTCAGGGTAGTTCTTCTAGGAGTTGCGTTTTTCGAGGTAGCGGAGGACTAGGGTGACGAGGCGGCGACGGTCGATCGGTTTTGTTGCGAAGTCGGTACAGCCGGCGTCGAGGCAGCGCTGCCGGTCGCCGGCTAGCGCGTGGGCTGTGAGCGCGATGATGGGTTGCTCGTAGCCGCTCTCGCGGAGGCGTCGGCTGGCCTCGTAGCCGTCCATGACCGGCATTTGCATGTCCATCAGGATCAGGTCGAAGGCCTCGTCCGCTTCGAGAGCGGCGAGTGCGTGATCCACTCCGACCGCGCCGTTCTCCGCGTGGCTGACGTCGAAGCCGGACTTCTTCAGGGTGAAGGAGATGAGGCGCCGATTGTCCTCTCCGTCCTCCACGAGCAGGATCCTCGCGCCGGGGCCGCTCACCCGCGTCCTGTCGAGAAACGCCCGTGTGGAGTCGTCCTCCTCGAGGAGCACGTCGCAGGTACGTGCGCGCGCGTCGGGATCCTCGATCATCTCGATCCCGTCGAGCGAGCCCGTGTCCACGCGAACCTCGAAGCGGCTGCCCTTCCCCTCCGTGCTCTCCACCTCGATGTCTCCACCGAGAAGGCGGGCTAGCTGACGCGAGATCGTCAAGCCGAGACCGGTGCCGCCGAACGTTCGGCTCATCGATGTGTCGCCCTGCGAGAACGCGTTGAAGATTCCATCGAGGCTGCTGTGCGGAACGCCGACACCGCTGTCCGTCACCCGGATTTGGAGGGCGGGCGCTTGCTTCTCCCGGTGCACCAGCTCTACGGTGAGTACGACCGATCCCCGTTCGGTGAACTTGATCGCGTTGCCGACGGTGTGAATCAGGATCTGCCGCAGCCGGACGGGGTCCGTCCGGATCTCACGGGGGAGCGCTCCGCGGTACTCGATCTCGAAGCGAAGGCCCTTGGCCTCGGCGGAGCTCCGCATGACGGACTCGATCTCCGCGAGGATCTCGAACGGGGACGTCATCGTATGCTGCACGTCGATCTCCCCGGACTCGAGCCGGGACAGGTCGAGGATGTCGCTCAGCACCTGCATCAGGTGGGTGGCGTTCCGCTTGATCGTATGCAGTCGCTCGATCCGACTGCTGGGCGCGCGAGAGAGGTCGCCCTCCTCGATCAGCAGATCGGCGAAGCCGAGGATTGCGGTCATGGGAGTTCGCAGCTCGTGGCTCATGTTCGCAAGAAACTGTGCTTTGGACCGCGCGGCGGCAGCGGAGCTGCGCGTGGCGTCGAGCAGGTCCTCGAGGGATCTCTTGGAGCCGGAGATGGTCGAGCGCAGCACGCGCGAGATCGCGGCCGAGTCTTGACGGGTCCTGTCGAGCTCGTCGCTCAGTGCAGCGACCTTCGCGCGCAGCTCCGCGATCTCTTCTAGAAGCTCGCTTCTCGACTTCTCCTGGTCGCCGCACTCCGACACGTAACCACCCCTTGCGGGTCCCGGCTCGCGAGCGGTTGCGCCACCCGCCTCCGGCTTGCTGCGCGCGCCGTATTCGCGGCGCTTGCCAGCGACCGGCCCGTTCGGGTCCGGCCCACTTCTAGATCGGATGTATCATCGACTCCCATGAGGAGCGCTGTGGTGAGCTGTCCGGCGTGTCGCCAGGAGAACCCCGTGGAGAACAACTTCTGCGGGGCCTGCGGCGCGCGGCTGGTGGGGGGCGATCCGCGCACCTACACGCCGAAACACCTCGCGGAGAAGATCCTCAACACGCGATCCGCGCTCGTCGGCGAGCGAAAGCTGCTGACGGTCCTGTTCGTCGATGTCCAGGGCTCGGGTGGTCTGTCAAGAAGCGTCGACGCCGAGCGCTGGCACGGCATCATGGACCGCTTCTTCTCGATCCTGATGGACTGTGTCCACCGCTACGAGGGAACGATCAACCAGTTCACCGGCGACGGAGTCATGGCGCTGTTCGGCGCTCCGGTCGCCCACGAGGACCATGCGCGTCGTGCCTGTCAGGCGGCGCTCGATATCGACGTCGAGCTCCGCTCGCTCCAGGTGAGCCTGGCCAGCGAACGGCTCGGCTTCGCGGTGCGGATGGGGATGAACTCGGGCGAGGTAGTCGTCGGGAGAATCGGCGATGACCTGCGCATGGACTACACCGCGCAGGGTTACACAACGACGCTCGCGTCCCGCATGCAGGTGATCGCAGAGCCGGGCTCGGTGTGTCTGACACAGCACACCGCAGCGCTGGTCGACGGCTTCTTCGAGCTGCGGGACCTGGGCACTCCCGAGCTCAAAGGCGTGAGCGAGCCCGTTCGCGTGTACCAGCTCGAGGGCCGGGGCGAGCTCCTGACGCGACTCGACGTCTCGCGCGCCCGAGGTCTGACTCGCTGGGTCGGGCGAGGGCCGGAGCTCGGAGCCCTGGAGTCCGCGCTGGCGCGGGCCCTCGATTCCGAGGCGCGAGTGATCGGCGTGGTGGGCGAGGCCGGTGTCGGGAAGAGCCGTCTATGCCTCGAATTTCTCGATCGCTGCCGCGAGCGCGGGCTCCTCGTGGTCCGCGCGAGCTGCCCGGCTTACGGACGCTCCGTTCCCCTGCTGCCGGTGCGAGATCTGCTGCGCGGTCTCCTCGAGCTGGAGGTGGAGGACGAGCCGGCCGCAGCGCGCGAGAAGATCGAGGCCACGTTGCTGGAGCTCGATCCCGGCTTCGGCTCGGCGCTTCCACTCGTGTACGATCTGCTCGGGGTAGGCGCGGATGCCAGCCCGCTTGCCGTCGACCCGGCGAGCCGCCGACGGCGCGTATCGGAGTTCGTGGGAAGGCTGCTTCAGCAGCGCAGCACGATCGCGCCGCTGATCCTCGCGATCGAGGACCTGCATTGGATCGACCCGGAGAGCGACGAGCTGCTCGCGCGCATCGTGGACGCTGTGGGCTGGACACGCACGCTCCTCGTACTGAACTTTCGGCAGGGCTACCGCGCGGACTGGATGAGCACTCCCTACTACACGCCGCTGCCCCTGGTGCCCCTGGACGACGAGGCAGCAGAGGAGCTGCTGCGCAGCCTGCTTGGGGATGATCCCTCGGTGCGTTCGGTCCGGGAGCTCGTCCGCAACAGGACTGGCGGGAATCCCTTCTTTATCGAGGAGGTCGTCCAGGAGCTCGTTGCCGCCGGGAGTCTCGTCGGGGAGCGCGGCTCCTACCGTCCGCTAGGGGAGCTCGCGGAGATCCAGATCCCCATGTCCGTGGTGGCCGTGATCGAGGCTCGGATCGACAGGCTTCCGGAGCGCGAAAAGCAGCTGCTCCAGACGGCGGCGGTAATCGGGCGGAGCTTCTCCCGGTCCGTCCTGGAGGCTGTGTCCGCGTTTTCCAGCGCGGAGCTCGAGGAGGCGATCGACCTGCTGTGCGAGGGAGAGTTCATCTACCGGGACGGCGGTGCGTCGACAGGTGACCATGCGTTCAAGCACTCGCTCACCCACGAGGTCGCGTACCTGTCGCAGCTGCAAGACACGCGGCAGGAGATCCACGCGACCGTTGCCCGCGCGCTCGAGGAATTGCACGCCGATCGGCTCGGAGAGCTGGCCGCGTTGCTGGCGCACCACTGGGCGGAGGCCGGCCAATCGCACGACGCCGCGCGCTGGCGACGACGCGCGGCCCTCAAGGTATCGCGCATCCAGATAGGGGGTGGCAAAAAAAGGCCCTGAGCCCACTGGTGTAGAATGTGTTCGGAGGTGTTGGATGGAAGTTCCGTTACTGACTGACGACTTTCTGCGTCGTCCCGCGCTGCTGTACCCGGACAAGCTCGCGATCGTCGATGGCGAGCGCCGCTTCACGTACCGCGAGTACCAAGAGCGCGTGAACCAGCTGTCCCACGCTCTTCTAGAGCTCGGCGTCGCTGCGGACGATCGGGTCTGTATCTTGAGCCCGAACTCGCACTTCTTCCTGGAGAGCTTCTACGCGACGAGCCAGATCGGCGCGGTGCTCGTTCCGTTGAACTATCGACTTGCCGCAGAAGATCACACCTACATCCTGAATCACGCCCGCGTGAAGGTGGCGCTCGTCGACCACGACTACACCGCCGACGTGGATGAAATCCGAGCGCAGCTGCCAACCGTGGACACCTGGATCGTGGCTCAGGACTCCGGCAATGCTGCGCCTGGCTGGACCGATTGGGAGACGCTGATCGCGGACGCGCCCACGACTCCTCCCCCCGGGATCGAGCGGGGGGAGAACGATCTGGTCTCGATCAACTACACCTCCGGAACGACTGCGCGGCCGAAGGGCGTCATGTTGACGCACCGCAACTGCTACATCAACGCATACAACCTCATTGCGCATCTCCGTCTCGCCCACGAAGACGTGGAGCTCTGGACACTGCCGATGTTCCACTGCAACGGCTGGGGCGGGGTCTACGCGCTCACCGGGATGGGCGGAACCCACGTCGTGTTGCGCGCCGTGGAGGGTGCGGAGATCTTCCGGCTGATCGAGCGTGAGAACGTCACGTTCGCGTGTATGGCTCCTGCCGTGCTGCGAACGGTGCTCGACTACCCGGAGAAGTCAAAGCACGAGATCGAGACGTGCCCGCGCTTCACGGTGGCTGGGGCGCCGCCTCCCGCCGCCTTCATCGAGCGGCTGGAGCGGGAGCTCGGTTGGCAGTTCATCCAGATCTACGGCCTAACGGAGACCGCTCCGCTGCTGACCGTGTCCACGCCCGACTTCGCGACGAAGCACGACGACTACGCTCGCCGCTCGCGCGCTGGTGTTGCAGGGATCGGCGTGGAGCTCGAGGTCCGGGCACCGGATGGGAGTCGCGTGCCGATGGACGGTGAGACCGTCGGCGAGATCTGCGCGCGCTCGAACGTGGTCTTCAAGGGCTACTGGGAGCAGCCGGAAGAGACCGCGGAAGCGATCCACGACGGTTTCTTCCACACCGGTGATCTGGCTGTCTGGGACGAGACCGGCAGCGTGCACATCGTGGATCGAAAGAAGGACGTCATCATCTCGGGCGGAGAGAACGTCAGCTCGGCGGAGGTCGAGGACGCCCTCTACAAGCACGAGGCGGTGCTGGAGTGCGCGGTCATCGGAGTCCCGGACGAGAAGTGGGGAGAGACACCGAAGGCACTGATCGTTCCGCGCGAGGGCCACGAGCTGAGCGAGAAGGAGCTCATCGACTTCTGCCGTGAGCACCTTGCGCACTTCAAGTGCCCGAGCTCGGTGGAGTTTCTGAGTGAGCTTCCGCGCACGGCAACCGGAAAGCTGCAGAAGTTCCGCTTGCGCGAAAAGTACTGGGGGACGGAACGCCGCGTCGGCTAGCGGGGCTACCCGATCAGGAGTCGTCGATCGCGAGCGCCTGGCGGGGGCAGAGCCGCACCGCGTTCTCGACCTTCTCGCGAAGCTCCGGTCCCGGACTCTCCTGAAGGACGTCCAGGTTGTCGTCTTCGTCGACGCGGAACACCTCGGGAGCTTGTTGCATACAGATCGCGTTGGCTTCGCACAGGTCGTAATCTACTTTGATCTTCATGCATGCCTCCTCGGACTCGCAGGTGAGGATATCACGAGCCCCTAGCGCGCGTGCGCGCGCACGGCTTTCGCCATGCGTTCGAGTGCCTCGGTGAGGAGGCTCTTCGACGTGGCGAAGTTCAGTCGGACGCAGCCTTCCCCGCCCTGACCGAAGCTCGCGCCCCGACTCAGCGCAACCCTGGCCTCCTCGAGGAAGAACTCATAGGGTTCGTGAGGGAGTCCGAGCTCGCGGCAGTCCAGCCACGCCAGATACGTTCCCTCGGGCCGGGAATAGCGAACCTCCGGAAGCTCCGCAGCAAGGAACTGCTCGAGCAGGTCGAGATTTCCCGAGACGTAATGAAGGACGTCGTCTAGCCAGGGCTGGCAGCGCGTCCACGCCAGCTCTGCGGCAGATGTCCCGAGCGATCCCAGCCCGCCAAGGATATGCCTCGAAAGGGATCCGAAGCGCTCCTGCAGGTCGGCGCTGCCGAAGGCGGCCACCGAGCAGCGCAGCCCCGCGATGTTGAAGGCCTTGGTCGCCGAACTGAGCGTGACCGTGCGCGCCTCGACCTCCGGACCCAGCGTGGCAAGCGGAACGTGCTGATGCGGAGCGAACACGAGATCCGCGTGGATCTCGTCACTGATGATGACGAGGTCCGCCTCGATCGCGAGCTCAGCCAGCTGCTCGAGCTCCTGGCGGCGGAACACGCGGCCGGTGGGATTCTGCGGGTTGCAGAACATGAGCGCCTCGGTGTCGGCATCGATACAGGCACGCAGGGCTTCGAAGTCGATCGTGTAGCCAGAGTCGTCTACCACGAGCTCGTTCGTGACCATTCGCCGATCGAGGTGGCTGACGCAGCTGAGAAAGGGCGGGTAGACCGGGGTTTGCACCACGGTGCCCGCACCTTCGGAGGTGAGCGTCGAGAGCGCGACGTACATGCCCTGGACGACGTCGGTGATCACTGCGACCCGCGTCGGGTCGAGCTCCCAGCCAAAGCGCTCCTTCACGCGCGTGGCGAAGATCGTGGGCAGCCCCTCGAGTCTGGGATGGCGCGGATAGCCCACGTCGGAGTTCTCGAGGGTTTCGCGCAAGAGCTCCCGGATCGGCTCGGCTACCGGAAAGTCCATGTCGGCAACCCAGAGGGGCAGCACGTCGTCGGGATAGTGCTGCCACTTCTCGCCTCGGGTCTTGCGCAGGCGCCGGATGTCGACGTCATCGAAGCTCATCCGCGCATTGTAGCGCTATTGGAGGCGGACCCTCTCGCCGCTGCGAAGGTACAGGAGCTCGAGCGCGGGCGGAGCGGCGTTGGGGAAGGCGCCCGCGACCCCCCGAGCGTAGACCTCCAGCTGCGCTCGGTAGCGCTCGCGAGCGCCGGACTCCGGCTCCCGATCGGTCTTGTAGTCCGCCACGACCAGGCGCCCGTCAGGATCTCTGTAGAGCAGGTCGATGGTGCCGCTCCAGGCTGTGCCGTCCTGGTCCTTGAAAAGCAGCGGAAGCTCGCGTCCCACGACCTCGACGCTGGCAAGGTATGCCGGGAGCTCGCTCTCCAGGAGCGAGTTCAGGACCGCCAGGCTGTGCCGCTCGAGCTCGGCCGGCTCGCCCCCATCGTTGCGGCACACCCGTGTGACCGCGGCGCGTAGCAGGCGAAGGGCGACGGCGCGACTGCGAAAGTCCCAGCGCTCGAGCACCTCGTGCAGCACGGTTCCGATCTGTCGGCCGCGCGCGGCTCCGCCGACGCCGACGCCGACGGGCGCGCTCGGAACGTCGCTCCCGTCGGACCGCGCCGGGGTTCGCTCCCCCGCGCCCGCGGGATGGCGAAAGGCCGGCCTCGCCATGGCACGGGCGCGCGCGGCAATGCGCTGGGCTTTCCCCACCGACCGCGAGAGATCCGCGCGCCCCTTCCGGGTCGGCAGGCGCTGCGCCGCGGGCGACGTCTCCACGAGCCGGTGGCTCACCTCGGGGGCGCCAGGAAGAACGGCATCGTTCGCGAGTCCCTCGCTCGGGTAGCCCCACGCTGCAAGGTGCTGCACGGGTGCATCCGCCGCGACCCGCTGCCGCGGGCCATGGACCAGGATGAGCCGCTCCGAAGCGCGCGTACAGGCAACGTAGAACAGGCGCCGGTTCTCGGCACTCTCGTGCTGTGCTTCCAGAGCCTCGCGCACGATGGCGCCGGCGGACAGCGGCCCGGCGGTTCGCAGCGCAAGGCTCTTGTGCTCGCGGAGCCAGTGCACGCTCGTGGTCGCCTCGCCGCGCGGACCTCCCGCCGGACTGCGTGCGAGGTCGGGCAGGAACACGATCGGGAACTCGAGGCCCTTCGCGCCGTGGATTGTCAGCAGCGTGAGCTCTTCGTCGCGGTCCACGGGCGGACCAAGCGCATGCTCGCTGTGCTCGAGCCAAGGCAGAATCGACGCAATGGTGTGTGCGGAGTCTCGGCGTGCGAGCTCGATCAACGGGTCGAGACGCGCGCGCAGGTTGGCGAGTCGCTGCGTCCCGTCGGACGCCGCGGCGTGCAGAGCGAGCAGACCAGTCTCCTCCGCCAGCTCGAACAGGAGCGAGTCGAGCGGGCGTTCCAGCGACGCGGTCTGCAGATTACGCAGAAGTGCGTACGTTCTGGCGATCGCCGGAAAGCGCGCCGGATCCGGCTCCGTTTCGAGATACGACCAGGTGGATCGCGCCCGCTGGGCGGTCGCGGCGAAGGCCGCCAGCTCGGCATCCCGGACGCCACCAAGGGCGGAGCGCAGCACGCCGAGCACTGCGGGCGCGTCGTCCGGATGCGCCAGAGCCCGCAGCAGCGCCAGCAGCTGCTGACCTTCGGGGCGGTCGAACAGGTCGCGCCCGGTCTCCAGCGCGTAGGGGATTCCGTGCTCGCGCAGTGCGCCCGTGTAGAGCGGCACGCTCGCGAAGGCCCGGAACAGGATGGCGATCTCCGCGGCCGCGATCCGCTCGGCCCGCAGCTCCCGGGCGATCCAGCTCGCGATCGCAGCGGCCTCGTCGCGGCGCGCGCGGTCCGCGCTGCGCCCGACGTCTCTGCCCACCGTCCAGACCTCCACGCGCGGCTGTCCGTCGCAACTCAGGGGCGGGCGTGCGGAGTGAAGCCCATCGTAGCCTGAGTAGGCGGCTCCATCGGTTCCGGCGGGAGCATTCAGGAGGGGAGGAAAGAGTCGATCCAGCGGCTCCAGCAGCTCCGGCGGAGCGCGGAAGCTCCTCGTGAGCGTGAGGCGCTGGCCGCCGGAGCGCTCCACATGAGCCACCGCCATGTGGTACGAGGCCATGTCCGCGCCGCGAAAACGATAGATCGCCTGCTTGGGATCCCCCACGATGAAGAGCTTGCCGGGTGCCAGTCGTGTTTCGAAGGCGCGGGCGGCGGGCGGCCCACTCGCGTCCTCGGCCAGGAAGAAGACGAGCTCGTACTGCAGCGGGTCGGTGTCCTGGAACTCGTCGACCAGCAGGAGCCGGAGGCCGCGCGAGATCCTTCGCCGTACGTCGGGGTAGTCGGCCAGCATGTTCCGTGTCAGCAGCAGGAGCGCGTTGAACGGGAGCAGGTTGCGCCGGCGCGACTCCGCGAAGACCTGCCGTGCGAACGGGCTCAGGAGATCCAGGGCGCGCCCGCACAGCTCGTCATCCACGCGCTCGAGTCGGTCGAGCAGGCGGTGCGCGGCTCTGGCACAGCGCTCGGCCTCGGGGGCGTTCTTGGAGGTAGGGGGGGGCCCGTCGAGCAAGCCCCGGGACCCTCGCGCTGACTGGAAGCGGGCGCTCCGGAGCTCCACGCGAAACGCCTCGATTCCGCCCGACAGGAAGGCCTGCAGGACACGGTCGACGACGTGGAGGTAGCTCTCGGGACCCAGGGTCCCGTCACCGCGCACACCCGCATGCGTGGCCAGCTGCGCGCGAATCAGGGGCTCGAGCAAGGCGTGCGTCGGTGCCAGCTCGGTTCGACCCGCTGGCAGCTCGAAGCTCGCGAGCCGCCACCCGATCTCGCGCAGCTCGCCAAGGTCGATGCCGCGCAGCACGGCCCGCCAGGCGTCGCGGGGCTCTCCCTCCGGTCCATGACTCCCGCTGAGGAACTTCTCCCAGAGCTCTTCCTGCAGCGCGTCGAAGAGCGGACCGTCGTCGATCGCGAAGTCGGGGTCGACTCCGGACTCCGCCGGGAAGCGCCGGAGCAGCGCCGCGCAGTAGCCATGGATCGAGTCGATGCTGGCGCGCTCGATCTGTGCGAGCAGATGCTCGGCTCGCGAGAGCAGTGCCGTCCGCGAGATGCGCGTTGCAAGAGTCGCGTACACGCGGTCTGCGGTACTTGCGAAACCCGCAGGTCTTGCGGGACCCGGCCCACGGGCGGCCGTGGGCCACCCGCCTACGCTCGCCTGCGGCTCGCTGCGCGCCGCGCCTGCGGCGCGGCTTGCGGGTGCCTGGTCGTGCAGTGGCTGGTCGTCGCTCGGGGTTTGGGATCTCGGGGGGCGCGGTGGGTTTGAGGGGATTGGGTCCGGGGGGTTGTCCGGGTGCGTTGCCAGATTCACCAGTCGTGCGAGGGCTGCTTCGAGGCGGGTGCGTAGCTCGGTGGCGGCTCGCTCTGTGAAGGTGATCGCGGTGATTTCGGTCATGTCGAGCTCTTGGTCGACGAGTTGGGTGAGGAGGCGCTCGATGAGCAGGCTCGTCTTGCCGGTGCCGGCTCCGGCGACGACGATGACGTTGCGATCGTAGCTCTGGACGGCGCTCTGCCGGGCTTCTGCGTCGCTCATGACGCCTCCCCGTTGAGCTCGAAGTAGGGTGCGAAGCTGGCGAATGCGGCGACCCGTTGCGCGCTCGAGGGGTGCGTGCGCCGACATGCGACCGCGTAGGCGCAGTAGCGGCACCCGTCGTGCTCGCGAAAAGGGAATTGGCTGTCGCGAAGCAGCTCGCTGAGCACGGCGAGAGGCCGGGCCGTGCTCGCCTCGATGGTTTCGAGGTCGAGCTGTCGCTCTCGCTCGCGTGCCCCACGGCGATCGCGTTCCGGTCTGAGCGGTACGGAGAGAACCTCTCCGTAAACGAACGGCGTGTCAAAGCTGCGAGCCGCCGCCAGCGCGTAGAGCGGCACCTGCAGCGCGGTCCCTCTCTCGACGTTGCCGCGGCGCACGAACGCGTCGGGATCGCGACGGGTCTTGTAGTCACCAACTCGCAGCACTCCTGAGGGACTGCGCACCACGCGGTCCACGCGTCCGCCCACCTCGAACTTGCCCGCGGCGGCCACGAAGCGCAGCTCCTCTTCGGCGCGCAGGTCGCTCACACCCTCGGGGAGCAACAGCTCCAGGTCGCGCTCGATGAAGTCCAGCGCGGCGGAGGTGAGCTGCCGCTGGAGCGCGGCCCACAGCTCCGGGTGGCGCCGCGCGAGGACGCGGCGCAGCTCAGGCGCGAGTGCGCTCATCGCATGCGGCAGCAGACCGCGCGCGCGCTCCAACGCGTCGTGTGCCGAGGTGCCCGGTCGCAGTGCTCCGGCCTCGAACAGCTCCTGGTAGAGGCGCGCGAGGAGCGCGTGCACCACGGTGCCCGCCTCCGCCGCTCCGAGCACGTTCGGCGCTGGCGCGTCGAGCTCGCCTACCCGAAGCAGGCGCTGAAAGAAGGCCTTGAGCGGGCAATTGCCGAGCGTCTCCAGAAAGCTCGGTGAGACGGTCTCCGGAACGGGCGGCGCATCGCTTCCGAGCACCCCGTCGTAGTCGAGCGGTCCGTCGAGCGAGTCGGTGGTGGCGATGTGTGCGAGCCCAGCAGAGAGGCGCTCGACCGAGTCCGGGAGGTAGGTGCGGGCCAGCGCGAGCGTATCGCTCTGCTCGTGCGGGTCAGAGGCGAGCGCGCTTGCGACCAGCGCCTCGCTGGCACTGAGCAGGCCCGCGTCCCTGGTCGGCCGTGCGTCGAGCTCCGACAGGTGCACGGGATGCTCGCCGGTGACTACCGGCAGATCTCGCAGAAACGCGGAGGCCGCCAGATCGCGCTCCCAGGCGTCGGCGCACGGCCTGGTGAGCGTCAGGCTCGCGCTCGCCTGCGACAGGAGCAGTCCGAGGAGGAAGCGCTCCTCCCGCTCGGCGAGCTCGGCTGCCGGCACGGGCCGACCCGTCGTGCGCCGCACAACGAGCCGCAGCTCGTCCGAGAGGAAGGGATCCTCGCGGCGCTGGCGTGGCCAGTTCCGGTGATCAAGCCCGATCAAGAACAGGTGCGGCGTGGCGAGCGCCCGAGCCTGCAACGCATCGAGCACCCGGACCCCTCCGTTGTCCTCGCTGTGTGGCTGCCAGCTCGCCGATCGAAGCGCCTGCTCGACGCTGGCACGCAGCTCGTCAGCCGAAGGCCGCTGCTCGCTGTCTCCCGCGACCTGGTCGACGTCTGCGACCTGGTCGACGTCTGCGACCTGGTCGACGTCTGCGACCTGGTCGACGTCTGCGACCTGGTCGACGTCTGCGACCTGGTCGACGTCTGCGACCTGGTCGACGTCGTCCAGGAGTGCAACGCCTCGGATCGCGTCCCTCGCCAGCTCATCGGTGCTGGCGTGATCCCCCGCGCTCCCGAGTAGCCGGTCGCCGATTTGGAGTAGCCGAGTCGCACACTCGCGGAAGCTGCGAGCTTCGCGGAGCCGCCTGGCGGCGGCGTCGAGGTCTGCAAGACGCTCGCGTAGCGAGTCCAGCAGTCGCGGCTCGATGCGACGGGACTCCTGCGCCGCAAGGCGCTCGGCATCGGCGAGCGCGACCTGCCAGTCCTCTCCCTGCACCACGGCGGCGCGCCGGCAGAGCCAGCTGGCGAGCTGCGCGAGTGCCTGATCTGAAGCGTTGGCGAGGCGCGGCGAGCGCAGCAGGCGCAGGACGGCGCCGCGTTCCAGATCCCCGAAGAGTGCGTGGACGAGGTCGAGCCAGACCCGAACCGTCGGGAGGCGCAGCACAGGCTGGGACAGCGACGAGGTGAAGGGGATCTCGTAGCGGCCGAACACGGGCTCGATCCAGGCCGCATAGGGCTCGAGCGAGCGGGCCACCACGTGGATCTCCGCTGGTCTCGTCCCCGCGTCCAGCAGACACAGGATCTCACGCGCGACGCATTCCAGCTCCTGGCGGATACCGCGCGTCCGCAGCGAACGAAGTGCTCCCGACGGAGCGGCGAGCTCCCGCTCGACGAGCGGCTCTGCAACCACTCTGGCTGGCTCCGGGATGAAGCCCCAGGGCCAGCTCTCCCGCAGCTCGCGTGCGAAGTCTCCCCCCCAGTCAGGCTGGATCATCCGCAGCGGCAGGACTGCCGCGAGAGCCTCGACCAGGTCGCCGGCAGACCCGACGAGCTCGGTCGCTCCGTGAAGCTCCGCGCGCTCGAAGCCCATGCGTTCGGTCCAGCCACGCGTCCCGTCTGCCGCCAGGCGGAACAGGCCCACACGTTCGTACATGCCGCGCTCCGCCAGCCTCTGCAGCGCGCGCTCGTAGGCGGCCAGGACCTGGCGTAGCTCCATTGCCCGCTCCGGGAGGGCGCCGGGAGAGACGCCGGCGTCCCGCAGATCCCGGAGCGTTTGCGCGAGCGTTTTCGCCAAGCTCGGTCGCTGGTTGATCAGCGCGGCGAGGCGCGGGCTCGCGCTGACGCAGCGCTGCACCACGCGCGTGAGGGCCGCTTCGTCGAGCCAGCCGGAGATGGTGACCTCCGTCTCCGCCGCGCAGGCCTCTGCGAGGCCGCGCAGTGTCAGGAAACTGCGACCGAGCACGGCACCCCCGCTCCCTTCGCGGAGTGCGTGTACGCGTCGCTCCCCCAGCACGCGCGCTGAGGCGCAGACCTCGAGGATTCGCGGTACCGAGAGTCGCTCGCTCTCTTTCAACGAAGCTCGCGAAAGAAGTCCCGGATCTCCCCGATCAGCACGTCTGGCTCTTCGAGTGCTGCGAAGTGCCCCCCGGACTTCAAGCGTGCCCAGCGTCGGATGTTGTAGCGTCGCTCCGCCCAAGCGCGCGGCGGCTTCGCCATCTCGCCGGGAAAGAGGGCAACGCCGGTCGGCACCTCGACCCGCTCCTGCCCGGCGCCGAAGCCCCCTGTGTGCATGGTCTCGTAGTAGAGTCGCGTACTCGACGTGATCGACTGCGTGATCCAGTAGATCATGATGTTGGTCAGGAGCTCATCCTTGGTGAAGCGGCTCTCTACGTCTCCGCCACAATCGCTCCAGGTGCGGAACTTCTCCACGATCCATGCTGCCAGGCCCACGGGGGAGTCGTTCAGCCCGTAGCCCAGCGTCTGGGGCTTCGTGCCCTGGATCCGCTGGTAGCCCGTCTCCTGGTTGCGGAACTCAGCGGTGCGGGCCAGGTCCTCCAGCTCGTCGGGAGCGAGCCCCGCGGTCGGGTCCGCCTCTCCTTTGGGTCGTCCGGCAACCACCATGTTGAGATGGATACCCCGGACGTGCTCCGAGTCGAGCAGCCCGAGCCAGGTGGAGACGATTGCCCCCCAGTCCCCTCCTTGCGCCCCGTACGCCTTGTACCCAAGGGCCTGCATGAGCCTGGCCAGCGTCTCGGCGACCGCGCGCGCGTCGAAGCCGGGTCTGCTCGGTGCGCTCGAGAAGCCGTAGCCTGGCATCGAGGGACACACCACGTGGAAGGCGTCCTCGGCGCGCCCGCCGTGCGCTACGGGATCGGTGAGGGGGCCGAGGATCTTGTAGAACTCGAAGACCGAGCCTGGCCAGCCGTGCGTGATGACCAGCGGGAGCGCGTCGGGCTCGCTCGACCTGGCGTGTACGAAGTGGAGGTCGAGGTCAGCGAGCTTCGTCTTGTACTGGGCGTAGCGGTTCAGGATTTTCTCCTGCTCTCGCCAGTCGAACTCGTGCTGCCAGTAGTCGACCAGCTCGCGCAAGTAGCCGAGCTCGGTTCCGTACTCCCAGCCCGCGCCTTCGAGTTGATCGGGAAAGCGCGTGTTCGCGAGCCTGAGCTGCAGGTCTTCTAGCAGAGAGTCCGGAACGTGGACCACGAACTTCTCCATTGGGTGCCTCCACCTCGGCAGCAGCGACGCTCTCCCGGTTGCCCGAGAAGGCGTCGCCGAGCGCCGGTCTCCCCACGAGACGCTCTATGAGAACACCCGCCCTGGCGTCTCGCAAGTCATCACTTCACAGCGTCGAAAAACGGTTGACTCCGACGGACGCTGGGCGTAGGTAGTATGTATCGGTCGGTCGAGACCGAGGGTACGGAGGAGTGAGGTACTCGCCCCGTCGGCTCGATCAGTCCTCGGACAAATGACCGACCGAGATGTCGAGGGGGCGGGTGTGCGGGTGCTCCGGTGACCCACCGGGGGCGTCAAACATAGCCGGGAGGGCAGAAGGCGCTCTCCGACTCGAGCGACACGACGAGGTGTGTCGCCACCACGGTGCCGCGACGACACGAGTCGGTGTTCTTCTGCCGCAGTCAGTGCCCTACAAGACCTGTCTGGCTTCCGCGCAGAAGTGGTTCCGTGGCTGAGCGTCACCGTCACCCGCAGCCTCCAACTCTCTTCTCGCGCGACCGGTCCTACCGGAAGTCGTGAGATAGTGGGAGCTGGGCGCGCAGGCTAGCGCCGTCCAAGCGCTCGAACCTGCGTGCCTGCACGTGGACCACGCCTTCCTGGTTCTGAAGCGGACCCTCGATGAGCAGCAGCCCGGCGCCGTGAATCACGGCGCGGTGCTGATGGAACATGTCGGGCACCACGATCGCGTTCGCGTGGCCGGTCTCGTCCTCGAGGGTGATGAAGAGGAAACCTTTTGCCGTACCGGGCCGCTGGCGCACGATCACCACACCGGCAGTGCTTACCCATTGACCATTGGGCGCCTGCCGCAGCTCTTTCGCTGTCAGCACCCCCCGCTCGTGGAGCTCCTTGCGGAAGTGCGTCATCAGGTGCGCGCCCGTCGTGAGGCCGGTCCCCCGGTAGTCGGCTACGGTTCGCTCGAAGTCGTTCATCTCCGGAAGCGGGGAGGGCGTGCTGGAGCTGGCTCCAGAGAGCAGTCCACCCTGGAGAGCGGCGACCTGCCACAGGCCCTCGCGGCGGTCGAGCCCGAGGGCCGCACAGGCGCCGATCTCGGCCAGCCGTTCGAGCTCGTCGCGCTGCAGCTCGGTGCGCTGGGCGAGATCGGAGACCGAGCAGAAGGGCGATTCCGCCGCGATGCGGAGCCCCGCCTCCTCACGCAGACCGTCGACGTAGCGGAAGCCGAGACGCACGGCGCCATCCGCAGTCATGTGGCACAGCCAGTCGCTCGCTTGCACGTCGACCGGCAGCACGCGCACCCCGTGACGTTGGGCGTCCTTGACCAGGGTCGCGGGGCTGTAGAAGCCGAGCGGGTAGTTGTTGAGCATGGCGCAGAGAAAGCAGCTCGGATGGTGTGCGTGGATGTAGGCGGAGGCATAGGCCAGTAGCGCGAAGCTCGCGGCGTGGCTCTCCGGAAATCCGTAGAGCGCGAACGAGCCGATCTGCTTCACGATCTGTTCCTGCACCGCTCCCTCTATACCGTGCTCGCTCATACCCTGGCGCAGCCGTGCCAGGATCGAGTTCATGCGCTCGACGGAGCGCTTGAAGCCCATGGCGCGGCGCAGCTCCTCCGCTTCGCCGCCGCTGAAGCCTGCGATCGTCATCGCCATCCGCAGCAGCTGTTCCTGGAACAGGGGAACACCGAGGGTGCGTTCGAGTATGGGAGCGAGATCGGGGTGGGCGTAGGTCACATCTTCGCGCCCCGCACGGCGCTTGAGGTATGGGCGGACCATATCGCCCGTGATCGGCCCTGGGCGGATGATGGCTACGGAAACGACGAGGTCGTAGAAGCAGGTGGGTTGCAAACGTGGAAGCGTCGCCATCTGTGCGCGGCTCTCCACCTGAAAGACGCCCACGGTGTCCGCCTTCTGCAGCATGGCGTAGGTCTCGGGATCGTCAGGAGGAATGCGCGCAAGGTCGAGGTCGACGCCGTCGTTGACGCGGATTAGCGGGAGCACTTCTTCCAGCACCGCCATCATGCCGAGACCGAGCAGATCGATCTTGATGATGCCGAGGTCTGCGCAGTCCTCCTTGTCCCACTGCACCACGGTGCGTCCCGGCATGCGCGCGGGCTCGAGCGGAACCACTTCGTCCAGGCGTCCCCTGGAGATCACCATGCCTCCGGAGTGCTGGCCGAGGTGGCGCGGCAGGTGCTGGATCTCCGCGACCAGGCGCACGAGCTGACGGATGCGCGGGGCCTCCGAGTTCAGGCCGCCCTTCTCGAGCTGCTCCTCCAGCGCGTCGTGGTGGTCGATGTACTCGTGGCGCGAGATCAGCTTGGCCAGGCGGTCGATCTGCTCGGGCGCCAGGCTGAGGACCTTGCCCATCTCGCGCACGGCGCTCTTCGGCCGATAGGTGATCACGTTCGCGGTCATGCCCGCGCCGTGCGGCCCGTATCGCTCGTAGGTGTACTGCAGGATCTCCTCGCGCCGATCACCAGAGGGCAGGTCGATGTCGATGTCGGGCCACTCGCCGCGCTCTTCGGAGAGGAAGCGTTCGAAGAGCAGCCCGTAGCGCACGGGATCGATGGCCGTGATACCGAGCGCGTAGCACACCAGGCTGTTGGCCGCGGAGCCACGGCCCTGACACAGAATCCCGCGCGCCCGGCACTCGCGCACGATGTCCCAGACGATCAGGAAATAGCCCTCGAGCTCGAGCCGCCCGATGATCTCGAGCTCGTGCTCCAGCTGCACGCGCACGTCCGCCGGGATCTTGCCTGCGAAACGCTCGCGCGCCCCCCGTTCGGAGAGCTGGCGGAGTACACCAGAGAGTGTCTCTCCTGGACCCAGGGGAAAGTCGGGAAAGTGGTAGCCGAGGTTCTCGAGTGTAAACTCGCAGCGCTCGGCCACGCGCAGCGAGTTCGTGAGCGCCTGGGGCAGGTCGTGGAACCGGCGCGCGAGCTCGTGCGTCGTGAGCAGGTGACGTTCGGCGTTGGGGAGCAGCAGGCGACCGGCACGGTCGAGCTCGGTCTTGTGCTTGAGGCAGGTGAGCGCGTCGAGCAGGCGCTTGCCGCCAGGCCGCGCGTGACGCACGTCTCCCGTGGCGAGGGGGGCGATCCCCGTCGCGAGCAGGGCTCGGTTGTGCCGCTCCTGGTCGGGATCGCGGTGCCGCTGGAGCTCCCCGAAGGCGTCCAGACCGAACACGTCGCGCAGCGGTTGGGCGAGGGCTGGCTCGCGCACGATCGCGACCAGCCCTTCTCGGTGCTCGCGCAGAGCGTCCCAGCTGACGCGGCTGTGGGGCTTCTCGAAGTCGCGGTGCCCCAGCGTGAGCAGACGGGAGAGGTTGCGGTAGCCCTGGCGATCCTTCACGAGCAAATTGACACGTCCACCAGCCGGGGGCGGGTCCGTCTTGCCCGCCTTGCGGGTCCCGGCCCGCGGGCGGCCGCGGGCCACCCGCCTTCGCTCGGCTTCGCCTCGCTGCGCGCGCCGCGAGAGCGGCGCTTGCTGGTTGCCCTGCAGGGTTACGCGTGCGCCGATGATTGCGCGCAGGCCGTGTTTTTTGGCGGCGCTGTGAAAGCGTGGGATCCCGTAGAGACCGTCGACGTCGCTGAGCGCGAGCGTTCCGTGTCCGAGCTCTGCTGCGCGCTCTACGAGGTCCTCGGGAAGCGAGCTTCCCTCCAGGAAGCTGAACGCGCTGCGCATGCCGAGCTCAATGAAGTTAGTCGTAGATGCCATCGATGAACCAGCTCTCGTCTTCCATGTTTCGATAGAGGCGGTAGACACCGCCGTCTGAGAGCTCCACGTCGTAGTAATCGCGTGCGAAGCGACTCTCTCCCCACCACTCTCCGAAGAGCCGCCAGGGGCCCGCGCACTGGAGTATCTGTCTTGTGGGACCCGGGCGGCCTTGTGGGGCCCGGCGCGCGGGCGGCCGCGCGCCACCCACCTCCGCTCGCCTCCGGCTCGCGGCGCTTGCGGGGGAGGCGTCCTCGATGGGCGTGATCTGCTCGGGCCGTTCTGCCCCTCGGACCCGCACCGGTCGTGGTGGCCGCAGGGATCGGAATGCAAGGGTGGCGCGGCCGGGGGGATCCGCATCGCAGAGGATGGAGGCGCCGTCTCTGGTAGACGCTTTTCGGTCGAGCACGAAGCTCTCCACGCGCGCGGCGTCGAGCTGGTGGGTGTCGCGTACGCCGGGGGCGCCGATCTGTCCCTGTCCGCACAGTGCCTCGAGGCGGGCGACGGTCAGGGCGAGCTCGGCCGGCTCGGGAAGCGGGGGGAGAAAGAAGTCGAGCTGGACCGCCTCCAGGTCGCCGGGGGTCGCGATCGCACGAGCGCGTTCCACCGGCTCCGGCGGAGGATCTCGCTCGAGCACGAGCCGCGCGAGCGAGACGAGCACGGGAACTTCCAGCGTCGGCGCGGCCAGCTCCATGTCGCGCGCGTGAGTCTGACCGCCCTCGAGCACCAGCTCGAGCCGCAGCTTGCGGACCGCCAACCCGCGCACTCGCAGCCTGCGCGTAAGGCGATCCAGTACCCCGCGCAGCAGGAATCCCAGCGCGTCGAGGTTGTCGATCCCGTACTCGGACTCGGCACCCTCTTCGAAGCGCAGTACGGCGGGTGTGGGACGGAACGGCTGCAGGTCCTCGCCGCACGCGCGCCGTACGAGCTTGATGCCTTCCTCGCCAAGCCGTGCCCCGGTTGGTCCCCGGGGCAGCTGCGCGAGCTCTCCGAGCGTGCGCACGCCCCAGCGCCAGAGCCGGTCGACCTCCTGCTCGGGTGGATCGAGCAGGTCGAGCGGCAACGGATTCAGGAAGGCGGCGACCTCCTCGCGCTTCACGATCCTTCCACCCCCGCAGTGTCGCGCCGCCAGCTCCGCCACCGTCCGCGTCGGCCCGACGCCGAGCCGCGTCTGCTCCAGTCCCACGTCGGTAAGCCGCGCTTCGAGAGCGGTCAGCAGGCCCCGCTCCGTCGGGAACAGCGCCCCCGTCCCGTCGAGATCGAGAAACGCCACTCCCTCGCGTGCCTTCTCCACCCGCGGACTGACCGAGCTCGCCACGTCGAGCAGCGCCTGCTCCGCAGAGCGAATGCCCTCGAGAGAGAGCGTGCACACCTGCAGGTCCGGCTCCACGGCCTTCGCCTGGGTTACCGTTATCCCCCGCATCCAGCCCGCCACGATCGGCGGGCTCTGGGTCCGGCCTCGCGGTCGGGTCTCGATGATCGCCAGCGGCTTGCCCCGCAGCTCCGGATCCCCCCGCAAGGCCGCCGCGAGCGGCAAGTCCTGTATGTGCAAGCATGCGACCCGTTCCATCTGATCTGCCTCTTTCGAGGATTTCGTCTTGCTTCCGAGGGAAACTCCTATTTTCGCTATTTATTCGCTATTGAGTCAAGCGGCCTCTGCAGCTCGCCGTTAGAGCAGCTATGACGCAATTCTCTGGACGCCAGCTGCTCGGGAGCGCTGCCGTGGTGGGGGTCTCAGTGATCGCCGGGAGCGTGCTGGTCGCGCTGTCTCTTTCCAAGGTGAGCTACCAGCTCGATCGCTCCGCGGTTCGTCTCGACGAGATCCGCTCGGTCGTGGCGGAGGCCAAGCAGGCCCTCGACACGCCACGTGCGGCACCCCAGGCGGCTCGAAGGCCACAGAATCCGGATCCCAACCGTCGCTTCAGCGTCAAGACCGAGGGCGCGCCCAGCATCGGCCCGAAGACAGCTGCGATCACCGTCGTCGGGTTCTCCGACTTTCAATGACCCTTCTGCAAGAGGGTCGGTCCGACCCTCAAGCAGATCGAGAAGGAGTACGGCGACCAGGTCCGTATCGTCTTCAAGCACCAGCCGCTCAGCATGCATCCGAAGGCACCCGCCGCGCACGCCGCGGCAGAGGCCGCCTTCCGCCAGGGCAAGTTCTGGGAGATGCACGACAAGATCTTCCAGTACCAGCAACAGATGAGCCCCGCGAAATACGTGCAGTACGCGACGGAGCTCGGGCTCGATATCGAGCGCTTCAACAAGGACCTTGCTTCCGCCGAGGTCAAGAAGCGCATCGATGAAGACGTGAATGAGGCCGCCAGACTCGGCTCGACCGGAACGCCCGCCTTCTACGTGAACGGCAGGTACGTGCGGGGCGCGAAGCCTTTCGAGGCCTTCAAGCAGATCATCGACGCGGAGCTGGCCGCCAAGAACAAGAGCTGAGCTCGCCCCACGTTCCGCCGCCTTCCCCTTACACCCCTGCTGTACGGTCGAGCGGTACAATCCCGCCGTGGCAGGGATGGATCAGAAGCACCTACAAGACAGGTTGGCTGAGCTCTGCGCGGCGCGCACCGAGCACGGGGATCAGGAGCTCGGTCTGCTGGCGTGCAGGGAAGCGCTGGGCGCAGCTGCGAGGGGAAACTACGGCGTCGGGGCGGTCCTGATCGATCCCAAGGGAGCAGTGATCGAGCGAGGTCAGAACGAGGCCTTCTATCCGAACTTTCGGAGCGATCGCCACGCCGAGATGGTGGTGATGAACGCCTTCGAGGCGCGCTGCCCGAGGCTCGACAACATGCGGGGCTACACGCTCGTCTCCTCGCTCGAGCCCTGTCCGATGTGCCTCGCGCGCCTGTTGATCACCGGCGTGGAGACTGTGAAGTTTCTGGCGCTGGACGAGCTCGGGGGAATGGCGACGCACCTGCACCAGCTGCCGACCGCCTGGGAACGTCTCGGACAGCGGGTGGAGTTCGTCCTGGCGGACGTCTCCGAAGAGCTGCGGCAGCTCGCCCTGGACGCTTTTCTTCTCAACTTGGAGCAGCTGCGGAACAAGCTCTACTCACGCTAGTGAGTCCTTGGGCTGCGAGTGCTCGGAGTAGACGTCGCTTCGCGGGGGCCGAGAAGCGCGCGAGTGCTGGGGGTATACTCTCGGGAGCACCAGCCAGGGGAGCGACGTGGATTTCACTTTTACCGCAGACGAGGAGGTCTATCGGGCCGAGGTACGGGCCTGGATGGTGGAGAACAAGCCCGACTGGTCTGAAAGCGGATCCGAGGTCGAGCCGAGCAACGAGTTCGAGCGCCACCGGGCCTGGCATCAGAAGCTCTACGACGCCGGCTACGTCGGGGCGTCCTGGCCAGTGGAGTACGGCGGGCAGGGGCGCACGCAGATCGAGAACGCGATCCTGCAGGAAGAGCTCGTGAAGAGCGGCGCCCCGGGAACCGTGAACGGCCTGGGTATCGGGCTTTGCGGACCCGCGCTTATCCATCACGGCACCGACGCTCAGCGCAAGCGCTTCCTTCGCCCCATGCTGCGGGCCGAAGAGATGTGGTGCCAGGGCTACTCGGAGCCCGGCGCCGGATCGGACCTCGCCAACGTCCAGACGCGCGCGGAGCTTGTGGGCGACCACTACGTGGTGAACGGTCAGAAGATCTGGACCTCTGGTGCACACCTGGCGGATTGGAACTTCTGTCTCGTGCGCACGGACCCGGACGCGGTGAAGCACGGGGGCATCGGTTTCCTGCTGATCGACATGCACAGCCCCGGAGTCGAGGTGCAGCCGATCGTTCAGATCAACCGCGCCACCGGCTTCTCGCAGGTCTTCTACACGAACGTCGAGGTGCCGGCGGAGAACATGGTCGGAAAGCCGACCGAGGGTTGGAAAGTGGCCAACACCGTTCTGGGTTATGAGCGGGGCGCTGGTCTCCTTTCACAATCGGCCGGATTCCGTCGCCAGCTAGGCGCACTGATCGAGCTGTCGCGCAGCGAGCGAGCCGGTGGCGCCTCGAAGGACCCGAACGTGCGTCAGGACCTGGCGCGGCACGCGATCGACGTCGAGATCCTGCGCTTGAACGGAATGCGTCAGCTGACACGACTCGCTCAGGGGGAGTCGCACGGTCCGGAGTCGAGCATTTCCAAGATCTACTGGTCGGAGCTCGACCAGCGCCTGGCGCGCACGGCCAACGACATGCTGGGGCCGTACGGCCAGCTCGATCATCTGACTCACCTTGCGCCCGAGGACGGCCATTGGAGCCACCGCGAGATCTCGTCGCGAGCGGGCTCGATCTACTCGGGGACGAACCAGATCCAACGAAACATCATCTCGGAACGCGTGCTGGGACTGCCTCGGCGCTAGGGCCCGATGCCCATCGCGCGAGCATTCAACCGCACGTCCGAGTACTACGACGCGTGGATGAAGCAGGCCCTGCCTCGGTACGAGGAGTTGTTCTCGACGGCCGTAGAGCTCATGGCCCTTCCCGCAGAGGGCGAGCTGCGAGTCCTGGAGCTCGGCGCGGGAACCGGCCTGTTCTCCGAGCGCGTGCTGCAGAAGTTCCCGCACGCGAGCTTCGTACTCTACGACGTCGCTGACGAGCTGCTCGAGCTAGCACGGACGCGCTTCTCACCGCATGCGGAACACTTCGAGTTTGTGCTCGACGACTACATGAACCTGAGCGAGAGCGACGCGTTCGACCTCGTCATCTCGAGCCTCTCGATCCACCACCTGGAGCACGCGAGCAAGCGCGACCTGTTTTCCCGCATCCACCGTGCGCTCAAGCCCGACGGGATCTTCATCAACGTGGATCAGATCCGGGCAGATACGGAGCTGCTGAGACAGCTGTACTGGTCGGACTGGCTCGAGAAGGTGCGGAAGGGCGGGGCGGAGGAGGAGCGCATTCAGGAGAGCGTGGAGCGGCGGCGGGAGTACGACAGGGATGCCTCGCTCGTGGAGCAGCTCGAGTGGCTCAAGGGCGCCGGATTTGCGGACGTAGACTGCGTGTACAAGAGCTACTTCGTCGGGGTGTTCCTGGCGGCAAAGCGCTCAGGGGCAGAATGACATTGACGGTGGGCGCAGGGAAGCGGACGGTCGGCGTCATCTCCGACACGCACGGCCTGGTGCGCCCGGAAGCCGTCGTGGCTCTGCGGGGCTGTGATCTCCTCATCCATGCCGGAGACGTCGGCAAGCCCGACGTGCTACGCGAGCTACGCGAGCTCGCGCCGCTCGTGGCCGTGCGTGGCAACGTGGACACGGGCGCCTGGGCCGAGTCGCTCGCGACGACCGAAGTCGTCGAGGTCGACGAGCAGCTCGTGTACGTGCTTCACGATCTCGGCCGTATTGAGCTCGATCCGGCCGCGGCGGGCTTTCGAGTAGTGATCAGCGGCCATTCCCATCAGCCGGAGATAGAGGAGCGAGACGGGGTGCTCTACCTGAATCCCGGTAGCGCGGGTCCGCGGCGCTTCGATCTGCCGATCAGCCTCGGGCGCCTCGAGCTCGATGGGAGCGAGGCCCGTGCGGAGCTTGTTGAGCTCGTTCCCTGAGATGAGACATCTTCGGGGCTGACATCCCGCTGCGCGCGCCTGTAGACTCGAACAGGTCGGTGCCAGGCCACGAGGGTGAAGCCGATGACAACTTCTGACGAACGCCCTGGAGTGTGGATCGGCCACGTGATGTTGCCGACGACCGACGTATCCAAGTCCAGTGAGTGCCTGCGCAAGCTGGGTTGCCGGCCGATCGAGCAGACTGAAGGCATCGCGATCCTGGAGCTGCGCGGGGGAACACACCTCTTGCTGCTAAAGAGCGATCGATCCATCCCCTCGGGAGCCAGAGCTCCCTTCGATCTGATGGTCGACGACGTTGACCTCGCTCACAAGGAGTGTACCGAGCTCGGCCTCTCTCCCTCGGAGATCAAGGACGTCCAGTTCCATCGCGCCTTCACGATCGTGGAACCGGCCGGCCACGAGATCACGATCAACTCCACACACGTCTCAAATAGGCCGGTCTAACTTCGCTCTAGCGATTTGATCTGCGCCTGCTGGGGCGGTCGAGCTTGCGGTCGATGCGCTGCCCCTTTCGGTCAAGGTGGCGGTCGATCCGTTCTCCTTTGCGGTCGAGGTGCCGGTCTATGCGCTCGCCTCTGCGGTCTAGCTGCCGGTCGCGCCGGTCGCCGCGCCAGTCCAGGCGCTGCTCGATGCGATCTCCCTTGCGGTCCAGCCGCTCGGCGAGCTCGTCGTGCCCAGCGTCCGCTGCCCGTTCCGCCTTGCGGTCCAGCCGCTCGTCGATGCGCTCACCCTTGCGATCCAGTTTGATGTCTATCCGATCGCCCTTTTCGTCGAGGTACTCCTCCGCGCGATCCCCTCGTCGGTCCAGGCGCGTCTCGATCCGATCTCCCCTTCGATCGAGCCGCTCCTCGATCGGCTCATCCGCCTCCACAGCCGGCGCGAAACAGATTGCCGCCGCAGTCACCAACACATAGAAGTTTCCATTGCGCATCGCCGCTATCTCCTGGTTTCTGAGCCATCCCTCATACGCCGTTCAACCGCCAACTCTTCGCTCGGTTGCGCGACCCGCGTTCCGTAGGGCGTGGAGAGGATGGGGCAGCTATCCTGGTTGTGTGACCAAGAACTGGGCGCAAGTGTGGCTTCTTCCCCCGGGCACCGTCCGGCGAGAAGAGAGCCGGCCGTGAAGACACACGTCGGCGGTTGTCACTGCGGGCGGGTACGGTTCGAGGTAACGGCGCCGTCAGAGGTGCAGGTGTCCGAGTGCAACTGTTCGATCTGCAGCAGCGCGGGCTACTTGCACCTGATCGTTCCGCGCTCGCGCTTCTCGTTGCTTCAGGGAGCCGACAGCCTGTCGACCTATACCTTCAACACGGGAGTCGCGCAGCACTACTTTTGCAAGGTCTGCGGCGTCAAGTCCTTCTACGTGCCTCGCTCGCACCCGGAACAGTACAGTGTCAATTTCCGCTGCCTCGATCGAGAGTCTTTCTCGAATGTCACGGTCGTCGAGTTTGACGGCCGCAACTGGGAGGAGGCCAGGGCCAAGGAGGTGGCCCACAACGGCCGATGAGCGTGCTACAGTGGCCGAGGCCTGTGTTCTAGGCTTCAACCCTCGCCATGCCTACGCTCCGCGACGACGTCGACGCCTGGGAGAAGGCCATTCGGAGGTCATCAGCACATGAGCGATCCTGTACGAGGCTCCTGCTTCTGTGGCACCGTAAGGTTTGAGTTCGACCTGCCCACGTCGTTTTGCGCGCACTGTCACTGCACGATGTGCCAGCGCGCGCACGGCGCCGGTTACGTCACCTGGGTCGGAGTGCCTAAGACGCGCTTCCGCGTGGTGGCGGGCGGCGAGACGCTCACCCCCTTCAAGTCCTCGGACCACGGCACTCGCTCCTTTTGTGCGAACTGCGGGAGCTCGCTCTTCTGTGAGTCGACACATCACTCCGAGCAGATCGACATCGTGGTCGCGAACCTCCAGTCTGCGATCGATCGCGAGCCACAGTCGCACTGCTACTTCGACACCAAGGCTGGGTGGATTCACGTGAGCGACGAGCTTCCGAAGCTCGGCGGAAAGACCGGCGTAGAGCCGCTGTAGGAGAGACGATGTCCGTGACCATGACGAGAGCGGAGCGCGAGGCCTTCCTGGCCGACTTGCACGTGGGGATCCTCAGCATTCCCGAGGCGGACAGGGGCACGCTCGCGGTTCCGATCTGGTACGACTACGAGCCCGGGGGGGAGCTCTGGATGCTCACTGGCAGGGGGTCGCGCAAGGGGAAGCTCATTGGGAGCGGCACCCGCCTCAGCCTCTGCGCTCAGACCGAGCAGGCGCCGTACAAGTACGTGAGCGTCGAGGGCCCGGTCGTGGGGATCGAGCCCAGCGATCTGGAGAAGCACCTGCGTCCCATGGCCCGCCGCTACCTCGGTGTTGAGGGAGGCGACCAGTACATCGACGCGATGCCCGCGGATGGCGACGACACGGGCATCGTGGTCCGCATGCGCCCCGAGCGCTGGCTCACGGTGGACTACGCCAAGGCCTAGCGAGCGCGCGCAGCTCGGCGAAGCCGAGCGACAGCGGGTGGCCTTCCTGACCTTGTCCAGGGGAGGGAAGAGCGAGTGCCGCGACGATCGCACAAAGCCGTACTGTTCGACCTCGACGGAGTCCTGATCGACTCCTACGAGGTCTGGTTCCAGCTCCTGAACGCGGCCAGCGTGGAGTATCGGGCAGCCCCGATCTCTCGCGAGACCTTCCACGAGTGCTGGGGACAGGGAATTCAGGCCGACATCCAGCGGTTCTTCCGAAAGCAGGGAGTCGAGGAGCTCGAGGTGTTCTATGACAATCACTTCATGGACTTCGCAGAGCAACTCTCGGTGAACCCTGATGCCGGGAACGTCTTTGCGTCCCTCGAGGAACGGGGGATCCCGAGCGCGGTGATCACGAACACGCCGGCCGGGTTGGCGGGGCGCATTCTGGAGTACGCGGCGCTTGCGCCTGAGGCTCTCGTTGGAGGGACGGACGTGCAGGAGGCGAAGCCGGCGCCGGACATGGTGCTGCGCGGCTGCGAGCTGCTGGGGGTGCGTCCCTCGGAGGCCGTCGTAGTCGGTGATTCGGACTTCGATCGGGTTGCAGCGCGCGCGGCCGGAGTGCCGTTTGCGGGCTTCGGGATCGAGGGCGACGTCGAGCTCGAGCGCCTGACGGACCTGATCGCGTACGTCGCGCCGAGCCGATCCTTGACAGGGTTCTCAGAAGCCGATTAGCTAAGCACAGAGCTCGCGCGATTGTACGCAGGGGAGGCAAGCGTGGACTGCCCGATCATCTCCGCCGACTCGCACGTCACCGAGCCGCCGAACACCTACGTGGACTACATCGACCCGAGGTGGCGCGAGAAGGCCCCGCGCATGGAGCGTCATGGCGACACGGACCTCTTCGTGATCGACGGAATGAAGCGGCCGGTCCCGATGGGGCTGGTGGCGGCGGCGGGCAAGCCCGCGGAGGAGCTGCGCGAGGGAGGCGTCCTCTTCGAGGACCTGCACCGCAGTGGCTGGGACTCGACCGTACGCCTTCAGGATCAGGAACGCGACGGGGTCTCTGCGGAGGTCATCTACCCGACGGTGGGCATGGTGCTCTGCAACCATCGGGACTTCGACTACAAGAAGGCCTGCTTCGACGCCTACAACCGCTGGATCGTCGAGTACTGCTCGACAGCCCCCGACCGACTCATCGGCCAGGGGCAGACGGCCATGCGCTCTCCAGAGGAAGGTGTCGCCGATCTGGAGGCCATCAAGCGGCTCGGGCTGCGAGGTGTGATGATGCCGGGCAATCCAGCTGTCGAGGACTACGACTCTCCGGTCTACGATCCCGTCTGGGAGGCGGCCGTCGAGCTCGACCTCCCGCTGTCCTTCCATATCCTGACCACGCGCGATTCCTCTCCCGTTCGAGGGCCGCGGATGAATTTCTTCCTCACAATCATCCGAGGCTGTCAGGACATCATGGGCACCTTGATTCTCGGCGGCGTCTTTGAGCGTCACCCCGAGCTCCGGATCGTCTGCGTCGAGGCAGACGCCGGCTGGGTCCCCCACTTCATGTATCGCATGGACCACGCGTACAAGCGACACCGGAACTGGCTCCCGCCAGGGCAGGAGCTCTCGAGGCTCCCCTCGGAATACTTCGCCGCCAACATCTACACCACGTTCCAGGACGACTGGGTGGCCTTCAAGATTGCGGACCTCATGAATGCCGAGCGGCTGATGTGGGCGAACGATTTCCCCCACAGCGACTCCACCTGGCCTTGGTCCCAGTCGCTGCTCGCCGAGCACAGCAAGGACTTGAGCCCGACGCAGGCCGAGCGGATCCTGTGCCGAAACGCTGCCGAGCTTTATGGCATCGATCTTGCGAAACTGAGCTGAGAAGCGGGAGGAATCCATGGAGAAGGCGACGTTCGCGGCCGGCTGCTTCTGGGGGCCTGAGGTCAAGTTCCGAGAGGTCCCCGGCGTGATCGATGTCTGTGTGGGATATGTCGGCGGGAAGCTGGAGAACCCGACCTATGAAGACGTGTGCTATCGCGACACCGGTCACGCTGAGGCGGTCGAGATCGAGTTCGATGCAAACCAGATCTCCTACGAGGAGCTCCTCGAGGTCTTTTGGAGCTGCCACAACCCCACAACGCTGAACCGCCAGGGCCCCGATATCGGGACGCAGTATCGGTCGGCCGTGTTCTTTCACTCGCCGGAGCAGGAGAAGGCGGCCCTCGAGTCGAAGGCGAAGCTCGAGGTCTCGGGTCGGTACCGAACCCCCATCGTGACGGAGATCGTGCCCGCTGCCACCTTCTATCGCGCGGAAGACTATCACCAGCGCTACCTGGAGAAACGCCGGCTCGTCTAAGCATGCAGGGCCGAAGTCTGAGCTACCAGATGCCGCGCAGTAGCCGGTACGGCGTCTCCTTCATGTAGCTCTGGTACTCGTCCCTGCGCGCTCGGATCAGCTGCCCCTCTTCGATGGGGATGGACAGGACGAACCCCGCGGCCACCACGAGCGCCCAGCAGAGCTGCGCCGCGTTTGGATTCACGATGACCGAGCAGAGGGAGATGAAGACGAAGCCCCGGTACATGGGATGCCGCACGCTTGCGTACGAGCCTTCTGTCAAGAGCGGGGTCTCCGCTGTCGCCGTGTGTGTCTGCTCGCCGCCCGGGATCCCGAGCATGCCCTTCATCGACTCGAAGGTGGCTCCCTCGAGGAACGCGAGGAAGGAGAGCAAGAAGCCGCAGGTTCCGAGGAACGTCAGCCATCCGGGGAGCTCGTAGCCCGGACCGGGCAGTGGCCGGTGCACGGCGTAGAGCAGCACCCAGGTGGCGATCGCGACCGACACGTAGAGCTGACGCTCTCGCATGCTGCCCTCTGGCCTGCCGCTCACGAGTGTCTTGAAGGCCGGCAGCATCATCACGTAGTGAATCGCCATGTACGCGACGAAGAGTGCAGCGTTCCACACGTAGGCGCCCGCCGACGCATCGGGGCTGTGCCGAAACCCCATCAGCATCGAACCGGACACCGCCGCCAACCCGATGTATGCAAACCAGCTGTATGCTCTGCCCATCACGTCTCCCCCCTGTTGCTTGACGAGCGCTTCCGCTCAGAGTTCGATCTAGCCCACGACCCCCTCTGCCATCAACGTGGCCACGTCTTCGTCGGGGAGATCGAGCTCCCGCAGGATCTCGAGAGTGTGCTCGCCCAGCTCCGGAGCCACGCACTGGATGCGCCCTGGCGTCTTCGAAAGGTTGGCGGGGGGCGCGACCATCTTCTGGCGCCCGTAGCGCGGGTGGTCGACGTCGACGAGGTAGCCATTCGCGAGGACGGCGGGGTCGTTTGGGAGATCTCCCACGCGCTGGACCCGGTCGTAGATCAGGTCCGGATTCTGGCCGAGCCGCTTCTCCCAGGTCTCGCGCGACTCCATGACGAAGCGCAGGTCGAGAATCTCGACCAGCTCCGCCGCGTTCTTGGCGCGTGCCTGCACGTCGACGAAGCGCGGGTCGTCGAGCAAGTACTCGAGCTCCATCACGCGACAGAGGGGGGCGAAGTCCCGGTCCGAGTCGATCATTCCCAGAGTGAGCCACTCCCCGTCGCCGCAGCGGTAGTGGCTGAACAGGGGATTGGCCGCGACGGTGCGATCGAAGCGCGGCCACTCCGGCAGATTCTTGTAGAGGCAGGTTCCGATCCCCCAGTACTCGAGCCACATCGAGGCCTGGAGATGGGAGACCTCCACCTCCTGTCCGATGCCATAGCGCTCACGCGCGGCAACGGCCGCGAGAATCCCGTGAGCGAGCATGCTGGCGCCCATGATGTCCGCAAACCCGTAGCTGATCCAGTTCGGCGGATCGCCGGGCTCGCCGCTCGCCCAGTACATGCCCGAACGCGCCTGCCCGACTGCGTCGAGCGCCGGACGCTCCGCCTCCGCTCCCTTCTGTCCGTAGCCAGAGGTGCTGGCATAGATGAGCTTGGGATTGATCTTCGCGAGGTCGTCGTAGCCCAGGCCGAGGCGCTTGAAAACCCCGGGTCGGAAGTTCTGGATGAAGATGTCCGCCTCGGCAACCAGGCGCTTCAGGAGCTCGCGCCCGCGCTCGCTCTTCAGGTCGAGGGCGATCGAGCGCTTGTTGCGGTTCATGATGTCGAAGAGCGCGCTCGTGCCGTCGGGCATCTCGACATCGGCACCGGCCACGATCGTCAGGCCGCGTGCCGCGTCCGGTACGTGCGGATTTTCGACCTTGATCACCTGCGCGCCGAGATCCCCGAGCATCACGCCGGCCAGCGGTCCGAATGCCCACGTGGTGCACTCGACCACCTTCATCCCTGTGAGTGGTCCCTTCTCCATGTTCGTCACCTCCACGTGCCATTCTACCGCTCCCGGCAACGTGGCGAGGCTTCGCAGGAGAACAGCGAGCTCAGACCTCGAGGCGGACGCTGCCCTGGCCGAACAGAACGATGCGAGCGATGCCGCTGGCGCGGTTTCGGGCGGGCCGCAGGCGCAGCAGGCGCGGGATGGTCGCGCGAAGGGTGGCTCCCCACCAGGTGTGACCCATCAGGATCTTCGGTGGCACGGCTTGCAGGCGTTGGATGCTCACCAGCTCGGGCGTGCGTTCGGCCTCAACAGCGCTTGCGGCGGAGTCGATGCGCTCCGGATTCGACGTCTCCTGCAACACCGGCACCAGGTGGTTGGCGGTGACGACCGCGTCGCGCAGCGCGATGTTGATGCCCTGGCCCCCCACCGGGGACATGGTGTGCGCGGCGTCGCCGATCAGGAGCGCGCCCGGCTGATACCAGCTCACGACGCGATCGGAGATGGCGGAGAGCAGGAAGGGATGCGTGAGCTCGCCCTTGTGCTTCGTGAGGTGGGCTCCCAGATCTGGGGTCACGTGCCGGGCCATCTCCTCTACCCATTCCTCGATACCCCTCTTGCGCAGCTCCCCGAAGCTCCCCTTCGTGATCACCCACGCGACCTGCAGCAGGCCATCGGGTGCGCGGTATGCGATCAGTAGGTGGGCACTGCCGATGTAGACACGCACTGGGGCGTTCCCCGCGAGAAAGTCCGGCAGCGGCACTTTGAACCAGACCACGTCGACGTCGAGACCCTGGCGGGTCGCCTCGAATCCACCGCGCCGGCGCACAGCCGAGGCGCGCCCGTCGGCTCCAACGACAAGGTCGGCACGCAGCTCTTTCTCGCCACCCGGGCCCCGCACGCGGACGCCGACGACTCGGCCGTTGTCTCTCAGGAGCTCCCGCACGCTCGTGTCGAGCTCGACTCGGAAGTCTGGTGAGGAGCCGGCCGCGCCGATCACAGCCTCGAGGAAGGCGGGCTGGGAGAAGGCGGTCGGTGGCCGCGGGCCGACGAAGGCCGGGTCGATCGCGAGGCGGAATACGGGCCGGGCATTTGCGTAGAGCTCGATCCCGGTCGGAGCGGACTGCGGCACTTCCTTGAAGATGTCGTCGAGGCCCATCTGCTCGAGTGCCTCGCGACCCGTCGGCAGCAACACCTCGCCGCGAAACTCGCGGGTGAAGTCGCGCTGGCGCTCGAGCAGGGTCACCGGGACGCCTCGCGAGGAGAGCACGTGGGCCAGGCTGGCTCCCGCGGGCCCGGCGCCGACGACGATGACCGAGCCTCCTGCAGCGGACATGCTGGTCTCCTCTCTGGGTCAAGGTAGCAGCCCGGCGTGTGCGGGGGCGGCGCGCAGTGAGGTGCTAGCCGAACGTAGAGCGGGTGGCCGTCAGCGGCCCGCCGGTCGCTGACTCGCGGGAGGACTGCTCGCGCGCCGGGCCCCGCAAGAAGCCCAGGCGGAAGTCGCAGGCTCGGTCCGCTGGGCCAGTGCGGTCGCGCTGGAGTGTGACTCGGTTTTCGAGTCCCTCGAAAAGTCCTCCCTCGAAGTGGGCTCGACGTCGCTCGGTGTATAGTCCCTGCGTCGCAAACGAGCCCGCTACCCTTTCGGAGCCCAGCACGAGGGCCGTCGCGCGCGACTCTCGTACGGCCCGCAGTAAGCGGGACCACACGGAGCCGCCCATCTTCCCCAGAGCTCCCCGGGAAGCCCCTTCCAGGTCGAGTGTTACTACAGCAAAGCCCGTTTTGAGCAGAAGCTCTGCAGAGCGCAGGGCCGCGCGCAGCTCGGGAGGGCGCACCCAGAGGACGCGCTGGAGGTCCACTCCCGCCCGCATGAGAAAGCGTGGATCAAGTGCGTTCGGCAGATCGATCCAGCCGACGAGCTCCCCGCGAGCCGTGGCCCCGGCGGCCATGCGATAGGCCAGTGCCGTTCGTCCCGAGGAGATTTCTCCGCACACCTCGATGAGGCGTCCCTGTCGGAGGGCGGTGGGGCGGAGGAGTGCGTCCGGGAGAAACGCGGTCTCCTCCGCCCCGGGGTTGGTGCTGGTTTTGCGATTGAGAAGTGAACCCGGGAAGCCGAGAGCTCCCTGTACTGGGGGAACCGGAACTCCCAGCCGAACTCGATCCGAAAGCCCTGCCTCGTGCAGGGCCTCCATCAGTTCTTGAGTTCGGCTTGTGGCTGGCCCCGACCTCACCCCGGGATTTTCGTGTTTTATTCGTATCCCGTCAAGAGGAGGTCGGGTCTGCTCTACTGGAGCAGCTCCTTGAAGAGGGTCAGATTTTCGCCCTCCTCCGGGGAGACATCAGCGTCGGCGCCTACGACCTCCTCCATGTACTGCACGAACAGCTTCCGGTGCTCCAGCGGGATCTGCGTCGGATCCACGCTCTCGGGATGGGGTGGCGTCTTGAGCCACTCCTCCACCTGTCGCTTCTCCGCGTCATCCAGGTCCAGCCGGTGGATCATCCTGGAGACAAAGCTGCGCTCCTCCGACTGCACCTCGAGATCCGCCCAGGCAAAGGAGCAGACGAAACGCATCAGGCGTAGCCGTTCATCGCGATCGAGTTCTTCGAGCATCCAGGCTCCCGGAGCGAGAGCCGATTCTCTACCCCCGTCGTCGAGGAAACAAGGGGACTGGCAAGTAGTCGGAGGTCGGGAACGTCCCCCGGAGGACTGTGGTAGCGGTGCTCGAGGCGTGCAGGGCGCCTGAGCACGCAGGGAGCGGAGTCCTCCGGGGGACGTTCCCGACCTCCGACGGCATGCGAGGCGAGGACCGGTGCAGCAACCCCGTTGCATTGCGCGGGCCACAGCGTGAGCCGCAGAATGAAGATGTCGGCCGCTGGTCGTCCGGTGCGAGGCATGTTGCCCGGACCGCAGCTCCGCGGGGAGCAGATGCCTCCGCGAGAGGAGAAGTCATGAATCCAGCATTCATCTGGTACTGGAAGCGTCGCTGTGCTGGCGACGCCTCGTGTGGCACATACGCGGGCGCGGGCGAGTGGGGTTCGCAGGCCAGGGAGGGAAGACACGGGTCCGCCGAGGCGTTCCACTTCTCGAGTCGCCACCACGACCCGGTCTTCGGAAGCGGGGGCGTCGGGGTCCGGCGACCGCTTCGCTTTCTCAGCTTTCGACTGGACCTGTCCGAGCGGCAGATAGGCGAGGTGGCGAAGATCCTGGAGGGTCTCAAGATCGAGCGGGCGCAGGCAGAGGTCGACCTCAGGCGCGCGGCCTCCGACCTGGCGGATGCCCTCGAGTCCGCGGAGTTCGGCCGCACCAGTAGCGATTCGGCTCGGAGCCGACGCATGGAGGCCGCGCGGCGAGTGCAGGACACCGTCTCCACAGCCGTGGAGCGGCTTCACGAGCTCCTGGACGCGGAGCAACGTGAGGAGCTCGCCCGCCTGGTACGGAGTGGCGCGATCAAAATCTGAGGCCACGGGTGGCGCGGGTCCTGCCAGTCTCAACAGTCCTCCGGGGCTGGCCGATGATCTGAAGCGTGGGAGATTCGGGCAGGGTCAGGGAGAAGGTGAGCTTTCAGTCTGCCCCGATCCCGATCCTGCTCGGGGTCGGGGCCCTCGTCTGCTGTGTGTTCACGAGCAGCGTTGTCGCTTGGCTCGGCGTGCAGGATCTGCTGATCAGTCGCAGCACGAGCGCGTGGCCAGCCACACGCGGCGTGGTGACCTCCGCGACCGTCCACTCGACAGGCTCCCTCTCATCCCAGGCCAGCGTTCGCTACCGCTACAGCGTCGGACGGAGGAGCTACGAGGCGAGTCGCGTAGCCTTCGGTCCTGGATCCGGCTCCGCGGTCGAGCTCATGAGAAAGTACAGCACCGGCACGGAGGTCTCCGTCCACTACGACTCGGACCAGCCGGGTCGAGCGGTCCTCGAGCCCGGCGGCTCGGTTCTCCGCATGGGGGCGGCCTTCTATGTGTCGATCGTCTCTATCCTCGCCACGCTGGGGGGCCTCGGCTGGATCATTCCGAGGGTGTCCTGGCGCGAGTGAGACAGCGGGCGCTGCAGGCGCGATTTGACAGGGCCCGGGCGGACGCGTAAGCCCCGATCCCATGGGCGTGCAGTTCGCATCTCGCGTGGAGCTGGTGGAGCCCTTCCTTGCGATGGAGGTGATGGAGCGCGCCCTCGAGCTCGAGCGCGAAGGTGCTCACATCATCCACCTGGAGGTGGGGGAGCCGGACTTTCCCCCTCCCGCCGAAGCGTCCGCGGCCTGCGAGCGCGCGCTACGCGCGGGCGAGACGCGCTACACCGATAGCCGCGGGTTGGCGGAGCTGCGCGAGGCCATCGCCCTCGATCACGAACGCCGCGCAGGCGTGCATGTGTCGCCGGACCGGATTCTGGTGACGAACGGCACGTCGTCGGCGATGCTGCTCGTCTTCTCGCTGCTGGTCTCCCCGGGAGACGAGGTCATCCTGCCCTCTCCGCACTACGCGTGCTATCCGGGCTTCATCCACGTCGCCGGCGGGGTTCCGGTCGTGGTTCCGACTCGGGCCGAAGAGGCGTATCGGGTGGATGTGGCGGCGATCGAGCGAGTCATCACCCCCAGGACCCGTGCAATCGTGCTCGGGTCGCCGGCAAATCCCACGGGCGCGGTGCAGAGCGAGAGCACGCTCCGCCAGCTGGTCGGGCTCGGGCTGCCTTTGATCTCCGACGAGATCTACAGCGGCATCTGCTACGACGGGAGCGAGCAGTCCGCGCTCCCCCTGGGAGACCAGGTCTTCATCCTGGACGGGTTCTCGAAGCGCTACGCGATGACCGGCTTCCGGCTGGGCTACGTGATCGCGCCCGAGTCCGCGCTGCGCCCGCTGCAGACCCTGGCGCAGAACCTGTTCATCTCGGCGAACTCCTTCGTGCAGCGAGCGGGGATCGCGGCGCTCGAGCACGGGGCCGCGACCCTCGAGCGCATGCGCGAGACCTACGTGCGCAGACGCGACACCATGCTCCAGGGTCTGCGCGAGATCGGCTTTGTGGTCCCGACCGAGCCCGCCGGAGCCTTCTACGTTTTTGCGGATGCGCGCGCCTTCACCTCTGATTCCCGCGCGCTTGCGTTCGACCTGCTCGAGCGGGCACGCGTCGCGGCTACCCCAGGCATCGACTTTGGCGAGGCGGGCGAGGGCTGGCTGCGCTTCTCGTACGCGGCTTCGGACGAGGACATTCGAGAGGGTCTCGAGCGTATCGCCGCGGTGCTCCCGCGGTTCATGGATAGGGAAGGACGACGGAGGTGAAGGCGACGGGACCGAATGTGGAGCAAGTGGAGTTCTGGAACTCCCGAGCGGGGACGACGTGGGTCGAAGTGCAGTCCCGCATTGATGCGCAGCTCGAGCCACTGGGCACGACCGCGATCGAACGTGCCGCGGTTCGTCCCGGGGAGACGGTACTCGACGTAGGTTGCGGTTGCGGCCAGGCGACGCTGCAGCTTGCAGAGCGCGTCGGGCCGACGGGCTCTGCGACGGGGATCGACATCTCGCGACCGATGCTCGCGCGTGCAAGGGAGCGCGCGAACGAGAACGCCGTCCAGGTGGAGTTCCTGGAGGGCGACGCGCAGACTGAGGCTCTCCCGCGCGATCACTTCGACCTGATCTTCTCCCGCTACGGGGTGATGTTCTTCGCCGATCCCAGCGCCGCCTTCGCGAATCTGCGCAGGGCGCTAAAACCGAGAGGACGGCTCGTTTTCATCTGCTGGCAAGAGCTTGGCAAGAATCCATGGCTAGGGGAATCCATGCGCGTCGTGCTCGAGCACGTGCCTCCGCCGGAACCCTCGGCCCCCGGTGCGCCGGGGCCCTTTGCTCTGGCCGACGCCGAGCGAGTTCGGCGCATTCTCGAAGCGGCCGGTTTCGAGCAGGTCGAGCTCGAGCCCCTCGAACGCTTGATCTCCGTCGGAGGCGGCGGGAGCTTGGAAGACGCGACCGGCTTCGCAATGCGGATCGGACCCGCGGCCAGATTGCTGCAAGATGCCAGCAAGGACCTGCGTGAACGTGTACGCGAGTCTATGACGCGGGTGCTCTCTGCCGCATGGGACGGGGAGAGCGTGAGCATGGGAAGTGCGAGCTGGATCGTCTCCGCGGGTAACTGAGCCGACCAAACAAAAGCTATAATCCGCGGGCCAATCGGCTGGAGGCGGGGTAGGGCGGTGCAGAGGTTTCCGGGGCCGTGACGACAGGGCCGTCGCAGACGAGTGTCGAGGCCGTCAAGGTCGATAGCTACCTCGTCTTTCTATTCCTGCTGCTATCCACCGCGACGCTCTTCGAAGGGTTCGACGCGGGCATGCTGGGCTTCGCCTCACCCGAGACGCGTGCCAACCTCGACATCAGCCTCGCCGAGTGGGGCTTCGTGAATGGCATCATCCGTCTCGGCGTCGTGCTCTCGTTCTTCTTCCTGCTCTATGCCGATCGCTGGGGCCGCCGCACGATGATGATGATCACGGTCCTCGGCTTCGCGACCTTCACCGGCCTGACCGCCTTTGTGACCGACAAGTGGGCGTTCATGCTCTGCCAGTTCGGTTCCCGACTGTTCCTGACGGCCGAGTACTCGCTCGCCGTGATCATGATCAGCGAGGAGTATCCCGCTCGACTGCGCGGCCGTGCGATCGCCATCCTCACCAGCCTGGCCACCGTCGGGGTCATGACCATCGCCAAGACCCAGCCCTACGTGCTGCTCGAACCGGGCGCCGAGGGGAACTGGCTTCACACGCTCGGCTCGACCATCGTCGCGTACGGGCAGACCTACCTGGGCCAAACCGTAGACGGGGAGAACTGGCGGGCGCTCTATGCTCTCGGCCTGATGCCCCTCGTGCTCGTGCTCTTTCTCCGTCTCGCCATGCGCGAGACCCGCCGCTTCGAGGCAACGCGCCTGGCGAGACCGTCAAGGGGTCGTGTGAGCTTTCGCGAGATGTGGGAAGCCGCAACGATTCCCTGGCGGCCGGAGTATCTGAGGAGAACAGCGGTAGTTGCTCTGCTCTGGAACTGCGTATTCGTCGTGATCGGCCCGTCGGTTGTCTTCTGGTTCATCTTTGCGCGCGAGGAAATCGGCCTGACCCCGGCGCAGGTCGGCGATATCGTGTTCTGGGGTTATGGTGGCGGTGTGGCCGGCCACTTCGTCGCGGGCTGGCTGATCGATCTCATTGGGCGCAAGTACACGTGCTCGGGCTTCTACATCCTGGCCGCGATCTGCATCTTCTTCCTGTTCCAGATCACGAGCCTCGGGGGGCAGTACTTCTGGATGATTACGACGGTATTCTGTTTCGGCGCGGCCAACACGTCGACCCACGTGTACGCCTCGGAGCTGTT
This sequence comes from Myxococcota bacterium, assembly GCA_965247115.1. Classification (GTDB taxonomy): domain Bacteria; phylum Myxococcota_A; class UBA9160; order SZUA-336; family SZUA-336; genus JAUXJB01. The sequence goes on from CBDFGR010000003.1 coordinate 1,814,377, forward strand.
CCCGACGGAGATCCGTGCGACGGGCTACGGCTGGACAACGAACGTGGTCGGACGCGTCACGGAAGTCGTCACCCCGATGGTGATCGGGCTCTTGATCATTCCGCTCGGCATGTCGTGGTCGATCGGCGTGGTTGCGATCGGTCCCATCCTGGGCGCGCTGCTCGTTCTGCGCTATGCGCCCGAGACAAAGGGAATGACGCTCGAAGAGGTCGCGGAGCAGCTGTCTGCTGACTAGCAACAGGTGGAAGCGCCGCGGCGAGTACGGGCTCGACGCGCACCTGTGAGGGGGCTGGCCTTGAGCTCCGAACCAGAGCTTGTATTGGCCGTCCATGCGGGGGCCGGCCGCATCGACCCGGACGCCTCGCGGCGGCAGGCGCAGACCGAAGGGCTCAGGCGTAGCCTGGAGGTCGGGCGCGAGCTGCTGGTGGCAGGCGGCTCCGCACTGGACGTAGTCGAGCGGGCGGTGCGCGAGCTGGAAGATTGCGCAGAGTTCAATGCGGGTCGCGGCTCTGTGCTGACGGCGGAAGGCAGCATCGAGATGGATGCGGCGATCGCGAGTGGCAGCGGCAGAGCGGGTGGGGTTGCGGCTCTGCGTCGCGTGCGAAATCCGATCGTCGCTGCCCGCGCCGTGCTCGAGCACGGCTCCCATCTCTTGATTGCTGGGGCGGGAGCGGAGGACTTCGCGCGTGCGAGCGGAATCGAGCTCTGCCCCGAGTCTGCACTCGAGACGGAGTATCGGCGCGGACAGCTGGAGGCAGCGCGGGTCGCTGGTCGAGTGATCCTGGACCACGAGGACGTGTCGGGTGGCACGGTGGGCGCCGTCGCCCGCGATACCAGGGGCGAGCTGGCCGCAGCCACCTCGACCGGGGGGATGACAAACCAGCTCCCAGGTCGCGTAGGTGACACCCCGCTGATCGGCGCCGGGACGTGGGCAGACGATGCGACTTGTGCGGTTTCCGGAACGGGCTCGGGCGAGGCCTTCATGCGGACTGCCTTTGCCCACGAGATCGACGCGCTCGTACGCCTGGCCGGACAATCGCTCGAAGAAGCGTGTCAGCATGCCCTCGACCGCGTCGGCTCGGTCGGCGCCAGCGGCGGCTGCATTGCCGTGGGTCCAACCGGCCCGCCGGTTCTTCTCTACAACACGCGGGACATGGCGCGCGGCCAGCTCGACTCCTCCGGCCACCCGGACGTCCGGATCTAGCTGTTCTTGCGGGTCCGGGCCGCGGGCCACCGCCTCCGCTCAGGGTGCCTGTCTAGACGGTCTCGAGCGGCGGGAGGTCGAGCGCTTCGCGGTACGTGTTGTGGTAGTGGTGGAGAGCCGGCTCGTTGCGCCCGAAGATCAGGTACTCCTGCGCGCCGGAGAGGGCACCACGGTGGCCGCTCGCGGCTGCGACGTAGTCCTCATTCTGGATGACGCTCGCGAATCTCTCCATGCGAGTGGCGAGCAACTCCTCGACGCTCATGTTGCTGCGCGCTGCAAAGGCCCTGGCGGACTCGTTCTCCACCATCTCAGGATAGATGTAAAAGCCGATCTGCGAGAAGCTCTGGTGCGGGTTTGCGCTTTCGGGATAGACGCGAACCAGCGTCGGTCCGGCCGCGCCTACGATGAGCTGTACGTTCGGGAGCAGGTAGTAGACGAGGAGCGAGCCGTGCAGGACGTTCCACTCGTCCTGGGGCTTTGTCCGGAGGTCGTCGATGGTCTTCATGCACAACGCCATACGGTGGTTGCGCCCGTACCTGTCATACATCTGCACGTTGCCGTAGAAGTCGTTCGCGAGCGAATTCCTGTGCAGCCTATTGAAGTGGTAGGTCTCGCCGAATGTGTCGATGGCGAGCTTCCAGTTCATGGCGTGGCCGTAGCGCGTGCCGCCGTGTCGGACGCAGCGCTCGAGCCCCCACGACGCCAGCTCGGGACCGAGGTCTCCGAGCAGCGTGTCGACGTCGAGCGTCCCCTGCGGATCGGTCGATACCCAGAGCAGACCGTGTCGTTCGACCGCGGGCAGCGCTACCAGCGAGTGGCACTCCCGGTCGACCTTCCCGAAGTGTCTCTCCTTCGGAACGCCCACGAGAGCGCCCTGGTGGTCGTAGGTCCAGGCGTGGAAAGGGCACTGGAACAGCTTCTTCTTGCCGCGACTCTCGTCTTCCACGATCGTGCCCCGGTGCCGGCACACGTTCAGGAAGGCCCGGAAGACGCCGTCGTCTGCGCGCGTGCACAGGATCGGCTTGCCCAGGTCGTTCGAGGTGAAGAAGGAGCGAGGCTCAGGCAGATCCACCGAGAGCCCGAGCACGTGCGCGTGACCCTGGAAGAAGCCGTTCCACTCGCGCGCGGCCATATCACCGCACGTGTAGCTCGACACCGGGTTCCGCACCTGGCGGCCGGCGTCCACGTTGGTGTCGTCGTCCAGGTGCTTCATGAGTCCGCTGATCACGCGGACTTGCTCTTCTCGTCGCATGCCTGATCCTCCAGGCGGATCTTACATCGTCCACGGGTGCGTCGGGCGGCCCTGGGGGGTACTTTGGCCGACTCGATGGAGGAAGTCGCTCTCGTAGCTGGGCGGGCGACGCCCGAGGGGACGCGCCGCTACGCGGAGCGCTTTTCGGAGCTGCCAGGGCACTTTCGGAGTCCCGATCGACTGTCCCTGTCCTCGATCGGGCTGGGAACGAAGTCCGGCTCTCCCGCCGGCGTGGACGATCTGCTCTACCGGACGGCTGTGCCGTACGCGTTCGAGCGGGGTGTGAACGTGCTCGACACCGCGCTCTCGTACCGCATGATGGCGAGCGAGCGCGCCCTTGGTGCGGCTCTGGGACGGGCGTTCAGCGAGGGGGTGATCAGACGTGACGAAGTGTACGTGATCACCAAGGGCGGGTATCTGACGGTCGACCCGCGCAGCCCGTTCGTGGGCCGTGACGGGCGCCGCTATCTGATCGAGACCTACCTGGACTCCGGCCTGGTCGATCCGGATGGCGTCGTGAACGGAATCCACGCTCTGGATCCCGAGTTTATTGCGGACCAGGTCGAACGAAGCCGCCACAACCTCGGGCTCGAGACGGTCGATCTCTACTGCCTGCAGGAGCCCGAGCTGCAGCTGCTCGCCCGAGGCCCCGACGAATTCCGCGAGCTTCTCACCCGCGTCTTCGAGACCCTCGAACAAGCGGTCTCTCGCGGCGCGATCGCGGCCTACGGGTTGTCCACATGGAGCGGCTTGCTCACCTCGCACCTCGACCGGGGTCACCTGGCGGTCGTTGACCTGTTCCAGCTCGCGCTGGAGGTCGGCGGACCAGACAACCATTTGCGCGCGGTGCAGCTCCCCTACAGCCTGGCCATGGGAGAGGCCCAGGGGTTGAAGTCGCAGTTCGGCCCGGAGGGACAGACGGGCGTGCTCCAGAGCCTGCTCGATACGGGCACGACAGTCTTCACGACGGTGCCCCTGGTTCAGGGCCGCGCCGTCCGCGGTCTTCCGGACTTCGTGCGGGAGGCCTTCCCCGAGCTCTTGAGCGACGCGCAGCGCTGTTTGCAGTTTGCGCGCAGCGCACCGGGCGTAACGACGACACTCGTCGGCATGCGGCAGACCGAGCACGTGGCCGAGAACCTGGCCGTCGCAGAGGTCGAGCCGGCGCCAGCGGACCTGATCGAGGATCTCTTCCGTCGCGCGCGTGCCGCAGCCTAGTTGGCTGATCCACTCGACGGCCTATGGAGCTCAGCGACACCCCCGAGGAGGAGTCGTTTCGAACCAGAGTGCGCAGCTGGCTCGAAGAGGGCGATGCGCGCTTCCGGGGTCTGCGGAGCCCTGTGCGCGAGCGCCGTTCTGCAGGGGCTCTCGTGGCCGGGCTCGGCTCTCCGCGCGTTTCACACTCGATGCCAGCGGCAGATCCCGCCGCGTCCGTTGCCAACTGGCGGGCCGAGGCATTAGGGTCTCCTGCTCATGAGGGAAAATAGCGCCACACAGGACCATGCGGCTTTGAGCTTGCGCTACGAGGAGGTTCGCCGCTGCACCGAAGAGCTCTGTCGGCCTCTCTCTCCGGAGGACTGCGGCGGCCAGTCGATGCCCGATGCGAGTCCGGTGAAATGGCACCTGGCCCACACCACGTGGTTCTTCGAGGTCCTTGTGCTCGAGCAGATCCTGCCCGGCTATCGCGAGTTCGACCCTGTCTTCCGAACGCTGTTCAACTCCTACTACAACGCCGTCGGCGAGCAGCACCCGAGACCCGGCCGTGGACTTCTGACACGTCCGCCGCTCGAGCAGGTGTTCGAGTACCGGGACTACGTGGACAAGCGGGTGCTCGGCTGTCTCGGCGGCGGCTACGACTCGTCTCACAAGCTGGCTCGGGTGGTGGAGCTGGGGCTGCACCACGAGCAGCAGCACCAGGAGCTTATCCTCACCGACATCAAGCACTTGTTCTCGTGCAACCCGCTGCGCCCGGCGTACTCGGACTGCCCCACGCTCCAGCAGCGCGAAGCAGGAGCGCTCGACTGGCTCGCGTATCCCGAGGGTGTGCGCGAGATCGGACACTCGGGTAGAGGCTTCGCGTTCGACAACGAGTCGCCACGGCATCGCGTCTTTACCGAGGCCTACGGGCTTGCGTCGCGGCCCAGCACGAACGCGGAATACCTCGAGTTCCTGCGGGACGACGGATACTCGAGGCCCGAGCTGTGGCTGTCCGACGGCTGGGACCGCGTGCAGCAGCTGGGCTGGGAGGCGCCTCTCTACTGGGAGCGCTCCGGAGTGGACTGGACACTCATGACGCTCGGAGGACTGCGCGACCTGCAGGGCGAAGAGCCCGTCTGCCATGTCAGCTATTACGAGGCGGACGCCTTCGCGCGCTGGGCGGGCGCTCGTCTGCCGAGCGAGGCAGAGTGGGAGCTCGCGGCCGCCGCGCTGCCCCGGGCCGGAAACTTCGCCGAGTCGGGCTTGCTCCATCCTGCGGTGGGCTCGGGCGCCGAGGGAGAGCCTCTGCAGCTCTTTGGCGACGTCTGGGAGTGGAGTGGGAGTGCGTACGCCCCCTACCCGGGCTTCCATCCCCTGGAAGGCGCTCTCGGCGAGTACAACGGCAAGTTCATGTCCAATCAAATGGTCCTGCGCGGGGGCTCGTGCGTGACCCCCGAGTCCCACGTCCGCGCGACGTACAGGAACTTCTTCGCACCCGAGGCGCGCTGGCAATTCAGCGGGATCCGACTGGCGAGAGACCCGGGCTGACATTGTCCCTACTGGCCCGCGAGATCCACGATCAGCCGAGGGTCCTGGCGCGATTCGGCCGGCGGGAGGGGAAGCGGGTACGCGCCCTGGGAGCCAAGCTCGGGCGTTCGTCACCGGTCGGCGTTCTGGTCGCCGCGCGCGGCAGCTCCGATCACGCCGCCATCTACGCCAAGTATCTGTTCGGGCAGCGCCTCGGCCTGCCGGTGGCGCTCGCCGCGCCCTCGCTGATCACGGCGTACGAGGGTGGGCTCCAGCTCGAAGGCTGGCTCACTCTCGCCATCTCCCAGTCCGGCGCCTCACCGGACGTGGTGTCGGTCATCGCGTCCGCGCGCAGCCAGGGCAGCCAGACCCTGGTGATCACCGATCGACAGGACTCCGACCTGGCCCAGAACGCTGATGACGTCATCCCGCTTCACGTCGGAGGGGAGCGCAGCGTGGCCGCAACAGGGACCTTCAGTACCTCTCTCTACGCCCTCGCGCACCTCTGCATAGGCTGGCAGGGCTGCGATGCGGATGCGGCGCTGCTTGACGAGGTTCCCGAGCGTCTCGGGTGCGCGCTCGAGTGTGAGGACCAGGTCCGCTCGCTCGCCGCCAGCCTGGCCGGCAAGGACTCGGTGGTGGTGATCGGGCGCGGCTTCGGCTTCCCGATCGCGCTCGAGTGGTCTCTCAAGCTGAAAGAGATCGCGGCTGTCTCCGCCGAGGCGTTCTCTGCTGCGGATTACCGGCACGGTCCTATCGCCCTCGCAACAGGGGGGGCTCCCGTGCTGCTCTGCGACACCGCCGCGTCGACGCGCCAGGAGTTATGCGAGCTCGAGCGGGAGCTCGCGAGCAGATCCGTGGACGTGCACCGCATCTCCGATACGGAAGAGGCCACGGTCACCATTCCGCTGGGCCCCGAGTGGCTCGCGCCGATTCCCGCGGCCGTGCCTGGCCAGCTGCTCGCCTACCACGTGGCGCGCGCTCGGGGCATGGACCCCGACAGCCCGCGCGGCCTGCGTAAGGTGACGCAGACCTTGTAGTGTGGGACCCGGCCTGCGGGCGTCCGCAGGCCACCCACCTCCGCTCAGGGCTTCGCCCCTCGCTGCGCGCCCCGCTTCGCGGCGCTTGCAGGGCGCGGCTCGAGTGTCTGGTAGCAGAGCTCGAGTCCCGGGCGGGGCCAGTCTGTCGCGACGAGTCGTCCCGTGAGGCCGTGACGAGCGGCGGTCCGAACGGGGCGGTCGTGGGTAAGGCGCCAGCTTCCCCGATTCCGAACTTTCTGGAAGACATGGGCCCTCGAATGGGGCATGCTAGCGGTGTGGGGCAACCCCGGTTGTCCCCCTCTCCGCTGGCAGGCCGCGGGGTGCGGCCGCTTCTACTAGGAGAGCCCAGAGAAGTCGGCCCCCAGCCCCGGACCTCGATTGTAGTCCCGCCTGGCAAGGGCGCATCCGGACGACAGAGCAGCGGCTTGCGGCGAGAAGGAACGCGGCAGTGAACGACGACGACCAGAAGCCTTCCTTCAGCGAGCTCGATCGCAGACGCCGCGAGAAGAAGCGCAACGGCGGCGGCGGGGAGCGCCGTCCGCGCGGGGCGAAGACCCAGCGACGCTCGCGAGCCGCCTCCGCCTCGTACCGCCGACGCGTGGAGGAGCGCCTGTTCGGAAAGAAGGGCGATCGGGCGCGCCTGCGTCTGGAGCAGCGCCTGCGCGATGCCCACGGAACGCCGAACCTCCAACGTACCTACCGCGAGTACGTCCGGGAGGCTGGCGTGCCGGAAGACGTGAGCTTGCTGGGCATGCTGCTCGACCTGGGCGACGAGCGCGATCTTCTGCAGGTCACCGACGCGATCGAGAGCCAGCTCGACGCGATCCACCCCGACCAGCGCTCGCTCCTGCGCAGCCGGCTGCGCAACCTTGAGATGTCGACGTCCTCTGATGCGGTCGCCGACGCCGCGACGGACCTACTCTCTCAGCTCTGAGACCCGAGCACCGAGCTCGCTCCGCCGGCAGCGGGGGATTCTACTCCCCCGGCTTGTCGTTATACTCGCCGGCCATGACGGCTCCGCCAGCCAGACAGAATCCGGTGATACTCGGACTCCGGAAGGTCTCTGCGGGGCGCCCTCTCTACATGAACGTGCTCTTTGCCTTCTGCGCCTACATGACCCTGGTGTACCTGCCCTTCGATCTGTTCTGGAAGCCCGCCGCAGAGGATCAGGAAGTGTGGTTCGGCCTCACCCTCACAGGCTGGGCCGCCAAGGCGACAGAGCCGCTCCATTGGGCGATCTACGCCGCGGGCACCTGGGGCTTTTGGAAGATGCGGCGTTGGATGCATCCCTGGGCGAGCCTCTATGTGGTTCAGATCGCGCTCGGGATGTTCGTCTGGAACCTTCTCACCGAGGGCAGCCCTGGCTGGTGGGCGGGCGCGATCTCCAGTCTGCCCTTCGCCGCCGTTGCGTTTGCTCTCTGGTGGCACCGCAGGCTGTTCACCACCGTTCGGGGATCCGTGGCGGGATGAGCTCCGCGCAGGCGCTGCGCGATCTGCTCGAACGCATCGACGGTCGCCAATACGGCTACTACAAGGACCTGGCCCAGCAGAGCTACGAGATCGGTCCCTACACGGTATCCTTCGACCACGTCCAGGGTGATCCCTTTGCGGCTCCCACGCGCGTCTCCGTGGTGCTGCCGTCAGAGACGCTGCGGCTGCCCGACTGGGCCTGCGCGAATCCAGACGCGCGTCGCGCGAGCGCCGATCACCTGCAGCGCGCCGTGCGACGCGAGCTCGCCCGCGTTCCGCGCGGCAGTGGCAGCGGGAAGAGCGGACAGCTCGAGATCGCGCGAATGGGGCAAGAGGTGCTCGAGCGCAGCGCAGCTCGCGTCTCGCCGGGGGGCATGCTGCGTCTGCGAATCACGGTCGGGCTGCCCGCGTCGGGGCGCAGGATCCGCGGGCGCCAGGCCAGCGAGCTCTTGCTGGAGCTACTCCCGGAGGCTCTCGACCGCGTGGTCGATGGCATCGACCAGGATGCGCTGCGCAGCTGGGTCCACGCCGTCGAGGACCAGGTCGCGTTGCGCGCGCAGCTCGCCGACGTCGGGCTCGTGTCCTTTCTCGCTTCTGGCAGCGGGTTGCCCCGGCGCAGCGGTGCGGACGACCGGCCGCTCGGCGACCCGATCCGGCTCGAAGTCCCCGAAGGGCTGCGGTGCGAGCTCGACGCTCCGCATGCGGGGACGCTCGTGGGACTCGCCATCCCGGGTGGCGTCACGCTGATCGTGGGTGGGGGGTATCACGGCAAGTCGACGCTGCTCCAGGCGCTTGCCCTTGGCGTATACGACCACATTCCCGGTGACGGGCGCGAGGTGTGTGTGAGTTCAGCCGACGCCGTGTGTATCCGTGCGGAGGACGGACGGGCGGTGGGCGGAGTGGACCTCCGCCCGTTTATTCGCGCTCTGCCGCTCGGGCGCCGGACCGATCGCTTCGAGAGCGACGACGCGTCGGGTAGCACCTCGCAGGCGGCCGCCATCATCGAGGCGCTCGAGGCAGGAGCCAGCGCGCTCCTGATCGACGAGGACACCGCGGCGACGAATTTCATGATCCGTGACGCGCGCATGCGGCGCCTGGTACCGCGCGACAAGGAGCCGATTACCCCCTATCTCGATCGCGTCCGCCAGCTCTGGGAAGAGCGCGGGGTCTCCTCGGTACTGGTTGTCGGCGGCGCTGGCGATTACCTCGACGTCGCCGACCGCGTGATCCGGATGGACTCCTACCGGCCGTGCGATGCCACCGCGCAGGCCGTCACCGTGGCGCGGGAGCTTCCGCTGGGCGAGGCAGGAGCGCGCGTGCCGGATCCCTGGACGGAGGCGGCGCCGCGCATCCCCGATCCCCGTAGCTTCGATCCGAGTCGGGGGCAGCGCTCCGAGCGCGTGCGCAGCGTGAAGACGCGTGCGATCGAGTTCGGTCGCGAGGAGATCGACGTGTCGCTGCTCTACCAGCTCGTCGACCCTGCGCAGTGTAGGGCGATCGGAGACGCACTGCTGCGGCTCTCTCGATCGCTGTGCGACGGCACAAGGAGCGTGCCCGAGCTGCTCGACGAGATCGACGCCCGGATCGAAGCTGGAGGCCTCGAGGAGATCACCGAGCCGAGCTTTGGCGACCGGGCGCGGCCGCGTCGCTACGAGATCGCGTCCGCCCTGAACCGGATGCGCACGCTCGCGCTCCTCTAAGCGTCGTCCCCCCGGGTACAATGCGGGTCACGAACGAGCCGGCGTCCACCTGCACAACCGCGGTCGGTTTGTAGAATCCAACGCTCGTCAAGGAGGCTGTTCTGATGGACTACCAGGAGATCGAGTACGCCGTCGAGGATCGCGTTCTGACGCTCACGCTGAACCGTCCCGAGAAGCTGAACGCCTACACGAATCAGATGCAGACAGAGCTGATCGACGCGATCGATCGGGCGGACGCGGACGACGCGGTGCGCGCCATCATTGTAACGGGTGCGGGTCGTGGCTTCTGTGCGGGCGCGGATCTGTCCAGGGGGCCGGGGACCTTCGACCGGAGCGCGGGCGGTCGAGCTGGCTCCGAGGAGCTGCGGGACGGGGGAGGGCTGCTGACGCTGCGGCTCTACGAGTGCCAGAAGCCGCTGATCGCCGCGATCAACGGGCCCGCGGTCGGCGTGGGCATCACCATGACCCTGGCCATGGACATCCGCCTGGCGTCGGAGACGGCGAGGATCGGCTTCGTCTTTGCTCGGCGGGGACTCGTTCCGGAGGCCTGCTCGAGCTGGTTCCTGCCGCGTGTGGTCGGCATGAGCCGCGCGCTGGAGTGGGTCTACTCCGGACGTGTGTTCCCGGCGAGCGAGGCGGTGGAAGCGGGCCTGGTGCGGAGTCTGCACGCTCCCGACGAGCTACTGCCCGCGGCCCGCGAAATCGCGCGTGAGATCGCAGACAACACCTCTGCGGTGTCGGTCGCCCTTACGCGTCAGATGCTCTGGAAGATGCTCGGTGCGGACCATCCGATGGAGGCGCACAAGATCGACTCCCGGGCCATCGATGCCTGCGGCGCGGGCAGTGACGCGCGCGAGGGAGTGGCGTCGTTCCTCGAGAGGCGGCCGGCTAGCTTCACGCTCAGCCCGAGCAAGGACATGCCGGACTTCTTCCCCTGGTGGAAGGAGCGCGAGTTCTCCTGAGCTGCGTCGATCAGGCCTTGGCGCTGGGACGGCTCGAGACGGCCTCGTGCCAGCGCGTGAGGTTCTTCAGCTCTGGCGGGATTCGGTACTGGATCACGCGGCCGAAGTCGACCCCGATCAGCGCCGTGATGTCGGCGATGGAGTAGCGCTCGCCGGCTACGAACTCGCGCTCTCCCAGCACCCCATCGAGCCACTCGAGCCGGGACACGGCCGCCTCCCTGCAGACCTTGCCGTACTCGGGCACCTGCGGGATCCGACCCTTGAAGAAGTCGCTCGTGTTGCGAAAGCAGCCGGCCACGTTGGACAGGACCTCGAGTTCCATGCGGCGCTGCCACATCTCGACCCTGGCAGTGTCCTCGGTGCCCACGCCCATGAGCGGTGGCTCCGGATTGGTCCCCTCGAAGTAGCGGCAGATGGCGACGCTCTCGGCGATGTAGCTGCCGTCGTCGAGTTCGAGGACGGGCACCCTTCCCAGCGGGTTCTTCGCGAGGAACTCCGGCTCGTGATGCTCTTGCTTGCCCAGGTCGATCTGCTGGGTTGGTACCTCGATTCCCTTCTCGGCCAGGAAAACACGCACGCGGCGCGGATTCGGAGCCATGGTGGTGTCGTAGAGCTTCATCTGCGCTCCTCCTCGTCGGCGCCAGCGGCAGGCGCGTGGGGAGGGCATTCTACACGGCGCGGGACGAAAGCTACCATGCCCCCAGTGCAAGAGATTCGGGTCGAAAAGGAGCTCGCTGTGGCGCCGGAGGTCGCCTGGGAGCGCTTCACCGATCACCTTGGCTGGGCGGAGTGGACGGGTGCCAGGGAGGTGGTCCTGCGGCAGGAAGGAGACCCGGCGCCCAACGGGCTCGGGGCGATCCGGGTGCTGCACGCGCACGGTCTGGCGGTCGAGGAAGAGGTCATCGCCTTCGAGCCTCCGAGACGCTTGCGGTATCGGGTGGTCGCCGGACTCCCGATCCGCGACCACACCGGCGAGGTCGAGTTCGAGCCGAGCGGCGCAGCAACGCGCCTGACCTGGACCATCCGCTTTCGCCCCCTCGTTCCAGGCACAGGCCGCCTCGCAAGGTGGGCGCTCCAGAAAGCCCTCCAGAACACCCTACAGCGCCTCTCCGAAGACCTCGCCCCCCCAGACCCCCGAGACAACAGCCCCACCCCCAACCCCCAAAGAACCGCACGTAGAACTCAAGGACCGTTCCTACGTTCTGATCCGCCCCAGTGACCAGAAGTTCCGACTTCGGCCAAACAAGTTCGGATTAGGGACCGTCCCCAAGTTCGGATTCCGTGGAGAACCGGCAACCTCGTACGGGGCTTAGCAACCTTGCAAGCGCCGCGGAGCGCGGCGCGCGCAGCGAAGGCCGCAGGCCTGAGCGGAGGTGGGTGGGCCGCGGCCGCCCGCGGCCCGGGTCCCACAGGGAAAGAAAAGGGGCGGAAGCACCAACAGCGGATCCCCCCCAAGTCCCGGCATGTCAGCGCTCCCGCCCTCCCCCTACATCCCTGGGGAACAGGAGTCACCGCCTTGTATCGACAGCTGCTAGCAAGTCTTGAGCAACTTCTGCGCAGGGAACGTGCAAAATGGGCTGACTCGATCGGTCCGTGGGCGACGTGGTCGGACATCAGGGGACAGGACCGCCAGGGGCTCCGCACCGGGCCGCGATCCGCTCACGGACGCGGCGCGAACTCCTTCAGGATCTCGAGCGGGATTCGGCGCGGTTTCTGGGTCTCTTTGTCGGTAAAGGCCCACTGGGTCGTGCTCGTGACGTACTCGAGACCATCGGCTGGTCGGGTGAACCGGCATCTGCGTACGCTTCGGGCGCCGCGCAGCGAGTCGACCCAGGTCTCTTCCACGATCTCCTCGCCGCGCAGGGCGGAGCGGAGGTAGTCGATCTCGTGGCGGCGCACGATCCACTGGCCGCCGAGCGCACGCACGGTTTTCCAATCGAGGCCGCGCGCGCTGGAGTGCGCGTCGGCGAGCTCGACGATGAACCTGACCCAGACCGTGTTGTTTACGTGGCCGAGACCGTCCACGTCTTCGGCAGCGACGACTCTCCTGCGCCGATATACGTCCTTGCTCATGCGTCTTCAGCGGCGTCTTCCGCGGCGACCTGCTCCACGTACTCCCGGTAGGGGGAGACGGGCATCGCCTCGGTGGCCTGCAGCAAGGCCGGCCGGTCGATGAACCCCTGCCGGTAGGCGACCTCTTCCAGGCAGGCGATCTTCAAGCCCTGCCGTCGCTCGATGGCCGCGATGAACTCTGCGGCCTCCAGCAGGCTCTCGTGCGTACCCGTATCGAGCCACGCAATCCCTCGCCCGAGTCGGACGGCGCGCAGCTTCCCCAGCTCGAGATACGCGCGGTTCAGGTCCGTGATCTCGAGCTCTCCCCGCGCCGAGGGCTTGAGCGACCGTGCGTGCTCGACGACGTTTCCGTCGTAGAGGTAGATGCCCGGCACGGCGAGGTTCGACCTCGGAACGGTCGGCTTCTCCTCCAGGTGTGCGACCCCGCCGTCCGCGTCGATCACGACCACGCCGTAGCGCTCGGCATCGCGCACCGGGTAGCCGAAGATCAGAGCGCCGTCGCGAAACTCGCGCACGATCTGGTCCAGGTTCATGCGCCCGTAGAACAGGTTGTCGCCGAGGATCAGCGCGACGGGCTCCCCGTCGATGAACTCCTCGGCAACGAGGAAGGCCTGGGCGATGCCCTTCGGTTGCGCCTGCGCCGCGTACGAGAGCTCGATCCCCCACGTCGAGCCGTCGCCGAGCAGGGTCTCGAAGCGCGGCAGGTCCTGTGGAGTGGAGATGATGAGGATGTCGCGGATGCCGGCCAGCATCAGCGTGGCTAGCGGATAGAAGATCATCGGCTTGTCGTACACGGTCTGGAGCTGCTTGCTCATGACGCGGCTCATGGGATACAGCCGCGTGCCGAGACCGCCTGCGAGCACGATTCCCTTCACGCTCGAATCGATATCCTTTCCGCCCCTTTTACGCCATCGGAGCTAGAGAGGCCCACACGTTCGCAAGACGGGACCGCCAGAGCCCGCGCCGAGACTGCAAGCGCCCCGCCAAAGCGCCCCGCAAGCGCACCCGCAAGCGCCGCGAATGCGGCGCGCGCAGCGAGCCGAAGGCGAGCGAAGAGTGGGTGGCCGCGGACGCCCGCGGCCGGGTCCCACAAGACCCACAAGACCCACAAGACCCACAAGACTACTTGCCCGGGCGGGGCGGGTGTTGTACAGAGGGATGCGCAGCGGAGGGAGTGGAGCATAGGATGGCCAAGGGCGCGCGCGAGAAGATCAAACTGGAAAGCTCGGCGGGGACCGGCTTCTTCTACACCACGACGAAGAATCGCCAGAAGACCCCGGACAAGATCGAGCTCAAAAAGTACGATCCCGTGGTCCGCAAGCACGTCCTGTTCAAGGAAGCAAAGCTCAAGTAATCGCGGCCCCCCGGAAGCTCAGTTGCCGAGCTCTGCTCGCGCTACCCCGATCGGAACTCTGCGAAGGTTGCCTCGGGAGATCGAGGATCGCCTCGGTTGACCGAAGACAGACCCCGTTGTAACGTCGGCCCGCTCGGCGGAGAAGCGCATCGAAAGGCCGTTCTGTCGTCGAGCTCCACTGGTGCACTCCCGATCGGGGGGTGGGAGACGATCCGTACCTCCCGCCGTTCCCGTAACGAAAGGACAGGGACGGTCTTGTCTCCCCTCGACGAGCGCCTGAAGACTCGAGCGCAACGCGCTGGTCTGACTCTGGGAGCTCTGACTCTGCTCGCCTACCTCCTGATCGTGCTCGGCGCGGTCGTGCGGGCAAAGGGCGCCGGGCTGGCATGTCCAGACTGGCCGCTCTGCTTCGGCCAGGCGATTCCCCCGTTCGACACCAGAATCGCGCTCGAGTGGGCTCACCGGGTGCTGGCGGGCCTCGTCTCCCTGGGGCTCGTGGGCACAAGCGTGTTCGTGCTGCGAACGCCCGAACTGCGGCGCGTGTCGGCCCGGTCCTTTGTCCTCGCGTTGCTCTTGCTCACCACTCAGGTGCTGCTCGGGGGGCTCACGGTTCTGCTGGGCCTGGCGCCGTGGACTGTGACCGCGCACCTGCTCGTCGGAAATGCACTGTGTGGAACCATGCTCTGGACGTCCCGGGATCTGATCGAGGCGGGGCGCACCCGTCCTGCCGCGTCCAGCCCCCTCTCCACCGCCGGCGCCTCGCTGCTCGCGCTCTTCAGCCTGCTCCTGGTCGTGCAGATGCTGCTGGGAGGGATGGTCTCGAGCCATCTCGCGGGCCTGGCGTGCTCGACTTTCCCTACCTGCAACGGCGACTCGATCGCGCCCACCTTCTCGGGTCTGGTCGGGATCCACGTCATCCACCGGCTGAACGGGTGCGCACTGGCCCTCTGCTGTGCCGCTCTCGTGTGGCTCGTCCGGGGCAGCGGTCGGACCCGGGCGCTCGCGGCTCTCTGCCTCCACCTCGTCGTACTGCAGATCGTGGTGGGAGCCGTCAACGTGCTCGGTGCGCTTCCCGTGGAGATCACCGCGCTCCATTCGGCACTTGCCGCGGCGCTCGTGCTCGCGACGCTGCTCTTGACTCGAGAAGCCCTGCTCGCCCAGAGAGCCGCCGCGCCCTCGGAGAGGACGCTCGGACGCGTGCTGGAGTCCACGGGATGAGCGCCCTCGCGAGCTACGCCGCGCTCACCAAGCCACGGCTCCTGCCGCTCGTTCTGTTCAGCGGAACTCCCGCGCTCGTCATGGCGGCCGGCGGCTGGCCCTCGCTCTCGCTCGCCGTTGCGACGCTGCTCGGAACCGCGCTGGCCGCCGGATCCGCGGCCGCACTGAACAGCTACATGGAGCGCGACCTGGACGCGCGTATGGAGCGCACGCGCGGGCGGCCCCTTCCCGCTGGCGAGCTCAGCGCCAGGAACGCACTGCTCTTTGGCCTGGTGCTTGGCGTGCTTGGGACGGGTACGCTCCTTGCTGCCGTTGGCGCGGTGCCGGCGTTGGTCGCGCTGGCGGCGATCCTGTTCTACGTGTTCGTGTACACGCTCTGGCTCAAGCCCCGCACGCCGCTGGCGGTCGTGATCGGGGGTGCGTCGGGGGCCGTCTCGCCGCTGATCGCCGACGCTGCCATCGGCGGTGGCATCGGCATTGCCGGGTGGCTGCTGTTCGCGATCATTTTCATGTGGCAGCCTCCGCACTTCTACGCGATCGCTCTCTCCAGGAAGAGCGACTACGCGAACGCCGGGCTGCCGATGCTCCACGACCGGATTGGTGACGCCGCGACAACGCGCAGAATCGTCGCGTGGATCGTGGCACTGCTTCCTGTGACACTTCTTCCTGTAGCCCTCAACCTGCTGGGTCCGCTCTATGGCGCCGTTGCGCTCGGGCTTGGCGGGTGGTTTCTCTACCAGGGCGTCCAGCTGCTGCGCAGAAGAAGTGTGGAGTCGGCGAGGAGATTGTTCCGGGTCTCGCTCGTCTATCTGCTCGGAATTTTCGGTGCCATGATCTGCGATCTGGCGTTGAGAGGGCTACTCTGATGCGTGTACTCGTCGCTTCGCTCGTGCTCCTGCTGATCAGCACCGGGTGCGGAGATCAGGCTCCGCCTCCCGCAGCCGAGCCGCAGATGCAAGAGCCCGCTCCACCGCCACGACCTGCGCCTGCGCCCGAGCCGGCGGTTTCGCCACCAGCTGCGGAAGGCCTGCGCGGCGACGCTCTGGCCGGGGGGAACACGTACAATCTGTACTGTGCGACCTGTCACGGGCGGAGCGGTAAGGGCGACGGGCCCGCGGGAATGGCGCTCGATCCCAAGCCCCGGGATCACACCGATGCGGCGTACATGGCCGGAGTGAGTGATGAGTACCTCTACAACGTGATCAAGATGGGCGGTACGTCCGTTGGCAAGTCTCCGCTCATGGCTCCGTGGGGCGGGGTCGTCAACGAGCAAGGCCTGCGCGATCTCGTCGCCTACGTGCGGTCACTCTCGGGAACGTAGTCCGGGCACGATGCCCGGTGAGCTGCTCGGCGTTCTGGCGCCAACCTTCGTATGTGCCGCTCTCGGCTGGGGCTGGGGGCGTTGGGGCCCCGGCTACGACACTGTTCTGATCACGGCGCTGATCAGCAATATCGGCGCTCCCTGCCTCGTCTTCTCGGAGCTGACCGCTCTCGACGTCGAGCCGGCGGCGCTGCTCCAGATGGCGGTCGGCGCGGGGCTGGCTCTTCTGAGCTTTGCTACAGCCGGGGCCATCATTCTGCGCGTCTGGGGCTTGCCGGCGCACACCTACCTCGCGCCACTGATGTTTGGAAATGCCGGGAACCTGGGGATGTCCCTCTGCCTGTTCGCGTTCGGAAGGGAGGGGCTGACCCTCGGCGTCTGCTTCTTCGCGGTCATGGCGACGGCGCATTTCACCATCGGGATCCTGATCTGGTCCGGCCGTCTCTCGCTAGGCGAGCTACTGCGCAACCCGCTCTTCGGTGCGGCGCTGCTCGCCATCCTGGTGCTGGCGAGCGAGCTGCGCGTGCCGCTCTGGCTTCGAAACACCACCGAGCTGCTCGGCGGGCTGACGATCCCGCTCATGCTGCTCACGCTGGGCGTGTCGATCGGCGAGCTCAGGGTGGCGCGACTGCCCCGGACGATCGTGCTGTCGCTTCTGCGCCTGGGCATGGGTGCCCTGGTGGGCTTTGGTCTGGCCGAGGTACTCGGCTTCGAGGGAACCAGCAGGGGCGTGCTAATTCTCCAGTGCTCCATGCCTGCTGCGGTCTTCAACTACCTATTCGCGCAGCGCTACGGCCGCTCCCCCGAACAGATCGCGAGCATCGTGGTGGTCTCGACGCTGCTCGCCTTCCTGCTCTCCCCCTTGCTGCTGGCCAGTCTGCTCTAGCGGCAGTCTCTGCGGCTCCTGCCGCGCGGTTTGGAGCCCTGGCCAGGGGTCAGGAGAGCTCGGCGGAGCTATAGCCGAGGATGTTGCGGGCGATGATCAAGCGCTGGATCTCGCCGGTGCCCTCGTAGATGTCGGTGATGCGGCAGTCGCGGAACCATTTCTCGAGCAGGTGCTCGCGCGAGATGCCGAAGCCGCCGAGGATCGCGAGGCAGCGTTGTGTCGCGGTGCGCGCCACCTCCCCGCCCTTGGCTTTCGCGATCGAGGCCTCGAGGTTGTTGGCCTGACCCTCGGAGGACAGCCACGAGGCGTGGACCACCTCCAGCATCGCCGCCTCGATGTCGGCGTCGATCTCGATCAGCTCCTGCTGGATCGCGCTGCGGCTGTGCTTGCCTGCGCTCCAGTCGACCTCGATGCCCTCCAGGGCGAGGGCATCCCGCGTGAAGTCCAGGGCAGCGTGCGCGATCCCGAGACCGAGCGCCGCAACCGCAGGGCGGGTCATGTTGAAAGTCTTCATGACACCGCGAAAGCCGCCGGCTCCCTGCTTGGGAATTGTCTCATCCCCACCGAGCAAGTGGTCCCGCGGAATGCGCGTATCCCGGAACACCATCGCCGCCGTATCGTCGGCGCGGATGCCCAGCTTCTTCTCCTTGTGTGTCACCTCGAAGCCGGGCGTTCCCTTCATCACGACGAAGGACTTGATGCCCGCTCGCCCGGCGCTCTTGTCGATCGTCGCCCAGACGACCACGCCGTCGCAACGGCAGCCGGTGGTTACGAAGATCTTCTCTCCATTCAGGACCCACTCGTCGCCGTCGAGCGCGGCCGTCGTCTGCACGGCCTTCGAGTCCGAGCCGCAGCCTGGCTCGGTGATCGCCATGGCGAGCGAGACGCCACCCCAGCGTTGCTGCTGCTCGGGAGTACCAGAAGCGCGCAGCGCGGCGTTGCCGAGCCCGCCGCTTCCTCGCCGCATGCGCACGGTGTAGTCGCCCCAGGTCTGGCCCGCTACCACGAGCATGCTGAGCACGCCCATCGAGCTGTCGAGCTCGTCGCGCTGTGCCATCGCTGCGTAGGGGCTGGCGAAGTCGCTCGCCTCGGGCAGCTCGTCAGGGGCGAATTCGTCCTCGTGGTCGTCGTAGTAGCGAGCATACTCACGACACACGAGCGCCTGGCGCCGCACCTCGTCCAGGATCTGCCTGTCGTTCTCGCTGAGTGAGAAATCAATCATCAGAATCTCCTCGGCGCCGAGAGCGCCCTCTCGTCAGAGTGCAGCCAGGCCTTCCAGGACCGTGAGGCTGCGCGCGTTGCGGTACCACATCTCCACCGGGTAGTCGCGAATGAAGCCGTGCCCGCCAAAGATCTGCAGGCCGTTGTCCGCGATCTTCATTGCCTCGCGGCTCACGTAGGTTTGGGCCAGCGTCGACGCCCGAGTCGCATCGAGCCCCTGCTCCAGCTGACTCGCGGCCTTCCAGACGAGATGGCGCATGGCGCTCACCTCGATCTCCATTTCTGCCAGCTTGAAGGCGATCGCCTGCTTCTGCGCGATTGGTTGGCCGAAGGCCACGCGCTCCTTCGCGTACGGGATCGCGAAGTCCTTGACCGCGCGGGCGAGACCGACGGCCAGAGCCGCACTGCCCATCCTGCAGAGGTTGATCAGGCGCGCGCCGTCGATGCCGCCGTTCCCGCCAAGACGCGCCTCACGCGGAAGCTCGACTCCGTCGAGCTCGAGCGCCGAGCACGGCAGGGCCTGCATGCCGAGCAGCTTCTCGACGTCGGGAGCGATTTTCAGACCCTCCGCGTCGCGCGGGACGATGAAGGCCTCGAGGCCTGCCAGCCCCTCGCGCCCGTCGCGGGCGATGATCAGGAAGTGGCTCGCGCGATCACCCATCGGGACGAAGCGCTTTTGCCCCGTGAGACGGAAGCCCTCGCCCTTGGGCTCCACGGTGGTGCGGAGCTTGCTCGGGTCGAAGGTGAAGTTGGGCTCATGGAGGGCCAGCGTTGCCGGGTGGTAGTCCGCGCCCACAAAGAGCGGCAGGAGCTGTTCCTTCTGTTCCTCCGTGCCGAAGTCGAGCAGTGGCTGAACGAAGAGTGCGGGCGCCAGCACGGCGGCGGCAAGAGGCGCATCACCGCAGGCGAGCTCTTCCAGCACGAGCGCGCTCGTCACCGGGGAGCGCTCCATCCCAGCGCCGCCCAGCTCCTCAGGGATCGATCCCGCGACCAGTCCCAGCTCCCAGGTCTTTGCGAGCAGCTCGTCGGGTACCTGGCTCTGCTCGTCGCATTCGCGCGCGATCTCGCGCAGCTCGGTCTGCGCGAACTCGCGCACCGTCTCCCGGATCAGCTGTTGTTCTTCCGTCGGTCCAAACGAGATCATTGGCCTTCTCCTTGCTCTGCCCGTTCAAGCTGCTGGGGCTGATGGAAATACCAGGCAATCGAGCCACCCTGGCCGTCCTTACTGAGACGCCCGGCCTGTACGGCTTCCCGGTCGTCCATGAGACCGAGCGCCAGCAGAGTCCAGTCGCGGGCGTCGGCCGTGTAGCGCACGTCCGCGCGGTCGGCGAAGCCCTCGCGGACGGAGCAGCTCCCATCCTCGATCCGCACCGTCCAGACACCGCCGGCTGGGCCCGTGAGCCGCAGCTCGTAGGTGATCTCCACGTCGCGGGCTCGCTCACGGCGCAGCAGAAACGGGAGCGCTTCGACGACGGAGGCGGGCGTGGTCTCCTTGAAGGGACCCGAGCTGTCCATTGCGTTCTGGACCCACCACACCGCGATGTCGCTCACGATCGGCTCCAGGGTGCGTCCGAGCTCGGTGAGGGCGTAGTGGGAGCGGCTGCCGGCGGGAACCGTCTCTACGAGCCCGCGCTGCCCGAGCTGGCGCAGCCGTGTGCTCAGCACCCTTGGGGCGATCCCGCTGCGGGCGCGCAGCTCCTGGAAGCCTCGCGGCCCCCCGAGCAGATGGCGGACCAGCACCAGGGTCCAGCGCTCGCCGATGAGATCCAGGGCGCGAGCCACCGGGCAGAAGAGAGGGCCGCGGGACGCGAAGGCCTCTGTGGGGCGGTCGGGCTCTATGGACGTCACTTCTATCTACATACCTGAATTGAGATCATATCGAAATCATATAAAGTATATAATAGATAGTAATAGAAGCCTGCAAGCGAATCTCTCAGTCCTGAACTCGTTGGGATAAGATCCAGGCGACCTCCATAGGTAGGGACCGATGCCAGTCGCAATACAGACCGTGGCCCCGGCGGCCCCAGAGGGCGGGGCCCGCGTGGGAGGCCTGAGTTGAGCGAGCCCGCCGTCCTCTACGACGCGAAGGACCACATCGCGGAGATCACGCTCAACCGTCCCGACAACCGCAACAGCATGACGGACGAGGTGCTCGAGGGTCTGCGTGCCGCGGTCGCGACCATACGCGAAGACGCTTCCCTGCGTTGCGTGATCATCACGGGACGCGGCAACAGCTTCTGTGCAGGGGCCGACTTCAAGGTCGGCGCTCAGCGCAGCGAGCGGGGCGCCGGCTACGAGGCGGCAAACGAGCGCTCGTTCGCCATGTACCGCCCATTCCTCTCGATCCTGGATATCGAGGTTCCGACGCTCGCGGCCATGCAGGGGCATGCAGTGGGCGGTGGCCTTGGTCTCGCGATCGTTTGCGACATGCGTGTTGCCAACGAGAGCGCGAAGTACGGTGCGAACTTTGTCCGGCTCGGTTTGCATCCGGGCATGGCGACGACCTACATCCTGCCGCATCTCGTCGGACTGCCGCGCGCAACGGAGCTCTTGCTGACCGGACGTCTCGTGAGCGGACAGGAGGCCGCGGAGATCGGTCTGGCGAACTACGCGGTCCCGGGCGATCAGGTCCTCGCGCGGGCCCGCGAGCTCGCGCGGGAGGTCGCGGCCGCCGCGCCCATCGCCGTGCGCTGGACCAAGAAGTCGATCTACCGCGCGGCCTCCTGGGATCCGACGCGCGAAGCGGAGCTCGAGGCCCACGCGCAATCGCGCACGCTCGAGACCGAGGACTCCAAAGAGGGCATCCGTGCGCTGCTCGAGAAGCGCACGCCGGAGTTCAGGGGCAGCTAGTCCGTGGACCGAGGGGGGGTCGGCAGACGAGAGGCTCGGGTGCCCGAAGGACGGGCAGAGCGGATCGCCAAGCTCGGCTCGATGCTGGCCGGAATCGCGGGAGAGACCGCGATGGAGGTACTGAGACGTGCCGCAGGCCGCGGCGACCGCGATGCGAGTCTATTGATGAGCCCGGCCAACGCGCGGCGGCTGGTTGACACCCTGGCCGATCTGCGCGGCGCCGCGATGAAGCTCGGCCAGCTGCTGTCGATCCAGGGCCAGGAGCTGCTACCCGAGCCGCTCTCCGAGATCCTCTCCGAGTTGCAGAGTCAGGGCCGTCTCATGCCCGCCAGGCAGGTTCGCGACGTGCTCTCGCAGGAGCTCGGCCCAGAGTGGGAGCGGCGCTTTGCGGAATTCGACCTGGAGCCGCTTGCCGCCGCCTCCATCGGGCAAGTTCACGCGGCCGAAGCCGCTGACGGTCGGGACCTGGCCGTGAAGGTCCAGTACCCCGGCGTGGAGCGGAGCATCGCAGCGGACGTCGATAACCTGGTCGTGCTGCTGCGTATGACGCGGCTGCTTCCCCCTGAGATCGACCTGGAGAGGCTCGCACCCGAGCTGAAACGCGAGCTCCGACGCGAGGCCGACTACCGGCGCGAGGCCCAGAGCACCGAACTCTACCGGGAGCTGGTCGGAGCTGACGCCGGCGTCTTCGTGCCGCGCGTGCATGCGGACCTCTCGACCGCTCGCGTGCTCACAACGGATCGTGTACGCGCTCTCCCGATCGAGGACCTTCGGTCTCGCGAGCACACGCAGGAGCGCCGCGACGCCATGGGCGAGAAGCTGCTGCGTCTGGTCTTCCGCGAGCTCTTCGAGTTCCGCTTCGTGCAGACCGATCCCAACTTTGCGAACTACTTGTTCGAGCCGAAGCACGAACGCGTTGCCCTGCTCGATTTCGGCTCCGTCCGCTCGCTCTCGCGCCGCTGGTGCGTGGCCTACGCAAGACTCGTGACTGCGACCGTGGAGGGCGATCCGGCTCGGGTCGTCTCCGTCGGAGAGGAGACCGGCTTCCTGCGCGGTAACGAGAGTCCCGAGGCTCGCAGGGCGTTCATCGAGCTCTCGGGCCTCATTGCGGAGCCCTTGCGGAGTGCCATGCCCTACGACTTCGCCGGCTCCGACCTCGCGGAGCGGGTCCGGGCCAGCGGCGTGGACGCCTATACCCGTCAGGAGCTGCCGCGACCGCCGACGGAGCTCATCTTCGTGCACAGGAAGATCGCAGGGAGCTACCTGCTGCTGGCCCACATCGGGGCCCGAGTCGACTGTAGGGCGCTGTATCGGGAATGCGTCCTGTGACGCGCTGTCCCTGGGCGGGTGACGATCCGTTGCACCAGGCGTACCACGACGAAGAGTGGGGGGTTCCACTGCACGACGACCGGAATCTCTTCGAGTTCCTGATTCTGGAGGGAGCGCAGGCGGGACTCTCCTGGCTCACCATCCTGCGAAAGCGGGAGGGCTATCGACGTGCCTACGACGACTTCGAGCCCACCCGGGTGGCACGCTACACGTCGCGGCGGCGGGACAAGCTCCTGCGGGACGAGGGGATCGTGCGAAACCGGCTGAAGGTCGAGGCGTCGATCCAGAACGCGCGGTGCTTCCTCGAGATCCAGAGCGAGGTCGGGAGCTTTGATCGGTATCTCTGGGCGTTCATCGCAGGCAAACCTCGCCAGAATCGTTTCGAGAAGATGAGCGAGATCCCCACGCAGACGCCAGAGTCCGAGTCACTCAGCCGAGATCTGAAGAAGCGGGGCTTCAAGTTCGTCGGCCCGACGATCTGCTACGCCTTCATGCAGGCGGTAGGCCTCGTGAACGACCACCTCGTGAGCTGCCCACGACACCGTGAGCTCGGGAGCGGTGCGCCGTAGCCCGCATCTGGTAAAGTCCGCCCCAATGAATCCTCCCCTTGTCCGCAGCTGGCCCAGCTCCTACCTGTGGGCCCACCCGGCCTGGTTGAGCCTCGTCTTGATGGCGGGCTGCTTCGGGCCGCCCCCTCCGCCGGTCATGACGGTGCTTCCCAGCTATAACCTGACCAATAGCCGCGCGGAGCCGTTTGGCACCGAGCAGCTGGCTGGGCAGGTCTACGTTGCCAACTTCTTCTTCACCCGCTGCACCACCGTGTGCCCGATGTTGACGAATTCGATGTCGAAGCTGCTGCGTCGCTACAGGGAAGGTGGCGTCGACGGGATTCGCCTCGTCAGCATCTCGGTCGATGGAGCGTATGACACGCCGGATCAGCTGGCTGCCTACGCGGAGCGATTCGAGATTGAGACAGAGGTCTGGTCGCTCCTGACCGGGCCTCCGGAACAGGTTCGCCCGCTTGTGGTCAAGGGCTTTCGGCTCCCGCTCGGCGATCGGCATGAGGACGAGCGGGGTATGGATATTGCTCACGCGGGTCGACTCGTTCTCGTAGACCGCTGGGGCCAGGTTCGGGGCTACTATGCTAGCGACGCGTCTGGTCTGAATGAGCTGTTCAAGCGTTCCCAGCATGTGCTCGAGGAGAAGCACCGGCCGCCGCCGCAAACTTCGTAGGGTCCGCAAGTCGTGAGTCGCGCGCCCAAGATCGGTCTCCTGCTGATCAATCTCGGAACCCCAAGAAGTCCCGAGGTCCCAGACGTTCGGCGCTACCTGCGCCAGCTTTTGATGGACGAACACGTGCTCGACATGCCGGCGTGGCGCCGCTTCTTACTGGTCGAGCTGGTGATCGTGCCGCGCAGGGCGCGTCGCTCCGCCGCGAGCTACGAGAAGATCTGGACGCATCGTGGCTCGCCGTTGCTCACGCACGGACAGGATCTGCGCGACCTCGTGGAGGTGGAGCTGGGTGACGGAGTCGCAGTAGAGCTCGCCATGCGCTTCGGCGAGCCTTCGATTCGCTCGGCGCTCGACCGGCTCGAGGCGCGGGGTATCGACCGGCTCGTCTTGTTCCCGCTCTACGCGCAGTCGAGCTCGGCATCGACCGGATCCTCGCTGCAGGCTGTGCAAGCCGAGCTTGCGCGACGCGGCTCGGCTCTCGACCTCGCGGTCGCCCCCGCGTTCTACGCGGACCCGGCCTATCTCGAAGCGAAGCGGCGACTGGCCGCGCCCGTGATCGCAGAGGTCGACCCCGACCTCGTCCTGTTCAGCTTTCACGGCGTGCCCGAGCGGCAGCTCAAAGCCCTCGGCCTGGGCTGTCTCGAGAACGGCGGCTGCTGTTCGGCCGAGACCGGCCGGCGCGGCTGCTATCGAGCGCAGTGTCTCCTGAGTGCGGAGGCGCTGGCCGAGCAGCTGGGCCTCGCCGGGGACCGGTACGCCGTGAGCTTTCAGTCGCGTCTGGGGCGCACGCCGTGGATCGCGCCGTTCACTGACCTTGTGCTGGCCGAGCAGGCACAACGCGGCCGTCGCCGCGTCGTGGTGATCAGCGGGTTCGTCGCGGACTGTCTGGAGACCCTCGAGGAGATCCGCATCCGGGGGCGGGAGATCTGGTTGCAAAACGGCGGCGAGGGCTTCGAGCTCGTTCCCGCCCCGAATGGCAACGCCGCGTGGGTGAAGGCCCTGGTCGAGATCGCCGGCGAGCATCTGCTGGGTGCGGATCGGAGCTCGTGATGACCGCCCGTCGCGACAACCCCGACCTGCCACACTTGGATGTGGCGATTGTCGGCGGAGGCATCTCCGGCCTCGCGGCCGCGTTTCGTCTGCGTGAGCACGGGAAGTCGACTCGACCGCTTTCGGCGCGCCTGTTCGAAGCCGGCGGCCGCCTGGGTGGCACGATCCAGACCGAGCGGATCGAGGCGGAACAACGCGGCGAGTGCGTGTGCGAGGCGGGCCCGGATTCGATGGTCACCACCAAGCCAGCGGCGATCGAGCTGTGCCGCGAGCTCGGGCTCGGCGCTGCGCTCGCTCCGCCCCGATCCGCCGAGGCCTTCTCCGTGGTCCACGAGGGGCGGTTGCATGCGTTGCCTGAGGGACTTCGACTGATCGCACCGACCGAGCGCTTGCCGTTGCTGCGCTCTGGCCTGTTCAGCTGGCCGGGTAAGCTGCGGATGCTACGCGAGTCTCGGGTCGAGGGGCGTGACGGGCTCGCGGCGGATGAGAGCGTGGAGAGCTTCGTTGTGCGGCGCTTCGGCAGGGAGGCCTTCGAGCGTGTGGCGGAGCCGGTGCTGGGCGGGTTGTTCGTCGCCGACGCGTCGGAGCTGAGCGCGGCCCGCACGCTTGGTTCGTTCGTGGAGCTCGAGCGCCAGTACGGCAGCGTGCTGCGCGGGCTCCGGGACAACGCGGGAGCATCGAGCTCGCCAGCCCAGCTGACACTCGGACACGGACTCGGCTCGCTCGTAGAACGACTGTCGGAGCGGATCCCACCGAGCTGGATCGAGCTCGACTGTGCTGCGAAGCAGATTCAACCCCTGCCAGGAGCGGGGTGGCAGATCGAGACGGCTCGGGGGATGTGGCTGGCGCGCCACGTGGTTCTCGCCTGCCCGGCGCCGCGCTGCAGCGCGATGCTGAGTGCCGCAGCCCCGACCCTGGCGAGCGCGCTTGGCGAATTGCGCTTCGCCTCCTGTGTCACCGTCAACCTGGTGTACCGACGCGGGGAGGTCGCTCGCCTTCCGGACGACTTCGGCTTCTTCGTGCCGCGGTCAGAGCAGAATCACATTCTCGCCGCAACCTACGCGAGTGAGAAGTTCGCCGCTCGGGCGCCGGAGGGCTACGTCGTAGTGCGTACGTTCCAGGGCGGTAGGCTCGATCGCGGCGCGGTCGATCTCGACGATGAAACCCTGGTCGAGCGCTCGCACCGGGACCTGGCTCGTCTGATTGGCGTGACCGGCCCGGCCCGGGCAACCGGCCTGACCCGTTTTCACGAAGCCGTGCCGCAGTTCGATGTCGGGTACGCGGAACGCGTGGCCAGGCTCAACCGCGAGGTCGCAAAACACGAGGGCCTCCACCTCGCAGGAAGCGCCCTCAGCGCCTACGGTCTGGCCGACTGTGTGGCGTCGGGGGAAGCCGTCGCTGCCACGGTCTGTGCGGGTCTCGCAAAGAGGGAGTCACGATGGCGGAGCTAGCCGACTACAAGCCCTCCCTGATCTCCTGGAACCTGACGAGGGCGTGCAACCTGCGCTGCCCGCACTGCTACATGGAGGGCGGACGGAAGGCAGAGAACGAGCTCACGACGGAGGAATGTCTGGGCCTGATCGACGAGATCAAGGCCCTCGGCACCGAAATGCTGATTCTGACCGGCGGCGAGCCGTTGCTGCGCAAGGACATCTACGACATCGCCCGCTACGCATCGAAGCGGGGGATCTGGGTCGTGATGGGGACCAACGGGGTTCTGGTCACCGACAGGGTCGTCCACAAGATGATCGAGTGCGGTGTGAAGGGTGTGGCCATCAGCATCGATTCGCTCGAGCCAGCGAAACACAACCACTTTCGCGGCGGGCCGGATGCGTGGGAGTACTCGGTACGCGCGCTGGAGATCTGTCGGGCCAATGGCCTTCAAGTCCTGGTCCAGACCACGGTCATGGACATGAACTACGCCGAGATTCCCAAGCTGCTGGAGTTTGCCCGCGAGAAGGGGGCCTGGTCCTTCAATCTTTACTTCCTCGTCCAGACCGGCCGCGGCCAGCAGATGAACGATCTCTCGTCGGAACGGACGGAAGCCATGCTCGCTCAGCTGGTGGACTGGCAGGATCGGTACCGTCCCATGCTGGTGCGCTCCAAGTGTGCGCCGCAGTTCAAGCAGATCGCCTACGAGAGGGGAGTGGGAGGTCTGGAGAGCGGCGGCTGCATGGCCGGCACCCAGTACTGTCGGATCACACCACAGGGCGACGTGACCCCGTGTCCCTACATGACCGCCGTCGCAGGCAACGTGCGTGACCAGAGCTTTGGCGAGATCTGGCGGACGTCATCCGTCTTGCGAGAGCTTCGCGACCTCTCGCAGCTCAAGGGACGCTGCGGCCGCTGCGAGTTCAACGAGCTGTGCGGCGGCTGCCGCTGCCGGGCCTACGCGGTCCACGGAGACTATCTGCAAGAGGACCCGGCCTGCCGCTATCAGCCAACCGGACGAACGCTCCAGCTCGCGGCCGTTCGCTGGAGCCCGGAAGCGGAGGCTCGGTTGGAGCGCATCCCCCTCGCCTTCATCCGCGGGAAGGTGAGGCAAGGCCTGGAGACCTACGCGGAACGCCAGGGGATCGACCTGATCACACCCGACGTGATGAAGGAAGCCCTGGCTGGCGAGGAGCGATCCGAGATGTTCGGCAAGCTGCCGCGCTTGTCAAAGCCGGACTGAGGGCCCCTTCTACATCCCGAAGAAGCTTCTGGCTTCCTCGAGCACCTCCACATCGATCTGCGCCAGCCCGCGGTCCTTGGCGAACTTCTCGATCCCGGTCTTGGCCATCGGACGCGCGAAGTCTGGGATGTTTGCCAGCCGCTCGCTCGCCTCGGGTGTCCACGGAAACGCCGCGCTCGAGCCGTCGAGGCTCGCGCCCATCTCCTGCATCACGCCGGGGAACGGGCACTTGCCGGCTGAGTCACCCTCGGGGCCGACCTGCACGCCCAGCGAGCCGACCACCTGGGTTTCGTAGGGATTCGTCAGCATGGCGAACTCGTGAGCGCACTCCGGACAGCGATACACGACGGTGAGTGAGCCTCGATCGGGCGGCTTCGCGTCGATCAGCTTCATGGCCTTGTCGCACGACACGCAGAGGAACTTCATGCTTTCTCCTCGAAGGCGGGGGCGGGCTCGGCGACGCGTTGGCAGACCCCCTCCGCGATCCGCCGCACGGGCTGCCAGGAAACCAGTTCGGGCACTTCGCAGGGGGAGCCGCCCCGATCGCAGAGCGCAGCTAGCTCGGGGTCGAAGGGTACGCTACCCAGGCACGGAAGATCGAGCTTCACCTGTGACTGCGCGGGGAACAGAGGCTTGACCTGCCCGCAGTCGGAGCAGTAGTAGCCGTCCATGTTACAGACGTACCCCAGGATCCGGTTCGGGGTCCTCGCGAGTGCATCGACCGAGCGCGTCACGACCCCGGTCGCCAGATCGGAGGGAATCGTGACCAGCACGAATAGAGTCGCGGGGCCCAGGAGCTCGGCGTACTGCACGATCCGTTCGGCGCCCGGGGGCAGGTCGATCAGGAGGTAGTCGAGCTTCCCCCAGTCCATGCATGCCATGAGCTCACGCAGGAACGTGAACTCCTTGGTTGCCCGCCAGGTGTGCGACGACCCGTTCGCCACATTCTCGAACTCGACGGAACGCGGCTCGGGGATCAGGCTGCCCATCGAGACCACGCCGATCCCGTTCCGCGTCGTCGGAACCGGAGCCCCGCTCTCGCCAGGAAACAGCGGCCGGTCTTGCACCGCTCCCAGGCGTGCCTGCGAAGGGCCGTTCAGATCGGCGTCCAGGATCGAGACCGTCTTCCCCAGCTCGCGCAGCGCGTACGCGAGCTGCATCGTGAGCGTGCTCTTCCCCACGCCCCCCTTGCCGGAACCGACGGCCAGCAGGTTCCGCACGCCGGAAAGGCTCCGGGTCACACTCTCCTGCTGGGCCTCGACCTGCTGCAGGATGTCGGATCCTCCGTCCCCTGCAATGTCGTGGTAGCTCTTCACGCTCTACTCCGCGGCATCATCGCTGCGTTCGCGAGTCCGGGTTCGCCACGTAGCGGGTGTACGTTCGCGCACGCTGGAAGCCCATGGACTCGAGCCTATCCCATGAGATCTCCTCGCTCGAGACCCTCGGAATCGTCACCACGAGGGAGCCCGCCTGGCTAGCGACTCGAACCACCATCTCCAGCAGGACACGGGCCTCTGCTTCGCCGTCGCTCAGCTGTGTTCCGCCCAGGCCGACGATCTCGCGCTGACCGTGTCGGGGAAGGTCGCGGAACAGCGCGCAGGCCTCGACCCGCGTCTCGGACGCGATGGCCAGCCCCTGGATCTGGTCCTTCCGGTTCTGCAGCGTGTCCAGGGCTCGCTCCCAGCTGCGGGAAACGGACGGGTCGAGGGCTCCGTAGCGCAGGAGGTCGTCCAGGCTGGCGGGGCTGACCACAGCCGTGTTCGCCGGGGGCGCGAGCGGCTTTGGCAGTGTGAAGTCGGCAAAGCTGTGCTCCGCCTCGTACCCGACGGCCTCGAACAAGGCGCCTACCGTCGGCAGGTCGTCGGGCACCTCCGCCACCATCCGGGGGGGACCCAGTACGGCGAGCTTTTGGCTCAGTGAGTCGAGCAGGTGCCGGGCGTGGCCTCGCCGCAGGAAGTCCGGATGGACGCCGATCCTGTGGATCAGGGTTTCGCGTTCCCGCTTGGCGCCCGTGACCACGCCGATGGGATCGCGGTCGGCCGACGCCACCATGCAGCTGCTGCACCAGACGTTGAGCTCGCGGATCTCCCGCTTGAAATCCCCCGTGGACAGCGCGGCTTGATCCGAAAAGTGAACGGTGTAGCACGCGTTCAGCGCGTCGGTCAGGAGCGCGATGTCGTCGGTTCTGCAGAAGCGGTAAGCGGGCATGGTCTGGTCAGGCGGGTTATCGGCGGGCGGAGCCCGCCTGCCCGAACGGCCAGCCTACGGCTGGCCTCGGGCGGGTTATCGGCGGGCGAAGCCCCCTTGCCCGAACGGTCAGCCTACGGCTGGCCTGGGTCACTCCTGTTTCTCCCCGGACCCCTCTTGCTGGGTCAGGAGCAGCCGCATGGCCGCCAGCTCGTTCATCGGGCTCACCTCGTTCAGCGGCTCGTCGCCAGTGCTGCTCGCCTCGGACTCGCGTTTTTGTGCGGCGGGGCACTGCGCGGCTGCGGCGCGTTCGTCGCGGCGCTCGTTTTCAGAGTCGACACCATTCTGGGAGACCATCTCGGCCATCATCTGCAGGCCGAGCTCGATACCGGCTTCGACGCGCGGGAGGTCGATCTCCCCACCTGCCGCCTCCCGAGCCAGCTCCTCGATCCGCGCCTGGGTCCGGTCTCGCATGAAGCCGGCGGGGACGCGTTGGATGCGCGCGATCGCGTCCTCGGTCCAGTCGAATTCAGAGAACAGCGGCGCGCGCCGGGCATCCCGCGCGATCAATCTCTTTCCATCCGTCTCGGCCTCGGCGATCCGCTCGGCGTCCTCCGCGCCCTGCTCCGGCGCGGCGGCGAAGGGCAGGCCCGTCTCCTCCTCGATCAGCTTCCGGGCGAACTCGAGCGTCACGGTCTTCTGCCTCCGCAGCCGGGCTGACTTCTCGATCCGCGCCTTCGTGCGCCGCCGCAGGTAGGCCTCTTCGATTCCGAGCATCGCTCGGCGGGCCTCTTTGGTCCATTGCAGCTTGCGTCCGTCGTAGCTCGGCTCGTCGGCGGCCCCGCCCTCGCTCTTGACGAGGCGCTCGACCATCTCGGCCGTCAGGATCTCGAAGCTCGTGCCGCCACATACACTACACAGTGCGGGGTCGGGCTCGCGCGCGGTCAGCCCGCAGCTCTCGCACACGGCCACGGCCTGCTCCTGCGACCTACCGATGGCGACCGCCTCCGCCAGCCTGTTCATCGGGGCTTGCTTGGGCATGAAGCGCGCCATCGCTTCGTCCAAGAGCGAGCTGGTGACGACGCTGTGACCCTTCTCCAGCGCCAGCCGCAAGATCGCCGTGCGCGCGATGCCCACGACCAGCTTGGGAACGCGCTCCATCCGCTCCTCGGCTTCTCGAGTCCACTTGATGCTCTCCTCCGCGCGGACGTCGAGCTCGGGCCGAGCGACTCGCGTGGTCAGCAGAATGTCGCACTCGGAGAGCCGCAGAAGGTTCTCCGAATTGCTCCCCAGGTTGGGGTCGTCCGGATCGCTGTGGACCCCGATCCGGCCCAGCACGAGCAGCCAGGGCTTGGTCTTGGTCGCGTGGTCGTGGATCTTCTGAAAGGTCTTGCCGTCGAGGAGGGTCTTGCCGACCTCGGTGCCCTCTGCGCCCGCCATCTGGTGGGCGACTTCCAGGTGAGACTGGTAGATCTGGGCGAGGCCGGTGTCGATGATCTCCTCGTGGAGCTGGTTCTGCTCCTCGAAGCGGAAGACCTTCGACGCCTTCTCGGTGAGGGTCCCGACCAGCCCGTTGAATACGAGGTAGTGGAGGTAGGGGTCGTACACGCCGATGAGCTCGACTCGCTTGTTGAACGCCCTGGCCAGCTCGAGCGCGGTCTCCAGCGCCCCGAACGACTGCGGGCTCCCGTCGATGCCGACGAGGATCGTGTCCCGCTCCGGCTCGTCCTTCTTGGGCACGTGCTTCGTCACCCAGACGTCCTGGGAACACGAACGGGCCACGCGCTCGCAGACCGATCCGATCTGGCTGTCGCGCTGACGTCCGAGACCCAGCGCTCCCAGGACCACCAGGTCGCAGTCCGACTCTTCCAGATCCCGGCGGAT
Source organism: Myxococcota bacterium (assembly GCA_965247115.1). GTDB lineage: Bacteria > Myxococcota_A > UBA9160 > SZUA-336 > SZUA-336 > JAUXJB01. Next base: position 1,846,006 of record CBDFGR010000003.1, read on the forward strand.
CTCGACGTGATGCTTCCCGTCGATCATGCGGCCCTCGAAAGGCAGCTCCTCTCTTGCGCAGCGCTGTTTCATGCTTTCGAGGTAGCTGTCCGAGATCAGCTCGAGCCCCATGGTGATCAGGCTGTCGTGGATCTTCCGCTGCCGCTCGAGCTCGTTCTCCTCCAGATACTCTTCCGGGAGCGAGTACTCCATCTGCTTGAAGCGGTAGTCGTGCATCTTGGCCGCGTAGACGTGACAGCCCACCAACTCGGAGCTGAAGGCCTTGCCGACGCGCACCGCGGACTCGATGGCCCGGTTGGAGTGTGCCGAGTTGTCGACGGGCACGTAGATCTTCTTGTACATCGCTGCCTCCGTGTTTGGAGCCGGGGTTGTCATGCTCACGACTCTCGGACCTCCTGGTGCGCGGGTGCCTGCGGCTGCTCATTCGCCCAGCGCCGGCGAAAGGCGCGAAGCCCGATCATCTCGCCGACGGCCGCCAGGAAGATCACGGCGATCGGCCAGACGTAGGCCGTGAGCGGCGTTTCGGGCTCGAGCAACAGGTAGTACCAGCGAGAGATCGCGCGCTGCTTGCCTTCTTCGTTGCGATCGCCGTCCCAGATGTTCCAGGCGATCGGGATCATCTGGCCGGGCGTAAAGGCGACCTCGTCGTCCTGGCTTGCCCCCAGGCTGCGGCGCAAGACGACCCGGTACTGCCCATCCTGGTACGCGCCGACGGCGCTCACCGGCGAGGGCCGGGGTGTCACGTCGTCCATGCCACGGGTCAGGAAGGTCTCGGTCTCGCCTCCGGCGCTCCATTGCCAGCTATCGACCGGACGTCGGCGGTCGCCCATCAGGAAATAGGGCTTCTTTCCCTCCTCGAGCTCACGCGCGGGGAAGAGGACCGACACCCGATCGGTCGGCCTGGCGTTGCTGCCATCATCGTGGAACCGGTCGTGCCAGACGAGGAGCAGGGCGAGCTCGCGCTCGTCGAACAGGACCCGTGCGTTCACGCTCTGAACCGAGGGATTGAACAGCCTCGGTCGCTGGATGATCTGCCCGGCCATGCGGACGTCGAGTGCCGGAACCTCGTCCCAGGCCGGCGCGAACGGATCGTCGGGAATGGAGTCGGTCTTCGTACCCCGTACGATCTCGCCCCAGACGGGCTTGCGGCCGATGCTCTCGGTGTAGTTCGCCAGGTGCGCCAGATCCTCGTGGGCCCACGCGTCGGAGAAGGAGGGCATGGGCGTACCGTTCACGCCCGTTGTCAGGGTCCTGTAGATATCCTGTGCGGTGCTTCCGCCGCGCAGGACCCAGGGCTGGGTGAGGTCGGCGGGCCAGATCTTGTTTCCCCACTCGTCCTCTTGCTCGGATGCCGAGGGTCCGTTCCCGCGCCCGCTCTCGCCATGGCACTTGGCGCACTCCGCCTTCACGTAGACCTCGGCGCCGCGTGCAAGGCTCTCGGGCGAGGCCTCTGGCAGCCCGTCGATCAGGAACTCCTGCTCCGCGGGGTAGTCCGCGAAGTCCTCGCTGAAGCTCTTGAGGTAGTCCACCAGCTGCCAGATCTGCTCGTCGCTGAGGATCCCCTGCCACTCGGGCATGGAGGTGCCGGGCATGCCCTTGCGGACGATCTGGAACAGATCGAGGTCGGTCGGGAGCTCGCCCTGCATCGTCGTGCGAATCTTGTAGACGCCTCGCCGGAAGTCCCTGGGACGCGGGTCGAGCAGGTCGGCCATCAAGCCCTGGCCATCCCCCTCCGCTCCGTGGCACTGCTCGCAGTGGTCGGCGTACAGCGCCTTCCCGGCGGCCAGATTCTCTGGGCTGGTCTCGCGAGGGCTCGGCGGAGCCAGACGGAAGCCGCGCGACTCGAAGTCCTGCGCCGTTGCGCCGGCGGGCAAGAGAAGTGCGCCGGCGAGCAGGGCTATGACGCAGCGTGCGTGCGTCATTCAGTGCCCCTCCGCGGAGCTCGACGCCCGCGGCGTGTAGCCTGCGGCGTCGTAGATGTAGGCGACCACCTGCCAGATCTCTTCTTCTGTCAGAAGGTCCTGCCAGATCGGCATGGAGGAGTTCCAGGGAGTCGCACCGTCCGGGAGCCCGGGACCGCCTGTGGCGACGCGCCAGAAGACGTAGGTCTCCTCCAGCTGCGCGATCGTGCCGCTGTCGCGAAAGTTGGCCGGCAGCGGGTTCACCGCGTCGGCGAAGTGGCCCTGCCCGTTCAGGTAGTCGCCATGGCAGTACATGCAGTTGCGGTAGTAGACGCGTCGACCCGCGGCGAGGTTCTCCGCGTTCACCTCCATGCCCTCAGGACGGTGGCCGCCGAGCACATCGAAGTCAGCCCCGTGCAGGCGGAAGATCGCCGGGGGCTCGGGGTGAATCACGCGAGCCTCGAACGGCGGGTCGAAGCGCGGCCGGACGCTGTTGAACGTGTACCAGCCGAGTAGCAGCGGAACGGCGACGAGCACCCCCAGCCTGGGAGCGGCGAGATGGCGCTCCCGCAACAGTGTCACGAGGGGGGCCAGAAAGGCCGCCGTGCGTTCCTGGTCGGCCAGGATGTACACGAGGATGGCGACGGTGGTGATCGCCATGTACAGGCCCATGACCTGGCCCGGGATCGGCGGCTGGACGCCGAACCGGAGCGCCGCCCACACCCCGAGCCAGACGAGCGCAGCCAGCGGGAGCGCGAGCCTACGCATTCTGGTCTCCAGACGCGACTGCCCGACGGATCGCCAGCCTGCGCATGATCCACACCCCCCCGTTGAACAGCACGATCAGGGACACGAGCGGCACTGCCGGGTGGGCGAGGCGCTCGGAGAGCGACACCTCGCCCGAGAGGTAGCTCACGATCTGGTCGAGCTCCTCGGTTGGCACCGTCTCTGCGAAGTCCTGCAGCATGAGTCCCGGCGGGAAGCCCTCCGCGATGACGGAGTTCGGATCCGTGATCGACTGGCGGATCTCCGCTGCCGACAGCCGCTCGCGCACGTTCGTGAGGGGAGGGCCCACGAGCCGGATGGTTCCGTTCACGTCGTGGCACGCGATGCAGCCGTGCCTGGTGACGAGGTCCCTGCCCGGGTGGGTGTCGACCGCGGCCGTCGGTTGCTCCTTCTTGGTCGCCGCTGCTGCAACATCTTGGGCCGTGATCTCGACCGTGACCTCGCCGCCGAGCGACTGCAGGTAGGCGATCAGCGCCTTGAGCTCGGTCGGGGCCAGGTCTGCCGGTGGCAGGGTCGCGACCGGCATGATGGTCAGGCCGCCGGCGGCGGCGAACTCCTCGACCACGTACGCGCCCGGGTCGACGAGCGATTCGACCAGGTAGGCCTCGGCGCTCATGCCAGGCTTGCGCGACGCGGCCCGGGCGCCTATGCCGCGGAGATCGGGCCCGCGGTTGTTTCCCTGCTCGGTGACCTTGTGGCAGAGCAGGCAACCCCCCCTCGCTCCGAGCAGGGTTCTGCCCATGCTGACCAGTGCGTCGGTATCGGTGTCGACGCTGATCTCTAGCTCGGGCGGCGGATGCTCCTCCGTCTGCGTCAACCAGAACTGACCGATCGACCCGTAGAAGACGGTGATCACGATCACGAACAGGAGGATTCTCAGGAAGACGGCTCTCACGTCGCCAGTCGCTCCCGCCGCTCGGAGCGCATCGCCAGAGCGAACACCCCCGCGACGAACAGGAAGAACGTGATGACGATGATCGACACGACCATGGTCGCGAACCCGTGGGTCGGGATGTACGCGCCCTCGCTCGTGTCGCGCATGACCTGATAGACGTGCCAGTGCTGGCGGACGCCGGAGCGGATGTAGCCCATCAGTCCCATCAGCCAGGTGAAGGTGGCGGCCAGGAAGAACAGCACGTACTGCGAGAGCCTCGGCATCTGGCCCCAGCGGATCTCACCGAGCGACTGCGCTCCGCGGAACGCCGGACCCTCGATCGCGAGGAACAGCACCATGAAGGCGCCGACCATGAGCGGCTGGTAGCCGGACAGCCCGACGCGCACGGCAGCGGGGACGAAGTAGCCGTAGATCCCGATCCAGACGATCCCGACGATGACCGCCGCGAAGGCCAGGCCCTGGATCCAGTTGCCGAGGACGGCGAAGCCCGCCGTGGCCAGCTTGTTGCCGCGCCGGTACAGCATGAACGTGATGAACGTGGAGATGATCATCAGGTTCACGGCGGTGTTCTTGGCAGACATGACGCCGAGCACGCCGAGCCTGGGGTGGTGCGCCGCGCCCATCGCCTGCATCTCGGCGAACGTCGCGATGATGGTGTGGGGCGTCGCCCAGACCGCGAGGCCGGTCGCCAGAACGATCAGCACCGGGGCCTGGAACACGCGATAACGCTCGCCGCCGGGGATGCGGCCCATGGCCAGCCACAGGTAGAGGTTGATCGCCAGGAACAGCGAGCCGATCAGGATGGCCTGCAGAATCCACAGCTGGGCGAAGGAGCCGCCCATCATCGACACGCCCATCTGCTGGCTGTACGTGTAGATCTCAAGCCCGAGGTAGTAGCCGGCGAACGGCAGGGGGATGAAGGCAGCGACGGCGATGAAGCTCCCGATGTACCCCATCCAGTCGTAGTTGGCCCGTTCCTCGTCGTCGGTCGCCGCCAGGAAGCGGAAGGCGGCATAGGCGCCCACGATGGCTCCGCCGAAGCACACGTTGGCGAGCAGCCGGTGGATGTTCAGTGGGTTCCAGGCGAAGTTCATGAAGGCGTCGGCCCGGCTGGTGACCGTGATGGCCAGGTCGGTGCCCTCGATGCCGCCCGGAGTCATCATGTAGCCCGTCCAGGCGTTCGTGATGACCAGGATCGCGATTCCCCCGACGTTGACCATCACTCCCAGGAAGATGTGCCAGCCCTTGCGCGGCCCCTGGAGCAGGTCCCACGTGTACCAGTACAGGTACGCGAACAGCGCCTCTCCGAAGATCACGGCCACGTAGAAGCCCCAGGTGGGGTCGAACACCTTCTCCATGTGGGAGACGAACCTGGGGTAGAGCCCGACCAGCGCCACCAGCAAGAGCGCGCCGAGGGTGGCGGTGATCGTGTAGCTCATTGCCAGAAGGCGGGTGAAATCCTTGGCCAGTCCGTCGTAGCGCTCGCTCTTCGTGACGAAGCCGAGCACCTCGGCGATCAGCGCGAAGATCGGCACGCCCAGCACGAAGGCAGCGAAAAGGAGGTGACCTTGGGCCAGGCACCAGACGAGCACGCGGCTGCCGATCACGGGGAAGTGGCGGTAGTCGGCGGCCTCGAACGCCTGCGGCAGCAGCCAGACCAGGAGATAGACGCCGGTGAGGATGAGCGAGACCTTCAGAACCCCGCCGCGAACTCCCCCCAGGGCTCCCGGCCAGCTCTTGGCCTCGGCCATCCACGCCTCCCCACTGCAACGCGGCCCATCGGCCCGCGGGTCCGGTTGAGATTCGCGCTACGGTATGCTGAAATGCCGCGGGCTGTCCAGAGGTCACAGGAGGGTTTGCCGGAGCCTCCAGGCTTGAGACCTCACAGTCACCGCGTCGAGTCGCCGCACTCCGGCTTGTCACAGGCGATAGGGGGATCCGTGGACAACCGACTCATTCTTGTAGCAGCTTGCCTGGCCTTCCTTCTGCCCGCGACGGGCGGCGGCCAGGAAGACAAGGCCTGGGACCCCGCGATGGGCACCGCGACCATCACGGGGAGCGTCAAGTTCAACGGAAAGAAGCCGCGCACGCGGCCCATCGACATGGCTGGCGCAGACGAGAAGTGCGCGGAGCTTCACGGCGGCAAGAGGCTCCGGCCGGACACCGTCGTCTTGAACGAGAACGGAACGCTTCGGAACGTCTTCGTCTGGGTCAAGTCGGGCGCCGAGGGCTGGAGCTTTCCGATGCCCGATGGAGACGTTCTGCTGGACCAGAACGGCTGTACGTACGCCCCTCACGTGCAGGGCATGCGGACGGGCCAGTCGCTGTCTGTCAAGACCAGCGATCCCACGGCGCACAACGTCCACGGCTACGCGAAGGTCAACCGCTCGTTCAATCGCTCCCAGCCAGCCGGTGCCGCCAATGTCTCCATCAGGATGAGACGGGATGAGGCGAGCCCCCCGATGAAAGTCAAGTGCGACATTCATCCCTGGATGAACGCGTACGTAGCCGTGGTGGACCATCCCTACTTTGCGGTGACCGGGGACGACGGCTCATTTACGCTGTCGAATCTCCCCCCAGGCACCTACACGATCGAGGTCTGGCACGAGAAGTACGAGACGATGGAGCAGACCATCACCATCGGCGACAACGAGTCCCAGGCACTCGACTTCACTTACGAAGGCTGACAGGGGGAACCCAATGGACCAACCGGAATACGGCTGGTGGCTGCCACCGGACGTCTCCGTCCACGGCGCCGACGTCGATCTTCTCATGAACATGATCCACTGGTTCATGCTGGCGCTGTTCGTCGGTTGGAGCCTGTTCATCGTGTACTGCCTCGTGCGCTTCCGCCAGCGCACTGGCCACGTCGCCATCTATGAACCGATCAAGGCGAAGCTCTCCAAGTGGCTCGAGGTGGGAGTGGCCGTGGCGGAGTTCGTCGTCCTGATCGGGCTCGCTGTACCCGTATGGGCGCAGCTCAAGACCATCACACCCGTGACCCCTGAGAACCCGCTGGTCGTGCGCGTGGTGGCGGAGCAGTTCAAATGGCTGTTCCACTACCCTGGGCGGGACGGCCTGTTCGGGGCCACGGGCGTAGAGCACTACAGCGATGACAACCCCGCCGGACTGGACTATGACGACGAGGACGGGATCGATGACATCACGGTGCGAGGCTTCCACTTTCCGGTGGGGCGGCCGGTGATCGCGCGCCTGACTGCCAAGGACACGATCCACAGCTTCAAGATGCCGGTCATGCGGATCACACAGGACGCGGTCCCCGGCATCGAGATCCCCGTCTGGTTCGAGGCGAAGGACACGGGCAGGTTTCAGCTGGGGTGCGCGCAGCTGTGCGGCCTCGGTCACTACGAGATGAAGGCAGATCTCGTCATCGAGTCACCCGAGGACTTCCAGAAGTGGCTGGATGAGGAGCACGCATACCTGGGGTTGGACGATGAGTGATACGCACTCCGAGCTGGGTTTCTGGAGCAAGTACGTCTTCTCCACGGACCACAAGACGATCGGGATCCAGTACGGGCTGACCTCGCTGGTCTTCCTGTTCTTTGGCTTCTGCCTGATGATGATGATGCGCTGGCAGCTGGCCTATCCGGGTGAGGCGATCCCGGTCATCGGTGCGATGCTCAGCGATTCCCTGGTAGATGACGGCGCCATGCTGCCCGACTTCTACAACCAGCTCGGCGCCATGCACGGCACCATCATGGTCTTCATGGGGATCGTGCCGCTCGCGGTCGGAGCGTTCGGCAACTACGTCGTTCCCCTGCAGATCGGCGCGCCGGACATGGCCTTCCCGCGCCTGAACATGATGAGCTACCAGGCGTTCGTCATCGGCGGCATCGTGATGCTGGCGAGCTTCTTTCTGCCGGGCGGCGCGGCGAGCTCGGGCTGGACCTCGTACGCTCCGCTCTCGGTCATCGCGACCATGGGGCAGACGGCCTGGCTGGTCGGCATGATCTTCCTGATCGCGTCCTCGCTCCTGGGGGCGATCAACTTCATCACCACGATTGTCCACCTGCGGGCGGAGGGCCTTACGTTCTTCCGCCTGCCTTTCTTCGTCTGGTCTCAGCTGGTGACTGCGTTCCTGCTGCTGCTGGCGTTCCCGCCGCTCCAGGCCGCGGCCGTCTTCCAGCTGATGGACCGCCTGGCCGATACGAGCTTCTTCATGCCGAGCGGGCTCGTGGTGGGCGGCGAGCTGGCCGTCAATGCCGGCGGCGGCAGCCCCCTGCTCTGGCAGCACCTGTTCTGGTTCCTGGCCCATCCCGAGGTGTACGTCCTGATCCTGCCCGGCATGGGAATCGTGGCCGAGGTGATCGCCAACAACACCCGCAAGCCCCTGTGGGGCTACCGCACCATGGTGTACTCGCTGCTGATTCTGGGATTCCTGTCCTTCACTGTGTGGGCGCACCATATGTACCTGACGGGCATGGGAACCACGATGTCGAGCTTCTTCCAGACCACCACCATGATCATCTCGATCCCGTCGGTGATCATCCTGTCCTGCCTTGTGCTCAGCTTGTGGGGTGCTTCAATCCGGTTCCCCGTTTCCATGCTGTTCGCGGTGGCCTTCCTGCCCATGTTCGGCATCGGCGGGCTCACGGGGCTGCCCCTGGGGCTGGCGGTCCCGGACGTCTACCTGCACGACTCCTACTACGTGATCGGGCACTTCCACTACGTGGTCGCCCCCGGCACGATCTTCGCAATGTTCGCGGGCATCTATCACTGGTACCCGAAGATCACCGGCCGCTCGTTGAACGAGGCGCTCGGAAAGGCGCACTTCTGGCTGTCGCTCGTCTTCATCAACGGAGTATTCATGCCCATGATGTTCGAGGGCATGGCGGGGGTGAGTCGGCGCCTCTTCGATCCCACCATCTACGACGTCGGAGCAGGAGCTCACGGCCTGACCATGATCACTTCCTGGTCGGCTTGGCTGCTCGCACTGTCGCAGCTCCCGTTCATCTACAACTTCTTCGCGAGCATGCGCAAGAAGGAGCGGGCTAGCCAGAATCCCTGGCAGGCGACCACGCTCGAGTGGGCGGCACCATCTCCGCCGCCGCACGGCAACTTCACGGAGCCGCTGGTCGTGGTTGCGGGACCCTACGAGTACAGCGTACCGGGAGCTCCGAACGACTTCTCACCGCAGTACGCGACGCGAGGGGGCTGAAGCAGTGGAAGTAGTCATTCCCTACCGCACCGAGCCGCATCCGATCACGGGCGTCACCAGCGGGAAGCTCGGCGTCTGGCTGTTCCTCGCGTCCGAGGTCATGCTCTTCGGGGCGCTCTTCTCGTCGTACGTGCTGCTCCGGGTCGGCTCGTTGCCCGAGTTCTGGCCGACGGGCGTCGACGCCGGTCTGAACGTGCCGATCGGCACGTTCAATACAATGGTGCTGATCACCTCGAGCATCACGATGGTCATGTCGTGGGCCTCGCTCAAGATGAACCAGCTTGGCGCCTTCAAGGCCTACTTCGGCGCCACGATCGGGCTCGGCCTGGTCTTCCTCATCGTCAAGGGCTTCGAGTACGGCGACAAGTTCGGCCACCACATCTTCCCCGCCACCGGCTGGCCGGATGCTGCCAGCCCGTCCACGTTCTACGCCATCTACTTCACGCTGACCGGACTGCACGGCCTGCACGTGCTGTTGGGCATCCTCGTCAATCTGTGGCTGCTGATCTGGGGGACCAGGTTGTGGCAGACCGACCGAGAGCGCTTCGCCGGCAGGATCGAGATCGCCGGACTCTACTGGCACTTCGTGGATCTGGTCTGGATCTTCCTCTTCCCCGTGCTCTACCTTCTATAGGGAACCATCATGAGCGAATCAGCAGAAGACATTCGAGAGCACGTCCGAGTCTACGTGATGGTATTCGTGGCCCTGGCCTGCTTGACGGTGGTCACGGTTGCGATCTCGTACATCGGCATGCCGACGGCTCTCGCGATCTGTATGGCCATGGTCGTGGCCAGCGTGAAGGCGGGCCTGGTGGCCGGATTTTTCATGCACCTGATAACAGAGCAGAGGGTAATCATCTGGCTCCTCGTGCTCTCTGCGGCCTTCCTCGTCTTCCTGGTGTTCCTTCCCCTTTGGACGGAGTCCGGGATTGCCCCGTTGTGGCCGCTCACGGGCTGACAGCGGTGAGAGCGATCGATGTCGCTAAAAGCGTTTCACATCTTCTTCATCGTCGTGTCGATTCTGCTGGCTGTTGCTTTCGGGTTCTGGGCCGTCGACGACTTCGGCCGTTCCGCGAGCCGAGTTCACCTGGCCCTAGGAGTGGGCTCTTTCATCGCGAGCGGCGTGCTCGTTGTGTACGGCGTCTGGTTTCTGCGCAAGCTGAAGCACGTGGGGTACCTATGATCCGGAAGCGTCTGGCCAGCATGGCGTTGGCCATCCCGATAGGCCTGGCCGTGGTACTCCTTGCGAACCCTGCCGGGGCTTGCGCTGTCTGTGTCGGGGGCGACCCGAGCGCCGAGCTGAACCAGGGGCTCGATGCTGGCGTGATCGTCCTGCTGGGCGTGATTGGCGTCGTCCTCTTGGGATTCGCCTCGTTGTTTCTCTTCTGGATGCGAAGGGCTGCCGTCCTGGAGGCCCAGGTCGCGCAGGTCGATCGAGCACTACAGAAGGACACGAGCTCGCCACGAGCCTCGCTGTCGACCACGTAGGTTGCGCGATTAGGCGAGACGCGCGGCCTGCTTGATCCTCTCCCAGGCGTCCTCGCGGTGTGAGACCACGAAGAAGAACGCCATCGAAGCTGCGGCCAGCAGGTTCGCAACGCCCACCCGGACAATCCCCAGTTTCGCGATCACGCCGGGCATCACCAGCGAGCCCACGAGTAAGAAGACGGCTTCGAGGATCGCGAAGAGCACGACGAGCACCGCCGCGGGGTGTCGCGAGTGCAGCTCTATCTCGTGGACCAGCCACGTAACCACCGTTCCCACCACAGCGCACGCGCCGAAGTGCACGATGCTGAAGTAGGCGACGGCGCCGAGGTGCACCTCCGTGACCTCCTCTGCCGGGACGCCTAGGAAGAGCACGCTGCCCATGAGCGACGGCGTGAAGAGCGACTGCCCGTCCAGCACGTCGGCGGCCAGGAAGAAGAGGGCCACCGTGGAGCCGCCGATCGCGCCAGCGTAAAACGAGTCGAACAGGAAGTCGGCTAGGTTGTGCTTGAGACTGTCCTTCGCCGCCGAGCCATGGGCGAGCATGAAGAAGAGAGCCATTGAACCTGCCGCAAGCAGGTTCGCGATCCCGACCCGGGCGATTCCGAGCCTCGCGATCACGCCGGGCATCGCCAGCGGGGCCATGGCGAAGAAGCCTACTTCGATGATCGCAAAAAGAACGACGAGCACCTGGATGGGATGCCGCGAGTGCAGCTCGACCTCGTGAACCACCAGCGAGAGCCCCGCTCCAAGCGCAGCGAAGGCGGCAATGTGCACCACGCTGAAGTAAGCGACCGCGCCGAGGTGCACCTCCGTCACCTCTTCTGCCGCGGCACCGAGGAAGAGCACGCTGCCCATGAGCGACGGTGTGAAGAGCGGCTGCCCGTCCAGGAGGTCAGCTACGAGGAAGAACGCCGCAACCGCTGAGCCGCCGAGCACACTCAGGCTGAGGGAGTCGAGAATGAGCTCGCGCGTGGTGCGCTTGAGCTTGTTCCAGGCCTCTGTGCGGTGGGAAAGCATGAAGAAGAGCGCCATCGTCCCGGCTGCCAGCAGGTTTGCGGCGGCGACCCGCGCCATTCCCAGGCGCGCGATCACCCCGGGCATCGCCAGGGGGGCCACCACGAAGAACGCCGCTTCGATCACCGCGAAGAGCACCACCAACACCACCACGGGATGGCGCGAGCGCAGCTCTACCTCGCGGACCAGCAAGGAGATTGCTCCACCAAGCGCGGTGAACGCGGCGATGTGCACAATGCTGAAGTAGGCGACCGTGTCGAGCCGCACCTTCGCCACATCTTCTGCGGCAACGCCGTGGAACATCACGCTGCCTATCAGCGATGGCGTGAAGAACGGCTGCGCGTCCAGGAGGTCGGCGATCAGGAAGAACAGGGCCACCGCCGAGCCACCGAGCACACCCACGTAGAGAGATTCGAAGAGGAACTCACCGCGGGTGGCGGGGATCGGGGCTCTGTCAGCCATGACGATCCTCCTTGCCCTGCCAGAGGTTACGTCCAACCTACAGCGCGCCCTGCGTCGGGTCAACCGCGAGAGTACCTGGTTCGGGCGCTCTCGCGTCGGAGCTAACTGCTTGACATCCCATCGGAATCAGCTATGTGACGACCACCTCGCGCGTGGGAGCGATGGCATTGCGTAAGAGTCTGCTCGGCTTCATCCTGATCCTTGCCGCCCTCGCGTTCGCGAAAGGTTCAGCGCGTGCGCAGGGCACGGCCCGAGGCGAGACGCTCTTCGAAATCTGCGCTACCTGCCACGGCGAGTACGGAGAGGGCATCCGGCTGTTCGCCGCACCTGCAATCGCGGGCATGGGCCAGTGGTACATCCAGGCACAGCTGGAGAAGTTCAGGACGGGCGCGCGCGGTGCGCATCCCGACGACGTCGAGGGGCTGCGCATGCGCCCGATGTCGCGAACCCTGCGGACCGAGGAGGACGTGGCGGAGGTCGCCGCGTACGTGGCGAGCCTCAGCGCCGTCTCGCTTCCGCGCTCTCTCGAGGGCGACCCCCAGAAGGGCAAGGTCCTCTACACCACATGTGCGACCTGCCATGGTGCGAACGGCGAGGGCAACCGGCAGCTCTTCGGTCCCTCGGTGAACCGCACCAGCGACTGGTACCTGCTCGAACAGCTCAAGAAATACAAGTCTGGCGTGAGGGGCGGGAACCCCAAGGACACGACGGGCATCATGATGCGACCAATGGCCCTGGTGCTGCCCGACGAGCAGGCGATGCAGGACGTCGTCGCCTACATGATGACCCTCGCCGACTAGGATTCGAGTCAGATGGCAAAGGAATACTCGGCGGATCAGATGGCAATCAGGTGGTTCATCGTCACGATCTTCGGAGCGGCCCTGTACATCGGGGCCGTGTTCTTCTTCGTGCTCTAGGTGAGGCGAGATGATTGAGCGCTACGTCGAAGCAGCCTCTACATATGCCAGCGACATCGACGACCTCGTCCTGCTCATCACTGTCCTCGTTGGCTTCTGGTTCCTCGTCTGCGAACTCCTCTTCTTTGGGTTGATCTTCCGCTTCCGAGCCAGGGAGGGAAGGCGAACCGAGTACGTGACCGGTGAGGAGAAGGAGCTCAAGCGCTGGATCACGATCCCCCACGCACTCGTTCTGATATGCGATGTCTTCATCATCATCGCCGCGCTGCGGGTCTGGTACGAGGTCAAGCAGGCATTGCCGCCAGCTGACGAGACCGTGCGCGTGATCGCGCAGCAATGGGCGTGGACCTTCGTCCACCCGGGCCCCGACCGAGAGCTCGGTACAGCGGACGACATCGCAACGATCGACGAGCTCCACGTCAAGACGAACACGACCTATCACTACAAGCTCGAGGCTCGAGACGTGGTGCACAGCTTCTCCGTCCCGGTCTTCCGGCTCAAACAAGATGCCGTTCCAGGGCGGATCATCACTGGCTGGTTCGAGGCGACGAAGACGGGCAGCTTTGACATCCAGTGCGCGGAGATTTGCGGGATCGGACACGCCCTCATGGGTGCTCGTATCTTCATCGAGACGCCCGAGCAACACGCGGCCTGGATGGAGGGACGACCCCTCGCGACTGTCGCCGCCCTGGCGGACAGGTAGCGGGAGACCAGAAGGGGCGGCATGACCGAGTCAGCTGACACTTCGACGGTCGCACACGAAACTCAGCACGAAGAGCTCGGCTTCGCGAGGACGTACATCTTCCCCACCGATCACAAGATGATCGGCATGCAGTACCTGTTCACCGGCATGATCATGGCGCTGATTGGCGGCTTCATGTCCTACGTGTTTCGCATGCAGCTCGCCTTCCCTGGCATGGAGGTTCCGCTCTACGGGAACGTCACCGCGGCCACCTACAACTTCCTGGTGACGAACCACGGCACCATCATGATCTTCTGGGTGGCCATGCCGGTGCTCCTGGCCTTCTTTGGGAATTTCTTGATCCCGCTGATGATCGGCTGTGACGACATGGTGTTCCCGCGCATCAACCGGCTGTCCTACCAGGTCTTCTTCGTCAGTACGGTCGTTCTCATCACCTCCTTCTTTGTGCCGGGTGGTGGCTTCGGAGGCGGCTGGACGGCCTACCCACCTCTCTCTGCGCAGGCTGAGTACAGCCACACGCCGCTGGGATCCACGCTGTGGCTCGTAGCGGTCGCGTTGGAGTTTGTGGCCTTCCTGCTCGGCGGCATCAACTTCGTGACGACGGCCATGAACTCGCGCGCACCGGGGATGAAGTTCACGGATATTCCCATGGTGGTCTGGACGATCGTGATCGGCAGCGTCCTCTTCATGGCGTCGATCGGCCCGCTGATCGCGGGCGCGATCATGTTGTTCATGGACCAGAATATCGGAACGGGTTTCTACGACCCGACGGGCGTCGGCGATCCTTTGCTCTGGCAGCACCTGTTCTGGTTCTTCGGGCATCCCGAAGTGTATGTCGTCCTGCTCCCGGCCCTTGGCATCACGGCGGAGGTAATGTGCGTGTTTGCGCGCAAGAAGCTCTTTGCCTACCGCGTGGTTCTCCTCACCCTCTTTGGTACGGCTATCCTGAGCTTCTTCGTCTGGGCGCATCACCAGTTCATAGCGGGCATCGACCCGCGCATGGCCAATATCTTTACCGTCACCACGGTGCTGATCTCCATCCCGCTCGCCGAGCTCTGCTTCGTCTACATTGCGACCCTCTACGGCGGGTCGATCACCCTCACGACCCCCATGCTGTGGGCGCTGGCTTTCATTGCGGAATTCCTGATTGGGGGGGTGACCGGCATCTACCTCGGCGCGAGCGGCACCGACATCTACTTCCACGACACCTACTTCGTGCTTGCCCACTTCCACTACACGTTCTTCCCGATCGCGATCATCGGTGTCTTTGCCGGGATTACGTTCTGGTACCCCAAGATGTTCGGCCGGATGATGAACGACCTGGTGGGCAGGATTCACTTCTGGGGCACGATCATCCCCTTCAACTTCATCTTCATTCCCCTCTTTGTCCTGGGCGCCGCGGGCCAGCACCGGCGGATCTACGACTACACGCACTTCCCGGACCTGGCGACTCCCGCGTTTCAGGACATGCGAGTGTTCGCCACGCTGTCGCTGGTCGTGATGCTGTTCTTCCAGGGCGTGTTCCTGCTGAACTTCTTCGTCAGCTTGTGGAGAGGTGCGCCGGCCCCGCGGAACCCCTGGAGGTCGAATACGCTCGAGTGGACAGCTCCTTCGCCGCCGCCGCACGGGAACTTCGCGGAGCTCCCGAACGTCTATCGCGGACCGTACGAGTACGGCGTCCCCGGTCGCGAGGATGACTACTTTCCGCAAGACGTTCCGGCTTGATGCGCAGGTGCCGATGAGAGAATGAGACCGATTGCAACGACACGGAGCGCGGCCGGGATCCCCACGGGTCGTCTCGCAGTCTGGTGGGTCCTCGCGTCGGAGATCGTCATCTTCGGCGGCTTGCTCGCGTCCTACATCATGTACCGCCTGGCGCACGACGCCTGGGCCGACCACGCAGCACACACGAACCTGGTCGCAGGGAGCTTCAACACGCTGGTCCTCCTCACGTCCAGCTTGACGGCCGTGCTCGCTCACAAGGCGGCAGACGAGAGCGACGGGCCGCGAGCTGCGCGTCTACTGACCTTCACGATGCTTGGCGGCGCGACCTTCGTCATCGTGAAGGCCTTCGAGTGGACGGCCGAGATCCAGGCCGGCTACACGATCACGGCGAACACGTTCTGGTCGTTCTACTACACCGCGGCGGGCCTCCATGGCTTACACGTGATCGTGGGTGTGATCATCATGGGCTTCGTCGCCTGGGATGCGAGAAAGGGCAGGGAGCTTCACCGCGTCGAGCTGATCGGCATCTACTGGCACTTCGTCGACATCGTGTGGATCTTCCTATTCCCACTGCTCTACATCGCGAGGTAGCCCGAACCATGTCCGAGATGCATCACCCTAGCTACGTAAAGATCTGGGTAGCGCTCGTCATTCTGCTGGCGATCAGCGTTGCGGGTCCCTTCCTCGGGATCCGGATCGTGACGCTGATCACGGCATTCGGCATAGCCATCGTCAAGGCCTACCTCGTGGCGAGAAACTTCATGCACCTGAACATCGAGAAACGGTACGTGGTGTACCTGCTCTCGACGGTCCTCGCCTTCATGCTGCTCTTCTTCTTCGGCGTCGCGCCAGACGTGATGAAACAAGAGGGCCAGGGCTGGATCAAGCCACCCGTCGAGTCCGCAAGCGCGGGGGAAACGGGCCACTAGCTCCGCAGAGGCTACGCATGTACGAGAAGACCCTGGAGACCCTTACTGGTGCGCCGCGGCACCCCCAGCTCGTCTCCAACGCCGTTCTCGGAATGCTGATGTTCGTCATCGTGGAGGCGATGCTGTTTGCCGGGCTGATCAGCGCCTTCATGATCGTCAAGACGTCGTCGCTAGGCGCGTGGCCCCCGCCGGGCCAGGCCCGTCTTCCCGTCGAGGAGACGGCCCTCAATACCGTCGCGTTGCTCATCAGCGGGCTCATGCTCTTCGTTGCGCACCGAGCCTTCAGACGCGCGCCGGAGAGCGCGAGAGTGCCGCTCATGGTCTCCATCCTGCTCGGCGCGATCTTCGTCATCTTTCAGGGCGTCGAGTGGGCTGCCCTCATCCGCGAGGGTCTGACCTTGACCTCGAGCACACATGGCGGATTCTTCTACCTGATCGTCGGGCTGCATGCCCTGCACGTCGTCGCCGCGCTGATCGTCCTGACGTACGCATGGCTTCTGTTGCGCCAGGCCCGGCTCGCTCCCGCCACGTTCCACGCGACCCAGGTCTTCTGGTATTTTGTAGTCGGCCTCTGGCCGATCCTGTACGTTCAGGTGTACCTGTGAGGCTCCGTTCGTGAAGTGGTGGTCGGCTGCCCTGGTAGCAAGCGCTCTCCTGTGGGCCCCGCGGCTGGCTGAGGCCTGCGCGGTCTGCTTCTCCGGGACCGACGAGGTTCGCGACGCCTTCATCGTCACGACCGCCCTGCTGACCGCCCTCCCTCTCCTACTGATCGGCTCCCTCATCCTCTGGCTCCGCCACCGCTTCCTCCGCCAAACGACCCAATCCACCCCCAGCCCGGCGCAGCGACGCCCGTCCCCAACTTCAGATTCCCAAGTTCAAATTCCGTAGAGAACGGGCAACCCCCTACGAGGCTTGGCACCCATGCAAGCGCCGCGGAACGCGGCGCGCGCAGCGAAGGCCGTAGGCCTGAGCGGAGGTGGGTGGCCGCGGCCGCCCGCGGCCGGGTCCCACAAGACTAGATTCCGGAGCCGTCTCTCTCGTAGCCGACGTGGATGCCGCACTCTCGAGAGCTATCCCGCTCCCACCACCAGCGTCCAGCACGTTCATCCTCGCCAGGCTTGATGGCGCGCGAGCAGGGCGCGCAACCGACCGACGGGTAGCCACGAGCGTGCAGCGCATTCACCGGGAGGCCGCGGTCGTGCACGTACTGCTCCACGTCATCCCTGCTCCAGCTCGCGAGCGGGTTGAGCTTGATGCGTCCGCCGTGGATATGGTCGACCTCTACGGATCGCACGTCTGCTCGGGCCTTGCTGTGCTCCGGACGTAGGCCCGCGACCCAGGCATCCAGGCCGGCGAGGGCGCGGTCCAGCGCTGCCACCTTGCGGACTCCGCAACAGAGCTCGCGCTTTTCCTTGGACTCGAAGAACAGGTTGTGTCCGTGCTTGCGCACCATTGCCTCGACACGTTCGTGCTCTGGAAAGTGGATCTCGACCTCGATCCCGTAGCGGTCCCGGACCCGATCCATCAGGTCGTAGGTCTCCTGGGGAAGACGTCCTGTGTCGATCGAAAAGACCCGCGTCCGCTCTGGGTCAATCCGGTGCATCAGGTCGAGGATGACCATGCCTTCCGGGGATCCGAAGCTGGCGGACAGGGCGATACGTGGAGCGAAGTTCTCGAATCCCCACGCCAGCAGGCGCTCCGCTGGCCACTCGTTCATCCCGCCGGAGCGAACCTGGGCGAGGGTCCGCTCCGGAAGGAGCTCCGTCCTTACGAGCTCGAGCTGCGGCACGTGGTGGACCTCCGAAGGCACATTGCGAGAATGAGAAATATGCGGGACATGCAACTCTATGACACTCGGGGATTTGGCGGCAAGTGGCGCCATATCACCGATTTTTTCGATGTGGTTTAGGTCGCTCAGGTTTCACAGAAGCAGAGCCGTTCGAAGTTGTTGTGAAATACCCCCGTTTCACGCGGATGGGCCTGTCCATGACTTCGAGCGCGGTCCTTGTCCTGTGGGCCTCTCTGTCTGGCGCTGGCAACCCTGCCGTCTGGGAGCCGGCGGTCAGCCTCGAAGACAGGTACCGGGCCGATGTGCTCGAGCCCGTCCGCCTGGATCAGGGCCCGGAAGACGTCCAGATTCTGCGAGAACCCGGGACGGCTAAATGGCCGGCCGGAACTCACGCCCTCCTGGAGCAGCGCATCCGCAGCGGCTGGGACCCGAATCAGCTCTACGGTCCCGTGTATTCCTCGGTCGGACTCTGGCTGCGGTACCCGCTGGTGACGGCGCGGATCGGTGGCCGGGTCCTCATCCCCGTCCTGGACCACGGGGCGCTCGGCGTTCGCGGGATCCTGGAGCCCCCCGGAAGCGGGCGCGGTCGCCGCGTGGTGATTCTCGTCGACACCTCGGAGAGCGCGAACGCCGCGGTTCCCCTGGCGGTCGGCTCAGTTGCGGGGCCGCTGTCGCTGCTCGAAGCGCAGCGCCGCGCGCTGGCCAACCTGGTGTCGGGCGTTGCTGGACAGGACACCGAGTTCGGGATCATTGCGTTCGGCGAGGGAACCTGGACGGTTGTCGATCTCGGCGCACCGGAGGAGGAGAGGCGGCGGGGTCTGGCGCGCTTCGAGCAGGAGCATCCGAGAGGCGAGGGCCGCAGCGACGCCGTGTGTGCATTGTGGACTGCCGCCGACTGGTTGCGTCAGTCCCCGGACGGCGTGGACCGCGAGATCGTGCTCCTGACAGGTACGGACCTGCCCCACTCCGGGCGCTTCCTGCGCTGCTCGGACTCGCTCTGCGAGTCCGCCAAACGGACCTGCGATGCTGCACGAAACAGGACAGCCTGCCCGGCCAGTCACGAGTTCAGTCGGCTCGACGGTATCTCGGACATCACGCAGCTCGCGAGCTTCGGACGCGAGGTCCGGGGTGAGCTCGTCGTGACGCCCGTGATCTTCGGAGGCGATCGCAACCAGCGGCTCTACACCGAGGTGGCGCGCCGCACGGGCGGCCGTCTCGTACGTGTACCTTCCGCCCGTGGGCTCGAGGAGCTGCTCCCTGCCCTGGTCACGCGCAGCATCAGCGGCGTCTTCGCAACCAACCGGCAGAGCGGTATCCGGTCCGACGATCTGCTTGGCCCCGACGGCCGGCTCCTAGAGGGCCAGATCCCCCTGGTTCCCGGCGGTAACGACATCGAGCTCCGGATCGCCACCAACGGCGGCACCGCCGCGCTGTTCCGCTTCCACGTCTACTCCACCCCCGGACCCCACCCCCTAACCCCAATCGGCTCCGCATCCCCCCTCTCCCCCTAGCCCCTCCCCCAGCTCAAAGCCCCCCAAAAAGAAGTCAAGATTAAGGACCGTCCCCAAGTTCAGATTCCCATCGCCAAGTTCAGATTCCGCCCAGTCCAGATTCCGTACAGAACCGGCAACTCCTACGAGGCTTGGCACCCATGCAAGCGGCGCGAAGCGGCGCGCGCAGCGAAGGCCGCAGGCCTGAGCGGAGGTGGGTAGCGCGCGACCGCTCGCGCGCTGGGTCCCACAAGGACTAAGATCCCCTCGTGGCACCGAAGGTCTACATCGACGGTCACGTCGGTACGACAGGGCTCCGGATCCGGGAGTGGCTCGTCGGTCGGGAGGACCTCGAGCTCCTGACGCTCGAGGAGGTACACCGCAAGGTCCCCGAGCGGCGGCGCGAGATGTTGAAGCGGGCGGACCTCGTGGTCCTGTGCCTCCCGGACGCTGCGGCTCGCGAGACCGTGTCCTGGCTCGAAGGGTCCCAGACTCGGATCATCGACGCGAGCACAGCCCATCGCACGGCCGCGGGCTGGGTGTACGGCCTGCCGGAGCTCGAGCCCGCGCAGCGCAATGCCATCGCCGGCGCGCGGCGCGTCTCGAATCCCGGCTGCTATCCAACGGCCGTGATCCTGGCGATCCGGCCGCTCCTCGAGGCTGGCCTGGTGGCTTCGGACCTGCCGCTTCAGGTGCACGCTCTCTCGGGCTATTCGGGCGGGGGCAGGGCCATGATCGAGCGCTGGGAAGACTCCAGCACGGAGCTCTCGACCCTCCCCTATGAAGCGCCCTACGCGCTCGACGCCATGCACAAGCACATCCCGGAGATGCAGCACCACGCAAGGCTGACTCGGGAGCCGCAGTTCGTTCCGGCCGTGGGACCGTTTCGCTGTGGAATGCGCGTGCAGCTTCCATTGCACCGCCACCTCCTGTCGGCGGGCGCGACGGGCAAGACGCTCTGGGACGCCTTGAACGAGCGCTATCGCGACGAGCCCTTCGTGCGCGTCCAGCCGATCGCCGAGCCGCTCGACTCGGACGAGGGGAGCTTCGATCCCCGAGCCTGCAACGACACGAATCGCCTCGACCTACGTGTGCTGCCGCATCCCTCCGGTCACGTGCTGCTGCTGGCTACGCTCGACAACCTGGGAAAGGGCGCCGCAGGCGCCGCCATCCAGAACCTGAACCTCATGTTGGGACTCGCCGAGACGGAGGGTCTGCAGGCCTAGGCTTGGGAGGCCGATGACAGCAGCGCGCACAGATCTCTGTCCTCCTGTCAGGGCCTGGTTCGACGGCCGCTTCCGCGAGGCGACCGCGCCGCAAAAGCAGGGCTGGCCGCCCATCGCGCGCGGCGAGGACACGCTCATCGCTGCTCCGACCGGATCCGGCAAGACGCTGGCCGCGTTCCTGATGATCCTCGACCGGCTATTTCGCCGCGCCATCGAAGGCGAGCTCGGGGATCACCTGGAGGCCGTGTACATCTCCCCGCTCCGGGCGCTCTCTCACGACATCCAGCGCAACCTCGAGACCCCACTGCAGGAGATTCACGCCGAGGCGGAGCGGATGGGCTACCGGCTGCCCCTCATTCGCGCGGCGGTCCGCACGGGCGATACGCCGCAGTCCGAGCGGCAGGCGATGTTGCGGCGCCCCCCGCACATCCTGGTGACGACCCCCGAGTCGCTGTACCTGATGCTGACCGCGGAGCGTAGCCGCGAGATCCTGAAGTCCACCCGCACGGTGATCGTCGACGAAATCCACGCGCTGGCACGCGACAAGCGCGGCTCGCACCTCGCGCTGTCGCTGGAACGCCTCCAGACTCTCGCCGAGACGCGCCCCGCTCGCGTGGGCCTGTCGGCGACGCAGCGTCCCATGGATCTGATCGCGCGCTTCCTGGTGGGCAGCGAGCGCGGCGCTGACGATCGTCCGCCCGGCTGCACGGTGATCGACCTGGGACACCAGCGGGACATCGATCTGGCGATCGAGGTGCCGCCAAGCGAGGATCTGCAGGGGGTCGCCTCGAAGGAGCAGTGGGATGATCTGCTCGACGTCATCTCGGGCCATATCGGCGAGCACCGCACGACACTGATCTTCACGAACACGCGGCGCCTCGCCGAGCGTCTCGCGCACCGCCTGGGCGAGAAGGTGGGTGCAGAGAATGTCGCAGCCCACCACGGCAGCCTGGCGCGGGAACGACGCCTGAAGGTGGAGCAGCGCCTCAAGGACGGCGACCTGCGCGCGCTGGTTGCCACAGCCTCGCTGGAGCTGGGCATCGACATCGGCAGCGTGGAGCTCGTGTGCCAGATCGGCTCGCCGCGCAGCATTGCCACCCTGCTGCAGCGCATCGGCCGTTCCGGGCACGCCCTGGGACTGCGGCCCATGGGTCGGCTGTTTCCGACCACGCGCGACGAGATGGTGGAGTGCGCCGCACTCGTGCGCGCAGCGAAGTCCGGGCGCCTCGACCGGATCCATCCGTCGGAAGCCCCCCTGGACATCCTGGCGCAGCAGATCGTAGCCGCGTGCGCTTGCGAGGAGTGGGAAGAGGACAAGCTCTTCGAGCTCGTGCGCGGCGCCTATCCGTATCGGTCGCTCCAGCGGGCGGACTTCGAGGCCGTGCTCGACATGCTCTCTCGAGGCTTCGAGACGCCAAAGGGTCGCCGCGCCGCGTACGTACATCGGGATCGCTTGCAGCGTCGACTGCGGGGCCGACGCGGCGCGCGCATGGCCGCGATCATGTCGGGCGGCGCGATCCCTGAGACCGGAGACTATCGCGTCGTGCTCGATCCCGAAGAGACGACGATCGGTACGGTGAACGAGGACTGGGCGATCGAGAGCATGGCCGGCGACGTGTTCTTGCTGGGGACGCACAGCTGGAGGATTCGCCGGGTCGAGTCCGCTGTGGTGCGCGTCGTCGACGCCCAGGGGGCGCCGCCCACGATTCCATTCTGGCTCGGTGAGGCACCAGCGCGCACGGAGGAGCTCTCGCAGGAGGTCTCGGTGCTCCGCGAAGAGGTGGCGCTGCGGATCCAGGACGACTTCGAGGCGGCCGTCGCATGGCTCCAGGCGGAGTGCGCGCTGCCGCGCGAGGGTGCCCTTCAGATTGCCCACTACGTGCGCGTTCAGGTGGACTCGGTGGGCCGCGTACCCACCTGCGAGGATCTGGTCGCTGAGCGTTTCTTCGACGAGGCGGGCGGGATGCAGCTCGTCATCCACAGCCCCTGGGGCGCGCGGATCAATCGCGGCTTTGGTCTGGCACTGCGAAAACGCTTCTGCGCCTCGTTCAACATGGAGCTGCAAGCAGCCGCGACTGACGATGCCCTGGTGCTCTCGCTCGGGAATCCCCAGACCTTCCCGCTCGAGTCGGTCGCTCGCTTCCTGTCGCCGAAGACGGTGGACGAGGTGCTGGGCCAGGCGCTGCTCGCCTCGCCGTTGTTCGCCGCGCGCTGGCGCTGGAACGCCACTCGCTCTCTGGCCGTTCCGCGTGCGCGCTCGCGCGGACGCGTGCCGTTCCCGGTCCAACGCATGCAGGCGGATGATCTGCTCGGCTGCGTCTTTCCGGAGCAGGTGGCGTGTCAGGAGAACGTCGAGTACCCGATCGCGATCCCCGACCATCCGCTTGTCAAGCAGACGATGCACGACTGCAAGACCGAAGCTTCGGACATCGAGGGCCTGATCCGGTTGCTCGAACGCGTCGAGTCCCAGGAGGTACGCATTCACTGCATCGACACCGTGGAGCCCTCTCCCTTTACTCACGAGATTCTGAACGCGCGCCCCTACGCTTTCCTCGACGACGCGCCGCTCGAGGAACGCCGCACACGTGCAGTTGCCCTGCGACACATGCTCCCCGACCAGGCGCAGAACCTTGCGCGCCTGGATGCCGATGCCATCAAACGCGTGCGCACCGAGGCGACTCCCGACGTGCGCAATGCAGACGAGCTCCTGGATCTGCTTGACGACCTCGTGGTGACGCGGGACGAGGACCTGCCCGTCGCTTCGGACCTGGTGCAAGAGCTCGTGCAGGCGGCCCGCGCCGCTCGGATTTGGGGAGGGACTGCTGGTCGGCTCTTCGCCGTGGAGCGTATCGGCCTGGCATCGGCTCTGTTCCCTGAAGCGCTGGTGGAGCCGGCGGTCCAGCTCCCTACACACCTCGGCGTCGAGACCGTCGAACCCGAGACGGCGCTCGATGCCGCCGTGCGCGGACACCTGTCGCTGCTCGGCCCGACGGATTCCCAGGCGCTCGCGCAGCGCATCGGTGTGCCCGCGGGCTCCGTCGAGGCGGCGCTCGCCCGGCTCGAGGGGGCGGGCGTGGCCGTGCGCGGACGCTTCGAGCCAGATGCACAGGTCGAGCAGTTCTGCGACCGGGGCCTGCTGGCACGGATCCACCGCTACACGCTCGCGCGGCTGCGCAAGGAGATTGAGCCGGTCAGTGCCGGCGATTACCTGAGCTTCCTGTTGCGCTGGCAGCACGTACACCCGCGGGAGCGCCTCTACGGCGAGGGAGGTCTCCTGAAGGCGATCGAGCAGCTCTCGGGCTTCGAGGCCGCGCTGGCCGCCTGGGAGTCCGGAGTTCTCTCTGCGCGTGTGGAGGGCTACAAGTCGGAGCTCCTCGACTCGCTCTGCATGAGCGGCTCCGTCGCGTGGGGCCGGCTCAGCTCGCGTCCGCTCGAAGCCGGAGCGCAGCCTTCTCGAGCCACGCCGATTGCGCTCTTTGTTCGAGACGAGATGGAGTCCCTCCTGCACGCCGTCGGCGAACGCACGGGCGCCGGGTTGCGCGGTCCGGGCGAGAGGATCATGGAGCTCCTGCACGAGCGCGGCGCGCTCTTTGCCCGCGAGCTCGGGCCGACGACTGGTCTATTGCCAGTCCAGGTCGAGGAGGGCCTGAAGGAGCTGGTGGCGCAGGGACTCGTGACCTGTGACGGCTTCGCCCCGTTGCGTCGCCTGCTCGGCGGCCGCCAGCAGGCCTCGCGGCGCCGGCGCGGTCCGGGCCGGGTTCTGGCGGGAAGCATGCCCGGTCCCGAGGGCCGCTGGGGACTGCTGCGCTCTCTCGGAGAACCTCCAGAGTCAGAGGAGCGGGCTGAGCGCAGCGCCTGGAGGCTGCTACGGCGGTACGGCGTGGTATTTCGGGATCTCCTCGGGCGTGAGTGGGTGCCCGAAGGCTGGCGTGAGGTCCACCGTGCCTTGCGCACGCTGGAGGCCCGCGGACTCGTGCGGGGCGGCCGCTTCGTCTCGGGCTTCACCGGGGAGCAGTTTGCTCTCCCCGAGGCGGTGCCGCTCCTGCGCAAGGAGCGCAACCGATCGCGCGACGGGGAGGAGATCCGCGTCTCCGCCGCAGATCCACTGAATCTTGCCGGCATTCTCACCCCCGGGCACCGCGTCCCGGCGGGCCACGCCCGCTGGCTCATCTTCCGTGACGGCCTCCCCGTCTCGACCATCGAGCGAGGCCATCGCGCGGAGCTCACTGAGTCTCGTGGGACCCGGCGCGCGAGCGGTCCACCCGCGGGCCGCTGACGGCCACCCACCTCCGCTCAGGCCCAGGGCCTTCGCTGCGCGCGCTTGCCTTGTGGGACCCGGCCGCGGGCGTCCGCGGCCACCCACCTTCGCTCGGGCCCAGGGCCTTCGCTGCGCGCGCTTGCCTTGTGGGACCCGGCCGCGGGCGTCCGCGGCCACCCACCTTCGCTCGGGCCCAGGGCCTTCGCTGCGCGCGCTTGCCTTGTGGGACCCGGCCGCGGGCGTCCGCGGCCACCCACCTTCGCTCAGGCCGAGGGCCTTCGCTGCGCGCGCTTGCCTTGTGGGACCCGGCCGCGGGCGTCCGCGGCCACCCACCTTCGCTCAGGCCCAGGGCCTTCGCTGTGTGCGCTTGCCTTGTGGGACCCGGCCGCGGGCGTCCGCGGCCACCCACCTTCGCTCAGGCCGAGGGCCTTCGCTGCGCGCGCCGCTCCCGCGGCGCTTGCATGGCCACGGCGCTTGCATGGGCGCCCTGACTCCCTTGGACCGCGCAATCTCCGGGTGCCGTTTGCTCGCAAGCGTGACCGTCAGCGGACCTGGACGCCGAGACGATTGATACGCCCGGCAAGCGCCTCGGAGTGGCGCCTCCTACAGCGAGACCTTGCTCAGGGCCAGAGGTAGTAGAAGCCTGGTGCGAGCCTTGCCTCCTCGGGGAGGAGGTTCAGGTCGACGACGTTGACGCTGGGCAGGTCCCGCCTGCTGTAGATGTTCTGGCGGTACGCGCCGGCGGGGCGATAGATGACGACTCGCGACTCCGAGATTCCTGCGAGGCGCTCCGCCGCTGCAGCTGCGTCTTCCAGGTGGCCGATCGCGTCGATCAGGCCCACGTCGAGGGCCTGGGAAGCCGTGTAGATCCGGCCGTCGGAGAGCTCGACGATTCTGCTGCGATCGAGCTTCGGGCGTCCTGCCTCGACGACGTCGAGAAAGCGCGCTTGCAGTTCGTCGACCACACCCTGCAGCTGCTCGGCTTCTTCCGGCGACATGTCTCTCAGGGTGGAACCGGCATCCTTGTAAGGTCCGCTCGTGAACGATTGGTCGGCGACGCCGACCCGCTCCAGCAGTCCGGAGAAGTTCAGGCCCCTCATCAGGACGCCGATCGAGCCGGTAACAGCGGCGGGCTGGGCGATGATCTCGTCCGCAGCCATGGCGATGTAATAGCCGCCGGATGTGGCGAGCCCGTTCATGTAGGCGATCACCGGGCGTTGGGTCCGGGTCTTCCAGCGCAGGAGCTCGTGGTGAATGGTCTCCGTGGCCCCGACGGTGCCTCCTGGGCTGCGGATGCGGAGCAAGAGCGCCGCGACGTCGCGATCCGCGGCAGCCAGGTCGAGAGCTTCTCGCAGTCGTGCTGCGTGGCCAGGGCCGCTCGGAAAGCCAGGAAAGCGCGAGCGTGTCGCCTCGGTGATCAAGCCCGAGACGTCGACCATGGCGAGCTTCGGCCCGTCTTCCCCGAGCACGGTTGTCTCCTGTAGGGGGCGGGCCGACCCCAAGCCGCCAACGTCAAGATTCACACAGGCCGACAGGCCGCAAACGAAAACAAGCAGTGCGCAGAGTGCGAATTGCATCCTCTCTCCCCCGCGTGATCGAGTTCGACTCTGCCCGACAGTCTACGAGATCGGCACGGAACGTCACGCAAGTACACGAACGGCGCTCGCGCTGGGACCGCAAAACGTCACTCATGCACCCGCAGCGCCCCAAGAAAGTCACGCCTCCCCGCAAGCGCCGCGGAGCGGCGCGCGCAGTGAGGCGATAGCCGAACGAAGAGCGGGAGGCGCGCGACCGCTCGCGCGCAGGGCCCCGCAAGACAGGCCCCGCAAGACGGGGTTTACACCTCGAGCACCCGAAGCTACACAGGAGCGGGTGAGCACCCGGTACGACCGGCTCAGCGAGGCAGCGACCTTCTCTCTCGCACAGGATAGCGCTGCGACCCACACCCACGTGGGCGCGGTGCTGGTGTTCGATGCGAGTACGCTGCGCACGCTGGAGGGCGGCATCGACATCGAGCGGATTCGGGCGCACGCGGCTTCGCAACTCCATCGAGCGCCGCGCTATCGCCAGCGACTCGCGCGCGTGCCCTTTGAAAACTCGCCAGTGTGGGTCGACGATGATCATTTCAGCCTCGACCACCACGTCCGGCATACGAGCCTGCCGCGTCCGGGGGACGAGTCGCAGCTGAAGCGTCTCGCCGCGCGCATCATGTCGCAAGAGCTCGATCGCGAGAAGCCGCTCTGGGAGCTCTGGATCGTGGAGGGAGTGGACGGGGATCGCTTTGCGATCGTGTCCAAGACTCACGCCTGCGTTGTCGATGGGCCGCACGGCGTCGACCTGCTGACGCTCCTCCTTGCAGCGGAGCCGACGGAAGAGAGCGACAAGCCGCGGGAGTTCGAGCCGCGCCTCGCGCCGAGCCAGCTGCACCTGCTGCGCGACGAGATCCTGCGCCGCGTGCGCTCTCCCCTCGAGCTGGCGCGCGACGTCGGTGGTGTGCTGACGCGTCCCCAGGAGTTCGCGTCGAGCGTCGAGGCGCGAGCCAGGACCTGGGTCGATACGTTTGTAAGATTCGGGCGCGAGCCAACCGAAACGCTGCTCAACGGTCAGATCGGACCGCACCGGCAGAGCGACTGGGTCGGCATGGAGCTGGCCGACGTCCGTGCCGTGAAGCGGCGGTTGGGCTGCACGGTTCACGAGCTGGTGCTCGCCACCGCAACGGGAGCCATGCGCCGTTTCCTGGAGCGGAGGGGCGTCGGTTTGAGGTCGTTCGAGTTGACGGCATCTACACCGATCAGCGTATATTCGAGTCCGGGCACTTCGCCGGAACGCATCGCCATCCACGCCGTGCGACTCCCGGTGGGGGAGCCGGAGCCGCTCGATCAGCTGGAGCTGGTGCGCCGAGCCACGCGTGGGCTCACGCCTGCAGGCGGGGCGGTCCCGGCCGCCGATCTTGCCGGCGTCACGCGCTGGACTGGCTCGTCGCTGCTCTCGCGAGGCGCCCTTGCCCTCTACGGGGCCGACGCCTGCAACCTGGTCGTGACGAACGTCCCTGGGCCGCAGGTGCCGCTCTACTTCCTGCCCTCGAGGCTACTGGTCTGCCATCCGCAGGCGCCGCTCGCACCGAATCACGCGCTCTCGATCGCGCTGTGGAGCTATGCCGGACGCCTCACTTGGGGACTCGTCGCGGATCGCGAGCGCCTGCCTGACCTGCCGCTGCTGACGGACGAGATCGTCGCGTCCTTCTCCGAGCTCCGCGTCGCAGCGGGACTCGAGTGGAGTAGGCGCGCGCTCGGGCGGCGGTCGCGAGCGAGGCGTAGGCTCGACTCGAGCGGCGCGCGTGCGGAGCTCTGAGGGAGGCCATGGGAGGTCGGTTCTGGCATTGCGTGGTCGCGATCGTCGCGGGCCTGTTGTGGCTGATCTCGGGCGCTGGAGCGGGTGTTGCTGGCTTCGTCCTCGGTGCGATTCCGGGTTCGCTCTTGCTCGCCGGGGGCGTCTCGCAGCTGTGGCTGCAGCGCGACGTGCGGCCCCTGCAGATGAGCGCGCTCGGTGGGGCGCTCGGAGCTGTACTGGCGCTTCCCATGCTCTTCGTGGTGGGCCCCTCGGGGGCTCTCTGGCTGCTCATCCTAGCGGGCGGGAGCTTTCTGGCTGCTGGCTGGGTGAGTCAGCGGCGACAGGCCGTGGTGCCGGGCGTGCCGGAGCCGACGCTGGATCTGAAGCTCGCTGCAAAGATCGGACTCGACGAGGCCATCATCGCGACCGTGCCCCTGGCCCGGCGCGGCTTCGTCAGCCTGGATACTGCACGGGTGGTCGAGGAGATCCGTGGAGCGCACGAGCTCTTCACGGAGCAAGGCTGGCTGGAGAAGCCCGCCAGCTTCCACGCGGAGCCGCCTGCTCTCGAGTCGCCGAGCATCGACCGGAAGGAGATGCGCGGGCTGCGCTACGAACACCTGAGCTTCGAGAGCGGCTATGAGCCGCCAGCCGCGGCTCCCGGTCGCGAACGCTGGCTGAGCTATGCGAAGAATCGGCGCGGACACGCCTGGGTGCTGCGCGACGGCGCGGAGCCACGCCCGTGGCTCGTCTGCATCCACGGCCTGGGCATGGGCTTCCCCCTGCTGGACTTCCCGGCCTTCGAGGCCGAACGGCTGCACCGCGAGCTCGGCCACAATTTGCTCTTTCCCGTGCTCCCGCTGCACGGGCCGCGGAAGGTGGGACTCCGCAGTGGTGACCGCTTCGTCGGTGGCGAGCTTCTGGACACTGTTTTTGCCGAGGCCCAGGCGATGTGGGATATCCGTCGGCTCCTGAGCTGGGCGCGCGCCGACGCCGCCGAGTCCGTCGGGATCTACGGCATCTCACTGGGCGGATACTCGGCCGCGCTGCTTGCTGGACTCGACGACGACCTGGCGTGCGTGATCGCCGGCGTTCCGGTCGTCGACTTCCTGCGTGGCGAGAGCAGACTCTCGGTACCCGAGACGCGCAGGGAGCTGGAGCGTCGGGGTCTGGAGTGGGGCCAGGTCGAAGAGCTCATGCGTTCGATCTCGCCTCTCGCGCTCCAGCCGCTCCTGCCCAGGGAGCGCTGCTTCATCTACGCCGGAACCGTCGATCGGCTGGTCACCGCCGACCAGCCGCGTGATTTGTGGACCCACTGGGGCGAGCCGCAGCTGGCCTGGTACCACGGCAGCCACCTGTCGTTCCGGCGCGAGCCAGCAGTTCGAAAGCTCGTTGACCGGGCCCTCCGCGAGTGGCGCCTGGGCCCGATGTGCTGAGCGTGCAAGCCGGTCAGGGGCTGCGCTCGCGGGAACCCCTGGCGAAGGCCTCGCGCACGAACTCCGCCTCCTCCTGCTCGTGAATGGAGTACGAGCCTGTCGCCGGGCTCGCGGCTTCGTGTCGACCCACGTAGCGTAGGCCGACCTCGGGGCCGAGCACCCGTCGCATTCGCTCCTGGACGTAGGACCAGGCTCCCATGTTCCACGGCTCCTCCTGACACCAGACGATGTCGCGTGCAGGATACGCCGCAAGCAGGTCATGCAGGAGCTCGAACGGGAAGGGGTGCAGCTGCTCCAGGCGAACCAGAGCGACGTCGTTGAAGTTCGAGTCCTCACGCGCGGCTAGCAGCGTGTAGTAGACCTTTCCCGAGCACACGATGACCCGCCGTACCTGAGGCCGGTCCAGGTCTCCCGAAACGAACGCGGGGTCGTCGATGGCGCAGTGGAAGGCCCCCTCCGTAAACTCCTCGACGGAGGATACGGCGAGCGGGTGGCGTAGCAGGCTCTTGGGGGACATGAGGACCAGCGGCTTGCGATAGTTGCGGCGGATCTGGCGGCGTAGCGCGTGGAAGTACTGCGCGGGTGTCGTCAGATTACAGACCTGGATGTTGTCCTCTGCACAGAGCTGGAGGAAGCGCTCGAGGCGAGCGCTCGAGTGCTCGGGGCCCTGTCCCTCGTATCCATGCGGCAGCAGCATCACGAGCCCGCTGGAACGCCTCCACTTGGTCTCCGCGCTGGCGATGAACTGGTCGATGATGACCTGGGCGGTATTGGAGAAGTCCCCGAACTGCGCCTCCCAGATCGCCAGGCGATCGGGATCGACAGAGCTGTAGCCGTACTCGAAGCCAAGCACTGCGGCCTCGGAGAGGTTGCTGTTGCTGATGATCAGACGCGAGCCCAAGCTGCCGAGGGTGTCGAGGGGGATCGCGCGTGCAGCGGTCTCGACGTCGTGAAGAACGGCGTGGCGCGAGCTGAAGGTGCCGCGCTCGACGTCCTGGCCCGTCAGCCGGATTGTGGTTCCCTCGAGCAGCATGGTCCCCAGCGCCACGCACTCCGCGGTTCCCCAGTCGATCCCGCGTCCCTCGGCAATAGAGCGAGCGCGCTGCCCCATGAGTCGCGCGATCTTCGGGTGAGCGGCGAAGCCTTCCGGCAGGTCGAGTAGGGCGTCTGCGACTCGCCCGAGTTGCTCCCGGGGGACCGCCGTTGGGAGCTCGACGCGCGCGCGCGCTTCCAGCCCGCTCCACAGACCGTGGTAGCCCTCGGTGCCGGCGTCGCGCTGCTGCTCGCTGCTGCGCTCGAGCGCCTCTTCCAGGCGCTGGTTCTGCTCGCGTTCGGTCTTTTCGACGGCAACCTCGTCGATCACGCCTTCCTGTAGCAGCCGCTCGGTGTAGATGGTGCCCACGCGCGGGTGGGTGCGGACCTGCTTGTAGAGCTGCGGCTGGGTGAAGGTCGGATCGTCGCCCTCGTTGTGTCCGTGGCGCCGATAGCAGACCAGGTCGATGATCACATCCTCCTTCCAGCGCTGTCGGAACTCGATCGCGAGCCGCGCGGCGTTGACGCAGGCCTCGGGGTCGTCCGCGTTTACGTGGAAGATGGGCGCCTGGATCACCTTGGCCATGTCGCTCGGATGCTGGGTAAAGAGGTAGTCCTTCGGCTCCGTCGTGAAGCCGATCTGATTGTTCACAATTATGTGTATAGTTCCGCCGGTCCAGTAGATGTCGAGTTCCGACATGGCAAGGGTCTCCGGCACGATTCCCTGTCCGATGAAGGCGGAGTCGCCATGGATCATGACGGGGATCACCTGGGCGCGTTCGACGTCGCCGCGGAAGTTCTGCTTGGCTCGCACGATCCCCTCCGCGACGGGGTTCACCCACTCCAGATGGCTCGGGTTCGGCTGCAGGGAGAGATGGATCGTCCTGCCCGCGCGCGTCTTGCGGTCCGAGGAGTAGCCTCGGTGGTACTTGACGTCGCCGGAGCCCTGCGCGTCGAGTGGCACGAGCGCCGTTTGAAAGCCGGCCATCACCGCCACGTAGGGCATTCCCATCGTGTGCGCCATCACGTTGAGGCGACCACGATGCGCCATGGCGATCACCACCTCATGGGCACCGAGCTGCGATGCATCCTCGACGAGCGAGTCCATGAGCGGGAGCAGCGACTCGGCCCCTTCTATCGAGAAGCGCTTCTGCCCGATGAAGCGCTTGTGCAGGAACTGCTCGAAGCGCTCTGCTGCGATCACCTGGGTCAAGACTCTCCGGCGGCCTTCTGCCGGGAGCTCTGGCTGGTTCTGGACGGGCTCCATGCGCTCGAGCAGCCAGTCGCGGCGCTCCTTGTCGCGCATCTCCATGAACTCGACGGCGAAGGATCTGCAGTACGTCGCCCGCAGGCTCTCGATCAGCTCGCGCGGGGTGGCCTCGCGCAGGCCGAGGAAGTTCCCGCAGGAGCCCTTCACGTCGAGGTGCTCCTCCTCGAGTCCGAACTCACGCGGGTCCAGCAGAGCGTGCTCGCTTGCGCCCCCTCTCAGCGGATCGAGCTCTGCGATCAGGTGACCGTGGGTCCGGTACGCGTTCACGAGCGCGAAGATTCCGAGGCCGGAGAGGCTCCCCGCCTCGCGCATCGGCCCCGAGGTGACCGGAGGTTGCTCGCCAGCGTCGCGCACGTGGATCGCGTCGAAGACCTCGCGCCAGTGGTCCGGCAGGCCGGCCCGCCCGAGCACGTAGTCCTCGTAGAGAGACTCGACCCAGGCACCGTTCTCGCCGCTGAGCAGCGCAGCGAGCTCGAGCTTCCCTGCGGCCGTCGGCTGCGGGAGATTCGTGTTCACGCCGCGAAGCCTCCGTGTTTCGAGGCGTCGCGCCCCGTTTGCGGAAAATAACGCTCCGCCGGGAGGCCGTCATTTGCTGCCCGTCTCGGGCTGAGACGCTCCATCCTGCTCTTCATCGTCTCGTCTGCGACTCGGGTGAAGGTCTCTCGGTCGACTGACGCCCGGGCACGGCTCCGCTAGGATGCCGCGCTATGAAGTTCAAGGTCCTCCCCGGCTTTCGCGACTTCTTGCCCGCGGAGCTCGCCACCAGGCGCGCGATCGAGTCCGCCTGGCGCGAGGCCTCTGTGGGCGCCGGCTTCGAGGAGATCGACGGGCCCGTCCTCGAGCCACTCGAGCTCTTCACGACAAAGTCGGGCGAGGAGATCGTGTCGCAGCTCTACGCCTTTGAGGACAAGGGCGGACGCAAAGTGGCGTTGCGGCCAGAGATGACGCCGAGCATTGCGCGCATGGTGGCAGGTCGCGCCGCCGGGCTCCCGAAGCCTATCAAGTGGTTCTGCGTGCCGGAGTTCTATCGCTACGAGAAGCCTCAGCGCGGTCGGACACGGGCGTTTCGGCAGTGGAACGTCGATGTGTTCGGGAGCGACGACGCGGCGGCCGATGCGGAGGCGATCTCCGTTGCCGTCGAAGGGCTGCGCAGTCTCGGCCTCGGCTCAGACGACGTCATCGTGCGCATCAACGATCGCCGCCTGCTGCGCAGGCAGCTCCGCAAGATCGATGTGGGCGACGCGGACGAGCCAGAGGTGCTGGCCCTGATCGACAGGCTCGAGAGGGACGACAGGGCTGCGGGTCGGCTCGAGGCGCTGCTGGGGACGAGTCGCGCACAGGAGCTCGCGGGCTGGTGCGAGCGCATGCCCGTCGAAGCCGGGGATGAGCTAGGCGCCGTGCTCGAGGCCTGCGAGGACTTCGGCATCGGCGATTTCCTGGAGCCCGACTTTCGCATCGTTCGGGGGCTCGACTACTACACGGGACCCGTCTGGGAGATCTTCGATCGCACCCGCTCACTGCGCTCGGTCGCGGGTGGCGGCCGCTACGACGAGCTCATCGAGCTGCTCGGAGGTCCCAAGCTCCCGGCACTCGGCTTCGGTATGGGAGACGCCGTGCTCGGCGAGCTCCTGCAGGAACGAGGCCTGCTGCCGACGTCCGCCCCCCGTGTAGACGTCGTAGTGGTAGCGATCGGTGCCGAGATGCGCTCCGCCGCCCGTCGCGTCGTCGCAAAGCTCCGTGCGGAAGGCGTCCGCGCCGACGCCCCCTACGGCTCCCCCCGTCTCTCAAAGGCCCTAAAGTCCGCCGACGGCATGGGCGCCACCCGAGTCGTCCTGGTCGGCCCCGACGAATGGCAAACCGACTCGGTAAAAGTCAAAGATCTCGCAACCGGCCGCGAAACCATAGTCCGCCTAGAAAACCTCTCGTAGCTCGAGACACGTCCATGCCAGGATCCAGGCCGCCGACGGTGTACGCATCAGCGCGCCTGGCTGCTACTCCACCGCCATGCCCATCGCATGGAACCCCTTGTCGACGTAGAGGGTGGTTCCGGTAACACCCGACGCCAGGGGGCTCGCGAGGAAGGTGGCGGCAGCACCCACCTCTGACGCGTGAATGGGTTCGGGCAGCGGTGAGTTCTTGCTGACGTAGTCGATCATCGTTCCGATGAATCCGATCGCGCTCGCTGCGCGCGAGGCCAGAGGGCCCGCCGAGATGCAATTGACGCGCGCACCCCAGCGGCGCCCGGCCTCGAACGCGAGGGTGCGCGTGTCGGACTCGAGAGCCGCCTTGGCCGAGGACATGCCGCCCCCGTAGCCGGGGAT
Organism: Myxococcota bacterium; assembly: GCA_965247115.1. Lineage (GTDB taxonomy): Bacteria > Myxococcota_A > UBA9160 > SZUA-336 > SZUA-336 > JAUXJB01. The sequence continues at coordinate 1,880,154 of CBDFGR010000003.1, forward strand.
CACCCGTTCGGACGCCATGAAGCTGAGGGTGAGGAAGGAGCCGTGCTCTCGCAGCAGGGGACCGAAGCGCTGCACGAGTGCTACGAACGAGTAGCTGCTTGCGCTCAGCGCGTCCAGGTAGCCCTCGCGGCTCGTATCCAGAAGCGGGTTCTTGACCTCTGATCCGTTCGCCAGGCTGTGCACGACGATGTCGAGTGGCTTCTCGCCGAACTCGGCCACGAGCTGATCCGCTACACCCTGCAGCGTGAAGTCGGGGTGTGCCTTGTAGCGGCGATGCTCGCGGACCTCCATGGGCACTCGGTCGAGCTCGTCGTACGCGGCGTCTAGCGCGTAGATGCGCTCGAACTCGAGCTTCCTCCCGTCCTGGAGCTGCAGAGAGTCGGCAATCTTGTCGCGCTCGAGCAGCTTTGTGAAGATCCCGTAGGCAGGGGGCCAGGTCCCGACGCAGACGGAGGCTCCGGCCTCGGCCAGCTTCTTCGCGATCGCGAAGCCGAAGCCAGCATCGTCGGCCACGCCCGCCACGAAGGCTCGCTTGGCGTGCAGGTCGATTCCGAGCATCTCAGCGGCCTCTGAAGACCGGCTCGCGCTTCTCCAGGAACGAGCGCATGCCCTCCTCGATCCGGGCGACGTGGCTCCGCACTTTGTGGTGAACGAGCGTGTAGTCCATGGCTCCCTCCTCTGTCGCGTCGGGGAGCGCGCCCCTCAGTTGCGATGAAGATACTGGATACTGAAGAGCGAGCGATCGTCCAGCCAGACCCGTTCGACGGAGAAATCTGCCGCCGCGGCGAAACGACCGAAGCTCTCCAGTGTGTACTTCTGTGCGCATTCCATCAGGATCCGTTCCGACTTTGCAAAGGCGATCTCTCCTCCAGCGACCCGTACGTGCTGGTTCTCGAGGCTCTCCAGATACATCTCGATGCGCTGCAGCTCCGTGTGGTACCAGGAGCGGTACGCGAAGCGCTCCGTCTCGAAGTTCGCGCCGAACTCGCGATTGATGTGGTTGAGCGCGTTGAGCTCGAACTCCGCCGTGATCCCATCGGCGTCGTTGTAGGCTCGCTCGAGCGTGTCGACGTCCTTGTGCAGGTCGACGCCCACGAGCAGCCTGCCTCCTTTTTTAACGTCGCTCGCGATGTGGCGCATGAAGCTCTCCGCGTCCTCCAGCTCGAAGTTGCCGATGGTCGAGCCTGGAAAGAACGCGACGCGTCTGGCCGGCTCGCTAGGTGGTTGCGGCAGCTCGTAGTGCGACGTGTAGTCGGCCACCACGGGCAGCACGTGCAGCCCCGGGTAGCGGACGTGGAGCGCCTCCGTGGACTTCTGCAGAGCTTCGCGCGAGATCTCGATGGGGACGTAGGCAACGGGCGTCTGCAGGTGATCGAGCAGCACACGGGTCTTCAGTCCCGAGCCGCTGCCGTACTCGATGAGCAGACTGCGCGGCCCGATCAGTTCGGTCATCTCGCGAACGTTCTCACGCAGGATCCCGAGCTCGGTCCGCGTCAGGTAGTACTCCTCGGTCTCGCAGATCGCTTCGAAGAGCTCGACTCCTCTGGCGTCGTAGAGCAATCTGCTCGGGATCGACTTCTCGGGCGCCTGGAGCGAAGCCAGCAGTTCCGCGGCCGCACGGGCGGGTTTCGGCGCGAAGTCGCGAAGTGTCGCACGACGCTGGACGACTTCGGGCATCTCCTCCCCACCTGAAACACGCGCATCCTGCCCGACGCAGAGAGGGGGTGTCAAACCAGCTTCGATTCAGCCCGCGCCGTTCGACTCCGCGTCGAGCTCGATGGTCGCGATGACCGGCAGATGATCGGAGCCCCGTCGTGCCAGACGACTCTTGTGGGTTCGGACCTGCTTGACTTGCGCGCCCCGAGCGTACACGCGATCGAGTGCCAGGACCGGCCGCGTCGAAGGGAAGGTGGGCGGCCAGCTCTTGTTGTGGTGTCGCTCCGTGAACTCGCGGTCGAGCCGTCGAGTGGCCGCACAGCGTCGCCAGGCGTTCATGTCTCCCAACAATATGGTGGGACCCTGAAGCTGTGGGTGTGAGAGCAAGGAGCGCACCTGTCGCTCCCGCGTGCGGTCGACCAGCCCGAGGTGAGTCGCAACGACCGCGACCGAGCGCAGGTCCCCTCTGAACTGGGCCGCGATCGCGGAGCGTCGTTCCAGTCGACCCTGACTCAGGTCCAGGGTGAAGACTCCAGTCATTGGCCAGCGAGACAGGATCGCGTTTCCCAGCTCGCCAAGGCGATGGGCTCGCGTGGAGACGAAAGCCAGGTACAGCTGCAGCTCGTCGGCGATTCGCTCCAGAGGGTCCTCGGCCCCGATGGGGCGCAAGCACTCCTGGAGCGCGATCACGTCGCTGCCCAGCTCGACGATCACGTCGCTCGCCAGCTCTGGCATCCACCTGCGCCCGCCCGTTACTCCCGACCAGCGATGAACGTTGTAGGTCGCGACCTCGAACCAGTCGCCGAAGGCCGGTACGGGGCCGGGAACCGCAGGAGGGCGCACGCTGGCTAGATACGGCAAACGCTCGGCAAGGAGCGCCCGTCGCTCGGGAGTGCGCCTGGCAGACCTGCGCCGATCCCTCCCTGACCTGACCCGCATCCCGTCTTTCATCGTCTACCCGCAGACAATAGTGAAGCAGAGAGAGTCTTGTGGGACCCGGGCCGCGGGCGGCCGCGGCCCACCCACCTACGCTCGGCTCCGCCTCGCTGCGCGCGCCGCTTTGCGGCGCTTGCGGGTGCCCTCCGCGTACTTGCGAGACCCACCGCGGTCTTGTGGGGACCCGGTTAACCTAGGGACGGTCCTTAATCTGAACTTATTCCGCGTGAGACGACCGCAGCGGTGCCTAGATGAACGAATGTGCCAAAGAGTCCCGCCGCTGTGAGCAGAAGTTCCGACTTCGGCCAAACAAGTTCGGATTAAGGACCGTCCCCAAGTTCGGATTCCGGTGGAGACCCGGCAACCGCCCACGGGGCTTGGCAACCTGCAAGCGCCGCGGAACGCGGCGCGCGCAGCGAAGGGCGAAGCCCTGAGCGGAGGTGGGTGGCCCGCGGCCGCTCGCGCGCCGGGTCCCACAACGGCAAGCGCCGCGATAGCGGCGCGCGCAGCGAGGCGTAGCCGAGCGAAGGTGGGTGGCGCGCGACCGCTCGCGCGCCGGGTCCCACAAGAAAGGCTAGAGTACGCCGCCGATGAACGTGCGGACCATCCTCTGGCTGGTCGGCGTGGTGCTGGGGGTGGTGGCACTGGCGCAGACTGCCAGCCTGGTCACGGCCGTCGTGCTCGGGGAGCCATGGCAGCCTTTTGCCGTTGCGGTGTGCCTCGGGGCTGGACTCGGAGCCCTGTGTCTCGTACCGGCGCGTGGCGCCGAGATGTCGCTCGACCATCGCTCGGCGTTCATGGCGGTTACGCTGGCCTGGGTTTCCGCCTGTCTCCTGGGGGCGGTTCCCCTGCTGAACAACGAGAGCCTGCAGATCTCCGCCGTGAACGCCCTGTTCGAGGCCACCTCCGGCTTCACGACGACCGGCGCCACGGTCCTGTCCGGGGTCGACGCGCTGCCCCGGTCCGTCCTGCTCTGGCGGAGTCTCTCGCAGTGGATGGGTGGGCTCGGCATGGTGCTGCTCGGCATCGCTGTGTTCCCGATTCTGGGGCTGGGTGGCATGCAGCTCTTCAAGGCGGAGGGACCGGGACCCACGAAGGACAAGCTCACCCCGCGCATCGCCGAGACCGCAAAGCTGCTCTGGGTGCTCTACCTCGGGCTCACCGTCGTGGATGGCGGCCTGCTCTACCTCGGGGGAATGGGCCCTTTCGACGCCGTTTGCCACGCGATGACGACGATCTCCACCGGGGGCTTCTCGACGCACGACGCGTCTCTCGGCTTCTACAACTCCGGCTACATCAACGTCGTGACGTCGATCTTCATGCTGCTTGGAGGCACGAGCTTCGCGATCCTGCACGCCTCGCTCACGCGTGGGATTCCGTGGGCCGATCATCCGGAGCTGCGGCTCTACTTCGGCATCTGCCTGCTCGTCGTGCTGCTGATCACGCTCGACCTGCGCTTCGGCAGCGGAGGCGCATACCCGGACACTCCGGAGGCACTGGAGCACGCGGCCTTCCAGACGGCCTCGATCCTCTCGACGACCGGGTTCTCCACGCAGGACTTCGATGTCTGGCCACCTCTCTCGCACGCCGCGATCCTCTTCCTCTGGTTCGTCGGAGGCATGGCCGGCTCCACGGCCGGGGGGGTCAAGGTGATTCGCGTGCTCGTGCTGATGCGACTCGCCTTCTCCCAGTTCTTTCGCCTGGTACATCCCCATGGCTACGGGACGATCAAGCTGAGAGGCACCACCGTCGACGACGAGGTGCTGCTGAGCGTGCTCGGCTTCCTCGGCATGTGGGTCGTCGTTCTCGGTCTCGGAACCGCCACGCTCTGTGTGCTGGGCTCCGACCTGTATACGGGCTTCTCGGCAGCTGCAGTCACGCTGGGGAACATCGGGCCGGGCTTCGGCGGTGCCGGCCCGGCCACGACCTTCGACCACTTCGAGCCAGCGGCAAAGCTCGTCACGAGCGGCCTCATGATCCTGGGACGGCTCGAGATCTACACGGCGCTCGTCATCCTCACACCCGGCTTCTGGCGGCGCTGATACCATTCGAACGTGTCCTCAAACAAGAGAAAGGCGCTTTCGTGACCGATATCCGTCTGACGCAGCTCGTGCCCGCAGGGGGGTGAGCCCGAAAACTGGGTGCTGAGGACCTGGTCCAGGTCCTGAACGCGATCGCACCTTTCGATCACCCGTGGGTCGACGCCGACGTGGGTCCCATGGAGGATGCGGCCCTCCTGCGCTCCGGAGACGGCCCTCCGCTCGCGTTCAGTGTCGACTTCATCACGCCCATCGTGGATGATCCCGAGACCTTCGGGGCCATCGCTGCGGCGAACTCCCTGTCCGATATCTACGCCATGGGAGGCGAGCCGCAGGTAGCGCTGGCCATCTGCGGCTTTCCGGAGGGAGACGTGCCTCGCGACGTGCTTGTGCAAATCTTCCGCGGAGGACGGGACAAGGCGGCCGAGGCGGGCTGTGCAATCGTCGGCGGCCACACGGTAATCGACCCGGAGCTCAAGTACGGACTTTGCGTGCTGGGCTCGGTCGGCACCGCAGGCCTCTCTCAGAAGGGGACTCGCGTGGGCGATCGGCTGGTGCTCACGAAACCGATCGGAACGGGGATCGCCGCCCAGGCGATCAAGGGCCAGAGTCTGAGCGACGCAGAGCTTGCGCAGGTGGTGGCGGTCATGACCCGGCTCAACCGCGATGCGAAGGACGCGGCACTGGCGGCGCGAGCGAACGCCGCGACCGACGTGACCGGGTTCGGTCTGCTCGGCCACCTGCACCATCTGCTCCTGGGTGGGGGCGTGGCCGCCCGCGTGTACGCGGACGCCGTCCCCGTCCTCGAGTTCGTCCGTCGGCTTGCGAGCGAGGGCATCACCCCCGGGGGGACCGTGCGGAATCTGGCCTACGTGGAGCCGCGGGCGAGCTTCGCCAGCGATCTGCCTGAGAGCGAGCGCCTGGTCCTGTGTGATGCGCAAACGTCCGGTGGGCTGCTGATCTCCGTGCCGCCCGAGCGTGAGTCCGAGCTGGTGTCGGCGCTTACGGAGCGTCAGTCGCTCGCAGCCGCCGTGATCGGAGAGGTGACCGAGGGCCCAGCGGGTTGGCTCGAGGTCGTCGCGGGGGGCATGCGATAGAATCCCCGCGGAGGCTCCCCCCATGGCCGCGAGGAAGAAGGCCACCCGGAAGAAGTCGAGGCGAAAGGCGTCTTCCGCGCGAAAGCGCCTGATCCCGGCCAAGCAGAAGCGCGGTCTGCAGGGCGCCGAGGTCCTGATGGAGGTCTCGGCGCGCGAGATCGAGCCGCTGGCACAACAGGTCTCCGCCCTTGGAGGCGCTGCGATCGGCGCGTATCGGGAGCCCCTCTCCGGCAAGCCCCTGCTGCTCGCGGTGCTGCCGCTCGATGCTATCGCGCCGACGCCGTTCCAGCGTGACCTGTCGCCCACGCACACCAAGCGTTTAGCAAAGAAGATCGAGGAGAGCGGATCGTTCCTCGACCCGCTGATCGCCGTCCGAGGCGCGGACGGCATGTTGTGGACGCCGAACGGTCGACACCGACTTGCAGCCGCCAAGCACCTCGGTCTGCGGTCGGTGACGGCGCTCGTCTCGCCCGACGAGAATCTGGCGTTCCGGATCCTCGCCCTCAACACAGAGAAGGCGCACAACCTCAAGGACCGCAGCCTGGAGGTGATCCGGATGGCGCGTGAGCTGGCGGTGCGGCGCAAGCGCGCGAAGGAGAGCGACTTCGAGGAGGAGTTCGAAGCGCCGTCACTCCTGACTCTCGGCATCGTGTACGAGCAGAACGGACGCTTTGCCGGCGGCGCCTACAGTCCGTTCCTGCGAAAGGTGGATCGCTTTGGCTCCAAGACGCTCGCGAAGTGCTTGCAGGAGCGCGAGGGCTGGTCCGCTCGACTGCTCGGCATCGATGAGCAGGTTACCCGGATCATCGGCGAGCTGCGCGAGCGAGGTTTTCGCTCGCCCTACCTTCGCAATCTCGTGGTGGCGCGCATCAACCCGGTGCGCTGGCACCGCGCGAAGAAGGGCGAGACCAAGCCACCGATGGCGCTCGGAGCCGCTCTCACGCGCATGTCTGCGTCGGCTAGGAAGTTCGACGCGGGCACCGTTCGGGAGAGCGACCTGGCCCTAGTGGCAGCCGTCGCGGACTCCGATTGACGCAAAGGCGCGTACACGTAGTCGTGTCGGGTCGGGTACAGGGAGTCTTCTACCGCGATACCCTGTGCCGCCGCGCGAACGAGCTCGGCGTGTCCGGCTGGGTGCGGAACACGGCAGACGGTCGGGTCGAGGCCGTCTTCGAGGGCGACGACGCCGCCGTAACCAATGCGATCGGTTACGCGCGCGAGGGCCCGCCCTTCGCGCGTGTCTCAGACATCGAGCTCGTGGAAGAGCCCGTGACCGGCGAGCACGGTCGCTTCGAGATTCGTCATTGAGCCGGCGTATCGCGATCACAGGGGCCTCCGGACTGATCGGGCGATGTCTCCAGACCGCGCTTGCGAAGGCCGGGGAGCAGGTCGTGTGCCTCGTACGGGGTGGCACGCAGCTCGCTCCGCATGAGCGCGTCTGGAACCCGGCCGCGGGTGAGCTCGACCCGGCGCAGCTCGACGGAATCGACGCGGTCGTCCATCTGGCGGGCGAGCCGATCGCGCCGGGGCGCTGGACGGCGCGCAGGAAGCGCGAGATTCTCGAGAGTCGGACCGGCAGCACACGCCTGCTCAGCGAGGTCCTCGCGCGTCTGACGACGCCCCCCTCCGTTCTGATCTCCGCGTCTGCAATCGGCTACTACGGGAACCGAGGCGATGCCCGCCTCGACGAGGAGAGCGGCCCGGGCAGCGGCTTCCTGGCCGAGGTATGCCTCGCATGGGAGCAGGCGGTCGAGCCGGCTCGACGCGCGGGCATCCGCGTCGCCATTCCCCGGATCGGCGTGGTGCTCGCGCGCCACGGAGGCGCGCTGGCGCCGCTACTGCTGCCGTTCCGACTCGGGCTGGGTGGCCGCCTTGGGCACGGCCGTCAGTACATGAGCTGGATCCACATCGACGACCTCGTCGCCGCCTTCCAGCACGCGCTCGACCAACCCGATCTCGAGGGTCCCTTCAACGCCGTCGCTCCGAACCCCGTCCCCAACACCGAGTTCACCAAGACCCTCGCCCGAGTCCTCCACCGCCCCGCTTTCCTGCCCATCCCCGTCCCAATCCTCCGTCTCGCCCTGGGCGAGCTCGCAGAACCCCTCCTCCTCGACAGCACCCGTCTCACCCCCTCTCGCCTCGAGTCCACCGACTTCCGCTTCACCCACCCCAAGCTGGAAGAAGCCCTGAGCTCCCTACTGACCCCACCCCGCCCACCCCCCCCCCGCACTCGACTCGCGACTAGAATAGAAAGCTCGACTAAGCACTGTCGTTGAGTTCGGTCCGCCTTGTCCGATGCCGGCCAGGCAAGGAGTCGGAGGCCGGGCACGTCCCCCGACGGACTGTGGTAGCGGTACCCGAGGCGAGCAGGCCCTCTGTGCACGCAAGGAGCGGAGTCCGCCGGGGGACGTGCCCGGCCTCCGACGGCGTGGCGCCGGGCCCTGGCTCTAATGAACCCCGCTAGCTGGAACGAGGGCGCTCGGGTCGATATTGAGCCTGCGGAGTGCGGCCTCCCACATCTCGTCGTGCGGCGTGGCAAAGATCAAGTCGGCAGAGGCATCCGACAGCAGCCAGGAGCCCTCTGCGAGCTCGCCCTCGAGCTGGCCCGCCTCCCAACCCGCGTAGCCCAGCATGAAGCGGATTCGTTCGGGCGGCTGCTCGGCCAGCTGACCCAGAACTTTGGCGGAGGTAGAGATCGCCAGGCCGGGGGTCAGTCGGAGCGTGTCCTTGGCATCGGTCCCACTCACAGGCTCATGCAGCAGCCAGCCCGTCTCCGGCCGTACGGGTCCGCCGCAGAAGACGAGGGCGTCCGGGTCCCCGTTCCAGCCGATCTCGAGGTGATGCATCACCGTGCTGACGCGCGTGTCTACTGGCCGGTTGACCACCACACCGAACGAGCCCAACCCGTTCTGGTGCTCGATCATCAGCACCACAGTGCGATGGAAGTTCGGATCTACCAGCTGAGGCATGGCGAGCAGCAGCCCCGGGGCGATGGTCTGGTGGCTCATCCCGTGGTCCTTCCAGGGCGAGTTTATCGCGAGCGGTCCGGCACTGCCCGGGCCCTGGACGGTCGAGGATCGGCGCCTGACGCGAGGCCCGTGCGCCGCTACTCTGGCCGGCATGTCGGAGCTCGTGCGCGACTTGATCGCGTTCATCGATGCGTCCCCCACGCCCTACCACGCGGTGGCGGAGTCTGCGCGGCGTTTGCAGGCTGCAGGCTATCGGCTCATGGGGGAAGACGAGGTCTGGGATCTGTCGCCGGGAGATCGCCGCTTCGCGATTCGGGGAGGAGGCAGTCTGATCGCCTTCGAGGTAGGCTCGGAGTCCCCCGCGAGCGGTGGCTTCCGGATCATCGGGGCGCACACGGACTCGCCGAACCTGCGGCTCAAGCCGCTTGCCGACGTCTCTGCGCACGGCTACCGCCAGCTCGCGGTCGAGACCTACGGTGGTCTCTTGCTCCACACCTGGCTCGATCGGGATCTCTCGATCGCGGGCCGGGTCACGCTGCGGGACGGCCCCGCACCCAGGACGGAGCTGCTCGACTTCGCGCGGCCCCTGCTTCGAATACCCAACCTCGCCATCCATCTATATCGAGAGGTGAAGAGCGAAGGACTCAAGCTGAACGCGCAGCAGCACGGGGTTCCGGTTGCCGGGCTGGATGACGCGCCTGTCCTGGATGAGCTGGTCGCGCGGGAGCTTCGCGCACAGGACATCGCGAGTGTGGAGCCGGCCGAGATCCTCGCCTTCGATCTCATGCTGTACGATGCACAGCCCTCAGCTCTCGTAGGCATCGACGGCGCCTTCATCAGCGCGCCGCGTCTCGACAACCTTGCGTCGTGCCATGCCGGCATCTGCTCGCTCGTGAGCTGCGAGCCAGGCGCGCTGCCGCCCTTCACACGCGCGCTCGTTCTCTACGACCACGAAGAGGTCGGCAGTCGCAGCGCGCAGGGCGCGGGAGGCACGCTGCTCCACGATGGGCTCGAGCGCATGGTCTCCGGCTTCAAGGGTGGCGAGCCGCAAGGTCTGCCGCGCGCGCTCTCGCGCTCGTTGCTGATCTCCGCCGACATGGCGCACGCGGTCCACCCGAACTACGCAGACAAGCACGAGGCTGGGCATCGTCCCGTGCTGGGCCGCGGCCCCGTGATCAAGATCAACGCGGACCAGGCCTATGCCAGCGATGGTCTCAGCGCTGGCATCTTTGCGTCGCTGTGCAGCGAGGCCGGCGTCGAGCCCCAGCACTTTGTCAGCCGCAACGACCTGCCCTGCGGGTCGACCATAGGGCCGATCAGCGCGGCCCGCGTGGGGATCTCGGCCGTCGACGTAGGCAATCCCATGCTCTCGATGCACTCCTGCCGCGAGCTGGCGGGCAGCGCAGATGTCGAGCCCATGATCTCCGTGTTGCAGGGGTTCTACCAAGGGGGAGGTGTTCGGTGAAGCACTGGCATGTTGCACTCGCGCTCGTCGCATTCGGAGCGCTACTCGGCTGTACGGGTGCGGAGACTGCGCAGCAAGGCGTGAACGAGGCCGCGGAGGAGACGAGGGAGGCCCGGGTCGCCGACGCCAAGGAAAACCTCGAGATCCTGCGCGAGGACTACCCAGACGACCTCGAAGTCCGCGTTCAGCTCGCGGATGTGTACTATCAGGAGGCCCGCCTCGCGCTCGAGGCGGGCGATCAGGCCGAGTACCTGCGTCTCCTGGGAGCTGCGCAGGACGAGCTCATCGCGGCGGTAGCCATCGATCCCGCGGCCGCGGCGCCGCACACGTGGATGGGGATCGTAGCCGCCTACAGGGGGGATCTGGACACGGCCGTGGAGAGCTTCCAGAACGCGAGCCGCCTCGCCCCCGTACAGGGCGTCAGCTACACGAACCTCGCGCACGTCTGGGTCTACAAGGGCAGGCTCTCCCGGGCGCGTACGCTGCTCGACAAGGGCCGCAAGCTGCGCGGCCCGCCGGACGAGATCGATCGCATCGAGATCCTGGCCGCGTGGCGCGGCGGAGACTTCATCGAGGCGCGGGACGTCTTCGACATGGCGCTCGACAACCCAGGCTTCGCGGACAGCTGGGACGGCGCGGCGCTGCCGAAGCGGATGGAGTCCTTCGACGACTTCGCGAACGTCTGCTGCGCGAATCCGTCGTGCGGTCCAAACATGGGCAGCGCGTGTCGTCTAGCGCAGATCGAGGTGGCGAAGCGCGAGCTCGAGGAGGAGACCGTCCGCCAGGAGCTCCAGCTGGAGATGGAACGCAGGCGCAAGCTCCGAGAGATCTACGAGCGCCGTCGTGACCTGGAGATCACCATCGAGGCGCCCGAAGAGGACACCGAATAGCGGCGCGACCTGCTAGAGCTCTCGGAGCGACACGAGCACGGATTCGATGGTCGCTTTCGCGTCGCCAAAGAGCATCATCGTCTGCGCTTTGGTGTAGAGCGGGTTGTCGATTCCGGCAAAGCCAGGGTTCATGCTGCGCTTGCACACCATGACTGTCTTGGCGCGCTCAACGTCCAGAATGGGCATGCCGTAGATGGGGCTCGCTGGGTTCTCGTGTGCGTCGGGATTGGTCACATCGTTCGCCCCGATGACGAGGGCCACGTCGGTGTGAGGAAAGGAGCTGTTGATCTCGTCCATCTCCACGAGCTGCTCGTACGGGACGTCCGCCTCCGCAAGCAGGACGTTCATGTGTCCTGGCATCCTTCCCGCCACGGGGTGGATCGCGTAGCGAACCTCGACGTTCCGTTCCAGCAGCAGGTCGGCGAGCTCGCGCACTACGTGCTGGGCTTGCGCGACCGCCAGCCCGTAGCCCGGCACGATGATGACGAAGCGCGCAGCGTCCAGAATGGCGGCCGCGTCGTCCGCGGAGCCGCTCTTCACCGGGCCCGACGATCCCGCCACAAGCGCGGCCGCTTCGACGGTCTCGGCTCCAAAGGCGCCAAAGATCACGTTCGTGAGCGACCGGTTCATGGCCTTGCACATGATCCACGTCAGGATGATCCCGGAGGCGCCGACGAGCGAGCCGCTGATGATCAGCACCTGGTTCTCCAGGATGAACCCGGTCGCGCACGCGGCGAGACCGGAAGCCGAGTTCAAGAGCGAGATCACAACGGGCATGTCCGCGCCGCCGATCGGAATCACCAGCATGACTCCCAGCAGCGCGGAGACCGCGAACAGTCCCCAATAGAACTCGAGGCCCTGTGGCTGTACCGTCACCGTCACCGCGAGGACGAGCATCCCCAGACCGAGCACCGCGTTCAGAAGCTGCTGCCCGGTGAACACCAGCGGTCGTCCTGTCATGATCTCCTGCAGCTTCGCGAAGGCCACCAGACTCCCGGTGAGGGTGACCGCTCCGATCAGCGTTCCCAGCACGATCGGGATCGAGACGATGAGAGGTGGCGCTGCGCCGGCTCCCACCTGGCGAACAAGCTCCGCCGCCGCGACCAGGGCAGAGGCGGCCCCGCCGAGCCCGTTGAATACCGCCACCATCTGAGGCATGGCGGTCATGCGCACGCGTGCTGCCGCGATGGCACCGATCGTGCCACCGATGACGACGCCGGCCACGATTCCCCGGAAGTCCACGATCTCGTGATGGGAGAGGGTGGCGACAATCGCCACGCCCATACCCACGGCGGAGAGCAGATTCCCGCTCCGCGCGGTGCGAGGCGAGCTCAGGCGCTTGATCCCGAGGACGAACAGCACAGAAGCGACGAGGTACGCGGAGGCGATCAGAGTCTGGCCCGTCACCGGTGTCTCTCATCCTTGCTCTTGAACATCCCCAGCATGCGGTTCGTGACCAGGAATCCACCGACCACATTCACGGTCGCCAGCGTCACCGCGAGGGTTCCCAGCGCGGTGGCGAGGGCGGTGTCGCGTGCTCCGGACGCGATCAGTGCGCCGATGATCGCGATGCCGGAGATCGCGTTCGAGCCGGACATCAACGGCGTATGCAGCGTGGGCGGCACCTTGGTGATCAGCTCGAAGCCCACGAACAGCGCGAGCACGAAGATCGTGACCACGAGGATGAAGTTGGTGTCCATCAATCCTCCAGCGCGGCCCGCACGCCATCGTGGACGATCTTGCCTTCGCACGTGACGAGCGGGCCCCGTGTCAGCTCGTCGTCGAGGTCGAGCTCGAGCGACTCGCCCGAGAATAGGTGCAGCACGTAGTTCTGCACGTTGCGGGCAAACATGCGGCTCGAGTCCACAGGCACGGAGCTGGCGGCGTTCTCAATGCCGTGCACACGAACGCCTGCGTGTTCGATGACCTGGCCGGCCTCCGTGAGCTCGCAGTTCCCGCCATGGTCTGCCGCCAGGTCGATGATCACGGAGCCGCGGCGCATCTTCTCGACCTGGTCCCGGCTGACGAGGACGGGCGCCTGGCGACCTGGTACGAGCGCGCTGCAGATGACGACGTCCGAGTCGGCGATGTGCTTTGTCAGGAGCTCGTGCTGTCGCTGCCCCTCGGCGGCCGTCTGCCCCCGCGCGTACCCGCTTGCCTGCTCGGCATCCTGCGCAATGGCCTCCTCCGCGACGAAGCGCGCGCCCAGGCTCGCAACCTGCTCCCTGACGGCGGGGCGGATGTCGAAGGCGGCGACCACGGCCCCCAGGCGTCGTGCCGTCGCGATCGCCTGCAGACCCGCCACGCCGACCCCGATCACGAGCACGCGAGCCGGCTTCACCGTTCCGGCTGCCGTCATCAGCATCGGCATGAGCCTTGGGAGGTCGTTCGCCGCGAGCAGCACGGCCTTGTAGCCGGCGATGGTGCTCATGGAGCTCAGGACGTCCTTGTCCTGTGCCAGCGTGGTGCGCGGCATCAGATCCAGCGCAAAGCTCGTGACCCCCTTCGCCGCCAAGCGCCTCACGAGATCGTGGCGCAGGTAGGGCTCGAGGATTGCGATCAGCCGGCTCCCTTCTCGGAGCATGTCGACTTCGTGTTTGCCCGTTCCCGGGTGCTCCATCGGGGCCCGCACCTTGACGACCAGATCCGCACCTTCGTAGAGCTGCTGGACTTCGTGGACGATGCGCGCGCCGGCCTCCTCGAATTCGCCATCCGGGAAGTCCGACCCGGGAGCGCCTGCCTCCACCCAGACCGTGTGACCGGCGCCAACGAGTCGTATCACCGCCTCGGGGACGAGAGCGATGCGCCGCTCTCCGGCTGCCGCCTCCCGAGGTACAGCGATGATCACTCGAGTCGTTTCCTCCGCGAGGGCGGCCCGCTCGACACCAGCGGATGAGATGCTTCGCCCGCGCGTCGTGTGCGTCAAAACGCGCTGACCGAGGGTGCGACTACCCTAGCGACACGACTTCAGCCGCGCCATGCTTATTGTCGCCTTGTCTTGTGGGACCCGGCCGCGGGCGTCCGCGGCCACCCACCTCCGCTCAGGCCTGCGGCCTTCGCTGCGCGCGCCGCTCCGCGGCGCTTGCATGGGTGCCAAGCCCCGTAGGAAGTTGCCCGGTCTCCTCGGAGTCATAACTTGGGGACGGTCCTTAGTCATTACTTCTTTGGCCGAAGTCGGAGCTGCGGTTGCTTTGCGGAGTCAGTAGTAGGTCGTGCGTGTCCGGTGTCGGGGGTGGGACTTGTAGCGAGCGGCTGCGCCGCGGGACCAGAGCCAGTCGTCGAGGTGCGCGGCTGTCAACGCGCTGCCGCGGTCTCGCAGACGCGCGACCAAGAGCTCGACGGCGTGGACTGCACAGGCTCGGATTTCGATCTCTTCCGGGGATCCTGCCGGGATCTGCTCGGAGCGCTCGATGCGGGCGAGTAGGTCGTCCCGGTACTCCAGCACGCCGTCTACACGCAGCACGTGGGGCACCAGGTTGTCGGCAAAGAGTGTGAGGCGGTCCAGGTCCCTGAAGCGACCCAGACCGTCCGGCAGGGCTGTGGCCAGGTCTGCGACGCTGAGCTGTGCGCGCTTGAGGAAGGGTACGTCGAGAGCGTCGTAGCGCGCGACGTCGCGGTAGAGCGGCATCCGGAGCAACGTTCGCACCAGAGCTTCTGCGGAGCCGCTGGCGGAGGCGACAAGCTCGCCAAAGGATCCATGGCTCTCGAGCGTGATGAGGACGCCCAGGTCCCGCCACGACTCCGCGTACAGGCGCATCAGCTCGGCGATGGGCTCGGAGGCGGGGTGCTGTCCGAGCAGGCGGGCCACGCTGCCGGCGTCCACGACGGAGAGCTCGGCTGCGGAGAGGGGTCCCAGCGACTCGAAGCGCTCACACAGGGCGGCCTCGATGGTGCGGTAGCCCGAGAGCCCGGGGCGCTTGCGCAGCGCAGGGAAGTAGCCGGAGCCGTAGTTGATCGCATCGAGGGCGAGCACATATGCCGCCAGAATCTCAGGGTCCCCGCCGACGTCGGGAAGGACTGTCACGGGATCGGCATCGAGCTCGAGCGGGAGCGCCTCCGCGTAGGCGTCCAGCCGCTCGGCCACGATGCGGACTTCGCGGGCGTACGAGGCGACCTCAGCACAGGCGCTGCGCACGGCCTCGAGTGGGTGCCTCTCTAGGTCTGCAGGTAGAGCGCGTCGCACTTCGCCGCGAACACGAGGTCCGCTTCGTGCAGGGTAGACATGGCCCGTCCTCTCCTCGATCTAGGTCAGCGCGCGCAGCCAGCCTCTCAGCTCAGGGACGGCGCGTTGGCGCAGCTCGGCGTCGAGCTCGAAGCGCTCCAGCGCCTGCTTGAGCGCGCGTGCTGCTGTGGGAATGGGGTGGATCCGGAAGAAGGCACCGACCTGGCGACGGTAGAGTGGCCGCTGCAGGGCGGGCAGTGCCAGGATTAGCCGCGGTGCCAGGCCAGGGGAGACCCGAGGCGAAAGGTCTTGCCAGCGCGCCCGGATGAACTCCCAGCTCCGTTCGCGCGCCGCGGGGTTGGCGAACAGGCGTCCGAGTAAGATCACCACGTCCTGTGTCGGGATGTCTTCCGACAGGCTGAGGGCCAGGGTCCGGTCGATCAGAGCGGGGTCGCGAAAGGCAGCGAGCGCCTGCTGAAAGCGCGTCTTCTCTTGCGGCGTGTTCGCGCGCTTCATCGCGCGCAGGTAGGCGTCGTAGCGACCCTTGTGTCCATGGCGGGCCGCGAGCTCGACCACCGGTCCGGCGAGGTTCGCGTCGAGCGAGGAGCGATCCTTCAGATATTCGCGGACGCGGGCCTCCGCTTCGGCGAGCACGTCTGGCTGCTCGGCCAGCCCGCCGAGGATTCGAATCAGCGTCGCACGGCGCTGGCGTTGTGCGTCGGGCTCGCTCCGCGCGGGGACCCAGCCAAGCTCGGCCAACGAGGGGGCAAAGAGCTCCGACAGCCAGGCGCGGAAGCGGGCGGCGAGGGACGCTCGCAGGCGGGGCAGGACCTGGTCCTCGAGCCAGCTCAGGGGTGCGATGAGGCGCTCGAGCACTTCGGGCTCGGGTTCCCGGGAGAGACTCGACACCAGGTCCAGCAGATCGGCCAGCTCGGCCCTGGCCGCTCGATAGCCCGCCCACTGGTGCCCGAGCAGGCCCATCCGTTCTACCGCGGAGAGCCGGTTTGTGTCCTGTCCCAGCGAGCGGAGCAGGACGCTCGTGTGCAGCGGTCGATAAAAGCCCGACTCGTCGGCGTTGGCGTAGACCCAGCGCACGTCTTCGGCGGGGTCCAGGTCGAACCGCGAGCTCTTGCCTTCGAGCAGTACGCGCTCGAGTCGGCTGCGCCCCCGCGCCGGCTGCACACGCAGCACCGCAGGGATGGGCCAGTGCCCGGGGGCGTCGGCTGCACGCTGCCGCGGGCTCGAGCGGAAGCGTTCCTGACGGAACTCGAGCCGGGGCTGCCCCTTCCCTGAGCTCATTCGAACCACAAGCAGAGGAAAGCCCGGGCGCTCGATCCAGGGTCGGACCACGGACTGGATGGGGCGTCCGGAGGCCGCTTCCAGGGCGTTCCATAGGTCGGCCGCGCGCGCGTTCCCCTCCCTGTGCTTTCGGATGTAGGCACGCACGCCCTTGCGGAATGTGCGGGCGCCGAGCCAGCGCTCGACCATCCGCACCACGGAAGCGCCCTTCTCGTAAGTGATGGCGTCGAAGTTCTCGGTCGCCTCGTCGGGCGTTCCGACTTCCGCGTAGATCGGGTGGGTGTTTTCGAGCCCGTCGAGCGCATAGGCGGCCGCGCGGTGCTGATCGAAGTCGAGCCACATGCGCCACTCCGGCTTCCACTGATCGACGACAGTGAACGCCATCCATGTGGCGAAGGCCTCGTTGAGCCAGAGGTCGTCCCACCACTCCATGGTGACGAGATCGCCGTACCACATGTGCGCAAGCTCGTGCGCGATGACCTCTGCGACCCGCTTCTGCTCCGCGAGCGTGACCGTCCTGGGATCGAGCAGGAGCAGACTCTCGCGAAAGGTGACCGCCCCGGCATTCTCCATGGCACCGAACTCGAAGTCCGGCACGGCGATGAGGTCGAGCTTGCCGTAGGGGTAGGGCAGTCCGAAATACTTCTCCAGCCGTCCGAGGGACTCCACAGCGGCCTCGAGCGCGAAGCCCGCGAGATGTTTCTTGCCGGGCACGGACCAGACACGAATCGGTGTAGGGCCGAGACGGCGCGTGCGAGAGGCCTCCAGCTCGCCCACGATCAGCGCGATCAGGTAGGTCGAGAGCGGGGGTGTCTCTGCGAAGCTGACGGTCTTGCTCCGGCCCCGCTTTCGCGTGCGAATGAGCGCCCCGTTAGAGACGACAGAGTTGCGCTCCGGCGTTGTGACCTGCAGGTGGAAGCGCGCCTTCATGTCCGGCTCGTCGAAGCAGGGAAAGAAGCGCCGTGCGTCCGCGGCCTCGAGCTGCGTTGCGGCGTAGCGTCGCCGGCCCGAGCGGGCCAGGTAGAGGCCGCGCAGGTCCGAGCGCAACGGCCCCTCGAACTCGAGCCGCAGCTGAGCTTGCCCAGGGCGGAGCCTGCGGGCGAGGTCGATGCGGAGGGTCTCGCGCTTGTCGTCAAGGCGACTGCCGCGGACCTCGATCGGTCCATCGGTATCGCCAACTACGATTGTCCGGATTGTGAGCTCGACTGCGTGAAGCTCGATCTCGGCCGTTCCCCTGTGAACGGCAAGCTCGATCTCCACCTCGCCCCGATATTCGTCCGCTCGGGGGTCGACCGTGAGGTGGAGATTGTAGGAGCAGGGCAGCGTGGAGCGGGAGAGGCGCATCGCCAGCGCGGATCTTAGTCTGCCCCCAGGGGCACCGAAAGCCCCGCAGCACTTGAACTCCCATCGAGTCCCCGCTTAGGTCTTTTCAGCATGCCCGTGACACCAGGCTACGTCCTTGCTCTCGATCTGGGCTCGACGAGTGTGCGTGCCCTCCTTGTGGCTGCGAGCGGCAGCATCTGTGCGCGCGCCCAACGTCCGCTGTCGGCCGCGTTTCCCCGGCGCGGCTGGGTCGAGCAGGACCCGAACGAGATGTGGCGGCTCGGGGTCGAGGCGTTGCGCGAGGTGATGTCAC
Organism: Myxococcota bacterium; assembly: GCA_965247115.1. Taxonomy (GTDB): domain Bacteria; phylum Myxococcota_A; class UBA9160; order SZUA-336; family SZUA-336; genus JAUXJB01. Next base: position 1,898,303 of record CBDFGR010000003.1, read on the forward strand.
GGACCAGTGTCGATCCTCACGAGGTTGCTGCTCTGGGTGTGGTCACCCAGCGCGCCACGGCACACTGCTGGGACGCGGTGACCGGAGAGCCGCTTGCTCCCGCGATCAGCTGGCAGGACACACGCACGGCGGAGCGGGTACGCGCGCTGCGCGACCTCGGGCTTCCGATCAACACGCTGGCAACCGCGACCAAGTTCGAGTGGCTGCTCCGGAACGAGTCGCGCGTGGGCGAGGCAGCCCGGGAGGGTCGACTGCGGCTGGGCACTCCAGACGCCTGGCTCACGTCCAGGCTCACGAGCTCCGGCGCGCACGTGACGGATCCCGGAAGTGCGTCGTGCACGGCGCTCCTCGACTCCACAGCAGGGGACTGGGCGCCCGGGCTGCTGGAGCTCTTTCATGTTCCGCACGAGGTGCTGCCCGAGGTCGTAGCAACGAGCCAGGTGGTGGGTACGACTCATCGCGACCTGCTGGGCGCTCCCATTGCGGTGGCCGCTCGAGCAGGGGATCAGCAGGCGGCCGCGTTCGCCCAGGGCGTTCACGCCAAAGGGCAGGCCAAGCTCACGCTCGGGACGTCGGCGATGCTCGATCTGCACGTGGGTAGCGCCCCCGTCGTGCCAGAGCCCGGGAGCTACCCGCTCGTGCTCTGGGGTCTCGGCGACTCGGAGCTGGCTCATTGCCTGGAGGCGAGTGTGATCACCGCGGGGGCCGCCCTCGACTGGTTGGCCGAGCTCGGCGTCGGCGCGGACGCGGGCGAAGTGGATCGGTTGGCCCGCGAAGCGGACTCGACTGGGGGAGTGCTCTTCGTGCCGGCCCTTCAAGGACTGGGCTCGCCCTTCCTCGACGAGAGCGCGACGGCCATGTTCGCCGGTCTGACACGTGGCTCAGGGAGATCCGAGCTCGCACGCGCGGTCCTGGAGGGCGTCGCGCACCGCTGCGTCGACCTGTGCGAGACCCTGAAGCCCGCGGGAGAGCTGCCTGCGGACGGCGGGCTCGCGCGAAGCGACTTCCTGCTGCAGGCTATCGCCGACCTCGGCGGCGTAGAGATCCTCCGCGCGGCCGAGCCAGAGACCACGGGGTTGGGCGCTGCCTTCCTCGCCGGCCTCGCCACCGAGGTCTTTGCGAGCCCCGCCGACTGCCGAGCCCGCCTCCCCGCGCCCACTCGCTTCGCCCCCCGCACCGACGCTCACCACCGGAGCGCTGAGCGTAGCCGCTGGCGCACCCTCCTCGAGCGGAACGTGGGGACGGTCCTCAATGGGACCTAGCTCCGCTGCTGGGCCACGCGGAAGAATTCGGTAGAGAACCGTCCCCAGGTTCCGGTTCTCGGCGTGTAGAATTGCGGGATGCGTATTACACGGCTCTATACGGGGGACGACGGCGAGACTCATTTCGAGGATGTGGAGCCGAAGCTCGAGGCCGGGGGGGGTGTGGGACGGATGTCAGAGCTCGAGGGGGCGACGGGCATCGTGTTTCGCGAGACCGACGGCGGCTACGACCTCGACTTCCACAACGCGCCGCGCCGGCAGTACGTCATCAACCTGGAAGGCTCGGTGGAGATAGAGACGGGCGACGGCACGAAGCGCGTCTTTGGCCCGGGCGACATCCTCCTTGCGGAGGACCTGACAGGACGCGGCCACATCAGCCGGGCCGTTGGCGGGCAGGCTCGCCGCAGCATTTTCGTCACGTTGGACTGAAGACGACGGGAGGGAGCGTGAGTATCTCCGCGGCCGAGCGCTACGAGAAGAAAACGCTCGACGTGCTCGGCAAGCGAATGGCGTACGTCGACGTGGGGAGCGGCGATCCGATCGTCTTTCTCCACGGGAACCCGACCTCGTCTTATCTGTGGCGCAACATCATTCCCCATGTAGAGGGACAGGCACGCTGCATAGCGCCCGACCTGATCGGGATGGGCGACTCCGAGAAGCTCGAGCCAAGCGGGCCGGAAAGCTACACGTTCCTGGAACACAGCCGCTATCTGGACGCTTTCTTCGCGGGCTTGAACCTCGACCGCAACGTTGTGCTCGTCATACACGACTGGGGCTCCGCGCTCGGCTTCTACTGGGCGGAGCGCAATCCGACAGCAGTCCGCGGGATCGCGTACATGGAGAGCATCGTCCAGCCTCTGACCTGGGATACGTGGCCGCCGCCCGCCAGGGACGTCTTCAAGGCGCTTCGCTCCGAGCACGGCGAGGCGCTGATTCTCGAGCAGAACATCTTCGTCGAGCAGATCCTACCTGGCGCGATCCAGAGGGAGCTCAGCCCTGCGGAGCTCGAGGTCTACCGCAGGCCATATCTGGAGGCCGGCGAGAGCCGCCGGCCGACCCTGACCTGGCCCCGCCAGATCCCGCTCGAGGGCGAGCCGAAGGACGTCGTTCGTGTCGTCGACGCCTACGGCCGCTGGCTCGCAGAGAGCGACGTGCCAAAGCTCTTCGTAAACGGCGAGCCTGGAGCAATCCTGCGCGGACCCCAGCGCGACTTCTGTCGCGGCTGGCCCAACCAGACCGAGATAACCGTCCCCGGCTCGCACTTCATCCAGGAAGACTCCCCCCACGAGATCGGCGAAGCCCTCTCCCGCTGGTACGACGCCTAGCTGAACGAATGTCCCCAAAGTCCCACCTCAGTGACCAGAGGTTCCGACTTCGGCCAAGCAACTTATGATCAAGGACCGTCCCCAAGTTATAATTCCGTGGAGAACGGGCAACGTCCTACGAGGCTTGGCAACCCTGCAAGCGCCGCGAACGCGGCGCGCGCAGCGAAGGCCTCTGGCCTGAGCGAAGGTGGGTGGCCCGCGGCCGCCCGCGGGCCGGGTCCCACAAGGCGGGCTAGACGCTCGCGAGGCGCGTCCGGTAACGCGCGTAGTGCAGCATGTGCGCCAGGGCGTTCACCGCGCGATGGCCGGACGGGAAGGGCAAGCGTCCGGATTCCTTGACACCGAGCGGGCCCGGGTTGCCGTACGCACGATCCGTGTAGACCAGGTCGGAGGCGACGAGGATCGGCTTTGCGTGGTGCTCGCTCGCCTCGGCAGCGGCCCGAGCATAGCGCCCGTCCTGTGACTGGTGGAACTTGACCATGCGGTCCAGGCCGAAGTCTGGATGGAACGGCCCGCTTTGGAAGACGTTCGCCTGCGCTGCCTGAATGCCGATGCCCAGATAGATGATCGCGTCGACGTCGGGATGCGCGGCCATCAGCTCCAGCACCTCCGGCACGGTGTCACGCGTCTCTCCCCCGGCCAGGTCGATCGGGTTGCCACGGCTCCAGCGCGAAGGCACCAGGCCGTCGATCTGCTCGCGCAAATCCTCGGGAAGCGGGATGAGCTCGAGGCCAGCCCGCGCGCAGGCGTCGGCCGTCAACACTCCCCAGCCGCCGGCCACGGTAAACACCAGTGTCCTTGGCCCGCGCGGCAGGGGCTGGCACGCAAAGCTGGCCGCGGTGTCGTATGCCTCTTCGACGGTGGGGGCGCGGGTGATGCCCGCCTGCCTGCAGACACCTGCAAAGACGCGCTCGTCGGATGCCAGCGCGCCGGTGTGGCTCGCGGCGGCTTGCTTGCCCCCGCGCGAGACGCCGCCCCGCACGACGACCAGCGGCTTGCGCTTCGTGTGGGATCGCGCCACCTCGAGGAAGCGCCTGCCGTCCTGCAGGCCCTCCACGTACGCCAGGCTCACGGCGGTGTCGGGATCTTCGGCGTAGTACTCCAGGTAATCCGCCAGCTCGAGCTGTGCGCTGTTGCCGATGGAGATTCCCTTGGAAAAGCCCACCCCCGTGAGGCTCCCGTAGTTCATGAAGCTCGAGCCCAGGTTCCCGCTCTGGCTCACCATCGAGATCGGCCCGGGGGGTGGATACGGCGCCACGATCTGCGCGAACATCGACACGGGCGTGGAGATCAGTCCCTGCCCGTTGGGGCCTGCGATCACGATGCCGAGCTTCTTCCCGAGCTCCACGAGACGTCGTTCGAGCTCGCGACCTCGCTCGTCCGCTTCGGCGTAGCCGGCAGAGGCGACGAAGGCCGCACTCACGCCGACCTGCGCGCACTCGCGCAGGAGCTCCTCGTTCACCTGATTGGGTGTACAAACGAACACGAGATCCGCCTCGCCCTTTGGCACCTCGAGCACGCTCTTGTACGTGCGGTGCCCCAGGATCTCGGTGCCCTCGCGGTTGATGCCGAAGACGCGGCCTTTGTAGCCCATGGACAGCAGGTTGTGATACGCGACCGTCCCGAACTTGCCAGGATGGGCGGACACGCCGGTCACGATCACCCCCTGGGGGAGAAAGAGCGGCCGCAGTCGGTCCAGCACCTGGTTCACGCCGGATCCACTTCGACCAGGGCGTCGACGATCACGGGCTCCGCACCGGAGATGATGAGCGGGTTGAGATCGATGGAGTGGATCTCCGGTCGTTCGAGACCGATGCGCCCCAGGCCCTCGAGAACAAAGCCAAGTTTCTCTCGGTCGACTGGGGGCTCACCCCGAAACGCGTCGAGGATCTCGCGGTGCTCCAGCGCATCGATCAGATCGCCTGCGTCCCAGCGTTCCAGCGGAGCGACCGCGAACGCAACATCGTTCAGCGCCTCCGCGAAGATCCCGCCCAGGCCAAGCATCACGCAGGGTCCGAACTGCGCGTCGTGCAGCAGCCCCGCAATCAGCTCGCGCCGGCCGTTTACCATGCGTGCGACCAGCAGGCCGGCCTTGCTCTCTTCGGGTCCCCGCAACCCAAGCAGCGCCTCCGCCTCGGCCGCGACGCGAGTCGGCGTGTCCAGCCCCAGGCGCACGAGGTCGCGTTCGCTCTTGTGCGCGACGCCGCGCCCGCACAGCTTGAGCGCAACGGGATAACCGAGCCCTTCAGCGGCGCAGATCGCCAGCTCGGCGTCCTCGACCAGGTACTCGGGCGGGACCGGGATGCCGAACGTCTCGAGGAGTCGCTTCGACTCGAACTCTGAGAGGGTCGTGGCCACGCGCCCGGCAGTCTAGCACCGCACCCGTGCGTCAGGATTCCTGGGCCGCCACCTGCTCGGCGAGATCGCGCACCTGCACGGTGGTGTCGGAGACGAGACCTGCCAGCTGCGCGCCGAGGTTTCGGAGCAACACTGAGGCGATGGCGGGCCTGCGCCGAGCCAGCTCCGCCATGTTCTTCGGCGTCAGCCGCAGAAGGCGAGCGTCCTCCAGCACGTCGACGTTGATGGAGCGACGTCGGCCGAAGACGCCCACGATCCCCGTCACTTCGCCGCGTGCGGAGGTCGAGAGGTCGCGAGAGCCTTGGTCCGTGTCGATGTAGTTCCGCAGCATTCCGTCGATCACCACGTACATCTCTCCGCCTGGATCCCCGGTTCGAAAAACCGGCTCGCCCGCGGGGATGTTGCGCACGCTCGCCGTCAGCGCCAGAATCCGGCACTGCCTCTTCGTGAGTCCTTCGAAGAGCGGGATCGATTGCTCCGGCGACTGGCCCAGGTCCAGGGTGAGCGTGTCCCACAAGGTGACCACGCGGAGGTTCGCGCAGAGCGCGGGCGTGACCGTGAAGTCCACCACCCACGCGAAGCCCAGCGTGAAGGCGGCCATCACGCCCAGGTGCATCTGGTTTACGAGCTCGCTCGACGTCAGGACCAGGAATCCGAGACACAGGGTGAGCGTGGTGTAGGTCATCGGACGCCCGACCGTGCGAAGGGCTCGCACCGTGGCCAGACGCTCGTTGGCCAGACGCTTTGCGTCCTCCTGGAAGCGGGTGAAGTAGTGGAGTGTGTCGTCGATCGCGATGCCGAGCGCCATCGGCGCGATCAGGCTCGTGGTGGTGCTGAGAGGAATCCCGAACAGGCCCATCCCGCCAAAGAAGGCCGCGACCGGTAGCACGTTCGGAAGCAGGGCCCGCAGGCCCGTGTTCCAGTTCGTGAAGAGGGCCCACAGGATCAGAAAGATCAGGCCGAGGGCCGCGAGCACGCTCTGCACCTGGCCGCGGATGATCTGGTCGACCATGCGCTGAATCACGATCGGGTTGCCGGTCACCGTTCCCTTTAGATGAGGTGGCAGCTCGGCGAGGCGCTCGTAGATGCGCCCCTCGAGCGCCTGGATGTCCGAGGAGCGCTGCAGCGTGGTCCGCACCACGACGTTCACCATCTGGTAACGCCCGTCGATGAAGCTGTCCAGATCGTCGTTGCCGCCGAAGAACAAGAGCGAGGCCACATGCTTGCGCGAGTCCGGGATCACCTCGTAGGCCGGGTCGTCGGCGTGGAAGGCGCGGTTCATGATCGCGATGAAGTCGACGATGGAGGTAGCGTCACCGATCTCCGGCTGAGTCCGGAGCCAGCTCTGCAGCGCCTCGAGCTCGCGCAGGTTCTCGGGCTCCTTGAACGCGTCGCGGTAGCTGGCCTCGACGATGACGTTGAAACCGTTCGCCCCGCCAAGGCTTGTGTTGACCGCCTCGAAGTCGATGCGAACCGGACTGCTCGGCGAGAAGCTGCGGATGCCGTCTGTAGTGACCTCCACCTGTGTTGCAGCGGCGCCGAAGAGCACGAGCACCGCTGCCGTCGAGGCGAACACCAGGCGGCGCCGGTTCAGGACGAAGCCGCCGATCCGTTCCGCGAAGCGGCTGAACAGGTCGCGGCCCTCGGGGTCCGCGCTCGCAGCGAGTCGGCGCGGCTTCGGCAGCTTGGTAAGTAGCGCCGGGAGTACCGAGAGTGAGGCCACCACGGCGAAGCCGATCCCGATCATCAGCAGCTGACCGACCTCGCGGATGGCTCCGAGGGGATGCAGCGTCATCGCGAAGAAACCCACACCGGTGGTAATGCCGGTGAGGGCAACGGGGAGCCAGACCTTGCGCAGACCCGCGTACATGAGCTCCTGAGGGCTCCCCTCGGGCTCCTCCCGCAGCTCGTCGTAGAACTCCGAGACTATGTGGACGGCATACGAGAGGCCGAGGATCAGGAGCACCAGCGGGAAGAGGACGGTAACCGGATTGAGCGGGCGCCCGATCCATGCCGCTGTGCCGGCCGTCCAGAGCAGCGAGAGCACGACGGAGAGCAGTGGGAGCACGACTCCGCGGACGGTGCGAAAGGAGGCCCCCAGGACCACGGCAAAGATGAGCAGGATCAGCGGGATGTTGCGCCTGAGCTCGCCGATCTGCGCGCGGTACTGTGCGACCTTGACGTGCGGCTGCCCCGTGATCCAGACCTCACCGGAGCCGCGCTCTTCGGCCGCGATCTTCACGATCTCGTCGTCGAGCGTCTGCTGGTCCGCGTCCCCCGTGTAGTCGCGCAGGTAGACGAGCAAGACGCCAGTCTTGGCGTCCTTGGAGAGGAACTTTCCAGAAAAGATCGAGCTCGCGAGTGCGGTCTCGCGCACCCGCGCGAGCTCTTCGGGATCCGTCGGGATCTCCTTGAAGAGCGGCTCGATCGACAGGCCCCCCTGGTCGCCCGAGATGTTCCTGGCGTTCACCAGCGAGGTGACGTGGTGTACGCCGTCCACCTCTCCGATGCGCTGGGTCATCCTCTGGATGTTGCCGAGATGTTCCGGCGTGAAGAGATCGTCGGCGTGATACGCGATCAGAATGGTCTCGTCGCTGCCGAAGACGAGTCGCACGTGGTCGTAGAACCTCTTCCCCTCGTCATCCTCCGGCAGCAGGCGGTTCAGGGACTGGTCGAAGTCGAGCTGCCAGCTCCCGGTCCGCAGGTCCACGATGCGCGACGCGGCGACGAGGCTGACGACCAGCGCGAGGCCCAGCACCCACCAGGCGTGCTCTGTGATGAAGCGGAGGACCCTGTCCACGCGCGAAGGCCTCTAGCGAGCCCGTTCCAGTACTTCGCCGAGCTCCGTGATGCGCCCCAGGATCGACTCGCGGTTGCGAGCGAGCCCCAGGGGGATCAGCCTCTCGACCCCGAGGTCCGCGTAGCGTCGCACGGTATCGGCGTCGATGCGGCCCGGAGGTGTGACGCTGAGCTCGATGGGACCGAGCCCTGCAGGCCGGTCGCAGCTCCGCTCCGCTTCACGCAGCGCGGCGATGCTCCGCTCGGTCGCTTCGACATCGAGCGCGAACCCGTACCAGCCGTTGCCCTGCAGTACCGTACGGCGGATCGCGGGCGGGCTCGTGGCCCCCATCACGATCGGGGGGTGGGGCTTCTGAACCGGGCGCGGCTGCGCCTGAATGCCCGCGAACTGTACGAGCTCCCCCTTGTACTCGGGCTTTGGCTGCGTCCAGAGCGCCCGGATCGCCTCGATGTACTCGGTCGTCCGCTGACCGCGATCGTGAAACGGGATGCCCAGCGCTTGGAACTCGGGTCTGAGGTAGCCGACACCGACTCCAAAGATGAGCCTCCCTCCCGAGAGGACGTCCACGCTCGCGAGCTCCTTCGCGAGCACGAGCGGGTTGCGCTGGGGCAGGATGATGATGCCCGTGCCGAGCCGGAGCGTGCTTGTCTGCGCGGCCACGAAGGCGAGGGCCACGGCCGGATCGAGGAAGGGGTTGTCCGGAGGGACCGGCGAGGGAGGGGCCTGCGGGTCGGGAAGGACGACGTGCTCGCCGGTCCAGACCGACTCGAAGCCGGCCTGCTCGGCCGCGATGGCCACCTCCAGAGCCGTCTCGGGCTCCGCGCACACCCCTACGTTGATGCCGTACAGTCCTAGCTTCATTCTGCTGCTCCCATGCCAGGTCGGATCTTTGTCGCGATCAGGTCGACCGCGTTCAGAAAGCCGCGCAGGTCGGCGTAGCCCGTGGCCACGATCAGCCGCGTGGCGCCTACCTCCTCCAGTGCCGCCACGAGGTCCTTCGCCCGTTCTGGATCTTCGAGCGATAGCGGGCAGAGCACGACGATCTCCGGCGCCTCGCGCCCGGCCCGGGCGAACTGCTCGCGGAGCTCTCGGATCGGCTCCCGGAGCGTCTCTGGATTTCTCGCCATCGGCATCCAGCCGTCCCCGTAGCGAACCGCTCGGCGGAGCGCGTGCGGCGGCGCGCCGCCGATGTAGATCGGCGGCTTGGCCGGCCGTGGCCGGAAGAGAAACGCCTGGCCGTTCTCCTCGACCAGATCGGACGCGAATGCGCGCTCGAACAGGTCGAGGGTCTCGTCCGTGATTCGCCCGCGCCGTCGGGAGTCGACACCGAGCGCGCGGAACTCGGGCTTCATCCAGCCCACGCCGATCCCGAGCCGCAGCCGCTCCCCGGACATCTCCTGGAGCGTGGCGATCACCTTGGCCGTCGGCAGTGCGGGACGGTAGGGGAGGATCAGGACGCTCGTCCCGAGCCCGATGCGCTCGGTGCATCCCGCCAGATACGTCAGCACGGCGAGCGGATCGAGGTAGCGACCGTCCGAACCCTCGGCGTCGTCGGGAGGGATGGCGATGTGATCGACGACGAAGAGGTCGTCGAAACCCGCAGCTTCCGCGGCCCGCGCACAACCGAGGATGGTGTCTCGCGTGGATTGCGGACCCATGATCCGGATCGAAACGCCCAGCTTCATCCCGAGACTATACTACGGACGTGAGCTCGGCCTTGTGGCGCTTCTTCGGGGTGCGGGAGCGGGAACGGGGCCGGGTGCTGTTCTTCGTGACTCTCTCCTCTCTGGTGAGCCTGGCGCTTACGCTTGGCCTCGTTGCCACCGAGGCCCTCTTCCTGGCGAGGAGCGGTATCGAGGCACTGCCGGCGATGTTCGTCATCGCCTCAGCCTTCACCGTCCTGGGTAGTCTTCTGTACGGCCTCGGTGTCGGGACGTATCGGAACGATTCGTTCTTCTGCTGGATGCTGATCGGCGCGGCCGGTTTGCTGTGCGCCGGGGGTGGTATCAGCGACGTGGACCCAGGCCTGGCCGCGAGCGTGCTCTTCTGCTTCTACTTCGTGACCCAGGCGATCTTCCTGAATCACTACTGGACGTTCGCTGGCGACTACTTCGACACTCTGACCACAAAGCGGCTCTTCCCGCTGTTCGCTGCCGGCAACAGCGTGGGTGGCGTGCTGGGTGGCTGCATCGCACTAGGTGTGAGCCTGGTCGCATCCGCCGAGGCACTCATCTATGTATGGGCGTTCTTCCTGGCGCTGAGTGCGGGCCTGCTGCGGCTCGAGCGGCGTCGGCTGCGCCGCTGGGGTCCTCTGGAGCTAGAGGAGGCGGACGAAACCTCCGTCTCGGGGCTCCGGGATGCACTGCGCTACATCCGCCGCTCGCCGCTCGCACAGTGGCTCGTCGTCTCCATCCTCGGGATGACTCTCTGCTTGTTCGTGGCGCAATACCTCTACCTGGGCGCGATCGCGCGCGAGTTTCCCGAGGCCGCGCAGCTCGCTGCCTTTCTCGGCCTCTACCTGGCGGCGAGCAATCTGGTCGAGATCGTGCTCGAGGTCTGGCCTGTGCCCCGTCTGATTCAGCGGCTCGGTGTGGCCCGGGCGAACCTGGTGCATCCCTGGCTGACGCTGAGCTCGTTCGCCGCGCTGGCCCTCGACCCGCGCCTGCTCACCGCCTTGCTTGCACGCGCGAACCGGGAGCTCCTGAGCTCCGCGCTGGCCGAGCCGGTGCGCAACCTCGTCTACAATGCCCTGCCGTTTCGGTTTCGCGGCAGGATCCGCGCCTTCCTGGAGGGAATCGCGGCACACGCGGGAATGACCCTGGCTGGAGGGCTGCTGCTTCTCATCCCAACGGGGATTGCTCCACTCTGGCTCTCCGTCCTGGGCGCCGCCACAGCACTGCTCTATGTCCTGTCGAACCTCGCCGTGCGCCGGGAGTACGTCCGGGCACTGGCCGAGAGCCTGCGCGCCGGTCGCCTCGACTTCTCCGACGTGGGAGAGCTCGGGCGCTGGGAGGCCTCGGGTCTTGCAGAGCTCTGGCCGAGCATGCTGGCGGAGCACGGCGCCCGGCCGACACGGCTCGACCTCGAGGTGGCGCCGCTTCTCGCCCGCCGGGGCATCTTCGAGCCCCTGATTGGGGCGGCAGAGCACGGGGCGGTCGAGGTGCGGCGGGCTGCCGTGGCGGCGCTCAGCCTTGCTCCTCCTCCCGTCGCCGGGCCCGCGCTGCGCCGTGCGCTGGAAGACCAGGACGCCGGTGTCCGACTCGCCGCGGTCGCTGCGCACGGCGCGGACGGCGCTGCGGCGGTTTCGCTGCTCGAGGCGCGGCTAGGCGACCCTGCCCCTGCAGTCCGCGCCGAGGCGGCGCTCAAGCTGGGACAGCCGGGGCGGGCGGTGCTGGAGCAGATGGCCGGCTCGCGGGATGCCGCCTGTTGTCTGCCCGCGCTCGAGCGCCTTCCGGCTGATCTTCTCTTTGCTGCGCTCGCGCGCATCGACGACCAGGAGCCGGGCACGCGCGCTGCGGCGCTCGATTCTGTCGCGCGTCTCGCGCGGCCCGTGCCCGTGGATCCAACGCGGTTTGGGGGAGGAGCTCTCCCACGGCGATCTGCGCGTGCGGAAGGCCGCCGTACGTGGGCTGGCCACTCTCGACAGCCAGCCGGCCCGGAGACTGCTGGTGAGCGCCTTCGACGATCGGGACCGCTCCGTCGTCGACCTGGCCCAGCAGGCCCTCGGCGCGATGGGCGACTCCGCCATCGAGGCGGTGCGCCCCAGGCTCGGCGGGGAGCCCGGCCGCAGCAGCGAAGCCGCAGTGCGGACTCTGGGTAAGGTGGATACGGTGCGCTCCCGAGCACTGCTCCGCGGCGAGCTCACCGAACGGGTTCGGGACGGCTGGAGGGCACGCGTCATGCTCCACGGGCTGGAGAGCTTCGGCGCGACCGGCGTCGACTCCCTGTGCGCGGCCTGGCAGAACTCCGCACAGGGGAGCCTGCGCCTCGCCTTCGCCATCCTGGAGGAGACCGAGGATCCCGCCATCATGCGCGCGGTCGACCGGGTGCTGCGCTTCGCGTCGCCGCGGGCGAGAGGCGATGCGCTGGAGGTGGTCGCGAACCTCGGCGACCAGGAGACCGCTCGGCTGCTCGTGCTATCGCTGGAGGATCTTCCGATGAGCGAGCGACTCGCGCTGGCCCCGGGCGGCGGCGAGCCGCCCCGGAGCCTGGCCGCCGCGCTCAACCTCTCGCGGGCCTCGACGGACCCGTGGATTCGCCGGGCCGCCCTGGCGTACGATGCTGCCCGGCGGGGCGACGGCGCCGAGGAGGAGGCCATGAACCGGCTGTTGCTGCTGCGCAGGGTGCCGCTCTTCTCGCAGCTCTCGCTAGCCCAGGTCGAGGAGATCGACCGGATCCTGGTTGAGGAGCGCTACCTCCCGAACGAGGTGATCTACCGCGAAGGTGACCCGGGAGACCGCCTGTACGTGCTGGCGGAGGGCGGAATCGAGGTGTGGAAGAATTACGGCTCGCCCAACCAGGTCAGGCTCGCGGCGCAGGATGACGTGAGCTGCTTCGGCGAGATCGGGGTGCTTGACGAGTCGCCGCGCAGCGCGACCATCGTTGCGGCCGAGGACACGCGGCTGCTCTCGCTCGACGGCACGCAGCTCAAGGAGCTGATCATGCACCGTCCGGAGATCGCGTTCGACTTCTTCAGCGTGCTCGCGACCCGTGTGCGTCACGCCGACCAGCGCTTCGAGGACGCCGTGCTGGCGGACGGGACGCAGGTGCGGGCGTGAGCCGCGAGCTGCGCAGAAGGCTCCGTCTCGCACTGCTTGCCCTGATCGTGCTCCTCTACGTGTTCTCCGTGCCGTGGTACCGCGAGGCCGGCTCGACCCCCGAGCTATGGCTGGGACTGCCGGATTGGGTGACGGTGGCGCTGGTCTGCTACGTGTGCGTAGCGATCCTGAACTCGGCGGCCTGGCTACTGACAGAGCTGCGCGACCCGGACGAGGACGCGTCGTGAGCGACGAGGACGCGTCGTGACCGACGGGAACGCGTCGTGAGCTTCCCGGCTCTCGGAGTGACGGCTCTCACGCTCTACCTGGTCGTGCTGTTCGTTGTGGCCGAGATCTCGCGGCGCGCGCGGCGGGACATGAGCCCCTCCGACCACTTTCTGGCGGCCAGGGATCTCGGCGTGTTCGTGCTCTTCCTCACGCTCTACGCGACCGCGTACAGCGGCAATTCGCTGCTCGGCTACCCCGGTGAAGCCTACCGGCGCGGCTTTAGCTGGATCATGGCGGTCGGCTTCATGACCTCCATCATCGTTGCCTTCCACCTGCTCGTCCCGAAGCTCCGACCCGTCGCGGTGCAGCACGGCTTCGTGTCGCCTGGCGATTGGGTGCGACACCGCTTTGGCGACGATCCCGGCGCGCGAAAGCTCGTGTTGGGAGTTGCACTGCTCATGTCGTTGGCGCTCGCAAACTTCCTGTTCGCCCAGCTCAAGGCGATGGGGGAGCTCGGCGCGGAGGTCACAGGCGGGATCGTGCCCTATGAGGCTGGCGTGATCGGATTCGCCGCAGTCGTGCTCTTCTACGAGACGCGTGGCGGGATGCGTGCTGTTGCCTGGACGGATACCGCTCAGGGCTTGCTCATGTTGTTTGGTCTGATGGCGCTGCTCTCCTGGCTGCTCGCGGGAGCGGGGGGCCTGGGAGAGATCACCAGACAGATCGCCACGCTCCGACCGGAGGCCGTCGTCGTTCCCGATGCTGACGAGGTGCGGAACTGGATCAGCAGCATCGTGCTACTCGGTCTGGCGAGCGTCGTCTACCCACAGGCGATCCAGCGCATCTATGCGGCGAGGAGCGGCAGGACGCTCAAGCGAGCGTTCTCGCTGATGACCTTCATGCCCCTCACCACGACGCTCGTGGTGACGCTGATCGGTGTCGCGGCCATCCCGCGCTACATCGATCTCGGAGGGGCAGAGGCGGACCGCGTGATGCCGCTGCTGCTCGGAGAGTGGGCCGCCTCCGGACCCCTGGCAGCGCTGGCCGCGGTGACCGTCTTTGTCGGCGCGCTGGCCGCAATCATGTCGACGGCCGACTCGGTGCTGCTCTCGCTGGGCTCCGTGGTGGCCGAGGACCTACTCGGCCGCGAGCGAACCGATCCCGCGACGACTCGACTCGGAAAGCGCATTGCCGCCGTCGTCCTCATCGCGATGATCGTGCTGGCCATGGACCGTTCGATCTCGTTGTGGCGGCTGATCGAGCTGAAGATGGAGCTCCTGGTCCAGTGCGTACCCGCGTTCATGCTCGCGATTCACTGGGGCGGGCTGCGCGCGCGGCCCACGCTCTGGGGTCTTGTCGCGGGCACGGTAATCGCCGTCGCCGCGGTCCTGCTTGGCGCCCCTCGGATCTACGGCTTTCACACCGGGGTGTTGAGTCTGGCCGTGAACGTGGTGGTGGCGGTCGTGGGCTCGTGCTTTGTCTCGCGGGCTTCGGTGAGACTGGAGCTGCGGGCCGACTCCCCCGCGTAGCCTCAGTCGTCGCGAGCGAACTCCAGGTTCCTGAGCAGCTCGTACTGCTCCCGTGCCGACGCTCGCTTCAGGCGGCGGCGGTGTGGATAGAAGGCCTGCTCTGGCTCGAGCTCGGGAAGGCGCGCGTCCACGAGATCGCGGCGAACGTAGAAGGCGTTCACGCCGGCGGAGTCACAGCCTACCAGGGCGTACCCCCGTCGCCGTCCCAGCCGCGTCAGCGCCCCGAGCGCTGCGCCGTGATACCAGCCGCTGGGATGAACGCTGCGCGCGTCAAAGTCGGGACGGTAGACGCAGATCAGAGGCTCGCTGGCTCCGAACGAGGCGTTGTACTCGATCGCGACGACCCGCGGCTCCACCACCTGGATGGCCTTCCAGACCCAGTAGTCGTTCCCGTCGATGTCGATGGAGAGCAGATCGATCTCGCCCTTCATCCCGTACTTGTCGAGCAGCTCGTTGATGTTCTCCGCGGTGACGCGTTCCGCCTCGATACGAAGCCGTGTGTCCGGAATCTCTCGCTCCTCGCGGTAGAGACGCCGGGCCCGTTCGATGTCCCGCGTGGAGCAGTCCATCAGGAGACCACCCCAGCCGAAGTTCAGGATGAGGTTCGCACTATTGCACTCGCTGCCATCGCCAGTACCGAACTCGACACTGCGCCGGTTCGTGGTGCCGACGAGCGAGAAGATGTAGAGCAGGAGCCCATCCTCTCCGTTCTGGGAGGTGACCTTGAACTCGCGGCTGCGCAGCTCCTCGCGGGGGTCTGATGGGCGCAACTTCTGGTAGCTCGAGAGCAGGGCGTTCTCGGCGTTCCGTTCGAGCGCGTCGACCCGCTTCAGTAGCCTGCGATAGTCGGGGGGGCGCAGCGAGCGGCGCAACGCGCGAGAGAGCGGCCGAAACCGGTTTCGGACTGATTTCCAGATGGTCATCCGTGGAGAGGATAAGCCTTGTGGGGACCCGGCGCGCGAGCGGTCCTCCCGCGGGTCATCGACCTGCGGGCCGCTGACGGCCACCCACCTTCGCTCAGGCCTACGGCCTTCGCTGCACGCGCCGCTTTGCGGCGCTTACAGGATGCCTTCTCGTTGCGGGGATTCCGGGGATCTGCGCAGAATGATGGGGAGAAGGAGGTCACGATGCAGCGCATTTCTGCTCTCGAGCGCGAAGAGCTTGCGGAGTTTGAGTCCTATTTTGAGCTCGTGGAAGGGACTATGGGGTTCGTGCCGAACAGCATGTTCACCATGGGCCGTCGACCGGAAATCCTGCGCGGCTTCGTGGAGCTGGCGGGCAGCGTGCTCGGTCCTGGCCAGATCGGTGGCGAGCTCAAGCAGCTCGTGGCGTTCGTCGCCAGCAACGCGGCGGGCTGCCGCTACTGCCAGGCGCACACCTCACACAACGCCGTCCGCCAGGGGGCTTCCGTGGAGAAGCTGCTCGCGGCCTTTGATTTCGCCACGAACGACCTGTTCAGTGAGGCCGAACGCGCCGCACTGCGTCTCGCGAACGACGCCGCGATCGTCCCGAACGCGGTTTCGGGCGCGCACTTCGAGGGCCTGCAGAAGCACTTTACGCCGGAGCAGATCGTCGAGCTCGTCGCCGTCGTGAGCCTGTTCGGCTTCCTCAACCGCTGGAACGACACCATCGCGACGACCTTAGAGCAACCGGCTCTGTCCTTCGCGAGTGGCACCCTCTCTGAAAAGGGCTGGCGGCCAGACAAGCACGTCTAGAGCTGCCTAGCCTGCCTCGCGTTCGGCTTTGGCGTCGGGGTCGGGGCGCACCGGATGCCGGAACGGAATGTCGGGGTCGTCGAGGATCATCTGCTGCGCGCGCCGGTTCTCCACGTTGACGACCACCGGCGCGCGCAGGTTCGCGCTCAGGTTCGAGCCCTCTACGGTGAGGATCACGAACACAATCACGTCCCGCGGGTCGCCGGTCTCCTTCTGCCAGCCTAGAAAGGCCAGCACAGGCTCGGGAATTTCCAGCCCGTAGGACAGCAGGATCTGCTCCGGCTCGACAACAAGGAAGGCGACCTCTGGCCGGTCGACGCACTGGAGCCACTTCAACGGGGTAACCGTATCGTGGTCCATCACGACGAACTCCGTGCACTCCGGGAACCCTGGCAGCCCTCTCGGAAAGTGGATGATCCTGGCCTCGTCCACTTCGACCTCGCCGAATCGAGGCGACTCGAATCTCATCACTTCCCCTTCCGTCTGCGCCCGCTCGAGGTGCTCCACAGCTCGGCGGGATCACCCTCGGTGTGCTGGAGAGCGGCCTTTCGGTTCTCCCGCTGGACGAGCTCGTAGACCTCTTCGCGATGCACCGGGACCTCCCGCGGCGCGTCGATGGCGATCTTGACCTGGCCGCGCTGGATCTCGATTACGAGCACGGAGATCTCGTCGCCGATGCGGATCGACTCCCCGGGTCTCCGCGTGAGAACGAGCACGGCCTAGCGGAGGAAGTCGAGGAGGCTCGGTTGGAGGACGCGTGCGGTCACGGCGAGCGATGCCTGATAGATGTTCTCCTGCTGCGCCAGCTCGGTGGACGCGGCGATGAGATCGATGTCTTCGAGACTCGAGCGCTCCGCTTCATGGATGATCTCCAGCGACTGGAGCTGGGAGTCGGTGATGTCGAGCCGATTCAGGTTGGCCCCGATCCGTCCCCGAAGCTGCAGCACCTGGTTCAGCGCTAGGTCGAAGTCGTCGATGACCTCGGCGACGCCGGGCACCGCAAATGCCGGGTTCGTCGGATCCTCGAGCCGGTTCCGGAACTCGCGCACCAGGTCGAAGAGGTTGACGCGGCCCGGGTCGGTCCCGGCGGGGGCAGCGAAGTCGCCTTCGAAGATCGCTGCACCCGGCACGCTGACGTCGATGGTGGTGGCCTCGCCGATCTGAACCCGTACCACGCCTGAGTCCCCGGAGTACACGACGTTGGGATCGGGCGTCACCTCGTCCACCACGCCGTCCACGAAATTCCCGACCTTCGTAAAGGGTGAGGAGTCCGTCGTGAAGCCGCCGAACAGGAAGCCGTGCGTTGTCCGCGTGTTCGCGAGCTGCAGCAGCTCGTCGTAGAGCTGCTCGACCTCTGGCTTGATCAGATCGAACTGCGGCTCCTCGATATCGGCGCTCACTGCGAGCTCGCGCAGCCGCGTGAGGACGTCGCTCACGGATGCGAGCACGGACTCCGTGGGCTCGAGGCGCGCGCGCGGACTCGATGTTGCGGCGGAACTGCTCCACACGCGCGCTCGCGCTCCGCAGGTCGAGTACCCGCGCTGCATCGCTGGGAGCATCTGCCACCGAGAGGATTCGTTTTCCCGAGCCGATCTCCGCCTGGATCTGCGCCAGAGAGAAGCGGTTCAGGCGCGCATTGCGGACCGCGCTGTGGAATAAGGTGGCGTCGCTGATTCGGAAGGGCATAAGGGCTCTCTAGACCATGTTGATCAGGAACTCGAGCAGAGTGTTTGTTTCCTGGATGATCCGGGCTGACGCCTGGTAGGCGCGCTCGAAGCGAATCAGGTTCGCGATCTCCTCGTCTAGCGAAACGCCAGAGACGGAGGCGCGGCGCTGCTCCAGCTCGGCGACCACGAGCTCTTCTTGGACGAGCGCCCGACGAGCGCCCTGGAGATCGCTCCCGAGCCTTCCGGAGATCGAAGTGAAGAAGCTGTCCAGCGTCTGGGCGCTCCCCCCCGGCACAATGCCGGGCGGGATCTCGAGCCCCGTCGCCGGATCCCGCGTGAGCTGAAAGAAGCCCGAGCTGTCCAGCTCGACGGCCGCCAGATCGAGCGCGTTCTGGTTGTCCCCCGCGGCCGCTCCCGCTCCCCCGACGCTCACCGCGCCCGCTGCGATGTGACGAGTGTCGGCCAGGATGTCCGCGTGGATCGCTATGGTGGCCGCGGCGCCACCGATCAGCACAAAGTCGGCACCTTCCGGTGTCGCAACCTGGGTCCTGTCGATGAAGAAGCGTCGGGACTGGTTGTCGACAAGGCCGAAGGCGTCGCCGGGAGGTGGCGCCGGCAGCGGGCCGAAGTGCTCGTCGTTGATGCGGCGGGCGAGGGTGAAAGTGAACTCGTCGAGCGAGTCGCGGTAGGACTGAATACGGTTGTCGCGGAGGTCGATGGCCCCACCCATCGTCCCTCCGAGAATCCGGGACGTGATGGGCCCGCCGACCGATCCTGCGAGATCGTAGAATATGTCGAAGAAGACCGGGTTTCCGGGAGCTCCTGGCTGCACCTGGAGCTTCGCCGACACGTCGTCGTCGACCAGCACCGCGCCGCTTCCCACGAAGACCGAGACCTGACCATCTGTCTTCTCAAAGAGCGTGAAGTCGACGTGTTCGGCCAGCTTGGCAAGAAGTGCAGCACGCCGATCTCGAAGCGCGCTCGCTTCAGTTCCGTTCTGGCTGTTCTCGAGGCGGAAGATCTGGCCGTTCAGCTGTGCGAGATCCGCCGCAATGCCATTCACCTCGGTGGCCGATTGCTGCAGCTGATTGTTGGCGTCGATCTGTCGTTGAGCGAGGCGCCTGTCGGCGTCCTGGATGAGACCGATCAGGTTCTGGCCGGCCTGCAGCACGGACTCGCGGGCAGTCGAGTCTGCGGGGTTGTTCGCCAGATCGCCAAGGCTTGCGAAGAGCTCGCTCAACGCGGCGCTGATGCCAGTGCCCCCCAGCTCCTCGAAGATTCCCTCGATGCTGGTGAGACCGCGCTCGATCTCCGTGTCGTAGGAGAGCTCCTGCCGTTCTCGTTGGAGCTGCAGGTCGATCGTCGCGTCCACCACGCGCTGGATCGATTCGATGCTGGCGCCGCCACCAACGGGAAGTCCTCCGGAGGTGGACGGGATCGGCGTGAAGATGGGGCGCAGGCGTGTGTAGCCAGGGGTGTTGACGTTCCCGATGTTGTTGCTGGTGACGGCCAGCGCTTTCGACTGAGCGAGCAGGCTCGACCGCGCGCTGTTGAAGGCGGAGAGGATAGACACCCTACACCTCCTTGCGGATGCTCATCGCCTCGGTGCGAGCACTCTGTTCGAAGCGACCGGCGGCGTTGTACGTGCCAGGATCCGGAGTGCGCATGGACTGGATGAGGGAGAGCAGACCCCGAATGCCCAGGATGGACTGCTCCAGAAAGCCCTTGCTCACCGCGACGAGCTCTCCCAGGCTCGCTACGACGGCGCGCAACTTGTCAGCGGCCTCGTCGAGTCCCACGGCGTCCTCGCCCAGCAGGGGCGAGATCCGCGCTACGCGCAGCTCGTCCGGCTGCAGCCCGAGGCGCTGACCGATCCGCTCGGTCAGGCTCTGGCGCACCTGCTCCAGAGCCTGAAAGCGCACCACGCGCTCCTCCTTGTGACGGTTGCTCTCTTCGAGCCCCTCGACGTCTTGCTTGATGATGCGCTCCTGGTCCTCCTGGAGCGCCAGCACGAGCTGTTTCACGAGCAGCGTCTCCTGCTCGAGCACGTCGATCAGCTCGATGACGCTGGCCCTCACTGCGACGTCTCCCACTGACGCAGCAGCTGCTTCGCGAGGCCGAAGCTCCCTGCCTCTGCGGCGCGCCGAGCGAGCGCATCATCCAGAATGGCTTCATAGCTCTTCGCGGTGGAGCTCGTGAAGAGCCCGCCCGAGCTGATGCCCTTTCGCATCTCGGTGAGGAGCATCTTCAGCATGTAGGACTCGAACTCCTTTGCCGCGGCGGCGTCGCGCAGACGAGGATCGGGCTGTGAGGCGAGCCCCGGCCTCGCGGCCGCGAGATCGAGGGCGTTCAGGCTCTCAAGCAACTGGTCCAAGGTATACGCTCCCGCAGATTCATCGGCCCGGCCTGCCGGAATCTTGACGTGGACTTCTGCTCAGATGATCCGCAGCTCAGCCAGCAGAACGCCTGCTGCCCTCATTGCCTGCAGAATTGCGATCAGGTCGCGTGGGCTGGCGCCAAGCGAGTTCAGCGTACGCACCAGCTCTCCGATGGCTGCTCCCTGAACGAGCATCAGGTTCGACCCCCGCTCCTGCACCACGATCTCGTCGTTCTCGAACTCGACCGTAGTCCCCGTCTCCGAGAAGGGAGTGGGCTGCGAGACGTTCGTGCGCGCCGAGATCTGGACGGAGAGGTTCCCGTGAGAGATCGCGACGGCTGAGATGCGAACGTCTGCGCCGATGACCACAGTCCCCGTTCGCTCGTTGAGCACGACCCGGGCGATGCGACCGGGCTCGACCTCAATTTCCTCGACCTGCGCGAGAAACGGTACGGCGTGCTTCTGGTAGCGCTCAGGGACCTTGATCTGGACGGAGCCCGCGTCCGTAGCGTGTGCCGTCTCCTCGCCGAACCTCTCGTTGAGGGACACGGCAATGCGCGCCGCGGTCGTGAAGTCCTTCTCGTGTAGCAGCAGGCGAATCTCTTGACGATCATCGAACGGAACCACGAGCTCCCGCTCGACGATGGCGGCATGGGGGATGCGGCCGACGGTGGGGTGGTTCTGCTGGACTCGATCGCCCTGATTGCTAGAAACCGAGAAGCCCCCGATCGAGATGGCCCCCTGCGCGAGCGCGTACACCTCTCCGTCCACGCCGAGCAGGGTCGTTGCGAGCAGCGTTCCCCCCTGCAGATTCGACGAGTCCCCAATCGACGACACGGTCACGTCCACGGTCTCCCCGATACGCGCAAACGGCGGGAGATCCGCGGTTACCATGACCGCGGCTACGTTCGTGACGCTGACCTCGTCGGGATCGACGACGATGCCGAGCTTTGCCAGGAAGCCGGCGAGGGTCTGGTTCGCGAACAAGCTGGCGCTGCTGTCGCCGGTTCCCTGCAGCCCGACGACGAGCCCGTATCCGATCAGCGGGTTCGAGCGGACTCCCTGCACCTCGGCCAGGTTCTTGATCTGGATGGCGTTTGCACTCCCGCAGAGGCCGAGAGCCAGGAGAAGCGCCAGGGCGGACAGCGGGAAGCGCATCAGAACGGCAGGATCGCCTGGAAGAAACGCATCAGCCAGGGCACGCGCTGGTGCTCGCTGACCACGCCCTCACCGCCGTAGTGAATGTCGGCGCTTGCGATCAGGGTGGAGGGGATGGTGTTGTCGATCCGCACATCTTCTGCCCGGACGTAGCCGGACAGGCGGATGATCTGGGTCTCCCGATTGATCGTCAGGTGGCGCTCGCCCTCGATTCGGAGCAAGCCCGAATCCGTGACCTCCGTCACCATGCAGGCCACCAGCGTCTCGAAGGAGGCCTCGCGTTTGACGGTTCCCTCGCCCTCGTACTCGGAGCGCGTCTCCGCGTTGACGATCTCCAGCTCGGTGGTTGGATTCTTGTCGTTGCGTTGATCCGTGAACCCGAGGAAGTTCAGCAGGTTCAAGATCGGTCGCGCGACGATCGTCTGTAGCGAGATCCCGCTGTCGAGCGTCGCCTCGTAGGACGAGTCGCGCGCGAGCTCCGTGGAGGCTTTATCCTCCGCAACGGCTTGCTCGAGGATCTGGACCGTGAGCAGATCGCCTACCTTTGTCGCCCGGTTCTCAAACGCAAGGAAGCGCCGGGACTCTTCGCCCCGCCATAGCGATCCCTCTGCCGGCTGCGACTCCGGCGGCGCGACCGTGGGCGGCAGCGACAGGGACTCCGCCTTCTCCGGCTCTGCATCCGGACGCGAATGCAGGCAGCTCACCGTGAGGGCTGCGAGTGCGATGATCGTCACCACCCTCATCTGCCACTCCCGACGCCTGGAGCGTTCAGGCGCGCCCTACCCGATCCTGTCACCTCCGCCTGAAAGCGGTAGCGGGTCTTGCGGTTCTCGAAGCGGATCGTCTCACCGAGCCCTCCGGCCTCGAGCGCTCGGGCCTCGAGCTGAACCGATAGACCGGTGCCCTCCGCCACGATGACGACGGTGTCGCCTCGCTTGACCAGAGGCTCGGAGCGGAGATAGCCGGGAACGAGCGGCGTGCCCGCACCGAGCGCGCGGGCCAGCTGCAGCCCGGTCACATGCTCCGGGTCGCGCAGCACGTTTCTCGGCAGCCCACCCAGCTCGCGTTGCTCGAGTCGCAGGTGTTTCGCCTTCAGGACCGAGCCGCGATGCAGGTCCGTCGTAGTGACCACGACGGGAAGTCTCACGCTCATCTTGACCGATGCGCTGCGCCGGATGCGCGGCGCGTCGTGTGCTTCGGCGAGCTCGATCTCGGCGTGGACCCGCCGGAGAAAGCTCTCCTCTGGGCGGAAGTGGACGATGACGCGCTGCGCCGGCAGCGCCGCCGCGAACGGTTCTGGAAGTCTCCACGCCGAGAAGCTCACCGTGGCGTCCGACCACGGCATCCGGTGCCTGATGGCGCGCTCGAGATGGGAGCGGACCAGGTCTGGCGTGATCTCGCGGAACGCCGTGCGGACGTGAACCTGGTCGGGGACCTCTACGTGAAGCTTGGGATAGAGGCGGTGAATGCGCTGGCGCAGGGTGCTGCCAGAGAAGACCCGCTCGCGTGCAGGCGCGGCCGCCCGCCCGAGCGACAGCGTCGCGAGGCGATCGTGGAGAGCACTATCGACGCCGCGCAGCTCCGCGATCTCTCCAAGTTTAATCTCGGTGCCCTCGACCGTTGCGTCACCAGGAATGACGACGACGGCTGCGGGCGTTGCCGCGCCGAGAAGGAACATCAGCGTCAGGAGGGCTCCCACCGCTATCTCTGGGTCACGAAGCGGAGCATGTCGTCGGCGGCAGAGATCACGCGCGTGTTCGCCTCGAAAGCGCGCTGCGCGATGATCATGCTCACGAGCTCTTCGGCGATGCTCACGTTGGACTCCTCGAGGCTGCCCTGCTTCAGCACGCCGAACGCCTCTTCGCCAGGAACCCCCGTGGTGGGAGCTCCGGATGACGCGGTCTCGCGCATCAGGTTTCCCCCGATGGACTCCAGCCCGCCTGGGTTCTGAAAGCTGCTGAGCTGGAACTGTCCGACCTCGACAGCGGTCGGATTCCCCGGCTGCAGCACGTTCACCCTCCCGTCTTCCGTGATGGTGATCTGCAGCGTGTCGGTTGGCAGCGTGATGGGGGGATCCAGCAGCAACCCTGCGGGTGTCGTCAGGTTCCCGTCCACGTCAAGACGGAACGCTCCGTCGCGGGTGTATGCGGTGTCCCCGTTGAGCTGCCGGACCGCGAAGAGGCCGCCTCCCGCGATCGCGAGGTCTAGAGGCTGGCTCGTCTCGCGCAGCGGGCCGGGGGTGTGCACGTGGTCCGTCGAGACGATCCGTACGCCGCGTCCGAACTGAAGGCCCGTGGGTGCGCCGCCTTCGGCCGACGGAGAGCTGATGGTCTCGTAGAACAGGTCCTCGAACGAGGGCCGAATGCGCTTGAACCCCACCGTTCCAAGGTTGGCCAGGTTGTTGGCGACAATGTCGATCCTGGCCTGCTGCGCCTGGGTCCCCGTGACTGCAGTGAACATGGCCGCGTTGCTCATCGATGTGCGATCCTCTCTCTAGGTCAGCATCCGGTTGATTACGGCCTGCGTCAGCTCGTCGTCGATCACCACCGTACGCATGGCTGCTTCGAAGGCGCGTGAGGCCTGGATCAACCCCACCATCTCCGCCGCGAGATTGACGTTGGAGCTCTCCACGAAGCCGACCGCGACTCCGGGGCTGCTAACGTCTTCGGGCACGGCTCCCCCGACCGCCGCCAGCAAGCTCTCGCCCACTTTTTCGAGCTCGCTCGCATCGCCGAAGCGAACTTGCCTCAGGCGACCGATGGGTCCGGTTTCCGTCGTCAGGGTGCCATCCCGGGTGAGCTCCGCCCGGGCGCCCTCGGGGACTACGAGCGAGCCGCCTTCGCCCTGAACGACGAGACCGTTGGGAAGGACGAGTTGACCGCCCGCATCGATACGGAAGTCGCCACGTCTCGTGTACAGCTCCGTTCCGTCAGCTCGGGTAACGGCGAAGAAACCGTCACCGTCGATCGCGGCGTGCAGTGGGTTGCTCGTGAGCTGTCGGCTGCCCGGGCTCAGGTCGATGCGCGAGCTGCTCGCCCGCACGAACGACAGCTGGTTGCCGTAGACGGACTCGAAGTTCGTCTGATGGCGCCGAAAGCCCGCGGTTCCGACGTTCGCCACGTTGTTGGCGATGACCTCGAGATCTTCGAGGCTTGCGATCGCGCCCGTGTACGCCGCGTAGATACCGTCCGACATCGCCTGCCGCATGTTGCAAGCTCGATGCCGGAAGACCTGTCACATGACGTGCTTCAGTGGAGGACGGGTGCCCGGTCTTCGGCGGGAAGGTCTTGCCCGGTGGGAAGGAAGCGACCGCGAACGACGAGGTCGACGCGGCGTTCCTCGCCATCCGACTGCTCTCGGGGTGGGCGCGGCGCGGGCGCCTGGTGCGACGCGTCTTCGCTGGGCTTCTCCTCGAGCTCAGGAAACGGACGCCCGCGACGATCCCGCTCGCGGCGATCACTGATCCTCGGGATGACATGGTCGATCCGCTCGATCGTCTCGAGCGGTGCCACGATCGCGATCATCCGAAGATCGCCTTCTCGGTCTGATAGGCCTCGCGGAACTGGGTCACGAAGCTGTCGAGATCCATCTCCTTGATGCCGAGGAAGTCCGCTCCGAAGCACTCCAGGGGCTCGAGCTCCGGGCTGGGCTTCCGACGGCCGTAGCCCTCACGGATGCAGATCCGGTCCGCCACCTGAAGGACGGCAGCCAGAGTCTTTGCGCCCCCGCTGTCGTCGATCGCTTCGGGGTTGTGGTGCGCACCCACGGCGGAGGCGAGCCGCGAGGGCAGGCTCCACTTGTGCATCACGAGTTCGCCCACTTCGCAGTGGTCGAAGCCGAACACCTTGTGCTCGACGTCGATCGGATCGGGGTTGTCCGCGTAGACCTCGCGCATCACCTCCTGATAGCGAGGCTCGTCCTGGGAGTGCATGACGAGTTTCCCCACGTCGTGCACCAGACCTCCGATGAAGAGCTCGTCTGAGGCGAGGCCGCCGACCTCGCGGGCCAGCATGTTCGTGGCAACGGCCGCGGCGACTGCGTGCTCCCACAGTAGGCGCTCCGCGAGTCCGAAGCGTGCGAACACGTCCTTCATGGACGCAGCGATGACGACGCTCCGGAGTGTGGAATAGCCGAGCAGCAGGATCGACTGCTGAAGCGTCTCGATCTTTCGGGGCATCGAGTAGAACGAGGAGTTCGCAATCCTCAAGACCCGGACCGCGAGCGAGGCGTCGCTCGAGATCAGCTGGGCGATGCTCGACAGATCCGTATCCGGATCTTCCGCCTTTCGCATGACCTCGGCGGCAATCGGGGGCATTACCGGCAGCTCTCTGGCTTCCTGTATGAAATCCTCGGCAGTCTGGGACATTTCGTCCAGCTCCTATCCGTGAAGGACCTTGCGCAGAACCCCGGGAATGTCCAGGGACTCGAGGTGGTCGGGCACGGCCTGGCCGTTTGTGACGCACGCGATCGGGCGTCCACCTCGAACGACGCAGTTGTAGAGCTCGCCATAGATGCGCGTCTCATCCAGCTTCGTCATGATCAATCGCGACCACGGAAGATCGTTGCAGGCCTCCAGGACCTCGGCGGAGTCCGCGGCTCGAGTTGTGGCAGACATGACCAGCATGACTTCCGTATCGCCGGCGGCCTCGATCTGGGCACCCAGATGACGCAGCGATGAAAAGTCTCTGTGTCTGCAACCGGTCGTGTCTACGAAGATGCATTCCTTGTCTTCGTGGTTCGCGATCGTTCGCGACAGATCGTCGGGGCTGATGGCGATCTCGACCGGGATGGAAAGGATCTCGCCGAAGCGGGCCATCTGCTCCACCGCCGCGACCCGGTGTACGTCGGTCGTGATGACAAGCACCTGGCCGGGCGACGAGCGCGCCGCGCGGGCCGCCAGCTTTGCGATCGTCGTGGTCTTGCCCACGCCGGTAGGCCCAATGAAGAGCTGCACACGGCTCGGCCCGGAACCCCGCGCCGCCCGCGAGAGATCCGCCCGCATCTCCGCTGCGAGGTTCAGCTTGAGCCGGTCCAGATCGCCGATCGCTCCCGCTTCGACCCGAGCCACGACCCGCTGTACGAGGCTGCGCGCGAGGGGCTCGTCGATGCCGCGGCCGATCAGAAAGTAGAAGAGGCGCTGCGCCGCCGCGCCCTTGGGGTCCGGGCCGATGCCCCCCGATGTGACCAGCGAGGCCAACATGGTCCGGATTTGCGCGAGGTCGGAGTGCAGGTCGACGGGAGAGTTCCCGGAGCGTTCGTCGAGGGTGCTCACCGTCTCGCGGATCGCGCGGATCTCGTCTAGCACGGGATCGACGGCCTGCTTGACCGCCCAGATGTCGTGGTAGACGCCGGAGCCGCGCGGCCGTAGTGGCGGGGCGGGGCTGGGGGCGCGCGTACCCGTGATGTCGGGCGGTGCATCCTGGCTTGTGCTCTCGACTGCGGCCGTCACCTCGAGAACCTTGCGACCGAGCAGGCCGAAGACTCCCCGGTCCCTGCGCACGGATCGACTGGACACGATCACCGCGTTCGGGCCGAGCTCTTCCTTGACACGTTGCAGTGCCTGCTTCATGTCGACGGCTTCGAAGGTCTTCACCTGCATTGGGTGTCCGTTACTCCGCGCCGATGGTGCCAACTGACTCCACGTGTACATCGGGAGACAGCTCGTTCGCAGAGATCACTGCGGAGCGCGGTAGGAAGCGCTCCGTCATCCTCCGAAGATGAGGCCGAACATCTGGAGCGCACAGCATGGGTGGGTCCGGATGCATCACGTTCACCTTATCGACCGCAGTACGGACCGCCCCCACGATCTTCGCGATTGCCGCCGCGTCGAGCGTGACGAGAGTACCGTGCTCGGTACGCTGGATCGACCCTGAGATCATCTGCTCCAAGTCCGTTGAGAGCACTAACAGACCCACCTTGCCATCCGGTGCCAGCTGCGCCGATATCTGTGCAGCCAGACGCTCTCGCACGAGTTCGGTCAAAAGCTCAGGGTCTTTAGTCTTTGCTGCATAGTCACCCAACGCCTCCAGGATCGTCGGTAAGTCGCGCACAGGCACCGACTCCTTGAGCAGGTTCTGCAGCACCTTCTGCACGACGCCGAGCGGCAGCAGATCCGGTACTACCTCGCTCACTAGCTTCGGCATGGTCTGCGCGACGGCATCGAGCATTTCCTGTACCTGCTGGCGTCCTAGCAGGTCACACGCGTGACGTCGGATCAGCTCCGTCAGGTGCGTCACGATGATCGAAGGCGGATCGACGACGGTGTAACCGGAGACCTGCGCGTGGTCCCTTGCATCCTGCTTGATCCAGAACGCCGGAAGACCGAAGGTCGGGTCTGTCGTTTCGATGCCGTCCAGCTTCGGCCCACCGCCTGGCGGTCCAATCGCAAGCAAGTGGTCGGAGTAGATGGTACCGCGTCCCATGCGTACGCCCCGGACCAGGAGGTTGTACTCCTCCGAGCCGAGCTGGATGTTGTCGCGGATGCGGACGAGAGGGACGGGGAAGCCCATGTTCGTCGTGAATTCCCGTCGGAGAGTGCGTATGCGGTCCAGCAGCTCGCCGTTCTTTTTGGGATCTACCAGGTCGATCAGCCCGTAGCCGATGTGCAGCTCGAGCGGGTCGGGAGGTTGCAGCAAGTCGATCGGGCGCTCGGGGGCGGGCTGGTCGGTCTCCGCCTGCTGCTTCTCGGTCGCCTCCCGCTCCCCGGAGGCACGAGAGAGCTGGTAGGCACCGATGCCGAGGCCCGCCGAGAGCAGGCCGAAGGAGAGCGTGGGCAGGCCGGGAACGATGGCGAGCATGCCGAGCACCCCGGAGGCAACGGCAAGCGGGGCCGGACGGTTCCAGAGCTGACTCGCCAAGAGCTCCGTCAGCTCCTCGGTCGATCCGGCCCGGGTCACGATGATACCCGCAGCGACGGAGATGAGCAGGGAGGGAACGGCGGACACGAGGCCGTCGCCGATGGTCAGGAGCGTGTACGTTGATGCGGCCTCGCCAAGGCCCATGTCGTGCTGCAGCGTCCCGATCGCGAGACCACCCAGGATGTTCACGAAGGTGATGAGCAGCCCCGCGATCGCATCGCCCCGGACGAACTTGGCGGCACCGTCCATGGCGCCGTAGAAGTCGGCCTGCTCCTGGATCTCGCGGCGGCGCTTCACCGCCTCTGCTTCGTTGATGGTTCCGGCGTTGAGATCGGCGTCGATCGCCATCTGCTTGCCGGGCATGGCGTCGAGGGTGAAGCGCGCGGCTACCTCCGCGATGCGCCCCGTACCCTTGGTGATGACGACGAAGTTGATGATCACGAAGAGAGCGAAGACGACGATCCCTACCGTGAAGCTGCCTCCGACGACGAATTGACCGAAAGCCTCGATCACGTTGCCGGCTGCGGACACACCCTGATCGCCCTCCAGCAGGATGAGGCGGGTCGATGCGATGTTCAGGGCGAGTCGGTACAGGGTCGCGAGCAGCAGGATGGTCGGGAAGGAGGAGAGCTCGAGCGGGTTCCTGGCGTAGAGCGCCACCAGGAGGATCAAGAGCGCGATCGCGAGGTTCACGCTCAGGCCCAGGTCGAGGATGAGCGGAGGAAGGGAAACGAGGAGGATCCCGAGGATCGCGATCACCCCGATGCCGAGGCCGAGCTGTCCGCGCAGGCCTGCCTGATGCTCCTCTGTGCTGGCTACCACGCCAGACCTCTACTCCGGTCGAGGCGATACACGTAGGCGAGGACCTCCGCGACGATCTCGTACAGGCGCTCCGGAACCGATTCGCCGACCCGCACCGAGCGGTACAGGGCTCGCGCTAGGAGAGGGTTCTCGACGATCGGGACGCCGGCTTCCCGCGCGATGTCGCGGATGCGGAATGCGAGGAAGCCTCCGCCCTTGGCGACGACTCTGGGAGCGAACATCTCCCCGCGCTTGTAGCTGAGCGCAACGCTGATGTGCTCGGGGTTCGTCACCACGACATCGGCCTTTGGCACGGCATCCATCATGCGTTCGCGCGCGCGTTCGAGCTGAAGGCTCAGCATGTGGGCGCGCATCATCGGGTCGCCCATCGACTGCCGCATCTCGTCTTTGACCTCGCTCTTGCTCATCTTGAGGCCCTTCTCGTTCTTCCAGAACATGTAGGCGTAGTCGATGACGGCGACGATGATGAGCGCGAGGGTGCCGACCAGGAGGGCCTTGAGCACGACCCAGAGCTGGAAGCTGATGATCTGGAACAGGGGCAGCCGCGGCAGGCCGCGGTACTCGTCGATGTTCGTGGAGATCGCGTAGGTAACCGCGACCACGACGATGACGAGCTTGATCAGGGACTTCGGGAGCTCGATCGGACCGCTTGTCTTTACGATCCGCTTAATGTTCTTGAGCGGACTCAGCTTGTCTGACTTCGGCTTGAGGCGCTCCGTCGAGATGTTTCCCCGCGTCTGGATCAGACCGCCGATCAGCGCCGCCACCACGGTGGCCGCGAGGATGGGGATGAGGACGGCGATGCCACCCGAGAACGCGATGCGTAGCAGCTCCATGGCCGCGGCTGGGTCGAGCTCCACACGGGGTTGCCAGATGATCGGCACGCGCGCCAGCGCCTCGCGCAAGGGCCCCTCACGGAGGAGCATGAGGGTGAGCGTTACGCCGAGCAGGTTCGCGACGACCATCACCTCTCGGCTGACGGCGATCTGTCCCTTCTTGCGGGCCTGCTGCCTGCGCCGCGGGGTGGGATCTTCGGTGCGCTCTACGTCCTCCGCCATCTGCTAGCCCCCGACGAGCCTCGCGATGTCGAGCTCGAGCGTGCTGAAGGCGCCCATGAAGTACGAGGCGGCCTCCGGAATCGTGAGCAGAACGGCGAAGTAGCCGGCCATGGCACTGAGCGGGAAGCCGATGTTGAAGATCGACATCTGGGGGATCACGCGGTTGATCAAGCCGAGGACCACGTTGATCAGGAGCATGATCCCCGTCACTGGTCCCGCGATGCGCGCCCCGGCCTCCCACATTGTGCCCCCGGACGCGAACATCAGCTGCGTCAGCTGATCGGTCTGCAGTAGCGCTCCCACGGGAAAGGTCTCGAAGCTTGTCGCCAGGCCCCGGATCAGCATGTGATGGCCGTCGAGCAAGAGGAAAATCAAGCCGACCATGTTCACGTAGAGGGTGCCGAGCACTCCGGTCTGTCGGTTCGACTCCGGGTCGAGAACGTTGGCCATGGCCAGGCCCATCTGGTAGCCCATCATGGTTCCCGCGATCTGAAAGCTGGCGAAGATAAAACGCGCCAGCAGGCCGATCGCAAAGCCCACGGCCAGCTCGCCCACCATCGCCACCATCACCGCGAAGCCATCTTCGGGAAGCTGCTCTGGCATCGCCGCGGGCATGAGAAGGGGCGAGAGCATGGCGGCGAGCAGCATGCGAAAACGAAACGGGATGCCGCGCCGCATGAAGATGGGTGCGCCGAGGAAGAGCCCGAAGAGGCGAGTGAGCACGAGCGCGAAGAGAACGATCACTCCGCGCTCCTAGCAGGCTGCGGAGAAAGTGACTGGTTGAGGGGTGGTCCTTCCGACGAGGGGGTTCACCGGCCGAGGGGCGGGGCGCGATTCCCGGTTCGAACCGGTCTTGGGCTCCGCTGATCGCGGGGCGGTTTCGCACATGACCTACGTGGCCTCCAGCAGCTTGCGGATCCGGATCAGGTTGTAGGCTGCGGCCGTGAAGGTGAAGACCCAGCCGACCCGATCCGTGCCGCGGTGTCGGGTCTTGCGCATCAGCCCCACGGTCTTCATCCAGCCGAAGACCTCTTCCACCCGTTTGCGAAAACGCTGACTCAGTTCGTAGCCCCGGTGGCGCGTCGTCCGCCCGTCGATCGCGCTGCGTCGATTCGTCGTGTTCTGCGCCACGTGTGGGGTCACGCCCAACTCTCGAAGCTCTTCCACGAACCCCTTCGTGTCGAAGCCCTTGTCTCCGCCCAATGTCCTCCGACGCCCGCCTCCCAGACCTTCCACCATCTCGAGCGCCGCTTCGCGCTCCGCATATCCCGACGCCTGCGTGAGCTTCGCCGCGACCACCAAGCCGTTCCGGTTCTCCGTCACCACGTGTCCCTGGTACGCGAGTCGGGCGCCTTGGCCTCTCATACCGGCGAGTCGTGCGTCGGGATCCGTCGTCGACGCATGCGTCTGGTTGCTCCGCTTCTCGCCTCGGAAGTTCACCGTCGGGTTGCCCGGGTCATCGTCGTCTCTCCGTTCCTCGTCCTTCCGTACGAAGCTCTTCTGGCTCGCCCACGCCTCGATCAGCGTCCCGTCTACCGTGAAGTGCTCCAACGACACCCATCCCTCGGTCTCGGCCTGCTCCAGCACTGCGTCGAAGAAGTGCTCGGCAATCTCGCCCTTGAGCAGCCGGTCTCGGTTCTTCGTGAACACCGTGGCGCTGAACACCACCTCGTCAAGCTCCAGACCCACGAACCAGCGATACAGCAGGTTGTACTCCAGCTGCTCCACCAGCTGCCGCTCGCTCCGGATGGTGTAGAGCACCTGCAGCAGCAGGGCGCGCAGCAGCTGCTCCGGGGGCACGGACGGGCGCCCTACGCCTCTGGCGTAGATCGCGTCGAAGCGCGGCGATAGCCGCTGCAGCGCCGTGTCGACCATGCGCCGCATCGCTCGAAGCGGATGATCATCCGGAATCCGCGACTCCAGCGACACGTAGCTGAACATCCCGCCCTGAAGCGTCCCCTGTCCTCTCACGCCTCCCCCTTTGGGGCTCGCTCCCAAGGTACCCTTCGATGAGGAGTTTTTCAGCAGCCTGCTAGGCCGGTCTGAACAAAGAAGTGGTCGGCATCGCGAATCACGCCGACGCGTGCGTCGGGCAGCGGCGAGAACAGCTCGGAGAGCTCGTCCGCCGGAGCGAACTCGTCCTGACTGCCCACGACGATGTGCACGGGCTTCCGTAGACGCTCGAGGTCGAGCGCCTTTATCAGCTCGACCGGCGGGGCCACGAGCACGAGCTTTGTCACGCGATCGTCATGGAGCCCAAGCCGCAGTGCCGCGGCCGCCCCGAACGAGTATCCGGCAGCGGTGACCGGAGCGCCCGAGTTCTCGATCACGAGCTCGAGTGCTGCCCGGTAGTCGCGCTCGGCAGCGCCGAGATCTCCCGTCGTCCTGCCCTGGCTTGCGCCGACCCCGCGCCAGTTGAAGCGCAGCGAGGCGGACCCCTGCCGGTACAACGCGTGCGCGATCTCGTTCACGACGGGATTGTCGAAGCTGCCCCCATACAGCGGATGGGGCGGTGCGACGACGGCAGCCGGAGGGTCGCCGCTCTGCCACACTCCCTCGAGCACCAGCCCCTCGTCTTCGACCGGGACGGTGACCATGAGCTCTCTCCAGGCCACGCGCTCATCGTACCAGAGTGCCGGCGAGGCAGGTCTCGATCAGCAGGTCGATGTCGAGCGCTCCCAGGCCGAGCTGCGAGGCGATCTCTTCCACGCTGTAGGTCGCACCGGTGTTCCAGAGCTCCTTCAGCAGATCCCCTGCTGCCCGCTCGCGCCAGAAGCGCCGACCGAAGCGTTCCCGCAGCAGCTCGGAGAGCTGCGCTTCGAGACACCAGCCACGCAGGCAATCTACACTCGAAAGGGTCGGGGCGGCAGCGAGCAGGTAGCCCTCCGCGCCCCAGCGGCAGCCCGTGGCCTCGCTCAGCTCCTCCGCGTAGACAGCGTCTAGCCCCGTCGGGTCGGCGGCGGCCTCCAGGGCCGAGAGCTCGAGCTCGAAACGGACCCGTGCCGCACAGCGCCGCAGCTCCGAGCAGCGGCGAAGCCAGCTGGCAGGACGGTAGCTCTCTGCGCGGGCAGCGGGTGGGCCGGTCTCGATCCAGACGGGATCGGCCAACCTCGCGCTGAGGAGCGCTCCCCAGGCTTCTTCCAGCGCGAGGTCGGAGCTGCGGCGACGCACCACCGGGAGTGAGGGCGAGGTGTACAGGAACTGGAGCGCGCGGCCTGTCTCGTGCAGAAGGCCGGCGTGGGCAGGCACGCCCGATCGCGGCCAACCGACCAGGACGACCTCCTCGGGGACGCGCGGCGCCAGACAGAACGGTGCAGCCTGCTTGCCCGCCCGCTCCACCAGGTCGATCGCCAGACCCGGCAGCCGATCGAGGGGAACTCCCATGCCCTCGAGGGTGAAGGCCAGCACGGCTCCCGACTTGTCGGCCGGGAACAGCTTGTCGTGGTCGGCGAGCCGCTCGACCCTGAGCACGTCGCCGAGATGCGCCGCTGCCGGAGCGACGCCGACTGCAGCGAACGCCTCGCGCAACGCATCCGCGTGGACCGACGCCGTCTCGTCGAGCAAGCGGGTTGCCGCGGTCCCCCACAGCTCGTAGTCAACACCCGGGCGCCGGGCCTCGGCCCAGGCACGCCGGGTCGCATACCCCAGCCTGGCCAGCTGCTCCCCTCGCGCGGTGAAGAGCTCCTCGCGCAGCGGGTTGAGCTCGGCCCACGCCCTGTCGAGCCCGAGCTGGAGCTCCGTTCTCTTCGAAGCCTGCGATTCCTCCGCCAGCTGTGCGGCCCAGACTCGAGCCTCCGCGTCCCGCTCGCCCACGCGAAAACGCTGCGAGCGCTCACGTTCCCACAGCTGCAGCTCGGGGTGGAGCACGCCGCTGGCGCCTACGGCGTCCTGCACCGCGTGGAGCAGGCGCAAGAGCTCCTGGCGTGGCGCCTCCAGGTGCTCCGCCTCGTGCTCCCGGGCCAGATCGTCGAGGCAGTCTCCGGAGGTCACGTCGGCAAAGGTGTCGTAGACCTGGTGGAGCTTCGGCAGCGGTTGGCGTCCGGAGCGAAACAAAAGCAGCTCTCGCTCGCGGGCTTCGAGGTACGCCTCGTAGCGGTCTCGGACGTCTGCCATGCAGCGCGAGATTCTAGGCTACTCTGGGCGCGCGGCATGTCTGCCGACGGAAAAACCATCAAGAGACGCGTGCTCTGGGAGGGCAGCGTCGGAAGCTTCGCCATCGAAAAGGCCGAGCTCCCTGGCGGACAAAATGTGGAGCTGGCGGTGCTGCAGCATCCCGGAGCCGCAGCCGTGGTTCCCTGCTTCGACGAGGACCGGATCCTGTTGCTGTGGCAGTACAGGCACGCGGTCGGAAAACATCTCTTCGAGGTGCCCGCCGGGAAGCTCGATCGCGACGAGGACCCCGAGCACTGCGCGTTGCGCGAGCTCGAGGAGGAGACGGGCTACCGAGCCAGGCACATCGAGCGCACGGGCGAGATCGTCACGACGCCCGGCTTTTCCGACGAGCGCATTCATCTGTTTCTGGCGTGGGGGCTCGAGGCCGGCGTCCTCGCCCGCCAGCCGGGCGAGCGGATCGAGCTGCGCGAGCTCCGGCTCTCCGAGGCGCTGGACATGGTGCGCGCCGGTACGATCGTCGACGCCAAGAGCATCGTCGCGCTCCAGCTCGCGGCGCCGCGGGTTGCCGATGGCCTCTGCTAGGGCGGCTCCCCGTCTTGGTGTCTCGTTCACCGGTTGTCGGCTACGCCTGCCTCAGATCCGCAGACTGGCGCGCCTCGCGGACGAGCTCGGCTACCCGACCATCCTGGTCGACGGCGATGCCTCACTCTTGCCCGCCCGCCCGGAGTCGCCCATCTACGACTCGAGCGTGCTGCTGGCCGACACGCTCGCCGCCACTCGACGCGCTCGGGTGGGCTCGATCCGCTTGCCGGCATTCTGGAATGCGGTGCTGCTGGCCCGAAGCCTGGCAACGCTCCAGGAGGCGAGCTCCGGGCGTGCGCTGGCCCTGCTCGGTGTGGGCTCGGGACGACACGAGGAGAGTCTCGGCCTGCCCTCCTACTCCGCAGCGGCACGCGTAGACCACTTGGAGGAGCTGGTCGACGCCCTGCGCGCCCTGCTCGCCGGGGAACGGATCTCGCGGAGCGGTCGCTACGTACGCTGCCGCGACGTGGCCGTTACACCACCGAGCACGCCGCCACCGCTCATCGTCTCGGCCGCAAGCCCCGGCGCGCTCCGGGTCGTGGAGCGCCACGCGGACGTCTGGGACGCGAACGTGCCTCCCGTGGCGGAGCGTCTGCTTCCTCTGCGAGAGAAGATCTCGCGTCCGATCGAGACCTGGAGCTGGATCTTCGCCCGCCCTGGCGCGGAGCTGGAGCCGGCGATTCGAGAGTACCGTCGCTACTCGCCGTGGTTCGGAGACCTGCCAGAGCATGTGCTGTCTGGCGCGCTGCTCTGGGGCGAGCCGCAACGCTGCACAGATCGACTTGCACAGCTCGGGCATACGCTGGGCATCGATGTCGCGATCCTGGATCTGGCAGGCCTCGACGAGCCGGACGCACGGCGAGCGCTCGAAGCGCTGGCGCCAGCAGACACCGAGCGGATTCCCTAGGCTCTAGCAGCATGCCGGACCGCTACCGAAACCAGCGCTACCGGCCTCCATCGGGCGGCCTCGGCTTCGGTGGCGGCGGCCTGACCCCGATGGTCCAGCGTCTGCTGATCGCGAACGGTGTGGTCTTCCTGGTGCAGATCTTCACGGATCCGACCACGAAGCTCGCCAGCACGCTCGGTGTCAGCGTTTACGGCGTGTTCCAGGCTGGGCAGATCTGGCAGCCGTTCACGTACATGTGGGCGCATTGGAGCTTCCTCCACATCTTGTTCAACATGTTCGCCCTGTGGATATTCGGGCCACAGCTGGAGCTGACGTGGGGCTCCAGACGCTTCCTGCGCTTCTATCTCCTGTGTGGCGTGGGTGCCGGACTTATCATTCTGGGCTGGAACGTGCTCCTCGGCGGTGCGGCGTCCGTCACGCTCGGAGCCTCGGGAGCGGTGTTCGGACTGCTGACCGCGTTCAGCTTGATGTGGCCCGACCAGACCATCTCGCTGATCTTCCCGCCCGTCTCCTTCAAGGCGATCTGGTTCATTCCCATCCTGTTCGTGATGCAGCTCATGATGTCCGACGGGAACATCAGCCACATCGGTCACCTCGGTGGCGTACTCGTGGCCGGGTTCATCCTGCGAGAGGAGCTGCGCCGCGTCGTGGGATTCAGCAGCCTGCGTTATCGCTGGCACCGCTGGCGAACGCGCGGTCGGCTTCGAGCGGTTCGCCGCGAGGAGTTCGAGCGCCGACGCTCGCAAACCGACGACGACGACGATCAGCCCACGCTCCATTGATCCAACGGGAACGGAACGCGCGCCAAGTGCGCCAATGAGGGAAAGGGCCCTGGAATCCGAATTCCAGGACCCCTTTCAGAGTTCCTCTCCGACCCACGGACCAGCGACCAGCCTACGACTCCTACAGGCTTTGAACGTCTCCAGGCTTTGCTCGCAATGGGTGGGGTTAATCGCTCGTCCGTTCCTCACTCCCCACTAGCCGATTCAGTCTAGTTTGCCCGCTTGCGGACTGTCAACTTGTTAAGCACGGAAACGACTTCCACGTGATGCGTCTGTGGCAGCGAATCCATCACGATGAGTCTCGTCAGTCGCAGCTCGCTCGCGCACCTGGCGAGATCCCGAGCCAGGGTGGCAGGATCGCACGAAACGTAGACGACGCGCTCGGCACTGCTCTGGCACACGGCGTCTAACACAGATCTGTGACATCCCTCGCGCGGCGGATTCAACAGAACCAGCTCGGGAGCTAGCCGCGCGAGCTCGCGCGGAGTCCAGTCTTCGGCCGCTGCCCGTATTACACTCACCTGTGTATTCTGCTGCGCCTGGCGCGCGGCGACGCCGCGCTCGATGGCGATCACACGCGCGAAGCGCTCGGCGAGACCCACAGTGTAAAAGCCAACGCCCGCGTAGAGCTCGACCGCCAGCTCGCCCGTCCCGCAGGCCTCCACCACGACCTCGTACCAGCGCTCCCAGAGCGCGCCGTTGGCCTGGAAAAAATCCCTGGGCGAGATCTGATAGGTACGGGGCCCGACCCGTACCGTCTCGCCGTAGCTACGGATTTCCAGCTCGCCGCGTCCCTTTGGAGGGTTCTCGCGCAGCTCCGTCAGCGCCTCCTGAGCCCCCGCGTCCAGAACCGCGCAGCGCTCGACGTCTACCAGCTCGCGCGAGCCGCGGGCGCGGAAGCCCACCTGCCCAGGCCCGTAGGCCACGCGCGCACGCGCCCGATACGCAAACACCTGGGGTGAGGGAACGAGTTCGACCGGCGGCAGCGCGTCGAGCCCGCCGATCCGGCGCAACGCCTCGCACACGATCGCCACGCGGGCGCGGCTCTGCTCGGCAGCATCGATGTGCATCCAGTCGCAGCCCCCGCAACGGCTGTAGTACGGGCACGGTGCCTCTCTGCGCTCAGGACCCGGCTCGACGATCTCGACGATCTCCGCTCGCAGCCAGCGCCGTCGGGCGCGCGTCACGCGAACACGCAGCGTGTCGCCGGGCGCGCTGAGCGGCACGAAGACGACGAGTCCAGCGTGGCGACCCACGCCCATCCCACCCGCGGCGAGGGAATCGATCCGCAGCTCGAGCTCGTCGCCGGGCTCCGGCGGAGTCACTGGCATCTCAGCGGCCGAGCAGGCTGATCTTCGTCTCGCTCCCGATCCGGAGCTCGACCGCGTCCGGATCGATCCGAGACACGAGCAGGCCCGCGACGATGTCGCCCTCGCGTGCGAGGAGCTCCGGGTGATCGGCCACGCGCAAATGCGCCTCGCGACGCGCGGCGTCCGGGTGCCAGCGGATCTGTACCACCCTCACCTCGGGAAACTCGATGGGCTCGATGGCCTCGGCGACGGCGGACTCCTCCGGCGCAGCGGGCGCGGTCGCGCCTGGCTCGCCGGTTCCCGTTTCGGCTGGTGAATCCACCGTGCTCGGCCGACCCGCCGCGACGTCCGGAGCTTCGGCCAGCTCGATGTCGTCCAGACCGAGCGGCGCGCGATTCGGCGACTCCGAGAGCTCGAGCGCATCACTCGCCAGGGCCAGCGACGGACTCGCCCCTGGAGACCGGCTCTCCGCATCGAGCCACCCGTCCGGGAGAGGCCGAAGCCAGTAGCCCACGCCGCTCACCACGAGCAGCGCGGCCAGCGCCGCTCCGAGCCACGGCAACACACTCCGGCGTCGCGGCGCCGAAAGCGAGAGCAGATCGGTCACCGACTGCTCCAGCGGGGCCAGCTTCGCTTCCCGCTCGCGCTGCAGCTTGCGCAGGGCATCCAGCACGGTGCTCACGAGCTCCCTCCGTCGTCCAGCAATCGCGGCGCGGAGTAGTGAAGCTCCTGATACAGGGCGATCATCGTCTCGGGACCAATCTCTCCGCTGGCCTCCAGGCCATGTGCGCTCTGGAAACGGCGAACCGCCGCGACCGTAAGCGCATCGTACTCCGCGGAGGGATCCCCCTCCTGCAAGTACCCCAGCTCAGAGAGGCGGACCTGTACCCAGCGCACCGCGCTGCCCGCCATTCCCGGTGCCAGGGCCGGCAGCGACTCGAAGTTGCGCCAGAGCAGGAACCCCCGGCCGTTCCAGCGCAGGTCGAGCTCCCCCGTCGAGAGCAGGTGAGGGCGCCCGTCGAGCAAGACGCTCGCCGAGTCCCCGTCGAGCCCGAGCAGCGCCAGGTAGCGTAGCTCGCCGGGATCCAGCTCCAGCTCCAGAATCGCGGGCACGTTCAACCCCGCGAGCTCTTCGCGCGTGAACTGGGAGGCGAAGACGCGCAGCGACGAGAGCTCGCGCACGACCGAGGGCAGCAAGTTTGGGTCGAGCTCGGGCTGGACAGGATCGCTATAGCCCCAGCGCCCGAGGACGACCTGCAGCGCGGCGGCGGCGCTCGTCTTCGCGCTCTGCTCCGCGAGGGTGACCCGAAACTCTTCTGCGTCCAGCGGCCTGGCCGGCGCTGCGCTCACGGGCCGAAGGGCAACACCCCGAAACAGGGCCCAGCGTTCGCCACCCACGAGCAGCAGCGCGGCGACCACGCCGCCCAGCGCGCCGGCCAGGAGTCCTGCCGTGATCGATCGCCCCGGCCGCCACGAGCGTAGCCAGCCCACCCGCTGCGATGCGGGCAGCTCCCTGGCGGCGCGGTAGACCACGGCCGCGTCGACGCTGCGCTCGCCACGGGAGTAGGCCGCGAGCAGCGCGCGGTCCGCGACCGCGTTCAGAATCCGCGGTACCCCGCGCGAGACCCGGTACATCGCACGGGCGGCAGACGCCGTGAACGGGTTCGGGGAGCGCAGGCCTGCGACACCGAGCCGATGCTCCAGGTACTCCAGCACCTCATCGCGCTGGAAGGGGCGCAGCTGCCAGCGCACCGAGATGCGCTGGCGCAGCTGGCGCAAGTCCCCACGCCGGAGATTCTCGTCGAGCTCCGGCTGACCGATCAGGACGATCTGGATCAGCTTCCCGTTCTCGGTCTCCAGGTTCGAGAGCAGCCGAATCTGCTCGAGCACCGCGGGGCCGAGGTTCTGCGCCTCGTCGATCACGAGCAGGACCTGACGCCCCGCGGAGTACTTCTCCAGCAGGAAGAAGTTGAGCTCGTCGATCAGCTCCCCTCGCGTGGCGCCCCGCGCACGCAGTCCGAACTCGCGGTTGATCGAGGAGAGCAGCTCGATCTCTGTCTGGCTCGGGTTGAAGATGTAGGCGAGCTCCAGATCGCTGCCGAGTCGCGCGAGCAGCGTGCGGCACAGCGTGGTCTTGCCGGTTCCGACCTGACCGATCACCTCGATGAAGCCCTCGCCCTGCTCGATCCCGTAGACCAGATGGGCGAAGGCCTCGCGGTGGGAGCGCCCCATGAACATGTACTTCGGGTCGGGCGCGAGGGCGAATGGCCGCTCGTCGAGCCCGAAAAATTCCGTGTACACCGTCAGTCCCTCCACGTGCAGCGCGTGGCCGAACGGAGCGGGAGGGTGGTACTCTCCGGCGCCTATGTCCAATCCTTTTTCCCGCGCGGAGGGAACTCTGGGGGTCGATCTGGGCGCGACTCTCTGCAAGCTGGCGCTCCCCACGGAGAAAGGCGCACGGACAGCGCAGCTGCCGAGCAGCAATCTCGAGGGCATCCTCGCCCGTATCCGGGAGTGGGAGCCCCAGCGCATTGCGGCCACGGGCGGAGGCAGCTCGAGGCTGGAGGCGACCCTCGGCGAGCTCTCCGTTACGAGCGTGCCGGAGTTCGAAGCCTGGGCGTCTGGCGCCCCGATCCTCGCGGAGCGCGGAGGCGAGAAGCTACCCGACCGCTACCTGCTGGTCAGTCTGGGGACGGGGACATCCGTGCTCTCCGTCGACTCGAACGGGGTGAAGCGGGTCGGCGGCAGCGCCCTGGGCGGAGGAACCTTGCTCGGACTCGCCAGGCTGCTGCTCGACGTGGACAGCTTCGCCGAGCTGGCCGCCTTGGCCGATCGTGGCGACCGGCGGGGCGTTGATCTCCTGGTCGGCGACATCTACAGCGGCCCCGGCGAATCGCCACTGCCGCGCGACCTGAACGCCGCGCACTTTGCCAAGCTCGACTCGCGGCGCCCCGAAGACATCGCGCACGCCCTGATGGGGCTGATCGGCGAGAACATCGGCTTGATCTGTGGCGAGCTCACGCGATCGCACTCGGCGGAGCTGGTCGTCTACTGCGGCTCCACCTTCGCTGCGAATCCTGCGCTCGAAGCAATCCTCGGCCAGGTCTCCAGCTACTACGGCTGCCGGACACGCTTCCTCGAGGACGGAGCCTTCTGCGGCGCGGTCGGGGCGGCGGCACTCGCGGGGTCGTGAACCAGGTTCCAGAGGTCGCGGTCATCGGGGCCGGCGTGGTGGGATTGGCGTGCGGTGCTGCGCTCGCGCGCCACGGACATCGCGTCGTTCTGCTCGAACGACACGGCTCACCGGGCCAGGAGACCTCCACCAGAAACAGCCAGGTCATCCACGCCGGGCTCTACTATCCAACGAATTCGCTCAAGGCGCTCTGCTGCGTGGAGGGCCGCGAGCGGCTCTACCGACGCTGCGAGGAGTACAACATCCCGCACCGCCGCACGGGCAAGCTCGTCGTTGCCACGGAGGTGCAGGAGCAGGAGGCACTCGAAAGGATCGCGGAGCTCGGCTCGGCGAACGGTGCGGGCGCGCTCGAGCTCCTGGCCGGGGACGAGATCCACCGTCGCGAGCCGCGCGTCCGCGCTTGTGCGGGCCTCTGGTCGCCGGAGTCCGGCATCGTGGACGCGCACCAGCTGCTCGCGAGCTACCAGGCGGAGCTCGAATCCCACGGCTCGGAAGTCGTGTTCCAGACCCGCGTGGAGGGACTTACACGGGCTGGTGATCTCTGGCGGGTCGACACCCGCTTTGACGGTGAAGAGCCGTTCGAGCTGCACGTTCCCTGGGTCGTGAATGCGGCCGGCCTGGATGCTGATCGCATCGCGACGCTGGCGGGACTCGACGCGGTGGAGCTCGGATACCGAGTCTGGCGGTGCAAGGGCGACTACTTCAGTGTTGCTCCTGCGCTGGGTGCGCTCACCCGACACCTCGTCTATCCCGTTCCGGGACAGGCCGGACTGGGAATTCATGTCACACTCGACCTCGGGGGACGCTTCCTGCTCGGGCCGGACGTCGAATACGTCGATCGCATCTCCTACGACGTCGATCCCGGCAAGGCCGAACATTTTGCGAGCGCGGTGCGACGCTACCTCCCCGAGCTCAGAGCGGAGCACCTGTCTCCCGAGATGGCGGGCATCCGACCCAAGCTGCAGGCGCCGGGCGAGCCGTTCCGAGACTTCGTCATCGCCGAGGAATCGGCACACGGTTGCCCGGGACTGGTGAACCTGCTCGGTATCGAGTCGCCGGGACTCACCGCGGCCGATGCGATCGCGGAGCGTGTCGTAGCGCTGTTATGATCACAAGCCACCAGAGGAGACCGGAATGAGCCTGCGAACGACGCTTTGCGACGTGGTGGGAATCGAGGTGCCGATCGTGCTGGCGGGAATGGGCGGAGCGTCCAGCCCCCGACTCGCGGCGGCCGTCTCGAACGCCGGCGGTCTCGGCATCCTCGGCGCGGCCGGCTGCGGACCCGACCAGCTCCGCAAGTGGATCGCGGAGACTCGGAGCCTGACGGACAAGCCATTCGGCGTCGACACGCTGCTGCCCGCCTCCGTGCGCCGCCAGCCCAAGGAACAGCCCAAGGGACCCTCGCCGCTCGACGAGCTGCCAGAGCACCAGAAGTTCGCGCAGGAGTTCATGAAGAGGGAGAAGCTCGAAGCGCCAGCTGCAGGCGCTGATCAAGGGCAAAGCGGTCGACCCGCGTTCTCGAAGGACTTCTTCGAGTCGCAGATGGAGGTCGTGCTCGAGGAGCAGGTCCCGGTCTACGCGGCTGGGCTCGGTAGCCCGGGTCCCTACGTAGAGAGGCTGCACAAGAACGGCACGATGGTCATGGCAGTAGTGGGAGCCGTGCGGCATGCGCGCCGGGTCAGGGAAGACGGGATCGACGTGATCGTGGCTCAGGGACACGACGCGGGCGGACACAACTCGCCCATCGGGACGATCGCCCTCATCCCCCAGGTCGTGGACGCGGCCGGCGACATCCCCGTGATTGCCGCCGGCGGGATCGGAGACGGGCGCGGGGTCGCGGCCGCCATGATGCTCGGGGCGGTCGGGGCCTGGATTGGGACGGCCTTCCTGGCCACCGAGGAGGCCAACCTCCTGCCGCATCAGAAGCAGGCGCTCCTGGACAGCAGCGAGGAGAGCACGAGCATCTCCAAGTCCGTGACAGGGAAGCCAGCGCGACTGATCCGCAA
This sequence comes from Myxococcota bacterium, assembly GCA_965247115.1. GTDB lineage: Bacteria > Myxococcota_A > UBA9160 > SZUA-336 > SZUA-336 > JAUXJB01. Next base: position 1,941,109 of record CBDFGR010000003.1, read on the forward strand.
CAAGTGGACCCAGGCCTACGCGGAGAGCGGCCTAGAGCCGCTGCCAATGCCGTTCCAGTCGATGGTCTCCGGCCCGGTGATGGTGGCAGGCTCCGCGGCCGGCCGGATCGACATCACGCCGGGCTTCGCCGGCCAGGGGGTCGGGATGATCGAGAAGATCCGCCCGGCAGCCGAGGTCCTGGCGGACATCGTCGCGGGGGCCGAGCTGGCTCTCTCCCGGGCCAAGGACGTCATCTGAGCCAGCGTTGACGGGCTTGCGGATTGGCGTAGACTCCGCGCCCCCATGTATGCGGTCGTAAAGACAGGCGGAAAGCAGGTTCGCGTCTCGGAAGGAGACGTCCTCAACGTCGAACGCCTTGCCGGTGAGGCGGGCGAGACGATAGAGCTCGCCGAGGTGCTCCTCGTGGGGGGCGACCCGATCCGGATCGGCACACCGCTCGTCGATGGGGCCCGCGTTCTGGCCAGGATCGAGGGTGCCGCGAGCGGACCGAAGCTGCGGATCTTCAAACACAAGCGGCGCAAGCGCTACAGGCAGCGCGGGGGCCACCGTCAGCACTACACTCGAGTCGTGATCGAGTCGATCGAGGTCTCCTAGATGTCGCACAAGAAGGGACAGGGCAGCACTCGCAACGGGCGTGACAGCAGCGGTCAGCGGCGCGGTGTCAAGATCTACAGCGGTCAAGCAGTGCTGGCCGGGAACATCCTGGTCCGCCAGCTCGGCACCAAGATTCATCCCGGTCGCGGCGTCGGGGTGGGGCGGGACCACACTCTCTTCGCCCTCAAGAACGGAACCGCGCGCTACTACACCTCCAAGAAGCAGACGCTCGTAGCCATCGACTCCTGACCGCGCCCGCTCGAGACGCCCGCAGACTGGGGTCGCTGCGCCCTACCAGGTGACCTGCGCGACTATGGCTGCTCCCGACTTCATCGACGAGTGCAGAATCTCGGTCCAGGCCGGAAACGGAGGCCAGGGCTGCGCGTCGTTTCGCCGCGAGAAGTTCGTGCCGCGCGGCGGACCCGACGGCGGCAACGGGGGCCGCGGCGGCTCCGTCATCCTCGAGGGCAGTGCCGGTCTCTCGACCCTGTACGACGCACGGCATCGCAAGAGCTACCGCGCCAGGAACGGGGCTCGCGGCGCAGGTGCGCGCAAGAACGGGGCGTCGGGCCCGGACGTGGTCCTGCGTCTCCCGCTCGGGACCGTGATCCGCGCGGACTCCGGAGAGCTGCTTCACGAGCTGCTCCGCAACGAGGAGCAGTTCGTAGCTGCCAGGGGAGGTCGTGGCGGACGTGGCAACGCCAGCTTTGCCAGCTCAACGAACCAGTCCCCCCACAACGCCGATCCCGGTGAGCCCGGCGAGGGCTGCTGGCTGCGACTGGAGCTCAAGCTGCTGGCAGACGTGGGCCTGCTCGGGTTCCCCAACGCGGGCAAGTCAACCCTCATCGCACGGGTATCCGCGGCGCGACCGAGGGTCGCGAGCTACCCCTTCACGACTCTCCGACCCCAGCTCGGAGCCGTTGAGCACGGCGAGGCGCGCTTCGTGATGGCGGACATCCCCGGTCTGATTCCCGGGGCACACCTGGGTGCGGGCCTGGGCGACCGATTTCTGCGTCACGTCGAGCGAACCCGCGTGCTCGTCCACCTGCTCGACCCTGAGCCCGGCATCTCTGGCGGTTCCCCCGAGCGCAGCCCCGAGCGCGACTACGCCGCGCTCCGCGCCGAGCTCCGAGCCTACGCGGAGGAGCTCGCCGGCCGCCCCGAGATCGTGTGTGTGACCAAGGCGGACCTGGTGCCGAAGCCCGCAGACAGGAAGCGGATCGAGGCTCTCCTCGAGGCCCACTCCCTGACCCCGCACTGGCTCTCCTCGGTCACGGGCGAGGGTGTCCGGGAGCTGGTGCAACGGCTCGCAGCAGAGGTGGGCAGAGCGTGAAGCGGAGCGCGCTCGGCTCTGTGCGACGGATCGTGGTCAAGGTCGGCACGTCGCTCCTGACTCCGCCGGCAGCGGGCGTCGACGCACGCCGCTTCTCGGCGCTTGCGGGTGAGATCGCGGAGCTGATGGACCGAGGGCACGAGATCGTGCTCGTCGCGTCTGGAGCGGTTGGGCTGGGAGTGCGCCGGCTCGGCTCGAACAGCCGGCCCGTGTCGATTCCCGAGAAGCAGGCAGCTGCCGCGATCGGTCAGATCGACCTGTGTCGCCGCTTCGAACGCGCGTTCGCCCGCAAGAACCGGCTCGTCGGACAGCTGCTGCTCACGCACCTGGGCCTATCGCAGCGCGAGCGCTTCTTAAACGCGCGACACACGCTCCAGGCGCTGATCCGGCAGGGTGTCGTGCCACTCATCAACGAGAACGACACGGTTGCGACCGAAGAGCTGCGCTTCGGGGACAACGACGAGCTTGCCGCTCTGGTGGTCAACAGCTGTGGCGCCGGACTGCTCATCCTCCTGACCGATACCGATGGACTGTACGACCGACCGCCCGGCGAGAGTGGGGCCCGGCGCATTGCGGAGATCGAGGAGGTCACGCCTCGCGTGCTGCGCCTTGCAAGCGGCGTGGGCTCGGAGCTTGCGCGGGGAGGCATGCGCTCCAAGCTCGAGGCTGCGCGGGCAGCGGCGCGCTTCGGCGTGCCCACGGTGATCGCAGACGGGCGGCGTCGCGACACTCTGAGCCGGATCACCCTTGGGGAGGACGTCGGGACCCTCGTCCAGCCAGCGCCCAACCAGCTCTCGGCCCGAAAACACTGGATCGCGTTCTCGCAGAAGACCCGCGGCACGCTGCACCTCGACGCGGGAGCCGTGCGTGCATTGTGCGAGAGGGGTGGAAGCCTGCTCCCCATCGGCGTGGTCGGAGCTAGCGGCAAGTTCCGGATCGGCGACCTGGTGAGCTGTGTCGCCGAAGGCGGCAGGGAAGTCGCCCGCGGCCTGACCTCGTACGACGCGATCGAAACCGAGGTGATCAAGGGCCACCGCACGTCGCAGATAGCAAGGCTACTGGGGTACTCGAACGGCGGCGAGATCATCCACCGCGACGACCTGATCCTGCTGTGAGGCCTGCTAAAATGGGCCAATGCAGCGCATGGATCTCGTAAGGGACCTGACGAGCCGGGCGCGGGCCGCGGCCGATCTGGTCGCCGAGCTGCCTTCGGACGTCAAGGACGCCGCTCTGCGGCGCGCGGCCGACAGACTCGAGCGGGGAACGGAGCTGCTGCTCGCAGAGAACGCGCGCGACCTCGAGATGGCGCGGGAGAACGGGCTCGCAGAAGCCCTGATCGATCGCCTCACGTTGACCAAAGAGCGCGTCGGCGCCATCGCCGAGGGTCTGCGCCAGGTCGCGTCCCTGCCCGATCCGGTGGGCGAGGTCACGAGCATGTGGAACCGACCGAGCGGCCTACAGGTCGGTCGCATGCGCATCCCCCTCGGGGTGATCATGGTGATCTACGAGTCGCGCCCCAATGTCACCGCCGACGTGGCCGCGCTGTGCCTCAAGAGTGGCAACGCCACGCTACTCCGCGGAGGTTCCGAGGCGATCCACTCCAACCGGGCCATCGCCGAGCTCCTGTCCGCTGCCATTGCGGAGTGCGGAGTCTCGACCGATGCGGTCCAGCTCGTACCGAAGACGGACCGCGAAATCGTCGACCTCCTGCTCGAGCAGGAAGACGAGATCGACCTGGTCATTCCCAGGGGAGGCGAGGGACTCATTCGCAGGGTTTCGGAAAAGTCGCGCATCCCGGTGATCAAGCACTACGCCGGAGTGTGTCACGTGTATCTGGACGAATTCGCTGAGCCCAAGATGGCACGCGACATCGCGATCAACTCGAAGTGTCAGCGCGTCGCGGTCTGCAATGCAGCGGAGACGCTTCTGGTGCACGCTTCTCTTGCAGACTCGCTCTTGCCCGGCCTGCTGGGCGAGATGCAGGGACTCGGGGTCGAGCTGCGCGGCTGCGAGCGAACGCAGCAGCTCTTCCCGGACGCACTGCCGGCCAGCGAAGAAGACTGGCGGACGGAGTACCTGGACAAGATCCTCTCTGTCCGAGTGGTCGATTCCATGGACCAGGCGATCGACCACATTCGCAGCTATGGCTCGAATCACACGGAAGCCATCGTGACCGAAGACCTCAGTCGCGCGCGCCAGTTCGTTCGCAGGGTCAACTCGAGCTCGGTGTTCGTGAACGCGAGCACACGCTTCTCGGACGGCTTTCAGCTCGGGCTCGGCGCCGAGGTCGGCGTCTCGACCACGAAGATGCACTGGTTCGGGCCGATGGGACTCGAGGGGCTCACGACGCAGAAGTTCATCGCGTTCGGTGAGGGAACCATCCTCGAGTGAGCCGGGGCGTCCTCGGCGGTACCTTCAATCCGGTCCACCTCGCGCACTTGCGTCTGGCAGAGGTGGCCAGGGAGACGCTCGGTCTCGAGCACGTCCTGTTCGTCCCCGCCGGCGAGCCGCCGCTCAAGTCGGAGGGCATCGCGCCCGCTGGCGATCGCCTCTGCATGCTGAAGCGCGCCACCGCCTCGAACCCCGCCTTTGGTGTGCTGGACCTGGAGCTCTCGAGAGCCGGTCCGAGCTACACCGTGGACACGCTTCGCGAGCTCGCCAGAGACCCCGGCGCTGCGCCACTCTGGTTCATCCTCGGCAGCGACGCGCTGGCCGACATGGAGCGCTGGGTACAGCCCGCGACGCTCCTCACCCTCGCGAGCTTCGCCGTCGTCGAGCGGGCCGGGCTTCGGGGCTCTCCGCGAGAGCTCTTGCCCGCTTCCCTGGCCGCGAGCTTTCGAGACGGGCCGGACGGGCTGGTCCACGAGTCGGGGACCGAGCTGCGGGTGCTCCCGTTTGCGCCGCTCCGCATCTCCGCCAGCGAGATCCGGGAGCGGGTCGCGCGCGGAGAGTCGATCCGGTACCTCGTTCCCGACCCGGTCATCGACTACATCGAGAAGCACCAGCTCTATCGGGTGACTGCTTGAAGGCAAAGCAAAAGGCACTGGCCCTGGCAGAAGCTGTGGCGGACAAGAAGGGCGAGGACCTCCAGATCCTGGACCTTCGCGAGCTGTGCTCGTTCACCGATTATTTCCTCATCGCCACCGGAACGTCAGAGCGACACCTGCGGACCCTCGCCGAGGCCAGCGTCGAGACGAGCGCCAAGCTCGGGGACAAGGCGCTCGGAGTCGAAGGCCAGGAGTCGGCGCGCTGGATCCTGGTCGACCTCGGCGACGTAATCGTTCACCTGTTTCGCGAGGACGCCCGCGAGTTCTTTGGACTGGAGCGCCTGTGGGGTGAGGCCGAGGCTGTGGAGCTACCGCGCGTCGCAGGAGCCGCGCGTTGAGCGGAGGGGGCCCGGTCTGCCTGGTCGTCCTCGACGGCTTCGGAGTCGGCGACGGGGGCAGAGCAGACGCCACGGCTCTCGCGGACACCCCGTTCCTGAGGCGCGCGCGCGAGCTCTACCCCTACGCCGTGCTGGATACCTCCGGGCCCGCGGTTGGCCTCCCCCCGGGCCAGATGGGCAACTCCGAAGTGGGGCACATGACACTCGGAGCCGGGCGTGTCGTCGAGCAGGACCTAGCTCTGATCCAGAAGGCCATCGCGGGCGGAGAGCTCGCCACCAACGCGGTACTGCAGGACCTCCTTGCACGGTCCGAGCGACGCGGCGGGACGCTGCATCTATTGGGATTGATCTCCGACGGGTGCGTGCACAGCTCCCTCGATCACCTGTACGGGATCCTGGACCTGCTCGGCTCCCGCGGGGTCCGGCCCGTCCTTCACGCCTTTACCGATGGTCGCGACACTCCACCGAGGAGCGCGCGCGACTTTGTCGAGCCGCTGGAGGCAAGGCTGCACGAGCTGGGCGGCTGCATCGCCACGGTTTCCGGACGCTACTTTGCCATGGACCGCGACCAGCGCTGGGATCGCGTCGCGCGGGCCTATCGGGCGATCGTCTCGCGCGAAGGCCACTCGGCACCAAGCGGTGTGGATGCGATCGAGAGCGCGTACGCGCGCGGAGAGAACGACGAGTTCATCGATCCGACCGTCGTGGAGGGCGGACCTCCGCTGGCAGACGGCGACGCATTTCTGTTCTTCAACTTCCGCGCGGATCGCGGCCGCGAACTCACGAACGCGCTCACGCGCGCAATGCCAGCGTTGCTCGGGCGCGAAATCTCGGAGCTTCCAAAGCTCGACCTCGCCGCTGCAGCCACGCTCACGATCTACGACCAGGCTTGGACGCTCCCCGCGCTCTTCCCACAGACGGACGTTCCACACAGTCTGGGAGAGCTCGTCGCAGACGCGGGAAAGCGCCAGCTGCGGATCGCGGAAACCGAGAAGTACGCGCACGTGACCTATTTCTTCAGCGGTGGCCGCGAAGAGCCCTTCGCCGGGGAGGACCGCATCCTGATCCCGTCGCCTCGCGACGTACCGACCTACGATAAGAAGCCGGAGATGAGCGCCGTCCCGGTGACCGACGCGCTACTCGCTGCGCTCGGGAAGACAGCGTACGACTTCGTACTCGTGAACTACGCGAACCCGGATATGGTCGGGCACTCCGGCGTGATCGACGCCAGCGTGAAAGCCGTCGAGGTGGTCGACGCGTGTCTCGACCGACTCACGAGCGCCATCCTCGCGCGCGGCGGATCCCTGCTCATCACTGCAGACCACGGCAATGTCGAACAGCTCCTCGACCCCGAGACAGGCTCCGCGCACACGGCGCATACCACGAATCCCGTCCCCCTCTACTGGGTCTCCGACCGAAGCGAGCAGTGTCGGCTCGAGAGCGGCGGGCTCTCCGACGTGGCGGTCAGCCTGTGCAGCTTGCTGGGACTCGGGCGCGCTCCGGAGATGACGGGAAAGAACCTCTGCTCGGGGTGAGCCTGCTCGAGCTCCTGGTGCCGAGCGTCTGTCCCGCCTGCGACCGCTCGCGGGGAGCCGGCGAGCTCCTGCTCTGCGCCGCGTGTGCGTCGCGGCTTCGCACACTTTCGGAGCTCGGCCACGTGGCGACGGCCGTCGCCTACGAGCGCACCGGCCTGATCCTCGTCCGCCGTTTCAAGTTCGAAGACCGCCGGGACGCCCTGCGCGTGCTGCTCGAGCTGCTGGTGCAACGGGTTCGAAGCCTCCCGGCGGACGGGATCGTGGCGGTGCCCAGGCATCGGCGGAGGGTGAGGGAACAGGGCAGCGATCCTGTCTGGATCCTGGCGCGAGCGCTGGCCCGGCGTACCGGCCTTGAGCTCTTGCGCGGTGCGCTGCACCGCTCGCGGCCGACCCCTCCCCAGGCGGGCCTCGGCCCCGAGGAGCGCCGGCGAAACGTGAGCGGGAGCTTTCGGTCGCGAGGGAACTTTCGGGGCCGTCGGATCCTCCTGCTGGACGACGTGACCACGACCGGCTCGACCTTGCTGGAGGCTGCCAGAGAGCTGCGCAGCGCAGCGCGACCCAGACAAGTGATCCCCGTGGCGCTGGCGGGCACCCCGCTGCCGGAAGTAAAGGAGTTGGAAACCGAGCCCGAGTCTGCGCTATAAAGCAGCCGCTCCCGAGGAGATCCCGCCGTTGGCAGACGCAATCAAGATCAAGGAAGCCTGTACCCTCTTCCACCAGCCGAACCTCGGAGAAGAGGTCCAGCCGATCGAGCTGGAGGCGGGAACCGAGCTCCAAGTGCTCCAGGAGTGGGATACCTTCTGGCTGGCCAAGACCGACGACGGCCGCCTGATCAACGTGAAGAAGGAGCTGGCCGAAGAGGGCTAGCTGTGGTCTTGTGGGACGCGGCCTGCCTTGTGGGACCCGGCGCGCGAGCGGTCGCGCGCCACCCACCTCCGCTCAGGTCTACGGCCTTCGCTGCGCGCGGCGCTTCGCCGCTTGCAGGGAGATCCTCGGCGTGGGGAGATCCTCGGTGGGGAGATCCTCGGTGGGGAGATCCTCGGTGGGGAGATCCTAGGGGTCGGGGAGATCCTCGGCGTGGCCGGCTACGAGGTTGCCGAGGGTTTGTAGGAGTCTGTTGGCGTCGAGCGGCTTTTTGAAGAGTACGCCCTGGAGACCTTGTAGGCGGCTGCGTTTGATGATGTGGTCCTTGTCGTAATAGAAGGCGGTCATCAGGACGACGTGCGTCTCGGGGCGCAGCTCCCGCGTCGCGAGTAGGAGCTCGTAGCCATCCATCTCCGGCATGACCACATCGGAGAGTACGAGGTCAAAGTGGCGCTCGCGGATGAACTCGATCGCCTCTTTTCCGTTCTCTGCGCTTTTCACCAGGGCTCCCTCCGCGGCGAGGATCTCGACGCACGACTCGCGCACGGCGGGATCGTCGTCTACGACGAGAATCGTATGCGCCGCGAGCGGGCCCGTTTGCGTTACCTCCCCCGACAGGTCGAGCATGCGCGACGCACCGAGATAGCTCGTGCTCGTGTACTCCTGCTGCTCCGACATCTGATTCAGATGTTCCAGGTGACCCTGGATGCGTGCTACCTCGTGCCGGATGCTGTCCAGCCGAGCGCGCTCCGCCGGGTCTCCCGAGCCGCGGGCGAGCAGCGAGACCTGATTCGCAATCACGGTCAACGGGTTGTTGATCTCGTGGGCCAGCCCAATCGCGACCTCCCCAAGGATTGCGAGCTGGTCCTTCCGCTGCATCTCGCGCATGTCGCGGGTAAAACCGATCGTGCCCTGCTCGGTGCCGTCAGGTCCATACAGGATCAGCCCGGAGATCGTCACGGGGATCTCCTGCTTGTCCTTCGTCACGAAGCGCGTTGGCAGGTTGATGGCGCGTCCCTTCGGACCATGATCGGAGCTCCGCATGACCCGCATGACGCGCTTGGCCTCTTCCTTGGAGGGGTAGAGCGCCACAACGTAGTGGCCAATGATCTCTTCTCGAGCGTAGCCGAGGTTCTCGCGCGCGCCGTCGTTGTAGTACTGAACGTTACCGTCGGCGTCGGTTGCCACGACGATGTCTGGCGACGCCTCGATCAGTCTTTCGAGGCTGGCCCTGTCCAGCGCCATCTGGCGCCAGTCTATGCGTGCCGGCGGCGGCGCGCCACTGCCTTGTGGGACGTGTCCTGTGGGACCCGGCCGCGGGCGGCCGCGGCCACCCACCTCCGCTCGGGCCTACGGCCTTCGCTGCGCGCGCCGCGTTCCGCGGCGCTTGCATGGGTGCCGAGCCCCGTAGGAGGTTGCCGATATAGGCGTCGCTGCCGTCGTCTCACGCGGAATAAGTTCAGATTAAGGACCGTCCCTACGTCAAGTTCCGTTCTCTGGGCGCGCGGCGTTTCTGCACGAGCTCGAGGCGCACTCCGCCCAGGGCGGCTCGCTCTGAGCGTTTCCAGACCGTGATGGCGAGCTGGTTGTCGGCGTCCGGGTCGACGATTCCCCAGGGTAGAAAGAAACGACGCTGCGGGCCGCGTTCGGGCCAGTAGCGACCGATCAGGTAGCCGTTCACGTACAGGTTGGCCTTGCCTCGTCCCGGCTCAAGGGCCAGACACAGTGCGGTCGCCTTGGTGTCGACTCCCTGCAGCCGGAACTGCGCCTCGTAGAGCCCTACACCGTCTGGCTCGCCCGTCCAGCCGTGCGGGAGGTTTACCTCCTGTACGGCGGTTCTCTCGACGCCCTCGAAGGCGACGACCGGAGTCATGCCTTGCTCACCCCGGACGAGTCCGCCGCGGAAGCGCCAGCGGGTCGACGTGCCACCCGTGTCGACGCGAACGATTCCACGCGGGTTCGCGAAATCATCCGCGAAGCCCTTGTTGTGACCAAGGCTCTCCACGAGCACAACGATCGTATTGCGTCCCTCTCCGAGCGTCTGTGGAGGCACCGCAATCCGTGCGATCCGGGCGCCGTCCGGCCCGATCCCGAGCGTATTTTTGAACTGATCCCCCGCCGCAACGAGCGATCCGTTGATCCAGACAGCCCAGCAGTGGCGTGCGTCCAGCAGCAGTCGATCCAGGTGACCGTTGAAGCTGCCGCGATACCAAATGCAGCCGTAGTGGACGCCGAGCGCATCGATGTCGATCTGGCCGAGCTCGACCTGGCCGGCCGGAATCTCGTCCCAGTCGGAGTCGTCGTAGGCAGGATCGATCTGAGGGCTCGCCCCTCCGAACGTCCAGCGGCCGAGATCCGGCAGCGGCGACGGCGTAGATGCGGGGCTGGGAGTCGGCTCGGGAAGCTCGGGGCTCACCGCTTCGAGCGACCCGTTCTCGTCATAGACACGAATCTGTGTCTCCCACGGCGCGAGCGTGCTGCGCTCCGCCTCCGGCGTGGGCACCGGATTGGGCCGCGGCAGGGTGTTGCGAAGGTACTGGAAGCTTCGCCGGGGTCCCCTGCGGGAGAGCAAGTGCTCGGGACACCACGGGGCGTGGGACTGGTCCCGCTCGGTCTCGACAAGGTCCTCCTCGAACTCAGCCAGGAACTCGTTCAGCCTGCGCACGGCCTCGTAGGCCGTTCCGGTGAGGCCGGACTCACCGATCGGAGCCGCATAGTCGTAGGAGCTGTAGACGTCGGGGCCCGCCATGTAGCCCCAGCTCACCCCCCCGGAGAACATGTAGTAGTTCCAGAGCGTGGCCCGCTGGCTGAGCGCCGCCTTGGTCACGCTGTCTACGACAAGGGCCCCGAGAAGCTCGCGGATCCTGTCGTAGCCCGGACCGCCCCAACCGTCGTACCAGCCGGCCTGCAGCTCCGCGTAGAACTGAGGGGTCGTATCGCGGTGCGCGTCGAGCGCAGCCTCGTCGCCGAGGAACGCGTCGAAGCTCCTGCGATCTGCTCGCCAATCCTTCTGGAAGGACGTGACGGGATAGCGATCGAGCGCGATCAGGTCGGCGTCCATCTGGCGACCCGAGACCACAGAGACGTCGTTGTGCGAGATGGGCACCTGGACACCGCGCTCCCGCAGCAGCTCGTAGAGCTCCCGCATGTAGCGACTGGTCTGACCGCGCGCCCCGCCACGCGACGGCGCGCGTCGATCCGCCCCGCCGCGGCCCCACAACCGCAGGCGACGTGACAGGCTGCGAGCGCGGGTGCCTCCGAACCAGCGCACAAGCAGATCCGTCAGGTCGCCGGAAAAGCCCGAGTAGGGTCCGGGAATCGTGTACTCGTTCTCCATCTGCACCAGGAGAAGATTCGATCGCCCGGCGAAGCGCGGCACGATCTCATCGAACCAGTGCCGGGTCGCGGAAACGAATTCCTGTGAGTAGCTGAAACCGGCGTCGATACGACAGCGGGGAATGATCGAGCGCTCCCGAAGCAGCCAGGCCGGCAAGCCGCCCATGTCGAGCTCGGCACATATGTAAGGACCCGGGCGCGCGATCAGGTAGAGACCCGCCTCTTCGATCATGTCGTGAAGCCGCTCGACGTCGCGGATGTCTCCGAAGTCGTACTCGCCTGGGGCGGGGGAGTGGTAGTTCCAGGGATAGTAGAGATCCACGGCGTTCAGCCCGGCGGCGCGGAACTGCTGCAGGCGGTCGTGCCACAGGCCCTGGGAGGGGAGGCGGAAGTAGTGCAGCGAGCCGGAACGGATCAACCTGCGCCGACCCTCGATCAGGAGACTGTGGCGGTCGAACTCGACCTTCACGGGCATCCCCGAAACGCTAGCCCTGAGCAGCCAACCAGCGCTCCGCGTCCAGGGCCGCCATGCAGCCGCTGCCGGCAGCTGTCACCGCTTGACGGTAGACGGGATCCATCACGTCACCGCACGCAAACACGCCTTCAACGCTCGACCGCGTGGTTCCTGGCTCGACGAGAACGTAGCCGACGTCATCTAGCTCCAACGAGTCTTTGAACACTGCAGAGTTCGGCTCGTGGCCGATCGCGATGAACAGCGCCTGAACGTCGAGAACGCTGGTCTTGCCCGACTCCACGTTCGCGATTCGCACCCCGGTGACTCCGTCGCCGTTACCGAGCACTTCATCGACGACACTGTCCCACACGAACTGAATCTTCTCGTTCTTTCGGGCCCGCTCCCGCATGATCTTGCTGGCGCGAAGCTCGGAACGACGGTGAATGACGTGTACGACGGTGGCGAAGCGCGTCAGGAAGAGCGCCTCTTCCATCGCCGTGTCACCCCCGCCCACCACGGCCATCGGCTTGCCGCGGTAGAGCGCGCCGTCGCAGGTCGCGCAGGCCGACACTCCCCGGTTCACAAAGGCCTGCTCTGAGTCGAGCCCCAGCCAGCGCGCCGTAGCGCCGGTCGCGATGATCAGCGCGTTCGCGGTGAACGACTCGCTCGGGGCCTCTACGCGAAAGGGCCGCGAGCTCAGATCGACGCGCGACGCATCCTCCAGAATGACGCGGGCCCCGAACCGCTCCGCCTGGCGCTGGAAGACCTCCATGAGCTCGGGCCCGGTCACACCCTCGGGGAAGCCCGGGTAGTTCTCCACGTCCGTCGTGATCATGAGCTGCCCGCCAAACGCCGCTCCCGCCACGACGACGGGCTCGAGCTCGGCCCGCGCGGCGTAGATCGCGGCTGTGTACCCGGCGGGACCGCTACCGACGATCAGGAGCTTGGCTTGCGTACTAGGACTTGCTGACATCGTTTGGTGGCTGGCGCCTACTCCCACTCCGAAAAGGAGATGCCGCGAACTTCGTACTCCCGCGTCCCTGCGGGAACGTTGACCTTAGCGGTGTCATCGACCGCTCTGCCCAGGAGCGCGCGCGCGACAGGGCTGGTGACCGACAAGAGACCCTTGCGAATGTCGGCCTCGTCCTCTCCGACCAGGGTGTAGGTGACTTCCTCACCTGAGTTGATCTCCTCGAGGACCACTGTTGTTCCGAAGCGCACTCGCCCGGGCGGGGTGCCGCGTCCATCTAAAACCTGGGCCCGGGCCAGCTTGTCTTGAAGCGACCGGATGCGTCCCTCGATCTGTGACTGCTCGTGCTTGGCGGCATCGTACTCGGCGTTCTCCGACAGATCGCCGTGCTCCCGCGCCACGCGAATCGCCTCCACCACGCGAGGTCGCTCCGCACGTTCCAGGCGCTTGAGCTCTTCGACGAGCAACGTATGGCCCCGCGGGGTCATGAGAACCTTGTCGGACAACCCGTACCTCTCCTTTGGAGAAAGTACCGAGCCGCCCGAACCCCTGTCAACGACGGTGAAGCGAGCTGCGACTACTCGACCCGTTCTTCCAGCAGCCGGATGATGTACCCGATGATCAGCAGGTTCGGGATGCGTCTCCGAAGCAGTGCTTCGTCGAGCTTTCGCTCGGGGCTCGAAGACAGAAGGTCGGCGGCGAATTCCTGCGCGTAGTTCGAGAAGAACTCCAACATGTCCATGTTGACGTTCTTGGCAAGCATGGTGTTGATCTCGTCTACGTCGAGATCCTTCCATATCTCGGTGAACTCGATCGCGATCTCTCGGCCGTTCATGCAACGATCATGACAGCCCCAGACACGCAAGGTCAATCGCGCCTGCGCTGGAAAAGCTCCTAGATCCGATGACTTAGAGTCGAAAAACGACGCGGATCCGATCCGCAACAAGCGCAGCTATGCGCCCGCAACCACGCGTCTTTCAGTCGGCGCGGCGCCAGTCGATCTGGCGCGCCGAACCGGAGTCAGGAAAGTCGCCGGCCGAGCGGAGCACTGACTCCTCGACGTAGACGAGGGTGCTAGTACGGACCGCGATCGCGATCGCATCGCTCGGACGGGCGTCGATCTCAACCCTGCGACTGTCGATCTCGATCTCGATCTTCGCGTAGAAAGTGTTGTCCTTGAGCTCTGTCACGACCACCCGCTCGATGCGTCCCTTCATCCCGACAACGAGGTCCTTGATGAGGTCGTGCGTCAAGGGGCGCGCTGGCTCGATCTCCTCGATGCCGCGCGCAATCGAGTACGCCTGCTCCGGGCCGATCAGGATCGACAGCGCACGCTCCTGCCCGCCGCGCTCGTTGAGGAGCAGCACGAAGCTCTCGCTCGTCGGATCGAACTTGACACTGTCGACGTTCACCAGCCGCGCCGTGAGATTCGGCGCTCCCGACTGCATTGTGCATCCCAGCAGCAAGATGGCAGCGAAAGAGCTGCAGTGACGTCGGATCCTGCCTCCCCACCGAGCCTCCATGGGGTCCTCCAAGCCTGAGAACACCAAGGATACCATGGGGTGGCAGGCGGCGGAGCAGGTTGGTATCTCGTGCCACGTGAGAGCCGTTCTCGCCGGCGCGTTCGCGACACTGGGACTTGTTGCGTGCGTTACGATTACGACCGCCCCGCCAGGCCCTCCCGACGCCCCGAAGCTCGAGGTCTTCAAGGGAGAGGGGCCGCCCGTGCTGGAGCCGACGGACGCGGCGGGACTGTTTGCCGTGCCTTCGCTCGGGCCAACCGTCTACTACCACGAAGAGCAGAACTACTGGTTCCGGTACGACAAGAACCGCTGGTACATGGCCTTTGCCTGGGACGGGAACTGGTTCGCCCTGCCGGAGAAAGAAGTCCCCTCCGTCCTTGCCAAGCGTCACGCCCCACCCGCATCGCAGGAGGTCGAGGACGAGCTCGCGGAGCTGGACCGACAGCTGAAAGAGCTCGAACGGAAGCAGGTCGAGCAGCCCTAGCCTGGCTCAGGCCTCCGTGATCTCGATCATGCGCTCCAGGGCGACCCGCGCGTCTGCGGCGATCCGTGCTCGTCCGGCCGCATCGAGACGCTCGCGGTGACCCGAGATCTCGTCCACACAGTCTCCGGGAAGGACCCGGTTCAGATCCGGGGCCCGACCCTGACGCAGCAGGTCGAGCAGAGCGACGAGGTGCGGAGGATCGTTTCGAGACATGGTCGCGCAGCCGCAGCCGGCCTCAGCGACGCCGGGGACGTCGGCGAGATGGGTCACGCGAACATCCCGCCTGGCGGCCTGCTCGGAAAGGTTTCGGACGAAGTGCCCCTCCGTCCCGACGGCGACGTGAGCTCCGTCGGGCACCTCGCGCAGCACGAAGTTCCAGAGAAAGCTGGTCGAGCCGGAAGCATCCGCTGCGCGAACGACCTCGCGCGTGCACTCGGGGTGCACGACCACCTGGTAGCCCTGCTCACGCCAGTAGGCCACGTGTTCCGGCTGGAACAGCGTATGGACACCGCAGAAGGAACCCCACAGGATCAGCTCCGCGTCGTCGAGCGCGCCGGCGTCTGTGTCGTCGATCTCGCCGCCCTCGTGCCCAGCGGGAAGACAGTGGATGAGTTCCGGCAGAATGCCGACCTGGGCAGCGACGTTTCGCCCGAGGTGCTGATCCGGGACGAAGAAGATCTTGCGCCGCTGTGCTCTTGCCCAGTTCATGATGGCGGCCGCGTTCGAGCTCGTGCAGACCGCCCCACCACTGCCCCCGGCCAGCGCCTTGATGCGTCCCGAGGTGTTCATATACGCGACCATCATGATCCCATCGCCGTAGCGCTCTCGGAGCCAGGCGAAGGCCGGAGCCACCATGAACTCCTTGGCCATCATCTCCATGGTGCAGCCCGACTTTGGGTTCGTGATCCAGACCTGCTGCTCAGGACTCGCGAGCAGGGAGATCGCCTCTGCCATGAAGTGAACGGCCGACTCGACGAATACGCTCTTGCGCGGATGGAGCACGGCCTGACGCGCAAGCTGGTAGGAGTCCGCAATCATCCCACCGTAGCGCTCCACCAGCTTCACGACCTCGCCGCCCATGTAGTAATGAGCGAGCAGCACGAGGTCAGGACCCAGCTCCGAAAGGGCGGGGCGGATGTAGGAATCCATCCAGGGGAGTACGGTCGCGGGCTTGCGGTCCGCCAGCGCGAGATACTCCTCGGCGTACTCCTTGAACTCTTCCTGATACCAGTCGAGCGGCAGATCCGTCTGACAGATCGGCAGGTCCGGTTGAATCCGAATCCCGCTGGAGGTAAGGGGGGCTCCCATAGAGCCAGGTTAAGCCAGCGACCGCAAGGAAGCCAGCAGCGCTAGATGCTGCCCTCTCTGGTGATCGAGGCAACGTCGAAGGGACGAGCCACGCCCGGCTCGAACCGGACCGGGCACTCGGAGACAGCACAGCCCGCGCAGTGCTGCGGGCGACAGGGGTCGAGGTGGACCACGACATCGCCGCGCCCCTCGAGAACGTCGAGCAACTCCCGCTCGGCCTGGTCGCCGCTCCTGTGCGCCTCTTCCATCGAGAAGTAGCGAGGAACGACCAGGTGAAGATCGATGTGGCGTAGCGCGCCGACCGCGCGCGAGCGCAGCTGGTGGATCTCGCACCACTCCGGCACACGCGCCTGCTCCAGGCGCTCTGCCAGCCGCACGAGCAGGCCGAAGTCCGCCTCGTCGAGCAGACCCATCAGGGCGCGGCGGACCACGCGGACGCCTGCCACGACGATGTTCGCGGCGAGCAGCAACGCGACGAGCGGATCCAGCAGCGTCCAGCCTGTCAGACGAACGCCGAGCAACGCCACGATCCCTCCGACAGTCGTGGCGGTGTCAGTCAGCAGGTGGATCCCGTCCGCCCGCAACGCCTCCGAGTGTTCCCGCGCCCCGATGCGAAGCAGGTAGAGTCCGAGTCCCAGGTTGGCGAGCCCTGCGCCGCTCGCGATCAGGATGCCCTCGGTGATCCGCGAGAGCTCCGGCCCGACGAACAGTCGGCGCACCGCCTCCACCGCGATCCAGACGGCGGCTGCCATGATCAGCGAGCCCTCGACCAGTGCCGAAAGAGTCTCCGCCTTGCCGTGCCCGTAGGGGTGATCCTCGTCGGGAGGCCTCGCCGACACGACAACGGTGTAGGTTACGAGTCCGGCCGCAACCACGTTGACAATCGACTCGAGCGCATCTGCCAGCAGCACGGTCGAGCCCGTCAGCGACCAGGCAAGGACCTTGACGCCAAGAATGCCCACACTTGCGAGCAGAGAGATCACTCCGGCGCGAACGACGACACCGGAGCCGGGCGCACGCAGCGTGCGATCGGTCAGCATGCTGCAGAGCGTAACGCGGGAACGGGGTCCCGTGCTAAGTGATCAGGCCACGAGAGACGAGCTACGCCGGTGACCCGGGCTCAGGAATGGCGCGCGGACTCCCCCATCTCGACCCTTCCATTGATGCGAGCGCCCTCGTGGACCTTGAGCGTTGGAGTGCTCACGCTGCCCTCGATCGAGCCCGTCGGCCCCACCTCGACCCGCTCCTTTGCAGCGATCTCTCCCGTAACGGATCCGTGCACTACCAGCCTGCGCACCGAGAGCCTGGCGTTCACGCTTCCACTCTCGCCGATCACGAGCCCGTCCGCATCAACCTCTCCCCGGAACTCCCCATCCAGGCGGACGAGTCCTGTGAGCCGGATCGTTCCGTCGAAAGAGGTGCCGTTGTCCAGGAAGGATTGATACTCGGACTTCTTCACTGTCGGGCTGCCACCCGCGCTCTGCGAGTCCTGCTTCCTCCACACGGGAGGCCGGAACATATTCGTGAGCTTCTTGGTCGCCGTTGAAGTGGATCGCTCCATCTCTCTCTCCTTGCCCGTCGAGACAGGCGTCCGTGCCAGGGAGAAAAAGCATACACCCCATGTTTGCCGAGGGTCCAGCTGGCCGGCGCTGCGCCCCTGCAGATACGCAGGCTCCGGCGTAAGTGGCTACCCGAGCTGCAGGAACTTCGGGCTGCGAAGGCTTGAACCGCCGGCTCGGTCCGCATTACTCTATGGGCCATGCAACAGAACGGTCCCGGCGGGCTCACCAGCAGGCGCAAGTTCATTCAGTACCTGGCCATGCTCGGCGTCGGCGGACAGACCCTGCTCAGATCTGGAAGCCTGAAGGCTGCAATCACTGAGGCCAGAGAGTCGGTGGGCGCGGGGCTGCCGTGGCCGGAGATGAGGTACCAGAAGCTCGGCCGGACCAACTACAGCGCGAGCCGCCTGGTCTTCGGCTGTGGCGCCGTCCTTTCCCGCGAGCCGAGAGACGAGCTGCTGAACATCGCACTGGAAGCCGGGGTCAACGTGTTCGACGTCGGTACCCGCCGCTACTACAACGAGGCGGAGACGCACCTCGCGCCGTTCTTGAAGCTGCACCGGGACAAGATCCTGCTGATCTCGAAGGCGATGGTGTACCTCGACGTGGGACCCAACGAGCCCATCTCACTCGCGCAGGCGAGGACCGCCGCCAGGACCTGGCTCGAGCTGATGGACGGGAGCCTGCGGGACCTAGAGATCGACCACGTCGACGTCTACTACCAGATGGCAGCGAACAACCCGCACATCGTGGGTAGTGACGAGCTCTACGCAGCATTCCAGAAGGCGAAGCAGGCCGGGAAGGTCACCTATCTCGGTCTCAGCACACACGAGAACGCGCATGCCGTACTGGAGACCGCCATTCAGACTGGCTGGTACGACCTGGCGACGATCGCGATCACTCCAGCCGGCTGGTACGACTGGATGAACAAGAGCCTCCTCGAGGGCTCACCGGACATGGTGGGACTCCAGCCGCTGCTGGCGAGAGCTCGCCAGGCTGGCATGGGACTCATCGGGATGAAGGCCGGCCGCTACATCGCGGGTCGCAGATTCCTGGGCTGGGGGAACCCCTCTGCCTTCGACAAGTATTACTCCGAGGAGCTGCTCCGCTCCAACCTCTCGGCCTTCCAGCGGAGCTACGCCTACGTCCTGGAGCACGGCCTGGATGCCGTCAACGCGGACATGCAGAGCATCGCTCACCTCAGGGAGAACTTCGCCGCAGCAGCGACGTCGCGACAGTACTTCGCGTAGCGGACCGACTCGTGATGGCGCACCGCATCCTCCAGGCCACTCAGTGCTTGAAGACGTCTCTCAGCCCGAACAGGTTGTTTCGCTCGATCCAGCGTGGAAGCAGCAGAAAGACGGCCACCGCGAGCCAGCCTCGGCCGACGAACAGGGGACCGGAGCTGGTGTAGAGAAAAGTGAGCGGGAGCATCCCGAAGAAGGTCGCGAGCACAAAACGCCAGAGCGACATCTTGGTGAGGCCCGCGCCGTAGCTGACGACGTCGAAGGATACTCCCGGGATCAGGCGCGAGACCAAGACCACGCGCGTGAGCAGCTTGTCCGAGCACTCGCGGCAGAAGCTGATGTGGCCGCCCGCGATTCTCTCGACGAGCTCGCGACCGAGCACCCGCGCAATCCCGAAGCTCACGATGGAGCCGATGAGTGCGCCGAGCGCGGCATAAAGCGTGCCGAGCCAGGGTCCGAAGGCCGCGCCTGCCGCAATGTCCAGGGGCAGGCTGGGAATCGGGCTCACGACCACGGCGACGGCAAGCATCCCGATCAGGACCAGCGGAGCGAGCGCACCCGCTCTCGCCAGGAACTCCTCGATCGTGCTCGGGTCCAGGATGCTGACGAGATCCAGACGGAGCGTCGCGTAGAGGACTCCGGCCAGGAGGACCAAGGCAATTCCGAGCTTCCACAGCATGGCTTCTGTGAGCAGACTAGTGCAGCAGCCAGGGGAAAAGGAGGGGGCGCTCTGCTCTCTCCACGGTTTTCCAAGACTCGCCCCCGCGTTCTACCATGGAGTTGATGGCCACACTTCCGGAGCTCGGCGAGCAGCACCTGTTGGTCTTCCTGCTTCAGGTGCTGATTCTGCTCGCGCTCGCGCGGGGACTCGGGGAGGTGTGTCGCGCGCTCGGCCATCCGCGACTGGTCGGAGAGATCCTGGTCGGCATCCTGCTGGGTCCGACCCTGCTCGGACGCGTCGCGCCGGCTCTGCAGCTGGCCCTCTTTCCTGACGACCCCCTGCAGCACGCGATGCTCGAGACTGTGTCGTGGGTGGGAGTGCTGTTCCTGCTGCTCGAGACCGGCCTCGAGGTCGACGCGTCGGCCGCCTGGCGTCTGCGCGGGCCGTCGCTGCGCATCGGGATCATTGGAGTCGTCGTACCCCTGTTCCTGGGCTTCACACTCTCGCTGGCGCTCCCCGCTCGCTACTTCCCAGTCGAAGATCAGCGCGTGGTGTTCGCCCTGTTCCTCGCCACGACCATGGCGATCAGCGCCATCGTGATCGTGACGAGGGTCCTTCGCGAGCTGGATCTGATCAAAACCGATCTCGGACTGGTGACACTGTGTGGGTACGCGGTGAACGACGTCCTTGCGTGGGTGATCTTCAGCCTGGTTATCGCCGCGGCTACACACACCGGCGTGGACGCCGTGTCGATCGCAGGGCTGCTCATCGCCACCGTAGCGTTCACGGGCTTCTGCCTGACCCTTGGCGTGCGCGCCGCCGATCGGGCCATCTCGCTGCTAGGAGTCCGTCTGCAGCAGCCTGGTGCCGTGCTCACGTTCGTCGCATGCCTGGGTCTCCTGTGCGGTGCGATCACAGCGGGGCTCGGGCTCACCGCACTGCTCGGCTTCTTTCTGGCCGGCATCATGGCGGGAGAAGCGCGCGCGCTCTCGGAGCGGGTACGGAACACCCTGACCCAGATGGTCCATGCCATCTTCGTGCCCCTGTACTTCGCGGCCATCGCCTTGCGGGTCGACTTCTTCGCGAACTTCGACCTCCTGCTCGTCACGTTCGTCACGTTCGTCTCGATCGGTGCCAAGTTCCTCGGTGCTTGGCTGGGGTCGTTCGGGACAGGGCTGTCACGCGAGGATCAAGTCTCGATCGGTATCGCGTTCACGCCTAGCGGCGTGACCGGGATCATCGTTGGGTCTGTCGCACTGGAAGTCGGGATTCTCACCGTGCCGGCGTTCGTGGCGATCGTCTTCTCCGCCGTCGTCTCCTCTCTGGTTGTAGGACCGTGGCTGACGTGGTCGATCCGTCGCCGTCGCGAGATCAACATCCTCGACTTCTTCGCGCGGCGCGCGGTCTCCGCCGACCTGCAGGGCCAGACGCGCAACGAGGCGCTCCGTGAGCTCTCCGAACGCCTCGCCGTGGGACGACCGGACCTCGACAGCGAGATCGTGTTCGCAGAGGTGCTGGCTCGCGAGGAGCTCATGGGAACCGGGCTCGGCAACGGGATCGCGATCGCGCACGCGCGTTTGCCGACCCTGGCAAGGCCCGTCCTCACCTTCGGGCGCTCGGTGGTCGGCCTCGATTGGGATGCCCCGGATGGGCTCCCGGTGCACCACGTCTTCCTCCTGCTCACTCCCGTACGGGACCACGGCCTGCAACTACAGATTCTGGCAGCGCTGGCGCGCGGCATGGCGCAGGCCGAGCCGCTCGAACGGCTCGGCCGGGCCAGTGGGCCAGACGAGATCTGGGCGGTGCTCGAGGAGGCATTGACGGAGCAGGACCTGTCTCGCGTGCGAGCCGCGTAGTCGGCAGCCCGCTTCTCGCCTTGTGGTAGGTTTGCCGAGGAGATCGATATGTCGGTCAAGCTCTTTCGCGTCATCCTCCCGGTCTCGAGCGTCGACGAGGCAGCTCGCTTCTACGAGCGAGTCCTCGCCATAGGCGGCAGGCGCGTCTCGCCCGGGCGGCACTACTTCGACTGCGAGGGAACCATCCTCGCATGCTTCGACCCTCGGTCGGACCATGATCCCTGGGATGCCAGTCCCAACCCCGACCACGTCTACTTCGCTGTCGACGACCTCGAAGCGGCCCTGGGGCGAACGCTCCTTCTACGCGCAGGACCCGTTCGGCAACAAGATCTGCTTCGTCGACCGCGAGACGATGTTCACAGGCTAGCGAGGCGCTGCCGCGAACATCTCCCGGTAGTGGCGATACCACTCGCTCTGGAAGCGCTCCTCGGGATCGTAGCTGTGCTTGAGGCGCAGAAACTCCGGCAGCTCGGGGTAGCAGGCGATCACCTGGTCGCGGCGGGCCCAGCGGTGGTAGGTCAGGAAGTAGCTGCCGCCGAACGCGATCCCGCGATCGATCAGGCGCAGGAAGTCCATCTGGGTCTTGCGAAGCGCGCTCCCGTCGGTCTGCGTGTGCAGGTTGAAGATCACGCAGGCCCAGCCCTGCTTCGCCCACGGAAGGAATGTGTCCCGGTCGGGCTCGATGAGCCGGATGGTCCCGTAGATGAGGTTCACGTCGTGCTCGAGGAAGTCGGCGCGAACCGCTTCGAGGAAGGGGAAGATGGCGTCCCGCGGCACGTAGATCTCGGTGATCATCTCGGCGCCCGTCGAGAGGTCGCCGAGCCGCGCAGCGAGCGCTGCGTGGTAGTCGTCGATGTAGGTCGAGAGCTGGTGGGTATCCGACCAGTAGATCTGGCCGGAGGTCGAGAGGTAATAGGACGAGTACTCCTGGAAGGCGCGGGC
Source organism: Myxococcota bacterium (assembly GCA_965247115.1). Lineage (GTDB taxonomy): Bacteria > Myxococcota_A > UBA9160 > SZUA-336 > SZUA-336 > JAUXJB01. The sequence goes on from CBDFGR010000003.1 coordinate 1,963,161, forward strand.
GCGGTCGACGTGCCCGAGGCTGATCAGGTCCAGCCAGTCCTGTTCCGAGAGCTGACTGTGGCGCTCGGGTACGGGCGTGTCGTCTGGGGACGGCCGGTAGCACGAGAAGACGCCCTGGCGCAGCAGGCTCTCGCCGCCGAGGTCGGTGGAGTACTGGCAGTCGCCGAACAGGAAGCCCGCCTGGATGCGCTCCTCAAAGCGTCTGGCGAGGTCGGCCGTATCGACGATCTCGACCACACGCTCGATCTTGCGGCGCGGTGCCAGGCGCAGGCGCACACTCGCGATCGGACCGAACAGGCCGTAGCCGCCGATCGCGAGCGAGAAGAGCTCGGGGTTCTCATGGCGGCTACAGCGACGGAGCTCGCCCTGGGCGTCCACCAGGCTGAAGGCTTCGACGTCCGCCACCAGCGGCGCGTAGCGCAGACCGCGGCCGTGCGCGTTCGCCGCCAGCGCTCCGCCCAGACACAGTCGGTCCGCGCCGGTCTGCTTCTGGATGATGCCCCAGGACCGGGTGGAGCCTGCCTGGACCCGTACCAGGTGATCGATCAGCTCCGGCCACTGGATCCCGGCGCCCGTCTCGATCTGTCCCCGCTCCACGTCGAACTCGCTCACAGCGTCGAGACCGGTGGTGTCGAGCAGGACCGTTTCGGTGCCAAACTGCTGTCCACCCATCGCGTGCCGGCCCCCTGCGATGCTGACGGGAGCGCCCTCGCGACGAGCGTCCCGAACCACGTCCTGGAGCTCCTCGACCGACCCAGGTCGCACGACACGTCTCACATGCGTGCGATTGAGGCGCGAGTGGATGTCGTTCACCCACGTTCCGTCCGACTCGCCTCTCGCACACGCCGCCGGGAGCAGGGCGACCGCGGCGCCCGCCCTGGCACCCCGCTCCAATAGCTCGCGTCGCGTCAGCATGAGTCCTCCCTCCCGGTCACCCGGCCTGCGGCCGCCCGTGCGCGTGATAGCGCCCATACGCAAACAGATAGGCGGCCAGAACCCAGTGGAAGAAGATCGGGATCGTTCCCCCGAACCAACGCCGTTCCGGGTAGAGCGTCATCACGACGACGTAGCGGATGAGCATCACCGCGAAGTAGAGGACGCTCAACCAGCGGAGCCACACCCCCATGCGTGGACGCAGGGTCGCGAACCGCCCCCTGCCGCGCCAGAGGTCGCGCGAGATTCCCCACTGCACGCCGAGGATCGCCATTTGGGTCGGGAGCAGGATCGGATAGGGGATCAGGCCCGAGTACCACTCTTTGTTCGGGGGCAGGAACGTGGGCTCGAAGAGCACGACGATTAGCTGGCCGAGCACTCTCAGCAAGAACGCAGAGGCGAGTCCGGCGAGGAAAAGCGCATAGGATCGCCGCGGGGAGCCGACCGTCACGCTCTTGACTCTCGCACTTCGTTGACGCGCGGGAAACAGCGTGCGGTAATGCCCGCCCATGTCGGTCATCGAGCAGCTGGGCTTCGGACCTGAGGAGCGGGTGGTGGTCGTCCATGTCGACGATATCGGTCTGTGCCGGGCTGCCAACGATGGCGCTCTGCTGGCGCTCGCCGGGGCCGCAACGTGCGGGAGCATCATGGTCCCTTGCCCGGGCTTCGAGGAGGTCTCGGAGATCGCACGCGAGCGTCCCGAGCTTGACCTGGGCGTGCACCTGACCCTCAATGCGGAGTACGAGAGCTATCGCTGGGCTCCGCTGCGTGACGACGTCCCAGGCCTGGTCTCGCCGGACGGGGGAATGTGGCGCACGCTCCAGGAGACGACGGAGCACGCCACGCCCGAGGAAGTCGAACGCGAGCTCCGCGCGCAGATCGAGCGTGCGCTCGAGGCCGGCATCGACGTGTCCCACCTGGACAGCCACATGGGAACCGTCATCCATCCGAAGTTCGTCGACGTCTACGTGAGGCTCGCGCGCGACTTCGAGCTCCCCGTCTTCATCCCGCGCATTGGTCGAGCAGCGCTGGAACGGATCGCCAGTCCGGAGCACGTACGGCTCTACCAGGACCTTCTACAAGAAGTGGAGCGCCAGGGCCTCCCCCTCTTCGACTCGTTCTGCGCGAATTCGCTCTCCTTCGAGCCGGGCACGGGACACGAGCACAACCGGAAGCGTCTGGAGACCCTCGACTCGGGCCTGAGCTACCTGATCACGCACTGCGCGGTCGGCAACGACGAGCTACAGCAAATCACGCCTGACTGGCGACAGCGCGACGAGGAGCACCTCATCTACTCCGACGGCACGATGGCGACGGAGCTCGAGGACAGTCAGATCCGCACGATTGGCATGCGTGCGTTGCGTGAGCTCATGCGAGCAGTCAAGCCCGCGGCTCGCAGATGAACACGGGAATGTCGCGCTCGGTGCGATCCTGATAGGTCTGGAAGTCCGGATAGGACTCCACGCAGCGCGGCCAGACCTCGGCCTTCTCTTCTGCGCGCGCCTGCCGAGCTCGGAGTGAGAGCTTCTCCGCACCTACCTGCACCTCGATGTCCGGATTCGCGACCAGGTTGTGGTACCAGACCGGGTGCGACGGGGCGCCGCCGAGCGATGCCACCAGGATCACCCCATCGCGATACGGCACGTGCATGAGAGGACGCGTAAGCGTACGACCGGACCTGGCGCCCCGCATGGTGACCAGGCAGATGTCCCTCCCGCCGAGCCTTCCCATGATGCGCCCGCCAGACATGCGGTACAGAGCCACGTTGAGCCCGGAGAACAGCCGGATGAAGTTCTTTCCTGGCTGACGCTCTCGAACCCCTTTCTCGCTCATGTGACCTGCATCTCCCTAGTATACAGCCGCGCCAGGAGAGTCCTCAGCTTCCGGTCCTGTTGTGCCGATGAGTGGACAGGGCTCGGTTTCCGTGGCCTGTCTCGCCACAAGCCAGGGCCCCCAAGGGGTGCGGGGAAGTGATGCCGGCAAGAGCGGGCCTGATCGGCGCGGGGGTCTGTCTGGTGTGCCTGATTGCCGGGCTGACGTTCGTCCTCTCCACCCGTGAGAGACGCTGCATGCCGCTGGATCTCGAGTTCGAGATTACGGCGAAAGAGAGCCCCAAGAGGAGCCGCCCATGGGACGTGGGTGGCAAGTCGTACTGGCCGCCAGACCCGATGGGACACGTGACTGTAGTTACGGACGGGAAGCGCTACGTCGAGAGCATCGCGCAGCGGAAAAACACGTATGCGTTCCGCGGTCGCTTCTACGCAAAGCGGGGCGTGCCGTTGGTTCGAGGCAGCAAGATCGTGGTCGAGCTCCTCGACAAGGACCTGGGCAGTGCGGAAAGCATCGGGAAGATCTCTTATCAGGTTACGAGCTCCCGTGGGGGAAGCGCCACCTCGAGCAACGGAGCCGTTAAGATGGCCTACACGTGTCAATCCGACGGGAAGCTCTTCGGGCTCTTCTCCAAGAAGGGGCGCTGAGCTCCAGCCGCCAGTCCTCCGGAGCCGGTCCCCCGCTCACGGGCCAGCGCACCGAAAGCTCCGCTCGTCGTCGACGTCGCCCCGGCCGCTGTACTCCGCGTAACTCGGGTGGGGGCAGAGGGGGCGCGTGAACCTGCGCGGCTGCTCGACGCGCTCGTCCGGCAGCAGGTGGAACATGGGCGTCGGCCCGGGGTGGCTCGCCACGATCCGATCCGGGGCGTCGCCCTCCTCGCGCCAGGCGTATCTTGCAGACCCGTCGGATCTCGAGCCTCGGCGCCCGCAGCCCCCTATGCTGCTTCTCCGTTGCCGGGGGGCATCGCCAGCTTGTCGTATACGAGCTTTGCAGCCGCGATGTCCTCGCAGGCGATGCCGACCGAGTCGAAGACGACCGTGGCCTCCGGCCCCACCGGTCGGCTGCCGTCGAGGACCTCGCCGAGCTCCGCATAGATCTCGGCGTTGAATCGGCACACGTTGCCAGATTCTGCCAGGGCCCCCTCGCGCGAGTCGACGATGACGATATGAGACATCGTTGTGGCATCGACCTCGCAGCCGTCTGCGCCTGCGAGACCGACGCTTGCGACTTTTGCGCCAGGGCTCAGCCACTTCCCTTGCAGCACTGGTTCGCTGGAGTGCGTCGCCACGACTACCACGTCCGCACCGCGCACCGCATCCTCACACGACACTACCTTCGCACCTACGGCCTCGGCGAGCTGCTCGGCTCGCGCCCGCGAACGATTCCAGATGCGGATCTCCTCGAAGTTCCGAACGTACGCCAGAGCCTCAATGTGACTCCTTCCCTGCGTGCCGGCTCCCAGAATTGCCAGGGTCTTCACATCGGGCGCGGCAACAGCCTCGACGTAGCTCGCGGTCACGGCCGCGGTCCGCATCTCGGTGATCAACCGTCCGTCCATCGTCACGAGGGGTTCGCCGGTCTCAGGGCGAAACAGGACGATCACACCATTGTGAGTATGCAGGTTCCTCTTCGTATTTCCCGGATAGATGGTGACGAGCTTGGCACCCGCGGCATTCGTACTGACTGCCGGCATGCTCATGAAGAGACCGCCGTGTGACCGAACCTCGAGAGTGCGCCTTAGCGGCTGCGTGATGCGCCCCTGCGAGTAATCGATCATGGTCTGGCGCATCAGAGGGATCAGCTCCTCCATGCGAAGTACGCTGGCCACCGCCGCTTCATCGATGTAGCGCATCTGAACCTCTAGTCGGCGCTGCGCTCGGACGGCATCGAATGGGAAGAGGCGTTGCCATGAGAAAAGAGTCTAGCGCTTGCGAGGGTGAAACCGGTACTTGACTACGTGTATCTCAGCAGGCGACGATCATACGGGCGCGTGTACAATCCGGGGTCTCCAGACCCATCACCCACCGACGGAGGAGGGCAAGGTCGTGACAACAGTCAAGGTAGTGGAGAAGGTACCAGCGTCAGCCGCTGATGTGTGGGCGTTACTCGGCGATTTCGGCGGCATCAAGATCTCCGGCATGATCAAGTCGTTCGAGGTCGAAGGGGAGGGCGTCGGAGCGGTTCGGACCATCGGCCTGGGCGACGGGACCGTGGTGGAGCGGCTGGACCGCTACGATACCAGGCAGCGCATCCTCACCTACTCGATCACGAACGATGATTGCCCTCTGCCCGTGAGCAGCTACTCGGCCACGATCAAGATCGCAGACGACGGCGACGGGTCGTGCACGGTCGACTGGACAGGCACCTTCGAGCCTAAGGGCGTTCCGGAAGAGCAGGCGTCCGCCGTCGTGGAAGGTATCTACACCGGCGGCATCAAGGGCGCCCGCAAGCAACTGAGCGTCTGAACACCTCATTCTGGTGGGATCCTCGACCTAGGGAGGCACATGGACCTTATCCTGCGCAACGGAACCGTGGTGACGGCGACGGATACGGTTCAGGCCGACGTCGGTATCGAAGGTGGAGTCGTGAAGCAGATCGGTCGGGCCCTCGCCGGTCCTGCCGCTCGCGAGATCGACGTCGCTGGCCGCTACCTCTTCCCAGGCGGTGTCGACGTGCACACGCACGCGGAGTGCCAGCTCATCGGAGCGCAGACGATCGACGACTTCTACTCGTCGACGGTTCAGGCGGCCTACGGGGGCGTGACGACGATCGTGGACTATGCCCTGGGCGCACCCAATCAGACGCTTCTTCAGTCCCTCGAGCAGTGGAACGCCATGGCTCGCAACAAGACCATCATCGACTACGGGCTCCACTCGGTGCTGTTCAAAACGCACGAGCGTACCGTCGCCGAGATGGCCGAGGTCGTTGCCGAGGGCTACACGAGCTTCAAGATCTTCACCACCGGTCGCTTCGACGCCCAGGTCGAGCGCTTCTATGCTGCGATCGCCGAGGCCGGACGCCTCGGCGCTCTCGTCAACATTCACTGCGAGGATCAGGCCTGCATCACGCACAAGATGCTGGAACTCGATCGCGACGGACATGCGGGCGATGTTCGCTACTACCCCGATTCGCGTACTCGGAGCTCCGAGGAAGTTGCCGTGCAGCGCGCGATCCAGCTGGCACGAGCTGCAGACGCGCCGATCTACCTGGTCCACCTCTCGTGCGAAGAGAGTCTCGCGGCCATCAACGACGCGCGCGGACACGGTCAGACCGTCTACGGCGAGACCCGCCCGATCTATCTGCACCTGTCTCGGGAGCGCTATGAGGAGAAGGCCGACGCGGAGCGCTACTTCTGCTGGCCGCCGCTGCGTGAGGCGAACCAGATGGACGTGCTGTGGCAGGCCCTCGACTCGAACGTGCTGCAGACGGTAGCGACGGATCACATCGGCTGGACACTGGAGCAGAAGAAGTCACGCCCGAAGCTGGACGAGGCGATTCCAGGCATGGCCAACCTCGAGACGTTGCTGCCCATGCTCTACTCCGAGGGTGTCGGGAAGGGGCGGCTCTCCCTCAACCGCTTCGTGGAGGTGAGCGCCACGAACCCAGCCAAGCTGTTCGGGCTGTACCCCAAGAAAGGAACGATCGCGGTCGGCTCAGATGCCGACATCGTGGTGTTCGATCCGGACAAGGAAGAGACGATCCGGGCGGAGAGCATGCACTCGAACCAGGACTGGGAGCTCCACGAGGGCTTCCGGGTCAAGGGCTGGCCCGAGCTGACGATCTCGCGTGGCGAGGTCATCGTCGAGCGGGGCAAGCTCCTCGCAGAGGCGGGCCGCGGCCAGCTGGTCAAGCGCAAGCGCTTCTCCGAGATCCAGAACATCGAGAACGTGAGGTGACGGAAGACCGAGGCCCGCTCCCCTGCGAGGCTCTCGGTTAGCGGCCGAGGTACGGCTCGGGAAGGGCTCCGTTCGCGTAGAGAAGTTCTCGCACCACCGGGACCGACGTGTGCGGACTACGGGATGAGGCCCCGCTTCTGCAGGTCCTCGTTGGCAGCCTTCGCGATGCCATCGATCACCTCGTCCGCGCTCTCGGGGTTGACCGTACTACTCACCACCGCCCAGAGGAGCTGACCCCCGGCTACGTCGTAGAGGCTCGTCTCCACGATCACGTGGGTGTCCGTGCGGTAGTGACCGGGCTCCTGGACGACAGTGCGGCCCCAGTAGCCGTAGTAGCCGCCGGGGACGGTGTGGGTCATACCGGGCACGTACTTCGTCTTGTCTTCGACGCGGACGAGACTCAGGGTGATGGCGCCGTCGATCCCGTGCCGCTCGAGGACAGCGCGCAAACGTTTGACGTCCGCCCGGTCCGCTTGACTCACCAGGGTGTAGGCCGGCGTCACCTTCGTTCTGGTTGCCGAGCCCGCGATCGCATCCTCGACAATTCGTTGCCGCAGCTCGTCCGGCAGCGCCGCGATCGCAATGACGTGTTTGAACGCGAGGTCCGATGCCACGAGACCCGGGGCGGTCCAGCTATCGACGATCTTGGTCGTCGAGCAGCCGACGAGCAGAGAGAGGCAGACCAGCGTGAGAAGCGGTTCCGGAATGCGCATCGAAGATCCTCCTGGACGCGTAGTGTACTAGCCGTTCAGCTCTACCGTAGCATGGCCCGGCGAAGTGACCTCTCCGGCTTCGTTCTTTACGAAGATCTCTACCGTGACACGACAGTTGTCGGCATCGATCTCGGTGACGACACCACCGGTCGTCAGCGTTTCGCCCAGATACGCCGCGCGCCGGTTGCTGTAGTCGAACCCGACCAGCCGCCCATCTTCGCCTACCCAGTTGATCACACACTGCGACAGCCAGTCTCCCTGCAGCGGCCCGTCGATGACGATGCCTGGGTATTTCTCCACCTCGATGGTGTAACGCTCGTCGTAATGGATCCGCTGTGCGTTCCAGACCGCCGCGTTGTACATGAACAGCGACATGTTGGTCGCGGTGAAGTCTCGGCTCGGAAGCGAGTCTCCGACGCTCAGCTGGGACATCTTCATCGGTTTACCTCGCAATCATCGTTCGAATCTCATCGAGCACCGGCTCGCCGTCGGCGGTCTTCACCTCCAGCGTGCGCTCGGTGAAGATCAGCGGTCCGGTCGCTCCTTGCTTCTCGAGCAGATTGGTGATGCGCTGCGTCCCGATCAAGCGGTCACCGGGCCTGATCGACCGATGCAGCCGCAGCTTGGTGCCGCCAGCCATCACGCGCTTCAGCGGCAGCTTGGGGCCAGCGCCATCTCGCGCAAGCCCGTCGGGACGCATGTTCGCCATTTGCTGCAGCCGCCCGAACAGGTTGAAGATAAACATCGGTGGGGCCTCGTCGCCGATCACGTACTTTTGCTGCACCTGCTCGGTTGCGATCGCGTATTTGACGATATCTCGACGGCTGATCTCGACCTCGACCGGAGGCTCGGGCTTACCGATCCAAGATAGATGCTCGTCGGTCAGCAATGAAGGCATCATGCGACTCCGTTCGCGATTGTGTTGGCACTCGCAGCGCGCACCCAGCTAGCGGCTTTCGCCCTCAGTTGGGGACTGGCCGTCGTCGCAACTCCCGGCACCGGCGTCAGGCGTAAATATTGTCTCCGACGCCCATCATGCGGGAGACCCCCTCGTTCTCCTGGGGGACCGATGGGCCGTCCCGGTCCGTCGGGTAAGGGTGCCACAGACCGAGCACGTCGTTGAGCTCGGGGTACTTCGCAACCGCCTTGGCGTTGTCGCCAACGGTTACCGTCTCGGACCAGATGGCGAGCGAGCCGGCACGGCCTACGAGCGGCACCGGCTGAACCGGGGCGTTCTCTTCCCACCAGTTCGCCTCGTCGGTTCGAGGTATGCGCCCGAACCGGTGGCTACCCGGGACGAGAACGGTCGGACCGTCCTCCTGGTCGGTGTAGTCGGTGAGCAGCCATGAGATGTTCACGAGCTGCGCCCATTCGGGGAGTGGGGAGGGCACACCGTGCGTGTCGGTATGCAGACGCATGTAGCCGTCCGGATTGAGTCGATCGGGCGTGCCGATGGTCTTGATGATCGCCGGTGTGCCCTGCAGCACCGCACTGCGGCCGCACATGAATCGCGCCACGCACAGGCCGACGGGGTGGAGTGCGGCCTCGATGAACGCCTCGTCCTCGAACAGCCAGCATCACGCCTTCCGTCCCCCCCAGGGATGGGAGTGGATCTGCCAATCGTCAGGGACAGTCAGGTCATGCCGCTCGGCCATGACCCTCAGGATGGCGTCGCGAATCCTCTCGATCAGATCGGGACTGCCAACCTTTTCGGGGGGGATGAGGGTCACCCCATAGGCGTGCAGCTCCAGCAGATGCCTCTCGATGCCGAGCCGTCGAGCCTCCAGGCGAATCGCATCGGTGTCGGCCACGTTGTCGAGTGCTGGAATATCCATCGTCAGCTCCTAGCAGGCTGCGGAGAAAGTGACTGGTTGAGGGGTGGTCCTTCCGACGAGGGGGTTCACCGGCCGAGGGGCGGGGCGCGATTCCCGGTTCGAACCGGTCTTGGGCTCCGCTGATCGCGGGGCGGTTTCGCACATGACCTACGTGGCCTCCAGCAGCTTGCGGATCCGGATCAGGTTGTAGGCTGCGGCCGTGAAGGTGAAGACCCAGCCGACCCGATCCGTGCCGCGGTGTCGGGTCTTGCGCATCAGCCCCACGGTCTTCATCCAGCCGAAGACCTCTTCCACCCGTTTGCGAAAACGCTGACTCAGTTCGTAGCCCCGGTGGCGCGTCGTCCGCCCGTCGATCGCGCTGCGTCGATTCGTCGTGTTCTGCGCCACGTGTGGGGTCACGCCCAACTCTCGAAGCTCTTCCACGAACCCCTTCGTGTCGAAGCCCTTGTCTCCGCCCAATGTCCTCCGACGCCCGCCTCCCAGACCTTCCACCATCTCGAGCGCCGCTTCGCGCTCCGCATATCCCGACGCCTGCGTGAGCTTCGCCGCGACCACCAAGCCGTTCCGGTTCTCCGTCACCACGTGTCCCTGGTACGCGAGTCGGGCGCCTTGGCCTCTCATACCGGCGAGTCGTGCGTCGGGATCCGTCGTCGACGCATGCGTCTGGTTGCTCCGCTTCTCGCCTCGGAAGTTCACCGTCGGGTTGCCCGGGTCATCGTCGTCTCTCCGTTCCTCGTCCTTCCGTACGAAGCTCTTCTGGCTCGCCCACGCCTCGATCAGCGTCCCGTCTACCGTGAAGTGCTCCAACGACACCCATCCCTCGGTCTCGGCCTGCTCCAGCACTGCGTCGAAGAAGTGCTCGGCAATCTCGCCCTTGAGCAGCCGGTCTCGGTTCTTCGTGAACACCGTGGCGCTGAACACCACCTCGTCAAGCTCCAGACCCACGAACCAGCGATACAGCAGGTTGTACTCCAGCTGCTCCACCAGCTGCCGCTCGCTCCGGATGGTGTAGAGCACCTGCAGCAGCAGGGCGCGCAGCAGCTGCTCCGGGGGCACGGACGGGCGCCCTACGCCTCTGGCGTAGATCGCGTCGAAGCGCGGCGATAGCCGCTGCAGCGCCGTGTCGACCATGCGCCGCATCGCTCGAAGCGGATGATCATCCGGAATCCGCGACTCCAGCGACACGTAGCTGAACATCCCGCCCTGAAGCGTCCCCTGTCCTCTCACGCCTCCCCCTTTGGGGCTCGCTCCCAAGGTACCCTTCGATGAGGAGTTTTTCAGCAGCCTGCTAGGCGTACTGGTCGAGGCCGGCCTCGATGGTCGGCTGCATGTGCTCGGGGTGGGCGACCTCCTCCTGGAAGGGGTAGAGCCGCTCGTATCCAAGGAGTCTGGGGAGGTCAGGCCAGCGCTCGAGCTGCTCCGGCGAGATTGGCTTGCGGCGCTCAACCGGGCGCATGAACACCCGCTGCCACACGTGCACCAGCGTGATCCGCATGCCTGGCTTCGTCCGGCGCCTTGACCCGTGCCACATTGCCCCGTTCCACACCGCCAGCGACCCGGCCGGGCCCTGCAGGGAGACGGGTTTGATGTGATCGTGACTGTTGACGTGAGCCTGAGACTCGTCCGGGCGGGGCATTCGGCCCCGGTGACTGCCGGGTACGAGCAATGTCGGCCCATCCTCGGTGCAGAGGTAGTCCGTAAGCAGCCATGAAAGGTTGGCGTAGGTGGCGAAGCTCGGCCACGGCGGCGGGACCCCGTGGCTGTCGCTGTGCAGGGGCAGGTCGAACTCCTGCTGCCTGGTCTTGAGGATCACGGCCGCGCCGGCGATGAAGCCGCTCTGGCCCGTGAGAAACTGGCCGATGGTCTGGAACACCGGATTGTGGATGGCCTCGAGGAACGCGTCGTCCTCGAGCATCCATCCCCAGGACTGGAACCGCCCGAGCTTCCCCTCGTGGGTCTGCCAGTCGCCGATCTGCTTTCCGCTGCGCCTCTCGTACACTTGGAGGATGGCGGTCCGGAGCCTCTTGGTCAGCTCGGGCGGCGCCAGCTTCTCAGGAGGCACGACCGTGAACCCGTACATCACGAGATCCAACAGGTTCTCCTCGATGTCGTACTTCCGAGCTCGCTGCATGATGTCATCGAGCTCGCGATTGGTGCCGCGCGATGGGAAATCCACGTCTTCCCCTCCTTTACCCGCAATATGCGGGAACCTCAGCGCTTGAGCCCGCCGGCCACGCCCATCCGGCGCGGGTCTGCGGTCGCCCCGAGCTTGCCCGTGCTCTCGTCGCGCCAGCACAGCTGGAACGAGCCCATGTGGAAGTCGTACACGGGGGTCACGCGCAGGCCGACGCCGAGCCGCGCCAGAGCAGCTTGGGCCTCGTCGCTGACGCGGTCCTCCATGTTGAAGGAGTTGCCCTCGTCCATCGGGCCCATGCGCGGAGCGTCCACCGCCGGGTAGGGGTCCATCTCGAAGTCGAGCAGATTCGTGAGGACCTGCGGCACGGTGAAGGCCACGTTGCCCGGTGAGCCAAGCGAGTATACGGGAGCGCCATCTCTGAGCACCATGGTGTTGCCAATGGTGCTGCGCAGGCGGAACCCTTTCCGGATCTTGGCGTCGATCGGACTCGAGTTCGAGCCGAAGGTGGCGTGCGAGCCTACCATCGGTACGCCTCCGACGACCATGCCGGGAATGCCACCCGATTGGAGCGTGTTCATCATCTGCACCCAGTTTCCCTCTCGATCGACGACGGCGAGCTCGCAGCTCCCGGCGGGCTGATGCTGGCGGCTGCTTCCGCCGGTCGGCTTGCCCGCGTGCACGAAGCCGAAGCCAGGATCACCCGGCCCCTTGGTAAGCGCGGTGTGCTGCGTAAGGTCGACCTTTGGTCGAGAGCCCGAGATCAGCCCGGCCAGCATGCGGTGGTACGCGTCGTCGAGCAGCACGTCTAGCGGAACGCCCTGCCCCTTCGGGTCGTTCGCGTACTCGTAGTGCTGCTGACCCTTGCGCAGCGCGTGCGCCATCGCGTAGAGCGCGTCCCCCGAGCCCGGCTCCATCTCGCGCACTCCGAGGTGCCTCAGGATACCGAGCACGATCGCGCAGAAGATGCCCTGGAGCTCGGGCGGCCCGAGGCTCGCCACTTCGTGCTCGTGGTGCGGGAAGCAGACCGGGTCGACCCAGCGCGGCGGTGTCTCGGTCATGTGCTTCTTCTTGATCTTCCAGCCCATCTCGTTGGCCTTGCGGATGAACTGCTCCGCCCAGCCGCCGGTGATCATGTAGTCGGGGCCTTCTTTCGCGACGCCTTTTAGTGTCGCAGCCATCTCCACGCTACCGAAGCGCTCGCCGACGTTCGCGAAGTAGCCAGCCGGCATGTAGAAGGCGCGTCCCTCTGGCAAGTACGTGATGAAATCCTGCGCCCACACGTTCACGCCGTACTCGAACGAAGAGACGGGGTGTCCCTCCTCGGCCCAGTCGATGGCGTCCTCGCAGAGGCGCGCCCACTTCAGGCTGCCGAAGCGCTCGTAGATGGCCTTGAGACCCGGCATGAAGCCGGGGATGCACGATGACGGTGGACTGACGGCGTAGCCGACCGACATGCGCGGGACGGGCTTGTGCGGGCGGAGCCCGGCCGGGAAGGTGCCGCTCGACTCGAGCTGGTGGAGCTGGCCGGTTGCCGCCTCGTAGTAGAGGAACGTGACCGTACCCGTATGGTTGGTCATGAAGGGCTCGACGGCCGCCTGCACCATGCACCCCGCGATGGCCGCGTCGGCGGCGTTCCCATCCTCCTTCAGGACCTCCTCGATCGTCTCCGTGACGATCGCGTTGTCCGTGCTGACGGCGGCGCGGAGGCCGGTCAACGGCTCCTTGGATCCGGGATTCCGCACGTAACGAGAGACGGGCTTTCGAGCCATTGGGGGAAACCGCGAGCTAATTGGCAGAGATCTTACCAATATCGCGGGCGGTGTGGTGTCACCCGCGGAAGGCGGGCAACACCTCGGTCGCCATGAGACGGTGATTCTCTTGCAGGTGGCTCGACGGACACGCCGACGCGAGGATCACGGTGGAGGCGCCTGCGTCAGCATATTCGCGAAGGCGGGCGATGCAATCTTCCGTGCTTCCCGCTAGCGCGTACTTACCGACCAGCTTCGAGAAGTCCTGGTTGTACTGAACCGAGAGCTGCTCCGTCGCCATCTCGAGGCCGCGGTCGCGCTCCTCGCTGACCGCAAAGAACAGAAATACGCCCGGGGTCACGGGATCGCTGCGGCCGAAGTCCGCCCGGTAGCGGGCAACGGTTTTGATGCTCTCGGCAAGCATCTCGGGCGTGTACATGTAGGGCAGCCAGCCGTTGGCAAAGCGCGCGGTGCGCTTCATCGCTGCCTCGCGCCTGCCCGCAACCCAGATCGGAGGATGCGGCTTCTGGACCGGTTGCGGGGCCAACGTAACGCCGGGGAGTCGCGTGAAGCGCCCATCAAAGTGGACCTTCTCTTCGGTCCACAAACGGGTCAGGACTTCGAGCGCTTCGTCGGTGCGCACGCCGCGCTCCTTCACGGGGACCCCGCAGGCCTCGAATTCCGGGGCAAACTCACCCCCAACACCTACGCCCAGGTGGAAGCGTCCCCCGGAGACGACGTCGAGAGCGGTGACCTGTTTGGCAAGCAGTGCCGTCCCGTAGAGAGGAACGAGGGTGATGGTGCTCATCAGCTTGATCCGCTCCGTCGCACCCGCGGCCGCCGCTAGAGAGATCAGGCCGTTGCCGGTCGGCCCGTGGAAGAAGACGTGCTCTCCGGCCGTGACGAACTGATAGCCGAGGTCCTCGGCTTGCCGTGCTGCCAGTGCGACGTCGTCGAGCCGACGCAATGAGAGGCCAAATTCGATCTCGGACATGATGAGTTGCCTCCAGCTTCGGGGTATTCCCGTTCAAGACCGTGAGCTATTGGCTCACGTAGATACCGCCGTTTGGTGAGAGAACTTGACCGGTTACGAAGCTCGACTCCTCGCTCGCCAGGTAGACGGCTGCCCAGGCGATGTCGTCGGGTTGGCCGAGGCGCCGCAGCGGGGTCCCGGCGGCAACATGCGAGAAGATCGCACGGATCGGCTCGGTCCCCTCGGTCTCGACAAAACCAGGAGCGAGCGAGTTTACGCGAATATTGCGGCTCGCCAGCTCCTTGGCGAGAGAGCGCGTGAATCCCATGATCGCCGCTTTGGCCGTGCAGTAGTCAATCGCACCGGCCGTTCCGTTCGAGCCCTGGATCGACCCCATGTTGATGATCACGCCCGAATTCTGAGGACTCATGATGCGCAGTGCTTCTCGGCTGCAGAAGAAGGTTCCATTCACATGGACGCCTATCATGCGATGCCATGCGGCGTCGCTGAGATTCAGCGTAAAGTCCCAGTGGGTCTTGATCTGCCCATGCTCCTGCATCTCGGCGGCCTGCTTTCCTGCCGTTTCGAGCATTTCACTCACGTGGGCCTCGCTGTGGAGGTAGAATCCGGCGTTGTTCACCAGGATGTCGAGGCGGCCGTAGCGCTCCGCAACCTGCGCGAACATGCCCCCGACGCCGGCCGAATCGGATACATCGGCGACGATGGCGTCACCATCGACTTCTTTGGCGGTTGCCTCCGCAGCCTCTCGCCTCTGGTCGTTGATGATGAGTTGTGCACCTTCGGCGTGAAAACGGCGCGCAATGCCCGCTCCGATGCCCGAACCGGCACCGGTGACCAGGGCGAGTTTTCCGTCGAGTCGATTCATGGAGCCTTCCGTTGCACGTCGGCCATCGAGGTGTGTCTACGCGGAGAGCTTCAGGGCTTCGGCCAGCTCGTGAAGGCGGTCCGGACTTGTCAGGAATTGGTAGTGAGTGATCATGCCTGGCGGTGCGGGCATCTTCTCGGGTGAGCCGGGCACGTAGTTGAATAGGAAGCCGTTGAATCCCAGTTCCTGGTAGGAACCAATCAAGTCGTGCATCGCCTGGATCGACTCGAACGCGGTCCGCTCCGCGAAGCCGCACAAGAGCCAGCGATCGATGGACTCTGGGTCGCGGCCGGCTTCGCTGACGTACTGGGAAAAGCGATCCGTGAGGGCCCTCGTCTCTTCTAGAGTTCGCACCTGGCCCTCCATAAACTCCATCTCACAAGCCACCCAGGCGTCCGCGTGCCTCGCGGCAATGCGCACGGACCGGGGTCCATCAGCGGCCACCAACAGGCGCGGTCGGGGTCGCTGCAGCGGCTTTGTACGCATCAGAGCTTCAGTCACCTCGTAGTACTCACCCTTGTACGTTGTGACCTCCTGTCGAAGCATCTGGTCGACGACCGTCACGAATTCTCCCAGTCGATCCACGCGTTCGCGCAAGGACCACATCGGTACGCCGGTCATGCTGTGGTCGAAGGGCGAGCCGCCTGCGCCCAGGCCCACGTCCAGCCGTCCGCCGGAGATGTGATCCACCGTGAGCGCGTGTTGGGCGATCACGGCTGGGTGCCGGTAGATGGGGCTCGAGATCAGGCTTCCGATGCGGATTCGCTGTGTCGCGTTCGCCAGTGCTGCGAGCAGTGTCCAACACTCGAGCCAATCCGTTCTCCCAAATGGATTGGCGAAGTGATCGGCCAAGAAAGCGCTGTCGAAGCCCGTCGTTTCCAGGTCCTCGAAGTGCGCGAGCACATCAGGCCAGCTGTGTTGTTGGAGGAATTGAACTCCGAAATGGGGTCGGGCACTCAACGTTTTCTCTCCAGGGTGTTCATTAGCTCAGGAGGTCGTGCCCAAGACCACGGGGGGGCTCCTCAAGGATGGGCAGTTGTGAGGTCATTGATCGGAGGCACCAAGCGTACATGGAATCCGCGGGTCGTAGGGGGTGGCGGTCGCAGGCCTCAGCTCGAATCGGATGGATCGTACCCGTACTCCCGGGCCGCCGCCTCGGGGGTGACAAATCCGTCCTCGAGGTCACGCTGCACGCGCTCGCGGGGGCGATCGCGCGGATCGCCGAAGCCGCCCCCGCCCGCCTCGACCAGCGTGATCCGGTCGCCGGGCGCGAGCCTGTAACGCCCCTTCGGATCGATGGGAGATCCGTTGATCCGGTGCTCGCGCCGATGCCCGTCACTCCCGCCCGCGAACCCGAGCGCAGCGAACTCGGTGCGGTTCGCCATGCACTGCACGGTCAACGGGTGCCCGCTGTCGTTGCGGATGACGATCTCCTGACCGAGTCCCCCACGCGAGGTGCCGGCGCCACCCGAGTCCGGCAGGAGGCGCTTGCTAAGGACGGTGGTGCTGGTCAGAGTCTCCCACACCTCCACCGGCACCACAGCCATGTTCGAGGGCCCGGGCAGGGTGTCGGCCCCATCGAGCCCAGCAAGCGCCCCGAAGCCGCCGGCCGCGAAGTAGATCGTCGACACGTCGTGCCCGTCCCGGTGCCGGCCCTGCACCGCGAGCAGGTTCATCATCCCGCAATCCGCCTGCACCCGGTCCGGGGCGGCCTCGGCGAGCGCCCCGAAAAGCAGCGGTGAGACATAGTGCCCGATCATGTGGCGCGCCCCGGTCGCCGACGGGGGACGTGCGTTCAGGATGCAACCCTCCGGCGCAGTCGCGGTGATCGGCACGGTCATCCCGCCGTTGTTCGGCAGCTCCGGCACGGTAAGGCACTTTGCGGTGTAGAGCACTATGGCGCGCGCGTAGCAGAACGGGACGTTGATCCCCCGGCGCACGCTCCCGCCGGTGCCCTCGAAGTCGGCGTGCAGTCGCCCATCGCCCACGTCAATTCGCACCGCGAGGTCGATCGGCGCGTCGATCCCCTCGATCGAGATCGCGTTGCGGTAGCTCCCGGGACGCATCTCGCGCAACCGCTCGCGGATCGCGCGCTCGGAACGCGTGCGGATCTCTAGAGAGAGCTCGCCGAAGCCGTCGAGCCCGTACTCGTCCAGGAAGTCGAGGAGCATACGCTCGCCCACCGCGGTTGCGGTCACGTTGGCCATCAGGTCGCCGACCACCTCCTCGGGGGCGCGCACGTTGGTGCGCACGAGGTCGATCACCAGCTCGTTGCGCCGTCCCGCCTCGAACAGCTTGCAGATCGGGAGCCGCAGCCCCTCGTGGTAGATCTCCTCGGCGGTGGCGCCGAAACCGAGGCCGCCCACGTCGGGCAGATGAGTGATGCTGATCACGTAGGCTACGATGCGATCTTGGCGGAACACCGGACGCATCACGTTGATGTCGAACATGTGTCCGGTACCGAACCACGGGTCGTTGGTGATCACCACGTCGCCGGGGCGCAGGGTCTCGGGCGGGAACCGCTCGAGCATGAAGCCGAGCGTCGCGGGAGCGGTGCCCATGAACACCGGCACGCTGTAGGTGCCCTGCGCCATCAGCTCGCCGTCCGCGTCGAGCACCGCCACCGTGAGATCGTAGCTCTCGGTCACGATGGTGGAGAACGAGGTCCGCACCAGGGCCGAGACGATCTCGTCGGAGATCGCCACCAGACGGTCCCACGCGATTCCGACCCCGACCGCGTCGAGCGCTGGACGCACAGCGCTCACGAGACCGGGCCTGCGGCGGCCGCAACCGCGGCAGTGGTCTCCACCCGCGCGCCGAGCACGGCGACCAGGTTCGAGGCCGCATCGACCGTGACCCGATCGGCCGGCCCGACGACCACGGTGGACTCGCGCTCCTCGACTAGAGCCGGCCCCTCGATCGTGGCGTCGCGGGCGAGTGCGTAACGGTCGTAGACAGGGGTATCGATCCACCCGCGCCCGGCGAAGTACGCACGGCGCTCGCCCTTGCGTGCCCCCGCGGGCGATTGCGCGCCACCGCCCGCGATCGCATAGCCCGCATCGAGGCCGGGCGCGGGGCCGCGCGCCTCGACCTTCCAGGTTGTGATCACCAGCGGTGCGTCGAGGTAGGCGAAGGCGTAGAGCGTCTCGTAGCGGCGCCGGAAGAGCGCCGGAAGGTCGGCGAGGCTCGCGCCCGGATCCGCTCCGGCGGGCAGGGTCACCTCGATCTCGTGCCCCTGGCCGTGATAGCGCATGTCGAGACGGCGCTCGATCGCGATCGCGGAGGCGTCGAGCCCGGCTGCGAGGAGCGGGGTGCACGCCTCGGCCTCGATCGCGGCGAATGCGCCCGCGAACGTGACCGCATCCAGGTCGCGCACGAACCGCTGTCGGGTCTGGGCCACCTCGAACGCGAGGGGGCTCGCAAGCAGCCCGAGGGCGGACATCACCCCCGCTGCGACCGGGAATACCACGCGCGGGATGCCGAGCTTCCTCGCCACCCCCAGCGCGTGTACCGGTCCCGAGCCGCCGAACGCGATCATCGACCCTGCCCGGTAGTCGAAGCCGCGCTCGGAGGCGTGGATGCGGAAGGCGCGAGCGACGTCCTCGCTCACGATGTCGTGGATGCCGGAGGCGGCTCGCTCGAGCGCGAGCCCGAGCGGCGCGGCGACCCGCGTCTCGACGGCGCGCTCAGCCGCCCCGCGATCGAGCGCCATCTCGCCGCCCAGGAAGAAGCCGGGGTCGAGGTAGCCGAGCACGAGGTTCGCGTCGGTGAGCGTCGCCTCGGTCCCGCCGCGTGCGTAGCACGCGGGTCCGGGATCCGCCCCGGCGCTGCGCGGCCCCACCCGGATCGTGCCACGGGCATCGATCCCAGCAATGCTGCCCCCGCCCGCACCGATCTCGATCATGTCGATCACCGGGGTGCGCAGAGGCAGCCCGCTGCCCGCCTTGAACTCGTGCTCGCGCGCGACCTCGAGCGAGTACACCTTCATCGCGTCGCCGTCGCGAACCAGTGCCCCCTTCGCGGTCGTGCCGCCCATGTCGAACGAGAGCAGGTCCGGGAGCCCGAGCGCGCGGCCCTGGAACACCGACATCCGCGCGCCGGCGGCGGGCCCCGACTCGACCACCCGCACCGGGAGGCGCCGCGCGGTCTCGGGCGCCAGGGTGCCGCCGCTCGAGCTCATCACGTGGAGCCGACCGCGGAAGCCGAGCGACGCGAGCCCGCTCTCGATGCGCTCGAGGTAGCGGTCGAACATCGGACGCGTGAACGCGTTGACGCAGGTCGTGGTGAAGCGCTCGAACTCGCGGCGTCCCGGGAAGACCTCCGAAGAGGTCGAGACCGAGACACCCGGAAACCGGGACTCGACCAGCTTGTGCAGCGCGACCTCGTGCGTCGGATTCGCGTACGCGTGCAGGAGACAGATCGCGAGCGCCTCGATGCCTTCGCGCTCGACGAGATCGCGCACCGCAGTTTCGGCCGCGTCGAGATCGAGCTCGGTCTCGACGGTGCCGTCGAAGCGCACCCGCTCGCGGACCTCGCGCCGCAGCGCACGGGGCACGAGAGGATCGGGGAAGGTGATGCGCAGATCGAAGATGTCGTAGCGCTTCTCGTGACGCATATCGAGAATGTCCCGGAAGCCGTCCGTCGTCAGCATCCCGGTTCGCGCACCCTTTCGCTCGATGACGGCGTTGGTGACGAGCGTCGTACCGTGCACGACCTCGCTGACTCGCCCGACGTCGACCGCCTCACGTGCGAGGAGCGCCGCGACCCCGTCTACGACCGCAACGGAGGGATCCTCGGAGGTAGTGAGCTGCTTGGAGATCGCGAGGGCGCCGCTCTCGGCGTCGAAGAGCGCGAAGTCCGTAAAGGTACCCCCGATGTCGATGCCGAGGCGGTAGCTCATGCCGCGCGCGTGCACTCGACGAGTGCCTGATCGAGGATCGTCACCGCGGTATCGATCTGATCGCGGGACACGGTGAGCGGTGGCGCGATCCGGAACACGTTGGCCTGCGAGCGGCGCCCGATGTTAAGGCTCGCCCCTAGCTCGAGGCAGCGCCGGCTGACCGCCGTCCCCAGCTCGAGCGCGGGTCGTTTGCTGCGCCGGTCCAGGACCAGCTCCAGCCCGAGCAGGAGGCCGCGGCCGCGGACGTCGCCGACCGCTTCGTGTCGCTGCTGCAGCTCGCGGAGCAGCGCCTTCAAGTACGTCCCGAGCTCGCGGGCACGCTCGGCCAGCTTGTCGCGCACGACGATCTCGATCACCTTCCGCCCGACCGCGGCCGGGAGCGGATCCGCGGCGTGGGTCGTGTAGAAGAGGTAATCGCGCTCGAAGCAGGTCTGCTCCAGCGCACCCGAGGTGATCGTCGCCGATAACGGCAACCCCGCCCCCAGGGTCTTCGACAGGGTGAGCACGTCGGGCACCACCCCGTCGTGCTCGAACGCGAACAGGTCGCCCGTGCGCCCGAGACCGGTCTGGGCCTCGTCCACGACGAGGAGCATGCCGCGCGCGCGACAGCGTTCAGCAAGCGCCGGGAGGTACCCCTCCGGCAGCTCGATGATGCCGCCAGAGCTCAGAATCGGCTCGACGATGCATGCCGCGAGACTGCCGACCGACTGGCGGTCGATCAACTCGAAGCCGTAGTCAAGCTCGCCCTCCCAGTCGTAGCTACTCTCGCTCGCGAACGGCGAGCGGTAGGCGTGCGGGGTCGGCAGCGCAAGCGCACCGGGCAGTGCTGGCCCGTAGCCGCGGCGCCCGCCGTTGAAGGTCGCGGACGCCGCCCCTCCGGTCACGCCGTGCCAGGACTGGTCGAAGGCGACGGTCTCGAAGCCGCCGGTCGCGAGCTTCGCGATCTTGAGCGCGGCCTCGTTCGACTCGCCGCCGGTACTGAGCGGCAGCACCGCAGAGAGCGACGGCGGCAGGATCGCGGCGAGCGCCTCTGCGAACTCGATGACCGGCGTCGAGAGGAAGCTGCTGTGAAGGTGGTCGAGCGCGCCGACCGCCTCGCGCACGGTGGCGACGATCTCGGGGTGCGAGTGACCGAGGATCGCGCTCATCTGACCAGAGGTGAAGTCGAGGATCGCCCGGTCGTCGCGATCGTAGAGACAGGCGCCCTCGGCGTGCTCGATCAGCAGATCGGCGAACTCGCCACCGTAGCGAAAGACGTGGTGATCAGCGGGCACGGGCCGCTCCTCCGAGCGCGCGGCGACACGCGCCCGGCCCGATTCGACGTAGAATCATCTGGCGTAGAGTAGAGAAGAGAGGAGGCACGCTGATGAGATGGTTCGTTATGGCATCGTTCGCCGTCACGGTGTTGCTGCCGGTGGTGACCTGGGGGCAAGTGACAGACTCAGCATACTACGTGATGTACGAGGAGCGGTGCGGGGTCTGTCATGGAACGACCGGTGCCGTCACCAACGCGGTCAGTCGCGAGGCCCTCCGAGCCATCTCCCCGGAACGGGTGCTCGAATCGCTGACGACCGGCGCAATGGCGGCCAATGCGAGCGGGCTCTCGGAGCAGGAAAAGCGCGGGCTGGCCGCGTGGGTGACCGGACGCCCGTTCGGACACGCGGCGGACCGCACAGCTGCGGCGATGCCGAACCGCTGTGCCGCTGGCATGCCGATGGGCGATCCATCGACCGGGCCGCACTGGAACGGCATGAGCCCCGATCCCACGACGAGCGCTCGCTTTCAGCCCACCGCTGCCGCGGGGCTGACGGTGGATCAGGTGCCGCAGCTGCGGCGGAAGTGGGCGTTCGGCTTTCCGGATGGCAGCGCGGTCCGGGGCCAGCCGACGGTGGCTGGAGGTCGGGTATTCGTGGGTAGCGACAACGGGGTGGTGTACGCACTGGACGCGCAGACCGGCTGTGTGCACTGGTCCTTTGACGCCGGGGAAGCCGTCGTGACGGCCGTGAGCGTGGGGAGCGTGCCCGGGTCGCAAGGCCGTCATGCCGCGTACTTTGGAGATTGGCGGGCGAACGTCCACGCCGTGGACGCCGAGACGGGCGAGTCGCTGTGGACGGTGGGCGTGGACGACCATGAGATGACGAAGATCACGGGGGCGCCGGTGCTCGATGCCCAGGGGGAACGCCTGTATGTCCCGGTCGGCTCGTGGGAGAAGGGCGCCGGCCAGATCAACCTCTCGTACGAGTGCTGCACCTCCCAGGGCAGCGTGGTGGCGCTGGAGGCCGGAACCGGGCGGCAGATCTGGAAGACCTATTCGATTCCCGAGCGTCCCAGGCCGGTCAGAAAGAACTCCGCCGGTACGCAGCTGTACGGCCCAGCGGGTGCCGGCATCTGGGTGGCGCCCACGCTCGACTACAGGCGCCGCGTACTCTACGTCGGTACTGCCAACGGCTACATCGATGTGCCGGACTCGGAGTCCAGTGACGCCATCATTGCCTTCGACCTCGACACGGGCAAGCGGCGCTGGTCGACTCAGCTCCTAGCCAACGACATGAACTGCGCGAGTGGAGGGACGGAGACAGACATCAGGCTCAACTGCCCCGGTTTCGTATTGAATCCGAACGACGATGTGTCGGGGTCGCCTGTGCTGTACACGCTGCCGAATGGACGTCAGATTTTGATCGCGGGGCAGGAGAGCGGAAGGATCACGGCACTGGATCCCGACAAGAGCGGCGCCGTACTGTGGGTCGCGCAGGCTGGTGACGTGACTCCCCGAGACCAGGGCGGCGGCCTGGGCGCTGCGGCGGATGGAGAGCTCTACTACAGGGCCCTCGGGTTCCCCGACAAGACCGGTGCGATGGCTGCGCTCCGGCCTGCGACGGGAGAGCGGGTCTGGTACACCCCGCACGCCAAGCCGACGAGCTGCTCCGATCCCGAGGCGGACTGGTGCAGCTCGGGACTGTTCGCAGCAGCGACGGTGATCCCCGGCGCGGTGTTCGCAGGGGCGAGGGACGGCACCCTGCGTGCGTACTCGACGGGGGACGGCGAGATCCTGTGGGAGTATAGCACCATGCAGGAGTACGAGACTGTGAACGGCGTGCGGGCCAAAGGGGGCACGATCGGTGGCCACGGGCCGGCGATCGTCGGGGGCATGCTGTTCATCGGAACCGGTTACGGCATCAGATACAGCGCCCCGGGCAACGTGCTGCTCGCGTTTGGCGTCGAGTGACGCTTTCCGAAGCGTTGCGGACCTTTAGCTGGACGACGCCGCAGACTCCATCGCTCGCGGGCCGAGTTCCAGCTCTTCCAGATCCGTCTTCAGCGTGCGCGCGGCAAGAAAGTAGTGGGTAGCGCACCACAAATTCAGAAACGCCAGAAAGAACAGAGCGACCCGCAGCGACTCTTGACCGTAGTCTGCGGCAAACAAGTCGCTCAAGATCCCGACCAGCTGCGGCCCGAACCCCAGTCCGATGATGTTGAGGATGAATAGCGTGATGCTCGACGCCAATGCGCGCATCCGGACGTTGACCAGGCCTTGGACCAGCGCGAAGGTCGGCGCCAGGAAAAATCCGCCAAAAAACGCGGGAACGAGGTACAGCGCGAGGAACGTCCAGAAGTCATCGACGACGAATACGAGCGCAAGGAACGGTACGTAGCCGCCCTTGGCGGCGGCCACCAGCCAGCAGCGCCAACGCTCGTCGCGCTTGGCCAACACGTCGACGAGCTTTCCAGCGGTAAAAGTCCCCAAGCCCCCGACGATGCCGGTCATCAAGGCGAGCGTCAGGCCGACTTCGGTCGGACTCAGTCCGTGCGATCGCATGAGGAAGGACGGCATCCACAATACGAAGCCATAGCCAACGAATCCAGCCACCGATGCGCCTGCCACCAGATGACGAATCGACTTCACTCTCCACATCCGCGTCGCGACTGCGCTGAAAGGCGGCGCCTGGTCGTCGGATTGGCTCGCGACTTCCTCGCTCGCGCCGCGCTCAGGCTCCTGTGTCGTGAAGTACACCAGCGCTGCAATGACGAGGCCGGGCACGCCCACCGCAACGAAGGTCACGCGCCAGCCGAAGTGCTCGCTCATCCAGCCGCCGACCAAGTAGGCGATCAAAAGGCCGACGTTGACGCCCAACGCGAATACGCCCATCGCGGTGCCGCGGGTGGCAGGTTTGAACAGATCCGCGATCACCGAATGGGAAGGTGGCGAGGAGCCCGCCTCGCCGCTCCCGACCCCGATGCGCGCGAGGGCAAGCTGGACAAACGTCTGCGCGACGCCACACAGCACCGTCATCAGGCTCCACACCGTGGTCGCGATTGCGATGATGTTGCGGCGATTCGTTCGGTCCGCAAGCATCGCGATAGGCATGCCTAGCGTCGCGTAGAAGATCGCGAAGGTCAGGCCGATCAAGAATCCCATCTGAGTGTCGCTGGCGTCGAGCTCGAGCTTGATCGGCTCCAGCAGGATGCCCATGATCTGCCGGTCCACGTGGCTCGACGCATACACGGCGGTCAACACGCCGAGGACGTACCACTTGTACCGGGGCCTGGCGGCGATTCGATCACGAAGCGGCATGGCGGCGCCACGATACTTCAGATCCGTCCCGCGGTACACTAGCCCAACAGGAAGGGCCCGAAGAATGGCGGTAGCTAGCTTTCAGATACTCTCGCGCGAGCCGTACGACGGGGGCACCGACCTTGGTTCGGTGGGGGCGTACGAGCAGATCAACGCCGTCGTCGACTACGCAGTCGACCCGGCCCATCCGCAGAACAGCGGAATCGTCGATCTCGCCCAGGCGAAGCGCAGCGGGGACGGACTTGTTCACTTTCGCGGAGATGCCGTCCTCCTGCAGCCGGCCGACCCGTTGCGCGGACAGCGCGCGCTCCTGCTCGAGGTACCGAACCGGGGCCGACGGACAGCGACGGGCATGTTCAATCGCAGCGCCCGGGCATTCGAGCCCACTCCCGAGATCGACGCCGGGGATGGCTTCCTGTTCCGCGAAGGCTGGTCGGTCGGTTGGTGCGGTTGGCAGTGGGACGTCCCTCGCGACGCGACGCGCATGGGGCTGGACGTGCCGATCCTCGTGGACCCCGCAGGCGCTCCCGTTGCGGACTGGCTTCAACTCCGGCTTCAGCTCCACGCCCCATGCGCATCGGTCAACCTCACGGATCAGCACGTCGGCTCGCTCGGTGTGCACAAGCGGATCCCCGCGGCGGACATCGACGATCCCGAGGCGAAGCTGCTCGCCCGGGATCGCCTCTGGGACGAGCCCGTCGAGCTCGGGCGGGACCAGTGGCGCTTCGCGCGAGCGGATGGCGACACCGTAGTCGCGGATCCAGAACACGTCTGGCTCCGCGGCGGCTTCGAACCGGGCCGCATCTACGACTTGGTCTACCGCACTGGGCGTTGCCCGGTGGCGGGCGTCGGGCTCCTCGCGGTTCGCGACCTGGCGACCTTCTTTTCGAGCGACGCCGACGCGAACCCCGCGGCAGGCCGCATCGACCACGTCGTGGGAACCGGCCAGTCTCAGTGCGGCCGCTTCCTGCGCACGTTTCTGCACCTTGGGCTGAACCGCACGGAGGACGGTGGAAGAGCGTTCGATGGAATCCTCGCGCACATTGCGGGCGGGCGCCGCGGCGAGTTCAACCACCGCCTCGCACAGCCGTCCGTACAGCCAACGCCGAGCTTCGGACACCGCTTTCCGTTTGCGGACAACGCGCAGACCGACCCGCAGTCAGGGAACACCGACGGTCTGCTCGCCCGGCTGCAGGAAGCTGGCTCCCTGCCCAAGGTGATCTACACGAACACCGCAGCGGAGTACTGGCGCGGCGACGCCTCGCTCGCGCACACCTCCGTCATCGACGGAGGCGATGTCGCGCTTCCCGACGAGACGCGGCACTACCTGTTCGCCTCCACCCAGCACGGCCCGGGCTCCCTGCCGCTGATCGACCTCAGTCTCTTCGGCAGCCGCGGGGGCAACTGCTTCAACGTCGTCGATTACACGCCGCTCATGCGAGCGGCGCTCACGAATCTACTTCGCTGGGTCGCCGACGATACGGCGCCACCCCCGAGCGTGGTCCCTCGCGCGAGCGAGGGGACTGCGACCAGACGCGAGCAGGTGTTGGATGCCGTCTCGAAGATCCCGGGCATGGCTCGGCCGGACGGCAAGGGCCTGTGCACTCTTCGACCGATGGACCTCGGTCCGGGCGAGGCGTCCGGGGTTGGCTCTTTCCCCGCCCGCCCCATAGGCGACGAGTACCCGTGTCGGGTCTCCGCGGTCGACGCAGACGGAAACGAGCTCGGCGGTATCCGCATGCCCGACGTCACCGTTCCCGTCGCAACCCACACCGGCTGGAACCCGCGCCACGCGAGCACCGGCGCGTCGGACCAGCTCTTGGAGTACCTGGGGTCCACAATCCCGTTCGCCGTCGATCGACAGACCCGCGAGGCCAGGGGAGACCCGCGAGCGTCGCTCGAAGAGCGCTATCGCGACGCGCACGACTATCTGGACCAAGTTCGCGAGGCGGCAACGCAACTGGCGACACAGGGCTACCTGCTCGCTGCCGACGTCGAGCTATGCGTCCGGCTAGCCAAACACCGCTACGCCGCCTGCACCAGCTGAGTATCTGACAGAGGCTGCCGGAGTTAGCCTGCTCGCGAAGCCCCAGGCTTTTAGCCATTGAAGCAGACACGCCGACGCGAGAATCACGGGGCGGGTCCGTGCTCCCCGCCATCCACCAAACCGAGGCCACGCCAGGCGTCGAATCCGAGCAACTGTCGGAGACGGCCAGGCTGACGGGCCTGCTCGACCACATGGTCGGCGAGGGACACGAACCAGTTTTCCTGAGTGCGAATGTAGGGCCGCGTGTAGTAGGCGAACACACCGGCTCGGGTCTGGTCCGCCGTGCAGTTGCACCCAGTGTGGTGCCACAGGCGACCGTCCATCACCGCGAGCGTGCCCGCCGGTGCGACGAGCGGCAGCGTCGCAGGCGGCGGCCCTTCGTGGTCGGTGGGGCCGTGGTCGAGGCGGTGCGACCCCGGAACGTATCGAGTGGCGCCGTTGTCAGCGGTGAAATCGTCGAGCAACCACATGGCGTTGGCCGCCACGGGGTCGGCTGGATAGGGCGTGGGGAAGTAGCCCTGGTCGCAGTGCATCCGCATCTCGCCACCACCTGGCTCGGTGATGTTGCCACTGATGTTCGAGAGGAGAATGGCCCGTCCGAGCAGCGCTTCGACGAGTTCGAGCGCCGTCGGGTCGATACTCAGATCGACGAACTCCTGGCCGTGGTTCAAAAGCGTCCAGATCCGCTGGTTCGTGAGATCGGCGTCGAGCCGGTACCCACGGCTATTGGACGGCGAAGCGCGGGCGACCTCGTACAGGCGCGCTCGGGTACGGTCCAAGCGGCCGGGCTCCAGGGCGCGCGCCACGAGGCACAGCCCGTGGTCGGCCAAATCGCGGCGCGCCGCGTCGAGATCCCCGGTGAGTTGCGGGCCCCCTGAACTCATCAGCTCTAGCCAGTCTCGCGCAACGCGCTCGTCGCAACAGGATCCGCCGCCGACTGCGCGGAGGGACCGGTTTCGCGAAGAGTGGAGAAGAGCAGGACCGCGAGCAGGTAGCAGAAGGTCCAGAAGGCGAAGCCGACGATCGGCTCGACGCTGACCAGCCTCATCCCGATCACGGGCCCGATGAAGCCACCCGCAAATCCCCCGGTGATGGCGACACCCATCGCGGAGCCCGCCAGCCGCGGTCCCGGCGGATTCATCTCCAGCGGCACGATGAAGATCAGCACTACCGCACCGCTGAAGAACCCGAAGCACGCTGCCAGCCCCATCAGGAGCGAGCCGCTGACCAGCGCGATGGAGAGAACACAAAGCCCGGCCGTCCCGATGCCCAGAATGAAGATGGGCTTGCGGCGCCCGAGGCGATCCGAGAGCAGGGGAAGCAGCAGGGAGCCGGCCATGAAGGCCCAGGAAAGGATGCTCACGAAAAGCCCCGCGCCCTCGGGCCCCATCCCGCGCACCTCATTGAGGAAGGTGACAATGTAGCCCATCACCGAGAGGTCACTCCCGATGAAGAGCATGTAGCAGCCGGCGAGGATCCAGACGCCGCGCACCTCTAGCACGCGGCGCACCCCGACGAGAAGCGGCACTGGAGCTGCGCCGCTGTGCGACGGCGAGCCGTCGCGGACCGAGAGCAGCCATAGCGTGGCAACGGCCAGAGTAGCCCAGGCGGTCGCCTCGGACAGACCGCGCCAGCCGCCGAAGAACTCGGAAAGCACGGGCGCCGCCATGCCGACGGCCGTGAAGCCAACCCCGGCGCCCGCTGCGGCGAGTCCATTGGCGAAGCCGAGCTGCTCGGCCGGGAACCAGAGTCCGAGCGCCTTGGGAACGTTGGGAAGGATCGTCCCCAGTGCGACGCCGAAGAGCACCATCGAGCCAAACATCTCGACCAGGCCCTGCAGCTGCGCGCGCAGTAGCAGGGAGCCGGCGACCAGCACAAGCCCTGCACCGATCACGACGCGCACACCGTAGCGATCGGCCAGCGCGCCGGCGATGATCGCGAACAGGCAAACGCCGAGAGAGATTCCCGCCCAGAGCAATCCCCAATCCGCGATCTCCAGGGACAGATCTCCGAGGATCTCGGGAACCAGCATGATCACGTAGTTCCAGGCGAAGCCAACGACCAGAACGTTGACGAGAATCACAGTCGCGAGGATCCACCAGCGATAGCTGGAGCCCGTGTTCACTCAGTCACACCTCCTTCGAGAGTGTACTCCGAGTCCTCTCGAGGGGAGAGTGGTCGAGCTAGAGCCCGCCCTGCGCGTTGCTTTCGAGCACGCCGGACACCTGGAGTTGAGCGATCAGTCTGCGGCGCGTTTCCGTCACGTTCGTCAGAGGCTCCGCCCGAAGCGCAGCGACCTCGCGGGCCGTGTACGGCACGAAGGGCCGCGGAAGCTCGGCGCGGCTGAAGGTGAGGAGCGTCCAGTTCAGGACGGCGGCCAGGCGCTCATCACCCAGCGGGGCCATGGCCACGCCCGGCACGCGCGCCAGAAACTCCCGCCCCTCCTCCAGGTGGAGGAAGTATCCCGTGAAGCCTGCCAGCGCCGGCACCGCGCCGGGCACGCCCCTCCCATCGACGAGATGACAACCCTGGCAGGAGCGCGCGTAATCCTCCGCGGCCAGCCTGAGCTCTGCATCTCCTGCGCTCGCGGAGTGGACCATTCCCGCGGCGAGCAGCAGCGCCACGACCCAGATCCATCCCACGCGGGTCAGCTCACGCGGCGGACGATGGCGGCGCTCGAGCAATGATACACCATGCTCGGGGCGCCGAAGCACCACAAGATGTCGTTGTTCAGGGCCGGCCGATAGACCGGCATCTCGCCCTCTGTGTTGAGGCAGGAGCAGCGGCCGCAGCTGCCCTTCCCGCAGCAGTCTCGATAGGCAAGCAGATAGGTTTGGCCGTCGTCCGGATTGATGCAGCTGCCGACCCAGGCTGTCGGAGAAGGGGTGCTGCCCGGCGGACACACGTTCGGACCCCCGCCGCAGCAGCTGCACATGTAGCCGTCGATGGCGCAGTAGCGCCAGTAGTTGCACTGGGTCGGATCGTTGGTCTGGGCACTGGCGGCGAAGAGCTCCTTCGAGCCCCGGCGATCGAACGGCAGCAGGGGAAGCAGCGCTCCCCCCACAAGCACCATTCCCACCCGAGTGAGGAAGTGCCGCCGGGAAGTGCCCCGCGCGAAGCGTCGGCTGACTCGCTCGACCGAGCGATCGATCCAGGTGCTGGGCTTCATGATCGCGTGCCTCCTCGGCGTGGCTCACTCGCCGTACACGTGGAGCACGAGCGGCGAAGACCCGAGCTCGTCGACCGACCCGAGCTGTCGTCCCGAACCCACGTCGTAGATCGCAAGCGTCGCCGACTCCGAGAGTGCGTAGAGCTGCGGACTCTCGTCCTGACTGACGGCGATCGAGACGGACGGATGCTCGAGCGAAATGCGGGCGATGCGCTTGCGCTTCTCGATGTCGAACACCCACACCTCCGTGCCCGCCTGCTTGTGGGTCCACTCAGGTCCCCGGTGCATCAGCACAAAGAGCCGGCCTCGGGGGCCGTGCCAGGCCACCGGCTGCCATCCGCCCGGACGCCAACCCTCCTCCCGATCCGGCTCCCCCACAGACGACCAGGGCCCCTCGAAGCTGGGCTCTGGTGCCGCGAGGTCCGCGCGGTAGACCTTTCCGCCGTAGGAGACGAAGTAGGCCCGCGCCCGCCGCGTGAGGAACGCGGGATGCTCGAACACGGGATCCTGCTGGGCGTCGAAGAAGCTCTGGCTGAGGACGCTCTCGGCCTTCCCCTCCTCATCGAAGCTCACCGTCCGGAGCGATCCGTTGGCGCAGATCATCGAGAAGCGGCGCGGCGCGGATGGGAACACGAGCGCGCATCCCGGCGTCTCCACGTCGGCCAGGTACGTGCGGCTCTTCACGTCGATGATGCTCACGGTGGTAGCCGGCGCCATGTTGAAGGACAGGAAGTACCTGCCGTCAGGCGTCACGCCGGCGTTGTGCTTCTTGCTCACGACCAGGAAGCGGCCGTTGGGAAGGACCACCTCCCCGGTCGGATCGAGGGTGCGAGCGTCGAAGAAGCTCACCACGTCGGTTCGCTCGCCACGCGTCCCACGCGACCAGAAGGTCTCGGCGATGTAGAGCTCACTGTGATCTGGAGCCAGTACGAAGTTCGGCACGTAGCCGGCGTTCAGCATCCCGATCACCGCGCGTCGGTCCCCGTCGATGATGTAGGTCTTCGCGGCGATGAGATGGGGAAAGACCGGGTCGACCACGTAGACGCGGTGCGCACCTGCGGGCTCCAGGGTGGCCGTCGTGTGCGCCTCGGCCAGCTGGGGCTCAGCCTCCTCCGGAAGCTGTGCCGCCGCCGGGAGCGCCAGCCCGACCAGCAGAGCGCCGGCCAGCGCGACGCCCCGGAGGTTCCTTGAGCTCTTATACCTCGGCATCCGACAGCTTGTTGCCAGGGTTCTGAAAGGGCGGCGCGAATCCCACGCGCATGGGGTCCTCCAGCTGGATATTGCTCAGCCTATCACGCTGAATCGGGGTACAGTGCTGGTCATGAAGTTCGGCTACCTGTCCCTGAACCATATTGGCGGGCTCCGTCCCGATGTCCTCGCGAAGGAGCTCGAAGACCGCGGCTTTGACTCGGTGTGGATGCCCGAGCACAGCCACATCCCCGTGAGTCGCGATACTGCCTATCCAGGCGGGGACCAGCTCCCAGATGGCTACTCGCACATGATGGATCCGTTCGTCTCGCTGACGGCGGCTGCGTCCGCGACCTTGACGATCAAGCTCTGCACCGGTATCTGCCTCGTACTGGAGCACGACCTGCTGGATCTAGCCTGCACGGTCGCGACAATCGACGCGCTGACTGGCGGGCGCGTGCTGCTCGGGATCGGTGTGGGGTGGAACCGTGAGGAGCTGGCGAACCACCGCCCCGACCTGCCGTTCAAGCTGCGGTACTCGGCAATGCGAGAGCGGGTGGCTGCCCTGCGCACCATCTGGACCAGCGAGGAGCCCGAGTACACGGGCCGCTGGGATCGCTTCACCGCGTCATGGGTCTATCCCAAGCCTGTCCAGCAACCCGTGCCCATCGCTCTTGGCAACGCTGGGCCCCTAGGGATACGGCACGCCGCGGAGTACGCCGACGCTTGGTGTCCCATCGATGCCTCGCTGGTTCCGCTCGGCGGTCCGGCGGATGCAATCCCGATGTTCCGGGACCTAGCCGCCAAGTCCGACCGCGATCCAGATGCGATCCCCATCAGCGTGTTCTCCTGGGGGCCACCGAACCAGCACCGCTTCGAGCAGTATCGAGCTCTAGGGGTCCACCGGGTCGTGTTGCCTCCGCCGTCGATGAACACAACGGACGCGGACCGCACGCTCGAGTACCTCGACGAGGCGCTGCCGCTGCTGAGCGAGTTCGACGAAGCTTGAGGACGTAGTACTCCTCGCATCGCCGAGGCGTGGAGGGGATCTCTCAGGCGAGCGCCGCCGCAACGAAGAGGCCAATGACGCAGAGTAGGCCTACCAGGAACGCTGCACTCCGTCCCTTGTCAAAGTCATTGATATAGAAGATGCCGTGCAGAACTCGGGCGGCGACCCAGACCAGACAAAGAGCCGCCGCCGAGCCGGCGCCGGCGCCGACCAGGTGATTGACGATAACGGCTGGCGCGAAGATCCCGAGTGCCTCCCAGGCATTCGCCTGGGCGGCGACTACCCGACCTCCCTTCCCGGTCAGCCTCGCAGCCTGGGCCCGGGGCTCCTTGCTGTCGGGTCCCCCCAGCTCTTTCAAGTACGGCAGACGGGCGGTCGCCCAGACGTAGGGAAGCAGGACTCCAGCAAACAGGCACCAGAACGGAACGGTCATCGCCCTCTCCTACCGACGCGCCTCAAATCAGGCTGCCATCAACTCCATCGCGTGACGGTACACGCTGTGCTCCTTGCCGGCATGAATCACAGCGGCGGACTTGGCGGCGGAGACCATGTGCAACCATCGGAAGGGCTCGCGCGTCGAATAGTACTCGTCGGCGATGGCCTGGAAGTGCTTCAGCGAGTGCATTTCGGTGAAATCGTCGCGACACGCGATCTCCGCAAGTCTGTCGAAGTAGGCTCGCGGGTCGTAGCCCTTGTCCGAGTACTGGCGTGCGAGTGCGATCGAGTTTCTGACCTCGTCGGGTGCAACCGTCATCGCGACACCGATCTGTCGCCAATCGAGCCACGGTTGACCTTCGATGCTGTCGGTAATGGCGTCGAGCAACTCCTCCTGGCCGCGGTCTGGCAGCGATGCCGAGATATCTGGGGCGAGATTTGACTCCCAATTCAAAAGCCGCTCGGCCAGCAGCACTTCGGGCCCCGTAAAGCCCGTCAGGAGACCCAGGAGCTTGTTCCTGAGACTGACGCCGTTCTGCGAGAGTAGATAACGGCGATTGTTGGTCCCGGTATGTAGATGCGAGTCCATGGGGTTGCCGTAGCTAGTGGACAGGTACGCGGCCGCGGAACCGATCGACAGCGCTTCCCCCGCGCCTTCCAACGACAATCCCGAGGCCAACGCCTCCGCCATGAGTTCGATGTTGTCGAGATACTTCTTGGTCCTACCCATCTGCAGCCCCAGCTCGCCAATTCGAGTCGTTTCGGCTGGTGTGCTTTCTTCCTGGATGTCGATTTCGAGCAGCTTGTATGTGTCCAGTAGCGCTTCCACCTCAGCGAAGTCGAACACCTTCGGGAGCAGGCGCGAGGGCCTACGCGCCTGGTAGCGCACTGCGGGTCGGGCCAGCACGCTCGCCCACTCCCAACCCAGCCAATCGAGAGCGCGTGCCGTGTACACGGGATATATGAAGTTGTGATCGTCCATCCCGTTGCGTGCAATTGCGAGCGGTAGCAGCTGATCCAGGGATTCGCCGGGTGAAAGGTGATTCAGGAGCCACAGGAAGTAGTGTTCCGCTGCCGGGGCCTCCATGGCCCGCAGGCTCTTGTGAAACGCGCCCTTGGTCGCCTCGATGCCATGCGTCGCATCCTTCGCGGCAGGCGCAAGACCTTCAGTCAGAGCTTCCTCAGAAACGTGAAAACTTTCAACGGAGCTCGGACGACCCTCGATGGGGTCGATCTCGGCCATGACATAGGGACCCATGTGCGGTGAGTTCACGTGGTGGTTACACACGGCGGTGTGTTGAAGGACCGGAAGGTAGGAAAGCTCACCAGCGAGACGTTGCGCAACCCGATGGACCGCGTGGACACCACACACGGGATGTAAGGGGCCACCGTGATGCTGCGGAGGAACCTCTGTAGAGCGCACAACCGCCAAGGAGTTCGCCCTAATCATCTGTGTGGCGGAGGTGCCATTTCTGAGCTTCTCGAGTGTCTGCTCCACAATTACGCGTGGGTCTGATTCCTCGACGAAGCGCACGAGGCCTTCCACCTCGGGGTGAAACTGAATTGGTTTGAACATGATCCCCCCTCGCTCTGACTCCCGGCTGCGCCGAGACCAGGGACGCCATATCCTAGCACGAGAGGCTAAGACAACACGCTACGACGCAATGTCGAGGAGGTGAATTGTGATCCGCCGAACTGTAATGGCGATCGTTGGGATCGTACTACTCGGCGCCACCAGCGCAGAGGGGCAACAGACCTACCCGAACATCACTGGCGAAACGATCCTTGAGGATGATCGCATTATCGTCCAGCGGTTCGTGCTTGAGCCCGGACAACCGGAAGGGATCCACGAGCACCCCGAGTTTCAACTTGTCATTGTGCTGCAATCGAGCAACGGACTCGTAACGAAGTTCCGCGGAGAGGAGAGAGTCTTCAATCGCACGGGCGACGAGCCAGATCGACCCGGAGGAATAGGCGCGTTTTGGCGACCCGGTCCGGTTCTGCTCAGCGACGAACACGAAAGCATCAATACGGGAACCCGGCCGCTTGAATGGATCGCCATAACCTTCAAGAAGGACTCGATTGCAGTCGAGAACCCGTGAGCTTTGCGACTCCGTTCAACCTGGAAGGCCGGCGATCGCCTCCACCTCGACCAGGAGTCCAGGGATGGCGAGCTTCGCTACCTCGACGAGAGCGCTGGCGGGTCGGGCGTCGCCGAAGAACTCCTGACGAACCGGATTGATCTTCGCACGGTCCTCGATGTTCTGGAGATACACCGTCACCTTGAGCACGTCGCTGAAGCTGCTGCCCTCAGCCTCTAGGGCTCGCTGGAGGTTGCTGAACACTGCCCTGGCCTGGACAACGACATCCCCCTCGCCGATCAGTTTGTTCTGGGCGTCGACCGCCATCATGCCGGAGATGAACAGCAGGTTGCCGAAGCGAACGGCATCGGTGTAGTGGCTGATCGGTTCGCCCAGCCCCGGGAGGCGGACTTCTTTTCGTTTCCAGTCGACCATGCCAGTAGTATACGATGCTGTGCAAATAACTGGACAAAACGATACCGACCGGAGGTACTCTGATGGCTGATACACACGATTGCATCGTCGTGGGAGCCGGCGCCGCTGGGATTCTGGCAGCCGTTACGTTGCGGGAGGCGGGCCGCGACGTGATCGTCCTGGAGGCCCGAGATCGGATCGGCGGACGCGCCAACTCGGTGCCGCTGTCTGACGGGACGATGGTCGAGCGGGGCGCCCAGTTCGTTCACGGCTCCGTCATTCCCACCTGGGAGTTCATTGTCCGATTCGGACTTCGGACCCACCACGCAGACCTGGCGGCGGTGGCCGACCCTCCCAGCGTCTTCAAAGACGGAAAATGGGGAGCCCCCGATCCAGTTGCGAAGGAGGCGGCCGAGGGCCTGGAAAGGGCCATCGGCCGGCCAAACCCGGACACGCTGAGTCTCAGGGAGGCGCTCCAGGCCGTCGGACTGAGCGGTGAGACCCTGGCCGCCGCAGAGCGCATGATGAGCGTGGAGGCGCCCATGTCGCCGGAGAAGCTGAGCGCGCGAGCCGCTTCGGAAATCCATCACATCGAGGACACGTTGAACGACCCTCTGGCAGGCATGCCACGGGCGGGCAACCCGAACGCGCAGCTGGTCGACGGTTACCAGCGTCTGTGGGATGTGCTGAGCGACTCTATTCAGGATGTGCTGCACCTGAGCACGCCGGTAGAGGCCCTGGACTGGTCGGATCGCGGCGTCGTAGCCCATTCGGGCAGCCAGCAGTTCCGGGCAAAGACCGCCATCGTGACGGTGCCGGTCGGTGTCCTACAGGCCGGCATACCGGAGTTTCGCCCGGGTCTGCCGGTGGCCAAGCAGGCCGCGTTCGCGGACATGGGCACTGGCGATCTGCTCAAGGTGATCGCCGAGTTCAAGAGCCCATTCTGGGAGAAGACCCTGGGAAACGTCCCGAGTCTCCGCTACGCGGACTCTTCACTGTTCCCAATCACAATGTCCGGGTTCTGGGATCGTCCCGGGCCGCCGACGCTGATCACGTTCGCGGGCACGCCCCATGCGACGGAACTCCGCGGGAACCAGGATCGAGCCAGATCAGAGTTCCTTGGTCAGCTAGCCAAGATGTTCCCGGACGTGGACATCGAGTCTGAGCTGGTGAGCCTCGAGGTGGTCGATTGGGCGGCGGATCCCTGGGCTCGGGGCGGCGTCAGTGTGGTGCCAGTCGGCAGATACCAGGCCCGTGCCGATCTCGCAGCCCCCACGCCGCCACTGTTCTGGGCAGGGGAGGCGACGCACTTCCGCGGCTACGCGGAGTGCGTTCACGGCGCCCTGGAGACCGGGCGGCGGGCGGCTTTCGAAGTCGTGCACGCCACGCAGCCGGCCTCCGAGTCAGGCTCGGACGCGCCTCTGGATTGGTGGCAGTACAACCAGAGGATGAGGGTGTAGCTCCGGTCAGATGATGACAAAGCCGGCGACGGCTGTGCTTGTCGCGCTCTTGGGCGTGGGATGCGGAACCTACCGTCCCGTGAACGCGCCGATCGAGCAATGGGCTGCGAACTACGGCTATCGGCCCGAGACAGTTAACGAGAGAAGGCCCACGGGCGACGTCCTCCTTGTTCTCGCCTTCTCGGGCGGAGGGACCCGGGCGGCCGCCTTGTCGTACGGCGTACTGCGAGAGCTCCGCGACACGAGTGTTTCCGTACGCGGAGAGCGCAAATCGCTCCTTGACGAGGTAGACCTCATCACCTCCGTATCCGGGGGCAGCTTTGCCTCGGCTTACTACGGCCTGTTCGGCGACCGCATCTTCGACGACTTCGAAGAGCGCTTTCTGCGGCGTAACGTCCAGGGGAGTCTCATCTTGGGGATGCTCCGGCCGAAGAACTGGTTCCGCCTCGCCAGCACTTTCTTTGACCGCACCGAGATCGCCATCGAGCTCTACGACCGCAAAGTCTTCGACGGCGCGACGTTCGAGGATCTGCTAGCGGCAGGCGGGCCGTACCTCCAGATCAACGCAGCCGACCTCGGGGTCGGATATCGTTTTACGTTCATACAGCCGCAATTCGATCCGATCTGCTCCGACTTGTCGCAGCTCAAGGTCGCGCGGGCGGTAGCCGCCTCGTCGGCGGTTCCCGGGCTCTTCAACGCGGTCACGCTTCGCAACTACGCGGGCTCCTGTGGCTTCGAGCGCCCCGTGTGGCTGGACGAGGCGCTCTCGGATCGGAACGCGCGGCGCAGATTCCGGAGTGCGTCCATCGCCGAGAGCTATCTGGATGCAGACGACCGCAAGTACATTCACCTCGTCGATGGCGGTATCGCCGACAACCTGGGGCTGCGCGGTCCACTGGAAGGCATCCTCCTTTCGGGCGGGATCCGGGAGCGGCTGGAGCGGCTCGGCTTGGCGCATCCCAGGTTCATCGTCGTGGTGGCGGTCAACGCGCAGGGCCAGAGCTCCAGAGGGCTCGACTTGATTCCAGGGGCACCCTCGCTCGGTTCCATGATCGGTTCCGTGAGCGGAGTTCAGATTCAGAGCTACAACTTCGAGACCCTCGAGCTGATGAGGTCGAGCATGGAGAACTGGGCGCGGGAGCTGCCACCCGACGCGGAGGGGCGGGCCATCCAGACGTATCTTGTCGAGGTGGCCTTCGAGACACTCGCGGATGAAGAGGAGCGGGAGTTCTTCAACAACGTTGCGACGAGCTTTGTGCTCGACGACGAGACCGTTGACAGACTAATCGAGGTCGGTGGGCGGCTCCTCAGGGAAAACCCCGGATTTGTGAGCCTCCTGGCCGATCTCCGATGACCTCGTCGTCGCAATCGTTCCTCGCCCCGTCAGGCTGGCTCCGCTCTGCGTCCTCGATCGGTTCTCGCATTCGTTGTTAGCAGCCGGGATAGCGGTTGTATGATGGCCATCTCGAAACCCCCAACCATTCACGAGGAGATCACCGTGCGTTCCACCCTTCGCAGCTCTTTCGGTCTGATCGTGTCCGCCCTTCTGCTCCTGGGTAGCGTCGCTCTGCCGGCAAACGCCGGCGTCGGCGAGATAGCCCTGAAGCTTGCAGGCCCACTGGCCGGGCAGTTCGGCGTGTCCGCCGACGCGGTCACGGCGCTGCTCAAAGGCGGCCTCTCCCTCGAGTCTGTCACCGAACTCCTGCTGGTCTCGCAGAGCTCCGGGAAGGACCTCACCAACGTGACGCAGCTCTATCGCGAGTCTGGCGACCAGATCGGGAAGACCGCCGAGCAGCTCGATGTCGCCGAGTCGGCCTACTCGACAGACAAGGTGAATGCGGCCATCGACGGGGCGAAGAAGGAGCTCCAGGCGGACGCGGCCAAGGAGGCGACCAAAGCGATCGGCTCGGGGCTCGGCGGTCTTGGCCGCTGACCATAACTCGGCGCATGCCCCCGCGAACGTCAAGGCGGTCAAGGGGGCCCCGCTTGCGATCCGTACACCGGAGTGAACTCGGCTCGGCGTAAGGGGAGAGAAGCATGGACCGGAGCGAGGCCAAGGAAGACAAGAGCGGGACGCCTTCGTTCGGAGAGCTCAAGCGCGAGGTGGAGGACATCCTCCCGTTCGTGCAATCGGAAGCCGACGAAGCCGAGCAGCTGTACCATCTGACCGACCGGCTTGTGGCCGAGTTCCGCCGAAGGGGTCTCTACACGCTGATGACGCCCAAAGCGATCGGCGGCCTGGAATTGCCCTTCGTTGAGGCGATGGAGCTCGTGGAACGCGTGAGCTGGGCGGATGCCTCCACGGGCTGGTGCATGATGGTCTTGGGCGTCCAACACGGGTCCGCGGGCGCTTTCCTTCCCGACCAAGGTGTGCGCGAGATCTACCCGGACGGTGCCGATGTGACGATGGCCGGGCAAGGGGTGCCCCGCGGTTATGCGCGTCGGGTCGATGATGGATTCGTCATCAAAGGCCTCTGGGGCTATGGCAGCACCATCTACCACGCTGAATGGGCCCATTCGGGTTGCTTCCTGATGGACGGCGACGACAACAAGCTCAACGACGATGGAAGTCCGCTGGTCGTCATCGCCCATCATCCAAGGGATTCGATCGAGCTGAAAGGTAACTGGGATACGCTCGGTCTCAGGGGCACTGGCAGTTTCGACTACACCATCAAAGGTGAAGAGCTCTTCGTTCCCGACGGTCGATGCTTCTGGATCGACAATCCAACCCAGTACCGCGGTGGGATCCAATACAGCGCCGGGCTCACTGGGCTAGCGACCTGGGGACATACGAGCTGGGCGCTGGGCGTCGGGCGCCGCACCCTCGATGAATTGGCTGAGCATGCGCGCAACCGCGTCGATGCGTTCGGCAAGCTCTGTGACAGCCCGAGCTTCAAGCAGTCTTTCGCGGACGCCGAGGCGAAATACCGATCGGCGCGCGCCTTCGTCTACCGCGTGTGGGACGATCTCTGTGAAACCTTTGCCAAGGGCGAACCCGGGAGCAACGAGCAAATCGCTCTGATCCGGCTCGCGATGCGGCACATTCACAACGTGATTTCGGAGATCTCGACAATGGCCCACCGCACCTCACGCGGCGTCTCCCTGCGACCGAGCGTGCTGCAACGATGCTACCGCGACATCCACTCCGGAACGCAGCACATCCTGCTGTCGGACGAAATCGCTCAGGACTGCGGCAAGGTTCTCCTCGGTGTGACCAGTGAAAAAGCCGAATGGAAGATTCTGGGCCTGATGGAGCGTTGACCTTCGCTGCGACCAGCCTGTCCTATCGCTCGCCGAAGACCGAGGTGCTGCCGAGCGGGATCCACGGCAAGGGGCTCTTCGCCCGAGTGGCAATCGCAGCGGGCGAGATCGTCGCGGTGAAGGGCGGCTACGTGCTCGACGCGGCGCACTGGGGAGCGCTCGAGAGGGAGCTCGGCTCCGCGGAGATCCAGATCGCCCGGGGCCTGTACATCGCGCCGGTCCGCTCAGCCGAGCGCGAGGGCAGCATGCTGTACTCGAACCACTCATGCGACCCGAACCTGGCGATCGAGGGGCAGATCGTCTTCGTCGCCCTGCGCGACATCGCCCCTGGCGAGGAGCTGACCCACGACTGGGCCACCACGGACGACTTGGACTACACACTCGAGTGCCACTGCGGATCCCCGAGCTGTCGCGGGATCGTGACAGGTAGGGACTGGATGAAGCCGGAGCTGCAGGCGAAGTACCGCGGGCACTTCGCCTGGCACGTGCAGCGGCGAATCGATCGGCTCGGAGCTGCCCACCCTCGCCGACGATGAAGCCGAATCGGCCCAGATCCAATCGCATCAAGGGCGAGGGTGCCGCTCGAGTGTCGCCCTGCTCTTCAGGTCGCCTCGGCGAGGCCTCGGATCAGCTGCCGGACGCGCTCGGACAGGTGCGGCAGGCACGGGTAGATCACCTGGATGCGCTCCAGCGCGTCGAGCGCCTCGAAGACGCGGCCGTGCGCCTCGTGGATCATCGCCATGCCGGACAAGGCGCCGAAGTGGCGCGGCTCCAAGGCGAGGGTCCGGTCGATGTCGCCGAGCGACGCCTCGTGGTCGCCGAGTAGCCAGTTCACCGTCGCGCGCTTGTTCCAGCCCTCGGCGAAATCCGGTGCAGCCCGCACGATCTGGTCGAAGGCCTCGATGGCCGCGCGGTAGTCCTGTTGTCCCATCGCGCGCAGACCCTTCGCCATCCACATCTCGACCTGGGGGTCGTCCGACTCCATCCACCGCTCCCAGATCGCGGCCTCGGCCTGGCGAGCCAAGGCCGCCGCGGGCGCGTCGCGGAGCGTGTCGAAGAGCGCATCGAGATCGGGGCGGGGCATGTACGATCCTCAGGGTAGCAGCAACTCGGAAGACCCTTCTCTCAGAGGAGCCCTGGATGAACAACCTCCTGAGAAATCACAACTAGGGCGCACTCGCCTTGGGGCGCTGGTCGGCGACTCCGACAAAGCTAGGAGGCGGAAAGGGTGCAGTCCGATACGAGATCGCGGACTTGCTCGAGCATCTGGTCGCGCGTGTATGCGCCCTTCTCGAGGATCGCCTCCACAGCGCTGCTGAGCAGTTCTCGATCTTCCTCCGTGAGATCCTTTGCGGTCGCGACGACTACAGGAATCTTTCGCCAGGCCTCGACGCTGCGCAGCTCTCCCAGAAACTCGAAGCCGGACATCACGGGCATCATGAGATCGAGAATGATGACGTCTGGGGTCCGCTCTCGAACACGCTCGAGTGCCTCTCGACCGTGCCTGGCCTCCGCGACATCCCAGCCATTTCCCTCGAGAGTTCGCCGCATGAGCTCGCGTGTCTCGTTATCGTCCTCCACGATCAAGATCGGGCAGGGAGGGTTTTGGCAGCGATACTGGCTGATGATCTGCGAGAGGCGCTCGCTGTCGACCGGCTTGGTCAGGTAGTCGACGGCGCCCAGTGCGTAGCCGATGTTCCTGTCTTCGATCATCGAGACCATGATGACGGGGATGTCCCGAAGCTGGGAATCCGATTTCAGCTCCTTCAGGACGGCCCAGCCGTCCTTGCCCGGCATCATCACGTCGAGCGTAATCGCAGCGGGTCGCGTCTCTCTGGCGAGGCGTAGTCCTGTGTCTCCGTCTGGGGCCATTACAACTTCGAAGCCGCTGCTGACCAGCGAGCGCTCCATCAGCTCGCGGGCTGCCGCGTCGTCGTCGATTACCAGGACACACTTGCCTGCGTGCGACACACGCTCCGCAACCACGTCACCGTCGGCTGCTGGGCGGTCAACCTCTGCCGGTAGGCGGATCGTGAACGTGGAGCCCTTCCCAAGCTCGCTCTTGACGTTCACGTCGCCACCCATCATCTGACAAAATTTCCTGGAGATCGCCAGGCCGAGTCCCGTACCACCGTATTCGCGGGTGGTCGAGGCGTCCGCCTGCGTGAACTCCTCGAACAGCTTCCCGAGCTTGTCCGAGGCGATACCGATCCCGCTATCCTCGACAACGAATGTCAGTCGGTCGCCTGAATCAGTCTTCTCGCGCCTGGCCGAGAGCTCGATGGTGCCTCGCTCGGTGAACTTCGCGGCATTGCTGAGGAGATTGAACAGCACCTGGCGAACTTTGGTCAGGTCCGCACGCATCGAACCCAGCTCGCCCTCTCGCTCTATCCGCAGCGTGTTGCTGTTCTTCTTGATGAGCGCGTCGATGGTGGCGACCACGTCGTCTAGCATGGACCCGACTTCAAAGGCCTCCAGATAGAGATCCATCTTGCCGGCCTCTATCTTGGAGATGTCGAGTACCCCGTTGATCAGCGCCAGCAGGTGCCCGCCGGCCTGGTGGATCTTCCGCAGGTCCGGGATGAACTCCTCTTGCTCGAGGTCTTCGGCCTCCTCAATCAGCAGCTCGCTGTAGCCGAGGATTGCGTTCATCGGGGTGCGCAGCTCGTGGCTCATGTTGGCGAGGAAGGCGCTCTTGGCCCTGTTGGCCTCTTCGGCTGCCCCGCGAGCGATCTCCAACTCCTCGGCGGCCCTCTTGCGTTCGAAGACTCTACCGAGCTGCGCTCCCACGTTTCGCATGATCTGGAGCAGGTTCTCGTCGGGCGACATCTCTTCATTGAGGAAGAACTCGAGCACCGCCACCAGCTCCCCGCCCACCTGCACTGGGAAGCCGAAGGCGCCCTTGACGCCGAGGTCCTTCGCGAGCCGGTTGCGCGGGAAGTTCGGATCCGTCTGCACGTTGCTGATCCAGGCCGCCTCGCCCGACGCGAGGATCCGGCCCGGCAGTCCCTCGCCTCTCCCGAACGTCGTGCGCTCGGTGACCTCCCGAAATACGGCGTACGTCTCCGGGTTCTCGAGATGCCAGATCGTCGTGGGGATCAGCTCCTCCGGGTCCTCGGGAGACGGCTCGTAAACGTGGCCCACCGGCCAGCCGGTCATCTCACAGACCATGTCCACGACATGCGCCAGCGCTTCATCGACCGATTCAGTATCGGCCGCCATGTCTGCCGCTCGATGAAGGATAGTTTCTTCGAGGGCCTGGCTCGCCAGACTCTCCCTGGCTCGTTCGCGCTCGCCGATGTCGCGGCGTATCGACCGCGCCATCTGGTTGAAGGCCAGTGCCAGATCGCCGAGCTCGTCGCCCGAGCGAATATTCACGTGGGCTGAATAGTCGCCGCGGACGACGCGCTCGGTGCCCCTGACGAGCTGGCCGACGGGGTTGATGACCACACGTCGGAGATAGAGCAGCGAGAGCGCCGCAACCAACACGGCGAGTGCACCCCCGAACCCGATGATACGGTTCCGAACGGCGGCGGCCGGCGCGGTGATCTCGGCCATGTCGACCTCGGCCAGGATCGCCCAGTTGAGCCCGCGGATGTGCAGCGGGCCATAGGAGGAGAGCACCTCGACGCCCCGATAAGCAGACTGCTGGAGCGTACCGGATCGCCCGGTGAGGGCGATGCGGGCCGCATCCGTATCGACCTTCTGCGCTAGGATCGAGGACACCTCGTGAAAGCGGCTGTCGGAGCGCATCAGGAAATCGTCGCCGATCAGGTAGGTCTCCCCCGTCTTTCCGAGCCCGGCGACGTCGCTCATGATCTCGTTGATCTCGTCGACGGGCATTTGGAAGATGGCCACGCCGATCAAACGTTCGCCGTCGAACACAGGCGCGCCGATGAAGCTAGCTGGCGCACCGTAGCTCGGCTCGTACGACTCGAAATCCGCGATGAAGACCGATCCGGCAGAGGCGGACTGCAGCGCCTGGCGGTAGACGCCGGCGACGTTCGTCTCCCGGTGGAGGCCCTCTATGAAGTTCGTCGCGTACTCGGTCTCTTTGAACACCGAGTAGACGAGGTTCCCATCCGTGTCGAGGAGAAAGATGTCGTAGTATCCGAACGACTCGAGGAAATCCCGGATGCGTGGGTGATAGCGCTCGTGCAGCCGGTTGTAATCACATCGCTCGACAGCGCCCACAAGGCGATGCTTCTGACCGAAGGGGAACGGGTTCTCCATGATGTACATGGCTTGAAGGAACCGGCCGGATGAGGAGCGAGGGATGTACTCCTCGACGCCGTTCCACGGCTGGCCGGCCCGCTCGAGGCGCGAGCGAAACTCTCCCTCGTAGTAAGTCTCCAGAGCTCCGTAGACGGAGCTTCCAGGATCCGCCGACCATCTGATCTGGTCCGGAACGCTCTCGAAGGCGGCAGAGAGCTGCTCCGTGGCCTCGATGATCATCTCGTCCTGAGCAAAGT
Organism: Myxococcota bacterium; assembly: GCA_965247115.1. Classification (GTDB taxonomy): domain Bacteria; phylum Myxococcota_A; class UBA9160; order SZUA-336; family SZUA-336; genus JAUXJB01. Next base: position 2,007,121 of record CBDFGR010000003.1, read on the forward strand.
TGAAGACCTGCTCGCGAATGATCTGGAAGTAGTTCTCGATGTAGTGCTGGCGCGATCTGCGCACCGCCTCGAGCGAGTTCGCCTGCTGGGTCAGCAGGGCTGAGGTGCCCCAGGTCGCACTGATCCACCCCACCAGCGCAATGGAGCCCACGACTCCGGCCAGGACAAGGCCGATGAGCTTGTTGGAGAGCTTCCAGTTCTTCATGCTCGAACGCCAAGTCTACCGGATAGTCTCACCTGCCAGGTGTGTGGCAGAATTGGGCTGGTCGGATGGTCCCGAGAGCCCGAAAGAGGGGATATGCTGAAGATCCTGCTGGTCGAAGACAACGAGCTGAACCGAGACATGCTCTCTCGCCGCCTCGAGAAGCGGGGCTTCGAGATCGACATCGCCATCGATGGTGAGGAGGGCGTCGACAAGGCCCGTAGCGGGTCGCCTGACCTGATCCTGATGGACATGAGTCTACCCGTGAAGAGTGGGTGGGACGCGGCGCGGGAGCTCAAAGCTGGCGAAGAGACGCGCGCGATCCCGGTGATTGCGCTCACTGCACACGCCATGTCGGGCGACCGCGAGAAGGCGCTGGATTCCGGCTGCGACGAGTTCGAGACGAAGCCCGTCAGACTCCCGGTGCTCTTGGAGAAGATCGAGAAGCTATTGGGTCGCTGATCGCTACCCCTAGCTAGGTACGCCGAGGCGCCCGGTGATCGCGGACACTCGCCGGATCCGGACCGGGTGCTCGAAGCCCTTGGCCTCGACGTTCTGCTCCTCCTCGACGGTGACCAGATCGGCGACAACCTGCCAGGTCTCGTCGGAGATCAGGACCTCTCCTCCGCGCGTTTGAGCCTCGATGCGAGCGGCCAGGTTCACGGCCCTGCCGACCGCCGCGTACTTCGTGCGACGCTCCGACCCGATGTTCCCGACTACGACCTCGCCGGTTGCGACCGCGACTCCCATCTCGATCTCCGGTAGCCCCCGCGCGCGGTTTCTCTCGTTCACCTGGCCCATCGCGCGCTGCATGCCGAGCGCGCAAGCCACCGCTCGCGCAGCGTCATCTTCGCCCGCGAGCGGCGCCCCGAACAGAGCGAGGATCGCGTCGCCAATGAACTCGTCTATCGTGCCGCCGTGCTCCTGGATCACCTGCGTCATCGCACCAAGGTAGTTGTTGAGGAGCGCGACCACCTGCTGCGGCTCGAGCGAACCGGAGAGCCTTGTGAAGCTCCGCAGATCGCTGAGCAAGATGGTGACATGCCGCTTCTCCCCACCGAGCTCGAGGCTCTCCGCCTGGCTCATCACTGCATCGGCGACGTGATCGGAGACGTAACGACCGAACATGCGGCGGATGAAGGCGCCCCGCAGCTCCAGCTCTTGCGCAAGCGACTCCATCTCGCGCGTAGCGCGCAGCACCTCGAGCTGAGTCTCGACGCGCGCGAGCACGATCGGGAAGTCGATCGGCTTGGTGACGTAGTCGTTCGCTCCGTGCCGGAGGCCCTCGATCACGTCGGAACGATCAGTCATCGCTGTCGCGAGGATGACCGGCAGCTCGCTGGTGGTGTGCTCCCGACGTATGGCGTCGAGCACCTCAAGCCCGCTCATACCCGGCATCATTACGTCCAGTAGCACCAGGTCGAAGCGCTTCTGGGAGATCTTCCGCAGGGCCTCGACTCCATCCACCGCCATGTCGACGGCGTACCCGCTGCGCTCCAGGCGACGTGCGAGCATGTCGCGGTTGTTCGGCTCATCGTCGACCACGAGAATGCGCCCGGAGTCGGGTGCCTCAGGCGTCGACTCCTCACGCTGCTGTGCGGACGAAGCGGGTGCCGAGGGACCCGCATCGGTCCGGAGCGTCTCGTCCACGACCCGGAGGAGCTCCCCCGCGGCGCGGTGGACCTTCTCGAGATCTGGGACCAGATCCCGGTGTTCGTCGCGCGCCTCCTCGAGCAGCATCTCGGTGTAGCCGATGATCTGGCCCAGAGGCGTGCGCATCTCGTGCTGCAGTCGGCGCAGGGTCGTCCGCGACTCGCGCCCGCTCTGCTTGTCCGGGCTCATGTCCAGAGAATACGTCACCGGATCGAGGAAGATCCGACTGGGATCCTGGTGGAGGACCGGTCGCGGCGCGCTCCCGGTGCTCCGGCTCGGCCGGCGGGCGATCGGGGAAAGGTGAACGTTGCAGAGCTTCCGTTCGCGCGGCGCCGCAGAGGAATCGACTTACTGATGCCCCGCCGAGTTCTTTTCGGCTTCCAGAAGAGAATTTCTGTCCAGGTTCGCTCTATGCAGGATATAGGAAAGGATGGCATCGCTATCTGCTTCTGTCAGCGCATCGCTGAAGTTGCCCATACCAGCATTTTCATACGCGCCCTTCAGTACGATTTCAGAGAAGATCTGCCGGGTTGCCGCGCTCATCATGCGTAGATCCGGTGGACCTCCGGAGCCTCGGGCAAAGGTACCGTGGCAGAGCGTGCAGTAACTATGATAGAGGATGCCGCCTCTACGCAGCGTATCCGCATCCGCAGTCGTTGCCGGTTGCCGGTGCGGCAGAAGAATCCGCTTCGCGGGGACATCCAGCTTCTGGTTGCCACCAAGCGCGAACACCAGAATCCGGCTGTGACTGCCATACACGGCCGTGGCGCTGGGTATCGGATTGTCACCGCCGATCTCGAACGAACTGGCGGACGCACCGGTCATGATGGCGACATACTGCCGGTCATCCATTTCATAGGTGATGGGGGGAGCCAGAATGGATGTATAGGTATCGAAGCTCCACAGCTCCTCGCCGGTATCTTTGTCGTAGGCTTTCAGATGTCCATCGTCGCCGCCCTGGAAAAGCAGACCGCCGGCGGTTGCCAATACTCCGCCATTCCAGAAGAACGGCTGCTCAATCTGCCACTTGTACTCGCCCTTGATCAGATCGAAGGCACCTAAATAGCCCCTCGGTTCCGGGAACTCAGTCAGGTTGGTCTCCAGGAAATTCGCAAGATCCACGTCCATCCCGGTGTTGGTGCCGGACCCCCCTTTCCATTCATAAACGCCGTTCTTCTTGGTCTGGGGATCGGCTCTGAAAAAGAAGGGATAGTCCCAGGTTCCCATGTACACCACGCCGGCCTTGGCATCGTAGCTCATGGCCTGCCAGTTGTGAGCCCCGAACGGACCCGGTCAGATCCACTTCCCCTTTTCATAGTAACGGCCGCCATCAATCTCAACGGGCCGTCCAGTCTGCATGTCCACATGGCTTGCCCAGGTGACCGTCGCGTACTTTTCGGCGCGCAGAAGCTTGCCGTCGGTCCGGTCGATAACGTAGAAGAAGCCGTTTTTCGGAGCCTGGAGAATGACCTTGCGGTGCTTTCCATCGACTTTCAGCTCGGCGAGCGCCATGTCCTGGGTGGATGTGTAGTCCCAGTTGTCCCCCGGCGTCTGCTGGTAGTACCACTGCATGGCGCCGCTGTTGGCGTCTACAGCGACGATAGAAGCGACGTAAAGATTGTCTCCACCGCCGGGGCTGCGAAATTCGCGTACCCAGGGCGCGGCATTGCCCGTGCCCAGATAGACCTGCTTCAGGTCCGGATCGTAAACGATGGAATTCCAGACGTTGCCGCCACCGCCGTGCTTCCACCACTCTCCGTTCCAGGTTCTCGCAGCGGCTTCCAGCTCGGGGTGCTCAAAAGGTTCGGATGGATCTCCGGGTATCGACCAGAATCGCCAGGCCAGCTTGCCGGTACCGGCTTCGTAGGCGGATGTATAGCCACGGGTACCGGCCTCCGATGCAGCGTTGCCTATGTATATTTTCCCGCCCCCGATCCGAGGCGCTCCGGATATGAAGTACGGGACGCTTCGATCCGTGATGGTGTCCGTCCGCCAGACTTCCTCGCCGGTGCTCATGTCCACCGACACCAGCCAGCCATCCATTGTCGCGATGATCAGTCGATCGCCATAGACGGCAATTCCGCGGCTGAACGATGTCCAGAGTCTGCTCTGACGGACCCGATCGACGCCGGGGTCGAACTGCCATCGCTCTTCACCCGTCTTCGCATCGTAGACATGCACCACGTTCCAGGCGCTCGGCACGATCAGCAAACCGTTCACCACAATTGGCGTTGCCTGCTGACCAAGGTAACTCTTGTAATCGTGATGCCAGACCAGGCCGAGGTCGGCGACTGTTTCTCTGTTCAGCTGCATGAGCGGTGAAAAGCGCTGCTCTTTGAAGTCCTGGCCATGTGCCATCCAGCTGCCCGGCTCGTCTTTCAACGCATTCTGAATGCGGGTGTCTGTGACCGGCTCGAACCGGGCTACTTCGGCCTCAGAACCAACAGAGCTGGCGCCGGCTAGTGCAATCACCAGTGCCGCGAAACCCACTTGTGTGGATTTTCGATAAGTCATGGCCCCAGCAGGAATGGCGACCTTCCTATGGAAGGGGATGTGTTTCGCGAGGACGGGACCCATGTGAGTCGCAAGCGTGTCTCGAAGCTGATGCGATTGCGCGCGTACTCGACGCATACCGGCGAGGTCCTAGCGGAGGCGCCACACCTAGATGGGCTGGCCGAAGCCCTCGCGGAGAATGTTCTCGGCGTCGCGGCCGGCGACGTAGCCGAGGGACGCGCTGCGGTAGCCGAGCAGCCGCTGTGCCTGCTCCGGAAGGGTCTTCGCGAACTCCGGCGGAACCGCCACGAACTGGTTCTCCTCCTGGGTCAGCCAGTTGACGGAGAAGATCGTGAGGAGCCCCGCGCGGTTCTGGTCGGTGGTGTTGGTGGCCAGGGCGTGGAAGGCCTTGCCGAGCCAGAAGAGCGCCGAACCCTTGGGCATCACCGCCCGGGCCTCCTCGCGCTCGCGCGGCGCGCGGTCCGGGGGCCAGCGGTGGCTGCCCGGAACCACGCGGGTGGCCCCGTTCTCCTCGGTGAAGTCCGTGCACGCGTAGTTGACGGCGACGACCCAGTCCGGCTGGTCGGGTTCCTGCTGGATGAAGGGGCGGAAGGCGTCCATCTCGCGGTGCAGCACCTGGTGGCCGCCTCGGGCCCCGAGCTGGATGGAGCCCGAGAAGTGGACCCGGTAGTGGTGGCAGTTGGGGCCGTTCACCGGGTCTCGCTGCTCCGCCCGGAGGTACTCTTCATGGTCGTATATGCCGACCTCGTGCTGGGCCTGGGTCTTCGCGCTCGCCGGCCCCATCGGGTGCTGGGGGAGCAGCGTGCCGTCCAGCACGTCGAGGATCAATGAATTGCTCAGCAGGCGCTCGGCGAACACGGGATCGCGCCCGAAGAGATTCGAGCAGGTCCGCACGTTCTCCCCGTAGAACTCGGGCCCCGGGGATTCACGGACGAGTGGCTCGGCGGCAGCCACGAGCTCGTCCACGACGTCGTGCGGGAGCACCTCGCGAATGATCACCGCGCCCTCCTGGCGCAGCGTGCCCGCGATCTCGAGCGGCTTGGCGTCCTTCTCGTAGGATTTGATCTGGGGCTTGGTCATACCGTGTAGCTCGTGCTGCGCAGGAGCGACCCGGGCAGCGCGCCGGTGCACTTGCCGTCCTCGAATGTCACCTCGCCGTTCACCAGCGTGTAGCGGTAGCCCTCGGATTTCCGGACCATGCGCGGGTCTCCCTCCGGAGTGTCGTCCTGGAGGATCAGCCCGCTGTAGCTCAGCTTCTCCAGCTCGTAGATGTTGATGTCCGCCACCATGCCCTCGCGCAGCAGACCGCGGTCGCGGTAGCCCATGATCCAGGCGGGAAGGGCGCTCAGCTTGTAGTGCGCCTCTTGCAGAGTCAGAACCCCCTTGTCGCGCGTCCAGTCGGCGAGAACGTAGGTGGGCCAGTGCGCCAGGGTCGTAAAGGCGTAGTGCGCTCCGCCATCGGAGAGGGCGGGGCACGTCGAGGGGGCCTTGAAGATGGCTGCGGTCGCCTCGTCGTTCGACGTGTTGAAGCCGGGCACGTCGAACTCGGTCTGCAGACCCTCGTCGATGGCCAGATCCAGGAAGGCGTCCACGGGGTGTGCGCCGGTCGCCTGCGCGATCTCGGTGACGCTCTTGCCCTCGTACTTGCGGTTGCGCTCTTCTGCGGCCTCGGCGACGAAGACGCGGTCCCACTCTCCGTGGAAGGACCCGATCCCCTTGTCGATCTCCTGCTTCATCTTCTCACGCACTCCGGGTGCCTTCAGCTTGGCGATGCGCTCCTCCGCGCTGCCGATCATGGGCTCCACCCAGGCCGGAGTGCTGTCGAACAGGTTGAAGCTGGCCAGACGGAAGCGCAGGTCCGTGGGCACGGCCGCCTGTGCGTAGAGCGGGAGCCCCAGCTCGAGGTTCTCCTCGGACCAGGCGAGCTCCTCTCTCCACGGGTCGAGCGCGTCAACCTTGTGCTGGACCACGCCGCCCCAGTTCATCGGGCGGCCGCTGCGCCGGCAGAGCTCGCGCAGCAGCTCCTTCTCGCCGGGGCGCCCGCCTGCGGTCCAGCAGACCGAGCCGATCCCGTACTCGCCGATGATCTCGGCCAGGGCGAGGGCCTCGGCATCCCCGCTCACGTGCGAGGGTATCCAACCGCCGTCCTCGGCGTGGTCCTCGGGGTTCTTGTGGAACGAGATGCCCCAGGCCCCGGCATCCATCGCCTCGCGGAAGAGTGTCTTCATCCTGTCGAGCTCTTCCGGCTTCATCTCGGAACGCGAGCGCGCCTCTTCGACTCCCATCACGTAGGTGCGCAGCGGCGTGATGGGGACCATGGACGCGACGTTGACGCCCAGCCCCTGGCGGTCGATGGTGTCGAGATACTCGGGGAAGGTCTCCCATTCCCAGCGCAGCCACTTGTCGAGGGACTCGGGCGGCATGGCCATCACACGGCACAGCAGCCGGGTGACAGCGTCGTGATCTTCCGCTCTACAGGGCGCCCAGCCGAAGCCGCAGACTCCGATGCTGACCGTGGTGACGCCGTGCCAGCCGACGGGCGTGCAATAGGGGTCCCAGCGGAGCTGGGCGTCGTAGTGCCCGTGGATCTCGACGAACCCCGGCGCCACGATGCAGCCCGTGGCGTCGATCTCGCGCTTCGCGTCGCCTCGCACGCCGCCGATTGCGGCGATCATGCCGTTGCGGATGCCGAGGTCGGCCTTGTAGGGTGCGATCTGGCCGCTGCCATCGACGACGGTTCCGTTGCGGATGATCGAGTCGTAGCTGGGCATCTGGGTGCTCCCTGTCTCGTGAGACACGCACCATACTAGATGTGGTGAGACACGGATCATACTACATGGGTGCCGGCGTCAACTACTCTTGCCGGTGGACGCTAACGATTTCTTCCGGTTCTTCCTCCCTCCTTTCCTCTTCCCTTCAGTAGGTTGGATCGTCAGTCTCGATCGCCGAGCCTCATCGGTGCGATAGCTCGGTAAGTCTCAAGGAAGCAGCTGTCCGAGCTTCTCTTCTTCCACCCGGACAGGACAGTGGATGTAGCAGTCCTCTGGGCAGACAAGCTGTTCGCGGAAGCGTTCAAGGCGAACCCGAACGCTGCTCCCATCATGGGTTCCGCTACTAGCGCGTTCGCGCATCATTCGAGTTTTCTCCTCCCCGCCCATGAGATACTCGCGCCCAACTGGAATTGGGAGACGGGGACCTAAGATTGACAACCAGTCGACGTGAATTCTTGAAGACCGCTGTCGCCCTGCCCGCCGCTCTGCAGCTAGGCGCAGCGCAAGTGGGCGCGCAAGAGGCCACGGGCCAGAAGAAGTTCCGGCGCATCGCGCTGGAGGAGGCGTTCATCACGCCGGAGCTGTACGCGGCGTGGCGAAAACGCGGCGAGAAGGGGTGGGACGACGAGCCCGGATTTCAAGGCCTCGCTCCGATCCACTTCGACGACTCGCCGGGAGCCAAACTGATCCAGCAGCGCCTGATCGACGTCGGTGAGCTCCGAATCGAGGAGATGGATGCCACCGGGGTCGACGTACACGTGGTATCGCTCACCGCACCGGGTGTCCAGATCCTGGACAAGCAGCCCGCGGTCGATCAGGCCAAGATCGCCAACGATACCCTCAGCGCGGCCGTAGCAGTCAACCCCGACCGCTTCGCCGGACTGGCTGCTGTGGCACCGCAGGCGCCGGCCGAAGCGGCGCGCGAGCTCGAACGGGGCGTGAAGCAGCTCGGCTTGCGCGGCGCCATCATCAATTCCCATACCTATGGCGAGTATCTCGACGATGAAAAATTCTGGCCGATCTTCGAGACCGCTGAATCCCTCGACGTGCCGATCTATCTGCACCCGCGCACGCCCTCGCCCGCCATGCTCCAGCCTTTCCTGAAGTACGGACTCGAATTTGCCACCTGGGGTTTCAAAGCCGAGACCGGCCTGCACGCGCTGCGTCTAATTTACGGAGGCGTGTTCGACAAGTATCCCAGCCTGACGATCATTCTGGGCCACATGGGCGAAGGCATCCCATTCTGGTTGCAGCGCATCGACAACCGCTACCAGCTGCAGGTGAGGCTCGGCCAGATCAAGGCACTGAACATGAATCCCAGCGAGTATTTCAAGCGGAACTTCATGATCACGACCAGTGGTGTGAACTTCCACCCGGCGCTCAAGCTCTCCCACGAAGTGCTCGGTGCCGACCGGATCATGTGGGCGATCGACTACCCTTACGAGTCATCCAAGGACTCCGTGGAGTTCATGGATAGCGCCCCATTCCCCGCGGAAGACGTGCAGAAAATCTACGCCGGCAACGCGGAGCGTCTGCTGAAACTCTAGGGAGAGAATCCCGACCCGCTCAATATTCGCCCCGAGTGTAGAACGTCCCGACGCTTCGACCCGTGTTCCCCTGGTTTTGCAGGCCGCTCTCTGGAGAGCGCTTGGCGCCAAAGGCCTGCCCGCGAGTGAGGATACGAACTCGCTCGCAGCTGAGAAGCTGGCTGTCGACCTTCTGGAAGTGATGGGGACAGCAGGCGAGCTTCCATGGAGACCGGAGCTCTGAGCTGAGTGCGAACTCTCCCTAGCATAGGGAGTTCCACGAGATCCGACTTTCGGGCTACCTACTCGACGGTCCGCGTCGTGGAAGCGTTCGACTTTGGGGCTCGCCCGGGTCTGCCGAGTCGCGCCCAGGCGGGATCAGGACGTCTGCGCCTTCAGCGCGTCGAGGCCAGCCTGAGAGCAGGCGACGTCCTGCTCGACGGAACCGCCTCCCGCTCCGATGCCGCCGACGACCTCGCCGTCGATCACCACCGGAAGCCCGCCGCCGACCATCGTCGCCCTCGAGAAGTGCGACAAGCCCACAACCAGGGACTGGTCGTCCTTGAGCATCTGGTAGAGATCCTCCGTGCCCATACCAAAGAGCGCGGTGAATGCCTTGCGTTGACACCCCTCGACCCCCAGGAGTATGGCCCCGTCCATTCGACCGAACGCCTTGAGATTCCCGCCTTCGTCGACCACGGCAACGTTCTGTTTGCAGCCGAGCTGTTCGGCCCTTTCGATCGCCGCAGCGACCATCACTGTGGCCGCTTCATAAGAAAGGGCGCGCTTGGAAAAAGTCTGAGCCATCAAAGGTTCTCCTGTGCTCCGCCGTCCTTGGTGGGCTCTCTATTCTACTGGACTCGAACCAGGGACCAACCGGTTATGAGCTCGGGTCAGCGCTCGCGCTCAGCCGAGGCGCCCTGCCAACGACCCTCCGACCGATTGGTTAGAGTGACCTCCGACTTCTTGCCTACGTAATAAAACGTCGCCCTAAAGTCACCGGTAGATCAGCTACTTACGGTGTCGAACCGCTACGGTACCGCTACGGGTTCCGAGCCAGCGGGTCTCAGACGCCCAGTACACGCGGCGAGTGACACGGTTCTGGTCGGGGCGGCCGGATTTGAACCGGCGACTTCTTGCTCCCGAAGCAAGCGCGCTACCAGGCTGCGCTACGCCCCGATGAGGGAGGCTCGAAACGGGCTCGGAGTCTAGCGACTATTCCTGGAAGGCGCGCAGGACCCGGGCTCTGCTGGGGTGCCGGAGCTTGCGAAGGGCTTTGGCCTCGATCTGGCGGATGCGCTCGCGGGTCACCGAGAAGTCCTGGCCGACCTCTTCCAGCGTGTGGTTCGAACGCTCGCCGATGCCGAAGCGCATCTTGAGCACCTTCTCCTCGCGCGGGGTGAGCGTCGAGAGCACCTTGAGCGTGTGCTCGGCGAGATTGCGCTGCATGACCTCGTCTGTCACCGACACGCGCTTATCGTCTTTCAGGAAGTCTCCGAGGTGGCTGTCGTCGTCCTCCCCGATCGGCGTCTCGAGCGAGATCGGCTCTCGCGTGATCTTGAGGACCATCTGGACCTTCTCCATGCTCATTTCCATCTCGGCCGCGATCTCTTCGGACATCGGCTCGCGACCCATCTTCTGCACGAGGTAGCGCTGCGCCCGCACGAGCTTGTTCATCGTCTCGATCATGTGTACCGGGATACGGATGGTCTTGGCCTGATCCGCGATGGCGCGCGTGATGGCCTGACGGATCCACCAGGTGGCGTAGGTCGAGAACTTGTAGCCGCGGCGCCACTCGAACTTGTCGACGGCCTTCATCAGGCCGATGTTCCCCTCCTGAATCAGGTCCAGGAACTGCAGACCCCGATTCGTGTACTTCTTCGCGATCGACACAACCAGGCGGAGATTCGCCTCGATCAGCTCGCTCTTGGCTTGGCGTGCGCGCTCCCGATCGGCGCTGATGTGCTCGAGGCAGTCCACGGCCTCCTCGCGCGTACAGTGAAGCTCCGCTTCCAGCTTTCGGACGCGCCTTTGTGCTGCGGTCACCTCCTTCTCGGTGATCAAGATCGCTTCCGCGTTCCCACCGAGGCGGGCGAGCGCCTTCTTGCCTGGTACGGAGCGCCGTCGCGACTGCGCAGCGAGCTGCAGGAACTCGTCGCCGTCGGACTGTTTGTAGGGCTTGAGGATGCGGGTCACGATATCGCGCTGATCGTTGATCTCGGCAACGAAACCCTCGATCGAGCTGATCCGACGCCAGATGAAGGGCTTCACCAGACCGGTGCGGCGAACGCGCGCGGCATGACGCGTGCGGATCTCATCGACCTCGGCAGCGATTCGCTCGCGCGTCTCTTCACCGGTGCGTCTGTTCGAGAGCACGCGTTGCCGCTTGGCGACTTCCGTTTGGGACCGGCGGAGCTGGGTCAGAGCCTGGAGCAGCCTTGCTCGTTTGTCATCGAGCGTCTCCGGGTCACCCTCTGCGATCTGCGGAAAGAGATCCCGCACCTCTCGGTCGCCCTTACGGATCGCGTCGCCGACCTCGAGCAGCTCAGCGACTGCGATGGGCGACTTCAGCACGCGTGCGAGCGCATCCTCTTCACCGGACTCGATACGCTTTGCGATCACGACCTCGCCTTCGCGGGTCAGCAGGGACACCGCTCCCATCTCGCGCAGATAGACGCGCACGGGATCGTTGGAGCGGTAGCTCTCGTAGTCGTCGCCGTTGGAGCGCCGGCGGGGCTCCGGCTTGCGGGTTACCACCGGCGGCTCCCAGTTCTGGAGAACGACGCTGTGCCGCCGGAACAGCGCAACGACCTCTTCGAGACGCTCAGGCGACTTCAGCATCCGCTCGGGTAACGCCTTTAGGAGCTGCGCCCCATCGGCGTGTCCGGACTCCTTCCCCTTGCGGAGTAGCTGACGCAGGCTGGGGCTGCTCTGCCTGACCTCGGGCTTCCCGTCCGCGGCCACGGCAGCCCCGTTGCGCTTGCTGGCGAGTGGGCCGCTCGCCTCTTGCACCGTCCCTCTGGCCCGTGTCGTCTTCTGGGCCTTCGCTACCCTGGGACGCTTCGTGGGCTGCGACTTGCGCTTGGTCGGGGGGGTGATGGTCGGCATGGGGGGGGGGGAACTCCTTACTCCATAACGGTGGTAAAGGTTAGACCTGCTGAACCTGGCTCCAGAGCTCGCGCCTCTGCGCCATGTAACGCTGCTGCTCCTCCAGGAGCTCGGAGACCTGATCCGAATCACTGCAGGATTCAAGCCGGACACGAAGGCCCTTGAGCTTGCCATCCAGCCAGCGGCGGCCGAGCTGCGCCACGCAGTCCCGAGCGGCGCGCTCCGCTGCCATCCGGTCCTCCGGCTCGTGCTTGAGCAGGATCTCGGGCAGCACTGCCTTCAGGCGTTCGCCGATCTCACGCGCCTCGGGCGTGACCAGCTGAGCAGCCGCATTGGAGCCGTGGGTCCGCGTCGCCGCCGCCAGCGCGAGGATGAGCTCGCTGCCGTCGAGGTCGTGAAGCCACTCGGGGTCGAGCTGATCCAGAACCCCAAGCGTGTCTATGGGAAACGCCCCCAGGGCACCGAGCAGGTCGCGTAGAGCCGGGGCAAGCTCGATTGGTCGGGCCGGCTCGGTGACGGGGCGGGCCTCTGGCTGGGGTCCGGGTGCAGGCCCGTTCGCAGGTTCCTCGAGCGACCGCTCGAGGGCAGCGGGGGGGATCTCCAGGCTGCTCGACACTTGGCGGACGTAGGCGGCCCGCTCGACCGCATCCGGGACCGCACGCAGGTAGGGAGCGATCTCCCGCACGACGTCGCCCGCGGCCCAAGCGTGATCTGATGCTTTTACGAGCGCGCGGTCGATCAGCGCATCGAGCAAGGGCACAGCACGCTCCACGCAGCTCTGCAGAGCGGCGGGACCCGAAGCGTTGAGAAGGTCGTCCGGGTCCTGGCCCGCGGGCAGGAAGGCGCTGCGCACGCGCAGACCCTCCGCCAGCAAACCGGGCAAGCCGCGTTCCGCCGCCCGCTGGCCAGCGGAGTCGCCATCGAACAGGAGTACGACCTCCTGGGCGTAGCGCCGCAGGCGCCTCGCGTGCTCGGTCGTGAGAGCGGTGCCACAGGGTGCCACGGCCTCCTCGATGCCGGCCCGGTGGAGAGCGATCAGATCGAAGTACCCCTCCACTACGATCACGCGCCCGTTCTTGCGGATGGAGTCGAGCGCCAGAGGTAGCCCGAACAGGACGCGGCTCTTGCGGTAGACGGGGCTCTCGGGCGAGTTCAGGTACTTGGGCGTGTCGTCCGGGCCGAGTCCGCGCCCGCCGAAGCCGAGCACATTCCCCGCGGGCTCCTTGATGGGGAAGACGATCCGATTGCGAAAGCGATCGTAGTGACCCTCTCCGCTCTGGCTCTTCGCGACCAGGCCGGCCCGCTCTGCGTCAGCCAGACCGTTCCGACCCAGATGCTCCACCAGCCCTCGCGGCGGCGCGTACCCGAGCTCGAAGCGTTCGATCAGCTCGTTGGAGATGCCGCGCCGCTCGAGATACTCGCGCGCCCGAGCCCCCCTGGCCGCGTGGAGCTGCGAGCGGAAGTACTCGAGTGCTGCGTCATTCGCGCGGTAGAGCGCGCGAGTACGTTCGCCCGACCCCGCGTCACCCTCGGGGATGTCGATCCCGAGCTCCCGAGCCAGAACGCGCACCGTGTCGGGAAAGTCGAGGGCGCCATGACGCATGCAGAACCCGAAGACGTCACCACCGGCCTGACAGCCAAAACAGTAAAAAACCTGCCGCTCTCGGTGAACGGTAAAGGAGGGTGTCTTCTCCTCGTGAAAAGGACACAGTCCCCAGAGTCGGTTCCCCGACTCCTTGAGGGTCACGTGGCGGCCGACGATCTGCACGATGTCGGCGCGCGCGCGAACCTCTTCCACAACCTGCTCTGGGATCCGCGCCACTCCCTCCCTAACCCCTCGTTTCTTCACTCGGTCAGTTGGGACGACTCGGGCCCGACGCAGCACTGCTGCGCCGGGCCCGACGAAAAACTCACCTTGCTGCTCGCGCCTTCTTCAACGCCCGCTTTCGAGCAGCCATCGCCTTCTTTTTCTTTCTGACGCTGGGCTTCTCGTAGCGCTCGCGCTTCCTGAGCTCATACATCAATCCGGCCTTCTCGCACTGCTTCTTGAAGCGCTTGAGAGCGCCCTCGAACGACTCGTTCTCTTTGAGCTTCAGACCAGGCAGAACGGACTCCTCCCCTGAGTGCGACGGCCGCTATCGCGAAGAACGCAACCGACTGTGTATAGACCACTCGCCCCGGCCATCAACCCTCCCGGGGTAGCGATCCCACCGAATGCTGGGGGCGCCTGCATTGCACCGCCGCCCCCGGAACCGCCTTCTGGGATCGCGGCTCCTCACAGAAAACTGCTTATTTTTCAACCACTTACCTTGGGTCGGTCGCGGAGGAAGAACCTAGCACACCCGTTTCCGCACGCGCAACACGGCACCCCGTCCCCGCGGCGAGTGGTCCGACCAGCTGTCTGCCGGAAAGTGGCCACGGGGCGCTCAGGTTGGACCAGGCACACCGGTCGCGCGGCCTCAATCCGCGGCCAGCTTTTTGAGCGCATCCTCGAATCGCACCGCACCGCTGTAGAGCGCCTTGCCGAGCACCGCAGCCGCGATCACACCCGTCTGGGCCAGGCGCTGCAGATCGTCGACGCTGCTGACCCCTCCAGCCGCAATGAATGGATGCGACGTAGATCGAGCCAGCTCGACGGTTGCCGCCAGATTCGGACCACCCATCATCCCGTCGCGCTCGATGTCCGTGTGCAGGACTCCCGCGAGAGGCAGATCTGCGAAGCGCTTCAAGACCTCTGCACTCGTGAAATCGGAGGTCTCCAGCCAGCCACGCACGGCGACGCGTCCCCCACGGGCATCTAGACCCAGAATGACGCGCTTCGGGTGGCGTTCGCTGATCGAGGCGAGAAGGCGGGGCTGCTCGAGGGCCGCGGTGCCCATGATGACGCGGTCCGCACCCATTCCGACCAGAGCGTTGACACGCTCCAGCGTGCGGATGCCACCGCCGACCTGGACCGGAATTCGACCCGCCTCACTCAGGATGCGTTGGATGAGCGGGGTGTTCGTGGACTCGCCGTCACGGGCTGCGTCGAGATCGACCACGTGAAGCCGCGTCGCACCCTTGGCGCACAGGTCTTTCGCGACGGACACGGGATCTGCGTCATAAATGGTCTCCCGGTCGTAGTCCCCCTGCTCGAGCCGGACCAGCTGCCCCGCGCGCAGGTCGATCGCCGGGATTACCTCCACGCGGAGCGGACCTCGCCCAGCTCCTGCATCAGCTCCCTGGCGCCGTAGCGCGACAGCTCCTCTGGGATTACCCAGCGAAAGCCTCGCTCGCGCCACCTGGCAAAGGAGCCTGGGTCCTCGGATACGCTCCTCTGGACCTCGTCGTAGCTCGCCTCCCAGAGCAGCTCGCCACCCGCCGTTCGGAGCTCGACGTCGAACCAGACGGAGGCGGGTCGGCTCGCACCCCGGGGCCCTCCCTCGCGCTCCGAGTAGCGGCGTACCCTGCCGGTCATGATCGCGTCCACGCCAAAGGCCGAGTTGAGCTCGCTGCCCAGGCGCCGTGGGTTCGAGGGCGCGGACACGTTCTGGAGCCAGAGCTGGATGTCACCAGGAGGCACAGCCTCCAGTCCTCCCCACTGGACGAGCGCGCTCGCAACGCGCGCAGTCGCGGTCTCGGAGGCAACCATCGCCTCCTCGCCCGTCAGCACGTCGCGCGGCCCGAAGGGCTCAAAAGACATCGGCACCACCGCCACGAGCGTAACCTTGTGATCCGACGCCCTCGGCAGCTCCGAATACACAACCGGCGTGCACCCCACCACCAACAACGCCAACAACCCCACAGGCAACCAGCAAGCGGTGCGAAGCGAATCGCGCCGGGTCGCTGACCCGGGGGAGGACCGCTCGCGCGCCCGGTCCCACAAGGCTCTCGGGGCCCTCATCAGAGCGATCCCTTGGTAGTGAGCGGCCCCTGGACGCGCGGGTCCGGGGTGGTAGCCGCGTCCAGAGCGCGGCCCAGGCCCTTGAATACTGCCTCGACGATGTGGTGGACGCTGTGACCGTACGAGCGCTCGACGTGCAGGTCGATCCCGCCATTGCTGCAGAGCGCGTATAGAAAATCCTCGACGAGCGCGGCGTCGAAGTTCCCGACCCAGTCCCGGCTGAGCTCGACGCGGTAGACAAGGTAGGGACGGTTCGACAGATCCAGGTCGACGCAGACGCGAGCATCGGCCATCGGGATGCGAGCCGACCCGAAGCGCCGGAGCCCGGAGCGATCCCCCAGTGCGGCCTTGAGCGCCTGGCCGAGCGCGATGCCCACGTCCTCTACGGTGTGGTGCTGATCGACCTCCAGGTCTCCCCTGGCCTGGATCTGGAGATTGAAGAGCCCGTGACGCGCAAAGGAGTCCAGCAGGTGGTCGAAGAAGGGGACGCCGGTGTCGACCTCGGCGGAACCGGTTCCGTCCAGGCCGAGTTCGACCTGGATCTCCGTCTCGCGGGTCTTCCTGGATATGCTGCCGTGTCGTTCCATGGTGCTGGCAACGAGTAGACCCGAATTACTCGGTCGGGTCCACCTTTCCGCCGGTCCGGACCTCGACCGCCCTGCTGTGAGCGATCAGTCCCTCCATGCGTGCCAGCCGCGCGGCTACGGGTGCGAGTCGCCGGAACCCCGCTTCGGAGAACTCGACAAGGCTCGTCGTCTTCTGGAAGTCCTCGACCCGGAGGACGGAGAAGAAGCGCGCGGTCCCCGAGGTGGGCAATACGTGACTGGGGCCGGCCACGTAGTCCCCGAGAGGAACAGGGCTGTACGGCCCGATGAAGATGGCGCCCGCATTCTCGATCTGGGGCAGCCAGCGGTCGGGATCCGAGGTAAAGAGCTGCAGATGCTCCGGGGCGTAGCGGTTCGCGAGCGTCAGGGCCTCCGGGAGGTCCCGCGTCACGATCAGCGCGCCGCCCGCAGCCAGCGCCTGACCGGCGACAGGGGCCGTCGGCAGCTCCGAGAGCTGCTTCTCGAGCTGCTCGCGTGTGGACCGCGCCAGGGCCTCGCTCGGGGTCGCCAGCACGGCACCGGAGCGCACGTCGTGCTCGGCCTGGGCCAGCAGGTCGGCTGCGATCAGAGCCGGATCCGCATCCGCCTCGGCCACGATGAAGACCTCGCTCGGACCCGCCTCGGAATCGATTGCAACCTCGCCGAAGACCTGACGTTTCGCCTCCTGGACGTAGGCGTTGCCCGGCCCCACGATCTTGTCGACGCGTGGGATGCTCTCGGTCCCGAAGGCCAGTGCAGCCACAGCCTGCGCTCCTCCCACCCGGTACAGGTGGCTGGCTCCAACCAGGCGGGCAGCCTCCAGCATGGCGGGATGCGGCTCTCGTCCCGGACTGCTCACGACCAGGTCCGGGACGCCCGCCACTCCGGCCGGGATGCCCAGCATGAGCACGGTAGAAGCCAGGGGCGCATTTCCTGCCGGAGCGTAGATCGCAACGCGGCGGAGCGGTCGAACGAGCTGACCAAGGCGCTCGCCGTCCGCGCGCTGACTCCAGGACTCGGGGACTCGCTGCGAGTGAAAGGACTTCACACGCCGCGCGGCCAGCTGCAGAGCGTCGGCGTTTTCGGGAGCGAGCTGCGCGGCCCCTGCCTCGAGCTGCTCGCGCGTCAGCACGAGCTCGCTTGCGCTCGTGCGGTACCCGTCGAAGCGCTCGATCGCTGCAAGAACTCCCTCGTCACCCCGGCTGCGTACGTCCGCGAGGATCGCCGCGACGCTCTCCTCGAGTGCCGCTCTCTCGCCGTGACGGCGCCTCTCGAGTTTCGAGAACTCGGACTCGAAGCCGGAGACGCTCGTGTCGAGCCTTTGAACGGCGAGCGGGGAGGGCACCGAGCCTACTCTTCTTCGCGGCGGATGCGCGCGCCCAGCGACTCCAGCTTCCGCTCGATCCGCTCGTAGCCGCGATCGATGTGGTAGACGCGGCGGACCCGCGTCTCGCCGCTCGCGGCGAGCCCGGCCAGCACGAGACATGCGCTCGCCCGCAGGTCCGTGGCCATCACCGGCGCACCGGAGAGCCGACGAGGCCCGCGGATGAACGCTCTCTGACCGTCGATCTGGATGTTCGCGTTCATGCGCACGAGCTCCGGGACGTGCATGAACCGATTCTCGAAGATCTGCTCGGTGATCTCGCTCAGGCCCTCTGCCTGCGTGAGCAGAGCCATCGCTTGTGCCTGCATGTCGGTCGCGAAGCCCGGATACGGAGCCGTCTCCAGCTTCACCGCCCGCAGCTCCGCGCCCTGCGCAACTGATATCCGGTCCTCGGCCAGCGAGATTTCAAGACCCGTGTTCCGGAGCGCCTCGATCGGAGCCACGAGCTGAGACGGGTCGACCCCGGTCACCTCGACCTCGCCTCCCGTGATCGCCCCGGCAAGCAGCAGCGTCCCCGCCTCTATCCGATCGCCCGACACGAAGTGCCGCACTCCGGAGAGACGCGTTACGCCATGCACGGTCAAGCGCGAGGTTCCGACTCCCTCGATCTGGGCGCCCATCGCCTCGAGCACCCGGGTGAGCTCCGTGACCTCGGGCTCCTGCGAGGAGTTCTCGAGCACGCTCGTACCCTCGGCCAGCGTCGCGGCCATCAGTACGTTCTGCGTCCCGTTCACCGTCGGCACATCAAAGACGACGCGCGCACCCCGAAGACGCTGCACCCGAGCCTCGACGTAGCCGTTCGAGAGCTCGATTTTCGCGCCGAGCGCCTCCAGTCCCTTCAGGTGCTGGTCGACCGGGCGCGCGCCGATGGCGCAGCCACCCGGGAGTGACACCCGCGCGTGTCCACAACGGGCCAGCAGCGGACCGAGCACCATGAACGAGGCGCGCATGGTCCGCACCAGCTCGTAGGGCGCGTCCACGCGGTCGAGCTCGCCGCTCTCGATCGTGAGCTCGTCCCTCGATTCCCAGCCGGCTCGAACCCCCAGACCCTCCAGGATCTTGCGCATCGTCTCCAGGTCGCGGACCCGGGGGGCGTTCCCGAAAGCCATTCTCTCTTCCGTGAGCAGCGAAGACGCCATGAGCGCCAGCACGGCGTTCTTCGAACCGCTGGCCCGGACGCTGCCCGAGAGAGGCACGCCCCCTTCGATCGTGAACCTGTCCATTCGCTATCCCCCTGGTCCGAACTGCGCCGCCACGACCCTTTCGACTCCCGCGAGATCCTCGTGAATGTCCACTCTTGAGGCTCCGCGTTCCCACAGCAGCCTCTCGACGCTGCGCGCCTGATCGGCGCCGACCTCGAGTGCGAGCCAGCCGGGACGTGCGAGGCGCTCGGGGGCCTCCTGGATCAATTGTCGCACGAGCGACAGCCCGTCGGGTCCGCCATCGAGCGCCGTTCTGGGCTCGCACTGCACCTCCGGAGCGAGCTCACCCAGCTCTCGAGTCGGGATATAGGGGGGGTTCGAGATGATCGCGTCGAACTCGCCAGCAAGCCCCGTCAGGTCGGTGGCGTGCCGCAGCTCCACGCGGGAGGACAGGCCGTGGAGCTCGAGGTTCTCGCCGGCTAACGCCAGCGCCTCCGGAGAGCTGTCGAGCGCGACGATCTGAACGTCGGGACGCTCGGTCGCGATGGCTGTAGCGACGCAGCCCGAGCCGGTCCCGACCTCGACCAATCGCTTCGCAGCGAGATCCAGTGCGACACGCACGAGTGTCTCCGTCTCCGGCCTCGGAATCAGCACTGCTGGCGTGACCCGGAAGGACAGCGACCAGAACTCTCGAGTACCCGTCAGGTAGGCGACCGGCACCCGCTCGCCGGCGCGGCGCTTCACGAGCTCGCGATAGCGAGCGCGCGGCCCGGCCGGCACGGGGCGGTCGAAGCCCAGGTAGAGATCGAGGCGGGTCCGTTCCAGCACGTGCGCCAGCAGCAGCTCGGCGTCGAGGCGTGGGGAGGGCAGGGCGTGCGTGCGAAAGTAGTCCGCCGTCCAGCGCACGAGCTCGAGCGGCGTCCAGCACTCCTCGCTTGCCACTACGCTTCCGCCTCGAGTCGCAGACCGACCTGCTCGAGAAGCTCCTCCAGGTCCCCTTCGATCACCGTGTCGAGCTTGTGCATGGTCAAGCTGGCGCGATGATCGGTGATGCGATTCTGGGGAAAGTTGTAGGTCCGGATACGCTCGCTGCGTTCGCCCGTCCCGATCTGTCCGCGACGCTCCTGGGCGCGCTCGGCCGTGAGCCGTTGCTGTTCGAGATCGTACAGTCGCGAGCGCAGCACCTTCATCGCGCGAGCTTTGTTCTTGTGCTGGGACTTCTCGTCCTGACACGTGACCACGAGACCCGTCGGCAAGTGCGTGATCCGCACCGCCGAATCCGTGGTGTTCACGCTCTGCCCGCCAGGACCGGAGCTGCGGAAGATGTCGATGCGCAGGTCGCCGTCGGCGATGCGGACGTCGACCTCGGCCGCCTCGGGTAGGACGGCCACGGTGACGGTCGACGTGTGGATGCGCCCCTGTGACTCCGTGACCGGCACGCGCTGGACTCGGTGGACGCCGCTCTCGCGCTTGAGGGTGCCGTAGGCTCCGCCTCCGGAGATCTCGGCGATGACCTCCTTCATGCCGCCGGCTTCGCTCTCCGAGACCGAGAGCAATTCCACCTTCCAGCCCCTGCCCTCGGCGTAGCGCGTGTACATGCGAAACAGCTCGCTGGCGAACAGGGTAGCCTCCGCTCCGCCCGTCCCGGCTCGGATCTCGAGGACGATGTTCCGGTGGTCGTCTGGATGCGTGGGTCTGAGCAGCTTCTTCAGCTCGGCCTCCAGGCTGGCGAGCTCGGCTTCCTGCTCGTCGAGCTCTTCCCTGGCCAGAGCGCTGATCTCCGGATCGGAGTCGTCGAGCAGAGCGCGACTGTCCTCGATCTGGGCCTGGACCGAGCAGTGCCGCCGGTAGGTCTCCACCCGGTCGCGCAGGCCGCTGAGCTCTTGATTCAGCTCCGCGAAGCGCTTCGGGTCGGAAGCCACCTCCGGCTGCCCGAGCTGCTCCTCGAGCTCCTCGTAGCGAGACAAAATCCCTTGCATCTGTTCAAGCATACGAGGCGACCCCGGTCCGTCTGCGGGGCAGCGGAACTCCGCTGGCAGTGGCTAGGCAGGCGCGCTGGTTGTGCGACGGTAGGGGTAAAACCCCACGTCGCTCAGTCCTTCTTCGCGTAGCGGCGCCGAAAACGCTCCACCTTCCCTGCCGTATCCACGATCTTCTGCTTCCCGGTGAAGAAGGGATGGCAGCTCGAGCAGATCTCGATCCGGATTTCCTCCTGCGTGGAGCGTGTCGAGAACTCGTTCCCGCACGCACAACGAACCTTTGCGTCGCCATACGTAGGATGAATATCCGGCTTCATGGAGCCGCCGAGCGTAGCCCACGCCACCCCCACCAGCCAGCTCGGCGCACCGTAGATCGTCAGGCCAGATGGGAGGGAAAAGGGGCCAGGCAGGGAGTCGGAGCGCTTCTAGGAGTTCATCGAAGCGATGAACTCTTCGTTGTCCTGGGTGTTCCGCATCTTGTCGATCAGGAACTCCATCGAATCCACCGTATTCAGGGGGTTCAGGACCTTCCGCAGCACCCAGATCTTGCTGACTGTCGCCTCGTCCATCAGGAGCTCCTCGCGCCGGGTCGAGCTCAGGTTGAGGTTGATCGCGGGGTAGGTGCGCCGATCCGCGAGCTTGCGATCCAGGTGGATCTCGCTGTTCCCCGTGCCCTTGAACTCCTCGAAGATGACCTCGTCCATACGCGATCCGGTGTCTACCAGCGCAGTGCCAACGATGGTCAAGCTACCACCCTCCTCTACGTTGCGCGCGGCGCCGAAGAAGCGCTTTGGCTTGTGGAGGGCGATGGCGTCGACGCCACCGGAGAGGATCTTTCCAGAGTGTGGCACGACCGTGTTGTGGGCGCGGGCCAGGCGCGTGATCGAGTCGAGCAGGATCACAACGTCGCGCTTGTGCTCTACAAGGCGCCGGGCCTTCTCGATCACCATCTCGGCCACCTGGACGTGCCGGGTCGCCGGCTCGTCAAAGGTTGACGAGACCACCTCCGCATTCGTGTTCCGCTGGAAGTCCGTCACCTCCTCCGGGCGCTCATCGATGAGCAGCACGATCACACACGCCTCGGGGTGGTTCTTGCAGATCGCGTTCGCAAGGTCTTGCAGGAGCATGGTCTTGCCGGCCTTTGGTGGCGAGACAATGAGCGCGCGCTGTCCCTTACCAATGGGGGCGAGCAGATCGACGATGCGCGTGGTGAGCTGACCGGGCGCTACCTCGAGATCGAAGCGCTCCAGCGGATAGAGCGGAGTCAGCGAGTCGAACTTGATGCAGCGACTCGCGACCTCGGGGGCTTCGAAGTTGACGCTGTTGACCTTGAGGAGCGCGAAGTATTTCTCCCCTTCCTTCGGCGGTCGGATCTGTCCATCCACGGTGACACCCGTCCGCAGGTTAAAGCGTCGGATCTGGGAGGGTGAGACGTAGATGTCGTCCGGACCCGGCAGGTAGTTGGCCTGGGCCGAGCGCAGGAACCCGTAGCCGTCCGGCATGCGCTCCAGCACGCCGTCGCCGAAGATCTCACCGTTTCTCTTGGTCTCGGACTCGAGGATCGCGAAGAGCAGCTCTTGCTTGCCCCTGCCTCCGATCCCCTCGACACCGCTTGCTGTGGCGATCTCCGCGAGCTCGGTGACACTTTGTCGTTTCAGTTCCGAGAGGTTCATCAAAGTTCCTTAGGCTCGAGAAAGAAGATGCCGGAGAGAGGGTCTCCGGAGCGCGAAAGAGCGCTGCCCGTCAAGATCAGGCGACCCACGGATCGGGATTCTCGCCACAGAAGTTGAGGAGTCGTGCCTCGCGTGTGCTCTATCAAGACTGCGGCACGCGCACCCAGTGCAGCATCCGACCGGCCCGGCCGTCGCGCCGGTAGCTGTAGTAGAGCGGCTCCGCACAGGCCGTGCAGCCTCCCACCCGCTCGATCCGATCGTCTCGGACACCGGCGCGCACGAGCTGCAACCGATTCAGCGCAAAGAGATCCAGCATGTAGTGACCGCTGCGTTTGGATGGGGAAAAGACGGAGGCTTCGTCAATCCGCTCCCGGACCGGCTGATCAATCTCGTAGCAACACGGTCCGATGTGCGGACCTACAGCAACAACGAGCTCGGATGGCTCGAGCCCGGACGCCCGGGCGAGCTCTTTGACCGTGCGCTCCGCTATGCCCGCTGCACTCCCCCGCCAGCCAGCGTGGACCGCCACCGCCACCGGAGCGTCCGTCGAGACCAGCAGCAGGGGAACACAGTCTGCAGTCACGACCCCGACCGCCACACCCGGCTCATTGCTCCAGAGCGCGTCTGCTTCTGTCTCGGAACCGGGCGCCTGCACGAGCGCCGTACCGTGTACTTGCTTGCGCGTGATGAGCCCGGGGACAGAAGCAGCACCGGAGCGACGCGTTCCAAAGCCGTGGTCCACGCCGAGGTCCCGAAGCCGACTCGAGCTCTGGAAGGTCGGGATCACGATCGCTCCTGGCTCTCGATCACGCGGGCCAGGTCTTCCGGCAGGCGGGAGGCGAAGCGCAAACGCTCGCCCGTGCGGGGGTGCTCGAAGCCCAGCTGGACGGCGTGGAGCGCCTGGCGTCCAAGTCCCGCCTCCCGCGCTTCCTTCTTTCCTCCCCCGTAGACGGGATCACCCAGCACGGGGAGACCGATCGAGGCCAGGTGTACGCGGATCTGGTGCGTACGTCCCGTCTCCAGGCGCAGGCGGAGCAGGGTGAGGTCGCCCAGGCGCCGCTCCACGGCCCAGTGGGTCACGGCCGTCCGCCCCGTGCGGGCCCGCGTGCTGAAGCGCTTGCGATCGCTGGGATGCCGCCCGATCGCAGCGTCGACGGAGCCGCGCTGCGGACCGGGCTGTCCGCGCACGAGCGCCAGGTACTCGCGCTCGGTCGAGTGCTCTTTGAACTGCCGAGCCAGCCCGTTGTGCGCCAGATCGTTCTTGGCGGCGACCAGCAAGCCCGACGTGCCCTTGTCCAGGCGGTGGACGATCCCCGGCCGCCGCACGCCACCCACGCCGGAGAGCCCTCTGCAGTGGTACAAGAGGGCGTTCACGAGCGTTCCACTGGGTACGCCCGCTGCAGGATGCACGACAAGACCAGCGGGTTTGTCGACCACGATCAAGTCGTCGTCCTCGAAGACGATCTCGAGCGGGATGGGCTCGGGGGTCAGCTCCGCTTCCACGGGCTCGGGCACGCGACCCTCGATCCGCTCTCCTCGTCGGAGCCGGTGCGCAGGCTTGACCTGCTCGTTCGAGACGCGAACGTGACCACTCTCGATCAGGCGGCGAACCTGGGCGCGAGAGAGCTCGGATTCCAGCGCCGCGAGCACGGTGTCGAGGCGCTTGCCCTCCAGGTCCGCGGTCACTTCGTGTCGGAAGCTCACCAGATATGAGTAGCGACCTGTCGGTTCCGATAGATCAGCACGTCCACCAGGGCGTGTAGGAAGATACGTTCCCGATCGGGAAGGGAAGGCGCCACCTGGTGAGTGTAGAACACCCTCGCCTGCTCGATCTCGACGGCGACGCGGTCCAGCAAGTCGTCCTTCTCGAGACCGATGCGGATCTCATCCCCCGCGTACGCCACCAGGTCCGAGAAGAGCGCGCGGGCCAGGAGGTTCGCGCGCCGCGCTTCGACGATCGCAGCCATCAGCCAGAGCCG
This sequence comes from Myxococcota bacterium, assembly GCA_965247115.1. Lineage (GTDB taxonomy): Bacteria > Myxococcota_A > UBA9160 > SZUA-336 > SZUA-336 > JAUXJB01. The sequence goes on from CBDFGR010000003.1 coordinate 2,031,519, forward strand.
CCTGAAGCGCCGCTGTACCCGTTCATGTAGCTATCAGCCACCTCGATGGGATCGAGGCCAAGGCACTTTGCGACCTCCTTGACGAAGCCCCGCACGTACACGTCGCTCGGCAGATCGTCGTAGCGGTTCGCCTCTACATTCTTGAGATAGTACGGGTTCACCTTGGTGATGGTGGCGATCTCCTCGAGCTCTATCCCCAGCTCGAGCCGGATGCGCCGCAACACTGCACCATCGTAGACGCCGTCCTCTGGCTCCAGGGCCTCATCGACCTCGAGCGCCTCCGAGCGCAGCGGCTCGCCTCTCCAGATGGTTTCCGGCTCCGCGACGCTCTCGGGCGGCTGCGCTTCGGGCTGGGGACGCTGCTGCTCCTCGCGCCTGAGTTTGGCATCGTACTCGCGACGCATCCGCGTGTCGGAGAGCACCCCGTACGCCTCCTCCACACGACGGAGAATCGCGGCGGACTCCTGCTCCGAGAATACGGAGTACGTGGCGATCGAGGTCGGCTCGTAGGTGGCGCGGGCGATCCGGTAGGCCCGTTCGAGCTGGCGCTCGGTGCCGTCCTGCGACACCTCCAGTAGCTCGTAGTGGTTCTGCTCGAGGAGGGGTCTCACGGCTCAGCCTCCAAGCAGCTTCTTGACGATTCGTCGCAGGTACAGAGCCGCGTCGGAGCGCGGATGGCCCAGCACCAACGGGCGCCGGTCCTTGACGGAGCGCCAGACGTGGTCGTCGTAGTTGATATAGCCTACGTAGTCTGCCTCCACGCCAAAGTACTTCCGGCACACGCTGCACACCGAGAAGCCCATCTTGACCTCTTCGGGGCTGCGGACCTGGTTCATAATGAGCTTCGGCCGGAAATCCTCAAGCAGCTTGCGAAAGCGCTCGCCCTCCTCCACGTCGAGTGCCTCGATCTCACGCAGCAAGTCTACGGGCGTCTTGATCCCGCGGTCGTTGCGCTGGTCCATGGCAACGCGCACGACCTCGCGCACCGGCGACGTCTGCATGCCGTAGGCCAGGTTGCGGAAGAAGGCTGCGCGCAGAAAAGCGTAGGCGTTCTCGATCGCAGTCGGCTCCGGAGTCGTCACGAGGAAGCCGTCGTCGGCTTCAATAAAAAAGTCGACGGTGGAGCGATCGCATCCGGCCGCGAGATCGAATACGACCAGATCGGCCGGCAGCTTGCGCACCGCTTCGATCAGGCGTGCGCGTTGCTGCCTGGTGGTCTCCGCCTTGCCCGTGTGGCCGAGGGTTCCGAGGATCAGCCGCAGGCCCGGGATCGGCGTCTCGAGGGCAGCCTTGTCGAGATCCGCAATGCGGTCTTCGAAGTAGTCCGACAGGTTTACGCGCTGGCCACCGCGCACGCCGAGGCACGTGTGAAGATTGGCTCCGCCCAGATCCGCGTCGATCAGGATGACCCGACGACCGGTCCGCGCGACCACGGTCGACAGGTTCGCGCTGATGAACGTCTTGCCGATGCCGCCCTTGCCCCCGCCGATCGCCCAAACGCGAGCGGATGCGTCACGAGGAGACCCATGGCGCTCGCCGCGATCGGGCTCCTGCCGCCTAGCTCTTAGCCAGCTCGGTGTTCCGGTAAGACGCATCGACTATCGAAAGAAAGGGTTTCCATTCGGGGTAGTCGCGGCGTCCGGTCAGCGTGGCGGCAATCGGTGTCCAACGCGGTTTGACCGGGGTCCGGATCAGACGCATGGCGGCCTGCTTGGGCGTGCGCCCGCCCTTGCGCCGGTTGCACTCGACGCAGCTGCACACGACGTTTTCCCACGTGCTCCTACCCCCCTGAGCTCGCGGCACGACGTGGTCGAGGTTCAGCTGCGACCGTACGTAGCGCCCAGCACAATACTGGCACGTATTGCGGTCTCGTGCGTAGATATTCGTACGGCTGAAGCGCACATGTCTGCGCGGGACGCGATCGAAGGCGGCCAGCAGGATCACCCGCGGCACGCGGATCGCTCCCCCCACGATTCCGATCGCGTCATACCCGTCACCAACTTCCAGCTCCCGCCAGGACAGGAAGTCAAACGCCTCGTAGCGCTCGTCGACGGCCTTCGCCATTCCTCTGTAGAGCAGCACGAAGGCCCGCTGAACCGAAGTAACGTGAATCGGCAAGTAAGACCGGTTCAGCACGAGTACGGGCGCGTCCAGCATTGAAAAAGCTTAGCTGCAATGGCTCTGGCCATCAAACGGCGTCAAGAGACTCGAATGCCTTCGCAACCTCTGCGACGTCGTCGTCACTGAGCGTCCGCGGATCGAGCAGGATGACGTCTCGCTGCACGCGCACCAGCACGGGCGGGTCGGCGCCGCGCAATCCGCGCGCGATCGCATCGGCCGAACCTGCCGGGGTGACCCGGACCACCACTCCGGGCAACTCCACGTCGGGGAGCGCGCCACCACCGACGGGCGCACTGCCGCGCTCGACGGCTACGGGACAGGCGGTCGACTGCTCCAGGGCCCTGGCAAGCCGCTCTGCGCGCGCCTGCAGCTCGTCTCCGGTCGCAAGGAGCATGGCGACCACGGGGATCTCCCGCTCCCGACCGTCGAGGAGCGCGCTCAAGGTCCAGTGAAGCGCTGCGAGCGTCATCTTGTCGATGCGCAGCGCGCGGGCCAGCGGGCTGCTGCGCATGCGCTCGATCAGGTCACGCCGACCCAGGGCGATGCCGGCCTGCGGCCCTCCCAGCAGCTTGTCACCGCTGAACAGGACGAGGTCCGCCCCCTCTCGCAAACCCGACCAGACCTCGGGTTCCGGCACGCCCGCGGAGCGCAAGTCGACGAAAGTCCCGCTGCCCCGGTCTTCTACCACGGGGATGCCGTGCTCCGCCCCCAACCTGGCGAGCTCCGCGATCGACACCTCCGCCGTGAATCCCTCGACCCGGAAGTTGCTCTTGTGGACCTTGAGCAGGAGCCCGGTCCGCTCGCCGATCGCCTGTGCGTAGTCGCGTGGGTGGGTGCGATTCGTAGTGCCGACCTCGCGCAGCTCGGCCCGGCTCGATGCCATGATCTCGGGCACGCGAAACGAGCCGCCGATCTCGACCATCTCTCCCCGGGAGAGCACGACCTCGCGGCCCGCAGCGAGTGCGTCTACAGCCAGCAGCAGCGCAGCCGCGGTGTTGTTGACCACCAGGGCCGCCTCGGCACCGGACAACAGGCCCAGCAGCCGGCCCACCTGCTCCTGGCGCGAGCCGCGTGCGCCGGTGTCGAGGTCGAGCTCCAGATCGGAATACGCCGTGACGGAGCGTTCGAGCTCCGCCAGCGCCTGCCTTGCCAGGGGGGCCCGACCCAGATTCGTATGCAGGACGATGCCTGTGGCATTTAACACACGTCTCGGCGACGGGTGCACGAGCTGCTCCGCATAGTGTCGGGTCTGGCGGCACAGCGACTCCAGACCGAGATCGACGGAGAGGCCTTCTAGAGCCTTCGCACGCACCTCGGAGAGGGCGTTTCGGGCCCCCTCGAGGAGGCACCAACGAGGCAATTTCGTATCTAGTCCAGCTACTTCCACCAGCCTATCCACAGAGGGAAGGTGGCGGAGCTGCGCATTGACCCCGCTGGGCACGTCCACTAGTGTGTCGAGACCAAGATCCGTCTCACGGCGTGGGAAAATTCCATCTTATCGGAGCCTCCGCCAGCGGATCGGGAAATTCCAAGCGTCAGGGCAACCGGCGGGCAGCAATGGCCGCGGCTACGCCCGCACTCACCTGATCCGGAGCTCATACAGCGTTCTGCTTCTATACAGCTAGCCGACACGCCCGACCTGGCAGCCGCCGCGCCAGCACCGCTCGATGCGGCATCCCTCGATGCCGTATCGCTCGATCTGCGCCGCGCCTGCGGGGACGTGGAGCCGGATTCCGAAAGGCTTCTCAATGCGAAACGAGATCTTCGTGAACGCGGCGCTGCGCGAGACGCGCGTCGCCCTTCACGAGGCGGACAAGTTCGTCGAACTCCACATCGAGCGCGCCAACGAGCGCGGCGTAGTCGGGGGGATCTACAAGGGTAGGGTCACCCGGGTCCTGCCCGGGATGCAGGCCGCGTTCGTGGACATCGGTCTGGAAAGGGCCGGCTTCCTGTACGTGGGTGACTACCGCGCCGACTTGGACGGCGCGACCCTGGACGACGACGGGAACGGAGAGGCGTCCTCCGGCAGGGGCCGCAATGGTCCCCAGCCCCAGATCGAGGACGTTCTCGAGGAAGGGCGCGAGATCGTCGTCCAGGTCTCCAAGGAGCCGCTCGGCTCCAAGGGAGCCCGAATCACCTCGCGGATCGCGCTCCCCGGACGACACCTCGTCCTCATGCCCTGGGTCTCCCGGGTCGGGGTCTCGCGCCGGATCGGCGGGGATCGCGAGCGGCGCCGACTGCGCTCGATCGTCGAGAAGCTGCGGCCGCCTGAGCTCGGCTTCATCGTGCGAACCGTCTCCCACGGCGTGAACGACGCCGACATCAAAGCCGACATCGACTACCTCGTAAGCCTGTGGAATGGCATCCAGAAGGACCTGAGCGAGGCCGTAGAGGTGCCGAGCCTGATCTACCGCGAGCCACCTCTGCACCTTCGGGTGCTGCGCGATCTGGCGACGCGTGAGACCAAACAGATCTTCATCGACAACGCGGACGCATACGGCGAGATGCAGGAGTTCGTCCAGAACTTCATGGCAGCTCCCCGGCCCCGGATCAACTTCTACGACAAGGAGGAGCCGCTATTCGATGCCAAGCGCGTCGAGGCCGCCATCGAGGAGGGACTGGGACGAAAGGTCTTCTTGAAGTCGGGCGGGCATCTGGTGTTTGACCAGAGCGAGGCACTCACGGCCATCGACGTCAACACGGGTCGTTACACGGGGGGCAAGGGCAGGAACCTGGAGGACACGATCCTCAAGACAAACCTGGAGGCGGTCCGCGAGATCGTCCACCAGCTCCGCTTCCGGAACATCGGCGGCCTGATCATCCTCGACCTGATCGACATGGATGTGGCCGCCAACCGCGAGAAGGTCTACCGGGCGCTGACGGACGCGCTGCGTGAGGACAAGTCGAGAGTCAACCTGCTCAAGATCTCCGAGCTCGGACTCGTGGAGATGACGCGCAAGCGCACGCGGGAGAGCCTGCCGCAGCAGCTCTGCGAGCCCTGCTCCACCTGCGAGGGCAAGGGCTACATGCAGTCCGCACAGACCCTATCCAACAGGATCCTGCGGGAGCTTCCAAAGGCTGTGCGCTATCTGCGCGGCGACGCCCTCCGCGTCCACGCACACCCGGAGGTTACCGAGATTCTGCTGGGAGAGGCCATGAGCTCTCTCGATCTGATCCAGGACCGGATCGGACGCCAGGTCTTTGTCGAGGCGGAGCCCGACTTCCACGTCGAGCAGTATGAGATCCGCTCGGCGGTCGCTACCGAGCCCCGCGTGAAGCGCGAGCCCGAGCCCCCACCGGAGCCGGCTGGCCTGGCCGCTGACGAGTCCGAGGAGGACACGGCCGTCGATATCGTCGCAAGCGCCGAGCCCGCAGCGGACCCCCCAACCGAAGCGGCAGCAACGGAGGTCGAGACTCCCGAGACGGACACCCAGAGCGAGACGGACACCCCACCGGACGAGTCCCACCTGGGCTCGGAAGCGAGCTCCTAGCGGTAGCGAACGGTGTCCACGCGGCGGGACGCGCCTTCGCCGCTGACTTCGATCTTGTACTGGGGCTCGAAGCCCAGGATGTTCGCTGCAAGACCGGTGTCCAGGACGACGCCGTAGCGACACCAGCCGTTGTCGCCGTGGCTGCCCCGGCCCAGCAGCGACTTGAGCAGGGAGAGCGAGTCCCCGATGACCGGGGGGAGCGTGATGGGGCCGAGGCGGCGGCCCTCCGCTCGCAGCTCGGAGCGGGGAAAGACGTCGCGTCCGGCGATGTTGTAGATGCCGGGCCGATCGGAGTGCAACGCCAGCACGAGAGCGCGCGCCACATCCCGATCCGCCACCAGCGAGACCAGCGGATCGAAGCCAAGGTACCCCAGTCCCCGCTCCAGCGGCGGGGAGTGCACAAACTCGCCAGCATCCGTGACGATCGTCGCGGCCCGCAGGATGGTCATCTTGAGCCTCGGGTTATTCAGCTCCCCCTGGCAGATGAGATCCGCGTCGATCCAGGCACGCACCTCCGGATCGAGCTCCGCCTCGAAGCCGAGCAGCTGGCCCTCGCTCATGACGTTCGAGCTGCCCGGCTCCGGCTGGTAGACGAAGCCGGACGACAGGTAGATGAAGCGCTCGACGCCCGCTTGCTCGAGGGACTCGGCCACGAGCCGGCGCGTTTCCGAGACCAGGCTCGGCACGTTTCCTGGGATGTGCTCACCCGCGCTCTCCGCGCAGAAGCTCAGATGAATGACCGAGTCGATACCCGCCGTCGCGAAGCGCTCGGAGTGAACGAAGTTCGAGAGGTGGCGAGCCCGCGCCAGGTCGATGCGCTCGTACACGCACTTGTCGCGGTACGGCTCGAGGAAGCTCGGCGTGGGTCCCGTACCCGTGCCCAGCACTAGGTCCACCTCGATGTCGTGGTAGAGGGCCTTCACCAGCCTGCGGCCCACGAACGAGTCCACGTGCGTCACCAGGACCCTGCGCATCAGCCTTGCCCGCGCCGTGCGCTCACTCCCGCGTCCACCAGGTCTTGGATACGCTGCTTGACCTGCTCCGCCATGTACCGAAGCGCGTGGGGGTCGTCGAGCGCCGAGAGCGGGAATTCCTCGTGGAAGCGGAACGGCTCGCCGTACGTGATCTCGTACTTGACGGGATAGGGGAGCAGCCCGAGCGGTCCGAGCAGGGGAAAGGTCGGCGTGATCGGAAAGAAGGGGAGTCCAAGCAGCCTGGCCAGCGGCTTCACGTCGTACAGGATGGGCGCCTGGTCATCCGCGCCAATGATCGCGACGGGAATGATCATCGTGCGATTCCGGAGCGACTCCTCGATGAAACCGAGACCGAAGCGCTGCAAGACATAGCGCTCGGCGGCGAGCTTGCGCGCTCCCGCCATGCCCTCGGGGAATACGAGGACGATCTGCTCACGACACAGGAGCTCGCGGAAATTGTCGCGCGTGCCGACCACCTGGCCCACCCGCGAGAGGAAGACGTTGACGAAGGGAACGGTCCCCGCCCAGCGATCCACGATGGCTCGCGTCAGCCGGGGAGGATTCGCGCGCAGTACCAGGTCCGTGACCACCATCGTGCCATCGAAGGGCAGGAGGCCCCCGTGGTTGGCGGCCAGGATGGCCGCACCCTTCTCCGGGATCACTGCGTGTCCGCTGCTCTCCACGCGGAAGTAGTGCCGGTAGAGCTGTTTGAAGAGCCCCAACGCGCGCCTGGCGACGCGCGGATTCAGACCGAGCGCGTCGTAGGGATGCTCCTCGAACTCCGCGAGCACAGCGGAGGCCCGCTCCTCGAAGGGCGGAACCTCTGGCACAGGGGGTCCGAGATCTACACTTTTCGGTGTGGGATCGAGTCCCCGCCTGGGAGACCCTTCGGGAGGTATGCCGCCACCGCGCCGCTCCCGCAGGCGACTGAGGTACGGGATGGTGCCGTCACTCAGCGCAAAGGGATCGCTACCAAGTGCCTTCTCTCTCGGACCGGATCCACTCATTCGAGGCCCAGCCTCGGGCCGACGGCCAGTAGCTCCTCCGCAACGTCGGAGAGTCCCAGGGCGAGCTTGGAACGGGGAGCGTGCTCGAAGATCGTCTTGGAGCGACTCTGAGCCTCGTCGATCGACACGGAGTAGCCGAGCACCGTCTTCGAAAGCTGCTCGGGGAAGTGCTTGCGCAGCTTCTCCAGGATCTCCCGAGCCATCCGCGTCCGGCGCGCAAAGGTGGGGACCACCAGCGAGATCACGAGCTCGGGGTGATCGAAGCGGCTGCGTACCATCTCGACGGTGCGCGAGATTTCCGCCGCGCCGTCGAGCGCGAGATACGTCAGCGGTACCGGCAGCAGGATCTCGGTTGCCGCCAGGAGCACGTTCAGTGTGATCGATCCGAAGGAGGGAGGCGCATCGAAGAAGATGAAGTCGTAGCTCTTCGTGCGCTCGAGTGCGGTGCGCAGACAGTAATACTCGTCCTGCTCGAGGTTGGCGGCCTCCGCGGGGAACAACGCCAGGGACTTGTTCGAGGGCACGAGGTCCAGGTTGGGATGACGCGCGCGGATCGCGGGAAGCGCGGGCCGCGTCTCCTCACCGATCACCGCGTCGAGCAGCAGGTCCAAGGCCGTCCTCCGCACCGCGCCGACGTCGATCCCGAGCACCTTGCCGAGCTGCCCCTGGGGATCCAGGTCTACCAGCAGCACGCGCTTTCCGTGCTCGCGGGCGAGATAGTCTCCGACGCTGGAGGTCAGCGTGGTCTTGCAGCTGCCCCCCTTCTCGTTAATGACGGCGATCCTACGCGTGATGGCCCGAGCCCCCCATGGCCAAGCGGACGCACCCCTTCTTCCGCCCTCGGTTGGTATTTCACCGCGGACGGATTGTCAATCGTGCGCAGCTTCTAGCCGGAGGAACGCTCCAGGGCTTGGCGCGCCTCGCGGCTGAGCTCCGCGGTGTGGGCGAGGCGGACTGGGGTGATCGACACCCGACCTTCGCGCAACGCGGCCACGTCGGTCGCGGCGTGTGCATCCGCCTCGTTCCGAAGCTCCCCCTCGTAGTCGTGGACGAAGACCCCGTCGGCCTTGCGGCGAAACAGTGAGCGGTAGCCGACCGCGGCGAGCTCCGTGAGCGCACGAGGGGTGTCGGGCCCCGCACCGACGGGAAAGTTGATACTCAGCAGGTCCGCCTCGGCAGGGAACCCGGTTTCGCGGATGGTGCGGGTGATGTCCGTCGCGAGCGCAGCCGCGCGCTCCCAGATCTCGCGCGACTCGGGTGCGGCGACCGTCCCCTTCCAGTCGCGATCGTGGCCCTGGACCCCGACGGAGAAGGCCAGTGCCGGAACCCCAGCAATCCACCCCTCCATCGCCGCACCGATGGTTCCGCTCGACAGAAAGAAGCCGAGGCCACTGTTGAGGCCGATGTTCACTCCCGAGACCACGAGCTCGGGTGGACCCTCGAAGAGCGAGTGCACGCCGAGGTTCGTGCAGTCGGCGGGGTAACCTCCCACGGCGAGGATCTCGATCCCCTCCCGCTCCACGCGCTCCACGCGAATATCGTCCCAGCGGGAGATCGCCTTGCCGATCCAGCTGCACTCCGCGGCGGGAACTGCGACCCGCACGGGGCCTAGCTCGCGCAGGGCACGGACCAGGGGAAGCAGCGCCGGAGAGTCGACGCCGTCATCGTTGGTGACGAGGATGTACCCCACGGGCCGCAGCATACCTGCAGGAGCCCGCGCTCTGCGAGCGCATTTGCCGTGCCGGGCGGTAGAGTACTGCGGTGCGGCTCGACGAAATCAGAGCGCGAATTCGCGCACACGACGCAGCTCTCGCCGAGCCTTCGAACGGCGCGAGGCAGGCAGCCGTCGCGCTGATCCTTCACGAACCTCCGGGAAGCTCGGCCGAGATCCTCTTCATCGAACGCGCGACGCGCGAGGGCGACCCGTGGTCGGGCCAGATGGCGCTGCCCGGCGGACGCCGCGATCCCGAAGACGGGGATCTCCAGACCACGGCTGCCCGCGAGACGCTCGAGGAGGTAGGGGTCCCGCTGCGTGCGCCACTGGGCCGACTCGACGACTTCTCGGGCAACCGCCCCCGGGTCCCGCAGATCATCGTCTCACCGTACGTGTACGAGCTGGAAGAGCGACCGCGCGTGACGATCAATCACGAGGTGAGCTCGGCAGTCTGGATCCCCGTGGAGTGGATCCTGGCGCCCAAATCCTCGGTCCGGTACGCCTTCGACGGCGAGGCGACCGATGAGACCTTTCCCGGCATCCGCTACGACCGCTACACGGTATGGGGTCTGACCTATCGTATCCTCACGAACTTCTTCGAGATCCTCGGACGCGAGCTGCGCTAGGTCTGCGCCCTCTCAGCCCCGATAGGGTCCCCGGAGCTCGGGCTTGAGCGTGGCGCCGGCTCGGAACAGATCGAGTGGCGAGGAGCCCTCGAGAACCTCCTCTGGTGCGCGACCCTGAACGCGGGCCAGCTCGCGCAGCCCGGTGTCGATGCCCTCCACGGCCTTCTCGAGTGCCAGGGGAACCGAGTCGGGATCGGAGAGCTGGAGCCGGTCCGCGACCGCGATCGAGTTCGCCACTGCCAGGACGTAGCCCAGCAGGTCACCAGCGACGCCGGAGGGCAGCGCGGACAGAGCCTCGCCCAGCAGGCTGCCTCGGAGCTGCTTCGGCAGGTCGATGCTGCGGACCAGGTCCCGGCTGTACTCGACGTCCTCGGCTCCCTCGACGTTCTCCGGGCTGAGCGAGCGGTAGACGCGCATGGCCTGTTCGCGATCGGGGAAGCCCAGATCCTGAAGTCGAGCGACCCGCCAGCGCAGCGCGTGCTCCTCCATGTCTGCGGAGGACTCGAAGATCAGCCCGTACACGATCCGCCAGTACAACGCCTGGTCCCCATCAAACGCGGCGTGAACTGTTTCGTGCACCCGGTGCGGGGACATTCCTTCGGGCACTTCGAAGTAGACCATGCCGTCGGGAGTGAAGCTGCCGTCGGGTGGGTCATCTTCCTTGCCGACGACGGCGATGGAGGTCTCCGACCGCAACACGATCAGCCACAGCTCCAGATCGGTGGCAGCCAGCGCTCTCGTGAGCGTCGGCCGCCCGGCCTCGATCAACGCATCGAGCCACTCCTGCACGCGCTGGATCTGGAGCTCGTAGCCCTCCCAGCAATCCAGGTCGAAGCAGGCCACGAGCTGGGGAACGGTGGCCAGCTCGACCAGCCAGCCCGCCTCGCTCATCCCACCCGAGCGGATGGTGTGAACGAAGTCTGCCTCGGGGAGCAGCGGCACGACCTGCTCGGGACTGTCGCAGAGCATCAGGAACTCGCTGCGCAGCTCTGGACGGAGCTCGCTGCAGGCGCGGCCCTGCTCTTCGGGAGCGAGGCGCCGCAGCTGGCTCAGCGCCACCGGGCGATCGCGTCGGGCGAGGAGCAGCAGCTCCGTTCCAGACAAGGATTCGTCCGTTCCGGACACGGCTTCGTCCGTTCCGGACGCGGCGGCAGCGGGGTGCGTCGGCCGTTCAGCCACCGAGCTGGAGCGCCTCCCGGATGGCGTCCATCGACTCGTCGACGAACGTGAACTTGAAGGCGTCGCGCACGTCGGCCGGAACCTCCTCCAAGTCCTTCTCGTTGCGCCTCGACAGGATGAGCTCCTTGATCTCCGCGCGGTGCGCGGCGAGCACTTTCTCCTTGATGCCCGAGACCGGGAGCACCTGGCCACGCAGCGTGATCTCGCCGGTCATGGCCAGGTCGCCGCGCACGGGCCGGTCGGTCAGCAGGCTCGCCAGCGCGACCAGGATCGTGATGCCCGCTGACGGTCCTTCCTTGCGCATCCCACCCGCCGGAACGTGCACGTGGATCCGATTCTTCTCGAAGACATCCTCGTCGATCAACAGGGCGTCGGCATTGGAACGAAGGTAGGACAGCGCTGCGTCCGCCGACTCCTGCATGACCTCTCCGAGCTGTCCCGTGAGTTGCAGACCAGGCTTGCCTTCCATCTTCGCGGCCTCGACGAAGACGATGTCGCCGCCGGCTGGCGTCCAGACCAATCCTGTCGAAACTCCTGGCCCGTGCGTGCGCTCGGCGAGCTCGCGCGTGAACGGGGGCGGACCAAGCAGATCGGGCACATCTGCCGCCGCGAGCCGTGGCGCGGACTCACCCTCCGCGATGCGCAGGGCCAACTTGCGCACCAACGCAGCGATCTGCCGCTCGAGGCTGCGCACACCTGCCTCGCGTGTGTAGCCCTCGATGGTCTCCAGCAGAACGTCGTCCCCGAGCTCCACGGCTGCCTCTCGGAGCCCGTGCTCGAGCAGCTGACGCGGCACGAGGAATGCTTTTGCGATGCGCAGCTTCTCGCGCACCGTGTAGCCAGGCAGCTCGATCGTCTCCATCCGGTCGAGCAACGGCGGCGGGATCGTATCGGTCCGATTCGCCGTTGCGATGAAGAGCACCTTCGAAAGGTCGAAGGCGATCTCCAGGTAGTGATCGCTGAAGCTCGAGTTCTGCTCCGGGTCGAGCACCTCGAGCAGTGCCGAGGACGGGTCTCCGCGGTAGTCCGTACCCACCTTGTCGATCTCGTCGAGCACGAAGACGGGATTGCGGGTGCCGGCCTTCTTCAAGTTCTGGAGAATGCGACCCGGCATTGCGCCGACGTAGGTGCGCCGGTGTCCGCGGATCTCGGCCTCGTCGCGCATCCCGCCGAGCGAGCTGCGCGCGAACTGGCGACCCATGGCGCGGGCGATCGACTTGCCGAGCGAGGTTTTGCCCACGCCGGGCGGCCCGACGAAGCACAGGATCGGACCCTTGGGATCGTCGACCAGGTGGCGCACCGCGAGGTACTCCAGGATGCGTTCTTTGACGTTCTCGAGCCCGTAGTGATCCTCATCGAGGATCCGATGCGCGTGCGCGAGATCCAGGTTGTCTTCGCTCTCCTCCTCCCAGGGCAGATCGAGGATCCAGTCCAGGTAGGTGCGCGAGACGGAGCGTTCCGGGGAGTGCGAGGGGATGCCGTCGAGCCGGTTGATCTCGCGCTCGGCCACCTCGCGGGCGTCGTCGGATAGACGCGCCTCTTCGAGGCGCTCGCGCAGCTCGTCGCCCTCAGAGCTCTGCTCGTCGGCCTCGCCGAGCTCTTCGCGGATCTTGCCGAGCTGCTCGCGGAGCAGCTTGTGGCGCTCGGAGTCGTCGAGTTCTCCTGCAGCGCGTTCCTGGAAGGTTCGCGACACTTCGGCGACTCGGACCTCGCGCATGAGATAGCGCATGAGAACACGAAGCCGCGCGAGCACATCGGGCTGTGCCAGGAGCGCCGCCTTGTCCTCGAGCGAGAGGCCCTCAGCCTGAAACGCGATCATGTCCGACAGACGAGCCGGATCCGTGTAGCGCTCGAGCAGCTCGATGGCCTCGTCTGGCAGATCCGGTCGCAGCGCGACCAGCTCTCGGCAGAGGCGCTGCACGCTTCGCCGCGCGGCCTCCGCCTCGGGCCGCTCATCGAGGAGATCACGGATCAGGCTAAAACGCACGCGCTGGACCGCGTCCTTCTCGACCAGCTCCAGAATCTCGAAGCGCGCGAGCCCAACGACCACGACGGAGAGGCCGGAGCCCGCCTCGACGACGTGCAGCACCTTGGTCACGCAGCCGGCGTCGAAGAGATCCTCCACACCCGGCTGCTCGACGTCCGGGACCCGCTGCGGCACCACGGCGAGCAGCCCGCCATCCTTGGTCGCGGCCCGAACCGCTGCGAGAGAGGCCGGGCGCCCGACACTGAGGGGAATGGTCACACCCGGAAACACCACCGTGTTTCGCACGGGCAGCATAGGAAGCTCAGTGGGAATTTCGAGCTTCTCACCGGCCGCGTCGATCGTGAAATGGGCGTCTTCAGCCACAGGCCGCCAAGACTAGGTACCGCGAGGTCGGGGTCAAGTTGCTAGTCGCCGGTGAGGCGGATGAAGTTGAGGGTTTTGATGCCTCGGATGCGGCGGATGCCACGGATGAGGGCGCTGACCAGGCGCCAGCCCGGGAGGGCGCCCGCCAGGGTGACGTTCGAGTCCTCGACGGTGATGTCGATCATGGGGCGCACCGGGGCGAGCTCCGAGTCCTCGGCGATCTTGGCCTCTATCTCGGCCAGCAGCGCCTCGTCCGGCGGCGAGTCGACAGTGGCCGGTACGACGCGGATGCGATTGCGCACCTCGTTGACGCCGCCCACTTCGCGAGCGATCTCGTCGGCCCGGGTCCGGAGATCATCCGTAGCGACACTGCCGGAGAGTGTCATCGCGCCCTCGGCGGTGCGGACCTCCACATCGATCATGCCCGGCTCACGATAGAAGAGCTGCTGGGCCTTGAGGGTGCTGGGCTCATCGGAGCCCTGAGCCGGACGGCTCACACTCCCGATGGCCAGGAACGCAAGTGGGATGACCAGAACGCGGAGTGCCCGCTTCATGCTCCCCTCTGTGGCTTCCGATCTCCCTCGACTGCACAGGCTAGTCGTCAATGGCCTGCCAGGTCAACCAGTTAGCCGAATTCCGGCCACAATTCGTTCGAGCGCGGCTCAGTACTTTGCATAGTCGACCAGGAACTCGATCCGGCGGCTCCAGGCTCCGTCCCAGCACTCCAGGAGATAGCGTCCCGGGCTCGTCCCCCGGTCGATGATCTCGTACAGCGGGTCGAGAAAGATCGACTCGTCGTGGCCGGCGCGGTTGCGATTGTCCATGCGTTTCAGCGCTTGCGCGGACAGGTCGACCAGCTCCTTCGCCACCGCGAGGATCGGGCCGTCCGGCGTGTCGGCCTTGAGGCCCGCGCGTGTCACCTCGGCGTGCAACGCGTCCACCTGGGCATGACTCCACGCGCCGGTCAGAGCCTCTGATCCGGCCAGCGCATCCTCGTCGTAGAACAGGCCCTTCCAGAACGCGGGCAGCCCGCACACCAGCTTTGGCGGAACCGCGTCCGCGCCTCGCACCTCGATCACGCGCTTGACGCGCGCCTCCGGAAAGAGCGTGGTGAGGTGAATGTGCCAGTCCGCCAGAGATGCGGGCTCGCCCTCGAACCCGCTCGCGAGGAAGTCGCGGAAAGTGCGGCCGCCCGCGGGCAGGTGGCGCTCTTCGCGGACGAGGAACAGCATGGGGACGTCGAGCGCCCACTCTGCATAGCTCGCATAGGCCGTTCCCTCGCCCCAACCGTCGTCGAAGACGAACGGAAGGAAGCCGCAGCGATCGGGGTCGGTGTGCCGCCACACCCAGGCACGTCTCGACTCGAACCCGTTCGGCACACCCTCCGAGACGCTGGAGTTCGCGTAGAGCGCGGTCACGACGGGTGAGGCCGCGAGCGCCACACGAAGCTTTCGCGCCATGTCGGCCTCCGAGGCAAAGTCGTAGTTCGCCTGGACGGTGCCGGTACCGTGCATCATCTCCAGACCGAGCTCGTCGCGCAGGCCAATGTACTCACGCATAACCGCGTAGCGCTGACGCGGCATACGAGGAAGGTCGTCGATCTCAGCGAGCGGATGGATACCGAGACCCAGCCAGATGATGCCGAAGCGGGCAGACACCTGCTTCATCAGGGCCACGTGCTCGTTGAACTCGCTGCACGTCTCGTGAAGCGAATGAAGCGGAGCTCCCGAGAGCTCGAGCTGCCCCCCGGGCTCCAGTGTGATCGACGCGCCGTCGCGCTCGAGACCCACGAGTCGAGCGTCGTCGAGCAGCGGCTCGAAGCCGTGCTCGTCTCGCAGCACGCTCAAGAGCGCGCGAATGCCGCGCTCTCCACCGTAGGGAACGGGCGCCAGATCGGCCTCGTAGAGGGCGATCTTCTCGTGCTCGGTACCGACCCGGAATTCCTCGACGGGAGTCTCGGCAGCGCGCATGTACTCGACGAGCTGTGCCGGATCCTCGATCGGGCGCAGCAGCTCCGGATCTATTCGCGTCAGGCTCACTCGAGACCCTTCACGCGCTACTGGCCTCGCGAATCAAGCTCTCGATCCTGTCCTGCAGGGCAGCCTCGACCTCCGGTCCTTGCAAGCCGTGATCCGAGCACGGGTTCTCGCTTTGACCCCGCTTGAACGGACCAACGAGCCGCACCCTGCCTTTCTCCTTGGCCATGATGACGCAGACGAGCTCCCAGCGTCCGCGTACCAGTTTGAACTGCAAGCAATCCACGTGCTTCTCGTCCGGACTGACGGGAGAGACGTCCAGCCGTGCAAGCGGCTCGGCGCCCAGCTCGCACGCGCGACGCTTGAACGCCTGCACCGACGCGTGGGCCAGCTCGCGAAGCGTCTCGGCGCCCTCGCGAAGCTCGGACAGTCGCTTGGACAAGTCCGGTTGGTTGCCGGCCAGCTCGACCGCCAGCTGCTCGAAGCGCTCACTGCTCACGTACGCAGTGTAAACAATTCCGCTGCTATACTTCGCCCGGCGTGAACAGGGGAAACTGGGGAATCGCAGTCGGTGCCGGTGTCGCCGTCTCCTGCGCACTGCTCCTCTCGGGTCGCCCGCAGCTCGCTTTCGTAGGACTCCTGCTCTCCTTCGGGGGTTTCTGCTTCCGCAGTGAGCTCTCGCTCAACTGGCAGATCGCGCTCGGGTCCTTGCTCGGAGTAGCCTCCGGACTCTGGCTCGGCGAGGCGGCCGCCGTCATGGGCACGCTCGGCAGGATCTTCATCTCCGCGCTCAAGATGCTGATCGTCCCCATGGTGCTGCTGTCGATCGTATTCGGCATCTCGCGCATGGGCGACGCCCGCGAGCTAGGACGCATGGGAGCGCGGACCGTCGTCCTCTATCTCGTCACGATGGCCTTGGCCGTGGTCACGGGCCTGGTGCTCGTGAACCTGATACGACCGGGCGCCGGCAGTGACCTCTTGCATACGGAGTTCTTTCAGCAGGCGGTCGGCGCCAGCGCGAGCTCCATCGAGCACGTGCGTCCCCTTGGCGAGTTTCTGCTGCTCACCGTGTACGACGTGCTCGCGAATCCCTTCGCCTCCAGTGCGGAGGGCAAGATCCTGCCGATCGTGGTGTTCGCGATCATGCTCGGTATAGCACTCCTCCAGCTCGGGTCTGCGGCGCAGCCGCTGGTGAGCGCGCTCGGGAGCGGATACGCCGCGATCATGCGCATCATCGGGTGGGTCATCCGGCTCGCGCCCATGGGGATCGCTGCGCTGCTCGGGAACCTGATCGCGACGATCGGCTTTCGCGATCTCGTGGAGAACCTGCTCTCGTTCTCGTTGGTGGTGATCTCCGGTACGCTGCTCCATGCCGCCGTGACCCTCCCCCTCGTAGCGCTCTTCGTGGCGAAGGTCCCCCCCATGCGCCTCTTCCGGGGCATTCGCGAGGCCCTGGCCGTTGCCTTTACCACGAGCTCGAGCATCGCGACGCTGCCTGTGACCACGCGCTGCATCGAGACGAACCTCGACGTTCCTCCTCGTGTGGCGAGCTTTGTCCTGCCCCTCGGTGCGACCGTAAACATGGACGGCACCGCACTCTACGAGGCGATGGCGGCCGTGTTCGTCGCAACGATCTACGGCATCGAGCTCTCGCTGGGCTCGCAGCTCGTGATCGTCTTCGTAGCGATGGCCACGGCGATTGGCGCACCAGGAATCCCCTCCGCGGGAATGGTCACCATGGTCGCCGTACTCGAGTCGGTCGGGCTCCCGGTCGAAGCCGTTGGGATCCTGCTCGCGATCGATCGTTTCCTCGACACCTTCCGCACCGTGGCCAACGTGGAGGGCGATGCGGTCGTCGCGATCTGTGTCGCGCACATGCCCGCAGCGGAAGTCCGAGATCCAGGCGCAAGCCCCGCCTGAGCGAGGGCCCGTTTACATGGCGGCTTCGAGTACCAGCGACGGGGAGGCCTGGCGCAGCTCCGCCAGGCGTTGCTCTTTGACCTCGTCGAAGCGGACGCGCTCGTGCTCGGAGATCGGGCCGCCCTTGGGGAACTTCACCTTGAGTGGATCGACGAACCGACCTCCGATACGGAGGCGATAGTCGAGGTGCGGGGCGGTGGCGAGTCCCGTCGAGCCGACGAAGCCGATCACCTGCTTCTGGTGCACTCGCTGTCTTTTCTTGAGGGACTTCGCGTAGCGAGAGAGGTGACCGTAGTAGGAGACGTAGCCGTTGTTGTGGCGCACCTTGATCAGTCGACCGAAGCCACCGCTGCGGCCCATGAAGGTGACCTCGCCGTCGGCCACGGCCCAGACGGGCGTGCCTACCGGCGCGGCGTAGTCCACGCCTTCGTGCGGGCGCCGAACCTTGAGGATCGGGTGCAGACGTGACTTCGAGTAGCGCGAGCTGATCCGGGTATAGCTGACCGGAGCGCGCAGGAAGGTGCGCCGTAGCGAGTTGCCTTCCGGTGTGAAGTAGCCCGCACGACCCTCGCCGTCTTCGAACAGGAGCGCGACGAACTCCCTGGCCGACGCCTGGTACTCTGCGGCCAGGATCCGTCCGTACTGCACGAATCCCTCTCTGTCATAGAACTTCTCGAACACCAGCCGGAACTCGTCTCCAGGCCTGGTCTCGGTCGAGAAGTCGACGTCCCAGACGAACAGATCAGCAAAGCCCTGAACGAGATCGGAGCGCTCGCCGAGGCCGCGCAGCGCCTCCGACAGCGAGCGGTCGATCATTCCGCCGAGCTGTACCACGCGACGCTCGAGAGGCGCCTCGTTCTTGCTCGCTACGAGTCCTCCCTCACCGGGCTCGACCCGGTAGATGGTGCGTCGGCCGCGATGATATTCGAATGAAAGGAGCTGACCCGTTCCACCCTGAATGAGGGAATAGAAGTCGCGGGGCTGCGCACCACGAAAGTCGAAGAGAGGCCGGATCGTGCTCGCGATCCCGTAGACCAGCTGCGACGACACCCCGTTCGCGATCAGGGCACCCGACAGGGTCCCCCCCTGGGGCACACGGCCAGTAACAACGTTCAGTGTAGGGACCGGCGGGGTGGGCTCGCGCGGCGCGGGCGGCGGGGAGGGAGCAGCCACGTCTGGCAGCGCTGCGGCCGACGCCACCCGAACCCCCACTGCCGCCTCGGCGACGTTCGGGGAGCTCCGCTCGGGGCTCGTTCCACCCTGAAAGGCGGAGTAGGAGAGGACCGCGCAGAGCGCGAACCAAGCGACTGCGCTCCATGTGCGGCGTCTGTTCCGGCGGAGGTGCAGCCGAACGGCCCACGCGGGAATCCCGTCGTGAAGCTGCGAGCTCGTCCCCCTCATCCTCTCTCCTCGCATCCAAAGCCACAAGTGCAGCCGGGTGGCGACTATCAATGACCTATAGTGAAATTCGTGGCAAGCCCAATTCTGGCAGGCGCGGCCCGGGTCGAGATCACGCCGCGGCCCGGAGTGGAGCTCATGGGGTACGGAGCCCGGCGCGGAGGGGCTGCAGCCGTGCACGATCCGCTCTTTGCACGGGCCCTCTGCCTGGCCCCGGATTCACCGAAAACTGCTGGGATTGCGCTGGTTTCGGCCGATCTTTGCCTGTTGGATCCGCGCCAGGCCGAATCCGTGCGCGAGCGCATCTCGGCCGGCTCGGGCCTGCCTCGGGAGCGGATTCTCGTCCAGTGCACGCACACCCACTCCGGTCCCGAGACAGGGCTGCAGGCGCTGAACACGAGCCGACCGCTGCCTGCCCACGTGGCTGGCATCCTGGACGGCCTCGGCAGAGCGGGACTGCAGGCCTGCGCCGCGCTGGCCCCCGCGAGCCTGCGCTGGTGCAGCTCTGAGGTACGGATTGGGCGGAATCGAAGCCTGGAAGACGGGGCACTCGACCCGGCCCTTCACGTGCTGGACGTACGGACGGCAGCTCGAGACCCACTGGCCACGCTCTACCACTACGCGTGTCACCCAACGGTGCTGGGGCACGACAACCTCGAGATCTCGGCGGATTGGCCCGGTGTCGCGAGCGCGAGGCTAGAGCGCGAGACGGGAGCGGTTGCGCTGTTCATGCTGGGCGCCCACGCCGACATTGATCCGCGGACGCGTGGGCTGAAGGATATCTGCATTCCGGGCCAGAGCGTGGGACTCGGGTTCGATGCCGTGCGCGTGCTCGGAGAAGAGGTCGCAGGCGCCGCGCTCGAGGCGCTCGAGCAGGACGGTGGCGCTGCGCGTGAGGCCTTTCTCGGAGCTGCGAGCTGCCGGGTTCCCCTGCCCCTTCACTTGGGTGATCGCAGCGCCGACGCGACGCGCATCGAGCTCGAGCGCCGCAAGCGCCAGCTCGCCGATCTGCTGGGCGTGACTCCACAAGAGCTCCCCCGACTCTCGGAGCTCGACCATCACGTGTCCAAGCGCGTTCGAGACCTGCCAGTCGCCGAGGCACGCGAGCAGATCGCGCGGGCTCGCCTTTACGTTCGCGACAAGACGGCGCCCTTCTTCGCCTCCGGCCAACGCGAGATCAAGGTCGAGGTCCAGGTCCTCCGCGTTGGCTCAACGGCCATCCTCGCCCTGCCAGTCGAGCCGACGACAGAGGTCGGGCTCGACTGGCGCCGCCGCACCAGTGGAAAGGCGATCGGTAAGGTCGCGGGCATCGCGAACGGCTGGCTGCGCTACCTGCCGCACCCGACAGACCTGGGCCACCCGCGGGCTCACCAACGCTACGAAGTGCTCTCGAGCATCCTCGCCCCCGGCGCATGCGAAGCCCTCCTCGACGCCGGCGAGCAGCTCCTCACACAAATCGACACCGCCCCCAAACCGCACTAGCAGCCGAGCCCGCTTCAGCGACCAGAAGTTCCGACCAGCTCTTGAATCGCCTGGTGGATGAAGTCGAAGAGGGGCTCGATCTGATCCTCGTCCAGGCAGGAGAACGCGACTCGGATGTCGCTCTCGCCCAGCGAGATCAGGCCGATGCCGTATTTGTCCAGCAGGTGCAGGCGCAGGCGCTCCGAATCCACACCCTTTGCCCGCAGGCACATGAAGTAGCCCGCGTTGAAGGGGTAGACCTGCCAGCTGTCGGCGTAGACGTCGCGCGAGACGACCTCGGCGACTTTCGCCGCTCGGGCCTTCAGGATCTCGAGCTTCTCTGCCCTCTGTGCGGGGGTTGTCGGGTCCTCGAGTGCAGCGAGCACCAGACTCTGGGAGAGATGAGAGCAGTTCGAAATGCCGCCACGGATCGCGCCCATGGTCTTTCGCTCCAGCGCGCCCAGAATCAGCTCAGGCTCGGCACAGGGTGGCGGCGCGAAGGTCAGGAAGCCGCAGCGGAGACCCCAGACGAACAGCTCCTTCGTCGCGCCATCCAGCTTTATCGACAGCACATTTCGGTGTACGTTCGCGAGCAGGCCGAAGGGCGACTCGTCGAGGGCCAGCTCGGAGAAGACGAGCCCGTAATAGGCGTCGTCGAAGATCACGACGAGCTTCTTGCCCGCCTCCGCAGCGTCGACCACGGCGGCACAAATTCCCTCGACCTCGGTGCGAGTAGGCATGTAGCCCGTTGGGTTGTTCGGGAAGTTCAGCAGCAGCAGGGTCTTCTCGGGCCCGGCGCGCAACGCCTCGGCGAGCCCCCCCACGTTGAAGCCGCTCCCCGCGTACGTGGGGAAGGTCTCCACGCACGCACCGAGCCTGACCTCGTAGGTAAGTCGATAGTTCCCCCAGAGCTTGTCTGACAGCAGGATGCGGTCCCCCTCGTCGACGAACAGGTCGCCTACCAGGCTCAGGCCATGGGTGATGGCGCTCGTCACGATGGGAAGTCCGAGAACGCTGCTCCGGAGCAGGGGATTCTCGCGCAGCAGCTTCTCCCGCCAGGCTCTGCGAAGCTCGGGTTTGCCCGCTACAGGCGCGTAGCGAACGGCGTCAGCCGCGTCGATCTGATGCAGGTGCGAGAGGATCGAGTCCAGCGCCATCGGCTCGTCCCCCTCGGTGGCCTCGCCGATCGTGGCGTTGTACAGGTGCGCCTTCTCGTTCGCCTCGGCCGTCTGCGAGAGGATGCCCCGCGGAAAGTAGAGCTCCTTCCCACGCCGAGACAGAAGTGCGTACGTCTCGGGACTCTGCGACTGAATCTGCTCGTTCAGCTCGGTCGCCAGGGGGTTCATGGCAGGCGCAAAAGTAGCGTTACCTGCCGGTCTCGCACGCCGTCGGAGGGCGGGGTTTGGGGGAGCTAGATCTTTTCCAGTATGCGGGCGCGGTCGATGAAGTTGCGGCGCTGCCAGAAGCGTAGACCGTCCTCGTTGCCGCTCTCCACGCGGACGGCAATTCGTCCGCCGCCACGCCTCTCGAGGAACTTCTCTGCAGCCTCGACCAGAGCGGAGCCCACGCCGCTATCGCGCTCCTCAGGCACGACGTAGAGCTCGTGGATCCAGGACGAGCCCGGACCGCTCGCTTCGCGGGTCTCCACGCGCTCGACCTCCGCGAAGGCGAATCCCACGAGGGCGTCGTCGAGCTCAGCAACGAGCAGGCGGCAAAGCCCCCCGAGCAGGCCCCTCTTGACCTCCTCGCCCAGCGCCTCGCGAATTCCAGGCACGACCGGATACAGCGGGTCGAGTGCGCGGTGGTAATCGATGAGCGCCAGCCAGAGATCGAGGATCGCCTCTCGATCGCGCGGCCTGGCGGGACGTATTGCGAGCGGGGCCGCCATCAGAGCGAGTATATCGAGGAACTACCCAACCCCTGGCCCAAGGACACGCGAGAGCTCGTCGCGCTCATAGCGCTCGAGCACTTCGCCGTCGGAAAAGACGACGCCGGCGCCTTCCCGCGCCGTAGCAATCGCGCGGACGCTGTAGCCCTCCGCCAGAAGAGCACGGCTGGCGGGCTCGGCGTCCAGCGTCGAGAACGCGGCCAGCAATGTGCCGGAGGCCAGGGTCCCCCAGGGGTCCGCCCCGAGCGCAGCGCAGAGCGCGGTGCCGGGCTCGAACCACAACACGCCGTCCGGAGAGAGCACGAGCTTCACGCCGGACGCCTCTGCGAGCTCGTGCAGCCCCGCGGAGAGTCCACCCTCGGTGGGATCGTGCAGGGCTGTGGCACCGAGGGCCGCCGCGCGCAGAGCCGGCTTCACCACGAGGATGCCGGGCTCTCGGAGCGCGTTCCGGGCTCGCTCGAGGAGCTCGCCGTCCACGCTCCCCAGGCGATCCGCGGCCTCCGCTACCAGTACCGCTGCGCCCTCGACAGGCGCCTCGCCGATCTGGAGCACCACGTCTCCCGTGCGCGCCCCGGACGTGCAAACGAAGGCGCCGCGCTCGCAGAGGCCCAGCATCTGCCCGACCACGACGGGCTGCGTGACGGCCGCCGTGACCTCCGTGTGCCCACCCACGAGTTCAGCACCCAGGTCGGCGAGGGCGTCCCGGATCCCGTCGAAGACCACCCGCACGTCTGCGTCTTCGCTGCCGATCGGCAGCAGGATCGTCGCCAGAAACCAGCGCGGCCGCGCGCCCATCACCGCGACGTCGTTCGCGTTGATGTTCACCGCGTACGCACCCACCTCGCCTCCGGTGAGCGTGATGGGATCGGTGGCCGCGATCAGTACACCCTCCGGCACTTCGATCGCGCACGCGTCCTCTCCCGGAGCCGGACCGACCAGCACCTCGCTCGAGGCCGCGGGCCCCGACGACAGCAGCTCGCGCATGAGCGCGGCAGGAAGCTTGCCCGCCTGGAGAGTCACAGGCACAGAGGTACCTCCGCGGATCTGCGAATGCCACGGCCTGTTACACTGGCGAGAGATTTGCTTCTACCGGGACCGCCCCGCGCGCGTCGCGGACCCGAGCCGAAGGCCACCGGAAATGGCGACGATCTGGATCCTCTCTAACGAACGTTCCCTGCCCGAGACGCTGGCGCATCACCTGAGTGCGCTCGGCAGCGTGCACACGGGTCGGCCCGATCGCGCGAGCTGGAAGAACACGGAGAGCCCAGACCTGATCACGCTGATCGGTGCGGAACCACCCGAGGACCTGGCCGACCTCGAGGCCTGTCTGGACTTCCTGCACTCGATTCCCCTGGCGCGCCGCGCAGCGGCACCGGTGATCTACGTCCAGCCGTCAAGCGGCAGGCCGACGCTCCCGCTGCTGCACCAGCTGATCGACGACCGACCCCTGCGGGTGCTGGGCTGGCCGCTCGAGCCCGATGATCTGGTCGACGTTGCGGCCTCATTGCTCGATCAACCCCATCGCCCGAGCTCCCTCCGCGAGCGCGCACGGCGCGCCTGGGTAGCGCGCCGCACCGAGCTCTTCTACGCCCAGATCGACCTGGTGGAGCTGCGCCATGCGGTCGACCCCCGGAACGCGCGGCGCCCGGTGCTGCTCGTCGGAGAGCCGGGCAGCGGCCGCGGCATCCTGGCGCACTACATCCACCAGCTCGCGGAGCCCGTGCGGGACGAGCTGATCGTGGTGCCAGCCTCCTCGTTCGCAGCGGACAGCGAGCAACGCTTGCTGGACCAGACCCGAGGCCGCCGCGTGAGCATCTATCTGGAAGGCATCGATCGAGTCCGGCGCGAGGTCCAGGACCGGCTGCTGCAGCTGCTCGGCTCCAGTGGAGCGCTCGGTCTCGAGTCCATTCGCTGGATCGCCAGCGTCAGCCGAGCGCGCGCCCTGATTGCACCCATGCGACAGCTGCCCTGGATTCGCGTCCCGCTTCCTGCCCTGCGCGAGCGAGACGACCTGGACAGCCTGGCGTACGGCCTCACCGCTCTCTGGTCGGAGGGTGCCGGACGCCCTGTGGAGCTCGACCGCAGCGCGCTCGACGCGCTCGCTGACTACGCGTGGCCCGGCAACCTGCGGGAGCTGGAGGCCGTGCTCGACGCGACGTTGGCCAAGGCGGCGGGTCCTCTGGTGGGAGCGGAGGACGTGAGCATCGGCCTCGGCAGAGCTCCAAACGCGACCGCGACTCCGCAGACCCGGACCGAGCCCGCAGCCGCGCCTGTCTTCACGCCCGAGCCCCCGGCGGCTGCGGCAGAGTCCCCGGCGGCTGCGGCAGAGTCGCCCGCAGCGCCGGAAGCTCCGAGCTCTGAGCCCGCGCTCGGCCACGTGATCCCCCCGCTTGCTCAGGAGATCCGGGAGCCGATGCTGGCCATCCGGACCTACGCGAACCTGCTGGAGCAGCGGCCGGACGACACGTCGGTCCGCCGCGAGTTCTCGAAGCTGGTCGAACGCGACCTGGGACAGCTCGAGGAGACGATCAATCGGCTCGAGCGCTTTGCCGGGCTCAAGGATGAGGGGACCCGAAGCTTCGGCCTCGCGGCCCTGATCGGAGCGGAGCTCGAACGCCGTGCCGACAAGCTTCGCGCCCGTTCGATCGTGCTGCAGCGAGAGCTCGACTACGCGGCGCCGGCCGCGCTCGCGGACGAGGAGCGGGTCCGCTTTGCGATCGGCATGCTGCTCGACCGGGCGCTGCGCATGCTGCCGAGCTCGGGCGAGCTCTACGTCGGGAGCCTCCATCACGCGGAGAGCGCGGAGCGTTCCGCGCATCACCGCGTGCTGATCCGTTTCCAGAGTCCGGAGGAAGTGCTCATCGCGCCCGAAGACGGACCGGGGCCCTCACAACCACTCGAGGTGGTGCTCGCCCGCGCGCTGATCGAGGGTGTGGGCGGGAGCTTTGCCGTCGACGTCTCCGGCGTACAGGACAACCTCGTCCTGATCGAGCTGCCCGGCTGACGAGGCGCGCGCGCTGCGCTAGCGTCGCTGGGTTGACCCTGTCGAAGCTCCAGAGGAAGCTCGTCTCTGTCGTTTCGGGCGCAGAAGTGGACGGCGCAGGCTTGATCATCCGTTTCAGCCCCACGAGCGGCAAGCCTCACGAGATCTTGGATCGGATCCCGCTGGCACCTCAAGGTGAGATGCCCGCGGTGTACGGCGTCGGGCGGGTCGTTCGTATCCTGCGCGCCGCACGCGTCCCGGTCCCCTCCGACCCCTACCGCTACATGGCAGACCCCGAGCGGGCCGCTGCGCTGTTGCGCCGCTGCAACGGCGTCGTCGTGTACCTGCACGTCGCGCGACGCATGGAGAGGGTGCTGACACTGTGGACCGAGGAGGGTGTCGAGCGGATTCGCGGGGTGCTGGACTTCGTCGAGGACAAAGAGGGCCTGTCGGTGCGGCGACGGAACGGCGAATCCGTCCTGGTCTTCTCGCGCAAGAAGCTGATTCGCTACGAAACCAGCTCGCAGGAGTCCTTCGAGGTCGTCTCGGTAGAGGTGCCTCCCCGCGTGACCTTGCAGTAACTGACGCGCTACCTTCCCGAGAGGAGGCGAGCCTTGTTCGGCATCGGAATGCCTGAGCTCCTGGTGATTCTGGTCGTGGCGCTATTGGTGCTGGGCCCGAAGCGCTTGCCCGAAATGGCACGGTCCTTGGGACGCGGCATGGCGGAGTTCCGCCGTGCCTCTACGGAGCTGCGCAACACCCTCTACGCTCCCCTGGAGGAAGTCAAAAAACCCCTGGAAGAAGACAAGAAGGAGGAGTCGAAGCCCGTTTCAAAAGAGCCCGACCCCAAGCCCGACGCAGCTCGGGATGACGAGGCGAAGCCGAAGACCGATGGATGATTCGCCGCGTCCGCTGATCGACCATCTCAGCGAGCTGCGTCACAGGTTGTTCTGGGCGCTCGGAACCTGGCTCCTGTTCGCCGTGGTGGCGGGCTACTGGGCGCGCGACGTCTTCAAGATCTTGATGCTACCGGCCGTGGCGGCAGTAGAGGGGAAAGGGCACAAGCTGGTGGTCATTGCGCCCCCCGAGCTCTTCTTCACCTACGTCAAGAGTGCAATCCTCGCCGGCTTCGTCGTCTCACTCCCCGTCTCTCTGTACCAGGCCTGGTCGTTCGTGTCGCCGGGCCTCTACGCAAAAGAGCGGCGCTTCGCGCTGCCCTTCGTCCTGTCGACCTCGGTCCTGTTCGTAGTGGGCTGCTCGTTTGGCTACTTCCTCGCCTTTCCGACGATCTTCGACTGGTTCCTGTCACTCGAGGCAGAGTACGTCACCACGTCGTGGACGACCCAGGCCGTCTTCTCGTTCGTTTCCCGCCTCTACATCGTCTTCGGCCTGGCCTTCGAGCTGCCGATCGTGATCGTCTTCCTGGCACTGGCCGGCATCGTGACTCCGGAGGCGCTCGCTCGCGGTCGCAGGTACGCCGTCCTGTGCATGTTCGTCGCTGCTGCTGTCCTGACGCCGGCGGACCCCGCCAGCCAGATCATGCTGGCGGTCCCGCTCATGCTCCTCTACGAATCCGGCATCTGGACCGCGCGACTGCTCGTGCGGCGGCGCGAGCGCGTGGCTTCGGCGGAGGCCAGCTGACTCTTGGTCCACGATCCCATCGAGGCGGTCCTGCTCGACATGGGCGGGGTGTTGATTCCAGAGGTAGCGACCTATGAGGCCGCGAGTCGCGACAGCCACCTGATCGAGGCGCTCCGAGAGCTCGACGTCGAGGATCCGGAAGCGTGCATCATGGACCGCGCTCAGCGGCTGCGCGAGGCCTATCGAGCGCTCGAGCCCGCGTGCACCCAGCCGGACATCGATGCGGTCTGGAGTGATACAGCGCCTCCCGTTCGGGCCTTGCTGCTGCAGGCGTTGCGTCGCCAGGAGACGCAGCGCCCTTACTCGTACTCCCGCGAGGTCGTGGCCGGGCTCGCGCGTCGCTACCGGCTCGGCCTCGTGTCGAACAACGTCATCCCCGGCGACCAGCACGCGCGAGCGCTGCACCGTGCCGGTGTGATCCAGCACATCGACTGCGCGCTCTGGTCCGCCAACACCGGCCGTCGAAAGCCCGACCCAACGATGATCCATGCGGTGCTCGAGCAGCTGCGGGTACCCCCCAGGCGAGCGATCTTCGTCGGAGACAAGCTGCGGACCGATGTGGCCGCAGCACGGGCTGCCGGAGTGCGCTCCATCTACCTTCAGAGACGCGACTCCCCGAACGCCTCGGGGCCGCGACCGGACTTCAGACTGCGCGATCTCCGGGAGCTTCCGCTGCTACTCCGCCGCCTGCACTGAGCCCGCGCGAGGCGCGCTGGGTCTGGAGCCAGGCTCGGATCGCCTCAGTCGTCGTCCGGAGGCTCGACCACGAGCAGGAGCGCGTCGGCGTCGACCGTCCCGCCCTCGCTGGTGTTGATCTCCGTCACGACGCCGGCGACCGGGCTCTTGAGCTCGTTCTCCATCTTCATCGCCTCGATCACGACCAGCCCCTGATCTTCAAGGACGAAATCGCCCACCT
Source organism: Myxococcota bacterium (assembly GCA_965247115.1). Lineage (GTDB taxonomy): Bacteria > Myxococcota_A > UBA9160 > SZUA-336 > SZUA-336 > JAUXJB01. The sequence goes on from CBDFGR010000003.1 coordinate 2,059,164, forward strand.
TGACCAGGATCTTCACGACCTTGCCCGGGATGTGCGCCTTGAGCTCCTGGCGCCCCGTCAAGGTGGCTGCGGCCCCGGCCACGAGAACTTTGCGGCGCAGATCGATGACCGTGCAGCCGAAAGCGCTGGCGCCGACGTGAACGTCGAAGCTGCCGTCCTCCAGCTCGTCCACGCTCCCCTCGTACTGTCTCGACCCGATCAGGATCGAGTACACGGTCCGCGGGGTCTTCATCACGTCGAGGCGCACTGGGTCCCCACCATCGACGCTGACGTCGAACAGGTCGCCCCCGACGTCCTTTACCTCGACGCTGTGCGCGTCCTCCCCGATGGTGACCTCATAGTGCACGGCTCATCTCCGCAGCTGGCGCGCGCGGCCCGCCGCCTTCCAGGCGGAGACGCCTGGACCTCGAATCGACTCCGCGCGCGCGGCCCGTTCGCGATCGCGTCGGTAGGCCGCAACTCCCGCCAGCATCACACCGACCTCGCGCTCCTCCGCGTCGACCGGCGTGGTCATCGGGTCGTTCGGGAGAATCTCCGTCTCGATAAAGCTCGTATCGAAGTCCCCAGCGCGGAACTTCTCGTTGGTCATGACCTGCCGATGGAACGGGATCGACGTCTTGATGCCCTTGACCACGAACTCCTTGAGGGCGCGCTCCATGCGCGCAATGGCCTCATCCCTGTCTCGGCCCCAGCACACGAGCTTGGAGACCATCGGATCGTAGTAAACGGGCACCACCGCGCCCGCAAACACGCCACTGTCGTTGCGCACCCCCGGCCCACCCGGCGGGCTGTAGACGAGGATCTCACCCGGCGACGGCCGGAAGTTCCGCTCCGGGTCCTCCGCGTAGATGCGACACTCGATCGCCCAGCCGTTGACGCCGACCTCGTCCTGGGAGATTCCGATCTCTGCCCCCGCGGCGATTCGAATCCCGGTCTTGACGATGTCAATGTTCGTGATCATCTCGGTCACGGGATGCTCGACCTGGATGCGCGTGTTCATCTCTAGGAAGTAGAAGCGGAACTGGTCGTCGACGAGGAACTCACAGGTGCCCGCACCCTCGTACCCGACGGCCTTTGCCGCGGCCACGGCGGCCTTGCCCATCTCTTCGCGCAGCGAAGCGGGCATCCGATTGGCTGGCGCCTCCTCGATCACTTTCTGGTGGCGCCGCTGGATCGAGCACTCGCGCTCGAACAGGTGGATGATGTTGCCGTGCGAGTCACCGAGGATCTGGATCTCGATGTGACGCGGCTGGTTTACGAACTTCTCCAGGTAGATCGAGTCGTCGCCGAAGGAAGCCCGGGCCTCCGAGCGCGCGCGTTTGATGCTCTGCTCGAGCTCACGCTCCTCGCGAACGAGCCGCATGCCCTTTCCCCCGCCGCCCGCGGAGGCCTTCACCATGACGGGGAACCCGATCTCTCGGGAGAACTTGATCGTCTCCTCGTCGCTCAGCCGCTCGGTCGTTCCCGGAACGATCGGCACGCCCGCGGCCTCCATCTTGCGTCGCGCCACGACCTTGTCCCCCATCTCCGCGATCGTCTCGGGACGAGGTCCGATGAACGTAATGCCCTCCTCGGCGCAGCGGCTGGCGAAGGCGGCGTTCTCGGAGAGAAAGCCGTAGCCCGGGTGGATCGCCTGCGCTCCCGAGTCCTTCGCGATCTCTACGAGCCGATCGACATTCAGGTAGCTCTGGGCCGCGGGCGCCGGCCCACAAGGGTGAGCCTCGTCGGCGTGCCGGACGTGCAGCGCGTTGCGATCGGCCTCCGAGAAAACCGCGACCGAGGAGACGCCCAGCTCGCGGCAGGCGCGCATGATCCTGACTGCGATCTCCCCCCGATTCGCGACCAGTACCCTCTCGAAAGGGGGAGGAGCACTCACAACGGGATGTTCCCGTGCTTCTTCGGTGGGTTCTCGTCGCGCTTGTTCTGCAACATCGCCAGCGACTCAATGATCCGGGGCCGCGTTTCCTCGGGGCGAATCACGTCGTCGATGTAGCCGAGCTCAGCGGCGCGGTAGGGGTTCGCAAAGCGTTCGCGGTAGTCCGCCTCGAGGCGCTTGCGTGCCTCCTCGGGGTCTTTGGCCTCTGCGATCTCATCGCGGAACACGATGTTCACCGCGCCGTCGGGTCCCATGACGGCGATCTCGGCCTGCGGGTACGCAAAGCTGATGTCGCCGCGGATGTGCTTGGAGCTCATCACGTCGTAGGCGCCGCCGTACGCCTTGCGCGTGATGATTGTGACCTTTGGCACGGTCGCCTCCGCGAACGCGTAGAGCAGCTTGGCTCCGTGCAGGATGACGCCGCCCAGCTCCTGGGCGACACCGGGCAAGTAGCCCGGGACGTCGACGAACGTGACGAGAGGGATGTTGAAGGCATCACAGAAGCGAACGAAGCGGGCCGCCTTCTTCGCCGAGTCGATGTCCAGAGAGCCGGCACTGTAGGCCGGATTGTTGCCCACGATTCCCACGCTCCAGCCGCCAAAGCGCCCGAAGCCGATGATCATGTTTCGCGCGTAGTGCGCGTGAACCTCGAGGAAGATCCCGTCGTCCGTGACCAGCTCCACGAGCTCCTTCATGTTGTAGGGCTTGAGATGATCGACAGAGACCAGCGTGTTCAACCTGGGCTCGATCCGGTTCGGATCGTCGTCGGTGGGGACAAAAGGTGGATCTTCCTGGTTGTTCTGCGGGATGAAGCCGAGCAGGGCGCGGATCAGCTGGATGCACTCCTGGTCCGTCTCGGCCGCGAAGTGCGCAACGCCGCTCTTGGTGCTGTGCGTGGTCGCCCCGCCGAGATCTTCCTTCGTGACCTCCTCGTACGTCACGGTCTTGATCACATCAGGGCCCGTGATGAACATGTTGCTCGTGCCCTTCACCATGAGGATGAAGTCTGTGAGTGCGGGCGAGTACACCGCGCCGCCGGCGCAGGGACCCATGATGGCGGAGATCTGGGGGACGACGCCCGACTGCAGGATGTTGCGCAAGAAGATGTCCGCGTAGCCGGCAAGGGAGACCACGCCCTCCTGGATCCGCGCGCCACCGCAGTCGTTCAGCCCGATGAACGGCGCGCCGACCTTGGCCGCGTGATCCATGACCTTGCAGACCTTCTCGGCGAACGCACCCGAGAGGGAGCCCCCGAACACCGTGAAGTCGTGCGCGAACAGGAAGACGAGGCGTCCGTCGATCCGGGCGGTGCCGGTAACCACCCCGTCGCCGAGGATCTTCGTCTCCTCCATGCCAAAGTCGTGGGCGCGATGGGTCTTGAAGCGGTCGTACTCGCGAAACGTGCCGGGATCGACGAGCAGCTCGATCCGTTCGCGTGCGGTGAGCTTGCCCTGGGCGTGCTGCCGGTCGATGCGATCCTGGCCACCTCCGAGCTCGGACTGGGCGCGGAGCTCGTCCAGGTGCTTGAGCTTCTCCTCGATCGACAGCGTTAGTACTCCTTCTGGGTCTGCAGCACCGTTACCGCCGTCATGTTGACGATGTCCTCGACCGTCGCCGTGGGCTGCAGCGAGTTTACGGGACTGCGCATCCCCATCATGATCGGGCCAACGACGCTTGCGTTGGCAGCGGCATCCATGAGCCTCACGCCGATGTGCGCCGCGTGGAGGTTCGGGAATACGAGCACGTTCGCCTCGCCCTCGATCTCGGAGAAAGGAAAGCGCGTGGCGCGCTTGGTCGCATCGAGTGCAAGGTCGGCCTGCATCTCACCATCGATCTTGAGATCCGGCCACCGTTCCCGTGCAAGGCGGACGGCCTCCGCGGGCGGACTCGTCTCCTCGCCCCGGTAGCTGCCGTAGTTGGAGAAGGAGAGCACGCCGACCGTCGGATCGTAGCCCAGCCACTCCGCCGTCGACGCAGCCATACCGGCGATCTCGGCCAGGGCCTCTGCATCCGGATCGATGTTGATCGCCGTATCCGCAAAGAACATCACCCGATCGCTCTGGATCACGAGCGAGACTCCGGCGGCGCGCCGGTGGCCCTCGGAGAGGCCGATGACTTCGAGGAAGGGAAGGATGGATGCGGGGTAGGACTTGGTGAGACCTGCGAGCAGACCGTGGGCGTCCCCCAGACGCACCATCATCACGCCGAAGTAGCTGCGGCGAGCCAGCAGCCGCTCTGCGTCGGGGACGGTCACTCCCTTGTGGCGCCGCAGCTGGAGGAGCTCCTTGCGGTAGTAAACGCTGCGATCGGAGCTCCGCGGATCGATCAGGGTCACGCCGTCGAGATCGACGCCGAGCTGTTTTGCGTTGCCCCGAATCTCGCTCTCGTCTCCCAGCAGGACGGGTTCGGCCAGCTCCTCCTCGCGCAGGATCTCGATCGCGCGCAGCACCCGCTCTTCGCTTCCCTCCGGAAAGACCACGCGCTTGAGCTGCTGGCTCTTCGCCGTGTTCATCACGGTGCGCATGACCTGGCGCGTAACGCCACGATAGCGCTCGAGCTGGTTGCGGTACTCGTCGATGTCGAGCTCGATGCGTGCGACTCCCGTCTCCATCGCGGCCTGAGCGACCGCGCTCGCCTCGTAGATGAGTACGCGAGGATCGAAGGGTTTCGGGATGATGTACTTCGGTCCGAACTCGAAGCGCTCGCCAGGATACGCCTGGCGTACCTCTTCGGGCAGCCCCTGCTCGCCCTGCTTCGCCAGCTCCGCCAGCGCGCTCACGGCCGCGAGCTTCATCTCGGTATTGATCTTGCGGGCGCGCACGTCGAGGGCCGCCCGGAAGATGAACGGGAAGCCGAGCACGTTGTTGACCTGGTTCGGGTAGTCCGAGCGCCCCGTAGCCATGATCGCGTCCTCCCGCACCTCGGCCACGTCGGCAGGAGAGATTTCCGGGTCGGGATTGGCCATCGCAAAGATCAGCGGCCGATCGGCCATCGAGCGCACCATCTCCTGCGTTACGAGACCCGCCGCACTGACGCCAATGAAGGCGTCGGCACCGCGCATCGCGTCCTCGAGAGTGCGCGCATCGGTCTCGACGGCCAGGCGCTCCTTGTAGGGATTCATGCCCTCGATGCGACCGGTGTAGATCACGCCGCGGCTGTCCACCATCAGCATGTTCTCGCGCTTTACGCCGAGCTCGAGGTACAGCTCGGCGCAGGCGACGCCCGCGGCGCCGGCGCCGGCAAAGACGACCTTGCAGTCCTCGATGCTGCGCTCCGTCAGCTCGAGAGCATTGAGAAAGGCCGCGGCGGAGATGATGGCCGTGCCGTGCTGGTCGTCGTGAAACACCGGGATGTCGAGGGCCTCGATCAGCGCCTCCTCGATGTAGAAGCAGTCCGGGGCGCGGATGTCCTCCAGGTTGATCCCGCCAAAGGTCGGCTCGAGCAGCTTGCAGGCCAGGATCATCTCGTCCGGGTCTTCCGTATCGAGCTCGATGTCGAAGACGTCGACGCCAGCAAAGCGCTTGAACAGGACGCCCTTGCCCTCCATCACGGGCTTGCCCGCGAGGGCGCCGATGTTGCCCAGACCGAGCACCGCAGTCCCGTTCGTCACGACGGCGACGAGATTCGACCGCGCCGTATAGCGGAACACCTCGTCCGGCATGCGGTGGATCTCGCGACAGGGCTCCGCCACGCCGGGCGTATAGGCGAGCGAGAGGTCGCGAGCGGTGACCGCACGCTTTGTCGGAACGACCTCGATCTTTCCGGCCTTTCCCTTACTATGATAGTCGAGTGCGTCTTGCTTGCTGATCACGTCAGATCCTTTGTCGAGTCGAAAGCGACGAGAGAACGAGACCTCTCTGATCTCCGCGCGGGTCGCCAGAGCTTATCAGAGCGCCGCCACCGGTGTCCTAGGCGTGCGCTGCTTCAGCCGCCCGACTGAAAGTGCTCTGGCGAGTGCGTAGGTGGCGTGGACGAGTCCCTGCCAGAGGCTGCGCTACCTCTCTTTGATCTTCTCCCAGTCTGCCAGGAAGCGCTCGATCCCGATGTCGGTCAGGGGATGTTTGGTCAGTGCCTGCAGCACTGACAACGGCATGGTTGTGATGTCGGCGCCGATGCGAGCGGCGTCGACCACGTGTGTCGGGCTGCGCACGCTCGCGACGAGCACCTCGGTCTCGATCTCGTAGTTCGAGAAGATCTGACAGATCTGCTCGACGAGCTCCATTCCGACCTGCTGGATGTCGTCGAGCCTGCCCACGAAGGGCGAGACCATGGCGGCGCCAGCCTTGGCCGCCATCAGTGCTTGAATCGGACTGAAGATGAGCGTGCAGTTACAAGCGATGCTCTGATCGGCCAGGATGCGGATCGCTTTCAGCCCCTCCGTCGACATCGGGATCTTGACCACGATGTTGGAGGCGACCTTGGACCACTCGAGACCCTCGCGGACCATACCCTGCGCGTCGAGGCTGACGACCTCGGCACTGATCGGACCGTCGCAGATCTTCGCGATCTCGCGCACGACCTCCCGCGGATCGCCGTCTTCTTTCGAGAGCAAGCTCGGGTTGGTCGTCACGCCATCCAACAGGCCCAGCGCCGCGGCTTCTCGAATGTCGGGTACGTGGGCGGTGTCGAGAAAGAACTTCATTGTCCGATGACCTCCGGGCGAGCACGTCGCCCCTGGCGAAATCGTCGCCCTGCTCCAGCTTCGCCCGCACGGTGCGAGGCGTCAGCGGAGATTCTCTCACTGCGTAGGGGATCGTCAAGGTCCCGGAGCAGCTCGTGGGCGCGTTTGCCGCTGCGCGGATCTCGCAGCTCCGGGGCGATCTCGACGAGGGGCTCCAGCACGAAGCGCCGGGTGTGAAAGCGCGGATGGGGCAGGCTGAGCTCGGGGCTCTCGAGAACGGTCGAGCCGAACAGCAACAGGTCGAGATCGAGTTCGCGCGGCCCCCAGCGGGGTCCTCCCACCTTCCGCCCGGCGGCCCGCTCGAGCGCCTGTAGGTGCCGGAGCAGCTCGCGCGGCCCCAGCTCACACTCCACGCGAGCCACCGCATTCACGAACCAGGGCTGATCGCGCCGCCCCTGCGGCTCGGTCCTGTACAGCGACGACGCGTTCACTGGACCGAATGCCAGGAGAGACCTGATCGCCGCGCCCACTGCCCGCTCCGGGTCGCCCTTGTTCGCGCCGATCCCCACCCAGGCCGTCGTCATCAGCCGTCGCTCTCGCCTGGGACCTTCTCGTCCGCTGGCTGGCTCAGCATCTCCAGCAGGAGCAGGCCCACACCCACCACGATCGCGCTGTCGGCGACGTTGAAGTCAGGGAAGACAAAGAGCCGGAGGTCGAACTGCAGAAAGTCGACCACCTCGCCCCGCGTAAGGCGGTCGATCAGATTGCCGAGGGCGCCAGCCAGAATGAGACCGAGCGAGAGCGCCTGGCGCTGATCGTCAGCTTCCAGGCTGCGGTAGAAGGACCCGATCAGCCACAACGCCGCGACCGTGAGCAGGACGAAGACCCAGACCGGAAGCTCCTGGGCCAGCCCGAATACTGCTCCCGGGTTCCTGGCATGGGTGATCTTCAGGAGACCGTCGATGACCGTGATCGGCTCCCAGGGCGACACGTTGGTGGCGACCCAGTACTTCGTGAGCTGATCGAGTGGAACGATCACCGCGAGCACGGCGGCGAGGGTGCAGAGCTTGGGTGTGGGCGAGAGCGCGCTGCGAATTCCTTCCGGCACAGCCTGATGGTAGTTCCGCCGGGAAGCGCTCGCACATGGCCTCCCTTGCGGCTCCCCAGCCACCCGGGCATCCTCGCTCCCGGCCTCAATCCGGGCCAGGGGCGCGCGCATGGCCGAAGCGAAGACATCCCCGACCTGGGGCGGGCGCTTCGAGAAGGGCGCCGACCCGAAGCTCGAGAGCTTCGGGAGCTCCACCGGGTTCGACGTGAAGCTCGCGCGGCACGAGATCCGCGCCAGCCAGGCCCACGCGCGCATGCTCGGCCAGCAGGGCATTCTCTCCGCCGAGGAGGCCCAGGAGCTGGTGAAAGGGCTCGCGCAGGTCGGCGCGGAGCTGGCAGACGGCGCGCTCCAGCTCGATCCGGCCCTGGAGGACATCCACATGAATGTGGAGCGACGCCTGGGTGAGCTCGTGGGGAGTGTCGCGGGCAAGCTCCACTCCGGGCGCAGTCGCAACGACCAGGTAGCCACCGCGTTCGCGCTGTGGATGCGCGAGGGCATCACGGGGACGCGAGCGGCCCTGCTGGACCTGCGGGCTGCACTCGTCGAGCGAGCGGCCAGCGAGATCGAGGTCGTGCTGCCGGGCTACACGCACCTGCAACGGGCGCAGCCGGTACGGCTCTCGCACCACTGGCTGGCTCACTTCGAGGCGCTCACGCGGGACGACGGACGCCTGGCGGACGCGCGGGCGCGCATTTCCACCTCACCGCTCGGCTCCGGTGCGCTGGCGGGGACCACGCTTCCCATCGACCGCGAGAGCACTGCAGAGTCGCTCGGCTTCGCGGGCCCGGCGCGGAACAGCCTCGATGCGGTTTCCGCACGCGACGCCGCCCTGGAGCTCCTGGCCGTGCTGGGAATCCTGATGGTCCACCTGTCTCGAATCTGCGAAGAGCTGGTGCTCTGGAGCACGTCGGAATTCGGGTTCGTCGAGCTCGACGACGCCTTCAGCACCGGCTCGAGCCTGATGCCCCAGAAGAAGAACCCGGACGTGCCCGAGCTGGTGCGGGGGAAGTCCGGCCGCGTGGTCGGCGATCTGGTCAGCCTGCTGATGACCGTGAAAGGGCTGCCGCTGGCCTACAACCGCGATCTGCAGGAAGACAAGGAGCCGGTATTCGACGCGGTCGAGACCGCGACCGCGTGCCTCGACATCCTGGCCGCGACTCTGCGGACGCTGCGCGTGCGCTCCGAAGTCATGCTGGAGGCCGCCTCCGACGGCATGCTGCTGGCGACCGACCTGGCAGAGCACCTGGTGGAGCGGGGGGTTCCGTTCCGCGAGGCGCACGGGATCGTTGGGGGCGTGGTCAAGCACGCGCTCGAGTCCGGGCAACCGCTGTCGGAGCTCAGCCAAGCTACGCTCGTGGGGATCCATCCGGCGCTGGATATCGAGCCCAGCGCCTTCTTCTCCGTCGAGCGCTCCATCGAGGCGCGGCGTGCTCCCGGGAGCCCGGCGCGTCACAACGTCCTGCGCAGCCTCGAAGAGGCCAGGTCCCAGCTCGAGCAGACCCGGGCCGAGCTCGTCTCCACGGAGCCGGCATGAGGCGCCCGCTCACGCTCCTCCTGGCCCTTGCCCTGTGCCTGCTCGCCTGCGGGCACTACGGTCCCGCGAAGCGACCGGGTCTCCAGCCGACCCCGGCATCGGACGCCTCGGAAACGGACGAGTCCGAGGAGACGGAGAAGAGCGAGTGACCGCCACGAGGAAGCTTCCGTTCGCCAAGATGCACGGCGCGGGCAACGACTTCGTCGTCATCGACTGCACGAACGGAGATCTCGGCCTTGACTGGTCCGAGTTCGCACGCACCGCCCTGGATCGACGCTTCGGCATCGGCGGCGACCAGCTCCTGCTCTGTCAGCCCTCAGGCGAGGCGGATTTTTTCATGGGCATTCGCAACCCCGACGGCAGCACGGCCGAGATGTGCGCGAACGGCATCCGCGCCTTCCTGAAGTACGTGCGCGACCGGGGACTGGACAGCCGCGATCAGATCCGTGTCGAGACGCTGGCCGGCATTGTGACGCCGCGCTGGCTGGGAGACGACCAGGTGGAGGTCGAGATGCCCCCGCCGGAGCTCCGGCCCAAGCGCATCCCCGCGGAGCTCGGCGGGGAGGGTCCCCTCGTGGAGGTCCCGCTGCAGCTCGAGAGCCAGCGCCTGCTCGTCAGCGCCGTCTCGATGGGAAATCCGCACTGCGTGATCTTCGTCGACGACCCTGAGAGCACGCCCGTCGAGCAGATCGGACCGCAGATCGAGAGCCACCCTGCGTTCCCCAAGCGCACGAACGTGGAGTTCGTGGCGCTGCGCTCGCGCAGCCTGCTCGAGCAGCGCACGTGGGAGCGAGGAACGGGCGAGACGCTCGCCTGCGGCAGCGGGGCGTGTGCGAGCTGTGTCGCTGCGGTCCTTGCCGGAAAGAGCGAGAGGGATGTTCAAATCCGCCTCCGAGGCGGTACGCTACGGGTACGCTGGCCCGAGGACGACGGACCGGTCTGGCTCACGGGACCCGCGGCACACATCTTTAGTGGGGAGATCGAGATCTGATGGAACTCCGGGGAACCTACACCGCACTCGTAACGCCATTTCGCGCTGACGGAGGTATCGACTTCGACTCGCTCTCCTCGCTCGTGGAGTGGCAGATCGAGTCGGGGATCGACGGACTGGTCCCGTGCGGCAGCACGGGAGAGGCGGCCACCCTCTCCCACGCCGAAGACGGGAGCGTGGTTCGTCACGTGGTCGACGTCGTGGCCGGGCGCGTACCGGTCGTGGCTGGAACGGGCTCCAACTCGACGCGCGAGGCGGCTGGGCGCACGCGGGAGGCCCGCGAGTCCGGGGCCGACGGCGCGCTGCTCATCTCGCCGTACTACAACAAGCCCACGCAGGACGGGATCTTCCTCCACTACCGCGAGGTCGCGGAAGAGTCGGGGCTACCCCTTGTGCTGTACAACATCCCGGGGCGCACGAGCTCGCGGATTGAGCCGGAGACCACGGCACGCTGCTCGCGCCTCCCGGGAGTGATCGGCCTCAAGGAGGCGGGCGGCGACCTGGGTCTGAGCTCCGAAACCATCGCGCAGTCCGACCCGGACTTCTCGGTCGTTTCCGGCGACGACTCCCTGACCCTGCCGTTGCTCGCCATCGGCGGGCGCGGCGTGATCTCCACCACGTCGAACGTGGCACCGGTGGAGATGGCTGCCATCGTGCAGGCCTTCTTCGACGGCGACACCGAGCGTGCGCGGCGCCTCCACTACGAGCTGCTTCCGCTCATGAACGCGCTCTTCATCGAGACGAACCCGATTCCGGTCAAGACCGCCTTGCAGATCCAGGGACGCATCGCGGATGCCACACTGCGGCTTCCCCTGACGGAGATGCAGAAGGGCAATCGCGACCAGCTCGAGGCCGCGCTCGGAGCCCTCGACCGCGCATGACACGCGTCGCGGTCGTCGGAGCCGCAGGTCGCATGGGCCACCACATCCTGCGGGCCCTGGAGTCCAGAGCGTCGTTCGACGTCGGCGCGGCCCTCGATAGCTCGAGCCACCCCGACCTCGGCAAGGAGGTCTCCCCTGGCGTCGAGCTCACGAGCGACCTCGGGGCGGCCCTCGCGAGTTGCGACGTCGCCATCGACTTCTCCGTCCCGTCCTCGACCCTTGAGCTGATCGCCGAGGCGAGACGCGCAACCGTCGCGAGACGCGCAACCGTCCCCCTCGTCATCGCGACGACCGGATTCGAGGAGCCACAGCTCGAAGACATCCGCAACGCTGCCGAGCAGCTACCGATCGTCATGGCCGCAAACTACTCGCTCGGCGTAAACGTCCTACTCGACCTGGCAGCGGAGGCCGCGCGCCGGCTCGAGGGCTACGAGATCGACATCCTCGAGATGCACCACGACCAGAAGGTCGACGCCCCGAGTGGCACGGCTGTGCGCCTGGGCCGCACCGTCGCCGCTGCCAGGGGCCAGGACTTCGACCGCGTCGCCATCTACCAACGCGAAGGCCAGACGGGCCCCCGCTCCCCCGACGCGATCGGAATGCAAACCCTCCGCCTGGGCGACAGCGTCGGCGAACACACCATCTACCTGGCAGGCCCCGGCGAACGGCTGGAGCTCTCCCACCGAGCCCTCTCCCGAGAAAACTTCGCCACCGGCGCCCTCCGCGCCGCCACCTGGATCCAAGACAAACCCCCGGGCCTCTACTCGATGGGTGACGTCCTCGGCTCTTAAAGGATCAGCCTGCAGGGAGGCGGTGGAGGTCGGGAAACTTCCCCCGCAGGATCGTGTAGCGGTGCCCGAGGCGACCCCGCTGCAGATCCAGCTGAGTAGCGAGATCCGGCGGGGGAAGTTTCCCGACCTTCGCCGCCGGATTCCCGACGAGAGCTCTTCCCTTTAGATATCGAAGTACAGCTCGAACTCATGCGGATGAGGCCGCAACGCAACCTGCTTGCACTCTCTCTCCCGCTTGTACTCGATCCAAGTCGACAGCGCGTCCTCCGTGAAGACATCGCCCTTCAGCAAGAACTCGTGATCCTCTTCCAGGCAGTCGAGAGCCTCTTCGAGCGTCCCAGGCATCACGGGCACGTGCGCGAGCTCCTCTGGCGACAGGGCGTAGATGTCCTTGTCGAGCGGGTCACCGGGGTCGATCTTGTTCTCGATCCCGTCGAGGCCGGCCATCAGCATGGCCGTGAACGCCAGGTACGGATTGCAGGTCGGATCGGGGAAGCGGATCTCGACGCGCTTTGCCTTCGGGCTCGGCGAGTACATCGGAATGCGGGCAGCCGCTGAACGATTCCGACTCGAGTACGCCAGGCTGACCGGAGCCTCGAAGCCTGGCACCAGACGTTTGTAGGAGTTCGTGGTCGGGTTCGTGAACGCCGCGAGGGCGCGCGCGTGCTGGAGCACACCACCAATGTAGTACAGACAGTCCGACGAGACGCCCGCGTACTCGTTGCCGGCGAAGAGCGGCTGGCCGTCCCGCCAGAGCGACTGGTGGACGTGCATGCCCGTGCCGTTGTCGTCGAAGACGGGCTTTGCCATGAAGGTCACCGTCTTGCCCGCGCTTCTTGCGACGTTCTTGACCACGTACTTGTAGAGCAGGAGCGAGTCCGCCATCTCTACCAGCGGCTTGAAGCGCATGTCGATCTCGGCCTGCCCTGCCGTCGCGACCTCGTGATGCTGGGCCTCGATCTGGATCCCGAGCTCCTCCATCTGCAGGACCATCTCGCTGCGAAGGTTCTGGAGCGAATCGCTCGGCGGGACCGGGAAGTATCCCTCCTTGTAGCGCGGCTTGTAACCCAGGTTCGGGCCCTCCTCCCGGCCGCTGTTCCAGCGGGCCTCGACCGAGTCCACGTAGTAGAAGCCCGAGCTCTGGCTCGTCTGATAGCGAACGTCATCGAAGATGAAGAACTCGGCCTCGGGTCCGAAGTAGGCCGTGTCCGCGATGCCGGTGAGCTTCAGATAGTTGATCGCCTTGGTGGCGATGTGCCGCGGATCTCGGGTGTACGACTCGCGCGTGATCGGGTCGACGATGTTGCAGATCATCGACAGGGTGGGATGATCGCAGAACGGATCGATGAAGGCGGTGTCCGGATCCGGAACCACGAGCATGTCGCTGGAATCGATGCTCTGCCAGCCGCGAATGCTCGAGCCGTCGAAGCCGAGCCCATCCTGGAAGGTGGACTCCTCCAGCTCGTGAAGGGGGACCGTGAAGTGCTGCCACATTCCGGGCCAGTCAATGAACTTTAGATCGACGAGCCGCGCGCCCTTGGCGCTCGCGAAGTCCAGTACGTCCTTGGGGGTTCTAGGGGTATGCATCAGCTCCTCCGTGCGGGTCTAGATGGCTTCTTCGCCGCGGTCGCCCGTGCGAATCCGGACAGCTTCCAGTACTGGCTGGACGAAAATCTTCCCGTCCCCGATACGGCCAGTGTTGGCTGCGCTTTGCACGGCCTCGAGGACCTTGGCCACCATGTCGTCGACGACGATGACCTCCAGCTTGATCTTCGGCAGGAAGTCGACGACGTACTCGGCACCTCGGTACAGCTCCGTGTGCCCTTTCTGACGTCCGAATCCCTTGACCTCCGAGACCGTGATCCCCTGAATTCCGATCGCGTTCAGGGCTTCCTTTACTTCATCCAGCTTGAACGGCTTGATGATTGCCTCGACCTTTTGCATGGCCAGCCTCCCGTTCGGCTTTGTGCAAGCCTTATACCACAGCGAACCAACCGTGAGAGCGCTCCCACCCCGAGGAAGGGAGACTCACCACCACTCCTCGCAACCTACCTTCCTGCCTAGAAAATAGGCAGGACTGCTCCACTGCCTGAGCAGCGTCAATCAGTCGAAGACGTATGACACCTCCACGATTCCATACAGGGCATCGTCTTCGAAGCCGGAGCTGCTGTCGTCAGGGAAGATGTTGCCCCCGCCTCCGATCGTCCGGTCGTCGTCAGCCTTGTCGTAGCGGAGCTCGGTGCGGACCGTCAGGTGGTCTGTGAGCGCATACCTGAGGGTTCCAGTCAGGCTGTACGCCTCGAAGTCCGTCGTCACACCCGGGATCGTTCCCGAGATACCGCGGATCGCCTCGTCGTCCTCGAAGTACTCCCCGCGCAGGGCGAAGCTCAGCTTGTCGGTGATGGTGAGGTTCGTTCCCAGCGCGATCCCCAACCAATCGGCGTCGCCGCCCGTTGGGTCGCCATCCTCTTGCTCGCCGTAGTCGACGTTCAGCCAGAAGGAGATCTCGTCGTTCAGCGTGTAGCTGGCGACCAGGTCGAGGATGAGCTGGTCGTCCGACGACCCGGGTTGACCCATCATCCCCTGGAACGCGTCGGCGCCGTGGTAGGTCGCGAGCGACGTGAAGAAGGGTCCCTGCTCGAACGAGATCAGGCCGATCACCCCCTTGCTGTCGTTGGTCTCGACGGTGTTGTTGAACCCGTTCACGACGCCGACGCTCCAGCCTACGTTCTCGCCGAGGCTGCCGCCCGCCATCAGCCCGGTGTGGTAGAGCGGGATGGCCCACGTGAAGAGAATGCCGTGCGTGACGTTGTAGTTCTTGTGCGAGTCGAGCAGCTCCCAGCCCAGCAGCGTCTCGAAGTTCCCCATCTTGAGCTCGACGCCGTTGTAGTTGTACGAGACGTAGGCCTGCTGAACGAACAGGCTGAAGTCATCGTCGCCAAAGGCACCCGCGCCGCCCGCTGTGGGTGACAGGAAGCGTGAGATGTCCGCGTTCTGGCCGTACAGCAGGTCGAGCTGGAAGCCCGCATCGCCCGGGTTGGTTGCGGGCTTGCCGATCTCCAGCTTGGCCGCGTCGAGACTGAACTCGTTGTTGTTGCAGTTGAACTGGCACAGCGGCTGGCCGCCGCTCGGACCGCTACGCGGGCTGTTGAAGTTGTAGAGGTACGACGTGGTGACGTGGCCGCCGACCTCCAGGCTCTGGAAGAAAGAATCGACCCCCGAGCCTTGAGAGACAGCAGGAGCTGCTTGGGATTTGAGCAGACCCTGCTGCTCTTCGATCACCCGCTCGCTGGCGTCGAGCTTGTCCTCGAGCGCCAGGAGACGCTCCTCCAGCGCCTGCATGCGCGCCTCGGACGCGTCGTCTGCGAATGCCGTTGTCGACCCGAAAACCCCCATGACGAGGGCGGTTACGAGCCCGACGAGCCTTCCGTACATGGTCCTGGACTCCCCTCCGTCCGCCGTCCCCGCGCGGGCGACGAACCCCGACCTCGTCCCCGCGAAACCGACGCAAGGGAAGCATGAGATCCGTTCAGGGAAGGACCCCAGTGCAACTCCGGTGCCGAGCGCCTACGACCGGAAGTCGCGTAACCAGCCCAGCGTTCGAGGCGTCAGCGCCTCGGACAGCTCCGGCTCGAGCAGCTCGAGGTCGGCCCCCGTGTCCACGTCGTAATGCGGGGGCAACAGCTCGGTACGGAGCCCAGCCTCCCTCGCGCGCTCGAGCGTCTGCTCGAGCACGCTGGCGGTACTCATCTCGAGCTCGAACAACGCATCCTGGGGCTCCCGCAGCCCGATCAGGTTGTAGCCCCCATCGAGGTCGGGACACAGAACCACGTCACTGTTCTCGAGCCGGGCAAAGGCCTCCTCGATCCGTTCGATCGGAAGCGTGGGACTGTCGCTGCCCCGCAGCACCAGCCGCGTGTAGCCCTCTACGACATGGCGATGAAACAGATACTGCATCCGCTCGGCCAGGGTGTCTCCACGCTGCGGCAGCAGCCTGTACCCCTCCGGAACTGCGCTCCGAAACCACTGCTGTGCAGAGGTCGGCTCGTACCAGAGCACCCGATCAACGCCATCGCCCCGCGAGTGCTGATCGAGAATGTCGCGCAGCATCGCCTCATAGAACGAAGCCGCCTCCTCGAGAGAAAAGGGCGGCGAAAGCCGGGTCTTCACCTTCCCGGCCACCGGTTGCTTCGCGAACAACGCAAGCACGCGTGCGGGCACTGGCGGGGATTATAGGGGGGCCGGGAGCCGGAGGTCGGGGGAACCTTCCCCGGCGGACTCCGCTCCTTGCGTGCTCAGAGGGGCCTGCTCGCCTCGGGTACCGCTACCACAGTCCGCCGGGGAAGGTTCCCCCGACCTCCGGCTCCCTTTGGCTCTCTATTCGGGGCCTGTGACCGTGGTGGGAATGCCTTCGATTTCTAGGCTGGTGCCGGGCTGAGCCTGATTCTTGTGGACGTAGCCAAGCGCCAGCGGGCCTGTGGCGGCCGAGCTCGCAGCGCTCGTCACGCGGCCCACGTTTTTGCCATCAGCCATGATCTTGGCTCCAGGAGCCACGGGCTGCTCGGGAGCGAGCGTGACGAGCAGCCGATTCACCGCGCCGCGCGAGTCGATACGCGCAACGATCTCCTGTCCGACGTAGCAACCCTTGGTGAACGATACGGCTCGGTCGAGACGCGCTTCCTGGGGGAAGCTCCGGTCCGTGAAGTCGATGCCGTGCGCTGGGCGGCAGCCCTGGATGCGCAGTACTTCACACGCCTCTGAAGAGAGGGAGGGCAGCTCGAGCGCCACCCGTAGGTCCGCCAGGGCCGCAGGGTCGCCGAGGATGCGGGCGCCTTCGGGCCCGAGGCTGCCGCCAGCGAGCCAGATGCGTCCGGACTCGTCGACCTCGAAGTGCCCGAGCGCCAGTGCGGCAGGAGCGTGTCCCGCGATCGCGGCCAGAGCACCCGGGCCCTCGATCCCGAGCTGCTCCCAGCCCTGCAACCGCACCAGCTCCACGTCGTCGGCAATGATGTGCTTCTCGAGCGTCTCGGCCAGAAGCGGCTCCACCGTTCCGAGCATGTCGAGCAGGACTTCGTCGGGCAGCACCAGGAGCGAGAGCTCTGCCAGGATGTGGCCTTTTCGGTCCAGCTGGAGCGAGTCACACAGCTCGCCCGGAGCCAGGATGGCCACGTCGTTGCTGACCATCCCGTTCAGGAAGCGGACGCGATCTCCCCCCGTCACGCGGATCACGCCTCGCGGACCCAGCTCACGAAGCGCGACGGAAGAGCCAACGACCTCCTCGAACGTCTCAGCCATCGTTCATGCCGCGCTCGCCCGGCGAGCCTGCATCTCCTTCCAGCGTCCCATCATCTTCTCGGCCACTGCGAGATCTACCTCGTTGTCGATGTCGATCGCCGCGCCGCCGAGCTCCGTCGTGACGAAGCGCAGCCGCGTGCGCAGCATTTTACCCATCCCACGCTCCACCGCCGGCAGCGAGACCCAGCTCCGCATTCGATCCGCAGCGCGCCTGTAGCCGTGCCGATCGAGGATGCCAGCCAGGTGCAGCACGATGAACAGGAACAGGACAGACAGGTTTCGGAACTCGTGGGTGAGCATACGCCACGCCAGCCGAAGTCCCTTTCCGAGCTCCTTCTGATAGCGGTTCTCGTAGACCGCCTGGATGTAATGCCGGTTGCCCACGCGCAGCGGGCGCACCATCGTCAGGTTGTTCTGCCGGAAGCGCCCCTCCGCAAGGTTGAAGTACGCCATCGTGATTCCGTCTTCCCCGTCCCTTGGGGCGAACGGCTCGAGGGCCACGTCCGGAGACAGACCCAGCGCGTACTCGGCGTCGCTCTCGAGCGACTGCTGGAGGAAGCTGGAGATCTCCTGCGGCAACGCGAGGGGAATGTCGGCCGGGACTACGAGGATCGGATGGTCCGGGTCCAGGGTCCCCGGGGGCATCGTGAGCAGGAACGTCTCCCACACGTTCTCGTATAGAGAGTCGCGTTGGGGCAGGACGTGGAGCGGGCAGCCCCGGGCCGTGGCGAGCTCCGCACAGCCCTCCTCGGCCATAGCCTTCTCGAGCCGTGGCACATCGCCAACGACCCAGATCTCGCTCACTTCGGGCGTGCGCAGTAGCGTCTCCAGCACGTAGACGAACATGGGCCTGCCCGCGAGCTCCACGAACGTCTTGCTGCTGGCAGCGACGGCGCGGCTGGCGCCCTTGTCGCCAGCGACCAGAACGGCTTGGATCTGCATCGGTACTCTCCCCCGTGGCCGCGCCGGACGCGCCGCTACGCTCTTCCCTTTTCAGCGGCGTGGCGAAAAGGGTATCCCCTGTCGCGGACCACGCAAAACCCCGCGCTCACCCTCATAGGTGGTCCGCTGCGCAGAGAAGTGTCGCGCCGCGCGACACTGCCGCATCCCGAGCACGCAGCTGTCCTGGCCAGGTGCGGGGATCGGGACGGTTCTGGTGGAGATGAGCGGGATCGAACCGCCGACCTCTGCGTTGCGAACGCAGCGCTCTCCCAGCTGAGCTACATCCCCTTCGCGATCTGACTCTAACGGCGTGCCGAGCTGCACGCCAAGTCCCCGAAAAAAGTGCCGATAGGAACCGAGTGAGCAGTCGAGTCATCGGTATCGATCTGGGCACGCTCAACAGCTGTGCCGCGTCGGTCGAGGACGGGCGCGCCGTCATCTTGAGCGAGGACCAGCACACGACCGTCCCGTCCTGCCTCGCGTTCAAGGGCGAGAAGGAGCTCGTCGGAGGGGCCGCAAAGCGCTACGCGGTGACTGACCCCGAGAACACCGTGATCGCGGTCAAGCGCCTGTTGGGTCACCCCTTCGATTCTGACGAGGTTCGCGCGGCAACCATAGCCGCACCGTACAAGATCGTGGCCAGCTCCAAGGGCGGTGTACTGCTCAAGATCTCAGGCCATGAGCTGACACCGATTCAGGTCTCGGCTCGGGTTCTGGGCCGCGTGCGCGAGCTCGCGGAGAAGGCGCTCGGCGAGTCCGCGACCAAGGCCGTAGTCTCCGTCCCCGCACACTTCAACGACGTGCAGCGCAAGGCAACGAAGCTGGCCGCCGAGTCCGCAGGCATCGAAGTGATCCGTCTTATCAACGAGCCCACGGCGGCCGCCTTTGCCTACGGTTACAAGAAGGGCAGGGACTTCACGCTCGCGGTCTACGATCTCGGCGGCGGAACCTTCGACGTCACGATCATGCGCGCACGGGGAGACACCTTCGAAGTGCTGGCCACCGACGGGGACTCCTACCTCGGCGGCGAGGACTTCGATGCTGCGATCGCCGGCTGGCTCCGGGAGGAGTTCGAACGTCAGCACAACTCCCGCCTAGAAGGCGACGACACCGCGCTCCTGCGTCTCAGGGAGGCGGCCGAGAAGGCCAAAATCGAGCTGGCCGAGGTCGACACGGCTCAGATCGAGCTGCCCTACCTGGCGCAGCTCCCCGACGGTGGACACGTCGACTTCTCGACGACGCTGACCCGAAGCAAGGCGAACGAGCTCGTCCAGCCGTTGATCCAGAGGACGCTGGAGCTCTGCTCCCGCTGCATCGAGAATGCCATGGTCGCTCCCGTTGAGCTCGACGACGTGCTCCTCGTCGGCGGCCAGAGCCGCATGCTGGCGGTGCAGGAGGCAGTTGCCGGGCTCTTCAAGACGGACCCACGACGCGACATCAATCCCGACGAAGTGGTCGCGCTCGGAGCCGCCCTCTACGGGTACTCGATCTCCGCGGACTCGCTCAAGGCGTCCGCCGAGGACGCGGCGGGAGACGCCCTGGGCATGGCCTTGAAGGAAACTGGAATCGCGCGCAAGCTTCTCAACAGCGTCGACGAGGTGCAACAGCACTCGTCGAGCGACGACTCGCTGCAGACCTTGCTCGATGATCTGCTCGATGCGCAGGGTACCGGAGGCACGGATGAGCTGACCAGCGATCCAGACGCAGATCTGCCGGCGGCCTCCAAGAGGGTTCGCAACGAGCTGCTGGAGCTCGACTACAAGATGTCCGAGCTCACCGAGAAGCTCGACACGGATTCCCCTGAAGGCCTCGAAGCGGCTCTCGAGCAGATCTCCGAGCAGCTCAGTGCAGCACACTCCTTCTCGGACGAAGCGAATGAGTATCTCGAAGAGGCAGAGCAGCATGCCTCCGCGCGCAAGATCGAGCTGCAAGACGTCACCTCGCTGCCGCTGGGGATCGGAACCATCGGCAACGTCCTCTCGATCCTGATCGACCAGAACACTCCGGTGCCTACAGAGCACCGGCGCATGTTCACGACGAACGAGGACGCGCAGGAGGAGGTCGAGATCTGCGTCTACCAGGGACGCTCGCGCGACGCGAGCGTGAACCAGCTGCTGGGCGCCTTCACTCTGTGGGGCATTGCGGCGGCACCGCGGCTCACACCAAAGATCGAGGTCGCCTTCTACATCGACGAGGACGGCATCCTCTCGGTCAGCGCCTCCGACGCCGCCTCCGGAGCCCAGCAGAGCATCCGCGTAGAGGACCCCCTCGGCGTCCAGGCCACCCAGTCCCACCGCAAACCAGGGCGGTAAGTCTCGTGGGACCCGGCGCGCGAGCGGTCGCGCGCCACCCACCTCCGCTCAGGCCTACGGCCTTCGCTGCGCGCGCCGCTTCCGCGGCGCGCGCAGGTTGTTTGGCCGAAGTCGGAACTTCTGGTCACTCTGGCGGGACTCTTGGGCACATTCGTTCATCTGGGCATCGCTGCGGTCGTCTCACGCGGATTAAGTTCTGATTAAGGACCGTCCCTAAGTTATGTGCGCGGAATAAGTTCAGATTAGGGACCGGCCCCTGGTTGAGCGCGTTCCGGTTCTGGAGAGAACCGGCAACCGCCTACGGGGCTTGGCAGCCTGCAAGCGCCGCGGATGCGGCGCGCGCAGCGAAGGCCGTAGGCCTGAGCGGAGGTGGGTGGCCGCGGACGCCCGCGGCCGGGTCCCACTAGTCTTGGCTGCGTTTGCCTAGCTCGCCGGCTGGATGGCGGCTCTGGTAGTCCTGGCGCGTGAAGCCTCTCAGGCGCTCGAGCTCGACGGAGAGTGCCGCCAGCACGAGGACCTCCGCCAGGATGCTGGCTCGGGGGGCGAGCCCCAGCGGTCCTCCCTCCGCGTCCACCCGTGCCTCCAGGACCAGACCCGCAGCTCGTCCGAGGGGCGAGCCCGCACGGCCGGTGACCGCGATCAGATCGGCGCCGAAGCCCCGCAGTGCCCGCGCCAGCTGGAGGAGCTCGGAGGTGGTGCCGCTGTTCGAGATCGCGATTACCACGTCGCCGGATCGTACCTGGCCCAGGCTTCCGTGCGTGGCCTCGGTTCCGTGCAGGAAGGTCGCGGGCGTCCCTGTGCTCGACAGCAGAGAGGCCACATAGCGGGCGACGTGCTCGGGTTTGCCGACGCCAGTCACGTGGACGCGGCCACCGCCCTTCTCCGCGCGCAAAATGCTCTTTGCGGCGTCATGGATCGCGCTCCGATCCGCGCTGCCCGCCACACGCTCCACCTCCCGGGTCGCGATGGACAGAAAGCGCTCGAGATCAGCCGAGCCCTCCTGTTGCTGTGGGTAGAGCGGCTCGACAAGCTCGAGCGTGGGCCCGTCCAGCGACGCGTACAGCTCGAGCACCCGGGCCCGCACCCTCTCGGGAGCGTCGGGGAAGGCCCCGATCTGCTCGCAGCAGACGGCACCGCACGCATTACCGAGGCGGGCCGCGTCCTCCCAGCCGAGGCCCGTCTCGAGCCCCGCGAGAAAGCCGCCGAGAAAGGCATCTCCGGCCCCGGTCGTATCGGCGACCGCGACCTTTGCAGCCGGCACCTCGACGTCGCCCGCGTCGGCCCGAACCAGCGAGCCTGCCGCGCCCAGCGTCACAGCCACCGCGTTAGGACCGAAGCGGGAGGTCAGCGCGCTGGCGAGCTCGCGCGGCGAGTCTCCCTCCACCAGACCCTCCAGTGCAGAGCGCGAAGGTTTCAGAATGTCCGCAGCCGCAAGAGCCGCCAGCAGGTCTCGCTCGCTGCCGAGCGCTGGAACCGCAGCCGCGATCGGCACGTCCAGGTCGAGAACGGTGCGGGCTCCGCTCTCGCGCGCGATCTCCAGAACGCGCCGTACGACTCGGAGCGGCAGCTGGGAGATCTCGCTCGTCACGACGCGGGCGGACTCGATCATCGGCCGGTGGAGCGTCTCGATCTCCTCCGGACGCACTTCTCCAGTTGCCCCAGGCGCCATGTAGATGGCGCGACTCCCTGCTGCGTCGACGTAGACCTGCGCGAAGGACGAGGCGCTGCCCGACAGGTCCAGATGATGCTCGATGCCCAGACGGTCCATGCCGGCCCGCAGAAAGCGGCCGTTCGCATCGTCGGCCTGCTTGCCGAACACGCCGACCCGGAGCCCCAGGACGCGCGCCCAGGCCAGGTGGTTGAGTGTCACCCCGCCGACGAGCCGGCGTGTGATCGCGCCGTCAGCATCCGCGAGCAGGAACGCCTTCTCGTCCGGGCCAGCAAGGCGCGGCGTCATGCAGATCGAGTCCACAACCATGCTGCCGATGCCGACGACGTCGTAGCGCTTCTCGCTCACGGCTCCTCCGACTCGTCGGCTCGGCTCACCCAACGAGCCGGCAACGTGGCCTGCACAAGGGAACGCAGGGTCTCGAGGCTGCGATCGAGCAGACCTGCCTGCTCGATGCCCAGGGCCGGAGTCCCGTTCGCGACGGCATCACTGGAAATCACGCCCAGCCCGAGCAGTCCGCGCTTGAGAGCCGCCAGACTGCGCTTTCCACCTGGGAAGGTGTATGCCTCTCGGTAGGCGTCGAAGATCCGCTTCATCTCGGCCATGAACTCCACGTCACCCGCGCTCGCGACCTGCCAGGCCCGCTGCCACTCGCGCGGCCAGAGGTTGGCGGGGCCTGCGACCACGCCAGTGGGCAGCAAATCGTGCAGCAGGAAGCGGTTCCAGTGCTCGTTCAGCGTGCCCCAGAAGCCGCGCCGCGGTCGCATCATCTCCAGGATGTAGAGCGCGTCCCCGACGTAGATGCCGAAGTCGCCGAGATCGCGGAACTGGCGCGCCGCCTTCGTGTAGTGACCCAGCCGGCGCGGTGGCGCGGACACCTTGATTCCGCGCACGAAGTCGAGCCGACTCAGGCGCTTGACCGCCGCGGTGGGCAGGTGGGACGGCGCTCCGACAGCGATGTCGGCATTATCGTAGAGAAAGATCGGCAGCCGCACGTCACGCAGGTCGAGCAGCTCAGCGACGTCACGGGCCAGGAAGCGCACCGGATCGTCGACGTCCGCAATGGCGAGCGGCGCGATCACTCCCGCGTGGGCCCCCGTCTCGAGCGCCAGCTCCAGGGTCTCCAGGGTCTCCGCTCGCGTCGGCGCGGTGAGGCCTGCCCAGACCTCTACCTCCCCCTGGCCGAGCTGCGAGAGGCGCGGGTTCTGCTTCCGCACCTCCTCAACCACGACGCGGATGACCTGGTGGCGGCGCCTCTGGTCCAGCCGATTCCCCTCGCCCGTGGTGCCCATCGCGAAAATCACGTCCGCGCCCCGCCCAGACTGCATCAGAAAGCGGGTCAGCCGGCGCTGGTCCGCCTCCAACAGCTCACCGTCCGGAGTCAGGACCGTCACGCACGGGATCGAGAGCCCGCGCCTAGGGGAGAGTCCCTCCAGCGTTTTCACGCGACGAGTGTAGACCCCTCGCCAGACGCGGGCGACCTAGGAGTCCTGGCGGCCTGCCGGCGATCCGAGCGCACCTTGCCGCCCGGAGAGCGGCTGTAGGGTCGCTCTCTGCACCCCGGGGAGCGCCAGCTGCTCGGCACCACGCGGCCGAGAAGCTCGATCTGGCAGGCCCGTGCGCTCGCGCAGGCTCGCGACGCGCCGGTCGAGCTTCACCGCCCAGCCCGGGTCGACGTCGATCCCGCGCGCGAACAGGCGCCGGTAGGCGGGCAGCTTCTCGGGCATCACCTCGGAGAGCCAGTCAAGGAAACGCCGGCGACTGCCCGAGGCCAGGAAGAGTGGTCCCACCGAGATCCACCCCGCGTCGTAGGTCCGGGCACGCTGGAACAGAAGCTCGAGATCCCGGGCGCTGTCGTTGATCGCCGGGAGAATGGGGAGAGCGTTGATCCCGACCGGGAGACCCGCGTGCGCGAGCGTCTGGACCGTCTTCAGGCGGCGCTCGGGAGTCGGAGCACCGGGATCGAGCTTTCGAGCCAGGGTCCGGTACGGCGTGATCAGCGAGACGCTGATCGTGAGCCGCGAGCGCTCGCGGATCCGCACCAGTAGATCGAGGTCCCGCACGATGAGAGCCGACTTCGTGATGATCCCGATCTCGAGGCCGCGGAAACGCGCGAGCACCTCGAGGATGCCCCGCGTGAGCTCGTAGCTGGCCTCGGCGGGCTGGTAAGGATCCGTCGCCGTCCCGATCGCGATCGGCCGAGCCTGCAGCTTGCGCTGGTTCGCCTCGGCGCCGAGCACTGCGGCAGCGCCGGTTTTGACGAAGATCTTGCGCTCGAAGTCGAGCGGATCGGACAGACCCAGAAACTCGTGGGTGTAGCGCGCGTAGCAGTAGCGGCAGCCGAACGAGCATCCCCTGTAGGGATTGATCGTCCAACAATCGGGCATCCGCTCCGTGTCGCAGTGGTTGAGCAGATGCCGTGGCGTGAGCTCCGTGTACTGAACTCCCGCCCGCTCGGCGAGATCCTCACCAATCAATGCATGGATACCGCGTGTGGCAGGGGAGGGTTCCACGCCTCTTAGTTTCGTTTTATTTTCGCCTTTGTCAACTCACCCTCAGACCCGAGGATCGAGGGCGTCACGCAGGGCGTCGCCCAGCAGGTTGTAGGAGGTGACGGTCACGAAGATCGCGGCTCCGGGGAAGACGGCCAGCCACCAGGCGAAGGTATTGGCGCGGGACTCGGCCAGGATCGAGCCCCAGGTGACGAGGTGCGCAGGCACCCCGATGCCAAGAAAGGACAGACCGGACTCCGCCAGCACCGCGGTGGCGACGCCGAAGGCCACCGCCACCAGTACAGGGGCCAGCGCGTTGGGCAGGATGTGGCGCAGCATCACCCGCCGATCGCTCGCCCCGAGGCTCTTGGCTGCCTCCACGAACTCCTGCTCGCGGACACGCAGGAACTCGCTGCGGATGTAGCGCGCGATCCCCATCCAGCCGGTCAGGCCCAGGATCACCATGATGAGATAAATCGAAGGCGGGAAGATCGCCGCCACGGTGATCAGCAGAAAGAAGGTCGGGATCCCCAGCATCATCTCGACAAAGCGCGAGACGACCAGATCGACCCAGCCTCCGTAGTAGCCGGCCAGAGCACCGAAGAAAATCCCGACGAGCGCCTGGATGGAGACGACGACGAGACCGATCGTGAGCGAGATCCGCGTGCCGTGCACCATGCCGGAGGCCACGTCCCGTCCCAGCCTGTCCGTCCCGAACCAGTGCTCGAGCGAGGGCTCCGCCAGCGTCTGTCCGCTGAGATCGACCCGGCTCGGTGCGTGGGGGATCGGCGGCCACAGAACACGCTCCGCTCGGTCCTCCAGGCGCTTGAAGTCCACATTCAGCAGGGGGGCCGGCCAGCGCCGCGCGCCCACCGCCACGCCGTAGTCGATCAGGATCGGGAAGTACGTCTCGCCATCGAGCTTGATGTAGTACGGCTTGTCGTTGGCGATGAAGTCCGCGCCGAGCGCGAGTACTCCCATCGACAGGACCAAGGACAGGCTCAGCATGGCGCTGCGCCTGCCCCGTAGCTCCAGCCAGGCCCGGCCCCAGAGGCCCCTGGATCGAACGAGCTCGTTCATCCTACGCTCCGCTGGAACCGGATGCGCGGGTCGACGAGCACCAGTGCGAGATCGGAGAGCAGTATCCCGATCAGCGTGAGAGCGGAGCTCACGGTGAGCAGTGCCAGGACCACCGGATAGTCCCTGGCCAGCACGGCCTGGTAGCCGAGAAAGCCGAGGCCGGGCAAAGAGAAGATCGTCTCGATGATCACCGAGCCGCCGATCAGTGCGGGAAGGATGCCGCCGATGTTCGTCGCGATGGGGATGATCGAGTTGCGCAGAATGTGCTTGAAGACCACGACGCTCTCGCGGACCCCCTTCGCACGAGCGGTGCGCACATAGTCCTGGCTCTTCGCGTCGAGCATCGATGAGCGCAGAATCCGCGATTGAAACGCGAATGAGCCATACGTGGTGACGAAGATCGGCATGGCGAGGTGGTGCAGGTAGTCACCCGCGCGCCGGGCCCAGGGCCAGCTCGGGTCGTAGTCGAGCGAGTGCACCCCTGCGGGTGGGAACCAGTCGAAGAAGTCGCCCCCGCAGAAGAAGATGATGATCAGCGTGCCGATCCAGAAGGAGGGCAGGGAGACCAGCATGAACAGCACCACGGTAGAAGCCCGATCGGCCAGGCCCCCCTCCTTGATCGCCGAGAGGATGCCCAGCGGAATCGAGAACGCGAAGGTGATCAAGATGGCCGAGGCTGCGAGGGTCACGGTGAGCGGGATACGTTCGCGGATCTTCGCCCAGACCGGACGCCGGTCCTTGAAGCTGTTGCCGAAGTCTCCGGAGAGCGTCTTCTTGAGCCACACCGCGTACTGCACGGGAAGCGGTCGGTCGAGGCCGAGCTGGCTGCGCAGCGCGGCCTTCGCGCGTTCAACGTCAGCGAGCTTGTCCGTCTGAACACCCTCGGTGCCTGCAGCGAGTCCCCCTGCGAAGAACAGCTCCACGGGATCGCCGGGAGCGTTGTGGATGATCGCGAACTGGATCACCGTGATCGCGATGAACGTGAGACCGAGCAGGACGACTCGCTGGAGCAGGTAGCCGGCCACAGCCTAATCCGTCAGCGGTGTCTCTGGCTCGCGAGCGGCACCCACCACTCATTCAGATCGCTGCTCCCGCTCGGGTACCAGGTCACCCCGTGGAAGCGACGGTCCCACGCTGTGATGGCCCGCTGCATGAACAGGAACGTGTAGGGCTGCTCCTCGTAGAGGATCTCCTGGAAGCGGTCGATCAGCTTCTTTCGAACGTCGGGGTCGAACTCGACGCGGTAGGCCTCCAGAATCCCGTCCACCTCCTCGTTCTTGAAGTACACGTGGTTTGAGCCACCCTCGACTGCTTGGGTCGAGTGCCAGAGCTGGTACGGATCGGGCGGTGTGATCGACATCGCCCAGCCCAGGATCACCGCGTCGTAGGCGAAGCGCTTGACACGGTCGAGCATGATGCTCCAGTCGATGCTCCGGTAGCTCGCGCCGATCCCGGCGCGCTTCATCTCGTCGATCACCGCCAGCCCCACGGCCTGGCGGATGTCGTTGCCCGTGTTGGAGATGATCTCGAACTCGAGGGCTACGCGCGTTCCGTCGAGCTCCTTGTCCAGCACCCCGTCACCGTCCGAGTCCACCCAGCCCGCCTCTGCGAGCAGCTCCTTGCCCCGCTCCGGATCGAAGACGTGGCCCGCAAGGTTTTGGTTGTACTCCGGCCGCTCGACGAAGACGGAGCTCTCGATGGGTACGGCCAGACCCCGCAGTACCTGCTCGATGATGTTCTGCTTGTCGACGAAGTAGCCGAGCGCGCGACGCACACGCACGTCCTGAAAGAGGGGCTTCGTCATGTTCCAGCCGATGTACGTGTAGCCCGGACTGGTGTGGATCTTCTTCTGCGCCCGATTCCTGAAGCGCGCGTTGTTGGTCTGCCGCTCGTTCTGCAGCGGCGTCAAACCCATCACGTCCAGGTCGCCACCCTTGAACGCGACCAGAGCGGCTTCCCGATCGTTGATGACCCGATAGACGATCCGGTTCACCCAGGCATCTCCGAAGCGGGAGTCGTCCGGCGCCCAGAAGGCCTCTCGACGGTGCAGGGTGATCTTCTCCCCGGTAACCACATCCGTCTCGGGATCGCGGATCTCGAACGCCCCGGCACCGACGGGATGCCGGTGGAAATCCTCGTTGAACCGCGCGGCGAAGCGCTCGGCGCGCTCCTTCGTCTCCGCGTCGAGCTCGTCAAAATTCTCGAGCTGCGGGAGCGAGATCCCGTCCAGGAGGCCGTCGGGATCGTAGTGGTAGCGCGGTAGCGGCGCGATCGAGCCCATCACGTAGATGTTTCTGAAGTACCGCTCGCGCATGTCGATGCGCAGCGTGTGAGGATCGACTGCCGTGGCATCAATAACGGAGTTGAAGTAGTTGCGCAGGTGAGGAGCCAGGACGCGCGGGTTCTTGAGCGTCTTCAACGTGAAGATCAGATCCTCCGCAACGACCGGACTCCCGTCGGGGAAGGTGACATCCTCGCGGAGCCGGAACGTGTAGACGAGCTTGTCCTCGCTGATCTCCGGCAGCTCGCGCGCAATCACCGGGCGCGGCTCGAGCGTCTCGTTGTCGAGCGTGAGCAGGGTCGGCATGATCCAGCCCAGTACCGAGCTCGATGCCGCGTCACTCGAGGTGAGCGGGTTCAAGCTCTCGGGGTCCGCGAGCGACCACTGAACCAGCCAGTCCCCGCGCTCGGGCACGCCATTCGATTCCGCTACCGGCGTGGCCGCGCCCGCGGTGTCGTCCGCGGCCTGCTGAGGAGCACCGCAGCCGAGCCAGAGCAACACACTGCAGAGGCCGAGTACCCGCGTCACACGAACGTTCATGTCTGGAAGCTGCCTCGAATCGCTGCTTCGATCCAGACCCCGGAGGTCGCGCACGGCGCGGATGTCACAAGCTGCGCTCGGCGCGATCCGGCTGGCGCAGGTGTCCAACGCCGCACTGTATGCTAACAAGTGAGCCCCGTAGCTCCCTTTCTACGACTCACCCCCCGAGGACTGTCATGGAACGCGGCGACAAGCGCCGTTGCGGCCATCGGGGTCAGGGCGGAGTCTCGCTCAAGCTCTGGATCGATCACGAGCTGATCGACGTATGGCTGGACGACACGGGAATTCATTTCCGTCATCCGAGTGGGACGCAGACCGAGGGACACCTGCCCTGGAGCGTCGCCATCTCTACCTCTCTGCTGCCTCAGACGCTGCGGCGCAGCGATAGCGCCCACGCCGCCTAGGGAACGCTATTTGAGGGGAAAGAACCTCGTCATGATCGCGGCCGGATGCCAGCCGCGGGAGTCGGCTGCGTGAACGAGCTGGTCCTGCTGGGAGCGGGCTTTCTCGCGGGAGTGCTCGCGGCCGCACGCCTGCGTCGTGCGCCGAAGCGCGAGACTCGCTACGAGCGCGGCAGCTTCGACCTCGTTCGCGCCGAGCTCGATCGCGATCAGGGCGCCGACCGCGTGGGATCCGCTCCAGACTGCAACAACCCCGCTCCGCACCTGCTCTCGCTCTTCGCGGAGGCGCTTCGCGAGCCGTTGCGCCAGCTTCGGCGCGAGCCCGCGCGCGCAGCCGAGGCTGTCGAGCGGCTGGAACGCATTGTCTGGCAAGCGCGCATGCTCGTCTCGCGACCCCGCCCAATGCAGGCCACCGCGACCTCACCCATCGCGCTGCTGCAGGAGGCAGCCGAGGAGGTGCCCCTGCTCCGAGACGGGATCGTCACGGCGTCCTGGAGCTTGCTCAACCGTCAGCCCATCGAGCTCGACCCCGAACGCACGCGCGGCGCCTTCCGCGAGCTGCTCGCCGCCGGCGCCGAGGCCGCGTCCGAAGGAGGCCGCCTCGGGATCAAGATCCTCCAGGGCCAGGACTCCGGCTTCCCGGTTCGGATCGAGGTAGAGATCGGCAGACGCGGCACGGAAACCGACTCGCTGTCGTTCCTGGTCGCCCGCCACCTCCTCGAAAGCCAGGGCGCCCAGCTCGAGGTAGACGGCAACCTCACCCGCATCCAACTGAGAAACGCCGCCCCCTCCGACGCCGAACTAGCCGCCTAGCCAAAACAAAAAAGAAGAGCACCGGCCAAGCTGGCAAGGAGTCGGATGTCGGGGTCCTCCGGGGGGAGGATCCCGACCTCCGACGGCCTGGGTCCGTCAGATCCCCTCGAACAGGTAGGACATCGAGACGCCCAAGGCCGCTGCCAACTTGCGAAGCGTGGAGACCGAGGCCGCGCTCTTGCCCAGCTCGATCTGTGAGATCAGGCTGACCGAGAGGGTCGTCTTGTTGGCGAGCTGCTTCAGCGTCAGGTCGCGCTCCTTGCGGAGCGCCCTGATCTTGGAGCCGAGGAGCCGATTCACGCGCTCCTCTGCGTCGACCATCAAGCCCTTCTCGCGCACCGCCCTTTGAATCACATCGCGGAGCGATTCGTTGTCGAACGGCTTGCGTAGGTAGTCGAAAGCGTCCGCCTTCATCGTGTCGATGGCCCTATCGACAGATGGGTAGGCCGTCATGATGATCACGCATACGTCGGAGTCTATTGCCCGAATCTGGCGAAGCAGCGCGATCCCGTCGAGCTCCGGCATGCGGATGTCGAGCAAGACGATCTGATAGCGCCCTTCCTTGATCTCGAGCAGGGCGTCCATCGGCTTGACGAGCGTCGAGACCCTGTGGCCTTCGCGGGTCAGGAAGTCTTGCAGGTAGTCACAGACGTCCTGATCATCGTCGACGACGAGAACCTTGAGCTTCATCCTCTCGGCCATCGGGATCTCCCCTGCGGCCTCACGGCATCTTTGGGCGGACCCTATACACTCTCCTTGAGAAACTCAAGATCCGACTACCGCTGTGCCTCGTCGGAGTTCACCCAGCGATTGGAGAAATGCTCGCCGCGCAGCGCGTTCTCCGTCGTGACGCTCTCCACGACGAGGCTCGCTACACTCCCGTAGGCGTCGAAGATCTGAATCTCTTGCGGGAAGCGGACCTTCTCCCATGTGCGGTAGCCGCCGTAGCGCGTTCGCCGGCCGCGCCCATCCTGTTGCTCCAGGATCTCGAAGCTGTCTTTCTCGACCCAGATCTGCGCCCGGGCATCGCCACCGCCGAGCACGAAGCAATCCTGCTCTCCGCAGCGTGCCAGCTCGGTCGACTCGGGGTCGAGGCCTGTCGCCGCGACCCATTCCGACAGGCGCCCGGCGTCCCGTAGCGTGAGCAATCGCAGATCTGGAATCCAGGGTGGGGCCGGGAGACGTGATCCCTCCACTCCGCCGTCGCCGTGAAACAACCAGCGGTTGCCACGGTCGCTCTCTAGCCGGAAGCCGAAGTCCGGATGCAGCTCGAAGGTCACGCGCTCGGGCCAGGCATCCCCGATGCCCTGCAGCGTCGCCTCGACACGCAGGGGTGGGGTGTTTTTGTGCTCCGTCGCGATCTGCAGCATGACGCGATCCACCGGGAGCACGTAGGCCAGAGAGAGCGCCGCAACCGCTGCCAGGAGCTTCACGAGAGCTGGCGCAGAGCCGCGCCACCCGCAAAGCGCGCGGCCGGACCGAGGTCTTCTTCGATTCGAAGCAGCTGGTTGTACTTGGCGATGCGCTCGGAACGACACAGCGAGCCCGTCTTGATCTGGCCTGCCGCGCGGCCCACCGCGAGATCGGCGATCGTCGTGTCCTCAGTCTCGCCGGAGCGATGCGAGATGACCGTGGTGTAGCTGGCCGCCTCGGCACAGGCGAGCGCATCGAGCGTCTCCGTCAGGGTGCCGATCTGGTTGATCTTGACGAGCACGGAGTTCGCGACGCCCTGCTCGATGCCCCGCTCCAGGATCGCGGGATTCGTCACGAAGATGTCGTCGCCGACCAGCTGCACCCGATCTCCGAGCGCCTGGGTCATGCGTTGCCAGCCCGACCAGTCGCCCTCCGAGAGTCCGTCCTCGATGCTCACGATCGGGTAGCGCCCCACCCAGTCCACGTAGAGCTCGATCAGCTCGTCTGAGGAGTACTCGACGCCCTCGCCCTGGGCGATGTAGCGACCGTCGCGGCAAAACTCGCTCGCGGCGACGTCTAGCGCGAGGTGAAAATCCTCGCCCGGCCTGTAGCCGGCGCGCTCCAGGGCTCCCAGGATCAGCTCCACCGCTTGCTCGTTCGAGTCGAGGTCCGGCGCAAAGCCGCCCTCGTCGCCAACTCCCGTGCTGTGGCTCGACTCCTCTAGCACGCCGCGCAGCGCGTGGAATACCTCGGCGCCCCAGCGCAGCGCCTCGCCGAAACTCGAAGCGCCTGTCGGCAGGATCATGAACTCCTGGAAGTCCACCTTGTTGTCCGCGTGTGCCCCGCCGTTGAGGATGTTCATCATCGGGAGGGGCAGCAGCGCCTCGCGGCCGTCGCCCAGCCAGGTGTAGAGCGACGTGCGGGCCGCCGCCGCGGCGGCGTGGGCTGCCGCGATGGACAGGCCGAGGATGGCGTTGGCTCCCAGGCGCGACTTCGTCTCGCTGCCGTCGAGCTCGATCATGGTCTGGTCTAGGGTGGCCTGCTCGACGAGTCCGCCGAGTGTGATGCCCTTGACCGCACCCGCGAGCTCGCCGCCCACATTGGCAACGGCCCTCGCGACTCCTTTGCCGCCGTAGCGCGGCCCGCCGTCGCGCAGCTCCAGCGCTTCTCGACTTCCCGTCGAGGCACCCGAGGGAACCGCGGCCCGACCCGACTCACCAGTGTCGAGCACCACGTCCACCTCGACCGTAGGATTGCCGCGAGAGTCGAGGATCTCGCGGGCTTTGACCTCCGCGATTCGGCTCATACGGGTGCGGAAGGTACCGCGCGCAGAGGCGAAATCGCCAGCTGACCCTGCTCATCGCGCGCCACCCGTGCCTCGACGCCGTACACATCCGCAATCGTCGCCGGCGTCAGCACTTCCTCTGGTGTGCCGCGCGAGACCACGTTGCCGCGGTGCAGCAGTACCAGCTCGTCGGCAAAGCGCGCCGCGAGCACGAGATCGTGCGTCACGAGCGCCGCTCCGCGGCCGGAGCCGGCGCGAACCCAGCCCCGCAGCCACTCGAATGTCTGCATGCGATGGCCGAGATCCATGTGCGCGGTGGGCTCATCGAGCAGCAAGGCGTCGGCCTGCTGCGCGAGCGCGCGGGCGAGCAGCACGCGTTGCTTCTCTCCACCCGAGAGCGTGGGAAACGTGCGCTCGGCGAGATGCTCCACACCGAGCTGGCGCAGCGACGCCTCGACCACCTCTCGGTCACGCGGCCCCTCGCGCCCCAGCGGGCCCAGGTGCGGAGCCCGTCCCATCGCGACGAGCTCGCGCGCTCGATAGGGGAACGGAACGGTCGTCTCCTGCGGGACCACCGCCAGCGCGCGAGCCACGGCTCGGCGCGACAGGAGCGGGATCTCGCGCCCGCCGAGCTCGACCTCGCCCCGCGAGGGCTTCAGCACCCCCGAGAGGATGCGCACCAGGGTCGTCTTGCCCGAGCCGTTGGGGCCCAGCACGATGGTCAGGTGCCCATCGACGAGCTCGAAGTCGACGCTTTCGAGTACAGGGGTTGCGCCGAAATCGTGACCGATCGCCGTCGCGCGGAGCAGGGCCGCGCTCATCTCGACAGGCTGCGCAGCTCTCGACGCAGCAACACGAGGAACAGCGGTCCGCCAACGAGAGATGTCAAAGCGCCGACGGGAAGCTC
This sequence comes from Myxococcota bacterium, assembly GCA_965247115.1. Taxonomy (GTDB): domain Bacteria; phylum Myxococcota_A; class UBA9160; order SZUA-336; family SZUA-336; genus JAUXJB01. Next base: position 2,092,396 of record CBDFGR010000003.1, read on the forward strand.
GGTCGGGGCCAGGATCGTCCGCGCCAGCGTGTCTGCCAGCATCAGGAAGGCCGCACCAAACAGGGCGCAGGCCGGGACGAGCACGCGATGATCCGAGCCGACCACGAGCCGCAGCAGGTGCGGCACGATCAAGCCCACGAAGCCAATCAGGCCCGAGACCGCGACGGAGGCCCCGATCATCAGCGCCGTCGCGAGCAGGATCCAGCGCCGCACCGTCTCCACCTCTACGCCCAGGTGCGCCGCCGTCTCATCGCCTTGTGCGAGCAGGTTGAGCGCGTACGAGTGGTACAGCCCGACCCCCAGTCCCAGCGACAGGAAGCCCGCCACAGCGCCGATCAGCCACGTATCAACCAGCCGGATCGACCCGATCAACCACAAGAAGACCCCGGCGACGCGGCTCAGATCAAGAGCGGTGGTGACGAAGACGATCAGCGACGAGGCAAAGGCGTTGAACACGATGCCTGTCAAGAGCAGGCTGTGTGAGGGCAAGGCGCCGCCGGAGCCTGCGACCGCCCACAGTAGGGCCGTCGCCGCGAGCGCTCCCAGGAATGCGATGAGCGGGACCGACATGCTCCCTACACCCACGCCCCAGCCGAGCCCGACCGCGACCACGCCCCCGAGGGCGGCGCCCCCGGAGATGCCGAGCACGTAAGGATCCGCCAGAGGATTCTGGAGCAGCGCCTGCAGCAGCGCGCCCGCCGTCGCCAGCCCCGCTCCGACCAGGGCCGCCAGCACCGCACGCGGTAGACGGATCTGCAGCACGATGTCTGTGGTCGCGTGCTCGGCCGAGCCGAGCCAGAGACTCGCGACGAGCGTCCCCGCGAGGAGCAGGCCGAGCGCGGGGAACAGCGCTCGCCGGCCTATCACGGAGCGCTGCGCGGCGTGGCGTGAAGCGCAGTCTGAATCAACCTTGCCGCACTGCCGAGCTCGGCACCCGGCACCGTCACGACTCCGGTCGGGATCAGCTCCACGCGCCCGATCCACGCGAAGCGTGACCAGTACCGCTGTGCCTCGCTGTCATCATCGAGAGGAGGGTACGTCGTATCTACGAGCACGTCTGGCCGACGCTCGGCCAGAGTCTCCAGCGCGACCTGTGGATACGGGGCGTCGAGGTCCCCAAACACGTTCTCTCCGCCGGCAATCCCGATCAGCTCGGACACGAAGCTCCCGCCACCCACGATATAGAGCGGCTCACGGTTCACCACCAGAGCAACGCTCGGGCGCACGCGCTCCCCCGCTGCAGCCGCGATCCTATCGAGCTCGGCCACGATCCGAGCCACGAGTGCCTCGCCCTCGGTCCCGCGCCCCACGAGCGTTGCGATCTTTCGAAAGCTCGCGAGAACTTCGGGAAGGGTGTGTGGATCAAACTCGTGAACCGCGACTCCCCGCGCACGCAGCTGCTCGAAGAACGGTCGCTGCTGCGCGCTCGCAACCCCGAGAACCAGCGTCGGTCGCAGCTCGATGCTCCGCTCGAGGTCGGGAGCAAACAAGCCACCGAGCGACGGTACCTCCTCGAGCCCTGGCAGCTCACGCGAGAACCGATCACTCCCGACGAGCGCATCGCCCACCCCCAACGCGACCAGTACCCCACTGATCGAAGGCGAGAGCGAAATCACCCGCAGCCCCTCCCCGCGAGCGACAGGGTCAGGAGCACAAGCCACCAAGAGCCATACCCCCACCAAGAGCCCTGCCGACGACCACCCGCAGAACACACACCCTCCTCGGAGCAACGAACCAAGTAAGTTCAGATTAAGGACCGTCCCTAAGTTCGGACGCAAGCCGGCAAGGAGTCGGAGGTCGGGGAACATCCCCCGGAGGACTGTGGTAGCGGTGTCCGAGGCGACCCGGTCCCCTGTGAACGCGAGGAGCGGAGTCCGCCGGGGGATGTTCCCCGACCTCCGACGGCGGAGGGTCACAAGACGGACGGGGGAGGCGCCCCCCCCCGCCCGCCTTTCCAGGCTCACTCGGCGAAAAGTCTCGCCGTGGTCTTTCCCTTGAGCGCGATGTGGGATCGGATCCGTTCCAGGGCGCGTTCGCCAATCCCGGAGACCTGCGTGAGATCCTCGACCCGCTTGAAGCGTTCGTGCTCCTTGCGGTACTCGAGAATCGCAGCCGCCCGGGCAGGTCCGATTCCGGGCAGCAGCTCCAGCTGCTCTGCGGACGCGGTGTTCACATTGACCACGCCAACCAGGCGCGTCTCCGGTGGGGCAGCACGCGGCTCCGCAGCAGCCGCAACTTCTAGAGAGAGCAATGAGAGAAAAACGGCCACCGCACCCGCGGCGACACCTCGTACGATCAGCTTGCGCATCTGCGCATCCTCCTCGAGAGCTACGGGGTGAGGCGGGGGAAACGAACGAAGCTCGATCAGCTGCGTCGGCGCACCACGAAGTACGTGAGCGCGAAGAGCGCCTGTTTCGCATCGCAGTCGACGAAGGACTCGATCCTGGCGCGCGCCTCCTCGGCGCACAGCTCGGCGCGCTGCAAAGTGGTCTCGACTCCCTTGTGCAGCTTGACGCACTCGGCGACTCGGTTGACGTCGTCACGATCCGCCGACTCGCCGGTCCGCGCACCCTCAGCGAAGGTCTTGAGCACAGACGCGATGAAGTCGCGCTCGGCGACCGTGCAGCGCTTGAGGGTGAGAAGCAGCGGCAAGGTAACCTTGCCTTCAGCGAGATCCGTGAGCGGAGCCTTGCCCAGCTGCTGCCCGTCGCCCGTGTAGTCCAGCGCGTCGTCGACAAGCTGGAAGGCGAGCCCGAGCTGCCAGCCGTAGTCTCGCAGAGCGCCACGTTCGGCGCGCGTGACTTTCCCGAGAATTGCACCAGACTCGCAACCGGTAGCGAGCAGCGTCGAGGTCTTGCGGCCGATGACATCGAGGTACGTCGACTCGCTCATCTCCGGATCGAAGCTGCGCGCCAGCTGAAGTACCTCGCCTTCTGCCATCGCGCGGATGGTCTCGGCGAAGCTCGACAGGATGTCCGCGTCGCCGTCCTCGACGAGCGTGCGACAGGTATGTGCGTACATGAAGTCGCCGACGAGGATCGCGAGCCTGGCTCCGAAGCGAGCGTTGGCGCTCGGCTGCCCGCGGCGCGTCTCGGCTCCGTCGACGACATCGTCGTGGAGCAGCGAGGCGCTATGCAGATACTCGGCGGCCAGCGCGATCTGTACGGCGCGAGGCCCCTGATACCCGCACAGTCCCGCCGAGAGCAGGACGAGCAGCGGGCGGATGCGTTTGCCGCCACTGGCGAAGGTATGCTCCGCCACCTCGGGAATGAGGGGCGCGACGGAACGCATCCCCTCGCGCATGGCGCGTTCGACCCGGGCGAGATCAGCTGTGAAGGGCGCGACGATGCGATCAATCTCGGAAGGGGGCATCAACTCTCTTCGGGCTTCGAGGCGAGCGCGACGTACTTTACCCTCGACGCCCGCGCATGTCAAAACGAGTCTCTGAGCTTTGCGCAGTGAAATCAGATAGTTACCAGAAGGCAACAGAGTCCCCGATGTCCGCGCACGTACCCGTCTTCCTCAAGTTGACCGTCGCTAGAGCCGATGTACAACCGATGCGGCGCGGGAAGAGCGACGAGGTCGACGAGCAGCTCAACGAGCTCGACCAGAACATCAAGCGACTCCGCATCGAGTACGACCAGTACTTCATGGGAACCATGAAGCGTCCTCCGCAGGTCCTGCAAGGTAAGGTCCAGAAGACGGTGGCGTTCTTCTCGAACAAGATGCCCAGAAACACCGCGCAGAAGTTCCGCTTCAACCAGCTGAACTCCAAGTACCAGATGTACCGCCAACACTGGGGGCGTGTCATGCGACAGGTTGAAGCGGGAACGTACAAGGCGCACCGCTTCAAGGCGGCGCTCCACGATCGAGATCGCTTCGAGGGCGAGGCACACACTCCGATGGGGACGGTGGCCGTTCCGCAGGGCAGCTCGCCCGTCGACAAGCTCTGCGATGCCTTGACCTCCGCGCGCGCGAAGACCGGCGAGCAGGCGGGCATCAATCGCGGCAAGGTCGCCCAGATGGTCAAGCAGCAGACCGCCAGCATCCGCAAGAAACACCCCGGAGCCAAGATCCGCTTCCGTGTCGTTATCGAGGACAACCGGGCAAAGTTGAAGGCCAGCGTCAGCAGGTCCTGACTGGTACTGTGAACACCCCATGCGGGTGGCGCTCGTTCACGACTGGCTGACGGGACTGCGGGGCGGCGAGAAGCTCCTCGACGGCCTGGCCAGCCTCTTCCCCGAGGCCGATCTGTACACGCTGGTTCACGTTCCGGGCTCAACCACCGAGAGGATCGAGCGGCTGCGAATTCGCGCGAGCCCGCTCTCTCGCCTCCCGGGCGTCGCCCGCCACTACCGAAAGCTGCTGCCCCTGTTTCCAGCAACGATCGAGCACTTCCATCTCAAGGGCTACGACCTGGTGCTCTCCAACAGCCACTCCTTTGCCAAAGGAGTGCGGGTGGCCCCGGGTACACCGCATGTCTGTTCCTGCATGACGCCCATCCGCTACGCGTGGGACCACATCGACACATACCTGGGTAGGGGAGTGAGACGGGCGCTAGCCACTCCGCTCGTGGAGTACCTGCGCCGCTGGGACAAACGCACCAGCACGCAGGAGCGGGTCACGAGCTTCGTGGCCATCTCGAAGGCGGTGGCCGAGCGGATTCGACGCCACTACGGTCGGGACTCGCTCGTCGTCCACCCCTGGGCCGATACGGAGCGCTACGCTCCGAGCGGAGAGAAGCCGGAAGACTTCTACCTCCTCGTCGGAGGCTTCGCTCCCTACAAGAACGAGCAGCTCGCCGTCGAGGCGTTTCGTCGGCTCGGCCGCTCACTGATCGTGGCGGGAGACGGGCCTCGACGTCAGGCAATCGAGGCAACCGCGCCCGAGAACGTGCGCTTCCTCGGCCGTGTCTCCGACGCCCGACTGGCCGAGCTCTATGCGAGCTGCCGAGCCCTGATTCACCCCCAGGAAGAAGACTTCGGCATCATCGCCATCGAAGCCATGGCCGCAGGTCGGCCGGTGATCGCCCTCGCCGCGGGCGGAGCGCTGGAGACCGTCGTGGACGTCCGCACTGCGGCCAGCCCGACGGGGCTGCTCTTCGAGCGGCAGGATCCGGACTGCCTGGTCGAAGCGGTGCTGGAGTTCGAAGCGATTCAGGGCGGCTTCGACCCCGCGGCAATCCGCCGCCACGCCACCCGGTTCTCGCTGCCCCGATTCCAGCGCGAGTTCGTCGCCGCGCTCGAGCGCAGCGTGGGCCCGCTTCCTGTTCTCCACGAGCGGCTCGACGCGATCAACCGGTCCGATGCCTGAACGTGAGCCCATCCCCTTGCTCGACCTCCGCCCGGAGATCGAGCAGCTCCAGCCCGAGCTCCGGGCCGCCATCGACCGGGTCGTGCGTTCGGGCCGCTTCATCCTCGGCCCGGAGGTAGAGGCCTTCGAGCGAGAGATCTCTCGCTACCTCGGCGTCGCTCACGCCGTTACTCTGAACTCCGGTACAGACGCGCTCATCATCGGCCTGCGCGCCCTCGGCGTCCGCCCTGGCGACGAGGTCATCACCACCTCCTTCAGCTTCTTCGCCAGCGCGGAGGCCATCAGCCACCTCGGCGCGACTCCCGTCTTCGCCGACATCGACCCGAGAAGCTTCAACCTCGACCCGGCTTCTGTAGAAGCACGGCTCTCGAGCAGAACGAGGGTCATCCTCCCCGTCCACCTCTTTGGGCAACCCGCAAACATGACGGAGCTGGCGCGCCTCGCGCAGCACCACGACCTGCCCCTGCTCGAGGATGCAGCTCAGGCCATCGGGGCCGAGTACGCAGGTGAGAAGATAGGCACGCTGGGCACGGCGGCGGCCTTCTCCTTCTATCCGTCGAAGAATCTCGGCGCCTTTGGCGACGGCGGCCTACTGGCCACCGGAAGTGCAAAGGTGGCCGACGAGGCCCGCAGCCTCCGCGACCACGGCGCGACCGGTCCCTACGTTCACGACAGACTCGGCTACGCCTCCCGCCTCGACGAGCTTCAAGCAGCCATCCTGCGAGTCAAGCTCCCACACCTCGACGCTTGGAACACGGCGCGCCGTCACGTCGCGGACACCTACCGCAAGCACCTGGCAGCGGTCGACGTAGCCACTCCCGCAGAGCTCCCCCCCGCACATCACATCTACCACCAGTTCACGCTCCGCATCCCCGCCAACAAACGCGACGCCGCAAAGGAAGCGCTCGCGGCCGAAGGAATCGCGAGCGCGATCTACTACCCGGTCCCTCTACACCAAATGCCCGTATACGGTACCCCCGAGGTTGTCTTGCCCGAATCCGAAAGAGCCGCGACCGAAGTCCTGAGCCTCCCGATCTGGCCATCCCTCGACTCCCCCCGCATCGAACACATCGCCACCACCCTCAAGAGGGTCTAGTCTTGTGGGACCCGGCCGCGGGCGTCCGCGGCCACCCACCTTCGCTCAGGCCCAGGGCCTTCGCTGCGCGCGCCGCGTTCCGCGGCGCTTGCATGGTTGCCAAGCCCCGTAGGAGGTTGCCGGTTCTCCACGGAATCCGAACTTGGGGACGGTCCTTAGTCCGAACTTGTTTGGCCGATGTCGGAACTTCTGGTCACTCTGGCGGGACTCTTGGGCACATTCGTTGATCTAGGCGTCGCCGCGGTCGTCTCACACGGAATAAGTTCGGATTAAGGACCGTCCCCAAGACAAGTTTGGCCGACTCGAGGCTCATCCGGCAGGGAGTCGGGGGTCGGGAACGTCCCCCTCCGGACCGTGTAGCGGTGTTGGAGGCGTGCTCAATGCGGGCACAGCTGAGTAGCGAGGGCCGGAGGGGGACGTTCCCGACCCCCGACGGCGCCGCCTAGCGCCCCCTAGACTGGCTCCGCCGCACCGACCAGGACGGTCACGCGCTCGCCCGTCACCTCCGCGAAGCCCTCCGAGATGTTCAGCCGCGAAACCTCTCCAGCAGCAACGTACTCGAGCAGCCCCGGCTGAAGAGATGTCAGGAAGCGCTCGTGCGCGGGCAGCACTCCGAACTCGCCGACCTCGCCAGGAAGCAGCACGCTGTCGACCTCCAGGTCCGCAAAGGGCTCGGCCGGTGTCACGATGCTGAGCTGGATCGGCACGCTAGGCGGCCGCGCGCGTCATGCGGCGTGCCTTCTCGCGCGCACCCTCGACAGCGCCCACCATCAGGAACGCCTGCTCCGGCACGTCGTCGTGCTCGCCATCGAGGATCTCCTTGAAGCTGCGAATCGTGTCCGCGATACGCACGTACTCACCCGGAACCTGGGTAAACTGCTCCGCCACGAAGTTCGGCTGCGAGAGGAAGCGCTCGAGCTTGCGCGCGCGAGAGACGACCGTCTTGTCCTCGTCGGAGAGCTCGTCCATCCCGAGGATCGCGATGATGTCCTGCAGGTCCTTGTACTTCTGCAGGACCTGCTGCACGCCTCGGGCCACCCGGTAGTGCTCCTCGCCGACCGTCTGCGGATCGAGGATGCGACTCGACGAGTCCAGCGGATCGACTGCAGGATAGATTCCCAGCGAGACGATCTGCCGCGACAGCGTGATCGTCGCGTCGAGGTGCGCGAAGGTCGTGGCCGGGGCCGGATCGGTGAGGTCGTCCGCGGGCACGTAGATCGCCTGCACCGACGTGATCGAGCCGTTCTGGGTCGACGTGATGCGCTCCTGGAGCGCCCCCATGTCCGTCGACAGTGTCGGCTGATAGCCGACCGCGCTCGGGACCCGCCCCAGCAGGGCCGACACCTCGGAGCCCGCCTGCGTGAAGCGGAAGATGTTGTCGATGAAGAGCAGCACGTCGCGTCCCTCCACGTCGCGGAAGTGCTCGGCGACGGAGAGCGCGGTGAGGCCGACGCGCGCGCGGGCCCCCGGGGGCTCGTTCATCTGCCCGTAGACCAGAGAGGTTTGTGCCAGAACCCCCGACTCGGTGAACTCGTTCCAGAGGTCGTTCCCCTCGCGGGTCCGCTCTCCTACTCCTGCAAAGACCGAATTGCCCGAGTGCTCGGTCGCGATGTTCCGGATCAGCTCCTGCATCAGGACTGTCTTGCCCACACCGGCACCGCCGAACAGGCCGATCTTTCCACCGAGCGGGAAGGGGCAGAGCAGATCGATGACCTTGATCCCCGTCTCGAACTGCTGGATCCGCGTCGACTGGTCCTCGAGTCGGGGCGGAGGGCGGTGGATCGGCGAAGTAATCGAACGATCAATCGGGCCGGCCTCGTCGACCGGCTCGCCAACGACGTTCATGATGCGCCCCAATGTCGCGTCCCCGACGGGAACCTGGATCGGCTCGCCAGTGTTCTTCACGACCTGGCTTCGCACCAGACCGTCGGTCGAGTCCATGGCGATGCAGCGCAGGGCGTTCTCACCGAGGTGCTGCGCGACCTCAATCACCAGGTTGTCGGCCTCGTCGTTGAGCGACGGGTTCGTGAGCAAGAGCGCCGTGTAGATCTCGGGCAGCTCCCCCGGGGGAAACTCGACATCGACGACCGGGCCCATGACTTGAATAACCTTGCCATCTTTAGCCATGCGGCAATCTCCTACAGCGCCTCGGCGCCACCGACGATCTCGACGAGCTCTGCCGTGATCGCGGCCTGGCGCTCCTTGTTGTAGTCCAGGGTCAGGGTGCGGATCAGCTCCTCGGTATTGCTGGTCGCGCTGTCCATCGCGGTCATGCGTGCGCCGTGCTCGCTCGCATCGTTCTCGAGCAGGCTGCGAAAGACCGTGAACTCGACCGCCCGGGGCAAGAGCTGGCCGAGGAGCTCCTCGGTCCCGGGCTCGATCTCATAGCCAGAGGACACGTCTTGCTCCGACTCATCGGGGCTCACCGGCAGGAGCAGCTGGCGCCTCGGAAGCTGGCGCAGCGCCGACTGGAACTCGCCGTACACGAGGATCGTCTCGTCCGCCTCACCGTGCAGGAAGCGCTGCATCAGCGCGTCGGCGATCTCCGTGCCCAGCTCAGGAGTCACGCCCGAGCGCCCGACCCACTCGCAGGGCATGGGAAGTCCCCGCTTCGCGAAGCGCTCGGCGCCCTTGCGTCCGATCGGGATCAGCGAGATCGACTCGGTGTCGGCCTCGCGCAGGGCGATCAGCGCGTTGGCTTCCTTGACCATGTTCGCGGTGAACGCGCCGCAGAGCCCGCGGTTGCTCGTGAGCAGCACCACGTCGAGCTTGCGCACCGGGTCCCTCTGCACGAGCAGCGGATGTGCATCTGTGTCCACGCCAGCGGACACCGACGCCAGCACCTTCCGCAGCGTGTCGGCGTAGGGACGAGCGCGGTGAATCGCGGCTTGGGCACGCGCCAGCTTGGCGGCAGCCACCATCTTCATGGCGCTGACAATCTTCTGCGTCTTCTCGACGCCGGCGATGCGAGTCCGAATGTCGCGGAGGGTCGCCACGTGACGCTAGACCGCTACCCTCGCGGGCTGGAACGCTGCGGCGAACTCGTCCAGCGCGGCCTCGAGCTTGGTGACCAGGTCTTCTCCGAGCGCCCCGCTCTCCCCGATCTCCTTGAGGATCTCGCCGTGCCTGGAGCGCATGAACTCGGAGAGCTCAACGGAGAAGCGCTCGACCTCATCCACTTCGATCTCCCGGACCCAGGAGTCGCGCGTCTCTTGCGGAGTGGCCGCGTAGATCTGGACGACCTGCTCCTCGACGGGCAGTGGCAGGTACTGCGGCTGCCGCAGCACGCGGGTCAGGCGCGCGCCGTTCGCCAGCTGATCCTGGGTCGCCTTGTCGAGGTCGCTCCCGAACTGTGAGAAGGCCTCCACCGCGCGGTACTGGGCCAGATCGATACGAAGGCTGCCGGCCACGTCCTTCATCGCCTTTACCTGCGCGTTGCCCCCCACGCGAGAGACGGAGATGCCAGCATTCATGGCGGGCCGCTGGCCCGAGTTGAACAGATCGGTCTCCAGGAAGATCTGCCCGTCCGTGATGGAGATGACGTTCGTCGGGATGTAGTCCGAGACGTCGCCGGCCTGCGTCTCGATGATCGGCAGCGCCGTGAGGCTGCCGCCGCCTTCGGCATCACTCATCTTTGCCGCGCGCTCGAGCAGCCGTGAGTGAACATAGAAGACGTCGCCGGGGTAAGCCTGGCGCCCGGGCGGCCGTCGCAGCAGGAGCGAGAGCTGACGATAGGAGACCGCCTGCTTCGAGAGGTCATCGTAGATGATGAGGGCGTGCTTGCCGCTGTCGCGGAACCACTCGCCCATTGCGCAGCCGGTGTAGGGAGCGATGAACTGCAGGGGGGCCGGGTCGGACGCGCCCGCCGAGACGACGATGGTGTAGTCCATCGCCCCGAAGTCGCGGAGCCTCTCCGTGGTCTGAGCGACGGACGACTGCTTCTGCCCAATAGCGACGTAGATGCAGTACACGTCCGTGTCGCGCTGGTTGATGATGGTGTCGATGGCGAGGGCCGTCTTGCCGGTCTGCCGGTCGCCGATGATCAGCTCACGCTGCCCGCGCCCGATGGGGGTCATGGCGTCGATGCACTTGAGCCCGGTCTGTAGCGGCTCCTTCACCGGCTGCCGCTTTACGATACCCGGCGCCTTGAGCTCGACGCGTCGCGTCTCCTTACAGTCGATGGGGCCCTTGCCGTCGATCGGTACGCCCAGCGCGTCGACGATGCGTCCGCACAGAGTCTCGCCGACCGGGACCTCGATGATGTCGCCGGTCCGGCGCACGATGTCGCCTTCCTTGATCTTCACGTCCTGGCCCATGATGGCGACGCCGACGTTGTCGTCCTCGAGGTTGAGCACCATGCCGCGGATGCCTCCGGGAAACTCGACGAGCTCGCCCGCCATCACCTTCTCCAGTCCGTAGACGCGCCCTATCCCGTCACCCACCGAGAGCACCGTCCCGGTCTCCGCAACATCTACCTCGCGCTCGTAGTCGCGGATCTGTCGTCGGATGATGTCGCTGATCTCGGCCGCCTTGAGTTTCATCGTTCCCCTAGCCCTTTCTCAGATTGTTCCCGAGCGACTCGAGCTGCGTGCGCACGCTCCCATCGAGCAGCAGGTCTCCGATTCGCGTCACGATCCCGCCGATCAGGCTGGGATCCACACGTGTGTCGAGCGTCACCTCCGCGTTCACGCGGCGTGCTAACGCCTGGCGGAGCTGCTCCAGCTCAGCCTCCTCCAGCGGGCGGGCGGACGTGACTTCTGCAATCTGGCGCCCTGCAGCCTCGTCCACGAGCCGCTGCAGGGTGTCGCGGATCGCTTCGAGGTGGACCGTACGATTCTCGTCGACCAGCAGCATGGCGAAGGCGCGTGTCTCCCGCGACAGCTCTAGCTTCTCACACAGCTCCCCGATCACCCCGCGCCGCTCCCCGCGCGGGTGGATGGGTGTAAACAGTACGTGCCTGAGGTCGGGGCTCTCCACGATCTGCACGGTGAGCGCGTTGAACTCCTCCAGGAGCGTCGTCGCCCCGGCGAGGTCCTCGGCCAGGCCGAACAAGGCGCGCGCCCAGCGTTGCGCGATCGCTGAGCCGCGCCTCACGACGAGGGGCCCTCGACGCGCTGGACGAAGTCGCGCAACAGACGCTGATCGTCTTCCGCGGTAAGCCGTTCCCGGAGGATCTCGCTGGCAATGCGCGTGGCGAGTGCGGCCGCCTCATTGCGTAGCGCCTCTCGGGCCCGGAGGATCTCGTTGTCGGCGACGCGGCGTCCCTCCTCGCGAATTCGCTCGGCGCCCTGGCGTGCGCGCTCCATCGTTCGCTCGCGTTCGGTCTGCGCTTGCAGGGCGACCTGTGCAAGCAGGTCGGCGGACTCGGCTTCGAATCCGGCGAGCCGCTCTCTCAGCTCTGCGAGCTCCGCTTCGGCCTCGAGCAGCCTCGATTCGGAGTCGCGGATCTGCGTGCGGATTCCCTGACTCCGCTCCCGTAGCGCCTTTGAGATCGGTCCTCCAGCAAACCGGTAGAGCACGTAGCCGAGCACGACGACGTTGAGAATCTGCACGGCCAGGTGGAACCAATTCGGCCCGGAATGTGCCGCTCCTTCTTCGGCGGCCAGGAGCTCGGGCGCGTACAGCACCAGACAGAGCCCAAGCGCGAGGCGGAGCCAGCGCGTCAAAGAGTCCGACCCAGGATCTTGGCGGCCGCGCTGTCCGCGAGCGTGTGCGCCTCGTCCGCGAGAGTGGAGCGGGCCGACTCGAGCTCGCCTGCAAGCGTCTCCCGAACCTCTGCGACGCCGGCAGCCGCCGCCGCCCGCGCTGCGTCGATCAGGCTCTTCTGCTCCGTCTCGGTCTCACCGAGCATGCGGACGCGCTGCGATTGCGCTTCGGCGCGGGCCTGCGCCAGCCGCTCCTCGACGTCCGAGCGGCGAGCGAGAGCTTCCTCGCGAATCTCCGAGGCGCGTCTTGCGGTCCCTTCAACGGCCTCGATCCGCTCTCGCAGCACCCCCAGGAGCGGTTGCAGAAGGAAGCGATTCGTCGGGTAAATGAGAGCCGCAAAGATGACCACGTTCAAGGCAGTGATCCAGAGCTCCGGCTCCAGGTTCAGCGCAGCCGCCGCTCCCGCGATGCGTGGCACCGCTAGAGCTCCGAACATGACGCCGATGATCAGCGAAGCGCGCTCTCTGCCCCGCACCCTGAACTCTCTCCGTTTGGCGCGTTGATGACGTTTGGCGCCGTAATGATTACTGGGAGAAGGACTTTGGCGCGGTACTCCAGCGAAGCGGCGCCACTGTGCCTGCTGCACTCTCGACGGTAGAGGGCGCCGTCGGGCGCAGCTGAGCCCCCGTTCCGGCGGAGTATGGCAAAGCGTTTCTCAAAATCAACGCGCCGGTCGCTCGGCCGCATCCTGGACCGAAGCCGAGAGCAAGAGATCGGCGAGGCGATCGAGCTCGGCTTCGCCGAAGTAGTGAAGCTCGATCCTGCCTCGGCCCAGTCGTCCCACGATGCGGACCTTGGTCTGCACGCTCGTGCGTAGCTGATCCTCCAGGTGGACGACATGAAGATCGCGTGTCGGTCCGCTTCGCACTTCTGGACCCGTCGATCCGGCCGCCAGCTTGCGACACAGGTCCTCGGCGGCCCTGACACTGAGACCTCCGCGCACAATCTGGTCCCGCACCATGCGGCGTTGGTCCAGAGGCGCCTGAAGAATGGCCTTGGCATGCCCCAGCGACATCCGCTGATCGATCAGATCCTGCTGGAGCTCCTGGCTGAGCTCCAGGATTCGTAGGTGATTCGCTACAGTCGATCGATCCAGCCCAACGCGGCGGCCTGCCTCGTCCTGCGTCATTCCCTCGTCTTCCACGAGTACCCGAAAGGCCTCCGCCAGCTCGATCGGGTTGAGATCCGCGCGCTGGACATTCTCGACCAGCGCCATCTCGACGACCTCGCGGTCGCTCGCATCGAGAATCACTGCCGGAATCTCCGCGAGGCCGGCCAGCTGGGCGGCACGCCAGCGCCGTTCGCCGATGATCAGCTCGTAGCCATCGCCCCGCCGCCGGGCGACAACGGGCTGCAGGACCCCCTGCTCCCGGATTGACGCGGCAAGAGTGGACAGCTCGCGCTCCCGGAACTGCTTGCGCGGCTGATTCGGATTGGGGGCCACGTTGGCCACTGCGATGTACAGCGGACCGCTGGTCCCCTCTTCCGACAGAGCAGCCTCGGGCAGTGGCCCGGACCCCGGTCGCGCGTTGGGCGGCGGAATCAAAGCGGAGAGTCCTCGACCCAGGGCCTTACGGGTTGCCATGCTTCACCCTTTCGAGAAGCTCCTCAGCCAAACGCAGGTAGCTGAGGGCCCCCTTTGAGTTGATGTCATAGAGCAGCGCGGGCTCGCCGTGGCTCGGAGCCTCGGAGAGGCGAACGTTCCTGGGGATGACTGTGCTGAAGACCTTGTCCCCGAAATGCTCGCGGGCGTCCCGTGCCACCTGCAGGGACAGGTTGTTGCGGGGGTCGTACATGGTCAGAAGCAGACCCTCGAGCTCGAGCTCCGGGTTCAGCTCCGCACGGACCAGATCCATGGTGTCGATGAGTCTCGCCAGTCCCTCGAGTGCGAGATACTCGCATTGCAGCGGAATGAGCACGGAATTCGCCGCTACCAGAGCGTTCAGGGTCAGCAGTCCCAGAGACGGAGGCGTATCAATCAAAATGACCTGATAGCGGTCCCGAATGCTACTCACACAGGCCGCCAACCTGCGCTCACGGTCCGCCGCTCCAGCCAGCTCGACCTCTGCGCCGACGAGCTCACTAGAGGCCGGAATCAGCTGAAGGCACTGGAGCTGGGTCCCCAACGCAACCTCGTCGAGAGTGGCCTCCCCGGTCAACGCATCGTAGATGTCACTCTTCACGTCTCCGACCAGATATCCCAAGCTGGACGTGGAGTTGGCCTGGGGGTCGAAGTCGATCAGCAAGGTGCGGCACTCCGCCGCTGCCAGCGAGGCTCCGAGATTGACGGCAGTCGCCGTCTTCCCCACCCCGCCTTTCTGATTCGCCAAGGCGATGATCCGCGCCATCTCACCCCCCTACTGTGGGACCCGCGCGCGGGCGGCCGCGCGCACCCACCTTCGCTCAGGCCTACGGCCTTCGCTGCGCGCCCCCGCCAAAGGCGGGGGCTTGCTTGTGTTTTTTGAATGTAACTCTGTGAGACCCCGCGCGCGGGCGGCCGCGCGCGCCCACCTTCGCTCAGGCCTATGGCCTTCGCTGCGCGCCCCCGCCAAAGGCGGGGGCTTGCGTGCGTTTCTTGAATGTAACTCTGTGAGACCCCGCGCGCGGGCGGCCCTCCCGCGGGTCAACGACCCGCGGGCTGCTGACTGCGCCCACCCGGTGTTTTCTGAATGTAACTTACGGTTCCACGTGAAAGAAGTAGGAAACCGTGGGGTTGCCTGGGAATTTGCTCGGGGATGGACCCTGGGGGCCTCTTGGGGGGCGCTCGCCGGGATCAGCGAGGACTAGTCGTGCGTTCCACGAGAAACTTCCGCCGCATGAATGCGCAGGATGCTGCCGCCCGAGACGAGTGGAATCTCCTGGGGCTGGAGGTCGGGTGGCCGCGGCTGAGCGCTTGAGACCCAGATCCACATCTCTCCACTCGGGAGCACCCAGGGGCGAGCGATGCGCGCTGACTCCGGCGGGGGCGCAACGGCTCGCAGCAGGGCGTAGGAGTACCGCTCCTGCGGTGGATCTTCGATGCGCTGGCGTAGCACGGTCGCGTGGCTCAGATCGAGCTTGCGGACCACATGGCGCAGGAAGTTGACGCGGCGCTCGCGGGCCTCGACCAGGTCGATAATCAGGTCCGGCCGGCGCAGAGCTAGCGGGATGCCGGGAAACCCCGCCCCGCTTCCCAGATCAACGATACGAGCGCCCGAGGGCAGATGCTCTGCCGCAGCCAGGGAGTCCTCGACGTGGCGTGCCAGGGCGGCGCCGTTGGTGGATCCGACGAGATTCGTGCGGGCACCCCAGCGCCGGATCTCATCCAGATAGAGATCGAGCGGGTCGGCTCGCTCCCCGCTGCGCGTCACTCCGGAAGGATCTTGACCCGCCTGACCGGCCCATCTCCCTCGCTCTCGGAGCGGATCCCCCTCTCATCCTTGAGGGCATTGTGGACGACCCAGCGTTCCTTCGAGCTCATCGCCGGCAGAAGCTGGGGCTCGCCGTCGTCTCTAACGTGCCTTGCGGCCTCCTGAGCTATCTTCTCCAGCTCGCGCTCCTCCTCGGTGAGCGGACGGTCGGGGTCTCGCTCCCGTCCACCACGGCTCCGTTCGCCTCGATCGTTTCGATCGCGACCTCCACGGCCGCCTCGGTCCGCACCTCGATCACCACCCTCACGACCACGGCCCCCGCGCGCGCGCTCCCCGCCACGACCCCGATCTCCGTCCCGCCCTCGGTCGCCGCGATCTCGGTCCCGATCGCGGCCTCGGGCGTTTCGATCCCGATCTCCTCCGCCTCGCCTGCTGTCGCCACCCCCGCTCCGCATCTGCAGGCGGCCCCTGGGCGCGGCGATCACCAGTGCACGAACCCCCAGGCCGGAAGGGGTCTCCTCCACGGCCTTGTAGTCGAGCTCCTCTTCTGAGAGCCCGAAGTAGGAGGCCGCCTTTGCGATCGCCTCCTCACGAGTTTCCCCTGCAAATTCCCTCACTTGCGATCGATCAGCCACGTTTCTTCCTTTCCTTGTGGGGCCCGGCCTGCCTTGTGGGACCGGCCTGCGTACGGCCGCAGGCCACCCACCTTCGCTCAGGCCTTTGGCCTTCGCTGCGCGCGCCGCTTTCGCGGCGCTTGCATGGGTGCAGCGTCACTTTGTTTCCTCGGGCGCGGGTTGTCGGTTGACGAATAGCTGTTGGGCGATGCCCAGCAAGTTGCTTACGAACCAATAGAGAACCAGCCCGGAGGGGAAGCGGTAAAAGAGAAAGATAAACATCACACTCATCATCGTCATCATCTGCTTCTGCTGCGGGTCTGCACTGGGCGTCGGCGTCATGCGCTGCTGCAGAACCATCGTCGCGCCCATCATCAGCGGGAGAAGGCGGATGGGGATGCCCGCGATCGAGAAGAGATCCTCCGGAGCCGAGAGGTCATCGATCCAGAAAATGAAGGGTGCGTGGCGCAGCTCGATCGTGCTCTGGAGCGCGAAATACAGGGCGATCATGAAGGGCATCTGGATCAGCATCGGCAAACAGCCGCCGCCCATCGCCGTCAGGGGGTTCATCCCCTTGCGCTTATACAGGCCCATCAGCTCCTCCTGCTGCTTGCCCTTGTCGTCCTTGTACTTCTCCTGAATCTCCTTCATCTGAGGAGCGATCACCCCGAACTTCTTCATCGACTTCATCGAGCGTTGCGTCAGAGGGAACGTGGCCACGCGCAGCACGATGGTGAGCAGGATGATGGCTACCCCGTAGTTCCCCACGATATGTGCGTACGTCCAGGCCAGCATGCCCGCGAAGAGATCAACCAGGGGGCGCACGAAGGCCCAGCCGACAGCCAGGGCAGGCAGAAGCTCCGGATCGACCGAGGCGACCTTCTCGCGGACCTTTGGTCCGAGGTAGAGCCGGTAGGTCCGCTCCACCCCGGTTCCTGGGGGCACATAGAAGGCCGGATAGTTGACCTGCGCCCAGCCCAGGTTCGGACCGAGAGGTCCGAGAAAACCTGAGGATTCTCGGGGGTTTTCGACGACGGATGCGGCCAAGAAGTACTGGCTGTCCAGACCGACCCAGGAGACGGGCGCCGGCACCGGCTCACCGGTGGGTGGGCCGCCTCCGGTAAGGCCCGAGAAGAATCCTGGGCTCCCGATCCCCTGCAGCGCCCTCCGATCGATCGCGGCGTCAGCGGAAGCCACCAGGCTGAAATTCTGAAAGCGGTCCGGGGCATCGGAGTCACGCTCTCTCCCGTACCAGACAAGCTGGAAGCGAGGCTGGATCGCAACCTCCGTCCGATTCTTGATCGAGAGCCTGAGCCGACCCCCATAGCCTGCGTCATCGATGCTGATGCGACGCGTCACTGTCAGCCCCTGGCGCTCGACCCGGAGCTCCAGCTCGTATCCGGTTGCCTGCACCACCTCGTGCTCGAGGTCCTGAAGATCCGCCAGCATGGGATCATCCCCTAGGAAAACCAGTAGGTTCCCGAGCGATGGATCCGTCACGAGCTCGACCGGACCGCCTCCTCCTCCGACCCGATCGGCGTAGTCCTTGAGCTGTACGCTCACCAGACGACCACCGACGTTGCTCACCACGATCCGCAGTGCGTCATTCTCAAGAACACGAGTCTGACGCTGCGTCAAAGACCTCCCAGCTGCGTCATCCCGCCCTTCCGCGGCCTCGAGCGGGCTCGCTGCGATCGTTTCGAGGGGCGCTTGAGGCCCGGCGGCAGGCGGAGGAGCCGTCGGCGACGAGCCGGTCTGGCTCGGAGGGGCGGGGGATCTCCCACCGAACAAGAAGGAGAGTGCGATCAGCCCAACGGCTACGGCAATAGCGGCGATCTGCAGGCGGTCCACCCAGAGCTCTCCTAGGGAAGGTCCAGGCCGCCCTGAGAGAGCGGGCGACAGCGGAGCAGACGACCCAGAGCACGCCGGCTCCCCGACCAGGCGCCTTCAACCCGGATGACCTCGATCGCGTACTCCGAGCAGCTCGGGTAGTAGCGACACGCCCCCCCCAGGTGTGGGGAGAGGACCACCTGGTAGGCCCGAATGGCCGCGATCAGGAGTCCGCGCAACGGATCTCGTCTGTCACTCGCGACAGATCCTCCTCTACCGCCCGTAGGCCGATGCCCTCGGGGACGTCCCGCTTCACGATCACGTTGAGGTCGCACGCTCCGAGTCCCTGTCCGCTATTTCGAAACCACTCCCGCACCAGTCGCTTGATGCGATTGCGGCGCACTGCCTTGCCGACCTTGCGGGTGACGGTGATGCCCAGGCGTGGACCACCGAGATCGCGCCGGTCGTGAACCAGCACGAGAAAGTACCGGGTGACGAGCTTCCGTCCACGCCGACTCGCTCGAAGGAAGTCGCCCCGACGCATTCGTGGTCTGAGTGCATCGGATGGTCCGGGCATGCCCGATGGAGGCTACTTCCTTCTGACCTGTGGGGCGAGACGGCGGCGACCCTTCGCGCGGCGCCGCGCGAGCACACGGCGACCCGCCTTCGTGCTCATCCTGGAGCGAAAGCCGTGCGTGCGCGCCCGACGAATCCGGCTTGGCTGGAAAGTACGCTTCACGAGCGTCGTCCCGACAGCAACTGCTGAAAGGACAGATGCAAGCATAGGCCCCGCTGCGTGTCAACGCAGCGCGCCAGAGCACTAACACACTCGCTGCTACCAGGTCCGCAAGAAACATCTCGACGCCCGCACAATGATTCTTGCTTTGCTGCGCGGCGCTCTGATATGAGCAGGTTCACGCCACATCGAGACGGTGCACACTCCCTCCATGATCACCAGTGTGGGCCCCCACTCTTCTCTCCGGGAAGCCGAGTCGCTCTGGAAGTCGCTGGTCAACTACGAGCCAGAGCGTCTCCCTGGGCGCACACGCCAGGATCTCGTCGCAAACAGTCGCTGCCTCGATCTTTCAACAGACACGCTGCGCGTCGCACTCGATGCTGCACGGGTCCGCGCGTGGATCGACGACAGCTCGCTAGGCTCCCTCGGAACCGCGCTCCACGCTGTGACGGCAGGTGCAGTGGAGCTGGCGTTAGTTCCACTCGAAGCGGCCACGACCCGGGAACAAGATTCGAGCTACAGCTTCACTTCGTTTATCACGAGTCCGTCCAACCAGCCGGCGTTTGCGCTCGCTTCCGAGTTCGCGCGCCAGCGTGACAGCGCAACCACACTCTTTGTCCACGGCCGGCAGGGCTCGGGAAAGAGTCACCTCTTGCGCGCGATCGCCGCGGAGCTCGATCTCGCCGATCCGGCTGGAGAGGTCATCTGCTGCGGTGCCGCGGAGCTGTCACTGGAGCTGATCGGGGCGATCTGGAACAACAACCTGGAGCAGTTTCGCCGCAAGCTCGGCAAGGCCTCGGCTCTGCTCGTCGACGACGTCGACGCTCTCGCGGGCCGGGAGGCGACGCAGGACGAGCTGGCCCACAGCTTGAAGAAGCTCGCGGGTGTCCCGGTCGTGTTCTCGGCCTCGGACGGAGTGGAGCGTGTGCGAGATCTGATCGCACCCCTCCACGAGCAGCTGCAAGTCGCCACATCTCTCGAGCTCCTTGCCCCCGAGTGGGAGACTCGCGTCGCTATCGTGCTCGATCACATCCGCCGCTGGCAGGTTGCAGCCGCACCCGACGTGGCCTCTTTCCTGGCCGGCGAGCTCCGCTCCGACCTGCGCCGCGTCGACGCCGTCTTGACGCGACTCCTGACTCACCCCAGCTGCAAGGCCGGGCTCTCGGACCTCGAGGTGGTCCGCCACCTGCTCCAGGGCTCGTCCGGCCAGCGGATCAAGGTGACGCCTGAATCGGTGATCTCGACCGTGGCTCGCCACTTCAACCTGCGCCAGCGCGACCTGCGTTCCAGCAGTCGCAGTCGGCGCATCGCGTCACCGCGACAGATCGCGATGTACCTGATACGCGAGCACTGTGCCCTGTCGTACCCGGAGATCGGACGTCGCTTCGGGCGCCACCACACAACTGCCCTGCACTCCGTCCGCATGGTGAAGCGCCGCCTCGACGACAGCGGAGCAGTGCGGGCGGCAGTCGCGTTGCTGGAGAAGGAGCTGCTGAGATGGTCGGAAAAGGGTGAGTAGACGGTGGAAAAGCTGGCACGTGGTGCGGACCGTGCGCGCGACTCACACCGCCCGACAGCTTCTCCCCGGCAAGATGTGAAGAAAAGCACTCGAACTTGCGCTGCGAAAACGCAAGTTCCCAGATTTCCCCTGCCCCTACTTCTACTACTGTTCTTCTTTGATTAACCTCTGAGAAGAAGGAGCGTTCCATGAAACTCACGATCGATCGCGTAGAGCTACTCGCAGGCCTGGCCAGAGTGCAGGGCATCGTCGAACGACGGGGCACGCTTCCGATTCTTGCAAACGCGCTGATCGAGGCCCGGGAGGGCGGCATCGAGCTGGCCGCGACGGACCTCGAGGTGGGCTTTGTCGCCAGCATCGAGGCCCAGGTCGAGAGCGAGGGCTCCGTCACGCTCGGAGCCAAAAAGCTCCATGAGATCGTGCGGGAGCTCGACGAGAGTGACGTGGTCCTCTCGACAGAAGATGGCTCGCGCGTTGGTATCCAGTGCGGCCCCGCCCACTTCTCCCTGCTCACGATCGCACCCGAGGAGTACCCGACCATTCCCGGTGCCGAGGGGGTCAGCTTCGTTCCCATGGAGGCCGCCCTGCTGGCCGAGATGATCGATCGCACGCTCTACGCCACCTCCACAGACGAGACCCGTTACAACCTCAACGGCGTGTACGTGGAGGGAGCGGAAAAGGACCGGATTCGCTTCGTCTCCACCGACGGCCATCGGCTGGCCAAGGTCGAGAAGACCCCGGCCGCCCCGGTCGACTTCCTCGAGAAGGGCATCATCATTCCGCGTAAGGGCATGGCGGAGATCCGCAAGCTCTGCGAAGAAACGGAGGGGTCGATCGAGATCGGCCTGGGCGACGGGTTCCTGATCCTGCGGCGCCCCGATCTGCTGCTGACGAGCCGGCTGATCGATGGCGAATTCCCGAATTTCCGCCAGATCCTTCCCTCTGGCCACAAGGTGCGACTCGTCATCGATCGGGAGCGTCTGATCCACGCGGTGCGCAGGATGTCGCTCGTGGCGCACGAACGCTCGCGTGGCTTCCGGGCGCAGCTGGCGGACGGCCAGATCGAGCTCTCGGCGAGCAGTCCGGAGCTCGGAGAGGCCCGGGAAGCGCTGCCAGTGGACTACTCGGGGACCCCTTTCGAGAGCGCCTTCAACGCCCGTTACGTCCTCGACGCCCTGGCGGCCATGACCAGTAAAGAGGTCGTCATCGAGCTCTCCGAGCAGCTCTCCCCAGCGCAGCTCAGACCAGCGGACGACCCGGATCAGGTCTCCGTGATCATGCCCATGAGACTGTAGATTCGAGCCGTCTGGTTCGCTATTTTATTCAGCGTTTGCAGCACCTTGCGAAGCAAGGGCGCCCCTTGCGATCCGGGTCTTTCGCACTACGGGAGAGTCGGGATTTCGAGCTGCTTCCGACCGTCGCGCAAACTCGCCCCTCCGGTAAGACGCTGAAGGTTCACATCGTCCAATGAGTGATTACGACGCTCGCTCCATAGAAGTTCTAGAAGGCCTCGAGCCGGTTCGAAAGCGGCCGGCGATGTACATCGGGTCGACAGGCTCCGCCGGGCTACACCACCTGGTCTACGAGGTCGTCGACAACTCCATCGACGAGGCCGTGACAGGTGCCTGCGACACGATTCGAGTCGTGATCCACACCGACAACTCGATCACGGTCGAGGACAACGGTCGGGGCATCCCGGTCGATCTCCACGAGAGCGAGGGTCGGCCCGCTGCGGAGGTCGTGATGACGACCTTGCACTCCGGTGGAAAGTTCAACAACAAGGCTTACAAGGTCTCGAGCGGTCTGCACGGGGTTGGCGTCTCGTGTGTCAACGCGCTCTCCGATCGCTTCGAGCTCGAGATCAAGATCAACGAACAGGTCTGGCGCCAGCACTACGAGCGAGGTGCACCGCAAATTGATCTTCACGCGGTTGGAACGACGGAGAAGACCGGTACGAAGGTCACGTTCCATCCGGACCCGAAGATTTTCGACAACATCGTTTTCAGCTTCGACACGCTGGCACAGAGGCTGCGGGAGCTCTCGTTCCTCAATGCCGGCGTGCGCATCCAGCTGACGGACGAGCGCACTGGCAAGGAGCACAACTTCCACTACGAAGGCGGGATCGTCTCCTTCGTCGAGTACATCAACCGCAGCAAGTCGCCCCTGCACCCGCCGATCTTCCTCAGTGGGGACCGCCAGTTCGAGCAGTCGACGGACGAGGGCGTGGTCACGACGGAGGTACGGGTCGAGGTCGCGCTGCAGTACAACGACGGCTACAACGAGACCGTCTTCAGCTTTGCAAACAACGTCAACACGATTGAGGGCGGCACGCACCTCACGGGCTTCCGCAACGCCCTCACGCGGACGCTGAACCGCTGGATCCAGACGAACGGATCGGCGAAGGGGAACCTGGTCGGTGAGGACTCCCGGGAAGGGCTGGCCGCGGTGGTGAGCATCAAGCTCTCCCACCCGCAGTTCGAGGGACAGACCAAGTCGAAGCTCGGCAACAGCGAGGTTACCGGCCTGGTCGCCAACCTGGTGAACGATCAGCTCGGCGGCTACTTCGAGCAGAACCCAGGGGTCTCCAAGCTGATCGTGGCAAAGTGCACGGAGGCCTTGCGGGCCCGCGAGGCCGCGCGCAAGGCGCGGGAGCTGACGCGCCGCAAGGGAGCGCTGGGCGATGCGAACCTGCCGGGGAAGCTGGCCGATTGCCAGGAACGCGACCCAGCAAAGTCCGAGATCTTCATCGTGGAGGGCGACTCTGCGGGAGGCTCGGCGAAGCAGGGCCGGGACCGCGCGAACCAGGCGATCCTGCCGATTCGGGGCAAGCTGCTCAACGTCGAGAAGGCCCGACTGGACCGCATGTTCTCCAACAACGAGATCCAGATGATGATCTCCGCGCTGGGGGCCGGGATCGGCCAGGACTTCGCCGGGGAGAAGGTCCGCTACCACCGCGTCATCATCATGTGCGACGCCGACGTGGATGGCTCGCACATCCAGACGTTGCTTCTCACCTTCTTCTTCCGGCACATGCCGGAGATCATCACCCGTGGCTACCTGTATCTGGCCCAGCCCCCGCTCTACAAGGTCAAGAAGGGCAGAAACGAGCGCTATATCCAGAGCGATGCCGAGCTCTCACAGCACCTGCTCGACCTGGGACTGGAGGGCGCGCAGGTGTTTCCCACAGGGAGCGACACCGCCGCTGCGACCGATGACCTGCGCGAGCTGATGCGCGAGGCGCAGAGGTGCGACCTCATCGCGGCCTCCATGGAGCGCCGGGATATCGACTCACGCATCATCGAGGCCGCCGCCCTGGGTGCGGGGCTCACGAGCGCGGATCGGGCGGACGATTCTTTCGCCAAAGACGAGATCGAGCGCCGGATGTTGGCCTACCTGGAGAGCGTGTACCCCGAGACCCTGCCGGTCGAGATCGACTGGTCGCCGGACGAGGAGCACAGCGTCTGGAAGCCGACGGTCAAGTCTTTCCAGGTCCAGTCGAGAGTGGTCCGGACGGTCGCGCTCGACAATGAGCTGCTCGAGTCACCGGATTACCAGCGCTTCCTGACGCTCGGAGAGCGGACGATCGCGCTCGGGCCCATGCCCTACCGGATGCAGATCGGCGATGAGTCCGGAGAGGTTCCAACGGCGCGAGTCCTGCTCGCGCGTCTGCTAGACCTGGGCGGTCGCGGGCAGCAGATCCAGCGGTACAAGGGTCTTGGCGAGATGAACCCGGACCAGCTCTGGGATACCACGATGGATCCTGAGACCCGCACCCTGCTGCAGGTGAGGGTCGACGACGCGGTCGAGGCGGATCGGACCTTCAGCATCCTGATGGGCGATGACGTCGAGCCGCGCAAGGAGTTCATCGAGACCAATGCGCTGAACGTCGTGAACCTGGATATCTGAGGGCATGGCTGATGTCGTAGATACCCCGGCTACCCCGGCGGCCCCGGCGCATCCACCGCATAACCCGCCGGTCCCGGTGAACATCGAGGACGAGATGCGGAGCTCGTTTCTCGACTACTCGATGTCCGTCATCATCACCCGGGCCCTGCCCGATGTGCGCGATGGCCTCAAGCCCTCCCAGCGCCGCATTCTGGTCACGTTCAACGACCTGAACCTGGCCGCAGACCGTCCGTACCGGAAGTGCGCCAAGATCTCCGGGGACGTCTCAGGCAACTACCATCCTCACGGCGAGGTAGTCGTCTACCCCTCGATCGTTCGCCTCGCCCAGCCCTTCGCGCTGCGCTACCCGCTGGTGGACGGTCAGGGCAACTTCGGCTCGATCGACGGTGATCCGCCGGCGGCCATGCGCTACACGGAGGCGCGGCTCTCGCGGATCGCGGCCGAGCTGCTGGCTGATCTCGAGCGGGACACCGTCGACTTCATCCCGAACTACGACAACACCCGCACCGAGCCGATGGTTCTACCGACGCGGCTGCCGAACCTCGTCGTCAATGGCTCCTCAGGCATCGCCGTGGGGATGGCGACGAACATCCCGCCCCACAACCTGGGCGAGGTCGTGGACGCGCTCGTCCTGTTGGCGCAAGAGCCCAAGTCCAGCCTCGACCTTGTGATGGAGAAGCTGCCCGCTCCGGACTTCCCGACCGGCGCAATGATCTGCGGGGGAGGCGGCATCCGTTCGGCGTACCGAACCGGTCGGGGCTTGCTCACCGTCCGCGCGCAGACACAGCTGGAGGAGGCACGAGGCGGCCGCGAGCGCATCGTGATCAGCGAGATCCCGTACATGGTCAACAAGGCGTCGATGATCGAGAAGATCGCCGACCTGGTGCGCGACGGCAGAATCGACGGGATCAGTGACATCCGCGACGAATCCGACCGCCGCGGCATGCGCGTGGTGATCGAGCTGAAGAAGGAAGCCGACGACCAGGTGATCCTGAACCAGCTCTACAAGCTCTCACCGATGCAGACCACCTTCGGCGTGAACATGGTGGCTCTCGTCAACAACCGGCCGCGCACCCTGGGCCTCGTCGCGCTGCTCAATCACTTCCTCGACTTCCGCCGCGAGGTGGTGCGTCGACGCGCCGCCTACGATCTGCGCCAGGCGCGGGAGCGCGCCCACATTCTCGAGGGCTTTGCCCGCGCGCTGGACGACCTGGATGCGGTGATCGCCCTGATCCGACGCAGCGAGAGCCCAGCCCTCGCGCGCACGGGACTGGTCGACGAGTTCGAGCTCAGCGAGCTGCAGGCGCAGGCGATTCTCGAGCTGCGTCTGCAGCGGCTGACGGCGCTCGAGCGCCAGCGCATCCTCGACGAGCTAACGGAGATCCGCGCCAGGATCGAGCAGCTCAAGGAGCTCCTGGCCAGCGAGGACATGGTCACCGACATGATCGTGGAAGAGCTCGGGGACCTGCGCGAGCGCTATGCCGACCCGCGCCGCACCGAGCTCGCCGCCGAGGCCGAGGAGCTCCGCGCCGAGGACCTGATCCGCGATGAGGACATGGTGGTGACAGTCAGCCACCTGGGGTACGTGAAGCGCCACGCCCCTGCCCTGTACCGCGCCCAGCGCCGCGGCGGTAAGGGCAAGATTGCGACGACGACGCGCGAGGAGGACTTCGTCACCCAGCTCTTCATCGCGACGACCCACTCTTCTCTGCTCTGCTTCACGAACCGTGGCAGGGTCCACTGGCTCAAGGTTTACGAGCTGCCAGAGCTGTCGAGGGGCGCACGCGGGAAGGCGCTCCAGAACCTGCTGAGCCTCGGTTCGGGTGAGCGCGTCTCGGAAGTGCTGCCCGTGTCGAACTTCGACGACGGTGGCTACGTGGTGCTCGCGACCCGCCTCGGGACCATCAAGAAGACCTCGCTGGACGCCTACTCGAGCCCGCGCCGGGGCGGGATCATCGCGCTCAACCTGCATGAGGGCGACGAGCTCATTGGGGCCGCGCGCACGTATGGCGATGCCGAGCTCCTGATCGTGACGCAGGGCGGCAAGGCAATCCGATTCGAGGAGTCACAGGTTCGCGCGATGGGGCGTACGGCGGCCGGCGTGAAGGCGATCGGGGCACGGCCTGGTGACGCCGCCGTCGGGATGGAAGTGCTCAAACCCGGCCGCACCATCCTGACGGTGACCGAGAGGGGCTACGGAAAGCGCACGCCACTGGCCGAGTACCGCGAACAGAACCGTGGCGGGCAGGGAATCATCACCATCAAGAGCACTCCGCGCAACGGGATGGTCGTGGGTATCCTGCAGGTCGCGGAGGAAGACGAGGTGATGCTGGTCACGGACGGAGGCAAGATCATCCGCACCCGCGCTGCAGGGATCCCGACCATGGGCCGCAACACCCAGGGTGTTCGGGTCATGGAGACGAGCGAAGATGAACGGGTGGTCTCGGTGGCGCGCGTCGCGGACAGCGAGGAGGTCCCGTCCGCAGACGCGGGTAAGACCGAAGACGCCGGTAAGACCGAAGACGCCGGTGAGACCGCAGACGCGGCAAAGACGCCGCCTGTCGCCTGAGAAATGCGAACCCAACGCTCCAGGAAGCTGATGAAGCGGGCTCGAGCGGTGATCCCCGGCGGGGTGAACAGCCCCGTGCGGGCCTTCGGCTCGGTTGGTGGGACGGCGCGCTTCATCAAGCAGGCGACGGGCGCCCGCGTCGAGGACGAGGACGGCAACCGCTACATCGACTACGTGGCCTCGTGGGGGCCGATCATCGTCGGTCACGCCCACCCCGTGGTGGTCGAGGCGGTCCGCAGTGCCGCGGCGCGGGGCACCAGCTTTGGAGCGCCGACGGAGGCAGAGGTGCTGCTCGCCGAGCGCGTCACCGAACTCGTTCCCTCCGTCGAGATGCTGCGCCTGGTCAACTCCGGCACCGAGGCGGTGATGAGTGCCCTGCGCCTCGCGCGCGGCGCTACCGGCCGGGACAAGATCCTCAAGTTCGAGGGCTGCTATCATGGCCATCCTGACGCCATGCTGGCCGCGGCTGGCTCAGGGGTGGCCACGCTGGGAATTCCCGGCACGGACGGGGTCCCGCGAACGGCCGTGGCCGACACGATCGTCGTCCCGTACAACGACCTGGACGCAGTGGAGTCCGTCTTCGTCGACGCGTCGGACGAGATCGCGGCCATCATCGTGGAGCCCGTTGCCGCGAACATGGGCATGGTGCGTGCGCAGCCGAAGTTTCTCAACGGGCTCCGCGAGGTCTGCGACACCTACGGCAGTCTGCTGATCTTCGACGAGGTGATCACGGGCTTTCGGGTGGGTCTATCGGGTGCGCAGGGTAGGCTCGAGGTCAGCCCGGACCTCTCGACCTTCGGCAAGGTCATCGGCGGAGGATTGCCCGTCGGAGCGTACGGTGGCAAGCGCAGCCTGATGGAGAAGATCGCGCCGGAGGGTCCAATCTTTCAAGCGGGCACCCTGTCGGGCAATCCGCTGGCGACGGCTGCCGGCCTTGCCGTGCTCGACCTGTTGTCGAGAGAGGGGACCTTCGAGAGCCTCGAGGCGACTTCGCGAAGCCTGGCTCAGGGGCTGCAGAAGCTCGCGGACGAGGCCGAGGTCCCGTTCGTGAGCGACTTCATCGGCGGGATCCTGGGATTCTTCTTTCGAAGCGGGCTTCCACGCACGTTCGATGACGTGCGCGCGGCCGACCACGAACGCTACAAGCTGTTCTTCCAGGCCATGCTCGAGCAGGGCGTCTACCTCGCGCCCTCTGGCTACGAGGTCGCGTTCGTGACGACCGCCCACGCTGAGGAGGAGCTCGAGCTCACGCTCGCCGCGGCCCGCAAGGCGTTCAAGAAGGTCGCGTAGTTGGCGCTGCGATCGCAGCCAAGGTCTACGGCACTCGGCAGGGCGCTCGAGCTCGGCATCCAGTTCGGGGCCTGCGTCCTCGTCGGTATGGGCCTCGGGTACTATCTGGACCGCTGGCTGGGGACCGCGCCCCTCTTTCTCCTGATCTTCATGCTGTTCGGGTTCGCGGCCGGCCTGCGGACGCTACTCCGCTTCGCGCGCGACTCGTCGGCCCCTGGACCCTCCATGGCGGACGACTCCAAGCGCGACGAGGCGCCTCCGCCGCAGGACTCGAGAGAGTGATCGCCACGCCACGAACGCTCCACGGCAGGCAGTTCCTGGTTCTCGTGGTTGCATTCGTGGCTTCCTTTCCGTATGGATGGCGCGCTAGCGCGAGCGTTGCACTGGGTGGAGGGATTCAGGCCGTGAACTTGAAGGCGCTGGAACGCGGAGTGGCCTGGCTGCTGGGGCTTCGCACGGCCGGTGGGCCGCTCGGCGGCGGCGCGCGGCTGGGCGCCGCTCTCCTGGTTCAGCTGCGCTGGATGATCTTGCTCACGGCGGTAGCGGTCATCCTGTTGACGTTGCCCGTCGAGCCGATCGCCCTCCTCGTTGGGCTCTCGACGGCGGTGCTCGCGGTGATCTGGCACGGTTTCGCAACCGCGCGCCCGTCTCGAACTGGACAGCCCTAGCCCATGCCGCATCTCCCGACCGTCTTTGACCAGCTCGAGGCCTACGTGGCCGCTCCCGTAGCGACCCTGGTGCTCACCGTCCTGCTCCTCGGACTGATGGCGCTCGCGATCTCCTCGGGACTCGCGAAGGATCCGGGCATCGTCCCTTCCGAGAAGCTCACCCTGCGCAACTTCCTGGAGATCCTGCTGGAGGGCATGGGCGGTCAGATGAAAGCCGCGATCGGACCGGAGTGGCAGCGCTACGTGCCCCTGGTCTGCACGCTCGGTCTCTTCATCCTGATCTCGAACCTGACCGGGCTGATCCCGTTCTTTACCGGCCCCACGACCTTCATCGAGACCAACCTCGCCTGGGCCGTGATCTCGTTCATCTCCTACAACGCGGTCGGGATCCAGCACCACGGCCTGGCCTACTTCAAGCGCTTTCTAGGTCCGGTGCCGCTGCTCATCCCGTTGATGATGCCCATCGAGATCATCAATCACCTCGCCCGCATGCTCTCCCTCACCATCCGCCTGACGGCGAACATGTTCGCCGACCACACACTGGTCGCGATCTTCGTGACGATGCCGGTAGTGGGCTTCTTCGTGCCCTGGGCGATGATGGGCATGGGGATCTTCATTGCCCTCTTGCAGGCGTTCATATTCTCGTACTTGACAGTGGTCTTCATCGGGGAGGCGCTGGAAGAAGCGCACTAGCCCTGAGTCCTGGAGGTAACGACCGATGCGCGTACTCTCGACAATGGCTCTGATCTTCGTCTCCGTGCTGCTCGCTCCGAACGTCGCCCTGGCGGCAGAGGCAAGCGTGGGCTGGGGCATAGGCATCGGAGCAGGACTGGCAATCGGCCTCGCTGGCCTCGGCTGTGGCGTCGGCCAGGGTCTGGCGGGCGCATTTGCGGTGCAGGGTGTCGCGCGCAACCCCGGAGCCGCTGGACAGATCCAGACTCCCATGATCATCACCCTGGCGCTGATCGAGTCCATCTCGCTCTACGGGCTCGTGATTGCCATCCTGCTCGTTGGCGAGCTCTGAGCCGACTGCGGCGCAGAGCCGTTTCCCGAAGCTGACGTCAGTCGCGCGAGGTGTTCACATGCGCCCGGCGGGAACTCCCGATCTCGCACACTTACGCTGGGCATGCTGCTTGCTCCAACCGGTTCGGGGCCCAACGGGCATCCCTCTAACGGGACCGGGGATACCGTCCGGGCCCTAGCCGGATGGGGACTGGGGACAGGCGTGCGGTTAACGGGGTGAGGCGCGCGCCGACCCCATCCGGCAATCCCGCCCGAGGACGGTTCATCGTCCTGGAGGGCGTCGACGGCAGCGGCAAGACCACGCAGATCGCCCGCGTTGTCGCGTGGCTGCGCGAACGAGGAGCGCCGGTAGTGGAGACGCGCGAGCCGACCGCGGGAGTTTGGGGCAGCCGCTATCGCAGCTGGGCACGCGGCGAGATCTCGGCGACGCCAGAGGACGTGCTGCGCTTCTTCGTCGAGGACCGCCGCGAGCACGCCGAACGGCTGATCAACCCCGAGCTGGCACGCGGCTCGGTCATCATCTCCGATCGCTACTATTACTCGACCCTTGCCTACCAGGCGGCGCAGGGCATCGATCGCGCGACGCTCACGGAGCAGCTCGAGATCGACGAATTGCCACAGCCCGACCTCGCGCTGTGGCTGCGACTTCCGGTCGCACTCGCGCTGGAGCGCGCGGGCGCGGCGGCAGTCGAGCCCTTCGAAAAAGCAGCATTCCTGGAGCGCGTGGACGCGGAGTACGAACGCATGGGGTTGGTGGAGATCGACGCCAGTGGGACCGTCCGGGAGGTTGAAGACGCGATACGTGTGGCTGTTGAGGAGCTGATTGGAGACCAGAACTGACGCCGGCGGACGCCTCCTTGCCTACCCGGCGCGGCGACGGGGTTCGCCGGGGCTGGTGTCGATAGGTGGTTTCCGGTCTTCGGCGCGGTCGGCGAGGTCAAGGAACTGGGCGGCCATTTTTGGACCGGCGGCTTCGTCCTCGTGTTTGAAGAAGATGAAGGCCTCGTTCCAGCCGTGGGTCTGGATGCGCTGGGCCCAGGCTGCGAGGTCGGCGCGGGTGTAGTCCTCGCGGCGCAGTCGGAGGTAGCCCCAGCTTGCGGCCGGGAGCTCGGCGTTGGCCGGGTTGTCTTTGGTGTCGGAGACGCAGAGGGCGAGGTCTCTGTCCGCGAGCACGCTCTCTACTCTGTCGTCGCGCCAGGATTCGTGGCGGAACTCGAAGGCGGCGGGGAGATCCTCTGGAAGGAGATCGAGGAAGGACTCGAGCCGCGGTAGGTCAGCCTTCATGTTCGGGGGGAGCTGGAAGAGGATTACGCCGCGGCGGTCGCCCAGCGTGCTCGTTACGCGCAGCAGGTATTCCGTCTCTTCATCGACGTCATTCAGGCGTTTAAAGTGGGTGATGCGGCGCGAGGCCTTGATGGAGAAGCGGAAGTGCTCCGGGACCTGGTCTGCCCAGGAGGAGACCACCTCGGCCTTGGGCATGCGGTAGAAAGTGTTGTTGATCTCGACGGCGGGCAGTCGCTCCGCGTAGAAGTGGAGCATTTCCTTCTGGGGAAGTCGCTCGGGGTAGAAGGGACCCTTCCACTCCTTGTAGCTGAAACCGCTCGTCCCTGCGTGTAGTCTCACCAGCTTCTCCGAGGGGAAGGGGGCGATTATCACACAATGGAGTCGTCGTCTGGCTCTTCCGGGCTACTGGCGTGAGCGGGAGCCGCGAAGCGACAAAGGCGCAGTCCCGCGCCCGTGAACAGACCTGCAAGAACCAGCCAGCCCAGCGGGGTGTGGGCAGCGGCGGCCTCGTCGAAGCCCGGGATGCCGTAAGCCCCGTACGCGGCGCCGACCGCCACCAGGCCCCATGAGACGTGCAGCAACAGCGAGGGCAGCAATGAGCCGGAGGTGTAGCGAAGGATGCCGAGGACCAGTGCGTTCAGCGCCGTAGGTGCCAGGGCCCATGGGTTGAACACCGCGATGGAGATGGCGATCGCATTCAGGAGCGAGGTGAAGAGAATGCCCCTTCGGGCCCCGAGCGTCTCGATCATGAGCGGCTGGAGCGCCCCGCGGAACAGCAGCTCCTGGGTCACGGGGTAGACGAACACGGAGACGAGCAGGAGCGCGAGAAACGACGCCGGCGCGGGGCTGTCTGGCGCCCGCATTGCCTCCGGGACGGGAAGGACCAGCTTGACCAGGTTGTCGACCTCGCTCGTGAGCAGGAGCGCCCACACGAGCAGGAGTGCGGCGATCCACGCGATCCGCGGCGGGCGCAGGAGTGCGAGGCCGAGCGTGGGTGGCTGAGCGATGCGGGGGATGCAGAGCGCGAAGGCGCCCCCGTAGGCCAGCAGTGCGGCCATGCCTACGAGCCCGATCCCGAAGGGGAAGCCCAGCGCAGCCAGGAACAGGATCGCGGTGCCGTGGAACAACCCGGTGAGGACTGCGATCGCCAGACCGAAGCGTGGCTGCAAGGGTGGCGTGAGCTCGGAGCCGCTTTCCTCGTCGCTCATGCGTCGAAGAGGACGGATCCGAGCGCCTGACCCGTGTAAGAGAGTGGGCTGTTCGCGATCTCTTCCGGCGTTCCGGTGCCCACGACCTCGCCACCCTTGTCGCCGCCCTCGGGGCCGAGGTCCACGATGTAATCCGCGGTCTTGATCACGTCCAGGTTGTGCTCGATCACGACGATGGTGTTGCCGCGTTCGACCAGCCTGTTCAGCACCTCGATCAGCTTCTCTACGTCTGCGAAGTGCAGGCCCGTGGTCGGCTCGTCCAGGATGTAGAGCGTACGCCCGGTGGCCCGTTTCGACAGCTCCTTGGCCAGCTTGATGCGCTGCGCCTCGCCGCCCGACAGCGTGGTCGCAGGCTGCCCGAGATGGATGTAGCCCAGCCCGACCTGCTGCAGCGTCTGCAGTCCGCTCTGCACGGGTCGAATGTGCTCCAGGAACTCGAGCGCCTCGTCGACCGTCATCTCGAGCACGTCGGCGATGGACTTTCCCTTGTACTTGATCTCGAGTGTGGGGGGGTTGTAGCGCTTCCCGCTGCACTCCTCGCAGGTAACAAAAACGTCGGGCAGGAAATGCATCTCGATGCGCAGGATGCCGTCACCCTGGCACGCCTCGCAGCGCCCCCCCTTTACGTTGAAGCTGAAGCGTCCCGGTTTGTAGCCGCGCTGACGGCTCTCCGGCAGCTGGGTGAACAGATCCCGGATGCCCGTGAAGATCCCTGTGTAGGTCGCAGGGTTCGAACGAGATGTCCTACCGATCGGCGCCTGGTTCACGTCGATCACCTTGTCGATGTGCTGGAGCCCATCGACCCGCTTGTGTCGGCCAGGCTTCTCCTTGGAGCGGTAGAGCTTCTGGGCCAGACCTCGGTAGAGGGTGTCGTTCACGAGCGTTGACTTCCCGCTGCCGGAAACGCCGGTGACGACGGAGAGGACGCCAATCGGGATTCGCACGGTTATGTTGCGCAGGTTGTTCGCGGAGGCCCCGACGATCGTGATGAACTTGTTCGAGCCCGGCCTGCGCCGCTGCGGCGTCGCGATCGACCGCGCGCCTGACAGGAACTGTCCCGTGAGCGAGCTCTTCACCTTCTCGATCTGCTTTGGCGTGCCCTCTGCCACAATGGCGCCGCCGTGCCGGCCCGCTCCAGGGCCGAGGTCGATCACGTGGTCCGCAGCGCGAATGGTCGACTCGTCGTGCTCGACCACGATCACCGTGTTGCCGGCTTCGCGCAGCGAGGTGAGGGTACGCAGCAGGCGCTTGTGATCCCGCGCGTGCAGCCCGATGGAAGGCTCGTCGAGAATGTAGAGAACGCCGGCGAGTGCGGAACCGACCTGCGTGGCGAGGCGAATCCGCTGGCTCTCGCCCCCCGAAAGCGTCCCTGCGGTCCGATTCAGCGTCAGGTACTCGAGCCCCACGTTCTGCAAGAACGAGAGCCGCTCGCGAATCTCGCGCAGGATCCTTCCGGCAATCTCCTGGTCCTGCTTTCCGAGCTGGAGCTCCTCGAAGTAGGCCACAGACTGGCCGACCGTGAACCTGCAAAGCGCGTCGATCCCCATGCCCGTTACGAGCACCGAGCGCGCTTCGGGGCGCAGTCGGGCGCCTTCACAGGTGTCGCAGCAGGTGTTGCTCATATACTCGCGAAGGCTCTCGCGGACCTGGTCGCTGTCGGTGTCGCGGTAGCGCCGGTCGAGCATACCGATCACGCCGGGCCACACGCGATCGAACTTGAAGCGGTTGCGGCGACCGAAGCGGAAGCTGATGGCTTCCTTGGTGCCGTGCATCAGCTGCCTGCGCACGCGCAGCGGGATCTTCTTCCACGGCTTGTCGAGCTCGAAGCCCAGCTGCGCGCCGAGCGACTTCAACATGGAGAGGTAGTAGCGCGACGCATGGCCTCGACCCCGGAAGGGGACGATGGCGCCGTCCTCAAGCGACACGTCGGTGTCCGGGACCAGCAGCTCGGGGTCGAAGAAGTCCCGTGTGCCAAGACCGTCGCAATCTGGGCACGCGCCCTGGGGGCTGTTGAACGAGAACAAGCGAGGATTGATCTCGGGATAGCTGGCTCCGCAGTCCATGCAGGCGGCGAGCTCGGAGAAGAGGATCTCTTCATCTCCCGGACCCACGTCGATCCGCGCGAAGCCCTGGCTCGCGTGGATCGCGGTCTCCAGGGAGTCGGCCAGGCGCTGGTCGACTCCCGCTCGGATGACGATGCGGTCGACCACCAGGTCGATGTCGTGGCGCTTCTTTCGGTCGAGCTCCACAGGCTCGTCGAGCTCGTACATGGTGCCGTCGATGCGCACACGCACGAAGCCCTGTCTGGCGAACTCGCGGAGCTCCCGTTTGTACTCTCCCTTGCGGTCCCGCACCACGGGGGACAGCACCTGAATGCGAGTCTCCTCGCCCAGCTGGAGGATGCGACCCACCATCTGGTTGACCGTCTGGGCTCGGATGGGCTTTCCGCAGCTCACGCAGTGCGGCACGCCGATGCGGGCAAAGAGCAGGCGCAGGTAGTCGTAGATCTCGGTCACGGTGCCGACCGTCGAGCGCGGGTTCCTGCTCGTGGTCTTCTGCTCGATCGAGATGGCCGGCGAGAGCCCGTCGATGCCGTCGACGTCAGGCTTGCCTAGCTGCTCGAGGAACTGGCGTGCGTAGGCGGAGAGACTCTCGACGTAGCGTCGCTGCCCTTCTGCGTAGATCGTGTCGAAGGCCAGAGAGGACTTTCCCGAGCCCGACAACCCGGTGATCACGACGAGCTTGTTGCGCGGGATCCGAACGTCGATCGATCTCAGGTTGTGCTCGCGTGCTCCCCTTACGTAGATGTCCTCGGGACCGGTAGGCACCCCCTCACTCCTCCCTGCGGTCCTGCTAGCGGACCTCGCCTCCCCGCGACGTTGGAGAGTTCGCGAGGTCACGCGCCAATGCTAGCGCTTCGAGCATCGATGCGGGATTGGCGCAGCCCCTCCCGGCGATGTCGAACGCGGTGCCGTGGTCGACGCTGGTACGGATGAGGGGTAGGCCCAGCGTTACGTTCACCGCCTTCCCGAAGGCGTGGACCTTCATCGGGGCGAGAGCCTGATCGTGGTACATGCCCAGCACGGCATCGAACTCGCCGCTGGCCGCGCGATAGAAGAGACTGTCGGCGGCATATGGGCCGCTGGCATCGATCCCGCTGGCGCGGGTGAGCGCGACCGCGGGAGCGATGATGGTCTTCTCCTCGTCGCCGAAGCGCCCCCCTTCTCCGGCGTGGGGATTGAGTCCGCAGACAGCGATGCGTGGCGCGTGGAGGCCGAAGCGCTCCGACAGGTCGCGGTGCATCACCCGGAGCACCTCCGCAATGCCTTCGCGGGTCAGCATGTCGGGCACGTCTCTGAGCGCGCAATGAACCGTGGCGAGGCCGACCCGCAGCGAGCCCCCGACGAGCAGCATCACCGCGCGGCCGCCGCCGCGACCGAGCATCTCGGCGGTGGCCTGCTGGAGCAGCTCGGTGTGACCCGGGTAGGGAAAGCCGGCGTCTCCAATGACCTGCTTGGAGATCGGCCCCGTAACCATCGCGTCCAGCTCGCCCGAGAGGCAGTCGCGCGCGGCGAGCCGGATCGCCTCGATCACGCCCGAGGCCGTTCGAGAATCGGGACTGCCGGGGGTCGCGGGCGCCGAGGCGGTGTCCACCAACTCGACCTCGTCGGGCACGCCCCCCGCGCGCTCGACCGCGCCGATGTCTCCGTACACCCGGAAGCTACCTCTGGCAGGGCTCAGGCTGCGCAGGGCCGCAGAGACGACCTCGGGTCCGATGCCTGAGGGGTCGCCGACGGTGACGCCGAGGCGCGACACCTCACCAGTCTCGCTCACGGCGCTTCCACGATCTCGATGTACTGGGTCTCGCGCAGCTCCACCAGCCACTTCTCGAGCTCAGGCCCCGACTTCATGTCCTGCAGCTCGAAGCGCAGCTGCTCTTGCACATCTTCCAGCCGGATGGTGGACGGGTCGAAGCGGTCGATGAGCTGGAACAGGTTGAGGCCGTACGCGGTCTCCACGATGGGGCTGATCTCGCCAGGACCCAGCTGCGCGAGCGCTGATTCGATCGCCGGGGGAGCCTCCCCCGGGCGAAACGCGGTGAGTCCCCCGTTGGACGCGGTGGGAGCCGCGGAGTAGCGCCGTGCGAGCGACGCGAAGTCGCTGCTCTCGATGGCCTGCTCGCGCACCCCCTTGGCTGCCTGTATGAGTTGAGTACGTATCTCCGGAGTTGCATCCGGGGGCCACGGCAGCAGGATGTGGAGCACCCGCAGACGCTCCCCTGGGGAGACGTTTCCGTAGCGCTTCCGGAACAGCAGCTCTATTTCCTCGTCGCTCACGCTGACGCGGCTCTGCACCGAGCCCTGGACCACTCGCATCTTCGTCATCTGCTGTCCGAGCTGGGTGCGGTAGGCTTCGCGACTGATGCCCTGGGCCTGCACCGCTGCATAGACATCCTCGACGCTGACGCCCTCGTCGCTCGCGATCCCTTCAATGGCCTGATCGATCTCGGGATCAGAGGCATTCATATCGTTGCGCTCGGCGATCTTCAGAATCAGCCTGTCGTCGATCAGCGAGCTCAGCGCCTGCTGCCGTGCCTCCCGTGCCATTTGCGGGGTCACGGAGCCCTGCTGTGCCTGCAACTGTGCGAGCATCTGGGCTGCCGTGCTACTCACTTCCGAGCGGAGGATCACGTCCTCGCCCACGATCGCTGCGATCCCGTCGACTTCGTCCGCGCCTGCGTGACCGGACACGACCAGCCACGCCATCATCACGAGACGGAGCCGCGTCCTCTTCGCGGTCCCCCGCGTCCTCTTCGCGGTCCCCCGCGTCCTCTTCGCGCTTCCTTGCGGATCCTCGCGCCTCATCGAAGTTCCTCCAGCAAGGGCTCGTTCAGCTTGATCTCCGCCTCGCGTCTCAACCCGCGCAGCCAGTCCCGCCGCAGCTCCTCCAGCCGGCGCTGCTGCAGCTCCAGAGTGATGTCCTCGCGGAGCTCGCTGAGCTCCGGCTCGTGCTGCGGGATCTTGGACTCGAGCTTGAAGATATGAAAACCATACGGCGACTCGATCACCTGTGACAGCTCCCGTGAGCTCAGGCTGAACGCCCTATTAAACACCTCGGGGAGCTCGCCGCGAGCGAAGGGTGGCAGCAGCCCACCAGCTCCGGCCTCGGGAGCCACGCTGTGGTCTGCTGCAAGCGCCGGAAAGTCCGCGCCGTCGACCAGCTCGGCGCGCAGATTCCGGGCTTGCGACTCGTTGTCCACGACGATCTGCCTGATCTGGACCTGTTCGGGTCTTCGATACAGGTGCCTGTGCTCCTCGAAGTGGCGCAGGAGTGCGTCGTCCGGAAGGCTCAAGAGCCCGGCCAGATCCAGCAGGGCCGCCCGTTCCTGGATCATCTGCCGTCGCACCTCCTCGAAGTAGCCGGGATCGGAGCCGTTGAAGTCGGCGCCGTGGATCCCGGTGATGCGCCGCCGCACCTCCGCGTCGTGGATTTTGACCCCCAGTGAGTCCGCTCGATTCAGCACGACCTGCTCGGAGACCAGCCTGTAGAGCTCTTCGTCGAGGACCTGCTCGCGCCGCAGCTCCGGGTAGTCCTCGAGCCGCTCGGTCACCGAGCGCTCCAGCTCACCGAAGAGAATCCGTGTGCCGTCGACCTGGGCCACCCAGCGCCCCTCGATGCCTCCCCCGCACGCGATGGCTGCCAGCGCCAGGAGAGGCGCCAGAAACGGCCTTCGTGTCATCGTATTGCCCTCTCCGGGGGCGGCGGGCTCTGGATCGCGGTCTCGGTGGCCTCGGGCGCCAGCAGATCGAGCAGGCCGAAGCCCTCTGCGAGAGCGTCCTCATTGCGCCGCAGCTTGAGGTAGATGCGGTGATCCGGGCTGACGCGGACCTGAGCGTCGGGCTGCTGCAGCAGCCTGGCCAGCACGGCCGGATCGATCCTCGGACTCTCGCCGACCTTGAGCACGAGCTCGCCTTCGGACACGTCCATGGTCTCGATACCGGCCTGGCGGCAGCGGATCTTGAGACGGATCACGTCGATCAGGTTTGCGCCCTCGACCGGGATCGCGCCGAAGCGGTCGAGCAGGTCGTCGCGGATCGCGAGCACCTCGGCGTTGTCGCGCGCCGAGGAGAGCTGCTTGTAGAGCACGAGCCGGTGGTTCGGATCCCCGACGTAGCTCTCCGGAAGCAACGCCGGGACTGGCAAGCGGAGCTCTGGCTCGACGTCCTGCTCGGAACGCTCCCCGCTCAGCTTCTGTACCGTTTCCTCCAGCATCTCCATGTAGAGGTCATAGCCGACGGATCCAATGTTGCCGGACTGCTCGGCCCCGAGCAGGTTCCCCGCGCCGCGAATCTCGAGGTCCTCGCTGGCCAGCCGAAACCCGGCACCCAGCTCTGACAGGTCCTGGATCGCCTCCAGGCGGCGTCGAGCCTCGCTCGAGAGCTGCCCTGTCGCGGGCAGGAACAGGTAGGCGTGGGCGCGGCGGTCACTGCGGCCGACCCGCCCGCGTAGCTGGTAGAGCTGCGCCAGGCCGAGGCGGTCGGCGCGGTCGATCAGGATGGTGTTCGCGTTGGGGATGTCCAGCCCGGACTCGATGATCGTGGTGCATAGCAGTACGTCGGACTCGCGCTTCATGAAGGCGAGCATCACGCTCTCGAGCTGCCGGCTCGGCATCTGTCCGTGCGCGAGTGCGATCCTGGCGGTCGGCAGCACGCGCTGCAGGTAGGCGCCGTACTCGTGGATCGTCTCCACCCGGTTGTGCACGAAGAAGACCTGGCCGCCGCGACGCATCTCGCGGTCGACGGCCTCGCGGATGATCTCGTCGCTCGCGCGGCAGACCTGTGTGCGGACCGCGGTCCGATCGGGAGGAGGGGTGGTGATCAGGGACAGATCCCGCATTCCCGAGAACGCCAGCTGCAGCGTGCGCGGGATGGGCGTGGCCGAGAGCGTCAGCACGTCGACGAGCTTGCGCAGCTGCTTCAGCCGCTCCTTGTGGGCGACTCCAAAGCGGTGCTCCTCGTCGACGATCACGAGCCCGAGGCTGCGGAAGTCGACGTCCTTCGAGAGCAGGCGGTGCGTGCCGACTGCGATGTCGATGCGCCCCGACGAGAGTCCCTCGCGCACTTGCTTCACTTCCTTGGGGTTGGAGAGGCGTGAGAGAGACGCCACCGTGACCGCCGTGTTTGCAAAGCGCTGTGTCAGCGTCTCCAGGTGCTGCTGGCAAAGCACCGTGGTCGGCACCAGGAACGCGACCTGGCGCCCTGCAGTCGTCACTCGGTAGGCAGCGCGGCAGGCGATCTCCGTCTTGCCGAAACCAACGTCTCCGCACACCAGGCGGTCCATCGGCTGCTCCCGTTGCAAGTCGTCGAGCGCGTCCTGGGTGGCGCGACTCTGGTCGGGCGTGTCCTCGTACGGAAAGCTGGCCTCGAACTCGTCGTAGTCCGCGTCTCGACCGGGGTAGGAGTGGCCCTTGAGCACCTGGCGTGCGGCGTTCACGGCGAGAATCTCCTCGGCCATGTCGCGCACTGCCCGGCGCACGCGCGCCTTGGTCCGGGTCCAGGTCTGGCCGCCCAGGCGATCCAGGTTCGGTGTCTTCGCCTCGGCGGTGCTGTAGCGCTGGATCTGACCGAGCCGGGAGACGGGGATGTAGAGCTTGTCTCCCGCGTGGTAGCGGAGCAGCAACAGCTCCTGCTGGACTCCGCCCGCGATCAGCTGGACGAGCCCACCGTAGCTTCCGATCCCGTGCTCCGCGTGCACCAGGTAATCGCCCTCCTGGATCTGCGCCAGCCGTTCGACCGCCTGTCCCCGGCGCGTGGCGCGCAGTGCACGGCGTTGGAGCCGCGCGCCGAAGATGTCCTGCTCTGTCAGCACGACGAGGTCTTCGCTCGGCAGCTCAAAGCCGCCGTCGAGCGCCGCCACCGCGACGTCGATTACGCCGCGCTCAGGGAGCGCGGCCCAGGCCTGCCGCCCCTCTCCGCGCGAGCGCCGGATTTCGAGCTCCTGATCGTAGTCGGACAGGATCTCCACCAGCCGCTCGGCAGCGGAGAGGGATGGGCAGGTGATGCGAACGCGTTGCTCGCGTCGGGTCCAGTCCCCGAGCCGCTCTGCGAGTGGGGCGAGCGCGCGGCCGGAGCCCAGCCGCTGCTGGATCTCCCGTCGGAGCTCGCGGTGGTCGCCGAACCCGAGATCGATGCGCTCCTCGTCCGAGACGGGGTCGAGCAGGCCGAGGGAATCGAGCAGGACCGGGCGCCGCGCCACCAACGCATCCCAGGCGCTGTCATCGGTTGTGTAGAGCTCGACGGGATCGTTGACCGGGCGCTCCTGCTGTACGGCTCGCGCGTGGGCGTCGAAGATCGTCTCGGTGTAGCGCGCGCCGGTCTCGCGAGCCGTCTCGGGATCGTCCACGATCACCAGCGTCTCTTCCGGCAGGTAGTCGAAGAGGGTCTCCATGCGCTCGTGGAGCAGCGCCTCGAGGTTCTCGATGCCCGGTGGGAGGTGGCGTCGCGCGAGCGACTCGGTGAGGGCGTAGATGTTGGATTCCGGCACGTTCTGCTTGCGGCCGAGCTGGCGCACACCCTGCAGCAGGCCGTCCAGGTCGTGGGGTAACCGGTAGGCCCTTGGAGGAATGGCCACGATCGAGTCGCGCTCGTGATCGGAGCGCTGGGTCTCGGGATCGAAGTCGCGGATCGACCCCAGCTCATCAAAGTCGAACTCGAGCCGGACTGGCCGGTCGAGCTGCGGTGGGAAGAGGTCGAGGATGCTGCCGCGGGAGGCGACCTCCCCGCGCTCCTCGACCAGCGCAGTCCGCTGATAGCCCGCGGAGGTCAGTACGCCAAGCAGCGCATCGCGGTCCATGGGAAGGCCGCGTTCGAGGTGGGTCACGCGGCTGCGCAGCTCTGCGCGCGGCGGCACGCGGCGGACGAGCGCCTTCCACGGCGCCACCACTGTGAGCGGGGTCGTCTTCTCGGCGGCGAGCAGCGCGTAGAGCAGGCTCATCCTCCTGCTCTCGAGCTGGGGGTGCGGCGAGAAGCGATCATAGGGCGGGGTGTCGTAGCGAGGCAGGATGCGGATGTCGGCCGGCGGCTCGGCTGCGCCACCGGGCGCAGGAGGCGCGGGAGGCGCGGGAGGCGCGAAGATTGCGAGATCGGCCGCAAAGGTCGCGGCCTGTCGCGAGCCGGGCGTGATCACCAGGATCGGGCCAGGATGCTCGGCCCGCAGCCGGGAGACGAGGAAGGCTGCCCCCCGTTTCACGCTCAGAAGGCGCATGGTGCGTTCGCGCGAGAGGGCCCTATCGACGAGCTCTGCCAGCCGCACCGGACTTTCCGCGCCTCCGGACGCACCAAGACCCACCCTTCCGCCGAGGAAGGGGGGTCGAGTTTGACGAAGCGCGAGAGTATAGCGGGGCCGCGCTGTCGCGCTCAGGGACGGGCACCGCTATAATGCCGCGCCCTCGGGCCGGCCCGCCGTTTCCGGGCCCCTTCGAATCCTGCCATCGGAGCCTGACGCCTCATGAGTCTGGAGATCCTCGGCCGCAAGCTTGGCATGACCCAGGTCTTCCGCGAGAGCGGCGACCGGGTGCCCGTTACGGTGCTCCGCGCGGGACCCTGCACAGTGGTGCAGAAGAAGACCGCGGAGAGTGACGGCTACTCGGCCGTTCAGCTCGGCTTCGAGGAGCGCAAAGAGAAGCACACCAGCAAGCCGCAGATGGGCCACTTCTCGAAGAGCGGCGGCTCGCCCAAGCGGTTCCTCTACGAGGTCAGGCTATCGGAGCAGGATCTTGCGGAGCTCGAGCTCGGCCAGGAGATCACCTGCGCGGAGAGCTTCGAGGCGGGCCAGAAGGTCGACGTGCGCGGCGTCAGCAAGGGGCGCGGCTTTGCCGGGGTAGTGAAGCGTCACCACTACAGCATGCACAGCTCCACTCACGGGACGCACGAGTTCTTCCGTCACGGGGGCGCGATGTCTGCGGGCACCTATCCCGGCCGCATCCTGCCAGGAAAGAAGATGGCGGGGCATCTGGGCGACGCGCGTGTCACCCAGCTCGGGCTACGGATCGAGCGAATCGACGCCGAGCGAAACCTGGTCTTCGTCACCGGCGCGGTTCCCGGGCATAAGAACGGGCTGGTGCGAATCCGCGCGTCCATCAAGAAATAGGGGAGCGCGACGCCCCGCTACGAGCCCCGCGACGTCTTCTACCGGCGCGCAAAGGAGGAGGGCTACCGCTCCCGAGCTGCCTACAAGCTCCAGAGCTTGCTGCGCAGCATGCCCGCACTGCCCCCGGGCGCGGCGGTCGTCGATCTCGGCTGCGCCCCCGGAGCATGGCTGCAGGTGCTCGCGGAGCGCCTCGGTCCCTCTGCCCGCATCGTCGGCGTGGACATCGAGCCCGTTTCCGAGCTCGGCGCCCGCGTCACGCTGGTACAGCTCGACATGACCGACCCCGCCACGCCGACCCGAATTCGGGAGGCCCTCGGTAGACAGGCTGACGCGGTGCTCTGCGACGCGGCTCCGAAGCTCAGCGGGATCTCCGATGTCGATCGCTGCGCTGCGGACGAGCTCGCTCAGGCGGCGTTCCGGATCGCTGGCGAGCTGCTCGCGGCCCGCGGCAGCCTGATCGTGAAGGGCTTTCCGGGTCCCGAGGCCGACCGCTTTCGCGAGCAGCTGCGCGCGCGCTTCGAGCGGGTCCGCGAGCTCCGCCCGGAGGGCAAGCGAGCGACGTCGAAAGAGTTCTACTGGCTGGCCAGCTCGGAGGAGCCTAAGCGGCGCGACCGGCGTCGGCGTAATCGCCAAGGAAATCCTTCTTGAACGCGCCAAAGCGCTGCTCGAGGATCGCCTCTCGCATGGAGGACATCAGGCGCTGGTAGAAGCTCACGTTGTGGAGCGCGCCAAGGATCGTGGCGAGGATCTCGTTGGCCGCGTACAGATGGTGCAGGTACGCGCGCGTAAAGGTCCGGCACGTGTAGCAGTCGCAGGACGTGTCCACCGGATACCCATCGCGCCGGTAGCGCCGCTTTCGGATCCGGATGCGGCCGCGGCGCGTGAACAGCGTGGCCGAGCGCGCGTACCGCGTCGGGATCACGCAGTCGAACATGTCCATGCCACGCTCCACGGCTTCTAGGAGATCTTCCGGGAGTCCCACACCCATCAGGTAGCGGGGCTTGGCCTGCGGGAGGTGCGGCTCCGTGAGCGAGACGATGCGCTTGAGCTCCTCCAGGCCCTCGCCAACGGAGACACCGCCGATCGCATAGCCCGGCAGGTCGAGCTTCGCGAGCTGCAGCGCGCAGTGACGCCGCAGCTCGGGATAGGTGGAGCCCTGTACGATCGCGAACAGTGCCTGGTCGCTGCCCTGGTGGGCGGCCAGACAGCGCTCTGCCCAACGCAACGTGTTCTCCACGCCGCGCCGGGCGAGCTCCTGCGTCGCCGGATAGGGAGTGCACTCGTCGAACGTCATGATGATGTCCGCACCGAGCGCATGCTGGCTCTCGATCGCGAGCTCGGGTGTGAGCAGCATCGGCTCGCCATCGACCTCGCTGCGAAAGCGCACGCCGTCGGGCCCGATCTCTGCCTTCGGGAGGCTGAAGACCTGGAAGCCGCCCGAATCGGTCAACAGAGGTCCGTCCCAGGCCATGAACGCGTGCAGGCCACCCGCCTTTTCGATCAGCTGTGTGCCTGGACGCAGGGTCAGGTGGTAGGTGTTCGCGAGCACGATCCGCGCCCCGGTCTCCTCGAGCTGCCGGGGGGTCAGGCCCCGGACCGCCGCCTGAGTTCCCACCGGCATGAACACCGGGGTCTCGACGGAACCTCGCTCAGTCTCGAGGCGGCCGGCACGCGCACGACTGCCGCCGTCCGACGCCTCGAGCTCGAAGCGGATCACCCCGACGCCTCGATCCCGAGGCGGATCACCGCTAACGCCTCGATCCCGAGGCGGATCACCGGTCGGAGACGAACTGCTTCGAGTGACCGACGAGTCCGTCCGCCGGAATCCTGACCCGTCGCTCGGGATCCGCGACGGCCTGGCCCACGCGCCACGCGTCGAGGCCGGTGGCCAGGATCGCCGCGAGCGCCTTCTCGCAGTCGGGCTCCGCGACCACCACCGCGAGCCCCACCCCCATGTTGAAGACCGTTCGCATCTCGGCGCGTTCCACCTCGCCTGTGCGCTCGATGAGCGAGAAGATGCCCGGTGGCTCCGGCAGGTCGGTGAGCTCGAAGCCGACCGGCGCCTCCACCCGGCGTAGGTTGAGCAGCCCGTCTCCGGACACGTGCGCGATCGCGCGAGGGCGGATGCCGGCCTCTGCGAGCGCCTGCACCTGCGGCACGTAGATCTGGGTGGGCTTGAGCAGCTCGTCGGCCAGCGTGCAGCCCAGCTCCTCCAGATATTCGTCGAGGCCGAATTTTGCGAAGAGCGCGCTGCGTGCCAGGGAGAGTCCGTTCGAGTGCACGCCGCTCGACGCCAGCGCGATCACCGGGTCTCCAGGCTCGATGGCGCTGCCGTCGAGGAGCGAGCCGTCGGGCACCACGCCGACGGCCATGCCCACCAGGTCGAGTCCCTTGCTCGGGGCGAGTCCGCGCAGCAGGTCCGGCACCTGTGCCGTCTCTCCGCCGACGATGCTCACTCCCGCCTGACGTGCGCCTTCCGCGAGACCGCGCCCGATCTCCGAGAACACGTCGGGATCGGCTTGCGCGCAGGCGATGTAATCGAGCATGGCCAGCGGCGTGGCGCCCACGCAGATCAGGTCGTTCACGTTCATGGCCACGCAGTCGATGCCGATGCTGTCGTACCTGCCAGCCAGCTCCGCGACGAGGACC
Source organism: Myxococcota bacterium (assembly GCA_965247115.1). Taxonomy (GTDB): domain Bacteria; phylum Myxococcota_A; class UBA9160; order SZUA-336; family SZUA-336; genus JAUXJB01. The sequence goes on from CBDFGR010000003.1 coordinate 2,137,306, forward strand.
TTGGTCCCGACCCCGTCCGTGGTGATGGCGAGCTGCACCGGCCCGACCCGGATCACCGCTGCAAAGTGACCCACGCCCACCTCGTTCGGCGCGCCGAACGCCTGCGTGGGAGACACCTCTAGCAGCAGGCGAGATAGCGCAAGATCCGCCTGGCGCGTGTCGACACCGCTGCGCGCGTACGCGCGAGTGCTCAAATCAGGGGTAGCGCCGCTCGCCGCGGCTGCGGCGCAGGCGGGCCCGGCGATGCTTGGCCTTGAGCTTGGCCCGGTGTCGTGAGCTGCGCTTGCGGTTGCGGTGCGGCAGTTTGGTGGACTTCTTCACAGCGCGGAGAAGAATAGCAACAAAGAGCGATCCGCTAAAACAGGGGCTCCAGCTTGGCGGCCGTGCCCACCGCGTGCAGGCGCAACCCGGTGCCATCCTTCTCCTCGTTCTCGGCGAAGGGATCCAGGGTCACCTCGAGTCCAACGACCGCGTTGGCGCCGAGGGTTCGCGCCTTTTCCCTCAGTGACTCCAGCAGCTCGCGCTCAGCTCGGGTCCAGGCCGCTGTGCGGTCCTCGAGGCTATCGTCGGGTAGAAAGAGCTCCGAGCTGATGGGCCCGAAGTAGGCAGCTGCTCGAGTTCCGCTCACCCAGGGCGAGGTGTAGAGCTCAACGTCCGACTCAGCCGCGTCCGCTTCCGGCGACGTCTCCGCCATCGCACTTGTATCGGCCGCTTCTGCGTGCTTCTGTACGGCAGGTGCGCATATCTGATGGGTCGGCCGCTTGGCCCGTCTCTGGCCCTCCTGTATCTTGGCCGCCGCTCTGGAGGGAGGCGCAAATGGTCTCGAGCCCCGCAGCCAGAGCCAAATCGCCTGCTACGGCAGCGCTTCTCCTCCTGCTGTCCGCCTCGCTTTCCACCTGCGCGCCCAGCCAGGTCGAGCCCGAGCAGGCCTCGACGGAGAGCGTGGCTCCGGTCGTCACCAGGGCGGAACGGGCGATGGAGCGGGGCGATTACGACACGGCCATCGCCGGCTATGCAGAGGCACTGGAGCGCACGCCCTGGAACACGCGCCTTTCGACCGCGCTGGTCTCCGCCTATGCGGCCCGGGCCGCGCACCCCGCGCAGAGTGGGAGGCCGGGTCTGCAGGCTGCCGAGGCGGATCTGCGGACCGCCCTCTCGATCGCGCCAGACGACCCGTCCGTCCGGCGCAGCCTGGCCGCCGTCCTGCTCGACCTCTCGTCGCACGAAGAGGATCCGGAGCGCTCTCTGGCGCTGCGGATGGAAGCGCGGCGCCACGCTCCCAAGCTCGAAGCCAGCACCCCCGTTGTTCAGCTAGCCTTGGAGCGCCGACTCGATCTGGCCTTCGACCTGGTCGAGCGCGGCCAGCTCGACGCGGCCATCGATCGGCTCGAGCAGCTCCACGGCGAATACCCCGAGAGCGCGAACGTGGCGCGTCTGCTCGCGCAGGTTCGCGTCAAGAAGGGCACGGTGCTCGTCGGTCTTCAGAATCACAGGAGTGCCGGCGCGCACTTTGACGGGGCCGTAGCGCTGTATGATCAGCTCGGGCCCTGCGATGGCAGCCGCTGTGACGCAGCCGAGCTCAGAACCGCACACCGGAACCGAGTCATCGCCTGGCTGAGTGCGTACCGCGTGGCGGAGGCGCGGCTCGCGCTGGACGACGCGGAGCGAGCGGGCCTTGTGTTTCCCGACCTGGACCAGGAAGTCCGCCGCCTGGAGGTGAGAACGCAGTGAGCACGGTGGTGAAACGCTCGGTCTGGCAAAGGGCGCAGTCCGGCCACCTGGAGAGCTGGCAGGAGTACGTGCGCCAGGGAGGCCCCCAGGCGCCCGAGCGACGCGAGAGCTGGGTCGCAATCCTGTCCGAAGTCGAGAAGCGCATCCCGATCCGCTCCGGCGAGAAGATCCTGGACATCGGCTGTGGCCTGGACACGGTCCTCGACTTCGTCGACCGGGACGTGCTCGGCTTTACCGTCGACAGCCTGACCGCCTCACTCGCCCCTCTCGGTCTGAGTCCGCGCGCCGCGCACACCGCAGGTGCGCTCGAGGGTCTCCCGTTTCGGGATGACGCCTTCGATCGCGTCGTGTTGCTGAACGTGCTCGACCACGTTCGGGATGCGCGCTCCGGTCTGCGCGAGACTGCCAGGGTCCTGGCACCTGGCGGCAGCCTGGTCCTCTCGGTCGACGTCTACTCCGGTCGCCGTTACCAGACCAAGCGTCTACACAAATGGTGGGCCCGCGCCCGACGCGCCCAGACCAAGCACCCCTTGGTCTTCTCACTCCGCTCCGTCGAGGCCCTGCTGCGCAACGCCGGCTTCCACCAGACCGACACTCTCCACGTCCCCGGCACCAAACCCCGCCGCCACCTCTTCATTGCCACACTGCGCTAATCCGGCGCGGGCGGCCGCGCCGGCGCGCACTTCGCTCGGCTGCGCCTCGCTGCGCGCCCTGCTTACAGCAGGGCTTGCGGCGGGGATGTCTCGAAGACCGGGCCATAACGTAGGGACGGTCCTTCGTCATAACTTGTTGCGAGCGACGCGACCTCCGACGGTGTGTCAGAGCTGGTAGTCTTCGGTGAGGAGGAAATCATGCCGGTACATGGAGGGAGGCTCGCTGCGCGGGCGCTGAAGCAGGCGGGAGTCGACTGCATCTTCACGCTGAGTGGTGGGCACGTGATGCCCATCTACGACGGTGCGCTGGACGAGGACATCCGGATCATCGACGTGCGGCACGAACAGGCGGCGGTCCACGCAGCCGACGCTTGGAGCAGGCTCAACCCCGGCAGGATCGGTTGCGCCGTCCTCACCGCGGGTCCCGGCGTCACGGATGGCGTGACGGGTGTTGCGAACGCGTGGCGCGCGAACAGCCCCATCATCGTGATCGGTGGACAGGGACCGTTCAGCGCGCTGCGCCGCGGCTCGCTGCAGGAGATGGATCACGTCGCAGTCATGCGTCCGATCACCAAGTGGGCGGATGCGTGCTACGAGACGCACCGGATCCCCGAGTACATCGAGCTCGCGCTGCGCAATGCCGTGTCCGGCGTACCCGGCCCGAGCTTCCTCGAGATCCCGATGGACGTGCTGATGGGTGAGGCGGAGCTCGATCGGGTGCGCTTCCCGACCTTCCGCACGGTGCCGGCGCCAATGACCCCATCGCGTACCGACCTCGTCGCCGCCCTCGAGCTGCTTGCCCGGGCCAAGCGACCCGTCGTGATGGCCGGTACGGCCATCAAGTGGTCGAACGGCAGTGCGGCCCTGCGCCGCTTCATTGAAGAGACCGGCCTGCCCACCTTCTGCAACGGCATGGGCCGGGGGCAGGTCCGCTCCGACGACCCGCAGTTCTTCAACCGCGTGCGCAAGGAAGCGATGGGGAAGTGCGATGTCTTCGTGCTGGCGGGCTCACCACTCGACTTCCGGCTGGGCTTTGGCCGCTCCATCCCTGCGGACGCAGAGATCATCCAGCTCGACATGGAGAACTCGTTAATTGGCCAGAACCGCTCGCCCGACGTGGCCATCGTCGGCAATCTCGGCCTCGCCTTCGAGCGGCTCCTCGAGGTCATGAAGGAGGAGTCGATCCAGCTCGACTTCACCACCTGGCGCGACGAGCTGCGCGGCCGCGAGGCGGAGATCGGGGAAGGTTTCGAGGCCCAGCTCAATTCCGACGAATCGCCCGTGGACCCATTGCGCATGGCGCGCGAGATCCGTGAGTTCATCGACGAGAACACCATCCTGATCGGAGACGGTGGCGACATCGTGGCCCAGTCCTCCAAGGTCATCCCGGTGTACAGGGAGAACTGCTGGATGGATCCGGGGCCGTTGGGAACACTGGGCGTGGGCATGCCCTTTGCGCTGGCTGCGAAGGCCTCCTTCCCGGACAGGAAGGTCCTGATCATCTACGGAGATGGATCCTTCGGGCTGAACGGCTTCGAGTACGACACGGCGATCCGCCACGACCTGCCCATCGTTGGCATCGTCGGGAACGACGCCGCCTGGGGTCAGATGCTGCGCCCGCAGGTGGGCCTGTACGGCGCGGAGCGGGTCGTGGCCACGCGCCTGAACTACACGCGGTACGACAAAATCGTCGAGGCGATGGGAGGACACGGCGAGTACTGCGAGCGGCCGGAAGAGATCCGACCCGCGCTCGAACGCTCCTTTGCTTCGGGCAAGCCGGCACTCATCAATGTGAAGATCCGCCGCGACGAGGGCGCCATGAAGGGCAGCACCTACGTCTGACGAAGACGGCCTGGCCGCGGACTCGACCGGCGTCCACTTCGGCGGCGCACGGATCGACACGCTCCTCCTGTGTCAGGGGGAGGTTGCGAGACTCGGACCCGTGACAATGGCCGTCGGGCAGGCGCGGCGCTCGCTTCGCACCCGGGACGTGCGCGCGACGCACGTAGTCTTTGCGCCGCGAATACCACGCCCGCTACTGCTCGGGCTGGCACGGCTCGAGAATTCGAGCGAAGAGCTGATCTGGGTCGAGTACACCGAGACGTGGGACGTTCCGGCCGGAACCTACCGACGAGCGCCTGGCGCCTGTGAGCGGCGCACGCCAGAAACGATCTGGGCACTGGCCGATGCCTCTGCGGCCCTGCGAGCGCACCCTCCGGACCCCCCTCCGCGGGTCGGCCTGGCACTCGACATGCACCTCGCCCTCCCGGCCGGTTCGCGCCGCGAGTTCAGCTTCGCCTACGTCAGGTGCACCCCACCCGAGGAGCCCTCTGACCTGGTCCGCGCCTGGCGGGGCGACGTCGCAAGAGAGTTGGTGCGGATTTCAGGGAACGAATAGAAGGTCGACTTGAGTGGGGACGGTGGCCGAGAGCGTCTCGTGGCCGCAGACCGCCTTCAGGACCTGGACCTGGCGCTCCATTCCGAAGTCCGCCGCGTTGAGTAGCAGCGGACCCGCGCTCTGCACGCGGAATCCCCCGGACTCGCGCGAGACGCGGATCGGAACCGCCAGCATGAACCGGCTGCCGTGCAGCACCAGGCTTCCCTTCACGGTCAAACTGAGACTGCCGCCCGCCGGAGGCACCTGGGTGGGGTCGACGTTCTCGAGCTCGAAGCGCGCCAGGGGGAACTTCGTTGCCTCGAAGAAGTGGGTGAGGATATTCGCGTCGCGCGCTCTATCGCCGGTGGCAAGCGTGGAGACCGCGACCTCCACCCACCCCGTCCCCGTCTCGGGATCAAGCGCGCCGGAGAGCCCCGTGAACGAGCCGGGTACGGCAACCAGGTCGTTCTTGATGCCGACGAAGTAGATCGAGGACTCGGCGGGGACGAGTCCCAGCTCCACCGCCGGACCGTTGCTCGCGTAACAGGCGAACACGAGCCAGGTCACAAAGACACCGCTGATTGCGAGGACACGGGCCATCAGCTGCTCCCCACGACGTCTTCGACGATGTCCAGGGCCGCGTCGAGCTCTGCCTCGGGGATGTTCAACGCAGGGAAGATCCGGATCACGCGGTCCGCTGTCAGGTTGACGAGAACACCGCGTTCGCGGGCGGCCTGGTGGACGGCCGCTGCGCGCTCGGCGTCGCGCAGGACCAGCCCGATCAACAGCCCGAGTCCCCGTGCCTCTTCGACCTTGTCGCCGTTCCGCTTCGCGAACTCGGCAAGGCGCGAGAGTGTGCTCTCTCCGAGTCGTGCGGCGCGGTCGACGAGACCTTCCTCCTCGATCACGCGCAGCACCGTCGCGGCGCCACGCGCGCACAGTGGATTGCCCGCGTAGGTTCCGCCGTGGTCTCCGGGGACGATCGAGCTCATGACCTCCTCCGTTGCCATGAAGACTGCGATCGGCAGCCCGCCCCCCACACCCTTTCCCATGGTGAGGATGTCCGGCACGACCCCGCTGTGCTCGAGCGCGAGCCAGCGGCCCGTGCGCCCGGCACAGGTCTGGACCTCGTCCAGGATCAAGAGCACACCTGCCGCGCGGCACGCTCTGGCGAGGCCTTGGATGTAACCCTCCGGCGGGACCACCACGCCGCCCTCACCCTGTATGGGCTCGACGATCATCGCGGCCACGTCGTCCCCGATCGCCTGCTCGGCCGCGGCGAGATCTCCGTAGGGAACGAAGCTCGCCTCGTGGATGATGTCGCTCCACGGCTCGCGGTACTTCGTCTGGCCAAGGCAGCCGAGGACCCCGAGCGTTCTGCCGTGGAAGCTGTTCAACGTCGCGACGAAGCGACTGCGCCCCGTCTTGCGGTGCGCGAGCTTCAGCGCGCCCTCATTCGCCTCGGCTCCGCTGGAGACGAAGAACGAGCGGTGGATGGGGTCAGGGGTGACGGCGTCGAGCCGCTCGGCGAGCTCGAGCTGGGGGGAGGTGAACACGATGTTTGTCGTCTGCATCAACGTGCCTGCCTGGTCCGAGATCGCTTCGACCAGCGCTGGATGACAGTGCCCGATCGAGGTGACGCCCCAGCCCGAGGTGAGATCGGTGAACTCATCGCCCGATACGTCCCACACCTTGGAGCCCTGTCCCCTGACCAGGGCCAGCGGCCAGCGCCGCACACCCGGGGCGAAGACCTTGCCCTCCCGTTGAACCAGCGTTTCGTAGTTCTGGGTCATCGTTTCCTCCAAGAAAGTCGAGCACGAGGCTCGCGAAGCAAGCCGGCGTTTCAAGATACGCGAGATGCCCGGCCCGGGGTAATCGCTACGCGATCAGGTCGGACAGCTCGGCGAGGTCCTCGATGATCCAGGTGGGCGCCTCGCCCTCGTGGGCCTCCAGTCTGCGCTCCGGGTCCTTGACGCGGCGACGGATCCAGGCCGTGCGCATGCCTAGCTTGCTCGCGCCGTTGACGTCGCTCTCGAGATCGTCGCCCACGTGGACGACCTCTTCGGGAGGGACGTCGAGCTCTGCCAGCAGGGCCTGGAAGATCTCGGGTCGCGGTTTGCGGATGCCGACGGTCTCCGAGATCGTCACCGCATCGAAGTGGGGGCGCAAGCCGGAGTCCGCGAGCACGCGTTCTGCCGTCGGCGTGTGGCTGAAGTTCGAGCAGACCCCGAGCTTGAGCTCGCTCCCGAGCTCGGCCAGGACCCGCTCGTGATGCGAGAGGAAGCGCGTCTGCTCGTAGATGCCCCGCATGTGTGTCTCCGTGAGCTCCTCTGCCAACGCGGAGTCGTCGACGCCGAGCCGTCTGGCAAGCTCCGCGAAGCGGCGGATCGTCGGCAGCTCCAGTCCGCGCGAATACGTGGAGGTTCGCAGCTCGGAGTCGACGGCGAACAACATCTGGCCGAAGCTCTCGAAGTCGATCGGATGCCTCTGCGCGGTCACCGCGTGCAGCGCCTGGAGGGTGGAGTGGAACTTGCGACCGCCCACCTCGACCAGGGGCAGGTTGTTCATCGAGAGATCGACGAGGGTGTCGAAGAGGTCGAAGGAGATCGCACGGGTGGGCACGCGTCGCATCATACTCGGTGACAACCTGGTGGTCCTGCCGCGCCTGCCCGACGCATCCGTCGACCTGATCTACATCGATCCGCCCTTCAATACTGGCAAGCAGCAGCGTCGTGCTCGCATTCGCGTCACGCGCGACCCAGCCGGAGAGCGCGGCGGCTTCGGAGCTCGTCGCTACCGCAGCCGTGCGGTCGCGTCCGCCGGATTCGACGACAGCTTCGATGACTTCTCGCTGTTCCTGGCGCCCCGCCTCGCGGAAGCGTGGCGACTCCTGAAGCCGACGGGGTCGTTCTTTCTGCACGTCGACTACCGCGAGGTCCACTACTGCAAGGTGCTGCTGGATCAGGTCTTCGGCCGCGATTGCTTCCAGAACGAGATCATCTGGGCCTACGATTTCGGCGGCCGCTCGCGCAGGCGCTGGCCCGCCAAGCACGACAATCTGCTGTGGTATACGCGCCACCCGAGCGACTACACGTTCAACTACGAGGCGATCGACCGCATCCCGTACATGGCCCCCGGACTCGTCGGCGCGGAGAAGGCCGCGCGCGGCAAGACCCCCACCGACGTGTGGTGGAACACGATCGTACCGACCAGCGGCCGCGAGAAGACCCGCTACACCACGCAGAAGCCACTCGCGATCCTGAACCGGATCGTGAACGTGCACTCGAATCCCGGTGACCTGCTGCTCGACTTCTTTGCTGGCAGCGGAACCCTCGGCGAGAGCGCCGCCCGCAATGGCCGTGACTTCGTCCTGATCGACTCGAACCCCGAGGCGGTCGAGGTCATGCGGGAGCGGCTGGCCTTCGCGGATCCCGATTTCAGCTGCTCGGGGTAAGGCGTTCTCAGCCGTGCTAGCATCTGTCCACGCATGGACGCGAGCCCCCCTCCATCCGCGAGCCCCTCTGCATCCGCAAGCCGCGGGGAGCTGCTCGACAGGATCCGCAAGGCCGTCGACGCTGAGCCTCTCGGGCGGACTGCCGCCGTCGCCATCATGGAGCGGCTCGAGCACGACCCGCAGCAGATCCTCGAGCCGTTGCTCGAGGCGGGCCAGGAGCTGGGCAGGCGGGGACACGGGGACGAGATCACGGTCTCGCGGAACGTCTTCATCCCGCTCACGAACCTGTGCCGGGATCGCTGTGGCTACTGTGCCTTTGCCGTCGACCCGAGCTCTGCGCAGGCCAAGACCTACTCGCTCGACGAGGTGCGCGAGATCTCGGGCAAGGCGCTGGCCGCGGGCTGCTGGGAGGCGCTCTTCTGCCTGGGCGACAAGCCCGAGGTGGCCTACCGCGGCTACCGGAGCTGGCTCTCGGAGCTGGGCTACGCATCGACCTCGGAGTACCTGGTCGATGCTTGCCAGGTAGCCTTCGCCGAGGGTCTGTTCCCGCATACCAACGCCGGCATCATGAGCGCCGAGGAGATGTCGGCACTGCGCCCGTCCAATGCCAGCATGGGGTTGATGCTGGAGACCACGAGTGCGCGGCTGCGCGAGAAGGGCCAGGCGCACTTCTACGCACCGGACAAAGACCCCGCCAAGCGCATACGGATGACGCGCGAGGCGGGCGAGCTCGACATTCCGTTTACGAGTGGGATCCTGATCGGAATCGGTGAGACGCCGGCCGAGCGGATCGACACTCTGCTCGCGATCCGAGAACTGCAGGCCGAGGGAGGGCACATCCAGGAGGTCATCGTTCAGAACTTCCATCCAAAGCCCGGGACGGCGATGGGGGAATTGCCCCAGCCGTCGGACGAGCTGATGGCGGGGACGGTGGCCATGTCCCGATTGCTGCTGGGACCGACGATGAATATCCAGGCACCGCCGAACCTGTCGCCGAGCTCGCTCGAGCTCCTGGTACGCTCCGGGCTGAACGACTGGGGTGGCGTGTCTCCCCTCACCATCGACTTCATCAATCCCGAGGCGCCCTGGCCGGAGCTGATAGAGCTCGAGCGCCGCACCAGCGATGCGGGCTACACGCTTCGCGACCGCCACTGCGTGTATCCAGAGTTCATCGTGCAGCGTCCCGAGTTCTTCGACCCCGAGATGCTCCGCCGCCTGCACGCAGCCACAGATGAAGAAGGATATCCCCCATGAGTCTATCCGACATATTGCTCCGGGATACGAGCGCGCCCGTTCGCTCTGTGCTCGAGAAGTCGCTCGAGGGCCGCGAGCTCGAACGTGACGATGCCATAGTCCTGCTCGGTGCCTTCGGGCGCGACCTGCAGGTGCTGTGTGCGGTTGCCGACGGCGCGCGCTTCGACGATGTGGGTGACGAGGTGTCCTATGTCATTTGTCGGAACATCAACTCCACCAACATCTGCTACATCGGCTGCAGCTTCTGCGGCTTCGCGCGCCACAAGCACGACGAAGACGCGTACGACCGTGGGCTCGACGACGTGGTCGCCAGAGCGACCGAAGCCTGGGACCGAGGCGCATCAGAGGTCTGCATCCAGGGCGGGATCCATCCCAACAAGGACGGCTTCTGGTACCGCGAGATCGTTCGCGCCATCAAGGACGTCCTCCCCGACATGCACATCCACGCCTTCTCGCCCGAGGAGATCGACTTCGGCGTCGAGCGGGCCGACGGGATGTCGCTGCGCGACTACCTCACCATGTTGAAGGACGAGGGTCTCGGGTCCATTCCGGGCACCGCAGCGGAGATCCTCGACGATGAGGTCCGCAAGATCCTGAGTCCGCGAAAGCTGATGACCCAGCGCTGGATCGAGATCGTGACGACGGCGCACGACGTGGGACTGCGCTCTAGCTCGACGCTCATGTATGGCCACATCGAGAGCCCGCGTCACGTGGCTGGGCACCTGGAGCTGCTGCGCGATCTGCAGAAGCGGACGGGCGGCTTCACGGAGTTCGTGCCCCTGGGGTTCATCCACCACAATACGAGGCTATTCCAGGAGGAGGGAGGCAGACACGGCGCGACCACGCCCGAAGATCTGCGCCTGCTCGCGACGAGCCGGCTCTTCCTCCGACCCCACATCAAGAACATCCAGATCTCGTGGGTGAAGATGGGGCTCAAGCTCGGCCAGGTCGGGCTGATGTCCGGCGCGAACGATTTTGGCGGCACGCTGATGGAGGAATCGATCAGCAAGGCGGCCGGCTCCGAGCACGGCGATCACGTGGAGGCCGAGACCATCGAGCGTCTCATCCGCGAGATCGGCCGCACTCCCTACGAGCGCACCACGACCTACGGTCGGCGCAAGAAGAGCCTGGCCGCGGCGGACCCCGCCTCGCTGCCTCAGGTCTCGCGCACCGAGATCGGCGTGCCGAGTGGCTACTGACGCTTCAGCTCCGTAACGGGTGCGTCGATTGAGTCTTGTATGACTCGAGTGCTCGTGACAGGCGGCTGTGGCTTCATCGGCTCGAACTTCATCAGACACCTGATCGACGAGGATCCCGGGGTCCTCGTGACCAACCTTGACCTGCTGACCTACGCAGGCAACCCGCGGAACCTGGAAGGGCTGGACGTTCCCGGCTACCGCTTCGTGCGCGGTGACGTCCGTGATCCGAAGCTCGTGGACGAGCTCGTCCCGGACGCAGACTGGATCGTCCACTTCGCGGCCGAGACGCACGTCGACCGCTCCACCTCCGAGCTGGCCGGCGACTTCGTGCGCACAAACGTCTACGGCACGTACACACTGCTGGACTCCGCGCGCCGCCTCGCCCCGCGGGCCCGCTTTCTCCAGGTTGGAACCGACGAGGTCTACGGCGACCGACCCGCGCCGGAGTACCCCTCGGAAGACGCGCCGCTCGCGCCGTCGAGCCCCTACTCGGCGTCGAAGGCCGCGGGCGATCACATGGCGCTCGCCTTCGAGCGCACTCACGGGCTCGACGTCCTGGTCTCTCGCTGCACCAACAACTACGGCCCCTTCCAATATCCGGAGAAGGTGATCCCGCTCTTCATCACGAACGCGCTCGAGGACGAGCCGATTCCGCTGTACGACGGCGGCACCCAGGTTCGAGACTGGCTGCGCGTCGAGGATCACTGCCGCGCCCTCCTGCTGCTCTTGCGGGAGGGGAGGTCGGGCGAGATCTACAACGTGGGCGCGAATCAGACTCCCGAGATCTCGAACCGCGAGCTCACCGACCTGATCCTGCGCTGTCTGGACAAGCCGGCATCACTGATCAAGCCGGTTTCCGGAATCCGACCCGGTCACGACCAGCGGTATGCCGCCGACACGACGAAGATCCGTACACTCGGCTGGGAGCCAACGGCAGACTTGGAGGCTGGCCTCGCTGCGACCGTGCGCTGGTACGAGCAGCGGCGCGACTGGTGGCAGCCGATCAAGTCGGGCGCGTACCGCGAGTACTACGAGAAGATGTACGCCACACAGATCGGGAGCTAAAGCGCGCTGCCAGGGCCTCCAGCTCGTAGCGCAGCTGTGGCCGTTCGACAATCCGGCGCTCCACCACCTCCACCGCGTAGATGACGCTCGAGTGATCGCGATCGAAGGCGCGGCCGATGTCCTTGAGCGACAGGTTCGTGTACCTGCGGCACAGGTACATCGCGAACTGGCGCGGCTGCACGACGCGCCGTCGCCGCGAGCGACCGCTGAGCTCCCCGCGTGTTAGCGAATACGTCTTGGCCACCAGCTCCGTGATCTGCTCGAGCGTGTGGGGTCGTCCCGGCACCTCCACGGCGGTCAACGCCTCGGCTACCAGCTCGGGTGTGATCCGCGTACGGAGCAGTGACGCGCGTGCGACGACCTGGTTCAGGCCGGAGAGCAGATCGCGGACGCTATCGACGGGGCGCTCGGCCAGCTGCCGGAGGCACTCCTCGGGCAGGCCGATGCCGCCTCCCGCTGCCTTCTCGCGCAGGATCTCGGTTCGAGTCAGCAGCTCGGGTGGAGCAATCCGGGCCACGAGCCCCGAGGCCATCCGCGAGGCGAGCTTGTCATCGAGATCCTCGATCTCCACGGGAAGACGGTCGCCGGACAGGACGACCGTCTTCCCGTGTGAGATCAAGTGGTCGATCGTGTGAAACAGCTCGATCTGCGTCGCCCGTTTTCCTGAGAGGAACTGGACGTCCTCCAGGATCAAGACGTTCAGCGAGCGTCTGTAACGCTGGCGGATATCCTGCATCCGGCCGCCGCGGATCGCGGAGGTCACCTCCGTGGTAAACTCCTCGCTCGAACGATAGATCGCGTGTGATGACAGCTCACGCTGAATCGCCCGGCACAGGTGGGTCTTGCCGACGCCACTCACCCCACTCAAGAAGAGGGGACTGCAGCGTCCTGACTGCTGACGTGCGACTGCACGCGCCGCCTCGACGGCGAGCGCGTTGCCCGAGTCGACGACGAAGCTGTTGAAGCCGGAAGTGGAAGCGCCGACAGCTTGGGCCGGCGAGAGCGGCGAGCCGACGGTGTCGGGGACGTCCCCACTCACGCCCCGTTCCGTCGGCTCGCCTCCACGCTGGGGTCGATCGGGCTGGACGCGGTAGTCGACGCAGCGAATGTCTGCGGATGCCTCGATCACCGAGCCGTACCTGGATCGAATCCAGTCGCGGGTAAAACGATCCGGGCAGTGGATCACCAGACAATCGTTCTCGACGACTCCATCGAGCCTACGGAACCATGCGCCGAATGCTGACGCACCTACAGCCTGACGGATCGTCTCGCGGACGACCTCCCACCCCCCACCTGGCATCTCGACCCGTATTCCCCCCGTGTGGGCCAGATTTGTCGGATCTGGCCCGAACTAGAGAATCTCTCACGCACGACTGTGGTCGCGCAAAGGCGATTCCCGTCGACCTCGCTTTCGCCTCGGAGCACGACCGTACCCCTACACATGATTGCGCGCGGGCATTCCCCGTCGGCGAGCGAAGGGGCCGAAATTACAGGTTCTCGGTCCCGTGTCGTGACAAACGGGACTCTCGTTCACATGATTGTGCACAGCCGTTCACACGGGCGAATGGGCACATCCGTGTGTGGAGCGGACTCGAGAATTCGGCCGATTTCGAATAATCGTGAAGAAATGCGACGAATTATCAATTGAGGCTATCGGGTCGCTCCGGTAGCCGGGCGGCGGCTAGCTGGAAGTCGAGCAGCTGAATCAAGAGCCGCGCGCGCGCCAGTGGATCCGCCGTTTCCAGGAGGCTCTGCTTCTCGACGAGCCCGCAGTCGATTCCGAATGCGATGGCGTGCACCAGCGCCACCGGGTCGAGCTCCCGCATGCGCGTGCGCAGGGTCTCGACGCTCTGGCGCACGGCCAGCTGCGCATAGGCGAGCATCTTCTCTTCGAGCTCTGGACGAATCGAGAGCAACCCCTCACGCGTTGCCTCGGCAAGCTCGTCATCTGACGGATCGTCGAGTAGCTCGGCTCGCGCGAGGATGTAGTCGTCCTCGCTCTGCTCCTGTTCAAGCAGTCGAAAGCGCCGGCGTCCCTCGAGCAGGATGTCGTACTTCCCGTCGGGCAGCTCGTTGTGGTCTGTGATGCGACCCGCGCAGCCCAGCTCGAAGACGTGCGCTGGACCCGACGGCGGTGCCATGGATCCGGTCTTGAGCAACGTCATCCCGATCACGCGATCGCCGCGCAGTGCGTCTCGAGCCATAGCGCGGTACCGAGGTTCGAATATGTGCAATTGCAGATAGGCGTCCGGAAACAGCACCACGTTTGGCAGCGGGAAGATCGGAAAGCGCGCGGGAAAGCTGGCGTCCATGACGAGAAGGGTATACTCCGGGCACCCCCCGGCACCAGTGACCAAGACAGAGCGCGAGGAGCAACGGGTCGTGCTGGAGAGGTTGCGCGCAGATGCGCTCAGCCTGGCGACCGCGTATCGTCTGCCTCTGCGCTCCCTCGATGCCGAGCGACCGCAGGTCAAGCGCCGCTACGGCATCTGCTACGACGATGGCAGCATCCGCATTCGGCTGCGCCACGTGCGCACCGGTCAGCTGCTCAAGTACTCGGCGCTTGTCGACACGCTATGCCACGAGCTGGCACACCTCAGGCACTTCGACCACGGTCGCCGCTTCAGCGCCTTCTACGAAAAACTCCTCGCCTACGCCCGCCGCAGGGGAATCTACCAACCAACCCCCCGCCCCCCGCGTCGCCGTCCCCCCCAACGCCCCGGCCTCTTCGAGATCCCCCCTCGCCCTCCGCCACACAAACCACCGCAGCAGCTAGACCTCTTCCCCCCTCCACCGGAACACCCGTAAGCCCACCCTGCGAATCGCCGCGAAGCGCGGCGCTTGCACGGTTGCCGATCCGGCTAGGTGTCCACTGGCTGCGCGGCCGCAAACCGCGCCAAGAGCGCGCTGCGCAAGAAGCCGGGTCCTTAACTTGGGGACGGTTCTTAATCTGAACTCATTCCGCGTGAGACGACCGCAACGACGGCTAGATGGACGAATGTAGCCAAGAGTCCCGCCAGAGTGACCAGAAGTTCCGATATCGGCCAAACAAGTTCGGATTGAGGACCGTCCCCAAGTTCGGATTCCGTGGAGAACCGGCAACCTCCTACGGGGCTTGGCAACCATGCAAGCGCCGCGGAACGCGGCGCGCGCAGCGAAGGGCCTGGCCCTGAGCGGAGGTGGGTGGCAGCAAGCCGTGCCGAAGGCGCGGTGCGCAGTGAGGCGATAGCCGAACGAAGAGCGGGTGGCGCGCGACCGCTCGCGCGCCGGGCCCCGCAAGACGGGCCGCCCGCGGCCGGGTCCCACAGGGAGAGACTCAGGCTTCTCGGACCTTGTCGTAGTCCTCGAGGGAGTTCGGCCCCTCGACTACCTTGACCTCGACGCCCTCGAGCGCGATCTGCTTGTCGAGGATCTGGGAGACGAGCTGGTCGACGGTGAGCTCATCGTACTCGGCCAGGGCGTCCTCCAGCCCGCTCTCTTCCACAGACATCGCGATCTGTAGCTTGATGGTGATGGGCATGGGACTCCGCCGTCCGGCTTCGCGGCGAGCGGGAAGATAACGAAGGCGGCCGGGAACACAACGAGATTTCGGCGCGATACCCGGTTGAAATCGTCAAATATGTCGCCCCGATGGATGCTTGGGCGGCTTCTTTTTGAGTCCCCTGCCCGGTGCGAAACTGGCTCGCGGCGCGTACCCTACCGGGTCCACCGAAGGAGTCTCCGTGCTCGTCAGAAGCTTTGTAGGGGTGCTGCTGATCGTTTGTGGCGTGGGCTGTGATCGCAGACTGGAGCCCTGGATCGACAAGGAGGCGGAGCTGCCCGCGACGGAGCGACCCGTGCACGTGCCGGGACTCGACGCCCCGATCGTGCGCTCGCAGCCGGGAGCTGCGCTGGCTTCGAGAAGCGAGCGTCGCGGAGCGGAGCGTGGCTCAGAAGCCCCACCCATCCGCGGCACGTTGCGGCTCGCTACAGGTGAGGAGCCGGGTCCCGGCGGCGTACTCTTCCTGATCGCGCGCACCTCTCCGGTTGGTCCGCCGCTAGCGGTGAAGAGACTGCCCGTGGGTCCGTTCCCGCTGGACTTCGAGATTGGACCGAATGACGTGATGATTCCAGGGCTGCGCTTTGCGGGGGCGATCACCCTCACGGCGCGCATCGACGCTGACGGGGATCCCCTGACGCCTGCGGCTGCGGGAGACCTTCAGGGGGCACTCGCTGGCCCAGTAGAGCCGGGCTCCGCCGGAGTACAGCTCGTGCTGCGAGCGAGCGAGGGGTAATTCGATCTCAAGCTGAAGCCCGCTGGCCACGACGGATTGAGTAGTAGTGACTGAATCCCTGCATACCCGCCATCTCGCCGGGCGCGAGATGATCATCGCGATCGACTCGACCCAGCGCGGGCCCGCGCTGGGTGGGTGTCGTTGGAAGACCTACCCCGACAGTGCGGCGGCGCGGGACGAGGCCCGCGCTCTGGCCGCAGCCATGACGCGCAAGGCGGCGCTGGCCCGATTGGCTCTGGGAGGTGGCAAGGCCGTCGTCGTGGGCGATCCCTGCAAGCGCACCCGCGAGGAGCTGCTGGCCTTCGGGGACTTCGTGGAGAGCCTGGGCGGCGCCTACATCACCGCCGCGGACATGGGGAGCGGTGAGCAGCAGATGGCCATCATTCGCGAGCGGACCAGCCAGGTGCTGGGCCTGCCCCGCGGAGTCGGAGGCTGTGGGGATCCAGGCCCATTCACGGCCCGGGGCGTCTACATGGCGCTGCTCTTCGCACTTGGCGGTTCGGTATGTGGGGCCCGGGTGGTGGTTCAGGGCACGGGAAACGTCGGTGGACCGCTCGCACGTCTGCTGATCGACGGAGGGGCAGCGGTCGTGGCGAGCGATACGAACCGGCAGGCCCTCGAGTCGCTGCCGCACGAGGTGCGCGTGGTAGATCCTGGAGAGGTCACCGGCGTTCCTTGCGAGGTCTTTGCCCCGTGTGGCCCGGCTGGCGTCCTGGATCAGAGGCTCGCCGGCGAGATCTCCTGTCGGGTAGTTTGCGGCGCCGCGAACAACCCGCTGACAGATCCTGCCGTGGCCGGGGTGCTGCAGGAGCGCGGGGTGTTGTACGTCCCGGACTTCCTTTCGAACGCGGGCGGGCTCATCCATCTCGCTGTAGCGCTGGAGGGCGGGGATGCCGAGACGACGGTTGAGCGCCTGCAGGTCATTCCCGACAACCTGGAGGAGGTCCTCACCGCCGTGAAGTCGGAAGGTGGCGACACGCTCTCGGCCGCCGAGCGTCTCGCGAAGCGGCTACTCGCAGGAGGAGAGCGCGTCTAGGATCTTCGGCGAGACCAGGTCGGGATCCAGCTGAAGCTTGGGTTTGACGCTGCGAAGGACGCGGAAGGCACCGCAGGCCGCCGCGTCTCGCTCGAAGGCCACGTACGCGAAGATCAGATGCTTGAACAGCTGCTCCCGGTCAGCGTCGTCACCTTGGGCGAGCAGCGGTGTGCGAAGCGCCTCCAGAAGCTCCAGCGACTCCTCGAAGCGGCCATCCAGGTATGCATTCACGGCGCGTCGCAGCTCAACCTCGCCACCCCTTGGGGGTGCAGCCGAGACGTTCGCCGTCGGGGCGGGTCGGCGGGCCAGCTTCGTAAAGGGAACCCGCAACACGGCTCCGGACTGCAGGCGGCGAGGATCTTCGATCCGGTTCAGCTGCGCCAGGGCTGGGGCTCGGTCCGCGCTTCCGTAGAAGGTCCGAGAGACGGAGATCAGGGTGTCTCCCGAGTGGATCCGCCATGGCAGCAGCTCTGGCATGGGGAGCACGACACCCGCCGGAGGGCCGTGGCCCGCGTCGAGCTCCAGGAAAACGGCCAGGTGCCGGCCGAGCTCCGCGTCTCCCCAGTGATCCCGCGCCAGGGAAGACCAGGTGTCGTTGGCGCTCACCTCGTGCTCCACGGCGGAGGGGAGCGAGAGCTCCAGTCCGGCGAGAGGATCCGTGCCCCCGAGGGCGTTCGTGGCTGCGAGGATCGCGGCGAGGCCAGGCTCCGAGTAGTAGTCGTTCGCAATCCCCGCAAGCGTTTGCTCCGGACCGACCACGTGAACGAGGCGGCCCGCCTCGGCGTTCGTTGCGAGCAGCACCAGCGAGATCAAGAGCTCGGCGCGCCTCATGGGCCTCATGGGAGTCCCGCCGCGTCGAAGACGTGACGCACTACTCGCTCCTCCCCCGGCTCCAGATCGAGGGTGTGGAGCGACTCACCGTAGCGAGGGTGCCGAAGCGCGACCGCGTGCCGTCCCGGAGCCAGTCGCAGAGGGCGCGCGCGCGGCGTGAGGAAGGGCCTCTCCTCGTCGACGGATACCTCTGCCCACGGGTAGACGGCAAAGAGGACGGCGGCGCTCTGACCCTGCATCACGGGGTCGAGATCGGAGAACAGCCCGCTCGATTGCTCGACGATGCCCGCGTCCACCGGGGGGCGGGACTCGGTGCGAAGCGGGGGGCCGAACGTCAGGAGTGCGATGCCGCCCAGCACGAGGGCCGAGGCGGTGGCGAGCAACGGCGCACGTTGCGGGCCGGACTTTGTTGTCGACGAGGAACCCTCACCCTCGAGCCCATCCTCGTTTTCTCCCTGCGTGCTCTCCCACAGCCACGCTGCGATCTCCGCACGTGCTTCAGCGGGACTCACACGGCGAGCGGAGCGAGCCAGCCCCTTGCTCAGGCGGGTGAGGGAGGGACGCCGTGCAGGCTCCGGATCCATGCAACGGCGCGTCAGCCTCGCGAGGCGAGGGTGACGAGCGCGAAGGGGTCGCAGCGCAGTGGCGCCAGGGGAGCCAACCAACATCTCCGCGAGGATCGCTCCCATGGCGTACACGTCGCCGCTCGGCAGGGGAGTGCCGCGGTCCGGCGGTGAGTAGGCTGTCGGCTCGGGCTCGGGCTGGTCTGCGTCACCACTCACCTCGTGCGCCGCTCCCAGACCGCATAGCTTCACGTCGCCCCAGCGGGACAGCAGAACGTTCTCGGGCCGCAGGTCGGAGTGGACGATGCCCTGGGCGTGGAGCGCGGTCACGCCATGAACCACCTGCTCCAGCAGCATCGCGACGAGCCTGGGTGGGATGTACCCAACCCGATTCAGCAGCGCGCGCAGGCTCGGCCCGTCCACGTGCTCCATGACCAGGTATTGGTCGCCGCGCTGGGAGAAGAAGTCGAACACCGCGACCACGTTCGGGTGGGCCACCCTGCCGGCGACACGCGCTTCGTGCTCCAGGCGAGCGACCAGGGAGGCATTCCCGAGCAGGTCGCGGCGCAGCTTGCGCACGACGACGCGGCGCTTGAGCCCGAGCTGTTCGGCCAGATAAAGGCCACTGGACCCGATGCGCTCGCCAATCTGAATGCTTCCGACGGACCCGCGTCCGGTCTCGCCCATCGCTCTTGCGCCCCCGAGGCGGAAGCTACTTGGCGGGGGACGCCGCTGTCACCTCTAGGTAGAGCCAGTAGGCGACGAGAAAGTCCAGGCCCGTATACTCGACATCGGGCGCGACGCTGTAGTGGAGCCGGTAGGGGCTGGACTTCCATTCGAAGGAGCTCACGGGTCGGAGCTGCATCGGAACCAGGTCGCGCGCCTGGCGCCGCCACTTCCTGCCCGGGAGGAGCCGCTTCGGAAGTCTGGTCAGGGCAGTGGGTGGCGCGATCTTCCGTTTGTTGAGGGGGAAGGCGGCGAGTTGGTCGTGCGCCGTGTCCAGCAGCGCGGCGTCGCAGGCCTCGGGCTCGAGCTTGCAATACACGAGCGTGAAGTACGCGTTGCGGTCCTCGCGCACGCGTCGCCACGTCCGCTTCATGCTGCGGAGCAGATCGGGAAGGGCTGGATCGTCGCTGCGTCGCAAGAGCGGAACCAGGACTCTGTAGAGGTTCCACGCCATCAAGTCGTTCGAGCTGTTGGTGACACCGAACACGCCTAGGTTCGTGCGCTGCGCGCGGGCCACGACTCTGTCGTCGTCGCGCAGTCGATCGCGCTGTCGCGCCCAGCGCGGGTCCGGGTCGAGAGCGGCCCCGAGCGCGAAGACGCCGTAGCCTGTCAGCTGCGCGAGCGAGTTGAAGCCGAACCCGGAGCTGGCCGACAGGTCGCCGAAGCGAGTCGGCCTCCCGTCCGGATCCGTGAGATGCATCTCGTGCCTGAGCAGATGCTCCGCGCTCGCCACGATCAGGGCGCGCGCTCTCTCCGGGAAGTGCTCGGCGCACAGACCGACCGCGGGCAAGAGCCCGTTCGCGTACTGATCCATCGAGACGTTCCCGCGGAACGAGTACTCCTGGTAGCCCGGTCCGCCGCGCGACCACCTGCGTCGTTCGGGCGCGCCTTCCGGCGGGGCCGCGCGACGAGCCGCCCTGGCCAGCGGGCCGGAGCTCCCCGTCACCGCCATCAGTAGCTCCAGCCCCGCGAGCGCGCGATCCGCGTCCACGAGCGCGCTCCGTCGCGCCGGGCCGGACTCGAACGTGGCGCGACCACACGCAGCGCCCGCGAGCAGTCCCGTGAACGTCGCTCCATCCGCGAGATCGGGGTAGGTGCCCCGCACCAGGTCCGTCTCGATCGAGCGAAGGTCGATGCGGTAGAGCAGTAGGCCCTCGGGCGACAGGTGGCGCTGTTCGAGCGCACGCGCAAACACGAGTGCCTTTGTGGTCAACGGGTCCGGAGCCAGCAGACCGAGCGCGAGGAGGGCTGGAAGTAGCGCCAATGCCACTGGCTCAGGGCTGACCGAGCGCGCTGGCCGCCGAGCGAGCCGGTGCAAGCCGGGGGCTCGCGGTGGCGTAGTGTCCCCGGTAGGCGGTCGGGAGCAGGTCCGCGATCAGAAAGCCGATGGTCTGCGCCAGCTCGGCTCGCCTCGGACACGTGGCGCGCAGCACTGCCGCGTCCACCGGACGGCCGAAGCGGATCTTCACCTCTGCGGGATGCACGTGCTCCTCCCCGAGGGGCATCAGCGTCTCCGTCCCCCAGATCCCGAAGGGAATCATCAGCGCGTGAGGATGCTCGAGATAGCGAGCGACTGCCGTCAGAGCGGGTTGCATCGCGCCGGAGCGGCTGCGCGATCCCTCGACGAAGATCAGGAGATGGTCGCCGCCTTCCTGGCGCATGCGAACGGCCGAGAGCGTGTCGACCGCGAGTCGAGCGACCTCGCGAAGCGACATAACTGCCTCGTCCGAGGCGCGTGTGGTGCTCTGCGGAATCTTGATCACTCCGAAACAGAGGCTCGCCAGCCTGCGGATCGGCAGCGAGAAGACCTTCGGGCCCACGACCACCGCGAGCCGATTCGCGACCTCCTCGAAACCGGCGGAGTTCAAGAGAGCGTCGACGACGTTGGCGTCTACGAAGGACAGATGGTTGCCGAGAAAGATGACCGGACGAGCTCGCGCGATCTCCACGAAGCCCGGATCGATCAGCTCGGAGCTCGGCTCGAGCACAACGCGGTGGATCGCCCGGGAGACCCTGCGAGCCACGAGATCGGGGGGATGGTACCCCCAGTGCTCTCCCGTGCTGGCGACCCGGGCGACCGCTCTCCGCAGGGCCGCCTCCGGGAAGTCTCCGAGCTCGGAGGCGACGAGCGGCAACAACCGTTCCTCGTCGCCGGCGCCCCACTCGGAGATCATTCTCGCGACTTCTCGAACGTGCTCGCTGCGCTCATTGCTCGGGTGCACGCCTTCCGCCATCGGTGCCGAAACATAGGGCAGATGCCAGCGCGAAGCCGAAGACGCCACCGAGGGGCGAGTTCGAGCCGGGGCGGAACACGGGGGCGCCGGGCTCGTGCCCTCCGTCGGTCTCGTACAGCGGGACTGTAAGCGCGTCGCTGGTGTGAACGGATAGCTCCTGAGGTCCGCTATCGGAACCGATTCCAGTAAGCCTGGATTGCCCGAGGTCTTCCCATATACCTAGATTCCCGCATCATGCGGGATCGGCTGGCGATCGAACGACGTTTCGCGAAGTTCTACTCCACATTTGCTGCGGACTTCTCTCCGGACCTTCCGGTCTACACCGAGCTCGCCGCGAAGTATCCCGGCCCCGTGCTCGAGGTCGGCTGTCGAACCGGACGCGTCTCCGCACGGCTGGCCGCGTCTGGTCACGAAGTGTGCGCGGTAGACACGTCCCGACCGATGCTCGAGGTCGCGCGCGACAGGCTGGCGCGCTGGGGCGACCGGGTTCGGCTGGCGGACTTCGACCTCCGGCAGGGCGCTCTCTTCGACGGCTTCCACGTAGTCCTGGCGACGCTATACACCTTCAACGCCCTGATCGAGATCGAAGAGCAGCGGTTGTTCCTCCGCCACGTGTCCCGCTCCATGGGCTCCCCCGGGATCCTCGCGATCGACCTGTTCTGTCCGCTCTCGATCGTGCGGCCCGAGTCGGTTGGGCAGTGGAGCACGATCGAGCGCCGCTGCGGGGAGCTCAACCTCTCCTGCCGGGTCAAGCGCGAGATGCTCACGCCTCTGCTCGAGCGGCGCATTCAGGTATTCAAGGTGGGTCACGGCCCCGAGAGCGAGCTCGAGACCTACCGGCGCTACGTCCCGCCGCAGCAGGCCGCCTCCTTGCTGCGCGAGTCCGGCTTCGAGAGCGTCCGCTGGATCCAGGACTACGATCTCTCCTCGGCCCGCCCCGTCGAGCCCGGAGATCGCCCAACCGGCCCCTTCATCATTCTCGGAGAGAGATGAGTCAGGTCTTGTGGGACCCGCCCGCGGGCGTCCGCGGCCACCCACTCTTCGCTCGCCTCCGGCTCGCTGCGCGCGCCGCTCCGCGGCGCTTGCAGGGTGCCGGTTAGAGGGCATATAGCCCGACTAGCCGGAACGTAGAATCAATCCCGCCCGGGTGTCTCCCTGCAAGCGCCGCGAATGCGGCGCGCGCAGCGAAGGCCGTAGGCCTGAGCGAAGGTGGGTGGCCCGCGGACGCCCGCGGGCCGGGTCCCACAAGGCAAGGAGTCGGTGGTCGGGAAACGTCCCCCGGAGGACTGTGGTAGCGGTATCCGAGGCGAGCAAGTCCTCTGTGCACGCAAGGAGCGGAGTCCGCCGGGGGACGTTTCCCGGCCTCCGACGGCGCCGGTCGTGTGCTGGCCACTTCGCAAGGCTCGTCGGATCGGTTAGAACCATGTTGGGGCGGGGGTTGGACCTGTCGAGGATGGTATGGCGGGGACTCTGCTGGACAAGGTTTGGGATCTGCACAGCGTCAGGGAGCTGGACGGTGGGCAGACCCAGCTCTTTATCGGCCTGCACCTGATTCACGAGGTCACGAGCCCTCAGGGCTTTCAGATGCTGGAAGAGGCAGGGCACAAGCTGCTCTTTCCCGAGCGCACCTTCGCCACCGTCGACCACATCGTTCCGACCGACTCGCACGAGCGACCGCTCGCCGATCCGCTTGCCGAGGAGATGCTGGCGGTGCTCGATCGGAATACGCGGACCTACGGCATCGAGTTCTTCGGGATCGGCAGCGGCCGACAGGGGATCGTTCACGTCATCGGACCCGAGCTCGGACTCACCCAGCCCGGCATGACGATCGCGTGCGGCGATTCCCACACCTCGACGCACGGAGCGTTCGGCGCGATCGCCTTCGGAATCGGCACGAGCCAGGTGCGCGACGTGCTCGCGAGTCAGTGCCTGGCCATCGCGCGTCCCAAGGTGCGGCGTATCCGCGTGACCCGGGAGCTGGGCTACGGTGTGTACGCGAAGGACGTCATCCTGCACATCATTCGCACGCTCGGCGTGAAGGGCGGGGTCGGCTACGCGTACGAGTACGCCGGCCCGGTGATCGAGGGCTTCTCGATGGAGGAGCGGCTCACGCTCTGCAACATGTCGATCGAGGGCGGAGCGCGCGTTGGCTACGTCAACCCGGACGAGACGACCTTCGACTATTTGCGCGGTCTCCCCTACGCCCCGCAGGGGGAGGACTTCGATCGAGCGGTGCGGTGGTGGCGGTCGATCGCCAGCGACCCTGCCGCGAGCTATGCGGACGAGGTCGAGATCGATGGCACCGAGGTCGCGCCGACCGTGACCTGGGGAACCCATCCCGGACAGAGCGTCGGCGTCGACCAGAGCTTGCCGCGACTCGACCAGGTCGACGAGGCCGACCGCTCGGGGGCGGAGGAGGCGCTGCGCTTCATGGAGCTGCGCGCGGGTGAGCCGATCAAGGGGACACCGATCGATGTCGCCTTCATCGGTTCCTGCACGAACAGCCGGATCTCTGACCTGCGCGAGGCAGCGAGGGTCGCTCGGGGCCGCACAGTGTCCCCGCACGTGCGCGCGCTCGTCGTTCCGGGTTCGGAGCAGGTCAAGCGGCAGGCCGAGGCCGAGGGGCTACACGAGACCTTCCTCGAGGCTGGCTTCCAGTGGCGGGAGGCCGGCTGCTCGATGTGTCTCGCGATGAACCCCGACAAGCTGGTCGGTCGCGAGCTCTGCGCGTCGAGTTCGAACCGGAACTTCCGCGGCAGGCAGGGCAGCCCCACCGGTCGCACCCTGCTGATGAGCCCGGCCATGGTGGCCCACGCCGCCATCGAAGGTCGCGTCAGCGACGTGAGGGAGGTCCCGAAATGAGTGGAGCGGCGAGCGAGCAGATCCGGGAACGCCGTGGCCAGGGCATTGTGCTCCGCGGGAACGACATCGATACGGACCAGATCATTCCCGCCCGCTACCTGATCTCAACCCACTTTGCGGGGCTGGAGGAGGGGGTTTTTCAGGACCTTCGCTTCAATGCCAACGGCGAGGCGAAGGGTCACCCCTTTGATCGGGAGGAGTTCAAGAACGCCTCGATTCTGGTCGTGAACAAGAATTTCGGCTGCGGGAGCTCACGCGAGCACGCTCCTCAGGCCCTCATGCGCTGGGGAATCCGCGCCATCATCGGCGAGTCCTTCGGCGAGATCTTCCACGGAAACTGCGTCGCGCTCGGCGTCCCCGCAGCGGTGGTGGCGGAGGAGGATGTCGCGCAGCTGATGGATTCGGTCGAGCTGGATCCCTCTCAGGAGATCACGCTCGACCTCGTCGATCGTCTGGTCCGCTGGCGCAGTGGCTCAGCCCCTGCCACCGTCGGCGACGGCCCACGCCAGCAGCTCCTGGAGGGCACCTGGGACGCGATGGCCACCCTGATCGCCGCCGAAGACCAGATTCGCGCCACCGAGAAGGCCCTTCCCTACCCCCGCTTTCGCTGAAGCAAGCCCTGTCGGAGATCGAGAACGTCCGAAGGTGGAACCGGGAGTTCTGGCGAGAGTTGCGCGCTTCAGGAATGATTCGCCGCGACCGCTAATGGGGAGGTGGACGGAGCCGCTTCGGGAGTGGCGTTCGCTGAGTTCCTGGCCGCGTTCCGGGCCTCGCTCGTCATTCTGAGCGGTGCCGCCCGGGGTGCCGAGCTGCCCCTCGACCAGCTGAGGGTCACCCTGGGACGGGGTCCTGGGGTCGACCTGTGCTTCGAAGACGGGGAGATGGCACGCGCGCATGCCGCGATCGAGTTCTCCGAGGGCTGCTATCAGATTCGGGCTCTGGCTGCTGGGAAGGAGCTCTTCCTGAACGGGGGCGAGACGGCGGCCGCAGAGCTGAAGAGTGAGGATCGCTTCCGACTCGGCGGCCACACCTTCCAGTTTCTGCTGGAAGAACGGCGCTTTCCGACCTAGTAGACGCGGAAGAAGCGCGCAGCACGGTAGGCAAACCAGATGCTCGCCACGTGGATCAGGAAGCCGGGCACCAGAATCGCCCAGTAGCCGAAGCTCGCGGCCAGGAACCACAGCAGGCCGACTCCGAGCTGCCCCGAGTAGACGTGGCCCAGGCCGGGCAGCAGCACCGAGAGGACGGCCGCAATCCCCGGGCTCGGTCCCCGACGCACCTCGATGTCGTAGGTCTCTGACGGCATGGCACCTCCTTCCGTGATGTTGGGCAGACAGAGCAAGGGGTGTGCCCGGCTCGACGCGGGCAAAGCGGCCGCCACGAGGCGAGCTCGTGCATCCGGCTGCCGACAGGGCAGGACAGAAGCTGCAGCTCGTGAGATGCTCCCCAAGGTGCCAGAGCTCCCCGACATCACGGTCTACATCCGTGCCCTGGAGAGCCGCATCCGCGGGTACAGGCTGCAGACCGTTGAGCTCAAGTCCCCGTTTCTGCTGCGTTCCGTAGATCCGCCGCTGTCAGCGTTGGGGGGTCGACGTGTGCTCGGCCTGCGCCGCCTCGGAAAGCGGATCGTGATCGAGCTCGAGGACGAGCTCTTCTTGGTACTCCACCTGATGATCGCCGGGCGGCTGCATTGGCGCGAGCCCGGAGCCAAGCCGGGGCGTGCAGGGCTCGCGCGTTTCGAGTTCGACTCGGGCACGTTGACGCTGACGGAGGCGGGCAAGAAGCGGCGAGCCTCTCTCTACCTGGCGCAGGGGGAGGAGGCGCTCGCGCTCCACGACCGCGGTGGTCTCGAGGTGCTCGAGTCGGATCGCGACGCCTTCGTCGCCGCGCTGACGCGTGGGAACCACACGCTGAAGCGGGCGCTGACCGATCCGCGTCTCCTCAGCGGTATCGGCAACGCCTACTCCGACGAGATCCTACACCGTGCGCAGCTGTCTCCGGTTCGACTGACGCAGAAGCTTTCCGGTACCCAGCTCACGCGGCTGCACGCAGCGACCAGGGAGGTGCTCGAGGAGTGGATCGAGCGGATCGAGCAGGAGGCCGGTGAGGGGTTTCCCGAGAAGGTGACGGCCTTCCGACCGCAGATGGCCGTGCACGGGCGCTATCGTCAGCCCTGTCCGAGCTGCGGCTCGCCCGTGCAGCGCATCGTTCGCGCCAATAACGAGACCAACTACTGCGCAACCTGTCAGACGGAGGGAAAGCTCCTGGCCGATCGGGCGCTCTCGCGACTGCTCAAGCGGGACTGGCCGCGCACACTCGAGGAGCTGGAGGAGCGGCGCGCCTCAGACGACTGAGGTTGCCAGCTCGAAGCGGGAGCCGCGCGCAACGGCGGCGGCACTGGTCACTGGGTTCGTGAGCTTCGCGAACTCGCCGCCGTCCACCACGGCCCGGGCAACTCCTTCTGCGTCCACCGCGTCGATGACCGAGCTCTGGCCGGCTCGCGGATCGTCGAGCTCGTAGGTCGCCACGTACGAGGCGCGACCGGCTTCGAGCGGAAGCTCTACGAGAACGAGCGCGTCCCGCCGCACCGTTGCCAGCCAGCCCGAGTCTCCTTCGAGCGGCACCGCACCTGCGATCCGCGGCGTGTTGTAGTCGTCCTTCTCGTAGTCGAGCGCGAGCAGCGAGAGCGCCAGCGCGTCGCGGATGGGCATACCCGCCTCGACCTTCTCACTGATGGGATCGGTGTGGCTGCCGTTGCTGACGATGGCCCACGAGCCGGCCCGGCGCAGGCAGTTGTAGGCGATGTAGGGGTTCTTGGCGATGTCGTCCTCGTGCCCCTCGCGCGGGACCACCGCGCAGCGTCCGTCGATCTCTACGGCCTTGCGGTTGGGGAACGAGCGCGACGAGACGCGATAGGCGCCGAGGTTCGAGCCTGCGGTCGTTCTTCCGATCGCCACGATCCTGCCCACGTACACGGCGCGTCCTCCGTTCGGGCCGATCATAGCCGCTCTCGCCGTGAGCTGTGAGCCGTGGCCGCTCGGGCGTCGGCGGCCGGTGAGCCGTACCCTTTGCAGGGCGCACCTGCGCGCTCAACTCCGTGGACCGACACCCCGAAACGAGGTCGAGGAGGGCGAATCCCCATGTCCGGCTACCTGCACGACGGCATCCTGCTCTACCTGCAAGAGATGGTCGACTGGGACGGGTACTTCCGCTACCGGAAGGGTGAGGACTGCGACGTCGAGAGCGAGCGGGCGGCGCTCGTCGGGGTACTCGAGACCTGTGCGGCGATCTGCGAGGAGATAGAGCCGGAGGCCCGGGAGGGCTGGCAGGAGACGGCGGAGCTCGTCGACGGGAGAGTCGTCCAGCCGCCACACGTCCGGCGTGGGCTCGACAAGCTGCGGCAGGCCGGGCTGTTGAGCCTTGGCGTCTCGGAGCGGTACGGCGGCTTCGAGCTCCCTGTAATGGTCGTCAACATGGTGATGGAGATGATCTCGCGCGCGGACGCCGCGCTGATGACGATCGTCGGACTGCAGAACGGCGTGGCGGATGACATCGAGCGCTACGCAGACGAGGAGCTCTGCCGTCGCTACCTGCCGCGCTTCACGAGCGGCGAGGTCGAGGGAGCGATGGACCTGACCGAGTCTGAGGCGGGCTCGGACCTGGGCGGCATCGTTACGCGCGCGACCGAGAGGGACGGCCGTGCCTTTCTCTCGGGCCAGAAAATCTTCATCACGAACGGCGGCTGCGAGATCCACCTGGTGCTCGCACGCGACGACGACGCCTTCGAGCAGTCCAAGGGGACCACGAATGGGCTGTCCCTTTTCATCTGTCCCACCACGCTGCCCGACGGTACAGCGAACGGTATCGCCGTGGAGCGGCTCGAGCACAAGCTCGGCATTCACGGCTCGCCAACGTGCGTCGTGCGCTTCGACGACGCGGAGGGCTGGCGCATCGGGACCAAGGGCGGGGGCTTCAGGGCGATGCTCGACCTCATGAACAACGCGAGGCTGGGTGTCGCCGGGCAGGCCGTCGGCATCGCAGAGGCCTCAGTCGAGGAGGCCGTGCGCTACTCGACCGAGCGCAAGCAGTTCGGCGTACCGATCGGGGCACAGCCCCTGATGAAGAACATGCTCTCGCGCATGGTCATGAACCTGGAGGGGAGTCGCGCGCTTCTCTACCGCTGCTGCGTACTCGTCGACCGCAATCGCGCCATCGACGCGTACCTGGCGCGGCAGTCGGACATCTCCGAGCCGGAGCGCGCCGAGCTTGAGCGGATCAAGGAGCGCAACACCGTGCGCTACCGCCTGCTCACGCCGCTGTCCAAGTATCTCGCGACGGAGTGCTGCGACGACATCTCGCGCTCTGCCATCCAGGTACACGGTGGGCTCGGCTTCATGGCGGAGTCAGCGGTGGGCAAGCTCCACCTCGACGGCATCATCACGACGATCTACGAGGGCACCTCCGAGATCCAGGTCTCCTTCGCACTGAAGGAGATTGGCAAGGGCGCGCTCACGATCGTGTTCGACGAGCTGCGCAAAGAGCTCGGTGAGCTCAGCGACTCCACCCTGCTCCCGCTCGCCGATAAGGTCCGCGTCGGCATCGAGCGCATCGAGGACGTCTCGGTCGCGCTGCTCCGAGACCCGGCCTACGCGCTGCTCTCCGCGCGTTCCGTCGCCGAGATGGTCATCCACGTGATCGTGGGCACCGAGCTCCTGCGTCAGGCACACGCGAGCAGCTCCCGCTTCGATCTCGCCGCAAGCTGGGTCAATCGCAAGATGCTCGAGCTCGAGATGTACGCGGCCCGCGTCGGAGAAGGCGACGCCGCCCGCATCGAGCGCTGCGAGAAAATCATCGCCCTCTGGGATTAGCTACGACTCCCCGTAGGAGGACAAAACGCCTGACGGCAACACTCACGGGATTCAGGGTGTGAACTGGCCGCGGTGGGTGGCTATCTGCCACGAGTTCCCCCAGGAGTCGCTGACCATCGCACGGCGGTCGCCGTAGGGCATCTCGCGCGGATCTTCGATAGATGTCGCACCAGCGTCCAACGCACGCATATATGTGGCATCTGTGTCTTCTACGTAGACGTAGAGGAATGCAGGCTTGACGTCTCGAGCACTCGTCCCACTGATCATGAGGATCGACTCACCAATCCGGAGCTCTGCAGGCCGCCCAGATTGGTAGTCACCAGTGGCGCCGAATACATGCTTGATGAAACGGACCAGGTTCTCGGGTTCGTCAACGACGATCCGGGGGGTGACGGTGTGCCAGCCCTCGGGGACGTAGCTAGGGTTTGTCATTCTGGGTCCCCTCCGCGCAACTACCATACAAGTTGGCGGGCCATGGCGGTTCGGTCCCCCGACAGACTGCACTGCAGGCGTATGATGCAGCTCTCAGAATGGTCTGGAGGGACGCCCCGCACGGCCACGCCTGACTCCCCCCAGAAGCTCGTTCCTACGGGAGGATATGCATGGGCAGTCCGGATCTGGTAATTCGCAACGCACGGATTCTGGACGGGTCGGGTGGCCCGGCGTTTCCTGGCGACGTCGAGATTCGGGCTGGGCGGATCTCTAGCGTCGGGTCGGCAACCGCGGGCCAGCGAGAGATCGACGCGGTGGGGCAGGTGCTATCGCCCGGGTTCGTGGATACGCATACCCACGATGACGCGGCGCTGCTCCGATATCCCGGGATGGAGTTCAAGCTCGCTCAGGGGTGCACGAGTCTCGTGATCGGGAACTGTGGGTTCAGTGCGGCTCCGAATCGGCCCGAGGGGAGGGAGCCGCCAGGGAGTGGCGGCCTGTTTCGCGGGGTGAAGGCCGAGTGGGAGGACCTCGCCGGCTACTTCGAGGCAGTGGAGGCGCGAGAGCCCGCGCTGAATGCCGTCGCGCTCGTCGGTCACAATACGACTCGCGCGCTCGTGATGGGTGACGAGGATCGTGCGCCCAGTGACTCGGAGCTGGCGGAGATGCGCGCGCATACGACGCTTGCGATGGAGCAGGGCGCGTGCGGGTTCTCTACGGGGCTGATCTACCGGCCCGGGCGCTACAGCGAGACCGAGGAGATCATCGCCGTCGCTGGGCCTGTGGCCGAGCACGCTGGGATCTACGCCACGCACATGCGCGACGAGGGGGACGGGTTGCTCGACGCGGTGGAGGAGACGTTGCGCATCGGCCGCGAGGTCGGCTGTGCGATCCAGATCTCTCACCACAAGTCGGCCGGCCGCGAGAACTGGGGCAAGGTCGGCGCCTCGCTGGCGCGCGTCGACAAGGCAAACGCGGAGGGTGCGGACGTCACACTCGACGTCTATCCCTACACCGCGGGCAGCGGTCCCATGATCGAGTACTTCCGGCTGGATGCCATCTCGCGCTCACTCGCAGAGGTGGTCCGCATCGCGAACTGTCCAGCCTTTCGCGAGTACGAGGGGCGCATGGTGACCGAGATCGGCAAAGAGCTCGGGCTGCCCGCGACGGAAGTGGTGCGGAAGATCCTGACCGCGCCGGGCGGCGAGCGGACGATCTGCATCCAGTTCATTATCGACGAGGCCGACATCGAGACGAACCTGCGCCACCCGAAGATGATGGTCGGGTCCGACGGGATCCCGGATCTTACCGGGAGTCCGCATCCGCGGCTGTTCGGCACGTTTCCGCGCGTACTGGGCCACTACGTGCGTGAGCGCAGGGTGCTGTCGCTCGAGGATGCCGTGCGCAGGATGACAAGTCTGTCTTGCGAGCGCTTCGGACTGCTCGAGCGCGGTCGCATCCGGGAGGGCTACTGGGCGGATCTCGTGATCTTCGATCCCGACCGGGTCGTCGATACCGCGACCTACGACGACCCGAAGCAGGAGCCGGAGGGTATCCGGGCCGTCATCGTGAACGGCCAGGTCGCCTACGAGGACGGTCGTCACACAGGCGTGGGTGCTGGCCGAATGCTGCGCTACAGGAGCCCGGTGGCGTAGAATGGGAAGTATGAAGACAGCCAGAACTATCGCACTCGTTGGGTTCTCCTTGCTCATGACCGGTTGGAGCTCTGCCGCGTTCGGAGACGGCATCGAAGTGGGGGGTCGCGCGCCGGGCTTCAGCCTGGCGGGAACCGATGGGAACACGTACTCACTCTCGCAGTTCGCGGGAAAGCAGGGGGTGGTCCTGGCCTGGTTCCCGAAGGCCTTTACAGCGGGCTGAAGCCTCGAAGTAGAGTCGCTGCGTGACAGCGCCGCTGCAATCCATCGCTTCGATGTCGCCTACTTCATGGTGAGCCTGGACCCGCTCGACAAGAACAAGGAGTTCGCGGAGTCGCTGAAAGCGAACTTCCCGATCCTCTCCGATCCGGAGGGGCAGGTCGCGAAGGCCTACGAGGTCTTGGGTGTGGCGCGCTTCTTCGCCAGTCGGACGACCTTCTACATCGATCCCGACGGCGTCATCCGCCACATCGATAAGGACGTCGACGTGCGGACGCACGGAGCCGACGTCGCGCGTAAGCTGGGGGAGCTGGGCTTCCCGGAGCGCTGACCTCGCGCTAGCGAGCGCTCGTGAAGGCCGCGACGTAGTCCGCAAGCTCACCGAGTACCTCGGGGTCGGTGCGTCCCGAGCGTTTCAGGACATGGAAGGAGTGGTCCGCGCCCTCGATCCGGCGGAGCTCCGCGCGCGCCCCGAGGCCAGCGCACACGGGCGCGAGCAGCTCCGGCTCCGCCAGCTTGTCGCGTGTGCCTTGCAGGAACAGCATGGGAACCTTGACGCTCGCCAGGTGCTCGCCTCGTTCGGTTCCCGGCCGCCCAGCTGGGTGGAGCGGGAATCCCACAAAGACGATGCCACGCAATCCAGGCCATGCCTCCTCTGACTCGGCCAGCGAGGTCATCCGGCCGCCCATGGACTTGCCACCGGCAAAGAGCGGCAGATCCCCAAGGACGCCGCTCGCTTTGGCCAGCGCGGCGCGCACGGTGGCGAGCAGGATCCGGCGCGGGTTCGGTCCCCTTCGTCGTTCCCCCTCTATGTATGGGAACTGGTAGCGAAGCGTCGCGACGCCGCGCTCGGCGAGTCGCCCGGTCAGAGCCTCCATGAATGCGTGGCGCATTCCCGCTCCTGCGCCGTGCGCGAGTACGAGAAGGGCGTGCGCGTCGCTCGGCTGCTCCAGCAGAGCCGAGACGCGGCCGGTCTCTGGCGTGACCTCGAAATCGAGCGCGGTCGGAGCTGGCACGCTCACGCCGTCAGCTCCTCGGTAGTCCGAGTCCACGCTCCGCGATGATGTTGCGCAGGATGTTGTTCGTGCCGCCCTGGATCGTATAGGCCGGCGCGTACAGCAGGCTGCGCGCTCCCCGTCCTTCGAGCGGGGCCCTGTGAGAGTCGAGCGCCAGCTGGGCGGCCGGGCCGAGCAGCTCGCTCGCGCAGTCAGCGATCCGCTGCTCGAGGGACGTGCAGAAGGTCTTGGCCGCCGCCGCCTCAAAGTTCGGGCTGCGACCCTGCGACAGGATCTCGGCGACCCGATAGATCATGCCCCGCCCCGCACGCCACGCAATCTCGATCTCGGCCAATCGCTGGCGCACGAGCGGGCTCGCGGATAGGCCGCGCTCCTTGGCCAGCCGTTTGATGTCGCGCCAGAGCGGGTAGTTCGAGAGCAGGCGCTCGATGCCGCTGCGCTCGTAGTCGAGCTGCTCCATGATCTGATAGAAACCCCGGTTCTGCTTGCCGATTAGCGAGGTCTGGGGTACGCGCACGCCGTCGAAAAACAGCTCGCAGAAGTGGGCCTCGCCCACCATGTCTACGATCGGGCGAATCGTGATCCCGGCCGAGTCCATGGGGATGAGCAGCTCGCTGATGCCCTTGTGCGGCGCGGACTCGCCGTCGGTGCGGGCGACGAGGTAGCAGTAGTCGGCCTCGGCCGCGAAGCTGGTCCAGATCTTCTGGCCGCGGATGATGAAGTCCTCACCGTCCACCTCCGCCCGGGTCTCCAGCGACGCCAGGTCGCTGCCCGCGTTGGGCTCGCTCATTCCGATGCAGAAGCTGATGCCCGCGCGCTGGATGCGGGGCAGGAACTCGCGCTTCTGTTGCTCGCTCCCGTGGGCGAGCAGAGCCGGACCAATCTGGCGATCTCCGAACCAGTGGGCCGCGACGGGCGCCGCTGCGAGCAGGAGCTCCTCCGTCACGATCAGGCGATCGAGGTAGCTGCGCTCGGCGCCCCCGTATGCCTTTGGCCAGGTCAGGCCGATCCAGCCCTGCTCTGCGAAGCGCCTGGAGAACGCGGGATCGTAGCCGGCGATCCAGCCGTCTTCTGGGATCGCACGTCCGGCGCAGGCGGGGTCGCTCGCGAGGAACGCGCGCACCTCCTCGCGCAACTGCGACTGCTCTTCACTCGGCCGAAAGTCCATGCCCGATGATATCTCGACCGGGACTGGCTAGGGGGCCAGGCTCTTGGTGATGCGCTCCATGGCGTCCGTGACACGTTCGCGCTTCGCAAAGGCCGACAGGCGAAAGTAGCCCTCTCCGCAGCTGCCGAAGCCCGCGCCGGGGGTTCCGATGACGTGCGCGTGATCGAGCAGCCGGTCGAAGAGCTCCCACGATCCGATCCCGTCCGGTGTCTTCACCCAGGCGTAGGGCGCGTTCGTCGCGCCGTACACGCGCAGACCGAGCGAGCGCATGGCGTCGCGAATGATTCGCGCGTTCTCCATGTAGTAGGCGATGTTCGCCTCGATCTCGGCCCGACCTCGTTTGCTGTAGCAGGCGGCAGCGCCGGCCTGGACCGGGTACGACGTCCCGTTGAACTTGGTCGTGTGGCGGCGGATCCAGAGGCGCTGGATCGAGACCGGCTCGCCGTTCTCGTCGCGGCCCTCGAGCTCGTTCGGGATGACCACGAACCCGCAGCGCACGCCCGTGAAGCCCGCGGTCTTGGAGTAGCTCCGGAACTCGATCGCGCACTCGCGGGCACCAGGAATCTCGAAGATGGAGTGCGGGATGTCGGGCTCCCCGATGTAGGCCTCGTACGCGGCATCGAAGAGCAGGATCGCACCGCTGTCCCTCGCGTAGGCGACCCAGCGGGCGAGCTCGTCGCGGCTCGCGACGGCCCCCGTCGGGTTGTTCGGGAAGCAGAGGTACACGAGGTCGACCGCCTCGCTCGGGAGCTCCGGAAGAAAGTCGTTCCCTTCTCTGCACGGCAGATAGATCAGGCCCTCGTACGCGCCCTGCGCGTCGGCGTTGCCGGTCCTCCCCGCCATCACGTTCGTGTCGACGTAAACCGGGTAGACCGGATCCGGGACCGCCACGCGGGCGCTCGTCGAGAAGATCTCCTGGATGTTCCCGCTGTCGCATTTAGAGCCGTCGGAGACGAAGATCTCGTCCGGCGAGATCTCGACGCCCCGCGCCGCATAGTCGTGCTCCGCGATGGCTTCGCGCAGGAACCCGTAGCCCGGCTCCGGTCCGTAGCCACGGAACCCGTCTTCCGTCCCGAGCTCGTCGATGGCGCGGTGCATCGCGCTGCGAACACTCTCGGGCAGCGGGAGCACGACGTCGCCAATGCCGAGTCGGATCAGCTGAGCCGCGGGATGACGCTCGGTGAACGCGGCCACTCGCCGGTCGATCTCCGGAAAGAGGTATCCACTTGCCAGCTTCAAGTAAGAGTCATTGATGCGAGCCATGCGGAGCTCCTTGCGCTCGAGAGGCGGCCAGCTAGGGGCGGATCGTGGCGAGTACCAGCTCCGCGAGACCCGGCGCGCTCCCGACCGGCGGTGTGATCTCGTAGCTGAGCTGTGGATACCGACTGACGGCGCTCTCCACCAGCCGCGGGATCTGCTCGGAGAGGTGCTGTCCGGGTACCAGGAACAGGGGGTGTACGATCAGCTGCGTGGCGCCGTCCGCAACGCACGAGGCGATCGCCTGCGGGATCGAGGGCTCGGCCAGCTCCATGTGCGCGATGTAGACCGGAAGATCCGCCGCTCGTCCCCGTACCTCTCGCGCAACCCACTCCAGGTGCGAGTGGGCCTCGGCGCGGCGGCTGCCGTGATCCACGATGAGCAGCGCGCGAGACATGACTACTCGACCGGACCCCAGTAGTCCGCGGTCAGCACCAGGTCGTCGTAGACGCGGATCGCGCAGGCCAGGCGCAGCCCGGCACGTATTCGGTTGTTCTGTTTGGTCCGAAGCTCTGCCGCGGACTCCCGGCTCACGCTGCCCTCGAGTATCTCCACTCCGCAGGCGGCGCAGATCATCTCATCGCCACAGGCCCTGGCGATGGGGAGGCCGACCTGTCGTATGGCGTCGACCAGACGGGCCCCCTTCTGGACCTGCAGCTTCGTGTTTTTCGGCATGAAGCGGACGGTCGGCATAGCCCCCCAGGGTAGAGTAAGATGACGAGCGATGTCGACGGCGGGCCTGCTGATCATCGGCAACGAGGTGCTCTCGGGTAAGGTCGCGGACGAGAACACGCCGTACCTTCTGCCCGAGCTGCGCAAACAGGGCGTGGACGTGGGCCGCGTTCACGTGATCCCCGATGACGTCGACCTGATTGCTAGCGAGGTGCGTAGCTTCTCGAGCTCGTTCGACTATGTGCTGACCACCGGCGGTGTAGGCCCCACTCACGACGACGTGACGATGGAGGGCATCGCGAAGGCGCTCGGCCGGCAGCTCACCACTCATGTCGAGATGAAGAAGCTCCTGCTCGGGGCCCTGCGAGGGACGGAGGCGAACGCGAGCCAGCTCAAGATGTGCGAGCTCCCCGAGGGTGCGGGGCTCATACAGGGCGGAGATCTCTGGTTTCCCCTCGTGTTCGTCAAGAATATCTACATCTTTCCTGGCATCCCCCGACTGCTGCAGGCGAAGTTCGACGGAGCGCGTGACCACTTCAAGGGCAGCCCCTTTTATCTTCGAAAGATCTTCATGAGCTGCATCGAGAGCGATATTGCCCAGGATCTGCACGACCTGCTCGAGGTCTTCCCGGCTCTCGACCTGGGAAGCTACCCGAGCACCTCGGCTGTCGACTACCGCACGATGCTCACGCTCGAGTCCCGCGACGCAACGTACGTGGAGAAGGCAGTGGAAGCCCTGCTGACCCGCCTCCCCTCAGCTTCCATACTCCGAGTGGAGTAAAGTGGACTGCCCAGCAAGCGCCGCGTAAGCGGCGCGCGCAGCGAAGGGCGAAGCCCTGAGCGAAGGTGGGTGGCCCGCGGCCGCCCGTGGGCCGGGTCCTACAAGACCTGTTTTAGGCGATGTCTTTGAGGCGTTCGCGGGCGGTGAAGATGGCGAGGCGCTTTGACGCGATCGTGTGTAGGGAGATGAGGCACTCGACGCGAACGAAGTCTCCGTTCGGGCGTTTGAGGACGATCTCGATCGGTCCGGAGTCCTCGCCCGCGTCCAGCCGCGCCTCCAGGTCGGAGTAGAACTGGCGGTCCTGGGCGGCGATCAGCTTCTCGAAGCTCTGATCGAGCAGCTTGGCGACATCCGCGCCGAGCAGCGCCTCCGCGGCGGGGTTCACGTCAAAGATCTTGCCGGTGTCGAGATTCAGCGCCACGTACGCATCGCTGATGCGATCGATTGCGGCGCGTATGCGCTTACCCGCGTTCGGCCTGCGGCGTCTGCCCTTGCGCTGCTTGCGGCTCTCTACCGGAAGCATGAGCCGCCGGATAGCGGCGCGGAACTGCTGTTCCATCCTGCGCAACGCGCCGGCCACCTCAGGCTCCGGTCCACACTCGATCGCGATCTCGACCGCTACGGAGAGGGCACGCTCGAGCGCAGCAGGTTCGTTGCCTCCAAGGCCATCGAGTGAGGGACGGGCGGCATTCGAGTCGAGACTTGCCAGACGGCAGTAGGTGCGGAAGCGCCGGATGATCTCTGCGCGCGCGGCCGGTGTGGGCTGCGCTCCGCCCATGCGGCGGTCGACCTCCGCCTCGATGGCACTCCGATAGCGCTCCATGTGGAGCACCGCTCCTCTGAGCGCCACGCTCTCACCCCCACCCATCGCATAGTTAGATAACGCTCAATCCGCAGCTGGACCAGTGAGCATCGCGACTGTAGCCTCGAGGAGCGTGATCTGGCTCGCGTACCTGCATCCCGTGGCGATGATCGCGATTCTCGCCGTCGGGATCGTGGTACTGCGTGAGGGCTTGCGTATCCGCAGAGGCAGGCTCACGGGGCGCCCCGTAGAGAGCAGACGCCATCTCTGGCTCGCGAAGCGCTTCGTCCCACTCGCCGCGCTTGGGTTCTGTGCGGGACTCGCCTCGATGGCGTGGCTACGAGACGAGGACCTGTTCGAGTCCGTTCACTCGTTTCTGGCCCTCGGAGCGCTCGTCGGGTTGGTGTCGGGCGGTCTGCTCGGGCTGCGCCTCGAGAGGAGAGGCGGCTCCAGGCTCCGTGTTCTTCACTCGATCTGCGCGGGGCTGGGCCTCTTGATCGGGCTGGCTGCGGCGATCGCAGGCATCGCGATCCTGCCCTGAGCGCGCCGCTCAGTTGGACTCGGTGCGCGCGAGCACGCGCCCGAAGACGCGTTGGAAGCCCGGATGGGCGAGTAGGGATAGCGTGTCGTGAGTGCGGAGGGCGTTCTGGATCTCGGGGTCCTGGGCAAGCTCACGCAGCTCCGGATCGTTCCTGAGGTCGCGCAGCGCTGGGCTTGCTCGTTTCAGCAAGTCCTTCGTCGCGTTGCGGAAAAGCCTGGGGTCGTGTCGGGAGGGCTCGCTCACGACTCCCAGATCGACGAGCTGGCCGCGCAGCGTCGCGTCGTGCGTGATGCCGAGGAAGCTGCTGCGGTTCAATGCCTGGTCGAGCGCACCCGTCGAGACGTATTGCCAGAAGAGCAGATCGCTCTGGAGCATGCTGATCCTCGGATTGTCGAGCAGGCTCTGCATTGCGACCACGGTTTCGGCCGGGTTGGAAAGCAGGTTGGCACCGATGCGGCCCGTAGGCGCATCTCCCAGCGCGGCTCTGGCTCCCGAGGCGATCACGTTCTGGCTGGCCGATTGGACGATCGAGGGGCCGCTCAGCAAATCAAACTCGAAGCTCTCGGTCGCCCGACCCGCCTCCAGCCACAGCCCGAGCCAGCCCAGCAGCAGCGCGACCAGGACACCTTGCGCGGCGCCGACCGTGCCGCCACCGATCCTGTCGAGGGTGCTGCGCGGATAGTCAAAGTGGTGCTGGCGGTCCCGGCGCAGGAATTTCGCGGCGACGACACTCAGGATCACGAAGGTGCCGACGAAGGCGACGCCCCCGGCCACGGCGGCGGCCAGCAGACTGAACAGCCCGGTTGCCGCGGCGACCGGACCTGCGAGCTGGGTGCCCGCGAAGTATGCGGCCACGTAGGCGACGACGAGCACCGCGATGCGGACGCCGCTGGCCAGGGTCCCCCGCAGGGCACCGAGGGTCACGAAGCCGATGAAAAGCGCAGCCGCCAGCAGATCAATCGCCATCGACCTCGCGCATCGGCAATGTGCAGCTTCAGCTGTAGGTCAAGACTTTATGGCGCGCTGGCGCAGCAGGTGATCGCACAGAACGAGACACACCATGGCCTCGACCATGGGCACCGCGCGAGGGAGTACGCACGGATCGTGGCGGCCCTGGGCCTCCAGGACGACAGACTCCAGGTCCCGGTTCACGGTCTCCTGCTGCTTTCGGATGGTGGCAGTGGGCTTGAATGCGGCGCGTACGACGATCGGCTCGCCGTTCGAGATCCCGCCCTGCACGCCGCCCGAGCGGTTGGAACGAGTGCGCACCTGACCCGCTTCGGCGTAGAACGGGTCGTTGTGTTCGCTCCCTTTCAACAGCGTGCCCGCAAAGCCAGATCCGATCTCGAAACCCTTGCAAGCAGGAAGCGAGAGCAGCGCCCGTGCGAGCTCAGCCTCGAGCTTGTCGAACACCGGCTCACCCAGACCGGGTGGGACAAGGTGCGCCACGCAGGTCACGACGCCACCGAGGGAGTCCCCCTCGTTGCGCGCGAGATCGATGCGATCGATGATGGTCTGGGCCGCTTCGGGATCCGGGCAGCGCGTTGGACCGGCCTCCACCTGCGCGCGTGTCACCCGAAGCGGATCGGACTTGCACTCGATGGTGTGCACGCGACTCACGAACCCGGTGATCTCTCCGAGGCCCGCGAGCGCCAGCACCTTGCGCGCGATCGCTCCCGCGGCAACACGCCCGATGGTCTCGCGCGCACTTGCGCGCCCCCCTCCCTGCCAGTTGCGGACCCCGTACTTCGCCTCGTAGGTGTAGTCCGCGTGCGAGGGTCGATAAACGTCGCGCAGCTCCTCGTACGCTTCGGGCCGCGCGTCCCTGTTGTCGACGGCGATCAGAATGGGCGTTCCGAGAGTCTCTCCCTCGAACACCCCAGACAGAATCCGCGCCCGGTCCTCCTCCTGCCGCGGTGAAGTCAGCCGACTCTGCCCAGGCCGCCTCCGATCCAGCTCAACCTGAATCTCCTCGACCCCGAGCGAAATCCCCGGCGGACACCCATCGACCACCACCCCGACCCCGCCCCCGTGCGACTCCCCCCAGGTATGCACCCGAAACAACCGCCCAAAAGAAGACCCCATCCCCAAATTCTAGCGCCGAACTTAGGGACGGTCCTTAATCCGAACTTTTCGGATCACGACCACTCCGAGCACCAGCGCCTCGTCGCACATGGCGGCTGACGGCCGAATCTGAGACGCCGAGCGCCTCGGCGATGAAGATCTTGGACAGCCCCAGTTCGACTGCTGCGCGATAGGCGATCTCTGTGCGGGCTCTTGAAGTCGCGCGATCTCTGCGACCCTGGATCAGGCCCACCGGATCGATGCCATGAGTACGGCAGACCTCGTGGATTAGATGTTGGACTCGACTCGGCGGAGTCTCTCCGCTGGAGTCTGACGCCGGGTCGACGCCCGCCTGCATGAAGCGATTCAGCACGCTCCGCGCTCTGGTCAGGTCGCTGGCGAAGAGAGCGAGCGCCTTGGTCGAATGATGGAACTGTTGCGGGCGAATCGCCCATGAGTGCCGCGTGTCCGGACCAAGGATAGCGTCTGAGAGACGCCAAGGAGTCTACGATCCCGGCGGTCACCGGATTCAGATGGACGTAGCGGATCAGATTCAGGAGGTCGTTATCATCACGGACGAGTCGCGACTTGAACCTGTTCTGGACTAGATGCCCCACACGCCCGTGGCGCTGGTTGAAATACATCGCGTAGCCAGTGCCAACTCGGGCCATCACGCGGCCGACTGGGACCTCCCCTGTCCGAACGACGAGATGGTAGTGATTCGACATCAACACCCAGGCGTAGCACGAGCAACCAGACTCGGGGAGGACATCCGAGAGACGTCTCAGGAGGTCTCGGGCGTCCCGATCGTCTTTGAAGATGTCGCGGCGATCGACTCCGCGAACCATCACATGATGAACGGCGCCAGGAGCATCCAGACGAGGGCCACGCGGCAAGAGATGACCTCAAGCTTCGGGACCCTGTTGAGGGAGTCGATAACATGCTTTCGGCAAACTCTCCAGTTGTCGGCGATCGAAAAAGTTCGGATTAAGGACCGTCCCCAAGTTCGGGACCGTCCCCCAGTTCTAGGTGGAGGACCTTTTTGGTGAGGGTGGAGAGGGGGAGGGTGTTTGCGGTTTTGCTTGTGCACCAGCGGGCTTCTTTCGCAAGGCCGGGGCGGAGGCGGCTTGGGAGGAGGCAGAGGGTGAAGAGGTTCAGGGTGAAGGCGCGGTGGGAAAGGGCGTGATGGATCGTGCCCACCGGTTCACCCGGTTGCGTCTTCAGGCCTGTGCGGTCTTGTAGGCCCTCGATGAGGGCGTTCACACTTGTGCCTTCCGCGGTCGGGACTTCCCAGAGACCGCCCAGGATGCCTTTGCTGGGGCGGCGGAGCATGAGGAGTTTGTTCGCCCGTTTGACGATGCCGCAGGTGAGCGTGACCTCGCGCGGGGGGCTCTTCTCTTTTCGTGCTGGGTAGCGATTCGGGTCTCCGGAAGAGGCGGCGCGGCAGGACCGTCGCAAGGGGCAGGCCAGGCAGTTGGGGTTGCGCGGTTTGCAGACGGTGGCGCCGAGCTCCATGAGCGCCTGGTTGAAGCGTCCGGGTGTCTGGTCCGGGACGAGCTCCTCGGCTTTGGTCCAGGTGTCTGCGTCGGAGAGTGCGGGCTCCGCAACCAGGCGTGCGATCACTCGTCTGACGTTTGCGTCGACAATGGCGGCAGGCTCGTCGAACGCAATGCTGCGGATGGCTCCGCTCGTGTAGCGGCCGATGCCGGGCAGGTTGCGCAGTGCAGCGGCATCGCGCGGCACGGCGCCGTCGTGCTCCCGCAGCATCAGTTCTGCGGCGCGCTTCAGGTGACGCGCTCGTGCGTAGTACCCGAGGCCGGCCCACTCACGCAGGACGTCTTGCTCGTCCGCGACCGCGAGCGAGCGCAGCGTGGGGAAGCGCTCGATGAAGCGGTCGTAGTAGGGAATCACGGTCTCGACCCGGGTTTGCTGCAGCATCGACTCCGAGAGCCAGATGCGGTACGGGTCTTTGGTCCTGCGCCAGGGCAAGTCCCGCTCGGCGCCGCGATACCAGTCGAGCAGGTGTCGCCGGATGGTGTCGCGTCTGTCGCGGGTGAAGCGGGGGATCACGGGGTCTGGGCGATCGGGACCTCGAACTTGACCTCGATGTGCTCCTGGATCCACTTCTCGTCAAACCACTCGAGTGGATCTACGAATACTCCGCTCACCAGCATGGCGTAGTGCAGGTGATCGCCACCGGCGAGCCCCGTCGTGCCTGTGTGCCCGAGCTCGTCGCCGCGAGAGACTAAGGCGCCGTGCTCGACACTGAAGTCGGAGAGGTGGCCGTACATGCTGAACAGCCCGAGCCCGTGGTCGAGAATGACGCAGTTTCCGTAGATGCCCAGGTTGTCCGCGTAAACCACCACCCCGTCGTTGGCCGCCGGGATCGGCGCTCGCGCGGTGGAGGCCAGGTCGTAGCCAAGATGCACCTGGCGGTCGACGGCCTCGTCCAGGTAGCGATAGGTTCGGCGTGCGGCGAAGCTCGTTCCCACGCTCGAGTTGGGCAGCTGAAGGAACGCGCCCTGCCAGAGTCGATCCTGGCTCGAGTCCGAGCAGATTTCGCTGATGCTCGCCGCGTTCTCTGCGCGCACGTCGCGGTTGAGGGTCAGGTAGCCTGCGAGCACGTCCTGGGCCTGGCCCCCGGAGATCTCGGCGATCTTGGCGCTCATGAACTGCTCATTGAGACCGATCGAGTCCTCGGGAAAGCTGCGTTCGATCACTTCGATACGGACCGCCACGGAGGACTCGTTTCCAGCCCGATCGGCAGCCATGAGGGAGGGAACCGCGTCGGGCGGCGTATCCGGAGGCAGCGCGTAGAACGCGACCCTCTTGGTCGGCTCGGAGGGATGCGGGAAGCCCGGGAAGAAGAGCTCGCCGAGCAGCACGCCGTCCGTCGCGGGCTCCTCGTCGACCTCGTACACGACCAGCTCGGTCCCGCCGCGGCGCACGTACGTGAGTCCGGTCTCGAGTCGAATTCGGGGGGTGCGGGTGTCGATCACCAGGGGTACGGACTCCCTTGCGATGTTTCCGGCCCACGAGTAGTCCATCGCCTCGATGTGGAGAACGGCCTGCCCGTCTGCCAACCCCATTGCGAGGGGATCGACGACGGCCTCAAGACGCTGGGGGCCGCTGCGATCGCCTCCGGTGAAGAGATTCCCCGGATACGTGACATCCTCGAGCTCGTGCTCCACGCCGTCCTTCTCGAGCCAGATCCGGACGTGCTGCACGCCCGTACCCTCGTCCGAGATCCCGACCTCGTGGGGGTAGGTCTCCCCGATCCACTCGACTGCTGTTCTCGTCCTGATCTCGGGGGCGCTTCTCTCGAAGCGAGTGAACAGGTAGCCGGTCAGCCCACCGGCAAGTCCAATGAGTAGAATCCAAACAGCGATGCGCATCGCGGGCTCACCCCCCTTGCGATGTCGTGA
Organism: Myxococcota bacterium; assembly: GCA_965247115.1. GTDB lineage: Bacteria > Myxococcota_A > UBA9160 > SZUA-336 > SZUA-336 > JAUXJB01. The sequence continues at coordinate 2,180,465 of CBDFGR010000003.1, forward strand.
GAGAGCGGATCAGTCCTCGTCCTCGCGCAGCGCGGCCAGCACCGAGTAGTCCTCGAGCGTCGTGGTATCGCCCACCGTCTCTCGGCCCGCGGCGATGTCCCGGAGCAAGCGCCTCATGATCTTCCCCGAGCGTGTCTTCGGAAGCGTGTCCGTAAAGCGAACCTCGTCGGGACGCGCGACGGGACCGATCTCCTTGGCCACGTGATCATTCAGCTCTTTGTCCAGTCCAGGGCTCACGTTCTCGCCCTGCTCCAGCGTGACGAAGCAGACGACCGCAGTCCCCTTGATGTCATCCGGGCGGCCGACGACCGCCGCCTCGGCGACCAGCTTGTGCGAGACAAGCGCGCTCTCGACCTCCATGGTCGAGAGCCGATGTCCGGCGACGTTCATCACGTCGTCGACGCGCCCCATCACCCAGTAGTTGCCGTCCTTGTCGCGCCGTGCACCGTCGCCAGCAAAGTACAGCCCAGGGAACTTCGACCAGTACTGCTCCCGGTAGCGCTGCGGATCGCCGTAGATCCCGCGCAGCATGCCAGGCCACGGCTTGGTGACCACGAGATAGCCACCCTCGTTGGGACCGACCGGCTCACCACTCTCGTCAAGGATGTCGACCGAAATCCCGGGAAACGGTCGTGTCGCCGAGCCGGGGATGGTGACCACACCGCCCGGTATGGGCGTGATCATGATGCCGCCGGTCTCCGTCTGCCAGTACGTGTCGACGATCGGGCAGCTGCTCTTGCCGATGACGCGGCGGTACCACATCCACGCCTCGGGATTGATCGGCTCTCCCACCGTGCCGAGGAGTCGCAGCGACTTGAGCGAGTACTTCTTTACGTGGTGGTCGCCCCACTTCATGAAGGTGCGGATGGCCGTCGGCGCCGTGTACAGGATCGTCACCTTGTACTTGTCGATGATCTGCCAGAAGCGCTCCTCGTCGGGATGGTTCGGCGCGCCCTCGTACAAGAGCGTCGTTCCACCGTTGGCCAGAATCCCGTAAACGACGTACGAGTGACCCGTGATCCAGCCGATATCGGCCGTGCACCAGTAGGTATCTTCGTCCTTGAGATCAAAGATGTACTTGGTCGTGGACGTCGTATGCGTCAAGTAGCCGCCCGTCGTGTGCAGGATGCCCTTTGGCTTGCCCGTCGATCCCGACGTGTAGAGCAGGAACAACGGGTGCTCCGAATCTAGCTTCGCCGGGCTGCACTCCGTCGACGCGACGGCCATCAGGTCCTCCCACCAGACGTCCCGCCCCTCCCGCATCGGAACGCCGTGGTCCGTGCGCCGATAGACGATCACGCGCTCAACGCTCGGTGCGTCCAGCAGGGCCTCGTCGACCATCTTCTTCAGCTCGACGATTCTGCCTCGCCGCCAGCCTCCGTCGGCGGTGACGACGAGCTTGGCCTGAGCGTCGTTCACGCGATCCTGGATCGAATCCGCGGAGAAGCCGCCGAAGATGACGGAGTGCACGGCTCCGATGCGCGCACACGCCAGCATGGCGATCGCCAGCTCCGGAACCAGGGGCATGTAAAGAACGACGCGATCCCCCTTCTTCACGTTCTGGCTCTTCAGGGCGTTCGCGAACTTGCAGACCTCGCGAAAGAGATCGCCATAGGTGAGGACGCGGGAGTCCCCCGGCTCCCCCTCCCAGATGATCGCGGCCTTGTTCTTGCGCCAGGCGTTCTCGCCCTCCAGGTGGCGATCCAGGCAGTTGAAGCTGACGTTCGTCTTGGCGCCGACGAACCATTTTGCAAAGGGAGGCTTCCAGTCGAGGATGCGCTTCCACGGCGCGAACCAGGTCACGTGCTCTTTGGCCTGCTGCGCCCAGAACCGTTCCGGGTTCTTCTCGGCCTGTTTGACCATCCGCTTGTAGGCGGCCTGACCCGGCACGTTCGCCCTGCGCGCGAACGCCGGGTCGGGCTTGAACTTGCGCCTTTCTTTGAGGCTCGACTCGATTGCGATCTCGTGCGCCATGTCGTCTCCTAGTCGCGCATCCAGCTCTCGACCTCGTCGACGATCTTCGGGATCGCCGCGGTGAGGTTCTCGAAGCCGTCTTCCGTGATGACAAGGTCGTCCTCGATGCGAACCCCGATGCCGCGCAGGTGATCGGGAGACTTCTCCTCCGTCGTGCTGAAGTAAAGGCCGGGCTCGACCGTGAAGCACATGCCAGGTTCCAGCGGTCGGGGCTTTCCGTCGAGGTAGTAGTTGCCCACGTCGTGCACGTCGAGTCCCAAAAAGTGGCCGGTCCGATGCATGTAGAAGGGCTTGTAGGCCTCGGTCTTGATCAGCTCGTCCTTGTCGCCGCTGAGCGCGCGGAGCTCCACCAGGCACTCGACCAGCTTGTCCAGTGCGGCATCGTGAATGCTCTGCAGCGTGGCGCCCGGCCGCGTCGCTGCGAAGGCGGCTTCCTGGGCCTCGAGCACGGCCTGGTAGACGTCGCGGGTGGCGCCTTCGAAGCGGCCTCCGACTGGGTAGGTGCGTGTGACGTCCGAAGCGTAGGAGTCCAGCTCCACGCCTGCGTCGATCAGGACCAGGCTGCCCTCGACGAGGGTGTCGCTGTTCTCGATGTAGTGCAGGATCGTCGCGTTGTCGCCCGACCCCACGATGCTGGAGTAGGCCGGGCCGTTGCCGCCCCGCTTGCGAAAGATCCACTCGAGCTCCGCCTGGATCTCGTACTCCGTGCGGCCCGGCTGGCACAGCCTGGCCGCGGCGTGGTGCGCCTCACACGAGATGACTGCGGCGGCGCGCATGATGTCGAGCTCGGCTTCCGACTTGCGCATGCGCATCTCGTGAACGAGCGCCTGGGGCGAAACGACCTCGTTGGGAAGCGTAACGCCCCTGCGTACCCTTCCGCGCACGTCATCCTGGGCTGCGAGCACCACTTCGTCGATCGCAGGGTCGAGCCCGAAGCTGTGATACAGGCGCGGTCGATTCTCGATCAGGTCGGGCAGCCTCGTGCGGAGCTGGTCGATCGGATACGCCTCGTCGGCTCCGAACTGCTCGATGGCTCCCGCCGTTCCGGGGCGCCGCCCGTTCCACGTCTCCATGAGCGGGTCTCTCGGCTGTACGAAGAACAGAAAGCGATCCCGGGTGAGGACAGCGACGGCCTCGGGCTGGTCGAACCCGGTCAGGTAGTGCAGGTCGGAGTCCTGGCGAAAGACGTAGTCCGTGTCGTTTGAGCGCTGGCGCAAGCGCGCACCAGGAACGATGGCCACGCCCTCGCCCAGCTCCGCCTGAAAGCGCTTCCGTCGCTGTGCGTGCTCTGCCTGGGGTATGAACTCGGGCTTGCTCAAGGACATCCTCGTCTCCAGCGGCGTCAGCCCTTCAGCGGGGCGCCCTTCGAGCTGCGCCGTCCCCGGCTGCGCGTGCGCTTGCCGGGCGGCTCTCCCGTCGAACGGGCCATCTTGTCCGCGCGTTCGGTCGCCGTGACCAGCAGCGCCTCATCACCGAAGGCATCGACCCACCACTCCTTGAGCATGCTCAGCTTGCGGAGCTCGTCGACACTCGCACAATCCGCACAAGCGATCTCCTCGAGCGTTGCGTTGGGACAGAACACTCCCGGGTCGAGCTCGAGATCCTTGGATTGCTTCGCGCGCCACTGCTTAAGCTGCTCGAGGCGTCCCTCGCCGCGTCGATCGAGGCGCCTGCGGACACCGCGTGCGGGCTTCGGCTCGATGGGCTCGTGCTCCGGGCCCTCCAGACCCCGTGCCACGGCGTCCGTGAGCTCTTGGCCCATGCGCCGCATCACGAGCTCCGTCACACCCTTGCGCTTGGTGTAGGAACGTCGGGAGCGCGGCGGATTCTGGGCCAGGTCTATCAGCGTTCCGTTTCCGAGCAGCCGAAAGGGAGGCCGATCGGCGGCGCGCGCGCGCTGATCGCGCATCAAGAAGAGCTCGCGCAGGATCGCCAGCCCTCGAGCCGAGAGCTTCTTGGCACCTTTGATCTTGAGATACCCCTGCTTGTCGAAGCTCCGCTCGGGCCAGACCCGCTTCTCGAGTGCATGGAACTCCTCCATCGCCCAGCTCAAGCGCTTCTTCGCCTTGAGCTCACGCTCGAGGATCCGCGAGATCTCGATCAGGTACTTCACGTCCGCGCCCGCGTACTCCAGCTGCGCGGGGCGCAGCGGGCGGCGCGACCAGTCGGTACGCTGCTGGTCCTTAGAGAGCTTCACGTCGAAGTGTCGTTCAACGAGTGAAGCCAGCCCGACGGATTCGTACCCGAGCAGCTGTGCAGAGACCATCGTATCGAACAGGTTCTGGACCCGGATGCCGCTGTGGCGCTGGAGCACGTACAGGTCGTACTCGGCGGCATGAAAGACCGTGCGAACGGCCGGGTCCGCAAAGATCCTGGCGAGCGGCTTCAAGCCGTTCTGTCCCAGGGCCAGGGGATCAATCAGATAGATGCCGGACCTGGCCGAGATCTGCACCAGGCAGATCTTCTCGAAGTAGTGGAAAAACGAGTCCGCCTCCGTGTCGACACCGATCACGGGCTCACCACGCAGCTTTCTGGCGAGGTCCTCCACTGCTTTGGTCGTCTGAAGAAAGGGGTAGGACATGGGTCCCGGGGACTGCTCCTTCCCGATCGGCATGACCTGGACAGCACGGCCTGGGGAGGAGTCCGGCGAGCCAGGCGAAAGCCGAGTCATTCTAACCGCTTGCCTGGCCAGGGCCAATCCGAGCCGGCCGTTTTCTGAGCGGGTGATTTACCCCGCAATTGGCCGGGTTGCAGTGTATTTAGGAGTCTCCGGAGCTCTTGAGGACCTGGAGGAGCTGGTCTTCCAGGCGCTCGTGGGCGCTGAAGCTGTTCAGAAAAGCCTCGAGCATCGCTCGAGCCGCATCGAGATGCACCCGGCCGATCTGCTCGCCGATGCGCTCGAGATCGTCTCGGATCCCGATGTGGGCCAGGCGCAGGCTGTGGATTGGCTGGGCCTGCTCCGGGCTGCGTTCCTCGGTCAGCGGGAAGACGACCTCGTCCTCCGTCCGGAGGTGGTCGCGGATCACGCTCTCGAACTCGCGGAAGGCCGTACCGACCTGCTCCGCCTCCCCGCTGTCGAGCGCCGCGATCAGCTTGCGAATCAGCCCGCTGACCTCGCCGCGCTCGGCCCACCAACCCCTGAGATCCCGAACGTCGCTCGGTGTCTCTGTCATCGCGCCGCCAGTCTACTACGCACGCGGACCGCGGTCCTTCGCACGGCTACTGCGGTCCTCCGCACGGCTGCTGCGGTCGCCACACTGGCCTGGGTCACCCTGCTGTCCCCGCATGGCGCCGCGTGGGCGAATGGGTTGGCCTGGAGGCCATGCGGGGACGGGCTCGAGTGCGCTGCCCTCCGGGTCCCAGTGGAGCACGAGCGCCCCGAGCGTGCGACTCTGGAGATCGCACTGATCAGGCGACCGGCTGGAGACCCCGCTCGACGGATCGGCCCACTCGTCGTCAACCCCGGCGGACCGGGAGCGTCGGGCGTCGGCTACCTGCGCGCGACGGTTTCGCAGCTGGACCCGAAGCTGCTTGCCCGCTTCGACGTGGTGAGCTTCGATCCGCGCGGGGTCGGTAGAAGTGCGGGTCTCGACTGTCACGACGATCTCGCGCGCTGGCTCGGTGTGGATCCTTCTCCAGACGACGAAGCGGAGTGGCTGGTCCTGGCGGAATCCGCGCGAGCGTTGGCGCAGCGTTGCGCGGACCGCCACGGCGGGGTGCTGCCTCACGTCGGTACCCCCGACGTGGCGAGGGACCTCGAGCTGCTGCGCAGGGCGCTGGGAGCGGAGCAGCTGTCCTATCTCGGCTTGTCCTATGGCAGTCTGCTGGGCGCCGTCTACGCGGAGCTCTATCCCGAGCGCGTGCGGGCCTTCGTGCTGGACGGCGCCCTGCTGCCCGGCCAGACGCTCGCCGAGTTCACGCTCGAGCAGTCCGTTGCCCTGGAGCGCGCCTTCGAGCCGCCGGCCGAGCTGTCACGCGTAACGGTGCGGATCGAGCGAGAAGGTATTCCTTCGTCAGATGGCGCTCGGCCTGCGGGACCCGCCGATCTGACCCTTGCCCTCGCCCAGTCGCTCTACCTGCCGCACACGGGTTCGCGCGCGCTGCGCCGGGCGCTGGCTCGCGCGCTCGAAGGTGATGGCTCTGGACTCGTCTCCCTGGCGGACACCTACCTGGAGAGGCGCCCCGACGGCAGCTATCCGAACAGTTTCGAGGCGAACCTGGCAGTTACGTGTCTGGACCTGGCTGCCCCCAGGAGTCTGGCGGAGTGGCGCGCGGTGGCCGAGGAGATTTCACGGGCGGCCCCCCTGTTCGGTCTCGCGAACTGGAATTGGGCAATGCCCTGCGTGTTCTGGCCCGCGGCTCCCGCTCCACTGTCGACACTCCGTGCCAGCGGCGCCGCCCCCATTCTCGTGGTGGCGAGGATCGGGGACCCTGTCACTCCCTTCGCCTGGGGCGAGGGACTCGCCACGGCTCTCCAGTCGGGGGTGCTGCTCCCAGTCGACGGGCCCGGCCACACCTCGAGCACCCGTGGAGACGAGTGTGTGGATGCGGTCATACGCGACTACCTGCTCGAGGCGCGTCTCCCCCAGGCTCGAGGTTCTGAGCCCGCGACGCTCCCCCCCTGTCCTTGATTGGCGCTCCGCGCCTCGGCGTGACGGCGCCCGCGCCTCGGGGTTGACCGGCGCTCGGCTGCCCAGCAGGACCCTGCTATCTTGCGTCGATCGTGCGCTGGTCCGAGCTGTTCATCCCGACTTTGCGCGACGACCCCTCGGATGCCGAGGCGGTCAGTCACAAGCTCATGTTGCGCGCGGGTCTGCTGCGCCAGCTCCAAGCCGGCATCTACTCCAAGCTGCCGTTGGCCCGTCGCGTGCACCGCAAGATCGAGGCGATCATGCGCGAGGAGATGGAGCGCATTGGTGCGCAGGAGTTCCAGCTGCCGATCCTCCAGCCGGCCGAGCTCTGGCGGGACAGCGGCCGATGGGAATCCATGGGCGAGGAGCTGTTTCGCCTCCACGACCGCAAGCGCTCGGAAATGTGCCTCGGCTACACGCACGAAGAGGCGTTCACATCGATCTCACGCGAGCTGCGGAGCTATCGTCAGTTACCGCAAATCTGGTTCCACCTTCAGACCAAGTTCCGCGACGAGGCGCGGCCGAAGTCAGGCGTACTGCGCAGCCGCGAGTTCACCATGAAGGATTCCTACTCCTTCGACGTCGACTTCGAAGGACTCGACCGCTCCTTCGATCTACACACAAGAGCGTACAATCGCATCTTCGAGCGCTGCGGTGTGCCGGTCATGGCCGTCGAGGCGTCCTCGGGAGTCATGGGCGGCAGCGAGTCTGTCGAGTTCATGGCGCTCTCCGATGCGGGCGAGGATTGGGTCGTTACCTGCGAGGGTTGCGGGTATGCCGCGAACCTGGAAAAAGCCGTCGCGGTTCCCAGGCCCGTGAAGGATCCCGAGGAGTCGCCACCGCTCGAGAAGTTTGCAACTCCAGGCGTGCGCACGATCGAAGAGCTGGCCGCTCTTGCTGGCGGCGCAGCGGCAGAGCGCCAGATCAAAACGCTGGTTCTGGTGGTCCGAGACGAGCTTACACTTTTCCTTCTGCGTGGCGACTACGAGCTGAACGAGGTCAAAGTCGCGGAGCTCTGTGGCACGACGGACTTCCGACCTGCGCACCCCGAGGAATGTCGGGAGGCGCTCGGCGCGCTCCCCGGGAGTCTCGGGGCTGTGGGAGTGACGGAGCTGCCCGTGTTCGCGGATGAAGCGCTCCGGGATCGGCGCGGCATGAGCACGGGCGCGAACGAGGATGACTTCCACCTGCGCAACGTCGATGTAGCCCGTGACCTGGGACAGGTGCGCTGGGTCGACCTGCGCTGCGCGGAGGAAGGCGACTCCTGCGCGAGCTGTGGCAAGCCCGTGAAGCTGGACAAGGCCATCGAGGTCGCCCACATCTTCAAGCTCGGCGTGCGTTATTCGGAAACGATGGGGTCCCGCGTGCTGGGTCCGGACGGCAAGGAGGTCCCGATCGTCATGGGCTCCTACGGCATGGGTGTCGAACGCCTCATGGCCTCCGCCATCGAATCGCACCACGACGAGAACGGCATACGCTGGCCGGTGTCGATCGCACCGTTCGAGGTGGTCGTCGCTCCTGTTCGGATCGGTGACGCGGAGCAGGCGGAGAGGGCGGAGGGGATCTACTCGGATCTGCGCGAGGCCGGCTTCGACGCGCTGCTCGACGATCGCGACGAGCGCCCGGGCGTCAAGTTCAAGGACGCGGATCTGATCGGCTTTCCGTTGCGCATCGTGCCCGGTCCGCGCTCGCTCGCAAAGGGCTGTGTCGAGCTCGTCGATCGCGTTGCCGAGGAGTCTGTCGAGGTGCCGCTGGCTGATCTCGTGGCAGAGGCGCGCAGGAGAATTCGATGAGCAGGCCCGCGCTCACCGTCCTCTCGGAAGAAGAGGAGATCTTCCGCGCCACCGTTCGCGACTTTGCGGAGGCCGAGCTCTCGCCGCGTGCCGCGAAGATGGATCAGCAGGGCTACTACGATCCGGAGATCATTCCCATGCTCTTCGAGCTCGGGATCATGGCAATCGAGACTCCGGAGGAGCTCGGCGGGGCTGGTGGGACCTTCTTTTTGAGCGTGCTCGCAATCGAGGAGCTCTCGCGCGTGGACGCGGCGGTGGCTGTGCTCGTTGACGTGCAGAACACGCTGGTTGCGAATGCCATCCTGCGCTGGGCCAACGACGATCTGAAGGCGCGCGTGTTGAGCGAGATGGCGAACGGCATGCTCACGTCATACGCGCTTTCGGAGGCCGGCTCCGGGAGCGACGCCTTTGCGCTCAAGACCAGGGCCGTCGACGACGGAGACTCGTACGTTCTCAGCGGACGCAAGCTCTGGATCACGAACGCCGCGGAGGCGGGGCTCTTCCTGGTCATGGCGAACGTCGATCCTGACGTGGGGTACAAGGGCATCACGAGCTTCCTGGTCAGCAGGGACTCGGAGGGGCTGCAGGTCGGGAAGAAGGAGGACAAGCTCGGCATCCGCGCCAGCTCGACCTGCGAGCTCATCCTGGACGGCGTGCGCGTTCCGAAGGCCAACGTGCTCGGCGAGCCCGGGCTAGGCTACAAGATCGCGATCGAGACGCTGAACGAGGGGCGGATCGGCATCGGAGCGCAGATGGTAGGGATCGCCGACGGAGCGCTGCAGGATGCGCTCAACTACACGCGCGAGCGACAGCAATTCGGCCGCGCCATCGGGGAGTTCCAGGCGGTTCAATTCGACCTGGCTCAAATGGCGACCGATATCGAGGCGGCGCGGCTGACCGTCTACAATGCCGCCCGACTGAAGGACGCCGGCGAACCGTTCCTGACCCAGGCTGCCATGTCCAAGCTCTTTGCGTCGCAGGTTGCGGGGCGGGTGACATCCCGTGCGCTCGAGCTCTTCGGGGGCGTCGGCTACACGCGCGAGTATCCGGTGGAGAAGCGCTACCGGGACGCGAAGATCGGCACGATCTACGAGGGTACGAGCAACATGCAGCTTGCGACGATCGCCAGGCAGATCCAGGGGGCATGACCCGGAGCTGATGGCGAACGCGCTCTCCGCGTTCCGGCTCCTGCTGGTGCTGCCCTTCGCCTGGACCGTCCTCCAGGTGTCTGCGCAGGCTGCGGCGCTCTTCTTCATACTCGCGATCGCGAGCGATTTGCTGGACGGGCGCATCGCGCGCAGGCGGGGCACGGCGGGCCCTGTCGGCCGGGCGCTCGACCACGGTGCCGACTTTGCGTTCGTCACAGCCGGCCTGGCAGCGGCCGCAGCCAGGGATCTGCTGAGCTGGCTCTTGCCTGTGCTTGTCACGCTCGCGTTCGCGCAGTACGCCATCGACTCGTACCTGCTCCACCGCGAGCGTCAGCTGCGCATGAGCGCGCTAGGACGCTGGAATGGGGTGCTCTACTTCGTGCCGGTGGGAGGCGTGATCCTTGCGGACCTCGGCCTCGCCTGGCTCGCGCCGCTGATGCCAGCTGTCGCCTGGCTTCTCGTGGCGTCGACGCTCGCGTCTATCGCGGATCGGTTGTTCGAGCTGGGACGTCGTCGCCCAACAGCTCCCGATTAGCCCTGCGCAGGAAGAGCAGTCCGATCGCGGCGTTGAAGAAGATGAAGAAATTGTGCTGCACGAAGCCGAAGGCGGCAGCTTCGCCAGGATGCTCGGGAAACAGGATCACCCAGAGGGTGATGGCCACGCTGCGCATGGGACCGGGCGTCGCCGCACCGAAGAAGACGATCGGCGCGTAGCCGAGCATGGTCGCCAGGTTGATCTGGATGCCGAACAGGCCGGCTGCTTGCGAGTAGACGAAGACGGCGCCCAGCAACGCAGGAGAGCGCAGCAGGATCAGGGTGCCGTACTGCCAGACGCTGGCCTGCCGGAAGGAGCTGAAGACCGCCCGTTCGCGCAACGCGCGACCGAGAGTGAAGCGGCCGCTGAAGAATACGGCGAAGGCGGCGAAGAAGAGCAACGCTGCGATGGCGATGCTCGGCACGAGTCCGAATACCTGTGGCAGAGAGGCATGGCTGATGGCGTAGCCGATCGTCGCCCAGCCGAGCAGATAGTAGAACTCGCAAAACATGATGAAGAGCATGCTCGAGCCGACTTCCCAGCCGGGCACGCCGTGACGTCGATACAGGTAGAGGCCCATCGCACCCTTGCCGACCTGCTCGTTGATGATGGACAGGATGTAGCTGCTGCCTCGAATCGGGAGGATGTCCCCGAAGCTCACTCGCGTGTTGAACCAGTTCACGACCCGCCAGACGATGAGCGAGTCGATCAGGAAGAAAAAGGCGGAGTAGGGGATCATCAGCGCGAGCCAGCGTCCCCAGCTCACGCTCGCGAAGATCCCGCCGAGATACGAAATCAGAGTCTGCTCGGGACCGGCTGCGGCGCCGAGCTTCCGATAGAGGTAGGCAAAGCAGGTCGCCGCGATGAGCCAGGGCAGCGTCCGCTGCCAGAGCGCGGGTCTGCGCGCGACTTCCGCGCCCTGCTCGCTGTTTATGGCATCGCTCACTGTGCGCTCGTGTCCTCCAGACTGCGGCGGATCGTATCATCGAGACCGCTGAGCTCGATGCCGAGTGCGCGCGCCGCGGGCTCGGGATCCATGCGCACCTCGCTTTGCATGACGTCGATCACGTCGGGCGAGAGACCGCCTCTCGTGAACCTGCTGCGCAGAGCGAGGAGCAGCTTCAAGAGTCTCGGGGGAAGCGAAACGACGCGTAGCCGGGCTCCGCGCAGGCGCGCACCTCGTCGCACCAGCTCGTGCATGGGGAGCGACTCCGGTCCGACGAGGTCGAGCACGCAGTTTCGCGCTTGCGGCGCGCCAGTTGCGGCGTTCAGGGCTCCCGCGGCGAGGTCGCGCGCATCGATCGGCTGCTCGCACGCGCGCCCGCCCCCGATCAGGGGCACGAGCCCGCCCGCGCTGTCGCGTGCGAAGGCCCTGGCTCCCTCGGAGGCGCAGCCCAGCACGAGGGGAACTCGCAGCACGGTGTAGGCGAGACCGGAGTGGGTCAAGAGCTGCTCGCCGATGCCCTTTGTGCGAAGGTACGGATTCGCCGAGCCGGAGTCCGCGCCCACCGAGCCGACGAGCACGAAGCTCGCGACGCCTTCCGCGCGCGCAGCGCCGATCGCGACCCGGAGTGTGTCCACGTTCGCACTCTGGTAAGAAGAGCTCGCCGTTTCGATCAGGAGTCCGGGAAGGTGGATGACTCCGGCTGCGCCGCGGAAGGCGTGACGCAAGCTTTCAGGGTCTTCGAAGTCGACGCGGGCGGCATGACCGCGAGCAGCTGGGATCGGTGGGAGCTGGGAAGCGGCCCGCTCGGATCGCACGCAGGCGACGATCTCGATGTCGCCACGGGCGAGCGCACGGCCTACGACGACTCGGCCCACGGCGCTGTTGGCCCCGGTGATGGCTACCCGAACGCTCAGACGAACTTCCCCCGACCGATGATCGGCCAGACCTCCTCGACCTCTTCCCCGCGCACAGCGTAGTAGCGCTCGTGCAGGTTGATGGTCGTGTCTCCGTGGCTGGGCAGGATCCGGATCCGGTCGCCGATCGAGAGGTCGAGCTCGTGACCCTCGTCGATCCCTACGTGTCCGTGCTCCTCTGAGAGCCCGAGACAGGTGACCGGCAGGTCGTAGCCTGTGGGAAGTCCGAACTCGTGACTCAATGCCTTCATGCCGCAATCCGTGATCAGCACGCGACGGCGCCTGTGGATCACGGTCGTGAGGACGCTGAGTGCGCACTCGAGGTCCGAGCGCACGCGCTGGTACGCCCCGTCCATGAATACGTAGCTGCCGGCCTGGATCTCGGTGACGCCCGGCGCGGTTGCGGTGGTCTCGCAGGTCCCGGTTCCGCCAGCGCTGACGATCTTCGGCGCAAGATCGGCGTCGACCAGCGCTTGTCGGTGCTCCAGCAGGCGCGCGACCGCGGTCTCCGCCAGCACCTTCCGCTTGGCGTCGTCTGGAACCAGGACCGCGTGTCCCTCGTAGCCCATCATGCCGCGGTACGCGATCCTGCTGGCCTCGACGTGTCGTGCGAGCTCCACGGTCTGCTCGGGCTTGTCCGTTCCACAGCGGCTCATCCCGACGTCTACCTCGATCAGGGCGCCGACTGTTGTGCCGCGCTTTCCGAGCTCCGCGTCGATCGCATCGATCTGACTCGAGTCGTCGATGGCGACGAGGAGCTCCGGAACGCGTTCGGCAAGCGCCGCGAGTCGAGCAACCTTGGCTGACCCAACGATCTGGTTGGCGATCAGCACGGACGTGAGTACGCCCGCATCCGCTAGGGCCTCGGCCTCGCCGAGCTTTGCGCAGGTCACGCCAATTGCTCCTGCTTCGAGCTGTCGCCGCAGCACCTCCGCGCACTTCGGCGTCTTCCAGTGCGGGCGCAGGTCAGAGGTCTGTGTCGCGAAGAAGCGCGACATGTGGGAGATGTTCCGCTCCATTCGCTCCAGGTCGACGATCAGCGCGGGCGTATCGATCTCTTGGAGCTTCATGACCGCATGCTAGCATGCAGGAGTGAGCGCACGGATCGTCTATGGCGGAGCCGCAGCTCTTCTCGTCTGCGCGTTGCTGGGTGTGCGCTCCGCGGGCCAGAGCAGCTACGCCATATGGATCGAAGACTCGCTGCCGCTGCTAATCCACGAGCCCGATGCGGCGACGTCGCGCGACGGAGAGCGCCTGCCAGTGGTCGTGCTCTCGCACGGATCCCTCGGCAACAGCAGCTTGTTGAACTCGTTGGCGCGGCGCCTGAGTGCTCAGGGATTCGCGGTGATCACCTTCGACTCTCGCGGTCAAGGGCGTAGCCGGCGCCCTTTCGAGCGAAGTGTGGGCTTTGTGCCCGAAGGCCTGATCGAGGACTTCGACCAGGCCGTGCTCTGGGCGCGTTCGCAGGCGCGCTACGATGGTCAGCGCCTCGCCGTAGGAGGCCACGGAACGGGCGCGGCCGGCGCGCTCGCCTACGCGGCGCGGCGCGATCCCGGAGTGGCCGCCGTCGTTGCCATCTCCGGTAGCGCTTCTCTGGACGGGCCCTACACGCCACCGAACGTGCTGTTACTCTGGGGGGAGCGTGCCCCGTCAGCTCTGCGCGCGCTCTCACGGCAGCGCGGGGCCGAGCTGATCTCTGCGAACCGGGCCGTGCTCGAGCGTACCTACGGCAGCTTCGAGCGGGGTACGGCCGTGCGCCTGGCCGAGGTGGAGGGAGCGAACCATCTCTCCGTTCTTTACGCTCAGGGCGCCGCCTCCGAGATCTCGAGCTGGTTGGCCGGCGCGCTGACACCCACGCCCGACCTCGGGCCTGTCCCCCGGGACGCGTCGCTTCTCTGGGCGCTTGTCGGGATGTTGGGCGCGCTCGCTCTGCTCTTGGGAATGCCGCAGGCCGTCGCACCGCTCGCGCCGCGCGTCGCACTTCCCGCGGTGACACATCCCTGGCAGCGGCTCGGGCTCGTAGCCGCTGCTCTGGCCGCCAGTACGGTGCTGCTCGTCGGCGCCGACCAGGTTGCGGGCAGCGCGCCTCTCGCCGTCTTCCCGCTCTCCGGCGCTCGTGACGTGCTGGGCTTCTTCGCCATCGCGGGAGTCGGTCTGCTCGCCTACGCCGCCAGGGATACGCGCGTGCGCGCCGAAGGGCTTCGAGACTGGCGCACCTGGACCAGCGCTGGACTCATTCTGGGTTTCATCTATGTCAGCATCGGGGTGCTGAGCCAGCCGTTCTGGGATCCGTTGCTGAGCTCCCGAAGGCTATTGCCCTGGGCCGCTGCCACGCTGCTGTTGCTGCCCTGGTTCGGCGTCACCGAGTGGCTGCTCCGCGGCCCCCTGCTCGCTCAGGCCTGGCTCCCCGCTGCGGCCCGCCTCCTGACCCTGGCCGCCCTCGCGTCCGCAGCGTTCTTCGGCCTGGTCCCCCGCGCACTTCTCGCCGCCCTCGTCCCGCTCGTTCTCCTCTTCGCCATCTTCGAGGCCCTGGCCTTCCGCCTCTCCCGTCAGCTCCCGAACCCCTGGCTCTCCGCCCTCGTCCAATCCGCCTGGTTCGCCTGGCTCCTAGCTGCATTCTTCCCCATCGAGGGCTAGGAACGCGTAGGGGCCCCCAGTCCGAACTTAGGGACGGTCCTTAATCCGAACTTATTCCGCGCGAGACGACCGCAGCGACGCCTGGATGAACGAGTGTGCCCACGAGCCCCGCCAGAGTGACCAGAAGTTCCGACTTTCGGCCAAACAAGTTCGGATTGAGGACCGTCCCCAAGTTCGGATGGATGCGGCGCGCGCAGCGAAGGGCGAAGCCCTGAGCGGAGGTGGGTGGCCGCGGGCGCCCTCGGCCGGGTCCCATGGGGTGCGCTACAAGACCTGACCGTGAGAGAACTCGCAGGTGTTGCCGCTGGGGTCGCGAACCATGGCGAAGTAGCCCACGATGGGTCCCGCATCGGTGGGGCCGTACTTGAGGCGACCCTCGCTTCGCGCGAGTGCGGCGATCTCGTCAACCTCTTCTCTCGAGCTCACGTCGAAGCCGAAGTGGTCCGTCGCGTTGGGCTCTGGCAGCGACTCGTGTGGCATCTCGAGCACGACGATCACGAAGTCGGGATCATCGCTCCGGTGGGCGAGCCAGGCTACATGGATGCCGTCGTCCTCGCGCTCGTGCACGATACGCAGTGCTGCGTAGCGTTGGTAGAAGTCGAGCGACTCCTGCATGCGGGTCGTTCGAATCGCAATATGGGTCATCCGCGCCGGCCGCTTCAGCGCGACGGACCGTGCTGCCTGCTTGCCCTCACTCACGTGGTACCTTCTCGCCGCGCTCAACATCGGTGAGGCGGAGCATGGGCCGGAGCGGGCTCATGCCGTCGTGATTCCAGTCGATCGGGGGCAGCTGCATGCGGCCTAGCGGACAGATGCGCGACGCTCCCGAAGCGGTGGCGATCGCCGCGAGTTCCATGTCACTCTCCCATCCGCTGTGTCCAATGGAGGATAGGTGAGGTGAGAGCTCCTGGCAGCGTTCTCCGAGCTCGGCCACGCTCCGGATGGCAACGACGCGCGCGAACCGAAGCGCACCAGGTGACGGCAGCGGACCGCCAGCGTCGTATGCGACGGTCCAGCTCGTAGAGCCTTCGGACACCCAGACTCGGCTCTCCGGTCGCAGCGCGGCAAACGCACGCTGCTCGCGGATGTGCGCCTCTTCGGCCAGGTCGAGCGAGGGGCGGGGAAGCGTGCTTTCGCAGTCAGCGAGGGCGCGCGCCAGATCGGCGGCGAAGGACTCGGCTCGCCCCGCTGGCTCGTCCAGCAACAGCGCATAGGCGGGCGATAGACAGCCGCGGCCGTCCCAGAGCGATAGGTCTAGCGCCAGGTCCACTGCGGCCTCCGCAACACTCACATGTGTACCGATCGCGGCGAGCGAGAGCTTGTGCCCATAGCCCACGAACGGCAGCGTGGTTGGCACGCGGCGGCGGACCGCCTCGAGCGTCTCGTCGCTCCCGTGAGCGACCAGGCAGTCGACCTCTCGGAGCAGCTCGTCCTCCGGCGCGATCCGTATCACCTCGGACAGTCCGGCCTCGGCCAACGTATCCCTGAACAGGGCAGGGGTCAGCGGATCGCTCGAAGATGGCTTTGCCCAGACCGCCGAGCCGGTCAGGAGCGGCAGCAGCAAGGCGGCGAAGGTTGCCGTCGGAACGGAGCCGGCCAGCCAGACGCCGGTCAGGCCAGGGACCCAGGCAGGCTCGACGAGCTCGCGCTCGCGCAGTGCCGCGAGGACATCGCGCGTCCAGTGCTCGACTCCACTGCGCACGCCGAGCGTGATGACCTCGGGCGAGAAGCCGCCGTGCTCGTCCGCGAGCCGGCGCAACCAGGGCGAATCGGGGGCGCGCCACAGCTCGAGCGCGCGATCCAGCCGACGGACGAGCTCGGTGGGGGCGAGCATGCTCAGCGACCCGCGAATAGGGCGTCGGCAGCGATCGAGCAACCGCGCTCCTCAGCGCCCTGGAGGCGCCCCAGTACCTCGAAACCGTCGTCGCTGCGCAGCCCGAGGTCCGAGGTCTGGACTGCGAGCACCGAGCCGGTGTTTGCGAGATCGTAGTGCACGAGCACGCCAGTCTCCCCGGCGGGCACCTCCTGCCAGGTCGCGGGATCGAGCACGCGCGTGCGGACCCAGGGTGGAACGCGCTTCGTTTGCGTGGGTCGCCCCGTCAGGAGCGTAGCCTCGTAGAACTGGCTGCCCAGCTCGCACATGCCGTACTGGTTGACGATTGCCGCCATCGGAACACCGAGTGCGGTCGAGATGCCGGTGTGGAGCTCCACCCTCGTCAGCTCGCGGGAGCGGCCCTTGAAGCCGCCCGTCTCCATGACGCGCGATCCCTCGGGGAGTGCCAGGCGCACGCCGCGCCTCTCGAGCTCGTCGAGCAGGTGGACGAAGGAGAACGCGGTACCCACGACGGCGGCCGGCCCATCCAGCTTGCCCAGGTCCGCGATGGCTCGCTCGGGATCCCAGCCGTGCTGTGTGACGTAGAAGGACGGCTCTCCTCGGCCGAGCTCGCGGGCCGCGCGCTCGAACATGTAGGACAGGGAGGAATCCGGGGCTTCGGTTGCGGACGGAGCCAGGACACCAAAGCGCAGGCGTTCGGCACCCCGGCACACGTAGGTTCCGAACGTTGCCAGCAGCGAGGCGTCGTAGAGCTCGAGCGTGTCCAGATGGAGAGCGCCGCGTGCGGCGCTCGAGCTTCCGCTGGTCCGGAAGGTGCGGACCTCCTGCTCCTCGGGGAAGGTCGCGAGTCGCGCCTGCTTGAAGGCCCCGGTCGGAACCGCGGGGATGTCGGACCAGTGCTCGATGTTGGCTGGGCTCCGGCCAAAGGAGTCGCAGAGCACCCGGTACGCCTCGCCTGACTCGTACTGGTGCGCGAAGAGCTCGAGTGCGAGCGTGCCAAAGCGCCTGTCCGCGGCCGCGCGATCGGTGACTGAGTCGACGCCCTCCGCGATCCAGGCCAGGATGCGCCGCTCGACGGCTCTCCGGCTCATGCGTGCAGGTGCGCCACCAGTCGATCCGTGGCGCGGTCGAGGAGCTCCTCGGAGATCGTCAGAGGCGGGGTCAGGGAGAGCACGCGACCCTCGACCCCCTCGGCGAGCAAGATCCAGCCTTCGCTGAGCATTGCCGCGACCACGCGCTGTGCGACAGCGGCGGTGTCGAGCTCGATCCCGAGCATGAGCCCGCGGCCGCGCACTTCGCGGACGCACGGCGCGTTGCCCAGCTCTCTGTGCAGCCGTTCGAGCAGGCGCGCGCCAACCCGGGTCGCACGCTGCGGGAGCCGGTCGCGCTCCAGGATCTCGAGCACCGCAGCGGCGACCCTGCAGCCGACGGGATTGCCGAGGTGGGTGCTCGTGTGGACGGCCTCTCCCGACGACGCTCTCCAGGCGCGCATGACGTGCTCGCGACCAACGCAGGCGGAGATGGGAAAGCCGTTGCCAAGTCCCTTTCCCAGCGCCACGACGTCGGGTAAGACGCCTTCGTGCTCGCAGGCCAGCCAGGAGCCCGCTCGACCTAATCCTGTGTATACCTCGTCCACGACAAGCAGCGTGCGGGACCCATCGGCAAGCTCCCGCAGCTCGCGCAGAAAGCCCTGCGGAGGAACCACGCAGCCGCCACGCCCCTGGATCGGCTCTACCAGGATGGCTCCCACCTCCCCGGCAGCGAGCGCCTCACGCACGGCCTTCGCATCGCCGTAGGGGACGAAGCGGGTGCGGCCGGGAAGCCGCGCCTCGAAGGGGGCGCGAAACAGCCGGCGGTGTGTCGTGTCGAGGGCGCCGAAGCCGAGGCCGTGATAGGCGCCCTCGAATGCGATGACGTCGGGGCGTCCTGTTGCGACAAGAGCCGTCTTGAGCGCGGATTCCACTGCGTCGGAGCCCGACGAGGAGAGGATCGCGCAGCCCAGGTCTCCCGGCAGGATGCGGGTCAGCGCCTCGAGCAGCTCGACCTTGACCCTTGCCGGGTACACGTCGCCCATGGCGTGGGGCAGCTCACCTGCCTGCGCGCCCCAGACCGTCGTGATGGCAGGGTGCGCGTGTCCGAGCGCTGCAACACCGAAGCCGGACAGCAAGTCCACGTAGCGATTCCCGTCCACGTCGATGACATTGGCGCCGCTCGCGCGCTCCCAGAAGATGGGTCCGTCCGAGAGGCACGTGACTTCGGGGCACTCCACCTGTGCGAGCCGAACCCCCAGGGCCTTCGAGCGGGGTCCCGGTACGGGTGTGCAGATCTCGGGAAGGAGGTCGTTCACTGGCTACTCAGGCTAGCTGATACGGGGCGAGGTCGCGCTGGCCAGGCGCTGGGCGCGTCGGAAGACCGCTCGCCACATCGGACGGGTCAGGACACCGGTGTTCGTGTTCTGGCGGGACGGGTGGTAGCTCGACAGGAGCGGAGGGTGGCCGTCGACGCGGTGGATCGTGGCATGGCCGAACGGGTAGCGCTTGCGCGGGAGGGCCTGCCAACAGCGCAACACTGCCATGTGTGCGATCGCGCCCAGCGCGAGCACGACGCGCACGGACGACAGTAGGGCGAGCTCCTGCTCGAGCCAGCCGAGACAAGCAGCCTGCTCGGCGCCGTTCGGACGATTGCCCGGTGGGACGCACTTCACCGCGTTCAGCACGTACGCGCCTCTGAGTGACTTTCCGTCCCAGAGCTGCTGACGCTCGAGCTCCCCGTAGAGCCACTCGCCCGACGCGTCCAGCCAGAATGGCCGCCCGGAGCGATTCGCACCGTGCAGGCCGGGGGCCAGGCCCACGATCGCGAGCCAGGCGCTCCGATCGCCGAAGCCCGGGACGGGGTTGTTCCAGTAGTCGGGATAGCGCTGACGCAGCTCGCCGAGATAGGCGCCCAGTCTCGGACAGCGACGGCAGCTCGGTATCTCTCGTTCGAGACGACGCAGCGCCGCGCCGCTCATCTCACTTGAGGAGTGCCTGGACCGACTTGAAGCTCGGGTGATCTGCGCTGCGCATGCACTCGAGCAGGATGCACTCGACGCTGCTACCGATGGCGCCGGAGCGCAGCAGCTTGTCGAGCGCAAGCGTGTGCTCGCGCTCGCTCCGGGCAGAGACGGCATCGACCGCCAGGTGGACAGAGCTCCCGCGACCGAGCAGGTCGTGCACCGTCTGATTGATGCAGGCCTGAGTCTCGATGCCCACAACGATGGCCTGGGAGCGCTCGAGCGTGGCAATGGTTTCGAGCAGCCCTGGGGCGCCCAGCGCCGACATCGTGCGCTTCTCGAAGCCCGGAACGCTGCCCAGGGCGTCCAGCACCTCTGGGGCCGTGGGTCCGAGGCCCTTCGGATACTGCTCTGTATAGAAGATAGGGAGCTCCAGCATGTGCGCGGCCCGGATCAGGACGCAGGCGCGCTCGACCGTGCGTTTCCATTCGAAGAGCTTGTCCCGATACGTTTCCTGCAGATCGACGACGAGGACGTAGGCCTGAGCGGAGTCGACCACATTTTCGTGCATCTGGAGTGCACCTTACGTGCAGATGGGCCCGAGCTCAAGCTCGGAGGGGCTGGCGCCGATGACATGCAAACGGAGGATCTGCCATGCGCTCGCTCGGATTTGCAATCGTGGCCGCTTCCCTGGTCTTCAGCGTGGGAGGCGTGAGCGTTCGGGCCGGAGATGCCGAGTCGTCGGAGCTGGCCATCGAGAACGGCGCTGCGGACAGCTGTCAGGTTCCAGAGGCGCCGACCACGCGCACCATCCAGATCAATCCGCTCCGGGGTGCGACCGCGCGCGCGAAGAACGTGTTCGTGCTCAACTCGCGCGGGTACAACTACCTGCGTCCCGGAGAGCTGCCGGTGCTCGAGCCGGGCGGCGACCCGCGGGAGAGTCCCGAGGACTAGCCCACCCGAGGTGAGATCCTCGGGCTAGAGACCGCGGCGCGAAGCGCCCAGACCGCGGCGCGCAGCGCCCAGACCGCGGCGCAGCGCCCGGTACAGGAGGAGCTGCCCCGCGACGAGCCCGGCCAGTGCGGGCACCAGCGATTCCGCCCAGATCAGCCGGAGCGCTGCGGCGAGCAGCAGCGGAGCTGCGCCGGTCCAGAGCGAGAGCCGTAGCCGCTGGAGCTCTCCGAGCGGGCTGAGCCCGCCGACCCGTCCCAGCCCGAACGTACTCACGAGGTGAAGCAAGGCGAGTCCGCCGGCAGTGCTCCAGTCCGGCACCGCCAGAGCCAGCGCGACCAGCCCAAGGAAGAGGCCTATCCGCCCGCCCCGGCGAGCTCCGAGTACCCTGCGCTGGGCAACGGGCTCGGCGCGGCAGACGCCGAGCAGGAGCCCAGGCACCTCACTCGCGCGCAGGAAGACGCGCCGCGGTGGCGCCTCCTTCTTCAGGTGGCTGCTCTCGTCCCCTGTCGGGACCGACGGATCTGAGCGCCCCACCCCCTCCACGAATCGTGCCCTCCGCTGGTTCGAGTCTGCGGGCTTTCGGCGCGGGATTGTAGCCCGTACTTTGTGAGACATGGCCCTTTCGCAGCCCCCCCGGAGGCCCTCAGTGGAGCGAACACACGTACTGATCGCGGGTGGGGGCATCATCGGCTCGGCGATTGCCTGTGCGCTCGTCGAGCGTGGGGTCGGGGACGTGTGCGTCGTCGACCTCGACCTCCAGGGCACCTACGCCTCGTCGGAGCTGAACGCGGGCGGTGTGCGCGCCACCTGGTGGCAGGAAGTCAACATTACGAGCTGTCTGGACACGCTTGCCTTCTTCGAGGACCACGCGGAGGAGTTCGGCTTGCGCCAGGCCGGCTACCTGTGGCTCTACGACGACCGGGAGCTGTTCGCGAAGGCACTCCGCCGCCACTCGCTGCAGGAGCGTCTGGGTGTCGAGGTCGAGATGTTGTCCGCGGGCGAAGTCGCTGCTGGGTTCCCACTGCTCGATCGCAACATGGACGAGCTGATCGGCGCCACGTTCTCGAAGCGGGACGGGCTGATCAATCCGAACGCGGTGCGCTCGTACTACCGAAGGCGCGCCGAGGCTGGCGGAGCGCGCTTCCTGAACCGTCACTACATCGAGGGAGTCGAGGTCACGGAGCGCGAGCCGGGTGTGCGCCAGGTCAGTCTGGTGCACATCGTGGAAGTCGCGAAGGGGGACGTCGCTGACGAGAGCCACGCCATCCACCGCATTCTTACACAGCATCGCGTAACGCCAGAGATCGCGGTCGATCACCCGTCGATCAAGCCAGAGTTCTTCATCAACGCGCTGGGAGCCTGGAGTCCCGTGCTCTCCTCAAAGCTCGGCGTGCTCGATGTGGCGCTCCCCGTCCGGCGCCAGATCGCGATGGTCGACGTGCGCGCGCGCGATATCCGAGAAGAGGTGAACCTCGGGTCGCTGGGCATGATCGTCGATCCTTCTTGCCTGTATTTCCACCCCGAGGGTGCCTACCTCCTTGCGGGCTATTCGGAGCCCGCCGAGCCCTCCGGCTACGCCTTTCACTACGACGGGGACGAGTACTTCGAGCAGCAGCTCTGGCCCCGCCTCGCTCATCGCGCGAGCACGTTCGAGCGCTGTGGTCACGTGCGCGGCTGGGCCGGCCTGTATTCCGTCACGCCGGATCGCAGCGGCATCGTCGGGCTTGTGCCGGGCTTCAGCAACCTGATCGAATCGCACAGCTTCACTGGTCGGGGGGTCATGCAGTCTCGGGCCATCGGCCGGGGCGTTGCGGAGCTCGTCGTGGGTCAGCGGTTCGAGACGCTGGACCTGTCTCCTCTTGCCAGCAGCCGCTTCCTCGGAGACGGCCCGCTCGTCACCGAGGATCTGCACATCTGAGCAGGCTGGGGTCTCAGCGCAGCCCGAGAATCAGCTTCCCCTCGAGCTCTGCCAGGTCGATCCGATAGGTTCGTTGCAACGCGCGGTCCACGCTGTTCGTCTGGGTGATGCGTTTCAGCAGGCGTCCAAGCGAGTCCGCACCCCGCTGCCTGACGAGCAGCTCGACCGCGGCATAGGACTCGAGGTAGGCGAGCCGCGCCCTCTCCGACTCGAGGTGTCCGAAGCTCGGGGGCCCGAGCTCTGCGAGCGGGATCCACTGATCCTTCGCGTGTGCGTCGCGAAGGGCCGCGTACTCGCCGAAGCTTGGAGTGCGCCTGCCGAGTGCGAGACGTTCGAAGTACCCTGCGATTCCCTCGTTCAGCCAGCCGGGGAAGCTCCCGCGCGGGGATGCGGCGTCGAGCGTAGCGTGCACGAACTCGTGATGGAGCGTGCCTGTCAGCTCCGCGCTGACATTCGTCGCACCGCGGACATGGATCACCCCATCGTAGAAGCCTGCGGCCTGGAATCGGAACAGGCCATCGTACTGGCGCCCGAAGAGCTCGGGATCCCAGACAACCACTTGCACCGCGCGCGGGGGAGCGACGCCCAGGCTGCTCCGCACGTCGCGGTAGGCGTCTTCCAGAATGTCGAGAACGCGTTGCTCGAAACGTCGGGACCCGTTCCACCCCGTGTAGCGGTCGATTCCGACATCCTGATAGAGCACGAAGTGAAGAGAGCGGCGCTCACTGAACTCACCGTCCGCTCCGCCCCCTGCAGCGATCGACCCCGGGCTCGCACAGATCAGGATTGTCACCAGGCTCCCAGCAACCTGACAGGCGGCTCGATGCATCGCGTCACGATAGCAGGATCCCTCGGGCGCTCTTGCTTTTGCGCAGGTCGATGGTATTGACGACTGCCGCGCATGAAGCGCGTCGAATCGGTGTCGCGCCGGAGCGCAACCAATCAGGGGAGAGGAATCACAGCAATGGCAGCCAGGAAGAAGGCGGCAGGACGGAAAAAGGCGGGGCGGAAGTCGGCCGCAGGGGGGCCCATGATCATCTCGAAGTCACGCGTCAAGGCGGCGGCGAAGAAGTGCAACGTGGGAGCTGCCTTCTATGATGCGCTGGAAGACCGGGTTCGGGAGTCGATCGCGAGCGCCGAGGATCGGGCCATCGCGAACGGCCGCAAGACCCTGCGTCCGCAGGACGTTTGACGGCCCGGGCGTAGCCCTGGACTCCGCGGGCGGTCTCGCCCGGCGGCGCGGCCAAGAAAAAAGCCGGCGGACCCCTCAGGGTCCGCCGGCTCTCCCACGGACGAGCGCTGCTCTATTGCGCAGGGATTACAGGGAATGCAGGAACTGCGCGGAGATGCGCGGCCTCGCGGGGTTCGAGCACCGAGCCGACCGGGAGAGGGGCTGGGGCGGTCTCACACGTCCACGGGAGTCCGTCGCGGCTAGGTCTCGCGCGAAACTGGAGGGGCTCTCTGATCATCATGGACTGTGTACCTGGTCCTCTATCAGAGGTACGATTCGCAGTGTTGCGCGGTTACGGCGGGGGGGAGTAACCGAGGGCGAGGCACGGACGTATGAGCGATAGCGGGGAGGGCGACGTTCCTCCTGAGTCCTCGTGGTGTGAGCTCATGGAGGCCGCTCAGGGCGGAGACCGCGCTGCCTATGAGCGTCTGCTGCTCGCGATCCTTCCCGTGCTTCGTCGGCTGGTTTTCGCGCGTCTCGGAGATCCCGCCGGCGTGGAGGATGTGGTTCAGAACGTGCTCCTCTCCATCCATCGCGCGCGGCACACCTACCAGCCGGGCCGGCCCTTCGGACCCTGGATGCGCGCGATCGCGCGCAACGCGGTCGTGGACTCCCAGCGGCAGCGGAACGTGCGCGTGCGCCGCGAGCAGCCCCTGTCCGAGGTCGAGGAGCTCCCGGACCCGGCGGCCCCCGCTCCGGAGTCGGGGCTCTCGGACCCGCTGCGCCGAGCCCTGGAGTCCCTTCCGGCTGGCCAGAGGCAGGCCGTGGAGCTGATCCAACTTCGCGAGCTCTCCGTCGCAGAGGCGGCCAAGCAGGCTGGGATCTCACCGGGGGCGCTGAAGGTGCGCGCCCATCGGGGCTACCGTGCGTTGCGCGCATTGCTCTCGGGACAGACTCGGTGAACGATCGGCACGAAGCGCTCATCCTGGAGCTCGCGAGCGAGCTTCAGCCCGTGCAGCCGCTCTCCACGCTGCGCCGGGTTGGAGTAGCGATCGCCGGGGCAGCGCTCCTGAACGCGTGCTTGTTCCTCGGGATTCCCCTCGCGCTCGGAGTATCAGTCGAAAGCCAGACCGCCGCCGAGCTGTGGACCCTGGCCGCTCACCTGGAGCTCGCGAGCGGCGGACTCGCCCTCGCGCTCGCCTCGTCCGTCCCGGGAAGGCAGCAGCTCGAGCGAGCGGGGCTCGCGATCCTGGTGGTGGGTGTCGCCGTCGCCGTTGCGTCGGCCCCCGCGCTGCGAGGGGCTGGGCTGGAGAGGATCGAAGTCGCCTGGCTCGGGGGTGCAGGGGTCTGCACCCTGGCAGCCACCGTGCTCGCCGTTTTCCCCGCTGCAATTCTGCTGCGCTTCGTAGCTCGCGCCGAGCCCTTCCGACCCTCGTGGACGCTCGCCTTTGGAGGCCTTGGAGCACTGGCGCTGGGAGCCGTGCCTGTCCGCATAGCCTGCAACTCCGACGGTCCGTTACACGATCTCGTGGCTCACTCGTTGGCGCCGCTGACCGGTGGGCTGCTGCTCGCTATTGGACTGCTGCTCCTCTACCAGCGTCGGCTCAGGCTCTCCGAGCGTCGCACCGTCTAGCTCGTCCCGAACTCCTCCGGGATCGGCGCGCTGGCCGCGAAATCTCCGATCCGGATCGAGTGGGCATGGAGCAGGTGGCGGGATAGCTCGACGGTCGAGCCGTAGAGAACGTCGCCAACCACGGGGTGGCCCAGGTGAGCCAGGGAGACGCGGAGCTGGTGGCGCAAGCCAGTACTCGGCCGCAGCTCGACGAGGCTGGTCTTCGCTCCCGGCTCGAGCGGCGCGAGCTGCGTGATCGCTTCTCTTCCGCCGCTCGTGACGACGCGCGCGTGGTCGCCCCGGTTCTCCAGGCGAAGAACGAGGGTGCTGGCGGCGTCGAGCCGACCGTGTACTCGTGCCACGTAGCGCTTCTCGGCCGATCGCTCTCGGAATGCCCGACGCGCTCGCCGCCAGGACTCTGCCTCGGTGGCGAAGAGCTGGACTCCCGAGGTGAGCACATCCAGGCGGTGAACGACGCCTGAGAGCAGGCCGCCCTCGCCCACTCCAGCCAGCCCTGGATAGTGCGCAAGCAGACCGTTCAGCAAGCTGTTCCTCTCCTCGTAGTCGAGCGGGTGGGTCGGTATTCCAGCAGGCTTGTCGACGGCAACCAGACCCAGCTCCTCACGCAGCACCGGAACTGCGAGATCGGAGTTGGGTGCCGGTCCCTCGCTGGGGTGGCGGAGCTCGAGGAGCTCCACCAGATCGCCGCGGCGCAGCATGGCACCCTTTCTGGCTGGCTGACCGGCCAGCAGGATCAGCCCGTGACCGATCAGGCGCCGCACGTAGCCCCGAGTGATGGCAAGCTCCTTCGCGACGACCACGTCGAGTCGCTGACCGGCCAGAGCTTCGCTCACCACGATCGAGCGGGGCTTCATCGGTGTAGGACGAGGGCGCTCACGCGCCCCGGAAAGAGATCCGGGCGCCACTCTTCTCCAGATCGCGCAGGATCCGGGCCGGGGGGAGCCCTTCGCGCGGGGTCAGGAGACCCGCGGGAAGCTCGCGCGCGAGGATCGCCTCGACGAGCGAGCCTGCCACGGCGCATGCCGCAGCCGGCGCGTCGCTGCAGCTGACGTCGATCCTGGCCTCGGGCTCATGCTGGCTCGCGTCCATCCTGGCCTCGGCACTGACGATGAAGGGCCCCCGGCTCCTGGCTTTCGTAATGGGCTCGAGGAGACGGCCGGGGAGCCAGGGGTACGGCTCCAGGTAGAGAAGACGCTCCACGCAGTGCGCCCCCGCGAAGCCCGCAAGGTCGAGGCTCTCGGAGCCCCCTAGCCACTGCGATCCCAGCGGTGCGGGGAAGCGAAAACGAACGGGCAAGCCGCGCGTCGTCCTTGCTCGCGCCTCGTCTGCGTCGCCACGTGCGGTCTCCGTCTGTTGCCAAGGGCCGGTCGACGCGATGCGCAGCTCGCGAATGAAGCGAAAGCGACGCACCAGGCTCTCAGCAAGCACGCCGGGCAAACCGGGCACAGCCCCCGCCTGGAGCACCACGGGCACCTGCGCTTTCCACGCGGTCTCGCCGAGCACGTCAAGCGATCGCTCGTCGAGCCGCAACGCGCTCAGACCGACGAAGGGCACTCGCGTGGAGAGTGCCGCGGAGATCGCCGACGTGAGCTCGCCTCCGCAACAGGCGACGACCGCGTCTGCCCCCTCGAGGACTCGGCGCAGCGGGCGCATGTCTCTGGCGTCGCAGTACGCGCCGCGGACGCGATCCCCGAAGCCCACCGCCACAGCATCCGCACGCTGAACGCTTCGCCCGGCGACGACAACGTGCGCGCCTGTTCGCTGCACGAGCTCGCGCACACAGCACCGACCCAGATGTCCGTACCCCCCGAGCACGACCACCTCTGGCATACCGAGAGAGTCTAGCGGGTCTTGCGGGCCTGGTCTTGTGGGACCCGGCGCGCGAGCGGTCGCGCGCCACCCACCTCCGCTCAGGGCTACGCCCTTCGCTGCGCGCCGCGTTCGCGGCGCTTGCATAGGTGCCAAGCCCCGTAGGATGGAACCTGAACTTGGAGGACCGTCCCTAGGTTCTAACGGAATAAGTTCAGATTAAGGAGTCCCTAAGTTCAGATTCCGTGGAGAACCGGCTACCTTCTGCGGGGCTTGGCAACCGTGCAAGCGCCGCGAACGCGGCGCGCGCAGCGAAGGCCGTAGGCCTGAGCGGAGGTGGGTGGGCCGCGGACGCCCGCGGCCCGGGTCCCACAAGACTAAGGAGCGGGCTCGGAGGTGATGGCGTAGCCGGCGTCGGCGCGGATGGTGAGCTGGCGTTTGCCATCGAGGTCCTTGATGACGGGGAGGACGGGGACGACAGGGCGTTTGCGCGAGGCGGTGAGGGCGGCCTCGGAGCTCTCGAAGCCTGCGAGCGTGTCCAGGTTGCGGGCCGTGGGAAAGATGAGTCGGAGCTCTCCGCGTTTGGAACGCTCGAGCGCATCTTCCGGGCGGGTCCAGACGTGGTTCGTGGACTCGATCCCATCGTGGAGTGCCAGCTGGCCCCGAGGTGTGAGTGTCGAGAAGAAGATCGTGTCGAAGCGGCGCGGCACGTCCTCTGGGGTGATCCAGTGTGCGTGGGCTGCGAGCAGGTCGGCGGCGAGGTCGAGGCCTTCTTTCTCGATCAGCTCACGAAAGGGAGTTTTTCCGCTTTGGACCTCGAGCCGGTGCTGCGCCAGTGCCGTTGCGCCGGCCGCGTCGATCAGCCCGGCGGAACCGCGCCTGCGGGCGAGCAGGATCCCGGACTCCTCGAACGTCTCGCGGATCGCGGCCACGAAGAAGCCAAGCGCCAGCTTCTCGTCGATCGTCGGCAGCGCGGCGCTGGCCTGCTCCGCGCT
This sequence comes from Myxococcota bacterium, assembly GCA_965247115.1. Lineage (GTDB taxonomy): Bacteria > Myxococcota_A > UBA9160 > SZUA-336 > SZUA-336 > JAUXJB01. Next base: position 2,208,349 of record CBDFGR010000003.1, read on the forward strand.
GAGCCCGCTTACGTGCTCGGCGATCTCGTGATCCTGATCTTCCACGCGTCCGCCGGGAAAGACGTACATGTCGGGGAGGAACTGGCTCCTGGAATGGCGCTCGAGCATCAGCACCTCGGGCGACACAGGTCCGTCGCGGAACAGGATCACGGTGGCAGCTGGGACGGGCCTTGGCATGGTGCTCCCTCACCGCCATCCTACGCGTTTCCCTGATAGAATTGATGGATGGGGGGAGCCGCAAGCGAGCCCAAGCTGCGAGAGATCTACTCCGCGCAGCACGTTCGCGAACGCATCGACTCGATCGGTGCCGCAGTGGAAGCCGATTACGCCGAACTGACGAGCGCACCGCTGCTGGTCGTGATCGCGGAGGGAGCGATCCGCTTTGCCACCGGCCTGGCCGAGAGTATGAAACGGCGTGGGCTGGTGCCCGAGATGCGCGTGGTGCGCGCGCGGCGGACGGTAGGGACGCGGCTTGGGGAGGTAGAGGTCGAGCACATGGATCCCGAGGTGTTCCGCGGCCGCGACGTGATCGTTACCGATGACATCGCCGACGAGGGCCGCACACTCGCAGCGGTAATGGAGCTCGTCGGCTCCGGTGCCCCCGCATCGGTGCGCGTGGCCGTTCTCGTCAACAAGCTCTCACGCCGCAGCACCACCCTGCAGCTCGACTACGTAGGCTTCGAGATCTCGGACGGCTGGGTCGTCGGCTATGGAATGGACCTCGACGGCGTCTACCGCGACCTCGACTGCTTAGCGATCATAGATTCCTAGCCCTGATCCGGCGTGGGCCTACCTCCGACTCCTTGCGTACACCACGTGACTAGACCTGCAGCAGGATCGCGGTGACGTTGTCGGGGCTGCCGAGCTCGTTGGCGCGGGCGATGAGCTTGTTGATGGCGGCGTCGAGATCGGGTTCGGACGCGAGCTCGGCGATCTCCGCAGCGGGCACCAGGTCGTGCAGGCCGTCCGTCGAGAGCAGGAGGCGGGCGCCGCGCGCGATTCGCGCCTGGAGCAGCTCCGGCTCGACCGAGCCCTGTACGCCGACGGCGCGCGTGATGACGTTGCGATCCGGGTGCTGCCAGGCCTCCGCTTCGCTGATCACCCCGCTCTTTTGGAGGATCGCCACGAGTGTGTGGTCGGTCGTGAGTTGCTTCAGGTTCCCATCCTTCAGCCGGTACACGCGTGTATCGCCGACGTGCGAGATCACCGCGGTGCGACCGCGGAACTTGAGTGCGGTGAGCGTCGTGCCCATGCCGCGCAGATCCCGTTCCGACGCGGCGCGATTCACCGCCTCGTTCGCCTCGAGGACCGCGTGACAGAGAATGGGGCCCTCGTCCTTGATGCGGCGGGCTGGCAGACGGCTGCGGTACACGGAGATCACGGTCTCTACGGCCACGGCGCTGGCGACCTCGCCGGCAGCGTGGCCGCCCATCCCGTCAGCGATCACGAACAGATCGAGCTCGGTGATAGCGTGCGCGGCGTCCTCGTTGTTGTCGCGCTGGATCCCCGTATCGGAGTGCAGCGCGTAAGGAACGCTCATGCCGGCTCTCCGTTGCGGGTCAGCGGCTTCGGCCGCAGCAGGGCGTACTGGATGTGATCCAGGTAGCGACCGTTGACGAACTCGACCTCGCGGGCGATGCCCTCTCGCTCGAAGCCGAGCTTGTCGACCACCCGCTGGCTCGCATGGTTCTCCAGCGCCACGTGCGCCTCGAGACGATGAAGGTGGTAGACCTGGAAGCCACGGTCGACAAGGGCGCCGACGGCCTCGGTGGCGATCCCCTTGCCCCAGCTGGACCGACGAATCCAGTAGCCGACCCCGGCGGAGCGTCGGATCCAGTCGATCCGATGCAGACTGGTGATGCCGAGCAGGTCTCCCTTGTGTAGATCCTCGATGATGAACTCGTAGGCTCCCCGCCGGGCCAGCGTCGCGCGCGCCCCGCGCAGGTAGCGACGCGTGTCTGCGCGTCGGTGTCCATCGTGCGCCCAGGGTAGCCACTGCACCAGGTCCGGCAGGGTCTCCATGATGCCTTCGTGCAGCGCGCCGACATCCGTGCGCCTGGGAGCGCGCAGCCTGAGACGGCGCGTGACGAGCTCACCTACCGCCGCTTCATCCGCAACAAAAACGCTCACTCCGTACCACTCGACTCGCTCAGGCCCCGAGGCGGAGCTGCGCGTACTTGAGCATGATGGTCTTCATGCCGACTCGGTCAAACCGTATCCTGAGTTTCGTAGACTCCCCGGCGCCCTCCACCCGCTGGATCGTGCCAGCACCGAAGATCGGATGCTCCACGCGCATCTCCTGTTCCAGAGGCGGAAGCTCGTCGGCCCCCCACTGGCCCTCACTGTAGTCCACGGTGATACCAGAGTGCTCGTCCAAAGTCCTCTCGCGCAAAGGAGGGGGCGGCATGGGCGCCCGGTGGCCTGCCCTGGGGAGCGATCCGCGGATCAGCTCGGGTGGGATCTCGGACAGAAAGCGACTGGGCTCGTTGTAGCGGATCGTGCCGTGCATCCGACGCAGGACCGCGTTACTGAGCGAGAGCCGTGACTCGGCGCGCGTCATTCCCACGTAACAGATACGCCGCTCCTCCTCCAAGGCTGCCGGATCGTCCAGCGAAGCGAAGTGGGGGAAGAGATGCTCCTCCATGCCCACGATGAACACGTTCGGAAACTCGAGACCCTTTGCGACGTGGACGGTCATGAGCGCGATGCGATCTTCTCCCTCCTCCAGCGTGTCGGCCTCGGAGAGGAGCGTCACCTGCTCCAGGAAAAGGTCGAGGAGGCTTCGTTCCGCCTGGTCTCCGAACGCATCCTCCGCGGGCTCCTCACTGTTCTGGCGCTCGAACTCCTCGATCGCGGAGAGGAGCTCCTTCAGGTTCTCGGCGCGAACCTCGGCTTCGAGCGTACCCTCGCTCTCGAGCTTCTGGAGGTAGCCGCTGCGATCCAGAACGTACGCGAGCAGCTGCTCGATCGAGCCCCCGGATTCGTGCGCGCGGAGCTCGTTCATCAGCTGGAGAAATCGTTCAACGGAGCGGCCCTGCGCGCCGCGCAGGAGCTGCTCGCTCGTCGCTCGCTCGAGCGCCTGCCATACACTCGACTGGGTCTCCTGCGCCAGGGCCAGGATGCGCTCGATCGTGCCTCGCCCGATTCCCCGTGTCGGAGTGTTGATGATCCGCAGCAGGCTCTCCGCGTCCCCGGGGTTGTTGAGCACGCGCAGGTAGGCCAATGCATCCTTGACCTCTGCGCGGTCGTAGAAGCGCGTCCCGCCGACCACGACGTAGGCAACGTTGTACTTGAGCAGCTCCTCTTCCAGCGGTCGGGACTGGGCGTGCGTGCGGTAGAAGATCGCGCTGTCATTGAGCGGCGTTCCGGACTCTCGCAGGCGCAACAGCTCTCCCACCACGTAGGCCGCCTCTGCACGCTCGTCCGCTGCCTCGTAGAAGCGGACGGGCTCACCGCCGGCCTTGTCCGTGTAGAGCTTCTTCCCCTTGCGGTCGACGTTGTGCGACACGACAGCGCTGGCGGCATCGAGGATCGCCTGGGTCGAGCGGTAGTTCCGCTCCAGACGCACCACCGCCGCACCGGGGAAGTCCTTCTCGAAGCCGAGGATGTTGCGAATGTCGGCCTCGCGAAACGCGTAGATGGACTGGTCCTCGTCTCCTACGACACAGAGGTTGCGGTGGTCCGCGGTGAGCTGACGCAGGAACTGGTACTGGATCGGGTTCGTGTCCTGGTACTCGTCCACCAGCACGTAGCGCCAGCGCCGCTCGTAAGCCGCGAGCACGCCGGGATAGCTCTGAAAGAGCCGGGTGGTCAGCAGGATGAGATCGCCGAAGTCGAGGGCGTTCGAGCGGCGCAGCTCGGTCTGATAGCGCTGGTAGATATCTCCGATCTGCTGCGCTTCGAAGCCGGTCTCGCCGGCCAGATCGGCGGGCAGTAGCCCGCGATTCTTCAGGCGATCGATCTGCGCGCGCACGCCGGCGGGCGGGTACGCCTTCTCGTTGATCTTCATGCTGCGCAGCACGCGCTTGACCAGGTGTAGCGAGTCCGCCTGGTCGTAGATCGCGAAGTTCGATTCGTAGCCGAGATGCGAGATGTCGCGTCGCAGGATCCGTACACAAGTCGAGTGGAAGGTCGCTACCCAGACGCCTCTGGTCTCGTCGTCGAGCAGCGAGTATACGCGCTCCCGCATCTCGCGCGCCGCCTTGTTCGTGAACGTGACCGCGAGGATCTCCCACGGTCGGGCTTTGCCGGTCTCGATCAGCCAGGCGATCCGATGCGTGAGCATGCGGGTCTTGCCGCTGCCAGCACCGGCGAGGACCAGCAGGGGACCTTCGGTGTGCTGAACCGCCTTGCGCTGTTCCGGATTCAGTCCAGAGACGATCTGCTCGCTACCCGCCAAGAGGCCTTACTCGACCGTTACACTCTTTGCGAGGTTGCGGGGTTGATCCACGTCCGTCCCCTTCATGGTGGCAACGTGGTAGGCGAGCATCTGGAGCGGCACCGTCGCCAGGACGGAGCCGTGCGCCTCGGGTGCCTTCGGCACCGCGATCACGTCATCGGCATGGTTCGCGGCGTCGCGATTGTCCTGCTCGACCACGGCGATGACGGTGCCACCGCGTGCGCGGACCTCTTCTGCGTTCGAGATCACCTTCTGGTAGACCGAGGGCTGATTCGCGACGATCACCACGGGGACGTCCTCGTCGACGAGCGCGATCGGCCCGTGCTTCATCTCGCCCGAGGCGTAGCCTTCGGCGTGAATGTAGGAGATCTCCTTGAGCTTGAGTGCGCCCTCGAGCGCTACCGGGAAGCCGTAGCCGCGCCCGAGAAACAGGAAGTCCCGGGCGTTCACGTACTTGCGCGCGATGCTCTCGGTCAGCGACCAGAGGCCGAGCGTCTCTTCCACCAGGCGCGGCAGACGCCGCAGCGCCTCGACCTCGTCGCGGATCTGAGCCCGGGTGAGCGTGCCGCGTTCGCTCGCGAGCGCGAGCGCGATCAGGTGCAGGGCCACGACCATCGACGTGAAGCACTTCGTCGACGCGACGCAGATCTCGGGGCCGGCATGCATGTAGAGGACCGAGCCCGCCTCACGAGCAATTGTGCTCTCCTGTCCGTTGCAGATCGCGAGCGAACGCGCGCCGAGGCGTTCCCCCTGGCGCAACGCCGCGAGGGTGTCCGCGGTCTCGCCCGATTGGGAGACGGGGATGATCATGTGTTCTCGGGTGAGGAGGGGGTCGCGGTAGCGAAACTCGCTGGCGAAATCGACGTCGCACGGAATCCGCGCCATGCGCTCGATCATCAGCCTCCCGAGCAGGCAGGCGTGCCAGGCCGTCCCGCAGGCCACCAGCTGGATTCCGCGCAGATTGCGCACGAAGTCGGGATCCAGCTCGATGCCGTCGAGGGAGACGCTGTCGTCCTCGAGCAGGCGCGACGCGAGCGTGTCGGAGATCGCTCGCGGCTGCTCGAAGATCTCCTTCTGCATGAAGCGGTCGTAGCCGCCTTTCTCCGCCTGCACGGGGTCCCACTGGATGTGTCGCTGGTCGCGCTCGATCAGCGCTCCCCCGAAAGTCGAGATCTCCACACCCGCCCGGCTCACGAGGCCGATCTCCTCGTCTTCCAGGATCAACACGTTTCGCGTATAGGGCAGGATGGTCGGGATGTCGGAGGCGACGAACTGCTCCCCATCGCCGAGGCCCACGACGATCGGGTTTCCGCCGTTCTTCGCGATCACGATCTCGTCGAGGGCGTTCTCATCGATGACGGCGATAGCGTAGGAGCCGTCCAGGTGGCGCACCGCGGCGCGCACCGCCTCGAGAAATGGCGCGCCCCGCTTTCGTTCCTCGCTGATCAGGTGCGCGATGATCTCCGTATCCGTGTCGGAGTTGAACGTGCAGCCGCGTCCGAGAAGCTCCTCGCGTAGCCCGTGGTAGTTCTCGATGATGCCGTTCCCGACGACGGCGACGTTGCCCGCAACGTGCGGGTGTGCGTTCTGCTCCGAAGGCTTGCCGTGCGTGGCCCAGCGCGTGTGGCCGATGCCGACGGTCCCGCCGACCGGCACGTCACGCAAGGCGGATTCCAGGTTCACGAGCTTGCCGACGGCGCGCACCACACGCAGCTTCCCGTCCTCCAGCACTGCCATCCCTGCTGAGTCGTAGCCTCGGTATTCGAGCCGGCGCAGCCCATCGAGAATGACGTCCTGGGCGCGTTCCGCGCGGCCGATGTATCCGACGATTCCGCACATGGTCCCTCTCCTCTACTCGTCGTCGGAGCCGAAGCGGCGCTTGCGCCAGCCCTCGATGTTGCGCTGGCGTGCGCGGGCAACAGCCAGCGCGGCCCCTGGAACTTGCTTGGTGATCGTCGAGCCTGCGGCGACGTAGGCCTCGGACTCGACCTCGACAGGCGCGATCAAGTTCGCGTTGCAGCCCACGAACGCACCATCGCCGATCGTGGTGCGGTGCTTCTCGATCCCGTCGTAGTTCACGGTAATCGCCCCGCAGCCGATCGTGACACCAGAGCCCACGTCGGCGTCTCCAATGTAGGAGAGGTGATCCGCCTTCGTGCCGCGCCCGAGCCTGGAGTTCTTGACCTCCACAAAGTTACCGACGCGCACCTCGTCAGAGAGCTCCGTGCCGGGACGCAGGTGAGCGGATGGACCCACCTCGCAGTTGTTGCCGATCCGCGCCTGCTCGACAAAGCAGTGTGGCTTGAGCGAGACGCCATCGCCGAGCGCCGAGTCGTCGACGATGCAGCCCGCATCGATCTGGCAGCCCGCGCCGATCCGGGTCGCGCCGCGCAGCATGGTCCCCGGTGCGACCACGGTATCGGGACCGATCTCCACATCGGCCTCGATGTAGGTCTGTCCCGGGTCGATCAGGGTCACGCCCTCGCGCATCCAGCGCTGCGCAATGCGCTCACGCATGCATGCCTCTGCCCGCGCCAGCTCGGCTCGCGTATTCACGCCAAGGGCCTCGTTCCAGTCTTCTACGGCGTGGCTCGCGACGCGGCGTCCGCAGCTCGACGCCTGCTCGACCATGTCGGTCAGGTAGAACTCTCCCTTCTGGTTCGTGTTGTCGATCTGCTCGAGCGACGCGAACAGGAGCTCTGCGTCCGCCACGTAGACCCCGAGGTTGACCTCGTGGATGGCGCGGATCTCGTTCGACGCGTCGAGCGCCTCGACGATCCGCTCGGGTCGGCCATCCGCTCCCCGCACGATCCGGCCGTATGCGTCGGGCTCGGGCGAGTCGGCCACGAGCAGCGCCAGGTCGGCCGACTCCGCGCGGTAGGTGTCCAGGAGCCCGGCCAGGCTGTGGGGGCGGAGCAGCGGATGATCCCCGTTCATGACCACGATGGGTCCAGCGTGCTCTTCCAGGATGGAGCGGGCCTGCAGCGCGGCGTGGCCCGTGCCGAGCTGCTCCGCCTGGCGGACGAGCTCGACCTCCTGCTCCGCGAGCGCCTCGCGCAGCGCCTCCTCGCCGCTCCCTACGACCACGACGACTCGCTTTGCGCCGACCTCGCGGCCGAGGCGCAGTGCGTGGAGCAGGATCGGCCGCCCGCAGACCGGGTGGAGCACCTTCGGCAGACGTGAGCGCATGCGCGTGCCTTCCCCTGCGGCCAGGATGATCAGCGCGAGCTCGCCTGCGGCCATCACGTCTCCTCGGTTCGGCTGGGGAGCAGGAGGTCTGAGGGTACCGGCGTCTCGCTCATGCCACCACGAGGAAGTCCTCGCCTTCACGGAGCTCGCGCGCGCGGAGGTGCGTACGGATCTCGTCACGCGCTCCCCTGCTCGCCACCGCGACGAGCAGACGCAGTCCCTCGGCACGCCAGGAGGCCATTCGTGTCGTGAGCCGGTCAGGGGAGAAGACGGGAATCCCCATCCACGTGGTCCCGATCCGGCGCGGGTTCACATCGAGCAGGGTACGGGTGGGGAGGCCCTCGGCCTCGAGCAGCCGGACCAGACGGCGACCGGTCCGCCCGGCCCCCCAGACGACGGCGGCGGGCATGGGGTGCAGCCTGGGCAGGAAGTGGGCCTTGACCCGCGCGAAGGCCTCTCGCTTGTAGTCAGGAGAGACGCGCGACATGCGCCCTGGGTGATCACGCCAGCGGTGCAGCACCCGACCGAGCTTCCCGACGCCGGCACCCGACTCGAGCATGCGGTAGAGCAGGTCCAGGTCCTCGGGCCAGCCCCGCTCGCGATAGCCTCCAAGCTTGCGAATCACGTCGCGGCGAAAAGTCCAGGTGGGGTGAGGGATAGGGCACTCCACGAAGACCTGGCGCACGATCTCTTCCGGCTCCACCAGGCGGTTCACCCACTCCGCGTAGATCCGATAGCCCTCGCCAAGGCCACCGCGCCGGAAGCACTCGACCTGGCAGCCGACCAGGCAGTGCTGCGGATGGCGCTCGAGGTGCTCCGCCTGAGCCGAAAGGCGCTCGGGCAGCATCTCGTCGTCCGCGTCCATTCGCGCCACCAGCGGGGCGCGCGCGCGCTCGAGCCCGGTGTTGAGGGCAGCTACGATGCCTCTGGGAGGCGTGTGGATCACGCGGAGGCGTACGTCTGCGGCCGCCGCCTCGTCGAGGAGCTTCGCGCTCGCGTCGTCGGACCCATCATCGATGCAGATCAGCTCGAGCTCGACCGCGCGGCTGGCGAGCACGGAGGCGAGCGCCGCCTCGAGCGTCTCGGCGGCGTTCCTGACCGGCATGACGACACTGATGCCCGGATGCGCCACGGGCCACACTCTACTTGACCCACGCTTCCGGGCATCCGTACAGTCACTGTGGTTGCGAGAAGTGGCGTCCCCGGGTTGAAGCGCGCTCGCAGCCCCGAGAGGGGGAGGCAATCTCCGAGCTCCACGGTCAAACCTACGGTCTGAAGGCGAGCGAGCTTCGCCGCCTGAGGAACCTCTACAAGCGCCGGCTCCCGCGCAACGCGCTGGTGTCGCCGGAGTTCGCGCGTCAGCTGTCGGAGCTCTCGGCAGAGATCGGCCGCAGGATCGGTGCGCTCGTGTCGCGCGCGGGCCGAGTCGAGTTCGTCGCCATCGGTGACGCGCTGGGGATCGAGCTGCCTGACTTCCGCCGCGTGCGCGGCGGGACGGGCCGCTTCCGCGGACTGCGCTTCATCCACACCCACCTCGGTGGGGACGGGCTCACGCGCGACGACCTCACCGACCTCAGCCTGCTGCGACTGGACGCCAGCGCCGCGATCCTGGTCGGCGACGACGGCTTGCCCCGGGTGGTCGACTACGCCTCGCTGCGACCACCCGACGAGTCGGATGAGTTGGTCGATCGCCACGAGCGCGTCCACCCGGCGCGACTCGACTTCGACTTTCTGGAGTGGATCGACGATCTCGAAGACCGCTTCGGGCAGGCACAGCGCGGCATCTCCATCCAGGCCAAGGGTGAGCGGGCGGTGCTCGTCGGGGTCTCGATCGGGCGGGATCCCGGGGCGGAGGAGCGTCTTGAGGAGATGCGCGAGCTCGCCAGGACTGCGGGGGTTGCAGTCGTGGATTGCGTCGTACAGAAGCGCTCGAAGCCCGATCCGCGCTACCTGGTCGGCAAGGGAAAGATGCGCGACATCGTGATCCGCGCCTGGCAGCGCGGCGCCCAGCTCGTGCTCTTCGACTGCAACCTGACGCCGGCACAGCTGCGGCACATCACGGACCTGGTCGAGGAGCGCATCGTGGACCGCTCTCAGCTGATCCTGGACATCTTCGCGCAGCACGCTCAGAGCAAGGAAGGGCGCCTGCAGGTCGAACTGGCTCAGCTGCGCTATCGGCTGCCGCGCCTGACCGGCAAAGGGGAATCGATGAGTCGCCTGGCCGGCGGGATCGGGGGCCGCGGCCCCGGCGAGTCGCGGCTCGAAGTCGACCGGCGGCGGGTTCGCGAGCGGATTCGGCAGCTCGGACGCATGCTCGACAGCGTGGCGAAGCAGCGTGCCACGCAACGTTCCCGCCGCAGTCGCGGCGGGCTGCCGGTCCTGTCCATCGTGGGTTACACGAACGCGGGGAAGTCGACCCTGCTAAACCGCATGACGAACAGCCAGGTACTCGTCGAGGACAAGCTCTTTGCTACGGTCGATCCGTCGTCGCGCCGTCTGCGTTTTCCCCGCGAACGCGACGTGATCATCACCGACACGGTGGGCTTCATTCGCGACCTGCCGCCGGATCTCATCGCGGGCTTCAAGGCGACGCTGGAAGAGATTCGCGAGGCGACCGTGCTGCTCCACGTCGTCGATGCGAGCAGCCCGGCCATCGAGGACCAGATCGCCGCGGTGCGCGAGATCCTGGAAGAGCTCGGTCTGGGAGACAAGGCGGAGTGCCTCGTGCTGAACAAGTCCGACCTCGTCGCTGCGGATGAAGTCGCGGGCCTGGCACATCTGCTCGGTGGCGTGTCGGTCTCGGCGCTCGACGGCAGGGGAATAGAAGAGCTGCTGCAGCGCCTCGAGCTAATGATGTTTCGGGGCGAGCCAGGCGACGACGTGCGCCTCGCCGCGGGGAGCTAAGGCGTGCAGGAGCTACGCAGGGTACGCATCGCCGGAACCGGGATGTTCGTCCCGCCGCGGGTGGTCACGAACAAGGATCTCGAGCAGCTCATGGATACGAGCGACGAGTGGATCCGTCAGCGAACCGGGATCGCCGAACGTCACCACGTGGATCCCGGCGTCGGCCCCGCGGACCTGGCAAAGGAGGCCGCAGTTCGGGCGCTCGACGCCGCAGGGATCCGCGCGAGCGAGCTGGACGCGATCATCGTCGCCTCGCTCTCGCCACACCACGACTTTCCCGGCATCTCTGCCTTCCTGCAGGATCGACTCGACGTCGCCGGTTGCCCGGCACTGGACGTGCGCTCGCAGTGCACGGGTTTCATCTATGCCCTGCAGGTCGGACAGCTGTTCGTTGCCTCGGGTCAGTACGAGCGCGTGCTCGTGGTCGGTGCGGAGGTCCACTCGACCGGCCTCGACTTCAGTACGCGCGGCCGCGACGTCAGCGTGATCTTCGGCGATGGCGCGGGGGCCGTGATCCTCGAGCCCTCGACCGACACCGAACGCGGGATCCTCTCGGTCCACATTCACGCCGAAGGAAAGCACGCGAAGCGCCTCTGGGTCGAAGCGCCGGGCTCCGTCTACCATCCGCGCATCGACCAGAAGCTGCTCGAAGAAGGTCGACACTTCCCATACATGGATGGGCGCTTCGTGTTCAAGCACGCGGTTACCCGCATGCCCGAGGTGATGCGCGAGGCGCTCGACCACAACAGCCGCGAGATCGAGGATCTCGACCTGGCCCTCTTTCACCAGGCCAACCTCCGTATCAACGAGTACGTGGCCGGCCAGCTCGGGCTTCCCGAGGAGAAGGTCTACAACAACATCGAGCGTTTCGGAAACTGCTCCGCCGCATCCATCCCCATGCTGCTCGACGAGTGCGTGGCTGCGGGGCGGCTCAGGGAGGGCGACCTCCTGGCGCTGTGCGGCTTCGGCTCGGGCTTTACCTGGGGGGCCGCGCTCATCCGCTGGTGACCAGCCGCGTCACATTCCAGCGCAAGGCGCTACCTAAGATACTGATTTTGAACAGTTAACGCGGGTGCTTGACAGTATGACGCACCGTGTTGCTTTGCCGCCATCCAGACGGAGGAAACACCGTGGCAGAGCCAAGCAACGGCGGCTTCGAGCGCCTGAACGACGCGTTTCGCAACCTCGACGATCAGCTTCAGGAGCTGCGCGGGCGCTTCGACGATCAGCTGCGGCGCGTCGAGAGCAGCTGGAACGAGCGGCGTGAGGAGATCCGGGCCCAGCTCCGCAGCACCGCTATCTACAAGCGCAGCGAGCAGGTTCGAAAGGACCTCGAGGAGCACGTGGATCGCGGGCGATCGCAGCTCTACGAGGTCTTCGGGATCGCGTCCAAGTCGGAGATCCAGAAGCTCTCCCGCAAGCTCAACACCCTTTCGAAGAAGCTGAGCGAGCTCACAAGAGAGCAAGTCGTGGAAGAGCCGGAACCGGAACCGGAAGACGAGCGGCAGGCTGAGCAGGAGCGCGCGCTGGGCTAGACGCGCCGCGCGTCGCGAGAGGCCCCACCGAGCGGGGGTGGTAAGCTGCGGAGTGGAGGCTTGCCTTGGCGTTTGAAGCGCTTGACTTCTTTCGAATCGACGACGATCTCGCCGACGAGGAACGGATCGTGCGCGACACGGTCCGCGACTTCGTAGAGCGCGAGTTCCTGCCAAGGGTCGTCGAGCACGTCCGGCAGGACGGCTCCTTTCCGATGGAGCTCGTCCCACAGATGGCCAGCCTTGGGCTCTTCGGCGCCAACCTGGAAGGCTACGGCTGCGCCGGGATGAACGCCGTTGCGTACGGGCTCGTCATGCAGGAGCTCGAGCGGGGCGACTCCGGGCTGCGCAGCTTCTCGTCGGTTCAGGGCGGGCTCTGCATGTACCCGATCTACGCGTACGGAACCGAGAAGCAGAAGGACCGCTGGCTGCCCCCGATGGCGCGGGGCGAGGTGATCGGCTGCTTCGGGCTGACCGAGCCGGACTACGGCTCGGACCCCGGCGGGATGCTCTCGCGGGCCGAACGCCGCGGCAACAGCTGGATCCTCAACGGGACCAAGCGCTGGATCACGAACGGGAGCGTTGCCGACCTCGCGATCGTCTGGGCGCAGACCGAGGACGGGATCCAGGGCTTCCTCGTGGAGAAGGAGTTCCCTGGTTTCGAAGCCAGGGACATGAAAGGCAAGTTCTCGCTGCGCGCGTCGATCACGAGCGAGCTCTTCCTGTCCGATGTCGAGGTTCCGGAAGAGAATCGGCTCAGCGGCGTCGTGGGTCTGCGCGGACCGCTCGGCTGTCTCAGCCAGGCGCGCTACGGCATCGCCTGGGGGGCGCTCGGTGCCGCCATGGCCTGCTTCGACGAGGCCCGTCGCTACTCGAAAGAGCGGATCGTGTTCGGGCGTCCACTCGCCTCGCTGCAAATCCCGCAACAGAAGCTCGCCTGGATGGCCACCGAGATCACCAAGGGACAGCTGCTCGCGCTGCGCCTCGGTCGCTTGAAGGACAGCGGTAAGCTGCATCACTCGATGGTGTCGATGGCCAAGATGAACAACGTGGACATCGCACTCCAGGTGGCGCGCGCGGCCCGCGACATGCTCGGTGCGAACGGGATCGTGGACGACTACTGCGCGATGCGCCACATGGTGAACCTGGAGACCGTGCGCACCTACGAAGGCACGCACGACATCCACACGCTCATCCTGGGCCGCGAGCTCACCGGCCTCGGCGCCTTCGGAGACGAGTGAGTCTTGTGGGACCCGGGCCGCGGGCGTCCGCGGCCCACCCACCTCCGCTCAGGCCTACGGCCTTCGCTGCGCGCGCCGCGTTCGCGGCGCTTGCAGGTTGCCAAGCCCCGTAGGAGGTTGCCGGTTCTCCACGGAATCCGAACTTGGGGACGGTCCTTAATCCGAACTTGTTCTGCCGAAGTCGGACTTCTGGTCACTGAAGCGGGACTCTCGGGCACATTCATCCATCTAGGCGTTGCTGCGGTCGTCTCACGCGGAATAAGTTCGGATTAAGGACCGTCCCCAAGTTCGGCGGCAGTTGGAGGGCTAGTGCTCTAGGTGGGCTAGGGCGCGTTCGAGGCTGCCGTCGCAGGTGTCGAGGGCTGCGGTTGCCTCGGGCTCGGGTCGACCGGAGAGCTCCATCAGGATGGCGATCGCTCGTTCCCGGAGCTTGCAGCTCGACGGGCGGATTCCCGTCATCAGGTTGCTGCGCACGAGACCGAGTCGGACCATGACCGAGGTCGAGAGGGCGTGCAGGATCATCTTCTGGGCCAGGCCGCCCTTCATGCGCGTGGAGCCTGCGACGACTTCGGGGCCAACGTCCACGACGATCGCGATGTCGACCAGGTTCGCGAGCGGCGAATCCGGGGCACAGGTGACACCGATCGATGTTGCGCCAAGCTCTTGCGCAAGCTCGACTCCGGCCAGGGCGTAGGGCGTGTGACCGCTCGCGGAAAGGGCCAGCAGCGCATCTTCTCTCGTGAAGAAGCGCGCACGGAGGTCGTGCGCCGCAGCCGTCGTGTCGTCCTCCGCGCTCTCGACCGCACGCAGCAGCGCTTCCTCCCCGCCCACGATGATTGCCTGCACCCGGCTCGGATCGAGGCCGTAGGTGGGCGGGATCTCGGCCGCGTCGAGTGCTCCGAGGCGACCGCTCGTGCCTGCCCCAATGTTGAACCAGCGCCCGCTGCCTTGAAGCACCTCGAGTAGCGCGTCGCTGGCCTCCTCCAGCTGCGGGAGGGCGTTGCGCACCGCGGCGGGCACGGTCGCGTCCTCGTCCAGGATCCGGGTGAGCAGCGAGCGCGGCGACATCCGGTCCAGGTCCAGGGTCCTGGGGTTCCTCGCCTCGGTCGGCCGCCGCGCGGGCGTCTTCGGAGCGGCCACCTAGAATGGGCTCCCGTGAGCTTTCGGTGTGAGCCCGGAACCCTGGCCCGACTCGAGTGGCCGCGACTGGCGCGGTGCCTGGCCGTCGAGGCCGCGACGGCTCGCGGCGCGGAGGCCTGCCAGAGCGATCTCTTCCAGCCGACGCGAGCCGCTGTCCGCGAACGTCTCACCGAGACGACGGAGGCGCGGGCCCTGCTGGACGCGGGAAAGTCGCTTCCGTTCGGCGGGGTGGAGGAACTGAGCGCGGCCCTCGAGGCGCTTCAGAGGGGAGCAAGCCTGGCAGCGCGGGACTTCGCGGCTCTGCTCACCACGCTGCGCGCGGCAGAACGCATCGGCAAGTTCCTTGCGCAGCGATCCGGCGAGTGTCCGGCCCTCGCAGCCCTGGCGGCCACACTCCCCGAGCTCGCCTCCCTGATCTCGCGGCTGGCCCGGATCGTCAGCGAGGAGGGAGAGATCCGGGCGGACGCGAGCAGCGAACTCCGTCGGGCACGCGGGCGAAGCCGCGAGCTCGAGGCCGAGATCGAGCGGAGCATGGCCGCGTGTCTCGGCAGCTCGGCGATCCAGCCGCACCTGCAAGATCGCTACGTGACCTTCCGGGAGAGCCGGTCGGTGCTGCCCATTCGGGCAGACGCCCGCCACCGGGTGAGGGGGATAGTCCACGATGTCTCATCGAGCGGAACCACGGTCTTTATTGAGCCCGAAGCCGTGGTCGAGGCGGGAAACTCGCTGCGGATCTCCCAGACGGAGGTGGAGCGCGAGGTTCAGCGCCTGCTCCGGGATCTGGCGCTAGCCGCACGAGAGCGGCTGGCCGAGATTGCGGGTCTGTGCGCGACTCTCGGGGCGTTGGACGTCGCGATGGCGCGCGGCCACTTGTCCCATCGCCTGAGCGCCCGCCCCCCAACGCTGCCAGAAGACGCCGAGCTGGAGCTGCGCGAGCTGCGGCATCCGTTGCTCCTGCTCGAGGCGGGCCTGTCCGAGGATGAGGTCGTCGCCAACGACCTCGTCCTGCGTGAGGGAGCTCGCTGTCTCGTCATCTCCGGCCCCAACGCCGGCGGCAAGACGGTCGCGGCCAAGGCCCTGGGGCTGGCGGCCCTGTCCCTGCGGGCGGGGTTGCACGTCGCCTGCGGGGAGGACAGCCAGATGCCCATCTTCGATGCCGTGCAGGCGGACATCGGCGACGATCAAGACCTGCGCGCGGGGCTCTCCACCTTCTCCGCCCGCATGGCCAACCTGGCCGCGATTGTGAGCGCGGCGGCGCCAGCGACGCTCGTGATCGTCGACGAGGTGGGCGAGGGAACCGAGCCCGCCGAGGGTGCGTCGCTTGCCCAGGCGATTCTGGAGGCGCTGGTCGAGCGCGGGTCCACCGTCGTTGCGACCACACATTTCAACCAGCTCAAGCGCCTGGCCGCCGCGGACCCGCGCTTCGTGAACGCAAGCGCCGAGTTCGATCCCGAGACCCTGCTCCCCACCTATCGCATTCAGATCGGAGCGCCCGGCTCGAGCGGAGCCCGGTGGGTCGCGAGCCGGATGGGGCTCGAGGAGTCCATCGTCGAGCGTGCGGGCGCCCTCGTCGGAAGCGAAGGCCGCGAGCTGGAAGAGCTCTCGCAGAGCCTCGCCGACCTGCGAAAGGAGCTGCAGGTCGAGCGCGTCTCGGCCGCGCACGCCCGCGAGCAGGCCGAGGAGCTACGGGTGGAGTACGAGCAGCGCCTGGCGGCCCTGCGTCTGGAGCGCGAGAAGGCGCTGGCCGAGATGAAGTCAGAGCTCGCGCAGGCGTACGCCGGGGCGAGGGAAGAGATCGCCGGCGTGGTTCGAGCGTTGCAGCGCGGGGAGGGCGGCGCCGGGCAGGCAGCGAACCGGGCCTATCACGAGCTCGAGCAGGTCCGGGAGCGAGTGGGGAAGGTAGAGGCGCGGCACTCTCCGCCGGAGCCCGAGAGCCGGGAGACCGTGACGCCGGAGCAGCTCGTTCCGGGTAGCCGCCTCGCGGTGGAGGGTCTCCCCGGGCCGGCCGTCGTCGTCGAGGCTCCGGATCGACGGGGGCGCGTGGCGGTTCGCGTCGGGGCAGCGCGCATGTCGATCCCGCTCGAGCGGGTGATCCGGCTGCTCGGGTCGCCGGAGCCCGAGGCGCGCCCGTCACGGCGCCAGGCCGCGGTCCACGTACCAGAGGGGTCCGAAGAGGATCCGGGTCGCGAGTGCGACCTGCGAGGCCTGCGCGTGGATGAGGCCCTCGACCGTGCCGACGCTCACCTGCAGCGCATGCTCGGTCACGGCGAGCCGCGACTGATCCTGATCCACGGTCACGGCACTGGCGCCCTGCGCCAGGCCCTACGTGCCTGGCTACGCGAGCTCCCCGAGGTCGCCGACTACGGCCCTGGAGAAGAGGGCGAGGGTGGGAACGGAATCACCTTCGTCCGGCTCACTCACTGAGCAAGCGCGATCTCACAACGGCAGCGATCCTCGCTCCCGATGCCGCGGCTCCTTCGGCATGGGGTCCGACGAGGTAGTCCCCGCAGAAGAAGATGCGCCGCGAACGAGCCTGGCGCTGCTCGCTCCAGAGCCGCTGCGCAGCGCGGTACCTACCCGGGCTGAAGCACGGCACGCTTGCCGGCAGGCGCAGCAGCTTGCTCGTCTTCGTTCCGGAGCGCAGTCCGGGGTGGATGCGCTCGGCGGACTCGAGCAGGGTCTGGCTGAGCTCCGCGTCCGCGTGCTGGCCCTGGGCCACCGCGAAAGCGGGGCGAGCCACCAGAAGAAGCAGCTGGCGCCCGCCAGACTCTGTCAGCAGCTCGACGCTGCCGGAGAGGGAACCGCCCTCCGACTCCGGTATCCAGGTAACGGGAGCGGAGGCCACTTGAGTGCACGACACCGCCAGGTGTAGTCCGTCCAGATAGCGCGCCGACTCGAAGACCTCGCGCTCGGGGGGACTGAGCTCTTTCACGAGGCCCGTGACGTGCGTAGCGGGGACGGCAAGCACGACGGCGTCTGCGCCGATCTCCTCACCGGATGCAAGACGGACCCCGCTTCCCCCGGACAGCACCGAGGTCACTCTTGCTGCGGTGCGCAGCTCCAGCCCCGAGGCGAGAGCGGGCGCCAGCGCACTCAGCCCAAAGGCCAGGGAGAGCTCGACGTCCCCCCAGGCGTCGAGGAACGTGAAGAGCAGCTGGCGACTCGTCTCGCAAACGTCGTGGGCGAAGTGGAGCTCGAGCAGGGGCCCGAAGAGCCGTGCGACCGAGCGCGCTCCGAGCGTGAGGTGCCCGAAGTCCGCAACGCTCCGGTCGTCGAGACGCGTCGCGCGGTCGGGGGCCTGGGGATCTACGGCGGCGCCGAGCCACTCCACCAGGCAGCGCAGGCGGCGAGCGCGGAGCACGCGCAGGGGTCCCGGAGCGAGGGAGTCGACACTGCGCATGCTCGCCGACACGATGGACCCGCGCTGTAGGCGCCGGACCTGCTCGAGCGGCGTGCGCCGCACGGACTTCCTCATCCCGAGCTCTGCGATGAGGCCTCCGATCACGGGCGCGCTGCGGGGCAGGGCGTGGAGTGCGGGCTCGAAGCGGACACCGTCAAGTGTCTGCGCGCGTAGCCGGCCGCCGATCTGTGAGCTGGCCTCGACCAGAAGGCAGTCGACCTGCGCGTCCTGCAGCCGCTGGGCGGCGACCAGGCCAGCGAGTCCGGCCCCAACGACAACGACCCGGCTCACGCGGGCTTTGCGCTCACCTCGAGACCAAGCTCCGTGGCGACCTCGTCGAGGGACTTCTGAAGCCGCGAGCCGTCGAGGGTCTCGGGAACCTCGGCGGCGACCGTCATGCCGTAGAGCGCGGCTCCCGACGGAGAGGGCAAGGTGGTGGAGCGGAGATCGGCGATGTTCACCTTGAGATCGGCGAGCACGCGACAGATCCGCGCCACGATCCCGGCGCGGTCCTCACCCTGGGCCTGGATCTCGAAGAGCCGATAGCCAGGCGCGGGTACGGGGGGGCGGGGCTCGCCCTCCAGCGGCCGCAGCAGGATCGTGAGCCGATTCTCCCACTCGAGGCGCCTGGCGCCGGTCGCCAGCCGCTCGCCGAGGTCGTCGGAGGTTCCGGAGCAGAGCAGGATCGAGGCGAACTCGTTGCCCAGCAGGGCCATGCGCGAGTCCTCCAGGTTGGCCTCGCAGTCGAAGACCAGCTGAGCCAGATCCGCGACGACCCCTGGCCGATCCCGGCCCACGGCCGAGAGAATGAACCACTTTCGCACTGTGCCTCCTCCGCCGAGCCTCATTGTAAGGCACGCGGGAGCGCCCCATTGCGTCAGCGCGACCGCAAATTGGGGCCACCTTGCGCAGCCCCTTCCACGCCCCTGCGCACGCGTGGACCGTTCTGCCCCTCAGCGGATATCGCTTTTATTCACCACGACTTAGAGATCGCATGGAACCTGCGCGCGAGCCGCTTCCATGGCACGTCAGTTGCTCAGAGCCAGGGGCGTAGCTGCTGAGTGGTGGTCGCTCGGCGGCATGGGAGTGCCCGGGTCGGATACCCCTCCCCTCGCATGTGCGAGGATCCGGCCCGGGCTTTCCTGTCTCTAGGGCTCGGCTTTGGCCGTCCTGACCCCGAAGACCAAGCGGGCGAGCCGTGGGATTCATGACGCGAGCACACTTCGCTGGAAGGGCGGCGGCCGGTGGAAGAGCAAGAGCGCCAAAGCGCCTCGAGGCTCCGGCTGGACGGGCCCGCTAGCCTAGATGCTTGGCGAGAAACTCGGCCAGCGGATCGAACGAGGCGCGTGACGCCCGCACGGCGTCGTCGATGTAAAGGACCTCGATGTCGCCGCCCGCTTCCCGGTAGCGATGGGCGAAACGCTCGGGCTCCTTGACGCCGAGCTCGGACTCCGGATCGAGATAGTCGTGGACGGCGTCGGGCTGGCCCTGGATCCAGACCGCCGGTGGCGTCTCGACCGCCTCGCCCGACTCCAGCGCGACGACCGGATTGCCGTCGGTCATGTTCTCGTCGGTGACCCAGTAGAGGTCGTGGGACTCCGGGATGTCGCCGACCCATTCGGCCGGCGGTGACTTGGCCCGTTCCCTGAGCGCGTGGCGGTAGCGCGACAGCGGGTTGATCACCGGCCACAGCATGCCGACGCATTGGACGCGTGCGTCGACGTCGGGCTCGCTGGCCTCGAGAGCGATGGAAGCGTACCGCGAATCCGCTGGCCGCATCGCCGCCAGCATGGCGAGGTGTCCGCCGCTCGACTGGCCGACCAGGGCGAACCGGTCCCGATCGAGCCCGAGATCGCCGGCATGTGCCTTGAGCCAGCGGACCGCGTAGTTGATGTCGATCAGCGAGGTCGGGTAGCCGTCGCCGGCATGGCGGAAGTCGAGCGCGGCAGCGGCGAAGCCTGCCTCGGCCAGCATCTCGCCGCGTGGATCGCATGCGGTGAGATCGTTCTTGCACCACGCGCCGCCGTGCAGATCGACGACCGTCGGAAGCGGACCCGCGCCGGTCGGCCGATGGAGCCGGAGCTTGAGTCCCGCATCGCCGTGACGCAGATATTCGATGTCCCCGGTCGTGAAGGTTTCGGTCTCGGTCAGCATTCGATCTTCCTCCCAGAAATCGCGCTCGCGCGGTACTGGAATACTATGAGGGCGGCGCGGGGCTGTCTATCGGCGGGCCGCGCCGGGTGACGCACTTGTAAACTCCCTATCCCACGAGGTTCGGAAAGAGAACCGGCGCGCTCATCCCGCCGTGGGCGGTCGCCCAGGCCGAGCGGTGCGCACGTACTCGATCATTGCGTCGCTCAGGCCTGCACCGCGTCGTGCGCTCGTGCTGAAGGCCCGGCCCTTCGCACGCGCGGCACCGAGCGGGAACGGGACCGACACCTCATACGCCTCGACGTCGCTCTCGTCGGGACGCTTCAGGCGCTCGAGCCAGTAGGCCGCAAGTTTCACGTGGACACGCTGCGAGACAAAACGGTGCGCGGACCGGCCATCGGAGAGAAACTAACGCGCGACTTGACCCGCGCCCCTGCTCGTGTACAGGATACTGCGCAGCGACGGCTCCCAGAGAGGACTCCGCATGTCGAGAGAGCTAGATAGCCTGGACAGACCGATCCCGCCGGCGTACATGGCGCATTTCGTCCTGCGCACCCGCGACCTCCAGAAGCTGAAGGCCTGGTACGAGAAGGTGCTCGGCGCGCGCGCCGTGTTCGAGAATCCGATCGCCGCGTTCATGACCTTCGACAGCGAGCACCACCGGCTCGCCATCATCCAGAACTCGGACTTCAAGCCTGCCGAGGAGCAGTCGGTCGGTGTCGACCACGTGGCCTATACGTTCTCCTCCCTGGACGACCTGCTCCACACGTACAAGCGGCTGTCGGCCGACTCCATCGTGCCGTACCGGTGCGTCAACCACGGCCCCACCACCTCCATTTACTACCGCGATCCCGACGGCAACGGGGTGGAGCTACAGGTCGACAACTCCGAGTCGAAAGAGGAGCTCCAGGCCTGGTTCCAGGGCTCGGTGTTCGAGAAGAACGGTTACGGTGTGACGTTCGACCCCGACAAGCTGCTCGGACGCTGGGAGAACGGCGACCCGATCGAGGAGCTCGTCCAGCAGGGCTCCGCCTAGGGGGCGCGCCTGGGAACAGCCGCTCTCGTCGTCACCGATCATCGAGTGGCTGCGCCAGGCCTCGTCCTGGCCCGTACGCAGGCGTGCCTTTCCGGGTGCGGCTGAACCGCTCTCTGACTAGGATGCGGGCTACGAAAACCAGGGGAGATGGAGATGCGGATTGGCGTGGATGTCGGCGGCACCAATACCGACGCGGTGCTGATGGACGGCGGCACCGTCGTGGCGTCGGTCAAATCGCCAACGACCGCAGACGTCGGCTCGGGCGTCGTAGCGGCGATCAAGAACGTCCTCGCCGGCTCCGGCGTCTCGCCAGGTGCCATCATCGGAGTGATGATCGGCACGACCCAGTTCACCAACGCGATCGTCGAGCGCCGCAGGCTGGTGCCGGTCGGGATCATCCGCCTCGCCCTGCCGGCCACCGAGAGCCTCAATCCGTTGATCGACTGGCCGAAGGATTTGGTCGAGGTGATCGGCCGCAACGTCTACATGGCAAAGGGCGGCTATGAGGTCGACGGGCGCGAGATCTCGCCGCTGGACGAGCAGGAGATAGCCGGAATCGCCCGCGACATCCGCGCTATGGGGCTCCGCTCGATCGCGATCTCCTCAGTGTTCGCGCCGCTCAATAACGCGCAGGAGGAGCGCGCGAGCGAAATCATCCGCGCGGAATACCCCGACGTGCAGGTCACGCTCTCCAACGAGATCGGCCGGGTCGGGCTCATCGAGCGCGAGAACGCGGCGGTCATGAACGCCGCGCTGGTCGAGCTTTCCATCAAGGTCGTCGGCTCGTTCCGGGAGGCGTTAAAAGAGCTCTCGATCGAGGCGCCCCTCTTCATCAGCCAGAATGACGGCACGTTGATGAGCGCCGACTACGTCGAGCGTTATCCGGTGCTCACCTTCGCCTCGGGCCCGACGAACAGCATGCGTGGTGCGGCCTTCCTTTCGGATCACGAGGATGCGGTGGTGGTCGACATCGGCGGGACGACGACCGATGTCGGCGTGCTGGCCCGCGGCTTCCCTCGTGAATCAGCGGTCGCCGTCGATGTCGGTGGCGTGCGGACCAACTTCCGCATGCCCGACGTCCTTGCCATCGGGCTCGGTGGTGGCAGCCTCGTGCGCGGCGAAGACCCGGTGACGGTGGGGCCGGAGTCGGTCGGCTTCGAGCTGACCAGCAAGGCGCTGGTCTTCGGCGGCGACACGCTGACCACCACCGACATTGCCGTGGCCGGCGGCCTCGCCGAGATCGGCGACGGTTCGGCTGTCAAGGTGCTCGGCGGCGCCAAGGTGACGCGCGCGCTCGACCGCATCCACGCGATGGTGGAGGACGCGATCGACCGGATGAAGACCAGCGCCGCGCCGGTGCCGGCGATCCTGGTCGGCGGCGGGGCAATCCTCGTCACCCGAGATCTCGCCGGCGTCTCCGCGCTCAACGTGCCGGAGCACTCCGCGGTCGCCAATGCAATCGGGGCCGCGATCGCCCAGGTCGGCGGCGAGGTCGATCGGGTCTTCTCCTATGAAAGCGAGGGCCGCAATAGCGCGATCGATCAGGCTAACAAGGAAGCGATCGCCAAGGCGATCGACGCGGGCGCCGAGGCCGAGAGCGTCGACATCATCGAGGTCGAGGAAATTCCCCTCGCCTATCTGCCGGGCGCCGCGTGCCGCGTCCGGGTCAAGGCGGTCGGTGATCTCGCGGGCGGCTAGGAAAGGAACGCACAATGAAGATGCATCTCGACCTGCTGCCCGATTTTCTGCGCGGCACCGCGTTTCTCGGCACCGGCGGTGGCGGCGATCCCTATGTCGGCGGGCTGATCCTGCGCCAGAAGCTCGAGGAAGGCGCGGACATCACGATCATGGACCCGATGGACCTCGACGATGACGCGTTCGTCGTCTCCGTCGCGACTATGGGCGCACCGACCGTGATGGTGGAGAAGATCCCGAGCGCGCGATCCATGGTGAACTGTCTCCGTTCGATGGAGCGCGAGAAGGGCCGTACGGCGGATGCGCTGATTGCCGCCGAGGCCGGCGGCATCAACGGCACGCTGCCGATGGTGATCGGTGCCCTGACCGAGCTACCGGTGGTCGATGGCGACGGCATGGGCCGCGCCTTTCCCGAGCTACAGATGTGCACCTTCGGGGTCTATGGTGTGCCGGCTTCGCCGATCGTCCTGCGCGACGAGCACGACAATGAGGTCATCGTGCGCGCCCGCAGCAACCTCGAATCCGAATGGTTTGCTCGCGTGGTGTGCACGCGGATGGGCACCAAGTCAGAGATCGCTCTCTATGCCATGTCGGGCAAGGAGGCGAAGGGGACCGCGGTTCTTTATACGACGACGCTCGCGATGGAGATCGGGCGCTCGATCCGCGAGGCGCGCGAGACCCAAAGCGACCCCTTCGAGGGGCTCGCACGCTACTTCCAAACCTCGAAGGACAGGCGCTTCTGCAAGGTCTTGTTCGAGGGCAAGGTGGTCGATCTCCTGCGCGAGACGACGCGCGGTTGGGCCATCGGGCGGGTGATCTTCGAGGGCATCGGCGCCAGCAAGGGCCAGCTCGAGGTACGCTTCCAGAACGAGTTCCTGGTGGCACAGCAGGGCGATCGGATGCTCGCCATGGTGCCCGACCTGGTCTGTATCCTCGATCAAGAGAATGCGGAGCCGATCACGACCGAGGGCCTCAAATATGGCCAGCGTGTGCGTGTGGTCGGCGTCAGCGTGCCGCCGGTGATGAGGACCCCCGAGGCGATCGAGGTTTTCGGCCCGAAATATTTCGGCATTTCGGACGTCTACACACCGATCGAGGAACTCGTGTGAGCGAGGCGCCGGCGCCCTGGCGAGTTTCACCGGAGGCTGCAGGGCTCCACGCCGACGCGTTGGTCAAAGCAGTGCCCCTCGAACGTCGTCTCGCTGCCATCCTCTTCACCGACATCGTCGCGTACACGGCCCCGAACGGTCGTCCAGCCAGGAGACTTCAGAGCTTTTTATCCCCAGCGCGGTTCAACTCTCGTTCTTTCGGGGAGACTGGGATTTGCGCTCAGCAACAGGGTGGTGCAAGGGGACTCGGGTTGGCTGCCCTTCGTGCACGAGGTCCGCGCCCAGCTCGCCAGCGTCTGCGGCGACGAAGCGACCTACGAGCGCGAGCGCGCCGAGGCCGAGCGCCTCTGGACCGAGATGGGCGCGACCGGGCACGCGGAGCGAGTGGGGAGGGAGCTGGGGCTGTAGCGCCTGAAGTCGGTGCCTCTCGACTGCGAGGGGGTCGGCGGGCACGCTCAAATCTCGCTTCGGCTCTCATATCCTCACGTCGCACCCTCTTCGCACACTTGGTGTTGCATCTAGTTGAGCCCGCTCCTGTTTCTGCAATCGCGGCAGCGTCGCACACGGTCGAACGACCACGGAGGGAGGGGCTAGCTGGCTTCGGAAATGGCCTCTTCCAGGCGCTGGGGGCTGAAGCCCTTCAAGATGGTGCCCTCGACGTCGATCACGGGGATCGAGCGCCCCCCGGAGACCTTGACGAGTTCCTCCTTGTACCGGGGCTCGTCGACGTTGCGCTCCTCGTACTGGTAGCCGTTCGACTCCAGGTAGCGCTTGGCCTTAACGCATGCGGGGCACCAGTCGGCGGAATAAATGACGATCTCGGGTCCGCGCTTGCGCTCGGCGACGCGCGCGGCGAGCCGCGTGGCCCTGGCCTCGATCGCGCGCTTCATGTCCTGCGGCGACATCGGCGGAGGTAGGGACATCTCGACGTGCCCGACGCGGTCACGCCACGCCTCCGGCACAAGCTCCAGGCTCGTCACGAAGCGCACGCGCCGTTGATCGTCGACGAACTGGTAGTACACCTGCGTGACGGTTCCCTCGTCGAGGGACTCGATGTCACTTCCCGCAGGCCTCTCCGCGGCGGGGGCGGCCGCGGCGATTTCGCTCGTCGACTCGGTCAGGATCTGAACGACGTCACAACCCCACAGCGCGACGGCGAGCGACAACCAAAGACACCGGGGCCAACGGAGTAGTACGCGCATCTCCCCGGCTTTTCGGCTGAGAAACGCGGCTTCGTGAGGTAGAGGCAAATCTCGGAGGCGCAGCGGAGGCGAGCCTGCGAGCTGGCTCGGACGCCGTCACGATCGCACAATGTCAGGGGGCGAGGCCCCATGAGTGCCAGGCACAGATCACACTGGCGCGGGCGTTTTTTTGGGAGCGAGAATACTGACAGCCCTGCGCTGGACCGCGCACGAGAGTTAGCAGAAGATATGGGTGCCAGGCCCTTCGAGGCTCAGATTCACGAGGTGTCCGCTGAACTCGCCGCGCTCCTGGCCGATGATGCGGGCCGAGATCGCGAACTCCGCGAAGCCCACCACCTCTACACCGAGATGGGCACGCGGAGCGGGTGGGGAGGGAGCTGAAGAAGGCTAGCGCGTAGCTTCATAGACTACGCCGAAGTCATCTTCCAACGCGTGGGTGTGAACGTGCGTTCGCCTGGCTACGAGCTCGGAGCCCTCCTGCACCTGCGAATTAGCCTGCGCTCCACCTGGCTCGGGTCCTCGATGGTCTCGTAGAACTCGTCGAGGTAGTCCACCATCTGGTTCGCGCGCCGGGAGTGGAGGCGCTCCTCGGCGCGGTAGAGCGCGTAGATGTCCTGCTTGCGCGCCCGAAAGGCCTGTAGCGTGCTCTCGAGCTGCGCCTTGGGTCCGCAGAACCCCCGGTACAAGCGCTGCCGCACGCTGAGGAGGTGCAGATTCGGGTCAGGAGTCGCGTACGGCGCGTCGACGGCTCCCGCCAGGTCGAAGTCGAAGGGAACCGAAACAACAGCGCCGTTGTCCCCACGCATCGGGGTGGTATTGTGGCAGCAGTCGTCGTCCATCCCGCGAATCGCGGACCAGTCGGTGTTGCCCACCATGTACTGGAAGACCTCTAGGCGGTTCAGGTCGGCTTTGACCAGGTCGTCGAAGTCCACCTCGGGCTCTTCGATGGCGACGAAGCCGTTGCGCTCCGCCATGGTCTGCTTGTCTTCGATGAAGAACGCGTAGCGGGTGATGGGATCTCGCTTCTGCGCGGAGTCGACGTACGTGATCTCGACCAGCCGCACGCGGTAGCTGCGATCGGTCAGCAGGTTGTACGCGCGGTACAGCAGATGCTCTCGCAGCACCAGCTGCTCGTATGATTTCCGGCAGTGAGTCACGAGCTTGAGCTTGTCCTGCTTCGCAAATACGGTTCCCTTGGCCTGCTTGGTCACGAAGTTGAGGCGCAGCGGCGGGAAGCTGCAGGTGCCGCGCTCGCGTCGGTTTGCCCGATGAGACGCGCGGGAGCAGTCAGATATTACTCGGGGCGAGGGGGCCAAGCCCGGGATCCGGAGAACGAAGTGCGAATGACGCTCGCCTGGCTGTCCCCCGCCGCGAAAGTGGCTGGGATGGAGTAAGAATTGGCGCCCCGGCCGCGTCTCACCGGCATGGATGACGCGGTGCGTTTTCCGGCTTGGGCAGCGCAAGAAGTTGAGACTGGCTCGGCTGTGGCCCCGCTTCCCCCGACCCGAAGGCGTACTCTGGTTGCGGCATGAGGGCGCGCACCAACGACCAATGGCTGCGGGATCTACGGGCTGAGGGGCCCCAGCAGGCAAGAGCGTTGGAGGACCTGCGCACCTACCTGCTCCGAGCTCTGCCAGCGTGTTTGAAACGCCACGGCGCGGTGCCTGAGGATCTGGTGGAGGATGTCGTGCAGGAATCGCTGATCCTTACCCTCGACCGTATCGACAGCTTCGAGGGACGCAGCCAATTCACAACATGGATGACCACGATCGCGGTCCGGGCGGCGCTGACCGAGCTCCGGCGGCGACACTGGAAGGATCTGTCCCTCGAGGAGCTCACCGCCGGTGGAGAGCTGGCGCCTCGAGAGTATGTGGACAGCGCCGCGGACCCAGAGACCGAAACCGCGCAGCTGGGCATCGTCCACGCCTTGCAAGAGATCCTCGAGACCGAACTGACCGAGCGGCAGCGGACAGCTGTCGTCGCGAAGCTGCGCGGTATGCCGCAGGAGGAGGTCGGCCGGCGCCTCGGGATCAACCGGAACGCGGTGTACAAGCTCACGCACGACGCGAGGAAGAAACTGAAGCAAGGACTCGAGGCCGCGGGGTTCGGCGCTGCCGAGATCCGCGCGGCGTTCTCGTAGGAGCAGCGGCATGTCCCTCGAAAAGCAACAGGTAGCGGCTCTTCTCTCCTCTGTGGCGGACACGCGCGAGGACGAGATCGGGTGTGACGAGTGTCTCGCAGGAATGGCGGAATTCGTAGAGAGAGAACTCGTTGGTGCCGAGATCCCCACCGCTCTCCGACGCATTCAGGCACACATTGCGTTCTGCCCCGAGTGCGCAGAGGAGTATGAACTCCTCCTCGACATGGTGGGCGCCACTTCTCCTGGCTCCTCCGACTAGCTCCCAGCGCACTTTTTGGCGCCCCGCGCCACCGCCCGACTCCCTGTTACGGGAGCGGCTCTCTCCAGGCACCTCCCAATCAGGCCCCTCGTCTCCTTGGTCAGTAAGGTGCCGCGGGTTCAGCGCGTCTCATGGCAACCCCAATACGGCGCAGAGCGCCGAGTTCACAAGGAGAGACACGATGAGCACCTATCTGACTCTGATGCGAAGTCCCCTACGGACTCTCGTCATGGTGGCCGCAATGGCTACAGCGGCCTCGTTCGCGCTTCCTCAGGAGGTCCAGGCGCAGCACTTCGGACACGGCTTCGGGCACAGATCGAGCTTCGGGCATAGCTTCCACGGTTCGAGCTTCGGGCATGGCTTCGGTGGTTCCGCGTTCTATGGTCCTGCCTACCGGCCCAACCGCGGATCCGTTCGGATCTCGAACGAATTCCGGGCTGATGCCCAGGTCTACGTGGACGGCGCGCACGTCGGTGTCGTTGACGACTTCGATGGGATCTTCCAGAGCCTGCGGCTGTATCCGGGAACGTACGAGCTCGAGATCGAGCTCGACGGCGATCGGAGCTTCCGGCAGCAGGTCTTCGTCAGCCGTGGTCGAACGTACAAGCTTCGCTACGGGGTCGACGCCAACGACGCGGTCGGACTGGCCTCGGCAACGGAAGACTCCCCTCGAGCAAGGCGGACTGCCTATGTGCGGGACCGCTTCGCCTCTGGAGGCATCCGGATCCAGGTGAAGCCGGCGAAGGACGAAGCTCAGGTCTATGTAGACGGCGCGCGTGCCGGCGTGGTCGGCGACTTCGACGGCGTCTTTCAGAGGCTCAATCTGCCGACGGGAAGACACGACGTGGAGATCAGACTTGCTGGACATCGAACCTTCCAGAAGATGGTGTTTGTCAGCCCCGGTCGGACCTACACGCTCCGCCACCAGCTCGAGCCCGATTCTGGGCAGATGGCGGCCAAGGAGTCTCAGTCCCACGAGTCTTGAGCGAGACGAGTTGGCCTGTCCAAGTTACCGCCGGAATACGGGCGGCTCAGTCGCTGGCGTGGTGGGTCGAAGTCGATCCACCACGCATGCGATTGGTGGCGCAACGAACTCCTGCGGCGCGGGCGGCTCGGGTAAGGCTCACTGATGGAGAATGTGATGATGACGCTGAGCAAGATCTTCGGACACCTGTGCATCATCGTGGGCGCCGTCGCCCTCGCAGCTGCGCCTGCGGCCGGAGCGGAGACCGATCCCGAGAGAGCCCTGCGCTCGCTCTGGTCGATTCCGCTGGATGCCGCCGGGGATGCGATTGCTGCGGGTGGGCGACTCGAGGATGGTGAGAGTCACCTTTCCACCGTCGGCCGGGCATACACCACAGGACGTTGGCCTGCACCAGCGCTTGTCCCGCAACCCATGTGGCCGCCTGGCGCGCGGTAACCGCTACTTGTGGGACCGCGGTTGTGGCGACATGTCCTACGATCTGGTGGACTTCGAAGAGGTCCGAGGGGATTGACCCTGAACTCGGCTCGCGCTCAAGAAGTAGGGGAGCCGGCCTGTCTCGCTCCCATGCGGCGGAGCAGGTCCGCGAAGCGGGGATCCGCGCGGACCTGGGCGTAGCGGGGGTCGGTGAGGACGCTGGGTAACAGCGTCGCGCG
Source organism: Myxococcota bacterium (assembly GCA_965247115.1). Taxonomy (GTDB): domain Bacteria; phylum Myxococcota_A; class UBA9160; order SZUA-336; family SZUA-336; genus JAUXJB01. Next base: position 2,237,384 of record CBDFGR010000003.1, read on the forward strand.
CGCGTCGTAGGCACGCTCCAGCCACTCGAAGGCCTCGTCGGACTCGCCGAGGCCCACGTGGACCAGTGCGGGAGTCATGGGCGCGATCTCGTCCCGCTGCTGTTCATCGATCTCTCTCAGGAGGTTCCGCGCTTCTGCCTCGTTGCCTGCTTGCACCAGGCAGTAGCCGAGCTCGGCCACGATCACCGGGTCGCTCGTCGAGACGCTCCGGGCTCTGCGCAGCTCCGCCAGGCCCACGGCAAAGTTCCCTCGCTCGCACTCGAGCCGGCCACGCGATCGGTGCGCGGCTGCGGAGTCCGGGTCCAGCTCGAAGGCTCGTTCGAACTGCACGATCTGGTCGCCGAGATCCTGGCGATCCAGCATACTGACCACTCGGTGAATCGGGATTTCGACCACTACGGGGGCCATGTCCAGCTCGGCTACTCCCTCGGCTCCTGGAAGCCGTACTACCGGTTCGACTTCCTGAACACCGAGAGCGGTGATCCGTTCTACACCGACTTCAGTACGGGATCGCCTCGCTTCGGGTCCGAGGACACGACCCAGCACACCGTCGGCGTGCGCTGGGACGTCCGGACCTACCTGGCGCTGAAGGCCGAGTTCCGCAGGCTGGTGAACTCGAGCCTGCGCGACAGCAGCGCGACCCTTCAAGCCGCTTTCGCGTTCTGAGACGTTTGCAGCAGATGACCCGCTCGGCCTACCTGCTCCCTGCTCTCCTGACCCTGTCCCTGGGCAGCGGGATCGGGAGCGCCTCGCCCGCACGAGCGCAGGACCTGGTCGTCATCGTGAACGGTGCCAACAACGTCTCCGAGGTGTCGGTGCACGACCTGTCGCGGATCTACAAGCTCTCCCGTCGCCGCTGGCCGGACGGCACACCGATCGCGCTCTACCTGCCACCCCCCACCAGCGACGCGGCGAAGTTGCTGGCGACGAAGCTCCTCAAGGTGGGCGGAGAGGCGGACATGTTCAGCTTCTATCTCAGGGCGATCTTTCGCCAGAAGATCACGACGGTGCCCGAGAGCATGCCCGGAGCCCCCCTCGCCATCGAGCGAGTGGCGAGCACGCTCGGCGGGATCGCGCTCGTCAAGCGAGACGACGTTGCGTCGGTCGGGCGCGTCCGCGTGATCGAGGTCGACGGCCTCTGAGCGGACCATGTACCCTTGATGCTCGTCCCTAGCCACATCGGGAGGTTCGCGGCATGCGCGTGGGTACCTGCTTCTTTGTCCAGAACTACGACGACTGGGACCGCTTCGAGGCCGAGGAGCGCGGCGAGGAGGTAGCGGAGCGACCCGCGACCTCAGATCGCTCGATCTTTCTCGACGAGATCGGGTTGGCACAGATCGCGGACGAGCTTGGCTTCGACAGTCTGTGGACCATCGAGCACCACTTCACCCCGTACACGATGGTGACCAACCCGCTGCAGCTTCTGACCTACCTCGCGGGCGTGACCAAGTCGGTCGATCTCGGAACCATGGTCGTGGTTCTCCCCTGGCACAACCCGGTGCGGGTGGCCGAGGACGTGAACATGCTCGACGCGCTGCTCGGGCCCGACCGCGAGATCCTTTGCGGCGTCGGGCGCGGTCTCGGCCGCCGCGAGTACCAGGGCCTGAGCGTGGATCAGAACGAGGCGCGCGGGCGCTTCGATGAGGGCCTGCAGATCCTCCACGAGCTCCTGCGGACCGGCCACTGCACATTCCAGGGTGAGCACTTCCAGGTCAAGGACGTCCGGCTCCGGCCGCAGCCCGACCGCGATCTGAGCCAGCAGCTCTATTGCGCGGGAGGCACGGCCGAGACGGTCCAGATCATCGCGAAGCACGACGTCAAGCCGCTCGTCATTCCCACCATGTCCCTGGACCTGGCACAACAGAATTCACGCGACTACGCAAACCTGCGCAAGGAGGCGGGACACGGCCCGGCCCACACCAAGCTGGCGCTCTGGACCTACTGCGCCGACTCCCGGGCCGAGGCCGAGTCGACCGCAGAGAAGTACATCATGCAGTACACGGACTCCGCGTTGCGACACTACGAGCTGCTCGGAACGCACCTGAAGGACATCAAGGGGTACGAGACCCACGCTGCGACCGCCGATGCACTGCGAGCGGACCCGACGAGCTTTCTGCGCGGTTTTTTGAAGGGTCACCCCTGGGGCACACCGGACGACATCATCACCCAGACAAAGGATCTGGCCGCTGCGTTTGGCACCTCGGAGATCATGTTCATCTTCAAGTACGGCGGGATCCCCATGCAGCAGGCGGAGCGGAGCATGCGGTTGTTTGCCGACGAGGTAATGCCGGCGCTGAAGGAGTTCCACCCCGGCCCGGTCGAGCCCTCGCTGAGCTGACCCTGCGCTACGAAAGGGAGACGTCATCATGTCGAGGCTATCGGAAGACCCGAGAATCGATCCGCGTCTGAAGAAGGTATTCGCTGCTCTCCCCGACTTCGCCAACCCCGGCGACGTCCCGAGCCGCGAGAAGCTCCTGGAGTTTGCGAACTCCGACGAACAACGGGCCGCGGCGGCTGGCCTGCGGGCATTCCTCGCGATGTGTGATACCGAGGAAATCGCTCCTTCGGAAGGTCTCACGGTCACCACCAGGACGTTCATCTCGGAACCCGACGGGAACTCCATCAACATTCAGTTCTTTCGCCCGGATGGAGCCGAAGCGCCGCCATGTGTCTACTACATCCACGGCGGCGGTATGCAGGTATTGTCCTGCTACGACGGCAACTACCGAGCGTGGGGCAGGATCATCGCGCAGCAGGGCGTGGCTGTCGCGATGGTCGACTTCCGCAATGCATTGACGCCGTCGTCCGCGCCAGAAGTTGCGCCCTTTCCGGCGGGTCTCGACGATTGCGTGTCCGGCCTGAAGTGGGTTGCCAACAGCGGCGACGCGCTGGAAATCGATACGAGCCGGATCATCGTTGCCGGTGAAAGCGGTGGCGGGAATCTCACTCTCGCTACCGGGTTGCGTCTTCTCAGAGAGGGAAGCACTAACCTGATTCAGGGCCTCTACTCCCTGTGCCCGTACATCGCCGGCATCTGGCCCCTCGAGGAAAACCCGTCGTCCATCGAAAACAACGGCATCTTGCTGGACCTGCACAACAACCGGGGCGCGATGGGCTATGGAATCGAGGAGCTCGAGCGCAGGAACCCGCTCGCGTGGCCGGGCTTTGCAACCATCGATGACGTCAGGGGGCTACCGCCGACCGTGATCAGCGTGAACGAGTGTGATCCACTCCGCGATGAGGGCATCAACTTCTACCGGCGGCTTCTCGACGCAGGTGTCCCGGCGACCTGCCGCCAGGTCATGGGCACGATCCACGGCACGGAGGTGTTTCCCGTGGCGTGTCCGGACATCAGCCGAGAAACCGCTCGGAGCATCGCGGATTTCTGCCGAGGAGCGACCCGCTAGACGGGGCGTCGTCAGAGCAGACCTCGCCATGTGCTCGCCGGGTCTGCTTACCTCGGATCGAGTCGGATCGGGAGCGACCCCTCTCGATCCGTGTCCCCCATGGTCAGAGCGATGAAGCGATCGGCGAGGCCGTACTTGTCTCGCATTAGCGCGTTCACTCGCTCCCTCGCCGCGTGGTCCCGCTGCGGCACTGCGAGGAAGGGAGCCTGGTGATCGGCCCGTTCCGCGCGGACCTCGGGGTTGTCGAGCAGGCGTTGAACCCAGCCCGAGTCCGGGCCCCCACGCACCCAGAGTGCGCCCGCTTCCTCTACGACCCAGATGCGCGTTTGGTGGGGCTCGCCCGCGGCATCGAGCGTCTCGAGCACAAGGACCTCGCCAGACTCGGATGCCAGGAGCTGGGCGACGCCCAGGAGCAGGAACAGTCCGGCCACGGCGCCGATTGCAATGGCGATCTTCTTCACGGGGACGCTCAGATCACTTTTTGGTCCCGCAGCGTCCCGATCGCAGCGGCGTCCAGGCCGAGCTCGTGCTCCAGAACCTCGGCCGTGTGCTCGCCCAGCAGGGGCGCGCGCCGGTAGACGATCTCGGAGTCGGACAGGTGGATCGGGCAGCCAAGGTTCGTCATGGGACCGCGCTCGGGGTGGTCGAACTCCACGTACATGCCGCGCGCGCGCAGCTGCTCGTTGTCGAACAGATCCTCGCTGTCGAGAATGGGTCCGACCGGCACACCGGCCTTCCCGAGGATCTCGAAGACCTCGAGCTTGGTGCGCTGCTTGGTCCAGTCCTCGATGATGCGCCGCAGCTCGCCGCCGTCGTCAGGGCCGCGAAGCCCGAAGCGCGCGTAGCGCTCGTCCTCGAGCAGATCCGCCCGGTCGATCGCGCGGGCAAGCCCCTCGAACATGCGGGGGGTGATGGGCGCCAGGTAGACGTAGTCGTTCGGCCCGCCTGGCGCGCAGGCGAACACGCCCATCGGCGCGCCCTGGGCGTCGCCCGTGCGCGGCAGTGGGCCGCGCTCGGGGTTGCGCCCTGTCATGGGCACGCGCACGTAGTTCGTGACCGCCTCCTGCATCGATACATCGACGAAGACGCCCTTGCCGGTGCGGCGGGCCTGCCAGAGCGCCGAGAGCATGCCGAACGCCGCATGGATCCCGGTGCCGGTGTCCCCCATGGTCGGCCCCGGCTTTAGCGGCAACGTGTCGGACGTGCCGGTGATCGCCATGGCACCGCCGGTGGCCTGCGCGATCATGTCAAAGCTCTTCATCTGTGCCCACGGTCCCGTGCTGCCAAAGCCCTTGACGCTGCAGAACACGATGTCGGGCTTGTGCTGCTCGAGCACGTCAAAGCCGAGGTCGAAGCGCTCCATGGTGCCGAGCGTGAAGTTCTCGACGACCACGTCGAAGCCCGGCAACAGGCGGAGAAAGAGCTCGCGCCCCCTCTCGCTCTTCAGATCGAGGGTGATCGAGCGCTTGTTGTTGTTGAGCGCGATGAAGTAGTTGGAGTCGGCCTTGCTGCTGCTGAGCAGGGAGCGGCCCGGGTCGCCGCCGGTCGGCGACTCCACCTTGACGACGTCGGCTCCGAACCAGCCGAGCGCCTGGGTGGAGCTCGTTCCAGCTTCGTACTGGGTCAGATCCAGAATGCGAACGTCGGAGAGTGCCCTTTCCACAGGTTCCTCCTGTCGTGAGCCGACCTCAGACGGCTCGATACGCCGCGAACGACTGTGTCGACGAACGCGCCTTGGGATCGGTGATCACGTTCACGACGGCGGGCCGGCCCGAGGCCGCGGCGCGCTCCAGCGCGGGCCGGACGTCGGCCGGCTTCTCGACGAACTCGCCGTAGGCGCCGAACACCTCCGCCATCTGGTCGTAGCGCGAGAAGCCGAGCTCGCGGCCCGTCATGCCGCCTTCGGCCGCCCAGCCGCCGTTGTTGCTGATGACGATGAGCGCGGGGATGTCGTGCCGCACCATGGTGTCGATCTCGAGTCCGTTCATGCCGAACGATCCGTCGCCGCTGAGCACGATCACCTGGGTATCGGGCTTGGCCACCTTTGCGCCGAGTCCGAACGGCACCGCGACACCCATGCAGCCGTTCGGGCCGGCGTTCAGGCGGTGGCCCGGCGCATGGGTCGGCACCGACTGGCGAGCGAAGTTCAGGATCTCGTGGCCGTCAACCACGACGATCGCGTCGCGGTCCATGAACTCCCGCACCTCGTTGCACAGTCGCAGTGGGTGCATGGGCGTCTCGTCGGAGTGGAGCAGCTTCTCGGCCTTCTGGCGCGACTCCTGGTCGTAGCCGCGCAGCGTCTCGACCCAGGCGCTCGCAGCGCCGACGCCGAGCGCGTCACCACCCGCCTCGCAGAGCTGTCGCAGAACCGTCTTGGCGTCGCCCACGATTCCGACGTCGACCGAGCGATTGCGGCCAATCTCCTCATCGGAGATGTCGATCTGGATCATCTTCGCGTCCTCGGCAAAGCGTGGGGCCATGCCGAAGCCGATGACGAAGTTCATGCGGGTGCCGACGATCAGGACGACGTCAGCTTCCTTCCACGCCCGGCCGCGCGCGCCGAGGAAGCACAGCGCGTGGTCTTCGGGGATCACGCCCCGGCCCTGGGGAGTTGTGTAGAACGGAATGCCGGCGAGCTCCACGAACTCCCGAAGCTCGTCCATGGCGTCGGACCAGAGCACGCCGCTCCCGGTCACCACGATCGGTCGCTCGGCCGCGGCCAGCAGCGCGATCGCGCGCCTGACCTCCGCGGGATCCGCGGCCAGCCGGGGCACCCGGTGGGGCGAGCGCGGGAACAGGACCTCCTCCGCTTCCACACGGCGGTAGAGCACGTCGCCGGGAAGGTCGAGATAGACCGGGCCGGGCTGACCGCTCGTGGCGACTCGGAACGCCTTGTTGACGTACTCCGGGATGCGCCGCGCGTCCTTGACGCGCTCGGCCCACTTGGTGATGGGCCGGAACATGCCCACCTGATCCATCTCCTGGAACGCGCCCATACCGTCCTGGGAGATCGCGCTCGCGCCCCCGAGCGTGACCACCGGTACGGCGTCGAGAAACGCGTTCCCGACCCCGGTGATCAGATTGGTGGTGCCCGGGCCGGACGCGGCAAAGCACACGCCGGGCCTGCCGCTGACCCGGCTGTAGGCGTGGGCGGCCATCGACGCGGCCTGCTCGTGCCGCGTGTCGACGCAGTGAATGCCGGCGGCGAGCGCCTCGCCGGCGACGTCGACGATCGGGCCGCCCGTCAGGTAGAAGGCGGTGTCGACGCCCTCGTCCGAGAGTGCCTGCACCACGAGCTGGTTTCCGCTGATCTTGCCCATCCCGTGGCCTCCTGGTTCGAGCGTGTTACGCGTGGCCGTGACGCAACAGGCGTCCCGGCGTGGCCTCCGTGCACTCGCCGTCGACGAAGGTCGGCTCCCCGTTCACGAAGATCCAGCGATACCCCTGGGGCTTCTTGACGCGGCGCCACTCGCCCGCGGGGAAGTCGCGGACCACCTCAGGCGGCGAGCTGTGGAGCTGCTCCAGGTCGTAGACGATCACGTCCGCCGGGCGGCCCTCGGCCAAGAGGCCCCGATCTTCGAACCCGGCCATCTGGGCTGGCAGGGCGGAGAGCCGGTAGTGGGCCTCTTCGAGGCTGAGAAGGTCCTGATCCCGGCAGAGATCTGCCAGGAAGTCGGTGGTGTAGGCGCCGAGCGTCAGGAACTTCGTGTGGGCCCCACCGTCCGACACGCCAGGCACGGTGTACTCGGAGTCGAAGAGCTCGCGGGTCATGGCCGGATCGGTGTTGAACGGGGGAGTGAAGATCGTCGTCTGCAGCTTCTCGCTCGTGACGAGGTCGAGCAGCGCCTCGATCGGGTGCTTTCCGGTCATCTCGCCCAGCTCCGCGATCTTTTTGCCCCGGAACTTCTCGTTCTCTGGTCGCTGGGTCTCGAGGATCACGAACTCGCGGATCGGACCGGTGGTGATTGGCATGCGGCCGTGGTCGTAGTCGTGCCGGAGGGCGGCGCGCACCTCGGGGTCGCGCATCTTCGCGAGCCGCTCGTCGACCGTTCCGAGCGTCGCTTCGCGCCACGCGTCCACGCCGTCGAGAAGGTTGAAGTCCTCGAACGTGTAGGTGAGATCGTTGCCCGCGGTCAGCGTCTGGCCGTACACACGCTTGCCGTTGGCCTGGCACTCCTCGATCCACTTCAACAGACGTCGGTGCTGATTCGGGTGATAGTTGTTGACGATGACGGCGTTGAACAGGATGGGGACGCCCGAGGCTTCTGCGAGCTTCCCGACGAACGCCAGGTCCTCGTCGATGTCCTCTTTCGCCTGCGTGATCTGGATGTGGCCGCGTCCCTTGCGGCGCAACACCTCGGCGAAAGCGAGGCACTCCTCGTCGCCCATGATGTCGGTGACCATCGGCGTGCCGTCGTAGTCGCGCTGGACGGAGGTGAAGCTGTCGCCGAGCCGCTGCACGGACCAGCCGCAGCCGCCAGCGTCGAGCGCCAGCTCGAGCAGCCGGCACATCTCGGCGATCTCCGCCTGCGTCGGCCTGCGGCTCTTGGCAGCCTCGAGGCCCATCACCCAGACCATGAGCGGGCCGATGGGAACGTACGAGAGCACGTTCACGCCCTTGGGAATGCGCTCCAGCGTGTCCAGCCACTCAGGAAACGTGACCCAGTCCCAGAGCATTCCCGTCTTCATCGAGTCGAACGGGATCGCCTCGACGCGCGACATGGTCAGCATGGCGCGGTCGCGCTCCTCCGGTCGCACGGGCGCGAAGCCGAAGCCGCAGTTCCCCAGCACGAGCGACGTCACGCCGTGCCACCCGGACAGGGTCGCGTACGGATCCCACTGGATCTGGGCGTCGTAATGGGTGTGTAAGTCCACGAAGCCGGGCGCCACCACCAGTCCGGTGGCGTCTACGACGCGGGCGGCTTCGGCGGCGGGCAGCGAGCCGGCCGAGATCGCGGCGATATTCCCGTCGCGGATCCCCACACTCCCGCGAAAGCGGGCCTGGCGCGTCCCGTTAATGATGGTGCCGTTCTGAATGATGGTGTCGAACTGTGGCATGGGAGTTCCCCCTGTTCCGCTGTGCCTGTCCGACGCGGCCCACGCGGCGGATGACGAACAGCGCGTGATTCCTCTGGAAGTCTGACCGCTGCGGCGTCACACTGTCAACTGGGGCAGTCGGAAAGGGAGGCCCATGGACGAGTACACGATCATCGATGTCGACACCCACGTCACCGAGACGCCAGAGGTCTGGACGAGTCGAGTTCCGGAGCGCTTCAGGAATCGCGTGCCGTACGTGGACGTCGACAAGCGCGGACGTCAGTGCTGGTACCTCGAGGGAACGCGTATCGCCCTGGTCGGGATCACGGCGACGGCTGGTGTCGGCGACATGATATCGCGGCCCAAGACGTACGAAGACATGCACCCGGGTGCGTACGACGCCGCCGAGCGCATCAAGTACATGGATCAGATGGGTATCTGGGCCATGGTCATGTATCCGAACGTGGCGGGGTTCGGAAACCAGCAGTTCCTGCGGCTCAAGGATCCGGAGCTGATGCTGGCGTGTGTCGAGGCGTACAACGACTGGCAGACCGACTGGGCTTCGGTCGATCCGCGGCGCTTGCTACCCGTGACCTCGACCCCGTTTTGGGACGTCGACGCCGCTGTCATCGAGGTGAAGCGCTGCGCCGAGAAGGGTCACCGGGGCATTCTGTTCACCGGCCAGCCGCAGTCGTTCGGGGAGCCCTTCCTCGGAGATCCGCACTGGGATCCCCTCTGGGAGGTCGCGGTGGACCTGGACCTGCCCGTGAGCTTTCACATCGGCTCGGGGAACATGGAAGATGCTCTGGGCGGCGGGCGGGCGAAGGTCTACGGCCGGATGGCGGCCTTCACGGTCGACTCCGTGGACATCTTCCTGCGCAATGGAAACCACGTGGCTGACCTGCTCATGTCGGGTGTTCTCGCGCGCTATCCCGACATCAAGTTCGTCTCGGTGGAGTCGGGCGTCGGCTGGATTCCCTTCATGCTCGAGGCGATCGACTACCAGTTCCAGGGCAACCGCGTCGCCGAGAGCCGGCCCGACTTCGAGATGCTCCCGTCGGAGTACTTCCGCCGCAACGTCTACGCGTGCTACTGGTTCGAGGAGACCGCCCCCCGCAGGCTGCTCGACAAGGTCGGCGTCGACAACATCATTTTCGAGACGGACTTCCCGCATCCAACCAGCCTCTACGGCGACGAGGTGCACGCGCGGATCGCCGCCGGGCTCTCTGACTGTGAGCCGGAGGTGCGCCACAAGATCCTGTGGGCGAACGGCGAGAGGCTCTACAAGGTCGAGCCCCCCACGGCAGCAGATCTGGAGAAGCTCGCAGCTTCGGCGTAGAGCGGAGGGGTCCCGCAATGCAAGCGCCGCGGAAGCGGCGCGCGCAGCGAAGGCCCTTGGCCTGAGCGGAGGCGGGTGGCGCGCGACCGCTCGCGCGCCGGGTCCCGCAAGTCAGGTCCGGCGCTCAGCTCACCCAAGCAGCCCGAACGCAAGCCCCATCAGCGTGAAGCGGACCACGTGGTAGCCGCCGTTGATGAGGAAGAGCCGGAGCGAGCTGCGCTCGAACAGGTAGTTCGTGCCGATCGAGAAGGCGACCCAGAAGAGGCCAGCGCTGAAGCCAAAGCCCATGGCGAAGAGCGCAGAGTGCTGGCCGAGCAGCGCGAGGAAGATCCCGAAGACGAACGCCGAGAGGGCCGCCAGCAGCGCGCTCGTCCCATACGTTTTCACGGGGTCGAAGTCCCGCGAGAGATCCTCCTCCGTAAAGTCGTGCTCGGCCATCCAGGACTTGCCGAGCAGCGGCCCGTACCAGAGGGCGCCGAGGGCGAACGCAAGCACGGTGGCGACGAGTGTGGCAAGCCAGGAGATTTCGGGCATGGGTGAGCCTCCGCTGGAGCCGTGCCATCATGCGCGCTGGCTCGCAGCGAGATCAAGGAGGATCTCCGCTACCCGGCTAGCTGCTCCCTCTCCGGCTTCAGATCGGGGTCGTCGCCGCCGAACCAGTACGTCACTGGATGGTCGGACTCCGCTCAGCGTGTCTTGCGCTCCTGCTGCTGGCGTACCCTGCTGCGCACGCGTGGTCGGCGGAGCCCGGGCTCAATCCCGCGTTCGCCGCGCGCGTGGCGAGGGCCCAGCAGGCAGAAGAGCAGGCGCGTCACGCGCTCGAGCGGGCACTCTCGATCCAGGCCCGCGCTGAGAGCGCCCAGAACGTTCGCGCGCTCCAGGTCGCGCGCCTCGCGATCCGTCGTGCGCAGGACGCGCTCGCCCAGGCGAGGGCCGTAAGGGCGGAGCGTGAGCGGCACCTGAAGGCAGCCCGCCGCGCTGCAGAGTCCCTGCCGGCGAATGCAGCGTCGAATCCGTTGAACGGGGCAGTGTTTGGACTCCCCACCAACGTGACGGGGGACGTGCGGATCAAGACCAAGCACGGCTGGAAGCCACTGAACGCCTCTACTCGATTCGGGCCCGGTGATGTCGTCGAGACGGGGGAGGACAGTCACGTGGAGTTCGTCACGCCGGATGGCTTCATCGTGCACATGGGCCCCAAGAGCTCTCTCCAGGCATCGGTGCCGCCCAGGCGATCCCGCTGGGAGCGATTCAAGGGGCGGGTGCGCTTCACCGTGATGTGCGTGAAGAAGAAGGGGCTCGCGCGCGAGCTGACAGCTGGACGCCACCGGCCCACCTGCATGCGACCGGCGGTCCTGCGTCTGTCCAGGGCGACGGCCGCGGTTCGGGGAACCGAGTTCGAGGTCGAGTCGATCGACGAGCGGGCTATACGCATCCGCGTGACCGAGGGAACGGTCGAGCTCACGCTCGACGGTCATGAGGCGCCGATCGATGTACCGGCCGGGCACGAGGCCATCCTGCGCGACGACCACGTCGAGGGTCCGCAGCCCTTCGAGCAGGCCCAGGAAAGAGGGTCTGTTTGACCCGACTGCGCAGGTCCGGCCCCGTCGGCCTGTGTGTGCTGGCGCTCGCGCTGGCCAGTCCGGCCACGGCCGATCCCCCCGATCCGCGATACGACCCCGACGGCTACGCCGAATGGTGCGGTAGGCAAAACAACGGGACCGTCTACAACGATGCGAACGGGTATGGCTGCACGCCCGGCTCCGGCTCGTCGTTCACACCGACGTACGGGGGCGACCCGTACCAGGCCATGATGAACGCGGTCTTCCAGCCGATCGGGAACGCGCTCGCGCAGCACATGCAATGCGCACTGGACCCGAACTGTGGCGTCGATCACGAGGCGGCCCAGCGTGCGGCGCAGCAGCGCCAGGCGGTCCGCGAGCACAGCGAGGGGATGGCGCGTGCGCGACAGGAGAAGATCCGCGCGAGACGCGAGAACGAAGCCGAGAAACGCCGCCAGCTGGGGCTGGCGAGGCAACGCATTCTGGGCGAGATGGGGAACCTGCCGGGCGAGTTCGGCGCCGGGAGTGGACTGCCAGAGCTTCGCGTGGAGCCAAAACAGGGGGCGTTTGGTGACGAGATCCTCACGTCTCCCGACCTGATGAAGCTGGCCCGCGCCGACGCGCGGGGGCGCGCGACTCCGACGACGGAAGCGGGGCGAGCACGCTGTGCCGCTCACCTGCTCGTGCAGGCGAACCGCTCGGCGGCCGCCGCGTCCGCGTCCGGCGAGTCCGAGCTTATCTCGGGCCGCCTTGAAGAGGCCCGCTACTTGAGCGAGCAGGCTGGGCTTCTGATGGGTGGCGGAGCCAGCGGAGCGTCAGGGGTGGACTGTCCCGCGAAGATCGCCGAGGTGCCAGACGTGATGGGCGCTCCGATAGAGGAGAGCGCCATTCGGGCCAAGCAGGCCGAGCGCCTCCTGCAGAATACGCGCGCCTACACACAGCTGTTTACGCGAGCGAGGGAGCAGGTTGATGACTACCACGCGGCGCGGTCCCAATTGACCGAGGCCGAGACCGCGATCGATCAGGCGAAGCAGCGCGCCGACGAGGCGAAGCTCGAGGTCGAGCGCTTGAAGCAGGAGCCGGCGCCTCCAGCCAATCTCACTGACGAGCCCGCGCCGGCAGAGCTCGACGCAGCAGACGACGCGCTGCTGGCTGAGGCTCTCGCCGCACTCGAGGAGAGCGAGAAGGCACTCGGGGACGCGGAGCTCCTGCGAGACGAGCAGCAGAAGAACATCCGCGAGCTCGAGGAGGGCATCGGAGCCACCGGCGAGATGATCCAGGATCTGCAGGAGAACCCGGACCACGCCGAAGGTGTGCTGGCGAAGCTCGAGGAGCCAGGCGCAGCGAAGGAGAGCCCATGACTAGATCCGTGAGTCCCCATCCCATCTGCGGTCTCGTAGCGCTCCTGAGCCTGGCACTGGCCGGCTGCGTGGCACAGGGAATCCATCACGAGTACTGCAGGGCGGAAGCCTGCAATTCGGTCATCGCCGGTAACCAGCGCAGCGTCGAGCGCGACCCCGAGAACGCCACGTCGTGGTACTTCCTGGGGGCCGGCTATGTGGGTCAGGAGCGCTGGGCCAAGGCTGCCGAGCCCTTCCAGCGCGTCCTTGCGAGTCCAACCGCCTCGACCGAGGAGCGCGCCGGAGCTCACTACTACACTGGGCTCCTGCTCCAGCGACGCCAGGCGTACGAGAAGGCGCTCGCTTCCTACGATCGAGCGATTGAGACCCTTCGTGGCTCGGACTGGGAGATCTGGAGCCAATACGGCAAGGGCAGGTGCTACTCGGAGATGGGTCAGCTACGCGAGGCGATCGCTGCGTACCGCAAGCACCTCGCATTCGAGACGACCCATCCTCAGCACATGCGGGAAGCGGATCGATATGAGCGCCTCGCCGTCAGCTATCGAGCGCTCGGTCGGCTGGAGGCGGCGCTGTCGGCGCTCGACGACTCCGTGAGGGTCGTCCCGGACTACATCCCGGCCCACCTTCTGCGCGCCTGGCTCCACCTCGAGGCGCGTGCCTATGAGCGTACGCTGCGGGACATCCGTGCGATCGGGATCGATCTGGCACACCCGGGCTGGTCCGGCTCCGCCCTGGCGGCTCTGGCCCTTGCCAAGCTGAATCTCGGCGCTCCGCGCGAAGAAGTGCACGAGCTGCTCGAGCAGGCCCGAGCGGTCAATCCCGACTACTCCTATGACGAACAGGTCGCCGCGGTGCACTACGCCCTCGGAGATCTCCAGCTGGCTCAGGATCGGCTGCCCGACCGCGGCTTCCTCGGCGTGTATACGCAGTCATCCACGTCTCCTGGACAGCTCGTGACCTTTGTCGTCCCCGCCGCGCCGGCAGAGACGGCCGGCTTGCAGGCTGGAGATCGGATCCTGGCCGTGAACGGGCGATCGATCGAGAGCTCCGAGGAGCTCGTCGAGCTCACTGGACCGAACGCGCCAGGAACGCGGATCGAGCTCTCGCTCGAACGGGGGGATCAGGCGCTGACCCGCAGAGTGGAGGTCGGGGAGCGGATGGAGCACACCGCGTACATCGCGCGAGCGCTGGCCAAGCGTCGGATGTCGGATGAGGCCGAACGTCTGGTCGAAGAGGGGCTCCAACGCGCCGCGCTGAACCTCTATCTGGACAAAGTGAGTGAGCGGCCGCTGGACCCCGATGAGGTGCGCAGCGTGACTCGCCTGGCGCGCGACACCGTCCCGGCGCCAGCCGTCCCCAACCGCGCACGCCGGCACGCCGTTCGCGCGCGCACGCTCGTGGAGCAGGCCGTCAACAAGAAGGACTTCCTCCGCGCTGTGTCGGAGTACCAGCAGGCGCTGCGGATCGCACCGTGGTGGACCGAGGCTCGTTACTACTACGCGCTGGTTCAAGAGGAGGCCGGAGACCCAGCCGGCGCGATCGAGACGCTGCGCCTGGTATTGAGCGGAGGGCCGGACTCCGAGACGATCCAGGCCGTTCGCAACAAGATCTACTCGCTCGAGATCAAGGCGGAGAAGCTGGCGGTCTTCCAGCGCTGGGAGGGAGACTGGACGACCGGAGACAGTCGCTACACCCTGACCGTGGAGGGCGACCAGGCACGACTCGTCTGGGCCCAGCCGGGTCAGAACGCAGGGGAGGCGGGCTATGCCGCTGGCGAGTTGGATACCGAGGGCACGATCGATGGGAACTCGCTCACCGGCATGTCGTACTGGCGCACGTCGGACTCCGACACTTCGCGCTGCTTTGGAAACCCCTATCCGCTCAAGACGACCGCGGTACTGAGCGACGATGGCAGCCAGATCACCGAGACCATCTACAACAACACCTACACCATCGCGACCTGTGCGATCGTGAAGACCACGTCGAGTACCCTCGTGTTCACGCGCGTCCCGAGCCCGGACCTGCCCGCTTCAGCCGGATCGTACTAGAGCTGTCGCCCGTTACGGCAGGGCGAAGGCCACGATGTGGTCGCCGCCCTGCGTACCGGCGCGTTCGATGCCACCGGCCGCGATCACCACGAGCTGGCGGCCTTCTGACGGATACGTCATTGGCGTGGCCTGGCCGCCGGCCGGGAGTCGGCCCTTCCAGAGTTCTGCGCCGGTCTCGAGGTCGTACGCGCGCAGGTAGTTGTCGAACGAAGCGCCGATGAAAACGAGACCGGCCGCGGTGATCAGCGGGCCGCCAAGGTTCGGTAGGCCGAGCTCGAACGCCAGCGGGAGCGGCGTCATGTCGCGTGTCGTACCGAAGGGGCGCCGCCAGAGGATCTCTCCCCCGGCCAGGTCCACCGCCATGATCTCCCCCCATGGTGGCTTGTGGCATGGGAGACCCAGCGGAGATGTGAATGTCTCGCGGCGCATGCCGAATGGCGTCCCGTGCTGGGGAGAGATCTCGATCCCCGGCCCTGCCCGTCGCCGAGCCTCCGTCTCCTCGGTCGGGAACAGGGTCACGAGCCAGGCGAGGTCCATGACGTTGGCGACGGCGATCTGCCGTCCTGGGTCCACCGCGATCCCGCCCCAGTTGGAGCCGCCAGCGTTCCCGGGATACATGAGCGTGCCCTCGAGGCTTGGCGGGGCAAAGGGCCCGTCGTGGCGGAGCTCCTCGATGCGGCGCCGACACCACGCGCGATCGAAGGGCGTCAAGCCCCAGGCGTCCTCGGGTCCGATCCGCTGGCGGACGAGCGGCGGAGGCTTTGTGGGGAAGGGCTGTGTGGCCGCGAGGGTCTCCCCTGACACGCCACCCTGCGGCACCGGGCGTTCCTCGACGGGGAAGAGCGGGACGCCGGTCTCGCGGTGGAGCACAAAGAGGTGGCCCATCTTCGTGGTCTGCAGCACCGCTGGCACACGCGCGCCGTCGCGAACGAGCTCGGTCAGGGTCGGCTGCGCGGGCACGTCGTAGTCCCAGACGTCGTGGTGGACGGTCTGGAAGTGCCAGATCAGCTGCCCCGTTTCACCGCGCAGCGCCAGGACGGAGCTTGCGTACTCGTCGAGGCCGCGGCGATGACCGCCCCAGTAGTCCGGTGACGAGTTGCCCGTTGGTATGAAGAGCAGGTCGCGCTCCGCGTCGTAGGACATCGGCGCCCAGACGTTCGCCGTGCCGAGAAAGAAGCCCGCCTCGAAGCCGCGCCGCACGGGGTCAAAGGCCCAGCGCAGCTCCCCCGTGCGCGCGTCGAAGCCTCGCACGACGCCGCTCGGGGCCTCGGTCGTCTGGTTGTCGCTGATCGCGGTGCCGACGACGACCACATCCCCAGCGAGAACGGGTGCAGAGGTCACCTGGTACTCGCCCTTCCAGTGGATCTCTCCCACGCCAACGCTGAGATCGACGCTGCCATGCTTTGCGAACTGCGGGCACGGGCGCCCGGTTGACGCATCCAGCGCGATGAGGCGCGCGTCGTTCGTGCCCGTGAAGATGCGAGCCTGGCAGTCGGCTTCCGTCTCGGCTGCTGGATCGCGCCAGAAGGTCACCCCTCGGCAGTTGAACTGATTCGCGTAGCGGCCGGCGAGATCGATCTCCGGGTCGAAGCTCCAGCGCTCGGTGCCCGTCGCGGGGTCGAGCGCGATGACGCGGTTGAGCGGCGTGCAGAAGTAGAGCGTGTCTTCGGCCAGGATCGGGGTGGCCTCGAAGGCGAAGTCGGATCGTGCGTCCCCACCCCGACCTCCTCGCCAGTCGCCGTGGCGGTAGGTCCAGGCCACCCCCAGGTCGGCCACGTTCTCGCGTGTGATCTCCGTCAGCGTCGAGTAGTGCTGTCCCCCGGCGTCCCCCCCGTAGTGCGGCCGCCGTCGTGCTCGCCCGCCACGGCGAGTGAGGTAGAGGCGAGCAGCGCGGCCAACGCACGGACAGCAGCCGCGGTCATCGTGTCCCACCTGGGCTCCGGCAATCTTTTTGCCTGCGGGCTCTCGAGTTCGGCGGGTGCGCCTCGCGGTAGGCGGCGACGGTCGAGACCACATCCAGGTCGTCTACCTCCAGGTGGAAGGCCAGGGGGCTCGGCGGGAACCCGACCTGGTAGGTGCCCCCGTCCGCCCTGCGCTCGAGGTGTCCGTGATCCACGAGCAGACGTCGCAGCGTCACGTGATCCGTCTCGATCGCCGGAGCCACCCGGGCATTCCACGCACGGATACACTCGTTAATCTCCGGCTCCGTATACGTCCGACTGCTATCCAGCGTAAGCAGAATACTCTTCATCAGGATCTGCCGGTCGCGCCGCCTCCGCGGCAACGGCCGCTTCCGCCACCCCGCCCCGAGCCGGATCAGCTCCCCCGCAAACTCCTCGATACTAATCACCCCCCCAGACTACAAACCCCCGGCTCTCCCATCGCGCAGCCAGCGCAGCCACCCCCATCGCGCAGCTACCCCCCACCCGTACAGCCACCCTGCAAGCGCCGCGGAAGCGGCGCGCGCAGCGAAGGCCGAAGGCCTGAGCGGAGGCGGGTGGCGCGCGACCGCTCGCGCGCCGGGTCCCGCAAGACTAGCTCTGGAAGCGCACCTCCAGCGCTCGCCGCTCCTGGTCGCGCTCCAGGGCGAGCTCGATCAGTCGATCGACCTGCTCGGACACGGCGATCCCCGAGTAATCCCAGAGCCTGGGAAACATGCTGCCATCGGTGAAGCCAGGGTGGGTGTTGAGCTCGCCGATGTACACGCGCTCGCTGCTTCGCTCGACGAAGAAGTCCACGCGCGCCATCCCCCAACACTTGAGGGCACGAAACGCACGCAGCGCGAGCTCTCGCAGCTCCTCGCCCTTCTCCTCGGACAGGTCCGCGGGGATCAACAGCTGCGTCTGGTCGCTGGCGTACTTGGCCTCGTAGTCGTAGAACTCGCCGGTGTAGCGAATCTCGCCGAGCGCGGAGGCTTGCGGCGTGTGACCACCCAATACGGCGCATTCGATCTCTCGGGCGTCGATCGCGGGCTCGACGAGGACGTCGACGTCGTAGCGCGCTGCCTCCTTGATGCCCTGGTGCAGGTGGGCACGGCTACGCGCCTTCACGGTGCCGACCGACGAGCCGCTGTTGGTGGGCTTGACGAATACCGGGTAGTCGAACTGGCGCTCCACCTCGTCGAGGAACGCCGCGTCACTGCCGAGCAGCTGGTGGATCTTCCCCTCGAGGCTCGGTACCACGGGAAGGCCGGCATCCCGCAGCACTGCCTTCGTCAGGGTCTTGTCCATGCACAGCGCGGTCGACTTGACGTCTGTACCCACGTAGGGAACCCCGGCCAGCTCCAGTAGACCCTGCAGGCTGCCGTCCTCACCCGAGCGGCCGTGGATGATCGGAAAGATCACGTCGACGGGACCCTGCAGGGCCGAGTCGAGCTCCGACCCTCGCGACAGCTCCAGACCGTGGCGCAGCGAGGCGAAGCCGCGCACTGCCTTCGGGCTGCGGAACAGCGCCTCGGGCAAGAGCTCGAGCTCGGGCTCGGCGGCGAGCCAGTGTCCGTCCTGGTCGATGCCGATCAGGACCGGTGTGTAGCGAGCCGGATCCATCGCCTGGAGAACGGTCGTGGCCGAGGTGATGGACACCTCGTGCTCCGTCGACCGACCGCCGAACAGGATCCCCACGCGAAGCTTCGACACCCCGCGAGAGTAGCAGGGCGCCTCGGGCTGTCATTGACAGTGCGCGGCAGGCCTCCTTACCCTGCACGCATGCCCTCCCTGATGGCCAAGGAAGCCGAGCTGCTCGCGCAGCTCGGGTCGAGTGACGGGCTGCTAATCGCGTACTCCGGCGGAGTGGACTCCGCGTACCTCGCCTGGGCGGCTCACACCGCGCTCGGAGATCGCGCCCTCGCCGTGACGGCCGACTCTCCCTCTTACCCGGAGAGCCACCGCAGCATGGCGAAGGCGATGGCCGAGCAGTTCGGTTTTGCGCACCGCTTCGTCGACACGTGTGAGGTGGAGAACCCCGAGTACGCGGCCAACCCTTCCAACCGCTGCTACTTCTGCAAGTCGGAGCTATTCGACGTGCTCGAGCGGCTGCGGCAGCAGCTCGGCTACGAGGCCGTCGCCTACGGCATCAACAGCGACGACACGGGCGACTTTCGTCCCGGCCATCGGGCGGCAGAAGAGCATCGTGTCCTGTCGCCGCTGCTCGACGCGGGCTTGAGCAAGAGCGAGATCCGTCAGCTGTCTCGGGAGGCGGGCTTGCCGAGCGCGGACCTGCCCGCGTCCGCCTGCCTCTCTTCGCGGATTCCCTACGGAATGGAGGTCACGCCCGCGAAGCTGCGCCAGATCGACCGCGCGGAGGACGCACTGCGCGAGCTCGGCTTCCGGCAGGTACGCGTTCGACACCACGGCGACCTGGCGCGAATCGAGCTCGCACCCGAGGAGCTGGCCGCAAGCGGCGACACCACTCGCATGCGACTCATGTCCAAGGCTCTCCACGACCTGGGATTCCGCTACGTGGCACTCGACCTGGACGGCTACCGCACCGGCTCGCTGAACGAGGTTCTTGTCATCGAGCCTCCGCCAGAGGACTGAGATGATCCAGGCGGAGGGCGCGCCGGTTGATCAGGGGCGCGCGCAGGGGCGCTCCATGCGTGGCGAGATCGCCAGCGGCGTAAGACTGCTGCGATCTCGCTACGGTGTGCTTGGATGGAGGGGTGCGCGGGTCCGGGCGATGCGGACGAGTGGACTCGCTCTGGCGCGACAGCTGCCGCAGCAGCGCGAGAGGATGGAGGGCATTGCAGCCGCGGCGGGGGTCTCCGTTGCCGCGCTCACGTTGGCCGAGCGGCTCCACCGCGTGCAGGGCGCGGGCTTCCTGCTCGGGAGCTGCCTCGGGGCGAGCTTCGAGGTGCCCGTGGAGCTGGAGCCCGAGCTGGCGCTGCGTGCGAGCCGTCCGGACGCCGGAGGTTTTCCGAGCGTGGAGCTGACCTGTGCTTCGTTCGCTGGCTGCCTGGCCGGCGTGAACTCGGAAGGCATCGCCGCCATCTGCCTTGCCGACCGTCGCCTGAGTGGGGTGTCGCTGCGCTTCCTCGCTCAGGAGCTCATCTTTCGGTCGAGGAACCTCGAAGCGGCCGTCGAACACCTGCGTCGTCGTGTGGCCTATGTCGGGGGAGCAGGCCTGCTGCTCGTGGCTGACGCCGCTGGTGCCGCGTGCTGGCTCGACGTAGCGAACGGCGCGGTGAGGGTGAGGCCGGCTTCCGGCGCGGGTCTCGCGCGGGAGCCAATGGTCAGACTCGATACCTCCGAGCGTTCGCTGGTCTGGGCTCACTCGTCCGGAGAGCGGGAAGCTCGAGCGCTTGCTTGACGAAGAGCGTGCACTCCCGCGTCAGCCGCGCTCACATCCGCACGCTCTGCCTCGCCGCTGCTTGACGAGTCGAAATTCGGTTTCGATGCTCCCGGTGTGATTCCGACGCTGCTGAAGGATGCGCTGCCACGTCAGCTCGCGTACGCCATCAGCGGAGCTCGGCTCGCCAAGGAGCTCAAGCCCGTCGAAGGCCTGGAAGAGATGGGGCTGTTCTACCTGTTCACGTCGGGCGTGCAGCTCGACCACTACGATCCGATCGTGAGTCGCGCCCACGAGTATCCGGTGCTCGCGCTGGACAACAGCCTCCCGCAGCTGACGAACAGCGCGCTGGAGCGCTTGCGGACGAAGACGGGGAGGCGTTCGGACTTGGGTTGGAGGATCGGTGGCGGCGAATGGTTCACCTCCCGCTTCCACGGCGCTGCGCGTGCGCAAGCTCAGCTCATGGGCTGCTCCGTCGCCGAGCTCGAGAAAAAGGAATCTGCAGCCGGAGAGCTCGAGCTCTGCCAGCAATCGATCCTGGTCTTCCCCGTGAAGGCCCGGATGCGCAAGCGCGTGACAAAGTTGATCCTGGAGCACACGATTCAGCCCGTTCGGAACTGGCTCACTGCAGCGCGCAACAGCAGGGAGACGCAACGTCCGTTGGTGATCCTGTTTGACGAGCAGCGAGGCACGGTCTGGACGAAGTTCTGCGAGGATTGGAGCGATCCCGCCGCTCCTCGACATTACAGGTAGTCGGGTCGCTAGCCTTCCTTCGAGGGTCTGCGGCGCCGGCGACGTCTCTTGCGCTGGGGGGCGTCTTCGACTCGCTCCGCGCTCTCCGTCTCCGCTGCCGCTGGCTCGACCATCTCGGTCTGCTCGACGCTCGGGCCTGGGGCGCTGACGTGCCGAGCGCGCAGGTAGGAGAAGAGGACGGCTGCGAGGTGACGCCTTCCGGTTTCGCTGGCCGTCAACGCGTCGACGATCGGTAGCATCTCTTCCTGCCGCACGCTGCGCTCTGGCTCGGGGAAGGCGCGCAGATCGTGCTCGATATCCACCTGCAAGCGCTGCGCGATGCGCTCGTCGACCTCCAGCTGGGTGGGGAGCGGACGCTCCGGAATTGTCATCCGGTTCACTTTTTGCAGCGAGCGAAAGTTGCCGATGTCCAGCCCCGAGACGAGCGAGATGGCGGTACCCGCCTTTCCCGCACGGCCGGTGCGGCCTGTCCGGTGGAGGTAGACCTCCGGCGAGTCGGGCGAGGTGAACGAGAAGACGTGTGAGAGGTCGCTGATGTCGATGCCGCGAGCGGCCACGTCGGTGGCGACCAGGATCCGCAGCTCGCCTGCCTTGATGCGCCGCATCACCGCCTCGCGCGCGGCCTGCGACATCTCGCCCTGGATCATGTCGGCGTCGATCTCGTGCCGGCGCAAGAAGGCGGAGACGAAGCGTGTGTCGTCTCGCGTGTTGCAGAAGATGAGCGCGGAGTCGGGATCCTCGAAGCGGAGAATACGCAGCAGCGCGGTCTCCTTCTGTGACGCCTGCACGATGTAGTGCCAGTGTTCGATTTCCTCCGGCGATCGCACACCTCCCTCGGAGAAGGAGATGAACTCCGGGTCGTTGAGAAACACGCGCGACAGGGACACTACGCGTTGGGGCATGGTCGCAGAGAACAGGCCCGTCAGGAGCTTCTTCGGCAAGAACCCCTGGATCTCGCGGATGTCAGGCCAGAATCCCAGGCTGAGCAGCTCGTCAGCTTCGTCGAAGATCAGTACGCGCAGGCCGTCGAGCGTCATCCTGCGCGACTTCAGGTGGTCGAGCAGTCGTCCTGGAGTTCCGGCTACGATGTGCACGCCCCGTTCGAACGCGTCGAGCTGGGGCCGGTATGCCGTGCCCCCGTAGACCGCGATCGTACTGACGCCGATCCGTCTCCCCATGACCGCGAGCTCCCCTTCGATCTGGCCGGCGAGCTCGCGCGTGGGTGCCACGATGAGTGCCTGGATCTCACCCCGCTCGGGCTCGATGCTCTCGACGATGGGAAGGCCGAAGCCGCCGGTCTTGCCGCTGCCGGTGACGGCCTGCACGATCAGGTCCCGCCCGTTGCGTATCACCGGAATGACGCGGCGCTGCACCGGCATCGGCTCGCTCCAGCCCAGCTCTTCGATCCCCGCTCGGATTCCCTCGGAGAAGGAGTCGAAGCTCGCCAGCTCTTCGCTCATGTAGGCTCGATTCTCTCTCTGCGTGCTCCGCCGAGCGCCTGCCCGACCAGTCCCTTGACGTCGAGGCCGCGCTCGATCGTCTCCAGGCTGTCGGGCCGCGTCCACGTCGCGGGCTTGCGCGGCATCAGGTAGCTGCAGCAGTCCTCGTCTGGCTCGATGGAGATCTCGTAGGTCCCGATCCCCTCGGCGGCCTCGATGATCTCGATCTTGTCCATTCCAACCAGTGGTCGGAGCAGGGGCAGGCTCGTCGCCCGTCCCACGGTGTCCAGATTCGCGAGCGTCTGGGAGGAGACCTGACCGAGGCTGTCGCCCGTGACCAGGGCCAGGGCTCGCTCGGTCTCCGCGATCGCCTCTGCCACACGCAGCATGAAGCGCCGGTACAGGATGATGCGCGGCTCGGCCGGAGCCTCGCGCACGAGCGTCTGCTGGATCTCTCCGAACGGAATCTGGTAGAGGCTGGTCGGTCCCTGGAGCGCGGCGAGGTGCGCGACCAGATCTCTTACCTTGTACTGCGACGCCGCGCTCGTGTAGGGCGCGCTGTGAAAGTGAACATAGACGAGCTCGAGGCCGCGCTTCAGCATCCGATGAGAAGCCACCGGGGAGTCGATGCCGCCAGAGATCAGCGACACCGCGCGGCCCGCCGATCCGACCGGCAGCCCGCCCGGTCCGGGCAGCTTCTGCCACAGCAGGATCGCTTCCTCGGAGAGCAGGTGCAGCTCGACCCACAGCTCGGGATTCGAGAGGTCGACCTTCTTTCCCGTGCGCTCCACGATCCTCGCCCCGAGCTCGCGACAGAGCTCGCTCGAGGTCCAGGGGTGCTTCTTGTC
Source organism: Myxococcota bacterium (assembly GCA_965247115.1). GTDB lineage: Bacteria > Myxococcota_A > UBA9160 > SZUA-336 > SZUA-336 > JAUXJB01. Next base: position 2,260,461 of record CBDFGR010000003.1, read on the forward strand.
GGCCCGCCGCACCCGCACGCCGAAGGTCTCGAAGGAAGCCTGATCGACGAGGGCGTCCACTCCCCTCCGGATCTCCTCGAGTGTCGGCTCGAGCATGCTGGCTCGGCTGAAGTAGGCGACGCCGAACACCTGCTCGATCCTCCGGCTCGCCTCGCCGAAGTCGACGCCCGAGGGCAGCTCCACGAGCAGGCGTCCGTACAGGCTTCGGACATCGCGACAGCCGAGGGGCGCTAGGACGCGTCGCAGCTGGCGGCGGAGCAGCTGCTCGAAACGGGGCCGATTGCGGCCCTTGAGCGCTATCTCAGCGTAGTGAACGACGACGTGCACGCGGGGACTATAGCCTTACCGCTGGCACTTGGCGCAGAAGTGGGTACCCCTCTGCGCGATCGTGATCCTCCGGATCTTGCTACCGCAGCCCGGACATGGCTCGCCGGTCCTGGCGTAGACGCGGCGCTCGTTCTGATAGGTGCCGTCTGTTCCGTCGGGGGAAATGTAATCGCTGATGCTGGAGCCCCCCGACTCGATCGCGCGTTCCAGAATCCCGTGGAGCGCCTCGATCACGGAGTTGCACTCTTTGCGAGTCACGCGCCTTGCGCGCCGTGTCGGCCGGACCTGAGCCAGGAACAGGCATTCGTCCGCATAGATGTTCCCGACCCCGGCAATGGTCGACTGGTCCAGCAGCAGGCTCTTGATCTCGATCTTGCGTCCGCGGGCCGCGCGAAAGAGCTGCTCTCCCGTTGCCAGCAGGGCGTCGACGCCCAGCTTCTCGAGGCGCGGCTCGCGCTCTCCCGGCTCGAGGAGCCGCACCTTTCCGAACTTGCGCACGTCTCTCATCAGCACCTTGGATCCGCCGTCTTCGAAGCAGAGCTGCAGATGCGTGTGACGATCGGGTGCGAAGCGGGTCTGTTGCTCGGGCGAGAGGGAGGAACGCGCGGAGGCTGAGAGCAGTCGGGGGCTCGCTGCCTCCTCGGAGAAGAGCTGACCCGACATGCCGAGGTGGAGCAAGAGCCTCCGGCCGTCATCCAGCAGGGCTACCAGGTACTTGCCGTGACGTTCGAGCCCGGTGACAGAGCGACCTGCGAGACGTCGGCGCAGGCGCCGCGGGTCCGTCAGAAAGAAGTAGCTGTTCCCCGTGGTGAGGACCCGTGAGATGCGTCTGCCCACGAGCAGCCCCTCGATGCGGCGGCGCGTGACCTCGACTTCCGGTAGCTCGGGCATGTGTCATGCTAAATATATCCGGCATGAGAGAACGGGTCTTCGGAATCGAGACGGAGTACGCGCTGATTTACCACCCGCGAGCGGGCGTGAGTCAGCGGGGCCCCACCAAGCTCGAGCTGTATCGGCGCTTCGAGGCGGCCCTGCTCCGGCGCGTGCGCACCTTGCCTCAGGGCTTCTCTCCCCTGCGGCCAAAAGGCGGCCGCTTCCTGGAGAACGGCACGACCTTTCACTATGAGGCCAGCGCGGACGAGTACGAGAGCGGACTGCTCGAGATGGCGAGCCCGGAGTGCCGTGATCCCTTCGCGCTGATCCACTTCGAGCGGGCGAAGGACGAGCTGGTGGAAGAGCTGGCTCACGAGGTGAACGAGCAGCTTGCGCTCGCCGGCTACCGCGGCCAGGTACGGCTCGGGAAGAACAACATAGATAGTCAGGGCAACACCTTTGGCTCGCACGAGAGCTACTGGGTGGAGGATCGCTTCTCCTTGGGACTGCGCCTGCTCTTCGTGCCGCTGTGGCTGCTGTTGTGCTTGCTCTCGCTGCCTGTCGTCCTCTACCTGCTGGGGCTGCGAGTTGCGTTCGTCGTGCTGGCACTCGCGACTGGACTCTCGCTCCTGGTCGTGGGCGCAGTGCTGCGGGTCGTGCGACCTGGCGCCGCGCAACGAGTCTTCGGGGCGGTGGAGCGCTTTGCCCGTCAGCTGGAGGACCACCCCGGCGAGCTGGCGCGCCGCACGCAGAACCTGATCGCTCCGATCTATCCGCTCATGAGTCTCCACTCCGCCGTCTACAATCGCTTCCACTTCCGACGCTTCCGCAAATACCTGACCGGCTTCCTCGTTTCGCGCACTCTCTACACGGGAGCCGGAACGCTCTCTTTCGACGGCGGGCCGCTGCTCCGGCTCGCTCAGCGACCACCGTTTCTCAAGACGCTGGCTCGGATCTTCCCTGATGGCGACGAGCGCCCGCTCTACGAGACGCGCGACCTCTTCTTTCAGCCCTGGTCTGCGCTCCGCGCGCGGCGGCGTCTGCACCTGCTGATAGGAGACGCGAACCTGTCGGAATGGGCGCAGGTGCTGCGCGTGGGCGCGACGGCGCTCGTGCTGGAGGCGATCGAGTCCGGTGTCGAGTTCGACTGGCCCGTGTTGAGTGCACCGCTTGCGTCACTGCGCCGGATCAACCGCGATCCCGAGCTCGGCGCAGAGCTGGAGCTGGTCGGAGGGGCGCGAATGACCGCCCTCGAGCTCCAGCGCGCCTATCTGCACGGTGTGCGACAGGTGCTCGGGAACGCGCCTCAGCAGGCGTGGAAGCGCCGTGTGCTCGAGTACTGGGAGGAGACCCTGGAGGCGCTGGAGCTCGATCCGCAGTCGCTTGCCGATCGTGTCGACTGGATCGCGAAGGCGCGGCTCCTGCGCGAGGAGATCGAAGATCCCCGAGACCGCAGCGAGCTGCGACAGCGCGGCGCGGAGCTCCTGGCAGACGAGGGTCCGCACGGTCCTGCGGATGCACGGCTGCGAGAGCTGGCGTTCCGGGCCTGGCGGGTCGACCTGCGCTATCACGAGCTCTCCCCGCGCGGTGGCTACCGGCGGCTCGAGGCGCGCGGCCTCATGCGCCGCCTGACCGACCCCGAGCGAGTGACCAGAGCCCGCACGTCGCCGCCCGACGACACGCGCGCCTGGGCACGCGGCCGGGCGATCAAGTGGGCGCACGCGCAGGCCGTCTCCGGAAGGGCGGGCTGGCACCGCGTGCGGATCGGAAAGTTCGATTGGAGGTTCTTTCCCGATCCCCTCGACTCTCAGCGCCAGGGCGAGTAGCTCGGCCAGGCGAATCAGTTAGCTTCGCCGCATGCGGATCGCCGCAGAGACCGTTCTGCGCATGGCACGCCTCGCGCGGCTCGAGCTCCAACCGGACGAGGTGGAGCGCATGCGCGAGGATCTGGACGCCATCCTGACCTACGTCGAGCGCCTCGACGAGCTCGACACGTCGGCGGTCCCTCCCACCACCCACGTTCTCGAGCTCACGACACCGCTGCGACCCGACGAGGTGCACGGCGTGTTGAAGGTTTCCGAGGTCGTCCGCAACGCACCAGAGCACACCGAGTCCGCCATGGTCGTGCCCAAGGTCCTCGAGTGAACAGCCCTCTCGACCCGCTCTGTGCGGAGACACTGGGCGGCATCTCGCGTCTCGTGGCGGCTGGACAGGTGAGCTGTCGAGAGGTGGTCAAGAGCTGCCTCGACCGTATCGAGGCCGTCGACTCCAGGGTGGGAGCGTTTCTCTCGCTGCGGAGCGAGGAGGCGCTGCGCGAGGCCGAGGCGGCGGACCAGGCTCGTTCGAGCAGTGCGGCGCGATCCCCGCTCCACGGTCTGCCGATCGCGATCAAGGACAACCTCGTGAGCCCACGCTTCGAGACACGCTGCGCCTCACAGATCCTGCGCGGCTATCGCTCGGCGTACGAGGCGACGGTCCTCACGAAGCTCGGCGAGGTCGGCATGGTGATCATCGGCTCCGCGAACATGGACGAGTTCGCGATGGGATCTTCGTGCGAGAACTCCGCGCTCCAGACCACGCGAAATCCCTGGGATCTCGCTCGCGTTCCCGGCGGATCGAGTGGGGGCAGCGCGGCCGCCGTCGCAGCCCGCGAGGTGCCCGCCGCACTCGGGACGGACACCGGCGGCTCGATCCGCCAGCCCGCTGCGCTCTGCGGGGTGGTCGGGCTCAAGCCGACCTATGGGCGTGTCTCCCGCTACGGCCTCGTGGCCTTCGCGAGCTCGCTCGATCAGATCGGCACGCTCACCCGCAGCGTCGGGGATGCGGCACTCCTGCTCGGTGGGATCGCAGGACACGATGCACGAGACGCCACCTCGTCGTCCCGCTCGGTTCCCGACTACCACTCCGCCCTCGGTGAGTCGATCGCGGGGCTGCGCGTGGGGCTCCCGAGGGAGATGCTCGATGAGGAAGGCTGCGATCCGGAGACCATGAACCGGCTGCGGGAGGCCGTTGCCGTGCTCGAATCTCTCGGCGCACGGACCGTCGAAGTGTCGTTGCCTCACAGCTCCTACGGGATCTCCGCCTACTACTTGATCTGTACCGCGGAGGCCTCCTCCAACCTGTCGCGTTACGACGGGGTCAAGTACGGGTTTCGAGCGGACTCCGACTCGCTGGAAGACATGTACATGAAGACGCGCTCGCGCGGTTTCGGCAGAGAGGTCAAGCGACGCATCCTGCTCGGCACCTACGTGCTCTCCGCAGGCTACTACGACGCGTACTACCGGAAGGCGCAACAGGTGCGGAGCCTGATCCGCCGCGACTTCGAGGCGGCCTTCGAGTCGTGCGACGTGCTCGTGAGCCCAACGACTCCCGGGCCGGCCTGGCCCCTCGGCGAGCGGCTCGAAGACCCCCTGCAGATGTACCTCTCCGACGTATTCACCGTGACGGTGAACCTGGCCGGCCTGCCTGCCCTCTCTCTGCCGTGCGGCTTTGTCGGGGAGGGACTGCCCGCGGGCATGCAGCTGATCGGGAGGCCTCTTGACGAGGCGACGCTCCTGCGTGTCGGAGACGCCTATCAGCGTGAGACGCAGTGGCACGAAGCGTCGCCCGAGCCGTGGCACGAAGCGTTGCCCGAGACGCGGCACGAAGCGTTGTCGACAGGATCGTAGCGTGCGACGTGTGGTCTTCGTCGCTGGCGGACTGCTGCTGGCACTCGGCCTGGTCGTCGTCGCGTTGCTGCTGCTGGTCGATCCGGAGGAGCTGCGCGAGCCGATCCTGGAACGAGCAGGCCTCGCCCTGGGACGCGAGATCCAGCTCGGGGAGCTCGACCTCGCCCTGTTTCCGCCTGCCCTGCGCGCGCGAGACATCCGCATTGCGGGACACGCGGCCGAGGACCCGCCCCTGGCCGAGGTCGCCGAGCTGCGGCTGAGGATCTCGGCGCTCGCCCTGCTCGCGGGTCGTGTCGTGCTCCGTGCGGTCGCTGTGGACAGCCCGCGGCTCCGCATTCCGCTCGATGCCGAGGGCATGCCCGACCTGGCGAAGCTCCCTGGCGCGTCGACTGGAGAGCCAGCGTCGGAGCCTGGCGCGGATGTCGGCGCGCCGCTCACGCTTGCCGTGCAGACCCTGACGATCAACGATGCGGAGCTCGAGGCGGGACCCTGGCGCGTGGAGGGTGCGAGTGCGCGGGGCTCCCTCGAGCTGGACGGGAGCGGCGAGCTCTTTTTCGACGCCGATCTCCCTGGCATCGGCACGCTGCGCGCTGGCCGCGTCCTCGTGGCCGGACTGGGAACCGACGAGCTCGCCGCGACGATCAGCAGTGAGCTCGGACTCGACCTCGCCCCGCTGGCCGAGCGGCTCGAGCTCGATCCCGTAGAGGGGCGGGTCGCGGGTCCCGCCTCGGCCACGTTCGAGGCCGGACAGCTGGCCGGCGCCGATGCCCACCTGGAGGTCGCGGACCTGCGGGTGCAGCGGGGAGATATGGGTCTTCAGGGCGACATCGGCGCGGACGCCAGCCTGCGCGGAGAGGGTCCACTGGAGCTCACGCTTCGCCTCGGCAGCAACGAGCTGCGCGTGCAGGTGGACCTCGCTGCGGCGACGCCCACGCTCGAGCTCCAGCCCGGCAGCATCGACCTCGAAGCGCTCGGGCCCTACCTGACAGGAGTGCCCGCTCTCTCCGGCCGACTCCAGCTCGACACCCTGCGCGTGCGCCCCGAGCCGCTGCAGGTGTCGGGGCTCCTGGGACTCGAGGACGTCACGCTGCCCCTCGAGCAGGGCGAGGCGCGCCTATCGGGCTCGCTCGTCGGCGCTGGCAATGTGGTCCGCTTCGATGCGTCAGAGGTCCACGTTGCCGGGGAGCCCGCGACGCTCTCGGGGAGCTACGATCTGGTAGCGGGCTCCGTCGCGCTGAACGTCGGCACCAGCGAGGCGAATGTCGGGGCGCTGCTGCAAGCGCTCATGGGAAGCTCGGAGCTCACTGGCAGCCTCACGTCCAGCGCCAGCCTGGCGGGTCCGCCAGAGCTCGAGAGCATCTCCGGTTCCGGCAGCTTCCGGATCGACGACGGACGCATCCAGGGTTTCTCGCTCTTGCAACAGGTCTTCGGAGACCTGGCGACGCTGCCCGTGCTGCTCGCTCAGCTGGAGGGGAAGGATCTCTCACGCTACGAGGAGGAACAGTTCGAGAGCCTGTCTGCGGACTACACGCTTGCAGACGCTCGGCTCAGCACCCAAAACCTCACGCTGGTCTACCGCAACGCGACCGCCTACCTGCGCGGAGGGATCGGCCTGGTGGACGGTGCGCTGGATCTCTCGGGTCGCGTGGTGCTCTCGCGAGAGGTGGACGAGGAGCTCGGCAAAGGCTCGCGTCGCCAGACCGTAATTCCCATCGCCGCCGTTGGAGGCACCGTCGACCGCCCGCGCCTGCGTCTGGACCGGCAGGCTCTCGCGGGCCTCGCGCTGGAATACGCTACTGGCTCCGATCGCCTGCAGGAGAAGATCGAGGAGGCGATTGGTGAGGAGGGCGCGGGCACGGTGAGGGATCTGCTCGACAGCCTGCTGCGCGGCAATCCATGAGCTTCTTCACCCTGCGTCTCGCACCGGACGGTGTGGAGATGCTCGACCAGCGCGCGCTGCCCGGCGAGGAGAAGTACGAGCTGTTCAGGAGCGGTGAGGAAGTGGCTCGCGCCATCGAGGACATGGTCGTGCGAGGCGCACCGGCCATCGGTGTAGCAGCCGCGATGGGAGTCGCGGTAGAGCTGTCGCGCTGCCCGGATGATCAGCTCGGCGCGACGCTCGAGCGCACCCTGGAGCGACTCGCGCGCACGCGCCCGACCGCCGTGAATCTCTCCTGGGCGCTCGACCGGATCTCCTCGCACCTCCGGCGTCTGCTCGCGGAGGCCGTGGCCCCGGAGCAGCTGCGCGCCGAGGCCAGGGCGCTGGCCCAGGCCATGCACGACGAGGACGTGGCCACGTGTCGGGCCATCGGTGAGTGCGGCCTGGAGCTCTTCGCGCCGGGGGTGCGGGCGCTGACGCACTGCAACGCCGGCGCGCTCGCGACTGCAGGGTACGGCACGGCACTGGGCGTCATCCGCTCGGCTGCGCGCGAGGGACGGATCGAGCGCGTGCTCGCGTCCGAGACTCGGCCCTACCTGCAAGGCGCCCGGCTCACGGCCTGGGAACTCAGCCGGGACGACATTCCCGTGACTCTGATCACCGACTCCATGGGTGGGGCGCTGATGGCCCGGGGCGAGATCGACCTGGTGATCGTTGGAGCGGATCGTATCGCGCGGAACGGCGATGTCGCGAACAAGATCGGTACCTACAGCCTGGCGGTACTGGCGCACGCTCACGGCATCCCCTTCTACGTCGCGGCTCCACTCTCCACCGTCGATCCGAAGACCGCGACAGGAGCGGACATCCCGATCGAGGAGCGCAGCTCTGAGGAGGTCGTGGTGTTTGCCGGCCAGCGCATCACGCCGAAGGAGGTCTCGGCGCTTCACCCGGCCTTCGACGTGACGCCAGCCGCGTACATCAGCGCCATCGTGACGGAGCGGGGAATCGCGCGCGCACCCTTCGAGCAGGGGCTCAGAGACTTACTGACCTCCGACCTCTGACCGATAGAGCTGAGAGGTCCCAGGCTCTTCCGGAGGCGCGCCAGGCGTGGAAGTTCTGATCGCAGAAGACGACCGCGCGCTGTGTCGCTCGCTCGGGCGTGCGATCGAGAAGCTGGGCTACTCGGTCCGCCCCGTCCACGACGGGGCGGCCGCGCTGGAGGCGGTAAAGGATCAGCCTCCAGATCTCGTGCTGCTGGATCTTCTGCTGCCGAAGGTCGACGGGCTCGGAGTCGTGCAGAAGCTGCGTTCCGTCGATCGGACCCGCGATATTCCCATCATCGCGATGAGCGGCGTTTATCGCGGGAAGAGCGTCGCGCGCGACCTCGAGACCGCAGGCGTTGCCGTGTTCTTGGAGAAGCCCTTCTCCGCCCGCGATCTCGCCGGGCATCTGGAGCAACTGCTGGGCAAACCGGAGAAGGAGAAGCCGGCCGAGGTCGAACGGGAACGCGGCGACCTCACGACGCTCTCTGCGCCCCGTGTCCTCTGGGAGCCGATGCGCGACCGGAAGAGTGGCCTCATTCACTTTCAGTACGGGAAGCGCCACAAGGAGCTGCTGCTGGAGCGGGGCGTGCCTCGTGCCGTCCGCTCCAACCTTGCCAAGGAGACCCTGGGACGGTGCTTGTTCGATGCAGGCCACATCGACGAGAGGGCGTACCAGGAGGCGCAACGGCGCTCCAGGGCCTCGGGGCAGCCGCAGGGGGCGCTACTCGTCAAGCTGGGTGCGATCCGGCCAGGTGCAGCTGGACCGTGCCCTGGCGGAGCAAGCGCGAGACAAGCTGCTCGACCTCCTGTCCTGGATCGAGGGCGAGACCTGGTTCGTGGAGGGCTCCGGTGGGAGCAGGCGGGGCAGCAAGGTCGAGGGCTGGACGCCCAGGCAGGTGATCGTTCAGGGCGCGGGGGTCATTCACCCCTCTGTGCTGGACCGCGAGCTCGGGCCCTATCACGGCTCCGACGTGTCGCCGGACGCTGAGGCTCTGAAGGGAGAGGAGCTCGGAGGCGCGGCGCAGGCCCTGCTCCAGGCCCTGCGCTCCGAGAAGCGAGTCAGCTCCTTGCTCCGAGATCACGCGTCCACCCTCTATGCCATGTGGCTCGTCGGCTGCGTGACCTTCACCGAGGTCGCGAAAGGAGCAGGTGCCCGCACTGCGCCAGCGTCGCGCGGGGGTGCCGAGGTGGCCGAAGAGCTGGCGCAGCTCAAGCGAAAGCAGAGGAAGCAGAACCACTTCGAGGTGCTCGGTCTCAGCACCAAGGCCACGACGGCGGACTCGCGCGAGGCCTTCGTAGAGCTCGCGAAGCGCTATCACCCCGACAAGCTCGGAGGCGCGAGCGCCGAGCTGCAGGCGCTCGCCTCGGAGGTGTTCGCGCGCATCTCGCAGGCGCACGAGGTCCTCAGCAATCCGGAGCAGCTCCGCAACTACCTGGATCAGCTCAGCAAAGGCAGCTCTTCCAAGGAGAGTAAGGCCGCGGTCACCAAGATTCTCTCTGCCGAGCAGCAGTTTCAAAAGGCCGAGGATCTCGTGAAGCGGCGCCAGTACTCCGACGCGATCGACGCGCTCAACTGGGCTCTCAAGCTCGACCCCCAGGAGGGCGAGTTTTACGCGCTCATGGGCTGGGCCCGTTTCCTGCAAAATCCCGAGGACGCGAGTGTCCGGAGGGAGGCGCAGGAGCAGATCCAGAAGGCGACGAGCCTCGCCCCGAACTCGCCGAGCGGCTACTACTACCTTGCCAAGCTGCACAAGGCTTGCGAAGAACCCACTCGGGCGGAGAGAATGTTCCGGAAGGTTCTGGAGTATCGCCCCACCCACGTCGAGGCCACTCAGGAGCTCCGCCTGATCGAGATGCGCAAGTCGAAGAGCGGGAGCAGCAAGACGCTCTTCGGCTTCGGAAAGAAGAAGTAGCTGCAGTGGTCGACAAGACCGAACAGGTTTGGCTGAACGGAGAGTTTGTCCCCTGGGACGAGGCGAGGGTCCCGATCCTCACGCACACTCTGCACTACGGGCTGGGTGTCTTCGAGGGGATCCGCTGCTATGAGTGCGACGACGGGTCCAGCGCAGTCTTCCGGTTAGACGAGCACCTCACTCGTCTCTACAACTCCGCGAAGATCGTCGAGCTGGAGATGCCGTACCCGGTCGAGCAGATCGCGAGCGCCATCAAGCAGACGCTGCGCGTCAACAGGCTGGCGGAGGGGTACATCCGCCCGATCGTCTATCTGGGCGAAGGGGCGATGGGTCTCCTGCCGACGGACAACCCCGTGCAGGTCGCACTCATCGTGTGGCCATGGGGGGCGTACCTCGGAGCGGAGGGCCTCGAGCGGGGCATTCGTGCCAAGGTGTCTTCCTACTCGCGGCATCACCCGAACGTGACCATGACCAAGTCGAAGACGTGCGGGGACTACGTCAACTCGATCCTGGCGAAGCGCGAGGTCACGCGTCTGGGCTACGACGAGGCCATCATGCTGGACACGACGGGTCTCGTGTCCGAGGCCACTGGCGAGAACCTGTTCATCGTCCGCGACGGGACCGTGAAGACGCCTCCCCCCGGGACGATCCTGGAGGGCATCACACGCGACGCCGTGATCCGGATCGCTCGCGACAAGGGGATCGAGGTCATGGAGCAGCCGGTCACGCGGGACGAGCTCTACAGCGCCGACGAGTGCTTCCTTACGGGAACTGCCGCCGAGGTCACGCCGATCCGCGAGGTGGACGATCGCGTGATTGGCAACGGCGCGCGCGGTGCCATCACGCGCACCCTCCAGGCGACCTACTTCGACGCGGTCAAGGGACGCGAGAGCAAGTACGACTCCTGGCTGACCCGGGTGTAGCTCGGGGAGCGCCTCGTGAGCGTCTGGTCGAGCTGCAGGATCGAGGTCCGAGCCGGAGAGGCGCTCGAGTTCGAGGACGACGATTGCGACGTTCGCCTCGAAGCCGGCAAGCTGACGCTCACCTACTTCGACAGCGAAGGCCCCCTCGTCTTCATCGGGCTCGAGCAAGAGGACGGCTGCTTCGACCTGATCTGCCGCAGCCGCCCCCGCCGCGCCACCCTCCACCGCAACGGCGACACACTAACCGGTACCTGGCAAGAGGCCGACGCGACCGGAGCGTGGACCATCACCCTGCGCAAGTAGTCAGCCCGCCGCCCCCCCCACGCCGTCGGAGGTCGGGAACGTCCCCCGGAGGACTCCGCGCCTTGCGTGCACACAGAACTTGCTCCCCTCGAATACCGCTACCACAGTCCTCCGGAGGACGTTCCCGACCTCCGACTCCTTGCTAGCCTCGTTAGAACTTGGGGACGGTCCTTAATCCGAACTTACTCCGCGTGAGACGACCGCAGCGACGCCTAGACGAGCGAATGTGCCCAGGAGTCCCGCCAGAGTGACCAGAAGTTCCGACTTCGCCAAACAAGTTCGGTTCAAGGACCGTCCCCAAGTTCGGATTCCTGCGGGGTTTGGCAACCGTGCAAGCGCCGCGGAGCGGCGCGCGCAGCGAAGGGCGAAGCCCTGAGCGGAGGTGGGTGGCCGCGGCCGCCCGCGGCCGGGTCCCACAAGACAAGACCTACCCGATGGCGTAGCCGAAGATGGCGTCGAGGACGCGTTCTTGCTGGATGTCTTCCAGGTCGAATTCGATGGGGAGTAGGAGGCCCGTCGCGATGGCGCCGTCGGTGGCCGGGAGGACCGCGAGCTCGCGTTCCGCGACGGGGAGGCGGAGGCGGCGGGTCTCTATACCACCGTCGAGAAGCAGCTTGTGCAGGTCGTCTGCGCTCGTGCGGGCGAAGCGCGTGAGACGGAGCAGGTAGCCGGCGTACACAGAGAGCGCCTCTTCTGGCGTCGGAGGCACGCGAAAGGCGTCGTAGCGGACGAGCTGCGCGGAGTACTCGGTCGCGACAGCTCGACGGGCGGCGATTCGATCGTCCTGGCTCTCGAGCTCTCGCAGTGCCAGACTGGCCAGGCCTTCACCGATGCGCAGCGACGCAGCTCGGGATCGGAAACGATTCGCGAGCTGGCCCGGGAGCGTGACCAGCGCGACCTGATCGCACGACGTTCGCCCTCCCACGGGCATGCGAAAGACGCACGCGCACGGTGCCCTGCCGAGCCTGGAGTCGCCGAAGCGAGCGCCCAGGGTGTCCCCGCCATCTTCCATCACCTCGAGACCGCGCTCCTCGGCCAGAGCGTAGAGGCGATCCAGCTCTGCGGGCTGGCCGAGCGGGTGCGAGATCAACAGACCTCGCGTGCGTGGGCCGATTGCCTCCCGCGCGCGCTCGGGATCGAGCGTGAGGCGATCGGGATGCACGTCGACGAGGACCGGCTTCGCGTGCGTTCCCTCCAGGCCACCCGTCGCGGCGTCCGAGAGGAGTCCGGGACAGATCACCTCGTCCCCCTCTTCGAGCTCGAGCGTCTCCGTCAGGAGTCGGAAGGCGTCGGTGGCGGAGCGCAGTGCGAAGACGTGCTCAGCGCCGACGTACTCGGCGACCGCCCGCTCGAGTCGATCCGTCTGCGCCCCAGGCTCGCTAATGCTCACGACGGCGTGAAGCTCGGCCGCGGGATTTCGGCCAGCCTCGAAGGGTACGCTCACGGGAACGAGCGGATTCGAGGGCCGCAGCTGGTCCAGGTACTCCTCGACGCAGCCGACCAGCTCGTCGATCATGCGCAAGTAGACCTCGCCCACGTCGTCATCGTCGTCGGCGGGCGAGAGCGTGCGCGTAATCACGTCGCGACCGCGCTGTCGCAGAACCAGTCCCGGACAGCTGTCCGAGCTGAAGAAATCGATCGCCTCGAGCAGGCCGAGCCTGCAGTTGCCGCCGATGGAGAGCGGAATCTCCGTGTTGACGCCGAGAGCGATCGCGAGCTCCGGCCGAATTCGGTCCTCGAGCCAGCGCACGATCTCTTCCCCGAGCTTGTGTCCGCTGCGTGCCGGGATCGAGGCCCGGTCGCAAATTTCCAGGATCTCCGGACAGAAGTCGCGCTCTCCCCCACCTTCCACCCCGATGAACGCGACGACTCGGTCGCCGCGCTCCAGGAGTCGCTCGAGCATGCAGAGCGCGCGATACGTCCCGCCTATTAGCAGAATTCTCGGTCCCATGTGATTCACTCGAACTCTCCGCTGCGCTCCTTGCGAAGCGCCTGGGTCTGACTTCTCAGTGCAAGCTGCACGAGCCGCTCGCGGTCGTCGGGGAGGATCTCCTCGAAGCTGAAGGCAGTGTCGTCGGGTGCGTCCGTGTCTTGGGTCACCACGCGAGCGAGGGCCCAGATCGGCGGCACCCCTGCGTCACCGAGATCGAGCTGCACCTCCACGAGCGTCTTGTCGGGCAGGTCGATACCGAAGGGTCCGGCAAAGCCTGCGGCGGAGAGACAGACCTCCACCGGTGCATCGCTCGAGAGCAGCTCACTCTGCATGCCGCCTGCCTGCCGCGCCACGTCGTCGATGCGACGCTCGATGCGGTCGAGGCTGAGTGCGATGTACTTCAACAAGCCCAGCGCCAGCAGCTGCTCGCTCGGTAGGTTCTGGGCCTCGAGTGCGCCGGGCGCGAACGCTCGGGGGATACTGCGCGTTCTCACGCGCGCCCTGGCAGCCGATTCCTCAACGTCGGCCACGACGCGCAGCCCGACGCGCGCATAGCAACGTATGCGGAAGTACTCGCGTCGGGTGCTCATTCCACCGCCCATCGCATCAGCTCCTGAAACTGGCTCAGAGCGCGCGGGAGCACGTAGCCTGTGAGATCGGCGAGTCGGACGGGGTCGCCGCTCTTGAGCTCATCGAACAGATCCTTGACGCCTTCGAGCAGTGCCGTTTCGGCGTTCATCCAGCGGCTGTCGAACTCGGTCTTCTGATCGGGCTCCACCTCGAGGAAGCGCCGAAGACCCTGCAGCAAGCTGACGAGTACCTGGAGCGCCTCGATCACGTCGACCAGTCGCGCGCGACCGTTCTGATCCTTGCCAACGCGGAAGTCCTCCGAGACCGACTCGAGCACACCTCCGATTCGGGCGATCCAGTCCGACGCCTCGCCAAGACTGTTCCGCGCGATCGTCTGCGGAGTGGCGCTGCCGACGCTGACGCTCCGGACGCTTCCCACGTCGACAGCCTCGAGCTGGTCTTCGTCAATGGCGCGTCCGTTCACGACGAGCTTCTGGATCAGGTGGCCGGGCCCGAGAGATCGCTGCAGGAGCTCGCGCAGCTCATTGGTGGACGGCGGGTCGACCAGCTGTCGGTTTCCGTTTATCTCCAGGTCGATCATGGGGCGACTCCTTGGTGTGTAGGATCGATGATGTCGCGAACCAGGGCGGCACGGTGCCCCAGCGCTGCGTACTCCTCCGCGCTGCGGAGTGCGAGCGCCGGCAGATCCGCGTCAGGTAAGCTCTCGAGCGCGGCCTCCAGGGACAGCCCCAGAGGAGCCAGCAAGGGCTCGCTGCGCGCAATTTCAAACGCTTCCCGGTCGCAGCGTTGCAGCCGTTCTCCCGCACGCTTGGCCCGCACGGGATCGGGTCGATCGCACAGGAGCTCGCGTGCTGTTTGCTCGCCGCTGCAGGCGAGTGTCTCCAAGCGCAGCAGCCCGTCGACCACGCCCTGGGGCAAGAGGTCCGCCCAGCGCCCTGGCAGGGTGGAGTAGCGCTGCTCGCCCTCGCGCCAGATCTGCTCAGGAACGAGGCGACGGCCAGCCAGGCTCTCGAGAAAAACCGCGCGGTAGGCTGCCGCCATGAGCTCGTACGGACGTGGTGGGCGCCGGTGAACCGGGAAGAGATCGAGCAGGCCGTTCTCGTCAAAGCGCGTGCGGTACAGGTCCGCGCGTGGCAGCTGCGCGATGTCCTCCGGCTGCGCTCCACCCACAATGCGCGACAACAGCTCCGCGAGCCATTCGCCCGGAATGTCCTCGTGACAGGCCGGATAGCCGCACTTCACAAAGTGGTGGCAGGGTGCGCAGCCGAGCCGGGACATGAGTGCCCAGTGCCCCTTGGCATAGACGGCCGTCTCCCACGGGTTCCCGAGCCCGACGAAGATCGCGCAGGTCGTTGTTCCGACCGCTCCGGCGAGGTGCATCGTGCCCGTATCGCCGGTGAGCAGCACGTCGCAGCGCTCGATCACCGCGGCCAGCTCCGGGACGCTGGTCTCCCCGATGAGCTGGACGAAGGGGACCGACGGGCAGGCGCTGCAGAGCTCGCGAGCCAGCGCCCTCTCCGCGGGCACGCCGACGAGCACCACCTGCACGCCGGGGAGCAGGCGACCCAGCTCGTTCAGTGTCCTGGCGTAGCTCCGCACCGACCAGGCCTTGGTATCGCTGCTCGCGCCCAGCTGCACCGCGACGAGAGGCACGTCCTGGCGGAGCCGCTCCTTCGCGAAGTGGCGCGCGTCGGGTGGGATGATCACGCGCAGCGGCTCACCGCAGCCGAGCAGGCCTGCCGCGCCCAGGTAGACGTCGACCAGGTTGTAGCGCGTCACGCGACGGGCGCGCACGAGCGAGCTCATGTGTTGAAGCCACGCGTTCTCGACGCGCCGGAAGCCCTGGCGGTCGAGGTCGAAGCCGATGGTCTGCTCCGCGTTGAGCAGGGAGAGCAGCACCCCCGAGGTCCGAGAATGCGTGAAGTTCAGGACCATGTCGAAGCGCACGCGCGCCAGCTCGTCGGCGATGTCGCGTACCTCTCGAAAGGCGTCGAGGAAGCTCGCGTCCCGATCCATCATGAGACGGGCGAGCGCGTCGCCGTCGATGTCGTGAATGGCGTCCACGCCGGGCAGCAGCTCTGCCACCTCGCGGAACCGGGTCTTGACGATCAGGTGAAGTTCAGCCTCGGGGTGCCGCTTGCGAAGGCCCGAGAGCACGGGCGTGGTCTGGATGAGATCTCCAAAGCGGGTCAGGTTGAGAATGGCGATGCGTTTCACGCCGGCTCCCCGGCTTCGTTCAGCACCGCGATCTCACCGCGTGCCTCGCGAAGGAAGAGCAGCAGCTTCTCGTCGTGCGTGAGCGGTCCTTCACCCGACCCAACCGCGCGTGAGATCGCATCGGAGTCGAGCACGTCCTCGGGGTTGACGCGCGCCAGGACGCTCCGGAGCCCAGGCTCGTCTGTCGCCGCCTCCAGCACGGAGCCCACCGTGGGAAGAATGCTGCGCCGCGGCATGAGTGGGACGGGACCTGCAGAGAGCGTCTCGATCGCCGACTCCATGCGGTGTCGGTAGGTATGCTCCGCCAGCGCGCGGCGTTGGGATGCCGCGGCGATCTCGGCGCGCTCGTCCGGATGGTCCAGGTAGTAACGGAGCTTCTGTCGACACTCGTCGATGTCGGCAAAGGTCTCGAGCTCGACAGCGGGCTCGAAAAAGCGCGACAGCTCGCTCCGCTCGTCTACGAGCTGGAAGCAGCGCGCCCCCGCGAGCTCGAACGTGCGCGGATTCAGGAAGTCGCCAACGGGATTCACCCCATCACACCAGGGCGAGGAGTGGAGGTTCAGGTTGACGCGGCTCGAGTTGAAGATCCGGTTCGAATCCTCACTCGACAGCCTCACGTTGGGTTCCGGCATCGCGTCCAGAAAGGCAGCGGAGAGCGGCCAATCGGTGCCGTAGATGCGCAGCCCGAGCGAGAACAGTGCTGGTAAGAAGTGCCGGCGGTTGTGGTATCCGGCACCTACGAAAGATGTGTCGCACCCGTAGCGAGTCTGCTCTTCCGAGGAGAGCGCGATTGGTCGGTGCAACGACGGGTCGAAGCCCATCGGGAGCTCGGCGGCGTAGGCGCCCGCCTGCCGCAGCGGTTCGGCGAGAGCGTCGGGCTGCAGATGGAAGATGGTGTCGTACAGATCCGTCAGGTCGGACCAGTACGACATGACGTGAGCGTCCTCACAAAACCATAACGCGCGGGTCACGCCGAGCTGCCCGAGACTCCGCAAGGCCTCGGGATCGAGCGGCGCTCCGGCGACGGCAAAGACCAGGTCGGGGGGATTGAGCCGAAAGCTCCCGAGCAGCATCTCGCCGATGACGCGAACCAACCCAGCCCTGAGCGACTCGGAGAGCGGCACGAGGCGCTGGTCGGTCGAGATGCGCAGGACTTCCTGGTACGCCGGCCAGAACGCGGCGAGGTCGAGCATACGAACGTGGTGTCCGAGCTCGAGGAGCGCGCGTCCGCAGGCGGCGGCCACGGGCACGGCCCCCCCGTACAGGGGAGAGATCACGGCGATGTCCAGGGAGCAAGGGGCGCCTCCAGGGCGGAAGCGCTGGGCCAGCAGGTCGTGGAACGCTGGGAAGCGTCGGCGGCTGGAAGGATGGGCGAGTAGCAGGCCCCGTTCGGAGCTCGCGAAGATCGGATGCTGCAGGATGTGACCGGCGTCCTCCCCCGCGACGAGCTGGATCCGTTCGAGGGCCTGCGAAAGGTCGATGCGAGCTAGCACCGCGCGGAGCAGACGTTCCGATGGCTCGGCCACGAGGATCGGTCCGTCGAAGTCTCCGAGAAAGCGCAGCGTGTGGACACCCATGCCGAAGAGCACCAGCCGGGTCGCTCCAGCCTCTCGTGCGCGTTCGACGAAGTACGCGGCCAGCTGCCGCGCCTCCGCCTCGGGATCCTCCGCACTCGCCTCTTCCGATCCGTCGAGGCGAATGGAGACGGCACCGCTCCGGGCCGCAAAGATCTCGACGTTGCGGTCGGGCTCGGCATCTGTCATGCGTTCCGCCAGCTCTGGCTGGGTGCGGCGAAGCGCCTCGAGGTTTGCTGCTAGGGGCTGCATCGCCCTCCAACGGGGGCGAGGAGGACGGGAGCAAAGCGCGTGCCGACGAGAGGCAGCATCGCTGACACCTCGAGCCGCGTCCCGACGCCCGCGCTGGGCAAGACTTGCCGAGAGCTAGAGTCCTCGCGGCAATCTCCGCCTGCCCTTATGGGACCTGGCCGCGTCTTGCGGGACCCGGCGCGCGAGCGGTCGCGCGCCACCCGCCTCCGCTCAGGCCTACGGCCTTCGCTGCGCGCGCCGCTTTGCGGCGCTTGCAGGGAGGTGTGACGGAGATTCCGTGGCGAACCGGCAACCTCCTACGAGGCTCGGCAGCCCTGCAAGCGCCGCGCTAGCGGCGCGCGCAGCGAAGGGCAAAGCCCTGAGCGGAGGTGGGTGGGCCGCGGACGCCCGCGGCCGGGTCCCACAGAACTAGACGGACTTGGAGATGAAGGCGGGGCGATTTGGTCGGGCTGGTTTGTAGCCGAGGTTTGCCGCGCGTGCGCGGCGCAGCTCGTTGATGGCGTTCTGGGTATCGTCGCGCAGCTTCTGATTGATCTCGGCCAGGCTCTGCTCCGCTCCCGCGAGCTGGTCCGCGAGCTCCGTGGACAGCGGGCGACTCGGCGGATCCGCCTCGAGCGAGCGCTGCAGGTCGGCGCGGACGGCGTTCGCCCGCTCGAGAGCCTCGAGACGCTCCGCCGGTACCGTGCGGACTGCCGTCTCTGTTGCCTCGAGCCAGGCCGCGAAGCGCGGATCGTCACTCATGCTCGTCGCTCGATCCGTGCTTGGTGTCGACCAGCTCTCGCCAGGCGGAGGCGAGCGTCTCCATGACCGGGATCACGCCATCGAGGGATTCGCGGTCGGCGTCCACGTTGGCCCGGATCAGACCCTCGAGGACGAAGTTGTAGAGCGTTGCCAGGTTCGCTGCGATCAGCGCGCCACGCTCGTGGTCCAGGGCCGAGAGCAGCTCGGCGACGATGGCGTGGGCACGGCCGAGAGCCTGACCCCGCGTAGCGGGCTCCTCGAAGCTCTCCTGTGCCTGACGGCTGAAGCGAACGGCTCCCTCGGAGAGGAGCAAGACGATACGCACCGGGTTGGCAGAGCCCACCTGGCCTTGCTGGTATGCCGAGTGGGCGTGATGTGTGCTGATCTGCATGCTCCGACCTTCTATCGGGTTGCCGCGGTACTTAGCGGAGTGATTGCAGCAGGAATTGAGACAGGAAGTTCGCCTGCTGCTGAATCCCCGCGATCGTTCTCTCCAACGCTGCAAACTCGAGGACCAGGTTCTCCTCGATCGTCTCGAGGCGGTCCTCGGCGTCCCTGATGCTCTCCACCAGATCCTGAATGGAGCTGCTCGCCCCATTGATCCGGGTGACGAGTGCGCCATCGATGGTATCGGTGTGGTTGTCTGCGACATCGCGCAGCTGATCTGCAAAGGAGCCGACGCCTGCGAAGAAGCTCGCCACGCCCTCGAAGTCGGATGCGAGCGCTGCAGCTAGCTCGTCCTCGTCCAGCTGCATCGTTCCGTCGCGGTCCAGCTCGAGGCCGATCTGGATGGCTGAGGTGATGCTGCCGCTGCCGATCTGGCTGGCGACGACTCTTGCGAGCTGCTGCTGCAGGCCGATCAGGGTGCTGTCGCCGATCAGAGGCCCACCACGGTTCGTCGAGGGGTCTATTTTCGCCTGCTCCGCGATGATCTCGATCACGTCGTTGAAGACGGATACCAGGTCGGAGATCGCGCCCGCCACCTCGTCGGGATCCGGCTCCACCTCGATCGTGACGCGATCGGTGCTCACCTTCTCGACCTGCAGAGTGAGCCCGCGGATGAACTCGCTGAACGTGTTCGTCGAGTTGTTGATCGTGAGCGCATCCGGAGAGTCGGGGTCAAGCACGATGATGGCGTCCCCCGCGGCTTGCGTCTCGTTGAACACGAGCGGCGACTCCCCGCCTACCAGCGTGTCCGTGATCGTGATCGTGTTGGCGGCGCCTGTGTCGTTTCCGACCAGGATGATCTTGAAGGGGTTGCTCGCGCCGCCGTCGTCCACGACGAACGCCGTGACACCCGCATCGGCACTGTTCACTGCTGCGACGAAGCCCTCGACACTCTCGTTGGAAGAGTCGATTGTGATGTCCGTCGTCGGATCCGTTCCGATTTGAATCGAGAACGTGCCCGTGCCGACGCTCGCGGTCGTTGCGGAGTAGCCGTTCGAGATGTTCCGTTCCTGGGTGGCCAGCTGGGTGACCTCGATCACGAGTGAGCCGGGCGTCGCTGTCGACGCAGATGTCGCCGTCGCGATCGTCGAGTTGCTCGAGGTCGCCGCGTAGCGGCGGAACTCTTCCTCGGCGGCCTGGTCCGTGCCGAGCAGGTTCATGTTGTCGAGCTTGCGGAGCGCATCTCGCAGGGCAAGCGTCCGCGTGTTCAGATCCTGGAAGATGGCGAGCTTCTCCTCGAAGCTCGCCTTGCGTTCTTCGAGTGCGTCGATGGGCCGCTGCTCGAGCTCCAGGAGCTGCTCGATGATCTGGTCCGTGGGAAAGCCCGAGGAGATGCCAGAGAAAGTAATGCCGCCGATGCGGAGCCCCATGACCTCTCCTTTCGAGCGCAACCTCTACGAGGTTTAGCTCCCGAGGTTTGGAAACCCCTCCGGGTCGTCCGCCGGAGTCGCGGATCTCTGTTCTGTCCCCCCTACGCCGAGAACTAGGTCAGAAGCGCCAGGGCGGCCTGCGACGACACGTTGGCCTGCGCGAGTACCGCGATACCGGCCTGCTGCAACACCTGGGCGCGTGTCAACGCCTCGGTCTCTGCTGCTACGTCCACGTCACGGATGCGCGAGTTCGCGGCCGAGAGGTTCTCGGTCGAGGACTGAAGCGCGTTGATGGTGGACTGCAAGCGGTTCTGCGCTGCACCGAGGTCACCTCGCAGCGTTGCTACGGTGGTGATGGCCGAGTCGATCGTCCCGAGTGACGCCTGCGCGGACGCTGCGGTGGAGATCGCGATTCCGCCAGCTCCCGCCTCGACGTTGAGGGCGCTCGCCGTCGCATCGCCGATGGACAGCGAGATCCGGTCGACGGCCGAGTCGTTGAAGATCCCGACCTGGAAGTTCACGGCGTTGGCGGTGCCGGAGAGGGTGCCGTCGAGCAGGGTCCGACCACCGAACTTGGTGGAGCTCGCGATTCGCGTGATCTCGGACTGGAGTGAGCTGAACTCGTTCTGCAGGAACGAGCGCTCCGTGTTGGAGATCGAGCCGGACGAAGAAGACTGGACGCCCAGCTCGCGCATGCGAATCAGGATGCTCGAGATCTCGTTCAGCGCGCCTTCCGCCGTCTGGATGATGGAGATGCCGTCGTTCGCGTTCCGCTCAGCCTGCCGGAGGCCGCGGATCTGAGCGCGAAGTGACTCGGAGATGGCGAGCCCAGCGGCATCGTTGGAGGCGCGCGTGATGCGCAGACCCGACGACAACCTGTCCAGAGACCGTTCCAACGCGAGTTGGCTCCGGCCCAGGTTTTTCTGGGCGGTGAGGGATGCCAGGTTGGTGTTGATCCGAAGACCCATCGGATTCCTCCATGAATGCGGCCTGGCGGCGCTTCCTTGCCCCCGCCATTCAGCCTGTCTGTCCGCAACCGGGCTACGGTCGCAGGTGGTTATTCGGAGGCGGCTAGAGCGATCTTTAGCGGCGAGGTCCTTTGCATGTGCACAACAATGCACTCAAGGGAGTGCAACTTCGCGCCGAAACGGCTGCCATGCGGATGGATCGGGCCCCGCTTGCGAGCGCGTCGCGAACCTCTCCGGGGGCGTGCCTGGATTTCGCCGAGCTCGAGAATTTCCTCGATTTGGAGTTCGACGGCAGGCCCGGCATCGCGCGGGAATTTCCGTTGCTCGTTGGTGAGCGCAATCCCGGGCGCAGCCTGGTGTTGAGGGAGCGAGCTGCGATCGTCTCGCACGCGGCATGGCGGCCGCTCCAGATTCACGCAGGCGCGCGACGCATCTCTGCCGCCGGCATCGGTCTGGTCACCACCGCTGCCGGCTGGCGCGGCCGCGGGCCGGCAGCGCAGGTGGTTGCCGCCTGTGTCGAGGCGGCCGCGGGCGAGGGAGCAGAGCTCGCATTGCTGTTCGGGACACCGAGCCCCCTCTACGAGAGGGCCGGTTTCGTGCTCGCCGGCCGCGAACGCGTACTGCGTGTCGAGCCTGGCACAGACGCGAAGGAGCCGGGTATCCGCTGCGGCGGCCCCCAGGACGCAGCGCGGCTGCTGCCGCTGCTCGAAGGACACGCGCTGCGGGTCTCGCGCGGCGTTGAGGAATTCCGGATCCAGCTCGGCATTGCGAATACCGAGCTGTACGTGCTCGAGCAGCACGAGCGCCTGGCTGCCTACTGTGTGGTGGGGAAGGGTCGGGATCTCGGCGGAGTGATCCACGAGTGGGCCGGCTCGACACAAGCGTTGGAGTCGCTGATCCGCGGCGTGGCCTCACAGCGTGGCGGGCCGCTCTGGGTGATTGGGCCCGAAGCGCTGGCCCCACCGCTCGAGGCTCCGGGCGGGCTCGGTGCTCTCGCCATGTTCCGGATTCTTTGCCCCGGGTCCTTTGGCTCGGCGGATCCGGTGGAGCTGTTCGGAAACGCGGAGACCCCAGCGCGGCTACCACTCTATGTTTGGGGGCTGGATTCGATCTGACGCGGGCTGCGGGCGCAGCCCGGCAACCCTGCTAGGATCGGCCATCATGAGCCCGGTGGCTGCTCCCCGGAATCCCACGCGCTCTGTGCGCGCCGGCAACGTCCAGATCGGTGGGGGGTCGCCCATCTCGGTACAGAGCATGTGCGCCACGCGCACCCGCGACGTCGACGCCACGGTGAGTCAGGCCGAAGCGCTGCGAGCTGCAGGGGCGGACCTGGTCCGCGTCGCGGTGGACAGCAAGCGTGATGCCCTTGCGCTCGCAGCGATCCGCGCGGGCACGGACGTCGTCCTGGTCGTCGACCTGCAGGAGCACTATCGGCTCGCGGAGAGTGTCGCCCCGCACGTGGATAAGCTCCGGTACAACCCCGGTCATCTGCACCACCACGAGCGCCAGCGGAGCATCCGCGACAAGGTCGCCTGGTTAGCCGAGACGGCGGGGGCTCACGACTGCGCGCTCCGGGTCGGCGTGAACTGTGGCTCTGTCGCTCCCGAGTACGACGAGAAGTTTCCCGGCAACTCGATCGGGGCGATGGTTGCGTGCGCGCTCGACCACTGTGCACTGCTGGACGATCTGGGCTTCACGAACTATGTCGTCTCGCTGAAGGACTCCGATCCGCACAGTGTCGTAGACGCGAACCTGCGCTTCGCCGAGCAGCGACCCGACGTGCCGCTACATCTGGGCGTCACCGAGGCTGGCCTGCTCCCCATGGGAGAGATCAAGACGCGGATCGCGTTCGAGCAGCTGGTGAGCCGCGGCGTCGGTGACACCATCCGTGTCTCGCTGACACTGCCGAACGAGCGCAAGCACGAGGAGGTCGAGATCGGCTGCGAGATCCTGGCGGACATCGGGGCCGGCCGCTTCCGTTCCGTGCCTCCGCTCGACGGCCTCAACATCATCTCGTGTCCGTCCTGCTCGCGCGTCGAGAACGAGGCGTTCGTCGAGCTGGCAGAGAGGGTCCGGGAGGTGACGCAGTACGCAGCGAGCCACGACGTGACGATCGCGGTCATGGGCTGCCGGGTGAACGGTCCGGGCGAGACCGACGACGCCGATCTGGGCCTGTGGTGCGGACCGCGTGCGGTCAACCTCAAGCGAGGGACCGAGACGCTCGGTAGCTTCTCCTATGCGGAAGTCCTGGACCGGCTCCGCGAAGAGCTCGATCGGATGATTTCGAGCGCTTGATGCTCGCCCCTCAGCAGAGCTCCCATGTACCTCCGGCCTCCATGCTTCGGCGGGCGGCGTGGAGCCACGCCACGCTCTGTGCGCCATGGTCGACACGGCGCTCCACCGCGCGACAGCTCACGAGGAAGTCGCGCAGCAGCTCACGATAGGCCTCGGTCTCGGAGTAGAGGCCGTCCGAGAGCGTCTCGTCTCCCTTCTCGGTGCGGAGGATGGTCTGCGCGCGGCCGATCTCGAGCTCGCCGCGAGCGCCGATACAGCGGGCGATCGGTGCGCTGCGCTGCTCGCGCCAGGTCAAGCAGATGCGCGAGACGAGACCCCCCTCGTGCTCGACCTCGACCACTACCTCGTCGTCCACCCCGCCGCACTGGCTCGGGGAAGCTGCGAGCATGCGGATGCGCAGAGCGGGACCCGCCAGCGTCTCGACCACGTCGAGGGCATGAGGTCCTTCCTGCCGCCAGATACCATCGGTTGGTGCGTCGAGGAGGATCGCCCGCTTGTGCGATAGATCGCAGTGGACTGCGCAAAGCCGTCCGATCCGGTCCCGCTCGATCAGATTGCGCGCCTCGCGCAGCGCGGGAAGCGCGCGAAAGGGAGCGGCCGTGACAGCGACGCGACCGCTGCGCTCCGCCAGCTCGGCCACGCCGTCCGCCTCGAGCGGGTCTTCGGCGAGCGGAGGCTCCACGAGCACATCGACACCTGCGCGTAACAGCGCAGAGGCATGCCCGGCGTGATCCCAGGTGGCCGAGCAGATCACGGCGAGGTGCGGGACGCAGCCCCTGCGTAGCAGCTCATCGACCGAGGTGTAGACGCGAGGTGCGCCGGGCAGCGCGCTCGACTCCCCCGCTCCGACCACGGCCTGGAGCTGCAGCTCCGGGAACTCCGGGAGCAGCTCGCGGTAGGTCCGAGTCTCGTCCAAGCCACCCACCAGGACGACGCGTTTGTAGGTCAGTGCAGACATTTGACGACTCCTGCGCGTCCGGCATCGCAAGCTCGGTGCCAGCTCGGGGCGAGCCCGCTGCGCCGCTCGTCCGTTGCGAGAGAAGTCGTACTCCCAAAAGCGCACCAGAGCTCCGCTCCGGGTAGAGCTGCTAGACTGACCCCACCCACAAGCAAAGAGGCACCCATGGCATCCCCCGAACTTCCCGCACTTGCCCTTGCTGCCGTCCCGGGTCGGCGCGCAGCAACGTTGGAGCTGGCAAAAGAGATCGAGAACCGCGGCTTCGCCGGTATCTACTGCGCGAGCTTCGGCGATGCTGTCGGCCTGTGCGAGGCGCTCGCTTTTGCCACCGAGCGCGTTCCCTTCGGGACCGCCATTGCCAACATCTACATGCGGCACGTCTCGGATTACGCGCTCACGGCCTCGTTCATCCACGAGATCTCGGGGGGACGCTTTCGCTTCGGAATCGGCGTGAGTCACGGACCTGCGCACGAGCGCGCCGGGATCAAGGCCGGCAAGCCCCTCGGCGACACCCGAGAGTTTGTGGAGCAGCTGCGAGGCACGCCGCGAGTCGGAGAGCTTCCGCCAATCGTACTGGCTGGCCTGCGAAAGAAGATGGTGGCGTTGTCCGGAGAGATCGCGGAGGGTGTCGTCTTCGCGAACGCCGCCCGCTCGCACATGGCGGAGTCTCTCTCCGCGCTGCCCGACGAGCAGCGCACCCCTGACTTCTACGTCGGCGACATGATCCCGACGTGCATCTCCGATGACGAGGACGCAGCGGCCGCGATCAACCGGCGCACGCTCACCGGCTACGTGATGCTCCCGAACTACCGGAACTACTGGAAGGAAGCCGGCTATGTCGAGGAGATGGAGGCCATCGAGAAGGCGCAGCAAGCGGGTGAACACGACCGGATTCCCAGCCTGATGACGGACCAGTGGCTCGAGGACACGACGCTCTTCGGCTCCGCGAGTAAGGTTAAAGAAGGTCTCGAGGCCTGGTACGCGGCGGGTGTCAGCACACCGATCCTCGTGCCCTCTTCGGCCAGCGGCGGGCAAATGAAGGCCTTCGAAGAGTTCTTCGAGGCCTTCTCCTGAGCGAGTGCGGCGCGTGAGCGTTCTCGATGAGATCGTCACCGCCGCGGACAGCGGTCAGCCGATCCGCGTCCACACCAGGGACGGCGAAGTCCTCGTTGCACGCGTGCTGCAGTTCGACAAACACGAGCTCCGCTACCTGGTCCTGACCTCCTCGCGTCCCGAACGCTACGGCATCTGCGACTCCACCGGCTTCACCCTCCCCATGAACGAGCTCCAGAAAGTCGTCCTCCTCAAACCCCCACCCCCCCGCGGCCCGGCTCCCACAAAGTTATGATTAAGGACCGTCCCCAAGTTATCCCTACGGGGCTTGGCATCCATGCAAGCGCCGCGGAACGCGGCGCGCGCAGCGAAGGGCGAAGCCCTGAGCGAAGGTGGGTGGCCAGCGGCCGCCCGCGGGCCGGGTCCCACAAGGGAGTCACCGCACGTTGGCTAGGGCGTCGATGATCAGCTGTTGGGAGTCGCAGTCTGGGTAGTAGGGCTGGGTCTCGGCGATGCCGATCGAGACGTGGCACGGCGGCGTCTCGAGGGTGGTGGCACCGAGCATGTTGCGGACGCGTCCAGCGAGGGTCTTCAGATCCTCACCCTCACAGCTCGGCAGCAGGACGGCGATCTGCGTGGCGCCGAGGCGGGCGAACGGATCGCTCGAGCGGAGCATCCCGGCGATGACACCCGCTGTGCGGCGAAGGGTCTCATCGAGCGGATCCGTCGACTCCAGAGCGTCGTCACCCGGATCGCACTGCACGATCAGCAGGCCGAGCGGGATCTTGCGCTGCTTGGAACGCTCGTAGAAGGCATCGAGCAGGTGCTCGAACGACGCACGGTTCATCAGGTCGGTGGCCTCATCGCGCACCAGCGACTGCTCGAGGGCCTCGAGCACGTCTTCGAAGCCGCTGCGCCCGCTACCGATCTTGCCGGCCAGCGCCCGGACCGTGCGGTCCTGCCCCAGGGTCAGGTCCACGAGAGCCGTGTTCGCCTCGCTCAGCAGATCCTGGTAGCTGGGCTGCTCCCCGACTGCGATGTCGAGCGAGGCGGCGATGCTCCGTAGCTCGTTCGGCAGCTCCTCGAGGATCGTGTCCGCGACGGCGCGCGGGATCTCGATGGTGTCCACCAGCTGCTGGCTCAGGGAGGCCGTCTGGTTCACGTAGGCGCCGATGGTGAGCGCGCGCGCACAGAGCCAGGCGCAGTGGAGAATGCGCTGCCGGTCGATGAGTTCCGGATCCCCATCCGTGAGGGGCTCGTGGTGTTGAGCAATGAGCCCGCAGTAGCGCTGCGGGAAGGACCAGTGCTGAAGCAGAAGGGCGCCGATCCGCGGATGGTCGCTGTCAAAGGCGCTGCGCTCGGCTTCGAGCAGGTCCAGCTCCCCGCGGTAGAAGCGCTTGACGAGCTCGCCGTACTCGGGAAGCGCGGAGTAGAGCAGGAGCGCGCCGCAGTCGCAGAGCAGCCCGATCAGAAACGCCTCCTCGCAGTCCCAGCCGCCCACCTCCAGGGCGAGCCTGCGCGCGGCGAGCGAGGTCATGAGGGACGTCTGCCAGAGCTGCTCGATCTCGCGGTCGCCATCGGGAACCCGCAGGCTGGAGACGAACGAGAAGGACAGGGCGATGCTGCAGACGCTGTTCGTCCCCAGGTACAGGACGGCCTCGCGCACGGAGGTGACCTCGCGCGACATGGCATACATGGAGGAGTTGATCACGCGGACGATCTTGGCGGAGAGCGCTGGATCGACCGCGATGACCTCGGCCAGCTCTTCGAGTCCGGCCCCCTCGTCGTCGATGAGCTCGAGGAGCCGCTGGGCAATCGCTGGGACCGTAGGCAGTGAGGCGGACTCGATCAGATTCCGCTCGAACTCGTTCACCAGAACCTCACACTTCCCCAAGGGACGAATCGGTCACTCTGTGCAGGAAATTGAGCAGCCTGTCCGTCGGTAAATCGGCCCGGAACCCGTGACCTCTGCCCGGGTCTTGCCGAGCGTTCGCGCGCGGGGATAATGAGTGCGCCCTCGTGCCAGAGCGCGCCGAACCCTCAGGTGGAGAGCGCAGGTGGTTGCCCTTTCTCCCCAGACAGTCGAGCTAGTCGCGAAGACGATCCGAGTCCTCACCGTAGATGCCGTGGCTCGCGCGGGGATCGGGCACGTCGGTCTCCCGCTGGGCTGTGCCGAGCTCGGCACCGTGCTCTTCGGAGAGTTTCTGCGGCACGATCCGGCTGCGCCGCGCTGGCCCGACCGCGACCGCTTCGTCCTCTCGGCCGGACACGGCTCCATGCTCCTGTACTCGTTGCTCCACCTGTCCGGGTACGAGCTCCCGATGAACGAGATCCAGCAGTTTCGACAGCTCCACTCAAAGACCCCCGGACATCCGGAGTTCGGAGACACTCCTGGAGTCGAGGTCACGACCGGCCCGCTCGGCCAGGGCTTCGGCAACGCCGTGGGTATGGCCCTGGCGGAGCGCATCCTGGCCGCGCGTTTCGGCTCCGATCTCGTGAACCATCGCATCTGGGTGCTGGCCAGCGATGGAGACATGATGGAGGGGGTGGCCTCCGAGGCGGCCTCGCTGGCCGGGCACCTTGGGTTGGGTCGGCTGATCGTGCTCTACGATGACAACCGGATCACCATCGATGGACCCAGCAGCATCGCCTTCACGGAGGACGTCCCCCGACGCTTCGGGACCTATGGCTGGGAGGTGCAGAGGATCGACGGGCACGATCCCGTTGCCATCCGCTCGGCCCTGGCGGCGGCTCGGGCGAGCGACGACCGCCCTCAGCTGATCGTCTGCCGCACGCACATCGGGTTCGGCTCTCCGCTCGTGGATACGGCTCCCGCTCACGGAGGGATCAGTCAGGAGAACGCGGACCAGACGCGCCAGAACCTGGGTTGGGAGCTCGAGCCCTTCCAGGTGCCGGAGGAGGCCCGCGAGGCGTTTCGCGCCAACGCGGCGCGCGGGGCCGAGCAGCGCGGGGAGTGGGAGCAAGACAAGGCGAAGCTGCTCTCGAGCTCGGGCCAGGCCCGGCTCTGGAGCGCGATGCTGGAGCGCTCGCTCCCGGAAAACCTGGGCGCGCTCTTACCGGACTTCTCCGGCGCTGACCCCATGGCCACGCGCCAGGCCTCCGGGGGCGTGCTCAACGCGGTGGCCTCCGAGGTGCCCGGCCTGGTCGGCGGCTCTGCGGATCTGGCGGGCTCGAATTCCGTGGCGCTCAAGGGTGAGGCATCGATCGAACGGGGCAAGTTCGAGGGCCGCATCGTGCACTTCGGAGTGCGCGAGCACGGCATGGCGGCCGTGGCGAACGGGCTCGCCCTCCACGGAGGGATCCGACCCTTTGTCGGCACCTTCCTGGTATTCAGCGACTACATGCGCCCGGCCATCCGGCTGGCAGCCATCATGGGCCAGCCCGTGACCTACGTTTTCACGCACGACTCGATCTTCGTGGGAGAGGACGGCCCCACCCATCAACCTGTCGAGCAGCTCGCTGGTCTGCGCAGCGTTCCCAACCTGCCGGTCTGGCGCCCGGGCGATGCGCGCGAAACCGTGGCGGCCTGGACCGAAGCGCTCGAACGGGAGGACGGTCCCCTGGCCCTGATCCTGACCCGCCAGTCCGTTCCCGTACTCGAGGGCGAGAACATCGAGGCGAAGGCCCGACGCGGAGCCTACGTGCTCCACGGGGAAACGACCGAGCCCGAGCTGGTGCTCGTAGGCACCGGGTCGGAGATCCACATCGCCCTGGAAGCCGCCCTCTCCCTGGAGCAGAACGGCCACCGCGTCCGCGTCGTCTCCCTCCCCTGCCTGGAAAAGTTCCTCGCCCAGCCAGAGGACTACCGGAAGAGCGTCCTGCCCGACTCCCCCCCACGTCTCATCGTCGAAGCGGGCACCGAGCTAGGCCTCTCCCAGCTCCTCCGCCCCGGCGACCACTTCCACGGCATGACCACCTTCGGCGCCTCCGCCCCCTACAAAGACCTAGCCACCGAATTCGGCTTCACCGCCACAAACCTCCTCACCCTCGCCCACAACCTCCTAACCCCCTAACCCACAAACCAACACCGCATGAGCTCTGCCCCCTACCTAGGGCCCGGAAGCAGCACCGGTGTTGGAGGCTCAAGGAGTCGGAGGCCGGGAACGTCCCCCGGAGGACTGTGGTAGCGGTCCCCGAAGCGAGCACCCCGCCTGAACACGCAAGGAGCGGAGTCCTCCGGGGGACGTTCCCGGCCTCCGACTCCGCCCTCCGTCGAACCCCAAAAGCTCCACGCGGAACTCGCAGAAAACCGGCAACCCTCTCGACAAACGCGCGAGCCCCCGCGCCTTCCCTCAGCCGCTGCGTTCCAATGAACGAGAATCATCGTAAAGCTTCAACACCTCAACCTGACCTGCCTGCCCAACCCCCAGGCAAAGCTCACACAACGTACACTCATCCACGTTTCCATCGACGATCTGCAGCTCGCCTTCCACCTCCCGAAAGATGTCGACCGGGCAGACCTCGACCAGCTTCGCCACCAGCGCTGCGTTCTGCCGCAGCGCGTCATCCACCCGGACCTCGATGAAGAGCGCCATCGTGTGCCTCAGAATCCCGCCGCCAGCTGCTGCTCGAGCAGGGCGGGCATGTCCTCGATCTTCTCGGCGACGGCGATGCCGGCCTCGTTCAAGCGCTCGATCTTCTCGCTGGCCGTATCCGCCCGGCCCTCCACGATGGTGCCGGCGTGGCCGAAGCGCATGCCCGGCATCTCGTCCATGAAGCGGCCGGCCATGAACGCCACGATCGGCAGCCGGGACTCGTTCTCTCTGGCCCAGCGCGCAAGGTCCGCCTCCATGCGGCCACCCGGCTCCGAGTAGATCGCGATCGCCTGCGTCTCGGGATCCTCCTCGAAGAGCGGCATGAGCTCGGCGTAGCTCTGGCCGATGATCGCGTCGCCTCCGATCGAGATCGCGGTCGACTGGCCCAGGCCCGCAGCAGTCAGGGTGTTGCAGATCTCGGTGGTCATGCCGCCTGAGCGGGACATGACCCCGATCGCTCCCTTCGTGAACGCCTTCCTGGCGTCCTCGGCCCGCCCCCCGAGTCCTCCGACCTTGGCCTCGCCGGGCGAGAGCACGCCGAGGCAGTTCGGGCCGATCACGCGTGCACCGCGCTGACCGGCGAGCTCCACGACCTGCGCGACCTCGTAGCGCGGGATGTTCTCGGTCACGATCACGAGCAGGGGAATGCCCGCTTCGAGCGCTTCGAAGGCGGCGTCGCGCGAGAAGGCGGGAGGCACGGAGATCACCGAGGCATCGACGCGCGTCTTCCTCGTGATCTGCTCGACCGTATCGTAGACAGGCACACCGTGGACGTCGCGCCCGGCGCGTCCGGGAGTCACTCCCCCCACGATCTTCGTGCCGTAGTCCAGACCCTCGCGCGTCATCGTCACGGCCTCGCGGCCGGTGATGCCCTGAATGATGACCGTGGTGTCCCGGGTGATAAGGATCGCCACGCTCAGCCCTTCATCCTGGCCACCGCTCGACCTGCCGCCTCGTACATCGAGACCGAGCGATCGCAGTACTCGACACCGTACTTCTTCAGGATCTTGAAGCCGTCCCGTTCCCACGAGCCAGGGATGCGAAAGATGGCGATCTTCTCGGCCGGATCGCCGCCTGCCTCGATCACGCCCTTGATCACGCCTCGCGCCACCATGTCGACACGCGTGTTCGAGACGACGTTCATCATGACCGCGACCTTCTCCACGCCGGGCTTGGACAGGATGAGCTTGGTCAGGTTACACACTTTGCTGACACTGGGATTGCCGCCGATCTCGCAGTAGTTGGCCGGGTCGCCGCCATGCTTCTTGACCGCGTCAAAGAGTGTGAGCGAGCCGCCGCCCGCCCCGATGATGAGTCCCAGCGTGCCGTCGAACTCGGTGACGTTTCCTGCGATGCCGCGATGATCGACGGCGTTGATCTCGGCGCCCGCAAGCTCGAAGGGTGTGGGAGGTCGCGCCTGCCGTGTCTCGTCGTCGCCCACCCCGAGCTCCGTCAGGATCTCGCGCTGCTGACTGCGCGCCTCCGCTTCCATGTCAACGTGCGCGTCCAGCGCGACGAACGAGCCATCCTCGAGCTTTGCCAGCGGATTGATCTCTGCGAGTGTGAGTCCATACGTGACGAACACTCTCGCCAGGCTCGCGACGACGCGCGTCAACCGGACGAGGTCAGGGCCCGAGATGCCCAGATCGGACACGAGCTCCTTTGCCATGTAGTCCGAGACCGGGCGCAGCGATGAGCAGTGACGCCGCGCGATGTGCTCTGGGTGCTGCTCTGCCACCTCCTCGATGTCGATGCCGCCCATGTCGGAGAGGATCATGACGGGCCGCTTTGCGATGCCGTCCCATGTGACCGCGACGTAGTACTCCTCTGCAATCGCATGCCGGCCCTCGACCAGAACGCCTCGAGGACGATGACCCGCGATCTCGAGCTCGAGGATCGCGCTTGCCGCGGTCTCGGCCTCGTCGGGGGTGTCCGCGAACAGTACCCCGCCAGCCTTCATGCGTCCACCCGTGAGCACGAGCGACTTCAAGACGCTGGGGCCACCGATCTCCGCCGCGATGGCGCGCGCCTCAGCGCTGCTCTTCGCCACCCGCGACCCCGCGGGGAGCGGGATCCCGTGCTTACCGAAGAGGACCTTTGATTCGTGCTCGTAGAGGCGCATACGGGAGACAGGCCGATCAGATCGGGCGCACCATACCACGGCGCCTCATGCTCTGGCAGCGCTGTGCCGACACCGCAACGGGCAAGCGCCGCGAACGCGGCGCGCGCAGCGAGGCGAAGCCGAGCGAAGGTGGGCAGCGCGCGGCCGCCCGCGCGCCGGGTCCCACAAGAAGAGACAGAGGTGAGGCGATGGGCAAGCTATTCGGCATCCTCGCGAATCGTCGTCGGCATCTGGATCGGTCTCGAGGTGTACACCAAGGGAATGGATGCGGCCTTTGGCGGTGTCTTCGCGGGGTTGATGGATCCCGTGTCTGACTACGAGCCCAGTCCCGACGGTCGCAGCCCGGTGCGGCGGATCGGCGACAAGGTGCAGGAAAGCATCAATCTCGGCGCCGAACGCACGCGTCGCGGCGTCGAGCGCAGCGACTGACTAGCTAGCGCTCTCGGTCTCTTCGGGCGCGGCGAGCTTCTCGAGCTCTCGCGTGACGGCCTCGGCGAGACTGTCCAGCTCCTCGTCCGTACCGGGTTGCTCGATCAACTTGTCTGCGGAACGGCGCAGCATCAGGTTCAGACCCGCGTCCTCGCCTCCCCGGAAGTCCGTTCGGACCGCGACGATCGGCTTGGCTCGCGCGTACGCGTACCCGCACTCCCAGGACGTCCCGGAGTCCGCATCCGGTCCGTCCAGCACCGCGACGAGGGTGTCGCAGCGATCGATCGCATCTCTGCACAGCTCGAAGGCACCGTGGAAGTCGGGTGGGTCGCGGAGCAGGGGACCCTGCGCGTCGTCCTGGGGCAGGAAGACCGCGTGCCCCGCCGTGGCCAGCAGCTCTGCGAGCTCGCGTAGCCAGCGTCGCTCGGACTGGGTGAAGAGCGGCCCCGCCAGGTAGAGATTCACAAGATCCCCTTGTGCTGGCCGCCGTCGACCGACAGGCAGGCTCCGGTGATCCAGCTGGCTCGCTCTGAAGCGAGAAAGACAACGGCGTTTGCGATCTCCTCCGGGCGGCCGAGCCGCTGGAACGGGATTGACTCGCGCACCTGCTCGTACAGCGAGGGGTTCTCCTTCGCGATCGCATCCCAGAGCCCACCGGGAAAGTCGATCGATCCCGGCGCGACCGTGTTCACACGGATGTTCTTCTCGGCGAGGGCGATGGCAAGGTTCTTCGAGTGGCTGATCAGGGCGGCCTTCATGGCGGAGTACGCCGGCGACCCGGCTGCCTCGATGGCCGCCGTCGAGGAGATGTGAATGATCGACCCTCCGCCCGCTTCCTCGAGCCATGGCACCACCTTCCAGGAAGCGCGCACGCTCCCCATCAGATCGATATCAAAGCTCGTCTTCCAGCTGGCCTCGTCGTCGGCATTCAGCAGGCCCGAGGCGTTGTTCACGAGCACGTCGACGTGTCCGAGCGCGTTCCTGGCCGCGTCCAGAAAACTCTCGAGAGAATCGGCCCGCGACACGTCCGCCAGCTCCGCGAAGACCTTCACCCCACGCTCGCGCAGCTCGCCCGCAGTGGCCTGCAGGTCGGGCTCCGCGCGCGCGCAGATCGCCACGTCGCTGCCCTCGTCCGCAAACCCGAGCGCGATCGAGCGCCCGATCCCGCGACTCGCGCCGGCCACGACGACCGCCTTTCCCGAAAGTCCCAGCTCCACAAGAGCCTCCTACAGCCGTGCCTCGAGGTCGGGCCAGTCGATCAAGCTCTGGGCGGCAAACGCGCGCAGCAGGAGCTCCCGCAGCTCGCCCTCTTCACCACCGCGGAACTTCTCCAGCGCCTCTTCCAGTTTTGTACCCTCCGGGCACTCGGGGGTGTCGCCAGTGAGCTTTCCCTCCTCGTGCTCGACGCCGAGCGCGTCGAGCAGCTCGCTCAGCAAGTCGTTCCGGTGCTCGAGGAAGTACTCTGCCAGGACCTCCTCTGCGGCGGGCGCCATCATCACGCGCGCCAGCGCTCTGCGCATCCACTCCGCCTGACGCGCCCGTGGCTGCTTCTTCAGGAACTGGGGTCGCAGCTTGAACGCCTGCGACGCTGCCGACAGCGCGATCCGCGCCACGTTGGGAGCGTCCTTGCGCAACTCCTCCAGGAAGCTTAGTGCCCGTTCGGGCGTCATCTCTCCGAAGATCTCGTTTGAGCGCACGCCGAGAGGGTAGTCGATCACACGAAGAGCGGGTATCACGCAAGCGCCGCGGAACGCGGCGCGCGCAGCGAAGGGCGAAGCCCTGAGCGAAGGTGGGTGGCCGTCAGCGGCCCGCGGGTCGCTGACCCGCGGGAGGACCGCTCGCGCGCCGGGTCCCACAAGGCAAGCGCCCGCGGCCGGGTCCCACTAGGCTCATCTTGGTAGCCTCCGGGTTGCAATGGACTTCTGGCTGACGCTGGGAATTCTGGGACTGATGATCGTGGGGCTGCTCCAGGAGCGGCTCACCCCCGACACTCTGGTTTTTGGGGCGCTCGTCTTATTGATGCTCGTGGGGGTGGTGGAGCCCGAAGAGGCGCTCGGCGGCTTTGCGAGTACTACGGTCTTCACGGTGCTGGCGCTCTTCATCGTCGCCGGGGCGATGCAACAGACGGGCGCGCTCGAGGGTGTCTCGCGGCGGCTGTTCGGCGTCGCGGGCAGCTTACGAAGAGCGCTCTTGCGACTCTGCGGCATCGCGACGCTGGCTTCCGCCTTTCTCAACAACACGCCGATCGTCGCCGTGCTGCTCCCCGCCACGCTTGGCTGGGCGAAGCGGATGCGGATCTCGCCGTCGAAGCTGCTGATCCCGCTCTCCTACGCCGCAGTCGCCGGCGGAGTCTGCACGCTGATCGGAACCTCGACGAATCTGGTTGTGCACGGGCTGATGCAGGGCCGGGGCATGTCAGGCCTCGGGATGTTCGAGCTCGCCTGGGTCGGGGTCCCCTGCGCGCTCGTCTCGATTGCAGTGGTGATCAGTCTGGCCCCGCGCGTACTTCCTGACCGCATCGACGTGCTGGACCAGGTCGAAGAGGACCAGCGCCGCTATCTGGTCGAGCTGGAGCTCCGGGAGCCGTCGCCTCTGATCGGCCAGACCATCGAGGCGGCCGGGCTGCGCCACCTGCCCGGGCTCTTCCTCGTGCGGATCGAGCGCTCGACTGGGACGATCTCTCCCGTCGCTCCCGAGGAGAAGCTGCTCCGGGGGGATCGGCTGAGCTTCGCGGGCGTGGTCGACACCATCGTCGACCTGCAGAAGTTTCGCGGTCTGGTGACCGCGGTCCACGAGCAGGCGCCGCGCGGCGCTGCGCGCTGGAGCCTGCACGAGGCGGTGGTTGCGGCTGGCTCGCCGCTGGTGGGTCAGAACATTCGCGCGGCAGGCTTCCGCGGTCGCTACAACGCCGCGGTCGTTGCCGTCCACAGCCATGGCGAGCGCGTGGAGAGCAAGATCGGCGACATCGTCCTGCGTCCCGGCGACGTGCTGCTGATCGAGGCGCAGCCAGGCTTCGCGCGGAGCTTTCGCAACTCGAGAGACTTCTATCTGGTGAGTGAGGTCGAGGGGAGCACGCAGCCGCTGCATCAGCGCTCCGGCTGGGCGTCCATTATTCTCGCTGGCGTCGTTCTGCTGGCCGCGACCGGAGTCGTGCCGGTGGTGCTCGCCGCCCTCGGGGGTGCGGCCGCGGCCGTTGCTGTGCGCTGCATCGCTCCGGGCGACGCGCGTGGCGCGATCGATCTCTCCGTGCTGGCGGTGATCGGAGCCTCGTTGGGGCTGGCTCGCGCCCTCGACAAGAGTGGCGTGGCGGCGGCGATCGCCGATCTGCTGGTCGAGGCCGGACGCGGACTCGGGCCGTTCGGCGTCCTCGTCGCCGTCTATCTCGCGACGATGCTGCTCACCGAGATCATCAGCAACAACGCGGCCGCCGCACTTGTTTTCCCGATCGCCTTCGCGGCTGCCTCTCAGCTCGGCGTGGACCCGCGCCCCTTCGCAATCGCGGTGGCCGTGGCCGCGTCGCTGTCGCTCGCGACCCCACTTGGCTACCAGACGAACCTCATGGTCTACGGTCCGGGTGGGTATCGGTTCAGCGACTTTCTGCGCATTGGCGCCCCTCTGCAGCTGATTCTCGCCGGCGTCGCGCTCTTCGTGATCCCGCGGGTCTGGAGCTTCTAGCGCGTTCAGCTAGGACTGCGAAGCACTCGGATCCGCTGCGAATCTGCGTTCCCCCTGTCAACCCGGCTGGCACGCCTGCCGATGGACTCTTGCAGCGGAACGCGGGCCCGAGGGGGCTCCTGCGCCCTGCCTCGAAAGGCGACGATGGATCCGATCCGAAGCATCTATGAGGACGACCCGGACATGATCGATATCGTTCGGGAGTTCGCGGATGAGCTGCCAGGCCGGGCGGAATCCGTCGAGAGTCTGCTGCAGCAGGGGGACCTGGGCGAGCTCCAGCGGCTCGCGCACCAGCTCAAAGGAGCGGGAGGCGGCTACGGATTTGCCCCGGTCACCGAGGTCGCGGCCGCTCTCGAGCAAGCTCTGAAGGACGGTGTCGACGCAACTGCTCTCGAGGCGCGGGCCTCCGCGCTGTGCGATACGTTGCGTGCCGTAGAGGTCTCGAAGGAAGTTTGAATCCCGAAGTCCCAAATCCGACGCGCGTCCTCGTCATCGATGACACGGTGTCGATCCACAAGCTCATCGTGGCTCGCCTGCGACCCGAGGGTCTGGAGGTGACGGCAGAGCTGGACGGCCAGGCGGGCCTCGAGCGCGCGATCGCCGATGCGCCCGATTTGATCCTGCTGGACATCGGCCTTCCCAAGGTCGACGGCTTCGAGGTCTGCCGGCAGCTCAAGGAGCATCGCGCCACGCGAAACATCCCGATCATCTTCCTCACGGGCGAGGCGGACAGGGAGTCGAAGGTGCGCGGCCTGGATCTCGGCGCCGTGGACTACGTGACGAAGCCCTTTGACGAGATCGAGCTGCGGGCCCGTGTGCGGGCAGCGCTGCGCACGAAGCGTCTGCAGGACATGCTGGAGCAGCAGTCCTTTCTCGACGGCCTCACCGGTCTTTGGAACCGCGCCTACCTCGATCGGCGCCTCGAGGCCGAGCTGAACGTCGCGGATCGGTACGGTCGGCCCCTGTCCGTTGTGATGGCCGACGTGGACAACTTCAAGCCGATCAACGACACGCATGGACACCTGTTCGGCGACATCGTGCTGCAAGGGATCGCCGAATCCCTGAGCGCGAGCGCGCGCCGCTCCGACATCGTCGCCCGCTACGGCGGCGAGGAGTTCGGGATCTTGCTCACGGACACGAACCTGAAGGCGGCCGAGTACGTCTCCGAACGTCTGCGCGCGTCCATCGAGAGCCGGCTCTACGAGGCTCGCAGCGACGCCATTCGCGTCACGGCAAGCTTCGGTGTCTCCTGCACCGAAGACATCGACTGCGAACTAACGCCAGCGAGTCTCATCCAAGCCGCCGACCGCGCCCTCTACGCCTCGAAGGAGGCCGGCCGGAACTGCATCCACCTGTTCCGCCATGGCGAGCTAGTCTACCTCCCCGACTAACCCCGTCCTCGACCCCCGCGCGTCGGGCCCTGCAGAACGCAAACCGCGCCCACGTGGCGCCGGGCCCCGCAAAATGCAAACCGCGCCTATGGCGCGGTGCGCAGCGAGGCGTAAGCCGAGCGAAGAGCGGGTGGCGCGCGGCCGCCCGCGCGTCGGGCCCCGCAAGGAATGCAAGCCGCGCCCACGGCGCGGCGCGCAGCGAGGCGAAGCCGAGCGAAGGGGGGTGGCGCGCGGCCGCCCGCGCGCCGGGTCCCCCATGTAGGGGTGGCCGAAACCCCGCCGGCGTGCCAACCTTGCTGGCGTGGAGACGCCAGTCCATTTCTATGCTGAGAAGCAGCTGCGTGAGCCCGTCCTCGTGCTGTGCTACGCGGGTTGGAACGACGGCGGCGACGCCGCAACCACGGCGGGCCGATTTCTGCTCGAGGCGTTTGCGGCCAAGTCGTATGCGTACATCGACTCCGAAGAGTTCCTCGACTTCACGGTGGTGAGACCCCAGGTCCGGATGGCAGAGGAGAATGCCCGCAACATCCGCTGGCCGAATCTCGAGTTCTTCTCGATCGAGGTGGAGAGCCAGCCCATCGACATGCTCGTGGGACTCGGCGTCGAGCCGCACCTGCGCTGGAGGGCGTACACACGAGCGGTGCTCGAGTTCGTCGAGCGCGCCGGGGTGCGCATGGTCGTCTTGCTCGGCGCCATGCTAGACGAGGTGATCTACTCGCAGCCGGTGCAGGTCGTCGGATTCACGTCCGAGCCCGAGCTGCAGAAGCAGCTCGGCCTCTCGCGCTCGAGCTACGAGGGCCCGACGGGAATCGTCGGTGTGCTAGGCGAGGCGCTGAGGCGCGAGGGAACCCAGACGCTCAGCCTGTGGGCCCGCCTCCCGCACTATGTCTCGCAGACACCGTACACCCGCGCCTCGCTGGCGCTGCTCCAGAAGCTGGAGGCGATCACCCGCTTCCCCATCGACCTGTCCCCCCTGGAGGCGCAGGCCGCCGAGTTCGACCAGTCGGTCTCGGAGATGATCGCAAACGACCCCCAGCTCAGCGCCTACGTCCGCGAACTAAAACGCCGCGCATTCTCCCAGTAACTGTGGGACCCGGCCGCGGGCGGCCGCGGCCACCCACCTCCGCTCAGGCCAAGGGCCTTCGCTGCGCGCGCCGCGTTCGCGGCGCTTGCAGGGTGCCTTGTCGTCGAGTGGCGGAGGCAGGACGCGCAGTGAGGCGTAGCCGAACGAAGAGCGGGTGGCCGTCAGCGGCCCGCGGGGCGCTGACCCGCGGGAGGACCGCTCGCGCGCCGGGTCCCGCAAGGAGCAAGTAGGCGGAGGTCGGGAACAGTCCCCCGGCGGACTGTGGTAGCGGTACCCGAGGCGAGCATGTTCTCTGAGCACGCAGGGAGCGGAGTCCGCCGGGGGACTGTTCCCGACCTCCGACGGCGGTGGTGCTTCTCTCAACCCTTTAGCAGTGGGATGTTATCGTCGTTGCCGTCTTCGTCGTCTTCTCCGGCGGCCCGGAGCTTTGCGATGGCCATGCCGAGGACGGCGCGGGTGCGGGGGTTGAGCTTCTTGAACTCGACGCCGAAGCCCGTCTCGGTATTCCGAATGACCTCCGCGGGGATCTCGACCGGTATGGAGTCTTCGAGGAAGGACAGGCGGAGCTTGATGCTCGAGCCGGGCATGACCAGCGGATCGACGTCTTCGAGCAGGGCGCCGCTCTTCGAGATGTTGCTGACCCTTCCGGTCCCCTCGAGTGGTCGACGTCCGTTCGCCGTCTCCATGGTCTTGCCTCGCACCACGTAGGCCACCCGGAAGCGGACTCGCGCACGGGCCTTCTGTCGTTCCGTCTGCGTCATCGTCGAGGCTGGGGATCGGACTCCTGCCAGCGCGGCTTTAGTGTCGCGCGCCGGGTCAAGTCTTCAGCAGGGTGATGTCCTCACCGTCCTCGAGCTGCGCTCCGTCGTCGACGTCCTCGTACGCCTGCCTAAGTTTCGAGATCGCCATGCCGAGAACGGAGCGGGTACGCGGACTCAGCTTTGTGAACTGGACGCCAAAACCCTCATCCGTCTCCCGTACGACCGTGGCAGGAACCTCGATCGGAACCGAGTCCTCGAAGAAGGAAAAGCTCAGCTTGATCTCGATCCCCGTCATCAGCAGCCGATCGCAGTCTTCGATCAGCGCACCGGTCTTGGAGATATTCAGGACCGTTCCGGTTCCCTCGAACGAGGGTCCGTGATAGTCGACCTTGAAACGGACACTCGCGCGGGGCTTTCGTCGCTCTGGTAGAAAGGGCATAAACGAACCCCTGTACGCGAATCGGCCCCGGTCGCTCGGTACTTTAGATTTCAGCCGACACCGGAAGGGAACAGCTCCTCGTAGATGCGTCGCGTTGCCGGCGATCGGTTCAGCGTGTAGAAGTGGATTCCCGGTGCGCCCTCCTGCAGCAACTCCCGACACTGAGCAGTGGCCCACTCGATGCCGACCTCCCGCGTGGCGGCGCTGTCGTCGCCTGTGCGTGCCAGTTGTTCTTCCAGAGCCTGGGGAATGCGCGCGCCACACATGCTCGTCATGCGCCGGATATTCGGGAGGCTGATCACGGGCATGATCCCTGGCACGATCGGCAGCTGGATCCCCGCCCGACGGACCCGTCCGACGAAGTCAAAGTAATCGGCGTTGTCGAAGAAGAGCTGCGTGATAAGGAAGTCGGCGCCCGCAGTGGTCTTCTGGACGAGCATCTCGAGGTCGGACTCGGGACTCCGAGCGGCGGGATGCGTCTCGGGGTAGCACGCAGCGGGCATGCAGAAGCTCCAGCGCGGACGAATGAACTCGATGAGCTCATTCGCGTGGTGGAATGCGCCGGGAGGAGGGACGTAGTCCTCTGGCTGATCGCCACCCAGGGGCAGGACGTTCGCGATCCCGCCCTCCTGGAGCTGGTCGAGCGCCGCGGCGATCTCGTCGCGGCTCGAGCCCACGCATGAGATGTGCGCCATCGCCGTCATCCCGATCTCGTTCTGGATCCGGATGACCAGCTCGACAGTCTTTCGGCGCGTAGTGCCCCCGGCGCCCCAGGTCACCGAGACGAACGAGGGATCGAGACGCTTCAGCTCCGTGATGGTCTGGAACAGCGACGAGAAACCGCCTTCGGTTCTCGGGGGAAAGAACTCGAACGAGATGACCGGCCGTCCTGTCCCGAATAGCTCAACGATGCGCATCTGTCCTCGCGCTCAAGCCTGCTCTGAAGGGCTCCGATTCTATCGTGCGTGAAGGCTTCCGCACGGGCTCGGGCTCGACTCCGCATCTCCTCGGTCCCCGTGCGCTTCGTGGCCGAGGGTTGTGAGGCCACAGGGCTCCTGAAGAGCGCCTCCCGAGCTGGCTTGTTCATCGAGGCAAGCGAGCTCCCGCATATGGGGAGCCCCGTGGTGGTTCAGTTCGAGTCGCCGGCCGGAGCCCTCGTGAACGTGCGCGGAGAGGTGCGCTGGACGACTCGAGGTCTGGAGAAAGCCGAGGTCCCGAACGGCTTCGGCGTACTGCTCCACGAGCCCCCGAGAGAGTACCGAGAGTTCTTCCTCTGGGCGAGGAAGGGGGCTGCGCTCGCTCCTACCCCTCCTCGAACTTGCGGAGGAGAATCGCCGTAAGGCGTCCGTCCTTGCTGCGGTACTCGAAGACGACCTGGTCGCCGGAGGAGAACTCGCCGAGATCTGCAATCTCGGGCGGAACGTAGATCCGAACGTGGTCCATGACGACGGTCTTGTCTTCCAACCGGACCGCTTGCAGGCGGCCCTCCATGAACTCGTTCTCACCAGCGCTCCCGCTTAGCGGGAGCACCGAGGCGAGCAGGATCGCCGCACACAGTATTCGAGTTGCAAGTCTCATTCGACTTCCTCCTTAGAAGCGCTGGCGCCAGTAGACCAGCTCGACGGGGTCCGGATACTCTCCCGGGATCGGCATCTTGAGGACCTCACCCATGGATGTCTGCCCGATCAGCTCGACGGCCATGTTCCCGTTCGAGTCGCGCGAGACCGAGATCCGAGGATCTGCGGGCGCGCCGTTGCCGAGCTGATCCACGCGCCCCGTGGCGAGCAGACCCTCGCCTCGGGCTACATCGAACAGGAACACGTTCGTCGTCCCTGCAGAGTTGCAGACGTCCCGGCTGGGGTCATTCAGGTCCGGGGACACGTAGCTCAATGTCAGCAGGATGCCGGAAAAGACGATGTGGTTGGTCACGAACTTCTCGCCGTCCGGAACGAGGACATAGTACCCGTCGTCATCCGGCGTTGGATCGTTGGCGAAGTTCGTGATGTCGTTGATCCCACGGCTCTGGCCATTGACGGTCTGGTAACCCTCGAAGTGCTCCACCTCGAACGGATCCGTGTAGGCCAGGCAAACGCCGCCGGCATTCTTCTGGGTGCACACGCGCAGCGGCGTCCGATCCCAGACCACCCAGAAGCGGTTGTTGTCGTCGTGGTCACCGGGGATACTGACGCCGGCGCCGCCCTTGCCGCCTTTGCCGCCGCTGCTGGCCCCCGTACCTTGGTAGCCAAGGTTGGCGCGCTCACCGCTTCCGAAGCCCAGCACGAGCTCGTTATCGACGTAGGTGGCGATCGGTGGGAAGAAGATGCTGTGGAAGTGATAGTCGGTGGTGCCGTCGTTGTTGACGTCTCCAATGTCCTTCCCCAGGGGATCGCTGAGGCTGTCGCGAGCGGTGAAGAAGACATCGGCCTTCCAGTTGTCGACGACCCCGTCTCCCGTCTGGTCAACTCCGACCTCGTGGATGTCCCACTTCCACATCTGACCGCCGAGATCGCCGATGTAGACGACGTCCGAGAAGCCGTCGAAGTCCAGGTCGAGCACGCCCGGCGTGCTCGGGATGGCGTACGTCATGCGGCTCAAGACCGGGTCGCTCGCGGAGTGCCTGAGCTCGGCGATGACGGACCCATCGCTCATGTCGAGGATGAAGACGCCCTTCCCCTCGTCCGTCCAGCCGGCACTGCTCGGATTGCCGACGAATGCCGCGTAGTTGTTCGGATCCCCCGTGGCGTCGTAGCCGGCGCCCACAACGGCGACCCAGCGCTCGATGCACGACCCGTCGTCCGTGTCGTCCTTTCCGCAGTAGTCATTGGCTCCAGGTCCTCTGACCTTGACCCGCGTGATGATTGGCTCCGACCAGGTCTCGCCGAGCGGCAGGGTGGTGTTGTCCACCTCCCAGAGGAACTTGGGGTACGGGTAGTGGGAACTGCCGGAGCTGGCATTTGGCTCGGTCACATCCAGGGCGAAGTAGCCGCGGCCTCCCTGACGCATGGACCCGACCAGCGCCGTCGTCCACTCCGACATCTCCTTTGTGACGTCAGAGGCGTTGCTCGGCAGCCACACGTCTGCGGCGCTCGGGTTTCCGTCGACGAAGTACTGCTTGCCGAGGCCTCTCTGGGGCAGCAGTTTCAGCCGATCGAGGACGAAGCCGGGGATGTAGCCGAAGGTCTCCTCGCCGGTTCCGAGGTCGTAGTAGTCGTTCTCCTGCTCCTGAGTCTGGGGGTTGTCTCCGGACCGGAACACGCCGCCGTGGAACGAGTGAAGCATGGCATCGTTGGCACCCACGTAGATGCGGCGCTCGCGGACCTTGTTCTTGTTCAGGAAGGTGCCGGTCTGGTCGAGCGGGCCAA
This sequence comes from Myxococcota bacterium, assembly GCA_965247115.1. Taxonomy (GTDB): domain Bacteria; phylum Myxococcota_A; class UBA9160; order SZUA-336; family SZUA-336; genus JAUXJB01. The sequence continues at coordinate 2,303,608 of CBDFGR010000003.1, forward strand.
AGCCGTCCTCGCCGCGCAGCACGGCGGGTGGCGGGCCGATCGCGATGGGGTTCGAGTGGAAGATGTCGCCGAGAACGGCGGCTCTCTTCTCCCCGAAGTCATTGTCTCGATCGGAGTCGAATACGTCCAGCCCGTGGTAGAAGTTGACGAGGGAATCGGTCAGCTGCCCCACAGTGGTGAACGGCGCGGTCGTCGGGTTGTCGTAGAGAGTCAGATCCGCGCTGACCACACCGAGATCGGCTGTCGTGATCGTCGCCGTGTCGAAGCTGGCTGGCGAGCTGCTTCCGCTGAGGTTCGTGAACAGGTTACGCGGCGGATGGGTGGCCGAGAGCATCACGTCCTGCGTGTCCCAGTACGGGAAGCGCGGCTCGTAGAAGCGGTTCGTCGCCGGGTCGATCGCCGGGGCACCGTACGGAAAGCCCGCGCGCGGACGGTCGAGCACGGTGAGGTCGGGCGACAGACGGAAGGCCTGCAGGTGCCCGGGCCAGAAGGGCTCGGCCGCGCTCGGGCGAAAGAACGCCGTGTAGAAGCCGTCGCCGAAGTTACTGCGGCTGGAAGGGACCGTTGCCGCCGTCAGCGATGAGGCCCGGTCGATGATCTCGAGCAGCGCGTTCTTCAGCTCCACAGCCAGCTTGGCGGCGCTGGACGTGGTGAAGTAGCGGCCCTTGCCGTGGTCGGCGGTCTCCTGCAGCAGCGGGTGATCGATTCGCGAAGCCCACCGTATAGGTGTAGACCGTCTGGTCGAACGGCAGCTTCTTGTCGTCCACCATGTCCGTCCGCGCCAGGTAGTGGGCGACGTCGTCCAGCCAGTCGCTACCCGAGCCACTCTGGTAGGGGGGCACGAAGTTCTTCTTCGAGCCAGTCCAGGGATCGGGATTCTCGCTAGCGTCGTTGTCGGCGTTCCCGATCGTGTCCGTGAAGTTGTTTCCGTGATGGTTGTTGAGGTCGCTGGTGGGCTGACCATCTGTCAGGACGATCACGAAGCTCTGGCGGCAATGGACGTCTATGGGGCTCTTGGGATTCTTCCCCTTGTGATCTTTTCTGTTGTAGATGTTGTACTTTCCGAGCTTGTCGTTTCCGGCGAAGTAGCGGCCCATGTCGACCAGCGCCTCGCTTAGCGGGGTCCCTCCACCCGGATGCGTGCCCTCGTAGTCGGTGCTCCAGTCGTCCAGCCGCGCGAAGATGTCGGCCTTGCTGCCATCGTCGGAGGTGACCAGCACGTAGCCGCCGTCGGAGCCTCTGTCGAAGCGGGCCAGACCGAAGCGGACGGAGTCCGACTGCCCGTCCGGGTTGATATCGTTGATGATCGACCGGATCGAGTCCTTTGCGGCGCTGATCCGGTCGCCCGCCTCGTACTGGATGGTGCGCCCGGCGTGCATCTGCTGCGCGACCCAGTACAGGTAGTTCCGCTGCCAGCCGGTCTTGTAGTTCCGGTTGCCTCCGTAGTCCGCCGGCGTGAGGTAGGTCTTCTCCACGTCCACGTAGCACTCCCAGTCCGCGGGTGCGAACTGGCAGCCGGTGGGGACGTTGGTGCAATGGAACTTGCTCCCGCCGTCCCAGCGGGCTCCGTAGTCGTCGGTATTCGGGCAGGTGTCGGCAGGCTCGCCAGAATAACTGAGGTCGCTGTGGCTCCCCGGACAGATGCCGCCGGTGTTGCTGATCCGCGTTGGTCTCGGGATGTCGCAGTAGAACGAGTTCTGCTCGTCCTCGGCAACCTGTCCAACCGGGACCTTTGTGGTGAGATCGAGCGGGAACCGGTCGTTGAACTGCCAGTTGTCGCGGTTCGGCGCGCTCGTGAACTCGTCGGCATTGAGGCCGAAGATCATCGATCCCGAGGTGTCGAGCAGGAGGACGACGTTCGGGGCCACCTCCTGACGCAGGAGGGCGACGTCGTCGTTCTGCTGCGCATGCGCCCACGGGCTCGCGGCGAGGATCAGGACCAGGACTGCTGTGGTGAGGACTCGTGGACTCATTTGTACGAAGGGCTCCCTTCATTCACGGCGAGCTGCACTTGGAGCTCGACGCGTCCGCCGACAGGATCGGTGGCAAGGACGTCGGCGCGATAGATCCCCAGAACAAAGCTGTTGGGGGAATTCACGTTGAGGGCGCCGCCCTCAGGGGCGATGCCTCGGATACGGGTGACGGGTTGGGCGGCCGCGTTGTCGACGGTTCCGGTGCGGACCTCGGTGAATCCGCCGGACGGACTCGCCATGAAGGTCGTGTCATCCAGGATCACGCCGTCCGCGTACTGCGCCTTGCTGATCGTTGTGTCGAGCTGCTGCATGACCATGGTCATGCCCGAGTCCGCCGCAAAGAACGTCCTCAGCTTGCGGGCGGAGCGGCCGCTCGCGGAGGCTTCCCCGCCCGCGCTCTGCAGTGCGGAGAGGCCGATCGCGCTGATCAGCAGCATGATGATGACGGCGATCAGCAGGGCGATGCCCGCCTGGTCACGCTTCTCGGTGTCGGAGAGATACTGCATGGCAGCGGTTCCGTTCACTGTTAGAGGAGGTTTCTCGGCAGAACGCTGGTCCGGAAGCGACGCCGTTTGAACTGGTCTGCCTGGCCGCCCTGGTTGCGGTTCCCGCTCGCCGGGCGACGCTGGGTGTTGAACTCCTGGCTGACTCCGCCCTCTGTCTGGTCGGTGCGCGTGATCACGCTGATGCGGATGCGGCGAATCGCCGAGGTGTCCATCACTGCGCCGGGCTGGTTGTTCAGATCATGGACGGGAAACTCGATCACATCGTCCACGACGCCGTTCAGGATCCCGGCCGGAGAGTTGTCCACCCAGTACTCGATCTGGAGGTCCTCCACGCCCGTCGCCAGAGTGAGGCCGTTGCGGGTCAGAGACAGCGGAAGCGCCGGGGGAAGGGCATTCATGTCGTTGTGCTCGTAGATGACAGCAGGCACGACGCGCATGTTTAGAGCGATCCAGCCAGCGCCAGGAAGGGCCGGTGTGAAGGCGATTTGATTTCCGACGATGCCCGTGATGCGGGCGCAGTGGGAGCGCGCCCCGTCCGACAGGATGATGCCGCGCCCGGCGGCACCAAAGTCGTTCACGCCGTTTGCGCCGTCGATGTCGAGGGTTGCTGCGTTGAGCGCGTTGTTCCCTGCAAAGCTCGTGACAGCCGCCGTGTCGAAGGGATCGCTCGCGTTGTCCAGCGACTGAGAGGCAGCACCACCCGTCGGGAAGTCGAAGTAGCTCACGTCGCTGATGCAGAAGCTGTCCGCGGCGATTCCTCCGCCATCGACGCTCGAGATCGCGGCGATCTTGGGGACCATGAACCCGGCCATGCGCGTGTCGAAGGTGAGCAGGTCGAGCACCGTGCGCGAATCATCCTGCACATCGAGGACGCGCTCGTTCGAGATGTACACGCGCTTCTGGGTGTTCAGGACCATGAACACCTGCGATGTCACGACGCCGAGAACGGCGGTGGCGATGAGCAGCTCGATCAGCGTGAAGCCGAGTTCGTTCCTGGCTTTCGAGGTCATGAGCTCCGGATCCCCTGCAGCTGGACCTGGGTCGGACCGCGCTGGGCCGTGTTCCAGGTGACCGTGATCGTGATTCGCGTCACGCCGGTTCCCGGCGTGTTCGGCTCGACCGTCCAGGTCCGCCCGAAGGTCGTCAGGTCCTGGTCGGTCGGATCGATGTCGATCACCCCTGCCGGATCGGGCGCGTCGACGACCGCGATGTCCAGAAAGGGCGAGGTCTGCGGCATGGCCATGAAGGTCTCCATCTGCTCCTGCGCCAGGTACATGGCCTGGGACAGGTGGCCGGAGCGGGACGACATCTTGATGGCCGAGAGCTGCGCCACGCCGATCGAGAGAACCCCGACGCCGAGGATCGCCATGGCGAGCAGCACCTCCAGCAGCGTGAAGCCTTCGGCCTTCTTTGTCCGCTCGTGCATCCGCATCCTCCTAGTGCCAGTCGCCCACTTGTGGGGACAGAACGCGCACGCGTACCCCGCCGAGCGGAAGCACGAGGACGGCGTACACCGTGCGGTCGTTGTCCGTGACGTAGTACGCGCCGGCGCCCGTACCCCACTGCGTCGGCGTCGCGAGCGCCACCGGCACGCCCTGCGAGTTGAAGCCGATCGCGGGCACGTTGGTCGTTGGATCCAACGCAAAGGTCGAGGCGGTGTTGCCGAGATCCTGCAGCTGGCCCGCGACTGCGTCTTCCGGTGCCAGCGGTGCGTTTCCAAAGGGCTGGGTGCCGCCCTGTCCGTAGCCGGTCACCTGGGCGGCGAGCCCATCCTTCCCGTGGAAGTTGAACGTGTTCTCGCCCGCGGTGAGCTGCCCGTTCCCGTCGAGGTCATCGACCAGCAGAGCGAACCTGGGCCGGCCGTCTGCCGCGGGGATGGCCGCGACAGCGTTGTTCGGATCGTCGAAGAGCAGGAAGGACGGATTGCCCGAGGCCATCGCCTGAGAGCGGGCCTCGGTGATCGCCCTTGCGACCATGTTCGCGTGGGCGCGCGCGTCCTCGACCAGGCGGTAGCGCAGCACCATTGGCGCGGCCATGGCGGAGAGCGCTCCTACGATGACGAGGACGACGACCGCCTCCATTAGTGTCCATCCCGTCTGGTCGTGAAGCTTGTGCACACGTGACTCCATTGGCGCAGGGGGAGAGCAAGGGGTATGCCTGTCGCGAACGGGCCGCTGAAGGCGTCTGGTGGCGAAGCTGCCGCCTGCTGTACTGCAAACGTTGCGGGGTCGGAAAAGCTTGCAGCGGAGACACTGTTCCTGCACAGAATGGTGACCTGGAGCAGCGGATGCGGAACGAACGACCGGAGGGAGCGAGTGACACCTGTTAGGGAAGCCGAGGGCGCCCTGGACGCGCTCGACAAAGTGATGGCCAAGGCGATCGCGGCTGCTCGGGGGCGCGACATCGACGAGCAACAGGTCGTCGTCTCACGTCTCGCAGACCTGGCGACCAAGCTGCGCGCTGCGCGCGATCTCGTGAAGTACTCCGCCGACGCCGGCGAGCTCTATCGAGACCAGGCAGAAGTCTTCACGGCCCACGTGGTGACGGAGGTGTGCAAGCTGGTTCGCAACCATCCGCGCGAGCACGGGCTTGACGCCACAGACGAGCCGGACGGGAGCGTCCAGAACTTCGCCCGCGAGGCGCTCTCCGAGGGAAGGGTCCGAGCCCTGGGCCGCCAGGTGGCAGAGCGAGGCGGTGCGAACGACTGCCCGCTAGACGAGATCCTGGAGCTCACGCGCAACGCCGTTCGCGAGTTCGCGGACTCCGAGGTGCGGCCCCACGCCGAGCGCATTCACCGCAACGACGAGCTCGTGCCGGAGAGCTTCATCGAGAAGATGGCGGAGCTCGGCTATTTCGGCCTCTCCCTACCCGAGGAATACGGGGGCTCGGAGATGGGCAACGTCGCGATGGTGATCACGACCGAGGAGCTCTCCCGTGCCTCTCTGGCTGCTGCCGGATCGCTCATCACGCGTCCGGAGATCCTCTGCAAGGCCCTGCTCGCCGGAGGCACGGATGCGCAGAAGAAGGAGTGGCTGCCCCGGCTTGCCTCCGGGGAGCTCATGGTCGGGATCAGCGTGACGGAGCCGGACGTCGGCAGCGACGTCGCAAGTGTCAAGTGCAGGGCCGAGCCCGCGACGCAGGACGGCGTCCGTGGCTGGAAGATCCGCGGGCCGAAGGCCTGGTGCACCTTTGCGGGGCGGGCCGATATCCTGGCGGTCCTGCTCCGGACCGGAACGGATCCCGGAGCGCGCGGCCTCTCGCTCTTCATCGTCCCCAAGGAGCGCTTCTACGGCCACGAGTTCGAGTGCGTTCAGCCCGGGGGCGGCAGGCTCGTAGGCAAGGCGGACGCCACACCGGGCTATCGCGGCATGCACTCCTATACGCTCAACTTCGAGGACTATTTCGTGCCCGCCGAGAGCCTGGTGGGTGGCGAGGCGGGTCTCAACCGGGGTTTTTACCTGCAGATGGGAGGTTTCGCGGCAGGCCGGCTCCAGACCGGGGGGCGAGCGTGCGGTCTGGCGCAGGCCGCGCTCGAGGAGACGGCGCGCTACGTGCGCGACCGCACCCAGTTCGGCACCGCGCTGATCGACTTCCAGCTCACGCAGTACCAGCTCGGCTGGATGTCCTGCCAGACCGCCGCGGCGCGCGCCATCACGTACGCCGCCGCCGCCGCCATGGACGAGAACGAGCGAGCCGCTGCTCCCTACGCCGCGCAGGCCAAGCTCTTGGCCTGCGATGTTGCGGTCGAGGTCAGCCAGCTGGGCCAGCTCCTGCACGGCGGCTGGGGCTACGCGGAGGAGTACCCGATCAGCCGCTACGTCGTAGATGCGCAGGTGCTGCCTATCTTCGAGGGGGTGAAGGCGATCCTGCAACTCCGGGTGATCGGCCGCGCGCTCCTGAATTGAGTCTCGTGGGACCCGGCCGCGGGCGGCCGCGGCCACCCACCTTCGCTCAGGCCAAAGGCCTTCGCTGCGCGCGCCGCGTTCCGCGGCGCTTGCGGGGTGCCTGCCCGTGTCGGGATCTGCGGCGGTTGAGGGGGTGCGCGCGCTGGGTCTAGTTGTCTGGGGCGCGGAGGACTCGGAAGAGGAGGAGATCATCGGGATTGGGGTCGATCTGCGGATGGAGGTCGAGGGTCATGGTGCTGCTCAGGGCTTTCGATGTCTGGAGCTCGGATACGACGGTCCATTCTCCGAGCGGGAGGCGCAGATGGGCGGTGGTCGAGGTCCTGGCGATCGCGGAACCTGCCTCGCTGCGCGTCTCCACGGCGACGAGCTCGAGCTCCACCTGCCCATCGGGGAGGTCTCGGGGGCGGAGCTGGAAGCCCGTGCGAAGCGCCAGGAGCGGCTCTGTTTCGACCACCCGCTCGCCCCGGTCGCGGAGCTCGAAGTTGCGGACCCGGATCGGCATGAGCGCGCCGGTCCAGAGCTCTGCGCTCTGTCCCTCCGCAACGAGGAGCGACTGCTCCAGGCGCCGTTCTCTAGCCGTACCGGACTCGTGGAACAGCACGCGTCCGGGGCCATCTCGTGCCGGGGGCTCCCGGAGACGCGCGAACCGGAGCGTGCCGAGCTGGAGACCGGTCTCGATGAGGTAGCCCTGCAGGCGCAGGGCCTCCCGGCTCTCGAGCCGCGACTCCACGATGTAGCGGGAAAGTGGGACGTCGAGCCGTGAGAGCAGCTCCAGGGCGTTGCCGAGCTCGGTGGCGGTGCCGGTCAGGAGCAGCGCGCCGGTCCCGGGATCGGCCACGGCCCGGCCGCCCGTCCCTAGCGTGGGGTCGAGCAGCAGCGCGAGCTCGTGCGCGCTGCGATGCTCGGGCTCGTACAGCTCGACGTCGGCGCGGGCGAAGCTGGCGGGTGCGGCGAGGGTCAGTGCTAGCAGGGCCTTTCCGAGCATCTTGCCAGCGAGATTCACCGTCCTGTTGATCGGTGCGGCCCGGCCGGACTTGACAGCGGAAGTCTCGGCTATACGATGCGGCTCCACGCGCCCCCGCAGTCGTCCTGCAGGGGCGCCCGCTTGTTGGAATCCGCATATGGAGGGACTCGCCGGATGCCTGCGAAGATTCGGCCGCTTCACAACCGACTCATCGTGCAGCGACTAGACGAAGAAGAAAAGACCTCAGGGGGGATCATCATCCCCGACACGGCCAAGGAGAAGCCATCCCAGGGCAAGGTGATTGCCGCTGGGCCGGGCAAGCGAGACGACAAGGGCAACCTGATCGCGCTCGATGTGGGGGCCGGGGACCGGGTTCTGTTCTCCAAGTATGCGGGGAGCGAGGCCACCCTGAATGGCGAGGAGCTTTTGATCATCTCCGAGGACGATGTCCTCGCGGTGTTGGAGTAGTCCCATGGCAGTCAAGGAAATCCACTTCGACGAGGAGGCCCGCAAGGACCTCCAGCGCGGCGTCGACGAGCTCGCCGACGCCGTCAAGATCACGATGGGCCCCCGGGGTCGCAACGTGCTCATCGAGAAGAGCTGGGGCGCACCGACCTCGACCAAGGACGGGGTCACGGTGGCGAAGGCGATCGATTTGCAAGACAAGTTCCACAATCTGGGCGCCCAGATGGTCAAAGAGGTCGCCTCCAAGACGTCGGACGTTGCTGGCGACGGAACCACCACTGCGACCGTGCTCGCTCAGGCCATATTCAACAATGGTCTCAAGCTGGTGGCCGCCGGCGCAAACCCCATGGAGCTGAAGCGCGGCATCGAGAAGGGAGTCGCAGCAATCACGGAGCGCCTCTCCAAGAACTCGCGCCGTGTTCGGGGCAAAGAGGAGATCACCCAGATAGGCACCGTCTCCTCGAACGGCGACACGACCATCGGCGAGATGATCGCCGAGGCGATGGAGAAGGTCGGCAAGGAGGGCGTGATCACGGTCGAGGAGGCCAAGAGCATCGAGACCACGCTCGAGGTGGTCGAGGGCATGCAGTTCGACCGCGGCTTCCTCTCGCCCTACTTCGTGACGGATCCCGAGCGCATGGAAGCGGTCCAGGAGGACCCATTCATCCTGATCCACGAGAAGAAGATCTCGAACATGCGCGACCTCGTGCCGCTGCTCGAGGCCGTCGCTCGCTCGGGCAAGGGACTGCTCTTGATCGCCGAGGACATCGAGGGCGAGGCGCTGGCAACTCTGGTGGTAAACAAGATCCGCGGGACGTTGAACGTCATGGCCGTCAAGGCACCTGGCTTCGGCGATCGCCGCAAGGCGATGCTCGACGACATCGCCATCCTCACGAACGGCAAGTGCATCAGCGAGGACCTCGGGATCAAGCTCGAGAACGTCACGCTGCAGGACCTGGGTCGGGCGACGCGCGTTGTGCTTGATCGCGACAACACGACCATCATTGGTGGCGCGGGCAAGAAGTCGGACATCGAGGGCCGCTGCAACCAGCTTCGCGCCCAGATCGATGATACGAGCTCCGACTACGACCGCGAGAAGCTCCAGGAGCGGCTCGCGAAGCTGGCCGGGGGGGTGGCCGTCGTCCAGGTTGGCGCTGCTACCGAGTCCGAGCTCAAGGAGAAGAAGGCCCGTGTCGAGGACGCGCTCAACGCAACGCGGGCAGCGGTCGAGGAAGGCATCGTGGCTGGCGGCGGCGTGGCTCTGATTCGCTGCGAGAAGGCGCTCGACGAGCTCGCCCTCGAAGGCGACGAGGCGCTCGGCGCGGACATTCTGCGCCACGCGCTCACGACTCCCTTGCGACAGATCGCGACGAACGCGGGTCTCGAGGGGGCTGTGGTGCTGAGCCGAGTGCGCGACAAGCCAGGAGACTTTGGACTGAACGCTGCGACCGAGCAGTACACGGATCTGCTCAAGGACGGCATCATCGACCCGACCAAGGTGGTGCGCAGTGCGCTGCAGAACGCCGCCAGCGTAGCAGGCCTCCTGCTCACGACGGAGTCCGCCATCACCGAGAAGCCCCAGAAGGCCGCGCCGATGCCGGGTGGTGCGCCCGACATGGGCGGAATGGGTGGCATGGGCGGAATGGGCGGCATGGACGGGATGGGAATGATGTGAGTCTTGTGGGGCCCGGCAGGTCTTGTGGGACCCGGCGCGCGAGCGGTCGCGCGCCACCCACCTTCGCTCAGGCCTGCGGCCTTCGCTGCGCGCGCCGCGTTCCGCGGCGCTTGCTGGGGGGCTCCTCGGCTGGTTTCCTTGTTTCGGGCTTGACTTCGTCGCGCTTGGCTTAGTCGAGCTTACTTAGTCGGGCGGCTTTGCGGCTTGGAGCTGGGCGATGCAGGCTTGGCGGGCGGTGCGGCCGCTGCGGGTGCCGCGGTCTAGGGCGAAGCGGAGGGCTGCGGCGTTGATCTCTTCGGTGGAGAGCTGCTTTGTTAGGCCTAGCTGTGTGGCGTGGTAGTCCACGATGCGCAGGTAGGTGCGCTGATCGAAGCTGAGGAACGGGAGCAGGAGGCCAAAGCGGTCCGATAGCGAGATCTTCTCCTCGGTCGTCTCTGCTGGGTGGAGCTCGCCGGAGCTGTCGTAGCTGGCCGCCAGGTTCTCGGACATGTGCTCCGTCATGAGGTGACGCCTGTTCGAGGTCGCCAGGACGATCACGTTCTCGGGTCGCGCCTCGAGTCCGCCGTCGAGCAGAGCCTTCAGCTGCTTGAACGAGGCGTCTCCCTCCTCGAACGATAGGTCGTCACAGAACAGCGCAAAGCGCTGGTCCATTTCCCGTAGCGTGGCGAAGATCTCGGGCAGGGCGAGCAGATCGTTGCGACGCACCTCGACCAGGCGCAGACCGTCCGCGCCGAACTCGCCGAGCAGCCCGCGCACAGCGGAGGACTTGCCCGTGCCGCGCTCGCCGTAGAGGAGAGCGTCGAGGGCCGGATCTCCGCGGCAGAACGCGGCCGCGTTCGCGCGCAGGCGCGCTACTGAGCGCTCTACCCCGATCAGTCCGTCGAGGGGATAGATGTCGGGGTGTGCGATCGGCTGCAGCGCACCGCGATCCCAGCGATAGCCCCATGAGGGTGCGGGCTCAGCGTGCGACTGCTTCGAGCCTCGGCTGCGGAGCGCGTCCTCCGCAAGCTCGAGAACCCGCTCCAAGCGCGGGAGTAGCTTTTCCCAGCCGTCGCGATTCACGCTCTCAGAGCTTGATCTTGCGGCCGCCCCGAGACGTGCCCCGCGCTCCCAGGAGTCCGATCACCATGCCCACGAGCATAATACCCGCACCGGCCGCCATGTCCTGCCAGCCCGATGAGAACTCGAGGTTCGCATTCGTCGCTTCGAGACCCTCATTGCGAGCGCGCAGCTGCTCGAGCTCTGTGATCGAGTCGCTCTGACTCGTGAGCTTTCGCTCGAGCTCGCGCACGCGCGCTTCTGCATGGGTCAACTGATCCTGCACCTGGGGGAGAACCACGCTGGGTGGGACTTGCGTCGAGACGTAGCCACTCTCGATCCAACCATCGGGGCCGCCAGGAATCGCGACCTGGACCCAGTCATCGCGTTCCGCCACGCGCCGAACCACCTCGCCAGATGTCAGGACTCGCAGGATCCGGAACTCCAGCCCGGGGCCGGCGCGCATGTTCACCCGGATCTCGTCGCGAATGTATGCGCGCTCTTGCGCTGCGGCGCTCAGCGCCGTGCCTGCGATCAACAGGGTCGAGATGATAGCCAGGCTACGCACCCGCATTGTCTAGCCTTTCGCAGCCTCCCCTTCCAGAACTTCGGAATCCTCCCGCTCAGTAGAATAACCGGCTCCACAGCAGAGCGGCCATGATTCCCACCGCGTCCGCCGACAGACAGGCGGCCAGGGTGTGGCGTACGGCACGCACCCTGACGCTTCCGAAGTAGAGTGCGATTACGTAGAAGGTCGTTTCCGTGCTCCCGTTCATGACGGACACCAGATAGCCCACGAACGAGTCGGGCCCGTGCTCGGTCATGGTGGCGGTCATGACTCCCATGGCGCCGCTGCCGGAGAGCGGCCGGATCAGCGCCATGGGCAGGGCCTCCGCAGGGAACCCGACCAGCGACGTCAGCGGCGACATTGCCGCCACCAGTGCGTCGAGCGCGCCGGATGCGCGGAACATCCCTACCGCCACGAGGATCGCGACGAGATAGGGGATGATCATGACCGCAATGTCGAAGCCCTCGCGTGCCCCGCGGATGAAGGAGTCGTAGACGCCGATCCGATAGCTGAATCCGAACAGCACGATCGCCGCCATCAGGAGCGGAAGCAGCCACGAGTTCGCGACCTCGCGGAGTGCGGCGGCCGTACCCGCAGCGGCGGTGGCGTCGCGCAGATGGATTGCGAGCGCTGTCGCGATCAGCAGGGCGAAGCCTGCCAGCGTGAGCGCCCGCAGTCGCGACACGGGTGGGCGTGTCGTGGCCACGTCCTCCGCCTGCTCGAGCCCCGTGATGGCCTGGAGCGGGGCCGCCGCGTCGGCCGCGTCCTCGGCGACCTCTTCGTACCGCTCGGGCGCAAAACGGGCACGGCCCGCGAGTGCCCGCGCCACGAGCACGGCCACGATCGTCGAGCACATGGTGGCCAGAATGGAAGGCACGAGGATCCCGGCTGCATTCTCGGCGCCCAGGCTCGCCCGGATGGCGATGACACCAAGCGGGAGCACTGCGACTCCGGACGTATTGATGGCGAGGAACAGCGCCATGGCATCGGTCGAGACGCCCTTGCGGGTATTCAGAGCGTCCAGCTCGCGCATGGCCTTCAGGCCGAAGGGTGTGGCCGCGTTACCCAGACCAAGCATGTTGGCGGCGATGTTCAGGATCATGGCCCCCATCGCGGGGTGGTCGGGGGGAATCGCTGGAAATAGCCGACGCATCACGGGGGCCAGAGCTCGCGCAATCGCCTGCATCAGGCCGGCGTCGCGCAGCACCCGCATGAAGCCGAGCCAGAGCGCCATCATCCCGACCAGCCCGATGGCGATGGTGACGGCGCCCTTGGCCGAGTCGATCCCCGCCATGTTGACCTCGGTCATGCGTCCGGCAAAGGCCGCAACGACGACCGAGACCAGGATCAGTCCAACAAAGATCCCGTTCAGCACGTCCCCGTTTCCCTGTTAGCTAGCGTGGGGAGGCGTCCGGTAGCCCGCCATCCACCGGTAGACTCGCGCCGGTGGTGGGTGTTTGTTGTGTAGCGAAGAAGACGACCGCGTTGCCCACGTGATCGGGCGTGATGCTCGCCTTCAGAAGATTGCGGCTGCGGTAGTACTCCGGGAGCTGGTTCGGATCGAGCCCCCGCGCCTCCGCACGTGCTGGACCGACGGACTGCCAGAGTCCGGACGGATTCTCCGGACCGCCGAATACGGCATCGGCGTTGACCATGTTGACACGGACTCCGGCTTCCGCGGCCTCCAGGGCGGCCACCCGGCCGATCTGATGGGCGCCCGCCTTGGACGCGCTGTACGCGCCGAATCCCGCCCCCGGGGCAAATACGTTCTTCGTCGAGACCAGCACGATGTTGCCGCCCGTACCCTGCTGCTTCATGTGCTCGAGTGCCTCGCGCACGGTCAGGAATGTCCCCCGCAGGTTCACGGCGATCGCCTGCTCGAAGTCCTCGAGCTCGAGCTCGTCGAGCCCTCCGGATTTTGCGATGCCTGCGTTCGGCACGACCAGGTCGATCCCGCCGAAGACTTCCGTCACTCTTCGGAACGCGTCTCGGACATCGCTCTCGTCGCTCACGTCGCAGAAGAGTGTCTCGCAGGCGTCGGAGTCGAGCCGGTCCGAAACGGCCGCGAGCCTCTCGGTGTCGATGTCGAGGAGGGCAACGTGGGCACCCGCAGCGAGCAGCTTGCGCGCGACGCCCTCGCCGATCGCGCCCCCTCCGCCTGTGACCAGGGCGACCTGTCCCGCGAGCGGCGCGCGCGCGGTCGTTCCGAGCTTTGCCTGCTCCAGGCTCCAGTACTCCATGTCGAACAGCGCGCTCTCCTCGATCCCCTGGTAGTGGCCAATCGAGGCGGCCCAGATCTTGGTCGTGATCGTCTGCTCGGCAATGTCCGCGGCGATCCTGGCGTCGCGTCGAGTATCGCCCGCAGCAAAGAGCCCGAGCCCCGGCAGCACGACAACACGCGGTGTCGGGTCGAGCAGCTCGCGCTCGATCCTCTTTGCCTCCACGTTGCGGCGAAAGTACTCGAGGTAAGCGCTCCGATAGCTCTCTACCTCGCTCTTGAGAAGCTCCGCGAGTGCCGACAGATTCGCGTACGGCGGTCGCTCCACGAGCAGGTAGCAACCCTTGGTGCGGATCACATGGTCGGGTGTGATAGGCGAGGCGGTCGCCAGGTAGGGCCCGAGCTCCGCCGCCGCAAAGTGCATGATCTCGTCGCTACCTCGGTGCTCGAGGATCCAGCGTCTGTACGGCTGGTCGGGCTCACCCGTCTCTTCGGCGAGCGCTCCTCGCACAATGTGCGCCACCTCGTAGAGATCGCGCGCGGCCACGACCGGGCGCGCGTCGAGCGGCCGTCTGTCGCCGATCTGCTCCAGGATCGTGTGCTTTGCGCGCTCTGCGATCTCGATGTGGCGTTCGTAGCTCGTCCGGGCATCGTCTCCAAAGGTGAACAGCCCGTGCTTCTCGAGTACGAGTCCATCGACGTCGGGATTCTTGTCGAGCACGTCCGCTGCGAGCTTCGCGAGCTCGAAGCCCGGCATGGCGTAGGGCACCCATGCCACGCGATCACCGAGGACGGAGGCGATCCGAGCCTCGCCGTCCGGCTGGTTCGTCAGGGCAAGGATGGCGTTCGCATGGGAGTGGTCGACGAAGCGCTGCGGCAGAAACGCGTGCAGCAAAACCTCCACGCTGGGGCCAGGGCCGGTCGGGTCGAGGAGCGAGCGCTGTAGCTCCGCGACCATGGCCTGGTCGTCCAGCGCATCGAGCTCTCTCAGTCGACGCAGGCTGTCGAGGCTCACGGCAGGGAACTGGGCGGGCTCGATCGCTGCGAGGTTGCAGCCGCTCTGCTTGATGAAAAGGACGTCGGTTTCGTTCCCGTACAGATCCGGGGCGCGGGACTTCAACGACGTGTTGCCGCCACCGTGGAGCACGAGTTCGGGCTCCGAGCCGATCAGCCGCGAAGTGTAGACGCGCAATGCGAGCTCTTCGTCCACCGCGGGGAAGCGCTCGCGATAGACCTGTGCCTCCTCGTCGCTCCAGCGGCTCTCCATGCCGACAGAACGTAGCCTCCGCATTCTTCCTGCGCAGGACCCATGCAAGCGCCGCAAAGCGGCGCGCGCAGCGAAGGCCGTAGGCCTGAGCGAAGGTGGGTGGCGCGCGACCGCTCGCGCGCCGGGTCCCACAAGACATGGGCTGCCGAGCTTCTTGCGTGACAGCAGGGTCCTTGCTCGTCTTCTCCGCCTGATCTCTGTGCAGAAAGCGGCTTGCTCGGTCGCTCGCAGGCCGATACTCTCGGGGTTGATTGGATTCGATCGGTGGCCAGCTCGTGTGGCTTCTCGGTCGGCTCGGTCAGCCGTCGAACGGGCGGGCGGAGACCGGGGCGGGAACTGGGTCCCGCGCTGTCGCACACGCCGCGGATAGGAGGTGGTCCATCAGTGAGTTTAAACAGACCAGTGACATGTGAGGTGGGAACCGTCTAGGTCTGAACCACTTGTTTGGTGGACTGGCCTGTACGGCCCAGTTACCACCGAACCCCGAGGGTCCGCTTGGTCACTGAGCGGGCGACCGCACCGTCGGTCGCAGCGTCCTCGGGGTTTTTCTATCTACGACGTGCCGCCACGCTGGTGACGGTTGGGAAGCGACTTGGATCTCGTCGAACGTGCTCGTGAACTGTTTCGGGGGCTGGAGAAGGACGCGTTCGGCGGTGCCCTTCACTGCTCCTCTGCCGACGCGGATGGAGTGGTGTCCGCGCTGAGCAGCGCCTACCACTCGCTGGCCCTCCGACACCTCGATCCCGCACTGGCCCTCTCCGAGCTGCGCACGCTCTACGCTGCCTGCCAGCTCGAGAACGGTCTGCTGGCCGAGGAGCGGCCGCTCACCCCGGAGGGGCAGGCCGGTCGGACGGCCGAGTTCGGCCCGCTGTACCGCGAGGACGGTCGCTCGTGGATGATCGGTCCGCCGGTCGCAGCCTACGCCGCCGCCCAGCTCGTGCAGCAGATCGGCAGCAGCGCACGCGACGTGCTGGAGCGTGCGACCCGCCAGCTGGACGCGATCTGGGGGGAGCGCCTGCCTCCGGACACCCCCCTCCCGGTCATCTTCCATCCGCTCGAAGCCGGCGCCTACGGGAGCCCGCTCTTCGACGGCGTGGTCGAGTCGACGCAGCTGTCGGAGTGGCGCGGGGAGGCGGCGAACATCACGCGCTCCGCCATCGCCTGCCAGCTGGAGCCCGAGCGGGCGCTGCGCGCTGGACATCCTTTTGTGGTCGAGGATCCGATCTTCTGCGGCTGGCTGCTGCTCGGTCTGGAGGAGGCCGCGAGTGCCTGGGAGCAGCTGGGCGAGTCGGATGTGGTGCGCAAGCTACGCATCCGGGCGGAGATGATCGGGGAGGGGATTGCCGAGCGCCTGTGGTGGGAGGAAGAGGAGCTCTACGTCGGCCTCGACCTGCAGCGCGAGGCGCCGCTCCGAGCGGTGACCGCGGGGGGTCTGATCCCGAGCGCGAGCCGGACGTTGCTCGGGACGGGCAGCGCCCGGCGGGCAGTGGATCGGCACCTGCGTCCCAACGGCTCGCCCCTATGGGGCTCGAGCGGGATCTCGGTCGCACCGATCGCCGATGACGAAGTCGCCGACCCTGTGCCATGGCGCGCCAGCGGCATCTCTGCTGCGACCTGCTACTGGGGGCACCTGGCGCTCGTCCACTCGCAGCGTCCGGCGGACGCGCGGGTGGCTCGGGAGCAGCTCGAGTCACTCGCAGAAAAGGCTGGCTTTCGGGAGTTCTACGACGCGATCTCGGGGGAGGGGAGTGGTCGCGGGGCCGACGGGGGCTTCACATGGCCCACCCTGGCGCTGGAGATGCGCGCCCAGGAAGGGGTCAGCTCCGGCTAGCGCTCTTCGCGAGCACCCGAGCCGCGTGACGCAGGGTGGTTGGGCGCCAGCGAACGCGCTGGTGGTGAGCGAGCTGGTCCGCGCTATAGGCGTGTTCCGGGCCCACCACGCAGGCGGAGCGAGCGTCGCAGCTGCGCCGGCACGCGGATTGGAGGACCTTGGTCCGGAAGCAGCCATCCACGTCGACACTCTCCGGTCCGATCACCTGCCCGCGGCAGGCGTCCGCACAGGGGGCGGGGCAGCCCCTGCAGGGGTCGAAGGGCTCTTCCGGCTCCTCAAAGGGTAGGGACTCCCGCGTATAGAGCAGGCCCCGCAGCGCGATCCAGGGTCCGTACTCCCTGTGTATCAAGACCCCGACGCGCCCCGGGGTTCCAAACCCTGCGCGCTGGGCCAACGCGACCATGGGCAGGTAGCTCTCTTCACGCCGTTCGGTGTAGAGCGCGACCGGTGCGGGTGGAACGAGCGCGGTTCCCGCCTCTCGCAGGATCCGTTCCGTATAGGTGTCGAGAGGGTTGCGCCGCAGCCGTGCTTCTGGCGAGGCCAGGAAGTGCTCCCAGAGCGTGCGCCCGCCGTTGCCCACCACCAACACGGAGCCAGTGCCGGGCGCGACGCGCGCGAGCTGCCATGCTGGCGGCACGATCCGCTCGTAGTGCTCCGCGGGGAGCGGCAGAACGAGGTTGAGCCCGGAGCGCGAGAGCGTGCTCCGGAGTTCGTCCAGCTTCACGTCCCGCCTTCTATGCGGTCCCCGTTCCCGAGGCCCGCACGCTCCGCGAACGCGGCTGCCGCCTCCTTGCCCATGTCGGCGCGCACTCGGCCGACGCGCAGCACTCCGCCGCGCAGAGCGAGGCGCAGCCCGGACGCATCGACCGAGAGGATCTCGCCAGGCTCGCCCTCCTCCTCGGCCTCGAGCCTCGCGTCGTAGAGCCGCAGCGGCTTCCCGTCGAAGCGGAGAAAGGCGCCCGGCTGGGGATCGCAGCCTCTCACGAGCCGGTCGATCTCCACGGCGCTGCGCGACAGATCGACGGCGGCGATCTCGTCGTCGATGAGTCCCTGGTGCGTGGCCACGGTCTCGTCTTGCGCCGCTGGACGAGCCGTGCCCGCGTTGATGAGCTCGACCGCCTCAACGATCGCCTCCACCCCGAGCGGATGCAGCTTGTCGAAGAAAAGGCTCGCTGTCGTCTCGGTGGGCCCGATCTTCACGCCGCCCCTCTGTAGCAAGAGGGGGCCGGTGTCGGCCCCCTCGTCGGGTACGAAGATCGACACTCCCGTCTCCTCGACGCCGTCAATGATCTGCCACTGCATCGCCGCGCCGCCGCGGTATTTCGGCAGCAGTGACGGGTGAAAGCAGACGCTCTTGTGCTTCGGGGCGTCCACCAGCTCGCTCGGCAGAAACACCTGCACGGAAGCGAGCACGTTCAGGTCCGCGTTGAGCGCCCGGTACGCCTCGAGCGCGGCGGGGATCGCCTCCCCTGTCTTCTTGCGGTAGTAGCGTCGCCGCACCAGCGGGATGCCGAGCTCGGCTCCGCGCTCGGCGAGAGCGTCTGGACGTGAGCCTTTCGGGGGAGCGAACACGCCGACGACGTCGTGCCCCTTCTCGCGCAGCTGGTCCAGGGTGTCCTTGCCGAAGGCCGCCTGTCCGAAGAGGGCGATGCGCAGTGTCATTCACTGCAGGATACCACGCGTCCTGGCTTCATCTCCGACCATTGGAGCCGATAGAAGCCACAGCGACAGGGTGCCGCAGGGGACTGCCCTCTATGCCGGGAGGCGATGAGGCGATGGAGATCGCCGGGAGCGAGAAGGCCCTCGACTCCTTCCTTCGCGAGCAGCTAGAGTCGGCCGCAGATCCGCGCGAGCTGCGGCGGCGCGGTCCCGGGCTGCTCGACGAGATCGCCCGCGATGCAGCGCCCCTGGTAGAGCGGCTCCTTCCCGGCAAGCTCCACGTCCGCGTCTCCAATCCTGGCGGCGAACGCAGCGGCCGCACCACGATCGAAATTCTGGTCGCGGACCAGGTGTTTCTTGTTGACACGCTTCGGCTCAGCCTGAATCGCCTCGAGCTACGGGTGTTACTCCTGCTGCACCCGTTGCTTCCGATCGAGCGGGAGGACGACGGCAGCATCGTGCAGCTGGGCAAGGCGGCCGTGCCACGAGTCCGGGAGTCGTACATCTACGCAGAGATTCCTCGCGTGGAGTCGCAGACGCGGCTCGCCGAGATCGAGCGTGAGCTGTGTGGCGTGATGGCGAGCGCTCAGGATGTGGTCAGCGATCACCGGCTCATGCTGGAGGAGCTGAACCGGCATACGGCCCGCCTCGAGTCCTCTGCCGCGGAGCTCGGTCTGGATCCCGACCAGGGACTGATGGGCTTCCTGCGCTGGCTGGCCGACGACAACTACGTCTTCGTGGGTGCGCGCCACTACCAGGTGAGAAGGGGCGATGAGGGCTGGGAGGTCGAGACGGACCCCGGGAGCGGCCTCGGTGTGCTGCGGGATCAGCGGGACTCGCGGTTCGCCCGCACGGCGCGCGGGGACGACATCCCGGACCTGGTCCGGTCCCGTCTGGATGATGAATGCCTCGTCTATTTCGATAAGTCGAAGACGGAGGCGACGATCCATCGCCACGGGCGACTGGACTCGATCAGCATCAAGGTGTTCGACGAGTCCGGCGAGGTCGTGGGTTTCGGCCGTTTCGTCGGGCTGCTCACCCACAAGGCGATTCGCACGCGGCCCTCGGACATCCCCCTGCTCGCCCAGAAGCGAGAGCTCGTGCTCGACACGATCGGATCCGAGCACGGTTCCCATACCTATAAGGCCTCCATCGAGGCCTTCGACTCGTTGCCCGTAGAGTTCCTGTTCCCGAGCGAGGTGTCAGAGATCGCGAGCGCGGTCACGCAGATCTTCAAGGCCTCCGAGCATCACCTGGTCGAGGTCTGTGTGATCCCGAACCGGCGCAACCGTTCCTTCTTCGCGTCGGTGGTTCTCCCGCGCCTGCTCTACAACGAGCATCTCCGTCAGGATATCCAGGAGCTACTGATCGAGCGCTACAACGCAAGCGACGTCGATGACCGGAGTTCCTTCGTCGATGAGGACATCGCGCTACTGCACTTCTTTTGCAGCTCGACCGGCGACGTCGATCTCGGCGCGCTGGGTGAGCTCCAGGCCGACATCCAGGAGCTCGCCGAGCCGTGGACGGATCGCTTCGAGAAGGCGCTGCTCGCGACCTTTCCTGGCGAGCGCGGAGGTCGACTCAGCGACACGTACTCAGGGTTGTTCCCGGAGGGGTACCAGATCGTCACCAGCCCGCACGACGCGGCGCTCGACGTCGAGCAGCTCGAGGTGCTGCGTTCGGGCGCGTCGCAGGTGGGACTGCGCCTCAGCGTGCGCGAGGAGGGTGACGAGCGGACGCGCCTGCTCAAGGTCTACCAGAGCGAGCGTCCCTATCTGACCGACCTGTTGCCGGTTCTCGACCGCTTCGGGATCCGCGTCATCGATGCTGCCCTGACGGAGATCGCCAACGGCGGAGCCGAATCGAGCTGGATTGTCACCTTCCGCATCGAGGAGCTGTCCGGGTTCGAGCGGACCGAGCGCGGCCTGGAGCAACGCGTGCTCGACGGGCTTCGCGCTGCGCTGTCCGGACACATCGAGAACGACTCGCTCAACTGTCTGATCCAGGCAGCGGGGCTCGACTGGCGCGACATCGACCTGCTGCGCGCGTACCTCGCGTACTCGCGGCAGGTCGGAAGCAACGTGCTGCGCTCCGTCGCCAGGGACTCCCTCATGCGCTACCCGAGTGCGGCGCGGGCGCTGCTCGGGCTGTTCCGTGCCCGCTTCCACCCGGCTTGCTGCGATGCCCGGGATCTGGCAGAAGCCGAGGCGGTCCAGCGCCTGGAGCTCGAGCGCGATCCGATCACGACGGCGGGAGACGATCGAGTCTTCGGCATTCTTGCGAACCTGATCCAGAGCACGGTGCGCACGAGCTTCTTCGCGCGCGACGAGACGGACGGCCGGCACCTGATCGCGTTCAAGCTCGCCCCGGAGCGAGTGAGCACCATGCCGTCGCCAAGACCATGGGCCGAGATCTACGTGCACTCCGCTCGCATCGAGGGCGTGCATCTGCGGGGCGGCCCCGTCGCGCGAGGGGGCGTCCGCTGGAGTGATCGAGAGCAGGACCTGCGCACCGAGGTGCTCGGCCTGATGAAGACCCAGATGGTCAAGAATGGCCTGATCGTGCCGGTCGGGGCCAAGGGCGGCTTCGTGTTGAAGCAGCGCATCGATGACCCCGCGCAGCGGAAGCAGGAAGTCGAGCGCCAGTACGTGCGCTTCATCTCCGCTCTGCTCGCACTCACGGACAATCTGGTGGATGGAAAGGTCGTCCCTCCGGCAGGCGTGGTTCGGCACGATGCGGATGATCCCTACCTGGTGGTTGCGGCCGATCGGGGCACCGCCGACCTCTCCGATGTTGCGAACCGCCTTGCAGAGGAGCGCGGCTTCTGGCTACGAGACGCATTCGCCAGCGGCGGCAGTCGAGGCTACGACCACAAGAAGGAAGGGATCACCGCGCGCGGTGGGTGGGTCTGCGTCCGGCGTCACTTCCTGGAGATGGGAATCGACATCGATGAGGAGACGTACTCGATCGCCGGCATCGGAGACATGTCGGGAGACGTCTTCGGGAACGGCTTGCTGCTCGCTCACCGCGGCCTGCTCCAGGCAGCGTTCGATCACAGGCACGTGTTTCTCGACCCCGATCCCGATCCGGGTAGAGCCTGGCATGAACGAAAGCGCCTGTTCGAGCTACCGGGCTCGAGCTGGGACGCGTACGACCGCTCGAAGATCAGCCGGGGTGGAGGGGTGTACGAGCGCAGCGCAAAGCGGATCGAGCTCTCTCCAGAAGCCAAGCGGGTTCTCGATGTGGAGCGCGAATGGTTGAGCGGCGAGGAGCTGATCCGAGCCGTTCTCCAGATGTCCGTAGATCTGCTCTGGAACGGGGGAATCGGTACCTACGTCAAGGCCTCGAGCGAGTCGCACGAAGACGTCGGCGACCGCGCGAACGAGAGCGTGCGCGTGAACTCGAATGAGCTGCGTGCGCGCGTCGTTGGTGAGGGGGGCAACCTGGGCTTTACCCAGCTGGCCCGCGTCGAGTGCGCGCTCGCCGGGGTTCGGATCAATACCGACGCGCTCGACAACTCGGGCGGTGTCGAGCTCTCGGACTATGAAGTCAACTTCAAGGTGATGCTCGCTCCGCGCTGTGCAGACGGATCACTGGCAGATGCGAGCCGCGACGAGCTGCTCCGCGCGTGCGTCGACGAGGCGAATACCGCGGTCCTTTCGCACAACGGCACGCAGAGCCGCTGTGTCTCCATGGATCTTCTTCGGAGCGGTAGTGACCCGGAACGAGTAGAGCTCGCCATGCAGTTCCTGATAGATCGAGCGAAGCTGGATCCGAAGGTGGAGTTCCTGCCCGACTCGGAGTCACTGCGCAAGCGCAGGCTGGCCGCCGCGGACAGCCCGAAGGGTCTCACACGACCTGAGCTCGCCATACTGCTCGGGTACACGAAGATGTTTGTCAAGCGCGAGCTGATCAGCTCGGAGATCGTGTCGCATCCCTGCCTCGTGGATCTGTTCGAGGCGTACTTCCCGCCGAAGATGCACGAGCGCTTCGCGTCCTCTATCGATGGCCATCAGCTCCGGGGGGAGATCACGGCCACCTGCCTGACGAACCACGTGATCGACTGCGCGGGCATTACTCTCGTTCCGGAGCTGGCCGGAGCAATGGGCGTGGGAGCCGCAGAGGTCGTCGTTGCCTACTACACCGCCGACCGCATCGTCTCCGGGGAGGGACTTAGAGCAGAGATCTCGAACGAGAGCATCACTGAAGCCACTCGGCTGCAGGTCGAGCTCGTGCTCGGCGAGAGCGTGCGACAGCTGGCGTCGATGCTGTTGGAGCTCGGGTGTCCCTGCATGCTCGAAGCAGACGAGCTGCGCTGGACGGAGGCGATCAGCTCGCTCACGGGCGATCTTGCGAGCTGGCTAGGCGAGCTCGATGTCTCTCGCGTGGAGGCTCGTGCGGATCAGCTGGCCAAGGACGGTGTCACTCGAAGGCTCGCTCTCGCGCTGGCCCGTATCGCCGTGGCCGTCGACGTACTGGGTGCGCTGCCCGTATCGATACGCGCCGAGACACCCTTGCTCGACACCGTTGCGCTCCACAGCAGGATTGGCCGCGTCACTCGTATTACCTGGCTGCTGGAGCGCTTGCGCGGGGCCGAACGCGCCGACGGCTGGAGTCGTGTCGCCCACGAGGTCATGCACGTGGAGATGCTGGGCGTGCAGCGACGCCTCACCGCGGCGCTGCTCGAGTCGGCTGATCCCGATCCGCTCGCGCGCCTGTGCAGCGAGCGCGCGACGTGTCTGCGCCAGATCGAGGCGACGGCTACGCAGATCGAGTCCAGCGAGGATCGCAGTCTGGCATCCCTGACCGTTCTCTCCCAGCAGATCCGGCGCCTCTGCTGACATTGCTCCCGACGCGGCCAACGGTCAGTTCTTGAGCGTCGCAATCAGATTCGTATAGTCATCGGTCCATATGCGCGTGTTGCGTGGGACGGGCAGGGTAGAGCTCGCCCTGCGGGTGACCTGCGGATCCCTCAGGAATTTCTGGTTGCTGGTCACAAGCATCCACTCCGAGAAGTCGATGGCTCGGCGTTGGTCTTCGTTCGTGGTGACCAGGAGGGATGACTTGCGGATGTTTGTTGCGAGGGTCTGAACGACGGGTTTCAAGTCCAAGTGGTAGTTCGTAACGTTGACCGCCAATATGCCGCCGGTTGCCAGGTGCGCCCAGTAGAGCTGAAAAGCCTCGCGGGTGAGCAAGTGGACAGGGACGGCGTCCGCGCTGAAGGCATCGAGGACGAGGATGTCGAACGCTTGCAGCTGGTTCCTCGCTCTTTCAAGCTCCATCGAAAGGCGTGCATCGCCGAGAATGACCTCACTGGTTGCGTCGCCGTCCTGGAGATAGGAGAAATACTCGCGAGTTATGCGCACAACGGCGGGGTTGATCTCGTAGAAGCGAATGACGTCGCCGGCTCGGCCGTGTGCCGCGGTGGTTCCGGCGCCGAGACCGATGACGCCGATGCGCATCGGTTGGCCGACTCGTCGTCGGGGGTGGCGCCGGGCGGCGAGGCCAATTCCGCTTCGCATCGTAAAGTAGGTTGTGGGCTGCATGTTGCGCCGGGGATCCATGAACTGGCTTCCGTGGCGGATCCGACCGTGCCACAGCTCACGCGCCGGGCTGTCGGGCCCCTTGTCGAAGACCCGCAGCACGCCGTAGAAGTTCCGGCGAGTGGCCAACGTGTTCTCTGCGTCCCTTGAGGAAATGCTGGAGACGAACCACCCACCTCCAAGCAGGGCGACGAGTGTCAAAGTCCAAGCCGGTTTGCGGATGAGAGGCTTGAGCTCAGAGCTCCTGGCCAGGCAGAGGAAGAACAATACAGCAGAGCCAAAGAGCCCAATCGGAAACTCCCAGAAGCCCCGAAAGACTACGGGCGCCACGAGGCTGACGGCGACTCCCCCAAGTGCACCGCCGATGGCCAGGCTGAGGTAGAAGGCGGTGAGGTGCTCGGAGGCAGGCTTGATGCGCACCAGCTCCCCGTGCAGGACCATACAGCAGACGAACAGCGTGCTGAGAAAGATGCCTAGCTGGACCCAGACTCGGACGAAGGCGCCTTGCTCCAACAGGTAGAGTGAGGCGCCCAGACCTACGACCAGAGCGGTGCCCCAGATTCGGCGGTCGTACCACCTCGAGTGATCGAAACACAGGATGTAGGAGAGGATGTAGAGCGCGAGCGGAAAGACCCACAAGAAGGGGACGCTCGCGACATCCTGGCAGACCTGATTGGTGGTGGCGAGAAGCATCAGCGAGGCGAACGCCGGCAGGGTAATCCAAAGCACGCGAATCTCGCGAGAGACCTTGGGAGTCGTCCGCTTTCCAGGAGTGCGCTGGGGAGACGGCTCTGTACCCCGACCCTTGGCTACACAGAAGAGGGTGTGGCCACACACCAGCGTGAATGCCCCATAGAGGAAACACCAAAGGAAAATCTGGAGTCGCAGCGAGAGCAACGGCTCGATAGCAAACGGGTAAGCGAGAAGAGCAAGCAGCGAACCGACGTTCGAGAGTGCGTACAGCCGGTAGGGCGACGTCGGGTGATCGACGCTGTACCAGTGCTGTACCAGGGGTGCGGTGGCAGCGAGCAGTGTATAGGGCAGGCCTACAGTTCGGGTCAGATGCCAGAGGATGGACAGCGCGGGCGAACCGGCCACGGGCTCGTGCGACAGTCCTGGCAGAAGTGGGAGCGCGAGCAACGACGCGATCAGCAGCGAAATGTGAACTCGCCTCTGCGTGGGGAGGCGGAGCCGGGTCAAGAAGTGTGCGTAGGCGTAACCGAGGGTCAACAGGGCCTGAAAAAAGAGCAGGCAGGTGGTCCACACGCCGTGGCTGCCACCAAAGACCGGAAGGATGTTCTTGCCTTGCAGAGGCTGCAGCACGAACAGAAGGGAAGCGCCAAGGAAGATCGTCGCCGCGAGCCGGACCTGTTGCGGAGACCAACTGCGGACAGGAGGGTCGGGAGATGTCATAGAAGGAACCAACCCTTGCAGCTGGTCCCTAGGACTGCTCGGCACCCAACGTGGGGAAGTTAAGATCGGCTTTTTCGGGTTCTGAACTCACAAGTGATTGTGAGTTGCAACCTCGGTTCGCCCGCAAATGCGCAGCTTGTTGGCTAGCTTCCGGTCAGCGTAGCGAGGCCAGCATCTTCTCGAGGTCGGGCCGGGCGATCGCCATGATATCCGGGCGGTGATCGGACCAGCCGGTGTGGGAGAAGCCGTGGCCCGCACCCGCGTGGACGCGCATCCGGAAGTCGTCGATCGCCTTGCACTCGCTCTCGATGGTTGCGAGCTCCTCGACGGGGACCACCGGATCCTCGTCTCCGAAGTCCATCAGCACAGGGCACTTCACCTCGCCGGCCCGGCCGACCACGCTCCCCATGCGGCTGCCGTGCCAGGTCACGACGCCATCGAGCTCCAAGTCGGCCGCCGCGTTGAACACGAACGGTCCGCCGAGGCAGATCCCGAGCCCGATCACGCGGCCGTTGCAGGCGGGGTCCTCCTTGAGCGCTGCGAGCAGCTCGCGGAAGTCGGCGGTGGCACGCGGGAAGTCGAGCCCGGCCCTGCGCGCGAAAGCGCGCTCGCGGTCCGACTCGCCAAGGCCGCCCGAATCGTCGCCGCGCGCGAACGGATCGAACGAGACCACCACGGCCCCGGTCTCCGCGATCTCATCGGCGTGCTGCGCCAGCTCGTCCGTCACCCCGAAGATCGACGGAAAGATGATCAGCCCGGGATACGTGCCCTCATGCGGAGGAGCTGCTCCATAGATCTCGATCTCGGCGCCGTCCGACGCCTGCCAAGTGGTGCCCCGAAGACTCATTGCTTCTCCTCTGGATCGGTACGGAGTATACCGGCTGGCCGGGCGGACTAGTGATTGGCGAGCCCGCCGCCCCAAGGGGAACCTCCACTAGGGACGGATCGGCGAGATCGATCACCAAGCCGTTCGATACGGTCCTGCTCGTGTTGCTGGGCGAGGACTACGAGACGCAGGAGATGTGGGAGGCGGGCCGAGAAGTCGTCGTCGCGCGAGCCTTCGAGTTGCTGACCCCCCGCTGCTGTGCGAGTTTTCCCAACGGAGAGATGCCGGAGCGGTTGAACGGGGCGGTCTCGAAAACCGTTGAGGGTGCAAGTCCTCCGGGGGTTCGAATCCCCCTCTCTCCGCCATGAGTTCGGGCACTTACGCGCTCAGGCCCGGCCTCATTACCAATGCCCGAAGTGCCTTTTGACAGCTAACTGACAGCTACACGCTCCGAACTGCTCACTGGAACAGCCTTAGAACCTATTTCCAGCACCTCGCTGAGAAGGGGACCCTCATAGCTGGCGGCTCGGTCGGGAGGAGCAGCTGCGGTACGCCCGCGCAACTCACTGGAATACCAGTGAGCTCAGGGCGACGTTTTATTACCTAGGCAAGTAGTCGGTAGTCGGAAGCT
This sequence comes from Myxococcota bacterium, assembly GCA_965247115.1. Lineage (GTDB taxonomy): Bacteria > Myxococcota_A > UBA9160 > SZUA-336 > SZUA-336 > JAUXJB01. The sequence continues at coordinate 2,330,090 of CBDFGR010000003.1, forward strand.
GAGGCACCCCCCGCGCCGCGCTCATCGCACCGGCTCTCCTCGGTCTGCAGGACCACCCCTAGCCGTCCACTATTCGATCATTGTCGAATCGCAACTTGGCTTCATTGACTTCAAGTCGGATACCACACTGGCGGTAGATACGTTCCGACACTGTCTGAATGTTCGAATCGTCTCTCTTGAGAAGGAATGGATTGCGAAACGGATACCACTTCTCGCCGGGTATTTCGGGATCGATGCCAGCATGATCAAGCGCCAGCGCAATGAGATTCAGCTGCACGAACCTATCACGACGATCAAAGCTTCCGAAGACTAACTCGTCAGTCGCATTCGGGAAGCCGGTTGCTCGCGTTACGTTACGCAATAGCTCCGCCAGCTGTTTCGGATATTCCGACGTCTCTGACAGTCTCAGTGAGAGGTGATGTTCCGCGAGGAGTGCATTCGTAGCGGCGGCGAAGTCCTTCGGCGAGACACGAATTCGCCTGACAAGAACAAGCAGCGCTACCACGAGCACAGTCCAGATCAACCAAATCACCAGATGACGCCTCCTGCGTAGCAACTAACCGGGATTCTAGATGCCCGTCGTAGGATCCCGCGTATACCATGATGCCATCCTGGCAGACCAGAGGCGTTACGACCACTGCTTGAGCGCCTCGGGCTCCGGCTGCGGCGACCGCTACGACGCGGACCGTCGAGTAGCTAGCCCGAAGGTCGGCCGCGTAACTCTCTGTCCTCTGCCGGGTTTCGTCGCGCTCCGCTCAGAGCTCCGGGATCCACGGCACCTCGCCTGCCGCACCCATCACCTCAAGAAGGTCTACGGCCAGCTTCTCAGCTGCGAGCGAATTCGTGTCCTCTCTTGGGGGCAGCCCCTTAGCGCCAAGCGCACGCCAGAGAGCATCCTGTAGAACCAGAGGGACACGGGTCGAGGCGTGGGGGCGCTCGATGAATCGCAGAACAAGCTCAGCGAGGGCGGGAGCGTAGGGAGGCTCGAGTGGGGGCATCTTCGCACGATTGTCTAGGACGCCTGCATTCTCGAGAACAGTGGTCAGCTTTGAGTACAGATCGCGTCGTGACTTGTACATCGAGTGCCCGCCGAATAGATAGGTCGGGACGGTATCGCGGATCTCAGACAGCCCCATCTCTTGGACATGTCGGCAGAGCTGAAGAACTGAAAGGGAGAAGTGAGAAGCAGCTTCCAAAAACTGAACCGAGTGCCATGGCTGCTTTCCTGTCGGCTTCACTCTCAATGCTCGGAAGTGAGCCAACAGGTTCTGGACATTCCTGAAGTCGCGGTTGTACCAGAAGTCAAACTGTAGGAACGAGCTGAGGCTCTCTCCGGCATACTTGTCCTGCGCCTTTCCGTACGCTTCGTGTAGATCGGAGCGGAAGTACTCTGGGTCATCAAGGCCGCGCTTTGCGCTTTCGACCCAATGATCCACCTCAGGACCCGAGAGCGCGTGAACACCTAGCTGCCTGGCCAGATCACGGATGTGGCTGTCGATCGGTTTGCGCTCAAGAAGCAGGATGCCCTGATCACTGCCCATGTAGTCGAGAACGCCGCGGAGATGGAAGACTTCCCGGGCAGCACTTAGTCGGGTACCGCCTTTGCAGCTAACTCCGATGATCCTGGAGGCAAAGTTGACTCCATGCTGAACGGCGAGCACATCCACGTCGGTAACATCGGCCAATCCTGCGGTCTGAGCTGCGGAGAGGATGATGTTGATGCCACAGTAGTAGCCGCTCGCCGACAACGCTGACGCAGCGGCTAGCTTTAGCGGCAGGTCTCTTTCTCCCTGGCTCGTCTTCTTCCTCGACCGCTTGCGGCTCTCAGATTCGGATTTGCTCGACGAGACCTGCAAGCTCATCTGTCGTTGCTCCTCGCCTTTTCTTGGCAACGTGTACCTCCCTTATCGGGTGTGCAACCGATCCCGACACCAGGTGAAGGGCCGTTTGAGCGGATGGGTCCTTTTCCTCCAGGATCTCACCGGTACGGAAGAACTCCTTGGCGATCTCGCAGGCTCGCAGGTTGTCTTTAGTGGGGATCAGCTCGAAGGAGTAGCGGCTCCCAGCCGTCTTGAGGACACGCCCCACTCCCTTCTGAACGAGCATGCCGTACTGGTTCTTAAGCTCTGTGTGCGGCCGTATCCTGTGCTTTCTGCTGCTATCAGTTAGAGCACTGAGGATGGCTAGGGGGTTGCGTATTCTGGTTATTACAGCAGCTTCGCTTCCGTACCTTAGGCAGGAGACAATCGACTGGGCCTTCTGGAGCACGGTCTTCTCTTCGGGAGTGGTGAGCAGGTCTCCCGAGTACGGAGCGAAAGAATACACGCGCACGCCACCAGCAGAGTCAACTCGATAGCTGGGGAGGATGCCCCCACGAATCGCCTGCGCGACCAAGGGATCCTCAGCATCGGACAGCTCGACGCCAGGGCGTCCTCGCACAAGGTCAAGCACGCGTGAGAACTCACTGCGTTCGCACGTGACAAGGAACCTGCGCAGCTTCTCTCGGTCCACGTCCCACAGAAGCGGTGTGAACAAGACGGGGTTGGCACCTTTCTCGAGCGAGTCGAGTACGCACGCGTTGCTGCCCACCTCGATTACGAGCTTTCGATCGTCGCTGTTTAGCGATTGCAGCGGGGCAATATCCAGTAGGGCTTTCGGTGCCACGACGACTTCGTCGAGGGTCTCTATGAGCGCTTCTTCCTTGTGGCTCTTGTCTCGTAGGGCGCGCCAGAGCCCACCAATCCGCTCATAGTTGGCCGAGTAGTCAAGACGCTCGACCTTCTCGAAGAAGACGCTTTTGCCCAAACGAGTAGTGCGCGCCTCGAGGAGATCTACCTCCTGCAGTGCGCGGACCGCTGCATCGAAGTCAGCCCCCGATATCTTCAATTCTGCGGCCGCGAGCATCCTAAGCCGACGAACGTCCTCGATTATGTCTTGCCCACGAACAAGCATTGCGAGGCGAGCAGCTCGCCCATGCACGCGAGTTGCTTCGTAGTCGACCAGTTCTACTGATTCTGGAACAACGTTCTCGGCGAGGCCCGCCTCCAGCTCCAGCAGACGCAGACCAGTTCTGGTGAACTCGTCACTCACACCCTCGCTCCTCCTAGGGTCTCGGATCGGAGGCCAAAGGATCACTTGGCCACGAGGGTGTGAATCTATCCTCTGGGCCTAGAGCTTCCAGCCAGGCGCGGCGCTTCCCCAAATGCCCGAAAGGAGGGCGCTTTACCGCCGCCGAGCGGACCTTGGTCAAGGGGACCCGGACGGTGGCCATCGGCAGCCCTTGGGATACGCTAAGGCGCTGGCCGGCCGACGGTTACCATTGAACTCGTGTTAGCAACAGGGACGCCACGCGAACCCGACGTCGTCTGCGTGTCATTCCAAACACGCGTACCGCTACCGTACCGCTATGGGAGCAGGAACTCGCCGAACGCCTGCGAACTGCTCCGAACGCGCGCGAACGAGAATACTCCCAAATCGCGAAGACTTACGACCTCACACGAACGACCGCGAGTAGCGACGAGCGGTCCTGAGACCGCTTCCGGAGCAAGAAGTCGCCGGTTCAAATCCGGCCGCCCCGACCAGACTTACGCAGTCCGTGGTCGGGTCCGGTGCGCGAGCAGTGTGCGAGTGTCGGCCGAGGTCTATCGGCTCACCTGAAGCTTGAGAACCTTGATTTGCCACCTGGCCGGCTCGTACACGTAGACCAAACGCATCTTCGGGAAGGTCGCCGGCAGCTTCGACCGGACAACATATCTGGCCGGGTTAGACCCGACGAGAAAGAAACCGCATTCAGGGTCGCGAACAATTCGCCAGATCAACGCGTCCCACACGTCATCGACACGGGCGAACACCATGCGGGCCTTATCCAGATAGGCCATGACCTGTGGCTCTTCGACGACGCTCAGTGCGAAGGCCAACGGCTACAGACCCCTAGACAGGCGGTTCGTCCGTCCAATCGGGCTCGCCCGTCCACTTAGGCTTGTTGGCCCAGTCGACATCCTCCTGCGTGATGTCGCCCAGCTCAGCAGCCAAGACCGCTGCGTATGGAATGTGTTCGCCTCTTCCCGCGATTTCCCAGATTCGATCATGCGTGCGCTTACTGATGGAGGATGCCGTGTTCTCGTAGCACACGACGCGGATCGCATCGGCGACAATTCGCAACTCCTGCTGTGAGAAGTCGCTCATGTCGCTTTCTCTCGTCGCGATGAAGTCCCATGTGCTGCGCTCGAAATACTCGGTCGGCTCTACCTTCAACACCCCCCGCTCTTCCAGCGCCGCGACTGCCCGGCCGAGATGGGGCGCTACTGGACCATGCTTGTCCTTCTTGTAGCTTTCACCGGTAATCGACTGTCCTAGTTCCACGAAGGCGTTTACATCGGAATACCAGAGCGTCTTGTTCAGCTTGACCTTTCCGAGCTTCGTAGGATCGTCGCAAGTCCAACAGATGAAGTGGACAAGCGCCTCAAATTTTTCGCTGTCGAAGGGCATTGTCATCTCTCCTACCCCCCGAGAGCAGCTTGCACCGATCCCGCGAGGCCGCTAGGCTCTGATCGTCAGAACCCATTGACCCCTTGCGCCGTGCAAGTTTCTTACCGAGCCCCGTCGTGCGAGGACGGGGCTTCGGACGTTAATGTCCGCTTTTCCTCCTACTTCTGCGACCGGGCCAGCTTATTGGGGGGACTCAGGCGGCCGGAGTACGTCGCCTACGGTTGTAGTCTAGCACCAGCCCTGCAGTCCGCAGCCACACCGGAGACTCCGCGGCCCTAGGGGAACAATGCCGGAAGTGGGGGCTATTCTAGGGCTCGCTCGCGAGATTTCGGCCCGAGAGCCGTGGCGGGCACGTGTGCTCGGTCACCGATAGCTGTCGCCCCGCCTGGGCGCCTCTTGCTCCTCAAGCATGGGCTCGGGGGGTAAAAGCCCCAGGATCGAAGGGCTGTTAAACTCCGATATCAATCATGGCCGCTTCCCACCACCCTGGTTTCGCTCGCCGCAGGTCTCTTGGACGGGGTAGTAGAGATCGTCGAAGCCTGCATCCGGGGACGGTCAGCGGCTGAATAGAACTTCGCCCAACTTCCGAGTAGCGTCCTCCTGCAGCCCCGGCACCACGTGGCTGTACACATCCAGCGTCATCGCGGCCGAGGCGTGTCAGAGCCGCTCGGAGAAGACCTTGACGTTCGCCCCCAGCGCCAGGAGTTGGGTCGCGGCCGTGGCGGAGGTCTTAGAGGCCCCGGACGCCCTCGATCCCGGCTGCTTGGCAGATCCGCTTGTAGTACCTCTCGCGAAGGTTCGCGAGGTCAAGCGGGCGTCCAACTTCGTTAGCGAAGACCAGATCCAAGTCCCGCGCGTACACGCCCCCGAACTCGAGGGCTCGTTCGGCCTGGCGCGCCCGATGCGTCGCAAGCGAGCTTAGCACGGGGCCAGCAGTGGCACGGAGCGGAGGCCGCCCTACGATTGCCTGCGCGGGGTCCATTCGCGTCTCGCCTCGATTCGAACCTACGCGCCTCCGAGCAGCTTCTGCATCTTGGCTGCTGCGGCGCGGTTCTCATCCTCGAGCACGTGCCGATACGTGGCGAGCGTGAAGCTCGGCGAGTGGTGGCCGACGAGGGACGAGACGACTTCCATCGCCACGCCAGCTCGTAGCAGCATGGTCACCGCGCTGTGGCGCAGGTCGTGGAATCGGATGGGCGGGAGCTCCGCGCGCTTGAGCATTGGGACGAACGTGTGTGCGTAGAAACCGTCGTGACGCACAGGCTCGCCGCTCGGCGTGGTGAACACGAGGTCATGCAGCGACCGGATGAGCTGGCAATCGCGGTGCTCACTCAAGGCCGCGACGACGAAATCTGGGAGAGGCACCGTACGGCGACTGCGCTTCGACTTGGGTGGTTCGAGGGAAGCCGCTAGATCGTTGGCGACGCGCCATCGCTTGAAGTTCAACGTCTTCTCGATGCGCAGAGTTCCCTCCTCGAGATCGACGCATCGCCACGTGAGACCCCATATCTCGCCCGCGCGCATTCCGCACGCGAGAGCGAGAAGGATCGCCGGGAAGTACCACTCTTCGCGCGTGGTCTCGATCAGGCGACGTGCCTCGTCCTCGTTGAGCGCTGGGCGTTCCGCGGGTGCGTACTCAGGTGTATCGACATGCCGAATCGGGTTGTGTGTGATCAGTTCGTCCTTCACAGCCTCATTCAGCGATGCGGAGAGTACTCGATAGACCTTGAGCGCGTGCCGAGGGGTCTTTCCTCTTAGCACATGCTTGATGTGAGCTGGAGTGACTGCGTCCAAGCGCACATGACCGAGAACGGGATTGAGGTCGCGACGGACGAGGCGGGAGTACTCATCGTGTGTTCGCCACCGCCACTTCTCGCGCTTCTGTTCTAGCCACTCTTTGAGGTAATCGGCGACTGTAAGGCGACCACTCGCAGGCAGTGCGCCGTGCTTTTGGATAGTTCCCCGCATCTCGTCGAGGCCCTCGAGCGCCTTGCCCTTGGTACGGGCATACTTCATCCGACGGATCGGCTTGCCGTCTTCGGTGAGCCCGACCTGGAGTTGTGCGACCCATCGGCCGTCACACCGTTTGTAGATCGAGCCTTCGCTGTTCGCGCGTCGTCGGGGCATCATTCGCCTCCTAACTGCATTTTCGTCGCTCTACGAGCGGTCCGGCGTTTTCTTCCTTGCCACGAGAGCTTCATCCCAGTCACTCGCAGGTACGCTTGGCGGCAGTCGCGAGTGAAGAGTCGTACTTGCATGTATTGGTGTGCGCTGTGCTCTCGGTTCCACTTCCCCATTGCGTTTCCCCACGAGCGCCCGTCGTTGACCTCGTTGGCGAAGACCGCGAGCTCGGCGTGCTTCTCTGTGATGGCGCGTGTGGGAGGCAAGTCATAGAGGGATCTCATTTCGGAGTACAGCTTCGCGACCTGCTGGGGCTTCAAGGTCGGGCTCACCTCGAGGACGATTCGACTCGCCGCCGGAACGAGTCCCCACTCCAGCCTGGACTTGACGACAGGGAGGTGAGGTGGGGTTTCGTCCGTGAGAACGAACCAAGCACCGGTACTCTCGGACCATCCAAGCCAGCGCTCGAGATCCTTGGCCACAACCTTTAAGTGGCCGAGGGGACCATCGAAGCTAACTGCGACCTGCCCGATCTTTGGGAAGCCGAGGTAGTCGACTTCTTCTCTGACGGTGTAGCCAGGAGGAATCTGTGAGATCCGATCCCAGTCCTTCAGCAGGATCGGCCGACCCGCAGGTGCGCCGGAAGGCGTGCCTGCTTCCCGAAGAGGAGCGCGCACATACGTAGTTGCCGATCCCTGTATTTCGACCTGGTCAGTGACCCAGGCTAGCGCTTGGTCCGCGGTCAGAAGCTCGCCGGCGAGCACATCTTGTCGAAAGATCGCGACATTCCTCTGGCGCCTGGCAATCGCCGCGAGGATGCGAGTCGCTGCAGTTCCTCGGCGGTCGGGCGGAATCGCCCGCTCAATAACAACTGCGTTCTCCCGCATATCGCGGAGGAGGGCCTCCAGCTTCCGCGCCTCCTCGATCAGGTCGGCGATGGCGCGCTCCTCTGCCTCTGCGTCCGCACAGTCGAGGACGTCGCCTACCAACCGCTGCCTTACCAAGTGGTCCCAGAGGCTCGGGTGAATCGGGCGGCCGAGTTGTCGGATCACCTCTCCACGGACTTCCTGCTGAGAACTAAACATCATCTAACAGAGTATCCATCATGATCACTACTATTCAAGATGATTCACGGTTCATAGGAGCGGGGAGCAGCGGATGGACAGAAAGACCCTAACGGTAGAGGAAGCGGCCGAGGTTCTGGGGGTCGGGAGAAGTACCGCTTACCAAGCCATTCAGCGAGGCGAAATCCCCTCGATCAGGATTGGGGGCCGAATCCTCGTCCTCAGGGATCGGCTTGATCGGATTGTCGACCCGCCGGATGCGCAGGGAGTGGCAGCGCAGGAGTCAACCGATGGCGGCGTCTAGCTGCGATCTACTCGGAACGGACGCGGACGGAGAGTCCGCAGCCCGCCTGGAACTCCTAGCCGATGGCGCAAAGACCGTCCGCCAGGCGTGTGAGTTTCTGGGCGTGAGCAGGTCCTGGCTCTACGAGCAAATGGAAGGAGGGCTGCTGCCCTGGGTGAAGCTAGGGCGGCGCCGCGTGATCCCAAAGCGAGCGCTCGTCGAGTTTGCTGCCGAGCGCCTCTGCGGCGTGAGGCGCGACAAGGCGGCGCTCCAGTGACACCTACAGAGGAGCAACACCGGCCGGCGACGAGGGCCCGCGTATGGCGACCCAACGGATTCGCCGCAGCGTATCGCCGTGGACGGCTGCTGCTTCCCCTGGCCCTGGTCTGCAATCGGATCGCAGGATGGCTGATCCGCTTCGCTCGTCGTCTCGAGCGTGCTCGGGTCGTTCAGCTGATCTCTACTGGAGAGCTCGAACTCGAGAGAGTTCAACAGCTGCATGGCCCCGCCCGCCCGGAGGAGGAAGAAGCAGCCCGGTGCATTGATTTGCTCTGGGGTCAGCTCGATCGGATCGATCGGGCCGGCTCACAGGTCGAGCCAGATCGCGGAGCGACGGTATGAACCAGCCAGAGGTCCTCCGCAACAACCATAGGGACGCGCCCGCGCGGATCGCGTCTAGCTGTCCTCGATGTCGATCGCATCTCATCCTGAAGGACAACTCTAGCTCCGTCCCTCCACATCTTGAGTGCGACTCGTGCGCCTTCACCGAGAGCCGGGACCTGCTCCTGGTCGCTCTCATGAACAAGCTCCTGCGGGTTCGCGCTCGCTTGGCGGAGCTCGATCCAGGTGGGGAGCTGCTCTGATGGGAGTTGGTCCCCAGATGTGCCAAAGGCCGGCGTGTGGCGCCGGCCTTGGCGGAAAGGAACAAGGAATTGCAGGTCGGAGAATACTACCAGGCGAACAAGCCCCGCAAGGCTCGGCTCCCGAGACCAGACCGAGTCAAGCGGCCGGCGAGATACGCCCAGCAGCTGGCCGATGAACTCTTCTTCCTCGAGCTCGCCTTCGAAAAGAAGCGGAATCCTAACGGGCTCGAGCCCGAGGTCGTGGTCCGCGAGCTCCGCCGACTTCGTCATCAGTTCGGTGCCTCTCGCTGACGTTAGCCGCCTCCGCGACAGACTGGAGATTGCCGCGTGAGCGACGGAACGGACGTGCGGGCGGGCGATGTGGACGCACTCGATGCCAGGCAATACATGCGACTGCTGTTCGACCGGGTTCCAGGGACATTTGAACTCCGGCCAATTGTTCCCGACGGTGCGGCCAGGCCGACCTTCCATGCGTCGATCGACTCCGCCCTGCGTGAGATCAGTCGTGCGGCGGCTAGTGCACTCAACGTGTACGTCGGCGTGGCGAGTCGTGGCTCGGGTGAGAATGGGAGCAAGCTCAACCTCCGAGCGTGCCGCGCGTTGTGGGTCGACTTCGACGGAGATCCCGGTGATCTCGACAAACTCCTCGCTGAGTTCCCGTTTCAGCCGTCGCTGCTCGTCCACTCGGGCGCGGGTGCCCATACCTATTGGCTACTAGAGGAGCCGTTCATCCTCGAGACGGCCGAGCAGCGCACACGTTTCGAGCACGTGCTCAAAGGACTCGCCGATGCTCTCGACGGGGACCGTTCTGCAACCGATGCTAGTCGAATCCTCCGCGTGCCAGGGACGGTCAACTATCCAGATCAGCGGAAGAGGGCGAGAGGCAGGGTCCCTGCCCCCTGTCGTCTGGAGGCAGTGAGCGGAGAGCTGTACGACTTCGACAACTTCGAAGCGTTCGAGTTGAGGGGCCGGGAGCTTAGCTCAGAGAGTGGCTCAGAGACCTACGAACAGCGCGCATGGGACGGTGCGCTGCCTGAACGCGTCGACCGCATCCTCCAGTCCAACGCCAAGGTCTGCGAACGCTTCGATCGTACTCCCGGCGATCACGCCGACAAGTCCGAGTCGGGGATCGACTTCTCGCTCGCGTGCCTCCTCGCTGTTCGTAGCTGCGAGGGATGGGAGATCGAGGCGGCGCTACGGGCTTCCCGAGCCCAGGCGAACCTCCGGGCCGAGCGGGACGACTACTTCCAGCGCACGGTGGGGCGCGCGATGGCGTTTGTGGAAGAGCAGCGGGGGCAGCCCAACGCCCCCCAGGCCGCGTTCGAAACTACCGATCTAGCGAACGCCCACCGGATCGCTCGCCACTTCCGCGACGAGCTTCGATGGGCGAAAGGGTTCGAGTGGCTCTGCTGGGCAGGCACTCACTGGAAGCCGAGTACCACGCGCGCCCTCCAACTCGCCTCCCGACTTGGACGGATCATCCATGGGGAGGCAAGCGAGGCCGAACGTCGAGCTGCGGAGTCGTGCGACGAGCAGAAACGCCTCGAGCTCGCCATGGCTGCGAAGGCACGTATCGGCTGGGCGAAGACATCGGAGGGCGAGGCGAAGATCCGGGCAGCCCTCAACCTCGCACGGCCGCTGCTCGAGATCGATGTCGAACAGCTCGATGCCGATCCGTGGGCGCTGAACGTTCGCAACGGCACGCTCGACCTACGAACCGGACAACTCCGGCCACACCGCCGGGAGGATCTCATCACCAAGGTCGTCTCGATCGACTACGACCCCGAGGCCCGTAGCGAGCTCTGGGAACGGTTCCTCAAGGGGGCGATTCCTGACACCGATACCCGGCACTTCTTCCACAAGGGGTGCGGCTACTCCTTGGCCGGGCTCACCGGCGAGGACGTGCTCCTGGTCGTGCATGGTCCTCCGCGGACCGGGAAGGGCACCGCTCAGGATGCGGTCGCCTCGGCGCTAGGCGACTATGCGATGACCGCAGGGTTAGAGGACTTCAGGGAGAGAGACCGTGGAGGTGGCCCGCGCCCCGAGCTCGTCCGGCTCCGCGGTGCGCGGATGGTCTCTGTATACGAGACCTCGAGCCGACTGCGACTGTCCGCGTCCCTTGTGAAGACGCTGTGCGGCTCAGATCCCGTGACCGCTCGCCCCCTCTATCAGGAGCCCATCACATTCCGGCCACAGTTCACCCTCTGGGTCGCTACGAATCACCGGCCCCGCGTGCCTGATGACGACGAGGCGCTCTGGGGACGAATTCGCGAGCTCCCCTTCGACACCGTCATCCCCCCAGACGAGAGGGATCCCGACGTGCGCGCAACGCTTCGGGACCCCGAGATCAGCGGCGCCGCGATTCTCCGCTGGGCTGTTGAGGGCTGCCTGCTTTGGCAGAAGGAGGGTCTGGTCCCGCCCGATATCGTGAACCGCGCCACAGAGGACTACCGCGCCGAGATGGACCCGCTTCGCGGCTTTCTCGAGGAGTGCTGCGTCCTGGAGCCTGGGGCATGGACTCCAGCCGCTCCATTGCGCGACGCCTACGAGAGCTATGCGCGGAGCAACGGCGATCGGCCAGTTGGAAGCACCCGCTGGGGGAACGGTCTGCGTGCGCACGGATGTACGCGGAAAAGGCAGCACAGCGGTCGCGGCTGGCTAGGCATCGGGTTGCTGGCCGGGGAAGGCGTGACCGCGTGACCCCCCGGACCGGACTTACGCGTAAAACCCCCTTGAGAACTCTCTCGCATGAGGAACTTTCGGGGATTCCCGGTCACGGGGGTCACGCGGTCACGCTCGTACCTCTGGAGACGAGAACCAGGCCGAGACGGAGCCCGGAGAGTTGGGGGGCACCCCTCTTGTGGGGGCCTGCTGCCGGAAGTTCCCCACCCCGGCCTCGCCCCAGACCAGCGGCGCTTCTCGCTCAGCGACTCCGTGTCGCTCAGGGTGGGCGACACGTGTCGCCCCTCCAAAGGAGGACATGTAGATGCCTGTTCGTCTACGAGTGAGGATCGACCGCGACACCGTGAGCCCTGGCCTCCGTCGGCTACGCCAGGAGATCCCGCGCAGGCTCAAGATCTCAGTTCATCGCGCCGGAAGGGCCGTCGAGGCCGAGATGCGATCACGGGCACCGCGACTCACTGGCGAGCTCGCTCGGCGCATAGAGAGCGACATCGGCGACACGTTCGCAGAGGTCGGTTCCACACTGCCTCGCGCCCGCTTTCTGGAGTTCGGAACGAAGCGGATGCGCGCTCGCCCCTTCGTGCTGCCGTCGCTGGAGCGAATCACGCCGCGCTTCCAGCGGGACATCTTCGTGGAGCTGAAGCGATGAGCCCGCGAGCCGCACCTCGAGCCTGCACCTTTCCTGGCTGCCCCAACCACTCGGCTCGGCGGGGGCTATGCGGCGAGCATGAACTCGGCTCTAGACGCCGCGACAGTCACTGGAGGGGTCCACGTAGTGGGTCTTGAACCCGAACACCCAAACAACGCCGCCAGGCTCCTCGAGCAGCACCTCGATCCAGGGACCGGGGTTGGGACATCTAGCCAGATAGCTCCCCGAACCCGGTTCTCGGTCGAAGCCAGACGTCTGCTTCCCTGGGAGGAGCCAGGGTTCGCCGCGTACCACGAAGTCGGGGACTCTAAGGCCCACTGTGTCGTCGTGGACCGAAATTCTCAGGCGCTGGCCCAAGATCCTCACCTCGTCGTTCGGAGACCAGGCCCGCGCAATCCGTGCATCCGTGGCCAAGACGACGTAGCCGCCCGTGTACTCCCTCCCGAGAGCGCGCGTGTCGAGCGCACGTTCGGTCTCCAGAGGATCTGTACCGATCTCGTCCGTACAGAATCCGAGCAGGTCGGCGTGGTCCCGGAAATTGCGGCCGATCGTCGGCGTACCGGTAACGACGGGAGGAGCCGCGCGCGACCCAACGACTCTCACCTCGTAGGGCGGTTGCATGTTGGATCCGCTGTCGGTCAGCAAGGCAGGTGCAAGGAGGAGGACGACAACGGCGAGCGCACCAAGCACGAGGACCACCCAGAGGCCACTTCCGCTGCTGCTGTCCTCGTGCATCGACGGCATGGATTGCTCTTCCTGGGACTCTATGCACTGAGCATACAGGGATACCGCGGATCACCTCTCGGGGAACTGAGCGCTCGTGCGAGCAGCGGGCGGAGGGACCCGTGAGCCCATACGCAGCGCCGACCGCGTGCCGCGTACCGGGCTGTCCCGAGGTCGTGATGGACCGGAGGGGCATGGGGCTATGCGCGGTGCACCGGAAAGAGGAGGGGCGCAGGCGAGCAGCGACTCCAGAGCAGCGCTTCTACAAGACAGCGCGATGGCGGCGGCTTCGAGAGACGCAGCTCAACCGGCATCCGTTCTGTGAGAGCTGCTTGGAAGAAGGTCGGACGACTGGTGCGTCGCACGTCGACCACGTCATCCCGAGATCGCGAGGCGGCCCTGACGATTTTCCGAACCTTAGGTCGGAGTGCGCCTCCCATCATTCGAGAAAGACGGCCCTAGAGGACGGGCGATGGGGATAAGGGGGTTCCAATCTCTGGAGTTTTCATCTCCGCGGAGCGGGGCTCGGTCTCATGAACGCGAGGTCGAATCCGTCTCATCGGGGTTCCTAACCCACAGGTAGCAGGAGAAACGCCACATGACAGGCCGAAAACCGCTTCCAGCGAACGTTCACAAGCTCCGCGGAACACGGAGTCGGGTCGCCGCGAGTGCAGATCCAGTGAAGCCCTCGGGCGGGACGACTTGTCCTGCATGGCTCGACGCCCGCGCCCGGCAGGAGTGGAGACGGATCGCCCCGGAGCTCAGGAGACTGGGTCTGCTGACCCGCGTCGACCGGAGCACGCTAGGGGCCTACTGCGCGGCCGTCTCGAGGTGGGCGCAGGCCGAAGATCAGATAGCTCGCGAGGGCACGACGTTCCGGACACCGAATGGGTACTGCCAGAAGCACCCGGCGGTCACGATCGCGAAGGAGAGTATGGAGCTGGTCCGCAGGCTGGCCGCCGAGTTCGGGCTGAGCCCCTCGGCCCGCCAGCGAATTCATGCGAGCCCCGAAGGCAGGGAGAAGAAGGGTGCCGGTCGCTACTTCTGAGAACTTCTGGTTCGACGAGAAGGCCGCCGACCGCGTCTGCGGCTTCTTTGTTGACTGTCTTGTCCACGTGAAGGGCCAGTGGGCCGGGCGTCCCTTTGAGTTGCTCGACTGGGAGCGCGAGGCCCTGAGGGACCTGTTCGGATGGAAGCGGCCCGACGGGACCCGCCGCTACAGGACTGCCTACATCTCCGTGCCTCGCAAGCAAGGGAAGAGCAGCCTCTCTGCGGGCATCGCGCTGTACCTGCTCTGCGCAGATGGGGAGCCCGGTGCTGAGGTCTTCTCCGCAGCGGCCGACAAAGACCAGGCGGCAATCGTGTTCGAGCTCGCGAAGTCCATGGTCCTGGCGTCGCCAGAGCTCTCCAAGCGTCTCGAGGTCTTCCGGCGCTCCATGGTCTACGCGAAGACCAGCTCGTCGTACAAGGTTCTCTCGGCAGACGCCTACCGGCAGCATGGGATCAACGCGAGCGGGGTTATCTTCGACGAGCTCCACGCCCAGAGAAACCGCGAGCTCTGGGACGTCCTGACCACTTCCACTGGCTCGCGCTCACAGCCGCTCGTTCTCGCGATCTCCACGGCTGGCTATGACGAGACCTCGATCTGCTGGGAGGTCGACGACTACGCCCGCAAGGTCCGCGAGGGAGTAGTCGAGGACACGAGCTTCTACTCCTATGTCCGCAGGGCGGAGAAGGAGGACGACTGGACAGATCCGGAGGTGTGGAAGGCCGCGAACCCGAGCTTCGGAATCACCATCTTCGAGGACTACTTCACGCGCGAGTGCGAAAGGGCGCAGAACACTCCCGCCTACCAGAACACATTTCGCCGCTTGCACCTGAATCAGTGGACCGCTCAGCGCGATCGCTGGCTCGACCTAGCCGCCTGGGACGAGTGTGATGAATTCGTTGACCTCGAGGCACTCCAGGGACGGCAGTGCTACGGGGGAATGGACCTCGCGACCACGACGGACGTAGCCGCGTTCGTGCTCGTGTTCCCGCCAGACGACGAGGACGGAGTCTTCGACGTGGCTCCGTTCTTCTGGGTCCCCAACGATGGAGTACCAGAGCGAGTCCGTCGTGATGGCGTCCCCTATGACGCATGGATTCGCGATGGCTTGATCCACGCTACCGAGGGGAACGTCATCGACTATCGTGCGATCCTGCGGACGATCGAGGATCTTGGCGAACGGTACAACGTCGCCGAGATCGCCTACGACCGCTGGGGGTCACAGGCGATCTCGAACGAGCTCGCTGGTCTCGGATTCAAGCTCGTCCAGTTCGGCCAAGGCTACGGGTCCATGAGCTCGCCGACAAGCGAGCTGCTGAAGCTCGTGCTCGCTGAGCGCATCCGACACGGCGGGCATCCGGTGCTCCGGTGGATGGCCGACAACCTGGTTGTCAAGAGCGACCCGGCGGGGAACGTGAAGCCGGACAAGCAGAAGAGCACCGAGAAGATCGACGGGATGGTCGCGTTGATCATGGCCCTCGACCGAGCGATTCGGAAAGAGGGGGCACCGAAGCTATCGGTGTATGCAACGAGGGGGCTGGAGACCCTTGAGTGGGGGAGGTGAGTAGATGCCACGGCAGTTCACGGTGCGAGCACGGATCGAGGCCCAGGACAAAGCGACGCCGGAGGTCAAGAAGGCAGAGAGGTCCTTCGCGGGCCTTCTCTCAACAATCAGCACGAAGACCGTGGCAGCGGTCGCCGCTGGAGTCGCTGCCTTCCGCCTGTTCACCAGTGCCATCGGCGCAGCGGTCAGAGCCGCGCAAGAGCAGCAGGACGCAGTAGCGAAGCTGAACGCCGCGCTGGATGCACTCGGCCCGAGTGCCGGAGCCGCGAGTAAGCAACTCCAGGATCAAGCGGCCGCCTTGCAGAAGGTGACGGCGGTCGGCGACGAGACGATTCTCGAGATGACCGCCCTCGCGCTGGGATTCACGCGGTCCGCGGACGCTGCCCAAAAGCTGGTGAGCGCAGCGCTCGACTTCTCCGCCGGTGCCGGGATCAGCTTCGAAGAGGCGACCCGGCGCCTCGGACGCTCGCTCAGTGGCTCCGTGGAAGACGTCGCGAAGTTCGCGACTGAGATCAAGGACCTTGACGCCGCGGCCCTGGCGGCTGGCGGGGCCATAGAGCTGATCGGCGAACGCTTCGGCGGCGTCGCGCAGGCCCAAGCCCAGACGTTTTCGGGGAGAATCCAATCGCTGAAAAACTCCTTCAGCGACTTCCTGGAGACCATCGGCGATGGGATCATCAAGAACGAGGAGTTTGGCGAGGCGCTGGAATCGCTGACGCGTCTGATCTCAGACCCGAATCTCATCAACAGCGTGACGACGCTGACCACGCAGTTCGCAACGTTCACCGGCGCTGTTGCGGGCGCCATTGTCAAGCTTGCTGAGTGGGGGCACGCGGCATTCGAATTCCAGACGGCGAGTGACATTTTCATCGCAGGTCTCGATGGTACGAGGGAGTCCTTCGACAAGCTCCAGAACGCCACCACCAACGCCGCCACGGTCACGGACGATCTCACGGAGGCACAGAAGCGGAACCGCGAAGAGAGCGAGCGTGGCAATAAGCAGCGGCAGACCGATCTCGAGGAGGCTCGCAAGCTGGCGGAGCAACTCGGCGTCACGTTGGAGCGGGACCTGGTGGAAGCCGAGAAGAAGGAGGCCGCGGCTCTAGGTCGTCTGCACGAGCTCTATCTCAGGGGCGTGATCACTGCCAAGGATCTAACGGCTGCGAAGGCGACACAAGCTGAGGCTGCCAGGGAGCTTGCGCCTGCGATTGAATTCGAGGCGGCGGCGATGGCGAGCGCGAACTCGTCCGCCAACTCACTTCTCAGCACGCAGCGACAGCTGACAGCGGAGACTCGGCGGGCCGGCGAGGCGGCTGTGCTGACATCCCGTCAATTCGATGCGCTCGCCGAGAGTTCCGGCCGAGCGGCTGCTGTCGGGGCTGCTGTCGCCGGAGGCGGCATCATCTCGAACGCTGGCTCGAACGGTCGGGGTGGGCGGGTGCGACTTCCAGGAGGCGGCTCCAGGCTGATCGATCCAGGGCTCGGTGGCGGTCGGTCGATCGGCCGGGGGCTGTAGCGTGTGACGTGGCAGACGCGTGTGGCAGCAGCTCGAACCTAGGGCTCGACCTCGCACCCCAATTCGGGTCCGATCCGGATCTGGTCGAACGTTTGCTGGCTGGGCCTCGGATCGAGGACAATCTCTCCCGAACAGAGCGGGGTGCCATCTTCGACGATCGCGGTCCACGAACCCCGTCGAGCGGGAACGGACGCAAAGGCCGAGGCCAGATGAGGCTCGGAGCGGGGGGCGAGATCCTGCATGCTCCGGAGGACGCGCTCCGGGCTCAGCACGCGGACGCGAACATGAACGTCCAACTCGTTGGTGAAGCAGATACCGGACGTATCCCCGATTGTCGTCCGTTCGCACCCGCTGGGGAGCGGGACACGACACATAAGCCTCAGTTCGTCCGCACGAGACTTCAGCAGATCGTTGCACGCCGCCAACTCGCTCTGGGTTACAGCTTGGACACTGAGCGGCGCGTTGAGGTAGAGAGCGCAGGCGGATGGCATGACTCCGTCCGAATCGACCCGTGTCGTGGCGAAGAATCGCCGGTACTGATTTCTCTCAGTGAGGAGCAGGGTGTCTTCAAAGTCGCCGTGCTCGGCGTTCCGGTAGCAGGTGGGGTACAGCCTCGGTCCACCAAAGGAGGAAAAGGGTCTCCTTTCACCGGTGGACTGGCGCTGAAACTCTCGCCTGATTTGTCGAAGATCCTCGGCGTTGAAGCACGGACAGCGCCCCCTCACGCAGGGCATCGGAGGATCGCCAGGTCCCCTGAGAGCGTTGTACCTCTCCAGGATCTCGGCGTCGCTAGGGAGACACGGCTCTTCGAGGTCCATCGCATTGCAGGGGGAGTAGCAGTAGGCGGCGCACAGCTCGTAGAGGTCCAGGCTCACGTCAAGCAGCTCGCGGCAGTTCCTCGAGTCGGCAAGCTCATCGCCGTTGGCGCCGCGCCCGTAGGTCGCAGCAGCGACCCCCAAGGCAGCAGCCAGAACCACGCCTATCGTGCCCGGTCGTTTCACCGTTGGACGGCTCCAGTCGGTTTCGATCCCCGACTACTGTGCTTCCAGCTTCGAATCTTCACCGGAGGAGCGAGGAGAGGCAACAAGAAACTGCCCCTAGCCACCGGGGTCAGAGGCGAGGCTCGAAAGCGCAAGCGGGGCGTATAATTGGTTCGTTCGCCCTGAGAGGGGTCTTTCGTGTTGGGGCTGTGTTGGGGCTATTGATTTGAGTTGCAAACCTAAATCAAAGGGGGTACGGTAGCGGTGAAAAAGGGAGACCGAGGAGGTGCTCGCCTTGGCGCCGGTCGGCCGCGAGGGAGCGGTGGTCCAGCCGGGGCGGTCCGGCGTAACCGAGTGACTGTGATGCTGACCAACGACGAGCTTCGAAAGCTGAGAACTCTCGCGCGAGAGAAAGGCCTTGCTCTCGGGACTGCGGCTTACGAGTTCGTGGCCAGGGGTCTGAAGCGCCGGAAGTGACCGCCTCGCTCCCGAGAGGAGAAGGCAATGAAAGAGCACACGACCATGATGCTCCCCCCACCAAAGGAGGAGCTAGATCCCGAGACGGCACTCAAGTGGCTTCAAGACGACTACCCGTGCATCTTCGGCGCACTGAAGTGCGGCTATTCGTCGGAGGACAGCGAGACGCGCGAAGACTTCTCGATCGTGGCCGGGGACGTGTGGTCCCTACACACTGCCTGCGTTGACGCGGTCGCTCAACAGAAGCCCGTTCACATCTTCATGGAGAAGCCGCCCGGACACTTGGACTACGAGGACCACACACTTTCGCTGTCACGTGTCGTCGCGCATCGCTGCAGCATCTTTGAGGGGAGCGGCTACTACGAGGACGGCTTCGCCTGGTTCGCCGAAGTTCTGGCGGGGCGCCTCAGGGTCGCGGATGGTAAGAGCAGCCCGAGAGGGGGTCAGGAGGTCTCGGAGAGCCAGGAGCCGTCAGCGGACATGGAGCAGCCGCCGACGGAGAGCGCCTCGCAGGAGCCGCGCCTCGAGGTCGCCCGCATCCTGCGCGAGCGAGTCGCCAATCGGCTTTATCTCATCGGCGACATAACGGAAACGGAGACCACAATCCGCGAGGGCGACGATACGATTCGTCGCTTCGACTATGACCGCGAGATTGACGCTGTCGTCTGCGACACGGTGAAGCTGGTTGAAGCGCTGGCGCAGTACCTCGAGACCGGCACGCTGCCTGAACACAAATCTCAGCTAGGCAACCGGGATCTGGCTGGTCGGCTACTGGGTCGCGCAAGCGGCAACACGGTAGCCATGAACTCGGTCAAGCTTCTCGCGAAGGAGCTGGCCGGGGAGTGGGACTCCAAGTCGCCGGCCGAGGTAAGCGCGTGACCGGCTGGGAGAAGGTCGCCAACCCTGCAGAGCGTGCGGTCGCCGTCATGCAGGCCCAAGGCAACTCGATCTATCCGCACCACTTTGAGAATCGCTGGGGCGTGGAGGCGAAATGGCAACTCATTGAGGCTGGAGTCATGCACTACAGCGTGCTCTTCGGACTAGTAGAACTTCTGCGTCTCGCGCCTGAGTTCTGCGCTCCCGATCCGTGGCTTGAGAGGCTGGAGGAGCGGCGGCGCCAGGCCGAGGGAGCGAACGCGTGAGGCGAGACCGGGCGCGGGTGGCTCTCACTCTTCTGGCAGCTGTGCCCATTGTACTCGTCAGCTTCGTACTAGGCGGGTTAGCGATGAGTAGCGGCGGGGTGGTGTCCAAGCTCATCGTGGATCTTGTGTCGGTGGTCCTCTCGTGGCCTGTCATCTTCGGCGCCATCCTTATCTTCTTTCTGGTCACTTACCGGGACGAGATTCGCGAGTTTATCGCCGAGGCGGAGCGTGTGCCTGTCCCCGGCGCTGGCCAGCTTGAACGGCGTCGAGTTCCGCCTCCAGATGAATCAAAGCAAGAGCGGGAGGAGGTGCAGGCAAAGTTTACCGAGCTCGAGGCTGAACTAGAGGCCGCGCAGGCAGCAGATAGGCGCGATGAAATCATTGAACGCTATGAGGAGCTCAGCGAGAACCGCAAGCAGATGATCGATGTTCTGTCCGCGCGGTCTAATCACTGGTGGCTTAGCTATCTGTCCGCATACCTCCGACCCGCAAACGTCGAACTACTCATGCGGATCGCGTCGCGCGAGGATGGGCTGAGCGACAATGAACTTGAGCAGGATGCTGACTACCCGCTTTCGGTGACGGTTCTCGCAATGGAGAGTCTCATCGACCGCAACCAGCTACTACGGCGTTCGGTCATCACCGATTCTGGGCGCGCGTTTCTTGATCACTACTCCCAGACTCGAGCGGTGTTGGGTTTGTCTCGAGATGAGTCATGAAGACGTCTCCTTTCTTTAGAACTGAAACCGGGACAATGAGAAGCATCTACGCCGTCAAGCGTAACGCGACCGCGCTTGAATCCTGGCGCAGCTCGGTCGAGGCCATGTCGATATCGCTATCCGAGACGGCGGTTGCAGATCGGATCCAGCTCCCGGATCAGCTCAATCTCTCGAAGGTCCATGCGGAGCAGGGTCGTTTCAACGAAGAAGTGTGCGGGCCTCTCCCTCGTGATGCACGAGTTGTCGCCTCGAAGGTGCGCCAGCAGGCGATTCTTGATCTCGCCCTTTCCGACGTAGACCCAGGTTCCATCTCGATAGAGGCCATAGACGCCTCTCGACGAATCAGCGACGGAGCTGACACCTATTTCGTTGAAAAAGCCGGGGGCCTGCGGAGGGAACCCCATAGCGATTCTCCTTCTGTTGCTCGCAACGACAGAGTAGGAGAAAAGGGCGGGGTCCGGGGTGACTCAGACCCCGCACGCAAGGTTGCTTGCGGCAACGGTGGACAGCTTGAGGGCATCTCCCTTGCGTCTCTCGACGAGCTCGACGAGCTGCTCAGCGACGAGGAGCGCTCCCTCTGGTTCGCCACGATCGCGGGGAGGCTGCCAGACAACCGAATGCCCAGCGGCGAGGTGCTGGCGGACGGAGAGCTGCGCGAGCTCCTGGCGGGGGTGCTCGCGGAGACGAGGAGGGAGAGCGCGTGAGCGATATCAACCGCGAGGCATTGCAGAAGGCCGTCAATCGCAGTGGGTTTGCCTTGCAGATGGGACTCGAAGCGGAGATCGCTCGTACTCGAGCGAAAGGGGAACACGACTGGGAGATCGTGGCACCCGAGTTTCCGTGGCGAGCTGTCCGCGACCAGAGAGTCAGATACCTCGACCTCGTCCTCCGACGAAACATCTATATAGCTACAGTCGAGTTCAAGCGTGCTGACGAATCATGGGTGTTCCTGATCCCTCGCGGTAAGAACTCCTCTGTCAGTCGGTTCCGTTGCCTGGTGAGTAACATAACGAGTCCAGCCCCGGGCGAGCTCGACGAACTCCACATACGACAGACGGGATCGGACTATTTTGACGCCGATTTCGCGCCTTCCTCTTTCGAGGCTGAGTACTGTGCAATGAGGTCGTCGAAAAACAAAGCTCGCCTTCTCGAGAGCATCGCGGCGCCCCTCGTTGAAGCAACCGACGCCATAGCGGCCGAGCATTACCTCATCCAGGAGGCCCGGAACGGGAAGAGAAATTTCCAAGCGATGTACTTCCCCATGATCGTCACGACGGCCGATCTCGTCGTTGGCCGTTTGCCGGTCGAGAAGATTTCCTTGGAGGATGGCACCATCCCGGCTGACTCCACGTTCGAGCGCGTCGACTGCATCCGCTTTCGGAAGAGCTTGACCCAGGATCTCGTGCCAGGTTCGCAGGTTGCCAGCCTTGAGAGTGCGAAGACAGCTCGAGATCGAACGGTAGTTGTCGTGAGGGCACCCGCGCTCGTCAAAATCCTCGGCGATTGGAGGGGACCTTAGTGATGGCTAGGCCCCGCATCGGGGTGTGAAGTGGAGACGATGTAATTAAGCGCAAGCCCAAAGGCCCGAAGTACCGGAACCTCTCCGCCCGGCCGGGACGTGATCTACTATCAGCGACGCGCGACGCTCCCTGAAGGAAGTGCCTGATGGTTAGTTGGACGAACCCACCTCAGGAAGTCTCAAAACGAGTCGAGTCGATCGTCGTAAAGGCGGAAGCCTTCATTCCAGGGCCGGCCTGGGTCAGAGAACTTGAGACGCACCCGGTTTTGACCATTGCAATGGTGATTGGCGAGCTACGAGTAAAGCAACGACGACCGCATGTGCAGGAGCACCTACCCACGGAACATGACCTATCGGCGTACCGGGAGGCTGCTGCGGCGGTCGTGCGAAGCAAGATCGCGCAGCAGCAGACCCAGGCAGAAGAACGGCTCTCCCAGAGTACGGACAGGTTAGCTCGGCGAACCGCCTATCTAACCGCAGTTGGTGTGGCTTTCACGATTGTCGCAGCCGCCGCCGGCCTTGCCGCGCTGTTCTAGGTTTAGATGAACGACAGGATCACTAGAGGTAAGGAGCAAATCATGGGCCATGGTGCCGATCCTCGCGCCTTACCCGGAGCCGCGTCCCGTGCTATGTGGCTACACGCGGCCCGGCGGGTGGGGACAATCGAGCGCTGGCAGCGCAACGGTCGGACGGAGGTCTGTCTCTCGTTCCGAATGCGGGGGCGCCGCGTCCGCATCTACTCGGACGTCGATCGCTGGGGTGAGCGCCGCCGGCTGACCGAGGAGACCGCGAACTTACTGCTCGACGATATCCGTGCGGAGATTCGTCAACGGCGCAGCATTGAGGAAGCACTCGCGCCATTCTTAGGGACGCACGCGCCCGAGAACCTCGTCGGGTATCGCTGGGCGCGATTCATCGAGCAGAAGCGGCGCGACGCGCAGCAGGGCCAGATTACGACCCGCCATCTGCGGGAGCTCGAAGGGGTCGAGCGTCGCGGCTACCTCGGGTCTCTACTCGAGACGTCGATCTACGAGCTCGGGTACGGCGCGCTCGAGGACTGGCTTGCCTGGCTCTACGATGCGAAGCCCGACCTTTCCGCGAAGACGCGGAAGCACGCGCTGACAGCCATTATGACCTTCCTGCGCTGGCTCCATCGGCGGGGCGACCTGGCTCAGCTTCCCGACGCCCCGAGTATCCTCGTCGACGAGCACGCCCCGGCGCTCCTCTCCGCGGAGACGCGGGATCGCATCCTGCACTCGATCCCGGAGGATGCGCGCGGAGTCTTCCTCGCAATGGCGTATATGGGGCTCCGGCCTGGTGAGGCGCGCGCGGTCAGCGGCTCTGCGTACCGCGACGGAAATCTCACCGTCTCACGGGCAGCGAAGGATAACCGCACCGAGGGCCGTGTCGCTGGGACCAAGACGCGCGCCGTCCGGCGTCTACCCGTCGACCCCGACGTGGCGGCCTGGATTGAGCGGTACGTCCCGAAGACAGATCTGATCGCGGATCGCGCACTGTTCCCCAACCCGCGGGGGCACACGGCATCGAAGCGTTGGAGTCCCAGCGCGATCGACCGGACGTGGCACCGCGCCTGCGTGCAAGCAGTGGGTCGTCAGATCGCTCCTCTCTACGAGGCGACCCGGCATACCTTCGCAACGCTCGCGCTCAATTCGGGCGTTGAGCAGCACATCGTCCAGAAGTTCCTCGGGCATCGCGATCCACGCACGACCGAGCGGTACGCGAAGCTAGCCGACAGCAGTCTCGGGACCGTGTTGCGTCATCCGAGAGACTGAACGCCGGCTCTCGCCGCCGGGGCGCCGCCGTCGGATGTGGGGCGCTCGAGCGGTACGGGACCAGGGGCGCAGGCAAGCTGCCGCCCCGCCGTGTACTTCGTGCAGAACGGCGTCCACCAGCCGGCGGGCGTCGCGGGCTATCGGTCGCCTAGTGAGAAAGCGCCTGAGCCCGCTCGGTAGTCCCACCGTGGTAGGGTGAGCAGAGGATGCCCTCGGCGCCCCAGGACAACGTCGGAGCCATCACAGGGTTCGTCAGAGCGCTGCTGCTGACGACAGCGCTCTTCGGGGGAATCGGAGCCTGCGCCACACCGGTGACTGATCAGCACTGGATTCGGTTGCGCTCTGAGCACTTCCAAGGCATCAGCAGCGCGGACGCAGAGACAACCCGCGCGATCACGCGGGAACTGGAACGGTTCCGCCAAATCGTGATCAGCGTAACGGAGCTCGAGGACATCCAGCCGACGCTACCGACCACGGTGTACCTCTTTGGAGACGCTCGCACTTTTGCCAGATTCAGGCCGCGCTCCAACGTCGAGGGGTTCATGGTCCCCGGGCTGCACCGCAACTTCCTCACGGTCAACGCCAGCGAAGAAAAGCGAGCGATCCCGATCGCGTTCCACGAGTACGTCCACTTCGTGCTCCGGAACGCGTCGAACGTGACCTATCCGGCCTGGTATGACGAGGGCTTCGCGGAGTTCCTCAGCTCCGTCAGGGTCGCCGAACACCGTGTGCAGCTCGGCGATGTCCCTCACGGCCGCGCCGACTGGCTGGTCTACGGAAACCTCCTCAGTCTTCGCCGAATGCTTAGCGCGACGGACATCCTCAGCTGGTCGGATCGCGCACTCGCCATGTTCTACGCGCAGTCGTGGGCTCTCACGCACTTTCTCCACCACGGGCACTTCCAGGGGCATCGACAATGGCATAAGGGCCTGGCTGACTACCTTTGGGCGGTCCACAGGGGGGAGGATCCGGAACAGGCTGTCGAGTCCGCGTTTGGCTCGGATGTCGAGGAGCTCGAGCGCGGGCTCGTTCAGTACATTCGGACCGGAAAGATCCCCATCGTACCGCACCCCTTGGAAGACACGAGTTCAGACAGGTGGGTTGAGCTCGCCCCGCTAGATAAGCCCGACCAGCTGTATCTTCTCGCCGACCTCGCATTGCACAGCAGCCAGCGGCGTGTGAGCACCGCGCAACAGCTGCTTGAGTCCGCGCTGGAGGCAGACCCGGATCACGCAAAGGCTTGCGCAACTCTCGGGCGGCTCCTCGTCAGCACCGACCCCGTGAAGGCCGACGCGCTGGTCGACCGGGCGCTCGAGCTACGGTCCGCCGACCCGGAGGTGCACAGGCTCGCGGGAGATGCGCTGCTCGCACGCGCCTCCGCGAGCTCGGCCGGATCTCGGTCGGCGAGGTCGCAGCTCATCGATAGCGCGCGATCCCACTACGAGACGAGCCTGGACTTAGACCGGACCCAGGCGGCTTCGCACGTTGGCTTGGCCCGAATCCAGGGTCAACATGACCCGGACGCGGCGATCCGCTCACTCGAAGCCGCTCGGGCACGCGCACCCGGCTACACGCCGCTCAACCTGGAGCTCGCGGAGCTCTACCTGAAAGCCGACAGGACGGCGGAGGCTCGCGATCTGCTGCGACGCGTGAACTCGCAGCCACACGACGAAGCACTGAGAGAGGTGGATCAGAGCCGCATCGAGCGGCTGATCCGAGATTCCGGAATCGCGACTCAAGGTGGACGCTCTACACGCCACCTGACGGCGCGGCTGGAGCTCGAAACCCCTGAAGAGGGACAGGTGATCACGGGGCCGCTCCCCCTCACCGAGTTGTTCGGGAGCGCCGGCCTGTTCGAGACCACGCTTCACGACGTCGTGATCGCGCTCGACGAGTCCAACAGCACGCTGACGAAGCTGCACCGCGACATAGACGGGGATGGATCCAATGACTCGATCATCGAGGCAGAACTCGCAGCGGCATACAGGCTGGTCGGGCGGCTCGACCCTCGCACCACGCGGGTCGCGCTCGTAACATTCACCGCCAGCGCACGCGTGCTGGTCCCGCTTGGTCCCCCCTCGGCGGTCCTCGCGGCCCTGGACGGCTACGAGATCAAGTTCGATCCGACGGGGACGAGCCATGCGATCGCGCTCGCGGTAAGCCTCCAGGAGCTCGTCGATCACGCCGATCCCGATGCTCGACGCAAGCGCAGCGTGCTGCTCTTGTCCGACGGCCGCCCCACAGCTCCTAGTGTGCCCATGGCGAGTAAGGACGCGCTTCGAATCGCACGCTCCTACGGGGAGCACGGGATCCGGATCCACGCGTTCGCCCTCGGGCCGCTTCGCACCGCCGAAACCTATCGGGAGATCGCGGAGGTGAGCCTGGGCTCCTACGTTTCCCTCGAGGATCCCGGAGACATCGTGGCCAGGCTCGCCGAGGTCCGACTTAGCGGCCTAGAAGCCGTAGAGATTCGCAACCAGACGAACCAGACCGCCGCGCGGGCCGTGCGCGTGTTTCCGGACGGCTCGTTTGACGGTTTTCTGGAGCTTCAGGACGGCCGCAACGAGATCGAGGTCCTTGCCAGGATCCAGGACCGCGAACCGATCGTCCAGCAGGTCACGCTCCACTACAAGCCCGACGCGCTCGAGACTGCGGAGCACGAGGCTACGCTCGAGGAGTTCCGCGAACGGCTGCGCGAGCGCAGCGTGGAGACCGAGCTCTACCGCGAGACACAGCGAACTCCACCGAGCGCAAGCCCGGACGGCGACCTCTCCATCGAGATCGATGAGGACTGACGCCGCGAGCCCTGCTACCTTCAACGCGGCGACCCCTTACAGACATTGCTGGCCTTCGTTTGGGGACGACTCCATGTGGCGATGCCATGAACATCGATGGGGACGCCCTCCCAAGCGATGAGGACCCTATCGAACGGATAGACGTCTGAAAGACTATAGCTAGCCTGGCACGCGAGCAGGGACCGGAAGCCGGCCGAGTTGGTGACAATGTAACTAGCTCGGACCGAGGGAACCGTGCCTCCTACACGCTCCTCCGTCTAGAGCGCACCGCACCGAAGCTCTATGAGCGAGTAGTAGCGGGAGAGCTGTCGGCAAACGCTGCTGCGATCAAGGCTGGTTTCCGGCGGAGGACGGTGACGATTCCCGCAGACGAGCCGGCGGTGGAGTTGGCGCGCTGGCCGCCAGCTACCGGCTGCCCTCGCCCGTGCCCCTGCCGGTCCCGAGCCCCGAGCCCGGCGGCGCTGGGGCGACGGCGAGGGTGAGGACGGGGGTGCCCGGGGGTGTGGTCAGCGGTGATCGCGGGAGGCTGGGCTTCGCGCAGTGGGCCGCACGGTGGCGTACGCGCTTGTAGCAAGAGTGCGTGCTCTTACATGGCGATCAAGTCTCGCCGGTTTCTGTAGCAACACAGTAGGTGGAGCGGAACTCCGAGGTGTTTACGTCCGTGTCGGGTGGTAACTCGGCAAGTACTTGAATCGCGGCTCGGACCGAGGGGTGGTCAATCTCCAGCTCCCTTGAGACCTCGGTTGGCCACGCCGCATCAGGCGAAATTCGGAACGTGACGTCATACGGCAGAAGCGGGTGCCACCTCTTCTGAATCAGGCTGACCTGATCCCCATGCCCTAGCCCGCACACTAACGTCACGGGGCGCGCAGTAGCCAATATCACGAGGGCGGTCGTAGCCAACACCAAGACGCAGTATGCGACGATTCTCCTTCTCATCCCGATGTTCCGCTGATACACCCGTGGCGCGCCGAAGGATCTCTGTCGAGTTCTCTTCTACGCTTGCCGATCTAGATCTACTGCCAGTGTGAATCGGAAGGCCCACTCCACTAATTCCTGCATCCTACTACTCGACTTGATTGAGGATTCTTGTTGACGATATCACGGACCGTCCCCTTACCCCTTCACCGCGTGAACCGTGTACCCCTGGCCGAAGCGGCTGCATGTCGATCCCGAGCCCGGCGGCACTGGGGGCGACCGGCGAGGTGGTAGACCAGGGTGGAGACGGTTCAACGAACAGTTGCTTCGAAGTCTCCGGGGCCCCGCAAGATGACTGTGGCTTGGGTTTCTTTCTCGGGGAAGCGCTCGCTCAGGATGAGTTTGAAGACACCCTTGCCGTCGCCACTTGCCGCGTAGTCAAACCTCACGTTCTGGACAACGGAGGAGAACTTCTCGTTAAGAGCGTCGATCGGCACGGTGGCAACCGCCACAAGCCGGTGCTTCGATTCGTCTATCTCTAACCACTGCCCGTATACGTAGGTGCCCGAGTGCTCAACGCCCTCTGTCACTACGACGAGCCGGTACTTACCGTAGCGCCCAGCATTCTCCCAAATCCCACCCGTCGCCACGTAGCTAACCTTCGGCACCAGAGCGCTGGCAGTTTGAGCCCCTTCGCCGACGCCTCCGGCAGACACGACAGCTACCAACACCACTGCGAGGCAGCCGACCACCAGCAGCGATACCCCTCGGCGGCTAC
This sequence comes from Myxococcota bacterium, assembly GCA_965247115.1. Classification (GTDB taxonomy): domain Bacteria; phylum Myxococcota_A; class UBA9160; order SZUA-336; family SZUA-336; genus JAUXJB01. The sequence goes on from CBDFGR010000003.1 coordinate 2,358,212, forward strand.
CTGACATCAGCACGCTCTTCATTCGCTGGACCCGTGTAGCCATCATGGAAGCTCCACGTGCGATGGGTCTGGAAACTTTTTGAAGCGTCGTCCGCTCCGAAGTCCGTGTCTCTCGGCGGCGTTCTGGAGAGCCTCGAAGAATGGGTCCTTATGCCCGAGTTTGTACCCTCGCCGTCGGTCGATCACATCCGCTGCGCGCCCCTTGAGATGCTGGCTATCCAACGTCAGAGAGCGGTTTATCTCCACCAAGCGCTTCTGCTCCTCGAGTGTTCTCAGCCCTGACGCGGCCCTCGGCTGGAAGCCTTCTTCCCGCAGATCCTCGAAGACCCTACCCAGCCTTTCCATGAAGACAGGATCGAGCCCCTCGACCCGATCATCCGTTGCAAACGGGCTCCGTGTATCGTTCGGACCAAGCGGGCCAATGAAGTCGTGCGGGAACTCCCGGCCCTGTTCGCTCTGGGACCCTCCATCTCCGGATCCTCCACCGCCACGCGTGCTGTCTCTTCCTCCACCACCGGCTCCTGGGTCGAGCCCTGCCAGGAATCTCGTGAGATCCGCGAGGAGACCCGCCACGGCGGCGTTAATCCCAGCTCGGATTCCCCCGGAAGATAAGAAGCCGCCTCCGAAACAGCTCGTGACCAGGACGACAGCGAAACAGCTCCCGACATTCCCCGTCGGATCCACAAGTGACGTTGGAGTGTTCGATACGTAGGCGTACCGGTTGAGCCCCTGGGAATCGAACGACTGGATCAGGCTATCGGGCGAGAGGAAGCGTCCCCACCTCGGGTCGTACATCCGCGCCCCGTAGTCATAGAAGCCCGCAGCGTCGTCCTCCGCCTGTCCAGTAAACCGGTGCCGGAGGTCAAATGTGCCAGTGTGGTTTACCGTCATCCCAAGGGGCGTGTAGTCGCGCTCCTCGACCACGACCCCCACGAGGTTCACAACTCCGCGAACGGAACCCAGGTGGTCCGTGATGTAGGCTAGGAGCCTCTCGTTGTGGTTCCCGTGAGGCAGCGACCCGGCCCACGCCCGGGTGGGGAGCGTGAGGGTCACCAAACTCACGGCGAGCAAGCCCGTGGCCGGGGCGCTGAGCCATGCGGGTGGGCGAACCCCGAACCCCTGGACGGCGATCCCTGCAATCCCGAGAAGCGCGAGCCCGATCGCCAGTGCGAGGACGATCTGGCCGCCCAGAGGTAGCCAGGGGCGCAGCCAGCCGGGCCAGGAAAACGCCCCAAAGGGGTCTGGGAACGAAAGCGACGCGATGCGCTGGCCGCCCACGATGAGGTACTTGATCGAGACATCCTGAGTCGTGTCGTATTCGAAGTCCTCTCCCGCGTAGATCAGGTTGGTAGCGTTCGCTCCGGTTATCTCCTGGCGGACCCGACGGTCAAAGACATCGTAGTAGTTGGTCGAGTCGTTTGTGGTCGTCTTGTGAAGACGGTTCTGGGCGTTCCAGATGAACTGCTCCGATCCGTTCCGAGTGGCTGGATTACCTCCAAGCTCGGGGACCATCGTCTCGGTGCTTGCATTCTCCACGAACTCTGTGAGGAAGTGGGGCTTGTCGGGGTCGTCGTACTCCCAGGACCGCGTGAAGCTTCCCGTCGAGGTCTGAGAGAGGAGATCGCCGAGCGGATCGTACGAGTAACTCCAAGTCTCGAGCTGGGAGCCCCCCTCCCATGGTCCGACCGCCTGGGTGAGGCGGCTGAGGCCGTCGTACTGGAAGGAGCGGCTTTGCCCGTCTATGGTCTGGCTCGCGAGGCGACCCAGGCCATCGAATGTGTAGTCGAGGGTCGCATCCGTGTCCGCTGTTGGATCAGCCAGGATCTGAGTCAAGCGGGCTGTGTTGGAGTCGTAGGTATAGTTCAGCGTGAGGACCGACGTTCCTGTTTGGTCGTTGCGGTCGCCGATCGAGTAGAACGTCGGGCGTCCCGAGGCGTCGTAGGTGGCGGTCCTAATAATCGGACGGTTGAAGTATCCCCCACTCTCTCGGACCTCGGTGAGCCAGAGACTGTCGTAGTTGTGGTCCCAAACCGCGCCGTCCGGGAAGGTTCGCTGGTCGATCCGGTCGAGGTGGTCGTATGTGAAGGAGCTAGTGAGCGATCCCGCATAGCCGGGCGTGGTCTGCGTTTCCTGCGAGAGACGACCCGCCGAGTCATAAAGGAATTGGTAGGTCGTGGTTCCAGATGAGAGGGCTGATACCGTCTCCAGACGCCCGTAGCTTGAGATGAAGGGGTTCGCGCCGTAGGAGAAGCCGGCATCTTCCGAGCCACTCCCGAGCGGCACCATGAGACGCTTAGAGACCCGCTGGAGCTCATCGTACTCGTAGTCCGAGCCTCTGCCCGCCCCATCACGTTTCATGAGAAGAAGACCCGCATCGTCGTAGGTGTAGGTCCACGATCCCGAATCTGGATCCGAGAGCGCTGTTCGACGCCCAAGCAGGTCGTACGTGATGAAGGTCTTGTGGTCCTGGACCGAGCAGTTCGGCGCTAGCCCGGCGCACCAGTTCGGGTTGTTCGCGATGGGGTCGCGGACCTCGACCAGGCGATCGAGCTCGTCGTAGAAGGCGTTGACGACGAGAGGCGTACCCAGGGAGACGGCGTCGTCGTAGTCGTAGACGTTCTTCAGTCGGCGCCGCCCGTCCCTGATGCGGAGCGTATACGAACGCCTATTGCTCGGAGTTGTTGGCCCAAAGAAGACCTCTTCCACGACCGCCCGAACCGCGTACGACCAGGTCCGAATGGTCGTTCCGTCCTCGCTCAGGACGTTCGCGATACGCCCGAGGGCGTCGTAGCTCGCAACTCGCGCGAGGGGAGAGAGGTTCGTGCTGAAGTGGGGGATCGTCTCGGTGGCGATCCGGCCGCGGTCATCGAAGGTCCGAGAGATCACGACCGTCTTCGAAGAGTCGCCCGGCTGCTCCTCGCGGTATGTGCGGCCAAGTCCATCGAGGAAACTCTTCACCGTGAGCGTCGTGCTCGCGTCCGCGGTGAGCGTCGCCGTGATCACGTCCTCTGTGCAGGACGAGTATCCCGTCGGGCAGTAATCGATGGTTTCGACACGCCCGTTCGCTCGTTCGACCCGCGTCACATGAGCAAGGGTGTCGTAGCCGAACCTGTCCGCCACGTTCCCAGGGCGCGTGACCATGCACGGAAGTCCTAGACCCGCAGGAGGAGCGAGCCCCTGGGCGCAGTCCGCATCCAGATAGGAGAATTGGTTGCTGACACCGACCGAAGTATCGGATCCACGCGTGATCTGTATGGGGAAGGTGTGGAAGTCCGCTTCGTACCAGATCTGGACCTGGTGCCCGTTCGGGTCGTCGAGCGTTGGCGGACCTGTGATCAAGAACTCGTTTCCATAGGAGTCGTACTGCATCGTCGTCGCCACCCAGGCAGGAGGCGAGCTTTCCTTGAGCTTCTCGACCTTTGTAACGTTCCCCTCGCTCACCTGTCCCAGCGGGAGACCATCGTAGTAGCGGCGCTCGTGAGAGAGGGTCGTGGTGGCTGCGAGGTCCGTGATCTGGACCTCGGATGGGCTCGCGATCAGGTGTCGGTCGGTCGAGGCGGGGGAGGCATAGGTCAGGGCGGTGCGGCGGCCGTCGTCGCCCAGATCCGTCGTGGGATTCAGGGGATCCACCTCCCCGTACTCGAGGATCTCCTGGGGCAATTGGTCCTCGGGCGTGGCGCCATACGCGATGCTCGTACGGCTCATCTTGCGGCCCGACTCGTCGCCCTCGACATCTTCCGTCCGAACCTCTGTGAGAAGGCAGGCATCCCACCGGTCCGGGAGTGAGGTCGGGCTGTCGGGATGAGGCGAGCTGTCTTAGTGCCCTGCCGTGCGGGCTGGCTAGACAACCTTGAGCGCGGATGGTGCGAGCTTTCGTGCACTCATGGCCCCAACCACCCGGGTGGTTCCTCTTTTTCCACCTCATATGAGGAGAGAAAACAAGAACCAGATGCAGAGGCATGCGACGGTTGCCGCCCCTCGTCGGTCAAGGCGATCCGCCCGCCGGCGAGATACTGGACGAGGCCCTGGCTCCGGAGGCTCCCCCCGAGGATTGTTGAACGACCCGGCACCGTATATCGATTGGTCTGAGGGCCGGGGCGCGGCCCTTATCTAGCACAGCCATGCCGAGCTGGACTATGCCGCGAGCTTGTTCCGCGCGCCGCGCAGGAATTTGATGGTCGACGCGATGGTTTTGTCCGGACACTCCACCAAGTCCGCGTGGCCGATGTCCTCGTAGACGATCACCTCGCAGCCCGGGACGTTGTCGACCACCCATTGCGCGCCGGCGCCGTCCGGGCCGGTGTGTATCGGGGTTAGCATGTCCTTGGCCGCGGTGATCACAAGCGTCGGATTCTTGATCTTCTTGCAGTCCTCGCGGAGGTCCATTTTCTCCATTGCGAGGCAGGCCTGTACCACCGTCTCGACCGAGTTGAGCTCGACCATCGTGCGCGCCATCTCGATCAGGCCGGGCCCTTCCGGGCCATCGAGATAGTCGGCACCGACCGCCTGTGTCACGACATGATCGGCGAACTCCGGCCCGCACCCCCAAGTCTGGGCCATACGGCGCCAGGTGCGGAACATGATCCGCCGCATGGTGTCGCATTTCGCGAAAGCGCAATCGCTGACCACGCCGATGCAGCGATCCGGATATTTCGCCGCGAATTTGAGCGCGATCATGCCGCCTGCGGAGGTGCCCATGACATGGGCCCGATCGATGTCGAGCGCATCGAGGAGTGCCGCCAGATCGTCCGCCCAGAGATCGAGGTCATACTCCATGAGCGGGCGATCCGATTGACCGTAGCCCCGCTGATCGTAGCTAATCAGCTTGAACTCCTTGGCGAGCCCTTCCCAGACCAAGCCGAAATTCTGCCGCCCGAAGAGCGAGCCGCCGATCAGAGCGAGCGGCTCGCCCTCGCCCATGAACTCGTAATAGATGTTGATCCCGTTGGCCTCGACCTTGGGCATGATGCTCTCCTCGATCCACCCCACCGGATTCGCCGGATCGGGGCTCAGAGAATACTATCTCGCTCTAGCGGCTACCTAGCGGCTGTCTACTCGACAGGGATCTCAAACCGCGAACGTGGGACGATTCGACCTGAGCCCTTCTCGGCGGCGACTTCTCCTCCCTCGTAGACCACCTCGCCCCGCCGAATCGTGATCTGCGGCCATCCAGTGACCTCCGTCCCGGCGTAGATCGAAAATCCGGTCTTCGAGAGGACGTCCGAGTCGGCGATGGTTCTTTTCTCCTCCGGATCCCAGATCACGAGGTCGGCGTCGGAACCGGGCGCGATGGTGCCCTTGCGAGGGTAGAGCCCGAAGAGCTTTGCCGCGTTGGTGGAGGACACCTCGACGAAGCGCTGCAGCGAGATCTTCCCCCCGTGAACCCCTTCGGAGAACAGCATGGGCAGCATCACCTGGAGATTGTTCACGCCGGGGCGAAATGAGGTGATGGTCTGCTCCGGGTCGAGCTTTTGCTCGCGGGTCCAGGGCGCGTGGTCGGTGGCCAGCGTGGCGATTGCGCCGCGTGCGAGCCCCTCCCACATGGCCTGCCGATCGTCCGCTCCTCGAATCGGTGGCATTCCGACGAAGAGCGCTCCGTCGGGCCGGCGGTAGTTCGCCCCCGTGAAGTGGAGGTACAGGGGACGCGTCTCGACGAACACGGGATGCCGCGACCGCGCCGCCTCGGCCGCGGCGAGGGCCCGGGCGGCCGACAGGTGGACGATGTAGATCGCCGCCCCCGTGATCTCTGCCATCGCCAGGGCACGTTCCGTCGCGACGACCTCGGTGATGATGGGGCGGCTCTCCGGGTAGTGTGCGAGCGAGGTCTTGCCGGCATCCGTCAGCTCCTGCGCCGCGAACTCGAGCGCGGCGGCGTCCTCGCAGTGGATCGCGACGAGGATCCCGGCGTCTCGCGCTCCGCGCAGTAGTCGCAGGAAACCGGGCATTTCCGCGTCGAACGGCTCGAACGGCATGAAGACCTTGATCGAGGGCTGGCCGGCGGCGGCGAGCTCCGGTAGCTCCCCGATCACCGCCTCCGTGGGCTCGAAGATGGTCGTGTGGACGAAAACGTCGGCCATCGTCAGCTCTTCGATGGGAACGCTCTCCCGAGCCAGTGTCGCGAGCGGGCCCTCCCCGGGAGCTGGAAACGCCATGTGACCCACCGTGGTGATTCCCCCCGCGAGTGCCGCGCGGGTCCCGCTCTCGAAATCGTCGGCGAAGGCGAACTCCTCCGAGGACGTCAGGTGCACGTGGGGATCGACCCCTCCGGGCAGGATCAGGAGGCCGCTGGCGTCGAGAACCCGAGCATCCGTCTCAACTCGCTCGAGAGATCCGATCTCATCGATCGTTTCTCCCCGAATCCGGATGTCCGCCTTACGCTCCCCTTCGGCGGTTACAACGGTTCCACCCTGAATCAGCAGATCCGTTGCGCCCGCTGGAGGCGAGAGGGTCAGGATCGAGAGTACGGCCGTGGCTCCGGCTATTCGGATATAGGTCATTCTGCATTATCACTTCCGTGAACCCAGAATTCCAGCTGTAGGCCGTGAGCCGAGTTTGGACAGATGGGGTCGATGATTTAAGAGAGGGTTCCGGGCTCGCTGGAGCAAGGAGTTTCTGGAGGCGGGCAAGAAGCGCCTGCTGGGAGATACGCAGCGAGAGGCGAGCTCGAGTGAGGTCCACGATCTGCGCAAGGAGAACGCCCGGCTCAAGGAGCGGGTGGCCGAGACGGTGCTCGAGAACCGTCCGCTCAAAAACAAGCGGACCAACGGTCCGAGAAGATCTGACGACGTACATATAATTCCCTAAAAAAGGACTCTCCAACGTCGGGACCAGGATATCCGGGTCGTCGTTCACCTTGGTGCTGACGGCGCGCCGCTCGTAGGGACCGGTACAGGGTTCACCCACTGCTCGGGATCAGCTCTCAGAAGGTGATCGACATTCGGCCCAGCACCGCTAGATCGGCCGGACCCGTTCTGTTCTTCCGCCTCATGACTTCCAATTCCAACATCAATGGCAGCGCCAGCTGCGAGCGTAGGGGCAGGCTCCACTGGGTGCCCATGGCCAGCTCCCGTCCATATCCTGTCCACCTTAACCGACTGTAGGGCGTCAGTGAACCCGGTAAGCCCAGCACCCTTAGGCCGCCGTAGGCCACCTCGCTTTCCATCCGGCTCTGGGAACGCATTCCCATTGCTCCCATCCCCGGCGAGCGCGTGACCGTATTAGCGTTGTTCCATAGCGTCGTTCGGCCGCCTCCATCCTGGCCCCGCGTGGAGGTCACCGACGCCCTAAACCCGCGCTGTTTCTCGCCTGAAGAATCGTGAGAGCTGCAATCTCACTGGTCGTTAGTGTCCCGGCCTGGACGTTGGCGGCCCGAATCGTGCTCGCCGCGATTTGCGTGGTGGTGATCGTCGCGGCCGCGATCTCTGTGGCAGTGATCGTATCCGCTGCGATCTTGGCGGCGGTAATCGTGTTGGCGGCGATCTCGCCAGCGGTGATCGTGAGCGCGAGAATCTCGGCCGCAGTGATCGTGTTGGCGGCGATGTTGCCGGCGAGAATTGTGTTCGCCGCGATCTCATTCGCCGTGATCGTGGCGGCGAGGATCTCGGCCGCCGTGAGCGTGTTGGCCAGGACATGCGCGGCCGTGATCTCGTTCGGCCCGATGTGGACCCCGAGGATCTCGTCGAGGCCGACGAACTCCGAGACTGCCAGCGCCCGGGCATCGAACGAGTCCCACAGGTAGACCATGGACTCTGCCGGCGCCGGCGTGTCGAGACGGGGACCGAAGGTCGCGTAAGCGGAACCCGCAGGGGCAGTCGCGCGGACCGACACGGTGCCCCAGGAGCCGACCGGAGGTTCTATCGCCGCGCTGGCCGTATCTCCGAGGGATGCCCCGTCCTTGTCGTAGAAGAGGATGAACGCGCGAGCGTAAGACCCATTGGAATCGGCTACGAGGCGAACCCGGCCCTGGACGGCAAACCCCTCGCCCTCAGCAGCCTCGATGAACTTGCCGGAGACGAACGCTCCCTTCGAACCTCCTGGGGCGTTCGCTTCGGCGCGGGCGATCGAAGTCTGCCCGGAAGACTGGAACCGGCCCATCTGGAGGCCGTGGAAGGGCGTAATGGCGCCTTCCGTCGCGACCACATCCCACGTGCCGCCGCCCGACCTCGTCGCCCATTGGTCCGAAAGGTTGGTCCCCTCAAACGAGGGGTCCGCGAGCAGATTGTCGAGTCTTGCGATACCGAGCTGCTCGAGCGTGACGCTCAAGTCGGCGATGTCTTGGTCGACGAGCGACGCCGTCGTGTGCGAGAGCTCGGAGCTGACATTCAGCAGCGCCGGGGTCTCGGTGAAGTCGTCGTAGGCGGCGACCTTCAGGTAGTAGGTCGTCCCCGGCTCGACATCGATGATCGCCGGCTTCGCGTTCCCCCGGTAGACGAGAGTGGTCTCGTCGGTGGTGAACCCCGGCGTCTTGCTCATCCAGACCAGGATCCCGGCCCAGTCTGCGTCCGTAGGAGTGGCGTAGCGGAGGAAGAGCGTCTCGAACGTCGAGGTGATCTGGACGTTGCTGAGCGCCCGCGGTGCCGGGTTCTGCACCGTCAGGCGCGTGAACTCGCTCATCCCAAGGCGCCGCGGTGCCTATAGCCGACCTGGATCTGGAACTGACGGAGGATCGTCTTCCCCCGACGCGCAGCGTCCGCTCGCTGCTTCTCGATCGTGTAGGTGTACTCGGGGTTCCGAACGCTGTCCTCGCTCACGATCTCGTCCGCGCCGGCCAGGTCGACGATCCGGACCAGGTAGGAGCTCCGGGAGTCGAACGGGAGGTCGTCGCCGCCAGGCTGGGCGATCGGGTCAGGGATTCCGTCCGGGGCGTTGAGACGCCACGTGAAGTGCGCGTCCCGCCCCTCGAAGTCCGTGTCGTTCCCTTGCCCCAGGAGCTGCAGGCCCGTCACCTTGAACGTGGGAGTGGGGACTTCCGCGCTATTGAACGAAACCTCCGTCTTCGTCACGAAGGCAGAGAAGACGCCGCCTGGCGAGAGCGAGCGAGCGCGCACGTCGTAGCGGGATCCATCGACCAATGGTCCGATGCGTACGTGGTCCGCAGTCCCTGGTAAGAGCGGTTCGACCGTCCACTCGCCAGGCAATTCCGGCGGGATCGGGTGCTCACGCCACTGGATCTGCACGTGAGCCGCTTCGATGCCGGTCTTGGAGGTCGGGATCGAGATCTCCACGAGAAGTCGGTCTCCCGCCACTACAGCGTTGCCAAGCGTCGGGACCGGAGGGGCATCAAACTTGTCGTGGCTGATCTGCGACTCGAGCTCCGGGATGGGGCCGGTATCCGAGTCGTAGACAGCCTCGGCGTAGGGGATCAGCACAAGCTTCGCGCGAACTCCGTCGAGCGGCTCGATGCGCTTGAGGAGCATCGGAAAGGTCCCGATCACGGTCTCCACGACGTAGACCTGGTCCCCGACGACGGGCTGGTCCTCTGTGTTGGGAATCGGTGTGGAGAAGGTGACGAGCGTCCCCGGGGTCGCCGGGTTCGTGATGCCCTGGAGCGCCGTTGCCCCGGGAGGGCTCGAGGCCGAGAGTTGGAGTCGTGCCGAGTAGGTCTTCGCCGCCTCGTACTGGATCTCCTCATCGAGCACGACCGACACGACGTCCGTCCCCGAGGTGTTCACGGTCTGGATCCGGCCGTAGCCGACGCCCACCTTCATGACGTCGTCCACGAGCTCGACACGGTCGCCGACCTGGGCAGTGAGGTATTCCCAGTCCATTTCCCGCTCGACGCGTTCCGAGCGGAGCCGGCCCTGAGCAATGTGAAAGCGGCCGTGACGCCAGAGACGGGCCGGGTTTGTCTGTCCCGGGACGCGGATGACCTCGAATTTGGAGGCGACGGTCGTGCCGCCGGCGCCATCCTCCGAGAAGCCGTCGTCGTACACGACGAGCTCGTCCGGCTCGTACTCCTTCTCCTCGTTTTGGAACGGTAGCTTGACGGCATGGGGCAGGTCCACGAAGTCCCGCTGGCCTCCCGTCCCGGCTGTGTTCCGGGGAGACACGTGCATCGAGGCGACTGGCTTCTTCTCGTCGATCGCGACGGAGTACTTCCCGTCGATCTGCGTGAAGAACCCTCGGCCCGCCGACATGATCTGGCGCAGCGACTCGATCCGCCGGCGCTCGACGTCGTGCACGGCGTCGTAGCGCCAGTTCTCGGCCTCACAGAAGGCCGCCCAGGACTGGAGCTTCGTGAGATCGATCCGGGTGAGTGGAACGGGGCGGGAGTTGGACGACCCGCGAAGGACCTCAAGCGCCGCCCATGCCGGGTTCCCCCCGAACTGCGACAGCGGAGCCGTGATGCCCTCCGCGTCCGCGGTCGGGTGGGTGGGGTCGTAGGCGGGCAGCATCGCGCGCGCGAGGCAGTTAAAACTCTCGATCGTCCCCGAGAGCTGGTCGGTCGCCTTGATGCGCAGCGCGATCTTCGCGAGCCCGTCGAGCTTGATCGGGTCCTCGCTGCGGATCGAGCGCAGCACGACCCAGATCGCCTCGTCGTTCTCGACCCCGGAGGCCACGGCGGAGAAGGTCGAGCGGACCCGGACGTCGTACTGCCCCGAGGCCACGTCCCACGTGAACCCGATCGAGAAGGGCGTGTCTGTCTGTCGGACGATCTCCCAGGTGTCGTGGATCGCGAGGCCTCCGATGCGGGGCGAGCCCTGCCCCGCCGGGATGCGCTTTACCCCTGCGGGCGTACCCTGGATCGAGGACACATCCTCCCAGGGATCCCCGCTCCCGGTGAGCCGAAACTGCAGCTCGAACCAGCGCCAGCCGAAGCCGACGGTCCCCCGGTTGTTCCTGCGGCTGAGACCCCCCGGAAAACGGACGTCGACCCCGATCTGGTCCACCGCGATGTCCGTGGTGCGCGTGTGCCAAGGCCCGCCGATCGCGGCCTGCACGCCGAGCGTCGTCTGGTTGTCCTGGAGCTTGACTCCGACGCCCTCCTCCTCGATCTGGGACGAGTAGAGCGTGACAGGCGGCTCGCCGGGGAAGCCCTGCCGCACCTCGGTCTCGACGTCGTCGTAGTCGCTGAGCGCGGTCTTCCCGATCCGGAACTGGTCCTCCGGCAGCTCGAGCGGGCCGAAGCCGGGAACGAACAGGAGCCGGAGGTAGTGGTCGTCGCCGACCACCTCCGTCACCGGGTTCAGGAAGAACGGCTTGATCCGGTGAGTCCCGAAGTGACGCCAGATCACGCCCCGTGCCAGCTGGTTCCGCGCACCCGAGAGCGTCGGGCTCGACCGCTGATCGATGCCGTCCCCGCCGTCGTCGGGCCGCGAGAGAGCGTTTGTGATGAGCTGCGTCGTCAGCGTGAGCGCAGCGGTGACAGCGACATTGACACCGACTGTGATTGCCGTCGCAGTAGCTCCGGTAGCTCCGGTCGCACTGATTATGAAAGCGCTAATCGCCTCGGCGCCTGGCTGCGCGATGACGCTTACGAGTGATCCCGGCTCAGGCCTCCGGTCCTCAGATCCTGGCGGAATGGGCAGGTCGTCGATCGCGAAGCGAAGCTGACTCGGCGGAACGCTTCCGAAGCCCACACCCTCGGCAATCTCGCGCAGACTGAGCCCCGACTGAAACTCGAAGAAGGCGCGCTGAGAAGTGAGCGGATGCTCGACGGCTACGACTCGGACTGTATCCGGATGTAGTTGTGGATCATGGGTTCCCACAGGCGCGTCCTGTACGGCTCGAGCACGGAGCCCGCCGCCTTTCTGGAGTGCAGCATCAGGTTCTCTGCCACGACCACCCCGAGATGAGACAGCCAGCCGTGGGCCTTGAAGATCACGAGGTCACACAGATCCGGTACGTCGACGATCGAGTAGGCCTGAGCCTCGCTCGAGATCAAATCGTGCAGTGCGGAGCGATCGTGGACCTCATAGTCAAAGCTCGGAAGCTGGACGCCGAGCTGCTCGTCGGCGATCAGACGCACGAGACTCCAGCAGTCGGCCGTTTCAAACGGGATCCCAACGTACTCGTTCACCCATTCGGGCGGATGCCTTGGGAGCATCTCTGGCTTCAGAAGGCGCCCGGCGTCGTCTTGGGATCGAAGCGATAGCCGGGATAGGCATCGTTCAGGAAGTCGTCGATCAGAAGATCGACCTCGACACGGAGCTCCGAGTACCGCGCCTGCCCCCAGCGGAAGAGGAACGGGCCGTGTTGCACCGTCGTCGGGTCCGAGATCGACACGAAGTCGACCTGCGTCTGAGGGGCTTCTCCCCCCTTCGGCCCCAAGCTCGCCACATAGCCCCTGGGTAGCCTCGTGCCCATGGAAACAAAGCATTCCCAGGGCTGCACCGGCAACTTCGCCGCGCTGATCGAGCGCCGCGCCGCCGAGAATCCGGCGCGAACCGCACTCACCATCCCCTACTCCGACCGGGCCGGGTGGCAGGAGCGCGAGCTCAGCTTCGGCGAGCTCTGGCGGCGGGTCCAGATCGCGCGCAGGGGACTCTCGAGAGCGGGGCTCGGACGCGGCAAAAGGGTGATCCTGCTGAGCCGCCTCAGCCCCGACTTCTACGTGGTGACGATCGCCATGGTGGCCTCGGGTCTAGCGGTCACCCTGATCAATACAGGAATGGGGCTCCGACGCGCGCTCCAGGCGGCTCGAACCGCCCGGCCGAGCGCCGCGATCGCCGAGCCACGGTTCCGATGGCTCGCCCAGCTGCTGCCCCCGCTGAGCTCGCTGCCGTGCCACCGGCTTCGCGACATCGTGGACTGCCCGGACGGTCCGCTGGCGGACACGCCCGTGGCTTGCCAGCCCGATGCCGAAGCACTCATCACGTTCACGTCCGGCACCACTGGGCGGCCCAAGGGCGCCAACCGCACGCACGGGTTGCTGATCGCCCAGCACAAAGCGCTGGCTCGTGCCTTCCCCTTCGAGCCCGGCGACGTGGACATGCCGGCCTTCCCCGTGCTCGCGCTACACAACCTCTGCTGCGGCGTCTCCACCGTGTTCCCGGCCATGCATCTCACTCGGCCCGGCGAGGTCGAGGTCGAGGCCGACCGCGTCCTGGAGCAGATCGAGCGCCACCGAGCCGCCCGGCTCAGTGGGGCGCCCGCCTACATGAAACGACTCCGCGAGGCTGCACGGCGCGAGCCGGCCCGGGTTCGCAGCGTGCGCTCGATCGGTATTGGCGGCGCGCCGGTGACGCCCGGGCTCTGCCGCGCTGTTCGTGAGGCCTTCCCACTCGCGGCGGCCCACGTGATCTACGGATCGACAGAGGCGGAGCCGATCGCAAGCGTCCCCGTGTCCCAGGCGACAGGCGCTCCCAGCCATGCCGAGGGGCTGCTCGTCGGGAGGCCCGTCTATCCCGCCCGCGTCGCAGTCGTCTCACTGCCGAGTCCACCGCCCCGCCTGGACGAACGCGGTCTCGGCCCTTACGAGACACCCATCGGTGTCTCCGGCGAGATCGTCGTCAGCGGACCCCACGTGGTCCGCAGCTACGTGAGCGATCCAGCCGCGGACCAGGCGCACAAGCTCTTCGCCGCCTCGGGCGAGGTGTGGCACCGGACCGGCGACACCGGGTATCGAGATCCCGGCGGGAGCCTGTGGCTCACGGGACGCGTGCCCGACCTCGTGCGGCGAGACGGAGAGGAAGTCCATCCCCTCGGGCTCGAGGCCGAGCTCTGCGCGCTGCCCGGTGTGCGCCGCGCCGCGCTCATCGCCCACTCGCGGGCACCGCAAGGGGAAGTCGTGATCGAGACTGAGTCCGGAGCCGACCGGCGATCCGTCCGCGCAGCCGCACGGACACTCCTTGCAGCGCAGGGGCTGGACACGCTTCGCGTTGGATTCACGGGCTCCGTGCCGGTCGACCGTCGGCACCAGAGCAAGATCGATCGCGTGGCCCTGCGGCAGCGCCGCTCGCGACGACTCGACCTCGCCCTGCGTACGTGGATCCGCACCACCTACCAGATCGATCGCCGGAGGTTTCGCCATGGAGCATAGAGAGCCCGCACTTCGCCCGAGCGAGCTCACGGGACATCTGTCCGCGGATCGCGTCGCGTACAGCTGCTCCTGGGAAGACGACGAGCTGCTCCGACGCGGCCTCGACATCGGCCCGCACGACGACGTGCTCGCGATCTGCAGCGCCGGAGATGTTCCGCTCGCACTGCTCCTGGCGGGCGCCCGCTCGGTCACGGCCGTCGATTTGAATCCCGCTCAAGTGGCCCTGCTCGAGCTCAAGATTGCGGGAATCCGCGCCCTCGATCACGAGGAGTTCACGCGCTTCGTAGGCGGCCTCCCGAGCCGAGCTCGCGGGTCTCTCTACCAGACGGTACGTCAGCACCTCTCACTCGAGGCGCGGAAGTTCTGGGACTCTCGCGCGCACGAGATCGAGCGTGGCGTCGTGCACATCGGGCGGCTCGAGCGCTACTTCGAGGAGTTTCGCTCGCACCTGGCCGAGGTCTGGCCCGGGGATCTCCTCGCGCGGATGCTCGTCTGCAGGTCCGTGCGGGACCAAGCACAGCTCGTTCTGCGAGAAGGACTCACGCCGGCCTTCGAGGAGCTGACCGGCTGGTACTTCGGCGCGAAGATGCTAGCCGAGCGCGGGCGAAGCCACGCCCAGCTCCGCTACGTCAAACGCAGCGACGTGGGCCAGTGCTTCGGGGCGCGCCTGAATGATGCACTCACGCGTCACTCCGTCCGCACCAACCCGTTCCTGCGCTTCTTTCTCACGGGCGGCTTCGGAAGTCTGTCCGGCGGCCCGACGTACCTGCGCCCTGCGTCGTACTCGCTACTCCGCTCTCGCCTCGATCGACTCCGAGTACGCAGGGCCGAGCTGGAGAAGGTCCTGAGCAGCGGCGACGCCGGAACGTTCAGCAGGGCTCACCTCTCCGACGTGTTCGAGTACATGAGCCCCGCGGCCAGCGCGAGCATGTTCGCTCGACTCGGGCAGGTGCTCCGACCGGGCGGTCGGATCGCGTACTGGGATCTTCTCGTACCGCGACCGGTACCCCCGCATCTGAGCACCAGCCTGACCCCCCTTTCCCGACTCTCCCACGAACTCCACCAGCGGGATCGCGTCTGGTTCTACGGCGCGTTCCACCTGTACGAGGTGAATCACCATGAGCACTGAGATCATCCCCGGGAGGGGCGAATACACGGAGCAAGCGCGACTCGAGCGCCTCGGGTTCCTGCGCCGGGCAGCCGGCGCGGAGCTCGACGGCGTCGGACGGACGCAGCTCGATCCGGGAAGCTCTGCGGGGGAACGTCGAGAACTTCATCGGCTCGGTCGAGATCCCGGTCGGACTCGCAGGTCCCCTCGACTTCCACGGCGAGAACGTCGAGGGACCGACCTTCCTCCCGCTTGCGACAACGGAAGGTGCCGTGATCGCCTCGGCGACCCGCGGCGCCCGCGCGCTCAGCGAGAGCGGTGGGATCGAGACGCGCGTGATTCGACAACGCATGCTGCGCGTTCCCCTGTTCGAGTTCGACAGCCTCAGAGCGGTGATGGGATTCATCTCGTGGGTCGCCGAGCACGAGGCAGAGATCCGCCGGCGCGCAATGTCGAAGTCGCGTCACGCGCGCCTCGTCTCGCTCGACGCGAAGCCCCTCGGGCGGTCGGTCCATTTGGAGTTCGCCTACGAGACCGGCGACGCCGCAGGTCAGAACATGACGACGGCCTGCACCTCGCACGCCTGCGGCTGGATCCTCGAGAAGCTCGAGCGGTCTCCGGACCTGGCTCCCGTGCACTTCGCCGTTGAAGCCAACCTGAGTGGCGACAAGAAGGCGAACTACAACGCGCTGTTAAACGGCCGTGGAACACAGGTTCTGGCTGCGGGCGCGATCGGTGCCGCGACCCTGCGCCGCGTGCTCAAGGTCGAGCCCGCGCTGCTGATGCGCACGTTCCGGGCGATGACGGCGGGTGCCGCGGCTGGCGGGCACCTGAGCCGCAACCTCAACGTGGCCAACATTGTTGCCGGGGCATTCACCGCGACCGGTCAGGACATCGGCAGCGTCCACGAGTGCAGCCTGGGCCTTCTCGACATCGAGCCCGAGGAGGACGGGATCAGCGTCAGCCTGATGCTGCCCGGCTTGATCGTGGGAACCGTCGGCGGGGGCACCCACCTTCCGCAGCAGCACGAGATCCTCGAGCTCCACGGCTGCACGAGCCCCGGCGGCTCCGCGCGCCTGGCCGAGATCATTGCCGGGTACTGCATGGCCCTCGACCTGAGCACGCTCGCCGCGATCTCGGCGGGACACTTCGCCTCCGCGCACGAGCGGCTGGGGCGCAATCGCCCGGTCAGGGCCCTAGGTCGCGCCGATCTCGACGCCTCGTTCTTTGAACCGGGCCTGCAGCGATCCACGGGCGATCCGACCCTCCAAGTGACCGAGGTCGAGCCTCTCTCCGACGCAAACGGCAGCAGCATCCTGACGGCGCTCTCGGCCGAGAACGTCTCCCGGCTGGTCGGCCTGATCCCGGTCCGATTGACGACCCGGGGAGAATCGACGCCGCGTACGACCCTGGAGGTCCTCGCGAAGATCAAGCCTCTCGACGAAGAGGTCATCGAGACCGTGAACCTGCTCGCCTCCCGCTGCAGCCCAGAGGTAGCCGGAACCTACGACCGCTTCAAGCGAGCGACGGGCTTCGCGGGCTGCCACACACGAGAGCTCGCGCTCTACCGCACTCGAGACCCTCGTTTCACCCGCCACGTCCCGCGAATCTACGACCTCGTCGAGGACGCCGGGCGAGAAGCCTTCGTGATCGTCATGGAACGCCTGGACGACAAGACGATACTGGACAGCGTCGACGACCCCGCGGTCTGGACGCCAGAGCGCATCGAGGTCGCGCTCTCCGCGATCGCCGAGGTCCACTCGATCTGGTGGGATCGCACCGAGCAGCTGCTCGTCGAGCCCTGGATGGGCGCCGTGCCGACGACGGGTCGCATGGTCGAGATGCACCCGCTCTGGAGGGCGCTCTGCGAGCACGCTGCGGACGCGTACGACTGGTACCGGCTAGACCACGCGCGGACGGGGCTGAAGCTCATCGAAGGGCTCCAGGACTGGTGGCCAGAGCTCGAGACGATGAAGCGGACCCTGATCCACAACGACTTCAACCCGCGCAACGTGGCCTTGCGGCGCTCGCACGAAGACGGGGTTCGCGCGTGCATCTACGACTGGGAGCTCGCCACGGTCCAGGTCCCCCAGCGGGACCTCGCCGAGTTCCTGGCTTTCAGCCTGCGACCGGACGTGGATCTGAGAACCGTCGACGCCTACGTCGAGCTCCATCGCGCCCAACTCGAGAGGCACGTCGGCACGCGAATCGACCGAGGGCACTGGCACCGCGGCTACGAGCTCGCGCTCTACGACTTCGCGGTGACCCGACTCCTGCTCTACTTCATGGCGCACACGAGCAGCGAGTACGGGTTTCTGCCGCGCGTGGCGGCGACGACGCAGCGCCTGATCGATCACACGACCGCATCCCGGAACCGCCGCGATGCAAGGACACCGCTCTCCAGTGTGAGAGCCCAGCTTCGAGAGGAAACAAGGGCATGCGAATCAGCTCGATAGAGAATGCCCTGCGCTGGAGGTGGGTGGCCGCACTGGCGCTCGTGCTGGGCGTCGTCGCCGTCCTCCCCGGCGTTCGCGCAGCTTCGAAGCCCGACAACGCGCTGACCGTCTGGTTCCTCGAGACGGATCCGCAGCTCGAGCGCTACCGCCGCTTCCAGGCGACGTTCGGAAACGACGAGGTCGTCCTCCTCAACGTGCACCGACCCGACGGCGTTCTCGAGCGCAAGTCGCTCGAGCAGCTTCGAGAGCTCGAGCGCGAGCTCTTGCGGGTTCCCGGCATCGCTCGAGTGCACTCGGTGCTCTCCGTTCCGGACGTGGTCCTCCACGAGGGGGCCGCGGTCCGCCTCGAGTCCCCCATCCCGAATCCCTTGCCGGAGAGCGACGAGGAGCTGGACCGCGCGAGCAGGAGGGTCCTCGATAGCCCGATCTACGCGAATCGCCTGGTCGACCCGACCGGCACACGCACCATGGTCTGGGCCGAGCTCAACGTACTGCAAGACATCGACGAGAGACGCGATGAGATCGTCGGGCAGATCCGCAGCGCGGCTGCGCGTACGCTCGGCTCGACGGAGCACTCGATCGCCGGGTTCGGCGTGATCTACTCAGCGCTGAACGGCCTCACACAGCGAGACTTCGGCCTGTTCGTCGGTCTGTCGTACGCGCTCATCTTCGCGACCTTCGCCTGGGCTTTTCAGGGCTGGCGCTGGACTCTCGCCGCCATGGGCGTGCTCACGGTCGGAGCTCTCGGAACCCTCGGCGCCTACGGCCTAGCGGGCCACCGTCTCAACATGGTGACGGCGACCCTCCCCGTCCTGGTCGGCGTACTGGGGATCGCCGACGCGGTCCACTTTCCCACGGCCTTCAACCATTACGCGGGCTGCTCGCGCCGATGCGGCGTTCTGTGGGTTGCGGCCGCGGGGCTTCAGCGCGTCTGGCTGCCCTGCCTGTTCACCACGTTGACGACGATGGCAGGCTTCCTGGCACTGGCGAGCGCGCCGATGGCCGTGCTTCGGCAGCTGGGACTGTATGCCGCGCTGGGCGTCGGCCTGGCGTTCGTCGCCAGCAGCGTGTTCATGCCCCTGGCCCTGATCGGCTCGGGTCCCGCGAATCCCGCGGAGCGGCGCGCGGTGGGTCGAGTCCTCGAACGCATCGAGCGCTGGCTCCGGGAGCGCCCCGTCCGGATCGCGCTCACGACGGTGCTCCTGACCGCGGCCGCCGTGGTGGGCGCGTCCCGGGTCACGACCGACACCTACACGCTCGGCTACCTGCCCGACGATCACGTCGTCGTCCAGGATGATCGGGCCATTCGCGACGGGTGGGGCTTCTATGCACCTCTCGACTTCGTGGTGATCCCGAGCCAGGGTCGGACCCTCAACGATGAGCACGTCATCGCTGGCATCGAGCGTTTCGTCGAGGCAGCGCGCACCTTGCCCGAGATCAGTGGCGGTTACGGGTTGCACACTTACTTCCGACGTTTCGGTCACACCGCCGGAGCGAGCCCGGAGTCCGTGGAGTCGAACGACCTGCAGGGATCGTTCCGGAGTCCGGACGGCAGGAGAGGTCGCATAACCCTCATCGGGGACATGCTAAGCGCACAGCAGCTCAGCGACCTGCTCGCGCGGCTGGATCTTCTCGCCCACGAGGCGATGCAGGGCGCCGGAACGCTGGAAGTCAGCGGTTACCCACCCCTGTACGTGCGGATCATCGACTACGTGATGCGCTCTCAGGTCCAGAGCTTCGCCATCGCGGTCGCCCTGATCTTCGCCCTGATGATGGTCTGGCTGCGATCCGCTCGGCTCGCCATGATCAGCATGGTCCCGAACCTGTTTCCCGTGCTCGCGATGATGGGCGCCATGGGCGCTCTCGGCATCCCCCTCGACATCGCGACCGCGAGCGTCGCCGCCATCGTGCTCGGCGTGTCGATCGACGACACCGTTCACTTCCTCCACCACTGGCGGAACGCGGAGCGGCGGGGCCTGCGCTGGGACCAGTGCCTGCGCTCGACCTTCGAGAGCGCGGGCCGGGCTGCCGTGATGACGTCGATCCTGCTCGTCGCGGGCTACTCCATCATGATGCTGTCGGAGCTCCGCACCGTCTTCTACTTCGGACTGCTCACATCCATCGCCGCCGTAGCCGCGCCCTTCGCGGACCTCGCGCTGCTTCCCCTACTTCTAAGGCTCGCCCCCGCGCGCCTCGCCGCGGGCTCCGAGCGAGCATGGCTCGGCCTTCTTCCGCGGCGACAACATTCTCAGGAGATCGCGTGATGTCCACTCCCCTGACGACCTCAGTTCCTCTCACGCTGCGGATCGCCGCCTGGCTGCGCGAACGATTCGGACCCGAGCACTGGGTGCTCGTGCTGGCCATGTACGGAGGTGCGGTCAGCGTGGCCCGGCACGCTGCGGGAAGCCCGCCGCCGTACCATCCAATCGACCTGCTGGGCTATGCCGCGGTCTTGTCGTTCTTCCTGATGCTGCGCGTGTTCGACGAGCACAAGGACTACGGCCTGGATTGCCTCTACTACCCCGAGCGCGTGCTCCAGCGAGGGCTCGTCACGCTCGACCACCTCAAGGTGCTCGGGGGCCTCGCGATCGCGACACAGCTGGGCGTCTCCTTGTTCGCCGACGGAGGCTTTGGTCGGGCCACAGCGTACTGGATCCCCGTGATGCTCTACAGCGGTCTGATGGCACGCGAATTCTTCTGCGGACGCTGGCTGCAACAGCGGCTGGTCTGCTATGCGGCCAGCCATCTCCTCGTCATGCCCCTGGCGGTGGTCTGGATGGCGCAGCTCAGCGCGCGGCAGGGCGCCCTCCCTCTCGAGATCGCGATCTTTGCGGCCGGAGCCCTGGCATCTGGCGCCATGTTCGAGCTGACCCGAAAGACTCGGGGCCGCGATGAGGAGCGCTCCGGCGTCCTGTCGTACTCGCAGGTGATGGGGGCCGCTGGCGCCGCGGCGGCCATCGCGGGACTCGTGGTGGTATTCCAGCTCCTGCAGATGTTCGTCCTCGTCTCGACACGGGGCTCACTCGAGCTCGGCTGGGTGCTGTGGCAGGCCGGGTTCGCTGCCCCGGTCCTGGTGAGTCTGTTCCGCTTTGCTCGCCGCCCGACCCGGCGGGGTCGCGAGTACAACGAGCTGGGCGTCGCCGTATGCGGCCTGGGCAGCTACGCGGTGCTGATCGCCGAGCTCAGCTTCTGACTGGAGGATGACCGTGGAAACGCATGCGTTTGAGATATTGTGGCCCGGTGACATCAATGACGGCATCGAGACCAGGGTGGGAGGCAAGGCCGCCGGCCTGGCTCGGCTCGCTCGGTTGCGCAGTCGCGTCCCACCCTGGTTCGCGATTCCGGCCGACTTCTGCGCGAGACACCTGGCAGCCCTCACACGCTCGCCAGACGAGGTGGATGCGGAAGCGCGGGTCCGCGACGCAACCCTGTCCGCCGAGACGCGGGAGGCGATCGCGGCGGCGCTCGTCGAGCTCGGTCCCGGTCCGTACGCGGTTCGGAGCTCGATGGTCGGAGAGGACTCAGGGGCGAACTCGTTTGCGGGCCAGCTCGAGTCCTACCTCTGCTTCGAGGAGCTCGATGACGTCATCCGAGGCGTCAAGAGCTGCTGGGCGTCCGCCTTCTCGTCTCGCGTTCGCGCGTATCGGGCTCGAGCGGGACTGGGCGGCCAGCCGAAGGTGGCCGTCGTCGTCCAGCGCATCGTGTGCGGAAGCGTCTCCGGAGTCGCCTTCAGCGCGCACCCGGTGACGGGATGTCGAGACCAGGTCTTCGTAAACGCGACGTGGGGGCTGGGAGAAGGGCTCGTGAGCGGCGAGTGCAACGCGGACGAGTTCGTGTGGCAGCGCGGCACCGGGACCGAGAGCGGCCGCGAGGTCTCCTCACGCATCAGCCCCAAAGAGGTCCAGGTCGTCCCCTCTCCGTCCGCAACGGGAACGACGAGCCACCCCGTCGACCGAAAGCGGGCTCGCGCTCGCTGTCTGTCCAAAGCAGCGCTGCGAGAGGTCGTCCACGAGACGACGCGCATCGCCGCTGCCATCGGCGCTCCGCAGGACGTCGAGTGGACTTGGAAGGACCAGGAGGGCCTGTTCATACTGCAGACTCGGCCCATAACTCGCGCTCCGAGCTCCGAAGACCCCGCTCTCCGGGTGTTCAACAACAGCAACATCCAGGAGAGCTATGGAGGCGTGACGACGCCGCTGACCTTCTCCTTCGCCTCCTCAGCGTACGCGAACGTCTACCGGCAGACGATGCGCGTCCTCGGCATGTCCGAGGCTCACGTCCGCGAGCAAGAGCCGATGCTCCAGAACCTCCTGGCGCTCATCCGTGGCCGGATCTACTACAACATCTGCAACTGGTATCGGGGCCTGCTCCTGCTCCCCTCCTTCGACCGGAACAAGGCCGACATGGAGGAGATGATGGGCCTCGACCAGCCGGTCGACTTCATCCAGGACGAGCAGCTGTCGCTTGCAGAGCGACTGTCTCGGCTGCCCGATCTCCTCCGCACGGCCGGGCGTCTGCTCTGGCGTTTCGGCAGACTGGAACGCGACGTCGAGGGGTGGCTGCGACGCTTCAACCGCGCCTATCAGCGCATCGATCGCGCCCGGATCGCGGACGCCTCGCTTCCCGAGCTGATGAAGCTCGGTCGGGAGCTGCAGAGCCGGTTCCTGGACCGGTGGCATGTTCCCATCGTCAACGACTTCCGCGTCATGATGACCACGGGACGGCTCCGGCGAAAGCTCGAGACCGCCGGCGTCGAGCATCCAGCGGCACTGCTGAACCAGCTGCTGGCGGGCGAGCTGGGAATAGAATCGACGGAGCCCGTCCGCGAGCTGCTGGCCCTGGGAGGGGCGGCTCGCCGCGACCCTGACCTCCGCGCAGACCTGCATGAGGGAGAGGCGAGCGAGTGCCTCGAGCGCATCCGGACTCGGCACCCGGAGTTCTCGGCCCGCCTGGATCGATATCTCGCGCGTTTCGGGGACCGATGCATGGGCGAGCTCAAGCTCGAGACGGTCTCTCCGCGCGAGGATCCGAGCTTCGTCGTCCGCGTACTGAGGAACTACTCGGACGACACGGTGCGGGATCTCGAGACCGGGGCCGAAAGCGACCAGCAAGCGCGGCTCGAGGCGGAGACCGACTTGAAGGATCGGCTGGGTCGGGTAGCGGCGTGGCGGCTGCGGCGCCTCTCGCGGGCGGCGCGCGGCTCGGTCAAGAACCGTGAGAACATGAGGCTCGCGAGGACTCGCGTCTTCGGCCTCTATCGAGCGCTGTATCGGGCCGCCGGTCGTCGACTCTTCGAGCTGGGTCGACTCGCGCACGAGGAGGACGTCTTTTACCTGACGACGGACGAGATCGAAGCCTTCTGCGAAGGGCGCTCGACGTGCACGACGCTCGACAGTCTCGCCGAGCTGCGCAAGGCCGAGTTCCGCGGGTACGAGCAGGACGAGCCTCCGCACCACGTCGAGGTCCACGGCTCCGTGTACCTGGCGCCCACGGCACTCCACAGGACCGAAGCAACAAGCTGCGGGGTCGAGAGCGTGCTGCAGGGCACCGGTTGCTTCCCGGGCCGGGTCGAGGGGCGCGCGCGCTTGGTGCGGAGCCCGTGCGACGACCTGGACCTTCGCGGTCGGATTCTCGTGGCGAGGTGCACCGATCCTGGCTGGACGCCCCTGTTCCCCGGCTGCGCGGGCATCGTCGTCGAGCGCGGGAGCACGCTCTCGCACGCCGCGATTGTCGCACGGGAGCTCGGGATCCCCACGGTCGTCGGCGTGCCAGACCTGATGCGACAGCTCCGCGATGGTGAGCGACTCCGTATCGACGGCGCCCAGGGTGTCGTCGAGCGTCTCGACTCCCGCACGATGAGCGAGGAGGAGGTTGCGGCATGAACACGTACTGCGTGAGGGAGTCCGATGGACTGCGAGGCCTCCCCGAGGGCTTCCTGGGGCTTCCCGTCGAGCTGTACCGCGGCGACCCACTCTGGATCCCCGAGGCGACGGACGAGGTCGCCCGCTCCTTCTCGTCGGCGAACCCCTGGTTCGACCGCGGTATGGCGCGCTGCTTCTGCGTCCCTGGGAAGGCACGCGTTGCGGTCTTCGTAACCCCGGGCCAGCAGGTCGACGGCGCCGATGCCGCGTACTTCGGGTTCTGGGAAAGCACCGGAGATACCGAGGCGGACCGCAGGCTGTTCGCCCGCGCGACGGAGTGGGCACGGAGGCAGGGCGCCCAGGCCATCTACGGCCCGATCAACTTCACGACCTACGCTAACTACCGCTTGCGCCTCGGGCGCAACGACTGCGAGGCTCCGTTTCCCGGTGAGCCCTACAACCCGCCCGAGTACCCGCGCATCCTCGAGCGCAACGGGTTCCGGCTCCGACATCGCTATCTGACCTTCTCCACTCCCCGGGCCGAGATCGATCCTCTCGTTCGGATCGGCAGCGCCGGGATCGCGCGTCTCGAAGCCGACGGCTATCGATTCGAGAGACTCTACCCGCAGCGCTGGCTGAGCGAGCTCCCGGAGCTACACGCCCTGGCCAACGCCGCCTTCAAGTTGAACTTTGGCTACTCGCCGCTGAGCTATGCGGAGTTCCGCGAGATGTGCGGCGAGCGCCTAGTGCGCCTCGCGTGTCTGCGATCCAGCACCATCGCCCGCACGCCAGATGGCCGCCCCGTGGGCTTCTGCCTGGTGTACCCGCACTATGGCTCCCTCGTCGCTCAGGGCGCCGGAGCGAGCCGTCGCAGCGTGAGCGAGCTCCAGTACTCGAGGGACCTGGCCGCGCTCCGGGTCCGAGGGCTGCGGGTGGCGATCGCCAAGACAGCGGGCGTGCACCCCGAGCACCGTCTCCAGGGCCTGTACTACGCCATGGCGGCCCGCGCCATCTTGTGGGGCGATGACGTGTACGACTTCTGGCACGCGGCCATCATCCGAGCTGACAACCCGAGTCGGAAGTTCGCTTCTCACCTCTCCTCGAGCGCCGTCCGCGAGTACGGCCTCTACGGTCGCACGCTGAACTAGCTGTGATTCCCAAGGAGGTTGTTCATCCAGGGCTCCTCTGAGAAAAGGGTTTGTACCACCAACCCCCAGCCTCAGAGGAGAGCACCTGAATGAAGCTCCATCCTAACGCGAGGACGACGCCCTCCGGTCGTTGGCTGCTCGTGCAGCGCGTCCGCGAACAGCATTGGACGGTCTCGGAAGCCGCAGAGGCGGCAGGTGTCAGTTTACGGACGGCCTACAAGTGGCTGGCCCGGTATCGCGACGAAGGCCGAGCGGGCCTGGCGGACCGGCGCTCGAGGCCCCGGAGGATCCCGCGGCGCACGCCCGCCCGCGTCGTCCAACGTGTCGAGAGGCTACGTCGTCGCCGCTGGACGGCCTCCGAGATCGCCTCCCGGATCTCCATCCCGCTCTCGACCGTCTCTCTGATCCTCCGACGTCTGGGACTGCACAGGCTCTCGCGCCTGGAACCCGAGGAGCCGGTGCGGCGCTACGAGCGAGCGTCCCCCGGCGAGCTCCTCCACCTGGACACCAAGAAACTGGCTCGGATCCGCGGGGTTGGGCATCGCATCCCCGGCGACCGCTCCAAGCGCGTCTACGGCATCGGCTGGGAGTTCGCCCACGTCTGCATCGATGACCATACGCGGCTGGCCTACGTCGAAGTGCTTTCCGACGAACGGGCCAAGACCGCTACGGCCTTCTTGCGTCGGGCCCTGGCCTGGTACCGGGCACGCGGCATCGGGGTCCAGCGGGTCATGACCGACAACGCGCCCTGCTACAGGTCCAAGCGGTTCGCGGCTCTCTGTTACGAGCGCGAGATCAATCAAATCTTCACCAAGCCCTACACACCCAAGACCAACGGCAAGGCCGAGCGCTTCATCCAGACCCTGACCCAGAGGTGGGCGTACAAACGTCCCTACAGGACCTCAGCTCTCAGAACCTCTGCACTCCGGCCCTGGCTTAAGCACTACAATCACAAGAGACCCCACAGAGCCCTCGGAATGAAACCCCCGATCAGCCGGCTCAGAGAAGCCCGTGAACAACGTGCTTAGGACCCACAACTAGCCGCACGACCTCGACGGCGCCTCCGCACTCAGCTAGTGCGACTCTTGCCGGGAAGAGTCCCGGTTCGTTCGGCTCGCCACGACCGGCGGCGCAGGAAGGATCCGATGTGTTCATCGACCTCGGCGAAGGTGGAGAAGATAAGTAGCCCCTCCAGGTTTGCCAGCGTGAAGACCGTGAGCGCGATGTAGAACGGGAGCACGTGAAAGCCAAAGAGGAACGCGTCTAGCAGGAACAACGTGCCGAACATGCCGACGCTTTTCCCCGAGTACAGGTGCAGGCCCGCGAACATACGGAAGCGGATCAGACCGACGGCCAGCATAGACAAGTAGACAGCGGCGGCCACGGTCATCAGGATCAGGTTCTCGGGCTCGGTGACCTCGCCGCAGAGCATGATCAGCCATACTAGAGCGGAGGGGACGAGCAGGTTGTCAGCGAGCGAGTCGAGCCTGGCACCGAGCCCGGTCACCTGGTTCAGCCTGCGCGCCAGGTAGCCGTCCAGGATGTCGCTGATCAGGCCCAGGAGGATCAGGATCCCCACCCATCCGCTGTGCCCACTGACGGCCATCACCCATGTGAGCGGCAGAATCGCCACGAGGCGAGTGAGTGAGATGACGTTCGGGATGCTCCACACGCTAGGTCCCCTTTCGCTCCTGCTGGCTGGCTCCGAGTCTGGTACAGGGCATCAAGGGGAGCTGGGGTCTCGACGGGGGAGAGCCAGGGTTTCCGTGCCGCTCCCCCAAGAGATTGCTGGCCTTCGACAGCAGCGCAGGTGTGACGAGCTTCGACCTGGCGCGATCTGGGATAATGCTCGTAGAGGGGCCTCCGTCACCCGGCGGAACCGGTGCCGAGCCCCACGCGGGACGTGCCTTGGACGAGCGACCTCCCATCTACTGTTTTGGAGAGTTCGAGCTCGACGAAGCCCTCGGACAGCTAAGGCGGCGAAACGAGGTGGTGCACCTCCAGACCAAGCCGCTAAGGCTCCTGCTCTACCTGATTCGCCACCGCAACGAGATCGTCACCAAGGAACGGCTGCTTGCGGAGGTCTGGAGCGAGGTGACCGTGAGCGAGACGGCCCTGGCCAGCGCGTTGCGCGATGCGCGCAAGGCGCTGGGTGACACGGGAACGGCGCAGCGGGCCATTGAGACGCAGCGCGGGCTCGGCTATCGCTTCGTGGCGGCGGTTCACGAGCGCGCATCCGGTCAGGAGACTGCGGAGTCTGCGGCGGGCGTCGGACCCTTTGTGGGTCGGGCCGGCGTGATCGGGCAGATCGATCGCGCGCTGGCGGACGCTGCCGGCGGCAACGGGCGCATCGTTTTGCTGGCCGGTGAGGCGGGCATCGGGAAGACGCGGACCGTGCAGGAGTTCTCCGCGATCGCTCGCGCGCGCGGCAACGGCGTGTACAGCGGCTGGTGTTATGAGGGCGAGGGCGGCCTGCCCTACTGGCCCTGGATCCAGATCCTGCGGGCGTTGGTCAAGAGCTACGAGCCGGAGCTTCTCCGAGCCGATCTCGGCTCAGGGGTAGCGGACCTGGTGCAGATCCTGCCCAACCTGCGAGACCACAGCCCCGAGCCGCGCGATAGCAGACCCTCCGACCCGGAGCTGGCGCGCTTCCGGATGTTCGACAGCGTGGCGCAGTTCCTCAAGCGAGCGGCCACCCGTCGACCCCTCATCCTGGTGATCGACGACCTCCACTACGCGGACGGGTCTTCGATGCGCCTCCTCGAGTTCCTCGCCCACGAGCTCGGCGAATCGCAGATCCTGCTGCTCGCTAGCTATCGCGACGCGGAGCTGCACCGCGATCACCCCGCCGCGGAGACCCTCGCCCAGCTGGGCCGTCACGATCTGTGCCAGCGCATCTCTCTCTCGGGTCTGGAACGAGGCCACGTTCGGCAGCTCGTCGAGTCGCTCAGCGGCTCCACGGCAACGGAGTCCCTGCTCGAGCACATCGAGACCATGACCGACGGCAACCCCTTCTTCATCCACGAGCTGGTCCGGTTCTTCGAGGCACGAGCGGCCACGGACACGCCCCACCTGACGAGACTCGACGTCCCGCCCGGCCTGCGTGAGGTCGTGCGCGGTCGCCTGCGCGGCCTGTCCGAGTCCAGCAGCGAGGTGCTCGCAATCGCCTGCGTGATCGGAGCGGACTTCTCCGCCCAGACGGTCGCCCTCGCCGGGAAGCTTTCCGAAGCAGACGTGACGGAGGCGCTCGACGCCGCCTACCGGGCAGGGATCCTGACCGATGCGGGGAGCGGGCGCTACCGCTTTGCACACACCATCCTACAGCAGGCGGTGTACGCCGAGCAGGGTCCGGGTCGGAGGACGCGGCTGCATCGCGAGGTCGGTGAGGCTCTAGAGCAGCAAAGCTCAAGCGATGAGGACGCGGTTGTCCTGGCGCTGGCCCGTCACTTCGGTCGGTCGGCCGAGGGAGGGGGAGCCGAGAAGGCCTTTGACTATGCGCAGCGCGCGGGGCGCCGCGCCATGGAGCTGCTGGCGTTCGAGGAGGCCGCCGACCACTACGCACGAGCCATCGAGGTCAAGGCTGCCGCTGATGCCATCCGTCGCTGCGACCTGCTCTTGGACCTTGCGGACTCCCAGGAGAGTGCCGGGCACCGCGCGGCAGCACGCGAGTCCTATCGCCAGGCCGCGGATCTCGCGCGTACCCTGCGAGACGCGGTGCGCCTCGCGCGGGCGGCGCAGGGGTTCTCGGGTCGCTACCGCCTGACCGCAGTCGACGAGCAGTCCATTCGTCTGCTGGAAGAGGCGCTCACGGCACTCGAGCCCAGCGGCGATACGGCGCCGAAGGTAAGGGTTCTCGTTCACCTGGCCGAACACCTCGTCTCGCCGCACTCCAACGAACGGGCGCAGGCGCTCTTGCAGGAGGCGCTCGAGAGCGCGGAGCGCATCGCGGATCCCGCCAGCCTGGCCTCTGTACTCGACACGCTGCTGTGGATGCTGTGGGCGAGCGCGGGGCCGGAGCAGAGGTTCTCCGTCGCGACGCGCTGCCTCGAGCTGGCAGAGCGGGTGGGGGATCACGGCACCGCCGCCCACGCACAGCTCAACAGGGCGCGGGCGATGCTCGAGATCGGAGACCAGGAGGCGAGCGATGCGGAGCTGCTCGAGGTCGCGAACCGTGTCCGGGAGCAGCGGTTGTTCTCGCTGGAGCATGCGGTCGTCGGCAATCGCGCCATGCGCGCGCTGCTGCGAGGGGACATGGGGGAGGCGGAACGACTCTCGCTAGAGGCCCACGGCCTGGCGAGGAAGGTCGAGTATAATGCGAGAGACATCACCCTCGCCTTCCGCATGGGTCTCATCCGCTCGTATCAGGGGCGCGCCCACGAGATCGCTCCCCTGGTGGAGCGACTGGTCGAGGCCCAAGGCATACCCGGACTACGCGCGGGGCTCGCGCTGATCTACGCGCACAGCGGACGCGAGGAGGAGGCGCGCGCGCAGATCGACGAGCTCGCGGGCCAGGACTTTGCGGATCTGCTGTTCGACCCGGAGTGGCTGATCAAGCTGTCGGTTCTGGCGGAGGCATGCGCCCGGATCGGGCACCGCGAGTACGCGCCAAAGCTCTACGAGCTGTTGCGCCCTCACGAGGCTCGCAACGTCGTCTACGGCGACGCGCAGCTCACCTACGGATCCACGTCTCGCTACCTCGGCCTGCTCGCGGAGACGCTGGGCCGGAGTGACGACGCGGTGGAGCACTTCGAAGAAGCCATGGAGATGCACCAGAAGATGGGGGCCACAGCCTGGCTCGCCCACACACAATACGAGTGCGCCCGAACCTTGCTCCGGAGCGGACGCGGGCGCGAGCGAGCCCGCGCACAGGTTCTCCTCCAGGAGGCCCTACACAGCGTCGAAGACCTGGGTATGAAACCCTTGGTGGAGGCCATCGAGCGACTGGTCCAGTAGCCGCCGCGAAGGCGGCGCATGCGCGGAAGGTGGCTGGCGCGGGGCGTCGCCTGCAAGCGCCGCACAAGCGGCACGCGCAGCGAAGGGCGTAGCCCTGTGCGGAGGTGAGTGGCCCGCTGCCGCCCGCGGGCTGGGTCTCTCAGGTAACACGAGCCCCTGGCGGAGCTGACGCCAACGTCGCGTCCCGTCCTCATGGATCGCTGAATCTCTCCTGCGATCTACTGATAAAGACGACGACCGTCTGACCCCACCTGCCACCGGGCCACGCCAGACCCACGAGAGGGAAGATGTCCGACACTCACGACCTCCGAACCGCCAAAGTGCGGGTAGAGCGGGTATTCCGTTACCTCCAGGAGATGCATCAGGTGAGGACGCCGCCGGTGGGGATAAGCATCATAGGGGGGTGGCGTCTGCAGGGCGAGCCGTGAGCCTGGTGGGGAGCGGAAGGTGGTGCCTCCCGAGCCCGTCGGGAATCCTCGAGTTGGGAAATCAACAACACCCAACGAGAGGAGGCACCGATGGAACGAACCATCGGGATGGACGTCCACGCCGCGAGCTGCATGCTGGCGGTCATCTCGCAGACCGGGAAGCGGTTGAAGGACTTCCCGGTCGAGACCAACGGCCAGGCCCTGGTCGAGGCCGTCCGCATGATTCCGGGCCGGAAGGTTCTGGTCTTCGAAGAGGGACTCCAGAGCGCGTGGCTGTACGAGACGCTGAGTCCTCACGTGGACGAGATCGTCGTGGCCACGATCAGGGAGAGCCGAGGGCCGAAGAGCGACAAGCGCGACGCGTATGGCCTGGCCGAGAAGCTACGCATGGGGAACCAGCCTCCGTCAGCTGCCTCGATGACCACGTGATTGCCAGACGGTGCTGTAACCTTTCCTGAGATGGAGCCGGCTTTGGCGTCGGGTTCGTTGCTGACCGTCTGCACAACCTTACCGCCAATGGGCGCGACGACTGGAACGCCATAGCAGCCATAATCGGCCAGAGTTGCGCTGCCGGTGAGATAGGGCTCGATCATCAGGTCGTACGCCCAGCGTTGATCGGATTGGATCGCATGTTGGTTACCGGCGGCGGCGTCACCGCCCCAGACAACGCGCATCGCTTCGTCTGTCGGCACGCGAATCACTAGCGTCGGTTCGGTCGAATCGATGTTCGCGGGAAATGCGACCGGCCAAAGCCGAAGCGACCAACGGTGTGATCGCAACGAGCGACATGGCGAGCGTTGCGCCAATAGCCTTCGTAAAGTGACGCTTCCAAATGATTCGAACGACAACGCACAATCAGATAGACGAGACCAACAAGCGGCAACAAGCTCAGGGTTTGATACCAAGCCCAAATTCGGGCGGTTCCACCGGAAGCAAGCATGCCGAGCAACGCGACGAACAGCACCGCTAGCAGGCCTAGGCCCCACCACGTGCGAAACAGCGATGAGCGTGTGTCCGTGTGGTTCATCATTTGGTGTGGTCCATCTGGAGCTAGGATAACAGTGCGTTTGAACGTATTCTCAACGCGACCGGCGCCTCCTCCTCTCCTCTGCCCAGCTCGCCCAGGATCGCCGAGGGAGGGCGAGATCGACGTTGAGGGAGTCCAGTTTCTCGACCGGCTAGAGGAGATTGCTCAGAGAGCGCCCCAGGCGATCGAGCTTCCACCCGAGCACCGCGTCGAACCGTCTCCGATGCGCGTCCTCAAGTAGCCGAGCCAGACCCGGCAGCTTGGTTGGGACGAGCACCACTCGCGTAGCGAACCGACTGCGCGAGAACAGATCCCCTGCCGACCAAGAACTGCCGAGCGTGTCGGACGGTGGACTACCCGACAAGAACCGCGGCTGACTTGACAGTCGCCCAGACGAAGAATACAACAGCCACAACGTCACCAGCCAGATCGATCCAGTAGTACCGCCCGAGCGCTACCGCGATCTGGTGCGTCCCCCGCCTCCTCCAGGTGGGGTCATCAGCTCCCTTATAGAGCAACCAGTAGCGAGAGGCCCCTGCTCACTACGCATTGTTCCTACTCCTCTCGGGCACGGGCGCTCGCTTCGGGGAAGCCGCCGCGCTCCGCTGGTCTGACATCGACCTGGAGGGTGGCACCGCTCGGATCGAGCGGAGCTTCTCGAGCGGGCGCTACTTGGGGCTCACGAAGACGGGCGGGCAGCGAACCGTTGAACTCTCATCCAGATTACAGGCAGCACTGGCGTCGCAGCGACCCGATCTCTTCCCCCAGGACGCCCTGGCCTTCCCTAACACCGATGGGAGTTTTATTGACCCCACCAACTTCCGACGCCGAGTGTTTGATCGAGTGGTGCGCAGGGCGTTCGGTCGGGACCACCGGCGAGTCACCCCACACACCCTCAGGCACACGTTCGCGAGCTTGCACCTGGCTCGCGGGAGCAACCTTCTGTGGGTGCAGAACATGGGAGGCTGGCAGTCGCCTCAAGTCATGCTCGACACGTACACGCACTTCCTGCCGACAAAGCTGAGCGGTTTTGCAGACTCGCTGACAGCACCGAGCGGTGGCACCTTCAGCACATACCTCTCAAGGGCGAAGACGGCTGGGCTCCTGGAGACCGAGGGGCGCTCCGTCAGAACGGCGGGAGCCCTGCTCTTGAAGAACTCTCGCGATCGACGATCCGAGGAGATCCTGGAGGCTCTCGAACTCCAGAGGATCGAGTTCCATGCTTCCATCCAAGGGAGAATCCACAATCTTACTGTCGGGGCTGACCCGCAATTCCTACAGATTCGTGAGCTCTCGACCGGCCTACTGATCCGGTGTCAATTCAAGCCCCGACTGTATGGTCAGGTGATCGCGCTCCTTCAGAGTCCTGCAACGGTCGTGATGGCATCCGGGTTCGCGACCGGGTCCAGAGAAGCTCGCAGGATCGAGAGCATCGACGTGGACCGGCTCGAGGCGGCGGAGGACTTCTCCCTCGAGGACCTCGACAGTTTCTTTGGCTCCGCACCTCACATCACAGGCGAGAAGTCCACCGAGGACTTCATCGACGGGATCAGACCCGCTCATGGCTGATCCGGTCCTCGGAAGGTCGACCAGGAAGCCGATCGCGATCGACACCTTCCAAGGAACCGAGCAGTGAACGTCTTGCAGCCGCTGGAATCGTTGAGGAATCGGCCCGTCTCCGACGGTGCCGTTCCCGAATACGTGTCGAACGCGGTACTAAATCCTGTCAAGTTTTTTCTTTGCCGACACAATTCGGCGAATGCTGGCCGAATCCGGTCGCAACCGGGACCCGGTAG
This sequence comes from Myxococcota bacterium, assembly GCA_965247115.1. Taxonomy (GTDB): domain Bacteria; phylum Myxococcota_A; class UBA9160; order SZUA-336; family SZUA-336; genus JAUXJB01. The sequence goes on from CBDFGR010000003.1 coordinate 2,390,970, forward strand.
TCCTTGCGCAGAATTTCCCGGAACCCCGGTTGCTATCCTCTGTGGTGTCGAAGACACAGGAGGATTTCATGAGTCTAGCAGACCAGACTGGCTATCCGATTCTCGTCGGTGCGCACGTGAGAGCCGACCGCATCCCCGGACACAAAGCACTGCCGAAGGGGGTCGTCGATTGGATAGACGGCGACGTGGTGTGGATCTATACGCGCTTTGGCTATCGCCCTATCCAAGCCGACAAGCTGACGGTGGTTCGTGTGAGCGCCAAGCGGGCGAAGCGCCAGCAGTGGGTAAACGCTCTCGACCGGGACAGGATCATCGCAAGAGCGATCAGGCCCTTGCTGCGATGAGGGAAGTCCCCGGCTCGCTCTCGGGTCGGGGGCATGCCAATTGTCGGACCGATGAAAAAGAGGGGCAGCCAACCCGCGGGTCAATCAAGAGGCGGCGATGGGACCGACTGAGAACGTGCGCGTTGCAACTCGGCATGGGTATCTCGATACCCCCGCGTACAGCACACAATGCGAGTTCCTGATGGTCCACCGGAGTCTTGCCGGTGATCTCTGGTCGATCACCCACATACCCACAGGCCACTACTGTGCGAAGGTGGACACGCTCCGCGACGGCAGGGAGTTCGCACGAAGGTTGAGGGAGTTGGACTGGAATTTCCGGAGTCCTCGGTCCTCGAAGATGAAGGCCCTCGGTGAACCCGTCCGGAAGGTACTTGGCGACTTGCGCGCAGCGCGGAACGGCCGCGCCGCCGACGACGTATCCCAACACCGGGCCGGTACAGGAGGGGGTAGGTCTTCTGCATCTCCTGCGTCATCTTGATCGACGGCAGAACCAGCATCGCGGGCCCGCGCCCGAACATCTCCGTCGGCTAGCGAGACTAGGAGACGCATAGGTTCGCTCCCAATGGTTGGCGGCTTTCTGCGGTAACTGATCCTAAACCTCTGTCTCGCCGCCCAACAAGGTCCTTAGCCGCTCCTCCCCAAGCTGCTCCACGACCCCCTCCGCCACGGATCGTACGCAGCCCCTTGGCCGGCTTTGAGACTCCACGTATGGCCGCTTTTGAGGTGTCCACCGAGGATCGTCTACGAGGGAACCATTGGTTTGCTCCAACCTTTGTTCCAACCTAGATTCACGGAAAATGCCCACATGCGAGGCACCGCTGTCCTCTCGGTTCACCCGCCGGTGGACACAGAGAACGTGTTTTCACCAATTCCAGCGGGTCTCTGTAGAAATGCTCGGGTCCGTCGGAATCCCCCGCTTTCTCGAGATCCGCAGGGATGAGAGCGCCGTCATTGACGGGGAGCCGGTGGCTACCGCTGCCGCTCCAGAACGATTTCTCCGAGATCGAGCGGAATCGGCCGCCCCCGCCCGATCTTCTCGCTGTTGAACTTTCTCTGTGCGTCCTCGCACTCAACTGAGACTATGCAGTCCTTCCACCTGCCGGGTACGTGGAAGGAAACCTCCAGCTCGCCATTCTCCAGCTCGTCCCCATCGAGCCAGAGCGAGTCGAGCGGCTTGTCGTCACCGTTGAGGGTCAAACTCACGTTGCATCGCTCGTAGGGCTGACCCTGCTGGTCCTCGACCTTGCCTCGCACCGACACAAGGCTGTCACCGACGCCGAGGCATGCAGTAGTAACGCATGAGGCCAGGGCCACGGCGAGAACCCGGGTCATCGTCCCAGCATCCTCCGTAGGATTCCTTCATTCTTACGGGCAAAGACGTTGGCTTCGCGCTCGAACTTGTTGTTACGCCCCTTCTTCAGTACTTCCCACACGTACCGTCGCCGTGTCAGCTCTCCGGTACGCCACTGCTGTGCGACGTGGTAGTGCTCGTGGAGGGTGTGGAACTCGTCGTCGAAGAACTCCTCGGGCGTGAGGTCGGTGTAGATGCGTTCTGGGCGGGTCACCGAGCCTCCGGAGATGCCGTGGAGACGCACGTACCACGGGAGGTAGATGATCTCGATGCCCACCGTCGAGTCCTCACCAAAGATGTCCTCCAACGCCCGACGCACTCCTTCGGGGTACTCGAACCGATCACCGGACTCGAGACGAGCTGTGGGCTCGTTGCTTGCACCCTGGGACTCCTCCTGGTCAGTGAGATCTACCGACCCTCCACCGTCTCCCGGATCCGCTCCCCCTCCGTCTCCTAGACCGAGCCCCGCCAGGAATGCCGCGATGAGACGCGTAATAGCGGCGTCAATCCCAGCTCGGATTCCCGCGGCAGAATGTGAGAAGCCAGTGAAGCCGCCTCCGAAACAACTCGTTACCAGGACGACGGCGAAGCATCCCCCGACGTTCCCCGTCGGATCGACGAGGGATGTTGGAGTGTTCGATACATAGGCGTACCGATTGAGCCCCTGGGAATCGAACGACTGGATCAGGCTATCGGGCGAGAGGAAGCGTCCCCACCTCGGGTCGTACCTCCGCGCTCCGTAGTCGTAGAAGCCCGCAGCGTCGTCCTCCGCCTGTCCAGTGAACCGGTGCCGGAGGTCAAATGTGCCAGTGTGGTTTACCGTCATCCCAAAGGGCGTGTAGTCGCGCTCCTCGACCACGACCCCCAGGAGATTCACAACTCCGCGAACGGAACCCAGGTGGTCCGTGATGTAGGCTAGGAGCCTCTCGTTGTGGTTCCCGTGAGGCAGCGACCCGGCCCACGCCCGGGTGGGGAGCGTGAGGGTCACCAAACTCACGGCGAGCAGGCCCGCGGCGGGGGCGCTGAGCCAGGCGGGTGGGCGAACCCCGAACCCCTGGACGGCGATCCCTGCAATCCCGAGAAGCGCGAGCCCGATCGCCAATGCGATGACGATCTGGCCGCCCAGAGGTAGCCAGGGGCGCAGCCAGCTGGGCCAGGAAAACGCCCCAAAGGGGTCTGGGAACGAAAGCGACGCGATGCGCTGGCCGCCCACGATCAGGTACTTGATCGAGACATCCTGAGTCGTGTCGTATTCGAAGTCGTCTCCCGCGTAGATCAGGCTGGTAGCGTTCGCTCCTGTTATCTCCTGGCGAACCCGACGATCGAAGACATCGTAGTGGTTGGTCGAGTCGTTTGCGGTCGTCTTGTGCAGACGGTTCTGGGCGTTCCAGATGAACTGCTCCGATCCGTTCCGGGTCGCTGGATTGCCGCCTGGCTCGGGAACCATCGTCTCCGTGCTCGCGTTCTCCACAAACTCCGTGAGGAAGCGCGGCGCGTTGCTGTCGTCGTACTCCCAAGACCGAGTGTAGTTCCCGGTCGAGGTCTGAGAGAATAGGTTTCCTAGCGGGTCGTAGGAGTAGTTCCAGGTCTCGAGCTGGGAGCCTCCCTCCCAAGGTCCGACTGCCTGCGTGATGCGGCTGAGCCCGTCGTACTGGAAGGAGCGGCTCTGACCGTCAATGGTCTGATCCGTGAGGCGACCCAGGCCGTCAAGTGTGTAGTCGAGGGTCATGTCCGTATCCGCTGTCGGATCAGCCAGGATCTGAGTCAAGCGGGCCGTGTTGGAATCATAGCCGTAGCTCAGCGTGAGAACCGACGTTCCTGTTTGGTCGTTGCGATCACCGATCGAGTAGAACGTCGGGCGTCCCGAGGCATCGTAGGTGGCGGTCCTAATAATCGGGCGGTTGAAGTATCCCCCACTCTCCCGGACCTCGATGAGCCAGAGACTGTCGTAGTTGTGGTCCCAGGTCGCGCCGTCTGGGAAGGTGCGCTGGTCGATCCGATCGAGGTGGTCGTACGTGAAGGAGCTCGTGAGCGACCCCGCATAGCCGGGCGTGGTCTGCATTTCTTGCGAGAGACGACCCGCCGTGTCATAAAGGAACTGGTAGGTCGTGATTCCAGACGAGAGGGCTGATACCGTCTCCAGACGCCCGTAGCTTGAGATGAAGGGGTTCGCGCCGTAGGAGAAGCCGGCGTCTTCCGAGCCACTCCCAAGCGGCACCATGAGACGCTTAGAGACCCGCTGGAGCTCGTCGTACTCGTAGTCCGAGCCTCTGCCCGCCCCATCGCGTTCTGTGAGAAGAAGACCCGCATCGTCGTAGGTGTAGGTCCACGATCCCGAATCTGGATCCAAGAGCTCTGTTCGACGCCCAAGCAGGTCGTACGTGATGAACGTCTTGTGGTCCTGGACAGAGCAGTTCGGCGCTAGGCCCGCGCACCAGCTCGGGTTGTTCGCGATGGGGTCACGAACCTCGACCAGGCGGTCGAGTTCGTCATAGAAGGCGTCGACGACGAGAGGCGTTCCTAGGGAGACGGCGTTCTCGTAGTTGTAGACAGTATTCAGTCGGCGCCGCCCGTCTCTGATGCGGAGCGTATACGAACGCCTATTGCTCGGAGTGATCGGCCCAAAGAAGACCTCCTCCACGACCGCCCAAGGCGCGTACGACCAGGTCCGAATCGTCGTTCCGTCCTCGCTCAGGACGCTCGCAATCCGGCCGAGCGCGTCGTAGCTCGCAACTCGCGCGAGGGGGGAGAGGTTCGTGCTGAAGTGGGGGATCGTCTCGGTGGCGATCCGGCCGCGGTCATCGAAGGTCCGGGAAATCACGACCGTCTTCGAGGAGTCGCCGGGCTGCTCCTCGCGGTATGTGCGGCCAAGTCCATCGAGGAAAGTCTTCACCGTGAGCGTCGTGCTCGCGTCCGCGGTGAGCGTCGCCGTGATCACGTCCTCTGTGCAGATCGAGTATCCCGTGGGGCAGTAATCGATAGTTTCTACACGCCCGCTCGCTCGCTCGACCCGCGTCAGATGGGCAAGGGTGTCGTAGCCGAACCTGTCCGCCACGTTCCCAGGCCGCGTGACCATGCACGGAAGCCCTAGGCCCGCAGGAGGAGCGAGCCCCTGGGCGCAATCCGCATCCAGATAGGAGAACTGGTCGCTGACACCGACCGAGGTATCGGATCCACGCGTGATCTGTATCGGGAAGGTGTGGAAGTCCGATTCGTACCAGATCTGGACCTGGTGCCCGTTCGGGTCGTCGAGCGTCGGCGGACCCGTAGTCAAGAACTCGTTTCCATAGGAGTCGTACTGCATCGTCGTCGCCACCCAGGCGGGAGGCGAGCTTTCCTTGAGCTTCTCGACCTTTGTAACGTTCCCCTCGCTCACCTGTCCCAGCGGGAGGCCATCGTAGTAACGGCGCTCGTGAGAGACGGTCGTAATGGCCGCGAGGTCCGTGATCTGGACCTCGGATGGGCTCGCGATCAGGTGTCGGTCGGTCGAGGCGGGGGAGGCATAGGTCAGGACGGTGCGGCGGCTGTCGTCGCCCAGATCCGTTGTGGGATTCAGGGGATCCACTTCCCCGTACTCGAGGATCTCCTGGGGCAATTGGTCCTCGGGCGTGGCGCCATACGCGATGGTCGTACGGCTCATCTTGCGTCCCGACTCGTCGCCCTCGACATCTTCGGTCCGAACCTCCGTGAGGAGGCAGGCATCCCACCGGTTTGGGAGTGCAGTCGGGCCGGAGACGAGCAGGTAGTCGAGCTCCCTCCGTCTGAGGATCTGGCTACTGAATAGGTCCGTCACCACCTCGCGGTCGATCTCGCGTCCGCAGGCCCGATCCAGCGCCGGGTCGATCACATACTCGCGAAGGATCTCGGTCGACGGCTGTTCGGCCTCGTATTGGGTGCGCGTGACCGTCCCGTAGCCCCGGAACTCCCGTTCGCTGCGGTCATAGCCCGCGTCCGCGAAGCAGTACTCGTCGATGATCGAGTTCCCGAGGTCGTCTTGGATCTCCATCTGCGAGACGACCGGACGGACGTAGGGAAGATCGGGGTTCAGGCTACTGCCACACGTCGCGGAGGGCATTGCGCTCGTGCCATAGTCGAAGAAAGTCACTCCGGCGAGGGGGTTCGTCGCGGAATCCAGGAGTCCAGACTGCGGCCCCAGGCTCAGGTAGACCTCGTCCAGTGCGAGGATCCAATCAACGAGACCGTCGCTATCCACGTCTTGGAGGGTCGAGTTCCCGTTCGGGCGCTCGTGGTCGATGACGCAGCTCCGCGGATCCGTACCGCCCCCGGACCAAGTCGGCGTCCAATCGACTCCGGTCGCCTGGAACCCTTCTCCCGTTCCGTACTTCACCGTCCATTGCGGCGGTGACCCGGAGGTGGAGACGTGATCCACGAAGCCGTCTCCGTTGATGTCTATGAGGTGACTCGTCTTGCAGCTCCCACTGGCGAGACTCAGACTCGCGGGCGCGTTCAGGAGGTTTTGCTCCGTCGACGTATCAAAGCCACCCCCGAAGTTGAACGCCACTCGCCACGACGTGCCGTTGTGGTACACGCGGTCCAGAAGGCCGTCGCTATTGATGTCCTGCAACAGGGCCGTGTCGTCTCCCGCGCCTGTCGTGAACACGATCCAGGAAGCTGCAGGATCGGGCCACGAAAGAGAGGAGAGCCAGCTCCCCTGACCACCCGAGATCCCTCCATTGGGGACAACCGTCCAAGCAGATCCGCCCGAAGAGTCGATGCGATCGGGCAGACCGTCGCCCGTGAGGTCCAAGAGATCCCGTGTTGTGCGCAGGTCGAGTGAACCTACCTGTTGATCGACGATTCGCAGGTCGATCGGACTCCCTGGCCACGCGGTCGAGGTGCTGCTCATTCCGGTCGCGGATCCCAGATAGACATCCCACGGATCGGCGAGTGAGCTGACACCATCCGGAAAGCCGTCCCCGTCCATGTCCAGAGTATCCTTCTCGACATACGTGTTCGTGCTGGGACTAAACCAGGCGTCCAATGTGAGAGTTGCGTCCAGATATGCAACGTGCTGCGAGGACCAAGTCTCTGGAGCGTTCAGGTACTCGTTTCCGTCCCCTGGCCACCGTTCCGCCCGCGAAGGACTATCCACCGTCTTGAAGACATCTCGCGTACCATCGGAGTCGAGATCCGAGAGCTGCTTCAGGTCGGTGGCGGAGCCCGGGATGAGAATCTCACCATAGATGGGACCGTAGATCCCAATGGGCGCAACGACGATGAGATCCATGAATCCGGGCTCGACTCCGGGGGCGTTCGCGATGTAGTTGCTCGCCGTAGCATCGAACCCAGGTGTGCTCTCCGAGTACGTGAAACTGTGCGCGGCTTGTTTGCCCGCCCAGTCGCTTGAGCCCCGAGTGACACTCACGAGTCGGCTCCGGCCTGAGGCTGGGCCCTGGTCATAGTCGAGGTCGTAGTGGGTGGCGTGCTTCGACGCCCCGCTTTTCACCACGTACAGATCGATGCGTGTGATCCGATGGTCCAGCTTTTGGCGGAAGCCTGCGGAGTAGCTGATCGGCTGATCTGGGCGAACCGCACCGACGTACCCGGAGGGGTAGATGTTGATCCTCCGATTTTGGGCTGTGCCATCCCCCCAGAAGACATTGGTCAGCCTCGCTACTCCGCCCGTGAACTGATACCAGTAGGTGATCCGGTTTCCATGGGCATCATCGACCTGCTGGAGAAGCCACGAGAAGGTCTCGCCGTTCTTGTCGTTGTCGATGCGCGAGCTCGCCGATGTGCCGTAGACGAAGAGTCGGCCCTGTCGGTCACGGATCTCCCACGTATTCGAGGACGGGATGTACTCGATGAGGCGGCCGTCATCTCGCTGCGTGCGGTAACGGTCCCGACCTCCGGCACTTGAATCGAAGATCAGATCCTGGCCATCGAGGACGAAGTCGTGGCGATATTCGAAGGCGCTTCCAAGTGGCTGCGTCAGATCGTAAGGAGGTCCGAACTTTCGGTCCCGTTCGATTGCACTGAGCCCTTCCAGTTTCCACCCGAAGCCAAAAGGTCCCGCCGGTCCTTTCGAGCTTTTGCTTTGGTAGACCAACGCGAGCTTTGGCGTGTGACCGTCGGGGCCGGGGGGAACAACGAGCGGGATTCGGTACGTACTCGTACCGTGGGTCTCGGAGACGCTACCAACGGCGGAGAGCCCCACCGACGCTGGATCGGATGCGCCCATCTGCGCCCGCAGAGCCGTGGGTGAAAACGCGAAGAGCGCGAGTATGATGAGGGGGAGCCCGCGAGCCACGAGAATCTCCTGTACACGGTAGTGCCGGAATCAGAAGCAGTCGCGGAATTCGGTCTTCGTGAGAGCCAGTACCTCGTCATCGGTGGCCCCGCGTTGGCACGCGGCGATCACCTTCTTGGTGTAAGCGTCGTAGTGGGAGCGAATGCACCGCAGTCTGAGCTCCGTGGAGCGGTCCTTGGCGCGGTCGAGATGTTCGGTGATCTTGCTCCGAGCGGCTGCAACGGCGTCGGCCTCGGAACGAGTCATCTCTCCCTGTGCGGTCTGCGCCTTGCAGATCGACCCTGCACGTGCTGGGCTGTTAGCCAGGAGCAGGGAACAACCCAGGCAGAGACCCAGGAAGAACGGGAGACCTCGTCTCAGAGGTCGTCCCGAACAGGCAATCCAAGTAGCTGAACGCCGCATGGGAGTCTCCTAGAACGGTCGAGCATGATCCCCAACACCTTATCGAGTCAATGAGAACAAATAGCGAAGGGTCGGTAGCGGGCTTCACCATCCCGTTCGACCGGGTCACTGGCGGTGCCGGAGAGGCGGTAACCGCGAGCCTCGCCGACGCGTAGGGGTATGCGAGCTTGGATGGGATATGTGAACCTGCTTCGTCGCAATGCGTGGCCTCTGTTTGCGACCGCCCTCATGTCGCTCGGCTGCTCGCGCGCACCGATGGGTGTGCCGACGACGAAGCTGTCCAACGGGCCAGCGCTGACGAGGGACCCGGTAGTGGACGTTCGCCTCCGCCGTCGAGAGCGAGAGTGCAGGAGGGCTAGGTTCGAGGGGACGTCTCTGAACGAGCTACTGCTGCCTCCAGGGCAACGCTACTGTACTCACGATGGGCGACATCGACAGGCTCCTCGATATCGATCGGGAGAATGCCGAACAGACACTGCGGTTCCTCCAGGACCTGGACGCAGAGCTCGGCGATGCGGTCGACGCGGCCCAAGAGCTCTTCAATTCGTTCCTGCGCGCTTTCAGCCAAGGTGCCACGCACGACGACGACCAGGAAGTGCTGGAGCGCACGCTGTCTGGACTCGGGGTCGAGGATGAGAGCGCGGTTGACAAGGTCCTCAGTGATCCGGGCGCAACCGAGTCACAACTGGAGCTTGCCAGCGAAGCGAAGGGTGCCATCGATCGATCGTGGAGTCGCCTCATACGAGGCATCCTGTTGGTTCAGGTTCAAAAGCACTACCTGTGGGGCATCACCGATCTTCTCGCGCTCCGTATGACCTCGATGTACAGGTACATGCGGCTTCAAGCAGAGGGAGTCGCCCTGCTCCGGCTGATCTTCGATCGCCCGGATCTCGCCTGGGCGTGGTTCGACCTGTCTCCGGTGGGTCCTGCAGGCCCGAGGTTCTTTCGCAATCACCGCCAGGCGATGCAGGGCTATATGCGCCAAGATCAGCTAGACGACGACTACGACGTCGGTTCAGGAGTAGGACAACACATTCGGCCTGTTGGTGTCGTCTATGGGCTCACTCAGTCGACCTTCATCGAACGAGGCCGGCGCGTCCATGAGTTGCGACTTCGGTTCCAAGAGACGCACCTAGACGAAACCGAGGGAAGGCGCGACTTCCTGCTGGTGCTGACGCGGTTCCTTCGCACTCAGCAAAGGGTCTTCAGCGCTCTCGTGCAATGTCTCCCGGAGGCTGATGATCGCCTGCTACGCGATACCCGGGTGCCGAGATTCCGCGGCCTGGTGGATCGACTCTTCAAGAAATTCGCAGACGCGTACCCGGACTTCTCTTCTAATGCTCGTGAGATGGCGAAGAAGACCGAGACCTAGCGGAGGAGACTGTATGTCCGACGAAGACCTTCGCGCGTCGATCGACTCCACGCCGAAAACGAAGCCTTGAGTCAAACCGACTCGCGAACTCCGCCTCCAGGTGAGCCAGAAGAAGGGTGTGTACGGCATCCGCCGCTTCCCGGTCACCTTCTACGCCGATGAGTGGGAGAGGATCCTGGGTATGGCATGCGACATCCGGGCTTCATCCAGGAGAACGAGGCACGGCTGAAGCGGAAGTCTCGCGCTCGTGAGGTGACCCGCTGGAGTTCGTCGAGCTTGAGCGCATCGTCCTGTATCGGCGGCGGAGCGCCCCGATGCGTTTGACAGCTACGTTGACAGCTATACGACTGGGACGGCCCCGAACGGAACGGGATGGTATGGGACACTCAACCAGCTGAAGATAAAACGGTTTCGGACGAAACAGGACACAGCCGGACAGTACCGGACGGTCCCTCGGGCGGTCTCGAAAACCGTTGAGGGTGCAAGTCCTCCGGGGGTTCGAATCCCCCTCTCTCCGCCAGAATTCGGGGGACATAAGGCTCGGCCGTTAGCGCGCGAGCATGAATCCTCGACTGGGCAAGCCCTATTGCGAGGGCGGCACCAGCATCTCCATCACCTGGTCGATGGTGAAGCTCGCTGGCCTCTGGCGCGGGGGGAACTCCTTGAATGTCCCGAGGAAGTTCGCCACGTACTGCTGTGCGGGCACGAGCAGAAAGACGCGGTCGATCATCCAGTCGTAGTAGGTGTTCGAGGTGGAGTACGCCCGCTCGTAGGGGTCCCGGCGCAGATGGAGCATCAGAGGGATGCGAAGCGGGGTCCAGGGCTCGATCCAGGCCCGCAACGTTGCCTCGGACTTCTGCTCCAAGAAGAGCAGCTTCCAGTCCCTGTAGCGCAGGGCCGTCAGCTCGCCCGTGTCGGCGAAGTAGAAGATCTCGTCCCGCGGCCCCTTCTCGACCTGACCTGTCAGGTGCGGCAGGAAGTTGTAGCCGTCGAGGTGGACCTTGAACCTCTTGCCATCCGCGCGGTGCCCCTTCAGCAGCTTCTCTTTGACGTCGGGCTCACCGGCAGCGGCCAGGAACGTGGGCGTCCAGTCCATGTGGTGCATGATCTCGTTGGACACCGAGCCGGCTGCGATCTTGCCAGGCCAACGCACCGCCGCGGGAACGCGCCAGCCACCCTCCCAGTTGGTATTCTTCTCCCCTCGGAAAGGCGTGGCTGCGGCATCGGGCCAGGTGTTGTAGTGAGGCCCGTTGTCGGTGCTGTAAAAGACGATGGTGTCGTCGACGATGCCGAGCTCGTCGAGCTTTGCCAGCAACATGCCGACGTGGCGGTCGTGCTCGACCATGCCGTCGGAGTACTCGTCCTGCCCGGAGATCCCGCGAAGCTCGGGCTTCACGTGCGTACGAAAGTGCATGCGTGTGCCGTTCCACCACGTGAAGAAGGGCTTGCCCGCCTTGTGCTGGCGCTCGATGAAGTCCAGCGCCGCGGCGATGGTCTCATCGTCGATCGTCTCCATGCGCTTCTTCGTTAGCGGACCCGTGTCCTCGATGGGGCCTCCGGCGAAGGACTTGATCACGCCGCGCGGGCCGAAGCGCTTGCGGAAGTTCGGGTACTTCGCCGCGTCCGGATAGTCCTCATTCTCGGGCTCCTCCTCGGCGTTCAGGTGGTATAGGTTGCCGAGGAACTCGTCGAAACCGTGGGCCGTGGGTAAGAACTCGTCCTTGTCCCCGAGGTGGTTCTTTCCGAACTGCCCCGTGGCATACCCATGGTTCTTGAGCAGATCCGCGATCGTCGGATCCTCCTTTTGCAGGCCGAGGTCGGCGCCGGGAAGGCCGACCTTGCTCAGCCCCGTGCGGAAGACGCTCTGACCCGTGATGAACGACGAGCGGCCGGCGGTGCAGCTCTGCTCCCCGTAGTAATCGGTGAAGATCATTCCTTCGTTCGAGATGCGATCGATGTTCGGCGTGCGGTAGCCCATCACACCTTTCGTATAGGCGCTGATGTTGGACTGGCCGATGTCGTCGCCCCAGATGACCAGAATGTTCGGCTTGTCCGCGGCTGCCGCTGCCAGCGGGATCACGGCCGTGAGCAGGATCGTGAAGAGAGTCGATTTCAGGGGATTCATGCTACCTCCGTCCATAAGGCTTATTTCAAGGGGTTCAGAATGATGGGCGCGAAGAACACGTCCGAGAGCGGGCAGGCTGCGGAGTGGCGATGAGCAGGAGGATCAGCAGCGCCTGTAGGATCAATGGAACTTCTCAACTTGGACCTGTGGGTGGGGAGGTGATAACAGATTCGGTCGACGCGGACCCAGGTTTTAGAAGACTGGCTCTGTAGCGACGGGTCGGAGTTCCTGGAGGACTGATCGATGTGGACTCGGGGTTTTGTTGCGGTGCTCCTGCTCTCCTGTGGCTGCTCGCGGATGGCCGAGACGGCCGGTGAGGCCGAGGTCCGACTGGTGTTGCAGATCACGGTGGATCAGCTTCGCGGAGATCTGCCCGATCGCGTGCTCGATCGGCTGGAACCCGGGGGCTTCCGCTATCTCTACGAAGAGGGCATCCACTACGCCAACGCTCACTATCAACACGCCAATACGGAGACCATCGTGGGGCACGCCACGTTGGCGACAGGGGCGCATCCCGCGGATCACGGAATGGTGGGCAATCTCTGGCTGGATCGAGCGACAGGGGAGCTGACCTACAACGTCGAGGACGCGAACTATCCGCTGCTCACGGCGGGAGCCGGCGTCGACGAGGCGACGGAGATCGATCCCACCCAGAGGGCGGCGAGGTCCCAGGGACGCTCGCCCATGGCATTGCTGGTCTCGACTTTTTCGGACGAGCTCGCCATCGCCACGGCGGGTAGGGCGAAGATCTTCGGAGTCTCGGTGAAGGACCGCGGCGCGATCGCGCTCGCGGGCCACTCGGGCAAGGCGTTCTGGTTCTCCAAGGCCAGCGGGGAGTTCGTGACCAGCCGCTACTACTACGACCAATATCCGGAATGGTTGGAGGCCTGGAATCGGGAACGACGTCCCCACCGCTACGCCAGAAAGGCCTGGAAGCTCTCGAGACCCCGGGAGACCTATCTCTCGGGACAAGCGGACGATCGCATCTGGGAGACCGACTTCCCGGGTTACGGACGGGTCTTTCCGCATCCTTACGGCGAGGCGGAGGGCAAGTACTTCAATACGCTCCTGACCCTGAGCCCGGCCGGGGACGAATTGACCCGCGAGCTGGCCGAGGCCGTTCTGGTGAACGAGCCCATGGGGCAAGACGAGATCCCCGACTTCCTGAGCGTCAGCTTCTCGAGCACGGACTACGTGGGCCATCTCTTCGGACCGGCCAGCCTGGAGGCCGAGGACAACCTGCTCCGCCTCGACCGCACCCTTGCAACCCTGCTGGCCTTCGTCGATCAGAGGGTGGGGCTCAACCACACACTGGTCGTGCTATCCGCCGATCATGGCGGCCCCGAGGTGCCAGGCTACCTGACCTCCCAGGGATTGCAGGCGAACTACGTCGATCCGGAGAGCTGGAACCGGGCCTCCGGGATGGCCGCGCTGAAGGCAAGATTCGGGATTTCGGAGGAACTCATTGCTTCCTACTCCCATCCCTATGTCTACCTGGATCTGGGACTGCTCGCGAGGAAAGGTCTCGATCCAGCCGAGGTGGCCGCCGCGGTCGCAGCCGAGGTGGTGAAGCTCGATGGGGTATCTGCCGCCGTTTCCAGCTACGACCTGGCGAAGGGACGAGTGCCAGACACGCCCCAGCTGCGCTCGATCCTCAACAACTATCACCCCAAACGATCGGGCGACATCTTTGTGGTTTTCGAGCCTCATCGCTTTATCAACGACTTCGACGGGTTGACGGTGGCGGCGACCCACGGCTCGCCCTGGAGCTACGACACTTTTGTGCCGATCCTCTTCGCCGGCCCGGGTATCCGGCCGCAGGTGATCCATCGCCCGGTAGCCCCCACCGGGATCGCCAGCACGCTGGCCGCTTACCTCGGTCTCAAGGCGCCTTCCGGAGCGCTGGGCGACGTGCTGGTGGAGGTGCTCGGAGGCTGATGCCAAGGGGTCGAGCCTAGAAGGCGAAGCACGTTAAGTTCATCGGTAGTGGGTCTGCTTTACTCCTCGCAAGTCTTACATCGGAGAACGTTATGTCAGAAACGCATCCGAGCGTCTCAATCGAAGTGCCTGGCTATTCAGGTAGAGGTGTTGCGGTTAGCGCGGGTGCGACGATCCGGGTCACGAACCTGCACGGCACCCAAATTGGTGACATGTTCGCGCTCCTACAATCCGATCCAACCGAATACCTCGACACCGCTCGAACCCGATTAATGACGGGACGCCTGTTTCCTGAAGTACAACAGCAGTTCTACTCGAATCATCAGCGTTCGCTGTTGACGTTCCTGACCGATACCTCGCCTGGGGTGCATGACTCGCTCTACGCCACGTGCGATGTCAACCTTCACGAGATGATCGGAGCTGGGAAAGACCACCCGAATTGCCACGATAACTATCTATCCGCGGTGAAATCTCTGGGATTGGATATCGACCTCGTGCCGGGCCCTGCGAATCTATTTCAAGATACACCGGTTGCTGCCGACGGCACGCTCAGCGCTGGGCCCTCACCCGCGCGCGCAGGCGACTACGTCGAGTTTCGCGCGGAGAGAGACGTGTATTTTGTGCTGACCGCATGTTCTGTCGACATCGGATCTGACATCAACGGCGGCGAGTCGAAACCGCTACAAATCGATGTGTTTGCATAACTCAGACAGCGCGCCGCATCATGTCCGAAGGAGACTGGGCCGCCGGCCTCGTGGTTGATTCGGCCGCGAGCGACGAGCAGACCGAGGCCGTGACCATCTGAGGTTCGAAGGCGAGGACGGCCCCAAGCAGGTCTTGGCGCCGAGGCCGTGCTCACCAAGTTCCGGCAGCTGGCTCGAGGTGGTGGACGGCGAGTGCCTGCCGGTTCCAGCGGCCTCGTTGGCAGTTCACATTGCGCACGCCCGGGTGTAGGGTACGAGTAAGCAAGGATCGCCGACTCCCCCCCGGTTCTACCCAGGCGGCCGTGAAGTAGATCCGAAAGCAAGATGGCGGAGCCACTATCAACATCACCACGATCTTGGCGCTGCGCGGATCGGATCCCGAAGAGGAGACAACCATGCCGAGGCTTCAACCCGTAGACCATCAAGAAAGTAGTGGAGCTCAGCGAGAGCTTCTCGACGCGGTAAAGAAGCAGATGGGTCGCGTCCCCAACTTGATGGCGACCTTCGCCCAAGCACCTGCGGCTCTCCGGGCGTTTCTCGACGTTCGCGAAGCGCTCGCGGCCGGCATCCTCCCGGCCCGGCTGTGCGAGCAGATCGCCCTGCTGGTCGCGCAACAGAACGAATGCGAGTATTGCTTGGCCGCCCATTCGGCGATTGGGAAGTCTCTTGGGCTCAGCCAGGACGAGATTCTCGACAGCCGGCGCGGCCTGCTCGATGGTGCTCAAGCCACCGCTGCGCTGCAGTTCGCCCGCGCTGTCGTTGAGAAGCGCGGTTCGGTGAGTGACAAAGACATAGGCTCAGTGCGCGATGCGGGGTTCGGCGACGCCGAGATCGCCGAGATCGTGGCCAACGTCGCCCTCAACATCTTTGCCAACTACTTCAACCACGTTGCGCAGCCCGAAGTCGACTTCCCGAGGGTCGAGGCGATTTCGCAAAGCTGAGGCACGAGGGATCAAGGAGGTCACGAGCGGTCCTCCCGACGCTCCACGAGGCCGTGGCGGATCTCGAACGTTTCGTTCTCCTCGCGCGCGCCGAGAGGACCCCGGACGGCACGGGATGGTATGGTGCAAGTCCTCCGGGGGTTCGAATCCCCCTCTCTCCGCCACTGCACGCGAGAGTTTTTCGACGTGTGGGAGTAGACTGAGCTCGAACGACCAGGGAGTTAACCCGATGGCATCCCAGCCCCAGAGCAGTGCTTGGGAAATTCGCGGCGAGTACATGGAAGCCTGTAGCTGTGACTTCCTTTGCCCGTGTATCACGAAGAATTCCACGACGCCCGCCACCCATGACTATTGCAAGGTCGCCCTCGCATTCGAGGTCGAGTCCGGTCGCTACGGTGCCGTGTCCCTCGCCGGCGTGCGCTTCGTCCTGTTCGCTCAGTCTCGGGCGATCATGTCCGAAGGAGATTGGGCCGCCGGCCTCGTGGTCGATTCGGCCGCGAGCGACGAGCAGACCGAGGCCGTGGCCGAGATCGCGAGCGGACGGGTGGGAGGGCCTCCCGCCCATCTGTTGCCCCTCATTACTGACTTCCGTGGCGTCGAGCGTCACCCGATCCATTTCGAGAGGAGCGGACACGCATATCAGGTCAAGATCGAGGGTCTGCTCGATCAAAGCATTGTGGGAGTCGAAAGTGTGAGCGCCGCCGGCGAGTGCATCGTCGTCGACAACGTCGGCCACCCGGTAGCGAAACGCCTGAACCTCGCCACCGCAGTGCGCAACGTGATTCGCGCGTTCGGAATCGAGTGGAGCGGCGAGGCCGATCAAACCAACGGCCATTTCGCCCCCTTCGACTGGCGGGGCGAGGTTGCGTGAGTCGCGCGTTCCCTAGACCGGACCTCGCTTTCTCCACGTCAATCACATCTGCTGCCCTGCTCGCGATTGGGGCCGCGGCGTGGATCTTTCTGGTTCTCAGCGAACGGACGATGACCAGCATGGCGGGCGCGGGCCCGCTGAACGAGCTCATGCGCATCATGATGCAGCCCGCGAACGCCGCTCCGTATCTCCTTGCGGCGTTCTCGATGTGGCTGGTGATGATGATCGCGATGATGATGCCCGCTGTGATGCCCATGACGAAGGCGTATCACCGACTCGATCGGGGTCACGGAGGGCAGGCAAGTCCCGCCTGGTTCGTTCTCGGCTACTTCGCCGGCTGGACGGCGTTTGCGGTGGTTGCCGCGGTGCTCCAGTGGTGGTTGCACAAAGGCGGATGGTTGCGGGGTCATGCTCTCGCCAGCGGGCCGCTGCTCGGCGGCTTTGTGGTGGCCGCGGCGGGCATCTATCAGCTCACACCGGTCAAGGAAGCCTGCCTGGCACGCTGCCGAAGCCCGCTTCGCTTTTTTCTCGACCATTGGGAAGCCGGGCGCCGAGGCGCCCTCCGCATGGGGCTACGCCACGGGCTCTTCTGTATTGGGTGTTGCTGGGTGCTCATGCTGATCATGTACGCCGGTGGAGCCATGAGCGTCTTGGTGATGGCGGGGTTGAGCATCTTCATTTTGGCGGAGCGCTTGTTGCCCGACGGGCCGTGGGTATCTCGGATTCCAGGTGCCGCTCTTTTTTGTGGCGGGGTCTTTCTAGTGCTCGCTTCCACCTTCTGAACCACGCGCCGTGCAGCAATTGAGGGTGCACGTCCTCCGGGAGTTCGAATCTCCCTCTCCGCCATGATGTGCTGAACACGTGCCGCGACGGAATGATAGGCTGAGATGGATTCGGAGGTGTCGTCCCATGGATCGTCCCAAGCCCGGCGTCGCTCTCACGATCCTGGCCTTACTCTTCGTTATCCTCGCCGTGCAGAGCTTCCTGTTGCCGTTCAACACGGGGCCGGTCTCGGGATTCATGCTGTTCGGGGTTCGCACGGATGGACTTCTGGAGGCGATCGTTGCCCGCGTGCACGCGGTCCTCATGCTCGGGCTCGCGTACGGTATCTGGCGGCTCAGGCGCTATGCGCTCTACTTCCTGCTGGTCTACACACCGTACATACTGTTGAATCACATCCTGTTCACGTTGCGCTACGAGTGGCCCTCTCCGGAGAGCCTCACCGTTCCCCAGTTCGCGGCCATCTCCCTTCTCATCGGGCTCGGCGTGCCCGGCGGAACGGCCTATCTGCTCTCAAGGCGTCGTCCCGAATTGAGCTGAGCTGCGCATAGCATCCGCCGTCGAAGACGGTCCGATTTGCTGCAGAGCTGCGCGTTGCAGAGAGGTCGTAGAGCGCTCCTCTGTTGGCGAGAGAGTCCGCTACAGTCGGCCTTGCTAGGCGCCGATGCGGAGCACGAGAGGCGGCCTCATGGACTATCTCGTGTACGTGGCGCTCGTAGCTCCGCCGCTATGGGCTCTCTACCGTTCCAGAAAAACTGAGGTCAGGGCAAAGGTAAAGCTGCAACAGGCGGTGGACTCCAACAAGACGGAGGCCTACGCGCTCTATCCCAAGGTTGACCTGGGCCTATGCGGCGGGTGCGAGGCGTGCACGAAGGTTTGCCCCGAGGGCGACATCCTTCAGATGATCGATGGGGCACCGACGCTTGTCAGTCCTACCAAGTGCGTCGGTCACGGTGTCTGCGTACGTTCCTGCCCCTACGATGCCATTACCATGGTGTTCGGTACTGCCACCAACGGCAAGCGAGTGCCTAACTACAGTGAGTTTTACGAGACCAACGTCACAGGCTTGTACATCGCAGGGGAGCTTGGAGGGATGGGGCTGATCGGCAATGCGATAAAGCAGGGTAGCCTCGCGGCAGATCACGCCATAAAGAACCTGGACAAGTCCGTGGTTGCCGATGTCGACGTCTTGGTTGTGGGTGCCGGGCCTGCTGGCCTGTCCGCGAGTCTGAAATGCCTGGAGACCAAGACCCGGTACAGGTGCATCGAGCAGAACTCCCTTGGGGGAACGGTCTTCAACTACCCCAGGCAGAAGGTTGTCATGAGCCATCCGGCCTCACTGCCCATTACCGGAAAGATGCAGTTCCCCAAGAACAGGATCGCAAAAGAGGGCCTGCTTGAATACTGGGAGGACGTGAGGAAAAGGACCGGCCTGAAGGTGGAAGAGAGGATCAAGTTCATCAATCTGAAGTCGAACGGTAAGATTCTGGAGGCGGAGACCAGCGACGGAATCGTCAGGGCTCAGAAGATAATCCTGGCCGTAGGTGTGGGAGGTTCCCCAAGAAAGCTGGGACTCTCCAATGAAGATACGGCCAAGGTGACCTACAAGTTGGTCGACCCTCAGCAGTACAAGGGGAAGAAGCTGGTCGTCGTCGGTGCCGGGGATTCGGCAGTGGAGGCGGCCCAGCGGGTGGCAGACCCCAAACTCAAGAACACGGTGCACCTGTTGGTGAGAAAAAATAGCCTCTCGCGGTGCAAAGAGGATAACAAGATCAAGGTGGAGCAGATGGACAAGGATGGTCTGCTCGAGATCTGGTATCGGTCAGGAGTGAGGGAGATCCATCAGGATCGCCTGAGAATCAAACGTGGAGAAGAGGAAGTGGACTTGCCCAACGATTACTTGATCCTCTTCATGGGTACCGTCCCACCATTCGGGTTTCTGGAAGAGCTGGGCGTCGAGATACGTACGCTCTACGGCGAGCCACTCTCCTGAGAGTCGTGTTCGGGGGGAAGGAAGATGGATTCCGACAACTGGTCTGATTTCTCTGGCTACACCCACCTGGAGCTGTACCCAAACAGCAACTACAAATCCTTCGTGCCCCAGGTCGACACGGAGTTCCAGGTGGGCACGACCATTGTCAAGCTGAAGGCAGACAATCCTGCGGAGTTCTGGGAAAACGGAAACTTGACGCGCTGCACCGTAGCCGAAGTTGTCTCCCTAGACGCATACGGAGTAGAAGTCCGAATTCTGGCCGACAGCCAGTCGGAGTGGTTCAGCGATGGGCAACTTCGCATGATCACCATCGGAAGGCAGAAGGGCATCTGGAATCTTCGGAAGATCTGGAAGTACCGCGGACGGGAGTACAGGCCCAACTCGACCCTCGAGTTCTCCGAGAACGGGGATATCGTAAAGGTCGAAGCAGCCCCCGGCCCGATCAACTGACTCGGCGAGTCACGAATCGCGCCTGCGCGATCTTCCTGGCCGCACCCCACTCGCTCAGCAATCGAAAGCCGCGGATCAGCGCGTCGACGCGCTCCTCGTCATACGACAGCAGTCGCAGTGCGTCCCAGCGAAGCTGCGTCTCGAGGACCTCGGCGACCAGCGCTGTCTGCTTGGCAAAGTTGCCCGTATCCTCGGCCAACACCACCTCGCAGCCCTGTTTCTCGAGCAGCTGCTGATACCCGCGCTGCGTCTCGAGATTCGGGAAGCTGAGTGCCTCCAGGAGGAAGGCGCTTTCGCCTGACTCCAGGCCGGCGTCTCCTTCCACCCAGTCGGTGAACGCGATCGTGCCGCCGCGACGCACGATTCGAGCAGCCTCCGCGATGAGTGTCGGCTTGTCGGGGACGTAGCACCACGCATCTTCGCTCCAGACGAAGTCGGCACTCTCGGAAGGGAGCCCACTCGCGCACGCATCGGTGCAGAGGAAGTCGATCTGACTCGCCTGTCCTTCCTCCTGGCAGCGCCGGCGACCGCGAGCAACGACGTTGGGCGAGATGTCGACGCCGATCATCGATTCGACTCCCCGGTAGCGCACCAGGAAGCGCATGCCGGCTCCGTTGCAGCAGCACAGGTCTACCCCTCGGCCCCCTCGGATCGCGGAGGCGTCCGCAAGCGCCACGGACGCGTCGAAGCCCCCGAGGTGGATCTGCTCCCCGAACACGAGTGCGAAGAGATCCCCCTCGGGGCCGTCATAGATGTCGCGCACCGCTTCGCGGGCGCCCGAGTGATCTTGCTTGTCGGACGGCATGAGAGGTCCCTCCCCGTCTACCGCATGTAGCTTCCCTAGCTCTCCTCCGACTTCGCTACGACGATGTCGATGAACTGGTCGATGGCCTGGGCGGCGCGTTCTTTCAGGACAGCGGGCGTAGCGCTCCCCAGCGGGTGGGGAACCTGGGCCCAGCGGATGTCGGGGATTCCGCCGGCGCGCTGTACGGTTCGAAAGACCGAGGCGAAGCGATCCGTCCCGATCAGGACGGCGGGGATACCACGCTTCTCGAGCTGTATCGTGTTGAGCAGACCGCTCGAACTACAGCTCCCTCAATCCCCATGAGTGAGGATCACAGCGTCGCAGTCATCGACGCCCTCCCACTCCTCCGGTCGCATGACGCGCGAGGCATCGTATCTGCCGCGGACGAAGTCGAGCTTGAAGCGCGAGGACAAGAGCTCCTTGCATTCGTCGAGAAGCTCGACCGCGTTCAGCTTGAAGTTCGCGTAGAGCCCGATCCGCTTGCCGCTGAGCGAGTCGAGCCGGGGTGCCAGGTCGCCCGGCTGGATGATCGGCTCCGACGTGGGATCGAGCACCTGGAAACCAGTCGACGTGCTCATGGTGCGAGTCAACCTCCTTTCGCGGCAGCGATGGGCCGCGACGCAAATCCCCCGTAGGGTAGTAGAGCGTGGCAAAACGCGCCTGCCGGGCCGCCGGCAACCGCCACGTAAATCTGGTCAGCGCTGGAGGCGATGGCCACGCTGGCCTCCTCGTCGCCCTCCCGGATGTCCGCTCCTCGGCGTTCCATCAGCGCCCCCCGATGAAAGCCTCCCTCGCGCTTGAGCGAGGCCACCGAGCGCGACGTGCCTTCGAAAATCGCGCGCCGGATGTCGGCCTTCGACCAGCCGTCGCGTACGAAGATCTCCGCGTTCTCCGGCGGGATCACGAGCACGACCCAGCCCCGCCGGGAGAGCCGTCGCGTGCCCACCAGATGGTGGCACAGCGTGCCGACGATCTCCTTCGCCGTGGGCTCGGCGTGCGCCGACATCTGCACGTGGCCGCCTGTGGCGAAGGCCGTCACCACGCTCTCGTCGGACGCGAAGCCGAGCTCGGTGTGGAGCGGACGCAACGACGGGAAGTCCTCCTCGTTCTCGACGATGTGGTAGCCCGTGTACTTGCCGGGTTGACCCACGGTGGTGCGATCGAGAATGGGACGGCCCTTGGCCCCGGGGTCATCCTCGTTTCCCGCACCGGACACCGAACCCATGGCGTTGATCATGGTCAGCCGCACGGCGCGACCGATGGTCGCGTTCGCGCGGTTACCCGGTCCGAGAACGTTGCCGCGGCAGTTCATGCCGAGCTGGGCGCGAACCGGGCCGTTCACGACGAAGCCGAGGGCGGCGCCGCCCGTCGTGGCGTTGAGGACGTGGAGGCCGAAGGCTGGATCGCCCATCGCCTCGACGAGTGCGAGCACGACGGGGAAATACTCGGGGCGGCAGCCCGCCATCACCGAGTTGATCGCGACCTTCTCCAGCGTCACCACGCGGTTGCGGCTGGGGTACTCGCAGATCACCTCGTCGGGTGCGCGTCCCGACAGCTCGACGAAGCGCTCGACCTTCTCGGGCGTCGGGGGCACGACCGGCAACCCATCCGTCCAGCCCCGCTCGAAGCACAGCTCGATGGCGTCGTCGAGATCCTCGACGCCGTGTCGCTCCGAGCTCAGCCGCCATCCCGGCACATGGGAAGGCTATCATGCTTCAGAACTGCGGGAAGCCGGAGTCGTTTATCCCTGCACGAGTGGGGCGCATGCGTGAGGAGGCCATTCGGATGACGATCCACAGGGTGGCGGTCGGCGAGCTGGACCCGGAGCTCCGACCGGGCACCGCCTCCTGGAAGGCGCTGATCCAGGAGCTCGAACGCGCGCGTCCGGATCTGTTCGTGCTGAACGAGCTCCCGTTCGGCGCCTGGCTCGCGGCCCGCGAGAGCTTCGACCCGAGCGCCTGGAAGCAGTCGATCGCGGACCACGCGGAGGGCGTCGGGGCCCTGCACGAGCTCGGCGTGCCCGTGGTGGTTGGAACGCGCGCGGTTGAGGTCGACGGACGCCGCTGCAACGAGGGCTTCGTCTGGACCGCGGACGGCGCGGTCCGGCCCGTCCACACCAAGCAGCACATCCCGGACTCCCCGGGCTATCGGGAGACGACGTGGACCGAGCCAGGCAAGCGCAGCTTCGAGATCGCGCGAGCGGGCTCGCTGCGGATTGGTTTCCTGATCTGCACCGACATCATGTGGAACGAGCACGCGCGGAGCTACGGGCGAGACGGCGTTGATCTGATCGTGGTCCCGCGTGCCATGCCGCCGGACGCCGCCCACGTGTTCGACATCGCGCTACAGATGACCGCGATCGTGTCGGGCTGCTACGTCGCCTCGTCGAACCGCACCGGTCGCGACTCCGGCGGCGAACGCTTCGAGGGTCGGGGCTGTGTCATCGACCCCAGGGGCAACACGGTGGCGCAGACCTCGTACCACCAGCGAATCGCAGTCCACGAGCTGTCCACCGACTTCATCGCCTGGAAGAAGTCGGTCTACCCGTGCAACGTCGTCTGATACCCTTGCGCATGTGAGCAGCAACGAGGCAGCGTTCGACGCGCTAGAGACGCTGGTGCCCACGCTCCTCACTACACTCGAGGCCGTCGGTAGCGCACAGCGGCACCTGCACCCCACGCATCTGAATGCGCTGGCGGAGGGGCTCGCCCCTTTTCGCGAGCGGCTGCAGACGAGCTTGGAGGAGTTCCGCGGCAAAGAGTGGGAGGGAGATCTGGAGGCGTTGAGGGAGCCGCTCGAGCGCGCGGCGGAGCACACGCTCGCCGGGCTTTCTGGCTTCCTCGAAGACGCGCACGACCCGCAGGCGATGTTCCAGCGCTTCCGCTCGCTCCGGCGCCAGATCCGTGCGCAGGAAGCGCTCTATCCGCTCCACTCCTGGCTCAGGCCGGTGAGCCAGTTCTTTCTGGAGGAGCCCGTCCGCGGCTCGGAGGATCTGCTCGAGAAGATCCGCGCGGCCACGGCGGACGCCGACCCGGCTTCCGAGGCGAGCGTCGGCGCGCTCCATCACGCCAGCAAGCACGACGAGCGAGGGGGATTCTCACTCTACGTGCCGGAGTACTGGGAGGCTGCACGAAGCTGGCCCCTGGTGGTGGCGCTGCACGGCGGCAGCGGTCACGGTCGGGATTTCCTTTGGACCTGGCTGCGGGAGGCTCGCAGCCGTGGCTTCATCGTGCTCTCGCCGACGGCGCGCGAGCGCACCTGGTCCATCATGGGGGCGGAGGACGTCGATGCGGAGCCGTTGAAGGCCTATGTCCTCGACGTAATGGAGCGCTGGAACATCGACGCCGAGAAGGTCCTGCTGACCGGCATGTCCGATGGCGCGACCTACGCGCTCCTCGCGGGACTGATGGAGGACGTGCCGTACACGCATCTGGCTCCAATCTCCGGCGTTTTTCACCCGCTGAACATGCTGAACGGCAACCTTCAGCGCGCGGCAAGCAAGCCTATCTATGTAGTGCACGGGTTGCTGGACTGGATGTTCCCCATCGACATAGCGCGGATGACGCGGGACCAGCTCACCGCTGCCGGGGCGGAGCTTGTGTATCGGGAGCTCGCCGACCTATCGCACACCTATCCCCGCGACGAGAATCCAAAGATCCTGCGCTGGCTCGATCCAGAGCTCGGGCTGCCAGGAGAAGAAACGGGGGCGACCTCAGATACTGTCGAGCCGGAGCCCGAGGAGGATAAGCCTTGAGCGCTGTCCGGTGGCTGAGCGTCCAGGTGTTCGAGATCTGACCCCGTGGGCGAGCTTACGGTCCGCCTCCCTGCCGTCCTGTCCCAGCTCGTCGGCGGCGAGCGTAGCGTTGCCGTACGAGGCGTCACCTTGCAGGAGGCCCTCGACGACCTCGTGCGCCAGCGCCCCGAGCTCGGACTCCACCTGTTTGACGAAGGCGGCGTGATGCGCCGCCACATCCTCTGCTTCTGCAACCAGGTCTACACACGCGGCGTGGAAGGCCTGGAGGTCCCGGTCAACCCCGGCGACGAGATCACGATCCTAAACTCCGTGTCAGGCGGCTAGCCCTTCGCTTTCTGAGGGACCAATACTCAGCGTCGGAGCCTCTCCCCTACACTCGAGTAGCCGCGTAAACATGACGTCTGGTACCCGAACGCCGGTATCGAAGTCGACCGGGCTCAATCCCGCCGCTCTACGTCCAACTGCCCCCGGGGGCAGTGGTCTCGTCTTGCGAAGCGCGCCATGTGGGCAGCTCCGTAGTCCTGCAACGCCGCGTATTGGTTGTGCCCCCGACAGCGCAGCTCGATTCTGTCCACCGAGTGTCGCCTCGATCGGGCCCAGGGGTCCAGATGATGGAACTCGAGAAAGTCGCGCGAACCGCAGCGGCGATCGTTCGGCCCGACGAATGCACACCGACCTCCGTCCCGCGCTGCGACTGCACGCTTGATCTCTGCCGGGATGTGTCGAGATGCGGCCCCGTGCTTCTTCGATACCTCCGACCGAGCTCGGGGTCTCGACGTTCGGGCGAACTTCTTTCGCTTCGCATCATCGAGCAGTAGAGTGAGCGCCCGATCGAAGATCTGCGCCAGGTCGCCCTCAGGAACCTGGTGGCGGAGCAGCGCCTGCGCCTCACGCAGCTTGTCGCAGAGCGCCTGGTCGCCCGTGAACTGGATCTTGAACCGCTTGCCGCCGAGCGGGCTGGGAACCGGACTCGGTGCGCGAGGCATCGGAGGCGAGGGAGCCGCTTCGCGACTAGGTGCCTCGGGCGCAGGCTCGGCGATCTTCGACGGCATCCGGACAATCGAGGGAGGCTTGGGGTCCGGAAGCTTCCTGACTTGCGCCGGCACGTCCGGCTTCGGAGCGCGGTCGGCCAGGAGCTCTTCGATGGCACGCTTGCTCTTGTGGCGCGCCAGGTCTAGTAGCTCCACGTGGTTCTCTGGAGTGAGCTTGGGAGCGAGCAGGTTTGCCCCGGTCAGGTGAAGCGCCCCCTCACGGAATCGCACGAGCAGAAGCGGATACGCCCGTGCAGCTCGCGCCGCGCCAATCCGGTGAAAGGCCGTCGCCTCTGAGAAGTGGAGCACCTCGGTGCAGTATCGATACATCGA
This sequence comes from Myxococcota bacterium, assembly GCA_965247115.1. Taxonomy (GTDB): domain Bacteria; phylum Myxococcota_A; class UBA9160; order SZUA-336; family SZUA-336; genus JAUXJB01. The sequence continues at coordinate 2,416,435 of CBDFGR010000003.1, forward strand.
GGGGTAGCCCTGCTCGAGATAGAGCTTTCGCTTATCAACCTCTGCAAGGTACTCGAGCAGATCCGCCTCGTCCTTGCGACTCCTTGCTACGAGCTCGTCGAGACCTTGGAGCAGCTTGTAATCGGGAATGGTCTTGGGAGAAACCTCCATCTGGTGTCTTTCGTTCGGGACCGAGAAGGGGTGAAGCCCGAACGATAGCACGACGTATTTTGGTGTCGGAGGATCTGCCACGCCGAGTGATCGAGTACGTGTGATACTCTGAAAACGGAATCTGCGCGAACGACTTGCAGAGAGGCGTCACCGCCTCGAGGACCGAACTTCTGCTTCAGCACTCGCTTCGATTCGATCGAGCCCTCAAATTCTGTCAAGAGCTTTCTTCCTCTTTTCGCAAGAAACCAACTGCCCCCGGGGGCAGTTCGAATCTAGCTAGGAGCTCTCGCTCTCCTGCTTGAGCGTGTTGTAGTACTCGAACGCTTCCTGCGGTTGGAAGTCTTCGTGGACCACTTTGCGCACCGCCTGGATCATGGCCAGCGGGTTTTCGGACTGGAAGATGTTGCGGCCCATGTCCACGCCAGAGGCTCCCTCCTGGATGGCGCGGTATGCGAGTCGCAGCGCGTCGGCCTCGGGGAGCTTCGTGCCTCCGGCGATCACGATGGGTACGGGACAGCTGGCCGTCACGGTGTCGAAGCCGTCGTCGACGTAGTAGGTCTTCACGTAGGAGGCGCCGAGCTCGGCGCACATGCGCGCGGCGAGGCGCATGTAGCGGGCGTCGCGTACGAGCTCGCGGCCCACCGCCGTCACGCCGAGCGTCGCGATGCCGTGGCTGTTTCCCAGATCTGCGAGTCGAGTCAGGTTGTGGATGGACTGGGTCTCGTTCTCGCCGCCGACGAAGACCTGGACCGCCATCGCTGCGGCGTTGAGCCGCACGGCCTCGTCGATGCTGAGCGCGATCTGCTCGTTCGAGAGCTCCTTCAGGATGCTGGGCCCGCCGCTCGCGCGCAGCACGATCCCCCCGGTGTAGGTCGGAGGGATGACGCTGCGCAGGATTCCGCGGGTCAGCATCAGGGTGTCGGCGTAGCGGGCCAGCGGCACGATGTTGAGGTCGACACGCTCGAGTCCGCTGGTGGGGCCCTGGAAGTAGCCGTGATCGAAGGCCAGCATGACCGTGCGGCCCGAGGCGGGGTCGAAGATGTTGGAGAGCCGGTTCTTCAGACCCCAGTCGAGGTTGTTCGAGCCCTTGAGGAAGAACGGCTCGCTCGTCTGGGGAACGTCGACGAAATACTCCTTGGCGCTCGCTGCGTCTTCCTCGGGCATCGTATTCTCCCCCTCGCGGAACGCTAAGAGATCGCCTCGACCCTCGCCCGCACGTGCTTGTGCCACGGCGTACCCGCGAACCAGTCGCGGTCCTCGCTCGCCGTGAGTTCGTTTGGCGATGCACCGTGCACCACGCGCGCTCCCTCCCCATCGGGATACTCGAGCCCGCCACCGTTCGGCAGCGTCACGTGTCCCGCGCGCAGCGTGTCGGTGACCTCGACCACGACGTCGACGGAGCCGCGCTTGGTCGTGACGCGGGCCCGGGACCCTGATTGGATGGCGAGCTGCGCGGCATCCTCGGGGCTCACGCGCAGTGCCCCCTCGCGATCCTTCCGCCGCCACGCGGGATCGCGGAAGATCGTGTTCGCGGTGCTCGTGCGGCGCTCGCCAGCCGCGAGGATGAACGGATACTCCTGGTCTCGCTTGCCCGGGTCCTCCGCGCGGAGCTCGGAGAGCTCCCGCAGCAACTCGGGGATCGCGAGCTGGATGCGCCCATCCTCGTGCATGCGTGCCAGCGTGTCCTCGTAGTGGTCCCGCGTGACGACGACACCCGCCGGGGTCGAGAAGATCGCGTCGAAGAGCTTCTCGCCAAGCTCGGGACCGTCGCCCTCGAAGCCCGCGCGCCGGACCGACTCGGGATAGGACGCCGCGCATGTATGTGCGGCTCCCCAGAGCAAGGCCGCACTCTCATTCCCCGCGCCCAGGGTGGGTCCGAGCGTGCGGTACAGCACCACCGGCGAGAACTTGCGGAGCTCGGGCCGTTCGGCCGCGGCGCGCACGAAGGCCGTCTGGAAGGCGGTGCGCCCATCTTTCGCGGCGGCGCGCAGCTCCGCGAGGTCGTCGTCGCAAATCCCACCTAACGCGTACACGAGTCTGGCGTGAATTTCCGGCTCGGGAAGCGTTCCCTCGAGCGGCTCCAGCAGGGGAGGACGTAGCTGGAAGACGTGGTCGGGGAAGCCGCCACCAAAGAACGTGGTCTCCCACTTCTCGTACTGCGAGGCAGCGGGCAGCACGTAATCTGCAAGCTGGGCGGTCTCCGTCATGGCCACGTCGATCACCACGACCAGGTCGAGGGCCTGGAGCGCCTCGCGCATGCGTTTGCTGTCGGCCAGCGAGTGCACCGGGTTGCCGCTCTCGATGAATGCGGCGCGGAAGCGGTCGGGATGGTCCGTGAGGATCTCATCGGCGATGACGTTGCAGGGGATCAGCCCGGTGATGATCCGGTGGCCGCCGACGGGGGTTCGCGCATCCCCCCGCGTGTCGCCTGCGAGCTTCCCCATGTGGGTGCCGAGGTTCATCGTTCCGGGCCTGGCAAAGTTGCCCGTCAGCGCGTAGAGGAGCTTCTCGAGGTACGAGTTGAGCGTGCTGTGCGGGGCCATCTCGATGCCGAGGTCCTCTACCACGGCGACGCTCTCCGCGCGGCCGATGCGCCGGGCGGCGTCCCGGACCTGCGCCTCTGGCACGCCCGCGCGCTCGCAGTAGTCGGCGATCGGCACCGACGTCAGCGCATCGATCACGGCCTCGGTCCCGACCCCTCGCTCCGCGAGAAACTTCTGGTCGAGCAGGTTCTCCTCGACCAGCGCGGCCAGCAGGGCAGAGAGACAGTGGGCGTCCGAGCCGGGTCGCACCTGCAGGTGCACGTCCGCCAGCTCCGCGGTCTCCGTCCGTCGCGGATCGATCACGATCATCGAGCGCGCCGGATCCCGTGCGATCTCCCTCAACACGATCCGCGCCCGCTCGAAGCCGTGCGAGTGCCACGGGTTCTTGCCAACGAACACGGCGACCTCTGTCTTTGCGAAGTCGGGCTCGGGACGCCCGCCGAACATGCGGCGCTCGACCCAGAACTCCCCCGTCTTCTCCTGCGCCAGGGCGTTCGAGCGGTAGACCCCTCCGTAGGCCCGGACGGTCGCGGTGCCGTAGGCCCCGCCCAGGTGATTCCCCTGCCCCCCGCCCCCGTAGTACAGGATCTTCTCACCGCCCAGCGTGTCGCGAATCTCCGCCAGGCGCGCCGCCACCTCTCGGATCGCGGTATCCCAGTCGATCGGCTCGAAGCTGCCGTCGGACCTGCGGCGCAGGGGCGTCGTCAGACGGTCCCGGTGGTTCTGGTAGTGATCGAGCCCGGCCTGCTTCTCGCAGGTGTAGCCGAGCGAGCGCGGGTTGGCGCGATCGCCGCGGATCTTCACGATGTGTCGATCCTCGACTTGAACCTGCAGCCCGCAATTAATGCTGCACAGGATGCACGCCGTGGTCTGCCAGTCCCCAGCTTGCGTCGTCGCCATGTCCCCTCCCAATCGGCCGCGACACGATGGTACCCGATTGAGAAGACCGCATGGTAGGGTCGCACCAGCAAGTTCTCAGGTTGACCCGACAAAAGGCCGCGCGTAAGGTCGGTTCCCGTAGTGGACAATGCAGGGAAGGGAGAAGTCTTGGTAGCTCACAGCACTCGCGTCGTCGTCGCACTGTGTGCCGTCGCTCTCATCGCATGCGTGGGGATCACTCCCGAAACCAAGATGAAGATCTCGCAACCCGTGGACTGCTCGTCCGCGTTCGAAGACATCGCCCACCTGGAGAACGCACACGCCGGGGGAGGGAAGCGCATCTTTCAGGGTCTGATGGGCGTCATGCCCCCGTCGATCATCGTCAGCCTCTTCCGCGCAGCCGCGAGGGCCCCGGAGGGCATGTACCTGGACCACTGGAGCGTGGCATGGGGAACGTACAACGAGAAGATGGATGACAAGATCGCGTCCATCAGGCAGAAGTGTGATCTCTAGCCAATGAGCGACGTTGCCTTCAAGCCTGCGCGAGAGCTCGCGGGGATGCTCCGAGCGCGCGAGATCGGCGCACGCGAGCTGCTCGACCACTACTTGGAGCGAGTCGAACGCTTCAACCCCGGTCTGAACGCCATCGTCAGCCTCGACGTGGAGCGAGCGCGAAAGCGGGCGGACGAGGCGGACGCAGCGCTGGCGCGCGGAGAGGTGTGGGGTCCGCTGCACGGGCTCCCCATGACGATAAAGGAGCTCTTCGAGGTCGAGGGCATGCCCTGGACCTTTGGCGATCCACAGTTCGCCGAGCGCTTGGCCAACGTGAACTCTCCCGCCGTGCAGAGACTGATCGACGCCGGCGCGGTGATCTTCGGGCTGACGAACTCGCCGCTGAACGGCATGGACGTCCAGACCTACAACGAGGTGTACGGCACGACGAATAATCCCTGGGACACGTCACGGGCACCGGGCGGCTCTTCCGGCGGTACCGCGGTGGCGCTCGCGACCGGGCTGAGCGCGCTCGACCTCGGCAGCGACATCGGCGGCTCGATCCGCAACCCCGCCCACTACACCGGCCTCTACGGGCATAAGCCGAGCCAGGGGATCGTTCCGCGTCGCCGCGTGCGACTGCCTGGGCTCATGGCCGTCGGTGATCTCAGTGTCGCCGGACCGTTGGGACGCAGCGCGGACGATCTGGACTTCGAGCTGTCTATCGTCGCTGGAGCGGAGGCCGATCGCGAGATCGCCTGGCGCCTCGAGCTGCCACCTCCTCGGCGCGCGTCACTGCACGCCTACCGCGTGGCTGCCTGGCTCGACGACCCGGTTGCCCCCGTGGACGCGGGCGTGCGCGAGCGGCTCGAGAGCGCCGTGGAAGCTCTCAGGACGGCAGGTGTGAGCGTCGACGACAAGGCGCGACCGGAGCTCGAGTTCGCGGAGGTGAACCGCGTGTACCGCTCGCTGCTCACCGCGGCCAGCGCGCAGAGGCTTCCCGAGGATCAGTTCCGTCTGCTCCTGGAACGGGAAGATGGGCTCCCCAGCGAGGACGCAGAGTCGCCGCCCACCAGGCCGCGCTCGGCGGCCCTGCGCCACCGCGAGTGGCTGCAGCTGGACGAGACGCGCGAGCAGATGCGGGCGCGCTGGCAACAGTTCTTCGAGCGCTACGATGTCCTGCTCACTCCGGTCACGTCGGTGACCGCGATTCCCCACGACCACCGCGAGTTCGACAAGCGCTGCATCGTGGTGAACGGCGAGGAGCGCCGCTACTGGGAGCAGATCTCGTGGGTCGGGATCGCGACCCTCGTGCACCTGCCCGCGTCGGTAGCCCCTGTCGGCCTCAGTGCAGACGGCCTCCCGGTCGGGATCCAGATCATCGCCCCCTACCTGGAGGACCGCACGGCCATCGACTTCGCGCGGCGCCTGGGCGAGGTCATCGGCGGCTACGAGCCCCCACCCGGCTTCAGCTAGGTCAGCGCTCCGCAAATCAGCACGGTCGCGTCGTCTTGGGCCTGCTCTAGCTGTCCCGCCGGGACGCCCCAGAGTTCCTTCGCGCGCACCCGGGAATGCAGGCGCTCCTCGAGTCTCGCCCGATCAATCAGCCAGTCGGGCTGGGCGCAGCTGGCCGCGCGAGTGGTCGGAAGCAGATGTCCTGACATGTATACGCAATGTGATGGAAGCCCCGACGAGCAAGTACCCTTGACAGAACTTCACGCTGTAGGCCTAAATGGCTGGAATTCAAGGGCTCCCCAGATTCGATGGGAGAAACCTCAGCGTTTCGAGGTTCCTCCGTGGGAGTCCCCGTCCTGTACGAGCTCAGTTGCTACCAACAATTCTTCGGTAGGGTATCCAGATCGTCTCTCTCTTGCGCCGCTCACACGGAGAATGTTGATGAAGCTCTCGCGGTTCCTGTCCACCCCTATTCGTCTACTCGCGCTTGCATCGTGCGCGGCGGTTCTGGTACTGATCGCACCGCTGGGACCCGGGGCCGCAGCGGGCCCTGCCAACCTCGGATTCGAGAACGGTCTTGGCCCTTGGCTTCCTGTCCCCGAGCCGTCGGAAGCGATCGTCGTGGTCGGAACCGAGGGCCCGAACCAGTTTCCCGTCTACGGCGAGGAGGGGGTGGGAGACGTCGACCCCAACCGCGGCAATTTCATGCTGCGGTTGTATACGCCGAGTCTGAATTCAGAGAACTCGAACCGCGGTGTCACCGGTGTGTTCCAGGTATTCACCCCCGAGACGGACGAACTCACCATCTCGCTGCGGATCTTCTCGTTCGAACCTCGCGGCGACGACACGGTCAGGATCGACGTACAGGACCTGGCTGGAAATAGCCTCGGTGAGGACGTCACGTTCAGTGATCCCGATAGCGGACAGCCCTTTTCCGTGCCGATGGTACGCGGCTGCGCGGCTGAATGCTCTGGAGCGCCTTGTGAGCTCGTCATCGATGTCGGTAAGCGCCGGGACTTCCTGGATAGTGGTTGGCGAAAGGTTCTGATTTCCGGCTTGCCGACCGAACCGGCGACGCCAGTAAGGCTTGTCTATGAGGTGGAGGGCGGTCAGAACGAGGCGCTCGCCACCTGGGCCGTTTGGGACAGCGTGAACCTGCCACCCGTGGCCAAGTTCACCTTCAATCCGGGCGGCCAGCCTGGGACGCAGTCGCTGGAAGGCGACTACATGGCCTTCGACGGGAGTGAATCGTTCGATCCGGACGGCGACCCGCTCACGTTCCTGTGGACGGCGACCGGGAGTACGATCGGGACCTTGACCCTCGAGGGTCCGCTGGCCGCGTTCCAGTTCCCCGAAGACGATGCGTCCATCGTCGTCACGTTGACCGTCACCGATTCGGAGGGTGCGACGGATAGCGTCTCGACCGGCGAGATCGCTTCGGACGGTACCGCCATAGCACCAATCTCCATCGACAACGCAGGGATTCTGCTCAACGCCATCAACGTGGAGGCTCTTCCGGACAGCCAGGCGAACCTGCTCTGTCGCTTCCTCGACCCGGGCGTCGATGATACGCATACCGCTACACTCGATGTCGGCGGGATCGTCGCGTCCACGCTCCAGGAAGAGAACATCCCCGCTTACTCGAGCGGCTTCGTGACCGGCGTGCTCAACACCGTGGGGCTATCTCCTACGGACCTCGCAGGCACATGCACCGTCAACGACGACGACGGTGAGAGCAACTTCGATCCCTTCACCGTACGGATTCTCGATCCGGCCGTCGTGGGGCTCGACCCGGATGCCGAGTTCCCCCGCTTCGAGCCGAACGACTCCTCGCTTCTCGCGACGCCCCTGTCCGCGGGCTGGACCACCGTATCGAAGCTCGAGACACCTGCCGACATCGACTTCTTCGAGCTCCGGCTCTCCAACGGAGGCGTCCCGCCAACCGGGACCGAGTTCAACATCACCGTCGACATGCCGACTGACTACGACGCCATCGTGCTGAGCAAGCCGGTGGAGGGCGCCTCCTCGACACCGTTCGAGAGCGCCCCGTTCGTCAGCTTTCCGTTCGTGAGCTTTCCGTTCGTAAGCTTTCCATTCGTGAGCTTCCCGTTCGTGAGTTTTCCGTTCGTCAGCTTCCCAGTCGCGACCTCGCCCTTCGTGAGCTTTCCGTTCGTGAGTTTTCCGTTCGTGAGTTTTCCGTACGAGGACAGTCCCTTCGTCAGCTTCCCGTTTACCTTTGACCAGTTCCCGCTTTCGGAGGTTGGGCTCGCTGCGCCGGACGGGAGCAACGTCGCGGGATCGGACCTCGGATTGGGAGAGCTTGGCTCGCTCGATCTCGGAAGCCTCGCGGCCGACAACCTGCGCGTCAAAGCAATCTCTGCAGGCTTCGGCCAGGAGCGCGCTCTGGTGGAGATGGGGCCGGACGAGCAGGCGCTCTTCCTAGTCGTCGTCTCTCACGACCTGGGGTTCTCCGACGCCCCCTATTCGATCACGCTAGAGGCTTCCGTACCGTTCGACCAGGTGGCGTTCCTGGGTCAGAACTGCGATGCCGAGCCGCTGGTGTCTCCCGCCGTCGGACCGGAGGTGATCCGGCCTCAGGCATCACCGAAGACGCTCTTCGTGACCCAAAAGCCACGCTTCATGGCCACACATGACATGAGCGACGCAGAGTGGACCACATGGCTTGCCGCGATGGAGCCACTCTTTGCGCACGACGAGGTCAAGGGCAAGTTCATCTCGGTCGCCAGTGGCCCTTTCGATGCCTGGGATCAGAAACCCTGCGACATCGCCCCACTTCGGGCGGCCGCGGCTGCGGTGCGGACCGAGGTTCTGAACGCGCTCGAGCCCAGTATCGAGTACGTAGTCATCGTCGGAAGCATGGACGTGATTCCCCCCGAACTGAAGCCCGACCAGACCACTATTGGCTTCGAAGGACTCTTCGCAACAGATCTTCCGGCGCGTCCCGAGTCGCCAATAGCGGCGATTCTCCGTGCGGGACAGACCATTACCGACGCCTGTATGGTCGATGCGAATCCGCTTCAGTTCTTCGGGGGAGAGCTCTGTATGGAGGACCTGCCCATCTGGCGGCTTGTAGAGACGCCGCAGGAGATCCTGTTCGAGGCGAGCAACTTCGTGGCGAGGGACGGGATGCTGACGCTCAACTCCGCCCTCGTCACTGGCTACGAGTTCTTTTCGGACTACGCAACCAACGCGGCGAGCGCGCTGGTCGCTGCCGGGATAGCCACGGATGTGCTCAACGATACGAGCGAACCGGGCGACGAGTGGACCGCAGACGAGCTGCGCAATGAATGGTGTGCGGCGCCGATCCATGACCTGAACGCCGTCAACGGTCATATGAGCTACAACGCCCTGCTCACCTCTGCGGGCTTCAACGAACTGCTGTCGTCGGATAGCTTCGATGACGGCGAGGTCGTGCGCGTCGACGAGTGCGCGGACTTGGGCGGTACGCTCACCGTCAGCATAGGCTGCCACTCCGGTCTCAGCGTCCCCGCCGCCTGGATGCTGTCGGAGTTTGGTGACGTCTCGCGTGACTGGGTGCAGCAACCCGGGTCGTGGATAGGCCCTTGGACCTTCGGGATAGGCCACACGGAGGTCTCCAACCGCGGGACTGAGGGCGTCCTCGAGGTGTTAGTCCAGGAGTTCGCCGAGAACCCGGGGATCTCGATCGGAGCCGCCCTGCTGAACGCCAAGCGCAGCTATCTGCAGAACCTCACCAGTATCGACGTCTACGACGTGAAGTCTCTCCTCGGTCTTGGAGCCTTCGGCTTGCCGCAGGCTCGGCTCTCGCCCGCTACGGCCACGACGAGTGCTCTCGAGTCGCTGGCGAGCCAATTTTCGAGTGCCTCCGCGGCGACCACACAGTACTACGGGACGCTTTAGGTGGAGGTCATCGAGGAGTCATCGTCGACCTTCACGTCGTTCGACGTCGATGAAGTGACGACGGCGAAGGGAACCTACTTCACCATGAAAGGCGAGGCGCAAGGGGGTACGGGCAGACCGCTGCTGCCCACCGCCTCGGTCTTCGATTCACGCCCTGTGGCCGGGACGCGAATCCACAGCGTCGGCATCCGCTCAGGGACGTACAATCTGCTGATCGATCAGGATCCCGTGATCTCCAACTTCCAGCAGGAGTGGGTGGACATCGATAGCCTCGAAGAGCTCAAGACCTGTGTGACAACGACCATGATCCCGACTCGCCTCGGGCTGGTGAACGAGCTGACCGAGGGCGGAGCGACTACCGAGACCTTTCTCCTCACCGGCGCCCAGTTCGAGTGCACGCTGCCGCCTCAGGACCTGGGGATCCTCGACACGAGGGGCGACGTCCTCCTGTTCGACTCCATGGTCCTCGAGGCCTTCCATCCGCAGATGGGGGTGCCGGACTCCGACACGATGCCGCCGGTCGTGACGCAGCAGGACATCATCGCGGACATGGCCACGGGCGACGCGATGGCCATCCTGGACGCTGTGGATGACATCGACATGGGTGAGATCATCGTCCTCGTCCACACGGACCTCGACGGTGTGCTGGGAGGTGCAGCCAGGATCGACTCGTTCTCGACGGGCAATATCCGCGGCATACCGGGTCCCTATCAGGTCTTCCTGCCTGGCGCGGCCGAGAAGCCCCTCTTCTTCCAGTACGTAGACGCAGCCGGAAACCTGCTACTGAAGAGCGGCAAAGGGGTTGGGATAGAGGCGATCGAGGTCTTGATCCAGACGAGAACCATCGCGCTGGGTCTCAGCACGATCGCGGTCGAGATCGAGGGGTTTGTAGATCTCGAAACTCCGACGCTGACGTTCGATTTCGGCGACGACGTCGTACAATCGATCGCCCTCATCGAGGGGCAACTTCCGGCCGGAGTAACGCTGGAGGTAGACGAGTCTTCCGGGAACGCAACGGTGTTTATCGAGCACGACTACACCGGCTTCAGTGAAGATGAGGCGATGGTCTCTGCGAGGGTCCGGGCCGTCGGTGCATCCGGCTTCGACGAGGCGACGCTCTTTCCGTGCTCCGATCCGGTTGGCGACTTTTTCATAGATGGCAATTTGGAACTGGGAATGTCAGGAGATCTGACTCAGTGCTCCTTCAGCGCCAGCGGGACGGACGTGACGATCGACCTGTTCGTCGCAGGCGCGATCGATAGTGATGAGTTCCAGTATCGCGTCCGATTGCCCCAGTTCAGTGCGCAATTCAAGTATGCGAGGCGGAAGGTGACCTCATCCGGAGGCGTGCAGTTGACGGTGGGAGAACTGGGTGACAACGGGCTGCGCTTCCAATTCGACGCTGAGCCGCTTGGCTGGGATGGCTTGACCGAACTCTTGTTCTTCCAGGAGACACGAAGAGGGACGAAAGCGAAGAAGCAGACCGGCAGCGCGGACGAGACGCAGGTGTTCTCAATCGGCCCCTGAGCTCGGATCACACGAGGTTCCGCCGTCAATTTTTGGGGCGCCGTCGGCGCCGGTCCAGCTGCAGTGACGCGTTGCCCCTGCCTCGGGCCACAAGTATCCTCGTTAGTATGTCCGACCTGCCCGAAGGGACCGTCACGCTGTTGCTGACGGACATCGAGGGTTCGACGCGGATGCTCCACAGCCTGGGCGACCGCTATGCCGACGTGTTGGCAGCGCATCGCGACATCCTGCGGAAGGCCTTCGCCAGCCATGGGGGCGTCGAGGTCGATACTCAGGGCGACGCCTTCTTCGTGGCCTTCCCGAGCGCAATCGGCTGTCTCCGCGCCGCGGTCGAGTCGCAGCGCGGTCTCGAATCGTACGATTGGCCAGAGGGCCGGCCCGTTCGCGTGCGCATGGGGATGCACACCGGAGAGCCCACGCGCACCGGCGAGGGCTACGTCGGGATGGACGTCCACGCGGCGGCGCGGATCTGTTCAGCTGGACACGGGGGGCAGATCCTGCTCTCTCACCGGACGGCGGAGCTCGCGGAAGAGGGACTGGCGACAGAGGAGCTCACACTCCGGGACCTCGGGGAGCATCGGCTCAAGGACCTCGAGGGGCCCCAGCAACTCTTCCAGGTCGTCATTCCCGAGCTCTCTTCTGACTTTTCGCCGCTGCGGACACTCGAGACCCGTCCGAACAATCTCCCGACGCCGCCGACGCCATTCATCGGCCGCGCCAAAGAGGTGGCCGAGGTCCGCGATCTGCTGCTGCGTGACGGGGTGCGCGTGGTCACCCTCACGGGGCCCGGGGGGACCGGAAAGAGCCGGCTCGCCTTGCGCGTTGCCACGGAGCTTCTGCACTCGTTCGCGGACGGCGCGTTCTTCGTGGCGCTCGCCTCGGTGCGGCGTCACGCGCTCGTGATGTCTGCGCTCGCCCGCGCACTGGGGGTGCGCGAGGGCCAGGGGCGCACTCTGCAGGAGGCTCTCGAGGATCACCTCCGGGACAGGGCCATCCTGCTCGTGTTCGACAACTTCGAGCACGTCCGGCAGGCCGGACGGCCCCTGGCCGAGCTCATGGCCCAATGCCCGGGTGTCAAGGTGCTCATCACGAGCCGCGAGGCGCTCCGCCTTTCCGGCGAATACGACGTACCGGTCCCCCCTCTGGGTCTGCCCGAGCGAGGGCGCTTACCACCGGTGCTGGAGCTGGCGAGCTACGAGGCGATCCGGCTCTTCGTCGATCGGGCGCAGGCCGCCAGGGCGGATTTCGACCTCAACGACGAGAACGCCACGCCCGTGACCGACATCTGTCGTCGCCTGGACGGACTCCCGCTAGCCATCGAGCTCGCAGCTGCGCGCGTGCGAACGATGCTCCCCTCCGAGCTGCTCCCAGCACTCGAGAGTCGCCTCACTGTGCTCACCGATGGGGCGATCGACCTGCCGGAGCGGCAGCAAACGCTGCGCGACGCGATCGCATGGAGCTTCGATCTGCTCGAGCCGGCGGAGCAGGTTCTCTGCCGAAGGTTGGGTGTGTTCGTCGGGGGCTGCACGCTGGAGGCGGCTCGCGACGTGTGCAATGTGGAGTCCAAGCTCGACCTTGACGAGGGCACGACCTCGCTGGTTTCCAAGAGCCTTCTCGGCATCGAGATGCCCGCGGGCCGAGAGGGCCCCGCGAAGGTGCTGCCTTCTGAGACGCGGATTCAGGATTCGCGGTTCGCGATGCTCGAGACAATCCGGGAGTTCGCCCTAGACCAGCTCGAGCAGAGCGGCGAGGCCGAAGAGCTGCGGATGCGCCACCGCGACTGGTGTCTCGACCTGGCAGAGGCGGCCGAGCCCGAGCTCCGCAGTGCCGACTCCGATCGCTGGCTGGAGCGACTCGACAGCGAGCACGACAACGTGAGATCGGCCCTCGGCTGGTCTCTCGACGGGGTCGATGACGGGGCCGAGGCGGCTCTGCGTATCGGGACGTCGCTCATGGTGTTCTGGTACCAGCGGGGCCACCTCTCGGAGATGCGCGATTGGCTCGACCGGGGCTTGGAGGCCGGGCCGGAAGCCGAGCCCCGGCTGCGGGCCACGGCGCTCTATGGAGCCGCCGGCATGGCCCGGCAGCAGGGGGAGCTCGAAGAAGCCGCGCTGCTCTGCGAGGACGCCCTGGAGCTCTACCGCGGGATCGAGGACAGTACCGGGATTGCGCGCGCACTGGGCGAGCTGGGCGCCATTCTCCAACGCCAGGGCCAGTTCGACCGAGCTGCCGCGGCGCTGGAGGAAGCTCTGCGTCTCCTTCGGGAGCTCGGCGACCCGGAACGCACGTCCTTCACCCTCGTGGCGCTAGGCGCGCTGGAGCAGATCCGTGGGAACCCCGACCAGGCGGCGGGCCACTACGAGGAGAGCCTGGAGATAGCGCGAGACCTCGGGGACAAGCACGGGACCGCCACCGCGCTGGTCAACCTCGGCGAGGTGACTCAGCTGCGAGGAGACAATCAGCGCGCCGCGGTGCTCTATCGGGAGAGTCTCTTGCTCTACGCCGAGCTCAAGATGGACATTGCAATCGCGTACTGCCTAGAGGTGCTGGCAGGGATCGATGCCGCCGAGGGGCTCGCAGACCGGGCCGCGCAGCTGTTCGGCGCCGCGGAGAACGTGCGCGAGGAGATCGGCGCGCCGGTCGAATCGTTCAACCTCGAGCGGTACCAGGGGGATGTCAGTTCGGTTCGGGATGCGCTCGAGCGGGACGACTTCGACGCCGCCTGGGCAACAGGCCGCGCCCTCTCCCGCGAGCAGGCAACCGCACTCGCTCTGCGTAGTACCACCTGATGGATCGACGATACACAGGAAGCTGTATGTGTGGGGCAGTCGGCTATGCGGGCGGTGGTGCTGCAACCAACGTTTGCTTCTGCCACTGCGCGAGCTGCCGGAGGGCCACGGGGGCGCCATTCGTTGCGTGGGCGACGCTGGATCTTCGTCTCTTCAGCTTTGGGGATACGAAACCAGCGCGGTACGAGTCGTCGCCGAAGGTCTCACGGACGTTCTGCGGGAGTTGTGGTACGAGCCTTACCTACCAGCACGAGGACCGCTCCGACAAGGTCGAGGTGACGATCCCGACGCTGGATGAGCCCGAGCAGCTCGAGCCCGAGTGCCACATCTGGGTGTCCGACAAGCTCCCGTGGCTCAGGCTGGAAGACGGGCTGCCTCAGTATCCCGAGTGGAAGAGTAGCTAGCTCGGTTCGCGTATGCTGGAGCCGTGACGCAGGAGCGGCCGGACAAGCCTTCGAGCGGATCGCCGGTTGCAGAGGACCCGGAGAGTCGCCGGTACGCGAACTACGTGCTCGGCGTCCTGTTCTTCGTCTACGTCTTCAATTTCATCGATCGGCAGATCCTCTCGATCCTGCTCGAAGACATCAAGCTCGAGCTGGGTGTGTCGGACACCGCGATGGGCTTCCTGACGGGAATCGCCTTCGCGATCTTCTACACGTTTGCCGGTATCCCGATCGCGCGCTGGGCCGACGTGGGCGTGCGTCGCTCGATCATCGCGATGGGACTCTCGCTCTGGAGCCTGATGACGGCTGCATCGGGGCTGGCGCAGAACTTCACGCACCTCCTGATCGCGCGGATCGGCGTTGGTGTTGGCGAGGCCGCCGGAAGTCCGCCAGCGCACTCGATCATCGCCGACTACTTCCCGCCGGAACGGCGCGCGACGGCACTCTCGATTTACAACATGGGCATCAGCGTCGGGATCTTGTTCGGCTTTCTCGTCGGCGGCTGGATCAGCGAGTTCTTCGGCTGGCGGCTGGCATTCTTCGTGGTGGGGCTGCCCGGGTTGGCGCTCGCACTCGTGGTCCGCTTCACCGTGCGCGAGCCGGTGCGCGGCGCCTCCGAGGGCGTGACCCAGGTCGAGGACCCGGACCCCGTGATGAAGGTCTTCGCCTTCATGTGGTCGCTCCGTTCGTTCCGCCATCTGGCGATCGCGTCCGGCCTGCACGCGTTTGCCGGCTACGGTTTCGCGCAGTGGGCTCCGACGTTCCTGCGCCGCGTGTACGATCTGGGCGCCGGCGAGACCGGTACCTACCTGGGACTCATCATCGGCCTCGGCGGGGCTGCGGGGAACCTGATCGGCGGCCTACTCTGCGATCGGCTGGGTCGCAGAGACCTGCGCTGGTACCTGTGGGTGCCGGCGATCTCGTGCATGCTGGTGATTCCCTTCGTCGTCGGCTTCCTGCTCTTGGACTCGCTCACGTTCGCGCTGCTTTCCTACATCCCCGGCATAGTGCTCGGCTCGATGTGGCTCGCGCCGATCATCGCGAGCGCCCAGGTGCTCGTGAAGCTGCGCATGCGGGCGGTCGCCTCGGCCATCCTGCTCTTCATCCTGAACCTGATTGGCCTGGGGCTCGGTCCGCAACTGGTGGGCGTCCTGAACGACCTGCTCGCGTCCAGCTTCGGCGACGAGGCCGTGCGCTACTCGCTCTTGCTGGCGAACCTCACCACGGGCTGGGCGGCCATCCACTTCTTCCTGGCCGCCCGCAGCTTCCGCGAGGACATCCTGGAGAAGGATCGGGTGGAGGGGGAGGCGGGCTCGGTCTGAGCCCGCCGTGCGCTCAGGCGCGCGTTCCCGCGTATCATGCTCGCTTCCAAGGAGAAGAGCCCGTGAGCACGTTCAACATCGATCAGCTCCAGAAATCGGACGACGCTGGTCCCGTCACCATGCTCAACCTGGTGAAGTACCGCGATCGCTCGCTCGACGGCGACGGCAGCGGTCGTGAGGCCTACCAGCGCTACACGCAGCGAGCGCAGGACTTCGTGGAGTCACGAGGCGGACGCGTCCTATGGGCGGGGGTGGTCGCGGAGGCGGCCCTTCAAGACGGGCTGACGGGCGACGAGGTCGACTGGGACTGGGCACTCTTGGTCTATTACCCGGACCGCGCGGCCTTCATCGACATGGTCACGAGCCCCGAGTACCTGGCCGCGAACGAGCATCGCTCGAACGGCATCGCCAAGCATGCCATCCTCGCCTCCAGGACTCTGCTTCTGGAGTCCAGGAAGTAGGCGGCTAGTCGAGCTTCTCGCTCTTGAGGCTCTTCACCTTCCACTCGTCGCCGGCCTTCTCGATGACGGCGCGCTGGCGCGCCTTGGACACCTTCGGTCGTCCCGCCGGATTCCCGAACGAGTCCCTGTACAGGCGCGTCACGTACTGGATCGCGACGATGCGGGTTCGCCCAGCCTCGTCCTGCTGGGACTCGAGCTCGTACTCGATGCTCTGGATGTCCGGGGCGTTGCCGGCTGCGCCGAAGTTCGCGAGCGCTGCCCTGCTGGCCATGGTGGCGCCCGTGATCCGAGCGGTGGCGTGGTTCTGGTACGCCAGGTACGCGCCTCCCGGGGCCCCGAGCTGCTGGTGGATGACGAAACCACCGTAGCCCAGACCCGCAAGAACCATCAGAAGGAATAGCGTCTTCACGTCTCTGCCCCCGTCTGTCAGGTTCTTCGGTACATTCACGTCGCGCCCCAAGGGACTCTGAGGTTCGCCTGCTAGACTCGGCCGCTGCGGTCCACGCCGAACTGGCAATGGCTCGCTCGAGCCGCGGATCGAGGAAGGCTGAGTTACGCCCCGCCTGTTCCGTCGCCGCCAGGTCTCGCTGCCCACGCTCTGGGGCATGCTGACGTTCGCCGTGCCCAGCCTGCTTGTGCTCGTTCTCGTGTTCTGGCGGCTGCACGTGTTCCTGTCCCCGAGCGCACCGCTGGGCAGCGGGCTCCTCGTGGTCGAAGGGTGGGTGGGGAAGAGCGAGCTGCGCTCCGCGATCGAGGTATTTCGCGAGGGAGACTACGAGCTTCTCGTGACCAGCGGCGGGCCCATGTTCGACTGGACCGAGCACTACTCGACCTACGCCGAGCGGGCCGGCGATTACCTTCGGCAGCGTGGCTTCCCCGACGAGAAGCTGGCTGTCGTTGCCGCGCCCGCCTCCGCCCAGGACCGCACCTACCTGAGTGCCGTCGTGGTGCGTGACTGGCTCGTGGAGTCCGGTCGCGACGTGGACTCTCTGGACCTCGTGTCCAGCGGACCGCATACCCGCCGCAGCTGGCAGCTCTATCGACTTGCGTTCGGGAATGGCGTGCGCATCGGCGCGATCGCAGCCGCATCGGCAGAGTACGACGCGTCCGCCTGGTGGAAGACCAGCATCGGCGCTCGCACCTTGGTCTCCGAGGCGGTGGCCTGGTTGTGGACGACCTGCTGCTTCTGGCCAGGCCCGCGCGGCTCGCATCAGGAGAAGTGGGGCCTTCCGGCACCCGGCTGACGGTCCCCCTTGCGTGCCCCTGGTGGGCACTCCATCTTCCCACGCTCGCCGAGCTGGAGCGGACATGCGACGAGCGGTTGGCGTCGACTTCGGGACCACGAACAGCGCGCTCGCACTCGCGGTCGGTATGGAAGAGGCGCCGCGGCTGGCACACTTCGCGCGGGCGGGTGCGCCGCCAACCCCCACCTTCCGCTCGCTGCTCTACCTGGAGCGCGATCCCGATCTCGACGACCGGATCATCGAGCGGGCCGGCCCGCGCGCCATCGAGGCGTATCTCAACGCGGACGAGCCCGGCCGCTTGATCCAGTCGCTGAAGTCGTTCCTGGCGAACCGAGACTTCTCCTCGACCGGCGTGCTGGGCCGGAGCTACCGGCTCGAGGCGCTGATCTCGATCATGCTGCGCGAGGTGCGAGAGTCCGCAGAGGCCGAGTTCGGAGAGCTGCCCCGGCGCATCGTGGCGGGTCGTCCCGTGCGCTTCGCGGCCGCCAAGGACGAGAGCGATACAGAGCTGGCGCTGTCGCGGCTCGAAGCGTCCTTCCACAACGCGGGCTTCGAGGAGGTTGTCTTCGAGTTCGAGCCCGTCGCCGCGGCCTACCATTACGAGCGCGACCTGGACCACGACGAGCTGATCCTGATCGGCGACTTCGGCGGCGGCACGAGCGATTTCTCGTTGCTCCGCGTCGGTCCCTCGCTGCGCGGAACCACTGGGCGCGAGGAAGGAATCCTCGGGAACGCGGGCGTGCCGGTGGCGGGTGACGCCTTCGACGGCGCGATCGTGCGCTGGACGGTGGCTCCCCTGCTCGGGAAGGGCACGGACTACAAGACGATGTTCGGCCAGGTGCTGCGTGTCCCGGCGTGGATCTACCGCCACCTGGAGCGCTGGCACCACCTCTCGTTCCTGAAGTCGCCCCAGACGCTGCACATCCTCCACGACCTGTGTCGCGACGGCCTGAAGCCCGAGCGCTTCGAAGCCCTCCTGCACCTGGTCCAGCACGAGCTCGGCTTCCAGCTCTACCGTGCCGTCGAGGGCGCCAAGGTCGAGCTCTCGAGCGCGCGGGAGACCACCCTCCGCTTCACGCACCCCCCCGCCCTGATCGACGAGCAGCTCTACCGCGGCGACTTCGCAAGCTGGATCGCAGAAGACGTGGACTCGATCGCCACCTGCGTCGACGACCTCCTCGCGTCAAGCTCCGTCACGCCAGATCAGGTAGACCGCGTATTCCTCACGGGCGGCAGCTCCCTCGTCCCCGAGATCCGCGGCGTCTTCGCCCAACGCTTCGGCCAAGACAAGCTCCGCACCGGCGAAGAGCTCACCAGCGTAGCCAGCGGCCTAGCCCTCCGCGCCCTCGAGCTCGAGACATAACTTAGGGACGGTCCTTAATCATAACTTTTCTGACTACCTGCGCGGTACGCGGTCACCGATCGAGAGAAGTTATGATTAAGGACCGTCCCTAAGTTATGTCCGTCAGGTTTTGGCCCTCGTATCTGGTATATGCTGCGGAGCGCATCAGGACAGGGAGAGGTCGATGATCGGACGGGTCGCGGTTGTGGTGGCGCTTGTACTCGGGGTTTCGGGGACTGTTTCGGGGCAGGAGCAGCAGCTCAGCGTCGAGATCGAGCTGCCGCCTCTACCGACGCACTGGCCGGCGAGCGAGCCGGTCGGGGAGGGTGCGGGACCGGTGAGCGATCGCATGCTGCGCGAGGCGCCGGGTCCGAGTCGCTGGCTGCTTTACGGTGGGAACTACCGGAACTACAGGCACTCGCCGCTCCAGAGCCTGAACCCGGAGAGCGTGAGGGATCTGCGCGTCGCCTGGGCGCTGCCGACCGGAACCAACGGACAGTTCGAGGTCTCTCCCGTCATCTACGACGGCGTCATGTACGTGAGCACGTCCTACAACCGGCTGTTCGCCCTCGATGCGAAGACGGGCGAGCTCCTGTGGCGTTACGACCACCAGCAGCCCCCACGGCTGCGAATGTGCTGCGGCCCCGTGAACCGCGGGGTGGCCATTGCGGGCGACCTCGTGCTGATGGCAACGCTC
The DNA here is from genome assembly GCA_965247115.1 of Myxococcota bacterium. Classification (GTDB taxonomy): domain Bacteria; phylum Myxococcota_A; class UBA9160; order SZUA-336; family SZUA-336; genus JAUXJB01. The sequence continues at coordinate 2,435,679 of CBDFGR010000003.1, forward strand.
GACGCGAAGCTGATCGCCTTCCACCGAAGAACGGGCGAGATCGTCTGGTCCATCGAGATCGCGAATTTCGAGGATGGCTTCAGCGCTACGTCCGTTCCGCTCGTCGTGGGAGATCTCGCGGTGATCGGGATTGCCGGAGGGGAATACGGCGTGCGCGGCTTCTTCGACGCGTACGAGGTGTCCAGCGGACGGCGGGTCTGGCGCCACTACACCGTGCCCGGCGAGGGCGAGCCCGGCGCCGAGTCGTGGGCCGGCGACTCCTATAAGAATGGCGGCGCGCCCGCGTGGACGAGCGGCGCCTATGATGCCGACACCGACACGCTGTACTGGACTACCGGCAATCCCGCGCCGGACTGGAACGGCGACCTGCGCGCGGGGGACAACCTCTTCTCCAACTCGCTGCTCGCCGTCGAGATGAAGAGCGGCAAGCGCAAGTGGCACTTTCAGTACACGCCTCACGACGTCTGGGACTACGACGGGAACACGCAGATCTTCCTGGTGGACGTAGAGCGCAACGGGACGATCGTAAAGGCCGTCGCTCAGGCAAACCGCAATGGCTACTTCTACCTGATCGACCGGGAGAACGGCGAGTTCTTGCTGGCGGAGCCCTACGTCGAGCAGGTCAACTGGGCCACCATCGACGACGCGGGCCGCCCCGTTGTGAACCCTGCCGCGCTCCCGAAGCTCGAGCCGACGGAGCGCGTCTGCCCGAGCAACTTCGGCGGGATGAACGGCGCGTGGACGGGCGCCTACAACCCGGATCTCGGCCTTGCCTACATCCCCTCGGTGGAGGCCTGCCAGCTGTTCGCGAAAGGCATCGTCACCTTCATCAAGGGGATTCCCTATCTCGGCGGCCTGCCCGAGGCCGTAGATGCGATCGAGGGCAGGGCATACGGGCACATCTCGGCCATCGACGTCGCCACGGGCAAAGTTCGGTGGCGACACCGGGATGCGTATCCCATGATGGGCGGTGTGCTCAGCACCGCGGGCGGTGTGGTGTTCACGGGCAACCTGACGGGCAGCGCCCTCGCGCTGGACGCGGCCACGGGCGAGCAGCTCTGGAGCTTCAGGATGGGAGGCGGCGTGCGGAGTCAGCCCGTCGCCTACGAGCTCGACGGCCAGACCTACGTCGCGATCGGTTCGGGCAGCTTCGCCCCGATTGACGCGTTCGCGGGCGGTCTGGACAGGAACCCGGAGGGTGGGCACCTGTTCGTCTTCGCGCTCCCCAAGCGGTGACGCTCGGGCGGGCCGCGCTGCTCCTGGTTCTGGCGCTCGGCTGGCCGTCACACGTGCACGGCGCCGGGACGCTGAGGGTCTGCCTGCACGAAGACGACCCGCCCCGCTCGGAGCGGGCCGGAGACCGTGGCTTCGACGTCGCTGTGATGAGCCAGCTTGCCGGTCGGATCGAGCGGAGCTTCGAGCCTGTCTGGATCCAGACCCCACCCACGATGACAGAGGTCGAGGAGTCTGACCTGCCGCTCGCCGACCTGGTGCGGGGTCGCTGCGACGCGCTCGCCTCCGTTCCCGGCGAGCTGGCGCTCGGCTCCCACGCCAGGCGAATCGCGCTCTCGCGCCCGTACTACGGAGCCGGGTTCGAGCTCGTCGGCCCCGACAGCCTCCCGAACGACCTGCGTCAGCTCCAAAGCACGCGCATCGGCGTGCGCAGCGTGAGCGTTGCGCACTTGGTGCTCGTGTCCCTCGGCGTGGAGTGGTCGGGGCGCAAGACAGCCGCGGAGCTACTGGCTGCGCTCAAGGCAGGTGAGGTGGACGGTGCGCTGGTCTGGGGCCCCTCGCTGGCGACGCTTGGTGGACGCCCGAAGGAGGACTGGGTGCCTCCCGCCGCACTGCGCTGGAACCTGCACCTCGCCACTCGCAAGATGGACCCACTGACGGCCGAGCTCGACAACGTGCTCGGCCGGCTGATCCGATCGGGTGAGGTCACGCGCTTGCTCGAGTCGCACGGCATCCCGCTGCACGCTCCCTTCACCACGGACTTCTCGCACGCCGAGCTCGAACTCTTCATGAATCGGGAGGCCGACCTGCGGTGAGCCGACTCCCGCTCGCAGCCCTTGCACTCTGCCTGCTGGGCCTGGCTTGCGGGACGACTCCCGACGCGGAACCCACTCCCCTCGATACCTTCACTGCCGACCCGGAGGCCCTCCTGCGCGGCAAGGGCCTCTTCATCGGGATGTGCGGCGGCTACTGTCACGCTCGCAAGCCCGGCACCCGCCCCGCCCCGGACCTTTTCGACTGCATCTGGAAGCACGGCGGCAGCCCCGACGAGATCTACACGACCATCTCGAACGGCGTCCCAAACACCCAGATGATGAGCTACGGCGGCCTGCTCCCCGAAGGCGACGACGACATCTGGAAGATCATCGCCTTCCTAAAAACCGACTCCCGCTGCGAAACCGGAACCTAGGGGGGATAACTTGGGGACGGTCCTTAATCATAACTTGTCGCGACCAGTAGCTGCGAACCGCATACGCGAGCTGACAAGTTATGATTAAGGACCGTCCCCAAGTTATCCCGTGGTATCACCGAGCGAGCGGCGGGCTTGCTGTGGGAGGAGGCGGCATGGGCATCGAGATCAGCGCGTTGTACGTGCGGCGGAGCAGTCTGATCCAGGCGACGCCGGAGCGCGTATGGCAGGAGTTCACGTCGTTCGATCGGCTCGCCGCCTGGTTTGGTCGGGGACATCAGCTCGAGGCTTATGAGCCCGAGCTGGGGGGGCAGGTCCGGCTCAGCGTGGAGATCGACGGAGCCAAGCGCCCTTTCGGCGGACCGATCCTGAGCTTTGAGCCGGCCCGCGAGCTCACGTTCTCGAACAACTGGGAAGCGGACGGCTGGCCGGTTCCGACGCTCATCACCCTCCGCCTCACGCCGCTCTACGACGCTTGCCACGGCGAGCTCTTCCACCACGGCTTCGAACGCCTCGGCAGCGACGCGGGCGCCGAGCTCCAGGGCTACGAGGCGGGCTGGGACGCCCATCACCTGGAAGCCCTCAAGGCGCTCGTCGAAGGGTAGATACGGAACGCTAGCTACCGGGGAGCAGCTCACCCAGGTTCAGGTTCCTGTGTCCGCCGAACTTCTCGAGCAACGGGAAGTCGCGCGGGCGAACGTCGAGCCGGGCCAGGGGTCGCACGGGCTTCGAGCTCTGGAACTCGAGCGAGTTCAGTCCGATCGGGTCCCGCGCCATCCGATCGAACGACTCCGGCCTCAGCACGTACACCGATCCGTCGATGAAGATCGACGGATCGGCGCTGAGGAAGTCCTGTCCGATCGAGAACTGGTAGAGCCGCACCTCTCCTCTGGTGGAGGGCAGCGGGATCACCTCGTTGTGGAAGCTCCCCCGATAGCGGGACCGATCCAGGATCGCGAAGGCCATGGCCCACAGACCGTCGGCGCAGGCGGAGACGGCCGGCCCGCTCTGCTGCTGGGTCGGTCCGAGCGTCTGGCCGCGCGACTCGAACGCCAGGATGTCTCGCTCGTTCGAGCCGTGAAAGAGCAGCCCCTTCTCCTCGGAGAGATAGGACAGGAACTGGTGACGTGGGTAGGCGAGCCTGTACTCGATCCGTTCCCCGTTGGCGTCGCGCATGTCCTCGTAGAGCGTCTCGAACGCAAAGTCGCGCGCGGCGTCATGCGCTCGCGCGGGAGCGAGCGTATAGGTGGGCGGATCCGCGTCCGGGTGCGGCGGGAATGCGAGCGCTTCCCCGAGCCGCAGCCTTGCTACGCGGCCGGCGGAGTCCCGTTCGAAGTGGATCCGCGCGCCGGCCAGCGGTCCGGTCTCGATGCAAAACGCGTCCTCACCGTCGCTGGTGAGCGTCCCGTCGAGCCACTGCGGTGCGCCAGGGAACCGAAACACGAGCCCGACGTCGCGCTCGTCGATCTGGAGCCCTGGAGCGCCGTACTCCCCGTAGCGGCCCACGTAGTCAGACATGCCCCACCCCCCGCGGGCGCGGAGCATAGCACCTCGGCCTCAGAGGATCGGCGACTGAGAGTCCAGACCCAGGAGCACGCGCCCGCCGGCCTCGATCCACTGAGGCGACACCATGAGTTGTTGGGGCACCACCCGCACGTTGCGCATGTAGCGCTCGAGCGGACTGCTCAGGAAGTTTGCGGACGCGCCCGCCGCGCTGTGGACCAGGTTGACGGCGCGGATCGAAGCAGCCGCCGCGTTCGAGCACGCGAGCTGCAGCAGCGCCCGCTGCTTCTGGCTCACTTGTCCACTCGCCAGCGCGATCTCCCAGATCTCTGCCACGCTCTCGAACACCCAGGCGCGCGCAGAGCGCAGCTGGATCTCCGCCTCTGCGACCGCGAGCTGAGCGGTGGCGCGTTCCCGCAGCAGGTTCCGAGAGGCACGCGGTGTCTTGGCAGACGCGAGCTCTACGAAGTGGTCGACAGCCGCGCGAGCGATCCCGGTCGACACCCCGACCTTGTTGTAGGCGAGCCGGCTGAAGACCGGCAAGCGGAAGAGCGGCCCGCTCGCGAGGAGCCCGCGCGAGCCCAGCGCTGTGGTCATGCGCTCTGGCACGAACACGTCCTGCACACGCACGTCGTGGCTGCCCGAGCCCCGCAGGCCTGCGACATGCCAGGTATCGAGCACCTCGAAATACCGCGCAGGGACCAGCACTTCGCGCAGAACTACCTGCCCGTGCTCGTTGCGGGCGTTCTGGTCCCCGTCCTGGATAATGCATGCACCCCAGAAGTACTGGGCGTTCTGACAGCCGCTGGCAAAGGGCCACTGCCCCGTCACCCGGAAGCCCCCGTCGACCGGGATGGCCTTGCCCAGCGGGTTCAGGGCTGCCGCGATGACCAGCGCGGGATCCGCAAAGACCTCCTTCGCGACCTCGGTGGACAGAGCCGCGCCGACGAAGCCGACAGCCTCGATGCCGATCATCAGGTTCCAGCCGGTCGCGCCGTCGGCTTCGGAGACCGCCTCGATCACCCGGATCTGCGTGAACGGATCGGTCTCCAGACCGCCCACCTCGCGTGGCGCCGCGACCCGATACAGCTCGGCAGCCGTCATGGCGTCGACCACGGGCTTCGGCAGCCTGCGCTCTCGCTCCGCCTGGTCCGCGTGCTCCCGTATCAGAGGCGTCAGGGCCCGCGCCCGGGCCAGGACATCGTCGGCGGGCGCAAACGGGGATTCGCTTGTGGCAGGCACCGGGAGAGTATAAACGGAATGCGCGACCTGCCGCGGATGGGGAAGGGACTCGATGAAAGTGCTGGTAGCCGGGGGAGCGGGATACATCGGGAGCCACTGCGTCCGTCAGCTGATCTCTCACGGGCACGAGCCAGTCGTCGTGGACAACCTGGCGTACGGCCATCGAGCGACCGTCCCTTCCGGCGTGCCGTACTACGAAGCGAGCCTCGGCGATCGCGAGCGCGTGTCTGCAATCCTGAACGACGAGGCGATCGAGGCCGTCATGCACTTCGCGGCCTTCTGCTACACGGGCGAGTCGGTTCGGGAGCCACTCTTGTACTACGAGAACAACGTGGTGGAGACGGTGCGACTGCTGAGCGCCATGCTCGAGCGTGGCGTGCACAGGTTCGTCTTCTCCTCCAGCTGCGCGACGTACGGCGAGCCGGAGACCATGCCGATCACGGAAGATGCGCCACAACGTCCCATCAACCCCTACGGGCAGACCAAGCTCGACGTCGAGAACTTGCTGCGCAGTCTGGCGCGCGCGCACGGCCTGGCCTCGGCCTCGTTCCGCTACTTCAACGCCGCGGGCGCGGCCGAGGACGGCAGCATCGGGGAGGACCACGATCCCGAAACGCATCTGATTCCCCTTGCAATCGCGGCGGCCTGCAAGAGGGGCCCCGAGCTCTCCATCTTCGGCAGCGACTACGACACACCGGACGGCACCTGCTTGCGCGACTACACGCACGTCGACGATCTGTGTCGAGCCCACGTCCGGGTGCTCTCCGAGCTCGACCACGAAGGAAGCTGCCTCTTCTACAACCTGGGCACGGGACGGCCCAGCTCCGTGCGCGAGGTCATCGAGTCGGTCGCGAGAGTCACGAGCAAGCAGGTCCCCACGCGGGAGGCGGCGCGCCGCCCAGGCGACCCCCCCATCCTGTACGCCGATCCCGCAAAAGCCCAGCGCGAGCTCAGCTGGCAGCTCCGCTATCCAGAGCTGGACACCATCGTAGAAACCGCATGGCGCTGGCACCGCGATCACCCCGAAGGCTACGCCTCGGGCTGATCCCCACAAACCCGACGACCCTCCGCCTGCGCGCGCGGCAACAATGCGTCTCGACTAACCCAACTCTCCCCGGGGAGAGTTGAATGGAAGAACGGCTCTCCGTGCGGAACGGTGTCCGGCGCCCAATCGTTGACACCGAACTGCGTTATGCTATGTTTTGGTCTTCATCCCACTCGGTCCCGTCGAGAGGTTGATGACCATGCTCGCGACTCTTGCGAACTCGGAGCTACTCCGAGCACTTCGCCAGCTCGTGGCCAAGGACCGGGTCGTCGAGGCGGACATTCTCACTCATCTGGGCGAGGTCGACGCGCGTCGGCTCTACCTCGCCGAGGGCTGTCCCTCCATGTTCCGCTTCTGTACAGACGTCCTTCACTTCTCGGAGGCTACGGCCTTTCACCGGATCCGCGCAGCCAGGGTCGGTCGCGCGTATCCGATCGTGCTGGAGCGGGTCCGCCGAGGAGAGATCCACCTGGCTGGAATCACGCTGCTCGCACCTCATCTCACTCCGGAGAATCAAACGCAGCTGCTGGACTTGGCGAGGCACAAGAGCAAACGGGCGATCGAGGAGCTTTTGGCCGCTCGGGCTCCGAGGCCCGAGGTCAGAGCGCTTGTGCGGAAACTACCGGAGACGAGGACTCGTCGATTTCCGAACTCGCCGGGTCGACCCGCGCAGGTGGCTTCCGCAGCCCGCACGAAGACCCCCGCGCCAGAGCCGCTGGGGGAGAGACGGTTCAAGATCCAGTTCACGGCAAGCCAGGCGCTGTACGAGAAGCTCCGCGACGTGCAGGCGCTGCTGCGGCATCAGATTCCGAACGGAGAGCTTGCGGAGGTCTTCGATCGGGCACTCACTCTGCTGCGGGACGATGCACGGCGAAAGAAGTTCGCGGAGACCTCGAGGCCGCAACGGCAGTCTGCGATGCCAGTCAAGAAGAGAGGCGCGACGCGACACATTCCGGCTGAGATCAAGAGGGCCGTGGCCTCCAGGGATGGCGGACGGTGCGGTTTCGTGAGTCGGAATGGGCGCCGCTGCGATTCAGTCGACTTCGTCGAGTACCACCACATCAGCCGTTGGTCGGGGTCCAGGTGTCACTCGGTGGCGGGGATCGAGCTGCGGTGTCGCCCCCACAACCAGTACGCGGAGCACCAGCGTCAGCCAGCTCTCCCCGGGGAGAGCTGGAGCTAGCGGGAGTCGGAGCCCAGGGCTACTCGGCGGACGCCTTTGGTGTCGGTGGGTTGGTGGCCGACCTGGTGGGATGGGGCCGGGCGTTCTGCGACGTTGTTGCGGAGGCGGCCCAGGCCGGTGACTTCGACGTCGACGGTGTCGCCGAGCTTCATGGGGCGGGAGTTGGCGGGGGTGCCGGTGAGGATGATGTCGCCTGGGAGGAGGGTGATGTGGCGGCAGAGGTCAGCCAGCTGGTAGTCGATGCCGAAGACCATCTCCGAGACCGGGGCCTCCTGGACGATCTCGCCGTTGATGTAGGTGCGGACGGTCGAGGCGCGCACGTCGACCCCGCGCACGATGCCGGGACCGATGGGGCAGAAGCCGTCCATGCCCTTTACGCGGAGCATGGAGCCGGCGTCGGTGTCACGGTAGTCGTGACAGCCCACATCGTTCGCAGGGGCGAAGCCGGCCAGGTAGGACCAGGTGTCCTCGCGGGCGACGTTGCGCATGGGCTTGCCAACGATGGCGGCGATCTCGCCCTCGTAGTTCAGGTACTGGCAGTCCACCGGACGGAACAGCGTTCCGCGATGCGCGTTCAGCGCGCTGAGCGGCTTCTGGAAGTACGTCGGGGTGAGGAGCTCGGGCGCACGGAACTCGACCCGCCGCGACTCGTAGTTCAGGTGGATGCAGAGGATCTTCGTCGGCTGGCAGGGTGGAAGGTAGATGGCCTCCGACTCCTCGACCTCGCGCCCATCTGCGAGCACCAGCCGGTCTGCGTCGACGCTCACCCACTCCTCGCTCCCACCGTAGAGAATACGGCGCTGCTCCTCGCGTGGTCCTTCCAGTACGTTCACGATGTCCTCCTGGCTCGCCAGCTCGTCTCGCCCAGCTCAGCTCACCTTCTCGTTCAAGAACCGGTCCACGAGCCTCTGCGCGCGCTCCTTGCGCGAGATCACGTGCGCGAGCGAGAGGTTCCTGCCCCGGGACGCCAGGTAGAAGCGCTCGTACTGCTCGTTGCGACTCCCCAGTGCGGACGCTGCAAAGTCCCAGCCCAGGCGAAACACGCGGATGCGTTCCTCGGCATCCACGTCGCCCGCCCCCGACAGGTACGTATCGATCAACGGCCGCAGCTCGGGGTCGGCGAGCTGGCTCGTGGTCGGCGTTGCGAGCAGGTTGTGCGAGCCGAGCAGCCGGATGATCTCGTTCACCCGAGGGAACCACATGGGAAGCGTCGTGCGCAGCGCGGCCGTGGGCGCACCGGCCGGGAACCAGACCCCGTTTCCCCACTCGTGCGCCTCCGCCTCGGCGGCCAGCACCGCTGCACGCGTCAGCTCGGCGTAGCTCCAGATCTCACCCAGCATCTCGATCGTGGCGGGTTTGCTGTCGCCGATCACCTGGGCCATGCGCGTAGCCAGCCCCCAGGCGAACTCGAGCTTGGTCTGAGCGCGGATCATGGTCTGCTGCGTGACGTTCGGATACCAGCCCGTGCTCATCACGGAGTTGTAGAGCTCCAGCCGACCGTCGATGAAGACCCGCTCGCGCGGAACCTCGACGTTGTCGAAGATCACGAACGCGTCCTGCTCGTCGAAGCGGCTCGACAGCGGAGCGTCGAACACGTTCCCTGGTCGCGAGTAGCTCTCCCGACACAGGAGCTTTAGCCCGGGAGTTGCGATCGGGATCGAGAACGAGAGCGCATACGCCTCCGCGTTCTCGGGCAGCGGCACGGCCGGGTAGACCGCGATCTCGTCCGCGAACGGTGCCAGCGTCGCGAGGATCCGCGCGCCGCGGACCACGATGCCGCGCTCCGTCTCCCCCACCTTGTGCAGCGCGACCTCACCGCCGCCTGCCTCGGTGTCCGGCAGACTCTTGTCGATCGTGGGGTGGATGATCGTGTGCGTGAGCGACAGGTCCTTGCGCCTGAGCTCCTTCTGAAACTCGACCAGGTGGGCGGCGCCCTCCTCGTTGCCAAACGCGCCCCACTCGTCGTTGCGCCCCGCGAAGCCGGCATACGTCACGTTCATGTAGTCCGGCGTCCGGCCCATCAGACCCACGCTGTACTCCGCGGTCCGCTCCAGGGCGGCGTGGCGGCGCACCAGGTCCTCGCGCGAGCGCGGGATCATGTGACTCACGTTGATCTTCTCGCCCGTTTCGGGATCGGGCAGCAGGAGCACCTCTGCCTCCTCGTGCTGCAGATCGAAGAGCCCCGCCAGCGCGTTCGCCGCCCCAGCCAGCGAGGGGTGCGCGGTTACGTCGGTGACGCGCTCGTTCTCCAGCCAGACTTCCCGAGAGTCCAGCAATCCCTTCAGAAATTCGTCACCAGTGCGTGCCGGCATGCACTCCCTCGGGTTCAGGGATCCAGTCGGTAGAGTCGGAAGAGGTCATTGCGCTCCCGCGCGACGTCTTCGCGCTCCCGCGCGACGTTCTCGCCATCCAGCTCGGGGCTACTCATGCGATCTTCGCTGCCACCAGCCCATTCTACCGTAGCTCTGACGACTCCTGAGGCTCCAGCCCCTTGGGGGCTGACCGATACGCTCGATGAGGCTCGTGAGGGACCTCAGCCAGGGGCCGATGTCCGGCCCGGGACGCAGCTAACTCGAGGGTTCGCATGCCAACGAAGGAATGTCCGCACTGCGGCGCCATCCTCTCGCATGACGAGATCATCTGCAGCTGCGGCTTCAACTTTCCTCTTGCTGGCAGCGCGGGACGCGGCGCGAAGGCGGCGCGCGACGTGGCCGCGCGGATTACCGGCACTCGACACGCGCCCCGGGGAAAGAAGTCCAAGAAGCCCCCGCGCAAGGTCAGCGCAAAGGTCATCGAGCCCGGCACTCCACCCCGGGGCACGCCACACCCAGTTACGCCACCGCGCGGCACGTCACTTCCAGGCATACGATCGCGCGGTTCGTCACAGCCGGGCGGTAAGCTCATCGATTGTCCCACCTGTCTGGCGAAGATCTCCAAGCGCGCCGAGCGCTGCCCCAAGTGTGGCAAGACGCCCTTCGACGAGTGTCAGATATGCGGCTCGAAGATCCGCATCCACAGCTCGGTGTGTCCTGGCTGCGGCGACCCCGATCCGTTCAACCCCTGAGCGACGGGCTACACCGACGACGTCTGGCGGCGTAGAATCGACCGCGCAATGACGCGCTCGAAAGGGGTGACGTGGTCGGGTTTCGGCGTGCCAGTCTGATCGCGCTCGTGGGGCTCTGGCTCGGCGACACTGCCTCTGGCCAGTCGCTCGACCTGGAGGCGCTCCAGAGCCAGGGCGTGGATCATCTTCAGAGCTACCTGCAGATCGACACCACGAACCCGCCGGGGAACGAGAGTCTCGCGGTCGAGTTCTTCGGGGCGATTCTGGCCGCCGAGGGAATACCCTTCGAGCAGGCCGAATCGGCTCCGGGACGCGGGAACATCTGGGCGCGACTCGAGGGCGGCTCCGAGCCCGCGCTGGTGCTGCTGCACCATACCGACGTCGTGTCGGCGGACCCGAGATTCTGGGACGTCCCCCCCTTCGAGGGCCGGATCGAGAACGGCTGGATTCACGGCCGTGGCGCGATCGACGACAAGACGCTCGGCATCCTCCACCTGGAGACCTTCGTGGCGCTGCACCGGCTGGGTCTGCCGTTGAAGCGCGACGTGATCTTCATGGCGACCGCAGACGAAGAGGCCGGCGGGCTGTACGGCGCCGGCTGGCTCGTCCGTGAGAAGCCGGAGCTCTTCGAAGGCGTGGGGCTGCTGCTCAACGAGGGAGGGGGCGGCTCGGAGCAGGGCGGTCGCAGGATCTGCAGTATCGAAGTCACCCAGAAGGTCCCCATGTGGGTGCGGCTGGTCTCGCGGGGCGAACCCGGTCACGGCTCTGCACCCCGCGCCGAGACCGCTGTCACGCGGCTGATCCGCGCGCTCGCGAACGTGCACGCGCAGCCCTTCGAGCAGCGCATCGTCCCGGCCGTCGCTGCCTACTTCCAGGGTCTCTCCGAGCTGCAGAGCGGTCTGCGCCGCGAGCAGTTCGCGGACCTGTCGAGCGCGGTCCTGGATCCCGAAGTGACCGAGTGGTTGCAGGTCGAGGTCCCCGCCCTGCACGCGCTCACGCGCAACACCTGCTCCATCACCCGGCTCGACGCGAGCGACAAGATCAACGTCGTCCCTCCGGAGGCCTCGGCGGAGCTCGACTGCCGCTTGCTCCCGGATCAGGATCCGGCGGACTTCCTCGGACTCCTGAGTACAGTGATCGACGACCCGGCGATCGAGATCGAGCAGATCCTGAGCTTTACCCCTGCGGTGTCCACGACGGACACCGAGCTCTACCGCGCGATCGGCGAAGTCTGCAGGCGCAACTTCGGCGATGCGCTCGTCCTTCCCGCCGTCGCAGCGGGCTTTACCGACAGCCACTTCTTCCGGGACCTCGGCATCACGAGCTACGGCTTCGCCCCGCTCCTGGTGCCCGGCGAGGATCGGGCCGGCGTGCACGGGAACAACGAGCGCATCTCGGTCGAGAACGTCAAGCGCGGCGTGCGCATGAACCTGGAGATCGTGAGCCAGGTCGTGCACGAGACGCCGGCCTCGTTCGACTAGCAGTCCACCGAGAGTTCTGATCCCTCAACTGCATCGGGACCCAACGTTCCAGAGCGAAGACTGCCGAAATCATCCAGGCTACTCGCTCCACTTTTTCCTGAGCCGTTCAGGGAGGTCCTCTCCGGCGTACGGAATGGTCAAGACGGATAAGGTCGTCTCGTTGTGCTGGAAGAAGATGAGGTACGGGTAGTCTCCGATCGGGAACCACTGTACCGACGCAAAATCAGGCGGTCTGCGGTCGCCGGCCCGAAGTTATCGCGAGCTTGCCGAGCCGCTTCGCGGAGGTCTCTTTCGGCTTCTTGCTCAAGCTGAATGTGTAATGGCACAGACCCCCGGGGAGTATCCAATCAGCCTTCATCAAGTACGGCCGCCCGGAATTTTTCCCAGAATTCCGGGGTCGCGTCCTCATAGCTCCCGCGTTTCATCGCCCGAACGAGCTTCGCTTCAAGCGCCTCCTGAGCAGCGTGCTCGACGTCAGCACGCATGAGCGCTCGAACGTACTCAGCCTTCGAGTTGAAGCCCTTCGCGGCCATCCGCTCCTGGACAGCGCGGTGGAGTTCACCGGGAACTGGGGTGCTGTACGGGATCGTCTTGGTGTCCTTTTCGAGCTTAGACATAAGTCTCACCCTAGCGCCTCTAACATCTATTGCGAATAGATGTTATCGCCCAAGTCGCAGGAGTTGAGCGAGTGCGCAGATCTTGGCCTAAGTGAGCGACTCTTGGTCGCTTCTTCGAGGTTCTCCACGAGCTGAAGTCGAGTGGAGGAGGTTGGCCATGGCCAGTTCTAGGCCTACGCCTGGCCCGAGTGACCGGGCCTGGCGCTCAGAACTCTGTCAGCTCCGCGCCTTCTGGATGTAGTGGCGCACGCACTCGAACAGGTCGTTGCCCCAGAACATCTCGTCCCCGACGAACAACGTGGGAGCTCCGAACACTCCGCGCTCGACCGCGGCGCGTGAATCTGCGTCCAGGCGCTCCTTCAGCTCGTCGGACTGCGCCCGTGCGAGCGCCTTGTCTGCATCCAGCCCGGCTCCCGCGAGAAGACCGCGCACGACCTCCGGGTCGGCGATGTCGACCGGGTCGGCCCAGCGGGCCCGGAACGCGGGGTAGTGGAACTCGCGGAAGCGCCCCTCGTCCTTCGCGACCAGCGCCGCGCACGTCATCAGACGCGGATCCGGGCGATTGTCGCGGGCTTTCGGAGAGAGCTCCGCGCCGCATACCTCTGCCCAGTGACGCAGCGTGGCCTGAGCGTTCGCCTTCTTGCGAGGTCCTAGGCCCGGCGGCTTCACGCCTTCGGGCAGCGGGTTGGGCGGTCGCTCCACGATGATCGAGAGCAGGGCGGGCCGGAAATCGAGCTCGACCTCGAGGTCTGCGAAGTAGGACTCCGCTCGGCAACTGCCGAGGTAGGCCCAGGGTCAGGCGTAATCGAAGTAGAAGGGAATCTGCATCGATGGTTCTCCTGGCTTGGTGGCGGAAAGTCTAGCCTACGAGCCGACTCGTTTCGCTCCAACGGCAGCGGGCTGCTTGGGATCCATGATCCAGCGCACGGGTCGGAGCTCCACGCTGCCGCGCATGTAGGTGGCGGGGAGCGGGTTCGTGAGCTTGATCCGGTCGTCGCCGAAGGCTGCAGCGTCGAACACGTTCACGCGCGGGGTGCCGCGCTCCGCTTCCTTTGGCGTGTAGTGTGGCTCAGCTTGGACCAGTCGGAGCTCGGAGTCGACCTGTGCCAGGTGAAAGCTCACCTGGTACACGATCGCGTCGGACGTGGTCGGCTCCGAGTGCTCCATGGCCGCGGCCAGCACCGTCCTGCCGTCGCTGCGCACGGTAGCGAGCGTGGCGTAGTGCCTGCGCTCGATCCGGACCTCGCCCAGCTTCCCCGGCCAGCCGTAGCTGTCGCGCAGCAGCTCCACCGCCTCGGGCGTGCTCGCGAAGCCACCCAGGACGAAGCCGCCCTGATGAACGCCGGCCCGACCCATGACGCGGAGCTCCGCCATACCGAATGGTCCGACCGGGCTCGTGTCGTGCGCGCGCAGCATGATGGCGCCATACACCGGGATGGTGGGGTGCAGGGCCGGCGGTAGCAGCTCCTGGTAGCGGGTGTCGTCGAACTCGTACGTCAGGTTCAGGACCTCCGCGTCCTCCGACTCCCAGCCCTCGCTGGCGAGCGCCGTCACGACGGGAAGCTCACTCCGCTCCGCGTCCACGTCGCGTGTTCCGAACAGTGGCATCGATTCGCTCCTAATCCTGGAAGTGCGGCATGACTTCTTTGCCGAAGAGCCGCAGACTGTCGAGCACCTGCTGCTGCGGAATCGTCTCTCCGGCGTTCAGCAGGAAGTTGATGCCGTCGACGCCCGTCGCCTCCCAGCCCTTGAGCATCTTGATGAGGCGGTCCGGATTGCCGATGCAGAGGTTCGGCGGAAGCGCCGCCTCCTGGTTCGGATCCGGCGCCGGTCGTCGGAGCTGCGGTAGCAGTCCGAAGCTCGCGTAGCCGCGGCCGGGGTAGTTCTCGCGCGCCGACACGAGCTGTGCGGCGAGATACCCGAAGGTGCCCGCCATGCGCTGCCCCGTCTTCACGCCCTCCTCGTCGTCCTCGTGGCAGAACAGGAAGTTCACGGCTGCAACCTGGTCGGTCACCATTCCACCTACCGGATTGCAGTTCTGGATGTGCTTGCGGTACGCCTTCGTCTTCTGCTCCTGCACGTCGAACTCCACGAAGGTCAGGCCGAGCGCGCCCATGCCGCGATCCGCAGCGTCGAGCTCGGTGCCGGGGCTCGTGACCGCGACCCACATGGGCGGGTGCGGCTTCTGCAGCGGCTTTGGCAGCACGGTGCGCGAGGGCATCGAGAAGGCGACACCGTCGTGTGCATAGCGCTCGTTCATCCACATCTGCGGGATGGCCGAGACGAACTCGTCCCAGGTGGCCTTGGTCGTGTCCGGGTTCGCGCGGAAGCCGCCGAGCTCGGTCCACGTCGCGCTGCGACCGGTTCCGAAGTCGTACCGGCCGTTCGACACGATGTCCATCGCCGCGGCGCGCTCCGCCACCCGGATGGGGTGGTTCATCTCCGGCACGCAGACCACGATGCCCTGGCCAATGCGGATCTGCTCCGTCTTCATGGCGCAGGCGGTCAGGAAGATCTCCGGCGCAGAGCAGTGCGAGTACTCCTCCAGGAAGTGGTGCTCCACCGCCCACACGTAATCGAAGCCGGCCTGGTCCGCGACCACGGTCTGCTCCATGCAGTTGTCGTAGACCTGCTTCTCCACCCCCTCGTCCCAGGGCCGCGGAATGCTGATCTCGAAGAAGATTCCGAACTTCATGTGTCCTCCTGCGGCGGCCCCATCCCGCTGATCGGGTTGAAGACGTACTCCTCGTGGTCGCGCCCGAGCTGGCAGAGATAGGCCTGACCGGTCTTCCCCGAGGAGACCGCGTGGACCACGGCGTCGGCGATCTGCGCGGGCTCCATGATCGGAAAGCCTGACGCCCGGGCAGCCTCGGACATGCGGCCCGCTCCCATGATGTTGGTAGCCACGACACCCGGGCAGATCGCGTTGATGGTGATGCCGCGCGGCTCGAGCGAGGGCGCGAGGGCGCGCACCAGTCCGATCACCGCGTGCTTCGTCAGCGTGTAGACCGGGTCGGCTGCGAAGCCCATCAGCCCGGCGCCAGATGCCGTCGCCACGATGGCCCCTCCTTCGCGCGCCTCGATCACGGGCACGACGGCGCGAGCGCCGTAGACCACGCCGTCGACGTTGACGCTCATGATCCTGCGGTAGTCGGCCTCCGAGAGCGCCGCAATGTCGGGTCCCGTCCCGGTCAGGTTGTCTGGGGTCTGCAGGAGCGTGATGCCGGCATTCAGAAAGGCGATGTCCAGGCCTCCCGACGCTCCGACCGCCTCCGCCCAGCTGTCCGGATCTCCCACGTCCAGGCGCTGGAACTCGCCCTTCACCTCATCCGCGACCTGCTTGCCGCTGGCCTCGTCGATGTCCGCCACGATCACGCGAGCCCCCTCGGCGCCGAGCCGGACCGCGGTGGCCCGACCGATTCCCGATGCACCCCCCGTGATCAGTGCCACCTTGCCTTCAAGCGCGCCCATAATGGCCCTCCCGAGCTCGATTCCTGCTCATAGTCTACGCCGCGGGAAGGATCCAAAGCGACTCGGGTAGCGGCTCCGGAGTTAGCCTTCGACCAGCAGTGACGCCGCTACATCACCCAGTGTGGGACAATCGAATCACTGTCCGGGACTGAACCCACCCGAACCCAGCTGAGGAATCGGACTGCCCCCCTCTTTGCCAAAAGTTGCTCTCGGGCGCCTCGCTCTCACTGGATTTCTGTGCCTGCTCCCTGGCCTCTCCGCATACGCCCATGACAGATTCGAGACCCTGCGCTGGCAACAATCCGATCTCACCAACGTGGCAGGCTTCAACGTGTACGTGCGTCAGGCATCCGAGAGCTACGATGTACCCGTCGATGTTGGTACGGCGACCCTCGAGGGCGGCGACATCTACTTCTACGATCTCTTGGTCCCGGACGATGGATCGGTGTACGTCGTCGTCACAGCGTACTCGAGCATTGGCTTGGAGAGTGTCTTCTCGAACGAGAAGTTCCTACCCGGTCCGGCGCCCTCGCCCCCTGGTTCCCTCACCGAGGCGGACTGCGGACGGATTTATGTGTGCTGGCAACAGTCGGACCTCACCCACCTTGCAGGTTTCAACATCTATGTGGGTCAGACATCTGGGAGCTACGGACCTGCCATCGATATTGGAGTGCCGACTCTCGAGGATGGCATCTACGTCTACGACCTCAGGGGTGCGGTCGGTGGAGGGGCATACGTTGTCGTCACCGCATACTCGATCGCTGGCGTCGAGAGCGTCTTCTCGAACGAGAGGTTCTTCGCACCGGTCTTCCCCTCAGTTCTTCCAGCCCTCCTCTACCTATTCGAAGTTGACGAATGAGACGAGGTCTGGACTAGAAGCGGTACTCGAGACCTCCGCGCACGGTCCAGAAGTCGAGGTTCTCGACCCCGCCCAGGGGGAGCGCGTAGGCGCTCTCCAGGTTCAGCACGAAGTGCCGGGTCAGGTAGATATCCACTCCCAGGCCAGCTTGCGTGACGGAGCCGCTGCTGTCCTCGGACAGACCGAGGCCCAGCTGGTCAGAGAGATCGACCTCCATGTATCCCCCGCCGCCGAGCAGGTACGGCTGGATGCGGCCCGTGAAGGGATAGAACTTCCCGATCAGGCTCGCGGACCAGCCGCCGAGCTCGGCAGCATCGACGCCGAGCAGCTCGATGTTGTAGTCGCCGTAGTAGTCGCCGTGCAGCTCCAGGGCCAGCCATGGGAACACGCGGTAGCCGAAGCGCGCGTTGAAGCCCTTGCTGTCGTCCACCCGGAGATCGACGCCAGGCAGCGAGTCCTCGATCTCGCTCTCGAAGAGCTCCCCCATGTACATGCTGTGGAATCCGAAATACACACCTGTCCGGGTGTAGCCCTCGTCAGCCCGAGCTGAAGCCGGGGCAGCGATCAGCAGGGCCAGACAGAGCAGGAGCAACTTGGGCCGCATCAGGGACCTCCCCTGTTATCAGCGGCAGGAGCTCTTCGAGTCATAAGCAGGGTCGCCGGCGCCCGTTGTCGATGTTGCCGACCACCTCCGACAGCATCTTGGTCAGCTCGCACCAGAAGTCGCCGTCCTCGCACACGACCTCCGAGCACTGAGTCCCCATCCGCGACCTTGGCGATGCGAACAAGGTCAGCATCGGGTGCTGCGGGCCTGGGTTCGGACGACGCGGTGCTGCTCGTAAGCTCAAGTGGCAACTCGGCCAACGTAGTGAATGCGTGCAAATACGCGATGGAGCGCGGAGTGCCTACGATCGCGTTCGTGGGATTCACTGGCGGTGAATTGTCCCGACTAGCCGATCACGTAGTTCATGTCCCCATCGAAAACTACGGAATGGCCGAGGATGCGCATCAGAGCGTCATGCACGTTATCACCCAGTATCTCAAGCTGTACGCCACAGGTTCTCAGTGAGACGACTCAGGCTCGTAGCCCTGAGGATGCGTCTTGTGCCATCTCCAGGCAGTTTTGACGATCTGCTCGATCTCCGGGAGCTGAGCTTTCCAACCGAGCACGTCGCTCAACCGATCTGGGCAAGCCACCAGCTCCGCGGGGTCACCGGGACGTCGCGGCGCGATCCGATACGGGACGCTCTTGCCAGTGACTGCTTCGACGGCTCGAATGACCTCGAAGACAGTGGTGCCCCGCCCCGTTCCGACGTTCATGATGTGCCCTCTCGGTATTGATCCGGGCTTCGGCGAGTGAGTGACAGCGAGCTCGTGTGCTCGTGCCAGGTCCTCGACATGGACGTAATCGCGAATGCACGTGCCATCGCGTGTCTCCCAATCGTCTCCGTAGATCTCCACAGCTTCCCGCCTCCCCTGGACGGCTTGGATGATCAGAGGGATCAGGTGAGTTTCTGGGCGGTGGTCCTCCCCATGGGCTCCGTCTTGCGACGCGCCCGCTGCATTGAAGTAGCGCAAGATCACGTAACTCAGACCGTGAGCACGGGACAGGTCTTGAATCATCCATTCTATGGCAAGCTTGGAGAAACCATACGGGCAGGCGGGCTCCTTGGGAGAGTCCTCGACTAGGGGAGTGTCCCCCGCTGTGCCATACGTCGCTGCCGTGCTGGAGAAGATGATCTTTCTCACATTGTTGTCCAGCATAGTCTCGAGAAGGACGAGCGAATTTACGGTGTTGTTCCTCCAGTGATACTCGGGACGATCGACTGATTCTGCAACGTTCGTCGCTGCCGCGAAGTGCATCACGACTTCGGTCTGCTGCTCCCTCATAAGCCGCGCAAGCAGGGCGCGATCGTCGAGATCACCCACCACGAGCATCTCCTCTGGCAGTGTGCCAGAGTGCCCTTGGCGTAGATTGTCGATCACGACTACTTCGTGTCCGCAACGGACCAGGTACCGCGTCGCGAAGCTCCCTACGTATCCTGCTCCACCGGTAACTAGGATTCGCACGGCGACTTCGACTCTTCCCATCCCGCACGTCCGCTGGAGAGGTCGTCCTCGATATCCGCGAGCGCCGCTGGACTCCCCACGTCGCGGTGGTAGCCGCGGATCCGCCATCCGTGCATCCTCCCAACAAGGCGGGGGAGCACGTCGAAACCAAGGTCGAAGGTGTCCTCGCCGAGGAATGGCCCTATGACACCAGAGGAGATCACGTAGATACCTGCGTTTGCGAGGTTGGACGCCGGTTGAGGAGGCTTCTCGATGAAGGACGAGATGCGGCCGTCAGGACCGAGTGTTGCGATGCCACACGACGATGGATCCGGCGTCTCAAAGAGTGCCATGGTGAACTCGGCCCGGCGTTGGCGGTGGGTGTCAACCAGTTCTCCAAGGTTTGCCGTACTGAGGTTGTCAGCATATATCAGTAAGTAATCGGGTCCACGTTCGAGACAGTCCAGGGTCTCGTGAAGTGTGCCTGCGGAGCCGAGGAGCTCTGTCTCGTGGAACGCCGTCCAGCTCATGGAGCTGCTCCGCTGACTGTCGACGTAACGCTGTACCTGCTCCGCATGCGCGTGGACGTTAACTAGGACGTTCTGGATTCTGTGGCGCTCGAACAGTCCTCGCCAGTATTCGATTAGTGGTTTGCCCGCGACTGGGATCAGACACTTCGGCAGCCGCTGAGTGAGGGGTAGCATGCGTGTTCCTAGGCCTGCGGCCAGGAGAAGTACCGGCGGCATCTCTCTGGGGCCCTTGGGTGGGGACTTCATCTGCGCGTTCCGATGAAGACGATCCGAGAGCCGCGGGGATCCAGGCCTACAGGAAGCTCACGGGGGTGGCCTAGTGCACGGCGGATTCCGTCATGGCGGTCGGGTGCGGCGAATAGCAGGAGGAATCCGCCTCCCCCAGCACCGAGAATCTTCCCTCCGCGAGCGCCAGCGGACCTCGCCCGCTCATACCAGTCATCTACCGTCGCGGTACTGATTCCAGACACAAGGGATCTCTTAGCTTCCCAGCCTTCGTGAAGTAGATCCGCGAAGAGGTCGAGGTCGGGGCTGCGCTCGCCCGCCAGAGCGTCTCGCATCACGAAGGCAAGGTCACGCATGCGCTGAAGAGTGGGGAAGTTTGCTTCGGTCTTCCTGGCTTGTATCTCCAGAGTATCGTTCGCGTTTCTAGTCTGGCCGGTGTAGAAGAGCAGGAGATGTCGCTCCAGCTCCCGGAGCGTATCGGCTGTACAGGGAACCGGCTCCACATGAACGCTATCGTCCGGATTAAACCGGATCAACTGGAGGCCGCCAAAGGCAGCGATGTACTGGTCTTGGCGGCCGATCGGGGCCCGAAGTCTGCTGATCTCGATTTCGCACGCCTCTCTGGCCAGCGTTCCTGGGCTAGCGGCGTGTCCCTTGTAGGCATGTAGAGCCATCAAGAGCCCGACGGTCAGGGAGCTAGATGAACCCATACCGGTCCCCGCTGGGACGTCTCCGATTGTCGTGATTTCGAGTGAGCCATCAAGTCCAGTAACCTCGAGCGCTTCACGTACGATCGTGTGTTTGAGTTGCGACGGGTGATCCACGATCTCAGTCGTTGAGTACGCGACTCGAACCGTCGACTCGAAACGGGGGCCGACAGTGACGTAGATGTGATGGTCGAGAGCGGCAGAAAGGACTGCACCGGGCTCCTTAGAGAAGAACTCCTGGCGATCCGTTCCACCGCCCGCGAAGCTCATCCTATACGGAGTTTCGGAGATGATCACAAAGGCTTCCTAAGGGACGAAGTGAACATCGAAGTGTACCTCGAGCAGAGGGCGATTGATCCCTACCCGCTCTTGGCCGGCGCAGCACCGGCGACTGCAAGTGGCGGCTAGGTCTCAGAACGCTCCAATTTGCGCGGCTCTGAGGGATCCCCTGCGTGCCTAGGATGCTGCTGGTCGGACTGACTCGAATGTCAATTCTGACTGGCGCGCGATTAGCAGACACTTGCCTGGTATCCTGGGGACCTGGGAGAGATGGCTACACACATGCATGCTCAAGACGGGATTCGGTCTGGCAGAAGGGCTCACCAGGGAGGCGGAGGTCCCCCTGGTGATGTGCCTCGCCTGAGCTTCGGCCTGCCTGTCTACAATGGGGCTGAAAGCATCCGCCGCTGCTTGGACTCCTTATTGTCGCAGGATTTCCTAGATCTGGAGGTGGTGGTCTGTGATAACGCTTCCACTGATGGTACAGCCAGCATCATCCGGGAGTACGCAGAACGGGATTCGCGCGTGCGACCCTTCTTCAACGAGGCAAACATCGGACAAATCGAGAACTGCAATCGTGTTGCTCGACTATCTCGTGGGACGTACTTTCGTTGGATTGGTGTAGAGGATTGGATTGAGCCGAACTATGCATCTCGCTCAGTAGATGCGCTGGACGCCGATCAAGGTGCCATCGTCGCGACTACATATGTGATGATCCACAGGAGCGACGGCCAGATTCGCCATGCAGCGTACAAAGGTGAGTTGCTTGAGTCTGAGCGGCCTGAGCGTCGCTTTGCAAGGATGATCTGGACTTTCCATGCGGGTGATGCAGTGTACGAGCCGCTGTACAGCACAATGCGTCGGAGCACCCTACTTGGTACCGGACTGCTTCGCGTGATGGTAAAGGCCGATCGCGTTCTCGCCGCAGATCTGGGTCTTCGGGGACGATTTGTTCATCTACCGGAAGCTCTCGCTCACCGCTGGAAGCCGACCGACCTAGATGTGCAATCTGAGCCGATACGCCGTCGGTATCATCCGACTGGATTTGACGAGCTGCCTATGGGGGCCTGGGTTCAGCTGGGAGCGCTCCTCTCTGTAATTCGAAAGGCTCCGCTAACGCGGTCCCAGGAACTCCGATGTCTGATCTCGGCCATGCGTTTCTATGCGAAAGAGGCTTTTAAGATGGGACGCCGCTCGGTTCAACTGTTTCGGAGGCAGAGGCTCGGGTTGACTAGGGAGAGGCTTTTTCGTTGTCGTGATTGGCGGTGAGCCCCAGAAGTGCCACGCTATCGACGCGATGGATGAGAACGTCGACCTCGGCGATTACACCCCGTTCGGTGATTCGAGCTTCTCTACGAGTGAGGAGACAACCGTCTAGTGGGTGGACTACCAAAGGGAGTTCCCCGAAGGTGAGGGTAGGCGTGACCGGAGCGAACGGCTTCCTTGGCCGCCACGTCGTCACCTCGCTGCGTCGAGCTGGTCACGAGGTACGCGCGTTGATACGCCCGGCTGCCTCCATTCAGGACCTCGGGTGGGACGCAGGAGTCGAGGTCTGCCGGGTCGACTTGCAAACCAATGCAGACCTGGCAAACAGTTTGGCTGATCTGGTTGCGGTCGTTCACTTGGCAGCCACGATGTCGGGGGCGGACCTGGCGCGTTTTAGTGCCACTGTAATCGGGACCGAGCGCCTGCTCGAGGCCGTTGCCCAGAGCGAGGTGAGGCGCCTGCTTCTTTGCAGCAGCTTCTCGGTGTACGACTGGACGCGAGCTTTCGGGACAGTCGATGAGAGCCTTCCGCTGCTCGAGGGGCCCGGCGTCTATTCGAGATGCGACTACGCCGCGGCCAAACTCTGGCAGGAGCGCCTGGCCCGAGAGATGGCTGCGGCGCACTCCACGGAGCTTACCGTTCTGCGACCGGGTTTCGTTTGGGGCCCGGGCAATGAGTGTCCGCGCGGGAGCCTCGGAATCAGGCTCGGTGCGGTACACTTCATATTATCCGCCGGACGGCAGCTCCCGTTCACATACGTCGAGAACGCTGCGGACTGTGTCCGCGTGGCACTTGAGAAACCGGCAGCTGCCGGCGAGACGCTGAATGTTGTAGACGGCTTCGACCTCTCGGCTTGGCGTTTTGCGGGAGAGTGGCTGACGCGTACGCACCAGAGGGGATTCCGAATTCAATTGCCCCACGCGTTGCTATGGCCGGCGGTTTCCGCCTGCTACTGGCTTGCCCGTCGGATCTTCGGAACCAACGTGAAATTGCCAAGCAAGCTAATCCCTACTCGCTTCGCGCAAGGGTACCGACCGCTGCGCTACAGCACAGGGCGGCTACGCGAGGTTCTAGGCTGGTACCCGCCGCTCGATCTCGAGACGTGTTTGCAGCGTACCTTCTCGCCGACAGGGGAATGAGCGTGATAGCGCGGCGGATCGGCTACCTCGCGAGCAGCTACCCCCGGGCCGTAGATACAGCCGTGCGCAATGAGGTGGTCGGACTCCGCGAGCTCGGCCATTACGTCGACACATTCGCGATTCGACGTGCTGATGCTGATCAGCTTACCAGTGATCTTCACCGTCGCGAGCACGAACGTACAACCTACATTCTATCCGATCATTGGCTTGTGACTCCCCTAGCGGCACTTGAGCTGATGGTACGAAAACCGGCGCGTGTGCTGAGCGCACTTCGGTTGGCTATGCGGACGCGTCCGCGCGGCGTCCGCGGAGCGATCTGGCAGGCGGCCTACTTCCTGGAGGCAGCCTTTCTCGCCAAGCAGCTCCTCGACCGCCGCATCCAGCACCTTCACGTCCACATCGGTGAGAGCCCGGCGTCTGTCGCACTTCTAGCATCCGAGCTCTCGGGGATAGCGTACAGCATGACAATTCACGGCCCGTATATCTTCCGCGCCCCGGAGTACTGGGCCCTGGGTACGAAGATCGAGCGCGCGGCCTTTACTGTCTGCATCACAGAGTTCACCAAGAGCCAGTGCATGATGTATGTTCCCTACACATGCTGGGAGCGGCTAGAGGTGATTCGTTGCGGGCCGGAGTTGTCGTTCCTCAGGCGCAATCCTCCTCCGCTTCGGGACAGCGCGCGAATCGTCTGGGTTGGGAGGATCTGCGAGGAGAAGGCCATCCCGATCCTGCTTGACGCTACCGAACGGCTCTCCAGGGAGGGTGTGAAGTTCGAACTGGTAATGGTCGGCGACGGACCGCTACGCGGCCAGGTCGAGGCGCGTCTGCAGAGCAGTGGTCTCTCAGATCGCGTACGCATTACGGGCTGGGCAGACGTGGAGTGTGTTCGCCGAGAGATCGAGGAGGCGCGCGCGTTGGTGTTGCCGAGTTTCGCCGAGGGGTTACCTGCGGTGCTGATGGAGGCGCTTGCACTCGGGCGCCCCGCGATCAGCACATACGTCGCCGGGATACCGGAGCTGATTGAGCCCGGTGTTAACGGCTGGCTCGTGCCCGCAGGCTCAGAAGTGCACCTCGCTGCAGCGGTGCGACAAGCGCTTGAACTCCCGCTCAACGAGCTAGCGCGGATGGGCCGCGCTGGCCGCGCCTCTGTGCTTGAGCACCACGATCCGCGTGTTGAGGTCGGCAAGCTGGCCCGCCGTATCGAGCAGTGCATCGCCGAGGGAATCAACCCGGTCGCTACCACGGAGTCGGGACAACCGGCCAGCGCCCATGATGGAGGGTGACCGGCGAGTACCCGAAGCAGCGGGAGTGTGTGGAGGGTCGAATTGAAGGTAGTTCTCTTTTGCGGTGGCTTAGGTATGCGCCTCCGAGAGTATTCGGAGCAGATCCCGAAGCCAATGGTGCCAATTGGATATCGCCCAATCCTATGGCATTTGATGAAATACTACGCACACTTCGGGCACACTGACTTCATCCTGTGCCTGGGATACCGAGCAGACGTCATCAAGCAATATTTCACCAGCTATGACGAGACGATGTCCAACGATTTTATCCTCTCCCACGGTGGCGAACGTGTCGAACTTCTAAACCGTGACATCTCGGACTGGAGGATTACCTTCGTCGACACCGGGACTCACATGAATATCGCTGGGCGGCTGACTGCGATTCGGGAACACCTCGGCGGAGAGGAGGTTTTCCTCGCAAACTACGCAGATGGTCTGTGCGACCTCCCGCTAGACTCCCACATCTCCCGGTTCATCGAGACCGGCAAGGTTGCGTCCTTTGCAACCGTCAGACCGACAACCACTTTCCACATCGTCTCTCTCGGGGAAGACGGTCTGGTGAGCGAAGTGACCGAGCTTGGTCATTCGGGAATCTGGATGAACGGCGGGTTCTTCGTCTTCAGAAGCGAGATCTTCAACTACATCAGACCGGGAGAGGATCTCGTCGACCAAGCGTTTGCTCGACTCATACGTGAACAGCAGCTCGTCAGCCAGAAGTACGATGGGTTCTGGAAGAGCATGGACACGTTCAAGGACAAGCAGGAACTCGACGACCTCTACTGGCGCGGAGAGGCACCGTGGGAGGTCTGGAGGGGGCGTGACGAGGCTGACTAGCCCGTCACGATGGCAAGAATCTCTTTCTCTTCTCGGCGGTTACAGCCGACGGGGAAGGTTGAGAAACGATGTCAGCGGCTCGCTCAGTTGAGCAGGATTGGGGGAGAAGGTGGCCTGAATAGCAGCGTGCATTCCCCGCCCTCCGCGAGGATCTGTGCCGGCAACTTGCACAGTGCCCCACCAAAGTCGTCCCCCCACGCTCCAATGCCGTCGTGGACGTCATCCCAGTTGCACGCCTCCTCACACCACCAGATCGGCGCGGTTTTACTCGATCGGTAAAGCGAGTGCGGTATGTCGCTATCATTGACATGGTCCGCAGATGGAGAGTCACCGCCGTAGTTGTTCCCTAGAACACCGTTTGGGCCAGTACCGGTGATGCAGTCACCACTTACCGTGCCGCACGACGTAGTAGCTTCAGGCGTGTCTTGATGGAAGCCGCAACGGCTGGAACTGGGATCACCCGTGCATGTGTTTGTGTTGCGGAACACGTTCTTCTCTACCCACAGGTTTGTCGTCCAGCTATCTAGATCATGATCTCCGGTCAACGCATCGTCGTTGCTGTTACCCAACCAATTAGAGTAGAAAAACTCCGCAGTGTTGCCGATCACAAAGAACTCGTCGCCCGCAAAGATGTCGTTCGACGACTGAGCCCATCGGCTTTGTCCGTCTATATTCCCGCCAAATGACGAATCCCGCTGGGTCGGAGACGCGACAGTTCGGTTACGGTAGTACCCGAGCCGCGGACCGTGCGACCCCCACCATATGTCCCAACTAGTGTTCGTATCCGAGTCGTTCCCTTCGACCAGGTTTTCCCCATCGTATAGACCGTGGCTGAAGAATCCTCTCTCATGGCTGTTAGGCGGGCTTCCCTGGCGGAGGTAGTTGTACGCCCAGACATTGCCGCGGGCACCCTGATGGGTGTAGATGCCCACGACGAAGTCCACTAGATAGTTGTTCTCGAAGACATTGTCGGTAGTGACCTTGTTAATCCGTACTGCTGAGGTCGAAAACGTCGAGTCGAGATAGCCCCAGTTCCTAAATGTGTTGCCTTGTATCCAATTTCGCGCGGCGAACGTTAGGCGCAGGACCTCTCGCTCCGCACGTTCGACAACGTTATCTACAACCCAGGACTCAATGACTCCGCTCATGGCAACAAAGGGGCTAGCCCCGCCTGCATCGATGTCGATCTGTGCAACAGACGAGTCAGACGTAAGCCTACAATTCTCGAGACCCACGTGTTCAAGTGGGGAATCAAAAGGCGATGCTACGCCCTCGTCAGAACAGGTGGCGCCATCAAGAGTGAAGTCCATACGATGTCCGCGCTCCAAAGTAATAGTGTTCCCATCAATCGTGGCGATCTTCTCAAGGGCGTAGAGAGAGAGATCTGTTGCCTTCTGTGCCCCAGGGATGTCCAAGTACGTAGGACACTTGGTCACCTGGGATCTATTGGCAGTCCAGCCAGTGTCCGCGATATTGAGAAACGCCCATTGTCCAACAGAGAATCCGCTTGAATCAGCCACACCGACTTCCGTTTCATGGTACGTATAGCCGCTTGTCCATGCGGTGGCAGGGCGCACCGCATCCTTTCCAATACTTACAATGTGAGCGCTACAGGCCTCGTTAGAAGTGAGCGTTCCGTTCGCGCAACTAGTCGCCCCCCTAATACCAGCAGTTGTCATTTCCAGAGTCGTAGCGGTGTTACTCTCGCAGCGGAGAACAATGTTGCTTCGCGGGATCCGTATTACTTCTCCAGTCGCATCCCCCATGTCATAGCTGCCGTTGGGCAGATAGATCACAGACTTGTCGTTGGCAGCGGCGATTTGGCAGTTTATGTCGCTGAAGTCGGAAGTGGCCGATCCAGATTCGTCTGCCGCGTTGGCTGGCGAGCATCCCCAGCTATTAGGGAACGCAGCTGTGCCCGAAGCTGGCGCGCAACCGTCTCCACCACCTCCGTCCACGGTGCAGGGATCGGAGGCGCATTCGCACGTCGCGTCGTACTGCATCCAGTTCTGAGCCGAGAGATAGTTTGTCTCGGCGTCAGTGGGGGGATGCCACTGCGGAACGCGAGCAGGGGAGATGTTGAGGTCCCCTAGATCAATCGCCGTCTGCGCGGTTGCTACGATTGGTACCAGCAGCAGGATGAAGATGGCAACTAGGAGGCAGGGCTCCGGCCTCACGCGCCAACGTGCTGCGGTAGGCCGCTCGGTCTCCGGCGACCTTCGGGACGGCTCCAGAACAAGCACTAGAGTCAATGTTGCAAGCCACACTGTTCGTTACTCCCTAGGTCGCAATCGCACGACTGGATCCGACCCCAGCTCCTTCCGAGACATCGTTATGGGCGTGACGCATCTACTCTGAACTGGCAGATCGCAGGCCTGTCGTGGACAGTACGCTCACCGATTCCTAGAAACCCGAAGGCCTGTGTCTGAATTCCAAGTCTAGCCTCCGGCAAGTTAGCGGGTATACCGTACCAGTTGAGGCCGCCGATACCAGCAACTCAGCCTCGAAGCAAGGGAAGGCCGATACTAGTAGCGGAGCCAGCTACCGAATGGCTCGCTCAGCTCACACCCTGGGCTCAGTTGCCCTAGCGGGGTCATCGGCTCATTGCCCCGGGAGCTTTAGAGCTCTCTCTATCGCGTGGCTTAAGTGACATCGGTGGACGTGACTCTGAGTAGCCATTAGTGCGACTGCTCGAGCTCTGGAGCTACTCCGCCTCGGCCGACGTATTGTCGCCAACGGGGATCTCCACGGGTATCTAGCTAACTTCTCTCAGGAACTGAAGGTAACCGGTCGGCAGCTCTGGGTTCGGGTAGTTGACGATGGCAGCGCGCGGCCAAGGCGCTGCGCTTGTCGTCGCCTCGGATTGCGTTGGTTCCGGGAAATGGTTCCGCTACGCTAGTACGGGTTTCGGCACAGATCATACAGATCGGCGATCGCACCTCGATATCCATTGTGAACAGGACCGGAGGCGACAGGGTGAGAGAGACAGCATCTCGGCTCTCTCTATACTTGCTCACGCACTCATCCGCCTTTGGTAACTATTCCGTCGGCGACGACATACTGCGAGGTTCGCCTTTGCTCGCCGAGGAGAGCGGGATCTATGTCCATCTCGTCGATCTGCTCTGAATTCAGGGCGCGGCAGTCGGCCGCTCTTGTTGCTCGTTCACGAGTTGGCAAGAACCAGGACACCAGCAGCAAGATCAGAGAGTTTTCCCGCACGGAAGCGACGAGACCGGACAGAACGCGCTCGGAGATCAAGAAGGAAGGTGCCAGCGGCTTCCGCAGCCTGAGTAGGGTCCGCACGAACGACTGGAGGTACTTGAACGAGATTGGAGGGCGCGCGTCGGCGGCAGAGTTGATTCGAGTCGTAAGCTGCCCGCTGCAGAGGACGAACTAGGAGTATGGCGATGCGGATCGCCTTCGTCGGGTGCGGCTACGCCGCCGACTTCTACGCAAATACTCTGCCCAACCATCCACACTTGGAGCTTGCCGGCGTCATGGACCGCGACGCCGCTCGTGCAACGCGATTCGCGGCGCACTACTCGTTTCCCGTCATGGAATCGCTCGACCAGCTGCTGGCCGACCAGAGCATCGATATCGTCGTCAATCTGACCAATCCCTCGAGTCACTACGAGATCTCTAAGGCCGCTCTACTGGCGGGCAAGCACGTCTACAGCGAGAAGCCCCTGGCGATGTCGATGGAGGGGGCAGAGGAGCTGGTCGAAATCGCCGAACGGCAAGGTCTCCTTCTGACCGCGGCTCCGTGCAACGTTCTCGGTGAGTCGGCGCAGACCGTATGGAAGGCATTGCGCGAGCGGCAGATAGGCGAGGCGCGCCTCATCTATGCCGAGCTGGACAACGGCCTTCTTCACCGACTGTCCTACCTCAACTGGATGAGCGAGTCCGGCACCCCCTGGCCGTACAAGGACGAGTTCGAGGTCGGGTGCACGCTGGAGCATGCCGGCTACTACTTGACCTGGCTGGCAGCGTTCTTCGGCCCTGCGACTTCGGTTACGTCCCATTCCTCGATCGTGGTACCCGATAAGAAATTGGTCGAGGGCCGCGACGTCCACACGCCAGACTTCTCGGTGGCCTGCATTCAGTTTGAATCGGGTCCCGTCGCGCGGCTCAGCTGCAGCATCGTTGCACCGCGGGACCACTCGCTGAGGATCTTCGGCGACGATGGGATCCTCACCACTCCCAACTGCTGGGACTACGGGTCCCCCGTCCATGTCCAGCGCCGGACGCCCCTTCGCCTGCGCGCGGAGAAGTACCCCAGAGCTGCAAGGCTCCTGAGGCTCGGACCAAGGAAATATCCGCTGGTGAGGAAGCCCAGGTTTGTGTACCGGTGCAAGGGGGCAGAGAGGATGGACTACTGCCGGGGCATCGACGAGCTGGCAGGCTCCATCCGGGAGGAACGTCCGTGTCGGCTCCCCGCCCGGTTCTGTTTACACGTGAACGAGCTCGCCCTAGCGATCCAGCACCCGCCAAAGGCAGGTGCTCCGCGCCCCCTGCGAACTACCTTCGAGCCCGTGGAACCGATGTCGTGGGCGGATTCGTAGTCTGAGCGTCGTGCGCCGTTTCCGAATCCAAGTGCTGGTAGTAGGTGTAGCCATCACCCGAATTGAGATTCGCGCCAGGAGCGCTCGGCCCGAGCAATCGCCCGAGTTAAGGAGAAGCTCATACGCGGGGTGCTTGGAACCGGCTGCCCCTCATATGCAGTTCCTGGCCCCACGAGCACAAACGCGACAAGCGAGATGATGTGCGAGTTCCTCCAAATCAACGCGATGAGATGAGTGGGGTGGCCATTGCCCAACGGGCGACCAGGGCCCCGCCACTCCATTTTGCCACTGTGCTCTACACTTCGCGTAGCCCGTAGCCGGGCCTAGCGGCCAATCAGCAAGTCGTCGATCAGCCGGGTGAGTTCACGAGCGAAGATCCTGTTGCCGAGCGGGGAAAAGTGGGCATTGCTGAAGAGGGGATCTTGGTCTCCACCAAGACGATCGGCTTCCCTTGCAAAGACGGGCATGAGGTCGAGAACCTCGAGCCCAGCTTCGCGAAGCTGCCGCGTTAACGGCATCGAACTCACTCCGCGCCACCTGAAGATGAAATCAGGAGCGGGAAGCACAACGATCACCGGAATTGAACCGGCCGCGCTCGCCTCTTCGGCGAACGCTTTGGAGATGGCCACAGCCAACTCGTTCGCGATATTGAGCTCGCCCGAGTAGATATCCCGGTGGAGATTCCTTCGCCGCCAGCGATCGTGGACCGTGGCAACGACCCGAAGGGTTCGGATGTGGTACCACCATTTGAATTTCAGATCACCCTGACGAATCCAGAATTCATAGTTGGGTTCCGGCAGAGTCTCGCTCGACATTTCCGCGATCATCTGCTCTCTGCCTCGAATCGGGGTATTGACGGCGCGCAGTTCCCCATCTTCCAATACGAAGCGCGGTTTCTCGCGTGGCAGCTCTCCGAATGTCAAGTAGTAGCGATTGATAGACAGAAGGCGGAAGAGATTGTCGGGCCAGATCCCAAAGATGGCCAGGTCTGCTTTGAATCTCTCTGCGTCGCGGCGCCAGCGCAGAAGAGCCTGGGAGGGCCCGTATCCTGGCACTCCGAAGTTCATGACCTCGACGTCAGGCCGCGATTCCTCCAATATGAAAGGCCAGGTGTCTTCGAAATCGACACGGGTAGCCCAGATCACGGAGTCCCCAACCGCTAGAAGTCGCAACTTGCCTTGGGGAACCTCCTCCTCGTAGATTCGGTCGCGTCTCGCATGCAAGAACTGCTTACTGACGTTGTTGTCTGGATCTTTGTTAATCGGTATCCAGCCGAGGTCCTGATCACGCGCGAGAAAGGATGCTGCAGAAATGTGGTCCCAGGCTGCGGCTAATTGCTCCCGACTCGGACGATGCGGAAGAAGTTCCATCCTGGGTATGCTGGCTACCCCGCCAGTGCACAGCGTGCCGACAGGCGTGGTGCAGGTCATCAACCGCAGGAGCGCCTCCACTGATGTAGATGCGACCATTAGCGAAAGCAAGGCTACAAGCAATTTGACTCGAGTTCGAGCCTTGCGTCTAGGAGTGGTAGCGTTTGAAAACTCGGTAGGCATGTTGCGTTTTAGATCCCATCGGGTCTACCCGAATGATAAGCGATGTTAAGCAGCATCCGAAACCGGAGGGCTCTACGACTGCGCACGCTCCGGCTCCCTAGCGGGAGGCGAATGGATCGTGAGTGGCCAGAGATTGCCGCCCCCGAGTCAAACCTAGTCCTCTGCCGCAGACGCAGTACCTGCGGACGAGGATGGGACTCGAGGCCCGATCTTTGGCTTGACTTCTCGCAGTTGCTGACTTGGGCTAGACTCTATGAAGCGACCGGCTCCGTTCGCAACCTCCGTGCTCAGTGAGAAGCGGCCCTGGTCGCCGGCTCAAGAAGCTCCTCCTGCGTCGTGGCATCTGCTGTACAGCAGAGGTGCGCATGGACCTAGGCCCACCGCCAGTGGCTGCGAGGGTTAAGTTGGAGACGGGACGATCTGTCAGGAGGAGCCGGACTGAGCGAGCGTCGGAGCGCTGCATGCTTCCGCGGGATCGACACGCGGCGATCACGGTCGTGGCCGAGTTCCATGCCCGGCGACGCTATCTCGTCTGCGCGTGAGCGTCTGCCGTCTCCCTCTCCAACCTCAAGGATGCCCCATGAGCACGAAGCCTCGGCGGCTTGCCAGAAGGTCACTCCACATCAGCTAGCTAGAGACACCTTACTCGACAGCGCTCGTGATCTCGAAGAGGTCGTAGATCTGCTCCGTGTTGGGGAACGCGTAGACCCGGTCGGGAAGGAGGGGAAGCGAAGTACCAAAATACTCGTTGAAGATGATCCGGAAGGTGTTGACGGGCGTCAGACTTGGGTGAAGTCCCTCCGCCTCGACGCCAGGCAGGAGGAGGGCATTCAGGATCCCTGTCTTCTCGCGCAGTTCGTCTGGCGTTGTATCGCGCCAATCAATCAGCTTCTCGTCTGCAAAGATCCGGGCTGGGAAGGGCCCCTCGTCGGCTTGAATGATGATGATCGGTGCGACCTCGGACCTTCGGAGCAGAGTGTCGACGAGTTTGAGGATCTCGCCGTTGAGGAACTCGACTTGTCCGACGTAGTTGGTACGTCGATCCCGAAGCCGTTCCTCGGCCTTGCTCATGCAGTTTCCTTGTGCATCGACCACATAGGGCCAATGCGGGCTCAGTATGTGGGCGAAGACGAACAAGACTTCCTCGCTGGAGGCGATCTCCTTGAGCCGCTCAAACTTGAGCTTCACCCTCCTACACTGAACATCCCGATTGTTGACACCGGCCAAGATTCTGGTCCTTCGTGTGATGGGCCAGAACAAGGAGGATCGCAGCAGCGTCCTCGTAAACTCGTTCAGGTGCGCGTGTATTTGGAGGTTCTCGTCGGCGTTCCGGTTCATGCGGGTGGGGTCCCACCAGGAACCCAGGTGTACGTAGCGATAGCCAGCACCGTGCAGGAGGCGCCCGACCTCGTGGTCCTGCATCAGGGCTCTCAACGGCTGCGTGTCGCTAGAATCCGGCCCCATCTCAGCCGCAAGTCGATCCAGATATTGCATATTGAGAGAAGAGGCCAGAGAGTGACCTGTTCTCAGGTAGTTCGACGCACTCCTAGAAGCGACGTAGAATCCTCTTGCTCGAAGTTGATCGAGAAATGGGGAGTTGTCGAAGCCGTAGCTCTCGGAGAGGACTCTCTGTGAGCCGTATCGGTCGAAGACCAGGAAGTAGACGCTCCGGGCCGGGCCGACGGGTATCAGTTCCGAGATAGGGAGCGCGAATTGCTCGGCGACATCGTACTCGTGGGTTCGTGCGAAGTGCGCCGCGAGCGAGACGGCCGGCATAATCACGAGGACCGCCGCGGCAATGTTTAAGATGCGTGTGGCATCGACGAGAGTGGAGTTGCTCCGAGCGATCCACACGATGACCGTTGCAGAAGCGAGGACCCAAAGGGGGATTACGTAGCGGCCTTTGAGACCGATCTCGATGACCGCATCGACCAGCTCGAAGACGTGGCCGTATGAGAACCAGGAGATGATCACGACGGAGGTGATCAATCCAGCCTTCCGCGCGCTCCTGAAGACCGCGTACACAACGGCGAAAGTAGCGACACCGAAGCCGAGAGAAAGGGAAAACCCAACCCAAGACTCCTCTGGCAGGAGAAGATCCGCTCCACTTGCATAAAGCGCTAGCGGGGGATAAAGCGCCAGAAGAAACGGATGCGCGACGGGCGTGCGACGTCCAGACATCTCAACGACACCCGTAGAGGTAGACTGTACGCGACGTGCCTTCGAGTGGGGATCGTTCCTTTAGATCGAAGTGGGCACCGAATGCCTTCTCGAACGCTTCCTGAGTGTAGTGGGGGAAGATGTCGTCTCTACTGGCGAGTAGGCGCTGCGTCTGAGAATCCTCTTTCGGGACGAACTCGACGATCAGGTTCTCACAGAGGCCCCGCAGCCAGGCGGCGATGTTCGCCAGCGGCAAGTTGTTCCCGATCGCCAGGTGGTGGACCAGCGCTAGAGCCATCACGAGATCCGGCGGGCCGCGATCCTGCAGCGACATGCGCTCTGCGCCGGCCCAACCCAGTCCCGGACTCGGATTCGAGAGATCCATCACCAGCGGGAGGAGCCGCTGCTCTCTGCTTTGGCGCGCCTCTCGGTAATTCTGGTCAACCGCGCTCGGGTCGTAATCGAAGGAGACGGTATAGGCGCCGAAGTCGGCAGCGAGCCGGCTGAATACTCCCGTGTTGGCTCCTAGGTCCCAGACGGACGCGGGACGGGTCTTGTCGATATAGCTCCGTACAACGGACTTCTTCTCGCTGAAAGAGCTATCCGAGTAGCTCGTCGCCCCGTAATAGTCGCCCCACTCCGTGGCTCCGGGGCTCCACTCCATTCGGCCAACGGCCGATTCGAGATTGTCAATGAGGCCCCGGAGAGCAGTGGGAGAGACCCCCCTGGTCCTCGCCTTCTGGGCGACCTCGGGCGATCCCGCATAGCGGCCAAGTGAGCGCGCGTGAATGTGGATGTGTGTAAGAAGGGAGAACGAGAGGCGGCTCCGGAGAGGGAGCAGACGACTGGCCAGATCCAAAGGAACTCCATCTATGTTGGTGCGCATGAGCTTGAGCGCGTCGTGATGGCAGAGGCTCACGAGTGCGAGTGGAGCCAAGAAGTGGCGGCAGAACTGCTGGTAGGCCACCCACGGCTGTCCCTCTGGATAGATCTCGAACGAGAGGGTGTCGATGAAAACCGGCTTCGACCCCAAGAACTGAACGTTGTAGGCGCTTGCATCCTTCAGCCACATCCCCGCTTCGAGCGCCCTCTTCTGGAGGGCCAATGTGAGCAGAGCGGCTTCCTTGAGCTGGCTAAACGTCCACTCGTAGGGATACGAGATGAATGGAATGGGCTCGGGCCTCAGGAGCCTGTACGCGCCTTCCGTCCCCGGGACACTCGCCGGATCGACCTCCGAATGAGACACGACGAGTCCAGCCTCGACGTTCGCTTGATGAAGACCTGACTCCATGAGGTGATCAAAATGGCGGCGATGGGCAGGCGCAACATATCGGTAGAGGAGCCCCCCGTGATGGAACAGGAAGCCGCTGGGATCCCGAAAGGAGCTAGTGATCCGCTCCACGGTCGACTTCGGAAGCGGAACCGTCGTCCCGATGCGGTGGCGGATCGCTCGAGCCGAAACCAAGGCGCCCTCGGAGCTTGCGCCAGTAGATCTTGAGCGTGAAGAGGCCCGCCATCAGGCTTGCAAATGCCACTTGGAGCACCATGCTCCCGGTGCCGAGGTCGAGATAGGCGTGCGCGGACATCGGCCAAACCAACACCAAGACGCCACTTGCGCTCGCGAGTCGCAGTGCCTTACTCATCCTGCAGAGGCTAACTCGATTTCCCCAGACGAGTCAAAGTCGGCGCGCAGCTCCGGGATCCAACTCTGGGGATCGGTTGCCCTTACACAGCATCTCGCCGCCCCGGTCCTTTTCCAGCCTCAGGAGAACACCCCCCCCGAGCTGGCCCATCTTGCCGCCCAAGCACCCGCAACTAGCCTCTCAGAACCGTCCTGTATCGTTGGTACTCGGAATCTGGAAGCGATTCGACCATGACGCGTGCGGGCGTCCCAGAAGCTATTGACCGCGGGGGAATCGAATCTAGGACTACGGAGTTTGCCGCGATAACGCTCTCGTGGCCTACCTCAACCG
The DNA here is from genome assembly GCA_965247115.1 of Myxococcota bacterium. Lineage (GTDB taxonomy): Bacteria > Myxococcota_A > UBA9160 > SZUA-336 > SZUA-336 > JAUXJB01. Next base: position 2,471,126 of record CBDFGR010000003.1, read on the forward strand.
GTCCGAGAATCGCTGAGCCCGCGCAAACTATGACCCCGTCGCCGAGAGTCGGGCGGTGTAGGTTCCCGCTCCCAACGCCAAGTGCGTCACCTACAGTGACACCCTGGTAGATCGTGACGTCCCGGCCAATCACGCAGCCTGAACCGATCACTGTTGAAAGGCCATGAATCAGCTTCAGCCCTGGTCCAATCTCGGCGGAGTAGTAGATCTCAGATCCAGTCATCGTTCGACCGAGGGCTGCGATGACATCTGGGATCTCGGGGACTTGGGCACGATGTAGCTCGTGACTGAGTCGATAGAGATAGGTGGCGAGCAAGTTGGGAGCGAGCAGGAGCCGCTCAAAGAGATGCTCCGCGCTATCGAAGTTGGCCTGCCAGCGAGCCAAATCGGATTCGAATGCGGCAGCACTTGCAGCCACAGCTCCAACCCACTCCGGGTTTGCCCGAATTCTTCTCGGCGCGAGGAGACGCGTAAACCGCTGGTAGGGCCCTGTAGCCAAGCACCCTCGGAGAAACCGACGAACCTTCCCGGGAAAGGCTGGCTTGTTCCACGATGACGGCACGCTCTCTCCTCAGTTGGGGGCATCGTTTCACACTCTGGGCAACAAACGAGGTCGTCGCTTCGGCCCCCGGGACGGGAAGAGTGGATCGGACTATAGGCTGCCTGGGGGTGGATTTCCGCAGTTCCTTCACTCCATGATACACTGAGACAGGAGTTTTCTTGCTGGGCTGTGACTCCATCCCGCGTACCAAGGTGACCCTCCTGGGGGCCCATCCAGACCTGGCATGACAGAGACCATCCCAGAGATAGCCGACGACCTGTTCGCACAGGCAACGCTCATTCGCACGGTAGAACTTCGCCTGCTGGACCTGTTCTCCGAGGGAAAGCTCTCCGGCACCGTCCACACCTGCATAGGCCAGGAGTTCACTGGAATAGCCGTGTGCAGTTTCCTGGGGAACGACGATCTCATCTTCAGCAACCACCGGTGTCACGGGCACTTCCTTGCCCGCACCGGCGATGTAGACGGGCTGGTGGCGGAGGTCATGGGCAAGGAGTCCGGCGTCTGCGGGGGGCGGGGGGGCAGCCAGCATCTCTGCTCTTCGGGATTCTTCTCGAACGGTGTTCAGGGAAGCATCGTGCCTGTCGCGGCAGGTCTCGCATTGGCCAAGAAGCGAGACGGCGTAGGAGGAGTCGTAGTTGCCTTTATCGGAGATGGGACACTCGGTGAGGGCGTTCTCTATGAGACGCTCAACATAGCTTCCAAATGGCAACTGCCGCTTCTGATCGTCCTCGAGGACAACGGATACGCCCAGAGCACCCCGCAGAAGCAGTACATCTCGGGAGAGATACCTCTACGTGCGCGGGCGTTTGGGATCGAGACTGGCACTACCGATACATGGGATCTCGAAGGTCTCTTCAACGACAGCAGAAAGGCGGTCGAGTTCGTCCGGCTCGAGGCAAGGCCGTATTTTCTCAAGATCCGATACGTATCGCCTTATGGCGCACTCGAAGGGCGATGACGATCGCGATCCCGGTGAGGTCCAAGGCTTCTGGGCAAGGGACCCCCTGACGCAGTTCCGTAGTCGTTCTCTAGATAAGGCTGACTCGTTTGAAGCGATCGCAACAAGTCGTGTTGAGGACGCTGTTGCTAGGGCGGAGAGCGCCTCGCACGCGACGCTTCCCAAAGATCTGATACCCGTCGCATCCCGGAGTGTGGAGTGGCTACGAACTGACTTTGATTCACGCGACCGCGTGGTCAACAGGATCCACGCGGCCCTCAGGGCACGCCTGGAAGCGGACGAACGTGTATTCATCCTCGGCGAAGACATCGAGGGCCCGTATGGTGGGGCGTTCAAGGTAACCAAGGACTTGAGCTTGGAGTTTCCTGGGCGGCTCCGGAATACACCGATAAGCGAGGCCGCGATAGTCGGAATCGGCGCCGGCCTTGCCCTCGCCGGAAAGCTCCCCGTGTGCGAAGTGATGTTTGGTGACTTCCTGGCGCTCGCCTTTGACCAGATTCTCAACTCGGCCGCCAAGTTCAACTTCATGTACAACGAGCAGGTGGAGACTCCGCTCGTTATTCGCGCACCGATGGGGGGGAGGCGTGGGTACGGCCCAACCCACAGTCAGTCGATCGAAAAGCACTTCATGGGGATACCCGGAACGGTCGTTGTTGCGCCACATCACCGGTACGACCCAGCTCTGCTGTACGAGAGGATCCTGACGACCTGCAAGCGGCCCACGCTCGTAATCGAGAACAAGCTCCTCTACGGAGAGCGTATATCACCGGAGGTCGAGGACCAGTTCACCCTCGAGCACTCGAACGAGGGCCTCCCAACAACACGCATCCGCCCCGGAGTCGACCCCGATCTGACGATAGTCTGCTACGGGGGAATGCTCCGCCAGGTAGAAGCCGCATTGGCGCCGCTCTTCGAGGACTACGAGATCCTTTGCGAAGTGCTGTGCCCGACCCAGCTTTACCCCTTGAACGCCGGCCCGATCCTCGACTCGGTGCGGCAGACGAGGCGTCTCCTGGTGGTGGAAGAGGGGATCGGTTTCGCCGCTTTTGGCTCCGAGGTGATTGCCCAGCTATGTGAGCTTCTAGGTCCGCTCCCGTTCAATGTGCGAAGACTCGCCAGTGCACCTGTGCCAATTCCCAGCTCCCCTCCTCTGGAAAGAGCTGTACTTCCGGGGACCGAGGACGTCGTCGAGGCAGCCCGCGCGACGGTCGGCGATGCCTAGTTCGGTCGAAGTAAGAGCGCCTCGTGAGAATGTGAATGACGAGTTTATAACTGTAGTGAAGTGGTACGTAAGGAGCGGAGATCACGTAGAGAAGGACCAGCTCATTGTGGAGGTGGAAAGCAGCAAAGCGATCCTAGAGCTGACGTCCCCTGCTGCTGGCTTTGTTCTGGTCCACTGCGAAGAGGATGTCGATGTGGCCATCGGAACCGTATTGTGCGAGATCGGCGAGTCGCGATACTCGTCCGTCGACTCGGCGGTAGGGGCGAAGGAGAGCTCGGAAGAGCGACATCCCCGTTTCAGCAAGAAGGCAAGTGAGCTGATCGCTGCGCGCTGTATAGGATCTGAGGCGTTTGAAGGGCTCCAGTTCGTTCGCGAACGGGACGTGTTCGCTGCGGTAGGGGAGGCACCTGATCCAGGGTCTCGAGTGGAACGGGGAGGGCGCTCGCGGAAGGCGAGGGCGTCCGACGAGTGCGGGGGAGTTCCCTACACCACTCAAAGACTCTCGCCGAGCAAACGAGCTGAGGGGCGACTTCTCCGCACGGCGCGAGACCAGAGCGTCCAAGCGGGAGTCACGACTTCGATCCGAGTGCCCGGTCTGATGGAGGGTGCCCGCGCTCATCCTCACATGGGCGGCAGCATCACCCCGCTCTTGGTCTATGAGGTTGCTCGCCTCTTGCGAAAGTACCCGATCTTGAATGCATTCTGCGACGGTGATTCCGCATGCTTGTATGAGGATGTGAACGTGGGCGTCGCCGTTGACTCTGGTGAGAGCCTGAGAGTTCCTGTGATTCATCGCGCCGACGCCAGGGGCCTTGCTGCGATCTCGCAGGATGTACGGGAGGCGCTGGTCGACTATGTAGAGGGTCGGTTGACGCCTGAGCAGGTGACTGGAGGTACGTTCACGATCGCGGATTTATCTGGCGAAGGAGTCTTGCTGAATCACCCAGTTCTCAATCAGGATCAGTCGGCAATCCTTGGAGTGGGAAGCGATCGAGGACGGGATGACGTGGATATCCTCAACTTCACACTTGCCTACGACCACCGGCTTACAGAGGGGGTTACGGCAACCCGTTTCCTCAGAGACCTCGAACACCGTCTGGTCGGTCACCAAGAAGCGCTTCGACAGATCGCAGGTGACGAGTTCGCAAGCGGTGAACCCACGTGTCAACGTTGTTTCCGGGGCGTTGCAGAGCTCGAACGCCAAAATCACTTCGTGGTTCAGACACTGGGTCGAGACGGCCAGACGGTGCCCATTTGCTCCTCTTGCCTGCAGGGCTGGTGATGAGCGTCCCCGACTCACTCCGCGCCGCGGTTGCCGAATTCTTCAACGTTGATTCGGAATTGATCACGGACGACTTCCCTCTCTCAGGCCCTCGGCTCGTCAACTCGATTGCGCGCGCGAAACTTGATGCTGTGATTCGACGCCGGACAGGCCTCCGATCCGATGCCGCCTATGTCGCTCACACCTATGGAGAACTGGAGGGTCGTCTCCTTCGCCCTCATGCAGTTCAGGTGCCCGGAGATTCTGAAGCAAGCGTTGCTCGGCATACCGGCGTCTCGGTTCCAGTCTTCCAGGCAGGTCTCTCGTGCGGCATCGACATCGAGGACATCGAGAACCTTCCCGAGGCCAGTGACTACTGGGAAGATGACTTCTACAAAGCCAACTTCTCTCCGGCCGAGATCGCCTACTGCGTGGCCCAAGATGATCCACGTGAACACTTCGCAGTGAGGTGGGCAGCGAAGGAAGCGCTGGCTAAATGCGATCGGCAGCTGGTCGCCGCAGGCTTCGCGGGGGTTGAGATGGTGTCGTCATCTCAGGCAGCACCAACTATGCGAAATAGCGCGACTAAGCAGTCTCTGCCGGTAGCCGTCAGCGTCTCTCACAGTGCTCGTGCCGCGGTTGCCATCGTAGTTTGGGGAGGTGGGACCACCAAGGTAGAGACGATCAGTGGACCGCCCGACGAAGGCGAGTCTACCGATCTGAGTAAAGAGGATGACGGCAGGGCGGGCCTGATCTCTTGTCAACGGAAAACTAGGTGGCCTGTTGCAGCCGTTGTCGCGGTCGTTGGAGTCTCGATCTACGCTCTCTGGCTGGCCCGCTAGGCCGCCACCAGTTTAATGCGTTGTCTCATAGGTTAGTCCTCATGCGCTCCGCGTCGGCATCGAGATCTCCAGTAAGTCTCGAGAGCCAGGCGAGCCGATTGCGAAGCCACACGCGCAGCTCGATCCTGCGCCTCAGTCCCGAACTCGACGCGAGCTGGGCCGACTTCCGCATGCGCTCGAGAAGGAAGTATAGGTAGGCGAGGAGCGCAAAGGACGCCGAGCTCCCATGCAGCGTGTACTCGTCCCAGAATGTTTGCCAGAGCTCCGATGCGCGGCGGCCGGCGGCTGCGGTGCGAACGCCGTCGTATTCGAGCGCATGGTGCATGCACGAGACGTCGTGCTCCATAGGGCCGAAACCGAAGCCCTCCATGTCGAGCGCATAGAGAACGCCGTCGACTCCCATTAGGAAGTTCTTCGGCCTCGCGTCCCCGCGGGTCGGGTATTCGCGGTGCATGCGAGCGACGTCTGCGTCTCCGAGTCGTCGCACGTACCTCTCCACGTGGCGCACGAGGTGCTCCAATTCATCGGCCGCCCCCAGAGCGGACTTCAACGCCCCGGCGCGCTCCCGGATCTTGTCAAGGTAAGTGAAGGGATCGAGGCCCCCGTCTGCGCGAGCACCCCGGGCGCGAAACACTCCGAGCCAACGAGCGATGTGTCTCGCTTGGCCGCGAGCCTCCTCGACGGGGCGCGAGCGATGCCAGCCGAGCACGGCTCGATCGATGATCGTTCGGGTGAGCTCTCCAGGTTGGTATCGGGTGACCAGGAAATTGGGACCGGTCCCCCACCCGAGGGGCTGCACGACCCCCAGATCGGCGGTCGAATCTGAAGTGATCTCACTGAGAAGCCCCGTGGCGAACTCCAAGGCTTTCTGCTCGTGCGCCGGCGAGTAAGGGTCGGAGTCCACTTTCACCACGTAGAGAGGATCGGGGGCTCCCCGCGTCGCGACGTAGAAGATCATGCTCTTGTAGTGCCGTGTCTTGAATCTTCGGGGAAGAACCTGCATGTCGGCCTCCCTGCAATCGAGATCGGCGGCGCAGATCTCGATTGCCTCGGGCGGTAGTCGTGTGGTCATCCCATTCCTTGTCCGCGCAACTTCCTATCCGACCTCCGAGCCAACAATATCCCGTACTCATCTGAGTCTCTACACGGCTCCTAGGACGCTCAGCCATCCTGCATTCTGATGGACTCTAGTCTAGGCTACCGGCAAGCTGTTGGTGATTCTGTGAAGGCTCAGGAGCTTTCGGAGAGCATCCTGCTAGCCGACGGATCAAGATGTCTATGAATCGTGCCGAGGTGGGCGAGCTATTGATTCCCCGCAGACCGGAATCGCTTCGGACGCCCGATCGCACGGGAAGCGAGAGGGTCTCTGAGGCAAGGTCGAACTCTCGCAATGGATCCAACCGGATGAAAACCCTCGGTTTGGGCGAATGAGGTCGAACGAGTGCATTCCGGGGCACAACTCTCCGCCGAGGTACACCGCTCGAGAAGTCGGCAGCCTTCTCGTCCTTCTGATCGGGATCGCGATAGTCGGATCCAGCCTCGTACTCAACCCGTGGATCGCTCGACTGTGGCAAGGTCCCTTCGTAGTCGACAAGATTGACGTTCTCTGGAAATACTTCGTTTCGAGCCTCACCCTTGGCTCCGCGACTGTAGTTCTAAGCTGGGCGCTCCGACGATCCCTGGCGAGGCGGATCGACAAGCTTACAGTGCTCTTTGTGATCTGCACGGCGATCTTTCTCGGAGATCGACTTCTGCTGGTTAGGTCCGGCTTACCACTCTGGACCTACGACTCGCAGCTCCACTTCCGCCACCGTCCAGGTGCGGTGCGAACCTTGAAGCAATCGAGGCCACCGGGAGATCTGATCCGTATAAACTCTCATGGCTTCCACGACGAAGAATTCGATGAAGAGAAGGGTCGGCGTGAGTTGCGGGGACTCGTGATCGGGGACTCAGTGACGATGGCATACGGCCTTACCTATAGAGAGACGTTTAGTTCGCACCTCGAGCGACTCCTTGAGACTAATATCGAGTTCTATTCCTCGTTTCAGATAATCAACACAGGAGTCCATGGCTACGGAACCTCGCAGGAAGTACAAGTACTTCGAGATGCGATGCGATTTGATCCGGACTTCATCGTCGTTGGTTTCTGCATGAATGACGTGACTGAACCGTTCGTAGTTCGACGCGGGCTCGGAGGTGTTGGCTTCGACTACCATGGAATTCGAGAGGCCGCAAATCCTTTGTACGGTTATCTCGTCAACGAGACGGGACTGGGCCGGTTCACTCTGCAACTAAAGTGGCGTGCACGGAGGCTCGAGGCAGCCAAACTGCAAGAGGTCTGGGATGTTAGACAGATGTCCCAGAGCTCTCGACTAGATCCGCCATTCGACAGAGCGTGGGAACTCGTACTGTCGGATCTGGAAGAGATGTATGAACTCGCCCAGATCCACGACATCCCAATCGTTCTGTTGATCTTTCCGCTCAGCTTTCAGCTGGTTGACGATCAGCTCCGAATGCCCCAGGAGGTCCTCAAGGGTCATGCGGCAGATCAAGGAGTCGAGGTTATCGACCTCACCGATAGGTTCAGCGAGCTTGTGTTCTCGGATACGGAGACACTTACTTTCTTACGTCGGAGGGGCTACGGAGCGGAGGAGATCGAGCAGTTCTTTCAGTGGAGAATCAGTACCTACTTCCTTGACGCTGACCACTTCACCGACGTAGGGCACCAGGTCATCGCGGAAGCTGTCTTTAACTACCTAAGTACGGATCTGCTGAGTTCGAAACGAGAACCAGTAGGCCCTGCATCTTGATAATGATTCGGTCGCACGGTCAGTGATATGCCTGTAGAAGACTCGCCGATATCCGTTCCCGTTCGCAGGTTTCTCGGCGGTTGCGTGCATGCCGCTACCATGGAACAGGCGGTGGAGATCTGCCGTGGCGCGATAGCCGGCAAAGGCGGTCTTACGATAGCTGTTGTCAATGCTGCGAAGCTCGTCAACATGCGACATGACCCCGCTCTGCGGGAGGCTGTTCGCTCGGCCGGGCTGATTCTGGCCGATGGAATCGGCGTGGTCTGGGCGAGTCGCCTATTGGGCGCGCCACTCCCTGAGCGCGTAACTGGAATCGATCTCTTCCTCGAACTCCTGGAGCTCGCTGATCGCGAGCGGTTGTCAGTCTACTTCTTGGGTGCCAAGACGCTAGTCCTCGAAGACATGCTTCGGCGAGTGCGCGAACGTCACGTGGGCCTCCGCGTGGCCGGCCATCGCGATGGCTACTTCGGGGCCGAAGAGGCAGAAGAGGTGGCGCATGAGATCAGTGCGGCGGACGCCGACATCCTATTCGTAGGCATCTCCACCCCTAACAGGCTGCGGAGAAAGTGACTGGTTGAGGGGTGGTCCTTCCGACGAGGGGGTTCACCGGCCGAGGGGCGGGGCGCGATTCCCGGTTCGAACCGGTCTTGGGCTCCGCTGATCGCGGGGCGGTTTCGCACATGACCTACGTGGCCTCCAGCAGCTTGCGGATCCGGATCAGGTTGTAGGCTGCGGCCGTGAAGGTGAAGACCCAGCCGACCCGATCCGTGCCGCGGTGTCGGGTCTTGCGCATCAGCCCCACGGTCTTCATCCAGCCGAAGACCTCTTCCACCCGTTTGCGAAAACGCTGACTCAGTTCGTAGCCCCGGTGGCGCGTCGTCCGCCCGTCGATCGCGCTGCGTCGATTCGTCGTGTTCTGCGCCACGTGTGGGGTCACGCCCAACTCTCGAAGCTCTTCCACGAACCCCTTCGTGTCGAAGCCCTTGTCTCCGCCCAATGTCCTCCGACGCCCGCCTCCCAGACCTTCCACCATCTCGAGCGCCGCTTCGCGCTCCGCATATCCCGACGCCTGCGTGAGCTTCGCCGCGACCACCAAGCCGTTCCGGTTCTCCGTCACCACGTGTCCCTGGTACGCGAGTCGGGCGCCTTGGCCTCTCATACCGGCGAGTCGTGCGTCGGGATCCGTCGTCGACGCATGCGTCTGGTTGCTCCGCTTCTCGCCTCGGAAGTTCACCGTCGGGTTGCCCGGGTCATCGTCGTCTCTCCGTTCCTCGTCCTTCCGTACGAAGCTCTTCTGGCTCGCCCACGCCTCGATCAGCGTCCCGTCTACCGTGAAGTGCTCCAACGACACCCATCCCTCGGTCTCGGCCTGCTCCAGCACTGCGTCGAAGAAGTGCTCGGCAATCTCGCCCTTGAGCAGCCGGTCTCGGTTCTTCGTGAACACCGTGGCGCTGAACACCACCTCGTCAAGCTCCAGACCCACGAACCAGCGATACAGCAGGTTGTACTCCAGCTGCTCCACCAGCTGCCGCTCGCTCCGGATGGTGTAGAGCACCTGCAGCAGCAGGGCGCGCAGCAGCTGCTCCGGGGGCACGGACGGGCGCCCTACGCCTCTGGCGTAGATCGCGTCGAAGCGCGGCGATAGCCGCTGCAGCGCCGTGTCGACCATGCGCCGCATCGCTCGAAGCGGATGATCATCCGGAATCCGCGACTCCAGCGACACGTAGCTGAACATCCCGCCCTGAAGCGTCCCCTGTCCTCTCACGCCTCCCCCTTTGGGGCTCGCTCCCAAGGTACCCTTCGATGAGGAGTTTTTCAGCAGCCTGCTAAGAAGGAGCTGTTTCTGAGGCGGTACGGCGCGCGCATGGGGGTCGGAGTTTCGCATGGTGTGGGGGGTGCCTTCGACATCCTTGCCGGAAAGACTCGCCGTGCTCCAGTTGCTTGGCAACAGCTTGGTCTCGAGTGGCTCTATCGCCTGTGGCAAGAGCCGCGCCGTATGTTGAAACGGTACGCCATCACCAACACCCGCTTTATCGCGATGGTGGCGGCAGAGTGGATTCGCCGGAGATTGCAACACTAGTCATGAGATACGTTGAGGAACTGTGGATGGTCGGCCGCGCGCAGGCGCGACTGTGGTCAGCTTCGACCTCCGTTGGTGCGAGCGCGCTGTAACGTGGAACGTCTTAGACGGAGAGGACCTGGGGTGTGAGCCCCATTCTGTCGAGCTCGATTGTTATCTCGTTACGATAGATTGGATTCATGAGGATCACTGCGTCGGGCTGGTAGCTACGAAGGGCGCCGGGGGCTACGATTTCCTGCCCCGTACCTGCCTGGAATTTGCCTTGCTTTCGCTCGTTTATGTCGACGACGTACTCGATCTCGTCATGGACACGGAGAGTCGCGAGGAAGCCGGCCGCTTTCGAACCCGATCCCCATACGGCCATGCGTTTCCCCTGGGCGCTTAAGTCGTCGAGCTTTTGCCGCCAGCGCTTCACCTCCTGGGAGACGTTCCGAGAGAACCTCTCAACGCTTGCGAGCACCTCTTCGAGGTCGTCTTCTCCGGGTAGAGGAGCGGCCCTCGGCTCTGGGCCAGAAGTTGCAACGATAGTCAGGTACTGATCGTCATAAACTCTGTCGAGCTCCAGAATCTGATGGTCGCAGGAGCGAAACAGACGCGCCAACGATCCCAAGCTGAAGTAGCTACAGTGCTCGTAATAGAGGTCCCAGAATGCGTTCTCGGAAAGAATGCGGGTGACGTCGGGAACCTCGAAGAATATTCGCGCGCCAGGCCTGGCGCTAGCGGAACCCCGGATCATCTGTATGAACGCTCTTGGATGCGCTACGTGCTCTAGCGTGTGACGGCACGCGAAGAAGTCACCGAGCGTGCCCAAGTCCTGTCCGCCATAGAGTTCTCTCACGAGGGTCACGCGATTGTCTTGCCGGGCTTGCTGATTTGGGGGAGTTAGCGGGTCAAACCCTAATCCGAGATTATCTCCGAGTTCGCAGATCGCTCGCAGGAACTCACCGCTGCCGGATCCGATCTCGATGATGGTCTTTTCCCGCAGTCCATGGCGCTCGATGAGTCCATCGCACAGCCCGCGTAGGTACCTGGAGAAGTGCGGCGAGAATGCTTGGGAGGTCTCGTAGGCCGACTCAGGGACTTGAGTGGGTTCCTGGAAGAGTGAGTTGGCGATGAACCCGCAGACCTCGCAGATCACCAGCTGCAGGTCCATCCTCGGGAAGGCTAGCGCAGCCTCTCGTGAATCCAGCAGCACAGTGCTCTCGACGGGAATGTCGGACACTTCGTAGAAGACCCGCAGCCGATCCGCGCCGCAAGCACGGCAGAGGTCAGATGCGATCACACCGCCTCCCATCGTACGCCGATCTTGCCAACGCGATGGCCTGAAGGTGTCTTAGTTGGTGGGACGAAGTACACCGAGTTTGAGCTTCGGGGCGTAGAAGGCTTCCGCGTATCTGCTGGGCGAGCGACATTCCATTCCCCTCAGCCGCAGTAAAGAGTAGAAGGTGTCCTCGGTAAACCAGTCCCGTCCGTGTTGGCTCTCAAAGCACGTGTAGAGAGCTTCGAATTTTCGCTGGCAGATCTCCTGGGATAGCGGGACAAAGACGTTTGGTGCTCCGAGATCTCCGTCCCACTTCGGGATTTCGTACTCGAGAATCAGATGATCGCGGAAGCTGCTCCAGGTCAGCTCCGAGATGAGACGGTGATCCTGGTGGAGGTCGCCACGCTGGTGGGTGAGGATGAGATCGGGCGAGAACTCGCGCTTGAGCCTCTCGAAGTACTCCTTGATGGCGGTACCACAGTAGGGAAAGAAGCTCTCCCGAAACTCCTCAACGGCGATGTGCCTGGACCGGGCCTGTGAAAGAAAGATCTCCGCGGACTTCAGGGCCTCTCTCTTTCGTTGCTCATCCGATGCAAAGACGACCCAGTAGACCTCTGCGCTGGGGACCTGCTCGAGGATTGTGAGAATGGTCCCCCCACAGCCGATCTCGATATCGTCACAGTGTGCGCCCAGGCACAGGATCCGATCCACACCCGTGGGATGGAGCTCAATCATCCTCAGGATCAATCACTTCCAGCTTGGGAATCGGGATCACAATCTTGGCTCCCCAAGCTTTTGTGTACTGCAGCTGCTCCAAGACTTCGTCTCGCAGGTTCCATGGCAGAATCAGGATATAGTCGGGTCGAGTCTGCTCGAGACGGTCTGGTGGGAAGATCGGGATGTGCGTGCCTGGCAGGAATTTTCCCTGCTTGTGCGGGTTGCGGTCAACTGTGTAGTCGATGAAGTCCGTTCGAACCCCGCAGTAGTTCAGAAGCGTGTTTCCCTTTCCTGGCGCTCCGTATCCGGCGATCGTCTTCCCTGCGGTCTTTGCGTCGACCAGGAACGAGAGGAGATCTCGTTTCGTCTGCTCAACATGCGGCGCGAAACCGGCGTAGCCCTCGAGCGAATCCAGCTGCGCATCTCGCTCGAGCGTTCGCAAGGCCTCGAGTCGATCTTGGACTGAATTCGAATCATCTTCGGCGTGTCTCGCCCATATCCGGAGCGAGCCGCCGTGCGTAGGCAGCTCCTCGACGTCGAATAGCGCGAGTCCCTGGTCGGCAAAAATGCGCTCCGTCGTTACAAGCGAGAAGTATGAGAAATGCTCATGATAGATGGTGTCGAACTGGTTCCCGCGAATTAGCCGCAAGAGGTGCGGAAACTCCATCGTCACCGTACCGCCTGGCCTGAGGAGGGTTTTCACGCCCCCCACGAAGTCGGTGAGGTCGGGAACCTGAGCCAGCACGTTGTTCCCTATGATGAGATCTGCGCATCTCCCCTCCGCCGCGAGTTCGCGGGCCGTCTCCTGACCGAAGAACTTCACAAGAGTCGGTACGCCCTTCTGGTTAGCTGCTGCCGCGATGTTGGTAGCAGGTTCGATGCCGAGACAGGGGATGCCGTTCTCAACAAAGTTGCAGAGCAAGTATCCGTCGTTGCTCGCGAGTTCAACCACAAAGCTCTGATCTGTGAGGCCGAGTCGGCCCACAACCTCCCGAGAGTAATCTGCTGCGTGCGCGAGCCAGCTGCTGGAATATGACGAGAAATACGCGTAGTCGGAGAAGATCTCCTCCGGGTGAACGTACTCGCTTAGCTGAACGAGAAGGCAATCTGCGCAGACAAAGGCCGAGAGAGGGTAGAAGGGTTCCATCCGGTCCAACTCGTGCGCCGCGAGGTAGCTCTCGCACAGGGGGGACATCCCGAGATCTACGAAGGTCTCGGTGCGGGAGGAGCCGCAAAAGCGACAGGTACGTCGGGGGGCTTGAGTCTCCTCGCGCATCTCGCTCTCCGGCACTACTAGACGATCTCTGGGGCCGGGAGGGGAATTATGAACTTGCCACCCCGTTCCCGGTACGCTTGCTGCTGGGCGAGGATCTCGTCCTTGTAGTTCCAGGCCAGAAGCAGCACGTAGTCTGGCATCTCTCGCAGGAGCTTGGCGGGAGGGTGGATCCTGAGGCGGCTTCCCGGAGTGTAGCGACCGTGCTTGTGCGAGTTCGCATCTACGGCGAACTCCAGCGCACCTTGCTCTAGATGGAGGTAGCTGAGCAACGTCGTGGCCATGCCACCGGCCGCTCCGTAGGCTGCGATCTTCTTGCCCTTCCTCTTGAGGTCCGCGATGAGATCCACCAACCGGCTGCGAGTCTCTTTGGTCCTGGCGGCGAATGTCGCGTAGTAGTCGGACCGCGCAATACCTTTAGCGGCTTCCTCGGCCAAGAGCTTACTCACTGAGTCCTGGACCCTTTCGCTGGGCTCGAGGAAGAGTCGCAGGGAGCCTCCGAAGGTCGGAAGGTGCTTGAACTCGTTGAGGTAGAGGCCGTGGCGGCGGAAAAGTCGGTCCAGCGCTGTCGCGGAGAAGTAGCAGACATTCTGGTGGAAGATCATGTCGAACTGGCCCTGATCCAGTAGCGTGACTGCGTAGGGCACCTCGAGGACGCAGGCCCCGTCATCCTTGAGTAGGATTTTGACCCCCTCCGCGAAGTCATCCAGATCAGAGACCAGGTTGAGTACATTGTTGCCGAGCACCAGATCTGCGCTGGAGCCCTGACTGACGAGTTCTCTGGCCAGATCCGCGCTGAAGAACTCACATAAGGTCGGGACACCGGCCTCCCTGGCCACATGGGCGGGTCCACTGGCAGGGTCGATGCCGACGACCTCTATACCCTGTTCGGAAAACACTCGAAGCATGTAGCCATCGTTGCTCGCGATTTCTATAGCGCGATGGCCGGAGCCCAGCGCGAGGCGCTCGATCAGTTCGTCTGCGCTAGTGGCGAAGTGGCGAGTTAGGGATGGCAGACTCGAGGTGTAGTAGGGGTACTCACCGCGGTAGAGCAGATCCTGCGGCAACGTGTCCATCAGCTGCACCAGCGTGCACGTCGGACAGAAGCTCAGGTTGAGGGGAAAGATCGGATCGGGCTCGGAGAGTTGCTCATCGGTCAGGATCAGATCGGCGACCGGTGTGGGGCCAAACGACAGAATCAGCTCGAGATCGGAGCGGCAGGCTCGGCAGGTTCGTCTCTGCTCGGCCATGTGCGATCCGCATTTGGTCAACAGGTTTCCAGGAGGCTGAATCGTTTTGTAAGCGCTCTTAGCCTGACGAAGCGATCGGATTCAAAGTGCTGCTTTGAGAAGCCGTAGTCGACCATCTTCGAGTGGAGCTCTTCCAGCCCGGAGTCCAAGGTGTACGCCAGCTTGAAGTTGGGCAGAATCTCGTTCAATAGGTCGAATCTCACGCGATAGTCTCGGGGATCGGCGCCAGTTTCGCCGGTGAATACAACAGCTGCACTGGGAATGAGCCTCTTGACGCTCTCCGCAACGTCCTTGACCTGGTAGTTCTCATCGTTGCCGCCTACGTTGACGGCCTTGTTGTGGATCATGTCGCGAGGTGCGCTGGCAAAGGCGCAGAACGCCCGCGCGATGTCCCGGCAGTGGATCAAAGGCCTCCACGGAGTGCCGTCGCTCATGATGCGGATCTCCCCGTAGGACATGGCCGAAGCGAGCAGGTTATTGACTACCAGGTCTACCCGGAGCATGGGCGAGTAGCCGTAGGCCGTTGCGTTCCGCAGGTATGTCGGCGTGAATTCGTCATCCGCCAGTTCGGACACGCCGGTTTCGGTCTCGATCTTCGAACGTGCGTACGCGCTAAGGGGTGCAAGGGGATCTCCCTCTTCCAGGTCGAGCTTCTCGCCCGCTCCGTATACCGAACAGCTTCCCGAGAAGAGAAATCGCGCAACCCCCGCCTGCTTGGCGAGCTTTGCAATGCGAATCGAGGCATCCCGGTTGACGCTGTACGTAATCTCTTCGTTGAGGTCTCCCATCGGATCATTGGAGATCGCGGCCAAGTGCATCACGCAGTCGTAGCCCTCGAGATCTCCTATGGAGAGAGTTCGGATATCTCGCGGGAGCTCCTCGTCCGGCTGAGGTAGCTCAGCGAATTCGCATCCGTCGAAGAGGCCGAGATCGCACCCCGTTACCGAGTGCCCCTCGGCTTTCAAGAGCTCGACTAGGTGAGTCCCGATATAGCCTCTATGACCGGTGACTAGCGTCTTCATGCGGGAAGTGGAATGTTGACGTCGGTCTTCGATCAATGCAAGACTGCTCTGAAGGAGCTGGCGGGAGAACGGTCGACGCGATGGAGCCCGCGCTTACGACGGTTGTCATCGTGACGTATCAGTCCAGTGTGACTGTGCGGGATGCACTCAACTCTCTGCGTGAGCCGTGCTCGAATAGGCAACTCCGGTGCATCGTCGTTGATAACGCGAGCTCGGATGGAACGCTCGAGCTTTTGAGGCAAGAGACGGACTGGCTGGAGCTGATCGAGTTTCCCGTCAATGTAGGGTACGGCAGGGCCTGCAATCGAGCCTGGGGGGAATCCAGGACTCCGTACGTGCTCTTTCTGAATCCCGACGCCAGGCTAGAGATGTCGGCACTCAGCATGCTCGTCGACTTCATGGAGGAGCATCCAAAGGCGGGAATCGTAGCCCCTGCTCTGATCGACGCGGAGGGGAACTCTCATCTAGTGGGGGGTCTCCCGACACCGTGGGGGGTCGTGGGGGCTAGCCTGCGCTTGCGACGGCCTCACCGACAGTGTATCGCCCCAGGTAGCGCTCCGTTCGAGACAGACTGGCTGTGCGGGGCGGTCCAGTTGGTGCGTGGCGAGCTCTGGAGGCACCTCGGTGGCTTTGATCCCCGTTTCTTTCTGTACTTTGAGGAGACGGACCTGTGTGTTCGTGCACGGCAGGCGGGTTACGAGCTCTGGGCGGTTGGAGAGGCCGTCGGATTCCATGCGCGGGGTCGGAGTGCCGTTGGTTCAGGACTTCCGCTCAGCGGTAGCATGATCTCGACTCATTTCTATCGCAGCCGCATGTACTACCTTGCGAAGCATCACGGATGGCCACAAGCCATTGCCGCCGAGCTCGCGGACGTACTTGGATGTGGTGCCCGGGCGCTGGCTCGCAAGGTCCTTGGCCGAGATGCTTCTGATCTCGTTGCTCGCTTGCGGGCGCCGATTCTGCGGACTCCCGCAAGGGTGGGGTCTCTCCGCGAACTAGAGCCCTCTCAGTCGAACTAGTGGCCGGCCTGCTCAACCCCCTTGACCTGGACGCATTGCGAGAGAGCTTCTCTGCTGCAAGGCCATTTCCGTTCGTCCTGATCGAGCAGCTTCTTGATCCTGAGTTCGCTCTCGAAGTTGCGGAGTGTTATCCGACCTTCCAGGATTCCGCAGAGCAAGGGTTCCACTTCAATCGTGTGAACGAACAGAAGAAGGTCCAGATCACGAACGCTGAGGTGTTCCCCGAGCCCGTGAGGCGTCTCAACGACGCACTCGCCGCACCTGAGTTTCTCCGAGACATTGAGTACATCACCAACACTCCAAAGCTCCTCGCAGACGAATCCCTGGCCGGAGGTGGGATGCATGTGACCGGGTCCGGTGGACGACTGGACGTTCACGTTGACTTCAACTACGTGGCTGACAGGCAACTCCATCGCCGACTAAACATCCTGCTCTATCTCAACCCCGAGTGGCAGGACGAGTGGGGAGGCGCGGTGGAGCTCTGGGATCGGCGGGTGAAGATCTGCCACCACTCGATCAAACCACTGCTGAACCGTTGCGTCCTCTTCGCGACCAGCGAGATCAGCTTCCATGGTGTCGAGCCCGTGGCGTGCCCGAGTGGCCTGGTTCGGCGGTCATTCGCTGCCTACTACTACACCAAGGAGCCGCCTCCCGAGTTCGATGGACGCCAGCACAGCACGGTGTTCGTTGCACGCCCGGAAGAGCGCCTACGCAGATACCTGCTGATGCCCGCGGAGAGGCTCCAGCGCAACCTGAGCGGCGGCTTGGAAGCCGCGAAGAAGGTCCTGAAGACATGGCTGCCCTAGGGCCTGTGAAGCGGTTTCGTCTTCCTATCGCCACGTGCGCCCCAAGCTGCAACTCCCCGTTCTCGGCTGGCCAGACCCAAGAGCCATTGCGTTCCGGCCTACTCCGGGGGTGAGCTGTCGAGGGTGAGGCCTTGGATCTGGGCGGGACTCAGGGCCCGCTCGTAGATCCGCACGTCGTCGATCAGGCCGTCGAACGATTTCGTGCCGGCCCCCTGTGGCTGGTTCCCGATTGCGGCGAGCACGCCGGGATTGGTGTCCAGCGGACCCAACTTCGGCATGTTGCCTACTTCCATGCCGTCCTTGTAGATCCGCATCGAGCCGCCGTCGTACACCGCTGCTACGTGCGTCCACACTCCGGGCGACAGATCCCCCGAGGACGCGATCAGTGTCGTCGTCGCTCCGAGCGTGCGCAGGCGGAAGCGCAGCCGCGTGAGGCCGCCCGACTCAATCGTGCTCACCATCCAGTAGTGGGCGGCCGACGCGGCCCCCGTCGCCTTGGAGATCAGGCGCCCGTCCTGAGATCCGCCCCCGAAGCCGTTCGCTTTGAACCACAGCGCGATCGTGAGAGGCTCGCCCAGGATGTCGAGACCGCCGAGATCGATGAGATCGTTGGTATCGAACTCGAGCGCGGAACCGCCTCCGTCCGGAGTGTCCGCCACCCACTGTGGGCCCACCAGGTTGCCCGCGTTCCCGTTCCCGCTGTCGTCCGAGGCTACCGCGCCAAACCCCTCGTCGAAGCGCCAGTGGGCGATCAGAGCGGGGTCCCCCGGCGGAATCACCTGGACCGCCACCAACTTGCGAATCCAACCATCCTGCTTCGTGGTGACGTGAAGCTCCCCAGCAAGGTCGATGGCAAACCGGAGATCCGTCCGGCCGATACCGGGGTCTCCCAGCGCGATCCGCACGATCTCCAAGAGCGTCTTATGCTCTCCTTCGTGCAAAAGACTCAGTTCATACACAGGCGCGGTGGTAGATGGATCGTCGTCATCCGCAGCGACGAGATCGCTCACAGCTGAGTAGAAGATTCGACCGTTCACAATATCGCCGAATACGAACTTCCCGCGTAGCTCGGCAATGGATCCGCGATACACAAACCCCCCTGCTATCGCTCGGCCCTCATCATGGTCATACTGGGCGACCGGGTATCTGAACCCGAAACCGGCATCGTTGCCGGGCAAGCCGAATACAGTCTGCGGATCCGTGGCCACGTCAATCGCGAAGGTCCCCTCGCGCAGCGGCCAGCCATAGTTCCCGCCCTCTGTGAGAAGGTTGACCTCCTCGATGTTCGCCTCCCCGATGTCGCTGACGATTGCGGCAAGCAGGCCGTCTGGGTCCCAAGAGATGCGATGCGCGTTGCGGAACCCGTGCGCATAGATCTCACCGAGCGTGTCGGGGTCTCCGTCGTTAGCGTAGGGGTTGGTGCTCGGAATTCCGTAGAAGTAGGTCGTGCCGTTCCTCATGAACGGTCCGCCTAGTGGATCGATTCGCATTAGCGCACCAAAGGGAGTATCGAGCCGCTGTAGTTGCTCTGGCTGACCCGTCTGCACGGAGCCAAAGTCGCCCGCAGCGACGTATAGGAGTCCGTAGTCGGAGTCCGCGGGTGTCGCAGTGGGATTGAAGGCGATCTCGCCCAGGTTGTGAAAGTGGTGCGGGGCTGCAATCCGCATCAGCTCTCGAGATGTTCCCGAGAAGGTGTTGGCTCCTGGATCGCTGGCCTGCCACTCGGTCAACACCGAATGCTGGACGATCGGCGCAGGTACCGCGGGCCCAAGGTTCGCCAGAGTCGATCCCACGAACTCTGAGTGGACCGTATAGAACAGGCCGTTGATCCCAAACTCGGGATCCAAGGCGAAGCTGACGAACCCAGACGCGAGCCCAGGATTGATCTTCAGAAGTGAGAAATCCGCGCTTAAGTCTAGATATGTCTCGGGGATGCCAAATTCGATCACGTATAGCGGACCGTTCAAGTCGTTCACAAAGAGTCGGCCGCTTCCGTCTGGCGCTTCCCTCAGAACGTTGACTCGTGCGTGTGGTGGTGACGGGGAGCTGAACGGAACCTGGACAACGTCCTCGATGACTACAGTCAGCCCGTCATCGAGTATCGGGCCGGAAAGCATGCCGGCGAGTGCCGTCGAGCCCGAACAGAGAACGAGCGAGATCGCCACAAGCCAACCAGAATGTAGCCGTATCATTTCCGGCTCCTGGCGTACCCTATCGGCACGTGGTCCTCTAGGATGATAGCCGTGACCTCCGACGAGACCGCTTGCCCGCGCCTTCCGTTGAACATCCCGGCTCTGTGGCAGGAGCCGCGGGCGCGGATAGGCACTGCTCCGCGAACGGCCGTGACTGAAAGCTAGATCGGTAGGTTACGGCTCTTCTGTCTCTTTATCGGGGCTTGCCAACGTGGTTGTCGCCGGTTCGAGTCCACCACAAGCGCGGGTCTCGGGGGCGAACTCATCGAGTGGCTCAACCGCTTCTGACGAGCTCAAATTGGCCCACAGTGGTCTGCACCAGCCTTTCGATGCGCCTGGTGATCTCTTCGCCGGTCATAGCAGCCCCACTGAGTGGGAGCGCCTCTTCCGAGAAGGAGCAGGAGCGCGACGGTCGTCGGCTCAGCCCTTTATGGAGGAGCTCGCGCGCGATGCCCATCCCGTCACCGAGGCGAAGACCGTCCGTCTGCAGCGCCGCGAGAGCATCGAGGTCCTGAATGGCGCCTGCCTCCAGGCGTCGGAGCAGCCCGGCGGCTACTGACTTCGTTCTCAAGACGAATCTGCCCCCACCGATCCGAAGCCGTGACGCCGTAGCGCCCATGCCACCAGGAGATATAGTCCGGACGGAAGGAGCGTGATGCCGAACGCAGCATTCTGGGACGGGAGGACTGTCCTCGTAACCGGCGCCACAGGGTTTCTGGGCGGCTGGGTTGTGAGGCGACTTCTCGAGTACCAATGTCGAGTGGTCGCCCTCGTGCGGCGTCCCCGTCCCGAGTCGCAGTTCTATCTAGAGGGATTCGACAGTCTCGTACTGATGGAATCGGGTTCTGCGGACGACGCCGCAAAGATCGATTCGATCATCGACCGTCATCCGATAGAAGCCGTGTTCCATATCGCAGCCTTTTGCGACGTGACGAAGGTCATCGACAATCCGGTCGAGTGCTTCCGTTCGACCATCCAAAGCACCTGGAACATCCTCGAGAGCGTGCGGTGCAAGAATCCCGAGTGTGTCGTGGTCGTGAGCTCCTCCGACAAAGCCTACGGCGTCCAAGAGATGCCGCTACGAGAAACCCAGTGCCTCAACCCCCTGCACGCCTACGACACGGCAAAGGCCTCGCAAGACCATATCGCCCAAACATACGGCCGAGCCTACGGGCTCCCTGTGGCCATCACGCGCTGCGGAAACTACTTTGGTGGGTACGACTTCACCTTCACTCGGATCATCCCCGGTACAATCCGAAGTGTCGCTAGCGGCGAACGGCCGGTTCTTCGCTCCGATGGCCGCTTTACTCGAGACTTCCTCCACATCGATGACGCCGTCGACGTTCAACTCCTCGTAGCTGAACAACTCATCGAAGGAGCCAAAATTCGGGGGGAACCGTTCAACTTCTCCTACGGGGTCGAGCTCGAAGTGATCGATATCGTCCACCGCATCTTGCAGATCATGAAGTCTGACCTCGAACCCATCGTGAGGGACGAGGTTCAGTCAGAGCTCCGATTCCTCGCGCTGTCGACTGAAAAAGCCCGCGCCGTCTTGGGCTGGGAACCCGAGCTGGGCTTTGACGCGGGGCTTGAGCGCACTGTCGAGTGGTACACCGACTATTTTGCCGAGCCCTCCCCCACCTGAACCTGTCCATTCTGTTCCAGACCCCAATCTGGCCCGGCTCGCATCTTGGCGGAGGAACCGGCCGAGCGAGTGCCGTGGTGTCCGAAGGCCGGCTCTTCCCATCCTGCGGTTCAGTAGAGACCATCGGGTCCGGAGAAGTGTAAGTCTCTAGGTATTACCGATAGTTACAGAGTCAGCTGCGAAGCAGAGTCCGGCGCTCGCAAGCTATCTTCTGGTTCTCGCAACAGAGAAGCACGGCTTGTTCGGGGACTCTTCCAGCGGTTGAGGAGCCGCGGTCGGGACCATTCCTCTAAGCCCGATTGGCGAATCTGCAGAGTTTCCTCACACGTCCGCTGCCGCGATAGGTGTAGAATTTCACCTCTGGCCCGGTTGGCTTGGTCATCCGGTAGGACCCCACGTGGATACTCGCCTCGAGAACCTGGAACACTTGATCGACCATCGCGAGGCCGAGATGGGCGTCGTCGGGCTTGGCTACGCTGGACTCCCTCTGGCCGTGGCGTTCGCACAGGCGGGTTTTCGCGTCACCGGGATCGACAGGGATGGGTTCCGGGTCGGTGAGATCAATGCGGCTCGCTCCTATGTAGGAGACGTCTCTGCTGCAGATCTCCGGCGGCTCGTAGACGATGGGCGCTTGAGAGCTACCTCCAGCTTTCGGGAGATGGGGAGGCTCGATTGCATCCACATCTGCGTGCCTACGCCGCTGACCCGCACTCGGGAGCCTGACATCTCTCAGCTGCTCTCCGTGATCGAGGAGATGCGCAGAACTCTTCGGTCCGGCCAGCTCGTCATTCTTGGCAGTACGACGTATCCCGGCACGACCAGCGAGCTGTTTCTCCCCTTGCTCGAGGAGTGCGGGCTCAGGGTGGGTGAGGACTTCGCCCTCGCCTTTGCTCCGGAGCGAATCGATCCTGGGAACACCGACTTTGCCCTGCAGCAGATTCCCAAGGTCGTTGGGGGCGTTACTGAGGCGTGCACTCGGTTAGCCGTCCGTATGTTCCGGACGGTCTTCGACGAAGTCGTGCCGGTCTCGGGTTCGAGCTCAGCCGAGATGGTGAAGCTACTCGAGAACACTTTTCGCATGATCAACGTCGGCCTCGCCAACGAGGTGGCGATGATCTGCGATCGGCTCGGGCTCGACGTCTGGGAGGTGACGGAGGCCGCGGCGACGAAACCATACGGCTTCATGAAGTTCGAGCCGGGACCGGGCCTTGGCGGACACTGCATCCCGGTGGATCCAAACTACCTCGCCTGGAAGCTCCGGAGTCTCAACTACAATGCGCGGTTCATCGAGCTCGCGGGTGAGATTAACGGCGCTATGCCCGGATGGGTCGTGGAGAGGATTGTTCGGCTTCTCAACCGCGACAAGCTGGCGGTGAATGGAGCACGGGTCTTGCTCCTGGGTGTCGCATACAAGGCCGACGTGGCGGACACGAGGGAGTCACCTGCGCTCGACATCATGGCGCAACTTGGGGAGCTGGGAGCCGACGTGCGATTCCACGACCCCTGGATCCAAGAGGTGGAGGTCGCCGGAACAGCTCATAAGTCCGTGGCTCTCAGCGACGAGGAACTCGGTGCGGCTCATGTGGCCGTGATCTGTGCCGGGCATCGTGATGTCGACTACGGCCGCGTCGTGCGCCTTGCTCCAAGGGTGTTGGACACGCGGAACGCCACGGCGTTGCTTGGACCGAGCCCAAAGGTCGAGAAGCTCTAGAGGTCCCGGGACTCTCGTACGAGACTCTCGACGATACGATCGGCGGCTCTCCCGTCCCATAGTTCGGGTGTACCGCCTCCTCCCCAGGTGCCGCGCGATAGCTCCCTCCACGCGGCCAGAATCGAACGCTCGTTGGGGTCGACGAGCCGATTGGTACCCTGCTCTACGGTCACGGGGCGTTCAGTGTTCCTACGCAACGTCATGCAGGGGACTCGCAAAATCGTAGTCTCCTCCTGCATACCACCTGAGTCCGTCATCACGAGGCGTGCATGGCTCATCAGTTTCAGGAAGTCCAGGTACCCGAGTGGATCGATGAGCCAGAGTCCCGACGCACCCCCGAGTCGTTCCGTCAGGTCGTAATCGCTAAGTCTCTGCCTTGTCCGAGGGTGGATCGCGAAGACCACGGGCGACTCCTGGCTTATCCGAATCAGTCCTTCCATGATCGACGCAAGAACGGCCGAGTCGTCGACGTTGCTTGGGCGGTGAAGCGTGACCAATGTATAGCTGCCTTGCTCGAGCTCTAGCTCGCTAAGGATTGTGGACTGCTCGGCGATGTCCTTGTGGCGGAGGAGCGTGTCGATCATCACGTTCCCGACGAAACGAATCCTGGCTTCATCGATCCCCTCTTTTCGGAGGTTCTCAACGCCAGAGCGTTCCGTGACGAAGAGCAGATCGCTGATGCGATCGGTCAGGACGCGATTGATCTCCTCCGGCATGGAGCGGTCGAAGCTGCGGAGGCCAGCCTCCACGTGGCCTATGCGGCCCCCCAACTTTGCTCCTACAAGTGAGCAGGCGATGGTGCTGTTGACGTCGCCTACGACGATGATCCAGTCCGGCCGCTGGTCGATCAGGAGTGGCTCGAAGCGGCGCATGATCTCTGCGGTCTGGACAGCGTGAGTAGCAGATCCGACCTCGAGATTGACATTCGGCTCCGGAATATCCAGGTCGCGGAAGAACAGCGCCGACATGTTCTCGTCGTAGTGCTGCCCCGTATGGACCAGAAACGGATCGATCTCGGGGTGCCGGGAACAGGAGCGGAAGAGCGCCGCAATCTTGATGAAGTTGGGCCGAGCCCCGCAGACGTTCATTACCTTGATCATCGATCCGCTCCTCGCAGGGAGAATAAGCGAGCCAGAGCACGGGCGGCAGTAGCAGGCACCCTGATCCCCTCGTTGCGAACCGCTGATGATTCGAGAGTTCGCGTCTGTCTTCGGCGCGCGCTAGCGCGGATCAGCCAAACGCGAAGGCACTCTCAGACGGCTGCTTGAAGGCGGTCTGAATCACATCGACACATGCCGCGTCCTAACCTCGAGCCGTCCTCGCAGATGCTGAGCGCGGCGCAGTCGTTCGAGAATCAGCCCTCCGAGAGCGGGATCGAGGAGCACAGTAAGCGAGCCGCCGTCGAGTCGCTGTTCGTTAGGGGATCGCTCCCCTTCGAACGTGGGCGTCAGCTGGCGCGGCGAGACCTCTTCCGGACGCTGGCACCGACGATCGTGGAGCCGACCGCAAAGAGAACCAATGACGTTGGCTCCGGCATGGGAGATGCGGCAGATAGAGCGTAGCTGATGCTCCCATTCCAGACGCGCGGGCTAAAGAAACGATCGGGGTACAGGAACGGGACGTTGCTCGCTGACCCGAGCAGGAGGCTCAGGTCAGAGTTTGCGTAGAACCGGTTGTCCTCGGTGCCGTTCGTGTAGTAGTGACGCGCCTCTCCCGCGGGGCCGTCCAGGACGAGCGCGAAGCCGTAGGTCGTGTTGGCCTCGACTGTGAAGAAGTTGTCGAGCGTGATCTGGCTCAGATTGTCGATCCCGCTGCCAATGCCGGTTCCGGTAGCGGCAGAGGTCCACAAGCTCCCGTCCAGCTCGTTTCCGACACTGGTGCTCTCCATGAGGAAGACTTCGAAGCCGAAGGGATCATCGCTGCTCGTGTTGGTCTCGAAGCCCGTGATCGTGAGCGCGCTATCAGCAGTCACGAGGTCGAAGTACACCGCGCCCCCGCTGTTCCCGTGGTTGTTGCTGTCAGACAGCGTCATGATGCGGGCTGCACCCGCCGTGTCGGGTGCAAATAGCAACATCAAGGAGATAACTGCGCCCGTTAGGACTCCCGTTCTGCTCATTTCTCAGATCCTAGATGCCAGGTGCGGCAACCGGTCATTTGACACCCAAAACCAACAATAGGGGATTATATCGCTGTTTACCCAGATTCCCTTGACGCCGCCCTGCTAGTTGGGTAAACTGTCGCCATAAATAAGGAGGCCGGGAATGGCGAAGGGCGGCAAGAAGGGACCGGGAAAGGCGCACCGTAAGGGCCTGTCGATGGTCGAGGTGGCCAAGATGTTCCCGGACGACGCGGCGGCCGAGCGCTGGTTCATCGAGGCTCGATGGCCAGATGGCGTGGCCTGCCCCAAGTGCGGCTCCCTGAACATTCAGGAGCGCCCCACGCGCAAGCCCCAGCCCTACCGTTGCCGCGATTGCCGCAAAGATTTCAGTCTCAAAACCGGGACGGTCATGGAGAACTCCAAGAAGGGCTACCAGGTCTGGGCCTTCGCCATCTACCTGATGAACACCAACCTCAAGGGCGTTGCGTCGATGAAGCTGCACCGTGATCTACACGTCACTCAGCGCACGGCCTGGCATTTGGCCCACCGAATCCGTGAGGTGTGGCAGGATGGGAGCGGTGGAGAGCAGCCCTTCGCGGGGCCGGTGGAAGTCGATGAGACGTATCTGGGCGGGCGGGAACGCAACAAACACGCCCGAAAGAAGTTGCGGCTGGGGAGAGGACCCGTGGGCAAAACCGCTGTAGTCGGCGTGAAGGATCGGACCACAAAGCGCGTGAGCGCTGTCGTTGTGTCCGCGACGGACTCCGCGACCCTCCAGGGGTTCGTTGCCAGTCGAGTCTCACCAGGCGCGAAGGTCTACACCGACGACGCGACCGCGTACAGCGGCTATCCGAACCGCGAGAGCGTCCGTCACAGCGTGGGGGAGTACGTGCGAGGCCAAGCACATACGAACGGCGTGGAGTCGTTCTGGTCAATGCTCAAGCGTGGCTATCAGGGGACGTATCACAAGATGTCCCCGAAGCACCTAAACCGCTACGTCTGCGAATTCGCCGGGCGGCACAACGTCCGTGAGTACGACACGCTCGACCAGATGCGGACCGTGGCGAGTGCGATGTTCGGGAAGCGCCTGCGATACCGGGATCTAATTCAGGCCACCGGGGCGTCGGCGGAGACGACGTGATGGATGGCTCGGTTCAAGCGTCAGCCACAAAGCAGCGGAAATCTCGTAGCCCCCGCATAAAGCGCCCAACTATCAAGATGCTTCCGGCGGCTGATGTGCTGGATACGCTTGCGGTGGTTCCACCCGTAAATGCGGTCATACTCGACCCTTGGTACAACAAAGGAGTCGGTGGATTCCGACCAGATTATGACGGTTGGCTTACCGACGTCATCCATGCTGCGTGCAAGATTTCTGAACACGTCTTCATCTGGGGATTTCCGGAAATTATCGCCCACCAGATCGCTCACATCCCATCGGGTTTCGGTCTTGTGGCATGGCTCACGTGGTACTACAAGAACTGTCCTTCCGTCATTAGAGGGTGGAGATCAGCGCAGAATACTTGCCTGCACATAGCATCGGACAACGCGCCGGTTTACCCGGAGCACTTCTTGAATGAGGAGCAACTCAAACGCTTCTACAATGGGAAGATGCGTTTTGTGCCCGGCCCTTCCTCGGTACTGGAAGCGTCGCTCAATATCGGATTTGTTGGGCGTTCAGAGCAGACGGGCCACCCGGCTCAAAAACCGCTTTCGGTGATTGAGCCGTTGCTGTCCATGTCCACCAAAGAGAACGACACTGTACTTGACCCCATGTGCGGCTCTGGAACCACGGGCGAAGCGTGCCTTCGCCTCAAGCGAAATGGAATCCTCTGTGACAATTCTCCCGAATCCCTAACTCTGACGCGATCAAGAATCGCAAAGCACCGGCGTTTGAATGGAAGATAGAAATGCCACCATTCAAGGAACATACCGCCAGGGGTCGATACGGAAGCGCATCAAGGCATTCTTTCTGGATAATCCTGGTAAAGTGGCCACTCGTGAACAGTTGATCGAAGTTGCAACTGACCCCGAGTCGGGACGTATCCCTGAAAACTGGCATCAACGCCTTTCGGAATTACGAACCGACGAGGGTTATACGATCCTATCTTGGCGAAACCGAGACGAGCTGAAGGTCAGTGAGTACATGATGCCGAACGCGGAGCGCCGAGCTACAGCACTCCGCCGTACACGCCCCACGGCAGCTACTTGGAAACTCGTTTTAGCTCAATACGAAGATCGGTGCGCTTGGCAGGAAAGCGGCATAACTTGCAACTTGCGTAACGGCGATACCGACCTTGTGGGCGGAGGGACAGTCAAACTCACACCTGACCATCGAACGCCTCACGCACTTCACGCTGAGGCTAACCCCAAAGACCCGACAAAATGGCAACCCCTTTGCGGGCGTCACCAAGTCATGAAGAAGAACTATTGGGATGATGAAACCGGCTGGCTTAATGTCTTCGCCATTGTTCAGTCGGCGTCCGAGGTGCAAAAGCGTGAAGTCTTTGAGTTCCTGAAGCAGTATTTTGGAGAGTCGAGATGACCGCAAACCGTAATCAGTCAGAGTCGAACAAACAGAAACGTCGCCGAGGCCGGCCGGAGAAGCTGGTCATGCCCGACCCGATCCCGGACACACCGGAGAATGTCGCGCGAGCGCTGATGCGTAGTCCGCCGAAGAAGGAAGACGAGTGGCGCTATCTCAAGCCTGGATCACGAGCTCGGAAGTGATCGGGGCCTTGGGTAAACAGCGTGAAGGAAGTCAGACGGACGCAAGAAGGGGAATGAGCAAATGACCGATCGACGTAGCGACGGCGGCATCAAGGTTCTGTCTGACGAAGATATGACCGCAACCATACGTAATACTGGCGTTCCATCTCAGGTGTCCACTTGGGCGTATAGCGACAACGGCCAGACCCAAGAAGACGGAAAGGTCGTTCTTGTTCTGACTCCAGATCCGAAGTTGGAGGGGAAGTATCCCCAGACCTCTCTTTGGGATCGGCGTGACCTGATTCAGATGGCGCGGGACACTCTTCGCCTTCTTGCTCCGAGTCCTGAGGATGAGACTCGCCTCCCGGGAAGCTGATGAGATCACCCATGGCGGCAGCCTCGATAGGTGGTTGATTCAGTCAAAGTACCTAATTCCCATTAGATCGGAATCTGGGTAAACAGCGATATAATCCCCCAACAATAGGCAAGCAGAAACTCTGGATTAATCCGCGAAGCGCGGATCCGTCCCCAGGAGGCCGAGATCCGCCAGCATGGGGCGGAACTTGCTGCGCTTGATGCGCTCCTCAAAGCCGGCGCGGCGTAGGCGGGAGAAGTACTCCTCGATCTGCTTGATCTGCATGGTGCCTACGATCTCGATGCCGGTCTTGATCTGGTCGGGCTTGGTGCCCTTGCCGGCCAGGACGATCATGCACTCGTTCAGTGCGGCGTCGAACTGGTAGATCGAGAAGGTCTCGCCCTCGTCGAGCGCCTGGTGGAGCTCCTCTTTGCGCTCGGGGGTCTCGTCCATGATCCACTTCAGGTGCTGCATGCCGTAGGAGACGTGGCGTGCCTCGTCCTGCATCACGAGCTGGAACATGCGCTTGTCGACCGGGGTGGGGGAGATGAACTCGCTGAAGCGGAACATAGTGAGCACGTTCCCCTCGGCGAGCAGGTGCATGAAGGCGCTGGCGTCGCTGTAAGAGTCGCCGTCCAGGATGGCCTTGAGCGACTGCTCGGCCTGGGGCATGGCCTGCATGAGGCCGACGCCGCCCGCGAGGGCGCGCTTGCGGAACACCTCGGCGTGTCGCGCCTCGTCCATGGCCTGCGTGGCGATGAACTGCTTGACCTCGTGGAACTGGTTGTTCATGCGCCAGGCCCACTTGGCCGGGAGATCGGTGGCGATCATCTCGACCTCGGTGAAGAAGGTGCATAGCTGGGCGAAGGCGATCTCCTGCTCCTCGCTGCGCTCGTAGGTGTCGAGGTCCGCCCAGGGGATGTCCGTGCTGGCGTTCCACTGGCGGCTCACGGCCTCCTCGGTGAAGGACGCGACCCGGTAGGCCCACACCTCGCTCTTGCGGTTGAGCTCGGGCGAGAGGTCCGCCTGCTCCTCGACGTCGAAGGCGGCGCCGCGAGGCGCGGAGCCGCGTGGACCGCGCGGGACTTCGGGCAAGTCGTCATAGCCGTAGCTGCCCTGGTTCAGGTCCAGGTGTGTGAGGCCCCGCTTGGGGTTGTCGGCGTTGAACTCGAGCTGCTCCGTGCCGGCGTCGAGCCAGCCCAGGTCGAGGTTGCCCTTCTTGATGTCGCGCATGCGCAGGACGAAGTCGTCGTTGTAGTTGTAGTCTTCGACGGAACCGAAGTAGCCCATGCCTAGCTCCTATTCGCGAAGCAGCTTCAAGAACCCGCCCAGCGGGGTCCGCTCTCGTCGGTTGCCAAGGCCTGCGCCAGAGCAGCGAGTCAGGTACTCGGCGGTGGCACTCTCGTAGAGGGCGATCACGGGTTCGAGGCCGCCCGAGAGCAGGATCAGCGGCTCGATTATCTCGCGCGCGCCCAGCGCACCGACCAGTCCGTTCTCGAGCGGGTCGAGGTGATCCCCGAGCTCTTCGACCATGAGCGGTCGGGCACTGGTCAAGGTGCGGATGTGGTCGACTCCGTAGGCGAGAAAGCGCGAGGCGTCCTGCGTGAGTCGCGTGCCCAGGTACTCGTCCGCCGCGTTGTCGGCGAGGAACTCGAGCTGACGGCCCAGCGCCTGCACGAACGAGAACAGCATGACGTTCATCGAGACCGACGCCTGCGGGTAGGTGTCGGACTCCAGGATCATCTTGAGCAGCTCGCCGAGCGGTTTCGAGTCGATGCCGAGCGACCCTGCGCCGTAGAGCGCGCGCTTTCGGAAGGCTTCCGCGAAGCGGGCTGCATCGAACATCTGGACGCACATGAGGTACTTGATCTCGTGGAACTCCTGGTTCATCCGCCAAACCCAGTACGCGGGAACGTCTGCACAGACGAGTCCGATCGATACGAGCGAGGTGGAGAGCTGGCGAATCGCTAGCTCGCGCTGGTCCGCGTGATCACGGCCGTCCAGGGTCTGCCAGGGGACGTCACGGGCCGGTGTCCAGCGGCGGGACTTTGCCTCTTCGAAGAGCTGCGGCGCCAGGTCGGACCAGACGTCGCTCTTGCGATTGACCTGGTAGCCCAGCGACGGGAGCCCCGGCGGCAGGAGGGCTCCGCGAGGCGCCATCGAGAAGTTGTGGCGCACGATCTCCGGGATGCGATCGGGTCCGTAGCCGCCACTATTGATGTCGTCGAGAGTGAGGCCACGCTCGGCGTGGGAGGGGCGGAAGGAGGCGCGCTCGCCGACGTTCTTCATCCAGGAGAGGTCGAGCTCCCCCGCCATGAGGCGCAGGATCTTCTCTGCGACATCAGGATCGGTGGCGTAATCCTTGGGGGCGAGATAGGCCAATCCGCATCCGTCCCTGGTGGAACTCTGCGAGTATAGCCAGCGATGGACCCGGGCGCCGAACGGGCTGGCCGAGAGCGACTGGAGGATAATTCCCACATTTCCCCGTTGGATGTGATATGAGATGCATTCAAATGGGACTCTCCATGACGCGACTCCTACGGCATTGCGGTGCAACCGCTTTCGCGATCCTGGTGTCGTTCGCCGGGGTTGCAGGCGCGGCCAGCATCCCCGTCGAGGTGATCAGAGGCGGCGTCGACGATGACCCGCTGAGCTGGGACGCCAAGTTCGTCTCGCTGACGTCCGACTACGTCAAGACCCTCCAGCTCGCGAAGGTCGACGCGGGGAGCTGCATCGGGCGGATCGCCTGCGACCTCGACCTGTCGGCCGACGACCACTGGGAGTACTTGATCGTCCAGGCGAACGGCTACTCGGCTCTCTATTGGCTCGACGGTGGGGCGAGCTACGCGGGAATCGACGTCTCGAGCTGGGGGCTTGCCAGCATCGGGGGTACCGAGTTCAGCGGGAGCTGGCCGAAGCGAGGCAGTTTCCCCGATGTCTCGAGCATTCGCGCCGGGGCCTCGGCACCGATGCCCGAGCCCGGATCTGCCGTCCTATTCGCGGTGGGCAGCCTTGTCGTTGGGGTCGCCACGCGGCGACGATCCCGACGGTCGTCGACCCAGCCTGATTAGCGAGGGGCCTTACCGCCCCCGGACTCCGCCGCGGCTGGCTCCGTCCATCGGGCGGAAGTACCCGTAGCTAGAGGATTTTCGCGATCGGGAGCGTGCAGGGATCACCGTCACCCTCCTGATCTTGCGGGTATTTCCCCCTGCTGCGCGAAAGTGTGGTACTGTCACCATGGTGACCTTCGGGGGGTGGCACGGGGGTCAGGAATGAAAACGCCTCTATCGCTCGGACCGGGACTGGGTGTTCTCGTGTTGATGCTCGTCAGCGCACACCCTGCGGCGGCGGCGACCATCTACTTCGAAGACTTCGAGGGTGGTGCGCCCGGGTCCGAATGGTCGGACACCTCGACGGACGTCACTCCGCTCGGCGGGGACAAGTTCCTGGGCCAGTTCGGTGCGGAGGAGGACTGGACGAGCGTGAGCCTCTCGCTCTCCGGCCTGGGGTCACACGATTCGTTGACCCTGTCTTTCGATCTCTATCTCGGCGGTTCGTGGGACGGGAACCGGACGAACAACGGCGGGGAGGACCAGTGGACCCTGGACGTCGACGGGGTCACGCTGCTCGGCACGACGTTCAGCAACAGAGACAGGTGGCTGCAGGCGTATCCCGGAGGGTTCCCCGGTGGGGACAATCAGGCAGGGACCGGGGCCGTCGCAGAGGATACGCTCGGCTTCTACAACGGCGACTCGACGTACAGCGTGAGCTTCACCTTTGCCCACCTGGATCCCAACGCCGTGATGACTTTCAATAGCTGGGTCACCGGGAACGACGAGAAGTTTGGGCTCGACAACGTCCACGTGACCACGCCCATGCCGGAGCCCGGCTCGATGCTGCTCTTCGGTTCCGGGATGGCCCTGGTCGGGCTCTTCGGACGGCGCAAGGGGCGTCCCAGCTAGCTCTCCTTGAGGGCGCGCTCGACACCCGCGAGCCGGCGCTCGCTGCCTCGCGACGGCGGGCGTAGGTGGACAGCTCAGGGCCTCGACCGCGACAACTGGGGGGGTGTCTCGAGGGTAACTCAGGTCGCGCGCGCTCGGGCCACCATGAAGGTGATGGGCTCGTTCATTCCAATGGGCTCGAGAGCGATTTCGGGATGTGCGTGCGCGAACACGCGGAACACCTCGTCGCAAAAGCCCTGTCCCACCACTTCGACGCCGCCGAAGTCGAGGATCACATGGGTGAACTTCGCGAGACCCTCGACCAGGCGTCTCGCCTCCGAGCGAGATACGAGCGCTGTTCCGAAGGTGCTCAGTCGGATGGTGGCGCGAGTCCGCGTGAAGGCCAGAGTCTGCGGATCGGTGTACCTGCGAAAGACGTCCTCGAGCTGGGGGGTGCGTCCACGCACGACCTCGAGGACGACTTGAGTTCCGCGCAGCGCTGCGCCCGAGCCTACGGCGCTGTCCGCGGCGAGGTTGTCGACGATCCAGGCTACACCCTGGCTCTCGAGCCGGAAGCGAGCCACCGCCTTCGACGAGAAGAACAACCCCTCGCCGCTGTGCTGCGCGGGTTCGCTCGTGAGCTTGCCCTTCTCGAGCTGCACGATGGCGTCGTGCGGGGTCTCGAAGCCGAAGTCCTCGCACAGGCGGTGGAACACGCCGACGCCGTCGTCTCGCACGGTCGCGACCGTAGCGCCCGCCGCGCGGAACTCGATCTGCACCTCGACCCGCGTGCCCCGCGAGTGCTCCACGGCGTTGTTGATGACCTCGGTGGCCGCGTACAGAAGGCTCCGAGCCTCCGCTGGCGCGAGCGGGCGGATGCGTGCGATGCGCTCGGCCACCTCGCCCCAGGCGCGGTCCTCCTCCAGCCCGCGCAGGCGGAAGCGCCGGCGCACCGGCCGCAGCGAGTAGCGCGCGGCGGGGCCCCTACCGTGGCGTTGCAGCACCTCCCCCACGACAAGGGCGTGCAGTAGGCGATGGGCAGTGGCAGCCGACACGCGGAGTGCCTTGACCACGTCGCGGTTGGCCACCTCGCCGCGGCGGTCGACCAGGTCGCACAGCCGCTCCGGACGACTCTTTGGCATGAGGTATCCTACTCTATTCACCTCAGTTTATCGAGGCGATGTAATCTTGATCACCTCACAACTAGAAGAGTCCCGCCGAGAACGAAATGCGTAAGAGACCTGCACCGAACTTCACCGACGAGGACTCCTCTTTTCTGGCGTCGCGGAGTAGGATACCCGGACCCAGAGATCCGATCTCAGCATCGCGGAGGAAGCATGGCCAGCATCGATGGAGCGACCCTCATCGCTCGCAGTCTCAAGCAGCAGGGCGTGGACTACATGTTCGGCGTCGTCGGGTTTCCGGTGATTCCTGTCGGCATCGCCGCGCAAAAGGAAGGCATCAAGTTCTACGGGATGCGCAACGAGCAGGCGGCAAGCTACGCCGCCGGTGCGGTGGGCTACCTGACGGGTAGGCCCGGCGCGTGTCTCGCGGTCTCGGGTCCCGGCATGGTGCACGCGATCGCCGGCCTGGCGAACGCCTGGTCGAACTGCTGGCCGATGATCCTGCTTGGCGGAGCGAACGACTCCTACCAGAACGGGCAAGGGGCCTTCCAGGAAGCCCCGCAGGTCGAGTCCGCACGTCCCTGGGTCAAGTACGCGGCACGACCGGATCGTACGAACCGGCTGCCGTACTACATCGAGCAGGCCGTGCGCTCGAGCATCTACGGCCGCCCCGGTGCGACCTACCTCGACCTTGCCAACGACATCATCGTGGGCGAGGTGGAAGAGGACGAGCTCCGGGTGCCACCGCGTGTTCCGGACCCGCCGCGCACGCAGGCCCCTGCTGAGGCGATCGACGCCGCCCTGGCCGCCTTGCGCTCCGCCGAGCGCCCGCTCGTGATCGTGGGCAAGGGCGCAGCGTACTCGCGTGCAGAAGATGAGGTGCGCGAGTTCATCGATGCGACACGGCTCCCCTTCCTGGCCTCTCCGATGGGCAAGGGCGTCGTCCCCGACGACCACCGCCTGTCCGTGGCGACCGCGCGCTCCCACGCGCTCGGGAACGCGGACCTGATCTTCCTGGTCGGCGCGCGGCTCAACTGGATCATGCACTTCGGTCTACCGCCGCGCTTCCAGGAGAACGTGCGCGTAGTCCAGCTCGACATTGCAGCGGAAGAGATCGGCACGAACGTGCCGACCGAGGTGGCGCTGGTCGGAGACGCGAAGGCCATCGTCGGGCAGCTGAACGCGAAGCTGAAAGATCAACCCTGGGAGTATCCGACAGAGACGCAGTGGCGCGCGGACCTGGCAGCCAGCGGCTCGGAGAACGCGGCCGCGGTCGAGGCCATGCTCGACGACGACTCCACACCGATGGGCTACTACCG
Source organism: Myxococcota bacterium (assembly GCA_965247115.1). Taxonomy (GTDB): domain Bacteria; phylum Myxococcota_A; class UBA9160; order SZUA-336; family SZUA-336; genus JAUXJB01. The sequence goes on from CBDFGR010000003.1 coordinate 2,505,300, forward strand.
GGTGCTGCGCGAGATCCGCGATCTCCTGCCGCGTGACGCGATCATCTCGAGCGAGGGCGCCAGCACGATGGACATCGGCCGCACCATCCTGCCGAACTTCCAGGCGCGTTCCCGGCTCGACGCCGCCACGTTCGGGACGATGGGCGTGGGCCTCGGTCAGGCGATCGCCGCCGCAGCGGTGCACCCCGACCGGAAGGTGGTTGCCGTCGAGGGCGACTCCGCCTTCGGCTTCAGCGGCATGGAGGTCGAGGTCGCCTGCCGCTACCAGCTCCCGATCACCTTCATCATCATCAACAACAACGGCATCGGTGGCGGTCCGAACGAGCTCGATCCGGAGAACATCCCGGTCTCGGCGTACACGCCGAACGCGCACTACGAGCGCGTGATCGAGGCCTTCGGCGGCAAGGGCTACTTCGTGACCAAGCCCGACGAGCTCGGTCCCGCCCTGAAGGACGCGCTGGCCGACCCGTTCCCGAACATCGTCAACATCATGATCAACCCGCGCGCGCAGAGGAAGCCGCAGAAGTTTGGATGGCTGACGAGATAGCCGCTCCCCTCGACCGCTACCGGGCCGTGGTCAAACCGGAGTGGATCGATGAGAACGGCCACATGAACATGGGCTACTACCTCGTCGTGTTCGACAAGGCGACCGACGAGTGGCTCGACTACATCGGGCTCTCGCTCGCCTTCAAGGCAGCAAACGACGTCACCACGTTCAGCGTGGAGTCCCACGTCACCTTCCAGCGCGAACTCCGCCTCGGCGACCCGCTGCGCTTCACGACCCAGCTCTTCGGCTTCGACGCCAAGCGCTTCCACTACGCGCACGAGATGTACCACGCGGAAGAGGGCTTCCTGGCGTCGACGAACGAGCTGATGTCGTTCCACGTCAGCACCAAGACCCGCCGCAGCATGCCCATGGCCCCCGAGGTCCAGGCGCGCCTCGCCGAGATCCAGGCCGCCCACGAGAAGCTCCCGATCCCGAGCTACGTCGGCCGCGTCATCGGACTGAAGGCCAAGAAGGTCTGAGCGAGCAAGTCGCGGGCCGCCCTTCCCGTCGATAGTGGGCGAAGTTCTTTGTGTTAGAAAGGGCTTGCGTTCTGCTGCCGACGAGTCTCACGGGCCCGGAGGACCTGTTTCGAACATGGACATTCGCAGGCGAGGCCGACTCGCGGTCTGGGGCGCAATGCTGCTATTGGCCGCCCTGCCGGCAGCTGGGCAGGATTCCCGCGAGGAGTCCGACGCGGTCCCAGGCGGTCCATCGCCGGGTGTCGCGGGTCCCAGTCTCGTGGGCGAGAGCATCGCGACGGTCTCGATCGTCACCCGCGACCAGATCCAGGCGCTGGGCACCGACAGCGTGACCGAGGTGCTGCGCATGCTGCCCGGGCTGCACGTTGATGAGGGTGGTGGGCGAGGCGGCGTCAGCTCGCTTTATATGCGCGGGGCCGAGGCCAACTACACGGTCGTCCTGATCGACGGGGTAATGGTGAACGATCCCACGAACTCGCGCGGTGGCTCGTTCGACCTCTCGCTGCTCGGTACTGAGAACATCGAGCGAATCGAGGTGGCCCACGGGCCTCTTCCGGCGGCGTGGGGATCGGCCGCGATTGCCGGAGCCGTGAACATCGTCACGCGCAAGGGAGCTCCCGACCGGCAGACCAGCCTCGCGGTCGCAGGCAGCGAGAACGGGTATTACCGCGTGCTCGCCGAAGCGAACGACCGAATCGGCCGGTTCGACTACTCCCTGACGTTCTCCAGAATCGACGCGGGCGTCCCCATCCCGGGAAGCGAGTTCGAGAGCGACACGATGATCGCGAACCTCGGCTACGCGGTCTCGGATCGGATTCGCGCCCGGGCAAATTTCCGTATCAGCGACACCGAGCGCGAGACCTATGCAGAAGCGAGCGGTGGGCCAGAATTCTCGCCCACGCGCGCGGTTGAGGAGCGCGACACGACCTGGTCGCTGGCGGGCCTGCAGCTTCTCCTCGATCCCACGGACTGGTACAGCTCGCGGATCGAATACGGCTTTTTCCATGACTGAGGATCTGATCGAGCCGGCGCGCTTCGATCCGCTGGGCATCAACGCTCCATTCCCGGCCGCCGAGACCGACAGCGATTTCACCCGGAACGACATCACCTGGCGGAACAGTTTCCGGGTGAGCGACTGGGCTCGCGTGGTCGCCGGCGCCGAGACGCTCTTCGAACGCGGAAAGAGCGATGGGTTCATCGACTTCTTCGGCTTGCAGCTCCCGACGAGCTTCTCCCTAGATCGGTACAGCGTGGCGCCGTTCGTCGAGGTGGACATCGGACCCATCGCGAACCTGCGCCTTCAAGCCGGTCTCCGGTACGACATGCCCGAGGACGAGGACAACGAGCTGAGTCCGCGGATCGGCGTAAGGTACGGGCTGAAGTCGATCGACACCGTCCTGCGTGCGAACTGGGGCCGAGGCTTCAAGCTGCAGAGCTTCTTCGCACTGGGCAACCCGCTGGTGGGCGATCCGGCGCGTGAGCGCTCGGGCCTTCTGGGGCTAGAGCCTGAGACCAGCCAGATCTTCGAGTTGGGAGCCATCACACATCTGTGGGAGGGAAAGGCGCGGGTCGACGCGACCTTCTTCTACAGCGAGTTCTACGATCTGATCGACTTTGATCCCACGACGAACTTGCTCGTGAATCGGAACACGGTGGTGTCCCAGGGCGGCGAGTTCGCGGTAGCCGTCCAGCCCCTCGCAACGTTCGGTGTGAGCGGCTTCGTGACCTACGTCGACCACCGTATCGAGAACTCCCACGACGAGCTGCGGAACCGGCCGCAGTGGCGCGGCGGGTTGAGGATGCGCTGGAAAACGAGCCAGGGGGTGGAGGCCAGCCTGAACGCGGTCTGGGTTGGAACCGTCCACGACTTTGCGATCCCGGTGGGCGAGAAGAAGCTCGACCCGTACCTGCGAGTGGATGCCGCGCTGGGCTGGGACGTCAACAGCTACGTCCGCGTCTTCTTCGGTGTAGAGAATCTTCTCGACGAGGACTACGAAGAGTTTGTCGGCTTCCCCGCTCAGGGGATCACGGCTCGGATCGGGATGCGGCTGAGTCTGTAGGTGCTTGGGGATCTTCTGCGGAGCTTTGCGGCCTCGAAGTGATCGTCTGGGGTCCGCTATGGGGAGGGAAGCGCGACGAAGCACTCGACGATGGGGGCCTCGCTATGAGCTCCCGCCGCTGCCCGTGAAGACCGCCTAGCAGGCTGCGGAGAAAGTGACTGGTTGAGGGGTGGTCCTTCCGACGAGGGGGTTCACCGGCCGAGGGGCGGGGCGCGATTCCCGGTTCGAACCGGTCTTGGGCTCCGCTGATCGCGGGGCGGTTTCGCACATGACCTACGTGGCCTCCAGCAGCTTGCGGATCCGGATCAGGTTGTAGGCTGCGGCCGTGAAGGTGAAGACCCAGCCGACCCGATCCGTGCCGCGGTGTCGGGTCTTGCGCATCAGCCCCACGGTCTTCATCCAGCCGAAGACCTCTTCCACCCGTTTGCGAAAACGCTGACTCAGTTCGTAGCCCCGGTGGCGCGTCGTCCGCCCGTCGATCGCGCTGCGTCGATTCGTCGTGTTCTGCGCCACGTGTGGGGTCACGCCCAACTCTCGAAGCTCTTCCACGAACCCCTTCGTGTCGAAGCCCTTGTCTCCGCCCAATGTCCTCCGACGCCCGCCTCCCAGACCTTCCACCATCTCGAGCGCCGCTTCGCGCTCCGCATATCCCGACGCCTGCGTGAGCTTCGCCGCGACCACCAAGCCGTTCCGGTTCTCCGTCACCACGTGTCCCTGGTACGCGAGTCGGGCGCCTTGGCCTCTCATACCGGCGAGTCGTGCGTCGGGATCCGTCGTCGACGCATGCGTCTGGTTGCTCCGCTTCTCGCCTCGGAAGTTCACCGTCGGGTTGCCCGGGTCATCGTCGTCTCTCCGTTCCTCGTCCTTCCGTACGAAGCTCTTCTGGCTCGCCCACGCCTCGATCAGCGTCCCGTCTACCGTGAAGTGCTCCAACGACACCCATCCCTCGGTCTCGGCCTGCTCCAGCACTGCGTCGAAGAAGTGCTCGGCAATCTCGCCCTTGAGCAGCCGGTCTCGGTTCTTCGTGAACACCGTGGCGCTGAACACCACCTCGTCAAGCTCCAGACCCACGAACCAGCGATACAGCAGGTTGTACTCCAGCTGCTCCACCAGCTGCCGCTCGCTCCGGATGGTGTAGAGCACCTGCAGCAGCAGGGCGCGCAGCAGCTGCTCCGGGGGCACGGACGGGCGCCCTACGCCTCTGGCGTAGATCGCGTCGAAGCGCGGCGATAGCCGCTGCAGCGCCGTGTCGACCATGCGCCGCATCGCTCGAAGCGGATGATCATCCGGAATCCGCGACTCCAGCGACACGTAGCTGAACATCCCGCCCTGAAGCGTCCCCTGTCCTCTCACGCCTCCCCCTTTGGGGCTCGCTCCCAAGGTACCCTTCGATGAGGAGTTTTTCAGCAGCCTGTTAGGAGGCGCAGGATCTCCAATCGCGTGGGGTCGGCCAGGGCGCGAAAGACCCCTACGAGCCCGCCCTGCTGCCGGCGCGGCAGCGGCGGAATGGATTCGAGCGGGCAGCAACCGTCCGGTCTGGTCCTCATGCTCATGTCTCTTTATATTGACACATGTCGAAACTAGGTACTTGTTGCAAATAGGGATTGTAAAAGCTACAGAGAGATTTCTCTCACCCTGAGAATCGACCTATTGCTCGCTGTCCGTCTTGCGGCGCTTCGCTTTCTGGCGGGGACGCCGTAGGCGCGGCTTCAAGAGACTCTGAAGGGCTTGAGCGGGATCACGCTCGATCCTCAGCGACTCGGGTGGAGGCCCCTGTGATTTACCGCTTTTCTTTCTTCTTCGTGAGTCTGCCGGTGTCAAAATCCATCTCTCCCTGCGGCGGTTGGGGCGGCTTGTCGATCTTGAGCTTGTGGCCAGCAACATTTCCACTTAGCCCGAGGAGACCCAGTGTTTTGTTGTCGTCGCCTCCATCGAAGGTGTGAAACTCGTCGGCCTCATGGATGATCGCTGTTGCTAGGTGCAGAGCGTCCGGAGTTGCGACACCGACGACCTTGAGGGTTCGCCTTCTAAGCGCTTTATCAAACACGCTAAGTGCGGGTTCTGGAATCTGAGCTGGAGTTACCTCTGTCAGCATGATCGTTGATGTGATGATGCGAACTTCACCCTTGTTCCAGCGAGCTACAACGCCTCGAACGCCTTCCATTTCTCCCGGCTTGCGCGCTTCATCTTTGAGCCAAGCCATGAAGATGCAAGAGTCCCAATAGTACAGATCAACGGTTCCAGCCATCGCGCTGCCTTCTGATGAAATCCTCAGAAGAGAGATCACCAGTTGCGTCCGGCGCGATCCCCCTCAGGTCAGAAAGACCCGGAAGCTCATCGTCGGGCTCAAGAATCTCAATTTCCTCCACTTCTATCTCATGAGGGAAATCGGAACGAGGTAGATACTTTAAGACCCCGGTGATGCGAACGGAGGAGTCGATTCCGCTGATTGCTTGTCGCTTCAAGCTCTGTGGAAACCTGCATTCGACGGTCTTTGGCTCAAACTCCGAATAGATCCGGAAACGGTTCGCTCCGGAGTGGACGTTGATCTGTTCGAGTCGGCCTTCGACGATTCCATAGGATCTATCTACATTCGCGAGGGCCTTATCGACGTTTGCCGTAAACCGATCAGTCAGATCAACGGACTGCCCGCCAACGGCAATCGACGCAGCACCAACTTGTTTGCCGACGGACCGGGAGAGTTCGCGGATTCTCCGTAGCATGGGTGCCGACAGCTCTTCCGGCACCTCTCCTTCGTCAATTCGATCAATCACGGAAAAGAATCCATCGACGGTCCGACTTCGCAAGTCAGGCCGATCTCTCTCTTGTGCTGCCTCGATCACAACGGTCGCAGGACTGGCATGAGACAACTCGATGATCCGAAAGTAACTTGCTCGAACGCCTCCGCTCACAAGAGCTTCGTAATCGAACAATGTACTCCGGAGCGACTGTAACTCTTGCACAAACGAGGTCAGTCGAAGGTGGCCGCCTTCGCTCTCAAGGCCCGACATGGTAAGGGTCACTGTCGGTCCGGTGGTCGCGATGTGGCTTCTCATTGCGATTCCCCGAGAGTGGGCACCTTCCCCTGGGGAGAGTCTACGCCAATGGTGAGTCCCGGTACAAGAGTCGCTTACCCTCAGCGCCCCGCAGGGCCGTAAAGGTCCGCTGTCCGTCGGTAACTGCACGAGTGTTGTACTTGAAGGTAAATTCGGCGACGTAGCGGTGGAGGTGATGCTTGCTGACGGAGTGGAACGTACCGTAGATCCCGCGCTTGAGAATCGCGAAGAATCCCTCCACGGTGTTGGTCGTAATATCTCCGCGGACATACTCGCGCTGGCGGTGATTCACCGTCTCGTGACCGCCCTCAAAGTCTTTGCCGAGACCGTGGTAGTAGCGGGCCTCATCCGAGATCACACGAGAGTCACGACGCACGCCCGCGCGAATCTCGTCCTTGAGGTTACCGCCATGGATGCGCGCAATGTGCTTTGCTCGGACGCGGCCTCCGCGCTCGACCATCGCGAACACGATTTCCTTGTTGTCGTAGCGCTTGTGTGCAGCCTCGCGTTTGCTCGTCTTGTAGCGCGGCTTGCCGCCGATGTAAGTCTCATCGACCTCTACTGTTCCGCCCAGGAGCGGCCCGTCGTCTTCTTCCATCGCCAGCCTGATCCGGTGCATCAGATATAGGGCCGACTTGTGCGTGACGCCGCACTCCCGGCTGATCTGGAGGGCCGAAACGCCCTTTTTGGAGGCACACGCGCGCCAGAAGGCGTGAATCCAGATATGGAGGGGGAGGCGGGATTCTTCCAGCACCGTCCCAGTGCGAACGCTGAACATCCGGGCACAGTCCCGGCAGCGCCAGCGGAAGTGCTTGTGGCGCTGGCCATTGCGGCTCTTCATCGCGTACACGTCCACCGAGTTGCAACGCGGGCAGCAAGGCTGGTCGCCCCAGCGCTGGGATTCGAGCAACTCATAGGCCGCGGGCTCGCTGGAAGCGGCTCGGCGAAGTGCCTTGAGGATCGGGGACTTGGGGAGCTTCTTTGCCATGCCCTGAGTCTAGGGCATTCTCGATCCATTTGCAACAAGTATCTAGTTCCGACACATGTCGATCCGTTGTCTAGATTACATCGAACTTTATCGATGCGTTGCAAAAAAGGAGACTCGCCGTGCCGCTTCCCCGTGTACAGCTTGCCCTGAACGTCCGCGATCTAGAGGAGGCGATCGCCTACTACTCGGGGCTCTTCGGGGCCCTGCCCCACAAGCAGGAGCCCGGCTACGCGAACTTCGCGATCGACGAGCCCCCGCTCAAGCTCGTCCTGTTCGAGAACCCCAACGCTCCCGAGCGTCTCAACCACCTAGGAGTGGAGGTGTTCCAGCAGGCCGAGGTGGACACCGCCACCGTGCGACTCCGTCGCGCAGGGATCGCGGGGGCGGAGGAGAAGGAGAACACCTGCTGCTACGCCACCCAGAACAAGATCTGGTCGACGGATCCGCAGGGGCTGCGCTGGGAGTGGTACCGCGTGCTCGACGACTCGGACAGCTTCTTCGCATCCCCCCAGCCGGGGGCGTGACTCAGCTCGCCAGGGCCTCTTCCAGGAACGTACACACGGCTGCGTTGAAGGCTTCTGGCTGGTCGATGTTCGACGCGTGACCCGCGTCGTCGATCATGACGTGAGTCGAGCGAGGGATCTTCCCGGCCATGTACTTCGTGGCTGCATGGAAGGGGCGATCCTCGGCTCCGACCAGGACCAGGCTCGGGACCTCGATGCCCGGCAAGGACTCGATCACCCGCGCGTCGAACTGTTTGAGCGTGCCCCGGGCCGCCAGCGCGAGTCCCGTCGCGGAACGATGCTGGCTGATCCTCACCTCGGCGCCGTCTCCCAGAGCCTCGAGCCCCTTCTTCTCGAGGGCGCGGGCGCGCGACTCCGCGCTGTCGTTCCAGCCCTCCCGGGCCGCGTCGTTCTTGTAGCCGGGGCCCGTGTCGAAGAGCATGAGCGCCAGAACCCGCTCCGGGTACGCAAGGTGGAAGGCGAGCGAGAGGTAGCCACCGAGAGAGAGTCCTCCCACCACGGCACGCTCGATCTCACAGTGATCGAGGAGCGCCGCCATGTCGGCGACAGCCTCGGTCTCCGCGTAGGCCGCAACGTCCGCCGGACTGTCGCTCTGACCGTGGCCCCGAATATCCCAGCTGACGACGCGGTAGTCGTCCGCAAGGGCCTCGACCTGGCCGCGCCACATACGAGAGGTGGCGGAGTAGCCGTGACTCAACAGCAGCGCCGGACCGTGGCCGTGGTCTTCGTAGTAGATGCGGACCCCGTTGCGCTCGATCTCAGCCATGCTGCGTCTCCATCTTCCGCTCGCTGAACAGATTCCCCGCTCTCCACTTCTCTACGAACTCACCCATGCTCGTGAAGCTCACGTCGCGCTCGCGCATGTGTCGGATCAGCTTCTCGAGCATGAGCAGCCGGTGGCCCCGGCCGATTACCTGCGGATGCATTGTCAGCGTGTACACGCCCGCCCCGAGCTTGTGCCACGAGAACGGCACCTCCACCAGGTCGACCTCGTGCCCGAACACGTAGGGGGCGTCCACCGGGGCCTGGTGGCCGACGCGGCAGTAGTAGGGCGAAAAATCGTCCGCCATCATGCTGCTGTCGTAGGAGAAGCCGTACTCGACGAGCAGCCCGAGCGTGTTCTCGCTGAAGCTCCCTGACGGACAGCGGTAGCCCTGCGGCGAGACCCCGGTGAGCCCCTCGATCAGGGCGATCCCCCGCTCCAGGATGCTTCGCTCGTCTGCCAGCTCGAGCGGCCTGGGATCCTCGTGGCAGTAGCCGTGGTGCCCGACCTCGTGTCCCTCCGCGACGATTCGCTCGGCCGCGGCGGGGAACGCCTCGATCGTGTGCCCTGGCACGAACCACGTGGAGCGGATCCCGTACTCCTTCAGCAGATCGAGAAAGCGCAGCGCGCCGACGCGACCGAACTCGCCCCGCGAGAGCGCGTTCGGGGACATCGTCCGGAAGCCTGCGATCCACGATGACATGGCATCGAAGTCGAAACTCAGGCAGACATGAACGCCGTCGACCACTCGTCCTCCTGCCGGAGATTATAAAGGAGGCAGGCCCTCGTCTTCGCGGAACTCGAGGAAGTGAGCGTCGATCCTGTGCACCAGCGTGAACTCCGGGGGCGCGATCTCCTCGAGCAGCGCCGCGTGCTCGAGATCGAAGGCCCGCACCTGCTCGTCGGAAAGCGAGGCACCGATGCCGCGCAACGCGCGCATCCGCCCCCGCCACGAAAGACGGCTGAAGGGAATCGCCTCGTCATAGGCAAAGAACGCGCGCACGTTGAACGCGTCTCGCGACCAGCGCGGATGCGCCGGAACGCGACCATCCCAGTCGACACCGCTCCAGTCCGGGTTGTACTCGAGCACGAGCCGCTCCGAGGCCTGCGCGATCGCGCTTCGGCGGGGCAGGTAGCTGAAGTGAGAGGTGACCAGGCGGCCCCCTGGTGCCAGTACCCGCCGCACCTCTGGAATCGCTCTGGCCAGGTCGAAGTAGAGCCAGCACTGATTCGCGCAGACGACGTCGAAGCTCGCCTTCGCGAACGGGAGCTCCTCGGCGGGCGCACGGCACAGGCCGATCTCCAGATCCTGTTCACGGGCAAGCGATCGCGCCGCCGCGAGCTGACGTGCGGAGACGTCGACTCCCGCTACCCGGGACTTCCCGAAGGCGAACGTCCGCGCGAGTTCGCCCGTCCCGGTACCGAGATCCAGGATGCGCTGGCCTGGCCGACCGACACCAAGTGCGAGCAGCCTGGCGTAGAAGCTTGGCGGAGGTCCCGGTCGATGGCTCGCGTAGTCCTCGGAGGTCTTCCCCCAGTCGATGGATCTACCGCGGTCGATCACGGACTATGGAGCGAGACGGTAGGCGTCTCCATCGCGGACGATGCGACCGGCCGTCGGCGCAACGAAGTGGGTTCCGATCACGAGGACCGGCTGATCCGCGTAGCGGCGCAGGAAGTCACCGCGCGTTTCCCGGCTCTGATCCTGGTCGTAGTCGACGGCGCTCGACCAGTCCGGCTTCGCGATCTGACAGGGGTGGTGGATCATGTCGCCGGTGATCACGGCGTCCTCGCCGGCCGAGCGGATCCGCACGCTCACGTGGCCCGGAGTGTGGCCGGGAGTCGGCTCAAGCCAGACCTCGTCTGTCAGCTTGTGATCCATCTCGACCAGATCCGCGAGCCCCGCGTCGACGATGGGCAGCACGGAGTCGCTGACAACGAGGCCGAAGTCCTCGGGCGCGTCCTTCCAGTACTCCCACTCCTTGCGGGCGAACAGGTAGCGCGCGTTCGGGAACGTGGGCACCCACTTCTCGTCCACCTTCATCGTGTTCCAGCCCACGTGGTCCACGTGGAGGTGGGTGCAGAGCACGAAGTCCACCGCCTCGCGCGGAGCTCCCGCCTCGTCCAGGTCGCGCAGGAACGGTCCCGAGAGCATGTTGAATGCTCGGTACGGCCGCTCCTTGTCGTTTCCAAGGCAAGTGTCGACTACGATGCGTCGGCCTCCTGACTCGACCAGGAGCGCATTGATCGAGAAGAGCAGCCGCCCCTCGGCGTCAAGGAAGTGCGGCGAGAGCCAGGGGATCGCCCTGACGAGCTCCGGCGTCGCCTGCGGCAGAACCATGCTGCCGATCGAAGCGGTCTCGAGCTCGACCACCTGCGTGATCGTGACGTCTCCTACGTTCCAGCGCAGCATGAATCCTCCCTTTCGATGAGCGACGGAAGTCGCCCGAGTATACTCCGCCGGACCGGGTCCGCAGTCGTCGGACAGGGTCCGCAGTCGCCCGACGGAATCCGCAGTCGCCGGACGGAATCGCGTGGGGGTTCGCGAGTCGCGTAGACTACCGCCGGGAACAACACGCGAGGGTACGCGGTGGAGCGAGAAGGTCCTCTGCATGGGACGCGGGTCATCGATGCTGCGACGGCCCGAGCTGAGCTGACGGGGCGGATCCTGGCCGACCTGGGTGCCGAGGTCATCAAGGTCGAGCCGCCCGGCGGAGCAGCGGCGAGAAATCTGCCGCCGTTCGAGCGAGGCCGCGAAGGAGATCCGGAGGCCTCGCTCTATTGGGCGGCGCTGGGTCTCGGCAAGCGCAGTGTGGTGCTGGACATTGAGCGAGACGCGGACCGCGAGCGCCTGAAGCAACTGCTCGCAAGCGCCGACATCTTCATCGAATCCTTCGATCCCGGCGCGCTCGACGCGCTCGGCCTGGGCTACTCGGCGCTCGGTGAGCTGAATCCCGCTCTGGTGCACGTCTCCGTCACGCCGTTCGGCCAGGACGGTCCGCAGGCGGCGACTCCGGCGACGGAGCTCACGCTGGAGGCGGCAGGGGGGCTGATCGGCCTGCAGGGAGACCGCGATCGACCGCCGCTTCCGCTGGGACTGCCGCAGGCCGCATTCCACGCCGGCGCGCAGGCCGCCGCCGACGCGGTGGTGGCACTCCACGCCGCCAGGCAAAGCGGAGCGGGACAGCACCTCGACGTCTCGATGCAGGCGGCGATCGTCTGGACCCTGATGAACGCCACGGGCTACCCGCCCAACACGGGCGGAAATCCGCCCAGCACGAGTGAGTTCCGCGGCGATCCGCTACCGGAGATCCTCCCGGGGCTGACCCTCCCGCACCAGCTCGACTTCGCCGACGGCACGGCCTTCGTGGGTCTGGGCCTGCCCCTCGTCGGGTGGCGCACGTTCCACTTCCTCATGCGCTTGGCGGAAGATAAGAACGCCCTTCCGGACGAGCTGCGCGGCATCGACTGGCAGAACTGGGTTGCGGACGTGATGGAGGGAAAGCTCACCAGGGAGCAGGTCGCACGTGCACTCGAGGTACTACTCGCGTTCCTGCGTGGGCAGCGGCGAGCCGAGCTCCTGGAGGCAGCCATCGATACCAAGCTCCTGCTGGCGCCGATCCTGACGATCGCGGATCTGCGCGCAGACCCTCAGCTCGCAGCGCGTGACTACTGGACACGCGTGGGCGAGCGGGATCACCCGGGTCCGTTCGCCAGACTCTCGCTCACTCCGGTCCGACTCGCGACACCCGCGCCCCGACTCGGGGAAGCACAGGCGCTGCTGGACTCGCCAGCGCCAACTCCGCGGAAGCGCGGCTCTGCGACGGTTTCTCGACAGGACGGCACATATTCCGGCCTCAAGGTGGCAGACTTCGCATGGGTCGGAGTGGGACCCATGATCAGCAAGACACTGGCGGACCACGGGGCGACTGTCGTGCACGTGGAATCGAGCTCGCGCCTGGACGTGCTCCGACAGCTGCCCCCCTTCAAGGATTCGGAACCGGGCGCTGACCGCTCCCAGTTCATGGCGAACTTCAACACGTCGAAGCTCGGCATGTCGCTCGATCTCTCGACGGACGGCGGCCGGCAGCTGGCGCGCCGGCTGGTCGACTGGGCGGACGTGGTCGTAGAGAGCTTCACGCCGGGCAACATGAAGAAGTTCGGACTCGACTACCAGACCCTGTCACGCGAGCGCAGCGATCTCGTGATGGTCAGTACGTGCCTGCGCGGACAAACGGGACCGCAGGCAACCTATGCCGGGTTCGGCAACCAGGGTGCCGCCATGGCGGGCTTCGTGGGGATCACGGGTTGGCCGGACCGAGCACCGTGCGGGCCGTGGGGCGCGTACACGGACTTCATAGCGCCGCGCTTTGGCAATGCCGCCCTCGCCTCCGCCCTGCTCCACAGAGCTGACACCGGAGAGGGTCAGCACATCGACCTGTCTCAGATCGAGGCGGCCATCCACTTCCTTGAGCCGCTGGCGCTGGACTACACGGTGAATGGCCGGATCGCGGGGCCGATCGGGTACGGCTCGAGCACGGCCTGCCCGCACGGAATCTACGCGGCTGCGGGCGTCGAGCGCTACGTCGCAATCGCCGTCGAGACACCCGGGCAATGGGACGCTCTCCGCTCCGTCGCGGACCTCCGCGGTCTGCCGGATGAGGGGCTCAGCACGCTCGACGGTCGCATCGCAAAGAGAGACGCCATCGACGCAGCGCTCGCCGAGTGGTGTCGAGAGCGCGAGCCCTTCGCTCTTGCTCGCAGCCTGCAGTTCGCCGGCGTTCCTGCCTACGTCGTGATGCGCCCCACAGACCTCTACGAGGACGCCCAGCTCGCCCATCGCGGGTTCTTCGTAACTCTTGATCACAGCTCGATGGGTCCGACGCCGTACGATGGGCCGGTGACCCACTTCTCTGGCACGCCCGCCCGGCTACGCCGGCCAGCCCCGTGCCTCGGCGAGCACACCGAGTATGTGCTGCGCGATGTGCTCGGCGTCACGGAAGACGAGATGAGCGAGTACGCGATTCAGGGCGCCTTGACCTAGGACTCGCGCATCAGCGCACCTTGTCCTGGGGGACGTCGAACTTGAACACCCGCGCGGCGTTCAGGCCAAGGATCTTGGCGCGCTCCTCGTCGGTCAGGTGACTCATGGTGCGCTCGATAGCGGCAGCCGAGTGCGGCCACGTGCCCTCGTGGTGCGGGTAGTCGTTCGCCCACATGAAGTTGTCCACGAGCTCGTGCTCCCTCGCCAGGTTGAGCCCCGGAGGGTCCTCTCCGAACGTCGCAAAGCCGTTCCGCTTGAAGTACTCGCTCGGCAGCAGCTCGAGCCTGGGCCGAACGAACATGTGGTGCTTCACGTAGGCCTCGTCCATCGCGCAGAGCGCCCAGGCCACCCAGCCGATACCGGCCTCTACCGAGCCGAAGCGGAGCTTTGGATAGCGCTCCACAACACCCGAGGCGCACAGGTTCGCGATCGGCTCCATCGTGGGCGCGAGCGAGTGGACCGCGTAGTTGATCACGGCGCCCCCATTTCCTCGCGACGTGCGCGGATCACGACCCGTCGATACATGGAATGTGATCGGAAGGTCCACGTCCTGGATGGCAGCCCACAGCGGATCAAACTCCGGCAGGTTGTAGTTCGAATGCTCCCAGTCCGGGGGACCAAAGACCGGCTTGCAGGGCAGCGTCAGCCCTCGGAAGCCCAGCTTGGCGACCCGCTGGATCTCCTCGATTGCAGGCTCGACGTCGCCCGAAGCGATCGCCGCCATGGGCGAGAGGCAGTCGTTGTACGGACCGTAGGTCTCCCAGGCCCAGTCGTTCCACACCCGACACATGGCGAGCGAGAACGCAGCGTCCTGCGTCGCCCACATCATGAGGCCCTTGTTCGGGAACATGATCTCCGCGTCGATCCCGTCACGGGCGTGGTCGCGCAGACGTTCCTCCGGGGTTCTGCCCGTACGGTTCCGCTCGAGGTCCTCGCCTTCGAATTTCACGTTGCGTATCCGCACCGGGCGAAAGCCTTCGGTCTTCTGGAACTGCTTGCCTTCCGCGCCCGGTACGATGCCCGGCAGGCGCTCCTGGTACTTCGGATCCATACGTTCGCGCCACAGATCGGCTGGCTCATTCGCGTGGCAGTCTGCCGAGACCATGAAGTACTTGTGCGGATCGTCAGCCTGTGCCGTGCGCTCCCACCCGGCTCTACCTGGGGTTTCTGTTCTCCAAGCGTTCGGATCCGTACTCATCGTGTCCTCTCATAGACGCTGACGCGTGATGTCTGACTCGCGGTAGGTGGTATTCTAGCGCGATTCGATCGCCACGCTGGGACCCGCCGATGGCCACGGAGCTCTACCTCTCGTCCGCAACGTCCCTTGCAAAATCGATCGCCGCTCGCTCCCTGTCTTCGGAGGAGGTGGTCCGCGCCTTCCTGGAGCGTATCGAGGCGGTCAACACTGAGCTCAACGCCGTGGTGCAGCTCGCGAGCGAGCGGGCCCTCGCGGAAGCGCGGGCCGCGGATGCAGCGCTCGCCCGGGGACAGAGCCTTGGCCCACTCCACGGTGTGCCGATGACCATCAAGGATTCCCTCGACACTGAAGGCGTCATCTCGACGGGTGGAACCAAAGGGCGCGCCGCCTACGTCGCGGTGCGAGACGCCAGCGTCGTTGCCCGGCTGCGAGCGGCCGGCGCCATTCTGCTTGGCAAGACGAACACGCCTGAGCTCACCCTCTCGTTTGAGACGAACAACGCGATCTACGGCCGGACGAGCAACCCCTACGACCTGGCGCGGACCTCCGGCGGCAGTAGCGGAGGGGCCGCCGCCATCGTCGCGGCGGGGGGCTCCCCGTTCGACATCGGCAGCGACTTCGGGGGGAGCATCCGCCTCCCCGCACACTGCTGCGGTATCGCAGGGATCAAGCCGAGCTCGGGACGCGTCCCCCGAACGGGCCACATCTACCCGTTTGGCGGAATCCTGGACTCGTTCCAGCAGATCGGCCCGCTGGCCCGCAGCGTCGAAGATCTCGCGTTGCTGCTGCCGCTCATCTCCGGACCGGACTGGATCGACCCGATGATCGTGCCGATGCCACTCGGCGACCCGAACGAGGTCGCGCTCCCGGAGCTCCGCGTCGCGTTCCACACCGACAACGGGGTCGCGACGCCCACGCAGGAGATCGTCGAGGCGATCCGGAGCGCCGGCCGGGCAGTCGGGGAAACGGGCGCTCACGTGGAGGAGGTCCGACCTCCGGGGATCGACGAGAGCTACGAGATCGCCTCGAACCTCTTCTCGGCCGACGGGGGCGCGGCCAGCCGGCGACTGCTCGCGGCGGCC
This sequence comes from Myxococcota bacterium, assembly GCA_965247115.1. Classification (GTDB taxonomy): domain Bacteria; phylum Myxococcota_A; class UBA9160; order SZUA-336; family SZUA-336; genus JAUXJB01. Next base: position 2,521,041 of record CBDFGR010000003.1, read on the forward strand.
GGGACCGAGGATTCGAGCCTGGGCGATCGGGGCGAAGCGCTCTCCCCGGTCGAACGCGATGCCCTGCACAACCGCTGGGATCGCTTCCGCAGCAGCATGCTCTCGTTCCTCGCGGACTGGGACGTGCTTCTGTCGCCCGTCAACGCCAACCCGGCGCTTCCGCACGGCGAGTCAATGGCGGAAGGGTTGGCCGGCTTCAGCTACACCATGACCTACAACCTGCTGGGCTGGCCCGGCACCGTCGTGCGCGGGGGTACCTCCCCGGATGGACTCCCGATCGGTGTTCAGATCGTGAGCCGTCCCTGGCGCGAGGACGTGGGCTTAGCCGTCGCGAGTCACCTGGAGCAAGCACTCGGCGGCTTTCGTCCTCCCCCACTGTAAGCCCAGCCTTCGATCAAGGCGCCGCCTGCCCGCCGTAGGGCTGATACACTCCGTCCGACGTATGGAGCTTTGGATGCTCACGACTTCGTCGGGGCGCTCGATCGCCGGCACCGCCGAGCGCGCGGAGGCTGCCGGTTGGCACGGACTGGCGGTCGTGGACTCCCAGAACCTGGCGGGGGACTCGTACGTCGCGCTCACGATCGCGGCCTCCCACTCCGAGACCCTCGGTCTGGGCACTGCGGTGACGAATCCCGTGACGCGCCACCCGGCGGTCACCGCCGGCGCAATCGCCAGCGTGCAGCTCTGCTCGGGCGGCCGCGCAACGCTCGGCATCGGCCGCGGAGACTCGTCGCTCGCGCATCTGGGCCGTGCCCCCGCCCGCGTCCGCACGCTCGAGAAGTACGTGGCAACCTTGCAGGCATATCTGCGCGGCGAAGCGGTGCCCTTCGCCGAGCTCGACTTTCACGAGCGCGCCGCGCCCGCTGTCGAGGACCTCGGCCTCGCGGATACTCCGGACACGAGCCGCCTGCCCTGGATCGACGGCTCCCTCCCAAAGGTCCCCGTCGAGGTGGCCGCGACGGGGCCCAAGGTGATCGCTGCGGCCGCCCGGACCGCGGATCGGATCATGTTCGCGCTCGGCGCGGAGCCCGAGAGACTGCTGTGGGGCATTCAGATCGCGCGCGACGCTCGCAAGGAAGCGGGGCTGGATCCCGATGGGATCTCCTTCGGGGCCTACGTGAACGCCGTCACCCACCCCGACCTCGCGATCGCGCACAAGCTCGTGAGCGGCGGGCTCACAACGTTCGCGCGCTTCTCCGTCATGCACGGCTCCGTGGTCGGGCCCGTTGGCGAGGAGCAGCGCAGGGTCCTCGAGGCGATCCACGCCACGTACGACATGCGGCAGCACACCCGAGCGGGCTCCCCGCAGACTGAGCACCTGACACCCGAGTTCATCGAGCGCTACGCCATCGTAGGGTCGTCACAGAACTGTGTCGAGCGTTTGCGCGACCTGGAGACAATCGGGCTCGAGCGCTTGATCGTGATCGGACCCGGCGGTGGAGCGGATCGGGACGAGGCGCGCCGGGCCCAGCGCCACTTCGCAGACGAGGTGCTCCCGGCGCTGCGCAGCTGAGCATGGGAGCTCCCCCGGTGCGGCGCTGAGAAATCTCTCGGCCGTACGAGGCTCCCGAGTCGGGCTACTCCGAGAGATAGCGCTCCGAATCGTCCGCTCAGTGCTCCCAGGCGTCCGCTGCGGGCGGTGCGGGATCCATGTCCTCGCAGCGCGTGTATTCAATCGACCCGTTCGACAGGACATGGGAGACGTCGCCGCCCTCGCGCTCGAAGCTCAGGGTGACGCTCTTTTCGGCGACGAGCTCGAGCTCCACGTCCTGGGGCGGCTTGCTGTCTAACCGGAGCTGGTAGCGGCCCTCAGGGAGGAGGATCTGCTCGTTCGCACCGAGTGCGCCCTCGCCCACGACCTCGTCATCACGCAGCACCTCGAAGGCTGTCCCGACGGTCACGGCCAACGCGCCTCTCAGCTCCTCGCCCGACTGCGCCGTGAAGTAGCGACCACCCGAGGCGGTCGCAATGGCCTCGAGGCGATCCGCATCTTCGTCCGCTGCGTTTCCGAGCCCGAAGCCGATCACGTGAACCACGGTATCTCGCTGCGCGAGCTCACGAGCGACCTCGATGGGATCCCCGCCACAGCTCTCGATACCGTCGGTCACGAGCACGACCGCGCGTTCGCCAGCGAAGTCTCCGAAGTCGGCCGCCACCTGACCCAACGAGTAAGCGAGGGGCGTCTGTCCGCGCGGGCGGAAGCTGGCAATCGCCTCGCGGACCGCGGACCGGTTGTCCGCGCGGAGCGGTACCAGTAGCTCGGAGTCAGTGCAGTTGCGCAGCTCGCGCGGATGCCTGTGTCCGTAAACGCGCAGCGAGAGCCGAAGGTCGGGTGGCAGCGCGTTCAACGCCTCGTCCAGGATCTGTTTTGCAATGCTGATCTTCGGCGTTCCGTCGAGCTGACCCCACATGCTGTTCGATGCATCGACCACCATCGCGACGGCTCGATCGGAGATGGACAATGTCGGCTGCCCGTCCGCGAGCGCGGTCACCTGCAGCTCCGAGCAGCCGTCCGGACGGACGGAGACCATGACCGACTCCCGTGCGCTGCGGCCATCGAGGCTCGTCGCAACGACACGCACGCGGTGCTCACCCTCCGAAAGCTGCAGGGTGCCCGCAAAGTGACCGTTTGCCAGCGCCGCCTGCTGCGGAGGCGAGCCATCGACTCGGAGCATCACGCTGTCCACCTCGAGCTTCGGCCACGCTCCCTCGAACTCTGCAGGTAGACCGACGAACGCATCGACGTCCCCTTCGACGACGACCTCCGAATCGCGGCGCCCGAGCACCGTCCCCTCGACAGGGGAGACAATTCGCAGCGCCATCTCACCGGAGACGATTACGCTGACCGCGGCCTCGCTCGTTTCGCCGCTCAGGCTGGTCGCCGTAGCAACGATCCGGTTCTCACCGGGGCGCAGTGGCACTCGACCCGAGAAGGTGCCCCCGACCATGCGCGCCGGCAGCGGCGCGGCGCCGTTCACTTGCAGCGTCACCCGCTCGACTCCCGTCGTGCGGAGATTCATAAACGCCTCGGGAAGTCGCTCGGGATCGACGACCCCGACGAAGCTGCCTCCTGTTCCGGCCGCGACGCCCCGCAGTATCGTCTCGCCGGCTTCGCTCGCGCCGAGCAGGATCGTATGGACGACCACGCCGCTCTGGCGCGTCTCGAGCATTGCCTCATGGGCCCGTTTGGCGTGCGACTTCCCATCTGTAAAGAGCATGATCACGCGCGTGGAGTTGATCCTCGGATCGCGGTCAAGCTCGACGAGGGCGGTGCGGATCCCCGCAGCGATGTCGGTGGTGCCATCCCTGTCGAGACCCTCGATCGCCTCGACGGCCGCGTCCCGATCCGCCGTGAGCGGCAGGACGAGAGAGGCCTTCGAATCGAAGTCGACCACACCAACGCGCATGTCGCCACGATCGGGCAGGCTGCGCACCAGGCGGACGGCCCCCGCCGCGCGATGGTCCTCGGGATCCGTGCTCCGCAGGCTCTGAGAGCTGTCGAGCACGAGCACCAGATCCAGGTACTCGACGCCACCAAAGACCGAGGCGCCGCCCTTCACGTCTAGCGACGACTCCCAGTGACGCAGCTCCAGGTCCGTGTAAGGGCTCTGAATTGCGACCCGGAGCTCCCCTCTGCGAGCCAGCTCGGATTCCCAGCTCATGCCGGGAGGCAGCTCCCAGAGCTCGGGATCGACCGAGGCACATGCGGACAGAAGTGCGATGAGTGAGACGGCGAGAACGCTTCGCATGGGTAACCCCTCGGGGCGCGGAACAGTTGCAGCTTCGCCGTATGGTGTCGGCGGGTCAGGACGGCGGCTTGATCAAGCGCGGCGAGTGCGAGCTGCGTTGACGGGGTTGTCTGCTCAGAGATCCCCTGAGGGAGGGGATAGACCCTCTACCTCGTAGGAACCGACCGCGATCGGAGCCAGCGACTCCTCGGCGGAGTAGATCGTGACCTCGTACGCTCCTTCGTTCCAACCCTCTGGCTGACCCAGCCAGACGTAGCTGTCGCGGTCTACGGCGCCGATCGGGTAGCGGTCGAACACGAGCAGCTCGGGCTGGTCGAGGCGCTGCCACTTGACCAGCACGGAGTCCAATCCGTACTGGTCGGTCGGAAAGACGGCGTAGATCCTGTCGGAGTCGGAGCCGAAGGCATCGCTCGGGGCAGTGGGCGTGTTGTCCAGTCCGACGCCCGTCGAGAATTCGACCTGCATGGCCTGCGAAGGAATCTGCTCTGGCGGCGTGACGACCCCGCTCAGGGCGATGCTCGCCAGCCGCTCGGCGAAGCCGCGTACGTCCGAGATCTCCTCGAGCTCCGCCTCGCTGAAGAGCGCGGTGCCCGACACGGTGTCGATCAGCTCGAACTCGCTCATCCCGGCGATGAAACCACCGATCAGCTCCGCGCTCTCTGCATCGAGCTGCTGACCGAGCAAGCCGACGATCGGCAGCTCTCGAGGAGAGGGAGCCTCGGCGCTTCTGGCCGCGTTCGACCAGGCCTCGGAGGGAGTCGCCGCAGCGGCTCTCAGCAGTGCGTCCCAGGGGACATCGCCGGGCGCCGCGGACTCCGTCGCTGCGACCGTCGTTGTCGAGATCGCAGCCGCCGCGGTCCCACCAGGAGCGGATTGCACGCGCCCGATCCGCACCCCGAGAAACAGGCCCATCACAAAAGCGAGTCCCGTAGCGATACACGCGAGGCGCAGCGGACGCGCGCTTCGTGGAACCTCTCCCCGACTCGGTCGGGTGCCAAGTCGAGGAGCCTGCGCTCCAGGCGCCACGCTAGCGGATGGGCGCGAACGCGATCAGCGCGTCGAGGTCAGCGGCCATGCCGAGGCCGTGGCCAGGCAGAACCATGTCGAACATCCCGACCTGATTGTGGAGCGCCATGTAGTTCAGCACGATCGACTCCGCCAGCGAGGTCACGTTGTCCGCAACCCGGGTCGCCGCGGTCTCGACGGAGCCGTCCGGCCGGAAGTAGCCGATCTGATTCGCGTCGGGGCGTGTGAGCTGCGGCCGCCCTACGGGATCGTAGACCAGGATGAGCGAGGCTGCGGTCGACGAGTTGTCGCCACGCCAGATGCCCTTGCCACGCCCATCGACCGAGTTGTCGATCTCGCCGTTGCTCGCAACGGAGCCGTCGCTGAGCACGTACAGCATCAGCTGCTGGCCGCGCAGCGCCGCGAACTCCAGGCAGGCACCCATCATCTGACCCGCGAGGAAGTCACGAATCTCGCCAGTCGCGCGGGAGCTGTCGTGGTAGTCGTAGCCTCCGTTCTCGATCGTGCCTGCGCCGGCGTAGCCCTCGATCACGAGCTTCATCACCGCAGCGGTCTTCTCGAAGCGGCGCTCGTCCAGCTCGGCCGCGCTGAAGATGCCTCCATTGATGTCCGGATCGTTCAGGGGATTGAGCGCAGTTGGGTCTCCGAAGCTCGCAACCAGATCCGTCGTCTGCACGTAGCTGCAGTGGATCAGATCCTCGAGTGCCGGATCTTCTGCCGTCTTCGCGAGCTTCAGATCGCTGAGCTGCTCCATCGCACCCATGACCGACGAAGCGTCTGCCTGGTCGAGAAGCTCGACCAGCTTGCCCGTGTCCACGAGGCCGCTTGCATCGCTCGCGCGATCGACCTTGGTCGGGCGCACCGCCGGATCCATCTGCGATTGGGGAGCCTCCGACTTTCCGCCGGAGTCCGAGTTGCGCGTACCGATCAACGCCAGGATGTCACCGTCCGCACCAGCCTTGTTTATCCCGTACATCGGGTTGTGCGGGTTGTTGTCAGTATCGTTGTCGGAGCGGGCACAGATGATCGTGCCGTTGGTATTGTCACGCGTCGTCTGGGAGGTCTTCGAGATGATGCCTCTCAGGAACGCGCTATCCGCGTGGAACGCGATGCCGAGCTCCAGGCTGACCTGACCAGCACGGTCTGGCGTCATGCTCGCGGGCAGCCCGAGCTTCTCGTATCCGTCGAGACCCAGAAAGTCCATCTGACCCCCGGGTCCGCCCACGAGGGCGTTCGACCCCGCAATGTTGGCTCCCCCTGCGAGATCGAAGGCGATGAAGGGCATCATGCCTCCGCCACCGGCGACACCGACGCCACAATCGACGACTCCCTGGGCAGCCGCCCTCTGCGGCGAGGCGAGCGACAGCAAGCTCGGCACCATCACGATTCCTGCTCCCGAGAGCAGCCCTCTGGCGAGGAAGTCGCGTCGGGAGACGGGCTTCCCGTGACCTTCGAGCTGAAGCAGCGGAGCATCCGGGTTCAGCGTGGCTTTGCGTTTCATGTCGTTCACCTCTAGTGAATGGTTACCGCGGCGCTGCCAAGCACCGAGGAGCATGCGGCCTTCACGACGGTCTGCGTGCGACTCGCATCGCAGGTCGCCGGGGTACAGCCCGCCGTCAGGTCGTCGAACAGCATGTTCAGGACCGGCGAGATCTCTGCGAAGTTAGGCTGCGTCGCGAGCGCCGTTCCGACCATCTGATCGACGAGCGCATTGATGATGATGTCGCGCTCGACCTGGCTCGCAAAGGCAGTCGGGACCGGCTGGTTGAACTGGAACACCATCCCGAAGAAGGCCTCGCGCAAGGCGACGGAGTCGACGAGCTCGTTGCAGTACTCCAGCGCGAGCTTCGCGATTCCCACCTGGTGGGAGGACACGAACGAACGGATGTCCGTGTCCATCGGAAGCTGCTGGCGCAGGTCGTCGAAGGCCGCCTGTACCGACGCCGTGTTGGGATCGACTCCAGTGATCTCGGACATGGTGTCGTTGATCCGATCGTAGTCCCGGATGCCGACGTCGGGACCCGGAGGCGTCACGCTCAGGTCCAGGGTGGGCGTCGGCACAACCGCGACGACGCGAACGTCGTTTCCTGCGATCAGATCGAAGAACACCGCGAACTGATCGAGATTCGATCCGAGCTCCTTTGACACGACAGAGCACAGGGTCGACAGTACCTGCGGCGACTGGGTCACCGTGGTACTGATCTGGCTGAAGCTCTGGCTCGCGACCGGGGGCGTCCCATTGACCGCAATGCGAATGCTCTCGACCATGAAGCCGTTCGGATTCGCAGTGGTGAGCGTCGGGAAACAGAACTGGTAGCTGTACGCATCGAACTCGCTGATCTCGAACTCGATGTAGTCGCCCACATCAAGGTAGTCATCCAGGCCGAAGCGCAGGGTGAACCTGTCGAGCGCCCCCGCGCTGTAGTTCTGCATGATCTGAGTGGGCGTGAGCGCCACGTTGTAGATGGCCACGTGCTTCATCTGACCCATCCAGAGCCGGTTGTCGCTGGTCTCGTTCCCGAGCACGAATGTGTAGGTTGGATCCCAGTTCACGAGAGACTCCGCAGCGAACTCGTCCACGTCATCTGTGAACTGGCCGTTCACGTAGATCCGTCGGCCGCTCGTCTGGTCGTACGTCGATACGACGTGCTGCAGCGTGGCCTGCAGGTCCTCGTCTGCGTCCGCAGTCTCGAGTGCTGGCGTCCCGTTGATGCCGATGTTCGGGTCCATGTTGCGGTTCCGGAAGTTGTAGTTGTACAGGGACTGCCCCAGGGTGAAGTTCCGTGCCCCGGTCCCCTGTGAATAGGTCACGATCCGGGCGGGTCCCTCTTGGATCACGTTTCCAGGCGTGATCCAGGCCTCGATCGAGTAGGCCTGGCTGCCGTTCCCGCTCGCGATCATGTCGAACAGCTTCTGGCTATCCGTCGGGTTCGACGTCGCCTTTCCGCTGACGATGTTGATCCCGCCACCAGGGATCCACTCGGTGCCCGTGAGGGTGAGATCCATCGCGGGCTGCACGCCCGACAGATCGCTCGTGACGTCTCCCTGCTCCTCCTCAAAGGTCCAAAGGGCAATGATGTTCCCGTCAAAGCGCTGCACGTCGACCTGGGTCGCGTTTGCAAAGCTGTTGGTAAAGCTGGCAAGCACGCCGCCGGGCATCGCCGTGCCGGTGCCGGTGCCGCCGCCGGTCGTCCCCGTTGCGGGCGTGAAGCCGAACAGGTTGCCCCACTCGACGATCGCGGCCGACATCTCGGCCCCGTCCATGGCGCAGTCGCCGCTCCAGCAGAAGTGGTTGTCCGTGACCAGCCGCTCGACGAGCCGACTGGAGTCGGGCGTCGCAAAGTTGACCTTCTGGTTGTCCACGACCGCGCGATACGCGGTTCCAACATCGGGATGCGCGATGTGCGGGAAGCCCGGTCCTGCGCCAGCGTGACAGTTCACGCAGTACAGCTCCGTCAGCGGATAGACCGTCTGCGCGAAGGCAGCCTCCGGGTCCATGATTCCGGTCGGTGTCGGCGTGGGGGTGAAGACCGGATCCGGAGCTCCGGCGACCGGGTCTCCAGCGACGGGATCCCCGGCGGCCGGGGCTCCAGCAACCGGACCCGAGGAGCCCGTTGACGCGGTCGTTGCTCCGGACGAACTCCCTCCGCTGCCGCCACCGCAGGCGGAGACGGCAAAGAGAAGCGCGACAACCAGAGCGCCTAGCTGTTTCGAGTGTGCTGAGTGAGTGAGAGCTCTCATCGATGCCTCCGAGGGGTTCCGGTGTGGGTACGACATGGCCTCAGTCCCCCATGCAGTACGCCGAGACCTCGGCGAACACGCGCTTCATGCTGTAGTTCTGCGCCTCGAAGACATCTGCGACGCGCTCGACCTCGGTGCGATCCGTCGGGTTGCCCGGTGGCTCCAGACAGATGTGTTCGAAGACCTTCTCCACCTGGCACTGCGAGAACGCGCGGCTCTGCGCGACCTCCTGCCCCAGGCTCTTGGGTCCGTTGCCTGACGATGCGGCGGCGCGCCAGCCGAGCATTGCGTTCGGTCCCTCGCGCCAGTAGTTCGTCCAGCTGTCATCGACGGTCACGTAGCCGAAGGGGAAGGCCCCCTCATTGATCAGGTACTTTGGCTGGACCATGCCAGGCGTGTAGATCACGCGCGAAACCGCGTCATCCCACTCGAAGTAGGCAAAGGCGCCGTTCAGCGGGTCCATGCCGTTGTGGCAGCCGACGCACTTGTTGTGAAAGATGCGACTATCGCCGCCCGGACTCCGCGTGACGTCCTGACGGACTCGATCGGAAGACCGGGTGATGTCGTTCAGCGCCTCCATATCGCGGCACAGAAAGTTCATGCCCGTGAAGCGCCAGATTCGCCGGTTCGTTCCCGCCTTGAGAAAGGCTTCGCCAGCGGCCCGAGTCGTCAGAACTCCCGCCGTATCCGCGGCGGTGAGCTGGGCATCGAGTAGTGCGGACTGCGCCATCGGAACGAGCATCGCGGGATCGCTCAGATCCACGCGGTTCTGCTCGAGATCCTCGTAGTGGGCGTTGTCCGTGTGTGCGTACGGGGTGTTCGACGCGCCTGGTCCACCGACATAGACCAGATCCGCCGTCAGCACGTCCGTGAACGGACGGTCGTCGCGGATGATCCCGATCGCGGTCGCCGTGTAGTCGTTCAGCGGCGCGAATACGGTCTGTGCCTCGTTGGTCCAAGGCGTGATGAAGTTCTTCAGCGCCGAGCTGTAGAAGAGCGGATGCTCCATCGCGCGATAGGCGGCGCCAATCGCGTCTCCGTTGAGCACCATGCCCTCTAGCAGGTCGAGCTCGGCCGACGTAGGAGGTACGCCAACCAGACGATCGTGAATGCGCTTCGCCTGCTCGCGAGGTCCCGCTGCAGCGGGCAGCGCGAAGGCGAGGGTCAGGGCGAGCACGGCAGCACTAGCCTGCCGGCGACTCGGATATGTCATCTCATTCTCCCCATGCCCCGTCGAGATCCAGGGCTGAGGTGACTTATCGGTCGCTCACGTGGACAACTTGTGACTCTTTTGGAGTTTTTTTGAAGGCAGCGTTCTTTCGACGACAGACCGCGACACTAGCGTCGTAGCTGCACCCGAAGATCGAGCCAGACTGCCGTTGCCGCCACTCGGGAAGGCGCAGATTACACATCCCGTGTGGCCCGGCCGACAAAGAGGGTGGAGGCGGCCCTTAGGCGAAGTAAGGAGCAGGTCATGGGCTACCGCACACGATCAACGGTGCTCACGTGGACGTTGGCAGCAGCGCTGGCGCTGGCTGCACAGCCAGGCCTCGCACTGGAAGCAGGTCAGCGTGCGCCGCAGTTCGCCGTGGACTCCCTGCTGGGGGACAAGGGCGTGGCGCTGAGCGCGTACCGCGGCAAGGTCGTCTACCTCGACTTCTGGGCCTCCTGGTGCGCCCCGTGTCTGATCGCCCTTCCCGAGCTCGAGAAGTTGCGGAAGGAGTTTCCAGCGGCGCAGTTCCAGGTGCTCTCCGTGAACCTCGACCGCGACCTGGACAAGGCGCGCCGCTTCCTGCGCGACAACGACGTGAACTATCCCAGTGGCACCGATCCAGAAGGCCGCATCGCGGACAGCTACGGCCTCGACACCATGCCCTCATCGTACCTGATCGATAGCAAGGGCGTCGTTCGCTACGTGCATCGCGGCTTCCGCGCCGGTGACATCGACGAGATCCGGCAGCACATCCGGAAGCTGCTGAGACGCTGATGCGTCGGCTCCGCCCCCTCGTCGCCATCGTCCTGGTGGGAGGAATGTTCTCGCTGACAGGCTGCCTCTGGGGTGGCGACAACGAGCGCAAGAGCTACTGGCGTCGCGTAGAGAGGATGGCCGACAGTCACAGCTCAGAACGCGCAGGGAGCTCCGCGCCGACGCGCGCGAGGGAGCGCAGCTCCTCGCGTGAGTCCGAGCGCCCGAGACGCCTCACCCACGAGGGGGGCACGAGGACGCGCGCGTTCCTGGATTTCCTGCTCGTCCACGGCTGGCTCGTGCGAGTCAAGCCCTGGGAACGCGATCTGGTCGCACTGAAGGAAATGGGGTGGGAGCCGGACTCCCTCCAGTCGCTGCGGCGGACTCACATCTACTTCAGCAAGGAAGCCTCCCTCGTCGGGGGCAGCGCGGGCGGTGGCGGCTGCGGCTGCAACTGAGCGCATTCGGAGGGGCGAGGGATGAGGGTGAGGGCACGGCGCAGGCAACAGCGTAGGGAACAGGCTCGCGCGCTCCGGCGTCTGCGCGGGAGCCCGACCTTCCGCGCGCTCTGGTCCGGCGCAATGGCACTTGCGGGTCCAGCGGGCGCGGCGCTGGCCGACTCGCCGGCCGATCGCTGGTCCGTCGAGTACAACCACAGCTTTTACAAAGAGGACGATCTGGACATCGCGAAGGGCCTCGTGGGCGGCGAGACCGGCCGCTACGAGATCGAGATGCAACAGTTCAGCGTCCGGGCCCCGTTCTCTGACCGCTGGGATCTCGCCCTGGACATCGTCATCGAGGAGATGTCCGGCGCGAGTCCGATGTACGTGGTTCCGGACGCGGCGGGACAGCCCGTACAGGTGATGAGCGGCGCCTCGATCGAAGACGAGCGAAGGGACTTCCTGGTCACCTCGAACCGCTACTTCGACAACGGCCGCCTCGGCTTCTCCGGCGGGCACTCGAGCGAGAAGGACTACTCCGCCATCAACGCGGGCATCGACGGCGAGACTCACTTCAATGAGGGGAACACGACCCTCTCTGCCGGGCTCGGGATGTCCTTCGACACGATCGAGCCGACCGATGCCGCCCTCTTCACCACCCGCCCCGACGAGGAGGACAAGCAGACCTACTCTGTGCTCGTGGGTCTTTCGCAGATCCTCAATCGCGCGACCTTGCTACAGACGAGTCTTACGTACCAGTACGGGACGGGATACCTGTCCGACCCGTACAAGCAGGTCTTCGTGCTCGGAGGAATCTTCCTGCCCGACGAGCGGCCCGATGTCCGGCACCAGTTCGCATGGCTCTCGCGCTTCCGTGGGCACGTACGCGAGCTAGCCGGCACGCTGCACGCCGACTACACGTTCTCCTGGGACGACTGGGGTATCAACGCGAACACCTTCGAGATTGCCTGGTACCAGAAGCTGGGCGAGAACCTGCTGATCGTCCCCTCCGCACGCTACTACGCTCAGTCGCAGTCGAGCTTCTACGTCCCGTACTTCGCGACCCCTCCGCCGGTCGGCAGCACCTACTCGAGCGATTACAGGTTGTCGTCGTACGGTTCCCTCGAGCTCGGGATCAAGGCGGAGTACACGGCGAGCGGGAGATGGACGCTGGATCACGACATCATCCTCACCCTGACCTGGGATCGCTACTTCTCGAGTGAGGACCTGTCCCTGCAGGATCATGCGCAGGAAGCGCCAGGGCTCGTCTCGTACTCCGTCTTTACGGTTGGCATCGGGCTGCGTTGGTGAGATGCGGCTGGGCCGCTACGAATTCCGCGCGATGGGGAGTCCGTGCGAGCTCAAGCTCTACGGCGCAGCGGGGGACGCCCTCGATCCCGTAGCCGAGGCTGGAATTCGCGAGGTTCGGCGTCTCGAACGCAAGTACTCGCGCTATCGCGACGACAGCCTGCTCAGTGCGATCAACCGCAGCGCTGGAGACCCGCAGGGAATCGACGTTGATCCCGAGACGTCGGGCTTGCTCGACTTTGCGGAGACTTGCTTTCGGCACAGCGAGGGCCTCTTCGACATCACGTCGGGAGTGTTGCGCCACGTGTGGGACTTTCGGTCCGGTCGGCTCCCGACGCGACAAGCAGTGAATGCCGTGCGCAGCCGGATCGGCTGGCAGCGCGTGCACTGGAAGCGCCCGCGCCTGGTGCTTCCCGATCACGACATGGAGCTCGACCTGGGCGGCCTCGTAAAGGAGTACGCCGTCGACCGCTGTGCCGAGCGCTGCCGGGCTCTGGGAGTGAGTCGCGGCCTGGTCGATCTGGGGGGCGACCTGGCGGCGATCGGCCCCCACCCGGACGGCCACCCCTGGATCGTTGGCATCCGCGACCCGCGACGGCCCCGAGAGGCGCTGGCCTCCATCCCCGTCGGCCGGGCCTGTGTCGCGAGCAGCGGAGACTACGAGCGCTTCATGATCGTCGACGGCGTGCGCTACGGACACATCCTCGATCCGCGAACGGGCTGGCCCGTAAGCGGTCTTGCGGGAGTCAGCGTTGTCGCCCCGCTCTGCCTGATCGCGGGCACAGCCTCCACCATCGCCATGCTCAAGGGCGAACGCGACGGCAGCGCCTGGCTGGACTCGCTCGGCCTGGCAAACCTCCGCGTCACCCAGTCCGGCGTAGTCTCAGGAACGCTCCAGAAAAGCACTCGAACACCACTCTCCCGTTCCACTAACGAAGGGAGCGTCCGATGCGGAAGCGGTGGCCGTTCGGATCCTCGATCGTGAACTCGCGCATGCGCCAGGGTTTGTTTCCGATCTCCGACAGGATCCTCGCACCTCGCTCGCGACACACGGCATAGAGGAAATCCGCGTCGTCGACCCTGACGCAGCAGCACATGCTCGACCAGGGAGGATCGGATCGCTCCAGGAAGATCTCGCTGTTCCCGAGCTGGACCGCGCCGAAGCGTTCCCCATCGGTATAGGTGATCTCAAAGTCCAGGATCTCGCGGAACCACTGCTGCGCCTGCGCCACATCGGCAACCGGCAGCTGCGGCGTGATGGTCTTCCACACGGTTTAGGAGGCCGGAGCCTCGTCCGCGACTGTCAGCGCCTCCTGCAGGCAACACAGCAGACGACCGTAGAGACCGATCTTCAGGCCCTCGAGCACGGCGAAGCCGATGAGCGCGAAGATGCTCGAGGTGAGCGCGAGAGCCACCGCGCTGAGCTCCAACGAGCCATCCGCCAGGTGCATCGAAAGGAAGAGCACGAGCAAGCCGCCAGTCGTCCCGATGAACCCGATCGGTGGCAAGATGTTCGAGTACATGGAAATGCGTCGGGCGTAATTGGCGTCGTACTCATTCACCACGTACTGGCGAGTCGCGTCGATCACAAATTCCATCGGATAGCTCTGGTCATCGCGAACCGACTTGCGCAGGACCCGGAGCATGAGCACAGAGATCGGCTTCACGTGGTGGCGCCCGCCCTTGGTCCCGCCCTCCCGCAGAGCGCGACGCAGCGCGCTCGGTCCCAGGCTGCGCGTGGCAACCCGTGCCTCGAAGAAGATCTTGAGGCCGCGGTAGAAGGGAATCCAGACGGCGAGCAACGAGCAGGCGCTCACGAGCGCCGTGGTGGCGACCTCACCGGAGAACATCGAACCGATGTCCAGCTCGTCGAACATGCGACTAGCCGTGCGGGAGCGGCTCAGGCCAACGACCGGGTCGGCTGCCACTCTCCCGCTCGCCCAGGGCGCGCAGAGCATCGAGCATGGTGCTCTGCTCCCCCAACGGATACTCCACCAGCATGCTGGCGCGTCCCTCGAAGCGGCGCTGGATATCGTCGATGGCCCGTAGAGCGCGGCGACGCTCGCCCAGCTCGATCAGGACCTCGGCCGCGACGAAGCGCATGCCGGCCTCCAGGGTCGTGAGAGCGGGCTCCTCGCTCGCCGCAGCGCCGCTGAGTAGCGGCTGCACGTGTCCGTCCAGGAACAGGAGCACGAACTCCTCGAAGCGTGCGTTCGGACCCTGTGGGTGCAGGCGCAGGCTCGCCAGGGTGGCACCGAAGTGCGCCAGGTCACGAGACGCGCGCTGCATCTCGCGCTTTCGCTGCTCCAGAGCCTCGCCGGTGAGCGCGACCGTCGACTCGCCGCTGGTCACTTTGATGGGCTCGAGCTTCACCGGGGTCGCGAGGCAGGACGCGAGACCCAGGGCGAGCAACCCGAGCAGTGCCCCGCTTTGCCAGCGGCGTGCTTCGAACGCGCTCATGCGAACGTCTCCTCCGGTCATAGGCTAGGACTCGCTCTCGTGGTAGAGCCGCCGCAGCAGCTCGTGCACGGGATGGTCGCGCTGCCCGGCCAGCGCCCGCGCCAGCTCGTTCTCGTCGAGCACGGCCTTGTACAGCGGCAATGCGCGCGTGCGGGCCTCGATCTGACGTTCCAGTCGAGTCAGCGTTCCGGAAGTCTCCGAGAGCTCGCGGGTAACGTCGTGGAGATTCGTCGGAGGCGTCCAGCTCGAGTCGTCCGGGGGAGCAGCAGGCGCGGCCGGAGGCGCGTCGCCTTTCATCCGCTCGCGCGTGGCGGTGAGCAGGGCGACGCGCTCGACGAGCAGCTGCCTACGTGTCCGCAGCTCCTCGAGGCTGGTCTCCAGGTCCATCAGGCCGGAGCCCTCTGCGTAGCCCAGGTACATGACCGCGAGCCCATCCGCGAGGGCTCGGCGCATGACACGCAGGCGTGTCGACTCCGGCGCGTTGTTCTGGATCCAGGCGTCCAGCACGCGGGAACGAGCCGTGGCGTCCGCAATGGGCTGCACGAGCTCCAGGTAGTTGTTCGCGCGCCCCCGCCGATCCAGGGCAGCGCGGACAGCCGGCCACAGCTCGTGGTCGAAGGGGAAGATGCGCAGCGCCTGCACGTAGCGCTGGGTGGCGAGGCCAAGCTCGGTCCCTGTCGACGCGGCAGAGGGATATGCGAGAAACGCATCGCCGTAACCCCGGGCCGCGTCGTAGGCCGCAAAGTAGGCCGAGTCAGGCACACCCTCGCGACGTTCGCCGGTCACGTAGCGCTGGAAGAAGTCGAGGTAGTGGGCGTAGATGCTGGCCGCGCTGCGAACATGATGGGGTGCGCGGTGGGGTGCCTCGAGACTGCGCGACAGGTGGAAGGCCGCCGCGTTGAGGCTGGCCTCCTGGATCTCCTGCCAGAGCCTGCGCATGCCGTCCAGGTAGCCCTTGCGGCCGCTGCCGCGGTAACCGAGTCGCTCCCAGCCGCCCTCCGGCGCCTCGTATAGCGCGTCGTACACCTGCATGGCCTTGGAGATCGTGAAGGGGGTCTCCACCTCTCGATCCACCCCGAGGCGCTGCTTGGCGGCGTACATCTCACCGAGCTGGCGCAGCCCCCGCGTGAACACAGCGGTGTGTCCCTGTACCGTGCGCGATCGCTCCATCGCATCCTGGTAGGCGCCGGTGGAGACGTGGAACACCTCCATGGCGTCGGGACTGAGCCCCTCCGCGGCGAGCAGGGAGCGGGCTCGGTCGTGCACCTTGCGCGCCTCAAAGAGTGCCAGTGTGAAGGTCAGACTTCCGCTGTCGGACTCCGGGCCGTTCAGGCGACGCACGATCCGGTCCAGGTACCCGAAGGACGAGGCCTCCTTCGGGACCACGCCCGGATGCTGGCCCACACGGCCGTCGTGCAGCATGCGCACCACCGCGCCGAGCGCATCGAGTCCGCGATCCAGCCGCATCTCCTGCGTGCGGATCAAGATCAGTCGAGTCAGATTCTCGAACACATACGGCAGAGCCGAGGCAAAACCCGCGCTGGCCGAGTGGCTGAGGGAGAGCGTTCGCAGCGTCTCGTACGGAGCTTCGAGTGGCGTGACCACGTGCAGCCACAGGTCCAGCACGTGCACCACGAAGGCGCCAGGGTCGCGGGCTTCCAGGGCCTCGTGCGCGAGGATGTAGTGGTACCAGTAGCGGTTCTCGTGCCGTCCGAGGTGCGCGTCGAGGTCGCGGACGGCGGCCACACTGACGTCCAGCGGATGCGAGTCGCCGCTCGCCAGGTAGAGCAGCAGGTAGGCGATTGCTTTGCGGCGCAGCGCGTGCTCGTCCAGGTCGCGGCGCGCCTCGAACTCCTGGGCCAGGTAGGCCTCGAGCGTCATGCCGGCCTGCGTTCCATACTCGTCGAGTCGCCCGCGCAGCGCCTCGGGCTCTGCGGACGAGTAGACGTAGGCGTAGTCGAGGTACGCACCCCAGGGATTCTCGGTCTCCGTCCAGGCCGATCCCGGTAGCGAGCACAGGACCAGCAGGGCCAGGGACGCCAGGATCCACTCCCGCGTCTCCAGCAGCGCCCTCCACGCAACGGGAATCTTCATCTCTGGCTCGGCTCCTAGCGGCTGGACGGGTTCAGGCACTCGAGGGCGAGAGAAAGCTCCGTGCAGCGGTCGCCCAAGCTCCGCGACTCAGCGCGCTCCACGGAGAGCAGGAACGCGTTGAGGTTCCGGGTCTCGAGGAATCGATAAATACCCGCCTCACTTACGCATTCCTTCTGCGTAGTAACGGCCGCGATGACCTTCTGCTTGAGGGAATCCTCGCGTCGGTCGGTCTCACAGGCCGCAAGCGATCCGAGCGGAACCCCGCGCAGGCGGCTGACCCTTCCGCTGCGGCGCGTTCGCGCGCTCATGTTGCCGTTCGTCCGTCCCACCAGCGGCGCGAGTGCGGGATCCGGCGAGCTCGGCAGTGCTGGAGCGGTGGGAAGGGGCGGAGCCAGGGCACCGGGCGCGAGCGAGGTGGCCGAGCCCCTTCGCGCCATGCGTGGGGCTCGGGGCGTAGCTCGGGAGGACTCGAGCGACTCCGCTGGGAGAGCGGCGGGCCCGGCCGTGATCTGGGGGATCGGCGGTCTGCCCGTGTCGACCCTGGCGACCTGGCGTCGAGCCCTTGCTACGCGTGGTGCAGCCTCCGCGACCGCGGAGCTCTCGCCGCTAGGCGCGGCCAGCCCGAAGCTCGGAGGGGCTGGCGCTCGCGAAGCCACAGTCGGCCGCAGCCGCTGGGTCCGGTTCGAAGCTCTGGCCACGTCCCGGAACTCGGCAGGTCGCGAAAGAGGAGCGAGATCCGGAGCCGGGAGTGGGACAGATGGCGCCGTACGTCGGGAGGGCTGTCGGTGCTCGGGCGGCGGCTCTGGCCTCCTTGGCGCAGCGGCCAGAGCGTCAATGCGAAGTTCGGGTCGCTGTGGCGCCAGGTCGGGCCGTCTGGGCACGGGCCGGGCGGCGGGTCTCGGTTCGGGCACGACCCGCTGCGCCTCTGGGGCCAGCGGCGGGACGACTTCCAGCATCTTTGGCGGCTCGGGCTCGGGAACCGACCGCTCAGGGGGCGGCGGTGGGACGGGAGCCGGCACAGGTCTGCGAGCGGGAGGGGGTGGTTCCCGCGCTACCACGAGCTCCGCCGGTTCTGGCTCCGGCGTCTGGAACGCCACGATCTGGACGCCACCCGTCTCGGAGTCGAGCCTGACCACGGTAAGGGCCGTAGCGATGGCCAGCATGGCAAACAGCGCAAAGATGCCCGTACTCGTCGCCGCCCGGCGCAGGCTGGGCCTGCTGGGGGCCTGGACGAGCTCCCAGACGCAGTAGCCCAGCCCAGCCCACAGGGGGAGCACCGGACGCGATGGGTAGGGCACCGCGCAGATCGGGAGTCGCGCGGCCCCGTAGCCGAAGCAAGCCTCGACCGGCTGCCTCACAAGCGCTCCGGCCGCCTCGCTACCGTAGCCCGTCGGTTCTGGGGCCAGACCTCCTCGAGTGCAGTGGCCGCATCCAGCAGATCCTGACTGCGGGAGTCCTGATGTGGAGCAAGCAAGGGCTTCGCCGCTCCCTCTTCTCGCAGCTCGACGATCCGAGTCAGCAGGGCCCTCCGCTCGAGACGGTCTCCCTCGCCAGGGAAGCCAGGTGGGAGCAGCTCGAAGGGAGGGACGGCACCTGGCGGATGGACACGGACCTGCCAGGCGTCACCGGCTCCCCTGGAGACGGAGTCTGCGGAGTCCTGGTCGACCTCGGGCAGCAGGATCTCGCCCAGCTGGGGCGCGTCGGGAACGACCAGCTGTGTCATCGCAATCAGCAGCAGGAACGCGAGATCCACGAACGAGAACAGCCACGAGGGGGCATTTGCGCTCTCTACCGCCATGGAGGAGTACAGCGGCTGGAGAGGCGAGGGGCTTGAGCGCTCTGAGAGCGCGGCCGGCGTGCGGCTGGAGACCTACCTCTCGAGCTGATCGATCAGGACCAGGGGCTCCAAATCCGTCTCGTAACGGACCTCACGGGCAACCCGCTGGGCTGCCTCCTCGGACGCATAGGGCCCGAGCTGTACGAAGTGGACCGGCTCGTCACCCTCCGGGCGCGAGAACACGGTCCCGTCGTAGCCGAGATCGATCAGCAGCTGCAGCAGCCCGATGGCGTCGTGGGAGTCGTAGAAGAACGCGGCCTGCACGAGAAAGGGGCCGCCGTCCCCGTCGGCCTGCAGCGCCTCGAGCTCCTCTCGGCGCACGCGCTCACGCTCCCGCTTCTGTGCGCGCAGGTCGGGCAGGAGCGCGACCGGATGCCGCTCGTCGTGCCGCTCCAGCTCGCGCCGCACCGGATTGGGATCGTTCGGGAGCTCTACCCCCGCGTCGAGCGCCGCCTGACGCTCCGCGAGCTCCTCGGCGGAGTAGCCCGCACTCGCGCCGTCCCGGAACCGCTCGCGCCGCTCCAACGTCAACTGCTCCAGGTCCTCCGGATCGCGCACAATGTGCGGCGTGAGGATGATCAGCAGGTTCACCTTGCGCACCGTGTCGCTGGTCGTCTTGAATAGCCAGCCCACGATCGGGATGTCCCCCAGGAACGGCACCTTGCTCTCCGCCACCCCCTGGGTCTCCGAGATGATCCCACCCAGCATCACCGCCTCGCCGTCGCGGACGTAGACCGTATTCTCGACCTGGCGGTGGCGCGTCGTCGGACCGAGCTCGTCATCCGTCGACTCCACCTCGCTGATCTCCTGGAAGATCTCGAGGCGCACCGTGTCCCCCTCGCTGATCTGGGGCGTCACGCGAAGAGTCACGCCGACGTTCTCGCGCGCAATGTTCTGAGAGGTCTGAAAGCCGCCTGCAGCAGAGGGATCGGCCGTCTCGAGCAGTGTCGTCGGGATCGGGATCTCCTCCCCGATGATGATCTCGGCCTCCTCGTTGTCCGCCGTGAGGATCACCGGCGCAGAGATCAGGTTCGTGTTCGCATCGTTCCTGGATGCGATCAGCAGGCCCTGAAAGATGGGTACGTTGCCGATTCCCGGTACGAAGATCTGCTTCCCGAGCACGGCCGCGGTGAAGTCCCCGGCCGTCGACCCGATCAGACCCTCGCCTTTGTTGATCGGGGGGATTCCGGTGGGCTCGCCGAGCGCGCCCGGAGTATCGACTCCGACCGAGAAGAAGCCCTTGCTGGTGCTGTTCTGGTAGAGCCAGGCAAGTCCCAGGCTCTGGCTGTCGGTGATGTCCACCTCCAGGATGAGCGCTTCGACCATCACCTGTGGCCTGCGGATGTCGAGGGCAGCGATAACGTCGCTGACGGTCGCGAAGCCTTCTGAGCTGGCCTCGATGATCAAGGAGTTCGTGGGCCCGTCGGCGGTGAAGCGGACGCCCGCTCCGAGCTCAGAAATCGCCGCAGCCGCCGCCGCCGAAGCTCCACGCAGCGCCGTCCCGGGGGGTGCAGCCGTCAGCGCAGCGAGCGTCTGCGCCATCTCCTCGGCGTCTGCGTTCTGGAGGCGGTACACGTGAATCCGTCCAGAGCCCTTGCGCTCGTAATCGAGCAGTCGAATCAGCTTTTCGATCTCGCGGATCATGGTCCGCGTCGCTACCACGATGACGGAGTTCGTACGCTCGTCTACCAGGAAGCGCGGCTCTCCCGCAATGCCGACCGCAGCTACCCGTGCCGCGGCCCGCTGGGCGGCGGGCCTGGCTCGAGGAGCTCTCGCGGCCGGCGCTCCGCGTGTACCCTCGGAAAATCTCTCCTTGAGCTGGGCGACGAGGACCGAGGCATCCGCGTACTCGATCGGCACGATCTTTACCTGCTCGCGATACGTCTCGATGTCGATCTGCCCGATGATCGTGAGCAGACGCCGGATGTTGGCGGCGCTGTCCGTGATGATGAGCGAGTTCGTCGGCTGATACGCAATCAGGCTCGCCGCTCTCGAGATCAGGGGCCGCAGCGTGTTACTGATCGCGTCCGCCTTCACGTAGCTGAGCGGGATGAGTCGGGTGACGTAGAGATCCCGGTTCGGTACGGCGACCTGGCTCGGCAAGGTCTCGATCGCCGACGCCTTGGCCTCGCTGATCTGCACGATCTTCAGGGTGCCGCCAGGGCCGGGTACGGTGGTCAGCCCCCTGACCTGAAGAATCGACTCGAAGACACGATAGGCCTCGTCGATCGTGACGGGCGTCGGTGAGATCACGGTCACCCGGCCGCTGACACGATCCTGGTCGTACAGGAAGTTCTTGCCCGTGAGCTCGGCGATCATGGCGATCACATCGGTGAGCTCGGTGTTCTGAAAGTCGAGCGTTACCGGCTCGCCCGGACGGGCTTGTGCGCGTGCCACGAGCGGTACGCTCGCCAGCAGCAGCACGAGCAAGATCGGAGTGGCGCGGATCACGTCATTCCATCGCGAGGCACGCTGCAAAGGTCGCCCGCATGCGAGCGTGCTTCAAGTGCAGACGCACGTGTCGCTGCTGGCTCACGCGGAACGAAGAGTCCTCGGATGCTGCAGGCGTTCGCCGAAACGACTCAGCCGTCCGGGTACAGTCCGAGGGCGACGCGGCCGACGTACTCGCGCGCCTCCGTGGGCGAGAAGGGCTGCATGAACGGCCCCGCACGCACGTCTCTATACAGGCGGGAGAGCTCGTGCCCGCTCATGAAGGCGCCACCTCCGCACACATCCATAGCCCGCGAGACGATGCGAATCGCGTTCTGGTTTACGATCCACTTGGCGCACTGGTAGTCCCGCATACAAGCGTGCGCGGCCTCCAAGCTCGGGGTCTGGTCACCGAGCTCGTCGAGGAAGCCGTCGAGCTTCTGCGTCGTGTGAGTGAGCGCGGCCTGCGCGCCAGCGAGCTCGATGTCGATCTCGCCGAGCAGGTGCTGCACTCCGGCCGCATGCGCGAGCGCGCCGTCGTGCTTCGGCTTGGTCTGAGTGTGCGCGCCAGCGACGGCCAGCTCGCGCGCGCGTTCCGCAATCCCGAGGAAGACACCCACTAGTGTGATGTTCCCGAGCGTTCGGCCCATCAGCACGCCGGGGTTCCAGCGGCCCCAGCTGCCCGCGATCTGGACGCCGCCTTCGGGCACCCTGCAGTCGCGTAGTGCGACCGACTGGCTGCCCGAGGCGCGCATGCCGAGGGCATCCCAGTCATTCTGTGGCTCGAAGCCAGGCGCGTCGGTGGGAACGAATGCGAAGCCGATCTGATCACCCCGTGGGTCCGCGATCCGCACGTTCAGGGCGCAGAGATTCGCGGCCGGCGACAGCGTGACGAAGATCTTCCGCCCCTCGAGAGTCCAGCCCTCATCCGTTCTTGTCGCCGTTGTGCGTGGGCGGAGGAAGTCGGTCCCCGCCTCGGTCGCAGTCGCGCAGATCACGAGCTCGCCGGCTGCGATCGCGCGCAGCGTCGCTCCGTTGCGCTCCGCAGTAGCGCCATCGTCGCGCGCTCGCGCCGTGCGCCACGCCTGGACCAGGATGCGGCTCACGGCCAGGTGCATGTTGAGGGCGATGGCGGTCGACGGGTCCCCGCGGCCAAGGCGCGCCAGCCCGATCGCCCAGTCGTGCACGGAAACCAGGCCGAGCCCACCCAGCTCCCCGGGAACGAACGCTGCGATTGCCCCGCTTTTCTTCAGCTCCTCGAAGCTCTCGCCTGGAAACGAGCCGGCGGCATCGTGCTCGGCAGCACGAGCCCGGAAGGAGTCGACGTGGCCTTCGGCAATCCCAACGAAGCGCCGACCCGCTTCAGTGCAAGGGTGCAGCTCCACCCGTCTCCCTCTCGCGCACTGGCTGTCGGCGCTCCGCCTGTCTGCGATGGGCAACTAGCAGGTCGGCCCACCAGGTGCCCATCACGCTCGCGAAGGCGGGGCGGTCCAGCCCGTGCCGCGCTGGATCCTCGAGCGGGACGCGATCCCAGCCGCGGTGCTCGACCGTGACGCGGGTCCCACGCTCCACCGCCTCGAAGCGGACCTCGACTTCGGTTTGCTGGCCGGCCGGGCGCCCCTCGGCCCTGGACTCCCACACGATGCGCTCTGGCGGCTCCCAGACGAGCAGCCGGCCGACTTCGAGCGAGGCGCCGCTCTCGTCGTAGACCTCGAGGAAGCGTCCGCCGACGCGTGGCTCGAAACACATGGTGCACGACCGTTCCACAGCGTGGCGATAGCGAGGCCCTCGCCCCCACCAGGAGTCGACCTCGTCGGTGAACACCTCGAACGCCGTGCCCGGATCGACGGAGACCAGCGTGGTCACCGTAACGCTGTCGGTGGCGGAGCTCACGCCCGCTTGCCTGTTCGCGTACGCTCCGCCTGTGATTTGAAGGCGTCGAGCTGGTCGGTCCAGAACGCCTCAACGTGGTCGAGCCACTCGTGGAGGTCTGCGAAGCGCTCGCGGCGCAGTCGATAGATCCGAACGCGGGCGTCGTGCTCGACCCGTTCCTCCTCGACCAGACCGCGCCTGCGCAGCATCCGCAGGTGCCGACTCATGGCCGGGGCGCTCACCTGAAACGCGGCGGACAGCTCGCCCGCTCGATGAGGCCGCTCGCGCAAGAGCTCCACGACCCGGCGACGAGTCGGATCGGCAAGCGCAGCCAGCGTGTTGTCGAGATCGCTTGCGAGCACCCTGTCCTCCTACTCCGTCGGGACGATGTCCTCAGGCGCTACGTCGCGCAGGTGCGTCGAGAAGATCCAGCGATGTCCCTCGGGATCCACCGCGCGGTAGGTGCGGTCACCGTAAGGCTGATCTTCGAGGTCGGTGACCACGGCACCGGCAGCCTTGGCCGTGGCGTGGTGGGTGTCCACGTCGTCGACGTAGCACATGATCTGGGAGTGATGCGCTGGCAAATCGCGCGGGCTTGCGAGACCCATCTCCTCGTAGACGGAAGCGAGCATCACGATGCTGTCCCGATACCCGAGCTCGGCGTGCCCGACCCTGCCGTCTGGCATCGGCACGCGATACCGCTCCTCGAAACCGAAGGCCTTGCAGAGGAACTCGATCGCAGCCGGGGCCTCCGCGTAGGTGATGTAGGGGATGATGCGCTGCATACCTTTCGGGGGGTTCTGAGCCATCGCCCTATTCTCCTTCGGGACCGAGCTTGCTGGAGAAGTGCCAGTGCAGCCCCTCCGGGTCCTCGGCAGTGTACTGACGCTCCCCATAGGGCTTGTCCTCGAGCGCGGCGCTGATCTTGGCGCCGGCCGCTCGTGCTATGGCGTAGTGTGCTCCCACGTCGTCCACGTAGCACATGATGCTGCTGTGGCGGACCGCCGCGTCACGCAGGGGCACAGGCTTGCCCTCGTCGTCGAGCGGGGTCCCGAGCATGACCACGTTGTCCTGGTAGCCGACCTCCGCGTGCATGAGCGAGCCGTCTCCGCGCGCCATTCGCATGCGCTCCTCGAAGCCGAAGGCCTTGCACAGGAACTCCAGCGCCGCCGGGCCGTCTTCGTAGTAGACGTAAGGAATGATCTTCTGGCTCACGAAAGGGCCTCCTCTATTCTAGGAAGGTCCTTCACTACCACGTCAATCATTAACCGTCAAGTTAACAAAAGAATCGCGATCCTCAGTCCATCCGGTAGCGGAGGAAGCTCGAGATGATGAGCTTGTCGGTCGAGACAGGGACGTTGCCCCGATGCATGTGCGTCCATGCCGTGGGGAAGAGGATGCCAAGGCCCGCGCTGGGAGCGACCTTCAGCCGCTGGTAATAGAACTCGGTCTCGCCGCCGCGCTCCACGTCGTTCAGATAGATGATGAGTGCCACGAGCCGGCTCTGGGCCTCTTTCGAGAGCGCGTCGAAGTGCCATTCGAAGCGCCCCCGCCCCTCCGGGTACATCTGGATCTTGTAGCCCGTCCCCTCGACGGGGTAGACGCCCAGGCTGGGATGGTCCGGGAGGTATGTCTCGAGCGCCTTGGACACTGCGCCATGCACGCGCGGATAGACGTCCGCCCAGGCGCCCTCCGGCAGGATCGGGAGATCGAGGCTGACCTTGTCGGGGCCCTCTTGCGGGCCCTCGTCGGCGTGGAGCACCTGGCCAGCCTGCGACTCATCGGAGCTGTAGAAACGGGCAACGATTTCCTCGCAGAGAGCCGGCTCCAGCAGCTCCTCGACGCACGTGATGAACTCGGTCGTTCCCCGGAAACGCACGCCCCTGCTTCGGTCCTCGACGACCGCGGCTTTACTACGTCGCGTAGCTCAGGGGCAAGGCGGTCGTGTACTTGATTCGCTCCATCGCGAAGCTCGTGCTCACGTCGTAGAGCTCGACGGCCGTGATCAAGCGCTTGTACACGAGATCGTAGGCCGCGATGTCCGGAACGACGACCCGTAGGAGGTAATCGACCTCCCCGCTCATGCGGTAGAACTCGACGACCTCAGGGATGTCGACGACCGCCCGCGCGAAGCGCGCGAGCCAGTCAGGCTCGTGGTGGCTCGTCCGAATCGCCACGAAGGCGGTCAGTGGCAGGTTCAACTTCTCGGGATTGAGGAGCGCCACGCGGCGCTGGATGACGCCAGAGGCCTCGAGCCTCTGGACCCTCCTCCAGCAGGGCGTCGAGGTGAGCCCGACACGCGCGCCGAGCTCGTCGAGGGTCAACAGAGCGTTCTCCTGGACGCATTCCAGGATCTGACGATCGATCTCATCCATGGAAGTCTCTCCCACTCGATCAAGGATCTATCGGTAAATTTTCCTACCCTATCGCCGATATAGTAGAAAAATTGGAAGTACATTTCGCCACTCTCCGGGTATCTTTTCTGCCATTGGGTGGGGGCCTCGGATGAGCGCAAACCTTGAATCCGTCTCGTCTGCACCGGCACTTCCCTTCGGACTTCGGGGCATGCTCGCAGAGCTCGACGCGTACCGGGAGCCGATTCCCCTGGCGGTTCTCTGCGTGGCCCTGCAGCGGCTCGCCGTGGCTATCGGCGACCTCGTTCCGTTCGCCTGCTTCGACGAGCGCTGCTATCGCCGCACGAGACTCCATCTCGGGCCCGCCTACGAGGCTCTCCTGCTGTGCTGGCGAGCGGGACAGCGCAGCCCCATTCACGATCACCGTGGCTCGCGCTGTGCCTTCCGGGTGATAGAGGGCGTCGGCGCCGAGTCCGTGTTCGAACGCAGCAATGCAGGACTGATCTATCCGACGATCACGACCGGGCACCCGCAAGGGTCCGTCTGTGCAGCCGAGGACAGCGACATTCACCAGGTCTCGAACCTCCAGCCGGGCGAGGACCTTGTCACCCTCCATGTCTACTCCCCACCGCTCCACCTCATGAACACCTACTCCCTCACGGACTCGTTTGTCCGGGAGGTAGCGTCCGGTGAGCTAGACCCCGAGGTCTGGCTGCGAGCGGGAGAGGGGATCTAGGTTGTTGCCCATTCCTCCTCGGTCGGTGGCCTCGGCCGATCCGTACAAGAACCCTGAGCTCTTTCGCTGGGCGGGAAGCATGGAGGGGCTTCCAGCCACTCCTGCCGCCGTCAGCGGGCGCGCTCGGTCCCCGTGGCAGGAGCGCGGGAACCAGCTGCTCGAAACGGTCGGGAGCATCCTCCCCGGCGTATCGATCGCCATCGGACTGGCGTTGGTGGGCCGGTTCGCGGCCGACCGGGCCGGCACGTCGCTGCTCGGCTTCGCGGAGTCCCCCGTCAGCCCGATCCTCGTCGCGATCTTGCTCGGACTGCTGATCCGCAACACGATCGGGATTCCCGTTGTCTACGACGCCGGGCTGCAGCTCTGCCTGAAGCGGATCCTGCGCGTCGGCGTGGCGCTGCTCGGAATCCGCCTGAGCTTGAGTGCCGTGGGTTCCATCGGGCTACTGGCCCTTCCCATCGTCGTCACGTGCATCGCGACCGCGTTGCTCCTGGTGAGCGCGGTGAATCGCGCCGCGGGCCTGTCCCGACGACTCGGAACGCTCGTGGCCGTCGGCACCGCGATCTGCGGCAACACGGCCATCGCGGCAACGGCGCCGCTCATCCGGGCCGATGAGGACGAGACGAGCTACGCCATCGGCTGCGTCACGCTCTTCGGACTCCTCGCGCTGCTCACGTACCCCTTCCTGTCTCACTGGCTCTTCGCCGGCGACCCTCGGCTCGCCGGGCTGTTCCTCGGGACCGCGATCCATGACACCGCCCAGGTGGCGGGAGCGGGCCTGCTCTACGTCCAGCAGTTTGGAGCGCCCGAGGCGCTCGACACGGCAACGGTGACAAAGCTCCTCCGCAACCTGCTCATGCTCCTGGTGATCCCGCTGATGGGCGTCCTGTACGCCCGCTCCACGCCCGAGCAGACGACACGCTCCAGGCCGCGCTTCCTGCAGATGGTCCCGCTGTTTGTGTTCGGTTTCTTGGCGCTGGCACTTCTGCGCACGGTGGGCGACGTCGGGGCGACTCCTCTGGCGGGGCTCCTGTCCGAAGAGGACTGGCAGGGATTCATCCACACCGCCTCTCTCGGGTCGGCGTGGTGCCTGACCGTGGCCATGGCGGCGGTCGGCCTCGGAACGAATCTTCAGCGCCTGAAGATCCTCGGACTCAAGCCACTCGCGGTCGGCCTGACGGCGGCCCTGATCGTCGGCGTCGTCAGCGCCGCACTGATCCACCTCCTCGGTCCGTGGATTGGCTCAGCGTGACCTGCTCGAGGCCGCTCCCCCGGTAGCGCTAGCCGATCGCCCTTCGCGGCGTCTCGCCGGCGAGCGCGATCAACGCGGGGTGAGGCGGAAGAGCAAGGCGTTCTCTCGCTCCCGGCTCGAGGGCTCCCAGTCGTACTTGCTCTTGAGTGCCGCGATGAAGCTCTCCTTCTCGGCGTCGTCCTCGACGCGGACCGCGCGCAGCTCGTAGATCGTCTCGCCGACGCGCAGCCGCACGTTTGGATCCTCGGCGATGTACCCCACCCAGCGCGCGTCGCCGCCACCGGATGCGAGGTAGAAGCGGTCGCCGATTCCGGTGCCCCAGAGGTTGACCGAGTACGGGTCGGAAGGTCGGGTCTCGAGCTGGACGGTGTCCCGTGCATCTGCAAAGGACCAATCGTCGGGCAGATCGGCTGCGAGGTTGCCCGACAGGGGTCCGCCGGGGAAGGGGCCCATCGGCCCACAGGCCAGCACGAGCGCGGAGATGGCCAGGAGGACAGTCACCCTCATCGTTTCATGCGCCTCCGAGCAGACGGAACACCTGCTGGGGTCGGCTGATTCCCTTGAGCTCGAGGGTGCCCGCCGGCTCTGTCTCGAAACCGTTCTTGAGCTCGGCGAGCACGCTCCCGCTCACCAGAACCTCGCCGCCGTCGGACGCGTCCGAGAGCCTGGCCGCCAGGTTGGTCACGTTGCCGATCACGGCATAGTCTCGCCGTCCCTCGTAGCCGATGAAGCCGACCGTTGCGTAGCCCGTGTGGATGCCAAAGCCGACGTGGATATCGTAGCCCTTGCGTTGCCAGCTCTGGCGCAACCCCTCCACGTCTGCCCGCATCGCGATCGCCATGTGCCCAGCGCGCTGGACGTGATCCGGCTGCTCGACGGGATCGTTGAAGAAAACCATGAATCCGTCGCCGGTGAAGCGTTCGAGCGTTCCGCCGTACTCCGCAATGCGAGCTCCGAGGGAATCGTGGTACTCGGCTAGCGTGGCAATGACCTCTTCCGGCTCGGCGCTCTCCGAGAATGACGTGAACCCGCGCAGGTCCGCGAAGAACACCGTCACCTGCTTGCGCCCAGTCTTCAGCTCTGCCGCACCACCCTCTGCCATGATCTGGTCGATGATCTGGGGTGAGAAGAAGCGCTTGAGATCCTGAATCTCGGCCTCCCGGGATTGAAGCTGCTGGATCGCCTCGACGCGCGAGAGAGCCTGTACGGCCTGCTGCCCCACACTGGAGAGCGCCTGGATCTCCGGCGCTTCATACGGGTCGCCAGTCGTCGCTGCTCCGACCGCCAGACCCCCGATTACGCGACCCTCACGCAAGATCGGCACCAGCAGCTCTGCGTCGAGCCGGTCAAAGCCGGCATAGCAGTCCGCCTCGATGTTCGAGTACTGGGGCTCGACGGCGATCTGGTCGCGAAGGATCTCCTTGCGCGTGGTCTCCATCAGCTTGATGAGCGTCTCTCCCGCCAGGGACGGCTCGCGCTCGAGGGGCAGACCCCCTGCGGCGCGCACGCGCTCGTCGGGACCGGCCGCGCCGGGAAGCAGGAAAGCGACGCTCGAGCGAGCATTGCACAGTCGCGGCGGGGCGCTCGCAACGGCGTCGAGCAACTCCTCGACGCTTGCCGGCAACGCCATCTCGGCACCGACTTCCTGCAGGAGCTCGGGGAAGCGAGCGCGCTTGGGGTAGATGCGCGCGGCCAGTCGGCGCTGAAAGCGCGGCCACCAGTAGAGCAGCGGGAAGAGCAGCAGCGACAGGGCGTAGGCTTGCACGGCCATGAGCACCAGGCCAATTCCCGTCAGGACTGTAGCGACCGCCGCGTAGGTGACGGCTTGCCTCGCGGCCGCACGGGCGTTCACGAGATTCTGACGCACCGAGATATAGCCCAACGGCAGGAAGAAGAACGCCATGGCCCAGTAGACCAGTCGCATGTCGAGTGCGAACCACTCCGTGGTATCGCGCAGGAGGGCCGCAGCTGCCGGAGGACTGCCGCCGAGAACAGCAGCGACGAGCAGGATGCGAGCGCGCTGCGCCACGAGAGGATCGCGCGTTCGGAAGCCGAGCGCGCTCGCGCGCACGATGAAAACGAGCACGGCGGCCGCCAGCAGAATCGTGTCCAGCGTTCCGATGTGACGGAACGGACCCCACCAGCCCAGTAAGAAGCCTTCCACCTGGAGCGCGCTGTGGAGGCCACCGACGCCGTAGAGGGCGAAGACCATGGAGCGTCGTCGGAGCAGCGGGTGAACGACGGGGAAGGCGAGCGCGGCGTGCAGCACGGAGAAGGGGATCAGCCCGGCCAGACCGCTCAGGTAGATGCCCGGGAAGGTCGAGTCACCCTCCGGAAGGAGGGTGACCGTGACGAGGCTGCCTGTCACGCTGGCCAGCGTCAGGATCGCCCAGCTGGTCGCTTCGTAGGGACGCAGCGCGAAGCTCGTGACCGCCGTGGCCATGAAGATCAACGCCAGCAGGTCGATCAGGCCGTGCGTGAAGAGCGCGTCCTGCCAGGTCCACTCCGCCACGGGAATCGTGAGCTCGTGCACTTCCCCCCAGCGCTCGAAGCGGATCGTGTTGCTCGCGCCAGCCTCTCGGACCGCGAGCGCATGCGACTGACGCTCGAAGTTCATGGGATCTACAGCGATCCCGTTGATGGCCAGCGCCCGCCCACCCCCGCGCAGCCCCATCTCGCTGGAGTCGAGCCGGGAGGGCGAGACCATCCCATGGAGGTCGGCGATCCAGCCGACGTCCGGCCGGCCGATGCGCTCCATCTTGTCCTGCGCCGAGAGACCCAGTGCGACCGCGTAGACCACGAGCAGCGCGAAGAACAACAGCTTTTGGCCGGCACTACCGCTGAGAATGCCCAAGGCGTTCTCCTCCACTGGTAGTGTAAACTCCTGCCGGTAGGCAGGCATACTCACCTGCGCTCAGCTCTGGTTCCTCATCGTCTCAGGCTTCGGCCGCCAAGGAACGGGGCCCTGCGGTCGATCTGCCAGGTCTCGTCCAACCCGCCGAAGTCGAAGCTCCCGCGACTGGCGACGTGCCCGGCAGCAGCGCGGTGATTGCGGTCGAAGTCTCTCAGCCGACAGAGGAAGCGCTTGCTGAACGGACGCGAGAGCTGCAACAGGCCGAACGACACCTCCTCGGGTCGTGCCCGGCGCGCGCGCTGCAGCCAGCGATTCGCCGCTCGAAAGACCGCATAGTTCTGGAGCCAGGCTTCGATGAAGAAAGCGGCTCGGACGAGCTGATCCAGGAGCGGCGTCCGCGGCAGACCGAGATAGGTCGCCAGCGCGTAGCGGTCTGCGTGCAAGTCGGTGTTCGCAACACTGGCCGGGGCTTCGTCCTTGAGAAAGTAGCGAATCAGGCTCGCCGGCAGCCGACGCGCGGAACGAAACCTGTACAGCGGCCAGGGCAGGCAGTCGTGCAGGAACTGCAGCAGCGCCGCCATCATCACCTGCCCGGCCTCGTTCGGCTGGTCGAGCTCGATCTGCCGCTCCTTGATGCTCTCGCTGAGCCGCCTTGCCTCTTCGATGTCATACGGCAAGAGGTCAGCATCCACTCCGAGGTGGCGGCCCACGGCGCACCAGATGTCCAGATAGGCCTGCTGAGTTTCCGCGTCGACGACAACGTGAAGCTTGCGCAGCCCTTCCAGCGTGAGAAGGGCGAACGCCATCAGGGTGCCAGCCGTATCCTCGTCGTTGATCGGCTCGCCGAGGGATCCGACATCCCAGCCCGTACTGATCTCGTTCTTGAGCAGGTAGCGCAGAGCCCCGTGCATCAGACGGACCTTCCGAGCCTCGCGCGTTCCCTTGCCGTTCCAAGCCAGGCCGCCGGGCGTGAGCACCTGCAAGACGAACTGGGTGGTCTCGGCCAGGCGGCGGTGCGGATCGTTCAACAGAAATCCGCTGCCTCGCAGCACGGTCACCCCGCGGTGTGCCGCATACGCGGAGGGCAGAGAGAACGCCGCCAGGCTCAACAGGATCTTGACCCCATGCTCGCGAAACAGCGCGTAGCCCAGCTGCGCCGAGGGGCTGACGGGGACGTTGGCAGGCTCCGCGAAGCGGCTATGCACATGCCCGTGGTCCGAGTACCAATCGCGTTTCTGGAGTGAGCTCAGGAGCTCCTCCCGGCAGCCATGCGTCTCGGTCTCGAGGCTCTCGACAGCTGCGGGAAAGTCGAAGTCGGTGAACTCCTGAAGCAAGCCGCGAACGGCGGAGCCGGGCGACGAGCCTGCGGGGCGCGTTTCCACCACGTGGCACATGACGGCGTCCGACCAGACGTCGACCTCGAGGCGTTTTTGATTCAGGTCGACACCAGCGAACGGTCTTGTGACCATCGGAGGGAGAATTCTCCCATAGGGCCGAGTAGGTGGGAAGACCACCGCCTCGGCGGATCAGCTCGGCGTGTGAGAGAATGTCCCCGGCCGTGGGCTGGAGATCGTCGCGTGCCGACAGCGGAAGAGCTTCACCAGAGACCCGAAAAGACCACTCGCAGGTTGTCGGGGATCCTGAGTGCCGACGCCGTCGAGTACTCCCGCCTGATGGCGCGAGACGAGGACCAGACCATCCGCTCGCTGAAGGCCGCTCGCAACTTGCTGGGAGGCTTGACCCTCCAGCACGGCGGACGCGTGGTCGACGCTGTGGGGGACAACCTGCTGGTCGACTTTGGCAGCGTGGTCGACGCCGTCGCATGCGCAGTTGCCTTTCAGAACGAGCTGGCCAAGCGCAACGAGGACATAGAACAGACCAGGCAAATGCGCTTCCGGATCGGCATCAACCTGGGTGATGTGGTCGTCGACGGCGATGAGATCTACGGGGACGGGGTGAACATCGCGTCCCGGATTCAGGCACTGACGGAGCCCGGCGGCGTATCCGTGTCCGGTGGCGCCTACGAGCAGGTAGCCGGGAAGCTCGGGCTGCGCTTCGAGGACCTGGGGGAGTGTCAGGTCAAGAACATCCCGAGGCCGGTTCGCGTCTACAACATCGAGTTCTCCGACGAGCACGAGACCGCCGTTCGGCATACGGTGCCCGGATTTGCTGGACGACCTGCGATCGCCGTCCTGCCCTTCGACAACATCAGCGAGGATCCGAATCAAGCGTACCTCGCCGACGGCCTGACCGAGGACCTCATCACGAGGTTGTCTGCCTGGCGGCGCCTCCCCGTCATCGCCCGGAACTCCACATTCGTCTACAGGGGCGCCGTAAACGTGCAGCAGGTGAGCCGGGAGCTGGGCGTCCGGTACGTCGTCGAGGGCAGCGTTCAGAAGACGGCGGAACGGGTTCGGGTGAGCGCCCAGCTGATCGACGCGACCAGCGGTCACCACGTTGTCGCAGCACGCTACGACCAGGAGTTGCGCGACCTCTTCGAGCTGCAGGACGAGGTCACGGAACGAATCGTCGAGGCGATCGAGCCGGAGATCCGCCAGTACGAGCCGGAACGCGCGGCGCGGCAGGATCCGAGCAGCCTCGAAGCCTGGGACTGCGTGCAGCGCGCCGTGTGGCACCTCATGCGGTATACGAGAGCGGACAACCAGAGGGCCGACTCGTGGCTGGGTCGCGCAAGCCAGCTTGCGCCCTTCTTTGCTCCCGCGCAGTACTTCTCGGCACTCAACGCACTGCACGCGGTCTTCTACGGCTGGACCGACTCGCCCGCTAAGAAACTCGACGCAGCGCTGGTGAATGCCGAGCGGGCCGCGGCTCTGGACGGGAACGATTCTGCCGGCCACTCCATCCTGGGCGTGGTCTGCCTCTTCTTCGGGCAGGTGGACCGATCGCTCGAAGAGCATAGACGCGCGATCGAGCTGGACCCGAGCTTTGCGCTGGCCTACTGGGGACTGGGTCAGTCGCTCGTGTCTGCCGGCCGTCGTCCTCACGATGCGATCGCGATGATCGAGAAGGCCATCAGGCTCAGCCCGGCAGACGCGCTCACGAACGAGTTCCTCGCCGACATCGCGCTGGCGCAGTTCCAGGCGACCCGCTACGAGGACGCGCTGGCGAGCGCAAGGCGGAGCCTGCAGCTGAGTCGTGGTGCCAGTGCCTACCGGGCCTGGCCGCTGCTGGTGTCCAGCTACTCGCAGCTGGGGCGAGCGAAAGAGGCGAGCGCAGCGCTCGCAGAAGCCGAGCACATATCCCTGGCCACGATCGAAACCCTCCTCGGACGCATCACTGGAGACGCGGAGCTCAAAGAACGTCTGCTCGAAGGCCTGCGAAAGGCCGGGCTCAGCTCGTAGCGATCGCTCCGCTGGGTCGCGCGCCGGAGGATCCGAGCTTCGTAGCCGCGTTGTCCATGCTCTCGCAGCAGAGTCGAGCCGGCTCGAACGCTTCGCCCCACCGGCGGGCCTTGAAGTTGACCGTTGCGAGCCGCTCTCCGAGAAATCGGGTTTCCAGTTTGGCGTCGAGACCGGAGCCGTCCTCGGCGGGTAGGAGCTCGATCGTCTCGTTGAGAGTCGGGATGCGCAGCATGGCGAACGTCTCGCCCCGCGGGAGGAGCCAGTAGATGCCCGTGTCACGCGAACGCCGGTCGGCGGTCGAGTTGCGAAGCCCGCCGCCCGGCAAGTTTGAGAGAGCGAACACCCAGGTGAGGTTTCCGCGCGGAAGGGGAACGGTCGAGGCGATGTGCGCGTACTCGCGTCCCTCTGTGATCGACTTGTAGAACTTGTAGGAGCCAACGATCATTGGCCTTCCGGTGTGACGCGAAACCCGCACCCAGGCCCTGTAGTCGGGCGTGTCATCCAGGTCCGCGTCCACCAGCTCGATCGAGCTGTCCAGAGGGGTAAACACCCCCTCCCCGAGGTCCGGCGGGAGCTCCAGAGCGCGAGCTTCGCTCAGCTGGCGTTGGAACGCGCGCGCCAGAGGGCGCAGCCACGTCCTCCGATTCGGATTCGCGTCCACGCCCAGGGTGAACGTGGAGGTCTCCTCGTAGAAAGCCGCGATGACGGGATCGATGCGCGTGGGCTCGAAACCACTCGCTCGGAAGGAGGCAAAGTCGTCGACCAGGCCTGCCGCTCCCTCTGGCTCAAGGATCTGGCCTCGAACCGCCGCTGCAAGGCGCACGAAGAAGTCGCTGTCGACGAGGTCGCGATCGAGATGGAACGCGGTGGCGAAGGAAAACCACGGGAACTTCAGGCCCCATCCGTTCCGACTCAGGAGAAACGATGCAGGCACTGGCCCTCCGGAATCGAGTGAGTCTGCAACTGAGCGCGCTAGCGGACCGGGGCAGTCAAGCCTTCGTCTATCATCCGGGCGGTCAGCTCGGGCGTCCGGGTCAGGGCCCGCTTGGTGAACGGGCTCCAGAGCAGCCGCAGGATGTCCGCCCACTTCATGTGCCGACTGAACTGGCGCAACAGCCGGAAGGTCTGGAGCGGTCGGAACGTGAGCCGCTTCGCGAACAGCAGCATATACCCCTTCTGGCGCGCCCGGTTGACGACCTCGCTCGGCAGCACCGTCGGGTCGATGTCGGAGCACTTGAACCACTTGCTCCAGTCGCGAGCGTCGTCGATGATCCCCCGTCTGATGTACTCCCCCCAGAGCGGGGTCCCCCGGTAGACGCAGAGCCGGTTGAAGCCGAACGTGTCCAGCTTGAGCTTGGCCGCGAAGCGGAAGCTCTGCACGATGTCGGCCTCTGTCTCGTCGGGCGAGCCGATCAGGAAGAAGCCGTGCGCGGTCGCGATCCCGCTGCGCTTCGCCTCGGCCACGGCCTTCTCGATCTGCTCCAGGTTCTGCATCTTCTTCAGGCGCTCGAGCACCTTCTGCGTGCCCGACTCCACGCCGAAGGCCAGGAAGCCGCAGTTGGCCTGCGCCATGAGCGGGAACTGATCGACGGCCACGGAGTCTACGCGACCCTCGCAGCCCCAGCGGAACTCCAGCTTGCGATCGATGATGCCCTGGCAGATCTCCTCGATGCGCTTCCGCTTCAGCAGGAAGTGGTCATCGGTCAGGTAGATGGAGCGGTAGCCCTCGTCGCTCAGCTGCTGCATCTCGCCCAGCACGTGCTTAGGCGAGCGGTGGCGCCACTTGCCGT
This sequence comes from Myxococcota bacterium, assembly GCA_965247115.1. Taxonomy (GTDB): domain Bacteria; phylum Myxococcota_A; class UBA9160; order SZUA-336; family SZUA-336; genus JAUXJB01. Next base: position 2,556,312 of record CBDFGR010000003.1, read on the forward strand.
CGGCGAGTGCGGGGATGTCACAGTAGACACAGGGATAGGGACAGCCCCGCGACGTCTGCATCGTGCAGAAGCGGTCGAGCGAGAGTACAGCCGGGACGTCGAGGGGCATCGACTCGATGTAGTCGATCGGCAGGCTCTTGCGGTCCGCGTAGGGGAAACGGTCCAGATCGCGGAGGATCGGCCTGGCCGGATTCTCAACGATCTCGTCGCCCGAGCGCCAGACCAGGCCCGCGACGGCGCCCGGATCGTGCACGTGATCCAGGTAATCGGGAAGCAGGTCCTCGCCCTCTCCACGTCCCACGCAGTCGGCATATGGGCAATCCGCCAGCATCTGCCGCGCGTTCATCGTCGCGTATACCCCCCCGAGGATGATCGGGATGTCCGGGGCCACCTCCTTGAGCCGCCGCGCCATGCTGTAGGTCGCTGGATAGGAGGTTGTGGAAAGGAAGGACAGTGCGATAACGTCGGGCCGCTCTTCGGTCACCGCCCCAGCGATGTCGGCCTCTCGCATCCGCGGGTGACACGTGTCGAACATCCGGACCTCGTGACCGTGTTCGCGCACGACCGGAGCCAGCGTCTCGATCCCGATCGGAGGGAACGCCATCACCTTGATGCGGCCGTCGACCTCGCCGCCACCCAGCTCCTGGGGCAGGAGCGCGTAGTAGTCCTCGTCCCGAACGTAGATCAGAAAGATCTTCACTGAGCCGCCTCCCATTGCTCCTGATTTCGCGGCGGGCAGTATAGTGCGTGCTGCGCTGCCCCGCTCTTAGCCCGCTAGCGCCTCGACTAGATCGCACCAATCCGCTGGCCAATCTCCGCGTACTTGTCGAGCCAACGCAGCACCGTGTCCTTGTCTTCCGTCGGGCAACGCGTAACCGAACGTTTCACGAAGCTGTAGTCGGCGAATTTCCTCAGATCGTCCTCAGATGTCTCAAACTCATCGAAGAGCGAGATGGGAACCGTCTCCGGGTCGCGCCCGGCAGCTCTCAAGCGGACATGCAAATCAGCAACGTCCGCATTCAGATCATCGTGGAAAGCCGGGAGCGGGATCCAACCATCTGCGTAATCGACCACGCGTTGCCTCCCCCATTTCGATGCGAGAGTCCCGAGAAGCAGGGGCGGGTGGGGTTGCTGAAGAGGTTTCGGGTAAGACCACACACGATCGAAATTCACGTAGTCGCCGTGAAAAGTCGCCTCGGCCTGGGTCCACAATGCCTTCATCGCCTTGATCCGCTCCTCCACTACGCGCCAGCGCGTGTCGTACGCTGTACCGTGATTTTCCATCTCCTCCCGGTTCCAGCCGGCGCCAATCCCGAACAAAAAGCGCCCGTCCGAGAGTCGATCGACCGTCGCAACGGTTTTGGCGAGCACCAGTGGCTCCCGTTGGCTTACGAGACAGACTCCGGTAGCGACCTTGATGGTGCTGGTCACGATCGCCGCCGCCACGCAGCTGGCAAACGGATCCGAAATGTGAGCGTATTCTTTCGGTAGCTCAGCATCCTCATCATAGAAATCGAAGGGAGTCTCCCGGCTAGCCGGAATGTGCGTGTGCTCCGGGAACCACACCGACTCGAAACCACGCTCTTCCGCAGCGATCGCCAGGTCGTCGGCGCGGATCGAATACTCGGTGTTCAGAGTAAGGATTCCGAGCTTCATTCTCTCTCCGGGGCTACGCGTACGGGAGCGGCAGCCTGCCTCACGCGGCGCGGCGGGCCGCCTGCTGCTGTTCCCACTGCTCCTGTGCCTCGGCCCAGCCGTGGGGTCGCTGTCCGCCGTCCGGAGTCTTCCATCCGATCGGGCCGACCATCTGCAGCATGAACACGGTTTCCTCGGGCATCGTCGTGCGATCGTGGATCGCGCCGGCGGCCTCGTAGATGAAGCCGCCGCCCCGAGCGCTCGTTCCGCCAGCTTCCTTTCCGCCACGGGCCTCGATCTTTCCCTCGAGGATGTAGCCCTCGGCCGGCCCGTGGTGCACGTGCGGGGCGAAGGTCGAGCCCGCCGGGCAGCGGAACAGCACGGTCCAGGAACCGATCTCCGGGGACACGTGCAGCAGCTTCCACTGCACTCCGCCCGTGTGAAAGTCCTCGCAGAAATCCTCCCACTCGACATGGTCGGTCTGGACGTACTCGTCGGTGGCTCTCTGTTTCATCCTGTTTCTCCTCGTCTGTCTTGTATTAGAGCGTGATGTCCCGTTGCCAGTACTCATCACCCTCCTGGCTGATCTCCGCGCGGGCCTGCTCGTTCCACACGCCCTCGCCGATGTAGGTTCCCTTGTACGCGTAAGGCACTTCGTCAGGGTAGCGCTGCCGGCGGGCATCGATCGCGAGTGGAATCATGCGCGTTCGGCGAAGGACGTAGTCCTCGGAGTACGTGATGGACTTGATGTTCCCTCCTCCGGGGCACCTGAACGCGTGGACATTGGTCGTCTCCGCGCCGATTGCGGAGCTGCGCTTGTGGAAGCCGAGCACCATGGTGACTCTTCGTGTGGGGGATCGGTTCGGATAGGAGCCATGAAGAGAGCTTCGGTTCACCATGCCGCAGTCTCCCGGAGCCAGCTGCATGGGAACCGCGTCCGGTAGCCGCTCGGCGACTGGGGGGAACTTGCCATCGTTGGCGAGCAACCACCGTCGCTGGCTTCCTGGTACCACCCAGAGGCAGTTCTCCGGAGTGCCATGGCTCCAGGACACGGACAGGTTGAAGCCGTGTGTCTTGCCCGACCCGTCCGGTTGCTCCAGGCTCTCTCCGCCCTCGGTCCAATGCGTCCTGCCGTCCTGGTGCCAGGGCGTGGGAGGACCCTCACCCACCCCTTTGTGGAACACGCTCTCGTGGAAGGGGATGAAATCCGGCCCGTTGACGCTCTCGACCATCTTCAGGATCTGCGGATGCCCGTACACCCGCAGGGCCGAGTCCATGATCATGAGAGGATGCGACACCAGCCCGACGACGGCCGGAGTATCGGTCTCCGTCGAGCGCTCTTCAGAGCCCTCTCGCCGAAACAATTCGTCCGCTGACATGGAGTAGTAACCGGCGAACCTCACCGGCCGGCCGTGCTTGTCGATCTCGCTGTCCACGGACACCGGCGCGTTGTCCAGCACCTGATCGAACTCGAATGCCAGCTCTTCGATCTCTTCCTGCGAAAGCACGCCGGTGAAGACGTAGAAGCCAGTGCGGTGGTAAGCGTCGAGAATGTCCTGCGCGAGGCGGCCATGCTCGTCGAAACGCATCGGTCCGCGGTTGCCGAGCTTCTGGGCGCGCTCGCGGCCAGTCTGGCAGTACTCTTGCCAAGGAGTTTCGTTCAGGCGCGTCACGTTGGCCCCTCCCAAGTCCGACGAGAGTACCACGTCCGGGCGGCTGGCTACTTGTCCAGCAGCGCCTCGTAGCGGTGGTCGGTGAGGGTCTTAAGGAACGCGAGTACTGCACTCTCCAGTGTTTCGTCGGCGAGGGGTTGTCCCCTTCCCAGCAAGTCCAGATCCAGGTTCTCTTTGACCTCTGGTTCAGCCCAGGGCTGACCGGTTTCCGGATTTACGCGGATCTTTTCGTTTACCACCAAGTACTTGGTGTAGAAGCGGATCACCGTACGAAGGTCCTGGAATACACCGTTGTGCATGTACGGGCCCGTCACGGCGACGTTCCGCAAGGTCGGCACCCTGAACTTGCCTGCGTAGCTCGAATCCTGAATCGCGGGATGTTCCAGAAGACCTACATCCCGGTGCCCCGTACCCATACCATTCCTTTTTCGCACGGCCTCGTTGGCCGGGACCCCGATGTTGTAGTAGCGGTAGTCGGTAAAGGTTTCACCGGCAGGATAGCTCGATGTATTCAGCTGGTGGCAGTTGGTGCAATTGATCATACCCGACACAAAGAACAGCCGGCCCAGCTCTTCTTCTTTTGTCAACGCATACTCACCCCGCAGATAGCGGTCATAACGGGAATCGAACGGCGCGAACTCCTCTGTTTTTTCAAATGCCTCGATACTCCGTGCGACCGCGCGGTAAGCACGTTCCGTATCGTCGAAAACAGACTGCCCAAACAGGCTCCGAAATGAGGCGATGTAGCCAGGATTTTCCATGACCCGCGCGACGACGCTCGCCGTGTCAGCCATTCCCATCTCGATGGGATTCACAAAAGGCTCCGCGGCCTGCGCCGCCAGGGTGGCTGCGCGGCCGTCATGGAACTGACCACCCAAATAGATCCCTTCTTCGGCTTCTTCAAATTCGGGCGTTAGAACCGCATAGGTCAGGGTCGAGGCATTCCTGTCTCCTAGCGAACGGCCGTCATCACCCAGGGAAACCGCTGCGGCAACGCCATTGTCTCGACCATCGGTGAAGGCCAGCGCAGGGTCGTGACATGAAGCGCAGGACTGAGTGCGGTTATGAGACAGGCTGGTGTCGAAAAAGAGCTGTCGTCCGAGTACCGCAAGCTCGCTTCGGTCCGGCGACGGCAAAATCGCTTCCGTCCCGCCGGCAGCCTGACTAACAGACCGGGCGCACAGCAGCACCACGACAATCCCCTCGGCAATCACCAGAAACCGCAGTGTTGACCGAAACGTCATAGACCGCTGACTTGCTCCCGCTAACGCGGATCCAGCCGGAAGAGTATGTAGTCTTTGAGGAAATCGGGCCCCCACTCCACGCCTCCCCCGGCGATGACGCCGCGATACTTCTGGAGGTATGCTTCCCCGACTCGGGTTTTCGTCGCCAGGTCGGCGATGCGCGTGGCGCGGAGCACGAAGACATCGTCGCGGACCCGGAGATGCACGTCGGGCGCACTGGCGATATTGCGGACCCAGCCGGAGTCCTCTTCACCGCTGACCCAGAGCACGTCCGCCGCTTTCACGGCCCAGAGGTTCACCACCCGCGGCACGAGGCTAACCGTGCGCAGCTGAACCTCGTCCGGGATCTCGACCTCGTTCCAGGATGAGGGGGAGGCGACTTCCGTGCCACCCAGTCGAACGCCAGGCATTTGCCCGATCGGGCCGCACGCAGAGAGGACGAAGACAAGGGTCGTCGAGACGAGCGTCATGTACTTCACGTCGGAAGCCTACCGCATCACTCGGCTCATCTTGGCCGCCAGAGTGGCAGCGGACCGCCATAGGGTCAAGCACAGCCGTGATCGCGGAGGAAGCCGCCGTCACACATCCGGTCGGTGAGGTGGTGCATGAGCCAGGACGCGCGCTCGGGCCCGTAGTCGGCCTCGGTCTCGTAGACTGTGCGCATTCAAGCCAATCACTCGGACAAGGGGTGCTATATGGGACTCACGGATGAAGTAGCCATCGTCACGGGATCCACCAGAGGAATCGGCGCAGCGATTGCTGAAAAACTCGGGAGGGAAGGCGCGAAGGTCACGGTCACCGGTCGAAGTGAGGACTACGGGAACGCAGTCCTGTCGACGATCCGCGACAACGGTGGCGACGCGATCTTCGTGCGGACCGATGTCACCCACGAGGAGGAGATCCGGGCAGCCATCGCTGCCACTGTCGCGACGTTCGGGAGACTTACCGTCCTGGTAAACAACGCCGCACCGACCGAGCTTACGGTTGGCCCCGAGGCCATCGATGGACGGGTCGAGCATCTCACGAATCAAGGCTGGGATATCCTTTTTACGGCTTGCCTCAAGAGTGCCTTTTGGGGCTGCAAGCACGCGATTCCGGAGATTGCCAAGGCCGGGGGCGGCTCGATCGTGAACATCGGGTCCACGGCCGCCATTCGGGGTGTAGACGGGCAGGGGATCTACTCGGCAGCCAAGGCCGCGATGCACGCGCTCACGCGGTCCGTAGCGGTTGAGAACGCGGATTCCTATATCCGCTGCAATTGCATCTTGCCGGGGTGGGTGCCGAACCTGGAACGGGGTGACTCCCGAGTGGACCGTGGCGCACTGGTACAAGATCCCGAGTTCGGCGCCGCCATGCGGTCGTTCCAACCGTGGCCCCGCTGGGGATACCCCGACGACGTTGCGAACGTCGTCGCCTTCTTCGCTTCGAGAGAAGCAGAATTCGTGACCGGCACCGTCTTGCCCGTTGACGGCGGCGCCATGTGCAGGATGCCCATTCCAAAGATGACCAGGGAGTACTTCGACGAGCTCGAGGACCCGGCATGAGGTGTCGACGACGGGTCGCTCGGCGCGTGCAGACGAAGACCGCCGTCTCTTCGAGCGCATGTCGTGCTAGCTTCGGCGCGGCGCGAAGTCGGACACGCGCTCCCTAACCCTGGTCCGCGAAGAGTTGCTCCAGATGTTCGGCGGTGAGCGGTTGGGTGAGCTTGGAGACCGACCAGGTGACCGCGACCGAGACGATTTCGCCCATCGAGGCGCAGGACCACGGGTTCGGCGCTTCCGCCGCAAGCCAGGCCGCGACCGACTGCAAAGTACCGGGCCCGAACTGCTCGGGCTGAATCAGGCCGGCGTGTGTGATGCCGAAGATGGCCGCACCGCTCACCAGGCCCCAGAGAGCGCCCGTGCGGGTGACACCGGACCAGAGCGCGCCCAGCACCAGGGGGCCGGCGAAGGCCGCCATCAGGCCGCCGTTCCCGATCCAGACGAGCAGGGCGATGTTTGTGTCCTGCAGGGCCCAGGCCAGAGCCGTGCAGAGCAGCATCACCACAACCGTGCTCACGCGGCTGAGCAGGAGCACGTGTCGGTCGACGACCGCATCCGCAAGGTTCTTGCGGAACCGCGGGACAATGGTACAGCGGTAGAGATCGTTCGCGATGATTTGCGAGGAGCTCACAACCAGCCCGTCGGCGGTCGACATGACCGCCGCCAGGATGCCCACGCCAATCAGTGCCGCAAACCAGCCCGGGAAGAGCTCGATGAACAGGGCGGGCAGGGCGAGGTTGCCGTTCGAAAGCTCCGGTCCCAGCACGCCGCGCGCCAGGATGCCGCCGACGCCCAGACCCGCGATCATGAAACCCAGCAGCGAGGCAAAGATCACGAAGCGAATGCGATCGCGATCGTTCTGGAGAGCCCAAATCTTGTTGCCCAGATGCGGGAGCAGACCCAGTGGCAGGTGCGAGAGGACGATCGCGAGAATCGCCCACCACGAGTGGTAGAGCACGTACGTCGGATTGATCACGCGGACCAGATTCGGGTCCTGCTCCTTCAGGTTTTGCACCAGGCCGGGAAATCCGCCGTCCACGCCGTAGGCCACCGCGAAGAGCGCGATGGTGCCGATCGCCAGCACGACCATCACGGCGCCCTGAATCCCGTCGGTCAGGATGTCGGCGTGGGCGCCGCCGAGCACCACGTAGATCAGCAACACACCTCCGGTGATCAGCAACGCCCAGGCGGAGCTCAGGCCCAGCATCATCTCGAACATCACCAGGCCCGCGACCAGCTGGCCCGCCAGGTAGAAGAGCAGCAACAGCGAGAAGATCGACACCAGGATGCGGATCAGGTCGGAGTTGTAGCGCTCGCCGAGATATTCGGGGATCGAACGGCTGCCGTAGACGTGCCCGGCCCGGCGCACCAGCCGAATACAGATCAGGACACCCAGGTAGACACCGACCGGGTACAGCACGCTCGACCAGATCGCGGAGAGGCCGGCGGTGTAGGAGATGCCGGGGAGGCCCAGGAAGGTCGCCCCGCTCGCGACTGTCGCCGCGAACGCGAATGCCAGGAACAGCGGCCCGTAGCTGGAGCGAGCCGTCGCGAAATCGTCAGCGGTGCTGACGCGCCGCTGGCCCACGACGCCGATTCCGACCATCAGGGAGATGTAGAGCAACAGAAAGGTCCAAGACCACCCGACGAGGTCCACGCTTCCCCCTAGAGTCCGGTGAGCGCGCTATTCTATAACAAACCGGGCGTTCCAGATGGGGGCCTCCTACGCCAATCTGCTTTCCCATCCGAACACGCCTGTCGTCCCCATCTAGGCACTTGGGACAGTACGGACCGCTCGATCAGGCTCAAGTCAACAGACGTTGTGATCCAGCGCCATGGCGCGCCCGGAGGTTCGTATTCTCCTCACGAAGGCGCGTGTTCTCGTCTGCGTGCTCTGCACCTGCCAGCGCGTCCTTGAAGTTTCAGAGGACCTTTGCTGTGTGCTTGATCGCATCGAGCCCACTCATCTCGTTTTGCCTTTCGCACACTCCTCGCACACCCAACAGATGCTGGGGAGGAGAGGCGGCGCACCTAAGTGGTCGTAGTGCTTGGTGAGCGCGGCCGGGATCGAACCGGCGACCGGCGGATTAAGAGCGTGATCGATACTCCCGAGAGGGGCTCTACGCGGCGCTTAGAGCGTGACGATGGGGAATCAGGGTCCCCCAGAGACCCCCGAACGTCCACTTTAACGTCCACTTTGGACGACAACGATGAGCAGCCAGCAGAGTCAGAGCCCGAGGGTCCATCGGAGGAGTGATGGCCCGCTGCTACGCCCAGGATACTCAGCGCGGTCTCCCGATGGGTAAAAAGGAACTGATGACTGATTTAACAGAAGCAAGTTCAGGAGACTGAGTGCTGGTCCGTGGCGACGCTCGAGCGATTCCTCTGGCCGACCAGGTGGCCGACTGCGTCGTGACCAGCCCTCCGTACTGGGGCCTGCGGACCTACGAGCTCGACGGCCAGATCGGCCTCGAGGAGACGCCCGCTGAGTACCTCGAGGAGCTCCTGGCCGTGTTCCGGGAGGTACACCGCGTCCTGAAGCCAGAGGGGACGCTCTGGCTCAACCTGGGCGACTGCTACGTCTCTGCCCCGAGCAGTGGCCACGGCTGGGACAAGAGCACGCTGACGCAGCCGAAGAGCCGCGAGCGCAAGATCCAGCACGCGCAGAGGGACTCGCGGCTCGAGGGCCGGAAGCTCGAGGGCCTCAAGCCAAAGGACATGGTCGGGATGCCCTGGACGGTCGCGCTCGCGCTGCGCAACGAGGGTTGGTATCTGCGGCGGGACATCATCTGGCACAAGCTATCGCCAATGCCCGAGGCAGTGAAAGATCGTCCAACGTCTGCGCACGAGTACCTGTTCCTGCTGGCCAAGTCTCGCCGCTACTACTACGACGCAGAGGCGATCAAAGAGCCAGCCGTCACCGCCGGCCGTGTGTCTCCCCGCCGGGTCAACCCAAAGGCCAAGGTTCCAGCTGGTTGGGACACGCGACCAGGTTCCCACCGTCACCTCACAGGGCGCTATCCGGCCCCAAAGCAGAACGCCGGAACTGCCGCGCGCATCGCCAACTCTGTCGAGACTCGAAGTGCGCGCACTGTCTGGAGCCTGGCCACAGAGCCCTACCACGGCGCGCACATGGCCGTCTTCCCCACCGAGCTCGCGAAGCGCTGCATCCTCGCGGGCTGTCCGGCCGGCGGGCTTGTGTTCGATCCATTCGTCGGATCGGGGACGACTGTGAAGGTCGCGATCGAGCTCGGCCGCCGAGGCCTCGGGATGGACCTCAAGCACGACTACCTGCACGACCAGGCGCGGGAGCGGATCAAGACAACGGTGGGGATGGGGTGGTGACGGTCATCCATCCCGGCGTTCCTGAGGAGGGAAAGTGAAGCGAACCTTGCTCGCCCTCGTGCTCGTCGCGTGCGGTCCGGATCTGCCAGAGCTTCCGGAGCCAGCACCCAAGAAGTTTGAGCTTACCAACGAGCGAAAGTGCGTCGCGATCCAGATGTGCGGGCGCCTCTGTGAGAAACGTAAGGGCATGGAGATGCTGGAGTTCCGTGGTGACATCGGCATCTCCTGGGCGTGTCACTGCAACGGCTACGGGCTGTTCCACTTCAAGGACCCCGAGCACATCATCTTTCCCGATGGCCTGACTGTCGCTGACTGTGCGCCGACGGGTGTCCACAGCGTGGGTCAGGAGGAGAAGTGATGACAGATCAGGAGCCCACACCGGAAGAGGCGCAATTGCAGACGGGCAGCCAACCCGTCGCAGGTGAGAGCGATGGCTGAGCCGCTGGATCTGGACGAGCTGGCAAAGGCTTACCGCTACTTCTGCCCCAAATGTGATTGCTATCACTGGAGCGGATGCGTCACCGACGAGATTATGGACAACCTTGTAGCCGAGTTGCAGAAGACGAGGCAGCTACTCCGCGCCGCCGCGGATCGACACTTGACCAACCAGCTCGCCGAGGCCCGCGAGGACACGGAGAGGCTGGACTGGCTGGAGCATGAGCACAGCTACGTCGGTGGCAATTATGGCGAACCTGCCTGGTCCTGCTGTCGTGACGAGCTTGGCAATCGTCAGCTTTTCCACGGTAGCAACGCCCGCGAAGCCATCGACGCAGCAATGCAGGCGGGCATCCATCCCGTCGGTACGGAGGGAGATTGAACGGTGTGGCTCTATGTGCCGGGGTTGGAGGACTTGAGCTGGGACTCAAGCTTGCCCTCGGACCACGGTATCGCTGTGTGGGTTACTGCGAGCGGGACGCCTACGCAGCGGCCTGTCTCGTGGCGCGGATGGAAGACCAGGCCTTGGATCGCGCGCCTATCTGGGACGATCTTGCGACCTTCCCAAGCGGCCTCTTTAGCGGTGAGGTGGCTCTCATCTCTGCCGGTTTCCCATGCCAGCCGTTCAGCGTGGCCGGGGACCAGCGGGGCGTAGACGATGACCGCTGGCTCTGGCCCGACATTGCCCGCATCGTTCGCGAGGTGGGACCCCGCTACGTGTTCCTGGAGAACGTGTCAGGCCTCCTTGGTCACGGACTGGGACACATTCTCGGAGACCTGGCCGGGCTCGGGTTCGATGCGGAGTGGAGTGTGTTCAGTGCAGCCGGAAGCGGAGCACCGCACCTCAGGCGGCGCGTCTTCATCTTGGCCTACTCCCGGCGTGCCAAACGGGGGACGGACCATGAAGCCCGAGGACATTCTGGCGAAAGGAAAGACCGACAAGGGGAAGCGCCAAGTCGGGCTGGAAAATGCCGTCAGGATGTTCCCGACGCCCAGCGCCCAGACCTACGGGACGAATCAGGGCGGCGGGATGGGCCGGGTGGGTCCGGTGCGCGAGAGCCTGGAGACGATGGCGCGGAACGGGAGATGGCCCACGCCGACCGCAGGCGACGCGAAGCAGAGCGGAGCGGCAGCGTACTCAACAGAGAGTGGGAGACACGCCGGAACGACCCTGACGGATGCGATCAGGATGTGGCCGACCCCGGCGGCGAGAGACTGGAAGTCCGGTCGGTCAAATCTGATCGGGACGAATGCTCGACCGTTGAGCGAGGTGGTCTTGGTGTGGCCGACGCCCCGAGCAGCCGACAGCATCAAGGGGCGCAGGACCCCGGAGGGGGCGGCGAAGGAGCGGGCAAGAACGAACGGCCCGGATCTTCCGGCGATGGCTGGTGGCTCACTGAACCCGACATGGGTCGAGTGGCTGATGGGGTTCCCTCTCGGATGGACCGATTGCGCTGCCTCGGTAACGGAGTCGTACCGGCTGTGGCTGCGAGGGCATTCCGAGTGCTGAGCGCTCGTCTGTAAAGGGTGCTGGAGCGGCTTCCCCGAGTATGCGTGCGGTCAGTGCCTGGAGGTGCCGACGGATAAGACACCCGTCAGTCAGGAGAAGCTATAAGCAACGTTGTCAATCTAGATTCGCAGCGCCCGCACCTAGTGATCGACAGCTCCGGATTTGGTGGGTCAGTCCGCGTCTACCCGGTGGCCTACTTCGAGGATCTCGTAGCAGGTAAGCCGGTTGAGCCCATCCCGGACGATGCTCTACGACAAATCATTGCTGAATGGCTGCTAAGCCGACAGGAATTCGAGTAATAATGGGACTCTACGAGGATCTCGCACAGAGCCATCGTAGCTTACGGCGTGGCCAAGTCTGGTGCCGAACCTGCGGGGCTACCCGCAACGTCGATCCCGCAGAGTGTCTCGGCAAGGGTTGGCCGAAGTGTTGCGGCTACACAATGACGATCGACGCACCTGATGAGCGACCGACGGAGAAGACGACCGTCAGTCAGGAGAAGCCATGACGCCGGAGCGCAGGGCCGAACTCTACGACTCGATCAGCAATCCCTGTGCCGCCTGCGGATCGGGTGTCACGGCGTCCTGCTTGGAAACTAACGGTTGCGCGCCACGCGAGAAGCAGATTGGGCGCCTCGCAGACGAGTTCAGAGCTGCTGTCCTGGCCGAGCGAGAGGCGTGCGCGAAAGTGGTAGATCCAGGGTGGCATGATTTCCACTCTTGTAACGAGAAGTGCTTCAGAGGGAGGACCATCGCGGCCGAGATCCGCAACCGACCGACGGATACAGACACCGCGGGTCAGCAGGGCGAGTGAGCCACCCCCCGAAGCGGCCTTGGGACTGGCAGTGGGACAATCGGCGGATCTGGATCGGCGCCAAGGGCACATGGTCTGACTATGCATGTGAGATCAGGTTCCAAGACAAGCCCGATGCCGAGGCAAGCGCCGAGCACATCGTCCGCTGCGTGAACTCCCACGACGCTCTCGTAGAGATCGGAGGTAGCGAAGACACGGAACTCATCGATACCGAAGAGATGGCGTTAGACAGCGCCGCATGACTATAGTAATCATCGTGCGTGTTGATGACCGCTGAACGGACGAACGTGACCGGCGACGCGCGGTTAGAGCATCGCCGACAAAGAAACGGCCGCGCCAATGCGCGGACGAAGGATTGGGAGCACACCGCCTTGGCCGCTTTGCTCTGCACTATCCTGGCCTGTGCTAGCGGAGGAGGAGGAGGAAGTGGGCTGCCGTCGATGGATCCGTCACCACCGGATCCACCGGACCCGCCGAACCTGGAAGATCTGGCGCAGGACTTCTCCCAGGTTTCGGAATTCCGGAACCAGCCCGCTCTGAGCCGGATCAAGGCCAACTATGCCTATGCGCGCGGCGCCACGGGCGCGGGCGTAACGGTCGGGGTCATCGACAGTGGTATCGACAGCACCCACCTGGAATTCGAAGGCCCGGGTAAGCTGCACCCGGATTCTGGCTTCTACGATGACTATGACTCTGGGACGAAGACTCTTCTTACTATCAGCGAACCCACAAGAAGCGAAATTATTCACGGAACCGTGGTGAGCGGCGTTCTCGCGGCGAACCGAAATCCCGCACTGACAGACGATGTAAGCATGCACGGTGTCGCGTTCGATGCCCAACTGCTCTCAGTAGGGATCTCGCTCGGGTCCAGCGGTGGAACCTACATCCCCATCGATCTCAGCAACCCTGGCGATGACCCCTTGCTTGATGAGTTCCCTGCGGCGATTTTTCGCGAAGTGAATTCGCGCGCCGCCACGGTCAATCTCAGCATTGGGTTCCCTGGCGGGATCGAGCGCTATAGCGAAAGAGAGATCCGCGACGCCTTTCCCCGCTCGATCGAGGCCGTGGCCCAAGCGACGATCCCGGCCGCCGAGCGGACCATCTACGTATGGGCGGCCGGCAATGCTCGCAACCAACCGCATGCCGACGGGACTCTCGAGCTCGCCGAGTCAGTCGAGATCCTTGCCGGATTACCCCACCGGATCCGCGAGCTGCGGGGGCACTCCCTCGCCGTCGTCGCAGTGGACACAGAGACCGGCGTGATCGCGGACTTCTCGAACCGTTGCGGCATCGCCTATAGCTTCTGCCTGGCCGCACCCGGGACGGACATCAGAGGCCCTTTCCCTGACATCGACGATACCGGAGATGTTTTCTACGCGGACCGTAGCGGCACCTCGCTGGCGGCTCCACTGGTGACAGGCGCCGTCGCGCTGCTGACTCAGCGCTACCGAGATCAGCTCGGTGCCTCCGAGATCGTGGCTCGTCTGCTCGAAACGGCGAACGATACCGGGATCTACGCCGACCTTGACATATATGGGCAGGGACTGCTCGACCTCGACGCCGCCACGCGGCCACGCGGCCAGACCCGGCTGCTCACGAGCGGAGCGCTCGCCGGTCCGGCCACCGCCGAAGAGCTCAGCTCCCTGGCGAGTAGCCCTGCGTTTGGCGATGCGCTCGAGCGCGGACTCGCCAACCACGAGATCGCCGCCTTCGACGCGCTCGACGCCCCTTTCTTTCGGCCGCTGGGCACGTATCTCAAGACTCCCGCCGCTGCGCGCACCCGTGTCGAGGATCGCCTCTGGACGCTTGGCATCGATGCGCGCGGTCCGGCGTGGAATCGGCCCGGATCCCCAGAGTTGCGAATGCGCGTCGATCGCGTACCGATTGGCTACGGAGACTCTGCTCGACGGAGACGCCTGGGGGCGCTGGGCTCACCGAAGGCCACCGAGGACCGGCTTGGTGCACTCTCTTACTCCCGCCAGGTCGGCGTCGGCCGGGCGTTCCTGGGACTGCGCAGCCACCCCGGCTGGAGCTTCGGTCTGTACGCGGCGGGTGTAGTCGAGCCCGGGACCTTCAGCGACGATGGCGTATTCGCCAGCCCTTTCCTTGCGTTGGCGCGCGACGGAGGCGTCGCGGGACTAGAGCTACCGCTGATCGCGGGAGCAATCCGAGTAGCCGCCTTCCGCGGCGCAGCGCAGTGGGGTGAGCGCCGCGATCCGGACGATGGCCGCAGTGCCGGGGCCATGCTGGAGTACCGGCTTCCGGAGCGTTCCGGCTCTGGCGCGACCCTCCAGGCTGGCTGGCTGCAAGAGTCCGAGCGCCTGATGGGTAGCCGCTCGAGGGGCGCGTTCGGTGCCCTGCGCGGCCGCACTGCGTTCGCGGGTGTGTCTGCTCATGTCCAGCTGGGCGCGCGCTGGACCGTGTTCGCCACTGCGCATGCCGGCTGGACCCGCCCGGAGATCTCCGGGCGGGGATTGCTTCGCCGCTTGTCCCCGCTCTGGACGAGCTCGTTCGGGCTGGGGATCACCGGCCGGAGCGTCTGGGACCGGCGCGACCGCCTGTCGCTGCGACTTTCGCAGCCGCTGCGCGTGGAATCGGGTCAGCTCTCGCTGCGCTGGGCCACGGGTCGTACGCGGGACCGACGAGTGCGTACCGATGAGCTAGCGCTGAGTCTGGAGCCCTCGGCGCGCCAAATCGACTTGGAACTCGTCTATGCGCGCCCGTGGGCCGGAGGGTCGGCCCACTTCGCCGCAGTCGCCGTGCACGATCCAGACCACACCCGCGACGCGGCCGAGCTCGCGCTGCTCTTCCGGTACGGCTGCAAGTTCTGAAACTAAGTCAGATCGGTCGTAAGATCCGAGTGGTAGGTTGAAGTCGGACCGACTGGAGGAAGAGATGATGAAAGCGGCAGTGTTCCTACTAATTCTGATACTTACCACAATGGATTCATCGGCAGAGGAGACTCCCACGCTCCTAAGCAACCCAGGTGACTACAAGTCTGACAGTCACTTCCATCTGCTTGATTTCTTGCAAAACGGAGAGTTCCTGAATACGGATGGCAAGTTTCCGGGTACAGAGTGGGGCCTGACCACGAGCGGTCGTTATTCGACGCTTCCCTTTGGGGAGAGAGGGAGAAGAATTGAAGCGCTGCTTCGGGGAATGGAAGCGGCGAGAGTGGACCACGTCATGGTGTCGGGAATGCCATTTGTCAAGAAGTGGTCGGAGAATGAGCCCTTCATGAGACCAAAGTATTACCTCGACAGCAGCTCAACAGTAAAGCGTGCACGCGATACCGACATCACCATTGCCCACGCCATTCTCGACTATCAGAGAAAACATGCTGACGACCCTGCCCAGCTCTCAGAACTCCGAAAGATACATCCGTTCATCACGGGTTTTGATGGAACCGATCTTGGTGCGGTCGATCTCATCGTGAAACGGATCAAGGAGTTCCCTGGAATCTGGCAAGGGATAGGCGAGGTGATGTCGCGCCATGATGATCTCACGAGTCTGACTCTCGGGGAAAGACCTCGTGCCGACCACCCGGCGCTCGTGCGTGTCTGCCGGTTCGCAGGAAAACACTTTCTTCCGGTAAGCATTCATCACAACATCGCGCCGATCTCGAGAAATCCGACTGAAATCCAGGCACCACTCTATCTCGACGAGCTGGTTCGACTGTTTCGTCACTGTCGCTGGAAAGATGGTGACCGAGATTACACAACTCGGTTTATCTGGTGCCATGCGGGCATCAGCAGACGAATCAACATTGAGAATCTCCCGTTCTGGATAGAAGCGGTCCTCAAAGACTCGGGAGATCAAGTTTCCATCGATCTGTCGTGGGTTGTCTTAGCCGACTACATATATGAGGATCTGGACCGGTGGGTCCGATTGATAAAGCAGTACCCAGATCGATTCATGATCGGATCGGACGCAGTTGGTGGTGCCAGTAAGCTCAAACAAGAGCTCAGCAACTTTGACCCGCTGTTGGCGAAGTTGCCCTCGGATATCAGAGTCAAAGTCGCTCATGCCAACTTCGCCAATCTGATGCAAGAAATGGCAGCAATGAGGGCGAAGGCAGGGCTGGGAGAAGAGGGGATCGTATTGGACTACGAATACGAGTTTCCGGAGTATGGCAATACTGGACGGCTGTCCAAATCGGAGTCTTTTACTCGTTCCAGAGAGGAACTCGAATAGGATGACTAGGTTCTGATGCCATTCACAAACCTTGTGCTAGTAGACCAATCCCCCTTTGAGATGCTCTCCTGACCAGAAAGTCCGCGTTGATAGGCAAGCTTGTGCCCTATTCGGCGCTGTCAGCTGTGTGGAGGAAAAGAGCATGAGATGCGTTGTCTCATTTTTGACTTGCGTGATCGCAATAAGTCCATTCTCCAGCAGTCTGGCGCGGGCTGGTTCGGGCTTGTATCTCAGCAGCGAGTTGGGAGCCAACTTCGCCCCGTCCGTGGATACCACCGGCAGCAGCAACGACCGGGCCAGCGTATGCGATGAGTTCATCAATCCAATGTTCTCCACAGTCACGCAAACTCCGGGATACGCCAGCTACAACTGTACGGGCCCCAATCGCGGTGCGACTGGAGACTGGAAGAACAAGTTCGACCGTGCCGAGGGCATTCTAGCCGGAGCGGCGCTGGGGTATCGCCTGAGCGATAAATATCCGGATAGTCTTCTGGGCCGGTTCCGTCTTGAGTTGGAGTATTTCTACCGGAACTCGGAGTATGATGAGACTTCCGACATCCCTGGTGCAGCGGGCGAGAGCGGCGACAAGCTCGTCCAGGAAATTCGGACAGCGACGGACCGGATAGATAGCATCACCTCTCACAACCTATTCGGGAACCTGTACTTCGACTTTGTGAACAGCAGCCGTTTTACCCCTTACGTCGGTTTTGGGGTCGGCGTCGGCTTCACCGACATGGACTATGGAAGTGTGTGGACGCGGAACTCCGATGTAAACAGGATCACCACGGAGGAAGGTCTGCCCAACGCGGCCGAGATTCGCCAGAATCTGGCCGGAACATCCAGCTTCGCGCACACCGAACTCAGCGACACGCTCTTCGGCTATCAGGTGCTGTTCGGGGTCGATTATGCGCTGACGGAGTCAATATCTCTTGGCGTTAAGGGCCGCTGGATCCACTTTGATTCCTTCAGGGGCCGTATTGTCTGGGATCCCTGCGGAGTCACGGACCCAACTTGCGGAGCGACGGATCGGAACCAGTGTCGGGTAGGATCAAGACCAACGATATCGAGATGTTCGGGGTCAGCGTGAATCTCAAGTACCACTTCTAGGCAGATCCGTGTCCGACCGTTTCGGCTGGATCTCATTTCTCCTTGAATATCGAACGCCGAACTGAGGGGGGGGTCAGTTTCCACGATGCGACGGAGGCCCTCTACCGGACGGTGCACGGGAGAACCATCGACCTCTGCGCGGACCACACGCAAACCAAAGTGGGCATGCATCCACCCTGTTTGTACTCAGAACTCGGCGGAGATGCGTACGTACCAGAAGGCGCCGTTGTAGTCCCAGGGCGTGCTCTCGGGGTGGAGATTGCCCTGTCCCAGTGTCTCGCCGACGGGAGCCCTGGGGACCTGGTCAAAGATGTTCTGCATGCCCACGTTCAAGCGATAGTGGTCATAGAAAGCGTAGCCGATCTCGGCATCGGCAATCCACTCGCCGTCGAAGGAGTCGAGATAGTCGTCACCAGAACTCGACGCGCAGCTGTTGCTTTGGAACCGACAGGCCTTCCAGTCGTCGAAGTAACTGAGCCGCAGCAGGGCGCTCCATTGGCCGATCCGGTGACGACCGATGAGTACTAGGCGGTGCTCGGGATTCAGGTCCTCGATCTCTACCTCGCGCCGGCGCGTGAGCAAGTTTACGCTGAGCGGCTGGTCGAGCAGGGCCTTGCCGGGAAACGAAATGACCTGTCGCGGCGGCGAGAACTCGTCGAGCTCCGTCTTCGTCCAGTTATAGGCCAGGCTGACATCCGTTTTGTTGTCGCTGTCCCAGTCGTGCGACCAGGTAAGCACCAGGTCGATGCCGCGCGTGCGGGTGTCGAAGTCATTGGCGAAAAACTTAATCTCCTTGAGCTCGCCCACTCCCGCGAAAACGTCCTGATCTTTGATCAGACGCGCGATCTCGTCGGTGATCGAGATATTCCCGGTCAGCGCGATGCGGTCTTCGATGAGAATGTCGAAGTAGTCGAGCGTCAGATTCAGATCCTCGGCGAGCTCGATCACGACGCCAAACGAGAAGCTGAAGGCCTCCTCCTCTGTGAGCTCCTCGCCGCCCAGGGCCGACGCGACCGGATCCGTGGGTGGGAGCTGGCCCGACTCGATCAGACCGCCATCGCCGGAGAACGTCGTGGTCAGGAGGCGGAGATTCGCCTGCCCCGGCGAAGGCGCGCGGAAGCCCGTGCTGGCCGTCGAGCGTAGGGAGATCCGGTCCGCGACCCGCCACAGCGCGGAGAGCTTGCCCTTGAGGGTGTCGCCGAAGTCGTCGTAGAAATCTTCGTAGCGCACGGCCACGCCGAGCAGAAGCGTGTCGATCACGTCCGCTTCCAGATCCAGGTAGAGCGCGTAGTTCGGCCGGTCCCACGCGCCTGCGAACTTCGGGTTCAGGCCCTGATAGCCGTTGGAGCCGACGCTGAAACCTTCCGCGCTGTATGCACCCGGCTCGTATGACTTCGGGTCTCCGGGCTTGGTTTCAAAGGTCTCCTCGCGCCATTCTGCGCCCCAGGCGATGTTAAGCGGAGACGTAAGGAAGCCCAGCTCCAGCGGGTACGCGAACTCGAGGTTGAGCGAGACTTCCGTCTGGAGGTAGTCCCGCGGGCGGAACGAGGTCGGCGTGTCTGGCCCCAGCGAGGCGTTGATCGTGTTGTACAGGAAGAACTCAATGTTACTGTGGCCATAGCTCACACTGGCATCCCAGCGCAGTCCGCTGGCGAACTCGCCTCGCACGCCCGCGACCCCGCTCCAGTCGGTGATATCCGCCCCAAAGCGCGGCGTGAAGCCGCCGGGGAAATACTCGTTGAACAGGAAGCACCGGCCCGAGTTGGCGTCCACGAAACTCTCTACGGTGGCAAAATCGGCCGCCAACGGCGGCAGCCCGGCGGCGCAATCGACGGCGTCGGTCGGATCGAGATCAGCGACCACACGCTCCGTGCCGCTGCGAAACACGCCGCTACGCGCGCTGGAGGTGCCCGGAGCTCGGAAGAAGAAGCCCCCCTCATTCGTACGCTCGGCGTAACCGCCAAAGGCGTACGCCTCAACTCCACTACCGAGCTCGATGCCGGAGTTGACAAAGAAGCTCCACGCGTTTTCTACCTCGGGGCTGCCCCAGATCTGTGCCAGGCTCGCGATGGGATAGCCCCGTCGAATCAGCTCCGCGGCATTGGCGCGCGTTCCACTGCGTACGGTCGGCTCGGCGTCGCGGTACTCCATGCTCAGGTTAAGAAAGCCGGCTTGGGTCAATGGCAGACCAATGTTGCCAGCAATCTGCAGCGTCTCGCCGTCGTTGCGCTGGAGAAACTCGCCGTAGCGCGCCTCAAGGGAGATGCCCTCATTGGCGTCCTTCAGCCTGTAGTTAAGCACACCGGCGATGGCGTCGGAGCCGTACTGTGCCGAGGCTCCATCCCGGAGCAGCTCGATCTGCTCGATGGCGATGGTCGGGATCACGCTCAGGTCCGGTCCCTGCGAACCCGTGTTGAGCGATGTGCCGAGCAACGCGATCACGCCAGAGCGATGGCGGCGCTTGCCGTTGACGAGCAGGAGCGTGTTATCCGGCGGCAGGCCTCGCAGCGTGGCGGGGCGTACCAACGTCGCCTCGTCGTCGATCCCGTGCCGTTGCACATTGTACGATGGAGACAGAGTGCGCAAGATGTCATCCATGTCGGTGCCTGCCTGCGCACGCAGGTCCTCCGAGCCCAGCACGTCGATCGGCGCGGGCGACGCCAGCACCGAGCGGGGGGCCCGGCGCGAGCCCACTACCACGATGGCCTCGATCTTCTCGGGAGGCTCCGGCGCATCGATCGAGTCCTCCTCCGCCTGTGCCTCAGCCATGGGCAACCCGCCGAGTGCGAACACCAAAACGAGCGTGCCCAAGCCCCCCCTGGTAGCGCGCAGCGTTTCTGGCGCTTCTCGCATTCCTCTTCCCTCAGAGAGCGGCTTTGCCGGATAGTCCGTTGACGGCAGGGTACTGTAACGGACACGTAACGCACGACTCCCAAAAGCCGGAGAAACTCCGGAGGCGTCGAAGGGATCGGGCAAGCTCCTTTGTGCTGCCGTTGTCGCGGGCTACAGGCTTGCGCGCACCGGTATGGGGCGGAAGGCGGCCGCGGGCCTCTCGCTCGTGTCTGCACGGCCCCTGCCACGTGGCCGGCAGGAACCGTCGCGTCGAGGGTCCGTCCGACCCTACCCGCATGGACGGGGTCGATGGCGCGGGCGGCGTTTCCGTGGTATTGCTGGGGCAACCGCGGAATACCGCTCCCCATTTGCCAGGAGGGTCGCAATGCCCGTGACCAACTTGTCGGATTTGCGCACCTTGTACCCGCCGCCGAAGGCGCAGGCCGGGCTCAAGGTCTTGGACTACCTGGACGTCCACTGCAGGGACTTTATCGCGCTCTCCCCGTTCTACGTAATCAGCTCTGCCCGAGCGGACGGCCGGGCCGACGCCTCGCCCCGGGGAGACCCGCCGGGATTGCTGGCGACGGTGTTGGACCCGAAGACCCTGCTTTTGCCGGATCGGCCGGGAAACCGTCAGGTTGACACGATGCAGAACCTGTTGGAGCGGCCCTATGTGGGGTTGCTGTTTTTCGTTCCAGGAATGACGGAAACCTTGCGCGTCAACGGCAAGGCGGAAATAGCAACCGATCCGGAATTGCTGGCGCCGTTGGCGGTGAGAGATAGAGCGCCGGTTTCCGGCCTGATAGTCACGGTAGAGGAGGCCTTCCTCCATTGTGCCAAGGCCCTGATCCGGGCTCGCCTTTGGGATGTTGACAGTCAGATCAACCGCTCGAACTATCCTACCTACGGCCAGGTGCTGGCGGAGCAGATCGCTGGATCCGACGGCGCCAAGATCGACGCCGGGGAAGCCGCGAGCTGTCGGGACGAACTCTATTAACGGGCTCTCGGTGAGGGCACCCGCGGAGCGTCCGGTGGATGGATCGGTTTCGAATTGCACTGGGTCGGCCGTGGAGAATTCGGAGCTTGACGCCGCCCAAGCTCCCGATGGTAGGATGACGACCTCAAACAACGGGAGGACGACATGGACCTGAGCCAGTCTGCGTTTTCTGTCAGCCACGCTGCCGACGCAAAGGTAGAGAACTTCGATCCGGACGGCATCTTCAAGATACGCGACTTGGGCGTCAAAGGGGTCACAGACGGGAATGTGGAGGCCCGCATTCTATCGGCGGCTCAACCGTGTCCCGGCAACCTTGGGCGGCACCGACACGATGTTGAACTCCAGGTGTTTTATGTGCTCAAGGGGTGGGCCAAGTTCCATTTCGAAGGCACCGGTGAGGTTGAGGTGACGGCAGGCTCCTGCGTGAACATGCCCGCAGGCATCGTCCACGACTTGCTGGAGCACACCGAGGATTTTGAGTTCCTCGAGATCATCGCGCCATCCCAGCACGACACGGAGTGGATAAAGGCGGTGGAGTAGACCGACCCCTCGAATAAGGGGCCAGCCTTTCCGGGTCCCCCGGGGAGGGGCCTCGCGCCCGGATGGCATTCTAGTGCCTTCCGGTTTACCACCTCGCCAGATTCTGAGTGTCCTGGTCGTCGATTCTACCAGTCCGCCTGCAGCGCGTAGCAGCGGCACTGGCAGATCTCGACGGCGCACTCCCCGTTCTCCGTGATCCATGGCTCGCGCACGCACGGGATGCGGCGCGCGGCCGTCATCCTGGAGCCGAGCATCTCGCCGCAGATCTGGAAGCAGTCGCCGCTCTTCTGCCGGTCTGACGCCGGGATCGTCCCGCAGGCGACCAGAGCTCCGAGGCAGAGGCCGAGTACGCCGAGCCGCATCATGGCCCCGGGGGGTCCGGATCGAGCGCGAGGCTGGCTACGAGCAGCACGATCGTCACTGCGAAGGCGCCGACGCACAGGGAGCCGAGCGCGATCCCCGCAACTCTGCGCGCGGGGCTCAGCGCGGAGCTGGCGCACATCATCGAGTCTCGGACGCCAGCGCCCTCATCCAGCCTGGCATCGCCATGCCGTGGCGGCAGCACTCGGCGGCTTCCGGTCCGCAGGTGTCGTAAGCGCCGAAGTTCCCGCCCAAAAAGACCGCGCGGTGGTAGAGGAACCGGATCCAGCGCCAGCGCCACGGGAGCGATGTGCGGATGTTCTCTCTGAGCTCCCCATCGGCGTCGTTCTTGCGCTGCCACGTCATCGAGCCGGCCGGGTGACAGCGGGTGCAGTACCTCCAGTCGTGGATCCGGCAGGCCCAGCGGAAGTCGAAGCCGAAGAGCTCGTCCGGCGAGCTCGAGCAGCCGTCGTCCCGAAAGTGCTCCGGGATCTCTGCGAGCGTCCGCTTCGCCTCCTCCGGGATCGGCCGCTGCGATCGGCCGCTTAGAAGCCCCATTCCCTTCTCACCCCCCGCTCACTCATCGACCGTGACGCGGCCCGTGATCGGGACCTCGTCCGTTACGGCAGCGGGTTTGTCGCTGCATCCGACCCGCGGGACCTCGTCCGTTACAGCAGCGGGTTTGTCGCTGCATCCGACCCGCAGGGCGTTGCCCATGACCTCGAGCTCGGCCTCGGCGCCGCCCTCAAAGCCGCAGACATCCCACATCACCCAGCCGTGCTCTCCTGGCCCGATATGCATCGCACAGGCGGGCAGGAGCAGCATCAACGCGATCATCGCGATCCCCATTTATGATCCCTCCGATACGGTCGACTTGTCGTCGAATTCCAGATGAACGTGACCGACGAGGACGCGCTCTCCCTTGCGTTCTCCGGTCCGGATCTCATGCAGGTGCTCTTCGTAGACGACGTCGTACCGGCGCTTGCCGTGCTTCGCCTCGAGGCGGCCCTGGATCCGGCCAGCCCATGCCGGGCCTTCGATCTCCCACGGCTTCACCAGGTTCCACACTCGGATGTCGAAGGCCTGGTCGTCGTAGTGCCGGCTACCCTTCTTGTGCTTCCCATCGTTCGCGCTCGTGATCACGATGCGGCCGTCGGTCATCACGGGCGCGGTGTCCTGCGCCGCGTGGAGCATCGCAACCACCTCGGGCTCGAAGTGGCCAGCGTTCAGCTGCACGTCGCCGTTCTTGATCTGGAGCATGGACCGCATGGAGCACCTCCTGGTCGACCACGCCTCAGCCGGAAGCGGCGATCAGATCACCTCGGTTGAAGGCACTCCTGCCACGTGCGCCCCGTCTCCAGCACGCACTCCTCCGCCTCGTCTAGCATCTTCTGGCGCATCTTCTGCTGCTCGATGTAGGTCATTACTTCGCCGAAGACCTTGTTCTGGACTTCGACCTGGGAGGCGAGAGCCCCACCGATCTGCTCGTGCACCTTCGCCGCGGACTCTTCGAAGGCAACGCGCTGCCCACCCCAGTAGAAGAGGCTTCCCGTCGGCGTAATGATCGCGAACGCCGCGCCCACGACCTTTCCCCATCCGTTCAGCATGTCCGCCTCCTCAGGATCTACTGCACAAGCCTGGCGATGGTTCCGATCAGTGTGAGCCGCGTTCCGTGGCGGGCGGGGAATTCCGCGAACGGATCGGCGTAGAACTCCACGCCGACCAGGGCGTTGCCACCCGCGTGCTCGATCCTCGACTTACTGAGCGAGATCAGGCAGCGGAAGCCCGAGTCCGTCCTCTCTCCTCTTGAGGAGCGGGGCTCGTCGGGTACGAAGACCGACAGGTTCAGGTTCCCGAAATAGCTCGCCGCGTGGCGTCCGCTCACCCAGGGGCTGGTGTAGAACTCGATCTCGGTCTGCTCCACCATCCCAACTCCGTCGGGGGATCAATCCCTAGAAGCTCGTCCTTCCCCAGCCCCACCAGGTGGCACCGTCGTAGTAGAAGAAGGCGATGTTCCCCTTGTTCGCTCCGGTGTTCCAGCTGGGTTCGGAGCCTCCTTCCCAGGTCACGGTCGGCCAAGTCACGGCGCGGCCACCCGTCGCGTCCTGGATCATCCGTACGGCAACCTGTGCAGGCCCGCGCGGCGCAACGAAGGTGAAGGTCACGGCTTCGGTCAGCGTGATCTTCGCCTTGTGACCGACCTTGAAATCGATCGTCGCCGCGCCGCCTGAGGAGGTGATGCTCTGCTCGTTCAGCAGTGTCTGCGTGAACGCGGTATCGAGCTGATCCGCAAGCTCCCCGAGGAAGGTCAATGCCTCGAGATCCCCGACCCTCACCTTGTTGAAGTTTAGGAGCGTCGAGAAGTCCGTCACGATGGCGTACTCGCGCTCGTTGAGCGTGGACTCCTGGTAGTTCCCGGTAAGGGTGAAGTTGTCCGTCCCGATCGTGCTCGAGAGGTAGTAGAGGATTCCGGAGTTCTCGATCGAGAAGGGATCCCCGGCGGCGACGCTCGACGAGAAATCTAGCCCGTTGGACGCGGTCGCCAGCGTGTCGATGACGACCGTCGTCCCCGACCCTCCCCCCGTGATCGTATCGCCGGCAGCAGGGAGCGCTCCGGAGGTTCGGTAGAAGAAGAGCTGCGAGCCGCCCGTGTCGTCGCGTACGAAGACGCCAACTCCATCCACAGCCCAGGACAGGGCTTCGGCTGCAGTGAAGGGACCGCCGACCTTCGATACGTAGTCGACCGTCCAGATGTGGCGCACGACAGCCGAGCCGTTCTGGACGCGGACCGTACCTTGGTTGAGCTGTGCCATCTACGGGGTCCTTGCTCTCGGCCTACGGCGGTTCCTAATCTTCGTCTTGATCTGGTCCCTCGTCTGCCCGGTAGCCGTGGCCAATTCGTCGACGAGGACGTCCAAGACGGCGTACCCTTCTAGGTCCTCGTCTGTGGCGTCGGTGGTGAGGAGGAGATTCGCGGTCCACTCCGCCTCGATCTCGTCGATCTCGGCCTGCCTAAGATTGACGCGAATCCCGTTTACCATCCTGTGAGTGGCGGTGGCCACGATCAGGGTCCTCCGATCCCGAACAGCCGAATGCGTCCCGAGCTCATGTTGCCCGAGCTCATCAGGATCCGGATGTCCGTGATCTGGGACCCGCTGCTCTGATTACCGCCAAAGAGCGAAGTCTGCGAGGTGTTGCCCGCCGCGTCCTGCACACCCGTCCCGATGATCCCGAAGCACGGTCCTCCTGACGCCATCCCGTATATCTGGAACTTACAGTTCCAGCCCTCGCCCGTAGCCGTGCCCACTCCCTCATTCACCGTACTGCCATTGAGGGCAATTGCGGTGGCACTGTTAAGCTGTCGAGTACCCAACCCGAATTCGTTGTGGTTCAGGCACCGCCAACTATACGTAGTGGTCGTGAGAAAATTGCTGCCACCATCAGTACTGACACGTACCCACACGAATGTATCATCAGTAGCCGGTACAAGATCCTCGATGAAGACCTCATAGGCACCGTACCCCTGGTCGATGTCGAAGTCCGCAGTAGCCGTGCTGCTCAGAGCGGTGTTAACGAGTTGCTCGCCCTGGGTCATCTTGATCATCTCGTCCAGGCTGAGCGTGCCCAACGTGATGCGAGAGGCTGTGATGGTTCGGGTGGCTATATCTCCCGCAACGATGGTCGCTGCCGCAATCTGAGTTGTGGTGATCGTTCCAGCGACGAGCTTTCCACCTGTGATCGTCGCGCTGGCGATGTTGGCGGCCTGAATCGTGTTCGCCGCGATTTGCGTGGTGGTGATCGTCGCGGCCGCGATCTCTGTGGCAGTGATCGTATTCGCTGCGATCTTGGCGGCGGTAATCGTGTTGGCGGCGATCTCGCCAGCGGTGATCGTGAGTGCGAGAATCTCGGCCGCAGTGATTGTGTTCGCCGCAATGTTGCCGGCGAGGATCGTGTTCGCCGCGATCTCATTCGTCGTGATCGTGGCGGCGAGGATCTCGGCCGCCGTGAGCGTGTTGGCCAGGACATGCGCGGCCGTGATCTCGTTCGGCCCGATGTGGACCCCGAGGATCTCGTCGAGGCCGACGAACTCCGAGACTGCCAGCGCCCGGGCATCGAACGAGTCCCACAGGTAGACCATGGACTCTGCCGGCGCCGGCGTGTTGAGACGGGGACCGAAGGTCGCGTAAGCGGAACCCGAAGGGGCAGTCGCGCGGACCGACACGGTGCCCCAGGAGCCGACCGGAGGTTCTATCGCCCCGCCGGTCGTCTCTCCGAGGGATGCCCCGTCCTTGTCGTAGAAGATGATGGACGCGCGAGCGTAAGACCCATTGGAATCGGCTACGAGGCGAACCCGGCCCTGGACGGCAAACCCCTCGCCCTCGGCCGCCTCGATGAACTTGCCGGAGACGAACGCTCCCTTCGAACCTCCTGGGGCGTTCGCTTCGGCGCGGGCGGTCGAAGTCTGCCCGGAAGACTGGAACCGGCCCATCTGGAGGCCGTGGAAGGGCGTACTGGCGCCTTCCGTCGCGACCACATCCCACGTGCCGCCGCCCGACGTCGTCGCCCATTGGTCCGAAAGGTTGGTCCCCTCAAACGAGGGGTCCGCGACCAGATTGTCGAGTCTTGCGATACCGAGCTGCTCGAGCGTGACGCTCAAGTCGGCGATGTCTTGGTCGACGAGCGACGCCGTCGTGTGCGAGAGCTCGGAGCTGACATTCAGCAGCGCCGGGTTCTCGGTGAAGTCGTCGTAGGCGGCGACCTTCAGGTAGTAGGTCGTCCCCGGCTCGACATCGATGATCGCCGGCTTCGCGTTCCCCCGGTAGACGAGAGTCGTCTCGTCGGTGGCAAAGCCCGGGCTCTTGCTCATCCAGACCAGGATCCCGGCCCAGTCCGCGTCCACGGGTGTCGCGTAGCGGAGGAAGAGTGTCTCGAACGTCGAGGTGATCTGGACGTTGCTGAGCGCCCGCGGTGCCGGGTTCTGCACCGTCAGGAGCGTGAACTCGCTCATCCCAAGGCGCCGCGATGTCGATAGCCGACCTGGATCTGGAACTGGCGCAGGATCGTCTTGCCCCGACGCGCAGCGTCCGCTCGCTGCTTCTCGATCGTGTAGGTGTACTCGGGGTTCCGAACGCTGTCCTCGCGAACGATCTCGTCCGCGCCGGCCAGGTCGACGATCCGGACCAGGTAGGAACTCCGGGAGTCGAACGGGAGGTCGTCGCCGCCAGGCTGGGCGATCGGGTCAGGGATTCCGTCCGGGGCGTTGAGACGCCACGTGAAGTGCGCGTCCCGCCCCTCGAAGTCCGTATCGTTCCCTTGCCCCAGGAGCTGCAGGCCCGTCACCTTGAACGTGGGAGTGGGGACTTCCGCGCTATTGAACGAAACCTCCGTCTTCGTCACGAAGGCAGAGAAGACACCGCCTGGCGAGAGCGAGCGAGCGCGCACGTCGTAGCGGGATCCATCGACCAATGGTCCGATGCGCACGTGGTCCGCAGTCCCTGGTAAGAGCGGTTCGACCGTCCACTCGCCAGGCAATTCCGGCGGGATCGGGTGCTCACGCCACTGGATCTGCACGTGAGCCGCTTCGATGCCGGTCTTGGAGGTCGGGATCGAGATCTCCACGAGAAGTCGGTCTCCCGCCACTACAGCGTTGCCAAGCGTCGGGACCGGAGGGGCATCAAACTTGTCGTGGCTGATCTGCGACTCGAGCTCCGGGATGGGGCCGGTATCCGAGTCGTAGACAGCCTCGGCGTAGGGGATCAGCACAAGCTTCGCGCGAACTCCGTCGAGCGGCTCGATGCGCTTGAGGAGCATCGGAAAGGTCCCGATCACGGTCTCCACGACGTAGACCTGGTCCCCGACGACGGGCTGGTCCTCTGTGTTGGGAATCGGTGTGGAGAAGGTGACGAGCGTCCCCGGGGTCGCCGGGTTCGTGATGCCCTGGAGCGCCGTTGCCCCGGGAGGGCTCGAGGCCGAGAGTTGGAGTCGTGCCGAATAGGTCTTCGCCGCCTCGTACTGGATCTCCTCATCGAGCACGACCGACACGACGTCCGTCCCCGAGGTGTTCACGGTCTGGATCCGGCCGTAGCCGACGCCCACCTTCATGACGTCGTCCACGAGCTCGACACGGTCGCCGACCTGGGCAGTGAGGTATTCCCAGTCCATTTCCCGCTCGACGCGTTCCGAGCGGAGCCGGCCCTGAGCGATGTGAAAGCGGCCGTGGCGCCAGAGACGGGCCGGGTTGGTCTGTCCCGGCACGCGGATGACCTCGAATTTGGAGGCGACGGTCGTGCCGCCGGCGCCATCCTCCGAGAAGCCGTCGTCGTACACGACGAGCTCGTCCGGCTCGTACTCCTTCTCCTCGTTCAGGAACGGTAGCTTGACGGCATGGGGCAGGTCCACGAAGTCCCGCTGGCCTCCCGTCCCGGCTGTGTTCCGGGGAGACACGTGCATCGAGGCGACGGGCTTCTTCTCGTCGATCGCGACGGAGTACTTCCCGTCGATCTGCGTGAAGAACCCTCGGCCCGCCGACATGATCTGGCGCAGCGACTCGATCCGCCGGCGCTCGACGTCGTGCACGGCGTCGTAGCGCCAGTTTTCGGCCTCACAGAAGGCCGCCCAGGACTGGAGCTTCGTGAGATCGACCCGCGAGAGAGGCACAGGGCGGGAGTTCGAGGAGCCACGCAGGACCTCGAGCGCCGCCCAGGCGGGGTTCCCGCCGAACTCGACGAGCGGAGCCGTGATGCCCTCCGCATCCGCGGTCGGGTGGGTGGGGTCGTAGGCGGGCAGCATCGCGCGCGCGAGGCAGTTAAAACTCTCGATCGTTCCCGAGAGCTGGTCGGTCGCCTTGATGCGCAGCGCGATCTTCGCGAGCCCGTCGAGCTTGATCGGGTCCTCGCTGCGGATCGAGCGCAGCACGACCCAGATCGCCTCGTCGTTCTCCACCCCAGAGGCCACGGCGGAGAAGGTCGAGCGGACCCGGACGTCGTACTGCCCCGAGGCCACGTCCCACGTGAACCCGATCGAGAAGGGCGTGTCTGTCTGTCGGACGATCTCCCAGGTGTCATGGATCGCGAGGCCCCCGATGCGGGGCGAGCCCTGCCCCGCCGGGATGCGCTGGACGCCTGCGGGCGTGCCCTTGATCGAGGACACGTCCTCCCAGGGATCCCCGCTCCCGGTGAGCCGAAACTGCAGCTCGAACCAGCGCCAGCCGAAGCCGACGGTCCCCCGGTTGTTCCTGCGGCTGAGACCCCGCAAAAAACGGACGTCGACCCCGATCTGGTCCACTGCGATGTCCGTGGTGCGCGTGTGCCAAGGCCCGCCGATCGCCGCCTGCACGCCGAGCGTCGTCTGGTTGTCCTGGAGCTTGACTCCGACGCCCTCCTCCTCGATCTGGGACGAGTAGAGCGTGATGGGCGGCGCGCCGGGGAAGCCCTGCCGCACCTCGGTCTCGACGTCGTCGTAGTCGCTGAGCGCGGTCTTCCCGATCCGGAACTGGTCTTCCGGCAGCTCGAGCGGGCCGAAGCCGGGAACGAACAGCAGCCGGAGGTAGTGGTCGTCGCCGACCACCTCCGTCACCGGATTCAGGAAGAACGGCTTGATCCGGTGAGTCCCGAAGTGACGCCAGATCACGCCCCGTGCCAGCTGGTTCCGCGCACCCGAGAGCGTCGGGCTCGACCGCTGGTCAATCCCGTCCCCGCCGTCATCGGGTCGGGAAAGCGCATTGATGATGAGATGCGTCGCCAGGCTGACAGCGACATAGACGCCGACTTTGATTGCCGTCGCGGCCAAACCGGTAGCTCCGGTCGCCTTGATTATGAAAGAGCTGATCGCTGCGCTAATCGGATCCGTGCCTGGTTGCGCGATGACGCTTACGAATGATCCCGGCTCAGGCCAGAGATCCCCAGATCTTCGCGGAATGGGTAGGTCGTCGATGACGAATCGCAACTGGCTCGTGGGCACGGTGCCGAAGCCCACACGCTGCGCGATCTCGCGCAGGCTCAGCCCTGGCTCAAGATCGAAGAACGCGCGCTGGGAAGTGAGCGGATGCTCAACTGCTACGACGCGGATCGAATCCGGATGTAGCTGTGGATCATGGGTTGCCACAGGCGCGTCCTATACGGCTCGAGCACGGAGCCCGCGGGCTTCCGTGTGTGGAGCATGAGGTTCTCTGCGACGATCACTCCGAGATGAGACAGCCAGCCGTGGGCCCTGAAGATCACGAGATCCAGAAGGTCTGGTGCGTCCACCGTCTCGTACTTCAGCGCCTCCTCGGAGATCAGTTGGTCCAACAGGCCCCGATCATCGACGTCGTATTCAAGCGATGGAAGGTCCCTGCCCAATTGCTCCGCCACAACCCTTCTTGTGAGTTGCCAGCAATCGGATTCCGCAAATGGGATCCCGACGTACTCGTTCACCCATTCGGGCGGATGCCTTGGGAGCATCTCTGGCTTCAGAAGGCGCCCGGCGTCGTCTTGGGATCGAAGTGATAGCCGGGATAGGCATCGTTCAGGAAGTCGTCGATCAGAAGATCGACCTCGACACGGAGCTCCGAGTAGCGTGCCTGCCCCCAGCGGAAGAGGAACGGGCCGTGCTGGACCGTGGTCGGGTCCGAGATCGACACGAAGTCGACCTGCGTCTGAGGGGCGGAGGACGTCGTGCGAATCGCGTCGATCAGATCCCGCAGCACATTGTCGACCACGAGCGTGCCGCGGGGCTCCCCCTCGGAGAAGTCGGCAGGCAGCGTGATGGCGACGTCGCGCGCAATCCATGTCTCACCCCCGGGTCCGACCACGTCCTCGGTGTTGTCCACCAGCCGCACCGGCTCTGGGAGCTCGTCGTGTGTGATCGTGACGAGGGTCAGGATTCCCTCTGTCGAGCGCGGCTTCAGCGTCTCCCGGGTGAACGCGTCGGTGGGCATCGCTATGCCGGCAGCCTGACGACAGCGAACTCGATGTTGACGTTGTCGGCCTCGAAGTGGAGCTTGTTGGTGGTCTGCCTCCAGCCAGAGGTCTTGTAGGGTCCGAAGATCCGGATGCCCGGGCGTCCCCCTACCGCAGCGGGCACAGAGGCGGTGGCATCGCGCGTACGGTGCAGCGAGTCCGGGATCGACGTGATCGTCACGTTGTGCGCGCCGCCCGTATCGACATTCTGGGCGATGATCATCTCGGTTCCGGTGAGCGCCGTCTCCTCCTTGTTCGTGACATCGGCCGCGACAAAGGGGAGATTCTTGCCTGTATAGTCGACGTTCGCGCCCGCGACGACAGCCGTGTGACTCTTGCGTGCCATCCAATCCCCTCGCTACGGCAAGATCACGAGCGGCATGATCGTTCTCCAGATCGGCCCATCCCGATGCGTAGAGATCGATGTCCACTCCGGCGGGCTTTCAAAGGCGAGGGACACGGTCGAACCGTCGACCGGGTCCTTCCAGTCGAAGGGCTCCGCTCCCTCTTTCAGGGTCGTAATGAAGAACGTGTCGAAGGTGACGCGCTGCGGATTGGTCAGAACGATCGGGATCGAGACGGACTGAAGGACGACCGTCGCACGGCGCCTGGTCTTGAACGGCCCGACCGCAACGGGAGAGCGCAGGAGCGCAGACCTACGTGTATGGCGGAGTCCGAGGAAAGGACTCGGAGGTAGCGAGCCAGGCCACGCCGTCACTAGCGTCTCGTTGCCCGCCGCGGCACGTCGAAGGCCTAATCCGTCGCCTGACCGAGCCTGCCGCTCTGCATGCTTCGGGAGGCGACGTTCTCGATCACGATCTCGATGTCGCGGCCGAAGGCGGATTGGCGCTCTCGGACGGACTCTACGTCGACGGGCTGGCCGTTGTTGATGACCGTCACGTTGACACGCGATGTGCTCAGGCCGGAGCTCTCCAGCTGACCAAACTTCCGAGAGAGGGGAACGACGGCTTCGGGACCCTTCTCGCCGATGAGGGCCAGCGTCGGGCGCGTG
The DNA here is from genome assembly GCA_965247115.1 of Myxococcota bacterium. Taxonomy (GTDB): domain Bacteria; phylum Myxococcota_A; class UBA9160; order SZUA-336; family SZUA-336; genus JAUXJB01. The sequence goes on from CBDFGR010000003.1 coordinate 2,588,489, forward strand.
ACAAGGCCACCTTCGGCGAAGCCGAAGATCTTCTTGATCGCGCCGCCGATGCCCCCTCCACCGCTGGCCCCAGCAGTCGCACCAGCGCCCTGTCGGGCAACCCCAAACGCACCGAGTACAGAATTGACGACGCCCTTTGCCAGCCGCTGAGCCGCGATCCGCTGGATACCCCTGAGGACACTCCCTACGAAGTCGGCGAACGCGTTCTCCCCCTTCTTGACGCTCACGATCAAGTCGGCAAAGGAGTCTTCGAAGGTCCGTGCGACGCGCGTGCCAGCATCCCCGAGCTCCGTCACCTTGTCCGTCGTCTCTTCGGTCTTAGGAACGACCGACTCGATAGCGGCCGTTGCGTCCTCTGCCATCTTGTCCAATGAGAAGGCGGCAGCATCTGCGACGGGAATCAGGTCCACGATCGCGTCCTTCGCGCTCTTGATGGCGCCGACCAGGCCCTCCTGGATGCCCTTGGCTCCGCTCGAAACGAAGCCATCGATCTGGTCGAACGCGCTCTCGGCCCGCCCGGCGATGTCGTCGAACGCTCCCTCGACGCGAGAGAGGTGCACCTCCGCAATCTCGACTCCCCCGCCGATCTTCTCCGCGATCGCAGCCTTGATCTCATCGAACTTCTCTGCAAAGCCAGGAACGAACCGCCCGGCGATATCGAGGACTCTCTCGAACAGATCACGGAAGAAGCCGAGGACGTTGTCGATCAGCTTCCTCACGGGCTCGACGACAATCGTGTTGAACCTGTCGACGAGCCATTCGCGCACCACGGCGACGGTTTCAAAGACGACCTCCGCGACACTGCGGCCCCATCCGGCGAAGGCCAGCGCCCAGTCCTTGAGCGTGTCGACCACGTTCGAAGCGACTCTGGAGATCGTGTCGCCGAACTCCGCCCACAGAGCCATCGCCACGCCAATAGCAATCGTGACGGGGTTGAAGGCGACTACGATTACGGCCGCAGTCTTGGCGACGCCCAGGATGGCAGAGACGACGGGGCCGAGGACCTCGACGACCCGCGCAGCGACCGCGCTGATCTCATCTTTGAACAGTAGCCAGGCAGCGGTCAGACCGGCGACGGCACCCACGGCAAGCCAAACCGGGGTACTGATAAGAACGATCTTGGCGGCGATGAAAGCAAACGCGGTTCCTGCGGCAGAAGCGGCAAAGGCGGCCGCTGTCCCGATGGCGGCGAGGCCCGTCGCCATCAGCCCGAGCACGATCAGGACCGGCGGAATCACGATCGCGAGGCCTGCCGTGATCAGGACGACGCTCTGCATCTTGGGGCTCAACGATCGAAACTTCTCGGCGAGCTCCCCGGCAAGCTCCCCGAGTCGCTTCACTGCGGGGACCAGGATCGGAACCAGCACTTCGCCGAGGCGAATCGCCGCCACCTTCACGTTTGCGAGCGCCTGGCCGAGCTGGAACTTTGCAGTCGCGGCGAAGACCTCGAACGCCCTGTTTACGTCCTCGACCCCCGCAGTCCTCAAGCTCTCGAAGATCTCCTTCACCTTCTCAGCCTGATCTCCGATCAGCGCGAAGGCGCCGGTAGCCGCCCGGACGTTTCCGAAGATGGCGTTCATCGCGTCCGCGTTGTCTCCGAATGTCTCCTTGAGGGTGGTAAGGACCGCGAGCAGCCCCTCGCTCTGAATCTGATCGCGCAAGTCCTGAACGCTCAGACCCATCTGGGCGAGTGCCTCCTGCGCGTCGGTCGCAGGTGCATCGAGCGTAGTCAGCAGGGCCTTGAGAGATGTCACGGACAGCTCGGCACTCAGGCCGATACGTGTCATCCCCGCGAGCGCGGCGCCGACCTCGTTAAACGTGATGCCGACCTTTGAGGCGATCGGAAGAACCTGGCCGAGTGCGCCTGCCAGAGAATCCGCCTCGAGCTTGCCCTCTCGGATAGTCGCTACCAGGATGCCGACAGCATCTCCCGCGTTGAGATTCTGCGAGCGGAACGCGTTCATTGCGGAGGTCGCCGCGTCTGCGACCTGGGCCGTATCACCGAGCCCAGCACCCGCCGCCTTGGCAGACACCGTGAGCGTCTCCATCGCCTCCGCACCACGCAGACCGGCCGACGTGATGAAGAACATTGCCTCTGCGAGTTCCTGCGGTCCCTTTCCAACCGCGGGAGCGAGCTGGAGGATCTGTTCCCGCCACTCCTGCACCTGGTCCCCGGCGACTCCCACTAGCCCAATGATCGTTGACAGAGTCGCGTCGAAGTCGACGGCGAACTTCGTCGCGACGACCCCCGCGCCGATCAGCGGCGCGCTCACCGCGAGCGTCATCTTCCGGCCGATCGACTCCATGCGCCGACCGGCCTGCTCGATCTGCCGAGATGACGCGCGGAGACCCCGGGCAAACTGTCGCGTATCGAGCGAGAGGATCGCCTTCAGGACACCGACATCAGGCATCGCGGTCTTTCCTCCTCAAGCCGAACCCGGAGAAGGCGCGCATCAGCTTCTCTTTCATCCGTTCTGCCTCAAAGGGCCGGCTTCGCCGGGGCATGAAGTCATCGATCTCGAAGGCCGGCGACCCTTTCGCTCGGTGCGCGTTCGCATAGAGCGCCGCTTGGAGTGCGCTCCGGGACCACTCATCCCCGAAGGGCTCGAGGTCCCACATGGCCTGCCACTCCGTGAACTCAGACGCCGACACCCGTCGCCGGAGTTCGGCGACGGTCATCCCGAGGGCTAGGGCGAGCCGGAACTCGAATCGGGCGTCTCGGTAGAAGCGGAGCCTTTTCCCGCCTCGAGCTCTGCCTCCTTCGTCATGCCGGAGAGCTGTCGGACGACATTCGCGATCTTCTGGATCGCGTGCCCGCTCTTCTCTCCGAGCCGCGCGACCGCCTCTTCGGAGACCTCGCCAGTCGCCGCGTCCGAGAAGAGTGGGCGGCCGTCAGCGTCAATGGCCGCCATCGCGACGATGCGCGCGTCCTGGTCCAGCGGTACGCGCACGCGGACAGTCTGGCCCTCGACCTCCTGATCCATCGAGATCCCGTCGCCCTCTTTCATCATCTCGGCCTGGATCTGCGATCGTTCGTACTGCGAGAGCTCGCGGACGAGCACGACGAGACCGTCCCACTCGTCGACCTTGACCTCCTCGCGCTTCAAGTCCTGGATGCCAAGGATTTGGTCGGCATCTGCATAGGTTCCATTCGGCTGCATGTCCGCTCCTTACGGTGTGAACGTCACGTCGCTGATCACCTTCAGCGTGACCGCCGTACGCATTGCGCTCGCGGGATCCCCAGACGGGTTGAAGCTCGTGAGAATCGCAGCGAAGTCGAACTGGAACGCCCCGGCGTCGGGCAAGACGATCTTCCAGTTCTTCTTCCCCGCCTTCCAAGCAGAGATCAGCCCGGTGGACGAATCGTGAGTGGGATCGGCGGGCAGGAGGTTTACTTCAAACGTCAGTTCGCCTCCGTCGCTCGCGCCCTCGATGTAGTCCTTGAGCCCGGCCGAATCCATGTGCGTGACCTCGATCGTGTCGGTCGTCAGATTTGGCCCGCCCCAGGTCACGACTTCCGCGACCTTGTTGAAAACCTCAGGCGTCGCGCCGTCTCCGAGCTTGACCTGAACTCCGACGCCACGGATCGCTGCTGTAGTCATAGTTCACTCCCTCTTACGGGTTTGTCTGAAGATCAATGACGGCAAGCTTGAGCAGCACGTTGCTGACCGTGAGGGAAATCTTCCCCGTCCCAGCGGCCGCCCAGCCCGTGCGCTTGAACCTGAACATGGCAATCGCTCCCGCGGGGACGCTCCGGGCAGTGATGTCTTTCGTCCTGCTGAAGGTCGGGTCGGCGACACTGGTCACGGTAATCGTGCGCGCAGCTACATCATCGTTCTTGACTAGGAGCAGGTCGTTGTCCCCCGCAACCCAGTCATCACCACCGAGGTCGCCTGCGGTTAAGGTGATGTCGGACCCCGCCACATCGAAGTGGGCGGGGAGAGACTGTTTTGTCAATGTCGGCATGGGACGATCTCCTACGGCTGGCCAGCCACGCCCGCGATCGACGGGTCATTCGAGACGGTCTGGTATTCGAAGACGTATCGGAGCTGGGCACCGTAGATTCGATTGCGCGCGCCTTGCGTGGCATCGAAGACCGTCCGCTCCAAGGACTGGTAGGTCGCAGGGCCGACTAGCCCATTGGCTATCGCCTTCTCGATCTCGAAGCGCATGAGATCGACGTTCTCACGGCTGTCGTCGATCGCTGTGATGAGCACGGTGAGATTGCGGGTCTCTCTGCGGGCAAGGATCGAGCCGTCCAGGTTCCGGACTTCAACGGGTTCGTCTTCGGGCTCCACGGAGATGGCAGGGAGTTCGTTGGAGCTGATTGCAACTGCCGTATCCTCGAAGGGATCCTGCGCCAGTACGACGGTCTCCAACGCTTTGACTCGAACGATTACCTCAAGGAGGATCGCTCTCCCCGCGTGAGTCAAGGCTTGAGCTCCAAGACCAGGACGACGACGCCTTTGTCGTTCGGACCTTCGATCTCAACGACCCGGTACGTCTTGGCCCGGATCAGGACCTCGGCATTGCGCACGGGTGGCGCGGCTAGGTCTGCGACGATGACATGCACCGCCGCTCGAAGCGTATTGATGGGAACATCGCCCACATCCGCCAGTTCGTGCTCTTCGCGGAAGATGCCCGTGATCGACTCGGCGGACGCGCTCGGGGCTGTGTAGACCACGGGTTCGCCGAACTTCGCTTGGCCCGCTTTATTCAGCTTCTTGACGAGGTCGGACCATGCCATGCTGGTGGCGCTCCGTCGCGTTGATTGCGATCGAGATCCGCTCTTCCCCGCCGAGGTATTCGGACAGCTCGTGGTTCAGGTCGCCGGGGAAGAACACGCACAGTCCATCCTCGGTCTCGACCTCATGTTCTATGTCAGGAAACGAGAGCGGAGAGTCATCCCCTGCCTTCACGTAGTGGACGGCGACCCAGTCAGCCTGATGGTGGTCGTGAAGTGCAACAGTCCCGCCCGGTGGAAGCACATTGAACCAGAGCTCGAACTCCCATACCCGCGACTGCGGGACGATCTCCAGGAGGCAATCGGATACGAAGTCGACCAGTTCCGTCACAGCCTTCGAGTCCCATTCCTCTGGCGACTTCTTCCGGGAGTTCCAGCCCGCCGACTGAGTACCGAGCCTCGATGCGGGCGAGGCCTCCCGCTCTCGCGCTGCGACTTGGAGGAGCTCGGCGCGCTGGGCGCCTGCCTCTTCCCAGAGATCGGGTGTGACGTCGATAGTCGTCTCTCTCACTTTCCTAACCTCAACTTCTCGAACTCGCGGCGGACCTTCGCAGGGAAGACCTCGCGGGCCTTGCGGAACGCGACCTCGAAGAACTTGAAGGTCGAGGACACCTTGGCGCGACGCGTGAGCGCGAAAAGCACGCGCACCTTCTGCCGCCTACGCCGGCCCTGGCGCTGCAGGATTGCCTTTCTGCTCTGGCTGACGAATCCCCTACCACCCGGCTTCACGACCTCAGAAGGCCTCTGCCGCTTGGGGACCTTGCCACGAACGCCGCGCTTCGCCTCGACTGGGATCGCAAGCTGATCCCCGAACGACAGCCGCTCTCCTTCGGCCGCGCCGAACACCTCTCCGCTGAAGTGATCCTCGAGGATCTTGCCCGTCTTCTCCCGCGGGAAGATCTCGACTTGCTGCCGGGTCGGCGTCGCCTTCTTGAAACGGAAGCCACGGTCTGCGAGGAACTTCTTCGTGCTCGGGCCGGCGAAGTTGAAGATCCGCCCTACATGCTCCCGCTCGGCCTCGAGAACCTCAAATGCCGTACGATTGAGCGCTCCCGCCGAGACTTTCGGGACTCCTGTTCGACGAAGGTCCCTCAGGGCTCGCTGGACTTCTCGGTCGTCGAAGAAGACCGCGCTGGGATGAGCTGTTGCCATCCTCGATCCTCCCGACAGCCCGGGGCGGCGAACCGCCCCGAACTTCGCCGATCAGGTACGTCGAGCGGGAACCAGGATGCGCGGCCGCGTGCAGATGCAGATCGGATGGGATTGCACCCGATACGTGCGCCGCGAATCGTTGTCCTGGTTCTCCGGGTTCGGCCGAACGTAGCGCGGCAGCCCCAGCGTGTTGACGGTGTCCCAGTACTCAGCGGGCGCGTAGGCAGTGACGAACGCCTCAGGCACCCCGAGCGGCAGGAGGTGCGCCTTGTTGTTGGCGACGTACTGCGTCCCCCCAACGGAGCCGCGATACTCCTCCCAGGTGATCCCGCCGAACTGCAGCTGCATCAGCGGCTGGCCGTTCGTCGCAGTTCCCACGCCTCGCTCGCGAAGACTTAGTGCGGCCGGGAAGTTCTTGACTGTTTCGCGCACCTCGGGATGGGCGATCAGGTCGTCGAAGAACTGAGAGCTACACATCCCATGGATGCTCGTGTACGGGAGACCCCCGAGCTCGTCACGGATCTTCCGCTCCTGGGCCGCACACAGCTTCCGCAGCGCTCCACTTGCTGGTGTGGCGTTGTCCAGGTCGAAGTCCACTTCGGTCTGCGCGACCACGTTGAACGCCTCGAACAGGTCGAGGATCGTGCTCCCATCGGCATCGAGAACCGTACCCTTGATGGCGCCGATGCGGAGATGCTCGATCGTCGCCTCCACCGAGTTCGACATCCGCAGCGTTCGCCGGTTCACCTCCGATTCCAACGAGGAGAGGCCGTCCTCGGATCCGAACTCGCGGACATCCTGCACCTCGTCGGCGTTGACCGTGTCCTCCATTGCGATCCGGACGGTCTTGATGTCGGTGAGCGTACGTGGATCCCGGATGTTCTGGATCCCGGGCCCTCCGCGAGGCGTCGACTGGACGATGATGAGGGTGTTCCCCCGCTGCTCGACAGAGAGGGTGATCGTGGAGATCGGGCGCGAATCGAAGAGCACCAACTCCCCCAGCCGCATCGGAATATGCGGCTGGTCCAGAAGTCGCGCAGTGAGGCTGCGCATCGTGAATGCACGGCTTGCCGCCGAGGCTGCAAAGACATCCGCTCCAGGCATCGTTTGCTCCTTTCTCCGCTACTTCAGCGGACGATGATGCCCAGCTTCTGGAGCTGGGCCTCCGCCTCGACTTGCTCGGCGGCGGTGATGTCGGATGGCCACACGAGCTCCGACTGGTTGAGCTCACAGTCCCGGACGAAGACTACGCCCTGGATGTCCACGGCATCCGGCGCGACCTGATCGTCGCGCATGATCCCATCGACGAACTGCTTGACCGTGGTGAGATCCTGGTCGAACCCGACCCACTTCGTGGCGCCCTCCGTGACGGTGATCGTGAAGGCGTCGCCGGCTGCGAAGTCCGTTGCCCCGTCCGCGAGCGTGAAGCTCAGATGAAGGCTCGAGAACGCCGCAGCCACGGTGACGACTCCGATCACCATCCCATCGGGATCGGTGAGCAGGAACGCGCCGGCGTTCTCCGCCGGTTCGATGCAGACGAGGTCATACACACCGATCTTCGCCCGCGCACCGACCGTGATCTCGCCCATCGCTCCGTCGCCAGTGTTCCCGGCTACCGCGACGGCGACTCCCGTGCCGGCGAAGACCTTGGACATCGCCTGGCCTGCGACGAGAGAGCGATCGGCCCCGGAGCCGCCCTGGATCGTCACCTGATCCCTGGAGCGGTTGCCCGGCGCCTCGGAGACGACGAATGCAACCGCGTGCTGGAGTTCGGTTTGCCGTGCCACGTCAGCCTCCCTTCACCACACCCGTACGGAACGACTGCGAGTCGTTCCATCGGGCGTAGATCCCCTGAGTGTTGATCTCGGCCTCGGGCTCGTCGTCTCGAGCTCGGTGATGCCCGTGGACCTCCGGCTCGGACTCGCCTCCGCGGTCTTCGAACAGCGTCTTCCCGACCTGCTCGGCCGTGAGTTCGGTATCGAGAAACTCACCGAACCTCTCCGGGTAGCCCGCGAGGTCGCAGGCCATCCGGATCGCGGATGCACGCTCTTTCGCGGAGGCCTCCGCCGCTGCGCGACCTTCCTTCCGCGCATCTTCGATGCTGATCACCGTTGCCTGTTGCTCGCCTGCAGGGGCCGGCACCTGTGGGCCCCCTTCAGGCTGCTTCTGATCGGTCATTCTGCCGTCCCCTCTGACGGGCGTGAGCCCGCTGATGGTGAGCGCGGGTCGCTTGGAGACCATCTCCTTGAACTCCGCGAACACCTGATCAAATGTCGACTCGCCGTCGGCGAATCCCACGTCGGCGCCGTTGGCACCGCCGAAGTACATTGCCACCTCGGTGTCGCGCACCGCCTTCGGGGCCATGTCGCGATTGCGTGCAACGGCCGCGACGAAGATCTCTCGAAGCCGATCGACCTCCGCCTGAACCGACGCGCGCGCATCGCTCGTGAGCGGCTTCGAGTCGCTCAGGTCCGCCTTGTGCGCGCCCGAGGAGATCTCCGTGATCGTCACTCCCAGCCGCTCGTCCATCTTGCTGAACTCGACGTGGACAGCGATCACACCGACACTTCCGACGCCCCCAGTCCGAGTGACAAGGATCCGCTCCGCCGAACTCGCGAGCGCGTAGGCTGCGGAGAAGGCATCGTCGTTCGCGATGGCCCAGATGGGTTTGATGCTGCGCGCCTCAAAGATCTCGTCGGCCAGGTCGAAGGTCCCAGCGACCTGCCCGCCTGGGCTGGCGACATCGAGCAGGATCCCCTTGACGTCGCCGCGCCCGATCGCCTGCTTGAGCTTCTCCTTCAGGCGGCTGAGCCTGAATCCGAAGAGCGCGCCCTGGATCGGTACGACCGCAATGCCCTCCCGGATCTCGAGCGACCCTGGCTCGCTCTCGAAGAGGAAGGAGAAGGCCTTGGGGTTGAATCCCGTGGCGCTGCGCAGCGTCGCAACGAGCGGCTCCGTCCGCGATCGCTCCATGAGCAGCGGCACGTTGCAGAGTCGGGAGGCGACTTCGGGCAGGTGGATCTCCGCAACCGACGCCTCGGCCCCGGTCGTGCCTTCACTCTGGATCGTCTCTTCCATGCCTCTCTCCTGGCAGCAGCCGCAGAGCCGTGGAGCCGCCCTCGCCCTCGTTGCCGCCCTCGCCGGCCCCGACCGCACCGGCCCGCGCTTGGCCATCCAGGTCACCGGACGGGTCGCTATCCAATACGAGACCGAGCTCGCGGGCCCGCTCGTTGTCCGCCGCGATCTGGCGGTCGAGCTCCTCAACGTCGAGTCCCAGCTTCGCGGCCTCGAGGCTCCGGCTCGACAGGCCAGCCCGGATCCGCCGGACCGCAGCCTTGATGTCCTTCTCGGGCTCCACGTACTCCCAGCCCGGCGGCTGCCACTGTGCGCGCAGCAGCCGACCCATGTTCGCGCGCTCCTCCGCTGGGACCTGAACGCGCCCTGAGAGCACCGCGGCCGGCAACCACCAGCGCCAGACGCGTCGACAGAGCTGGAAGACCATGGCGTTGCGCTGGATCTGCTCCATGCGGCGGCGCACCTCGAGCAACCCAGCTCGGATGCTCGAGAAGTTCACCTTCGAGAGGTCGCCCGAGAGCTGCTCGTACGTGATGCCTAGGCCAATCGCGACCGATTGGAGCTGCACACGCATGAAGGCTTCGTACGACCCCCCCACATCGGCCGGCTCGGCGAACTTGATCTCCTCGCCAGGTCCGAGTTCTTGCACTGTCGCCGGCTCCAGTGACGCGAGCGGGATGTTCTCATCGTCCTCCCCTTGAGAGCCCGTACCCAAGGGGTCTGAATCGGAGGCCGGTTTGGTCACGAACGCCGCAAACATCGCGGCGATCTTCTTGCGCACGACCTCCGCGTCGTCGTACTGATCGAGCTCGTAGAGCTTGACCAGCACAGAGGCGAATCCCGGGATCTCTCGAAGCTGACCAGCTCACGTCACACGGAAGAGATGGATCACGCGGTCGGCGGGAACGATGACCTTGCGTTGCTGCCGGAGGTTGAACTCGCCCGGATGCTCGCGCCAGAAGTGATAGGCCTGCCGCCGACCGACCGCGTCGAACTCGATCCCAGCCTGAATCCGGCGACCGCCCGGAAGCGGGCGGAACATCGCCGAGTCGAGGTGATCCCCCTCGAGCATCTGAAGCTGCATCGGGACGGACAAGCCATCCGAGCGTCGGCGTGGACGCTGTCGAATGAAGACCTCACCGGCCTCCTTCATCTCCCGACAAGCAAGCGCCTGCAGCCCGTAGAAGTCGCAGCACCCATCTGCGTCCGCTTCCTCAATCCACTCTGACCAGGCATCGAGGATCTGAGCCCGGAGCTCCTCGCTTCCCGTGACGGGCTTGGGACGGATGCCGTTTCCGACGACATTCGCGACGAACGACTCGAGCGCAGCTTCCGCCCAAGGCGACGATCGCACCGCGTCGCGCGACCGAGCCCGAAGTGTCTCGAGCTGGCCGACGATCAGGGCGTTGACGTGCGCAGTGCTCGGTGCCCAGCCCTTCGCCCGACGACCGAGACCGGCCGCGGGCCAACCCGTCATGGTCGCTTTTGGCTTCGACTTCGGGCTGGCCTTCGAACCGAAAAGGCGTTGCCAGAGTTCCATTCACCAGCCCTTCCGCGTGAACATCCGCACCTGTTTCGGAACCGGCGTCGCCTCGGCGGCTGCATCAAGCGCGCGCTTGATGACGGCGCGCACGTGGAGCTGCTCCTCGGGGGACCGGTATGTAACGCTCCTGTCGTCGTACTGGACGGTCCGCTCTCCCGACGCGATCGCGGCATCGAGTGCATCGAGATCGGTTTGCGTCCAGGCCATCGCGACCCCCTCAACGGTTCAGCCAGCTACTCGAGTTCTTCCGGCGCCCGCGCTTCGTCTTCGCCGGCGAGTGCGCCGCGTCGGCTTTGGTCGCGAGCTCGATCAGGGCCTCGACTCGGTTCGCCTCCGCTTCGAGGTCGAGACCCATCGACTTCAAGCCTTCAAGTCCGGCCATTGCATAGACCGCGGTGTCGAGTGCCTCGTTCCGCCGACCTGGGCTCTTCAGCTCCCATGCACGACTCGGGAAACCACGCTTGTCGTGGACCTCATGAGCCTGCTCCGCCGTGAGTTGCTCGTAGTACTCCGCCGGCAGCCAGCTCGGAAAATGGATATACCCCGGGCCGGGCTCGACGTTCTTCTGGAGGGAGCGGTGGATCGCTTCCTTCGCCGCATCGACCCTGAGAGTGAACAGGGGGATCTTCCCCTTGTTGTTCATGTTCGGCTTCTTCGGCCAGAGATCGCCAGCCCCCGCAGAGCCCTTCACCGCGAAGACGTAGGCGCGACGCCCATCGGGAGTCGGCACGCGAAACCGCGGCCGACAGAAGTCATACGCTCTCAGCGTGTGATGGCCTGTATCGACGCACGTCGCGCGGATGTAGTCGACGCCACCCCGCTCGAGTCTCCGAGGCCTACAGATCAGCTCCCAGAGCTCGTCCCAGATAGCCTTCGCGGACGGGTCGCCCGGCAGGACGTGGTATTCGAGCTTCCAGTTCTCCTCGCCGCGGCCCCAGGCCTCCACCTGACACTCGATGCGATCGTCCTGAACGTCGACGCCTGCCGTGAGTACCGCCGCAGCGCGGGGAACCACCTGCTGACCTTCCTGCTCCGGGTATTCTTCGCTGCGCTCGCGGATCCGATCCTTGTCGAGGCTGTGGTACTTCTCTTCCCACCACTCCGCGAGTACCGTGTTGATGAACACCTTCAGGAGCGGCGTGTTCCCCTGAGCCGCGAGCCATTGCTTCACTAGCGCCTGGAGGTTCCGCCGTTCCCACGGCGAGTAGAGCGCCGATAGGTGGAAGCCTGCCGTGCCCTTGAACTCTGCCGTCGCCCGCCACTCTCCCTGACTGACCGCGCCCCAGCGGTCGACGTCATCCCAGGCCGAGCCGCAACGCTTGCAGGCGTAGATCGCGCTCTCCGGCACGTGCGCGCCGGACTCGCTCTTATCCCAGTGGACCTGATCCCAGATGAGTGTCTGAAACTCTCCGCAGTCCGGACACGGCACGAAGTACCGCCGCTGATCGCTTTCGTTCCAGGCGACCTCGAGGCGGCTGATCCCCGCAGTCCCAGGGCTGGAGATCAGCACGACCAGAGCATTCCAAAACGTTGAGGTCCGGGTCGTTGCCAGCTGAACGGGATCGCCCTCAGTCCCAGCGCTCGGCGGATACCGATCGACCTCGTCCGCGATCACGATCCGGATCGGGCGGCTCGAAAGATCCGCCGCGGAGTTCGCCCCGGCGAGCGTCAAGTGTCCGCCCGGGAAGGACTTGTGCAGCAGCGTGTTGTCAGAGTCGCGGGTTCGCGCGTCGCGGATCTTCGCGCGCAACGCCGGCGTGTCCCGGCGCATCGGCGCGATGCGATCCTTGGAGATGGTCTTCGCCATGTCCAGCGTCGGCTCGAGGAAGAGCATCGGCGCCGGGTCGTAGTCGATATGGAAGCCGATCAGATTGAGGACGGCTTCGGTCTTCGCGGCTTGCGAGGCGAACACACCAACGACCTGGTCGACGTCCGGCTCCGTGAATGCATCCATGAGACCGGCCAAATACGGTACGCGGCTCGTCCGCCACTGACCCGGTTCAGCGCTTGCCTCCGGACTGAGAACCCTCTTTCGATCCGCCCACTCTCGGACGCCGATTCGCGGCGGCGGACGCATCGTCCCCAGCGCCACTCCGAGCAGCTCGCGGGCGCCGCTTCGGTTCTTTGTCCGTGAGCGCAGTCCCCGCAGAAGCGAGGTCTTGGAGCGCGCTGTCGATCTGGTTCCGGAGGACCTCCTCGATCTGCCGGGTCGTTTTGAGGGCACGGACTAGCGGCGCCGTCGTTGTCGGGACCGTTCGGAGCCGCGTCGTGATCGTCGAAGCCAGCTCGACCAGGGCGAGCTCAGAGTCTGCCCGATCGACCAGCTCCTCCTTCCTGACACGGAGCGTGAGTTCCGCGAGTTCCGCGTTCGCCCGTTCGCGCCGGGTACGCTCGACATCGTATTCATCGCTCCGTTCGGCCTGCCGCCTCTCGATCTGCTTCTGGAGCCAGGCCACGTAACCCTGGACGCAGGCGATCAGGTCGTACTGGCCACGCGCGGCTTTCGGGATGATCTCTTCACGCGCGAGCTGCTGAACGCGCCGCTCCCCCAACATGAGGACCCGGGCGATCACGCTCACCCCGTAGGTGTTGCCGGCCATCGGTTCTCTACGGTCCGCGCGCTTCTGACGACCACCGATGGTTTCGACCTTCATCCCCGGCACTCTCCAAACCGAAACGAAACGGCCTCAGAATCTTCGCTCTCGCTAGATCTACCGCGCGCTGCGCGTTACCCGCAGGCGAGCATCGCCAGAAAGGACCCAAAATCCGCTACTTACAAAGGATGCACGCGTAGACCGACGGGCCGGCGGTGGATCCCCCCTCTGCCGGATGGAAATGGGAGACGCATGAACAAGGAGAACACCGTCTGGCCATTCGTATAAACTGAGGCCCCCTCAACTTGGTACGGGTACACCTTCACCTACCAGGCCCAGTACAGACGTCTCTCATCTTTTCCTTCCCCTACCGCGCTGATCCTCGCGCGGTCGTTGCTGTTTCCGCGTTCCATGACGCCATGACGCCCATGACGCGTACCCTGTAGAGTTTCCCCACACGAGGGTTTGTTAAGGGAAAGTGTGCAGAACTGACGTCATGCTCCGTCATGGCGTCATGCCGGACTCAGCTAGCAGCCCAATTCCCTGCCAGTACGGGCGGTAGTAGACAGCATCGCCATGGTCCAAGCCATCTCTCCGACCGGCGTCGCGAAGGCCTCAAGCTACCTGTTGCGACGATGCCGAAAACCTAGGGATTCTGGTCGGACATTGCCACGGTGCGGTGTACCAACAAGTACCAACAAGTACCAACGATCGCGCGATTTGTGGGGATTTGTTGGTACTTGTTGGTACAGATTCCCTGTGGAACTCAATCTCCCCTTTGGTATCGCTCAAGATCGCTCTCGCGGATGTAGTAACGAGGCTTCCCGTTGGGCCCATACTCCATCCTGCAAGAGAGGACTCCCCGCGTGATCCGGCGGCGAATCGTACGGGAGTTGCAGCGGAGAATCCGAGCTGCCTGGCTCGGTGTGTACTCGCGCTCAGGCTCGGACACGCTCCGCCCTTCGGACCCAGCAGCCGGCATGCTCGAGCCGTCTGGTAAACGCTCGGCGTCCATCCCTTGCGAGTTCGACGATGCGCTCGTGATACCAGCTGAACGGCGCCCGAGGCCAGAGATCCGGTGCGTCCTGCTCGAGCTCGCGCGTCGTCACGCCCAGCGCGTGGGGAAAGTAGATGCGCGCCGGCCAGCGCGTCCTCTGTGAGCCGTACATCCGGGCAATGATTCCGTCCACTTGTGCCAGAGGTCCGTATCGCTCGAGGAACTCCACGAGGTGGTCGTCGCTCGGAATACGACCCCCTCGGCGCCGGCGCTTCTGCTCTATCACGCGGAGCCGGTACGTGTCCTGGTAGCTCCACGCGCGACCGCAGCCACCACACACCTCCGTCGGCTCGACGACTCCCTTCGTCTTCGTCATCCGGAGCGTGTACCCGCAGTTCGTGCAGGAAGAGTCGTAGATGCGGCCGTGCTGGACGATGGAGCACTGGCCGGGCGCACCGAGCTCGGTCGCTCGAGCGGCGTACCAGCGTACCCAACCATCGGCCGTCAGCGTCACTTCGGCGTTGCGTTCTTGACGAGGAAGTCGACCAGCATGGGTGTCCGCGACTGGATCACTGATTCTCCTTCGTCTCCGCGTACGTGACGGCGATCGCGAGCGCGCTCCAGATGTCGGCCTTGATTCCGTGAAGCGGACCCGGCTTCGCTTTCTTGCCGATCGCCTTCTCCGTACCGCCGAACTTGTCGATCAGGGCCTGGCGGATGTTGGAGTCCTTCGCTCTCTGCGAGTTGCAGAGATGCGCCTTCACTTCACGCCGATAGACGAGCGCGTGTCGGTCTGGCTCCTTCGCCTGCATGAACCGTCCGATCCAGAGCACGGTCTCGAACACCTCTCGTCCGACAGGCATTCCGTAGCTCGCGATCATTTCGATGGCGAGCAAGTACGCCAGCGTGGAGTTCTTGATGATCTCTACGATGTACTCGTTCCTGTCGATCCCGAACTGGACCGGCTCGCCCTTCTCAAAGGTGAGCCACGCGCTCTGGATCGTGCCTGGATCGATTGCGAGGATCACGGTTCGGGCTAGCTCCCCGGTATCTTCGGCGTCTCCATGATCCCGAACGCCTGGAGCGTGGTGATGAGATCCGTCTCTGCGGCCTTCGCGCCCTGTGCCGCGCGCTTCTCCTCTTGGACGGTGCCGAAGAGACGCGTAGCAGCAGCCGAGACCTTCTGCACTTGCACCTTCAGAGCCGCGTTTTCCGTCTCGAGCTGCTTGATCCTCTTCTTCAGCTCCTGGTCAGAGCTTCCCTTCTTTCGCGACGCCTCACCCATCAGCGTCGCCCGTCTCGGTGACCGTCACGTCGACGCTCGTTCCGATCTTCAGCTTGGCGATAGTGGCGACGACCAGCTGACACACGTGGCCGCTCGAGTTTCGCAGCGAGACCCGCCACTTCAGGCCGCCCCCTTCGAGGCTCTGCGCAATCTCGGAGACCTGGAAAGCTTCCCTGAACACCTCCATCTACTCATCTCCTTTCCGTTTGGGGATTACACACGATAGGCCCAAGCTCGAACAACGCGCACGCGCCGATCCAGAGAGTGAGGAGCAACAGCGAGGCGGAGACTCCAGGTAACGCTCCCCCCCAGTCAGCGTGAACCCCCGGAGAGTTCCTCTTCGCTGCCCTCCTCACGAGACTCATAACGCATGATCCGGACCGTTCGTGTCGGTCCGATCGTGAATGCCGATCACATCGGCGCCGCGGTTGTCGCTCTTCGAGTCCACGAAGGCCTCGAGGTTGTCGCACAGGCGCTCGAGGGCGTTGACCAGAGGGATCGCGATCTTGCCGATTTGATTGACGATCGCCAGCACGACGACCGTGGTGCACAGCATGATCACTCCGAGGATGATCACAGCTTGACCCTCCAGCGGAGATCTCCGCTGCCCTCCACGCGTACGATGAGCTGCTCTCGTGGATGCTGGAAGAGGCCGAGCTGGTCCACGGCTACAGCAGCTCCTGGATCTCGGCAAGGTCCCGGCGACCCTTTGCGAGAAGCTGCTCGCACCGGCCCAGCAGACGCTCCAAGCGAGAGACGGCCGCCTCGCACGGTCGAGGCTCCCTCTGATGCTCCTTCCAGGACCTCTGGCAGCTCATGCACCACATGGTCTCTCCAAAGCTGTGTCCGTTCGCCAGGAAGTCCCCCTTCCGTTTCCGCACATCTCGCGCGTGCTTCACAGCCCTACCCCCTCCCGTGTCCATCAATGCACCGCTCGCTCGGCATCCGGCCGGAGATCCTTCGACAGCACCTCGACCCTCTCGGCACAATGGATGCCGTAGAGCACCGAGTACACGCGCAGCCGGTCCAGATCTGCCCTGCCGTTGCCCTTGTTCTTGAAGTAGCCGCCGTTCTGGCCAACGGAGGGGAACTCGACGAAATGGTGGACGTGATCCGGCATCCGGACTCCTAGACCAGCTCCAGCTGGTTGTTCCGCCAGCGCGCCCTGAAGATCACGGGCTCTTCCGGAACGCGGGTCCGCGCGCTGAATGTGGATCTCCGGATCCTCGTCCTCGCGTCCGGGCTTCACTGCAATCGTGATGGAGCAGAACGCTTGCCGTTGGTGCCGCCGCGCTGCGGTCTCCAATTGCGCGAAGTGCTTGAACACGATCTGCTGAACCTTCGTTCCCATCTTCTCGAGTCGTCCGGCCGTCGCGGCCATCGTCGGTGTGCTGCGCCCTCATGACTCGTCCTCCTCCTCGAGCTTCGCGCCCTGGAACAGCGCGAGCTGCCGCCCGATGTGGTGGAGCTTGATTTCTACGTCGTCGATCGGCTTCGTCTCAAGTTGGATCGACACCTTTGGGAACTTGATCGTTACGCCAAGCTCACCTGTGTCCGGGTCCGTCTTGAAGATGCACTTCGGCTTGAACTCGGCGGCGGCCTTGCCGCCCTTGATCGAGTCCGAGATCAACGGAAGCTCGGGCAGGAGCTTCGTGTAGATCTCCCCCGAGACCCTTACCGCGAGCTCCTCATGGTGTTTCTGTTGCACCACTGCGCTCCTCCTTCTGTACCGAGCGGGTCGCCCGCTCGATGGCTTCCTCGTACTCGCGCTGGACGAGCCCGCGCGCGGACTTGCTTCGACAACCGAACAGGTTCTGCCGCGTGCGGTACACCTCAGAGGCGACCATCATCGGGACCTGGTCCATGTGCACATCGCACATGACGACGATGTGATTCCGTGGTGCTCGGTGGCAACCCGCTACGCGACACACGCTCATAGCAGCCTCGGCTGGTGCGGATCGCTGGCTCGAGCTTCGTGGATTCGCTGCCGTCGTCGTTCCGTGAAGACGTGCTCTCCCAAGCGTGCGCCTTCGGCCTCGAGCGTACGCAGAGCGCTGTACAAGTCTCTGCGCAGCGTGCGCTCCAGGTCCGGACTCTCGATGAGGAACGTCACGATCTGCTCCTGCTCCTCCCAGCACTCCACCATTCGGGCCTCGAGCCTCTCCGCGGCGGTCATGCCTCCTCCTTCGCGGGGAAGAACCTGCTCGTTTGCCAGTCGCGCGTGAACGTGCCGAGCTTTCCGGCCGCGCCATCGCGATGCTTGATCAGGTCGAGCTCGCACTCGTCAGCCGCACCGTTCGGCTTCTTCCGGATCGTGAGGCCGACACTCGCTCGATACGCCGGGTTGCGGCCCTTGATCCCACCTGCGGCGTTGAGCTCGGAGCAGGCGATAAACCGGATGAAGCCGTGACTCTCCTGGACGAGCCAGTCCATCCACGCCACGAGGAAACGCAGGTTCTGGAACTCGTTCGCTTGCGGCTTCGACATAAGGTCGCTGATCGTGTTGAGCGAGTCGAGCACGACCAGGATCCCAGTGTGCCCGGTCATGTAGCGCTGAAGGATCAGGTCGACGACATCCGAGAGGCGGTGTCCGAAGTGGGCCCTGGTCCAGAACCATGACGTGCCCGCGATCCTTGGGAACTCTTGCGCGAAGTTGTGGCCGTACCAGCGTCGGACGCGCTTCTGCACCAAGCCCGCGCCGTTCTCCGCGTCGACGACGATTGTGCAGATGTCCTGATGCGCAGCCTCGAGCGAGCTGGCCAAGGCGGCCCCGCTCTTGCCGGCTCCCCACTCGCCGCCAAGCACCGTCAGTCCCTGGAACCCGCCGTACTTCTCGTCGAACACAGCGATCCCGGAAGGCCAGCGGGGATACTCGGGGAGATCCTCGTCCGCCATCGGGCTGACCTCAAGCCGCCGTCGGATCGATGGCAAGTCCTTCGCCTGCGCCAGCAGCCGCCGCGTTTGCTCCACCGCAGCAGCGGTCTGCTGGATCTGCTCCACGTGGAAGAGGTCTGTCCGTTCCGTCATGCGCGCTCCTTCTGTCGTGCCGCCCCAAGCGAGGCGACTCCAGTGTCGAAGAGATCGGTCTGCGGGGCGTCGTCATCCGGTGGCGCGCGCGCGTCTTGCTCGCGTCGCTCTCGCTCGCGCACCTCGAAGTCCCGCTTCGCGCGGGCGCGGCTCAGACACGCCTGGTAGCGGTGCTCGAGTACCGCTCCGGAGTAGCCCGCGCTCTCGACATAGCGGTCGTCTCGGATCGCGAAGAACTCCGGCAGCAGAAGAACGAAGTCCTCCAGGCCGACCGCCGCCGCGATGCTCTTGAGCGCCCTCTTGTCTCGGCCGACCGGATTGCAGTCTTCGCCTCGGTGCTCCCGGAAGGCTCGAAGAAGAGGCGGACGGCTTGCTGCCCGAGGGGCTCCGAGGCCCCGAGGGGCTCCGAGCTCTTCGGCTCAGTGCCTTTGGCCGCCCCGCGCTTCCGGCGCGGGGGGTTCTTTTCTTTTAACGCGGAAGCGGAAGCGGAAGCGGAGGAGCCCGTAACTTTGTTTGGTGAAGCACGTTCACGTTGAACGTCAGCGCGTCGCGGGAACTGCTTTTTCGCGAAGTTAGGCCATTTCACCCGGTACGCGTCTGGCGCGACGTCGTCGGCCCTCTGAACCCGGACGGGCGTGAGGTCGGCCAGACGTGAGGCTCGCCAGAGCGCCGCCTTGAGCGTACCTACGTTGAATACTCGCATTAGGTCGAGGCTCGAGACGAGGAACTCGTCTTCGGTCCTGTCGGCGTAGCGGTCGATCGCGAGCATGCCGAGGCGGGCGTAGGCGGCCATGGTCCGGTCGTCCCGGTAGGCGCCGAGCGTCTTCCGGTGATTCCCGAACGAGCAGTACAGCTTGAAGTGGCCACCAGCCATGTTGCTCTCACCCCCCGATGAGTCTCTGTGTGGAGACCTTAGCTGACGCGTGCCGGTGCACGGCTGGTGCGAGAGTCGGGCCCGCGGGACCGTCTGCGGGCTTCTCGTCAACCGAGATGCTCAGCCCGCGCGATTCATGGACCATCTTGTAGCCTTTGCAGGGGGGTAGAATGGCCGCTGCGAAGTGAGCCCCGACTCTGGGGCGGGAGGGAAGGAGTGCCCGAGCATGCGTGGATAAGCCGTCTCGGGCGCGTCCTCTTTGTGACGGCGTGCGGGGTGCTCCTTGGGTGGGTGCTGTGGGTGCCCGGTCCCGCCCTCTGGAACGAGGCGGCGGTCCGTGTGCACGCCTTTCGGCTCGACCGAGCCGAGATAGGCAAGCTGAGGTCCGCCGTCGGCTACTTCGTCGAGAACTGCCTCGAGATCGACTGGGCTGCGAGGACTCCGAGCACATCTGCCTGTTTGAGCGCGGCCCTGGCGGGAGTTGGCGCCGTTGAGAAGATCGCGAAGTCGCGAGGCGAGGAGTACGCGCCCGGAACAGAGGACAGCCCACAGGTGCGTGCAGCGCTGCTGAAGATATACAGGATGAGGCGCGTCTGCATCGAAGCGATTGGCGGAGAATACAGCAGCGACTTCGGCGAGCGCGCAGCTTGTAAAGCGATGACCGAGGCGGTCTACCGACCGCTGCGGCGGTGATGTTCCTCGCCGCGCCTATCTCGACCTCGTGGAGAGCCTGAAACCTCATGCCGCGAAGCTGCGTGGACTCGGTGAGATCACGGACCCCGATCGTGCGAGCGCGGCGCAGCCGATGATCCGCGCTTCGAGGGACGCTGCGAGGGACGCTGCGAGGGGAGCTGCGAGGGCCGTTGCGAGGGTCGCGCTCAAGCCGATCGTGCTCACGCTCCAGGATTCGGCACGCGATCTCGTCTGTCGAATGCTTGCGGTGGGGGAGTCCGCATGACTCCCTCTTCTCCTCCCGACCGGGCGGCGATCGCGCGCCTCGACGTAGCGTCCCACCTCGAGCACTGTCAATACGAGCTTGATCCGGAGCTCGGATCGGATGCGTCCGCGACTACAGACTTCCGCGAGCGCAACGCGATTTCGGCTGCGCTCCTCGCTGTTCAGTCAGCCCTCCGTGAGCTGCGCCGTGCCGAGTTGGCCCGGAGGTCACGATGCGACTGGAGGAGATCGTGAAGCGCCCTACGATGCGCGCGCGGAACCGTCGCGAGCTCGCGCACGGTCGCCGCGTTGCCCCGACGCCCGACGTGCCGATCGATCGCGCCCTCCTCGGACCTGAGCGCTGTGTCCTGTGCCGGGAAGAGGCCGCCGACGACATCACGGGCCTTGACGACAAGGGCGTGTGTCTCACCTGCCGAGCGGCCGCACGGCTGCGGTTATGAGCATCGAGATTATCGAGAGCCGGGCGCACCCCACGATGTGCGCGATGTACTGCACCACCTCCGACGTAGCCTTCGGGCCCGTGTTCACGTCCCATGAAGAGGCGGAGCGGTTCATCGCCTATTGCTGGCTCCAGACGGGCGATGACCCTCGGGGCGTCGAAGGGTGCGTCCTAGAGCGCCTGGTCACGGAGATGCGAAAAGAAGAGCCATGCGCCCTTTGATAGTCGCGCCCAAGCCCTTCCCGCGCGTCCCGCAAGACCTCCGCGAATTGCTCGCGGAAATCGACCTCTATCTCGCGCAGCGAGAGCGTCAAGCGCGGCTGGAACGGCCGCAGCTCCGCGACCTGCGCGCACGAATCCAACGAGAACTCACGAAGTAAAGGAGAGATGCCGTGAGCATGTTAGATCAGGTCACCACAGGAAGAACGATCCGGCCCCCGCGGATCGTCATTCATGGCAGAGGAGGAGTCGGCAAGACGACCTTCGGCGCGAGTACGCCGAATCCGATCTTCCTGCCTGCAGAAGAGGGACTCGGCACGCTCGACGTGCCTCATGTTCCCATTCCCACGAGCTACGCCGAGATCCTCGAGACGATCACGGATCTGCAACGTCAGGAGCACGTCTACCGAACCCTCGTCATCGACACGATCGACCACGTCGAGCCTCTCGTCTGGGAGGAGACGTGTCGTCGCATGTCCGAGGGGGGGCGGAAGACGTACGAGCACGTCGAGGATTTTGGGTATCAGAAGGGCTACCTGTTCGCCGATCGCGAGTGGACGCAGCTCTTTCACGCGCTGGACGCGATCCGACGCGACCCCGGCATGATGATCGTCGTGCTCTCCCACAACGAGAGCAAGACGTTCGAAGATCCGGTGATCGGTCCCTACGACCGCGTCACTCCGAAGCTCCACAAGCGAGCGAACGCGCTGCTCTACGAGTGGGCCGACATCGTCGGCTACCTGGAGATCCAGCGAGCCACGATCGAGAAGGAGGGCGCGAAGAGTCGGAAGGTGCGCACCAGCGCCACAACCGGCACGCGCGAGCTCTTTCTCGAGGACACGGGAGCCTTCATCGCGAAGAACCGCTACGGGCTTCCGATCCGCATCGAGGTGCCCCAGGCCAACCCTTACACCCCGCTCCGTGAAGCGCTGAAGTCGGCGCTCGGAGTCCAGAAGCAGGAGGCCGCGTAAATGCCACGCATCGGAGCAGCACTTCACGACGTAGAGGACAACGACATGCCGAGAGGAAGCTGGGTCGCTCTTGAGTCCGGCAAGTACCCGTTCATGATTACCGACAGCGAGTACAAGCCGACGAAGAGGGGAGACGGGATGTGCTTGCACCTCACACTGCAGTGCATCCACCCAGATCACACCCGAGTAGAGCTGCGCGACTTTCTGACGCTCGAGCATCCCAATCCAGACACGGTCCGAATCGCGAAGGGTCGGCTGAAGCAGATCGGACTGGCCTGCAAGGTCAGGAATCCCGACTTCATCCAGGACAGCGAGGAGCTCCACAACATCCCGTTTGTCGCCAGCGTCTCGAAGGAAGAGGCGGAGGATCCGAAGTACGGAGATGTGGACGGCTACGAGAACCGGATTGCCAAGTACAAGCGGATCGACGGCAACGCCCCGATGTCCGAGCCACTGCCAGAGCAGTCGCAGCCTACTCGGGCCTCCGGGGACATCCTCTTCTGATGGCCGAGCTCCCCCGCATCCGCAGTCCGCAGCCCCAGGTCGCCGACCGGATCTTCCGCGCCCTTGAGAGGCGGGAGGCCGATCGTCCGCGGAGCGGAAACCTCACCATGAGCGGCATCGGAGAGTGCGCTCGCCACCTCTGGGCCGAGCGAAACGAGCACTCGACGCCGAAATCCAGGCCAGGCCGGGTGCTCGCGACCTTCGAGTACGGAAACGCGACCGAGTCCCATGTGATCCGGCTCCTCCGCCTCGCGGACTACCTGATCGGGGCGGAGCAGCGTCGCGTCACCTGTGATCTCGGCGATGGACTCACACTGCGCGGCCGGATCGACGGAACGATCCTCCTCGGCAAGAAATATTCCGAACGGCTGGAGGCGCTGCTCGAGGTGAAAAGTGCGAAGGCGTCGCAGTTCGAGGAGTGCAAGGCGAAGGGCTACGAGAAGTGGAATCCGAAGTACGCGGACCAGCTGCAGATGTACATGGGCGCGGGAGGCTTCCACATCGCCCTTGCCTTCGTCTATTGCAAGGACATCTCCGAGCCCTACCCGGAGAAGATCCGCTTCGAGCCAGAGCGCTACGAGGCCCTGAAGGCGAAGGCACGTCTGATTCTCACTTCCGAGGAGCCGCCCAAGCGCCCCGATGAGGCGACTTCACAGTTCTGCAGCTTCTGCAAGTGGTGCAATTCGAACGAGTGGTGCTGGTCGCCAGTCTCGGAGACACGCTTCGACGATTGAGGGAGAGATTCGCATGGGGGGAAGACGATCTGCTGAACGACCTTAGGACTGCGCGGGAGCCGACGCGGCGGGAGATCAGCGACGTTCTCCTCTTCGGGAGCTTCGACGGGAGCATGGGTAGAGCCCGACCTCTGCTTGAGCTGCGTCGAGGGTGAGACGGACAGCCGAGGCGCCGGTCGATCTGCCGTACTGCGCATGCGAGCAGACCGGGGAGTCCGTACGGAACATCGGCATGCTCTCGGAGCCCCACTATCTCAACGTGCCACTGCTGCCTGCTTGGCAAGCAGAGGAGGAGGACGACGGCGGCGAGACATGAGCAGCAAGAAGCCAACGCCCCTGGCGGCCCGTCCTGAGCGGTCGGTGGAGTATCGCCGGAACCCTCCACCCTGGATGAATTTCACTCAGCTCGCCGCCTACCTCGGATGTTCCGCCAAGACGGTGCGGAACTATGCAAGGATGGGGATGCCGTACAGCCCCATCGGAGGAGAGAACAAGGTGAAGCTCGAAAAGTTCTGGGCTTGGTTCGACGACCACGAGGTTCGCGAGGACGAGGAATCCGAGGCCTTCGCAGCCCGAGTCGTTGGTAGGATTCGCCGCCATGGCCGGTAATCTGCGTCGCCGCGGACGAGTATGGCATGCGGACATATCGGTCGATGGCCAGCGACACCGCCTCTCGATGCGGACGAGCAGCCGAGTGGTCGCCGAGAAGCGCCTGCAAGACATCGAGACCAAGATCGCAGCCGGCGGCGGGGATTGGCGCAACACCGCGAGCCGATCACTCCGCGAGGCTTTCGACGACTTCCTTGCATCGTCGACGAGCGAGCGTACGACGCTTTCGCGGTACAGGACGGGGTTCGACCTGGCCTGTGCGTACTTCGGGGCGCAGCGGCCGCTGTCGACGATCACGCGCGGCGACGCGCAGGCATTCGCCAAGAGCTTGCAGCTCAAGCCCGACGGGACACACCGGGCCCTGAGCACCCTCAAGAACTTGAACGCGGGGATCCGCCAGGTCTTCCAGGAAGCAGTCGACTCCGAAGAGATCCGCGAGAATCCGTGGGTTGTTGCGCGCGTAATCCGCAGGCTCGTACCAAAGCGCGAGCTCATCGAGGAAGATGACGAGCTCGTGATCCCGTTCACACGCGCCGAGCAACGGAAGCTGCTGGAGCACCTGCAGCCGCGCGATCGCGGGATGCACATCGCTGCCGTGCTCGGGCTACGGTGCGGACTCCGCCGCTCCGAGGTGCTCGCGCTCCATTGGGACGACATCGATCTCGAGTCGACTCCTCCCATGCTGCACGTCCGGCGCCGCGTTGCGGCCGGGCGCGCGGGCCCGGTCAAGTCGAAGACGTCGCGCCGGCGCGTGCCCCTCAGCGAGGAGTCCGTCGCAGCTCTTCGCGCATACCGCATGACGCTGCGGACTGAGGCGATGAAGCGGGGCGGCCAGAATCTGATGCCCGCGGTCGTGCCGAGCCATCGGCCGGGCACGGGAGCGAGCTACAGGGAGATCGGTCGATTCAGCAAGGCGTTCCGGAAGATGCTCGTCGAGGCGAAGATCGACCTCCGGACCGAACATCCGTTCCATCGGCTGCGACACACGTATTGCTCCGAGCTCCTCTCGATGGGAGTCGACGTCGACCGGGTCTCGAGATGGGCGGGACACCAGACGCCGGCGATAACCAAGCGGCACTACGAGCATTTCATCCCGAATCCCGACGACGCAAAGCTCGTCAATCAGCTCGATCAGGGAATTGCTGGGGACCCGCTCACGGGCGACACCGAGGAGCGTCACTTTCGCCAGAAGGAGCCGTCACAGTTTGGCACACATACGTCACAGTCCGAGCGAAAGCGAAGCTAGGACGAAGCGGCAGGTTCCGTAACTATGCCATTCTTATGGCTTTCTTGGGGTGGGCGAGGGGACTTGAACCCCCGACTTCCGGAACCACAATCCGGCGCTCTAACCAACTGAGCTACGCCCACCGTGCGGTCCTCGAGGGCGCCCCCAGGGGACCGGCTGGCCCATCTTAGGCCATCGAGAGCGCAGCGCCCACGCCTTCGCCGGACCTGCGGGGGCTCCCTTGGTCGATTTGACAAGCATCCGTAGGTGCTCAGCTTTCTATACAAATGAGCACGGACAAGCTGACACAGAAGAGCCAGGAGGCGATCCAGCAGGCCCAGGGGATCGCGGTCGAGCACGGCCATACGGAGGTCGATGGCGAGCACCTCTTGCTGGCGCTGCTGCGCCAGGAGGGCGGGGTCGTTCCTCGTGTCTTCGAGAGGATGCAGGTCTCGGTCGACGCGCTCGACAAGCGGGCCGCTCAGTCCCTGGAGACACGCCCCCGCGTCTCGGGCCCGGGTGCCGAGGCCGGGAAGGTCTACATCACGCAGCGGCTGCAGCGCCTGATCGCGAGCGCGGAGGGCGCCGCACAGGGCCTCAAAGACGAGTATGTCTCCGTCGAGCACTTCATGATCGCGATGCTCGAGGAGGGCTCCCGGACAGAGGCCGGTCGGGTCTTCGCCGAGTTCAACGTGACTTCGGAGCGCTTCCTCCAGGCGCTCTCCGAGATCCGCGGCAGCCAGCGCGTGACCAGCGCCAACCCGGAGGCGACCTACGAGGCGCTGTCCAAGTACGGGCGCGACCTGGTCCAGGCGGCGCAGGACGGAAAGCTCGATCCGGTGATCGGGAGGGACGACGAGATCCTGCGCGTGATCCGGATCCTTTCCCGGCGTACCAAGAACAACCCTGTTCTGATCGGGGAGCCCGGCGTGGGCAAGACCGCCATCGTCGAGGGGCTCGCACAGCGGATCGTGCGCGGTGACGTGCCCGAGGGTCTCAAGGATCGTCGGGTCTTCGCGCTCGACATGGGGTCCCTGATCGCCGGTGCCAAGTACCGGGGCGAGTTCGAGGAGCGCTTCAAGGCGGTTCTCGGCGAGGTCACCGAGAGCGAGGGCGAGATCCTGCTCTTCATCGACGAGCTCCACACGATCGTGGGCGCGGGCGCCGCAGAAGGTGCAGTGGATGCGGGCAACATGCTCAAGCCCATGCTGGCTCGTGGCGAGCTCCACTGCATCGGGGCCACCACGCTGGATGAGTACCGCAAGCACATCGAGAAGGACGCGGCCCTGGAGCGCCGCTTTCAGCCGGTGCTGGTCGAGCCACCGACGGTCGAGGATGCCGTCTCGATCTTGCGCGGTCTCCGCGAGCGCTTCGAGCTCCACCACGGCGTGCGCATTCAGGATGGGGCGATCGTCGCAGCGGCGCTCATGTCGGACCGCTATATCAGCGATCGCTTCCTGCCCGACAAGGCGATCGACCTGATCGACGAGGCCTGCGCCACGATTCGGACCGAGATCGACTCGATGCCTTCCGAGCTGGATCAGGTGAACCGCCGCCACATGCAGCTCGAGATCGAGGAGGCGGCGCTCGCCAAAGAGACCGATGCTGCCTCGAGCGAGCGGCTCGAGAATCTGCGCGTGGAGCTCGCGGACCTGGCCGAGAAGCGCGACGCTCTCCGAGCCCAGTGGGACGCCGAGAAGCGAGAGCTGCACAAGCTGCAGGACCTGCGCGAGAATATCGAGCGGGTGAACCACCAGATCGAGCAGGCCGAGCGCCAGTACGATTTGAACCGCGCGGCGGAGCTTAAGCACGGAGAGCTGCCGCAGCTACAGCGAGAGCTGGCGGAAGAGACAGCCATGCTCGAAGACTCCGCGGGTGGGAAGCGTCTCCTGCGCGAAGAGGTGACCGACTCCGAGATCGCGGACATCGTCTCGCGCTGGACCGGTATCCCGGTTCAGAGGCTCGTCGAGAGCGAGCGCGAGAAGCTGCTCCGGCTCGACGAGGTCCTCCACGAGCGCGTCGTCGGCCAGGACGAGGCGGTGCGCGGGGTCGCCGATGCCATCTTGCGCGCGCGCGCCGGTATCCAGGAGGTCCGGCGCCCGATCGGATCCTTCATCTTCCTCGGCCCCACCGGCGTGGGAAAGACGTACCTCGCGAAGACGCTGGCGGCGTCGCTCTTCGATTCCGAGGAGAACATCGTCCGCATCGACATGAGCGAGTACATGGAGAAGCACACCGTCTCCCGGCTGATCGGCGCCCCGCCCGGCTATATCGGCTACGAGGAGGGCGGGCAGCTCACGGAGGCCGTTCGACGCAAGCCCTTCTCCGTTCTGCTCTTCGACGAGATCGAGAAGGCTCACCCCGACGTCTTCAACGTGCTGCTGCAGATCCTGGACGACGGGCGGGTCACGGACTCGCACGGGCGCACCGTGAGCTTCCGCAATACCGTCATCATCATGACGAGCAACATCGGCTCGCATCACTTGATGGAGGGTGTCAGCGCTGGCGGCGAAATCCCTGACGCGACGCGAGACCTGGTCTTCCGCGAGCTCCGCGAGCACTTCCGCCCCGAGTTCCTGAACCGTGTCGACGACACGATCCTTTTCAAGGCGTTGGAGCTCGAGGAGATCAAGAAGATCGTGGCTCTCCTGGTCGGGGATCTCCGAACGCGGCTCGAGGAGCGCAAGGTGTCACTCGAGCTCTCCGACGAGGCGCTCGACCTGGTGGCACGGGAGGGCTTCGACCCGGTCTACGGCGCGAGGCCGCTGCGGCGGTTCATCCAGCGCGAGATCGAGACCCGCATCGCGAGAGCCCTGATCGCAGGCGAGGCTCCGGAGGGTGCGCGCGTCCGGGTGAGCGTGGTCGACGGCCACCTGCATGTGGCCATCGAGGCGCTCGTCTAGCGCCACACCGGGATCCGCTCACCCGTATACCCCGGGGTGCAGCAGCTCGACGAGTCCACGCCACAGCGGACTCACGATCCGTCCGAAGCCGAAAAAGATGAAGAGCAGGACGAAGATCGCGATCCCCCGTGACTGCATAGCCAGCTGAAGGCGCAGGGCCAGGTCCTCGGGGAGAACGAGCCTGATCGCGCTTGCTCCGTCCAGCGGTGGGATCGGGAGCAAGTTCAACAGGAACAGGACCATGTTGAGCAGCAGCGCGATCGAGAGAAAGCGGCCGAGCCCGTCGAGCAGAACGCCGTCGCTCGCGACGAGCCGGGAGTAGCTCACGGAGTCGGGGGCGAAGAAGAAGCCTCCCGCCAGTCCGAGCCAGAGCACGACGAAGGCGAGCACGCCCAGCAGCAGGTTCGCGCCCGGTCCGGCTGCCGCCATCCACGCAGCGCGGCGCGGGTGACGCTGCTCCCAGGCGGGGTCGTAGGGGGTGCTCGCGTACCCCAGGCACCAGCCGGCAGAGAACAGCGCGACGAGCGGCAGCACGAGCATTCCGAAGGGCTCGCGCCGGATGTGCGGTACTGGATTGAGCGACACCTGCCCGGCTCGATAGGCGGTCGGGTCACCACCGAGGTAGGCGGCGAGTGCGTGAGCCGCCTCATGGGCCGTGGTCGAGAGCACGAAGACGACGTACCACGTGATCAGGTCCGTGGGCATTGGGCTAGGTGAACCAGCTGTGGCGTTCGGCGAGGCCGTCCTCGATCAGTAGGGCGATGCGATCGCGTATTCGCTCCACGTGGAGCTGGATGCTGCGGTCATCGTCGCTCGCCTCTCCCAGCAGGCGGATCGGCTCGCCGAAGATGATCCGGTACTTCACGGGCAGCGGCAGGAATCCGAGCACCCCGAACAGAGGAAAGGTCCAGGTGATCGGGAACGCCGGCGCGCCGATGAGCCGACCCAACGACCTGGCGTCCAGCAGACCGGGACTCTGCTCTTCTGAACCCACGATACCGACGGGGACGATCGGCGCCTTGGCCTGCAACGCGATCCTGACGAAACCCGTACCGAAGCGCTGCAGTCGATAGGCCTCGCTGTAGGGCTTGATGAAGCCCCTGTGGCCCTCCGGAAAGACCATGACCGCCTCGTCGCGTTCCAGCAAGCGCTCGCAGTTCTCGGGCGTTCCGACGACAGATCCGACCCTGTGAATCAGCTCGCTGAACCAGGGGATCTTGGGCAGGTAGAACTCGGCCATGCCGCGCGCGATCCGCGGTGGCTCACCCTCCAGCAGCATGGCCTGCCCGAGCATCGCGCCATCCATCGGCAGCGTGTTCCCCGCGTGATTCGAGACCAGCAGCACGCGCCCGGCCGGGAGGTTCTCGATGCCGCGCGTCTCGACCCGAAAGTAGTAGCGATACAGGAACGCGAGGATCGGCGTTACGGGCCCGATCCCACCAGGGTGCATCCCGAAGGGGTCGTAACCGTACTCGTTGAGCTCCGAGGGAACCTGAGCGAGTCGATCTTCGACCTCCTCAGCGAGGGTACGCAGGGAAAGCGGCAGCGAGTCCCTCATGCGACGCAGTATAAGGTCAGCGAGGCGTCCCGGCCGCTTCCGGCTGCTCGCGTCTCCGCAGCCAGTAGAGCGGCAGTGCCAGGGCGATCGTCAGCAGGCCCAGAGCGGACATGAGGGGCTCGCGAGCCACCATGAACCCCGCGATCGCGAGCGTGGTGACCACGAACAGACCCGGCACCCAGGGGTAGCCCGGGACGGGGACCCTGTGCGCCCCCTCCCGTTGGCGGAGGGCGATCAGGCCTCCGATCGTCGCGGCGGCCGATAGGCTGAGCGTGAAGCCGATGTAGCCGAGCAGCTGAATCAGGTCGCTCACCCAGACCGCGAGGATGGCGAGTCCGACCTGCAACGCGACGGCTGCCCCGGGTGCTTCGCCACCGCGGGAGAAGGCGCGCGGGAAGAGCCCGTCGGCGGCCATCCGGGCATACACCCGCGGACCGGCCATGACCATGGCAGAGATCGAGGTGAAGAGGGCCAGCGCCACCAACGCGGAGACGGCCCGACGCAGCGCGTCCCCGCCCAGCGCCTCGGCCGCGATGGCCGCGACCTCTGCTTTGCCCGCGAGCTGCCCTGGAGGGGCCGCGTACAGGAATACAGCGTTGAGACCCAGGTAGACGAGGGTCACGAGCGCAGTCGCGAGCCACAGCGATCTATGCAGGTTGTGCTCGGGATCTCTGATCTCCCCGGCTACGTAGACCGCAGCGTTCCAACCGGAATAGGCAAAGGAGATCCAGACGAGCGTAACGGCAAACGCCCCGACGTCCGGAGTGACGGAGGGACTGCCTCCCGCGCTCGAGGTTCCGGAGGTTCCCTGCAGCGCAGCCAGGGTGAGCAGAGCGGCGATCACGAGCAGCATCAGGCCGACCGCGAGATTCTGGAGGATGACGCCCTCTCGCAGTCGCAAGCCGTGCATCAGGCCGGCAGCCAGGATCGCGGCTGTGCCGATCCACTCCGGCGGGCCCACTCCGGCGAACGACTCGCCGAGGTAGGCCTGCAGGGCCAGAGCGGCCGCGGCGATGGGCGCCGTGAAACCCGCGAGCAGGGACACCCAGCCTGCCGCCAGGCCGGCCAGCGGGTGCACCGTTCTGGAGAGCAGTGTGTACTCGCCTCCGGACTCCGGAATGCGCCTGGCCAGGGCCCCGTAGCTGAGCGCGCCACACATGGCGAGCAGCCCTCCGATCGCCCACGCCAACAGCACGAGCTCCCGCCGGCCCAAGTCGGCGAGCGCGAAGCCCGAGGTCGTGAACACCCCGGCTCCGATCATGTTGCCGACGATCAGGGCTGAGGCACTGGTGATGCCGAGGCGCCGCCGCAGAGGCTCAGTCCGCTCGCCTGGCAAAGACCAGGAAGCTTTGTCGGGAGAGGAAGTCGTATTGCTGCTCGAGCTCATACCCGGCCTCTCGCATCTCACTCTGGATCTTCTCCGCGGAAGTGGAGTGGGGGAAGATCTTCTGTATCCAGCCTTCCGGACGAAACTCGATGATCGCCACACGTCCGTCCGGGCTGAGGTACTTCTGCACGTTCGCGAAGTACTCGGCCCGGTCCTGGATGTGATGGTAGGTGTTGCAGGTGAAGAGGAGATCCACGCGACCCTCGGGAAGCAACGGATCGTGATACTCGGCCAGGATCACTTCGACGTTTTCGGGTGACTCCGACTTCGCACGCTCCTCCAAGTATTCCGTCATCTTTTGGTCCACATCGACCGCGTAAACCTTGCCGTCGGGCCCAGCTGCCTCGGCGAGTCGGAAGGTGAAGTAACCTCCGCCAGCCCCCAGGTCGGCGATCTGGTCTCCGGCCCGCACTCCGAGCGAGTCGACCACCTCGTCGGGCTCTTGCCAGCTGCTCCGTCCGAAGCCGCTGTACGCGAAGCTCTTCCACCGCGCGCAGCCGATGCAGACGAAGACGATCATCATTGCGCCCACCGCGAACCGAAGCGTGTTCGTGCCCATCGGTCTTCTCCTCCCACTCTCCGGGCGTCGCCCGGAGTTTCTCATACCTGTGGCGAAGCAACGGCCGTGCCAGCCAGTGAAGGCAGCAAGAGGACCCTCGAGGTACGAGGTGCATGAACGGCACGACACCCGGCGAGAGGATATGACACCCCATCGAGTCGGTCGGGCGGAGGAGGACACAACTCCCCGTGTTTGTTAGACACTTTTCGCGCGCACCCGTAGCTCAATTGGATAGAGCACCTGACTTCGGATCAGGGGGTTGGGGGTTCGAGTCCCTCCGGGTGTGCCAGAGGCTGGTACTCTGGCTCCGCTAGGAGCCAAACGCGGGGAACGCAGCGAGGAGTCATGGAGACGCAAGCTGTTGCCGTGATCGGGGGGTGTGGACACGTTGGTCTGCCGCTGGCGGTGGTGAGCGCTTCGCTCGGGCGACAGACGTACATCTACGACATCGACGAGGAGGCGATCGAGGCGGTTCGCGGGGGGCGTCCGCGCTTCCTCGAGCACGGGCTTGACGATCTGCTGGCGGACGTGCTCGAAGCCGGGTCTCTGACGCTCTCAGCAGATCCGAGGGTGCTGCGGGATGCACGCTTCGTGGTCCTGATCGTCGGCACGCCGGTCGATCGCTACCTGAACCCCGAGGTCGACTCGCTCTTCGCGGCTCTCGAGCCCTGCGTGCCGCATCTGCAGGACGGCCAGACGCTCATCCTTCGCAGTACTGTGTATCCCGGTACGAGTCGCAGGATCCAGGACTGGCTGGATCAACGCGGTCTGCGGATCGACGTCACGTTCTGCCCGGAGCGCATTGCACAGGGCTTCGCGATCCGGGAGTTGCGCGAGCTGCCTCAGATCATCTCGGCGTTCACTCCCGCCGGTCTCGAGGCCGCGCGTGAGTTCTTTGAGCCGATCGCGCCGTCTCTGGTCACGCTGGAGCCGATCGAGGCGGAGCTGGCGAAGCTCTTCACGAATTCGTATCGCTACATCGAGTTCGCGACGGTGAATCAGTTCTACATGATGGCCGAGACGCACGGCGCCGACTATCACCGCATCGAGGAGGCGATCAAGCGCGACTATCCGCGGCTGGCACATCTGCCGGGACCGGGCTTTGCGGCGGGGCCGTGCCTGCTCAAGGACACGATGCAGCTCGCGGCCTTCTACAACAACAACTTCTCGCTCGGCCACGCCGCACTCTGGATCAACGAAGGACTGCCAGACTTTCTCGTCGAGCAGCTCAAGCGCGAGCATTTGCTTCGTGAGAAGACGGTCGCGATCCTCGGTATGGCGTTCAAGGCAGAGAGCGACGACCGACGGGACTCGCTCTCCTACAAGCTGAGGAAGCTGCTGCGCCTCGAGGCGAAAGCAACGCTCTGCCACGATCCGTACGTTCGCGATCCGGAGCTGGTCCCGCTCGAGAAGGCCATCGCGGAGTGCGACATCGTGATCGTTGCCACCCCGCATGCCGAGTATCGCAGCCTCCAGGTTCCTGCCGACAAGGTGGTCGTGGACATCTGGAATTGCCTCCCGGACCCGGCGTCCGGGGAGAGCGCGTGAAGATCCTACTCACGGGCTCCGCCGGCTTCATCGCCGGCTACCTGGTGCCAGAACTCCTGGACGCGGGCCACGCGGTCGTCGGCGTCGACAACTTCAGCAAGTACGGCCACCTCGAAAAGAGCTACGACGCGCACCCGCAGTACTCGTTCCGGGAAGGGGATGCCCGGGATGTCGGGCTACTCGCGGAGCTCGCGGACGGCTGCGACATGATCGTCGCCGCCGCGGCCCGCATTGGAGGCATCTCGTATTTTCACGAGTTTGCGTACGATCTGCTCGCGGACAACGAGCGGATCATGACGGCGACCTTTGATGCTGCGCTCCATCATCACGGCCGTGGCGCGCTCGAGCGTATCGTGGTCGTCTCGTCGTCGATGGTGTTCGAGAACGCGACCACCTTTCCGACGCCCGAAGGACAGCAGCGAGAGTGTCCGCCGCCCTCGTCTACCTACGGCTTCCAGAAGCTCGCCTGTGAGTACTTCGCGCAGGGAGCCTGGGAGCAGTACCAGCTGCCTTACACGATACTGCGTCCGTTCAACTGTGTAGGCGTCGGCGAGCAGCGGGCCCTCGCCGATGTGGACATCCCATCGGGCAACATCAAGCTGGCGATGAGTCACGTGGTGCCCGACCTGTGCCAGAAGATCCTGAAGGGCCAGGATCCCCTGCATATCCTCGGAACAGGCGAACAGGTGCGGCACTACACGTACGGCGGCGATCTTGGACACGGGATTCGGCTGGCCATCGAGTCGGAGCGCGCCGTCAACCAGGACTTCAACCTCTCGACTTCGCGCTCGACCTCGGTTCTGGAGCTGGCCGAGCTCATCTGGCACAAGATCCACGGCCCGGAGCGTTCGCTGCGGTTGATCCACGACGAGCCCTTCGCCTACGACGTGCAGCGGCGCGTGCCGGATACGAAGAAGGCCAGCGAGATCCTCGGCTTCGAGGCAACCACGGCCCTGGATCAGATGCTGGACGAGGTCATCCCCTGGATCCGGACGGCGATCGACCAGAAGCAGATCTGAGATGGCAAAGCCGATCCACGTGATCGAGCCGACCCTGGAGGACGAGGCCGGACATGGGCGGAGCTTCATGGCCGCAGTCATGGCGGCGGGGCCGGAGCAGCGCTTCGAGATCTGGGCGGGGAGGCGGGCTGGGGCGCTGTTCGAGGATCTGCCGCAGGCGAGTCTGCACGCGTATTTCGAACGGCGCGTGCGCAGGCTCCAGGCGCTGTTCCTGTATCGCCGCTTGCTGCGGGGGTCGGGTCGCATCTTCTTGCCGACAGCAGGGGCGACCGATCTGACTCTGATCGGCCTGGCCTCCAGGGGTGCCGTGCCGCCGCGCAAGGCGATCTTCTTCTTCCACTGGATCCGCCCGACCGTGGCCAGGCGACGGCGTCTCGCCCGCGTGGCAGAGCGGCAGCCCAACCTGAGGGTCCTGGGCGCCACGCCCGAGATCGTCTCCACTCTGCAGGACGCCGGCTTCTCCGATGCCCGCCTCGTGCCCTATCCCGTCACCACGCGGGCAAGACCTCCTGAGGATCCCGGATTTCGGCACCTCTTCTTTGCGGGCGCCGCGCGTCGGGACAAGGGCTTTGGGCGCGTGGTGGACCTGGTCGCGCTCCTCCAGGAACGGGAAGAGACGCTCCCTATCGTGGTCCAGACCTCGGCACGTCACTACGGCAAGCGCGACCCTGCCGTTGCGGCAGATACGGAGCGCTTGCTCGGGCTCAGCTACACCGGGCTCAGGGCCGAGCCGGAGACGCTCGCGAGCGACGCATATCTGCGTCTGTTCCACGGCGCCATCTGCCTGCAGCCCTACGAGCGTGCCGAGTTCGAAGGGAGGGTCAGCGCCGTCACCGTCGACGCGCTCGCGTCTGGCTGTCCGATCATCACGACCGCGGGTACCTGGATGGCCCACACCGTCGAGCGATTCGATGCAGGCATTGCACTCACGGATCTCTCGGCCGCCGAGCTACACCAGACCGTCCGCACGGTCATCGCTCAGTACGACCGCTACTCCGCGAACGCGCGTGAAGCCGCAAAGAGCGTCCAGGAAGAGCACAGCGGGGCCCACTTGCTCCGCGCCGTCCTGAGCTGAGACCGGGTGCCTAGCGGATCTCCGGTGTAGAGCCCGCGGCTCTCCTGATGCCGATGCCGTCGGGGGACTCGGGGCAGCGAAGCCGGCTCTGTGTCCGCGTCTGCCAGAGCGAGCGGACGGGCCGAGGACGAAGCCTGTCCGGACCCCGCAGCGCGACGCCGCCCGACCACACGATTCGGTGGCGCTCGCAGAGCGAGGCGGTAGGCGTCGAGTCTCTCGACTCCTCGGGCTGTCCCAGAGAGGGGCTCGCAAGGAGAACCGCGGCGACCGCGACGGATGCACACCTGGTCAAACGGCTCTCCTGAAAGGGGGCGAACCGGCCCGTAGCGATTCTACCAGAGCCGGCGACCCGATCGGGCGGCAGGGAGCCTTCCCAACTTCGTCGACTCCGCGTATGATCCGAGATTCACACAGGAGAGGCAGCATGAGGTCCACACTTGCACTTCTTACTGCGGTCGCGCTATTCGCCGTCCCGCTACTAGCCCGCGCCGAGACGGTCGTCGAGGTGGGGCACAACCGCCTGGAGCCGGCCGCGATCATGGTCAATAGCGGTGACACCGTGAGGTTCGTTAACACGGACCAGATGCCCGGCGGGCATACCATCGTCGCTGATGACGGCTCGTTCTCCAGCCCTCCGCTCGCCAAGGACGAGAGCTGGTCCCACACGTTCGGCAAGGCCGGAGCCTTCGGCTACTCCATCCAGCAACACCCCAGCGCCAAGGGGATCGTGACCGTCAAGTAGGGTCGTGAACTCGTGCGATGCGGTCTGGCGGAGGCTTCCCCGGCGTCCGGTGATCGAAGGATACCGCTGAGCTAGCTTCCGGGCGATGACCCGCGCCCGCTGGGAGTTCTGGATCGATCGCGGTGGCACCTTCACCGACTGTCTGGGGCGCGATCCCGAGAGCGGCGAGATCCGGGTCGCGAAGATCCTGTCCTCCGACCGGGCCCCACTCGAGGGCATCCGGCAGATCCTGGGGCTGGAGACGAGCCAGCCGATTCCGCCCAGCGACATCCGGATGGGCACGACCATCGCGACGAACGCGCTGCTCGAGCGCAAAGGCGCCGCCTGCGCACTCGTGATCAGCTCCGGCTTTCGGGACCTGCTCGAGATCGGGACCCAGGCGCGCCCGCGCATCTTCGACCTGGAGATACGGAAGCCCGAGGTCTTGTACCGCGAAGTGCTCGAGGTGCACGCGCGAGCGGACGCGAAAGGGCACATCCTGGAGCGGCCCGAGCCCGATGCGACGCGCCGGTCCCTTCGGGAGCTCCAGGAGCGGGGTCTGCGCAGTGTTGCGGTGGTGCTCCTGCACGCCTATCGAGCCCAGGCGCTGGAGCGCGAGCTCGGCGCGCTCGCGAGCGAGGTCGGCTTCGAACACGTGGCGCTCTCGCACGAGGTGGCCGCGGAGATTGGCGTGCTCGGAAGGGGCGACACTACCTGTGTAGACGCGTACCTAACCCCCTTGATCCGGGACTACGTGCGCACCCTGCAGGCGGAGCTGCCTGGTAGCAGCCTGCGCATCATGCAGTCGAGTGGGGGCCTGACCGACGCCCAGCGCTTTCGCGGTCCCAACGCGATCCTCTCCGGTCCTGCCGGTGGAGTTGTCGCGTACGCGCACGTCGCGAGCGAGATGGGCCTCGAGCGGGCGATCGGCTTCGACATGGGGGGAACCTCGACCGACGTGTCGCGCTTCGATGGCGAGTTCGAGCGCGTCTACGAGACCGAGACGGCCGGCGTGCGCATCCGCGCGCCGATGATGGCGATCCGCACGGTCGCAGCGGGGGGAGGCTCGCTCTGTCGCTACGACGGCTACCGGATGATGGTCGGTCCGGAGAGTGCGGGGGCCGAACCGGGTCCCCTGAGCTACAGGCACCCGGACGCGACGGAGCTGGCGCTGACCGACGTCAACCTGGCGCTTGGACGAGTGCTCCCGGATCGCTTTCCCTTTCCGCTCGAGCTCGGTCGCATCGACGCCGCACTCGATGAGCTGGTGGCGCAGCTGCGTGCTCAGGGCAACCTGCGTACGCGGGCACAGGTCGCCGCCGGGTTCTTCGAGATCGCGAACGCGAACATGGCCGAGGCAATCCGGCGCGTCTCCGTCGCTCGCGGCTACGATGTACGCGACTACGCGCTCGTGGTATTCGGCGGCGCAGGCGGGCAACACGCCTGCGCCCTCGCGCGTCGGTTGGGTATCCGCCGCATCGTGTTTCACCCCTTCGCCGGCGTGCTCTCCGCCTACGGGATGGGGTTGGCCGACGTCAGCTGGGACGGAGAGGCGGATCTCGGACGGCGCGAGCTGGGTCCGGATCTCGACGCCGCGGTGGCGCCGATCTTTGCAGAGCTCGAAACGAGCGGCCGTCGCGTGCTGCAGGGCGAGGGCTTCCCGCCGGAACGGATTCGCTCGCTTTGGCGTCTGGACCTTCGCTACCGCGGGACCGAGACCCCCCTCACGCTGCTCGAGGGCGAGGGCGAGGGCGACCGATCCACGCGCTTCGAGGAGCTTCACCGGCGACGCTTCGGCTACGCGAGGCCCGGCCACGTGGTCGAGGCCACGGTCGCACGGGTAGAGGTGATGGGCATTCACCGGCCGCAAGCCGATCCGAGGATCGAGGTCCCCGTGGGGTCGAACGCAGCGGAACGAACCACACGACTCTGGAGTGAGGGGATCTTTCACGACGACGTTCCCGTCGTACAGCGAGAGACCTTGCGGCCCGGCGAGCGCCTCGAGGGCCCTGCGCTGGTGCTCGAGGCCACGGGCACGATCGTCGTCGACCTGGGCTTCGAGCTGGAAATGGACGACCACGGCCGCATCGCTTTGACTGATCGGGCCGGCCGTGCGGAGAAGACTCGCGTCGCGACAGAGGAGGATCCTGTCCAGCTCGAGATCTTCAACAATCTGTTCATGTCGATTGCGGAGCAGATGGGAACGGTTCTCCAGAACACGTCGCTCTCGACGAACATTCGCGAGCGCCTCGATTTTTCCTGCGCGATCTTCGAGAACGAGGGCGGCCTCGTGGCGAACGCGCCGCATATTCCCGTACACCTCGGCGCGATGAGCGAGTCCGTGCGCGCAGTCGTCCAGGCACACCCCGATCCTGCGCCTGGCGATGTCTTCATCACGAATGATCCGGCCTCTGGGGGCTCCCACCTCCCGGATGTGACCGTCGTGACGCCGGTGCACTCGCGCGACGGCGAGCTGCGCTTCTTCACCGCAAGTCGCGGCCATCACGCAGACATCGGGGGGATCACGCCGGGCTCCATGCCCCCGTTCTCACGGGTGCTGGAGGAGGAGGGCGTGGTCTTACGGGGCCTGCGCATCGTCCACGCGGGCCGCCTGGACGAGGAGCTCGTTCTGTCGACGCTCCAGGCGGCGGCTCACCCGGCGCGCAGCCCGCGCGACAACCTCGCGGACGTCGAGGCACAGATCGCGGCCAACAACACCGGCGTCCGACTGCTCGGGGAGATGACCGACCGCTACGGGCTCGAGACGGTGCTCGCCTACATGCAGCACGTGCAGGACAACGCGGCGGCCAAGGTGAGCGACGAGATCGCGAAGCTGCCCGACGGCGAGCACCGCTTCGAGGACGCGCTGGACGACGGAACTCCGATCTGTGTCACCTTGCGGGTCACTGGAGATCGCATGGATGTCGACTTTGCGGGGACGGGCCCAGAGGTCGAGGGCAACCTGAACGCCCCCCGCGCCGTCACGGTGGCGGCAGTGATCTACGTGCTCCGCGCGCTCGTCGGCGAGGAGATCCCGCTCAACAGCGGCTGCCTGCGCCCGGTGACGATCCGCATTCCGGAGCGCTGTGTGCTCTCGCCCGGGCCGGATCGCGCGGTCTGCGGCGGGAACGTGGAGACCTCGCAGCGGGTCGTGGACGTGCTCCTCGGCGCGCTCGGCAGGCTGGCAGCCTGCCAGGGTACGATGAACAACCTGACGTTTGGCGACGCCAGCTTCGGCTACTACGAGACGATCGGCGGCGGCGCGGGAGCAGGGGAGGGCTTCGACGCCGCTTCGGGCGTTCACACGCATATGACGAACACCCGCATCACTGATCCCGAGGTGCTCGAAGCGCGCTTTCCGGTGCGCCTGCGCGAGTTCTCGCTGCGTTCGGGGTCCGGTGGGTCCGGGCAGTGGCGCGGGGGCGACGGCCTCGTGCGAGAGATCGAGTTTCTGCGCCCGATGCGCGTCTCGATCCTCTCGGAGCGGCGCGAGCGCGCGCCCTTCGGACTGCGTGGCGCCGAGGGCGGAGCTCGGGGCCGGAACCTGCACAACGGCGCGGAGATCCCTGGCAAGTGCACGCGCGACGTCGCGGCGGGCGACACCATTCGCATCGAGACTCCGGGTGGGGGCGGCTTCGGAGCACCCGAGTGAGCCTGCACACCGGTTTCATCCTGCAGCCCACGAGCGTGCAGCGCGCGGGTCGACCGGTGATCCGGCTGCTGGGTCGGTTGCAGGACGGCGGTACGTTCCTCGTCGAGGACGATACCTTCGAGCCCTACTTCTTCGCGCCCGTCGAGGCGAGCGTTGCGCTCGCAGGGGAGCGCGAGGCGCGGGTCGAGCCCACAGATCTGCGCGACCTCGAGGGCCGCGCCCTCGCTCGCATCGTGGCCCGAGTACCGGGCGACGTTCCGCGCCTACGGCGCGTGATCCTCGACGCTGGAGGAGACGTGCTCGAGGCCGACATTCGCTTCGCGTACCGCTACCTGATCGACCGGGGCATCCGCGCTGCGGTCGAGATCGAGGGCGAGCCCGAGCGGCTCGAGTCCGGGATGCTGCGCTTCTCCAACCCGGAGCTTCGGGGCTGCGAATTCCGGCCGGAGCTCAGCATCCTCTCGCTGGACATCGAGACCACTCCCGACGCGTCCAGCGTCTTCTCCATCGCCCTGGTAGGTGCAGGCGCAGATGAGGTGCACTTGCTCTCACTGCAGCCCGTCGCGGGCGCGACGGTCCACGCGAGCGAGTCCGAGCTGCTGCGGGCGTTCGCGTCCCGCGTGCGCGAGCTCGATCCCGACA
Source organism: Myxococcota bacterium (assembly GCA_965247115.1). Taxonomy (GTDB): domain Bacteria; phylum Myxococcota_A; class UBA9160; order SZUA-336; family SZUA-336; genus JAUXJB01. Next base: position 2,628,502 of record CBDFGR010000003.1, read on the forward strand.
TCCTTACAGGTTGGAATGTGATCGACTTCGACCTGCGCGTGCTGGAACGCCGCGCGCGCCGGAACCGCACGCGTTGCGAGCTCGGCCGCCTCCCGGGGCCCACGTCGTTCGTTCAGGATCAGTCCTTCACTCGCACCGGTCGCGCTGAGGTGGCGGGACGCATGGTGCTCGACGGCATATCGCTGGTACGCGACGCCTTCATCACGCTCGACGACTACACTCTGGAGACCGCGGCTCGCGCGCTGCTCGGCCGCGGCAAGCGGATCAGTGAGCCCGCGGGGAACCGCGCGGCCGAGATCCAGCGGCTCTATCGCGAAGATCCAGCTGCCCTGGTGGCGTACAACCGGGAGGACGCCCGCCTGGTCCTGGACATGATCGAGCAGGAGCGCCTGCTCCACCTCGCGGTGGAGCGCAGCCTCCTGTGCGGCATGCAGCTCGATCGCGTCGGCGCCAGCATCGCGTCGTTCGATCTGCTGTATCTTCCCGAGCTGCGGCGTCGCGGCTACGTGGCACCCTCCGTCGACACAGAGCGCAAGCGCGAGCGCGTCCACGGCGGGGCGGTCATGGACTCCCACCCCGGGCTGTTCCGGAACGTGGCGGTCTACGACTTCAAGAGCCTGTATCCGAGCCTGATCCGCACGTTTGATCTCGACCCCCTCGCCCACGCCGAGCCTGGAGCGGATCCGATCATCGCGCCGAACGGTGCCGCGTTCGCGCGCAAGGGGGGCCTGCTTCCGGAGATCCTGTTGCGCTTCTTCGCCCGTCGTGAGCAGGCGAAGGCGCGCTCCGACGCGCACGCCGATCTCGCCATCAAGATCATGATGAACGCGCTGTTCGGCGTGCTCGGAGCGGCGGGCTGTCGCTTCTTCGATCCGGCGGTCGCCAATGCCATCACAAGCTTCGGGCAGCAGATCCTCGGCTGGACGCGGGAAGCCTTCGAAGCGCGGGGGGTTCAGATCCTCTACGGGGACACGGACTCCGTCTTCGTTGCGCTGGAGCCAGATCTCCCGAGCGAGGCGGTGACAGAGCGGGCCACGGAGCTGCTCGCGCTCATCCAGGCCGCGCTGGCCGAGCGGTTGGTCCAGGAATACGCGGTGGAGTCCGAGCTCCAGCTGGAGCTCGAGCGGATCTACGCGCGCTTCTTCCAGCCGAGCTTGCGCGGTGGCACGGAGGGGAGCAAGAAGCGCTATGCCGGACTCGTCGACGGACAGCTCCATGTTGTTGGACTCGAATCCGTTCGCCGCGATTGGCCGGAGGTGACACGTCGCCTGCAGCACGGACTGCTGTCGCGGGTCTTCAACGACGCGCCCGTCGTACCCTTCGTCCAGGACACGATCCGACGGGTCAGGGAGGGCCAGCTCGACACTGAGCTCGTCATCCGCAAGGGCCTGCGCAAGGGCTCGGTCGAACGCTACACCGAACGCATCCCGCCTCACGTGGAAGCGGCGCGCCGAGCTGGCGCACGAGCTGGTCGGATTGTGAGCTACGTCATGACACAGAGAGGTCCGGAGCCCGTCTTCCCTGGCGAGCCGCTACCGACCAAGATCGACTATCCCCACTACGTTGCAAGAGTGCTGCGTCCGGTCGCGGAATCGATCCTCTCCGTTGTGGGCGAGAGCATCGAGGAGGCGTTGGGAGAGCCGCAGCAGCTCAGTCTGCTGTGAGCTGGCGTGTGTCAATGATCGACACGCCGGAGAGGGTCTCCACCTTTGTGATCAGGTCGTGGTCGCCCTCGGCGAGCGCCGCGCGGAGCGTTCCCTCCTTGTCTCCGCCCCAGGCGACGTAGGCCTCCTTCTGCCCGTCGAGCAGGATCCAGCCCTCGTGCAGACCGTCCGGGGCGTTCGCCTCGACACGGATCTGCGCGCGCCCGGGTAGTCCTCCGCGCTTCAGCTCTACTGCTGGCACGGCCACGCGGACCGCAGTCTCCGGAATGGGAACGAGGATCCGCCGCTGCGCCCATGGGCCGGCCAGCCCGATCGCGACCTCCTTCGGATCTGCCGCGAGCTGAAGCGTGAGCTCCTTCGTTTCGCCAGCTGCCAGCTCTTCTGCAGACTGCGCGTCTCCCGGAACCGAGACCCCGAAGCCCGGCAGCGAGGCTGTGCCGAGGTTTGTCACCACCACCCGGATCCTCTCATCCTCGAGTCGCTCCACGTCGATCGCCAGCTCCAGCGCGCGCTCCTCGACGTGCAGGATCAGATCGTTCGACTGGATCGGCCGGTCGCCACTCGCAATATGCAGGGTTACGGGATGCTCGACCACGGAGAGGCCGGGCGGCGGCGTCAACGGGATCTCGGCCTTGACCTCTCCCTGCGCCGGCAAGGTGCCGAGTGCGATGAGCTTGTTCGAGAGGTAGAGCACGGGTGCCTCCAGGGCAGCCCAGGCCTTGGGAATCGGGAAGGGATTCGGGTTGTGTACGCGCAGGTGAAGCGAACCCTCCTCGCCTCCGCTCAAGCTCAAGCCGCTGTCCGTGATCTGGAGCGGCTCCGGGAGCTCCTCAGGCAGCCTGGTCGTTCGAACCCAGCTCACCCCGTGCTCTTCCAGCTCTGTGGCGATCTGCTGGTTCGCGCTGTCGAAGATCGTCTCCAGGGCCTGGTCTAGAGGCTGTTGGAGGAGCGTCACCGCCGCGTCGATCGGAAAGTCGTCCGGCTCACCCGGCTTGCGCATGTACGCCATTCCGCCCTCTGGCACTTGCGCCAGTGCACCCAGGCGCTGCGAGGAGATCGGGTGCAGCTCGATGTCGGGCTCGATCCCGACCTCGTTGATGACGCGGTTCTGCGAGAGTCTGTACTCCGCCACCGTGAGCTTCAGCAGGTTCCCATCCGGGAGGGGCATCACCTGCTGAATCACTCCCTTGCCGTAGGTTGTCTGACCGACGATCGTCACGCGCTCGAGCGGGGCCAAAGCCCCGGCAAGGATCTCGGACGCGGAGGCGGAGGCCTCGTCCACGAGCACGACGACCGGCTCGCGGAACAGCACGGTTGGCCTTGCGACCCAGCGGGAACGGCCACGCGTCTGCGTCTCGCCAGCGCGATCGACGATGCGAACGATGAGCTGTCGCTCGAGGAACATGTCCGCCAGCTTGGTCGCACTGGGCAGGGCGCCGCCCGTGTTTCCTCGCAGATCCAGGACCAGGCCATCGAGCTCGCCGAGCTCGAGCAGCTTCTCCTTGAACTCCTCATCCGTTGTGGCGGTGAACACGTCGATGCGGGCGTAGCCGATCCCGTCCTCGAGCAGGCGCGTCTCCACACTGGGGATCAGCACCTCCCCACGCGTGATCGTCAGCTCGAGCTCTTCCTCGGCTCGGATCACGCCCAGTCCGACCTGCGTGTCGATCTTTCCTCGGATCACAGCGACCGCATCGCTCACGCTCAGGGGCCTGGTCGGACGACCATCGATCGTTACGATCCAGTCGCCGCTCTGGAGCCCTCCTCGCTCTGCCGGGCTGCCAGGAAAGACGGTGATCGCCGTGAGATGGCCGTCCCTCCGCCCGATCCGCGAACCGATCCCGTGCAGCTTGCCGGAGAAGCGGATCGTGAAGTCCTCCGTCGTCCGGCCGGAGTAGACGGTGGAGTAGGGATCGAGCGCATAGAGCGCTCCCTGCAGCGTGATCAGCTCTAGATCATCGAGCTCGTCGCGCTCCTCCTCCAGGTTCTTGTCCACGAAGTGGAGTGCCCGACCAAGCGTCGTGCGATAGCGCCCGCGCTCGAACTCCGCATCGATCGGCACCCGAGCTTCGGTCTTGCCGACTGCCAGGATCCCCTCGTCTCCGTCATCGGTGAAGCGAATGGAGTCGAAGCGGGCTTCGAGCGCATCGAGCGCTCCCACAAGCATGCGTCGGTCGATCCTGTCCGGATAAAGATAGGCCGCTTGGGTCCGCTTCAGCGCCTCCGCGGTGAGGGCGGTCGCCTCCTGTGCGGGAGGCAACGCCCGCGTGGCGCAACCGAGGGACAGCGCCACCAGGATCGAGACCGGCACACACTGACGCAGAGGCGCACTCATCGCCTCTCCAGTCTAGCCAACCTCCCGCCGCACCCCACCAGCGGTGTCGGCCAGGTCGCGACGATGGCGTATCCGGCCGCTATCGTCCGTCCGGGCGCGTAGCTCAGTTGGCAGAGCAGGGGACTCTCAATCGCTACCGACCCACTCGGGCTACCGTCGTGCATAGAGTGCATGGTGTTCATTGGGTGCAGGAATTGCGTTTATTTTGTCACGCGGTTGTCACACGAGAACAGATCGACGGCCTCTGCATTTCGCACCATCGTCCGGTCGATCTCCTCCTGCGTGAAGTCCAAGTGGATCTCGTTTCGTCGAACTCAACCACGCGATGAGAGTTTTTGTTTTCTGAGCTAGGGCGACACGTAGGCCCTGCCGGATCAAGGGCGTGATACGATCGTCGTCTGCAAATGAACAAGGGATGAGACAGCAAGTGAGTTTCGACGGCAAGGTGGCTTTGGTCACCGGCTCGACCGCGGGCATTGGCGAGGCCTGCGCGCGCGCCTTCGCGGGCGCTGGCGCGGCCGTGATGATCACGGGACGGAACGTCGAGCGGGGCAAGGCCGTGCTCGACGATATCAGGGGCTCGGGCGCGAAGGGCGACTTCATCCAGGGAGACGTCCGGGAGGACGGTGTTGCCGACCGCCTGGTCGAGGAGACGGTCAAGCGCCTCGGCCGACTCGACGTGCTTGTCAACAACGCGGGCATTCTCTACAGCGCGAACGCCTTGGAGACTACCGACGAGATCTGGTTTGACACCATGGCGGTCAACGTCAATGCGCTCTTCTTCCTCAGCCGCGCCGGTGTGCGGCAAATGATCAACCAGGGCGGCGGCAACATCGTCAACGTCGCGTCGGAATGGGGCCTGAACGGCGAGAAGGGCCACGTCGCCTACTGCACGAGCAAGGGCGCGGTGCTTCAGATCACGCGTTGCATGGCGCTTGACCACGCGGAGGACAACATCCGGGTGAACTCAGTCTGTGCCGGCGACATCCACACTCAGATGGCCGACGACTTCTATCAGGCCAAGGGCGGCGACTTGGAGGAAAACCTAAAGGACGCGGCCAGGGGCATACCGATGCGCCGGCTGGGGAGTCCCGACGAGATCGCGAGCTGCGTACTCTTCCTCGCCTCCGACGGCGCGAGCTATGTGACGGGGACGAACTTCGTTGTCGATGGCGGCAATGATGCCACCGGCGGCCCCCATCCGTAACCGGGGGTCCTTGAACGTGGCGTGACGGACCTCGAGCACAGGGCGCAGAACTCTGTGAGATCCAGCGCCTTGTGCTTCACGCAGATACAGTTGCCCCCCAGATCGAGTCGGAGTAGCAGGCTCAGTGGCACGATCTCCGACACACGGCAGCCAGCGGAATAGCTATGGCCGGGGGCTCACTCTCCAATGCCAGTGGGCACCTGGGTCACAGCACTACGGAGATGACGAAGCGCTATACGCACCTCTCAGCGCACCATCGCGCGCGCATTGCCGACCTGACCTGGAAAAATTCTGTCACGTACTTGTCACGCGAACGGCGAAACCGAGTCACGCGAGCAGAGTGAGAGATCAGTGCCCAATAAGCTAAGCCTGCGTCTTTGCGGACAAAAGCCGAGCCGCTATAGTCCGCCCGGGCGCGTAGCTCAGTTGGCAGAGCAGCGGACTCTTAATCCGCCGGTCGCCGGTTCGATCCCGGCCGCGCTCACCATGGAACGTCGCGACGTTGCTAACAGTTTCTGCAATGTCGCCAGGAGCGTGTTGGTCTGAAAACCCCGAGTGTCCGCTTTGTGGACGTTTATTGGGCGCGCCAAGCCGAGCCAGCACGTCCGTCGGCAGCTCGCCATAGGCTAGTGGCGGTGTCGGCTGATACCTCTTGCGACGGATGTACTTGGTGTAGTGACTCTCCGTCACGCCCACGGACGAATGGCCCAGCTGGTCGGCGATGTGCACGAGTTCCTGACCATTCGAGAGCAGCTGGCTCGCGAAGGTGTCGCGCAGATCTTTCGGTCGCCACGCTCGAGTGGTCCCGGCACGCGCCAGGATTCTGCGCCACTGCCTCTGCCTCCAGTTGCCCTGGTCGCGCGGCACAATGACACGATCCGGGCTGGGCCGGAACTCTTGTGTGTAGAGCTCCATCAGGACCCGTCGTAGCCGCCTGGAGAGATCCACATAGCGCGTCCTCCCACTCTTGGGTGGATCACCGGGGTACATGCCTCTGGGGTTCGACTCCGAGATCTCGAGGCTGCGGCCTAGGTCGTTCTCGTCCTCTCCCCAGTTGACTGCCCGCCAGCGGATCTGCATGGCTTCTCCGATGCGCAGTCCAGCGTCGAGCATGAGCAGCACCAGCACGTGATCTTCTAGACTCTCCTCTCGGGCCGAAGCAAGGATGCGTTCGATTTCCGCGGGGTCCTCAATAGGCCGGACATGCTTCCCCGCCTCACTTAGAGCTCTGCCCTTCTTGGTCTTGTTCTCCTCCCGGATAATGGCCTGAAAGTCTACGACGGGATTGTGCGCGATGAGCCGGTGACGACGGGCTCGGCGCATAATTGCCGAGACGCTATCGAGATATCGCCGTCCCGTACTTGTCGCTCGCTTCCCCTCGATGCTCTCTTCCCACCACCGGAGTAGCGACTCATCCGTGAGTTGAGATATCGGGATGTCGCCAAAAGCCCGGTCCAGTATTCCGCCAAGACGGAGATGATTTCTGTGGTCATCCTGCGTTGTACCTGCCAGGTTCGACATCCCGTGCTTGAGGTAGGCGGCGGCTGCGTCTCGGAACAGGAGCTCGTTACCCTCTGGTGTGTAGCCGCGCTCTTCATACTCCAGGATGAGCCTCGACGCAGCGGCCCTTGCTTTCCCGGCGTCTTTGGTCCGGAGGGACTGACGGGGGATGAGTATCTCGTTGCCTTCTACGTACTCCACGTAGTAGTGCGCGCCACGCTTGAAGATTCGAGGGCCGTCTGCCTTACGAGACACGGGCGGCTCTTCTCAGGATGCGCTCCTGGACACGGGACTCCCGGATTCGATCCGCAGCGACGGTGAGGCTATGGGGGCGACTCCGTTCTTGCTCATGCACCCACTCCCTTACCGCCTCCGGACGGAACCGAGGTCTCCGGCCCACGTAGAAGTGCGGGAATCCGCCCCTCATCATCTTTCGCACGGTCTTGGTGCTGCACTGAAGGAACTCTGCACACTGATCGAGACTCCAGCACGGGTCCTTCATGGCACGAGCGTTCCCACAAGCTGGATCGCACCATACCAGACCACACCGCAGATCATGGCAAGTCGAGCCGACGGCTCAGTTGCCATCTCTCCGCCTCGGCCTGCGAGACGGAGGCGTGTTCTCCGCCTCCTCCATCCCGTCCCATGCTTCCTTCATGTGCTCAGCGCAGAGACGGAAGCCGTCGCGATCGACCAGTTGCTCGCAGCCCTCGGAGCCCTCGCAGGGGACGCGGTCGACCAACTCTTGGTCGGTGGTTCGTGTCACCTCTGCTCCTTCAGCAGCTTCGCGATCGAGCACCCCGGTGTGTGACCGAGATCAGCCGAGCGTTCGCAGTCGGGGCAGTTGTCGCGCGTCGGGTCGAAGCCCTCGGGCAGCGCCGAGAACTTCGGGCCGTCGTTGGGTGGTCCCGGCTCCGGTGTGGCCTCACTGGATCCCTCACTCGGAGCCGGGCGACCCGTTGCATTCGCGTCGTCAGAGGGCGTCCCGGCGTTCGGCGCAGCAGAGTCGTCTGAGTCCCCCACATCCTCAGGCTCTGCGTTCGGTGCAGCGGGATCGCCGGGCCCGGGTCCGACGATCTCAGGCTCGATCGGCTCACCCGCGAAGAGTGCACGAGCCGGGTCCGCCGTCGGAGTCTCCTCGCGCGGCGGTGTGACGTTGATCTCAAGCCTTGACTCGCCGTAGCCGGGCATGTCCTCAGCGACGGGAACACGCCGGGTCATGTCGGCCCAGTTCCGTCGGCAGTCGCGCGCTACGGCCTTCCAGATGAGCATGTCCTTCGGGTACTTTGACCAGACGCTCGGCTCGCCGTTGCGATCCTTCTTGCCGGGGTAGAGCCCAGCCAGCATCGCGTCCTCTAGACTGAAGGTCACCTTGTCGTTCTCAGATTGACCGCGCCGCTTTGAGACGACCCACCCCGTAAGGTTTCCATCCTCGAGCGACCCCTGGGTTCCCATCCTGAGCGACTCGCACTCTTCGCGACTCCGGATGATCGCCACCATCGCCTCGCCGGGAAGACCTACCTTCCCCTTGACGACGTGAAACATCTGCAAGCTCTGGAACGCGTCGAAGCCGATCTCTCTCCCCATCGCCATCGCGACGAAGCAGTCGTTCGGCTTGTTGCGGAAGGGCTCGGGAACCAGGCTCGAGAGGGCCGCCTGCTTCGCGAGCGCGCCGAGCTCCTTTGCGTTGGTCGGACGCAGCCCGCCCTCGCTCATGTCCGCGATCGCCCCAGTGGAATCGACGATCGTGGCGACCCCGCGTTACTCCTCCATCTCGGGCTTCTCTTCGCTGGAGCCCGGAGGGTGAACCTCGCAGTTTGTTCCGTGCGGGGAGCCCTCCGGGGCGTTGCAGCTCTTGCAGTTCAAAACACGACCTCTTCGTCTCTTTCGACTCGTCGCAGCCGCCACGGTGGCAGCTCGGTCAGTAGCGTCGACGTTCCGTATCCAGGCCAGACGCCCGACTCCGTACACGCGGCGTACTCCGTCAGATGCGTGCGCACTTCACGCTGACCCGCATCGAGAGACTCCGGCCCGGTCTCATGCGTCGCGACGATGTGCGGAGCCGCCTTCTCGATCACGATGAAGACGAACCGACGCGGCATCTCGCCGAAATGCGCGTCCATCGCCATCCGGTAGAACGCCTCCTGACGGTGGTAGCCGAAGTCTCCCATCGCTCGCGCGAACGCTTCCTTGGAAGCGAGCCGCGCCGTCGTCTTCAGGTCGACGACGATGACGTAGCCCTCGTACTCCGTGATCCGGTCGAGTCTCGCCTTGCAAAGCAGACCCGACTGCTCGTCCTCCCAAACGAGCGTGAGCTCGTTCTGCCCTGCCCCCTTCAGCAGCCGGCGCGCGAGCTCGTTCCGGTTGACCCCGTCGCGCATCGCCAAGACCAGGTTCATGTCCTGGCGCTTCAGGATCCCCTTACCCGCGTTCTCCGCCTCGAACTCGGCCCAGATGGCCTTGTCCTTCTTGTAGCGGCGGTCGACCTTAGGAGCGACGACCCACTCGTCGTCGAACTTCTCCGGCTCGAGCACGGCGCAGTGCAGAGCGGCGCCGATGTCGAGGTGATCCTTCGGGGGCGGAGGGTGGTCGATCAGGTACTTCGCGTGCGCGGGCGTCCTACCGTCGGCGAAGTAGCTGAGCTTCGTGCTGCGGACCGCGTCGATCGCGTCGTACTCGGTCTCGGAGAGGCCACGGTAGACGCCTGGCTTCGACTCTCTCGCCCATCTCTTCAGATCGCTGCGGAGAGGGAGGGGGGGAGTCATGCGAACTCTCCCACCGCGACCATTCGACAAACGAGATTGCTTGCCGAATCCTGGAGCGCGAGCATGGTTGGCTTGAGCGCGTCCCTCACAGCGATCCCCGCAGCAGCCCTCGCAGCGTTCCTCGCAGCGATCCCCGCAGCGACCTCCGCAGCGTCCCCCGCAGCGACCTCCGCAGCGTCCCTCACAACGTCCCACGCAGCGACCTCCGCAGCGTCCCACGCAGCGTCCCTCGCAGCGTCCCTCGCAGCGGCCCACGCGGCGGCCCACGCGGCGGCCCCCGCAGCGCGGATCATCGGCTGTGCCGCTCTCGCACGATCGAAGTCCGTGATCTCACCGAGTCCGCGCAGCTTCGCGGCGTGAGGCTTCAGACGCTCCACGAGGTCCAACCATGCGGGCGTGTGGACCCGGATGAGCCAGTCGAGGGCCAGGTAGGAGCGAGCGAGCTCCGTATCGGAATCTCCTGCCGATCCCACGAGACGGGGGAGCAGCGGCTTGAGCAGACGGTCCCGATCCTCGTCTGGAAGGCGGTCATTCCAGCAGCGGATGAAGGCTCCGACCACGGCGCTCGTGCACTTGGGATGGATGGTCACTGTGCTTCTCCCCTGCAAGCCAGGCGACAACTTCGAGCGCGCAGTGGCCCTCGTCGAAGCTTGAGGAGGAACCCGTGCCCAGGTGCAGAGAGTCCAGCTGGGCGAGACGGTCAGGGAGAGGACGTTGGGGGTCCAGAGGGGAAGGAGGGGGAGCGGGCATCGGAAGCCTCCGTCGTAGATAGATGCGGAATATCCTAACTTCGGTATATCCACAATTAAAGGGCGAAAGTTGGATATTCCGAATATCCAGGCGAACGGTTAGTGATCTCGCGTGGTTGTGGGTCCGAGCGTAGCTACGATCGGCTACGAGGCCGCGTGGGGATGGAGTCCCCATCGACGGCCCAAGAGCCGATGATGGCGTCGATCTCTCGCCTGAGGCGATTCTCGGGGATCTTAGCTAGTGCGGTGAGCCGCTTGCCGCCCAGTACGGCAGCCAGATCGTCGGCAAGCCTCTCTGGAGTGGCATCGCCGGGCAGAGGTGAAGGCAAGAGCCAGGAGCCAGAAACGCCCGTCGTTCTTGCAATATTGGACAGATGAAGTGCGGTGGCACCCGTCCGCCCGCTTTCCCAATCGTTGATCGTGCTGGGACTGACCTTGAGCTCTCGGGCGAGATCCGCCTTTCTTAGAGAGGCCTGCTCGCGCGCGCTCGCGATCCGTTGTCCCAGAACTTTCCGAAAAGTGCGCAGCTCCTTTGAGACCTTCGCGGCCTTCTTCGGCATCGCCAGCCACCCCCGCGTCACCTCTGATGTTAGAGGATTCCTAAGCAGCAGTAGTGTGTTAGCGAAAATGCGGAATATCCGTATTCAGTCAGCTCTCGACTCAGGAGCCAATGTGTGGAATATCCGAACAACACGGTGGAGCATCCATTCAGACGCTATTGCTTGGAGCACGACCTAACGCAGGCGGAATTCGCGCGACTGGTCTCTCTATCCCCTCCCTACGTCAGCCAGCTCATAAGCGGCCGAGAGCGAATCGGTCGCATCGCTGCACTTCGAGTGGTCGAGAAGACCGGAGGCGAAGTTACGCTCGCGCAACTACTCACGTGGGAACCGGCGACTCCCAAGCCCGCAGCGGAGGGGGCGGCGTGAGGTCACTCGGGGACCTCGGGCTCTCTTCCGCGAATCGGCGGCGCCTCGATCGTATCGGGGTCCGAGCGGCCGGGTTCACCGAAGTCCGCGCCGACGCAGGTGTACAGCAGGGTCGCGAGGAGGAATCCAATCGCGATGCCGGCCCACGTCGCGTTCCCTTCCTGCTCAGCCGGGGATGCTTCGGACATCGTTCCCCTCCCGCCCCGGAACCCGGACTCATGTCGCAATGGCCATTCTACGGTGCTGGGGTGGGAGGAGGTCGGAGTCATCGCTTTCGTGCAGGATTGCGCGCGAGCACGGTCAAGTACGGTCATGAGAAAGTTGTGGGGGGCGAAAGTGAGGTAACCCCCCGTGGAATCTGGACGAATCGAGCAAGCCGTCCGGCGAATGCTGGACGATGCCGACGCCTGGATGGACTTTGCTCTCGCCTGCCACGCAGCCTTCTGCTGGCAGGGCAGCGAGGAGTCAGCGCTGACACTGCTCTCGCACTGGCTTCGCGACGACCGTCGGCGACACCTGCCACCGAAGGCGATCCTCATCGCGATTCGAGTGACCGGCCTCGACTACGTCAGCCCTCTGCTACACGAGGAAGCGTACCAGGCCCGACTCGAGCGGGACCGCCAGCGCGACCGCAAGGGTCCGATTGCCCTCGAGAGCGTCGCGCGCAGGCGGAGCGCGTAGCGATTCACACCCGCGCGACGCCCCGTAAGCGCCGCCGAACCCGCCACAGAGGGAGCCGCGTGAGGTCACTCCAGGCGCCCATGGGTCAGGTAGACCGCATCGCTCATCCCTTTACAAGCTGCGCGCTCGCCGAAGTCGCTGCTGTATTCTCCGCCAATCGCTTCGATGCAGACGCGCCTCATCCTGCGTATCAGCAGCGCGTCACGCGCTGCACCCTGTGGGCTGTCTGGTCGGGGCGTGTAATACCCCTCGCCTCGCGACTTCGCGATCTTCGCAACGGCGCGAACTCCCGCCACGGCCGCGCTCAAACAGGCAGATGTGCTCGGAGTCCTCGCACCACCCTGCGGAGCCCAGTCGATCTCGAGGCAGTTCTCGACGAAGTAGCCGACGGCGGACCTCAGCTTGCCTATCTCGGCTCGGTCGAGCCGAAAGGCGTGCACACGGACCGCCGCCTCGTTCCAGAGGGCGGGACCGGGCACCCACAGCACCCACCCAAGGAGCACCCCGCACGCCGTCACAAAGAGGACGCGCCCGAGACGGCTTATCCACGCATGCTCGGGCACTCCTTCCCTCCCGCCCCAGAGTCGGGGCTCACTTCGCAGCGGCCATTCTACCCCCCTGCAAAGGCTACAAGATGGTCCATGAATCGCGCGGGCTGAGCATCTCGGTTGACGAGAAGCCCGCAGACGGTCCCGCGGGCCCGACTCTCGCACCAGCCGTGCACCGGCACGCGTCAGCTAAGGTCTCCACACAGAGACTCATCGGGGGGTGAGAGCAACATGGCTGGTGGCCACTTCAAGCTGTACTGCTCGTTCGGGAATCACCGGAAGACGCTCGGCGCCTACCGGGACGACCGGACCATGGCCGCCTACGCCCGCCTCGGCATGCTCGCGATCGACCGCTACGCCGACAGGACCGAAGACGAGTTCCTCGTCTCGAGCCTCGACCTAATGCGAGTATTCAACGTAGGTACGCTCAAGGCGGCGCTCTGGCGAGCCTCACGTCTGGCCGACCTCACGCCCGTCCGGGTTCAGAGGGCCGACGACGTCGCGCCAGACGCGTACCGGGTGAAATGGCCTAACTTCGCGAAAAAGCAGTTCCCGCGACGCGCTGACGTTCAACGTGAACGTGCTTCACCAAACAAAGTTACGGGCTCCTCCGCTTCCGCTTCCGCTTCCGCGTTAAAAGAAAAGAACCCCCCGCGCCGGAAGCGCGGGGCGGCCAAAGGCACTGAGCCGAAGAGCTCGGAGCCCCTCGGGGCCTCGGAGCCCCTCGGGCAGCAAGCCGTCCGCCTCTTCTTCGAGCCTTCCGGGAGCACCGAGGCGAAGACTGCAATCCGGTCGGCCGAGACAAGAGGGCGCTCAAGAGCATCGCGGCGGCGGTCGGCCTGGAGGACTTCGTTCTTCTGCTGCCGGAGTTCTTCGCGATCCGAGACGACCGCTATGTCGAGAGCGCGGGCTACTCCGGAGCGGTACTCGAGCACCGCTACCAGGCGTGTCTGAGCCGCGCCCGCGCGAAGCGGGACTTCGAGGTGCGCGAGCGAGAGCGACGCGAGCAAGACGCGCGCGCGCCACCGGATGACGACGCCCCGCAGACCGATCTCTTCGACACTGGAGTCGCCTCGCTTGGGGCGGCACGACAGAAGGAGCGCGCATGACGGAACGGACAGACCTCTTCCACGTGGAGCAGATCCAGCAGACCGCTGCTGCGGTGGAGCAAACGCGGCGGCTGCTGGCGCAGGCGAAGGACTTGCCATCGATCCGACGGCGGCTTGAGGTCAGCCCGATGGCGGACGAGGATCTCCCCGAGTATCCCCGCTGGCCTTCCGGGATCGCTGTGTTCGACGAGAAGTACGGCGGGTTCCAGGGACTGACGGTGCTTGGCGGCGAGTGGGGAGCCGGCAAGAGCGGGGCCGCCTTGGCCAGCTCGCTCGAGGCTGCGCATCAGGACATCTGCACAATCGTCGTCGACGCGGAGAACGGCGCGGGCTTGGTGCAGAAGCGCGTCCGACGCTGGTACGGCCACAACTTCGCGCAAGAGTTCCCAAGGATCGCGGGCACGTCATGGTTCTGGACCAGGGCCCACTTCGGACACCGCCTCTCGGATGTCGTCGACCTGATCCTTCAGCGCTACATGACCGGGCACACTGGGATCCTGGTCGTGCTCGACTCGCTCAACACGATCAGCGACCTTATGTCGAAGCCGCAAGCGAACGAGTTCCAGAACCTGCGTTTCCTCGTGGCGTGGATGGACTGGCTCGTCCAGGAGAGTCACGGCTTCATCCGGTTTATCGCCTGCTCCGAGCTCAACGCCGCAGGTGGGATCAAGGGCCGCAACCCGGCGTATCGAGCGAGTGTCGGCCTCACGATCCGGAAGAAGCCGAACGGTGCGGCTGACGAGTGCGAGCTCGACCTGATCAAGCATCGCGATGGCGCGGCCGGAAAGCTCGGCACGTTCACGCGCGACTGGCAAACGAGCAGGTTCTTCCCCGCGAAGGAGGAGGCATGACCGCCGCGGAGAGGCTCGAGGCCCGAATGGTGGAGTGCTGGGAGGAGCAGGAGCAGATCGTGACGTTCCTCATCGAGAGTCCGGACCTGGAGCGCACGCTGCGCAGAGACTTGTACAGCGCTCTGCGTACGCTCGAGGCCGAAGGCGCACGCTTGGGAGAGCACGTCTTCACGGAACGACGACGGCAGCGAATCCACGAAGCTCGAGCCAGCGATCCGCACCAGCCGAGGCTGCTATGAGCGTGTGTCGCGTAGCGGGTTGCCACCGAGCACCACGGAATCACATCGTCGTCATGTGCGATGTGCACATGGACCAGGTCCCGATGATGGTCGCCTCTG